>NZ_OZ409843.1:0-5181831 GCF_979258205.1 Pseudomonas sp. AC355 | reverse complement strand
TCGTGCGCTGTCGATCTCCAATGGCGATCTGGGCATCCTGTTCGCCAGCCCGATCACCTGGGGCGTCTGGACACTGATCGTGGCGATGATCGTCCTGCCCTTCTACCGCAGCTGGCGTAAGCGCAGTCAACGCAAGGCCGAAGCGGCCAATGCCTGATAGCGTCGCCCCGCACGACAACCCGAAGCACCTGCGCAACTGGTGGCCCACACCACTGGTTGGCGCACTCGGTGGTTACCTGGCCAGCCTCATAGGCTGGCCTTTGCCTTGGGTCATCGGCTCACTGCTGGCGGTCATCGCCCTGCGCTGCTGTGGCGTTCTCAGCCGGGAAATGCCCGGCGGGCGACAGGTCGGTCAATGGCTGGTGGCTGCCGGCATCGGTCTGCATTTCACCGGAGAAGTGCTGGAACAGGTGCTGGGCAACCTGGCGGTCATCGCCGTCGGTGTCGTCGCAACGCTTGCACTTAGCGTCATTGGCATCGCTGGGCTGCGCCGTTCAGGTGTCGATCGCGCCACCGCGTTCTTCGCCAGCATGCCGGGTGGGGCCAGTGAGATGGTCAATCTGTCGCTGCGCCACGGTGCGCAACCGGCACGCATCGCCGCCGCCCATAGCCTGCGCCTGCTGATGGTGATCCTGCTGATTCCGGCCTTGTTCACCTGGGGCCTGCCCAGCGTGGAGCCACCACCGACAGTAACTGTGGACTGGTTCTGGCTGGCGATTTTGCTCCCGGCCGGTGCCCTGCTTGCCGTGATCTGGGGCCGACTAGGGCAACCCAATCCGTGGATGCTCGGCCCACTGACGCTGTGCGCGGCTGCCAGCGTAGCGTTCGACCTGCATATCGGCACACCAGAGTGGCTTGGCCAACTCGGTCAGTGGCTGATCGGCTGCGCACTGGGCTGCCATTTCGACCGGGCGTTCTTTCGCAGTGCGCCGGGTTTTCTGGCCCGCGTAGTGATGTTTACCTTGCTGGCCATGGCCGGCGCCGCATTGCTCGGCACCGGATTTGGATGGCTGGCCGGCATCGAGCCCATGTCGCTGATGCTCGGCATGATGCCCGGCGGCATTACCGAACTGTGCCTGACCGCCGAAGCGTTACACCTTTCGGTGGCGCTGGTCACGACGCTACAGGCATTGCGCCTGTTCATGGTGATGTTTCTGGCGGAACCCTTGTTCCGCTTATGGATGCGGCGACTACCACTCACCTGAAACAGCAGAGCCCGGTTGATACCGGGCTCTTTTTTAGCCAAATATGTCAGACCGTCCGCTGTCCACATCGCTGACGTACTCTCGTCTTCCGGAGTACTCGCGAAGAGGCGTTGATACATGACTGGTTATCTCAAAAGCCTGTCCCTGCTGCTGGCGATCGGTCTGTTGGTGAGCGCCTGCAGCCAGACCAGCCTGGCCTATCGTAATCTCGACTGGGTGATCCCCTGGCGAGTGAACCAGTACCTGGATCTCGACTCACAGCAAAAAGCCTGGTTCAAGCCGCGCCTGCAAGCGCACCTCGACTGGCATTGCAGCAGCGAGCTGCCGCGCTACGTGGACTGGCTGCAACGAACCCAGGATCTGCTGCAAGAGCCGACACCCGGTGCAGGACAACTCGAAGCGCAGATGCTCGACGCCGAGCTGGCATTCCACGCCATCGTGCAAGAGACCAATGCCACCGCGGTGTCCTTGCTCCGAGACTTACGCCCGGAGCAGGTCGAGCGCCTCTATGCACGCATGGACAAGGACAACCTCGAAGATCGCCAGGAGTTTCTCGAACCACCACTAGAAACCCAGATCAGCGAACGCGCCGAGCGTCTGGAGAAACGCCTGACGCCCTGGTTAGGAAAACTGAATGACGTACAGCGTGCGCGAATTGGCGAATGGGCCAGCGAGCGCCGCGATCAGAATCGTCAGTGGCTGGAAAATCGCGCCCGTTGGCAGAGTGAGTTTCGTGCGGCGCTGGACGCACGCGATGAAGCGGACTACCCCGAACGCATGACCCAGGTACTGGAGAACCGCCGCGGCGCCCACGACGAACAGGCAAAGCAAGCCTACGAAGAATCACGTCAGGCCATGGCTGCCCTGCTCAGTGACCTGCTGGCAGCCGCCGATGACAAACAGCGAGCTCAGGCGGCCAAACGCTTCGCATCCATACAGAGCGATCTGGCAGGCCAGATCTGTACTGGCTGATCAACCTTGGGGCAGTCGCCAGTCGATAGGTGCCAGGCCATGTTGCTCGAGGAACTTGTTGGTGCGGCTGAAGTGACCGTTACCGATAAAGCCGCGGTGCGCGGACAGCGGTGACGGATGCGGCGAACGTAGTACCAGATGCTTGCTGGTATCGATCAGCCGCTCCTTGCTTTGCGCATGCGCCCCCCACAACAGGAACACCAGACGCGGACGCTGCTCACTGACAACCGAAATGATCCGGTCGGTGAATGGCTGCCAGCCCTTGGCGGCGTGAGAGCCTGCGTTGGCGCGCTCAACGGTCAGCGATGTGTTGAGCAGCAGCACGCCCTGCTCGGCCCAGGATTGCAGATAACCATGGCTGGGAATGTCGATGTTCAGGTCGCGCTTGAGTTCTTTGTAGATGTTCACCAGCGACGGCGGCGTGGCGACGCCCGGCTGCACCGAGAAGCACAGGCCATGCGCCTGGCCTGGGCCGTGATAGGGATCCTGACCGATGATCACCACCTTGACCTGATCCAGGGGGGTGGAATCAAGCGCATTGAAAATCAGCCGGTCCCGGCGGATAGATCTCTTTGCCAGCCGCCTTTTCCTGACGCAGAAAATCGCCCAGCGCACTCATGTAGGGCTTGTCGAACTCCTCGTAAAGCGCCTGTTTCCAGCCGGCTTCCAGCTTGACCTTATCTGCGGCGGACATGCCTGCTCCCGGGTAAATCAATGGAATCGGCACGCTAGAGAAGCACACAGATCAAGTCAAGGCCGGCGGCCGGAGCGGTCATTCAAAAATGATCGACCAAGAACAACTTCTTATACCAAAAGCGAATCACACATCTGGCTGAGAAAAGCGTAAAACGGAGCGGTCAACACCACAATAAAAACAAGGAACACATCATGAGACGATTGCTCGCCTTTCTCGCCCTGTGCGTCGGATTCAATGCCTGTGCGCAGGCCGCCGACCCCATCACACTCGGCCTCAACTATCCACGTACCGGCAGCTACAAGGAGGAAGGTCTGGCGCAGATGCGTGGCGCCTTACTGGCCATCGACGAGCTCAACGCTGGAGGTGGCGTACTGGGCCGAAGCCTGCGCCTGTCCAGCCTGGACGACGCGTCCCGCCCGGAGAAGGCCGAACGCAATGTCGACAAGCTGGCCAAAGAGGGTGCATCGATGCTCTTCGGTGGCGCCTCCAGCGCGGTGGCCATTGCCGCTGGCAAGCGAGCGGCACAGCATGGCCTGCTCTACTTCGGTACCCTCACCTACTCCAACGACACCACCGGCAAAGACGGACACCGCTACATGTTCCGCGAGTGCAACAACGCCTGGATGAGCGCCCAGGTACTGGGGCAGTACCTGAACAAACAACTGCCTGACAAACGCTACTTCTACGTCACCGCCGATTACACCTGGGGCAATACCACCGAGAGCTCTCTGCGGCAGACCACCAAGACCGAGGATTCAGCCAAGCACCCTGGTCTCAAGGTGCCCTTTCCCGGCGCCAATCTGGGCGATTACCAGAATGCACTGACCCAGGCAGCTGCCAGCAATGCCGAGGTGCTGGCTCTGGTACTGTTTGGAGAAGATCTGGTGCGAGCGATGCGTATTGCCAAGGATCTCGGACTCACCTCACGCATGCAGATCGTCGCTCCCAACCTCACGCAGAGCATCGTCGAACAGGCCGGTCCCGGCTTGATGGAAGGCGTGGTCGGCACCGAGCCGTGGACATGGCGCGTCCCAGAGCTGGAAAACTCAGCCCCCGGCAAAGCCTTCGTCAAGGCCTACAGCGAACGCTACGCCATGTATCCGTCCAGCTCGGCTGCCTCGGCCTACAGCATCGTCCAGCAATGGGCAGATGCAGCCAAGCGTGCTGGCAGCCTGGACAGCGAAGCCCTGATCAAGGCGCTGGAAGGCCACAGCTATACGCTGCTCAAGGATCGCCAGCAATGGCGCAGCTTCGACCATCAGAACATACAGACGGTATATGCCGTGAAAGTGAAACCCCGCTCCGAGGTGCTCAAGGATCCGCTCAAGCAGGATTATTTCGACATTGTCGAACGACTGGACGGCGGCACTGGCCTGCCCGACCTGAACACCTGGCAGACCGAACGACGCAACGCAGGCCAGCCATTGACGCTAAAGTGAGTAGCAGGCACTGAAGAGGACGCCCCATGAGTACGGCAATCGAACCTTACAAACCCGGTATCTTCGACCTGACCCACAAGCTCACCGTGGAAAAGCATGGCCATACGGCGCTGCTGACTATCAACAATCCGCCGGCCAACACCTGGGATCGCGAATCGCTGATTGGACTCAAATATCTGATCGAACATTTAAACCGTGACGACGATATCTATGCGCTGGTGTTCACCGGCCAGGGCGATAAATTCTTTTCCGCGGGCGCAGACCTGAAACTGTTCGCTGATGGTGACAAAGCCCGTGCCCGTGAGATGGCCAGCCGCTTCGGTGAAGCCTTCGAGCAGTTACGTGATTTTCGGGGGGTGTCGATTGCCGCGATCAATGGCTACGCCATGGGCGGCGGCCTGGAATGCGCTCTGGCCTGTGACATTCGCATCGCCGAGCGCCAAGCCATGATGGCACTCCCGGAAGCCAGCGTCGGCCTGCTGCCCTGTGCCGGCGGTACGCAGCACCTTCCGTGGTTAGTGGGTGAAGGCTGGGCCAAGCGTATGATTCTCTGTGGCGAACGAATCGATGCTGAAACGGCGCTGCGTATCGGCCTGGTCGAGCAGGTGGTCGATCATGGTCAGGCTCGCGGCCATGCCTTGCTGTTGGCCTCCAAGGCGGCCAGCCAGAGCCCGGTGGCAGTGCGTGCCATAAAACCCTTGATTCAGGGCGCCCGCGAACGTGCCCCAAGCACTTGGCTGCCTACCGAGCGCGAGCGCTTCGTCGATCTGTTCGATGCCGCTGATACCCGCGAAGGCGTCAATGCCTTTCTGGAAAAGCGCCCGCCGCAGTGGCGCAACACCTGATGTTTATTGGCAACAGCCTCTGAGAGCCGACATGAATGTCATCTTTGAAGAACGCCCTAGCCTGCATGGCTACCAGATAGGCATCGCCAGCCTGGACGCTCCCAACAGCCTCAACGCCCTGTCGCTGCCGATGATCGATGCCCTATACGATCGCCTACGAGCCTGGGCTGACGATCCACGCATCGCCTGCGTATTGCTGCGCGGCAACGGCAGCAAGGCATTCTGTGCAGGAGGCGACGTGGTGCAGTTGGCGAAACGCTGCCTGGCTAACCCCGGTGAAACACCGGAATTGGCGCAACGTTTTTTCGCCCATGAATACCGACTCGATCACTACCTGCATACCTACCGCAAACCATTGATCTGCTGGGCCCACGGCCATGTACTGGGCGGCGGCATGGGGCTGCTGCAGGGCGCTGGCATTCGCATCGTCACGCCGGGTAGCCGCCTGGCCATGCCCGAGGTCAGCATCGGCCTGTTCCCGGATGTCGGTGCCAGTCATTTCCTGTCCCGACTCCCCGGCAAGCTCGGCCTGTTCTTTGGTCTGACGGCCAGCCCGCTGAACGCCCACGATGCTCTCGACCTGAGTCTGGCCGACCGTTTCATGCTCGATGCCCAGCAGGATGCGTTGATCGACGGGTTGATTCAAATGAACTGGCGCGACCAAGCACATTTGCAGCTGCACAGCCTGCTCAAGGCACTGGAACAACAAGCACGCAGCGAACTGCCCGCTGCCCAGTGGCTACCGCGACGGGAGCGTATTGATACGCTGCTCGATCAGGCCAACCTGCCCCTGAGCTGGAAAGCATTGGCGACGCTAGAGAATGATGACGATACCCTGCTGGCAAAAGCCGCGAAGACAATGCTGGGAGGAAGCCCACTCACGGGCCACCTGGTGTGGGAGCAAATCCAGCGGGCGCGAAACCTGTCTCTGGCTCAGGTCTTCCAAATGGAATACGGCATGAGCCTGAACTGCTGCCGACTTCCGGAATTCGCTGAAGGCGTGCGGGCCAGGCTAATCGACAAGGATCACGCACCGAGCTGGCACTGGCCCGATGTAAGTAGCGTGCCAGCGCAGGTGGTCGAGTCGCATTTCACCACGCTCGACGGTGAGCACCCACTGGCTCACCTCGGCTAGGATCTGTTGCCGTTTCAGCGCTCGCGTAAAGCTTCGGCGCGGGCGCGGATAATCGGTTTGAGCAGATAGCTCAGCACGCTTTTCTTGCCGGTGATGATATCCACCGACGTCACCATTCCAGGAATGATCAGCAGCGGGCGCTCTTCGGTGCCGAGATGGCTTTTCTCGGTACGCAGCTTGATCAGGTAGAAGCTGTTGCCTTCCTCATCGGTCACGGTATCCGCGCCGATCTGCTCCAGCTTGGCCTTCAAGCCACCGTAGATGGTGTAGTCATAGGCGGTGAACTTGACCACGGCTTCCTGGCCGGGGTGCAGAAAGGCGATGTCCTGTGGGCGAATACGCGCTTCCACCAGCAGAGTGTCATCGATCGGCACGATCTCGACCATATCGCTGCCCGGCTGGATCACGCCGCCGATGGTGTTGACCAGCAACTGCTTGACGATACCGCGTACGGGCGACGTCACCAGAGTACGGTTAACACGATCTTCGAGCGCCTTACCAGTAGACTGGATCTTGCTCAGGTCGGTGCGCGCCTCGTTTAATTGAGTCAACGCCTCGCTGCGGAAGCGCCCACGGGTTTCATCGATCTTGCGCTCTACTTCCTTGATTGCCGCTTCCGCACGGGGGATAGCCAGGCCAGTGGCATCCAACTGACCACGGCTCTCGACTTCCGCCCGCTTTAGCCTCAGGACTTCCACCGGCGATACCGCACCTTCTGCCACCAGCGGCTCGGACATACGAATCTCCTGACGCAGCAGCTCCAGGCTGTTGCGGAACTGGCCTTGCTTGGAGACGAACTCACGGACTTCCTGGCGACGCTGGATCAGTTGTTCCTGCAAACCGGCAACTTCATCCTGTAACTGTTGCTGACGGCTGGCGAACAGTTGCTTTTCACTCTGCGCCAGGCCTGGCGCCTTTGCAGCGATATCGTCAGGGATCGCCAACTCGCGCCCATCAACTTCCGCACTCAGGCGTTCAACGCGCATGGACAGCGACAAGCGATCAGCCTCGGTCTCGCCGACATTCGAGGCGAAACGGGTGTCATCGAGGCGCAACAATGGCGCACCCGCCTCGACAATCTGACCCTCGCGCACGAACAGCTCGGAAACGATGCCGCCCTCAAGGTTCTGGATCTTCTGCAGCCGTGAGGATGGAATGGCCTTGCCATCACCACGGGTGACTTCATCGACCTCGGCGAAGTTGGCCCAAAGCAGGCAGAACACCACGAAGGCAATGATGCCCCATAGGGTAAGGCGCATGACCCTGGGCGCATCTTCGATGAGGGCTTTGCGAACTTCCGGCAGCGGCTCGTCGCCTATTTCGTCACGAGGGCCGAAGTAAGAAGAGACACCACGAAAAAAGCGCTTTAAAGAGTCTCTAACTGACACTGATCTGCCCCTTCTTCAACGCCTCCATGACGCTCTCTTTCGGGCCATCGGCGATGATGCGGCCACGGTCGACGATGACCAGGCGCTCGACCAGGGTGAGCATCGAGGCGCGGTGCGTTACCAGCAGCAAGGTCTTGTTCTTGCTGATCGCAGCGAGGCGCTGCTTGAGGCGCTCCTCGCCCGTGTTGTCCATGGCGCTGGTGGGTTCGTCAAGGAGCAGAATCGGCGGATCAAGCAGCAAGGCTCGAGCCAGCGCGACGTTCTGGCGCTGGCCACCGGAAAGGTTCTGGCCGCGTTCGCCCACCTGCAACTCATAGCCATTGGGGTGCAGCCGCGCGAATTCGTGTACGCCGGCAAGTTCGGATGCCTGCAGCACCAGTTCGTCCTCGACGTAGCGCGCACCGGACACCAGGTTGTCACGCAGCGTGCCGGCGAACAGTTGGATATCCTGCGGCACGTAGCCGATGTTGTAGCGCACGTCGCTGACATCCAGTTGACGCACATCGATACCGTCGACGAGCAAACTACCAGCATCGGCCTGATAAAGGCCCACGATCAGCTTAGCCAGTGAGCTTTTGCCTGAGCCGCTGCGGCCGATGATGCCGACCTTCTCACCAGGACGAATCATCAGATTGATGCCCTGCAGCGCGGCCTGCTGCTGATCGGGGTAATGGAAATCCAGCTGACGGAATTCGATCCCACCCTGCAGCGTCTGACGCTTGAGCGGGCGCTCATCGGCCTGGCGTTCCTGGGGCAGCTCCATCATGTGATTGACGGATTCAAGGGTCACGCGGGCCTGCTGATAACGGATCAGCAAACCGGACACCTGCGCCAACGGCCCAAGGGCTCGCGAGCTAAGCATGTAGCAGGCGATCAGACCACCCATGCTCAGGTTGCCGGCGATGATCTGGTACACACCGAGCACGATGACTACCACACCCGCCAATTGCTGCAGCAGCAACGTCGAGTTCATCGCCAGACTCGACAACATGCGCGCCTTCAATTCGAAACGCCCGAGGGTGCCGATCGTCTGCTCCCACATATACTGGCGTTCACTTTCGGCATTATTGACCTTCACCGCATCGAGGCCGGCCAGACTTTCGATCAGCCCGGACTGGCGCTCGGCAGCCAGCGCCATGCTGCGCTCCATGGTCTGTGCCAAGGGCCGCTGCAGGGCCCAGCCAATCAGGGCGACCAGCGGGAACGCCAGGATCGGAATCCATACCAGATGCCCGCCGAGATAGGCGATTACGGCAAGAATCAGGACGGTGAACGGCAGGTCGATAACGCTGGCCAACGTCAGTGAGGCGAGGAAATCACGCAGGCTCTGAAATTCGTGAATGTTCTGGGCGAAGCTGCCGACCCGCGCCGGTCGATGCTTCATCGCCATGCCGATGATCCGCTCGAACAGAGTGGCCGAGACGATCATGTCGGTCTTCTTGCCCGCCAGATCCAGACACAGACCACGCAGTGTCTTGAGCAGCAGATCGAAGATGAACACCCCGCAAATACCAACAGCCAGCACCCACAGGGTCGCTTCCGCCTGGTTCGGTACCACGCGGTCGTAGACGTTCATCACGAACAATGGGGTGACCAGGCCGATCAGATTGATCAGCAAGCTGGCAGCGACCGCGTCGATATACAACCAGCGCGATCGCATAAGGGTGTCACGGAACCAGGAACCCGCCCGGGGGATCAGCTCGCCACGGGCGAAGTCGAATTTGTGCTGAGGCTGGGCGAAGAACACGCGCCCACTGTAATCCTCAGCCAGGGTCTCGACGCTGACCCGAACCTCGCCACCCTCGGTCTCGCTGGGCATAATTCGCGCCTGCCCATCGGCCTCCCAGCCCAGCAACAAGGCGCTGCGACCATCGCGCAACAGCAACAGCGCGGGCATCGCCAATTCGGGGATCTTTTGCAGACTGCGGCGCAACCAGCGCCCCTGCAGCCCGGCACGAGCCGCTGCACGCGGCAACAGTTCGGCGCTCAGGCGCTGCTTGGGAAGGGGCAGCCCAGCGGTGAGCATGGCCCTGCTAACGGACTTCTGATGAAGACTGCACAAGGACAGCAGACTATCCAGCAAGGGATCATCGTAACGATCCCGAGGATCGTTACGCGGCTGGGACGGATCAGGTTCTACTGCCACTGCACAATTACCCTTTACCTGAAAAACCTGACTCTAGTTCAACTTGGGCAGTTGCACATCGGCCTTGATGATATCCAGCGGTACCGAAGCGACTGGCGCCGCGATGCCCTGGCTCTTGAGCAACGTGCCCGTGGTTGCCTTGATCCGGTAGTGGGTGAACAACTCGGTGAAGCGCACTTCTTCCAGACGACGGGCAGCAGTGAAGTACTCGTTCTCGCTATCCAGCAGATCGAGCAAAGTACGCTCGCCCAGGCCGAACTGTTTCTGATAAGAGTCGCGTACTCGGGAGCTGTGATCGACGTACTGCTGGGCGATCGGCAACTGTGCACGGGCATTCTGCAATGCGTTCCAGGCCAGGCCGACTTCTTCATTGAGAACCCGCAATGCGTTATTGCGGATATCCATGGCCTGGTTACTCAGGTAAGCCTTGGAGCGCACGTTGGCGCTGTCGCTACCACCCGCGTAAAGGTTGTAACGCATGCGCACCATCGCCTGCCATTCGTTGCTCTGCCCTTCCACACCATCGACGTTGTGGTTCGCGCCAGTCGACAGCTCAGCATCCAGGCGTGGGTAGAAAGAAGACTTGGCTGTCTGATACTGGGCCTCAGTGGCCTTCACATCGGCCTCGGCAGAACTGATATTGGGGTTGTTGGCCATCAGTTCGTCACGGGCGGCGGTCAAGTTTTCAGGCAGATGCACACCCATGCTGTCGGGCATGCTCAAGTCAGTAGCTTCGCGTCCCACTACGCTGAAATAAGTCACCTGCGCATCAGCCAGATTGGTCTGCTCGGTAAGCAGATTGTTTCGCGCCTGCGCGAGGCGGGCTTCGGCCTGATCCAGATCGGCCATACGCCCTACCCCGCGCTCACTGCGCAACGAAATCTGGTCGTAAATACGCTCGTGGCTGCGCAAATTCTCTTCTGCGAGACGCATGAGATCCTGGCGCTGCAGTACTTCGAGATAGACCTGGGCGACCTCCAGCGCAGTGCGCTCGGAGTTCGCCAGCAACGCATAGGCACGGGCGTTGACCGTCGCACGTTGACGGGCCACTTCCCCGCGAGTGGCGAAACCGTCAAACAGCATCTGCTGCACGGTTAGGCTGGATTCGGAGCGATTGAGGGTGCGATAGCCGCGATCATCAACGCCGCGGGTACTGTTGTTGTCAGTACCTTCGCGACCATATCCAGCCTGCAGCTCGACCCGCGGCAGGTAGCCAGCCTTGGCAACCTTCATTTCCTCTTCGACCGCCATCCGGGCGTTGATAGCCGACTGGATTTCAGGATGCACGTTGAGTGCATTCTGCATGGCCTCGGTGAGTGTTTGCGCCTGGGCCGAAACGGAAATCGCGAGGGCAAGAGGAAGAATGGCAATGAAACGCATGATCTATGAATTCCCTATAAAAACCGACACTTCGTCGGTATATATCAAGTCGCTGCACGACTAGCCGACAGCCTATCATTGCCGCTTGGTTTACAACGATTCACGGCGCGCCAAAAATCTGAAAATATCAAAGTGACATCACCGTGTGCGATTGTTTATGATCAGACCCGAAGGGTCAATAGTCTGGCGAAATTGATTCACTCATTAATACTCGCCAATTATATGACGATCCGTTTTTTGCAATATCCGCTATAACCGGTATAGACGTATTTCACAGGATTACCTCGCGCATGCGCGCATGGAGCTGTTTTTATGAGTAATTTCGCCGCTGTCATCAAATCGCTGATCGGTCAGGTATTCGTCATGTCGGTTGACGGGTTCAGACGCCAGGTCTTCGAAGGCGATCGCGTGTTCGCCGGTGAGCAAGTCACCACTGCGGATGGCGGCTCCGTTACTCTGGAAATGGCGGATGGCGAAGTCGTCACTCTGGGCGCGAATAGCTCCTGGCAAGCGGGTAATCCTGATTCGCAGGCCGTTGCCGATAGCGCAAACCAGGCAGCGAGCAGCGAACTCGAACAGGCGCTGGCTGCCGGCTTCGACCCGACCACCGATCTGGAGCCGACCGCAGCAGGCCCAGGAGCGGGTGGTGGTGGCGGTAGTGCTGGCGGCGGCCATAGCGCAGTCATGTTGAATGAAACCGCCCTGCGCGTCGATCCGACGATCGGTTTTGAAACTGCAGGCCCTGGCACACCAGGCTTCAACCTTATCGAAGATAACGACCCGGACATCTTTACCAACACTGCGGCGACTGCCACTGACAATCCGGACACCACCGCCCCCGTCATCACCGTCAATGCTCCGGCAATCACCAATGACACGACGCCGACCATTACCGGCACGACTAGTGCGCCTGTAGGCAGCACAGTCACGATCACGATTACCCAAGGCAGCACCGTCATCACCGTGACTACGCCGGTTCTGGCTGATGGCACCTACTCCGTCGATGTGCCACAACCGTTGGCTGAAGGCCCCTATACCGTAGGGGCCCAGGTTACCGATCCGGCTGGCAATACTGGCAACGCTACCGATAGCGGTGCTATCGACACCACTGCTCCGGCGATCACCGTTGATGCTCCAGCTGTCAGCAATGACACTACACCGACCATTACCGGTACTACCGATGCGCCAGTTGGCAGCACGGTCACGCTGACGATCACTCAGGGCAACACCGTCATTACCGTCACTACACCGGTTTTGGCCGGCGGCACCTATACCGTAGATGTGCCGCAGGCCCTGGCTGAAGGCCCTTATACCGTTGGCGCTCAGGTTACTGATCCGGCTGGCAACACCGGCTCGGCCACTGATAGCGGTGCCATCGACACCACTGCTCCGGCAATTACCGTCGATGCTCCGGCCATCAGCAATGACACGACGCCGACCATTACCGGTACTACCGATGCGCCAGTTGGCAGCACGGTCACGCTGACGATCACTCAGGGCAACACCGTCATTACCGTCACCACACCGGTTTTGGCTGGCGGCACTTACACCGTGGACGTTCCACAGGCTTTGGCTGAAGGCCCTTATACCGTCGGTGCCCAAGTTACCGATCCGGCTGGCAATACTGGCAACGCTACCGACAGTGGCGCTATCGACACTACGCCTCCGGCAATCACTGTCGATGCTCCGGCCGTCAGCAGTGATACGACCCCAACCATCACCGGCACTACCGATGCGCCGGTTGGCAGCACGGTCACGCTAACGATCACCCAAGGCAGCACCGTCATTACCGTGACTACACCGGTTTTGGCTGGCGGAACTTATACCGTCGATGTGCCGCAGGCTCTGACTGAGGGCCCTTATAACGTCGGCGCTCAGGTTACTGATCCGGCTGGCAATACCGGAAACGCTAACGACAGCGGTGCTATCGACACCACAGCTCCGACCATCACTGTCGAAGCCCCAGCCGTCAGCAACGACACCACGCCGACCATAACCGGTACTACCGATGCACCGGTCGGCAGCATCGTGACCCTGACCATTACCCAAGGCGCGATCACTTTCACCGTGACCACACCGGTACTGGCAGGTGGCACTTACACCGTCGAGTTGACCCAGCCATTGGCTGAAGGCCCGTACACCGTTGATGCCGCAGTCACCGATCCTGCCGGCAACACCGGCAACGCTAACGACAGCGGTGCTATCGACACCACTGCACCCGTCATCACAGTTGATGCCCCGGCAGTTAGCAACGACACCACCCCTACCATCACTGGCACCACCGATGCGCCAGTCGGCAGCATCGTTACGCTGACCGTCACTCAAAACGGCACAAGCTTCACTGTCACCACGCCGGTATTGGCAGACGGCACCTATACCGTCGATATCCCGCAGGCGCTGGCCGAAGGCCCGTACACCGTTGATGCCACAGTCACTGACCCGGCTGGCAACACTGGCAACGCTACTGACTCGGGCGCTATCGACACCACGGCTCCGATCATCACCGTCGATGCACCAGCCGTCAGCAACGACACCACGCCAACCATCACCGGTACTACCGATGCACCGGTTGGCAGCATCGTCACGCTGACCATTACTCAGGGCGGCACAAGCTTCACAGTGACCACGCCGGTATTGGCAGACGGCACCTACACCGTCGATATCCCGCAGGCGCTGGCCGAAGGCCCGTACACCGTTGATGCCACAGTCACTGACCCGGCTGGCAACACTGGCAACGCTACTGACTCGGGTGCTATCGACACCACGGCTCCGATCATCACCGTCGATGCACCAGCCGTCAGCAATGACACCACGCCAACCATCACCGGTACTACCGATGCACCGGTTGGCAGCATCGTCACGCTGACCATTACTCAGGGCGGCACAAGCTTCACAGTGACCACGCCGGTATTGGCTAACAATACCTACAGCGTTGAGTTGACCCAGCCTCTGACTGAAGGCCCGTACACCGTTGATGCCGCGGTCACCGATCCGGCTGGCAACACTGGCAACGCTAACGACAGCGGTGCTATCGACATTACAGCTCCACTGCCGACCATAACCCTCGACGCCAACATCACCGCCGATGACGTGATCAACCTCGTTGAGTCCGGCCAGCAGATCCCGGTTACCGGCACCGTTGGCGGCGACGCCAAAGTTGGCGATACCGTCACCCTGACCGTTAACGGCAAGACTTTCACCGGTCAAGTATTGGCCGATAAGACTTTCAGCATCAACGTTCCTGGCGCTGACCTAGTCGCGGACGCTGGCAAATCCATCACCGCCAGCATCAGCACCACCGATGCCGCCGGCAACGTTGGCACTGCGTCTGATAGCGACGGTTACGGCGTCGACACCACTGCACCAGCGCCGACCATCACCCTCGATGCCAATATCACCGCCGATGACGTGATCAACATCGTCGAGTCTGGCCAGCAAATACCGGTAACCGGCACCGTCGGTGGCGACGCCAAGGTCGGTGACACCGTCACCCTGACCGTTAATGGCAAGACCTTCACCGGCCAGGTATTGGCCGATAAGACTTTCAGCATCAACGTCCCTGGCGCCGACTTGGTAGCGGACGCTGGCAAATCCATCACCGCCAGCATCAGCACCACCGATGCCGCCGGCAACATTGGCACTGCGTCTGATAGCGAAGGTTACGGCGTCGACACCACTGCACCAGTGCCGACCATCAGCCTCGATGCCAATATCACCGCTGATGACGTGATCAACATCGTTGAGTCCGGTCAGCAAATCCCGGTAACCGGCACCGTTGGCGGCGACGCCAAAGTTGGCGATACCGTCACCCTGACCGTCAATGGCAAGACCTTCACTGGCCTGGTGGCCAACACCAACGGCACGCTGGGCTTCAGCATCAACGTCCCAGGCGCTGACTTGGCCGCTGATAGCGACCGCACCATCGATGCCAGCATCAGCACCAGCGATGCCGCCGGCAATATCGGCATTGGCAGAGATACCGAAACCTACAGCGTCGACACCACCGCCCCACTACCAACCATCAGCCTCGACGCCAATATCACCGCCGATGACGTGATCAACCTCGTTGAGTCCGGTCAGCAGATTCCGGTTACCGGCACTGTCGGTGGCGATGCCAAAGTTGGCGATACCGTTACCCTGACCGTCAACGGCAAAACCTTCACCGGTCAGGTATTGGCTGACAAAACCTTTAGCATCAATGTTCCTGGCGCCGACCTGGTAGCGGACGCTGGCAAGACCATCACCGCCAGCATCAGCACCACCGATGCCGCCGGTAACGTAGGCGTTGGTTCGGATACCGAAGGCTATAGCGTCGACACCACCGCTCCGGTGCCGACCATCAGCCTCGATGCCAATATCACCGCTGATGACGTGATCAACATCGTTGAGTCTGGCCAGCAGATCCCGGTCACCGGCACCGTCGGTGGCGACGCCAAAGTTGGCGATACCGTCACCTTGACCGTTAACGGCAAGAGTTTCACCGGCCAGGTATTGGCCGATAAGACTTTCAGCATCAACGTCCCAGGCGCTGACCTGGTCGCCGACGCTGGCAAAACCATCACCGCCAGCATCAGCACTACCGATGCCGCCGGCAACGTTGGCACCGCCAACGACACCGAAGGTTACGGCGTAGACACCACAGCCCCACTGCCGACCATCAGCCTCGATGCCAATATCACCGCTGATGACGTGATCAACATCGTTGAGTCCGGTCAGCAAATCCCGGTAACCGGCACCGTTGGCGGCGACGCCAAAGTTGGCGATACCGTCACCCTGACCGTCAATGGCAAGACCTTCACTGGCCTGGTGGCCAACACCAACGGCACGCTGGGCTTCAGCATCAACGTCCCAGGCGCTGACTTGGCCGCTGATAGCGACCGCACCATCGATGCCAGCATCAGCACCAGCGATGCCGCCGGCAATATCGGCATTGGCAGAGATACCGAAACCTACAGCGTCGACACCACCGCCCCACTACCAACCATCAGCCTCGACGCCAATATCACCGCCGATGACGTGATCAACCTCGTTGAGTCCGGTCAGCAGATTCCGGTTACCGGCACTGTCGGTGGCGATGCCAAAGTTGGCGATACCGTTACCCTGACCGTCAACGGCAAAACCTTCACCGGTCAGGTATTGGCTGACAAAACCTTTAGCATCAATGTTCCTGGCGCCGACCTGGTAGCGGACGCTGGCAAGACCATCACCGCCAGCATCAGCACCACCGATGCCGCCGGTAACGTAGGCGTTGGTTCGGATACCGAAGGCTACAGCGTCGACACTACTGCTCCAGTGCCGATCATTTCGCTCGATGCCAATATCACCGCCGATGACGTAATCAACATCGTTGAGTCCGGCCAGCAGATCCCGGTCACCGGCACCGTCGGCGGCGACGCTAAGGTTGGCGATACCGTAACCCTGACCGTCAATGGAAAGACCTTCACCGGCCAGGTGACCAACACCAACGGTACGCTGGGCTTTAGCATCAATGTCCCTGGTGCCGACTTAGTCGCCGATGCTGGCAAAACCATCTCCGCCAGCGTCAGCACCACCGACACCGCCGGCAACGTCGGTACCGCCAACGACACCGAAGGCTACAGCGTCGACACCACCGCTCCGGTGCCGACCATTTCGCTCGATGCCAATATCACCGCTGATGACGTGATCAACCTCGTTGAGTCCGGCCAGCAGATCCCGGTTACTGGCACCGTTGGCGGCGACGCCAAAGTTGGCGATACCGTCACCCTGACCGTCAATGGCAAGACCTTCACTGGCCTGGTGGCCAACACCAACGGCACGCTGGGCTTCAGCATCAATGTGCCAGGCGCTGACTTGGCCGCTGATAGCGACCGCACCATCGATGCCAGCATCAGCACCAGCGATGCCGCCGGCAATATCGGCATTGGCAGAGATACCGAAACCTACAGCGTCGACACCACCGCTCCACTGCCGACCATCAGCCTCGATGCCAATATCACCGCCGATGACGTGATCAACATCGTCGAGTCTGGCCAGCAAATCCCGGTCACCGGCACCGTCGGTGGCGACGCCAAAGTTGGTGATACCGTCACTTTGACCGTCAACGGCAAGAACTTCACCGGCTTGGTGACCAACACCAACGGCACGCTGGGCTTCAGCATCAATGTGCCAGGTTCGGATCTGGCCGCTGATAGCGACCGCACCATCGATGCCAGCATCAGCACCAGCGATGCCGCCGGCAATATCGGCATTGGCAGAGATACCGAAACCTACAGCGTCGACACCACTGCACCAGTGCCGACCATCAGCCTCGATGCCAACATCACCGCCGATGACGTGATCAACCTCGTTGAGTCCGGCCAGCAGATCCCGGTTACCGGCACCGTTGGCGGCGACGCCAAAGTTGGCGATACCGTCACCCTGACCGTCAATGGCAAGGCCTTCACTGGTCAGGTTCTGGCTGACAAAACCTTCAGCATCAACGTCCCAGGCGCCGACTTGGCAGCTGATGGCGACCGCACCATCGATGCCAGCGTCAGTACCAGCGATGCCGCCGGCAATATAGGCATTGGCAGGGACACCGAAACCTACAGCGTCGATATCACGCCGCCCGTAGCGGCAATCGATATCGTCAAAATATCTGACGACACCGGAACACCTGGTGACTTCATCACACGTGACAGCACACTGACCGTGAGCGGTACCGTCGGTGCTCTGGCCTCTGGCGAAAAAGCCCAGATCAGCGTGGATGGCGGCACTACCTGGACTGACCTGAACGTCAGCAACGGCAGCTGGGATTACGCAGATGGCCGCACCCTCTCGCTGGGTGATCATAACTACCAAGTTCGTGTAATCGATACCGCGGGTAACGTAGGTGCCACTGATACCCAGAAAGTCACCATTATCGCCAACCAGGATCCAATCGCGGTTAATGACCCAGGTACCGCGTCGGGGCTCACAGGTCAGTATTACGCCTACCACGAAGGTGCAAACCTTGACGGCGGCAACCTGAGTTCCTTGACTCAGGTACGTGCATTTATCGCCGCTAACTCACCCGATGCTGCGTTCGTAGCGAAGAACATCAACTACAGCCTGAGTGGTGGTGACCTTGGGGGTAACAACAACCTGCAGTCTTTCCTCGGCTCTGACGCCGCATCGTTGAATGTTGATCCGGAGAACAGCAGCGACGCCATCATAAAACTCAGCGGCACGCTGCAACTGCAGGCTGGAAGCTATCAATTCCAAGTTAAAGCAGATGATGGATACAGCATCTCGATCGACGGCGTGATCGTGTCCAGATTCGACGGCAACCAGTCACCGAGTACCAACAATGGTGCGTTCACCATTAATGAGTCTGGCTCGCACACCATTGAAATCATCTATTGGGATCAAGGTGGTCAGGCCGTATTGCAACCAACATTGAGTTTCGGTGGCGGCCCGTATCAACAGCTGGGCAGTTTCTCTCCGGCGCAGGCCAACCCTGCCCTGGTCACTGCGGAAGACAATGCGTTGACGATTTCGCAGGCCACTCTGCTCGCCAACGATACCGATGCAGACGGAGATAGCCTGCGTATCATCGGCGTGGACAATCCCAAGCACGGCACCGTTACGCTTAACGAAAACGGCACGATTACCTTCACGCCTGCGAGCAATTACTACGGCCCAGCTTCCTTCAGCTACACGATCAGTGATGGCAACGGAGGAACCAGCAAAGCAACTGTGACCGTGAACGTCACCGGCGATGCTGCTCCCGGCATCGGCGCAGTCGGCTCAGCCGTCGACAGTAACGGTGGTCAGGTGGATGAAGGAGACAATGCTGTTTTCACCGTTAACCTGACAAATGCCAGCATTACCACTACGACATTCAGCCTGGCGCTGAATGCCGGTACTGCAACCGCGGGTAGCGATTACAACGGTACGCTGACCAATCAGAGCTTCAGCAATGGCGTGACCTATAACGCCTCTACTGGCCAGGTCACTGTGCCGGCTGGGGTATCCAGCTTCACCGTCACCGTGCCGACCATCAATGACACCGTTCATGAACAGAACGAAAACTTCACTCTCACCGTGGGCGGCAAGACGGGTACTGCGACCATCATCGACAACGATGCCGCTCCTACCGTCAGCACCGTCAGTGCTGCAGTGGACAGCACCGGCGGTCAAGTGGATGAAGGCGACAACGCCATATTCACCGTCAACCTGACCAATGCCAGCAGCACGCCAACCACCTTCAGCCTGGCACTGAATGCCGGTACCGCGACTGCGGGCAGCGACTACAACGCAGCCCTGGCCAATCAGGGCTTCAGTAATGGTGTGATTTACAACACAACGACCGGAACTGTCACCGTTCCGGCTGGCGTGACCAGCTTCACGGTCACGGTACCGACCATCAACGACACCGTCAGCGAACCGAACGAGACCTTCACACTGACCGTTGGTGGGAAGACCGGTACCGCAACTATCATCGACAACGATGCCGCGCCGACTGTCAGCACTGTCAGTGCAGCCGTCGACAGCGCTGGTGGCCCGGTCGATGAAGGCGATAACGCCGTCTTCACCGTCAACCTGACAAATGCCAGCAGCACGCCAACCACCCTCAGCCTGGCGCTGAATCCTGGAACAGCAACTGCAGGCAACGACTACAACGCGGCGCTGACCAACCAGAGCTTCAGCAATGGCGTGACCTACAACGCTGCAACCGGAACCGTCACCGTGCCAGCTGGCGTCACCAGCTTCACCGTGACCGTGCCGACCGTTAACGACACCGTCTATGAGCAGACCGAGAACTTCACGCTGACTGTTGGTGGGAAGACGGGTACTGCGACCATCATCGACAACGATGCAGTACCGACAGTCAGCACCGTCAGCTCCGCTGTCGATAACACCGGCGGCCCAGTGGATGAAGGCGACAACGCCATATTCACCGTCAACCTCACTAACGCCAGCAGCACGGCGACTACCTTTAGCCTCGCCCTGAACTCTGGCACTGCCTTAGCTGGCTTCGATTACAACGCTGTTCTGAACAATCAAAGCTTCAGCAGCGGGGTAACCTACAACGCTCTAACCGGAGTTGTTACCGTTCCGGCAGGGGTGACTAGCTTCACTGTCACCGTACCAACCATCAACGACACCATCGCTGAGCCAACCGAAACCTTCTCACTAACTGTTGGCGGGAAAACTGGCACCGCAACTATCATCGACAATGATGCAGCTCCGACTGTCAGTACCGTCAGTGCAGCCGTCGATAGCGCTGGCGGCCAGGTCGACGAAGGTGACAGTGCAGTATTCACCGTCACCCTTAGTAATGCCGGTAGCTCGCCAAGCACCTTTAGCCTGACGCTGACCCCAGGTACTGCGACTGCCGGTAGCGATTACAACGCGGCTCTAAGCAATCAGAGTTTCAGCAACGGCGTGATCTACAACGTCATCACCGGCCAGGTCACCGTACCAGCTGGGGTGACCAGCTTCACGGTCACCGTGCCGACCATCAACGACACCGTCAGTGAGCCGAACGAAACCTTCAGCCTGACCGTAGGTGGCCAGACCGGCACCGCCACCATCATCGACAACGACGCGGCGCCGACCGTCAGCACCATCAGTGCTGCAGTGGACAGCAACGGCGGCCAAGTGGACGAAGGCGACAACGCCGTCTTCACCGTCAACCTCACTAACGCCAGCAGCACGCCGACTACCTTCACCCTGGCGCTGAATGCCGGTACTGCGACTGCAGGTAGCGATTACAACGGTACGCTGACCAACCAGAGCCTCAGTAATGGTGTGACCTATAACGCGGCGACCGGAACCGTCACCGTACCGGCAGGCGTTACCAGCTTCACCGTCACCGTGCCGACCATCAATGACACAGTCAGTGAGCCGAACGAAACCTTCAGCCTGACCGTGGGTGGCCAGACCGGCACCGCCACCATCATCGACAACGACGCAGCTCCTACCGTCAGCACCGTCAGTGCTGCAGTGGACAGCACCGGTGGCCAAGTGGATGAAGGCGATAACGCCGTGTTCACCGTCAACCTGACTAACGCCAGCAGCACGCCGACTACCTTCACCCTGGCGCTGAATGCCGGTACTGCGACTGCAGGTAGCGATTACAACGGTACGCTGACCAACCAGAGCCTCAGTAATGGTGTGACCTATAACGCGGCGACCGGAACCGTCACCGTACCGGCAGGCGTTACCAGCTTCACCGTCACCGTGCCGACCATCAATGACACAGTCAGTGAGCCGAACGAAACCTTCAGCCTGACCGTGGGTGGCCAGACCGGCACCGCCACCATCATCGACAACGACGCAGCTCCTACCGTCAGCACCGTCAGTGCTGCAGTGGACAGCACCGGTGGCCAAGTGGATGAAGGCGATAACGCCGTGTTCACCGTCAACCTGACTAACGCCAGCAGCACGCCGACTACCTTCACCCTGGCGCTGAATGCCGGTACTGCGACTGCAGGTAGCGATTACAACGGTACGCTGACCAACCAGAGCTTCAGTAATGGTGTGACCTATAACGCGGCGACCGGAACCGTCACCGTACCGGCAGGCGTTACCAGCTTCACCGTCACCGTGCCGACCATCAATGACACCGTCAGTGAACCGACCGAAACCTTCAGTCTGACTGTGGGCGGCCAGACCGGCACAGCTACCATCATCGACAACGATGCCGCTCCTACCGTCAGCACTGTAAGTGCTGCCGTAGACAGCACCGGTGGCCAAGTGGACGAAGGCGATAACGCCGTGTTCACCGTCAACCTGACCAATGCCAGCAGCACGCCAACCACCTTCAGCCTGGCGCTGACCCCAGGTACTGCGACTGCCGGTAGCGATTACAACGCGGCTCTAAGCAATCAGAGTTTCAGCAACGGCGTGATATACAACGTCATCACCGGCCAGGTCACCGTACCAGCTGGGGTGACCAGCTTCACGGTCACCGTGCCGACTATCAATGACACCGTCAGTGAGCCGAACGAAACCTTCAGCCTGACCGTGGGTGGCCAGACCGGCACCGCCACCATCATCGACAACGATGCCGTGCCGACCGTCAGCACCGTCAGCGCGGCGGTGGACAGCACCGGTGGCCAGGTCGATGAAGGCGATAACGCCGTGTTCACCGTCAACCTGACCAATGCCAGCAGCACTGCCACGACCTTCAGCCTTGCGCTGAATGCCGGTACCGCGACGGCGGGTAGCGATTACAACGGCACGCTGACCAACCAGAGTTTCAGCAACGGCGTGACCTATAACGCAAGTACCGGCGTAGTGACGGTGCCAGCTGGCGTCAGCAGCTTCACGGTCACGGTTCCAACCATCAATGACACGGTCAGCGAGCCAACCGAAGCCTTCAGCCTGACCGTAGGTGGCCAGACCGGCACCGCTACCATCATCGACAACGATACGGCTCCTACCGTCAGCACGGTAAGTGCTGCCGTAGACAGCACCGGTGGCCAGGTGGATGAAGGCGACAACGCCGTCTTCACCGTCAACCTCACCAACGCCAGCAGCACGCCGACCACCTTCAGCCTCGCGCTGACCCCTGGTACAGCTGTAGCAGGTAGCGACTACAACGCGGCGCTGACCAACCAAAGCTTCAGTAACGGAGTGACCTACAACGCCACCACTGGCCAGGTCACCCTGCCGGCAGGCGTTACCAGCTTCACCGTCACCGTACCGACGATCAATGACACCGTCAGCGAACCAACCGAGACCTTCACACTGAATGTCGGTGGGAAGACCGGTACCGCTACGATCATCGACAACGACGCCGCTCCTACCGTTAGCACCGTCAGTGCTGCCGTCGATAGCACCGGTGGCCAGGTCGACGAAGGCGACAACGCCGTCTTCACCGTCAATCTGACCAATGCCAGCAGCACGCCAACCACCTTCAGCCTGGCGCTGAATGCCGGTACCGCGATTGCAGGTAGCGATTACAACGGTACGCTGACCAACCAGAGCTTCAGCAATGGGGTGACTTACAACGCTGCGACCGGAACCGTCACCGTACCGGCTGGGGTGACCAGCTTCACGGTCACCGTGCCGACCATCAATGACACCGTCAGTGAACCGACCGAAACCTTTAGCCTGACCGTGGGTGGCCAGACCGGCACCGGTACGATCATCGACAACGACGCCACTCCTACCGTCAGCACCGTCAGTGCTGCGGTAGATAGCACCGGTGGCCAGGTGGATGAAGGCGACAACGCCGTCTTCACCGTCAACCTCACCAACGCCAGCAGCACGCCGACCACCTTCAGCCTCGCGCTGACCCCTGGTACAGCTGTAGCAGGTAGCGACTACAACGCGACCAACCTGAGCTTCAGCAATGGGGTGACCTACAACGCCACCACCGGTCAGATCACCGTGCCGGCTGGCGTGACCAGCTTCACCGTCAGCGTGCCGACCATCAATGACACCGTTTACGAGCAGACCGAGTCCTTCACCCTGACCGTAGGCGGCAAGACCGGCACCGCGACCATCTTCGACAACGATGCGGTACCGACCGTCAGAACCATCGAGGTTGGCCAGGCCGGCACGGCTGATGACAATGTGGTCGAAGGCAACAACCTGGTCTTCAACGTCACCTTGAGCAATGCCAGCTCGACGCCTACTTCGCTGTCCTTCAACGCCAGCGGCACGGCGACTGCGAATGTCGATTACAAGCTGACCGGCCAGAGCTTCAGCAATGGTGTGACCTACGACGCAAGCACCGGGAAAATCACCGTACCGGCCGGGGTCACCAATTTCTCGGTGACGGTACAGACACTTGCCGACAACGTGGTCGCGGAACCGCTGGAAACGGTGAGACTGGAGATCGGCGGGCAAACCGCAACCGGCGGCATCATAGACGGCACACCAGATGCCAAGGACGACAGCTACACCAAGGTCACGGGCCTGAAAGCCGAGTACTACGGCTATAACGACTCGGGCACTGGCGCGGGCAACGATGGCGCCAACCTGACCAACCTGAGTCAGGTTCGCCAGTTCATCGACAGCCATAATCCATCGGCGACCTTCAACGCCACCACACTGGATTACGGCAACCTGAGCAATGCGTCCGGTCTGGGTAATGGCACCAACCTGCAGAATTTCCTGGGAGTGAACACCACCACGGGCAATGGCACCAAGGCCAACTCGCTGTCGACTGACCCGGGCAACACCTCCGACGCCATCATCAAGATGAGCGGCTACATGAATCTGGCGGCCGGCACCTATCAGTTCAGGGTGACAGCGGACGACGGATACAGCATCCGTATCAACGGGCAGGTGGTCGCCGAGTTCAACAACATCCAGTCGACCGGTACCGCTACCGGTAACTCGTTCACCATCACTGCGGCTCAGGCCGGTGCCCAGCAAATCGAGATCATCTATTGGGATCAGGGCGGCGATGCACGCCTCAAGGTCGAGCTCGGCCAGGGCGGCACCTACAAGGTCGTCGACTCGGACATGCTCTATCACGTGCCGGCAACTTCGAGCCTGGTGGTCGAGTCCGGTGATAGCCTGACTATTGCCGGCAGCACCCTGCTCGGCAACGACACCGATCCGAACGGTGACGCACTGTCCATTACTGGCGTGCAGAACGCCACCAACGGCACTGTCAGCCTGAACAACGGCAACGTCATCTTCACGCCGAAGGAAGGCTTCTACGGCGATGCCACCTTCCAGTACACCATCAGCGACGGCAAAGGCGGCTCGGATACCGCTACAGCCACCTTGAAGGTGACCAAACCGGCTGACGTGATCCATCTGGCCGGTGACGGTGCAAACGACAATGGCGACAACACCATTCGCGGCGGTGGCGGTAATGACGTACTGCTGGGTGATGCTGGCGGTACGCTGACGACCATTCAGCCAGCGACTAACTACAACATCGCCTTGCTGGTCGACACCTCCGGCAGTATGCAGGGCAACCGGATGACGTTGACCAAGGAAGCACTCACCAGCTTCGTGAAAACCCTTGCCGGCCACGATGGCGTGATCAATATCGCGCTGGTCGGCTTTGCAGGGGAAGTGACCCTGAGTGCCAAGGTTTCCGATCTTCAGAGCGGTGCCAAGCTCGATAGTCTGCTGGCGGACATCCAGAAACTCACCGCTAACGGCGGCACCAACTATGAAAGCTCGTTCAAGGAGGCCTCTGCCTGGTTCGATGCCCAGACTGCTGCCGGTAAAACTGCCGTAGCGGGCTATGAAAACCTGACGTTCTTCCTGTCCGATGGTGACCCGACCTTCTACTACAACGGCAATACCACGACCGTCAGTGGCAACGGCTCCACCACCAACAATGACGTGCTACTTGGCTCGCTCGATACCTTCAACGTATTGGCTGGCAAGAGCGCCGTGCACGCCATTGGCATTGGCACTGGGATCAGCGAAAAGAACCTCAGCCTGTTCGACAACACCACGGACTCGCCAGCGTCCACCTATCTGGCCAATGGCTCGACGGCCACGTTGGCCAACTTCAACAACAACACAAGCAGTTGGAACAACCTGGCCAATTGGGAAACGTCTGGAACCGGTGGCAACAGTGGCTCGGTGAGCCGCAGCTCGGACACGCTGGTCATTCGTGATACATGGGGTGGGACGCCCGTGACTGCCGCGACTCCGACGATGACGGTTGCCGAAGGTGCCTTCAGTAGTCTGAGGTTCGCCTATGGCACAACGGATACCGGCAACGGCGATTCACTCTCTTGGAAGCTGCAGCAGTTTGTGAGTGGCGCCTGGGTCGATGTACAAACCGGTGGTGGTACTACCGGCGGCAACTGGACGAGCGTGGAAACATCGGTGGTGGGTGCAGGTACCTATCGCCTGGCTTTCGGTGTCGACGACAAGTCGTTCAACCTCAGCAATGCCTCGATGTCGATCGACAACATCACACGCGTGGACTACACCAAAGTGCCGGTCGGCAAGGTCGAGATCGTCAACTCGGCCGATGAACTCTCGGTCGCCCTGCACGGCGGCTCCAACGCCTACGTTCCGGTTACGGTCGGCAACGACACCATCTACGGTGGCGATGGCAACGACATCATCTTTGGTGACGTTATCAACACCGATGGCCTGAAGTGGGGAGTTGACGGTAACCCGGTCAAACCAACCGAGCTGCATGATGGCGCTGGTGTGAAGGCCCTGGAAACCTTCCTGGAGCTCAAGAACGGTGTCGCGCCAAGCAATGCCGACCTGTACGACTACATCCGCGCCAACCACGAGACCTTCAACGTGGCGGGTGATACACGTGGCGGGTCAGATCACCTGTATGGCGGTGCCGGTAACGACATCCTCTACGGTCAGGGCGGCAATGACTTCCTGATCGGCGGCGCGGGTGACGATATCCTGTTCGGCGGCGCGGGTGCCGATACCTTCGTCTGGCAGAAAGGTGATTTCGGCAAGGACGTGATCAAGGACTTCAGCGTGGCCGAGGGCGATACCATCGACCTCAGTTCCCTGCTGCAGGATCACAGCAACAACCTGGACAGCTACCTGAAACTGGTAACGGACAACGGTAGCTCCACCCTGCTGATCAGCACCAAAGGCGAGTTCAGCAACGGCGATACCACCACGCAACAGGTTGCCGCCAAAGCCGATGTGCAGATCGATCTGGGCCACGCCAGCCTGCCGAGCTACGACATCAACACCCTGATCGCCAACCACACGATCAAAGTCGATCCATGATAGGCCCAATGCCCCGCCACACTTTCGTGGCGTGGCGCTAAGCTGTAGGCACAGGTTTATCGGGAGTAGGTGCGTGTTCTATATAAAACGTAATGCGGAGGGCGAGTTGCAGCGTGTGCAGCCCGAACCTTTCGAAGGAATGAACGGCGAATTGCCTGCCGACAGCGAGGAGGCGCGCTCCTGGTTTTCCAACCAGAACGTGGAAAGCAGCCTGCTGCAGCTCAAGCAGAGTGACCTGGACATGATCCGCGTGCTGGAAGACTTGATCGATCTGTTGATCAAGAAAGGCGTGGTGCGCATCACCGACCTGCCGGAAGCGGCCCAGAGCAAACTGCTGGGCCGTAGCCGCGCTCGCGATGCATTGGGCGGCGCGAACCGCCTGATCAACGAAGAGGAACGGGGCCTGATCTGATCACGCCCAGGCTGCAGGTTCGCTGAACAGGCGGCCCTGTACACCGCTGACCCCCATCGTGCGCAATACCTCCCACTCTCCACGGGTTTCGACCCGCTCGGCGATCAATGGCAGATCGATGCTGTTGGCCGCTCGCTGCATGGCTTCGATGAACAGGCGCTTGTCACTTTCCTGATCGATGCCTCGAATGAAGCTGCCATCCACTTTCAGGTAAGCCAGGCCCAACTTCGCCAGGTTGCCGATCATGCTGAAACGCCCGCCGAAATGCTGCAGGCCAAGCTCGACGCCCAGGCTGCGCAGTTTGCGGGTGATCGCTTCGAGCTCCGCCGCGCTGGGCAGTTGCCCCTCGTCCAGTTCCAGAATCAGCCGGCCGCTCACTTCCGGGTTCAACCGCAAGCGCTCGTAAATCTGTTGTAGCGCCTGAGGGTCGCGCACGGTAATACCCGACAGGCTCAGCGCCACCTTGCCTTCATGATCGGGCAACTGCGCCAGCAGGGCGTCGAGCATCACCAGATCCAGGCGCGCAGTCCAACCGAAGCGTTCCAGCCACGGCAGGAAGCGCCCAGCGGCGATGGTCTCGCCCTGCTCGTCCAGCAAACGAGCAAGCACCTTGTTATGCAGCACCTGGGTCGGATCAGCCGCACTGACCACCGGCTGTACGTACTGCAGGAAACGCCCCTGCTCGAGTGCCGTGTCCAACAGGCTGTGCCAATCATTGTGCTCATCGCTCACCGAGGCCCGCTGGCGATGCTCGACGAACGCCCAATGCTCGCGGTTCTGGCTGATTGCTTCGGCCAACGCCGCATCCAGCGCGCTGTACAGCTCGCTGCTCGAAGCACCTGCAGCAAAGGTGGTGATACCGATATGGGCCACCGGGAAACAGTCGCTGGCGCCGGTCTGCTGCAACGAGAGCAAGCCATTACTCAGTTGTTCGGCCAGTTGCTCGGCTTCCTGGCGATCGATGCCAGCGGCCAGCAGTGCGAACTCGCCGCCGCGGTTGCGCGCCAGCAGGTATCGCCCCTGGCTGACATGCTGCAACTGCTCGGCCACGGCCTTGAGCAGTTGATCCGTGCGCTGGCCACCGATGCGCTGGTTGAGGCCGATCAGGTCATTGACCCGCAGCAGGAACAGCACACCGCTGCTGGCCCGCTCTTCGCCCGTCAGCCGGGCCTGCAGGTCGAGGTCGAAATAACGGCGGTTGGCCAGCCCGGTCAGGCTGTCCTGATAGGCCTCGGCGTGCAGCTTCTCGCTGCGCGAAGCCTCTTCGTCGAACAGCGCCTTGAGCTTCTCGACCATCTGGTTCATGGCGTTGACCACCCGACGAAACTCCGGCGTGCGCGGCAGGTTAGGTGCACTGAGAAATTCCCGACGGGCGATGGCATTGGACTGCTCGACCATATACTCCAACGGCCGCAACTGACGCTTGAGCAGCAACACGCCCAGGCCGATGCACAGCAGGCTGATCAGCGCCAACCACAGGAAGGTGGCGTAGGCGGTCTGCCACAACTTGGCGATAGCGAAGTATGGGTGGCTGATCACCTCGACCCGGGCCGCCTGGTTCCAGCCGTCACTGACGATCGCATCGCCCTGAGCCGGCGCCAGATCCACCAGATTGGCGAACCATTGTGGCGCGCCCGCGCCGAGGTTCGCACCGGAGCGCTCGGTCAGCACCTTCTCGTCAGTACCGATAACCCGAATACTCTCGAAATAACCACTGTCGAAAATCGAGCTGACCATCAGCTCAAGCATCGCCGGATCGTCCAGGTGCGAGCCGAGCGACAGGCCCAGGGCCGTGGCGGCATCCTGGGCATGAGCGCGCAACTGATTGACCTGCTGCTCGCGCGAGCTCTCCACGTTGACCACGACGCTTGCGGCGAAACTCACCAGCATCAACACGCAGATAGCTACACACAACTGCTTGAACAGTGACATGAACGACTCCTTTACACCTCAGGGAAACCCTTCGGCACGCATTTTCTTCAACAAATCCTGCCAACGCGAAAGGCGCTTGCTGTCCCCAACCTGCTTACCGCCAGCTGGCCCTGGCACCCAAAGCCCCTCGGCATTGAAGGCATACACGGGCACCAGGTCACGGCGCTCGGTCGCCGGGTCGATGGCATCGATCAGGTTATCCAGCACCAGTGGCACGGAGGTGGGGGTGGGGTAATAGGTCAGCACCATGTGTGCCTGGTTCAGACGCACTGCCTTGACGTAGGTGATGCGCAGCTTCTCGCTCGGCACACCCAGTTCACGCAGGCTGAAATACTTGGCGATGGCGTAATCTTCGCAATCGCCAGCGCCGCGCATCAGAGCCTCGATCGGGGTCGCCCAATAATCCGCAACGCCCCAGATTTCCTGGTCATCGCGAAAGCGCAGCTGCAGATTGAAAAACCGGTTGATGGCCTTGAGCTGGTCGGCCTCGCTGGCATCACGCTGCTCGTCGAGCAGGCGCTGCCAGGCATCGATGCGGGGTTTACCGGCGCCAAGTGGCCCATAAAGCTGCTCGGCACGGGCGGCGATACGCTGGAAATCCCACTGTGCTTGCAACCCGCCAGCCGCCAGAAACAAGGCGAGCAAAAACGCCACCAGCACGGGCCAGTGGTAACGGATTGAGAGAGCGCCAGAACCGCCGATGGCCACGACAATGCTTCCAGACAAGCAACAACGTCATGGTGCGGCGCATGCGGGTAAAAAACAATTGCCAGATGCCACTACAGGGCAATCTAAAAACTACCTACGTTGTCAGCGCTGCGTGGAAAACAGGCTAAAAAAGCTCATTTACAGCTCGTAAACTGCGCTTTTCGCCTGTTCTTGCCTTGCGCTGACTGCCTCGCTAATTTTTTGAGGTGCCCTGCAGCCGACGAACGTGATGATGCGCTCCAGGAGCGCATCAAGTGGGGCTCAGGTGGGATGAGGATCATCGCTCGCGGTTCCAGCCGCCGCCCTGGATGCGCTGAATGCTTTGAGGCGCTTCGCGCTGTTGCCACTGCATCGGAGGGGAGCGATGCCGCTGTTGCTGCTGATAGTGATGACGCTGCCCTTCCCAGCCCGGGCGTGGTGACGGGCGGTAGTCGCCACGATTGCGGTCGTGGCGGTTCTGGTAGCGCGGATCATAGCGCTCGGGTTGGTTGAAATAGCGCGGCGGTGGAGGCGGCGCATAATGCCGTGGCGGCGAATAGCGACGTTCATAACGGCGGTCGTAGCGACGATCCTCGTAGACATACACACGCGGCGCCCCATAAACCTGGGAACGCTGTACGTGAGCACCAGGGTAATACTGACGATCATAATCTCGATAACCACCGCCATAAACGGCACAACCGGTTAGCGAGAAACCCAACAACGCAACGAGCATGGATTTACGGATCATGGGGCGGCCTCCTTCGACCGCGAAACGCACATCGGCGGCTGCCGATGCCGGGAGTGTTCCCAATCCATCAGACAACCCGGCGCCAGCCGAATCCGCTCCGCTCGTCGGTGAGTCGCTACAAATGATTTCAACGTTGCCTGGCGGATGCACTGAAGACACGCGCCGAAACTGCTCATCCAGCGCCAATCGCGCACCATCAAAGCGCACCGAATTTTCCGAAAAATGCGCGCAGCACCAGGCTAGACGGCTCTTCGGTGCCTGGCACGATCCTCGCTTACTCCCTTATGTGCAGGAAAGTCCCCGGCAGTAGCCGGGGACAGCGGCATCACAATTTGCAATAGCTGACTAGGGTTCCGGTTCGTCAACAATCAGGCGAATGACTGGTCCGAGAGTTGGCGACCTCCTCGAGGGGTTACACGGCGGGACAAAAGCCCGGGAGAACGCGCCCCCAGTAATGGGGAAACCGCCGCGCACTCCTGCCCGCCCTTTCTCGAACTGGAGGTTCCCTATGCACAAGCCCCGTCTGTTCTCCGTTCTCGCCGCCGGCCTCGTTGCCGCCATCAGCTTCAATAGTCAGGCCGCTCAGAAGGACAGCTTCAGTGTCTGCTGGACCATCTATGCCGGCTGGATGCCGTGGGAATATGGTGCCAGCCAAGGCATCGTCGACAAGTGGGCGAAGAAGTACGGTATCAATATCGATGTCGTGCAGATCAACGACTACGTCGAATCGATCAACCAATACAGCGCCGGCCAATTCGACGGCTGCACCATGACCAACATGGACGCTCTGACCATCCCCGCCGCAGGTGGCGTGGACAGCACGGCGTTGATCGTCGGCGACTTCTCCAACGGCAACGACGGCGTCGTGCTCAAGGGTGAGAAGAAAACCCTGGGCGACCTCAAGGGCCAGAACGTCAATCTGGTCGAGCTTTCGGTATCGCACTACCTGCTCGCCCGTGGCCTGGAAAAGGCTGGCCTCAGCGAGCGCGATCTAAAAGTGGTGAACACCTCGGACGCCGACATCGTCGCCGCCTTCACCACGCCGGACGTCACTGCCGTCACCACCTGGAACCCGCTGCTCGCCGAGATCGAAGCCACGCCCGGCGTGACCAAGGTGTTCGACTCCAGCCAGATCCCCGGCGAAATCATCGACCTGATGGTGGTCAACAGCGACACCCTCAAGGACAACCCTGCCCTCGGCAAAGCACTGACCGGCGCCTGGTACGAAATCATGGCGACCATGAGTGATAGCAACGCGGCTGGCCAGGCTGCCCGTGAGCATATGGCCAAGGCGTCCGGCACCGATGTCAAAGGGTACGAAACACAGCTCGCCGCCACCAAGATGTTCTACAGCGCCAAGGATGCCGTGGCTTTCGCCAAGAGCCCACGCCTGCCAGAAACCATGAGCAAGGTCGCCGCGTTCTCCTTCGACCACGGCTTGCTCGGCGAGGGCGCGCAGAGCGCTGATGCGGTCGGCATGGCCTTCGCCAACGATGTGAGCACCGGCGACCAGGGCAACCTCAAGCTGCGCTTCGATACGACCTACATGCAGATGGCCGCCGACGGCCAGCTCTGAAGCAGGACTGAGCGTGCCCTCGCTAGGCGTGGGCACGAACCTCGAGACGCGACCGCAGACCCCGAGACTTCTATGCGCCTGATCAACCGACATCCCGACAGGGCCGGCCGATTGCTGCTGGTGTTGCTGCCCTTCGCACTGCTGCTGTTCGCCTATTTCATGGGCTCGGCGCAGCGCCTGGCGGAGAACCCCAACGACAAGCTGCTACCCAGCGCCAGCCAGATGATCGCCGCCGTCGACCGCCTGGCCTTCACCGAAGACAAGCGCACCGGTGGCTACGCCTTCTGGCAAGACACCGCGTCGAGCCTGACGCGCCTCGGCATGGGCATCGGCATCGCTGCGCTGGTGGGGCTTTGCCTGGGCATCGCTGCCGGCATCCTGCCGCTGCTGCGGGCGCCGCTGTCACCGCTGCTCACCGTGCTGTCGATGGTGCCGCCGCTGGCGATATTGCCGATCCTGTTCATCGTCTTCGGCCTGGGCGAACTGTCCAAGGTGATGCTGATCGTCATCGGCATCACCCCGATCCTGGCCCGCGACCTGGAACAGCGCGCTCGGGAAATTCCTCAGGAACTGCTGATCAAGGCCCAGACCCTCGGCGCCAGCACCTGGACGCTGATCCTGCGTATGGTGCTGCCACAGCTGCTACCGCGCCTGCTGATCGCCCTGCGCCTGGTGCTGGGCTCCGCCTGGCTGTTCCTGATCGCTGCCGAAGCCATCGCCAGTACCGATGGCCTGGGTTACCGCATCTTCCTCGTGCGCCGCTACATGGCGATGGACGTGATCCTGCCCTACGTGGTGTGGATCACCCTGCTCGCCTGGCTAATGGATCTCGGCCTGCGTCAGCTGACGCGGCTGTGCTTCCCCTGGTACGAGGGGGCCAAAGCATGAGCTTCATTGAAGTGAAAAATGTCTGGCAGACCTATGGCGACCAGATCGTTCTGGAGCGCTTGAACCTGTCCATCGCCGAGGGCGAATTCTGCACCCTGGTCGGCGCGTCCGGCTGCGGCAAGTCGACCTTCCTGCGTCTGCTGCTGGGCCAGGAGCGGCCGAGCAAGGGCGAGATCCTGCTGGGTGGCGAGCCACTCGTGGGCGAGCCGGATGCCAGCCGTGGCGTGGTGTTCCAGCGCTATTCGGTGTTCCCGCACCTGAGCGTGCTGGACAACGTCGCCATCGGCCTGGAACTGCCGCGCGCGCCATTGCTCGGTCGCCTGTTCGGCGCGGCCAAGCGTGACGCTCGCGAGCAGGCGGCGGCGATCCTCGGCAAAGTCGGCCTCAGCCATGCCCTGGACAAGTACCCCAGCCAGCTCTCCGGCGGCATGCAGCAGCGTCTGGCCATCGCCCAGGCGCTGATCATGAAGCCGCGCGTACTGCTGCTCGACGAACCCTTCGGCGCCCTCGACCCCGGCATCCGCAAGGACATGCACGCCCTATTGCTGGAGCTGTGGCGCGAAACCGGGCTGACGGTGTTCATGGTCACCCACGATCTCGCCGAAGGCTTCAGCCTCGGCACCCGCCTGATGGTGTTCGACAAGACCCGTATCGACCCGCACGCACCGAATGCCTTCGGCGCGCGCATCACCTACGACATCCCCCTGAATAGCGATCGCAAAAGCGCCATCGCGTCACTGCCGGCGCATCTTGCGCCGGCCCTGTAAGGAGACTGCCATGACTGCTGCCCTCACCCTTCGCCCTACCCTCTACGAGGAAACCGTCCCTGGCGGCGGGCACACCTCGTTCGTGCTCAAGCGCGGCCAGTTGCTGCGCATCACCGACCTCGAAGGCGGCGCCAACGTCAGCCTGCTGCTGTTCAACGCAGCGGAGAAAAGCGAGCGCCTCAACTTGCCGGACACTCTCAAGGGCCAGCACACCGCCAAGCTCACCGCGGGCCACTGTCTGTACTCGGACATGGGTCGCGTGCTGGCAGCGATTACCGCCGACACCTGCGGCTGGCACGACAGCTTCGGCGGCGTGCTCTCGGCCGATGAAGTTACCGAGAAATACGGCCAGGGTCGCTACCAGGAACTGCGCAACGGCTTCTTCCGCAACGGCGTGGACAATCTGCTGGTGGAAATGGGCAAGTGGAACCTGAACCTGCAGGACCTGCTGATGAACCTCAACCTGTTCAGCCGCGTGGACGTCGATGCCGATGGCGCCTTCCGCTTTCACGGCGACAACAGCCAGGCCGGCGATTACATCGAGCTGTATGCACCGATGGACACCCTGGTGGTGCTCACCGCCCTGCAACACCCGATGGACCCCAACCCACAGTACGCGCCCAAGCCGGTGCAGCTTGCCTGGAGCAAGGTCAAGAGTGACGGCATCAGCGTGCTCTGTCGTACCTCGCGCCCGGAAAACGGCCGCGCATTTCACAACACCGAACGCAACTACCTCTGAGGGTGCCGACATGAGCCTGATCGAAAGCAACCTGCAGCCCGAGACCGCCGCGTTCCGCCACACCATCGCGGCGGGTGAGCCCTACCTGTTCGAGGTCAATGCCGGGCAAACCCTGCGCCTGCACGACCTGGAGGGCAACCAGGCGATCGACACGCTGTTCTTCGCCGCCAACAACCCGCGCGAACGCTTCGACCCGCAGCGCACCCTGCGCAAGCAGAACAACGTCTACCTGACTGCTGGCACGGTGCTCTATTCCAACCTCGGCAAGCCGTTGCTGACCATCGTTGCCGACACCTGCGGCCGCCACGACACCCTCGGCGGCGCCTGCGCCCAAGAGAGCAACACGGTGCGCTACGCGCTCGACAAGCGCTTCATGCACAGCTGCCGCGACAACTTTCTGCGCGCCAGCCTGCACGACGGTCGCCTGGAGAAGCGCGACATCGGCGCCAACATCAACTTCTTCATGAACGTGCCGGTCACCCCCGACGGCGGGCTGACCTTCGAAGACGGCATCTCAGCGCCCGGCAAGTACGTCGAACTGCGCGCCGAGACCGACGTGATCGTGCTGATCTCCAACTGCCCGCAGCTCAACAACCCCTGCAACGGCTGGAACCCGACGCCTGCGGAGGTGCTGGTATGGGAATGATCAGACGCTGGTTGTTCGCCCTGTGCCAGAGCAGGAGTGGGCAGGTGCTGCAACCTACGCCCCGAGACAAAACACCGGCCTCCTAACAAACGAAATCCTTTGTGGGAGGGGCTTTAGCCGCGACGCTCTTGACCTTGAAAACATCGCGGCTAAAGCCCCTCCCACGGGAACCGAGTGAGGCCAAAAAGAATTCCCCACCCCGGACGACCGTGGTGCAGCCCCATTACCGGCGGGACGGCCCGCCACGTTCAACGAGGCCGGAGCGCAGCAGCTTCGAACGGCCTCGGGAGCCGATATGTTCGAAAAACTTTTGATCGCCAACCGCGGTGCCATTGCCTGCCGCATCCTGCGTACCCTGCGCGCGCTCGACGTCAAAGGCGTCGCCGTCTATTCCGAAGCGGACGTGGCCAGCCTGCACATCCAGCAGGCCGACGAAGCCTTCTCCCTCGGCGACGGCCCTGCCGCACACACTTACCTGGTGGTCGACAAGATCCTCGCGGCCGCCAAGGCCAGTGGCGCCAGGGCGATCCACCCCGGCTACGGCTTCCTCTCCGAAAACGCCGCCTTCGCCGAGGCCTGCGAAGCGGCCGGTATCGCCTTCGTCGGCCCCACGCCCGAGCAACTGCGCGTTTTCGGCCTCAAGCACACCGCCCGCGCACTGGCCAAACAGCACGGCGTACCCATGCTCGAAGGTACCGAGCTGCTGGAAAACCTCGCCGCCGCGCTGGTCGCCGGCGAACAGGTCGGCTACCCGGTGATGCTCAAGAGCACCGCTGGCGGCGGCGGTATCGGCATGCGTGTGTGCCGTTCAGCCGAGGAACTGAGCGAGGCCTTCGACGCGGTCAAGCGCCTTGGGCAGAACAACTTCAGCGACAGTGGCGTGTTCATCGAGAAGTACATCCAGCGTGCCCGCCACCTGGAAGTGCAGGTATTCGGCGATGGCCAGGGCAACGTGCTCGCCCTCGGCGTGCGCGACTGCTCGGTGCAGCGGCGCAACCAGAAAGTGCTGGAAGAAACCCCGGCACCCAACCTGCCTGCCGGCATGGCCGATGAGCTCTGCGCGGCGGCGATCAAACTGGCCAAGGCGGTCAGCTACCGTAGCGCCGGCACCGTCGAGTTCGTCTACGACAGCGAGGCAGAGCGCTTCTACTTCCTCGAAGTGAATACCCGCCTGCAGGTCGAGCACGGCGTCACCGAGCAGGTATGGGGCGTTGATCTGGTGCGCTGGATGATCGAACTGGCAGCCGGCGATCTGGCGCCTCTGCATGAGCTGGCAGAGGGCCTGAAACCCAGCGGCCATGCCATCCAGGCGCGGCTGTATGCCGAAGATCCCGGTCGCGACTTCCAGCCCAGCCCTGGCCTGCTCACCGCCGTGCAATTTCCGTCTGCCGACGGCCAGTCACTGCGCATCGACACTTGGGTCGAAGCGGGCTGCGAGATTCCACCCTACTTCGACCCGATGATCGCCAAGCTGATCGCCTGGGCGCCAACCCGAGACCAAGCCAGCAGTGCACTTGACGCCGCCCTGGGCGAATCGCTGCTGTACGGCGTGGAGTCGAACCGCGACTACCTGCGCCAGATCCTTGCAGACACGCCCTTCGCCAGCGGCTCACCCTGGACACGCTGCCTGGAGAATCTGGTCTATCAGGCCAGCACCTTCGAGGTATTGGCTGCCGGTACCCAGACCACCGTGCAAGACTTCCCCGGTCGCCTCGGCTACTGGGCAGTCGGCGTGCCGCCGTCCGGGCCGATGGACAGTCGCGCTCTGCGCCTGGGCAATCGCCTGCTCGGCAACCCGGAAGGCGCCGCCGGCCTGGAAATCACCATGAGCGGCCCGACCCTACGCTTCAACACCGACGCGCTGGTGGCGGTTACCGGCGCGCAGATTCCGCTCAGCGTCGACGGCGTGGCCCAGCCCTTGAACACTACCCTGCTGATCCGCGCCGGCAGCGCCCTCGCGCTCGGCACCATCGCCGGTGCTGGTGCGCGCAGCTACCTGAGCGTACGTGGCGGCGTTCAGGTGCCTGACTACCTGGGCAGCAAGAGCACCTTCACCCTCGGCCAGTTCGGCGGCCACGCTGGCCGGGCCCTACGTGCCGGAGACGTGCTGCACCTGCCGCCGCTCGACACCACGCAAGCCGGCGCGCAACTACCAGACGAACTCTGTACTGCCCTGCCCGCCGTGCGCGAAATGCGCGTGATCTACGGCCCTCACGGCGCACCGGAATACTTCACCCCGGCCTACATCGACACCTTTCTCGGCACCGACTGGGAAGTGCATTTCAACTCCAGCCGCACAGGCGTGCGGCTGATCGGCCCCAAGCCGGAATGGGTACGCGAGAGTGGCGGCGAAGCGGGCCTGCATCCGTCCAACATCCACGACAATCCCTACGCTATCGGCGCGGTGGATTTCACCGGCGACATGCCCGTGATCCTCGGCCCCGACGGCCCCAGCCTCGGCGGTTTCGTCTGCCCGGTGACCATCATCGAAGCCGACCTCTGGCAGCTCGGCCAACTCAAGGCCGGCGACAAGGTGCGCTTCGTGCCGGTGGATATCGCCACGGCGCGGGAGCTGGCCAAAACCAGTGCCATCGAATGCACCACCCTCCGTGGGAGCGGATTTATCCGCGATACCGGTGTTGCCTGCATCGCGGCTGAAGCCGCTCCCACAGACGCGACCATGACCCCGATTGCATCCGGGCTACAAAGTCCCATCGTGCTGGATATCGGCCAGGACGACACGCGGCTGGTCGCACGCCTCTCAGGCGACACGCACCTGCTGCTGGAAATCGGCCAACCGGAGCTGGATCTGGTGCTGCGTTTCCGTGGTCATGCGCTGATGCAGGCGCTGCAGGCCAAGGACATCGCCGGGGTGATCGACCTGACGCCCGGCATCCGTTCCCTGCAGGTGCACTACCAGCCGGAAACCCTGCCGTTGCAGCAGTTGCTCGATATCGTCGCTGGCGAGTGGGACGCCGTGTGCGCCACTGGCGACCTCAAGGTGCCGTCGCGCATCGTCCATCTGCCACTGTCCTGGGATGACCCGGCCTGCCAATTGGCCATCGACAAGTACATGACCACCGTGCGCAAGGACGCGCCCTGGTGCCCGAGTAACCTGGAATTCATCCGCCGCATCAACGACCTGCCCAACCTCGACGAAGTGCACCGCACGGTGTTCGATGCCAGCTACCTGGTGATGGGCCTGGGCGACGTCTACCTCGGTGCACCGGTGGCCACGCCGCTCGACCCGCGCCATCGCCTGGTCACCACCAAGTACAACCCCGCGCGCACCTGGACGGCCGAAAACTCGGTAGGTATCGGCGGCGCCTACATGTGCGTTTATGGCATGGAGGGCCCAGGCGGCTACCAGTTCGTCGGCCGCACTCTGCAGATGTGGAACCGCTACCGTGAGGTTGCCGCCTTCGACGGCAAGCCCTGGCTGCTGCGCTTCTTCGACCAGATTCGCTTCTACCCGGTCAGCCCGGACGAGCTGCTGCGCATTCGCCGCGACTTCCCCCTGGGCCGCTTCGACCTGCGCATCGAACACAGCGAACTGGCCCTGGCAGACTATCAACGCTTCCTCACGGACGAAGCAGACGGCATCGCCGCCTTCCGCGACCAGCAACGCAGCGCCTTTGCCGCCGAGCGCCAGCGCTGGATCGACTCCGGCCAGGCGCACTTCGAAAGTGACGAAGGCGTGGCCGAGCCCAGCGAAAACGCGCCATTGGGCGCCGGCCAGCACAGCGTCGACAGCCATATCGCCGGCAACCTCTGGCAGGTTCAGGTCGAGAAAGATGCCCACGTCCAGGCGGGCGACGTACTGGTCATCCTCGAATCCATGAAAATGGAAATCCCCCTGCTCGCGCCCTTCGCCGGCGTGGTCAGAGAAATCCACGTGCAACCCGGCTCGCCGGTGCGGGCCGGCCAGCGCGTGGCCGTCATCGAGGAGGCCCATACAGTCTGAGTAAAAACCGTGAGCACAGCAGAGCGAACCCGCTGTCTTCGCTCTGCTCGGCTTGCGCCTGAGCGGCACCACGCCTAGCATTGCGGCACTCACCAAGAAGCCAGCACGATGCCATCACCGTCACCCAAAACTGCCAGCCCACGCTCGCTGGTGTTTCTGCTCCTCGTTCTGCTCGGCTGCGGTTTCATCGCCACCTCGCTGGCCAGCTATTACGCGGCCCTCGACTCGATACGCGACAACATCGTCAACACCGAGTTGCCGCTGACCTCGGACAACGTCTACTCGGAAATCCAGAAGGATCTGGTACGCCCCATCCTCATCTCCTCGATGATGTCCCGCGATACGTTCCTGCGTGACTGGGTGCTCGGCGGCGAGCAGAACCTCGAGCCCATGACCCGCTACCTGCAGGAAGTGCAAAGCCATTACGGCACCGTCACCAGCTTCTTCGTCTCCGAGCAGAGCAAGACCTACTACCAGGCCAAGGGCGTGCTGAAACAGATCGACGAACAGGCCAGCCGTGATGCTTGGTACTACCGCCTGCGCGACATGAAGGAGCCCTACGAGATCAATGTCGATATCGACATGGCCAACGGGGACCGCATGACGGTGTTCATCAACTACAAGGTCTTCGACTACCAGCACCGTTTCATCGGTGCCACCGGCGTCGGCCTGACCGTGGACGCCGTGGTGCAACTGATCGACCAGTACCAACAGCGCTACGACCGCAGCGTGTACTTCGTCGACACCAACGGGCGCATCGTGCTTACCGGCGCCAGCGGCGGCCCGATGGGCGCGCGCATCGGTGACCAGCTGAGCGAGGTGGAAGGCCTCGAAGACCTGCACGGCAAGCTGCCGCACCCGCAGAGCGGCGACTTCTTCTATCAGGAACATGGCCGCGGTCATTTCCTCAACGTGCGCTTCATTCCCGAGCTGGACTGGTACCTGTTCGTCGACAAACACGAGACCGGCGCCGTGGCCGGCATTCGTCAGTCGCTGTACCTCAATCTGCTGATCTGCGGCGTAGTCACGCTGATCGTGCTGGTGTTGGTGACGCTGGTACTGCGCCGCTACCAGGCGCGCATCACCGCCCTGGCGACCACCGACTCGCTGACCGAACTGCCCAACCGCCGCGGCTTCGAACTGTTGGCCAACCAGGCCATTCAGGAAGCGCGGCGCAGCCAGAGCACGCTGTGCGCCCTGCTTTTCGATCTCGACGGTTTCAAGCAGCTCAACGACAGCCACGGCCACCTGGCTGGCGATGCCGTGCTGCGCGGCTTTGCTCGCCACCTGCAGCAGAACCTGCGCCAGTCCGACATCATCTGCCGCTGGGGCGGCGAGGAATTCATCCTGTTGCTCAAGGACACCGCCTTGGATTCCGCCCGCCAACTGGGCGAGAAGATCCGCCAGCAGACCGCCAGCAGCACCTTCGAATTCGCCGGCCAGCACCTGCACACCTCCACCAGCATCGGCCTGGCGACCCTGCAGGAAGGCGACGACTTGCAGGCACTGATCGCCCGCGCCGACCGCGCGCTGTATCGGGCCAAACAGGCCGGGCGCAACCGCATGTGCGAAGAAACCCAGTGAACACCAGCCTCTGCCCCGCCTGTGGCCAGCTCAACCGCTGCGCCCAGGCCGACAGCGACGCTGAAGTCAGCCACTGCTGGTGCTTCGAGGTGAAGGTCGAGCCAAAGGCCCTGCGCGACCTGCCGCCCGAAGCGCTGGACCGCGCCTGCCTGTGTCCGCGTTGTGCCCAGGCCCTGCCTGCGGAAAACAGCTGAGCGGCCATGCGCATCGACCGCCTGCTCAGCAACCTGCCACGCTTCAACCGCCAGCACGCCCGCCTGCTGCTCGCCGAAGGACGAGTGCGGATCGACGGCCAAGTCTGCCGCGACAGCCGCGCCGAGGTGCGTGACTTCCACCGCGTGGAACTCGATGACGAGGTTCTCCAGGCCGGCAAAGCAGCGCGCTATTTCATGCTGCACAAACCGGTCGGCGTGGTCAGCGCCACCAGCCACCCGGAACACCGCACCGTGCTCGACCTGCTGGACGAGCCCGACAAACACGAGCTGCACCTCGCCGGGCGCCTCGACCTCAACACCAGCGGCCTGCTGCTGATCACCAACGACGGCCTCTGGTCACGCCGCGCCACCGCCCCCGACGGCAGCCACGCCAAGGTCTATAAGGTGGAAACCGAGCAGGTCATCGACCCGACAGCCATCGAGGTGTTCGCCAATGGCCTGTACTTCGCCTTTGAGGATCTGACCACCCGCCCTGCCTTGCTGGAAATCGAAGCGCCACACCACGCCAGGCTGACCCTGCACGAAGGGCGCTACCACCAGATCAAGCGCATGTTCGGGCACTTCCAGAACAAGGTCATCGGCCTGCACCGTGAGAGCCTTGGCGCCATCGAACTCGACCCTGCCCTGCCGCCGGGCGCCTATCGGCCGCTCACTCAGGCGGAAATCGACAGCGTCTGATCAACGACGGGACGGTTAATCCAGGTTCCGACCGTCTGGCTTATAAACAACAAGATTCTCCTGGCTGACATCGGCCTGTCATGCCGTGGCGCTTTCCTATGCATTCGACGTGTACGGCTAACGGCATCGCCGTCAGCCCCATTCATCCTTGCGCCAGGAAGGAATCCCCATGAAGCCAGCAACCGCTGTCGTCAATGTCCACGGGACGTACAAGGTACACACCGAATTCCACACCAACCCCGCAGCCAGCAAGACCATCATCCTGGTCAACGGCTCGCTGTCGACGACCGCCTCCTTCGCGCAAACGGTCAAATACCTCGGCACCCAGTTCAACGTGGTGCTCTACGATCAGCCCTACGCGGGCCACTCCAAACCGCACAACCGCAACGACCACTGCATCAGCAAGGAAGACGAAGCGGCCATCCTGCTGAACCTCATCGACTACTACCAGGCGCAGCATCTGATGGCCTTCTCCTGGGGCGGCATCGCCAGCATGCTCGCCCTTTGCGAACGCCCGGCCAGTCTGGAAAAAGCGGTGTTCGCCTCCTTCTCGCCAGTGCTCAATGCGCCCATGCTCGGCTACCTGGGCCGTGCCCTGGCGTGCCTGAACCACCAAGACAGCGACAAGGTCGGCCACCTGGTCAACGACACCATCGGCAAATACCTGCCCTCGCTGTTCAAGCGCTACAACCACAAACACATCAGCAGCCTGAGCCACCACGAATACCGGCAGATGACCGCACACATCAGGCAGGTACTGCACATGCAGGCTCACTGCCACACGGATCGCCTCGGCAGCATCGATATCCCGCTGCTGTTCATCAACGGCGAACACGACGAATACACCAGCGCGAGCGACGCCCGCCTGTTCGCCCGGCACATCCACGACTGCCAGTTCGCCACCGTCGACAACGCCGGCCACTTCATCGACATGGAACACAAAGGCGCCTGGCTGCATACCCAAAACGCCCTGCTCGGCTTTCTGCAAGGCAGCACCGCCGGCAGCCGGCGCTACGCCCGCTACCCAGATCTGCAGCACGCCATGGCCGTATGAGCAGCACAAAACAGAGCCCGCATACCGCTTCAGGGAGATTTCTGGCCGACGCGGGCTTCATTTCGCAGGCGACTTCCGGTATAAAGACGCACGCAAAAGCGGGCTTCGTATAATGGCATTACCTGAGCTTCCCAAGCTCATGACGAGGGTTCGATTCCCTTAGCCCGCTCCAGATCGCACACATCAAAGCCCTGCTCTTGCGGGGCTTTTTTGTATCTGGGCGGGAGCCGCTCTGCTTTGCAGAACTTCGGCAGAGAGTTGCCCCTGCCCACGCCCAAGTGCCCGTCAGGTAGAACAGATGGGGCGCGACACCCAGACCAAACGCCAGATCCGCCGAGCGAGATGAACCGGATGAGAAAGATGACCAAGCAACGCGCTTATCCATTAGCAGTAATGCTTCTCGCTTTTCTTTTCTCTAGCCTTTCCAACGCGGAGTCTCGACAGGTGGTCGATGTACTGGGCCGCAGCGTCACGGCGCCCTTGCCGGCCAAGCGGGTAATTCTGGGCTTCAACTTCGAAGACTACATAGCCGTAGGCGGTGATTCGGCGTTTGACTCGGTGGTGGGTATTTCCCGGGGCGCCTGGGAAAAGAAGGTGCCGTTGAACTGGCAACTGCACGTCGCTCATCGCCCAGCCATTGATCGCCTTGCCGATGTAGGCGAGGTGGAAACGCAGAGTTTCTCGGTCGAGAAAGTATTGAGCCTGAACCCGGATCTGGTGGTGCTGACGGCTTGGCAGTTCCAGGGTTTGCCAGATGAAGTGGCCCGTCTGGAAAAGGCCGGTGTACCGGTGCTGGTCATCGACTACAACGCGCAGACCCTGGAGCGGCACGTCGCCTCCACCCTGCTGCTGGGTGCCGTGACCGGGCAAGAAGCCAGGGCACGGGAATTGGCCGACCTCTATACAACCGCCGTCAAGGACGTGGAAAAGCGTATTGCCGATGCGCACAAACCCAAGCCGCGCATCTACCTCGAATTCGGTAACAAGGGGCCGGCCGAATACTCGTTCACCTACGGCAAGAACATGTGGGGCGCCCTGGCGACAGCCGCGGGTGGCGATAATATTGCTGCTCCCTTCGTGGAGTGGTGGGGGCCGATCAATCCTGAGCAGGTGCTGGTTGCCCGCCCTGAGGTCATTGTCATCTCCGGGCGCGAAGACAACAGCAACCCAACCGCGCTTTCCATGGGCCCCGGTGTAAAAGCCGAGACGGCGCGCCAGCAACTGCAGGCGTTTACTTCTCGCCCAGGCTGGGCGCAATTGCCTGCCATCCGCGATGGACGGCTGTACGGGGTTTACCAAGGTGCGTCTCGCAGCCTGGGCGATTTCGCCATGCTGCAATTCATCGCCAAGCAGCTCTACCCGGAGCTGTTCGCCGATCTCGACCCCGTGGCCAACTACCTGAACTACCACCGTACGTATTTGCCAGTGGCCCCCGAAGGTACGTACGCCATCGGCCTCCATGATTAACTACCCATGACCCTATCGACGCTCGAAAAAGACGCCATTGCCGAGCACCGCCTGCGTGAGCGCAAACGCTGGCGCAACTGCCTGTTGTTTGTCCTTCTGTGCGGCGGCTGCCTGGTACTGGATATCGCCACGGGGCCTTCGCTGTTGTCGCCCTGGGAAGTGCTGCAATCGCTGCTGAACATTGGCGATCGCCAGCCAATGACCGACACCATCGTACGTGATCTGCGCCTGCCGGTAGCACTCATGGCCCTCGCCGTTGGCGCTGCTCTGGGCGCCGGTGGCGCGCAGATGCAGACCTTGCTGAACAACCCCATGGCCAGCCCCTACACACTGGGCATGGCAGCTGCAGCGGGGTTTGGTGCAGCCCTCAGCCTGGCCTTCGGCAGCTTCGGGCTGGGCGCCTTGGTCGGCGTGCCACTGGGGGCTTTTGCCTTTTCGATGCTGGCGGTTCTGTTCCTGTTCGCGCTGGCAACGCTGCGTCAGGCCGGTAGCCATACGATCATCCTGGGAGGAATCGCCATGCTGTTCCTCTTCCAATCGCTGCTCTCGCTCGTACAGTTTCTGTCCTCGCCGGAGCTCTCCCAGCAGATCCTCTTCTGGCTGTTCGGCAACCTGGGCAAAGCCACCTGGACGACCCTGACCATCACCGCGGTGGTCACCTTGGCCTGCTGCCTGATCCTTATGGGTGACGCCTGGAAACTGGCCGCCCTGAGCCTGGGTGAGGCGCGCGCGGTGAGCCTGGGGGTGAACATCCGCTGGCTGCGCCTGAAGATTCTGATACTCGTCGCCGTGATGACCGCAACGGCGACCAGCTTCGTTGGCGTAATCGGTTTCGTCGGGCTGGTAGCCCCACACATCGCGCGGCTGCTGGTCGGCGAAGATCAGCGCTTCCTGCTGCCGCTCTCCGCGCTCTGCGGCGCCTTCATGCTGTCGGCTGCATCGGTGCTGTCCAAGTCCATCCTGCCCGGCGCACTGTTCCCGATTGGTATCGTGACGGCCATCGTCGGCGTGCCATTTCTGCTCTGGTTGATATTCGCACCACAGCGAGGCAGAGCATGATCCAGCTCGACGAACTCAGTATCGCCCGCACAGGGCGAACCATCATCAACGGGCTAAGCACCAATCTTCAGGCGGGCGCCATTCATGTCGTGCTGGGCCCCAACGGCACCGGCAAGACCACCTTGTTGCGTGCGCTGATGGGCGACTTGCCGCTGGCAGGCGGACGTATTACCCAGGGGCAGCAGAGCCTCGCTGGCAGCCGGCATTCGCGCCGAGTACTGCAAGCCTGGCGCGAAGACTTCGCCTATATGCCCCAGGACTGCAGCACCGAGGTGTCACTCTCTGTGCTCGAGGTCGTGGTGCTGGGCAACCTGGGCCAGATCGGCCTGCGCCTCGATGACGCGCTGTTGCAGCGCGCCATGGAGAAGCTCGGCCAGGTAGGTATCGCTCACCTGGCCGGTCGCGGGATCGGCTCACTCAGCGGCGGCCAGCGGCAAATGGTTTTCTTCGCTCAGGTGCTGATGCGCGAACCGAAAGTCATGCTGCTCGATGAGCCCGTCAGCGCACTGGATTTGCGCCATCAGGTCGCCCTGCTCGACCGCGTGCAGCATGAAACGCGCGCCAGGAACCTGGTAACGGTGGTCGTTCTGCACGACCTCAATCTGGCGTGTCAGTACGCCGACAATCTGCTGGTGCTGGTCGATGGCAAGCTGGCCGCCAACGGCCATCCGGGCGAGATCATCACCGCTGAGCTGATCAAGGCAACCTACGGGGTCACCGTCGACATCCTGCGGGATCGACAGAACCGCCCCGTGGTTCAACCGCTATCCGGCCAGGCGTGCGTAGACGCCTGACCGGAACAGCCATCAGAAGGTGTAAGCGAACCCTGTCTGTACGGTGCGCGGCTCACCCGGGTAGGCGTAGGCGTTGAAGGCACCTTCTTCGTAGCCCTTGTTGAACACGTTACGCACATCGAGATTCAGCTGCAGGTGCTCGTTGACCTGATAGAAGCTCAGCAAATCGGTAACCGCGTAACTCTCCATGGTGTAGGTCTGCGCCGCCGTCTGGCCGGCACGATCATCCACGTACTTGAAGTTGGCGCCCAGGCCCAAGCCACGCAGCGCGCCATCGCGGAACTCGTACACACTCAGCAGGTTGAAGCTGTTGCGCGGGATGTTGGCTTGGCGGGTGCCGCGCGGTAGCGAGTTGTCACGCGTCACCTCGGAGTCCGTGTAGGCATAGCCGCCGATGACTCGCCATTCGGGCGTCAGATCACCCGCCACGTTCACCTCGAAGCCACGGCTGCGCACTTCACCCGCGGCAATCCGAAAGGCTGGGTCGACCGGGTCGACGGTCTGTACGTTTTCCTTGGTGACGTGGAACACCGCCGTATCGATGCTCAGCAAGCCACCCAGCGCTGCCCACTTCATGCCCAGCTCGTAGGCCTTGCCCTCCTCCGGATCAAAACCGCCACCCAGACGCGCCGCGCCGGAGTTGGGCTTGAACGACTTGGAGGCGTTGGCGTAGACGGCGACGCTGTCGGTCAGGTCGTAGATAACGCCGACCCGCGGGGTCACGGCGTTGTCGGCCATATCCCAGTCGGCGTTCACCGGCCTGAGATCATCATAATCATGCTCGAAGCGCTCGATGCGCACGCCGCCCAGCACTTTCAGGCGCTCGGTCAGGGCTACCTGATCCTGCACGAAAGCCGCCCAGGTCTTCAGCTTTTCGCGATCATGAGTGGTGATATTGCCCAGCGCCGGGCGCGGCTGGCCGAGAACCGGGTTGAAGATATTGATCGGATACGCAGCGGTGGAGCGATTGATGATCGACTGGTAATCGTAGTTCTCGTATTCCACACCAGTGATCAGGGTGTGGCCGAAACCGAAAGTATCGAAGTTACCGGTCAGGTGCAGCTGCACGTCATGGTCGGTCCATTCAAGTTTGCGGTAGTTGAAGTTACGGTTGAGCGTCACGCCATCAGCCGCAACCCCATTGGCTTCGACCGCATTGCCCTTGAGCGAGCCGTCGAGGTATTGATAACCGCCACTCAATGCCCAGTCTTCATTGAGCTGATGCTCGAAGCGCAGTTGCACCATGGCGTTATCGTTGTGCAGTTTGTTGTCGGTGCCTTTCTCCCAGTAATAGGTCGAGTGGCTGGGCTGCCCGCGCTGGGTCGGGTAATGGGTCAGGCCGCGATCCAGCGGGTGATTGTTGCGCATGAAATCACCCTCCAGAACGATGCGCGTGTCGTCCGACACCTGCCAGCTCAGCACCGGCGCGATGCCATAGCGCTCGCTTTCCACGTCATCACGAAAGCTGTCACCCCCTTCGGCCATGACATTCAGGCGATACGCCAGTCGGCCTTCCTCGTCGAGCGGGCCGCCGGTGTCCAGTGTGCCACGGCGCAAACCTTGGTCGGTGAACTGGCTGCCAACCGTCGTACGCTGCTCGGCCAATGGCTGCTTGGTGATGACGTTGAAAGTGCCACCGGGATCACCGCGACCATAGAGGGTCGCGGCTGGGCCACGCAGCACTTCGACTCGCTCCAGGGTGTTGGCGTCTGGCGAGTTGGGATAACCGCGATTGATCGGGAAGCCATTGCGGTAGAACTCGCCGGTGGTAAAACCACGCACCGTGAATGTGGTCAGCCCCTGGCCGCCAAAGTTGTTGGCGCGGCCTACGCCACCCGCCTGATCCAGCGCCTGCTGCAAGCGAGTCGCGGAGATGTCTTCGATCACATCACGGGATACCACGCTCACCGACTGCGGCGTCTCGTGCAAGGCGGTATCGGTGCGCGTGGCGCTGGCCGAACGCGTGGCGCCATAACCAAGCACAGGGCCCGTAGCACTCTCGCTGGAGCCAGTGATGACGGAATCCGGAAGCTCGACTGCCGCGCCTTCTGACGCAGCTAACGTTGCGGCATGAACGCCAACGGAACAGAGAGACAGCAGGCAGATTGAGGCGTGATTCCAGCGCATGAGAGGCGGTCCTGGTAGGAAGGGCCGCGATTCTAATCCAGTTGATATTCACTAACAATTGCACCGAAGAATCAAATGCAAGACGGCGGATCTGTGAGCGCACAGGGGCAGGAAGGATGAAGACCACAGACGCCGGGATCGTGAGCAGACCCGCCCCATTGAGACCCATCAGTGCCAGCCACTGAGCCCGACTCGCATAGCCCCCATAGCTATCTTGAAAGGCGATTACAGCGATAAATCAGCGCATAGATATACGACAGAATCTGCTGCCAGGCGTGAACAACAACCATCGTGGCAAGGTAGACGGACGCCTGCGTGGCGCCCAGCGCCGTTACCGGCGCGAACTCCAGTACCATAGAAAAGGTGAAAGAGTTATTTTAGTTCCAACACCGAGCCAGCTGGCGGCTAGCTGGCGGCTCATAAATAAATCCGTCCCCTTTTTTCCCAGTCAGCACAGTGCCAATTCTGGTGGCAGCAAAATGATCAAGCGCCAAATAAGAGAAATGCTCTAAAAAACGGGAAGTTTGTAACTAAGCCCCAAAAGAAACTAAAAAAATTACTAAATACACCCGAGAACCACTTAAGAATAGCGCACTCGAGGTAGAACGTATGCCTAGCGAAATATTACTCGCCACACTGATAAAATCCTGTTCACCAATAATCAAAGCAGCCATAAAAAGCGGAATAAAAATCTTCAAGAGCCAAAAAACAGAATGGGATATTAAACAGTCCACAGAACGCCTTGCTCGACATATCATCGATATCAACACCGTAAAAACCTTATGGGAGAAAGACAAGGGAATACTGATTGATAGCTTTTACTACCCTCTCAAAATGAGACAAGGCCGATACAACATAGAACCTCACGGGGTAGATATTTGCTTTACAGAAAGAGCTATAGTTGAAGGAGTGGTAGGCCAAGGAAAATCAATACTACTTAGACATCTTTGCATAAAAGCACTTGAGAGTGGATTTATACCGATTTTTATAGAGCTCAGAACAGTTACATCTGAAACACCGCTCGAAAAATTGATCACCGAATATCTAGATATTTTAGGGATCGATGGCGCTCAAGAAACTTTTGATTACCTAGCAAGAAATGCAAGAATCAACATAATACTTGACGGCTATGATGAGGTAACACCAGGCTTAAATAATAAAGTTATATCATCGATAGAGCGCCTAAGAAAAAAATACGAAAAGCTTGGGATAATAATATCCTCAAGACCCTTTCATGACATACAAAGCCTAGCAGGCTTTGAAGTATATTCTCTAGAGACTTTAAAAGAAGAAGAGTACGAAGGTTTTTTAAAAAAACTAATACCCGATACAACCAGAAGATTCCTGATTACAGATGCTATATCTAACGCCCCCGAGAATATTAAGGGAGTCATAACCACACCACTGATGCTCACATTGCTAGTGATAGTCTATGAGTCAGAAAGCGAAATACCTTCAACACTTCCCGACTTCTTTGAAAAGCTTTTCAACACTGTATTCAGTAGACATGACAGACTAAAGGCAGGTTTTGAACGACGACACTTTAGCAAGCTATCCGAATCAAAGCTTCAAAAATTATTCGACGCTTTTTGCTTTATGATAGTGCAAGACGTAGGATCAAGATCAGTAAAATCTGATGATTTCAAAAACTGCTTCAACAAAGCACTTAGATATACTCAAGATGCAAAATGCGAAGTAGAAGATTTCAGGAGCGACATAGTCAAAGTAGCTTGCTTAATGCTAGAGGACGGTATCGGAATTGATACATTTCTTCACAAGAGCATCATGGAATACCATGCAGCTTCTTTTATTAAGAGCTCAAGCGACCCGGTATCAAAACAGTTTTACGAACAAGTTCATTTTGATTTCCCCAAGTGGTCACCGATATTAAACTTTTTAAGCAACATTGACTCTTATAGATATGCGCGAGACTATGTACTAGAAAATTATCCGCAGCAGCTATTATCAATCTCGAAACTACTTGCAAATAAAACGCAAGAAGGCTTAATAACGTATCTAGAGTACAGATTACCTAACTTTCATTTCGGCATTAGCGGCCATGAGCTAAAGTCGATAACATTAGGAATATCTCAGAGAGATTATTACGACGCACTAATAATACGTGGACTATTTAATAATGCTTACACACAAATATCAGCTGAAAATAGATTAGCCACCTACAGAGCCACAAGAGAAACACCCATGGCGAGTCAAATAAATCTAAGCGGCGACGGAATGCTTGGCATTTCAATTAAAGCATTCTTAAACAACTTCGACACCAAAGAAATCTGGACAGTGCTAAGTGAAGTAGAACAGGACATGTTAAGCGAAATCAAAAAGCATCAAGCGATAGTCGATGCAGAAGATAAAAAACATGAGATTTTCGCTTAAGTTTCCCCTGTGAACTATTCGTAAACCTTTACTACCTGAACACAGAATGGGCCGCCCCCCCCCCCCGCGGCTCTATCAAGAACCTGTCGAAAAAGTGTCGACATCACTGCGGTGCAAAGCGGAGTAAAGCGTGTAGAATCCGCGGCCAAGCGAGCAATGCAGGGCCTTTGCGGAGCATTGCGGGAGCTAGAAAAGGGTTCGATTCCCTTATCCCGTTCCAGACCAGACCAGACCAGAAACATGAAAGCCCTGTTTTTACAGGGCTTTTTTGTGGGCGATGTTCAAGGGTGGCGATAACCCATCGAAGCCTCGCTAACTCGCAAAGAACATACCCCGCTCCCTTTCCAGCAGTTTTCTAACTCGACGCTTTAACAGCTCTACTACTCAACGTGAACAACACCACCGCAACAAGGCAAACCGCAACCTGGGTTGCGCCCAGCGTAGTTACCGGCGCGAACTCCAGTACCGATACCAGCCAGGTGGTGATCGCGGCGGCGCCCATGGTCAGGAAGCCGAGCAGCGCGGAGGCCAGGCCCGCTTCCTTGCCGAAGGGGCCCATGGTGATTGCGGTGCCCAGTGGGTTAGCGAGGCCCATTCCCCAGAGAAATATCACCATCGATATCGAGTACCAGCCCAAGCCGGGGTTGTTTGGCCCGATTAGCAGCAGGCTGCCAGCCACCAATGCGGTGGCAAGGCCCAGGGTGGTGATCGTGCGGCTGCCAAAGCGGTGGGCCAGGCGTGGGGCTGCCATGCCGGCAGCGAACACCACGAACACGGTGGCGGCGAAGTACAGCCCGGCCTGCAGTGAAGACAGGCCCATCCCGCTCATCAGGATCGCCGGTGCGGCAGCGAAGGAGGCGAACAAGCCGCTCATCAACAGGCTCACCGAGGCGGCCGGCAGGATGAATTTGCCGTCGCGGAGCAATCTGCCGTAAGCGGCCACCACGCGTGGTGCCGAGAGCGCGACTCGGCGTTCACGGGGCAGCGTTTCGCCAAGGCCCCGGGCGTAGAAAAATCCGATGACAACGGCGGCTATCCCGACCATCAAGAAGATCGCCCGCCATCCCAGAGCAGTGGTCAACACGCTGCCGAGCAATGGCGAAAATCCGGGTGCTGCCGCGGTGGCAATCATCGTCAGCGACAACGCGCGCCCCAGGGTTTCGCCCTCGAACAGATCACGGGCAATGGCCCGCGCCAGCACGGCGGCAGCGCAGACCCCGAGCGCTTGTGTGACGCGCCCCGCAATCAGCACATCAAGGCTGCTGGCAAAGCCTGCGACCAGTGTGCCGATCACGAATAGCGCAAGCCCGCCCAGAACCAGTCTCTTGCGCCCGTACCGATCGGCCAGCGGCCCCACCACCAATTGAGCGAATGCGAAGGTGATGAAGAAACTGGAGAGGGTCAGCCCCAGTTCCCGAGAGGAAACGCCAAGCTGCTGGCCGATTTCCGGGAACGCGGGAAGGATGATGTTGGTGGAGAGGATGCTGATCGCAGAGAGGCTCGCCAGCAAGGCGACGATTTTACCCGTCAATGCCGGGCTGCCTTCGCGGGTCGTTGCGGCATCGATTGCCACCGGTTGACTGTCGACGCTCATGGCGTTGCCTCCCAGCGGCGAAAAAGTATGCTGGCATTGACGCCGCCAAACCCGAAGCCATTCGAGAGCGCGTGGGTGATGGGCATCTTACGGGCGCTGAGCGCGACCAGATCGAGCCCTTCCGCACTTTCATCGGGCTCGCCCAAGTTCAAGGTGGGCGGCACGATCTGATCACGCAGCGCCAGCACCGTGAAGATCGCTTCGATACCGCCTGCCGCGCCCAATAGATGGCCGGTGGCGGACTTGGTCGAACTGATCGCGACGGATGAATCATGGCCGAACAGCGAGCGGATGGCCGCCAGTTCGCCCTTGTCGCCAACCTGGGTCGATGTCGCGTGGGCATTGATGTGCTGCACATCGGCGGCGTTCAGGCCTGCCTGGGCGAGCGCTTGCTGCATGGCGCGACGGGCGCCGCTGCCATCTTCCGGGCCGGCCGTAAGGTGGTAGGCGTCGGCGCTGGTGCCGTAGCCCACCAGTTCAGCCTGCGGCGTGGCGCCGCGTGCCAGGGCGTGCTCGAGCGACTCGATCACCAACAACCCGGCGCCTTCGGCCATCACGAAACCATCGCGGTTACGGTCGAAGGGCCGCGACGCCTCTTGCGGCCGCTCGGCAAAGCCGGTCGAAAGCGCACGGGCCGCCGCGAAGCAGCCAAGGGTCACGCGATCGATGGCCGCTTCCGTACCACCACAGATGGCGATATCCGCTTCACCGCTTCTGATCAGCCGAGCAGCATCGCCAATGGCCTGCACGCCAGCAGCGCACGCGGTCACCGGCGCGCCGAGCGGCCCTTTGAAGCCGTGACGGATCGAGACGTGCCCCGCCGCCATGTTGGCGAGAAACGACGGTGCGGTGAACGGCGAGAGCCGGCGAGGCCCGCGCGAATCGGTAATCCGCACGGCTTCAGCCATGGCACCGAAGCCACCCACACCGGAGGCGATAATGGTCGCCGTTCGCTGCTGCTCTGCTTCGCTGGTCGGGTGCCAGCCCGCCTGTTGCAGCGCTTCATGCGCGGCGACAAGGGCGAACTCGATGAAGCGATCCATTTTCTTGCGTTCTTTGCTGGGGATGATCAGCTCGGGTTGATACCCGGCGACGGCATCGTCCTCCAGCGTCGGCACTTGCCCGCCCACGGTTACACCGGTGCCTTCGGTGATCTCTGTCGGCAGCGTGGCAATGCCCGAGCGCCCGGCCAGCAGCCGGCGCCAGACCTCGTCTACACCACAACCCAGCGGCCCGACGATACCGGTGCCGGTGACCACGATGCGTTTATGTCTTTGGAAATCGATCATTACAGCCTCCTCGTGCTCGGTATGCGCCCGCCTCGTTTGGCATCAGGCTGGCGCTTGGGCATTGGCGGTGTGGGGGCGAATCTTGAACCAGATGGAATACATCGCCGGCAGGAACACCAGGGTCATGATGGTGCCGACGAACGTCCCGCCGATCAGCGTGTAAGCCAGCGTGCCCCAGAACACCGAATGGGTCAGCGGGATGAAGGCGAGGATGGCCGCCAGTGCGGTCAGCAATACGGGCCGGGCTCGTTGTACCGTGGCCTCGACGACGGCATTGAACGGGTCGAGCCCCTCGCTTTCGTTGTGGTGGATCTGCCCGATCAGGATCAGCGTGTTGCGCATCAGGATGCCCGATAGCGCGATCAGGCCAACCAGGGCATTGATACCGAACGGCTGCTGGAACAGCAGCAGAACCGGCACCACGCCGATCAACCCCAGCGGCGAGGTGAGGAACACCATGACCATGGCCGAGATCGAGCGCACTTGCAGGATGATGATCAACAGCGTCAGGGCGATCATGATCGGCAGCAGCGGCAGAATCGCCTGGCTGGCCTTGCCCGACTCTTCGATGGAGCCCGCCATCTCGATCCGATAACCGTCGGGAAGTCCGTCGATGATCGGCTGCAGCTCTTTCCTGAGTGCTGCGGAAACGTCTGGCGGCTGCAGCTCTTCGGCAATGTCGCCACGCACAGTGATGGTGGGCGTACGGTCGCGGCGGCGCAGGATGGGGTCTTCCATGCGCACATCGACCTCGCCGATTTGCGAGAGCGGGATGCGCTGACCGGCAGCCCCGACCAGCGTGAACCCTTCTATCTTGGCCGGATCGAGACGGATATCACCCGCTGCGCGCCCCACCACCTGCACGGAGCGAATGTCTTCGCGCACTGCCGTGATCGGCACGCCCGACAGCAGGAACTGCAACTGCTGCGCAACCGCGTTGGAGGTCAGCCCGACAGCTTGCAAACGATCCTGATCCAGCGAGAAGTGCAGCGTCGGCACCAGTGGGCCCCAGTCGGTATTGACCGTTCTCATCATCGGGCTGGCCTGCAGCACGCCCTGAACCTCGGCGGCGATTTCGCGCAGCCGAGCGGGATCGGGCCCCATTACCCGATAAGCCACCGGGAATGGCGAGTACGGGCCAAACACCAGTTGCGTGACGCGCAGCCGTGCTTCCGGGGCCAGGCCCTCGGATGTCGCTTCACGTATGCGCTGCTTGAGCGTTTCGCGCGCCTTCTGACTGTCCGTCAGCACGACGATCTTGGCAAAGGACGGATCAGGCAGTTCGGGCGCCATTGCCAGGTAAAAGCGTGGCGGGCCCTGGCCGATGTAAGAGGTGACGATCTTGGCTTCTTCCTGTCCTCGCAGCCAGCTCTCGACCTTGATCGCGGTGGCGTTGGTCTGCTCGATGGACGTGCCGTAAGGCATTTGCACTTCGACCAGCACCTCGGGGCGGTCGGAGGTCGGGAAGAACTGCTTCTTCACCAGGCCCATGCCAACCACGGCGACGACGAAGCACATCACCACCGCGCCCGCCACCAGCCACTTGCGAGCGATGACGACGGCCAGCACCTTGCGAAAGCGGTTGTAGTGGCGGGTGTCATAGATGGCCGCGTGGCCGCCTTCGACCTGCTTGATCTGCGGCAGCAGCTTCACGCCCAGGTAGGGGGTGAACGCCACCGCGACCACCCAGGAGGCGATCAGGGCGATGCCGACGATCCAGAACATGTTGCTGGTGTACTCGCCGGCTGTGGACTGTGCGAAACCGTTAGGCATGAAGCCGATAGCGGTGACCAACGTACCGGAGAGCATCGGCGCGGCCGTGTGGCTCCAGGCATAGGCCGACGCCTTGAAGCGGTCGTAGCCCTCCTCCATTTTCACCACCATCATTTCGATGGCGATGATGGCGTCGTCCACCAGCAGCCCGAGGGCAAGAATCAGCGAGCCCAAGGTAATGCGATCGAAGTTCTTGCCCGTGGCTGCCATCACCACGAAGACGATGGCCAGCGTCAGCGGCACGGCAGCGGCGACCACGACGCCCACGCGCCAGCCCATGCTGATGAAGCAGACCAGCATGACCACCAGCAGCGCGACGAAGAACTTGACCATGAACTCATCAACGGACGAGCTGATATTGACCGCTTGATCGGTAACTTTAGTGAGCGTCATGCCCAATGGCATGCCTTCGTTGATCAATGCCGTTTCAGCGTCGAGTGCCTGCCCCAGATCGAGACCGTTCCAGCCCTCGCGCATCACGATGCCCAGCAACAACGCAGGCTCGCCGGCGTTACGAACCAGAAAGGTTGCCGGGTCTTCGTAACCACGTTCCACCGTGGCGACATCGGACAGTTTCAACGTCCGCCCCTGCACGCTAATCGGCGTGTCGCGAATCTTCTCCAGCTTGTCGAAAGCGCCATCGAGGCGCATCACCACCTGTGGCCCGCTGGTTTCGATGGAGCCGGCAGGCGTCAGTGCGTTCTGGCTGTTCAGTGCAGCGAAGATGTCCTGCGGCGCGACGCCCAGCGTGGCCAGCCGGTCGTGAGAAAAAGACACGAAGATGCGCTCGGCCTGCTCACCGATGATGTTGACCTTCTTCACGCCCGGAACATGCAGCAGGCGCTGACGCATCGATTCGGCGTCGCGTACCAGCTGCCGCTGGGGTTCGCCCTTGGCCTTCAGCGCGAAGAGCGCGAAGGTCACGTCCGAGAACTCGTCGTTGACCATGGGCCCGATGACACCGGCAGGCAGCGTCTTGGCTTCATCACTGAGTTTCTTGCGGGCCTGGTAGAACTCCTCCTGGACTTGCGAAGGCGGCGTGCTGTCGAGCAGCGACACCATGGTGAATGCCAGCCCCGGGCGCGTATAGGTTTCGGTGCGGTCGTACCACTTCAGCTCCTGCATGCGCTTTTCCAGCGGCTCGGCGACCTGATCCTGCATCTCCTGCGCGGTGGCGCCCGGCCAGGCGGAGATGATCGTCATCTGCTTGACCGTGAACGGCGGGTCTTCCGCGCGGCCCAGCTGGAAGAACGCCAGCGTCCCGGCCACGGCGATCAGCAAGATAAGGAACAGCGTGATGGAGCGCTCGCGTACCGCAAGTGCAGAAAGGTTGAAGCGCCCTTCGCTCATGGCTGACTCCCGGCTACACGGGCGTTCTGAGTCGGGGCAACCCTGACTTCCTCACCGTCGCGCAACAGGTGCGCGCCCAATGCCACGACCTGCTCACCGGATACCAGCTTGCCGGCGACACGCGCCGCATCGTCACCAATGGCCAGCACCTTAACGGGACGCCAGGACACTTTCGCCGGTTCGCCGGAAATCACCCATACGCCCGAGCCGTTGCCTGGATCATGAAGGGCGGCAATCGGCACCTGCAGAACCTGCTCAGGTGTTTTTCCCTCGGCGATGCCCAGGGTTATGGTCGAGCCGAGCGGCGCGTTCGCCAGCGCGCCGTCGAGCACGTACCTGGCTTCGAAGGTGCGGGTGGTGGCATCAGCGGCCTCGGAGAGTAAACGCAGTTTGGCCGTAACGGCAGCGCCGCTGTCGCCATACAGAATGGCTTGGGCCGTGGAGCCCGGCACCGGGCGCAGGGTTTCGGGGAGGTGCACGATGGCTTCGCGCTGGCCAGCGCGTGCCAGGCGCACCACCGGTTGCCCGGCACTGACCACCTGTCCGGGCTCGGCCAGTGTTTCCATCACCACGCCATTGGCGTCGGCCAGCAATGCCGCGTAGCCCGTGGCATTGCGCGCGACGTCAGCCTGGGCTTGGGCCGCACTGAGCTGCGCCTTCGCGGAATCAGCAGCTGCCTTGATCTGATCGTAAGCCGATGCCGAAACCGCACCTGCCGCGACGAGACCGCGATAGCGCGCCTCGTCATCAGCCGTCTGCTTGGCTCGTGCCCTGGCGGAAGCAACCGCCTCCTGCTGCGCACGCGCCTGCAGTTGCAGGTCGACCGGGTCGAGGCGCATCAGCGGTTGGCCGCGCTTGACCGTCTGCCCGGTATCGACCAGACGCTCGAGTATCTTCCCGGAAACGCGAAAGCCGAGATCGCTCTGGGTACGAGCAACGACGACCCCGGTGAACGTGCGAGCGACATCGGCCGAACGCTCGACCGATGCCGTCCTGACCAGAGGCGGCTTGTTACGTGGGTCTTTGCTGACGGAAGAATCGCCGCACGCCACCAGGACGACAGGCAATAAACAAACGACGAAGGTGGCGGGCTTGAGGCGCATGGGTTCCATTACTCAAGAGCAATACGGGAACCACATTCTTTGACCTGTGACCAATATTGTCAATGGTCACAAAGATTATCTACGGCGCCAAGCTACGCAATATCAAAGCAGGCAGATGCACGGCCGCCTCGGGAACGGTGTCGAGGTTGTACTGCAACTGAGCGGAGTTCACGTACGGGCGGATAACCAGAAAGATCGCGTTGGTGGTTTCGTCCAGCGGCGTCTTGCGCTCGAATTCACCCGCCTCACGCCCATCGAGAAGGATCTGCTGGATGATTGCGCGGATGCGCAGTTCATGAGCCTTGACCGACGGCCACTGATCGCGCGAAGCGACCGCAGCGATGTCATAGAGCTTGCGGTCGTGGAAGAAAAGATCGCTACCTGCCTCTGAAATCGAGCGGAACAGACGCCTCAGCTTCTCGGACGCGGTCGGCGCATCGGCGATGGCGGCATCAACGATTTCCATGATCATGGCCAGTCGATTCGAGCAGATCACCTCACCGATGGCCTGCTTGGAATCGAAGAACTTGTAGATGTAGGCCTTGGAAAAACCGATGGCCTTGGCCAGGTCGGACACGGTGGTCTTCTCGTAACCGTAGTGGCCGAAATGCTTGGTCGCCGCACTGATGACCTGATCGCGGACATCATGATCCAACGGCCCACGCGTGGATGGCGTATTCATATTTTCGTTCATGCCTGCAGCTTAACTCCATGGTGAGCTGATTGACAGCAAGTGACCAATCTATAATATGGTCACACCCTATATCTCGCCTGAGAGAACGCTATGCCTCCCTTCCGTATTCTCGCTATCGTGGTGAGCACCAGCCTGGTCGCAGGTTGCGCGGTCGGCCCGGACTATCAGCGAGCGGACGCTCCGCTGGCTGATCGTTATCTCGGCCAGGCCGCCGTAGAGCAACGGCCAGACGCCAAGCCCGCCAACTTTGCACAGTGGTGGGAAGGCTTCGGTGACCCGCTACTGAGCAGTCTGGTCGCCAAGGCATTGGAGCAGAACCTGGATATGGCACAGGCACAGGCTCGTGTTTCCCAGGCACGCGCCGGGCTCGGTGCAGCCAATGCGGCGCTGCTCCCCTCCGGCAGCATCAACGGACAAGCCGCGCGCGCCTACCAGTCAGTGGAAACGCCACTCGGCCAGGTGCTCGACTCCACGCCTGGCTATGACCGCTATGGTAATAGCTATGAGGCCAACCTCGAAGCGAGCTGGGAGCTGGATGTGTTCGGAGGCTTGCGTCGTGGCCGGGAGGCCGCAGTCGCCGAGTATCAGGCATCCGAGGCTGGCGTAGTCGCCATCCGGCTGGCCATCGCCGCGCAAACCGCGGATGTCTACACGGCCATTCGTGGCTTGCAGGCCCGCCTCGAGATTGCCGAGCGTCAGGTCAAAACCCAGGAGGACTTGCTGGAAAAAGTTCGTCTGCTGCACAGCCGAGGCCTCGCCGCCGAGTTCCAGATGCATCAGACCGAGGGCGAACTGTCGCAGGTTCGGGCAAGCGTACCGGTGCTACAGGCAGGGCTAGATGCAGCCATGAACGCGCTGGATGTGGTGCTCGGCGCACCGCCAGGCACGCACCGTGACGAATTGTCTGCAGCCAGTGCAATTCCACGGGCACCACAGATTTCGGAAACCGGCTCGCCGGCCGACCTGCTGCGTCGCCGCCCCGACCTCATCGCCGCCGAGCGCCAACTCAAGGCTGCCAATGCGCGCATCGGCGTGGCGATCAGCGAGTATTACCCAAAGTTTTCACTCGGTGCGCTGATCGGCAGCGCGACCACCTCGGGCGGCAACCTGTTCAGCAGCGGAGCCAGCCAATCGGCGGGCGTTCTGGGGTTGCGCTGGAGGCTCTTCGACTTCGGCCGCATCAATGCCCAGATCGATCAGGCCAAGGGCCAGGAAGCCGAAGCGCTCGCCAGCTATCGCCTCTCAGTGCTGCGCGCGACAGAAGACGTCGAGAATGCGTTCTCTGCCCTGGTGAACCGAGAGGCTCAAGCCTCGACCCTCATCGCGGGAGAAACATCGCTGACGCGTGCCCGGCAATCTTCATTCATCGCTTATCAGAACGGCACGGCCAGCTTGATCGATGTGCTCAACGCCGACGAGACGCTGCTCCAGGCTTCCGACGCGAGAGCGCAGGCGCAGATTGAGTCGGCCCGCGCCGCGATAGCGGCATTCCGTGCGCTGGGCGGCGGCTGGCAGCCGCAAGCTCACCCGGAAGTAGCCGACAGCGGCGTTAGCGGCTGATGCTTCAGCCCTGCTGACCTTCCAGCGCTACGGCTCGCTGCCAGCTTGGCAGTGCAGTCAGACGCTGCAAGTAGGCGGCAAGGTGGGGATACCGCTCGCCCAGGGCCAACTGCTCCACCACGGTGATCGCTACGAAGGCCAGCATGAAGTCCGCGCCGGACAGCGTCTCGCCGAGCACGAAGTGCTTGTCGGCCAGAAACTCATCCAGGTAACCCAGCACCTTGTCGAACTCGGTCTGGGTATAGCCGCCGAGGAACGACAGCGTGGTGCCGGCGTCCTGCTCGAAGCGGGTGAAGATCTTCAGCAGCACCGGCACCATCGCCGAGCTTTCGGAAAAGTGCAGCCACTGCAGGTAGTGAAGATAAGCCGGCGAGCTGAAATCCGGCTCCAGCCGTGGCGCAAAGCGACGGATCAGGTATTCGACTATCGCCCCTGACTCGCTCAGCAACTGCCCGTCGATTTCGATGACCGGTGATTTGCCCAGCGGGTGAATCTGCTTGAGAGAGTCCGGGGCCAGATGGGTGGCGGGGTTTCGCTGATAGCGAACCAGCCTGTAAGGCTCACCGATTTCTTCCAGTAGCCAGAGAATGCGCAACGAGCGCGAGGCATTGAGGTGGTGAAGCGTGATCATCGGATGTCCTTGTCGATCGTCGAGCTGACAGGAAAAGGCTGAATCCCCGTGCAGCATCTGCACAGGCGATTCAGCCTCGCTCAGCGGTTACTTGAGTTGCGCGAGCAGCGCCTTGGCGACGTCTTCCGAGCTGGCGGGGTTCTGGCCAGTGATCAGCTTGCCGTCTTCGATCACGAAGGGCGCCCAGTCCTGGACCTTTTTCGTACAGGCCACCAAGCTTCTGGAACTCGTCCTCGATCAGGAACGGCACTACGTCGGTCAACTCAACCGCAGCCTCTTCACCGTTGGTGAAGCCGGTGACGCGGCGGCCCTTGATCAGCGGCGAGCCGTCGGCGGCTTTGACGTGACGCAGTACGCCAGGGGCGTGGCAGACGAAGCCGATAGGCTTGCCGGCGCGCTCGAAGGCCTCGATCAGGCTGATGGACAGCTTCGACTCGGCCAGATCCCACAGCGGACCGTGGCCGCCTGGGTAGAACACGGTGTCGAAGTCCGCATCACGGATGGTGTCCAGCTTGACGGTATTGGCCAGGGCCTGCTGTGCAGCAGGGTCGGCCTTGAAGCGGTGAGTGTGCTCGGTCTGGAAATCCGGCAGGTCACTTTTCGGGTTCAGCGGTGGCTGGCCGCCGGCCGGTGAAGCCAGCACCACCTCGGCGCCAGCGTCCTTGAACACGTAGTACGGGGCCGCGAACTCTTCGAGCCAGAAGCCGGTTTTCTCGCCGGTGTTGCCGAGCTGATCGTGGGAAGTCAGCACCATCAATACTTTCATCATGAAATCCTTCTTGTGGCCGTAGGGTTCTGGATTAGTCGCCTAAAGAGCCACGGAGTGCCCGAAGCTTTGCAGTTTATGCTGCAAGTAGCAGTACGCGCCTGAGTAGGAACACCGTCACCAGCGGCCCACCGCTTTGGCGAATCTCGATATTTGCAAACCGCCATAAGCGGGCTACGGCCCTTCTTGAGGGACACAGGACATAAACGAAAACACCGGCATTACGCCGGTGTTTTCTGTTCTCGCTTGCCGCTCGCCCTAGCGCTTGTCCTTGCGCTTCTTCTCGGCCTTCTTGTGGTGGCTCATCAGGCGACGCTTCTTGTTCACCTGGCGATCCGTAAGGGTATTTTTGTTGCCCTCATACGGGTTCTCGCCACCTTTGAACTCGATACGGATCGGCGTACCGACCAGCTTGAGTACACGACGGTAGGTGTTCTCCAGGTAGCGAATATACGACTTGGGCACCGCATCGACCTGGTTGCCGTGGATCACGATCAACGGCGGGTTGGCGCCACCCAGGTGAGCGTAGCGCAGCTTGATGCGACGGTTGTTGACCATCGGCGGCGCATGGTCGCCCACGGCGTCTTCGAGGATCTGGGTCAGGCGGTTGGTCGGCCAGCGCGTGATCGCCGACTGGAACGAGGCCTGCACCGACTTGTAAATATGACCCACACCGGTGCCATGCAGCGCCGAGATGAAGTGAATGTCAGCGAAGTCCACGAAGAACAACCGGCGTTGCAGCTCGGTCTTCACGTATTCACGCTCGCTGGGCTCCATGCCGTCCCACTTGTTCAGCGCGATGACCAAAGCACGACCACTCTCGAGCACGAAGCCGAGCAGGTTGAGGTCATGGTCGACCACACCTTCGCGGGCGTCCATGACGAACACCACGACGTTGGAATCCTGAATCGCCTGCAGGGTTTTCACCACCGAGAACTTTTCCACCGCTTCGAAGATCTTGCCGCGGCGGCGCACGCCGGCAGTGTCGATCAGGGTGTACTTCTCGTCATCGCGCTCGAACGGGATGTAGATGCTGTCGCGGGTGGTGCCGGCCTGATCGTAGACGATGACCCGATCTTCGCCGAGCATGCGATTGACCAGGGTCGACTTGCCGACGTTGGGACGACCGATGATGGCCAGCTTGATGCCGTCCTTCTCGCTCGGGCCGGGAATACGCTTGGGCTCCTCGCCCTCGGCGACGATTTCAGGTTCTTCACCGTCAGCCAGCTCGCCAGCATCCTTGGGAAAGCTGCCCAGTGCCGCTTCGAGCATCTGGGTGATACCACGGCCATGGGCACCGGCGATGGCCAGGGCTTCGCCCATGCCCAGCGGGGCGAATTCCGCGCGGGCCAGATCCGGGTCTATGTTGTCGACCTTGTTGACCACCAGGAAGCTGCGCTTGTTGCGCTTGCGCAGGTGCTCGCCAATCATCTGATCGGAGGCGGACAGCCCGGCACGGGCGTCGACCAGGAACAGCACGGCGTCGGCTTCTTCGATGGCGTGCAGGGACTGCTCGGCCATCTTTGCGTCGATGCCTTCTTCGTCACCGGAAATACCACCGGTGTCGATCACGATATAGGTACGCCCCTGCCATTTGGCCTCGCCGTACTGGCGGTCGCGGGTCAGACCCGAAAGGTCACCGACGATCGCGTCGCGGGTGCGGGTCAGGCGGTTGAACAGGGTGGATTTGCCGACGTTCGGCCGGCCCACCAGGGCAATTACGGGAACCATTCGGCTCTCCACTTCGTTATTTCAGAAAATACAAAAGCCGCTGCACAGGCAGCGGCCACAAATCTTGCGCTATCTGCTCCGCTTGCCCGGCCATACCGGACAAGCGGAGCCGGGCTTTACTTGATGGTCAACGCCACCAGTTTGCCGCCGTTGCCAAAGGCATACAGCCAGTCGCCGACGACCAGCGGACGAGTACGCAGGCCGTCGCTGTCAATGCGGATACGGCCGACGAAACGGCCATCGACCTGACTGATCAGGTGCAGATAGCCTTCCAGATCACCAAACGCGACATAGCTGGAGAACACCTGAGGCGCCGACAGCTGGCGACGGGCCAGGGCATCGTTGCTCCACAGGGCCGAAGCCGAACGCTCGTCAATACTTTCCACGGTGCCGCTGGCAAGGGTCACATAGACGTTACCAAAGCCCTGCGCCACACCCATGGAGCTGGAGGCCTCGCGCTGCCACAGCACACGGCCGCTTTCCAGATCGAGAGAAGCGACACGCCCCTGGTAGGTCACTACGTACAGTTGGCCACCGGACAGCAGCAGGCCACCGTCGATATCAACAATACGATCAAGCTCGGAACGGCCTTGCGGGATAGCAACACGTTGCTCCCAGACTGGAATGCCACGCTGGGCATCCAGGGCGATGACCTTACCGCTCGACAGACCAGCGATGGCCAACTGGTTGGTCAGTACCGGGCTGCCAGTGCCGCGCAGAGTCAGTACCGCCGGGGTATTTTCGAAGATCCAGCGCTGCTGGCCGCTGTAGGCGTCCAGGGCAACCAGCGTGTCATCCTGAGTCTGTACCAGCACGGTGTCGCTGCTGATGGCCGGAGCAGAGAGAACTTCGCTCGGCACCTTGGAGCGCCACTTCTCTTCACCAGTGGACGAATCGAGCGCGATCACTTCACCTTTGAGGGTGCCGACCACAACCATACCGTAGCCAGCAGCCACACCGCCGGAAACCGGTGCCTCGAGTTCTTTCTTCCAGGACACCTTACCGGTGGTGCGCTCCATGGAGACGATCAGGCCTTCGACATCAGCGGCGAAGATCTGCTCGCCATCGACCACAGGCTCGAGCATGTTGTAGATGTCGCCCTGACCGTTACCGATCGAACGGCTCCACTCTTTCTGCAGCTTCACTTCCTCTTTGAATTTGGGAAGCTCGGCAGGTGGCAGTTCTTTCTTGCTGTTGCTGCTGCAACCAACGACCAGAACGGCCAGGGCCAGCAGTGCGACATTCTTCCAACGCATCACGTCATGCATCCCCTTTGGCCAGGTCGTCGATCTTCATCTGCAGACCACCCACGGCAGCTTCTTCAGACAGCGCACCCTTGGCCTTCACATAGGCAGCGTGGGCATCATCGGCGCGGCCCAACTTCACCAGCAGGTCACCCTTGAGTTCTTCGCGGCTGGCCAGATAAGCATTGTCAGCGTCGCCTTCAAGCAGCTTCAAGGCTTCATCGGCTTTGTCCTGGGCAGCCAGCACGCGAGCCAGACGCTGACGAGCGAGCTCGCCAAGGGTGTCATTGGCTGGCTTGTCGACAACGCTGCGCAATTCACTGGCAGCATCGTCCAGCTTGCCAGTCTCGACCGCGACCTTGGCCACGAACAGGCTGCCGTACTGAGCGTACTGAGTACCGCCGAAATCACTCTTCAACTGGCCTGCCAACGCCGCCACCTTGGCCGCGTCAGGCTGACCGCTCGGGGTCAGGGCCGATTCCAGCAGTTGCTGGTAGAGCATGGAAGCACCTTGAGCCTGATTGCTCTGGTACTTCTGCCAGGCCTGCCAGCCGAATACCACGATCAGCGCCAGGGCACCGCCCGCTATCAGCGGTTTACCATTGCGCTGCCACCAGTCCTTGAAGCCGGCCAGTTCATCATCATCGCTATTCAACGCCACCCCAATACTCCTTAATCGCTAAATCGCTCAAGCCTGCTGGGTGCAGGACGCCAGATGGCCGGCAAGATCCGACCAGGCAATGCTTTGTTGTTCGCTGTCATCGCGCAAAGGTTTGCAACCTACCACGCGAGCAGCCAGTTCGTCCTCACCCAGAATCAGCGCATAGGTAGCGCCGCTCTTGTCGGCCTTCTTGAACTGACTCTTGAAACTACCGCTACCGGCGTTAACCAGCAGGCGTAGCCCCGGAACTTCGTTACGCAGGTTTTCCGCCAGGGCCAGCGCTGCCAACTCGGCGGGCTCGCCAAAGGCGCAAATAAAGGCATCAGCCGGGCGGCTCAGCTCGGCCGGCACGCGCTGCAGGGTTTCCAGCAGCAGCACCAGACGCTCGACGCCCATGGCGAAGCCAACACCCGGCGTCGGCTTACCGCCGAACTGGGTGATCAGGCCATCGTAACGGCCACCGGCACACACGGTGCCTTGGGAGCCGAGTTTGTCGGTGACCCACTCGAACACCGTACGGCCGTAGTAATCCAGACCACGTACCAGCTTGGGGTTGATCTGGTAGGCGATACCGACCGCATCGAGACGTGCCTTGAGGCCCTCGAAATGCAAGCGGGACTCTTCGTCCAGGTAGTCGTGCAGCGTCGGTGCGTCGGCAAGCAGCGCCTGAGTCGCGGCCACCTTACTGTCAAGAATGCGCAGTGGGTTGGTGGTCAAGCGGCGCTGGCTGTCTTCATCGAGCTGATCGAAGCGCTCCTGCAGGTAGGCCACCAGTGCATCGCGATACACCGCACGGGCTTCGCTGGAACCCAGACTGTTGAGCTGCAGGGTCACCGCATCGCTCAGACCCAATTGCTTCCACAGGCGCCAGGTCAGGGTGATCAGCTCGGCATCGATGTCCGGCCCAGGCAGATTGAAGACTTCAACGCCGATCTGGTGGAACTGGCGATACCGGCCCTTCTGCGGCTTCTCGTAGCGGAACATGGGGCCCGCGTACCAGAGCTTCTGCACCTGGCCGCCACCGGTCATGCCATGCTCGAGTACCGCGCGCACGCAGCCTGCAGTGCCTTCGGGGCGCAGGGTCAGCGATTCGTTATTGCGGTCGAGGAAGGTGTACATCTCCTTGTCGACCACGTCGGTACCCTCGCCGATGCCGCGGGCGAACAGTTCGGTGAACTCGAGGAGTGGCAGGCGCATTTCCTGGTAGCCGTAGCTATCCAGCAGCTCTGCCAGAGTAGTTTCCAGGTAACGCCAGGCCGGGGTCTGCTGCGGCAGGATATCGTTCATGCCACGAATGGCTTGCAGGGACTTGCTCAATTGTTTTCCTTAAGCACGGATCAGCCGCGCACGATCACGGCCGCGTCGGCTGCGACCTTCTCGGCCGCCTTTGTGCGGATCAGCCTTTCCAGCTCATCCACCAGATTAGTGTTGGTCAGTTTCGAAACGGGCTTGCCGTCGATGTAGACCAGGTTGTTCGGGCTGCCGCCAGTGAGGCCGATGTGTGCCTCCTTGGCTTCGCCCGGGCCGTTGACCACGCAGCCGATCACGGCGACGTCCAGCGGCACCAGCAGATCCTCGACGCGGGTTTCCAGCTCGTTCATGGTCTTGACCACGTCGAAGTTCTGGCGCGAGCAGCTTGGGCAGGCGATGAAGTTGATGCCCCGCGAACGCAGGCGCAACGACTTGAGAATATCGAAGCCGACCTTGATCTCTTCCACCGGGTCGGCGGCCAGAGAAATACGGATGGTGTCGCCAATACCATCGGCGAGCAGCATGCCCAGGCCGACAGAGGACTTCACAGTACCGGAGCGCAAGCCACCCGCTTCGGTGATACCCAGGTGCAGCGGTTGCTCGATTTGCTTGGACAACAGGCGATACGCCTCGACGGCCATGAACACATCGGAGGCCTTTACGCTGACCTTGAAGTCCGGGAAGTTCAGACGATCCAAATGCTCTACATGGCGCAGCGCGGACTCTACCAACGCTGCTGGAGTCGGCTCGCCGTATTTCTTCTGCAGGTCCTTTTCCAGCGAACCGGCGTTGACGCCGATGCGGATCGGGATGCCCTTGTCACGGGCCGCCTCGACCACCGCTCTAACGCGGTCTTCACGACCGATGTTTCCGGGGTTGATACGCAGGCAATCGACGCCCAGCTCAGCCACACGCAGGGCGATCTGGTAATCGAAGTGGATGTCCGCCACCAACGGCAGGTTGACCAGCTTTTTAATACGGCCAAAGGCTTCGGCAGCGTCCATGTCCGGCACAGATACCCGTACGATATCGGCGCCAGCCGCTTCGAGACGACGAATCTGCTCGACGGTCGCGGCAACATCATTGGTGTCGGTGTTGGTCATGCTCTGCACGGCAATGGGTGCATCACCCCCTACCGGAACCGAGCCCACCCAGATCTTGCGCGACAGGCGACGTTTGATCGGCGATTCACCATGCATATTACTGCCCACCCAACTTCAAGCGTGCGGTTTCACCGGAAATGTGCGGCGCCACATCAACGGCCGCGCCGTTGTAGCTAACCTGAACGCCGCGGGCGAAACCCAGACGCAGCTCGAGCGGCGCCTGGCCGCGAGCATCAAGGCTGTCGCCAGCACGTTTCAGGCCACTGGCGACCACTTTTCCGTTGGCGTCGGTCACCTGAATCCAGCAGTCAGCGGTGAACTTCAGGCTCACCAAACCTTCCCCAGCGGCGACCGGAGCCTGCGGCTGAGCGCTTGTTGGCGCAGGGGCGGCAGCAGCAGGGGCGGCTGGGCTAGCTGGCGTGCCCGCCTCGGCAGGCGCTTGGGCTGTATCAGCCGGAGGGTTCTGTTCCAGCAGTTCGCTGGCAGTGGCTTCCGGCGTGGTGTCGGCTGAGTTGCCTGACTGCTCGGCAGGAACGCTCGGCAGCGGCAGTTCGGTGGCACCTTGATTCTGTGCTGCGGCCACAGCCTGATCTTCCGGCTCATCAAGGGTATGGATCTGCGTATTGCCATCGGCGCCATCGACTTCCACGTGGCCCATGCCAACATTTTTCAGATCGTCGAGCTGCCAGCCTTGATCCTGCCACCAGTAGAAACAGGCGCTTCCCACCCCGACCAGCAACAGGAAGCTGACCAGGCGCAGGATGCTCTGCGAATACCGCGTTGGCTCTTCGATATGGCCGAGTGCATGCACACTGCTGCCAATCGCATTGCTGCCTGTGAATTGGTCGAAGTCGGCAACCAGCGGCGCCTGCTCCAGGCCGAGCAGCTTGGCATAGGCGCGAATATAACCACGGGCGAATGTATTACCTGGCAGCTTATCGAACTCGCCAGCTTCCAATTGGGTCAGGCGCGTTGACGTGAGGTTGAGCTGGGTCGCGACTTCCGCGACCGACCAGCCCCTGCTCTCACGCGCCGCACGCAGTGCTTCACCAGGATTGACGTGATGAGCTGCTACAACTTCAGGTTGGGCCGCTTTCATCTTTGCTCCGACAGATATTGCTGGTATTCCGGCGTACCGGGATAAAGACGTTTCAACTGCAAACCGATGCTGGCGGCACGGTCACGATCTTCGAAGATCGTGGCCAGTCGCGCGCCTAACAACAGGCTGCGGGCGTTCTGTTCGGCAATGGCGCTGTAGCCCTCGTAATAGCTGCGCGCCGGCACATACTGTTTGTCTTCGTAAGAAAGGCTCGCCATTTCCAGCAGCGCACGCGGCTGGCGGCTGTTGAGGCGTAGCGAACGCTCGAAATAGGCTTTGGCCTCGTCACGCTGCTTGAGCATCATGGCGGTCATACCGAGGTTCTCGAACACCCGGGCACGCTCTGGGTAGAGGCTGTCCTCGGCGGCGAGGCTATAGCGATCCAGTGCCTCTTTGTAGCGTTTCTGCTCGAACAGGAAGCCTGCGTAATTGTTCAGCAGCCGTGCGTCCTTGGGGTTGTTCGACAGTGATTTGCGGAAATGTTCATCAGCCAGTTTCGGTTCCATCTCGCGCTGGAACACCAGGGCCAGCACGGCGTGGGCATCGGGGGCGGACGAATCGATATTCAGCGCGTTCTTCAACGGCACCTTGGCCGGCCCGGTTTCACCCTGCTGCAGATAGCCAATGCCAAGCTGGACGAAAGAGTCGTAGGCCTTCTTGCGGCCTTCGGACGTTTTCATCGGGTCGACGTCACCGGTGGAGACACAGGCAGTGAGCAGGCTTGCACTCAGCAGAAACAGCAGGGAACGCAGCACGGTCATGGAGATCCTCTCAGGTACGACTGGCGGTAGGACGCGGAGCATCCGCGTCACCATTCAACTGGCGCACGGCGATGTAGCGTTCACTGCGGCGGGTACGATCCATGACCTGACCGACCAGTTGCCCACAAGCCGCATCGATATCTTCACCGCGAGTCGTGCGCACCGTGACGTTATGTCCGGCTTTTTGCAAGAGTTCCTGGAAACGGCGAATGGCGTTGTTGCTTGGACGCTCGTAACCCGAATGGGGAAACGGGTTGAACGGAATCAGGTTGATCTTGCAGGGTATGTCCGCCAGCAGCTCAACCATCTGCTCGGCGTGCTCGAGTTTATCGTTCACGTCCTTGAGCAGGGTGTACTCGATTGTCAGCACACGTTTCTCGCCCAGACGGGAGACGTAACGCTTGCAGGCAGCCAGCAGCATTTCCAGTGGGTACTTCTTGTTGATCGGCACCAGCTGGCTACGCAGTTCGTCGTTTGGCGCGTGCAGCGACAGCGCCAGAGACACGTCGATTACTTCACCGAGCTTGTCGATCATCGGCACCACGCCGGAGGTCGACAGGGTCACCTTGCGTTTGGAGATGCCGTAGCCAAGGTCGTCCATCATGATTTTCATGGCAGCGACGACGTTGTCGAAGTTCAGCAGCGGCTCGCCCATGCCCATCATCACCACGTTGGTGACGGCACGGTCGATCTTCGCCGGCACACTGCCGAACGATTTGCAGGCGATCCACACCTGGCCGATGATCTCGGCCGCGGTGAGGTCGCTGTTGAAACCTTGCTTGCCCGTGGAGCAGAAGCTGCAGTCCAGAGCACAGCCGGCTTGCGAGGAAACGCAAAGAGTGCCACGCCCACCCTGGGGGATGTACACGGTTTCCACGCAGCTGCCCGACGCCACACGCACGACCCACTTGCGGGTGCCATCGGTAGAAATGTCTTCGCTGACCACTTCGGGCCCGCGAATGTAGGCAGCGGCCTCGAGCTTCTCGCGCAAGGCCTTGCCGACGTTGGTCATGGCGGCGAAATCATCGACGCCAAAGTGGTGAATCCACTTCATGACCTGACCGGCACGAAAGCGCTTCTCTCCGAGGCTGTCGAAGAACTGCTCCATTTCCGGCTGGGTCAGGCCCAGCAGGTTGATTTTGCCATTCGTGTCGGTCATGACGTCACCTTCGCACGCTTCGCCTTAGCGAATGCGAGCGTTTACCTCAGTAGCGGAGAAGAAGTATGCGATTTCGCGAGCAGCGGAAGCTTCCGAGTCGGAACCGTGAACAGCGTTCTCGTCGATGGAAACAGCGAAGTCAGCACGGATGGTGCCGGCAGCAGCTTCTTTCGGGTTGGTAGCGCCCATCAGCTCACGGTTCTTGGCGATGGCGTTTTCGCCTTCCAGAACCTGAACGATGACAGGACCGGAAGTCATGAATGCAACCAGATCCTTGAAGAAACCACGCTCGCTGTGCTCGGCATAGAAGCCAGCAGCTTCGCGCTCGGACAGTTGCAGTTGCTTGGAAGCGACGATGCTCAGGCCGGCTTTTTCGAAACGAGTGGTGATCTCGCCGATAACGTTTTTAGCGACGGCATCAGGCTTGATGATGGAGAAAGTGCGTTGAACAGCCATGTGAAACTCCAGAAACGGTGGATTAAAGCCAAAAATTAAACCCGCGAATTATACGCGGGTTCCAGTCAAAAGCATAAGAGCGGTGCCCGTACTGGCACCCACTCCGCACATCCGGGCCGGCAAAAAACCGCCCTGAGGCGTTACTGCGATTCTTCGATCCACGCAGCCTGAATGGCTTCGAGCACCTTTTCACCGCCGCGTTGCGGGTCGTCGGAAAACTCCGGCAGCTCGACCACCCAGCGATGCAGCTGGACGAAATTCACGTAACGGGGATCGACTTCCGACTTGCCGTCGGCCAGCTGGATGGCGATCTCGAGAACATCAACCCATTTCAGGCTCATGCGTGGGCTTCCTGATCAGTGCGGCGCTTCGGCGGCATGGTTGAGCGAGTACTTGGGAATTTCGACGGTCACGTCTTCTTCACCAACGAGCGCCTGGCAGGCCAGACGCGACTGCGCTTCCAACCCCCAGGCCTTGTCCAGGTAGTCCTCTTCGAGCTCATCGGCCTCGTTCAGTGAGTCGAAACCCTCACGCACGATGCAGTGGCACGTTGTGCAGGCACATACACCACCACAGGCACTTTCCATCTCGATATGGTGCTCGTGGGCCAGCTCCAGAATGGAAGTACCAGGCTGCGCCTCCACGACCAGCCCTTGCGGGCAGTATTTCTCGTGGGGCAGAAAAATCACCTGCGGCATCAGTTATCCCTCAATCTCATTCAGGTTGCGCCCGGACAACGCGGCTTTTACCGTCAAATCCATACGCCGGGCTGCAAAAGCATCGGTCACTTGCGACAGACGCTTGGTCTGCTGCTCGATGGCCACACCATCGGTGCCAGTCAACAAATCACGTAGTTCCTGCATCTGCAGGTCGATCACCGTGCGCTCTTCGGCATCCAGCAGCCGCTCGCCATCGACCTGCAGGGCAGCCTCGACCGCCTCGAGCAGACGCTGTGCGTCGACCTGCTGCTCGCGCAGCGCGCGGGCGGCCTTGTCGCCACCGGCATGCTGGAAGGAATCCTTGAGCATACGCGCCACCTCACCATCGGTGAGGCCGTAGGACGGCTTGACCTGGATACTGGCTTCGACGCCCGACGCCAGCTCGCGGGCACTGACGCTGAGCAAACCGTCGGCATCCACCTGGAAGGTCACACGAATCTTCGCCGCACCCGCCACCATCGGCGGAATACCGCGCAGCTCGAAACGCGCCAGGGAGCGGCAATCACTGATCAGCTCACGCTCGCCCTGCAGCACATGGATCATCATGGCGCTCTGGCCATCTTTATAGGTAGTGAATTCCTGTGCACGCGCCACGGGAATCGTGGTGTTGCGCGGAATCACCTTCTCCATCAGCCCGCCCATGGTTTCCAGCCCCAGAGACAACGGAATGACGTCCAGCAGGAGCAATTCTTCGCCGTCTGCACGGCGGTTGCCGGCCAACGCATCGGCCTGGATCGCCGCACCGATGGCGACCACCTGATCCGGGTCGATATCGGTCAGCGGCTGACGGCCGAACAGCTCGCCGACCGCCTCGCGCACACGCGGCACACGAGTCGAACCACCGACCATGACCACGGCACCGACGTCTTCGACCTCGACACCGGAATCACGCACGGCGCGGCGGCAGGCTTTCAAGCTGCGCGCCACCATCGGCTCGATCAGCGCCTGGAAACCGGCGCGGGACAATACACCGCGCCACTGCCCATGCACGACCTCGACGCTCTCGGCATCGGTCAGCGCTTCCTTGGCGGAGCAGGCCGTCTGCAGCAGGCTGCGCTGGGCACCCGGCGCGATATCGGCGGACAGCCCAGCCTGCTCGACGATCCAGCCAGCGATGGCATGGTCAAAATCATCACCACCCAGGGCACTGTCGCCACCGGTAGCCAGTACCTCGAACACACCACCGGTCAGACGCAGGATGGAGATATCGAAGGTGCCGCCGCCCAGGTCGTAGATCGCCACCACGCCTTCGGCGTTTTGGTCGAGGCCATAGGCAACCGCAGCAGCAGTGGGCTCATTTAGCAGGCGCAGCACGCTCAGGCCGGCCAGACGCGCAGCGTCCTTGGTAGCCTGGCGCTGGGAATCATCGAAATAGGCTGGAACGGTTATCACCGCCCCCACCAGCTCGCCACCCAGAGTCGCCTCGGCGCGCTGGCGCAACACTCGAAGGATGTCAGCGGACACTTCCACAGGGCTTTTCAGCCCCTGCACGGTGTCGATGAACGGCATGTGCGACTCGCCAGCGACGAAGCGGTAAGGCAATTGCTCGCCCAACTGCTTCACATCGGCAAGGCCGCGCCCCATCAGGCGCTTGACCGACAGGATGCTGTTGAAGGGGTCGCTGGCCGCGTCACGCCGGGCCGTTTCACCGACCTCGACACGATCGGCGTGGTAGCGCACGGCCGAGGGCAGAATCAGGCGCCCTTCACTGTCCGGCAACGGCTCGCTGACGCCGCTGCGCACGGCTGCGACGAGGGAATTGGTGGTGCCCAGATCGATCCCTACAGCCAGACGACGCTGGTGTGGTTGTGGGCTCTGTCCGGGCTCAGCAATCTGCAATAAAGCCATAGTTAGTCGGTGCTTATCTGGGTATCAGGCACGGCCACGGCAGCCGTACGCGGATTAATCGTCGAGGCGCTCTTCCAGCTGACGCACCTCGTGGGAAAGTTTGTCGAGGAACTGCATGCGGCGCATCAGGCGTTCGGCCTCTTCTCGGCGCGCATTGTCCTCCCAGGCCTCGGCGAAGCTATCGTTGAGGTGTTGCTTGGCGATCTTCAAACGTCCCTTGAAGGCCGCAACCCCTGCCAGATCAGCATCGTCTTGCAACTCTTCGAGCTCTTCGCGCCACTGCATCTGCTGCATGAGGAAGTCAGCATCCTGCACGGTGACCTCCAACGGCAGCTCGGGCCCACGCATCGCCAGCAGGTAGCGAGCGCGCTGCGAATCGCTCTTGAGCGTGCTATAGGCCTCGTTGAGGCTCGCCGAACGCTCCAGCGCCAGACGTTGCTCACGCTCGGAAGCGTCAGCAAAACGATCAGGGTGCACCCCGCGAGCCAGCTCGCGATAACGACTCGCGAGCAGGTCAAGATCCAGACGGAAACTCGGCTGCAATTCGAACAGGGCGAAGTGACAGGGGCCAGAACTACTCATCAGATGTTAAAGCTTTCGCCACAGCCACACTCGCCACGGACATTCGGGTTGGTGAACTTGAAGCCTTCGTTCAACCCCTCCTTGACGAAATCCAGCTCGGTGCCATCGAGGTAAACCAGGCTTTTGGGATCAATGATCACTTTGACGCCATGGCTCTCGAACACCTGATCTTCGCTGGCGGTTTCGTCGACGAACTCCAGCACGTAAGCCAAGCCGGAGCAGCCTGTAGTGCGCACACCCAGGCGAATACCCTCGCCCTTGCCACGGCCGTCAAGCGAGCGACGAATATGCTGGGCAGCAGCTGGAGTCATGCTGATGGACATCGACGAACCTCCTTAGAGCAAACCTTTCTTCTGCTTGTAGTCGCGCACGGCCGCCTTGATGGCGTCCTCGGCGAGTACCGAACAGTGAATTTTTACGGGCGGCAATGCCAACTCTTCGGCAAGTTGGGTGTTCTTGATGGTTTCCGCCTCGTCCAGCGTCTTGCCCTTCATCCATTCAGTGGCAAGGGAGCTGGACGCAATGGCGGAACCGCAGCCGTAGGTCTTGAACTTGGCGTCTTCGATAACGCCTTGCTCATTGACCTTGATCTGCAGACGCATCACGTCGCCGCAGGCCGGTGCGCCGACCATGCCGGTGCCGACATCAGGATCTTCCGCGTTCATCTTGCCGACGTTGCGCGGGTTCTCGTAGTGGTCGATGACCTTTTCGCTGTAAGCCATGTTATCAATCCTCTTTCATCAGGCGCCGCTCACCGGCAGCTTTTAGTGTGCTGCCCATTCCACTTTGGAAATGTCGACACCTTCTTTGAACATATCCCAGAGCGGCGACAGTTCGCGCAGCTTGGTGACTGCCTCGCGTACTTTCTCCGCGGCGTAGTCGACTTCCTCTTCGGTGGTGAAGCGACCGAAGGTGAAGCGAATCGAGCTGTGCGCCAGTTCGTCGTTGCGGCCCAGGGCGCGCAGCACGTAGGAAGGCTCCAGAGAGGCCGAGGTACAGGCCGAACCGGACGATACCGCCAGATCCTTGAGGGCCATGATCAGCGACTCACCTTCGACGTAGTTGAAGCTGAGGTTCAGGTTATGCGGTACACGGGCGGTCATGCTGCCGTTGATGTACAACTCTTCCAGGCCATCGACATGTTTGAAGAAACGATCACGCAGGGCCAGTACCTTGGCGTTCTCTGCGGCCATTTCTTCCTTGGCGATGCGGAAGGCTTCGCCCATGCCGACACACTGATGGGTCGCCAGGGTGCCGGAGCGCATGCCGCGCTCGTGGCCGCCACCGTGGGTCTGAGCCTCCAGGCGGATACGCGGCTTACGGCGTACGTACAGAGCGCCGACGCCTTTCGGGCCGTAGGTCTTGTGCGCTGAGAAGGACATCAGGTCGACCTTGAGCGTCTGCAGATCAATCTCGACCTTGCCGGTCGACTGGGCGGCGTCGACGTGGAAGAACACACCACGCGCCCGCAGCATCTCGCCGATCGCAGCGATGTCATTGACGGTGCCGATTTCGTTGTTGACGTGCATGATCGACACCAGAGTAGTGTCATCGCGCAGTGCAGCCTCGACCATGGCCGGCGTGATCAGGCCATCTTCGCGGGGCTCGATGTAGGTGACCTCGAAGCCTTCACGCTCAAGCTGGCGCATAGTGTCGAGCACCGCCTTGTGCTCGATCTTCGAGGTGATAAGGTGCTTGCCTTTGCTTGCGTAGAAGCTGGCAACACCCTTGATGGCGAGGTTGTCGGATTCGGTGGCACCGGACGTCCAGACGATTTCGCGGGGGTCGGCATTGACCAGCTCGGCAACTTGACGGCGAGCGTTTTCAACCGCCTCTTCAGCTTTCCAGCCAAACACGTGGGAACGCGATGCCGGGTTACCGAAGTTGCCTTCGTTGGTCAGGCACTCGATCATTTTTTGCGCAACACGCGGGTCGACCGGCGTTGTCGCGGAGTAATCCATGTAGATCGGCAATTTCATTTTTCGGTATCTCCTAATCAGGTATCAGGCCGGCGCCTTGCGTGCTCAATCGACGGTGGACGCTTCAATCTTATCTAGATGGTGCACCCTGCCATTGCTGTTACAGCGGCGCTGATCCTGGCGCTGGGCGACTTCCTGGACCTCGCTGCGAGTAACCAGATCGGCCAGGCTGATGCCGCTAAGGAACTCGTGAATCTGCTGGCTCAGGTCGCACCACAGGTGGTGAGTCAGGCAGATGTCGCCGGAGTGACAACCGCCCTGCCCCTGGCAACGGGTCGCATCGACGGATTCGTTGACCGCATCGATCACTTCAGCGACCTGGATACCCTGCATGTTGCGCGACAGCTGATAACCACCACCAGGGCCACGAACACTGGAAACCAGACTTCCACGACGAAGTTTGGCGAACAGCTGCTCAAGGTAGGAGAGAGAAATACCCTGGCGCTCAGAGATATCGGCGAGGGATACCGGCCCGTTCTGCGCATGCAGCGCCAGATCGAGCATGGCAGTCACGGCGTATCGGCCTTTGGTAGTCAGTCGCATGAAGGGTTACCAAGGAATCACAATGTGGCGCAATTATCCTATTCCCGAGTATTTAAGTCAACTATAAGTCCTACCAAAACACTCAGGTTTAGACGCATTGCACGCCTGAAACGGCGGCGGATCATAGCAAAGCTATGCACACCACGCATCAGGCGGCCGGCTTGTCACCCTGCCCCTTGCACACGCCATCGAAGTCTTCGGCGCGCAACTCAGGCAAATCCTTGGCGCGATAATCACTACCCAGCGCACCGAGCGCTTCGCACATGCCTTCCAGACGATTATCGACCGCATGCAGGTGATCGAGCAGCTGCGCGATCGCCCGCGCCACCGGATCCGGCATGTCCTGACTGACGCCATAAGCATCGAAACCCAGCTTGTCGGCGATGGCCTGGCGTTGCGCCTCTAGCCCGCCATCGTCCTTGACGATTATCTTGGCCGGAATCCCCACTGCCGTCGCACCGGCTGGCACCGCCTTGGTGACCACTGCATTGGAACCGATCTTGGCACCAGCACCGACCGTGAACGGGCCAAGCACCTTGGCACCAGCACCCACCACCACGCCGTCCTCGAGCGTCGGGTGACGCTTGCCCTTGTTCCAGCTGGTGCCACCCAGGGTCACACCCTGATAGAGCGTCACGTCGTCGCCGATCTCGGCAGTTTCACCAATGACGATGCCCATGCCGTGATCGATGAAGAAACGCCGACCAATCACCGCACCCGGATGAATTTCGATGCCGGTGAGCCAGCGACTGAAATTCGACACGCTGCGCGCCAGCCATTTCCAACCCGACAACCACAGCCCGTGAGCCACCCGATGCAGCCACACCGCATGCAATCCGGGGTAACAGGTGACCACTTCGAACGCATTGCGCGCTGCCGGATCACGATGAAAAACACCCTGAATATCTTCCCGCATGCGCTCAAACATCAGTCTTTCCCCGCTTATGGTGCTCGCCACGCGCCGCCTTGAGCGTTTCAGTCAACACGCCGCGCAAGATGTTCATTTCCAGCTTGGTCACACCGCTGCGGCCGTACAGCCGACGCAGACGACTCATCAGATGACGCGGATTTACCGGGTCGAGAAAACCAATCTCTACCAACGACTTTTCGAGGTGCCCATAGAAGGACTCCATCTCGTCAGCGGTCACCGGCTGATCACCCTCGTCGGCAGCGACCTCCTGGCGAGGCGCGTTTTCCAGCGCCAAAGCCGACATGCGCGCTTCGTAGGTCAGCACCTGCACAGCGGCAGCTAGGTTCAGCGAGCTGAATGCCGGATCGGACGGAATATGTACATGGAAATGGCAGCGCTGTAGCTCTTCGTTGGTCAGGCCGGCGTGCTCGCGACCGAATACCAGCGCCACCTCGCCACCAGCGAAGGCCTTTTCCACAGCCGCCACGCCACATTCGCGCGGATCGATCAGCGGCCAGGGGATGCGCCGCTCACGGGCGCTGGTGCCGAATACCAGACTGCAGCCGACCAGTGCATCTTCAAGGCACGAAACCACCTGGGCAGAATCGAGGATATCGGTAGCGCCAGATGCCCGCGCCACCGCCTCCTCACTCGGAAACTGACGCGGCTCGACCAGGACCAGCCGCGACAGCCCCATGTTTTTCATGGCACGAGCCGCCCCGCCGATATTGCCGGGATGGCTGGTATTGACCAGTACCACTCGAATGTTCTGCAACAAGGGAGACGCCCGCGTCGGATAAATAAGGTGACAAATCTTACAGAAGCCCCCCGCTTTATGCCACGCAGCACACCGACGGCACTTCAAGCGAGATGCTTTTCTGCTAGAATGGCCGGCTTTATTACGACCCCAGGTGAACTTCCATGCAGCCCATGCTGAATATCGCGCTGCGCGCAGCCCGTAGCGCCGGTGAAATGATCTTCCGCTCCATCGAACGCCTGGACGTCATCTCTGTAGATGAAAAGGACGCCAAGGACTACGTCACCGAGATCGACAGGTCAGCCGAGCTGATGATCATCCAGGCTTTACGCAAGGCCTACCCAACTCACAGCTTCCTTGGCGAAGAAGGTGGCCTGCTGGAAGGCAGCGGCGAAGGCGCCGATTACCAATGGATCATCGACCCACTGGATGGCACTACCAACTTCATCCGTGGCGTCCCGCACTTCGCCGTAAGCCTGGCCTGTAAATACCGCGGCCGCCTAGAGCATGCAGTGATTATCGACCCGGTGCGCCAGGAAGAATTTACCGCCAGCCGCGGCCGTGGCGCAGCCCTGAACGGCCGTCGCCTACGCGTGAGCAATCGCAAGAGCCTGGAAGGCGCCCTGCTGGGCACCGGCTTCCCGTTCCGCGACAGCCAACTGGACAATCTCGAGAACTACCTGGGCATGTTCCGTAGCCTGGTAGGCCAGACCGCAGGCGTACGCCGCGCGGGTGCCGCCAGTCTGGATCTGGCTTACGTTGCCGCAGGCCGCTTCGACGCATTCTGGGAGTTCGGCCTATCCGAGTGGGACATGGCCGCAGGCGCCCTGCTGATCCAGGAAGCGGGCGGCCTAGTCAGCGATTTCAGCGGTGGTCATGAATTCCTCGAGAAGGGTCAGATCGTCGCCGGCAACACCAAGTGCTTCAAGGCCGTACTGACCGCGATCCAGCCGCATCTCTCGGCATCGCTCAAGCGTTAATAGGTGCACCTATAAAGAACCGGCCTGGCGCCGGTTTTTTATTGCCCACGAAAAAGGCGCTCCTGAGAGCGCCTTTTATGCATCAAGCTGAGCGAATCACTCGTCCGCCTCAGAATCGGCCAGCACCAGCTTGCCATCGCGCACCGGGATCTTGCTGCCCGGCTCTTCGTCCATTCGCACCTTACCGATCTTGCCATCGAGATCGTATTTCACGTCATAGCCAACGATCTTATCGCTGGAGTCGGTCACGGTCTTGCAACGCGTCTCGGTGGTGGTATAGGTATCGCGGCCCTGCATACCTTCCTGCACCTTGTTACCTGCGTAACCACCACCGACGGCACCTGCCACGGTAGCGATCTTCTTGCCGTTACCACCACCGACTTGGTTACCGAGCAGACCACCGACCACGGCGCCGATAGCGGTACCTGCTATCTGATGCTGATCCTGAACCGGACGCTGGCGGGTAACGGCCACGTCCTTGCATTCTTCACGCGGCGTCCTGATGGTTTCAGTCACTGGCTTCACCGCCAGGACTTCGGCGTACTGAGGCCCACCGCTGACCAAACTGTAGGTCGCAACCGCGCCACCTGCTGTGACACCAACAGCACCCAATACAGCTCCAACCAACAATGACTTGTTCATGCGAACCTCCTGATCACAACTGCAGCGCACTTGCGCTTTACTCCCTGCCTTGGAAACGCAAAACGGGCGACAAGTTCCCTTGTCGCCCGCTTATATCCACTGCACTGAGCCGAGCGTCACAACTTCAAGGACGCTCGTCAACGCCCTCGGCATTGGCCACCGGTGGAATCAGATCCTCGGAGGTCAGCTTCAACCAGATCAGCACGGGAGCGCTGATATAGACCGAGGAGTAGGTACCCACCACAACACCGATCAGCAGCGTCAGCGCAAAGCCACCAAGGCTATCGCCACCGAACACCAGCAAAGCGATCAGCGCCATGGCCGTCGACAATGAAGTGGCGATGGTACGCAGCAGCGTCTGAGTAACCGAAACGTCGATGTTCTCGATGATGTCGGCCTTGCGCATTACGCGGAAGTTTTCGCGAATACGGTCATAAATGATGATGGTGTCATTGAGCGAGTAGCCCACCATCGCCAGCACCGCCGCAAGCACCGTCAGATCGAACGGCACCTGGAAGAAAGCCAGGATACCGAGGGTCACGATGATGTCGTGCGCCAGCGAGCCGACGGCACCGATACCGAACTTCCACTGAAAGCGAAACGCCAGGTACAACAGGATCCCGCCGAGCGCCAAAAGCATCGCCAAGCCACCCTGATCGCGAAGCTCTTCACCAACCTGAGGGCCGACGAATTCGACGCGCTTGACCTCGAACGAGGTATCTCCATCGATCTTGCGCAGGGCCGTGGCAACTTCACTACCAAGATCGGCGGAGTCACCAGCCAGGCGCACCAGCACATCAGTGGTGGAACCGAAGCTCTGCACCACTGCATCGTTGTAGCCAGCCTGACCCAGCTCACGCTTGATCAACTCCAGATCCGCTGGCTGCTCGTACGTCAGCTCGATCAGCGTCCCGCCAGTGAAGTCCAGGCCGAAATTGAGACCATGTTTGAACAGGCTACCCAAGCCGATAAGGCTGATAACCACGGTAATGGCGAACGCAATATTGCGTATCGCCATGAAAGGAATGCGCGATGGTAACTTCATGATCTCACCTCAAATCCACAATTTCTTGAAGTTACGGCCACCAAAGATCAGGTTGACCATGCCGCGAGTGAACATGATCGCGGTAAACATCGAGGTGATGATGCCCAGCGATAACGTCACAGCAAAACCCTTCACCGGCCCAGTACCCAGCGCGAACAGAATCGCACCGACCAGCAAGGTCGTCAGGTTACTGTCGAGAATGGCGGAGTAGGCTCGATCGAACCCCTCGTGAATCGCCCGCTGCACCGACAGCCCATTGTTCAGCTCCTCTCGTATTCGAGAAAAGATAAGCACGTTGGCATCCACCGCCATGCCCAGCGTCAATACGATACCGGCGATGCCAGGCAGCGTGAGAGTCGCCCCGATCACCGACATCAGGCCGATCAGCAAGACCAGGTTGAAGGCCAGCGCCACGGTCGCCAAGACACCAAAGAATCGGTAAATGGCAATGATGAACAGCGACACGAAGACCATCGCCCACTCAGTGGACTCGATGCCCTTGACGATGTTCTCGGCACCCAGGCTAGGGCCAATGGTGCGCTCTTCGGCAAAATACATCGGTGCAGCCAGACCACCGGCACGCAGCAGCAACGCCAGCTCGGATGACTCGCCCTGGCCGTTCAGGCCGGTGATGCGGAACTGGCTACCCAGCGGCGACTGGATGGTCGCCAGGCTGATGATCTGCTTCTCTTCCTTGAAGGAGTCGACCTGTACTTCCTGCTCGACGCCATCGACCATCTGCTTCACGTAGCGGGTCAGCGGACGCTGCTCGATGAAGATCACCGCCATGCTGCGCCCGACGTTGCTGCGGGTCGCGCGGTTCATCAGGTCACCGCCATGGCCATCCAGACGGATGTTCACCTGCGGGCGACCGTTCTCGTCGAAGCTGGCCTGGGCGTCGGTCACCTGGTCACCGGTGATGATCAGCTCACGCTCGAGCTGCACCGGCGGACGACCTTCCTCGCGGAAGCCGAACGGCTCGGTGGTGCCACGCGGTGCATTCGGGTCAGCCGCCAGACGGAATTCGAGGTTGGCGGTCTTGCCGAGAATACGCTTGGCTTCGGCAGTGTCCTGCACGCCTGGCAGCTCGACCACGATGCGGTTGGCACCCTGACGCTGAACCAGCGGCTCGGCGACGCCTAGTTCGTTGACCCGGTTACGCACGGTGGTCAGGTTCTGGCGGATCGAGTATTCGCGAATCTCGGCGATCTTGGCTGCCGTCATGGTTACGCGCAGCACTTGCTGGCCAGCACGCTCCTGAGCATTCAATTCGAAATCGTTGAAATCTTTGCGGATCAGCTGCTGGGCCTTTTCCAGGGTCTCGCTGTCAGCGAAGCCCAACTGGATGGCGCCGCCCTGCTGCGGCATGCTGCGATAGCGCACACGCTCCTTGCGCAGCAGGCTCTTGAGCTCGCCTTCATAGACCTGGCGACGAACGTCCAGCGCCTTGTCCATGTCGACTTCGAGCAGGAAGTGCACACCGCCAGAAAGGTCGAGGCCGAGCTTCATCGGGCTCGCACCCAGATTACGCAGCCAGTCGGGGGTGGTCTGGGCCAGGTTGAGGGCAACTACATAGTTGTCGCCGAGCGCTTTGCGCACGATGTCCTTGGCCGGCAGTTGGTCGCTTTGCTTGGTCAGACGCAGCAGGCCGTTACGGCCCTGCTCGCCAACGCTCGATGCCTTGACCTGGATACCTGCGTCGCCCAGCGCCTTGCTGACACGATCGAGATCAGCTTGCTCGATGGCCTGCGCCGTGCTGGCCCCACTGATCTGGATGGCCGGATCATCAGGGTAGAGATTGGGTGCGGAATAAATCAGACTGATGCCGAGTACCGCTGCGATCAGCAAGTATTTCCACAGAGGGTATTTGTTGAGCATGAATGACGCCGCCCGCTTATGACGCGGGGCGCAATCTGCGCCCCGCGGGATGGATAAAACTGGAACAGATAGTCAACAAACTGCTGAAAAACGTAGGCGAGGCAGCCAGCGCAAGGCAAAAACAGGCGAGGAAGCGGAGTGTACTTTGGTACATGAGCATTCCGAGCTTGTTTTTAACGCAGCGATGGCAACGCAGGTAGTTTTTCAACCGTCATCAGATGGCTTTCAGCGTGCCCTTAGGCAGGGTTGCTGCGATGGCACCTTTCTGGATCTTCAGTTCGACGGTGTCGGACACTTCGATTACCACGAAATCGTCGCTGACCTTGGAAACCTTGCCGGCGATGCCGCCGGAAGTTACCACTTCGTCACCCTTCTGCAGATTGCCAAGCAGGCTCTTGTGCTCTTTGGCACGCTTGGCCTGAGGGCGCCAGATCATCAGATAGAAGATGACCAGGAAGCCGACCAGGAAGATCCACTCGAAACCGGAACCAGCCGGGCCGGCAGCACCAGCATCAGCGTAGGCAGCGGGAATAAAAAAGCTCATTTGACACTCCTGTTGAAAGATTTTTTAGCCATCGAATCATCATTCCAGCGGCGGCGTTGGCAGACCGCGCCGGGCGTAGAAGGCATCGACAAAGGCGGCCAATGTACCCTGTTGAATTGCCTCGCGCAAACCAGCCATAAGGCGCTGGTAATGACGCAAGTTGTGGATTGTATTCAACATGCTGCCGAGCATTTCTCCGCATTTATCCAAATGGTGCAGATAGGCGCGCGAGAAGTGTTTGCAGGTGTAACAGTCGCAGGTCGGATCCAGCGGCGAGTCATCGTGACGGTGAAACGCATTGCGGATTTTCAACACGCCGGTGTCGATGAACAGGTGGCCGTTGCGCGCATTGCGCGTCGGCATCACGCAGTCGAACATGTCCACGCCACGGCGCACGCCTTCGACCAGATCCTCCGGCTTGCCGACACCCATCAGGTAACGCGGCTTGTCGCTGGGCATCTGCCCTGGCAGATAATCCAGCACCTTGATCATCTCTTCCTTCGGCTCGCCGACCGACAGACCGCCAATGGCAAGGCCGTCGAAATCCAGCTCGCTCAAGCCTTCCAGCGAGCGCATGCGTAACGACTCGTGCATGCCACCCTGAACGATGCCGAACAACGCCGCGGTACTGTCACCATGGGCGACCTTGGAACGCTTGGCCCAGCGCAGCGACAGCTCCATGGAGGTCTTGGCCATATCGAACTCGGCGGGATACGGCGTGCACTCGTCGAAGATCATCACGATGTCGGAGCCCAGATCGCGCTGCACCTGCATCGACTCTTCCGGGCCCATGAACACCTTGGAACCATCGACCGGCGAGGCGAAGGTCACGCCCTCCTCCTTGATCTTGCGCATCGCCCCCAGGCTGAAAACCTGGAAGCCGCCCGAGTCGGTGAGGATTGGCCCCTGCCACTGCATGAAATCATGCAGGTCACCATGACGTTTGATGACTTCGGTACCTGGGCGCAGCCACAGGTGAAAGGTATTGCCGAGGATCATCTGCGCACCAATGGCTTCGATATCGCGCGGCAACATACCTTTTACCGTGCCATAGGTGCCGACCGGCATGAAGGCCGGGGTCTCGACCACGCCACGGGGGAAAGTCAGGCGGCCACGACGGGCCTTGCCATCGGTGGCCAGCAGTTCGAAGGACATGCGGCAGCTGCGCGTCATAGGTGATCCTCGGGCCCGCGTGGCGCGGGATTGCGGGTGATGAACATGGCATCACCGTAACTGAAGAAGCGATATCCCTCGGCCACCGCCTGAGCGTAGGCCGCCATGGTTTCTGCATAGCCGGCAAACGCCGACACCAGCATCAGCAGGGTCGATTCGGGCAGATGGAAGTTGGTGACCAGGGCATCGACCACGTGGAATGGCCGACCGGGATAGATGAAGATGTCGGTATCACCGCTGAACGGCTTCAGCTCACCATCGCGAGCTGCACTTTCCAGCGAGCGGACGCTGGTGGTGCCCACGGCAACCACTCGACCGCCGCGGGCACGGCAGGCCTGCACTGCGTCGACCACGTCCTGGCCGACCTCCAGCCACTCGCTGTGCATGTGATGATCTTCGATACGCTCCACACGCACCGGCTGAAAGGTTCCTGCGCCGACGTGCAGCGTGACGAAGGCGCTTTCGACACCCTTCTCGCGCAGGGCCGCCAGCAACTCATCGTCGAAATGCAGGCCTGCGGTAGGCGCCGCTACGGCACCGGCTTTCTGCGCATAGACGGTCTGATAGCGCTCGCGATCCGCGCCTTCATCCGGCCTGTCTATATAAGGAGGCAACGGCATGTGCCCGACACGTTCGAGCAGCGGCAGTACCGCCTCGTCGAAACGCAGTTCGAACAGTGCATCGTGGCGCGCCACCATCTGCGCCTGAGCACCACCCTCGATGAGAATCGTCGAACCTGGCTTGGGTGACTTGCTGGAACGCACATGGGCTAGCACCCGATGTTCGTCGAGCACGCGCTCGATCAGCACCTCGAGCTTGCCACCCGACGCCTTCTGGCCGAATAGCCGCGCCGGAATCACGCGGGTGTTGTTGAACACCATCAGGTCACCCGGGCGCAGGTACTCGAGCAGGTCGGCGAAATGCCGATGAGCGAGCGCGCCACTGGCACCGTCGAGAATCAGCAGACGGCTGGCACGGCGTTCGGCAAGGGGATGGCGGGCGATCTGCTCATCTGGCAGTTCGAAATGAAAGTCGGCAACGCGCATGGAGGAAAAGGTGTCGTCTTGCAGGGCGGAGCAGCTTACCGGAATTCCTACACGCTGACCACGCAAGTGCATTGACCAACGGCAACTTGCTCCCTATACTGCGCCGCGATTGTGCCCCGGTGGCGGAACCGGTAGACGCGGCGGATTCAAAATCCGTTTTCGAAAGAAGTGGGAGTTCGAGTCTCCCCCGGGGCACCATATATCCTTCAACTGTTACCTACTTGTGACAGTTCGCAGCAAAGCTGTGCTGCGCGACTCCTCTTCGCGCAATTAGCCATTATAAAAACCAACTCGAAACTCGCCCAAAAGCCTCACGAATCTTACGTGGGATTATGCGTGGCCGAGGGGTTGGCATTTGCTTCAGAGTTAGCGTAGAGTTCAGCCACTGTGTTTGCATGGGTCGCCGAGAATCGTGACCTGATGCAGTAGATCGCTCAAGATCCGCTACATCCCGTTCGACTTCCACACTCCTTGCAACCAGTATTCAGTCCTCTATATATGGAGGCTGTCATCAACTCTAGTTCCAAGGAAAAGAGACATGTCGAATCGTCAGAACGGTACCGTCAAGTGGTTTAACGACGAGAAAGGTTTTGGTTTTATCACTCCAGAAAGCGGTCCGGATCTGTTCGTACACTTCCGCGCTATCGAAGGTAACGGCTTCAAGAGCCTGAAAGAAGGCCAAAAAGTTAGCTTCGTCGCTGTACAAGGTCAAAAAGGCATGCAGGCTGACCAGGTTCAAGTCCAGGAATAAGCCGCTGCTTGAAAAACCCCTGATGCATATCAGGGGTTTTTTTATGCCTGCAATTTAGTATGGCCTGCCCCCACATCACGAGCCCTCCATGCCAAAACATGCACTGCGCCCGCAAGGTGACTTCCCCACAGCCGGCCTGGGCCGCCGCCTGGCTGCGGTGCTTTACGACAGTTTCCTGTGCATTGCCCTGCTGATCGTCGTCACCTTCATCTACAAACTGATTCAGATGGCGATCTACGGCGAAGCACAACTACGCCAATGGTCAGACGCAGGAGCACTGGACGGTGACCCGTTGCTATCCACCCTGCTGCTAATCAGCCTGTTCGGGTTCTTCGCCAAATTCTGGACGCACAGCGGCCAGACACTAGGCATGCAGGTCTGGGGCATACGCGTACAAAATAAGGACGGCACGGCGATCAGCCTGTGGCAAGCATTGCTACGGTTTCTGGTCGCACTTGTTTCGGGACTGGCCTTGGGCCTGGGCTACCTGTGGGTGCTCTTCGACAAACGCAAATGCAGCTGGCACGACCACTACTCGGATAGCGTTACCGTGCAACTGCCGAAGAACGCGCATCGCAAGTAGCGAGAAGAGCAACTAACGGCACCCATCGGCAAGGTGAATACCCGCACAAAGAAAAGGCTCAAAGCATGCACCACGCCCTCCCCCGCCAGACAGGAGAAGGCGCGATGCGATAGATCAGCCAGCTCGGCGCAGCAGCCAGAAGCCTGCCACCGCACAGATACCCGCAGGGATTAGCACCGCGAACAGCGGCGAGAAGCCGAAGACCAGACTCGAAGGCCCCAGCAGATCCTGAGCAATACGAAACACGAAGCCAACCAACACACCGGTGAACACGCGCTGGCCGAGGGTGACCGAGCGCAGCGGGCCAAAAATGAAGGAGATCGCCATTAGCACCAGCGCAGCGGTGACCAGCGGCTGCAGCACCTTGGTCCAGAACGCCAGCCAGTACTGACCATTGTTCAGGCCCTGCTCTTTCAGATAATGGATGTAGCGCCACAGACCACTGACCGACAGCGCCTCGGGCTCCAGCACCACGGTGCCCAGCAGTTGCGGATTGAGCTCGATATCCCAACGCTCGCTCGGCGCCTTGAGCACTTCGGTGCTGCGCTCGTGGAACTGGGTGGTGGCCACATCTTCCAGCTGCCAGTAGCTACCTTCGTAGGTAGCGCGACGGGCAAAGCTGGACGATTCCAGACGACGCTGATCGTCGAAGCGGTAACGCGTCACACCGAACAACACGCCATCAGGCTGCACGGCATTGATGTGCACGAACTCCTGCCCCTGACGGTGCCACATGCCCCGCTTCGAGGTCTGCGCTTCGCCACCACCCTGTGCCATGGCCCTGCCCGCCTGGGCCTGATTCTCGCTCCAAGGGGCGACATACTCACCGATCAGGATGCCGACCAGCATCAGCGCCAGCATCGGCTTCATCACGCCCCAGACGATGCGCCCGATGGACACGCCAGCCGCACGCATGATGGTCAACTCGCTGTTGCTGGCCAGAGTACCCAGGCCGATCAGACACCCCACCAGCGCAGCCATGGGCAGCATGTCGTAGATGCGCCGCGGCGCGGTGAGGAAGACGTACCACAGGGCATCGCCCAGGCCGTAGTTACCTTCTATATCACCCAACTCGTCGATGAAGGCGAACAGCAGGGCCAGGCCGACGATGATGCCGAGCACAGCCAGAATGGCGAACAGCACCTGCGCGCCAATGTAACGATCCAGCTTAACCACGAGCGCTCTCCCGACGACTTACCAGCTTCAGACGCATCGGTTCCCAATACAGCAGGGCCAGACCGATCAGCAGGAACAGCAGGTGCACTCCCCACAGGCCGATTGCTGGCGGAATGCGCCCTTTGTCCAACGCACTGCGTGCAGCAACCAGCAAACCAAGGTAGGTCATGTACAACAGAATCGCCGGGAGCAACTTGAGGAAGCGCCCCTGACGCGGGTTGACCCGAGACAGCGGCACCGCCATCAAGGTGACGATGAACACCAGCAACGGAATGGATAGACGCCACTGCAGTTCAGACTGCAGACGCGGCTCGTCACTGCCGAACAGCTGCGACGTGGGTATGGCTTCGCGCTCGCTGATGTCTGCGGTCACCGAAGGCTTGGGCAGCAACACACCGTAGGTGTCGTACTGCACGACGCGGTAATCGGCCTGTCCCGGATTGCCGTCATAGCGATAGCCGTTTTCCAGAATTAGATAACGGCTGCCGTCAGCTTGCACTTCCTGACGACCACTCTCGGCCACCAGCACGGTGATGCCGCGCTCCTTGTCACCTGCACGGGACAAGCGCTTGTCGGAGATGAAGATGCCGCCCAACTCGGTGCGATCTTCCGACAGCTCCTGGGTGTAGGTGACCCGCGAGCCATTGCGCATGGACTGAAAGCGCCCGGGCACCAGCGTATCGAACTCGGTCAGCGCATCCTGCTCATTGAAGATCTTGGCGACCTGGGAAACGCCCTGAGGCGCCAGCCCCATGCTCAACCAGGCAACCAGCAGCGCCACCACAGTGGCCGGCGCCAGGCTGTAGATAAACAGCTTCTGCTGGCTCATGCCGGTCGCCGACAGCACGGTCATCTCGCTGTCCAGGTACAAACGCCCGTAGGCCAGCAGGAAACCCAGAAACAGCCCCAGCGGCAGAATCAGTTGCAGGAAGCCGGGCAGACGAAAGCCCATGATCAGAAACAGTACGCCCGGATCGAGCATCCCCTGAGCCGCCTGGGCCAGGTACTTGATGAAGCGGCCACTCATGATGATCACCAGCAGCACGGCACTGACCGCACTCAAGGTAACCAGAACCTCTCGGGACAAATATCGGAAGACGATCAAACAGACACTCCAGGGTTGTCAGGCTCAGGCGGCTGTACTCGAACTAACCGCACTGCATGCTGGTGCGCGCGTTAAGCGAACCGGCCGAAAAATTGCCGTTATTATCCTGCGATTAAGCTGGCGTGTCACTGCACATAAAGCCGTGCCAGCCACAAAGACTCTGCCACGCGTAAGCATTCAGCAGAGCGGTTACGTGCGGCGTGGGCGCAAATAGTTATTGGTATGTTCCGCTGGATACCAGAGGTAACCCCTAGATCTCTCTGCCGCGCGGCAACTGGGTCCGTGCACGTACCGGGATCCAGCCTATATATCCAACTCGCGTAGATACGGCGGTGGTGTTTTCTGCGCTACTTGCCTGCCGTCATGGCCTTGATAGCCCACCTTGCCAACTTTTCCTGCCTCAGCGCCCAGGTCGACACCCCAATCATCCGCATCGAGAAAGCCCAGCACATTCAAGGAATCAGGCTCAGATGCCTTGGTAAAGAACAACGAAGTTCCATATTCAGGCGTTTCACTGTCGTAGCCCAGCGCCTGCTCGAACGCGGAGATACAGCTGCTGTGGGTAACCAGAACCAGGTTTTTACCCGGAGCTTTATGCTGTAGCGCGTCCTTGAGCATCGTTTCTCTGCATTTATACAGCCAGTCTTCATCTATACCGACATCGTCAAAAACGATTGACTCGGTCTGTGCAGTTCGAGCGAGTGGGCTGTTGTAAATGTCGGTTTTGCCGAGACCTAATTGGCTGAAACGCTCTGCGAGAAGATTTCCAACCACCACCGACCTGGAGGTCACACCTTCCGTACCTTGCAGGCATGGATGGTCTTCCTTGTCACACCGCTCGAGATGGCGGAGCAAAACAATCACATCGCCACTTTCCCATTGGGCCAACAGGTTGGGCAGCTCATGCCTGCTTTCTTCTGAAAGGTCTGCTATTTCGGGGGGATGAACAATGAACGCGCCCGCTGCAACCACCAGAGAAGCCGCTGTTGCCCAGGTAAATGCACGCTTGCGCTGGCAGGCACTGAGCGTGCGCAACCATTGCCGGGAACGGCTAAGCAGTGGAACGTTGAACATGAAGACTCCTAATTCCGGGCCACGAGTGGCCATTGCCACGCAGGGTGAGCCTTAGTTGAACTCAAGCACTGTGAATAGTTGCGAAACAGGAATGGTTAACTGAACCGCCCTATTCCTGATGCGAGCATTTCGCTCTTAAGCACACCGCCTGGGCAGCCTAAGTTGGCCGAGCACACCGAATACCTGACCAGAGCCAAGACACTCCCCGGAGAGGCTCAAGCGAAATCGTGTGTAGACGAACGGAGCAACCTGCGCGTACGAAATTCAGGCTGTAGAAGCGAATACGCGGGGCGAAGCGTGGGAGAAATCGATCCACAGAAAATCGCCGCACCACCGGCAGAGCACGGTAGACGGCGAAGTGTCTAAACGCATCAAGAACCGCACCCCGTGCAACGCTCTGCTACGGCTGGGTGACTCTCCGTACAGACCTGAAGGCGCTGGGCATCCGCCAACACCGCCTGTACGATACCCGACACACTTACGCGACCATGTGCCTTATGGCTGGAATGGATGTGGCCTTTATTGCCAACATTGCCAATCAGCCCGGACACACGATAGAAGTGCCACTCAGCACCTGCACCGAATGGATCAATTTCAAGGGTGACTGGTCAGAGTTGGTTAAGCTGTCGACTGCTACAAAATCGGTACAGCAAAACCAGGAATTCAGTTAAAGCCTTTGAATACAGGGCGTTAGAGAAAACCCTGTAAATCATCCTGCATCCGCGACTCGTTGCCTTGGGGACACCACGCATGGAATTTATTGTCAAAAGCGCTCGCCCGGAAACATTGAAAACCGCCACCCTGGTCATTCCAGTTGGTGAAGGTGCAATCCTCGGCGCCACCGCCAAAGCGGTAGACGCTGCCAGCGGCGGCGCGATCAGTGCTCTACTCAAGCGCGGTGACCTGGCCGGCAAGCCTGGCCAAACCCTGCTGGCCCACGGTCTGCCGAACCTCAAGGCCGAGCGCGTACTGCTGGTCGGCACCGGGAAAGACGCCGAACTTTCCGATCGCCAACTGCGTAAACTGATCGCAGCCGTCTACACGGTACTGAAGAACCTCGGTGGCAGCGATGCCCTGCTCGCCCTGCAGGATGTTCAGGTTAAGAACCGCGACGCCTATGGCAAGGCGCGTCTGCTAGTGGAAAGCCTGGCAGACGCTGGCTACCAGTTCGACCGTTTCAAGAGCCAGAAATCCACGCCTGGCGCGCTGAAGAAAATCACCCTGATCACCGACAAGGCCAGTGTCGCCGACGTCGAGCGCGCGACCACCGAGGCTTGCGCCATCGCCATCGGCATGGCGCTGACCAAGGATCTGGGCAATCTGCCGCCGAACATCTGCCACCCCAGCTACCTGGCCGAGCAAGCCAAGGAACTGGCCAAGGCGCACAAAAACCTCAAGGTCGACATCCTCGACGAGAAGAAGCTGCAGGCGCTCGGCGCTGGTGCTTTCCTCGCCGTCGCTCAGGGCAGCGATCAGCCGCCGCGGATGATCGTGCTCAACTATCAGGGCGCGAAGAAGAGCGACAAACCTTACGTACTGGTCGGTAAAGGCATCACCTTCGACACTGGAGGCATCAGCATCAAGCCGGCCGCTGGCATGGACGAGATGAAATACGACATGTGCGGCGCCGCCAGCGTGTTCGGTACCCTGCGCGCCGTGCTCGAGCTGCAGCTGCCGATCAACCTGGTATGCCTGTTCGCCTGTGCCGAGAACATGCCCAGCGGTGGAGCCACCCGCCCAGGCGACATCGTCACCACCATGAGCGGACAGACCGTGGAGATCCTCAACACCGACGCCGAAGGCCGTCTGGTGCTGTGCGACACCCTGACTTACGCCGAGCGCTTCAAGCCGCAAGCAGTGATCGATATCGCCACCCTCACCGGCGCCTGCATCGTCGCCCTGGGCAGCAATGTATCTGGCCTGATGGGCAACGATGACGACCTGGTTGGCGAGATTCTCGCTGCAGGCCGCCACGCCGATGATCGCGCCTGGCAGCTGCCGCTGTACGACGAATACCAGGAGCAGCTGGATAGCCCGTTTGCCGACATTGCCAATATCGGCGGCCCCAAGGCCGGCACCATCACTGCGGGCTGCTTCCTGTCGCGCTTCGCCAAGAGCTACCGCTGGGCCCACCTGGACATCGCCGGTACAGCCTGGATCAGCGGCGGCAAGGACAAGGGCGCCACTGGCCGCCCAGTGCCCCTGCTGACCCAGTACCTGCTCGATCGCGTACCGCAGGAGCAGCGCTGATAGCAGCCTGAGCAGTGCGCCGCCCACTGGCGGCGCACTGCCTGATGGCTGTCTGCGGATACCTTCATGCCCCGAATAGAATTCTACGTACTGTCGTCGAGCACCACGGCCGAGCGCCTGCGCGCGGCCTGCCAGCTCGCCGGCAAGGCCTGGCGTCATGGTTTGCCAGTGTTCCTGCGCGGCAGCGACGCCGCACAATGCACAGAGCTCGACGAGCTGCTGTGGCGGGCCCGCCAGGAAAGCTTCATCCCCCACGACCTGCATCAGGACGACCCGAAATCGCCCATCGTGATCGGTGTTGATGAAGCGCCCGAGGCAACTCAAGGCGTGCTGATCAACCTGGGCAGCACGCTCAGCCCGCACATCGAGCACTTCAGTCGGGTGATCGAGATCGTCAACCAGGAACCCGACCTGCTGACCGCCTGCCGGGAGAATTTCCGCAGCTACCGTCAACGGGGCTATGATCCCAAACGTGTCGAACTGTAAAGCCCCCATGGACAATCTGAACCCACCGCAAAAACCCGGCGCCCTGCTGAACGATCTCGAATCGATTCGCGAACTGCTGGGCGACGATCTCGATCCGCCCCTGCTGACCGAGAAATTCGACCCCGACGATATTCCGCTGCTCTCGGATGTAGTGCCTGCACCCGCACCTAACCCGCAACCATCGGCCGCGAGCGGCACTTCGACCGGTATGGCCTCCGAAAATGAGTTGCGCCAAACCGTGCAGCGCGCCATTGGCCGGGATAACGAAATCAACCGCCTCGATAGCGAACTGCGCGCCGCCGCTCAGTTGCTGCTGCAGGATGTGATCGATGATTTCGTGCCGCAGATCGAAGCCGAACTCAAGCGTCGCCTGCAAGCACGCCTGCACCGCTTGCTACCACAACGTCGATAACACCCCTCAAGCGCTAGCCAAACGCCCCTCTCCGCTCGACCGATAGCCTCGAGAGCGGAGGAAAACTATACGGTGGTTCGTTATACTGCTCGGCTTTTCCGATCAGACGCCAGAAGGGTCCCGCCACGCATGGACAAGACCTACCAGCCCCACGCCATCGAAACCGCCCTGTACGAAAACTGGGAGGCGAAGGGCTACTTCGCTCCGCAGGGTTCCGGTGCCCCTTACACCATCATGATCCCGCCGCCGAACGTGACCGGCAGCCTGCACATGGGCCACGGGTTCAACAACGCGATCATGGATGCCCTGATCCGCTTCCGCCGCATGCAGGGTCGCAACACCCTGTGGCAGCCGGGCACTGATCACGCCGGCATCGCCACGCAAATGGTGGTGGAACGTCAACTGGCCGCTCAGGGTATCGATCGCCATGATCTCGGCCGCGAGAAATTCCTCGACAAGGTCTGGGACTGGAAGGCCGAGTCCGGTGGCAACATCACCCGGCAGATCCGTCGCCTGGGCTCGTCCGTGGATTGGTCGCGCGAGCGTTTCACCATGGACGACGGCCTGTCCGAGGCGGTCAAGGAAGCCTTCGTGCGCCTACACGAGGACGGCCTGATCTACCGCGGCAAGCGTCTGGTCAACTGGGACACCAAGTTCCACACCGCCATTTCCGATCTGGAAGTTGAAAGCCACGACGAGAAGGGCCACCTGTGGAACCTTCGCTACCCGCTGGCTGACGGCAACAAGACCGCCGAAGGCGCCGACTACCTGATCGTCGCCACCACGCGTCCGGAAACCATGCTGGGTGACGCAGCCGTCGCCGTGAACCCGGAAGACGAACGCTACAAGGCCCTGATCGGCCAGTACGTCGAACTGCCGCTGCTTGGCCGCCGCATCCCGATCATCGCGGACGATTACTGCGACCCGGAATTCGGTACCGGCTGCGTGAAGATCACCCCGGCCCACGACTTCAACGACTATGAGGTCGGCAAGCGCCACAACCTGCCGCTGATCAACATCTTCGACCAGGACGCAGCTGTGCTGCCGGGTGCGCAGATCTTCAACATCGACGGCAGCGTCAACGCCCTGCTCGATGCCAGCCTGCCTGCCGAATACGCCGGCCTGGATCGCTTCGAAGCGCGTAAGCAAATCGTCGCCGCCTTCGATGCCCTCGGCCTGCTGGAAAAGATCGACGACCACGCCCTGAAGGTGCCGAAAGGCGACCGCTCCGGCACCATCATCGAGCCGTGGCTGACCGATCAGTGGTACGTGTCCACCAAGCCGCTGGCCGAGAAAGCCATCGAAGTGGTCGAGAACGGTGAAATCCAGTTCGTACCCAAGCAGTACGAAAACATGTACTTCAGCTGGATGCGCGACATCCAGGATTGGTGCATCAGCCGTCAGCTCTGGTGGGGCCACCGCATTCCGGCCTGGTACGACCAGGCGGGCAACGTCTATGTCGGCCGTGACGAAGCGGAAGTACGCGCCAAGCACAACCTGGGCGACATCGCCCTGCGCCAGGACGACGACGTACTGGATACCTGGTTCAGTTCCGGCCTGTGGACCTTCTCCACCCTCGGCTGGCCTGAGCAGACCGACTTCCTGAAGACCCATCACCCGACCGACGTGCTGGTCACCGGTTTCGACATCATCTTCTTCTGGGTTGCCCGGATGATCATGCTGTCGACCCACCTGACCAAGCAGATCCCGTTCAAGACCGTGTACGTTCACGGTCTGGTACGCGACGGCCTGGGCCAGAAGATGTCCAAGTCCAAGGGCAACGTCCTCGACCCGCTGGACATCGTCGATGGCATCGACCTCGACACCCTGCTGGCCAAACGCACCAGCGGCATGATGCAGCCCAAGCTCGCCGAGAAGATCGCCAAGCAGACCAAGGCCGAGTTCCCGGAAGGGATCGCCAGCTACGGTACCGACGCCCTGCGCTTCACCTTCTGCTCGCTGGCCACCACCGGGCGTGACGTGAAGTTCGACATGGGCCGCGTCGAGGGCTATCGCAACTTCTGCAACAAGCTGTGGAACGCCGCCAACTTCGTCATCGAGAACACCGATGGCCAGGACACCGGCATCAATGGCGAAGCGGTCGATCTGTCACCGGTCGATCGCTGGATCATCTCCGCCCTGCAGCGTTGCGAGCAGGACGTGACCCGCCACCTCGACGCCTTCCGCTTCGACCTGGCGACCCAGGCCCTGTACGAGTTCGTCTGGGACGAGTACTGCGCCTGGTACCTGGAACTGGTCAAGCCGGTGCTGTGGGACGAGAACGCCTCAGTTGAGCGCCAGCGCGGCACCCGCCGCACGTTGGTGCGTGTGCTGGAAGTGATCCTGCGTCTGGCTCACCCGTTCATGCCGTTCATCACCGAAGAAATCTGGCAGCGCATCAAGGGCCAGGCCGCCGTCAGCGGCGAGACGCTGATGCTGCAACCCTGGCCGGTGGCTAACGAAAGCCGTATCGACGTGGCGGCCGAGGGCGACATCGAGTGGGTCAAGCAACTGATGCTCGGCGTGCGGCAGATCCGTGGCGAGATGAAGATCTCCATGGCCAAGCGCATCGACGTCATTCTCGCCAACGCCAACACCGAAGACCTGCGACGCCTGAACGACAACGCCCCGCTGCTCAACAAACTGGCCAAGTTCGAGTCGGTGAAGGTACTGGCAGCTGGTGAAGAAGCGCCGATGTCCGCCACCGCCCTGGTCGGCGACATGCAGGTACTGGTGCCGATGGCCGGGCTGATCGACAAGGAAGCCGAACTGGCGCGCCTGGACAAGGAAATCCAGCGCCTGGAAGGTGAAGCCAAGCGGATCGGCGGCAAGCTGGCTAATGAGGGCTTCGTCGCCAAGGCTCCGGCTGAAGTACTGGAGAAGGAGCGCGCCAAGCTGGCCGAGGCCGAGCAGGCGCTGGCCAATCTGGTGGAGCAGCGCGGCAAGATCGCCAGCCTCTAAACCAGCGCGCAACTGACAACGGCCTGCCGTGGCGAAAGCCCGGCAGGCCGTTGTCGTTTGTGGCCAGCCTGTTTGTTATCCCGGCCCGGCACGCAGTATCCTCGAAGCTCCTCACATGATCGGGCCCCTGCAAATGGACGTGAGCAAGACCAAGACCAGTTTCTACCGCCGCCTCTACGTCGCCTGGCTGATCGACAGTGGCGCCGCCGATAGCGTGCCAGCCCTGATGGCCGCCACCGGCATGCCACGGCGCACCGCCCAGGACACCCTGAGCGCGCTGGAGGAGCTGGATATCGACTGCCAGTTCCAGCAGCAGGACGGCGAGCGCAACAACGCCGGTCACTACGTGATCCGCGACTGGGGCGCCATCGACAAACGCTGGATCGCCGCCAACCTGCAGCAGATCAAGGCTGTCCTCGGCTATCCCTGAAACACTGCAGGAAACTCATACGATCTCGCGCTAAGGCCTGAGTAACGGCCAAGGCAGCAGATCGGGGCAAGGAGCCAGAATGACCTTCGACTTATTCATGGTGCTCGGCCTGCTGTTCAGCGCAGTGGTGCTGTTCGTCATCAACAAACCGCGCATGGACGTGGTCGCACTGATGATCATCGTCGCCCTGCCGATCACGGGCGTGCTCAGCATCCAGGAAACCCTGGCCGGCTTTAGCGACCCCAGCGTGATCCTGATTGCCGCGCTGTTCGTGATCGGCGAAGGCCTGGTGCGTACCGGAATCGCCTACCGCCTCGGCGACTGGCTGGTGGCCAGGGCCGGCAGCAGTGAAACCCGTCTGCTGGTCTTACTGATGGTGGCAGTAGCCGGACTCGGTTCGGTGATGAGCTCTACCGGCGTGGTGGCTATCTTCATCCCGGTAGTGCTCGGTGTGGCGGCGCGGCTGAAGATCGCCCCGGGCCGATTGATGATGCCGCTGGCGTTCGCCGGCTTGATCAGCGGAATGCTGACCCTGGTGGCCACGCCGCCGAACATGGTGGTGCACAGCGAGCTGCTGCGCGCGGGCCTGCCGGGCTTCGACTTCTTCAGCTTCACGCCCATCGGGCTGACCGTGCTGGTGCTTGGCGTGCTCTACATGCTCGCCACACGTCGCTGGCTGCAACGTGACGTCGATGGCGACGCATCGGCAGCGCCGCGCCTGACCCTTGGCGATCTGGCTAACAGCTACCGCCTCCACGAACGCGAACGGCGCCTGCGCGTACGCGCCGACTCACCACTTGCCAACCAGGCGCTGGACGAGCTGCACCTGCGCTCGCAGTACGGCATCAACGTGATCGCCGTGGAGCGTCAGCGGCAGTTCCGCAACCTGCTGCTGATGGCCACCGGCAATACTCAACTGCAGCCCGGCGACGTGCTGCTGGTCGACCTGGCCAGCCCGGCCATCGCCCTGCTTGGCGCCTATCAGGAGTTGGGCCTGGAAGCGTTGCCGCTGCGCAATTCCTACTACAGCGTGCACTCCCACGAGTTGGGGCTGGCCGAAGTGGCGTTGCCGCCGGAATCGCAGCTGCCGGGCAAGACCATTCAGGAGCTCGGTCTGCGCAGCCGCTACAAGCTCAACGTGGTTGGCCTGCGCCGTCACGGCCAGGCGCTCGAAGGCCTGCTGGTGGATGAGAAGCTGACCCATGCCGACACCCTGCTGGTGGCCGGCAGTTGGAAGCGTATCCATCACCTGCAAAGCCTCAATCGCGACTTTCTGGTACTCAGCCTGCCCGCCGAGGTCGATGAGGTGGCCCCCGCCGTGCGCCAGGCGCCCTATGCGCTGCTGAGCCTGGCGGTGATGGTCGGTCTGATGATCAGCGGCCTGGTGCCCAACGTCATGGCCGCACTGATCGGCTGCCTGCTGATGGGCGCCTTCCGCTGCGTCGACATGCCCAGTGCCTACCGGTCGATCCACTGGCCGAGCCTGATCCTGATCGTCGGCATGCTGCCCTTCGCCCTGGCCCTGCAGAAAACCGGAGGAATCGACCTGGCGGTCAACGGCCTGGTCGGGGCGCTTGGCGAAGCCGGGCCGCGCGTAATTCTCGCCAGCCTGTTCGCCGTTACCGCCCTGATCGGCCTGTTCATCTCCAATACCGCAACAGCGGTGCTGATGGCCCCGGTGGCGATCGCCACGGCCCAGGCGCTGGGCGCCTCACCCGTACCCTTCGCCATGACCGTCGCCCTGGCAGCCTCGGCCGCGTTCATGACGCCGATCTCGTCGCCGGTTAATACCCTGGTGCTTGGGCCGGGCCAGTACCGTTTCGGGGATTTCGTGCGCATCGGCGTGCCGTTCACCATCCTGGTGATGATCGTCAGCGTGGTGATGGTGCCGTGGATATTTCCGCTCTAGCTCACGGAAAAGACAGCAGCGGGATTAAAGGCGGGAGCGGCCGTTCGGTGTGGACAGGTGATCAGATCGTTCCTCACGCTCCGCGTGGGAATGCATTGGACGCTCTGCGTCCCCGCAGGCTAGGGAAGCGGGCGCAGAGCGCCCTGGCCCAGGCTCCCACGCTGGAGCGTGGGAGCAATCAACAAAAGAGCGTCAGCTACGCGCCCCGATCCACCCTAAGGGATGAGCGACCGCTATCCCCTTGAAACCGTCCGCTATGCCGCGCGGAAGAATCGACGTTTGGCGCGGCTCAACCAGCCATCTTCGCTCCTGTCGGCGGCCAGGCGGCGCAGGTTTTCGGTGACTGCGGCCACGTAGTTCTGGTCGTCGTTGCGGATATGCCCGAACAGCCAGCGCCCGAGCAGGCTGCGCAATTCATCGCAGACGTCTTCGCCCTGCTTGAATCGCGTGCGGTAGTCGTCGACCCGCTTGATGAAAATGTCGTGCACCCGCTTATGGGCCTTGGTGAAGACGTAGCCGGCCTCCTCGAGCATCGCTTCCTCGAAGGCGAAGTGCGAGGTGGTGTAATCCACCAGTTCCTCGATCACCAGCGCCACGCCCTCGCGGGCGCCATTCTGCTGCGCGACGTACAACTCATTGATCATGTCGACGATGCGCCGATGCTGGCCGTCGATCACCGCGATTCCGGTGTTCAGGTCATCGGTCCATCTGAGATAGGCCATGTCCGGCCTCCCTGTCATTTCCCTAGATGCAGCCAGTCTAGGGCTGAGCAGTCAGCAGCCCTTTGACCTGGGTCAGTGCGCATCCCGACACTTGAGGGCGGCTGGCAGCGGTTTTCCGATGGTTCTGTAAAAAGCCGGCAAGCACGCCGCTACCGCCTGTGGGAAAATGCGCGCCTCGCCCTTTCCGTGATCCATCAGCATGCCCGCCAAACGCCCACCGAAATCATCCGCCCCCTCAGCCGACAAGGGCCAGTTGCATCCGCGCAACCGCCATCAGGGGCGTTATGACTTTCCGGCGCTGATCAAGACCAGCCCGGAACTGGCAGCGTTCGTGATCATCAATCCGTACGGCAAGGAGAGCATCGATTTCGCCAACCCGGCGGCGGTCAAGGTATTCAACCGCGCCCTGCTCCGGCAGTTCTACGGAATCACGCACTGGGACATCCCGGCGGACTACCTGTGCCCGCCCATTCCCGGGCGCGCGGATTATCTGCATTACCTGGCCGATTTGCTGGCCAGCGACAATGCCAGCGAGATCCCCAGAGGCGCGGCGGTGCGGGCGCTGGATATCGGCGTGGGTGCCAACTGCATCTACCCGCTGCTCGGCAACCGCGAGTACGGCTGGCATTTTCTGGGGGCCGACATCGCGCCTCAGGCAATCGCCTCGGCGAAGGCCATCGTGCAGTCGAATCCCGGCCTGAGCGAACAGATCGAATTGCGCCTGCAGCCGGATGCGGGGCATGTGTTGAGCGGTTTGCTGGCCCCTGAAGAGCGCTTCGAGCTGACCCTGTGCAACCCGCCCTTCCATGCCTCGGCAGACGAAGCCGCCAGCGGCAGTAAGCGCAAATGGCGCAACCTCGGCAAGCTCGAACCCAAACGCAAGCTGCCGGTGCTGAACTTCGGCGGCCAAGCTGCTGAACTGTGGTGCCCTGGCGGCGAAGCGGCGTTCGTCGCCAGGCTGATTCGCGAAAGCGCCGACCACCGCGAGCAGGTGCTGTGGTTCAGCACGTTGATTTCCAAATCCGGCAACCTGCCCGGTGTGTACGCCACGCTGAAGAAAGTCGGCGCCCTGGAAACGCGCACCGTGGAAATGAGCCAGGGCCAGAAGCAGAGCCGCTTCGTGGCCTGGACGTTCCACGATGCCGAACAGCGTCAGCGCTGGCTGCAGGCTCGTTGAAATTGCTGGGGCCTGGACACAAGCGCCCTCAGCGGCACAGGCACACCGTTAACGAATGCGAGCTAGAACCTTGATCGGCGCATCAACATCAGCGCCAGCGCGGCCAGCCATAGCAGCGACACCCCGTAATTGATGCGTTGATAGAGGCCGAAACCCTGCCCGCTTTGCACGGCGGCCGCCATCAACGGCAGGGTGCCGAGCGCCACTAGCGTGCACAGCAGAGAGAACCAGGAAAACCGCCGGGAGCCGAGTAGGCGGCGACCCAGATAGACCCACAGTGCACTGGCAAGCAACAGACTGAGCGCCATGACCAGCCCCGCCAGGTTATGCAGGTTCTGGCTGGTCGACGGGCTTTGCGGCGCACAACCTGCGTCACAGGCGAAGTAGCCGGTGCCGAAGCTACCCAGGCCGTGGAGGATGATCAGCACGCCACTGAAGCGCGCCCAATGGTTATCGAAGCTCAGCAGCACGGCGACGCCGAACAGCATGAACAGCGCACCCAACGGGAAGTTGTTGATCAGCGGCGAGATGAATTGAGTGGGTGCACCTTCGGCGCCGAGCAGGCTCATGGCCTGATCGAAGTGGCTATAACCGGGATAAAGCGCGCCAGCCAGAGCCACGCCAAGCGCCAGCCAGAGAGGCGTGATGAGGCCAGCTAGATAACCAAGGGTCAATGTCCTGTGCGACTGCATGCGAATGTCCTTTTGCGCCAGTGGAGTACCAGGCATTGACGCAGCCGATCCTTAAACGGGCACACCCGAACACCGAGCCTATTGCCGCTGCCCGTCGACTGCGACACGCGAACTGCAGCCTGACGAGCGTTTTTCGTCCATAATCGCCGCCCTCGAAAAGCTGCCGGGTGACCTCCGGCCCTGATAGGTAGACTTCACATGCTGCGCATCACCGAACTGAAACTGCCCCTCGACCATGCGGACGACGCGTTGCGCCCTGCCCTGGTCGAGCGCTTGGCTATCGAAGACAGCGAACTGCTCGAGTTCAGCGTGTTCAAGCGCAGCTACGATGCCCGCAAGAAGTCCGGCGACATGCCCTTCATCTATACCATCGACTTCAGCGTGCGCGACGAAGCGGCGCTGCTGGCGCGCCTGAACAACGACCGCAACCTCGGCATCGCCCCGGACGTGCGTTACAAGCCGCTGAGCATTCCTGCAGAACAACAACCGCAACAGCGCCCGCTGGTGATCGGTTTCGGCCCTTGCGGCATCTTTGCTGCCCTGCTGCTGGCACAGATGGGTCTCAAGCCGATCGTCCTCGAACGTGGCAAGGAAGTGCGCCAGCGCACCAAGGACACCTGGGGTCTGTGGCGCAAGAACGTGCTCGACCCGGAGTCCAACGTGCAATTCGGCGAAGGCGGCGCAGGCACCTTCTCCGATGGCAAACTGTATAGCCAGATCAAGGATCCGAACCACTACGGCCGCAAAGTGCTCGAGGAATTCGTCAAGGCTGGTGCGCCGGAGGAGATCCTCTATGTCAGCAAGCCGCATATCGGTACCTTCCGCCTGACTGGCGTGGTCGCCAGCATGCGTGAAGAGATCAAGGCACTGGGCGGCGAAGTACGCTTTCAGCAACGTGTCAGTGATGTGCTGATCGAAGACGGTCAACTGGTCGGCGTGGAACTGGAGAACGGCGAACAGGTGCACAGCCGCCACGTCATCCTGGCCCTCGGCCACAGCTCGCGGGACACCTTTCGCGCGCTGCACAAGCGCGGCGTGTTCATGGAAGCCAAGCCCTTCTCGGTGGGTTTCCGGATAGAACACCCGCAGTCGCTGATCGACCGCGCCCGCCTCGGCAAATACGCCGGTCACCCGAAGCTTGGCGCAGCCGACTACAAGCTGGTGCACCACGCCAAGAACGGCCGTTCGGTGTACAGCTTCTGCATGTGCCCGGGCGGCACCGTGGTCGCTGCCACCAGCGAGGCGCATCGAGTGGTGACCAACGGCATGAGCCAGTACTCGCGCAACGAGCGTAACGCCAACGCTGGCATCGTCGTCGGCATCACCCCGGAGCAGGACTACCCGGGTGGCCCGCTGGCAGGTATCGAGCTGCAGGAGCGTCTGGAGTCCCATGCCTACGTGCTGGGCGGCAGCAATTACGAAGCACCGGGACAGTTGGTAGGCGACTTTATCGCTGGCAAACCGAGCGAAGCTCTGGGCAGCGTCGAGCCGTCCTACAAACCGGGAATCAAGCTGGGTGATCTGGCAGCGGCGCTGCCGGATTTCGCCATCGAGGCGATCCGTGAGGCACTGCCGGCCTTCGGCAAGCAGATCAGGGGCTTCGATCTGCACGATGCGGTGCTTACCGGCATCGAAACCCGTACCTCCTCGCCGCTGCGTATCACCCGCGGTGAAGACCTGCAGAGCCTCAACGTGCGTGGTCTGTTCCCGGCAGGCGAAGGTGCAGGTTACGCCGGCGGCATTCTCTCCGCCGGTGTCGATGGCATCCGCGTTGCGGAAGGCGTGGCACGAGCACTACTGGCCGACTAGGCGGATTGCCAGCGGCACAAGGTAGTACGCTGCGAGCCGTTGGGCCGGCGTTCGGGATCATCGTAACGGCTGATCTCGACGAACCCGGCCTTGCGCATCATGCCCGCCGAGGCCGCGTTCTCTTCATGGCGGTCGATATAGATATCGCTGATGCCCTCGCTGCGGATATCCGTCACCACCTGGCGCAGTAACGCCGAACCCAGCCCGCGCCCCGCCATGTCCCTATGGGTAACGGCTTCGCAAATATAGGCATGCTCGTCATCGCTTCGGCTCAGGGGCTGATACTCATGGAACCAGGTGGTACGCACGTGGCTGACGAACCCCAGCAGCCCACCCTCACCTTCCGCCAACAACGCCCGCGTGCTGCCATCGGCGATGCCCTGCAAATGGGCAGTCACCTCTGCGTACGGTAAATGATTCCAGGTATTGGGGCCGTGTTCGAAGATCAGCGCACAGAGCGCTTCGATGTCAGCGGCGGTCGCCGTACGTGGTTGCCACTGCATCTGCCAGGCCTCCCTCAGGGATAGTGCTGATGCAGTGTAGGCGTGATGCAGAGCCGCCGACAGACACAGTCAGGCGGCAAACGGGCAGCCCAGTTCAGGACTCCCAAGGCCGCCCGCGAGTACGACGCACCAGCTTGACCTTCTGCTGCATCGCCGCCTTGGCGAGCATGTGGGCACTGACCGGGGCGGTGATGAACAGGAACATGACGATCAGCAGTTCGTGGAAGCTCAGGCCTTCCTCGTGATTACCGAAGAAGATCATCGACGCCACTATCATACTGCCCACCCCCAGCGTGGTGGCCTTGGTCAGGACCGTGCAGGCGGGTGAAGAAGTCCGGCAGACGGTACAGGCCGATGGCGCCGATCAGCGCAAACGAGCAGCCGACCAGCAGAAAAAACGCCACCAGTGCTTCGATCCAGAATGGCATGGCAATACGCTCCTCAGTCGATGATCTCGCCGTGCAGCAGGTGTTTGCCTACTGCCACGGTGCCGACGAAACCCATGATGGCGATCAGCAGCGCCGCCTCGAAAAACAGATCCGACTTCAGCCAGATGCCGAATATCACGATCAACGCCAAGGCATTGATGTACAGCGTATCCAGGGCCAGAACCCGATCCGGCATGTCAGGACCTTTGACCAGGCGAATCACGTTGAGCAGGACAGCGACGCCGAGCAGCGCCAAACACAGAGGTATCACGTAGGCGAGCATTCGAAAATCTCCATCAGCGGGGCTTCATAGCGCAACTTGACCTGGGCGATCAGTGCCTCGCTATCAGCCACGTCCAGGCCGTGTAGCAGCAGGATTTTATGGTCACCGCTGAGGCCGGAGGACACGGTTCCGGGGGTCAGCGATACGATGCAGGCAAGTACCGAGAGCATGAATTCGTTCTCGATGGCCATTGGCACCTCGACGAAGGCAGGACGCAACTTGCGCGTGGGGCCCAGCACCAATCGCGCGACATGCAGATTGGCGAGCACGATGTCCCAGAGCACCATCAGCAGGTAACGACACAGCAACAAAGGCCGGCGCAGCCGCGGCACGTCGAGCATGAAATCGCGACACAGCAGCGCGATGCCCCAACCAAGGAATGCGCCCAGCAACAGGTGACCGAAACTCGGGGAGTTGACCAGTAACAGCCAGATCACCGTAAGCAGCACGATGAGCATGGGGTTGGGGAACCATCTGGATAGGCTCATACAGCACCTCCGCGCACGATCTGCAGGTAGCTATCGACATCCAGTAACTGCTGCGCAGCGGCCTGCACGTACGCATAGATCGGTTGCGCCGCAACGACCAGAAGCGGCCCGCCCGCCAGCAGGCCGATGGCCGCGAGGGCGCGAACCCAGTCGAATTCGGCAGCCGACGCCGGTTCCCCGCTGCAGCGCCAGAACAGCGTGCTACCGGCGCGCGCCAGGGCGATCACCATGCCTAGCCCACCGACCAGCACCACAGGCCAGAGCACCAACGCCTCGCTACCGGTTTGCACCGAGCGCAGCAACATCAGCTTGCCCAGAAAGCCCGAGAACGGCGGCAGGCCGGCAACGGAAATGGCACCGATGAAGAACAACCCACCGAGCAGTTTCGGTCGCAGCAGTTGTGGCCCTTTGCGCAGCCGCAAGCCAATCTCGCCACGCTGACGTGCCAGCAGGTCGGCAAGCAGGAACAAGCCACCGCACACCCAGGTGCTGTGTATCAGGTAATAGAGCGCGGCACTCAGGCTCTGCGCCGTGCCCAAGGCAACGCCCGCCAGCAGGGTACCGACCGAAACGATCACCAGATAGCCGATCAATCGACCCAGGCTGCGCGCGGCCAGGGCGCCGATCACACCGGCCGCCAGGGTCAGTGCAGCCAGCGGCCACAGCAGGTAGTCGACCAAGTGGGCCAGCTCGCCCGCCTCGCTGCCGAACACCAGGGTGAAGACGCGGATCACCGCATACAGACCAACCTTGGTCATGATCGCGAATAGCGCGGCCACTGGCGCCGTGGCGGCCGCATAGGCGTTGGGCAACCAGAAATACAGCGGCAGGATGGCGCCCTTGAGGCCGAACACGATCAGCAGCAGGTAGCCGGCAGCAGCGATCAGCGGCTGACGGTCGGCATCGGCGTCGGCAACCTTCAGCGCCAGATCCGCGATGTTCAGGGTGCCGAGCAAGCCATAGAGCATGCCCACGCCGATCAGGAAGAACGACGAGGCCACCAGGTTGAGCACCACATAATGCATGCCCGCCTTGATCCGCTTCGGGCCACCGCCATAGACCAGCAGCGAGTAAGAGGCGATCAGCAGAATTTCGAAGAACACGAACAGGTTGAACAGATCGCCGGTAAGAAACGCACCGTTGATACCGAGCAACTGGAACTGCATCAGAGCGTGGAAGTTCGGCCCGCGCTCATCGTCGCCACGCACGGCATACAGCATGGCGAAACTGGCCAGCACCGCGGTGACCAGCAACATCAGCGCCGCCAGCCGGTCGAGCAGCAGCACGATGCCGAAAGGTGCCTGCCAGTTGCCTAGGGCATAGACCTGCAGTGCACCGGCGTCCGCTTGCACTACCAGCCAGACGCTCAGTGGCAACAGTGCCCAGGTGGCCAGCAGGGAAATCCAGCGCTTGGCCGTCAGCGACAACTGTGAGCGAACCAGCAGCAGGCTGCCGGTGAACAGCGGTATGAGGATGGGCAGGATCAACGCGTGATTCATCAGCGCGGCTCCTCCCCATCCACATGGTCGGTACGCAGCTCGCCCAACGCGCGCAGCGACAGCACCACAACGAACGCAGTCATGGCGAAACCGATGACGATGGCGGTGAGCACCAGCGCCTGGGGAATCGGGTCACCGTGTTCGCTGCTCTTGCCGATCACCGCCGGCACACCGGTACCCAGACGGCCCATGGCGAACAGGAACAGGTTGACCGCATAGGAGATCAGAGTGAGGCCCATGACCACCGGGTAGATACGCGCGCGCATCAGCAAGTACACACCGCTGGCGGCCAGCACGCCCAGGGTAATGGCGAATAGCGCTTCCATCAGAGTACCTCCTTGCTCGATTCGTCCTGACTGACGTGACCGATGTTGGACAGGATCAGCAGCGTGGAGCCGACCACAGCCAGATACACGCCGAGGTCGAAAAACAGTGCGGTAGCCAGCTCGAATTCACCGATCAGCGGCAGATGGAAATGGTCGAAGGCCGAGGTCAGGAACGGCGCGCCAAAGGCCAGGCTGCCAAGGCCGGTAAGTGCGGCGATCATCACGCCAAGCCCGGCGATGCTGTGGAAGCTCCAGGGTATGCGCCGCTGCGTCCATTCGACGCCATGGGCCACGTACTGCAGGATCAGGGCGACAGCAGTGATCAGGCCGGCGATGAAGCCGCCACCAGGCAGGTTGTGCCCGCGCAGGAAGATGAAGGCCGACACCAGCAGGGCCATGGGCAGAAGCACACGGGCAATACTGTCGAGGATCATCGGGTGGCTGTCGAGCGACCAGGGCTTGCCGTTAGGGTCGTTGAGCGGATGTGGCAGGTGCAGCCCGGCCAGCAAGCCGTAGATGCCTATCGCGGCAATGGCCAGCACACCGATCTCGCCAAGGGTATCGAAACCGCGGAAGTCGACCAGAATCACATTGACCACGTTGGTACCGCCACCGCCACTGACACTGTTCTCGAGGAAGAACGAGGCGATGCTGTCGTAGGGGCGCGTCATGACTGCGTAAGCCAGCAGCGCGACGGCGATACCGGTACCACCGGCCAGCAGCACGTCACGCAGGCCACGCAGGCTGCTCGACTCCATCGGCGTACGATCCGGCATGAAGAACAGCGCCAGTACCAGCAGGATGATGGTCACCACTTCCACGGAGAGTTGGGTCAATGCCAGATCCGGTGCGGAATACCGGGCGAACGCCAGGGCCACCATCAGCCCGGCACAACTCAGGGTCATCAGCGCCTTGAGGCGATTGCGGTGGAACACCACCGTGAGCACGGCCATCACGCACAGCACCAACATGCCGAGCACGGTAATGCCATCGAATGGTGATAGCGGTATCTCACCGCCCAGCGAGTCCATCGACGACAGAGCAACGGTGATGAGCGCCAGGACGCTGCACAGCAGCAGCGCGATATAGCGTTGGAGCGAACCACTCTCAAGCAACCTGGTGACCCAGCGAGCAGCCTTTACCAGCCGGTTTATGAGCAGCTCGAACATCTCCTTGGCATCGACCTCCGGCATGCCGTTGTACCAGCGGAACAGCGGCTCGCGACAGACATAGACGATGATCCCGCCCACCAGAGCGATCACGCTCATGCCCAGCGGCAGGTTGAACCCGTGCCAGATCGACAGGCTGTAATAAGGGACTTCGCCACCCAGCGTTGCCGAGGCCGCGGAGGCCAGCAGCGGCGCCACGGTGTAGGCCGGCAGCATGCCCACCAGCAGGCAGATGAAGACCAAAACCTCCACCGGAATCTTCATATAGCGCGGCGGCTCATGGGGCGGATATTTGGGCAGATCCTTCGGCTCGCCGTTGAAGAACACATCGTGGATGAAACGCAGCGAGTAGGCGACCGAGAACACCCCGGCCAGTGTCGCGGCAGCAGGAATCATCCAGTTGAAGATACCGAGCAGATTCTGATTGAGTGTCTCGCTGAAGAACATCTCCTTGCTCAGGAAGCCGTTCAGCAGCGGCACCCCGGCCATCGCCGATGCAGCTACCATAGCCAGCACGGCAGTGTGCGGCATGTACTTCCATAGCCCCGCGATACGCCGCATGTCGCGGCTTCCGGTTTCATGGTCGATGATCCCGGCGGCCATGAACAGCGAGGCCTTGAAGGTCGCATGGTTGATGATGTGGAACACCGCCGCAACCGAGGAAATATCGGTATTGAAGCCGAACAACAGAGTGATCAGCCCGAGGTGGCTGATGGTCGAGTAGGCCAGCAGCCCCTTGAGATCGTGCTGGAACAACGCCATGCCAGCACCGAACAGCAGGGTCGCCATGCCCGTCACGCTGACCAGATAGAACCACCATTCGGTGCCGGCCAGAGCCGGGTAAAAGCGCGCCAGGAGGAACACGCCGGCCTTGACCATGGTCGCCGAGTGCAGATAGGCCGACACCGGGGTAGGTGCCGCCATCGCCTGGGGCAGCCAGAAATGGAAGGGAAATTGCGCAGACTTGGTAAACACGCCCAACAGGATCAGGATCAGCGTAACCGGGTACAGGGCGTGGTTACGGATTACATCGCCAGCCGCCAGGACCTGGGTCAGTTCGAAGCTGCCGACGATATTGCCAAGCAACAGAATCCCCGCCAGCAAGGCCAGGCCACCACCGCCCGTGACGGTCAGGGCCATGCGCGAGCCGCGACGCGCATCCGAGCTGCCACTCCAGAAGCCAATCAACAGGAACGACGACAGGCTGGTCAGTTCCCAGAACACCATCATCAACAGCATGTTTTCCGAGAGCACCACACCTAACATGGCGCCCATGAACAGCAGCAGGTAGGCGAAGAAGCGCCCCATCGGCTCCTGCTTTCCCAGGTAATAGCGGGCGTAGAGGATCACCAGCAAGCCAATGCCGAGAATCATCAAGGCGAACAGAAAACCCAGGCCGTCCAGGCGCAGGCTCAGATCCAAGCCAAGATCCGACAGCCATGGATAGCGGACGATCTGTACTTCGCCAGCGAACACCGCAGGCTGCTGCAGCCACAGCAGGATCAGCGCAGCCGCTGGCCCCATCGCAGCCGCCAGGGCACAGAGCGAGCGCCCCATGCGGTCAGCCAGCAACGGCAGAAATATGCCTAGAAATGGTAAGGCGATGATCAGCGCAAGCGCCATACACTAAACCCCTTGTACAAGCCCGTCATGCCGCCAGACGGCCAGTTAGTGTGTGCCAGAATACCGGGCGCCTGGCGTCCGGCCGATCCCTGCGATGGTGGTGTGCGTGATGCCAACCCAGCAGGCGGAGAAACCGCCCGTAGCAGTCCAACTCGGAGCATGCCAAGTCAGTTTCGATCAATCTCCGCATAAACTGCGGTCGCTCTAACTGACTGGCTAAACACCTGCGGCGTTCGACTTGTTTTTACAGTCGCGGGCCACGAGCGCGCTGACGGGGAAAGCGTCCGCGATTATGCTTAACTATCGACTGCACGTCATGGATAGAATTATTACTAAAACTATCTTCAGACGATTCCAGAGCAGTATTTCCCAAAAATATTTCAAATGCTCTAGATAGCGCTTTACCAGCGATATCACCCACAAAAAAGGCCGGATCGGCAAGCCGACCCGGCCTTCGTGCAGCGGCACTAACGACGCTCTGAGCGCCGTCAACCAAGCATCAGTTGGTCACACGGCTGGTGCCATTGACGGTCATGATGCGTACGCGCTCGCCAACGCGGAAGATCTGGTTTTCCTCAACGGCCTGCACATAGGCGCGCATGCTGCCGTCGTCTTCACGCACGGTGATTTCAACACCTTGGGTACGGGTAATGCCTTCTTCGGCTGCAGCACCCAGCAGACCACCGGCTACCGCGCCGATCACTGCGGCCACGGCCGAACCACGACCGCCACCAACGCCGCTGCCTGCCACACCACCGAGCACGGCACCCGCGCCACCACCGATTGGCGTCTTGGTGCCTTCGATTTTCACCGGACGCAGGGATTCGATGGTGCCCATGCGCACGGTCTGCACGGCGCGCGCTTCATCGCGGGAATAGCTGTCGCCGGTCAGGCTTGATGCGCAACCGCCGAGAGTGAGAGTCGCTGCGGCAAACAGGACAACGAAAATACCAGGTTTATGCATGACGATTCTCCAGACTGGACTGATAACGCTATGACAGCACGGCTGCCAGGACGGTCACGGTGAGTGCCAACAAATTGCATCACCCGTTCAGCAGCGGTACAGGAGTATAGACAGCAATCGGCCACGTTCGTCACAGTCCATATACGTCATGATCGGCTCAATCAGCAACGCGCAGCCTGCGCTAGGCGCCAGAACCTGGCGAGGTCGGCAGCCCGCGCCTCCAGCTCCTGCGCCGCCTGGGCACAGGCATGTTCAAGGCTGATCGGCCCGGGCGCCAAGCTGAAGCAGGCCTCGATACCAGCCTCACGCACCCGCTGATAACCCTCGCCGAGACTGCCGGCCAAAGCGATTACCGGGACGCCCTGAGCCTGAGCTATCCGCGCTACGCCAACCGGCGTTTTGCCGTGCAGGCTCTGGGCGTCCAGGCGCCCTTCTCCGGTAATGACCAGATCAGCTCCCTTCACCGCGCTGGCAAGCCCGGACAGCTCAGCGACCAGCTCGATGCCCGGACGAAAGCGAGCGCCGAAAAAAGCCTTGGCAGCGAAACCCAGGCCACCGGCAGCGCCAACACCAGGGAAGGTGCTGAAGTCTTCGCCAAGCGCTTCGCCGACCACTTCGGCCAAACGCGCCAATGCGGCGTCCAATTCCTTGACCTGCTCCGGGCTGGCGCCCTTCTGTGGGCCGAAGACAGCCGAAGCGCCTTGAGGGCCGCATAACGGGTTATCGACATCTGCGGCCACATCGACCTGAACATCCTGCAGACGGGGATCCAGTGCGCTGAGGTCGACGCGCTGCAGCGTGGCCAGTGCTGCCCCGCCCGGGCGCAACTCGCTGCCACCTGCATCGAGAAAGCGCGCGCCCAATGCACGCAGCAGACCGCTGCCACCATCGTTGGTGGCACTGCCACCAAGGCCGAGAATAATCCGCGTAGCACCGGCATCCAGCGCTGCACGAATCAGTTCTCCAGTGCCGTAACTGCTGGTCACCCGCGCATCACGTTGCGCACTCGGCACCCAGTGCAGACCGCTGGCAGCCGCCATTTCGATCACTGCGGTACCGTCGCCCAGCCAACCCCAGTGAGCCTGTACCGACTTACCCAACGGCCCTTGCACGCTCAATTCGCGGCGCTCGCCGCCAGTGGCTGCCAGCACGGCATCCACCGTACCTTCGCCGCCGTCGGCCATGGGGCACAAGGCGATCTCGGCATCCGGGTAAACGGCGAGCCAGCCGCGGGCGATGGCTTGGGCCACGTCGGGCGCACTCAGGCTCTCCTTGAACGAATCAGGAGCGATGACGATTTTCATGGAGACAACCTCAAAAACGGCGGAGCGCCCGCAGGCGCTCCGAAGAGAAAACGCTTACAGCAGCACCAGGCTGAGCAGCCAGACGGTGAGCATGCCGACCACGCCCTGGATAAGAGTGGCAACTGTTTGCGCACGATAAGCGACGGCCACCGGCATGCGGCTGAACTGGGTAACTACCCAGAAGAAGCTGTCGTTGGCGTGCGACACCGTCATCGCTCCCGAGCCGATAGCCATGACGGTCAGCACACGCCCCATCTCGCTATCCAGGCCGAGTTGCGACAGCAGCGGAGCAACCATCGCGGACGTGGTTACCAGAGCAACCGTGCTCGATCCTTGGGCTGTCTTCAGCGCAGCAGCGACCAGGAATGGCATGAATAACCCGACGCCCAGCGCAGAGAGGGTGCTGCCCAGGTATCCGCCCAAAGATGATGCACTCAGCACTGCACCAAACGCACCGCCCGCACCGGTAATCAGCAGAATAGGGGCGGCGGAAACGATACCCTCGGCAACCCGATCGTGAAGATTCTGGCGCTTGCCATTGCCTTTGAGCAACGTGCAGGCCAGTAGCAGACCGATCAACAGAGCGACGACCGGCTGACCGCAGAAGCGCAAGACAGCCAATACCTCGCCATCACCGAAAGGCTTGCTCGGAAAGACAGCGATGGAACCCAGACAGATCAGCAGAATAGGAACGAAGATCGGTGCGAATGCCTGCGCAGCACTCGGCAACTTTCCGTATTTGGCTCTCAGGTCAGCGAAGTCCTCGGCGCTAGGCAACGGTGTACCGTCATCCACCAGGGCGATATCCTTGCCGACGAAGCGGTTCGCCCACCACATGCCTGCCAGGGCGGTCACCATCGCAACGAACAGACCAACGGCGATCACCAGCCCCAGGCTCGACTCAAGCCCCAGATTACCAGCGGCGGCAATCGGCCCAGGCGTCGGCGGGACGAAGGTATGCGTCGCGTACAGACCGGTGGCCAGGGCCACGCTCATGGCAACAACCGATACCTTCATGCGTGCAGCCAGCGCATTTTTCAACGAGTTGAGAATGACGTAGCCGGAGTCGCAGAATACTGGAATGGAAACCAGATAACCGATGATAGACATGGTCAACGTGGGAAAGCGTTCGCCAAGCAGCTTGATCACGGTTTCAGCCATGGTAATGGCGGCGCCGCTGCGCTCGAGAATGACCCCAATGATGGTGCCAAGCACGATCACGATACCGATGTTGCCGAGAATGCCGCCAAAACCGGTGGCAATGGTCTTGATAATGTCCTGATGAGGCAGCTGATAGGCAAAACCAGCAATCAGAGCAGCCGCTAATAAGGCGAGAAAGGGATGCAGCTTAAGACGGGTGGTCGAGAGCACGATAAACGCGATCAGTGCGACCAGGATCAGAACCAGAGCCATGCCGGCGTCCTCATTGTTGTTATGTGATTTACCAGGTGCCGTGCATTGTCACCCAGCGGCACAGGGAGACACCCTGTTCACCCGCACAACGCAAAGCGGAAAGCGCAGACCAGTTACTGTGCAGACGCATCATTTCCAGCGCCCACGTCAATCCGGACTGATCAGCCCCAAGCCCAAAGACAGCTGCAGCAGACTGTCCAGCCGGGTCAGTTCCACGCCGCTGAGTTCCGCGATGCGCTCAAGGCGATAACGCAGGGTATTGCGATGAATCCCCAGAGCCGCTGCGCAGCTCTGTACCTGACCATGATGGGCACACCAGGACTCGAGCGTTTCACGCAGCGTACCGTTACTGTCCTGGGCCAGCACCTGTTTCAACGGCGCCAGCCAGCCCTGCAGTAGCCAGCTGTTGCGCTGGGCATAGAGCAGCGTCGGCAGACGATGCTGCTCAAGGCACACCAGGCGCTGTGACGGATGGCGCGCCCGGGCGAAGGCCTGCAGATCACGCAATGCCAGACAAGCCTGGCGCAGTTGTCCGAGCGAGTGCACCGGGTCGCTGACCAGCAAACGAGCCACACCCCAGCCCCGCTCATCGGCGCTTTCCAGCCAGTGGCTGTCAGCACGGCCTGCCGCCAATGGCCGGCACCAGAGCAACTCGCGCATGCCCAGTGGTGCGCACAAATGCTCGCTCTTGCCGGTCAGCACGCCGAGCAGGCGTGCCTGCTGCGCCAAGGGTTCGCCCTGCACCTGCAACTCCAACAGGCACACCTGACGTGGCCAGCCGAGTGCCAGGCCCTGGCGCTCGGCATCCGCCGCCAGCGAACCGAGGGCAACCGTCGGGTCGAACAACTGGCGCAACCAGGCATCCAGTTGATGCCGCTGCCAGTGACGCTCGGCTTGTACCTGGCGTTGCTCGACCAGCATCTCCGCGGCCATGCGGACCAGCTCGGCATAGGGCCGTACCACCTCGGGCGCCCCCGTGATGCCCAGTACGCCGATCAGATCATCGGCATGCAGCAACGGCAGGTTGACGCCCGGGCGCACACCGCGCAGACAGGTCGCGGCCTGCTCGTCGATCTCCACCACCCGTCGATTGGCCAGAACCAGTTGCGCGCCTTCATGCCGGGTATGCAGGCGCGCCGGGTCACCGCTACCGATGATCATGCCCTGGGCATCCATCACATTGATGTTGTACGGCAGGATGGCCATGGCTCGATCAACGATGTGCTGGGCCAGGGTGGAATCGAGTTCGAGCATCGTGCGGCCTCCGGAAGGAAGCCGCCATTGTAGGCAGAATGAATGGCCTCAGGGAGCCAGGCGCTGACGCAACCAGGCTTCGCCCTCGCGGCGATAATCGAGACGGTCGTGCAGCCGGCTGGAACGGCCTTGCCAAAATTCGATTCGCTCGGGCAGCAGGCGATATCCGCCCCAGTGCGGTGGGCACTCGGGAGCGTGATCGGCAAAACGTCGCTCGGTCTGCGCCAGCAGCCCCTCCAGCTCGGCACGGTCATGGATCACCCGGCTCTGTGGCGACGCCCAGGCGCCCAGGCGGCTACCCAGTGGGCGCACCTGAAAGTAGGCGTCGGACTCGGCAGGCGAAACCCGTTCTACCCGGCCTTCGATACGTACCTGGCGCTCCAGGGCCGGCCAGAAGAAGGTCAGTGCAGCGAAAGGGCTAGCCTGTAACTGCTCGCCTTTGGCGCTCTGATAATTGCTGAAGAAGGTGAAGCCCCGCTCATCGAGCCCCTTGAGCAATAGCACACGGCAGTGCGGACGACCCTCAGCATCGACGGTCGCCAGGGACATGGCGTTGGGTTCTACAGGAAGTTGCTCGGTTTTCACCGCATCGGCGAACCAGCTTCTGAACAGCGCGAGGGGCTCCAGTGGAGCCTGATCCTCACTCAACCCGTCACGGGTATAGTCACGGCGCATGTCGGCCAGGGTCTGAGTCATGAGAATGCTCTCGGAAGCGACAAAGACCCTAGTCTAAAGGTGTAACGCTTATTTGGCTTGATCTGAGGCAACCACTTTCTTGGCATCGGCCAGCTTGGTGGTGCTCTTGTCTGCAGGCTTGGCGGTGGCTTTGGCTACTGCGGGTTTAGCCGCTGGTTTTGCTGCCGGTTTGGCAGGTGCCTTGGCCACGGCCTTGGCAGCGGGTTTGCTCGCCACCTTGGCGGCAGGTTTTGCGTCAGCCTTGGCAGCCGGCTTGTCTGCAACGGCAACAGCAGTAGCATCGGCGGCCGCTGGGGCCGGATCGGGACGGCTGTACTGGGCGATCAGCGCGCGCAGGGTATCCTGACGGGTCAGGAGGATTTCCACACGACGGTTCAGCTCACGACCATTGGCACTGTCGTTGGCTGCACGCGGCATGTCCGGCCCCATGCCTTTGACCATCAGGCGATCTTGCTTGAGGCCGCTGAGGCGGAAGATGGCGGTGAAAGCTCGTGCACGCTCGTGGCTCAACTCGCGGTTGGTTTCCAAGGCGCCGCTGCTGTCAGCATGGCCCAGTACCAGAACGCCGACCTTGCTGTCTTTTTCCAGCACCTTGGCTACACGAGTGATCGGGCCGAGGGTGACCGGCAGCAGCATGCCCGGCCGATCCGGGTTGAATGAACCCTTGACTGGCGCGGTGACGACCAACAGGTTCTCGCGACGCTCGATTTCGAAGTTGCTGTCCTTGACAGCCTCACGCACCAGCGGCTCGTACTCATCCAGCCAAGCCTGAGTCACCTCGGGCGGCGGCATCGGCGCGGGCTTGGGGTCTTCCTTCTTCTCGAACAGGGAGCAACCTGTCAACAGAACGCAAAGCGCCAGCGCGCAAGTCTTGTAGGAAAGCATCGGTCATCCACATCTAATCGGTCGAAGTCACCCGGGGCAACCCGGAGTCAGCAGCTAAAAGCCATATTGCGCAAGAGTTTAGCCGCGATTGTTAAAAACACTTGCATAAGATACCTGCAAGTTTCTGTGCCCGCGGATCCATTAAGACGAACGGCCCCAAGTTATTCGTAACGAAACCCACAGCCACATCACGCTGCGGATCCGCGAAACCGGTCGAGCCTCCAGCGCCGGGATGGCCGAAAGCGCCCGGCCCCATGCCATAAGTGGCATTGGCTACAGCAGGTTGATCGAGCATGCAGCCAAGGCCGAAACGCGTCGAGGTCAGCAGCGTCTTGTCTTCACCAACACTGTGCTCACGGGTGAGTTCGGCCAGCAGTTCGCTGTCGAGCAGGCTGCCATCGAGCAAACCGCTATAGAAGCCAGCCAAGCTACGGGCATTGCCATGGCCATTGGCAGCGGGCTGCTGCATGCGCCGCCACTCAGGCTTGTTGGTACTGGTCATGATCGACGGCGGGTTGGCGAACGCCCGCGTAGTCATCGCCTGAGCATCGCTCATCATGGTTTTGAGCATGCGCTGCGCCGCAGCATCGCCGACATTGCCCTTGCCTCGGCTGATGGTCGCCACGCGGTGGAACTCCTCATCGGCCAGGCCAACATGGAAATCCAAGCCCAGCGGTTTGGCGGTGCGCGCGACGATCGACTCGCCTGGGCCACGCCCTTCGATGCGCCGGATCAACTCGCCGATCAGCCAGCCGTAGGTGATCGGCGCGTAACCATGCCCTTCACCGAGCGCCCACCAGGGGGCCTCGGCCGCCAGCGCGGTAGTCATGGTTTGCCAGTCATACAACGCTTCGGCTGGCAGGTTTTCGCGTATCGCCGGCAGACCGGCTTGATGGCTAAGCAGATGGCGCAAGGTGATGCGCTCTTTGCCCGCTGCCGCGAATTCCGGCCAATAGCGAGCTATCGGGGCATCCAGCTCCAGCTTGCCTTCGCCAACCAGCTGCAGCGCGGTAACCGCCGTGAAGGTTTTGGTGCAGGAAAACAGGTTGAGAATGGTATCGCTGTGCCAGACCTGCTGGCCGTCCTTGTCGGCGACCCCGGCCCAGATGTCTACCACGGTTTCACCGCCGACCTGCACGCAGAGCGCTGCACCGCGCTCCTGAGGATCGTTGAAAAGTTCGGCGAAGGCGTCTTTCACTGCTTCGAACTTGAGGTCGAAGTAACCCTGAATCTGCACTGCTTGCTCCTGCGAGGGAGGCGCCAGGCTCGCCTGGCGCCCGATAGTTAAGGCTTGGGCGCTTCCGCCGGCTTGGCTTCAGGCTCAGCTACCGCGTCCTTGACAGGTACTGCTTCAGGCTGCGGCTCCTTGGCGGCGTCCTCAAGCACTTTGGTCGGCACGCTCAGGTTGGCCTTGCGTACCGCCTTGACGAAGCCGTCCCATGGCTTGTCAGTGATCGCCACCAGCCCCAGGTGACCGTTCTCGCCATCGAGCAAGCGCCCGGTTACCGGTTGATCGAGGTACTGGAACCAGTGCACGCCAACGATCTGCGGCTCTTCGAGAGCCTTCTCCAGGAAGTGGGCATAGGCTGGGCCGCGCTCTTCTTCCTTGTACACCTCGGAGACGCCGCCCCAGAACGGGCCACGGTCGCGAGAGCCAAAGTGGAACTCGGTGACCAGCATCGGCTTGTCGAGTTTGCGCAGCGCTTCAAAGTCGTAACCGTGCTGTGGCTCGCGGGTGTAGAAGTTGAAGCTCAGCACGTCACAGTACTCGGCGCAGGCTTCCACCGCTTCGGGGATGCTGGCGGAGAAACGACCACCGAGCAGCAGATGGTTCGGCGTGTGCCAGTCGAGCGAATCGGCGATGGTCTTGAAGTAGGTATCCGCAAACAGACGCAGGAAACGCTTCATGTCGTTTTCGATGGCCGGGTAGGCCGGGTTTATCGGCGGCGCCTGGAAGCCCGGATCCTCCATCAACTCCCAGGCCTTCAGCTCGATACCCCAGGCTTTCGACAGCCCTTCCTGGTTGCGGTACTTGTCGCGCAGTTGCTTCAGGAAGGCACGCTTGGCCGGCACGTCGGTGGTCAGACGCAATGTCGCGTATGCCAGCGCGTAGCGCGAAAGCGGATCGTCCGCCGGCCCTGCCCAGGCCAGTTCATTGTCGGCGTAGTAGCCCATCACCCAAGGATCGTCACGATGATCACGGGTGGCGATGGCGATGGCGCGCTCGGCGGCCATGGCGAATCGAGGATCGAACGGGTCGGGCATGCCGCCCCACCAATCGATCCCGGTGCTGATGGTCGCGTAGTCACCGTGAATGGACAGCGGAATGCTATACGGCATGCGTTTGTCGACGGCGAAATCGCTCTCGCTCCAGTTACCCAGGGTGTTGAACCCCCAGGCCTGCAGACGATTCTGCGCCCGCTCGCGCCAGACTTTAGGCTCCTGAGCGCCATAGGTGCGCTGCAGGTTGGCACCGTAGAAATCGTACCAGCGGCCACTGTCGAAGGCGCGGCCACGATTGGCGCCGGTATCGGACTGGTTGTCGCTGCTGCCGTAGAACGCAGCCAGCGGTTCGCCTTCAGCCGGCAGCGCGCTGAACATCTTTTCACGGCCTTCGATGTAGGTCTGGCTTTCGCTGCCAATGACCGTGTTAACACCCAGGGAATAGAAGGGATTGCCCTCTGGAGTGATCAGGAACCAACGCCCGGCACGCCTCTCGGTACGGAAAAAGCCGCTGGCCTCGAAGGACGGCCCGCCAATCCAGCCGCCGTAGTTGTCCTGCTTCGGCCGATCGGCCTGCCAGGCTTGCAACTGCTTGTCTTCCTGAGCGACGCCCTGACGCAGTTGATCGTCGTTCTTGATCTTGCCCGGCCAGTCGCGGCGGGTGAACTGGCCGTAGCTGTCGACGATACCGCGGTAGGCTTCTTCCAGGTCGGCGCTGTCACGCACACCAAAACGGCCCAGCAGCAGGTGCTGAGCAGCTTGTGGATTGGGGATGGAGAGTGTTACCGCGGTGACCTTGGCCGGATCGATCTCACCACTCACGGTTTCCGCCAACAGCAGCAGGCGCCCATCATGACGCCACGGCATCACGGCACCGGCACGCATACCCTGTGCCCGCGGCGAGGTGGCGCCCAGCGGCACCAGCAGCGTCTGGGCCGGCCCGGCTGGCAATGCAATCTGAGTGGTCAGGCGCTTGCCGTCAGCGCTTTCGATGCTGACATCAACGGTCAGCGCCCAGTCCATGGCGTTCTGCACCCGCAGGCTCATGGCACTCGACTCGACCAGTCCCAATTGCCGCTCTGCGGCGTCAGGCGCAAGGTCGGTCGCTCACCCGGATTGAACGTGGCGCGGCGCAGGATTTCGCCCTCTGCAGCGCTTTCCGCAGTGACGCTGGGCAGGTAGGCGTTGTCGCCGCCGACCTGCACCGCATCCATCGGACGCACGAAATTGAAGAGTTCCTGCCGGTCAGCGGCGCTGCCCATCGCCGGCAGGCCGAGCAACGCGACCAGCGCCAGGCGCCCCATCGCCAGGGGTTGTCGAGGACGGGCTGCAGCGATGCACAGTGACAGTACTTTGGAAACCAGACCGTCGGTGGACGCGCGCGCTTCGCACTGCACCGAACGATCGGCCGACAGCAGCCAGGTGTTGACCTTCAAGACCCCTTCTCCCCGCAACTCGACAGATAAGAATGGCCCGCGACAGTCCCGCCACGAGCCCTTTGTCGCGCTTCACGCGCGAAGCGGCAATAGTGCGCCAGATGGGGGCCTGACCGCAAAGCCCGCATGTCGATTAAGGGCCATTTTGGTGCCTGTTTTTTTACGCCGTCACTGGGACGGCGTCAGGAGATTTCCCGGCGAAACGGCGGCAAGGCGTTGAGAATCGCCTTGCCGTAACGCTGAGTGACCACCCGCCGATCCAGCAGGGTGATGGTGCCGCGATCAGCTTCGGTACGCAGCAGGCGCCCGCAGGCCTGAACCAGCCGCAAGGAGGCGTCGGGCACGGAGATTTCCATGAACGGATTACCGCCCCGGACCTCGATCCACTCCGCCAGCGCTGCCTCGACAGGATCATCCGGCACGGCGAAGGGAATCTTGGCGATCACCACGTGCTCGCAATAGGCGCCAGGCAAGTCAACACCCTCGGCGAAACTGGCAAGACCGAACAATACGCTCTCCTCACCGCTGTCGACCCGCGCCTTGTGCTTGTTGAGGGTTTCCTGCTTGGACAGGTTGCCCTGAATGAACACCCGCTTGCGCCAGTCGCGCTCCAAACCATCGAACACGTCCTGCATCTGCCGGCGCGAGGAAAACAGCACCAGGGTTCCGCGCGAGCCCTGCACCAACCCAGGCAACTCACGGATGATCGCAGCCGTGTGCTCAGCGGCATTGCGTGGGTCGGCCTTCAGATCCGGCACCCGCAACACGCCTGCGTCGGCATGGTGGAACGGGCTCGGCACGACCGCGGTAACGGCCACCTTCGGCAAACCGGCACGCATGCGATAACGGTCGAAGGTGCCCAGAGCAGTGAGTGTCGCCGAGGTCACCAAAGCACCATAGGCCACGTTCCACAGATTGCGCCGCAGGGTTTCGGCGGCGAGGATCGGGCTGGCATTGACCTCGATATCGAACAACGCACCACTATCGGCAAGGGTCAGCCAGCGCGCCATCGGCGGGCTGTCTTCCGGATCTTCGCTGGTGAACGCCAGCCACAGCTCCCAGGTGCCCTTGGAGCGCGCCAGCAAGCTGCCGAACAGCGGGTACCACTCTTCGGCCTGATGGCTGGCGATACCGATGCTGCCCTCGCCGTCCATGGCCTCCTTGAGCTTTTCGGTCACGCCGGTGAACAGGTCGGTGAGTTTGGAAAAGCCTTTCTTCAACTCCAGGCCCAGTTCGATCAGGTGTTCGGGCACGACCCCACCGATAAAGCGATGGCGGGGCCGCTCGCGCCCCTCCATGTCCTCGCCCGGCTTGAAGTCAGCGACCTGTTCACAGGCACTGAACATGAACTGCTGATGGGTCTTGAGCTCGCGCGCCAGCTCCGGCACCTGCTCGATCAGCCTGCCGAGATCACCCGGCAGGGGATGCTGGGCCAGCAGCTTGCTGAGATTCTTGGCGATTTGCTCCAGCCAGTCGGCGGTTGAGCGCAGCCGGGTGAAATGAGCGAAATGACCGATGGCCTTGTCCGGCAGGTGATGGCCCTCGTCGAACACATAAAGGGTGTCGCGTGGATCGGGCAGCACCGCACCGCCGCCCAGGGCGAGATCCGCCAGCACCATGTCGTGGTTGGTGACGATAACGTCGACCTTGCCCATGCCTTCGCGGGCCTTGTAGAAGGCGCACTGGCCGAAGTTGGGACAGTGCCGGCTGGTGCACTGACTGTGATCGGTGGTCAGTTGCGCCCAACGGCTGTCTTCCAGCTCTTGGGGCCAGCTGTCACGGTCACCGTCCCATTTATTACCGGCGAGTTTCTCGATCATGGTGGTGAAGAGCTTCTGCCCTTCTTCGTCGACGTCGATGCGAAAACCTTCTTCCTCGAACAACTGAGCGGTGGAACTCTGCGCCTGACCTTCCTGCAGCAATACGTCGAGTTTCGACAGGCACAGATAACGGCCGCGGCCTTTGGCCAGCGCGAAGCTGAAACTGAGCCCACTGTTGCGCATCAGATCCGGCAGATCCTTGTGCACGATCTGCTCTTGCAAGGCCACGGTGGCCGTGGCGATCACCAACCGCTTACCCGCCGCCTTGGCGATAGGGATAGCCGCCATGCTGTAAGCGACCGTCTTGCCGGTACCGGTGCCCGCCTCCACCGCGACAACGGCAGGCTCACCAATACGGCGCTCCTCGTCATCGGTCTTGATGGTACCGAGCACCTTGGCTATTTCAGCGATCATCAGGCGCTGCCCATAGCGCGGCTTGAGCCCCTTGGACTCGAGAAAACGGGAATAGGCGCCCTGGATCTGGGACTTGAGTTCGGTACTGAGCATGAAGAACTTAGGCTAAAAAGGCTGGATATATTTTCAGTGTTTGCAAACGGCCGCTATCATAACGCGCCAATCGCCCGCGCGCTGACTCGCTTGCCGAAACCGGATGAAGAGCAGCGCCTGGCCAGACTTTCTGAAACCCGATCAGCGTATTGCAACTGGCCATCGAGCCGCAGCCAAGCCAGTGTCGCGCCTTCGCGCAAGACTAGGTGCGCACCAGCCAATGCAACATGATCAGGCCTGTAACCGGAGTACATGAATGCAACCTTATTCCCTCATCTACACCCTGCACCTACTCGCTGCGCTGATCTGGGTCGGCGGCATGTTCTTCGCCTGGATGGTACTGCGCCCAGCGACCGGCGCCACGCTGCAGCCCGCGCAGCGACTGACGCTGTGGCTGGACGTGTTTCGTCGTTTCTTCGTTTGGGTGTGGGTCGCGGTTGTGCTGCTGCCGATCAGCGGGGTCGGCATGCTGCACATGGGCTTCAGCGGCTTCGATGGCGCGCCACGCTATGTGAACGTGATGATGGGGCTGTACCTGGCGATGCTGGCGTTGTTCCTGCGTATCCAGGCCCTGCAGTTGCCGGCGTTGCGCCGCGCAGTGGAAGCCCAGGACTGGCCGGCGGGGGGCACCATACTGGGCCGTATCCGCCGGTTGGTCGCAATCAACCTGCTACTGGGGCTGGCAGTGGTGGCGATCGCCGCAGCCCGCCCCAGCTTCTAGAGCCTGGTCAAAAGCTGCGCATCGGCACTCAAACAGCGCTCAAGCGCTGATCAGAAACGTACGATATCCAGCCGCCCGTCATGCCCGGCCGCGCCGGGTTGGCCTGCCATGCCGGGCCGACCATCGCGAGCACCGCTAGTGCTGTAGATCCAGCAGCCTTTACTCGCGCCACCAGCACCAGCGTTGCCTGCAACACCAGCCGGGCCGCCAGCACCGCCTTCGAGCCGCGCCTGCAAATGTTCGATGGGGAAATCCGTCGGAACCTCCAGACGTACCTGCCCACCCGGCGCGCCGGGATGCCCATCGGTGCCGTTCTGACCATTATGGCCTTCACTGGCCTGTCCCCAGGCACACCCACCAGCCTTGCCGTCGGCGCCGTCCAGCCCGGCATAACCAGAAGCGCCGCGACCGCCACGGGCATCAAGCAACCACTGATCGGTGTTGACCGCCTGTAGGCGAATGACCAGCGTACGCCCAGGTAGCGCAGCACGCTGGGCGGTACCCGGCGCCCCCGGCGCACTGATCTGCGCGCCCGCGGCGATCTCGCCGGAGCCGATATCCAGATGCAGGCTGTCGTTGGACGGTGCGATGGCAATCTGCGCTTCATGACCCAGATACAGTTCGTCGATGCGCAACTCGCTCACACCGACCGGCACCAGCAAGGTGCCGTTGTCGGCAATCGTCAGGCGCTTCAATTGCAGCACGCTGCCCTGCGCAGGCAGGCGCATGAAGTTGTGGGAATCGACTTCGATAACTGCCTCGGCCAACGCCAGCAATGGGCAGCAGAGGGCCGCCAACAGGATCAGCTTACGCATGAGCGGTCTCCTCGGGGCTCACCTGCACAGCCGTGATGGCAGCTGCCGGGAGTGTCCATATCTGGAAGATGCCGAAGGCCAGCACCTGCGCTCGCGCCACGGCGACTCGCGGCTGGGCGCGAAGCAACCCATTGAACAGCGCCAGCTCGACGACATGCAACGCAAGTACGGCAGCGCCAGCGAACGTCAGCAGTTGGGCGAAAGGTTGAGCGTATGGGTCGATCAGATTGGCAAGCACGACACACCAGAACAGTGTCGCCAAGAGTTTGCCCAGCCCCGCGATAGTCTTCATTCCCCGCCCCGACCGCTTATGAGTGTGCGGCACATTACTGTGTTTGCGGGTAAGGAAACCAGAGGGCCTGACGAAAACGATGCCCATTGCGTGGCATCGTGCTCCTGACCGGCATGAAGCCGGTCAGGACTCTCACGAATGTCGAGGCTGGCTTATGGCCGTGCTTCGACTTCCGCTTCCACGCGACGGTTGATCGCACGGCCTTCTTCAGTGGCGTTATCAGCAACCGGACGGCTTTCACCATAGCCGACTGCGTTCACGCGGGTACCGCCGACACCATACTGATTGACCAGTACGTCACGCACGGCCTTCGCACGGCGCTCGGACAGAGCCTGGTTGTAAGCGTCAGTACCAACGGAGTCGGTATGGCCTTCAACCACAGTAGAGGTTTGCGGGTATTGCTTGAGGAAGTCAGCCAGGCTCTGGATATCACCGAGGCTTTCTTGCTTGACTTGAGACTTGTCAAAATCGAACTTCACGTCCAGCTCGACACGTACCGCTTCAGCGACCGGCTCAGCAACCATCACCGGCTCTTCGACGATGGTTTCTTCAACCATCACCAGTTCTTCCTGGCCATCAGCCCCATGTACCCAGCAATAAGCGGCAGCGAAGCCTGCACCGATTACTGCACCACCACCCGCCCAGGCCGAGCTTTCGATAGCACCCAGCGCAGCACCACTGACGCCACCCACGGCGGCACAGGTTGGCCAGTCGGATTTCTGGACACCAGCACACCCCGTCAGAAGGGTCGACGCAATGATCAGGGGTACCGCTTTCCTTGTAATACTCATATGCAAGTCTCCTAATGGAAATCGGCGCTAAAACCGACACTCTGGATTAAAGACGCCCGTTTTAAAATCTGCCAGCAGCGTTACGACAGCCAAGCAGAACGAACAGTTCTAGTTGATTGCATCCGTGCGCGGTAGTCTTTTGTGATTCCTTCGAGGTTTTCGATGAGCCACATCACTTCTACCCGTACGCCACAACAATCGCTGGCAGCTCTACTGCAGCGCTATGAGCCCAAACGCCTGCTGCTAATTGGCGCCAGCGAACAACCTGCCGTCAATGCCTTCAGGCAAGCTCACCCACAGAGCCTGATCGCCCATGCCGCCACAGGCAACCTGCCCGCCGAACTGGCCGGACAACGTTTCGATCTCGCGATCGTGGTCGATTGCCTGGAGCACATGCCCAAACGCGAGGGCCTGCAACTGCTCGGGGGTATACGCAATTTGAATGCCAGCCGCATGGCCGTGCTGGTCGACCTGCAGGCAAGCGGCTGGAAAGACACCGATTTCTTCGGCCTCGCGCTGCATGTCAGCGAACGCTTCGCGCGCGATGAACAGATCCTCAGTTTGTTCACCTACGATCTGCTCGACTACAAGCAGGCCCCCGACTGGCTGAATGCCAAGTTCTGGGCCAACCCGGAAAACTTTGGCAAGTACTGGTGGTAAGGATGGAGATCGAAGCCCCGGCGGGCTGCCCCTGCGGTAGCGGCGACTCGTTGCAGGGCTGCTGCGGCCGCTATCACGATGGCACGCCAGCGCCCTGCGCGCAGAGTCTGATGCGCTCGCGCTATAGCGCCTACGTGCTCGGCAACATCGACTATCTGGTGGCAACTTCGTTGCCCGCCCAGCAGGCGAAACTCGACGTGGAAGGCATCCGCGCCTGGAGCCTGCAAAGCACCTGGCTGGGTCTGGAGGTTGAATACTCGGAGTTGCTGGGTGGCCAACCCGAGCATGCCAGGGTGACCTTCATCGCCCGCTGGCACGACGCCGCCGGCGAGCACAGCCACCGTGAATGCTCCGCTTTCGTGCAGAATCAGGGCCGCTGGTATTTCATCGACCCGACCGTAGGGCTGCAGGCCGGGCGCAACGATCCCTGTCCTTGCGCCAGCGGGCAGAAGTTCAAGAAATGCTGCGCCGGCTATCTATAACTGCAACCTCACACCAGCTTGAGGTGCGAGGTATCCGGAGCCGCTGCAGCAGGCTGGGCCTTCGCCTGGCCCATGTCGCTGCCCACCGGCGCGAGACTGAACTGCGACAAATCCAGCACGGGCTCGACCGCCTCAGGTGCCGCATCCTGTAGATCTGCGCCCAGTGCGGCAACGCCGAAATCCGGCGCATCTACATCCGCGAAGGCCGCCATGTACTCATCACGCGGCGCCACCTGCAAGCGACCCTGAGGCTGACTGGCCACCTGAGTTACGGGTTCCGCCGGTGGTGGTGGCGCCAGTTCGATCTCTTCGATGATGTCAGGCTCGGTATCGACCACCTCGACACGTGCCCCGGCGCGCTCCAGGGTGCTGCGGTACTTCTCGGCAGCGGCTTCGTCCAGATTGTTCTTGATCACCACCCGCCGCCCGGAAAACAGCTGGGCGATACGCTGGGCATCGGCCTGGAACAGCTTGGCCAGGTTGGCCTGTACGGTTTCCAACTGGGCACCAGGCACCAGCTCACCGGAAAATGCGATTTCATATCGCGCCATCACCACGCTCCTTTCTGTCGTTTCGTGTGCTGTTTTGGCCACAGCAATAAAACCTAAATGCATGCAGGCCAGTATGACGCAGCTTTTTGCGAGCACACGAGAGTCTGTCGGCATTTCCTCGTAGACCTCCCAGTAAAGCGCTCGCAATGAAATGACGACAGCCCCTAGGGCAGCAAAGCCGTCTCTTGTTACACTGAGGCCTCGAACGGAGTATGAAATGTTTTCTCAGGCGCAAATGATAAGAATTATTAGCCTAATGGTATTCCTTGGCCTGGGCTCGGTATTGAGCGGCTGCTCGACGTGGTTTTCGGACAACTTCGAAGACCCTGATGTGCGCCTGGTGGATGTCAACGTGGTGAAAGCCAAGCTGCTCGAACAGCGCTTTATCCTGCGTTTCCGCATCGACAACCCCAACAACGTCAGCCTGCCAGTACGCGGCCTCAGCTACGTGGTGCATCTCAATGACGTGCTGCTGGCCGATGGCGAGTCGGAGGTTTGGTTTACCGTGCCCGCAAATGGGCACCTTGAGTTCGACGTACCTGTGCGCACCAACCTATGGCGCCACGTGCGCCAAGTGGTCAAATTGCTTGAGCAGCCTGATGAGCCAATCCGCTATCGCCTGCAGGGTGAAGTGAGAACTGGATTATTCTTCGGCCGCCGCGTGCACATGGCGCGTAATGGCGAGATAATTCCCGGCGATTTTCTTCCGGAGTAACTCAGCATGACCCAACAACCCCACATTCATGGCCCCGACTGCGCACACGATGATGATCATGCTCACGATCACAGTCACGACCATGGCCATGTGCACGGCCCGCATTGCAACCACGCGCCTCAGGAGCCGGTACGCAACGCTCTGAAGGACGTTGGCCGTAACGATCCTTGCCCATGCGGCAGCGAAAAGAAATTCAAGAAGTGTCATGGCGCCTGATCACCTGCTGATCCTGCTTGCGGCACTCACTGTCGGCGCCCTGGTTCTGTATGCCATCTATCTGTGGCGCCAGGTCTGGGCCAGACAGCGTCACCAGGCCGAAACGCGCCGCACCCAGCGGCAACGCCTGCACGACGATTTGCGGATGCTGGCCAGTTCTTTGCTCGACGGCCAACTGCCATTGATCGAAGGGGCTATCCGCATCAAGCTGCTGCTCGACAACTACGACAGCGAGCTGAGCCTGACACGCCAGACCCAGGTCTTTCAGCAGCTCTACGAAGCGACTGCACACGTGCCCACCCATGCCGACTGGAAAGCCCTGAGCCGGGCCGAACGCCGCCAGCACGAGAGTCGTTTCGCCGAGCTGACCCAGGCTCACGACCAGCAAGCTCGAGAGGCTGCCCGCTGGCTGCTCGACGACGGATTGAGCGCCCGTCCATAGTCCCTGGGGCGACGACCGTCGCTCCGATTACCGCGCCACTTGCCAGGCGCCATGCCGCTCTCTACCTTTAGCGCCATTCCGGCCCGCCCACCGCCGCCATTTCCCCTTCAGGAGTCCGCCGCATGCTGCCGCGCGCTTTCCGTCCTCTCGCCACCCTGAGCCTCGCTGGCATCGTTACCGGCATGGTTGCGCTGAGCGGTTGCCAGTCCCTACTCGACAGCCGTTACCGCAACAGCGTGCACCCGGATCAGGGCTCCTTCCGCGTGCAGGGGCTGGCGCAGACCGCCTCGGTACGCCGCAACCCGCTTGGCATGCCGCTGATCGAGACCCATACCTTTCACGATGCCCTGTTCACCCTCGGCTACGTGCACGCCAGCGACCGCCTCAGCCAGATGGTCAGCCTGCGCCTGATGGCCGAAGGTCGCTTGGCGGAAATGGCCGGCCCTGGCGTGTTGGAAATGGACAGGTTCATGCGCGCAGTGAACCTCAAGAAGAGCGCCGAGGTGCTCTACAAGAATGCCTCGCCACGGATGAAGGCGTTCTTCGAAGTCTATGCCCGGGGCGTCAACGCCTACCTGTTCCGCTACCGCGACAAGTTGCCGATGGACCTGGCCGAAGCCGGCTATCGGCCGCCTTACTGGAAGCCGGAAGACTCGGTGATGATCTTCTGCCTGCTCAATTTCGGCCTGTCGGTGAACCTGCAGGAGGAGATTGCGGCACTGACCATCACCCAGAAAGTCGGCGCCGACAAACTGGCCTGGCTGCTGCCTACCTACCCGGACGAGCCGCTGCCGTTCGAGGAAGCAGAAAAGCTCAAGGGCCTGGCGCTTGGCGGCAACATTCCGGGGCTCCAAGCGATGAAGACAGCCGCCGCCCAAGTGTCCGAGCGGCACATGCTCGGCGTCGCTGCCTCGAACAACTGGGCCATCGCCCCCTCGCGCAGCCGCAGCGGCAAGAGCCTGTTGGCCAACGACACCCATCTGCCGATCGAGCTGCCTTCGGTATGGAGCTTCGTGCAGATTCGCGCGCCGAAATTTCAGGCCTCCGGGGTAACGGTCGCCGGTATGCCGGCGGTGGTTGCCGGCTTCAACGGCAAGCTGGCCTGGGGCATGACCATGGTCATGGGCGACAACCAGGATTTGTTCCTCGAACAGGTCAAGCGCGAAGGCAATCGCCTGCTGTATCTGGCCGATGGCAAATGGCAGCCGGCCCAGGAGCGCCAGGAAACCTTCATCATCAAGGGCCAGAAACCGATTCGCGAGACGGTTTACGAAACCCGTCATGGTCCGCTGCTTAACAGCGTGCTGGGCGAACGTAAACATCCGCTGCAGCCCCTGCAGGTGCAAAGCGGCTACGGCCTGGCGCTGCAGACCACCCAGTTCGAGGACGACGCCAGCCTCGACGCCTTCTTCGACCTGTCCCGCGCACAATCCGTGGAACAGGCCTTCGAGGCAGCTCGGGAAATCCGTGCCATGCCGCTGAACCTGGTGTTCGCCGATGCCGAACATATCGGCTGGCAGGTCACCGGGCGCTTCCCCAATCGTCGCGGCGGCCAGGGCCTGGTGCCATCTCCAGGCTGGGACAGCCGCTATGAATGGGATGGCTTCGCCGACCCCATGCTCCACCCCTACGATCAGGATCCGCAGCAGGGCTGGCTGGGCAGCGCCAACCAACGCAGCGTGCCGCGTGGTTATGGCATGCAGCTGTCCAACTCCTGGTACGCCCCGGAGCGCTACGAGCGCATCGCGCAGCTGGCCGGCAGTGGCCGCCATGACACGCAAAGCATGATTGCCATGCAGTACGACCAGACCACGCTGTTCGCCGCCAAGCTGCAGAACATGTTCGAAGCGCAGAACATGGCCGAACCACTGCGCAAGGCCATCGACCGCCTGCCGGAGGCCCAGCGTGGCAAAGCGCGTGAAGCCCTGAGCAGGTTGATGGCCTTCGACGGCAAGCTCTCCGCGACCTCCGCGGACGCAGCCGTGTACAGCGCCTTCCTGCACGAAAGCGCCCGACAGATCTTCCTCGACGAGCTCGGCCCGGAAACCTCAGCAGCCTGGAAAGCCCTGGTGAATAACGCCAACCTCTCCTATTCAGCGCAGGCCGATCACCTGCTCGGTCGTGAAGACAGCCCTTTCTGGGACGACGTGCGCACCCCGCAGAAGGAAGACAAGCCAGCAATTCTCGCCCGCAGCCTGGCGGCCAGCATCGAGATGCTCGAGCAGCGCCTGGGCGGTGAACGCACTGCCTGGCAGTGGGGCAAGCTGCACACTTACGAGTGGCTGAGCGGCAGCACGCAGATGGCGCCCTACCTGAGCGCCGGCCAGCGCACCAGCATCGGCTCGTTGAAGGGTTATCTGGATCGTGGCCCCTACCCCGCCGGTGGTGACCACAGCACGCTGAACGTCTCGGCCTACAACTGGGGCCAGGACTTCGATACCTGGCTGATCCCCAGCATGCGGATGATCGTCGACTTCGGCCGCGAGGAACCCATGATTGGCCTCAACAGTTCAGGGCAATCCGGCAACCCGGCCAGCCCGCACTATGCCGACGGCATCGATGCCTGGCGCCGCGCCAAGTACCTGAGCTTCCCAGTGCAACAGCAGAACCTGGAAAAGACCTACGGCAGCAAACGCCTGCTGTTGACGCCCTGACGCACAACCCAGGTGCGCAATGCACCAACAACGCGCAGAAAGAAGGATGAATCAGACGCGGCCGGCATCGATTGACATGACGCCGGCTGCGTCATAACCCGCCCCCTCGGAGGCCAGGAACGAGGCCACACTGGGTCACGGCACCGCTCCCCCTGACTCCAGTCATTTCCTCACCCTGCCCGACCGTTCTCGAGCAATTGGCACACTCCCTGCTCATGTTCTTGCAGACATAGAGCACGCCGGTAGACGGCAGGGCTCCCCGAAACGAATCGGGATCGGACAAAGGCGTCCTTGCACTCAGCGTGCAGGACGCCTTTTTTGTGCCCCGCCATCCCTGGCGGACACCCTACGGGCCGTCGGCGGAGCCGACGTCAAAAATGGCTCCCGGCCATTTTGTTGTTTGCCGCGATTCACTCAGGGCCACGGAGGTAGCGGATGAAACGATTGAAACTGGTGATGATCGGCAACGGCATGGCCGGCGTACGCACGCTGGAAGAGCTGCTCAAGATCGCCCCTGATCTCTACGACATCACCGTGTTCGGCGCCGAGCCGCACCCCAACTACAACCGCATCCTGCTGTCACCGGTGCTGGCGGGCGAACAGACCTTCGATGACATCGTGCTCAACGAACTGAGCTGGTACACCGAGCACGGCATTCAGCTGCTGCTTGGCCGCAAGGTGGTGGAGATCGACCGCGTGCACCGCCGGGTGATCGCCGATGATGGCAGCTGTGCCGACTATGACCGCCTGCTGATCGCCACCGGCTCCCGGCCATTCATCCTGCCGATACCGGGCAACGAACTGGACGGCGTGATCGGCTACCGCGACATCGCCGACACCCGCTGCATGCTCGACAGCGCCAACCTGCACCGCCGCGCAGTGGTCATCGGCGGCGGCCTGCTTGGCCTGGAAGCCGCCCACGGCCTCAAGCTACGAGGCATGGACGTGAGCGTGGTACACAACGGCGCCACCTTGCTGGAACGCCAGCTCGACGAGCGTGCCGGCAAGTTGCTGCAAAACGCTCTGGAGCGACGCGGCCTGCACTTCGCCCTAGGCAAGCAGACTGCCGACTTGATCGGCACCGACACTGGCCGGGTCAGCGCCGTACGTTTCAGCGATGGCGAGCAACTGCCTGCCGACCTGGTGGTAATGGCCGCCGGCATTCGCCCCAACATCGAATTGGCCCAGCGTGCCGGCCTGCCCTGCGCCCGCGGCATCCTGGTCAACGACACCCTGCAGAGCTTCGACCCCCGGGTCTACGCGGTTGGCGAATGCGTCAGCCACCGTGGCGTCGCCTACGGCCTGGTGGCACCGCTGTTCGAACAGGCGCGGGTATGTGCCAGCCACCTGGCCATGCAGGGCTTTCGCCGCTATCTCGGCTCGCTGACATCCACCAAACTCAAGGTCACTGGTATCGACCTGTTCTCCGCCGGTGACTTCGCTGGCGGCCCAGGCACGCAAAGCATCATTCTCGACGACCCGGTCACCGGCAGCTATCGCAAGCTGGTGCTCAAGAACGACGTGCTGGTCGGCGCCTGCCTGTATGGCGATACCGCCGATGGCGCCTGGTACCTGCAACTGATCCGCGAAGGCCGCAAGGTCGCGCATATCCGCGACATGCTGATGTTTGGCGAAGATGCGGTGAACAGCCTGTCACCCGCCTGCAGCGCCGAGCCGATTCTCCTGCAGGGAGCGGCCTGATGGGCGCTCTACAACTCGGCGCCGCGACGCACACCACCGCCTCGACCTGCTGTTACTGCGGCGTCGGCTGCGGCGTGCTGATCGAGCACGACGGCGAGCGCATTCTCGGCGTCAGCGGCGATCCTGCACACCCGGCGAACTTCGGCAAACTGTGCAGCAAGGGCGCCTCGCTGCACCTGACCGGAGACATCGCGGCCCGCGCCCTGTACCCCGAACTGCGTCTCGGCAAAGGGTTGGCCCGTGCGCGCACCGACTGGAGCAACGCTCTGGATCACGCTGCCGATGTGTTCGCCGAAACGATCCGCGAGCACGGCCCGGACAGCGTCGCCTTCTATATCTCCGGGCAACTGCTGACCGAGGACTACTACGCCTTCAACAAGCTGGCCCGCGCCCTGGTCGGCACCAATAATATCGACAGCAACTCACGCCTGTGCATGTCCTCGGCCGTGGTCGGCTACAAGCGCAGCTTGGGCGCCGATGCACCGCCCTGCTCCTACGAAGACATCGAGCAGGCCGACACGCTGCTGATCATCGGCAGCAACATGGCCTATGCCCACCCGATCCTGTTTCGCCGCCTGGAAGCGGCCAAGGCAGGCAACCCGCAGATGAAGGTCATCGTCGTCGACCCACGGCGCACCGACACCTGCGACCTCGCCGATCTGCACCTGGCCATCGCACCCGGCAGCGATGTGGCACTTCTGCACGGCGTACTGCATCTGCTGCTGGAACAAGGGCGTATCGACCACGCCTTCATCGCCGCGCACACCGAAGGCTTTGGGGCGCTGCAAGCGCTGGTCGCCGACTACGAGCCCGCGCGCGTCGCCCAGCTCTGCGCAATCAGCGAAGCGGATTTGCGTCGCTGCGCGGAGTGGATCGGCAGCTCACCGCGTTTTCTGTCGCTGTGGTGCATGGGCGTCAATCAGTCCACCGCCGGCACCACAAAGAACGCCGCTATCATCAACCTGCACCTGGCCACCGGGCAGATCGGCAAGGTCGGCAGCGGGCCGTTTTCCCTCACTGGCCAGCCGAATGCCATGGGCGGTCGGGAAACCGGCAGCCTGTCCAACTTGCTGCCCGGTCACCGTGAGGTCGCCAACCCGCAGCACCGTGCCGAAGTCGCCGCTTACTGGGGCGTCGAAACACTGCCGCAAAACCCGGGGCTCAGCGCCATCGAACTGTTCGAGGCGGTGGGCAGCGGCAAGATCAAGGCGCTGTGGATCGCCTGCACCAACCCGGCCCAGTCCATGCCGGATCAACACAGCATCCACAAAGCCTTGAGCGACTGCCCGTTCGTGGTGGTGCAGGAGGCATTCTTCACCACCGAAACCTGCCGCTACGCCGACCTGCTGTTGCCTGCTGCCAGTTGGGGCGAGAAGGAAGGTACGGTGACCAACTCCGAGCGCCGCGTCAGCCGCGTGCGCCGTGCCGTGCCTGCCCCTGGTGAGGCGCGGGCCGACTGGTCGATCACCTGCGATTTCGCCAGGCGCCTGGAAGCTCGCCTGCCGGGCGTGCCTTCCGGGCATTTCGCCTTCGACAATAGCGAGCAGCTGTTCGAGGAATACAAGGTGCTGACCCGTGGCCGGGATCTGGATCTTTGTGGCCTCGGCTACGCGCTACTGGAGACACGCGGCCCGCAGCAATGGCCCTTTCCCGAAGGTGCGCAAAACGGCACGCCGCGACTCTATGGCGACGGCCGCTTTCCAAGCGCCAACGGCCGCGCGCGCTTTATCGCCGAGACCTATCAAACGGCTAAAGAGCAACGCGACAGCCAGTATCCACTGACGCTCAATACCGGTCGCCTGCGCGATCAGTGGCACGGCATGAGCCGCACCGGCACCGCGGCACGGCTGTTCGCCCATGTCGAAGAACCGCTGCTCGACCTGCACCCGCAAGACATGGCGCAGCGGCACCTGCAGAGCGGCCAACTGGTCGAGGTGCGCAGCCGCCGCGGCGCGCTGGTGGTGCGCGTCCAGGCCGACGCCAGCCTGCAGCAAGGCCAGGCTTTTCTGCCTATGCACTGGGGCGATCGCTTTCTCAAAGGCCTCGGCATCAACGCCCTGACCTTGCCAGCGTTCGATCCGCTGTCGAAGCAGCCGGAGCTGAAACACGCCGGGATCGACGTGCAGCCCATCGACCTGCCCTGGACATTCCACGCGCTGGTCGAAGGTGACGTTCAGCAACGCCTGGAAGCCTTGCGCCCGTTGTGCGAAACCTTCGCCTACGCGAGCTTCGGCCTGGCCGGTCGCGAGACCTCGGCGCTGGTGATGCGCGTCGCCCACCATCACGCACCCGATGCCGAATTACTCGAACAACTTCAGGAGCAACTGGGCCTGGCCGAAGGGCCGGTGATCCGTTACGACGACCCTCGTGGCGACCCAGGCGCCCTGCCCATTCACAAGCGCGCGCGTATCGACGGCGGTCGCCTGACAGGCTTTTCCCTGAGCGGTGAGACCCGCGCACGCGGCTGGCTGCGTGACCTCTGGCAAAACCAGACCTCACTCGATGACGACAACGGCCGCGGCCTGCGCCGCTGGCTGCTGGCACCGGTGGAAAGTCCGCCCGGCCAGAGCCGCCGGCAGACCGGCAAGACCCTGTGCACCTGCATGAATGTCAGCGAGACGGCAGTACGCGAGGGCATCCAGCGCGGCTGCGACCTCATCGCGCTCAAACAGAATCTCGGCTGCGGCACCCAGTGCGGCTCCTGCGTACCTGAAATCAAGCGCCTGCTGGCGCTACAGACCATCGAAGCCTAGCGAAGACTGGGCTGAACCTAGACAGAAGGAATACCGCGATGAACCCAAGCGTATGGCTGATCGGCGCCGGCCCAGGCGACCCGGAACTGCTCACTCTCAAGGCGGTGCGTGCCCTCGGCCTGGCCGACGTGGTGCTGATCGATGACCTGGTCAATCCGCAGGTGTTGCAGCACTGTCCCGACGCCCGGGTGATCCGCGTGGGCAAGCGCGGCGGCTGCCGCTCGACGCCCCAGGCCTTCATCCATCGCCTGATGCTGCGCTATGCCCGCCAAGGCAAGGTGGTTGCGCGCCTAAAGGGCGGCGACCCGTGCATCTTCGGCCGCGGTAGCGAAGAAGCCGACTGGCTGGCCGCCCGCGGCGTGCATTGCGAGATCGTCAACGGCATCACCGCCGGCCTGGCTGCGGCGACCCGCTGCGGCATCTCCCTGACCCTGCGCGGCATCGCTCGCGGCGTCACTCTGGTTACCGCCCACACCCAGGATGGCAGCTCGCCCAACTGGCAGGCACTGGCCGACAGCGGCACGACGCTGGTGGTGTACATGGGCATCGCTACTCTGGCCGATACCCGCCAGCATCTGCTCGATGCCGGTATGGCGGCGCACACCGCCGTGGCGATGATCGAGAACGCCTCGCTGCCGGATCAACGCGAGTGCCGCAGCACGCTGCTGGAAATGGCCGACGCTGCACTGGCATTCAAGCTGAAAAGCCCGGCCATTCTGGTCATCGGCGATGTGGTTGGCGCTGCCATGGATGCTGCGCGAGAACTTGAGGTACGCAGCGCCTGACCCCTTACGACAGTCCGGTCTATGCAACTGGACTGCTATTTGCACTGTTTTAGTTCAACCGTACTGCCTGAAAGACTGCCCTCATGCCTGACACCACCATGCCTGCCGCCCTGCGATTCATGCTCGCCGCCCGCCGCTGCGAGCTGCAGGGCCTGGAAAGCCTGTCCTTCACCTGCCAACTGGTGACCAATGTCAGTCAGTTGGTGCACCAGCTGCAGAAGGAACGGGGCTACTCCAACATCTATCTGGGCAACCAATCGAGCCATTATCTGCACCAACTTGACGCACACAGTGCCGAGTCAGCCGCCGTAGAGCGTCAGGTACACGAATGCTTCATGGCCATGGATACCGCTCAGGCCAATGCCGCGGATCGTGCCCGCCTGTTCAACCGCATCGCTTATGTCTTGCATGGTCTGGACGAACTGCCCGGCCTGCGCCGCCGCATCCGCGAGCTGCAGCCGACGCCACGCCTGGCCACCCAAGCCTTCACGCGGCTGATTGGCGGGTTGATGGCCGTGGTCTTCGAAGCCGCCGATACCGCAGTCGACCCAGGCATCACCCGGCTGCTGGTGGCCATGTTCAACTTCATGCAGGGCAAGGAGCTGGCCGGTCAGGAGCGCGCCGCGGGTGTCGAGGGCTTCTCGCGCGGGCATTTCGATGCCGAGTTGCAGGAGCGCCTGCAGCATCTCGAAGACGGCCAGGAGCGCTGCTTCGATGTGTTCAGCGAGTTCGCCGATGCAGAGGCGGGGGCCCTGTGGCAACAGATTCACAGCGGCGACACCGTCGCCCAGGTAATCAGCCTGCGCGGCATCGCCAAGCGCACGTCTGCCAATGCCACGGTCGATCCGAGCCTGTGTGAGCTGTGGTTCGAACTCAATACCCGACGCATCGACGCCATGAAGGAAGTGGAAAACCACCTCGCCAATCGCCTGCTGGAACACTGCCGCCGCAGCATCGCCGAAGCCCATGCTGACCTGGACAACCATCGCACGCTGCTCAAGCGTCTGGGGCAGATGGATGTTGGTAGCGATCAGGCGCTGCTGTTCAGCGTGCACAGCAGCACCCTGGACAGTGCATCTCAGGATTCGGTGGGCAACCACCTGACGCGCTCGGTGCTCGACCTGCTGCACGAACAGAACCAACGCCTGCAGCGAGTCAGTGACGAGCTCAAGGAAACCCGCGAAACCCTCAACGAACGCAAAGTGATCGAGCGGGCCAAGAAGCTGCTGATGAACGATTACCGGCTCAGTGAAGAAGATGCCTACGCACGCCTGCGCCAATCCGCTATGGAGCGCAGCATGCGCCTGGTCGACGTCGCCCAGAGCCTGCTCGCCTTCGCCGCCCGCAAGGCCCAGGAAAATCCGCGCAGCGACCGCGCCTGAATGAGCCTTACCGGCCCTGGGTATCGCTGCGCTCAACCACAGGCTACGACCCACTCCGCCCCTGTAGCCCAGCACTGAAAGGCGATGCCCGGGAAAAGTGCCTGCAATAAAGACTCTGGCATCCATGCACCTACGCCGCGCACGGCAAGCGATCGACGCCCCGCTGCTGTGCGGCGCCAGCCTCCGAACTGATCAGGCGCAGCCTCGAAGAAATCGTCCGGCACAGGCTGAAAACCTTTCCTGCTCAAGCAGTTAACGCAGATACACCAAGTACTCAAGGGCAGCTGTCAACCAGCCAGGCCACCGGTGCCAGCTACTGGCATGCAACCTGCTATGTCCGTAACAGGGAGGCAGGCTCTGCCCCTCCACAATCCAAATCCTGGACAACGGCGTCCACCCTCATACAGCCCGCGCGCTGCCATGAGAGTGACGCCGTTTTTTTATGCGTGCCTTTTGGGGAAAACGATATGGACGACAAGCCACGTACACTGCAGAGCATCGACGACAGTACCAATCAGCCACGTCGTACCTTCCTCAAACAATCCATGGGTCTGCTCGGCGGCAGCGCATTGATGAGCATGCTACCTGCGGGCCTGAGCAGTGCGGTATGGGCTGCGGGGAGCGACGGCCTGGAAACCACCAAGGCCAAGCTCGGCTTCATCGCCCTGACCGACGCCGCACCGTTGTTCGTGGCCGATGAACTGGGTCTGTTCGCCAAGCACGGCATGACCGGCGTAGAGGTGCTCAAGCAATCGTCGTGGGGCACCACCCGCGACAACCTGGTGCTCGGCGCCGGCAGTGGCGGCATCGATGGCGCCCATATCCTTACACCGATGCCCTACCTGATGGCCGCCGGTAAGGTGACCACCAACAATACCCCGCTGCCGATGTACATCCTCGCGCGCCTGAACCTCAACGGTCAGGGCATTTCCATCAGCAAGGAATACCAGGATCTAAAGCTTGGCACCGACGCCAGCGCCTTCAAGCAGGCCGTTGCCGCCAAGCAGGCAAAAGGCCAGAAGATTGCAGCGGCGATGACCTTCCCAGGCGGCACCCACGACCTGTGGCTGCGCTACTGGATGGCAGCTGGTGGGATCGAACCCAACAAGGATCTGCCGACGGTGGTCATCCCGCCACCGCAGATGGTCGCCAACATGAAGGTCGGCAGCATGGACGCCTTCTGCGTCGGTGAGCCATGGAACGCTCAGTTGATCAACCAGGGCATTGGCTACAGCGCGGTAACCACCGGCGAGCTGTGGGCCAACCACCCGGAAAAAGCCCTGTCGCTGCGCGCCGATTACGTCGACGCCAACCCCAACGCCACCCGTGCGCTGCTCAAGGCGGTGATGGAAGCGCAAATGTTCTGCGAAGCGGCGGAGAACAAGGAACAGGTCGCCGAGATCTGCGCCAAACGCCGCTGGATCGGCGCTCCCGCCAAGGATCTGCTGGCACGCTTGCAGGGCAACATCGATTACGGCAACGGCCGCGTGGTGGAAAACAGCCCGCACCTGATGCGCTTCTGGAGCGAGTTCGCCTCCTACCCCTTCCAGAGCCACGACCTGTGGTTCCTGACCGAAAACAAACGCTGGGGCTACCTGCCGAAGGACTTCGACAGCCAGGCACTGATCAACACCGTCAACCGCGAGGACATCTGGCGCCAGGCCGCCGCCGAGCTGGCGGTACCTGCCGAGCAGATTCCGCAATCCAAGTCGCGCGGCATCGAGACCTTCTTCGACGGCAAGACCTTCGACCCGCAGAACCCGCAAGCCTATCTCGACAACCTGTCCCTGAAGGCCTAACCGGAGGAACGCTCCATGAATGCGCCCGTAAAATCGCTGGCCCTGCCGGCTGGTGTCATCGCTCCAAGCTGGCTGAAACGACTGTCGACCACGCTGATGCAATCGGTACTGCCGCCGCTGGTGATCACCTCAGCACTGCTGCTGATCTGGCAATTGCTGTGCAGTGGCCCCACTGCATCGCTGCCGCCACCCAGCCAGGTCATCGAAGACACCTGGGAGCTGATCGTCAATCCGTTCTATGACAATGGCGGCACCGACGTCGGCATGGCCTGGCAACTGCTCGCCAGCCTCGAGCGGGTGGCCTACGGCTATGCCCTGGCAGTCGTGGTCGGTGTAGCGTTGGGCGTGCTGGTCGGCCAGTCGACCTGGGCCATGCGTGGTCTCGACCCGCTGTTCCAGATCCTCCGTACCGTGCCGCCGCTGGCCTGGTTGCCGCTGTCGCTGGCCGGCTTCAAAGACAGTCACCCATCGGCGCTGTTCGTGATTTTCATCACTGCCATCTGGCCGATCATCATCAATACCTCGGTGGGCATTCGCAACATCCCCGAGGACTACCGCAACGTCGCCAAAGTGCTGCGCCTCAATGGCCTGGAGTACTTCCAGAAGATCATGCTGCCTGCCGCCGCCCCCTACATCTTCTCAGGGCTGCGCATTGGCGTGGGGCTCTCCTGGCTGGCGATTATCGCAGCAGAGATGCTGATTGGTGGCGTGGGTATCGGCTTCTTCATCTGGGACGCGTGGAACGCCTCGCGTATCAGCGACATCATTCTCGCCCTGGTCTACGTTGGCGTGGTCGGCTTCCTGCTCGACCGCCTGGTGCTGTTCGTCGGCAACCGCATCACCCGTGGCACATCGGCCTGAGGAGACAGACATGAGCAAGCACTACCTGAGCATCGAACATGTGGAAAAGTACTTCGAGCGTGACGGCGTCAGCTCCCACGTACTGAACCAGATCAACCTCAACGTCGAGCGTGGCGAATACATCTCTATCATCGGCCATTCCGGTTGCGGCAAATCGACGGTGCTGAACATCGTCGCCGGCCTGACCGATTCCAGCAGCGGCGCGGTGATTCTCGATGGTAGGGAGGTTCGTGGTCCCGGCCCGGATCGCAGCCTGGTGTTCCAGAACCATTCGCTGCTGCCCTGGCTGACGGTGCAGGAAAACGTCGCACTGGCCGTCGACAAGGTCTTCAAACGCACCAAGAACAAGGCCGAGCGCCGCGACTGGACGCTGCATCATCTGGAGCTGGTGAGCATGGGCCACGCATTGCACAAACGGCCCAGCGAAATTTCCGGCGGCATGAAGCAGCGTGTAGGCATTGCCCGCGCGCTGGCCATGGAACCCAAGGTGCTGCTGCTAGATGAGCCCTTCGGCGCACTCGACGCCCTGACCCGCGCCCACTTGCAGGACGAAGTGATGCGTATCCAGAGCGAGCTGCACAACACGGTGATGATGATCACCCACGACGTCGACGAAGCCGTGCTGCTTTCCGATCGCATCGTGATGATGACCAACGGCCCTTCGGCGACCATTGGCGAAATCCTCACCATCGATCTGCCGCGGCCCCGTGACCGCATCGCTCTGGCTGACGACCCGCGCTACAACGCCTATCGGCATGCCGTGCTGAGTTTCCTGCACGAGAAACAGCGCAAGGTCGAACCCATGAGCGCACGCCGCGCTGCCGCAGCTAAAGAGCCGGCCGGCAAGGAGCGCGCTCGCGCCTAGATGCTGCGATCAGTCGCGGGCAATGCCCGTTACGGTAATGCCGAAGCGCTCCTCCAAGCGAACTGCGGGAGTCTGCTCCTCACGGGGCAGCTCCTTCGGTTCGAGGCGCTCCAGGTTCTCTTCGGCCCACTCCAGCAGCCAGATCACAGCCTGCTCGAGGCTGGGTTTGTCTTTCGATTTGACCTTGAGGACTTCGGCCGCCTCATCTCGGCTGTAGGCGATATTCCATTGGCTCATAGTGAGTCTCCAGCGGGTAGTTTTGCGGCTGGCACACAACCTTGCGCACCGTCATAACCATGTAGACCGGCCGCGGGTGAACAGTTCGACCTATAAATCCGAATGAACTTAGCCGGGTACCTCCACTCAGAAACTAGGCATCGATTGATTTCTCCGGGCGCCCATGGCGCCCATTTTTTTGCCTGCAATTTGTCCCCACGTCACTGACTGCCTACCCGGTGCTCGTCCGCAGGCGAGAAATCTCGCCCACAAAAAAGCCGGGAAACACCCGGCTTTTTCGAATCGCACTCCACGTGCCGTATCAGGCCCTGGGCAGCGTCACACCGCGCTGCCCCTGGTACTTGCCGCCCCGATCCTTGTACGACACCTCACAGGCCTCGTCGGACTCAAGGAACAGCATCTGTGCCACACCCTCGTTGGCGTAGATTTTCGCCGGCAGCGTGGTGGTGTTGGAGAATTCCAGCGTCACATGCCCTTCCCACTCCGGCTCCAGCGGCGTGACGTTGACGATGATGCCGCAGCGCGCATAAGTGCTCTTGCCCAGGCAGATGGTCAATACGTTGCGCGGAATGCGGAAGAATTCCACGGTACGTGCCAGCGCAAACGAGTTCGGCGGGATGATGCACACGTCGCTTTTGATATCGACGAAACTTTTCTCGTCGAAATTCTTCGGGTCTACGGTGGCCGAGTTGATATTGGTGAAGACCTTGAATTCATCGGCGCAGCGCACGTCGTAACCGTAGCTCGACACCCCGTAAGAAATCAGCGGTAAGCCGCCTTCATTACGCACCTGGCGCTCGACGAACGGCTCGATCATGCCGTGTTCCTGGGCCATGCGGCGAATCCACTTGTCCGATTTGATGCTCATGGCGGGGCCGTCCTAGAAGGTCTGTGCGGTGAAAAAGTGAACGCATCTTACCGGGCTGAGCGACAGGGTTCAAAGCCTCTTGACAGGCCGTTTGAACAAGAGGCCGCAGTGCTGAATGCCAGGAAATCGCAAAAAGACTGACAGACCATTCGCACTTAGCGAAGAAAGCGGGTATGGTGACCCCACTGTGCTGCATGTGTCACCGCGAATCGCTACATGATGCCTAGATTTCGATCCAAACATCGTCCGACTCCTAGTACTCGTTGCACTCAGTCCCGGCCTGGTTTTATCCAGGGCTGTTATTTCTTTAGATATTAGGAGACATCACATGTCCAATCGTCAGAATGGCACCGTTAAGTGGTTCAACGATGAGAAAGGCTACGGCTTCATCACTCCGCAATCCGGTGACGACCTGTTCGTACACTTCAAAGCTATCCAGAGCGATGGCTTCAAGAGCCTGAAAGAAGGCCAGCAAGTTTCCTTCGTGGCCACTCGTGGTCAGAAAGGCATGCAAGCTGAGGAAGTTCAGGTTATCTAACCTGCTCTTTCTATAAAAAACCCCGCTTCGGCGGGGTTTTTTTATGCCTGCATTTTATGCAGCGAGTAATGCAGCGCGCCCGCCAGGCGGACGCGCTACTGCGATCAATCGTCGGCGATGACGATGGTCGGCATGGCCTGGGCGGTCGCCGCGCTCGAAGCGATGCGTGCCCCAACCTGGCGGGCAATCTGCTGATAGAGCATGGCGATCTGGCTTTCCGGATCAGCGATGGTCGTCGGTTTGCCACCGTCAGTTTGCATGCGGATGGCCATGGACAGCGGCATGGAAGCCAGCAGATCGACACCGAACTGGGCGGCCAGTTTCTCGCCACCACCCTCACCGAACAGATGCTCCGCATGGCCACAGCCGGAGCAGATGTGCACGGCCATGTTCTCCACCACGCCGAGCACCGGAATGTTCACCTTGCGGAACATCTCCACGCCTTTGCGGGCGTCGAGCAGGGCCAGATCCTGCGGTGTGGTGACGATGACCGCCCCCGCAACCGGAACCTTCTGCGCCAGGGTCAGGTGGATATCGCCCGTGCCGGGCGGCATGTCGATGACCAGATAGTCGAGGTCATCCCAGGCGGTCTGGGTGACCAGTTGCAACAGCGCCCCGGAGACCATCGGCCCGCGCCACACAACCGGCGTGTTGTCATCGGTGAGAAAAGCCATGGACATCACCTGTACGCCATGGGCTTCGAGCGGCACGAACCACTTCTGATCACGTACTTGAGGCCGCGTACCTTCAGGGATACCGAACATGATGCCTTGGCTCGGGCCGTAGATATCGGCATCGAGAATGCCCACCCGCGCGCCTTCACGGGCCAATGCCAGGGCCAGGTTGGCAGCGGTGGTCGACTTGCCCACCCCGCCCTTGCCGGACGCCACGGCGATCACGTTCTTGACGTTGGCCAGGGCCGGCACTTGAGCCTGCGCCTTGTGGGCGGCGATAACACACTCCACCTCTACGCTGGCGCTGCGTACACCCTCGATATTTTCGATGGCCAGCTGCAGCAGTTGCGCCCAGCCCTGCTTGAACAGGCCGGCAGCGTAACCCAGTTCCAGCTTCACGCTGACCTGCTCGCCCAGCACGTCAATAGTGCGCACGCAGCCGGCGCTGAGCGGATCCTGATCGAGATGGGGATCGGTGTACTGGCGCAATACGGCTTCGACCGCGGCGCGGATATCAGCACTCATGCTTGGCTCCGGAGATGGCAGGAAAAGACGCCTATCCTACCCGAGCTACCAGCCGGATGCAGACCGGCGACCCGAAGGGCCGCCAGCCATCAACACTCACTGCACGGGCTGACCGGGCAGTGGCTTGAGATTCACCTCGACACGGCGGTTCTGCGCGCGGCCATCGGCGCTGGCGTTGTCGGCAATCGGCTGATCCGGGCCGGCACCACGGTTGGACAGGCGGCTGCCGTCAATGCCCTGAGCAGTCAGGTAGCTGGTCACGCTTTGCGCACGACGTTGCGACAGCGCCATGTTGTGCTGACGCGAACCGGTGCTGTCGGTGTAACCGACGATCTCGATGCTGTTGTTCTGGAACTGCTGGAACGAAGTCGCCAGGTTATTCAGCGGTGCATAGAAACTGGGAGCGATATCCGCAGAATCCGTAGCGAAGGTGATGTTGCCGGGCATGATCAGCTTGATGTCATCGCCCTGACGCTGCACCTCCACACCGGTGCCTTCCATGCTGCGGCGCAGCTCGGCCTCCTGGCGATCGGCGTAATAGCCATAGCCGGCACCCGCAGCGCCGGCGAGCACGGCACCGATGGCAGCGCCTTTGCCGCGATCATCATGGCTGACTGCAGCGCCGACTGCCGCACCGGCAAGCGCTGCCAGGCCGCCGTAGGTAGCAGTGCGGTGGCCACCGCCACTAGCTGCGCCACCACCGGCGTTGTCGTAAGGGTTGCTCGAGGCACAGCCAACCAACAGGGCCAGAGCGGTGGCGCAGGCGAGCGGACGTAAAACTGCAAGCATGGTTCATCTCCTTGCTGGGAGCGGAAGGTTCCCGTTGGAACCCGCTTACGCCTCTAAATTCAAGTCGATGTCAGCGCTATTTGCCCGCTGGCCGGAACGCGCCCGGTTACTTTATAGTGACCGACCTCCCTTCACCCGATGACAGCCTGACAATGTCCCAAGCTCGCCAGATTCTCGTTACCAGCGCCCTGCCCTACGCCAACGGTTCGATCCACCTTGGCCACATGCTCGAGTACATCCAGACCGACATGTGGGTGCGCTACCAGAAACTGCGCGGCAACCAGTGCATCTACGTCTGCGCGGACGATGCCCACGGCTCGGCCATCATGCTGCGTGCAGAAAAGGAAGGCATCACCGCCGAACAGCTGATCGACGGCGTCAAGGCTGAGCACAGCGGTGACTTCGCCGACTTCCTGGTGGAGTTCGATAATTTTCACTCCACCCACTCGCCGGAAAACCGCGAGCTGTCGGAGTCGATCTACAAGGCGCTACGTGATAATGGCCACATTGCCACTCGCTCGGTGACCCAGTATTTCGACCCGGAAAAAGGCATGTTCCTGGCCGACCGTTTCATCAAGGGCACCTGCCCGAAATGCGCGACGCCCGATCAGTACGGCGACAACTGCGAAAAATGCGGTGCCACCTACGAGCCCACCGAACTGAAAGACCCGCGCTCGGCGATTTCTGGTGCGGTGCCGGTGCTCAAGGACTCCAAGCACTTCTTCTTCAAGCTGCCGCAGTTCCAGGAAATGCTCCAACAATGGACGCGCAGCGGCACGCTGCAGGAGTCGGTCGCCAACAAGCTCGCCGAATGGCTCGATGGTGGCCTGCACGAGTGGGACATCAGCCGTGATGCACCCTACTTCGGCTTCGAAATTCCCGACGAGCCGGGCAAGTATTTCTACGTTTGGCTGGATGCGCCGATCGGCTACATGGCCAGCTTCAAGAACCTCTGCGCGCGTCGCCCGGAGCTGGATTTCGATGCGTTCTGGAACAAGGATTCCAGCGCCGAGGTGTACCACTTCATCGGCAAGGACATCGTCAACTTCCACGCCCTGTTCTGGCCTGCCATGCTCGAAGGTGCCGGCTACCGCAAACCGACCGCCATCAACGTGCACGGCTACCTGACCGTGAACGGGCAGAAGATGTCCAAGTCGCGCGGCACCTTCATCAAGGCGCGCACCTATCTGGATCACCTCAACCCGGAATACCTGCGCTACTACTACGCGGCCAAGCTCGGTCGCGGCGTCGATGACCTCGACCTGAACCTCGAGGACTTCATCCAGAAGGTCAATTCGGATCTGGTCGGCAAGGTGGTCAACATCGCCAGCCGTTGCGCCGGCTTCATCCACAAGGGCAATGCCGGCGTATTGGTTGCGGCCAACCCTGAGCCAGATTTGTGGAATGCTTTCCAGAGCGCCGCACCCAGCATCGCCGACGCCTACGAGAGCCGCGACTTCGCTCGCGCCATGCGTGAAATCATGGCCCTGGCCGACCGGGCCAATGCCTGGATCGCCGACAAGGCGCCGTGGTCGCTGGCCAAGCAGGAAGGCAAGGCCGACGAGGTGCAGGCGATCTGCGCCCTGGGCGTCAACCTGTTCCGTCAACTGGTGATCCTCCTCAAGCCGGTGCTGCCGCATCTGGCCCGCGACGCCGAGGCGTTCCTCAACGTCGCACCGCTGGCATGGAATGACCTGGCCACGCTGCTGGCCGATCATCAGTTGAATCCGTTCACCCCGCTGCTCAGCCGCATCGAGCCGGCCAAGGTCGAAGCCATGGTCGAAGCCTCCAAGGAAGACCTGGCCGCCGCCAACGCCCCGCAGGAGGACGCTCCCCGAGGCAATGGTGAATTGGCGAAGGATCCGCTGGCCGCCGAAATCGCCTTCGACGCCTTCGCAGCGGTCGATCTGCGTATCGCGCTGATCGAGAAGTGCGAGTTCGTCGAAGGTGCCGACAAGCTGCTGCGCCTGACCCTGGATATCGGTGACGAGAAACGCAACGTGTTTTCCGGCATCAAGAGCGCCTACCCAGACCCAAGCAAGTTGGAAGGCCGCCTAACGCTGTACGTGGCCAACCTGGCAGCACGCAAGATGAAGTTCGGCGTGTCGGAAGGCATGGTGCTGGCTGCTGGCCCTGGCGGCGAAGAAATCTACCTGCTCAGCCCGGACAGCGGCGCCAAGCCGGGTCAACGCGTCAAGTAAACAACCGCCTGGCGCTCTGCAAAACTGATGACTCCCACGCTCCCGCGTGGGAGTCCTGGGCATAGCGTTCTGCGCCCTCTTGGGCCGGCCACCAGCATTCGACATCGGACGCAGAGTGTCCGAGAGGCGTTCCCACGCAGAGCGTGAGGAACGATCAGGATGTGCTCCACCTCCGCCTTGATGCTGCCCTGACAGGCGCAAGGCAACCACCGTCAACAATTCTCGAGGTACAAGGATGTTTCTCCGCCGCCACCTACTGCTCGTCCTGCTTGCCTTCCTGCTGATACTCGGCGGCTGCTCGCCATCCGGCGAAAACCGTTTGCCCGCGGGTGCTGCGCTGCTGGGTGAAAGCGCGCAGCAGGGCGCGTTCCTCGCCTACGAGCATAGCGTGGGCATTCGCCTGCCCGTCGAGCAGGTCGAATCACGCCTGGCGGCGGTACGCGAAGCGTGCAGCAGCCAGCGTTTCGGCCAGTGCGACCTGCTGGCCATCGAGCAGAGCCAGGGCCACTACCAAGCCGCCAGCATTACCGTGCGCATCGCTCCGGCTGGCGTCGAGCCGCTGGTCGGCTTTGCCGGTGAAGGCGGCGAGCTGCAGAGCCGCCATACACGCGCCGAAGACCTGGCCCAGGCCGTCAGCGATACCGAGCAGCAACGCCAGCGCCTGGAGCGACAGCAGAAAACCCTGCTGCAATACCAGGCCCGTGGTGACCTGAGCGTCAGCGACATGCTCGCCCTGGCCCGCGAACTGGCCGAGGTGGAGGTACAGCTGGCAGGCACAGCCCAGCAGTCGGCCCAGCAGCAACGCCGTTTGACGACGAACCTGCTGACCCTGAGTTTCAGCACCGAGGGCGAGACGATCGGCCGTCTGGCGCGTATCGGCGAAGCCGCTGGCGGCATGCTCGACAATGCCACCGAAGGCGCTACGGAAGCCCTCAAGCTGCTCGGCTACGGCATTCCCTTCGTCATCATCCTGTTCCCGCTGGCCCTGCTGATCCGCTGGCTATGGCGCAAGGCCAGCCGCGCCCGCAATAAGGTCTGAATGCGCGCTGACGTGGCCGTGCCGCTGTACCGGGCACGGCGCATGCCGGATAATGCACGGCCAACGCTTCAGCCAGACCTGCAACACCCATGATCGACTCTCGCGACCTCTCCTGCATGCGCTCCCACGGGCCGACCCCGTGCGAGCGACGCTGTGTGCCTGGAGCATGAGCAACGCCCTGCGTATAGCCGCCATCGACGCCCTGCTACCGCAGACGCAATGCGGCAAATGTGGCCACCCAGGCTGTCAGCCCTATGCCGAGGGAATCGCTGCCGGCGAAGCGATCAACAAGTGCCCACCAGGCGGCACCGCCACCATTCACGCGCTGGCCAACCTGCTGCAGGTTCCGGAACTGCCACTGGCATTACCGGCAACTCCCGCGCAGCTAGCGGTGATCCGCGAGGCCGAGTGCATCGGCTGTACCAAATGCATCCAGGCCTGTCCGGTGGACGCCATCGTCGGCGCCGCCAAACTGATGCACACGGTGATCAGCGACGAATGCACGGGTTGCGAACTGTGCATTGCGCCCTGCCCGGTGGACTGCATCGACCTGATCACCTTGGCTACGCCGCAGGCGACCATTCAGCGTGAGCGTGCCGACCAGTTTCGCGCTCGCCATCAGGCACGCCTCGCCCGCCTCGCTCGCGACGATGCGCGCCGCCGCGCCGCACGCAGCACGCCGGTCGCGCGCCCAGAGCTGGAGGCAGCCGTTACCCGTACAGCCAACGATGACGATCAAACCGCTCGGCTCAAGCGCCTGAAAATCGAAGCATCGATGGCCAAGGTCGCCTACGAAAAGATCCGCAAGCAGGTGGCCATGCACCCCGACTCACCGTTCGCAGCGCAGCTGGATGCCCTGCAAAGCGCCAGCGAGCAGGCCGCGGCGGCACTGCAGGCGGCTCAGCACGACTCGTCATCAACGATCGCTGTCGCGCCAGCCAGCGACGATGGCGCGTTGAAACGGGCAAAGATCGATGCGGCAATGAGCCGTGCTCAGTTGCAGAAGGCCCTCAAGGCTTTTGGCGAAACGCCGGACGAAACCCAGCGAGTGCAACTCGATACGCTGCGCCAGGCAGCCGAGCAGGCGCAACGGCAGTTGGACGAGCTGCTGCCCAACACCTCCGGCAAGACGCCCGATGCCGGGGAGCAGGCGCTGAAGCAAGCCAAGATCGAAGTCGCCAACCGCCGCGCAGCGCTGCAGTCCGGCGAACGGCGAGGCGTCGATGACGCCCTGCTGAGTACCTTGCGGACAGATTACGCCGCGGCGCAGCAGGCGCTGCACGATGCCGAGCAGCACTGCGGCAAACCTGCCCCCCAGCGGGTACTGGTCGACAAGGCCGGCGTGAGCACCGAACTGCGCCAGCTGAAAACCGACCTGGCCTACGCCCGTGCTGACGTGAAAAGACTGCAACGCAGCACAAACACTGAAAGCGACACCCTGAATGCAGCACTCGAACGCCTTGCCGTCGCCGAACGCCGGCTGCAAGCGCATATCAGCGCCACCTAGAGCGCGCCGACTACCGTGAACCGCCCTGACGATGAACGCCGCCAAACGCCTTGAAATCTTCCGCCGCCTGCACGAAGACAACCCGGAACCGAAGACCGAGCTGGCCTACAGCACGCCCTTCGAACTACTGATCGCGGTGATTCTCTCCGCTCAGGCCACCGATGTCGGGGTCAACAAGGCCACCGCCAAACTCTATCCGGTGGCCAATACCCCGGAATCGATTCTGGCCCTTGGTGTCGAAGGGCTCAGCGAATACATCAAGACCATTGGCCTGTACAACAGCAAGGCCAAAAACGTCATCGAGACCTGCCGCATGCTCGTCGAGCTACACGGCAGCCAGGTTCCGGAATCCCGTGAAGCGCTGGAGGCGCTGCCAGGCGTCGGCCGCAAGACCGCCAACGTGGTGCTCAATACTGCTTTTCGTCAACTGACCATGGCGGTGGACACGCACATTTTCCGGGTCAGCAATCGCACCGGCATCGCGCCAGGCAAGAATGTGGTGGAGGTCGAAAAGAAACTACTGAAGTTTGTACCCAAGGATTTTCTCCTCGATGCCCACCACTGGTTGATCCTGCATGGCCGCTATGTTTGCCAGGCGCGCAAGCCACGCTGCGGCAGTTGCCGGATCGAAGACCTGTGCGAATACAAACTAAAGACCTCTGACGATTGAGGCTTCATATACTCCTTGTATGAGTCGATTGAAAAAATCTTTTTTACTCGCCTCACGTTTGCCCTTATAAGGTCGGCAAATGGCCCCTGTAGCCAGGAGTGAAGCGCATGAGCAACGGCAAAGAAGAGCTGGAGCTGGAAGACGACTTCGTCAGTGACGAAACGGACAACAGCGAAGCACCCGTGGAAGTGGCGAAAACCAACCTGACCAAGCGACGCATCATCGATAATTTTCTCGAGGAGCGACGCCTGCACAAGCAGTTGGCCGAATACGATTTCGATCTGTAAGCCGGTATCAGAGCCGGATAAAAAGATGCCCGTATCAATCGATACGGGCATCTTCGTTCAGGGCATAGCTCAAGCCAGGCTCAGTTTCGACAATCAGAGCCCGTCCAGATAGCGCTCTACATCCAACGCAGCCATGCAGCCAGCGCCCGCCGAGGTAATCGCCTGGCGATACACGCTGTCCGCTACGTCGCCGGCAGCGAACACGCCTGGAATATTGGTCGCTGTGACATTGCCATCACGCCCGCCATTGACCTGCAGATAACCATCCCTGAGCGCCAGTTGGCCTTCGAAAAGCGCCGTGTTCGGCGTATGCCCGATGGCCACGAACAGACCATCCACCACCAAGTCCCGAGTGCCACCGTCGCGCTCGCGCAGGCGTACACCGGTAACCCCGGAGACATCACCAAGCACTTCATCCACCTCGGCATTCAGTGCCAGTACGATGCGCCCCTCGGCAACCCGCGCCTGCAGCTTGTTCTGCAGGATCTTCTCCGCCCGGAAGCCGTTGCGCCGGTGAATCAGCGTCACCCGGCTGGCGATATTGGCCAGGTACAGTGCTTCCTCCACGGCGGTATTACCGCCACCGACTACCGCAACCTCACGATTGCGGTAGAAGAAGCCGTCGCACGTGGCACAGGCCGACACGCCCTTGCCCATGAACGCCTCTTCGCTGGGCAGTCCCAGATATCGGGCGCTGGCACCCGTGGCGATGATCAACGCGTCGCAGGTGTAGGAAACGCTGTCGCCCACCAGGGTAAACGGCCGCGCTGCGAGATCAACCGCCTGGATATGGTCGTAGACGATTTCGGTTTCGAACCGCTCGGCGTGGGCCTGCATGCGCTGCATCAGATCCGGGCCGGTCAGGCCGTGGGCATCGCCGGGCCAATTATCCACTTCCGTGGTGGTGGTCAGTTGGCCACCGGCCTGCAGCCCGGTGATCAGCAGAGGTTTGAGGTTGGCGCGCGCGGCATACACTGCCGCGCTGTAGCCGGCAGGGCCGGAGCCTAGAATGATCACACGAGCATGCCGCGTACTGGACATCACAAACTCCTCAGGGCATGACTGCCGGGAAAACGGAGCCATCGGCAACGGGCAAGGATCTGTCAGAAGCGGCTCCAGAAAGGGATGCGCGAAGACTACGGGTCACCACAACGGGGACGGAAATGCACTTTGCCAATCCCTTGCATAGCCGCAGCCTATGACGCCAGCGGTAACGCTGCCGCGCTTTCCCGGGGGCGGCAAAATGGGTAAGGTCGCGCGACGTTCACTTTCTGGAGACACCTACATGCGCGCCCCCGTGCTGTCCGGCCCGCAATACCTCAGTGAGGGCCTGAAGCTGGTATTGAGCCCCGGCCTGCGACTGTTCGTGCTGCTGCCGCTGGCGATCAACCTGATCCTGTTCAGCCTGATGATCGGCTTTGCCATTCAGCAGTTCAGTGGCTGGGTGGATACCTTCATGCCGAACCTACCCAGCTGGCTGAGCTTCCTGCAGTACATTCTATGGCCGCTGTTCGTGATCCTGGTGGTGCTGATGGTGTTCTTCACCTTCACCATGCTGGCCAATATCGTCGCTGCGCCGTTCAACGGCTTTCTCGCCGAGAAAGTCGAGGTGGTGGTGCGTGGCGAGGATAATTTCCCGCCATTCAGCTGGGGCGAGCTGATCGCCATGGTGCCGCGCACCCTGAGCCGTGAAGGACGCAAACTGGCGTACTTCCTGCCGCGGGCACTGGGCCTGCTGATACTGTCCTTCATCCCGGTGGTCAACCTGGTCGCCGCACCGCTGTGGCTGCTGTTCGGCGTGTGGATGATGGCCATCCAGTACATCGACTACCCCGCCGACAACAACAAGGTCAGCTGGCAGGACATGCTCGCCTGGCTGCGCGAAAAGCGCTGGCAGTCGCTGGGCTTCGGCGGTATCACCTACGCGGCGCTGCTGATTCCGTTCGTAAACATCCTGATGATGCCGGCAGCCGTCGCCGGCGCGACGCTGTTCTGGGTGCGTGAAGGCGGCGTCAGCGATGGCGCGCGGAGCGTCACGAAAACGCCACACTGATGTCACAAACGCTACATGACAGCGGCCCAGACTGCTGTCATGAGCACTCCCCCGCTATTCATCGCCCTGGTCAGCGAAACCTTCAGCCCGGAAATCAACGGAGTGGCCAATACCCTCGGCCATCTGGTCACCGGGCTGCGCGCGCGTGGTCACCGCCTGCAGTTGATACGTCCAAGACAGACCGCCGATGCGACTGCGGCCAACGATGACGACCTGCTGCTAACGCGTGGCTGGCCACTGCCCGGCTACCGCGGCCTGCAATGGGGCCAGTCGGCGCGGCACAAGCTGCTGCGCCTATGGCGCAGGCAACGCCCGGACGTGCTCTACATCGCCACCGAAGGGCCGCTGGGCCTGTCTGCCCTGAGAGCCGCACGGCGCCTGCGTATCCCGGTGATCAGTGGCTTTCACACCAACTTCCAGCAGTACACCGGGCATTACGGCATCACCTTGCTGACACGGCTGCTGACCAACTACCTGCGCTGGTTTCACAACGCCTCGCGCATGACCCTGGTGCCCAGCCTCAGCCAGCGCTGCGAGCTGCAACGGCGCGGTTTCGAGCGCCTGGAACTGCTCGCCCGTGGCGTCGATGCCCAACTGTTCAACCCCGCCCGGCGCAGCGACGAACTACGCCACAGTTGGGGGCTGAGCGAGCAGGACATTGCCGTGTTGCACGTGGGTCGACTGGCCGCGGAGAAGAACCTGGATCTGCTGGTCAGCACCTTCCAGGCCCTGCAGCGACAACACACAGGGCAACGGCTCAAGCTGATCATGGTCGGTGACGGCCCGCAACGCGACAGCTTGCAGCAGAGGCTACCGGACGCATTATTCTGCGGCATACAGCGCGGCGAAACGCTGGCAGAGCACTACGCCAGCGGCGATCTGTTCCTGTTTCCCAGCCTCTCGGAGACCTTCGGCAATGTGCTGCTCGAAGCCATGGCGGCAGGACTGGGCGTGGTCGCCTTCGATCAGGCCGCCGCCGCTCAGCACATCGAGCATTGCCATAACGGCATGCTGGCCAGCGCCGATGATCAACGAACGTTCATCGAAGCGGCACACTGGCTGATCGAAGACAGGGAAAATTTGCGACGCGTGCGCCTCAATGCCCGCCGGCACGCCGCCAGGCAGAGTTGGTCATCGATCATCGAACAGTTCGAAGACCATCTGCGCAACGCGATCCACGGCAACGACAGACAAACCGCTGCGCGCGCCGCTGCAGTGGCTATCGAGACGAAACGAGCGCATTAGAGCCAGTGCTGAGGCCAGGCAGCAACAGTACACAGGAAAAGGCCGCCAACCAGGCGGCCTCTTTTATTCAGGCCAACGCTTTCTCGATGGCCTGAATCAGGGCAGGATCATCAGGTGCAGTACGCGGCGAGAAGCGCGCCAGCACGCGACCATCCTGACCGACCAGAAACTTTTCGAAATTCCAGGTGATGTCACCGGGGAACTCAGCCCCCTCGCCCGCCAGCAGCCGATACAGCGGGTGACGACCGCTACCGTTGACCTCCAGCTTGCTGCTCAGCGGAAAGGTGACGCCGTAGTTCAAGCTGCAGAACTGGGCGATTGCCGACTCGCTGTCCGGCTCCTGGCCCGCGAACTGGTTGCACGGCACACCCAGCACACTGAAACCCTGCGCAGCATAGGCCTGCTGCAAATGCTCCAGCCCCGCATACTGAGGTGTGAGCCCGCATTTTGAGGCGACGTTGACCACCAGCAAGACCTGGCCTTTGAACGGTGCCAGGGGCAGCTCCTGGCCATCCAGTGCGTGCAGTGTCAAGTCGTGAAAGGCGCTCATGGTGTGCTCCGGGTAACGCGAAAACAGATAAAAAATAGACAAAAAAAGCGCCTGAAAAGGCGCCTTTTCGTGGCTGCAGCTTAGCAGTCACGGATGACCAGCGGCCAGCAGCGAAAGATCGACTGCCGACATACGGATCAGTGGTGATGACCACCTTCGCCGTGCACGTGACCGTGGGCGACTTCTTCGGCGCTGGCATCACGCACGTCGACGATCTTGACGGCGAAGGTCAGGCGTTGGCCGGCCAGCGGGTGGTTACCGTCGACGATCACGTCGTCTCCGTCCAGCTCGCGGACAGTGACGATCTGCATCCCGCCATCCGGGCCGGAGGCATGGAACTGCATACCGACTTCCAGCTCATCGACGCCTTCGAACATCGAGCGGTTCAAGGTGGCGACCAATTCGGCACTATATTCGCCGTAGGCTTCTTCGGGCTCGACGGAGACGTTCACTTCGTCACCGGCCTGTTTGCCGACCAGCGCCTTCTCAAGGCCGACGATGATGTTGCCAGCGCCGTGCAGGTAAACCAGCGGCGCGCCGCCAGCGGAACTATCGATTACCTCACCGGCATCGTTGGTCAGGGTATAGTCGATGGAAACGGCCTTGTTGGCGGCGATCTGCATGGGGCGAACCTTTTGCTCGAGGAAAATGAACGTGAGATTGTAACCAAGGGACGATGCGAAAGCGACCCAACCCCAGACGGGCGGGCCGCACCGGGCATTACCCTGGTCGGTTTTGAGCAGGATCACGACGGCTACTGGGTGGCTGTCTTATCTTGTGGCCATACTCAACACCTGCGCCATCAGCCTCCCTGGCAAAATCGCGCCTGGGTGCTCGATGCCGCGCAACGGCGCGCACGTATCGGCACGAACTTCACCTGTGGCTGGTGTGTCGGAGCGCTAGCCGAACGCTAAGGACTTCTGAATGCCCGCACGCAATATTCTGGTGATCAACTGCGGTAGCTCCTCCATCAAATTCGCCCTGGTCGACCCCGACCAGAAAACGTTCGCCATCAGCGGACTGGCGGAACGTCTCGGCAGTGCGGACGCCGTGCTGCACTGGCAACGCGATGACATAAAGCACAGCCAGGCGATTCCCAGAGACGACCACCGCGCGGCTCTGGCTCATCTGCTGCAACGTGTGCAGGAAGCCACCGGTGGTCATCTGCATGGCATCGGCCACCGCGTGGTGCACGGCGGCGAACACTTCACCAGTGCCCAGCGTCTGGACGGTCAAGTGATCGCGGCGATTCGTGCCGTAGCGCCTCTGGCCCCCCTGCACAACCCAGCGGGCTTGCTGGGTATCGAAGCGGCGCTGGCGCTGTACCCGCAGTTGCCCCAGGTTGCCGTATTCGATACAGCCTTTCACCAGAGCCTGCCCGAGCATGCCTTCCGCTACGCGGTGCCGGAGAATCTGTACCGCGACCACGGCGTGCGCCGTTACGGCTTTCATGGCACCAGCCACCGTTTCGTCAGTGCCCGCGCAGCCGAGCTGACCGGCCTGCCCGTCGACGACAGCGCCTGGCTAGTCGCTCACCTGGGCAATGGCTGCTCGACCTGCGCGGTGGTCAACGGCCAGAGCCGCGACACCAGCATGGGCCTGACGCCTCTGGAAGGCTTGGTGATGGGTACCCGCAGCGGTGATGTCGACCCCAACCTGCACAGCCATCTATCCCGTACGCTGGGCTGGAGCCTGGAGCAGATCGATCGCATGCTCAATCACGATAGCGGCCTGCTTGGCCTATCCGGCCTGTCCAACGACATGCGCAGCCTGGAACAGGCCCGTAATGAAGGGCATGCCGGCGCGACCCTGGCCATCGAAGTGTTCTGCTATCGCCTGGCCAAATCCCTGGCGGCCATGAGCTGCGCTCTGCCGCGCCTGGACGGGCTGATATTCACCGGCGGCATCGGCGAAAACTCACCGCTAATTCGTAGCAAGACGGTCGCACACCTGAGCCTGCTCGGCCTGAAACTGGACGAAACCGCTAATGAGCGCTGCCTGCGTGGCGTCAGCGGCCCTATCCATGCGCAAGACCATATTCGGGTGCTGGTGGTGCCCACCAACGAAGAGCGCCAGATCGCCCTCGACACATTGGCGCTGCTCGACTGACCACGGAGAACCCCATGCACACCTTCTTCATCTCACCGACCGGCTTCGGCGTCGGCCTCACATCCATCAGCCTGGGCCTGGTTGGCGCGCTTGAGCGCGCCGGCCTCAAGGTCGGCTTCTTCAAGCCCATCGCCCAGCCGCACCAGGGCGATGCCGGCCCGGAACGCTCCAGCGAGCTGGTTGCCCGAACCCACGGCTTGCATTCTCCCAAACCGCTGGCCCTGGCCCATGTCGAGCGACGCCTCGGCGATGGCGATCTGGACGAACTGCTCGAGGAAATCATCAGCCTCTATCAAGAGGCCGCCAAGGACAAGGACGTGGTGATCGTGGAAGGCATGGTGCCAACGCGCCAGGCCAGTTACGCGGCCCGGGTCAACTTCCACCTGGCCAAGAGCCTGGATGCCGACGTGATCCTGGTTTCCGCGCCGGAGCAGGAAAGCCTCAGTGAGCTATGCGACCGCGTGGAAATCCAAGCCCAGCAGTTCGGTGGGCCGAAAGACCCCAAGGTGCTCGGGGTGATCCTCAACAAAGTCCGCAGTGACGACGGCCTGGACGCGTTCGCCGCACGCCTGCGCGAACACTCGTCGCTGTTGCGTCACCCGGAATTCCGCCTACTCGGCTGCATTCCCTGGCTCGACGAACTGAATGCACCGCGCACCCGCGATATCGCCGAACTGCTTGGTGCCCGCGTGCTCAACGCCGGCGACTATGAACAGCGACGCATGCTGAAGATCGTCCTCTGCGCTCGCGCCGTGGCCAACACCGTGCAGTTGCTCAAGCCAGGCACGCTGGTAGTCACGCCGGGCGACCGCGACGACATCATTCTCGCCGCCAGCCTGGCGGCCATGAACGGCATGCCGCTGGCCGGTCTGCTGCTGTGCAGCGACTTCGCTCCCGACCCGCGCATCATGGAGCTGTGCCGTGGCGCGCTGCAAAGCGGCCTGCCAGTGATGACTGTGAGCACCGGCTCCTACGACACCGCCACCAACCTGAATCGCCTGAACAAGGAGATTCCGGTCGACGACAAGGAGCGCGCCGAGAAGGTCGCCGATTTCGTCGCCAGCCACCTCGACCACGACTGGCTCGCTGCTCGCTGCGGCAGCCCTCGTGAATTGCGCCTTTCGCCCCCCGCATTCCGCTATCAACTGGTGCAGCAGGCCAAGGCCGCGAACAAGCGCATTGTCCTACCCGAAGGCGCGGAGCCTCGCACCGTACAGGCTGCCGCCATCTGTCAAACTCGTGGTATCGCCCGCTGCGTGCTGCTGGCCAAACCCGAAGAAGTCCATACGGTGGCTCAGGCACTTGGCATCGAACTGCCACCAGGCCTGGAAATCCTCGACCCGGATCTGATCCGCGAGCGTTACGTCGAGCCGATGGTCGAGCTGCGTAAGGGCAAAGGCCTCAACGCGCCCATGGCAAGCGCCCAACTGGAAGACACGGTGGTGCTGGGCACCATGATGCTGGCTCTGGACGAGGTCGACGGTCTGGTATCCGGCGCCGTGCACACCACCGCAAACACCATTCGCCCGGCCTTGCAGTTGATCAAGACCGCACCCGGCTACAACCTGGTGTCTTCGGTGTTCTTCATGCTGCTGCCGGATCAGGTGCTGGTCTACGGTGACTGCGCGGTCAACCCGGATCCCAATGCCGAGCAACTGGCCGAAATCGCGCTGCAAAGCGCCAGCTCGGCCCAAGCCTTTGGCATTCCTCCGCGCGTGGCCATGCTCAGCTATTCCACCGGGGATTCCGGTAGTGGCGAGGAAGTGGAGAAGGTTCGCGAGGCGACCCGCCTGGCCCGTCAGGCCAACCCGGATCTGCTCCTCGACGGCCCTTTGCAGTACGACGCCGCGGCCATCGAGAGCGTCGGCCGGCAGAAGGCTCCCAACAGCCCGGTGGCAGGTCGCGCCACAGTATTCATTTTCCCCGATCTGAATACTGGCAATACCACCTACAAGGCGGTGCAGCGCAGCGCTGACTGCATCAGTGTCGGCCCTATGCTGCAGGGCCTGCGCAAGCCGGTGAACGACCTGTCCCGCGGGGCGCTGGTCGACGACATCGTCTTCACCATCGCGCTCACCGCCATTCAGGCCGCCAACATGCGCCAGTGAGGTGCAGCCACTTCGAACGCGGCCAATGCGGCTCGCGTTCGGATCGGCTTGCAGTTCCATCACCAATCGTTAACCTGTGCGGAAATTGCCCCGCAGCCATGCACGGGGCCCAACCTGCAAGAGGTTCGAGCGTCCATGCTGCACTTTCTGCCTGCCCCATTACTCGGCCTGCTGGGCAGCGCCCTGCTAGCCCTCAATACCCTGTTCTGGTGCTGGCCGCTGTTTGCCGTCACGCTGCTGCGCATCATCCTACCGTTGACTGTAATACAGCGCGGGTGCGACCGACTGATGACCTTCATCCACGAAGGCTGGATCAGCTGCAACAAGGTCTGGATGCAGCTTCTGGGCAACACTCGGTGGCACATCGAAGGGGCGCAGGGTTTCGACTATCAGCACTCCTACCTGGTAACCAGCAACCACCAAAGCTGGGTGGATATCCTGGTGCTGCAATACCTGTTCAACCGGCGTATTCGCCCGCTGAAATTCTTCCTCAAGCAGGAGTTGATCTGGGTGCCGGTGATCGGGCTGTGCTGGTGGGCGCTCGGCTTCCCGTTCATGAAGCGCTACTCCAAGGAATACCTGGCCAGGCACCCGGAGAAAAAGGGCAAGGATCTACAGACCACCCGGCGCACCTGCGCCAAGTTCCGCAACAACCCGGTGGGCATCTTCAACTTCGTAGAAGGCACCCGGCTGACTCCGGCCAAGCACCGAGAACAGCAGTCGCCTTACCGTTATCTGTTGAAGCCCAAAGCGGGTGGCCTCGCCTTCGTACTCGACGCCATGGGCGAGCAACTGCACGGCATCATCAACGTCACCCTGCATTATCCCAAGGGCAGCCCGGGATTCTGGGCGCTGCTCAGCGGCCAACTGGAGGACGTGGTGGTGCTCATCGAACAGCTACCGATCCCCGCGCACTTCATCGGCCGCGCTTATGATCAGGACGAAGACTATCGCAAGGAATTCCAGCAATGGATCAACGCTCTCTGGCAGGACAAGGACACCCAGTTGGCACGGTTGCATCAGCAGCATCCATAAGCACTCAGCTCACCGGAAGCACATCGGAGCGGTAAAAGCAGAATTGCCGCCTCCCTCCTCGCTTGGCCGCGTACATTGCGGTATCTGCTGCGCGCATCACCTCTTCGATGGTTTTGCCATCGGCGGGCAATAACGCAATACCGATACTGACACCAAGGCGGAACAATTCGCCTTGAAAACTCTGCTCGCTGGACACCTGCTCAATCAACTTCTCTGCCACGGATGCAGCATCAGTCGGGCTGCCCAGGCTGTCGATGATGACCGTGAACTCGTCGCCACCAATCCGCGCCAGATGGTCGTAAGGCCTGAGGCAGGTCTTGAGCTGCACACTGACCCAACGCAACACCTGATCACCCCTCTCATGGCCCAGGGTGTCGTTGATGTGCTTGAAGCCATCCAGGTCGAGATAAAGTAACGCGGCGCTCTGGCCCGTGCGCTCGTTACGCGAAATAGCGGCCTGTAGCTCTTGGAGGAATCCGCGCCGGTTGAGCAAACCCGTCAAGGCATCAGTGATGGCCAGTGACTCGAGCTGGTGATGCAGGTCGCGCACCACCGACATGTCCAGCGCAAGCAGAATCATCGCGCTCTGGTCATCCGGCAAAGGTGAGCAGGACAGCGCTACTGGCACGCTATGTCCATCCCGGGTACGCAGGTTGGCATCATGCATGCGCAGGTTTTCCCGACGCTGCCAATGCTGGTAGAAGCTCGATGTCTGCCAGGGCTCCTCGCGAGGTGTATCGATCCAGGCCAGCAACTCGCTGCCGGCAAGTTCGCCATCCTGGCAGCCAAGCATTCTGGTGATCGCCGGGTTGGCGAAGCGCACGCGTCCATCGTCCCCCACCACCATGATGCCTTCGGCGGTGTTGTCCAGAATCGACGCATTGAAGGCGCGCTCGCGCTCCAATTGCTGGCTCAGGCGTAACAGGCCGCTGCGATACTGCTCATGTTCGAGCAGTGCCCGCACCTTGTGCAGCAGGATCGCCGGCTGCACCGGCTTGGAAATGAAATCCACCGCACCGGCGCCGTAACCCTGACTGAGAACGTCATCGGTCTGGATCATCCCGGAGATGAAGATGATCGGCGTGAAGCGCGTGCGCGAATCATCACGCATGCGCCGCGCCACCTCGAAACCGTCCATGCGTGGCATCTGCACATCGAGCAGCACCAGGCCCACATGACCTTGCGCCAGAAATTCAAGGGCCTTGGCACCGGAGTCGACGCAATGCACTGGCCGGCCAATCTCCTCCAGTAGCTCCTGCATGTCCTCCAGATTGTCCCAGCGGTCATCGACGACAAGGATTACCAGCGTCTCATCCTGATCCTGCACACCTACCTCCATGGCCACGACTGCGTACCAAGGCGGGTGCCCGACATCGACCACCGCGCATGACGTTCGACTATTGCTCCACACAGTCTAGCCACGCCCGGCAACATATCCACGTACACGAGAGCAGAATCGCAGGCATGAAAAACCCCGCCGAGGCGGGGTTTTCAGATGAACCTGCAGCCGTTACAGCGGACGCAGATTGATCTCTACACGACGGTTCTGCGCGCGACCCGCTTCGTTAGCGTTGCTGGCAATCGGCTGGTTCGGGCCAGCGCCGTAGGCAGAGATGCGCGACGCTGGAACCCCATTGGCCGACAGGTACGACGCCACGCTCTGAGCACGACGCGTTGACAGGTTCTGGTTCAGGTCAGCGGAACCGGTGCTATCGGTATGACCGACGATGTTCACGCCGTTCTTGTTGAACTCCTTGAAGGTCAGTACCAGGGAATTCAGCGTCGGGTAGAAGCTACCGGAGATGTCCGCCGAGTTGCTGGCAAAGGTGATATTGCCTGGCATGATCAGGGTCAGATCGTCGCCATTGCGCTGCACCTGAACGCCCGTGCCTTGCAATTGCTGCCGCAGCTTGGCTTCCTGGGTATCGACGTAGTAGCCATAGCCACCGCCCGCGGCGCCACCTACGGCCGCACCGATCAATGCGCCCTTGGTACGATCCTTCTTGCTAGAGGTCGCGGCACCAACCGCGGCGCCTGCCAGGGCACCAACGCCACCATAAATCCCGGCCTTGCCAGCCTGGCTTTCGCCGGTATAGGGGTTGGCCGTACAGCCGGACAGAATGGCGAGTACAGCGGTCGCGGCGACCAGAAAGCGGTACTTCTTCATGAACGAATCCTTTGTATTGTTGCGTGTAGTAACAGACCTTTGCCCGCGGGTTCGAGCCACCAAACAGGGCCAAGTTCCCGACCAAGCCTAACAATCAAACTGGTAAAAATCTGTAAACGCTTGTTTTTTCAAGCACGCACGAATGGATTTTCACGCATCTCGTCACCTAACCGAGTGTCCGCACCATGGCCGGTCACTACGGTGGCGTCCTCATCCAGGCTATACAAACGGCGCTTGATGGAGCGTTCGATGGCGGCATAGTCCCCGCCCCACAAATCGGTGCGACCAATACCTCGACGGAACAGCGTATCGCCGGCAATCAGCAGCTTGGCCGCGGGAAACCAGAAGCTCATGGAGCCTGGCGTATGCCCCGGCGTGTGCAGTGCGACGCCACACCCACAGGCCAATTCCTCGTCATCCGCCAGCCAATGATCCGGTGCAGGAACAGGCGTGTAAGGCACACCGAACATTTGGCACTGCATCTCCAGGTTCTCCCAGAGAAACTGGTCGTCCTTGTGCAGGTGCAGCGTCGCCCCGGTTTTCTCTTTCATCTGCCCCGAGGCGAGAAAGTGATCGAGATGAGCGTGGGTGTGAATGATGCTCACAACCTTCAAGCCCAGCACCTCCAAGCGCGCCATGATCAACTCAGGATTGCCGCCTGGATCGACCACGATGGCTTTGCCAGTCAGTGGGTCGCCAATGATGGTGCAGTTGCACTGCAAAGGCCCGACGGGGAAGGTTTCGCGAATGAGAGCTGGCGGTGTGGTTTGCATGGGTGTTCCTGTAAAGCTGCTGGCGGGCCAAGCGCAGATTCTAGCCGCAAAGGATTCGGGCAGTGGAGCAGCCTTGCTCGGATCAAAAGAACGAGGCCGCGGTGATGTAGATCGATGAGCCGGTAGTTGAGCCCCCCGCCCCGGATTCTTCAGAGCGTCGGATCCGCAGCCTGAATTATTCAAATGCCGCTGAATCGCACAGCCGTGGCAATCCTTCAGCGCCGCACACGGAAATCGGTATGCAAACACTCCTGTTCGATACAAAACATTTGCAGCAGGCAAGAAAAAGCCGGCCCCAAGGCCGGCTTTTCCATCACTCACCTGGATCAGCGAACGCCAGACTGACGCAACGCTGCCGGCGTGTAATCACTTTCTTTAGCAGGGAAGTCGAACTGGTAAGCACGCTTCTCTTCGTTCTTCAGACCCAGAGCCAAGTAACGCCCGGACAGCAGGTCATAAATGGCCTCCACGGCATACCAGGGAACTTGCTTGTCGTAGTAATACTGAGCGTGAGACTCAGCTACACGCCACAGTGTGCCGCGACCATCGTAGTGATCGATGGCAGCAGCTTGCCAGGTATCTTCGTCGATGTAGAAGTCGCGCTTGGCGTAGATGTGGCGCTCGCCCTGCTTCAAGGTAGCGGTCACATGCCAGACGCGGTGCAGCTCATAGCGGGTCAGATCCGGGTTCAAGTGCCCAGCCTTGACGATATCGCTGTACTTCAGTTTCGGCGAATCAATGCGGTAGCTGTTGTAAGGAATGTAGATTTCCTTCTTGCCCAGCAACTGCCAGTCATAACGATCCGGCGAACCGTTGTACATATCCAGGTTGTCCGAGGTACGCAGGCCATCGGCTGCAGTACCCGGGCCGTCATAGGACACCTGCGGTGCACGACGCACCCGACGCTGGCCGGCGTTGTACAGCCACGCCATGCGCGGCTCCTTCACCTGGTCGATAGTCTCATGCACCAGCAACACGTTGCCGGCCAGACGCGAAGGCGCCGTTACCCGCTGCTTGAAGTAGAACAGGATATTGCTCGGCTGACTGGTATCGACACCGGGCATCTGCGCACGGAAAGCAAACTCCTCCTGCAAGCTGACCGGGCTGAACGAGCCATTGGCCTGCGGCGTTACCTGCACCACGTTGCGCTGCACGCTGGCACCACGGTAGCGGGTGATGTGGTTCCAGATCGCCTCTAGACCGTCCTTGGGGATGGGGAATGGATTGCCCATCTGGAAGTTCTGCAAACCACTACCGCCTGGCAGCAGTGTGGTATTCGTCGCATTGTTTTTGGTCGCAGCGATGATGTTGTCCGGAACCGTTGCCGTCCGATGGGTCGTAAACACCGGCATGCGATAGGTTTCCGGGTAACGCTTGAACATCGCGTATTGCCCAGGTGTGAGCTTGTTTTTGTACTGCTCGACGTTCTGCGCCGTGATGATGAACAGTGGCTTCTCGTTAGGGAACGGGTCAGCCAGGAACCCACCAGCGTCTACGGCGCCCGCATTGACCGGCAACCCGCCTGTTCGATGCCGGGATGCTGCCATCAGCATTACCAGCCTTCTCTGCACCGAGCGGCGTCAGCGTGCTACCCAGCTTGGCCGCCTCGTCCGAAGACACTGCCGCCATCACGCCACAGGCCAGCAGCGACAAGGTCAGAGCGCCGGTCTGTAACAGTCTTTTTGTTGTGTTCATAAATGCATTTTCCTATGAATACGGGCGCTTAGAAGCTCATACCGAAGCTGAGGGCCAGGAAGTCGCGGTCAACCAGAGTGTTGTATTTGCCACCGAAGAAGTCTGTATAAGCCAAGCTTGCGGTATAGGTGTTCTGATATTCGGCATCCAGACCGAGACTAGCCGCCTTGGCACCTTCAGTGAACAAACCATTAGGGCCGTAGCCACTAACGTCATGAGACCAGGCGACATTGGGTTTGAGGTTCACGCCAGCGAAAACATCCGGATATTCCCAGATGGCGCGCGCGCGATAGCCCCACGAGGTGCTGGTAACGAAACCGTCATTCTCACAGTAGCGACTAACATTCTTGCCACTAGCACCGCCCAAAGTACTTTGGTTCAGAGTTGCACACCTGTTATTAGGTAAAGGGCCTGGGCCATATACTGGATCGCGGCCGTAACGTGCTTTGTCAGTACTTTCCAAACCGCCAACATGAGTTACCCCGAGCTCACCAACCAGAGTAAAGCGCGACGCTCCCATTACTTGGTCGAAGAAGTGCGTCAACGTTGTCTGGAACTGAGTGATTTCCTTGCGACGATAACCATGCTGATCCATACCCGGGGTGCCCGGGAGAACCGAAACATCCGGATCCAACGGGGTCAGACCCGAATAAAGAATATCGGTACTATTCAGTTGTACTGGCGCATTAGGCCGGTAGCTGAGTTCACCACTCCAAGCAGTACCAGTAGGCAAGGTGGTAGAGAAGCTAAGGCCATACAGTTGAATATCTTCGGGATATTCCATGAAGTAGTTGCTATTACCCGCTACCAACCCGCTCGCTGCACCGCTGCCTGCTGCAGCTGCAGCAGCCGGAATGGCCGCAAAGCATGCTGGTTGGTTAGCAGGAGGCAAAGCAGCACATTGCGCGATGAGTTGCCCAGCAACTGCACCACCTACAGCTTGTCCGACCCCCGTAGCTGCAGCATAAGCTGCCCCTGGGGCCCCCTGCGCACTAAAAATAGGCGCCCGGCTGTGGTAGTTCATGAAATAGGCGCCAAACTCTGTATCAAGCGGCTCGAAATAGTATCTGAACGCAGTTCCCCACTGACCACTATCTCGCGCATCGCGATCACCAGAACGAGGGACGATGACGCCTTCAGAAGTTGTTTGGTAACCAAAGCCCGCTCCCGCAGCTATGGGTGAAAACTGCCCCAATGCCGGCGATAAGACCGCCAGGTTATTGTTACAACCATCTGCCGCGATATCAGCTTGCGAGAAGAAGGTTCCACAGTTATCGACTACGGTCTGATCCCACTCCAATTGATAGAACGCTTCGACTGACAGGTTGTTGGTCAGACTTTGCGAAACGTAGAACATATTGACCGGAATCAGACCTTCTTTGACTTCGGCTCCCGGGCGGCGAAATGCAGATACATCGATGGGGTTGATCGCATTGATACTATTCAGAATGAAAGTGCTCTCCCCCCAGCTCACCACCTGCTTGCCTAAGCGAACCGAACCTGGCTGATCAGCAATGGAGTAGTTGTGGTAAACAAATGCATCGAGCAGTTCGGCACCAGAGGACTTTGCACCCTCTTTGCGATTGGAATCACTAATATCTTTAAACTCGCGGCCTTCATCCTTGAGCTCAAAGTCGTACCAGTACTTACCGCGGACGAAAATACCGGTATCACCATACTTGAGTTCGAGGTCATGGATACCTTTGAAGATTTTCGAAAAGGTTTTCCCGCGTCTGAAATTCAGATGACCATCATCGGAAGTCTGCGATAGGCCATCGCCACCATTATTGGAACCGATCAGGTTGCTATCAGCTTTGGACGTCGACCAACTGGCCCCTACCGACAGCGACGAATCGAATTGCCCTTCGATCTCCCCGATATTGAAATTGACGGCGAATGCCGGACTGGCGAGAGCTGATGCGAGGCTGACGGCCAGCGGCAGTTTTGCCAGACGCCAGAACGGCCTTGTTGTGTTGGTCATCGACGCTACTCCATTTGTTTTTGTTATGGCTGATTGACTATAGCCAGCGAGCCTTGCCAAGTGATCACCCGAAAGAGTGCTTTACAGTGCTCGAGACACTCTGGCTCGCAGGTTTCGACGGATCAGTCCCATCCGTGACAAGCCAAGAATGGCTTGAAACCAGCAATTAGCAAGCCAAACGCTTGTTTGACTGATCAGTCACATTTTTGCCGTTGAAATTCGTGCCTTACAGGGTCGACAGAAACTCACTTCCTGCTGCCTGCCATTGCGCGATGTCGACGCGAATACGCTTTTTGTCCAGCTTGCCCACACTGGTCTTGGGAACTTCGGTAACAAGCGCGACCTGAGTGGGAATGGCCCACTTGTTTATGTGGCCTTGCTCGACGAAAGGCGTGAGGTGCTCCTTGAGAATTCTCGCGTCCAGCGCCTGCCCCTCCTTCGCCACCACCAGCGCGAACGGCCGCTCGCCCCACTGCGGATCGGCCACGCCAACCACCGCGACTTCACGCACTGCAGGATGGCGACTTATCAGGTCTTCCAGCTCCAGCGAGGAGATCCACTCACCACCGGTCTTGATCACATCTTTGATGCGGTCGCGAATGTCGATGAAGCCCATGGCGTCCAGGGTCGCCACATCGCCGGTGTGCATCCAGCCATGCGCCCACAGCTCTTCGCTCTTTTCCGGCTCGCGGTGGTAGCCCTGGGTCAGCCAGGGGGAGCGCAATACCAGCTCACCCTGGGTTTCGCCATCGTTTGGTAGTCGCTGGCCGTCGGCGTCCATGATCGCCGCCTCCACCAGGGGCACCGGGATGCCGGCCTTGATGCGATAGGTGATGCGCTCGTCTTCACTGCCGGCAAGCAACTCCTCGTTGAGGTAACCACAGGAAATCAGCGGGCAGGTTTCCGACATGCCATAGGCTGCTGTGAGCTCGATGCCGCTCGCCTTAGCTGCGTCATACAGCGCGCGATTCAGGGCGCTGCCACCGATGATGATCTTCAGCCCCTTGAAATCGTAACCCTGGGCACCGGGGGCGCCGAGCAGCATCTGCAGGATGGTCGGCACGCAGTGGGAGAAAGTCACCTGCTCGCCTTTGATCAGCTTGCAGAGCATTTCCGGCTCGTAACGGCCCGGGTAAACCTGCTTCACCCCCAACAAAGTGGCGACATAGGGCACGCCCCAGGCATGCACGTGGAACATCGGCGTGATCGGCATGTACACGTCATCGCTACCCATCAGGCGGATGCTGTCCAGGCTGCCGACGGTGCAGGCCATGGACAGGGTGTGCAGCACCAACTGGCGATGGGTGAAGTACACGCCCTTGGGGTTGCCGGTTGTCCCCGTGGTGTAGAAGGTAGTGGCCACCGAGTTCTCATCGAAATCGGCGAATTCGTATGCCGGGCTGGCAGCAGCCAGCAGCGCCTCGTACTCACCGACCAGGTTTGGCAGTTCTGCACGGGAGTCGTCACCATCGGTCAGCAGCAGCGTGCCGGTGACACCGGTGAGCTGATCGGCAATGCCTTGGTAAAGCGTCACGAAATCACTGTTGACCAGTACGAAACGGTCGTCGGCGTGGTTCATGGTGTAGAGGATCTGCTCGGGTGACAGGCGAATATTGATGGTATGCAGCACCGCACCGATCATCGGCACCGCGAACATGCACTCCAGATAGCGGTGGCTGTCCCAGTCCATCACCGCCACCGTATCCCCAGCCTTGACCCCTGCCTGACCCAGCACGTTGGCCAGACGCGCCACCCGCTCGGCGAAGGTCGCGTAGCTGTAGCGCAAGGTGTCGCGATAGACGATCTCGCGGGTTTTCTCATAGCGACAGCCAGAGAACAGCAGGTGCTTGATCAGTAGCGGGTATTGATGGGCATTGGCAGCGGGAGGAATGATGCGGGTCTGCAGCATGGGCTCACCTGTTATGGACTATTGTGGGTAGCGACGATATGAAGCGAAACCAGGGTGTGTCTTGGCATCTCGGCCGACAGTACCGCGAGCACGAACCCGCTCAAATTAGTCGATAGGATGACTTTTCAACCCTAGCCCAAGACCACAGTGCCTGTTTCGCCCCATTCCTGAAGATCGAGGTAAAAGCATGTCAGATATTGTCATCGTCAGCGGCGCACGCACGCCTATGGGGGGCTTCCAGGGCAGCCTGTCGACAGTCAGCGCCGTGGAGCTAGGCGCTACCGCGATCCGCGCAGCGGTAGCCAAAGCCGGTATCGCGCCAGCCGATGTGCAGGAAGTGATCATGGGCTGCGTGCTGCCCGCGGGCCTCAAACAGGGGCCGGCACGCCAGGCGTCATTGGCCGCCGGCCTGCCCAGCGCCACAGGCTGCACCACCCTCAACAAACTCTGTGGTTCCGGCATGAAAGCGGTGATGCTGGCCCACGACCTGATCAAGGCTGGCAGTAACGAGGTAATGATCGCCGGCGGCATGGAGAGCATGTCCAATGCCCCGTACCTTCTACCGAAGGCACGTGGAGGCCTGCGCATGGGCCATGGTGAGGTCAAGGATCACATGTTCTTCGACGGCCTGGAGGACGCCCGCACGGGCCGCCTGATGGGTTCCTTCGCCCAGGAAACCGCGGATAGCTATGGCATCACACGCGAAGCCATGGATGCCTATGCCATCGAGTCATTGCGCCGCGCACAGCACGCCATGACCGCCGGGCTGCTGGCCGATGAAATCGTGCCCGTCACTCTGAGCACCCGCCAGGGCGATACGCAGATAAGCGAGGACGAGCAACCGCTGAGCGCCAGGATAGACCGTATTCCGAACCTGAAGCCGGCCTTCAGCAAGGACGGCAGCATCACTGCAGCCAACGCAAGCTCGATCTCCGATGGCGCCAGCGCGCTGCTACTGATGAGTGCCGAGCAGGCCGAGGCGCGCGGTCTCAAGCCGCTGGCTCGAATCGTCGCCCACGCAACGCAGAGCCAGGATCCCAGCGAGTTCACCCTCGCCCCGATCGGCGCCATCAGCAACCTGCTGCGCAAAACCGGCTGGCAGAAAGACGAGGTCGACCTGTTCGAGATCAACGAAGCTTTCGCCATGGTCAGCATGCTGGCCATCCGTGAACACGGCCTCGATCATGCCAAGGTGAACATCTACGGCGGTGCTTGCGCCCAAGGTCACCCGGTAGGCTCGACCGGCTCGCGGATCATCATCACGCTGATCAACGCACTGCGCCAAACCGGTGGTAAGCGCGGCATCGCCTCGCTGTGCATTGGAGGTGGCGAGGCGACGGCAATCGCCGTGGAAATCATCTAGCGCTCAGTGAAGGAGGAGCGCTCCTGCGCTCTTCACTTCAACTCGGTGAAGGCCAGTTTGATACCCAGGCCGACCAGCACGGCGCCCATCAGGCGATCGAACCAGTGGCCCATGCGGGCAAAGCCATCACGCACCCGCTGATGGCTGAACAGCATTGCGACCAGGCAGAACCACAGTGCGGTGGCCACGGCCAGGTAGACACCGTAACCGCCCTGAACCAGCAGCGGGGTGTGTGGGTTGATCACCACGGTAAACAGCGACAGGAAGAACAGCGTCGCCTTGGGGTTCAGGCCATTGGTGACGAAACCCGTGACGAAGGCCCCGCGAGGCGTTCGCGCAACCGCTGGAGCCTGATTCTGCGCGGCATCCGCAGTCGCCGGCCTGGCACGTAGCGCCTTGAAACCGATGTATAACAAGTAGGCGGCAGCCAACCACTTCAAGGCATTGAACAACACGATGGACTGGGAAACGATCAGGCCGATCCCCAGCAGCGAATACGCCACGTGAACGAAAATCCCCATGCCTACGCCCAGCGCGCAGAACACACCCGTGCGGCGACCGTGCGCCACGCTTTCGCGCACCACGATGGCGAAGTCCGGCCCGGGGCTGGCCACGGCCAGCAGGTGAATCAGGGCGACGGTGAAGAATTCCATCCAGTACATAGCGGCTCCGCATTGGGCTTCAAACTGTCGACGGCCTTCAATGGTCGAGCTTCACCCTTGGGTGGGTCAAGCTGCCGCAGACAGCGAACAGGTTCTGATAGGCTGCACTTTACTTCCCAACAAGACCGCCAGAAAAGGTACAGCTGATGAGCAAAACCGGCCGCGCAGTATTTCTCGACTACCGTTCCCTCGACCTCGGCGATCTGGACATGAGCCCGCTGCGCGAGCAGTTCGCCGAACTGATATTGCACGAGCGGAGTACGTCGGAGCAGGTCTTCGAACGGCTGCAGGGCGCCCGCGTGGCAATCGTCAACAAGGCAGTGATCGACGCCTCGGTGCTCGCCGCTTGCCCGGATCTCGAGCTGGTACTGGTAACCGCCACCGGTACCAACAATGTCGACCTGGACGCGGCCCGGGCCCATGGCGTCGCCGTCTGCAACTGCCAGGGTTACGGCACGCCCTCGGTCGCGCAGCACACCCTCACGCTGCTGCTCGCCCTGGCCACCAGCCTGGCGGATTACCAACGCGACATCCGCGCCGGTCGCTGGCAGCAATCACCGATGTTCTGCCTGCTCGACCATCCGATCGTCGAACTCGAAGGCAAGACCCTGGGCATGCTCGGTCATGGTGAACTCGGCGGTGCCGTTGCCCGGCTCGCCGAAGCCTTCGGTATGCGCGTGCTCTACGGGCAGTTGCCAGGCCGCCCGCCGCGGGCGGATCGCCTGCCGCTGGACGAACTGCTGCCCCAGGTCGATGCACTGACCCTGCATTGCCCGCTGACCGAGCAGACCCGCAACCTGATTACCGCCCGCGAGCTGGACTTGCTCAAGCCCGGTGCTTTCGTGATCAATACCGCCCGTGGTGGCCTTATCGACGAGCAGGCCCTGGCCGACGCCCTGCGTGCAGGCAAACTCGGCGGTGCAGCCACCGATGTGCTGACTCAGGAGCCGCCCCGTGATGGCAACCCGTTGCTGGCTGCCGACATTCCTCGCCTGATTATCACGCCCCATAGCGCCTGGGGCAGCCGCGAGGCGCGTCAGCGGATCGTCGGGCAACTGGCGGAAAATGCGGCAGGCTTTCTGTCAGGGCAGGCAAAGCGCCAAGTGAACTGACGGTTCGCCTCCAGCTTTGGGCTTGCAGCTTGAAGCCGGCGCCCCTACCCTTCGCGCTTTTGCCGGGGAGATCTCATGGATCCGCGAAGTGAAGTGCTGCTGCGTCAGGCCGAGCTGTTCAACGGCCCGATACTGCTCGCGGGGCTCCCGGCCGATGACCTGCTCGGGCAACTGCCACAAGCCCTTGGCTGGAGCTGGCACGCAGGCGACCACGGCCGACTCGAAACTCGCTTCGCCGAGCGCAGCAGCTTTGGGGTGACCCCGCCGCAGGCCAGCTTCGACTCTGCCGTGCTGTTTCTGCCCAAGTCGCGCGAGCTGACCGGTTACCTGCTCGACGCTCTGGCTGCCCGTCTGCCAGGCGGCGTGCTCTACCTGGTCGGCGAAAAGCGCGCTGGTGTCGAGCGCGCTGCCAAACAGATGGCCGCCTACGGCACGCCGCGCAAGCTCGACAGCGCCCGCCACTGCCAGTTGTGGCAAGTGCGTGTGGAGCAGGCCCCTGCCATCCCGGATCTCTCCACGCTGGCGCAGCACTACAGTCTGCAGCTCGATGACGGACTGCTCGAGGTGATCACCCTTCCCGGGGTATTCAGCCACGGCCGGCTGGACATCGGCAGCGCCCTGCTGCTCGAACACCTGAGCGAGCTGCCGAGCGGCCACTTGCTGGACTTCGGCTGTGGCGCCGGCGTGCTAGGTGCGGTACTCAAACGCCGCTATCCAGACAGCCACGTCACGCTGCTGGACGTCGATGCGTTTGCCGTCGCCAGCAGTCGCCTGACCTTGGCCGCGAACGGCCTGGAAGCAGACGTCATCAGCGGTGATGGCATCGCTGCGGCGCCCTCCGAGCTGAGCGCAATCCTCAGCAACCCACCGTTCCACCAGGGCGTGCATACCCATTACCAGGCCAGCGAAGACTTGCTGCGTCAGGCCGGCAAACACCTGCGCAAGGGTGGGCAGATTCGCCTGGTGGCCAACCGCTTCCTCAAATACCCGCCGCTGATCGAGCAACATATCGGCACCTGCCACACCCTGGCCGATGCCGAGGGTTTCCGCATCTACCAAGCGCTCAGCCGCTGAAGCGTCGGGCCTGCGGCACAGCGGCGCAGGCCTTGCCCAACGCGCCCTACTTGGGCAGAATGCGCGCGTCCTAGGGGAGTAGTCTCCCGCGAGCGCCAGCTCGCCCGGCATGCATCAACATACTTGGTCAGCTGACCATGGTGCGTGCGACCCAAGACCCGCCAAGACGGGTCTGCGCCACTCGGCCACAGCAAGCACGAGTGCCGCGCAGGGTTTGACAAGACCTATGACACGAACACCTTACCCGGGGCGGGAAGGCTGTACGTGTCATAGCCGTGTCTACCCGCCCCTTTAGGAAACCTGATGCTGGAATCTCTTTTCGTTCCCACCCTGATCGTTGCCCTGGCGGAAATCGGCGACAAGACGCAGCTGCTTGCGTTGCTGCTGGCGGCGCGCTTCCGCAGGCCGTGGCCGATCATCTGGGGCATGGTGGTCGCCACCCTGGCCAATCACCTGGTGGCCGGCGCAGTCGGTAACTGGGTCGCGGGGCTACTCTCTCCCGCGCTGCTAAGCTGGATACTCGCCGCCTCGTTCATCATCGTGGCGCTGTGGACGCTGATTCCAGACAAACTCGACGATGACGAAAGCTCCAACCTGAAACGCTACGGCCCGTTCCTGACCACCCTGATCGCCTTCTTCCTGGCCGAGATGGGCGACAAGACCCAGGTGGCGACCGTGATGCTCGCCGCCCAGTATCCGCACTTCATCATGGTGGTCATCGGCACCACTCTGGGCATGCTGATCGCCAACGTACCGGTAGTACTGGCCGGCAACTTCGCTGCAGATCGCCTGCCCCTCAACCTGATTCGTCGACTGGCCGCTACCGCCTTCGCGGCACTGGCACTCTACGCGGCCTACCAGGCGATGCTCTTGAGTGGTGTTATAAGCAGTTAACCGCTCCCGCATTAGCGATGACGCAGGTCACCGCTATCATCGAACGACTGAACACTGCGCTACAGCCTGTCATCCAATGAAGACAACAGGCCCTAGATCACTTCTTCGCTTGCTGATAAAGCGGCATCACCTTCGGAATGGCCGCCTGCAACGACGCGATGCGGCTTGATGACGCCGGGTGAGTGCTCATGAACTCAGGCGGCGAGCCCTCGCTGGCCTTGGCCATTTTCTCCCACAGCGAGACCGCGGCATTGGGGTTGAATCCACCCCGCGCCGACAGCTCCAGGCCGATCAGGTCAGCCTCGTTCTCATTGCTACGGCTGTTAGGCAGCGTCATACCGTAGTTCACCGCTGCGTCAGCCAGTGCCATCTTATCCGGCGTTACGCCCAGCAACGCAGCAGCGCCCTGCTTGGCCAGGTTCACACCATAGGCCTTGGACATCGCCTCTCGACCGTGCTCACGCAAAGCGTGGGCAATCTCGTGGCCCATCACCGCGGCGATCTCGTCATCGGTAAGCTTCAGTTTATCGATGATGCCCGTGTAGAAAATGATCTTGCCGCCCGGGCCGCAGTTGGCATTCAGCTCCGGGCTGTCGATCAGATTGACCTCCCACTGCCACTGCGCGGCATCGGGACGGAACAGCGGCGCCTGTTTGATCAAACGGTCGGCGATGCGCTGCAGACGCTTGGCATCTGCGCTGTTCTTCTCCAGCACGCCCTGAGTAGACGCTTCGCTGAGCGTCTGCTGGTAGGACTGGGCATACATCTGGTTGACTTCATCGGTCGACAACGCACTGAACATGTACTGCTTGCGCTCGACACCCACTGCGCCACCGCTGGTGGTGTTAACGGACTGGCATCCCGCCAGCAGCAAGGCCGCAGCCAAAGTAGTGAAAGACAACGACGATTTCATGCTGGATCTCCCTGAGAACTGAGCGACGTATGCTAGGGGCTGTTAGAGGTGCTCGCAAGTTGAGCGATCAGGCGGGCGTAAGACACTCTGGGCCATCAAGCTTCGGATCATTGACAAGGTTGCTCAATACGCGTTCCCGCAGTGCCGGTGACGTACCGACGAGCAGTGCCTGCAGCTGCTCCATTGGCGTATCCACGGCCAGCCAGCGCTGTTGATCCTGCTCATTCAGAATCAGCGGGCGACGCAGCGTGGCGGCGGCCTGAGTGACCATGGCAGTGCTGAGGTAGACATGCCCTTCGACCGGGTAGGCCTCCCAAACGGCCGCGAAAAAAAGCAATGAGTCCTGACCACTCAACCAATAGGGCCGCTTGCGAGCGGCACCGCGCCACTCGTAGAAGCCGTTCGCCGGGATCAACCCACGACGCAGGCGAAAGCCCTCGCGAAACATGGGCTGATCGACCAGCGTCTCAGCGCGGGCATGAGCCGGCGTTTTCGACAAATCCTTGAGCCAGGGAGGCGTCAGCCCCCAACGAGCGCGCACCAGCGAACGCTGGTCGCCGTCGGCACGCTGCAGCAGCACCTGGGCGCCCGGTGCAAAATTCCAGTGTGGCTGTTGATCAACGGGAAAACCGGGTAGCGCAGCAAAGGCAGGCGTCCAGCGAAACAGGGCAAAGCGTCCACTCATGAGTGACCCGATCAGGAGGAGTGGGCGCGACACTGCCTTAACACAGCAACACACCCTGAAAATTATCCGGTTCGTCACCGGGCAGCGGTTGCGCGCCATTGTACTCGCCGATCAACTGACGGGCGCGCTCAGCATCGTCATCCTCAACCAACATCCCGAGCAAGCCACAGGCCGGCAGCTCGCCTACCGCACCAACCAGATGCCCGCCAACCAGATGCACCTGAATACCTTCACTGGCGAGCATGCCCTTTAACAACTCACCCTCCATCAGATCCTGGGGCTCGTAGATGCGCTTCATCAGTCGTTCTCTCCGTGCACGTCCAGTTGCCAATCCACACCATCGGTACTGAGCGAGAAGACGATTGGCCGGCAACACACCGGGCAGTCCTCGATGTACTGCTGATCCCCCGCCGATAGATCCAGTACGGCTTCGACCGGCTCACCGCAATAAGGGCATTGGTAATCCTGTGTTTCCAGCATAGGGCGCCTCCTTGTGACTTGCAGGGTATAATCGGCGGTCTATTGCTGCCCCCTGGTCGGCTGTCGTTGCGCCTCAAAGGCTCGAACAGCAACCGCTCTCCTCGAAGGGGCTCAACCTCTCAATCGCAGCGACAACCACAAGAGATCATTGATGGGCGAATTCGATAGCATCCGACCCTACGCCGACGCGGAAATTCCAGCCGTTCTGGCGCGCCTGTTGGCAGACGATGCGTTCCTCGACATCCTTACCCAGTTTCGTTTCCCGCGCTTGGCGGGATCATTCGGCTGGCTGCTCAAACCTCTTATAGCTCATCGACTGCGGTCGCAGTTCCGCGCCATCAATTCGGTGAGCGCGCTGCAGGACACCATCGAGCCCTACGTCGACCGTACCGTCGAGAAAGCCACCGATGGCGTAACCTACTCGGGTGTAGAAACCCTCAAGTCCGGCAGTGCCTATCTGTTTCTGGCCAATCACCGCGACATTGTCATGGATCCGGCCTTCGTCAACTACGCGGTTTACCACGCGGGGCTGAAAACGCCACGCATCGCGATCGGCGACAACTTGCTGCAGAGACCCTTCGTCAGCGACCTGATGCGTCTGAACAAAAGCTTTATCGTGCACCGCTCGATCAGTGGCCGCCGAGAAAAGCTGGCGGCTTACCAATTGCTGTCAGCCTACATCAGCCACTCGATTCGCAACGATGGCGAGTCGATCTGGATCGCTCAAGCCGAAGGCCGAGCCAAAGACGGTGACGACCGCACCGATTCGGCGATTCTCAAGATGTTCCACATGAGCCGCAAGGACGAGCCATTCGCCGAGGTTATCGGCAGCCTCAAGCTGACGCCGGTGTCGATCAGCTACGAGTATGATCCTTGCGACCAGGCCAAGGCCCTTGAGCTGTACACCCGTGCGACCACCGGTAGCTACACCAAACAACCAGGCGAAGATGACAAGAGCATCGCCCTAGGCATCACCGGCTACAAAGGCCGTGTACACGTGCACTTTGGCGATCCGCTGACCAGCGGTTTCCAGGATGCCAAACAACTGGCGATCATCACCGATGCGCACATCCTCACCGGCTACCGCCTATTCCCCGTGCACTACCTGGCGTATGCCATGTGGAGCGAACGTGATCCGCAGCTCGATGTGCCGGCGGCCGAAGCATTGTTCGACACTGACGAACTGGCTGCGGCCAAAGAGGAGTGGCAAAAGCGCCTGAGCAACTGCCCGAGCGAACAGCAGCCCTATCTGGTACTGCAGTACGCCATGCCGGTACGCAATCAGTATCGCATCAAGGCTGGTATCCCTCTCTGATAGCTGGGCACTGACAGCAGAAACGAAAAAGCCCCGATATCTCGGGGCTTTTTCTTGCAACACGACTTACTTATTGACCGCTGAGTATCTGCGAAAGGGTCGGATCCTTGAAGGCTCGGGTCAGCGCATCACTCAACACGTCACTGACCAGTTTGGTGTTGGTTTCCTGGTTCGGCGCCATGCCAAAGCGCTGGTTCAGGGATGCACCGTAGCGGCCGCTGTAACGACGGTTGCTGTTCTGCACGTCGGCGCGGAAGGTGGCAGTCATGTCAGCTTCGGTGACATACAGACCTTCTTTGGGTGACTGATATTTCAGCTCAGCCAGGGTCAAGGTCAGCTGTGGCGCGTTGTAAGCGTTAGCGGATGGAGTGAAACCCAACAGGCGCACCGCTGCTTCGGCCTGAGCCTGCAACTTGGGCAGTACATCCTGGCCAGTCACGCTGATAGCGCTGGTCTCCGGATACAGCCCACCACGGGTTCCCAGAACCGGGGATGGGCGACCGTCAACGACACGCACGACCACAGGCTGGCCCTGACCAACTGGGGTCAAAGACCCGATGAGCTTGGGCTGCGGGCTGAGTTGTTGAGGGCTGTGGGCACAACCGACGAGAGCCAGACTGATAACGGCAACCAGACTAAACAACAGGCGATGCATATTCGGTTCTCCATGGAGGGGGCGCATAAGGCGCCGCGAAGTATAACCAATCGACCTGCAATGGGTGAGCGCGGTTCCGGTCATGTACCTGTCACATGCTGCCGGTATAAGACTTTGGTCGCTTTGCATGATGGAAGTTTGTTTGATGCGCACACGACTGGAAAACGTCACCAATCCCCCACGAATCCGCATCTTTGCCTGCCTCGACGAGCATGGTATCTGCCGTGCATTCCGACAGAGCGCCCAGCCACCGGGGCCTACGAGATGGTATGAGGTCAACGAACAACGCCTGACCTGGCTTGACTCGCCTCTCCCGGAAAGCGCCTTTATCCAGCGTTGAACAGCTACCTCGACGCTTGCGCGCCGAACGGCGTGCGTAATAAAAGTCATACTCAGCCGATCAATTTTCTTACTTTCGCCTTATAATCGCGCCCCGATTATAAGGACGCCTCCTGATCGGCCTCGCCGTACCGCTGATGCACTTCATGCCATCGGCAACGCCACAGAGAGTCGCCCACTTCGTGCTGCTCGATATCGACAGCCCTCTTCGCGCCATGCAGCGGTTCTCGCGTTTTCGCGGAACATCTGTCGCCGAGGAAGGCCCAACAGGCACATGAACTTTTGAGGTTCGCGTTCCAAAAGAACGTGAAAAAAACGGTTTCAATAACTTCACAAGAGTGTGGCGAACATATGAATCATCTTGCGGCAGGACAAGGCGACCCCCTCCCGTCACCCGGATCCCCAGGACAGCTCTGCAACCGCTGACAGGCGCACTCGACGCCCAGGCCGAAGGCCATCGATTGGACGCTGATTTTTTGGAGATGTGGCAATGGCGCAGAACGATTACGAAGCTGTAGATGTAGTGCTGGTTGGAGCCGGCATCATGAGCGCAACGCTGGCCGTGCTGCTCAAAGAGCTCGATCCGGGCATCAAGCTGGAAATCGTGGAAGCGATGGATTCCGGCGCGGTGGAAAGCTCCAACCCGTGGAACAACGCAGGTACCGGCCACGCTGGCCTGTGCGAGCTCAACTACACCCCCGAGTCCGCTGACGGTTCCATCGACATCAAAAAGGCGGTGAGCATCAACGCCCAGTTCGAGGAATCCAAACAGTTCTGGGCTTACCTGGTCAAAAAAGGCACCTTCGGTTCGCCGAAGACCTTTATCAACTCGGTTCCACACCTCAGTTTCGTGCGCGGCCAGAAAGGTGTCGATTATCTGAAGAAACGCTTCGAAGCCCTGCGTGTACACCATGCCTTTGAAGACATGGTGTACAGCGACGATCGCGACACCATGGCTCAGTGGATGCCACTGATGATGCCTGGCCGCAGCGCGAATGAGCCGATTGCAGCAACCCGCGTAGCCAATGGCACCGACATCAATTTCGGCGCGCTGACCAAAAGTCTGCTGGATTACCTGGCGCTACAGGGCAACGCAAGTGTGACCTGCAGCGAGCGAGTTACAGACCTGACGCGCAACGAGCAAGGCTGGCGCGTGATCACCAAGGATCAAAAAAACGGCACTCACCGTGAGATCCAGGCCCGGTTCGTGTTTCTTGGTGCTGGCGGCGGTGCTCTGCCTCTGTTGCAGATGTCGGGCATTCCGGAAGGCAAGGGTTTTGGTGGCTTCCCCGTCAGCGGCCAGTGGCTGCGCTGCGACAATCCGGAAGTGGTCAACCAGCACCAGGCCAAGGTGTACAGCCAAGCCGAAGTGGGCTCGCCCCCCATGTCGGTGCCGCACCTGGACACCCGCGTCGTCGACGGCAAGAAGTCCTTGCTGTTCGGGCCCTACGCCGGCTTCACCACCAAGTTCCTGAAGAAGGGCTCGTTCCTCGACCTGCCCATGTCGGTACGCCTCAACAACATCGGCCCGATGCTGGCAGTGGCTCGCGACAACTTCGACCTGACTCGTTACCTGGTCAAGGAAGTCATGCAGTCTCAGGAGCAACGCCTCAATACGCTGCGCGGCTTCTACCCGGAAGCCAAGGCCAGTGACTGGCGCCTGGAGATTGCCGGCCAACGTGTACAGATCATCAAGAAAGACGCCAAAAAAGGCGGCATTCTGCAATTCGGTACCGAGCTGGTGGCGGCCAAGGACGGCTCCATTGCCGCTCTTCTAGGGGCATCTCCGGGCGCGTCGGTGACGGTCTCGATCATGCTCGACCTGATCCGCCGCTGCTTCCCCGAGAAGACCGCTTCGGCAGAGTGGAGCAGCAAGCTGCACGAAATCTTCCCAGCACCTTATGCCGTGCTGAGTAGCGATGCCGAGCAGTATCGTGCGGTGCAGTCGCAGTCGGACGCTCTACTGCAACTGCAAGAACTGCAGCAGGTTTGATCGCTCGAGCGTGAACACAGAAACGGCGCCTATTTAGGCGCCGTTTTTTGTGCACAGCTGCCAGCGCAAACCACGCCCAATAAAAAGCCAGTCAGCAGAGCTGACTGGCACAAGGCCTGGCAGGCCGGGGTTTACTGGAACAAAGAGTCAGCAGACAGGCCGTTCTTCTCGAGGATCTCGCGCAGACGCTTGAGTGCTTCCACCTGGATCTGCCGTACCCGCTCACGGGTCAGACCGATTTCCTGGCCAACCTCCTCAAGCGTACAGTTCTCATGGCCACGCAAACCGAAACGGCGCACCACCACTTCACGTTGCTTGTCGGTCAGCTCCGAGAGCCACTGATCGATGCTTTGAGAAAGATCATCGTCCTGCAGTAACTCGCAGGGATCGGTAGGCCGATCATCGGTGAGGGTATCGAGCAGCGTCTTGTCAGAGTCTGGGCCAAGCGACACATCCACCGAGGACACGCGCTCATTGAGCCCGAGCATACGCTTGACTTCGCCCACCGGCTTTTCCAGTAGGTTGGCGATTTCTTCAGGGGACGGTTCGTGATCGAGCTTCTGCGTCAGTTCACGCGCGGCGCGCAGGTAGACGTTGAGCTCCTTGACTACATGGATGGGCAGACGAATGGTGCGAGTCTGATTCATGATCGCCCGTTCGATTGTCTGCCGAATCCACCAGGTGGCGTAGGTGGAAAACCGGAAACCACGCTCTGGGTCGAATTTTTCAACCGCCCGAATCAGACCGAGATTGCCCTCTTCTATCAAGTCTAGAAGGGAGAGCCCACGGTTGATGTAGCGCCTGGCAATCTTGACCACTAGGCGCAGATTGCTCTCGATCATGCGCTTGCGGCCGGCAGGGTCGCCCTTCTGCGCCAGACGCGCGAAGAACACTTCCTCTTCCGGGGTAAGCAGGGGGAAAAACCGATTTCGTTGAGGTAAAGCTGAGTGGCGTCTAGCGCCCGGGTGTAGTCGATATGCTTGTGTTGCTTGCTGCCGGTGGATTGCTTGGCCTTGGTACGTGCAGTGGTCTTTTTGCCTGCCTGCTCGTCAGCCCCATCGTCGAGATCGATGCCGGGCTCCATCAGGAGCACTTCATCGTCGATGTCAAACTCCGGCGCTTCTTTAGAAATGAGTGCCATTTTATTATTCCGTCCCTTGCTGAGTTCGACCAGCAAGCCCCGATGCGCCTTATTCCTTGGCAACACCTGAGCTCATCCATCCCACATGAGGGGCGAACGAGCGACAGATCAACGACGTGGCAGGTATTGCATTGGATCTACAGGCTTACCCTGGCGGCGAATCTCGAAGTGAAGCTTCACCCGGTCAGTTCCCGTGGAACCCATCTCGGCAATCTGTTGCCCGACTTTGACCTGCTGCCCCTCACGTACCAACAGCCTTCGGTTGTGACCGTAGGCACTCACGTAGGTATCGCTGTGTTTGATGATCACCAATTCACCGTAGCCCCGTAACCCACTCCCGGCGTAGACAACGGATCCACCAGACGCAGCCAGGACAGGCTGTCCCAATTCCCCGGCTATATCAATGCCTTTATTCAAACTACCGTTTGAGGAAAATCGTCCGATAATCGCACCACTGGCAGGCCATGCCCAACCCGATGCAGAACGCTGTACGGGCTCCACTGGCGTGGTCGCTGGCGTTACTACGACGGGTGCTGAAGGCCGCGTAGTGGTCTGCGCAGGAGGCGCCTGAACCGGCGTGGTTGGCCGGTTTGGCGTAGTCACGACCGGAGTGTTGGCAGACGATGATGAAGTCGCCACCGACCTGCTCGAGCTACCCGACCCGAAGCGAATCACCTGACCGACGCGGATCATGTAGGGGGCCGCAATTGCGTTGTGAGCAGCCAGCGCTTTCCAGTCCCAGCCGTAGCGGAAGGCGATCGAGTAAAGTGTGTCTCCTCGTTGCACACGATATTGCCCAGACGTCACCGGTTGGCGCTGTGCTGCAGCGTTGTTGCGATCCACTACCTGCACATTACCGGAGTGCGAACTGGCACAACCGGCCAGCACGGTACCCAGCACTGCCAGAGCCAGCAGGTTGCGTAGCATGCACGAGGAATAGCGCCCTTGATTGGCTGTGAAACTCACTCGTATCTCCCTTGCAGACGGCCTCGAGCGACCTGTAACGAACGCCGAAACGTCAGACTTCTTCCAACTGACGGCGACGCGCCAGCCATTCCACACCCAACACCAACACGATGGCGCAGCCACTCAGAGCGATGGCCAGCAACAACTGCGCCTCCTCACCACTGACGTCAGCGAACTGCCAAGGCAATAGATTGACCTGCTCGAGGGGAAACGATTCACCATGACGGTTGGTTTGCCAGGTAAGCGTCTGTTTCCATGGCCACACCTTGACCAGTGAGCCAAGCATCAGCCCGGCCAGAAAGGCCATGGTCAAGTCACGCATGTGCGCCAACAGCCAGCTCAGCACCTTGGAGAACATCAATAGCCCCAGCACACAGCCGGCACAAAATATCGCCAGTACCGCCAGATCGAAATTCTTGATTGCGCCCAACACGACTGGGTAAAGCCCCAGCAACACCAAAATGAAGCTGCCAGAGATGCCCGGTAAAATCATCGCGCTGATCGCGATGGCACCGGCAATGAATAGCATCAGCGGGTCTGCGGAAAGCTGCATGGGCACAGCGAGCGTGATCCACAGCGCAAATGCCAGCCCTATCGCGAAGCAGACCAGCCTGTTGGCTCGCCACACACTGACTTCGCGCCCCACCAGATAGACAGAAACCAGCACCAGACCGAAGAAGAACGCCCATAACGGCACCGGGTGCTCGCTCATCAGATAGCTGATCGCCCGTGCCAGGGTGAAGATGCTGCTGAGGATGCCAAGCATGACCACAAGAAGGAAGCTGGCGTTACAGGCCTGCCAGGCGTCCTTGACGCGCCCGCGAAAAAACAGCATGAGCGCTTCGGGTAAGGCCGCGAACGAGGCGAGAAGCTTGTCGTATATACCGGTGATCAGGGCAACGGTGCCGCCGGAAAACCCGGGCACCACGTCGACAGCGCCCATGGCTATCCCTTTGGCATACAACAACAACGTTTTCTTCATGCATCCTTCCGTATTGATTGAATCAGGCCAGCGGGCCGTTAAGCAGCGGCACGAACCGAACTGCGTCGAGTACGTGCCGAGAGAAACCCTGCTCCTCACGAATGATCAGTAACAGTTGTTGAACGTCGCCTGTACCAACAGGAATGACCAGACGCCCGCCCGGGGCCAGTTGATCCAACAAGGCCTGAGGCACTTCGGATGCGGCAGCCGTCACGATGATGCCATTGTAGGGCGCCAGCGCTGGCCAGCCCTCCCAGCCATCGCCCCAACGGAAGACCACGTTGCGCAGGCTCAGTTTGACCAGTCGTTCCTTGGCCCGTTCCTGCAATCCCTGAATACGCTCGACCGTGAACACCCGCTCGACCAGTTGAGCCAGAATCGCCGTCTGGTAACCCGACCCCGTGCCGATCTCCAGCACCTTGTCCAACGGCCCGGCGGCGAGCAGTAATTCGCTCATGCGCGCGACCATGTAGGGCTGCGAGATGGTCTGGTTATGGCCGATCGGCAGGGCCGTATCTTCATAGGCACGGTGAGCCAGGGCTTCATCGACGAACAGGTGGCGCGGCGTGCGGCGAATCACCTCGAGCACCTGAGCGTTCGACAGGCCTTCATCGTAAAGGCGCTGGATCAGGCGCTCGCGAGTGCGCTGAGAGGTCATGCCAATCCCGTGGCGGTCGTGCTCCCGATTCATGTCATCAGCCCCTCCAGCCAGGGTTTGAGACGGTTCAGGCCGTCCTGGTAGGTGCGATCAAGCTGCAAGGGGGTAACCGAAACGTAGCCCTGCATCACGGCGTGGAAATCGGTGCCCGGTGCACCGTCTTCCACATCGCCGGCAGCGGCGATCCAGTAGCCTTCCTTACCACGCGGGTTGACCACCTTCACCGGCGCAGCAGCACGGGCACGATGGCCAAGCCGGGTCAGTTGCACGCCACGGATATGTTCGAGCGGCAGATTGGGCACATTGACGTTCAAGACCGTGCGCGGTGGCAGGTCGAAGTGCTCATGGGCTTCGACCAGCTTACGGGCAAAATAGGCAGCGGTCGGCATGTTCTCGGTCGAACGCGAGATCAATGAGAAGGCGAATGCTGGACGGGCCAGAAAACGCCCTTCGAGGGCAGCGGCCACGGTACCGGAATACAGCACGTCATCGCCCAGGTTGGCGCCCAGGTTGATACCTGCCACGACCAGATCGGCGACCTCGGGCAGCAAGCCATTGAGCCCCAGATGCACACAATCGGTCGGCGTACCGTTGAGGCTGATGTAGCCGTTGGCCAGAGTACTTGGATGCAACGGGCGGTCGAGGGTCAGCGAACTGCTCGCGCCGCTGCGATCCCCATCGGGAGCGATCACCGTGCAGTCGGCGTAATCAGCCAGCGCAGCGTGCAACGCGGCGAGGCCCGGTGCGGCCACGCCGTCATCGTTTGAAATCAGAATACGCATGGGTTGTCCGTCTGCCCTGCAGGCAAAAGGTCGACGATTTCGCGCACCAGAGCAGTGGCGAAACATCCAGCCGGCAGGACGAATTCCAGTTGCAGAATGTCAGGCTCGGGATAATGCCACGTCAAACCGCTAATGGGGAGGCGCAGGATACGCCGTTCGTGCGCCATGCCCGCTTCTGCGAGCCATATGGCCAGCTGCGACTCGGCATCGCCAATGCTCTGCTCAAGATTTTGGGTAGCTCCGCCTGCTGGCGATGCGCCCTCGCCCCATAACGGCCCTGTCGGATGCAAGTCCAGTTGGGCTAGACGGGGATCCTGGCACTCAGCCTCACTGGCGGCGAAGAAACTGCGGCTGTCGGTGAATGCCAGTAGATCGCCGGGTTGCGCCTGGTTCCAGGTACCGGCGGCGACTCGCTCGGCCAGCACCCGGTTGAACAGGAAGCTACGCGCCGCCGAAAGCACCCGCGAACGTACATTGCGCTTTTCCGGCAGCTCCTTGCGCTCGGCAAAATGCCGGGCATGGGCGACGTTGCCGCCCTCGTAACCAAAACGCTGAGCACCATAGTAATTGGGGATGCCATGGGCGGCGATAGTTTTCAGACGCTCGTCCAGCGCCGCCTGATCGGCCTGCAAGGCAGTCAGGCGCAGGATGAAACCATTGGCAGCATGGGCGCCGCGCTGCAGCTTTCGCGAATGTCGAACCTGCTTGAGGATCACCAGGGATTCGTCCTGAGCCTTACCCAGATCGGGATCGCTCTTGCCGGGTAAATGCAGGCTGAACCACTGCCGAGTCAGCGCCTGGCGATCCTTCAGCCCGGCATAACTGATCATTCGTACCGGCACACCGGCGGCACGCGCCAGGCGGATTGCCGCCTCCTCGGTATTCAGGCCACGCTTCTCGACCCATAGCCACAGATGCTCGCCAGCACCGGACAATTCGATATCCAGCACTTCGTCGACCTGAAAATCCTCGGCGACCGCCTTCAGTACGGCCTGTCCACAGGGCTCGCCATAGGCCCACGGGCCGAGCAGTTCCAGTTCGGTCATGCGCTGACCAGCAAGGCCACGGCATGCACCGCGATACCTTCTTCACGGCCCACGAAACCCAGCTTCTCGGTGGTGGTGGCCTTGACGTTGACCTGATCCAGTTCGACCTGCAGATCCTCGGCGATCAGCCGGCGCATCGCTTCGATATGCGGAGCCATCTTTGGCGCCTGAGCTTCGATGGTGGCGTCGACGTTGCCAACCTTCCAGCCCTTGGCGTGCACCAGCCCCAGCACATGGCGCAACAGCACACGGCTGTCAGCGCCCTTGAAGTTAGGGTCGGTATCCGGGAAATGCTTGCCAATGTCACCGAGCGCCACGGCGCCGAGCAAGGCATCGGAAAGGGCATGCAGCACCACATCGCCATCCGAGTGGGCAACCAGGCCGAACTTGTGGGGGATACGCACACCGCCCAGGGTAATGAAATCCCCATCGCCGAAGCGGTGCACATCGTAACCGTGGCCAATCCGCATGAACCGACGCCCTCGCAAAAAAGGCCGATTCTACCCGAAAGAACAACTGGAGGCGGACTTGCCCGGCTGCTGAAGCAGTCAATGGAATAAAACCCACTCCCGCCTACCCATTTTCAGTGATCTCCACGCTGAGCCAAAACGTAGCACTCCGGCACGGGTTGCTAATGGCGTCAGTGCGCGAGCGTACGGGCGACGTGAAAAAGAGGAAAACCGCAAAGCAGCTACCACCTCCACTGCCCTCGCAAACTCTCTATCGCAAAAATGTTGGAATGTTCTCGGCCTACCGATAGTCGACAAGAAGTAGCAAAACATTTCTAGCAACCATGGAGACCATCATGGCCGTAGCACGCAAACCGACAGCAGCAAAAACCAAGGCGAAAGCCAGCGCACAGAAACTCAAGGGTGATGGCCTGGCCATCAATACCAGCGTCGATGGCGCTGCCCGCGAGAAGGTCGCTGAAGCACTGACCAAGGCGGTGGCGGACAGCTACACCCTGTACGTCAAGACCCTGGGCGTGCACTGGAACGTGCAAGGCTCGAACTTCTATGGTCTGCACAAGCTGACCGACGCGCAGTACAACGAAATCCATCAGGCCGCTGACGAGCTCGCCGAGCGCATTCGTGCCTTGGGCAAACTGGCGCCAACCGGCGGGGAAACCTTCCGCGCGCTCACCGTCATCGACAACGAGGCGCCCCACAAGCCGACTGCGCAGATGATCGCCGAGTTGGTGAAGGACAACGAAGCAGTGGCTCGGCGCATGAGCGAATTCGCTGAACTGGCGGAAGAAGCCGGTGACCTGTTCAGCCACGACATGCTGGTAGCGCGCATCGGCGTGCACGAGCAGAACGCCTGGATGCTGAGATCCAGCCTGGGTGAGTGATCTGTAGCAGCAAAAAGAAGGGCGCTGCCGGTTAAACCGGCAGCGCCCTTTTTCATTCAGCGAGCCAACGCCTCGGCATGATGGCGCAAGTGATCTTCGATGAAGCTGGCGATGAAGTAGTAGCTGTGGTCATACCCCGGCTGCAGACGCAGGGTCAGCGGATGGTTCGCCGCCTTGGCCGCCGCCTCTAGCGCATGGGGCTTGAGCTGGCCATCGAGGAAATCGTCGCGGTCACCCTGATCCACCAGAATCGGCAACTTCTCCGCCGCATCGGCGATCAGCACGCTGGCATCCCACTCGCGCCAGCGCGAACGGTCTTCCCCCAGATAGTTGGAAAACGCCTTCTCACCCCACGGGCAGTTCAGCGGATTGGTGATCGGCGAAAAGGCCGAGACCGATGCGTAACGGCCCGGATTCTTGAGCGCGCAGATCAACGCGCCATGGCCGCCCATGGAGTGCCCGGCGATGCCGCGCTTATCCGATACCGGGAAGTTGGCCTCGATCAACGCCGGCAGTTCCTGCACCACGTAATCGTACATGCGGTAGTGACGCGCCCAAGGCTCCTGCGTCGCGTTGACGTAGAAGCCGGCACCCAGGCCGAAGTCGTAGGCGCCATTGGCGTCGTCCGGCACTCCATCACCGCGCGGGCTGGTGTCGGGGGCGACGATGATCAGGCCGAGCTCGGCAGCCATGCGCTGGGCGCCTGCCTTCTGCATGAAGTTCTCGTCGGTACAGGTCAGCCCGCTAAGCCAATAGAGCACCGGCAGCCTGGCGCCCTTCTCGGCTTGCGGCGGCAGATAGACGGCGAACACCATGTCGCAGTTGAGCGACGTGGAGCGGTGACGGTAGCGCTTGTGCCAGCCGCCAAAGCTCTTGTTGCTGGAAACGATTTCAAGGGTCATGGGCATCTCCGCCCGATGCGCACTCGGCGCATCGGGTTAGCTCAATCAGAAGTGAATGACAGTGCGGATGCTCTTGCCTTCGTGCATCAGATCGAACGCGTCGTTGATCTGCTCCAGCCCCATGGTGTGGGTGATGAAGGTATCCAGCGGGATTTCGCCGCTCTGCGACTTTTCCACATAGCTCGGCAGCTCGGTGCGACCCTTGACGCCGCCGAAAGCCGAACCGCGCCAGACGCGACCGGTCACCAACTGGAACGGACGGGTGCTGATTTCCTGACCGGCACCGGCCACGCCGATGATCACGCTCTCACCCCAGCCCTTGTGCGCGCATTCCAGTGCGGCACGCATCAATTGCACGTTACCGACGCACTCGAAGCTGTAGTCCACGCCACCATCGGTCAACTCGATGATCACGTCCTGGATCGGCTTGTCGTAATCCTTCGGATTGACGAAGTCGGTCGCACCCAGCTCGCGGGCCACGTCGAACTTGGCCGGATTGATGTCGACGGCAATGATGCGCGAGGCCTTGGCCATCTTCGCACCAATGATCGCTGCCAAGCCGATGCCACCCAGACCGAAGATGGCCACGGTGGCGCCCTCTTCCACCTTGGCGGTGTTGAGCACGGCGCCGATACCGGTGGTCACGCCACAGCCCAGCAGACAAACCTTTTCCAGCGGCGCTTCCTTCGGAATGACAGCCAGGGAGACTTCCGGCAGCACGGTGTATTCGGAGAACGTCGAGCAGCCCATGTAGTGGTAGATCGGCTCGCCGTTGTAGCTGAAGCGCGAGGTGCCGTCGGGCATCAGGCCCTTGCCCTGGGTGGCACGCACCGAGCTGCACAGGTTGGTCTTGCCGGACAGACAAAATTTGCACTTGCGGCATTCGGCCGTGTACAGCGGGATCACGTGGTCACCCACGGCCACCGACGTCACACCCTCGCCGATGGCTTCGACGATGCCGCCACCTTCATGGCCGAGGATCGAGGGGAATACACCCTCGGAATCGGCACCGGACAGCGTATAGGCGTCGGTGTGGCAAACACCGGTAGCGACGATACGCACCAGCACTTCCCCTGCCTTGGGCGGCTCGACATCCACTTCGACGATTTTCAGCGGCTCGTTGGGCGCAAAGGCTACGGCGGCGCGCGACTTGATCATGTCCAGAATCTCCTGATGGGATAGCGATGGGGAGAGAGTGTAGTAGACACGCGAACAGAGATAATCAGGCAGAATGCAAAACATTATTGCTATTCAGGGACAATCAGCCATTTACCAAGTAAACAGGGGAAAGACATGAATCGCTGGGAGGGGCTGGACGAATTCGTCGCCGTCGCGGAATGCGGCCAGTTCACGGCGGCAGCCGAACGCCTGGGCCTGTCCTCATCCCAGGTGAGCCGACAGATCGCCCGCCTGGAAGAACGCCTGCATACCCGGCTGTTCTATCGCACTACACGCAAAGTGGCGCTGACCGAGGCGGGCCAGACCTTTCTGCAGCATTGCCAGCGCCTGCAGGATGCACGTGAGGAAGCGCTCAATGCGATTGGTGATCTGGGCGGCGAGCCCAAGGGGCTGCTGCGCATGACCTGTGCGGTGGCCTACGGCGAGCGATTCATCGTGCCCTTGGTCACCGCATTCGCCGCCCGCCACCCGCGGCTTTCCGTGGATATCGAATTGAGCAACCGCACCCTGGATCTGCTCCAGGACGGCTTCGACATCGCCATTCGTTTGGGTCGCCTGCAGGACTCGCGAATGCTTGCCACGCGCCTGGCGCCGCGACGCATGTACCTGTGCGCATCGCCTGATTACCTGCAGCGCTACGGTCGCCCGCACAGCCTCTCGGAGCTGGCTCGACACAATTGCCTGGTGGGCAGCAGCGATGTCTGGACATTCCAGCTCGACGGCCGTGAAGCCTCGCAACGGGTTCAGGGCAACTGGCGCTGCAACAGCGGCCAGGCGGTGCTGGATGCGGCGCTGGGCGGGCTGGGCCTGTGTCAGTTACCCGACTATTACGTGCTCGAACACCTGCGCAGTGGCGCCCTGGTGTCCCTGCTCGACAATCACCAGCCACCTAATACCGCGGTGTGGGCGCTCTACCCGCAACAACGGCATCTGTCGCCCAAGGTCAGGCAACTGATCGATGCGTTACGTGACGGTTTGAGCCAACGAGTCGAATACACCTAGCCACTCATATGCTGTGACAACCGCCAGCGAACCTCTGTCGCCATCTCCCCGTCGTAAATCATGAGGCCCTTGTTCGGGCCGTTGCGAACCCACCAGCATGAGGAGATGGTTATGCAGGTCATGGTCAACAGCGGAAAACACGTCGACACCTCGATGGCATTCAAGACGGATATCCGAGGTCGAGTACGAGACAAGTTACAGCGCTATGAGGAATATCTCACCCGCGTGGAAATTCATCTCTCCGACGAAAACGCCCTGAAAAGCGGCCCTCAGGACAAACGCTGCAAGGTAGAAGCGCGCATGAAGGGGCGCGACCCCATGTCGGTTTCCTTCGATGCCTGTGAAATGCAGCAGGCCATCGACGGCGCCATGAACAGGCTAACCAGTGTGCTCGATCGCAACCTTGGCAAGAACGCCAACAAGTGGATTCACTGAGAGCAGTTCACCGCCAGTGGGAGCGCCGCCTCGGCACGATTGATAGCGGCATTACCGCATTGACGGTGCCGCCTGAGCCATTCGCCCGCAAGCGGGTTCCTACAGGATCGCCTTAATTCGGCGTTAGCTCCGACCGCGCCACAGGCGCTCCAGATAGTGCAAGTCTTCCGGGCGGGTGACCTTGAGGTTATCCGCCCGGCCTTCAACGAGACGTGGCGACTGACCGGCCCACTCGATGGCCGAGGCTTCATCGGTCACTGCGACATCTGAAACCAATGCTTCGGCGAGCGCGCGTTGCAAGGCACCGAGACGGAACATCTGCGGCGTGTAGGCCTGCCAGATGACCGAGCGATCGATGGTTTCGCGCACGCGTCCATCGCTGCCGATACGCTTGAGGGTATCCCGAGCGGGAACGGCGAGCAGCCCGCCGACCGCATCGTCAGCCAACTCGGCCAACAGCAGATCGAGATCGGACTGCGCCAGATTGGGTCGTGCGGCGTCGTGCACCAGCACCCAATCCTGTTCACTGGCACCCAGCTCACCCAGACGCAGCAACGCATTGAGCACCGAGTCGGCGCGCTCGGCACCGCCGCTGGCAATGTGGATGCGCGAGTCGCGAGCACAACTCAGGTTCGGCCAGAACGGGTCGTCCTCGGCCAGGCTGACCACCACGCCACGCAGGCACGGATGATCGAGAAAACAATTGAGGGTATGTTCGAGAATGCTTTTGCCGGCCAGTTGCAGATACTGCTTTGGCTTGTCGGCGCGCATGCGGCTGCCGATGCCGGCGGCCGGAATCACCGCCCAGAAGGACGGCAGATCAGGTGTGTTCATTCAGCCAACTGATAAAGGGTTTCGCCATCCTTGACCATGCCCAGTTCGTGGCGGGCGCGCTCTTCGACGGTTTCCATGCCTTTCTTCAGCTCCATCACTTCCGCTTCGAGGATGCGGTTACGCTCGAGCAGACGCTCGTTCTCGCCTTCCTGATCGGCAATCTGATGCTGCAGATCAGTAACTTGCGCCAGACTGCCCTCGCCTACCCACAGACGATATTGCAGCCCCGCGAGTACCAGAACGAGAAAGAGAAACAGCCAGTAGGGACTACGCATGGCAGGTGAGGCACTCGGATAAGAAAGGGTCGCTGCTGCGGACATCTGTCGATTCTCCCTGCGTCATCGGCATCGGACAAGACCGTGAAGTCGACTCGGCAGATCTGGACAGGATCCGCAGGGCGAGGTGTTGGCCACCTCGCCACGCAAACCTACCTTAACCGCGGAACTCGCCGCGACCACGGTACGGCGCCTTGGCGCCCAGTTGCTCTTCGATACGCAGCAACTGGTTGTACTTGGATACGCGATCCGAACGGCACAGCGAACCGGTTTTGATCTGACCAGCGGCAGTGCCGACAGCCAGATCGGCGATGGTGCTGTCTTCAGTTTCACCGGAGCGGTGCGAGATGACCGCGGTGTAACCAGCGGCCTTGGCCATCTGGATGGCTTCCAGGGTTTCGGTCAAGGTGCCGATCTGGTTGAACTTGATCAGGATCGAATTACCAATCGACTCGTCGATGCCGCGCTTGAGAATCTTGGTATTGGTCACGAACAGGTCATCACCAACCAGTTGCACCTTGCTGCCGATCTTGTCGGTGAGGATCTTCCAGCCAGCCCAGTCGGACTCGTCCAGACCGTCTTCGATGGAGATGATCGGGAAGCGCTCGGTGAGGCCTTTCAGGTAGTCAGCGAAGCCTTCGGCGTCGAACGACTTGCCTTCACCAGACAGGTTGTATTTACCGTCCTCGAAGAATTCGCTGGCCGCACAATCGAGTGCCAGGGTGACGTCGGTGCCCAGGGTGTAACCGGCGTTGGCTACGGCTTCGGCAATGGCCGACAGCGCGTCTTCGTTGGAGGCCAGGTTCGGCGCAAAGCCACCTTCGTCACCCACGGACGTGCTCAGGCCACGGGCCTTGAGAACAGCCTTCAGGTGATGGAAGATTTCAGTCCCCATGCGCAGCGCATCGGAGAAGGTCTTCGCACCGACCGGCTGCACCATGAATTCCTGGATATCGACGTTGTTATCGGCATGCTCGCCGCCGTTGATGATGTTCATCATCGGCACCGGCATGGAGTACTGGCCCGGAGTGCCATTGAGGTTGGCGATGTGCGCGTAAAGCGGCAGATCCTGATCCTGAGCGGCGGCCTTGGCGGCTGCCAGGGAGACGGCGAGGATGGCGTTGGCGCCCAGGGTAGCTTTGTTCTCGGTGCCGTCCAGATCGATCATGATCGTGTCCAGAGCCTTCTGGTCGACCGGATCCTTGCCCAGCAGTGCATCGCGGATCGGGCCATTGATGTTGCCAACGGCCTTGAGAACGCCCTTGCCGAGGTAACGGCTCTTGTCGCCATCACGCAGTTCCAGCGCTTCGCGCGAACCGGTGGAGGCACCGGAAGGCGCACAGGCGCTGCCGACGATGCCATTGTCGAGGATTACGTCCGCTTCCACGGTGGGGTTGCCACGGGAGTCGAGAACCTCACGACCCTTGATGTCGACGATCTTTGCCATTCTTGTAAGCTCTCCAGAAATTGTCGAAAACGCACTGCTGCATTCGGCTGCCAGCACCGGGCACGATCAACGGCAGACCGGGCTGACATGACAAACCCGGCCAAAAGGCCGGGCGGTGAAACAGATAAGCGAACCGTGAAAAACGCCGATCAGGCGGTTTCGATCGGATCCTGACTCTTAATCAGATCATCCAGCTGCTTGAGCTGCGCCAGGAACGGCTCGAGCTTGTCGAGACGCAAGGCACACGGGCCATCGCACTTGGCGTTTTCCGGATCCGGATGCGCCTCGAGGAACAGCCCCGCCAGCCCCTGACTCATGCCGGCCTTGGCCAGCTCGGTCACCTGGGCACGACGCCCGCCAGCGGAATCCGAACGGCCGCCCGGCATCTGCAGAGCGTGGGTGACGTCGAAGAATACCGGGTACTCAAAGGACTTCATGATGCCGAAGCCCAGCATGTCCACCACCAGGTTGTTGTACCCGAAGGAGGAACCACGCTCACAGAGGATGAGCTGATCGTTCCCGGCTTCGACACACTTGGCGAGAATATGTTTCATTTCCTGGGGCGCGAGGAACTGCGCCTTCTTGATGTTGATCACCGCACCGGTCTTGGCCATGGCCACCACCAGATCGGTTTGCCGAGACAGGAAAGCCGGCAACTGGATGATGTCGCAAACGTCCGCCACCGGCTGCGCCTGGTGAGGTTCGTGCACATCGGTGATCACCGGCACGCCGAAGGTCTTCTTCACTTCCTCGAAGATCTTCATGCCCTCTTCCAGGCCCGGGCCACGGAAGGAACTCACCGACGAACGGTTGGCCTTGTCGAAGCTTGCCTTGAACACATAAGGGATGCCGAGCTTCTCGGTAACCCGCACGTATTCTTCGCAGGCACGCAGGGCGAGGTCGCGGGACTCCAACACGTTGATGCCGCCAAACAGCACGAACGGCTTGTCGTTGGCGACATCGATCGCGCCAACGCGGATGGTCTTCTGAGCCATGGGTCAGGCCTTCTTCGCTTGGTGCGCCAGTGCAGCGTTGACGAAGCCACTGAACAGCGGGTGGCCGTCACGCGGCGTGGAGGTGAATTCCGGGTGGAACTGACAGGCGACGAACCACGGGTGATCCGCGCTCTCGACCACTTCCACCAGCGCGCCATCACCCGAACGACCAGTGACCTTCAGGCCAGCTTCGATCAGTTGCGGCAGCAGGTTGTTGTTCACTTCGTAACGATGGCGGTGGCGCTCGACGATCACGTCCTTGCCATAGCAGTCATGAACCTTGGAGCCGCTCAGCAGCTGGCAATCCTGGGCGCCAAGACGCATGGTGCCGCCAAGGTCGGAGGCTTCGGTACGCTGCTCGGTCGCGCCGGTCGCGTCCTGCCACTCGGTGATCAGACCGACCACTGGGTGCTTGCTGGCGATATCGAACTCGGTGGAGTTGGCATCGCTCCAGCCCAGCACGTTACGGGCGAATTCGATGACGGCTACCTGCATACCGAGGCAGATACCCAGGTAAGGAATCTTGTTCTCACGGGCGTACTGCACAGTGGTGATTTTGCCTTCCACACCACGCAAGCCGAAGCCGCCCGGAACCAGGATGGCATCGACGCCCTCGAGCAGCGCAGTACCCTGATTCTCGATGTCTTCGGAATCGATGTAACGCAGGTTGACCTTGGTACGGTTGCTGATACCGGCATGGCTCATCGCTTCGATCAGCGACTTGTAAGCGTCCAGAAGCTCCATGTACTTGCCGACCATGGCGATATTGACTTCTTTTTCCGGGTTCAGCTTGGCATCGACCACGCGATCCCACTCGGACAGGTCTGCACCGCGGCATTCCAGCGCGAAACGCTCGACGACGAAATCATCCAGCCCCTGCGAGTGCAGGATGCCCGGGATTTTGTAGATGGTGTCGGCGTCTTCAAGGGCGATTACTGCGCGCTCTTCGACGTTGGTGAACTGGGCGATCTTGCGGCGCGACGACAGGTCGATCGGGTGATCGGAGCGGCACACCAGTACGTCCGGCTGCAGGCCGATGGAACGCAGTTCCTTGACCGAGTGCTGAGTCGGCTTGGTCTTGGTTTCGCCTGCGGTGGCGATGTACGGAACCAGCGTCAGGTGCATCAGCATGGCGCGCTTGGCGCCCACTTCGAAACGCAGCTGGCGGATCGCCTCGAGGAACGGCTGCGACTCGATATCGCCCACGGTACCGCCGATTTCGACCATGGCGACGTCAGCGTCGCCGGCACCCTTGATGATGCGGCGCTTGATCTCGTCAGTGATGTGCGGGATGACCTGGATGGTCGCGCCCAAGTAATCACCACGGCGCTCTTTGCGCAGCACGTCTTCGTAGACGCGGCCGGTGGTGAAGTTGTTGCTCTTGGTCATCGTGGTGCGGATGAACCGCTCATAGTGACCCAGGTCGAGATCGGTCTCGGCACCGTCGTGAGTGACGAACACTTCACCGTGCTGAAACGGGCTCATGGTGCCCGGATCGACGTTGATGTAGGGATCCAGTTTGAGCATCGTGACCTTCAGGCCCCGCGCCTCCAGGATTGCCGCCAAGGATGCCGAGGCGATGCCTTTCCCCAATGAAGAAACAACACCACCCGTGACGAAAATGAAGCGCGTCATGAAAAACCCTAAGAAGTCAGCAGTGGCGGTCGAGCCGCCGGGGAGCAGAGAAGGCCTTGGTTCACCTTAGCAAACATGGCGAACCATGCCGGCAAATAGCAAACATCCACCGCTTCTGAAGAAGCAGCGAATACCTGAATAGAGACGGGAGCGTAGTCTACCGGAAACGTCCTGAGGGGGGAAGAACGCGAAACCCAAAGCAGGGCAAAAGCTGCTGAAACGAGATGCACATCCAACCCCGAAAAGCCTCTAGCCTGGGGCTTCGTACCTGCGACACGCTTACAGCAGCCGGCCCTTACGCGCGAGAATCGACAGCCCCATCAAGAGGCGGATCGATCTGCTCGGGCTGCCAGTGAAGCGTGCCGCAGCCGGGGCCGGCGAGCAGATTGGCGAGAGCCACGGGCCGTCCGTCGCATAGCAGCAGCGGGATGCGCCCACGAATGAACTCGGGCACGCCAGCCTCCTGCAGAAGACGCTTGAGGTCACGCCGACCGCGCCCTGGCACCTCGAGAATCTCGCCTCCCTGACGATAGCCGACGCTCAACCGGCCCACCGGTATGGCACCCTCGAGCCAGACGCGACCATTACCTGGCAACGCCAGTGGCTGCTCAACCAGAGGCCAGGGCTGCGCCTGGCCCAACCAGGCTGCAGCCCAGCCAGCACTGAGCCAGAACAGATAACTGCCGTGACGGCGCAACTCACCGCTCTCCAGCCGCCAGACTGGACTGGCATCGGCCCCCGCATCACGCAGATCGAACCATCCCCGCCAATGGCGGCTATCGGGCAAGCGGGTGAAATCTGCCAGCCAGTGGCGCAGCACGTTGCGCTGACGAGCATCGGAAAGTCCGCGCAACGCCTGCAGATCGAGACAGGGAACGTCCAGCCAATCGAAACCGGGCGACGCTTGGGCTCGCTGCAAATCAAGTTCGGCGAGCTCCTGCAGCAACTCCAACGCCTCGGCCTGATGCTCCGCCGTACGAGCCAGCACCTGGGACGCTTTAGGCCAATGCTTGTGCAAGCGCGGCAGGATTTCCCGGCGTAGAAAGTTTCGAGCAAGGCCGCTGTCTGCATTCGAAGGGTCTTCCACCCAGCGCAGGCCATATGCCTCGGCATAAGCCTCCAACGCACTGCGTGGTACAGCCAGCAGAGGACGAACGGCATGCCCGGCGGCCAGCGGGCGACTTGCCGCCATCGCAGCAAGCCCGCGCACACCAGCACCGCGCAACAGACGATAGAGAACGGTCTCCGCCTGATCATCCTGATGCTGAGCGAGCAGCAGCACCTCGCCCCGATTCAGCTGCGCGGAAAACGCTGCATAGCGCGCGTCACGAGCAGCTTGCTCCAGGCTGGCACCAGACGCTACCTGCACATGTTCGACATGCAGCGGCACGCCCAGCTCATCGCACAAGCGCTGGCAATGCATCGGCCAGCCGTCGGCCGCAGCCTGCAAGCCGTGATGCACATGGATAGCGGAAATGGGTGGCAGCGCATGGCTTCGAGCAGCCATTGCCAGCGCATGCAGAAGCACGGTGGAATCGAGCCCGCCAGAGAAAGCGACTCGCCAAGCCGATGCTTTACGCCACGCAGCGATGCGCGCAAGCAGAGCCGATTCGAAGGACATGCTGCGGTTTAGCGGAGCGCCCCTGCAGACATGCGCATTGCCAGGTCGGCAACTCGCATGCCTGCAGGGCACGCCGGCATCAGGCGATACCGTAGCTCATCAGGCGCTCGTAGCGACGCGCCAGCAGGGCGTCGGTGTCGAGCGTACTGAGATCCTCAAGCTGAGCGCTGAGGGTCTGGCGGATGGATTCGGCGGCAGCGGCCGGATCGCGGTGTGCACCGCCCAGAGGCTCGGCGATCACCTTGTCAACGATACCCAGGCCTTTCAGGCGCTCGGCAGTGATGCCCATGGCTTCGGCAGCATCCGGCGCCTTCTCGGCGGTTTTCCACAAGATCGAGGCGCAGCCTTCCGGCGAGATCACCGCATAGGTCGAGTACTGCAACATGTTCAGGCTGTCGCACACACCAATGGCCAATGCACCGCCGGAACCGCCCTCACCGATTACGGTGGCGATGATCGGGGTTTTTAGGCGCGCCATCACTCGCAGGTTCCAGGCAATGGCTTCGCTTTGGTTACGCTCTTCTGCATCGATGCCCGGATAAGCACCTGGCGTGTCGATGAAGGTCAGGATCGGCATCTTGAAGCGCTCGGCCATCTCCATCAGGCGACAGGCCTTGCGGTAGCCTTCTGGACGCGGCATGCCGAAGTTGCGGCGCACCTTCTCGCGAACCTCACGGCCCTTCTGGTGGCCGATGACCATGGCCGGCTGGCCATTGAGGCGCGCAACACCACCCACGATGGCAGCGTCGTCGGAGAAGTGACGATCGCCGTGCAGTTCGTCGAACTCGGTGAAGATGTGCTGCAGATAGTCCAGGGTATAAGGACGCTGCGGGTGGCGAGCAAGCCGGGCGATCTGCCAACTGGTCAGATTGCCGAAGATGCTTTCAGTCAGCGTGCTGCTCTTGTCCTGCAGACGGGCGATTTCGTCGCCGATGTTCAGGGAGTTGTCATTACCAACCAGGCGAAGCTCTTCGATCTTGGCTTGCAGGTCGGCAATCGGCTGTTCGAAATCGAGATAATTCGGGTTCATAGGCATCCGTCATGCGTCGACGGCCACAGGGCCGGGGAGCGTGTATCCATTTGGCGCCTACCTTATAGGAACAGGCGCATTCAGGTCGACACTTGCAAGGCACTTCCGGCAGCGAATCTGCCAGCAAATGCACCTTGGCATTCGCTCGGCAGCCAAACCCGCAGGGATTTGGTCGCGTCGGCGGCTATCATGCAGTGTCACGGGCGTCGTGCGGAGCCTTGGCCCCGCATTTCAGCGCCGCAATTCTAGCGGTATTGCAGGAAGACGTTTTCTCGTCCGAACTGGTCACGCAAAGCTTGAATCAAGCTGTCGGCCGGGTCGATTCGCCAGTCCTCGCCAAACTGCAGCAAGGCTTTCGCGTCGGCGCCGGTGTAATCCACGGTAATTGGGCAGGCGCCACGATGACGGCGGCACAGATCACCCAGCCAGCGTAGACGATCACCTTTCAATTCGCTGGCCTGGACGCGCACACGCAAGCTCTCGGCCAGGCCGGTACGCGCCTCTTCCAGGCTCATCACCCGCTTGGCGCGCAGGCGCATGCCGCCGGAGAAATCGTCATTGCTGACCTCCCCCTCCACCACCACCAGGGCATCGCTCTGCAGCAGTGCCTGATTGCTGGAAAAGGCTTCGGCGAACAGCGAGGCTTCGATGCGCCCGGAACGGTCGTCCAGGGTGATGAAGCCCATCTTGTCGCCTTTCTTGTTCTTCATCACCCGCAGGTTGACGATCAGGCCGGCGACGGTCTGGGTATCCCGTGCAGGCTTGAGGTCGACGATGCGCTGGCGAGCGAAACGCCGCACTTCGCTTTCATACTCATCAATCGGGTGGCCGGTCAGGTACAGCCCAAGGGTGTCCTTCTCGCCCTTGAGGCGCTCCTTGAGCGATAGCTCCTTGGCGCGGTGATGGTTGGCGTAAACGTCCGCCTCGGGACTGGCGAACACGCCGCCAAACAGATCCATATGGCCGCTGTCATGGCTGCGCGCGGTCTGCTCGGCGGCCTGAACGGCCTCCTCCATCGCTGATAGCAACACCGCACGGTTACGGTCGATGTTGGCCTGATAGGCTTTGATCTCGTCGTAAAAATGCGGGCCCAGGCGATCCAGCGCACCACTGCGAATCAATGCATCCATGGTGCGTTTGTTGATGCGTTTGAGGTCGACCCGCGAGCAGAAGTCGAACAGATCCTTGAACGGACCGTCCTGGCGCGCCTCGACAATGGCCTCCACCGGGCCTTCGCCGACGCCCTTGACCGCGCCCAGGCCATAAAGAATCCGCGGCACATTGTTCGCGTCATGACTGACGGTGAATTTGTACTCGGAGGCGTTCACATCCGGCGGATCAATGCGCAACTTCATGTTGCGGCATTCCTCGATGAGGATCACCACCTTGTCGGTGTTGTGCATGTCCGCCGACAGCACAGCAGCCATGAACGGCGCGGGGTAATGCGCCTTCAGCCAGGCTGTCTGGTAGGAAACCAGACCATAGGCAGCCGAGTGAGACTTGTTGAAGCCGTAACCGGCGAATTTCTCCACTAGGTCGAAGATGTTGCCCGCCAGGTCTGCGCTGATATTGTTGCTCGCACAGCCTTCGATGAAACCGCCGCGCTGCTTGGCCATTTCCTCGGGCTTTTTCTTACCCATGGCACGGCGCAGCATGTCCGCCTGGCCGAGGGTATAACCGCCCATGACCTGGGCGATCTGCATCACCTGTTCCTGATAGAGGATGATCCCGTAGGTCGGCTTGAGTACCGGCTCCAGGCCTGCGTACTGATAATCCGGGTGCGGGTACGACAGCTCGGCACGGCCGTGCTTACGGTTGATGAAGTCGTCCACCATGCCCGATTGCAACGGGCCGGGGCGGAACAACGCCACCAGTGCGATCATGTCTTCCAGGCAGTCGGGCTTGAGCTTCTTGATCAGCTCCTTCATGCCGCGCGACTCGAGCTGGAAGACCGCGGTGGTCTCAGCCTTCTGCAGCATCTGATAGGTCGGCTTGTCATCGAGCGGGATGAAATCGATGTTGACCAGCTTCTCTTCCGGCTCGCCCGCGGCGCGCTGGTCGCGGTGGATGGTCTCCAGCGCCCACTTGATGATGGTCAGGGTACGCAAGCCAAGGAAGTCGAATTTCACCAGGCCGGCCGATTCGACATCGTCCTTGTCGAACTGGGTCACCAGGCCGGCGCCCTCTTCGTCACAGGCGATCGGCGAGAAGTCGGTGAGCTTGGTCGGCGCGATCACCACCCCCCCGGCGTGCTTGCCGGTACCGCGGACGATGCCTTCGAGCTTCAGGGACATGTCCCAGATCTCGGCGGCCTCTTCGTCGTTCTTGAGGAAGTCGCGCAGCGGCTCCTCCATCTCGAAGGCCTTTTCCAGGGTCATGCCGACTTCGAACGGAATCATCTTCGACAGACGATCCGCCAAGCCGTAGGACTTGCCCTGCACCCGCGCCACGTCGCGCACCACCGCCTTGGCCGCCATCGAGCCGAAGGTGATGATCTGGCTTACCGCATTACGGCCGTACTTCTCGGCCACGTAATCGATCACCCGGTCACGGCCATCCATGCAGAAGTCGACGTCGAAGTCGGGCATGGATACACGTTCGGGGTTGAGGAAACGTTCGAACAGCAGATCGTAGGCCAACGGATCGAGGTCGGTGATCTTCTGCACATAGGCCACCAGCGAGCCGGCACCTGAACCACGGCCCGGCCCTACCGGCACACCGTTGCTCTTGGCCCACTGGATGAAGTCCATAACGATCAGGAAGTAACCGGGGAAGCCCATCTGGATGATGATATCCAGCTCGAAATTCAGACGGTCGATGTAGACCTGCTTCTTCGCGTCGTAGTCCGGGGTGTCCTTGGGCAGCAGAACCTCAAGGCGCTCATCCAGGCCATCGAACGATACCTTGCGGAAATATTCATCGATGGTCATGCCTTCCGGCACCGGGAAGTCCGGCAGGAAGTACTTGCCCAGCGTTACCTCGATATTGCAACGCTTGGCGATCTCGACAGTGTTTTCCAGCGCATCGGGCAGATCCCTGAACAGCTCGGCCATCTCTTCCGGCGACTTCAGGTACTGCTGGTCGGAGTAGATACGTGGCCGCCGAGCGTCGTCGAGAATGCGGCTTTCACCGATGCAGACGCGGGTTTCATGGGCCTCGAAATCGCCCTGCTTGAGAAAGCGCACATCGTTGGTCGCGACCAGAGGTGCACCCATCTTGTCTGCCAGGGCCACGGCTGCGTGCACATGCTCTTCGTCGTTGACGCGGCTGGTGCGCTGCAATTCCAGATAGAAGCGTTCAGGAAACACCGCCTGCCATTCCAGAAGCAGTGCTTCAGCCTTGGCCAGTTCGCCGTCGAGCAGCGCGTGGCCGATCTCCCCTTCCTTGGCACCGGACAGGGCAATCAAGCCTTCGCTGGCAGCCTTCACCCAATCGCGCTGGATGATCACCAGATCATTGCTCTGCCCTTCACTCCAGCCGCGCGACACCAGCTCGGTGAGGTTGCGATAGCCCTTGGGGTTCATCGCCAGCAGGGTCATGCGGGTCAATGGGCCGTCTTCGTAGGCGCTGGCAAGCCAGATATCGGCGCCACAGATCGGCTTGATACCGGCGCCCATGGCAGCTTTGTAGAACTTCACCAGCGAGCACATGTTGCTCATATCGGTGACGGCCACGGCAGGCATTGCCAAGCCGGCAACCGCCTTGACCAGCGGTTTGACGCGAACCAGTCCGTCGACCAGGGAATATTCGGTGTGCAGGCGAAGATGAACGAAAGAAACAGCCATGAAGAAGCCCTGCAGGAAAAGCGACAAAACGCGGATTGTACCGCAACTGGAAGGATGGACAGCGGGCCGAGTACGCTCAGCTACCGCTTGTGGCTTCCAGCAAGCGGCGTACCGGCGCGAAGGAGCGCCGATGGATGGGAGTCGGGCCCAGGCGCATCAGCGCCTCGAGGTGTACGGGCGTCGGATAGCCCTTGTGCAGGGCGATGCCATAACCCGGATACAGCGCGTCGAGCTCACGCATCTCGCGATCACGACTGACCTTGGCGAGGATCGAGGCAGCAGCAATAGCCGGCACCAACGCATCACCACCGACCACAGGCGCGCTGGGGACGGAAAGCTTGGGGCAACGATTGCCGTCGATCAGCGCCAGTTTCGGCGTGACGCTCAGGCCTTCGACGGCACGCTGCATGGCAAGCATGGTGGCATGCAGGATATTCAGGCGGTCGATCTCTTCCACATCAGCGCGGGCGATGCACCAGGCCAGGGCTTTTTCGCGAATTTCATCGAACAGTTTCTCGCGCCGGGCCTCGCTGAGCTTCTTGGAGTCATTGAGGCCTAGGATCGGCCGCGCCGGGTCGAGAATCACCGCAGCAGTAACCACTGCGCCACACAGCGGCCCGCGACCGACTTCGTCGACACCGGCGACCAGTTCTTCGACGGTCGAAAAATCCAGGCCCATTTGCATCAGCGACGCCCCAATAGATCGAGCACTGCGGCAGCCGCGCGCTCGGAGGCGCCGCGTCGCAGGGTGCGGTGAATGGCATCGAAGCCCTCGGTCTGCACGTCGCCATCGACCAGCAGCGGTGACACCGTCTGAGCCAGCGACTCGGCAGTGGCAGCATCCTGGATCAGCTCGGGCACCAGCAACCGCTGGGCGAGCAGATTGGGCAGCGAAATGTAGGGGCTCTTCACCAGGCGCTTGAGAATGCTGAAGGTCATCGGCGCCACGCGATAGGCCACCACCATCGGCCGCTTGTACAGCAGCGCCTCGAGCGTCGCAGTACCAGACGCGATCAGCACCGCATCGCAGGCAGCCAAGGCATCGTGGGAGCGACCGTCGAGCAACTGTAACGGCAGATCACGACCGCCAAGCATCTGCTCAAGCTGCTGGCGACGCTCGGGGCTGGCGCAAGGCAATACGAAACGCACACCCGGACGCAGTGCACGCAGGCGCTCCGCCGCATCAAGAAACAGACTGCCCAGCCGTGACACTTCACCGCCGCGACTACCTGGCAGCAATGCCACCACGGGCGCCTCCAGAGGTAGCCCTAGCAGTTCGCGAGCCGCAGTGCGGTCGGCCTGCAACGGGATGGCATCTGCCAGCGGATGACCAACGAAGCACACAGGCACCTGATGCGCTTCGTAAAACTGTGCTTCGAAGGGAAACAGCGTAAGCATCAGGTCGCAGGCTTCGCGAATCTTTAGTACGCGCTTCTGCCGCCAGGCCCATACCGACGGGCTGACGTAATGCACGGTACGAATTCCTGCACGACGCAGCTTGAGCTCTACACCCAGGGTGAAGTCCGGCGCGTCGATGCCGATGAATACATCAGGCTTGCGCTCGATCAGACTGGCGATCAGGCGGCGGCGGCGCGACAGCAGCTCGGGCAAACGGCCAAGCACCTCGACCAACCCCATTACCGCCAGGCGCTCCATGGGAAAGTCGCTGACCAGCCCCTCGGCCTGCATACGCGGGCCGCCGACACCGATGAACTCTACGTTGGGGTGCTGTGCCTTCAAGGCCTGCATCAGACCTGAACCCAGAATATCGCCGGATGCCTCGCCGGCGACCAGCGCGACACGCAATACCTCAGCCATGGGTCAGCGGGTGATGCCGCGGCTGGAGGTCAGGATGGAGTCGCGGAACACCGCTACTTCGGAGAACTGATTGGCCACGTCTTCCAACTCCACCAGCGCTTCTTCGATGGTGAACCCCTGACGGTAGACGATCTTGTAAGCACGACGCAGGGCCTGCATGGCCTCGGAGCTGAAGCCACGACGGCGCAGGCCTTCGAAGTTCATGCTGCGCGCCTCGGCAGGGTTGCCAGACACGGTTACGTAAGCCGGAACGTCCTTGCCGATCGCTGCCCCCATGCCGGCAAAGGCATGCGCACCGATATGGCAGAACTGATGAACCAGGGTATAGCCGGAAAGGATCGCCCAATCGCCGATGTGCACGTGGCCAGCCAGTGCCACGTTGTTGACCAGAATGCAGTTGTTACCGACGACGCTGTCATGGCCAATATGGGCATAGGCCATGATCAGGTTGTGGTCACCGATGGTAGTTTCATCACGATCCTGAATGGTGCCACGGTGCATGGTCACGCCTTCACGGATGATATTGTGATCACCGATGACCAGTCGCGTGGGCTCGCCCTTGTACTTGCGATCAGGAGTGTCTTCGCCGAGCGAGGCAAACTGATAGATCTTGTTGTGCTTCCCGATACGGGTAGGCCCCTTGATGATCACATTGGGACCCAGCACGCTGCCCTCGCCAATTTCTACGTCGGGCCCAATTATCGACCAAGGGCCGACGACGACGTCGTCTGCCAGCTTGGCGCTGGGATCGATGATGGCGCGAGGGTCAATCAAACTCATAACTTGCGTTCCGCACAAATGATTTCGGCCGAGCAGACTTCTTTGCCATCGACCGTGGCCTTGCATTCAAACTTCCAGATGCTGCGCTTGCTGCTGAGAAACTTGGCCTCAAGAATCAGCTGGTCGCCAGGCACTACTGGCTGACGGAAGCGTAGCTTATCGGAGCCAACGAAATAATAGAGCGTACCGTCGGCCGGCTTCACATCCATCATTTTGAAACCAAGAATACCGGCCGCTTGTGCCATGGCCTCGATGATGAGGACGCCAGGCATGATCGGATGCTCGGGGAAATGGCCGTTGAAGAATGGCTCATTGACGCTGACATTCTTATAGGCACGAACGCTCTTGCCTTCAAGATCCAGATCCGTAACCCGATCCACCAGCAGGAACGGGTAACGGTGCGGCAAGTACTCGCGAATTTCGTTAATGTCCATCATTTCCAGAGAAGCCCGTAATAAAAAGAAGAGAGCCCGCCATCAGCAGGCTCAGGCATCAGATGAGGCATTCCCGCTCGAGGTCACGGCGTTAAGCTGTTTTTCCAACTGCTTCACGCGCCGTGCCATGTCGTCCAGCTGGCGGATGCGCGCCACGCTTTTCTTCCACTCGGCTGCAGGTTGCATGGCGGTACCGGATGAATAGGCGCCCGGCTCGTTGATCGAGCGAGTGACCATGGTCATGCCAGTAACGAATACGCCGTCACACACATCAATATGACCGACCATGCCGACGCCGCCGGCGATCATGCAATTCTTGCCGATCGAGGTGCTGCCGGAAATACCAACGCAGGCAGCCATCGCCGTGTTGTCACCGACCTGTACGTTGTGCGCGATCATGATCTGGTTATCCAGTTTCACCCCGTTGCCTATGCGGGTGTCTGACAACGCACCTCGGTCGAGGGTGGTATTGGCACCAATCTCGACATCATCGCCAATGGTCACACCACCGATCTGGGCGATCTTCTGCCAGATGCCCTTCTCGTTGGCAAAACCGAAGCCTTCACCACCGATCACCGCGCCCGACTGAATGACCACTCGCTTGCCAATGCGCACGTCGTGGTACAGCGTCACCCTTGGTGCCAGCCAGCCACCTTCGCCGATCTCGGAGCGAGCGCCAACCACACAGTGCGCGCCCAGCGATACGCTGGCACCAATCTTCGCGCCACTCTCGATCACCACGAAAGGCCCGATAGCGGCACTCGGATCGACCTGAGCATCGTCAGCCACCAGGGCGGTGGGATGGATACCCGCCGCTGCTTTGGGCTTGCGATCGAACAGATGCGACAACGACGCATAGGCCAGATAGGGATTGGCCACGATCAACGCATTGCCGGCGAAGCCTTCGGCATCGGCGGCAGTGAGCAACACGGCAGCGGCCTCGCAGCTAGGTAGGTGCTTGCGGTACTGAGCATTCGACAGGAACGTCAGCTGAGACGGGCCGGCATCCTGTAAGGTTGCCAGCCCGTCGACCGTCTGATCCGCAGCGCCACGCAAGGTGGCGCCCAACCGCTCGGCCAATTGACCGAGGGTGAATACAGGTGTGGACATCATCAACGCATCTGGTTCATGCGCTCGATAACCTGGCGGGTGATATCAAACTGGGGTTTGACATCGATCACCGCACCACGCTCCAGCACCAGGTCAAAGTTGCCATTCTTGATGACTTCTTCAACAGCCTTGTCCAGGTTGGGCTTGAGCTTCTTGAGCATCTCACGGTCAGCAGCAGCCTTGGCTTCGTTCAGCTCCTTGGACTGGAACTGGAAATCGCGGGCCTTTTGCTTGAAGTCCAGCTCAAGGCGCTCACGCTCGGCAGTTTGCATTTTCTCGCCGTCTTTGACGACACGATCCTGAATGCGCTGAGCATCGGTTTCCAGTGTCTTGAGCTTGTTCAGTTGTGGGCCGAATTTCTTCTCGGCATCAACTGCATAACGCTTGGCTGCGTCGGATTCGAGCAGCGCCATCTGATAATTGAGTACCGCAACCTTCATTTCCGCGAATGCCGGGGTTGCCAGCAGAGCAGCGCTTAACAGAACCAGTTGAGTCAACTTACGCACGGTGCAACTCCTGCAGAAAAACTGTCTTCGTGATTCATGAGCAGACGCTTAGAACGTCTGGCCGAGGGAGAACTGGAATACTTGAGTATCGGCGTCGTCCGGTTTCTTCACTGGCATCGCCAGGCTGAAGCTCAGCGGGCCAAGTGCGGTGATCCAGGTGACACCCACACCAACCGAGCTGGCCAGGTTACCGAAATCGATGTCGCAGCTGTCGCCACGCCGTTTCTGTCCGGAACTGCAATCGGTATCGAACACGTTACCCACATCCCAGAACAGTGCGGTACGCAGCGAGCGCTGATCCTTGACGAACGGCAGTGGGAACAGCAACTCCGCACCACCCTGGATCAGTACGTTACCACCGAACGGCAGCGGATCCTGATCCGGGTCAGCCAGCGTGCCTTCGTTCGTACCGGTGCTTGGCGTACTGCGCGGCCCCAGGCTGCTGTCTTCGAAACCACGTACCGAGTTGAAACCACCGGCGTAGTAGTTCTCATAGAACGGCAGTTTGCTGGTAGATCCGAACGCACCACCATAACCAAGCTGTGTATGGAAACGCATGGTGTAGGTATCGCTCAGCGGCTTGAACACCTGGCCACGGTAATCGAGCTTGTAGAACGACAGGTCGCTACCCGGCACGGTGGTTTCGAACACCAGGCTCTGCGAGTGACCACGATTGGCCAGTACGCCACGGTTAAGCGTGGATTCAGACCAGCCGACGGAAGCTTTGAGGTTCAGGTACTTCTCGCCTTCCTGACGGGTGAAATCGAAAATCTCGTCGACGGTGTAGCGGCCGGTGTTGATTTCGTCTTGCTGCACGGTCAGGCCATAGGTCAGACGCGCAGTCTCGCTGATCGGGTAACCGATGTTGACACCAGCGCCCAGGCTATCGACCGAGTAGCTGGATACATCGACATCGAGTTCATCGTAGTCAGTGGTGCGGTAGAAGGCGTTGTAACCCAGGCTCACACCGTCTTCGGTTCAGTAGGGGTCGGTGAAGCTGAAATTATAACGGCTCTGGTATTCACTACGGGTCAGACCGAGGCTGACGCGATTACCGCTACCCAGGAAGTTGTTCTGAGTGATCGAGCCACCGAGGATCAAACCGGCATTCTGTGCGAAGCCGACGCTAGCGGTGATAGAACCGGAAGCCTGCTCCTCGACGCTGTAATTGACGTCGACCTGGTCATCAGTACCCGGCACTTGCGGGGTCTCGACGTTAACTTCCTTGAAGAAGCCCAGGCGCTCCAGACGTACCTTGGACTGGTCGATCAGGTAGGTCGAAGCCCAGCCGCCTTCCATCTGACGCATTTCACGGCGCAGCACTTCGTCTTCGGTCTTGGTGTTGCCACGGAAGTTGATGCGATTGACGTAAGCACGCTTGCCCGGATCGACGACAAAAGTGATCGATACCGAGTTGTCGTCATCGTGTGGCTCAGGCACGCCGTTGACGTTGGCGAAGGTGTAGCCCTCGTTCCCCAGACGGCGGGTAATCAGCTCGCTGGTGGTGGTCATCACCTTACGGGAGAACACCTGACCTTCCTTGACCAGCAGCAGTGCACGGACTTCTTCTTCCGGCACCTTGAGGTCACCGGAGAGCTTAACGTCACGCACGGTGTACTTCTCGCCTTCATCGACGTTGACAGTGATGTAGACGTGTTTCTTGTCCGGGGTGATGGACACCTGGGTGGAGGTGATATCCATGTTGATGTAGCCGCGATCAAGGTAATAGGAGCGCAGCCGCTCCAGGTCACCGGAGAGTTTCTCGCGAGCGTACTTGTCATCGTTGCGGAAGAACGACAGCCAGTTGGTGGTCTTCAGCTCGAACAGATCGTTGAGGTCTTCATCGGAAAAGACGTTGTTGCCCACCACGTTGATGTGCTGGATGGCCGCAACGGTGCCTTCGTTGATGTTGATCTTCAGCGCCACGCGGTTACGCGGCTGCGGGATCACTTCAGCGTCGATTTCCGCGGAGTAACGCCCCTGAGCCACATACTGGCGCTGCAGCTCGTTACGCACACCTTCGAGGGTCGCGCGCTGGAAAATCTCGCCTTCGGCCAAGCCGGACTGGGTCAGGCCCTTGAGCAGGTCATCACTGCTGATGGCCTTGTTGCCTTCGATCTCGATGCTGGAAATCGACGGGCGCTCGACCACGGTAATAACCAGCACGTTGCCATCACGGCCAAGCTGGATATCTTGAAAAAAGCCGGTTTTGAACAGTTCGCGGGTCGCCTCGACCAACGTGCGGTCGTCGGCCGACTCGCCCACGTTCAAGGGCAGCGCGCCAAACAGGCTGCCCGCGGAAACGCGTTGCAGGCCGTTAACGCGAATATCGGAGATGGTGAAGGACTCGGCGTGAACTTCGGCGATCATCAATGCGGCAAGCACCGCAGGTAGCAGCAGACGTTTCATGAAGTCCTTTCTTATTCCAACTAACGATAAGAAATCAGTCGTTCGAGACGAAAGATATGTAATTCAGCAGAGGTCACAGGCGCCCAAGGTCATTGACCAGAGCCAGCAACATCACCCCGATAACCAGACTGATGCCAATCTGCATCCCCCAACCCTGCACCCGCTCGGAGAGGGGACGACCCCGCACCCACTCGACCAGGTAATAAAGCAGATGCCCCCCATCCAGCACGGGGATGGGCAACAAATTGAGAACGCCCAGACTGATACTCAGGTAGGCGAGGAAATTCAAGAAGTCCCCGAGACCTGACTCGGCCGAAGCGCCCGCCACTTTAGCAATGGTTATCGGCCCGCTCAAGTTTTTTACCGAGAGCTCGCCGAACAGCATTTTCTTAAGTGAATCCAGGGTAAGGACGCTCATTGTCCAGGTTCGCGATACCCCTTCACCGACGGCTTCCAGCGGCCCATAGCTGACTTCGCGAAGCATGTCCGCAGGCCATTGGGCAGCAGCGACACCGGCGCCCAGGTAACCGCTGGCCGCTTCACCGTCACCACGGCTCGCCAGGGTGACGGGCACATCCAGACGCTGCCCACCACGCTCCAGCGACAGCGACACCGATTGCCCTGGCAATGCCCGTACCTGGTCGACCAGATCCTGCCAGTCAACCAGCGACTTCTCGTTCAGCGCCAGCAGGCGATCACCAACCTGCAGACCGGCCGCTTGCGCTGGCCCTTCGGGATCGAACTCGGCCAGCACTGGTTCCAGACTTGGACGCCACGGACGCAGGCCCAGAGAAGCGATCGGATCAGGCTCATTCGCGCCGCGTAACCAGTTATCCAGCTCGATACGGCGCAGCGTGTCTGCACCGCCATCAACAGGACGGGTAGTAATTGTCAGCTCACCGCTTTCGCCGAGGCGTCTCACCAGTTGCAGATTGACGGCCGACCAGCCCGAAGTCGCCTTGCCGTTGACCGACATGATCTCTTCACCAGCTTGCAGGCCGGCGACCTGAGCCAGGCTCCCAGCCTCGACCGCACCGATGACCGGACGCACCTGCTGGCTGCCCAGCATGGCCACCAACCAGAAGAACACCAGCGCCAATGCGAAATTGGCTGCCGGGCCTGCGGCCACGATGGCGATACGTTGCCCAACGGTCTTGCGGTTGAAAGATTGCTCAGCCAGCGCCGGGGGCACATCACCCTCACGCTCGTCGAGCATTTTCACGTAGCCACCAAGCGGGATGGCGGCGATCACGAATTCCGTGCCCTGGCGATCATGCCAGCGCACCAACGGCGTACCGAAGCCTACCGAAAAGCGCAGCACCTTGACGCCGCAGCGTCGGGCCACCCAGAAATGACCGTATTCATGAAAGGTCACCAGCACCCCGAGCGCAATCAGGGTACCGACGATCATATACAGTGCGCTCATGCCACCTCTCCGCGATTCAACCACTGCCCAGCCAACTCCCGCGCACGGCGGTCGGCCTCCAGCACGGCGTCGAGGCACTCGACCGCGGCAGCCGGCTCGGCCTCGAGAACGCCGTCAATGATACGCGCGATATCGGTAAAGCGAATCCGCCTTTCGAGAAACGCCGCAACCGCCACTTCGTTCGCGGCATTAAGCATGGCTGGCGCGCTACCGCCCGCCTCCGCCGCCTGGCGCGCTAGGCGCAGACAGGGGAAGCGCACGTCGTCGGGAGCCTGGAAATCCAGGCGAGCTACCGTGAGCAAATCCAGCGGCGCAACGCCGGAATCGATGCGTTGCGGCCAGGCCAGCGCATGGGCGATGGGGGTACGCATATCGGGGTTGCCGAGCTGGGCGAGCACCGAACCATCGACGTAATCGACCAGTGAATGGATGACGCTCTGCGGGTGGATCACCACCTCGACCTGATCAGGACGCGCATCGAACAGCCAGCAGGCCTCGATCAGCTCCAGGCCCTTGTTCATCATGCTGGCCGAATCGACGGAAATCTTGCGCCCCATCGACCAGTTGGGATGAGCGCAGGCCTGTTCGGGAGTCACCGCGTGCAGCGCTTCGGGCGTGGTTTCGCGGAACGGGCCGCCAGAGGCGGTCAGCAGGATGCGGCGCACACCGACCGGCTGCAGGCCGCGGGCATAATCCCGAGGCAGGCACTGGAAAATCGCGTTGTGCTCACTGTCGATTGGCAGCAGCACCGCGCCACTCTGGCGCACCGCACGCATGAACAGCGCGCCGGACATCACCAGCGCTTCCTTGTTGGCCAGCAACACCTTCTTGCCCGCCTCCACTGCTGCCAGCGTGGGTTTCAGACCCGCCGCACCGACAATGGCCGCCATCACAGCGTCCACCTCAGCGTGCGCCGACACCTCACACAGCCCCGCCTCGCCAAACAGCACGTGAGTATCTAGGCTAGCAAGGCGCAGGCGAGCCTGCAGGTCGTTTGCCGCCTGCACATCCGCAACGACGGCGAAACGTGGCCGATGAGTCACGCACAGCGCTTCCAGCTCAGCCACCCGGCTGAACGCGGTCAGCGCGAAAACCTGATAACGCGATGGATGGCGCGCGATGACGTCGAGCGTACTGAGGCCGATCGAGCCAGTGGCGCCAAGGACGGTAATGCGTTGTACCTGGCTCACAATGTGCCCCAACCCACGAGCAGCAGCAACGCGGCAAATACCGGAACCGCCGCGGTCAGGCTATCGATCCTGTCGAGTACGCCGCCATGGCCAGGCAGCAGATTGCTGCTGTCCTTGATGCCAGACTGGCGCTTGAACATGCTCTCGGTGAGATCGCCGACCACAGAAATCAGCACGACCAGAGCCGCAGCAGGCAGCGCCATAAGAAATTGTGCGGATGACCAGTCACGGTACACGCCGACCACGACGGTCAGCAGCAAACTCATCAACAGGCCACCAATCAGACCTTCCCAGCTCTTGCCAGGGCTGACCTGCGGAGCCAGCTTGCGCTTGCCGAAGCGTTTGCCCGAAAAGTAAGCCCCGATATCGGCCACCCAGACCAATGCCATCACGGCCAGAATCAACCAGTTGGCAAGCGGCCACTGCTTCATCGCCACCAGGCCTTGCCAGGCCGGTAGCAGAATCAGCAGGCCAATCAGCAGGCGACCCGGCAAGCCGCCCCAATAACGGCTGCTATCCGGGTAATTGAGTACCAGGAAGGTCGCGAACACCCACCACAGGACACCAACACCCAGCACCCAGGGCGCCAGCGCCGGCAGCCCGTGCAGCAAGTAAAGCAACAATGCCACCAGCGCTGCGTAGGCAATGCGTAGCGGCTGCGCGGCGAAACCCGCCAAGCGCGCCCACTCCCAGGCACCGAGCACGACCACTGCGGCGATGAACAGCGCAAACGCGTCACCTTCGAGCAGGAAGAACCCTGCAAGGGCGATCGGCAACAGGATCAGTGCCGTAATGATTCGTTGCTTGAGCATCAGGCGCGGGCCTCGGCTTCGACTTGTTCACTGGTTTTGCCAAAACGCCGCTGACGGTTGGCGAAATCCGCCAGCGCTGCGCGCATGGCGTCGTGCTTGAAGTCCGGCCACAGCAGGTCGGAGAAATACAGCTCGCTGTAGGCCATCTGCCAAAGCAGGAAATTGCTGATCCGATGCTCGCCACCCGTACGGATGCACAAATCGGGCAGTGGCAACTCGCCCGTAACCAGGCAGCTCTGTAGCAAACCCGGAGTAATGTCCTCAGGCTGCAGATGCCCACCCTGAACTTCTCGTGCGAGCCGCTGGGCAGCCTGGGCGATATCCCACTGGCCACCGTAGTTCGCCGCGATCTGCAAAATGAAGCGCTTTTCGCCAGGCGCGCCCGACGTCTTGGCTTCAGCCTCACGCATGGCGGCTTGCAACTCAGGATGAAAACGCGAGCGGTCGCCGATGATACGCAGACTGATGCCGTTCTCATCGAGCTTACGCGTTTCCCGACGCAAGGCGCTGAGGAACAACTCCATCAGAGCCCCGACTTCTTCGGCAGGCCGCTGCCAGTTCTCACTGGAGAACGCGAACAGAGTCAGCACCTCGACCCCGGACTCAGCGCACACCTCGATCACCGCACGCACCGCGTCGACGCCCGCCTTGTGCCCGGCCACACCGGGCAGCAGGCGCTTGCGTGCCCAGCGGTTATTGCCATCCATAATGACCGACACGTGCCGCGGAACGATCACCGCGGCACCGACTTTGGAATTGTCCATGGCGACTTCCTGGCCGTCAGACGGCCATCAGATCCGCTTCTTTCTGCTTAACGGCAGCTTCGATTTCGGCCACAAACTTGTCGGTCAACTTCTGGATATCGTCAGCAGCGCGACGCTCTTCGTCTTCACTGATTTCTTTTTCCTTGACCAGATCCTTGAGCTGACTCAGGGCATCACGACGGATATTGCGCACTGCCACACGACCGTCCTCCGCCGCATCACGTGCCTGCTTGGTGAAGCCCTTGCGGGTTTCTTCGGTCAGTGCTGGCATGGAAATCAGCAGCAGCTCGCCGAGGTTGGTCGGATTGAAGCCCAGACCGGAGCTCTGGATCGCCTTGTCCACGGCAGCCAGCATGCTGCGCTCGAACGCCACGACCTGCAGGGTGCGCGAGTCTTTCACGGTCACGTTGGCAACCTGGCTCAGCGGAGTATCCGCGCCGTAGTAAGGCACCATCACGCCGCCGAGGATGCTCGGATGAGCCTGGCCGGTGCGGATGCGGCTGAATGCGTTAGCCAGCGACTCCACGCTCTTCTGCATGCGCGCCTGGGCGTCCTTCTTGATTTCGTTGATCATTCTTTGCTTCCCTCGACCAAAGTACCTTCAGCGCCACCCACGACGATATTCAGTAGGGCGCCCGGCTTATTCATATTAAAAACACGCAGCGGCATATTGTGGTCACGGCACAAACAGATGGCCGTCAGATCCATCACGCCCAGCTTGCGATCCAACACCTCGTCATAGGTGAGGCGATCGAATTTTTCCGCATGCGGATCCTTGAATGGATCGGCAGTGTACACACCATCCACCTTGGTTGCCTTCAGCACCACATCGGCATCGATCTCGATAGCTCGCAGGCAGGCAGCAGAGTCGGTGGTGAAGAATGGGTTGCCAGTGCCTGCGGCGAAAATCACCACCTCACCGGTTTTCAAGTGGCGCATGGCCTTGCGACGGTCATAGTGATCGGTGACCCCAACCATCGAAATGGCCGACATGACCAGCGCAGGAATGTTGGAGCGCTCCAGCGCGTCGCGCATGGCCAGCGCGTTCATCACCGTGGCCAACATGCCCATATGATCACCGGTCACCCGATCCATGCCGGCAGCGCTTAGCGCAGCACCACGAAACAGGTTTCCGCCACCGATCACAAGGCCGACCTGCACGCCGATACCAACCAACTGGCCGACTTCCAGCGCCATGCGATCCAGCACCTTGGGATCGATACCAAAATCTTCCGACCCCATCAGGGCCTCGCCGCTAAGTTTGAGCAGAATGCGCTTATAGCGCGGTTGACGACCACTCACCTGCTGAGCCATTACCAGTCTCTCCTGCGGCGTAAGAAAACGTGCGAGCCCCGTGGCCCGCCCATGCTGAGCGCTTCGACAGCGCTCACGACCGTTGGTGCCCGAGGCACCTACCGCCGCTTTGAAAAAAAGCCCATTTGAAAAAGAGGCCGCGCGCGTGAGCGGGCAGCCTCTTCTGGGGCACTAACTGAGCGGCCTATTACTGCTTGCTGGCAGCAACCTGGGCAGCGACTTCGGCAGCGAAGTCAGTCTCGCCCTTGTCGATACCTTCGCCCACTTCGTAACGCACGAAGGAAACGATTTCAGCACCGGCTTTCTTGACCAGATCACCGACCTTGACTTCTGGATCCATGATGAAGGCTTGCTCAACCAGGCTGGCTTCGGCCAGGAACTTGTTGATACGGCCTTTGATCATGTTCTCGACGATGTTTTCCGGCTTGCCAGCGATCTTGTCGGCGTTCAGTTGCAGGAAGATTTCTTTTTCCTTGGCAACCAGCTCTTCCGAGACCTGATCCGGCGAAACAACGGCCGGGTTGGAGGCAGCGACGTGCATGGCAACGTGCTTGGCCAGCTCGTCGTTACCGCCCTTCAGGACGACCAGAACACCGATGCGATGGCCGTGCAGGTAGGCACCAACGGTTTCACCAGCAACAGCGGCCAGACGACGGATATTGACGTTCTCGCCGCACTTGGCCACCAGGGTTTCACGAGCAGACTCACGAGAAGCGATCAGTGGCGCAACGTCGCTCAGATTCTGAGTGAATGCTTCATTCAGGCTGTCTTTGACGAAGCCCTTGAAGTCATCCTGCAGAGCCAGGAAGTCAGTTTGCGAATTGACTTCGATGATCACGCCACGGCCACCCTCGACGCGAGCGGCGATAGCACCCTCAGCGGCGATGTTGCCAGCTTTCTTGGCGGCCTTGATGGCACCCGAAGCACGCATGTCATCAATGGCTTTCTCGATGTCGCCACCAGCGGCAACCAGGGCCTTCTTGCATTCCATCATGCCTTGGGCGGTGCGCTCGCGCAGTTCTTTAACCAGGGCTGCAGTAATCTCTGCCATTTTGAAAATCCTCTTTGGTAGGTCTTCAACCATCGCCTGTCATAACAGACGATCAAATCTGTGAGTGGCAAAAAGGGGGCCTAGCCCCCTTTTTGCGCAGCGCATAACACTAGATGCTCTGCGTTACCGCTTAGCCTTCGGCAGCTTCAGCAGCCGGTGCTTCTTCGACGAACGCTTCGGTAGCGCCACCAGCGTTGCTGCGAGCACGGATCACGGCGTCGGCCATGGCACCCATGTACAGCTGGATGGCGCGGATGGCGTCGTCGTTACCCGGGATGATGTAGTCAACGCCTTCTGGGCTGCTGTTGGTATCGACAACGCCGATTACCGGGATGCCCAGCTTGTTGGCTTCGGTGATCGCGATGCGCTCGTGATCAACGTCGATGACGAACAGAGCGTCCGGCAGACCGCCCATGTCCTTGATACCACCCAGGCTGCGATCCAGTTTTTCCAGATCACGCGAACGCATCAGGGCTTCTTTCTTGGTCAGCTTGGTGAAAGTGCCGTCCTGGGACTGCACTTCCAGATCACGCAGACGCTTGATCGAGGCGCGGATGGTTTTGTAGTTGGTGAGCATGCCGCCCAACCAGCGGTGATCGACGAACGGCGAGCCACAACGAGCAGCTTCTTCGCGAACGATCTTGCCGGCGGAACGCTTGGTGCCGACGAACAGAATCTTGTTCTTGCCAGCGGCCAGCTTCTCAACGAACGCCAGGGCGTCGTTGAACATCGGCAGGGTCTTTTCAAGGTTGATAATGTGAATCTTGTTACGCGCGCCGAAAATGTACTTGCCCATTTTCGGGTTCCAGTAACGGGTCTGGTGACCGAAGTGCACACCGGCCTTCAGCATATCGCGCATATTGACTTGGGACATGGTAGTTCCTTGATAAGTCGGGTTAGGCCTCCACGCGTCCCAATTTCCAACCCTTGCGGGCACCCAGGAAATCGTGTCGACACGTGTGTGGGGTTAAGCTTTCGGGGTCTGCCCCGTAAAGCGGCGCGTTTTATACCATAAAAAGTGGCCCCAAGCTACAGCCTCAAACAGGCTTGCGACTGCCCCAGTGTAGCCCTGCGACTTCAAGGTTCCAGGCGCAAACTGTTACCATGTCGCGCTTATATATAAAGATACAGAGATCACCATGACCGTCACCCTCAAGACGCCCGATGAAATCGCGAAAATGCGCATCGCTGGCCGCCTGGCCGCCGAAGTGCTGGAGATGATCGCCGAGCACGTCAAGCCAGGCGTCACCACGGACGAACTGAATACCCTCTGCCATGACCACATCGTCAACGTGCAGAAGGCTACTCCCGCGCCGCTCAATTACGGCGCCGCACCAGGCCGCCCTGGGTTTCCCAAGTCCATCTGCACCTCGCTCAACCATGTGGTATGCCATGGCATCCCCAACGACAAGCCACTCAAAGACGGTGATGTGATGAACATCGACGTTACCGTGATCAAGGATGGTTACTACGGCGACACCAGCCGCATGTTTCACGTGGGCAGCGTTCCGGAGTGGGCTGAGCGACTGTCACGCATCACCCAGGAATGCCTGTACAAAGGCATCGAAGTGGTACGCCCCGGCGCCCGCCTGGGCGATATCGGCGAAGTGATCCAGAAGCATGCCGAGAAGCATGGTTTCTCGGTGGTTCGCGAATTCTGTGGCCACGGTATCGGCTCGGTATTTCACGAGGAGCCACAGGTACTGCACTACGGCCGCGCTGGCACCGGCATGGAACTCAAGGAGGGCATGACCTTCACCATCGAGCCGATGATTAACCAGGGCCGTGCAGAAACTCGCGTACTGGGTGACGGCTGCAACCGCGATCACCAAGGATCGCAAGTTGTCCGCGCAGTGGGAGCACACCTTACTGGTCACCGCCGACGGCTACGAGATCTTCACCCTGCGCGACGATGACACCATCGCACGCGTTTCTCCCTGATCTCGAACCACGCCTATAGCCTATAGATAGAAGGAAGGCCGCCGTATGCCGCAGGTAGACTCCGAGTTGTTCGATCGTGGCCAGTTCCAGGCGGAACTGGCGCTCAAGTCCAGCCCCATCGGCGCCTTCAAGAAAGCCATTCGCCGCGCCCACGACGTGCTCGACGCGCGCTTTCGTAGCGGCCGCGACGTGCGCAGACTGGTCGAGGATCGCGCCTGGTTCACCGACCAGATGCTTCTGGAGGCCTGGAATCGTTTTTCCTGGAGCACGGATGCCGAAATATCCCTGCTGGCGGTAGGTGGCTATGGTCGTGGCGAGCTACACCCGTATTCGGATATCGACCTGCTGATCCTGCTTGGCAGTGACGATCAGGAAACTTTCCGCGACGCGATCGAAGGCTTCCTCACCCTGCTCTGGGACATCGGCCTGGAAGTTGGCCAAAGCGTGCGCTCGGTCGCCGAGTGCGCCGAAGAATCCCGCGCCGACCTGACAGTCATCACCAACCTGATGGAAAGCCGCACCATTGCCGGTCACGAGCATCTACGTGGGCGCATGCAGGAGGTCACCTCCAGCGCACACATGTGGCCAAGCCAGGAGTTCTTCCTGGCCAAGCGTAATGAGCAGAAAAGCCGACACGCCAAGTACAACGACACCGAGTACAACCTCGAGCCCAACGTCAAAGGCTCGCCCGGCGGGCTGCGCGATATCCAGACCATCCTGTGGATTGCACGTCGACACTTCGGCACGCTCAATCTGCACGCGATGGTTGGTCAGGGTTTCCTGCTGGAAAGCGAATATACCCTGCTGGCCTCCTCCCAGGAGTTTCTCTGGAAGGTGCGTTATGCGCTGCACATGCTGGCAGGGCGCGCCGAAGACCGCCTGTTGTTCGACCATCAGAGCAAGGTGGCCGAACTGCTCGGCTACGACGAGGGCGATACCAAGCGCACCATCGAACGCTTCATGCAGAAGTACTACCGGGTAGTGATGGCCATCGCGGAACTGAGTGACCTGATCAACCAGCACTTCGAAGAAGAAATTCTGCGCGCCGGCGAAAGCGGCCCGGCCACACCGCTGAATAGCCGCTTCCAGGTTCGTGACGGCTATATCGAAGTCACTCACCCGAATGTATTCAAGCGTACGCCGTTCGCCATCATCGAAATCTTCGTACTAATGGCTCAGCACCCGCATCTCAGTGGTGTGTGCGCCGACACCATCCGCCTGCTGCGCGATCACCGCCATCTGATCAACGACGATTTCCGCAAGGATATTCGCAACACCAGCCTGTTCATCGAGCTGTTCAAGTGCGAACAGGGCATCCACCGTAATCTGCGCCGCATGAACCGCTACGGCATTCTCGGCCGCTACTTGCCGGAGTTCGGCCATATCGTCGGGCAGATGCAGCACGACCTGTTTCACATCTACACGGTCGACGCCCACACACTCAACCTGATCAAGCACCTGCGCAAGTTCAAATGGCCGGAGCTAGCGGAAAAATTTCCCCTTGCCAGCAAACTGATCGACAAGCTGCCCAAGCCCGAACTTATCTACCTGGCCGGCCTTTACCACGATATCGGCAAGGGCCGTGGCGGCGACCACTCCGAGCTCGGCGCCATCGATGCCGAAGCGTTCGGCCAGCGTCACCACTTGCCGGCTTGGGATACCGGGCTGATCGTCTGGTTGGTACAGAACCATCTGGCGATGTCGACCACCGCCCAGCGCAAGGATCTGTCCGATCCGCAGGTGATCCACGACTTCGCTGCGTTCGTGGGCGACCAGGTTCACCTTGATTATCTCTACGTGCTCACCGTGGCCGACATCAACGCCACCAACCCGAGCCTGTGGAACTCCTGGCGTGCCAGCCTGATGCGCCAGCTCTACACGGAAACCAAGCGGGCCTTGCGTCGCGGCCTGGAAAATCCAGTGGAGCGCGAAGAGCAGATTCGTCTGACCCAGAACGCGGCGCTGGACACTCTGGTACGCGGTGGAACCGATTCCGATGACGTCGAGCAGCTATGGTCGCAACTGGGCGATGACTATTTCCTGCGCCACACGGCCAGCGATGTGGCCTGGCACACCGATGCGATCCTCCAGCACCCGAGCGACGCCGGCCCGCTGGTGCTGGTCAAGGAAACGACGCAGCGCGAGTTCGAAGGCGGCACGCAGATTTTCATCTACGCACCGGATCAGCATGATTTCTTCGCGGTGACGGTGGCTGCCATGGCGCAGTTGAACCTAAACATTCACGACGCGCGAATTCTCACCTCGACCAGCCAGTTCACCCTCGACACCTACATCGTGCTGGAAGTGGAAGGTGGCTCCATCGGCGATAATCCGCAGCGCATCAAGCAGATCCGTCAGAGCCTGATCGATACGCTGAAGCACCCGGACGAGTACCCCAACATCATCCAGCGCCGCGTACCACGGCAGCTCAAGCACTTCGCTTTTGCACCGCAGGTGACCATCCACAACGACGCCCAGCGGCCAGTCACTGTGCTGGAGCTGACCGCGCCGGATCGCCCTGGCCTGCTGGCCAAGGTCGGAAGGATATTCCTGGACTTCGACCTGTCGCTGCAAAACGCCAAGATCGCAACGCTGGGCGAACGCGTAGAGGACGTGTTCTTCGTCACCGACGCCAACAACCAGCCGCTGTCCGACCCGGAACTTTGCGCACGCCTGCAGCAGACCATCATCACCAAGCTGTCGGCGACGAGTAACCCAAGCCCGCTACAGATCAGCATCTAGCGTAGCCTGAGGGCAGACTCCCCGCAGGAGCGTTGCCCTCGGTGCGAATCGTTTGCGGCAACGCCGCATCGCTCATGCACTCGCCGCAAGGGCGCGGCTCCTGCAAAAGCGCAGCCGCTGCCCGCTGCCTCCGGATCAAATCCTGAAACTGTCCACCAGTTGTTTGAGGCGCTCGACCTGCTGATCCAACTCGGTACAAGCATTGAGGCTGGACTGCAGGTTACGTACGCCGTCCTGGTTCAAGGTGTTGATCTCGGTGATGTCCATGTTCAAGCTTTCGATCACCGAGGTCTGTTCCTCGGTGGCGGTGGCCACGGACTGGTTCATGCCATCGATCTCGCCGATGCGACGGGTCACGCCACGCAGGTTCTCGCCTGCCTGACCACCGATGCGTACGCTGTCATCGCTGAAGCGACGGCTCTCGCCCATGGTCGCCACGGCGTCACGAGCACCAGCCTGCAACTGCTCGATCATCTGCTGGATTTCCTGCGCCGAGCTCTGCGTGCGTTGCGCCAGATTGCGTACTTCATCGGCGACCACGGCGAAACCACGCCCGGCCTCACCCGCACGCGCTGCTTCGATGGCAGCGTTGAGCGCCAGCAGGTTGGTCTGTTCGGAAATGCCCTTGATCACATCGAGAATCTGACCGATGTCGTTGCTCTTCTGGCTCAGCACTTCGATGTGACTGCCGGATGCCTGGATCTTGTCCGACAGATCGCCCATCGAACCCAGCGTGCGCTCAACCATCTTCTGCCCTTCTTCGGCATCACGACGAGCATCGCTGGCCTGTACCGACGCATCAGCGGCGTTGCGAGCGATTTCCTGAGCGGCCGCACCAAGCTCGTTGATCGCCGCGGCAACACTGTCAGTACGCGCGGCCTGCTCGCTGGAGTTGCCCATGGAGGCATTGGACGCTCCCACCACGGTACTGACTCGGGCATGCACTTCCCGGGTGGTCGAGGCCACTTCACGGATCGACTCGTGGATACGCTCGACGAAGCGGTTGAAGGCACCCGCCAGCTCGCCGAACTCATCGCCGGAGTCGACCTTCAAACGCTGGGTCAGATCACCCTCACCTTCGGCGATACCGCTCATGGCGTGGCTCATCACATGCAGCGGGCGCAGCAGAATACGGATCAGTGCGCCGAGCAACAGCAGGATGGCAATCACCCCGATGACAGTGGACATCAGCGCCGAGAGACGGAACTCCTGCAGGGCAGCAAACGCCTTGCCCTGATCGACGGACAGACCAACGTACCAGCGCACCCCTGCCAAGCCCTGCACCGGCAGAAAGGTGACGATACGCGCGCTGCCATCGACGGCCGCTACGTCCTGCAGCCCCGACTCAAGGCGCGGCGCGCCACCGGGGAACAGGTCAGGCAGCTTCTTGAGCACCAGACTCTTGTCTGGATGCAGCAGCACCGTGCCCTTGTCGTCGACCAGGAAGGCATAGCCCATACCCCCCAGATCGAAGGAATTGAGGATCTCGTCGATGGTCTGCAACTTGAGGTCGCCACCCACCACACCCTGCAGGCTACCGCCAGCGTTGACGGGGCGGGTAATGGTGATCAGCAGTCCGTCACGAGGATCGGCCGCCAGATACGGCTCGGTCAGCCCCGGGCCGCTACTGCCCGCAGCGCTCTTGTACCAGGGGCGCTGACGCGGGTCATAACCGGCGGGCAGTTCGCTGGCGGGAAACTGGGTATAGGTGCCGTCTGCCTGACCGAAATAGGCATACAGAAAGGCGGATGCAATGCTGCGGTGCTGCAGGTTTCTGGCCAGCGGATCGGTGGCGCTATCGTCCTGAACCGATTCGGCGAGGTTATCCAGCAACTGCATGCGACCGTTGAGCCAGTGGGTAATGTTGCCGGTGGTCACCTGGCCGACATCGTGTAGGTAGTTGGCCAGGTTGTCGCGAATCGAGTTGCGCTGCAGGTAATCGTTGTACAACGCGAACGACGCAAAGGCCGCAATGACCACCAGTGACGCCGCCAGCATGATCTTGTGACTGAACTTGAGGGTGCGCATAGAGGGTCTCGCTGAAAGTAGGGCTGGATACGGCTTACGGTCAGGCTATCGGCTTAAATCGATAAGCCTTGAGGGCATCAAGCATCAGCATTGCGACCCAAACTGATGGTAATCGGACGGGCAAAAGGGAATTTCCTAGGGCGGTCTCGCATGCTAGTGTCGGCAACTTTGTCGCCGCCCTATAAAGGACACGTCGGATCATCATGAACCACGCCCTCGCCCAGTTGCAGCCCTACCCGTTCGAGAAACTTCGCGCCCTGCTCGCCAGCGTACAGCCCGCCGCCGACCGTTCGCCCATCGCCCTGTCCATCGGCGAGCCGAAGCACCGTTCGCCTGCGTTCGTCGCCCAGGCGCTGACCGACAACCTCGAACAGCTGGCCGTCTACCCGACCACGCTGGGCATTGCGCCACTGCGCGAAGCCATCGCCACGTGGTGCGAGCGGCGCTTCAAGGTGCCGGCTGGCTGGCTCGACCCCGCACGCCACGTGCTGCCGGTGAACGGCACCCGTGAGGCGCTGTTCGCCTTCACCCAAACCGTCGCCCAGCGTGATGTCGACGGCCTGGTGGTCAGCCCCAACCCGTTCTATCAGATCTACGAAGGCGCCGCCCTGCTTGCCGGCACCCAGCCGCATTACCTGCCGTGCCTGGCCGAACACGGCTTCAACCCGGATTTCGATGCGGTGGCGCCCGAGGTCTGGCAGCGCTGCCAGATTCTCTTCCTCTGCTCACCCGGCAACCCGACGGGCGCGCTGATTCCCGTGGCAACGCTGAAAAAGATGATCGCCCTTGCCGACCAATACGACTTCGTGATCGCCGCCGACGAGTGCTACAGCGAGCTGTACTTCGACGAGAACAACCCGCCGGCGGGCCTGCTGACCGCTTGCGCCGAGCTGGGCCGTAGCGACTTCAAACGCTGCGTGGTGTTTCACAGCCTCTCCAAACGTTCCAACCTGCCTGGCCTGCGCTCGGGATTCGTGGCGGGCGACGCGGAGATTCTCAAGGCCTTCCTGCTGTACCGCACCTACCACGGCTGTGCCATGCCGGTACAAACCCAACTGGCCAGCATCGCCGCCTGGCAGGACGAGGATCACGTACGCGCCAACCGCGACCTGTACCGCGAGAAGTTCGCGGCCGTGTTGGAAATCCTCGATGGCGTGCTCGACGTGCAACGTCCGGATGGCGGCTTCTACCTGTGGGCCAAGACGCCGGGCGACGATGCCGAATTCACCCGTGCACTGTTCGCCCGGGAGCACGTGACCGTGGTACCAGGCTCCTATCTGTCGCGGGACGTCGATGGTTTCAATCCGGGCAGTGGCCGCGTGCGCCTGGCACTGGTCGCACCGCTCGAGGAATGCGTGGAAGCCGCACGGCGTATCCGTCGTTTCATCGAAAAGGCCTAATCTGCGTGGCGCCGCCTCCGGGGCGGCGCTGCTGCCGTCAACTCACCGTGCGGGTAACGGTGAGCACCACTGCAGCGATTCGCTCGACGTCCTCGTAGCCCGGCTTCGAGAGCTCTTCACCAAACACGTCCGGGTCGACTTCCTCATAGCGCCAGGCCAGCGAGGAGTCCCCCAGCGTACGCTGGATGTAGGCGAGAAACGGATCCCCGCCAGCGGTCATCGCCACACCGGTATAGAGCAGCAGACTGCCTCCTGACGCCAGTCGGGTCACTGCGGCCTCGACGATAGCCTGCGACAATCCCGCCCCCAGTTCACCACCCCCATCACGATAGGCGCGGCTTTCGCTGTCGAGCATGTAAGGCGGGTTGGCGACGATCAGATCGAATTCGCCCTGCACGTCCCTGAGCAGGTCACTGTGCTGAGCCCTGAGATTGTCGGCACCCGCGAGGGCAGCGTTGATGCGGGTGTAGGTAAGCGCCTGGGGATTGATATCAACGGCCAGCACCTCGGCCGCCGGACGCGCCAGCGCGATGCTTTGCGCACCCGGCCCGGCGCCACAACCGATATCCACCGCACGGCTGATCGTTGCAGTGGACGGCGATCCGAGAAAGGCATCGACCGCCCGCACGAAACGATAGGTATCGGGGCCGAAGAACACCGCATCGGCCTGGGTGGTCGGGTAGCGCGAGTGCACGAACAACTGCTCGCCCAGGCTGGAATAACGCACGGTGCTGCGCAGCTGCTCACCCTCCTCCATTAGCACCCCTGCGGCGCGCATCAATTCAAGCAGATCGGCGCCGACCAGGCCGGGCACGAAGGGGCGGCTCCAGCCGAACACACCAGGCAGATCCTGGGCCAGCGCGTTGCCTGCGCGACCATTGATGCGCTCATGGGTCAGCGGTGTGCCAGTGGTAAATCGGTAGCCTCGCGCGGTGAGCGCCTGGCCGAGTTTCAGTAGTGCCTGCTGTGGTTCGTTAAGCATCGGTGCTCCGACAACGGTTACTGGAGATAGTCATTGAACAGGCGTGTGGCCAGCAACCCTGCGGGGGTGAAGTGGCTAGCGGGCGACATCAACTCGATCAACTTTTCCGGCTGCTGGCCAGCCGGCAGTGCACGCAGGGTTGCATGCAGGGCCTGGGTTTCGTCATCTAGACCACCCATTTGCGGGACACCGGGTTGTGCAGCGCTTCGACGGTTACGGCCGCGGCTGCGCGGCGGCGTCCAGTGGCCGGCAATCCAGTCATGCAGCAGTTGTTGTTCGTAAGCATTGAACACGCCGAACATGGCGGCCCGATCGCCTTGCACCAATTGCCAGAAACGGCTGTTTTGCGGGTCTTCGTTACGACGAATCCAGCCACGTCTCTCCAGCGCCTCGAGCAGGCCGTGCACCTGCCCTGGCTGGCTCAACCATTCGTTGACGGTGCGCCCCTCGATTCGGCAATAGTCGGAATGCACCTGCGTGGCGACTTCGCGCTTGCGCTCGAACATGCCCAACAACTGCTCTTCGAGATCGAACGCGGCGATCACTGCGGTGGAACCGACGCCCAGGTCGTTGAGCTGGTAACCACGCATCACCCGTCGATAGAAGGCTTCGCGGTCACCGACCACCGGCAGGTTCTCCAGAACAGCCTGCACAGCCTTTTGCGCATGGCCGGTACTGGCGTTGTCGATAGTCACATGCAACTGGAAGTAATAGGGATCGATCCCCAACTCGGTCAGTTCGTAGCTGGTGATCAGCAGGTGCAAGGGCAGTTGCTCGTAGCCGAGGTTGTAGCCGATCACCTCAGGCAAGTACTCGTCAGCCAGATGGCCTAGTGCAAGTTGCTGGGCGCCCTGAAGAAAATGCTCGTCTTCCAATTCGGCCAGCTCGTCGCAACCGTTCTGGCTGAGTAGCTGCTTGTACAGCACCACATGATTCATGGCAGGAACGCCGTCGCCCAGTTCCTCAAGGTAAGTACGCAGAAGCGGCCGCAGCCTCGGCTCCTGCCAGTGCTTGAACAAGCCATAGAGCCAGGCACCATCGACCAATTTGGTAGGCGCCACATGACGCAGGAAATACACGGCGTGGGCGCGATTGCTGAAATAGCGCCTTGGCTCACCCTGACGTCGCGCCTGCAGATACTGCGCATAAGCCTGGGTGGTGCGCTGCGCGCCCTCGCGCATCCAGCTCAGCAGCGCCTCCGGCTGAGCCGGCATGTCGCAAGCCAGCCGCTCACTCTCCTCCAGTTGCGCCTCAAGAAAACCGCGCGCCTGATGCAAAGCGCCATCAGCCAATTGGGGCTGCAACAGTCGTTCGTAGAGGGTGCGAGCAGGACCGGATGGCAGAAAGCTGTAGCTTTCTCGAGGCGTGGTGAAAATCGGCATTAATGTGGTCATGGTCGGAGCCTTGCGTGGGCAGTTCAAAGGCGCTTTCGAAACGGAGGGTTCGAGAGCAGCGCTCAGGTGATTCCATGGGTGGCCGCCTTACCGATTTGCAGGTCTGCTCGACCCGAGAATCAGTCTTGGCCTTATGGAATAAGGAGGAGGCTGCGCGAAGAAAGATTCAACTTGAGGGATAGGCGGTAGCGACACAGGGCGTCATGGCCACAGCGCAAGGCAGTCAGTCGCGATAACAGCCAGGTGACCGATCAGCGGACTGGAAACGCAGAGACGAAAAAGCCAGGCCGCGTGCAGCCGGGCTGGTTGATGGGTGGTAAGTCGCCAGGCTACACCAGGCTCAGGCAGAGCGGCATAGCACCCAGTCATGCAGCAGCACACGCAACTCGTCGAACTTCACCGGTTTGGCCAGGTAGTCGCTCATCCCGGCGGCCAGGCAGCGCTCGCGGTCGCCGGACTGACTATGGGCAGTGATCGCCAGCACTGGCATTTCGGCACAACCGGGCAATAGACGTAGCGCCCGGCAGGTAGCGAAACCATCCATCACCGGCATCTGGCAGTCGAGCAGCATCGCGTCAACCGACTCGCGCTGCAGGCACTCCAGGGCTTCGCTGCCGTTGTCGGCGGTGCGCACACGGTAACCGAGCTTGAGCAACATGCCACGAATCACTAATTGGTTGATGGCATTGTCCTCGACCACCAGCACCGTGCATTGCTCTGGTGTGCGCACGGCGCTGCCACTGGCGCGGCGCACCACCGGCTCGCTACCGCCCTTGTGCACCGGCAAGGCAAGCGTCAGATCCAGACGAAAGATGCTACCGCCCGCACCAGCACGATTGGGCTCATACGCCAGGCTACCGCCGAGCAAATCGACCAGTTGCCTGCAGATGCTCAGGCCGATACCAAGGCCGCCGTATTGGCGAGTCATCGAGGTGTCGAGCTGATGGAAGCGGCGGTACAGATCCGTTTCGCGGACATTCTCCAAGCCTATCCCGGCGTCGATCACCTCGAAGCTCAGTGGCAAGCTCTCGAGCGTCGCCTCGCCATTACCACGTACACGTAGGCGAACTTTGCCAGCCGCCGTGAACTTGATGGCATTATCCAGCAGATAGCCAAGCCCTTGCGCCAGCTTTACCGCATCCCCTTCCACGGTATCGGGCAGGTGCTCATCCAGGTCGAGAGCGAAGGCCAAACCCTTGTCACGGGCGCGACTTTCGTAATTGGCGCACACCCCATCGAGCATGCCACGCAAGCTGAACGTCTCGCGCCGTGGATAGAGCCTGCCAGATTGCAACTCGGTGAGCGCGAGGATGTCGCTGACCATCTGCATCATGTCCCGCGCCGAACGCGTCGCGGTCTTCTGGTATTGCTCGACTTCCGGTTCCAGGCGCAGGGTCTGCATCAACTCCAGGGAGCCAATAACGCCGTTCATCGGCGTACGCAACTCATGGGTCACTGTGGCCAGGAAGTCGTCCTTGAGGCGATTACTGTCGGCCAGCTCGTGGTTCAGCGCTTCCAGCTTGGCCGTGGCACTCTGCAAAATGCGCGCACGCTCCTCCTTCATTGCGTTGATACGGTCGGCCAGCGCCAACGATAACAAGGCGACTTCGATCGCACTGCCGATCTGGCTGGCGTACATGGTCAGGAACATATTAGGCAGGTAGCCCAGCACCATCAGCGTGTTGACTACGCCACCGAGCAGAAAGGCCGTCCAGGCGATGATGAAGTAACGCGCCACCCGCATGCCGCGCAACCAGGCCAACACCCCGGCGACGGACACCACCAGGGTGAACACCAGCGCCAGAACTGTGGCCAGACGCAGTGACACGGCATAGCTGGCAGTCAACGCCAACACCATCACCGCCGCGCCCCAGAGCATCAACAGCAACAGGCAGCGGTCGATCCAAGGACTGTGTTCGCAGGTCTGCAGGAAGCTGCGGGCGAACTGGCAGCCGAACAGTGCCGTGGCGCCAATCAGGAATGGAGTAGCAACATTCGCCCACCAGGGATTGTCGGGCCAGAAGAACTCGATACCTGCACCGTTGACTGACACCTGATACAACCCGAACGAGGCGATATAGAGGATGTAATAGAGGTAACTGGTATCGCGGACGCTGATAAAGATGAACAGGTTGTAGATCAGCATCACCAGCAGCACACCGTAGATGATGCCCAGCATGTAGATGCGCGCTGGCTGCTCTTCCAGATAGGCGGTGGGCGACCAGAGGGTTAGCGGCGCCTGGATCGAGCCCTGGCTTTCAATACGCAGGTAGACGCGCCGCACCTGATCCGGCTTGAAGTCGAGGGGGAACAGGTAGTTGTTCTGGCGAATTTCCCGACTGGAGAACGGCAGCGCATCGCCAGTGCGTTGCGTCAGGTGGAAGCGGCCATCGGCCCCCACCTCGTAAAGTTCCAGGCGATCCAGCGGCGGATAAGCCAGCTCCAGCAGCCAGTGCTGATGGTGGCGAGCGGATACGGAGCCGTCCTGGGGCAAGTAATGCAGATCGAGCCGCAACCAGAACGCGGATCGGGAATAACCCGCGTTCAGCACCGATTTATCGTGGTCACGAAAGCTGCCTTGCAGAGCGCTGGAGGTAACGTCGTCGATGGTCTTGTCGCCACGCACGTCCTCGAACACGGACATCATCTGGCCAAGCGGCAAGACACGTGTGTTCTCGTCGAACACGGCCGGCCGCGCAGCACTCGCCAATACCGGGCAAACTGCCAGAAGAATGATCAGAAAAAAACGCATGCAGCCCCGCTAATGGCTGTGTCGAGCAGTACCGTAAGGCCCCACGCCCTCTTGATGATACTGGCTTGCACGGCTCGAAATAGGAATGCCGGCAACTCTAGAGTCTGCCAGCGCTTTATCGCAAGCGCTACGGCGACGAAAAATCGGGGAGTACATTGTGCAGGTAAGCGCAGTAGAGCCTCGGCGGCGACCTCCGCCAGGCATTCGATGGGTAGCACACCAGTATGCGTGTAAATCCAACATAGGATGCCGGAGCATCGATAGCACTGGCCTCTCACCTGAGCGGCGAGACTATCCAGCCTCACCGTAACTCATTAAATGTTAAGCTCGCGCCCCACGAAAACGCCGCCAGCTAACCGCTGCGGCGAACCCCGATCAACCAGGTACTGCGCCTGCCGCCGTACCCGTCAACCGGAACCCGTGACACAGATGATCGATTTCGGCATTCCTGATTATGCGCGCAGCACTACCCAACTCGCCCCCTCGCGCCCAGTGGTACTGTGCCTCTCCGGTCACGATCCGAGCGGCGGCGCTGGCCTGCAGGCCGATATCGAAGCGCTGCTGGCCCAGGGTTGCCACGCGGCTCCTGCGGTGACCGCACTGACCGTGCAGGACACCGTCGACGTCAGCGACTTTCGCGTACTCGACCGCGACTGGGTGCTGGCCCAGGCCCATGCGGTGATCGCCGACATGCCGGTAGCGGCGGTCAAGCTGGGCATGCTCGGCTCGGTGGAAATGGTCGAGACGGTTCTGATGATCATGGACAAACTGCCGGGTGTGCCGCTGGTCTGCGACCCGGTACTGCGTGCCGGCGGCGGCGGAGCGCTAGGCAAGGACGAAGTCGGCTTCGCCATGCGTGAGCGGTTGTTCGCAGTATCCACCATCGCCACGCCCAACCTGCCGGAAGCACGCATCCTCGCCGAACTGCCAGACGGCACGGCTGACGAATGTGCGGACAAGCTGCTGCCGCACATCCGCCACCTGCTGATCACCGGTGGCCATGGCGACGAAAGCGATGTGGTGCACAACCGTCTGTACCTGCGCGATGGCAGCCAGCACACCTTCACCTGCCCACGCCTGCCCGGCAGCTATCACGGTTCCGGCTGCACCCTGGCCAGCACCCTCGCTGGCCGAATAGCTTTGGGACAAGACCTTATCAGCGCAGTCGAAACCGCCCTGGATTACACCTGGCGTACCCTGCGCGACGCCGAGCAACCGGGCCGCGGCCAGTTCATCCCTCGCCGCCTGCCGCTGGATCTCTCCTGATGCCCGCCCGCCGCGCCAAGCTAAGGGGTCTGTACGCGATCACCGATAGCCAACTGCTCGCTGGCGGCAAGCTGCTGCCCTATGTCGAGGCGGCCCTGGCTGGCGGTGCACGCGTGCTGCAATACCGCGACAAGTCCGATGATGAAGCCCGCCGCTTGCGCGAGGCCGAGGCCCTGCGTGGTCTCTGCGAACGCTACGGCGCGGCGCTGATCATCAATGACGACGCCGAGCTGGCCGCCCGTTTGGGTGTCGGCCTGCACCTGGGCCAGGAAGATGGTTCGCTGGCCGTGGCCCGCGCCCTGCTCGGACGCAAGGCGGTCATCGGCGGCACCTGCCACGCGCGCCTGGATCTGGCTGAACAGGCTGCCCGCGAAGGCGCCAGCTACGTGGCCTTCGGGCGCTTCTTCAATTCCCACACAAAACCCGGCGCACCAGCGGCCACGCTCGACCTGCTGGCCAGCGCCAAGGCACGCGTGCAGTTGCCGATCGTCGCCATCGGTGGCATCGACCTGCACAACGCCGCCCCCTTGATCGAAAGGGGCGCCAGCATGATCGCGGTGATCCACGCCCTGTTCGCCGCGGATTCAGCTGCCGAAGTGGAGCGCCGCGCGCATGCCTTCAGCGCCCTGTTCCAATCGGCCTAATTCATTTCCAAGAGGCTCTACCATGTCACGCTCCGAAATCCTCTTCGCCAACGCCCAGAAACACATCCCCGGTGGCGTCAACTCGCCGGTTCGCGCCTTCAAGAGCGTGGGCGGTACGCCACTGTTCTTCAAGCACGCAGAAGGCGCCTACGTGACGGATGAGGACGACAAGCGCTATGTCGATTACGTGGGTTCCTGGGGCCCGATGATTCTTGGCCACAGCCACCCCGAAGTGCTCGACGCGGTACGCCGTCAGCTCGACCATGGCCTCTCCTACGGCGCGCCGACCGCCATGGAAACCGAGATGGCCGATCTGGTCTGTGTACTGGTGCCATCCATGGAAATGGTGCGCATGGTCAGCTCCGGCACCGAAGCGACAATGAGCGCCATTCGTCTGGCCCGTGGTTACACCGGCCGTGACAGCATCATCAAGTTCGAAGGCTGCTACCACGGCCACTCCGATAGCCTGCTGGTCAAAGCCGGCTCCGGCGCTTTGACCCAGGGCGTGCCGAACTCGGCGGGCGTGCCGGCGGCTTTCGCCAAGCACACCCTGACCCTGCCTTTCAACGACATCGACGCGGTCGCCGAGATGCTCGGCAAGGTCGGTAGCGAGGTCGCCTGCATCATCGTCGAGCCGGTCGCCGGCAACATGAACTGCGTACCGCCAGCGCCAGGCTTCCTTGAAGGCTTGCGTGAGCAGTGCGACAAGCACGGCGTAGTGCTGATCTTCGACGAGGTGATGACCGGCTTCCGCGTCGCCCTTGGCGGCGCCCAGGCGCATTACGGCGTCACGCCGGACCTGTCGACCTTCGGCAAGATCATCGGTGGCGGCATGCCGGTGGGCTGCTTCGGTGGCAAGCGCGCGATCATGGAGCGTATCGCCCCGCTCGGCCCGGTCTACCAGGCCGGTACACTGTCCGGCAACCCGCTGGCCATGGCCGCCGGCCTGACCACCCTGAAGCTGATCAGCCGCCCGGGCTTCCATACCGAACTGAGCGACTACACCAGCAAGCTGCTGCAGGGCCTGCAGGAGCGCGCCGATGCGGCCGGCATCCCCTTCGTCACCACTCAGGCGGGCGGCATGTTCGGCCTGTATTTCAGCGGCGCCGACGACATCGTCACCTTCGACGACGTAATGGCCAGCGATGCAGAACGCTTCAAGCGCTTCTTCCACCTGATGCTGGAAGGCGGCGTGTACCTGGCACCGAGTGCGTTCGAGGCAGGTTTCACCTCCATCGCCCACGGCGAAGCCGAGCTGAAACTGACTCTGGACGCCGCCGAACGCGCGTTCGCTAGCCTCAAGCAGGCGTGATCTCGATCGTGCATGCGCGGCTTTTCTTGATTCGCGCGCATAATGGTCGAGCATGTGGCTCTGCGGCTGATCCTCTATAAGGCATCAGCCGCCGGTTTTAGCCGCATCGGGGCGCAATTCGCAGCTAACAGCGGTCGATGCGCGCCACGATGGGGCAGAAAAGGCGCCAAACACTTTGTAAGAACGGTGCGGCTTATTTCATAATGTGATGGCGGACGCATTTGCTTCGCCGTCATCCACCCTGTCAGCACCTCGAGGTATTCGGATCTTCATGAAGCGCACCGGCCGCACCCTGTCTCTGGGCTGCCTGTTGCTCCTGCTGCCATTGCTTGCACTGGCGGACGGAAACTCATTGCTGATCCCGGCGACCGGTAGCTGTTCGCTGAACGTCGCCCCCGAAGACCTGCCCGACGCCTTGCAGGCCTGCCAGCAGACTGCCGAAGGCGGTGATGCTCAGGCGCAGTACGAGCTTGGCGAGTTTTATTACGACGGCAGGGCTACCGAGCGCGACCTTCCCCAGGCACTCAACTGGTTCGAGCGCGCATCGCTGCAAGGCCATGCGCAGGCGCAATATCACCTGGGCATGATGTTCTTCCGTGGCGAAGGTGTGGCCGCCAATAACGTGCAGGCTTATATCGTGCTGAAGATGGCCGCGGTCAATGGCTCAGACGAAGCCATGGACAGCGCCGACGAAGTATCGCTGCAAATGCCAAGAGCCGAGCTCGAAGTCGCCACCCAAGTGCTGGGGCAGATTTTCCGCAATTATCTGCAGGAACTGCAGGCCGCCGACGGCCTGTCGCCTTTCGCCCCACTGAAATAAGTCACGCCAGGCAGGCTCCCGTCACAACCAACGGGTTGCCAGCAGCCTGCAGCCTGTTGCTTATTTATCAGGCATCGGCATGGGGAACGGCATGATATTACCGCCGCCCTTGGCCTCGCTGATCTTCGGCGTACCCAGGCGTTCGACTTCATCGATGCGCACGATCGAATGCATGGGCACGAAGCTGCGCACCACGCCATCGAACTGGGCCTTGAGCTTTTCTTCGCTGGGATCGACGACCACTTGGGTGCGCTCGCCAAAGACGAATTCCTCGATTTCCAGAAACCCCCACAGATCACTTTGAAAGATCTGCTTGGCGTACATTTCGAACACCTGGCCCTGGTTGAGGAAAATCACCTTGTAGATCGGTTCACGCTTGGTCATGGGTAGCTATTGGCTGGCAGTCAATAAGAGGGCGCGAATCTTAGCACGCCTACTGGGCACGAGGTCGCCTCCTCTTGTCCATAGCTTGTGGCCTCGGTCGGCCAAGGCCCTTATAATGAACGGTCATATTTATGGCCGGCTACAGGCGGGCCCTCGCTACCGCGACGTTAAAAATCCCTCGCACTATTTTCCAATTATTCCAGGCAGTGCCATGACCAAGAAGCTCTATATCGAAACCCACGGTTGCCAGATGAACGAGTACGACAGCTCGCGCATGGTCGACCTGCTGGGCGAGCATCAGGCCCTGGAAGTGACCGAGCGCGCGGAAGACGCCGACATCATCCTGCTCAATACCTGCTCGATCCGCGAAAGAGCCCAGGACAAGGTGTTCTCTCAACTGGGCCGCTGGCGTGAATTGAAGCTGGAGAACCCGGATCTGGTGATCGGCGTTGGCGGCTGCGTGGCTAGCCAGGAAGGCGCGGCGATTCGTGATCGCGCGCCCTATGTCGACGTGGTTTTTGGCCCACAGACCCTGCATCGCCTGCCAGAGATGATCGATGCGGCACGCAGCACCAGGATCGCTCAAGTGGATGTTTCCTTCCCCGAGATCGAGAAGTTCGACCGTCTGCCCGAGCCACGCGTCGACGGCCCCAGCGCGCTCGTGTCCGTGATGGAAGGCTGTAGCAAGTACTGCACCTTTTGCGTGGTGCCTTACACCCGCGGTGAGGAAGTCAGCCGCCCACTGGACGATGTGCTGACCGAAATCATCCATCTAGCCGAAAACGGCGTGCGCGAACTGACCCTCCTTGGCCAGAACGTCAACGGCTACCGGGGTACCAATCGCGAAGGCGGTATCACCGACTTCGCCGAATTGCTGTACCTGGTCGCAGCTATCGATGGCATCGACCGCATTCGCTACATCACCAGCCATCCGCTGGAGTTCTCCGACGCGCTGATCAAGGCCCATGCCGAGATCCCTGAATTGGTGAAATTCCTCCATCTGCCGGTGCAATCGGGCTCCGACCGTATTCTCGCGGCGATGAAGCGCAACCACACCGCGCTGGAATACAAGTCGCGTATCCGCAAGCTCAGGGCTGCAGTGCCGGATATCGTCATCAGTTCGGACTTCATTATCGGCTTCCCCGGCGAAACCGAGAAAGATTTCGAGCAAACCATGAAGCTGGTGGAAGAGGTCGGTTTCGACTTCTCCTACTCCTTCGTCTACAGCTCGCGCCCCGGTACCCCGGCGGCCGATCTGGTCGACAACACCTCGGAAGAAGTGAAAAAGCAGCGCCTGAAAATTTTGCAAAATCGCCTCAACCAGCAGGGTTTCGAAAACAGCCGACGCATGGTCGGCAGCGTGCAGCGCATTCTGGTCAACGACTTCTCGAAAAAGGATCCCGGCAAGCTGCAGGGCCGTACCGAGAACAACCGTTACGTCAACTTCCCATGTGACAACCCGCAGCTGATCGGCCAGTTCGTCGATGTGCATATCGACGAGGCGATGCCGCATTCATTGCGTGGCACGCTGATCGAGCGCCACTGAGCGCAGGACGCCCTAGAACATGCCACCAGCGCAGCACGGTCATCGACCGTGCTTTCCCCCGGCGACGGCTAGCGCTATTCTCTGCCTTCAACTCAGCCGACTGGCGGCCAAAATACAACTTTGAATACATCCATAGAACCTCATCGTTTCACCCTCGAACCCTTTGAAGCCAAGCGCTTCGCCAACCTCAGCGGGCAATTCGACGAGCATCTGCGCCTGATCGAATCACGCCTGGGCGTCGAGATCCGTAACCGCGGCAATCAGTTCGAGCTGCTCGGCGAGCCAGGGCAAACCACCTCTGCCGAGAACCTGATACGTCGCCTGTATCGCGAAACCGACAGCGCCGAGCTATCGCCGGATACAGTGCACCTGTTCCTGCAAGAATCAGGTATCGAGGAGCTGAACAACCCCAGCGCCCACACCCACATCGCCTTGCGCACCCGCAAGGGCATGATTCGTCCGCGTGGCGCCAACCAGCAGCTTTACGTGAAAGCGATCCTCGACCACGACATCAACTTCGGCATCGGCCCGGCAGGTACAGGCAAGACTTACCTGGCCGTGGCCTGCGCGGTCGATGCACTGGAACGCGAGCAGATCCGCCACATCCTGCTGGTACGCCCGGCGGTCGAGGCCGGTGAGAAGCTGGGCTTCCTGCCTGGCGACCTGTCGCAGAAAATCGACCCTTACCTGCGCCCGCTGTACGACGCGCTCTACGAGATGCTGGGTGTCGAGCAGGTTGCCAAACTGATCGAAAAGCAGGTGATCGAGGTCGCGCCGCTGGCCTACATGCGCGGCCGCACGCTGAGCAACAGCTTCATCATTCTCGATGAGAGCCAGAACACCACGATGGAACAGATGAAGATGTTCCTGACCCGTATCGGGTTCGGCTCCACGGCAGTGATCACCGGCGACATCACCCAGGTCGACCTGCCGCGCGGCACCAAGAGTGGCCTGACTCACGTGCTCGAGGTACTCAATGGCGTGCCGGGCATCAGCTTCACTCACTTCAAACCCAAGGACGTAGTGCGCCACCCACTGGTGCAGCGCATCGTCGAGGCTTACGAGCGCTTCGAAACCGAACATAAGCCCTTCGACCGCCGCCCGGCGGACAACGACCCGGGTGCCAGGTCAGACACATGATCGAACTGGATCTGCAGGTCGCCAGTGACGGCGACCAGTTACCCGCCGAGGGTGCCTTTCAAGCCTGGTGTGAGTTGGCCCTGCGCCAGCGCACGGCAGACTCGGAACTGACCATCCGCCTGGTCGACGAGGCCGAAGGCCGCGAGCTCAATCACACCTGGCGACACAAGGACTACGCCACCAACGTATTGTCCTTTCCCGCCGATGTACCTGATGATTTGCTGGATATCCCGCTGCTTGGCGACCTGGTGATCTGCGTACCAGTGGTCGAGCGCGAAGCCATCGAACAAGGCAAGACATTGGAGGCGCATTGGGCGCATCTGGTGATACACGGCTGCCTGCACCTGCTCGGCTACGACCACATCGATGATGAGGAAGCCGAGGAGATGGAAGCGCTGGAACGATTATTGCTCGCCGAGCTGGGTCATCCCGACCCGTATGCCGGCGACGAATAGAAGCAAGGATCCCGAGTAAACCCCCATGAGCGAAGACCGATCGAGCAACGAGCAGAAGTCCTGGTTGAATAAACTGACCCAGGCTTTTGCTCATGAGCCGAAGAACCGCCAGGAACTGCTGGAAGTTCTGCGCGATGCGCACCAGAACAAACTGCTCGACAGCGAGGCCCTGGCCATCGTCGAAGGCGCCATCCAGGTCGCGGATCTGCAGGTTCGCGACATCATGGTGCCGCGCTCCCAGGTGGTCACCATCAAGGCCAGCCAGTCTCCCAAAGAATTCCTCCCGGTGATCATCGAAGCGGCGCACTCACGTTATCCGGTGATTGGCGAAACCCTCGATGACGTGCTCGGCATCCTCCTCGCCAAGGATCTGCTGCCGCTGCTGCTAGCCGACCAGCCCGACTTCAACATCCGCGACATGCTGCGCCCGGCGACTTTCGTACCAGAGTCCAAGCGCCTCAACGTGCTGCTGCGCGAGTTCCGCGCCAACCACAACCACATGGCCGTGGTGATCGACGAATACGGTGGCGTCGCCGGCCTGGTGACCATCGAAGACGTGCTCGAGCAGATCGTCGGCGACATCGAGGACGAGCATGACGTCGAGGAAGACAGCTACGTCAAACCGCTGCCCAGCGGCGACTTCCTGGTCAAGGCGCTGACGCCTATCGACCACTTCAACGAAGCCTTCACCACCGACTTCTCCGACGACGAGTTCGACACCGTCGGCGGCCTGGTGATGAGCGCCTTCGGCCACCTGCCCAAGCGTAACGAAGTGACGGTGATCGGCGAGTTCCGCTTCCGCGTACTGAATGCCGACAGCCGCCGCGTGCATCTGCTGCGTCTAACGCCGCTGGCCCGCTGACGCGTTGTAGCGCCCTGTAAACAGGGCGCCTCTCACTCCCCTCACGAGCATCCCGATGAATCGACTGTTCCGCCCCGGCTGGCCCGGCAATCTGGTCGCCCTCCTCGCAGGCGCACTTACCACCCTTGCCCTGGCGCCTTACGGCATCTGGCCGTTGGTGCTGCTGTCGATCGCCTTGCTCTACTGCGGACTGCGCGACCTGACACCGCGCCAGGCCGCGTGGCGCGGCTGGTGGTACGGTTTCGGCCTATTCGCCTCCGGCACCAGCTGGGTGTACGTGAGCATTCACGACTACGGCGCAGCCTCACCGCCTCTGGCGGCGTTCCTGACCCTGGGTTTCGTTGCCGGCCTCGGTCTGTTCTTTGCTCTGCTGGGCTGGCTGTGGGCGCTAGTGCTGCGCCGCAATGCATCGCCGGTAACGGACGCCCTGACGTTCGCTGCCTTGTGGGTCGTCCAGGAAGCTTTTCGTGGCTGGTTCCTCACCGGGTTCCCGTGGCTCTACGCCGGTTACAGCCAACTCGACGGCCCGCTGGCTGGTCTCGCGCCAGTGGGCGGTGTGTGGCTGTTGTCCTTTGCGTTGGCGCTGAGCGCGGCGCTGCTGGTCAACCTGACGCGGCTCTATCGGCATAAGCCGCAACTGGCTGCAGCACTCGGCCTGTTGATCGCGACCTGGCTGAGCGGCGCGCTGCTCAAGGGTCACGCCTGGACCGGCGCCGGCAGGCGAGCCGCTCAGCGTTGCGGCCATTCAGGGCAACGTGGAACAGAACCTCAAGTGGGATCCGGCACAGCTCAATGCGCAACTCGCGCTGTACCGCGACATGAGTTTCAGCAGTAAACCGACCGATTTGCTGATCTGGCCGGAAACCGCAGTGCCGGTGCTCAAGGAACAAGCCGTTGGCTATCTCAGCGTGATGGATCGTTTCGCCAGCGACCGCCAGAGTGCACTGATTACCGGCGTGCCGATCCGTCAGCCCAACGAGCGTGGCGAACAGCGCTACTACAATGGCGTTAGCGTGGTCGGCCAGGGTAGCGGCGATTACCTCAAACAACGGCTGGTACCTTTCGGTGAGTACGTACCGCTGCAGGAAGTGCTGCGCGGCCTGATCGCCTTCTTCGACCTGCCGATGTCCGATTTCGCCCGCGGCGCGGCCGATCAACCACTGCTGGAGGCCAAAGGGCATCGCATCGCGACATTCATCTGCTACGAAGTGGTCTACCCCGAGTTCGCCGCCAACCTCTCCGCGCAGAGCGATCTGCTGCTAACGGTGAGCAACGACACCTGGTTCGGCACCTCGATCGGCCCGCTGCAACACCTGCAGATGGCCCAGATGCGCGCGCTGGAGGCCGGCCGCTGGATGATCCGTGCCACCAATAATGGCGTGACCGTGCTGATCGACCCCTTCGGCCGCATCACCGAGCGCCTGCCGCAGTTCGAACAAGGCACCCTCTACGGTGAAGTGCAGCCCATGCAGCACCTGACGCCGTACCTGCAATGGCGCTCTTGGCCACTGATCATCCTGTGTACCCTGCTGTTGGGCTGGGCTTTGGCCCGACGCCGCAAGGGTGTGGCGTAACGGCTCAACGACGGCCATAAGGCGAAAGCGGACGTTCGATTTGGTGGGCTGAAGCCCACCCTACAGCCGCGTATCTTGGGTAGGGTGGGCTTCAGCCCACCAATTGGCGCCCCACAACGAACGGCCGCTTCCGCCACATCTGTGCCAGTACCGGCTTAACGCCCATAGACCAGTGGGTAGGCAAGGGAACCGATCACTTCATTGAGCAGCAAGGTGCTTTGCCAGAAAGCCTTGCCCTCTGGTAGCCAACCGCCTAGCGGGCGGTCATTGGGCACGCCGATAAACCCCACCGGCGCAGCCACCACCTCAAAGCCTGCCTGCTCGAAACTCCAGCGCGAGCGGGGCATATGCCAGGCCTGGGTGACCAGTACCACACGTTTGATACCTTCAGGCTGGAGTATGGCGGCAGTTTCCACTGCGTTCTCCCAGGTGGTACGGCTGCGCTCTTCGCGCCAGCGCACCTCGACACTCAGATCCTCGCGCATCACCTCAGCCATCAGCGCTGCCTCGCTCGGCGGTCGCCCAAAATGCAGCCCGCCCGTGGTCAGCACCGGTAACCCGGACGCCTTGGCCAGACGCGCCGCATAGCGGGTACGCTCCAACGCTATGGCACTGGGCTGATCACCGTCCCACGCTGGGTCTGCAGACTCCCGCCCGCCACCCAAGACGATGATAGCGTCCGCACGTTGCGCCAATTGAGCCCACTGCTGCGCAAGCAAAGCAGGCTCACGCTCGATCAGTCGCGCCGTCCACTCCACCGTCACCGGTAGGCTCATCAAGCACAACCCACCCAACCCGATAGCGAAACAGCCTGCCGCCAGTCGCGGAAAGCGCCGCCGCAGAAACCAGGCGAGCATGAGCAGCAGCAGGAGAATGCCGGGCGGCATGAAGAATTGCTTGAGCATGTAGCGAAACGGCATCGAGCACCTCCACAAAAGGGTCGAAGCCTAGGGTCTGTTCGCGTTTCAGCGCAAGCCGAGGCACCTTTGAATGTGATGAAGGCAGCCAGACGAAATCTACGAACAGGCGATTAGCGGCACGTTACGCATCGCGTAAGAGCACAGCAGAGGCATGCCAGTGCTGCCCACAAGAGAAGAGCGACTGACGCTTGAACGGTGGTCGAATAGGCTCAGAAAACACCACGGCAGACGAATATTGCTGTGCAGCGGTGGCATGCCAATCCTTCAGCCAGTCGTGATCATTGGCCAGGTAAGCGGTGATCAGTGCCAGCTCGGCAGTAGACAACCCACGCACCTCCATTTCAGCCGGCGGCTCTGCGGATAAACGCGCCAGGCTGCTGGCTTCATCAAGTGCTGAAGTCAGCCGTTCCAGCAAACGCCCGTAGGGATCAGCCTCGTCATCGACACCTGTTAAATGCTCCATCGCACACCTCCGGGCAGCACGCCCTGCAACTGAGCTTAGCGCTCGCCCCAAAGAGAGCCGGGCACCGCGACAAACGGCGACGTACACGCCAGGCAGAGCAATCAACGTTTCCCACCGTCAAGGGGGGTCATGTATGCTACGGCGTTTCCCGAAAGCCCCTTTCCCTAGCGCAAGTAGCCATGCACGAACAGTATCAGCCACGCGAAATCGAAGCCGCCGCGCAATCCCACTGGGACTCGCAGAAATCCTTTGTAGTGAGCGAGCAGCCCGGCAAGGACACGTTCTATTGCCTGTCAATGTTCCCCTACCCGAGCGGCAAGTTGCACATGGGCCATGTGCGCAACTACACCATCGGTGACGTGATCGCGCGCTACCAGCGCATGCAGGGCAAGAACGTACTACAGCCCATGGGCTGGGACGCTTTCGGCATGCCGGCGGAAAACGCCGCCATGAAAAATAACGTGGCCCCTGCCAAGTGGACGTACGAAAACATCGCCTACATGAAGACCCAGCTGCGCAGCCTGGGCCTGGCGGTGGACTGGTCACGCGAAATCACCACCTGCAAGCCGGACTACTATCGCTGGGAACAATGGCTGTTCACCCGCCTGTTCGAAAAAGGCGTGATCTATCGCAAGAACGGCACCGTGAACTGGGATCCGGTCGACCAGACCGTACTGGCCAACGAGCAGGTCATCGACGGCCGCGGCTGGCGCTCCGGCGCGGTGATCGAGAAGCGCGAAATTCCTATGTACTACTTCAAGATCACCGCCTACGCGGATGAGCTCTTGAGCAGTCTGGATGAACTGGATGGCTGGCCGGAACAGGTCAAGACCATGCAGCGCAACTGGATCGGCAAATCCCGTGGCATGGAAGTGCAGTTCCCTTACGACGTCGACTCCATCGGCGCAGCGGGTGTACTGAAAGTCTTCACCACCCGTCCAGACACCCTGATGGGCGCGACCTATGTCGCGGTGGCCGCCGAACACCCGCTGGCGACGCTGGCCGCACAGAACAACCCTGAGCTGCAGGCGTTCATCGCTGAATGCAAAGCCGGCAGCGTGGCGGAAGCCGACGTCGCCACTCAGGAAAAGCGTGGCATGCCCACGCCACTGTTCGTCGAGCACCCACTGACCGGCGAGAAACTGCCCGTGTGGGTCGCCAACTATGTGCTGATGCACTACGGCGACGGCGCGGTCATGGCCGTGCCCGCTCACGACGAGCGCGATTTCGAATTCGCCATCAAGTACCAGTTGCCGATCAAGGCCGTGGTTCGTACCAGTGCCGGTGACGAAACACCTGCTCCGTGGCAAGCCGCGTACAACGAGCATGGCCAACTGATCAATTCCGGCGAGTTCGACGGCCTGGACTTCGAAGGTGCCTTCGACGCCATCGAAGTCGCCCTGCTGAAGAAGCAACTCGGCGCCTCGCGCACTCAGTTCCGCCTGCGCGACTGGGGCATCAGCCGCCAGCGCTACTGGGGCTGCCCGATTCCGATCATCCACTGCGACGCCTGTGGCGACGTACCAGTGCCGGAAGATCAACTGCCGGTCGTGCTGCCCGAGGACGTAGTACCCGATGGCGCTGGCTCGCCGCTGGCGCGCATGCCCGAGTTCTACGAATGCAACTGCCCGAAATGCGGCGCCCCGGCCAAACGTGAAACCGACACCATGGACACCTTCGTCGAGTCCTCGTGGTACTACGCGCGTTACGCCTCGCCGCACTACGAAGGCGGCTTGGTAGAAAAATCGGCTGCTGACCACTGGTTGCCTGTCGATCAGTACATCGGCGGGATCGAACATGCCATCCTGCACCTGCTCTACGCGCGCTTCTTCCACAAGCTGATGCGTGACGAAGGCCTGGTGTCGTCGAATGAACCCTTCAAGAATTTGCTGACTCAGGGCATGGTGGTCGCCGACACCTATTACCGTCGCGAAGCCAATGGTGGTTTTACCTGGTTCAACCCGGCAGATGTCGAGCTTGAGCGTGACAGCAAGGCCAAGGTAATCAGCGCCAAGCTGAAATCCGATGGTCTGCCGGTGGAAATCGGTGGCACCGAGAAGATGGCCAAGTCGAAGAACAACGGCGTCGACCCGCAGTCGATGATCGACCAGTTCGGCGCCGACACGTGCCGCCTGTTCATGATGTTCGCCTCTCCGCCCGACATGAGCTGCGAATGGTCAGACGCCGGCGTTGAAGGCGCGAACCGTTTCCTGCGCCGCGTCTGGCGCCTGGCTCAGGGCCACGTCAGCAAAGGGCTGCCGGGCGTACTGGATGTCGCCAAACTTGACGACAGCAGCAAGGAAGTCCGCCGTGCCATTCACCTGGCAATCAAGCAGGCGAGCCAGGATATCGGCCAGCACAACAAATTCAACACGGCCATCGCTCAGGTGATGACCCTGATGAACGTGCTGGAGAAAGCCCCACAGGACAATGATCAACAACGCGCTCTGCTGCAGGAAGGCCTGGAAACCGTCGCCCTGCTGCTCGCCCCGATCACCCCGCACATCAGTCACGAACTGTGGCAAGAGCTGGGTCACGAGGAAGCGATCATCGATGCCACATGGCCAATCGTGGACGAAGCGGCCCTGGTGCAGGACAGCCTGCAGTTGGTGATTCAGGTCAACGGAAAATTGCGCGGCCAGATCGACGTGCCGGCCGACGCCAGCCGCGAAGCGGTGGAAGCGGCTGCACGCAGCAACGAAAACGTACAACGCTTTACCGAAGGGCTGACGATCCGCAAGGTCATCGTGGTGCCTGGCAAGCTGGTCAACATCGTCGCCAACTGAGGCGACAACTGAGGTGTCGGCATGCTGCCGGCACCGGGTCAACGTATCGGCAACGCAGGCACCCGTGCCTGCCCATGCTGGCCAGCGGAGCCGGCAGGACAAGGGGATAACGAGATGATCAAGCGCAATCTGTTGGTAATCGGCCTGGCAAGCCTGCTCGGCGCATGTGGCTTCCAGCTGCGCGGTACCGGTGACGTGACGTTCGCTCTCAAGGAGCTGGAAGTCAGCGCGCGCGACAGCTACGGCGATACCGTACGTGACGTTCGCGAAGTGCTGGAAAACAACGGTGTACGGGTATTCCCGGGCGCCGCCTACAAGCTGTACCTGGCCCGCGAGCAGGAAAGCCAGCGCTCCGCCAGCTACACCAGCTCGGCGCGCAGCGTTGAGTACGAGCGCACTCTGACCCTGGACTACGAGATCCGCGGTGCCAAGAACCTGCTGCTGCTGAACAACCAGCTGGAAGTGCAGAGCTACTACGTACAGGACTCCAACAACCTGATCAGCAACGATCAGGAGTCGGCTCAACTGCGCACCGAAATGCGCCGTGACCTAGTACAGCAGCTGGCCCAACGCCTGCAGCAGATCACTCCGGATCAGCTCGACGCTCTGCAGCAGACCGCTGAAGCCAAAGCCAAGGCGGAAGCCGACGCACTGGAAGCCGCACGCCAGCGCGAAGCCGCACAGCCACAGCAATCGCCCATCGAACTGCCGGTGCAATAAGCCGGTTGGGGCCACTCTGCTGGCCCCTCGGTTTCTCGACCCATGAAACTCGCCCCTGCCCAACTCGGCAAACACCTTCAAGGTTCCCTGGCTCCCGTCTACGTGGTCTGCGGCGACGAAGCGCTGCTGTGCCAGGAAGCCAGTGACGCCATTCGTAACGCCAGCCGTGCGCAAGGTTTCAGCGAGCGCGAGGTGTTTCACGCCGAAGCCAATTTTGACTGGGGCGTGCTCTACCAAGCCGGCGCCAGCATGTCGCTATTCGCCGAGAAGCGCGTCATCGAACTGCGCATCCCCAACGGCAAGCCTGGCGACAAGGGCGCAGCAGCGATCATCGAGTACCTGGGTCGGCCGCCGGAAGACACCCTGCTGCTGATCAGCCTGCCCAAGCTCGACGGCAGCGCGCAGAAGACCAAATGGGCCAAGGCCCTGATCGACGGCCCCCATTGCCAGTTCGTGCAGATCTGGCCGGTGGACGCCAGCCAGTTGCCGCAGTGGATTCGTCAGCGCCTGGCCCAGGCCGGCATGAACGCCACTGCCGAGGCGATAGACCTGATCGCCGCCCGGGTAGAAGGCAACCTGCTGGCCGCAGCCCAAGAGATCGAGAAACTCAAGCTACTCGCAGACGGCCAGCAGATCGATGCCGGCACCGTGCAGGCAGCCGTTGCCGACAGCGCCCGTTATGATGTGTTCGGCCTGATCGATGCCATCCTCAATGGCGAAGCCGCCCACGCCCTGCGGATGCTTGACGGCTTGCGTGGAGAAGGCCAGGAGTCGCTGTTCATCGTAGTGATGCTGGCCCGCGAGCTGCGCCAACTGGCCAATATTTCCTATCAGTTCAGCCAGGGCGTGCCGCTGGACAAGGCCTTCGCTTCGGCACGCCCTCCTGTATGGGACAAACGCCGCCCGTTGCTCAGCAAAGCCCTGCAGCGTCACTCGCCCGCGCGTTGGAATGCGCTGCTGATGGATGCCCAGCAGATCGATGCACAGGTCAAAGGTCAAGCCGCCGGCGATCCATGGGCCAGCCTGTCGCGTCTGGTGTTGATGATGGCCGGTCAACGCCTGAAGCTCGGCGCGTAGAACCTGTTCACGACTGAGCTAGAGACATGCAAGGCCTGGGCGGGCCCCACAGAAACAAACGAGCAAGCAGAGTTTACAAGCTGGAAATGAGCATTCTGACTGGGCTCGCAATCCAGCTTGTTTTTAACGCAGCAGGGCCGACGCGCAGCAGATCGTGAACAGGTGCTTAACACCTACTTCAGGTGTGGACATTACCCCACTAGCGGCGCATGATTTGTTCCGCTCGCATCGACGCGAGTCTTGACCAAGGACATGCCATGAGCAAAAAAGCACGCCCGAACAAGGCCAAATCCATCATCGCCCAGCCGCTGTTCCGCTCACGCCAAGAACGCCCCGGCAAAGGAAAAGGCAGCTACCGCCGCCAAGCCTCCCAGCAGAACTGGGAGGCTTTTTCGTTTCTGGGGCTGTCGAAAAAGGCGGTCTGAACACTCGTACAGCCCGCATTCCCGCTCATCCGTGCTAAGGTGCTCGCCTGCAAAACGTGTTGAGATAATCATGCCCAACCTGTTCACTCGCGGCCTGCCTGTCACCGCTGCGGCCAGTTTTCTGCTTCTGCTCACGGCCTGTGCCGACGCCCCTGCCCAGCCCCTGGCAGCTCCGAGCACCCCGCAGAGTACTACTCCAACCAACACCGCGTTCACTCAGCCTGCTCAAGAACAACTGAGTTTCGAACAGTGGCGTGACTTGCTGCGCAGCGACGCGATGGCCGCAGGTATCAGCCCGACCCTGTTCGACCGCGCCTTTGCGGGCGTCGTCCCCAACCCGGATGTGGTCAAGGCCGACAGCAGTCAGCCAGAGTTCAGCCGCCCGGTATGGGAATACCTGAAAGGGGCCGTTTCCCCCAGCCGCGTCGCTCGTGGCCGTATCTTGCTGACGCAGAATCGCGCCATGCTTAACCAGATCGAACAGCGCTACAGCGTCGACGCGGAAACACTGGTCGCCATCTGGGGCCTGGAAAGCAACTTCGGCAGCAACATCGGCAGCCACAACGTGGTGCGCTCCCTGGCGACGCTCGCCTATGAAGGCCGCCGTCAGGCCTTCTGGCGCAGCCAGTTGCTGGCCGTTCTGCAGATTCTCCAGCACGGCGATATCGCCCCGGAAAGCCTGGTCGGCTCCTGGGCCGGCGCCATGGGCCAGACCCAGTTCATGCCCACCACCTATAACGAACACGCCGTGGACTTCGACGGCGACGGCAAGCGCGACGTATGGACTTCCCAGGCCGACGCGCTGGCCTCGGCGGCTCACTACCTGCAAGGTTCCAACTGGCAACTGCGCCAGCCTTGGGGCTTCGAAGTGCAACTGCCGCGGGGCTTCGACTATGCCATGGCTGACCCGGAAGTACGCCGTAGCCTGAGCGAATGGCGTGCCCTTGGCATACACCCAGTTGGGCAGCCGCTAGGTTCCCCACGTGACGATGCCAGCGCCACCTTACTACTGCCCGCTGGACACCGGGGACCGGCGTTCCTGCTGCTGAGCAATTTCCGCAGCATCCTGCGCTACAACAACTCCACGTCCTACGCACTGGCTATCGGCCTGCTGTCCGATAGCCTACGCGGTGGCAATGGCGTGCAGGGCGCCTGGCCGGAAGGCGACCGGCAACTGGGCCGCAGCGAGCGCGTCGAGCTGCAGGAGCGCTTGAACGCCCGTGGTTTCGACTCTGGCCATGCGGACGGCATCATTGGCGCCAACACGCGCAAAGCGATTCGTGCCTTCCAACTGCAGCTTGGTTGGCCGGCCGATGGCTACCCGGACAGCAACCTGCTCGACCAGTTGCGCCAGCAGAACTGACCTAGCGCGCGGTGACGCCCGTCACCGCGCGCATTCCAGCGTTTGCGATTAGCCCTTTACTGGGCGACCCTGTAGTCAGGCCAGCCACGCGATCCGTGAGGGCCATACCTGCCCGCTTGCCGTGATCCGGCGTGGGCCAATGACAACAGAGAGGTCGCTATGCACGACATCGAGCTGGACGACGAACAACGCATGATCCGCGACTGCACCCGGCAGTTCGCCCGACGCGCCATCGCACCCCACGCCCAGGAATGGGAAAAAGCCGGCTGGATCGATGATACGGTCGTCACCCAGATGGGCGAAATGGGCCTGCTGGGCATGATCGTGCCGGACACCTGGGGCGGTAGTTATCTCGACTATGTGGCCTACGCCCTGGCCATCGAGGAAGTTTCCGCTGCCGATGCTGCCACCGGCACCCTGATGAGCGTGCACAACTCCGTAGGCTGTGGCCCGCTACTCAACCATGGCAGTGATGCCCAGAAGAACGAATGGCTGCCGCGCCTGGCCAGCGGAGCAGTGATCGGTTGTTTCTGCCTGACCGAACCGCAGGCCGGCTCTGAAGCCCACAACCTACACACTCGTGCCGAACTGCGTGACGGCCACTGGGTGCTCAATGGGGCTAAGCAATTCGTCACCAACGGCCGCCGTGCCGGCCTGGCCATCGTCTTCGCGGTCACCGATGCCGCGCTCGGCAAGCAGGGCATCTCAGCCTTTCTGGTGCCGACCAACACCCCCGGGTTTCGCATCGAACGCAATGAGCACAAAATGGGCATTCGCGCCTCGGACACCTGCGCCATCGCCTTGGAGAACTGCAGCATTCCCGCCAGCAATCTACTCGGTGAGCGCGGCAAGGGGCTGAGCATCGCCTTGTCCAACCTCGAAGGCGGACGCATCGGTATCGCCGCTCAGGCCGTCGGCATCGCCCGCGCCGCCTTCGAGGCCGCGCTGCTCTACTCTCGCGAACGGGTGCAGTTCGACAAGCCCATCGGCGAGCATCAGAGCATCGCCAACCTGCTCGCCGACATGCACACCCAGATCAACGCCGCTCGCCTGCTCACCCTACACGCCGCCCGCCTGCGCAGTGCCGGCCAGCCGTGCCTGTCACAAGCCTCACAGGCCAAGCTGTTCGCCTCGGAAATGGCCGAGCGCGTGTGCTCGAAGGCGCTGCAGGTGCATGGCGGCTACGGCTACCTGGAGGACTTCCCGGTGCAGCGCTACTACCGGGATGCGCGCATCACCCAGATCTACGAGGGCGCCAGCGAGATCCAACGCTTGCTGATCGCCCGCGAGCTGAAGCACTACGAGCCCTGACTAGGGTCTGCTGATGTTTCAGCACGACCGCGCCGGAGCCAGTTTTTGCGCGAGGTAAGGCACGAGGTGCGAAGTTTGGCTGGCCAAATGAGACACCGAGTAACGCAGCATCGCGCAAAAACTGGCCCGGCCCTACGGGTTGCGCGGGAAATCTCGCCATGCGTCGTTGGAGGACTTGAAAAGGGGATGCCATTCCCTGCGTCCTCCGCCTCGCTTGGCGAGATTTCTCGCAGCAACGCGGCTTGCGCTGAAACGTCAACAGACCCTAACCCTTGAGCAGCCGCGCCTCGGCGTTATCCAGGTCGCGAAGAATCTCCGCCAGCATGTCGTCGTCTAACTGGTGTTCCTTGCGCATCCGGTACAGCTCCAGGCGCTGGGTGCGCAGCGCATGCAGACGCATGCGATATTCCAGCTGGTCGGCCTGGCGCTGGTTGTCGCGCGACTCCTCGACACTGCGCGTTCGGGTGCGTTCGAGCAGGTCACGGTATTCGCTCATCAGCTTGGCGCGAATCTCGGCCGCAGCGATTGCACCGTCGGTATCTGCGGCCTTTTCATCGTCGGCCTCCAGGCCGCGAATGGCCGCCTCGAGCACCTGGGCACGGTGACGATTGAGCTCGCCCTCCTGGCGCGCCACATTGTCCTGGGGCAGCAGCGGCAGCAGACTCGGCAGCGCCACGCTGGCGACCAGCAGCGACAGCAGGATCACCCCGGCAGCGATGAGGATCAGCAGATCACGCTCGGGAAACGCCTGGCCATTATTGAGCAACAGCGGCAACGACATTACGCCGGCCAGCGTCACGGCGCCCCGTACGCCACCCAGGGTCAGCACTGCAGTCAGGGCGAGGCGCGACTGCCCGGCGAAACGGGTCGACTTGCCGCGCCAGCGACGCAGCATGCCGGAGGTGCGCCAGTAGCTGTAGACCCACAGAAAGCGCAGTGTCATCAGCACGGCATACACCGCCAGTACGTAGCCCAAGGCCGGAAGCAGCAGCTGCCAGCCGTCAGCGTGATCACCGATTACGGCCTTGATGATGTCCGGCAACTGCAGACCCAGAAGCAGAAAGATCAGGCCGTTGAAGGTGAATTCGAGCATCGCCCACACACCGCGATTAAGCAGGCGCGTGGTGGTCTGGCGGGGCAGCAGGTCGAGGCGGCTCTGCATCATTCCGGCGGCAACCGCCGAGAGAATGCCCGACAGCCCCAGGTGCTCGGCGGCAACGTAGGCGGCGAAAGGCAGCAACAGCATCAGCAACACATGGGGCGCCGGCTCCTCCCAGCCGCGGGCGATCATCCAGGCCCGCAAGCGCCCCAACAGATAACTCAGCGCCATGCCGATCAGTAACCCGCCAACCGCCACCAGCACGAACTGCAGGCTGGCATCGGCGAAGGAAAACACCCCAGTCAACGTCGCCGCCACCGCAAACTTGAACGCCACCAGACCCGAGGCGTCGTTCATCAGCGCCTCGCCTTGCAGCAAGTTATTCAGGGTGCTCGGCAAGCGCCCGTGGGTGATCGCCGAAACGGCCACCGCATCGGTCGGCGACAGCACGGCTGCCAGCGCGAAACAGGCCGCCAGCGGCACCTGAGGCAGCAACCAATGAATGAAATAACCGGCACCGAGAATGGTGAAGAACACCAGAGCGAAAGCGAGAAACAGGATCGGTGTACGCAGCTTGCGAAACTGCCCCTTGGGCATGCGCCAGCCATCGACGAACAACAGCGGCGGAATGAACAGCAGGAGGAACAACTCGGGATCCAGCCGTACATGCAGCCCCAGTACCGGAATCGCCAGCAATGCGCCGATCACAATCTGCAGGATCGGCAGTGGCAGGGGAATGAACTGGGCGCTGATACGGGTACCACTGACCACCAGCAACATGATCAGGATGGTGTAGAGAAGCTGCATGACGGGAGAGATCCTTTACGAACAAGGCCACATGGCGCGCATGGGCTCTGCATTCTAACGCGTCGGATAGAGGCTGCGCAGGGCACGAAGATCGAGTTATGCCCTGACAGCGCCGCAAGCCGGGCCGACGTGGCATAATCCACCGCTCGCAATTAACAAGGTATTGAGGAGGATTCGACGAGTGGAATCCTTCCGAGGGAAATCAATGAGTAACGTCCTTTATGGGATCAAGGCCTGCGACACCATGAAGAAGGCCCGTACCTGGCTCGAAGAGCAAGGTATCGCTTACCAGTTTCACGACTACAAGACCGCCGGCATCGACCGCGGCAATCTGCAGAAGTGGTGTGACGAGCACGGCTGGGAAACCATCCTCAACCGCGCCGGTACCACGTTTCGCAAGCTCGACGACGCCCAGAAGAGCGATCTCGACCAGGCCAAAGCTATCGAACTGATGCTGGCCCAACCGTCGATGATCAAGCGCCCCGTGCTGGATCTGGGCGCGCGTACGCTGGTCGGCTTCAAACCCGAGCGTTATGCCGCCGAACTGGCCTGATACCGTCACCTAAATCGAATTCGTTGCAAGGAAAAGATCATGTCCAACACTCTGTTCAGCCTGGCCTTCGGGGTCGGCACCCAAAACCGTCAAAGCACCTGGCTGGAAGTGTTCTATGCACAGCCCCTGCTCAACCCGAGCGCCGAACTGGTCGCCAAGGTCACCGAGAAGCTCGGCTACAGCGGCGGCAACCAGGCCATCGCGCTGACCAACCAGCAGGCCGGTGAACTGGCCAGTGCCCTGAAAAATATCGACTCGGTACAGAGCGCCCTGCTCACCCGCCTGGCGGAAAGCGCCAAGCCGCTGGTCGCCACCCTGCTGGCCGAAGATGCCGCCCTGACCAGCACCCCCGAGGCTTACCTCAAGCTGCACCTGCTGTCGCATCGCCTGGTCAAGCCACACGGCCTGAACCTGACCGGCATCTTCCCGCTGCTGCCCAACGTGGCCTGGACCAGCCAGGGTGCGGTGGATCTGGTCGAACTGACCGAGCGTCAACTGGAAGCGCGCCTGAAGGGCGACCTGCTGGAAGTCTTCTCGGTGGACAAGTTCCCGAAAATGACCGACTACGTGGTACCTAGCGGCGTGCGTATCGCTGACAGCGCGCGTATCCGTCTGGGCGCCTACATCGGTGAAGGCACCACCGTGATGCACGAAGGTTTCGTCAACTTCAACGCGGGTACCGCCGGCCCAGGCATGATCGAAGGCCGCGTATCCGCTGGCGTATTCGTCGGCAAGGGTTCGGATCTGGGCGGTGGTTGCTCGACCATGGGCACCCTGTCTGGCGGCGGCAACATCGTCATTTCCGTGGGCGAAGGCTGCTTGATCGGCGCCAACGCCGGTATCGGTATCCCGCTGGGCGATCGCAATATCGTCGAAGCCGGCCTGTACGTGACCGCTGGCACCAAGATCGCCCTGCTCGACGACCAGAACAACCTGGTCAAGGTGGTCAAGGGTCGTGATCTGGCGGGTCAGCCAGACCTGCTGCTGCGTCGCAACTCGCAAAGTGGCGCGGTGGAGTGCAAGACCAACAAGTCGGCGATTGAGCTGAACGAAGCCCTGCACGCTCACAACTGAGCCAGGCTTTGCCCGAGCGGGCTGTGGCACGCGATAGACTTGATGATCATCGCGGGCGCAGCCCGCTTTTACATTTAGCGTTATGAGATCCGGATGACCCTGATTTCCCCCTGGCGCGCCGATTTCCCCGGCATGCTGGCCCTCGACCGCGAAGGCCAGACCTACCTCGACAGCGCCGCCACGGCGCAGAAACCGCAAGCGGTACTGGATGCCCTGCTGGACTACTACGCCGGTGGTGCCGCCAATGTGCACCGCGCCCAGCATCTGCCCGGCGAGCGCGCCACCCGTGCCTTCGAAGACACCCGCAACAAGGCCGCGCGCTGGCTGAATGCCGCTGACAGTGAAGAGGTCGTCTTCACCCGCGGCGCTACCGAATCCCTCAACCTGCTCGCCTATGGGCTGGAACACCTGTTCGAGGCGGGCGACGAGATCGTCGTCAGCGCCGCCGAGCACCATGCCAATCTGCTGCCCTGGCAGCAGCTGGTAGCGCGCAAGGCCCTTAAGCTGGTGGTGTTGCCATTGACGCCTCAGGGCGATATCGACCTGCAGCAAGCCGCCACGTTGATCGGCACGCGCACGCGGCTGCTCGCGGTTACTCAGCTATCCAACGTGCTGGGCCGCATGCAAGCGCTGCACACGCTGATCCAACAGGCTCGCGACGGAGGCGCCCTGACGGTCGTGGATGGCGCCCAGGCCGTCGTGCATGGCCACCAGGACATGCAGGCACTGGGCTGCGACTTTTACGTCTGTTCCAGCCACAAGCTCTATGGCCCCGATGGCGTCGGCCTGCTCTATGGCCGGCGCAGCGCACTGCAGCGCCTGCAGCACTGGCAATTTGGCGGTGAAATGGTGCAGCAGGCGGACTACCTCACCTCGACCTTTCGCGACGCGCCGCTCGGCCTGGAAGCCGGTACGCCGCCGGTATCCGGAGTCATCGCCCTCGGCGCGGCCCTGGACTACCTCGACAGCCTCGACGCCAGAGCCATTGGCGACCATGAAGCCGCACTGCACCGCATGCTGCTGACCGGCCTGCAAGGCTACGCGGGCCTGCGCCTGCTCGGCGAGCCGGAAACCGCGCTGGCCTGCTTTACCGTAGACGGCGTACACAGCGGCGACCTTGCCCACCTGCTCACCGAGCAAGGCATCGCCGTACGGGTCGGCCATCATTGCGCGATGCCGCTGCTGCAACGCCTGGGGGTGAACGGCGCGATCCGCGTGTCTCTGGGCCTGTACAACGACGAGCACGATCTGCAGCGCCTCTTCAGCGCACTGGACAAGGCACTGGAGCTCCTGCAATGAGCCTGCCCGACAACGCCCGTGAGGCCCTCGACGCATTCAGCGCATGTTCCGGCTGGGAGCAGCGTGCACGCCTGCTGATGCAGTGGGGAGAGCGCCTGGAGCCGCTGATCGAACGCCACGATGCCGATCGTGTGCACGGCTGTGAAAGCCAGGTGTGGCTGAGTGGCGAAATCCGCGACGGTCACTGGCACTTCCGCGCCAGCAGCGATGCCCGCCTCATCCGTGGCCTGCTGGCCGTATTGCTGGCTCGCGTCAATGGCCTGAGCGCTGACGAACTGGCAAGTCTGAATATCGCCAAGTGGTTCGACAGCCTTGGGCTGTCTCGCCAGCTTTCACCTTCGCGCGCCAATGGCATGAACGCGGTGGTGCGCCAGATGCGCCAGTTGATCGAGCCGACTTAGGCTTTCGCCACGGGCCGCTCAGAAGGCCGCCGTGCTCCGGCGACAAGACGATCGACGATACGGGCGGCAGCGACCATGCCGAAGGTGGCGGTCACCATCATCACCGCGCCGAAGCCGCCGGCGCAGTCGAGCTTCACGCCCTCGCCGACGAAGGCCTTGCTCAGGCAAATCTCACCATTAGCGCCGGGGTAACGCAGCTGCTCGGTGGAGAACACGCAGGGCACGCTGTAGTTGCGCCCCGGCGTGCGGGAAAAGCCGTAATCGCGGCGCAGCGTGGAGCGCACCTTGGCTGCCAGCGGGTCGTTGAAGGTCTTGTTCAGATCCCCCACCTGCACCTGACTCGGATCGATCTGCCCGCCCGCACCGCCGGTGGTGATGATGGCGATCTTGCGGCGCTTGCACCAGGAGATCAGCGCCGCCTTGGCTGCCACGCTATCGATGCAGTCGACCACCGCGTCGAGCTCGACGGTGATGTAATCGGCCATGGTGTCGCGGGTCACGAAGTCGGCGACTTCATGCACCACGCAGGCCGGGTTGATGGCCCGCAGGCGCTCGGCCATCACCTCGACCTTGGCGCGGCCGACCTGACCCTGCAGGGCGTGAGCCTGCCGGTTGGTATTGCTGACGCAGACATCGTCGAGGTCGAACAGAGAAATCTCGCCCACCCCGGAACGCGCCAGCGCCTCGGCCACCCAGGAGCCAACGCCGCCGATCCCGACCACAGCCACATGGGCAGCCGTCAGCCGCTCTGCGCCTTCACGGCCATACAACCGGGCAATTCCGGCGAAACGTTGCTCATCGAACGACATGCGGGCTCCTCTTGGTGGGCGCGCATTATAGGAAGCCTGGGCGCTCACCCCAAGCACCATCTGGCGGGCTTCGTAGCTGAACGCCCGGTGCCACTGAAAACGCTGCGGCTCATACTCAAACAAGCGCTCCGAGCTGTGCTATACAGTCATTCAACGACGGAGTAGCATGCGCGCCAACCGGCGCTCGCCGGCCCTCTCCCCGTTCCACCTTTCGGAACCTGACACAGCATGCTTTCGCGCAAGTTCGGCCTCAATCTGATTGTTTTCCTGGCTATTGCCGCCCTGTTCACCGGTATCTGGGCGCTCTACAACCGTCCTGTGACCGCGCCGGACTGGCCCGAGCAGGTATCCGGCTATTCCTACTCGCCATTCCGTCAGGGGCAGAACCCGCAAACGGGTGTCTATCCCAGCGACGAAGAAATGCGTGCGGATCTCGAACTGCTCTCCAAGCAGACCGATAGCATCCGAACCTATTCGGTGGATGATGCCCTGGACAAGATTCCACTGCTCGCCGAAGAGTTCGGCCTGCGCGTGACGCTGGGTGTGTGGATCAGCCCTGACGAGGAGCGCAACGAGCGCGAAATCACCAAGGCCATCGAGATCGCCAACAACTCGCGCAGCGTAGTGCGCGTGGTGGTCGGTAACGAGGCGTTGTTCCGCCGCGAGGTTACCGTCAAGCAGCTGACCGCCTACATGGATCGGGTGCGCTCGGCGGTCAAGGTGCCGGTCACCACCTCTGAGCAGTGGCACATCTGGGAGGAATACCCGGAGCTGGCCGACCACGCGGACCTGATCGCGGCCCACGTACTGCCGTATTGGGAATTCATGCGCATGCAGGATTCCACGCAGTTCACCCTCGATCGCGCCCGCGATCTGAAGAAGCTGTTCCCGAAAAAACCGCTGCTGCTCTCCGAGGTCGGCTGGCCGAGCAATGGCCGCGTGCGCGGGGGCGCCGAGGCGACCCAGGCGGATCAGGCGATCTACCTGCGAACCCTGGTCACCACCCTGAACGCCCAGGGCTACAACTACTTCGTGATCGAGGCGTTCGACCAGCCGTGGAAAGCCGGTGACGAAGGTTCGGTGGGCGCCTACTGGGGCGTCTACAACCTCGACCGCAATCCGAAATTCAACTTCGAAGGGCCGGTAGTCGCCATTCCGCAATGGCGCTTGCTGGCGGTTGCCTCGGTGGTCATGGCGCTGCTGTCCCTGGCCTTGATGCTCATCGACGGCAGTGCCCTGCACCAGCGTGGGCGCACCTTCCTGACCTTCGTCGCCTTCGCCGGCGGCTCGGCCCTGGTGTGGATCGGCTACGACTACAGCCAGCAATACAGCACCTGGTTCAGCATGCTGGTCGGGCTGCTGCTCGGCGTCGGCGCCATCGGCGTGTTCATCGTCCTGCTCACCGAGGCCCACGAACTGGCCGAGACGGTGTGGACGCAACGACGGCGCCCCTTCACGCCGGTGCTGGGCGATAGCGATTACCGCCCCAAAGTGTCGATCCACGTGCCGTGCTACAACGAGCCGCCGGAGATGGTCAAACAGACCCTGGATGCCCTGGCCAACCTCGACTATCCGGACTTCGAAGTCCTGATCATCGACAACAACACCAAGGATCCTGCGGTGTGGGAGCCGGTGCGCGACTATTGCGAAGAGCTCGGCCCACGCTTCCGCTTCTTCCACGTGGCGCCGCTGCATGGCTTCAAGGGCGGCGCGCTGAACTACATTCTGCCGCACACCGCACCGGATGCCGAAGTGGTGGCGGTGATCGACTCCGACTACTGCGTCGACCGCAACTGGCTCAAGCACATGGTGCCGCACTTCGCCGACCCGTCGATCGCCGTGGTGCAGTCACCGCAGGACTATCGCGACGGTGAGGAAAGCACCTTCAAGAAGCTCTGCTACGCCGAATACAAGGGCTTCTTCCATATCGGCATGGTGACCCGTAACGACCGCAACGCGATCATCCAGCACGGCACAATGACCATGATCCGCCGTACCGTGATGGACGAGCTGAAGTGGGCCGACTGGACCATCTGCGAAGATGCCGAGCTCGGCCTGCGCGTGTTCGAGAAAGGTTATTCGGCCGCCTATGCCCATGACAGCTTCGGCAAAGGGCTGATGCCGGACACCTTCATCGACTACAAGAAGCAGCGTTTCCGCTGGGCCTACGGCGCCATTCAGATCATGAAGGGGCACGCCCGCGAACTGCTCGCTGGCAAAGGCAGCGAACTCAAGCGCGGCCAACGCTATCACTTCGTGGCTGGCTGGCTGCCCTGGGTAGCCGATGGTCTGAACATCTTCTTCACCGCCGGCGCCCTGCTCTGGTCGGCGGCGATGATCATCGTGCCGCAACGGGTCGACCCACCGCTGCTGATCTTCGCGATCCCGCCGCTGACGCTGTTCCTGTTCAAGGTCGGCAAGATCATCTTCCTGTATCAGCGGGCAGTCGGGGTCAACCTCAAGGATGCGTTCTGTGCGGCGGTAGCAGGGCTGGCCTTGTCGCACACCATCGCCAAGGCGGTGCTGTACGGCACGTTCACCAAGTCTATCCCGTTCTTCCGCACGCCGAAGATGCGCTCCAGCCACGGCCTGATGGTGGCCCTCGCCGAAGCGCGCGAAGAAGTCTTCATCATGCTCCTGCTGTGGGGCGGAGCCCTGGGCATCGCCATCGTTCAGGGTCTGCCCAGCTACGACGTGAAGTTCTGGGTGGTCATGCTGCTGGTGCAATCGCTGCCGTACCTCGCCGCACTGATCATGGCGCTGCTGTCGTCCAGCCCGAAACCGCTGGAAATTCCGGTGGTACAGACCGAGGCGGAGAACGCCTGATCCCGGTGAGCGACACGACAACGGCGGCCAATTGGCCGCCGTTTTCTTTTCGGGTTGGTGAGCGGCAACCGCGCAAACAATCCCTGGGTATCGCTTCGCTCAACGCCAGGCTACGGGTGCGAATTGCATCGGCTCTTGTAGCCGGGTCAAGCGAAGCGCCTTTCCATGTAGCGCCAAAAGGCTGAACGCCTACGAGGCAGGCGCGTTTTGCTTTAAGCTATGCGCCCTTCCCGCCCTGCACTGCTTTACGCGCATTACTTTACCGGAGTTCCCATGACGGCCCTGTCCCCCACCCTCGAGCTCGCCTGCGATCTGATCCGTCGGCCATCCGTGACACCACTGGATGAAGGCTGCCAAGAGCTGATGATTCGCCGCCTCGCGGCTGTGGGTTTTGCCATCGAAGCCATGCGCATCGAGGACGTGGACAACTTCTGGGCGAGCCATGGCAGCCAGGATGGCCCGGTACTGTGCTTCGCCGGCCACACCGACGTGGTACCCACCGGCCCGGTGCAGGCCTGGCAGCACGGCCCGTTCGAAGCGCTGATCGACGAGCACGGCATGCTCTGCGGCCGGGGCGCCGCCGACATGAAGGGCAGTCTGGCGTCGATGATCATCGCCGTCGAGCGCTTCGTCGCCGAATACCCGAACCACAAGGGCCGCATCACCTTTCTGATCACCAGCGACGAAGAAGGCCCTGCTCACCATGGCACCAAAGCCGTGGTCGAGCGCCTGGCTGCACGCAACGAGCGCCTGGACTGGTGCATCGTTGGCGAGCCATCGAGCACCTCGCTGGTCGGCGACGTGGTGAAGAATGGTCGCCGTGGCTCCCTGGGTGCGACCCTCACCGTGCGCGGCATTCAGGGCCACGTGGCCTATCCACACCTGGCGAAGAATCCGATTCACCTGGCCGCCCCGGCTCTAGCCGAACTGGCCGCCGAGCACTGGGACGACGGCAATGCGTTCTTCCCGCCCACCAGTTTCCAGGTCTCCAACCTCAATTCCGGTACTGGCGCGACCAACGTGATTCCTGGCGAGCTGACCGCGGTGTTCAACTTCCGCTTCTCCACCGAGTCGACGGTCGAAGGCCTGCAGCAGCGGGTCAACGCCATCTTCGACAAGCACGGCCTGGACTATCACATCGAATGGGCGCTGTCGGGCCTGCCGTTCCTCACCGAGCCGGGTGCCCTGCTCGATGCGGTCAGCGCCAGCATCCGCAGCGTGACCGGTCGCGAAACCACGCCAAGCACCAGCGGCGGTACGTCCGATGGCCGCTTCATCGCCACACTGGGAACCCAGGTGGTCGAGCTCGGCCCGGTCAACGCGACCATCCACCAGGTCAATGAACGCGTGCTGGCCAGCGATCTCGATATCCTCACCGAGATCTACTACCAGACCCTGGTCAAGCTGCTCGCCTGATGCTCAGTTGCCCGATCTGCCAGGCGCCGCTGCAGGCCGTCGACAACGGCGTGGCCTGCCCCGCCAACCACCGCTTCGACCGTGCGCGCCAGGGTTACCTCAACCTGCTGCCGGTGCAGCACAAGAACAGCCGCGACCCGGGCGACAACGCCGCCATGGTCGAGGCGCGCCGGCGCTTTCTCGATGGTGGCCATTACGCGCCGCTGGCTGCCCGACTGGCACAACTGGCGGCCGGCTACGGCCCGCAGCAGTGGCTGGATATCGGTTGCGGCGAGGGTTACTACACCGCGCAGATCGCCGAGGCGCTGCCAGAGGCCGACGGCTATGCCCTGGATATCTCCCGAGAAGCGGTGAAGCGCGCCTGCAAGCGTGCTCCTCAGCTCAACTGGTTGATCGCCAGCATGGCCCGCGTGCCCCTGGCAGACGCCAGTTGCCAGTTACTGGCCAGTGTGTTCAGCCCGCTGGACTGGCAGGAAGCCAAACGCCTGCTCGCCCCAGGCGGCGGTCTGCTGCGCATGGGGCCAACCCGCGAGCACCTGATGGAGCTGCGCCAGAAGCTCTACGACGAGGTGCGCGATTACGATGACCAGAAACACCTAGAGCTGATCCCGCCGGGCATGCGCCTGGCGCACAGCGAAACCCTGAGTTTCCCACTGCTGCTCGACACGCCAGAAGCACGAGCCGACCTGCTGGCGATGACGCCCCATGGCTGGCGCGCTAGTGCCGAACGCCGTGCGGCGGTGATCGCCGAAAGCTTCGAAGTGACCGTCGCCATCCGCTACGATTGGATCGAGCGTGACGCGCCTTGAGCGCCCCGACCAGATGAGGATGAAAATGCGCCAACCGGATATCGAGATATACCTCAAGGACGCCGATCACCAGGCCATCGCCGCCTGGCTGACTCAAGCCCTGGGCCCCTGCTCCGACTGGCAACAGAAAGGTCAGACCTTCCAGTGCCGCGCCGGCGAAGTACCAGTGACCTGGCTGCCCAAGGCCGTTGGTAAATGGCACAGCCTGTACCTGGAGAGCGACGCCACGCCATGGCAAGACGACCTGGCCTGCGCGCAGGCTGCCTACGCCGCTCTGGATGTGGAAGTCCGCTGCGCGCCTGGCAGCTGGGAAGAAGAGGAAAGCACTGAGCAGGCCGATCAGTGGCTGCGCATCAGCGCCGACGGCGTGCAGGAAATCACCTGGCGCACGGGCTGATCGCACCGGGACTACAGCCCTGGGTATCCTTCGCTCAACCTAGGCTACGGCTTAACGATCACACCGCAGGCGTGCCATTCGGCTGCACGCCTCATGAACAGCTTTCGGTCTGTTCGACTCACATAGTCTTACCGACAGCGGCGCTTGCGAGCCAAGCACCGCAGCCCCTGTGTAGCTTGGCGTCGAGTGAGACGACGCCCAGGTTCCGATGCCCAGCGATACGGCCTCCACACCTTGTAGCGCAAACCAAATATCGCTACATAACGATCAAAAACCCTGTTCAGCCACCCGTAAATGATCTTGAACGATGTGACACCGCGTCGCACCCGCCAAAAAGACAACCAACCAAATTTTCAGACATTTATTCCTGATAGCATCATTTTTAATGAAATTAACGACTTAATTCTGTTATTTATCATAATAATTCAGCATGAAAAATAACAATATCTCCGATAACTTGTAGTCATGCGAAATAAACGCTCCATGAATATTGCTTACTGATCCGCTTCCTTTGCAGAATGCGAGCTATCGACTTTAGTCGATACCGTACCTCCGTCGCCCCCGGGTGAATCTGCAACGATCGCAGGAGATGCAAGCGTGCACATTGGTGTTCCCCTCGAAACCCATGCAGGCGAAACGCGGGTTGCCGCGACGCCGGAAACCATCAAGAAGCTGATAGGCCAGGGCCATCAGGTCACCGTTCAAAGCGGTGCAGGCATCGCAGCCAGCATTACCGACAGCGCCTATGAAGCGGCGGGTGCGAGCATTGGCGATGCCACGGCAGCATTCAGCGCAGCCCTGATCCTCAAGGTGGTAGCGCCGGACGACACCGAGCTGGCGCTCATGCAGCCCGGCACCGTGCTGATCGGTATGCTCAACCCGTTCAGCGTCGAGACCATCGAGCGTATGAACGCACGCGGCATCACCGCCTTCGCTCTGGAAGCGGCGCCGCGTACCTCCCGTGCCCAGAGCCTGGACGTGCTTTCGTCCCAGGCCAATATCGCCGGCTACAAGGCGGTGATGCTGGCGGCCAACCATTACCCACGCTTCATGCCGATGCTGATGACTGCTGCCGGCACGGTGAAAGCCGCTCGGGTGCTGATCCTCGGTGCCGGTGTCGCCGGCCTGCAGGCAATCGCCACGGCCAAACGACTGGGCGCGGTGATCGAGGCTTCCGATGTGCGTCCTGCGGTGAAGGAGCAGATCGAATCCCTGGGCGCCAAGTTCGTCGACGTGCCGTTCGAGACCAATGAAGAACGCGAATGCGCCGAAGGCGTTGGCGGTTACGCCCGCCCGATGCCCGCCTCGTGGATGGAGCGCCAGGCCAGGGCGGTGCACGAACGCGCCAAGCAGGCCGACATCGTCATCACCACCGCACTGATCCCTGGCCGCAAGGCTCCCACGCTGCTGCACGAAGCCACCGTCGCCGACATGAAACCCGGCTCGGTGGTCATCGACCTCGCCGCGATCCAGGGTGGCAACTGCCCACTGACGGAACTGGACAAGGTGGTGGTCAAGCACGGCGTGACACTGGTTGGCCACAGCAATCTGCCGGCCCTGGTCGCCGCCGATGCCTCGGCGCTGTATGCCCGCAACCTGCTCGACTTTCTCAAGTTGGTGATCGACGAGAGCGGCGCCTTCCACCTCAATCTGGAAGACGACATCGTCGCCGCCTGCCTGATGTGCAAAGACGGCGAAATCGTGCGCATCAACAAATGATGGCCTCCCTCTCTTTATGGAGAGGGCCAATCACTACAAAAAGGATCACTCCGATGGATCTGATTTCCGACGGCATCTACAACTTGATCATCTTCGTGCTGGCCATCTATATCGGCTACCACGTGGTCTGGAACGTCACACCGGCCCTGCACACCCCACTGATGGCGGTGACCAACGCAATTTCTGCCATCGTCATCGTCGGCGCCATGCTGGCCGCCGCGCTGACCGTCACCCCCCTGGGCAAGACCATGGGCACCCTGGCCGTGGCCCTGGCGGCGGTCAACGTCTTCGGTGGCTTCCTGGTTACCCGGCGCATGCTGGAAATGTTCAAGAAGAAGGCCCCGAAAGCAGCATCGGCTGCCGCACCGGTGGAGAAGTAATCGATGAGCATGAACCTGATCACCCTCCTCTACCTCGTGGCCTCGGTGTGCTTCATCCAGGCACTCAAAGGCCTCTCGCACCCGACCACCTCACGGCGCGGTAATGCCTTCGGCATGATCGGCATGAGCATCGCCGTGCTCACCACGCTCGGCCTGATCTACAAACTCGGCAGCGAACTGGCCGTGCAAGGCATCGGCTACGTGATTGTCGGCCTGCTGGTCGGCGGCACTGCGGGCTCGATCATGGCCAAGCGCGTGGAGATGACCAAGATGCCAGAGCTGGTCGCCTTCATGCACAGCATGATCGGCCTGGCCGCCGTTTTCATCGCCATCGCCGCGGTGGTCGAGCCACAGTCCCTGGGTATCGTCGCCGCGATCAGCGACCCGATTCCCCATGGCAACCGCCTGGAGCTATTCCTTGGCGCAGCGATTGGCGCCATCACCTTCTCCGGTTCGGTGATCGCCTTCGGCAAGTTGTCCGGAAAATACAAATTCCGCCTGTTCCAGGGTGCGCCAGTACAGTTTGCCGGCCAGCACCTGATCAACCTGGCTGTTGGCCTGGCGATCCTCGCGCTCGGCCTGTACTTCACCTTCACCGGTAATCTGATCGCGTTCGCCGTGCTGGTGGCCCTGGCCTTCGTCATCGGCGTGCTGATCATCATCCCGATTGGCGGCGCCGACATGCCGGTGGTGGTGTCGATGCTCAACAGCTACTCGGGCTGGGCAGCAGCTGGCATCGGTTTCTCGCTGAACAACTCGATGCTGATCATCGCAGGCAGCCTGGTCGGTTCGAGCGGCGCGATCCTCTCCTACATCATGTGCAAGGCCATGAACCGTTCGTTCTTCAACGTCATTCTCGGCGGCTTCGGCGGCGCCACGGATGCCGGCCCGGCAGCGGACAGCGGCGAGCAGCGGCCAGTGAAATCGGGCTCGGCGGACGATGCTGCCTTCCTGCTCGGCAACGCCGACAGCGTGATCATCATCCCCGGCTACGGCCTGGCCGTGGCCCGCGCACAGCATGCCCTGAAGGAGTTGACCGAGAAGCTGGCGCACAAGGGCGTGACGGTCAAATACGCCATCCACCCGGTGGCCGGGCGCATGCCAGGGCACATGAACGTGTTGCTGGCAGAAGCCGAAGTGCCGTACGACCAGGTGTTCGAGATGGAAGACATCAATGCCGAGTTCGGTCAAGCGGATGTGGTGCTGGTGCTCGGTGCCAACGACGTGGTCAATCCGGCAGCGAAGAACGATCCCAAATCGCCCATCGCCGGCATGCCGATCCTCGAAGCCTTCAAGGCCAAGACCATCATCGTCAACAAGCGCTCAATGGCCAGCGGCTATGCCGGCCTGGACAACGAACTGTTCTACCTGGACAAGACCATGATGGTATTCGGCGACGCCAAGAAGGTCATCGAAGACATGCTCAAAGCCGTGGATTGAAAGCCCTTTCAGCCTCAAGCGTTTCTTTTGATTGATCGTTCCCACGCTCCGCATGGGAACGATCACCCAACCTCAGAAAGAACCCACCCTCATGTCAGGCTTTTCATCGCCCCCTCTGGGAGAAAACTCGCCGCCCACACGCCCGGTACAGTTCTCGACAAGTTGAAATCTTACCGAAAAAATACGGCCTGGCCGCCCCCGCCTCTTTCCTTCTCCAAGCGGATCATGAAGTGCCTCAACAGCCACCGAATGCCGCTGTGGAGCGGTAAAGGAACATGTCATGAAACCTTTGCGCAACGCCACATCGCCGCGATACCGCTCAAGATTTCCTGCCCACTGCAGCGCCTGCTCGTGACTTGGCAGCAGCGTGTGCTTACACGCCGGTAGCTCGCCTAACTGGACGCCTATATTGGGCGATTTAGCTCTCTACCTAAGTAGACCATCAGGCATAACTGGCCAAACAACTCTGCCGAGAGTGATGCGCTGGCACAGTACTCGCCGACTAGGCAGGGATTGCGCTAGAGTGCGCGTCGCCGCAAAAAATACGCGGTCTGTCAGCGTGTTCAAGGAGTGAACCATGCGCCCTCGTTTCGTCCGCCGAGCCTGGCGGAGCTTGTTTTTATCTTTTGTCTTCGGCCTCTCAGTGGGCTCAGTGGCTGCAAACCCGTCTTCCAGCGTATGGCTGGGCTACGAGTTCGACGGCGACATTCCGCTTACCGCGCAAACTACCGGCAAGGGCATTTACGGATATGGAGCAAACCCAACTGCCTCGACAACTCTGCTGCCTATTGGGACGGTGCTAGACCCTCTGGTCACCACCTATGTGTGTGTCTATTCCAGCGTCGAGGATATCGCCAATGCTCTTTCGACGGGCGAACAGAAGATCGTAAGCGCTCAGGACGATGCCGCGATGCACGTGGCCACTGCCGGGGAATACCGCTCGGCCAGACTGGAAGCAGCTTTCGAGCACCTGCGAGGCTTCTGGTACTTCGAGCGTCTCGACTCGCAACAAATGGCCACCTTCATCCTTGCCATCTCGTCACCGGGTGGCGATGTCCTAGGACGCTGAACGCAGAGCTTCGGAGTGCATCTGCCGGCTATATGACAGCCCCCGTGTGCTTTCATCTAGCCCCCTGAGCAATCTAAAAAAAGACGAAGGCCGTAAAAGCCTTCGTCTTTTTTCATTCAGGTAACCGGGACGCAATGAGCGAGTAACAGTGCGCAAATATCTGACACAGAATTTGCATACAAATACAGCATGGTGCGATCCGGGCTTGATGGCGCAAAAATAAAAATAATGAGCTAAGCAACGACAGCGCACAATTGAAACTGTATCGGCTGCTTATCCCTGAAAATAATAAGTTTTACAGGTCAAAGCACTGCAAAACGACACGAGTCACGGCAAATCCACAAACACCGGTACAGTTACCCTCTAAATTAGCGAAACAGTTACAAAGCAACCTATCTAGTACGCAGCTTATTTACTTCAGCTGTGGCTACTGCTAACCCCGCGCAAGGACGAAAATAGGCACCAGAACTTACCAACCCCGCCAAAAGCGGAAGGATGCACACCATGGAACGTACCCTCAGTTCCGATCTGCTTGTCGACAACTCGTCCAAATCTTCCACCAGCCTGCCGCTGAATCTTCTCGCTACTCTGCTCCTGTGGCAGCGTCGCATCGTCAGCCGCCGCCAACTGGCGCGTCTCGACACTCGCCTGCTGGCCGATGCCGGCATCAGCGAAAGCCAGCGTTACGCCGAACTGAGCAAACCGTTCTGGCGCTAATCGCGACCGTTGAGCTTCTCCCGCAAAACCCCGCCGGCATGCAGCGCCTGCGGGGTTTTGTCGTTTAAGGCTAGGTGATTCGCACAATCGCCAAGTCGCATACCCCCTTACACAAACTGTGCAGGTCTTTTTCAACGGTTCCACGCGAAGCGGTTAGAATGCTCGCTTTCAGCGAACCGTAGAGTCCAGACCATGCCAATCGCCCGCACCCTCGCGTTTTTCAGCCTGTTCAGCCTGGCTGCTGGCGCCTCTGCCAGCAGCTTTCTGGTGACTACCGATACTCTGGTCGATGCACTCGCAGGCACCATCGATACCACCTCCAACGCGACCTCCTCGGTTGTCGACAACAAGGTCGTGCTGGCCGCAAAGGATGACGCTGCCAGCTTCGTCGCCAGCCAGGGCACGCTGCGTGGTGCGCACCTGGAAGCCGCACTGCAACACATCCGCGGCCGCCTGCCGACGTTGCAAGCCGATGATGGGCAACTGGCGCAGGCCATCCTCGCGCTTTAAACACCTGATCATTGCTGGAACTGCGGCAGGTGTTCTTCGTCCAACCAGCCAATCCAATTTATTCTCATCCCGTTCGGAGACCGTTCATGAAGCGTCCGTTGTTCGCCGCCGCTGTATCCCTTGCCCTGTTCGCCGGCGCCGTTCAGGCCCAGACCCTGGTGGCCACCAGCAACATCATCGTCCGCGCCCTCGATCGCACCATCGACTTCACCTCGGACACCACCACGTCGGTTCGCGACATGAAAGTGGTCATCGAAGCCCGTGACGACGCTGCCAGTTTCGTGGCCAGCCAGGGCGACATCCGTGGCGCCCAATTGGAAGCCGCCTTTGGCGCGCTGCGCAGCCAGCTTCCTGAAGCGCAGAATGCTTCCGATCAGGTATTGGCCGAAGCCATTCTCGCTCTGTGATGGCCCCCCGCGGCTGGCTTCTGCTGCTGACCTTGCTGGTCAGCACGGTCAGTCACGCCCAGCTCAAGCTGACCCTGGATGACGGCCAGCTAAACAGCGTCGAGCGCCAGGCCAGCCTGGCGCTGCTCGACGAAGCCGTGGCAGCAATGCCTCCGCGGCTGCGTGAATCGGTAGATCGCGACGTCAGGGTGCGTTGGGTAGCCATGCCCGAGCAGATCTATGGACGCGCTGGCCGTTTCAGCGGTGTCGAGCTCAATGCCAGCCTGTTGCCCGGCCTCGCCGACGGCAGTGCAGCAAAGGCTGCCACCGGGCGCCCCCATGGCACTGTGCGCAACGAACTGCTGGCCACTGTGCTCCATGAAGTGACACACCTTTATGATCGCGGCGCTTTTTGGGGCACTGAACAGCGCACGCTACTGCAGCGCTGCCAGCGCCAGAACGGCAGCATGGGCGCAGTCGGTTTGCCGGCCGAATGCCGTGGCCAGACCGAACGCCGCTTCACTCTCAGCGACGATCCACGCCTGCTCGACCTGGCCGGCTGGCCGCAGCGCGTCGGCACCCGTGGTGAGCGCGACCAGCAGAACGGCCAGGTGGCGCGCAGCCCGGACATCTACGAATTGAGCAACGCCCGCGAATTCGTCGCGGTGAACATGGAGTACTTTCTCCTCGACCCCGAATATGCCTGTCGCCGCCCTTCCCTGGCGCGCTTCTTCAGCGAGCATTTCGGTTGGTCACCGGCGAACGCCACGCCTTGCGGCACCGGCTACGCCTACCTCAATGCGGGCCGCGATTTCGACAAACAGGCGCTGGCCAATCTCGACCCCGAGCGGGTCTACGAAGTGGACTATCTGCTCGCCGAAGCCAACCAGAACATGGCCAGTCGCTGGGGCCACAGCATGCTACGGCTGGTGATCTGCGCACCGGGCCGGCCACGTGGGCCGGACTGCCGGCTGGATCTCGATCAGCATCTGGTGCTGTCTTACCGAGCCTTCGTCGGTGACGTCCAGCTGTCGAGCTGGGACGGCCTCACCGGCGCCTACCCCTCGCGCCTATTCGTGCTGCCCCTGGCCCAGGTGATCGAGGAATACACCAAGGTTGAACTGCGCAGCCTGGCCTCGGTGCCACTGACGCTGCCCCGCGCTCGCCTCGAGCAACTGGTCGCCCGCGCCGTCGAGCAGCACTGGAGTTATGACGGCGACTACTTCTTCGTCTCCAACAACTGTGCGGTGGAAACCCTCAAGCTGCTGCGTAGCGGCACCGATATGGCGCGCCTGCAGAACCTTGACAGCATCACGCCCATCGGCCTGCTGGAAGTGCTCGAAGCACGCGGCCTGGCCGATAGCAGCATGCTCGAGAACTCCCGCGAGGCGCTGCGACTGGGCTACCGCTTCGACTCGTTCCGTGACCGCTACCAGGCCATGTTCAAGGTGCTGCAGCAGCGCTTGCCGATCCGCCAACAACGCGTCGAGGACTGGCTGGAGCAGCCGTCCAGCGAACGCCGAGAGTGGTTCGAGAAGGCTGACCTGCGCGCCAGCGCCGCCATGCTGCTGCTCGAACAGGCAGCGATGCGCCGTCAGCTACTGCTCTCCCAGGACGAACTCAAGCAGCGCTACCTGACCGGCCGCGCCGCCAAGGATCCGAACCTGGACAAGGCCGGTGACGCCCTGGAGCAGATCCTCGCCGGCACCGGCTTTCTCAGTCGCCCGGCAGAATTGCTCGAGGGTGGTTATGGCCTGCCGCAACAGGGTGAATGGCAGCGACTGGAAAGCGAAACCCGCAATCGCCAGCAGCAACTGAGCCTGCTCAGCGCCGACCTCGACGAGGAAGTGCGTCGCCTGCTGGAGCCTCAGCGCCTGGCCGAGCTAGAAGCCAACGAGGCCAACCTGAAGCTGCTTGGCGATCACCTACGCACGCTGCACAAAGCCAGCGGCGGGCTGCAGTTGTAGTTATCACTCTCGAGAGCCGGCCCTGAAAGCAGCCGAACGACTTTTATCTAATCATCAAGTCACCGAATCAGGAAACCTGACCACGGCACTGAAGCCCTTCGGACTGGCATTGCTGAAGCCGATGGAGCCGCCCAGATGGCGAGCGATCATGCCGACGATGGCCAGCCCCAGCCCTGCGCCCTGAGGGTTGCCCGCACTGTGGAAGCGCTCCCCCAGACGCGGCAATCGGGCGTCTTCGACACCCGGCCCCTGATCGACGACCTGCAGCTGCACGCCCTGGCCTTCACGGCGAACCCGCACGCTCACTTCGCTTCCCGGTGAGGAGAAGGTCAGCGCGTTGCTGACCAGGTTCTGCAGCAGGATGACGATCAGCCCGCGTTCGCCCTGGATCACCACGGCCTCGTCGGCCTCCAGCTCCAGCTCGATCTGCCGGTTCAGCGCCAGCGGCGCCAGATCCGCCAGCTCCTCGCGCACCACCGCCGTCAAATCGAGAGGCTGCAGGTTCTGCGAGGGTGCTTCCAGGCGGGCCATGGTCAGCAACTGGCTGGCGATGCGGGTGGCGCGATGCACGCCCTGCTGCAGGAATGCCAGGGCTTCCTCGCGCTCCTGCACGCTGCCGGCCTGCAGCGCGTTGCGCACATGGATATCGAGAATCGCCAGGGGCGTACGCAGCTCATGGGCGGCATCGGCGATGAAGCGTCGCTCCCGTTCGAGCAACGCACGCAGTTGGCTCAACACGTCATCCAAGGCCAGGCGCATCGGCTCCAGCTCCGGTGGCAACGGGCCGGCCGGCAACGGTTCGAGGCTGTGCTCCGGGCGTTCGCGCAGTTGCTGAGCGAGACGCTGCAACGGGCGCAATCCCCAACCCAGCAGCAGCCAGATGAAGGCGGCCAACAGTGGCAAACAGACCAGCGTCGGCATCAGCGTGTGCTGGAGAATCTGATGGATCAGGTCCTGGCGCAGATCCTCACGCTCGCCCACCCAGATGCGCAGGCCCTGGCCGGCATCCTCCAGCAGCACGCCACACCATTCCTGATCGTTGAGAAAGAAGTCGTGAATCCCTGGCGCGGGCGGCGACGCCAGTGGTGGCGCGTGCTCGGAACGCACCAGCAGCGTGCCGTCTGCGGCCCACACCTGGAACGCCAGGTTGATTTCATAAGGGTGGGAAAAGATGCCGTCGGCCGATAGATCCAGGGCATTGTCCAGCGCCTGCCGGACGAATTGCCAGTTGATCGGCTGCCCGTCCGGCTGCTGCAGCATGCCTTGCAGCACCCGCGCGGCCTGTACCAACTGGGCGTCATAGACCGCCTCGGTCTGCCGATGGCTGTCGCGCAGGGCGAGCAGCACCAGGGCCAGGCTGCCGGCGAGCACCAAGGCGATGGTCGGCGCGAGAATGCGCGTACGGATGGAAATCATGGCGCGCGCTCCACCAGGTAACCGACCCCGCGTACGGTGCGGATAAGGTCGCTGCACAACTTGCGGCGCAGGTTGTGAATCAGCACTTCGAGGGTGTTGCCAGGCCCGCTTTCCTGCCAACCGTAGAGGGCGTTGCCGAGGCGTTCACGGGTGACCACCACGCCGGGACGGATCAATAGTTGATGCAACAGCTGATATTCCATGGGTGTCATCGGCACGCTGCGGCCCTGATAGCGCACTTCCTGGGTAGCCGGGTCGAGGCTCACGCCGGCGTACTCCAGCACCGGCTGCGCCCTGCCCTGGCTGCGGCGCAGCAAGGCGCGGATACGCGCTTTCAGTTCCTCGGGATCGAAGGGTTTGACCAGATAGTCGTCGGCACCAGCATCCAGCCCAAGGATGCGATCCTCCATGGCGTCACGGGCGGTGAGCACCAGCACCGGTACGGCATTCTCGCTGCGCGCGCGCAACTGGCGCAGCAGCGTCATGCCATCCAGGCGCGGCAGACCGAGGTCGAGCAGCACCAGATCGAACTGCTCGCTGCGCAGGGCGTGGGCGGCTTCGATGCCGTCTTCCAGCCAGTCCAGCGTATACCCTTCGCCGCGCAGGGCGACCCGGATTCCGCGCGCCAGGGCGCGATCATCTTCAACCAGCAGGACACGCACGCGACGCACCTCGTCAGATATGGCGGCGGCCATGATGCGCCGTCTGCAGCCCGATTTGCACGGACTGTTGTTACCGAGATTTGCCCATTAAGACTTTCCTAAGCTTCGCGTCGCAAGGTGAGGCTCACCACCACAGGAGAGTCCCACCATGCGTTACTTCGCCCTTCTCGCACTTCTGCTTGGCAGCCCGCTGGCCCTGGCCAGCACCGAATGCACCACCGCCGACCGCTCGACCTGGCAAGACCCGGAGAAATTCCAGGCACAACTGAAGGAGCAGGGTTACCAGATCAACAAGTTCAAGATCACCAAAGGCAACTGCTACGAGATCTACGGCTTCGACAAGGACAAGCGCAAGGTCGAGATCTATCACGACCCGGTATCTGGCAAGGCGATCAAGACCGAGATCGAAGACTGATGCCCGCGGCGACGATACGACTCTGGGCGCCGCTGATCCGCTTGTTCCATGTGTCGGTGGCCGGAGTCTTCGTCGCCAACTATTTCTTCACCGAGGAAGGTGACGACTGGCACACCTGGCTCGGCTACTACGCCTGCGCCTGGCTGGCGGTTCGCCTGGTGTGGGGCTTCGTCGGTTCGCGCAGCGCCCGCTGGGCAGACTTCTGGCCGACTCGCGCGCGCCTCGCCGAACACTTGGGTCACCTGCTCGGCGGCCGTGCCTATCGTCGCCTCGGCCATTCCCCGCTGGGCGCCGTGGTGATGCTGCTGATGATGGCGACCATCGCCACCCTGGGCATCAGCGGCTTTCTGATGCAGGAAGTGGACGCCCTGTGGGGCGTCGACTGGCCACTCACGCTGCATGGCTGGGTCGCCGATGGCCTGGCCGCTCTGGTGGTCATCCACATGGCCGCCGCGCTCATCGAAAGTATTCACCTGCGCGAAAACCTGCCGCTGTCGATGATCACCGGCAAGCGCCGCGCCCATTCCGAAGACCGCTGATACCTCAGGAAAACCCCATGCTGCCCATACGTGCGCGTTTTAGCTCTGGAGCGCCGCGCTCCTGGCTGTCGCTCGTGGCCCTGGCCACCCTTAGCTGTCTGTTGCTGCTCGCCGATGATTTCCTGCAGCAGTTGTTCACCGACAACAACCACGCCGAACTGGAAGCCGGCTACGTCGCCATACTCTGGCTGTTCAGCCTGGGACTCTGGTTATGCAACCTGCGCTGGCTGAGCATGATCATCCTGGCGCTGTTCGCGGCGATGCAACTGATGCAGCTGGCCAATATCAGCTTCTTCGGCGAACCGCTGACCGCCATCGATATCCAGTCGCTGCTCAACGACCCGGGCGAGGTTCGCGAAACCGCGGCGGATAGCTTCGCTCGGCACTGGCCGGTGCTGCTCTGCGTGGCCATTCCCTACGGCCTGCTGCTCGCCCTGCACTGGCGTTTGCCGGGCAGAATCAGCTTGCCGGAGAGCCGCTGGGCGCTGGTGCTGATCGCCGTGGTATTGCTCTCGAAACCCTACCGCGCCACCTACCGCAACCTCGACTCGTTCGCCGCCAGCCCCAGCCGCAGCGCGCTGCACAACAACCTCAACGTGTTCTCCGCCTGGGCCGTGCATCTGGCGTTCAAGCCGGAGGTCGAGCTGCCGCCCACCTCCTTCGCGCCGTATGCGCTGAGCCCGAGCATGAGCCAGGCGAAACATGTCTGGCTGGTGGTCGCCGACTCGCTGCGCAGTGATCGCCTCGGGGTGTTCGGCTACGGCCGCGATACCACGCCACAACTAGCCAGTTACCTGCGTGACCACCCCAGCGCCTTCGTACGCCCCGGCATCGCCGCCGGGGTGGCCACCGATGTCAGCCTGCCCTACCTGATCAACCCGATCCGTGAACCAGGGCAGGATTCGCTCTTGCGCACAGGTGACATCAACCTGTTCCGCTTCGCCAAGCAGGCGGGCTTTCGCACCCACTGGATTTCCTCCCAGGAATCCAAGTTGCTGGCCAACCTGGGCAGCCGCTATCTGGATGTGTCGATCACCCGCGAGGATCACCCGGTACGTTTCCTCAAACAGCAGGATCGCGCCCTGCTCGACGTGCTCGACAAGCAGCGCTGGGGTGAGCGCAACTTCATGGTGCTCAACCTGCGTACCGCCCACCTGCCCTACGCGCAGAACTATCGCCATGAAACGAAGCCGGCGCCTTGGGCGGATCAGGGCGCCAACGGGCAGAGCAATGCCTATGACAACTCGGTGCATTACCTCGACAGCCTGCTGGCCGAAGTCATCGCCGACTTCGACCGCCTGGAAGGCGAGCGTTACCTGATCATCACCGGCGATCATGGCCAGCGCCTGGGCGAGGGAGGCCACTGGGGCCACAACGATCTGGTGCCGGAAGTCAGCGACGTGCCGGTGATCGTCATTGGCCGCGAGGCGCAGCCGCAAGTCATGGCGAGCCTGTCAGCGGAGCGCTGGATCAGCCATTACGAGGCCGGCAAATGGCTTGCCGCGCGCCTCGGCACGCGCATCGACAACCCCAACCTGCGCCCCAACGAGCATTTCGTGCATGGCAAGCTGCTGTTCACCGACAACTTCATCCAGCGCGTCTGCGAAACACCAAACGGTCTGATCCATCACCCGCCACAGCAATTGAGCATGCTGCTCAAACAGCCCGAGGCCCGCTGCGATGGCTGACCCGCACGTCGCAGGTGGCTTGCACCATCTGCGATGGCAACCCTCAGCCAACCGGCTTGCCCGCGGCGCGCTCGCGGAAGGTCAGCAGGAAGGCCAGCAGCACGCCAGCCGAGAACACCGCTGGGAACAGCCAGATGCTGAACCAGTCGTGGGCGCCCTGGATGGAGTAGTGGTCGGACACCATGCCGGCCACCCAGAAACCGATCAGCATGCCGACGCCATAAGTGGCCAGGGTGATCAGGCCCTGCGCAGAACTCTTGATGCTCTCGCCGGCCTTGCCGTCAGTGTAGATCTGCCCGGAGACGAAGAAGAAGTCGTAGCACACGCCGTGCAGGACGATACCGGCGACCAAAAATGCCACCAGCTCGCCGCTATTGCCGTAGGCGAACAGCACATAGCGCAGCGCCCAGGCGGCCATGCCCACCAGCAAGGTCGCTTTGATCCCGAAACGCTTGATGAACAGCGGCAACAGCAGCATGAACAACACTTCCGAAACCTGACCAAGGGTCATCATGCCGGTCGGGTTGGCGACGCCGATTTCTGTCAGGAACAGGTTGGCGTTCTGGTAGTAGAAGGCCAGCGGAATGCAGATCAGGATGGAGGCCAGAAAGAAGGTCGCGAAGCCGCGATCCTTGAGCATCTGCAAGGCATCCAGGCCGAGCAGGCGCTTGATGCCGGTCTGCTGGCCGGGCACCGGAGGCGTCGCTGGCAGGCTGAAGCTGTACAGCCCGAGCAGCAGCGAGGCGCCGGCGCAGAGCAGGAAGGTGTTGCGCAGGGCGCCATCGGCGATGGCCTGCTGGGCATCCCAGGCGAACACGAAACTGATTACCAGGCCGGCCACGATCCAACCCAGCGTGCCCCACACCCGCACCCTGGAAAACTGCGCCGCTGGGTCGCTCAACTGCCGGAACGCCACCGCATTGACCAGCCCGAGCGTCGGCATGTAAACCACCATGTAGCAGAGCACCAGTGGATAGAAGGTGGCGAAATCATCGGCCCGGTAGAGCTGGTACAGCAGCACCGCGCCACCCAGGTGGAGGATCGCCAGCAAGCGCTCGGCGTTGACGAAGCGGTCGGCGATCAGGCCGACCACGAAGGGCGCCAGAATCGCCCCCCAGGACTGGGTCGCGTAGGCCATGCCGATCTGTCCCCCACTGGCCTCCAGGGTCCGCCCCAGGAAGGTACCCAGCGTGACGAACCAGCCTCCCCAGATGAAGAACTGGAGAAACATCATCACGCCCAACCTGACATTCAAAGTGCTCATGTTCTTATCCTTGTTGTTGTTCACGAGACAGCGTTAAACATATTCAGTCCAAGCCCAGCAGCCCCCGATTGCGCGAGGTGCTGCTGGTGACCCCGGCGAAATCGTCGAAGGCGCGTTGCGCACGGGTGATCAAATGGCGGGCGATGAAATCCGCCCCTTCGCCAGCGCCCTGAGCAGCGTCCTTGAGGCAGCACTCCCACTCCAGCACCGCCCAGCCCTGATAGCCGTACTGGGTGAGCTTGCTGAAGATCGCCTTGAAGTCGATCTGCCCATCGCCCAACGAACGGAAACGACCGGGGCGATCGACCCACGCCTGATAACCGCCATACACCCCGGAACGGGCATCGGGCCTGAACTCCGCGTCCTTGACGTGAAACATGCGGATGCGCGGGTGATAACGGTCGATGAAACCCAGGTAGTCCATCTGCTGCAGCAGCATGTGGCTGGGGTCATAGAGAATGTTCGCGCGAGAATGACCGCCGACCGCGTCCAGGAAGCGTTCGAAGGTGGCGCCGTCGTGCAGGTCTTCGCTGGGGTGCAACTCGTAGCAGAGGTCGACACCCGCCTCATCGAAGGCATTGAGGATCGGCAGCCAACGCCGCCCAAGTTCGGCGAAGCCTTCTTCCACCAGGCCCGCCGGGCGCTGCGGCCAGGGATACAGATAGGGCCAGAGCAGCGCGCCAGAGAAAGTCGCGTGAGCCGATAGGCCCAGCCGCTGACTAGCCCGCGCCGCCAGCTTCAACTGGCTGACCGCCCACTCGGTACGCTCCTGGGGGCGGCCTCTCAGATGCATCGGGGCGAAGTCGTCGAACAGGCTGTCGAACGCCGGGTGTACGGCAACCAACTGGCCTTGCAGGTGAGTGGACAGTTCGCTGATCGCAACGCCGGCTTCGGCACACATACCGTTGAGCTCATCGCAATAAGTCTGGCTCTCGGCGGCGCGTTGCAGGTCGATGCACTGCGGCCCCAGCGTCGGCAACTGGATGCCCTTGTAGCCGAGCGACGCCGCCCAGCAGGCCTGGTTCTTCAGGTTGTCGAACGGCGCCTCGGTGGAGAGGAACTGGGCGAGAAAAATGCCCGGGCCGCGAATACCTTTTGTACTGGACGTCATGACTGTACTCCTGCGGTCGGTGCCAGCACCGTCCATTTCGCCTCACTGGCGTGGCTGGCCAGCGCCGCTTCGATGAAGGCCATGCCCCGCGCGCCGGTCTCGATGCCTGGCAGTGCGGCAGCAGCGCTGCGGGAGCCGGCAATCGCCCGAGCGAAGTCGCCATACAGATTGGCCATGGCTTCCAGATAGCCCTCGGGATGACCCGCCGGCAGACGAATACGGCGCAGCGCCTCGTCACACAGCCAGCTGTGGTTGGCCCCGGCACGCAGCACGCGCATCGGTTGGTCGAGCGAGCGATGAATCAGGCTGTTGGGCTCTTCCTGACGCCACTCCAGGCCACCCTTGTCACCGTAGATGCGGATCTTCAGGGCGTTCTCTTCGCCGGCGCAGACCTGGCTGGCGAGCAGCACGCCGCTGGCACCCTGCTCGGTGAGGAACAGCATCGCGCAATCATCGTCCAGCGCCCGGCCGGGCACATGGGTAGCCAGGTGCGCACAGATGCGTTCGATACGCTGACCACTGACGAATTCGACCAGGCTGAAAGCATGAGTGCCGATATCGCCGATGCAGCCGCCCTGCCCTGCCAACTGCGGGTCACCACGCCACGCAGCCTGGCGGTTGCCCTGGCCGGCCAAGTCGTCACTGAGCCAGCCCTGGGGATATTCGACATACAGCTTGCGCACCCGGCCGATCTCGCCGGCCTGCACCATGTGCCGGGCCTGCCAGATCATCGGGTAGCCCTGGTAGGTGTGGGCCAGCCCGTAGAGTACATCGGCGTTATCGAGCAACTGCGCCAGGCGGCGGGTGTCGGCACTGGTCAATGCGGCGGGTTTCTCGCAGAACACATGGATGCCGGCTTGCAACGCAGCGGCAGCGATGGGCGCATGCAGGTGATTGGGCGTGACGATTGCCAGCAGGTTGATGCGTTCACTGGGGGCGAGGCCCGCTTCGCCCTCCAGCAGCGCCTGCCAACTGGCGTACACACGCTGCGCAGGCAGGCCACACTCGCGACCGGTTTCGGCATTGCTGGCCGGATCACGGCTGAAGGCACCGGCCACCAGCTCGATGCCTCCGGCCAAGGCGGCAGCCTGTCGATGCACCTTGCCGATGAAGGCGCCAGCGCCACCGCCGATCATTCCCAGCCTTACGTTTGCAGCAGGCATTGAAAGACTCCGTCTTACGCTATTTTATGGCTATTCTTATCAATGTAACCGGTTACATTGAAAGATATATAGACCTCGGCATTAGCCAGGTCAAGCGCGCCACGACGGCCGGGTTGCGGTAATCTACCGGCGAACCGGCCCTCGCCGCCGGCCAGAAAACAGAGGGTGCATGACAAATATCCGCAAGGTAGCCGCACTGGCTGGCGTCTCGGTCGCCACGGTATCCCGTACCCTGAAGAGCCCTGCCCAGGTGTCGCCGGAAACCCGCGAAAAAGTCCTCGATGCCGTCGATCAGGCCGGCTACAAACCCAACCTGATGGCCATCCAGTTCCGCTCCCAGCGCACCCGCAATCTGGTGGTGCTGGTACCGGATATCGCCAACACCTTCTTCGCCCAGGTCATCCGCGGTATTCAGGAAGCGGCCAGCGCGTTCGACTATCGGGTGCTGCTGTGCAATACCCTGGGCAACCCGGAAACCGAGCGACAGTTCGCCGAGTTGGTGGATGCCAGGCAGGCCGACGGGGTTATCCAGTTGCGCGCCTTCGACCCGTTCGCGCGTCAGGATCATCCGCCGCTGGTGAACATCTGCGAGATCGTCGACGACGCCCCCTGGCCCACGGTCAGCCTGAACAACCGCGGCGCCGCCCGTACCATGACCGAGCACCTGCTGGATCTTGGTCATCGCCGTATCGGGCTGATCCAGGGGCCGCCGGACAGCCCGCTGACCCGCGAGCGCTTCGCCGGTTATTGTGAAGCTCTCGACGCCGCGGGTATCGAGCTCGATCCCGCCCTGCTGCAGGACGGTAACTACGACTGCCAGTCCGGGCATGCCGCGACGGCGCACCTGCTGCGTGCCGAGCCGCGCCCGACGGCGATCTTCTGCGAGAACGACGAAATGGCCATGGGCGCCATCCGCTGTATTCGCCAAGCCGGCCTGCGGGTTCCCGAGGACATTTCGGTCGCCGGCTTCGACGACATCTCCTTCGCCGCCTTTTGCGACCCGCCGCTGACCACCATCGCGCAACCGGCTGAGGCCTTCGGCCAGCACGCGGTGGCAATGCTGCTCGCCCTGCTGGAAGGAAAGAGCATCGCCGAGCATCGCCTGATCCTGCCTTTCGAACTGGTCGTTCGGGCGAGCACCGCAGCCCGCTCACAGCCGCCTGCTCAGGCCTAACGGCAGCTGCGAGCCCAGGGGCGACAATGCTGCTTGCCTGATACTGCGGCTGACATCAAAAGAGAAAATTAGCGCTGAACGAGACGCCCATGACCTGCTTATGATGCTGCGCTGAACATCCTCCCCCGAGCCCGAATCGTAGATGCCCAGAGAAAATTTCAACGACCTGCAGGCCTTCGTGGTCATTGCCCGGGAGGGCAGTTTTACCCGCGGCGCAGCGCACCTCGGTGTTTCCCAATCGGCCCTCAGCCACACCATTCGCAGCCTGGAAACACGCCTCGGCGTACGCCTGCTGACCCGCACCACGCGCAGCCTGGCACTCACTGAGGCAGGCGAGCGGCTCTACGCCACGGTGGCGCCGCGCCTCGAAGAGATCGAAGCAGAGATCATCGCCGTCAGCGAGTTTCGCGACAAGCCGGTTGGCACGCTGCGCATCACCACGTCCGAGCACGCCGCCAACAACATCCTCTGGCCCAAGCTGCACAAGGTGCTGTGCGCCTACCCGGATATCAAGGTCGAGATCACTGTCGACTACGCCCTTACCGATATCGTGGCGCAGCGTTACGACGCCGGCGTGCGCCTCGGTGATCAGGTAGCCAAGGACATGATCGCCGTACCGATCGGCCCGACCCTGCGCATGGCGGTGGTCGCCTCGCCGGAGTACTTCACCCGCTACGAGATCCCGCTCACCCCGGCGGATCTGGCTCGGCATTGCTGCATCAACCTGCGCCTGCCCACCTACGGCGGCTTGCTGCAATGGGATTTCGAGAAGGACGGCCATGAAGTGAAGGCCCGCGTCGAGGGTCAGTGGACCTTCAACAGCAGCACGCCCGTACTACGCGCTGCCCTGGCTGGCTGCGGGCTGGCCTTTCTGCCCGACGACATGGTGCAGGAACAGTTGGCCGACGGCAGCCTGGTGCGCGTGCTGGAAGACTGGTGCGAGCCGTTTGCCGGCTACCACCTGTACTACCCGAATCGCCGCCAGTACTCCCGCGCCCTCGGCGTGATCATCGATGCGTTGCGTCACACGGGCTGAGTAGTGCCTGCACAGGCCTACTGACGTGCCTCGAAAACCGACTGCAATACCGGCAAGGCCGACATCGCCCGCGGCCAACCCGCGTAGAACGCCAGGTGGGTGACGACCTCGGCGGCCTGCTCGCGGGTCAGGCCGTTATCCATGGCGCGGTTGAGGTGGAACGGCATCTGCTCGGCCTGACCACGGGCGATCAGCGCCGCCACGGTAACCAGACTGCGATCACGCGGCGCCAGCTGCGGTCGTAGCCAGAGGTCGGCGAACAGTACGTCGTCGGTGTAACGCGCCAGACGCGGCGCAACCGGTGCCACGTTATCGCGCACACTCTTCGTCCGTCGTGTTTCAGCCGCTTCATCGACCGGCAACGGCGCCTGGCCTCCCGTCTGGTAACGCTCTGGATCGATGCCGCGCTTTTCGAACACGTCGCCTGTAACGCCCACTGCCGACATCGCGCTTGGCCAGCCGGCATAAAACGCCAGGTGCGTGATCAACTCGACGATCTCCTCCGGTTCGACACCGTTGTCCAGCGCCAGATTGATGTGCGAGGTCATCTGCGCCGACTGCCCGTTAGCGACCAGCGTCGACAGCGTGACCAGACTGCGATCCCGTGGCGCGAGCGCCTCACGCTTCCACAGATCACCGAACAGCACCGTTTCGGTATAGGCGAACAGCTGGGGTGCGGTCTGTCGCGCCTGCCGGGCGGCGGGCGTATCCGGTACGCCCTGAGCGACAGCTTCCAGGGAAACGGCGCAGAGCAGTGTGGATGCCAGGGATGCACGGGATTTCATGGGAACACCTGTCCGTTCACTTGAGGTCTTGAAAGCCTAGGGCCCAGACCTCGCGTGAGTAAGACCAGAATCACGCATACGGTGGTGAGCAAAACTCATGAAAACCATCGATCAACTCATGAATCCACCTCATGACTCTATGCCGGCTTTGCTACCTAGTGCTGTGCTCCGTCGCTGATTAAGGTAAGTCAGGCTTATTCGATGCCACTGCGCCCGACACCAGAGAACAGCGGCCGAACCAGACAGGAGAAGTGCAGATGCAAACACGCCAACTCGGCAACAGCGGTCTCGAAGTCTCGGCCATCGGCCTCGGCTGTATGGGGCTGAGCCACGGTTATGGATCGGCAACCGATCGCAGCCAGGCGATAGCGCTGATCCGCGCCGCAGCGGATCGCGGCGTGACCTTCTTCGATACCGCCGAAGTGTACGGGCCGTTCATCAACGAGGACGTGCTTGGCGAAGCCCTGGCCCCCATGCGTGATCAGGTGGTGATCGCCAGCAAATTCGGCTTCACCTTCGGCGACGACGGCAAACAGCAGATACTCGACAGCCAGCCACGGCAGATTCGCCTGGCCGTGGAGGGCTCGCTCAAGCGTCTGCGCACCGAGCGTATCGACCTGCTTTACCAGCATCGCGTCGACCCACAGGTGCCCATCGAGGATGTCGCTGGCACCGTCGCCGAGCTGATTGCCGAGGGCAAGGTGCTGCACTTCGGCCTGTCTGAAGCCGGCGCGAGTACCATCCGCCGCGCCCATGCCGTGCAGCCGCTCGCGGCCCTGCAGAGCGAATACTCGTTGTGGTGGCGCGAGCCGGAGCAGGAAATCCTGCCGTTGCTCGAAGAGCTGGGCATCGGTTTCGTGCCCTTCAGCCCACTAGGCAAGGGCTTTCTCACCGGCGCGATCAAGTCGGGCCAGCAGTTCGGCAGTGACGATTTCCGCAGCCAGGTGCCGCGCTTCGCAGCCAGCGCACTGGACGCCAATCAGGTTCTGGTCGAGCTGCTGCAGGAAATCGCCATGGACAAGGGTGCGACACCGGCACAGGTGGCGATTGCCTGGCTGCTGGCGCGCAAACCCTGGATCGTGCCGATCCCCGGCACCACCAAACTGGCGCGGCTCGAAGAGAACCTGGCCGCCGTAGCACTCACCTTCGATGCCGCCGAGATGAGCCGGATCAGCAATGCGGTCGAACAGATTCCGGTGACCGGCAATCGCTATCCCGCGGCGCTGCAGGCGAGGGTCGGTCGATGAAAGTCGGAAACTGCTCATGAGCGATGCCCACGACCCACTGCGCCGCACGCTGCTCGCCGCGCTCGCCAGCGCCCCCTTTCTGGCTGGCGCCAGCGCCGGCACCCAGGGCGCCGAGGTACAAGGACAGGGTTCGCGCCTGCTGGTGGCGTACTTCTCGCGAAGCGGCAACACCCGCGTCATCGCCGGCCTGCTGCAGCGTACGCTGAAGACCGACCTGCTGGAGATCCAGCCGGCCACGCCCTATCCCGAGGACTACCTGCAAACCGTCGAGCAGGCGCGTCAGGAACGCAACAGTGGCTACCGACCACCGCTCGCCTCCACAGAGGTGGATCTCACCTCGTACGACACGCTGCTGCTGGGCTTTCCAATATGGGGCGGCAGCACGCCGCCGGTGATCCGTTCCTTTCTGGCCGCTCACGACCTGTCCGGAAAAATCCTGATCCCGTTCGTCACCCATGGCGGCCATGGCCTGGGGGACAGCAGATCGATCCTCACCAGTCATGCGAAGGGCGCGCGGGTGCTCGAAGGCTTCACCCTGGAAGCCGATCAGGAGCGCCGCACCATGGAGCGCGTCAACCGCTGGCTCGAAGACGCCGAGATCAGCGGCTGAGACGCCCTATCAATTTATCGATTGAGGAGATCCGATATGAGTGCACGTCGAACCAAGGCGTTCGTGACAGCTGCCGCGCTATCGCTGGGCAGCCTCAGCGATGCGCAAGAAACCACCGATATCCGCATCGCACGAGCCGGCGAACAGCCGTCCGTGCAGGTGCCCGCCGAATACTTCACCGGCAACGTCCGCCTGGATGCGCCGTTCAAGGGCAGCGATGCTGCACGGGTCAGTGGCGGCACGGTGACCTTCGAGCCGGGTGCGCGCACTGCCTGGCACAGCCATCCGCTTGGGCAGACGCTAATCGTGGTCAGCGGCGTGGGCTACGTGCAGAACTGGAACGGCCCACGGCGGGAAATCCGCCCGGGCGATACCGTGTGGATCGCGCCGGGGGTCAAACACTGGCATGGCGCGACCGCGACCACGGCGATGAGCCATATCGCCATTGCCGAGCAGCTGGACGGCAAGGCTGCCGACTGGATGGAAAAGGTCTCGGACGAGCAGTACGCAGCGCCGCCACAGGCCGCTTCGGCGCAGTGAGGCAGCCGAGCGAACCGTCGTTACCGACGGTTCGCTCCTCAGCCGAAGCTAGCCTTTGGCTGCACGCAAAGTGATGCGGGTGATCTCCGAAGGTTTGCCCAGGCGCAGCGGGAAGCCATTCCACAGCCCCGCGCCATTGCTAACGTACAAACGCATGTCACCCACCGCGTACTCACCGGACACATAACCCTCGTTGAAGACCTGGGTGACCCAGTGCATGCCCAGTACCTGACCGCCGTGGGTGTGACCGGACAACTGCAGATCGGCACCGGCCAGGGCATTGCCCGCAGCCGCCAGTGGCCGATGGCTAAGCAGGATCACCGCCGCCTCCGGGGGAACCCCGGCGAGCGCGGCTTCGATGTCAGGCAGCGGCTGACCAAAACGGCTGGCGGCCGGATCGGTGATGCCAGCCAGCACCAGGCTGGCACCCGCGTCCTCGATGGTCACGTGCTCGTTGAGCAACATGGGCAGCCCCAGGGATTCGAAGTGGCCAAGCCAGTTCTGATACTCCGCGTAGTACTCGTGGTTGCCGGGAATCGCGTACACACCGAGCCGTGCGCGCAGATTACGCAGCGGCTCGACATCCTGCTCACGGGCAGCGACGGTGCCATCGACCAGATCGCCGGTGATCACCATCAGATCCGGCTGCAGCGCGTTGGCCTTGGCGACCACCGCTTCCATCCACGGGCGCTGCAGCAGGCGACTGGCGTGCAGATCGGTGAGCTGCACCAACTGCAGGCCATCCAGTTCGGCCGGCAACTGCGCCAGCTCGATCTCGACGTCGCGCACATCCGGCACCCGCACTGCCTGCCAGACGCCCAAAGCCGTCAGCAACATGGCAGCCAAGCCGACGCCTGCCCGTAACCCGGGCGCCTTGACGGCACTGCCGACGGAGCCAGCCCGTGCGAAAACCAGCGCAGTGAAATCCAGCACTAAGAGCACCAACGCGCTGACGATCAGCGCACCGAATGCCCAGCCCAGCAACATCAGTATCTCGCCCGGAATCTCCGGGGAGGCCATGCTGCCGAAAAAGGTACGGGTGATCAGATGGTGCTCGGCGACCAGCAGGATCAGCACGCCCAACACGCCTTTGACGGCGCGCGACCAGCGCTGGATGCAGATCATTCGCCAGAATACATACAGGGCTATGAGGCCCGTGATCAGGTGAAACACGGTTTATCTCGCTTGTTCAGGAGGTGAATCGGCTGCGGCCTCATGTGACCTCGACAGCGCAACGGGGTGCCGCTTTTTCCTGTAAGCCTTTGCGACAGGAAAAAGTGACGACGCACTGACTTGTGCCCGCCGGCAAACAGACAATCTATAAAGATAAATTCGGTGTAAATAAAGTATCAATAAACGAATACCCTTATGAGCAGAAGTCATCAATAACAATATCCAACTATCAATATCGCGCCTTACCATGAATGAGCCCAAAGCGTATTGCCCATTCCAATGAAAAACAGCACAAAACAAACTTACCGCTTTAATTCAAAGTACTTTTCTACGGGCAAAAAAAACCGCCTCATAGTGAGGCGGAAACCAAAGGATGATGAACTGGAGAGACCACCGGCTACTCTCGGAGCCAATGGTTATGAGTTCATCGCCTCGAATGCTATAGGTAAACCCCTGCCGCTACGCATCATTTCCATCGATAGTAATAATCGACTCCTGTGGTTGGCTCATGCGCCAACGCCGATGATAACTATCGCACTGCGCTGGTATATCCAGCGCACATAATAATTATGTTGTGACATTGGTGAATCAATACTTCAACACCTGCCAATCGACTAGGAGCATCCATGTTCAAACACAAGAAACTCGCACTCGCCTGCGCGTGTCTGGCAGCAGGCATTCCACTGGCACAGGCCAGTGAGCAATCCGAATCCAACGGATTCATCGCCGACAGCAGCCTGAAATTGCTGCTGCGCAATGCGTACTTCAACCGCGATTTCAAGAACAACGCCGCCGACGCCAAGGTGTGGGGCCAGGGCTTCATCACCACCTTCGAGTCCGGCTTTACCCAGGGTACCGTCGGCGTAGGTGTCGATGCCTTCGGTCTACTCGGGGTCAAGCTCGACAGCGGTCGGGGCCGCAATTACAGCGCGTTCTTCGATACCGACGGCGATGGCCGCCCGGTCGACGACCTTTCCCAGGCTGGGGCGGCGGTCAAGCTGCGCTTCTCCAATACAGTAGTCCGTTACGGCAACCAGTTCCCGTCGCTGCCTGTGCTGGCCCATGACGACAGCCGCCTGCTCCCGCAATCGTTCACTGGCACATTGGTTACCAGCAACGAAGTGCAGGGCCTCGAACTGAATGCTGGCCGCTTCACTTCCGACAGCCCGATGGGCGATCCGGCGCGGGACGCCAACCGCCTGAAGAAGATCGATGTACTGGGTGGCAGCTACGCCTTCACCGACAACCTGAGCGCCGCGCTGTATCACTCGGATGTGGAGGACGTTTACGAGAAGTACTACGCCAACCTCAACTACACCACCGAGCTGAGCGACACCCAGGCGCTCAATTTCGATTTCAACCTGTACCGCACCGACTACGATGACAACTCGGACGCAGCGCTGGACTTCGGCGGCGACGGCCGCAATGACCGCAACAACATCTGGAGCCTGGCGGCCAAATACAGCGTCGGTTACCACGCCTTCATCATCGCCCACCAGCGAAGCAGCGGCGACGCCGGCTATGCCTATGATTACGGCGATGGCGGCAGCAGCGTCTACCTGGCCAACTCCTACTACTCGGACTTCAACCTGAAGGACGAGCGCTCCTGGCAGGCCAGCTACGAGCTGGACTTCTCCGGCTATGGCGTACCGGGCCTGCGCTACAAGTTCGCCTATGTGCGTGGCGACAACATCGACACCGGTGGCGACAAGGAAGGCAAGGAGCGCGAGCTGTTCAACCAGGTCAGCTACACCGTGCAGAACGGTGCGGTCAAAGACCTCTCCGTGCGCCTGCGCAACTCCATCTACCGCTCCAGCAATGACGTAGGCCCGGATCTCAACGAGATTCGCGCCTTCGTCGAATACCCGCTGAGCATTCTGTAGGAGAGCCGAGGCGGCCACGGCGATTGCTTGAACGGATTGCCGTGGACAATGCGCAAGCGACGACCATCAGGTCGTCGCTTCTTTTGCACTTATCACCCTAGTTTCGCGACAACGGTCATATGTCGGCCAGGGTGGTCGATGTGCCCGAGGCGGCGACCGGGGTATCGTAATGTGGGATGGCAGCCATGGGGCGGAAGCGGACATCGGGCGCTGCTGCTTTTGTGGGAGGGGCTTTAGCCGCGATTGTGCCTGTCTAGGCGTGAAGAGCTCGCGGCTAAAGCCCCTCCCACAAGTTACGCGAACGTCCGCTCTCGTCTTTGAGCGACCACTCAGCCCAATCGCTCGGATACGACATTTGATCTGTGACGCTACACTAGCTCACACCTGCTCGCCAGAGCCCCTGAACTGAACGAAAGCTTCGAGCAGACGGCGTACCCGCAGCAGATCTTCGAGCGTATCGATGTCTGTGAGGATGCCCGGATCATCGAGTGGCAGTTGCAGCGCGCGTCCCGCAGCACGGTAACGCTGCACGACGGATGCCCCGCCCGCCTCGCCGCTGAGCACAGCCAGCTCGTCGAAGCACTCGCGAGCGAACCCCACCGGATGGCCTTTGGCGCCATCGAAGACCGGCACCACCACGGGACTGTCCGCCAGGGCAGCAGCCACACTGCGGATGCTTTGCGCGGTCACCAATGGCAGATCGCCCGGCAGCACCAGCCACCCCGAAGCACCTGCGGTAGCCCGCACGCCTTCGGCAATCGAATCGGCCATGCCATCACCACGGGCGCTGTGTACCACGTGAACGGCGAGCCCTGAGCGTTCGACCGCCGCCAGCACATGGTCGAGAACCGGCTTGCCGTGCAGATCGGCCTGCAGCTTGCTCACTGCGCCACCAGAAGCACGGAAGCGCGAGCCGCGACCCGCCGCCAGAACGATCACCACAGGAGCGTGCGAAACCATGCCTACACCGCGCCCCGGTCGATGCCGTTGGCGACCCTGAGCACATCGGCCATGGTCGCCAGGGCGATTTCAGCCGGTGACTTGCTGCCCAGTTGCAAGCCGATCGGAGCGTGAATTCGCTGCATCTGCTCAGGCGTCAGCCCGCCCAGGCGTGCCAAACGCTCCATACGTTTACCGCTGGTGCGCTGCGAACCCATGGCGCCGATGTAGAAGGCCTCGGTACGTACTGCTTCGATAAGCGTCAGGTCGTCCATACGCGGATCATGGGTCAGGGCCAGTACCGCAGTGGCGCGGTGGGCGCCCTGCTCGGCGATGAAACGGGCCGGCAGCAGTTCGAGTACCTGCATGCCTGGCAGGGTCACTTCGGCGATCACCTCGGGACGCGGATCGCAGAGAATCACCTCGTAACCGAGCGACATCGCGAAGCTGGCGCAGAACTCGGCGACCGGTGACCAGCCTGCCAGGATCACCCGTAGCACGGCGCCGACCCGGATCGACACATGTTCCTCGCCGCGCTGAATCCTCGCATCGCTCATGCTGGCTGGCCGACACTCACCGACCCCATTGCCCAGCGGCACGTCGCGGATCAGCAACTCGCCGCCACCAAGGGCATGCTCGACCTGCACCAGCATCGCCTCGGCAGCCGCGCCCGATTCGATGTACTCGACCAGCACATCGAGCACGCCGCCACAGGGCAACGCACGGGTTGGCGTCAATCCGCCCTCGCCGTAGCGCACCACCTGATTGCGGGTAGCGAACGAGCCGCTGGCCACCCGCTCGAGAAAATCTTCTTCTACGCAGCCGCCAGACAGCGACCCGCAGAATGAACCGTTAGGCAACGCCACCAACATCGCACCCGGCGCGCGGGGAGCAGAACCAAAGGTCGACAGCACGGTGCACAACCAGATCGGTTGCCCCTCTGCCAACCAGGCACGAGCCTGCTGAATTACCTGCAGGTCAAGTTGCTTCATCAACACCACCTCGCCACCTCAACCCAGGCAACGCAGGCCACTCGTTTGACGGCCTGCGCTCGTTCACGCCCCCGATTACCGGGTGGCCATCAATTTTTCCTTGGTGATCGGCAGGCTGCGAATACGCTGCCCGGTGGCGTGGTAGACCGCGTTGGCGACGGCGGCTGCGAGCCCCGTCACGCCGATCTCGCCAATGCCCCGTGCGCCGAATTCGCCAAGCTGGTAATCCGGATAGTCGAGCAGCAGCACATCGATATCCGGCTGGTCGCCATGCACGGGCACCATGTACTCGGCGAAGTTGTTGTTCACCGGCAAGCCATTGCGCGGGTCGTACTCGGCCGCCTCGAACAGCGCCATGCCGATGCCCATGATGATCGCGCCCTCGACCTGATTGCGCGCCGCCAGCGGGTTGACCACCTTGCCCACGTCGATGGCGCTGACCACCCGTGCAACGCGCAGACGCGAGATGCCTGGATCCCAGCGCACTTCGACGAAGTGCACGCCAAAGGAGCGGAAGGAGTACTTGTCGTTCTCCGAGGCACCGCTGTGGTAGGTCGCCTCTGCCCGTGACAGGCGCTGGCGGGTCAGTACATCGGCAAAGCTGGCGTTCACGCCGCCTTTGCTCAGCTGTCCGCTTGCACCCAGTTCCAGGCTCTGTGGATCCTGGCCGGCGAAGGGGCCATTGTTCATCACCGCGTACTCGCGCAACTTGTCCAGCGCCTGGCGAGTCGCGCCGGCGACGGCAGGCATCAGGCTGGCAGTCACCCAGGAGCCACCGGACAGGGCGCCAGGCGGGAACGACGAGTTGCCCAATTGCACCTCGACACGATCCATCGGCAAGCCAGTCAATTCGGCGACGGTCTGCGCGATGATGGTGTAGGTGCCGGTGCCGATGTCTTGCAAGCCGCACTGCACCAGCGCGCGACCATCGGCGCGGAGGATTACCCGCGCATCGGTGGCGACCTGAAAGGCCTCCCAGTTGCAGGCGCCCACGCCGTAGCCGATCAGCTCGTCGCCTTCGCGCATGGCGCCGACGGCAGCATTACGCTGATGCCAGCCAAAGCGCTCGGCAGCCTTCTCGATGGCTTCCGGCAGGTGATTGCTGAACCACGGCAAGTCAGTGCTTTCATCTTTGCTGGCCAGGTTCTTCTGGCGGAACACCAGCGGGTCGACGCCACTGGCCAGGGCGATCTCGTCGATAGCCGACTCCAGGGCGAACAGCCCGGGTGCCGCGCCGGGTGCTCGCATGGAGGTTGGCGTGCCGCGATTCACCTGGCCCATGCTGTGGCTGACCAGCACGTTCGGGCAGGAATACAGGCTCTTGGTCACCCCGCCGCAGGTCTCGGTGTAGTTATCCAGGGTCGAGGTGCTGTTGTAGGACTCGTGACGGATGGACAGCAACTTGCCTTCGCCATCGGTAGCCAGGCGCATCCGCTGGCGGGTTTCCGGGCGATGGCCAACGGTGGTGAACATCTGCTCGCGCGGCAACATCAGTTGCACCGGCCGCTTGGTGACCCTGGCAGCCGCGCAGGCGGCGATGGAGTGAGGCCAGGGCCACAGCTTGGCGCCGAAACCGGAGCCGATGTAGGGCGCCAGCACCTTGACCTGATCGGTGGACAGATCGAAGACATTGGCCAGCACGTTGCGGTGGTTGACCACCCCCTGGCTGCTTTCGTAGACGAACAGACGACCATCACGCCAGTGGGCGGTGGTGGCGTGCATTTCCATGGGATTGTGGGTTTCCACCGGCGTGGTGTAGGTCACGTCGATGCGGTGCGCAGCCTGCTGAAACCCCGCTTCGGGATCGCCACGCTCGTGGCCACCACCACCGGCACGCGCACCACGGGTACGCAGCGCATCCTGCAGGCTGTTGATCGACTCGTCCGCCTGGTAATCGACGTTCACCTGATAGGCGGCCGCCCTCGCCTGCTCGAAACTCTCGGCCACCACCAGGGCTACGAACTGCCCTGGATAGTAGACCCGGTCGTCCTCGAAGGGCAGCCGGTGCTCATCCACCTTGCTGGCGGTGAGGATGTTCTTGATCAGGTTCTTGGCGCCACTGGGCGTGCGATGCAGGCGAGGGAAATTGCCGTGGTGCAGCACCTCGACGACACCGGGCATACGCCGCGCCTGCTCGTCGTGAACCACCACTATCCGCCCACTGGAAATGCTGCTGTAAACGCCATAGGCGTAAAGCTGACCGTCCAGATGATGATCCGCGGCATACAACGCCGCGCCACTGACCTTCTGACGACCTTCTACGCGTCGCTGGGCGACGCCGATGATTTTATCGCTCATGAATAAGCTCCTGAAGAGCCTTTTCACGATCTAGCGAGCTAGAGCCATACAAGGCAAAAATAAGCGAGGAAGCGGAGTTTACGGCTGTAAATGAGCATTCCGAGCTTGTTTTTAACGCAGTAGGGCCGACGCGCAGCAGATCGTGAATAGGGTCTAAGTCGTAAGGTCGCGCAGGTTGCGCATAACCACCTGCTGCCCCAGTGGAATCTTGAAAGCGTTGTGCTCGTAAGCCCGCGCCCCTTTCACCGCCAGTTCCGCCACCCGGGCGAAGGTCTCCGGGGTGGCCCGCTGACCAATCAGCGCCCGCTCGGCCTCGGTAGCGCGCCACGGCTTGCTGCCCAGCCCACCCAGAGCGACGCGTGCGTCGGCGATGCGCTGCCCGTCGAGCACCACAATGATCGCGCTGGAAGCCAGGGCGAATTGATAAGAGGCGCGGTCGCGCAGCTTGAGATAGGCGGAGCGGCTGCCGGCAAGCGGCGCGTCCAGGGTCACGTGGGTGATCAGCTCACCGCGCTCCAGCGCATGCTCGCGCCACGGCGTTTCTCCAGGCAGCAGGTGGAAGTCGCCGAACGGGATTTGTCGCTCGCCAGCGGCGCCGCGAACGGTGACCTGTGCGCCGATGGCAGCGATGGCCACGCACATGTCCGACGGGTGCGTGGCAATGCAGTGCTCGCTGGTTCCCAGCACCGCGTGCACGCTGCGATTCAAGCCGCCGATGGCCGCGCAACCCGAACCCGGCTCACGCTTGTTGCAGGCTGAGGTACCGTCGCGGAAGTAATTGCAGCGCACCCGCTGCATGACGTTGCCGGCGGTGGTCGCCTTGTTGCGCAACTGCGTCGAGGCACCGGCCAGAAGGGCCTGGGACAGCACGGGATAGTGCTCGCGCACCAGCGGGTGATTGGCCAGATCGGTATTGCTGACCAGCGCGCCGACGCGCAGCCGGCCATCGGCCAGGCGCTCGACCTGCTTCAGTTGCAGGTGGTTGATGTCGACGATCTGCTCGGGCTTCATCACGTCCAGCTTGACCAGATCGAGCAGCGTGGTGCCGCCTGCCAGATAAGAGCGCGGTTCGTCACCAGTCATCGAACCGACGGCGTGTGCGGGCGACTCGGCACGCACGAAATTGAAAGTACGCATCAGACCATCCCTCCCATCTTCGACCGCGCGGACTGCACCGCGCTGAGGATGTTCTTGTAGGCGCCGCAGCGACAGATGTTGCCGCTCATGGCTTCGCGAACGCTGGCGTCGTCACTGGGGATGTTCGGATCCTTGAGAATCGCCACGGCGCTCATGATCTGCCCGGACGTGCAGTAGCCGCACTGATAGGCGTCGTGCTCCCAGAAGGCTTCCTGTACCGGGTGCAGGGTATCGCCCTGGGCCAGGCCTTCGATGGTGGTGATGCTGTCGCCGTCATGCTGCACCGCGAGGGACAGGCAGGAATTGATCGCCACGTCATTGACCAGCAGGGTGCAGGCGCCGCATTGACCGTAATCACAGCCCTTCTTGGTGCCGGTCAGTTGCAGGCGGTCACGCAATACATCCAGCAATACCGCATTGGCCGGCACGTTCAGCGTGTGCACCTGACCATTCACGACCAGCCGAATACGCTGCTCGCCGACGCCGGGTGCCGATTTGTCCTCGATACCGGGTACCGCATTCTGGACGGTCGCCAGGGCGCTGTCGGGAATCAGGCCGGAGAGCGTCGCCGCCGCGATGCCCGAGGCACCGAATTTGAGAAAGCTGCGGCGCGTCGGCGATACCGCCATTGCGGCCGGATCCACTTCAACCACCGGGTTCTGCAAGGTGTTCTGGTCTTTCATCACGGTAACCTCAAGGTCGTTCAAGTTGGCGAGCTGCTGAACATCGGCGGCTGCCACGACTCATTTCGTTTTATTGCCACTGCACCAGTGCATTGAACTTGGTAGCTGCGGCTCTCATTTCGGTTCACTGTTTTTAGTCAGGGAATAGTCTGCATGGCAAAGTTCGTCGTTCACTCGGGTAAAGAACAGCACGAGGTACCGCGATTGATCCATTCAACAGATAACAGGCATTCGCGAATAAGAACACATCCGTACTTAAAGGATCGATAGACAAACGGCTGCTGACGCTAGCAGCTATCGGCCACAGTGATTAGTAGCGAAATACTGCAAAACCTAATGAGCGGGGCTCATGAATAGACTACAAGTAACTGGACAGTGGTTATTCAGGTAATAACGGGGAGAGAAATTTCATTTTTTGACACATGAAGATGCAACTGCACTTTAAGTTCATCAGCGACTGATAAATTTTCTTCAGAGGCAAACTTGCCTATTCCAATCCAAACCAAGAGTTTCAGGCGACCCCGTATTTCCGGCCGAATGTTGAAGTGTTTATCAGGAGTGATTATCAAGTTTAGAAAGTTACTTGAAGTGACCTAACGCCTAGATGAAAAAACTATGGCGCTACGCACTCAGGAAGGGTTACACCAGCATGAAGCCAAGTAAGGTAAGGCAGTAATGCAGGCATCAAACAATCAGGGCTGTCTCGCAGCCCTGATGAGGCAGCAAGTTACACGTACGCCTGGCGAGCAGCACCGCGTGGCAGCCGGTTGCGACCGGGAATCTGCTCCAGCTTCTGCTGCCATGCGGCCCGCACGCTCAGCGCAGCTTTAGCCTCAGGTTGCTTGGCCGGAGCCTTGGCGGCGCGAGCAGCGGCACGTAGCTCGGCCAGGGTTGGCGTGCGGTTGGCTGCCGCGGCTGGGGCAGCCTCCTTTTCGAGCGAGCGAAGGCAGAGTTTGCAGGAAACCTGCGCCTGATCCTGAGTAGCGCTGAGGCTCGCACCAGTGCGGCCACAAGCGACAATATCCGGGGCAGGCGAGTAGTGAATGGCCAACGTGACATCTCCAGCAGTAAAACGGGGGCGGCGATTCTACCTATCCACCAACCTTTCTGTGCAGTCACCTGAGAGAAGTCTTGTGTAACGAGACAGCCGCGAGGCCTTGCAGCCGTTACTGGAAGCGATCAAACCGGCTGAATGCCGGCCTGGGGTGCTTTTTCAGCGGTCATCGCCGCGCATATGGCGAGGAGCTGATTGACCGTCCACGGTTTGGGGATCACCGCCACGTTCAAACCTTCGAAATCGGTCGTCCCTTCCAGGAAGCCGGAAGAGATGATGATCGGCATATCTGGGAAGCGATCGCGAATCAGGTGGGCGAGAAAGATACCGTCGATATCGCCAGGCATGCTGAAGTCGGTCAACACCATCTGTACCTGCCCGTCGCTGCTGGACAGGAACTCCCAGGCGTCGTCGGCACAGGGGAAAGCTTTCACCTGATGACCTTCGTCTTCGAAGATCTCCACGAGGAGCTCTCTGATCGAGCGTTCGTCTTCGGCTATGACTATCAGTGGCATCGCATGAACCCGGGCAGTAGGAGTCAGGCTCTGACCAGCGGCCATGAGCAAGATTTCATAAATATCCGCGCCCTGCCGACTGGCGGCAACGCAGCCAGCCATGACACTGCCTGCAGGCCAGGCAGCGTCCGCACGACCGTCATCCCAGGCGGAAACGGTTCACCAGTTTCTGCTGGTGCTCGGCCAGCCGCGCCAGCTCCAGGCTGGTGGCTGCGGTCTGCTCGGCACCGGAGCTGACCTGGATGGCGACATCGTTGATCTCGACCACGTTACGGTTGATGTCCTCGGCGACCGCACTCTGCTCTTCGGCAGCCGTGGCGATCTGCATGTTGCGGTCGTTGATCCCGGCGACGCCGGCGGCAATATCGGCCAGCAGGTCACCTGCGCGCTCGATGTTGGCCGCACCTGCGCGCGCCTTGCCGAGGGTTTCCTCCATCGAATGGGTGGCGAGATCCGAGCCTTTCTGCAGATTGGCGATCATCTCCTGGATATTGCCGGTGGACTCCTGGGTCTTCTGTGCCAGGGTACGGACTTCGGAGGCGACCACCGCGAAGCCGCGACCGTGATCGCCGGCCCGCGCCGCTTCAATGGCCGCGTTGAGAGCCAGCAGGTTGGTTTGATCGGCAATCCCGCGGATCACGTCGAGCACGCCAGAGATCGAATCACTTTCCTGTTTCAGATCGCCGATTATCCGCGCGGTCTCATCCGCTTGGGTGGACAGTTCGCGGATGACCTCCACGGTACGCTCGATTTCCTGGCGGCCCTGGGTGGTACTGAGGTTCACCTGACGGGACATTTGCGCAGCATCGCTGGTGCTCTGCGCCACGTCGCGAACCGTCGCGCTCATCTCGTTGATGGCGGTCACCACCAACTCGGTGCCTTGGCGCTGACGCTCCAGGCTGTTGCTGGTCTGCAGGGTCACCGCCGAGGACTCTTCCGCTGCGGTGGCCACCTGGGCGGTGGCGGAGCCAATCTCGCGCACGATCTGCGCCAGCTCTTCAGCCATGCGGTTGAGGTTACGGGTTATTTCGCCGAATTCGTCTTTGCCCTGATAGGTCGAGCGTGCGGTCAAGTCTCGCTGGGAAAGGGCCAGTAGCGCGGTGTTCGCCTCGCGCACGGCGAAGTTGATGTTGCTGATGATCAAATAGGACAGCACGGTCACCACCGCCAGCGCGGCCAGCACGCCAATCACCGTCATCCACAGCACGCCGGCGGCCTTGTCACGCGCCTGGGCGGCCAGGATGCCGACCCTCTGACCCAGCTCGGTCTCCACTTCGCCCATCAGGTCGATGCGGCTGGTGGAAGTCTGGAACCAGTCGGTAGACTTGACGCCCAGCGACTGACCAAGCGGCGTGTCGAAGGCCAGCTTCTGCAACCGGGCGACTTCCACGGCACTGGGCTGCTGCATCTTCTCGTCGAGCTTGCGCACGAAATCCGCCGAGGCGTTGCGGCGGAAGCCTTCGGAGTAAGCAGTGAACTCGCCCAGGTTGCGGCTGAAGGTGGAGAGCAGATCGGCGTCGAAACGATCCTGATTGAACACCACGCCGAGCATGGCGCGCTCACGCCCGGCCCGCTCCTTCATCTCGATGAACTGGGTGAGCGACGACAGTACGCGGGCCAGCGATGGATCGTCGACGCTGCGCTCGAGGCCGTGGGTGTAGCCGATCAGCGTGCGGATGATCGCGGTATAACGCGCCCCCGACTCACGGTTGTCGATCGCCAGTTTGTCGATCTGCCCGCGAGTCGCATCCAGGCCGCTCAACGCGGCAAGGGCTTCGTCGAGCTGATCAGCCGCGCTGCCGGACAGCGCGCGCACTTCGCCCAGCGCCGTGTCGGTCTGCCCACGCATGCGCAGCAAGACGTCCTGCATATTTTTGCCCTGGCTACCCAGAAAAATCCCGCTGGCGCCCCGCTCGCGTTGCAACACGGTAATCAACTGACTGACTTTCTGAGCGGCGGCGCTGGCCTCCTGGGTTCGATCCATCTCCTGCAAGGTCTGGTAACTGCTGGCGACCTGCAATGCAGCGAGCCAGAGAAACCCAAACAGCGGGCACGCGAGTATCAGTAAGAGCTTGCGACTCAACGGGATATTTCTGAGCACGGGGTATCACCTATTCCATGGACTTCGGCAGATTCAATTACCAAGGGAAAAAGATTGTCTGTCGTCGTGCTTATGTACTGCGGCACGTTAAACAGCGAAAGCGCATCCATATGCGGCACGAAGGCATGTCAAGGGACGACTCTTGATCGGCCCAAAGCGAGCATTCTTTAGGGAAAACCAGACAAAGAGGAGGCTTACGCGCTACGGCGACCGTCACTTGGTTGGCCTAGAGGCAAGCTATTCAATCCGCTCCTGCCGCTCTTCCGGCAAGTGCGTATCCACCTGCAGCCAGGGCAATCGGCTCTGGACCCAGATATGCCGATCCGCAGGCGCCTGTTCCGGGTGATCCAGCGTCGCGATGGTCACATCCATCGACTGCGGACTCAGGGTGGTGAGTAAAGCCAAATGCGCACCACAGGTTGGGCAGAAATACCGTGTGCAGGTCGCTGACGAGGCGTAGCGCGCGGGCTCGCCCTGCAGCCAGGTGAAGTGCTGTAGCGGCACGGTGATCCAGGTGACCAGAATGCCGCCGGTGCTGCGCCGACAGATCGAGCAGTGGCAATGGGCGATATCGCTCAAAGGCGCCTGGAACTGATAACGCAATGCGCCACATTGGCAGCCACCGCTATGTAGATCGCTCATCGTTCTCTCCTGAAGCCTGTTGATATCCAGCTCGCATCTGGCTTGCCTGATCGTGCGGCACTGGCGAAGATGCACGCTCACCACCACCGGGGGCTCCCGTGACCGAACTGCTTCTGGCCCTCTGGCCACTCTTCGCACTGATCGTTGCCGGTTATGAACTGCGCCGTCGCGGTTTTCCCAGTGAAGCCTTTTGGCCCGGGGCCGAGCGCCTCAATTACTTCATTTTATTCCCCGCCCTGCTGTTCAACAGCCTGGCCACTGCGCCGCTGGACAACCCGCAGTTACCCAGGCTGGCGCTGGCCGTGCTGCTTGGTCTGGGCATAGCCTGGCTGGCACTGCTGATCGTACGCCGCCTGCGCGGCTGGCCGGCGTCGCGCTTCGGTGCTTTCAGCCAGGGCATTCTGCGTTTCAACACCTATCTGGGTCTGGCGGCGGTGGGCAGTTTGTTTGGCCAGCCAGGCTTGACCCTGGCCGCGCTGATGCTGGCGTTGATGGTGCCGACGGTCAATGTGCTGTCGGTGTGGTCGCTGACCGCCGAGCGTGGCGTCAGCGCACGCGGCCTGCTACTGCCGATCATCCGCAACCCGCTGATCCTCGCCTGCTTCGCTGGCGCCCTGGTCAATCTCAGCGGCCTCGGTTTGCCGGGCGGCAGTGGCCGCCTGCTCAGCCTGCTCGCCGCCGCCAGCCTGCCGCTGGGTTTGCTGTGCGTTGGCGCGGCACTCAAGCCGGAGCAACTGGGTGGCGAAATCCCCGCTTTGACCTGGAATAGCCTGCTGCGCCTGCTACTGATGCCGCTGCTGGCATTCTCCGTCGCTTACGCGCTGCAACTACCGGTGATGGAGAGCACCGTACTGGTACTGTTCTTCGCCCTGCCCACCGCACCGACCGCTTATGTGCTGACTCGCCAGTTGGGCGGCGATGCCAACCTGATGGCCGGCATCATCACGCTGCAACATCTACTCGCCGCGGCCTCCCTGGTCGCCACGCTCTATCTACTCGAGCGAATGCTGTAGCCCACGGCTGGCGGGGCTCACGGGCCCGCGCCGGTTTATGTAGCCGCGGCGAAACATCCAGCAATTATCTGAGTTCGGCGAAAGCTGGCTGAAAGCTTTGTGCTCTAGCATCCGCTCACTGACCGACATAGATCGGTCGATGAGCTGCCGCCAGAGAGGCCCGCAGCTGCCGTCAACAAGAATAAAACAGGTAATTAACCATGCTCCGCCCTCGCTCTCCACGCCTTCTCCACCCCCTCCGTTCGCCTCGTCGCTAACGCTGACCGCCTTTTCGCACCGTAGCCGAATCACGTCCGGAGAATCTCCATGCTGACTTTCCTTGGCTTTGCCATGGTTTCGACTTTCATGTACCTGATCATGAGCAAACGCCTGTCGGCGCTCATCGCTCTGATCATCATCCCGATCATCTTCGCCCTGATCGGTGGCTTCGCCCCCCAGATCGGCCCGATGATGCTCGAAGGCATCAGCAAGCTCGCGCCTACCGGCGTGATGCTGATGTTCGCCATCCTCTACTTCGCCATCATGATCGACTCGGGCCTGTTCGATCCGCCCGTGCGCCTGATCCTCAAGCTGGTCAAGGGTGACCCGCTGAAGGTCGCTGTCGGTACCGTGGCCCTGGCACTGATCGTTTCCCTGGACGGCGACGGCTCGACCACCTACATGATCTGCGTAGGCGCCATGCTGCCGCTGTACAGCCGTCTGAAGATGAGCCCGACCATCATGGCCGGCCTGATCATCATGGCCGGCGGCATCATGAACATGACCCCGTGGGGCGGCCCGACCGCTCGCGCAGCCAGCGCCCTGCACGTCGACCCATCGGACGTCTTCGTGCCGATGATTCCGGGCATGATCGTTGGTGCCATCGTGCTGTTCGGCGTGGCTTACTACTATGGTCTGCGTGAACGCAAGCGCCTGGGCGTGCTGCAACTGCCGGAAGGCAAGATCACCCAGGACGAGATCAGCGTTTCGCAGTTCCCGGAAGCTCGTCGTCCGAAGCTGATTCTGATCAACGCCCTCCTCACCGTGATTCTGATGACCACGCTGATCGCCGGCCTGCTGCCGATGCCCGTGCTGTTCATGATCGCCTTCAGCATCGCGATGATCATCAACTACCCGTGCCTGCAGCAGCAGAAGGATCGTATCTCTGCCCACGCCGGCAACGTCCTGGCGGTAGTCGGCCTGATCTTCGCCGCGGGCATCTTCACCGGCATCCTCACCGGTACCGGCATGGTCGACGCCATGTCGAAAAGCCTGCTGGCCGTGATCCCCGATGCAATGGGCCCACACCTGGCGGTGATCACCGCACTGGTGAGCCTGCCGTTCACCTTCTTCATGTCCAACGACGCCTTCTATTACGGCATCCTGCCGGTGCTCAACCAGGCGGCGTCGGGCTACGGCATCAGCGCCGTGGAGATGGCCCGGGCGTCGATCGTTGGCCAGCCGGTGCACTTGCTCAGCCCGCTGGTACCGTCGACCTATCTGTTGATCGGCCTGGCGAAGATCGAATTCGGTGATCTGCAGCGCTTCACCCTGAAATGGGCGGTACTGATCTGCATGGCCATCCTGGCTGCAGCCCTGGTGCTGGGCGTGTTTCCGCTATTCGGTAGCTGATCCGCACACATTTTGACGAAATCTTCACACGACTGGCGCTAAAATTCGGCACCCTGGCCGCGTTTTCGCGCCAGTCGTCCACTCACTTGCAAGGAACATCTAATGGAATGGCTGACCAACCCGGAAATCTGGGTTGCCTTCTTGACTCTGACTGCCCTGGAAATCGTTCTGGGCATCGACAACATCATCATGATCGCAATTCTGGTCAGCCGCATGCCGCAGCACCTGCAAGCGCGCACCCGCTTCTTCGGCCTGGCCCTGGCCATGGTCACGCGCATCCTGCTGCTGCTCTCCATTACCTGGATCATGCGCCTGACCGCAGATCTGTTCTTCATCTTCGGCCAGGGTATCTCCGGCCGTGACCTGATCCTGTTCTTCGGTGGCCTGTTCCTGCTCTGGAAGAGCAGCAGCGAGATCTATCACAGCCTGGAAGGCGAAGAAGAGAATGTGGAAGCGCCAAAAGGTGCGGCCAAGCACTTCATCGGCACCATCATTCAGATCGCCATCATCGACATCGTGTTCTCGCTGGACTCGGTGATCACCGCCGTCGGCATGGTTTCCCACGTACCGGTCATGGTCGCGGCCATCGTCGTTGCCGTCATCGTGATGATGATCTGCGCCGGCACCATCAGCGACTTCATCGAGAAACACCCGAGCCTGAAGATTCTCGCCCTGTCGTTCCTCATCGTGGTCGGCACCGTGCTGATCGCCGAGAGCTTCGAAGTCCACGTACCGAAAGGCTACGTCTACTTCGCCATGGCCTTCTCGCTGGGTGTCGAAGCGTTGAACATCCGCCTGCGTGGCGCCCGCCGCCGCGCAGAAGGCAAGGACGACGTAGACCCGGTGAAACTGCGCAAGGACGTTCCTGGGCAGTAATAGCAACAGCTAAAAACAACGGGGCCTAATCAGGCCCCTTTGTTTATGGGCGCGCAAAACATTCACGGCTCAATTTCCTCGAACTCTCCTACCCCAGACCTCTCCAACCCGCATGTAACCCTAGGCCGACCCTCGCTCGGCGTGCCCGTCGTCTACTCGCAGAGTTGGCACATAAGGCGAACGACGGCTACAGCTCATTTATGTGGGTGCGTACAAGCACAGCCACACTCGATGTGACTGACTTTTGTAATCCCCCGTCACCGGCAGTATCCCAAGTATCGGGATCGAATCTGCGTATCAGGGAGATGCGTGATGTTGACTCTGCTCAATCTGCTTTCCGCCATTGCCCTGCTGATCTGGGGCACCCATATCGTGCGTACCGGCATCCTGCGGGTGTACGGCTCACAGTTGCGCCGCGTGCTCAGCCACAACGTCGGCAAACGGCCCATGGCGTTCGTCGCCGGCATTGCCGTGACCGCGCTGGTGCAAAGCAGCAACGCCACGGCACTGCTGGTCACTTCCTTCGTCGGCCAGGGCCTGATGGCGCTGACCCCGGCGCTGGCGATCATGCTCGGTGCCGACGTCGGTACCGCCTTGATGGCGCGGGTGCTGACCTTCGACCTCAGTTGGCTGTCGCCGCTGCTGATCTTCCTTGGCGTGGTGTTCTTCCTGTCCCGCAAGCAGACCCGCGCCAGCCAGCTCGGTCGTGTGGCCATCGGCCTGGGTCTGATGATCCTGGCGCTACAGCTGATTGTCGCCGCCGCCACGCCGATCACCGAAGCCAAGGGCATTCACGTACTGTTCGCCTCGCTCACCGGCGACCTGCTGCTCGACGCCGTGGTCGGTGCACTGTTCGCGCTGATTTCCTACTCGAGCCTGGCTGCGGTGCTGCTCACCGCGACGCTGACCGGTGCCGGGGTGATCGGCCTGCCAGTGGCTATCGGCCTGGTGATCGGTGCGAATATCGGCAGCGGCGTGCTGGCCTTTCTCAATGCCAGCATGCAGAGCCAGGCCGGGCGCCGCGTGGCCCTGGGCAGCCTGCTCTACAAGCTGATCGGCCTGGTGCTGGTGATTCCGGTACTCGACCCGCTGGTGCACTGGCTGGACAGCCTCAAATGGCATCCGGCGGAACTGGTCATCGGTTTTCACGTGCTCTACAACAGCCTGCGTTGCGTGCTGATGCTGCCGACCCTCGGCCTCATGGCGCGCTTCTGCAACTGGCTGCTGCCGGATCGCCCGGACATGAACGCCGTCGCCAAGGCTCGCCACCTCGATCCCACTGCGCTGTCCACGCCGAGCCTGGCGCTGTCCAATGCGGTACGTGAAACCCTGCGCATCGGTGACCTGGTCGACAGCATGCTCGGCCACCTGCTCGACGCCCTGCGTGGCAGCCAGCCAATTCTCGGCAAGGACCTGCGCCGTATCGACGACGACATCGACGCCCTCTACACCGCCGTGAAGCTGTATCTGGCCCAGGTGCAGAGAGAGGAACTGAGCGAGCACGACAGCCGGCGCTGGGCGGAGATCATCGAGTTCTCATCGAACCTGGAAAGGGCCGGCGACATCATCGAACGCATGCTCGGCAAGATTCAGGACGAGAAGACCTCACAGCGACACGCCTTCTCGGAAAGCGGCCTGGTGGAACTCACCGAACTGCAGGAGCGCCTGCTAGGCAACCTGCGTCTGGGCCTGTCGGTATTCTTTTCCGCTGACGCCGATGCCGCTCGCCAATTGCTGCGCGAGAAGCGTCGCTTCCGCATCCAGGAACGCCGGCTGACCCATTTACATGTCGAACGTCTACACAAGCAGGTGGTCAAGAGTCTGGAAACCAGCTCTCTTCACCTGGAACTGATCGACGACATGAAACGCCTCAACTCGCTGTTCTGCGCAAGTGCCTACGCCGTACTCGGCAGCCATGAAACCGGCGCCCTGCTCGCCGAAGAAGGTGGCGAGTAGTGCTTTCCACCGGCCGCACGCTGACGTTGTTGCTGAGCCTGTTGCTGTGTAGCCACCTGCTGGCGGCGGACCGCCTCAAGGTGGAAGGCTATCCGCTGGACAACGGCCTGCAACTGATCCTCAAGCCCACCAGCGAACGCGGCCATGTGTCCATTCGCCTGGTAGTCGGTGTCGGTTTCGATCAGTTCGACTGCCGCCACAAGGAGCTGCCGCACCTGCTCGAACACCTGTTGTTCAGCGGCATCGACGACAGCGGCGAGGCGGGGCTGGAAGAGCGTATGCAGGCCCTGGGCGGCGACTGGAACGCCTACACCCGCGATAGCGACACCACCTTCGTACTTGAAGTGCCGGCCGCCAATCAGCGCGCCGCCCTCGATCTGCTGCTCTCGGCACTGTTCAACACCGAGCTGAACGAAGCGCGCATCGACGCCGCCAAGGGCGTCATCGCCCACGAGAATGGCGAACACCCTGCTGCCTGGCAGCGCCTGCTCGGCAGCTCCGGCAGCGCGGATGACGCCACCGCGCAGCTGGCTGCAGAACTGGGCCTGGCCTGCGCCGAGCCGGACAACCTGGAGCATCTGACGGCCGATGCCCTGGAGCGCCTGCGTAGCGAGTGGTACGTCGCCAACAACATCACCCTGATCATGGTCGGTGATCTCGATCGCCGCCTGCCCGCCTACCTCGAGCGGCGCTTCGGCGAATTGCCGCCCGGCCCCATGCCCGAGCTGCGCGACCTGCCGGAAAGCACCGGCAAGGCCGAGCCCGAACGTACGCTGGTCAATGGCCTGGTCGGTGAAACCGCCAAGGTGCATCTGATCTTCGCCGAGCCCTTCGTCGGCGAGCTCGACCACGGCACCTGGCAGTTGCTGCGCGACTATCTGCAGTGGGCGGTGTACCGCGATCTGCGTCTCGATCACGGTCTGGCCTATGGGCCGAGCGTCGAACGCAGTGCCTATGCCAGCAGCAGCTTCTTCAGCATCAACGCCGAGGTGGCGCGCGGCGATGTCGAGCAAACTCTACAGCGTCTGCACGACCTGTTGCACAGGCTCGCCAGAGACGGCCTGGATGACGCAACCGTCGAGCGCCTGCGCAACGTCGCCCTCGCCCGCCAGAGCTGGACGGCCCAGGGCAACAGCGCCCTCGCCGACACGTACTGGAGTTCGTTGGCCGACTACGAGGAGGGTCGCTTCGCCGATCACTCCAAGGAACTGCGCCAGATTCACACTGCACAGCTAGACGCGGCGCTGAACCTGCTACTCAAACAGCCCACCTATCAACGGGTGGAGAAACCGCTGCTCGGCACCACGGGCCTGTACGTGAGCACCTCTGCTGTGGCATTGCTGCTGTTGCTGGCCGTTATCGGTCTATTCGGGCTGTTGCGCCGACGCTAATGAAAAGCCCCGGTCAGACCGGGGCTTTGATGTTGCGAAAGGCGCAGCCAACCATCACTCGATGATGTTGAACTCGCTCAGGTACTCGGTGGAGATTTCCAGGCCCAGGCCCGGCTTGTTGTCGTCCAACTGGATGTAGCCGTTGACCGGCGCCGGCTCGCCCTTGAACACGTAGTAGAAGAGTTCGTTGCCGACCTCGACATCGAACACCGGGAAAAACTCGGCCATCGGTGAAGCGGTGGTCGACATCGTCAGGTGGTAGTTGTGCATCTGCCCGGCGTGGGGAATGACCGGCACCGACCAGGCTTCGGCCATGGCGTTGATCTTGCGCGCTGCGGTGATGCCGCCGACGCGGTTGGTGTCGTACTGAATCACGTCCACGGCACGGCGCTCGAGCATGTCCTTGAAGCCATACGAGGTGAACTCGTGCTCGCCGCCGGAGATCGGCATGATCCCCATCTTCTTCAGCTCGATGTAGCCTTCCAGGTCATCGGCGATCACCGGTTCTTCCAGCCAGCGAGGCTCGAACTCGGCGAGTTTCGGCAGCATGCGCCGGGCGTATTCCAGGGTCCAGCCCATGTAGCACTCGAGCATGATGTCGATATCCGGGCCAGCCAGCTCACGCAACGCGCGCACCTGCTCGATATTACGGCGCATACCCGCCGGGCCGTCTTTAGGGCCGTAACCGAAGCGCATCTTCAGTGCGGTGAAGCCCTGGTCGAGATAACCCTGAGCTTCCTCGAGGAACAGGTCGAGGTTGTCGTTAGCGTAGAGTTTCGACGCGTAGGTCCAGATTTTTTCCTTGGTACGCCCGCCAAGCAGCTTGAAGACCGGCTTGCCCACCGCCTTGCCCATGATGTCCCAGATGGCGATATCAATCGCCGAGATCGCTGCCATGCCGATGCCCTTGCGGCCCCAAGCGTGGCTCTGACGGTACATTTTCTGCCAGATGTATTCGTTGTCGAAGGGGTCTTCACCGATGGCGATGGGTGCCAGGTAGGTGTCGATGATTTCCTTGGCCACACGCGGTGCCAGGGCGCAGTTACCGATGCCGACGATGCCGGTGTCGGTCTCCACTTCCACCACCAGCCAACCATGGAAACGGAACGAGCCCATGGCATCGCCGCGCTCGAAGAGAATATCGCTGGCATTGGTGCAGAAGTGGGCCTGCGGCGGTACCACCTTGCCTTTCCATTCGAAGACGCGGGTACGGATAGATTTTATTTTCATGTTCACAGCTCCTTTCACTACGTATTGGCGGTCAGCCGACATGCGCTGTGTTCAGCGGCACGGCTAGGGTGGTTGAGGGACGATTGGATCGGTGGATCAGAAGGGACAGGAGCCGCACGCAGCGTTTGGCGATGGACGAGGACAGTGCCTCGACCGTTATTCTTGTTGTCATGGTCAGCTCCTTCTTTGCCTGTCATCACCTTGCGAGGACTCAAGGCGGGCTTCTTATTGGTTTATCGCGACAGCCATCGCTGCCTATTGCCGCCGACTCTAGCCAGAGCGTTTGGCGGCGGATAATCACTTATGCGCATTCAGTGATAACCACAGGAAATGCCTTGAACGAAAAAAGCCATCTGCGCGTTATCGGGCAGCCGCATCCGGCAAAGCGTCACCGGGGCGGTAGATGAAACGTCGGGCAAACGCCTCCCCCTCGGGCCAATGAACCGATGCTGAGTACCTGTGAAATATCAGGTGATAGACGCTCGCCAGCGACTACGGGATGCCACTGATAGGGCTAGCCCTCCAGGGCGATCCGGTAGAAATCCCTGGCGTTACGCCAGAAAAAGGCATCGCGCTGCGCGCTGTCATATCCCTCCAGCACCGTGCTCATCGCGGTGACCAGGTCGCCGTAACCGATGCGCAAACCGGCCACTGGGTAGTTGCTGGCAAACAGGCAACGCTCGATGCCGAACATCGACAAGGTTTCCTCGATCACGCCGCGGTTGCTCTGCAGCGTCCACGGTTCATCACGTAGGCCGAGCTCGGAAATCTTGACGCTGACATTCGGCTGCGCCGCCAGAGCCTGCATGCCGGTGCGCCAACCTTCGAGCCCGGCCGCGCTGCGATCCCAGGGGAAGCCCATGTGGTTGAGCACGATGGGCACCTCGGGAAAGGCAGCGGCGACCTGCGCCGCTTCCTGCAGGTGCCAGTACGGCACACGCAAATCCCAGGACAGACCGTGCTTGGCCAACAAGGCAAAGCCCCGTAGCCAGTCGTCGTCCTGCATGCTGCCGGCCTGGCCGCGCACGCTGGAGGCCAGTTCGGGGCGCGAGGCCGTCACCGGCTTGCTGCGAATACCGCGCAGCAGCGGGTATTGCAGATGTCGGCCAAGGATGTCCTCGCAGTCCGGGCGGTGGAACCAGACATGGGCCACCACCGCATTGGGAAAGCCGTAGCGCGCATGCTGCTCGTGCACCCAACGGGTTTCCGCCACCTGATCGGCACGCTCGTGCTCGGCTTCGCAATGCACCGTGGCGAGCACCCGCTGCCCAGCGCTGTCGGCCAGATAATCCTCTGGCAGATAGTTGCGACGCAGGGGCGCGTAGTCGCCGAGAAAGAAGCCCTGATCGACGTCGTCCTGCAGCCACGGATAGCGATGGGTATCGAGGTTCCACAGGTGGTGGTGGGCATCGATCAATCGCTGCCCGTCGGCTGCATGGGGCAGACCGAGACGCTGATGCAGGCACTCGGACATTTCAGTTGGCCTCGCGCAAGCGCTGCAATTCGGCCTGCCAGGCGCTGACGAAATCGGCGTCGATGCTGCCACGCACCTGCTCGGTGACGATCTTCGCCTGATCGACGAAGCGCTGGCGCTGTTCATTGCTGAGGGCATTGACCTGCATGCCCGACGCCTTCAACTCGGCGAGCTTCTCACTGTTGGCCTGACGGGCCAGTTGGCGCTGCTCGCTGCGCGCCTGCTCGGCGGCCTTGCGCACCTGCGCCTGCTGCGCGTCATCCAGAGAGTCCCAGGTCTTCTTGCTCATCAGCAGCACGTAGGCGGTATAGATGTGCTCGCTGAGGGTCAGGTACTTCTGCACCTCGTTGTAGCGCTGGGTGGCGATCAGCGAGATAGGGTTCTCCTGGCCGTCGATGGCATGCATTTCCAGAGCACCGAACACCTCGTTGATCGGCATCGGCTGGGCGTTGGCCCCCAGGTGATCAAAGAAGGTACGGAAAATCGGGCTCTGCACGGTGCGAATTTTCAAGCCTTTGAGGTCTTCCCACTTTTCGATAGGCCGCTTGCTGTTGGTCAGGTTACGAAACCCGATCTCCCAGAAGCCCAGGCCCACCAGGCCCTTTTCTTCCAGCTTGGCGAGCAGTTGCTGGCCCATCGGCCCGTCGAGCATGGCATCCACTTCGGCAGTGGAGTTGAACTGGTAGGGCAGATCCAGCACGCCAAAATCCTTGACCAGCCCGACCAGTGTCGGCGCCCCCACCAGGGCGAATTCGACGGTGCCCGCTGGCAGTGCGCCGAGCATCTGCACATCGTTGCCGATCATCGCCGAAGGGAACACCTTGACGCTCAACGCCCCAGCGCTTTCGGCCTTCAGGTGCTCGGCGAACAGCTTGGCACCCTGAGGCCCGGGGGCGTCGATGGGGTCACCGGCGCTGAGCTTGAACGTGCGCTCCTGCGCCTGGGCGGCAACGCCTGGCAGCAACAGGGCCAGGCTAAGGGCGGCGACACCGCGAATGAACAGATTACTCATGAGTACTCTCCGATGATGACGGGAATTCAGCGCACGATGACCTGAGACACATCTGGCTCGAGCAGGGTGTGGAAGTAGCGCTGGAAGGTGAAGGTCTGCAGATCCAGCATGCCGACACGCTGATCCTTGAGGGTGACGAAGGCCAGGTCGCGGGTCGGGTGCAGGCTCATGGCGATGGCGTGGGTATCCAGCTCGATGCGGTGGATTTGCTCCAGTGCGGTGTTGAATACCGAGATCGAATGCTCCGCGTAGTTGGTCACGTAGAGGCGATCCTGGCGGTCACGGTAGATACGTGTCGGGTCGGCACCAGTGCGTCCGCGATGGGTCACTTCGAGCGTCTCCACATCCACGGCGACGATGCTGTTGTCACCACGGGTGGCGACGTACAACGTGCGCTCGTCACGGCTGAAGCAGTTGCCTTCGGGCATGCTGCCCGGCTGCAGAGGCACAGGCGCAACGGTCGGATCTTGGGGCTTGAGACGGGTGATGGTGTTGCTCAGCAGGTTGAGGGCGAAGGCGGTCTCACCACTACGGTTGAGGGCAACCAGATGGCTCTTGTAACCGCCGGACGGAATCGCCCGATCCGGCACGTCCTTGATATGCGGCTGATCGAAGATCAGCAGGGTCGAGTCGCCCTCGCTGAGCACATAGAGACGATCCTGATCATCCATCGCCAAACCATGGGGGCGACGGAACGGCCAGATGCTCAGGGTGCGCACGTGCTCGCCGCGCTCCAGGTCGATGACGAACACCGAGCAGCCGCCCTCGCCTTCATGGCTGGAAGTTTCGATGCCGTAGTGGCCGACATAGGCGAAGCGGTTCTTGGAATCCACCACAAATTCGTGGGGGAAATCCGGCAGGCGGATGTGCTTGATCGCATCGCCGGTCGATACGTCGTAGAAGCTGAAGGTGTGCGCGCATTTCTGCACCAGAAGAAGAATTTCCTGACTCATCGTGTCGATTCCTAAAGGCGGCGCCGAGGCACCGCGAAAGTGTGAACGGTACTCAACGCTGAGCGTCGATGGCCTCGAGCAAATCACTGCCGTGCTGCTTGATGAAGGTCTCGCGCAGCGGCGCAGAAACAGCCTTGCGGAAGGCTTCGCGGTCGACGTCCTTCTCTATCTGCATGCCCTTGGCTTCAAGCTCGACGAGGAATTTGCTGTCATTCTCGGCGTTCATCTTGCGTTGCGAGCGGCCGGCGGCGCGGGCCGAATCGACCAGCAGTTTCTGCTGGGCAGCGGGCATGGCATCGAACTTCTCCTTGTTCATGACCAGGATCAGCGCGGTGTAGGCATGATGAGTCTGCGACAGGTACTTCTGCACTTCGTAGAAGCCCGACGACCAGGTGATACTCAGCGGGTGTTCCTGGGCATCCACGGCCTTCATTTCCAGCGCGTTGTAGAGTTCGGCCAGCGGCAGCGGCTGCGGGTTGGCGCCGAGCAGGCGGAAGGCCTCGATCTGTGACGGGTTGCTGGAGGTACGAATTTTCAGGCCCTTGACGTCATCCGGCACACGCACCGGTTTGCGCGAGTTGGTAATGTCACGGAAGCCCACCTCCCAGTAGGCCAGGCCTTTGAGGTTGTGAGCTTCCAGGTCGTCGAGCAACTTCTGGCCGATCTCGCCGTCAAGCACACGGTAGGCATGCGCGCTGTCGGCGAACACGAACGGCAGATCGAGCACCGACATGCGCGGGGTCAGGCCGCTGAAGTTAGGTGTACCTGACATTTCCAGCTCGATAGTGCCGCCCCGTACGCCGGCAATCATCGCCTGGTCGTTGCCCAGCATGCTGTTGCCGTAGGGGCGTACCACCAGCTCGCCGTTGGAACCATCCTTGACCAGTTGAGCGAACTCCTTCGCCGCCACACTCTGGGTGTCACTATCGGAGCCGGCGAAGCCGAAACGCAGGGTGGTCGCCGCATCGGCCCGCCAGACCGAACACGCCAGCAACAGCAGGCAGCCGCACACACGCAGTTTGTTCTTGTTATTTTTCATCGTTTCTTCCTTGCAGTGAGGTAAACGGAGCGTTACGGGAGGAACCAGCGCATCGGCGTCATCACCAGCGCGGGGAACATGATCAGCGACGAGAGCACCACTAGATGGGCGAACAGGAACGGCATGACACCGCGCATCACGCCATCGAGGGGCACCTTGCCGACCCCGCTCATGACGCTGAGCACGTTGCCGATAGGCGGCGTGATCAAACCGATGGAGGTGTTGAGGATGAACAGGATGCCGAAGTACACCGGGTCGATACCGGCCATCTTGATCACCGGCATGAATACCGGCGTGAGGATCAGCACGATCGGCATCAGATCCATGGTGGTGCCCACCATCAGCACAATCAGCATGATCACCACGAGCAGCAGTTGCGGCCGATCGATCAGCGGCTCGAGCAGCCCACTGACCATCATCGGCAGTTCGGCGATGGTCATCAGCCAGGACGACACCAGCGCTGCGGCCACCAGGAACATCACCACCGCTGTGGTACGCCCGGCATCCAGGAAGACCTTGAACAGATCCCTGAACTTCAGCTCGCGGTAGACGAATAGCGAAATGAACAGCGCATACATCGCCGCCACGGCCGCCGCCTCGGTGGGTGTGAAGATACCCAGTTTCAGACCACCGATGATCAGCACCGGCAGCATCAGCGCCCAGATACCGTCGGTGAACGCCTTGTAGACCTCCGACAGTGGTGCCTTTTCACCGCAAGGCAGATCACTCTTGCGTGCCAACCACCACCAGGTTGCCCACAACGCCAGCCCCATCATCAGCCCCGGTACGATGCCGGCCATGAACAGCTTGGTGATCGATACACCACCCGCTACACCAAACACCACCAGCGGAATCGATGGCGGAATGACCGGCGCGATGATCCCGCCTGCGGCGATCAATCCCGCCGACCGATTCGGGTCGTAGCCGGCCTTGCGCATCATCGGCATCAGCATTGCTGCCACCGCGGCGGTATCGGCCACGGCCGAGCCGGACAGCGACGCCATGACAATGGCGGCGATGATCGCCACGAAGCCCAGGCCGCCACGCTTGTGGCCCACCAGCGCCATCGGCAAGGCAACGATGCGGCGCGACAGGCCGCCGGCGTTCATCAGCTCGCCAGCGAGCATGAAGAACGGGATGGCCAGCAGCGGGAAGCTGTCGGCCCCACTGACCAGATTCTGGGCCAGGATCTGCGCGTCGAAGGTATCGAGCTGAATCATCAATGCGACGCCCGCCAGCAGCAAGGCGAATGCCACGGGAATGCGCATGGCCATGGCACCCAGCAGGGAGCCGAGGAACACCACAATGGTCATTTCGTCACCTCGGAAATCAGCACGTCTTCAGGGCTCTTGGGCATCACCAAATCCGCAGCGACATGGCGAAACAGCAGCAGATACAGACGATTAAGGATGATTGCCGACATCGCTACGCTGCACACCACGCCGGCGGCGTACATCAGCCCCAGCGGCAGGCCGGCGACGGGCGACAGGTTGTCCATGTTGATGACCGTCTGCTTGTAGCTGCCAATCAGGAACAAACCGCAGCAGAACAGCATCAGCAGCTCGGCAACCACCGCGCAGACACGCTGGCCGAGGGGGGAAGACGGCGATACAGCAGGTCAACGCCCAGGTGCGCATTGTCGCGTAGCGCAATCACTGCACCGATGAAGGTCAGCCAGACGAACAGGTAGCGGGCGCCTTCGTCCGACAAGGCGATGCCAGAGTTGAAGCCGTAGCGCAGCACCACGTTGAAGAACACCAGAACCATCATGGTGGCCAGGCAGAACACCACGATGCTCTCGAACAGACGTGAGAACAGCAGCGTTAGCAGACGCATGGCAGATCCTCCACCCGATCCTGTACGCCGCGCACAGAGCGGCTCATCGGCGGCCGCAGGGGCTGCCGATCATTGCGAAATGAGCTAGCCATGAATGGCTCCTTGTTATTGTTGTTCTCGAAAACTGCGTTGTTGGATCAGCCCCGCTGGCGACTTCCCATGCGGCAGGCGATCTCGAAGGCCTGACGGGTCGCGCCGACATTGGCCTTGCCCTGCCCGGCGATATCGAAGGCAGTACCGTGGGCCGGCGTGGTGATCGGAATCGGCAAGCCGCCCTGCACCGTGACTCCACGCGAGAAGCCCATCAGCTTGATCGCGATCTGGCCCTGGTCGTGGTACATGGTCACCACCGCGTCGAAGGCCTGGCTGTCGCCCTGCACCTTGAGAAAGATGGTGTCACCCGGGTACGGGCCAATGGCGTCGATACCCTGCTGGCGAGCGCGCTCCACCGCCGGGCCGATGATGTCCAGCTCCTCACGCCCGAAGCTGCCGTTGTCGCCGTTGTGCGGGTTCAGCCCGCAAACGCCGATGCGCGGTTTCTCCATGCCGCTACGTTTGAGCGCCGTGTCGATCAGGCGAATCGCTTCGATCACCCGATCCTGACTGAGCATGCCCGGCACCTCGGCCAGCGCTACATGGGAGGTCACCCGCGAGGTCCACAGGTTGTCGAGCACGTTGAACTCGCAGAACGGGCCATCGAAGCCCAGATACTCGGCGAACCAGTGCAGTTCATCGCTGTGGCCCATGCCCGCCATGTGCAGCGAGGTCTTGTTCAACGGACCGAACAGGATGGCATCGGTGGCGCCAGCGGCAGTCAGACGCAGTGCCTGTTCGAGCGTGTCAAGGCTGTAGCGTCCGCCGATCACGCTGGCTTCGCTGCGCGGAAACTCACCTTCAGCAGCGCCACGAAACGGCAGCAGCAGCGGCGTATCATCGGCAAATTCCAAGGTCTCGGTTGAATCGATGATGCGGTAAGGGAACGACAGCCCCGCGATATCCATGCCGCGACGCACTTCCGCCTCGTCGGCGATCAGCAACACCTGGGCCTTGCGGCGTACTTCCGGCTCGGCGAGCAGACGAGCGATCAGCTCATGCCGATGCCGGCCGGGTCGCCCAGTACCATGGCCAGGCGGGGAAGGGTTGGCTTGCTCATACAAAAGTCCTCAGGTCGGCCGACATCCCCAACGGGCGGATGACATCGGGCACGGTGCGGTAGAGGCGCCGTGCGTTACGGTAAAAAAGCGATTGCTGCTGCGCGCGAGGCAGCACGACGTCCAGGCTCAGGCTGAACTCGCCCATGCTGGCTGGCTTGCCGATAGACAGAAGAGCCCTGTCGATCAGAGCGATAACGGGGAGTACGAAAAGGATGACGAAGAGACGCCAGTATGCGCGGGGCAGCCTACTGGTCAGTGGCTGATCCAAGGGTGCGCGCACCTGCAGGGCAACAGGTTGAGCCTGGGCCATGTGAAGTACCTCTACGTTGTTGTTTTTGTAGTGCCGGCCGGCAGATGGCCGCTGGGCTGAGCCAAACTATCGGCCTGCCCAACGATAACCGTCTAATCAAAGCTGCTCATACGGACATAGCCTGAGGTTATCGCTCGGGAAAATCCAAGAGATAACCTCAGGCTATCGGACTATCAGTTATTTTGAGTAGACGCTTATCGCGTCGCTTCGCACACTCCGGGCAATCCCTAATAACGATAATGAGATAAGCCATGCACATTGGCCTGATGCGTTATGAGCCAAGCCTGCCGCCCATCCAGGCCCTCTCGACGGCCGCCGTGGCGAGGTTCTGCGAGCTGATGCAGATCTTCAGCACCCTGGGTTATACGCTCAAGACACTCGGTTATCCCATCATTCCAATCCCCCCCGCGGCTGCGCCCAGTGACAACACCATGGCCGTTGCGCACTCCAGGCAGACAAACCATGCCTCGTGATCGTCAGCAAGCCGGGTTATTCCTGGCCACCGCAACCGGACGCTCGCTGATGACTGGCGAGCGCCGCGATTTCTTGTCACCCTTGGCCAATTCTCCAATCACGAGCCGCGCCATGTCCCGCATTCCAGACGCCAGCATCATCCACAGCCGCCTGCGCCTGCGGCAGCTGCGCCTGATGCTGGCCCTGCAGGAATTTGGATCGCTGCGCAGGGCCGCCGAAGAAATCGGCATGACCCAGCCAGCAGCGACCAAGATGCTTCATGAAGCGGAGAGCCTGCTGGGCGTCGAACTGTTCGAGCGTCTGCCGCGCGGCATGCGCGCCACGGCTTTCGGCGAAACCGCGATCTATTACGCAAAAATGATTTTCGCTGAACTGTCAGGCATGCGCGAGGAGTTCGCCGCGCTCGAGTCCGGCAACCTCGGGCGGGTCACCATCGGCGCGATTCCGGCGCTGGCCTCGGGTCTACTGACACGCACCATCGCTACCCTGAAGCAAAGCCACCCTCGGCTGTCCATGAGCATTCAGGTCGACACCAGCGACGTACTGGTGCAGGCCCTGCAACAGGATCAACTGGACGTAGTGCTCGGCCGTATTCCCGATGGCGCACGCACCGATGATTTGTTGTTCGACAGCCTCGGCGAGGAAACCCTCTGCGTGATTGCCGGCGCCCAACATCCGATGGCAAGCGCCACGCATCTGACCTGGGAAGAACTGCAGGATATGACCTGGGTGCTGCAACAGCACCCGAGCCCGATGCGTACCATCATCAACCAGGCGTTTCACAATGCGCGGGTCGACATTCCCAGCAGCATCGTCGAAACCACCTCGATCATGACCCTGCTGTCGCTACTGCAGCAGACCGACATGATCGGTGTGACCCCGGTATCGGTGGTCAACGATTACCCCGGCAAACACCTGCTCACGGTGCTACCCATCACCTTCGAGCCACGCCTGCCGCCTTACGGCCTGATTACCCGGCGCCACCGCATCCAGTCGTCAGCCATGCAGGCTTTCATCAATGCGGTCAAGGAAGAGCACGCGACAGACCAGCCAAGTAGCGGTTAAATGAAGTTTCCCCGACGAAACACCAACCTTTACAAGATTTTGCCGCCAGAGCAGTGATCCGGCACACTAACGCCCCCGGGCCCAGGCTCGTTGCCGTAGCCAGAACCGTATGACCCGCTCCCCGCTTCGCCGTCTTGCATTCGGTACCCTGCGCCGCCTGCTGTACCTGTGGGTGCGCTCGGAAACCATCAACCAGTCGGCGTTCACTCTCAAGCTCGACCGCAGCAAGCCGGTGTTCTACGTGCTGCAGCAGCCTTCGGTGAGTGATCTGGCGGTACTCGACCGCGAATGCACCAAGGCCGGTTTGCCACGGCCGGTACTGTCGGTAGCAGTGGGCGACCTGATGGAGCCGGCGGCGTTCTTCTACCTGACTCCGGAGCCCGACTGGCTAGGTCGCCAGGACAAGCGCGGCATCTCGCCGACCTTGCAGCGGATGGTCGCCGCCCTGGGCGAAAACAGCGCGGAAGAGGCGCAGATCATTCCGGTCAGCGTGTTCTGGGGCCAGTCGCCGGATCATGAAACCAGCGCCTGGAAACTGCTGTTCGCCGACAGCTGGGCCGTCACCGGTCGCCTGCGCCGCCTGGTCAGCATTCTGATTCTCGGCCGTACCACCCGCGTGCAGTTTTCCACACCGATTCAACTGCGCGAGCTGATCGCCCAGAACAAGGGCGAAGAACGCACCCTGCGTATGGTGCATCGCATCCTGCGGGTGCACTTTCGCAACCAGAAGGCCGCGGTCATCGGCCCGGACGTGTCGCACCGGCGTAACCTGGTCAAAGGCCTGGTGCATGGCCCTCAGGTTCGCCAGGCCATAACCGAGGAAGCCGAGCGCGAGAACATCTCGGCGCAAAAGGCCGAAGCCCTCGCCCTGCGTTACGGTAACGAAATCGCCTCGGACTACACCTACACGGCGATCCGCTTTCTCGAGCTGATCCTGTCCTGGTTCTGGAACAAGATCTACGACGGCATCAAGGTCAATCACATCGAAGGCGTGCAGGACATCGCCCAGGGTCACGAGGTGATCTACGTGCCCTGTCACCGCAGCCATATCGATTACCTGCTGCTGTCCTACCTGCTGTTCCGCAACGGCCTGACACCGCCGCACATTGCCGCCGGTATCAACCTCAACATGCCGATCATCGGTGGTCTGCTGCGCCGTGGCGGGGCGTTTTTCATGCGCCGCACCTTCAAGGGCAACCCGCTCTATACGGCGGTGTTCAACGAGTACCTGCACACCCTGATCAGCAAGGGTTACCCAGTTGAATACTTCGTCGAAGGTGGCCGCTCGCGCACCGGCCGCATGCTGCGACCGAAGACCGGCATGCTTGCCATCACTCTGCGCAGTTACCTGCAGAGCCATCGCCTGCCGGTGGTTTTCGTGCCGGTGTACATCGGCTACGAGCGTGTACTGGAAGGCCGCACTTACCTGGGCGAGCTGCGTGGTGCGAGCAAGAAGAAGGAATCGATCTTCGATATCTTCAAGGTCATCGGTGCGCTCAAGCAGCGCTTTGGTCATGTGTGGGTCAACTTCGGCGAGCCGATCAAGCTCGACAGCTTTCTCGACGGGCAGCAGCCGGACTGGCGCGACCAGAACCTGGGACCGGACTATCGCCCGGCGTGGCTCAACGAAACCACCAACCGCCTCGGTGAGCGGGTGGCTCAGCGCCTCAACGAGGCAGCGGCGATCAACCCGGTCAACCTGGTGGCCCTGGCGCTGCTTTCCACTAGCAAACTGGCTCTGGATGAGCGCGCGCTGACCCGCATCCTCGACCTGTATCAGAGCCTGCTGCGCCGCGTGCCCTACTCGCCACATACCACCTTGCCGGAAGGCGATGGTCTGGCCCTGATCGAATACGTGCGCGGCATGGAATTGCTTTCCGAGCAGAAGGATGCCCTGGGGCGCATCCTCTATCTGGATGAGCAGAACGCCGTCCTGATGACCTACTACCGCAACAACGTGTTGCACATCTTCGCCCTGCCCGGCCTGCTGGCGAGCTTCTTCCAGAGCAGCGGGCGGATGAGCCGCGAACAGATCCTGCGCTTCGTTCACGCGCTGTATCCGTACCTGCAGGCCGAACTGTACATCCGCTGGTCTGCGGACGAGCTCGAAGGCGTGGTCGATCAGTGGCTGGAGGCCTTCGTCGAACAGGGTCTGCTCAAGGTCGAGAACGACCTGTACGTGCGCCCGGCGCCGAGCTCGCGGCACTTCGTGCTGTTGACCCTGCTGTCACGCGCCATCGCCCAAACGCTGCAGCGCTTCTATATGGCCAGCGCACTGCTGCTCAATGCCGGGCAGAACAGCATCAGCGCCGAGGAGCTGGAAGACTTGTGTACGGTCATGGCCCAGCGCCTGTCGATCCTGCATGGTCTGAACGCCCCGGAATTCTTCGACAAGAGCCTGTTCCGCCACTTCATCCAGACCCTGCTCGACCAGGGCGTGCTGCGCAAGGACGAAGCCGGCAAACTCAGCCACCACCCGGAGTTCGCCGAACTGGCCGAAGGCGCCGCCAAGCGCGTGCTGCCAGCGGAAATTCGTCTGTCGATCCGCCAGGTGACCATGGATCGCAGCGAGGAGTTGCTGGACGGACTCTAAGCCTGAGGGCTGGGGTCGAGCCATCATGTCGATCTGACACGACGATAGGCTTCGTCCGTTATTGAGCTTTACGGCAACAGTCCCTAAGATGCGTCGTTGGGGCCATTTAGGGCAGGGATTTTCGTGCGTTATTACACAATTCTGGGATCACTGGCGATCATGGTTTCGGGCTGCGCCATGCAGCCTTCGGCCACATCGACCAATAACGAAGAAAAGCCGGCACAACCGGTTCCAGTCGCTCAGCAAGCCGCTGCCGCGCCCGCAGCAGCGCAGCCGACACCAGCAGTAGCGCCAAGCGTTCAGTCCGCAGTGGCCAGCCCGTCGGTGCCTGCAGCGAGTGCCCAGGAGCCTCAGGAATACGAAATCCAGCCGGGTCAGTGCTGGGTTCATGCCCAGGTCAGACCGCGTCCGGTGCAGAGCACCCAGGAAGTCGTGATCAAGGACTCGGTCAACAAGATCACCGTCACCCCTGCCGAGCTCGACAAGGGCTTCAAGCAGGTGGTCACCCGTGAGGGCACCAAGACTTATCGCATCGAACCGCCGACCTACCGCGTGGTATCCGAGCAGGTGAAGATCCGCCCTGAGGTCAAGCGCTTCATCGTCGTGCCGGCGGTCTACGAAAACACCCAGGAAACCGTCACCCTCGAAGAAGCCAAGACCGTGCTCGACCAGTGTCGTGCAGCCGGCACCCGCTACTCGAGCGGTACCGGCGCGATGTCGTTCTGTGCACGCCAGGTACCGGCCAAGCAGGAAGTGGTCAAGGTCAAGAAACTGGTTTCCCCGGAAACCGTACGCATCGAGACCGACCCGGCCCAATACAAGAGCGTGACACGCTGGATCGTCGACAAGCCTGCCCAGGCCATCGAAGTGACGCTGGATCCGGAGTACACCAAGGTCGCTTCCACCGAAGTGGTTCGTCCGGTCGAAGCCAACCAGATCATCGTCCCAGAAGAGAAGCGCCAGCTGCAGGTCACCCGCTTCGAAGGCAACGCGCGCATCGTGTCGCGCCAGACCATCTGCGACGGCGATATCAACGACAACTTGGTGACCCGTCTGCAGCAAAGCCTGGTCAAGCGCGGCTTCAACCCGGGCACAGTGGATGGCAAGCTCGGTAAGCGCACCCTCGACGCGCTGACCGAATACCAGACCGCCAATGGCCAAGCCGTCGGCGCACTGACCCTGGAAAGCCTGACCGCTCTCGAAGTCCAGTAACGATGTACCCGGCACGCCCTCAGGGCGTGCCGTTTCCCCTCTAGCGCTTCGTACCTTCCCCGCTCAACCTTCGCCGAGAACATCGACAGCCTGCTAAGCTCGCTGCATATCTCACCGCTCGAAGGTTACTGCCATGCTCCGCATCCCTGTTCTCGTCGCCGGTCTGCTGCTGTCCGCCAACGTGTTCGCCCTGTCGCTTTCCGATCTCAGCCAGAAGGACGCCAGCGGCGGCCTGAAAGATGCCCTCACTCAGGGCGCCAAGGTGGCCGTGCAGCAGCTCGGCAAGCCGGGTGGTTTCAGCGGCAACCCCGAGGTGCGCATCGAGCTGCCGGGCAACCTCGGCAAAGCGGCCAAGACCATGAAGATGATGGGCATGGGCGCTCAGGTCGAGCAGCTGGAAACCAGCATGAACAAGGCCGCCGAAGCCGCCGTGCCGCAAGCCCAGGCCCTGCTGGTCGACGCCGTTAAGAAAATGACCGTTCAGGACGCCAAGAGCATTCTCTCCGGCCCGCAGGACTCGGCCACTCAATACCTGAACAAGAGCAGCCGCGAGCAGATCCGCGCCAAGTTCCTGCCCATCGTCAAGCAGGCAACGGATCAGGTCGGCCTGGCCAAGCAGTACAACAGCTTCGCCGGCCAGGCAGCCACCTTCGGCGTGCTCGACGCCAAGAGCGCGAATATCGAAAGCTACGTGACCGAACAGGCACTCGATGGCCTGTTCGAGATGATCGCCAAACAGGAAGCCGGCATCCGCGAGAACCCGGCGGCCGCCGCCACCAGCCTGGCGAAGAAAGTCTTCGGCGCGCTCTAAAGCAGCTGCAACACGCCTGACCGCGCACCCGGCGCGGTCAGGTACTTGCCGTCAGGTGTCGCTTACGGCTTGCAACTTGTCGCCGGGTTTGACCCTGAACCATCCCGCGTACAGCGCGGGCAGGAACAACAGGGTCAGCGCGGTGGCCACTATCAACCCGCCCATGATCGCCACTGCCATCGGCCCGAAGAACACGCTGCGCGACAAGGGAATCATTGCCAGCACGGCGGCCAGGGAGGTCAGCACAATGGGCCGGAAGCGCCGTACCGTGGCTTCGACGATGGCATCCCAGGTGTCCAGCCCCGCGGCTCTGTCCTGCTCGATCTGGTCGACCAGAATCACTGAGTTGCGCATGATCATGCCTGACAGCGCGATGGTGCCCAGCATGGCCACGAAACCGAACGGCTGACCGAACAGCAGCAGGAACAGCGTCACACCGATCAACCCCAGCGGTGCGGTGAGAAACACCATCGCCGAACGCGAGAAGCTCTTCAGCTGCAGCATCAGCAACGTCAGCACCACCACGATGAACAGCGGCACACCCGCATTCACCGAGGCCTGGCCCTTGGAGGAATCCTCCACCGCACCGCCCACTTCCAGCAGGTAGCCATCCGGCAGGTTCGCGCGCACTTCGGCCAGCGTCGGCAGAATCTGCTGGGTCAGCGTCGCCGGCTGCTGCGGGCCATAGATGTCGGCACGCACGGTCACCGTCGGCAAGCGGTTGCGGTGCCAGATCACCCCTTCCTCGAAGCCGTACTCGAGGGTGGCGATCTGTGACAGCGCCACGCTCTTGCCGCTCTCGGTCGGCACCGCCAGGCTCGGCAACAACTGCAGGGCCTGACGCTCTACTGGCGTACCGCGCAGGAGGATTTCGATCAGTTCGTTGTCCTCACGATAATCGCTGACCGACGAGCCATTCAAAGAGCTGCGCAGGAACTTCGACACGTCAGAGGTACTGACGCCCAGCGCCCGGGCGCGATCCTGATCGATGTTCAGGTACACCACCTTGCTCGGTTCTTCCCAGTCCAGGTGCACGTTGACCACGTAGGGGTTGTCACGCACTTTGCCTGCGACCTGCCGGGCCAGCCCGCGAACCTCATCGATATGCTCGCCGGAAACGCGGAACTGCACCGGGTAGCCCACCGGCGGGCCGTTCTCCAGACGCGAGATGCGCGTACGCAAGCTTGGGAACTCGTCATTCAACACGCCGATCAGCCAGCTGCGCACCAGCTCACGATCCTCGATGGTTTTCGCCAGTACCACGATCTGCGCGAAGCTGGTCGCCGGCAGTTGCTGATCCAGCGGCAGGTAGAAACGCGGCGAGCCGGTTCCGACGTAAGCCACGTAGTTATCCACACCGGGATGCCCGGCCAGGCGCTCTTCGAAACGTCGCACCTCGGCCTCGGTGGCGATCAGCGAAGCGCCTTCGGCCAGCTTGAAATCGACCATCAGCTCCAGCCGCCCCGATGCCGGAAAGAACTGCTGCGGCACGAAGCGGAATAGCAGGATCGAGCCAACAAACAGGGCCAGGGTCAACACGATGACCGTCTTGCGGCGTCGCACGCACCAGTTGATCACCCGCCGCACGCGCTTGTAGAACGCCGTGTCATAGGGATCGTGCCCGGCAGCGCTGCCGCCGTGTTTCTGTGCAGCCTGCTTGGCCAGATCCGGTAGCAAACGCGCGCCCAGGTAAGGGACAAACATTACCGCAGCGACCCAGGACATCAGCAGCGCGATGGTCACCACCTGGAAGATCGACCGGGTGTACTCGCCGGTACCCGATTGCGCCGTGGCGATCGGTAGAAAGCCTGCGGCGGTGATCAGGGTACCGGTGAGCATCGGAAACGCCGTACTCGTCCAGGCGAAGCTCGCCGCCTTGAGGCGGTCGTAGCCCTGCTCCATCTTTATCGCCATGATCTCCACGGCAATGATCGCGTCGTCCACCAGCAGGCCCAGAGCCAGCACCAGGGCGCCCAGGGAAATTTTGTGCAGGCCGATGTTCAGGTAGTACATGGCGGCGAAGGTCATCGCCAGCACCAGGGGAATCGACAGTGCCACCACCAACCCGGTGCGCAGGCCCAGTGAGAAGAAGCTCACCAGCAGCACGATGATCAGCGCTTCGGTGAGTACCTTGACGAACTCGCCGACGCTGGTTTTCACCGCCGCCGGTTGATCCGACACCTTGCGCAGCTGCATGCCTGCCGGCAGGTTGTTCTGCAAACGCGTGAACTCACCCTCCAGCGCCTTGCCGAGCACCAGAATGTCGCCGCCGGGCTTCATCGACACGGCCAGGCCGATGGCATCCTCACCCATGAAACGCATGCGCGGCGCGGGGGGATCGTTGAAGCCACGGCTGATCTCGGCGACGTCGCCAATGCGGAAGGTACGATCGGCCACCCGGATGGGGAAATCGCGGATCTGCTCGACCGTCTCGAAACTGCCGCTGACCCGCAACTGTACGCGGTCGGAGCCGGTCTCGAAGAAGCCCGCCACGGCCATCGCATTCTGTTGTTCGAGGGCTTGCTGCACCGCAGCGAGCGGCAGGCCAAGGGTGGCCAGCTTGGTGTTGGACAGCTCGATCCAGATCTTTTCGTCCTGCAGGCCGACCAGCTCGACCTTGCCGACGTCCTTGACCCGCTGTAGCTGCAGCTGCACGCGGTCGGCGTAATCCTTGAGCACCGCGTAATCGAAGCCGCTGCCGGTCAGGGCGTAGATATTGCCGAAGGTGGTGCCGAACTCATCGTTGAAAAACGGCCCCTGAATGCCACCTGGCAGGGTATGGCGAATGTCACCGATCTTCTTGCGCAGCTGGTACCAGAGTTCGGGAATCTCGTTGGAGTGCATGGAGTCGCGGGCCAGGAAGGTGACCTGGGATTCACCGGGCCGCGAGAAGGACACGATGCGCTCGTACTCGCCGGTCTCCATCAGCTTCTTCTCGATGCGCTCGGTGATCTGCCGCGCCACCTGCTCGGCCGTGGCGCCGGGCCAGTTGGTTTTCACCACCATGGCCTTGAAGGTGAATGGCGGATCCTCGCTCTGACCGAGCTTGGAGTACGACAGGGCGCCGACGATGCCCAGCAACAGCATGAGGTACAGGACGATCTGACGATGATGCAGCGCCCAGGCGGAAAGGTTGAAGGACATCGACGCTTACTCCTTCACCGCCAGGTCTACCGCTCGGTTCTGCCGATCCACGGGACGTATCTGCTGCCCGTCCAGCAATACCTGTACGCCGGCCACCACCACCCAGTCGCTGGCCTTCAGGCCTTCCAGCACCGGCACCTGCTTTTCACCATAGGGGCCGACCCGCACCGCAGTGCGCTTGAGCTTCGAGGTTTGCGGATCGACCACCCAGACGTAGGGCTGATCCTTCTCGGCGGTCAGTGCCGACAGCGGCACTGCCAGCGGTACATCGCCGTTACGGGCGATGAACACCCGTGCGCTCTGGCCGAGTTCCACCTGCGCGTCGCGCTGCTGCAGGGCGATGCGTGCGGCGTAGGTACGCGAGCGCGGATCGGCCGCCGGCGACAGCTCACGGATACGCCCAGCCAGTCGCTCGCCTGGCTGCGACCACAGCTCCACGGCGACGTCCTGGCCGACGTTCAGACTACCGATCACCTGCTCGGGCAGGTCGATCAGCACCTCGCGCTCGCCATCGGCCGCCAACACGAACACCGTCTGCCCGGCTGACACCACCTGACCGACCTCGGCGCTGCGCTGCACGATAACGCCACTCTGCGACGCCTTGAGCACCGCGTAACCGGCCTGGTTATCGGCAACATTGAGTTCGGCACGCACCTGACGCAGGCGAGCCTCGGCGGCGCGGAAGGTATTTTCGGCACTGTCGGACTGCGACTTGCTGATCATCCCGCGCTGCTGCAGGGTGCGGTAGCGGTCACGCTCGGCACGCGCCAGTTGCAGATTGGACTCGGCCGATTGCAACTGGGCACGGGATGCATCCAGTTGCAGGCGCACATCCTGCGGATCGAGTTCGGCCAACGGTGCCTCTTTGTCGACCCGCTGCCCTACCTCGACCAGGCGCTTGGTCACCTTGCCGCCAATGCGGAACGCCAGCTCCGGCTCCAGCCGCGCCCTTATCTCACCAGGGTAAACATCTGCCAACTCCGCAGCCAATTGCGGCTGCGCCACCATGGCGGGGCGAATGCCCGGCTGCGGAGCCTCCGCATTGCTGCAGGCGACCAGGGACAGGACAAGACAAGCAGGCACAACGCGAGACAGAGCATGGCGGAACATGATGAGCGTCCTTTCAGGGAACTTTTAATACTTGTACTGCTCGGTATAGTAAAAATAGCGTACTCGCCAGTCCAGTATTAAGATAGCCCGATGTCGAATACTTCATTGCCCCCCAGCGGTCCCGGCCGCCCCAAAGATCCCGCCAAGCGCGAGGCCATCCTCGAAGCCGCGAAATGCCTGTTCCTGCGCTACGGCTATGCCGGCAGCAGCATGGACGCCATCGCCGCCCACGCGGGTGTTTCCAAGCTCACCGTGTACAGCCACTTCACCGACAAGGAGACGCTGTTCTGCGCGGCGGTGAAGGCCAAATGTGAGGAGCAGCTACCTGAACTGTTGTTCGAGCTGCCTGAGCATGCCGATGTGGAAACGGTGCTGCTGAATATCGCCAGCGGCTTCAGTCGCCTGATCAACAGTGCCGAATCCGTCGAACTGCATCGCCTGATGACCAGCCTCGGCAGCAAGGATCCGCTGCTGGCGAAAGTCTTTTATGAGGCTGGCCCGCAGCCCCTACTGGCGGAAATGGAGCGCTTGCTGAGCAAGGCGAATCAGAATGGCCAGCTATCCATCGACTCGCCCAAGGTAGCCGCGGATCAGTTCTTTTCTCTGTTCAAGGGCTGCGCCAACTTCCGCCTGCTGATCGGTTGTGGCGCGCCCCAGAGTGCGGCCGAGCAGGAGCAACATGCTCAGGAAGCAGTACGGATGTTCCTGCGCGCCTACCGGGCCTGACCGCCCCTCGTTCTGCGTCTGGCTGCTACCGTCTACATCACGCTTGCAGTTGCGAGTGGCAGCCAGTGTGTAGCCTGGCTGGTCGGTCAGAGGAGGCGCGTATGGATCGATTCACCGGTGGCTGCCTGTGCGGCAAGGTACGCATCGAAGCCCGGGGCCTTCCCTACCGGGTCGGTATTTGCCACTGCCTCGACTGCCGCAAGCATCACGGCGCGCTGTTCTACGCGGCAGCGGTATTTCCTGAAGGTGCGGTGACTATCAGCGGCGAAACGGCGGATTACGCCGGGCGCTGCTTCTGCCCCCGCTGCGGCTCATCGGTTTTCGCCCGTAGCGCCGATGAAATCGAAGTGCATCTGGGCGCACTCGATGCGCCAGACCAGTTGCTGCCAACCTACGAAAGCTGGACGACCCGGCGCGAGTCCTGGCTACCGCACTTCCCCTGCAAGACCCACTACAGGCACGACCGTGAGGCCACGGATCGCATCGAGGATTGAGGAGGCGTCAAGCCCCTTGATTCCCACCAAAGAGACCAGATGAGTCAACGCCGAGAGACGAATCACGCTTCGTTATCACGAGGCTCGTCAGCTTCACTATTTTCAGACTCTTTGTCTTCCGGCGCCTTGCCATCGATCCAGGAGTTGGTCGCTTCCTGGGCGTCATCGAGCTGCTTGCTGAACTGCTTTACCGATTCGCTGAAGGTGTCCTTGGCAATTTGACTGGCGCTTTCCTTGGCATCTTCAACGGCTTTATTGGCCGCGTTTTCCGCAGCATCACACCCGCTAAGAACAATGATACTCAGGGCACCGATTGCCAGGTAATTGAGTCGAGATTTCATGTAGGCCTCATTAAATGCGTAGTCGAACTGGAGCGGTCGAACGGGCGCAATTATTGCTGCGGGAAATGTAGAAATTTCGTCAAAAAACCCGGCCTGGAGCGGGTGCATTTGTATCGCCATGTTCTGAACCGCTGAAGGATTCACACGAGCAAGCAGCCCTCGAGGTATCGCGCGGTGATCCCGGAAACCCACTACACCCGGATGGACAGGCACCTATGCCGATGACTGCAAAGCGCGCATTCCTTCGAACCGTTTTGCCTGATTTGGCGGGAGCAAACTCAGGGCTTTCCAATCGATAGCGGTGAATGACCATTGCCTGCTTTGCCCAGAACAGGTGAAGAGAAAACGTAGACAGATGCCCTGCCCGTGCAATCACCGCTCGATAAGCAGGCCTCTGAGCAAGAGTTCCAGAGCAGCCATGCTCTGTGCCAGCCGGGCGTTGCCATCTTCACCGCTGGCGATCCAGAAGGCCGCCTCGGCGAGGCTGCCATTGATCAGCAATGCCAATGCCTGCGGATCAACGTCATCGACGATCCCCTGCTGGATCAGCCCTTCGATCAGTTGCTGCAGGGAGCGGATGCACTGCTGTTGAGAATCGGGCGTGGCCCCTCCGAGTACGGCACGCGCGTCACGCAGCACGATGCGCTGGATTTCAGGCTCCAGGGCCATTTGCAGATAGGCCCGACAGCGATCACGGAATCCCGCCCAGGTATCGGTGCCGTTGTCGGAGATAGCCTGCAGGCGCGCATCCATCTCAGCGTCGATCTCCGCCACTACCGCAGCCAGCAATCCCTGCTTGTCGCCGAAATGGTGGTAGAGCGCGCCGCGAGTGAGGCCCGCTTGCGCGGTTAGATCATCCATCGAAGTCTCGGCATAACCGCGTTCGCAGAACACCTTGCGTGCGGTGACCAGCAAGGCTGAACGGGTTTTCTCCATTTCGGCGCGGGTGCGGCGAGCCATCGTTTTCTCCTTAGAGCCAGGTAAACCATTATTTACATACGAAGCGTATGAATCTATGATTTTATACATACATACCGTATGTAAGTGATCGCAGGCCCCTATGGTGGCCATGAAAAAGGAGAATGAAATGGCCAACCCCTACCTGGGACTGTTCACTGCGCCAGGCTCGAAGGGCTTCGTGCTAGCCGGGCTGATTGCGCGAATTCCGTTGCCGATGACCGGAATCGGCATCATCACCCTGCTGGCGCAATTACGCGGTAGCTACGCGCTGGCTGGAGCGGTTGCGGCCTCTTTCGTGCTGGCCTATGCGCTGCTGTCGCCACAGATTTCGCGTCTGGTCGATCGCCACGGTCAGTACCGGGTATTGCCTGTTGCTGCTGCAGTCTGCATCGCTGGCTTGGCGTTGCTACTCGCCGCGACCTGGCTACAGATGCACGACGCATTGCTGTTCATCGGCGCACTGATGGCGGGCGCCATGCCGAGCATCTCGGCGATGATACGCGCCCGTTGGACGGCCATTTACCGTGGCCAGCCGCAATTGCAGACCGCCTTCTCTCTGGAGACCGTGCTCGACGAGGTGACATTCGTGGTCGGGCCTCCACTGTCAGTCGGGTTGAGCGTGGCGGTGTTTCCTCAAGCCGGCTTACTGGTCGGAATGCTGTTGCTGGCGATTGGTGTGTTTGCGCTAGTCGTGCAGCGCGCGAGCGAGCCGCCAAGCGAGACGGGGGACACTGCCGCTACTCGCTCGAGGTCGGTGATTCATCTACCTGACGTGCGTCTGCTGACGCTGCTGATGGTGGGCCTGGGCATCATCGTCGGCACTGTGGATATCGTCAGCGTGGCGTTTGCCGATGAGGCAGGCAACCCGGCGGCGGCGAGCCTGGTGCTATCGGCCTATGCAGTGGGTTCCTGCCTTGCAGGCCTGGTTTTCGGAGCCCTTACGCTACGCACACCGATGCACCGCCTGCTTTTCCTCGGCGGCTCTGCAACGGCGATCACCACCCTGCCCCTGCTGCTGGCCGACAGCATCCCGACACTGGCTGCCAGCGTTTTCGTCGCGGGTCTGTTCTTCGCGCCCACGATGATCGTCGCCATGTCCCTGATCGAGCGCGCCGTACCGCAAAGCCAGCTCACCGAAGGAATGACCTGGCTGCTGGCCGGATTGAACGTCGGCGTAGCGGCAGGTGCATTCGCCTCGGGTCAGGTAGTCGACCTTGCACAGGCCTCTGCGGGTTTCAGCGTGGCACTGTGCGGGGCCGCCGTGGTGTTGCTGAGCGCACTCGTGGCTTACCGGCGCTTCGCGAATCGAGTGAGCCGGTGTGACGGCAATCCTGCCCAGCCATCAGTCTAACTGGCGGCCCACGGGCTTCTGAAAATCGTAGTATTGGATTATCAGCGCTCTCCGACAAACACGCCGAAGATGGCTAGAGAAGCAAAGGCTAGGATCTTGGCCCAGCCGTCTCGCCAAGGTTTTTTTTTACGCCAGCTAGTTAGGGCGGCATGACTCTGTGTAGGCTGTCCTGGCGCGCATAACTGCCGCAGCACCTGGCACATGCCTGCCGGTCAGCTGCAGGATCATTCGCCGCCTCTCTTCGCGATCGAACCGTGAGCAAGCGCCCTAAACCGGACAATCCTGACTTATGCCCGTTGACCTGCAAGCGCTCTACCCCAAACTGATCCACCTGATGCTGGACACGGTGTTTGTGGTCGATAGCGACAACCAGATCGTATTCGTCAGCGCTGCCTGCGAGGCGCTGCTGGGTTACCGTGCCGACGAGCTGATCGGCACCACGATCACCCATTACATGCACCCGGACGATCTGGCGGCCACCAAGGCCTCCATTGTCCGCGTCATGAATGGCCAGCCCCACTTCGATTTCCGCAACCGTTACATCCGCAAGGATGGCGGCATCGTCTACATCCTCTGGGCTGCCTTCTGGTCTGAAGAGGTGGGCGCACGGATCGGTGTCGCTCGCGATGTGACGGCCCTCGCCAAAGCCGAAGAGGAATTACGTTTCCTCGCCCATCGTGACCCGCTCACCAAACTGACCAACCGCTCGCTGTTCAATGATCGGCTGGCATCGGCGCTGCGAGCGGCACACCGCCACAACAGCAATCTGGCGCTGCTGTTTCTGGATATCAACGACTTCAAGGGTATCAACGATCTCCACGGGCATGCCGCGGGCGATCAGGTGCTCTGCGTGATCGCCCGCCGGCTGGAAAGCTGCGTGCGCGAGACGGATACGGTGGCCCGCCTGGGCGGCGACGAATTCACCGTGCTGTTGACGGATATCCAGTCGGAGAGCGCCATCAGCGAAAAGGTGGAGCAGATTCTTGCGGCAATGGCCGAGCCGTTGGGCGATGAATTCGACGGATTGAAAATGCCCTCCTGCAGCATCGGCGTGGCCCGCTACCCTGCGCATGGGGAAGATGCCGACACGCTGCTCAGCCATGCGGATGGCGAGATGTATCGGGTCAAAAGGCAGCGTTCTACTACTCGGTAACGAGCCCGTGGAACACCGTTGAAAATGCCAATACCACGCGACACTTCGTTTTCAGCGGCTCATCAGGGCGACGAATTCATTTAATCTACCCCGCAATCTGCGCGCACTCTCTGCCCGCTAGCATGAGCAGATCAACCATGATAATCATTACCCGTGAAGCACGCCTGCTCGCGCAAGACGGTTACCGAAACACTTGATAGGCGCCCGAGCATTGGCGAGGTAGTAAGAAAATGTACGGCCCTGAAGAAAGCTTTGAGCAGAAGTCGTTCGTGCAACTGCGTCCCTTGGTACTCAGAAGTGACATTCTGGCGGCAGTAGCGGGCTTTCTGGTGCTCGTGGTGGTCGACGCGACACAAGGCATATCTCCGCTTCTCTACAGCTACTGCCTAGTCACGACACTCGCCTGCTACCTCACTTACCGGGCGACCACGACGCATCAGTTGTGGCTCACCGACTTGCTGCTGGTATGCACCACCACTGCGTGCCTGGGCTCGATAGCGAACGCGGTGGGTAACCCCATCACCTGGTTCTTGCCCATCGGTTTGGTCATGAGCTTGCCGGTTTCGGCGATGCATGTTCGCCCATGGCACGCGTTGAGTACCGGCGCAGCGGTTTGGGCCACGTTGTTCTACGTGGTGCAACCAAGCTTCGAGCGCCAGCTGGATCTGACCCTGACGCTGATGCTCATCCTCGCGAGCATGATGGTCGCCATGCTGGTGTGCCAAACGTTTTGCCGCATTCGCAAAAACGTTTTCGACTTACAGCAACAGCTTCATGACATGGCCTACAAGGACACCCTCACCGGCCTGCCCAACCGGCGGGCGTTCATGGAGGCGCTTGCTGCAACCGCGACAGATAACGCGGTGACAACCCGGCTGTTTTTCCTGATGCTCGACATCGACGACTTCAAAAAGATAAACGACAGCTTCGGCCATGAGGTTGGCGATCGGGTATTGGTAGAAGTGGCCAAGGTGCTTAACGAGCAAAGCAGCGGGCACAGCTTCGCGCGTCTGGGTGGTGAAGAATTCGCAGTCGCCGCCCACGTGGCAGATTTAGCGGCGGCACAGGGTCTGGCTCAGGGCATTGTCGAAGCAGTCAACTCGAACCAGTTGTATGGCCTCAACTTGTCCATCAGCGCGGGCCTGGCAGAACGCGAACAGGGGGAGCCCCTTACCAGCCTGATGCGCCGCGCTGATCTGGCGCTGTATGAAGCCAAACACGAGGGCAAGAATCGCTACGCCACGGCTGCCCACGTGGCCCCTGTCGCCTGATCGCGCAGAAGCTGTGGTCGGCCAGCCATCATGGCGTAGGCGCTATCTGCCATCGGGCATGACGCCATAACACTTAGCCAGCCCTCACGCCGAGTGCGCGTCCGGCCACGCCCCTTCGCCAAACAGTGCCGCAACGGTTCGCTCGCCCAGGCCGAGGCCAACGCTCATGCCCAAGCCGGTGTGCATCAGCACCGCAGTCACGCCCTCGGCAGCACGCGACACGCTGAATGGCCCTGGGCCGCGCGTACCGTATACGCCCTGCCAGCGCTCGAGCACCTGCAGGCGCCCGCCCAGCGTGTGCTCAGCAAGTTCGATGAGCAGATCATCCACATCTTCCTCGTTGAACGGCACGGCATCGCTGCCGTAGTCGTGGGAGTCGCCGATGATCAGCTCACCGTAAGGCGTCGGGCTGATCAGCAAATGAATGCCGCGCTCTTCCAATATCGGGTAATCGCGGCGTATCTCGGTGCGGATCGCCTCTGCCTCGGGCAGATCGCTGAAGGCGCCGTAATGCACGCAGCTCAGTCCCGTGAGCACCGCGTGCTGCAGATCCAGCGGCTGCGCCAGCCGAGCCCGCAGCATCTGCAGGCGGCAGACAGACGGCTGCAACCTGGCCATTTGTTCGGCCAGCAAGGTCTGATAGTCGTGGCCGGAGCAGACGACGATGTGCCGTGCCGAAAAGCGCCCCGCCGTGGTCAGAGCACTGCCGGGCTCGACGTCCCGTACCAGCGTCGAAAAGTGGAAGTCGACACCCTGGCCAGCCAGGTAATCGATAATCTGTGGCAGCGCTTCCCGGGAGAACAGCTGCTGGTCGTCCAGGCCATGCAGGGCTGCACGGTGATGGGCGAAGCGGCCGTCATAAAGACTGTCGAGGGCTGCCCCGCGCAGTAGTTCGGTGCGGTAGCCAAGCTCTTGGGCACGACCGGCGCAGAATGCCGACAGCATGGCCTCTTCGGCTTCGGTGCGGGCCAGCACCAGGGAACCCTGTTTCTTCATCGACAGCCCGGCGGCCGCGCCCAGCTGCGCCCAAAGGCCGTGGGACTGGCGCGCCAGGTCGAGCATCGGGCCGGGAGCCTGGCCGGTCACCAGGGCCTGACCAAAATTGCGAATGGATGCACCCAGAGGCATGTAGCTGCGTTCGAATACGCGAACCTTGAGGCCGCGACGAACACCCGCCCAGGCATGAGCAAGGCCCAGTATCCCGGCACCTACGATCAGCAAGTCACAGTCGTGCTGACTCATGGAAAACTCCTCGAGAGGGGACGTGGCCGCCGGAGCGGCCAGCAGATTGAAATGGAGAACGCGCGGGTTACTGGCTGACCGGCTCGGACTTGCCGTCATAGCGCTTGCGCCATTCGGCGAGAATGCGGTCGCGGTTCTCCGAGGCCCAGCCGAAGTCGTTGTTGATCAGGCGTTGTTCGTAGTCGGCCGGCAGCTCCTGAAAACGCTCGGCGATGCCCGGCTGAGCCAGTACGGCGAAGTTGGCCTTGTACAGTTCCATGGCCTCCCGGCTGGCAGCGAAATCCGCAAGCTTCCTGGCTGCATCCAGGTGCTGAGTGCCCTTGATGATCGCGCTCGCTTCGATCTCCCAGCCCAGGCCCTCCTTGGGCAACACGATGGCCAGCGGCGCACCCTTGCGCTTGAGCTGAATGGCTGGGTACTCGAACGATATGCCGATGGGGAACTCGCCGGCGGCTGCCTGCTTGCAGGGTTTGGAACCGGAATGGGTGTACTGGCCGATGTTCTGGTGCAGCTTGTCCATGTAGGCCCAACCGCCGTCTTCGCCGAAGATCTGCAGCCAGGCGCTGACGTCCAGGTAGCCGGTACCGGAAGACGCCGGGTTGGGCATGACGATCTTGCCCTTGTAGACCGGGTCGGTCAGGTCTTCCCATTTGGTCGGCTTCGGCAAGCCCTGTTTTTCCGCCTCGATGGTGTTGAAGCAGATGCTCGCGGCCCATACGTCCATGCCCACCCAGGACGGCGGATTGTCGCTGTCCCGGTAGTTGGCGCCGATCTTGTCCAGGCTGGCCGGCGCGTAGGCTTCGAGCATGCCCTGCTGCTTGAGGATGGCCAGGCTGGAGCCCGCCAGGCCCCAGACGGCATCGGCCTGTGGGCGATCCTTCTCGGCCAGCAGCTTGGCGGTGACGATCCCGGTGGAATCACGTACCCACTTGATGCGGATGTCGGGATGCTGCTTCTCGAATGCCTGCTGGTAAGGCTTGAGTTGCTCCACTTCCAGAGCGCTGTAGACGGTCAGTTCGGTGGCGGCCTGGGCATGCAGGGCGCCGGCAGCGAGCAGGCCAGCGGTAAGGGCGATGCGCTTGAACATGGTGTGGTTCCTGTGTGCGAAGGATGGGCGTACGAATAGGGAAGACGGGCTCAGCAGCCTTGCGGGCTTTCGCCGCGAACCAGACGAGCGTTGATGGCATCGATCACCGGCGGCAGATCGGCCAGGGTGTCGATCAGGTAATGGGGCTGACTGTCGGCGAACAATGCATCGATACGCTGACGCTCGGCCTCCAGGCGCTCACTGGGCAGCGCCTGGTACTGCTCCCAGGTAAGGCCCAGAAAGTTGCCGGAAAAGCGCAGCGCCACCGTCCACATACCGGCACCACGGCCCTCCAGAATGCCGGGCTCGGTGTCATCGACCTTGACGCAGGCGGCCACGTCGTCGAGCCCCAGCGCGATCACGTTGGCCAACGCCTGAGCGGGGCTTGGGCGGCCCTTGGGCACTTCATCGGTGGCGACGACATGATCCGGGCGATAGCCGGCCACAGCAGCCAGTTCGACCACCTGCTGCATGACGACCTTCGGGTAGCCTGAACAGCTGCCGATTTTCAGGCCGCGCTCACGCAGGCTTGCCACCGCCTCCAGCGCTCCGGGAATCGGCGCTGAATGCTCGCCGACCTTGGCGATCTGCAGAGGCATGAAGCGCTCGTAGATGGCGGTCACGTCGGCATCGCTCGGCAGGCGCCCGAAGCGCTTCTGGAACCGCTCGGCGACCGCAGGCTGGTCGCACAGGGTACGGATGTGATCCCACTTGCCCATGCCCATGGGGCCGCGAGCCTCAGCGAGGCTGATCTGTACGTCGAACTCGGCGAACGCCTCGACGAAGATGCGGGTCGGGGCGAAGGAGCCGAAATCGACCACGGTGCCCGCCCAGTCGAGGATGACGGCCTGCAGATGATCGGGGTGCTGGTAGCGCATAGAGATGCTCCGGGAGATCAAAGGCCAGGCGCCGCACGCCAGGCCTGGGAGCGGCGCAGCAAGCCGCGCGACGCCCAGGCCAGCAGGAGCGACACGCTGGCGGAGGTGAGAAGAATGAGGGTCGACATCGCGGCGGCACCGCCAACGTTGCCGGCATCGTCCATGTTCAGCACGGCGACGGACGCCACCACGCTGTCCGGGCTGTAGAGGAAGATCACCGCCGAGACGGTGGTCATCGCCGAAACGAACAGATAGCGGACGATATCCAGCAGCGCCGGCAGGCAGATCGGCACGGTCACCCGCAGGAAGTGGCGCAACAGCGGCACCTTCAACGACAGCGCGGCGGACTCGAACTCGCCGTCGAGCTGGCGCAGGGCAGCGGCGGCGCTCATCTGCGCGGTGGTCAGAAAATGTGCCACGGTGCACACCACCAGCAACGCCAAGCTGCCGTAGAGGTCATGCAGCGGATTGGCGGGCAGGTTGAAGAAGAAGACGTAACCCAACCCGAGCACCAGCCCGGGCACGGCCATGGGGATGAAGCACAACAGGCGCAGCACCTGGGTCAACGGGCTTTGCCGGGTCTTTTCCAGCAGGTAGCTGCCGGTGAAGATCAGCACGCTGCCGAACAGTGCCGTGGCAGTGGCCAGCAACAGGCTGTTGCGATAGGCCAGCCAGCCACCGGGTAGATCCGAGAACGCGTAGTTGTGCAGCGACAGCGACAGGTCGTAAGGCCAGAACTTGACCAGCGACGAGTACACCGCCATGCCGAACACGCCGAGCAGAACCGTGCACACCAGCACCACCAGCAGCAGAAAGGCACTGTCGCGACCAGCACGGGGCTGCGGGTGATAAACCTGGGCACGACCGCCCATGGCGTCACGCTGACGGCGGCGCAACCACAAGTCGACGCTGAAGCTGAACAGCGCCGGCAGCAGCAGGAACAGCCCGATCAGAGCGCCACGGCCAAACTGCTGTTGACCAAGCACCGCCTTGTAGGCTTCCAGCGCCAGCACCTGGTAGTCACCACCGACCACCACAGGGACGCCGAAATCAGTGATGCACAGGGTGAAGACCAGGCAGCCGGCAGCGAAAACGCCCTGTCGGCTACTTGGCCAAGTGATGCTGCGAAAAGCGCGCCAGGGTGAGGCGCCCATGCTCGAAGCAGCGTCGAACAGGCGCGCGTCAGCCAGCGCCAGGGCGCTGAGCAACACCATCAGGGCATGGGGAAAGGTGTAGATGGCCTGGCCCAGGACGATGCCCCAGAAGCCGTAGATGCTGTCGGGCATCCAATCGCGCAGCATGCCCTGATTGCCGAACAGGTAGATCAGCGCGATCCCCGGCAACATCGAGGGCGCCAGCAGGGGCAGCAGCGATAGGCCGCGCCACAGCCCCTTGCCCGGCAGGCAAGTGCGCAGCAAGCCATAAGCGAAGCCATACGCCAGGGGCAGCACGATCATCACCACCGCCAGCGCGCTGGTCAGGCTGTTGCCGAGCAGCCAGCGAAAATTGGCACTGCCGAACAGCTCTGCCGCAGCCGCCAGGCCACCACCCTGCTCCGGGTCACCCGCCAGCCCGCGCCAGAGCATGGCCAGCAGGGGCAGCAGCACGGCCAGCACCAACAGCGCCAGCAACAGCCACTGCCCGCCCAGCACGAATAGCCGGTCGACCAGGTTCGTCGAGCGCTGTGCGGTTTTCACGGCACGACCCAACGTCGTGACCTGCTCCATCAGGCGAACACCTGCAGGCTGCGCGGCGGCAAGGCCACGCGAATCTGCTTACCGTGCAGATGCGGCAGCGCTTCGGGGGCCATTTCGGCCAAAAGCGCGTGACCCGGCAGATCGTCGAGTTCGAAGCTCAGGCGGCAGCGATTGCCGAGGAAGGTGAGCTCGCGCATATGCGCCGGGAACAGGTTGTCCTGCTCCAGCTCGGGGTTGACCAGGATCGCTTCCGGGCGGCAGAACAGGCGCCCGCCCGTACCTTGCCCGGTGTCTGCCAGGCGCATGCTCAGTCGGCCGACACGGGCGTGGGCGCCATCGCGCTCGAACGGCAACCAGTTGCCCTGGCCGACGAACTCGGCAACGAAAGGCGTCGCCGGGGCGTTGTAGATGGTCTGTGGCGTGGCGTACTGCTCGATCCGCCCCTGATTCATCACCGCGATGCGGTCAGCCATCAACATGGCCTCTTCCTGATTGTGCGTGACCATCAGGGTGGTGATGCCAAGCTGGCGCTGCAGGCTGCGCAGCTCGCCGCACAGGTGCTCGCGTACCTGGGCATCAAGGGCCGACATCGGCTCGTCGAGCAACAACAACGAAGGGCTCGGCGCCAGGGCGCGGGCCAATGCAACGCGCTGTTGCTGGCCGCCGGAGAGCTGTGCCGGATATTTGTGCCCACTGCCGCTCAGGCTGACCAGCTCGAGCATCTCCTCGACACGTCGACGCACCTCGTCTCGCCCACGGCCGGACAGGCCATAGGCGATGTTCTGGGTGACCGTCAGGTTGGGAAACAGCGCATAGGACTGAAACAGGATGCCGTAGTCACGCGCCTGGGGCGGCAGCGCGGAAACGTCTCGCCCGGCGAAGTGCAGGCTGCCCTGCTCCTGATGCTCCAGGCCGGCGATGCAGCGCAGCAGCGTGGTCTTGCCGCAGCCGGATGGCCCGAGCAGGCAGACCAGCTCGCCGGCTTTGACATCCAGTGATACGCCATCCAGCGCCTTGAAGGTGCCGAAGCCTTTGTGAATGTCGCGCAGTTGCAGGTCGACGGTAGCCATGCCAGGAACCTCGTTTGGAATCGAACGAGTGTCATCTTGGGGCCGGCATGCGAAGGCTTTGTGGCAGTAGGGCAAAAGCCGCCGATAGTGGTATCAGCGTTTTTGTGAAGACAAAGCCCCGATCAGGCCTCGATGTACTCACGGGCGATGGCCAGGAAGGCCGCCGGCAGGCGCGCCTGGCGGCGTTCGCGCAGGCAGTAGAGGTATTCGGGAATCAGCGGTGCGCCGTCCAGGGCGATGACGCGCAGCTCCTGATTGTCCGGCACCTCGTGACGAGCGATGACACTGATGCCGATATTGCGCAGCACCGCCTCGCGAATCGACTCGCGGCTGCCGATTTCCAGCAACGATCCCAAGGCGACGCCAGCATCGCGGAGCATCTGCTCGGTAAGCTGGCGCGTGGTCGAGCCCACTTCGCGCATCAACAGACTGTGTCCGGCCAGCGCTGAGGGCGGTAGACGCTTGTGATTGGCCAGCGGATGGCTGCGGTGTACGGCCAGTACCAAGGGATCCTCGCCGAGCAGCAAACGGGTGAAGCGCGTGTCCTCTTCCAGTTGCGAGGAGGCAGCCAGATCGACTCGATACTCCTCCAGTGCCTCGATCACCTGCAGCGAATTGCCTATTTCCAGCGTCACCTGAATCTGCGGCAGTCGCTCGCGAAAGCGTTGAACCAGGTCGAGCACGTAGTACGGAGCAGTAGCGGCGATGCGCAGGCTGCCCTGTAACTGCCCGCAATTGCGCAGGTAGAATTCGATATCGGCTTCTTGCTGCAGCAGTGCCTGCACCATCGGCAGCAGGCGCGCGCCATCCTCGCTCAGGGTGAAGCGCCGCCCGCCTCGGTAGAACAGCTCGACACCATACTGCGACTCCAGATTGCGAATCTGGGTGGTGACCGTAGGCTGGCTGAGGCCGAGCTTCTTCGCCGCATGAGTGATGCTGCCCAGGCGGGCGACCATGTGAAAGGACTTGAGCTCGGCAGAAAGCATTTCCGATGCGGCGCCTCGGGTCGGCAGCCAATCACGGCCGCCTGGTTAACGGAAGCGTGATGGTACGCCGCTGAAGTCCCAGAGGGCTACTGGAGGTTAGCGATAGCGGTAGGGCTGTGACCCTGTGGATGCAGCCCTACCGCTTGAGTGGATGGAGTCGCCTCCCGGTCGAATCCTACTCAGCGAAACGCGCATTTCTAGACAGTGAGCAAGCTGCCCAGGCGCTCACCGATTATTACGCAGGGCGCCATAGCGTAGGCCGACTCAGAAACCGCCACCGAGCATTCAGCTCAGCGGCAACCCTCTGACAGCCGGCTCAACATATTCAGGTTTCGACGCCCTCCTTGAAAGAAGGTGAAGGCTTCTCGGCCTCTCGCTCGGGTTTGTCCTCAGGCTGGCCGAGCATCTCGCGGGTCGACTTCTGTACCTGATCGATCTGCTCGTTAAAGGCATTGAGGGTGTCACTGACCGCCTCGCGAGCGATCTCCTGCACGGCCTGCTCGGCCTTTTCGGTAAGCTTCTGCGCCGACTCTTCGGCGACACCGCAGCCGGCCGAGGTCAAACCAATCACGGCAACCAGCACGAACGCAGCGATGGGTGATGGATTCATGGATCATCTCCAGAGGTGATGAAGGCCCCGGCAAGCCGGGGCATTAGAGCGTTACTGGCGGGGCGTTTCGGCTTCGACGGCGGGCGGATCGTTGCGGGTTTTCCACAGCGACAGCAGCACGCCACCGATCAATAGGCCGAGCGTGACGCTCAGCGAGATCACCGGTGGGGTCTTGCCGATGATGCCGACCAGGAAGATCTTGCCGCCGATGAACACCAGCACCAGAGCCAGGGCGTACTTGAGGTAAGCGAAGCGGTGGATCATCGCCGCCAGGGCGAAGTACAGCGCGCGCAGGCCAAGGATCGCGAAGATGTTCGAGGTATAGACGATGAACGGATCCTGGGTGATGGCGAAGATCGCCGGCACGCTGTCGATCGCGAACACCAGGTCGGCACACTCGATCAGCACCAGCGCCAGGAACAGCGGCGTAGCCCAGCGCACCATGTTGCCGTTCGCATCCGGCTGACGCACGAAGAAGCGGCCCTCGTGCAAGCGGTCGGTGACGCGCATGCGCTTGCGCACGAACTTGATCAGCTTGTTCTCGGACAGATCCGGGTGGTCATCGACCTTGCTGAACAGCATCTTCACGCCGGTCAGCAGCAGGAAGGCGCCGAACACGTAGAGAATCCAGCTGAACTCGGAGATCAATGCGGCGCCCAGGCCGATCATGATCGCGCGCAGCACGATGACTCCGAGGATGCCCCAGAACAGCACTTCATGCTGGTACTTACGCGGGATGGCCAGGAAGCTGAAGATCATCGCCATGAGAAAGACGTTGTCCATGGACAGCGATTTCTCGATCAGAAAGCCGGTATAGAAATCCATACCGGAGGTGGCGCCCTTCATGTGCCAGACCCACAGGCCAAACAGCAGGCCGGCGGTGATGTAGCCGCCGGACAGCAGCAGGCTTTCCTTGACGCCGATTTCGCGGTGCTCACGGTGAAGCACCCCGAGGTCGAAGACCAGCAAGCTGATGACGATGGTGATGAAGATGAGCCACAACCAGGTGGCAGTGCCGAGGAACTCGGCCATTAAGAACGGTTCTAGGGTGCTCATAAGCCCCTCCTAAGTCAGAGTTGTACAAACTGCAACTCCGACATGGCAGCTGGAAAGCTGTCAGAGGGGCCCGGTGTCGCCGCGACAATTTATCAGGCGCCACGCCGCACTCAAGCACTCACTTATTGCAAATTATCTCAACCTGACCGGCACGCAGGTCTGTTGTCTTTTCACCCAGACAATGAAAAGAGACACAGACCATTGCCAGCGCACATCGGTAATTTCATAGAACCTATGAAGCCAATAACACCACCATTTGATGTTGCTTCAACAGCTGCTATCACTGGCGCCGAAAGATCATCCCACCATGGTGCAAGGTATCGTGATCGACGAACTCACCGTCAGCGGTAAAGCCGGTGTCGTCCCAATAATCGATGTGGCTACCTTCGACCTCATAGCGACCCTGGTAGGCACTTTCCTGCTTGCCACGGGCCTCGTCGTAGCGGCCATTCGGCAAGAGTTCGTGGCGAATGTGGCCGTCATCGGTTACCCACATGCCGACATAGGGGTGCTGGGCCATGCTGTTCTCCAGTGATCGCTGTTCGCAGTTATCGGTGATGGCAGCCTGGTTCGAGGCCATTGCTGCGGGCACGCTTGGCAAATGGAGCATGCCCAACATCAGGCCACTCATGACTGCTGATCGATAGTTCATGTCAGCCTCCGTTTAGTCGCAGCCAAAGCTGGGCTATCGCCTGCAATGCCGAGCAGATGCGACAACCCAAGCCGGTTCGATCACTCGGGCGCAGGAATACGCTGTAAAACATCGTCGTAAGGCACCAGGTCGAGGTAGGCAGTGACCTCAAAGGCCTTGCCATTGCGCATGTGGAAAATCCAAGCATAGCTGTTGCTGTAGGCTTGCCCGTCACGCGCAACACCACTGCCTTCCCATTGAATAATGACGTGCTCGCCATCCGCCCAAACCTGCTTGCTGACCGGTTTTATGGGGCTGGACAAGCGAGATACGAACGGCCGGACAGCCTGCTCGACGAACGCATCGACGCCTCGATAAACGCCCGCAGTGGGGCCAGAGCCCTTGATCGTCCAGACCACATCCGGTGTCAGCACATCACTGAAAAACGTGCTTCCACCGGCGGCCCAGCGATCGAATGCTTCGGTGACAATTTGCTTGTTACGTGCCGCCACATCGTTTTTTGCCGCAGCGTTGGCCACACCTGACAACAACCCGATGCCGATCAGCATCGCGCATGCCAAAACGGCTAAGCGGGTGTGTTTAACGATTGATGTGCCCATGCGTAAAGATCCTCTTGGTGTGATGGTTTCCACGGGTTTGGCCAGAAATGATCATGGCGTGGTGCCTTTGCATCAGGGCTCAACGGCAGTTACCAAGCCCAGCCTTCACGCCCCCGTGGAGGCGGGTAGCGTTTCCGAACCATCGAGTTCCACTGGGTACTACTGCCTGATCGTCCGAACAAGCCGTAGTGGTAGAGCACTGAAAGAGCGTTCATGATGAACGCCTTGCAGAAAACAGAGCCTTAATGTCTAGGGAATGAGTCTGCCCTTTCAGGAGCGCCGGCTTGTAGCAGGATTGTCCTGTGTCCTTACACGATCGTCCGGATGGGCAGATGCCTAATTCACGGGCCTTGCAGGAGCGAGCATGGGTTCTCTGGAAAAGCTGATCGACCTCATCAGCCGTCATGCCACAACCGATGGCATACATCGGACACCGATTGCGGGTGTCAGCCTGGTGCGCTCGGGCACACCCACAATGCCGATGCCTGTCGTCTATGCACCGACGCTCTGCCTTATCGCCCAAGGCCGCAAGCACGTGACGGCCGGAACCACGTCGTATGTCTATGACGCAGCCAAATACCTGGTCGCGTCCGTGGACATACCGGTGATGGGTTCGGTCATCGAGGCCAGTGAGGCGGCGCCCTATCTGTGCCTGGTGCTTGATCTGGATAGGACGGTGTTGAGTGATCTCGTGCTGCGCCACCCCGCTGCGGACGAGAATAATGGCCCGCCAGTTGCCGGCATCGAACTCAACGACACCACACCCGAACTGCTGGATGCAGCAGCCAGGCTTGCCATGCTGCTGGATACACCAGGCGATGCCGAAGAGCTGGCGCCATTGACGGTGCGCGAGATCCTTTACCGGCTGCTGGCCAATAGCGGCAACGGCGTGGTTCGGCAAATGGCCAAAGCGGACAGCCGACTGAGCCAGATATCCAAAGCGATTGCCTGGCTACGCGACCATTACAGCGAAACCTGCCGGATCGATGACATCGCCGATATGGCCGGCATGAGCCGCTCCACGTTTCACGCCCATTTCAAGGCGGTCACCTCGATGAGCCCGCTGGAATTTCGCAGCCAGTTGCGGTTACAGGAGGCGCGCCGACTGATGGTGGCGCAAGCGCTTGATGCGGCAGGCGCCGGATACCGAGTGGGCTACGAAAGCCCTTCGCAGTTCAGCCGAGACTATGCACGCATGTTCGGCCTGCCACCCGCCAAGGATGCCAACCGACTGCGCAGAACGACGGGTGAGCTGGCAGGATGACCAGCCCCATCAGAGCCGGAAATGCTGGTGAATCGCCTGCGCGAGCAGCTCGAGGGCCTCGTTGCTCTGCGCCGTAGATGAGCGCAGAAACACCACCTCATGCTCGGCTACCTGCGGCAAACCGTCGAGAATGCGCATGCTTTCAGAGACTCGGGCACGGTCTATCAGGGTGACCGCCAGGCCTGCTTCCACACAGGCCTTGATGGCCTGACTCGAGGGGCTGTCGAGCACCACGCGCCACTTGCGACCACTCTGCTTCAACGACTCCAGCATCGCACTGCGGTAAGGGCAATCCGCGGCGTGGACGGCCAGCGGCAGCGCATCACGTTGCTCGAACAGGCTGATCGTTGCACCGACCCAGACCGGCGTGGTGGCGACCAGAACGTTTGCCGGCTCGCCCTCCTGCCCCTTGGGCTGGGTCAGCACCGCAGCGTGCAGTTTGCCGCGCTGCACCTGATCGCGCAGCGAGTGGCTGGGCGCCGTTTTCACTTCCAGCACGACGTTGGGCCAGGCTGCCGCGAAAATCGGCAGGATGTCGCGAATCACATGTGCGGCGTACTCATCGGGCACCCCCAGCCCGATTCGTCCGACCAGGCGCGGCCCATGTAACTCCGCCAACACCCGGTCGTGGGTGGAGAGCAGATCGGTGGTCGAAATCAGCAGCCGCCGGCCCAGTGCCGTGAGACCAACCGACTGATTGTCGCGATCCAGCAAACGCCCGCCAGCGACGGCTTCGAGCCGTTGGATATGCACGCTGATCGCCGCCGGGCTCTTGTGCAGCTGCTCGGCTGCGGCCTTGAACCTACCGCTGCGCGCTACCGCATGGAAGGTACGCACCAGCTCGATATCGAGAACGCCATTCATACTTCACCAAAACCGAATCACTGATTCAATACATTTTGATTTATTAGATTATCCGCATTCCTTAGCCTGTGCATACACCCTTCATCCCCTGGATTGTCATGCCTGGCCAACACGCGATGCGCATCTGGCACAAAACCATTCCCCTGCTGCTGCTCGAAGCGGGGCTGGTGGTGGCCTGGAGCTCCGGTTTCATCGGCGCGCGGTTTTCCATCGATCACGCACCGGCCATGCTGGTGGTGTTCTGGCGCTGCGTACTGGTCTGCGTGGTACTGCTGCCGTTCGTACTCAGGCAGTTGCGCCAGGCGTCAGCGGCCGTGCTGCTGCGCAATGCCGGTATCGGTTTTCTGGCCATGGCTGGCTACCTTGCCGGTGTAGTTCAGGGCATTGCACTCGGCGTACCGGCAGGCCTGGCGGCATTGCTCGCCGACCTGCTGCCAATCGGCATGGCGATACTCGCGGCACTAGCGTTTCGGCAACGCCTGGCATGGCGTACCTGGGTAGGGCTGACCATCGGCCTGCTCGGCGTGGTACTGGTGACATCCGACGCCCTCGCCTGGGGCGATGCGCCGCTCTGGGCCTATGGCCTGCCTCTTCTGGGCATGCTGTCGCTGGCGGTTGCCACCCTCTGGCAGAAACACTCGACCGGCGCCGCCTCGCTGGGCCTGCTTGCCAACCTGTGGCTGCAATGCTGCGTTTCCAGTATCGGCTTCGCGCTGCTTGCTTTGCTGGAGGGCAGCTTGAAACCTGTGCCGTCGACAGGTTTCGTGCTGAGTGTGTTGTGGACAGCGGGGATATCCACCCTCGCCGGCTACGGGCTTTATTGGATATGCCTGAAACGCTCCACACCGACTCGCGTGGCCAGCGTGCTCTATCTCAGCCCAGCAGTGACGCTGCTGTGGGCCTGGGCCATGTTCGATGAGCCACTGTCCTGGCTGATGGCGCTCGGTACGGCGATATCGGCTGTCGGCATCTGGATGGTGCTGCGCAGCGAGCCGGCAGAGAATCTTCAGTGAAGCGGTCGGTAACGACAGCTTCACTGACTTCGGCAACTGACGATCAGAGCAGTTTGTCGAGGGTGATCGGCAACTGGCGGATGCGCTTGCCGGTAGCGTGATAAACCGCATTCGCGACCGCCGCAGCGACGCCGACGATACCGATTTCACCAACGCCCTTGGAGCCCAGCGGGTTGACGATCTGGTCATCCTCGTCGACGAATATCACTTCAATGTCGCCAATATCGGCATGTACCGGCAGGTGATAATCGGCCAGGTTGTGGTTCATGCAGCGACCCAGCTCGTGATCGATCATCGCCTCCTCGTGCAGTGCCATTCCGATCCCCCAAACCACGCCGCCGAGAATCTGGCTGCGCGCGGTCTTGGCATTGATCACCCGGCCAGCGGCAATCGCGCTGACCACCCGAGTAACCCGCACCGTACCCAAGGTCTCATCCACCTGCACCTCGACGAACACTGCCGAGTGCGTGGCGCTGGCATAACGCTCGCGCAGTTTGCCCGGCTGCGCCTGCACCTCGGCCTCGATGCTGCCATGGCGAGCCAGCAGCGTACCGAGATCAACCGAGCGGGTAGCGTCCTCACCTTGTTGCACGCGCCCGCCGACGAAACGCAATGCGCTAGCATCGGTGAACGGCGCAGTCGGCAGTTGCCGGGCGGCATCACAGAGCTGCTCGGCGAGCGCCAGGCAGGCTTCACGCACCGCACTGCCGACCGAAGAGACGGTGAAGGAGCCGCCCTGCAGCGGCGCCTTGGGCAGGCTCGAATCGCCGAGCCGGAACTCGACGTGGGCGGGATCGATGCCGAGGGTATCGGCGGCGATCTGGGTCATCACCGTGGCGGTACCGGGGCCGATATCACAGGTCGCGCTGGCGACGATCAGACGACCATCGGCGGTCAGTGTGGCGCGGGCACTGGCAGGCATCTGCATGGCCTCCCAGACGCCGGTAGCCATGCCATAGCCGACCAGCTGATTACCGTTGCGCATGCTGCGCGGCTGCGGGCTGCGGTCGCTCCAACCGAAGGCGTCGGCGCCCTGCTGATAACACGCGCGCAGCTCCTTGCTGGAGTAGGGCTTGCCCTCGTTCTGGTTGGTCTCGGCGTAGTTGGTCAGGCGCAGTTGCACCGGGTCGACGCCCGCCGCCCAGGCCAGTTCATCCATCGCCGACTCCAGGGCGAACAACCCTGTCGCGGCGCCAGGCGCGCGCATGTCCAGCGGGGTGTAGACGTCCAGTGGCGCCAGCCGATAAGCCAGGCGCAGATGGTCACAGTGGTAGAGCATGCCCGACCACTCGGCGACGTGTTCGGTGAAATCTTCGAAACGCGAGGTCTGGCCGATCACTTCGTGCACCAGCCCCTGCAGCCTGCCGTCGGCGGTAGCCCCCAATTGCAGCCGCTGTACGGTGCGTGGGCGATAGCCGAAGGTGAACATCTGCTGACGGGTCAGCGTGACGCGCACCGACTGCTGCAACTTCAGCGCCGCCATGGCGGCCAGTGGCAACTGATACTGCGGACGCAGCCCCGAGCCGAATGCGCCACCCACGAAGGACGACAGAATGCGCACTCGCTCAGGATCGAGCTTGAGCACGCTGGCCAGGTACTGCTGGCTGTTCTGCGGCCCCTGAGTCTTGTCATGCACCAGCAGGCTCCCGTCCGCCTGGTAGATCACCGTCGAGGCATGGGGCTCCATCGGGTGGTGATATTCGTTGGGCAACTCGTATTCGAGTTCCAGGCGAACCGGCGCGCCGGCAATGACCGCGTCAGCATCACCGCGCCGCTCCGGCAGTTCGGCCGGCGCTGCATGGGCGCTGTCCAGCGCCTGCAGCAGATCCGTGGCATGAGGCTGCTGCTGATACTCGATACGCACCAGCGAAGCGGCATGGCGAGCGAGCTCCAGGCTGCTGGCGACCACCAGCGCCACCGGCTGGCCGCTGTAACGCACGCGTGCATTGAACAACGGGCGAAACGGCGAGCCGTCGGCCGCATCGTCGTCTTCATAGCTCTCGTCGTCCTGCGCCATCGGCGGACGATTTTCGTGGCTGAGCACCAGCTTCACGCCGGGCAGAGCCTGGGCTGCCGAAGCATTGATGCGGGTGATGCGGCCGCGTGCGATCACACTGCAGATCACGCTGCCGTGCAGCAAACCGTCAGCGGAGTACTCAGCCGCATAGCGGGCCTGGCCGCTGACCTTCAGCGGGCCGTCGACGCGGTCGAGAGGTTTGCCGAGCGTAGGCGCGTTCATGAGCGAACTCCTTCTGCGGCGGTGGTCAGGGCGCGAACGATGGCGCGGCGCGCCAGCTCCACCTTGAAGGCGTTGTGGGTTAGCGGCTGAGCATCCTTGAGAAGCAGCTCGGCGGCCGCCTCGAAGTGCTCGTTGCTGGGCACCAGGCCAACCAGGCTGTCTTCCACCTCGGTGCGCCGCCAGGGTTTGTGCGCAACCCCGCCCAGGGCCAGGCGAGCCTGGCGGATCTGACCGTCGGCATCGAACTTCAGCGCTGCCGCCACCGATACCAGGGCGAAGGCGAACGAGGCCCGATCACGCAACTTGAGGTAGGCGCTGTGGGACGCGAAACCCTCGGCCGGCAACTCGATGGCCAGGATCAGCTCACCGGCTTCCAGCACGGTGTCGTGCTGCGGCGTGTCCCCCGGCAAGCGATGAAACTCGGCGAAGGGCACGTGACGTTCTCCGCCGGGCCCTGTAATCATTACCTGAGCGTCGAGCGCAGCAAGTGCCACGCAGAAGTCCGACGGATGCACCGCCACGCAGTGCTCGCTGGCACCGAACAACGCGTGGTAGCGATTGAGGCCCTCACGTGCCGGGCAACCACTGCCGGGCTCGCGCTTGTTGCACGACACCTGGCTGTCATAGAAATAATGGCAGCGGGTGCGCTGCAGCAGGTTGCCGCCGGCACTGGCCATGTTGCGCAACTGCGGCGAAGCGCCGGACAACAGCGCCTGGCTGAGCAGCGGATAGCGCTGCTCCACCTCCGGGTGCCAGGCCAGATCGGCATTGCTGACCAGCGCACCGATGCGCAGGCCGCCATCGGCAGTGGGCTCCACGTCGCGCAGGGGCAAGGCGTTGATATCGATCAACCGCTTGGGCCGCACCAGGTTTTCCTTCATCAGGTCGACGATGTTGGTGCCACCGGCGATGAACTGGCTATCCGGCCCGGCCATGCGCACGGCTTCGTCGATGCCCTGGGGTTTGCTGTAGGCGAAAGGCGTCATGGGCGCACCGCCTTCTCGCAGGCCGGCAAGGCTTCTTCGATGGCGGCGACGATGTTGCTGTAGGCACCGCAACGGCAGAGGTTGCCGCTCATCCGCTCGCGAATGTCAGCGGCATCGTCGATGCGCCCTTCAGCAGCCAGCCCAACCGCCGAACAGATCTGTCCGGGCGTGCAGTAGCCGCACTGGAAGGCATCATGTTTGACGAACGCGCGCTGCATCGGGTGCAGTTCACCGTTCTGCGCCAGACCTTCGATGGTCGTCAGTTCATGACCGTCGAGCATTACCGCCAGGGTCAGGCAGGCGTTGATCCTGCGGCCGTCGAGCAGCACCGTGCAGGCACCGCACTGACCATGATCACAGCCCTTCTTGGTACCGATCAGGTCGAGCTGTTCACGCAACAGATCGAGAGCGGTGATCCACGGATACACCTCGACGTTAAGGGGGCTGCCGTTCAACGACAGGGAAATCGCACGGCGTTCTGAGCCGTCAGTGATGGTCTCGCTCATGGGGCTACCTCGGTTCGCTCGGATGTCTGGTGCATCCGTTCAGAATCTGAGGTAGGTGCCAGTAAAAACGTTCAGGTTGGATCGCGACCGCAGAGCGGTTGGTTCAAGAACCTGTTCACGATCTTTCTAGGCGACGTTAAAGAGGCTGCTACAAGGCAAAAGCTGACTTTCAGCGACCTCGTGGGAGCGGCTTTAGCCGCGAACTCTTTATGCCTAGACAGACCAAATCGGGGCTAAAGCCCCTCCCACAAAAGCAGCAGCACCCCATGTCCGCTCCCGCCACTTTGCAGCTAAAACGCTGAAGTCGAGCCGAAAGATCGTGAACAGGCTCTAAGGCGTGAGTTTCTTCAGCGGGTAGATGTCGTAACGGCTGGATTTGCCCTCCAGCGCGTAACCCGGTTTCGCCCCCTCGATGACCGGCGCCTTGCGTGGGCGCTTGACCACCACACGATGGCTGGCGAGTTTGAGGGCCGCTTCGAGCAACGCCGGAGCATCCGGGTCGTCTCCTACGAAAGGACGGAACAGGCGCATCTCCTTCTTCACCAGCGCGCTTTTGTCGCGATGGGGAAACATCGGGTCGAGGTAGATCACCTGAGGCGCTTCCTCCTGCCAGTCGGCCATGATGGAAATGGCGTTGCCCTGCAGCAGACGCATGCGCGCGACGATGGCCGCCACCTCGGCATCAGTGGCAGCCCGCTGCAGGCCATCCTCGAGCAGCGCGCCAATCAGCGGCTGGCGTTCGATCAGGCTGATGGTGCAGCCGAGGCTGGCCAGCACGAAGGCATCACGCCCGAGGCCAGCGGTGGCATCCAGCACCTGCGGGCGAATGCCCGGCTGAACGCCGACCGCTTTGGCGATCATCTGCCCGGTGCCGCCGCCGAACTGACGCCGATGAGCGACCGCGCCCTCGACGAAATCCACCCGCACCGGCCCCGGCGCCAGAGGGCCAAGTTCGACCAGTTGCAAGCCAGCTTCGCCCAGTTGCAGCGCGAACTCGGCATCCCCCTCCACCGGCAACCCGAGGCGCTGCGCCCACTGTTGTGCGGCCTCGTGCAGATGCGGGGCCAGGGCCTCCATGCGGATGCGCGCGGCGGGCTGTTTTTCACTCATTGCGGATCGTCCATCAATAACGGTAATGGGCTCAATTCAACCGTTACGCGGCCGATACCCTGTCTATGCGATAGTTTGCCAGAGCCAGCCGTCTGATGTTCGATGTCATCTCCCGTATTCCCGGTGATACCCGGGTCGCGTCTCAGAAAGCCGGCACACCCTCGAGTGCCAGCTCGGCGCTGTACGACCAGATTCTGCGCAGCGTGCTGCTGTCGATGGAGAGCCCTGCCAATAGCATGCTCCCGCTCCCCGCGCCGGCAGCAGCGGATGAGGCCCCGGTACAAGGCATTCGCACCCTCGAAGATGTGATGATGCAGCGCCAGTTCGTCTGCTCGGTGCACGACACCGACAGTGCCCTCACCCTTGATCAACTGGCCCTGCAACCGCAGTCCCTGACAACGCTTGATGAAAGCGAACAGGGCAAGACCAACGAGTTGCTCACGGAATCACTGAATCCCTGGGAGCTGTTGCTTGGCCGTCTGACGCTGCAACAACGCCTGGCCGTCTGATCGCTCAGCGGCACATCCGAAATAGGCCCATATCCAGATGGAAATGGTCGCGATGAGCAGCGTTGTAGTCGGGCCCCAAGGTGGTGTTGAAGGTGGTGCAGGCAGCCTGCTGTACCTGACGCAGGAACAGCGATTTGTCATCGCTGCCGGGCCAGTCGCGCAGCACGCTGATACGGCTGCCATCGGCCAGGCGAAAACCGACGATATCCAGCGCATTGGCCGACGCATGCTGGCTACGCCGCTGACTGCCAGCGATGGTGCGACAAGCGAAGCTGCCGACATGATCAACCTGCGTGACACGCTGACCAAATACCTGCTGCGCCGCCAGCTGCAGGCCATGCTGCTCGAACAGAGCGAATGCCGCCGCTACCGGGCAGGTGGCGATGAACGTGCTGCTCAAGCGCACCTCACTGCCCTGCACGCGTACCGTGTTGGTCAGCGGGCAATCAGCGCTGGGCGTGCTGTCGGCCAACGTCACATAGCGCAGCGAGGAGGTGTCCAGCACGGTGCGGCACAACGCAGGGTCGTCCTGCAGGCGCCCGAGCTTGTAGCCGGTCAGCCAGTTTGGCGAATCACGCAGATCCAGCGGTGCCCAGGGGTTCCAGCGTGGCGGTACGTCGATCCACTGCCGGTACAGCGCCAGCGGCCCACCCACGACGACGAGCAACAGCAAGGCGATCAGAAAATTGCGCATGCTCAGCCGCGAAACAGATCATTAATTCGGTCAAACGGCAGCGCTTGCTGGGCACCACGCAGATCGCCGCCGTCGGCAAGCCCCGTAGCGGCTTGCAGAAAGGCGCCATAGGCCACCCTAGCCAGGTTGGAACCGAGGCTCACCCGCTTGACGCCGAGTTCGGCCAATTCGTCCAGCGACAGGTTCAGACTTGGCGAGCCGACCAGCACGTTGACCGGCCGCGGCGCCACCGCCTGCACCACCGCGCTGATCTCCTCGCGCCGTGTCAGCCCGGGTGCGTAGAGCACGTCGGCTCCCGCCTCGGCGTAGGCCACTAGGCGGCGGATGGTGTCGTCCAGATCCGCGCGGCCGTGCAGGTAATTCTCTGCACGCGCGGTGAGGGTGAAGGGAAAGCCCAGGCTACGGGCAGCGGCGACCGAGACACGGATGCGCTCCACCGCCAGCTCGAACGCATAGATGGGCGCATCGGCTCGCCCCGTGGCGTCCTCGATGGAGCCACCAACCAGGCCGACCGCAGCCGCCAAACGCAACGTCTCGGCACAGTCCTGCGGGCTGTCGCCATAGCCGTTTTCCAGATCCGCGGCCACCGGCAGCGCCGTAGCGGCGACGATATCCCGCGCATTGGCCAGGGCCTCGTCGCGGGATACCGCACCTTCGGCGTCACGCCGGCCCAGAGAAAACGCTAATCCTGCGCTGGTGGTGGCCAGGGCCTGGAAGCCAAGGCTCGCCAGCATCTTCGCCGAGCCAGCATCCCAGGGATTAGGCAGCACCAGCAGGCCATCCTGTCGATGCAACTGACTGAAGCTTTCGCCGAGGCGCTGTTGGGTGGACATGCTGGAACTCCCTGAAATCTGGCCGATGTGCTCGGGTCAGCTCGCAGGGTATCGGAGTTTTCCAGCAGGGGAGAAATTCACTGTTTTGTCAGCGGGGTATGAGTGGGCGCTTTCAACCTTGCGGTCGCATGCCCTGAGACAGGCCCAACACCAACCAGAGCAGATTCTGACTGGCCTGCGCCTGAGCAGCCGAGATGCGCTTGAGATCAGGGTTGGCACAATAGCTGCGCCCATGGCTGCTCACCACGCCATGGCCAGGCTCGTACCAGGAAGCAGCCGCAGCCACCGATACACTGAGCGCCGCGACGAGGAACAAACCTCGCGCTATTTCTAATCTCATGATTGCAACCTCTTGATGGCGCTGCAAACGCCGTCTGCTAACACTAGATCACGATAAGCAGTTGCAACTTTTCTCAAGACGAACGGTATACCGCCACGGCAGTCGCCAGAAACTACAGATAAAAAAACCCCGCGGCAAGCGCGGGGTTTCTTGTTACTGCAGGTACCGGGTGGCTTACATCATGCCGCCCATGCCACCCATGCCGCCCATGTCTGGCATACCGCCGCCAGCTGGAGCGTCTTCCTTGATCTCGGCGATCATGGCTTCGGTGGTGATCATCAGGCTGGCGATCGAGGAAGCAGCCTGCAGTGCCGAACGGGTCACTTTGGCTGGATCCAGGATACCCATTTCGATCATGTCGCCGTATTCGCCGGTAGCAGCGTTGTAACCGTAGTTACCCGAACCCTGCTTGACCTTGTCGACCACAACGCTTGGCTCGTCACCGGAGTTAGCCACGATCTGGCGCAGGGGCGCTTCAACAGCGCGACGCAGCAGAGCGATACCTACGTTCTGATCAGCGTTGTCGCCGCGCAGCTCGGAGATAGCCTGCAGGGAGCGAACCAGTGCCACGCCACCGCCAGGTACCACACCTTCTTCGACGGCTGCGCGGGTTGCGTGCAGGGCGTCTTCAACGCGGGCTTTCTTCTCTTTCATTTCAACTTCGGAACCGGCACCGACCTTGATCACTGCAACGCCGCCGGACAGCTTGGCCAGACGCTCTTGCAGTTTTTCTTTGTCGTAATCCGAGCTGGTGTCGCCGATCTGCTGACGAATCTGCGAGATACGACCATCGATATCGGTCTTGACGCCAGCGCCGTCGATGATGGTGGTGTTTTCTTTGTTCAGGATGACGCGCTTGGCATTACCCAGGTGTTCCAGGGTAGTGGTCTCCAGGCTCAGACCGATCTCTTCGGAGATGACGGTGCCGCCAGTCAGAACAGCGATGTCCTGCAGCATGGCCTTGCGACGATCACCAAAACCTGGAGCCTTGACGGCTGCAACTTTGACGATGCCACGCATGTTGTTCACAACCAGAGTCGCCAGGGCTTCGCCTTCAACGTCTTCAGCCACTATCAACAGCGGACGACCAGCTTTGGCCACTGCTTCCAGAACTGGCAGCAGTTCGCGGATGTTGGAGATCTTCTTGTCAACCAGCAGCAGCAGCGGGCTGTCCAGCTCGGCAACCATGGTGTCCGGCTTGTTGATGAAGTACGGGGACAGGTAGCCGCGGTCGAACTGCATGCCTTCAACAACCGACAGTTCGTTTTCCAGGCCAGTGCCTTCCTCAACGGTGATGACGCCGTCTTTGGTCACTTTTTCCATGGCTTCGGCAATGATCTCGCCGATGGAATGGTCGGAGTTCGCGGAGATAGTACCTACCTGAGCGATAGCCTTGGTGTCGGTGCACGGCTTGGAAAGTTTCTTCAGCTCAGCAACGATGGCGATGGTCGCCTTGTCGATGCCGCGCTTCAGATCCATCGGGTTCATGCCAGCAGCGACGGCTTTCAGGCCTTCGTTGACGATAGCCTGAGCCAGAACGGTTGCGGTGGTAGTACCGTCACCGGCGTCATCGTTAGCACGGGAAGCAACGTCTTTGACCAGTTGCGCGCCCATGTTTTCGAAGCGATCTTTCAGTTCGATTTCTTTAGCAACCGAAACACCGTCTTTGGTGATCAGAGGAGCGCCGAAGCTCTTCTCGATAATGACGTTACGGCCTTTTGGGCCGAGGGTTGCTTTTACTGCGTCGGCCAGGACGTTGACACCGGCGAGCATTTTTTTACGGCCAGAGTCGCCGAATTTAACTTCTTTAGCAGCCATGGAAATTGATCCTCAATTCTTGACGGTTAAACGGAGATTTGCGGGAAATCAGGCTTCGACAACAGCGAGGATTTCGTTCTCGCTCATCACCAGCAGGTCTTCGCCGTCGACTTTGACAGTGTTGCTGCCCGAGTAAGGGCCGAAAACCACTTTGTCACCAACCTTGACGGCCAGCGCACGAACTTCACCGCTATCCAGAACGCGGCCAGTGCCAACAGCGACGATTTCGCCCTGATTCGGCTTTTCAGCGGCCGAGCCCGGCAGCACGATACCGCCAGCGGTTTTGGTTTCTTCTTCGCTGCGACGGATCACGACGCGGTCATGCAAAGGACGAAGCTTCATTGTCGATCTCTCCCAATAGTTGTTGACTTCAACCGGTGTTCTCACCGGCAGGATCATGGCGCTGCGCACTACACGTAACGCCGAAATATGTTTCAACGCAGATACGCTGAAAAACCTTGCGGTGACCGCTACATAAGGTCGAACAAGAGCAATTCAAGGGCACGGGGTGAAAATTTTTCCCGTCAGGGGAACGAAAATCGTCCGTGCGAAAACAGCGAACCCCGAACTGACGAGGCCAGATCGGGGTTCGATTGCAGTTAAAAAGTGCTCGGTCAGTCGCGGCGCTCGTACTCGCCCTCGAGCACGTTCGGACGACTTGCGCCAGAACCGGGCTGACCATTGCGCGCGGCCAGATCATCAGCGAAGGCGCGCTGACGCTCGGCCTGCTCGGCGGCACGACGACGCACGCGTTCGACCAGCTTGCGACGGGTGAACGGCAGCAGACACAGCAGACCGATGGCGTCGCTGATGAAGCCCGGCAGCAGCAACAGTGCGCCACCTACGGCCATCATCAGCCCCTGCAGGACTTCCTGATCCGGCATTTCGCCACGGGCCAGTCTTTCGCGGGCACGCCAGGCTGTGGTGATGCCAGCGATACGTAGCATCAGACCACCGAAGATCGACGTAGCGATCACCAGTGCGATGGTCGGCAGCACACCAATGGCACTACCCACCGAAATAAGTACTGTCAGTTCCAAGATTGGGAACAACAGGAACAACAACATGAAAATGCGCATCGCGGTTTCCTTGACGGAAGAACGACTTCCAGTAGGAGGTAAGTATGGGGTGTTGCGCTTAATTCAAGCTGAAGCCTCGAATTGCGCTGGCCACGTATCGGCCCGCGCCAGGCGCACCAAGGCTTCGCGCACTTCCCCGGCAGTGTTACAGGATATTGGAAAGGCCAGCCAGTACAGGCTGTGACCTATACGCAGGTGAAACCCCTCACTGTCGATCCCGACCATCCGTGCAGGTTCCGTGGCGGGCAGCCCGCTCAAGGCGACGTAATGCGCGATGGCGTCGGCATGATCGCTGTTCATGTGTTCAAGCATACGCCGCTCGGTGTCACCGGCGAAGTGGTTGCCCAGCGCCACCTCATCGAGCCAGTGAATCGCGCCGAAACCGCCGATGTAACGCCAACGCACGGGTTGCATGTGCCAGAAATCGAAGTCGTGGGCACTGTGATAACCGCGTGATTCGGGAAAGTACCGGTAATAGCGCTCGGCAGCCGCTTCAATATCGGCGGCATCATCGAGCATCTTCGCTTCGGCCAGCAGGGTCAGCCGCCCCACCGCCTGAACGTCCTCGGCACCGCGCTCCCCGACCAGTAGCGAGCACTTTGCGTCCGCCTTGAGGTTATGGGTGTGCTGGGCAATGCGGCTGATCAGAATCAGCGGCCACCCCTGAGCATCCAGGCAGTAGGGCACCACCGAGCCGAAAGGAAAGCCGGGCATCGCTTTGGAGTGAGTGGACAGCGCGCCACGGTACTCCCCGAGCAGTAACTCCCGGGCCTGGCGATTGGCTTGCACACTCATATCAAGACTCCTGGCGGACGCAGACAAGCGCTTAGGATAATCGCTACAGTGCTGTAACGGCATCCCGCCAAACTGATTCGAAGGGGATCGGCATGCAACTCGAAGACAAGGTCATCATCATCACCGGCGGCGGTCAGGGCCTTGGCCGGGCCATGGCCGAGTACCTCGCGGAGAAACGGGTGCGTCTGGCCCTGGTCGATCTCAACCAGGAGAAACTCGACGAAACCGCGGCGGCCTGTCGGGCGCTGGGCGTCCAGGCCCGCACCTATCTGTGCAACGTGGCAAGTGAAGAGCAAGTGACCCAGACCATCGCCCAGATCGCCGATGACTTCGGCTCGATCAATGGTTTGGTCAACAACGCCGGTATTCTGCGCGACGGCCTGACCATCAAGGTCAAGGACGGCGAAATGAGCAAGATGAGCTTGGCGCAGTGGCAGTCGGTGATCGATGTGAACCTGACCGGCGTGTTCCTGTGCACGCGGGAAGTGGCGGCGAAGATGATCGAACTGCAGAACGAAGGCGCGATCATCAATATTTCTTCGGTTTCCCGTGCTGGCAACGTCGGCCAGGCCAACTACTCGGCCGCCAAGGCCGGCGTCGCCGCCGACACCGTGGTCTGGGCCCGAGAGCTGGCCCGTTATGGCATACGCGTGGCGGGGGTGGCGCCGGGCTTCATCGAGACCGACATGGTCGCCAGCATGAAACCCGAAGCCCTGGAGCGCATGACGGCGGTAATTCCGCTCAAGCGCCTGGGCAAACCGCGGGAAATTGCCCACTCGGTGGCCTACCTGCTGGAAAACGACTACTTCACCGGGCGCATTCTCGAACTCGACGGCGGCTTCCGTCTGTAGCAACCGCGAGCCCTGGATAGCCCAGATACGAAAAAGCCCCGCGTGATGTGGGGCTTTTTCGTCGTGCATCTCGCGGGGATCCGTTACCAGCCCACACCGAAGCCGATTGTGTAGCGGGTCTCGTCCTTGTCGCCTTCCGAACCGCTGACCTGATCCTTTGAGGCCTTCATGTTCAGCGACGCCCAGTCGGTAACCTTGTAACGCAGGCCCACTTCGGCATCCAGCGAGTAGTCGGCGGCGCTGGCCAGCGGCTTGCCTACTTCACCGGTGCTGAACAGCTCGAACGTCTTGCCGATCAGGTAACGGTTGTAATCCCAACGCATGCTGATGGCGTAGAAGTTATCTTTCTCGCCGTTGGCGTACTCATAGTCGGAACGGTTAAGCAGCGTGGCCATGGAGAAGGCGCCCAGCTCGTTGTCCCAGAACTGATAACCCGGACCGGTACCGATGGTGCGCTGGCGCTCCAGATCCTCGATCTTGTCGCGCTTGTACTCGAGGCGCCCCTGCCAGAACCACTGCTCGTCGAGGAAGCGATCCAGGGCGTATTCGGTGCCCCAGTTGTCGGTACTCACCACGTCGTTGCGCAGCTCACGGTTGTAATCCACCGTGGCGTTGTGACGCCATTTGCCATGCCGCGCCTGGGTCTTCACATCGATGTCGTAATCATCGGTGTCGCTCTCGGCGCGTTTGTAGTCCATGGCCACATCGACATTACCCTTCCACATGAAGTCTTCGACGAAGGGCTTGGGCTTCATGATCTGCTTGATGCTCGCCAGCTCGACGGTCTTCGGCGCATCGCCGTTGGCCAGGGTCACCTTGCCGGCATCTGAGGCTTGCAGGGACTTGGCGCGCTCACCGGTGATGTCGTTCTCCTTGACCAGCAATTCCTGCTCGCTGTCTAGGGTCGCGATTTTGCTCCAGTCCAGAGGGATGGAGCCGCCATAATCGGTTTCCAGCAGCAGCTTGCCGCCATCGAGAACCTTGATGGTTCCGGTCAGACGGTCGCCGTTCTTCATCCAGACGGTATCGGCCATCAGCGGCATCGCCGCCGCACTGAGGCTCAGGCACAACAGGGTTCGAGTAAACATAAGCGGATGCTGGTGCTCCGGTTCGCGGTAAATCGGGCATTATCCGCATACCCGTTATATGAGCAAGAAATGACCGACGGAATTCATGCGAGTTCACGGCTGAGCGGTGAAAATACCGCGCCAACCGACCGATCAAGTTGCCTGGAGCCTGCCATGACCACAAGACGAGCGAATGACAACGCGCCGTTGGCCGCTGCCGATCAGCAGGCCCGACGTGATGCCTTGTACCTGGCGCTCGCTCAGGTACCGGCCGGCAAGGTGGTCACTTACGGCGAACTGGCCGCCATGGCAGGTCTCGGCCGTGCCGCACGCTGGGTGGGCCGCACGCTTAGCCAATTGCCTGATGGCACGACCCTGCCATGGCACCGGGTGGTCGCCGCAAATGGGCGATTGAGCCTAACTGCCGATGCGCCAAGCGGTGTTGAACAACGCGCCCGATTGCGCGTCGAAGGGGTGCTATCCCACAATGGCCGGGTGGATATCCGACGCCATGGCTGGCGCCCCTTGGAGCACGAGGCCTGACACCTTGATGTGACCACGGCTTAGCTGGCTTGCACTGACCCAACCCTAGCCCCTAGAGTGCGCCATTTGTTCACGCATCCTCCCTCCAGGCCGAACCTGTTCAATGCATCGTAAAAGCTGGCGCGACGCGATCGCCGCCTATTCCAGTCCTTCGACACTGGTTCTCCTGCTGCTCGGGTTCGCCGCTGGCCTGCCTTATATGCTGGTGTTCTCCACCCTTTCCGTATGGCTGCGCGAAGCCGGCGTAGCGCGGGAAACCATCGGTTTTGCCAGCCTCATCGGTCTGGCCTATGCCTTCAAATGGGTGTGGTCACCGCTGCTCGACCAATGGCGCCTGCCACTGCTCGGCAAGCTTGGCAGACGGCGCTCCTGGCTGGTGCTGTCGCAAATTCTGATCGCCATCGGCCTGGCCGGCATGGCGCTGTGCGACCCCCATACGCATCTGACCTGGCTGATCGCGCTAGCGGTGCTGGTAGCTTTCGCCTCGGCGACTCAGGACATCGCGGTCGATGCCTACCGCCTGGAAATCGTCGACGACTCCCGCCAGGCCGCACTGGCTGCCAGCTACATGGCCGGCTACCGGGTCGCCGCGCTACTGGCAACCGCCGGCGCGCTGTACGTGGCTGAAGGGCTGGGCTCCACCACCCTGCTCTATCAACACGCCGCTTGGGCCGGTACCTATCTGCTGTTCGCCCTGCTGATGCTGCCCGGTTTGCTGACCAGCCTATGGATGAAGGAGCCCGAGGTTTCGCTGAAGACCCAGTTGGCTGCTGCCAAATACGGCTTCAGTCACCAGATCGCCTCGGTGCTGGTGCTGATTGTGTTGCTGGTCTCGGTACCGGCCATGTTCACCCAGCTGTACAACACCGACTTCCCCAGCCTGGTCACCGGCGAAGCCACCCTACTGGATCTGCTCCTTGAAGACCGCGCCTTTCTACGCGCCATCCTCTACACCATCCTCACCGGCCTGTGCCTGTCAACCTTTGGCCGCCGCGGCCTGGCGCCGGTACTGACACCGGTCAACGACTTCATCCTGCGTTACCGCTGGCAGGCCTTTCTACTACTCGGGTTGATCGCGACCTATCGCATGTCCGACACAGTGATGGGCGTAATGGCCAACGTGTTTTACATCGACCAGGGCTTCACCAAGGATCAGATCGCCAGCGTCAGCAAGCTCTTCGGGCTGGTTCTGACCCTGGTCGGCGCCGGTGCCGGTGGCCTGCTGATCGTTCGGTTTGGCATCATGCCGATCCTGTTCATCGGTGGCGTAGCATCGGCGGCGACCAATCTGCTGTTCCTGATGCTGGCGGGCATGGGCGCGGATCTGCAGATGCTGATCTTCACCATCTCCGCCGATAACTTCAGCTCCGGGATGGCCACTGCAGCCTTCGTTGCCTACCTGTCGAGTCTTACCAACCTGAAGTTCTCGGCCACCCAGTACGCCCTGCTCAGCTCGATCATGTTGCTGCTGCCGCGATTGATAGGCGGCTACTCAGGCGTGCTCGTGGAGAAATACGGCTACGCCGACTTCTTCCTGATCACCGCACTGATGGGCATTCCAACCCTGATCCTGATCCTGGTGCAGTGGCACCGCCATGGCGGCCGGCCGATGGCCCCGAGCAGTGAACCGGACAAGCCCGAGGCCTGATTTCGGAGCATGAAAAAGCCGACATTTGTCGGCTTTTTCATTTCTGGTAAAGGCGCTGGTATCAGTCAGCCTTGCCCTGCTGTAGCAGCACCATACGCGGCGGCTGCGCCAGCTCGACGCCTTCGGCACGCAACCGATCACGGACGCTTTCATTGAGCATGAAGGTCACCGGCCAGTAGTCACCAGCCGAAGTCCACATGCGCAGCGACAGGTTGATCGAGGTCTCACCCAGGTTGGAGACCACCACGACCGGCGCCGGATCCTGATGCACGCGCGCATCCTTGGACAGCGCGAGCAGCACCTCACGGGCCATGGACAGGTCGGCGTCGTAATCGAGCTTCACGTCGTACAGTATCTGCCGGGTAGCCTGTCGCGAGTGGTTGGTGATGATGCCGTTGGAGAGGGTGCCGTTGGGAACGATCACCACCTTGTTGTCACCCGTGCGCAGCACCGTATGGAAGATCTGGATGTAGTCGACCGAACCGGAGACGCCCTGGGCCTCGATGAAGTCGCCAGCCTTGAACGGGCGGAACAGCATGATCAGAACACCACCGGCGAAGTTCGCCAGGCTGCCCTGCAGCGCCAAACCAATGGCCAGACCAGCTGCACCGATCACGGCGATGAACGAGGTGGTTTCCACACCGATCATCGAGGCCACGCTGATGACCAGCAGTACCTTCAGCACGATGCTCGCCAGGCTGCCGATAAAGCTGCTCAGGGCACGGTCAACCTTGCGGCCATCCATCAACGCACTGACCTTGGTAGTCACCTTGCTAATCAGCCACCAGCCAATCAGCAAGGTGAAAAGGGCCAGGGTCAGCTTGCCGCTGTACTGCAGCAAAACCGGGATCCAGGCCTGCGACATGACGACCAACTGGTCGACGCTCATATCCATCTGGCACTCCTTCTAGGTCTTGAAACGAAAACGCCATGGCCGCACTGGCCATGGCGTTTGCGAGCGCGTTACAGAATGTGCGACGCCGTCACCGCGCCCGGGTTCAATAATCCTCTAGGCGGCAGGAGGCGCGCGCCTTCAATCGCGGAAGTTGTTGTACTGCAGGGGCATCTCGAAATCCTTGCTGCGCAGGGAGGCAATGCACTCTTGCAGATCATCACGCTTCTTGCCGGTAACCCGCACCTGCTCGCCCTGAATGGCGGCTTGCACCTTGAGCTTCGCATCCTTGATATGAGCGACGATCTTCTTCGCCAGTTCCTTGTCGATACCTTCGCGGAACTCGACTTCCTGCTTGACCACTTTTCCGGATGCATAGGCATCCTTGGTTTCCATGCACTGGCCGTCGATCTTGCGTTTGACCAGACAGGAACGAATAATTTCGAGCATCTGCTCGAGCATGAAATCAGCTTCGGCAGTCAGCGTAACGGCCTTTTCCTTGATCTCGATACTGCACTTACCGCGCAGATCAAAGCGCCGCTCCAGCTCCTTGGCCGCGTTATCCAAAGCGTTGGTAAGTTCGTGTTTGTCCAGCTCCGACACCACGTCGAACGAGGGCATGCAATTGCTCCTGATAAAAGGCGCGATCCTGATGGAGATCTCATTCTCGATCTGCTGCACATAGACCCGGCTACGCTAAGCTCATAGCTGCTGTTTGAGCTGATGATTGCGTCTTGCTGGGCTCCAGTTCGCGAGATCGTGAATTAAGTTTTCCGGAAACCGCGCGGATGGCTTGACGATATAATTGGCGCGATCATTATATCCGCTCTGATACAGACCGCTCGGCGTTGTATTGGTTACTCCCCTTTCTCGACCCGCTTTCTTGCCTGTGAGTACCATCCATGCCCAACCCCCATCTCAGCATCCTGGTGGTGGACGATGCCAAGTTTTCCAGCGCCATCATCGGTCGTGCGCTGACTCAGGCTGGTTACCAGGACGTACGCTTCGCCAGTAGTGCGGCCGAGGCCATCAGCAACCTCGAACAACGCCCGGCGAGTGTGCTATTGGCCGACTGGCTGATGCCGGAAATGGATGGCCTGGAGCTGACGGGTCGTGTGCGTCAGCTCGACGAATCGGCCGAGCACTACACTTACATCATCCTACTGACCGGCAAAGAAGGTGAGAACGTGCTGAACGAGGCGTTCGACCGCGGCGTCGATGACTTCATCAGCAAATCGGCAATGAACGAGCAGCTCTTGCCCCGCGTGTTTGCCGCCGACCGCCTGTGCAACACCCTGCAGCGCCTGCTCCATGAAAACGCCCTGCTGGTACAGAGCATCGCCGGCCTGGAAGAGCGTAACCTGGTAGACCCGCTAACCGGTTTGGGCAACACCCGTTACCTGACACAGAAACTGGCTGACAGCCTGCGCCAGGTGGAATCTCGCGGTGGTGCGCTGTGCTACCTGCTGATTGGTCTGCAGGGCGCCGATGAATTGAGCGCTCGCCATGGCGCGGCCTTCTACAACGAGCTGCTACGCAGCGTGGCGCGCCGCCTGCAACAGTTGGTACGCCCGCTCGACGTACTGGTGAGCCTGGACGACCGCCATTTTGCCCTGATCACCCTGCTCGAGGACTTGCAGGAGTGCTCGCCGAGCAGCTTCAAGCGTCTTCACGAAGGTCTCAACCTCAAGGCTTTCAAGACCAGCGAAGGCTTCATCTCGCTAAAGGCCGGGATTGCCGTAGTCGGGCTGGATAGCAAGGCGATGCCCATGGAACAGCAGCAACTGCTCGACCTCGCCACTCGCCTGCTTCCAGAGGCCCACGCCAGCGGTCGCGTCACCGCCGTACGCCTGCCCCGACCATGACCTGGCACGTGCTCGGCGCAGGCAGCATGGGCAGCCTGTGGGCCGCGCGCCTGTTCCGTGCCGGCGTGCCGGTGCAACTGATCCTGCGCGATGAACAGCGCCTGGCTGCCTATCGCCAAACGGGTGCACTGACCCTGGTCGAGCAGGGCCACGTTAGCCAACACGCCATACCAGCACATAGCGTCAACGACGACACACCCATTCGACACCTGCTCCTGGCATGCAAAGCCTATGACGCAGCGAGCGCGATCGAGTGCGTCGCCCATCGCCTCGCCCCAGGCGCCGAAGTAATCCTGCTGCAAAACGGCCTCGGCAGCCAGGACGAGGTCATCGACCTGTTACCAGGACGGCGCTGCCTGTTCGCCTCAAGTACCGAAGGCGCCTTTCGCGACGGTGACTGGCGCGTGGTGTTCGCCGGCCAGGGGCATACCTGGATCGGCGACCCGACCGATGCCACCCAGCCGGGCTGGTTGAGCGACCTGCAACGCTGTCGCATTCCTCATACCTGGAGCCCCGATATTCTCGCGCGGCTGTGGCGCAAGCTGGCACTCAACTGCGCGATCAACCCGCTGACCGTGCTGCATGGCTGCCGCAACGGCGGGCTCGCCGGCTACCGCGAGGAAGTCGATGGGCTATGCACGGAGTTGACGGTTCTGCTGCAGGGTTGCGGTCAGTCCACAGCGGCTGAAAACCTTCAGGCAGATGTCTGGCGAGTGATCGAGGCCACCGCCGCCAATTACTCGTCCATGTACCAGGATGTCGCCGGGGGCCGGCGCACCGAAGTCAGCTATCTGCTCGGCTACGCCTGCACAGCGGGTGAACGTAACGGGCTGCCACTGCCGCGCCTGAACACCCTGCAGCAACGCCTGCTCGCGTACCTGGATGCCCGCGGATTGCCGCGACAGTAAGTCCATCCCAGAGCCAGCTGACGCTTGCGCGCAACGGTTAACAGGCCCTAACCTGCCCTCTTACCTGCCAATACGACAAAGCCTAATGCGCCTGCGCCACCGCCTGAAGAATCTACCCGTTGGCCGAAAACTACTCGCCGCTTTGCTGGTGCTCTTGGCAGCGGTGCTGGTGGTGGCTAACCTGACCTTCATCAGCGCTGCCTACTGGATTTCCCAGGAGAGCGTCGCCCCCCAGGCGCTGCAGACCCTTAGCCGACTGATCGCCAGCCCCGCCCTGAGCCGCGAAGCATTGAGTTCGCCCCAGGCCGCGGGCGATCTGCTCAAGCGCCTGGATGGCTATGGGCCGCTACGCGCAGCAGTGATCTACGACGCCAACGGTAACAGCCTCGCGCAGTTGCAGCGCGGCGAAAAACTGCAGCTACCCTCACGGGTCGAGGAGCTGGACAGCTGGCGCCTCAGCGAATTTCGCGCCAATCAGTTGGTCGAGCTGCCGCAGGTCGATGCACCAGCGGGCTACCTGCTGCTGGTCGCCTCCAGCGAACTGCCTGGTGCGTTCTACACGGGCACCGTCACCGCCAGCCTGGTGATCCTAGGCTTCAGCCTGGTGCTGTGGCTGCTGGTGGCGCGGCAGATCCGCCGTCTGGTCACCAGCCCGATCAAGCGTCTGGAAGAACTGACCCGTCAGGTCACCCGCGAAGAGAACTATTCGCTGCGGGCGCGGCGCGGCAATCAGGATGAAATCGGCAGCCTGGCCGAAGCCTTCAACACCATGCTGACGCGCATCGAGGCCCGCGAGCAGCAGCTCAAGCGCGCCCGTGACGATTCCGAAGAGGCCTACAACCAGGCCCAGGGCCTGGCCGAGGAAACCCGCCTGTCGAACCGCAAGCTGGAACTCGAGGTGCAGGTACGCAGCAAGATCGAGAAGAAGCTCACCGGCTTCCAGAACTACCTCAACAGCATCATCGACTCCATGCCCTCGGCGCTGATCGCCCTCGACGAACAGCTCTACGTGGCGCAATGGAACCAGGAGGCCAGCGCCCTCTCCGGCACCTCGCTGGACGAGGCGGTGAACCAGCCGGTGTTTCTCGCCTTCCCGCTGCTCAAACCCTACCTGTCCAAGCTCAAGCGCACCGCCGAACAGCACCGGGTGGAGAAGATCGAACGAGTCACCTGGATCCGCGATGACGAGCCACACCATTACGCCCTGACCTTCTACCCGCTGATCGGCAGCATCGGCCGCGGCGTGGTGATCCGCATTGACGACATCACCCAGCGCCTCAACCTCGAAGAGGTCATGGTGCAGTCGGAGAAGATGCTCTCCGTCGGCGGCCTGGCCGCCGGCATGGCCCACGAGATCAACAACCCGCTGGGCGCCATCCTGCACAACGTGCAGAACATCCGTCGGCGCCTGTCCCCCGAGCTGCCACGCAATCAGGAGCAGGCTGAAGTAGCCGGTGTCAGCCTGCCGGCCATCGATCAATACCTGACGGCGCGGGAGATTCCCATGCTGCTCGACGGCATCCAACAGGCCGGTACGCGGGCCTCGAAGATCGTCACCCACATGCTCAGCTTCAGCCGCCTGAGCAACCGTCAGTTGGCGCCCTGCCAGTTGCCGGCACTGATCGACCAGGCCGTGGAGATCGCCAGCAACGACTTCGACCTGACCGAAAGCTTCGACTTCAAGAGCCTGCTGATTCAGCGCGAGTTCGACCCGGTACTGGGGCCGATTCCCGGCATCGGCAATGAGCTGGAACAGGTGCTGCTCAACCTGCTGAAGAACGCCGCCCAGGCCATCCACCTGCGCGACGACGACAGCGTCCCTGGCAAGATCATCCTGCGCACACGCCTGGCACCGCCATGGGCCGAAGTGCAGGTGGAAGACAACGGCGTGGGCATACCGGAGGCCGTGCGCAAGCGCATCTTCGAACCCTTCTTCACCACCAAGGAAGTCGGCCAGGGCACCGGTCTGGGGCTTTCCGTCTCGTACTTCATCGTCACCAACAATCACAAGGGCCAGATGGAAGTGCACTCACGCACCGGCCAGGGCACTTGCTTCACACTGCGCCTGCCCATCGGTATCAGTACCTGAACCCTCGCCACGGAGACCCCATGGGCTATCGACTGTCGAAAATCTACACACGCACCGGCGATGCCGGTGAAACCGGGTTGGCCGACGGACGCCGGGTCGCCAAGGATCATCCACGTATCGAAGCCATCGGCGAAGTGGACACCCTGAACAGTCAGCTCGGCCTGTTGCTGGCCGAGCTGATCGAGCAGCAACCCCGCTACCCGGGTTTCGCCGAGCTGATCGAGGTACTGGCGCCCTGTCAGCATCGCTTGTTCGATCTGGGTGGCGAACTGGCCATGCCGGACTACCAGGCGCTGCAGGCGGTCGAGATCGAACGCCTGGAAGCGGCCATCGACCGCTGGAACGAGGAGGTCGGCCCGCTGACCAACTTCATCCTGCCAGGTGGTTCGCGGCTGATCGCCCAGGCTCACCTGTGCCGCAGCAGCGCACGCGGTGCCGAGCGCCGTTGCGGGCAGCTCAACACCATCGAACCGCTGCGTGGCGAGTTGCTGGCCTACATCAACCGATTGTCAGACCTGCTGTTCGTGGCGGCACGGCTGATCGCCAGGCGTCAGGGCGTCGACGAAGTCCTTTGGCAGGCGGCCACTAAAGCCTGAGGCCGCTCTCGAAACGCCTCGGTTCACCGCTCAACGGATCGGCAAACGACAAGCCGCGGGCCAATAGCTTCAGCGGCCGGCTGTAATCGTCGGGATCACCCTCGCTGCTGCTGACGTCGGGATAGAAGGGATCATTGAGGATGGGCGCACCCAATGCAGCCATATGCACCCGCAGCTGGTGCTTCTTGCCGGTAACCGGCTCGAGGCCGTACAGCCAGCAGTCAGCGCGCCGTTCGAGTACGTCGATGCGCGTGCAGGTATTGGCCTCGCCCGGCGCTTCGCGCATGAGGAAGAACGGCTCGCCCGCCTCGAAGCGGGTCTCGCGCAGTAACGGAAACTGCACCTGCGGCAAAGGCGCCGCCAGCGCCTCGTAACGTTTGTCGATGTTGCGCTCGCGAAACAGCGCCTGGTAGCGCCCACGCGTCTGCGCGTTGGTGGAGAACAGCACCAGCCCGGCGGTGTGCCGGTCGATCCGGTGCAGCGGCACCAAGTCGGCATTGCCGGTGCGTTTGACCAGCCGCGCCAGCAGAGTCTGCTCGACATAGGCACCTGCCGGCATCACCGACAGGAAATGTGGCTTGTCTGCGACCAACAGGTGCTCGTCGATATGCACGATCGCTTCTTCGAACGGAATCTGCGGCTCGGCCGGCACCTCGCGAAAGTAATGCACACGCAAGCCGACCCGGTAAGGATGATCGACAGCGATAGGCACGCCTTCGCCATCCAACACCCGGCCCCGCGCTACACGCTGCAGCCAGATTTCTCGTGAAATCGCCGGAAAGTGCGCGCACAGGCAATCGAGCACGGTCACCCAGGGCCCTGCCGGCAAATGCAGGGTGCTGGGCCGCAGAGTGACTCGCGGGTGATCGGATGCGGACATACAAAGGCTCCGGTCGCGGTTATCAGGGGGCGATCAGGTACAGACAGATCGACAGCGTCACCAGCGACCCCAGGGTCGACAGCAGGATGGTACTCGACACCTGAGTGCCTTCGCGCCGGTAGAACTCGGCCAGCATGAACGGCCCGGTGCCGGTAGGCAGTGCACTGAGCAGCAAGGCCGCATGAGCCCACATCGGTGGCAGGCGAAAGACGTAGACAGCGAGCACCCAGGTGATCAGCGGATGAGCGATCAACTTGATCAGCACCAAACTGGTACCGCGCTCCCTCACCCCGTCATGCCGCTGCGCCAGAAACAGCCCCAACGCGATCAATGCACAGGGCCCGGTAGCGGCAGCGAGCAACTTGAGAAACTGGTGCAGCGGCCCCGGCAGCGGCTGTGCCGTCGCGGCCCATAGCGCGCCGAGCAGCGGCGCCATGACGATGGGGTTCTTGAGCAGCGCGAGCAAGACTTTGCGTACCGCCAGCAGGATGCTCTTTTCGTTCTGCAGGCCGACCTCGATGCACACCACCGCCAGGGCGAACAGCACGCAGATGACGATCAGGCAGGCAATCAGCGCCGGCTCCATGCCTGCTTCGCCGAACACCAGCAGACATAGCGGGATACCCATGTAACCGGTATTCGCGTAGGAAGCGCTCAACCCCTGCACACTGGCATCGGCCAGGCTGCCGGTACGGCGCAGGCGCCACAGCAGCACCACGGCAAAGATGCCCAGGGTGGCGATGCCGTAAGCGAAGATGAAGCCCGGCTGCCAGATCTCTTCCCAGACGACCGTCGCCATGGCCTCGAACAGCAGCGCTGGCAGGCACAGCCAGACCACCATGCGGTTGATCTCGGACGCCGCAGTGGCACCAAGCAGGCCCAGCCGCCGACAGGCGAAGCCGGCAAGGATCAGTGCGAAGACCGGCAGAATGACATTGAAGACCGAGGCCATGGGCCGGAGAACTCTCAGCGAAAACGGAAAGACGTACTGCCGCCCAAAGCAGGCAGCAGATAGTGGTTATTGCTCAGGCCAGAAAGCGCGAATCCCGGCGACGCCCTGCGCGCCGGCCTGCCAGGCCTGCTCGCTGTGCTGCGGGCCGACACCACCGAGCAGATAGCAGGGCTGGTTGAAACGCTGCAAAAGTTCGGTAGCCTGCGTCCAGCCCAAGGGCTGTGCATCAGGGTGACTTTGGGTGGCCTGCAGCGGCGACAAGGTAACGAAGTCAGCGCCGATCTGTGTTGCCAATTGCAGCTCTTCAGCACTGTGGCACGAGGCTGCCAGCCAGCGATTCGCCGCCAACGGACGGCCCTTGGCAGCATACTTGCGCAGTTGCTCAGCCGTCAGATGCCAGCCCGCAGCGGGGAAATCCCCGAGCCACTCCAGCGGCCCCTTGAGCATCAATTGCGCCTTGCCGGCGCACATGCCTTGGATATCCACGGCGAGATCGCGGTACTGGGCATCGAACATCGCCGGCGCTCGTAGCTGGATCAAACGGGCACCGCGCCCGATGGCTGCACGAACGCCGCCCAGCAGCTCAGCGCGATCCAGATCATCCGGGGTAATCAGATACTGCTCGGGCAAGCGCGCCGCGGCGATGATCGGGCGGTTGGCCTCAGGGAAGTCATACTCACCCAATTGCCGCGCACTCACCCAGGCCAGCGGCTGGCCTTCGGCACCGTGGGGCTCGCCACTGAAACGGCTGACCTCCCAGACGTCGAGCAGCACGTGCTTGTCGGCATAGTCGTGGCGCACCTGGATCAGTGGTCGCGCAGTTTCCGGGCGGATCCCCAGCTCCTCCTGCAGCTCGCGGGACAACGCAGCCAGCACAGCCTCGCCCTCCTCGACCTTGCCACCCGGAAATTCCCAGAGCCCGCCCTGATGCTTGTCGTCGGGACGCCTGGCGATGAGGATGCGACCATCCTCACCACGAATCACCGCTGCCGCTACATGCACGCGCTTCACGTTCACTCCTTCAAGGCTGCCTGCAACCAGCGCTGGAACGCCGGCCACTGAAAAATGGTTTCCACATAGGCCGCGGCATCTTCTGGCAGTTGCACGGCATAGCTGCGCAGGCGGCTGGCCACCGGTGCGAAATAGGCGTCGGCAATGCTCAGCTCACCGAACAGATACGGGCCACTCTGGCCAAAACGCTGACGACAGGACGCCCACAAGGTGATGATGCGCTGGATATCGTGCTGCACGTCATCGGCAATGCTGGCCAGTGGCGTACTGCGCTGCATGTCCATGGGCATATGACTGCGCAATGCGCCGAAACCACTGTGCATTTCCGCACAGGCGGAACGCGCCATGGCGCGAGCCGCTACATCACGCGGCCACATCTCAGCCTCGGGAAAGCGCTCGGCCAGGTACTCGGCGATGGCCAGTGAATCCCAGATCACCCCGGCGTCGTCGGTCTTGAGCACCGGCACCTTGGCGGTCGGCGAGTGGGCCAGCAGACGCGCGTGGGTATCGGCACGGAACAGCGGCACCAGGGTTTCCTGATAGTCCGCGCCGCTGAGTTCAGCCAGCAACCAGCCACGTAGCGACCAGGACGAGTAGTTCTTGTTGCCTATCAGCAATTGCAGCGGCATATGCGCTCTCCGGCGGTCAGAAGAATCAGAGCGACAGCTTCGCCGCTACCTGCCGTGAAGGCAAATTCCGCTCACTCATGGGGTCATGCGCGAGCGGAATAGACGTCAGCTACGAGCGTCAGGCCGCACGTAGACGCGGATCAACGTGCCGCCCGCAACGGGCGGCTGCCATACCTCAGGTACGGTATTCGGCGTTGATCTTCACGTACTCATGCGACAGATCGGTAGTCCAGATCGTCTCGCTGCAGGTGCCACGGCCCAGCTCGATGCGGATGGTTATTTCCTCTTCGGCCATCACCGCCGAGCCCTGCTCTTCGGTGTAGCTGCTGGCCCGGCACCCCTTGCTGGCGATGCACACGTCACCGAGGAACACGTCGATCTTGCTGACGTCGAGCTGTGCCACACCGGCACGGCCGACGGCCGCGAGGATGCGCCCCCAGTTGGGATCGGAAGCGAACAGCGCGGTCTTGATCAGCGGCGAATGGGCCACCGCATAGCCGACATCCAGGCACTCCTGATGAGTCGCCCCGCCGTTGACCTGCACGGTGACGAACTTGGTCGCGCCTTCACCATCACGCACGATGGCCTGGGCCACGTCCATGCACACCTCGAACACTGCCTGCTTGAGCGCCGCGAACAGCGCCCCGCTGGCCTGGGTGATTTCCGGCAGCGCCGCCTGGCCAGTAGCGATCAGCATGCAGCAGTCGTTGGTGGAGGTGTCGCCGTCGATGGTGATGCGATTGAACGACTTGTTCGCCGCATCGCGCAGCAGATCCTGCAGCACGCCTTGGGCGACCTTGGCGTCCGTGGCGATGTAGCCGAGCATGGTGGCCATGTTCGGCTTGATCATGCCGGCGCCCTTGCTGATACCGGTGACGGTGACCGTCACGCCTTCATGGCTGAACTGGCGGCTGGCACCCTTGGGCAGGGTGTCGGTGGTCATGATGCCGGTAGCGGCTTCTGCCCAGTTGTTCACCGAGAGGTTGTCCAGCGCGGCCTGTAGCGCGCCCTCGATCTTTTCCACCGGCAGCGGCTCACCGATCACCCCGGTGGAGAACGGCAGCACTTCGCTTTCGTCCACACCGGCCAGACTGGCCAGGCTGGCGCAGGTACGCATAGCGTTCTGCAGGCCCGGCTCACCGGTGCCGGCATTAGCATTACCGGTATTGGTGAGCAGGTAGCGGACACTGCCAGAGGCACGCTTCTTGGCCAGGATCACCGGCGCCGCGCAGAACGCGTTGAGAGTGAACACACCCGCCACACTGCTGCCCTCGGCACAGCGCATCACCACCACATCCTTGCGCCCCGGGCGCTTGATGCCGGCGGAGGCGATGCCCAGTTCGAAACCTGGAACCGGGTGCAGGGTAGACAGCGGGCCAAGACCAACAGCCATAGGGAAGCTCCTCGAATTAGGTGGAATTGCACAGCATGTACGATGCGAAAACGCCGCGAAGGGATTAACCCTTCGCGGCGTTCGGACGTTTCACGGCATTGCGTTGATCAGTTGACCTGACCGTGGCAGTGCTTGTACTTCTTGCCGGAACCGCACGGGCAGAGCTCGTTGCGACCGATTTTCTGCTCGGCACGCACCGGGGCAGTGGCAACGGCGACATCGCCACCGTCCTGCGCTTCGGCTTCAGGCTCTTCGAGCGCGGAAACTTCGTCGTGCTGGAACTGCATGCGCTGGGCCAGGGCTTCGGCATCGCGACGCAGACGGGCTTCCTCTTCGACCGGATCTTCGCGCCGAACCTGCACGTGCGAAAGCACACGGATGGCATCGCGCTTGATCGAATCGAGCAGTTCCTGGAACAGGGTGAAGGACTCGCGCTTGTATTCCTGCTTCGGGTTCTTCTGGGCGTAGCCACGCAGATGGATACCGTGACGCAGGTGATCCATGGTCGACAGGTGGTCTTTCCACAGGTCATCAAGCACACGCAGCAGAATCTGTTTCTCGAAGGTACGCAGAGCCTCGGCGCTGGCCTGGGTTTCCTTCTCGTTGTAAGCCTCGATCAGCTCCTTGAGAATGCGCTCACGCAGGGTGTCCTCGTACAACTTGTCGTCTTCGTCGAGCCACTGCTGGATCGGCAGACGCAGATTGAAGCCAGCGTACAGCGCCTCTTCCAGGCCTGGGATGTCCCATTGTTCTGGCAGCGACTGCGGTGGCATGTGCGCGTTAACGGTGTTGTCCAACACCTCCCTACGGAAATCCTCGATGGTCTCGCCCACGTTGTCGGCGGTCAGCAAGGTATTGCGCATGTGGTAGATCACCTTGCGCTGCTCGTTCGCCACGTCATCAAACTCGAGCAGTTGCTTACGCATGTCGAAGTTGCGGCCTTCGACCTTGCGCTGCGCCTTCTCGATGGCATTGGAGACCATGCGATGCTCGATAGCCTCGCCAGCCTGCATGCCCAGCGCCTTCATGAAGTTCTTCACACGATCAGAGGCGAAGATGCGCATCAGGCTGTCTTCCAGCGACAGGTAGAAGCGGCTGGAGCCGGCGTCACCCTGGCGACCGGCACGGCCACGCAGCTGGTTGTCGATACGGCGCGACTCGTGACGCTCGGAAGCGATCACGTGCAGGCCACCCGACTCCAGCACCTGCTGGTGACGTTTCTGCCAGTCAGCCTTGATTTGAGCGATCTGCTCGGCGGTAGCATTTTCCAGCGCCGCGACTTCCACTTCCCAGTTGCCGCCCAACAGGATATCGGTACCACGACCGGCCATGTTGGTAGCGATGGTCAGCGCGCCTGGGCGACCGGCCTGCGCGATAATCTCGGCTTCCTTCTCATGAAACTTGGCGTTGAGTACTTTGTGCTCGATGCCTTCCTGCTCCAGCAATCGCGACATGTACTCGGACGTTTCGATGGTCGCAGTGCCAACCAGAATCGGCCGGCCCTGAACCTGGCATTCTTTGATGTCGTTGATGATCGCCGCGTACTTCTCTTCCTGCGTCAGATAGACCAGGTCATTGAAGTCCTTACGAGAAACCGGCTTGTTGGTCGGAATCACCATCACGTCCAGACCGTAGATCTGGTGGAATTCGAAAGCTTCGGTGTCAGCGGTACCGGTCATCCCGGATAGCTTGTTGTACAGGCGGAAATAGTTCTGGAAGGTGGTAGAGGCCAGGGTCTGGCTCTCGGCCTGAATATTCACGCCTTCCTTCGCTTCGATGGCCTGGTGAAGACCTTCGGACAAACGACGACCCTGCATGGTACGACCAGTGTGCTCATCGATCAGGATGATCTGACCGTTCTGCACGATGTACTCGACGTTGCGCTGGAACAGGGTGTGAGCGCGCAGACCGGCATACACGTGAGTCAGCAGACCGAGGTTGTGAGCCGAATAGAGGCTCTCGCCCTCGGCCAGCAAACCTGCCTGGGTCAGCATGTCTTCGATGACTTGGTGGCCTTCCTCGTTGAGTTCGACCTGGCGGCTCTTCTCGTCGACCTTGTAATGGCCTTCCTGAGTGACCACGCCCTCTTCTTCCTCGATGTGCAGCTTGAGGCGAGGAATCAGCTTGTTGATCTCGGTGTACATCTTGGAGCTGTCTTCGGCCTGGCCGGAGATGATCAACGGCGTACGCGCTTCGTCGATGAGGATCGAGTCAACTTCGTCGATCACGGCGAAATTCAGCTCGCGCTGGAATTTCTCTTCCACGCTGAACGCCATGTTGTCGCGCAGGTAATCGAAACCGAATTCGTTGTTGGTGCCGTAAGTGATATCGGCGGCGTAGGCGGCGCGCTTCTCGTCCGGCGGCATGAACGGGGTGACGATGCCGACCGACAGGCCGAGGAATTCGTACAGCGGACGCATCCAGTTGGCGTCACGACGGGCCAGGTAGTCGTTGACCGTGACCACGTGCACGCCTTTGCCTTCCAGAGCGTTGAGATAGACGGCTAGGGTGCCGACCAGGGTCTTGCCCTCACCGGTACGCATCTCGGCGATCTTGCCTTCGTGCAGAGTCATGCCGCCGATCAACTGAACGTCGAAGTGGCGCATCCCCATCACACGCTTGCCGGCCTCGCGGGCAACGGCGAAAGCTTCGGACAACAGTTGATCCAGGGTTTCGCCTTTGGCCAGGCGGGCCTTGAATTCTTCGGTTTTGGCGCACAGTTGCTCATCGGAGAGAGCGAGCATCTGCTCCTCGAATGCATTGACGGCCTGAACCGCCTTGAGCAGGCGCTTGACCTCACGCTCGTTCTTGCTTCCAAAGAGTTTTTTCAACAAAGGCGCAAACATATCGACAGGATCTTCCACGCTATGGATGGAGGGCGGCCCCGTGAGTCGCCCATGCAGCCCTTATGGCTGCGTGAGAAGGGGGCATTCTACCCGGAAACGGAATTGAGGAAAGCGGCGTTATTGGCACAGAGCCATCGGCGATGCATGAGACGGCCAGCGTCCGTGTGCGTCATTCGCCGTCGCTGACTCGCGCAATGTAATTGTGCGGATTGACCAATTGCCCGTTACGGCTGACTTCGAAGTGAACGTGATTACCGGTCGAGCGCCCGGTACTGCCCACCGTTGCGATGGCCTGACCACGCTGAACCAGATCACCGACCTGCACACGATTGCTGCGGTTGTGCGCATACAGGGTGACATAGCCATCGGCATGGCTAATTTCCACGGTGTTGCCATAGCCGTTACGGCGTCCAGCGAAGGTCACCACGCCAGCGCCGACGGCAACCACATCACTGCCAGCCTTGGCAGCGAAATCCACGCCTTTGTGTACGCTGGCACGGCCAGTCAGCGGGTCAACACGGCGACCGAAAGGTGACGACACATAACCCTGCAATACCGGATGCCCGGATAGCATCACGGCTTCGTCAATGCGCCGATCAGCCAACAGTTGCTCCAGCACTTCGAGCTGCCGCTCGCGGCTGTCCATGCGCATTGCCAGTTCATCCAGAGAACTCATGAACGGTGGCGGTGCGTAGGCAGCGCCACCGATGGGCTCTTCAGGCCCACCCTGACCGACGCCGAGGGAGAAATCGAACTCGCTGGCGTCCAGCTCGGCCAGCTCGGTAAGGCGTTCACCGAGGGCATCGAGACGAGTCAGCCGGGCTTGCAGCTCGGCGACGTGGGCGGCGAACGCGTCCAGTTGACGCTGCGCATCAATACGCACCGCGCCCACTTCGTCACGCTGGGCATCAAGTGCTTGAGTGATTTCGACGCTTTCCGGCAGCCCTGTCGGCTTCGGTGCCAGCCAGGCGCCGACAGCGGCACCTCCGCCAACCGCCAACGCGATCAACAGCGCCAGGCCGATCGCCAGCCAACGCAGATCGAGGCTGAGCGAACGCGCCGCGCCGTGGCGTCGACTGAGAAAAATGATGTGCATGACATCCCCATGTAAAAAAGTGGAACCCAAGCGCTCAGCAAGGTTCTGCTAACATGACGGCCCACAAAGTTGCAGGCGCTCCGCCATGAGTTTTCGTCCCTTGCCGGCCAAGGCTCCCGTTGCACTGATGCGCGAGGCGAAACCCCTGAAAGCCCTGTTCAATCAGGCCCAGCGGATTGATCACCTGCAGCAGTTGCTGGAAAGCCAGCTACAACCAGCCGCCCGGGAACATTGCCACGTGGCGTCCTGGCGAGAAGGCTGTCTGCTTTTAATCGTCACCGACGGCCACTGGGCCACCCGGTTGCGTTATCAACAGCGACGCCTGCAAAGGCAGTTGCAGGCGCTCGAAACGTTCGCGACCTTAACGAAAATACTCTTCAAGGTGCAACCTCCTACCGCCGAAAGGCGTGAGCCCACTCAACCCTTCGAGCTCTCAGACAGCGCCGCCGATAACATTCAGGAAACCGCTGCGGGCGTCACCGACCCTCGCCTGCGAGAAGCCCTGGAGCGCCTTGCCAATCACCGCCGACGCAGCGATTCGTAAAGCTCATCAAGCTGTTAGCGCTGTAGTTTGCAATAGCCAGAAAAATGTCACTCCTATAAAACGGATAGCCGTTGCAGCTCTGAATGCTGCGAGCCGAACCTGCGTGCGCAATAGAAATACGGGCATAAAAAAGGCCACCCGAGGGTGGCCTTAAAGATAAAGCAAGGAGAGTCTCTTACATTGCCGCAGCTGGGCGCATGTAAGAAATCGGTGCAGCCTCGGCGTCTTCGAAAGTCACCACTTCCCAAGCGTCCGGCTGTGCGATCAAGGCGCGCAGCAGGCGATTGTTCAAGCCATGGCCCGATTTGTAGCCGCGGAACTCACCGATCAAACTGTTACCGAGCAGATAGAGGTCACCAATCGCGTCGAGAATCTTGTGCCTGACGAATTCGTCCTCGTAACGCAGGCCGTCTTCGTTGAGCACACCGAACTCGTCCACCACGATGGCGTTGTCCACGCTACCGCCGCGTGCCAGGTTGTGCGAACGCAGGAATTCGATATCACGCATGAAACCGAACGTGCGAGCGCGACTGACTTCCTTGACGAACGAGGTGCTGGAAAAATCCACACTCGCCGTCTTGGTACGGTCGTGGAACACCGGGTGGTCGAAATCGATCTCGAAGCTCACCTTGAAGCCTTCGAACGGAACGAAAGTGGCGCGTTTGTCGCCTTCCGTCACGGTCACTTCACGGATGATACGGATGAACTTCTTAGGGGCGTCCTGCTCTTGCAGACCGGCCGACTGAATCAGGAAAACAAAGGGCCCGGCACTGCCATCCATGATCGGCACTTCACATGCAGAGAGCTCGACGTAGGCGTTATCGATACCCAGGCCAGCCATGGCCGAAAGCAGGTGCTCTACCGTATCCACCTTGACATCACCGTTGACCAGCGTGGTCGACATCGTGGTTTCACCGACGTTCAGGGCGTAACCGACAACCTCTACTACGGGGTTGAGGTCGGTACGACGGAACACGATGCCGGTATCCACCGGAGCCGGCTTCAGGGTCAGGTAAACCTTCTCCCCGGAGTGCAGGCCGATACCCGTGGCGCGGATGATGTTCTTCAGGGTGCGTTGTCTGATCATGGCTCTGGCCGCTATAGCGCTAAGTGCGAATTGTTTTCAACAAAGGCTGGCGATGATAGCAGAACCGACCTTTGCTGAACACCAATCACCCTTATGCTCCTGATAGATTTCATCAATCCGCCTGACGACGCAGAAATGCCGGAATGTCCAGATAATCCAGATCATCCTGCGGATTCAGCTTCGCCGCAGTAGCTGCACTACCATGGCTCTGACGCTGTACGGTCGGGCGCTCGTAATCCTTGTAATTAACGTTCTGCTCACCACGAATCGGGGCAGCTACGGGCGCAGCGGACTGAGCAGCAGCGACCTGAACGGTATTGTCGATGACCTTGACCGGTTTCTCGATGCGCGCCCCCAGACCAGTGGCAACTACGGTCACGTGCAGCTCGTCGCGCATGTCCGGATCAATCACGGTGCCGACCTTGACGGTGGCGTGCTCGGAAGCGAATTGTTCAATGATGTTACCCACGTCGGAGTACTCACCCAGGGACAGATCGGGCCCTGCGGTGATGTTCACCAAGATACCGCGAGCGCCCTGCAGGTTGACGTCTTCGAGCAACGGGTTGCGAATCGCCGCTTCGGTGGCCTCACGAGCACGGTTAGGGCCGCTGGCGCAGCCAGTGCCCATCATCGCCATACCCATTTCGCTCATCACGGTTTTCACGTCGGCGAAATCGACGTTGATCATGCCCGGACGCTTGATGATGTCGGAGATGCCACGTACGGCACCGGACAGCACGTCATCGGCCTTGGAGAAGGCGGACAGCAGGCTGGCGTCTTTACCGAGGATGGTCAGCAATTTCTCGTTGGGGATGGTGATCAGCGAATCGACGCTTTCCTGCAGCAAGCGAATGCCTTCGTCAGCGATCTGCATACGCTTGCGACCTTCGAACGGGAACGGACGGGTCACCACAGCAACGGTGAGGATGCCCATTTCCTTGGCCACTTCGGCGATCACTGGCGCAGCACCGGTACCGGTACCACCCCCCATGCCCGTGGTGATGAAAACCATGTCGCAGCCCTGCAGTACTTCGGCGATGCGCTCACGGTCTTCCATAGCCGCCTGACGGCCGACTTCCGGGTTGGCGCCAGCGCCCAGGCCTTTGGTCACGCCAGTACCCAGCTGCAGGATGGTGCGTGCACCGATGTTCTTCAGTGCCTGAGCATCGGTGTTGGCGCAGATGAATTCGACGCCTTCGATGTTGCTCTTGGCCATGTGATTGACGGCGTTGCCACCACCACCACCGACACCGATAACCTTGATGACCGCGCTTTGCGGAAGGTTGTCTACGAGTTCAAACATGGTCTCTCTCCTGTATTTTCTAGTTTTTACGCCTACTGCCTGATGACGCCGCACACGCCCGTGCACACGTCACCCAACATTAGAAGTTGCCCTGAATCCAGCGTTTGAGCCGTTCCAGCACTGGGGTTTTAGTTTCATCACCGTAGTTACCGTTGCCGGGCATCGGGATGTCGTCGGACTGCTTGCGCAGGCCGTACATCAACAGGCCAACGCCCGTCGAATAAATAGGATTACGCACCACGTCGCTGAGCCCCTTGACGCTATGGGGCATGCCGAGGCGAACCGGCATATGGAAGATCTCTTCGGCCAGTTCGATCGCGCCTTCCATCTTCGCGGTGCCGCCGGTCATCACGATGCCAGCCGGAATCAGGTCTTCGTAGCCACTGCGGCGCAGTTCGGCCTGGATCAAGGTAAACAGCTCGTCATAACGCGGCTCGACCACTTCGGCCAACGACTGACGCGACAGATCGCGCGGCGGGCGGTCGCCCACGCTCGGTACTTTGATGGTTTCGCCGGCGCCAGCCAGTTTGGCCAGGGCGCAGGCATAACGGATCTTGATCTCTTCGGCGTACTGAGTAGGAGTACGCAGCGCCATGGCGATGTCGTTGGTGACCTGGTCGCCGGCAATCGGTATCACCGCGGTGTGCCGGATTGCGCCTTCGGTGAAGATGCAGATGTCGGTGGTGCCACCGCCGATGTCGACCAGGCAAACGCCCAACTCCTTCTCGTCGTCGGTCAGCACCGCATACGCGGAAGCGAGCTGCTCGAGGATGATGTCGTCGACTTCCAGGCCGCAACGACGCACGCACTTCTCGATGTTCTGCGCCGCATTCACTGCGCAGGTCACGACGTGCACCTTGGCTTCCAGACGCACACCGGACATACCCAGGGGCTCACGAACACCTTCCTGGTTATCGATCACGTAATCCTGCGGCAGGGTGTGCAGCACGCGCTGGTCAGCCGGGATGGCCACGGCCTGGGCGGCATCGAGCACGCGTTCCAGATCGGCACTGCTGACCTCACGGTCGCGGATGGCGACGATGCCATGGCTGTTGAGGCTACGGATGTGATTGCCAGCCACACCGACGAACGCCGAGTGGATACGGCAACCCGCCATCAGTTGGGCCTCTTCGACCGCGCGCTGGATCGAGGCCACCGTGGACTCGATATTGACCACCACGCCCTTCTTCAGGCCGCGTGACGGGTGAGTACCGATGCCGACGATTTCCAGCTGACCATCAGCGGTCACCTCGCCCACCAGCGCCACCACTTTGGAGGTGCCGATGTCGAGACCGACGATCATCTTGCCGCTCTGCACGTTTGCCATGACTGTTGCCTTCTCTCCTGATTCACTGCACCGCAGCGGTTTCGGCCGCTACGGGTGCTTGCGGTTCGTGCCACGCAACGGCAAGGCCGTTGGCGTAGCGCAGATCGATCCGCGCGATGTTGTCTTTCTGATCCTTCAGCGCCTTGCTGTAGATGGCGCCGAAACGACGTATTTTTTCCACCAGATGGTCGCGCCCCAGCAGCACTTCGATGCCCTGCCCGGTAGACAGGAACCAGCTGCCGCGCTCACGCAACTCCAGGCGTGCCACGGTGAATCCCATTGGCCGCAGCATCTGGCTCAACACCTGATACTGCTGCATGACTTGTTGCTGGGCCCGTTTAGGGCCGTACAGCTGCGGCAGATTCTCGTAATGCGCCAGCTCTTTCGGCGCGAATGCCTGCCCCTGGTTGTTGAGCAGTGCTTCGTCACCCCAGCGGGCGATCGGCAGTTGCTCTTCCAGACGCACCATCACCTGATCGGGCCATACGCGACGCACTTCGGCGTGGGCGATCCATGGCATCTGCTCCAACTCGTGCCGCATACCGACAAGGTCGACACTGAAGAAGCTCGCGCTGACAAAAGGTTCAATGCGTTGCTGCACCGATTGCTGGCTGATGTAGCTGAGGTCGCCTTCGACGCTGATCTTGGCGATTGGCCGATCCGCGTATGGCAGCAGGCGCAGCGACAGCTCATAGGCGCCGAAGCCCAGCACCAGCAGCAAAACCGGCCAGGTGATGCGCTTGAACAGGCTGAAATTTGGCCGCGGCAAACGCAGGCTGATCGGCTCCTTCGCCACCAGACGGCTGGCGCCGCGCGGCACGGCCTTCCCGCGCACGGGCGCTCGGGCGGTACCTGGCTGATGACGCAAGACGGCGCTCATGATTACCCCCGAGCCTCGAGGCTATCGGCAAGAATCGCCAACACCAGTTGCTGGAAGTCCAGACCCGCGGCCTGCGCGGCCATCGGCACCAGGCTGTGGTCGGTCATGCCCGGTACGGTATTCACCTCGAGCAGCCAGAAGCGCCCCTCGGCGTCCTGCATCACGTCGGCGCGGGCCCAACCCTGAGTGCCCACGGCCTCGCAGGCCTTGGCGGTCAGCGCCTTGAGCTCGGCTTCCTTGTCGGCATCCAGGCCGCAGGGAACGCGATACTGGGTGTCATTGGCCAGGTACTTGGCATCGTAGTCGTAGAAGCTGTGCGAAGTGCCCAGCGCGATGGGCGGCAATACTTCGCCGCGCAACATGGCGATGGTGAACTCAGGTCCATGGATCCACTGCTCGACCAGCACTTGGCTGTCGTAGACAGCAGCGTCCTGCCAGGCTGCTATCAGTGCCTCGACATCGGCAACCTTGGCCATGCCGATGCTGGAACCTTCGTGGGCGGGCTTGACGATCAGTGGGAAACCCAGCTCGGCAGCCGCACGGCGGCAATCCTCGGCGCTAGCCAGCACAGCATGACGCGGCGTGGAAAGACCGAGGCTCTGCCATACCTGCTTGGTGCGCAGCTTGTCCATGGCCAGGGCCGAAGCCAAGATGCCGCTGCCGGTGTAGGGAATACCGGCGCATTCGAGCAGACCCTGCATGCTGCCGTCTTCGCCACCACGACCGTGGAGAACGATAAAGGCGCGGTCGATCTTCTCGCTGGTAAGGCGCGCAAGGAAGTCATCGCCCACATCGATACCGAAGGCATCCACGCCTGCACTCTGCAGCGCGGACAACACGGCATTGCCAGACTTCAGCGAGACTTCGCGCTCAGCGCTCTTGCCGCCGAACAGCACGGCCACTCGGCCGAACGCCGCGACCGGCAGTTGAGATTTCAGGGTTTCGGCACTCATTTCCCTTGACCTTGCACGCTGAACAGCGGGCTTTGCAGCAGTTGTGGGGCAACCCCGCCGATGTCGCCGGCACCCTGGCAAAGCAGGATGTCGCCGGCACGCAGCAGCGGCTTGATCAGCGGCGCCAGCTCGGCGCCGCGTTCGACATAAATGGGATCCAGCTGACCGCGCTGGCGGATGCTGTGGCACAGCTGGCGGCTGTCGGCACCGGGAATCGGCTCTTCGCCAGCCGGATAGACTTCCATCAGAAGTAGTACGTTGGCGTCGGCCAGCACCTGAACGAAATCGTCGTACAGGTCACGGGTACGGCTAAAGCGGTGCGGCTGGTAGACCATCACCAATCGGCGCTCAGGCCAGCCACCACGCACGGCCTTGATCACCGCCGCGACTTCACGCGGGTGGTGGCCATAATCGTCGACCAGCATCACCTGGCCACCTTCGACCGGCAGTTCGCCATAGACCTGGAAGCGGCGACCAACACCTTGGAACTGCGACAGGCCCTGCACGATGGCTTCGTCGCTGATGCCCTCGTCGGTGGCGATGCAAATGGTCGCCAAGGAGTTGAGCACGTTGTGGTTGCCCGGCATGTTCACCGACACATCGAGCGGCTCGCAGTCCGGGCGCAGCACCGTGAAGAAAGTCTGCATACCCTGCTGACGCACATTGATGGCGCGCACGTCGGCGTCTTCGCTGAAGCCGTAGGTCACGGTCGGGCGACCCACCTGGGAGAGAATCTCGCGTACCACCGGATCATCCACGCAGACCACGGCCAGGCCGTAGAACGGCAGGTTGTGGAGGAACTCGATGAAGGTTTTCTTCAATTTATTGAAGTCACCCTCATAGGTGCTCATGTGATCCATGTCGATGTTGGTGACGACCGAAACCATCGGCTGCAAATGCAGGAAGCTAGCATCGCTCTCGTCGGCTTCGGCGATCAGGTAACGGCTGCTGCCGAGCTGCGCATTGGTACCAGCCGCGTTCAGGCGCCCGCCAATCACGAAGGTTGGATCCAGGCCACCGGCAGCGAACACCGAAGCCAGCAGACTGGTGGTGGTGGTCTTGCCATGGGTACCGGCTACGGCGATGCCATGACGGTAGCGCATCAGCTCAGCGAGCATCTCGGCACGCGGCACCACCGGAATGCGCCGCTCGAGAGCGGTAGCGACTTCCGGGTTGGAGGTGTTGATGGCACTGGAAACCACCAGCACGTCGGCACTCTCGGCGTTCTCGGCACGGTGGCCGATGAAGATGTGGGCACCGAAGTTTTCCAGGCGCTCGGTAACCGGCGAGGTCTTCAGGTCGGAACCGGAGACTTCGTAACCGAGGTTGAGCAGCACTTCAGCGATGCCGCACATGCCGGCGCCGCCGATGCCGACGAAATGAATACGGCGGATACGGCGCATGCGCCGCACTTCTGCCTTGACCGCTGCGGGAGACTTAGCCACGGGCCACCTCCAGGCAAACATCGACAACACTACGGGTGGCATCGGGCTTGGCCAGGCGACGTGCCGTGCTGGCCATTTCTTTGAGTCGTTCGGGGTGCATCAAGACCTCGGTCAGCTGCGCTGCCAGATCGGCAGCGTCAGTGGAGCGTTGTGGCAGAAGGACGGCGGCACCGTCCTTCGCGAGATAACTGGCATTGCGCGTCTGGTGATCGTCGATCGCGTGGGGCAACGGCACCAGGAAAGCCGGCAGACCGGCAGCAGCCAGTTCACTGACGGTCAGCGCGCCGGAGCGGCAGACCACCAGGTCGGCCCAGGCATAGGCGCGGGCCATGTCGCTGATGAACGGCGCGACTTGCGCTTCGACGCCCACAGCGGTGTAACGTTCGCCAGTCACCGTGGCGTGCTGCTTGCCCGCCTGGTGGAAGACTTCCGGCCGCAGCTCGGCAGATACCTGCGCCAGCGCCTCCGGCAGCAGTTTGTTGAGTGGTTCGGCGCCCAGGCTGCCACCCAGAATCAGCAGACGCGGGCGACGGCCGGTCAGGGAATCGCGGGGCGTTTCCAGGAACAGCTCCTCGCGCACCGGGTTGCCAGTGGTACGACGTTTGTCCGACGCCGCGAAGGTATCGGGGAAAGCCTCGCAGACCCGGCTGGCGAATGCCACCAGGCTGCGATTGGCGGTACCTGCCACTGCATTCTGTTCGTGAATGATCAGCGGTACGCCAGCCAGTCGGGCAGCCAGGCCACCCGGGCCCGTCACATAACCGCCCATGCCCAGCACACAGACCGGCTGTAGCTCACGCACTACCTTGCGCGCCTGGAAAAGCGCCTTGAGCAATTGCAGCGGTGCTTTGAGCAGCGACAACTTGCCTTTACCGCGCAGGCCACTGACGTTGATCAGATGCAGCGGCAGGCCGGCAGCCGGCACCAATTCGTTCTCGATACCGCGTGGCGTGCCCAGCCAGTGCACGCGATAGCCGCGGGCCTGGAATTCACGCGCGCAGGCCAGAGCCGGGAACACATGGCCCCCGGTGCCGCCCGCCATGATCAGCACGTTACCGGCCATGTGGTGACTCCTGCCCGATAGCGGGTTCCGGGAAATCCGACTCGTCGAACTCGACGTCCTCGTTGCCCAGTTGATTGCGCGTTTCCCATTCGATACGCAGCAGCAGCGCCAGACTGACGCAGCAGATCACCAGGGAGCTGCCGCCATAGCTGAGGAATGGCAGAGTCAGCCCCTTGGTCGGCAACAGCCCGATGTTGACGCCGATGTTGATCAGGAACTGGCCAATCCACAGGAAGGCCAGACCGAAGGCTACATAGGCGGAGAAGTATTGCTTGGCGCGTTCCGCCCACAGGCCGATATACAAGGCCCGCACACTGACGAACACGAACAGACCAACAGTCACCAGTGCGCCGACCAGGCCAAGCTCCTCGGCCAGCACGGAGAACACGAAATCGGTGTGCGCTTCCGGCAGGTAGAACTGCTTCTGGATGCTATTGCCCAGGCCCACGCCCAGCCATTCGCCACGACCGAAAGCGATCAGTGCCTGAGTCAATTGGTAGCCAGAGCCGTATTGGTCGGCCCAGGGGTCGGTGAACGTAATCAGACGCTGCAGGCGATATTCCTGGGTCTGCACCAGTACAAACACCGCGCCTACGGCCAAGGCCACCATCAAACCGAAGCGCAGCAAGCCGACGCCGCCGAGGAAAAGCATGGCCATCGCCGAGCCCATCATCACTACGGTGGCGCCGAAGTCTGGCTCCAGCAGCAGCAAGAAGGCCATCGGCAGCAGTACCACGAACGGCTTGAAGAAACCGGCCCAGCTCTCACGCACCTCTTCCTGGCGACGCACCAGGTAACCGGCGAGGTAAATCACCACGAAGACCTTGGCGATCTCCGACGGCTGAATGTTGAACGCCCCGAAGCCGATCCAGCGCCTCGCGCCGTTCACTTCACGACCAATGCCCGGCACCAGTACCATGACCAATAGCGCCAGCGCAGCCAACAGCAGTAACCAGCCGTGGCGCTGCCAGGTGGCCAGTGGAATCATCAGCACCACACCTGCGGCGCCAAGGCCGATCACTAGGTACACCAGGTGACGGATCATGTAGTACAGCGGGCTGCCGGTGTTGACCGCCGCCACTTCGGTGGAGGCCGAGGAGATCATCACCAGGCCGAGGCCGAGCAGCGCCAGGCAGCCGGCGAGCATGGGGAAGTCCATGTCCAGGCCACGGCGGCTGAACAGCGGGGACGGATAAGGGCGCAGGAAGGACAGCATCAGACGAGCGCCTCCACGGCCTGGGCGAACAGGCGCCCGCGTTCTTCAAAGTTCTTGAACATGTCGAGGCTCGCGCAAGCCGGCGACAGCAGCACCGCGTCACCATTTTGTGCGATAGCTGCAGCTTGCTCGACCGCCGCCTGCAGGCTGTCGACACGAACGATGTCCACTGCGCCGTCGAGCACCGCAGACAGCTTGTCGGCATCACGGCCAAGCAGCACCACGGCGCGGCAATGTGCCGCCACCGGTTTGCGCAGGCTGGAGAAGTCGGCGCCTTTGCCATCGCCACCGGCGATCAGCACCAGCTTGCCGGCGATGTCATCGCCCAGGCCTTCGATGGCCGCCAGGGCGGCACCGACATTGGTGGCCTTGGAATCATCGTAATAGCTCACGCCTGCACGCTCGCCGACCCACTGGCAGCGATGCGGCAAGCCAGTGAAACCCTTGAGGGTATCGAGCATGGCATCCATCGGCAGGCCTACAGCGTGGCCGAGCGCCAACGCGGCCAATGCATTGGATTGGTTATGTGCACCGCGGACTTTCAGCTCGCGCACCGGCAACAGTGTCTCGAACTGATAGGCCAGATACTTCTCGCCATTTTCCTCGAGCAGACCGAAGCGCTTGAAGTCAGGTTTACCGAGGCCGAAGCTCCAGCACGGTACCTGCTCGGCGATCATCGGCCGCGACAGCGGGTCGTCCCGGTTCACCACCACTTGCCGCGCGCCACGGAACACGCGGTGCTTGGCCAGGTGATAGGCCGGCAGATCGGCATAGCGATCCATATGGTCTTCGCTGATATTCAGGCAGGTAGCCACTTCAGCGTTGAGCAATTCAGTGGTTTCCAGCTGGAAGCTGGACAGCTCGATCACATACAGTTCGACGTCATCGGCCAGCAGATCCAGCGCAGGCGTGCCGAGGTTGCCGCCCACGGCGACCTTGCGACCGGCTGCTGCAGCCATCTCGCCGACCAGAGTGGTCACGGTACTCTTCGCGTTGGAGCCAGTGATGGCGATGATCGGGGCCTTGGCGGCGCGGGCGAACAGATCGATGTCACCGGACAGTTTGGCACCACGCTTCGCCGCTTCCTGCAACGCAGGAGTGGCCACGGCCAGGCCAGGGCTGATCAGCAGCTCGCTGGCACGGCCGAGGAACTCTGCGTCCAACTCGCCACACCGCACTTCGACCTGCGGGAACTGTTCACGCAAGGTGCTCAGCTCCGGCGGATTGGCACGGGTATCGACCACGGCAAAGCGCATGCCCTGGCGCGCGAGGTAGCGCACCAAGGACATGCCGCTCTTGCCGAGGCCGACAACGATGCGGAATTGGTCGGAAGCGATCAGGCTCATTCGTTCCTCAACGCAGTTTCAAAGTGGCAAGACCGATCAGCACCAGAATGACGGTGATGATCCAGAAACGAACGATGACCCGCGGTTCGGGCCAGCCTTTCAATTCAAAGTGGTGATGTATCGGTGCCATGCGGAACACGCGCTTGCCGGTCAGCTTGAAACTGGCGACCTGGATGATCACCGACAGGGTTTCCATGACGAACACGCCACCCATGATGAACAGCACGATTTCCTGACGCACGATCACCGCGATGGTGCCCAGCGCAGCGCCTAGCGCCAGCGCACCGACGTCGCCCATGAACACCTGCGCCGGATAGGTGTTGAACCACAGGAAGCCGAGGCCGGCGCCGATCAGCGCGCCGCAGAACACGATCAGCTCGCCTGCGCCCGGTACATAGGGAATCAACAGGTATTCGGAGAAATTCACGTTGCCCGACAGGTAGCAGAAGATGCCCAGGGCGCCGCCGACCATGACGGTCGGCAGAATGGCCAGGCCGTCGAGGCCATCGGTCAGGTTCACCGCATTGCTGGAGCCGACGATGACGAAATAGGTCAGCACCACGAAACCGATGCCAAGCGGGATGCTGACATCCTTGAGCAACGGCACGATCAGGGTGGTTTCGATTGGCGTCTGCGCCGTCATATAAAGGAAGATCGCCGCGCCCAGGCCGAATACCGACTGCCAGAAATACTTCCAGCGACTCGGCAGGCCACGTGAATCCTTTTCGATCACCTTGCGGTAATCGTCAACCCAACCGATGGCACCGAACAGCAGCGTGACGATCAGCACCACCCATACATAGCGGTTGCTCAAGTCCGCCCACAGCAGGGTGCTGACGGCGATTGCCGAAAGGATCAGCGCACCGCCCATGGTCGGCGTACCCTTTTTCGACAGATGCGACTGCGGGCCGTCGTTGCGCACGGCCTGACCGATCTGCCGAATCTGCAGGGTACGGATCATCCAGGGGCCCAAGAACAGCGACAGTGTCAGCGCCGTGAGCACGCCGAGAATCCCGCGCAGCGTCAGGTACTGAAAGACCGCGAAGCCCTTGTGGAACTGTTGCAGATACTCTGCCAGCAGCAGCAGCATTTAGTGACTCTCCCCACTATCGCCACACAGTGCGACCACGACGTTTTCCATCGCGGCGCTGCGTGAACCTTTAATTAGAATGGTGCTGTCGCCGGGCTCGGCGCGTACCGCATCGATCAGTGCGGCCTGGTCGGCGAAGTGCCGGCCAGCGGAACCAAAAGCCTGTACGGCATGTTTCATCTGCGGCCCGACTGCATACAGGGCGTCCACCTTGCCGAGCGCATATTCGCCGACCTCACGGTGGCCCTGCTCTGACCAGTCGCCCAATTCACCGATATCGCCCAGCGCCAGCACCTTGCGCCCGGAGAAACCGGCAAGAATATCGATGGCAGCGCAGATCGAAGCCGGGTTGGCGTTGTAGGTATCGTCAATCACGCGTGCGCCGTTCTGCGCCAATTGCGCGACGGCACGCCCTTTGACCGGCAGCAAGCTTTCGAGACCGTTCTTGATGGCCACCAGCGGCACCGCCAAGGCATGGGCGGCAGCGGCCGCAGCCAAGGCATTGGCGACGTTGTGCTCACCCAGCAGGTTCAGTTGCACACGCGCCTGGCCATCATGGCAATACAGGCTGAAAGCCGAGCACCCACGCGGGTCGCGGCTCAATTCGCTGGCATGGAAATCAGCAGATGCATCACGCAGGGAAAAACTCAGCACCCGGCGCCCGGCCGCACGCTTGACCCAGCGCTCGAAGGCCACGTCATCCCGATTGAGCACGGCGACGCCACCCTCGCTCAGCCCTTCAAGGATTTCACCCTTGGCCAGCACGATGTTCTCAGGCCCACCGAACTCACCCACATGAGCGCTACCGGCGTTGGTGATGATCGCCACATGCGGCTGAGTCAGGCCGACGGTGTAGGCGATTTCGCCAATACCGGAAGCGCCGAGTTCGATCACTGCCCCCTTGTGCTCGGGCGCCAGCTCCAGCAGGGTCAACGGCACGCCGAGTTGGTTATTCAGGTTGCCACGGGTGGCCAGCACGGTGCCGCCCAGATCCATGAAGGCGGCGCGCAGGATGCTGGCGAGCATTTCCTTGACCGTGGTCTTGCCGCTGGAGCCGGTCACGGCAGCCAACGGGCCGCCGTAGGCCTGACGATTCAATGCAGCCAGTTGGCCAAGGGCCAGGGCCGTATCGCTGACGACCAATTGTGGCAAACCGGCATCCGGCACTTCGCGCTCGACCAGCGCCGCCACGGCGCCTTTCGCAGCAACCTGCGCCAGGTAGTCATGGCCGTCGAAACGCGGGCCGCTCAGGGCGATGAACAGTTGGCCTAGCACAATGCTGCGGCTGTCGGTGCTGACGGCATCGAAAACGCAATCTTCATCAACCAGGCGGCCACTCAATGGCCCGGCCACTTCGCTCAAACGCAGTGCCTTAAGCATGTGCCGCCTCCCATGCCGCGAGTGCGCGAGCCGCTTCCTGCAAATCGGAGAACGGCTGACGCACGCCGTCGATTTCCTGGTAGTCCTCGTGGCCCTTGCCAGCCAGCACCACCACGTCGCCCACTGCGGCTTCGCCGATCAGTTCAGCGATGGCACGGCCACGACCATGGACGAAACGCACTTGATCCGCGCTGCGCAAACCGCCACGGATATCCTCGAAAATCTGCTCGGGTGCCTCGCTGCGCGGATTGTCGTCGGTAACCAGCGTGGCATCGGCCAGGCGCTCGACGACTTCGGCCATCAGCGGACGCTTGCCGCGATCGCGATCGCCGCCACAGCCGAACAGGCAAAGCAGGCGACCGGTGACGTGTGGGCGTAGCGCACTCAGCACTTTTTCCAGAGCGTCCGGGGTGTGGGCGTAATCGACCACCACCAGCGGTGCCAGCTGACCGCCCAGGCGCTGCATGCGCCCGACCGGCCCCTGCAGACGTGGCAGGGCTTTGAGAATCTCGTCCAGCGGGTAATCCATGGCCACCAGCGCACCGACCACCGCCAACAGGTTGCTGAGGTTGAAGCGTCCCAACAGCGAGCTGCGCAGGCTGCCTTCGCCACGTGGAGTGACCAATGTGGCGCGCACGCCATGATCATCGAAATGAATGTCACGGCAGAATAGGTAGGCGCTTTCATTTTCCAGGCTGTAACCGATCAGTCGTGACTCGCGCTCTTCCTCGGCGAGTTTGCGACCTACGGCGTCGTCCAGATTGATCACCCGGCTGCGCAGGCTCGGCCAGGCGAACAGGGCCGACTTGGCAGCCTGATAGGCCTCCATCGAACCGTGATAGTCGAGGTGGTCGCGCGACAGATTGGTGAACACCGCTACGTCGAAGTCCAGCGCGGCGACACGGCCCTGATGCAGGCCGTGGGACGATACTTCCATGGCGATCGCCCGAGCGCCGTTCTTCTTCAGTCCGGCTAGGGTCGCTTGTACGCCGATGGGATCGGGCGTGGTGTGAAGCCCCTGAGCCAAGGCGCCATAGAAACCATTGCCGAGGGTGCCGACAACACCGCAGGGCTCGCCAAGCAGATCCAGCGCCTGAGCCAGCAACTGGCTGACACTGGTTTTGCCGTTGGTGCCGGTGATACCGACCATATGCAGACCACGGCTCGGCTCGCCATAGAAGCGCCCGGCAATCGCCGACAACTGCCCTGCCAAACCCTTGATGGCAACCAGTTCAGCGCTCTCGGCGGTCATCGGCAGAGAGCCATCGATTTCGTAGGCAACTGCGGCGGCGCCGCGGGAAATCGCATCAGCAATGTGCACGCGACCATCCTGACGAGTGCCCTGTACGGCCAGGAACAGATCGCCCGGACGTACTTGACGGCTATCCAGCGTCAGCTCGCGAATCAGGACACTGCTCTGTGCTTGCGGCAGTAATTGGTTCAATGGCATGGGCATCAGCCGCGCCCTCCATTGTTGGTCGCCGTCGGCGCTTCGGCTTTCGCCGCGGCAGTTTCCGGCAGATTGTCCGGGGTGATGTTCATCAGGCGCAGACCACCGGCCATGACGCGGCTGAACACCGGCGCCGATACCAGGCCGCCGTAGTAACCGCTCTTGCTGGGTTCGTCGATGACCACGGCGATGGCGATACGCGGGTTGCTGGCCGGAGCGAAGCCGGCGAACAGCGAACGATAGGCATTGGCCTGATAGCCTTTGGTACCGGAGGCAGTCTTGCGTGCAGTGCCGCTCTTGCCAGCGACGTGGTAACCCGGCACCTGGGCACGGAATACACCACCTGGCGCTTCGATCACTTGCTGCAGCATGCCCTGTATGGTGTGGGCGACGTCTTCCGGGATCACCTGCACGCTGTCGCGCACGCGATCGGTACGGGTCAGCGACATTGGTACGCTGCGGCCGCTGTTGCCGAGTACGGCATAGGCATGCGCCAGCTGCACGGCAGTAACCGAGAGACCGTAACCGTAGGACAGCGTCGCGGTCTCGGCCTTGCGCCACTCACGGTGGTTGGGCAGGTTGCCGACGCGCTCACCTGGGAAGCTCAGACCAGTATCCTGGCCGAGGCCGACCTGCTGCATAACGTCATAAATGGCAGCGCCGCCGATATCGAAGGCGACCTTGCTCATGCCGACGTTACTAGACTTGATGAGGATGCCCGTCAGGTCGAGCACGCCTTCCGGCGCACGGGATACGTCTTTGATGGTGTAACGGCCGATCTGCAGCGTACCGCCCTGCACATCGACCTTGTCGGTAGGCTTCCAGCGCCCGGTTTCCAGAGCGGCGCTCATGGAGAACGGCTTCATGGTCGAGCCAGGCTCGAACACATCGATCATCGCCCGGTTGCGCATGGCGGCCGGCTGCAGATTGCGGCGGTTGTTCGGGTTGTAGGTCGGCTGGTTGACCATGGCGAGGATTTCGCCGGTCTTCACGTCGACCATCACCAGGCTGCCGGCCTTGGCGCCGAACTCGACCAGCGCATTGCGCAGTTCGCGGTGGGCCAAGTACTGCAGACGCAGATCGATGGAAAGCGCCAGAGCCTTACCGGCTTTGGCGTTCTGAGTAACCTGAACATCGCGAATCAGACGACCACGCCTGTCCTTGAGCACCTGACGCTTGCCAGGCACGCCAGCCAGCCAGTCCTCGAACGCCAGCTCGACGCCTTCGCGGCCGCGGTCGTCGATGTCGGTGAAGCCGACCATATGGGCGGTCACTTCACCGGCCGGGTAGAAACGGCGGAATTCTTCGATTGGGTAAACGCCCGGCACCTTGAGGTCAAGCACGCGCTGGCCCTGCTCCGGGGTCAAACCACGCACCAGGTACATGAACTCGCGCTCGGCATTGGCCTGCAGGCGCGTGGCGAAAGCATTCGGTTCTTGACCAAGCGCGGCAGCGAGTACCGGCCACTGGGCCTTGCCGGCCTGCAGCTCCTTGCCATTGGCCCACAGCGTGGTGACCGGAGTACTGACGGCCAGCGGCTCGCCATTTCGGTCAGTGATCAGGCCACGGTGTGCAGGGATAGGAATGTGCCGCACGCTGCGCGCATCGCCATGGGCTTTGAGGAAGTCATGGTCGAATACGTGCAGCTCGAAGATCCGCGCAGCAATCGCCGCGACCATCACGGCCAGCAGCAGCATGACCAGGCGGAAGCGCCACGGGTAGAGAGCTCCCTCCAGCTTCATCATGGCGCCACCATGCGGACTTCGGCGGCGTCGGGGATGCGCATTTTCAGCTGTTCGCTGGCCAGGGTCTCGATACGGTTGTGAGCGGTCCAGGTGCTTTGCTCGAGAATCAACCGCCCCCACTCAGCCTGCGCCTTGTCGCGCACGCTGAGTTCGGCATACAGGCCATTGAGCAACTGACGATTCCAATGCGCGCTGTAGGACACTGCCAGCGCGGAGCCGAGCACGGCAACGAAGAGCACCAGCATCAGCAGGCTGCCCTTGGGGAAACGCTTGGCGAGCACGCCGCTCATCGCAGCTTCTCCGCGACACGCATGACGGCGCTGCGCGAGCGAGGGTTGGCCTTGAGCTCGACTTCGGAAGCAAACTGCGGCTTGCCGATCAGTTTCAGGCGCGGCTCGAAGGCCTTGGGGATGATCGGCAGGTCGCGGGGCAATTTGTCCATCTCGCCCTTGGCGTGCTTACGCATGAACAATTTGACGATGCGGTCTTCCAGGGAGTGAAAGCTGATCACGACCAGACGGCCACCAACTTCCAGGCTTTCCAGCGCGGCATCGAGGCCACGTTCCAGGTCACCCAGCTCGTTGTTGACGTGAATGCGCAGGCCCTGGAAAGCTCGGGTAGCCGGATTCTTGCCCTTCTCCCAGGCGGGATTGGCCACGGTCAGTACCTGAGCCAGATCGGCGGTACGCTCGAACGGCTGTTCGGCACGACGTGCTACCACCGCGCGAGCCATGCGCTTGGCAAAACGCTCTTCGCCGTATTCCTTGAAGACCCGGGCGATTTCGTCGGCATCGGCAGTGGCAATGAACTGCGCTGCACTGACGCCACGCGTCGGATCCATGCGCATGTCCAGAGGGCCGTCATTGAGGAAGCTGAAGCCACGTTCGGCGTCGTCCAGCTGCGGGGACGACACACCCAGATCCAGCAGCACGCCACTGACCCTACCGGCGAGATCGCGGACAGCGAGCTCATCAGCAAGTTCCGCAAAGCTTCTCTGCACAACGACAAAGCGGCCGTCTTCGGCCGCTAGCGTATTTCCAGTCGCGATTGCGAGAGGGTCCTTATCGAACCCCAGCAAGCGACCGCCAGGCCCGATCCGATCAAGGATCAGCCGACTATGCCCCCCTCGCCCGAAGGTACCGTCCACATAGCAGCCATCCGCACGCAACGAGAGGCCTTCTACGGCCTCTTCGAGCAATACGGTGATATGGCGGAAGGTACTGGTCATGGTCACAGGATCAGGTCACGTAAGTCATCGGAAAGAGCACCCGGTTGCTTGATGGCGGCCAGATCGGCATCGGCCACGGCATTCCAGGAATCCTCATCCCACAGTTGAAATTTATTTAGCTGCCCCACCAACATCGCGCGCTTATCCAGCTTGGCGTACTCGCGCAAACGCGGCGGAACCAGAAAACGACCACTACCGTCCAGCTCGAGATCGACGGCATTACCAATCAGCAAACGCTGCAGGCGGCGGTTTTCCTCACGGAAGGACGCCAGCTCACGCAGCTTGTTTTCGATGATTTCCCACTCCGGCAGCGGGTAGACACAAAGGCAGGGATCGATGGCATCAATGGTAACGATGAGCTGGCCAGCCGAACGCGACACGAGCTCGTCCCGATACCGGCTAGGCATCGCGAGTCGCCCTTTGGCGTCGAGACTTATGGCGTTAGCTCCGCGAAACACTGTTGCGTTCCCCCTTAATTAGCCATCTGCATCCAAAAAAACCCACTTCATGCCACTTCCCACCACCGGAGCACACTATAGGAACGCACATACCCCACCGTCAAGGCGCGCCAGAACGGAAAAGTCCTTATAGAACGGAGATTTAGCGGATAAAGGAGGGAGTGTGACGGAGGTATCGGGGTGATAGTCAGGGTAAAAACAAGCACATACAGAAGCCTGACCCACAAACTTAAAGTAGTTTGTTAAGAGTAAGATCTTTTCGGCATTAGAAACGAGAGGATGGAGCGCAAAGCGAAAGGAGGTGGAGAGTCGATCTATAAGCCGGGTTCTGTCGAGGACAGTCATTCCTCTACGACGGACATCACTGTACGTCTTTAGCAACCTACCCGGTTCCAGCGCGGGCCACGCCAATGGAACCCTATTTGGTCTTGCTCCGAGTGGGGTTTGCCTAGCCACGGACTGTTACCAGCCGCGCGGTGCGCTCTTACCGCACCTTTTCACCCTTACCGGCGCCGAAGCGCTTAGGCGGTTATTTTCTGTGGCACTTTCCGTAGGCTCACGCCCCCCAGGTATTACCTGGCACTCCGCCCTATGGAGCCCGGACTTTCCTCCCCCACACTTCGCGAACGAAGCACGGCAGCGACTGTCCGATCGACTCTCCGCCGACTAGGGTAACCGCTGGGGCACAGTGAGAACAAGTTCAAACATCCTGCTGACGCTCTAACGCGGCCTGATAAAGCAGGTTCTTGCGCACCCCGGTGATCTGCGCCGCCAGCGCCGCCGCACGTTTGAGCGGCAGTTCGGCGAGCAGCAGATCGAGCACGCGCAGCGCTTCGACACTGACCGCAGCTTCGTCTTCAGGCGCCTGCCAGCCGGCCACCAGCACCACGCACTCGCCACGCTGCTGATTGGCATCCGCCGCCACCCATTCGCACAACTGCTCGAGCGGCAGCCCCTGCAGGGTTTCGAAGGTTTTGGTCAGTTCGCGTGCCAATAGGGCCTGGCGCTCGCCGCCGAACACGTCGCGCATGTCCTGCAGGCATTCCAGAATCCGGTGCGGCGCCTCATAGAAGATCAGCGTACGCGGTTCTTCACGCACCAGCTCAAGGCGGGTGCGCCGCCCCACGCTCTTAGCGGGCAGGAAACCTTCGAAGACGAAACGATCGGAGGGCAGGCCGGCAGCGGACAACGCGGCGATCAACGCGCAAGCGCCCGGCACCGGCACCACGCGAATACCCGCAGCACGCGCCTGGCGCACCAGGTGGTAGCCGGGATCGGAGATCAGCGGCGTACCGGCATCAGAAATCAGTGCGACATCTTCGCCCGCACGCAGACGCTCGATAAAGCGGCTGCCCTCATCACGCTCGTTGTGCTCATGACAGGCAGCCAGCTGCGTGCCAATACCGAAGTGCTGCATCAGGCGCGCGGAGTGCCGGGTATCCTCGGCAGCGATCAGCGCGACACTGCTGAGCACCTTGAGCGCCCGGGCGCTGAGGTCGTCGAGATTGCCGATAGGCGTCGCCACCACGAACAAGGTGCCCGTGGCGGAACGGGGAGCTTCACTAGCAGTCACGGCGGCGCCTCATCTAATCAGAAAGCGCTCATTGTAACGCGTGCGACAAACGAGGGGTTCCCGACGGACGATACCGCTGTCTGCGCACCGGTTAACACCTTCGAGATCGCGCCGACGGCATGCCTTGGGTACAATTGTGCGTTCATTTGCTCAAGAACCGGAATCGCTTACATGATCGCCTGCCTGCGTCCGCTCTCTGCACTCTGCCTTGCCGGCTTGCTCGTTGCCTGCAGCAGCTCGCCCACCTCCAACCTCGGCGAACTGCCTCGCACACCTCAAGCCAGCCTCGAGCAGATGCTCCAGCAGGCCGGTACCAGCCAGAGCGAAGACGCGCAATTGCTGCGCCTCACCGCCGCCGACCTGGCCTACAAGCAAGGCAACGCCGAGCGCGCCAGCGGCATTCTCGCCCAGGTCGACCTGCAGACCCTCAAGCCGGCTCAGCAGATATTCGCCAGCACGCTCGCTGCCGAATTGGCCCTGACCCGCAACGATGCCAAGGCAGCGCTCAGTGCCCTCGCCCATCCCAGCCTTGAGCGCCTCGGTGAACTGCCGGTCGAACAGCAGACACGCACCCAGCTGACCCGCGCCAACGCACTCGAGAAAGATGGCCAGATTCTCGCCGCAGCCCGTGAGCGCGTGTTCATCGCGCCGCTGCTGAGCGGCGACGAGGCACAGCGCAACCAGGATCAGATCTGGAGCCTGGTCTCCAGCCTGCCGGCCGAGCCGGCGCCCAGCGCCGACGATGCCGATCTGGCCGGCTGGCTGTCTCTGGCGCAGGTCGCCAAGACAATCGGCACCCTGCAACAGCAGCAGGGTGCCATCGACAACTGGCTGGCTCAGCACCCGAACCACCCCGCCGCCCAGCAACTGCCGAAAGCCCTGGCCGACCTGCAGGCGCTGTCCAGTCAGCCGCTGGAAAAGATCGCCCTGCTGCTGCCACAGGAAGGCCAACTGGCATCCGTGGCGCGCGCACTGCGTGACGGCTTCCTTGCCGCTCACTACCAGGCGCAGCAGAGCGGCGATAAGCAGCCGCAGATCCAGCTGTACGACAGTGCCCGCCTGACCTCCCTGGATGATTTCTACCGCCAGGCTCAGGCCGATGGCGTGCAACTGGTCGTCGGCCCACTCGAGAAGAATCTGGTGACTCAACTGGGCAATCGCGAGCAACTGCCGATCACCACGCTGGCCCTCAACTACAGCGAAGCCAGCGCAGAAAGCCCGGAGCAACTGTTCCAGTTCGGTCTGGCTGCCGAAGACGAAGCCCGTGAAGTCGCTCGTCGCGCCTGGGCCGATGGCAAGCGCAGCGCCGTCGCACTGGTTCCCAAAGGTGACTGGGGCGATCGCGTTCTGGCAGCGTTCCAGCAGAGCTGGCAGGCCGCCGGCGGCACCTTCCTCGGCGCCGAACATATCGACCAGCCAGTGGACATGGCTCGGCAGATCGCCAACCTGTTCCAGCTCAGCGGCAGCGGTTCGGCATCTGGCGCCGCGCCCAGCCGCCGCCAGGATGTCGACTTCATATTCCTTGCCGCCACCCCGCAACAGGCTCAACAGATCAAACCGACCCTGGCCTACCAGTACGCAGGTGAAGTGCCGGTCTATGCGACCTCGCACCTGTTCAACGGCAGTATGAATGCCGCCCAGTATCGTGACCTCGACGGCATTCGCTTCTGCGAAACGCCGTGGCTGCTGGACGCCAACGATCCACTGCGCCAGCAGGTCAACAACCAGTGGCCGCAAGCTGGCGGCAGCATGGGCCGCCTGTACGCCATGGGCGTCGACGCCTTCCGCCTGGCGCCGCGCCTGGGCCAGCTCAAGGCCCTGCCAGACAGCCGCATCGATGGTCTTTCCGGCAGCCTCAGCCTGAACCCAGCGCAACGCGTGGAGCGTCAACTGCCCTGGGCTGAAATTCGTGGCGGGCAGATCCAGCGCCTGCCCGACGTTCCGCTTTGAGCGACGACCCTCGACATGCCAGCGGGCGAGCGGCTGAAGCCCTCGCCCGCGAGCATCTCGAAACTCACGGCCTGAAACACATCGCCCATAACTGGCGCGGCCAACGCGGCGAACTCGATCTGGTCATGCTCGATGGCGATACAGTAGTATTCGCCGAAGTGCGCTATCGCAAACACAACGCCTGGGGCGGTGCGATCGAGAGCGTCGACAGGCGCAAGCGTGACAAGCTGATCGCCACGGCTACACAGTTTCTGCAGCAAGAGAAGCGCTGGGCCAAACATCCCTGTCGTTTCGATGTCATAGCCATAGGCCATGGCAAACCCGCACCACTGGAGTGGATCAGGAACGCCTTCGACAGTTGAAGCCCCGGCTTGCTGCGAACGCTCCGCTTCACCGCCATTTTCAACGACAGCGCTGCGCGCCACTCGCGCTCGGCGTACCGTTACAGTCAAGGTCAAAACATCCACATGGATATGCAAGCCCGTATTCGCCAGCTGTTTCAAGCCAGCATAGAAGCCAAGCATCACGCGATGGAGGTACTGCCACCTTTCATCGAGCACGCCAGCCAAGTGATGGTTCAGGCACTGCTCAGCGAAGGCAAGATTCTCTCCTGCGGCAACGGCGGCTCCGCTGGCGACGCTCAGCATTTTTCCTCGGAACTGCTCAACCGTTTCGAACGCGAGCGCCCGAGCCTGCCCGCCATTGCGCTGACCACCGATAGCTCGACGATCACCTCGATCGCCAACGACTACAGCTATAACGAGATCTTCTCAAAGCAGATCCGTGCACTCGGCCAACCTGGCGACGTACTGCTGGCGATTTCCACCAGCGGCAATTCGGCCAACGTGATCCAGGCCATTCAGGCCGCCCACGACCGGGAAATGACCGTGGTCGCCCTGACCGGCCGTGACGGCGGCGGCATGGCTTCGCTGCTGCTCCCCGAAGATGTGGAAATTCGCGTGCCGTCCAAGGTCACGGCACGCATTCAGGAAGTCCATTTGCTGGCCATCCACTGCTTGTGCGACCTTATCGACAGTCAACTGTTTGGGAGTGAAGAATGACCCGTTCACCATTGATCTTCGCCGCACTGGCAATCAGCCTCATCCTTGGCGGTTGCGGCAGCCGCAGCATCGGCAACAAGATCGACGATCAGTTCGTCGGCCCCAATGTCGAAAACGCCATTACCCGCGCGCACGCTGATCTCGCTAGCCCCACCTCGCACATCGTGGTGAGCAGCTACAACGGCGTGATCCTGATCGCTGGCCAGACGCCGCGCGCAGAGCTGAAAAGCACTGCCGAGCAGGCAGCGCGCACCGTACAGGGCGTGCGCAAAGTGCACAACGAGATGCAGGTACAACAACCCAGCTCCCTGCTGGCCCGTAGCAACGACTCACTGCTGACGACCAAGATAAAAACCCAGATGCTCGCCGACAGCGGCGTACCAGGTAGCCGCATCAAGGTGATCACCGAGAATGGCGTCGTCTACCTGTTGGGCGTGGTCAGCCGCCAGGAAGCCAATGCCGCAAGCAACGTCGTGCAGAGCAGCTCGGGCGTACAGAAGATCATCAAACTGTTCCAATACACAGACTGATCGGATCACTGCAACACAAACGCCAGTCAGGCTTGGCCTGGCTGGCGTTTTTTATGTCTACGGATCATCAGCAAGGCACTCCAAAAGGCAACATTCGCGATCCCTGAGCGCGCCTGACGTCTTTATCGAGCACCCATAAAAAAGCCAGTCAGGTCACCCTGACTGGCTTTTTCGTAGCGGCTGCTTCAGCCCGGATCAGACACCCGAAGCTTTGGCAGCGGCAACGTCCTTGATGGACAGCTTGATACGGCCGCGGTTGTCGACGTCCAGTACCAGCACTTCGACCTCCTCGCCTTCTTTCAGAATGTCGGTGACCTTCTCTACGCGCGCATCGCTGAGCATGGAGATGTGCACCAGACCGTCTTTGCCCGGCAGGATGTTGACGAAGGCACCGAAGTCGACGATGCGCTCAACCTTACCGACGTAGATCTTGCCGATCTCGGCTTCCGCAGTGATGCCCAGAACGCGCTGACGCGCGGCTTCTGCAGCTTCCTTGGTTTCGCCGAAGATCTTGATCGAGCCGTCGTCTTCGATATCGATCGAAGCCTTGGTCTCTTCACAGATACCGCGGATGGTAGCGCCGCCTTTACCGATGACGTCGCGAATCTTGTCCTGGTCGATCTTCATGGCGATCATGGTCGGCGCATTGGCCGACAGTTCGCTACGCGATTGAGCAATGACCTGATTCATCTGGCCGAGGATATTCAGGCGCGCTTCCAGGGCCTGGCCCAGAGCGATTTCCATGATTTCTTCGGTGATGCCCTGGATCTTGATGTCCATCTGCAGCGCAGTGACGCCATTGGCGGTACCGGCTACTTTGAAGTCCATGTCGCCCAGGTGATCTTCGTCGCCGAGGATGTCGGTCAGAACGGCGAATTTCTCGCCTTCTTTAACCAGCCCCATGGCGATACCGGCTACCGGCGCCTTCATCGGCACACCAGCATCCATCAGTGCCAGGGAGGCACCACAGACCGAGGCCATCGAGGACGAACCATTGGACTCGGTGATTTCCGACACGACGCGGATGGTGTACGGGAACACGTCAGCAGCCGGCAGCATGGCAGCTATGGAGCGACGCGCCAGACGGCCGTGACCGATTTCGCGGCGGCCAGTGGCGCCCATGCGACCACACTCGCCCACCGAGTACGGTGGGAAGTTGTAGTGCAGCATGAAGGGGTCTTTACGCTCGCCTTCGAGGGTGTCCAGCAGCTGTGCGTCACGGGCGGTGCCGAGGGTGGCAACGACCAGCGCCTGGGTTTCGCCACGGGTGAACAGCGCCGAACCGTGGGTCTTGTCCAGCACACCGACTTCGATGTTCAGGCCACGCACGGTACGGGTGTCACGGCCATCGATACGCGGTTTGCCGTTGACGATGTTCTCGCGCACGGTGCGGTATTCGATTTCGCCAAATACTTCTTTGACTTCGCCGGCAGTTGGCTGGCCTTCTTCGCCAGAGAACTTGGCAACGATTTCATTGCGCAGCTCACCCAGACGGGCATAACGCTCGTGCTTGACGGTGATGGTGTAAGCCTGGGAGATGGCATCGCCGAACTCGCTACGAATAGCGCTGAGCAGTGCGGTGTTTTCAGCCTTTGGCTGCCAGTCCCACGTCGGTTTGGCGGCTTCGGCAGCCAACTCGGCGATAGCCTGGATAACGACCTGGAATTCATCATGGGCGAACAGCACAGCGCCCAGCATCTGGTCTTCGGTCAGCTCTTTGGCTTCCGATTCAACCATCAGTACGGCGTCTTTGGTACCGGCTACGACCATGTCCAGGCTCGACGCCTTGAGCTGCTCGTAGTTCGGGTTCAGCAGGTAGCCAGTTTCCGGGTGGAAAGCGACACGTGCAGCACCGATTGGGCCGTTGAACGGAATGCCTGAGATCGCCAGAGCAGCCGAGGTACCGATCATCGCAGCGATGTCCGGATCGGTCTTTTTGCTGGTCGAAACCACGGTGCAGATGACCTGCACTTCGTTCTGGAAGCCTTCTGGGAACAGCGGACGGATCGGGCGATCGATCAGACGCGAGGTCAGGGTTTCTTTCTCGGAAGGACGGGCCTCACGCTTGAAGAAACCACCGGGGATCTTGCCGGCGGCGTAGGTTTTTTCCTGGTAATGCACGGAAAGCGGGAAAAAGCCTTTGCTCGGGTCGGCAGTTTTAGCGCCGGTTACGGCAACCAATACAGCAACGTCGTCGTCAACGGTGACCAGCACTGCGCCGGAGGCTTGACGGGCGATACGGCCAGTCTCGAGGGTAACGGTCGATTGACCGAACTGAAATTTCTTGATTACCGGGTTCACGGTGTTTTCCTTCTCTCTGTTGCCTTTGGGGAAACGGTTTCTTGCGAATTCGTGGGCAGTGGCTTCGGGAGTCGGCCCGGCGCTGTCCAAACGGGTGAAACGTTAAAACGGATGAAGCATAAACACAAAAGCTGGAAGCGAGGCGAGCTCACTTCCAGCTTTTGCGGTCAACGGCGCATAAGCATTGCTTAGCGACGCAGACCCAGACGACCAATCAGGGCGCTGTAACGGCTGGTGTCTTTACCCTTCAGGTAATCCAGCAGCTTACGACGCTGGTTAACCATACGGATCAGGCCACGACGCGAGTGGTGGTCTTTACCGTTGGCCTTGAAGTGGCCTTGCAGCTTGTTGATGTTAGCGGACAGCAGAGCAACCTGAACTTCCGGGCTACCGGTATCGCCTTCGGCTTGCTTGTAGTCATTAACGATCTGAGCTTTTTCTTCAACGCTGAGTGCCATGTGGGCATCCTCTCATCTGGAGATTGTCGCGAACGACAGCCTCAATAGGCCGGGAATAGCTTCCCGTGTTTTAAAGGAGGTATGACCGCGCCTATTAACAGCCACCCTCGATACGAGCCGCCGGAGCAGCTCGCCACGGTCATACAGACCGAATCAAACGACGCGGCGCAATACGCCCGTCTTCGCTCACTTCACCGATACCGATGAAACGAGCATTGTGATCTTGTACCCGCACCATGCCGAACTTCGGCGCGTCTGCGGCACGCACAGGCTGCCCTTGTAGCCAATAGAACGCACTGTGCTCCGAGAAACTCAGCAGCGGCCAATGCTCCAGACCACTGTCTACAGGTAGCAGAAAGCGATCTACCGCCTCATGACCACCCTCGGCATGCACACGCTCGATTTCTTCCAGACTGACGGTTTGCACCAGCCCGAACGGCCCAGCCTGTACTCGTCGCAGCTCGGCGACATGGGCACCACAGCCCAGCAACTGGCCGATATCTTCGACCAGGGTGCGAATATAGGTGCCTTTGCTGCAATCGACTGCCAGGCTCGCCTTGTCGGCGGCGCAGTCGAGCAACTCCAGGCGCGCAATAGTAACAGAACGTGGTTCGCGCTCCACCACTTCTCCTGCTCGAGCCAGCTTGTACAGCGGCTGGCCGTCACGCTTGAGTGCGGAGTACATGGGCGGGATCTGGCTGATATCACCCCGAAAGCGCGGCAACAGCGCTTCGATATCGGCAGCAGCGACGTTCACATCACGACGCTCGAGCACCTCACCTTCGGCATCGGCCGTGGTGGTGGTAACGCCAAGCTGCATGACCGTCTCATAGCCTTTGTCGGCATCGAGCAGGTACTGGGAAAACTTGGTCGCCTCACCAAAGCACAACGGCAATACGCCGGTGGCAAGCGGATCCAGACTACCGGTGTGTCCAGCCTTCTCGGCATTGAGCAACCAACGAATCTTCTGCAATGCGGCGTTGGAACTGAAGCCTTTGGGCTTGTCGAGCAGAATGATGCCATCGACCTTGCGACGAATACGCTTTACCTGAGCCACGCGCTTACTCCTTGGCCTCGGTATCATCTTCAGCGTGCTTGCTGTCCTCGGTCACCGCACGCTCGATCAGTGCTGACAACTGAGCGCCACGAATAACACTCTCGTCATAGTGAAACCGCAGGTTCGGCACACTACGCAACTTCATCGCCTTACCTAACTGCATACGCAGGAAACCGCTGGCGTCATTAAGCACGCGTAGGCTTTGCGTAACCGGATCGACGCCCTCTTCGGGCTCGACACCCATGATGGTGACGAACACCTTGGCATGGCTGGCATCACGACTGACGTCGACCGCAGTGACAGTCACCAAGCCCCCCAAGCGGGGATCTTTGACTTCCGAGCGAATCAGCTGCGCCAACTCGCGTTGAATCTGGTCGCCGATGCGCTGGGCACGGCTATAGTCTTTTGCCATCTTTGCTACCTTCCACTCGCCTCGACGCCTGAAAAAGCATCGGACTCAAAAGCGGCAAACGCCCGGCCGCGCGAATGCGGGGCCGGGCGCTGCGTATTGCGACTCGCGATTACAGGCTGCGAGCCACCTGGACCTTCTCGTACACTTCGATCTTGTCGCCGACCTTGACGTCGTTGTAGCTCTTCACAGCGATACCGCATTCCATGCCGTTACGCACTTCGGCCATATCGTCTTTGAAGCGACGCAACGATTCCAGCTCGCCTTCGTAGATCACCACGTCGTCGCGCAGTACGCGAATCGGACGGTTACGGTGAACCGTACCCTCGACCACCATACAACCGGCGACCGCACCGAACTTCGGCGAACGGAACACATCGCGGACTTCGGCGATACCGAGGATGTTCTCGCGAACATCGCTGCCGAGCATGCCGGTAAGCGCTTTCTTGACGTCTTCGATGATGTCGTAGATGACGTTGTAGTAACGCATGTCCAGACCTTCCTGCTCGACGATCTTGCGTGCGCCCGCATCGGCACGCACGTTGAAGCCGAACAGTACAGCGTTGGAGGCCAGTGCCAGGTTGGCATCGGATTCGGTGATACCACCAACGCCGCCACCGACCACACGCACTTGTACTTCGTCGTTACCCAACCCGCCAAGCGAGCCTTGCAGCGCTTCCAGCGAACCACGGACGTCAGATTTGAGGACGATGTTAAGCGTCTTCTTCTCTTCCTGGCCCATGTTCTCGAAGATGTTTTCCAGCTTGCCGGCATGCGCACGAGCCAGTTTCACTTCGCGGAACTTGCCCTGACGGAACAGCGCAACTTCACGCGCCTTCTTCTCGTCAGCCAAGACGCTCATTTCGTCACCGGCTTCTGGCGTACCGTCGAGACCCAGGATCTCAACCGGAATCGCCGGGCCTGCTTCTTTGATCGACTTGCCGTTCTCGTCGAGCATGGCGCGAATACGGCCGTAGTTCGAGCCGACCAGCACCATGTCACCCTGACGCAACGTACCGTCCTGAACCAGAACAGTCGCTACCGGACCACGACCCTTGTCCAGGCGGGACTCAACCACCACACCACGACCAGGAGCCGACGGTGTTGCGGTCAGTTCCAGCACTTCGGCTTGCAGCAGGACGGCTTCGAGCAGGTCATCCACACCGGTACCGACTTTCGCGGAGACCGACACGAACGGCGTATCACCGCCCCACTCTTCAGACGTCACACCGTGAACCGACAGCTCGCTGCGGATACGGTCGAGGTCAGCGCCCGGCTTGTCGATTTTGTTCACTGCAACCACCAGCGGTACACCAGCAGCCTTGGCATGCTGGATCGCTTCGATGGTTTGCGGCATCACGCCGTCATCAGCAGCCACTACCAGGATCACGATATCGGTCGCCTTGGCACCACGAGCACGCATTGCGGTAAACGCAGCGTGACCCGGGGTATCGAGGAAGGTAACCATGCCGCGATCGGTTTCTACATGATAGGCACCGATGTGCTGGGTAATGCCACCGGCTTCGCCAGAAGCTACCTTGGCGCGGCGGATATAGTCGAGCAGCGAGGTCTTACCATGGTCAACGTGACCCATGACAGTAACGACCGGCGCACGGGAGATAGCCTCGCCTTCAAACTTCAGGTACTCAGCCAGTTGCTCTTCCAACGCGTTATCGCTGACCAGCTTGACATTGTGGCCCAGCTCTTCGGCAATCAGTTGCGCAGTTTCTTGGTCGAGAACCTGGTTGATGGTGACCGGAGTCCCCATCTTGAACATGAACTTGATGACTTCAGCGGCCTTGACCGACATCTGCTGGGACAGCTCGCCAACCGTGATGGTCTCGCCAATGGCAACATCACGCACGACCGGACCGCTCGGGCTCTGGAAGCCATGCTGATTGCGCTTCTTGAGCTTGGACTTGCCACGGCCGCCACGACGGAAGCCATCGCTCTCTTCATCGACGGAACGCGGAGCCACACGCGGAGCAGGCGCTTTTTCCTTGACGGTCGGGCGGTGCTGGGTGGTCTTGCGATCACCATCACGGCGGCTAGCGTCATCGTTACGAGGCTTGTCTGGGCGACGCGGCTCGTCCTTCTTACGCTCATCGGCTGCAGGAGCAGCAACCGGCGCAACAACTGGCGCTGGCGCCACTTCGGCAGCAGGTGTTTGCCCGGCAGTTGGCGAGGAAGTCTGGCGCTTGGCCTCATCCTCAGCCTTACGCTTGGCTTCTTCCTCGGCTTTCAGGCGAGCAGCTTCAGCAGCCGCGCGTTGCTCTTCGAGCCCACGCTGCTTCTCGGCTTCGATCTCTTCGTTGCTGCGCTCGACGAAGGTTTTCTTCTTGCGCACTTCAACGCTAATGGTCTTGCTGCCAGCGACCCGTAGGGTGCTGGTGGTTTTGCGCTGCAAGGTAATCTTGCGCGGCGCGTCGGCTTTCTTCTCGCCGTGGCTGCTCTTCAGATGAGCAAGCAGGGCCTGCTTCTCGTTATCGGTGACAACTTGCTCGGCACTGCTGTGCGGCAAACCCGCCTCTCGCATCTGCTGCAGCAGGCGCTCTACCGGTGTGTCGACCACTTGGGCCAGTTCTTTCACCGTGACTTGCGTCATGCACTTCTCTCCTCAGGCCGTAAAACTTACTCGAACCAGTGGGCTCGGGCGGCCATGATCAGCTTGCCGGCACGCTCTTCGTCGATGCCGTCGATGTCGAGCAGGTCGTCAATAGACTGCTCGGCCAGGTCTTCGCGGGTAACCACACCGCGCACTGCCAGTTCCTGCGCCAGGCCTTTGTCCATACCCTCGAGTTCGAGGAGGTCTTCGGCCGGCTGGGCGTCTGCCAGCTTTTCTTCTGTAGCGATGGCTTTGGTCAGCAAACGATCTTTCGCTCGCGAGCGCAGTTCGTTGACGATTTCTTCATCGAAACCATCGATGCTGAGCATCTCTTCCATCGGTACGTAAGCAATTTCTTCCAGGCTGGTGAAGCCTTCTTCGACCAGCACCTGGGCCAGTTCTTCGTCGACTTCCAACTCGTCGATGAAGCTCTGCAGGATGTCGCCAGTCTCGGCCTGCTGCTTGGCCTGGATGTCCGCTTCGGTCATCACGTTCAGCGTCCAGCCGGTCAGCTGGCTTGCCAGACGCACGTTCTGGCCACCACGGCCAATCGCTTGAGCGAGGTTGTCTTCGCCAACAGCGATGTCCATGGCATGAGCGTCTTCGTCAACGATGATCGCCGCGACTTCAGCCGGCGACATGGCGTTGATGACGAACTGCGCCGGGTTGTCGTCCCACAGCACGATGTCCACGCGCTCACCGACCAACTCACCGGAGACCGCCTGTACACGCGAACCGCGCATACCGATGCAGGCACCCTGCGGATCAATACGTTTGTCCTTGGAACGCACCGCGATCTTGGCTCGCGAGCCTGGATCACGCGAAGCAGCCTTGACCTCGATGAGGCCTTCGGCGATTTCCGGCACCTCGATGCGGAACAGCTCGATCAGCATTTCTGGCGCAGTACGCGACAGAATCAGCTGAGGGCCGCGATTCTCGGCACGGATTTCCTTGAGCAACGCACGCAGACGAACACCAACCCGGAAAGTTTCACGCGGGATAATGTCTTCGCGAGCCAGCAACGCTTCCGCGTTAGCACCCAGATCAACGATGACATTGTCACGAGTCACCTTCTTCACGGTACCCGCGATGATCTCGCCAACACGCTCACGATAGGCTTCGACAACCTGAGCACGCTCGGCTTCGCGCACTTTCTGCACGATGACCTGCTTGGCTGTCTGTGCAGCAATACGACCGAACTCGATGGAGTCGATTTTTTCTTCGAGTACATCACCGACCTTGGCATTCGCCTCAACAGCCCGTGGCATGTCGATGGTCACTTGATGCGCAGGATCTTCGAAATGCTCTTCCTCGACCACAGTCCAGCAGCGGAAGGATTCATAGTTGCCACTCTGACGATTGATCGCCACGCGCAGCTCTACTTCATCTTCAAAACGTTTCTTGGTCGCCGTGGCTAAAGCCAACTCAAGCGCCTCGAAAATTACAGAGGCCGGCACGCCCTTTTCATTGGATACCGACTCAACAACCAGCAGTACTTCTTTGCTCATCGTACGCCTCGCCTCTCGCAATCCATTGGGATCCACGCATTCCGCGAACCCCGCGGGATCCGTGTCTCAATCAAACCGGGGGATAATATTGGCCTTGTCGATCAGATCGATCGGCAAAAGGAACTCGTGGTCATCCACCTGCACCACCACGTCTTCCTCCTCCACACCACGGAGCAGACCCTGAAAATTGCGGCGCCCTTCGAACGGCGAGCGCAACTTGATTTTTACTTGCTCGCCGCCATGGCTGGCGAACTGCGCCAAGGTGAAAAGCGGCCGATCCATACCGGGCGAGGACACCTCCAGGGTGTACTCCGCGGCAATGGGGTCTTCAACATCGAGGACACCACTGATCTGCCGACTGACCTTTTCGCAATCCTCAATAAGGACGCCATTGGCACTATCGATGTAGATACGTAGCAGCGAATGCCGCCCCTGAGACAGAAACTCAATACCCCAGCACTCGTAGCCAAGCGCCTCGACTACCGGGGCCACCAAGGCCTGCAACTGTTCTAGCTTGCTCGACACCTGAACCCCTCGCGCATGCTGTGCAAATAAAAAATGGGCGAAACGCCCATCCATAAAACCGTCCGTGCGACGGCAAATCTGTCCACCAGCTAGCAAAAAGCCCCTTGAAAGGGGCTCCACTAATACTGGCTACGGGGGCTGGATGAACCAGTGACCTCAGGGCCATGAGCCCGACGCCGACGATTCGCTCCACCCGCGTCAAAACTGGGAGCGGATTATACGACCGAACCGGCCCGCAGGTCAACCAACCCTCCAGAAACAGAAAAGCCCGCATACAGCGAGCTCTTCCATTTAATTGGTACCGAGAAGGGGACTCGAACCCCTACAGCCTATGGCCACTACCACCTCAAGGTAGCGTGTCTACCAATTCCACCACCTCGGCAAATTAACGCTTACTGCTCTTCAGGGGTTTGAGGTACATCTTGCTCCCCCGAAGTTGGCGCCTGCTGCTGCTCAAGCACCGGTACATCTTCTGCTGCAGGCTTGCTTTCCTGCGGCACTTCCATCACTGCCGGATCAGGCAAACCAGCCTGACCAAGCGCATCAGACTTTTGATTAGCAAAGTAAGCTAACCCCAAGCTGGTAATGAAAAAAGCGGTGGCAAGTATAGCAGTAACTCGACTCAGAAAGGTAGTAGTTCCTTGACTACCGAATACGGTATTCGAAGCACCAGCACCAAACGAAGCACCTGCATCCGCACCTTTACCCTGCTGCAGCAGAACCAGCACAACCACACCGATCGCGCCCAGCAGATGAAGAACCACAACGACTGTTTCCAGCATATTCTTAGTTTCCTGCAGCGCGACAGATCGCACCGAACTCATCCGCATTCAGAGAGGCTCCACCCACAAGCCCCCCATCGATATCTGGCATGCCGAATAGCTCGGCTGCATTGGCGGCCTTGACACTGCCGCCATAAAGAATTCTCAAAGCACCTGCAACATCCGCATCTTTGCCAGCGACCCGAGAGCGAATCGCCGCATGCACATCCTGAGCCTGCTCGGGCGACGCCGTCAGCCCGGTGCCAATGGCCCAGACCGGCTCGTATGCCACAAGAGCACTCGACAGAGCAGCAACGCCCAGGGCGTCGATCACGCTATCGAGCTGACGCTCGACGACTGCAAGCGTCTCACCAGCTTCGCGCTGCTCGAGGGTTTCCCCCACGCACAGAACCGGAACGAGACCAGCAACCTGAGCCGCCGCGAACTTGCGAACGACCTGCTCTTCGCTATCACCCAGAATCAGGCGACGCTCGGAATGGCCGATCAGTACGAACCTGCAACCGGCATCGTGCAATTGCTCGCTCGATACCTCTCCGGTCAACGCACCCTGCCCCGCCTCGACCGCACAGTCTTGCGCGCCAATCGACACGGCAACACCACTCAGCCCCTCGACAACCTGACCGAGATGAACACTGACAGGGAACACAGCAACATCGACATCAGCAGGCAACGCCTGCTGATTCAGACCACCGATCAGCTCTGCGACACTGGCGCGGGTACCGTGCATTTTCCAGTTACCAGCAACCATTGGGCGGCGCATGCTTTACCTCGTTGGTCAAAGAGGGCGCAGATGTTACCCAACCGATTGTGGACTGGCAAGCCGAATCAGACACAGACTCGAGAGACAACCTCAGCCAATTCATTGGCATAGGCTCGCACCTGCGTTTCGTCCTCGCCTTCGACCATGACCCGAACCAGCGGCTCGGTGCCGGACTTACGCAGCAGCACACGACCACGCCCCGCCATACGTTCGGTGACGCTGTCACTAGCAGCCTGAACATCGGGGTGCTTGAGTGGATCGACACCGCCACCGAAACGCACGTTGACCAGCACCTGCGGACATTTGCGCAGCCCCTGGCGCGCCTCGGCAAGGCTCTGCCCACGCCGACGGATGGCAAGCAATACCTGCAACGCAGCAACGATGGCGTCCCCCGTGGTGACGTGCTGGAAGCACACCAGGTGTCCGGAGTTTTCGCCACCCAGCTGCCAGCCGCGCTCCAGCAGCTCGGCGATCACGTAGCGGTCGCCCACATTGGCGCGCACGAAGGGAATCTGCAGTTCATCGAGGGCCAGTTCAAGGCCCAGATTACTCATCAAGGTACCGACGACACCGCCCTGCAGCTTGCCACGCGCCTGCAGATCACGGGCGATGATGAACAACAACTCGTCACCGTCCACCACCGCACCGGTGTGATCGACCATCAACACCCGATCGGCGTCGCCATCGAAGGCAATACCCAGATCCGCCTGACGCGACACGACTTCGGCCTGCAGGTTTTCGACATGAGTCGAGCCGCAATCCGCGTTGATGTTTAGCCCGTTGGGCTGAGCGGAAAGCACCGAAACTTCAGCACCGAGCTCCTGGAACACCGCCGGAGCGACCTTGTAGGCCGCACCATGGGCACAATCGAGAACGATCTTGAGGCCTGCGAAATCGGTGCTGGTCGGCACACTGCTCTTGCAGAATTCGATGTAGCGACCTGCGGCGTCATTGATTCTCGATACCTTGCCGAGCTGCTCGGACTCGACCACCGTCATCGGCGCATCGAGCAGCTCCTCGATCATCAGCTCGACTTCGTCAGGCAGCTTGGTGCCCTGCCCGGAGAAGAACTTGATGCCGTTGTCATGATGAGGGTTGTGCGATGCACTGATGACGATGCCCGCTTCGGCATGGAAGGTGCGCGTCAGATAGGCGATCGCCGGGGTCGGCATCGGCCCCAGCAGCATGACGTCAGCGCCTGCGGCAGAAAGACCGGCCTCCAGCGCCGACTCGAACATGTAGCCGGAAATTCGCGTGTCCTTGCCGATCAGAATCCGGCACTTACCCTGCTTGCGAAAGGCCATGCCTGCGGCCCAGCCGAGCTTGAGCATGAAGTCCGGGGTAATGGGATAGTGACCGACGCGCCCACGAATACCGTCGGTGCCAAAATATTTGCGACTCAAAACGACAACTCCCTTTTTCTAATTACTGCGCCGCTTCGACTGCGGCGACCATGCGCACCACGTCGACGGTTTCCGCCACATCGTGAACGCGCAGAATACTTGCACCCTTGGCAACGGCCAGAGCCGCCAGGGCCAGACTGCCATATAGGCGCCCATCGACCTCGCGACCCAGCACGGCACCAATCATACTCTTGCGTGAAACGCCGACCAGCAGCGGCAGACCAAACGCCTGCAGCGCAGGCATGCGCCTGAACAGGCTGAGGTTGTGCTCAAGCGTCTTGGCAAAGCCAAAACCCGGATCGAGCACGATACGCTCTGCGGGAATGCCTGCCGCCTCGCAGACTGCCAAACGCTCGCGCAGAAAGGCCGCGACGGCATCCAACACATCGTCGTACTGCGGGCTCTGCTGCATGGTGGTGGGCTCACCACGCATATGCATCAGGCAAACCGGCAAGCCGCTATCAGCAGCAGCCTGCAGCGCGCCGTCACGCTGCAGCGAGCGCACGTCGTTAATCAGCCCGGCACCCAGCCTGGCCGACTCACGGATGACTTCCGGAGTCGAAGTATCGACGGAGATGATCACGTCCAACTCGGCGGCGATGGCTTCCACCATCGGCGCCACGCGCGCGAGCTCCTGCTCCACGGAAACGGGAGCGGCGCCCGGCCGAGTGGACTCACCGCCTATATCGATCAGCGTCGCCCCGGCCAGCACCATGCTTTCGGCATGGCGCAACGCCGCATCGCGCATGGCGAAGCGGCCACCGTCGGAGAAAGAGTCTGGGGTTACGTTGAGGATCCCCATCACCTGGGGACGGGTCAAATCAAGAAACCGGCTGCCACAGGGCAGCCGGTTCCGGGGTATTGCATGGGACATGAAAAGCCTTACAGCTCGGCAGCAGGGCCGCCGATTGGTTTCTCGGGGAGATCAGCTTCGTCGGGCTTGGCTGCCGGCTTGCCGGCATCGCTGCCACCACCTGTCCAATCGCGCGGCTCACGCGGCGCGCGACCACTCATGATGTCGTCGATCTGATCAGCGTCGATGGTTTCATACTTCATCAAGGCTTCAGCCATGGCATCAAGCTTGTCGCGGTTTTCCTCGAGCAAGCGCTTGGCCGTGCCATAGCACTGGTCGATGATGCTGCGCACCTCCAAATCAATCAGCTTGGCTGTTTCACCCGACACACTGGAGCTGGACGAACCGCCACCACCACGAAGGAACGGCTGGTCATCATCTTCGGCATACAGAAGCGGGCCAAGTTTCTCGGAAAGCCCCCACTTGGTAACCATGTTCCGGGCGATCTGACTGGCACGCATGATGTCGTTGGACGCGCCGGTGGTTACACCGTCGAAGCCCAGGGTCATTTCTTCGGCGATACGGCCGCCGTACAGCGAGCAGATCTGGCTGATCAGCGCACGCTTGGACAGGCTGTAGCGATCTTCTTCTGGCAGGAACATCGTCACACCCAGGGCACGACCACGGGGAATGATCGAGACCTTGTAGACCGGATCATGCTCGGGCACCAGACGACCGACGATGGCGTGACCCGCCTCGTGGAATGCGGTGTTGAGCTTCTCCTTGTCCGACATGACCATGGATTTGCGCTCTGCGCCCATCATGATCTTGTCTTTGGCCAGTTCGAACTCCTTCATCTCGACGACGCGCTTACCCGAACGAGCAGCGAACAGCGATGCTTCGTTGACCAGGTTGGCAAGATCAGCACCGGAGAAGCCTGGAGTACCACGGGCGATGACCGCAGCCTTGACGTCCTCACCCATCGGCACCTTGCGCATGTGCACATTGAGGATCTGCTCACGACCACGGATGTCCGGCAGACCGACCACCACCTGACGGTCGAAGCGGCCCGGACGCAGCAACGCAGGGTCGAGCACGTCCGGACGGTTGGTCGCGGCGATGACGATGATGCCATCGTTCATTTCGAAGCCGTCCATCTCTACCAGCAACTGATTGAGGGTCTGCTCACGCTCGTCATGACCGCCACCCATGCCGGCGCCACGATGGCGACCAACGGCGTCGATCTCGTCGATGAAGATGATGCACGGCGCATGCTTCTTGGCCTGTTCGAACATGTCACGCACGCGGGATGCACCGACACCCACGAACATTTCCACGAAGTCAGAGCCGGAAATGGTGAAGAAAGGTACTTTTGCTTCGCCAGCAACCGCCTTGGCCAGCAGGGTTTTACCGGTACCCGGCGAGCCGACCATCAGCACACCGCGTGGAATACGACCACCAAGGCGCTGGAACTTGCCGGGGTCACGCAGGAACTCGACGAGCTCACTGACTTCCTCTTTAGCCTCGTCACAACCCGCGACGTCAGCGAAAGTGGTCTTGACCTGATCTTCGGAAAGCAGGCGCGCCTTGCTTTTACCAAAGCTCATCGGCCCGCCCTTGCCGCCGGCACCGCCTTGCATCTGGCGCATGAAGAACATGAATACGGCAATGATTACCAGGATCGGGAAGCTGGCAACCAGCAATTGCGTCCAGATGCTCTGCTGCTCAGGCTGCTTACCCACGATCTCGACGTTGTTATCCATCAGATCCTTGATCAGACCATTATCCTGGATCGCCGGGCGCACCGTTTCGAACGACGAACCGTCGGAACGCATGCCGCTGATGATGTAACCATCGACGGTGACACGCTTGACCCCACCATCCTGCACCTGCTGGATGAACTCCGAGTAGTTGAGCTTGTTAGTCTCACTCGGACTGGAGAAATTGTTCATCACCGTAACCAGGACGGCAGCGATGATCAGCCACAGGATCAGATTCTTTGCCATGTCGTTCAATTAGCTACCCTCTGAAGCAGGCCCCTTGCCGAAGCGTGCTTCGCATGACGACCAGTTATAAACCGATCTAACTTACTACAAACGCCCGCCCGTGGCTGACACCGTCTGTAACCCTTTATGAGATATCTGCCCGTAACGATGCGCGCATAGGCTTGGACTGACAACCAAGCCTTTGGTTTTACTCTTCGCGCTGTACTTTGAGTCCGCGAGCCAACATGTACTGCTCACGAGAACGGCCGCGCGATGACAGCGGTTTGCGCATCTGCACCTTCTCGAACAGACCACGAACCTGCTTGTGGTACTCATCGAAACCTTCGCCATGGAAGATCTTGATCAAGAAATCGCCACCAGGACGCAAGACACGCGTGGCGAGATCCAGTGCCAGCTCGCACAAATACATGGCACGAGGCTGATCCGACTCCCTGACTCCACTCATATTGGGGGCCATATCGGAAATCACAAGGTCTACCGGATGATTGTCGATCGCTTCCAGAATGCGCGCGAACACCGCGTCATCCGTGAAATCACCCTGAATGAAAGTCACGTCCGGAATACTGTCCATCTCCAGGATGTCCGAAGCGATCAGCCGGCCTTTATCGCCAATGACCCGACTGGTGACCTGCGACCAACCGCCCGGAGCAGCACCAAGGTCGACCACAGTGATGCCGGGGCGCAGGATGCGATCCTTCTCCTGAACCTCCAACAACTTGTAGCTGGCACGTGAACGGTAGCCGTCCTTTTGCGCCATTTTGACGTACGGATCGTCGAAATGCTCTTTCAGCCAACGCTGGCTGGTCTTGGAACGGGCCACAACAACACCTCGGAAGAACAGAATGAATAACTGGGCGGGCTTCGAGCGGCTCGGTTAAAATAGGCCGCTTTCCCCAGATTAAGACGCAGGGTTCAGATTATGCCGCTCACTCAAGAGCAGAAGAAACAGTTCAAATCTATCGGCCACCACCTGAAACCGGTATTGATCGTTGCCGATAACGGTGTTACCGAAGGCGTATTGGCGGAGCTGGAGCGCGCCCTGAACGATCATGAACTGATCAAGATTCAGTTGCGCATTACCGAGCGCGAAGGCCGCCTGGCGGTGATCGATGAGTTGTGCAAGGCCAGCAAGGCCGACCTGGCACAGGTTATCGGAAAAATGGCGCTGCTCTACCGCAAGAACCCCAAAGCCAATCGCAATCTGTCCAACATCAGCCGCCATCAGGGCTGAGTCGTCGAATTAGCCGACCGCGGGGTCGGCTATCGAAGGTTTGCGGGGCACAGGCTGTAGCACCAGCAGCAGACCGAAAAATGCCAGCAACAGGTAACTGAACAGTTGCCAGCGGATGGCATCCGGCCAGAGCGCGAGCGAAGCCAGCAAGCCCGAGGCAATCGACAGTACCGCGAGCAGCAATTGCCCGCGGCGCTCGCCCCAAAGCGACGAAAGACGACGCAACCTGACCAGCAAGCCAGCCTGAATCAGCACGCAGACCAAGGTGATCAACACCATCTGCGGCATCAACACGCCGGCGATTTCATCGATCAGCAGCGACGCCAGCCCTACACTGTACAGCCCCGGCAGCACCATGAAGTGCAGTATCCAGATGCCGCCCACCCAGAGGGTTTGCAGCAGCATCCAGAAGCCTGCCGCCATGTCGGACGTCGCGGCGAGGTCAGATGTGACGAACTTCGACAATTTCGTACTCGATCAGACCGCTTGGCGTTTTCACCGTTACCACGTCACCCTCCTCCTTGCCGATCAAGGCACGGGCGATAGGCGAACCGACGGAAATCTTGCCCTGTTTGATATCAGCCTCGTCCTCTCCGACGATCCGATAGGACACGCTTTCGTCAGTCTCGACGTTGGCGATTTCCACCGTGGTACCGAAGATCACCTTGCCGGTATGGGCAATGGTACTGACATCGATCACCACTGCATTCTGCAGACGCCCTTCGATATCACGCACACGTGCTTCGACCATACCCTGCTGCTCACGAGCAGCATGGTATTCGGCGTTTTCCTTCAAGTCGCCCAACTCACGGGCCGTGCCGATATCCTGGCTCAGCTTCGGACGGACGACCTTGGTCAGATGGGCCAGTTCTTCTTCCAGGGCGCGAGCGCCCTCGACGGTCATTGGGTATTTGATCATGCCTTGATTCCTGCGTGCAGATCCTGCAGCCGACGCACTGTCTTCTCGGGGCCGAATTTGAGTGCTTCGCAGATCGCCTGACCAGCCGCAATGGTGGTGGTGCAGTAGATCTTGTGCTGCAGAGCGTTACGACGGATGGAGTAGGAGTCCGCGATGGACTGACGACCTTCGGTGGTGTTGATGATCAGAGTGACTTCGTCATTCTTGATCATATCGACCACGTGTGGACGACCCTCAGTCACTTTGTTAACGCGACGTACCGGCAGACCGGCAGCCTCGATCACCTTGGCGGTACCGGAGGTGGCCACGACCTCGAAGCCCAGACTGATCAAATCGCGAGCGACTTGCTCGGCCAACGGCTTGTCGTCGTCACGCACGCTGATAAAGGCGCAACCCGCAGTCGGCAGGATCTCACTGGCGCCCAGTTGCGCCTTGGCGAACGCTTCACCGAAGGTATCGCCCACGCCCATCACTTCACCGGTCGACTTCATCTCTGAGCCGAGAATCGGGTCAACGCCTGGGAACTTGTTGAACGGGAATACCGCTTCCTTGACGCTGAAGAACGGCGGGATGATTTCTTTGGTGAAGCCGATTTCAGCCAGCGTCTTGCCAGCCATCACACGCGCCGCAACCTTGGCCAGCGACTCGCCGATGCACTTGGAGACGAACGGCACAGTACGCGAAGCGCGCGGGTTGACCTCGATCACATAGATGTCTTCGCCCTGCACGGCCATCTGCACGTTCATCAAGCCGACGACGCCGAGCTCCAGGGCCATTTTCTTGACCTGGTCGCGGATCTCGTCCTGGATGTGTGCCGGCAGCGAGTAAGGCGGCAGCGAGCAGGCGGAGTCACCGGAGTGCACGCCCGCTTGTTCGATGTGCTGCATGATGGCGCCGATGACGACCTGCTCACCATCGCATACCGCATCGATATCGACTTCGATGGCGCAGTTGAGGAAGCGATCGAGCAGAACCGGGCTGTCGTTGGAGACTTTCACCGCTTCGCGCATGTAGCGCTTGAGCTCTTCTTCCTGGTAGACGATTTCCATCGCCCGGCCACCCAGTACATAGGATGGACGCACCACCATCGGGTAGCCGATGTTCTTGGACAGCGTCAGCGCCTCTTCTTCGCTACGCGCAGTGGCGTTGGCAGGTTGACGCAGGCCGAGGCGCTGCACCATCTGCTGGAAACGCTCACGGTCTTCGGCGCGGTCGATGGCGTCCGGGCTGGTACCGATGATCGGTACGCCAGCTTCTTCCAGGGCACGGCACAGCTTCAGCGGGGTTTGGCCGCCGTACTGGACGATCACACCTTTCGGCTTCTCGACGCGAACGATTTCCAGCACGTCTTCCAGGGTCACCGGCTCGAAGTACAGGCGATCGGAGGTATCGTAGTCGGTGGAAACGGTTTCCGGGTTGCAGTTGACCATGATGGTCTCGTAACCGTCTTCACGCATTGCCAGCGCGGCGTGCACGCAGCAGTAGTCGAACTCGATGCCCTGACCGATGCGGTTCGGGCCGCCACCGAGGATCATGATCTTGTCGCGGCTGCTCGGATTGGCCTCGCACTCTTCCTCGTAGGTCGAATACATGTAGGCGGTATCGGTCGCGAACTCCGCAGCGCAGGTGTCCACGCGCTTGTACACAGGCAGCACTTTGAGCTTGTGGCGATGGCTGCGCAGGTTTTTCTCGGTGACACCGAGTAACTCGGCCAGGCGCGCATCGGAGAAGCCCTTGCGCTTGAGGCTGAACATCAGGTCACGGTCGATGCTCGACAGACCCAGGGTTTTGATACGCTGCTCGTCCTTGATCAGATCCTCGATCTGTACCAGGAACCACTCGTCGATACGCGTCAACTCGAACACTTCTTCGACCGTCTTGCCGGCACGGAAAGCGTCGCCCACGTACCAGATGCGGTCCGCACCCGGCACGATCAGCTCGCGCTTGAGAGTACTTTCCGCCTCAGGGTCGGTTAGATCGAGCTTCGGATCGAAGCCGGACACGCCGACTTCCAGGCCACGCAGCGCTTTCTGCAGGGATTCCTGAAAGGTACGGCCGATGGCCATGACTTCACCGACGGATTTCATCTGGGTGGTCAGGCGGGCGTCGGCCTTGGGGAATTTCTCGAAGGCGAAACGTGGGATCTTGGTAACCACATAATCGATGGCCGGCTCGAACGACGCCGGGGTACGACCACCGGTGATGTCGTTGGACAGCTCGTCAAGGGTGTAACCCACGGCCAGCTTGGCGGCGATCTTGGCGATCGGGAAACCGGTAGCCTTGGAGGCCAGCGCCGAGGAACGCGACACGCGCGGGTTCATCTCGATGACGACCATACGGCCAGTGTTCGGACAGATGCCGAACTGCACGTTGGAGCCACCGGTTTCCACGCCGATCTCGCGCAGTACCGCCAGGGAGGCGTTACGCAGGATCTGGTATTCCTTGTCGGTCAGGGTCTGGGCCGGTGCGACGGTGATCGAGTCACCGGTGTGCACGCCCATCGGATCGAAGTTTTCGATGGCACAGACGATGATGCAGTTGTCCTTCTTGTCGCGGACCACCTCCATCTCGTACTCCTTCCAGCCGATCAGCGATTCGTCGATCAGCAGCTCGCTGGTCGGCGACAGATCCAGGCCGCGCGTGCAGATTTCCTCGAATTCTTCTCGATTGTAGGCAATACCGCCACCCGTGCCGCCCATGGTAAAGGACGGACGGATGATGCACGGGAAACCGACCTTCTCCAGAACACCGTAGGCTTCCTGCATGTCGTGCGCGATGCCGGAGACCGGGCATGCCAGACCAATGTCCTTCATCGCCTTGTCAAAGCGCGAGCGGTCTTCAGCCTTGTCGATGGTGTCGGCGTTCGCGCCGATCATTTCCACACCGAACTTTTCCAGGATGCCGTGCTTTTCCAGATCCAGAGCACAGTTCAATGCAGTCTGGCCACCCATGGTAGGCAGCAGGGCGTCAGGGCGTTCCTTCTCGATGATCTTGGCCACGGTGGCCCATTTGATCGGCTCGATGTAGGTGGCATCAGCCATCGCCGGGTCGGTCATGATGGTGGCCGGGTTGGAGTTCACCAAGATGACGCGGAAGCCTTCCTCGCGCAGGGCCTTACAAGCCTGGGCGCCGGAATAATCGAACTCGCAAGCCTGCCCAATGACGATGGGGCCGGCGCCGAGGATCAGGATACTTTTGATGTCTGTACGTTTTGGCATGTTCTCTCTCGAATCCTTAGGTCAGTCGGCGGGCTTAGCGGCGTTTGGCCATGGCGTCGATGAAGCGGTCGAACAGCGGAGCGACATCGTTCGGACCCGGACTGGCCTCAGGGTGGCCCTGGAAGCTGAAAGCGTCCTTGTCGGTGCGCTCGATACCCTGCAGGGTGCCGTCGAACAGAGACTTGTGGATCGCCCGCAGGTTGCCCGGCAGAGTCGCTTCGTCCACGGCGAACCCGTGGTTCTGACTGGTGATCATCACCACGCCGGTATCCAGATCCTGAACCGGGTGGTTGGCACCGTGGTGGCCGGTGCCCATCTTCACGGTCTTGGCGCCGGAAGCCAGGGCCAGCAACTGGTGACCGAGGCAGATGCCGAATACCGGAATATCGGTTTCCAATACGTCCTTGATCGCCTGGATTGCGTAGTCGCAAGGCTCGGGATCACCCGGACCGTTGGACAGGAATACGCCGTCAGGGTTGAGTGCCAACACATCCTTGGCCGGTGTCTGCGCAGGCACCACGGTGAGACGGCAACCACGCGCGACCAGCATGCGCAGGATGTTCAGCTTGACGCCGTAGTCATAGGCCACGACGTGATAGGGCAGCTCGCTGGCGGCAATTTCCGGATGACTGTCATCCTTCAGGTTCCACACGCTGGAACGCCACTCATAGCGCTCGGTGCAGCTGACTTCTTTGGCCAGATCCATGCCTTTGAGACCCGGGAAGCCACGCGCCAGCTCGAGAGCTTTTTCCTCGGTGGCGTCAGCGCCAACCAGGATGCAGCCGTTCTGCGAACCTTTCTCGCGCAGAATGCGGGTCAGGCGGCGGGTATCGATACCGGCGATGGCGACAGTGCCGTTTTCCTTGAGGTAATCCTGCAAGGACTGCTTGTTGCGCCAGTTACTGGCGGTCAGCGGCAGGTCACGGATGATCAGACCAGCCGCCCAAACGCGATTCGACTCGGCGTCTTCTGGGGTGGTACCGGTATTACCGATGTGTGGATAGGTCAGCGTGACAATCTGCTGGGCATAGGAAGGATCGGTGAGAATTTCCTGATAGCCGGTCATGGCGGTGTTGAACACCACCTCTCCGATAGTCTGGCCATCGGCCCCGATGGCCTCGCCGCGAAAAATGCTGCCGTCAGCAAGGGCGAGTATGGCTGGCTTACTCAAGAAGACCTCCCGTAGATCGTGAAGCGAACGCAGATTGTAAAAAAGCGGGATGACGTGTGAAGGTCATCCCGCTTTTTTAATTGATTCATTCTGCGCAACTTTAGTGGACACACTAAAGCGGAAAGCCTACAGGAAAACCCGGTTTTTCGAAAGCCATAACCAGGGAAAACTTGCAAACCGATTCATCACCAATTGACACATCACCCCTCAGCCGTAAAATTCGGTACTTCCTACAGGTTTCGGCAGGGAAACCCTGAATGAGTACCTATCTAAGCATTTCGGCCACCGCCGCCGCACTGAAGATCAGCGTACAGCGTGTTAGAACCCTGTGCCGAAATGGCAATCTGGCCGCCCAGAAAATTGGCAGCAGCTGGATCATCGACCCACTCAGCGTCACCCACTACGGTTTAAAAACGGCTCATATGCTTGCACATGATCATCCGGCGCAGCAGCGCCAGAGTGGAAAACCCATCGCCCTGAGTTTCTTTTCCGGTGCCATGGGCCTGGATCTAGGCCTGGAAAAGGCTGGTTTCGATATTCGCCTGGCTTGCGAATCGGACAAGTACTGCCGTCAGACCATCGCCCTAAACCGCCCGGACACTGCACTGCTCGGCGATATCAATAGCTGTTCCGCCGAACAAGTGCTGGAGGCCGCTGGCATCGGACGCGACGACGTCGACGTAATCGTCGGCGGTCACCCTGCCAAGCCTTCAGCACGGCCGGCAAACGCAAGGCGTTCAATGACGACCGCGGCAACGCCTTTCTCAAATACATCGACCTCGCCCTGGAGATTCGTCCACCACTGATCGTCATCGAGAACGTCCGCGGCCTACTCTCCTGCCCAATGGATCATCGCCCTCACGACCAACGCGGTGCGGACTTCCCTGATCTTTCACTGGACGAAATGAAAGGCGGCGCCCTGAATTTCGTGCTCAGCAAGCTGCGCAATGCGGGCTACGCCTACTCGTTCAACCTGTACAACTCGGCGAACTTCGGCACCCCACAGGTACGCGAGCGGGTCATCATCATCTGCTCACGAGACGGGCAAACCGCTCCGTTCCTGACACCAACCCACAGCGAGGACGGCGCACTGGGTTTACCCGCCTGGCGCACGGTGCAGCAGGCGCTGGATGGCCTGGACAACCATAACCACCTGAGCTTTCCGGAAAAACGCCTGCGCTACTATCGCCTGCTCAAGGCAGGACAGAACTGGCGCAACCTGCCACCCGACCTGCAGCGCGAAGCGATGGGCAAGTCCTACTTCTCCGGCGGTGGCAAGACCGGCTTTCTACGGCGCCTGGCCTGGGACAAACCCTCGCCGACCCTGGTGACGCATCCGGCGATGCCCGCCACGGATCTGGCGCACCCACAGGAAGACCGCCCGCTGTCGATCCAGGAGTACAAACGTATTCAGGAATTTCCAGACGATTGGCAACTGGCGGGCCCGCTGATCCAGCAGTACAAACAGGTCGGCAATGCTGTGCCGGTGAGCCTCGGCCACGCTGTAGGGGTTCTGCTGCGCGGCCTGCTCGCTGGCGAAGCGCACCCTGCGCCGAGCGCGTTCAAGTTCTCGCGCTATCAGGCGACCTGCCACGAACAATGGCTGAAAGCCTTCGAGCAGCAACGACGCAAGACGCAATTGACCCTGGCAATCAGCTAAAGCTCTGGACGCTCAGGCTTCGGAGTTGAAACGCAGCAAGCGCGCCCAGTCGATCGCGCCCTGTTCGTCACAGAACTCCAGGGTAAATTCTCGGGTGAACTTGTTAATCATCTGCCCGTAGCTCTCGGCGAACTCGTCGTTGCGCTCACGGGCCTTGAAGCCCAGCGGCTCGATCAGCTCCAGGTAAAGATCCTCGTCACCTGAAATGAACGCCCAGAAACGCTGGCCGCAATATTTGAAATAGCTGCCTTTGTCGGGATTGTTGTCGCGCCCATAGCAACAGCCATTGACCGCAACTACCTGCAGCCCCGAATTACCGGTACGCAGGGTGCGCTGGGCGGTGAGAAAATTGCTTTTCATCTGACCGATCTGCGAGCTATTACCCCAGTTCGGCCCAGACTTGATCGCCACGATGTAACGCAAGCCCTCCTTATCGAATTCCAGATCAACTCCGGTGATACCGGACTTCCAACCCCCATAGACCTGAGCATTGATAAAGATCGCCAATCCTTCCAACCAATCGCCGAACAAGGTTTCTTCGTTGGAGGAAATATGCGCGTCGATGATCCCGCGAATGATCTGCTCGGCCGTGAGGACGTGCTTGGCGCGGTACATATAAGGGTTCTTACGCTTGAGCACATCTTTGAGCTTGAGCCGCCCAAGGCTGGCAATACGTTTCTGGTGAAAGGCACCAATATTCAGCTCGACGTAACGCGCCACATCATCGAGATTCAACGGATTCATCGCCAACATTCTTATTCACAAGGCTTGCAGATGAAGCCGGATGAGGCCAGTGACCTCATCCGCACTACGATCACTTCAGACCCAGTACATCCTGCATGTCGTAAAGACCGGCAGAGCGTTCTCGCAACCAGGAGGCCGCACGCACGGCGCCGTTGGCGAAGGTCATGCGACTGGAGGCCTTGTGGGTGATCTCCACACGCTCGCCGTCGGCAGCGAACAGTACGGTGTGATCGCCGACCACGTCGCCGGCCCGTACCGTGGCGAAACCGATGGTTTCGCGAGCGCGGGCGCCGGTCTGGCCTTCACGCCCATAGACCGCGACCTTTTCAAGATCGCGCCCCAGGGCATTGGCGATGACTTCACCCATGCGCAGCGCGGTACCGGACGGTGCATCGACCTTGTGACGGTGATGGGCCTCGAGGATTTCGATGTCCACATCGTCACCCAGCACCCGCGCCGCGGTATCGAGCAGATTCAGGCACAGGTTGACGCCCACGCTGAAGTTGGCGGCGAAGACGATCGGAATATCCTTGCCCGCTTCGACCAGCAGCTGCTTTTCAGCAGCGCTGAAACCAGTGGTGCCGATGACCATCGCCTTGCCTGCCTTTCGGCAGATCTCCAGATTCTTCAGGGTTACCGAGGGGTGAGTGAAGTCGATCAGCACATCGAATTGATCGAGCACGCCCTGCAGATCACCACCAACCGCAACACCGAGTTTGCCGACAGCGGCCAGCTCGCCAGCATCAGCACCCAACAACGTACTTTCAGGACGCGCCACTGCAGCACCAAGGCTGACACCTTCGGCTTGCTGCACGGCCTCGATCAGATTTTTGCCCATGCGCCCGGCGGCGCCTGTCACTGCAATACGCATATGCATCGCTCCAAACTGCAAGCGGCGAGCTACTGGTTCTGACCAATAGCCCGCCGCTCGTTGACGAATTAAAGATCGCCGAAGAAACGTTTGACGCCTTCAAACCAGCCGTTGGCCTTGGGCGAGTGGGAACTGTTACCCGCCAGGGACTGACGAAATTCGTCGAGCAGCTCGCGCTGACGACGATCCAGGTTGATCGGCGTTTCCACCGCCACCTTGCACATTAGGTCGCCAGCACCGCCACCACGCACCGGGGCCACGCCCTTGCCACGCAGACGGAACAGCTTGCCGGTCTGTGTACCTTCCGGGATCTTCAGCTTGACCCGACCATCGAGGGTCGGCACTTCCAGCTCGCCACCCAACGCCGCATCGGCGAAGCTGATCGGCACTTCGCAGTACAGATGCTTGCCGTCACGCTGGAAGATCGCGTGCTCACGCACATTGACGACCACATACAGATCGCCAGCCGGGCCACCCATGGTGCCCGCCTCGCCCTCGCCGGACAGGCGAATACGGTCGCCGGTATCGACACCCGCCGGCACCTTGACCGAGAGCGTCTTGTGCTCTTCGACACGGCCATGGCCGTGGCAGGAGCCACAGGGGTCGGTGATCATCTTGCCGCTGCCGTGGCAGCGCGGGCAGGTCTGCTGCACCGAGAAGAAGCCCTGTTGCATGCGCACCTGGCCGATACCACCGCAGGTGGTACAGGTAACCGGGCTGGTGCCCTTCTTGGCGCCAGAGCCTTCGCAGACCTTGCAGTTGACCAGCGTCGGCACGCGAATGGTCACCGTGGTGCCACGTACCGCCTCTTCGAGATCCAGCTCCAGGGTGTAACGCAGGTCGCTGCCGCGTTGGGCTCCGCCGCGCTGACCGCCACGCTGGCCACCGAAGAAATCACTGAACACGTCGCCGAAGATATCGGAGAAGTTGGCGCTGCCGCCGCCAAAGCCGCCACCGCCACCCATCTGCGGGTCGACACCGGCATGACCGTACTGATCGTAAGCGCTGCGCTTGCCCGCATCGGACAACACTTCGTAGGCCTCGTTGGCCTCCTTGAAGGCGTCTTCGGCAGCCTTGTCGCCGGGGTTGCGATCGGGGTGATGCTTCATCGCCAGGCGGCGGTAAGCCTTTTTCAGCTCCGCCTCGCTGGCACCGCGCTCGACCCCGAGCACTTCGTAGTAGTCACGTTTAGACATGGGTTTCTAACACTCTCAAAATTCGTACCGTCCAGACACGCCAACGCGGGAGCAAGCCCCCGCGCGGCGGATCGCCCTGGCACACAGCTGTGCGACAGGGCGCAAACACAGGCAAGCCGGGGCTTACTTGTTGTCCTTGACTTCCTCGAACTCGGCGTCGACCACGTCGTCCGCAGAGCCCTTGGTTTCACCGGCATCCGCCGCCGCACCGGCAGCACCTGGCTGCGGCTGTTCGGCATACATTTTCTGCGCCAGCGGCGTGGTCGCTTCGGACAGGGCATTCATCTTCGCTTCGATGGCTGCCTTGTCGTCGCCACGTACGGCAACTTCCAATTCACCCAGCGCAGTTTCGATGGCCGCCTTCTCGTCCGCAGTGGCCTTGTCGCCAGCTTCGGTGAGCATCTTGCGGGTCGCATGAACCAGCTGATCGCCCTGGTTACGGGCAGTGGCCAGTTCTTCGAACTTGCGGTCTTCCTCGGCGTTGGCCTCGGCGTCACGCACCATGCGCTCGATCTCGTCATCGGACAGGCCGGAGTTGGCCTTGATCACGATGGACTGGGTCTTGCCGGTTGCCTTGTCCTTCGCGCCGACGTGCAGGATGCCGTTGGCGTCGATGTCGAAGGTCACTTCGATCTGCGGCACGCCACGCGGAGCTGGCGGAATCTCGGCCAGGTCGAACTTGCCCAGGGACTTGTTCTGACCGGCTTGCTTGCGCTCACCCTGCAGCACATGGATGGTCACAGCGCCCTGGTTGTCGTCCGCGGTGGAGAACACCTGCGACTTCTTGGTCGGGATGGTGGTGTTCTTGTCGATCAGCGCAGTCATCACGCCACCCATGGTTTCGATACCCAGGGTCAGCGGCGAAACGTCGAGCAGCAGTACGTCCTTGACGTCACCAGCCAGAACCGCACCTTGAATGGCAGCCCCCATGGCAACGGCTTCGTCCGGGTTGACGTCCTTGCGTGCTTCTTTGCCGAAGAACTCGGTCACCAGCTTCTGCACCAGCGGCATACGAGTCTGACCACCGACCAGGATCACGTCGTTGATCGCACCAATGTCGATACCGGCATCTTTCAGCGCAATGCGGCAAGGCTCGATGGTGCGCTGCACCAGATCCTCGACCAGCGATTCCAGCTTGGCGCGGGAGATCTTCACGTTCAGGTGCTTCGGACCGGTGGCGTCTGCAGTGATGTACGGCAGGTTGACGTCGGTCTGCTGGCTCGAGGACAGCTCGATTTTAGCCTTTTCGGCAGCTTCCTTGAGGCGCTGCATAGCCAGCGGATCGCCCTTGAGGCTCATGCCGCTTTCTTTCTTGAATTCGTCGACGAGGTAGTCGATCAGGCGGATGTCGAAGTCCTCACCACCGAGGAACGTATCGCCATTGGTAGCCAACACTTCGAACTGGTGCTCACCGTCGACTTCAGCGATCTCGATCACCGACACGTCGAAAGTACCGCCGCCCAGGTCATAAACGATCACGGTGTGATCGCCCTTGGCCTTGTCCATGCCATAGGCCAGCGCAGCCGCGGTCGGCTCGTTGATGATGCGCTTGACGTCCAGACCAGCGATGCGACCGGCATCCTTGGTGGCCTGACGCTGGCTGTCGTTGAAGTAAGCCGGAACGGTGATCACCGCTTCGGTGACTGCTTCGCCGAGATAGTCTTCGGCGGTCTTCTTCATCTTCTTGAGAATTTCAGCCGAGATCTGCGGCGGCGCCATTTTCTGGCCGTTGACTTCGACCCAAGCATCGCCGTTATCAGCCTTGGCGATCTTGTACGGCACCATCTGAATGTCTTTCTGCACGACTTCTTCGTCGAAGCGACGACCGATCAGACGCTTCACCGCATACAAGGTGTTGTGCGGATTGGTCACAGCCTGACGCTTGGCCGACTGGCCGACCAGAATCTCGCCATCGTTGGCGTAAGCGATGATCGACGGCGTGGTGCGCGCGCCTTCGGCGTTTTCGATGACTTTGACTTTGCCATTTTCAAGAATGGAGACGCAGGAGTTGGTGGTCCCCAGGTCGATACCAATAATTTTGCCCATTTTACTCTCCCGAAACTTTGATATAGCCGCAGCGTTGTCGTGACCGCTGCGGTAGCACTAATACGCTTGACTTAATAGATGGGGGCTCAGCCGCCGATTTCAAGCCTGCTCGTCAATGGACGGTGGCGCCTCGGCCGGTGCCTTGCTGACCACGACCATCGCCGGGCGCAGCAGGCGACCATTGAGCATGTAGCCCTTCTGAAACACCTTGAGCACGCTGTTTGGCTCGACGTTGGTGCTTTCCTGCAAAGCCATGGCCTGATGGTGCTCCGGATTGAACGGCGCACCATGCGGATCGATAGCTTCCAGCTGATGACGCTTGAGGGTGTCGAGCAGCAATTTGAGCGTCAGCTCCAAGCCCTCGCGCACGGCCTTAATGGCCTCATCGTCCGGGCTCGACAACTCGAGACCGCGCTCCAGGCTGTCAACCACCGGCAGCAGATCGTTGGCGAATTTCTCGAGAGCGAATTTATGCGCCTTCTCGACATCCTGCTCAGCGCGGCGGCGCACGTTCTGCAGATCGGCAGCCATGCGCAGCGACTGATCCTGCGCAGCCGCCAGTTGCTCTTCCAGCGTTTGCACGCGAGCAATCAGGTCGTCACTCAGCGCAGCGTCATTCGCTTCAGCCTCGGGAGTCTGCGGATCCAGGTTCTGTTCGTCAGCCATGCATTTCTCCTCTGAATAATTCGACGAGCCTCAACTCGCGCGTCTGCCGCCTATATAAGGACGATTTGTAGGGTTTCAAGGGGCGCAAGCACATCGCAGCAGCATACGAGGGGCAGGATTGCCACCACGAGACAAAACACTGTATAAATAACCAGACAAATTCTCGGAGGCCTCGCCATGCTGGTGCACCTGTCCGTACACAATTACGCCATCGTCGAACACCTTGATCTCGAGCTGGATAAAGGCATGAGCGTCATCAGCGGCGAAACGGGCGCCGGCAAATCGATCATGCTCGATGCCCTCGGCCTGACCCTTGGCGATCGCGCGGACAGCGGTGTGGTGCGCCCCGGAGCCGACAAGGCTGATATTCTCGCCAGCTTCGATCTGGGCGATATCCCCGAAGCCCACACCTGGCTCGCCGAACGCGATCTGGACAATGACGGCCCATGCATTCTGCGCCGCGTGATCACCGCCGAAGGCCGCTCGCGTGGCTACATCAATGGCACGCCCTGCCCGCTCGGCGACCTCAAGGCACTGGGCGAGCTGCTGATCGACATCCACAGCCAGCATGAACATCAGTCGCTGCTCAAGGCCGACACCCATCGACGCCTGCTCGATGAATATGCCAATGCCCAGGAACTGGCCCGCCAGGTGCACCTCGCCGCCCAGCGCTGGAAGCAAACCCGCAGCGAACTGGAACGCCTCGCCTCACAGGGCGATGAGCAGCGCGCGCGCCATCAACTGCTTAGCTATCAGCTGGAAGAGTTGGAGAACCTCGGGCTCGGCGAAAATGAGCTGGAGCAGCTCGAACAGGATCACAAGGCCCTGACCAACGCCGAAGGCCTGCTCGCTGCCTGTCGCCAAGTCATCGAGCAATGCAGCGAGAGCGATGCCGGCAACGTACTGTCTGCCCTGACCAACAGCTTGAGCCGACTCAGTGGCGTCCAGGGCCAACCGGGCGCGCTCAACGAAGCTGCCAACCTGCTGGCCAGCGCACAGATCCAGGTCGAAGAGGCGGTGGGCGAGCTGAACCGCTTTCTCGATCATTTCGAGGCAGACCCCCAGCGACAGCAACAACTTGAGGAGCGCCTGGATACCATCTATACCCTGGCACGCAAGCATCGCATTCACCCCAGCGAACTGCCCACCATGCAGCAGCAGTTGTTCGACGAACTGGAAGGCCTGAATGCCGATGACCAAGCCACCGAACGTCTGAGCGAAGAACTGGCCTCCTATGGCCGACACTACCAGGAGAAGGCTGCCGAACTGAGCGCCCACCGACACAAGGCAGCAGGCAAGCTGAGCAAAGCGGTGGAAAAGGAAATGCAGACGCTGGGCATGCCCGGCGGGCGCTTCAGCATTCAATTGCAGGAAAATACCAGCAACGAACCGAATGCCAATGGCCTCGAACAGGTGGAGTTTCTGGTCAGCGCCAACCCGGGCCAACCAATCAAAGCACTGGCCAAGGTGGCCTCAGGCGGCGAGCTGTCGCGTATCAGCCTGGCGATCCAGGTGATCACCGCACAGACCTCACGGGTACCGACCCTGGTGTTCGACGAAGTGGACGTGGGCATCGGCGGGCCTACCGCCGAAGTCGTCGGTCAGTTGCTGCGCTGTCTGGGCGAGCGTGGCCAGGTACTCACCGTCACTCACCTGCCCCAGGTCGCCGCCCAGGGTCACCAGCACCTGTTCGTGCACAAGGTGCGCGGCAACAACGCGACCCGTACGGCAGTCAGCAAGCTGAGTGACGCACAGCGCGTAGAGGAAATCGCCCGCATGCTCGGCGGCATCGACCTCACCGAAGAGTCACTGGCCCACGCCCGCAAGCTGGTCAGCAACGCGCAGAGCTAGTATTCGCAACACTTTATTACAGGTATGAAAAAAGCGACCCAGGGTCGCCTTTTTCATTACCGGTCGTACTTACTTTTTGACGCCAGTGGTGCGCACGTACAGAACCAGATTGTGATCAACCAGCTCGAAACCGTGCTCACGAACGATTTCTTTCTGGCGTTTTTCGATTTCAGCATCGAAAAACTCGATCACGTCACCAGTGTCCACGCACACCATATGATCGTGGTGACCGCCATCAGCCAATTCGAACACGGCATGGCCGCCATCGAAGTTGTGGCGCACCACCAGGCCGGCCGCTTCAAACTGGGTCAGAACCCGGTAAACAGTAGCCAGACCGACATCTTCACCAGCCTCCATCAGAGACTTGTAGACATCCTCTGCGCTCATGTGGCGTTGTTCGGCAGAGTCGAGCATCTGCAGGATTTTGACCCGTGGCAGGGTCACTTTCAGGCCAGCTTTGCGGAGTTCGCTATTTTCAACCATGGTCTGCTTTCTCACGGAAGCGCTTCGCAGCTTCCCTTATTGCGGGTATGATCGGGGTTTACGTTGCCCAGCCAAGATAGTGGAAGACGCCCACCGATGCAAAAAACCAAACTCCTGCTGACCAGCCTCATGTTCATGGGGCTCATCGCACTCGCCGGTTGCTCATTCCCCGGGGTTTATAAAATCGACATCCAACAGGGCAATGTCGTCACGCAGGACATGATAGACCAGTTGAGGCCGGGAATGACCCGACGCCAAGTGCGGTTTATCATGGGCAATCCCCTGCTGACCGATACCTTCCATGCCAATCGCTGGGATTACCTGTACAGCATGCAGGCCGGCGGCAGCCAGCGGCAGCAAGAGCGCGTAAGCGTAGTGTTCAACGGCGACGACCAACTGGTCGGCTTGTCCGGTGACTTCATGCCAGGCGTCAGCCGCGATGACGCAATCCTCGGCCGCGATGGCGCGCCGCAGACGGCACCGACTCAGCAGCAGGACGAACCTGCAGCCCCCGGCTCGCTGCTCGAGCAGATCCAGCGTGATGTGGATAACGTCGAAACCGTACCGGTACCGACGCCGGAGCCACTGGAAACCTCTCCCCAGTAAGTGCTCCCGCATAAAAAAGCCCCGGCCAGTGCCGGGGCTTTTTTTGTGCTCGAACAGAGCAGCACCACATGATGCCCTTCGCCACACCTCAACGCTTGTCGCTGTCTCCCGCCAGCCTTGCCCGCTCGACAGCCTGGGCTGCCCGACGCTTGCGTACGTCCTTGGGATCAGCGAGCAGCGGACGGTAGATCTCGACGCGGTCTCCCTCTTCCAGCAGCCGAGTTTCGGGCGACGCCACCACCTTGCCGAATACCCCCAGGGGCGCACCAGCCAGATCAATATCGGCAACATGCTCCTGCAACCCTGACTGCACGGCAGCCTGGCGTACCGTGCTGCCAGCCGGCAGTTGCAGCGTTAAAAGAAACTGCCTGTCAGGTGCGGCGAAGACCACTTCCACCGACACCCGCTCACTGACCATGGAGTTCCTTGGCCCGCTGACAGAATGCATCGACCATGGTGTTGGCAGCCTGGTTGAACAACGGGCCGAGGGCCGCCCGCACGATCGGACCGGCGTAATCGAAGGTCAGATCGAGGCTGATCTTGCAGGCCTTGTCGCCTAATGCCTTGAATACCCACTGCCCATGGAAATGCTCGAAGGGGCCACTCTCCAGATTCAGCTCGATGGACTGACCAGGCACCAGCACATTGCTGGTGGTGAAACGCTGGCTCAGTCCGGCCTTGGCCACTTCCAGGCTGGCGCGCATGTGCGTGTCACTGACCTCGAGCACCTCGCTCGAGGCACACCAGGGCAGAAACTCCGGGTAGCGCGCAACATCGTTGACCAGGTCATACAGCGCTTGCGCCGGGTAAGGCAGCAAGGCCGAGCGTTGAATATGAGTACTCATAACGAATGAATTTCCACGGTTGGCGACATCACATTACCGCGACATCACAGGGCGATACGGCATGCGAACGGGCATCGACCACAAGACCAGAAGTACTCACATTGTCGAGGATTCGCTCTGATGGCTCAAGCGCACCGCTGCCGCAGCGGTTTTAGCGTGAGGATGCATAGCGCGCCGCCGCCATACTCCATATAATGCGCCGCCTATGGCTAAACAAACGAAACATCCGCAAGGAAGCATCGCGCAGAACAAGAAAGCGATGCACGACTTCTTCGTCGAGTCCCGCTTCGAGGCCGGCCTGGCCCTGTCTGGCTGGGAAGTGAAAAGTCTACGTGCCAACAAAGGCCAACTGGTCGACAGCTATGTGCTGCTTAAAGACGGCGAAGCCTGGTTGATGGGTTGCCACATCACCCCACTGAAAACCGCCAGCACTCATGTCATCGCCGATCCGACGCGTACGCGCAAGCTGCTGCTGAACAAACGCGAGCTGGAAAAACTGTTCAGCTCCGTCCAGCAGAAGGGCTACGCCTGCGTAGCCCTGTCCTTGTACTGGAAACAGCACCTGGTGAAATGCGAAATCGCCCTGGCCAAAGGCAAGAAAGATTTCGACAAGCGTCACACCGAAAAAGAGCGCGACGCCGACCGCGAAGTGCAGCGCGCCATGCGCAGCAAGGGCAAGGACGAGTAAGCATGTGAATGGCCTGCTCCGCGGGTCATGTAACTAGCTCTCTCGGCGCCTGCCCCCCTGGCTGCTGAAGCTCAAACCTTGGAGCCGGCAGCCGCTTCTCGGCGCTGCGCCCGTAATTCGCGGGCCTCCTGCTGCAACGCGCCAGCCAGTACTTCCTGCACATAGTCGATATGCTGATTGGATAGCTCTCGCGCCTCCTCAGCCCGCCCTTCGATAATTGCTTCGTAAAGCGCGCGATGTTGTGCATTCAGCATGCTGCGAGTTTCGCCGCGCAGCGCATACATCCCACCGATGTTGGTGACCACATTGCGCTTTAGTAGAGCGAACAGACCACGAATGGTGTGCAGCAGCACAGCATTGTGGCTGGCCTCGGCAATTGCCAGGTGGAAACTGGCATCAGCCGCCCCCTCCTCCGCTCGCGTCACCTCGCCCGCACGCCCGTAACAATCTTGCAAACGCTCAAAAGCTTCGCTCAGGCGCTGGCGATCTCTATCAGTCGCCCGCAGAGCGGCGTAGTAAGCGCAAGAGCCCTCGAGAGTATGTCGAAACTCGAGGAGGTCACGCTGTACATCGCTATTGTTCTCTAGCAGGTGCAGCAGCGGGTCGCTGAATGTTGAGCCCACGTTTTCACAGACGTAGGTTCCTCCACCTTGGCGGCTGAACAGCAACCCCTTCGCCACCAGCTTTTGGATCGCTTCGCGCAACGAGGGACGGGACACGCCGAATTGCTCTGCCAGAACGCGTTCAGCTGGCAAGCGTTCACCAGACTTGAGCGTCCCCTCAAGAATCATGGTTTCGACCTGCCCGGCAATGTCGTCCGACAAACGCCGCTGGCGCACCTGACCTACTTCCATTGCCACGTCCCCACTGAATAAGCCAAATCCCTATACGACACAGCGCCGCATGGACAGGAAGCGAACATTCTACGACCAAAGTCTTTATGAGGCGATTTGACAGGCAATTACACAAACTTTTACCCTGACGCTCACTGCATGTAAATTGGTATTACCAATTTACATGATCACAACAAAAACAATCGGTCGAGGTCATCTCATGTTGCCCCGCTATGTCACACAGCGCCCTAACGCAGTTTCCTCCAAACACCTATTGCGCCAACGCACGGAGTGACTGCCATCATGCCTACTGGAATTCTCGCTTTACTGGCGTTTTCACCAATTCTCCTGGCGGCACTTCTACTCGTTGCCCTGCGCTGGCCTGCCAAGCGTGCCATGCCATTGGTCTATCTGCTCACCGCAGCAATTGGCCTATTTGCCTGGGACATGAGCCTCAATCGTGTACTGGCATCCACTCTGCAGGGCCTGGTGATCACCATCGGTGTGCTGTGGATCATTTTCGGCGCCATTCTGCTGCTCAATACGCTCAAACACTCGGGTGGCATCCTCGCCATTCGTTCAGGATTTTCGACCATCAGCCCTGACCGTCGAGTACAGACGATCATCATTGCGTGGCTGTTCGGCTGCTTTATCGAAGGTGCTTCCGGATTTGGTACCCCAGCAGCGGTTGCTGCACCGCTGTTGGTCGCTATCGGTTTTCCTGCCATGGCTGCAGTACTGATGGGTATGCTGGTACAGAGCACGCCAGTCTCTTTCGGCGCCGTTGGCACGCCAATTATTGTCGGCGTGAACACAGGGCTGGATACGGCCACAATCGGTGCACAACTGATTGAAAACGGCTCGTCGTGGGATCAGTTTCTGCAGTTGATCACCAGCCAGGTAGCGATCATTCATGCGATCGTGGGTGTAGTTATCCCGTTGATAATGGTGATGATGCTGACTCGCTTTTTCGGTCAGGAGAAAAGCTGGAAAGCAGGCTTGGAAGCACTGCCATTCGCGCTCTTCGCCGGCCTGGCATTTGTGCTGCCGTACGCAGCAACCGGCGTGTTGCTAGGGCCGGAATTTCCTTCACTGATCGGAGGGCTGGTGGGCCTGGCCATTGTCACCAGCGCCGCACGCTGTGGTTTTCTGGTGCCGAAAAAGACCTGGGACTTCGCGCCGGCGGACAAATGGCCAAGCGAATGGCTGGGCAGCGTGGAAATCAAACTCGAAAACCTGAGTGCAAAACCAATGGGTGCAATACGCGCCTGGTTTCCCTATGTGCTGGTCGGTGCTCTGCTGGTTATCAGCCGGATCCTCCCTGAAGTCGGCAGTGCGCTCAAGGCGATTGCCATAGACTTCCCCAACCTGCTTGGTGAATCTGGCGTCAGCGCCAACTTCCAGCCGCTTTATCTGCCTGGCGGCATTCTGGTTGCAGTCGTGCTGGCGACCTTCTTTTTGCATGGCATGAAGGTTCGCGAGCTAAGCGCGGCGGTCAAGGAATCCTCCAATGTACTACTCAGCGCCAGCTTCGTGCTGTTGTTCACCGTGCCGATGGTGCGCATCCTGATCAACTCCGGCGTCAACGGCGCGGAACTGGCTAGCATGCCGATTCTTATGGCTCGCTGGGTAGCCGACAGTGTCGGAGGTGTTTACCCGCTGCTGGCCCCCAGTATCGGTGCGCTAGGCGCCTTCATCGCCGGCTCCAATACGGTCAGTAACATGATGTTCAGTCAGTTCCAGTTCGGGGTGGCAAACAGCCTCGGTATTTCCAGTGCGTTGATTGTCGCGGTGCAAGCCATTGGTGCTGCTGCAGGCAATATGGTTGCCATTCACAACGTGGTTGCCGCCTCGGCCACGGTGGGTCTGCTTGGGCGTGAAGGAAACATCCTGCGTAAAACCATCTGGCCAACGCTGTACTACGTGATCTTCACTGGTGTTATCGCACTGATCGCGATCTACCTGCTGGATATCAGCGATCCGTTGCTTGGCACCTGACCACAGCCTGTTAGTGCGCCCCGACAATGCCGGGGCGCTTGCCGTACAAAATCCCCTTTATTTTCTTGCGACGGGATGAGCCCATGATCATTTCAGCCTCCACCGACTACCGCGCCGCCGCCCAGCGTCGCCTGCCGCCGTTCCTGTTCCATTACATCGACGGCGGCGCCTATGCCGAATACACGCTACGGCGTAACGTCGAGGATCTCGCCAGTATCGCCCTGCGCCAGCGCGTATTGAAGAACATGTCCGAACTGAGCCTGGAAACCCAGCTGTTCGGCGAGAGATTGTCGATGCCGGTCGTTCTGGCCCCAGTCGGCCTGACCGGTATGTTCGCGCGCCGCGGTGAAGTACAGGCGGCCAAGGCAGCAGCGGACAAAGGTATTCCCTTCACGCTCTCCACCGTTTCGGTGTGTCCGATCGAGGAAGTGGCGCCGGCGCTCAGCCGCCCGATGTGGTTTCAGCTGTACGTATTGAAAGACCGCGGCTTCATGAAGAACGCCCTGGAGCGGGCCAAGGCGGCCGGCGTGACCACCCTGGTATTCACCGTCGACATGCCTACCCCAGGCGCTCGTTATCGTGACGCGCACTCGGGCATGAGCGGCCCAAACGCCGCCATGCGCCGCATGCTACAAGCCTTCACTCACCCAGCCTGGGCGCTGGACGTAGGTCTGTTGGGCAAGCCCCATGACCTGGGAAATATTTCCGCCTACCGCGGCAGCCCTACCGGCCTGGCCGATTACATCGGCTGGCTGGGCGCCAACTTCGACCCGTCGATTTCCTGGAAGGATCTCGAATGGATTCGCGAGTTCTGGGATGGCCCAATGGTGATCAAGGGCATCCTCGATGCCGAAGATGCCCGCGACGCGGTGCGTTTCGGTGCCGACGGCATCGTCGTCTCCAACCATGGTGGTCGCCAGCTCGATGGCGTGCTATCCAGCGCTCGCGCCTTGCCGGCCATCGCCGACGCTGTGAAGGGTGACCTGAAGATCCTCGCCGACTCGGGTATCCGCAGCGGCCTGGACGTGGTACGCATGATCGCCCTCGGCGCCGATACCGTGATGCTTGGCCGCGCCTTCGTCTACGCACTTGCTGCGGCGGGCGGCGCGGGCGTGAGCAACCTGCTGAGCCTGATCGACAAGGAAATGCGTGTGGCCATGGTGCTGACCGGCGCCAGATCCATTTCGGAGATCAGCGCCGAGTCTCTGGTTCGGGAGCTCTGAGGCATGCCATCCATCAGCCGCGACACCCTGCTGGCAACCCTGCGTGAAGCGGTGGGTAGCGAGCATGTGCTTACCGACGAGCAGAGCACCCGGCGCTTTCGCAAGGGCCATCGTACCGGGGACGGCGGCGTGCTGGCCGTAGTACGGCCCGGCACGTTGCTGGAGCAATGGCGGGTACTGCAGGCAGCCGTCGCCGCCGATCGCATCGTCATCATGCAGGCGGCCAACACCGGCCTCACCGGTGGCTCGACACCGGATGGCAACGACTACGATCGCGAGATCGTACTGATGAGCACCCTGCGTATCACCGACGTGCAATTGATCAACGATGGCGAACAAGTGGTGTGCCTGCCCGGCGCCACACTGGATCGCCTGGAACAAGCATTGGCGCCACTCGGCCGCGAGCCCCATTCGGTGATCGGCTCCTCGTGCATCGGTGCTTCGGTACTCGGCGGCGTGTGCAACAACTCGGGAGGTTCGCTGGTTCGTCGTGGCCCGGCCTACACCGAACTGGCGCTGTACGCGCAAGTGAAGGAGGACGGCACGCTGGAGCTGATCAACCACCTGGGCATCGAGCTGGGCAACAGCCCCGAGGAAATCCTCACCCGCCTGCAGCGTGGCGACTACAGCCCGTTCCAGGTCATCAATGACGGCACTGGCAAGGCTTCGGACGGCAGCTATGGAGCGTACGTGCGCGACGTGGATGCGGATACACCGGCGCGCTTCAATGCCGACCCGTCACGGCTGTTCGAGGCCTCCGGCTCGGCTGGCAAGCTGTGCCTGTTCGCCGTGCGCCTGGATACCTTTCCCAAGGAGCCGAGCACCGTCTTCTATATCGGCAGCAACGATCCGCACGACCTCACCGAGGTGCGCCGCCACCTGCTCAGCCAGTTGCCGAGCCTGCCTATTGCCGGCGAGTACATTCATCGCACCGCCTTCGACATCGGTGAGAAATACGGCAAGGACACCTTTCTGGTCATCGACAGATTCGGCACTGCCAAAGTACCCGCGGCCTTCGCGCTGAAAAGCCGCGTCGATGGCTTCTTCGAACGCTTAGGTCTGCGTGGCGTAAGCGATCGGGCGATTCAGTTGCTGATGAACCTGCTGCCCAGCCATCTGCCCCAGCGCATGCGTAAGTATCGCAATCGCTACGAACATCACCTCCTCGTCCGAGTCGCCAATGACAGCCTGGAGCAGACCCGCACCTTTCTGAGCGAATACTTTGACCAGCGCACCAGCGGCGCCTTTTTCGAATGTGACGCCGACGAGGGGCGCAAGGCATTCCTGCACCGCTTCGCCATCGCCGGCGCGGCGATCCGCTATCGTGAGGCGCACCGCAACACCGTCGAAGATATCCTCGCCCTGGATATCGCCCTGCGCCGCAACGACCGCGACTGGGTCGAGACGCTACCGGCAGCGATGGAGGAACAGATCATCCACAAGCTCTACTACGGTCACTTCTTCTGCCACGTGTTCCATCAGGATTACATCGTCAAGAAGGGCGTCGATCCAATAGCAATGGAGCACGCCATGTGGACACTGCTCGATGAGCGCCGCGCCGAGTACCCGGCCGAGCACAACGTCGGTCACCTGTATATCGCCAAGCCGGCGCTAGCGGATTTCTACCGCGAACTGGATCCGACCAACGCCTTCAACCCAGGTATCGGCCAGACATCGAAGAAGAAACATTGGGAGAAGTGCTGCGCCGATCATTGAGACCCGTAAAGAAGAAAGGGGAGACCTCTCGGCCTCCCCTTTCGTAGATGTCCTGTGCTGGCAATTCTGTCGCCGCTTTCCTCGCCCGCCTGGTTGGGCAGTGCGGACCCGGGTGCCGTGACGACCCGGTTGGGTCGGCGGCGCCAGCTCTCCTGATTGGGCGAGCCGGGTGGACGTGTCGTCCGGGCCTTGAAACTGAGGTAAAGCTTACGCCCGACAGCGCGACCAGATATTGCAAACATTGCTTAAATAAGCATCGCTTGCGCAATTTAACGTTAATCCATCAATATTCAGCGCAAGCAAACAACAAGTAAGTCCGAGAATGAACAAACTAGACCGCTACGACCTTAACATTCTTGCCGAACTGCAACGCGACGCGACCCTGTCCAACCAGGATCTGGCCGAGCGCATCGGCCTCTCCCCCTCTCCCTGCTCGCGGCGGGTCAAGCAACTGGAGGATGACGGCTACATCGTGCAGCAGGTCGCCCTGCTGGATCGCAAGAAACTCGGCCTGAGCCTGACCGCCTACGTGTTGATCGGCATGGATCGCCATACGCCCGAGCGCTTCGAGCATTTTCAGGAAGAGATTCGCAAGTGCCCCGAAGTCCTGGAATGCTGCCTGGTCACCGGTATGGACGCCGACTATCAGCTCAAGGTGGTGGTGCCGGACATGGATCACTACCAGAAGCTGCTGCTCGGCACCCTGACCCGTATCGATGGTGTTTCCAGCGTGCGCTCGAGTTTCGTGCTGCAGCAGATCCTCTCCAGCACGCAACTACCCCTCCAGCACTTGCGCAGCTAAAGACCATACGACCAATAGGGAACTACGCATCAGGGCCTGCCAGCGTGTAATATCCACATGCTTTATGTGCTTTATGGCAGCGCCTCTGCCACGGCTCGCATGCGCCCATGGCGTCAGGGCGACGCAGCCCTATTGATCGTCGATGAGATCGCCGTGGAACCGGAAGTTTTCGAAGAGCTGATGATGACCTTGCTGGTTGGCGGTTTGGTGCTGCTAATGGCATTCATCATCTGGGATCTGGCGAAGCAGTCCAGGGCCGGTCGATTCAGCACCTTCACACTGTTCTTCACGCTGGGCCTGGGTGTGCTCGGCTTTCTGATCAAGACGCTGGTCATCGCCGGCCTGGAAAGTGTTTAAACCAATAACGAAAAATACGGTGTATGCCGCGTTGCCCTGTTTGCTGCCCTATGGAGAAATACATGAACGCCACTGATCGCGTCATGCAGAGTTACGGACGCTGCTGTGCCAGTCCGGCTTTTTTCGACGATTTCTATCGGTATTTTCTGGACAGCTCGCCAACAATTCGCGAGAAGTTCGTACACACCGACATGGCTGCGCAAAAGCTGCTGCTGCGTCAGGGAATTCTCAATCTGGTCATGCACGCCCGCGGCATGCCACACAGCAAATTGCGCGCCCTGGGCTGCACCCATGCGCGGACAGCCATGGACATCCGCCCGGAGCTTTACGATCTGTGGCTGGAGTCACTGCTCAAAACCATCATGGAACATGACAAACAGGCTGACGCAGCCACCCTGCAGGGCTGGCGCGAGGTGCTGATCAAAGGCATCAGCGTCATCAAGGCCGGATACGACGGCTGACAGGGAGCCTATTGCTTGAGCGTGGCAGGGACTTCTCGCCACTCGCCCGGCTGCAATCCCTCCAGCGACCAAGGGCCGATACGCACGCGCACCAGACGCAGAGTTGGCAGCCCTACGGCAGCGGTCATGCGCCGCACCTGACGGTTGCGCCCCTCGCGAATCACTAGTTCCAGCCAAACAGTCGGTACGCTTTTGCGAAAGCGCACCGGCGGGTTGCGTGGCCATAGTTCGGGCTCATCGAGCAGACGCGCGTCGGCCGGCAAAGTCGGCCCGTCGTTGAGCTGCACCCCGTCTTGCAGTTGCTGCAGCTGTTCGGCACTGGGCTCGCCTTCAACCTGCACCCAATAAGTCTTGGCCAACTTGTGCTTGGGATCGGCGATGCGCGCCTGCAACTGGCCATCGTTGGTGAGCAGCAGCAACCCCTCGCTATCGCGATCCAATCGCCCGGCCGGATACACGCCAGGCACGGCGACGAAATCCTTGAGCGTGGCACGGCCCTGGTCATCATTGAATTGGGTGAGCACGTCGAACGGCTTGTTCAGCACGATCAGGCGCGGCTCGGCAGGCGGCGCCTTGGGCACACGATACGGACGAGACGCGGGGCGAGAAGGTCTGGACATGCAGCAAGGCCATCGGGAAAGCGAGGCGTGCAGTTTAACGTAAAGGATCAGCGCCTGTTGCTGGCCCCGGCTCTAGCGCCCACTTCGATCAATGACCGGTGCGTGCAGCGCCATCAGTTCGATGACCCAATCGATGAACACCCGCAGCTTGGCGCTGACGTGGCGGTTCGGCGGGTAGGCGATGTACATCGGCATCGGCTCGAACTGCCAGCCCTCGAAAACGGCGACCAGCTCGCCGCGTTGCACGTGCTCGCGCGACATGTAGTTCGGCAGCCAGAGCACGCCCAGCCCCGCCAAACCGGCGGCCAGATAGGCGTTGCCGTCGTCGAGCGCCAGCAAATAGCGCCCCTCCACATCGACGCTTTCGCCATCACGGTGCATGACGTACGAAAACAGCTTGCCGGCCCGCGCGCGCTTGAAACCGACGATGCGGTGGTGGCTATCGGCGAGTTCCTGCGGATGCGCGGGAGTGCCGCAGCGCTGCAGGTAACTGGGCGTGGCATAAACACCCGATTGCAGGTCACCGACGCGGCGCGCCATCAGTGACTGATCGGTGATCTCGCCGCCGCGGATCACGCAGTCGACGTTCTCGCCCACCAGGTCGATAAGACGGTCGCTCACCCCGAGGTCGAGCTGGATATCGGGATAACGCGCATGGAAGGCCGGCAGCGCAGGTACCAGAATCATCCGCGCGAACGGGCTGGGCACATCCACGCGCAGCCGCCCGCGCGGCATGCTGGTGGCGTCCGAGAGGCTGGTTTCGGCGTCGTCCATATCGGCCAGCAGACGCACCACTCGCTCGTAATAGGCGGCGCCGTCGGCAGTGACGTTGACCTTGCGCGTCGTGCGGTTCAGCAAGCGTACTCGCAGCCGTGCCTCGAGCTGCTGCACCAGCTGCGTGACGCTGGTCTTGCTCATGTGCAGCGTATCGGCGGCCTTGGTGAAGCTGCCGGCCTCCACTACCCGTGCGAAGGCCCTCATCGCGTCAAATCGATCCACTCTGCCACCGGTGATTATTTGGATTTCCCAAACAGTGTTGATCGAACTGGCCGGTTTATCCAGCGCGTCGGCACGCCTAGAGTGAACCCATCACTTATACGGGGCGATTGCTCAACGGAGACGACATGACTACTCGCGACGTGGTTTTTCCCCCAGGCCGTCAGGCCCTTTATGAGCGCAACCGCTACTCACCGGCAGTACGCTCCAATGGTTTCCTATTCGTATCCGGCCAGGTTGGCAGCCATCCCGACGGCTCCCCCGAGCCGGATCTGAAAGCTCAGGTTCGCCTGGCCTTCGAGAACCTCAACGCGGTTCTCAAGGCCGCCGATTGCACCTTCGATGACGTCGTCGATGTGACGGTGTTCATCGTCAACCCCGAACAACGTTTCGAGACCATCTGGGAGGTCGTTCCAGAGTACTGGGGCGAGGCACCGCATCCGAACATCACCTGCGTGGGCGTGACCTGGCTGTATGGCTTCCAGTTCGAGATCAAGGTGATCGCCAAGCTCCCAACAGCCTGATCGACGAACCTCCTGCACTCGGTAACGACGCGGACGGTCAGGCGCTTGCTGCGGCGGTGTGTGATACACTTTGCGGCGGCCACAAGCTGCCCACCCGCCACCGCAGCCCCTACCGGAGCCGAGATTTTCGATGTCCGATACCGCCTCGCCCAAACCCGTTGCCAGCGGCGACAAATTCCGCACCGTTCAGGGTATTACCGCCATCAAGGACGGCCAAAAGCGTCGTACCTCGAGCGAGCCCCAGGTTTATGAACCCAAGCCAAACTGGTTAAGGGTCAAGGCTCCGACCGGCAGTCGCTTCGAAGCGGTCAAGCGCAATGTCAGCGAGCACCGCCTCAGCACCGTGTGCCAGGAATCCCACTGCCCGAACATGGGTGAGTGCTGGTCAAACGGCACGGCCACGATCATGTTGATGGGTTCGGTCTGCACCCGTGCCTGCCGCTTCTGTGCGGTGGACACCGGTAACCCGAACGGCTGGTTGGACAAGGAAGAGCCACAGAACACCGCCAAGTCGGTGGAGCTGATGGCCCTGCGTTACATCGTGCTGACCTCGGTGGATCGTGATGACCTGCCGGACGGCGGTGCCGCGCACTACGCAGCCTGCGTCCAGGCAATCAAGGCCAACACGCCGCAAGTGGTCGTGGAAGCGCTGACCCCCGACTTCGACGGCGACCTGCCGTCCATCGAGCGCGTGGTGGATTCCGGTCTCGAAGTGTTCGCTCAGAACGTCGAGACAGTCGAACGCTTGACCCGCGAAGTACGCGATCCTCGCGCCGGCTACCGCAAGACCCTCGACGTACTGGCCCACGCCAAGCGCCATCGCCCGGACGTGCTCACCAAAACCAGTCTGATGCTCGGCCTGGGCGAGACCGACGACGAAGTGTTCGAAGCGATGGAAGATATGCGCGCCGTGGGCGTGGATATCCTCACCCTGGGTCAGTACCTGCAGCCGACCCGCAATCACCTGACGGTAAAGCGCTGGGTGAGCCCGGACGAATTCAACCGATTCCGCGAGATCGGCCTGCAGATGGGCTTCATGGAAGTGGCAGCCGGCCCTCTGGTGCGCTCCAGCTATCGGGCGGACAAGGTGTTCGAGAAGAACAATCTGGGCCTGGCAGCGCCAGTACCGGTGCCTGGCCAGCAGGTCAACACCAGCCTGATTCCTGCGCTGAACGTCAACTGATCACTTGGGTATCGCTACGCTCAAGTTGACCTGGCTCATCAGTAGCCTGGCGTTGAGCGCAGCGATCCCCAGGGAAACCGCTCTACGGCAACTGCGCTAGCGCAATGTTCGCCTGCTACTGCCCATACCCCAAACGCTGACGAAGAGCCTGCTCAAGGCGCTCGGCAACCTCGTCGAAACGCAGCGGCGCGTCCAACTGACCCCTGAGCTGCGTCATTTTCAAGCCGGCATAACCGCACGGATTGATGCGCTGGAACGGGCGCATATCCATGTCGACGTTGAGTGCCAGGCCGTGAAATGAGCAACCACGGCGCACACGCAGGCCCAGCGAAGCGATCTTGTCGCCATTGACGTATACACCCGGTGCATCTGCCTTTGGCGCCGCCTCGACGCCGTAGCTCGCCAGAACGTCGACCAGCGCCTGCTCCATGGCACTGACCAGCTCACGCACGCCCAGATCCAGGCGGCGCAGATCCAGCATCAGATACGCCACCAGTTGGCCTGGCCCGTGATATGTCACCTGCCCGCCGCGCTCCACCTGGATCACCGGAATATCACCGGGGGCCAGTAGATGCTCGGGCTTGCCGGCCTGGCCCTGGGTGAATACCTGCGGGTGCTGCAACAGCCAGATCTCGTCCGGCGTGGCGTCGTCGCGCTCGGCAGTCAGCGTGCGCATCGCCTCCAGAGTCGGCAGATACTCCACTACCCCCAGATGACGCACGATAAGGTCGGCTGCCGCCACTACAGCACCATTTGCACGCGGCCGGTGGCGCGCAGATCAATATGGATCGCCTGCAGTTGCTCGACACCGGTGGCGGTGATCAGCACCTGCACGGACAGGAAGCGGCCTTTGCTGCTATCACGGGTCACCAGGGTGCCAGCATCGAGGTCAGGCGCATGGCGCTGGATCACCTCAATCACCATGTCAGTGAAGCCGTCACCGGCCTCGCCGATCACCTTGATCGGGTAGTTCGGACAGGGGAATTCGATTTTCGGAGCTTGTACGTCGGTATCGGTCATGATGTTCACTGATCCAAAATGAAACGCCCTCGGGTCGAGGGCGTTCATCGAAACATGGGGGCGAGCTGTCAGTTAAACAACCCGTAGAAGAACAGCCGAATGCTATCCCACAGGCTGCGGAAGAAGCCACCCTCCTCGACAGCTTCCAGCGCGACCAGATCGGCACTGTGCACCACCTGATCACCCATTTTCACCTCGACCTTGCCTATTACGTCGCCCTGGGCGATCGGGGCAGTGATCTGCGGATTGATGGTCATGCTGGCCTGCAATTTTTCCAGTTGCCCCTTGGGTAGGGTCAGGGTCAAATCCTGAGCCAGACCGGCTTTGACCTGAGGAGTTTGCCCCTTCCAGACAGGCGCTTGAGCCAGTTCGGCGCCCTTCTGATAGAAGGTGCGGGTTTCGAAGAAGCGGAAACCATAGGTCAGCAGCTTCTGGGTTTCAGCGGCGCGAGCACGTTCGCTGTCGGTGCCGAATACCGAAGTGATCATCCGCGCGCCATCACGTACAGCCGAAGCCACCAGGCAGAAACCGGCTTCATTGGTGTGGCCAGTTTTCAGGCCATCGACAGTGCGGTCACGCCACAGCAGCAGGTTGCGGTTGGGCTGCTTGATGTTGTTCCAGAGGAACTCTTTCTGCGAGTAAATAGCGTAGTGCTCGGCATCTTCATTGATGATGGCGCGCGCCAGAATCGCCATGTCATGAGCACTGGAGTAGTGCTCGGGGTGCGGCAGGCCAGTGGCGTTCATGAAGTGGCTGTTCTTCATGCCCAGACGCTCGGCAGTAGCATTCATCATGTCGGCGAAGGCGTCTTCACTGCCGGCGATGTGTTCGGCAATCGCGATGCTGGCGTCATTGCCGGACTGAATGATGATGCCATGCAGCAGATCATCGACCGAGGCCTGACTATTAACCGGCAGGAACATGGTGGAACCACCGGAAGCAGCACCACCCGTGCGCCAGGCATGCTCACTGATAGTGACCATGTCCTGCTCGCCGATCTTGCCGTTGCGGATTTCCAGGGTGGCGATGTAGGCGGTCATCAGCTTGGTCAGGCTGGCTGGCGGCAGGCGCTCGTCACCATTGTTATCGATAAGGACGTTGCCGCTGGCGCCATCCATCAACACATAGGACTTGGCTGCCAGTTGCGGTGGAGCCGGCAACGGCGCTTGGTTGGCCCAGGCGCTGGAGGCGCCGAGCAGCATAAGTGACAGGAAGATGCGTTGCGCGAAGCTGGTGATTTTCATCCGTCTCTCTAAATCGCTGATGGTCGAACAGGCCCTTGCGGGCAAGTATTAAATGTCATCGCCGCACGGTGACGGCGATTCCCTGCTTAGTCAGGCGGCAGGCCAATTAGTTGCCAGCGTCAAAGGGCTATGCCCTCAGTCTGCCTTGACCAGAGTCGCTTGACCGAGGTTGGCCACGCGAATGCTTTCACGCACCCGCTCAGCCTCGACCTGGCTGTTGATCGGCCCCAGTCGGACGCGGTGCAGTATCTGCTGGTTGAGCACCACTGAGTTGATGAACACCGGCGCACTCACCGACTCGCTCAACTTGGACTTGAGGAGCTCCGCAGCGTCGGGATTGGCGAAGGCTCCCACTTGGAGATACAGGCCAGACGCTGCGGCTGAAGCGTTTTTTTTTGAGTCGATCTGCACCGGCACGGTGGCCGCGGCATGCTGCTGCGGTGGTGGCGAATACTGCTCGACCGGTGCACTGGCTATTTGCAACTGGGCAGCCTGTGCGGGCTGAACCTTGGCCATCTGCGGCTGCGCCAGCACCATCGGCACCGGGCGGCCTTGCTGAGCCCACCATTCAGCCGGATCGATGCCCTCGACATGAACCTGAGCGGTGCCCTTCTCCGCATAACCGAGCTTCTTGGCCGCAGCGAAAGACAGGTCGATGATGCGATCGGAGTAGAACGGGCCGCGGTCGTTGACGCGCAGGATCACGGACTTGCCGTTCTCCAGGTTGGTCACTCGCACGTAGCTGGGCAGCGGCAGGGTCTTGTGTGCGGCGGTCATGCCGTACAGGTCATAAGCCTCGCCGTTGGCGGTTGCCTGACCGTGGAACTTGGTGCCGTACCAGGACGCCGGGCCCGTTGCCTTGTAGCGGCGGGCATCGGCGATCGGGTAGTACTGCTTGCCAAAGACCACGTAAGGGCTGGCTTTCACCGGGCCGTAATGCGGCATCGGGATAGCGTCTTGGATCTTCGAGACGTCGACGTCCCACCAGGGTGCGCCATCTTTATGCGGGCGGTTGAAATCGCCTGGGCCGGAAACCGACCCACCTGAGGCCTGCACCGGCGAGGTAGCCGTTGGCGCGCGACTGGAAGAGCAGCTCGCCAGCATCAGTGCAAGGATGCCGCACGCGGCCAGCTTGAACGGCAAACCCGTCATTGATTGGCACCTCGGGCCTGAACCAGCAACTCGGACAACTGATTGACCGCCATCGCGTACATCACGCTGCGGTTGTAGCGGGTGATGACATAGAAGTTCGGCTGACCGATCCAGTACTCGGCACCCTCGGCGCCTTCGAGGCGGAACGCGGTTACCGGCAGGTCATCGGCGAGCACGTCATTGCTCGACCATCCCAGTGCGCGCAGTTCACCCACGTTCTTTTCCGGATCGAGACCGGCGCTCAGGCCCTGTTCGGCCTGATCGCCCTTGACCGTGGCAAGACTAGCCACCGGCTGGCCCGGTTGCCAGTTGTGGCGTTTGAAGTAGCTGGCCACGCTGCCGATGGCATCGGTCGGGTTGCTCCAGATATTGATATGGCCGTCGCCGTCGAAATCCACCGCATAGGCGCGGAAGCTGCTCGGCATGAACTGCGGCAGGCCCATTGCGCCAGCGTAGGAGCCCTTCAGGCTGGCAGGGTCGACCTGCTCTTCACGGGTCAGCATGAGGAACTCGCGCAGTTCCTTGCGAAAGAACGGTGCGCGCGGCGGGTAGTCGAAGGCCAGGGTCGACAGCGCATCGATCACCCGGTAACTGCCGGTATTGCCGCCGTAAGAAGTTTCCACACCGATGATGGCAACGATGATCTCGGCGGGTACACCGTATTCTTTCTCGGCACGCGCCAGGGCTTCAGCATGCTCGTTCCAGAACGCCACGCCTTTGTTGATGCGCGCGTCGGTGATGAAGATCGGCCGATATTCCTTCCACGGCTTGACCCGCTCGGCGGGACGCGAAATGGCGTCGAGAATGGCCTGCTTGCGCTCCACACCGGTGAACAGCGTGCTCAGTTGCTCGCTGGCAAAACCGTAATCCCGGGTCATCTCGGTGATGAACTCGCCCACTTGCGGCGAGTTCGCGTACTCGTTGACAGCCATCGCCTGTGGAGCCCCGAACAGGCCGGCAACCGCCAGCCAGTGTGCATGTCGTGCGGCCCAGCCACGCAAAATCTGCATTGAATTCATAACCCCAATCAAGCCTGAGCGATCCACTTACGGTGCGTGTGGATAGACATCAGAATTCCGAAACCCGACAACAACGTAATCAACGACGTGCCGCCATAACTGATAAACGGCAGCGGCACACCCACTACCGGCAACAAACCACTGACCATGCCGATATTGATGAAGACATAGACAAAGAAGGTCATGGTCAAACCACCGGCGAGCAGCTTACCGAACAGCGTCTGCGCTTGCACGGTAATCACCAGACCGCGTGCAATCAACAGAATGTACAAAAGCAGCAACAGACAGACACCAATCAGGCCAAATTCTTCGGCTAGAACGGCAATGATGAAGTCCGTATGGCTTTCCGGCAAAAAATCCAGGTGCGACTGAGTACCAAGCAGCCAGCCTTTGCCGAATACGCCGCCCGAGCCGATCGCGGCCTTCGATTGGATGATGTTCCAACCAGCGCCCAGCGGGTCACTCTCCGGGTTGATGAAGGTCAGCACCCGGCGCTTCTGGTAGTCGTGCATGACGAAAAACCACATAGCCACGGCAATTGGCGCCAGCGCTGCGACTGCGCCAGCGATCCAGCGCCATTGCAGCCCGGCCATGAACAGCACGAAGGCGCCGGAAGCGAGAATCAGCACGGACGTGCCCAGATCCGGTTGTAAAAGAATCAGTACGAACGGTGTGACGATGAGTCCCAGGCTGACAGCGACGTGCTTGAGGCTGGGTGGCAACGTGCGCTTGGACAAATACCAGGCCATGGTCGCCGGCATCAGGATCTTCATGAATTCCGACGGCTGGAAGCGGATCACCCCGGGAATGTTGATCCAGCGCGTGGCCCCCATGGCGTTATGACCCATCACGTCCACCACCACCAGCAGACCGACACCACACAGATAGCCCAGCGGCACCCAGCGAGCCATGAAGCGCGGCTCGAACTGGGCGATCACCACCATCGCCACCAGGCCGATGCCGAACGAGCTGGCCTGCTTCATCAGTAGATCGACGTTCTTGCCGCTGGCCGAATAAAGGATGAACAGACTGCCGGTGGCCAGCAGCAACAGCAGCAGCAACAGAATGCCGTCGATGTGCAGACGCTGCAGCAGGCTGGAGCGGCGCCGTAGGACGTCGTCGGTGGAAAGCGTGCGGTCGAAGCTACCGGTCAGGCTCATGGATGCTTCACCTCTGCGTTAAGCGGTACCGACGCACCCGGCGTGGCATATTCGGCCTTGAGTTGACCGTTCTCGTCGAGCAGCCAGGCATCCATCACCTGTTTGACCACCGGCGCGCCGACACCGGAGCCGGACTCACCGTTCTCGACCATCACCGCCACGACGATCTGCGGGTTGTCCGCCGGGGCAAAACCGACGAACAGGGCGTGGTCACGATGACGTTCCTGCACCTTGCTGCGGTCGTACTTCTCGCCCTGCTTGATGGCCACAACCTGCGCCGTACCGCTCTTGCCGGCAATCCGGTAGGCCGCGGCATCACCAACCTTGCGCGCCGTACCCCGTGCACCGTGCATCACCGCCTCCATGCCGAGACGCGCGTAATCCCAGGATTTGGGATCGCGTAGCACGATATCCGGAATCGGATCCGGATCATGGGGCAGGCTGCCGTCGATGGTTCTTGCCAAATGCGGGCGAATCCACTTGCCCTTGGTCGCCATCAGCGCGGTCGCCTGGGCCAGTTGCAGCGGCGTGGTCTGCATATAACCCTGGCCGATGCCGAGAATCAGCGTTTCACCCGGGTACCAGGGCTGACGGTAGCGCGCACGCTTCCAGTCACGCGACGGCATCAGACCGGCGGTTTCCTCGAACATGTCCAGGGACACCCGCTGACCAATCCCGAAACGGGTCATGTAGTCATGCAGGCGATCAATGCCCATCTTGTGGGCCAGATCGTAAAAGTAAGTGTCGTTGGAGCGCATGATCGCCAGGTTGAGATCGACCCAGCCATCGCCGGTGCGGTTCCAGTTGCGGTATTTGTGGCTGTGGTTGGCCAACTGATAGAAGCCCGGGTCGAAGACCCGTGACGTCGGGGTAATCACCCCGGCATCCAGGCCGGCCACCGCGACCATCGGTTTGATGGTCGAGCCGGGTGGATACAAGCCACGCAGCACGCGGTTATAGAGCGGCCGGTCGATGGAGTCACGCAGCTCGGCGTAGGCCTTGAAGCTGATCCCGGTCACAAAAGGGTTGGGATCGAAGCTCGGCTGGCTGACCATCGCCAGCACTTCGCCGGTGGACGGCTGGATCGCCACCACCGCACCACGCCGACCGCCGAGCGCCTGCTCGGCGACTTCCTGCAAGTGCACGTCGAGGGTCAGCATCACATCCTTGCCGGGCAATGGGTCGGTGCGATTGAGCACGCGCAGCACACGGCCACGCGCGTTGGTCTCGACCTCTTCGTAGCCGACCTTACCGTGCAACTGATCTTCGTAAAAACGCTCGATACCGGTCTTGCCGATATGGTGAGTGCCGCTGTACTCGACCGGGTCGAGCTCCTTGAGCTCACGCTCGTTGATGCGCCCCACATAACCCACCGAATGAGCGAAGTGCTCGCGCTGCGGGTAGTGCCGCACCAACTGCGCAACCACCTCGACGCCGGGCAGGCGGAACTGGTTCACCGCCAACCGAGCGATCTGCTCTTCGCTCAACTCGAACAGCACGGGCACCGGTTCAAAAGGCCGGCGCCCCTGGCGCACGCGGCGCTCGAACAACTCGCGATCATCGGGAGCGAGCTCCAGCACCTCGACGATGACATCCAGTACCTGCTCCCAATCGCCCGCCCGCTCGCGGGTCAGACTGAGGCTGAAGCTGGGCCGGTTATCGGCGATGATCACCCCGTTACGGTCGTAGATCAGCCCGCGGTTGGGCGGAATCGGCTGCACGTGGATGCGGTTGTTCTCCGCCAGCGTGGAGTGATACTCGTACTGAATCACCTGCAGGTAATACATGCGCGCGATCAGCACCAGGGTCAGCACCAGAAAAAACGCGCCACCGACCAGCGCGCGCTTGCGAATGAGGCGCGCGTCCTTCTCGTGGTCTTTTAGGCGAATCGGCTGGGGCATCGGGACTGCTGACTACTTGTGATAAGGGTGACCGGACAACACCGTCCAGGCCCGATAGATCTGTTCGCCGACCAGTATCCGTACCAGCGGGTGAGGCAACGTCAGAGGCGACAGCGACCAACGCTGCTCGCTACGCGCCTGAACTTCCGGCGCCAGCCCTTCCGGGCCGCCGACCATGAGGTTGACGGTGCGTGAATCGAGACGCCACTTGTCCAGCTCGACCGCCAACTGCTCGGTGCTCCAGGGCCGCCCTTCGACTTCCAGGGTGACGATGCGTTCCCCAGGCTGCACCTTGGCCAGCATGGCTTCGCCTTCCTGGCGGATCATCCGCGCCACGTCGGCATTCTTGCCGCGCGTGGTCAGAGGAATTTCCACCAACTCCAGAGACAGCTCAGACGGCATGCGCTTGGCATATTCCTGCCAGCCATCTTCGACCCAGCGCGGCATGCGCGAGCCGACGGCGATCAGTTTGATACGCACGTCAGGCTACCTTTACTCGCGCTCGATGCCTTGCTGCGCACGACTCTGCTCGGCGCCCTGCCACAGACGCTCCAGGTCGTAGAACTGGCGAGCGGTCGGCAGCATCACATGGACGACGATATCGCCCAGGTCGAGCAGTGCCCACTCGCCGCTATCCAGACCTTCGCTGCCAATTGGCCGCACGCCCTGCTCCTTGGCTTTTTCCAGCACGTTGTCGACCAGCGACTTGACGTGACGGCTGGAGGTACCGCTGGCAATCACCATGAAATCGGTGATGCTGGTCTTCTCGCGCACATCGATGGTGGTGATGTCCTGCGCCTTGATCTCTTCCAGTGCTGCGATGGCCACTTTGACCAGATCTTCACTGTGCATGGTTTGCTTCGTCATAACTAACTCGTTTGCCTCGTGTTCGATTTACCCACGGTACAGTCCATGGGCATTGATATAAGCCAGTACCGCATCGGGCACCAGAAAGCGCACCGAGCGGCCGTTCGCCAGCAGCGAACGGATTTGCGTGGCAGACACCGCCAACGGTGCCTGCCAGATGAAAGAAATCTGTCCCGCCGGCCCGTCCAGCGCCAGCGGGTCGGCGATATTACGCGCCGCCAGCAAGTCACGCAGCGGCTCGCTCGCCTCGCTGTCGGCATCCGGGCGCTGCAGTACCAGAATATGGCAATGGCGCAGCAACTCGTCCCAACGGTGCCAGGCTGGCAAGCCGCAAAAGGCATCCCAACCCAGAATCAGAAACAACTGGTCATCCGCCGCCAGCTCAGCACGCAGCGACTCCAGGGTGTCGATGCTGTAGGACGGCTTGTCGCGCTGCAGTTCGCGATCATCCACCCGCAACGACGGTAATCCCACCACCGCCTGCTCGACCATCGCCAGGCGATCCTGCGCCCCGACCTGCGGGGTTTCCCGGTGCGGCGGCCGCGCACTGGGGATCAACCGCAACTCATCGAGCCCCATAAACTCGACCACCTCCAGCGCGCCGCGCAGATGGCCGATATGCACCGGATCGAAAGTACCGCCCAACAACCCGATGCGTTTGCGGCTTGCCATCAGGTGCGCACGTGACCGTCGCCGAATACCACGTACTTCTCGCTGGTCAGCCCCAACAGGCCAACCGGGCCGCGGGCGTGCAGTTTGTCGGTGGAAATGCCTATCTCCGCGCCCAGGCCGTACTCGAAACCATCGGCGAAACGCGTCGAGGCGTTGACGATCACCGAGCTGGAATCCACTTCGGTGAGGAAACGCCGCGCATCACTGAAGTTCTCGGTGATGATCGCGTCGGTATGCTGCGAGCCGTAGGTATTGATGTGTTCGATGGCCGCATCCAGCGAGTCGACCACGCGGATCGCCAGGATCGGCGCGTTGTACTCGGCATACCAGTCGTCTTCACTGGCCTCCAGTACATCGCTGCCCAGCAGCGAGCGGGTCTGCGCGTCGCCACGCAGTTCGACGCCCTTGTCACGGTAGATGGCAGCCAGCGGCGGCAGTACGCGTGCGGCGATATCGGCATGCACCAGCAGGGTTTCCATCGTGTTGCACGGCGAATAGCGCTGCGTCTTAGAGTTGTCGCAGACGCGAATGGCCTTGTCGAGGTCAGCGGCGATATCCACATAAACGTGGCAGACGCCATCCAGATGCTTGATCACCGGCACCTTGGCTTCGCGGCTGACGCGCTCGATCAGGCCCTTGCCGCCACGCGGCACGATCACATCGACGAATTCCGGCAAGGTGATCAGCGCGCCAACGGCGGCGCGGTCGGTGGTTTCCACGACCTGTACCGCACTGGCCGGCAAATCGGCTTCTGCCAGGCCGGCCTGAATGCAGCGGGCGATGGCCTGATTGGAATGAATGGCCTCGGAGCCGCCACGCAGGATGGTGGCGTTGCCAGACTTCAGGCACAGGCTGGCCGCATCGATGGTCACGTTGGGTCGTGACTCGTAGATGATGCCAATCACGCCCAGCGGCACGCGCATCTTGCCGACCTGAATGCCGGACGGCAGATAGCGCATGCCCTGAATCTCGCCGATAGGATCGGGCAGCGTGGCAACCTGACGCAGCCCTTCGATCATGCTGTCAATGACCTTGGGGGTCAGTGCCAGACGATCGAGCATGGCCGGCTCAAGTCCGTTGGCACGGCCAGCGGCGAGATCCAGTTCATTGGCGGCAACCAGCTCGGCGCGCGAGGCGTCGAGTGCGGCGGCGGCGGCCTGCAGGGCCTGGTTCTTCTGCGCGGTGCTGGCCCGCGCGAGCACGCGCGAAGCCTGGCGGGCGGCGCGGCCCAGGCGGGTCATGTAGTCAAGCACGGACTCGGTCATGGCAACTCAGGTCTGGCAGTTGGAAAAAGTTGCTGATTATAGCGGTCATGCCGCTCCGCGCACAGCGGCGCCTGGCAGATGGTTGTTTCCAGCTGCAAGCGGCGAGCCGAAGCCTATTGCGACATACGCGCATCTGCCTCTCTGCCAGGCCTTGTTGCTATGATCGCCCGCGCCAGCCCGGCCGCGCATGACGCACATGGCGAAGGAACCGCTTTTCGGATGAATGGGTCGAAGGCTGCGATTTCTCATTTATAAGGTGTCCATACATGGGCGAGTGGCTCGATAGTCTGACTACCTGGCTTGCGGCCAACCCGCAGTGGCTGGGCCTGGCGATCTTCCTGATCGCCTGCATCGAATGCCTGGCCATCGCCGGCATCATCGTTCCCGGCACCGTACTGCTGTTCGCCGTCGGCGTGATGGCCGGCAATGGCGCCCTGAGCCTGTGGGAAACCCTGGCGCTGGCGTACTTCGGCGGCCTGCTTGGCGACGCCATTTCCTACGCCCTGGGTCGTTACTTCCACCAGGACATACGGCGCCTGCCGGGCCTGCGCAGCCATCCGCAGTGGCTCAGCGGCGCGGAAACCTACTTCGAACGCTATGGTGTCGCCAGCCTGTTGCTCGGCCGCTACATCGGACCGCTGCGGCCGATGCTGCCGATGGTCGCGGGCATGCTGAGCATGCCGATCGGCCGTTTCATCGCCGTCAGCATGCTCGCCGCCGCAGGCTGGGCAGTCGCCTACCTGGTACCCGGCTGGGCCGCCGGCGCCGCCCTGCGTCTGCCGCTGCCCGAGGGCTTCTGGCCCCAGGCTGCGGTGGTCGCCGCAGGCCTGGCACTGCTGCTGGTACTGACCATCCAGAGCAGCCTGCGCGAACAACGACAGGCCAGCCTGATCGCAGCCGGACTGGGCACCATTCTGCTGATCGCCCTGTTCATCGGCTGGCCACATCTGATCCAGCTGGATCAGGGCCTGATGACCCTGATCCAGGAAGAGCGCAATCCGCGTTTCGACTACATAGCGGTAGCGATCACTCACTTCGGCGATTTCGACGTTCAGTTGGCGGTCGCCGCCCTGCTCTGCGTGTTGCTGCTGCTCGCCCGCAAATGGCAGGCTCTGCTGTTCGCAGGCGGGGCCATGCTCAGCACCGCCCTGGCCAATGGCACACTCAAGGGACTGTTCGAGCGAGCGCGCCCTGAAGTGCTGCTCGAGCCGCTGCATACCTACAGCTTTCCCAGCGGGCACAGTTCTGCGGCCTTCGCATTCTTCCTGGCCACGGCCGTGCTCGCCGGCCGTGGGCAACCTGCACGCCTGCGCCTGACCTGGATACTGCTGGCTTGTCTGCCGGCGCTGGCAATTGCCCTGTCGCGGGTTTACCTGGGCGTTCACTGGCCGAGCGATATCATCGCTGGCGCCTTGCTGGCCAGCAGCCTGTGCGCATTGAGCCTGGCGTTGATGCAACGCTTCGCCTCACTGCCGCCACTGCCGGCAAAGGTCTGGTGGATGATCGTGCCGAGCTGCGCCCTGCTGCTGACAACCATGGCGCTGTGGCGGATGTCGGAAGGCGTGGAGATTTATCGTTACTGAGCCGGGCCGTCGCCCTGCAACTGCTCGACCAACTCCTGCAACATATCCAGGCGCCGCGTGGCGTCTGGTTCGGCCAGCAAGGCGATCTTCTGCTCGGCGCTGAACGGCAATAGATAGCCGAGCTTGTCAGCCAGCTCGGCCTGACTGTCGGCGCTGCCGCCCATGTCCAGGCTGGCGACCATCGGGTGTTCGGCCAGGGCGCCCAGCAGCGCCAGCAGATCGGCATGCTCCTCATCCAGTGACAGTTGGGGCTGCTCGTCGAGCCACTCGATCTGGGCCAGGGTCAGTTTGTCCGGCAGCACCTGCGCCTGCTTGACGCGAAAACGTCGGCCGCCCTGCACACGAATGCCCAGCAGGCCGTTGGGACGCTGCTGGAAATCGATGATGGTCGCCTCGCAGCCCACCTGCGCAACGCGCTCGGCAGCATCGCCCACCTCGGCCCCCTCGACGATGCACACCACGCCGAAGCCTTCGCCCTGCTTCATGCAGCGGCTGATCATGTCCAGATAGCGCGCTTCGAATATCTGCAGATCCAGCACGCAGCCAGGAAACAGAACGGTATGCAGCGGGAATAAAGGTAGGGTCATTAGGGTTCTCAACTCAAAAAGACGACAGCCAGTGGCAGCAGGATGGCCGTCAACACACCCATCAGGCTCATGGCCAGGGCCGCGAAGGCGCCACATTCCTCGCTCTCCTGCATGGCTCGCGAGGTGCCGACCGCATGGGCAGTCATGCCCAAAGCCATGCCCACAGCAGCGTGGTGATGGACGCCACACCAGCGCAGCAGCGACGGCCCGATGATCGCCCCCAGCACGCCGGTGATCATCACGAACACCGCGGCCAGCGCCGCCAGGCCGCCGATCTGGCTGGCCACCAGCATGGCGATTGGCGAGGTCACCGACTTGGGCGCCATGCTCATCAGCATGTTGTGCTCGGCACCCAGCATCCAGGCCAGCGCGACACCGAGCACGGTGGCGACCACCCCGGCGATCAGCAGCGTCAGCACGGTCGGCCAGAACACCTGGCGGATACGTCGCAGGTTGAGGTAGAGGGGCACCGCCAGAGCGACGGTGGCCGGCCCTAGGAAAATAGTCAGCGCCTCGGCACCGCTCTTGTACTCGCTGAAGGTCAGTCCGCAGAGCAGCAGAATGGCGATGACCAGCAGGGTCGATACCAGTACCGGCTGCAGGAATACCCAGCGGGTCTTCTCGTAGGCCGCGATAGCCAGTTGATAGGCGCCCAGGGTGATGCCCGCCCCGAACAGCGGATGGTGGGTGACGGCCATCCAGGCGCCGTGCCAGTCGAGCATCATCCCTCCCCCCGGCGGCGCGTCTGGCGCTCGATCAATTTCTGCATCATCCAGCCGGCGAACACCAGGGACAGGATCAACGACAGCACCAGCGCACCGATCACCGCCCAGAAGTCGGCGACGATCGCCTCCGCGTAGGCCATCACGCCGACGGCAGGCGGCACCAGCAGCAACGGTAGGTATTTGAGCAGGCTGCTGGCGGCCTGCTGGATCGGCTCGTCGACCTGGCCACGGCAGAGCAGAAACACCACCAAGAGCAGCATGCCGAGAATCGGCCCCGGCAACATCGGCAGAAACAGCACGTTGGTCGCCGTGCCGAGCAGTTGGCAAAGCACCAGCCAGAACAGGCCACGAAGCAGCATGAAGACTCCCCTCAAACACTGGGCAGGCGCGCCAAGCAAGACGGCGCCACCTTACAAAGCGGCCATTATAGTCAGGTAACAGAGGCGGCTTAACAGTGCCAGATCATCTGCAATTGACCGGTTCAGCCCATCAGGGCGCCGTCAGTCGCTTTGCGGCATACTGCCGATATCGCTCATCTGACCTGGACGTCCCCGCATGTTTCGCCTCGCGCCCCTGGCTCTGGTTCTTTCCCTCGCCGCCTGCGGCCAGAGCACATCCCTTCTGCCTCCCGACGCGATTCTGCCGGACGGCTCGCGCTATCACGGCAATGTGGTCGACGGCCTGCTGCAAGGCGAGGGTCGCCTGGATTACCCCAATGGCAGCGTGTTCATTGGCCACTTCCTCAACGGTCAACGCCATGGCGCTGGAGAGTGGCGCGGCGCCAATGACGAGCACTACGTCGGTGAATTCGTTGCGGGCAGTTACCAGGGACAAGGCACCCTGAATAAAGCCGATGGCAGCCAGTACAGCGGCGGATTTCTCAACGGTCGCTTCAGCGGCGAAGGCACTCTGGAGGAAGCCGGGCAGACTTACCGTGGGCAGTTCCGCGATGGCCGTTTTCACGGTCTGGGTACGCTCGAGCAAGCCGACGGCAGTCGATTTCAGGGCCAGTTCGTAAAAGGCCTGCCCGACGGCCAGGGCGTGCATCAGGACGAACTCGGCAATCAGCTTTCCGGCCACTTCGTGGGTGGAGAACTAAAGGGGGACGGCAACTACCAGGGCAGCGACGGCGACAGTTACGACGGCGAATTGCGCAACAGCCTGTTCCAAGGCAAAGGTCGCTACCAGAGCGCAGCGGGCAACGTCTGGAGCGGCACCTTCGCTGAGGGTGCGCTCAACGGCAAGGGCGAGTATGCCGGCGCCGATGGCGAACGCTATCAAGGGCAATTCAAGGAGTGGCGTTATCAGGGCGAAGGTCACCTGCAGCAGCCTGATGGCAGCCGCTTCGATGGCCGCTTCGCCAACGGCCGCTACCATGGCGAAGGCACCCTGACCCTTGCCGACGGCAGCCGCCAGAAAGGCACCTGGCAGCGCGGCCTGCGGGTGCGTGACGAGAACGGCCAGGCCTTGCCGGATCCACTGGAAATCGGCCTGCTGAAACAGGGTGAGCTGCTCGACCAGGCCATCGCCGCACTTCCAGCGTCCACCCCACGCAGCGAACTCTATGCCCTGACGCTGGCCGGCGATGGCAAGCAGAGCGTGTTCCTGCGCGAGGCAGACTACGTTGCCAACCTGCTCGCGGGGCGTTTTTCCGCCTATGGCCGCATCACCCTGGCCAACCACCGCGATCACCTGGCCGACCGCCCACTGGCAACCCGGGAAAACCTGCGCCGCGCGGTACGCGCCATCGCCGAACGCAGCGGCCCGGAAGACCTGGTGTTCATCTACCTGACCAGCCACGGCTCGCGCGGCCATGAACTGAACCTGGATCAGCCACGCCTGCAACTGGCCGACCTGCCCGCTGACGAGTTGGCGACGCTGCTGCAGCCGCTGGCCGACCGCCACAAGGTGGTGGTGATTTCCGCCTGCTATTCAGGAGGGTTCATCCCGGCCCTGAAAGACGATAAGACCCTGCTGATGACCGCTGCACGGGCTGATCGGGTCTCGTTCGGCTGCTCAGAGGAAGCCGATTTCACCTATTTCGGCAGGGCGCTGTTCGCCGAAGCACTGCAGGAGACGGACGACTTGCAACGGGCTTTCGACCTGGCCAGCGCGGCCGTGGCAGAACGCGAACAGGCCGATGGCTTCGAGCCGTCCGAGCCGCAGATATGGGCGCCGCCTGCCGTGCTGAAGTACTGGAACGCCTTGCGTCAGCAACAAAGCGAAGCGGCCTTGAACGATAAATCTGCCGCTGCCCTCTAAACTACGTATCGAACAGCAGTCGAGGATCGACCATGTACCTGACACCCCAGCACATTCTTCTGGCAGGCGCCTCCGGCATGACCGGCGAGCACCTGCTCGACCGCTTGCTCAACGAACCGACCGTAGAGCGTGTGCTGGCCCCGAGTCGCAGGTCGCTGGCCGAACATCCCCATCTGGAGAACCCGGTCGGGGAGCTGCTCGGGCTGCTGCCCGCGCTCGATGGGCCGGTACACACGGCGTTCTGCTGCCTGGGCAGCACCATCAAGCAGGCAGGCTCGCAGGATGCCTTCCGGGCGGTCGATCACGATCTGGTGGTGGCTTTCGGCAAGCGCGCCCGCGAGCTGGGTGCGCGGCACTTCGTGGTGGTCAGCGCGATTGGCGCGGATCCGCGCTCATCGGTGTTCTACAACCGCATCAAAGGCGAAACCGAAGAGGCGCTGAAGGCTCAAGGCTGGCCGCAACTGACCCTGGCCCGCCCTTCCCTGCTGCTTGGCCCACGCAACGAGTTCCGCCTCGGTGAACGCCTGGCGGCGCCCTTCATGCGCTGGCTGCCCGGCAAACACCGCGCAATCGACGTGACCGCCCTCGCCCGCGCGCTGTGGCGCCTGGCTCTCGAGGAAGGTGAAGGGTTGCGAGTGGTCGAGTCGGACGAGTTGCAGCGTCTCGGTCGCTGAGTACCGCTATTGCGCAGCGTTATCAGCGCACGACAAGCGCGTGCCTGCGCTGATAAACGTATTGGCTACGCCAGGGTCATTGCGCCCCCGGCGTATCACCTGATCAGAAAAGCCCAATCGCCCAGGCGAAGCCGAAGAGCATCAGCGAGAAGCCCCACATCAACCAGAACGAATAGCGGATGTGTTGGCCCATCTCCAACCTCGCCAGACCGAGCGCCAGCCACAGTGCTGGTGAGAACGGGCTGATGAAGGTGCCGATGATGTTGCCGATCATCAGGGCATAGACCACGCTCGGTGCTGCGACACCATGGGTCTCGACCACTTCCATGACCACCGGCAGCAAGCCGAAGTAATAGGCATCGGTGTTGAGCAGGAACTCCATCGGGAAGCCGAAGACCCCCAGGATGATGTGCAACTGGCCGATCATACTGGCGGGTAGCACCTTGACCAGATCCTGCGCGATGGACGTCAACATGCCGGTGCCGGAAAGAATCCCGAGCATCGAACCTGCGGCAAGGATGATCATGCCCATCCCCAACGCCGCTGCCGAGTGGGCCGCGATACGCTGCATCTGTAGCTTACCGTTCGGGTAGTTGATCAGCAGTGCCAGACTCAAGCCGATCATGAATACATAGCCGGCCGGCAGCACGCCGGTGAACAGCGCCACCAGCACCAGGACGAACAGACCCGCATTGATCCACATCCGCCCTGGTCGCTCGAGCGCGAGCTCCTCAGCACTGATTTCGCCAGGGCTGCCCACGTGATCCACCTCACCGTCGTCCACCACGGTGCCGCCAGTCGCGGCGATGCGACGCTGCTCGCGCCAGCCGAGCAAGGCAGCCAGCATGACCAGCAGCACCACGCCGACGCCCTGAACGGCCAGCAGCGGCCGCCATAGCTCCGTAACGTCGAGACCAGTGACTGCCGCCGAGCGACCCAGCGGCCCAGCCCAAGGCACCATGTTGAGGATACCGGCGCCGGTGGCCAGCAGCATCAGCATCAGGTACGGGCTCATGCGCAACTGTTTGTACAGCGGCAACAAGGCGGGAATGGTCAACAGGAAGGTGGTCGCGCCTGCACCATCAAGGTGAGCCAGCATGCCGATGATCGCCGTGGCGACCGCGACGGCGATGACGTTGCCACGGGTCAACTTGACCATGAAACCGATGATCGGGCGAAACAGCCCGGTATCCTGCAGCACACCGAAGAAGGTGATGGCGAAGATAAACATGGTGGCGATAGCCATCACCTTGCCAACGCCATCGGTGAAGAATCCTGAGATCTCTTCGGGCCCGAAACCCGCACAGAGCGCGCCCAGCAACGGCACCACGATCAACGGCAAGACGGGCGACATGCGCCCGCTCAGAAGCAGCACAACCAGGCAGAAAATGGTCAACAAGCCAATCAGGGTCAGCAAACCGGAGGTCTCCTATTCTTCTTGTGAGGATCGCTACACACGACACGAGCCGCGCATCCTAGAGCGCCAACCTTTCACCAACCTTTATCACAGGCGCCGCAAGTCCATGTTTTGTCAGTGAATGTGTAGGTACTGACGAAGATTGCAGACACCTGCAGAGGCAGCGCTTGCTAAGCTGACAACCCTTGCCAACCGTGGAGTTTCGCCATGCCTTCGAACAGAACTGCCTTGATCATCGGTGCCTCCCGCGGCATCGGCCTGGGCCTGGTGCGCCAACTGCACGCCGATGGCTGGCAGGTCACCGCCACGGTGCGCGACCCCGCCCGCGCCACCGATCTGCAAGCGCTGCAAGGCGTGCAGATCGAGTCACTGGATATCGACGACGCGCCAGCACTACGACTGCTGAAGCGGCGGCTGAGCGGACAGGTGTTCGATCTGTTGTTCGTCAACGCCGGGATTCTCGGCCCTAGCCACCAGTCCGCAGCAGCCGCGACGACTGAAGAACTGGGCCAGTTGTTTCTGACCAACGTGGTGGCGCCGATTCGCCTGGCCGAGCAGTTGGTGGGTCAGCTGCGACCACAGACCGGCGTGCTGGCGTTCATGAGCTCGGGGCTGGGCAGCGTGGCCAATCCGGAAGGCAATAATCTGGCGCTGTACAAGGCCAGCAAGGCGGCGCTGAACTCACTGACCAACAGCTTCGTCTGCGAATTGCCGGAGCCGCGCCCGACGGTGCTTTCACTGCACCCGGGCTGGGTGAAAACAGAGATGGGCGGCGATGGCGCCATAGTCGAAGTGGTCGACAGCTGCCGCGGCCTGATCGAGCAGGTCGAGCGTCATGCCGGGCGCGGTGGTCATCACTTCGTCGATTACCAGGGCAACCCTATCGCCTGGTAACGAGGCCAGCCGCAGGCCTTTGGAAACGAAGTTCTACAGACCGAGCATCGCCAGCATCAGGAAAGTGGCGAACAGCACGAAGTGGGTCATGCCCTCGATGGCGTTGGTTTCACCGTCATTGAGATTGATGGCGCAGACGATCAGAGTGATGAACACCATCACCGTCTGCACAGGGGTCATGGCCATCTGGAACGGTTGGCCGCTGTACAGCGCCATGGCTTCCATCACCGGCACGGTGAGAATCACCGTCGACAGGGATGCACCGAGGGCGATGTTGACCACCGACTGCATGCGATTGGCCAGCGCTGCCCGCAGGGCGGTGAGAATTTCCGGCGCCGCGGAAATTCCCGCCACCACGATGGCGGTCAGCACCGGTGGTGCGCCGGTACCTTCGAGGCCTAGGTCCAGGGCCTGGGACATGACCTCGGCGAGCACGCCGATCACCACGACGCCAAACAGCAGCACGCCCACCGACCAGGCAACGTTGACCTGCGACTCGCCAGCCCCGTGGCCGTCACCGCCGCGATTTTTCTTCTCCGGGTAGCTATAGCTGAAGAAGTAACTGTGCGGGCCTACCTGCATACGCAGGAACACGGCGTAGAGCACCAGCATGGCGCCGATGGTGAACACCGAGTACGCCTTCCAGTCCGACTCGGGAATGAACTCGGGCACCACCATGGAAATGCCCATGGCGGTAAGGATCATCACGCTATAGCTGCGTGCCGAGTCGTCGTTGTAAGGCTGCTCGCCGTGCTTGATGCCCCCCATCAGCGCAGCCAGACCAAGGATGCCGTTGATGTCGAGCATCACTGCCGAATAGATGGTGTCGCGCACCAGTGTCGGCGACGCCTCATTGCTCATCATGATCGCCAGAATCACCACCTCGACCAGCACCGCCGACAGGGTGAGGATCATGGTGCCGTAGGGATCGCCGACCCGCTCCGCCAGTTGCTCGGCATGGTGAGCGACCCGTAGCGACGCACAGACGATGGCGCCGATCAGCGCGATCGCAGCGATCAGGGCAACACCCTGGCCATGCCCCAGCAACGCGTGCTCCAACGGCAGCGCGATGACCGCAGCTAGCACGGCCAGCAGCAGCCAGTATTCCTGCTTGATGGCATTGAACATGGAGCGATTCCTTTCAGAGAGGAGCAGATCGATCCTGCTCCGACTGCAACATCCTGTAAATAATTCAACCCACGTACCGCTCGGGCGTCTCGATGCCGCAAGGGTGCGCCCATGGGGTTAAACTTCGCGGCCACGTTTGATGAACGAGATTGTCCCATGTACGACTGGCTCAACGCCCTGCCCAAGGCCGAACTGCACCTGCATCTGGAAGGTTCTCTGGAGCCTGAGCTGCTGTTCGCCCTGGCCGAGCGCAACCGCATCGCCCTGCCCTGGAACGATGTCGAGGCGCTACGCGCGGCTTACGCCTTCAACAACCTGCAGGAATTCCTCGACCTGTATTACCAAGGTGCCGACGTGCTGCGCACCGAGCAGGATTTCTACGACCTGACCTGGGCCTACCTGCTCAAGTGCAAGGCGCAGAACGTGGTACACACCGAGCCGTTCTTCGACCCGCAGACCCACACCGACCGTGGCATCCCCTTCGAGGTGGTGCTGCGCGGCATCAAGCAGGCGCTGGTGGATGGCGAGAAACAGCTGGGCATCAGCCACGGCCTGATCCTCGCCTTTCTGCGCCACTTGCCTGAAGAGCAGGCGTTCCAGACTCTGGAACAGGCCATGCCGTTTCGCGATGCCTTCATCGCCGTCGGCCTGGATAGTTCGGAGAAAGGTTTCCCGCCGCGGCTGTTCGAGCGGGTGTTCGCCAAGGCCCGCAGTGAAGGCTTACACGCGGTGGCGCACGCCGGCGAGGAAGGCCCGCCCGAGTACATCTGGGAAGCCCTGGATCTGCTCAAGATCGAACGCATCGACCACGGCGTGCGCGCCATCGAAGACGAGCGCCTGATGCAGCGAATCATCGACGAGCAGATCCCGCTGACTGTCTGCCCACTGTCCAACACCAAACTCTGCGTGTTCGAGCACATGGGCCAGCACAACATCCTCGACATGCTCGAGCGTGGCGTGAAGGTCACGGTCAACTCCGACGACCCGGCCTACTTCGGTGGCTACGTCACCGAAAACTTCGCCGCCCTGCATCAAGGGCTGGGCATGAGCGAAGACCAGGCCAAGCGTTTGGCGCAGAACAGCCTGGATGCCAGGCTGGTGTGAGTAGCCCGGTGTTGAGCGAAGCGATACCCGGGGCGGGTGATTCCTGGGTATCGCTGCGCTCAACCCAGGCTACGGGCTGATCTGCTCGATGAAGGGCTGATCGAGGATACGGGCAACGGCCTGCTGCTCACTGCCAAAGGAGAACAATACATCTACTGGGCCGGCAAGCCGTAGGGTGGACGACGCTTTGTTCGTCCACCGTGATAGTCAGGCTTACCGTGTTGCTTGCGCCCTCAGTCCGCCCTGACGAGCGGGTTTCTTTTGGCATTGCCCGGATGGCCGGCCCCGCCAAAAGAAACCAAAAGGTCTAGGCCCGACATCCGGCTCGGGCTTCGCCGGGGTTCCCTCGCTACATCGGTGCTCCGAGGGCACGACCTAGGCGGCCCCCCACGATGGGCCATCCCTGGCCCATCGCGGCTCTCGCGGCATCCATGCCGCTCAACCCTCTACACAACGATTCCACTTGGCCTCCTGTAAGGGGCAATTGATGTTGCCTGTGAGCCTTGTGGAAAAAAGCACCTCAGTACGGCCTAGCGAGAACCGTTAGGCAAGTTGCCACGCACGGCAGGTGTGATCAATGCCCCTTATGCTCATGCCCACCTTCCGCCGCCGGTTCATCCTTCTGCACCGCCACGTCGACCTGCACCTGGCCGGCCTTCTCGAAGGTCAGGGTCAGCGGGAAACGTTCCCCGCTCTTCGCCTGCTGCTTCAGGTTGAACAGCATCACGTGATAACCCATGGGCGCGAATTTCACTTCGCCACCGGCTGGAATCACCACGTTCTGAACCTGCTGCATCTTCATCAGGCCGCCCACGTGGGCATGCTCGTGAATCTCCGCCTTGCCGGCTACAGGCGTCTCGACTGACAGCAGACGATCATCCTGAGCACCTTTGTTGTGCACCACGAAATAGGCGGCAGCGGTCGGCGCCACCGGCGGCATTTCCCGCGACCAGGGATGCTCGATATGCAACTCGCCAGCATCGTACTGGTGAGCGTTGGCCAGCAGGCTGGTGCCCAGCAGAGCGGCGGCTAGAACGATTTTCTTCAGTGACATGGCAACTCTCCATAAAGCGATTTGAATGAACGACCGTACCCGCAGGTACGCTCTTGAAGTCAGGCCAACCGACGTGCCGAAAGGCGCGACAGCAGCAGAAAATCCAGCGCCCAGATCAGCAGCAGCGAAGCGCCAACCAGCGGAAACAGCGCACCGAGCACGATCATGATCGCCACGCCGACCTTCCAGCGCGGCAGATCATGGCGCAGCGGCGGCACGCCAAGGCTGCCGCTGGGGCGGCGCTTCCACCACATGATCAAACCACTGACCGAACTGAGCAGAATCAGCAGGCATACGGCAAAAATGAACAACTGATGCGGCAGGCCATAGAGCTTGCCCATGTGCAGCATCACGCCACTTTCAACTGCACGGGCGGCAAGGCCGTAATCGCGCCAGCGTACATCGGCAAGCACCGCCGCACTGTACTGGTCGATATGCAGCGTGGCGTCGTTGCGTGGGTCGTCGGCGAATAGCGCGATGGTGTAGACGCCAGTGGCAGTGGTCGGGAAAGTGATGCTGTAGCCCGGGTGTACGTCGCGCTCGCTGGCGATATCGACCACCTGCTGCAAGCTGACGCTCGGGTTGGCCGTTGAAGCCGGCATGGCACCGCCATTGTGCGCCGCATGGGGATCGGACTCTGGCATCGGGGTATTTTCCAGCGCCCAGGGCACGGTCTGCTTGTGGCTCTGGTTGAGCTCACCAGCCTGGCGATCCGAGGTTGGCACCTCGTCCCACATGGCCGCCGGGAAGTGGTTCCAGGCTCCGGCGAATTGCTTGCCCCAGACGCCCGTCCAGGTCATCCCGGTGAGCAGCATGACCAGCAGCAACAAGCCCCCCCAGAAGCCGGTGACGGCATGCAGGTCGCGCCAAAACAGACGGCCGCGGGCCGACAGCCGCGGCCATAGCACTGCCGACTTGTTGCTACCTCGCGGCCACCAGAGATACAGGCCGGAAACCACCAGCACCACACCCCAGCCCGCCGCCAGTTCGATCAAACGATCTCCCGGCGTACCGATCAGCAGGTCGGCATGCACCGCACGGGCCAGCGCCTGCAGATTGTCATGGGCATCCTGAGTACCAAGGATGGCGCCGCTGTAAGGGTCGACGAAAACGTTGCGGGTGCGCTCGCCAACCCCGACGACGAACTGCGCGCTACGGTCGACATCCACTGGCGGCAGGTATTGGCTGACGCTGCCCTGAGGGTAGACCGCCTGCACCCGACCAAGCATTTCATCGGCTGTCAGCGACTGGCCGCTGGCCTGCACCTGCAGCAGATCGGCGTACATCAGCTGATCGAGCTGCGGCTTGAACAGGTAGATGATGCCGGTCACCGACAGCATGATCATGAAGGGAATGACGAACAGGCCGGCATAGAAATGCCAGCGCCAGGCCAGGTTGTAGAACGAAGGTGTCGCGTTTCTCATGTGGAGCCCGATCCTGTACGTAAGCGAATTGCCCACAGCGCGAGGCGCGCGGCAGGCAAAGACAACCAAACGAAGTCAGGCGGTGAGCGGAGAAGCGCGAGGATTGGCCGATGGCCAGAGATAACGCAGGGCCCCGCCGGGTTCGGCATTGGGGCGAGGGTTGGCCGGGCGCTGGCGTGGCAACAAGCCCAGCAGGCCGAAGAAGGCGGCCAGCGCCAGGGCGACGAAGGTGGAGCACAGCGGGCAACCGGAGCCCGTCGAGGGCATAGGCATGCCGGAATCGACGCCGCCCATGTCCATACCACCACTGCCACTTGCATCCAGGGAACAGTAGCCGCCGTCCATGCCGCTGAGCTGCAGACCGGTCATCTGCCCGTGGCCGATGGCACAGGCGAACGCGCTGAACAGGACGCTGAAATACAGCACCCAGGCGAGCAACGAGCTATCAGAGCGGGACAAGTTCATGGGCAGCGATTTTAGGGCCTGTAGCGTGTCAGGTGCTGCGGTGGATTGCCGCAGAGCTTAGCGAGCCCACGGAGCCTGCGCCAGCAGTTCGGCGCAGCGCGCCTGAACGAAGTCGCGCAACAGGTGAACCGGCTTGCTCAATTGCTCGCGGTGGGTGCAGATCAGATTGAGGGGTGTCGGCTCACCCAGCAGATCCGGCAGCAAGACTTTGAGGCGCCCGGCGTGCACGTCACCTGCCACGTCCAGCCAGGACTTGTACACCACGCCCATCCCCGCCACGGCCCAGCGGCGCACCACATCGGCATCGTCGCTGAGCCGGTCGCCGGCGACCTGCAGGCTGTGTTCACCGTCACCCTCATGAAAACGCCAACGCTCGTAGGCGCGGCCGCCGAGCATGTAGATCAGGCAATTGTGTTCGCGCAGCTCGCTGATCTGCAGTGGCTCGCCATGGCGCTGTAGATAGGCCGGCGCGGCGCACAGCACCCGGCGATTGCCCGGCGCGACCGGCAAGGCCACCAGGCTCGAGTCTTCCGGCTCACCGTAGCGCAGGGCGATATCCACAGGCTCGCGGAACAGATCGGTCACTCGATCACCGAGTAGCAGCCGCAACTGCACCTGCGGGTGCGTCTGCATGAAGGTATCGAGCCACGGCAGCAGGGTATTGCGGCCGAAATCGGACGGCACCGAAAGCTGCAGCGGCCCGCTGATGGCGGATTTGCTCCCGGCCAACTGCTGGCGCCCGGCCTCGAGGCTCTGCAACGCCTGCCGGGCGTGCTCCAGAAAGCCTTCCCCCTCGGCCGTCAACCGCAGGCTGCGCGTCGAGCGCACGAACAGACGTGCTTGCAACTGCTGCTCCAGACGCTTGAGACCAGCGCTGGCCACTGCAGGTGAGATAGCGAGCTGGCGGGCGGCTGCAGACAGGCTACCTTCCACGGCGATACGCACGAACAATTGCAGGTCGTCAAAACGCAGCATGGCGTCGATCTTCAAAAAAATATTGAAAGAGACTCTACCTTCATCTGGTTTTTCCTAGCAATGGAATGGCGCAAGCTGCGCTCATCTCACTCCCTTACAGGACTCCTCCATGAAAGCCGTCGCCTACCACCAGTCGCTGCCCATCGATAACCCGCAAGCCCTGCTGGACGTGCAACTGGACGCGCCAACACCCGGCCCACGGGATCTGCTCGTCGAGGTAAAAGCCATCTCGGTGAACCCGGTGGACACCAAGATTCGCCGCAACGTGGCGCCCGAAGATGGCCAGGCCAAAGTACTGGGTTGGGACGCCGCCGGCGTGGTCAAGGCGGTTGGCGCCGACGTCACGCTGCTCAAGGTCGGCGACGAGGTCTCCTACGCGGGCGCTATCAACCGTGCGGGTGCCAACAGCGAGTTGCACCTGGTCGACGAACGCATCGTCGGGCGTAAACCGAGCAGCCTGCCCTTTGCCGAAGCTGCGGCCATGCCGCTCACGGCGATCACTGCCTGGGAGCTGCTGTTCGACCGTTTGCAGGTTGCTGAGGGTAACGCCGACCAGGGCCAGAGTCTGTTGATCGTCGGTGCAGCGGGTGGCGTCGGTTCGATACTGGTGCAACTGGCGCGGCAGCTCACCGGGCTGACCGTGATCGGTACCGCCTCGCGCCCGGAAACCCAGGCCTGGGTGAAGGAGCTGGGCGCTCACCACGTGATCGACCACAGCAAGCCACTGAACGAGGAACTGGCGCGTATCGGCATCCCCCAGGTCACTCATGTGGCCAGCCTGACTCAGACCGACCAACACTACGATGCACTGGTCGAAGCGCTGGCTCCCCAGGGTCGTCTGGCGCTGATCGACGATCCGGTTCAGCCGCTGGACGTGATGAAACTCAAGCGCAAGAGCATTTCCCTGCACTGGGAACTGATGTTCACCCGCTCGCTGTTCGAAACCGCCGACATGATCGAACAGCATCGCCTGCTCGACCGCGTGGCCGACCTGGTCGACGCCGGCACCTTGAAAACCACTCTGGGCGAACACTTCGGCGCCATCAACGCCGACAATCTGCGCCGTGCCCATGCACTGCTGGAAAGCGGCAAGGCAAAGGGCAAGATCGTGCTGGAAGGCTTCTGACGACCCCGTAGGGTTGGTCGGGCCGCGCAGGTTAGCGACGCCAGGTATAGCCGTATCAAGTACCGCTATCTCGGCGCGTCGCGTAACCCACCGAGCGATATCCGCCGTAACACCCATGGTGGGATACGACGCAACGATCCCCACGCGCCACTTGCGCCCTGCAACAAGCACCTAATCCACCCTACGAGGATTTTGCGCTACTGAAATCGTGCGCAATGATCCTCGGCGGGCAACGCGGCGGTGTACCACACGTAGTCCGCTTGTTGCGCCGTTACCGACTTGCCCACCTCGGACAGGATCAGCACCTGGGCGCTAGCGGGTGCGCCCAGGTCACCGAGGTGCAGCGGCACACCCAAGTCACGCCGCACATGAAAAGCGCCTGCGAACAGCATCGCCGGCTGCGGCGCGGCCAGCAACTGTTCGGCCATGCGTCGGTCACGTTGTTGCTGCACAGCCAGCATCGCGGGCAACTGGTTGATCGGCAGCTTGTCGCAATGGGATTCGCGAATCTGCGCCAGCAGCGGCTCTCGCACCGCTGCTGCAGTCGAGGCATGGCCCTGCAGAACAGGCTGTTCACGGTAGATGGCCATGATCTCCGCGCGGTCGAGATTGGCCGCTCTCAAGCCATAGTTCTGCGCCAACCCATGGCGAACGATCGGCCCATACAACGCCCAGGGCCAGCCGTTGCTCCACTCCAGCGCCTTGGGCAAATCATCGATCTGCCTGCCCTCCCTCAGCTGCTGCGCCACCTCATCGGCAAGGTGCTGCTGGCCCGAGGCGATCATTTCCAGCAGCAAACTGCCCTGCTCGCGGCGCTGCTCCAGCGCATGCAGCAACCACAGCTGAAGGGCATGATGATCCGGGTTGTCGTGCTGCTCGCCGACCAGTACGCGGGGCGCCGTGGCCAGCCGCGCCACCAGTTGCTCGGGCGTCAGCCGCTCGCCACTGTGCAGATCAACGATCTGCCCCAACTCGGCATGCTCGCGCCCCTGCGGGCTTTGCCACGCAGGCAGCGGTGCCAGAACAGGCTGACTTTGGCAGGCGACCAGCGCCAGCAGGCCAAGCAACAGAAAACTACGCATGAAAATTTCCTTCAGCGGGCAACGATGAGCGGATGGCCTCGCTCGGGATGCCGTTGCACCAGAACCTCGAGGCCGAACACGGCCTGCAGCGGCTCGGCACGCAGTACCTCGGCGGGCAGGCCAATGGCGTGGGTCCGCCCATCGTTGAGCAGCAGCAGACGATCGCAGTAGCGCGCCGCCAGATTCAGGTCATGGAGGATCACCAGCACCGCAGCGCCCTGCTCGGCAAAACGGCGTACGGCCTGCAGCGTGGTGTGTTGATGCAGAGGGTCGAGCATGGAGGTGGGTTCGTCGAGCAACAGCGTCTGCTCGGCGCCACCTGGCCACAACTGCGCCAGCACCCGCGCCAGGTGTACGCGCTGACGCTCGCCACCGGACAGTTCCAGATAGCTGCGCTCGGCCAGGTGCTCGGCATCGGCCGCCTGCAGCGCCTCGCGGACGATCTGCACATCACGGTCGCGGCCAGTGTCATGGGGCATGCGTCCCATGATCACTACATCACGTACCGCAAAGCCGAAGCTCAGTGACGAACTCTGCGGCAGCACCGCCAGGCGGCGCGCGCGCTCCACACCTTGCCAGGCACTCAGCGGGCGGTCGCCAAGCGAAACATCGCCCGTTGCTGCCGCCAGCTCGCCACACAGGGCGCCGAGCAAGGTGCTCTTACCAGCACCGTTCGGGCCGAGCACGCCCAGTACCTCACCGGGCTGCAACTGCAGGTCGATATCGACCAGCACCTGCTTGTCGCCGCGCAGGATCGACAACTTGCGTGCACTGATCATCAGGTACGCCCCCGCAGCAGCAAATAAAGAAAGAACGGGGCGCCAATCAATGCGGTGACGATGCCGATGGGCAGCTCGGCCGGTGACAGGATCAATCGGGCGAACAGATCAGCCAGCAACAGCAAACTGGCACCGGCCAGCGCCGAAGCAGGCAGCAGAACGCGATGGTCCTGGACCGACCAGCAGGCGCACCAGATGTGGCACCACCAGGCCGATGAAACCGATCATTCCGGCCGCCGCCACTGCCGCGCCGACGCCCAGCGCGGTGCAGAACACCAGCTCGCGCTTCAACCGCTCGACCGCTACGCCCAGATGGCGGGCCTCCGATTCACCGAGTAGCAAGGCATTCAGCGCCTGGGCTCGCCGCGGTAACCATAGCGCCACGGCAAGGGTCACCAGCAGCAGGGGCCAGAGGCGCGCATAGCTGGCGCCATTGAGGCTGCCAAGGTTCCAGAAGGTCAGAGTCCGCAAAGTGGCATCGTCGGCCAGGTAGGTGAACAGGCCGATGCAGGCGAACGCCAGGGCATTGAGAGCGATCCCGGCGAGCAGCATGGTGGTCACGCTGGTCTGGCCGTTGCGGCGCCCCAGGCGGTAGACCAGCGCGGTAACCACCAGCCCCCCCAGAAAGGCGCACAGCGACAACAGATAGGGCGCGAACAGCTCGGGAATGCCGCCCAGCGCCGCACCACCGACGATAGCGACAGCCGCACCGAGCGCCGCACCACTGGATACGCCGATCAGACCGGGGTCGGCCAACGGGTTGCGAAAAAGCCCCTGCATCGCCACACCACACAGCGCCAGCACCGCGCCGACCGCAAGGCCCAGCAGCGTCCGCGGCATACGGATCTGGCCAAGAATCAGCTCGGCCTGCTGCAGGCCTTGCCCCTCCAGCGGCAACCCGGCCAGGCGCAGCGCGGCACGCAAGGTGTCACCCAGAGGCAGACTGACGGGCCCCAATGCCAGGGACAGCCACAACGCGAGCGCGAGCAGCAGGCCCAGTGCGATAAACAGTGAGCGCGGGCTGATCACCGGTCTCATGGGGTCGCGGGGGTAAGCGGCGTACGGCCAGGGTAGAAGGCGGCCGAGAGCTCGGCGAGGCCAGCGGGAATGCGCGGGCCGAGGCCGCCGACCAGCAAGGTCGGGTCGATCGCCACCAGGCGCCCTTCTTTCCCCGCTTTGGTCGAGGCCAGCGCCGGGTTCTGCTTGAGCAGCGCCTGCTTGGCCTCGTCACCGCTCAGGCGGCGGTCGGCGAAGATCACCACCTCGGGATTCAATGCCAGCAACGCCTCGGTGGACAGCGCCTTGTAGCCGTCGTGAGTGGTCAGGTTCTTGCCGCCCGCGTGTTCGATCACCCAGGCCGCGGCCGTGTCCTGCCCGCCCGCCATGGGGCTGCTGCCTGCATGGCCGAGCAGCAACAAAACGGTGGGTGCCTGGCTATCGGCCTGCGCCTTGGCGACCCAGTCGGCCTGCTCGTTCAGGCGTGCCTGGTAGGCGCTGAAAACGCTTTCGGCATGCGCCTCGTCGCCCAGCAGTGCGCCGATACGTTGCAGGTTGCCATGCAGGGCCTGCAGGTCGGCTTCAGCCGACAGGGTTTCCACCTTCACACCTGCCGCTGCCAGCTGCGCCAACACCGGTGGCGGGCCCATCTCATCGGTGCCGAGCAGCACCTCGGGACGCAGCGCGAGGATGCCCTCGGCAGCAAGCTGGCGCTGATAACCCACGCTCGGCAATTTCTTCAGGGAGGCTGGATGCAAGCTGGTGGTGTCAACACCCACCAGCTTGCCTTCACCACCCAGCTCGACGACCCACTCGCTGAGCGAGCCACCGGCACTGACCCAACGCTGCGGCAGGTTTTCGGCACTCGCCACCAGCGGCGACAGCAGGCTGGCGAACAGGGCGAATACGGCGATAGGGCGGGTCATGGATCAGGCTCCAGAAAAACACAATTCGTATCCAGGCCACTGCAAAGCATCAGTGACCAAGGCTGGCAGTGTAGCCGCAGACAGGGCGGCTGCACCTGCTTTCAGGGTTGCAGGGCTGGGGTTTCCTCTGCCAGGCGGCGCCAGTCCTCGCGTTCGGGCACACCCGGCTTGCGCGCACCGAACAACTGCAGGATCAGCTCGCCATTGGCGTCGAAGGCTTCCCAACTGGTGATCACACCATCGCTGCTCGGCTTGCGCACTCGCCACAGCTCATGGACGTCATGGGCCTTGAGGTGCAGGTTGAACTGCGGATCCAGCACGTTGAACCAGGTATCCATCCAGCGCAGGTTGCTCACCGGACCGGTATGGATCTGGATGCAATGCCGGTTGCCGACGAACACCATGATCGGCACCTCGGCAGCCGCAGCGCGCTCGAACACGCCAGCCAGGGCATCGGGCGCCAGCCTTTCGGCCCACTCGCCGCCTGCCAGGCGCAGGGCCTGGGTGCGGGTTGCAGCATGGGTCTTCAACAGGGCGAAAAAATGGTGGGTGTCCTTGAGCGTCGACCAACCGACACGCAGGGCGTCGACATCGATCTGCTCGTCCGCCCGCGGCGCCGCAGGCTCGGGCAGAGGCCTCAGCTCGAGTTCAGGCAACTGCTGCGCATCACGAAAACGCTCGACCAGAGGCGCCCAGGCCGCCAACTCGCTCTGCTCGGTGAGGTACACCTTGTGCACCGCCATGCCCTGGTGATCGAACACCTGCAGGCTGCGCATCACCCCTCGCGGGCTTTGCTCCTCGACGGCGAACACGCTGGCCCAGCCACCGAGAAACAGGCGCAGGTCGATATCCGCGGAGACCACCAGGCCCATCTGGCCATTACCGGTCACCGTCACGTCACGGTAGACGCCCTTGCGTTCGTGCACGCAGGACTCGTTGCGGGTCAGCGCCATGACCTGGCCGAGTTCGCCCAGCGCAGGCAACAGGGTTGCCCACTCGGGACGCAGGCGCACTGCATCCACGCCCAGTCGGCTGGCCGTCAGCTCGGCTTCGCTGACGCCTAACTGCGCTGCCGCATCGCGGGCACGCAACTGCGGCTGCTCAACACGCAGGTGCTGCCAGGAGGCGTACAGGCCTCCATCCGCTACAGATAGATCGCTCATCACTCACTCCTTGCAGGTCTCGCTGACCTCGCGAGGGAAACCGCAGACTGAAAAAGGGTAAACGGGCCACCGCGAGAGCGAACCGCGCAAACATTAAATCATCTTAATTGCCACAAATTATCATTTGCAAATGATAATCACTAATACTTAATATGCCATCACTGCCCAACTACTTTTCGACATGACCGAGGAGACCCGCATGTCGCTCACCCCGCCCTTCCCGCTTCGTTCTTGTCTGGCCCTGTTATTGCTCGGCCCATCGTTCGCCATCGCTCAGACGCTGCAGCTGGAGAAAACCACAATCAGTGCGACCCGCACGGAGCAGAGCACCAACAGCGTTCCCAATACCGTGTCGGTGATTACCGAGCAAGACATCGACCGCAAGACGGTCAAGAACATCAAGGATCTGGTGCGCTACGAACCGGGTGTCTCGGTCAGTGGCACAGGCAGTCGCTTCGGTCTGGCGGGGTTCACGATCCGTGGCATCGGCGGCAACCGCATCCTCACTCAGGTGGACGGCGTCCCCATGCCGGACGCCTTCAACTTCGGGCCGTTCCTCGATGCGCGGCGCAATTATGTCGACCCGGACACCCTCAAGCGTGTGGAGATCATCCGCGGCCCGGCCAGCTCTCTATATGGCAGCGATGCCATTGGCGGCGCAGTCAGCTTCCTGACCAAGGATGCCGCCGATTACTTAGGCGCCGGCGATGACGCCTATGCCCGCCTTAAAACCGGCTATGACGGCGCAGATGACAGCTGGTCGCGCAGCGCGACATTGGCTGCCCGCCAGGGCTCGCTTGACGGCCTGCTGCATCTGGGTCGGCGTGACGGCCAGGCCCTCAACACCTACGGCGGCCGCAGCGGGATCGGTGCCGGTCGCGAGGAGGCCAACCATCAGGACTACACCGCCAATAACCTGCTCGCCAAAGTCGGCTGGAATTACTTCAACGATGACCGTTTGCAGCTGACTTACGAGCGCTACGAGGACGATGCCGATACCAAGGTACTCAGCGAGTACAGCACCGCAGCCACGGTGCGCACCTCGAACGCTACCGACAACACCGATCGCGATCGCATCAGCCTGCTCCATAGCTTCGCCCTGGATACGGCGATCAGCGACCATGTCGAATGGCAGCTGAGCTATCAGGAAAGTCAGATCCGCCAGCGCACCTACCAGCAGCGCTTCAGCGGCGGCAGCTTGCGTGAGCGCAGCCGCGATTCGACCTATCAGGAAGACCTCTGGGCCTTCAACACCAAGTTCGACAAAACCTTCGAGATCGGCGCGGCCAACCATCGACTGATCTACGGTTTCGACTTCAAGCGCCTGGAAAGCAGTGACCTGCGCAAAGGCCGTGAAGTGTTCGCCAGCAGCGGCCTGCCGGTTCCGGCGATCCCCGGCGATGAAACCTTCCCGCTCAGCGACTTCCCGGATCCGATCTCGACCGAATATGCGTTCTTCGTTCAGGACAGCATCGAGATAGGCCGCTGGACGCTGCTGCCTGGCCTGCGCTACGACCACTACGAGATGAAGCCGGAGGTCACGCAGCACTACCTGAACAGCCAGCCGATCGATCGCAACCCGTCCGACTACCGAGACGAGGCGATTTCGCCCAAGCTCGGCATCACCTATCGCATCGACGACGCCCATAGCGTCTATGGTCAGTACGCAGCAGGGTTCCGGGCACCCAATCCGGTGGACATCTTTGGTGAGTTCATCAACTTCGCCCGTAACTACCAGACCATCGCCAACCCCAATCTCAAACCTGAGACCAGCGACAGTTATGAGATCGGCCTGCGCGGTCAGTACGAGACCGGCGCCTTTGGCGTGGCGCTGTTCTACAACCGCTACGACGATTTCATCGAGCAGATGACGCTGGCCAGCGACCCGACTGGCGCCGGTCGCATGACCTTCCAGTATCAGAACCTTGATCGCGTGACCATTCGCGGTGCAGAGGCCCGCGGCGAACTGTTGCTGGAGCGTTTCGGCATGCCTGCCGGCAGCCATCTGCGCAGTGCCGTCGCCTATGCACGCGGCAAGGACGAGGCGACCGGGCAACCGCTCAACAGCGTCGACCCGCTCAAGGCCGTGCTCGGCCTGGGCTACGATGCGCCAAGTGGCCAGTTTGGCGGTGAGCTGACCTTGACCGTGGCGGCGGCCAAGAAGCGTGTCGATCAAACGCAGATCGCCAATCAGTTCGAGCCCTCGGGCTATGGCACCCTCGATCTCAGTGCCTACTGGAACATCGGTTCCGGGGTATCGGTGAACGCCGGCCTGTTCAACCTGACGGACAAGCAATACTGGCAATGGGGCGACGTACGCAGCCTTACCGAGAACAGCTCGAGCCTCGGCCGCTACTCCCAGCCGGGACGCCACGCAGCCTTCAACCTGATCTGGGAAATATGAACAGAGCAAGCTGAGCCGATTCGCGCAAGGACGCGCGCCCCTTCCATCGCCAGGCCGATCCGGGATAATCCCCTCTCAGGCCTGGAGACTTCGATGATTCGTCTATGCGCCCCGCACGAGCTTCCAGAAGCTCAAAGCCGGGGCTTTTCCGTTACAGGTAAGCAGCTGTTCGCCGTTCGCAAGGGCGGTGAGGTGTTCGTGTACCGCAATCGCTGCCCCCATCGTGGCGTGCCGCTGGAGTGGCAGGCCGATCAGTTTCTCGACCCAAGTGCCAGCCTGATCCAGTGCGCCCGGCATGGTGCGCTGTTTCTGATCGAGTCCGGCGAGTGCGTGGCTGGGCCTTGCGAGGGTGAAAGCCTGAAGGTGATCGACAGCAAAGAAGATGCGGACGGGGTCTGGGTCGATTTGTAGGTTAAAACCTGGGTATCGCTTCGCTCAACGCCAGGCTACAGAAGCATGCTGGCGGGAACGCGGCCCCGTAGCCTGGGTGGAGCGCAGCGATACCCGGGAGCGATTTCAAGCCAGCCGCACATCCAGGCGCCGCACCACCTCAATGCCCAGCGGCGATATATCCACGCCATAAGCCAGCACCTCGACACCCGCGCTCACCGCTTCGGTCAAAGCGGCCGCGTAGGCCGGGTCGATTTCTTGGGCAGGCCGTACCGCCTCGATACCCGACAGGCTCACGCAATACAGTTGCACAGCGCGCACGCCGCTGCGCGCCAAGGCCGCGAGCTCACGCAGGTGCTTGGCGCCGCGCTCGGTACGCGCATCCGGAAAGGCCGCCACGGCGCTGTCGGCGAAGCCCAGGGTCACGCTCTTCACCTCGACGAACGCCACGCCGCTGGTGTACTCGAGGCAGAAATCCACCCGACTACGCTCCACGCCATAAGGCACTTCGCGGCGTAGCGCGGTAAAGCCTGCCAGCTCGGAGATCACCCCGGCGCGCAGCGCTTCTTCGACCAGCCCGTTGGCGCGTCCGGTGTTGATGCAGGCCAGGCGGCCCTGAGGCGTTTCACCGATTTCCCAGGTACCCGGCAGTTTGCGCTTGGGGTCACTGGAGCGGCTGAACCAGACCTTGCAGCCCTCGCTCATGCAGTTGAGCATCGAACCAGTGTTGGGGCAGTGGATGGTCAGCAGTTCGCCGCTGGTGGTTTCGATATCGGCGAGAAAGCGTTTGTAGCGCCGCAGCAGGCGACCTTCTTCGAGCGGCGGATCAAATCGCATTGGCGCTCCAGCTCTTCAGACCACGGGCAATACGTTCGACCGCCTGCTCCAGGCGCGGCAGGCTCTGCGTGTAGGCGAAGCGCACGTGATGCCCTGCCTGATGCCGACCGAAGTCCAGGCCCGGAGTGAAAGCCACATGCTCGGTTTCCAGGAAGTGTTGGCAGAAACCGTAGGCATCGCCACCGAAGGCGCTGATATCCGCATACAGATAAAAGGCGCCCTGAGGCTCCACGGCAATGCCGAAGCCCAGGTCGCGCAGCGCTGGCAGCAGGAAGTCACGGCGCTCGGCAAAGGCGGCCCGCCGCTCTTCGAGAATCGCCAGGGTCTGCGGCTCGAAACAGGCCAGCGCGGCATGCTGGGCCATACTCGGCGCGCTGATATAGAGGTTCTGCGCCAGCTTTTCCAGATCCCCCACCGCTTCTTCGGGCGCTACCAGCCAGCCCAGTCGCCAGCCGGTCATGCCGAAATACTTTGAGAAGCTGTTGAGCACGAAGGCGTCATCGTCCACCTCCAGCACGCTGCTGGCATCCACGCCATAGGTCAGGCCGTGATAAATCTCGTCGACCACCATGTGGCCGCCACGGGCCTTCAAGGCCTGGGACAACGAAGACAGCTCCGCAGCGCTCAGCAGCGTGCCGGTGGGGTTGGCCGGCGAGGCGAGCAAGGCGCCGACGCTATCGGCGTTCCAGCAATCGGCGACCGACTGAGCGGTGAGCTGATACCGCTCTTCGGGCCCCACCGGCACCAACTGTGCAGCGCCTTCCACCAGGCGCAGGAAGTGCCGATTGCAAGGGTAGCCCGGGTCGGCCAGCAGCCAATGCTTGCCCGGATCGACCAGCAGGCTGGCCGCCAGCAACAGCGCACCGGAGCCGCCCGGCGTGATGAGGATGCGCTGCGGGTCTATGTTCAGTCGGTAGCGCTGCGCATAGAAAGCGGCGATCGCCTCACGCAGGGCGGGCAGCCCGCGAGCGGCGGTATAGCGGGTATGCCCTGCCGCCAGTGCAGCCTGACCGGCCGCAACGATGGGCGCGGCGGTGGTGAAGTCCGGCTCGCCGATTTCCAGGTGAATGACATCATGGCCCTCGGCTTGCAACTGATTGGCCCGCGCCAGCAGGGCCATCACGTGGAAGGGTTCGATCGCGCGGCTGCGGGCGCTGTAGAGCTGGGCCATGGGAAATGCCTTGGGAAACCTATTAAAGGTGGAATTCTATCAGGACGGCTCTGTCATACCGTGCCGACGCACCACTGAAACACGTGTTTACACTGCAATTGCAAAAGCCCGTTCGGCAGATAGGACAGAGCCCGTGTTGAGCCGCAAGGCGCCGTGCAAAGCCACTGAGGGTGCTCTGTCGAACTAAGACGCACAACCATGACATCCGGGAGTGGCGCGGCTTGAGGCGATCTGGTAAGTTCGCCCGCTTGCAGTCGCAGGGCCGTTATTGTAAACGGCAACGGACACATTCCCTGCGCAGTGGATTAGAGAGAGTGAGAGGCGGCCATCCATGCCCATCAAAGCAAAAGCAACAAACGGCCAATTGATTCGTGGCTTCGAACCCTACAAGGAAACCAAGGGCGAGGAGTACATGAGTGAGGCGATGCGCGCCCACTTCACCGGCATCCTGAACAAATGGAAGCTGGAGCTGATGCAGGAAGTTGATCGCACCGTTCACCACATGCAGGACGAGGCAGCCAACTTCCCAGATCCGGCAGACCGTGCCAGCCAGGAAGAAGAGTTCAGCCTGGAACTGCGTGCCCGTGATCGCGAGCGCAAGCTGATCAAGAAAATCGACGAAACCCTGCAACTGATCGAAGACGAAGATTACGGCTGGTGCGATTCCTGTGGCGTCGAGATCGGCATCCGCCGCCTGGAAGCCCGCCCAACCGCCACCCTTTGCATCGACTGCAAGACCCTGGCGGAAATCAAGGAAAAACAGGTCGGCTCCTGAGTCGATCAACAGACGGGGCGCTCAGGCGCCCCGTTTCGTTTCCCCCCTCCGTAACGCCCTCATGCACAGTCCCGCTTATATCGGTCGCTTCGCCCCTACGCCCAGTGGCTATCTGCACTTCGGCTCGCTGGTCGCCGCCCTCGCTTCCTACCTCGACGCCCGTTCCGTAGGCGGCCGCTGGCTGCTGCGCATGGAAGATCTCGATCCGCCACGAGAGGTTCCCGGAGCACAGAGCGCGATTCTGCAAACCCTCGAGCGCTATGGCCTGCACTGGGATGGCGAACTGACCCGCCAGAGCGAGCGCCATGCCGAATACGAAGCGCTGGTGCAGCGCCTGTTCGATCAGGGCCTGGCCTACGCCTGTACCTGCTCGCGCAAAAAGCTCGAAGGCAGCGGCGGCATCTATCCGGGTTACTGCGGTAATGCTGGCCATGGGCGTCATGACGCCGCCATCCGCCTACGCGTACCGCAACTGACTTACCGCTTCACCGATCGAGTACAGGGCGAATACAGCCAGCACCTGGGTCGAGAAGTGGGCGATTTCGTTATCTGCCGTCGCGATGGCTTGTATGCCTACCAGCTCGCTGTCGTCCTGGATGACGCCTGGCAAGGCATCAACAACGTGGTACGCGGCGCCGACCTGCTCGACTCGACGCCACGCCAACTCTACCTGCAAGAGCTGCTCGGACTGCCCCAGCCGCGCTATCTGCACGTGCCGTTGATCATCCAGCCCGACGGCCACAAGCTCGGCAAGTCTTATCGCTCACCGCCGCTGCCGAGCGACCAGGCCACGCCACTACTGATTCGCGCCCTGCACGCACTCGGCCAGAACGCTCCGCGCGAACTCGAAGATGCCAGTGCCGAAGAGCTGCTGCGCTGGGGAGCACGCCATTGGGATGCCGGCCAGATTCCACGCACACGCAGCCTGGCCGAAAGTCAGTTGCGCTGATTGCCGGTAAAGGGCAGCCTTGCGCCCCTAACTCACGATCAGGAATCTGCCATGCGCGCCCAGCTCGAAGAACTCATCGGCAAAATCAGCTCGGGCTGCCTGCCGCAGGACGAAATCACCCGTATCGCTGACGAAGCGGCACAGGCCTATGCCGACCCACAGGCATTTCTGGCGGCCAACCCGGACGTCAACTACGACGACAGCTTTCCCATCCCGCTGGGCGAATGGATGGTGATCGGCAACCTGCCGGATACCGTGCTGTTCCAGGCCGACAGCTACGACGAGCTGTTTCGCCAGATAACCGAGTCGTTCGGCGCCGAAGTGAGCTTCGTGCTCACTGCCAAACAATTGCACAAGGTCGAGCCGTTGAAGGCCCTGAACCGCATCCAGGTGCAACTGAGCAGCCTGTCCAAAGAAACCCAGGGCTATGTGCTGGTCGACTTCAGCGAGCCGCTAGACGATGAGCTGCAGGCCGTACTGGTGTACACCAGCGAACTGCCTCGGGTGCTGGAACTGGCGGTGGAAGTGGGCATCTACGCAGCACCGGCCTACGAGACGCTAAAGGTAGCGCAGGCCGAGCAGTAAGCCTGGGCCGATCCTAGTTTTTTGCATTACAGCCCAGGGAAATCCCTGGGTATCGCTTCGCTCAACCCAGGCTACGCGCCCATCGTCATGTGCCGGCAGAGCTAAAGCCCGGCGTCGTGCAGCCTGCGCAGGTGCTCGATATACAGGCTGACCGGGTTGACGCCCTCGCCGGCACGGCCGAAGTGCTGGTTGACGATATCCAGGTGATCGAGCGGATAGTCGTCGCGGATCACCTTGCCCAGGTGGGAGCTGACGCGCCCGACCATACCATCGCACTGCCCGGCCTCACGCACGAAGGTGCGCGCGAAGCGTCGGCAGAACCAGTTCGACAGATCGCGGCGATTGCCGCCTTGGTCGGTGATACCTGGCTGCAGGGTGCCGGACCAGGAGTAATAGCGCACGCCATTGACCTCCTCCGGCCCATCTTCCCCCCACACTGACGGCAGGCCCTGGGGATATTGGTGATTGAAGATGCCAACGCCCTCGGTAGTCAGCGAGCGATGGGCAGCCGTGGCGTTGATCGGCATGCTCGCGCCGCGGGCGCCGCTGTCGAACACTGTCACCACCCGCGCCAGCACATGCACGCCCAGCTGCAGCAGCGTGCCGCGCAGGCTGCCTGGTGCGGCTTTGCGTTCGATGTGGTCGGCCAGCTCTGAGCCCTGGTGCGGGCCAGCCAGAGACGTCACCGACGCGACCCATTCCGGGCGGCGTGCTGCGGCGTAGCGACAGACCAGGGCACCCTGGCTATGGCCGATCAGATGCACCTTCTCCGCTCCACTGCGCCTACGCGCGTCGGTGATCTGCAGCAATAATTGTTCGCCGCGAAGCTCTGTGGCATGCACCGACGACAGACGCGCGGGATAAACATCGACGCCCTGATTACGCAGAGCAGTGACGATGCCATACCAGTATTCGAAACCGAACAGACTGACAAAACCCAGAAAACCAGGAACCAGCACCAGTGGGTACCGGGGAACTGCACGATGACCCATTTCAGTCTCCATGGAGGAGCGCCTCCTGGCCAATACGGCAGGCATCAGGTAAGCGCGTGGGAAAGCACATCATGATTGTCGATGGCCACTATCGAGACAGTCGACTTCATCCCTGACTACCCCGCCCTTAGCATGGTTCCGTGAAACACCGTATGCAGAGAGAACGAGGTACACCATGAAAGTCCTGACCATCCTCCTGACCCTGAGCCTTTTGAGCGCCAATGCGCTCGCACTGCCCAGCCGCGCTCCGGCGCCCATTCTGGGTGAAGCCGTGGATAGCAGCCAGCAACAGCAGGTCGTTGAGCGCTAGCCACCAATGCCTTGGGTGAACACCGGCAACGGCGCTGGAATGCGCTGTGGGCATGACCCAATCGAACCCTGGGTGATTTAGGACGAACTTATCCACACCCGCCAGGCTCGAAAAAATGGTCAGGTTCATCACAAGGGAAATAAACCATGTTCAAGCAAAGTCTGGGTGCCGCATGCGTTCTGGCCGTTCTTACCGGTTGTGCCGGCAAGCCGGAAAATCCGGTTGACCACATCACCTACCGTAACGAGCCGCTGGTCAAACAGGTCGAGAAAGACATGAGCAAGTCGACCGTTCTGGAACTGGGCGGCCCACCCTCCTCGGAGATGACCCGCACGCTTCTTCCGGGCACCTGCAACAACTATGTCCTCAACCGTGACGGCAAAGAACAGCCTTACTACGTTGCCTTCAACTCCGCAGACCGGGTCGACAGCAAAGGCTTCCTGACCTGCGAGCAGATGGAAATCAACGAGCGCGAACGCGCCCGTGGTAAGGGTATCTGATTCAGCCGCCGGTAATAAAAATGCCCGCCTCCTAGGAGAGCGGGCATTTTTTTGCGCAGCGATCAGGCCCCGAGCAGCAGGGCCGACGCGCAGCTGATCATCCGTAGATTTTAGATAGCGCCGCGGCTGCGCAGTACTGCCAGCACCTGCTTGACGCCCTCGTCCACAGATAAGTTTTGCGTATCCACCACCAGATCAGCGTTCAACGGCACATCGTACGGGAAGGACTCGCCCGGAATGTTATCGCCAGCCGCCGCATATAGTCCCTGCGGGTCACGCTCTGCGCACACCTGCGGCGACGCCTGCACGTAAACGGTGATCAGACGCTCAGCACCAATCAGCACTTTGGCCTGCTCACGTCCTTCCGCATCCGGCGCCACGAAAGCGGCCAGGGTAAGCAGACCGGCTTCGTTGAACTGACGCGCCACGTGCGCGGCACGACGCCAGTTCTCGGTACGCCCGGCGCGATCCTGCGGCAAGCCCTTGTTCAGGTCATGGCGCAAGTTCTGGCCATCGAGCACGTAAACCGCACGGCCCATGTCGAACAGCTTGCGCTCGACCGCGTACGCCAGCGTGCTCTTGCCCGCACCAGACAAGCCGCTGAACAACACGGTGGCCGGTTGCTGACCGAACCGCGATGCTCGCTCTTCGGTGGAGACGTGGCCGGATTCGCTGTGGTGACCCGAACCGGAAACCTGAGCATCACTGATGATCATGCCGGCGCCGACGGTGCCATTGGTCAGCCGGTCGATGATGATGAACGAGCCGGTGGTGCGGTTATGGGCATAACCGTCCAAGGCGATCGGCGCATCCAGGGCAATCTTCACCTTGCCGATTTCATTGAGCTGCAGGCTGCTCGCGGCACCCTCTTCCAGGGTGTTCACATCGATCCGGTGAGCGATGCTAGCAATGGAGCCCGGCACGTAGCTGGTGGCGCGCTTGATGTCGTATTTCTTGCCAGGCAGCATCGGCTCTTCGGCCATCCACACAAGCATGGCGTCGAAGCTGTCGACCACCTGCGGGTGGTTGTCGGCATGCACCAGCATGTCGCCGCGCGATACGTCGATCTCGTCTTCCAGGGTCAGGGTGATCGCCTGGCCAGGGCCGGCCTGCTCCAGCTCGCCTTCATAGGTGACGATGGACTTGACCTTGCTGCCCTTGCCCGATGGCAGAGCGATGATTTCATCACCCTTGCGCACGATACCGCTCGCCAGGGTGCCGGCGAAGCCGCGGAAGTTCAGGTTCGGACGATTGACGTACTGCACAGGGAAGCGCAGATCGTCGAAATTGCGGTCGCCCGCCACTTCCACGGTCTCGAGAATTTCCATCAGCGACTGGCCGCTGTACCACGGCGAACGCTCGGACTTGTTGACCACGTTGTCGCCCTTGAGCGCCGACATGGGCACGAAGAACAGCGACGTGGGCTTGAGGTTGATCTTGTCGGCAAAAGCCTGGTAATCGGCCTTGATCTGCTCGAACACACCCTCATCGAAGCCCTTCAGATCCATCTTGTTGATGGCGACGACGATGTGCTTGATGCCCAGCAGCGAGGCGATGAAGCTGTGGCGCTTGGTCTGGGTCTGCACACCGTAACGGGCGTCGATCAGGATGATCGCCAGGTCGCAGTTGGAGGCGCCGGTTGCCATGTTGCGCGTGTACTGCTCATGGCCGGGGGTATCGGCGATGATGAACTTGCGCTTGGTCGTGCTGAAATAGCGGTACGCGACATCGATGGTGATGCCCTGCTCGCGCTCGGCCTGCAGGCCGTCGACCAGCAGCGCCAGGTCGATGTCTTCACCGGTGGTGCCGACTTTTTTCGAGTCTTTGGTGATGGCATCCAGATGGTCTTCGTAGATCATCTTGGAGTCGTGCAGCAGGCGGCCGATCAGCGTGCTCTTGCCGTCGTCGACATTGCCGCAAGTCAGAAAACGCAGCAGCTCTTTACGTTCGTGCTGGGCCAAGTAAGCGAGGATATCCTCGCTGATCAATTCGGATTGGTGCGACATATCAAAAGTACCCCTGGCGTTTCTTCTCTTCCATCGAGCCGGACGAGTCATGATCGATAACCCGGCCCTGGCGCTCAGAGGTCTTGGCCAACAGCATTTCCTGAATGATTTCCGGCAGGGTGCTGGCAGTGGACTCCACCGCGCCTGTTAGCGGGTAGCAGCCCAGGGTACGGAAGCGCACCATCTTCTTGTGAATGCTGGCTTTCTGCTCGGGAGTGAGGTGCTCGAGGATGCGTTCATCGTCGATCATGATCAACGCGCCGTTCATCTCGATGACTTCGCGCTCTTCGGCGAAATACAGCGGCACGATCGGAATCTGCTCAAGGTAGATGTACTGCCAGATATCCAGCTCTGTCCAGTTGGAGAGCGGGAATACGCGGATCGACTCGCCCTTCTTGACGTTGCCGTTGTAAACGTTCCACAGCTCGGGCCGCTGGTTCTTCGGATCCCAGCGGTGCTTGTTGTCGCGGAACGAGTACACACGCTCCTTGGCACGGGACTTCTCTTCGTCACGGCGCGCGCCACCGAAGGCAGCGTCGAAGCCGTACTTGTCCAGCGCCTGCTTGAGGCCTTCGGTCTTCATCACGTCGGTGTGCTTGGCACTGCCGTAAGTGAAGGGGTTCATGTCCTGCGCCACACCCTCGGGGTTGGTGTGGGTGATCAGATCCAGGCCGTACTCGCTGACCATCTTCTCGCGGAAGCTGTACATTTCCTGGAACTTCCAGCGCGTATCCACGTGCATCACCGGGAATGGCAGCTTCCCGGGGAAGAAGGCCTTGCGCGCGAGATGCAGCATCACGGCGGAATCTTTGCCGATGGAATAGAGCATCACCGGGTTATCGAATTCGGCGGCCACTTCACGAATGATGTGGATGCTTTCCGCCTCGAGCTGTTTCAAGTGCGTCAGTTTGTCGAGCATGGCTACTCACGGGATAACGATATTTTATTCAGGCCGGCGGGCCTTGGACGAGCGCGCACTCTAGCACAGCACCTCATTCTATTCAGGAAGCCACTTAGATCGAAACGATCTAACTTTATACCTGCCAATTTGGACTCATTGGCATCACAACGCTCCACGCAACAAATCGGAATAATCCTACTTTTTGCGGAGCGCTGCGGAACTCTCCTACCCATCAGGTCGTCAATGAACCCGGCGAAACATTTCGCAATAGCGGTCGCGCGAGCTTGCTCACCCTGTGAGTAAAAAATCAGCATGCGACTGCGTCAATCCCGCCTACCGGGACGCGAGCTCCCCGCTCGCTGCCAACCAGGGTGTTTCACGTTGCTGTGCTCAAGGAGAGCCGAATGTCATCCACACCACTAACCCGCTCCATGCTCGCCCTCGCAATCACCACTGCCAGCCTTGCCGCTCACGCAGAAACCTACCAGATCGATAACGGTGCCAAGACTTGGAGCAATCAAACGATTGCCGATGGCCTGTCCATCTCTGGCGCGCTCTCGACGACGGAAAACGCCATCACGCTGACCGGCAATACATCTGTACAAGGCGGTTTGACGGTCGGCGCCGACGTCACGACAAACGCAGGAAGCCCAACGGCAGTGACTCTCGACAACACGCAGTTGGACGGTGGTATCACCAACAGCGGCGCGCTCAAGGTCACAGCAACAGATGCGCTTACCGGTGGTTCCAATTCACCGGCAGGCCTAGGCCTGAACTCGGTCACGGCAGGTAGTGGCCTGAAGAACAGCGGCAGCATTGAGGTGAGCAGCCTAGATCAGGCCGACGGAATTCGTATCGGCGCCAGCACATTGGCTGGCGCGCTCGATAACGATGGGTCTATCTCCGTCAGCGGCGACTATATCCACGGCATCGCCGCTTATGCGGGCAGTCAGTTCAATGGGCTGAACAACACGGGCACTATCACGGCCGAGGGCATTACCGCACCTGGCGATGCAAGCAACCTCAGCGAAGCTGAAGGCATCACCGTGGATACCAGCATTATCAATGGTGACCTGAATAACAGCGGTGACGTTACCGTCAGTGCGTATGAAGCCAGCGGTATTGCCGTACACGCCTATGAAGGGCACTCAGATCTCGCGCGCATCAGCGGCGACCTGATCAACAGCGGCAACATAGACGTGACTGCAGTGGGTGGCCAGGGCGGTACCGCAGCCGGCATCGTGCTTTATCAAGCAGAGATCGATGGCGAACTGAACAACAGCGGCACCATCCGCGCCAGGGGAGAGGATTCAGCCGGCCTCTATGTGGATGGTGGACGCATCGATGGCGGCATCGTCAACAGCGGAACCATTCAGGGCGACCGGGTCGGTATCTATCTGTCGGATTTCACCTCGGACGGAGGCGATCCGTTAGATCCCGACTACGACATCGTGCATAAAGGCGGTGTGATCGAGGGTGGTGAGTATTCCATTTATGCCAACCCGGGTGACTCCACCCTGCGTGTAGATCTGGCTGGCGGAACCGTAAAAGGCAATATTTCGGGTATCGGCTACATAGCTGTAACCGGGGACACCATTTTCGATGGCACACGCATCGAGAATGGGCAATTTGCCGGCGAACAACTTAGCGTTGTCGACCTGTTCAATGCAGAAGACAGCCCTTTGGGTAAGCCGGGACGACTGACTCTGGTGCAGCCGCACGTCACCATCGACGGCGTTCTGGAAATGAACCGCGGCACCGAGCTGCAACTCAACCTGAGCGATGCGACAGACCCGAATCGCGCCATTCTGACGGTGCGCGACGACGCCTATTTTGCTCCTACGAGCAGCATCGCTCTGCGTCCGACCTCTGAGGCATTCCGGGCTGCTGGCAAGGAGTACAAGCTAATCAAAGCCGGTGTACTTGAGTACGAAGGTGCAGGCCCGCAGGTTCTCAGCAGCTCCCCACTGCTGACCGTCGATTCCTCCAGACTCACCGATACCGAAGTTCTGGCGACAGTCAGCACGGTATCCGGCGAACAGGCCGGCGAGATCATCGACCAGGCAGGCAGCAGCCCGAACGCGGGCCGCGCTTTCCAACCCTTCTATGCAAGTGTCATGGGGCAACTGGACAACAGCGACCCTGTATTCCAGGCATTCGCCAACGCCGACGAAGCCCAGCTCGCGGCACTGAGCGAGCAGCTCGCACCGCAAGTCGATGGTGCCGCGCAGGCCGCAGTGAACGCGGCGCAACACATGGTGACCGGCGCAGTAGCTTCGCGTACTTCGGCGCTGCGCGGCGCGTCCTCCGGCTCGGCATTCAGTGAGAGTGGGTTCTGGGTGCAGGGTCATGACAGCGATCTGCGTCAGGGTCGCCGCAGCGGCATCGCCGGTTACGACGCCGACAGCCGCGGTCTCAGCCTGGGTATCGACGGCAAGCTGAACGAGCAATGGACACTGGGTGCCGCCTACAGCAACCTGGACACCAACGTGAGTGGCCGCAACGGTAACAAGAGCGAGATCGACACCCAGGTGCTGACGCTCTACTCGGGCTTCGAACAAGGCCCGGTTTTCGTCGACACCAGCCTGAGCTACGGTTTCAACGACAACACCAGCAAGCGCAACGTCGCCGGCACTCGCGCCAAGGGTGATTTCGACAGCCAGTCTCTGGCGCTGAACCTGGAGGCAGGCTACGGACTGCACGCCAACGGCATCACCCTGGAACCGCGCGTTGCCGCACGCTACAGCCGCCTGGACATCGACAGCTACCGTGAAAAAGGCTCTTCCGCAGCACTGGCAGTGAACAGCCAGCGTTACGAGACCATCGAGCTCGGTGCGGGTGCGCGTCTGGCCAGCCAGTTCTCCGTCGGCCAGGGTACGCTGGAGCCGGAGCTGAAGCTGATGGCCTATCACGACTTCGCGGCCGATCAAGCCACCAGCACCTCGAGCTTCGTGCTCGGCGGTTCGTCATTCGTAACCCACGGCGCCAGCCCGGCCCGTGACAGTTACGAGGCCAGCCTGGGCGTCAACTACCGCGTCGGTGCGCTGAGCCTCGGTGCGGGCTATGAGCACGTGGGTCGTTCGGGCTTCGATGCCGACACCCTCCGTGCCAAGGTTCGTTACGACTTCTGATCCTGCCCCAATACGGCGACCGAGCGGCAGGCCCGGTCGCCGTTCCTCGAAACCCTAGATCGGGTTCGGACAATCGATGAACAGATGCTCGATGGCGAAGCGCCGGCTCAAGTACTCGCCTAAGGCCTGAACGCCATAGCGTTCGGTCGCGTGATGCCCAGCAGCGATGAAGCTGACGCTGTTTTCCCGGGCGCTGTGGTAAGTCTGCTCAGAGGCTTCTCCGGTCAGATAGAGGTCGACGCCTGCGGCGATAGCCTGATCGATGTAACCCTGACCGCCTCCCGTACACCAGCCAATACGGCTGACCATCCCCTCACCCTCTACCAATAACGGCTCTCGCCCCAGCACTTCATGTACGCGGCGGGCAAAATCCCGTGCGCTCATAGGCTGCGCCAGCGAACCGACCAGGCCGACGGTACGTGGGTTGTCCGGTTCCAGCGGCCCCTCGACGGTGATATCCAGTTGCCGGGCGAGCTGCACGTTATTGCCCACCTCGGCATGCATATCCAGCGGCAGGTGATAGGCCAGCAAACTGATGTCGTTGGCCAGCAGGGTTTTCAAGCGGCGCTGCTTCATGCCGGTGATGCAAGGGTTTTCGCCTTTCCAGAAATAGCCGTGGTGCACCAGCAGCACGTCTGCGTGCGCCTCAACGGCCGCTTCGATCAGCGCGAGGCTGGCAGTCACGCCACTGACGATGCGCTGCACCTGTGGCCGGCCCTCGACCTGCAGGCCATTGGGGCAGTAATCGCTGATACGCGAAGCGCCAAGATAGCGTTCGGCGTCCTCCACCAAGGTCGTTAGAGCAATGGCCATATTGTTTCCTCACGAGCTGTTGCGAACCGCTGCTTTATTGGCGCGGTTCTCTATAATGGCGCACCTTAAGGGCCCGATCAGGGCCTCGCAACCCTCAGGATTGGATCGATGCTCAAGGCCCTGCGTTTCTTCGGCTGGCCCCTACTGGTCGGCGTTCTGGTATCGCTGCTGGTCATGCAACAGTACCCGCAACTGGTGGGCCTGCCGATGCAAGACGTGCAGCTCCGCCAGGCGCCCGCTTATGCGCGCGCGCAGGAGGGCCCTGCGTCCTACGCCACGGCAGTGAGCACTGCCTCGCCGGCGGTGGCCAACCTGTACACCACCAAGTACGTAGGCAAGTCTAACCACCCGTTGCTCGATGATCCGCAGTTCCGCAAGTTCTATGGTGAGAATCTGCCAGGCCAACGGCGCATGGAATCCAGCCTCGGCTCGGCGGTGATCATGAGCCCGGAAGGCTATCTGCTGACCAACAACCACGTGACCGCCAATGCGGATCAGATCGTAGTGGCACTCAAGGATGGCCGCGAGACGCTAGCACGGGTGATCGGTAGCGATCCGGAAACCGACCTCGCAGTACTGAAGATCGATCTCAAGGATCTGCCCTCCATGACACTGGGCCGCTCCGACAATATCAGGATCGGTGACGTCACCCTGGCCATCGGTAACCCGTTTGGCGTCGGCCAGACCGTGACCATGGGCATCATCAGCGCCACCGGGCGTAACCAGCTGGGCCTCAACACTTACGAAGACTTCATCCAGACTGACGCGGCGATCAACCCCGGCAACTCCGGCGGTGCGCTGGTCGACGCCTATGGCAATTTGGTCGGCATCAACACGGCGATCTTCTCCAAGTCTGGGGGCTCGCAGGGCATCGGTTTCGCCATTCCGGTGAAGCTGGCGATGGAAGTGATGCAGGCTATCATCGAGCACGGTCAGGTAATCCGTGGCTGGCTGGGCCTCGAAGTGCAGCCGCTGACTCCGGAGCTGGCCGAGTCCTTCGGGCTGGAAGGACGGCAAGGCATCATCGTCGCCGGCATCTACCGCAATGGCCCGGCGCAGAAAGCAGGCCTGCAGCCCAACGACCTGATCCTCAAGATAGATGGTGAGCCTGCCGGTGACGCTCGCCGCTCGATGAACCAGGTCGCTCGTGCCAAACCGGGTGAGACGATCCGTATCGAAGTCATGCGCAATGGCAAGATGATGGAACTCAGTGCCGAAGTTGGCGTACGCCCGCCAGTCGCCACCAGCAACTAGAACACATGGCGTTGCTGCCAGAAATACCGCCGCACCGGGCAGCGATCAGCCAGTAGCAATACACGGGGAATGGCTGATCGCCCACGCCTTCCCTGATCTTCCACAGGTGCCGCCTGGCTTCGTCTTGAAGCGCGGCTCGTCCTGAAAACCTTACCGTGAACACGACACAGATAGCGAAATAGAAAGCTGTAGTTGCAGCCTGACAGCATTAAAATGTAATGTTATTACGTTTTTAATTTGCCAAGGATCTGCATCTTGCATCGCTCCCTCGCCCTGCTCACCAGCCTACCGCTCAGCCTGCTGAGTATTTCCTCGTACGCCGAAAACCCCGATGCACTGCTGCTCGACGAAAGCGTGATCAATGCCCAACATCGCCAGGAGTCCGCCGATGGCCCGGTACAGGGCTATCGCGCCACGCGCTCGGCAACGGCTACCCGTACCGACACCGACATCCGCGATACCCCGCAGAGCATTCAGGTGGTACCGGCCCAGGTACTCAAGGATCTCAATACCACGCGCATCGACCGCGCCCTGGATTTCGCCGGCGGCGTTTCGCGGCAAAACAACTTCGGTGGGCTGACCTTCCTCAATTACAGCGTGCGGGGCTTCACCACCGGCGAGCTGTACAAGAACGGTTTCGCGATCAACCGGGGCAGCTACAGTTCGCCGGATACCTCCAACATCGAACGAATTGAAGTCCTCAAGGGGCCGGCGGCCAGTCTCTATGGCCGCGGCGACCCTGGCGGCCTGGTCAATATCGTCACCAAGCGCCCGCAAGAGGAGGCATTTACCACCCTCTCGCTGAGTGCCGGTAGCTGGGATCGCTACCGCAGCAGCCTGGACGTGAATACTCCACTTACCGAAGACGGCCACCTGCTCTCCCGGGTCAATATGGCCATCGAGGACAACGGCAGCTTTCGCGATCACGTCGGCAGCGAGCGGCGCATCGTCAGCCCGTCGCTGAGCTGGCAGATATCCCCGGATACCCGGCTGATGCTGGACGCCGAGTTCTCCCGCACCGAATCCGTATTCGACCGCGGCATCCCGGCCGTGAATGGCCAGCTGGGCTCAGTCAAGCGATCAACGTTCGTTGGCGAGCCCAACGACGGTGACATTCGCAACGACAACCAGACCCTCGACCTGGCCCTCGAGCACTACCTGAACGACACCTGGAAACTGCGTCTGGCCAACCATTACACCCAAGGCACCTTGCAGGGAAACAGCTCGGAACCCCAGGCGCTGGTCGGCACCACCATCACCCGCTTCTATCGCCAACGTGATTTCGAGTGGAACGACAACATCACCCAGGCCGAGCTGCATGGTGATTTCGAGTTTGCCGGCTGGCAGCACCAGACCCTGATCGGCCTGGAGTACGAGAACTACCGCAACAGCCAGAAGTATCCACAGAGCGCGACCCTGCTGAGCTACGGTCTGGATATCTACAACCCGGTGTACGGCCAGCCCAAGCCAGCGCTGACGCGTGTCAATGACTTCCACGAGCGCACGGAAAGCTACGCACTAAACCTGCAGGATCAAGTCGCCTTTACCGATCGTCTGCGCGGTCTGGTCGGGGTACGCCTGGAGCATGTCGAGCAGACATCACTGAACCGCTCCACGCGCGTCAGCAACAGCCAGGAAAAGGACGTCGCCACACCGCGCCTCGGCCTGCTCTATCAACTGACCCCGCAGGTCGGCGTGTTCGCCAATGCCTCTACCTCGTTCAAACCCAACACCATCGGCACCCAGGGCCAGGTCTACAAACCGGAGAAAGGCCTGGGCTACGAGACCGGCGTGAAACTCGACCTGCTCGACGGCCGCCTTGGCGCGACCATCGCCCTGTTCCAGATCGACAAGGAAAACGTCATCACCACCGACGCCCTGGGTGACAGCGTTGCCGCCGGCGAGGCCCGCAGCCAGGGCCTGGACATGCAGTTCAGCGGCCAGTTGAGCGACGCCGTACGAGTCATCGGTGCCTACGCCTACATCGACGCCGAGGTAACCAAGGGTGACGCCGCCCTGCCGAAAGGCAGCGACCTGCTCGGTATTGCTCGCAACAGCGCCAGCCTGATGAGTGTGTACGAGTTCCAGAACGGCGCCCTGCGCGGCTCCGACCTCGGCGCAGCCCTCAACTACATCGGCGAGCGCTCGGGTCAGGCGGGCAGCACCTTCACGGTGCCGTCCTACAGTACGGTCGATCTGCTGGCCCACTACAAGGCCAGCGAAGAAGTCACCGTGGGCCTGAACCTCAACAACCTGTTCGACCGCAAGTATTACGAGCGCGCCTACAACAGCGTCTGGGTGCTACCCGGCGAGCCGCGCAACCTCAGTGTCAGCCTGACCCTCAACCTCTGATCGAAAGGACGCATCATGCGCATCTCAAGCAAAACCGCCGCCCTACTGGCACTCCTGGCCGTTGCCGGCCAGGCCGGCGCCCACGGCCTGTGGACGGAGCAACGCCGCGGCAATATCGAAGTGGTCTACGGCCATGGCGCCGAAGACGACGCCTTCAAGGCCGACAAGATAAGCCGCGCCTGGGCCTTCAACGGCGCCGGCAAGACCGTTCCGGTGACCATCGAACGCCTTGCCGACCATGCCCGACTGAAGCCGCTGAGCGCACCCGCTTCGTTGGCCGTGGCACTGGATAACGGTGCCTGGTCGAAGACCGCAGACAGCAAATGGATCAATCAGGGCCGTAGCAAAGTCCCGAACGCCGTGGAAGCACTGCATACCTACAAATACAGCCTGGCGATCTATCAGGAAGGCGCCCACCTGCCCGATCTGAAAGATCTGCGTATGGTAATCGTGCCCTTGGCCGATCCTCTTGAAGTCGGTGTAGGCAAGCCGCTGCCGGTTCGTGTGCTGGTCGACGGCAAGCCAGCTGCCGATATCAAACTGATCGGCGACTACCGCAGCGCACCGGATCAGGTCAGCGCCACCACCAATGCCAAGGGCGAAGCACAGGTGGTGATTCGCAACGAAGGCCTGAATATCATCGCCGCCGAGGCCAGCCAAACGGTGAAAGGTGATGCCGATATCGACAGCCGTGGCTACTTCACCTCGCTGACGTTTATCGGTCAGGGGCATCATCACTGACAGGGTTTCCCGGGTATCGCTGCGCTTAACCCGGGCTACAGAGATGTGGATGTAAAAAAGCCAGGGCATTTGCCCTGGCTTTTTTATTTCCATCCGCAAACGTCAGAGCGTTGCCAGCGCATCCAGCAGCGCCTGGTTCTGCTCGGGCGAACCAATGCTGATGCGCAGGAACTGGGCGATACGTTCCTGTTTGAAGTGGCGCACGATCACGCCCTGCTCACGCAGTGCTGCCGCAATACCGGCAGCATCACGCTGCGGGTGGCGGGCGAAGATGAAGTTGGCCGCCGAGGGCAGCACCTCGAACCCCAGCGCTTGCAAACCAGCCGTGACCTTTTCGCGGCTGTCGATCACCGCGGCGCAGGTCTGCTCGAAGTAAGCCCGATCCTCGAACGCCGCCGCCGCACCGGCGATGGCGATGCGATCCAGCGGGTAGGAGTTGAAACTGTTCTTGATCCGCTCCAGCGCTTCGATCAGATCTACGTGCCCGACTGCCAGGCCAACCCGCAGGCCAGCCAGAGAGCGGGACTTGGACAGAGTCTGGGTCACCAGCAGATTCGGGTACTTGTCGACCAGGCTGATGGCCGAGACGCCACCGAAGTCGATATAGGCTTCATCCACCAGCACCACGGTATCCGGATTAGCCTGTAGAAGGCGCTCGATGGCCTCCAGGGCCAGCAGGCAGCCGGTAGGTGCATTGGGGTTCGGGAAAATGATGCCGCCATTGGGCCGCGCATAATCCTCGATACGGATCTGAAACTGCTCGTCCAATGCCAACGGCTCGGCCTGAATGCCATACAGGCCACAGTAGACCGGGTAAAAGCTGTAGCTGATATCGGGGAACAACAGCGGTTTGCCATGCTGGAACAGGCCGTGGAAAGCATGGGCCAGCACTTCGTCAGAACCGTTGCCGACGAATACCTGAGCAGTCTTTACGCCATAGAACTCAGCGACTGCCTGCTTCAAGCGATCGCCGTTGGGGTCGGGATACAGACGCAGGTCGTCGTTGAGCTCCTCGCGCATGGCGGCGATAGCCTTGGGCGACGGGCCATAGGGATTTTCGTTGGTATTGAGCTTGACCAGCTTGCTCAGCTTGGGCTGCTCACCCGGTACGTAAGGCACCAGGCCTTTGACGAAGGGGCTCCAGAATTTGCTCATCTGCCCTTCTCTCCTCGAATTCGGTTTAATCGTTGGGTCAGTTCTTGATGCGGTACTCGGCACTACGGGCGTGTGCGGTCAGCGACTCGCCACGGGCCAGTACCGAGGCCACCTTGCCGAGTTCGGAAGCACCTTCGGCCGAACAGTGGATGATCGACGAACGCTTCTGGAAGTCGTAGACCCCCAGCGGCGACGAGAAGCGCGCAGTGCCCGATGTAGGCAACACGTGGTTCGGCCCCGCACAGTAATCACCCAGCGCTTCGGCGGTGTAACGGCCCATGAAGATGGCCCCCGCGTGACGGATCTCTGGCAGGTACTGCTCCGGGTTCTCGACCGAGAGCTCCAGGTGTTCAGGCGCGATACGGTTGGCCACTTCAATGGCCTGGGCCATGTCCGCGACCTGGATCAGCGCGCCACGGCCTTCGATAGAGGTACGAGCAATCGCCTCACGCTCCAGGCTCGGCAGCAGGCGAGTGATGCTCTCGGCGACCTTGTCGAGGAAAGCTGCATCCGGGCTGACCAGAATCGACTGCGCGTCTTCGTCGTGCTCGGCCTGAGAGAACAGATCCATGGCGATCCAGTCCGGGTCGGTCTGGCCGTCGCACACGACGAGAATCTCCGACGGCCCGGCGATCATGTCGATACCAACCTTGCCGAACACATGGCGCTTGGCGGTTGCGACATAGATGTTGCCCGGGCCGACGATCTTGTCCACCGGCGGCACGCTTTCGGTGCCATAGGCCAGCGCCGCGACAGCCTGGGCGCCACCAATGGTGAACACCCGGTCGACACCGGCAATGCAGGCCGCGGCAAGCACGATCTCGTTGATCTCGCCACGCGGCGTGGGCACCACCATCACCACTTCCGGGACACCGGCAACCTTGGCCGGGATGGCATTCATCAGCACCGACGACGGATAGGATGCCTTGCCGCCCGGCACGTACAGGCCGGCACGATCCAACGGCGTGACCTTCTGGCCCAGCACCGTGCCGTCGGCCTCGGTGTAGGTCCAGGAATCCTGCTTCTGTTTCTCGTGGTAGCTGCGCACGCGCTCGGCGGCGACTTCGAGCGCCTGGCGCTGCTCAGTGGTGATGCGCGTCAGCGCCAACTCCAGACGCTCGCGCGGCAGAATCAGGTCGGCCATGGAGGCGACTTCAAGGGCATCGAAACGCTGGGTGAACTCGACCAGCGCTGCATCGCCACGCTCACGCACGGCCTTGATGATATCCAGCACGCGCTGATTGACGCCGTCATCCGAGACGCTTTCCCAGCTCAGCAGATGATCCAGATGATGAGCGAAATCCGGGTCGGCAGCGTTGAGTCGGCGAATGGCAACTGGAGCGGTCATAGCGAAAGCCTCATCTGGATGGCGTGTTCTCAGGCGCCGCTAGAGTAGCAAGCCCACCGTGCGGGCACCTGAGAATTTGGCTATGACACGGATAGGCACTGCGCAGCCCGAAGGCCGCGCGGGAGAGGATCAATGCGGATGGTGCGTCTCGACCGCTTCACGCAGCGTGTCGATCAGGGCTTGGACACGGCTGTGCTGCATCTTCATGGAAGCCTTGTTGACGATCAGCCGCGAACTGATGTGCGCGATCAGCTCCTGAGCTTCAAGACCGTTGGCTCGCAAGGTGTTGCCGGTGTCGACCACGTCGATGATCTTGTCGGCCAGGCCAACCAGCGGCCCCAGCTCCATGGAACCGTACAGCTTGATGATGTCGACCTGACGGCCTTGCTCGGCATAGTAGCGCTTGGCGACGTTAACGAACTTGGTGGCCACGCGCAGGCGGCCCTTGGGCTCGGCCGCACCGATGGCGCCAGCGGTCATCAATTTGCAGCGGGCAATACGCAGATCCAGGGGCTCGTAGAGCCCCTGGCCGCCGTATTCGAGCAGCACGTCCTTACCGGCGACGCCAAGATCGGCAGCGCCATGCTCGACATAAGTCGGTACGTCGGTGGCGCGCACGATCAGCAGACGTACGTCATCTTGGGTGGTCGGGATGATCAGCTTGCGGCTCTTGTCCGGATTCTCGGTCGGCACGATGCCTGCCGCCGCGAGCAGCGGCAGGGTGTCATCGAGAATACGGCCTTTGGACAGGGCAATGGTCAGCATGTGGTCAGCCCGGCACGCGGCGAATCTTCGCCCCCAGCAATTGCAGTTTCTCTTCGATGCATTCGTAGCCACGGTCGATGTGGTAGATGCGATCGATCACCGTGTCGCCCTGGGCGACCAGCGCGGCGATAACCAGGCTGGCCGAAGCACGCAGGTCGGTCGCCATTACCGGAGCGCCCTTGAGCTGCGCGGTACCGGTGACGATGGCCGTGTTGCCTTCGACCTGAATCTGCGCGCCCATGCGGCTCATTTCATAAACGTGCATGAAGCGGTTTTCGAAGATGGTTTCGATCACAGTACCGGAGCCTTCGGCAATGGCATTGAGAGCGATGAACTGCGCCTGCATGTCGGTCGGGAAAGCCGGATAAGGAGCGGTGCGCAGGCTAACGGCCTTCGGACGCTTGCCCTTCATGTCTAGCTCGATCCAGTCGGGCCCGGTAGTGATTTCGGCACCCGCTTCCTGCAGCTTGGCCAGTACGGCTTCCAAGGTGCTCGGATCAGCATCCTTGACCTTGATGCGGCCACCCGTGGCAGCAGCGGCTACCAGGTAGGTACCGGTTTCGATACGGTCGGGCATCACGCTGAAGCGAGCGCCATGCAGGCTTTCAACGCCGTCGATAGTGATGGTGTCGGTACCGGCACCTTGAATCTTCGCGCCCATGGCGATCAGGCAGTTGGCCAGATCGACCACCTCAGGTTCACGAGCAGCGTTTTCCAGTACGGTGCGCCCTTTGGCAAGGGTAGCGGCCATCAGGATGTTCTCGGTGCCGGTCACGCTGACCATATCGAAGAAGAAGTGCGCGCCGCGCAAACCGCCTTCCGGCGCCTTGGCCTTGATGTAACCGCCTTCGACATCGATGGTCGCGCCCATGGCTTCCAGACCACGGATGTGCAGGTCGACCGGGCGTGAACCGATGGCGCAACCACCAGGCAGCGCCACTTCGGCCTCACCGAAGCGGGCGACCATTGGGCCGAGCACCAGAATCGAAGCGCGCATGGTCTTCACCAGCTCATACGGCGCGACCAGAGTCTTCATGGTACGCGCGTCGACTTCGACGCTGAGCTTCTCGTCGATGATCGGTTCGATGCCCATGCGGCCGAACAGCTCGATCATCGTGGTGATGTCGTGCAGGTGCGGCAGATTGCAGATGGTCACGGGCGCGTTGCCGAGCAGGGTTGCTGCCAGAATCGGCAGTGCGGAGTTCTTGGCACCGGAAATGCGGATCTCGCCGTCGAGACGCACGCCGCCAGTAATGCTTAATTTATCCATAGCTAACTCGTCGTCTCAGGAGCGCGCGGCCCAATCGGCACGGCTGAAGAATTTCATGCTCACGGCGTGGATGCTGCCATCGGCGATCCAGGGATTGAGGTGAGCGTAAATTTGCTGCTGGCGCTTGACCGGGCTAAGGCTGGCCAGCTCGTCGCTGATCAGATTGAGCTGGAAGTTGCAGCCTTCGCCGTCGACCTCTACCTGAACCTCCGGCAGTTTGGTCTCCAAGAAACTTTTTACCTCAAGGGCCTGCATGCTCAACCTCGATCAACGTATTCAATAAGCGTGAACGTCGCATGGCGACATCTGTTTACAGCGTCCGGGCCAGCAATTGCGGGGATGGTCAGGCAGCAACGCTGCTGGCTGCACGATCCGCCAGCGGCACTCGGCACGGGCCTGTAGACATGGGGCCGGCATCATAACAAAAAATTGCCAGAAGCAATTCTCGGTATCGAGCTGCGGCGCCAGAAGGTAATCACCGCGGCGTATTGAATGCCTTAGATTTCCAGGGGAAGCACGTGGTGCAGCTCGCACACCTTGGCGATCCCATTCATGTCTTGGGGCAGGCCGCGAATGCTCAACACTTTGTCAGCAGCCCGAGCATCGCGGGTATAGGCAAGCAGCAGAGACAAACCGACACTGCTGGACTTCTCCACCGCCGAACAATCGATCACGCAGGTACTTGCCTGAGTGGCCTGAATCAGCCGACCGCCCTGCTCACGCAGGGCCGGGACCACTCTGATAATCGAGGATGCCGGAGAGCGCGAGAACGCCCGGCGCCTGTTCGACGATGGCCGCTGAACTCACGACGCCCCCCGGGCCTGACGCGCACGGGCCACGGTGTCTGCCCAGCTGTCGATGACCTTGTCGAGATCGTTGCGGTTGTTCTGCATGGACTGCGCGAACTGATCGCGGAACAGCTTGCCAACGTTGATACCGTTGATCACTACGTTACGCAGCTTCCAGGTTCCGTCCATGGCAACCATGGTGTACGACAGCGGATAGACCGTGCCCTTGCCATCGCGGATTTCCATGTTGACCGAGGTACGCTGTGGATCCTGCTTGCCAGTGGCCGGCAGCACACGGATGTCCTGATTGTTGTACTCGAGCAACGCGTTGCCATAGAACTGCATCAGGCTGCGCTTGAAGTTCTCCTGGAAGCGGGTCATCTGCTCGGGCGTGGCTTCACGCGAATAGCGCACCGTCATGACACTGCGGGCAACGCCATCGACATCCACGACCGGGCCGAGAATCTCGTTGAGCGAGTTGTAGAAAGCATCAGGATTGCTGCGGTACTGCTCCTTGTTGGCCTTGAGGTCGGCCAAGAGGGTCTGCGTGGTTTCCTGCACCACTTCATGGGCAGCAGGCGCGGCCACTGCCAGCAAGGGCAGCGCGGCCAGCAAAGCGACAACGCTGTTACGCATGGTCTTGATCATCATCGGGTACCTCATTGGCTGTCCTGATCTCTGTTGACCGAATTGAGCAGAAATTTGCCAATCAGATCCTCAAGCACCAGAGAAGACTGGGTGTCATGAATGGTTCCGCCATCGGCCAGCAACTCCTCGTCGCCACCGACACTGATCCCCACGTACTTTTCACCGAGCAAGCCTGCAGTGAGAATCGACGCGGTAGAGTCCAACGGAAGATTGTCGACACTGCCGTCGAGTTCCATCGTTACGCGCCCGGTGTAGCTGTCACGATCCAGATCGATCGCCGTTACTCGACCGATGCTTACACCCGCCATGGTCACCTTGGCGCGCATGGTAAGGCCGGCGATATTTTCGAAGTGTGCGTAGACCTTGTAAGTGTCAACGGCATTGCCTGGCGCCAGGCCACTGACACGCAGAGCCAGCAACAACAAGGCCAGCAAGCCAGCCAGAAGGAACAGGCCGACACCGATTTCCATCGAGCGGTTTTGCATCAGAAATCTCCAAACATCAAAGCGGTCAGAATGAAGTCCAGCCCCAATACGGCCAGCGAGGCATAGACCACCGTTCGGGTGGTCGCGCGGCTGATACCTTCCGAGGTCGGCTCGCAGTCGTAACCCTGGAACACCGCGATCCAGGTGACGACGAAGGCGAAGACCAGGCTTTTGATTATCCCGTTGAGCACGTCTTCGCGGAACGAAACACTGTTTTGCATATTGGCCCAGAACGAGCCTTCGTAAACGCCCAGCCAGTCGACGGCGACCATCGCGCCACCCCAGATACCGACCACGCTGAAAATCATGGTCAGCAGCGGCATGGAGATGAAGCCGGCCCACAGCCGCGGTGCGACGATGTGCTTGAGCGGATCGACGCCGATCATTGCCAGGCTCGACAACTGCTCGGTGGACTTCATATTGCCGATCTCGGCAGTCAGCGCGGAACCCGCGCGACCAGCGAACAGCAGCGCAGTGACCACTGGCCCCAGCTCACGCAGCAGCGTCAGGGCGACCATCTGCCCGACCGCCTGCTCGGAACCGTATTTGGCGAGAATGCTGAACCCCTGCAGCGACAGCACCATGCCGATGAACAGGCCTGAAACCACAATAATCGCCAGTGAAAGCACGCCCACCGAATACAGCTGCTTGATCAACAACTGCAGCGAATTACCTGACGTACCCCGCCCGAACAGCGCGCGTAGCAGAAAGATCGTCGAACGCCCCAGCGTGGCAACCACGTCGATGCCCGCACGCCCGAACAGGCGCACGCGCTCGAGTGAAGATGTCCTGCGCATCAGCGCCTCCCCAGTAGATCGTCGTGGTAACTCGGCGCTTGAAAATGGAATGGAACCGGCCCGTCCGGCGTTCCCTGCATGAACTGCCGTACCCGCGGATTCTCAGAGTCGCGCAGCTCGGCGGGTGTTCCCTGCCCCAGCACTTGCCTGTCGCCGACTATATAAATGTAATCGGCAATGCTCGCTGTCTCCGCCAGATCGTGGGACACCACGATACTGGTGATGCCCAACGCATCGTTGAGCAAACGGATCAGCCGCACCAACACGCCCATGGCAATTGGATCCTGCCCCACGAACGGCTCGTCATACATCAGTATCTGTGGATCCAGAGCAATTGCCCGAGCTAACGCAACGCGCCGCTTCATACCGCCGGAGAGCTCATCGGGCATCAACTCGATGGCGCCACGCAAGCCAACCGCCTGCAGCTTCATTAGAACAATGTCACGAATCATTTCTTCGGGCAGTTGAGTGTGTACACGCAGAGGAAATGCCACATTCTCGAACACATCCAGATCGGTAAACAGCGCACCACTCTGGAACAGCACGCCCATTTGCTTGCGCATGTCGAACAGTTCACTGCGCGACAGATCAGGCAGATTCAGGCCGTTGACGTGGATTTGGCCGCTGCTGGGCCGCAGCTCGGCCGCGATCAGCCGTAACAGCGTGGTTTTACCGCAGCCAGAGGGCCCCATGATCCCAGTAACCTTGCCCCGCGGGATGCATATGTCGACGTTCTTGAAGATGTGACGCTCGCCGCGCTGAAAACTTACGTTTTTAAGCTCGACCGCATACTGATTTTCGGCGCTCATCGGAACTCCATTACGTACTGCCTTCCTAATCTGACGCCCCGCATCGGAATAAGGACACGATGATCAGCCACACGGGCCCCAAAATGGTTGCGGACTATAGCATTTGCCCAATAGCCCACCAAAGCTGAGAACCCACGACGTTCAGGCTTGTGACAGCTTTGCCATTTCGCAGCCACGCCATGGATGATGAGTCGCGGAGTCTTTCCCGCTATAATCCCTGTCTTTTTCGTACAGCAGCCCAAGCAGAGCATGAACCAGACCCGCGACCTGATTGATTCCGCACAGCGCACCATCCGCCTAGAGATCGAGGCGGTACAAGAGCTGCTGCCCCGTATTGACGCTGACTTCGTCAAGGCGTGCGAGCTGATTCTCGCCAGCAAGGGCCGTGTGGTGGTGGTCGGGATGGGAAAATCCGGACATATCGGCAACAAGATTGCCGCGACCCTGGCCAGCACCGGCACCACCGCTTTCTTCGTGCACCCTGCTGAAGCCAGCCATGGCGACATGGGTATGATCACCCGTGACGACGTCGTCCTGGCCCTGTCCAACTCAGGCTCCACGGCCGAAATCGTGACCTTGCTGCCGCTGATCAAGCGCCTCGGCATCACCCTGATCAGCATGACCGGCAACCCCGAGTCGCCGCTCTCGAAGGCTGCCGAAGTCAACCTCGACACCCGCGTAGCCAAGGAAGCGTGCCCACTCAACCTGGCGCCGACCTCTTCCACCACCGCCTCCCTGGTACTGGGCGACGCCCTGGCCATCGCGCTGCTGGAGGCCCGCGGTTTCACTGCCGAAGACTTCGCCTTCTCCCATCCCGGTGGTGCCCTGGGTCGTCGCCTGCTGCTCAAAGTCGAGAACGTCATGCACGCTGGCGACAGCCTGCCCAAGGTCAATCGTGGCACCAGCCTGCGCGAAGCTCTGCTTGAGATGACCCAGAAGGGCCTGGGCATGACCGCCGTACTGGAAGACGACGGCCGCCTGGCCGGGGTCTTCACCGACGGTGACCTGCGCCGCGCCCTGGATAAAGGTATTGATGTGCGTGATGCGTGCATCGACGACGTCATGACGCCCAACGGCAAAACCGCTCGTGCTGATATGCTTGCCGCCGAGGCCCTGAAAATAATGGAAGACAACAAGATCAGCGCGCTGGTAGTGATCGATACCAGTGGTCGTCCTGTAGGCGCCTTCAACCTTGGCGATCTGCTGCGCGCGGGAGTGATGTGATGAACGACCTGCTGCAGCGCACTCACGCCATCAAACTGGCGATTTTCGATGTCGACGGCGTACTCACCGACGGCAAGCTGTATTTTCTCGTTGATGGCAGCGAGTTCAAGACCTTCAATACCCTGGATGGCCAGGGCATCAAGATGCTGATCAACTCTGGCGTACGAACGGCCATCATCAGCGGCCGCAAGACTCCCGTAGTCGAGCGCCGCGCACAGAACCTGGGTATCCAGCATTTGTACCAGGGCCGTGAAGACAAACTCGACGTGCTCGACGAGCTGCTCGCCGAGCTGGGCCTCAGTTACGAGCAGGTGGCCTACCTGGGTGACGACTTGCCGGATCTGCCGGTAATCCGCCGTGTCGGCCTGGGTATGGCGGTAGCCAGCGGCAACGAATTTGTGCGCGAGCATGCCCACGGCGTCACACAAGCGCGCGGCGGCGAAGGTGCGGCACGCGAATTCTGCGAACTGATCATGCGTGGCCAGGGTACTCTCGAAGCCGCCCAAGCGGCCTACCTTTAGGGGTTTACTGATGTTGCGCAAATTCATCACACCCGTCCTGCTGACCTTCGGCGCCCTGCTGCTGGTGGCAGCCGGGTACTGGAACATCAACCCGGACAGTTTCTCCAGCGCGCCACAGCAGAGCGGCCCGGACAACCCGATCGACTTCTACGCCGTGAACGCCCGCAGCGTGCAGTACCTGCCCGACGGCAAGGTACAGAGCGACATGACCAGTGATCTGCTCGAGCATGTGCAGAGTACCGACGTCACCCTACTGACCGAACCGCGCATGAACCTGTTCCGGGGCACCGAGCTTCCCTGGAAAGTACGCAGCGCACGCGGCGAGGTAGGCCCCGATGGCGACGAGGTCGAATTGATCGACCAGGTGCGGGTGGAACGCACAGACGAAAAGGGCCGCGCCACTATACTTACCACCAGCCGCCTGACCGTATTCCCACAGAAGGAATATGCGCAGACCCAGCAAGCCGTTAGAATCGACGCGGCCAACGGGGTGACCACGGCACAAGGAATGAAAGCGTACTTGAATGACGGCAGGATGCTCCTGCAGTCCAACGTAAGAGGCCAGCATGAGGTTCGTTAAAACCCTCCCCCTACTTCTCAGCCTCGGCGCCACGCTCGGAAGCGCAAGCGCCTGGGCTCTGCCGAGCGACCGTGATCAACCGATCCGCGTGCAGGCCGACAGTGCTGAGCTGGACGACAAACAAGGCGTTGCAGTGTATCGCGGCGACGTCGTCATCACTCAGGGCACCCTGAAAATCACTGGCGACACCGTCACCATCACCCAGAACGCAAAGGGTGAGGTCGATGTGTTCACCTCGGTGGGCAAACCCGCCTATTACGAGCAGAAGCCCTCGGCCGACAAGCAGATCGTCAAGGCTTACGGCCTGACCATCCAGTACTTTGCTGCCAATGAGCGCATCGTACTGATCGACCAGGCCAAGGTGGTTCAGGAAGGCAACACCTTCGAAGGCGAGAAAATCGTCTATGACACCCAGCGACAGATCGTCAATGCAGGCCGCGCCACGGGCACCAATGTGTCGACGCCGCGCCCGCGTATCGACATGGTGATCCAGCCGCAGAAAAAACCCGCCGCTGAGCAGGGCCAATAACGATGGCAACTCTGAAAGCCCAGCACCTGGCCAAAAGCTATAAAGGTCGCCAGGTCGTTCGCGACGTAAGCCTGAGCATCGACAGCGGGCAGATCGTCGGCTTGCTCGGCCCCAACGGCGCCGGCAAGACCACCTGCTTCTACATGATCGTCGGCCTGGTTCAGGCCGATCAGGGCCGCGTACTGATCGACGATCTCGACGTCAGCCACCAGCCCATGCACGGCCGCGCCCGCGCCGGTATAGGCTACCTGCCTCAGGAAGCGTCGATCTTCCGCAAGCTCAGTGTGTCCGATAACATCATGGCGATCCTGGAAACGCGCAAGGATCTGAGCCGCGCGCAGCGGCTGCAGGAACTGGAGGGCCTACTGCAGGAATTCCACATCACCCACATTCGCGACAACCTGGGCATGAGCCTGTCGGGTGGTGAGCGCCGCCGTGTAGAAATCGCCCGCGCCCTTGCAACATCACCGAAATTCATCCTTCTCGACGAGCCCTTCGCCGGCGTCGACCCGATTTCGGTCGGTGACATCAAGCAAATCATTCACCACCTCAAAGCCAAAGGCATTGGGGTGCTGATCACCGATCACAATGTGCGCGAAACCCTGGATATCTGCGAGACCGCCTATATCGTCAGCGACGGCCAACTGATCGCCGAGGGCGACTCCGCTGCGATCCTGGCCAACCAGATGGTAAAGGAAGTCTACCTGGGCCACGAATTCCGCCTGTAACGGTTTTCCCACCGATGGGCATCCAGAGCCTGTTACCCCACGACATGGTCGTAATGAAATGGTAACGGGCTCTAGGCAAACCACTCGTGTTCAGGCATATAATTTGCTTCCTAGTGGCGCTTTGGCGCCCTGTCGTGGATCGCGCACAGACGCCAGATAAGGTCTGCAATGAAACCATCGCTAGTCCTGAAAATGGGCCAGCAGCTGACGATGACACCGCAGCTGCAACAAGCCATTCGCCTGCTCCAACTGTCGACTCTCGATCTGCAACAGGAGATCCAGGAGGCACTGGAGTCGAACCCGATGCTCGAGCGTCAGGAAGAGGGCGACGACTTCGACAATTCGGATCCCATGGCCGACGGCGCGGAAAGTGCCACCACTGCGACTGCTCAGGAAGAGAAATTTCAGGAGCCGACCTTCCAGGAAAACACCCAGACCGTCGACAATCTGGAAGAAGGCGACTGGGGTGAACGCATCCCCAGCGAACTACCCGTCGACACAGCCTGGGAAGACGTCTACCAGACCAGCGCCAGCAGCCTGCCAAGCAATGACGACGACGAGTGGGACTTCACCACTCGCACCTCCGCTGGCGAGAGCCTGCAGAGCCATATGCTTTGGCAACTCAACCTGGCGCCGATGTCCGACAAGGATCGCCTGATCGCCGTTACCCTGATCGACTGCATCAACGCTCAGGGCTACCTCGAAGAAACTCTCGAAGAAATTACCGACGCCTTCGACCCCGAACTCGATGTCGAGCTCGATGAAGTCGAAGCCGTGCTACACCGCATCCAGCAGTTCGAGCCTTCCGGCATCGCCGCCCGCGACCTGCGCGAGTGCCTGCTTCTGCAATTGCGTCAGCTACCGACCAATACACCCTGGCTGAGCGAAGCTCAGCGCCTCACCAGCGACTACCTAGACCTGCTCGGCAGCCGCGACTACAGCCAGTTGATGCGCCGCATGAAGCTCAAGGAAGACGAGCTACGCCCGGTCATCGAGCTGATTCAAAGCCTCAACCCGCGTCCTGGCTCACAGATCGAATCGAGCGAGCCCGAGTACGTGGTACCTGACGTGATCGTGCGCAAGCACAACGATCGCTGGCTGGTGGAGCTCAACCAGGAAGCCATGCCGCGCCTACGCGTCAACGCGCAGTACGCAGGCTTCGTGAAACGCGCCGACTCCAGCGCCGACAACACCTTCATGCGCAATCAGTTGCAGGAAGCACGCTGGTTCATCAAAAGCCTGCAGAGTCGCAACGAGACCCTGATGAAGGTCGCGACGCAGATCGTCGAGCATCAGCGCGGCTTCCTCGACTACGGCGACGAAGCCATGAAGCCGCTGGTACTGCATGACATCGCGGAAGCGGTAGGCATGCATGAGTCGACCATTTCCCGCGTCACCACCCAGAAGTACATGCATACACCGCGTGGCATTTACGAGCTGAAATACTTCTTCTCCAGCCACGTCAGCACCTCCGAAGGCGGCGAATGTTCGTCCACCGCGATCCGCGCGATCATCAAAAAACTGGTCGCCGCGGAAAATGCGAAAAAGCCATTGAGCGATAGCAAGATCGCTGGTTTACTGGAAGCACAGGGCATTCAAGTGGCGCGCCGCACAGTCGCCAAGTACCGTGAATCGCTCGGTATAGCGCCTTCGAGCGAACGCAAGCGACTGATGTAAGGTGCCCTTGTAAGAGAAGCCCCAGTGTTCCTGCGGCAGGTTTTATCGCCTGCCACTCACACACGGCAACAAGGAGAAGCGGTATGCAAGTCAACATCAGTGGGCACCAGCTGGATGTGACAGACGCACTACGCAGCTACATCGAGGAAAAGCTCGGACGTCTCGAGCGGCACTTCGACAAGATCACCAATGTGCAGGTCATCCTGGAGGTCGAGAAGCTCAAGCAGAAAGTCGAAGCTACCTTGCATATCGCCGGAGGCGAAGTGGTGGCAAATGCCGAGCATGAAGACATGTACGCTGCCATTGATCTACTGACCGACAAACTTGACCGCCAACTCATCAAGCACAAGGAAAAACAGCTCGACCGCCAGCAGGGCGCAATGGCCCGCTGACCTCGTCCTTATCCTATGATCCGACTTGAAAATATCCTGACCCCCGGCCGTTCCCTCGTGAACGTGCCGGGCGGCAGTAAAAAGCGTGTACTCGAACAGATAGCTGCCGTGATCGCGAGCGACCTGCCCGATCTCGACGGCCAGACCATCTATGAAAGCCTGATCGCCCGGGAAAAACTCGGTTCGACCGGTTTTGGCAATGGCATCGCCATTCCCCACTGCCGCCTACCCGGCTGCAGCTCACCGATCAGTGCACTGCTGAAACTCAACGCTGCGGTCGACTTCGACGCCATCGATGGTGCGCCCGTCGATTTGCTGTTCGTGCTGCTGGTTCCCGAAGCAGCGACCGATGAGCACCTGGAACTGCTGCGCCAGATCGCCAGCATGTTCGACCGCGAGGACGTTCGCGAGCGGCTGCGCCAGGCTCAAGACAGTGAATCGCTGTACCAGACCGTAGTGAACGTGCAGAACGGCCAATAGCCCTACAGGATTAGCCCATGCGCCTGATCATCGTCAGCGGCCGTTCCGGCTCGGGCAAGAGCACCGCTCTCGACGTGCTCGAGGACAACGGTTTCTATTGCATCGACAACCTGCCTGCCGGCCTGCTTCCGGAGCTGGCCGAACGGGCGTTGTTGCATACCGAGCTGTTGCACCCACAAGTGGCGGTATCGATAGACGCACGCAACCTGCCTAGCCAGCTCAAGCGCTTTTCCGAACTGCTTGATGAAGTGCGCGGCCGCAACATCCGTTGCGATGTCCTGTATCTGGACGCCAGCGAAGAAACCCTGCTCAAGCGCTTTTCGGAGACGCGCAGACGTCACCCGCTGACCAACGACCAGCGCTCGCTGGCCGAAGCCATGGTCGACGAGACCAAACTACTGAGCCCGATCATCGACCGTGCCGATCTGAAGATCGACACCACTCACCTGAATCTCTACCAACTGCGCGACACCCTCAAGCTGCGCCTGCTCAACCAGCCGGAACCGGGTACCGCCTACCTGATCGAATCCTTCGGTTTCAAACGGGGGATGCCGGTGGATGCAGATCTAGTGTTTGACGTGCGCTGCCTGCCCAATCCCTACTGGAAACCCGAACTGCGTGACTTCACCGGCCTCGAGCAGCCGGTCGAGGAATACCTGGCAGCCCAGGAGGACGTCCAGGACATGTACCAGGACATCTTCACCTATCTGCACAAGTGGCTGCCGCGCTTCGCTGCCAGCAACCGCTCTTACGTTACCGTTGCGATCGGCTGCACGGGCGGCCACCATCGCTCGGTGTACCTCGCCAACCGCCTGGGGCACGCCCTCAAACCGCTGCTGAAGAATGTTCAGATCCGCCACCGCGACCTCAGTTAAGGAATTGCCGCGATGCCCGCCTGTGAAATCACCATCATCAACAAACTCGGCCTGCACGCGCGCGCGGCCGCCAAGTTCGTCGGGGTCGCGGGGCGTTTTCCCTGCCAGGTGAGAATCGGGCGTAGCGTCGAGAGCCTCGTAGATGGCAAGAGCATCATGGCGGTGATGATGCTCGCCGCCGGCAAGGGCACCATCGTGCACCTGGCGACCGAGGGCGAGCGGGAAGAGGAAGCCCTGCAGGCGCTGATTGACCTGATCAATAACTACTTCGACGAAGGCGAGTGATCGCCCTCAGACGTTCAGGGCATTGCCCACAGCCAACATCAACACGAACCCCGACGCAAAACCCAGTACAGCCGGTGGCATGTCACTGCGTCGATACAGCTTGGGAATGATCTCGCGTATCACCACGAAGAGCATTGCCCCCGCCGCGATCGCCAGCCCCCAGGGCAGCAACTGCAACGACACGCCGACCAACCAGGCCGAAAGCAGCGCGAACAGCGGCTCGACCAACCCGGAGGCGGCGCCGCAAAAAACCGCCTTCCATCGCGACATTCCTGCCCCGGCCAGCACCAGGGCAATGATCAGCCCCTCGGGTACGTCCTGCAACGCAATCCCCAGCGCCAATCCGTCGGCATTCGACAGATTGGCCGCGGCCGCCACACCGACCGCCATTCCTTCCGGCACGTTGTGCAGAACGATGGCGATAACGAACAGCCAGACGCTCAAGCCGACGCCCTGATCTGCCTGCATGTTCGCTCGCGATGTACGAGACAACCAGTGGCCCAGCACCCATAAGGCACCAGCACCGAGCACCACTCCTGCGGCGACCAGCAGCGAGCCCTGACTAGCGCTCAGGCCCTGCTCGTGAGTCAGCTGAAAAGCCGGCAGAAGGAGCGAAAAAAGACTGGCAGCGAGCATCATGCCCCCACCGAAACCCAGCATGGCCGTGTAAGAACGTGCCGAAATGCTGCGCATGAAAATAACTGGCAAGGCACCCAGTGCTGTGCCAAGAGCACACAGCATGCCGCCATGCCAGGCATACCAGAGAGCCGGCGAAAGCCGGCTCTGCAAACCACTCCAGACCTTGAGGGCAAGAATGATCCCGCCGCCAACGAGCAGCATCAGGCCCAATGCATAGCGAAAGGAACGGCTATTGGCCGCGATCAACTCGTGCAGTGGGCTCATGCGTACACTCGATGCCGGCTCATAGGCATGCAATCAAGCCAGAGCGGCCTGATAGCGACGCGCCACTTCGGCCCAATCGACGACGTTGTAGAACGCACCGATGTATTCGGGGCGACGGTTCTGGTAGCGCAGGTAGTAAGCATGCTCCCACACGTCCAGACCCAGAATCGGCGTATTACCGTTCATCAACGGGCTGTCCTGGTTACCGGTGCTTTCAACCACCAGCGTCTTCTGTGGCGTTACGCTGAGCCAGGCCCAGCCGCTGCCGAAGCGGGTCAGTGCGGCTTTGGTGAAGGCTTCCTTGAAAGCCTCCAGGCCACCCAGCTGGCTGTCGATGGCGGCTTTCAGCTCACCTTGGGGCTCACCACCGCCACTGGTGCTCATCACGGTCCAGAACAGCGAATGGTTGGCATGCCCACCACCGTTGTTGATCACCGCACCGCGCTTGTCTTCCGGCACTTCCTTGAGACGAGTGAGCAGCTCTTCGACCGGCAGCTCGCCAAGCGAGTTGCCTTCCAAAGCGGCATTGAGGTTGTTGACGTAGGTCTGATGGTGCTTGCTGTGATGGATTTCCATGGTTTGCGCATCGATGTGCGGTTCCAGGGCATCGTAGGCGTAAGGCAGAGCAGGCAGGCTATACGGCATGGTTTCACTCCTTCTAATGGTACTGACGAACGACAGACGCTGGGCGTTCTGCCGGTGAAGCATCGCCAGGCGCATGAGCGCCCAACAATCGATCCGTACGGGGGTAGGCCCCGTGCTCGGCGACAAAGTTCAACAGACTGGTGTAGGTTCGGCCGCTGTGATTGAGTGCAGCCTGGCGCAAGGACGGCGACAGATGCTCACTGCCCATGCAGCGCAACAGGTGTTCATGGCAGGCACAGAGGTGCTCGGCGGACTCTTCCGGATGACCGATCATCAGTTGCAGATCGGCCAGGTTGTGCTGAGAAACGACGAAAGCCGCCACCGCAGCATCGGCATCCCGCCAGCGCTCGAACAGTACCTGGGCAAGCGCCAGCGCCTGCAGATACTGCTCCCGCGCCTCGACCCAGGAACCTTCGGCGAAGTAGCGGTTACCGGCCTGGATGAGTCGCTTCCACTGCTCCATGGGATTGCCTCCTCGCCCTGAGGCGAAAATGCGCAGGCCACATGACCTGCGCGGCGGTTTCAACGGTTACAGACCACCTTCGGTAAGGCGTTCCGGGTTGAGCAACTGCTCCAGCTCGGTACGTCCCAGATCGGTCATTTCCTCGGCCACGTCGATGATCGGCCGACCTTCGCGATACGCCTTCTTGGCGATTTCCGCAGCCTTCTGGTAACCGATCAGCGGGTTCAGCGCTGTCACCAGAATCGGGTTGCGGCCCAGTGCTTCCTTGAGCTTCGGCTCGTTGACCTTGAAGCTGGCGATGGCGCGATCCGCCAGCAGGCGGCTGGCGTTGGCCAGCAACTCGATGCTGCCGAGCAGATTGTGAGCGATCACCGGCAGCATCACGTTCAGCTCAAAATTGCCGGACTGCCCCGCCACCGCAATGGTGGTGTCGTTACCGATGACCTGGGCCGCAACCATGGCAGTGGCTTCCGGGATCACCGGATTGACCTTGCCCGGCATGATCGAGGAACCAGGTTGCAGTGCTTCGAGTTCGATCTCGCTCAGGCCGGCCAGCGGACCGGAGTTCATCCAGCGCAGGTCGTTGGCGATCTTCATCAACGACACTGCCGTGGTCTTTAGTTGCCCGGACAGCGCCACCGCAGTGTCTTGAGAGCCGATCAGCGCGAAGAAGTTGATACCCGGGGTGAATTGGCGCCCGGTCAGCGCATTGAGCTCCTGACAGAATAGTTCGGAAAATCGCGGATGCGCATTGATGCCGGTACCGACCGCAGTACCACCTTGGGCCAGTGCCTGGAGCGCCGGCAGCAGGCTGGTGAGCAGCTGGATGTTGCCCTGAATCTGTTGCGCCCAGCCATCGAGCACCTGGCTCATGCGCACCGGCATGGCATCCATCAGGTGCGTACGGCCGGTCTTCACGAAGGGTTGCACCTCGAGGGACTTCTCGCAGAGCACCTTGAGCAGGTGGCCAAGCGCCGGTAGCAGATGTTCACTAACCTCGATGGCGGCACTGACATGGATGGTGGTGGGGATGATGTCATTGCTGCTCTGGCCGCAGTTGACATGATCATTGGGGTTCACCGGCTCGCCGAGAATGCCCGTGGCAAGGGTGGCGATCACTTCGTTGGCATTCATGTTGGAGCTGGTGCCGGAACCGGTCTGGAACACATCCACCGGGAAGTGACGCATGAAATCCTCGGCCAGCAGTTGCTGGCAGGCGGAAACGATGGCATCGCCCTGGGCAGGCAGGATCTGCTCCAGATCCACGTTGGCGCGGGCAGCGGCAGCCTTGGCCAGCACCAGCGCACGAATGAACGCCTTGGGCATGGCCAGCCCCGATACCGGGAAGTTGTTGACCGCACGCTGGGTCTGGGCACCGTAGAGGGCCTCGGCGGGGACGGCCAGTTCGCCCATGCTGTCGCGTTCTATCCGGGTGTTACTCATAGGGATTTCCTTCTGCCAATTCGGACATCGAAAGAGAGGGCTGCATGCGCAAGGTGGCCAGGCGGTTGCGAACGCGATTCAGGCTGTGCTGCTGATCGCGGTCGGTGGCCAGGTGCTGCAGCGCGTAAAGGGAGCGGTAGGCGTGATCCAGGCAGACGCTGCGCCAGTGCCAGGGCAGCGCCGTATCGCAGGCGGTATCCATGAGCAGATTCAGGGTGGTCAGTGACATCCGCCAGGGACACAACCGACCGTGCTCGACCAGTTGGCGACCCTGCGCCCAGTGCAGCTCGAGCAGCCTTGGTTCATCAGGAAGCAGCCCGCAACGGATCCGGAAACCCAGCCAGTACCAACAATCCAAACATGGCGTATTGCTCGAGCGAAATCTCATGGCTCACCTTTCAAAAGATAATAATATTAATTCCTATTTAGAAAGAATAATCAATACCGAATTGGTATGAAGCACCATTGGTCTCGCCGCGCAGGATTGGCACCGGCGGCAATTGGCAAAAAGTACAGAAAGCGAAAGTTGCCGAGCGGCAGGTAACAAGCAGCCATCTGCCTTCAGCAGCCATGAATGAGAGGAGAAAGGCGCAACATCGCCACATTGCGTGGCAGGCCGAGAGTCCGTCGACGTTTCGGCAGTGGGATCCGAAAACGTCAACGGCTCACAACAACCGAGCGCGGAAAGCGCTAGGTGGAATCAACTGCCGGCGACGGTCATCTTCTCGATCAGCACCGAGCCCGTGCGGATATTGCTGCGCAGCTCCAGATCGCTGCCGACTGCGACGATCTGCTTGAGCATATCGCGCAGGTTGCCGGCAATGGTCACCTCCTGCACGGCGAACTGGATCTCGCCATTCTCCACCCAGTAGCCGCCCGCGCCCCGGGAGTAGTCGCCGGTGACCATGTTCAGGCCGTGGCCCATCAACTCGGTGACCAGCAGGCCGCGGCCCATGCGTTTGATCAGCGCCTGCTGATCTTCGTTGCCATGGCTGACGAACAGGTTATGCACACCGCCGGCATTGGCCGTGCTCGGCATGCCCAGTTTGCGCCCGGCGTAGGTGCCCAAAATATAGGAGACCAGCCTGCCGCCCTCCACGAACGGTTTCGCATAGGTGGCCAGGCCATCGCCGTCGAATGCCGCACTGCCCATGGCACGGGGAATGTGCGGACGCTCGTCGAGGTTCAGCCAGGAGGGAAACAGTTGCTCACCCAGCGTACCTTCGAGGAACGATGATTTGCGATACAACGCGCCGCCGGAGATGGCACCAAGGAAGCTGCCGAACAAACCGGTAGCCAGCTCCGCGGAGAACAGCACCGGTACTTCGCAAGTCGGTACCGGGCGAGCACCGAGTCGGCTGACCGCACGCTGTGCAGCGCGCCGACCGATACTCGCGGCATCGGCGAGCAGCTCGCCCTGACGGTTCACGTCGTACCAGTAATCGCGCTGCATCTGCCCGTCGCTCTCGGCAATCATCACGCAACTGAGGCTGTGCCGGGTGCTGGCGTAGCCGCCGATGAAGCCGTGGCTGTTGCCGTATACACGGCAGCCTTGATGGGTACTCAGGCTGGTGCCATCGGCATTGCGAATGCGCGAGTCGGCATCGAAGGCAGCAGCCTCGCAGACCAGCGCGCGCTCGATCGCTTGCTCCGGGCTTATGTCCCAGGCGTGGTACAGATCCAGCTGCGGCATATCGCGAGCCATCAGCGCCGCGTCGGCAAGACCGGCGCTCTCGTCTTCGGACGCATGTTTGGCGATGGCCAGGGCCGCCGCTACGGTTTCGCGGATCGCCGCCTCGCCGGTCGCCGAGGTGCTGGCCGAGCCTTTGCGCTGACCGACGTAAAGGGTGATACCAAAGCCCTGATCGCGGTTGAATTCAACGGTTTCCACCTCACGCTGGCGCACGCTGGTGGACAACCCCTGCTCCACCGACACCGCCACTTCACAGGCACTCGCACCTTGCTTCTTCGCCTCGCCGAGAATCTGTTCGACCTGCGCCTGAAGGCCCGATAGAGCACCTGGCCCGACTACTTCCACTTCACTCATAACGACTCCTGAACGATAGCCACTGCGACAACGACTCTGGTCGCGCATGCGGCAAGAAACTTGCTGCTATCATGGCGGCGTTTCCCATTGGATCACCGCAAAATGTCTGATTACCTCGACGACTTCTCCGGCGAGAAGAGCAAAACCCAGGTCAAGCGTGAGTTCCACGCGCTGCAGGAGCTAGGCCAGCGCCTGGCCGGCCTCAAGCCCGATCTGCAGAACAAACTACCGCTGACCGATGGCCTGCGCCGTGCCCTGGAAGAATCCCCAAAGCACACCGCCAATGCGGCGAAAAAACGCCACATGCAGTTCATCGGCAAGCTGATGCGCGACCAGGATATCGAAGCCATCCTGACGCTCCTCGATCAGCTTGACGCCTCCACGCGCCAGTACAACGAGCGCTTCCACAATCTCGAACGCTGGCGTGACCGCCTGATCGTCGGTAACGACGAAGTGCTCGAGAAATTCGTTGTCGAATACCCCGATGCCGACCGCCAGCACCTGCGCGCGCTGATCCGCCATGCCCAGCATGAAGCGGCTCAGGAAAAGGCGCCGGCCTCGTCACGCAAAATCTTCAAGTACATCCGCGATCTCGACGAAACCCAGCGCGGACTGCGCTAGGCTCGCCCCTTCGCATGGCCGGGGCACACCCCGGCCAGTATTCTCAGGCGCCGGTACCGCCAACCGTGATCGCATCGATCTTCAGGGTCGGCTGGCCCACGCCAACCGGTACTGACTGACCATCCTTGCCGCAGGTGCCAACGCCGCTATCCAGCGCTAGGTCATTGCCGACCATCGACACCTTGCTCATCGCCTCCGGGCCATTACCAATCAGGGTTGCACCCTTGACCGGCGCGGTAATCTTGCCGTCCTCGATCAGGTACGCCTCGCTGGTGGAGAACACGAACTTGCCGCTGGTGATGTCGACCTGACCACCGCCCAGGTTGGCGCAGTAGATGCCCTTCTTCACCGAACGGATGATTTCCTCGGGGTCACTCTCGCCGGCCAGCATGTAAGTGTTGGTCATGCGCGGCATTGGCAGGTGCGAATAGGATTCGCGGCGGCCGTTGCCAGTGCGCGCTACCCCCATCAGACGAGCGTTGAGCTTGTCCTGCATGTAGCCCTTGAGCACACCGTTTTCGATCAGCGTGGTGCACTGGGTAGGCGTGCCTTCGTCGTCCATGCTCAATGAGCCACGGCGCTCGGCCAGGGTGCCATCGTCGACGATGGTGCATAGCTTGGACGCCACCTGCTGGCCTATCTTGCCGCTGTAATTGGAGCTACCTTTCCGGTTGAAATCGCCCTCCAGACCATGGCCGACCGCCTCGTGCAGCAGCACGCCAGACCAGCCTGCGCCCATAACCACGGGCATGGTGCCGGCCGGCGCGGCTATCGCTTCAAGATTCACCAGCGCCTGGCGCAGTGCTTCACGGGCATAGCCCATGGCACGGTCTTCATTGAGGAAGTAGCTGTAATTGGTACGACCGCCACCGCCGTGACCGCCGCGCTCGCGGCGACCGTTCTGCTCGACGATGACGCTGACGTTGAAGCGCACCAGCGGGCGAATATCGGCGCCCAGGCTACCGTCGGTGGCCGCGACCAGAATTCGATCCCATACGCCAGCAAGGCTTACCGTCACCTGTTTGATTCGCGAATCGAGAGCGCGGGTGGCTACATCGACGCGCTTGAGGAGCTCGACCTTCTGGGCCCGATCAATCACATCCAGCGGGCTCTCGGACGAATAAAGCGGTGCGACCTGAGTGGCGCTGAAAGCCTGCACACGCCCTTCCTGCCCGGCACGAGCAATCGAGCGGGCAGCACGAGCCGCTTGGCTCAACGCGTCGGGGGTAATCGCATTGCTATAGGCAAAGCCGGTCTTCTCACCGGACTGGGCGCGCACGCCGACGCCCTGATCAAGATTGAAACTGCCTTCCTTGACGATGCCATCTTCCAGCACCCAGGTTTCGGACACCTGGGTCTGGAAGTACAGGTCGGCGGCATCGATGCCAGGGCCGGCCAGTTCGCCGAGTACACCCGGCAAATGCTCCAGGGTCAGCCCGCCAGGACTCAGCATCTGCTCGCTGACGGTCAACAACATGTCGCTCATAACGTCTCCACATCAGGCTGCCGCGGCTGCGCCGCAGCGAAAAATCGTTTGTGTCGCACTACCGGCATGCGCTCGCGGATAGCCGCCTGCTCGGTGGCATCGCGCCTGGCCAGCAACGTAGCCTCGCCATCCGCCTGTTCCGCCAGCTTACGCCCCCAGGGGTCGATGATGGCCGTGTGGCCATAGGTTTCCCGACCGCCAGGATGAACGCCGCCCTGAGCCGCTGCCAGCAGATAGCACTGGGTTTCGATGGCCCGTGCGCGGATCAGTACATCCCAGTGGGCCGCACCGGTGACCCGGGTGAACGCCGACGGCGCACTGATCAGCTCGGCACCCGCTTCACGCAGGGCCCCATAGAATTCAGGAAAGCGCAGGTCATAGCATACGGTCAAACCCAGACGCCCAACGGGTGTATCGGCGACCACCAGTTGCTCGCCGTGGGCGTAGGCGTCCGACTCGCGATAACTGCCACGGCTGTCGCTGACATCCACGTCGAACAAGTGCAGCTTGTCGTAGCGGGCGACGGTTTCACCCTGATCGTCGAGCAGCAGCGAGCAGGCACGTGGTTTGCCATGGGGCTGACTGGCCGGCGGCAACGGCAGGGTACCGGCCACTATCCATAAGTTGAGGTCACGTGCCGTGCGTTTCAACCAGGGCAGCACAGGGCCCTGACCACTGGCTTCCAGGCGCCCCAGATCAGCTGCATCGCGCCGCCCGAGGGCCGAGAAGTTCTCCGGCAGCACCACCAGGCGCGCACCACCGGAGGCCGCCTCCTCGAGCAGGCGACGGGCCTGCAGCAGGTTGGCGGCGATATCGTCCTGGCTGACCATCTGGATCACGGCGAAAGACATGCTGGCCTCCAGGGTCAGTTGGGTTTCTTGAACGGTTTGTCGAAGGTCAATTGCGGATCGTGCAGGGTGCCCTTGACGTCGTACTGCACGCTGGCGAAACGCGCCACGCGGTCACCGAGCAGCTTGTCGGCGATGAACAGGGCGCCCCCAATGGCTGGCGCGCCGACGATCAGGGCCGCCAGCGGCAGGTTGTTGGTGACTGGCAAGGTCACCAGCAACTTGGCATCGATGCCCTGGTCGATCATGTTCAGGGTGCCGTTCAGCTCCAGATTGCTCGACGGGCCGGTCATGGTGATCGGCTCCTGAGTAACGAACACACCATCCGTTGCATTCAGGTTGCCTTTGACCCGGTCATAACTCAGGCCCTTGCCGAGCAGATCGGAGAAATCCAGGCGCAGACGGCGACCGATGGAGTTGAAATTGAGCAGGCCGAACACCCGCAGCGCCGACGCCGAGCCCTGCACGTCGACGAACTGGCCCTTGCGCAGTGACGCGTCGAGGCTGCCCGAATAACGCTTGAGGCTGAACCAGGCCGGCGAACCAGGCCAGTGCCCATCGGCGTCCAGACGGAAGCTCTCGCTGGTCGCCGAGGGGGCATAACCCCAAGCCTTGAGGACTTCGGAAAGCTTTTCGCCCTGCATGCGCCCCTTGTACCAGCTACGCGTCTGCCCCGGCACACCTTGCCAGCCGATGGCACCACCAAGGCGCAGCCCCTTAAGGTTGATATCCAGATCGCTGAACTGCACGCCCTGGCCATCCGGACGTGCCTTCAACGACCAGGCCCCCATGTCGTCGTCACCCTGGAATACATGGGCAACGCGCAAATCCAGCGCCGGAATCTGTCGCGGATCGAAATCAGCCAACGGATCGGGTGCCTCGGGCTCCGGCGCATCAGCGGTTTTCGGCTTGGCGGCCGGCAGGCGCACATATTCCAGATTGGCGACGATGGGCTTGCCACTCGCCTCGAAGAGGTCGACGCGGCCCTTGGCCAGCGTACTGTCCAGACTCAACGACCAGCCGCCATCGATGGGCCGCAAGCCGACGTCGAGATCATCGAGCTTCTGGCCAAGCCCCTCGAAACGTCCAATACGCAGCTCGGCATCGGTAAACAGTTGTTGGGCATCCTGACGCGAAGTCTGCTCGTAGGGTTTGATGACCTCCTGCCAGGCCGCCAGATTCACTTCTGCGACCCGACCCCGAACACGCACCCCACGAGAAGTCGGTAGGATCGCTGGGCCGTCGCCCAGGCGCAGCTCACCGCGGCTCTGGTTGAACTGCCCGGGCGGCGCCGCCAAGGTAAAGCTGGCAACGTTGGCGTAATCGAGCCAGTAACGCTGCTCGCGCCCACCGAAATTCATGCGCCAGTCGGCATAGCGCTCCTCGCTGGCAGTTTTGCCGAACGGAGCGGGCAGTCCGATACTCAGGCCCTTGAGGTTGGAATCGACTCGCAACTGGCTGTCCGTACCTTCGAGACTCAGGCGCAGGCGATACGGCAGGCTGCCTTGGGCCGGCAACGGCTGTTTCACACCCAGCCAGCCGGTGAGATTGCTCAGCGGAATGATGCCATTGGCCTCGATGCGGCTGCGCGGATGGCCGGGCCGGCCATCGGCAATGGCCTTGCCGGTCACCGCATGGCCCAGCGCACGGGCGCTGATCGAGGGCGCGCTAAGGCCCTTGCTGGTGTCGAAACGAAAGTCTCCGGTCACGTCGCTCAGTTCCAGCGCCGGCTTGCTGATGCTCAACGAGGCCTTGTCGGCACTGAAGTCGACGACCACGTTGGCCTGTTCGCCCTTCTGCAGAGGGATATCCAGATCCAGCGCACCACTCAGGGCACCTGCGCCTTTCCAGCCGGCGAAGGTATCAGCAACCCCGAGGGGCGTTTCCTGAAGGATCTTCAAACCATCACCGACACTGCTCTGCAGCTTGCCCTTGAGCTTGAGGTGCGGTGTTTCTCCAGCATCGACATGGGCGATGTCGGCATAGGCCTCACGCACCTGGCTGTCGAGGATACGCCCCTCCGACACGCGCACTCGGACGCCACTGTCCTCGATCAGCACCTCACCACGGGCATCGTGCAGCGCTGGCCAACCGGGCTGGAAAGCCAGTTCGGCATCCTGCACCGCGAAGAACAGGCTGATGCTGCGCACGGCAGGATCCGGGTTGCGATTGATCGAACCCTGATACTGGAAATAACCCTCTTCGACCTTGCCACCGCGAATCGCGGTTTTCAGCCACTCGTCCAACGCCGGACTGAGCACGGGCGTCGGCAGGTACTTCTCGGTGAACCGCGCATCGCCGTCACGCATACCGACACGCAGATCCATGTAGTCCTCGCGCTCGGGATCCTTGAGCATGCGGATCAGGAAATCACCGGCGATCTTGCCTTCCTCGCCCTGCACCTGCAGGTACGGCGCGCGCAGGGTGAAGCCCTGATCGTCGAGCGTCCAGGTCAGCCGGCCCTTCGCTTGCTGATACTTCCAGGCTTTGGGGAACAGGGTGGTGAGGTGCAGGGAGAAGTCTTCGCTGTCGACCTTTAGCTCACCCTGGCCCAGATCGCCTGTGATGCTGCCGCTGCCATTCTCGACGGCAGGTGAGGCGTGCCAGGCGGAAAAGCCGACGCGCTCCAGGTTTGCTGAAAATTGCAGGCGCTCCGACCCTTCGAACTCGGGGCGGAAGCTGGCATTGAGGTTGCGCAAGGCGCCATGGGGCTTGAGGGTCTGCAGCAGGTCAAGGACAGTTTCCGACATCGGCGCCAGGCCTTCCACCAAAGGCACCAGAGGGCCGACGTCGAGGCGATCGGCGCTCAGGCTCCAGCGCTGGGACTGCTCGCCGCTGGCCGCCTGGTGGCCGAGGGCGATACGCGTCTCGCCCCAACGGTTTTCGCCACGGCTAAAGGCGAAGTCGTCGAGCAACAGATCGAAGTCGCCGTCCTTGCGCTCGAAATAGGCATTCAGGGACAGGTCATTCAGCGCCACGGCCTTACGCTTGCCATAACGTCCCTCGAACTGCGGGGCGTGCAGGCGGGTGACGGCACGTTGCAGGTTGCGCTTGTCCCAGAGCCCCCACGCCTCGCCACCCAGTTGCAGGTGGTCGAGGTGCCACTCGCGGGTCAGGGCTGGCGGCAGCCAGGTGGCCCAGTCGCTCTGCGGTGCGCTGAGGTAGAACTCGGCGCGCATATCCTGCCAGTGTTCGGCCTGCATGCGCGTACGCACCTGCAGGGCAAGCGGCTGACCGTCCGGCAGTTGCACGCGGGCATCCAGACGCTGGCGGGCGCTGCCATTGCTCAGGCTCAGGTTGATGGCCGTGAGGCTGAAGGGTTTCAGATCCTGAGCTTGAACGCTCACCTGGCTGTCGAACAAGGCGATGCGGCTGACCATCTGCGACTGGCGCAGCACCTTGGCGACATCCAGCGGCGGCTGATTCTGCCGCTGCGGCAGGCCTTCGACGCTCCATGCGCCCTGCTCGTCCTGGCGCAGCGTCAGGCTCAGGCCGTCGAGTTGCAGCTCGGCGATACGCGGCTGCAAGGCCAGCAGACTGCCAAGCAGGTCGGGCACCACCCGCACATGCTGCAGGGCCAGACCTTGGTCACCCTCGCCAAGGCTAAGATCGCGCACCGTCAGCAATGGCGAGAAACCACTCCAATGACCTTCCAGAGCACCAATGGTGACCGGCAAGCCCAGTGCCTGGGTGGCTTGGGCTTGTGCCTCTTCCCGGTACTCAGCAACCAGCGGCACCAACTGACGACCGAGGCTCACGTAAAAGGCGGCCAGCACCAAACCCAGGGCGCATAGCCCCAGACTCCAACGCAGCAGCGCAGCGAACGCCAGCCCCAGCCGCTCCATTCAGTTCACGCCCCGGTCAGGCCGGGCCTCGTTATAGCAGCACCACATCGTATTGTTCCTGGGAGTACATGGTTTCGACCTGGAACTTGATGGTTCGTCCAATGAATGCTTCGAGGTCGGCGACGTTGCCCGACTCTTCGTCGAGCAGGCGGTCGACCACCTTCTGATTGGCCAGCACGCGGTAGCCCAAAGGCTGATAGGCACGAGCCTCACGAAGGATCTCGCGGAAGATCTCGTAACAGGTGGTTTCCGCAGTTTTCAGCTTGCCACGACCCTGACAGTGGCTGCAGGGCTCGCACAACACCTGCTCGAGGCTCTCCCGGGTACGCTTACGGGTCATCTGCACCAGACCGAGTTCGGTGATGCCGATGATATTGGTCTTGGCGTGATCACGCTCCAGCTGTTTCTCCAGGGTACGCAGCACCTGGCGCTGATGCTCTTCGTCTTCCATGTCGATGAAGTCGATGATGATGATCCCGCCCAGGTTGCGCAGGCGCAGTTGCCGAGCGATGGCGGTAGCCGCCTCGAGGTTGGTCTTGAAGATGGTTTCTTCGAGCGTGCGATGGCCGACGAAGGCGCCGGTATTCACGTCGATGGTGCTCATCGCCTCAGCCGGGTCGATGATCAGATAACCACCGGACTTGAGCGGTACCTTGCGCTCCAGCGCCTTCTGGATCTCGTCTTCGATGCCATGCAGATCGAAGATCGGCCGCTCGCCCGGGTAATGCTCCAGCCGATCGGAGATCTCCGGCATCAGTTCGGCGACGAACTGGGTAATCTTCTGGAAGGTTTCCCGGGAGTCGACGCGAATCTTCTCGGTGCGCGGGCCGACCAGATCGCGCAGGGTGCGCAGGGCCAGGCTGAGGTCTTCGTAGATCACTGAGGGGGTAGACGCACTCTTCATCTGCTCGCCGATCTGCGTCCACAGACGGCGCAGATAACGGATATCCGCAAGGATCTCTTCGCCGCGTGCGCCATCGGCGGCAGTACGCAGGATGAAGCCACCGGCTTCTTCGATACCTTCAGCGGCGACGCAATCGGCGACCACCTGCTTGAGGCGCTCGCGCTCGGCTTCGTCTTCGATCTTCAGGGAAATGCCCACGTGGCTGGTGCGCGGCATATACACCAGATAGCGCGAGGGGATCGACAGCTGAGTGGTCAGCCGTGCGCCTTTGCTGCCAATCGGATCCTTGGTGACCTGCACCGTCAGGCTCTGGCCCTCGTGCACCAGCGCGCTGATGGTTTCCACCGCACTGCCTTCACGGCTGGATATCTCCGAAGCATGAATGAACGCCGCGCGATCCAGGCCAATGTCGACAAAAGCCGCCTGCATGCCAGGTAGTACACGCACCACTTTGCCTTTGTAGATATTGCCGACGATGCCACGGCGCTGGGTACGCTCGACATGCACTTCCTGCAGGACACCGTTTTCCACCACCGCCACGCGCGATTCCATCGGCGTGATGTTGATCAGGATTTCTTCACTCATGCGCCCATCTCTGTTTGAGATGAAGCTGAAAGCAGCGGCAGACTCAAATGAGCCCAGCACATCGCAGCCTGCAACCTCTGGGTTATGCGCTGGCAGTCATTGCCAGCACGGAATCGCGAATTCCGCGAGCAGCTCGGCAGTCTCGCACAACGGCAGACCGACTACCGCCGAATAACTACCCTGCATCTGGCTGACGAAAACCGCAGCCAACCCCTGAATACCATAACTACCCGCCTTGTCGCGCGGCTCGCCAGTGGCCCAATACGCTTCGATCTGTGCCTGACTGAGCGGTTTGAAACGCACTGTACTGGTCACCACACGGGCGCTGCCGCGTTTATCGCTGGTCAGCGCGACAGCGGTCAGCACCTGATGCTCACGACCGGACAAGGCTGTCAGCGTGGCCACCGCGTCGGCGCGATCGAGAGGCTTACCGAGGATGCGACCATCGAGCACCACCGCGGTATCGGAACCCAGCACCACCGCACCCTCACGCTCGGGCAGGCTATCGAGCACCGCCGCCGCCTTGGCCCGAGCCAGACGCTCGACGTAGGCCGCCGGTGCCTCGCCGGACTGCGGCGTTTCGTCGATGGGCACGATCCGGGTGAGGAAAGGAACGCCGATCTGCGTTAGCAGTTCGCTGCGGCGCGGCGAAGCGGAGGCCAAGTAAAGCGTTGCCATGCAGACGTCTCGCAGTCAGGCGCCGCAGCGCGTTTTCAATTGACACCTAGACGTCGATGCACGGCGCGCAACAGCGTACAGACCCACGGCCAGAGCAAGGCACTGACCAGCGCTGGCAGCACGAACGTCAGGGTTGGTGGCCGGCTACCAGTCAGCGCGTTGAGCCATAACTGCACCAGCTGTGCCACACCGAACACCACCAGCAACACCATGCTCTGCTGCCACATGGGAAACATGCGCAAACGCTGATGCAGGCTCAGCACCAGAAAAGTGATCAGGGTGAGAATCAGCGCGTTCTGCCCCAGCAAGGTGCCATTGAGCACATCGGCCAGGAGGCCGACGCACCAGGCGCTGGTCATCCCAACGCGATGAGGCACTGCCAATACCCAATAGGTGAGAAACAGCGCCAGCCAGAGCGGGCGGCCGATCTCCATGAAGCGTGGCAATGTGGAAACGCTGAGCAGCAGCGCCAGGCTCATACTGATCCAGATGACCCAGACGTTATTCGAACGGGCAGCGATCATTGGCTATCCTCCTCACCGCTGGCGGGTGCCGGGCTCGGCTCATCGGCAGGCGGAGTCATGGCCTCGGACGGCATCTCGCCCTCGAGCGCCTTGCGATCAACCTCTTCCTGCGCTTCCGCCGATTCGGCAGCACGCTGTTCCGGTGTGCGTGGGTCGGTAAACACCAGCAGCATGTAACGGGTGCGATTGAGGTTGGCGGTCGGCACGGCACGCACGATGGCGAAGGGTTGTCCGGAGTCGTGCACCACTTCGGTCACCGTAGCCACCGGATAGCCAGCAGGGAAGCGCTGCCCCAGGCCAGAGCTGACCAGCAGATCACCTTCTTTGATGTCCGCAGTATCTGCCACGTGACGCAGCTCCAGGCGCTCCGGGTTACCGGTGCCGGTGGCGATGGCTCGCAAGCCGTTACGATTGACCTGCACCGGAATGCTGTGGGTGGTATCGGTGAGCAGCAGCACACGCGAGGTATAAGGCATCACCTCGACCACCTGGCCCATCAGGCCGCGCGCGTCGAGCACTGGCTGGCCGAGCACCACACCATCCTTCTCGCCCTTGTCGATGAGAATGCGGTGAGTGAAGGGGTTGGGGTCGATACCGATCAATTCGGTGGCCAGCACCTCATCATCGACCAGCGCGGACGAGTTGAGCAGCTCGCGCAGGCGTACGTTCTGCTCGGTCAGCGCCGCCAGCTTTTGCAGGCGGCGCTGCATCATCAGCTGCTCGGCCTTGAGTTTCTCGTTCTCGGCCGTCAGCTCATTGCGCGAGCTGAGCTCCTGGGTCGCGCTTTCCCACAGGGTAACGGGGAAGCGGCCAAGCCAGTACACCGGCTCGACGATCAGGCCGAGCTGGCTGCGCACCGATTGCAGGACAGTCAAGCGAGCATCGACGACCATCAGCGCAGCCGACAGCACGGCGAACACCAATAGGCGTATACCGAGCGAAGGACCTTTGGCGAATAGCGGCTTTATAGGGATTACCTCGCTGCTAGGATCATTGACGCTTCAGCGTAAGCCGCGCGCTGCGTCAATGACCCTTACCTCGAAGCTGCAGGCGGCTTCGAGGCTGCTGCAGCGTATGGCGGGCGGCTTACTCGGTGGACAACAGATCCATGGTGTGGCGATCCATCATTTCCAGCGCCTTACCGCCGCCACGGGCGACGCAGGTCAGCGGGTCTTCGGCGACGATCACCGGCAGGCCGGTTTCCTGGGACAGCAGCTTGTCCAGGTCACGCAGCAACGCGCCGCCGCCGGTCAGCACCAGACCACGCTCGGCGATATCCGAGGCCAGCTCTGGAGGTGATTGCTCCAGCGCACTTTTGACCGCTTGCACGATGGTAGCCAGCGACTCTTGCAGCGCTTCCAGCACTTCATTGGAGTTCAGGGTGAAAGCGCGTGGAACGCCTTCAGCCAGATTGCGGCCACGTACATCGACTTCGCGCAGCTCGCCACCTGGGTAGGCGGTACCGATTTCCTGCTTGATGCGCTCGGCGGTGGACTCACCGATCAGGCTGCCGTAGTTACGACGCACGTAAGTGATGATGGCTTCGTCGAAACGGTCGCCACCCACCCGCACGGATTCGGCGTACACCACACCATTCAGGGAGATAAGCGCGATTTCAGTGGTACCACCGCCGATATCGACGACCATCGAACCACGAGCTTCTTCGACCGGCAGGCCGGCACCGATGGCAGCCGCCATCGGCTCTTCGATCAAGAACACTTCGCGAGCACCAGCGCCCAGCGCGGATTCACGGATAGCACGGCGCTCGACCTGGGTCGACTTGCACGGCACGCAGATCAGCACACGCGGCGAAGGCTGCAGGAAGCTGTTTTCGTGAACCTTGTTGATGAAGTACTGCAGCATCTTCTCGCAGACGCTGAAGTCGGCGATCACGCCGTCTTTCATCGGGCGGATGGCGGCGATATTGCCCGGCGTACGACCGAGCATGCGCTTGGCGTCGGTGCCAACGGCTACAACACTTTTCTGATTGCCATGGGTACGGATGGCGACGACCGACGGCTCGTTCAGGACGATGCCGCGCTCGCGAACATAAATAAGGGTATTGGCAGTGCCCAGGTCAATCGAGAGATCGCTGGAAAACATGCCACGCAGTTTTTTGAACATGGGATAAGGACCCTAGGCAACGCGTGGGTAAAGATACAGCGCAAGAAAACACGCAGGCAAAAAGCTCGCGCGTGAAAACACGCAGGTAAAAAGTGCGGCAAACTCTAACAACGGCAGGGATTTTGAGCAAGGCACCAATATGTTAGATTGCCTGTTTTCCGCGGCTTTGCGACATCTTCGCCAGTTGCGATGGCAGTAGTGAAAAACTGTCACGCACTACCAGCACCTGCTCAAGCCGCACATCGCCGCCTTTGACCGCCGGCCAGACGCATCCGTTCCCTGCCCCCCGTGCATGGCAACCGCTCATATTTTCACTGGTAGCCCTGTAGCGGCTGCCTTTATAGGGAGAACCCGATGGCGCTTGAACGCTCCGAAGTGGAAAAGATCGCACACTTGGCCCGACTGGGCTTGAGTGAAGGCGAACTGCCACATACCACTGCAACGCTCAACAGCATCCTTGGCCTGATCGACAGCATGCAGGCGGTCGATACCGACGGCATCGAGCCGCTGGCCCACCCGCTGGAAACCACTCAGCGCCTGCGCGCCGACGAGGTTACCGAAGCGAACCACCGCGACGCCTATCAGGCTATCGCCCCGGCCGTGGAAAGCGGCCTGTATCTGGTTCCCAAAGTCATCGAGTAAGGAAAGCGTCCTGCCATGCATCACATGACCCTGGCCGAGATCGCTCGCGCACTCGCCGACAAGCAATTCTCATCCGCAGAGCTGACCCAGAGCCTGCTGACTCGCATCGAGCAGCTCGATCCGCAGCTCAACAGCTTCATCACCGTGACCGCCGACCTTGCACTGGAACAGGCCAAGGCCGCTGATGCGCGCCGCGCTGCCGGTGAAAGCAATCCACTCCTTGGGGCGCCAATCGCCCATAAGGATCTGTTCTGCACCCAAGGCGTGCTGACTAGCTGCGGCTCGAAAATCCTCACCGGTTTCAAGGCCCCCTACAACGCCACGGTGGTCGAGAAGCTGGCCAGCGCCGGCACCGTGACCCTGGGAAAGCTGAACATGGACGAATTCGCCATGGGCTCGGCCAACGAATCCAGCCACTACGGCCCGGTCAAGAACCCCTGGGATCTAACCCGCGTGCCTGGCGGCTCCTCCGGTGGTTCGGCTGCCGCAGTTGCCGCGCGCCTGCTGCCGGCCGCCACTGGCACCGACACCGGCGGTTCGATCCGCCAGCCGGCTGCATTGACCAACCTCACCGGCATCAAGCCGACCTACGGTCGCGTGTCGCGCTGGGGCATGATCGCCTACGCATCCAGCCTCGACCAAGGTGGCCCACTGGCCCGCACCGCCGAAGACTGCGCCTTGTTGCTCGGCGCCATTGCCGGTTTCGACCCGAAGGATTCGACCAGCGTCGATCAACCGGTGGATGACTACCTCGCCGCCCTCGCCCAGCCGCTGGCCGGCCTGCGCATCGGCCTGCCGAAGGAATACTTCAGCGCCGGCCTCGATGCCCGCATCGGCGAAAAAGTCATGGCCGTGGTCGAGGAGCTGAAAAACCTCGGCGCCAGCGTCAAGGACATCAGCCTGCCGAACATGCAGCACGCGATTCCCGCCTACTACGTGATCGCACCGGCAGAGGCCAGCTCCAACCTGTCGCGTTTCGACGGCGTGCGCTTCGGCTACCGCTGCGAAAACCCGACCAACCTCGAAGACCTGTACAAGCGCTCGCGCGAAGAAGGCTTCGGCGCAGAAGTGAAGCGCCGCATCATGGTCGGCACCTACGCGCTGTCCGCCGGCTACTACGACGCCTACTACCTCAAGGCGCAGAAAATCCGCCGTCTGATCAAGAACGACTTCGTCGCCGCCTTCAAAGAAGTCGACGTAATCCTCGGCCCGACCACGCCGAACCTGGCCTGGAAACTGGGCGAGAAGAACGCGGATCCGGTGTCGGCCTACCTGGAAGACATCTACACCATCACCGCCAACCTCGCCGGCATCCCCGGCCTGTCGATGCCTGCGGGCTTCGTCGACGGCCTGCCGGTCGGCGTGCAGTTGCTTGGCAACTACTTCCAGGAAGGCCGCCTGCTGAACGTCGCACATCAGTATCAGCAGATCAGCGACTGGCATAAACAAGCACCGAGCGGCTTCTGAGGAAGGATCAATATATGCAATGGGAAACAGTGATCGGGCTCGAGATCCACGCTCAGCTCACCACTCAATCGAAGATTTTCTCGGCCAGCGCCACCACCTTCGGCGCCGAGCCCAACACCCAGGCCAGCCTGGTCGACCTCGGCATGCCCGGCACCCTGCCGGTGCTCAATGAGCAAGCCGTGCGCATGGCCTGCCAGTTCGGCCTGGCCATCGACGCCGAGATCGCCGAGCGCAACGTCTTCGCCCGCAAGAACTACTTCTACCCGGATCTGCCGAAGGGCTACCAGACCAGCCAGATGGATCACCCCATCGTCGGCAAGGGCTTCCTCGACATCACCCTGGAAGACGGCACCGTCAAGCGCATCGGCATCACCCGTGCACACCTGGAAGAAGACGCTGGCAAGAGCCTGCACGAAGACTTCCAGGGCATGAGCGGCATCGACCTGAACCGTGCCGGCACGCCGCTGCTGGAAATCGTCTCCGAGCCGGACATCCGCTCCGCCAAAGAGGCGGTGGCCTACGTCAAGGCGATCCACGCCCTGGTGCGCTACCTCGGTATCTGCGACGGCAACATGGCCGAAGGCTCGCTGCGCTGCGACTGCAACGTGTCGGTACGCCCGAAAGGCCAGGCCGAGTTCGGCACCCGCGCCGAGATCAAGAACGTCAACTCGTTCCGCTTCATCGAAAAAGCCATCAACCATGAAGTGCAGCGCCAGATCGAACTGATCGAAGATGGCGGCAAGGTAGTTCAGGAAACCCGCCTGTACGACCCGAACAAGGATCAGACGCGCTCCATGCGCAGCAAGGAAGAAGCCAACGACTACCGTTACTTCCCCTGCCCCGATCTGCTGCCGGTGGTGATCGAGCAGAGCTTCCTCGATGACCTGCGCGGCAAGTTGCCCGAACTGCCACCGCAAAAACGCGAGCGCTTCGAAAGCCAGTACGCGCTGTCGACCTACGACGCCAGCGTATTGAGCGCCAGCCGTGAGCTGGCCGACTACTTCGAAGTGGTCGAAAAAACCTGTGGTGACGCCAAGCTGGCAGCCAACTGGGTGATGGGCGAGCTGTCCAGCCTGCTTAACAAGGACAACCTGGAGATCGACCAGTCGCCGGTTTCCGCCGAGCAACTGGGCGGCATGATCCTGCGCATCAAGGACAACACCATCAGCGGCAAGATCGCCAAGATGGTCTTCGAAGCACTGGCCGCTGGTGAAGGCGCAACGGCGGACGACGTGATCGAGAAGAAAGGTCTCAAGCAGGTCACTGACTCCGGCGCCATCGAAGCGATGCTCGACGACGTGCTGGCCGCCAACGCCGAGCAGGTCGAACAGTACCGCGCCAGCGACGAAGCCAAGCGCGGCAAGATGTTCGGCTTCTTCGTCGGCCAAGCCATGAAAGCCTCCAAGGGCAAGGCCAACCCGGGGCAAGTGAACGAACTGCTGAAGAAAAAGCTCGAAGGCTGAGCGATTTGAAAACGCCGGGGTTTCAGGCTTTGTGAAAACGTAGCGAGCGAAGGTCAGGCAAGGCAAAAACCGGCGAAAAAGCGCAGTTTACGAGTTGTAAATGAGCATTTTGAGCTGGTTTTTAACGCCGCATGACCGAGCGCAGTAGTTTTCACACAGCCTGATTTCCCGGCGTTTTTGTGCCTGACGTATGAGTATGGAGAGAAGCAATGCGTCGATTATCGGTTCTGCTGGTGCTGTTCAGCCTGCTCGCCGGCTGTAGCAGCTTTGGAGGTGGTGTACCCGGTGACTACCGCGCTGACGGCAAGGCCTCGTATTACGGCAAGGCGCACCACGGCAACAAGACCGCCAGCGGCGAGCGCTTCGACCAGAACGCCATGACCGCCGCCCATCGCACCCTGCCCTTTGGCACCCGGGTGAAGGTCACCAACCTCAATAACGACCGCAGCGTGGTGCTGCGCATCAACGACCGTGGTCCCTTCGCTCGCGGGCGGATCATCGATGTGTCGCGCAAGGCTGCAGAGTCACTGGACATGATTCGTTCCGGCGTGGTGCCGGTGCGGGTGGAAAGCGTGAAGTAAGACGAAGGGTACGTTCACGATCTTTTAGGTGGCATAAAGAGACTGCTACAAGGCAGAAGCGGGCGGTGAGCAGAGTTTATTTTGTAGGAGGGGCTTTAGCCCCGAGCTTTTTTGGGGTGCAAAGAGCTCGCGGCTAAAGCCCCTCCTACGAGTTACGCGGCTGGCCGCTATCGCCTTTTTGCAGGCAAAGCGATGAATTCGAGCCGAAAGATCGTGAACAGACCCTAGAGCGCCGGATCCCAGCGCTGTGACCAGTCGGTATCCTGGGCGACGATCTCACGTAGCAAGGCGAAGCTCTGCTGTAGGGCCGCCGAATCGCGCTCGCGAGAGTAGACCAGGTAGGTCGGATAGCTGAACTCCGGCGCCTTGCTCACCCGCTCCAGCACCTTGCTGTCCAGATAGCTCTGCACCACCCGGGTACGGAAGTAACCGGAGCCACCGTGTTCCAGAATGTACTGCAACGCCAACGGGCCGAGATTGAACGACACCGGCGCACGTGCCTTGTCCGGCAGGGCGCGGTCGTGCTGCGCGCGGAAGCTGTCGCCCCAGTCGATGTAGACATAGGGCTCGGGGTTCGTCGCCTTCACCAGGATCAGTTTCTCTTCGAGAATCTGCTCGACCTGCATACCAGCCCAGTAGCTGGGCTGATAGACCAGCGCGGCATCCAGCACGCCAAGTTCCAGCTGGCGCAGCAGACCAGCCCCGTCACCGATCTGCGCGCGCACTGCGTAGCCGTCGATGGATTGCCGAATCGCGCTTACCCAATGCAGCATCAGCGGGCTGCACAGACTGACTTCGCCGCCGATATGGATGACGTTTTGATACCCATCGGGCAGCGGCAGATCACGTTGCGCGGCTTCCCAGGTCTGCTGGATCTGGCTCGCATAGGTAACGAACGCCTCGCCATCGGCAGTCAGTCGCGCACCCGCACGGTTGCGCACGAATAACGTGCTGCCGAGGTGGTTTTCGAGCTTCTGGATGCGCGCGGTGATCGCCGTCTGGGTGACGTGCAGGCGCTCGGCAGCGGCGATGAAGCTGCCGCTGCGGACGATTTCCAGAAAGGTGCGGGTAAGGTCGATATCCATCTTTGCTGAGCCAGCGCGGTTGGCACTGACGACTCCTCAAGCCTGATCCGATGTGCAGTGTAAGGGGGCAAGGCGAATCATTCGATGGATCAGTCGAGGTGCCTGAGCAGATCCCGATGCAGTGCCGCGACCAGATCGGTCTGGGTGATCATCCCGACCAGCCCTCCGTTATCCAAAACCGGCAGGCAATGCAGGCCATCATCCGAGAGCAGCGCGATCAGGTCGACGACATGGGCATCGACACCCACCGACTGCACGGGCGAGGTCATAAACTCGCCCAGCACCTGCTTCTTTTCCAGGCCGAGAATCGCGCGCAGGTTGAAACTGTTGGCACGTATGGCACCGACCAGATCCACCAGGCTGACGATACCGACCAACTGCTTACTCTTGTCGAGAACCGGCAAGGCGTTGAGGCCATGATGAGTGAGCAGGTACAGGCCCTTGGCGACGGCCGTTTCCGGCGTGGCGTAGATCAGGTCGCGGGACATCATCTGCCCGGCCCGAATGTCGCCCATGCTACGGCGCAGCGCGTGCTTCTCGGTACTGCGCACGATCAGCTCGAGGTCTTCGCGGGTGATATCGACGAAGGAGCCCAGTTCGTCCAGCGCGTGATCCAGATCGTCAGCGTTGAAGCCTGCGCGCTCACTGGGTAACGGATCGCGGGTGTGATGCGCCGCAGATGCTCCCGGATGCAGCCGGGGATAAGGCACGCGGGTCAAGTTGTTGTAGAGCAGCGCGCAGGCGAGCAGGCCGAGGCCGGCGGTCATCGCCACCAGCGCCGGCTGCCAGAATGGCTCTCCGGGCGCCGGCGTGGCGAACACCATGCAGAAGGCGATGGCACCCGCTGGCGGATGCAAGCAACGCAACGGGCACATCAGCAACAGGCTCAGGCCCAACGCCAGCGCGGCGCCAGCCAGGCTGTGATCGATGAAGTGGGTGACCGTCAGGGCGACCACCGAGGCACACAGGTAGCTGCCGAGGATCGACCAGGGCTGCGCCAGCGCGCCGGAAGAGACTGCGAACAACAGCACGGCCGAGGCCGCCAGTGGCCCGGAAAAATGCACGGTCATGTGCAGGCCGAACAGATGGCTGCACACCCAGGTGCTGAACAGAAAACCCGTCGCGGCACCAAGCGCGGCGCGGCTCCATTCACGAGGTCGGGTATGCAGAGAATCAGGCAGTAAGGCAGACAGCCACTGGGGGAAGTGCGCTAGGGATTTCATCGGCTATCGTCGAAAAGATCGAGCCTCTCAAGTGAAAGGCCCGCTGTGTACCGCCACAGGCGGCTGGCAGGAGTATCCGTCCCTGGATGATGGAATCGTCTGCGTGCAACCTTGCCCGCCTCAGCAGAGAAACTGATTCGGACAATGAAACGGAGTGTGACGACCGAGGAAAACTTCATCAAACGAATAATAATGAAGGATGGATAAGCTTTTTTTGATATCAAACGATGGCGACGGTGAAACGCCGGCTTGTAGCCTGGGTTGAGCGCAGCGATACCAGGAAGATCGAACCCTGAGTATCGCTATGCTCAACCCAGGCTACCTCTGGATAGCAGCCGCTTACGGATAGCTGAAGCTTTTCACCAGCGTCAGCTCGCCCGGTGTACGCATCGGTACGAGGAAGCTCTGCTGCTTTTCGTTGACCGTGCCTTCTTCGCTGATCACGGTGATCTGCCCGGTGGTAAGAATCTGCTGGGCGCTGCTCTCTCCGCTTTCGTCGTAGCTGTATCCACCGCCGTAATAATTCACGTAGACCAGGTACTGGCCCTTGAGCGGCGTTGGGGTGGCGATCATTTCCGGGCCGTAGCCGGTGGTCACGTCGACATCCAGGGCTGCGCCGTTGGCCAGGGAGCGCTCGCCGTACCAGACGTGGCCGCCATCGGGGGTCACCAGATGCAGGTCGAGGTCGGTGTTGTCGCTGTCCCATGACAGCACCACGCGCAAGCGCGCCGGGGTTTCGCCGCTGCCGTTGTTGTAGAACTGTACGCGGCGACGCTGCCCGCCATCCGGGCTGCGCACCTCGACGTTGTTGCTGCCCTCGGAGAACACGAAGGGCCGATCGAAGCTGCCATCTTCGGCGATCTTCAGCGGCATGCTGACACCATTGACCACCAGCCGGCCGGGGGCCTTGCCGTCCTTCTCCAGCGCGCTGATCGCGCCTTTGATGCGGGCGGTGTCGGCCTGATTGGCGGCGCTGTTGACGCTTGATGCCGGGTAGTTGACCTGCTGCATGAACTGCGCGCCGTCACCACCGCCGACGCGCCAGCCGCTGCGTGGAGTATCGAGCTGCACCTCGGCCAGCGCGCAAAGCGGCAGCAGGGTCAGGCAGAGAGCGAAACGGGGATTGATCAGGGCCATGATGTCATTCCAGTAACAGGGTGCGGGCGAGGCCTTCGACATAGGCCTCGTCCTGTCCATTGGGGTGAGCGACGAACGCCAGGTGCAAGTATTCGTGGGTCAGGTCGAGGCGGTCTTGCAGCGAGAAGAAACCGCGCACGAAGATGCGTTGCCGCTCGCGATCCACATAGGGCCGGCCGGACGCCAATTGGCAGACGGTGAACTGCTGGATTTCCTCGTAGCCCGCTTCCATGTCCAAGCGTGGGCGCCAGTCGCGGCGCTGCTTGCGAAGCCACTGCTCGGCGGCGGCAAGCGGTTGGCAAGCGGCTACCGGTTTATCCCAGCGGCTCAACGTGGCCCGTGGAAAAGCGCGGGCGAGGATGGCGTCATAGCGCAGGCCGCTGCCAGCCTGCTCGACGGCCTGCGTCCAGGCCAGGCGATCAGGGCCGGGCTGGGTGCTGTGGTACGTGACGGGAACCCCGGCCAGCACCAGATCGGCGGTCCAGGCGGCGATATCACGGGCGCCCTGACTGGCCGGGCGCGGCGCCACCCGCTGACTGGCGCTGCTGTCGTCGATGCGCAGGCACTCGCCGCGACGCCCGGCGCTCTGCAGCAAGTAAGTACGGGCGGCGATGGCCAATGCCTTGGCGGCTTCGGCGGGCTGCGCCGAGGCTTCGCGATCCAGCACGCGGGCGACGTAGTCCTCACGATTGAGGTGAGCGGTCAGTTGCAGCCCCTCGCCCGAACGTTCGAGAAACAGCTCGCCATGGCTTTCGATGGGCAGGCGATTGCCGTTGGCGAACTCCACCTCGTAGCGACCATTGAGCGCCCCCGGCTCCACCACACCGTCACTGCCCTCGCGCCTGAGCTGGCGCAGCGGATAGCGGGCGAACAGGCGCACCTCTACACAACTGCCGGCTTCGCTCGGCCAGGGCGTGGGCAGTACCTGGCCGAGCGGCTCGGTGTAGCGCTTGAGCACCATCATGCTGGTGCCCGAACCACCGGCCCATATCGGCGTGCCATCGGCCAGCCAGCCGGCAAAACCACCCTGGCGCGCCAGAGGATCTCCATCGGCCAGCCAGCTCCAGGTTTTCACCCGCAGGCGACCACCCAGGGCGCTGACAGCAGCACCGTTAGCGCTGCCGAGGATCACGTCCAGCAAGACCTTGCGCGCATCCGCCTGAGCCGGCAGTTGCGCGAGTTGAGCGAGCAGTTGCTGAACCGACACGCGGGTTTCCGGCATCAGGCGCTTGCGCTCTGTGATCCAAGCCGGCGCCTGGCGTGCCTGCCAGTAACGTGACCAGTCGCTCTCGGTCAGTTGCAGATTGTCCTGCTCGAAGTACAGGCCACAGGATTTCACCAGTGCCTGATCGCGGTCGATGCTCTCGCCCGGGTTGCAGCAGTAGACCTCTTCCTTGCTCTGACCGCGGCACTGGTAGCCGTTGTCAGTTTGTTTGGTGTCCACCAGATAGGCATACACGAACAGTTTCCACAGACTGCCAAGCGGCGCCTGCAGCGTAGCGGGCAGCGGTTCACGACTGATCAACCTTTGCCCATCGAGGCGCAGCAGTTCGCTGCCGTCGGCCGTTTGCCAGGCCAGCGACAGCGGCGCTTCGGCTGCCATTGCCGGCCCTGAGAAAGCGGATAGCAATGCCAGCGAAGCGAGGATAGAACGCCTACTCAACGGTGACCTTCTGCAAGGCCGGCTCGGCCTCCAGCGCCTGCTGGCCCGGCGCGTACAAGCGCACATAACGGGCTGGCGGCAACACGAACTCGCCCTTCTGCGAGAAGCGCACCAGGTGGCGCAAAACCAGTTCGCCCTGCAGGCTGTCTACCGGTACGGCGTAGCTCAATTCGCCCGGCTCGTTGCGGGCCTTTTCCAGTGCCGAGGCTTCATCGCCGCCCAGGCCACTTACCTGGATGCCCCAGGTGGTGCGTTCGACATCGGCGCCCGGTGGCAGCGGCACTTCCAGCATGCCGTAGCGCAGGGTCTGTTCCGATTCGCTGCTCAGGGTGATTTCGTCCAGATACAGACTGGAGCTGGAGATATCATCCTTGCCTACTTCATGAGCGCTGAACACGAAGGCTTCATCGCTCTCGACCAACTCCAGCAGGCGGCGTTTGATGGTCACTGGCACAGCACTCGGCACTGCCTGTGCGCTCTGGTAATCGATGCGCACCTCGCTCGGCTGATCCAGATCACCGGCCAGCACCAACGCCTGGGGCGGCTGAGCGCCGTTCCACTGCCAGTAGGTTTCGCCAGTCGTGCCTTCCACGGCCCGCCAGTCGCCTTCCAGCACCAACGCGGGTTGCGTGCTACGCAGATCCAGTGACGGCTGCAGCCAGGTCAGCGCCAAAGCGCGCTCCAGGCCAGCCTGGGCAGGCGCCAGCTCGCCGAGCAGACGCTGAGCCCGCTGGCGATCCGGGCCATCCAGATACAGACCGACGGCGTCGACGAAGGGTGACTGGCTCTCAGCGAGACGCCCACGAACAGCATCCATCTGCGCGAGCAGCTCATCTGATACCGGCACGCCAGCGCGCTGCGCCAGCTTGACGCCCAGCTCGCGGGCAATCGCCAGACCGAGCGCGGAATCCGGTGCAGCCATCACCAGGCTGTCACCTTCACCGAGCACCGCTTCCTCGCCCTCTCCTGCCGCGGCCAGATCATACACCAGCCCCTCGAGCAGGGTTTTCACCGGCAAGCCCATATCACGGGAGAACGCGATGACCAGCGCGCGTTGCAGCAATGGCGTGTCCTGAGCGCGTTTGGCATACAGTTCCAGCAGACGCTGCCAGTGCTCCGGCGGCAACTGGATCTGCAGCGCGCGGCTGGCGTGCCAGTCAGCGAAATAGGCGTAGGCGGTAAGGAAGGCGTCGCCATCGGCATCGCCGCCCCACCAGGTGAAGGTCGCTTCCGGCCCGGCCATCTGCACCAGGCGCAGGCGGCTGTTCTGCATGACCAGACGCAGGCGATCCTTGATCCGCGGCTCGCCCGCTGCCAGGGTCGGGTAAGCCAGGCTCAGCGGCAACAGACGGCTGGCGGTCTGCTCGACACCGCCATAGGGATAGGCGAGCAGGTCATCCAGGGCTGCGCCGAACAGGCCGGCACCACTGTCGTCCAGGCGCACTTGCACCTGGCTGGCATCGGCAGGCAACTGCAGCGCCGTGCTGCCCGGGAAAGCCGAAAGGCGCGTGCTGCGCACCTGCTGCCAGCCCGCGGCGACTGTGCGTAGATTCACCGCCAGCGCATCGGCCACCTTGTCGCCCTGGCGCAGTTCGGCACTGAAATCACCAGCAGCGATCACCGCTTCCTCGACGGGCAGGTAGTTGATGCCCTTGGCCAGTACCACTTCACGGCGCTGTTGCTGTTCTCCATGACGGATCAGCAGTTCCGCTTTGGCGCCCTCTTCGCCCTGGTTGAAGGCGAACAGACCCAGTGCGGGTTTGTCGCCGACACGGAAACGGCTCGGGCCGCTCCATTTCAGGTACAGCGGTTTTTCCGAGCGCACGAACTGACGCTTCTGGCCCACGTCACCATCGGCGCTCACCGCCCGGGCGGTGATGCGCCAGCGGGTCAGCGAGTCGGGCATGCGGAAGCTGAAGCGAGCCTTGCCGTCGGCATCGGTGACCAGATCCGGCTGCCAGGAAGCGGTGTCGACCTCTTCGCGGCGTGGCCGCTCCAGCACTTTGACGCCCCGCTCGCTGCGGTTGGCGCGGCTCGGTGCACTTGGCGTACCCGGCAGGGCCAGGTCATAGCTGATGAACGACAGGCTGGCACTGGTGCGCACGTTGTTGCGCCGTGGGTGATAGAAGAACTGATCGATGCCCGGGGCGATTTCTGGCTGCAGGGCGTAGATCATCTCGTCCACAACGCTGACCGTCAGACGCGTCGGCACCGACTTGCCTTCGAACAGAGTGCTCAGCTCGACGGTGACCAGTTCACCTGGCTGTACCACTTCCTTGTCGGCCTTGATGGCGATGTCGATCTGCGGCGTGGCGACCTTGATGCCGGCGTTCTGGAAGCTGTAATCGCCACCACGGGTATAGAGCGCGGAGAAGGTGATATTCGGCGAGAAATCATTGCCTACAGGAATTCGCGCACGGTACTGGGTATCGGACAGGCGCTCGAGTTTGAGCCAGTCGCCGCCCTTGGAGAGCAACGCCGTGGCCTCGACCTTGTCACGCTCCAGGGTCAGCAGCGCGTCGCTGACCGGCTCCGGGAACGTGATCAGGGCCAGGGCTTCTTCGCCGGCCAGGTACTCGGCCTTGTCGAGCACGATCTCGATGGTGCCAGCGACGGATTTGACGCCTTCGCCGCTCACCGAATGGCCAGTGGCGCCGAGGATCAGCCCGCTGCTGTCCTTGAGGGTGATGCTGTAGGTGCCGGGGCGCTCGAAGTTCAGCTCGAAGCCCTTGGCATCCGCCGCCAGCTCGCCGTTGCCGGTGCTCTGGTCTTCCAGGCGCACCCACTCGTAACGGGCTGGCTTGCGCTCACTGGCGCCTTCGCTCTGATACGCGAAGTTGACTGCCTGACCAGCGGCGCTGAAGCGCTGTGGCGCACTCACGCGGTAGCGGGCAGCACCCCGTTCGATGAGGATTTCCTTGCTGGTCTTGACCCGGTAGGCGGCGCCATCGCTGGCGAATACGCTGAGCAGGTAGCGGCTGGGCTTGTCCGCGGCCGGCAGGTCGAGCACGGCGCGGCCCTGGCTATCGGTGCTCACTTCGCTGCTGGCCAGCTCGACCGGGAACTGGCCGAGGTACTGCAGCTCGTTGTCGACCATCGACAGTTGCTGGGCACGCAGGCTCAACTGCACCTTGGCATCCACCACCGGTTTGCCATCCGGGTAGAGAAGCACCAGAGCGCCCTTGACCGGTTCACCGGTGCGGAAGTCCGGCTTGTCCAGATCCAGCGACACTTCGAAGTGCGGTTTGATGTACTCGGCCACCCGGAAGGCGCTGCTGTACAGCTGATCGCGGTAGGCGAAGCGCAGTTCGTAGCCGCCTGCGACGGCATTGTCCGGCAGCTGGAAGCGCCCCTGACCACCACTGGCACCGTCGAAGTCGACCTTCTGGGTCTGCAGCACGGTGCCGTTGGCATCCAGCACGCTGAGGCTGATCGGCGCAGTGTTGGCGGCCACCGACTCGCGAGCATTCTTGAACTCACGACCAACGATCTTTACCTCGACCCAATCGCCAGGGCGATACAGCGGGCGGTCGGTGAAGGCGTACAGCTTGGTGTCGTAGATTTCACTGTCGTAGTAGAAGTTTTCGGAGACGAACACACCGCCATCGGCGTCCTCGCCGATCACGTAGGAGCGCTCCGGGCTGGCGTGGCCCAGGCGCAGCAGGCCCTGGGCGTCGGTCTTGCCGCTGGTCATCACACCCAGGCCATCGCTCCACAGCAACTGGGCGCCAGCGACCGGCGTGCCCTGATGCTTGTCAGCCGTCCACACCAGCAGCTCGCCACCGGCGATCTTGCTCACTGCCACGGTGTTGGAAACGAACACCACGGTAGTGGCGCGGTACTTGCCGATGATCGCCTCGGCCAGGTACAGGCCCGGCTTCAGCTTGCCCAGCGGCACATAGACGTTGCCCGAAGCGACGCTGACGAAGTTGCTCGATGAACCGGACAGGTCGACGCCTGCAGGCGGTTCGATCGGCTTGGCCTCCCACAACGGATAGCGGAACTCGGCCACCAGCGGCAGCCCCTTCATCGGCGCGAACTGCACCTGCGGGGTGAACTCGGTGGGCGCAGCGATGGCGCTACCCATCTTCAGTTCCGGCGCTTCCTCGGTGACCTGCTTACGCGACTCGTAGGAGAAGGCACGCTGCATCACCCGGCGGGACTTGCGGTACCAGTTGTCCCACAGGTAGGACAGGGTATTGGACAGCCCCTCGCCCTTGAACTGCCCCTCGGCAACCACGCGGTGCAGGTTCTTCTGGCGCTTGAGAAACTCCAGCGGCTGGTCGATGCGGTACAGGCGCATGTCGACACCGCCGTAGCCTTCCATGCGATAGCGGCGGTAGTCGCGGCCCGGCGCTTCGAGGCGCACGGTGGCCACTTCATCGGCGGCAAAGCTCGAATCGGCGAGCAGGAAGAACGACTCGCCGGACAGCGGCGTGTAGTTGCTCGCCGGCACCTCGTCCTCCGCCTGAGTAGCCAGGGGCAACAAGGCCAGCAGCGCGACAGCCAGCAGGCGGTTCATCGCGCGAGGAAATTCAGCCGATAGATGCCGATAAAGTTGGGGTTGGCGTCGTCGGGTATCCATCGGGTGTCCTTCCATGTCATGAGTTGTTGCAGGCTGACGGCACGCATGCCGTTATCCGTGGGAGTGGTGGTGCCGGTGTGGTAAACGATGTCGCGGCCCATCCAGATCATCAGGTGCTGGTCATCGCCCTGATCGAAGAACATCAGGTCGCCGGGGCGGGCCTGGTTCAGATCGCGACCGACCAACTGGCTGTTGAACTGGATCATCTTGATCGCATTGACGTAAGGGCCCTGTTTGCCGCCGCCCTGTTGCCAGTTCTGCGCCAGACGGCGCTGGGCGTCGTCCAGTTCCAGCTCCGGCGGCAGGTAGCGATTGGACAGGCCATTGGCGTGCAGCCACTTGGCGTCATGCACCTTGAGCGCTTCGTTGGCGGCGAAGCGCACCAGGCCAACACAGTCCTGCTGGTGCCAGCGCGGGCTCGGCCCCTGGCGCAGTTGCTCCTGGGCGATACGCACGAACCAGGCGCGGAATATCTGCGACTGCTCGGGGTTCAGCCCTTCCGTAGATACCGGCGCGGGCTCGGCGCGGGCGGCAAAGCTGAGCGCCAGCAATGCAGCGGCCAGCAGCGCGCGCCATCCGGGAACGGAAATGATCAAAGGGCGCGCCACTCGAGCGGAATCCACTTCCAGTCATCATCCGCCTCGGTGCCTGCCGGCAGCGTCAGCGCGAACTGGCCGTAGCGGCCCATGGCGCGAAGCTTGGGCAGCAGGTGAGTGTCGGCGGCGTTGCGAAATACTGGCTCGTAGTTGGCCGGCAAACTGTCCAGGGTTTCCTGTTCGAGCAGACGCGACAGACCCTCGGGTGCCAGATAGCCGGGCACCAGGCCATCGGCAGGCAGCACCTCGGCAAGCGGCGGAAAGCGTTTACCAAGCGTATCGAGCGCCTTGTCCACCAACCGGTCATCCAGCGAGAACAGCAGCGTCTGCCCCTGACGCGCCAGGCTCACGCGGAAGAAGCTGCGGGAGACCATGGCATCGGCTGCCGCGCTCTGCTCGGCCGGGTACTGGCCGAAATTGGAGCCCACCTCGCGGCGCCAGGTATGGCCGTCGGCGGTGCTCTGACTTTCCACCGGGAAGCGGCCGTTTTCGGCATTGGGTTCGAACGCGCCGATCATGCCGTCGAACAGCCCACCGATGGCCTGATCGAGCTCAGGCGTGACGGCTTCGTCGAGGTGAGTGACCAGCAACGGCGAATGCAGTCGTGAGTCGGCGTACCAGCACAGGCCGGCGGTGCTGCCCAGGCGTTTTTCGAGATCTTCGCTGACTTCCTTGCTGGCACCGACACGGGTCAGCAGCCGCTCGGCACTGCCCGGCGCCACGGGAACCGCCACACAGGCGCTGGCGCCCATCGGCATGGCTTTCCAGATCGGCGTGAAATCCAGCCCCGGCTGGTCATCGACTTCGTTAAGAGCCAGGAAGCTGCTCCAGCCGCCCTCGCCTTTTTCGAAACGCAGACCGGCGAAGGCCGGGAAGAAGCGCTGGTAGCCGAGGGCGACATACTCGCCGCTGAGGGAAATGCGCTGCTGCTCCTGCTCACGGGCCTTGAGGCCGAAGCGCTTGGGAAACGGGTTGTCGCCATCGAGCAAGGACTCTACCGACTCCACGGCTTCTCGGCCGAGCTTGTCGTCCTCGCCGAGCAGCATGCCAGGTGAAGACAGCACCAACAGCTTGTCGCCATGGCTGGCCAGCAGCAGCGCACGGTCGCCCAGATAGTTGAGGCGATACAGCGGCACGCTGCTGCCATCGACGCGCAGCTCGCCAGCCTGCTTCAGCTGGCTGTCGTCCAGCGCGATATGGGCCAGCGGCTCAAGCACCTTGGCCAGGCCGCCGCGCTGCATGACCATCAGGAAATGCTTGAGCTTGCCATCGGCGCCCTTCCACAGAGCGACATCGGCGGGCTGGTCGAGCAGCTCGTCGAGCAGGTTGTCACGCAACTTCAGGTCGCGCTCGTAGATGATCCGCCGCAGGCTGCCAACCAGCCCGAGGCGGTCAGCGTTGTGCTCGTAGTAGAAGACGAAGTCTTCGGTAAGGGTGTCGCGCAGCAGCGGCACCGCCAGCAGATCCTTGGGCAGACCGCTGAGCGAGGCACTCTCGATCAGCGCATCGGGGTGCTGCAGATCCAGGCCCAGGGCACTGCGTTCACCCAGCTCGCGGGAATCCTGGCCGCAGGCGGCAAGCAGCACAGCCAGCGCCAGTGTAGAGACGCGCTGCAAGTGGGCGGTGATCATCCGGTTCATAAAAAGTCCCAGTTCATCCGAGCATCGGGTTCAATAATTGAAAGATTTGACGAAAAGCAGCTCGCCAATGGCGCGTAGCGGCACCAGGAACGTCTCGCGCTTTTCGTTGACGGTGTTCTCGTTGAAAATCAGGTTGATCTGCGCGGTGATGATCTCGTTCTGGTTGCTGCCAGCGTCGAAGTTGTAACCACCGCTACCCAGGTTGCCCCAATAATTCACGTAGATCAGATAGGTACCCTGCAGCGGCGCGGTCATGGTGAACATTTCCGGGCCGGGGCCATCGACGCTGTCGACATCCAGGCCACCGCCATTGGTCAGCACCGGCCGACTCCAGAAGGCGTGCTGACCATCCGGGGTGACCACGTGCAGGTCGAGCTCGGCCTTGGGATCGTCCCAACCCAGCACGATGCGCATGCGCGCTGGCGTGCGCAGGTTGTTGGCTTCATAGAATTGAATGCGTTTGAGCGACTGCCCCTCGCCTGCCACCAGCTCGACGCTGTTGGAGCCGGCGCCGAAGGCATAAGGCCGGGCGAAACGGCCCTGCTCGTCGGTGTACAGCGGCAGTGGGTTGCCATTGACCACCAGCCGATGGGGCGGGCGCAACTGGCCGATGTTCTGCAGAGTGCCCTCGATCATGCTCCGGCCACGCTGGGCGCCACGGTCGATGGGCGGAGTCGGGTACGCGACGCGTGCTTCGTCGGCACCGTTATTGAGGCCGTGATAACGCCAGCCGCCGCTGGGGCCTTGCAGCGATACAGAGGGGTCGGCCTGGGTCATGGGAGGCATCAGGACAACGTACAGAAGCAGCACGCGACGCACAAGCCGGGCATGGGCCCGAACGAGCCGAAACGACCCTCGTCGCGAATATGGACGAACCACTGCACTGCACTCCTTGTGCTGGCTCAGGCTCGACAGCCTGGCATCCGCACTTCACATCGTAGGCTCATTAGTAGGCGACAGCGCACCTTCATCGACGATCAAACACTGCCGAGGCGTCGTCACATGAGGTTACACGCAGGCAAAGGATGCTAACCATTTACCCCACAACTAACAATCGTGGCACGCGCGAATCGGCACTGGATCACAGACCAGAACACGCCGTTAGCGCCACTCGTTATGAACAGGTGATCACTAAATCCACCCCGACCACTGCAATAGCAGCAGCCCGACGTTGGTGGTGATCACTGCCGCCAGGGTTGTGATGACGATGATCGCGGCCGCAAGCTGATAGTTGCCGTTCATTGCCCGCGCCATAACGAAGCTGGCGGCGGCCGTGGGGCTGGCGAAATACAGAAAAAGGATCGCCAAATCGGCGTCACGAAAACCGCATGCCCAGGCCCCCAGGGTCGCGAACAGCGGCAGCCAGACCATTTTCATCAGGCTCGAACCGACTGCCACGCCACTACTTTCACGCAGCGAAGTCAGCGACAAGGTGCCACCGATGCAAATCAACGCCAGCGGCAGGGTCATCTGTGCAAAGTACTCGCCAGACACCATCGCCCAATGCGGCAGCGGAATTTGCCAGTAGGCAACCGGGATGGCCAACAACACGCCGATGATCGGCGGGTTGGTGATGATGCCCTTGCACAGCGCCCGCCAGTCAGCCTTAACACCTGGTGCATAGACAGTCAGAACGATCGCCGAAAGCACGTTGTAGCAAACGATCACCACGCCGCCGAGCACCGCGCCGACCGACAGGCCATAGTCGCCATACATACTGGCGGCCAGCGCCAGACCGACGATGCCGTTGTTACCGCGAAACGCCCCCTGGGTGTAGATGCCGCGTTCGGCCATCGGACAGCGCCAGATCGCCCAGCCCCAGGCGATGACGAAACTGATCAGGGTGGCCAATACGAAATAACCGATCAGCGCTGGCTTGAGCGCCGTGCCCAGATCCGCCTTGACGATGCTGAGGAACAGCAGCGCCGGCATGGTGCCGCGAAACACCAGAGACGAGGCGGTGTCGATGAATGCGTCGTTTATCCAGCGCAGCCGCTTGAGCAGCACGCCGAGAAACAGCATGGAGAAAACCGGAGCAGTAATGCCGAGGGTTTGCTGAAGCACGGCGAGCATGGAAGTCCCGGGAGCGGAAAGGTGGCGGCTGCAACCGACAGCGCGCCTGAGCATCAGGCACGTCGGTAGGGCTGCTAATCATAGCAAAGCAAGCGCTATGCGGGCCTCCAAGGCAGCAATAATCGCTCAAGCGACGGCCGTTTTCTTGCGCGGCAAGGCATAACTTTAAAAGTATCAATCCGATACCTTATATATATTTTTAATCTCGACTTGTTGCTTTTAATCTGCAGTGCGCCGCCACTCGACTGGCGACATACGAATAACAACAATGAATCGAGACCTTCAAAATGATCAGATGCGCCTCGCGTTTGACCGCTGCGCTCGCAGCCGGTACGACCCTCGCCCTGCCACTCGCCGCTCAGGCAGCGTTTCTCGAAGACAGCAAAGCCACCCTCGAACTACGCAACTTCTACTTCAACCATGACTTCCGCCAGGATGGTGCCAGCCAGTCCAAGCGAGATGAATGGGCTCAGGGCTTTTTGCTCAATTACCAGTCGGGCTTTACGGAGGGCCCGGTAGGCTTCGGTGTCGACGCAATGGGCTTGCTCGGCCTGAAGCTGGACTCGGGCCCGGATAGGCAAAACACCGGCTTGCTACCTGTAGGTAACGACAAGGCCCCGGACGACTACAGTCAGCTGGGCGTGGCAGCCAAGGCTCGCCTGTCGAAAACCACCCTGCACGTCGGCACCCTGATCCCCAAGCTGCCGACTGTGCTACCCAGCGATTCGCGCCTGTTGCCGCAGACCTTTCGCGGCACGCAACTGCAATCGAAAGAGCTCGCTGGCCTTACCTTGGATCTTGGTCGCCTGACCCAGAACAGCTTGCGCAATGCCAGCGCAAGCGATGACATGCTGGTCGCCGGTAAAGGAATCAGCGGAGGCCGGGCCAGCGACGAGTTCAACTTCGGCGGAGCCAGCTACAAGTGGAATAAGAACCTCACTACAGCCTACAACTACGGCCACCTCGACCAGAACTACAAACAGCACATCGTCAATCTCAGGCACCGCCTTCCCCTGTCAGGGGATCAATCCATAGACAGCGACATCCGCTACGCCCACTCAAGCAACGACGGCAACAGCAATGTCGATAACAAGGCATTCGGTGCCAAGTTCACCTACAACCTGGGCGGGCACTCCTTTGGCATGGCCTATCAGCAGATGGATGGCGAAACGGGCTTCCCGCATATCGAGGGTACCAACTCCTACCTGGTCAACTACGTGATGATCTCAGCGGACTTCGCCAGCCCCAACGAACGCTCCTGGCAGGCACGCTACGACTATGACTTCACCGCTCTCGGCATTCCCGGCCTGAGTTTCATGACCCGTTACTTAAGCGGCGACAATTTCGAGCGCGCAGGCGGTCGCGAGGGTAAAGAGTGGGAGCGCAACACAGACATCGGTTACGTGGTGCAAACCGGCGCCCTGAGAAATCTGGGCATCAAGTGGCGTAATGGCAGCTACCGCAGCAATGGCGGCAACGATGTGAACCAGAACCGCCTGATCATCAGCTACACCTTGCCGCTTTTCTGACAAAACCTCACTGCGATCCGACCGGAGAAAACGCCATGCAACCCAGAAAAACCCTCATTGCCCTATCGGTGGCTTATGCCTTGCTTTTCGCCCACGGCGTGCAAGCAGCCAACACCGCTGACCTACCCTGCCGAACCACGGCAGAGTGTGCGGCGCAGGCGGAAAAGATCGGCGCCACCGTCGATGGAAAAGCCCCCAAAGGCGGTGCTTACGAAGACCAGTTCGACTGGATGAACCGCATCAACAAAGCATCGATCGTCATGCTTACCGAAGAGGGAATCGTCGATGCGCCGCTAGGTCGGCGAATCGCTGGCGGCGTGCAGCACGTTATCGACCAGGCGCAACAGCCGCACGGCAAACGCCCCAGTGATGTGCTGCAGGTGGAAAAGATCATGATCGACAAGATTGGCCCCGAAGCGTCGCTGATCCACTCAGGACGCAGCCGCCAGGACATGTACGCCACCTATCGCCTGGCCGTGCTGCGCGGGCAAATATTGGACTACAGCGACGCGTTGAATGCCACCCGCAGCAGCCTGCTGAAGATCGCCGCAGACCATGTCGATACCCTGGTTCCTGCCTACACCAACGGCGTGCAGGCGATGCCGATCAGCTACGCGCACTACCTACTGGCTTTCGCGGCATCCTTCGAGCGCGACGCCGAGCGCGTTCGCCAGCTCTACGCTCGTTTGAATCTCAGCCCAATGGGCACAGCGGTTCTCGCCAACTCCGGCTGGCCGCTGAATCGAGAACGCCTGGGCGAACTACTGGGCTTCGACGGCGTACGGGAAAACTCCCTGGATGCCGGGCAGATCTCTACCTTTGACATTCCTCTGGAGGCAGCTGGCATCGCGTCATCCTCGGCGATTCGCGTCGGGGCGCTGATTGGCGACATCCACACCCAGTACCACCAGACGCGCCCCTGGCTGCTACTCGATGAAAGCTCGACCTACAGCAGCAGCGCCATGCCGCAGAAGCGCAATCCGGGCCTGCTGATGCGTACCCGCGAATCAGCCTCAGACGTGGTCGGCCTGGCAGGGGCGACCACTCTCCGCGCGCACAATGTCACGACCGGCATGACCGACTACAAGGCGGCTTTCGAATCTCTGGAGCTATTCACCTCGGCCACGGACATGTTCGAGCGACTGGACAAGGTTTTGGCCGCACTGGTAATCAATCCCGAGCGCGCCATGGAGGAGCTCGACGCGGACTGGACGACGTCCATGGAGCTGGCCGATACCCTGGAACGCGAACACAAGGTGCCGTTCCGTATCGGCCACAGTTTCGCCTCCATGATTGTCGGAGAAGCTCGCGACAAGGGGCTGCTGCCGAAAGATTTTCCTTACACCGATGCACAGCGGCTATACGCCAAAGCCGCGCAGAAATACAAATGGAAAACCGAGCGGCTGCCGCTGGACGAGGCGGCCTTCCGAGCCACGCTGTCACCGCGCAACATGGTAGAAACACGCAAGGGCACTGGCGGCCCCCAGCCAGCCGAAGTCAAGCGCATGCTGACCGAGGCAGGTCAATCGCTAGATACAGACCAGGCCTGGATGCAGGAGCGCCGTCAACACTTGCTGGATGCAGACAAGGCGCTGGACGACGCCTTCGGCAAGCTGGCACGTGACGCTAACTGACACGGAGCGGCGACCGGCCACTACCGGTTGCCGACTGAGCGATGTTCCGCCAAGCACTGCTCACAGCGCTGCTCGTATTGATCGCTGCGCTTAACGGCGCAGCGGTGAAAACCGCCAAGCCTGCTTCGGCGAATATGAAGTCAGTTCAGATACTGCGTCTGGCCGACGAGGGCCACACTTTCGCCCTGCTGGTCAGCGCCAGTGCCGATCTGTACAACCCGCCCACAGACATTCGGCAGGTAGTGGTACGACTACAGAGCACAACAGCTCATTCTCCCGAGCAAGACCTGCATCAGGTCCTGCTCCTTACCGTGCACTTTCTCGATGCCGATGACCAACGTCTGCAGCCTGACATGCCTGGCTGGCACGCTGACGGCTGGAGCCGCGGCGAGGCGTCGACCGCCGGATATCATGGAATAACCGCGCTAAGCGTGTTGCGTGGCCTGATCAATCATCTTGAGCGACGTCGGCACTTCCCTGCCTTGCGCGAAATAATCCTGCTGGGCGATGGCATCGGCGCCAAACTGCAGCACCTTCATGTACAACGGCCTGACCTGTCACTTGAGGCATGGCAATGATTCAGCTGCTTGCGAAGACTCAGCCCAGCACGCGGCTCAATCTTGCGCGATCCTGAGCGTCATGCCAGCGGGCGAGCACCAGGCACGCGACGCAATTGCCCAACACATTGGTCAACGAGCGACACTTCATTAGCCGCTCGACGCCGACGAGAATACCCAGCGCCTCCAGCGGCACTATCTGAACCACGCTCAGCGTCGCGGCAAGCGTGATGAACGCCGAACCCGCTACGCTGGTCGCCCCCAGGGAAGTGAACAGGCTGACCAAAAGCAGAGTGAGCAACTGTTGGATAGTCAGGTCGACATGAGCCAATTGTGCGAGGAACAGCACGGCGACGCCCAGATAAAGGTTGGTGCCATTGAGGTTGAAGTTATAGCCAGCCGTGAGGATCGGACGCACCAATTGACTGTCGCAACCGGCCGCTTCCAGCTTGTCGATCAAGCGAGGCAGTGCCGCAACGGATGAACCCGTTGCGGCCACCAGCAGCAGCTCCTCCCTGACATGGACGATCAGACGCAGCAGGCTCGCTCCAGCCAGCCTGGCCATCAACGCCATCACCAGCGCGATGAACAGCAGACAGGTGGCATAGGCAACGCCGACGAACTTGAGCAGCGGAACGGCTGCGCCTGGACCGTGCTTGCCGATGGTGAATGCAATGGCCCCAAACGCCGCCAAAGGAGCGAAGAGGACAATAACGCGCATCAGCCTGAAGACCAGGCCGACCGAGGTATCTAGCGCTTGCCGCCACACCAGCCCTCGCTCGCCGGCACGTCCCAGCAACACGCCCACCAGAAATGCGGCGAGCAGCGTCTTGAGAATGATGCTTTGGGCGAATGCGGCCCACAGCAGCGCCGGAATCTGCGCAAAGAACTGGATATTGATCGGCGCCATATCCACCGCAGAGGCTTCGGCGCCGGCCATGGCATCGCCGCCGGGCCGCAACAACGCAGCCACGGACAACCCACAAGCCAACGACAGCAAAGACATCAGCTGCCAATAGGCAACTGCCTTGAGGCCGAGGTGAAGGGTCGCGCCATCACCCCGCATACGTGCCACGCTCGAACAGATCAGCACGAATATGACAACCGGCGTCACCAGACCCACGCTGGTAATGAACAGGTCGCTGAGAGGTTTCATCTGAGTGGCCAGCGCTGGCCGCCAGACACCCAGCAAGCCGCCAAACGAAACGGCCAGCACGATTAGGGTAACGCGGGAACGGGCAAGACGAACGATCATCGGAGCCTGATATTTTTATTATTCGCTTACGGTAGAGCACCGAGCATGTTGCTCCATCCTATCCCACCAGGAATCGATTCGATATTGTGTGTCGCCGTCGCACAGTGGCCCTATCAATTTTTCTCGAGGCGAACACTGAATGGAACTCCGCCACCTTCGCTACTTCGTTATGGTCGCGGAGGAAAAGCACTTCACACGCGCCGCAGCCCGACTGGGTATACAACAGCCGCCGCTGAGTCAGCAGATTCGGGCGCTCGAGCAAGAGCTGGGCTTCGAGTTGTTTATGCGTCACGCCAAAGGGGTCGACCTCACGACCGGTGGCGAGATTTTCTTACGTGAAGCAAAGGAGATTTTGCAGCACGTGGAGCGGGCCACCACCATGGCAGCCCACACGGCGCAGGGTATTGTGGGTACTTTGAGTGTCGGATTCACCAGCTCAGCCGCATCGCACCCTTTGATTCCCCGAATAATTCGTGAATACCGGAAAAGTTATCCAGGCGTGAACATCACGCTGCACGAAGGAAACGCGGGCGATCTGACCGATCAGGTCACCAACGAACGGGTCGATGTCGGCATCCTCCGCGCACCGGTATCGAGCCCGCAGGGCGTGCAGTTTCATCGGCTGTTCAATGAGGAGATGTTATTGGTCTTGCCGGCTGGCCATCCCCAACTGAAGGGGCCTGGCGAAGCATCCATCGCTCTGAAAGACCTGTCCGGCGAGCACTTCATTCTGGTTCGTCGACCTGGCGCACCGGGTATGTATGCCAATCTGATGCAAGCCTGCCGCAACGCGGGCTTCGAACCGAAGATAGCATTTGAAATCGAACGCATGCTGACCAACGTCAGCCTGGTTGCTGCTGGCGCCGGCATTTCAGTGGTGCCGGCATCCATGAAAGGCTTTCACGTGGACAGCGTCGCCTATCGCCGAATCCGCGATGCCAAACCCCGCCTGGTTGCACCAATCACGCTGGCGAGCCGGAGTTTTAATCAGTCACCGGCTACCGGCAATTTCATCCAGTTGGCTCGTCATTTGAGCAGCCTGTACCGCAAGGAACAGATCGCACTCACGAACTGAGCGCACCGCAAGCGTTCATGGCAACACACGGTACTCAGCGACGAACGGGGCGCTTCTGCAGTTTGCGCTGCAGGGTACGGCGATGCATACCGAGGGCACGGGCAGTCGCCGAGATGTTGCCTTCGTGCTCGGCCAGTACGCGCTGGATGTGCTCCCACTGCAGGCGATCCACCGACATGGGATTTTCCGGCACCAGGGTGTCGAGGTCGGCATGCTGAGTCAGCAACGCGGCGAGCACGTCGTCGGCGTCCGCGGGCTTGCACAGATAGTTGCAGGCACCGCGCTTGATGGCCTCCACTGCAGTGGCGATGCTCGAATAGCCGGTGAGAATCACCACGCGCATTTCGGCATCCAGTTCCAGCAGCTTGGGCAGCAGCACCAGGCCGGAATCGCCTTCCATTTTCAGGTCGAGCACGGCGTAATCCGGCAAGTCCTGCGTGGCGATGGCCAGGCCTTCCTCAGCGGAGGCAGCGGTCGTTACACGCAAGCCACGACTGCTCATGGCCCGCGCCATCACGCGGGTGAAGGTAGGGTCATCATCGACCAGCAGCAGATGGGGTTGTTCTTCACTGTCCAGCAGCGCTTCGTCACTCATACATCACTCCTTAACTCAGGCCCGAACGTAAGCCCGTGGCAGCTTGAGCTCGGTGAGCGTGCCGCCTTCTTGATGGTTATACAGCTTCACCGTGCCACCGGCGCGAGTCACGCTGGCCTGGCTGAGGAACAGCCCGAGGCCAAATCCCTTGCCCTTGCCTTTGGTGGTGAAGAACGGCCGGCCCAATTGCTCGGCAATGGCCAAGGGTACACCCGCACCGTAGTCACGGATGGCAAGCCGTACCCACTGATGATCCCAGTCCAGGCAAATCTGCAGGTTCTCCGGGCAGGCATCGGCGGCGTTGTTGAGCAAGTTGAGCAGCGCCTGGGTCAGATCTGCCGGAGGCATCAATTGTGGCGGCTTGCCGACACCCAGGCACTCATAACGATAGCTGGCCTCAGGCCGCATCAAGTGCCAGCGATTCAGGGTGGTTTCCAGCCAGTCCACCGAGGACATTTCCACCACGGCCTGGCGGCGATCCGCTTCGGCGGCGCGTACCAGTTGCTGAAGCGTTTCCTTGCACAGCTTGACCTGCTCCTGGAGCAGCGCCAGGTCTTCCTGCAGCAGTGGGTTCTGGTGCTCGCGGCGCAGCTCCTTGATCAGCACGCTCATGGTAGACAAGGGCGTACCGAGTTCGTGAGCGGCGCCAGCGGCCTGGGTGGCTACGGCCAGCAGTTGCTGATCACGCATACCCTGCTCACGACGCTCGGCGCGCAGTTTTTCCTGCTGGCGCAGTTCTTCGGCCATCTTGGCGACAAAGAAAGTGATCAGCCCCGCCGCCAGGGCGAAGCTCAGCCACATGCCGTAGACCAGCAGGCTTTCCCGCGGCCCGACCGGCAACTGCAGCGGGTGCGACCACATCAATAGCAGCGTGTAGGAGGCCAGCGCCATGCCCGCGAGGGTCATGGTGAACAGCCACGGCAGTGTCGCTGCGGCAATGGTCAGCGGCACCAGATAATAGGAAACGAAGGGGTTGGCCGAGCCGCCCGAATAATAGAGCAGCACGCTGTGAATGATCAGGTCGAAACCGAGATGGATTGCGTACTCGGCCTCGGTCACCGGCCAGGGGCCACGCAGTCGCAACGCGGTGAGCAGGCACAGCACCAGCGAGGCCCCAAGGGTGATGCTCAACTGCAGCCAGGGCAGCGGCAGCAACTCGGACTTGTAGGCAAGACCAACCGAACCGGCCTGCGCAGCCAGCACCAGGAAACGGATCAGGGTCAAACGCCACAGGTTCTGGCGACTGGCGGACAGCAGTTGTACGGGGGCGAGCATCTATACTCCTCTATGCTCGTTGGCGAGCCTGTCGAGTATAACCAAGCCCGCCAACGGCCTGATGCGGCAACGCGCCGCAGTCGTACGATGATTGCCGGCCCAGGCACCTGATAAAAAAGTCACCTGCCGAAAATAGCGGTCAGAGATGGGCAGATATTTTTTCAACTGAGCTTAACCCGAATCGCCAAGTCGCCTCGTCTACCCTCATGAACACGGCCGTTCAGCCGTACACGTCATCGATAAGGAACCACCATGCAGCCACTGTCCCGCCTCGCCACTGCTCTGGCCTTCACCACAGCTAGCCTGTTCAGCATTGCCGCCCAGGCCGATGAGCCCCGCTACAACCAGATTTCCCTCAGCACCCAGGTCAGCCATGAAGTAGCCCACGACCTGATGCAGGTCACCCTGTACACCGAGGCCCAGCACAAGGATCCTGCCGCCCTCGCCGCGGAAATCACCCGCATCCTCAATGCCGGGCTGACCCAGGCCCGAGGTGTGAAAGGCGTCAGCGTTTCCCAAGGCAGCCGCAACAGCTATCCGGTCTACAACGAGAAGGGTGAGGAAATCAGTGCCTGGCGCGAGCGTGCCGAGATCCGCCTGGAAAGCGCCGACTTCGCTGCCCTCTCCAAGCTGACCGGCGACATGCTCAAGACCCTGAAAATGGGCGGCATGAGTTTCAGCATCGCCGACGCCACGCGTAAGAAAGAAGAGGACGCGCTGATCAAGGACGCCGTTGCGGCCTTCAAGGAACGTGCGCAGTTGACCACCGAAGCTCTGGGCGGCAAGAGCTACAAGCTGGTCAGCCTGGGCCTCAACAGTGGCGGCTTCGTGCGCCCACCGATGCGCATGGAAGCCATGAAGGCCGCATCGTTCTCCAGCGACAGCGTGACCCCGGAAGTCGAAGCCGGTACTAGCCAGGTAACCCTTAGCGCTGACGGCGTTATTGAAATTCAGATGCCCTGAAACGGAGCAGGCACCGCTGTCACTCGACAGCGGTGCCTGCGCGGCATCACCGCCGAAATACGGCCTTTACTCACCGTCGTGTCACCTATTCTCCGCAGAATTATTTTCCCTCCCCATATTCGGCATATCCCGTGCATAGAGCTGAACAAGGTCTAGTGTTAACGGACGCATCTCCACGATTTGGAGAATGCATCTGTTGCTCTTGAAGACCCCTCACCAAAACCATAATAGACATGAGGTAAGCATGCGTAAGAATGCCGTTATTCAGGCTTTTGTAGCCGCGGGGCTGATCGCCAGTGCACCGTTCGCCATGGCTGCCAGCACCCTGGTGTACTGCTCGGAGGGCAGCCCAGCCGGCTTCGACCCTGGGCTCTATACCACGGGTACCGACTTCGATGCCGGTGCAGAAACCATCTTCAACCGCCTTTCGCAGTTCGAGCGCGGCGGCACTGCCGTCGTACCCGGGTTGGCAGAGAAGTGGGACATCAGTGAGGACGGCCTCACCTATACCTTCCACCTGCGCGAAGGGGTGAAGTTCCACACCACCGAGTACTTCAAGCCGAGTCGCGAATTCAACGCCGACGACGTGTTGTTCACGTTCAATCGCATGCTTAGCAAGGATGATCCGTTCCGTAAGGCCTACCCCACCGAGTTCCCCTACTTCACCGACATGGGCATGGACAAGAACATCGCCAAGCTCGAGAAGGTCGACGAGCACACGGTGCGCTTCACCCTGAACACCGTCGATGCGGCCTTCATTCAGAACATGGCGATGAGTTTCGCCTCGATTCACTCGGCCGAATACGCGGCGCAGTTGCTCAAGGCTGGCAAAGCCTCAGACATCAACCAGAAGCCCATCGGCACCGGGCCATTCGTGTTCAGCCGCTACCAGAAAGACTCGCAGATTCGTTACAAGGGCAACACCGAGTACTGGCTGCCCGAGGACGTGAAGATCGACAACCTGATCTTCGCCATCAACACCGATCCGTCGGTGCGCATGCAGAAACTGCGTGCTGGCGAGTGCCACGTTAGCGTATTCCCGCGCCCAGCCGACCTCGAAGCCCTGAAAAAGGATCCGAAACTGCAGATGCCCGAGCAGGCCGGTTTCAACGTCGGCTACCTGGCTTACAACACCGAGCACAAGCCGTTCGACAAGCTGGAAGTGCGCCAGGCCATGGACATGGCGGTCAACAAGCAGGCGATCATCAATGCCGTGTACCAGGGCGCCGGGCAGATTGCCGTGAATGGCATGCCGCCGACCCAGCTGGTCCTATGACGACACCATCAAGGACACCCCCTACAACCCGGAAAAGGCCAAGGAATTGCTCAAGGCTGCGGGCGTGAAGGAAGGCACCGAGATCACCCTGTGGGCCATGCCCGTGCAGCGCCCGTACAACCCCAACGCCAAGCTAATGGCCGAGATGCTCCAGGCCGACTGGGCCAAGATCGGCATCAAGGCGCGCATCGTCAGCTACGAATGGGGCGAGTACAACAAACGCGCCAAGGCCGGCGAACACGACGCGCTGCTGATCGGTTGGGACCGGTGACAACGGTGACCCCGACAACTGGCTGAGCGTGCTGTACGGCTGTGATGCCATCGGCGGCAACAACTACAGCCGCCTGTGCAACAAGGAGTTCGACGGGCTGCTGAAGAAGGCCAAGGCGATCAACGATCGTGAAGAGCGTACCGTGCTCTACAAACAGGCCCAGCATCTGCTCAAGGCCGACGTGCAGAACACGCCCATCGCCCACTCCACGGTGTATCAGCCGATGAGCATCCGGGTTAAGGACTTCAAAATCAGCCCGTTCGGGATCAACTCCTTCTACGGCGTGAGCATCGAATAACGCTGCAGGCAGAATGAAAACGCCCGGCCAATTGGCCGGGCGTTTTCGTTTCTAAGACCCTGCTCACAATCTTCAGGATCGACTTCAGCGCTTTGCCTGCAAGAGGGCGTAGGCGGACGGCGGCGATCTCGTGGGAGGGGCCGGGCGGCGATCCGCTTTAGCCGCAAGCTCTTTGCTCTTCAATAGAGCTCGCGGCTAAAGCCCCTCCTACAAAAAGAAAGCTCTGCATCCACCGTCCGCTCCTGCCTTATAGCAGTCTCTTTATGTCGCCTAAAAAGATCGGCTCTAAGGACGGTTCAGGCGTTCAACCCGAACGGGTCGTCCACCGAATGGCTCGGCTGGGTAAACCAGCGTGGGCCGTTGGCGGTCATGTAGAAGTGATCTTCGAGGCGAACGCCAAACTCGCCCGGCACGCAGATCATCGGCTCGTTGCTGAAACACATGCCTTCGGCCAGCGGCGTGTCATCGCCACCGACCAGATAGGGCCCCTCGTGGATGTCCAGACCGATACCGTGGCCGGTACGGTGCGACAAGCCTGGCAATTTGTAGCCTGGGCCAAGCCCGGCAGCTTCCAGGCTGCGCCGCGCGGCGGCGTCCACGGAGGCACACGACGCACCGATTATGGCGGCTTCGAACGCGGCCTGCTGAGCAGCCTTCTCCTTGTCCCAGAACTCGCGCTGACGCGCGCTGGGGGTACCGAACACGTAGCTGCGGGTGATGTCCGACAGGTAGCTGTGCACCTGGCAGCCGGTGTCGATCAACACCATGTCACCGTCCTTGAGGTGCTGCGCGTGCTTGACCCCGTGCGGAAAGGCACTGGCCGGCCCGAACAGCACGATGCAGAAGATCGAGCCCGGCGCGCCGACCTTGCGGTGGGCCTGGCGAATGAACTCGGTTACCTCGGTCGTGCTGATACCTTCGCGAAGAATGCTCGCGGCGGCCTTGTGCACTTCCAGGGTCATGTCCTTGGCACGTTGCATCAGAGCGATTTCCGCCGCTGATTTATGCTGCCGACAGGCCGTGGTGATACGCCCGGCATCGACGAAACGGTAACCGTTGGTCAGTTGGCGAATGCCTTCAAACATGAAAAAAGGCAAAGAAGAACAAAGACCTACCTGAGGTTGCGCACCATCATTGGGCGCTACGCCCAAGCGCCGTAGGCACCTCAGCAGGAGCGCATAAGGGCTTTCATGCTCTTCCCAGGTATTGATGACGCCCGGCACGACCTGAAAGTCGAGCACGGTGCCTTCTTCGAATGTGGGAGCCAGATACTCCAGCACGCCATCCGCCGGCAAAATCGCCCCGACCATTCGTTCGCTGGGGTTCCACTTAACGCCAGTGAAGTACTGCAGGTTGCTACCTGCCGAGAGGAACAGAGCGGAAATACCCTGCTCACGCATCAGTACCTGAGCCCGTGCGATGCGTGCCTGGTATTCCGCATCACTGATCGGCACGCTGCCGGTCGTCATGTCCTGCAAACGTGCCAACGCCTGCTCTGGCGTGCTGCCGCCCACTCCCAGTGTCATCTGCGCATCCTCTTCTTGGGCCTGCAACGGGCATCGTCGACAGGTCGATCGCTACGGCAGAATTTAAGTGCAGCTTAAATTTTGGTCAAAGTATTTTTCAGTCAGACTTAAAAAGGATCTGCCGCTCAAGCTGAAGTCCCTGCAGCTCATGGGTATACTGCGACGATCCGAACAGCGAGCCCCTTTCATGACCGCAGATCGCATTGGCGAACGCTTGCGCCGTTACCGGCGGGCCGCCGGCAAGACCCTCAACCAGGTAGCGGCAGATGCCGGCCTGACCGCCAGCTTCCTGTCCCAGGCAGAGCGCAACCTCACCGGCGTGTCACTGTCATCCCTGGCGAGCATTGCCAAATCCCTCGAAGTGCCGCTCAACGTCCTGTTCGATCAGCCTGCCCAGGCGCAGCCGGATTCCCACGTCAACGAGCGGGTTCGCTATACCGTGGGCGGCCAGCTGCTGGCCTACGAACGCCTGTCCAGCTCGTTCCCCGGCAACTCGATCAACGCGGTGAAGATGAACATCCCGGTGGGCTACCAGTCGGAGCTGATCGCCCACGAGGGCGTGGAGTTCTCCTACGTGCTTACCGGGCAGATCGTCTACACCATCGAGGGGCGCGACTATCCCCTCGGGCCGGGCGACTCGGTGCATTTCGACGCGGGCAAACTGCACCGCCTGGCCAATGCTGCAGATGCTCCTGCCGAAGTACTGACCATGACCACCATGGCGCTTTTCGACGACCGCCCTGCCAACGAGTGAATTTCGCCCCAATTCAGGGCAATTATGCGCAATGTTAGTGCTGCTTAATTTTTGTTGACCGAAATTTCAGCATGACTTAATTTCGAGTTCGACCCGGTGGGCTATCCGCCTTCACCGCATTCCGAGCTCGCGCTGAACCCAGGCGCGAACAAAAAGAAAAAGAGGTTCGCATGCGCATGTCTCCCCTGTGTAAGGCTCTGCTCACCGCAGGACTGCTCACCAGTGCTTCGCTCGCCCAGGCCAGTAACCTGGTGTATTGCTCCGAAGGCAGCCCGGGCGGTTTCGACCCTGGCCAGTACACCACCGGTACCGACTTCGATGCGGCTTCGGAAACCATCTTCAACCGCCTGGCGGAATTCGAGCGCGGCGGCACCAAGGCGCAACCGTCTCTGGCCAGCTCGTGGGACATCAGCGAAGACGGCCTGACTTACACCTTCCATCTGCGTGAAGGGGTCAAGTTCCACACCACCGACTACTTCACACCGACCCGCGACTTCAATGCCGACGACGTGCTGTTCACCTTCCAGCGCATGCTCGATCGCAACCACCCGTTCCGCAAGGCGTACCCGAGTGAGTTCCCGTACTTCACCGACATGGGCCTGGATAAGAACATCGCCAAGGTCGAGAAGACCGACGACAAGACCGTGGTCTTCACCCTCAACGCCGTGGACGCCGCCTTCGTGCAGAACCTGGCGATGAGCTTCGCCGCCGTGCATTCGGCCGAGTATGCCGACCAGTTGCTCAAGGCCGGCAAGGCCGCTGACATCAACCAGAAGCCTATCGGCACTGGCCCATTCGTATTCAGCCGCTACCAGAAAGACGCGGTGATCCGCTTCAAGGGCAACAAGGAATATTGGGCGCCCGAACTGGTGAAGATCGACAACCTGATTTTCTCGATCAACACCGATGCTTCGGTACGTGCACAGAAGCTGCGCGCCGGTGAGTGCCACGTGACCCTCAACCCGCGCCCGGCCGATCTCAAGGCCTTGCAGGCGGACAAGAATCTCAACGTACCGACCGAGCCTGGCTACAACGTCGGCTACATCGCCTACAACGTCACCCGCGCGCCATTCGACAAGCTCGAAGTGCGTCAGGCGCTGGACATGGCGGTGAACAAGTCAGCGATCATCGACGCCGTGTACCAGGGCGCCGGCCAGCTTGCCGTGAACGGCATGCCGCCGACCCAGTGGTCGTATGACGAATCGATCAAGGACGCCGCCTACAACCCGGAAAAAGCCAAGGAACTGCTCAAGGCTGCCGGCGTGAAAGAAGGCACCGAGATCACCCTGTGGGCCATGCCCGTTCAACGCCCGTACAACCCTAATGCCCGTCTGATGGCCGAGATGCTGCAGAGCGACTGGGCCAAGGTCGGCATCAAGGCTCGTATCGTCAGCTATGAGTGGGGCGAGTACATCAAGCGCGCCCATGCCGGCGAGCACGACGCCATGCTGATCGGCTGGACCGGTGACAACGGTGACCCCGACAACTGGCTCGGCACCCTGTACGGTTGCGCCTCGGTAGACGGCAACAACTTCTCCAAGTGGTGCGACGCCGAGTACGACAAGCTGGTAGTAGCCGCCAAGCGCGTCACTGACCAAGAAGAACGCAGCGAGCTGTATCGTCAGGCTCAGGTGGTTCTCAAGCGTGAAGTGCCGATCACCCCGATCGCCCACTCCACGGTCTACCAACCGATGCGCACCAGCGTCAAAGGCTTCCAGATCAGCCCCTTCGGGCGTAACAGCTTTATCGGTGTGAGCAACGACTGATACCGTCGCGCACCGTTCTCGAACGGCGAACCCGGGCAAAACGCCCGGGTAACGTCGTGGTCGAACAGCTAACCTGCAAGTAAGCGAAGGAATCGCCAGAATTCCCTGCTGCTCGATGCCGTCCTGATTAGGAGTTACCCACCCCCATGCTGAGTTTCATTGCGCGCCGCCTGGGCCTGCTGATTCCCACCTTTTTTGGCGTCACCCTGCTGACCTTCGCACTCATTCGCATGATTCCTGGTGACCCCGTGGAAGTGATGATGGGCGAACGCCGGGTAGATCCGCAGATGCACGCCGAAGCCATGGAACGCCTGGGCCTGAACAAGCCGCTGTACGCTCAGTACATCGACTACATCAGCCAACTGGCGCGGGGTGACCTGGGCGAATCGCTGCGGACTCGCACGCCGGTCTGGGACGAATTCACCACCCTGTTTCCCGCCACCCTGGAACTGACCCTGGCCGCCCTGCTGTTCGCCGGCACCTTAGGGCTGATCGCCGGGGTTATCGCTGCACTGAAGCGCGGCTCTCTGTTCGATCACGGCGTGATGGGCATCTCACTCACCGGCTATTCGATGCCCATTTTCTGGTGGGGCCTACTACTGATCATGTTCTTCTCGGTATGGCTGGGCTGGACGCCCGTATCCGGGCGCATCGACCTGCTCTACGACATACCGCCGGTGACCGGCTTCATGCTCATCGACACCCTGCTTTCCGATGAAGACGGCGCCTTCATCGATGCCCTGCGCCACCTGATTCTGCCGGCCATCGCGCTGGGCACCATCCCGCTGGCGGTGATCGCCCGCATGACCCGCTCGGCGATGCTCGAAGTGCTGCGCGAAGACTATGTACGTACTGCACGCGCCAAGGGCCTGTCGCCCGCCCGCGTGGTGTTCATCCACGGCCTGCGCAATGCGCTGATTCCGGTGCTGACCGTGTTTGGCCTGCAGGTCGGTACGTTGCTGGCCGGCGCTGTGCTGACCGAAACCATCTTCTCCTGGCCAGGCATTGGCAAGTGGTTGATTGAGTCGATCGGCGCCCGTGACTACCCGGTGGTGCAGAACGGCATCCTGTTGATCGCCTGCCTGGTGATCCTGGTCAATTTCGTGGTGGACATCCTCTATGGATTGGCCAACCCACGCATCCGCCATCAGCGCTGAGAGCCGGCCATGACCCTTGAAACCAAGACAGTCGTAGGGTGGACGACGCCTCATCCGTCTACCAACCGTAATCCGAAATGGTGGATGGGTGAAGCGTCATCCACCCTACCCACCGGCCATTATCGCGAAAGACAAAGCATCGAGGCGCTAGCATGACCTCAACCACAACCACGCCTCTCGACCAGAGCCTGCTCTACCCGTCACCAATGAAGGAATTCTGGAGCGCCTTCAGCCATAACAAGGGCGCCGTGGCCGGTCTCGGCTTCATGGTGTTGATTGTGTTCTGCGCCTTGTTTGCCCCATGGATCGCGCCCTACTCGCCCAGCGAACAATTTCGCGATGCCCTGCTGACACCGCCGGTGTGGCTGGACGGTGGCCAGTGGCGCTTTTTCCTCGGCACCGACGAGGTCGGCCGCGACCTGCTTTCGCGGCTGATCCACGGTGCTCGCCTGTCGATGCTGATCGGCCTCGCCTCAGTGATCATCTCGCTGATTCCCGGGTTACTGCTGGGCTTGGTGGCGGGCTTCTTTCCGCGCCTGATGGGGCCGTCCATCATGCGCCTGATGGACATCATGCTGGCCCTGCCGTCGTTGCTGCTGGCCGTGGCCATCGTCGCCATCCTCGGCCCAGGGCTGATCAACACGGTGATCGCCATCGCCATCGTCTCGCTGCCTTCTTACGTCCGCTTGACCCGCGCTGCAGTGATGGGCGAATTGAACCGCGACTACGTCACCGCCGCACGCCTGGCCGGCGCCAGCCTGCCGCGCCTGATGTTCATCACCGTGCTGCCCAACTGCATGGCACCGTTGATCGTGCAGGCGACCCTGAGTTTTTCCTCGGCAATCCTAGACGCCGCTGCCCTGGGCTTCCTCGGCCTGGGCGTGCAACCGCCAACACCCGAGTGGGGCACCATGCTGGCGTCGGCCCGCGACTATATCGAGCGTGCGTGGTGGGTCGTCACGCTGCCAGGGCTGGCGATTCTGCTCAGCGTGCTGGCGATCAACCTGATGGGCGACGGCCTGCGCGATGCGCTGGATCCCAAGCTCAAGAACGCGATCTGAGGAGGCCGACCATGAATAACCTCCGCATTACTAGCCATCAGGCGCCTAGCCCACAGACGGAGGCCGCCCGATGAGCCTGCTGGAGATCCGCAACCTGAGCGTGCGCTTCGGCGACGCCAACGCCGTGCCGGTGGTCGATGGTCTCGACCTGAACGTCGACAAGGGAGAAGTGCTGGCCATCGTCGGCGAGTCCGGTTCTGGCAAATCGGTGACCATGATGGCGCTGATGGGCCTGATCGACGCACCTGGCATCGTCCGCGCAGATCGCCTGGTATTCGACGGCACCGACATGCTCACCCTCAAGGGTCGGCAGCGGCGTCATATTGTCGGCAAGGATCTGTCGATGATCTTCCAAGATCCGATGACCGCGCTGAACCCCAGCTTCACCGTCGGCTTCCAGATCGAAGAAGTGCTGCGCCAGCACCTCGGCCTCAAGGGCAAGGCAGCTCGTCAGCGCGCCCTGCAACTGCTCGAACGGGTAGAGATTCCGGGCGCGGCCAGCCGCCTCGAGGCCTATCCGCATCAGCTGTCCGGCGGCATGAGCCAGCGCGTCGCGATCGCCATGGCGATCGCTGCCGAGCCCAAACTACTGATTGCCGATGAACCCACCACCGCCCTTGACGTAACGATTCAAGCGCAGATCATGGAGCTACTGCTCGATTTGCAGCGCGAGCAGAACATGGGCCTGGTGCTGATCACTCACGACCTGGCCGTGGTCGCCGAAACCGCCAACCGGGTCTGCGTGATGTACGCCGGCCAGGCTGTGGAGCTGGGCCAGGTGCCGATGCTGTTCGATGCGCCGACCCATCCCTACACCGAAGCGCTGATCAAGGCGATTCCCGAACATAGCCTGGGCGCCACGCGCCTGTCGACTCTGCCCGGCATCGTGCCTGGGCGCTATGACCGGCCCAAAGGTTGCCTACTCTCGCCACGCTGCCCCTACGTACAGCCGAGCTGCCATGAACGCCGCCCGGCACTGGAACCCCATGAGCGTGGCGCCGTGCGCTGCCATTTCCCGCTCAATCTGAATGCCGAGGTGGCGTGATGACGACCGTCCTGACCGCACGCCAATTGACGCGTCACTACGCCGTGTCCCAAGGGCTGTTCAAACCCAGCGCCACAGTACAGGCACTCAACGGCGTGTCTTTCCAACTGGAGGCAGGCAAGACCCTGGCCGTGGTCGGTGAATCCGGCTGCGGCAAATCCACCCTGGCGCGCGCCCTGACGCTGATTGAAGAGCCCTCCTCGGGCTCGCTGCAGATCGCCGGCAATGAGGTGAATGGCGCCAGCGCACAGACCCGCAAGCAATTGCGCCGCGATGTGCAGATGGTCTTCCAGAACCCCTACGCCTCGCTCAATCCGCGGCAGAAGATCGGTGATCAACTGGCTGAACCGCTGGTGATCAACACCAGCCTGTCGCGCACTGAACGACGTGAGAAAGTTCAGGCGATGATGAGCCAGGTCGGCCTGCGCCCCGAGCATTACCAGCGCTACCCGCACATGTTCTCTGGCGGCCAACGCCAGCGCATAGCCCTGGCCCGCGCCATGATGCTCACCCCCAAGGTGCTGGTGGCCGATGAGCCGACCTCGGCGCTCGACGTGTCGATCCAGGCCCAAGTGCTCAACCTGTTCATGGATCTGCAGGAAGAGTTCAAGACCGGTTACGTGTTCATCTCCCACAACCTCTCGGTGGTGCGCCACGTGGCGGACGATGTACTGGTCATGTACCTCGGCCGTCCGGCGGAAATCGGCCCCAGCGAGCGTATCTACGAACGCCCGCTGCATCCGTACACCAAGGCGCTGCTGTCGGCCACGCCGACCATCCATCCGGATCCGAGCAAACCGAAGATCAAGATCGTCGGCGAGCTGCCCAACCCGCTGAACCCGCCATCGGGCTGCGCCTTTCACAAGCGCTGCCCCTACGCCACCGAACGCTGCGAGGCAGAACTGCCGCTGCTACGCCCGCTCGATGGCCGCGAAGTAGCGTGTCACCACGCCGAGCAGTTGGCTTAATAAACGTCTCGCCTGTAGCGCCCTTGCTCGACAAGGGCGTCGACAGCCTCGTCGCCCAGCACCTCGCGCAACACGATATCCACGCCACCCGCCATCCCTTGCAAACTGCCGCACACGTACACGGCGGCGCCGTCCTGCACCCAGCTACGCAGTTCGTCGGCAGCCTCGCGCAAGCGATCCTGCACGTAGATGCGTTGCGCCTGATCACGTGAGAAAGCCAGATCCAGACGCTGCAGTTGGCAGCCACTCACCCAGCCCTGCAGCTCGTCACGGCAGTAGAAGTCGTGCTCGGCACTGCGCTCGCCGAACAGTAGCCAGTTGCGCGTATGACCGGCAGCGATGCGTGTTTTTAGCAGGCTGCGCAGACCGGCCAAGCCCGTGCCATTGCCTATCAGGATCACCGGCCGATCATCCGCGGGAACATGAAAACCGCTGTTGCGTCGCACCCGCGCCAGCAGCTGTGCGCCAACCAACAGGTGCTCGGTCAACCAGCCGGAGCCCGCGCCCAACTGCCCGTTGCCCAGGTGTTGCCGGCGCACGATCAGCTCCAGCTTGCCGTCCTCGGGCAAGGAGGCGATGGAGTACTCACGGCTCGGCAGCGGCACCAGCGCATCGAGCAGCGCCTGGGCATGCAAACCGACCAGATGGCTGGCGCTATGCGGCAACTGGCGAGCGCTCAATGCCTCGCCGAGCGTGTGGCCCAATGGCTCGATGACCACGGACTCCAGCGCCTGTAAACCATGCTCGTGCAACCAGCGACTGACCTGTGCCGCGCCATTGCGCGGCACAATCTCCAGGATATCGCCAGCCTCCCACAAGGCTCCGGGCGGAGGCTGCAAGCCAATCAGCCAGGTGCTCTGGCCCTGGCCGAGGGGGTTGAGGCATGTACGCTCGTGCAGCGTCCAGCCATCGAAGGGCACCTGTTGCACGGGCAGCGGCTGCACCCCGGTCAGGTCAGCCAATTGCTGCTGCCAGCCGAGCAGCGCTTGCTCGTCATCGCCGTCAACCTCGATACGCTCACCGAGACGCTGGGCACCGCGACTGCTCAACCAGTCGTCGAGGCGCCGGGCGAAGCCGCAGAACTGGCTGTACTGCCGATCACCGAGGGCAAGTACCGCGTAGCGCAGGTGCGGTAGATCCAGCGTCGCCGCCAGCCATTGTTTTTCGACGCCGCGCGCGCTGTCCGGCGCCTCGCCATCACCGAAGGTACTGACAACCAGCAGTGCACGGGGCGTGGCGCTCAGCCTGGCGGTATCGATGCGCGCCAGCGGCTGCACCTCCACCGTCATGCCGGCGGCCTGCAATTGCCCGGCGGTCTGCCAGGCCAGTTGCTCGGCGAAGCCACTCTGGCTGGCGAACCCCACCAGCCAGGATTCACCACCCTCGCTACCAGCCAGCGCCTGCCGAGCAGCCAGCGCCGCACGCTTCTTGCGTCGCCTGTCCAGATACAGCAACCAACCGGTAATAAAGAACAATGGCATCAGCAGGCTGGCGACCATCATCAGCACCCGCCCGATCATGCCGAAGTACTCACCAGTGTGCAGGGCGTAGACGCTGGCCAGCAGTTGCGCCTTGAACGACTTCTCGGCGTAGCGCTCGACCTGTTTGGCTTCGCCGGTCAGTGGGTCGAGCTGCATCTGATTGAAGGCGCGAGTGTGCTCGGCGTCGCGCAGCATGAAGAACACCCGCGCCGGCTGGCCGAGCGCATTGGGCAGTTGCAGGCTGTAAACGCCGAGCTTGTCGCCCGCCGTTCGCTGAATGCCTTGCCAGAGGTTCGCGTAGTTCACCTCAGGCATTGGCTGACCATCGGCTGGCGGGCCGCGTCGTCCACGCCCCTCGCCTGCCTCACGCGGCGTATCGCTGAGCAGGGTTTCCAGGCCGCTGCGGTACCAGTCGTATGACCAATACAGGCCCGTCAGCGCCGCACACAGATAAATCGGCAGGCACCAGGTGCCGACCACCGCATGCAGATCCCAATTGAAAGCACGGCCCTTCTTGGCCCAGTCGAACGTCAGCCAGGCACGCCAGCTGAACACCCGTCGCGGCCAGCGCAGATAAAGCCCGGACAGGCAGAAGAACACCAGGGCGATGGTACAGGCGCCGGTGATCTGCCGGCCCGTCTGCCCCATGGCGAGGAAACGATGCAGTTGCAGCATCAGACCAAAGAACGCCATGCCCCGAGGTTCGCCCAGTGACTCGGCGGTGTAAGGGTCGACGAAGCGCACACCACCGCGTCGCTCGCCCGGCGGCGGCGTCAGGAAAACCCGCGCTGGCTGGCCACCCTCGGTATCCACATAGAGGCCGGACACGCTGATGCCTTGGACCTGCAAGCGCTCGATCATCTCACCGGGTTCGAGCACCGATCCCGGCTGCGCCGTCACCGCCATCTGCGGATTGATCGCCAGCAGGATCTCCTCCTGAAAGCTGTACAGCGCACCGGTCAAGCCCATCAGGGCCAGCACCAGGCCGGCAGTGATGCCAAAAAACCAGTGCAACTGGAAGAGGATTTTCTTGAACACCGGAATCGACTCTGAAAACACGCGCCGCAGTGGAGGAAGTCAGTTGGCTGCCGAGGACGCAGTCAGGGAGCGAACTCATTCCCTGAACACACAAAACCCCGCCAGCGCGAAGCATGGGCGGGGCTGGTCAGCCGACTGGTATGGCGCCGAATCAAGCGGGCCATTTGAGGCGGGAGTCTATTCGATAGTGATTATCATGCAACAGATATTCGCATCTTTACCTATGTAAAGACCCGAGGCGCTGCTTAGCGCAGCCGACGCGCTTCGAACGGTTTGGCGAGTATGAACAGATCCCGGGCGATGGTTTCCGGGTACTGATCCACCGGCGGTGCCTTGGGCAGATACAGCGCGGCAGCATCCAGCGTCGCCAGCTGAAACTCCGGCTCGATGGCGCAGGCTCGGAACAGATGGGTGATAGCCTCGACCTCGGCCGTACTGGTGCAATTGACCCGGTGCCCGCCGAGAAAAGCATTGAGCTGGTCACAGACCTTTTCTGGCAGCAACCCGGTGGCTTCGGCTTCCAGAAGCGACAGCCCAAGCTCCTCTTCACTCACGGGGTCGAGCATTGCCAGCTCGACAGTCGGTTTGACGATGGCGGACATGCTCGAGCCAGGCACGGCGGCGCCGACTTCGATGGGGAAAGGGCCATTCACACTTTGATAGAAGCGGACGGCCATTGCGCCTTCGAGCATTCCAGGGATCGATTTCATTACACGACTCTCGTTAATCCAGTGTTGTTCTGACCCGCGACGACATCCTGCTGCCGCAACGGGGAGGCATTTTCATCCTCTTGTGTGTAAGAGTCGTGACAGTGGAGATGGTTGAGTGTTTTTTGCGAGTCAGAACCCATAACGGAACGGCCGTTGTGCTGGATCCAACAGAAGATGTTTTGGCTGCCAGATCGATCAGGGCAATGGCCCTGCCTGACGAGGGGGTGGGATAGCGCAGCAGGATTGCCCTGCTGCGCGTGCTGCGTTTAAACCACGCCCTGGGCCAACATCGCATCCGCCACTTTGACGAAGCCGGCGATATTGGCGCCTTTCACATAGTTGATGGTGCCGTTTTCCTCGCCGTGGCGCACGCAGGCAGCGTGGATGGACTGCATGATGCCGTGCAGCTTCTCGTCCACCTCGCCTTCGCTCCAGTGCAGACGCATGGCGTTCTGCGACATTTCCAGGCCGCTGACCGCAACGCCACCGGCATTGGATGCCTTGCCGGGCGCGAACAGGGTGCCGTGCTCGATGAACAGATCCACGGCCTCCAGGGTGGTCGGCATGTTGGCGCCTTCGGCGACGCACACGCAGCCATTGCCCAGCAGCGTGCGGGCGTCGTCCAGATTCAGCTCGTTCTGGGTCGCGCATGGCAAGGCGATATCGCACGCCAGGCTCCACGGCCGCTGACCAGCCAGGAAGCGCAGCTCGCTACTTTGCAGGGCACTCAGACGCCCGCGCCTGCGGTTCTTCAGCTCCATCACGTCCAGCCACTGCTGCTCGCTGAAGCCGCCTTCGGCGTATAGCGTGCCTTCCGAGTCAGAGAAGGAGATGACCTGGCCACCCAGATCCATCACCTTGCGCGCCGCGTACTGCGCCACATTGCCGGAGCCGGAGATCGCCACGCGCTGGCCGTCGAAGCTGCGGCCACGGGTCTTGAGCATTTCCTCGGCGAAATACACGCAGCCATAGCCGGTCGCTTCGGGGCGGATCAGGCTGCCGCCGTAGCTCAGGCCCTTGCCGGTGAGTACCGAGGAGAACTCGTTGGCCAACCGCTTGTACTGCCCGAACATATAGCCGATCTCGCGGGCACCAACGCCGATATCACCGGCCGGCACGTCGAGATCCGCACCGATATGGCGGTACAGCTCGCTCATGAACGACTGGCAGAAGCGCATCACTTCGGCATCGCTCTTGCCCTTGGGATCGAAATCCGCGCCACCCTTGCCACCGCCCATGGGCAGCGAGGTCAGGGAATTCTTCAAGGTCTGCTCGAAGGCCAGGAACTTGAGCACGCTGAGGTTCACCGACGGATGGAAGCGCAGGCCACCTTTGTACGGGCCGATGGCGCTGTTCATCTGCACACGGAAACCGCGATTGACCTGCACCTTGCCCGCATCATCCACCCACGGCACCCGGAACAGCACTGCCCGCTCGGGCTCGACGATGCGCTCGACGATTCCCGCCTCCAGATAATGAGGATTGGCCTCGAGGAACGGCCACAGGCTGCGCAGCACTTCTTCCACCGCCTGGTGGAATTCCGGCTGATCAGGGTCGCGCTGCTTCAGGCGGTCGAGAAAGCGGTCTACGGAAAGCGTCATGAAAAGCTCCTGGCGTCCCTGCGCCGATAAATAAAGTGGCGCGACTCTAGCAAGAACTTATCGCCCTAAAAAAGGGCGAAATGACGCTTTTATGAAAGTTTTTGGTGCTTAAACGTAAAATACCGTTCAAATATGACTGATAGGCGCGAAGTTAACGCACCAAAATAAAACAAACAGCGCACCAAAATACTCAGAGAGATAAGAGCCAGGCGCTGATGAGCGCAATGAAAAACGGGGCCATTCGGCCCCGTTTTTCGTTTACATCGCTTACTGCGCCAGTTTCTTGTGGCGTACCCGGTGCGGCTGGGCGGCGGCGTCGCCGAGACGTTTCTTACGGTCAGCCTCGTACTCGGTGTAGTTGCCTTCGAAGAACAGTACGCCGTCGTCCTCGTAGGAGAGGATGTGAGTCGCCACGCGATCCAGGAACCAGCGATCGTGAGAGATCACAATGGCGGCGCCAGGGAAGTCCAGCAACGCATCTTCCAGCGAGCGCAGGGTTTCCACGTCGAGGTCGTTGGACGGTTCGTCGAGCAGCAGAACGTTAGCGCCCTCCTTCAGGGTCAGCGCCAGGTGCAAGCGGCCACGCTCACCACCGGAGAGATCCTTGACGAACTTCTGCTGGTCGGCACCCTTGAAGTTGAAGCGGCCGACGTAACCACGGGACGGCACCTCGTAGTTGCCGATCTTGATCTGATCCAGACCATCGGAAACCGCTTCCCAGACCGACTTGCTGCCGTCCAGGTCGTCGCGGCTCTGATCCACGCAGGCCAGCTGCACGGTATCGCCGATCTCGATGCTGCCAGAGTCCGGCGCTTCCTTGCCCATCAGCATGCGGAACAGGGTCGACTTACCGGCACCGTTACCGCCGATAACGCCGACGATGGCGCCCTTGGGTACGCTGAACGACAGGTCTTCGACCAGTACGCGGTCGCCATAGCCCTTGGTGACGTTCTTGAACTCGATGACCTTGTCACCCAGGCGCGAACCGGCCGGGATGTAGATCTCGTTGGTCTCTGCGCGTTTCTGGAATTCCTGGGACTGCATTTCCTCGAAACGCTGCAGACGAGCCTTGGACTTGGACTGGCGGGCTTTGGCGCCTTTGCGCACCCACTCCAGCTCTTCCTTCATGGCCTTTTCATGGGCCGACTGCTGCTTGGACTCCTGCGCCAGACGGGACGATTTCGCCTCCAGCCAGCCGGAGTAGTTGCCTTCGTACGGAATGCCCGCGCCGCGGTCGAGCTCGAGAATCCAGCCGGCGACGTTGTCGAGGAAGTAACGGTCGTGGGTGATGGCCACCACGGTGCCGGGGAAATCATGGAGGAACCGCTCCAGCCAGGCCACCGAGTCGGCGTCCAGGTGGTTGGTTGGTTCGTCCAGCAGCAGCATGTCAGGGGCCGACAGCAGCAGACGGCACAGCGCTACGCGGCGCTTCTCACCACCCGACAGGTGCTCGACCTTGGCGTCCCAGGCCGGCAGACGCAGGGCGTCGGCAGCAACTTCCAGCTGACGCTCCAGATTGTGACCATCGCTGGCCTGCAGGATGGCTTCCAGCTTGGCCTGCTCGGCGGCCAGCTTGTCGAAGTCGGCATCCGGCTCGGCGTAGGCAGCGTACACCTCATCCAGACGCGCCTGGGCATCCTTGATGCCGCTCACGGCCTCTTCGACCACTTCACGCACGGTCTTGCTAGGGTCGAGCTGCGGCTCCTGAGGCAGGTAACCGACATTCAGCTCGGGCATCGGACGGGCTTCGCCGTCGAACTCGGTGTCGACGCCAGCCATGATCTTCAGCAGAGTGGATTTACCCGAACCGTTCAGGCCGAGCACGCCGATCTTGGCGCCCGGGAAGAACGACAGGGAAATGTTCTTGAGGATCTCGCGCTTCGGCGGCACAACCTTGCTCAGCCGATGCATGGTGTAGACGTATTGAGCCAAAATTCAGACCTCACTCATAAATGGCAACGATGGCGCGCACCCTATGCCAAGACGGTGCGTCACGCAAACGGAGAAATGTCGCGCCGGGCGAACCGATCAAGCTGATTTCGACAGCCCGCTCGCAGGAACGGCAAGACTAGCTCATGGCACTCGAGCACGGTTGCGCGTAGCCCGAAGAAAACCAGTTGGCACTAAATAGAGGGGTAAGCCTCGTATGACAGCAGCGAACCAACCCTGATGTATTTTCGGCGATCTCGCGGCGACTAGAAAGAGCCAGTAAACGCAGGACGCTCGTCGGTCAAGCTGGCACTTCGCCACAGTTGTGGCATGCTAGCCGCCCTTGGGAAGCGGACGTCCTGCTTAACTAGCCTTTGCAGTAGCATCACCGGTCTTCTTTATCTCGCTGTTGCAGGACTTCATCACGTGTCAGCGCCCAACACCAAGCCCCCTTACCGCGACCCACAGATTGTGCCCATGCGCCGCTCATTCAAGGGCGCTCTGGTGGTACTGGTGCTGGGAGTTCTGGTGTTGCTGTTGTGGCAGTTGCAGCTCGAATTCAAGCAGCTGAAGGATAACCAGCGCTCCCTCAACCTGGCGGTGAGCGAGCAGTTGGCCAAGCAATTGAGCCTGAACATGGGATCCATGGCCAACGCCGGACGGGCCGTGCTCAATGCGACGCACGAACCCGAAGATGCTGCAGGCCCGGCGCATGCTGCTTACCTGAACAACTTGCGCATCGTATTCCCGTCCCTGCACAGCATCGCCCGCCTGGATAACGCCGGGCGCCTGCTGCATGACACTGCGCCGCACAGCACCGACTATCAATTGCTTGCCGAACTGACCGGGCGCAGCGCCAGCCAGGGCTATCATTACGCATTCGACCCCCTGGGTGACGGACGCATCTATCTCCTGCTGCACGCCTCCAATGGCGATGGTTACTGGGCACTGCGTCTGAACGCCAGTGCCCTGACGAGCTGGCTACTGCATAGCCGCCAGAACGACTTCCCCTGGTTGCTGGAGGATGCCATCAGCGCACGGGTGATCACCGACTCGCGCGGCAAAAACCTGCAAGAACCCAGCTACCCGATGGTCACCGCAGCCAACCAGGCGCAAACCATTTTCCTGCAAGCCCTGCCCGGCTCCGACTGGCAGCTTCGCGCCATGCTCAACGAGCGCAAGCTGCAAGCCCAGGTGCTACCGGAAATAGCCGGAAAATTCCTGCTGTTCACCCTCTGCGCCCTGCTCACCCTGTTCGCCCTCTACCGCCTGGTACGTGAGCAAAGCCATCTGCACGCGCTCAACGCAGCGTCGCGGCGCTCTCTGCATCAAGCCGCCAGTGCTTTGAGCGTTATCGAAGAGCGGGTATTGGTGACCGACAGCAACGGCCGCCTGACCTACCTCAACCCACAGGCCGAAGCACTGTTCGGCCTGACCAACCGGCACGCCAGCGAATGGCACCTGCTGGAGCTACTGCCGCGCCTCGATCCGTTACTGCTACACGCCACGGCCTTCCATAGTGACCTGGGGCCGGATCTGGTGGAAATCCTTCAGGACGGTGATGTGCGGCTGTTTACCATCACCCGCAGCGACCTGGGTGACGAAGCTCGCCACCTGGGGTTTGTCTGGGTACTGCGTGACGTCACCGAAGAGCAACAAGCCACCCGCGTGCTGCAGGAAGCCCGGCGCCGTTATCAGGACATCTTCGACGGCACCGGCACCGCCCTCTGCGTGCTCGACCTCGCCGGGCTGTACCACTTTCTGCACGAAGAAGGGCTGAGCAGCGGTGCCCAACTGCAGCCCTGGCTGCAACGTAATCCGCAGCGTCATGGCGAACTGCTCAGGCACATACGCATCACCGAAACCAATCAGGTCGCCCTACGCCTGCTCGGCGTGAACACGCCCGAGCAGGCCAGGGAACAACTGATCAATAGGGGTGACGTGAACCCGCACGGTTTCCGTGCCCAGCTCAGTGCCGCCCTACTCGACGGCGGCGGCCACCTCGAACTGGAAAGCCATATTGAAGGCCCGCACGGTAGCGTCCGCCACCTGTGGCTGGTGATGCGCCTGCCGGAAAGCGCACAAGATCTGCACGCCGTAGCCCTGAGTATCAGTGACATCACCAGCCGTAAGCGCATGGAGTTGTCGCTGGTCGAGCGCGAGCGCTTCTGGTCAGAAGTCGTCCGTGCGGTGCCGGATACCCTCTACGTCAACGACATTCCGTCGCGCACCCTGCTGTTCAGCAACCACGACATCGGCGTCAAACTGGGTTACGACGCCGCCTTCGTGAAGGCCCAGGGCGACGGTTTCTGGAAACGCATCGTGCATCCCGACGACAACGACTTGTACGGGCGCGTGCGTAACCTGCAAACCGTGCTGAGCGACGGCGTACTGCTCGAGTCGCAGTTCCGTGCACGACACCAGGATGGCTCCTGGCGCTGGCTCAGCATCACCGAACAGGCGCTCTCGCGGGACAGCAATGGCTGGGTCAGCCGCCTGATCGGCGTGGCCAAGGACATCACCGAGCAGATCGCCCGCAACGAATCGCTACGTGACAACGAACAGCGTTACCGCCTGCTGGCCGAGAGCATCAGCGACGTCATTTTCTCCACCGATAGTCAGCTCGACCTCAACTACATCAGCCCTTCGGTGCAAACGGTGCTCGGTTACTCGGTGCCGTGGGTGCAGAAGCACGGCTTCGAGGGCCTGGCCACCAACCCGCAGCAACTCAGTGGCGTCTTCGCTCTGCTCGCCCGCATCCGCGCTGCCATGGGTGTACCGCAGCAGATGCACGAACTGCGGCAGAACCTGACACCGCAACTGTGCGTCTTCGATTGCCTGCGCGCCGATGGTCGAAAAATTCCGGTGGAGCTGCGCCTGGTACCCATGTGGGACGACAGCGGGCGCTTCGAGGGCCTGCTCGGCGTGGGCCGCGACATTGGCCAGCAGCGCCGTGCCGAGAAAGACCTGCGCATGGCGGCGACGGTATTCGAGCACTCCACAGCAGCCATTCTGGTCACCGACCCGGCGGGCTACATCGTTCAGGTCAACAACGCTTTCAGCCTGGTCAGCGGTTACAGCTCCGAGCAAGTGCTCGACCAGTTGCCGGGCATGCTCACCGCCGACAGCCAGAAAAACAATCACCTGAACTACGTACTGTCCCAGCTTCACCTGCGCGGTTCCTGGGAAGGCGAGATCTGGCTGCGGCGCCGTAACGGCGAAAACTTCCCGGCCTGGGTCGGCATCACGGCAGTGCACGACGAAGAAGGCGACCTGGTCAGCTACGTGTGTTTCTTCAGTGACATCAGCGAGCGCAAGGCCAGTGAGCAGCGCATCCACAGGCTGGCCTACTACGACGCCCTGACCCAACTGCCCAACCGCACCCTGTTTCAGGATCGCCTGCACACCGCCCTGCAGCATGCCGAGCGGCATCGCGAGTGGGTGGTGCTGATGTTCCTCGACCTCGACCGCTTCAAGCCGATCAACGACTCCCTCGGCCACGCGGCTGGCGACCGCATGCTCAAGGACGTCGCCATTCGTCTGGCCGCCTGCGTGGGCGAAGACGATACCGTGGCACGCATGGGCGGCGACGAATTCACCCTGCTGCTGCAATCCAATGGCAGCCGCGAAGGCGCTTTGCACCGTGCCATCCACGTCGCCGAACAGATTCTCGCCAGCCTGGCCCGCGCCTTTGTGCTGGAAGGCCGCGAATTCTTCGTCACCGCCAGTATCGGCATCGCCCTCAGCCCGCAGGACGGCCACGAACTGAGCCAGTTGATGAAGAACGCCGACACCGCGATGTACCACGCCAAAGAGCGCGGCAAGAACAACTTCCAGTTCTACCAGGCGGATATGAACGCCAGCGCTCTGGAGCGCCTGGAGCTGGAAGGCGACCTGCGCCACGCGCTGGAACAGGGCGAATTCCTGCTGCACTACCAACCGCAGTTCTCCGGCGACGGCAAACTGCTGACCGGCGTCGAAGCGTTGCTACGCTGGCAGCACCCCACACGCGGCCTGGTCGCCCCTAACGCCTTCATCCCGGTGCTCGAAGAGCTCGGCCTGGTGGTGCAGGTCGGCGAATGGGTGCTCGCCGAAGCCTGTCGCCAGCTGGGCACCTGGCACAACAACAAAATCCACGTACCCCGGGTTTCGGTGAACCTGTCCGCCCGTCAGTTCAGCGACGGCGACCTGCACCAGCGTATCGAACGCATCCTCAGCCAGAGCGACATCCCCGCCGCCTGCCTGGAGCTGGAGCTGACCGAAAGCATCCTCATGCAGGACGTGGCAGCCGCCATGCAGACCCTGACCGTATTGAAGAACCTCGGCCTGTGCATCGCCATCGACGACTTCGGCACCGGCTACTCGTCGCTCAACTACCTCAAGCAATTCCCTATCGACGTGCTGAAAATCGACCGCAGCTTCGTCGACGGTCTGCCTCAGGGCGAGCAGGATGGACAGATCGCCCGCGCGATCATCGCCATGGCCCACAGCCTGAACATGACGGTGATCGCCGAAGGTGTGGAAACTCAGGAGCAGCTCGACTTCCTGCGCAACCACGCATGCGACGAGGTGCAGGGCTACCTGCTCGGCCGGCCGATACCCGCCCAGCAATTCGAGGCGCAATTCGGCGGCCAGCACCCGTTCACACTCGAATAACGCAACCGCATGCGGCGCGGGCAGGACGTGAGCGCCGCTTATCCTGGGCATGATCACGCTTCATATGCCTGGCCAGCTCGGATGCGTTAGAATCCGCACCCTATTTCATCCGCCCAGCTGACTCTCAGGGGATTGCCATGTTCAGCCGTGATTTGACCATTGCCAAGTACGACGCCGAGCTTTTCGAAGCCATGCAGCAAGAAGCTCTGCGCCAGGAAGAGCACATCGAGCTGATCGCCTCGGAAAACTACACCAGCCCGGCAGTCATGGAAGCCCAGGGCTCGGTGCTGACCAACAAGTACGCCGAAGGCTACCCGGGCAAGCGCTACTACGGTGGCTGCGAGTACGTGGATATCGTTGAGCAACTGGCCATCGACCGCGCGAAAGAGCTGTTCGGCGCCGATTACGCCAACGTGCAGCCACATGCGGGTTCGCAAGCCAACGCCGCTGTCTACCTGGCCCTGCTGAGCGCCGGTGACACCATCCTGGGCATGAGCCTGGCCCACGGTGGTCACCTGACCCACGGCGCCAGCGTTTCCTCCTCCGGCAAGCTGTACAACGCCATTCAGTACGGCATCGACGGCAACGGCCTGATCGACTACGACGAAGTCGAGCGCCTGGCTGTCGAGCACAAGCCGAAAATGATCGTCGCCGGTTTCTCCGCCTACTCGCAGATTCTCGACTTCCCGCGCTTCCGCGCCATCGCCGACAAAGTAGGCGCCTTGCTCTTTGTTGATATGGCGCATGTCGCAGGCTTGGTCGCTGCTGGCGTGTACCCGAACCCGGTACCGTTCGCCGACGTGGTGACCACCACCACCCACAAGACCCTGCGCGGCCCGCGCGGCGGCCTGATCCTCGCCAAGGCCAACGCCGACATCGAGAAGAAGCTCAACTCCGCCGTATTCCCGGGCGCCCAAGGCGGCCCGCTGGAGCATGTCATCGCTGCCAAGGCGATCTGCTTCAAAGAAGCGCTGCAGCCTGAGTTCAAGACTTACCAGCAGCAGGTCGTGAAGAACGCCCAGGCCATGGCCGGCGTGTTCATCGAGCGTGGCTTCGACGTCGTTTCCGGCGGCACCGAAAACCACCTGTTCCTGCTCTCGCTGATCAAGCAGGAAATCTCCGGTAAGGACGCCGACGCCGCACTGGGCAAAGCCTTCATCACCGTCAACAAGAACTCGGTGCCGAACGACCCACGCTCCCCGTTCGTGACCTCCGGCCTGCGCTTCGGCACCCCGGCAGTCACCACTCGCGGCTTCAAGGAAGCCGAGTGTAAGGAACTGGCGGGCTGGATCTGCGACATCCTGGCCGACCTGAACAACGAAGCGGTGATCGACGCCGTTCGCGAGAAGGTCAAAGCCATCTGCGCCAAACTGCCGGTTTACGGCAAATAAGCGACAGCGCTGTAAACGAAAAAGCCCGGCCGATGCCGGGCTTTTTCATGCCTGGTGAACAATCATGGCCCCCAGGATGGCCTGCCACCTCACCGCCGAAAGTAAACGCCACACACGAAAAAGCCGCGCAGTGCGCGGCTTTTTCGGTAGCAAACCAGCTCGGTTTCCCGAACAGGCTGGCCGGGCACTCATGCCCCAGGCGTGATCAACGCGATGCAGCGGCCGGTGCGGCAGTAGCGGTGGCAGTGCACGGAGCGCTGGCACCGAGGCCGGCGGTCATGCTTTCGACGTTGTTGAGCACGTCGTTGCCCTGGTTGACCTTCTGGGCCTTCTCCGCCGCCTGCACGCGCGAAGCGTAGGTGGTCGAGTCGCCCTGGAAGCTCTGCTGAGTTTCCAGCACTGAGTTGGCAATGCTCAACAGGCTGCGGCCAGTGGAGATCAGGTTATCGGACGTGCTCGGCGTGCAAGGACCGTTGGCATTGGCCGCCTGCGTGTTGTTCATCAGGCCCTGGCTTTGCGTATTTTGCGGCAGGCACCCGGCAAGGGTAGCCAGCATCGGGGCAATGAGCAGAGCCCCAAGCGTTCCTTTGATGCTCATGTGAGATTCTTCCTCGACGACCTGCCTTCGACCCATTGCCGAAGCGATGCCCGCGATTTTAAGAAGGGGGTGGTCGCGGCGAAATAGTACGGGTGTGCTAGAGGCACTTTGTCGCCCTATTGTTGTCTTGCGCCTGTTAAGGCTGGCGGCCTATGGTGTGCGAGTATCCGAATCAAATAGCTCGTAGGAAATGTACATGTCCGTGACCGCGCCCCGCGCGTACGACGCCGAGCGTGCTCAGGCGGTGGTGCGTCTGATCATCTCGCCCATCGCTATAAGCTATGCACTGGTGCTCTACCAGCTCTCCATGATCGAGGCAGAGGTGGCCTGGGATATGTTCTTCTACGAGTCGACCTACTGCGCCGCCGCTCTGGCGCTCTGGCTCGACATCCGCCGCCGCCCCGGCAACCGACCGGCACGGCGAGTGCTGACCATGCTCATCGACTACACCACCATCACGCTGGTCATTACTGCAGGTGGCGCGGCCATGCTGCCGATCTATGCCGTCCTGCTCTGGGTGACCGTCGGCTACGGCCTGCGTTACCAGTCGGGCTACCTGCTGCTGGCGACCATCATGGCCACGCTCTCGCTGCTAATCATCGCGAGCACTTCGGCCTACTGGCAGTCGCAGCCTTATCTGATCTTCACTCTGCTGCTCACCACCCTGATGGTGCCAGCCTACATACACACCCTGCTCAAGCGCTCGCGCCGCGCCGCTGAGGCCGAGCAGGCCGCCAACCTGGCCAAGTCGCAGTTTCTGGCACAGGCCAGCCACGACCTGCGCCAGCCCATTCACTCCATCAGCCTGTTTACCGCCTGCTTGCGCGACAGCCGCTTGGGCACCGAACAACAGCGCCTGGTGGAGAACATCGACAAATCGCTGCACAGCGTCTCACGCTTGTTCCGCTCGATTCTCGACATGTATTCGCTAGACAGCGGCAAGGTCGTTCCGCAGATAGAGGCTCTGCCACTGCACAAGCTCCTGCACCACCTGATCCAGCAGAACACCGAGGCAGCCCGCTGGGCCGGAGTGGATATGCGCCTGCACTGCCCGCCTGTTTACGTACGCGCCGATCACGCCCTGCTCACCACCATGCTGCAGAACCTGCTCTCCAACGCCTTGAAGTACGCCCCTGGGCAACCCGTGCTGATCGGCTGCCGGCGCAAAGGCCCGGGCCTGTCCATCGAGCTGTACGACAAAGGCCGCGGTATCGCCGAAGCGCATCTCGACAACATATTCGAAGAGTTCTACCGCGTGCGCCAGGCGCGCGACACTGATGTCGACGGAATGGGTCTGGGGCTGACCATCGTCAGGCGGCTAGGCACGCTGATGGGTCTGCGCATTCGCATTCGTTCCGTGGAGGGCCGGGGCACACTCGCAGCCATCGACGGCCTGCAGTCGGTAGCGGCACCGGTCGAACGCATCACCACGGCACAGAGCAGTAACCAGGCACCGCGTATGCTGGATGGCTTGCGGGTATGCCTCATCGAGGATGACCAGAACGTACTACTGGCCACCGCCACCCTGCTGACGAAGTGGGGCTGTGACGTCGCCACCTTCACCTCGCTACCCGACGTGTCGACGGACTTCGATCTGGTGGTCACCGACTTCGACCTCGGCCGGGAAGCCTCCGGAGCCGACTGCATCAACCATGTGCGCGCACTCAGCGGCCGCAACGTACCTGCCATCATCATGACCGGCCACGACGTTCGCCGTGTTCAAGAGCAATTGGGCGACGAGGACATTCCGATCTTGTCCAAGCCCGTGCAGCCCGCCGAGCTACGTTCGCTGCTGGTGGCACTGAAACTCGGATCGCAAGCAGCCTGACGCTTAGTGCAACCCAGCCTGCGCCGCCTGGCGTCGGCAACTGCACGGGTACCGACGGCCAGCGAGTACGGGGGTGCGAAAGGTACTTTGCGCGTTTACTGCTGTATTGCGCCTGTAAATGCCCGCGGACTATGGTGTGCGGATACCAGAACCACATGGCTTCTAGAGAATTCCCATGTTCGCGACCGCCTCTCCCACATACGATACAGAGCGTGCACAGGCGGCGGTGCGCTTGATCATCACGCCAATTGCCATCGGCTACACACTGGTGCTTTTCCAGCAATCCATAATCGGGGAAGCGCTGGCCTGGAAGATCTTCCCGCTTGAAGCGGTGTTCTGTGTCGCCGCCCTGACGCTCTGGTTCGATATCTGCCGCCGCCCCGGCAACCGACCGGTGCGACGAGTGCTGACCATGCTCATCGACTACTGCGCCATCACGCTGGCCATTGCCACGGGTGGCGCGCTCATGCTGCCGATCTATGCAGCGCTACTCTGGATAACCGTCGGCTATGGGTTGCGTTACAGATCGGGCTACCTGCTGCTGGCGACCATCATGGCGACACTCTCGCTGCTAATCATCGCTAGCACTTCGGCCTACTGGCAGTCGCAACCTTATCTGATCATCACCCTGCTGCTCACCACCCTGATGGTGCCGGCTTACATACACACTCTGCTCAAGCGCTCGCGCCTGGCAACCGAAGCCGAGCAGGCCGCCAACCTGGCCAAGTCGCAGTTCCTGGCGCAGGCCAGTCACGATCTGCGTCAGCCCATTCACTCCATCAGCCTGTTCACCGCCTGCCTGCGCGACAGCAGCCTGGACAGCGAGCAGAAGCGCCTGGTGGAGAACATCGACAAATCGCTGAACAGCGTTGCCCGCCTGTTCCGCTCGATTCTCGACATGTATTCGCTGGACAGCGGCAAGGTGGATCCGCAGATGGAAACCCTGCCGCTGCACACTCTGCTGCAGCAACTGATCCAGCAGAACACCGAGGCAGCCCGCTGGGCCGGAGTGGATATTCGCCTGCACTGCCCGCCTGTTTACGTACGCGCCGATCACGGGCTGCTGACCACCATGCTGCAGAACCTGCTCTCCAACGCCTTGAAGTACGCCCCTGGGCAACCCGTGCTGATCGGCTGCCGACGCAAAGGCACGGGCCTGTCCATCGAGCTGTACGACAAAGGCCGCGGTATCGCCGAAGCGCATCTCGACAATATCTTCGAAGAGTTCTACCGCGTGCGCCAGGCGCGCGACACCGATGTCGACGGAATGGGTCTGGGGCTGACCATCGTCAGGCGGCTAGGCACGCTGATGGGTCTGCGCATTCGCATTCGTTCCGTGGAGGGCCGGGGCACACTCGCAGCCATCGACGGCCTGCAGTCGGTAGCGGCACCGGTCGAACGCATCGCCACGGCACAGAGCAGCAACCAGGCACCGCGCATGCTGGATGGGCTGCGGGTGTGCCTGATCGAGGATGATCAAAACGTGCTACTGGCCACCGCCACCCTGCTGACGAAGTGGGGCTGTGACGTCGCCAGCTTCACCTCGCTACCCAGCGTGTCGACGGACTTCGATCTGGTAGTCACCGACTTCGACCTCGGCCGGGAAGCCTCCGGAGCCGACTGCATCAACCATGTGCGTGCAATCAGCGGCCGCAACGTGCCTGCCATCATCATGACCGGCCACGACGTGCGCCGCGTCCAGGAACAGTTGGCTGACGAGAACATTCCAATCCTGTCCAAGCCCGTGCAGCCCGCCGAGCTGCGCTCGCTGCTGGTGGCGCTCAAACTCGGATCGCAAGCAGCCTGACGGTTAGCGCAACCCAGCCTGCGCCGCCTTCGCGGCTGCAGCTGCACGGCTGCTGACATCCAACGTACGCAGCAGCGAAGAGACATGAATACGCACGGTAAAGGGAGAGATGTCCAGCTCGCGGGCGATTTCCTTGTTCGACAGGCCGCGAACCAGTAACCGCAGCACGTCCTGCTGGCGCGGCGTCAGTTGCTCGAGCAGCTGCCTGCCCTCGGTAAAGGCCGGCACCCCGGCCGGGCCCAGGCTGAGGACGAAATCCCCCGCACGCACCGCCAGCAGCCCGGCGGCAATTTCGTCGGGCGGCGTCGCCTTGCCGATAAAGCCATCGGCACCAGCCACCATCACCTCGTCGATCAGCTCGCGGTTGTCGACCATCGACACGATCACGATGGAGCTGCGCTGAAACCGCTGGCGCAACCCGCCAATGGCCTGCGGTGATTGCCCCGGGAACAGCAAATCGAGCATGAACAGACTGGGCGGCGCACCGGCACTGGCCAGGGCGAGCACCTCGTCCATGTCACCTGCCTCGAGAATGCAGGCATGGGGAAAGACGCGCTGCGCGATGCGGCTCAGGCCTTCGCGGAAAACCGGATGATCATCGGCCACGATAATGCGGTCTTGCTGGAGTTGTTCAATCATAAGGACGTTTTCATCATGGGCTCAGACTAAGGTCATATCCATGGGGGCGCTAGCACCTGGTTCTCAGTCTGGGCCGATGCGGCCGGCTCATCGCTCAGGTGCAGACGCCGATCAAACGACATAGACCCTCAGCCACTACGAAAGATCCTGACCTACGTGGCGGATTCGGCCTGGAATTGCAGACATGAAAAAGCCGCGCAATGCGCGGCTTTGGAGATGGTGGGCCCAGACGGACTCGAACCGTGGGCCAAAGGATTATGAGTTGCCTAGAAACGCTGCGAACCTAGTGAAGCTGTGAGTAGCTTGGCGTAGGTACAGTTAGCTGGAAGTAGGGTGGTTACTAGCTTTGAGCATAGCTCAACGAAGTTAAGAGAAGCTGCTCACTGTACCGCTGATGTACTGTTCCTGTATCGAAATGCCCTACCCCCCCTTGAAAAACCTAGCGGTTCAGCTACCCCTAGCGTGGTCGGCCATGTACCGAATCGAGTAGCAACAAAAAACCGTTACAGGTCACCATTTTGGGTGCATCTATCCATTAAAATCGAAATTTTATGACGAGGCTATTGCGCACCAGCCACGAATCGAACTAGCGTCTACATGGTTGCTGGCAACTAGCCATCGAGGGTGATCGCTTCGAGTTTACCCCCCCATTTATTTATTAGGCTCAGGAGGACTGCGTGGTTTGGTACCTCATGGATGAAGGAGAGACTTTGGACGCTAAATCCGCTAGTAGTTCTCTAATAAAATTCATCGTCGATTCGGATTTTCGGCTGACCTTGGAGGCATCTCCATGGGCGATTGTTGTTTTTTTATTGATATTACTTATTTTCTTCGTTGCGAAAGGCTTTCCTTCTACTTCAAAAGTTCGAGACTTTGAAATTGATGAGGCTGAATTTGGTATCGGAGATCAGAAGATTAAGCTTCGGCCTAATCTAGTTGACAAGCAAATTGCCTATAAAATCTGGGTTGAGCTAAGTACCCGAAAGATTGGGTTGCCTATAGATTTGAATGATGACGTTATTTTCGAAGTTTATGACTCGTGGTTCAGTTTTTTTTCTGTCACTAGAGAGTTAATAAAAGATGTTCCCGTTTCAAAGTTTCAAAGAAAAGAAACTGAGAAGATCATCCGGCTATCAATAGATGTACTAAACCATGGATTGCGTCCTCATCTTACACGATGGCAGGCGCGTTATCGTAGGTGGTACGAGCGAGAGCTAGATACATCGTCTAATCATGATCTAGAGCCTCAGGCGCTTCAAAAGAAATACCCGAAATTCGATGAGCTGTCGCATGATCTACTGGCAGTAAATGCACGGCTTATTGGTTACAGAAACAAAATGTACCAAGTTATATCCACCATGGATAAGACCTGAGTATAGAAAGGGTTTTATTAGCTATCACCGCAAGGGAGAGCAATGTATCAAAGAAGAGCCCCTTGATCTTATAGGTGTAGGATGCGCGAATAGTATTGACGAGAGGAATCGTGAGATGAGAATTAGAGGCAATAGCTCGGGAGGTTTATTTAATCGTTTGATCGTTATGTATGGGCCGTTACCTTGTTATTTTCTGCTGAATATCTAGATTTTGCTGCTTCAAAATCGAATGGGTCGCCATGTAAAATATTGCGATGGAAGTTATCTAGAAGGAAAGTAACAATTGGCTTAGCTTGGTTCAAGCTAAATTTTCTATGCCCTCGCGAATTTCGATAACCAATCCCTTCAAGTATCCCGGCAGGAATTATCACGGCTGCGACGCCAAAGTAATAAAAATGGTTAGACACAAGCACTCTGTTGGTTTTTGTGTCGTTCGATATGTTGTGGGGGTTGGGGGAGCCGTCTTGGTAGCTATGGTGAGAATTCAACTGTTGCCAGCTTCCGTTGTATTGATGGTAAATGTTGTCTCCGACAATGATCTTTTTACTACCATTACGTAGCGGTTTCTTATCTCGATATAGCGGGTCGGTCCAATACTCGTCGAATGTAACTGATTTAGAAATTTCCATAGCGAATATGCATTTTCCGGTCGCATTCAGTCTTGTTCCACCCATCCCTATGACCCAGTCTCCCACATTGGCGACTCGTCTTATGTCAGGTTTGCATGTGGCAAGAGTACACATGTTATGAAATGGGTTAGGCGCAAATCCAAAATCACGATCTACAACATATATATACACATTAGGCATATTCAGCACTCAGAATTAGCGGAAGCGTTTACAGATGAGCGAATAGATCCGTCTGGATTTTGAAACGTGTTTTCTCCCTTATCGACTGCTTCTTGGATGCTGTTTGCGTTCCAGCCAACAATTGCAGAAGCATATTTTTCAAGGTTCTCAGGTATGTCTGAGTCTTTTCCTCCTTGTTCATATACTCCTACAATTCTCTTTCCTTGAGCGTGTGCCTGCTGAATTTCCCAATTAACCCAGGGGCGCTGATGTGTCTGCTGGCCAATTAGAACAACTACTGTAGAGGCCCAGGAAATTTTCATACGAAGCAACCGCGCGATTGTTGCCTCTTTGATCATCCCCTTGTCGAGTCGCTCTTGGTTTGCTGGTTTAGCCCTAATCGAACTATTTCGTACGTCCCACCCTTTTGACCCGAGTAGGCGAGTAAAATTGTCGACGAGAGCGTCATCGCGATGGTGGTGGCTGATAAATAAATGTCTCCGGCTCTCAGATTTACTCAACTCAGTACCCCTAGCGATGAAGTCCAAAATTCATATTGTAGTTGTTAATTTCCTAGATTCAATTTTGACTGAGCGGGGAATGCGCTCGCTGCAGTTTCAACTTCCACTGCAGCACCCTGTAGATCCGCTTCAATCTTCGAATTTATATTCCACTTGGGAGGATACCAAGGTCTGTCCAGAGGCCCAGTTGGAGAAAACTTTTGCTTAATACGAGTGCGTCCAGAAATGCCAGCAACTTCAGGGTGGGCGACCCGCGCATACTTGTCAACTTCACAGAAGATATTTTGGCAGTCAATCAGTTGAAGTCTACGGCCCCATAAGGATTGGAATTTTATGCCTAGGCGGTCGAACTCTTGCTCCTGATTTTCCGCCATCAAACGTATTAGCTGAGTTTCGTTGAGGTTCGCTTTATCTGCGAAGCATTTTCTGAGGCCGTCGAGTGCACCAGGGCCAGGCACGACGAAATCCATCTCAGAGAAGTCGGTAATCTCGCTGTAATTAATGTCGGTGACAAATTGGTATGCCAAAAAATTTCCAATTGACGGATAGCTTTTGAGTAGCTCGAATGCACCCTGCATTTTTTTTAGTTGTGACAGTTGGCCTGCGAGGTCATCGGTCATCATGCGCTCTAGCAGGCGTAAATGATTTTGATGTTTGGCGGGATATCCAAAGACAGAGCCGCTTGGAGGCATTATATAGGCTGCAGAGTAAATTCTTCCTCCGGCATTCATTGCCTGGCTTAGCACTTTGTCGTAGTGGTCGAAATTATAGTTTTTATAAGTGATCTCGCCAAATGTATGCTCAAGTAAATTCCATGTTTCAATTTTATTGAAAAGTTTAAAAAGTAGGATTCGAAAAAGAACCTCGGCTGGAGATCCAGGAAGATCTTTGCGATAAATAACATGTTTTATTAAGAACTGACTAACGCGATCCGACGCTCGATATGCGTTTGTAAATTTATGAATGGCAATTACAGGGTCAACTGTCCACGGAGCAGGTTGCCCCTCCAACCTTTGGCGGAATACATTCTGGCGTTCTGCGGCGAACCGCCAGTAGCTATCGAACACAGGTGTTACCTTGATCGGAAGCAAATGCGATGGGCTGACAGGTATGTGAAGCTGGCCCTTTGGGCCAGCTTCACAAAATAGACGCTTTTTCGGGATTTCAGCCTTCACACTTTTTTCTCTACAGTGGGCGCATGCGCCAGGCTAGTTATCATAAAGCTGGCACAGAGTCGAATAATGGCCAATCACGTTGAGTAGTTCAACGGCTAATTGCCATTGGTGTTATTGACCTAGCTGCTGCTGGGTAAATTCTGCGGTGCTTAATTAGGATGCTCGCTGCTATAAGGCCTGATCCGGTACCACAGATAGGCAAATGATGAAGCCTTTCAGGGGTGGGCGCCTAAAATTGGGATACCTGGAGACGGGCTTTGGCTTACAGATGTGCTCTGCTGTGAGCAAGTACCTAAGTGGTGTCAGTGTGTGCTTTTCTATATTAACTCTCACTCTGCGGGGGAGGAGCCTTTAAAAGCCAGATGTAATATAATGAAAATTAATAGCGTAGGTATTATCTGTACAGGATTTTCATTTTTTGTCTCTTCCTGCCTTCACCCAGGCAACTGCAAGAACAATCCCGTACACAGCAAAAATTGCTGCCAGCCACTTCAAAAAGGTTTCAACTACAAAACCGAATTGGTGGATTTTAACTCCCACGTTTATTATATCTCTGTCGCAGTTCTTAGGGGCTTCTTGATAGGGTGGCACAGTGTCTTTAACAGCATCGATTTGCATTAAGCATGGATATACGTCCTCCTGAGTGGGGAGGTTATTAACAGCGAGCATCGCCATAAATGCTCCGGACAAAAGAATCGCAACTATTCCTATGCGCTGCCAGAGACCAAGCTTTATATATATGTGTATGTGCATATGCATGCTTATCCGTTATTTTTTACTGCCTAGCGCTTCCAATTCCCTTTCAGAGTTCTGTTCGGGATGCGACGGTTGTTGCACAGCAAAATAGTTTGTGTCAGTGAAATCATTTATGGCTTTGAATATTATGTCTCGCATGCCAAAGCCTAAAATAGTAATGAATATAGCGAAAATGATAGTCGAATATCTTGTTATTATTTTGCTCTCAAGGGTTAGTATTTCTTTTTTTAGTGCGTCAAGCTCGCTTTTAAGTTTCACAGGGGAGAAGACCTCACCCGACATGTTTGAAATGAGCTTGCTATCTAAAGATTTGGGGGGGAGTCTGTTAATGTCTTTTTGTACTTATCGCTAGATACACGATCAAGATTCGCAAACCATATCAGAGCAAAGGGATCGCCCTTCTCTAAGGTAATATCTAGCGGGCCTGCATTATAGACTGAAAATGTGAGTCTGCCACTCCATCCTGGGTCTACATGGAAACCGGAAACGTTTATCAGGCCTTTGAATTTATATGTTGCCTTGAATGAGATTAAGGCGAGTGCGTCATCGGGTACAGAAATTATTTCATTAGTAAGCAGGAAGGCAAACTGCCCTTTAGGTATAACGAACTGAGATTTCTCATCAGTGAGCTTCTTTTTTACGCCAGTGTCTTTGCTGTTATCGGGGTCGCTGGGTGTAATATAGACTTCGTCTCCTACAGTAAGTGAAACGGCAGCACAGTCAACGTTGATGTTGTCTATGCTGCCGTCTTCGTTTTTCACTATGTTTATCAGCTCTTCTTTGAGCTTGTCGCCGCTCCAAAACATTTCAATATCCTGTTTCGTAATTACCTAGTCGGTTGAAAAAGATGTTTTTCTTCTCGACTGCAACTAATCGTTCGGAGAGCAATGCTTCCAGCTCTTCGTTTGTCATGGAGTAAAGTGCCACAAGGAAGATCTTGAAGAGCTTACCTAGACTCTCAATAAATGCTTGCCTAAATGGGAAGGGCTCTAGGTGATCTAGTGACTCTGCCGCCTTACACATCATGCCGGCTTGTATCGTGATTTCTCTGGAAAAATCGCAAAGCCCATTGCTTGAGGCTTTGGTGTACTCGGTTTTAATTAGGTAGTTTGCGAGGCTCTTAATGTCGGAGAAGTCTCTTTCTTGCTCGCTTAATGAGATGTCGTAGATTCTTGAGTTGAAGATGTTTGCTGAAGAAAACAAAATTATCAAGCAATCAACTATTACGCGTTTAAATTCGGCGTTGTTTTTTTCATAAGCAGCAACCGTAAGTTTTGCGCTGTATTTTGCCAAGTGCAAAACCATGTGTGTAACACGCTGCTGAACAGTTAGAAGCCAGATGTCTTTATGATACTTTTCGTCATGCTGCAGCTGCTTCCACTGAAGCTCTTCAAGTTGACTGAAAAGTGACATGATCGCCCCCGAACGCTAATGGTCTTGTAGCTCCCCGCTAGGAGCTATTTTTCGGGCATTAGTATACATCCACTTTGGAGGCTTTGAACCTCGACCTAACGAAGATTTGGCACCTTCAGTGCGCCTAGTCACGACACTAAATCTGCGCGCGCGATGTGCACAGCGTTTGAGTCGCCCTGTCGGTGCCCGCGATTTGGCCTCCGTGCACGACGCGATGCCATTGAGCAGGGCTGATGGACAGGGTGGTTTTCCGTTACTGGGCTGTAGGCGTTGCTGTGATGGCTTCTAGACGCTGAAAATGAGCTCTTGCCATGCCGACTGCCGGCGTGTGGCGAATTACACGGCACAGGCCAAATCGCGGTGTGTGAGCAGAGCGCCGATAGCATTGTCGATGTTGCAATAACCGGGAACTACCCACGTTTGATAGCTGGCTCCAGCACCTCAAAGGCTCTGCAACCTCCTGCACTTGGGAAACATCGAGCAGCCCCAAAACTGCTGCCCTGCTTTAGCCCCCGACTTCACGGTACGAACCAGCAGCGCACTGCCGCATTTCGGGCACTGCCGCTCAGCAATCGGATCACCACGGCGCTTGAGGTTTTGCACATGCTCGCGGTGGGTGGCGAGCGTCGGCGCGCGGCGGCCGGTTTGCAGGGCGTGCAGCATGGCGTCGACTTCAGCCTCGCTGAATAGCGGCTGCTGGAATGACTTGATATAGCGGATAAAGCCGATGCCCTGGGTGACGTTGGCCGGCACTTCGGTTTTGAAGGTGCTGCCGCCGACAAAGGTGATCACCGAGTGCAGGTGCTCGGGGTTTACGCCAAGGGTGGCTTTGAGGTGTTTGTAGTTCTGCCGCAGCGGGTTCTGGAATTTGAAGGTGCGTTTGTAGAGCTTCTGCGTCCACTGCGCCTGCTTCTCGCTGCCGAAGATCCAGCCGCTCATGTTCTTCGTTTCCAGCACGAAGATGCCGTAGACCGACAGAAATACGTGGTCGATCTGCGTGGTGCCGTCAGGCGTATTCTGGGTGACGTTATGCAAGCGGCGGTATGTGTGCTCATCCAACTGCCGGTGAGCGAAGAAGCGCACAAGTAGCTCGCCGATATGACCCTTGGCCCATGGCGACTTGAGCAGCGCGATCAGAAATACAGCTGGGATAAACCAGACCAGCATGCCCAATACCTGGGCTATGACAGGGGTGAAGTCCATTTCTCGACCTTTCGGAGAATCCTTCTTTAGCCGGATAGTACCGAAATTTAGCGTAGTGGCACGATAATATTAAAGGCTAGCTGTATCAGCCCGTGACTATCTGATAGCGAGTGCTACGGCCGCCGCCAGGCAGGCGGACAATGCAGCCCTTATCAAGTAAATAGCTCAAGTGACGTGTTGCCGTGGCTTTGGAAACATTGGTAACGGCCTGGTATTGGGCGGCGCTGATACCGTCCTCAAAGCCGCGCTCGCCATCCTTAGAAGGCGGTTAAGGAGCGCCAAGTGCGTGGCGAAATAATCCTTCACACCAAGACCAAGTCGAGCAACAAGCGCTCGGTGCCGATCACAGTGGAACTGAAAAGGCGCATCAACGCCGCATTGCCCTTCAAGCCCTGCTACTCCGTCTATCGGGATGTGGGTGAGGAGCCCGGCCTAGAGCTTCCAGTCGGAGAGCTTACTCACGTTCTGCGTCATACCTTCACCAGCCATTGCATGGCAAACGGCGGCGACACCCTGCCCCTACAGCACGTACTAGGCCATGCCACCCAGGCAATGACTCAGAGGTACGCCCACTTCAGTCATGACCACCTCATGGATGTGGTCAATCTGATCCCTCTCTCGCGCAGGTGTGGACAGTTTGTGGTCAATCGAGGGGCTGAGAAGGCTTTGAAGCGGGTGCTCAAGACACCCGAGAATGGAAAAAGCCGCGCAGTGCGCGGCTTTGGAGATGGTGGGCCCACACGGACTCGAACCGTGAACCAAAGGATTATGAGTCCTCTGCTCTAACCAACTGAGCTATAGGCCCTCAGAGGCCGGCGGATTATACCGATGCACCTGGCCGAGCGCCAATCCGATGCGCTGTGTGCCTGGAAACATCGCCATGACACTGTGCAGCGTCTCCAATCCCGAGAAAAATACCGAGATGACTGCAGGAGCGTGCTCCGCGCCCCTGAAGAAATACGATGTGTCTAAGCGCAGCCTGAGGGTCACTTTTTGAGTCGAATAGATTCATTATTCGGCTCACTAATCGAGCCGAATAGGGTGGCTAATCGGCTCACAGACGAGTAATGCCATGAATGACACCTTCTGATGCCAGGGAGATTTCCTTGGCACAGCCGCCATCGTGCCAAGGCCTAGCGACGGTCGTAGTACCCGCTATACAAGCCGTGCACTGCGCGGCTTTCGTGTTTTTATACACTCGATAAATCCGCTTCTACTGCGCATTGATGTCCACGGACATCTTCACACCTCGCAGGCTCGAACATCTCTCGACATGGCGCGTTTGATCCATGCGCTAAAGGGTTTGCGCCCAGCAGAAGGCGCCACGAAGCAGCCTGATCGTTCATAATCCCGTTACAGCCCTCTATCATTGGCAAGCTAGCGTATTCATCCAGCGCCCTTGCGCTGCCAATGGTGAAGGCCGATACACGCTCAACACCGCCTCAGCCAGGTCTGCAAATTTGATGAGTCAGACATCCAAAATCGGTCACCTCAGGCGCCTGGTCGCGATCATGACTGGCGTTGTGAGCATGGCCTTTCTGCTACTCACCTATCTGCAGGTGGAGTGGGATAAACGCGAGGCGCTGAGGAATAATGTCGACGATATGCAGAATTTGTCGACGGCACTGACCAGGCAGGCCGAGTCGACGATCCGCGATGCGCATACGGTGCTGATCGGCATCGAACGCAAGCTGAAGATTGCCGGTTATGGCCCTGAAAACCTGCAAGAGGTCCTAGAGGTATCACGGGCCCAACTGGGGGTGCTGCGCGATGTTCAAGGGTTCACCGTGGTCGGCCCGGATGGTCGGGCGCTGATCACCACGATTCCCGACCCCAATACGACCTATAGCGCCGCCGACCGGGATTACTTCGCCCTGCATCGCGAGAACAGGAACTACGGTCTGTTTATCGGCGCGCCCATTCAGAGCCGCATGACCGGCGAATGGGTGATTTCACTGTCGCTGCGCCTCAATGATGCCAACGGCGAGTTCCGCGGCGTGGTGCTGGCGACGCTGCTGATCGAGCGCTTCGTCGACTTCTACCAGACCATCGACTTGGGTAGCGAGGGCGTCATCGGCCTGGTCAAGCGCGATGGCACCATCCTCGCCAGGTCGCAGCTGTCCACCGAGAGTTATGCGGTCAACGTATCGAAAAGCCCAGTGCTGCGCATGATCAACGACGATGGCGTGACACGCGGCAACATGGTGCTGACGGCGATGCTCGATGGCGTGAGGCGTATCTATGGCTTCGACTCCAGCGCCGAATACCCGATTGTGGTGGCTGCGGCGGTGTCCGAAGAACAGGCGCTGCAGGCCTGGCGACACCGTGCACAGCAGACCTGGGGCTTGAGCGGCATCGTGCTGTTGCTGTTCGTGTCGATGGCCTGTTTGATCTGGCGTGCGCTCGGGCGCCAGGGCGAGATGGAAGCCAGCCTGAAGGGTATGCACCGTGATCTGGCAGAAGCCAATCACGCGCTGGAGATCATCGCGGGTGAAGATGCCCTTACCGGCCTGGCCACGCGACGTCGACTGGATGAAGCATTGCAGGCGGCCTTCAGTTCTGCGGCGACCCAGGGTCAGTCGCTGTCCTTCGTGCTGGTCGATGTGGACTACTTCAAACGCTTCAACGATCAGTACGGCCACCCGGCTGGCGACGAGGCGCTCAAGCAGGTGGCCGCAGTGCTCAAGCGCCATGCCAAGCGCAGTGCGGATACCACTGCGCGCTATGGTGGTGAGGAAATGGCGTTGATTCTCCCCGGCGCGGAAAGCTCGTCAGCCTTGGCTGTGGCCGAGCGGATTCGCGCGGATGTCGAGGCTTTGGCGATAGCCAACGAGGGTTCGCCCTACACCAACCTGACCTTGAGCGTCGGCGTCGCGTCCTGCGTGCCAGGGCGGGATATGCCGACGCCTGCGGCGCTGGTCGCCGCTGCGGATGTCGCCCTGTACGCCGCCAAAGGAGCCGGCCGCAACCGCGTGATGCTCGGCCAGAACCCCACCTGATGCATTCACCGAAGAGCCATTCCCATGGCTCCCGCGGCAGTGCCCAGCTTTTTGCTGGTCAACGACTACAAAAACGCTAATTTCGCTATCCCCTGCCTCTGAACACAATGGCCTCAATGCACGAGCGGCTTGCGCGAAGTGCCCCAAGGCCAGCCTTGGCCGAAAGGCGCACGGCCTCCTTCAGAGGGACATAGAGATGACTGTCGAGAAAATCGAAATAGACACCCTGGTGGTTGGCGCAGGCCAGGCCGGTGTGGCGATGAGCGAGCACCTGACCAAGCTGGGCGTGCCGCACCTGGTGCTGGAACGCAACCGCATCGCCGAGCGCTGGCGCACCATGCGCTGGGATTCGCTGGTGGCCAACGGGCCGGCCTGGCATGACCGCTTTCCCGGCCTGGAATTCGACCTCGACGATGACGCCTTTCCCGCCAAGGAGCAGGTAGCCGCCTACTTCGAAGCCTATGCGCGCACCTTTAACGCGCCGATTCGCACCGGCGTGGAAGTGAAGAAGGTACGCCGCAATGCCAACCGTCCCGGCTTCACCATCGAAACCTCGGAGGGCGTGATCGAGGCCAACCGTGTGGTCGCCGCTACCGGGCCGTTCCAGCGCCCGGTGATCCCGGCCATCGCGCCGAAGGACGAGCGCCTGACGCAGATCCACTCTGCTGAATACCGCAACCCGCAGCAGTTGCCAGCCGGTGCGGTGCTGGTAATTGGCGCGGGCTCCTCGGGCACGCAGATCGCCGATGAGCTGATGCAGGCAGGCCGCCAGGTGTACTTGTCGGTCGGTGCCCATGATCGCCCGCCACGCAGCTATCGCGACCGGGACTTCTGCTGGTGGCTGGGCGTGCTCGGCGAGTGGGATCAGGAAACCCCGAAGGCCGGCCGCGAGCACGTGACCATCGCCGTCAGCGGCGCCGGTGGCGGCAAGACCATCGACTTCCGCCGCCTGGCCCATGAGGGCATGACGCTGGTCGGCCTGACCCGCTCGTTCGATAACGGCGTAGTGCAGTTTGCCGACGATCTGGTCGACAACGTCCGCCGTGGCGACGAGAACTACCTGGCGCTGCTCGATGCCGCGGATGCCTACATCGCCCGCAACGGCCTGGATCTGCCCGAAGAGCCGGAAGCGCGGCGCATCCCCGCCGACCCAGCGTGCATGACCGAGCCGCTGCGCGAGCTGGATCTGATCGAGGCCGGCGTGACGTCGATCATCTGGGCCACCGGCTTCGCCACCGACTTCAGCTGGCTGGAGGTCGATACCTTCGACGCCAACGGCAAGCCACAGCATCAGCGCGGCGTGTCTCGCGAGCCGGGCATCTATTTCCTCGGCCTGCCGTGGCTGTCGCGCCGGGGCTCGTCGTTCATCTGGGGCGTGTGGCACGACGCCAAGCACGTCGCCGACCACATCGCCACGCAACGCAAATACACCGCCTATCGCGATGCCGAGCAGCGCCAGGCAGACGCCCCCATCACCCGCCTGCAGGGAGTCAAATGATGCCCACTCATACCCGCATCCGCATGTTCAACACCAAGGACACCTACCCCAACCAGTCCCTGGACAATGACCTCTGCCAGGCCGTGCGCGCCGGCAACACGGTGTACGTACGCGGCCAGGTCGGCACCGACTTCGACGGCAACCTGGTCGGTCTTGGCGACCCGCAGGCGCAGACCGAACAGGCGATGAAGAACCTCAAGCAACTGCTGGAAGAAGCCGGCAGCGACCTCTCGCACATCGTCAAGACCACCACTTACCTGATCGACCCGCGCTACCGTGAACCGGTGTACAAGGAAGTCGGCAAATGGTTGAAGGGCGTGTTCCCGATCTCCACCGGGCTGGTGGTGTCGGCTCTTGGCCAGCCGCAGTGGCTGATGGAGATCGACGTGATCGCCGTGATCCCGGACGACTGGCAAGCCAAATAAGGAGGCACGCATGACCTTTTCCATCGTCGGGCGCTGCCCGGAAACCGGTCAACTGGGCATAGCCATCAGCTCGTCGAGCATCGCCGTGGGCGCACGCTGCCCCTGGCTGCGCGCCGGCGTGGGGGCGGTGGCCACCCAGAACGTCACCCTGCCCGCCCTCGGCCCGCAGATTCTCGACCTGCTGGAGCAGCAAGCGCTGGCACCGGACGACGCCCTGCAGCGCGCGCTGAGCGCCAATGGCTGGAGCCAGTATCGCCAGGTGACGGTGATCGACAGCCACGGCCGCACCGCGCTATTCAGCGGCAAGGAAGCGCTGGGGCTGTACAACGCAGTGGCCGGTGAGCAGTGCGTGGCGGCGGGTAATCTGCTGTCGGGCGAAGCGGTGATCCAGGCCATGGTCGAGGCATTCGAGAATGCCAGCGGGCAACTGGCCGACCGCCTGCTCGCGGCCATGCACGGTGCGATGGCCGCCGGCGGCGAAGCCGGCCCGGTGCATTCGGCTGCGCTCAAGGTGGTGGGCGACCTGGTCTGGCCGATCATCGACCTGCGGGTCGACTGGGCGGACGACGACCCTATCGGCCAACTAGATGGTTTGTGGCAGGCCTACCGCCCGCAGATGCAGGATTACCTGACCCGCGCCCTCGACCCCACGGCCGCGCCAAGTTATGGAGTGCCGGGCGATGAATGAGCCCAGCAGCCGCGCCCTGCTCGAGCGGCTGATCGGCTTCGCCACGGTCAGCCGTGATTCCAATCTGCAGTTGATCGAATTCATACGCGATTACCTGGCAGGGTTCGGCGTCGACAGCGAGCTGTTCCACAACGCCGAAGGCACCAAGGCCAATCTGTTCGCCACCATCGGCCCGCGGGATCGCGGCGGTGTGGTGCTGTCCGGCCACACCGACGTGGTGCCGGTGGATGGCCAGGCCTGGACCCTCGACCCGTTCCAGCTGACGGAGCGGGACGGGCGTCTATACGGCCGCGGTGCAGCGGACATGAAAGGCTTCATCGCCTGCGTACTGGCAGCGGTGCCAGGTTTTCTGCAACGCCCGCTACAGGTGCCGGTGCACCTGGCCTTTTCCTACGACGAGGAAGTCGGCTGCCTCGGCGTGCGCTCCATGCTCGCCGAGCTGGAAAAGCGCCCGCACAAACCGACCCTGTGCCTTATCGGCGAGCCAACCGAACTCAAGCCCGTGCTCGGCCACAAGGGCAAGCTGGCAATGCGCTGTGAAGTGCACGGCGCAGCCTGCCATTCGGCGTACGCGCCCTACGGCGTGAATGCCATCGAGTACGCGGCGCGGCTGATCGGCCACCTGGGCGATATCGGCGCGCGCCTGGCACAGCCCGAGCACCACGATGCGCGCTTCGACCCGCCCTTCTCCACCGTGCAGACCGGCCTGATCAAAGGCGGCCGCGCGCTGAACATCGTACCGGCGGAATGCGAGTTCGATTTCGAAGTGCGCGCATTGCCAGGCTTCGACGCACAGAGCGTGGCGGATGAATTGCAGTCTTATGCCGCCCAGCAGTTGCTGCCAAAGATGCAGGCGGTGAGCGCCGCTAGCGACATCCGCCTGCACGCGCTGAGCGCCTACCCCGGCCTCGCCACACCGCCCGACAGCGAGGCCGCTCGCCTGCTGACGAGGATCTGCGGATCGAGTGATTTCGGCACCGTGGCCTTCGGCACCGAAGGCGGCCTGTTCGACGGCGCCGGCATCCCCACCGTGGTCTGCGGCCCGGGCAGCATGGATCAGGGCCACAAGCCTGACGAGTTCGTCAGCGTGGAACAGCTCCGGGGTTGTGATGCGATGCTTTCGAGGCTGGTGGATTACCTGCGCGAGCCGGTTTGAGATTCGGTTGTTTGGTGGGCTGAAGCGTCACCCAACGGGTTAGCAGCTTTGTGCATACCCCACATGAAGCACCAACGTTACGTGGCGTAGGGTGGGCCGGGCGGCGATCCGCTTCAGCCCACCAAAAAACGCGAGCCACCCAAAAAATCCAACTACGCAACGGTGGGCTAAAGCACCACCCTACGAGTTAGCGGTTTTCCGCACGCTCGCCACAAACAACCTACGAGCTCAACTCGCCCAATCGTTCGCGGCAGAAGTCGACGAACAATTGCGCCGGTTTGGTGAGCTGGCCGCGTTTCAGGCGTGCCGCCACCAGGCCGGAGGTGGCGACGGGTTCGGTGATGTCCACGGTGACCACGCGCTTGCCGTCGTAGGTGCATTCCGAGTGCGGCTTGGTGACCAGCAGCGAGAAGCCGAAGCCCTGGCCTACCATGCCGCGCACCATCTCGATCGACGGTGAGCTGAAGACGATATTGGGGGTCAGCCCCAGCTCGTGGAACAGGCTCACGAAATAGGTACGGCTGGGTTGCACGTCGAGCAGGATCATCGGCTCCAGGCACAGATCGCGCAGCGACACCTGGGCCTGGCCGGCGAAACGGTGGTGCTCGGGCAACAGCACATAGGGCTTCTGCGGCGGCATCAACGGCTCAGTGGCAATGGTGCCGTCGAGGTCGTGCTCATAGAGAAAGGCCAGGTCGAAGGAGCCGGCGGTCAGGCCCTGCACCAGTTCCTGCTGCTCGCCATCGCGGATGCGGATGTCCACCCCCGGATAGCGTTCGCGAAAACCGGCGATCAGCTGTGGCAGGTAGAGCGGCGCCACGGTTTCGAAACAACCGATATCGATCTGCCCGGCGACGATATCGTTGTCGGCCAGGGCGTTCTGCTCGAATTCGCGGGCCATGCGCAGCAGTTGCTGGGCCTTCTCGTAGAAGCGCGCGCCGCTGGGCGTCAGCGATACACCCTGGGCGTGGTGGCGGATGAACAGCTGCACGCCGAAGCTTTCTTCCAGCCCCTTGATCGCCGTGGAGATGGACGGCTGGGCGATGTACAGCTGCCGCGAGGCCTCGGCCACGCTGCCAGCTTCCACCGTGGTGACGAAGTACTTGAGTTGCCGGAGGGTGTAGGAAGCCACGTGTTGATCTCAACGCCATTACTCCCTGCACCTTACTCCAGTAATGCGCGACTACGGGGCCGCCGCTTGCAAAGTTTTTTCGTATGTCTCGAGCATATTTTTACTAATTTTCCTTCTCGCCAGACTGACGCACCATGGCCCTCACTCGAACAACCCACGGGTCGCCACGACGACCTGAGCGAATTGCCGTTCACGCTCCCCCAACCGAGCGGACGCCCATAACAACGAGAGATCTCCTGACGCGTGATACGACGCGCAGGTTCGCCGATTCGGCCATTACTGCCTCAGACCTACAACGTAAAAAAGCGAGGGAGTTTCCATGTTCAAGCACTTGCGTCCATGCATCCGGGCCGCCATCGGCCTGTCCATCCTGGCCGGGGCCAGCGCCTCGGCACAGGCCGAATCCAGCCTGACGGTAATTTCCTTCGGTGGTGCCACCAAGGTCGCGCAGACCGCCGCCTACTTCAAACCCTTCGAGCAGAGCGGTGCCGGTCAGGTAATCGCTGGCGAGTACAACGGCGAACTGTCCAAGGTCAAAGCCATGGTCGACGTCGGCCAGGTGACCTGGGACGTGGTCGAACTGGAAAGCCCGGAACTACAACGCGGCTGTGAAGAAGGCCTGTTCGAGCGCCTGGATCCGGCCATTCTCGGCGACACCAGCCAGTACATTCCGGGCACCGTCAGTGAGTGCGGCGTGGCCACCTATGTGTGGTCGATGGTGATGGCCTACAACGGCGACAAACTGAAAACCGCGCCGGCCTCCTGGGCCGACTTCTGGGACCTGCAGAAATTCCCGGGCAAGCGTGGCCTGCGTAAAAGCGCCAAGTACACCCTGGAAGCGGCCTTGCTGGCCGATGGCGTAAGCCGCGACCAGCTTTACGAAGTGCTGGGCACGCCCGAAGGCGTCGACCGCGCCTTCAAGAAGCTGGACGCCATCAAATCCTCCATCCAGTGGTGGGAAGCTGGCGCCCAACCGCCGCAATGGCTGCTGGCCGGTGACGTGGCCATGTCCGCCGCCTACAACGGCCGCATTGGCGTGGCCCAAAAGGAAGGCGCCAACCTGAAGATTTCCTGGAACGGCAGCCTGTACGACCCGGAGCACTGGGCCATCGTCAAAGGCAGCCCGAACAAGGCACTGGCCGAGCGCTTCATCAAGTTCGCCAGCCAGGCGGACACCCAGAAGGTGTTCTCCAGCCAGATTCCGTATGGCCCGGTACACAAGCAGACCCTGCCGCAACTGCCCGCAGATGTGCAGGCGCAGCTGCCAACCGCCGAAGCCAACATGGCCGGCGCCCAACTGGTGAACGCCGAGTTCTGGATCGACCACGGCGAAGAGCTCGAAGAGCGCTTCAATGGCTGGGCGGCGCGCTGATCAGACGGCGGCAGAAATGAAAAAGGGGCGCCCTCTCACGAGTGCGCCCCTTTTCGCTCATGCCGACGTGATCAGCGAGCCAGCTTCTTCGCCGCGCGCATGTGAACCATGACACCCAATGCCACGACGACGGCCGCAGCAGCTCCGGTGGAGATGACCAACACTTGGTATTCCTCGACGAATGCCATGGTCACCAGGCAGCCGACGATGAACACGATCACCAGGTAGGTCAGCCAGGGGAACAGCCACATTTTCAGGCGGATGTCCTTGCCTTCTGTTTCCAGCTTGCGGCGCATCTTCAGTTGCGAGAAAGCGATCACCAGGTAGACCAGCAGGGCGATCATGCCGGTGGTGTTCATTAGCGTGTCGAGCACGTCTTTCGGGCGCAGGGTTTCGCTAAAATTGATCAGCGCCACGAAGATGGCCACCGAGCAGGAGGCGATGATCGCGAACACCGGCACGCCAGTCCCCGAGCGGGTGATTTTCAGGAATCGCGGTGCATCACCACGGGTGGACAGCGAGAACAGCATGCGCGAGGCGGTGTAGTGCGCCGAGATCATGCAGCTGCTCACCGAGGTCAGCACCACGAAGTTCATCAGCAGTTCGGCATACGGGATGCCCAGCAGCTCCAGGGTACGGCGGTAGGAGCCATAGCCGGACTGAGCCATCAGGGGGTCGTTCCATGGCACCAGGCAGACGATCAGGAAGATCGAGCCGATGTAGAACAAGCACACGCGCCAGACCACCGAGTTGGTCGCCTTGACGATCTGCGTCGACGGATCCTTGGCTTCCGAGGCGGCGATGGTAACGATCTCCGCGCCAAGGAAAGCGAACATCACCCCGAGGATGGCCACTACCACGGCCTGGATACCGTTGGGCATGAAGCCTTGGGCGGTCAGGTTGCTGAAGCCGCGCACTTCACCGGTCGGCCACAGGCTGAGCACGGCCATGCTGCAGACCACCAGGAAGCAGATGATCGCCACCACCTTGATCAGCGCGAACCAGAACTCGAACTCCCCGTAGTGTTTGACGTTGAAGAAGTTGATGCTTATCAGCAGCAGCGTGGTAGCCAGCACGAAGACGTTGACGCTGACTTCGGGGAACCAGCCATTGAGGATGGTGCCCGCTACGTAGGCTTCCCAGGCCATGAGAATGACCCAGAACCACCAGTACAACCAACCGATGGTGAAGCCGGCCCAGCGGCCGATGGCGCGCTCGGCGTAGGTGGAAAAGGAGCCAGTGTCCGGCGAGGAAGTCGCCATTTCACCGAGCATGCGCATGATCAGCACCACCAGAATGCCACCGGCCAGATAGGCCAGTACGGCAGCTGGGCCCGCGCTGTGGATCACGCTGCCGGAGCCGACGAACAGCGCGCCGCCGATGACACCGGCGATCGACATCATGGTGAGGTGCCGGGGCTTCAATGATGCACTGAGCTTGCTCTCGTGCTCCTGCTTTGCCTTGTCGGCTGATACCGCATCCATAAAGGACTACCTCTTATTGATTTTGCTGGAAACCGTTGAGGCCAGGTCGTCTCTGCTCCAGATGCACGAAACGCGGCAACGGGCCTGCCACACGCAGGCGTTGTCGTGATCGCGTTCCCTATCAGCGTTTCCGGATCCGGCGTAGGCCGGTCTCGGGCAACAATCCTTGCCGAAATCCATCCGGTTGAATCAGAGGACGACCCAGCCTCACTCGCGTGACGTTCTGAGCCATTACTGCAGCGGTGTAACCAGAAGAAAACCCGGCCCACCGGCTTGAATGTTCGTTTTACTCCACAACCAGCCCAGCCTGAGGAGAGCCGAACCCAAACCATCGACAGGGCTAAATGCACCGTTCTAGAGGGATTACCCCCAGAAAATCCGACGAATGGAAGGGTATGTCCAAGCGTCGAGCAGGCGAATGAAACCTGTTCATTAAATTCAACGCGCCGGATGGTAACGGAAAATCTGCTTTTGGGAATACTCCGCCCGCGTAAAGACCGGATGGGCGGCATCTTTCAGATCGTTGGGAGTACCCCCGGGGACGCTCTACGTCCAGTACCACCCGCGCCGGGCAGCCAGCAACCGGCCTACTTCGGCTTGGCCTTTGTGGCGCCAGTGCCGGCCCGTTTGGCGGGTGCACCTTTACGCGCGGAGGTCTTGCGCTTGCCCTTCCAGGGAGCACCACGGCCTTTGCTGGGCGGCGGGCCGCTGATGTTCAGTTGCAGGCCGAGGCAGCGCTCGATCTGCTTGCCCATCCAGGTCGACTGCTTGGTGACGAACTCTTCCAGCGGCATCTCGCCGCTCTGCACCATGTCCAGCGCCTGCTCCCAGATAGCCGTGGTGCCGGGGTCGGCGATGGCCCGCGGCACCGCGTCGATCAGGCCGAAGGCCGCCGAGGTGGCGGCCAGGGTCTTGCCCTGCTTGATCAGGTAGCCGCGGTCGAGCAGCCCCTGGATGATGCCGGCGCGGGTGGCCTCGGTGCCGATGCCAGTGGTGTCCTTGAGCTTCTGTTTGAGGCGTGGGTCTTCGACCAGCCGCGCCACGTTCTTCATGGCCTGAATCAGGTCGCCCTCGGTGAACGGCTTGGGCGGCTGGGTATGCTGATCCTTCAGCGAGACCTCGCGCACCACGCACTGCTGTCCTTCGCGCAGAGCCGGCAGTGCCTGGGGCGTCGGCGCTTCGCGTCCCTTGGCTGGCGCCAGGGCTTCGGGCAGTGCGCGCTTCCAGCCGGGCTCGACGATCTGCTTGCCGACCGCGCGCAATGCGTGCCCGGCACAGTCGAAGTCGGCCTGGGTACGATCGTATTCATGGTTGGGCAGAAACTGCGCCAGGTAGCGGGCGCGAATCAGCTCATAGACGGCGCGCGGGCGACCGCTCAAACGCGCCAGCCCTCCTGCCGCGAGCGTAGGGATGATGCCGTGGTGCGCACTGACCTTGGCATCATTCCAGGCCCGTGAGCGGCGCTGTGCCTGGGTATGCGCCAGCACCTCACGCAAGCCTGGATCAGCCTGCCCCAGGGCGGCCAGAATGGCTGGCGCCTCGGCGTGCTGGCTCAGCGGCAGATAGCCGCAATCGCTGCGTGGGTAGGTGATCAGCTTGTCGGTCTCGTAGAGCTTCTGGGCGATATCCAGGGTTTCCTGAGCACCGAGGCCGAGCTTCTTCGAGCAGACTTGCTGCAGCGTGCCGAGGTCGAAGAGCAGAGGCGGCGCTTCGCGCATGCGTTCGGTCTTCAACTGCTGCAGCAGGGCATGCTCGGCACTCTGGATATCGGCGGCAGCGCGCTGCGCGACCTCCTGTTTCAGGCAGCGCCCCTGCTCGTCGCACTGCGCTTCAGGGGCACGCCACTGGGCGGTGAAGGGCGTGCCGTTGCCGTCGAGCAGCACATCGATTGCCCAGAACGGCACGGGCACGAAGGCGGCGATGCTGCGGTCGCGATCCACCACCAGCCGCAGGGTCGGTGTCTGCACGCGGCCGACCGGCAGCACGCCCTGATAACCGGACTTGCGTCCCAGCAGGGTGAACAGGCGGCTCATGTTCATGCCGATCAACCAGTCGGCCCGCGAGCGACCGAGCGCCGACTGATAGAGGTTGTAGGTACTGGCGCCGGGCTTGAGCGCAGCCAGCGCCTTGCGAATCGACGTATCGTCCAGGGCCGACAACCACAGGCGCTGGATCGGCTCGCGGTAGCGGCAATGGTCGAGCAACTCGCGGGCGATCATCTCGCCCTCACGATCCGCGTCGGTGGCGATCACCAGTTCGTCGGTCTCCCCGAGCAGCCGCTTGACCGCCTTGAACTGCGCGGCAGTCTTGGGCTTCACGCGCATCTTCCACTGCTGCGGCACGATGGGCAGATCGTCCAGCGCCCAGCGTTTATAGCGCGCGTCGTAGGCATCCGGAGGTGCGGTTTCCAGCAGATGGCCGATGCACCAGGTCACTGTCACGCCGCTGCCCAGCCAACAGCCATCACCACGCCGCGTGGCACCGAGCACGCTGGCGATATCCTTGGCTTGAGAGGGCTTTTCGCAGAGAAACAGACGCATGGGGCACGGCTACAAAAGTGGCTAACAGCCGACACGATACTGTATATCGATACAGCTACGCTACGCCATAGTCGATTGCCCGCGAACCGGGGCTCTGCTAGTGTCCCGCCGAACCGCGAACCCCGCCTGAGAATTCCCGCCATGGCCCGTAAGAAAGCCGCGCTCGATTTCGAGCAATCCCTCACCGACCTGCAAACCATCGTCGAACGCCTGGAAAACGGCGAGCTGTCGCTGGAGGAGTCGCTGAGCGCCTTCGAGCAAGGCATCAGCCTGACCCGTGATTGCCAGGCCTCGCTGACTCAGGCCGAGCAGAAAGTACAGATTCTGCTCGAACGCGATGGCGAACTGCAGGCGGCACCGTTCGAAACGGACGAGCCGTTATGATCGCCAACTACCAGGCTCGCTGCCAGAAGCAGGTCGACGCTGCTCTGGAGCCGCTGTTCGCGGCGCCGCGTGTCGAACTCGAACGCCTGTATGCCGCCATGCGCTATAGCGTGTTCAACGGCGGCAAACGCATTCGCCCGCTGCTCGCCTACGCGGCTTGCGAAGCCCTCGGTGGCACGGCGCAGCAGGCCGACGGCGCGGCCTGTGCGGTGGAACTGATCCACGCCTATTCCCTGGTGCATGACGACCTGCCGGCCATGGACGACGATGACCTGCGTCGCGGCCAGCCGACCACGCACAAGGCCTTCGACGAGGCCACGGCGATTCTTGCGGGCGATGGCCTGCAAAGCCTGGCTTTTGCAGTGCTGGCGAGCGAAACGCGCAATCCGCACAGCGCGGAGATCCGCCTGAGCATGTTCAGTGCACTGGCCGATGCGGCCGGGCCTGCGGGTATGGTCGGCGGCCAGGCCATCGATCTCGGCTCGGTTGGCCAACAACTGCAGCAGCCGGCTCTGGAAGTGATGCATCGCCACAAGACCGGCGCGCTGATCGAAGCCAGCGTGCGCCTCGGCGCCCTGGCCAGCGGCCGCGCCGATGAGCGCACCCTGGCGGCGCTGAGCACCTATGCCCGCGCCATCGGCCTGGCCTTTCAGGTGCAGGACGACATCCTCGACGTGGAAAGCGATACCGCCACGCTGGGCAAGACTCAGGGCAAAGACCAAGCGAACGACAAGCCCACCTACCCGGCCCTGCTTGGCCTGGATGCGGCGAAGCGTTACGCCTTCGAACTGCGTGATCAGGCCCTGCATGCCCTGCGCACGTTCGATAATGCCGCCGAGCCCCTACGCGAGCTGGCCCGTTACATCGTAGAAAGGCGCAACTGAAACCACGCCCTCGCTGTCTCATCTGGCACGACCGCTGCGGTGACCCATACCTACCTTGGGCACGGATCATCGCATCAGGTAAACTGCCCCATTCTTTGAATTCTTATAACGACTCGCCTGATGCCGACGACTTTCCACGAGATTCCCCGCGAACGCCCGCTGACGCCGCTGCTCGACCGCGCCAACACGCCGGATGAATTGCGCCGCCTTGGCGAGGCCGAGCTGGAGACCCTGGCGGACGAATTGCGCCAGTACCTGCTCTACACGGTCGGCCAGACCGGCGGGCACTTCGGCGCCGGCCTCGGGGTGATCGAGCTGACCGTCGCCCTGCACTACGTCTTCGATACCCCCGATGACCGCTTGGTGTGGGACGTCGGCCATCAGGCTTATCCGCACAAGATCCTCACCGGCCGCCGCGAGCGCATGAGCAGCCTGCGCCAGAAGGATGGCATCGCCGCCTTTCCACGCCGCTCGGAAAGCGAGTACGACACCTTTGGCGTCGGTCACTCCAGTACCTCGATCAGCGCCGCACTGGGCATGGCCATCGCCGCCCAGCGCCAAGGCAGCAAACGTAAATCGGTCGCGGTGATCGGTGACGGCGCGCTGACTGCCGGCATGGCGTTCGAAGCGCTCAACCACGCGGCAGACGTTAAAGCCAACATGCTCGTCGTGCTCAACGACAACGACATGTCGATCTCCAAGAATGTCGGCGGCCTGTCCAACTACCTGGCCAAGATCCTCTCCAGCCGCACCTATGCCAACGTACGTGAAGGCAGCAAGAAAGTGCTGTCCAAGCTGCCCGGTGCCTGGGAAATCGCCCGCAAGACCGAAGAGCACGCCAAGGGCATGCTGGTCTCCGGCACGCTGTTCGAAGAGCTGGGCTGGAACTACATCGGCCCCATCGACGGCCATGACCTGCCGACCCTGCTGGCCACCTTGCGCAATATGCGCGATCTGGAGGGCCTGCAATTCCTCCACGTGGTGACCAAGAAGGGCAAGGGTTTCGCCCCTGCCGAGGTCGACCCAATTGTCTACCACGCGATCACCAAGCTGGAGCCGATCAACGCCCCCGCCAAGGCGAAAAAACCGTCCGGGCCGAAGTACTCCAGCGTGTTCGGTCAGTGGCTATGCGACATGGCGGCCAGCGACGAGCGCCTGATGGCGATCACTCCAGCCATGAAGGAAGGCTCCGACCTGGTGGCATTCAGCGAACGCTTCGGGGATCGCTACTTCGACGTGGCCATCGCCGAGCAACACGCGGTGACCCTCGCCGCCGGCATGGCTTGCGAAGGCGCCAAACCGGTGGTGGCGATCTACTCGACGTTCCTGCAGCGCGCCTACGATCAACTAATCCACGATGTCGCGGTGCAGCACCTCGATGTGCTGTTCGCCATCGACCGCGCCGGCCTGGTTGGCGAAGACGGCCCCACTCACGCGGGCAGCTTCGACCTCTCCTACCTGCGCTGTATTCCCGGCATGCTGATCATGACGCCGAGTGACGAGAACGAACTGCACCACATGCTCACCACCGGCTACCAGTTCGCCGGCCCGGCAGCGGTGCGCTACCCACGCGGCAGCGGCCCGAACGCGCCGATCGACCGCGCGCTAAACGCCCTGCCAATCGGCAAAGGCGTGATCCGCCGCCAGGGTAGCGGCGTCGCTCTGTTGGTGTTTGGCGTGCAACTGGCCGAAGCCCTGCGCGTCGGCGAAACGCTGAACGCCACGGTGGTCGACATGCGCTTCGTGAAACCGCTGGACGAAACGCTGATCAGCGAACTGGCCGCCGGCAACGAGCTACTGGTCACCATCGAGGAAAACAGCGTGATGGGCGGCGCAGGCAGCGCAGTCAGCGAATTCCTCGCCCAGAGCGGCGCCCTGACGCCAATGCTGCACCTGGGCCTTCCCGACAGTTATGTGGAGCACGCCCGGCCGGAGCAGATGCTCGCCGAGTGTGGCCTGGACGAAGCCGGGATCGAGGCGGCCATACGAGCAAAACTGGCACGCTGATACTCCCCCGACCGGCATATATCGTCGGCCCATATATTGCAGTAATCTCCAGTTGGGATTGAGCATGTATGGACCGCCGATAGCGGCCGGGAGCTCGTATGCAGTTGCGTAGCCACAAGATGGATTTCAAGGGCCGCGAGCGCCGCTGGCTGCCCTGGTTCGGCAAGGCAGGCAAGCTGGCCATGCGCTGGTCCTGGTTGCTCAATGCCGGTCAAGCCGAACGGGTCGAAAAGACCTTCTCCGGCCTGGCGCTGACCCGCGTCGACCTGCTCACCAACTGGGCACGCCAGCACTGGCAGGAGCTCGAACTGCTGAGTTCTGCACTCACCCCAGCGTGGCCGGCCTTGCCGGATGCCGTACTGCAGCGGGCGTTGGCGCATATGCCCGAAGTGTCCGAATTGTTCGTGGTCGACACCGCCGGACGCATACTCGCTTCGACCCATGCACCACGCCAGGGCCAGCGCCACGATGGCGCGGCTCTGACAGCCGGCCTCAGGGGGCAGTTTCTGCTTGGCCCCTATATCGATGAGCTGACCCAGCAACTGGGGCCGACCACGTCTAAGTTCCACGATGCCGTCACGCTGCTGTTTCACCAGCCACTCAGCCACGACGGGCAAGTGGTCGGTTGCCTGTGCGCACGGATCCCCAACGATGTGATGAGCGACCTGATTCAGCGCGAGGCTGGGCACGTCTACCGCGACTCCGGCGACAACTACCTGTTCATGGTGCAAAGCGCCCATGATCCGAAGATAAGCCCGGGAACCGCCCTGTCACGCTCACGCTTCGAGGATGGCGCCTTCACCGGCGGCGAGAACCTCAAACAGGGCGTGAAAACGCCCTTCGGCACCGTTCGTGTGCAGAAGCACACCGAGTTCGAGCTGCGCTTCACCGCACCAGCGAGCGGCGAATTGCATCCTGGCGTGCGCGAAACCATTCGCCATGGCAGCAACCTGTTCGTGCTTTACCCGGGCTATCCCGATTACCGCCATGTGCCGGTGATCGGCGCCGGCCTGACTCTGCGTCTGCCCGGCTCACCGGATACCTGGGGCATGATGTGCGAGGGCGATCTGGAGGAGGTCTACCGCCAGCGCAGCCTGAGCTATTCGCTGTCCAGCCAGTTGCTAGGCGGCCTGTTTCTGCTGGGCGGCCTGCAATGGCTGCTGGAACAGCATCTGCCGGAGCATGCCGCGTCACTGACCTTCGCCGCAGCCGGCGTGCTGCTGTTCGGTTTCTGGGCCTTCAGCTTGCGCCGCCGCACCCGCACGCTGCAGTCGCTCTCGGACTTCTTTCTGGATACCGCTGAGTGTGGCGCACCGCTGAGCAACCGGCTGGCACTGGAGCGTTTTTCCAGTGACGAGGCAGGCGCCCTGGCCGGCTGGGTGAACAGTTTCGTCGACAAGATGGATCACACCATGCAAGGCATCGTCACGGCCGGCAGCGCCCTGCAGCAGACCTCGACGGGGCTGACCCGAACGTCCGCCAACGCCAGCCTGTGCGCAGCCCAGGGCCAGGCAGCGGCGGTGTCCACGGCGCGCGCGATGCTCGACGTCAACCACAGCATCGGCGAAGCCACCCAGCATATCGTCGATAGCGAAAGCGCCTCACGCCAGGCCCTGGCCATGACCCAGAAAGGTGGCGCGGCCGTGCAGCAGAACGCCGAAGATGTCGCGCAACTGGCCAGCCGCATCGAACAATCGAGCCAGGCACTCGAAGCCCTGAGCCAAAAGACCGAGGAAATCCAGCACATCACCGAAGCGATCCGCAGCATTGCCGAGCAGACCAACCTGCTTGCCCTCAATGCCGCCATCGAGGCTGCCCGGGCAGGCGACAGCGGGCGCGGTTTCGCAGTGGTGGCCGACGAAGTGCGCAACCTGGCCAGGCGAACCGCCCAGGCCACCGAAGAGATCGCCACGACGCTCGGCAGCGTGCGCCAGCAGACACTCGATACTCAGGCCGCCATGCAGAGCTGCCAGGAAGCCGCGCTACGCAGCGTTACGCGCTCGAGCGAGGCTACGGATGCACTCGAACGCATTCAGCAGGAAGTAGCAGGCATGCAGGGGCGACTCGACCAGATCAGCCAGGCCATGAAGTCGCAACTGAGTCAGGTGCAGGCCGTCAACGGGCAGGCTCAGGCAATCACCGGGGCCGCCGAGCGCAGCAGCCAGAGCGCCGATGAAACGCTGCAGGCGGCACAGTCACTGGCGCAACTGGTGCTCGACTTGCACAAAACCGCCAGCAGACTCAGCCGCCAGGAAAGCCTCAGCGGCAACAGCGCATCACCCGGCGCGCCGGCCTTCGGTCAGGCCGCTGCGTTCAAGTTCAACGCCATTGCGCACTAGCGCTGCAGGCTATCGGGGGCCAGCCCACGGATCGCGGGTTCGCCCGCAAGCGGGCTCCTACAGGGAGGTCGCTTTCGAAAGTCAGAGACTTGTAGCCTGGGTTGAGCGCAGCGATACCCAGGTTGCTTTCTCCCGGGTAGTGCTGCGCTCAACCACGAGCTACGAATGTAGAGCCTGGCACATCATCGAGCACGAGTCAGACCCACTCCTGCGCCTTTAGCTCGCTCTTGAGGTAGGCGTAGTAAACCGGCGCGGCGACCAGACCGGCAATGCCGAACGCGGCTTCGAACACCAGCATGACCAGCAGCAGCTCCCAGGCGCGCGCCTTGATCTGGCCGCCGACGATACGGGCGTTGAGGAAGTACTCGACCTTGTGAATAACGATCAGGTAGGCCAGTGCCCCCAGTGCTACCCAGATCGACAGCGACAGGCCAACCACGAAGATCGCCGCATTGGAGATCAGGTTGCCGACCACCGGCAACAAGCCGGCCACGAAGGTAATCAGGATCAGCGTCTTGGTCAGCGGCAGGTGCACACCGAACAGCGGCAGCACACCCATCAGAAAAATCGCGGTGAAGGTGGTATTGAGCAGGGATATCTTGATCTGCGCGAACACCACGTTGCGAAAGGCATCGACAAAATGTCCGACACGGATCAGCAACGCACCGGCCAACGGCTTGAGCTGGCTCGGCTCGGGGACATTCTGCAGGCCGATCACCGCACCGAGAATCATGCCGATCAGGATGGTGACGAACATGTGCACCGCGCCCTTGCCGAGCAGTTGCAGCTCACTGATGTGCCCGCGCAACCAGTCGTGCAGCGCGATACGGATATCGTCGACGTTGGCTGGAAGATAAGCCACCAGCGCTTCCGGCAACTGCTCGCGGGCGCGGTCGATCACGCCAAGCAACTTGCCCATCAACCGCCCGGGGTTATTCAGTTCGTGCATCACCAGCGAAAAACCACCGGCGAACACCAACCCGAGCACGGCAATCACCAGCACGCTGAGCAGGCCAACCGCCAGCAAACGCCCAAGCTGCCCGGCGAATAGCCGCTGCATGGGACGCGCCAGACGGTTGACCAGTTCGAACACCAGCAAACCGGCCAGCAGGCTCGGCAGCAGTTTCAGCGGGAAGACCAACAGTAGCGCGGCGCCAACGATCACTGCGCTGGCGGGGGAAAACCAAGGGGAGACAGGGGCTTTCATAACATCTGCAACAACCAGGAAGGCAGACAATCTGCCAGTTGCCAGCACGCTTTACCAGCGTCATCGCTTGCCGGTGACAGCCGCGTTGTGACGGCCATCACCGAGTGGGGGCCAGCAGCTCGCAGAGCCTGGCTGTGGCGTCGAGCATTTGGAAACTGGGGCGTTCCAGGCCCTTGTCCGGCAACACCAGCAACTGCTCGCGTTGCACGGCCGAAAGCTGCGGCCAGCGCTGCCAGGCCTGCAGTTGCCTGCGGTCGCCGGCGATGATCACCGCCGGGTCGCGCTGCAAAACAGATTCGACGCTCACCTGCGGGCCCGGCAGGTTCAGATCGGCAAACACGTTGCGCGCACCGCAGGCCTGCAGCGCGTCGCTGATGATCTGCCCACCACCAAGGGTATACAGCGGCGCATCCCACACCTGATAGAACACGGGCACGAGGCGCTCACGGCGGTAGCGCTCACGCAACTCGGCAAGCCCGGCAACGAAGCGCTGATGCAGGCGCTGCCCCTGCTCCGCCCGGCCAAGGCGCTCGCCGGTCTCCACGAACTGCCGAGCCAGCTCATCCAGCGAGTGGGGCTCGAGCACCAACATGGGAATACCAAAGGTTTTCAGTTGCTCGCGCTGCGCGGCGCTGACACTGCCCGGCCACAACAGTAGCAAATCGGGTTGCAGGGCCAGCAGAGTTTCCATTTCGAGTTGGCCATAGCGCCCTACGGAAGGCAGATGAGCCAATGCCTCAGGGCGCTCGCCACCATCGAGCACGCCGACCAGCAGGTCGGCGGAATCCAGTTCGAGGACGATTTCACTCAGCGATGGCGCCAGACTGACCACACGCTCGGCAGCCGACAGCGGCGCCATCTGCATGATCAACAGCACCAGCCAGAGACGCAGCATCAGCCCAGTTGCCGTGGGATTCGATAGAGGTAGAGCAGCACCACGCTGGCGAGCGCCAGCAACACCAGTGGCACGGCTTCCAGCCCTGCAAAAACCGCGAGGGCGGCAATCCAGGCCGGCAGCCCGGCGCCCAGAAAGGCAGCGCGGCGACGTTCGGCCAGGGTCAGCCAGGCGCCGGGCTCGTCAGCCGTGTCCAGCGCCTTGGCGGTGGCGAACAGGGCGCGCTTGTAGCCACCGAATAGAGGCAGGCTGACGAACAACGAAGCCAATCCCGCAACGAACAGCGGCATAGCCAGCACACCAGGTTGGCGGCCGGCCCCAAACGCAAAATTGATCAGCAGAAGCGGAGCCAGGGTCAGTGCCAGTTGCCGCCACCAGAGCAGGGCCAACCGGCGTTTGACCGCGGCACGGGTCAAGGCCGCTCGACCTCACCCTGGTGCAGCTTGCCGAGCATGTGCCCGAGCTTGCCGGCCTTGGTGGCCAGGTACTTGCTGTTGTGCGGGTTCTGGCCCAGCTGCAGCGGCACGCGATTGGCCACTGGAATGCCCATGTCGCCCAGCGCCTTGACCTTACGCGGGTTGTTGGTCATCAGCTTGAGCGAGGAGATGCCCAAATGTTGCAGCATTGGCAGGCAGATCGCGTAGTCGCGCATGTCCGCGCCGAAGCCCAGACGCTCGTTGGCTTCGACGGTATCGGCGCCAGCGTCCTGCAGCTCGTAAGCACGGATCTTGTTGAGCAGCCCGATACCGCGGCCTTCTTGGCGCAGGTAAAGCAATACGCCGCGTCCCTCTTCGGAAATGGCGCGCAGCGCACCTTCCAGCTGGAAGCCGCAATCACAGCGCAGGCTGAACAACGCATCGCCGGTCAGGCACTCGGAATGCAGGCGCCCCAGTACCGGCTCGCCGTCGGCCACATCGCCGAAGGTCAGAGCAACATGCTCCTTGCCGGTGGCCTCTTCGAGAAAGCCATGCATGATGAACACGCCGAACGGGGTCGGCAGTTGGGAGGCGGCCACGAACACGACAGGCACCGGATGCTCCTGGTATCGGAAGGGATGCGAATTTGCGAGGGGTGATAGTGTAACAGCAGCGCCTACGGGGCCGTCAGCCGAATTATCAGGGCGGCTCCTTGCACGGATCGCCTCCCTTCGAAGGCGCCCGATGCAATTGGCCTCCCGTGTAGGAGCGTCGCCCTCGGCGCGAAAACAATTGCAGCCTTGCCGCTACATCGGTGTTGCCCGCACGATTCGCCGCGGGGGCGCGGTTCCTACAACATTGAGGGCGGCGAGATGGACGTGTGGCACCGTTCGCGTAGGAGCGTCGCCCTCGGCGCGAAACAATTGCAGCCTTGCCGCGACATTGGCGTTGCCAACACGATTCGCCGCGGGGCGCGGCTCCTACAAGTTAGGCTGCGTTTATCCGGAACCTGCGCAGTCGATCACGACGCGACTCCCAACCACCACGCCAAGTGCGCCGAAGCCGCCCTTGCCCACCTCGATGATGTAGCGCACCGGTTCCTTCGAGCCATGCCGCTGCAGGCTATAGGGCTGCATATCGACCACTCTGCGTACCACGCCGCGGGCATCGATGAAGGCCGCCGAAAGGGGCACACGGGTGTCTTTCATCCACAACTCGCGCATTCCCTCCTCCGGCCAGGCGAAGAGCATGCCGCTGCCGATATCGTCACGGGCAGACAGCCCCACCGTGCGCGCTTCGGCTGTCGCTGCAAGCGGCAAAGCCAAGCTCATGCCATTGGGGAAACTGATGTGACACTCGGGCAGGCCCGCCTGGGCTATAGAACACGTGAGCCCCAAGGCGCCAATCATGATGCTGCGCAGAACCCGACGTGCCATGAGTGACCTCGAACCTGAATAAAGAGGTGATCCTACCGACAAGCGTCCGTTTGCGGCACTGCAGATGGCCCCAGCGACCATGCATTTCCCGCTATAATCGCGCCTTTTTACGGGCTTACTCGGCCCGCCAACGCTTTCAAGCAGGCACGTATCCATGACCATTCAGGCCGCCGAAGTCGCCAAGCGCCGTACTTTCGCCATCATTTCGCACCCCGACGCCGGTAAAACCACCATCACCGAAAAGCTGCTGCTGATGGGGCAGGCAATCGCCGTGGCCGGTACGGTCAAGTCGCGTAAATCCGACCGCCACGCGACCTCCGACTGGATGGAAATGGAGAAGCAGCGCGGGATTTCCATCACCACCTCGGTGATGCAGTTCCCCTACCGCGAGCACATGGTCAACCTGCTCGACACCCCCGGCCACGAAGACTTCTCCGAAGACACCTACCGCACCCTGACCGCGGTGGACTCGGCGCTGATGGTGCTCGACGGCGGTAAAGGTGTCGAGCCACGCACCATCGCCCTGATGGACGTCTGCCGACTGCGCGACACACCGATCGTCAGCTTCATCAACAAGCTGGATCGCGATATCCGCGACCCTATCGAACTGCTCGACGAGATCGAGGCGGTTCTCAAGATCAAGGCCGCGCCGATCACCTGGCCGATTGGTTGCTACCGCGATTTCAAAGGCGTTTACCACCTGGCCGATGACTACATCATCGTCTACACGCCTGGCCATGGCCACGAGCGCACCGCGACCAAGATCATCGAGAAACTCGACTCCGACGAAGCCCGTGCCCACCTGGGTGATGAGTACGATCGCTTCGTCGAGCAACTGGAGCTGGTGCAGGGCGCCTGCCACACATTCAATCAGGAAGAATTTCTTAATGGTCAGTTGACCCCGGTGTTCTTCGGCACCGCGTTGGGCAATTTCGGGGTCGACCATGTACTCGATGCCGTGGTCGACTGGGCCCCGCGTCCGCTGGCTCGCGTCGCTAATGAGCGCACCGTGGAACCCGTGGAAGAGAAGTTCACCGGCTTCGTGTTCAAGATCCAGGCGAACATGGATCCCAAACACCGCGACCGTATCGCCTTCATGCGCATCTGCTCGGGCAAGTACGAGAAAGGCATGAAGATGCGCCACGTGCGCACCGGCAAGGACGTACGCATCGGCGACGCCCTGACCTTCTTCTCCTCCGAGCGTGAAATGCTCGAAGAGGCCTGGGCCGGCGACATCATCGGCCTGCACAATCACGGCACCATCCAGATCGGCGATACCTTCAGCGAAGGCGAAGCGCTGGGCTTTACCGGCATCCCGCACTTCGCTCCGGAACTGTTCCGCCGCGTGCGCCTGAAGGATCCGCTCAAGTCCAAACAACTGCGCCAAGGCCTGCAGCAGCTCGCCGAAGAAGGCGCTACCCAGGTGTTCTTCCCCGAGCGCAGCAACGACATCATCCTCGGCGCCGTCGGTGTGCTGCAGTTCGACGTGGTCGCCAGCCGCCTGAAAGAGGAATACAAGGTCGAGTGCGGCTACGAGCCGATCACCGTCTGGTCAGCCCGCTGGATCGAATGCAGCGACAAGAAGAAGCTGGAAGAATTTTCCAACAAGGCCGTAGAAAACCTCGCTCTCGACGGCGGCGGCCACCTCACCTACCTGGCGCCCACCCGCGTCAACCTGAGCCTGATGGAAGAGCGCTGGCCCGACGTAAAATTCCGCGCGACCCGCGAGCATCATTGATCGGTGCGTATGTGAAGTTTGAATAGAAAAGAGCGTAGGGCGTATTAGCCGAAGGCGTAATCCGAAAAATGTCTCTAAGTAACGCAACTCTCGAACAGCAAAACGGCCCGCACAAAGCGGGCGTTCAGTTGCTGCAACCGATACGACAGATTTGCGGTAAACGACGGATTACGCCTCCGGCTGATCCAGACTACGGGTATCCGTCAGACCGCGATGCACGCCATCGCCCAAGTAGTTTCTCATCAAACGACTCAAGGCTAATCTCTTCCTCGCCCTTGCCATCCCCCACGGAATAAATAAACTCTTCCCCTGAATCCAGATTTCTCCAATACTTTAAAAGCCCATGAGGTGATACAGACGTGTAAAAACCAACTTTGCGCGCTTGCTGAAAATATATTTTCCGCTTAATTACCGAATTTTGTAGCGCTTGCCCAGCCCAAACGGATGGCGCGAGAATCCCAAGTTCCGAAAGTATAGTGGGCGCTATATCAACCTGAGAAGCTATCGGCCACTCGTTAACCCCACCACCTACATAACCACGCCGCTGAACGATGAATGGAACGGTCAGGACACCTTCTTCGACATTATATTGATGTCCAAAAGACCGCCCCCTCTCTCCGAGCCGTTCTCCATGATCTCCAGTAATAATAATTACTGCATCGTCCAAATACCCCTTTCTTTCCATAACATTCAAAATACCATCCACTACAAGATCAAACTGGACGACACCGTTATCATAGTAATTGATACCGCCTAACTTCTCGTCTTCACTTGGAGCTACTATCCCTTCCTTTCCAGGCACCCACTTGTAGTAATTGACACTCGGAGCAAACATCTCAGCATGCCGACGCCCCAGGCCATGACTTGACATGAGGTGAAACTGAAACATGACCGGCCGAGTGCGATCATAATCAGGAAGATCGGCAACGTGATCAAGCACGAGCAAATCATCATTTACATAGCGATCCTTTTGTAGCGTGCCGTCGAAATAGCTATCGACAACACCATAGGACTCTCTCAATCCGTAAAAATTTGTGTGATCGCCGGAAAGTACCATGTTGACGGCATAGTTGTGGCGTCGTAGAACCTCATGAAGGGTAAAGGGTTTGGTAGGGAACAAGTGCAATGGCCTCGACGAGGCTATCGCTGCCAGACCACAAGAAGATTCTGCACAAACCGAACGCACAGGCGACACCAAGAGTGTTTGATGTTTCTCTCTAGATGCATCAAGGTAAGGAGTGGTAGCACGCGGATACCCGTAAATACTCATATGATCAGCTCGAAGAGCATCGCCTACTATCAGAATCACATTACGCGGAACGAAATTTTCCGTTGCCGTATAGCTTGCAGATGCCTGATCCTCGGCTGCATCAAGCACGGGAGATATAGTAATAGAGTGACTTTGCATTAAAGCAGAGTGTTTACCGAAAAAACTTACCCCTATTGGCTCCTGAGGATGTAGTTCCGTTAAGTCACAAAGTCGCATATATTGGCCAAATACAAGCGTGCCACCCAACACGGTCACTAGGCACAAGCCTACTAGTGACAAGCGCTCTGACGCCCATCGACTCCAGTCAATAAAAAATATAACTCGATAGAGGGCAACAAACCCTACCGCCACAAGTAGAAAAGCCGGGGTCACTATCCAGAGGGAGAGGCCAAGAACTTCAAAGAGAGCACCTCCCTGAACGGCATAAGCCTTGATGAGCGGCACCGTCACTACTCGCCCCCAGGAAAACAACCCTAGCAGAACCAAAAGATACCAACCCAATAAAAAAAGAGCAGGAAGAAGCCAGCAGCCTACCGCCAACAAACGCCCCCGCCGACCAAGAGCCCGCCACAAAATGACACGAACAATAAACAATCCTAGCCAAAAAGAAAGGATCACAAAAAAGTGCGCCCCAACTACCGTCCAGCGCGCTGCAAAGAGAAAAATATAAGCGGCTAGAAAAGCCAGAGGAAGAAAAAACCAGACAACCAACTCACTTAGAAGACTTACGCAAGCCCAACGCCTCCAAGTCACAGATAATCCCCTCACTTTTATTTACATTGCCCTATAAAGTAAAACACCCCGCATGTGCGGGGTGTTCACTGAACATTACCAGACTTTAAAAAAATCTAGCAATTACTGCCTGAGAAAATTACGGGCCAGTGGTAGCAGCACCTACCGGGCAGCCAGCAGGGGCATAACTATCTTTCCAACCGCCGCTTGCGGAAGCCGTTACCGCACAGCCCCAGGAGCCAGTAGCACCTCTGGTCAGCGTGACAACTGCACCAGTGACTGCAGCACCAGCGTTACCACCCAACTCACCAGAGATGGTCGGCTCATCGGTATTACCACCGGCAATGTCGATCTGTGCTTTACCAGTACCATCCAGCAGGTTGGAGCCTACAAAGCCCAAATCCACTTCGCCATCACCCGGAGCATCGTTGCTTACAATCGTCCGCCCTTCGAGCAATGCAGCCTCAGCCGCAGTTTTCAGGCCGCTGATTTCACTCACGACACGAGTAACTTGAGTGCGAGCGGTATAGTCTTGATATTGCGGAATGGCGATTGCCGCTAGAATGCCGATGATTGCTACAACGATCATCAGTTCGATAAGGGTAAAACCCTTTTGCATTTGAGCTTTCATATACTCTCCAGTCATTAAGTGTCAGGCAGACAAGCCTGCAGATGACTATGCAGAAGGCGTGCCAACAAAACCAACCCTCAAAAACACGATGAAACCTGCGGACTCGCTCACAGAATGGAGCCTTGCACGCCAGCAATGCCCAGCACAACACACGGCACTTCTCCGCACCTTGTGACACTTTTCGTCACTTGAGTGCTGGCCGTTTGGCAGCAACTGCCATCTGCGCTATAACGCACCCATTCGATATGCGTGAGGTGCCCATGAGCGACAATATTCCCCTTTCCGGTTTGGCCAAGCAGGTGGTACTGGCTGAGTTACTGGACGAGAAGGCCGCTCAGCAGGCGCAAACCCAGGCCAAGCGTAATAAATTGTCGCTGGTCACCTACCTGGCGCAGAACAAACTGGTAAAGAGTCGCGCCCTGGCTGAGCTGGCAGCGGATCAGTTTGGCGTGGCCTATTTCGACCTAAACGCGCTGGACAAGGAAAGCCAACCGAGGGACTTGGTCAGCGAGAAGCTGGTGCGCCAGCACCGCACCCTGCCGTTGTGGCGCCGCGGCAATAAGTTGTTCGTGGGCATCTCTGACCCCTCCAACCACCAGGCGGTTACGGATATCCAGTTCAGCACCGGCCTCTCCACTGAAGCCTTACTGGTCGAAGACGACAAGCTCGGTGATGCCATCGACAAGTTCTTCGATACGGGGCACAGCGGCCTGGAAGACATGGGCGACGTTGACCTTGATGGCTTGGAAACGGAGTCCGGCGATGATGACAAGAAGATCAACGATGGCGGCGGCCAGGATGCCGACGACGCGCCGGTAGTGCGTTTCGTCAACAAGATGCTGCTCGATGCAATTAAGGGCGGCTCCTCCGACCTGCACTTCGAGCCTTACGAAAAAGCCTACCGCGTACGTTTTCGTACCGACGGTATTCTGCATGAGACGGCACGTCCGCCAATTCAACTGGCACCGCGCATCGCTGCACGCCTGAAGGTCATGGCTGGGCTGGACATTTCCGAGCGACGCAAGCCGCAGGATGGCCGTATCAAGATGCGCATATCCAAGAGCAAATCCATCGACTTTCGCGTCAATACCTTGCCCACCCTGTGGGGCGAGAAGATCGTGATGCGGATTCTCGACTCCGCCAGCGCGCAGATGGGGATCGATGCTCTGGGCTATGAGGAGAGCCAGAAAGAGCTGTATATGGCAGCGCTCAAGCAGCCTCAGGGAATGATTCTGGTAACCGGCCCTACGGGTTCGGGGAAAACCGTGTCGCTGTATACCGGTCTGAACATCCTCAACACCCCGGACGTGAATATCTCCACGGCAGAAGATCCGGTAGAGATCAACCTGGAAGGTATCAACCAGGTTAACGTCAACCCTAAGCAGGGCATGGACTTCACCCAGGCCCTGCGTGCGTTCCTGCGCCAGGATCCGGACATCATCATGGTCGGTGAGATCCGCGACCTGGATACGGCCTCCATCGCCATCAAGGCCGCACAGACGGGCCATATGGTGATGTCCACCTTGCACACCAACAGCGCGGCTGAAACCTTGACCCGCTTACGCAATATGGGAGTGCCCTCCTTCAACATCGCCACCTCGGTGAACCTGATCATCGCCCAGCGTCTGGCGCGCAAGCTGTGCAGCAGTTGCAAGAAGGAAATGCCCATTCCGAACGAGGCGCTGCTGGAGGAAGGTTTCCCCGCAGACAAGCTCGGCACCTTCAAGCTTTATGGCCCGGTAGGCTGTGAAAATTGCAAGAACGGTTACAAAGGCCGTGTCGGTATTTATGAAGTGGTTAAAAACACGCCAAGCCTGCAGCGGATTATCATGGAGGAAGGCAATTCCATCGATATTGCCACGCAAATGCGAAAAGACGGCTTCAACGACCTGCGTACTTCGGCCCTGCTGAAAGCCATGCAAGGCGTGACCAGCCTTGAAGAAGTCAACCGCGTGACCAAGGATTAACCATGGCAGCAGCAAAGGCAGCGAAGACCAGCACATTTGTCTGGGAAGGCAAGGATCGCAAGGGATCCGTGGTAAAAGGCGAGCTCAACGGGCAGAACCCCGCCCTGGTCAAGGCGCAACTGCGCAAGCAGGGTATCAACCCGACCAAAGTGCGCAAGAAGGGCATGTCGCTATTTGGTGGTGGTAAAAAGATCAAGCCGCTGGATATCGCCCTGTTCGCTCGGCAAATGGCGACGATGATGAAAGCAGGCGTTCCACTGCTGCAGTCCTTCGATATCATCGCCGACGGCCTCGAAAACCCGAATATGCGCAAGCTGGTCGATGATATTAAGCAGCATGTAGCAGCCGGTAATAGTTTCGCCGCAGCGCTGCGCACCAAGCCGCAATATTTCGATGATCTGTTCTGCAACCTGGTTGAAGCGGGCGAGCAGTCAGGTGCCCTGGAAACCCTGCTGGACAGGGTGGCCACTTACAAGGAAAAAACCGAAGCACTGAAAGCCAAGATCAAAAAAGCGATGAACTACCCCATTGCGGTGGTTGCCGTCGCGATAATTGTTTCTTGTATTCTGCTAATCAAAGTAGTACCACAGTTTCAAAGTGTCTTTTCAAACTTCGGTGCAGATCTGCCGGCGTTTACCCTGTTCGTGATCGGTATCTCTGAAGGCCTACAGGAATGGTGGTTTATCTTCCTGATTGCCATGGTCGCAGCAGGTTATGGATTCGTGCAAGCCAAGCAACGCTCGGAGAAGTTTCGTGATGCCCTGGACCGCGGCGTACTCAAAGCACCGATTGTTGGCAATATCGTCTACAAATCATCCGTAGCACGTTATGCCCGCACACTTTCCACTACTTTTGCTGCTGGCGTGCCATTGGTCGAAGCATTGGACTCAGTGGCAGGCGCTACCGGCAACGTGGTGTTCCGTAATGCCGTGAACAAGGTCAAACAGGACGTAACCAGCGGTATGCAGCTGAATTTCTCCATGCGCTCGACCAATGTGTTTCCTGCCATGGCCGTGCAGATGACCGCCATTGGTGAAGAATCCGGCGCACTGGATACCATGCTCGACAAAGTGGCCAGCTACTACGAGGCGGAAGTGGATAATGCTGTGGATGGCCTGACCGCGCTGATGGAGCCGCTGATCATGTCCGTGCTTGGCGTACTGGTCGGCGGCCTGATCATCGCCATGTACCTGCCAATCTTCCAGCTGGGCAACGTCGTCTAACTATGACCGTGATCGACTTTTTGGCCGGCAATACGCCGGCCTTTGTTTTCTGCGTGCTATTGCTGGGTTTGCTGGTCGGCAGTTTCCTCAACGTCGTTATCCACCGCCTGCCCAAAATGATGCACCGCGACTGGCGCATGCAGGCGCGTGAAGTACTGGAGCTACCCGCCGAGTCCAAGGGCGAAACCTACAACCTGGTACTCCCCCACTCCAGCTGCCCGCACTGCAACCATGAAATTCGCCCCTGGGAGAATATCCCGGTTATCAGCTACCTGTTTCTGCGCGGCAAATGCTCGGGCTGCAAGGCGCAGATCAGCCTGCGCTACCCACTGGTCGAGCTAAGCTGTGGGCTGCTCTCGGCTTACATCGCCTGGCATTTTGGTTTTAGCTGGCAGGCAGGCAGCATGCTGGTACTGGCCTGGGGCCTGCTGGCCATGAGCCTGATCGATGCGGATCATCAGCTGTTACCCGATTCCTTGGTGCTGCCACTGCTGTGGCTGGGCTTGATCGTCAACCAATTTGGTCTGTTCACCAGCCTTGAAGATGCCCTGTGGGGCGCAGTGGCTGGCTACCTGAGCTTATGGTCGGTGTTTTGGCTGTTCAAGTTGGTGACCGGCAAGGAAGGCATGGGCTACGGAGACTTCAAGCTGTTGGCCATGCTCGGCGCATGGGGCGGCTGGCAGATTTTGCCGCTGACCATTTTGCTGTCTTCGGTGGTCGGCGCAGTGCTGGGTGTGATCCTGCTGCGCCTACGCGATGCGAATACCAGCACGCCTATTCCGTTTGGCCCTTACTTAGCCATTGCAGGGTTTATCGCGCTGCTCTGGGGCAAGCAGATTACCGACGGTTATTTGCAGTTTGCTGGCTTTAATTAGCGGCCGAAGGATTATGCAGTGCACTGCACCCTGGGTATCGCTCCGCGATACCCAGGCTACGATCTGGCAGGCTAACCGTTAGATCACTTTTCATCGACCAGCCGCCAAGGCTTTCACCACCACCCCCTCACTCCTTTATAATGCCGCCCCTATTGATTGCAGGGGCACGCGCACACCATGAAACCCTGGACGCTCGGCCTTACCGGCGGTATCGGCAGCGGCAAGAGCGCCGTTGCCGAGCATTTCGTCGAACTGGGCGTGGATCTGATCGATGCAGACCAGGCGGCACGCTGGGTCGTGGAGCCTGGCCGACCGGCGTTAGCGGCCATTGCCGAACATTTTGGCGAGCAGGTTGTGCAAGCGGACGGCCAGCTGAATCGCTCGGCACTGCGCGAGCGAATTTTTGCAGACCCCGCACAGCGCCGTTGGCTGGAAAATCTACTGCACCCGCTGATCGCCCAAGAGGTCGCCCAATTCCTGAACGCCGCCACATCACCCTATGCAATTCTGGTATCACCGCTGCTGATCGAGTCCGGCCAATACAAGCTGACGCAGCGCGTGCTGGTGGTGGATGTGCCCACGCAACTGCAGATCGAGCGCACCATGCGCCGAGATCAGTTGTCGGCTGAACAGGTGCAAACGATTCTGGCCGCTCAGGCAACGCGCGAGGAGCGCCTGCGCCATGCCGATGACGTGCTGACCAACGACCGTGACATGGCGTGGATAAGAAGCGAAGTCGAACGCCTGCATGCCTTTTATCTGACCTTGAATGGAGGCCAACCATGAGCACCCCTACCCTCGTCGCCTGTCCGACCTGCGCCGCCCCAGTGGAATGGGGCCCGCAAAGCCCGAGCCGCCCCTTTTGCTCCGAGCGCTGCAAACTGATCGATCTTGGCGCCTGGGCTTCGGAAGAACATGCGATTCCCGGAAATGAGCTGGAAGACGATCTTTTTTCCGATGACCTGCCGCCACGCCAGCACTGATTGAACCACCGCGCGCCGGCTCATCTTACAAAACGGCACACGTAACGGAGCCCCAATGAGCCCATTGCAAGCCCTGATCGCCGCCGTTCCGCAACGCGGCCAGGTACGCTGGATCGGTGTCCGCCCGACGTCACGCGGTGAGATGCTCGCACTCGAGGCTGTGGAAGCACGCCGCGAAGCAGGGCTGACTGGCGATCACGCTCGGCCGGGGCCGCGCAACGCAAGACAGGTCACGCTGATTCAGTGGGAGCACTTGGCCGTGGTCAGCGCGCTACTGGGTCGCGATCCACAGCACGCGATAAAGCCCGAAGATCTCAGGCGCAATATCGCCATCAGCGGTATCAACCTGTTCAGCCTCAAAGGCCGGCGCTTTCGTATTGGCCAGGCGATTCTGGAAACCACCGGCTGGTGCCAACCCTGCGCACGCTTGGAGGAACGCCTGGGCCTTGGGACTTTCCAGGCGGTACGCGGCCATGGCGGCATCACCGCACGCGTACTACAGGGTGGAATTATTCGCCTGAGCGACTCGCTCGAAGTCGAGCCCCTGGAACAGTTCGAATAGCGGCAGCCAGCATATATCGCGATCCGCGCTCAGTGGCGCCCTGCTAGACTGAGCGCATTTTGCGAGGTGCATGCCCGGCCGATTGAACCTTGGCGATCAACGTCGAGTCGATGACTACCTGAGTGTTTCTCAGCATCGTATCGTGCGTCAGATTGATCCGATCTGCCGAGCCGCACCCCTGAGTCGCCTGGCGCTTCGAGCCTTGCTCGCCCGGACTCAGCACCGTTTTTTTAGCCTTGTGAGAAGTATCGATGACCCATCGAATCGTAATCGTTGGCGGCGGAGCCGGCGGCCTGGAACTCGCCACACGCCTGGGAAGAACCCTGGGCAAGCGTGGCAAAGCCCATATCACCCTTGCCGACGCCAACCTGACACACATCTGGAAACCGCTGCTGCATGAAGTCGCCGCCGGCTCGCTGAACTCCACGGAGAACGAGCTCAACTATGTTGCTCAGGCGAAATGGAACCACTTCGAATTCCAGATCGGCCGCATGAGTGGACTGGATCGCGAACGCAAAACCATCCAACTTGCCGCAACGCTGGATGAGGACAACCGCGAACTGGTGCCTGCACGCGAACTCGCTTACGACTCCCTGGTGATCGCGGTAGGCAGCACCACCAATGACTTCGGCACCGAAGGGGCGGCCAGCCACTGCATCTTCCTCGACACCCGCGAACAAGCCGAACGCTTCCACCGCAAGATGCTCAGCCACTACCTGCGTGCTCATGCCGGCAACGGTGACAACGACCAGATCAGCGTCGCCATCGTCGGCGCCGGCGCCACCGGCGTGGAACTGGCAGCCGAGCTGCACCACGCCGCTCATCAATTAGCGGCCTATGGGCTGGATCGCATTCGTCCCGAGAACATGCGCATCACTCTGATCGAAGCGGGCCCCCGCGTGCTGCCGGCCCTGCCGGAACGCATCAGCGCCCCCGTTCACCGCACCTTGCAGAAGCTCGGCGTAACCGTGATGACCAACGCTGCGGTGAAAGAGGTGACTGCCGACGGTTTGCTTACCGCCAGTGGCGAGCATATTCCTGCGAGCCTCAAGGTCTGGGCGGCGGGCATCCGTGCGCCGGCCTTTCTGAAGGATCTAGATGGCCTGGAAAACAATCGGATCAATCAGCTAGTGGTCACACCGACCCTGCAAACCACCCGCGACGAGAACATCTTCGCCTTCGGTGACTGCGCCGCCTGCCCGATGGGTGATGGCAGCGAGCGCAACGTACCGCCGCGTGCGCAGGCGGCTCACCAGCAAGCTTCGCTACTGGTCAAGTCGCTCACCTTACGCCTGCAGAAGCAGCCGTTGCCCACCTACACCTACAAGGACTACGGCTCGCTGATCTCGCTGTCGAGCTTTAGCGCCGTTGGCAATCTGATGGGTAACCTGATGGGCAGCGTGAAGCTGGAAGGCTGGCTGGCTCGCATGTTTTACATATCGCTGTATCGCATGCACCAGATGGCGCTCTATGGCCCCTTCCGCACCCTGCTGCTGATGCTTAGCGACCGTATCGGGCGCAGTACCGATCCGCGACTAAAGCTGCATTGATCCTAAGAAGGGCGCCGAGTGACAACCTCGGCGCCCTTCTTAAAGATGGCTCTAGAAATGTTATGTGCATGGCCCGGAAAGCAAAAAACCCGCACTAGGCGGGTTTCTTACTCAAGCAGAGCTTGAAATGGTGGGTCGTGTGGGATTCGAACCTACGACCAATTGGTTAAAAGCCAACTGCTCTACCAACTGAGCTAACGACCCAAAAATGGTCGGGGTGAGGGGATTCGAACTCCTGACATCCTGCTCCCAAAGCAGGCGCGCTACCGGACTGCGCTACACCCCGAAGGAAAGATTGGCTCCGCGACCTGGACTCGAACCAGGGACCCAATGATTAACAGTCATTTGCTCTACCGACTGAGCTATCGCGGAACTATGCTTCTTTCAGTCTCTGTTACTAGCTTTTGGCTTTCGCCAATTGCCGCTGCAGAGGCGCGCCATTTTACGGTTCCGCGAGCTACTGTCAACCCCCTAAATTGCTTTTATGACAATGCTTTGCGAAAGAATGGCCATTTGCTATACCTTCACCGAATACCTGCACTGTTTGAAGCACCGCAGTGAGGTCTCACCCAGGAATACCGATGACCACTCAAGGCACGCCGCCGCCCCCCCAAAATGGTTCGCGCACACTGGCAAGCCGAGGCATTCAGCCACGCTTCAGTGAGCTGGGGCAAAGCTGTCGCAAGCTGGTACTCAATCATCTGGCGGATAACCTGGCGCGCACCTTCGCCCAGGTCGACGACACCCTCTTTCAGTGCGCAGAGAAAGCAGAGAACAATCAGGTTCAGGCACTGTTCTTCGAAAGCATGCGCAGCATCCGCACATTGCGTCCGCAGATTGAACGCCACTACCACCTGAGCATTTCTCAGAGCATTGCCGACTTTCTCGACGGCAAGCTGGTTGCTAGCGCTGTATCGCCTACGGATATACACGCCGAGGATCTGGCGCTGGTGCAGAACGAGGACTACGAAGAAATCCTCCAGGTGACCAATATGGCCAGCCGGGTTCAGGCCCGCTGCGCCCAGGCACTGTTCGCTTTAGAGCAGCGCCTTGCGCTTCTCAATAACGGCCAACCGCTGCCGGAAGGCAGCAATCCGCTCGCACCCAAAACGATAGCCCAGGCATTTCTCACGGCCCTTGGCCCCTGCGAGCTGCCACTGAGAATCAAACTGGTGCTGTACAGCCTGTTCGACAAACAGCTCATGCACGAGCTGGAAAAACTCTATGACGCGCTCAATCAGCGTCTGATAGATGCAGGCGTGCTGCCCAACCTCAAATACACCTCAGCACGCACGCCAGAGCAGGCGCCCCCGTCTTCGCAGACGAAGATGACGCCACACACCGCCAACACCCCGACGAGTGAAGCGCATGACGAGCCCCCGCTGCTCGATCTTGATGCCGCCCCACCCGCCAACATGGAGCTACTGGTCGAAGGTCTAGGCGCCCTGCTCGCCGAATATCGCAAGCAACAGAGCACCCTTAGCCAGCCCGGCAGTACGCCAAGCATGGCCAGCTTCGCGCCCGAAGGCGCCAGGCGCACTTATGATGCGGCCGATTTGCTGGCAGCCCTGAATCGCATGCAGCAAACGTCCGCCATCGAGCTGGCCCAGCGGCTGGAACAACCGCAGCAGGTTGCCGGGCTGAAGGCCGACCTGCAGCGACAACTGGCCAGCCATAGCGAGGAGCCACAACAGCATCGACTGGGCAACAGGGAAACCGATGTCATCGACTTGGTGGGCATGCTGTTCGACTTTATCCTCGATGACGACAATCTGCCGCAGCCCTACAAGATAGCCCTCTCCCACCTGCACACGCCCTACCTGAAAGTGGCACTGCTGGATAAAGCCCTGTTCACCCAGCAACACCATCCAGCGCGCCAGTTGATCAATGCCATGGCTAAAGCTGGTGTTCTCTATGGTGCACCGGATGAAGCCCACGGCCTGCTGGCCAAGGTACATTGGGTGGTGAAGCAAGTGATTCAGCACTTCAGCGGCGACCTGCGCCTGTTCGACGAGCTGCTCAAGGAATTCAATGAGCTCACCGGCACACTCAAGCAGCGGGTAGATCTCCAGGAACGGCGGACGGTAGAAACAGCCAAGGGCCGCGACAAACTGCTGGCCGCCCGACACCGGTCTGCCCAGGTCATCGCTCAAAGCCTGGCCAAACGCTCACCGCCGCCGATCATTCGTCACTTCCTGGAGCGCACCTGGATTGATGTACTGGTGTTCATTCAGTTACGCCATGGCTCATCCAGCAACGAATGGCAGCGCGCCAGCGAAACGGCCGAGCAGCTGGCCTGGAGCGGAATACCGCTCGACGCCACGCAACGTGATCGACTGCAGCATCTGCGTATAGAGATGCTCGAAGAGTTGCGCAAAGGCTTGATGCTGCTAGGCGGCTACCACGAAGATGACATCCGCCGTCTACTTCAGGATCTGGTCGCCTGTCAGCATGCCGTTCAGGCGGGACAACCCGAACTAGCCTCCGGCATGACATTGCCGCCCAGCCCCAGCCAACTGGGTGCCATGCTGGGAGATGAGGCTGCACTGCTCGACCCTTCCCTGGCCAACACCACGCTTTCACAAAATGGCCAGCGCCTGGTGCGCGAGCTTGAGAAGGTCGAATTCGGTACGTGGTTCGAATTCATCAAAGGCGATAAACGTCAGACGCTGAAGTTGTCCTGGTACAGCCCGACAACCCACAACTACATGTTCGTTGACCCGAACGGTCAGCGCGCTGCGGTCAAATCGGTCAGCCAGTTGGCCCAGGAAATGGAACAGGGCACAGCCCGCTTCAGTAAGCCGGATCGGGCAGCGCCGATGGTCGATCGCGCGCTAACCGCCGTTTATCGTGTTCTGCAACAGCTCACCGGCCGTACTCACTGAGAACCGCGTATGGATGATCGTCGCCAGCACAGCCGCTACCCAACCACCTCGCTGCTCGAGGTATTCGAGCAACACAGCGGACGCTACCTCGGACGCGTCGCTGATATATCCAGCGACGGCCTTATGCTCTGCTGCACGGCACCTCAGCCTGCGGATACGCTGGTGGAGTGCCAACTGGTTTGCTCAATACCGCTGAACGGTGTTGGCGAGTTGCACTTTATCGGCGATTGCCTGTGGAGCCGGATAGGCGAACCGGGCCAGCAATGTTGGGCAGGCTATCGCATCATCGATATCGATCAGACCAACACGAAAGCGCTGAATGCGCTGCTGCAGCATTTCCAGGCATCAGTCTGACGCGTTAGTCCACACCAAAACCCTTATTGCAGAGCCTGGGCGAGCAAGCCGATAGATCGCGTCGATCAGCATATCGGCAACAGCGATTAGACGCCGCCGGAGCAAGCGCCTAGGCTTCTCTGTGTCAATCCGTCGCAGGGGAGCTTGCCGTGCCCCGGTTAGCCGAGAGTTCTACCGTTCCTGATTCCAACGAGCCCGCTGCACCGCAGCCGGAAGGCTATGCCTTTGCGCAGCTTGGTAACCCACAAGCCACTGATTCTGCCGTTCTGGCGCAGGAAAGCGCGCTGGCCATCAGCTATAACGGCATCAGCCATGCGGTGATGATGGTTTCGCCTACGGCCGTGGAAGACTTCATTACCGGCTTCAGCGTGACAAGCGCAGTGGTTGACTCCATCGACGATATTTATGACATCCGCTTGCGCCACATCGGCGCGGCGATCAATGCCGACGTCGAGATCAGCAGCCGCGCCTTCTGGGCGATGAAACAACAACGCCGGCAACTGGCCGGCACCAGTGGTTGCGGCCTGTGCGGCGTGGAAGCGCTCGATCAGGCGCTGCCGCAACTGGCCACGCTGACCCAGGCTGAACTGCCCGAGGCGGCGCACCTGGTTGACCTACGCGAGCGGATCGCCGCCGTGCAGGATCTGGCCCGTCGTAGCGGCGCCCTGCATGCCGCGCTGTATGTCGATGGCAGTGGCGAGATACGCGCCTGCCGGGAAGACATCGGCCGGCACAACGCGCTGGACAAGCTGATCGGCGCACTGCTGCGCGAGCGCCAGGATGTACGCCAGGGCTTCGCGGTGGTGACTAGCCGCTGCAGCCTGGAGCTTATTCACAAGGCGGTCAGAGCCGGCATCGGCAACCTGGTCAGCCTTTCGGCCCCGACCGCCCTTACCGTGCAATGGGCGCGCCGGCACAACCTCAACCTGATCCATCTGCCCCACCACAGCGCGCCCCGGGTCTACAGCCCCGCGCCGCCTGCCAGAGAAGAATAACCATGAGCCTGCAACCCGTTAACCCGCGTTACAAACCCTATAAAGGCGCTGCCGCCGGTTGGGGTGCGCTGATCAGCGTCACCCAGTTCTGGCTGGACAGTAAACAGCCATTCAAGAACCTGCGCGCGCTGCTCAAGACCAACCAGAACGGTGGTTTCGACTGCCCCGGCTGCGCCTGGGGCGATTCCCCGGAAGACGGCCACATCAAGTTCTGTGAGAACGGCGCCAAGGCGGTTAACTGGGAAGCCACCAAACGTCGTGTCGACGCGAAGTTCTTTGCTAAGTACACCGTCAGCCAGCTGCGTGAGCAAAGCGACTACTGGCTCGAGTATCAGGGCCGCCTGACCGAGCCGATGCGCTACGACGCCGCCACCGATCGCTACGTGCCCACCTCTTGGGACGATGCCTTCAGCCTGATCGCCAAACACCTGAAAAACCTCGAAAGCCCCAACCAGGCCGAGTTCTACACCTCGGGCCGGGCCAGCAACGAGGCGGCGTTCCTGTATCAGCTGTTCGTGCGGGCATTCGGTACCAACAACTTCCCCGACTGCTCGAACATGTGCCACGAGGCCAGCGGTGTCGCACTGACGCAGAGCGTCGGTATCGGCAAAGGCAGCGTGACCTTTGCCGACTTCGAGCACGCCGATGCGATCTTCGTTCTCGGCCAGAACCCAGGCACCAACCACCCCCGCATGCTCGAGCCGCTGCGTGAGGCGGTGAAGCGTGGCGCCCAGGTCGTTGCTTTCAACCCACTGAAGGAACGAGGCCTGGAGCGCTTTCAGCATCCGCAACACGCTCTGGAAATGCTCACCAACGGTTCCGAGCCACTCAACACTGCGTTCTTCCGCCCGGCACTGGGTGGCGATATGGCGGCGCTGCGCGGCATCGCCAAGTTCCTGCTGCAATGGGAGCGCGAAGCGGTCGCCAAGGGTGACAAACCGGTATTCGACCATGCCTTCATCGCCGAGCACACCGATGGTGTCGACGCCTACCTGGCGGTGCTGGATGAGACATCTTGGGAGTCGCTGGTCGAACAGTCAGGCCTGACCCTCGAAGACATCGAGCAAGCAGCGCTGATGTATCGTCGCGCCGAGAAGGTCATCATGTGCTGGGCAATGGGCATCACCCAACACCTGCACTCAGTGGCCACCATCCAGGAAATCGTCAACCTGCAGTTGCTGCGTGGCAACCTTGGCCGCCCTGGTGCTGGCCTGTGCCCGGTACGTGGCCACAGCAACGTGCAGGGTGACCGCACCATGGGCATCAATGATCGCCCGCCGGTGGTGCTGCTCGACAACATCGAGAAGCGCTTCCAGTTCAAGGTGCCCCGCGAAAACGGCCACAACACCGTCGAAGCGATCAACGCCATGGTCGATGGCCAGGCCAAGGTGTTCATCGCCCTGGGTGGCAACTTCGCCCAGGCTACGCCGGACAGCCCGCGCACCCATAAAGCGCTGCAGAACTGCGAGTTGACCGTACAGATCAGCACCAAGCTCAACCGCAGCCACCTGACCACCGGCACCGATGCGCTGATCCTGCCGTGCCTGGGCCGTACCGATATCGATCATCAGGCCACCGGCCCGCAGGCGATAACCGTAGAAGACTCGTTCAGCATGATCCACGCGTCCAACGGCCAGTTGGAGCCGCTGTCCCGACACATGCGTTCGGAACCCTCGATCGTCGCCGGCATTGCCAAAGCCACACTGGGTAACCACCCGGTCGACTGGGACGCCATGATCGCCGACTACGACCAGATCCGAGAGCTGATCGCCGACACCATTCCCGGCTTCCAGGATTTTAACCAGCGCGTGCAGCACCCAGGTGGTTTCTACCTGGGCAACTCGGCTGGCGCCCGTCAGTGGAAAACCACCACCGGCAAGGCCAACTTCAAGTCCAACACCTTGCTCGCCGATCTGCTGCCTGTGCAGGTGCGTAACAGTGGTCAAACGCCGGATCTGATCCTGCAGACCATGCGCTCCCACGACCAGTACAACACCACCATCTACGGCCTGGACGACCGCTACCGCGGCGTTCGTGGTCAGCGTGACGTGCTGTTCGTCAACGAGGCCGACCTTACGCGACTGGGCTACAAGCATGGCCAGAAAGTCGACATCACTTCGCTGTGGGACGACGGTATCGAACGCAAAGTGGTTGGCTTTACCCTGCTGGCATTCGACATTCCAGCCGGCCAAGCGGCAGCCTATTACCCCGAGGCCAACCCACTGGTGCCGCTGGAAAGCGTCGGTCTGGGCAGCCACACACCGACATCCAAGTTCGTTGCCATTCGCCTGCACACTGCCGGGCAGACTGCGCGCATCCTGTAATCGGTAACGCCTCCATCTCACCCAGGCATCTCGACCTGGGTGAGATGGAGGCGATACTCAGCCGAAGCATCCCCTTCGGCGTGGCGTGGCACCGAATAGCGGCCGAAGTTGCTGCATTTCGTCGGAATCTGCCAAACACATCGGTAAAAATGCCCACTGATGTCCCTTTGCCGTTACTTTCGTCAGTTAACGTGCCAGACCAAGCGCTCAACCGAAGCGCATAGCGTTTCTTGCCCAAGCCACGATGTGGCCCTTCGGGTTTCTGCCAGACGAGCAACACCGTGCGAATGATCCGCCGAGCCGCGCCATTGAGCAGCTCTGCAGCTGACGTCATTCGCCTGCAACGGGAGGAATTCCATGCGTTTTCCATCTGCCGTCCTGCTAGGGGCGGCTCTGCTGAGCATTCAAGCCCAGGCGGCGATCCTGGAGCGGGAACTGGGTGACTACGAGCTCAATCTGGGCACCACGCCAAGTCGCAGCATGGCTCAGGGGCTGGTCAAGCCAGAGAGTGGCGGTACCTTCCACGGCGGCCTCGACCTGAGCCACCCGAGCGGCTGGTACCTCGGTCAATGGTCGCCCAACCTGGGGATCAGCCCGGGTAGTCGCATGGAGCTCAACAGCTATGTCGGCTATCGACAGCAGTTCGTCGATTCGCTCGGCTACGAAGTCGGCACGATTCGCTACAGCCATCCGGGTTACACCTACCTCGACAGTCAGGACGTTTACGCAGGCCTGACGTATGACGCGCGCCGCTTCGGTTTCTCCTTCAGCAATGACCCAAGCCGCTTCAACAGTACGGTGCTGGCCGACCTGGGCCGTGTCAGCCTGCTGGGCATGGCCGTCGTCGTGCGCTACGGCAATCACCTGCTCGACAACCCCAAAAATATTTCCGGTGGTGGGCAGGTCAGCTCCTTCAACGACTGGTCGCTGAGCCTGTCGCGGCCCTGGAAAGGAATCGACTTCGATTTTTCCTACTCGGATTCCAGCTTGAGCGGTGATGCATGCTCGGCCTATTCAGGCCATAACACCGAGTGTGAGGGCTGGTTCCTGATCAAAGCATCGCGCTCACTGTTCTAAACAGCCGCCCACCCGCGGCCACGCTGGGCGAGCCCTGCATCACACACATCTTGATACATTCACCCATGTATCTTTAATCCCCATCTCGGGAATTTCCTTGCAGATCAGGCTCTAAGCTTGTGTCGCCGGCACAGCGCGGGCGACCGCATGATCCATGGCACTGCCATGACTACGCCCGCAAGGGTATTTTTCGAGGGTTGCGCGATGCGTACATTCCTTACCGCACTCGCTTTCAGTGCACTGGTTTCTCCCCTGGCCAACGCCGATACCACCAAGTCCGCCATTGGCAGCGGTGTCGGTGGTGCGCTCGGCAACATCGTCGGTCAGCATCTGGGCGGCAGCACAGGTGCTGCGATCGGCGCCGGCCTCGGCGGTGCTGCCGGTGGCGCCATCAGTTCACGCAACAAGACCGAAGCTGCATTGGGCGGCGGCCTGGGTGCCTCCGCTGGCTCCGTGCTGGGCAACCAGTTCGGTGGCGGCACGGCATCGACCATAGGCGCCGGTCTCGGTGGTGCTGCCGGTGGTGCTCTGGCCAACGAGATGGCCGACAGCAACCGCAATGAATCCCGCTACCGCGATAATGGCCATCGTCATGGCAAGAAGCACCACAAACGTCATCACAAACATCGCCATCGCTAATCCATACATGACCAAGGGCGCTTTTAGCGCCCTTGGTCTCTCAAGAGACTCGCAACGCCTCCATCGCCAGCCGTAATTTTTCAGGTATCGCAACCGGTCGGTTGCTCGACCTGTCGACGAACACATGCACGAAGCGCCCAGCGGCGCAGGCCTGCTCTTCCCCTTCCTTGAATACCGCCAGCTCGTACTGCACCGAACTGTTGCCCAGATTGCCGACTCGCAAGCCGATCTCGATGCGCTCGGGAAAGGCAATTGACGCGAAGTAGTCGCAGCTCGAACTCACCACGAACCCGACGATTTCACCGCGATGAATATCCAGCCCACCCACTTCGATCAGGTAGGTGTTCACCGCGCTGTCGAAATAGCTGTAATAGGTGACGTTATTGACGTGCCCGTACAGGTCGTTGTCATGCCAGCGCGTAGTGATCGACTGGAAGTGGCGATAGTGCTCGCGCAGGTGCTGCGGCTGCTGCATGGGACGACGCCTCGGATAAGGGAGAAGCCGGCATGGTGCCGGCCCTCATCGACGCTGACAACCTACAGCGAGAGCCGCGCAGCTCGGTTAGTAAGCGACCTGATAGATCGCCAGCGCATGGGCCTGGGTCATCTCCCGGGGATTATTGGCCAGCAGACGCTCGTGCAGCATGGCATCGGTCGCTAGGCGTGGCAGCAGAGACTGGTCAACGCCTATATCGCGCAGACGCGCAGGCAGGCCACTGCGCTCGCTGAGGTCGGCCAGTTCGATAATGAACTGCTCGGTGTGATCCGTTGCATCGCCTGAACGAAGGCGCTCCCCCAGCAGCAGCGGCGCCAGTTCCTCGTAGAGCGGCGCCGCGACGGACGCATTGAAGCCCAGCACATGGGGCAGCAGTACCGCCGTACTTACGCCGTGCGGTACTTGGCAATGGCCGCCAAGGGGATAGGCCAGGGCGTGCACGGCTGCCAGCGGCGCATTGGCATACGCCTGCCCGGCGAGACAGGAACCCAGCAGCATGGCCTGCCGTGCCTCGAGATTGCCGCCGTTATGCACCGCTTCGTCGAGATTGGCACCGAGCAATCGCAAAGCCTCGCGAGCGAGCATGTCGGACAGCGGATTCTTGCGCCGCGCGCCGGTATAGGCCTCCACGGCATGCCCCATCGCCAGCATGCCGCAGGCTGCGGTTACGGGTGCTGGCAATTGCAGAGTGAGATCGGCATCGAGTAGCGCCAGATCTGGCAGCAGACGAGCCGACACCACCGCAATACGCGTTGAATGGGCCGTGGTAACCACCGCGATGGGCGTAACTTCGGAGCCGCTACCTGCAGTAGTCGGCACCTGGATCAACGGCAACCGCTGCCCAACGGCCTTGTCGACACCATACAAATCACTTAGCGACTGCCGGCAATCCGGGTGCGCCAACAAGGCAACCAGCTTGGCCACATCCAGCGAGCTGCCACCACCGAAACCGACGATCAGACTCGCCTGTACGTTCTTGGCGAATTGCGCCGCACTGCTTACCACGCTCTCCGGGGCACCGGCCGTCACACCATCGAATACGTGCAGCGCCACGTCACTGCCTGCGAAAGCAGCCCGTACCTCTTCGAAAAAATCGAGCCGCGCTACACCGGCATCGGTGATCAGCACCACCGAGCGCGCTCCCCATGCTCTACACAAGGGAACGAGCCGTTGCACGGCTCCCGGTTCGCAGATGAGATGGGCGGCTGTAGCAAAACTAAATGGCTGCATGACGCTTTCCTCTTCTTGTGATGCGCGCGAATGTGCGCGTGAAGGCCATGCTCCTTGTGCTGTCACCCTGGCAAGGCCCATGTACTCATAGTAGGTCGGGAAACATCATCTGCCTCGTGGAGCCCGCCTTAGCTGCCGCTCGTCGACTACTTCATGCTGGCTAACAGGCCAGGTGGCCGCACGCAGTCTTTCAAGCATCTTGCCTTTGCATTTTGGCTGGAGCGCCACAGCCCAGTAACCATGCGCCTTTGGCGCGCATCGACATATATCGACGCCGTTGGGCGACATTCTGCTGCCGAAAAAGTGCTAGTCCATCCGGTTCTTGGGGTTATGACACATCCGCCTAAGGAAGACGTTTCTCCGGGCTTAGACTGGAAACATCGAAACGAAGATGGAGGTGACTCATGCCCCTTTCTATCGATGGCATGAATATCGGGCAGTACAGCTATCGCCCAGTCGGCAACGTTGGTAATGGTCTGCAAACCAATCAACTGGAGCGAGTGGCACCTGCTACTCAGCGGCTGGACGATGCTCAGGAGCGCTTGCTGGAACGCCAGCGTCTTGAACAGGATCGTCAAGAGCAACTGCGTGAGGCGCGTGACGAGCGCATTGCCCAGCAGGATCAACAGCAAGAACGCGCCCTGCAATTACGCCAGGAACGTCAAGACGCAGTGCAAGCGCTCAACGAGCAGCTACGTGAACAGCGCCTTGAGGCCCTGCAGGAACAGCGTCAGGAAGCGCTCAACCCGCTATCGGCCGAGAGTCTGGCAAGGCAGCGGACGCAGCTGGAAACTGTTCCAGCGGCCAGCAACGGTTATCAGGTCAGCCCGCGATTAGCCGAGCAAGCCATCTCGACTTACCGGCAGACCGAGTCACCAGACTTTATCGGTCGTAGCCTGGTTGCCTGATAAACGAAACAGGCCCTGTGTAGCCTCACGCTAAGCGACGCTACACAGGGCCTGTTTTTATATGTGGGATAGATCCTTGAGGATCATGCGCTTACTCGAAGGAGTAAGCGCATCGAAGGATCACTCCTTGCCGAGCGCCTCCTGACGCTCCAGAAATTCTTCCTGCAGCAGCGCATCGGAGTTCTCCGCTTCGCTGGCATCCAGTTCCTGCTCGAGATGCCCGGTACCGACCGCTTTGCTTTCCAGCTTGCCGACCAGATGCTCCAGAGCGTGGCGCATTTTCTCGGCGGCGCCTTCTACAGCCTGATCCAGTGATTCAGCTTTGTGGGTCACCGACAGCGGCTGATGGCCCTTGGGCCGCGCCTCGATCTGGCAACGCTTGTCATCGGCGCCGCTCTTGCTGCCGTTCTCGTCGCTGATGTGCACTTCGACACGCGACAGGAACTCCTCGTAACGCTCCAGCCGATCCGCCACCGCAGCGCCCACCCATTCCTGGAGTCGCGCACTGCCTTCAATATGGTTGCTGTTCACTTGAACTTGCATGTGATTCCTCGCTTTTGACGGGTCTACAAGCTTGGAGGCGACAGATCAGGACTAGGTTCCTGCTGTTTGCCCTTACGCCAAGATACGCAGCAAGGGCTGGAAGTGGAAGGATGGTTAGAAACGGTCGCGGATAACCACTTCATCGAACGGCAGCTTACCGATACGCGGCTTGGCGTCGATGGCTTTCTTGCCGACTGCGACCATCAGGCCGATCACGTGGTTGTCCGGCAGGTTGATCAGCTTGGCCACCGCGTCGAAATCGAAGCCGTCCATGGGGCAGGAATCGAGCCCTTTGCCGCGTGCGGCCAGCATCAGGGTCTGCGCCATCAGGCCACAGCTGCGCATGGTTTCATCGCGCTGCACCTGGGGTTTGTCGCGGTAATAAGTGTCGATGGCACCCGCCATGTACTGCTGCACCTCTAACGGCGCTCCTTCCCACACCCGGCTGACATTCTTTTCCCAGCTATCGACCTGCGCACAAATCACCACCAGCATCGAGGCATCGGTCATTTGCGCCTGGCCCCAGCCGGCTTCACGGATCTGCTGACGCAACGCCGGATCACTGACCTCGACCAGTCGTACATGCTGCAGGTTGAAAGCTGACGGCGCGAGCAGAGCCAGCTGCAACAGCTCGCTCTTCTCTTCGTTGCTGAGGGTAAAACCGGCGTCGTAACCCTTGATGGCGCGGCGGCTGCGGATGGCTTCGTCGATATGCATGGATAACTCCGGAAACGGTGATGGAAATACTCTCCGCCATGCTAGGTAAGCAGCCGAGACAAAGCCACTGGGCTTTTGCGATGCAATTCATCGCCTGCAACGATTTATTCGAACCCCACTCGGCTTAGCCAGTCGATTACCCATGACCTGCAGTCAGCGCCTACCTTGCGGGTGCATTGAGCCGCCTCCGTTACGGCAAGGGTTTACAAGATATCCCTTGAGGCTCTATTACGGCTGTTCCATAGGAACGTTCGAGCGTTAAGCTGTCGACCATGACCCACACGCCTTACATCTCCGCTCCCACTGCTGACGCTGCCACACTCAAGGTGGCGGGGGACTGGACGCTTGCCCATTACGGCGCGCTGGTGGTTCAGGTAGACGCTATCAGGCGCAACCTGGCGAATGATCTGCATGCAGACCTCAGCGAACTGGACGCCCTGGATACCGCCGGCGCCAGCTTGCTGGTGAAGTTGCTCGGCGCCGAACGTCTGATCCTGTTACTGCCCAAAGCAGCACTCAGCGACGAACGCCGCGCCTTGCTACACACCGTTGCCACAGCGATGCAACAGGATCAGCAAGCTCCTGAGCATCCCACCCACTCGACCTACCGTGAATTCTTCGGCCATATCGGCGAAGTGGTGGAAGGTGTTTGGCACAAGGCCGTCGGGTTGCTGGGGTTCGTTGGCCTAACGCTCAGCACCATGCTGCTGATTTTGCTCAACCCGCGCCGCTGGCGCCTGACATCCCTGGCTTCGCACCTGGAACAGATCGGCCTCAATGCGGTGCCCATCGTCGCCCTGCTGACCTTTCTGGTGGGCGCCGTCGTGGCGTTCCTCGGCGCGACCATCCTGACCGACTTCGGCGCGACCATCTACACGGTCGACCTCGTGGCATTCTCGTTCCTGCGCGAATTCGGTGTGCTGCTCACTGCCATTCTCATGGCCGGTCGCACGGCCAGCGCCTTCACCGCACAGATCGGCTCGATGAAGGCCAACGAGGAAATCGACGCGATCCGCACCCTGGGTCTCAATCCCATGGAACTGCTGGTGTTGCCGCGGGTGTTCGCCATGCTCATCGCCCTGCCGCTGCTGACTTTTATTGCCATGCTGTGCGGAATGGTCGGCGGCGCCATGGTGTGCATGCTGACGCTGGATATCTCGCTGACGATGTTCATCAACGTGCTGCAGGAAAATATCCCGATCAATCACTTTCTGGTGGGCATGCTCAAGGCGCCGATCTTCGCCTTTCTGATCGCCGTGATCGGCTGCCTGGAAGGTTTCAAGGTCACTGGCAGCGCGCAGTCCGTGGGTGAGCGCACCACGTCCAGCGTGGTGCAATCGATCTTCGTGGTGATCGTGGTGGACGCCCTGGCCGCGCTGTTCCTGATGGAGATGGGTTGGTGAGTGACGACGCGATCATTCAGGTACACGACCTGACCAATCAGTTCGGCCCACAGGTGGTGCATCAGCACCTGAACCTGGATCTGTACCGCGGCGAAGTGCTCGGTGTGGTCGGCGGCTCGGGCACTGGCAAGTCGGTACTGCTGCGCACCATCGTCGGCCTGCGCCAGCCCAACGCCGGTACGGTGCGGGTATTCGGCGAAGATCTGCTGACGCTATCGGCGCAACGTCGTTCCGAACTGGAACGTCGTTTCGGTGTGCTCTACCAGCGAGGCGCCCTGTTCTCCTCACTCACCGTGCTGGAAAACATCGCTCTGCCGCTGATCGAACATGCCGGGCTCAGCCGCGCTCATGCCGAGCGCCTGGCCGAATCCAAGGTCGCGCTGGTCGGCCTGCCCAGCCATGCTGGCGACAAGTACCCAACCGAACTGTCTGGCGGCATGATCAAGCGCGCCGCACTGGCCCGCGCCCTGGCGCTGGAGCCGGACATCCTGTTTCTCGACGAGCCGACTGCAGGCCTCGATCCGATTGGCGCCGCAGCTTTCGATCAATTGATCCGCACCCTGCGCGATGCCCTGGGCCTCAGTGTTTTCCTGGTCACCCACGATCTGGATACGCTTTACACCTTGTGTGACCGAGTTGCAGTGCTGTCGCAGAAGCGCGTACTGGTGGCCGATACGCTTGACGTGGTGGCCGCTACAGACGACCCATGGATTCACGACTATTTTCACGGGCCGCGCGGACGCGCTGCCGAGCAGGCCGCTGTGCCTAGGAGCTTTTAATGGAACCGCGCGCCCATCACGTACTGATCGGGATGTTCACGGTGGCGATAGTCAGCGCCATCCTGCTATTCGCCCTGTGGCTGGGTAAATCCAGCGCCGACAAGCAGTTCAACTATTACGAAGTGATTTTCGCGGAAGCGGTCAGCGGTTTGTCTCAGGGTAGCGCCGTGCAGTACAGCGGCATCCGCGTCGGTGACGTCACCAGCCTGACGCTCGACCCGCAGGATCCGCGCAAGGTGCACGCGAATATCCGCATCACCAGCGCCACCCCCATCAAGGAAGACACCCGCGCCCGCCTGACCATCACCAACATCACCGGTGGTGCGGTGATCCAGCTGCACGGCGGCTCGCCCGAGAGCCCGCCTTTGAAAGCCAGCAATGGTGGTACGCCGGTGATCATCGCCGACCGCTCGCCACTGTCACGGTTGATGGCCAACGGCGAAGACCTGATGGTGAGCGTCACTCGCCTGCTGGATCGCGCTAACGCCATGTTTTCCCGTGAGAACACCCAAAATATCGCCAAGACCCTGCGTAACCTCGAGCAGATCACCGCCAGCGTATCCGAGCAACGCGACGAACTGCGTGAAGCGCTGACCCAGATGAGCACCGCCGGGCGCGAAGCGGCTGCCCTGATGAAAAACGCCAACCAGCTGTTTACCGGCCCGGCCCAGAACACCCTGGACAGTGCCGAGCGCTTGGTGACCTCGCTGGAGCGTACCAGCACCAACATCGAACAACTGCTGCAGGACAACCGCGCCGCCCTCGACGGCGGTATGCAGGGTATCGGCGAGCTTGGCCCGGCCATCAACGAACTGCGTGACACCCTCGGCTCGCTGCGCTCGTTCTCGCGGCGACTGGAAGAAGACCCCGCCGGCTACCTGCTGCGCAGCGATAGCATCAAGGAGTTCCAACCATGAAAGCATTCGCCACCGTTGGTGCCCTGCTGCTGACCGGCCTGCTCAGCGCCTGCTCGATTCTTCCCTCGGGCGAAGCGCTGAACGTTTACCTGCTGCCCAGTAACCTGCCGGTACGCGCCTCGGATGCGCTGCAGCAGGACTGGTCACTGCGGATCAACCGCCCGCAAAGCAGTCAGTTGCTCGACAGCCCACGCATTGCCGTATTGCCCGAGGGCAATCTGATCAGCGCTTATCAAGGCGCACGCTGGAGCGACCGTGCCCCCGCCCTGTTTCGTGATCGGCTGATCGGCGCCTTTCTCGATGATGGCCGCGTCGGCGCCGTCAGCAGCGACGAAGGCCGCCTGCAGGCCGACCTCGAACTGAGCAGTGATTTGCGTGCGTTTCAGACCGAATACCGCAATGGCCGGCCGGAGGTGCACATTCTGCTCGACGCCCGACTGGTGCAGGGCGGCAACCAGCGCATCCTCGCTAGCCGTCGCTTCGAAGTGCGCCAGATCGCAGGCGATGTCGCCGTGGACTCGGTCGTGAAGACGTTCGGTACCGCCAACGACCAGCTCTCGCGCCAGTTGATCGACTGGGTAATTGAGCAAGGCCAGCGCAACGCACCGAATACCAGCAAGCCTTGAGCAGTGCACGGCATTGCATGCCAAACCTAAACCGTAGGGTGGGTTAGGTGCCTGTTACACAACCTGAGGACATAGATTTTCCGCAGCACCGTCACCCACCATGGGTGCAGCACCGGCTATCGCCTGGCGGGTTACGCGTCGCGCCATGAATATCGTAGGGCGGATTAGCGAAGCGTAATCCGTCGTTTACCGCCAATGAATGCAAATGTCGTAGATCGCTCCCGGATTACGCCTTCGGCTAATCCAGGCTAGGGTTCTACGTGACGTCACAACAAAACGGCCGGTGTGATCGCTCACACCGGCCGTTTGTTTTGCCGCTACCGCAGGCGTCAGGCGAAGACGATTTCCTCGCCTTCGACCTTGCCGATCACGGTGCTACCCGGATTGAACTTGCCCGCCAGAATCATCTGCGCCAGCGGGTTTTCGATCCAGCGCTGGATTGCACGCTTCAAAGGCCGGGCGCCATATACCGGGTCATACCCTACGGCAACCAGCTTATCCATGGCCTCATCGGACAGTTCCAGGCTCAGCTCACGCTCGGCCAGACGCTCCAGCAGACGGCTGAGCTGAATACGCGCGATACCGGCGATCTGCTCACGGGCCAGCGGCTCGAACACCACCACTTCGTCGATGCGGTTAACGAACTCCGGACGGAAGTGGTTACCCACTGCATCCATCACCGCTGCGCGCTGCGCCTCACGGTCGCCGACCAGTTCCTGAATCTGCGCCGACCCCAGGTTGGAGGTCATCACGATCACCGTGTTCTTGAAATCCACGGTGCGGCCATGGCTGTCGGTCAGGCGGCCATCTTCGAGCACCTGCAGCAATACGTTGAAGACATCCGGGTGAGCCTTCTCGACCTCATCGAGCAGCACCACCGAATAGGGCTTGCGGCGCACCGCCTCGGTCAGGTAACCGCCCTCCTCGTAGCCGACATAACCTGGCGGCGCACCGATCAGACGAGCCACGGAATGCTTCTCCATGAACTCGGACATGTCGATGCGCACCAGCGCCTCCTCGGTATCGAAAAGGAACTCGGCCAGCGCCTTGCACAGCTCGGTCTTGCCGACGCCGGTCGGGCCGAGGAACAGAAACGAGCCGCTTGGGCGATTCGGGTCGGATAGACCAGCGCGTGAACGACGCACCGCATTGGCCACGGCAACCACCGCCTCATCCTGACCGATAACGCGCTGGTGCAGCAGCCCCTCCATTTTCAGCAGCTTGTCGCGCTCACCTTCGAGCATCTTCGACACCGGGATGCCTGTCCACTTGGAGACGACCTCGGCAATCTCCTCCTCGGTCACCTTGCTGCGCAGCAACTGGTTTTCAGTCTTGCCGTGCTGGTCGACCATTTGCAGGCTGCGCTCCAGATCGGGAATTACCCCATACTGCAGCTCGGCCATGCGGTTCAAATCGCCTTTGCGGCGCGCCGCTTCAAGTTCGGTACGCGACTGTTCGATCTTCTGCTGGATCTGCGCCGAGCCCTGAACTTCGGCCTTTTCCGACTTCCAGATCTCATCGAGGTCGGAATACTCCTTCTCCAGCTTGGCGATATCGTCCTGCAGCTTGGCAAAGCGCTTCTTGGCCGCCTCGTCTTCTTCCTTCTTGAGCGCCTGAGCCTCCACCTTGAGCTGGATCAGGCGACGATCCAGGCGGTCGAGCACTTCCGGCTTGGAGTCGATTTCCATGCGGATGCGGCTGGCCGCTTCGTCGATCAGGTCGATGGCCTTGTCCGGCAACTGACGATCGGTGATGTAACGGTGGCTGAGCTTGGCCGCAGCGATGATCGCGCCGTCGGTGATCGCCACCTTGTGGTGTACCTCATAGCGTTCCTTGAGGCCGCGCAGGATGGCGATGGTGTCTTCCTCGCTCGGCTCATCGACCAGCACTTTCTGGAAGCGACGCTCCAGCGCGGCATCCTTTTCGATGAACTGGCGGTACTCGTTCAGGGTAGTGGCACCCACGCAATGCAGCTCGCCACGCGCCAGCGACGGTTTAAGCATGTTGCCGGCGTCCATGGCGCCCTCGGCCTTGCCGGCGCCGACCATGGTGTGCAGCTCGTCGATAAACAGGATGACGCGGCCTTCCTGCTTGGACAGCTCATTGAGCACGGCCTTGAGGCGTTCCTCGAACTCACCGCGGAACTTGGCGCCGGCAATCAACGAGCCCATGTCCAATGACAAAAGCCGCTTATCTTTAAGCCCGTCCGGTACTTCACCGTTAACGATGCGCTGCGCCAGACCTTCGGCAATGGCCGTCTTGCCCACACCAGGTTCACCGATCAGCACTGGGTTGTTCTTGGTACGCCGCTGCAGTACCTGGATGGTGCGGCGAATTTCATCGTCACGGCCAATCACCGGATCGAGCTTGCCCTCTTCGGCACGTTTGGTCAGGTCGACGGTGTACTTGTCCAGCGCCTGGCGGGACTCTTCGATATTCGGGTCGTTCACGGCATCGCCGCCACGCAGGTTGTTGACTGCGTTCTCCAGAGCTTTGCGGCTAACACCCTGGCCGAGCAACAGCTTGCCCAGCTTGGTGTTGTCGTCCATGGCGGCGAGCAGCACCAGTTCGCTGGAGATGAACTGGTCACCTTTCTGCTGCGACAGGCGGTCGGCCTGATTGAGCAGACGTGCCAGATCCTGGGACAGGCTCACATCGCCGGTGGGGTTCTGGATCTTGGCCAGGTGATCGAGCTCTTTGCTCAAGGCTTCGCGCAGGCTGTTCACATCGAAGCCCACCTGCATCAGCAGCGGGCGGATGGTGCCACCCTGCTGGTCGAGCAGCGCCTGCATCAGGTGCAGCGGCTCGATGGCGGAATGGTCATGGCCGACAGCCAGCGACTGGGCATCGGAGAGGGCAAGTTGTAACTTGCTGGTCAAACGGTCGATTCGCATAGCGTCATCCTTCCTTTATAAGGCAGGCCAGCGCGGTGCATGCGCTTAAGCCAATAACCTGCCGAGATGGAGAATAGATGAGGCCGATTGTGCGCGTTTCAAGCAGGGTGATTTTGATAAAGGTCAGATGAGTGCTGAATGGTCGAGCAGAACAGCCCTGGGTATCGCTGCGCTCAACACCAGGCTACTCGTACTTTTGTAGCCTGTGGTTGAGCGCAGCGATACCCGGGAGGCCTGCCTTAGCGATCTGCCAACCAGATCAGCGAGGCGAAGCGGCCGGTCTGGGCGGCGCGACGGTAGGAATAGAAGCGTGAGTCATTGACGGTGCAGAATCCCCCGCCATACACCGCGCTAATACCGCGTGCAGCCAGACGGATACGCGCTAGCTGGTAGATATCCGCCATGAAGCGCCCGGCATTCTCGCTCGGCACAAAGGCACTGGCCGCCTGGGCATGCAGGCTGACGAAAGCCTCGCGCACTTCGCCACCGACCTCGAATGCCTGCGGGCCAATGGCTGGGCCCAGCCAGACCAGAGTTTCCTCAGGCTCGACGGCAAGCGCATCGAGCGTGGCCTCCAATACGCCACCTGCCAACCCACGCCACCCGGCATGAGCGGCTGCCACACGGGTGCCTGCGCGGTCGCAAAACAATGCAGGCAGGCAGTCGGCGGTCATCACCGTACAGGCGACGCCCGTCGTAGCCGTCCAACTGGCATCGGCTTCCTCGACGCTCTCCGGGTCAGCCTGAGCGACAGCGATGCCGTGCACCTGCTGCAACCAGGCCGGGCGGCAACCCAGCTGGCTCAGGAGCCGCTGACGATTCTTGACCACAGCCTGCGGATCATCCTCGACATGCGCGGCGAGGTTGAAGCTGTCGTAGGGCGCCGCACTCACGCCACCCGCCCGAGTGGTCACGCAGGTGCGTACCCACTCGGGAGCGGGCCAATGCGGCGTGAGCCAGTCATGGGCCTTGTCACTCATCCAATAAACGCCTCGCGATCCTGGCGCAGCAGCGTCAGCAACCAGACGAAATCATCGGGCAAAGGCGATTGCCACTTCATCCGTTCACCGGTAAGCGGATGATCCAGCTCGAGGAAACGGGCGTGCAGGGCCTGACGCGGAAACTCTTTGAGGCTCTGCACCATGGTCTGACTGGCCGCAGGCGGGATGCGGAAGCGCCCGCCATACACCGGATCGCCGACCAATGGGTAGCCGATATGGCTCATGTGCACGCGAATCTGGTGGGTGCGCCCGGTTTCCAGCTTGACCCGGCTGTGGGTATGCGAACGGAAACGTTCGAGCACGCGGTAATGGCTGACCGCCGGCTTGCCGCCATCGGAAACGGCCATGCGCTGGCGCTGCGAGGAGCTACGACCGATAGGCGCGTTGATCTTGCCGCCTGCAGTGATCACGCCGATCACGATGCATTCGTAAATGCGGCTGACCGTACGCTTCTGCAACTGATCGACCAGGCGAGTCTGCGCCTCGATGGTCTTGGCCACCACCATCAGACCGGTGGTGTCCTTGTCCAGGCGATGCACGATGCCCGCCCGCGGCACGTTGACGATGTCCGGTACGTGGTGCAGCAGCGCATTGAGCAAGGTGCCATCGGCATGACCGGCAGCCGGGTGCACGACCAGCCCTGCGGGCTTGTCGATCACCAGAATGTGTTCGTCCTCGTAGACGATATTGAGCGCAATGTCCTGGGCGACCCATTCACCCTGGGCCTCCTGCTCGGCAGAAAGGGCCAGCACGGAGCCCCCGTGAACGATGTCACGGGGGCGTAGCACCTGACCATCGACGGTTAGGTTGCCTTCCTTGATCCAGCCGGACAGGCGCGAGCGCGAGTGCTCGGCGAACAGCTGGGCGGCGACTTGGTCGAGGCGTTGACCGCCCAGATCGTAGGGCACCTCGGCGGATAACTGAATAGCCTGCTTATTAATAGATGACATGCTCGGCAACGGAGGGGGCATAGCCTTTGGTTTCAGCTACACGCTTGTGGTTAAATACGGCGTCTTTGCCCCAGGGGTACCGGGGGCGCTCATCATAACAGGACGGCCCTGCCCAAGACAGCCGCCGTCCCAGGGACGCAAGCCGCCATGCAAGTGAAACACCTGCTGCTGATCGCCATCCTCGCACTCACCGCCGCCTGTTCGTCCAAGGAAGTCCTGGATGAAAACCTCAGCGAGGCAGAACTCTATCAGCAGGCTCAGCAAGATTTGGATAACGGCAGCTACACCAGCGCCGTCACCAAGCTCAAGGCCCTGGAGTCCCGCTACCCGTTCGGGCGCTATGCCGAGCAGTCGCAGCTCGAGCTGATCTACGCGAACTACAAGAACGCCGAGCCGGAAGCCGCGCGCGCCTCCGCTGAGCGTTTCATCCGTCTGCACCCGCAGCATCCGAATGTCGACTATGCCTACTACCTCAAGGGCCTGGCCTCGTTCGACCAGGATCGCGGCATTGTGGCGCGCTTCCTCCCGCTGGACATGACCAAGCGTGACCCAGGTGCCGCCCGCGACTCCTACAACGAGTTCGCCCAGCTCACCAGCCGCTACCCGAATAGCCGCTACGCGCCGGATGCCAAGCAGCGCATGATCTACCTGCGCAACCTGCTGGCTGCCTACGAAATTCACGTGGCCCACTACTATCTGAGCCGTGAAGCCTACGTCGCCGCCGCCAACCGTGGCCGCTACGTGGTGGAGAATTTTCAGGAAACCCCTTCCGTCGGCGATGGCCTGGCAGTCATGGTCGAGGCTTATCAGCGCCTGACCCTGGACGACCTGGCCGCTACCAGCCTGGAAACGCTCAAGCTCAACTATCCGGATCATTCGAGCCTGGTCGACGGTCAATTCGTGCCACGCGAAGAAGATGCCGACAACCGTTCCTGGCTGGCCAAGGCCACGCTGGGCCTGATCGAAAGCGACGTACCGCCGCCGCCGAGCCAAACCCAGGCGAGCCAGGACGTGATTCGTCAGTACGAAGAAGCTGCGGATCAGATTCCGTCTGAACTCAAGCCAGAAAATCAGGGCGAGCAAAACGAAGAGCCACAAGGCAGCAAGCGCTCCTGGTTCAGCTACATGACGTTCGGCCTGTTCGACTAAATAAGCGCCATATGCAGCAAGATGCCAGTCAACAGACTGGCATCTTGCATTTCGGCAGCGCAAAAACGCTGACCAAGCAACTGTCCGCCCTTCCCTTCCTTAGCTAAACTGGCGCCTTCCTCTACATAAAGAGAGCGTCATGGGCCTTTTCCGCCTGCTGTTCTGGATTGCCATCATTTTTGCCGCTATCTGGGTGTGGCGCCGCTACGTCAGTGGTGGACGTCGGCGCCAGACGCCTCCGCCCACAGAAACCACGGCACCCATGGTGCGCTGCGCCCACTGCGGCGTGCACACGCCGCAGCAACACGCGATACAACTGGCACAGCGCTGGTACTGCAGCCAGGCTCACCTCGAACAAGGCCCGAAGCCCGGTGCCCACTAGAGCTCTTGCGCTAAGCGGCCTTCAGGGCCGGCGTATTTTCAGGCTGTATCACTTTTATCGGCTGTTGATCGGCGTTTTGCTGGTTCTGCTTGTCTCCGCAGACCTGGATGCAGAACTGCTCGAGCTCGCGCACGTGCCGCTATTCCGGGGCGCTAGCTGGCTGTATCTAATCCTAAACATTTTTGTCGCGCTGATCGCTCATAACCCACGCAGCCTGGTTCAAGTGTTTGGCGTAGCCCTGGCCGACGTGATCCTGCTGTCCGCCCTGTTCTATGCAGGCGGCGGAACACCAAGTGGTATTGGCAACCTGCTGATCGTTGCGGTGGCGATCGCCAATATCCTCTTGCGTGGCCGAATCGGCATATTGATCGCGGCAAGCGCGGCAATAGGCCTGATCTACCTGACCTTCTATCTCAGCCTCGGCCACCCGCAGGCCAGCAGTCAGTACGTACAAGCTGGCGCACTGGGTGCTCTGTGCTTCACTGCAGCGCTGTTCGTACAAGGTGTGACCCGGCGCCTGCAAGTCAGTGAGAACCTCGCCGAGCAACGTGCCGCGGATGTAGCCGATCTCGAAGCCCTGAACAACCTGATCCTGCAGCGCATGCGTACCGGCATTCTGGTGGTGGACGAACAGCATCGCGTATTGCTGGCCAACCAGGCCGCCCTGGATCTGCTTGGACAAGAACACCTGTCCGGCAAGATTCTCGACCCGCACTGCACCGAGCTGGTCAAACGCCTGCAGTACTGGCTGGAAAACACCAGCCTACGCCCGGCCAGCTTGCAGGCGCGCGCCGACGGCCCGACTCTGCAACCCAGTTTCATCGCCCTGCAACGAGGCGGGCAGCGCCATACGCTGATCCTGCTCGACGATATTTCACAGATCGCCCAGCAAGCCCAACAGCTCAAACTGGTCGCCCTGGGCCGGTTGACCGCCGGTATCGCTCACGAAATTCGCAACCCGTTGGGCGCCATCAGCCACGCCGCACAACTGCTGCAGGAATCCGAAGACCTGCATGGGCCGGATCTGCGTCTGGCACAGATCATCCAGGATCACTCCCGGCGCATGAACCTGATCATCGAGAACGTCCTGCAGCTGTCCCGGCGGCGTCAGGCAGAGCCACAACTGCTGGATCTCAAATACTGGCTGCATCGCTTCGCCGCGGAGTTTCGCAGCACGGCGCCGGCCTCGAAAGTCCTCCACCTGGCCATCGAAGGCAGTAGCATCCAGACCCGCATGGATCCCAACCAGTTGACTCAGGTAATCACCAATCTGGTACAAAACGGCCTGCGTTACAGCGCCCAGCACAATCCCAAGGGCCAGGTATGGCTGAAACTGTTCCGCGATCAGCGCAGTGATCTGCCCGTGCTCGAGGTGCTCGATGACGGCCCGGGCGTGCCGCCAGACCAACTGCATCACATCTTCGAGCCTTTCTACACCACGGAAAACAAAGGCACCGGCCTAGGCCTGTATATTTCCCGCGAGCTTTGCGAAAGCAATCAGGCTCACCTTCACTACCAATCACGCGAAGGCAGCGGTGCATGTTTCCGCATTACCTTCGCGCATCCGCGAAAGATGAGCTGAACCGATGAACCGCCAGAGAGCCCTGATCGTCGACGACGAACCCGATATCCGCGAGTTGCTGGAGATCACCCTCGGGCGCATGAAGCTTGATACGCGTAGCGCCCGTAACGTCAAGGAGGCGCGCGAATGGCTGGCCAAGGAACCCTTCGATCTGTGCCTGACTGACATGCGCCTGCCGGACGGTACTGGCCTGGATATCGTGCTACACATCCAGCAGCGTTATCCGCAAACACCTGTGGCCATGATCACCGCCTTCGGCAGCCTGGATACCGCGATCAACGCCCTCAAGGCTGGCGCTTTTGACTTTCTCACCAAGCCTGTCGATCTCGGCCGCCTGCGCGAACTGGTGACCACTGCCCTGCGCCTGCGTGAAGGTGACGATGACGACGCACAACCCGGCGCCAGCAGGCTGCTCGGCGAATCCCCTCCCATGCGCACCCTGCGGGCACAGATCCAGAAACTGGCACGCAGCCAGGCACCGGTGTATATCAGCGGCGAGTCCGGCAGCGGCAAGGAGCTGGTAGCCCGCTTGATTCACGAACAAGGGCCACGCCGCGAACGCGCCTTCGTACCGGTCAACTGTGGCGCCATCCCTTCAGAGCTCATGGAAAGCGAGTTCTTCGGTCACAAGAAAGGCAGCTTCACTGGCGCCATCGAAGACAAGCAGGGCCTCTTTCAGGCTGCTAACGGCGGCAGCCTGTTCCTCGACGAAGTGGCCGACCTTCCACTGACCATGCAGGTCAAGCTGCTGCGCGCGATCCAGGAGAAAGCCATCCGCAGCGTCGGTGGCCAGCAGGAGGTCGTGGTCGATACCCGCATCCTCTGCGCCACCCACAAGGATCTGGCCGCCGAAGTGGCGGCCGGGCGCTTCCGTCAGGATCTGTACTACCGCCTCAACGTCATCGAACTGCGCGTGCCGCCACTGCGCGAACGTCGCGAGGACATTCCGCTGCTGGCCGATGTGATGCTCAAACGCCTGAACGAAGGCATTGGCCTGCCCCCCGTGAAGCTCGATGGCCCAGCCCTCGACAAGCTGAAGAGCTACCGCTTTCCCGGTAACGTGCGCGAACTGGAAAACATGCTGGAGCGCGCCTACACACTGTGTGAGGGCGACGTAATCTGCGCCAACGACCTGCGCCTGGCCGACGCCGCACCGGCAGGCGAAAACGGCGATGCCAGCCTGGCGCAGATCGACAACATCGAAGACTACCTGGAAGACGTCGAGCGCAAACTGATCATGCAGGCCCTCGAGGAAACACGCTGGAACCGCACGGCCGCCGCCCAGCGCCTGGGCCTGAGTTTCCGCTCGATGCGCTATCGACTGAAGAAGCTGGGGATCGACTAGCTAACGACCGTAGCCTGCGATTGAGCGCAGCGATACCCAGGACGATCGTGCCTGACGGCGCTACGCCAACCGCCCGGACGGTGCATAAGGAGCAGGATCGATGATCGGCTTCCGCCCCAGCATCAGATCCACCAGTAACTGGCAGGACGCCGGCGCCAACACCAACCCATTGCGGTAATGTCCGCAGTTCAGCCAAAGCCCTTCATGGCCCGGCACCTCGCCGATGAAGGGAATACCCTCGGGCGATCCAGGCCGCAACCCCGCCCAGTGCCCCACCACCTCGGCCTCCTTCAGCGCCGGCAATAACTCCTCGGCGGACGCGCGCAGGCTGGCCAGCGCGCCCTCGGTAGGCGTTTTGTCGAAGCCAACGTGTTCCAAGGTACTGCCAATCAGAATATGGCCATCGCGACGCGGAATGGCATAGCGCCCGCGGGCCAGCACCATGCTTGGCAGAAAATCCTCAGCGCATTTGAACAGAATTATCTGCCCCTTGACCGGCTCTACCGGCAGCGTGAGACCGAGGCTCTGCAGCACCTCGCCACTCCAGGCGCCAGCCGCGACCACCACCTGATCGGCCAACAAATCGCCAGCGCCTGTGCACACGCCGAGAATCCGCGCGCCTTCGTGCACGAACCCTTCAACCCGGCTGTGTTCATGCAGCGTAACTGCAGGCATATCGAGCAGCGCAGCCCGCAGCGCTTTTACCAGGCGCGGATTGCGTACGTTGGCCACACCAGACATATAAATCGAGCGCTGAAAGCCTGCGCCCAAGGATGGTACCGCAGCGTAGGCTACATCGACGGGCACCTCATGAAGCGGGCGTCGTTCGCGCTGAGCCCAGGCCAATGCTTCAGCCTGATCGTCCAAATCCAGCCAGTAAAGGCCGGTGACGTGCACCTCGGGATCCAGTCCGGTTCGCACCAGCAACTGCTGACCGAGTCCCGGGTAATAATCCTGAGACCAATGGGCCAGCGCCGTCACCGCCTGACTGTAGCGCCAGGGGTAAAGCGGCGACACGATCCCGCCCCCCGCCCAGGAGGCCTCGCCACCAACAGGGCCGCGATCGAGCAGCGTGACCCGCTTGCCCTCCGTCGCCAACTGATACGCCGACAACAGCCCGATGACCCCACCGCCGATAACGATCACATCCGAACGCACAACTCACCCCATCGCGTGAATGGCAAACCTTGACAGCGACACCTCAGGGTCTAAACAGAAAAGGCAGGCCAGGAAGGCCGCCAATCATACGCGCAAAGGGAATTGGGCCATGAATAGAGATCAACAGAAGGCGTTTAGCTTTGTGGAGCTGCTTACTGTCATCACCTTAGTAGCAGTCGTGCTTAGTTTTGGCTTGCCAACATTTCAAAGCCTAATACAGGCGAATCGGAGCCAATCCGTCCACGACCAACTCAAGGCAAGCCTGCATCTGGCGAGAACACACAGCATAAGTCACGGCAAGCGCGTTGAGGTGTGCGGCTCAAGCCAGGGCACTACTTGTGATCATATGTGGCAAAAAGGCTGGATGATTCGGGAGCTGAGCAGTTCCAAGCCGATCCAGATAATAAGCCTGACTCAACAAGAACAGCTGACCTGGAAAGGCTTTTCCAGACCGATACGCTTTCAGCCGACCGGGCATTCAGGCACTAGCAATGGCACGTTTACCTTCTGCAGCCATGACGCTAAACCTAAATGGCAAATCGTATTGAATCGCCAGGGTAGAGCGCGCACAGCCAAGGGAAACCAAGCCAATGCCGGTGCATGCGAGAGGGCTGACCGGCCATCCTGACCGAAACTCCGTTCGTCTCTCCTCACACGTAATCTCCTGATCGTTCGGGCATATATGCACGCGCAAAGGAGCATTCTCAATGTACAGAAACCAAAATGCAGGGTTTACGCTGATCGAATTGATGGTGGTCATTAGCGTACTCGCCATCTTCGTCAGTTTTGCCCTACCTGCCTTCAACAACATGATCGAAAACAATCGTGTCAGTAGCACTGCAAACGAATTTCAAGCACTGCTGATGTCTGCCCGCAGCGATGCGGTGACGCGTCGGACGCCCGTCACCATTAGCCAGAACGACAGCGTCTGGAGCACCGAGGATCGCCAGCTCAGCATTCCTGGCAGCGTGGAGGTGACCCCCAACAAAACCACCATCACGTTCAACCCAGACGGCACCGCTACAGAGTCTTCGACCATCTTCGCAAATGAAGACGAAAGCACCTCGTACACCATTGAGACCAAACTGGTTGGGCTCATAAAGAAAACACAGGATTGAGTATGAGTCCGATGATTTCATCCCGCGGTTTCAGCATGATCGAGGTGCTGGTCACCATGGTTCTGATCTGTATCGGCGTACTTGGCATGGTCGCGTTGCAAGGCCGCACCATCTCCTATACGCAAGACTCGGTTCAGCGTAATACCGCTGCAATGCTGGCAGATGATGTAGTTGAGTTGATGCGCGCCGACCTCGGCAAGGTGCTAACCGACGGCTTACCCAACGGAGACTCTGACTACCTCAAGGCTGCCGGCAGCGATTTCCCTGATGTTCCAGACGATTGCAGCTCCCTCGCAACACTAAATGCCAGTCAACGCCTCGGTTGCTGGGCAGATAGCGCCAAAGCCCTGCCAGGTGCAGCCGCCCTCATGAACGAGGAGTTTCATATTTGCAGGGCCGCCTCGTCATCCGGCCCAGACGATAGCAGTGGCTGTAGCTCAAGTGGCTCGACCATAGAAGTTCGCGTGGCCTGGAGCGTCAAGAGCGGTGAGTGCTTGGATGGACAAGGAAACGACTTCTGCACTTACACCATTCGCGTGGAGCTCTAGAACCTAATGAACTCACTCTATAAACAACGAGGCCTCTCGCTGATCGAGTTGATGGTGGCGCTGCTGCTTAGCTCATTCTTGATTCTGGGTGTGACGCAGATTTACATCGATAACAAGCGCAATTACCTGTTCCAGCAAGGCCAGGGAGAGAACCAGGAGAATGGCCGGTTCGCGCTGATGTTCCTGGAAAAAGAGCTCGCCCGGGCAGGCTATCGACGTGACCCAAGAAGTGACCTTGGTGGTGCATTCCCAGCGAACAACCAGCTTGATTGCGGCTTTGAAGAAGGCCAGACCGTTGCACGAGTCGATGACAGCACCATATGCACGCGTTATCAGCCTCGAGACAAAGATGAAACGGATTGCGTGGGCAATCATCCATTCGCCAGCCACACCAGCCTCGATGACCCCTACGCCGAAACATTCAGCACTGCCGAGAATGTCATCCAGAAAATCACATTCAGCGACAGTGCTTTGAAATGCCAGACGGTCTCCTCTAACAGCGCTGCGGAGCTGATCGAGGGATTGCAGGCAATATATTTTGATTACGGCGTGAACGATTCACTTGATGACCGCGCGGTTGAGAAATACACCAGCAGCCCCGCCTCGGGCGAATATGTTCGCAGCCTGCGCTATTCCCTCTTACTGATGGCCACACCAAAGAACCTGACCGGGGGGGCCACCAACCGGCTTTGTGAAAATACTGATAATCCGGAAAACGTAGGCGACTGGCAAAAACTCACCGGCCAGCAATTCGACTGCGCGGATGGAAAGCTTTACCAGATGGTCAGCGGTAGCGCGACCCTGAGGAACCTGATGCCATGACTTATTCATTTCCACGCCAACAATCTGGGGCCGTACTGTTCATTGCGCTGATCATGCTGCTGGTCATTACCGTATTAGGTATAGGCAGTATGCGCGAGGTCACACTCGAGGGTCGTATTACGGGTAATTTGATTGAGCAAAAGCGGCTACTGAACGCCGCAGAATCGGCACTGCGAGAGGGCGAAAGACGCATCAGTGCAAGTGCAAACGTCGACCAATGCTCTGGCAATACCACGACCGCGCCTTGCTACATCAGCAATGCCACAGACCTGGACTATTCGTTTGACAGAGCACTGGCCTACAGCGGCTTGGATGGTGACACCACACTGGAACGAGAGGCTCGCTGGTACGTTCGCCTGATCGGCGGCCCCTATACCGTGGGCGGTACTGGAGCAAGTGCCAACGGTGCTAGCAACGCCCTCGCCTCGCCAGAAACCGCACAGGCAGGCACTACCTTCTATTACGAAATCAATTCGCAGTCCTACCAGGACGGCAATGAAAACGATACCTGTACGTCCGGCACATTGTGCCTGACCTCAACCCTCACCCTGCTTGTCGAATAAGCGCCAGGAGAGCACCATGCTACAACGAATCCCCTCCTTCGCCCTCGGCATTGCCTTGGGTCTCTCGGTTGGCGTACCAACTGCCTCGGCAGCGCAAACGTCCGTTCTCTCTCAAACTCCTTTGTTCGTCAGCGAATCCACCCCGCCGATGAACATGCTGGTGGTCGCCAAGGATCACAAGCTTTACTCGCCGGCTTACAACGATGCTTCGGATCTCGATGAAGACGGCGTTCTGGATATTTATTACAAGCCGAGCATTGACTATACCGGCTACTTCAACTCACACATGTGCTACAGCTACGCCAGTGATGTGTTTACACCCGTTGCAGCCACAGAAAATAAAAAATGCTCTGGCCAAGCAGCTAGCGCTCGCTGGAGCGGCGACTACCTCAATTATCTGACCATGTCGCGGATTGACGTATTACGTAAAGTTTTATACGGCGGTTATCGCTATAGCGATACCACTACCGAGACGGTGCTTGAGCGCGTATTCATCCCCAATGACGCACACACTTGGGGCAAGGAGTATCTGAGTGAGGCCCGCGACGGCTATAAACTCACGGACTACACTCCGATCGCCATACCGACCAACGGCAAATATGTTTTGTTTGCAAACACCTCACGACCGGCCAGCGGTACAGCGAGTATAAAAAGCTATAGTAATGGAGCACTACCTAAACTGCGGGTCATTACCAGCACCGCGCAAGGCACCAGTAACTTTCGAATTTGGGGCTGGGTATCTCGGGAAGTAGACCAGGGAACCAACACGCTTACAAATACTAGCAGAACCGACACTCCTCTCACACCGACCGACTATACCGTGCGGGTGAAAACCTGTGTGACTGGGCTAAGAGAGGCGAATTGCACGCAGTATGGCAGCAGCTACAAGCCTACTGGACTGCTCCATGAATATGGCGCGTCAGACAAGATGTACTTTGGTTTACTGACAGGAAGCTATACAGACAACTTGCGCGGCGGGGTTGTTCGCAAGGAGCCTATCACCAGCTTCACCGACGAGTTCAGATCTCAGGATGGACGCTTCCTTACCAGCAATGCATCCAACAACAACGCCAACCGCACTTATGTCAACACCAACGGCATCGTTGCCAACCTTGATAGACTGCGCTACACAAATGAATGCACCAACTCATACAATACTGCATTCAGCAATGGCGACTGCAATGACTGGGGAAACCCACTAGGCGAGATGACCTATGAGACCCTGCGCTATTACGCAGGTAAAGTTGCAAACACAAACTACCTGTCGTCCCCAACCAGACAAACAGTTACCGACAGCACCCTGGGCCTGACGCGAGTTGCCACCTGGAGCAACCCTTACGCCAGTGACAATATAAAAACGTGTACCGTGCCATTTATGACACTGGTCAGCGACGTTAACCCCAGTTACGACTCCGACCTGCCGGGCAGCAGCTTAGGTACGGATGCAAAGCCGGCTAGTAGCGATATCGGCTTCAATTACGCTACAGCAGGTGACGATCTTTGGGCTAGAGAGATAAGAAAAGACGCTCTCATCAATATTGGGCAGTCTGGCTCTACTAACGACCAAGCACCGACAGCAAAGACTGCGACCAGTTTCGCCACCATTCGAGGTCTTCCAGAAGAGCCAACGCGCCAAGGCAGCTATGGAACAGCGGCAGTAACTTATTTCGGTAGCCAGACCCCCATTACTTCATCCGGAAGCCACCCAGTACAGAGCTTTTCCGTTGCATTATCGTCCACAATGCCCAACATCCAGATTCCAGTTGGCAACAACACGGTTACGTTCAAGCCATACGGCATGGTGACGGGAACTTCTGGCATCATCATGCAGCTCACCGGCTTCTACATGGATACGATGGCCAACACAACGACGGGCAATACCAACATCACCGTTAATGGTGGCCGCCCTTATTACAAGTTTCGTGTTGTATATGACGATGCGGGTCAGAAAGCTGACTACGACATGGACTCTATTGTCCTGTATACCGTACAAAGAACCGCTGACAATAAAGTTTCCATCACGACCGAAACTGACTACGCCAGGTCTGGCTCGGAATCCCACATGGGTTATACCATTGCAGGCACAACCAAAGACGGCATCTACCTTGAAGTCTCGGGTGGTGCCGGCGGAACGGGAGGTGGCCAGAACTCGGCTTCGAGTAGATTCAAGTTTGATACGCCTCCAGGTAGAGACCCGGGCTACTGCATGACCAATACCGCCAATTGTGCCCAGCTACCAGGACGCTCTGGCAATAACGTTGCATTGACTTCAGGTACGTCAACTACACGCCTGTTCGACGTTTCGGGCACGACGAACGTGACTACGCTGCAGAATCCCATGTGGTATGCAGCCAAATATGGCAAAAGCGACCTTACCACTTGGGACACCAATGGTGATGGCGTGCCAGACAACTACTTCCTTGTAAGCAACCCTGCAAAATTACAGGCACAATTGAAATCGGCCTTTGATGACGCATTGCAATTGAACAGCAGTGTTACTGCCCCTAGCGTGACATCGGAAGCGGCACGTGATGTGAATGCAGCAGACATAACATATAGCTACACCACCAGCTTCGACGTAAATGGTTGGGCTGGCGACCTCAGAAAGATCAACACATCGACTTCCGAGTTAGTTTGGCAGGCATCAACCACTCTAACGGCTACAGATCGGAAAGTTTTTTTTGCAGGTGCAAACGGCTCGATAGCCTCGTTTACCTGGAGCAATTTGACTGAAGCCCAACGGGCGTCGCTGAACCGTACCGCTGCAGGTGCCACAGACAGCCTGGGCGAGCGGCGAGTCAGCTTCTTGCGAGGCAACAGCGATTCGTCGCTCCGCCGCCGCAGCTCATTGCTGGGCGACATCATCAACTCGTCCCCACTGCTGGTAACCGGCGCCGACTACGACATAGCGCGGGCTAATAACCTGGAAGGCAGCACCAATTATGCGGACTTCAAGAGTGCGCAGGACGAGCAACCGGATGTGATCTACGTGGGCGCCAACGATGGCATGCTGCACGCTTTCAACACCGCGAACGGAGCCGAGCTTTTCGCATTCATTCCTACAGCGGTCATTCCCAACCTCCCGGCTCTGACGGCGAGCGATTATGGTGAAGAAGGCGGGACAGAGCACCAATACTATGTAGACGGCAGCCAAGTTGCCCGCGATGTTTACTTCGATGGTAGCTGGCGCAAAGTATTGCTTGGTAGCCTGGGTGCTGGCGGAAAGGGCATCTTTGCCCTAGACATTACCGACCCAACTGAGCCATCGCTACTGTGGGAATTCAACGAAACCGATGACGCAGACATGGGGTACAGCATTCCCAAGCCAAACATTGCACGCCTGCACAATGGCAAGTGGGTGGCGCTGGTGCCGAATGGCTATGAGAGTGGCAATAACCTGAAAGCAGTGCTGTTCGTGCTGGACATCGAGACTGGAGAAATACTGAGCAAGCTCGAAGCCACGCCTACGCTGGATGACGGTGAGAGTGCTGATGGCCTGGGTAACGGTCTTTCTCGAGTTACCGACTCGGACTTCAACGGCGATGGTATCGCTGACTATGCCTATGCGGGCGACCTGCTTGGCAACCTGTGGCGCTTCGACTTGCTCAATACCAGCGCTGATAATCCTCTCACCGACGATGCCTCGAAAGACGATTTCGCAGTCTCATTTGGGGGTGACCCACTGTATGTCGCTCGCAATGCCGACGGAGAGCGCCAACCCATTACTGCCGCACCGACACTGATCAAGCATCCGAGCAATATCGGCTACCTGGCTATTGTCGGCACGGGTCGCTATGTAACCACCACCGACAAGAACTCGGAGGCCCAGCAGAGCCTTTATGGAATATGGGATCGCAAGACAGCTGGCGAAGCGGTCAACGCCTCACTGAGTGGCAATAAAGAACGCTCAGACCTCACAGAGCAGGAGCTCGGGGAGAGCACGTTCAACGGCGCCACAACCTTCACGCTGAGCAGCAACAATGTCCAGTGGTACGGCAGCGATACAACAGGCACTGCAGACTCGGATGTAGACCAATGGGGCTGGTACATGGACTTTATCCAGGACGGTGAGCGACTGGTCTATAACATGAACCTGTACGGTAATACGCTGATCCTCAGCACCATCAAGCCTGATGCCAACGCCTGTGGCGCTGGAGTCACCGGTACGGTGTATGGCTTAAACCCTCGCACAGGTGGCTCGACACGCTATGCCACATTCGACCTGGATGGTGACGGTGTGTACGACGGAGGGTTTTCAGGCTTCGTGACCACTGGAGGCGACTTCAGCTTGCATAGCGGGAAGGTCTATGTGAACAAGGATGGCGGGACAGAGGACAAACGCGTATATCCTGGCGTGTCCGAAGGTCGGCAAACTTGGCGTCAACTCACCGTAGAAGAGGAATGATCGTGCCAAATAATATTCGCCGCTATCAGGTGGGATTCACCCTGATAGAACTCATGGTGGTGGTTGCTATCATCGGCATCCTGGCTGCGGTGGCCTACCCAAGTTATGACGCTTATGTGAAGCGAGGCTACCGAGCAGAGGGCCAGGCATTCCTTAATGATGTCGCTGCGCGGCAGGAGCGTTATTTCACTCAGACCAACAAGTACGTCACGTCAGATGATGACGTGGGCAAATTGAGTTTGAGGGATGACGGCTCATCGGAAACGGGAAAATATAGCCTTTCACTGAGTAAGGTCGATAACGACGGGGGCTATACCCTGACGGCAGAGCAGCAGTTCAATGACTCCAAATGCGGTGATTTGACACTCGACGCCAAGGGTGTGCGAGGTGTCGGCGCCGAGGGTGCCACCACCACTGACTGCTGGCGTTAAAACAGAACGCCCCGACCATTGAGGTCGGGGCGTTTTTTTGTGGATGCCATTAATTCGATTATAGAGTTTATAAAACTCATCCTCTTCGCCGCATAATCCCCCCCAGCGAAGCGTCGATAGTAGGCTTTTCACTACGAGCCGCCATCACTGCGTTAAGCACAACTGCTACTATCTCCGCCTGTCATTCGATGCGACCAAATCGCCAGTATTGGGGTCGTATGCCGATAACGAAACAACAACGGATCGATGATGCAGGACAACCCGATTTGGACGCTTCCACCGCGCAAGCAGCGCAGCCGCCTGGCTGAAGACCTGGTGGCAAAAATTTCCCAGCATATGCGTGACGGTACGCTCAAGCGTGGCGAGAAACTGCCGGCCGAGCTGGATATCATGAGGGCCGAGGGGGTGAGCCGCACGGTGGTGCGTGATGCGCTGTCGCGCTTGCAGGTGGCGGGGCTGGTGGAGACGCGCCGGGGTGTCGGTACCTTCGTTTGCGATATGCCGGCAGCGCCAGAGCTGCAGCTTGGGCCAGCAACTATCAGTACTGCCCAGGATGTATTGGAACTGCTGGAGTTGCGCATGAGCCTGGAGGTGGCCGCGGTAGGTTTGGCTGCGCAACGACGCACGCCTGAGTCACTCCTGGAGATCCGTATCGCACTGGATGCCCTGCAGCAGGGCGCTGTGCAATTGCCGGCTGGCCTGCCGATCAGCGCGGACTTTCAATTTCACATCAAGATCGCCAAGGCAGCGCAGAACTCTCACTTGCTCGACATCATGAAGCACCTCGGGGCCAAGCAGATCCCGCGCAACAAGTTCAACTCGGCCTACAAGGCTCACGAGGACGGCGAGGCGTACAAGGACAACCTGAGCATCGAGCACGAGATGATCTACGAGTCCATCGCCCGTGGCGATGTCGACTGCGCCCGTGCCGCCATGCAATTGCACCTGATCAACAGCCGTGAGCGCCTGCTCAAGGCTCAGCGTCGGGGCTGATACGCCGCGACTGCTGTACAAAACGGCGGCCGGCCTCTGAATCAAGGTTCCGCGCCCCACGGCGAATAAACCGGCAACCTCGATATCTGGGCGCAGCCACCATCGCCTCGCCCGCAAGCGGGCTCCTACACTGGCGGCTATACGCCCAGCTCATCACGGGCAAAACGCAAAACGGACGCCTCCGAACTCTTCACCTCGCGATGCCGAGCCCTCGGGCGTCCGTTATTCGCACCTAGGCGCGTTTTTCATTTACATGAAGTTGTACTGCACCCCGATCCGGAACCGCAGCTGGCGATCATCGTCTGTGGCACTGACCTTGATATCACCGATTTCGATGAAGGGCGCCCAGGACTTATCTAGCTTGTACTTCACAGCCAGGTTCTGCTCGTAGTCGCTCTTCTTGTTGTCGTAGCGGATGTAGTCGGTGTCGAAGTAGATGTACTGGTATTCGTAGGACAGCTTGCCGGCCGGGGTGTAGCCGAGCCAACCCTCGTAACGTTGCGTATTGCGGTTGTCGGAGCCGCGATCCGGCACGTCTTCATCGATCCGGTCGCGATTCAGCTTCAGCGCATCGAAGCGGTAGCGCGCAGCGACATAGAACTGATCACTGAGCTTGCGGGTGTACTTGAGGCCGAACTTGTAGGTCGTGCCGTTCTCGTTGCTGTCCAGCTGGATCGCCGGCTGCCAGGTCGACACCGCGCTGTATTTGTACTGGTAGCTGGTGGTCAGCTCGTGGCCGCTCGACACCGTGTTATCGAAGGCGACGTCCTTACGATCGCCGGCGGTGCGGTACTTGAGCTCGCCTTCGAAGCCCAGGCCGTTGTCCATGCGGTAGGACAGCTTGACCCGGTCGGAATGCATGCGGTCATCGTCGAGAAACTGGTGGCGATAGTTGATCGAGGCGCTATCAGCCAATGCACTGCCCGCAGCGGCAGTGGACAGCAGGCAAACGAGTAGACGCAGAGTGAGAGTATTTTTATTCATGATGATCTTCTTGTTGTTTTCTATGGGTTGAGTTTGTGTTGCCCGGTTTTCAGGCAAAGCGCCGCCCTGCAGCGCTTTGTCCGCATGTTCGAATTGCTGTGTTTGCCATCGCGCAGGCGAGCCCGTGCCGCGGGCCTGGAAGCCCGTTTCAGAAAATCAGCAGGGGAGCTCGCGCTATTGCGCGGTGCAGAGCCTCAGGTGTCGGTGGGCACCTGAGGCTTGCGGGTTACGTCATCAAGGCGGTGCAACGGCACCGATGTCACGGCTGGCATCGACCAGCAGTTGGGTATAGGCGTGCTCGGCACGGTTCTGCGCCAGCAGGCCGGTGTCGAGGGTTTCCACGATGCGCCCGTGCTGCATCACGGCAACCCGGTCACAGAGGTGGGCGACCACGCCCAGGTCGTGGGTCACCAGCAGGTAGGTCAGCCCCTCCTGCTCGCGCAGGTCGGAGAGCAGGTTGAGGATCTCCGCCTGCACCGACACGTCGAGGGCCGAGGTCGGTTCGTCGAGCAGCAGCACTCGCGGTTCGAGGATCAGCGCCCTGGCGATGGCAACCCGCTGACGCTGGCCACCGGACAACTGGTGGGGATAGCGGTAGCGGAAGCTGTCGTTGAGGCCGACCTTGTTGAGGATCGAGGTGACTCGATCCCCGCGATCACCGATGCCGTGCACGCTGAGCGGCTCGCTCAGAGCCGAGTCGATGGTGTGACGTGGGTGCAGCGAGCCGTAGGGATCCTGGAAGACCATCTGTACCTGGCGAAAATGTGCCAGATCCAGCTTGTGCCGCAGGCCCCGCCCGGCAACGCTCAGGTGCCCTTCCCAATGCCGGTACTGACCGGCCAGGCAGCGCAGCACCGTGGTCTTGCCTGAGCCGGACTCGCCGACCAGGCCGAACGATTCGCCCTCTTCGACGCGCAAGGCGACGTCGTAGAGCACCTGATTGCGCGCCGCACTGACGCCGAAACTGAGATTTAGTGAATCCACTTCGATCATGGCCATGGGTGCGTACTCAATGGGTCAGCCAGAGGGGATCGCGCTGCAGGTTGGGCAGGCGCGGACGAGGTTTGTCGATGTTCGGCAAAGCGGCCAGCAGGCCTTGGGTATAGGGATGCTTGGCGTTATCCAGGTCAGCGGCGTCGAGCGCCTCGACGACGCGGCCGGCGTACATCACCAGCACCCGGTCGCAGAAGCTGCGCACCATGTTGAGGTCGTGACTGATCAGGATCAGGCCCAGATCACGCTGCCCGACCAGTTCATCGAGCACGCTGAGCACCTGGCGGCGAACCGAAACGTCCAGCGCCGAGGTGGGCTCGTCGGCGACGATGATTTCCGGGTCGGTGATCACCATCATGGCGATCATGATGCGCTGCGCCATGCCGCCGGATACTTCGTGCGGATAGAGGCCGTAGACCCGCTTGGGATCACGGATATGCACCTTGTCGAGCATGTCCAGCACCCGCTCGCGAGCGTCGGCACGGCTGGCGCGGTGATGCGCCAGGTAGGCTTCGGCGATCTGTTCGCCGACGCGCACCACCGGGTTCAACGAGTACTTGGGGTCTTGCATGATCATCGAGATGCGCTTGCCGCGAATCGCCTGAATCTGTTTTTCGCTGGCGCCGAGCAGGTCGACCTCGCCAAGCGTCATGGTCTTCGCGGTGATACGCGCGCTGGCCGGATGCAGGCGCAGCAGGCTACGCCCCACGGTGGACTTCCCAGAGCCGGACTCACCAACGATGGCCAGCTTTTCGCGGCCCAGGCTGAAGGACACATTGCGCACCGCGTCGACCTCCTTGCGGCCGCTGGTGAAGCGTACGCAGAGGTCGTTTACTTCCAGTTTGATAGCGGACATGGGGCCTCCTTATTCGCTGCGCGGATCGAGAACGTCGCGCAGACCGTCCCCCAACAGATTGAACGCCAGGCTGACCAGCATGATGGTCGCCCCCGGAACGGCTACCAGCCACCAGCACTCGAGCATGTAGCGGCGACCGGTGGAAATCATCGCGCCCCACTCCGGCAGCGGTGCCTGGGCACCGAGGCCGAGGAAGCCCAGCGCGGCGGCGGTGAGAATGATGCTGGCCATGTTCATGGTCAGGCGGATGATCACCGACGACATGCACATCGGCATGATGTGACGAAAGATGATGCGCGACGACGAGGCGCCCTGCAGTTGCACCGCGACCACGAAATCGGCGTTGCGCAGCGACAGGGTTTCCGCCCGGGCCAGACGCGCGATGGGCGGCCAGGAAGTCAGCGCGATGGCGATGACCGCATGCTCCAGGCCTGGGCCCAGTGCAGCGATGAAGGCCAGCGCCAGTACCAGGCTGGGGAACGAGATGAAGATGTCGGTGATGCGCATGAACAACGCATCCACGAAGCCACCGAAGTAACCGGAAATGGTGCCAACCAGCAAGCCGATGGGGCCGACGATGATGGTCACCAGACCGATGATGTACAGGGTGATACGCGAGCCGTAGACCAGCCGGCTGAACACGTCGCGGCCGTACTCGTCGGTGCCGAACCAGTGCGCGGCGCTCGGCGCCTTCAGGGCATTGCTGAGGTTCTGCACGATCGGGTCGTGGGTGGCGATCCACGGCGCGAAGGCGGCCACCAGGATCAACAGCATGACCACGCTGGAACCCATCAGCGTCATGGGGTTGCGCAGCAGGTGCTGCATCACCCGCACGCTGCTGTGGCAGAACGCCTGGAACGCCGAGACTGGCGTCTGCTCGCCCGTGCGTTTGATGGATGAAGATGAAGAGATGTTGGCAATCATCGTATGCCTCCGGAACTCGGTTCGGGTTGATGCCGGGCGCGCTGCCGCGCCCGATCACTCAACGCTGCTTGTACACACCCAGGTAACGCGTCGCCTCGGCGTCGGCACCCTGGAATCCTTTGACGTCAGCCGCGCTGACCACCGGATCGGTCATCTGCGAAATCATCATGATCGGCCCCACCAGCTCGTCGTAACGCTGCTGCACGCGGTGGTACATGCTCAGCTTGGCGGCTTCGTCGCGCTCCACGCCGAGCTTGTCGATCAGGCTGTTGAGTTCGTCGTCCTGAAACGCCGCGCGCCAGCCCTGGAAGTTGGCGATACCGGCGTCATCGCGGTTGTCCGGGTTGTAAACGAAGGTGCGCAGGCTGAAGTACGGGTGCGGATAACGCTCGGCGCCGCGTGCCACGATGATCTCGAAGTTGCGCGCACGCATGGCGCCGTACACCTGATTACCGGTACCAGTGACGATGCTCGCCTGGATGCCGGCCTGGGCCAGGGTCGACTGCAGGTTCGAGGCGATGTTGACGAACGGCGGCTCGGCCAGGGTGCGGATGGTGGTCTTGAACCCCTGCGGGTGACCGGCCTCGGCGAGCAGCGCCTTGGCGGCGTCGACGTCGAGCGTGTAGCCAGGATCCGGCAGGCGCGCCGTCAGCCCCAGTTGCATGGGCTGCTGGTTGAGCTTGCCGTAATAAGGCATGACCACCTTGTCCAGGCCCTGATAGTCGATCAGCGAACGCACGGCCTTGCGCACACGGATGTCGTCGAACGGCGCCTGCTTCATGCTCATGGCGACGTAGTACATGGTGCCGCGCTGCAGGGTCTGGATCTGCATGTTGCCCTTGGCGGCCAGCGCCTGGACGTCGGAGGCGGCCATGCCGTAGCCCATGTCCAGGTCACCGCGTTCGAGCATCAGGCGCAGCGATTGCGATTCGGTGATATGGCGGATCAGTACGCGCTTGAGCTTAGTGGCGCCACCCCAGTAATCGGCGAATGCGGTCATCACCAGGGTGTCGTTGGCACGCCAGGAGCTGAGGGTGAACGGGCCGCTGCCCGCTTCGTTGGTGACCAGCCAGGCAGCGCCCAGATCGCCGTCCTTTTCATGTTCGAGCACGGTCTTGCGATCCAGCACCACGGCGCTTGGCGAAGTGGCCAGGGTGTCGATCACCAGCAGCGGGTCGGTCGGCTGCGGCAGTTCGATGACCAGCGTCGAATCGTTCTCGGCGCGGATCAGTTGCCCAATGTTGTCCAGGGTGTAGCCGTAGGCCTTCCAGGTGGTGGCCAGGCCAAAGTTGAGTTTCAGCACCCGATACAGCGACCAGGCGACGTCTTCGGCGGTCAGCGCATTGCCGGAATGGAAGCGCACGTCATCACGCAGGTGAAAGGTCAGCCGGCGACCGTCTTCGCTGACGTCCCAGCGCTCGGCCAATTGCGGGATGTGCGCATCGGGGCTGCCGTCCTTGCGCAACACCAGGGTGTCGTACAGGTTGGCGTTGATGCCCGAGGCATCGAGCCCAGGCGCGTTGGCCGGGTCGATGGAGAACAGATTGGCCATGCTCATGCCGACGATCAGTTGATCGTCCGGGGTCTTGGCCTGGGCGGTCAGCAGCGGAGCGGTACACAGCAGCGCACCGAGCACGCCGCAGAGCAGCGTGGAGCGAAACGATTTCATGCGGATGTCCCTATTGTAATTATTGAAGGGCTGCAATCGATTGGATTGGGGTCTGTAGACGTTTCATCACGAGCCGCGTTGCCGCGAGAAATCTCGCCAGGCTAGGCGGAGGACGCCGGTAATGGTTGCTCCCTTGCCAAGTCCTCCAACAACGCGTGGCGAGATTTCTCGCGCAACCCGCAGGGCCGGGCCTGTTTTTGCGCGACGTGGCGTTACTCGATGGCTCATTTGGCCCACCAAACTTCGCATCTCGTGCCTTGCGTCGCGGAAAAACAGGCTCCGGCGCGGCCGTGAGTGAAACATCTACAGACCCCAGTCATCGGGTGCGCGGGTCGAACACCTTGTACAGCGCATCGCTGAGCAGATTGAGACCGACGAAGATGAAGCCGATCACCAACACGCAACCCATCACCGCGTTCATGTCTCCGAGCAGCAGGCTGCTGGTCAGGTACTGGCCGAAGCCGGGCCAGGCGAACACCGTCTCGATCAGCACCGCACCTTCGAGCAACGAGCCATAGGCCAGCGCCACCACGGTGAGCAGTTGCACGAGGATGTTGCGGAAGGCATGGCCCCAGATCACATTGCGCCGCGACAGGCCCTTGACCCGAGCGGTGAGGATGTATTCCTGGGAAAGCTGCTCGAGCATGAAGCTGCGGGTCATGCGGCTGATGTAGGCCACCGAGTTGAGGCCCAGGATCAGCGCCGGCAGGAGGATGTGCTTGAGGGCACTGGAGAAGGCCTCCCAGTCGCCAGCGATGGCACTGTCGATCAGCAGCATGCCGGTCACCGAGGGCACCATGCCGTCGTAGGCCAGGTCGATGCGCCCGGCACCACCCGCCCAGCCGAGCCAGGCATAGAACACCAGCAGGCCCATCATGCCGAGCCAGAAGATCGGCGTGGAGTAACCGAACAGGGTCACCACACGTGCCAGATGGTCACCGATACGGCCCTGGTTGGCCGCCGCGAAAACGCCCAGCGGCAGGCCAAGCACCACACCGAAGATGATCGCCAGCGTGGCCAGTTCGATGGTCGCCGGGAACACCCGGGCGATGTCCTCGATGACCGGGTGACCGGTGAGCAGCGCATTACCGAAATTGCCCTGGGCCAGATCGCGCAGGTAGTAGCCGAACTGCACCAGCAGCGGGCGGTCGAGGCCCATGGCCTGATAGACCTGGTCGTAGGTGGAACTGTCGGCATCCGGGCCGACCACCGCCAGCACCGGATCGAGTGGCATCACGCGGCCGATGAAGAAGGTCATCGCCAGCAAGCCCAGCAGGGTCATCAGCACCGCACCGAAACGGCGTGAAGTACCGCCCATCCGCGTGCCGAAGAAAGACGCAGTTGAAGCAAACATAACAGGCTCCCGATTGATCGCAGCTCGTTCGTTTAAGCAGGGGCGGCGCTACGCCGCCCGGCGGCTCAACGATCCTTGTGCACATCCTTGTAGCGCGTGGTCGCCGCGCTGTGACCGATGTAGCCGACGACGTCGTGGTAGATCACCACCGTGTCGGTCATCTGCGAGATCGGCATGATGGCGCCGACCTGCTCGTCGTAGAGGTTTTGAAACTGGTGGTACAGATCCATCTGGGTCTGCTTGTCCGGCTCTACCTCGGCCTTTTCGATCAGCGCATTGAGCTCGGAGCTGTAGAACGAGGTACGCCAGCCCTGGAAGTTGCTCAGCTTGGCTTCGTCACGGTTGTCCGGGTTGTAAACCAGGGTGCGCAGGCTGGAATGCGGGTGACGTTCAGCGCCACCACCGCCACGACCGACGATGATGTCGAAGGTGCGCTCACGCATCGAGCCGTACACCTGAGTGCCGGTGCCGGTGACGATGCGCGCCTTGATGCCGGCCTGAGCCAGGGTCGATTGCACGCTGGAGGCGATGTTGATGAACGGTGGTTCCGCAAGTACACGGATAGTGGTCTGGAAACCGTCCGGGTAACCGGCTTCGGCCAGCAGCTTCTTGGCCTCCTCGACGTTCAGGCGATAGCCAGGATCATCCAGACGCGCGGGCAGGCCGAGCGGCATCGGGCGCTGGTTGATGGTGCCGTAATGCGGCATCACCACATCGTTGATGCCCTGGTAGTCGATCAGCGAGCGAACCGCCTTGCGTACGCGGGCGTCGGCGAACATCGGCTGCTTGGTGCTCAGCGCCACGTAGTAGAGAGTGCCGCGCTGCACGGTCTGGGTCTTGACCTTGTCCGAGCTGCTCAGGGCCGTGATGTCCGGCGCCGACATGCCACGGGCGATATCCAGATCACCCCGCTCGACCATCAGGCGCAGCGACTGCGACTCGGTCATGTTGCGCATCACCACGCGCTTGAGCTTGGCCGGGCCGCCCCAGTAATCCTCGAAGCGAGTCATCAGGATCACGTCGTTGGCGCGCCAGGCGTTGAGCACGAATGGCCCGCTGCCTGCTGCGTTGGTGGTCAGCCAGGCGCCGCCCATATCGCCATTCTTGTCGTGCTTGAGCACCTCTTTCTTGTCGAGGATGAACGCACTGGGCGAGGTGGCCAGGGTATTGAGCACCAGCATCGGATCGGTCGGGCGAGCCAGCTCGACCACCACGGTGTGGTCATCGGGGGCGCGGATCTGCTGCTCGACGTTATCGGCAGTGAAACCGTAGGCCTTCCAGGTCGACGCCAGCGCCAGATTGAGCTTGAGCACGCGCTGCAGCGACCAGATCACGTCCTGGGCAGTCAGTTCGTTGCCGGAGTGGAACTTGACGCCGCTGCGCAGATGGAAGGTCAGCGTCTTGTGGTCATCGCTGATTTCCCAACGCTCGGCCAGTGCCGGCACCAGGTTGTCCGGCGCGGCGGCGTCCTGTACCAGCAGCATGTCGTACAGGTTGGCGTTGACTTCGGACACGTCCAGGCCAGTAGCGGCAGCCGGATCGAGGGAGAGCAGATTGATCATGCTCATGCCGACGATGAGCTGATCGGCAGGTGTCTTGGCCTGCACCGTGGTCACGGAGCCCAGGGCCAGGGTAGCGGCCAGCAGGCCCGCTACCAGATGCGGAATTGGTTTGATCATGAGATAGCCTTCTTATAGTTATTCGACTCTCAGAAACAGCGCAGCCGCGTGCGGCTGCGCGCCGGTGCATCAGTACCGGTTGACGGTGTTCGTCTCGATGTAGGCGAAGTTGATGTCCTCGCCCAGACCCGGACGATCCGGCAGGTGCACGTAGCCGTCGCTGTCCATCGGGTCGACGATGCTATTCAGGTAGGCAGGCACATCGTCATAGTTGAGGAACGGGTGCAGCAGGCCGCGCTCGTACCAGTCACAGTTCTTGATCGCACCGACCACCGCCAGGTTGGCGGCGCCGTTGCCGTGAATCTCGCAGTGCATGCCATAGGATTCGGCCAGGTGCGCGACCTTCAGGCACGGCGCGATACCGCCGACCCCGGCCACGCCGGCGCGCAGGATGTCACAGGCGCCCTGCCCGACCCAACTGGCACGGCTCATGTACTTGCCACCGAGGGATTCCGGGCCAAGCACCGGGATATCGAGGTTGGCCGCCAGCCAGGCATAGGACTCGGCGGACTCTTCCATCATCGGCTCTTCGAACCAGGCGAAGTTGAGCTTCTCCAGCTCGCGGCCGATGTACAGCGCGTCGGTGCGGCTGTACCAGTGATAGCCATCGAGCATCAGAGCGATATCCGGGCCAACCGCCTCACGCACAGCGGCACAGGCACGCACGTCCATCTTCGGATCCGGCGCGAAGGAGATCGGCGGCATCCAGGTGTGCAGCTTGATCGCCTTGTAGCCACGGGCGACCAGTTGCTCGGCGAAGCGGCCGTACTCCTCGGGAGTCGACAAACCGCCCGGCAGGTCGTCGCCGCACATGGTCGACCCGTAGGCCAGCACCTTGTCGCGGTAGCCGCCAATCAGCTTGTGCACCGGCTGCTTGAACTTGCGCCCTGCCCAATCCCACAACGCCTGCTCGACGAGCGCCAGCGCGCGGTCGGTCAACTGACTGGCGCTGCCACGCTGCCAGTGGGCGAGGTCTTGCCAGATCTTCTCGCGATCCATGACGTTCTGCCCGATCAGCACCTTGCGCACGAAGCTGTCGATGATGTGCGGACGAATCAGTTCGGGAGCGCCGAAGGCATAACCTTCGGTGCCGTCTTCAGTGGCGATGCGCAGCAACGCCATTTTTGCCAGGGATTCTTCGCCCGGATGAGCATGGCCGGCAGCGTCGACGCTGCGGCGGGTGGGATAGGTGAAAACCTCGACATTGACCTGAGTGATCTTCATTGAGCGCGCCTTGGATCTTGTGATTATTTGAGTGGCCCGATGTATGTTGTCATACAGCGAATGAGGCGATAATTGCGCCAATCCAAAACGCTGTCAAGAACCTGTAAAGAAGAAAATCACCGCTCACAATCATGCGAAATGGCCATCATGGAAACAGAGCCCCATTGATATAAAAAATATAAAATACAATAAATTCAATAATTTAATTATCTATAACCCTGAATAAAAAGCGGCTACTGGCAAGTAAACTGCAACGCCTGCCTGCCAACATTTTTTTGTAAAAGCGGGCTTTCCATCGAGAAAGCAGGGTTAAGGAAGTCCGCCGAAAAAGGACAACCTAGACAGGTTGTCGTACAGCAAGGACTCACATGCTGGGAATCGCAGGCACAAAAAAACCGCGCAGAGCGCGGTTTCTGGTGCAGCCTGGAATCAGCGTTTGGCGATGATGTACACCGCATGAATGATGCCCGGGAAGTAGCCGCACAGTGTCAGCAGGATGTTCAGCCAGAAGGCACCGCCGAAGCCGACCTGCAGGAAAACGCCGAGAGGCGGAAGAAGAATGGCGATCAGAATGCGGATCAGATCCATGGTGTACGTCCTATTGAAGTGGGCCCGGCTGGGCGATACCCCACAATCGACTGGCTTCACCGGCATCCGGTTCAAGGAAAATCACATTGCCATCAATTCCACACAAAATTGGCAACGCCTCCTTGAGCAGGCACCACGTAGTAACCAAGAGGCAGCTATAGTGTTCTGGCTTGCCAACCCCCTCTTCCACTCCTGATCAAGGGAATCCTTATGAGCAAGACCTATAACGTCGCCGTATTGGTCGGCAGCCTGCGTAAGGCGTCTATCAATCGCAAACTCGCACTGGCACTAGCCGATCTGGCGCCACAGAACCTGAGTTTGAAAATCGTCGAAATTGGCGATCTTCCCTTGTACAACGAAGACATCGACGTCGACCCGGCACCGGCCGCCTACAGCAGCTTCCGCGCCCAGGTGAAGACGGCGGACGCCGTGCTGTTCATCACCCCGGAATACAACCGCTCGATCCCCGCCCCTCTCAAGAATGCCGTTGACGTGGGCTCGCGCCCCTACGGCCAGAGCGTGTTTAGCGGCAAGCCAGCTGGCGTGGTCAGCGCCTCGCCGGGTGCCGTGGGCGGCTTCGGTGCCAACCATCAACTACGCCAGGCGCTGGTGTTTCTCGACATGCCGCTGCTGCAACAGCCGGAAGCCTACCTGGGCGGAGCCGGTAATTTCTTCGATGAAAGCGGCAAGCTGAGCGACGGCATCAAGCCGTTCCTGCAGAAATTCATCGACACCTATGCCGCCTGGGTCGAGAAGACCGCCAAAGGCTGATCGGCGTCAGCCAGGAACCAGACTGTCGGTTCCTGGCGGGCGAGAACGCTTCACAAGGCACAGCACGCTTATCTGCCACAAAAAGAAAACCCCGCCGAGGCGGGGTTTTTACAGACTCAATTCTGACATCCTTGATCAGCGCAGCATCCTGGCAGCGTCCCACGTATCCCTGTCTGTTTCAGTGCGCTTCCTGCGCGAAGTCCTTGAAGTGAAGATTACGCTCCGTCTCTGAGTGCCAATAGTGGCTAAAAGCAGAACCGCGCGTAAGCAATCACCTACACGCGGCACTCCAGTAAATCCGAGGCCTACAGCTTGTCAGAACTGTTCGGCATCGAGCAGGTACAGGCTTTCACTGCCAGCGCTCACCGACGCACTCAGGGAATGGATGCGTGGCAGCAGGCGAGCGAAATAGAAACGTGCGGTGCCCAGCTTGCTGGCGTAGAAATCCTCCTGCCCTTCCTTGCCCAGTGCGGCCTTGGCCATCATTGCCCACATGTAAGCGTAGGCGGTGTAACCGAACAGATGCAGGTACTCGACCGAGGCTGCGCCGATCTCGTTGGGATTGCTGCGGGCACGCTCGAGTAGTGCAGTGGTTTGCGCCTCCAGGATGGCGACCGCAGCCAGTAGCGGCTCGCTGAACTCGGCAGGCGGTGCATCCGCAGCGCTGGCGAAGGCACGAATCTCATCGGTGAAATGCTGGGAGAAGGCGCCACCACTGCCAACCACCTTACGGCCGACCAGATCCAGCGCCTGGATACCATTGGTGCCTTCGTAGATCTGCGTGATTCGGCAGTCACGGACAAGCTGCTCCTGGCCCCACTCACGCACGTAACCGTGCCCACCGAACACCTGCTGGCCGTGAATGGTGGTTTCCAGTCCGAGATCGGTGAGGAACGCCTTGGCCACCGGGGTCAGCAGCGCCACCAGGTCTTCGGCACGCTTGCGGGTGGTCGGCTCTTCACTGAACTTGGCGGTGTCGAGCTGCATGGCAACGTAGCTGGAGAAAGCACGCCCGCCCTCGTTGAGCGCCTTCATGGTCAGCAGCATGCGGCGCACGTCCGGATGGACGATGATTGGGTCGGCCACTTTGTCCTTGGCCACGGCACCAGTTGGCGCACGGCTCTGAATGCGCTCGCGGGCGTACTCGATGGCGCTCTGGTAGGAACGCTCACCGGTGGATAGGCCCTGAATGCCGACACCCAGGCGCTCGTAATTCATCATGGTGAACATGGCGGCCAAGCCGCGGTTCGGCGCGTCGATGATGTAACCAGTGGCACCATCGAAGTTCATTATACAGGTACTCGACGCCTTGATACCCATCTTGTGCTCGATCGAGCCACAGGACAGCGCGTTGCGCTCACCCAGCGAGCCATCGGCATTGACCATGAACTTGGGCACCAGAAACAGCGAAATGCCCTTGGGCCCAGCTGGTGCATCGGGCAGCTTGGCCAGCACCAGGTGAATGATGTTCTCGGTCAGGTCATGCTCACCACCGGTAATGAAGATCTTGGTGCCGCTGACCTTGTAGCTGCCATCGGCCTGAGGTTCGGCCTTGGTACGGATGATGCCCAGATCGGTACCGGCATGCGGCTCGGTCAGGCACATGGAGCCCGCCCAGACGCCGGCATACATGTTCGGCAGGTAAGCCTGCTTCAGCTCTTCACTGGCATGCGCGTTGATCGACAGACAGGCGCCCGCGGTCAGCATCGGATACAGGCCGAACGACAGACTCGACGAGTTGACCATTTCCTCGACCTGGGCAGAGATCACCTTGGGCATGCCCATGCCGCCGAACTGCGGATCACCACCGACACCGACCCAGCCGCCCTCGGCATACGCCTTGTAGGCCTCGATGAATCCCGCTGGCGTAGTAACCACACCATCGGCCCAGGAACAGCCTTCTTCATCGCTCGCCCGATTCAATGGCGCGATCATGCCTGCGGTGATCTTGCCGGCTTCCTCGAGGATCGCATTGGCGGTCTCTTCATCGACCACATCGGCCAGGGCCGGCAGCTGCGCCCACAGTGTTGAAACCTGTAAAACCTCGTTGAGCACGAAGCGCATGTCACGCAGGGGAGCTTTGTAATCGGCCATGGGAAATCCTCGGTAGCACGTTCAGACCCCGAGTCTAGCCCAACAACTTTTCAGACACATAGGGTCGTGTCGTGACCGATCAGCCACTGATCGATCACACATACAGTCAGGCGCGACCAGCCTTCAGCTTGACGGCTCCGCGCCGCTGCACCTGGCTGCTTACGCAATTACGCCCCGCGCTCTTGGCGCCGTAAAGCGCCTTGTCGGCAGCCTTGAGCACCTCTTCCACACTGCGCTGTTCATCACCGCGCTGGGCTACGCCGATACTCACCGTCACTGACACATGAGTAGCTGCAGAACCCCGGCGACGCTGACGCCCCAACTGGTCATCACTCGGGCGCTGCTGACCATCACGCAACTGAATTTGATAGCGCTCGACGGCCTCACGTATGGCCTCCAGATGCGGCAGGCACTGCTCGATGGTCTTGCCGGGAAACACCAGGGTGAATTCCTCACCACCGTAGCGGTAGACCTTGCCGCCACCGCCGACCTTGCTCAGCTGGCTGGCGACCACACGCAGCACCTGATCGCCGACATCGTGACCATGGGTATCGTTGAATTTCTTGAAGTGATCGACATCCGCCATGGCGAGCACGTAACTGCGCCCCAGCCGCTGCAGTCGCTCGTTAAGCGCCCGACGCCCCGGCAACCCGGTGAGCTCGTCTCGGAAGGCCATCTGGTAGGCCTCGTGCGCCACGCCGACGACGATCATCAACATCACCACGCTGGACATCACCTGCAGTGCATGGGGCTGAATGAAGGTATTGGGCAGCATCCACAACAGGGCGATCACCCCGACGCACTGCACCGCGTGTACCGGGCGAGGCGTGCGCAGGTACTGCACCAGCAGCGCGACGATCACCAGCAGGAACAGCGGATAGGCCAGCTGCACCAGGCTCATCCATTCGGCATGCAGCGCGGGCCAGCGGATCACCGACAACCATTGTTCGAGCGCCTGTGGATAACGCCGCGCGAGCGCTGCAGCCACGGCGCAAACCGCCAGCAGTACCGCAACGCGGGCGATCAGATCCTGGATCAGATGGGTGCGCTCGCGCCACAGTGCGAACAACCCGTAGAGCAGCGGCAACAGCAGGCTGCTGAGGTGAAAGACCAACGCTGCATCATCGCGTACCTGACCGAAATCGCGGTAATGATCAGCCTGCTCGTCGAGCACGAAGTAGCCCAGGTAGAGCACCAGCAGCAGGAACAGCTCGCGTTGCCGGCCATAGACCACGCAGAACGTGCCACCCAGCAGCAGCAACAAGGTAGGCAGCACATTGAAGAGGGACGTGAAGAAGTCGGTCAGCGTTGGCAGGGTGGCGGCCAGCAAGCCACCACCGAGCAGCAGTAACGCTGGCAGGAAGTGCCCCAGGCGCAAGGCGGTTAGGCGCGACAAGACGAGCTCCGCAGTGACCAGAAATAGACTGGCATTCTGCCTGTATTTGGTTAGCTACGCACGAGATCCGCGAGCGTCTCACCTGTGCAGTTGCGGCAGCGATACCTCAGGCAATGCAGCCCGAAAGGCAGCCATAAAAAAACCGCGACCCAATGGGCCGCGGCTCTTTCAACGCATGGACGATCAGTAACCCAGAGCGAAGTCTTCCTCGTTCATGTCCATCAGGCTGCTTGCGCCGGAGAGCATGGTCGCAACGTGAGTGCGGGTACGCGGCAGGATGCGCGCGTAGTAGAACTGCGCGGTCTGCAGCTTGGCCTTGTAGAAAGCCTGGTCACCCTCGCCCGAGGCGATCTTCTCGGCAGCCACGCGCGCCATGTCGGCCCAGAAGTAAGCCAGGCAGACGTAACCGGAGTACATCAGGTAATCCACCGAGGCAGCACCGACTTCCTCGCGATCCTTCATGGCGGCCATGCCAATCTTCATGGTCAGCTCGCCCCACTCCTTGTTCAGCTTGGCCAGCGGCTCGACGAATGCCTTGACCGCTTCGTTGCCTTCGTTAGCCTGGCAGAACTTGTGGACGATCTTGGTGAAGCCTTTGAGCGCTTCGCCCTGAGTCATCAGTACCTTGCGGCCGAGCAGATCGAGGGCCTGAACGCCGGTAGTGCCTTCGTACATCATCGAGATACGGCAGTCGCGCAGATTCTGCTCCATGCCCCACTCGCTGATGAAGCCGTGACCACCGTAGATCTGCATGCCGTGGGACGCGGATTCAAAGCCCACTTCGGTCATGAACGCCTTGGCAATCGGGGTCAGGAAGGCCATCAAGCCGTCGGCTGCTTTTTTCTGTTCTTCATCCTGGGCGTACTTGAGGATGTCCACCTGCTTGGCGGTGAAGTAAACCATCGCCCGATTGCCCTCGGCGAAGGCTTTCATGGTCAGTAGCATGCGGCGAACATCAGGGTGCACGATGATCGGATCGGCGGCTTTCTCCGGCGCTTTCGGGCCAGTCAGCGAGCGCATTTGCAGGCGATCACGGGCGTACTTGATGCCACCCTGGAAGCCCAGTTCGGCATGCGCCAAACCTTGCAGAGCAGTGCCCAGGCGGGCGGTGTTCATGAAGGTGAACATGCAGTTCAGGCCCTTGTTCGGCGGGCCGATCAGGAAGCCGGTGGCCGCGTCGAAGTTCATCACGCAGGTGGCGTTGCCGTGAATGCCCATCTTGTGTTCGAGGGAGCCACAGTTCACCGCGTTGCGCTCACCGACGCCGCCTTCGGCGCTGGGCAAAAACTTCGGCACGATGAACAGGGAGATACCCTTGGTACCAGCCGGTGCATCCGGCAGGCGAGCCAGCACGATGTGCACGATGTTATCGGCCATGTCGTGCTCACCGGCCGAGATGAAGATCTTGGTGCCGGAGATTTTGTAGGAGCCGTCCGCCTGAGGTTCGGCACGGGTGCGCAACATGCCCAGGTCGGTGCCGCAGTGGGCTTCGGTCAGGCACATGGTGCCCGTCCATTCGCCGGAGACCAGCTTGGTCAGGTAGGTGTGCTGCTGCTCGGGCGTGCCGTGAGCGGAGATGGTGTTCATCGCGCCATGGGACAGGCCCGGGTACATGCCCCACGACCAGTTGGCGGTACCGACCATTTCGCTGACAGCCAGGCCCAGCGACTCAGGCAGGCCCTGGCCGCCGTGCTCGACGTCATGCGCCAGGCTCGGCCAGCCACCTTCGACGAACTGCTTGTAGGCTTCCTTGAAACCGGTCGGCGTTTTCACACCGGACTCGCTCCAGGTGCAGCCCTCGGTATCGCCCACGCGGTTCAGTGGAGAGAGCACCTGCTCGCAGAACTTGGCGCCTTCCTCGAGGATGGCATCGACCATGTCTGGCGTGGCGTCCTGGCAGCCGGGCAGGCTCTGGTAGTGCGCTTCATAGCCGAGCAGTTCGTCACGAACGAAACGGATATCACGCAAGGGGGCCTTGTATTCAGGCATAGCGGGTACCTCTGCGGGTGGTCTCTTATGTTTGGGATGACCGATGGGCGGTCGTGTGCAGGATGGCCATATATGGAGTCGGCTGCCAGTGCAGCGACTCAAACACATGTTTGAAACATACGTTTACGCTCAATCACTGTCAAGGCCGCCTCTGCTGACTCAAGCGCGAAGATCGAGCAACCCGGATGGCGTTTGATCAGCCGCTGATGCGGCATAAAGGCTGATGCCAGCTGGCGCTGGTGGCTTTGCTGGAGCGTCCGCCGTGACTGACGGGTCGTCGCTTTCCTTAGCCTCTTCGTCGGCAGGCGCCTTCGACTCCTCCACCTCACTACGCTGCATGGCAGCGAGTTCGGCGCGAGCCACGGCCATTTGCGCCTGGGCCTGACTGGCCACGCTGCGATCCTGAGCCGAAGGCTCCGCTGGCGCCAATGCAGCCCGTATCACGATCTGCATCTTGCTCAGCGTAGCCTGCGGATCATTGGCGACCGCACCAACGTCGATGCTTACCTCGCCACCGGAGGCGTAGCGCTTGCCGTCCGGCCCGCGGGTGTAGGTATAGGTGGGCGCCCCGGCATGCACACCGCCCACTGCAGCATGTGCCTGCTCGTGGGTACGCACTTCACGATCACGATTGGAAAGCTCGGAGATGACGAGCTGCAACTCCTGCTCTTCCTGAGGGGTACGAGGCTCGCCTGGCGCGGTGGTGGTCGATGACTCTTCCGGCTTGTCCTGCTCTTCCTGCGCCGTTGCAGCGTTGGATGATTCAGGCTCAGCGCCAGGCGCCACGGGCGCGAAAGCGGCGCGGGCCAACTCAGGAGAACTGGCGGATTCGACAGGGCGAGGTGCGGCAGCCGATAACGGCAGGGAGGGATAGTAAGAGGAGGAAAAACCAGCAACTTGCATGTCGTTCTCCCTCCTGGAGTCGAGCGCCTAAAAAGGCGCTGCGATTAGGCGGTGACGTCGATCAAGGTGCCGAGCACCTTGTCCGCAGTCTGCACGACACGAGCACCAGCCTGGGCTTCATATTGACCCACGCGCATCTCGACCATGTTGTCGGCAATATCGGCACGGGCGGCGGACGGCTCGTTGGCCTGGGCACGCTCGGCATTCACTGGAGCACTGGCGATCTCGCCGGCGGCCTGTTCGACACGGCGCTGCCCGGACTGAATGGTGTTGATACCAGAGGTAAATGCACTGGTGGATGAAATCTGCATGGACGTCTCCTGCCGCAGCAACTACATGGCGTGTATTTAAGCAGAAGCCGCTTAAAAAATGTACAGCCAAAAATACTGCACGGGGTGGCTTTATAGCATCATTCGCGATAAATCGAGGTACTGCGCCACCTGTTCCGGCGACACCGATTGCAAGTGCGGCACCTGGCCGATACAGGGTGCAGACAGACGCTCGCTCAGCGTATCGAGGTTGTCCTGCAGCCGTGCGATATGCGGATCGATGATATTGGCCACCCAGCCAGCAAGCGGCAGGCCATCACCCAGGATCGCCTCGGCGGTCAGTACCGCATGGTTGATGCAACCCAGGCGCACACCTACCACCAGAATCACCGGAAGCTCCAGCGCGCGAGCCAGATCCGACAGATTGGCCGCGCCGGTAAGTGGTACACGCCAACCTCCTGCGCCTTCGACCAGGGTGAAGTCGGCACCCTTGCCCAGAACCGTCCGAACCGCCGCGCTCAACGCTGGCACCTCGAGCTGCACCCCTTCGTCGCGCGCCGCCAGGTGCGGCGCGATTGCCGGAGCGAAGGCATTGGGGTTCACCTCGTCATAGCGCAGCGGCAGGCTGCATTGGGCAAGCAGTGCCAAAGCATCGTCGTTGCGCAGCCCCTCTGCGGTAAGCAGGCAGCCGGAGGCTACCGGCTTGGCCGCAGCCGTCGACAGCCCGGCGCGGCGAGCCGCGTGCAACAGGCCGGCTGCAATGGTGGTCTTGCCGACTTCGGTATCGGTGCCGGTGACGAAATAGGCTGCACTCATGAGCGCTGCTCCTTTTGCAGTACGCCATAGATGACCTGATAGGTGCAGGGCAGCCCCTCGGGCTGGCGCAGCTGTTCGTAAGCATCGGCGAGCGCGCGCAAGCGAGCGCGCCCGGTCAGCCCGGCCGGGCGACCATCGTTGAGATTGTGTGCGCCCAATGCCTTGAGGCCGTGGGTGAGGCTGCGCAGATCCGGGTAGTGGAGGCGGTGCGCCTGAAGCTGCAACGCCTGTACCTGCAAGCCGCTGGCGGCGCATAGCGCCTGATAGTCTTCGACGCGGCGGAAGCGGTTGACGTGCACGAAGCCGTCAACGGCCTGCCAACTATCACGCAGCTCCTGCAAGGTGCCGACACACAGGCTGCTGAACGCCAGCACACCGCCTGGTCGCAATACCCTGCGTGCCTCGCTGAGCACAGCCTGGAAGTCGGCGCACCACTGCAAGGCCAGGCTCGAGAAAATCAGATCACAACTCTGATCGCGCAGTGGCAACTGCTCGGCGTCTCCGGCCACGTAACACTGCGCGCCGCCCTGCTGCCGGGCGTGCTGCAGCATGCCTTCGGCGATGTCCAGAGAGATACCTTGTGCGAGGGGGAACCATTCGCCCAGCGCCCGGCTAAAGTGGCCAGTACCACAGCCAAGGTCGAGCCATCGCCCCGGCTGCGTGGACAATGGCAGCCGCCACAACAACCGGCGCCCCACATCGCGCTGCAATTCGGCGACGCTGTCATAACTGCCAGCGGCTCTGGAAAAAGACTCCGCCACCCGGCGCTTGTCAGGCCGCTCGCTCACCTTGCGCCTCCATGAAACCGAGCAGCATGGCCGCTACGTGCTCGGCCTGCTCCACAGCGAACCCATGGCTCGCGCCCTCGACACTGAGCACCTGGGCAGCAGGCTGCAATGCCTGAACAGCAGCAGCGGCAGCCGCCGGTACCAACGCATCGGCAGTGCCGAACAGGTGAAGTTGCGGCCCCTGGAACTGCAGCAGTGCGGGTCGGGTATCGAGGCTAGCAAGTAGGTCGAGCCCGGCCAGCGAGTCGACGCCGCCAGCTTGCGCCAGCAATGTACGGGACAGCCCCCGCGCATCGGCAGCACCCTGGCAGCAGAGCATGGAGAAGCGCTTGAGGGTTGCGCTCGGGTTCTGGCGATACGACTCGTGAAACGCCTCGAAGGTAGCCGTCGGCATCGCTGCCGGCCACCCCTCGCGGGCAATGAAGGTGGCATTGCTGGCCAGTGTCAGCAGGCCAGGGCAGTCCGCAGCGCGTCGTGCAGCCAACAGGCTGGCGAGCATGCCGCCCAGTGACCAGCCACCCAGCCAGGCACCCTGGGGCAGGCGCTCGTCCAATAGGTCGAGCCACAGCTCCAGTTGCCCATGTCCGAGCGGTGGTAGCGGCTCGATATCGACCTGCAACTGCGAGCCGAGTGCATCGACAAGCGGCTGCAATGGCGCACTGCCAAGCCCCCAGCCGGGTAGCAGAATCAGTCTTTCAGCCATCACCGCGCTCTCCCGGCATCTGCGCCCAACAATCGGCGAGCGCTTCCAGCAGCCGGTCGACCTGGGCAAGTTCGTGGGCAGCCGACAGGGTGACCCGCAACCGCGCGCTGCCTGCTGGCACGGTGGGCGGACGAATCGCGGTGACTAGAATGCCGCGCTCGCGCAGTGCCTGAGACAAAGCGACGGCGCGGCCACTGTCGCCGATCAGGATCGGCTGGATCGGCGTGTCGCTGTCCATCAGTTGCAGGCCGATGCCCCCCGCCCCTTCGCGAAATCGACGGATCAGCGCGGCCAGGTGCTCACGTCGCCAGTGCTCGCTGCGCAGCAGTTCGAGACTCTTCAGGGTGGCACAAGCCAACGCCGGCGGCTGGCTGGTGGTGTAGATGTACGGCCGGGCGAACTGCACCAGCGTATCGATCAGATCGTCGCTGCCGGCGACGAAGGCGCCAGCGGTACCGAACGCCTTGCCAAGGGTGCCGACCAGTACCGGCACGTCGCTGATGCCGAGGCCGAAATGCTCGACCACACCACCGCCCGTTGCGCCCAGGGTGCCGAAGCCATGGGCGTCATCGACCATCAGCCAGGCATCCTTGCGACGCGCCTCGGCGCACAGCGCAGGTAGATCCGCGATATCGCCATCCATGCTGAAGACGCCGTCGCAAACCACCAGAGTATTGCCCTGGGCCTTGTCCAGGCGCGTGGCGAGGCTGCCGCGGTCGTTGTGCAGGTAGCGCGAGAAACGCGCGCCGCTGAGCAGGCCCGCATCCAGCAACGAGGCATGGTTGAGGCGGTCTTCGAGCACCGTGTCACCCTTGCCGACCAGCGCCGTGACGGCACCGAGGTTGGCCATGTAGCCGGTGGAAAACAGCAATGCACGGGGTCGCCCGGTGAAATCGGCCAGGGCTTCTTCCAGTTCATGGTGCGGCGTGCTGTGGCCGATCACCAGATGCGAGGCGCCGCCGCCGACGCCCCAGCGCTGGGCACCGGCACGCCAGGCTTCGACCACCAACGGATGGTTGGCCAGGCCGAGATAATCGTTGGAACAGAACGCCAGCAACTGGCGACCATCCACCTCCACCAGTGGCCCTTGCGGGCTGCCCAGCAGGGGGCGCTGGCGATAGAGATCGGCGGCACGACGCTCGGCCAGGCGAGCGGCAAGATCGAAAGGCATCAGAAAAGCTCCGGGCGGCAGGCGTCGGGCAGGCAACGTCTTTGCCGGCCCGAGACCTGCGGCAACTATCAGACCGCGGCGTCGTAGAACAGCCGCGAGTCGCGCTGCTCAACCAGCGCCTGCTCGATGGCGGCCTGGTGCACCTCGTCGGCGTGCTCCTCGCGCGCTTCGGGCTGAATGCCCAGGCGTGCGAACAGCTGCATGTCCTTGCTGGCTTGAGGGTTGGCAGTGGTCAGCAGTTTTTCGCCGTAGAAAATCGAGTTGGCGCCTGCGAAGAACGCCAGGGCCTGCATCTGCTCGTTCATCGCCTCACGCCCAGCGGAAAGGCGCACATGGGACTTCGGCATCATGATGCGCGCCACCGCCAGCATGCGGATGAAGTCGAAGGGATCGACGTCCTCTTCGTTGGCCAGCGGCGTGCCCTCGACCTTGACCAGCATGTTGATCGGCACAGACTCCGGGTGCTCCGGCAAGTTGGCCAACTGGATCAGCAGGCCGGCACGGTCATCCAGCGACTCGCCCATGCCGAGGATGCCGCCGGAGCAGATCTTCATACCCGAGTCGCGCACGTAAGCCAGGGTCTGCAGACGCTCGGAGTAGGTGCGGGTGGTGATGATGCTACCGTAGAACTCCGGCGAGGTATCGAGGTTGTGGTTGTAGTAGTCGAGGCCTGCCTCGGCCAGGGCAGCGGTCTGCTCCTTGTCGAGCTTGCCCAGGGTCATGCAGGTTTCCAAGCCTAGGGCCTTCACGCCTTCGACCATCTTCAGCACGTAAGGCATGTCCTTGGCGGACGGGTGCTTCCAGGCCGCGCCCATGCAGAACCGGGTCGAACCGATAGCCTTGGCCTCGGCGGCGGCCTCCAGCACCTTCTGCACTTCCATCAGCTTCTGCTTGTCCAGGCCGGTGTTGTAATGACCGGACTGCGGACAGTATTTGCAGTCTTCGGGACAAGCCCCGGTCTTGATCGACAGCAGCGTCGAGACCTGCACACGGTTGGCATCGAAATGCGCGCGGTGCACGGTCTGGGCGTGGAACAGCAGGTCATTGAACGGCTGCTCGAACAGCGCCCGAACTTCTTTCAGGCTCCAATCGTGACGCAGGGCGGCGGTACTAGCGCTCATGGGGGCAAGTCCTTATCTACAGGCGGCCTGCTACAGTCCAAGCAGACCCAACACGGATGTGCGGCATAGTTAAGGAAGCCTTATGCGCTGTCAACCTTCAGCATTTTTAAAGGTTTACAACTGGTTAAAAATAAAACAAACCTGTTCGCTCTGCTCTGACCCGGTCGACTCTTGCCTACCGCTATGCGCAGAGTGCGATGCCGAACTCCCCTGGCTCGGCCCGCACTGCCAGATATGCGCCCTGCCCCTGGCTGTCGACGGACTGAGCTGTGGCAACTGCCTGAAACGCCCACCTGCGTTCAGCAGGGTCGAGGCACCGTGGCGTTATGGCTTTCCTGTCGATGCGCTAATCAATCGTTTCAAACACCAGGCTCGTTGGCCCACGGGCCGCCTGCTTGGCGATTTGCTCGCTCGCCACCTGACCCATGCCTTTAACGAAGGGCTGCCCCGACCAGACCTGTTACTGCCTGTGCCGCTGTCACCCAAACGTCAGCGCCAGCGCGGTTTCAATCAGGCGCAGATGCTCGCCGAGGTGGTCGGCAAAACGCTACAACTTCCTCGGCACAGCGACTGGCTGCAGCGAATCGGCGAAACCCCGGCGCAACAGAAACTCGATGCGGCAGCGCGCCGACGTAACCTGCGCGGCGCCTTTGCGATCCAGCCCAATGCGCAGATCGCCGCACGGCATGTGGCGCTCGTCGATGACGTGCTAACTACCGGCGCCACCGCGCAGCAACTGGCACGCCTGTTAATCAGAGCTGGGGCAACGCGCGTGGACGTCTACTGCCTGGCCCGTACACCTGCGCCGGGCGATCATTGACGGAGGCTGGAGCGTCACGCACAGTGAGCGGCCGTCGTGAATTCCGCCGCCCAGCCAATGACCAACCTCTCCCTGCTCGCCCAGCACGTCACCCGCCGCCCGCAACGTATCGCCCTGCTCGAACAGATCGCCGAGCAAGGCTCGATCACCCGTGCAGCCAAGGCGGCAGGCATGAGCTACAAAGCGGCCTGGGATGCCATCGACGAATTGAACAACCTGGCCGAGCAGCCCTTGGTGGCACGCAGCGTCGGCGGAAAAGGCGGTGGTGGCGCGCGGCTGACTCCGGCCGGCGAGCGCTTGCTGCACCTGCACCAGCGCCTGCAGGCGATTCAGGCTGACGTGCTGAACGCCGCCGAACATGATGCCGACCTGCAGGTGCTCGGCCGCCTGATGCTGCGCACCAGCGCGCGTAACCAATTGAGCGGGCGCGTACGCAACATCCAGCCCCAAGGGTGCAATGACCTGATCACTATCGAGTTGCCCGGCGGCTCGCCGATCCAGGCACAGATCACCCGCAGCAGTACCCAGCATTTGCAGCTGCAGCCCGGCGCGCCTTTGATGGTGTTGATCAAGGCTGGCTGGTTACAGCTCAGTCCACCTAGCCAAAACGCTGATGCAGAACTCAACGAACTACAAGGAACCATCGAGCAGATTCTGAGCGAAACGGATGGCCCCAGCGAAGTACGCATCGCTCTGCCTAACGGGCAAACGCTGTGCGCCCTGGCTCCCAGCGAGCAGTTAGCCAAACAGGGGTTGATGGTGGGCAGCCTGGTACGTGCGCAGTTCGCCGCCAGCCATGTGTTGCTGGGCACACAGGCCTAACAACGGGCGCACATAAAAGCCCGCTGACAGGGCAGCGGGCTGGTTTGCCGGCCTGAGCTCAAGGCACCAGCGGTAACTCGCGCTTGTGCTGAGTCTTGTCGTAGGTCTGCACGATGGCCTGGTAGGCCGATTCGCTGACGGGCTTGCCCTGCAGGAATGCATCAATATCGTCGTAGCTGACGCCGTGCACCTGCTCATCGGGAATGCCCGGGCGTTCGTCTTCCAGATCCGCAGTCGGCACCTTGGCGAACACCGCCGCCGGGGCGCCAAGACGCTCGCCGATCTGCCGTACCTGGCCTTTGACCAGACCGCTCAACGGCGCCAGGTCGCAGGCGCCGTCACCGAACTTGGTGAAGAAGCCCATTACCGCTTCCGCCGCATGGTCGGTACCGATGACCAGGCCGTTGCGCGCGTTGGCCACGGTGTACTGGGCCAGCATGCGCATGCGCGCCTTGGTATTGCCGAGCACGAAGTCACGACGCGATGAGGCCAGCCCGCCCAGCTCGGGAATCTGCCCGGCCAGGCCAGCGACTGCAGGCGCAATATCGATGGTCAGCACTTCGTCCGCGGCGATGAAGGCCAACGCGGCCTGGGCATCGGCTTCGTCGTGCTGGACGTTGTGCGGCAGGCGGATGGCGACGAAACGGTAGCCCTGATCCTGCTTTTCGCTGCGCAACTGCTCGACGGTGAGCTGTGCCAGGCGCCCGGCGGTAGAAGAATCCACCCCACCACTGATGCCCAGCACCAGCACCTTGGTGTGCGATGCGGCCAGGGTAGCCTTGATGAAGGCGATACGCCGGGCGATCTCGGCGTCCACATCGGCCGGCGAGGAGAACGGGGCGATGACGCCCAGGGCGGTGGCGATTTCGGCTTGTAGGTTGCTCATGGTGTCTCTCCCTTGGTCAGTTCGCGTCGAGGCGGAAAACATGTTTGAGATAGGTCACGAAGTTCGGGTCGCGGCACTGGGTCTTGCCGGGTGTATCGGAGATCTTCGCCACCGGCTGGCCGTTGCAGTCGATCATCTTGATGACGATGTTCATCGGCTCCACACCGGGAATGTCGCAGGTCAGGTTGGTGCCGATGCCGAAGCTGACATTGATACGATCATGCAGCGCGCGATACAGCTCCAGCGCCTTGGGCAGCGTCAGACCATCGGAGAAGATCAACGTCTTGCCCTGCGGATCGATACCCAGTTTTTCGTAGTGCGCGATGGCCTTTTCGGCCCATTGCAGCGGATCACCGGAATCGTGGCGCAGCCCATCGAACAGCTTGGCGAAGTACAGATCGAAATCTTCTAGGAAGCTGGACATACCGATGGTGTCGGTCAGGGCGATGCCGAGCAGACCGCGGTATTCCTTGACCCAACATTCCAGCGCCACTTTCTGGCTATCGATCAGCCGCGGGCCGAGTTGCTGGTGCGCCATGAACCATTCGTGGGCCATGGTGCCGATCGGCTTGAGGTCGAATTCACGGGCCAGGTGCACGTTGCTGGTACCCACGAAGCGGCCCGGGAAATCACGTTTGAGGATGTGCACCACCTCTTCCTGCACGCGGTAGGAAAAGCGCCGACGGGTGCCGAAATCAGCCAGTTGAAAGTCTGCCAGCTCAGCGGCCGATGCCTCACCCTTGAGCCAGTCGAGCTTCTCGTAAAGCCGCTCGCGCACCTGCTCGATCACCACTTCGCGGTAACGGTAGCGGTTGCGAACTTCCGAGACGATGGCCAGCAACGGGATCTCGTAGAGGATCACATGCAACCAGGGCCCGCGCACGCGGATCGCCAGCTGGCCGGCCGCGTCGGTGCCGACGTGCACGTAGCGCATGTTGAAACGGAACAGGCTGAGGAAGCGAATGAAGTCAGCCTTGATGAAGGGAATCTTCTCCAGATAAGCCAATTGATCCGGAGTGATCGAGGTGTTGACCAGTTGTTCGATCTGATAGCGGATTTCCGCCAGATACGGCGTCAGATCCTCGCTGCTACGGCAACGGAACTCCCACTCCACTTCGGCGTTGGGGTAGTTGTGCAGCACCGCCTGCATCATGGTCAGCTTGTAGAAGTCGGTATCCAGCAGATTCTGGATGATGCTGGGGGCGAATACGCTCTCACTCATGGTCATTCTCCTCGAAGCGGGCCAGCTCGCTGTCGAGCGCTCCGCTGTCGGCGCAGATGGTGATGCCCTGCGCGCGCATCTGGTCGATGGCTTGCGTTGCGCCGGCTTCGGAAATGGCCCGGCAAGCCGGAAGATACAGCAACACCTGGAAGCCGGCGCCGCGTAATTGCAATGCGGTGTTCTGCACGCAGAAGTCCAGGGCCAGGCCGCCGACCACCACCGCCTCCACACCGGCGACCTTGAGGTATTCGATGACGCCCGTACTGCGCTTGCCAGCCAGGTCGTGGAAGCAGGCGCCGTAAGGGTGCAGATCGGGCTCGACGCCCTTCCAGACGAAGAAGTCGTAGTCGATCGGCGCCGGCAGCTCGTCCAGCAGCTCGAAGCCAGGCGTGCCCGGTACGCAGTGGCTGACCCAGGTCAGGTCGGCGTTGGCATGGCTCAGCGGCTGGAGCATCTGGGCATGGCTTTCCACCACCCAGATGGAGTTGGGGGCGTGGGCGTCCTTGCTGCCCAGGCGCAGGGTGCCACGACGCGCCATGTCGTTGAGCGGCGCGGCGATCTCGTGACCGCCGGTCACAGGCAGTTCATCGGGGCACAGGCTGGTGAAGCCCTTTTGCGCATCGACATCGAACGTGGCGATCTTCATCTGACACCTCCTGCTGGTGGAGCCGCATCGCTGCGGGGTGGACACATAATCCACCAGGTGTATTATATCTGTCAACACCCACCCACGCGGAGATTCACGATGCTGTCGTCATCACTCCAGACTTACGCCGCCGCAGGTGCCGAGCCAACGCCGCAGCATTTCGCCCTGGCTGTATACGGCGGTGCCTTCGATCCGCCCCACGCCGGTCACGCCAGCGTCATCCAGCGCACGCTGGAAGTGGCGGATCGAGTGGTGGTAGTGCCCAGCTACCGGCACGCCGATGCCAAGCGCATGGCGGACTTCGAGATGCGTTGCACCTGGGTCGAACGGCTGGCGGAGCGCTTCGGCGAACGCGTGGTGTGCTCGGCCGTGGAGCGTCAGTTGGGTGCCGACGGCAAGGTGGTCTACAGCTACGACCTGATGAGCCACATCGCTCAAGAGCACCACCAGTCACCGCAGCGCCTGGCGCTAGTAATCGGCGAAGACAACCTCGATCGGCTGACCACCTTTTACCGCGCAGCAGACCTGCGCCAGCAATTCGGCCTGCTGGTGGCAGATGAGGAGATGACCGTGCACAGCAGCGCAATTCGCGCGATGATCGCTGCCGGGCAAACGATCCCTGAGGCCTGGAAACTGCCGGAAATCCAGGCCGACATGACAATTTACAGGAGGGCGATGTGAGTTCTGCTGAAGTACTGGCGAGTGTCGACCTGATCGCCTTGCGCATGGATGCCGAGAGCCGGCAGTTGCACCTGTTGTTGCACCGCCGCGAGCGTGAGCCCTTCATCGGGCAATGGGCGCTACCGGGGGTGATCGTCAATGGCAGCACCCGGGATGCGAACCTGGAGGCCGCCGCCCACCGCGTACTGCGCGACAAGGCCCAGGTTGTACCACGGCACCTGGAACAGGTCGGTACCGAGGGCAGCGCCAACCGTGATCCACGCGGCTGGTCGATGAGCACCTACTACCTGGCGCTGCTGGCCCCGGACACTGAAACGGCCGATGATGGCCTGCGTTTCGTGCCACTGGACGAGGTGCTGGACGGGCGCATCGCCCTGCCCTTCGACCACGGGGATCTGGTGCGCCTCAGCCTGGAGCGCCTGGCGGGCAAATCGGTATACACCAGCCTGCCCCTGTACCTGGCCCCGCCACGCTTCACCGTGCTCGACGCCCTGAATGCAGCCCAGGCCTGCCTGGGTACGACGATCAACAACACCTCGCTGCGCAAACGTCTGGAGCGCATGAAGGAGGCCGGCTGGATTCGCGACACCGGGGAAAAGAACTTCCCGAAAATGGGCCGCCCCCAGCAGCTCTGGGAACTGACCGAACAGGCCGACGGCGTGTTCGTGTTCGACCGCAGCCTGCTGGCGGATCGGACAGGTATTTGATACTGCTGCTCGGAGCGGCTGGGATGCTGCTTATATGAAGGGCGGCAGGGTGGCGAAAGCGGACGGTGAGCAGAGGATTTTGTGGGAGAGGCTTTAGCCTCGATTTTGCCTAGTTAGGCGTAAAGAGCTCGCGGCTAAAGCCCCTCCCACGAGATCGCGACCGGCCGCTTCTGCCTTTTAGCGTCTGCGGGCTACTGCCGCATCCCAATCGCCAGCCGATTGAAGGCGTTCATCAGCGAAATGGCGAAGGTAAGGTCACTGATCTGCGTATCATCGAAATGCGCCTTGAGCGGCTCGAAGACCTCATCCGGTGCGTGAGTCTGCGCAATGTCGGCCAACGATTCGGCCCAGGCCAACGCCGCTTGCTCGGCATCAGTGAAATGCCCACTGATGCGCCAGCCGGCCAGGCTGTCGAGTTTCACATCGGGCGTTCCGCCCTGGCGTAGCGCCTTGGCGTGCATCTCCAGGCAGAAGGCGCAGCCGTTGATCTGCGAAATTCGCAGGTACACCAGCTCGATCAGCGGCAGCCCCAGACTGCTGGCAGCCAGGGCGTTCTTGGTGGCCAGCAGGCCTTTGTAGGCGTCGGGTGAAAGCTGGCTGTAGGGCAGGCGCAGGGTGGTCATAGCGCTATCTCCGTGGAGGGCTCGAGAAGAAATTTGTTGATTTTTCCAACTGTGGCAGCACCCCGGTCAGGGCCGCCTGCAACGACTCGGCACCCAGGGCCATGCCCTGCTGATGGATGAACTCAACCTGAGTGATACCCAGGGTGCTCAGCACATGGCGCAGGTAAGCAGTGAGAAAATCCGACTGACGTGCCTGCTCACCATGATAGAAGCCGCCGGCACTCACCAGCACCAGAGTGGGCCGATCCTGCAGCAAACCGACCTTGCCCTGCGCCGAAGTGGTGAAACTGCGGTGGATTCTCAGCACGTAATCGATCCACAGTTTTAGCGCTGCGGGCACGCTGAAGTTGTGCATCGGGGTGACGATGATCAGGCAGTCGCTGGCCTCCAGCTCGGCAATCAAGGCCTCGGAGCAGGCGAAGGCAGGATCATCGAAAGGTGCGGAGCCGGTCAGCGCCGATGCATATTCGGCACTGAGCGGTGGCAGCGGCTCACCGGCCAGATCGCGCTCTATTACGTCAGCACTTGGCCAGCGCCGCGCTATCAGTTGCCGCGCCACCTGGCTGCCGCTGGCCTTCTGCCGATGCGGGCTGCACTCAAGCAGCAAAATACGTTTCATACGACCTCCTCTAACAGCGGTTGAACGAAGTGCATGCCGCGCGCCAGGAGGCCATGGCGGTAATAGAACCGCTGGGCCAGGGCATTGCCCAGCGCGGTGTCCAGAACCAGGTAGGCATGGCCCGTACTGATGGCGTGCGCCCGCACCGCCTCGATCAGCAACTGGCCGAGGGCCCCACGCTGCTCGTCGGGCAGTGCAATCAGGTCATCGATATAGACGAAACGTCCGTAGAGGGTGTTTTCCTGCAGCCGATAGCCGGCCAGCGCAACGACCTGATCTCCTCGCCAAGCGGCGAGCAGGCGATACCCCTGGGAAGCTTGACGCTGCACCTGACACGCAAACGCATGGGCGTCGTCAAGGTGCGGCCGAAGTGCGCGCATGACAGGAAAGCAGGCCAGGCACTCGGCATTGCCTTGCACAGTACGAAGGGTGACAGGTTGAGACATGCTGGCGTCCTCTGCATCAGATGGACGCTACCTTAAAGGCGGCTTGGCCCTACCCATAGAGCCAAGACAGGTAAAAATCATTGATCCATCAGAGGATCATTCGCCCTGGCGCATGGGCATTCGGTCGATGGTGGCGAAGATTTTCTGCAAGTCCGCATCGGCGCCTTGCTGGATCTTCTTACCACCATCCTTGCCGACCAGAATGATCTGTGGCCGCTCACTGCCGGCATTCAGCGCCAGCAGCAGGCGCTTGGTGGCGATGGCATCCAGGGGCTGGTCATTGCGTTGCCCCTGCTTGCCCACAACGGTGTAGAGCACCATGTCGCGCTCGACGAAAGCTTCACGGTTGGCAGGCTGCGCCAAGGCTTCTCGCACCCGGACGAGCAATGGATCGCTGGCATCGTCGGCGAGCAGGATCAACGGGCGGGTTTTCCAGAGCTCGGCCTGGAGAGGATCGTCGGCAGCGTGAGCAGTGATGGCGAGTGCCGACAGCAGTAGAGCCAGAATGGCTTTCATCGCGATGCCTCCTTTACAGGTGATCGGAATACAGGCGCCCGACTGCGGGATCAGTGACCATTTGCGCAGAACGGCTACCATCGCCTCGCACGCAAGCGAGCTCCTACAGTTTCGCAACCTATACGGTCCCGTAGGAGCCGGCTTGCCGGCGATTGGTCACCATCACGTCGGCTTGCAGAACAGCCGCCACTCGCAAGCGAGCCGCGGCAAATCGCCGGTTCTCAGTACGACAGGTACGAGGAGCGCGTCAGGCCCAGACGCAGGGCGTCGAGGAACTGGGTACGCTCACGCACACTGATCTTGGCGCTGGCGACCTTGTCGCGATAATGAGTCATCAGTTCCTCGGGCGACAGGTGCACGTAGCGCAGCATGTCCTCGATGGTGTCGTGGGTTTCGATACCGGCGTGGTAAACGCTGCCGTCCTGGTTCTGGTAGATGTTCACCGAATCGGTGTCACCGAACAGGTTGTGCATGTCACCGAGAATTTCCTGATAAGCACCGACCAGGAAGATACCCAGCACGTAATCTTCACCGTCGCGCAGTTCGTGCACCGGCAGGCTGGTTTCGATGGACTGCTCGTCCACGTACTGGTTGATCTTGCCATCCGAATCACAGGTCAGATCCTGCAACACGGCACGGCGCAGCGGCTCTTCGTCGAGGCGATTGAGCGGCAGGATCGGCAGGATCTGGCCGATCGCCCAGGTGTCAGGCAGGCTCTGGAATACCGAGAAGTTGCAAATATACTTGTCGGCCAACTTGTCGTTGAGCTCGTCGAGCACCTGACGGTGCGAACGCTGACGCGCCTTCAACTGGTTGTACAGACGGCGGCAGATGGAAAAGTAGCACTGCTCGGCGAGGGCCTTCTGCGGCAGGTCGAGCTTGCCGGCGGAATACTGCGCAGCCACTTCACTGACGTAGTGAGTGGCGCGCCAGTAGCTTTCGGCGACCATTTCCGGATCGCTGTCGCCGAGCAGGTCAATCAGCACCTGCAGCACTTCCGGCTGCTCGACGCTGCGGTCGATTTCCGGCACCTCGTCGTTGTGGCGCTCGACATCGGTCACCTGCACCAGCAGCACCGCGTGATGCGCAGTCATTGCCCGGCCGCTCTCGGAGAAGATGTGCGGATGGGGGATTTCCTGGCGGTCGCAGAACTCCTTGAGCATGTCGACCACGGCGTCGGCGTAGTCTTCCATGTCGTAGTTGATGGAGCTGGCGTTGCGCGAATGGGTGCCGTCGTAGTCCACACCCAGGCCGCCGCCGACATCGATATGATCGACCGGCAGGCCGAGCGCGCGCAGCTCGCCGTAATAACGGATGGCTTCACGGAAGCCCTTGCGGTAGTCGGCGATATTGGCGATCTGCGAGCCCATGTGGAAGTGCAGCAGGCGGATGCCCTGATCCAGCCCGGCCTGGCGGAAGCGCTCGACCACCGACAGCAGCTGCGCCGCAGACAGACCGAACTTGGACTTCTCACCGCCGGTATCAGCCCACTTCGAGGATGCCAGGGACGACAGGCGCACGCGCAGACCGATCTGCGGCGCCACCTTGAGTTCGGCGGCCTCCTCGATCACCAGGGCGACTTCTGATTCCTTCTCGATGACGATGAATACGTTGTGGCCGAGCTTCTGGCCGATCAGCGCCAGGCGGATGAACTCGCGATCCTTGTATCCATTGCAAACGATAGTGCCGCCCTTCGGCGCCAACGCCAGTACCGCCAGCAGTTCCGGCTTGGAACCGGCCTCAAGGCCGATAGAGACGTTCTGCGTGGCGATGATGTTTTCCACCACCGCTTCCTGCTGGTTGACCTTGATCGGATACAGCGCGGTGTAGCGGTTGTTGTATTCCAGGCGCGCGATGCTGGCGTCGAAAGCGCCGGTCAGCTTGCGCACACGATCCTGCAGAATGTCCGGAAAACGCACCAGCAATGGCAGCGACAAACCGCTCTGCCGCAACTCTTCGACCTGCTCGTGGAGGTCGATGGGCGTGCTGCCCGGCCCGTTGGGGCGCACCTCGACACGGCCGGCTTCATTGATGGAGAAATAACCCGCGCCCCAATGGCGAATACCATAGACGCTGCGGCTGTCGGCCACCGTCCATTGGCTCCCATCGTCCTTGCGTGTACGTCGTGCGGCCATTGAGGTCTCCCTTGTTGCAAATGAGCTAATGCTGTCGAATAGAGTCGAGCGAGCATAAAGCCTGGAAATGACGAATGCTCGGCAGTGGACTGGCCGAGCCATCGGTAAGTTTAGAAAGTTGCCTGTCGGCGGCCATCAGCCGCCGGATTTCTTCGCCTTGAAGCCGCGCTTGAGCAGTTCGGCGAGCAGCAGCTCCACGTGGTCGCCCTGTATTTCGATTACCCCGTCCTTCAGAGAACCGCCGCAGCCACAACGCTTCTTCAGCACAGACGCCAGCTCCTTGAGCGGCTCTTCGGCCAACGGCACGCCACTGATGGTGGTCACCGTTTTGCCACCGCGGCCTTTGGTCTCGCGGCGTACCCGAGCAATGCCATCGCCTTCAGGGATCGCCGTGCGCGAGCAGATGCAGGCATCCACTGGCTGCCCACAATCCGGACAATGCCGGCCGGCGTCAGTGGAATACACCAGGCCACCGAGCCCAGCGAATGAAGAGGTTTTATTGGCCACCGCATTTTTCCTCAGTGGATTGGCGAAGCGGCGCAGTGTAACGACAAAGCCGGCCCATGCTAAGAACCGAAATGCGCCACAGGCTGATGGATTGGCGACCCGCGCCCGATCAGTAGCGCGAGCAACCCTCATCGCCTTGCTATCGATTGGCCAGATAGTGCTGCAGGGCCTGTAGCGAGTCGGGGCAATACGGTTTGCTCTGCGTATCGAGCAATGCGGCCTGCACCGTGACGAAACGGGCCTCCAGCACCTCTTCAGGCTGCAGTATCAAGGGCGCATCGGATACCGCCGAGAACACTGCGCACCACAAGCGGTTGTCCGGCTGCTCGAAGAAGAATCGGCCTTGATCACGCAGAACGGCATCACGGATGCCCAGCTCTTCCGCCAGCTCGCGCTCGGCCGACTGCACATAACTCTCGCCGGACGCGACCATGCCGCCAGCCGCTACATCCCAATAACCGGGATACACCGCCTTGCTCAGGGTGCGCCGATGCACGCACAGCTCACCGGCAGAATTGAACAGCAAGATGAAGGTGCCGCGGCCGATCAGACTGCGGGTGCGCAGTTCGGCGCGAGGGAGCTGGCCAAGTAATTGATCATGCTCGTCGACCCAGGCGATCAGCTCGGCATCCGAGGCAGCGCGGTGCGCCACCTCAGTTTCAGCAATTGCCATGGCTCAGCCCTGCGACAGCAGCTGACGCAGGTCGATCACCGCGGCGTTGGCACGCGAGATGTAGTTGGCCATCACCAGCGAGTGGTTGGCGAGAATGCCGTAACCACTGCCATTGAGCACCATCGGGCTCCACAGCGTAGCCTGAGCCGCCTCCAGTTCGCGGATGATCTGCCGCACGCTGACGGTCGCGTTCTTCTTCGCCAACACATCGGCGAAGTCCACCTCGATGGCACGCAGCAGGTGCGACAGCGCCCAGGCCTGACCGCGCGCCTCGTAAAACACGTTGTCGATCTGCAGCCATGGCGTTTCGTAGCTGCGCTCGGTCACCTCGGGCACCTGACCATCCGCCAGTTGGGTGGTCTCGGTGATCTCGGTGTTCAGACGCACCTGGCCAACGCTGGCCGACAGCCGCTGCGACAGCGAGCCGAGGCGAGTGGCGACATCACCGAACCAGTTGTTCAGGTTATCGGCACGGGTGTAGAAGCGCGCGCCCCCCTGACCGGGCTCGGACAGACGAGCCAGGTAGCGATCCAGAGAATTGATGCCGTCGCGATATTCCGACTCAGCGGCAGGCAGTGCCCAGCTGCGATGATCGAAGTTGAAGCGCGGCTCGGCGCGGGCCAGGTCGCCATCTTCGGTGGACTGCGACTGGGAGCGCGCGAAGTCCTTGCGCAGCGCACGGGAGAAGTCACGTACCTGCACCAGCACGCCGTACTCCCAGCTCGGCATGTTGTCGAGCCACAGGCCCGGCGGCGCCAGGTCGTTGGACAGGAAGCCGCCCGGCTTGTCGAGCAGGGTCTCGGCGACCTGCTTGAGCGTTTCCACCGAGGTATAACCGTTGACCACCTGACGCTGACTGCTTTCGGCTGCAGCCTGCACGCGTTGCTGCACCGGGAACATGTCCGGTTCCTGGCTCCAGTACCAGCCGACGACCAGCGTCACTAGCAGGTAAACACCCAGCAGGACGGCAATGATCCCGCCTAGTCGACCACCGACACGGCGGCGTGATCCAGCGGTAGCGCCATCGTTGGCACTGTGCGTACCGGAGGTGCGGTTCTTCCAATCAAGCATGGCGATTATCCTTTGATCTGCAACATATCAGAGCTTCGACCACAGGCCGAAAGGAGGGTTGCGCTAATACTTGCGACCCAACGAGCTCCCTAGCAAGCCTACGCTGTTCACTATAAGGGAAGGCTGTTGCGCTGCGCAGCGTCGCAACCTGTTCACGACGTGACAACGCGCAGGAACCATCACCACACCAGTAGGTCGGCATAAAGCTGTTTGTTCAACATGACCCATCGTGCGGGGCGATTCACAGCATTAATGCCAAAGGAATGGCAAAATAATCACCCGGTGATAGCATGACGCCACCACTCGGTAGCGATTCGCCGCCCCACGCAGATTAAAGGCCCATGACCGAGCACGAAGATCCCAGCCGCGACCGGCTCAAGCAGCACTTCGCCCAGCGCGTCATCCACCAGGCTCGCCAGGTTCTGGAAGTCTGGCAGCGCCTGCAGCACGCCGAATGGAACGATGCGGGTATGCAGGAGCTGCATGAAGCGGCACAACTGCTGCAGCGCTATGCCGAGCGTTTCGAGCAGGTCGAGCACCGCCAGTTGGCGCAACGCATCGTCGCCTGCCTGAGCGCAGTGGATGCCAATCGTGGGCGACTCAACAGTGAGGTGATCAGCGAGCTCAATCAGTTGATGCAGCGCCTCTCGCGCACGGGCCTGCGCCACGGCGACCGCTTCGAGCAAACCACTTTGCCGCCGCTGCGCAAACCGGTTTACCTCGCTTTGCAACACCTGGAGCGAGCCGAGCGCCTGGCCCAACAACTGGAGTTCTTCGGCATGAACGCCAGGCCGCTGGACACCGCCAATGCCTTCCGCGCCGCCATGCTCGAACGCCACCCAGCGGCGATTCTGATGGAAATCGACTTTGCCGGCAGCGGCAACGGCCTGCTCCTGGCGCAAGATGTCCAGGAAGGGCTACAAGAGAAGATTCCGCTGCTGTTCTACAGTCATGAAGATACCGACACACCAACCCGTCTGGCTGCCGTACGCGTTGGCGGACGCGAATTCTTCACCGGTACGCTGGACGCCTCAAGCCTGCTGGAACGCATCGAGGTGCTCACCCACGTCGCCCAGTACGAACCGTACCGCGTGTTGGTCATCGATGACTCCCGCGCCCAGGCTACCCACACCGAGCGAGTGCTCAACAGTGCCGGCATCGTCACCCGTACCCTCACCGAGCCGATTCAGGCCATGGCCGAACTGGCCGAATTTCAGCCGGATCTGATCATCCTCGACATGTACATGCCGGCCTGCAGCGGTACCGAGCTGGCCAAGGTGATTCGCCACAACGACCGCTACGTCAGCGTACCGATCATTTATCTGTCTGCCGAAGACGACCTCGACAAGCAGCTCGATGCCATGAGCGAAGGCGGCGACGACTTCCTCACCAAACCGATCAAACCGCGGCATCTGATCGCCACCGTACGCAACCGTGCCGATCGTGCCCGCAACCTCAGGGCGCGCATGGTGCGTGACAGCCTCACAGGCCTGTTCAATCACACCCATACACTGCAGTTGCTCGAAGATGAGCGCTTCCGTGCCCAGCGCGACTTGCAGCCGCTGAGCTTCGCCATGATCGATATCGACTTTTTCAAGAAGGTCAACGATAACTACGGCCATCCCATGGGCGACCGGGTGATCAAGAGCCTGGCGCTGTTCCTCAAGCAGCGGCTACGCAAGAGCGACTGCATCGGCCGCTATGGCGGTGAAGAGTTCGCCGTGGTGATGCCTAATACCGACGCACGCACCGCCGCCAAGGTGATCGATGAAGTGCGCAAGCGCTTCGCCGAAATCCATTACCCCGCGCATCCTCAGGATCTCAGTTGTACCTTCAGCTGCGGTATCGCCGAACTACGTGACGATCTGGATAGCAAGAACCTGTCACAGCGCGCCGATGAGGCGCTGTACCGCGCCAAGAATGGCGGCCGTAACCGCGTCGAGGTGTACGACTGAGGTGATGCCTGGATCAGGCACGTCAGTTCGACGCCCCACATGGCGCGCTAACGGCTGACGCGATCACACCTGCAGGATCATCACCACCGCCGCCCGTCATGTGGATGGCGCCCTCTTTGTGACCCAGCGCACGGCGTCACACCCCTGTCATGAAGGTGCAATAACTTACCGACACCGCAGCACTGCATGGCGCAGTGCCATCACCGTTCAGTCGTCGGTCGAGTCCCATGCGCCTTAAATCACTTACCAATCTCAACACCCTGCTGCTGGTCGGCGTCGGTATCGCCTTGGCCTGCACGCTATGGTGGTCACAGCGGGCACTGGAGCGCCCTTATGTACTGATGGAGCAGTACCTGAGCCTTTCCCAGCAATTCCAACGTGAGGCCGCAGGCAACATCCTAGGCTACCTGGAAAGCGGCGACGCCTTGCGCCACAGCGCCGCCCTGCAGGGCGTCGATGCGTTACAGCAAAACATCGCCCAACTGCCTGCCAACCTCGCAGGCGATCTCGGTAACAGCCTGAATGACCTGAAAATCTTCACGGCTGATGAACTGCTCGCAGCCGGCAAACTGTCCGGTGATCCCCAAGGGCTACTGATCCAGTCCGAGCGGGAAATAGCCGGCGCGTTATCACAAATCGCCAAGTATGCCGATGACGCTCAGGGCGAAGCGGCACAAGCCTATGGCCGCCCGCTGTTCGAGGCCTCCCAGCACCTCGCCCGCCTGGCACTGGCACGTGACAAGCTGGTCAGCAGCGGGCGCAGCGAACTGGCCGCGGACGTGGAGCGCGAAGTGCTTTCGCTGCAGGAGCTGGCGAAAACCATCGACAGCCTGGCACTGCTCGGCGTCACCGATGAAGCGGCATCAGGCGGTAACGCCTTCGCTTCGCTGATGGGCCTGGACACTGACAGCCAGGAGAACGAAGTGGAAGATCGCGGAATCGCCCTGAAACGTGAGCTCAACAGCCTGATAGGGCGCTACCCGGGCGAGCTGGCGCGTACCCGAACGCTGATTGAGCAGCGCAGCCAGTTGGCCGCCGCCACCCGCACTCGGCTGGATGCGGTGCAGCAGTCGTTCACCACGCTGGAACCGCAAGTGCGTGCCGAGCATGGCCGTATCCAGGGCGAAGTACGCCTGATCCTTGGTGCCATGGTCGCACTGATCCTGCTTATCGCGCTGATCATCGATACCCTGCAGCGCCGCCTCAGCCGCCTGCTCGAGCGCCTGGTGCCGGCACTCTCGGCGTGGGCAGCTGGCGACTTCAGCCGCGAGATTCACCTGGCCACCAACACTCGCGAGCTGCGTGATATCGAGGAGTCGCTGAATCGCCTGCGCGCCTACTTGGTCGATCTGGTCGGTACCATCCACCAGCACGCCGGCCAGGTGTCGGCCTCCAGCCACACGCTAGCCGATCTCAGCGGCGGCCTGCACGACGGCGCCGAACGCCAGGCCAGCGATACCGCACAGATTCGTGACGCACTTGGCGAACTGGAAGCGACCATCCTTCAGGTCGCTGACGACGCCAGCCAGACCGCGACCGCCAGCCACGACGCCGACAGAGCGTTAGCACAGGGTCAGCAGGTGATCGGCAACAGCCTGACTGGCTTGCATGCCCTGGTTGAGGAAGTGCAAAGCAACGCCCAGTCCATCGAGCGCCTAGCCGAGGAAACGGGCACTATTGGCAGCGTGCTGACGGTTATCCACAGCATCGCCGAGCAGACCAATCTGCTCGCCCTCAACGCCGCCATCGAAGCAGCCCGAGCCGGCGAGGCGGGTCGCGGTTTTGCCGTAGTGGCGGACGAAGTACGAACGCTGTCATTGCGTACCAGCGCAGCCACCACGCAGATTCAGGATGTGATCGGGCGCCTTCAAAAAGCGGCGAATGGGTCGCTGGTGGCAATGCGCAGCCAAGTCGAACACGCCGAAGCAACAGCCAACCAGGCACGTACGGCAGACGGTGCCCTGGATGAAATCGTCAGTGCAATCCGCACCATCACCAGCATGGCCGGGCGCATCGCCGACGCCACCGCTTATCAGGGCGGCGCGGTAAGCGAAATTCGCGACCATAGCGAACGCATCCATCAACTGGGCAGCGACAACCTGCTGCGCATCAGCCAGGGCCGCGCCCAAAGCGGCGAGCTACAAGCGCTAAGTGGCCAACTGAACCAGGCAGTGCAGGCATTTCGCGTGTAGAGCAATGCAGCGCTGACGGACTGAAGCTCACCTGATGGGTACCTGGGCCATTACCGATACGGCCCAGCTGGCCTCGAAAGGCGCAAAGATTGCTCCCGAACGGTGATTCGTTTCAGCCCAACAAACCAGTGCTCATGGTAAAGCAATACGAATAGTGACCGTGCCGAATGGCCCCAGGCGTTACACTCTGCGGCCAACCGACGGAGCTGCCCATGTCTCATCCTTTCGCCGCCCTCACCCCCGATCTGGTTCTGGATGCCGTCGAGAGCCTGGGCTACCTCAGCGACGCCCGCGTGCTGGCGCTGAACAGCTACGAGAACCGCGTCTACCAGGTAGGCATCGAAGGGGAAACCCCGCTGATCGCCAAGTTCTACCGGCCGGATCGCTGGAGCGATGAGGCGATCCGCGAGGAACATACCTTCACTGCCGAGCTGGCCGAATGCGATGTGCCCGTGGTGGCGCCGCTGCAGCGCGATGGCGAAACCCTGTTCGAACACGCCGGTTTCCGCTTTTCGCTGTTTCCGCGCCGTGGCGGCCGTGCGCCGGAGCCCGGCAACCTGGATCAGCTTTATCGCCTCGGCCAACTGCTCGGACGAATGCATGCGGTGGGTTCACTGCGCCCGTTCGCCCATCGCGAATCCCTGCGGGTAGACAACTTCGGTCATGCCTCCCTGGCGACCCTGCTGGAAGGCAACTTCGTACCACGGAGCCTGCTGCCCGCCTACGAGTCGGTAGCGCGTGATCTGCTCAAGCGTCTGGATCAGCTGTTCGCGGAAAATCCGGTGAAAGCGATCCGCCTGCATGGTGACTGCCACCCAGGCAACCTACTGTGCCGTGACGAGACCTTTCATATGGTCGACCTGGATGACTGCCGCATGGGCCCGGCAATTCAGGATCTATGGATGATGCTGGCCGGCGAACGCCACGAGCGGCTTGGCCAGATCGCAGAGCTGGTCGACGGCTATCAGGAGTTCCACGACTTCAACCCGCGCGAGTTGCCCCTGATCGAAGGCTTCCGCTCCCTGCGGCTGATGCACTACAGCGCCTGGCTGGCGCGCCGCTGGGACGATCCGGCCTTTCCGCAGAGCTTCCCCTGGTTTGGCAGCGAGCGGTACTGGGGTGAGCAGATCCTGATGCTGCGCGAACAGATCGCCGCCTTGAACGAAGAGCCGTTGAAATTGTTTTGAGCCGCCTGCGCCAGCTATAAAAAGCTGAACACACGGACAACTCAAGCACTAGAATGGTGCAACCCTCCACCGCCTTATCAAGGACTTACATGGCCACCGCAGACCTGCGCCGCGGCTACATCCTGGGCCTTTGTGCCTACGTCATCTGGGGCCTCTTTCCGCTCTATTTCAAGGCGATCCAGGCTGTTCCACCGCTGGAAATCATCGTTCACCGAGCGCTCTGGTCTGCCGTATTCGGCGCGTTATTGTTGCTGGTATGGAAGCACCCAGGCTGGCTGCGCGAGCTGATCGATCACCCCAAACGCTTCGCCGTACTGGCGATCAGTGGCTCATTGATCGCCGGTAACTGGCTGGTCTACGTGTGGGCGGTGAACAACGGACGGATGCTTGAGGCCAGCCTGGGTTACTACATCAACCCGCTGGTGAACGTGCTGCTCGGCATGCTGATCCTCGGTGAGCGCTTGCGTCGCTTGCAATGGGTAGCCGTCGCGCTGGCAGCCGCAGGCGTCGCGCAACAATTATGGCAAGTCGGCAGCCTGCCCTGGGTGTCGCTGACGTTGGCTCTGAGTTTCGCCGCTTACGGCCTGATCCGCAAGAAAGCCCCCGTCGCTGCACTGCCGGGGCTGGTGGTGGAAACCTGGTTGCTGCTGCCGCTGGCCATCGGCTGGATTCTTCTGCACCCCGCGGCGATGAGCAACCAGCCGGCATTCTGGACGACCACCGAGGCCTTGTGGCTGATGGCGGCCGGCCCCGTCACGCTGATTCCCCTGGTGTGCTTCAACGCGGCCGCGCGCCACCTGCCCTACACTACCCTGGGCTTTCTGCAGTACGTGGCGCCGACCCTGGTGCTGCTGCTGGCCGTGTTCGTTTTCGATGAGCACCTCGACCCGGTCAAGATCGTCGCCTTCGTGTTCATCTGGGCAGGCCTGGCGGTGTATAGCGTCGATGCCTGGCTGACTCTGCGCAAGCGCTAGCCAGCACTGTCGAGGGCAAGAATCTGCACCTGCAGGTTCTTGCCGCATGTCGAAAACCATCCCTTACACACAAAACCGACCACAAGCGATTGCAGGGCGTAGTTGCATCCTGCAATCATATGCGAATAGTTATTGCTTTATTTCTCCTTATTCGCGGAGCTACTTGTGTCGGTCGGGGAATCCACGCATCAGCAACTGACGGGCCAGCTCTATCGCGATCATCGCGACTGGCTACTCGGCTGGCTGCGTAAAAGCCTGAGCTGCCCACAGCGAGCCGAAGACCTCAGCCAGGACACCTTCGTCCGTGTGCTCGGCAAGCCGGATCTGCAACAGTTGCGCGAACCCCGCGCTCTGCTCGGCACCATTGCCCGCGGGCTGCTGATCGATCACTTCCGTCGCAACGCCGTGGAACGCGCCTACCTGGAAGAGCTGAGTCATACCCCTGAAGCGGTGCACGCCAGCCCGGAAGAACAGGCGCTGGTGCTCGAAGCCCTGCGCGAAATCGATCGTCTGCTCGGCACGCTGTCGCTCAAGGCGCGCAGTGCTTTCCTCTACAACCGCCTGGACGGCCTCGGTCACGCCGAGATCGCCGAGCGTCTCGGCGTGTCGGTTCCGCGCGTGCGCCAGTATCTCGCCCAGGCGGCGCGGCAGTGCTACATCGCCCTGTACGGAGAGCCGACGGCATGATCGCCGCCACCGCGCCGGTCAGCAATCGGGTACTGGAAGCCGCCATCCATTGGCAGCTGTGCCTCGACTCGGGCATGGCGAGCGAGCGGGAGAAAGTCGAATTCCAGCGCTGGCTGGCCAGCGACCCCGAACATGTGCGCGCCTGGAAACAACTGACCGGCCTGGATCAGCAACTCGCTGTAGCGGCGGCACCCGCAGCGCGCAAGGCCCTGTTGCGGCGTCCAGCTGGCAGCCAGCGGCGCAACGTGAGCGGCCTGCTCGGTGTATTGCTGGCCGGCGTGCTTGGCCTTGGCCTGCTCAACCAGCAGCGCCCGCTAAGCGACTGGCTGGCCGATGAAGTGACCGCTGCTGGCGAACAGCGCGAACTGCAACTGGCAGATCACAGTCGGTTGCGCCTCAACAGTCGCAGTGCCGTAGATATCGATTTCAATCCCGAAGAGCGCAGGCTGTTCCTGCGCAGCGGCGAAATTCTCGTGGAAACTGCTCACGGCGATCCGCGTCCGTTCTTGGTCGAGACCAGACACGGCACCCTGCGCGCCCTGGGCACCCGCTTCCTGGTGCGCGAGGAAGATCGGGGCACCCAGCTGATCGTGCTGCAGTCCGCAGTGGCTGCACATCCACGGCACACCAACGACGAGCGGGTGATCCCGGAGGGTCAGCAAGTGCTGATGAGCAGCGACACTCTGGGTGTCAGTCAGCCGGCGCCGGCCGCCGCAGACGCCTGGATGCACGGCATGCTGGTGGTGGAAAACGTGCGCCTGGCCGACCTGCTGGAGCGCCTCGGCGACTATCAGAACGGCCATCTGGGTATCGACGACAGCATCGCCGATCTACGCATCAGCGGCAGTTTTCCGCTGCGTAACCTGGATCTGGCACTCGCCGCGCTACCCGCCAGCCTGCCGGTAAGCGTGGAGCGCTATACCAATTGGTGGATAAAGGTCGTGCCACAGCCGCAAACGCCGCAATAAAAATAGTTCGCGCGGGCCCTATCACTTTCTGCATCTGCTTCGGCAATAGGAAATCGAGACTCATTTCCCTGTAGGAGCCACCTGCGATGCAGATGTTCAGCCGTACCCCGTTCCGTCCGAGCATGCTGGTCGCCGCCATGGCGCTGGCCAGCCTGCCCGCCCTCAGTCTGGCCCAGTCGGCTGACTCCAGCGTGCGCACCTACCAGCTGCCCGCAGCACCGCTGGCCAGCTCCCTTAATCAGATCGCCGGCCAGGCCGGTGTGGTGCTGAGCATCGACCCAGGCCTGACCGCCGGCAAGAGCGCGCAACCAGTACAAGGCCAGTTCGACACGGCTGGCGCCCTGCGTCAGGCACTTTACGGAACGGGCCTGATGCTGGTACCCGGTACGGGAGGCACTTACAGCGTGCAGCCCGTGGCGGACAATGCCGCGGTGGCATTGCCTGAGACCACCATCAGCGCCGGCAGCGGCGTGGAAAGTGCCTGGGGGCCGACCACGGGCTATCTGGCAACCCGCACGGCGGCGGGTACCAAGACCGATACGTCGATTCTCGAAGCACCGCGCTCCATCTCCGTGGCGACACGTGAGCAGATGCAGGATCGCAAGGTTCAGAATCTGGATGATGCCGTGCGCTACATGCCCGGCGTGATCGCCAGCAGCTATGGCAGTGACAGCCGCGCTGAATGGATGAAGATTCGTGGCTTCGAGCCAATCCAGATGCTCGACGGCCTGCCGCTGCCCAAGGGCACCTACGTGATGCCCAAGCTGGAAACCTGGAACCTGGAGCGCGTCGCCCTGCTGCGCGGCCCGGCCTCCTCGGTTTACGGCCAAACACCTCCGGGCGGTCTGCTGGATATGGTCAGTCGGCGCCCGGAGGATGTCAGCAGCAACGAGATACAGCTGCAAGTCGGCACCTTCCAGCACAAGCAGATCAGCTTCGACAGCACCGGCCGCCTCGATGACGAGGGGCGCTTCCTTTACCGTATTGGCGGTGTACTGCGCGACAGCGGTACGGCAATCGAGCATATCGACGATCAACGTTTCAACATCGCGCCCAGCTTGACCTGGAACATAGCCGACGACACCAAGCTGACCTTCCTCAGCCAGTTCAACCGTGACGATACCGGCACCACCAGCCAGTTCCTGCCGCTGCAAGGCACCAAGCTGGCCACACCGGCTGGCAAGGTGGACTACCACAAGAATCTCGGCGATCCGGACTGGGAGTTCTATGACAAGGACTATTACGCGCTGGGCTACGCCTTCGAGCATCGTATCAACGATATGTGGCAGTTCCGCCAGAACTTGCGTTACACCAAGAGCGATCTGGCGTTTCAGAGCATTACGGCGGGCGGATTCTTTTTCCCTAACTTCCCCGACCAAGCGGTTATAGACGATGACGGAACCTTGCGCCGCGGTGCCAATGTGGTCGACGAAGACGTTAGCCAGTTCGCCGTCGACAACAACCTGCAAGCAGACTTCGATACCGGCGCGCTGAAGCACACCGTACTGCTGGGCCTGGATTACCAGCGGGTCAACACCAACTATCGGTGGCTTTTCGGCGAAGCGCCTACCAGCAACATAATCAACCCGATCTATGGCCAGGACTTCAGCAACGTCTCCTACTTCGCCTTGCAGGATTACAACCAGAAACGCCATGGCACAGGCTTATACATCCAAGATCAGATTGCACTGGATAACTGGCGCCTGACTCTGGGAGGACGCCAGGATTGGGTGAGCACCGACTCGGAGTTCTATAATGTGAACGGAGGCACCAAGGATGACCGCCGTGATAGCGCGTTCAGCGGCAATGCTGCCCTCAGCTATATGTTCGACTCCGGCTTCACACCCTATGTCTCCTATGCAGAGTCCTTCCAGGCAGAAGCAGGCGGCAGCAACGGCCAGACCTTCCGCCCCAGCACAGGCAAGCAGTATGAGCTCGGGATCAAGTACCAGCCGCCGGGCAGCGACATACTCTTCACTGCAGCCGCATACGACCTGACAAGACAAAACATCATCACCACCAATACCTTGGGCGTGACCGCTCCAGTGGGCGAAGTAACAGTCCGTGGGTTTGAGCTTGAAGCTGTTGGCAACGTTACCGAGAACCTGAAGATCACCGCTGCCTACACTTACGCGAACAGCAAAATGACCAAGGTCGGCGACCCTGCCGACAAGAACCGTCCGCTGCCGTTGACTCCGGAAAACCAGGCATCGCTTTGGGCAGACTACACCTGGAACAACGGCTTCCTAGACGGCTTTGGAGCAGGCTTTGGCGTGCGCTATGTAGGCGAAACCAACAATATCGGTGTCGGCAACCTGGCCTTCGTAGCCAGCAGATCGGATGGACATACCCGCTCCTATAGCGTCTATGACGCTGCAGTGCGCTATGACCTGGGCAAATTCAGCAGCACTCTGGAGGGTGCCAGCGTTGCACTGAATGCCAAGAACCTGTTCGACAAGGAATACCTGTCGACCTGTGACGGAACCTACTGCTACTACGGCGACCCTCGTAGCGTGATCGCCAGCGTCGACTACAAATGGTGATCCGCTAGCCCTGTAACCGACAAGGCCGCTCACTAGGCGGCCTTGTCGTTTTGATCACCCTCATTGATGACGCAGGACTAGTCCTCCATCCGCAACTTCAGCTCCACCATCAAATCGTCCGCCAGGGTTTCCAGCGAAGTCTGCAACGTACTCAGTGGCAGCCCTTCCGGTACTGCCAGGGTTGCCTGTGCGTGGAACAGTGGCTCGCCGCTCATGGGCGCGGGCGTCACGTCGGTAACCAGGCTTTCCAGGTTGACGCCGTTGGCCGCCAGCAGCTGCGTGATATCGCGCACTATGCCCGGGCGGTCGTTGCCCAGCAGATCGAGATGGATCGATTTCCAGGTGCAGTCTGGCTCGGCGCCAGCCGAGGCAAGCTGAACACGAATACCCTGGGCGCTCAGCTCGCCCAAGGCCTCCATAAGCGCGCCGTGTGATGCTGCTGGAACGTCCACCCGCAGGATTCCCGCGAACTGTCCTGCCATACGCGACATGCGGCTTTCCAGCCAGTTGCCACCATGCTTGGCCACGCACTGGGCGACACGCTCGACCAGGCCGGGTTGATCCTGGGCGATAACGGTCAGTATCAGATGATCCATGCTCACGTCCTCGTCGTTGGTGCTCAGCTCAGGTCGAGCCAGTAGGTAAGGTAAACCGCATCCCGGACATAGCCGAGACGTTCATAGAGGGACTGCGCCGCCAGGTTGGTTCTTGCCGTTTCCAGCTGCAACCCGCAGGCGCCGGTGTTCAGTGCATGCTGCCGGGCAGCGTCGAGCAATCGTTCGCCAATACCCTGGCGCCGTGCGTGATCGGCAACGTACAGATCGCTCAGCAGCAGGCTCGGGCGCAAGGCCAGCGAGGCATACAGCGGATAGAGCTGCACGAAACCTTGGGCAGCACCCTGCTCATCACGTGCGATAAAGATCGTCGAGTCGCCCCGTTCGAGACGCGCCGCCAGGAAATCCCGCACCTGTGCAGCGCTCTTGGCCACGGCATAAAAATGCAGATAGGCCGCAAACAGCGGCGCCAGGTCATCAAGATCGGCAGTGGCGGCAACACGTATCGGCATGATCGATTCCTCGCAGGTGGTCTGCAGTATAGGTCGTCTCGTCATCTCGGCCTGCAGGCTTGAGTACGACCAAGGTAGCGACGACCATTTCTGGACTGTTTTTCCCGATTCGTTCATGTAGTATCTGCAAAAAACCACTACATAAATCCAACCCCAGTCCTGCTGGTTGTGGAAAACCCCGCTCACGAAGCATCTCCAGACATGCCGCATCGACAAAGGGCAGCCGTCTACCACGGCCCCGATAGCGATATGTCTGCGCAGCACCGAGGGTTCCCCCGCCGTTACAGTGGCTAAGCGAAGCAGAGAGGCGAGAGATGACTGAGCGTATTCAAGTCGGTGGCCTGCAGGTCGCCAAGGTGCTGTTCGATTTCATCAATGACGAAGCCATTCCCGGCAGCGGCGTCACTGCCAATGCGTTCTGGGCCGGCGCCGATGCGGTGTTCCGTGACCTGGCACCGAAAAACCGTGCCCTGCTCGACAAGCGCGATCAGTTGCAGGCGCAGATCGATGGCTGGCACCGTGAGCAGTCCGGCAAGCCCCACGACGCGGTGGCCTACAAAGCATTTCTGCAGCAGATCGGCTACCTGCAGCCGCAGCCCGATCAGGTACAGGCCAGTACCGAAAACGTCGACGATGAAATCGCCCGCATGGCAGGCCCGCAGTTGGTCGTGCCGGTGATGAACGCACGCTTCGCGCTGAACGCCTCCAACGCACGCTGGGGTTCGCTGTACGACGCGCTCTACGGTACCGACGCGATCAGCTTCGAGGCCGGCGCCGAAAAGGGCAAAGGCTATAACAAGGTACGCGGCGACAAGGTCATCGCCTTCGCCCGCGCCTTTCTCGATGAAAGCGCACCGCTGGCGAATGGCTCCCACGTCAACACCACGGGCTATCGCATCGAAGGCGACAAGCTGCTGGTCACCCTCAACAATGGTGATATCAGCGGGCTGCGCGATGCCAGCCAACTGGTCGGCTTCCAGGGCGAAGCCAGCGCGCCCATCGCCATTCTGCTCAAACACAACGGCCTACACTTCGAAATCCAGATCGACGCCAGCAGCCCGGTCGGTAGCACCGATGCCGCCGGCGTGAAAGACCTGCTGATGGAATCCGCCCTGACCACCATCATGGACTGCGAAGACTCGGTGGCCGCCGTCGATGCTGATGACAAGACCCTGGTCTACCGCAACTGGCTGGGCCTGATGAAGGGCGACTTGAGCGAACAAGTGAGCAAGGGTGGCAGCACCTTCACTCGCACCATGAACCCGGATCGGGTCTACACCCGCCCGGATGGCGGCGAACTGACCTTGCACGGACGCAGCCTGCTGTTCGTGCGCAACGTCGGCCATCTGATGACCAACCCGGCGGTACTCGACGCCAGCGGCAACGAGCTGCCCGAAGGCATTCTCGACGCGCTGTGCACCAGCCTCGCCGCGCTGCACAACCTCAACGGCAACAGCAGCCGCGCCAACACCCGCACCGGCTCGGTGTACATCGTCAAACCGAAAATGCACGGCCCCGAGGAAGTGGCGTTCACCAGCGAACTGTTCGGCCGTGTCGAACAGGTGCTGGGCCTGCCGCGCAACACCCTGAAAGTCGGCATCATGGACGAGGAGCGCCGCACCACCGTCAACCTCAAGGCCTGCATCGCCGCCGCCAGCGAACGCGTGGCGTTCATCAACACCGGCTTCCTCGACCGCACCGGCGACGAAATCCACACCTCCATGGAAGCCGGCGCCGTGGTGCGTAAAGCCGCCATGAAGAGCGAGAAGTGGATCGCCGCCTACGAGAACAACAACGTCGACGTCGGCTTAGCCACCGGCCTGCCGGGCCGCGCGCAGATCGGCAAGGGCATGTGGGCCATGCCCGACCTGATGGCGGCCATGCTCGAACAGAAGATCGGCCACCCGCTGGCCGGCGCCAACACCGCCTGGGTGCCCTCGCCGACCGCTGCGACCTTGCACGCCCTGCACTACCACAAGGTCGACGTATTCGCCCGCCAGGCCGAACTGGCCAAGCGCACACCGGCCTCGCTGGACGAAATCCTCAGCATCCCGCTGGCGCCAAGCACCGACTGGTCTGCCTCCGAAATCCGCAACGAGCTGGACAACAACGCCCAGGGCATTCTCGGTTACGTGGTGCGCTGGATCGATCAGGGCGTCGGTTGCTCCAAGGTGCCGGACATCAACGATGTCGGCCTGATGGAAGACCGCGCCACCCTGCGCATCTCCAGCCAGTTGCTGGCCAACTGGCTGCGTCATGGCGTGATCAGCGAGGCGCAGGTGCTGGAAAGCCTCAAGCGCATGGCCCCGGTGGTCGACAGACAGAACGCAGGCGACCCGCTGTACCGCCCAATGGCGCCGGATTTCGACGGCAACATCGCCTTCCAGGCGGCCCTGGAACTGGTACTGGAAGGCACGAAACAACCTAACGGTTATACCGAGCCCGTACTGCACCGCCGCCGCCGCGAGCTGAAAGCCAGCCAGGCACGCTAAGCGCCAACGCAAAAGAAAAACCGCCGAAAGGCGGTTTTCTTTTTGCGTCCAGCAAGGCTCGCGTCGTCACTAACCCGGGTGTCGCTTCGCTCGACGCCGGGCTACAAAATCGCTCCGTAGCCTGCGGTTGAGCATAGCGATACCCAGGTCTTCACCCAGCCGGCTGCACCGCAACCCGCCGCTGCTGCCAGCGATAGGCGGAGAACCGCTTGGGTGCTTCGTACAGCCAGTTGATGCCCAGCGCCTGGAGAATCTTCGCCGCGATGATCGGCAGCACTACACCCGCCAGGCAGCCGGCGACGATATGCAGAGTGTCGTCGTTGATGCCCAGGAACTTGCTCAGGATCACCCGCATGCCACTGCCGGCGAGGATATGCATGAGGAAGATCGGCATCGACAGCGCGCCCAGGGTCAGCACCCAGCCCAGCGGCCGACGTGCCAGCACCATGCACAGGCTGACGGTGAACAGGATGCCGATGAACGCCACCATCAGCGATGCCGCACCGCGATCCGCGTAGGTCAGCCCCAGCGGGCCGTGGAACAGATACTGCGCCACGACGAAAGCCAGGCCGCTGCCCAGCGTGAATGCCGAAGCACGCGCTTCGATGCCATCACGGATCTGGTTGAACCAGACGCCCAGCGCGAAGAACACGAAATTCTGCGCCAGGAATACCAGCGCGGCGACACGCGGCGTCCACTGTTGCAGCAGATAGAACAGCGCACTGAGCACCAGCAGCGGCAGGAAAGCCCGCGTGGAAAAACGGCGATAGAGCAGGATCGCCAGGCAGAAAGCGGCAAACAGCGCATACAGGAACCAGAACTGCGCCCGCGGCGACCACAGCAGCGCCAGCACTTCGCCCATCCCCACGCCACCATTGGTGTAGCGCGCCAGTACCACCTCGATACTGCCCTGCAGCAGCGACCACAGTACGAAGGGATAGAAAATGGTATCGATCTTGTTGCAGAACAGCCCGCCACTGCCGCGATTGTTCAGTGAATGCCAGAAGAACAACCCGGAGAGGAAGAAGAACAGTGGCATGTGAAAGGTGTAGATGATGCTGTCCACCAACTCATGGAAGGCCACGTTCTCGGTGATGATTCCACCGTTGAGCAGGCCGCGCACAACATGGCCATAGACCACCAGCAGAATGCCGATTGCCTTGGCGTAATCCACCCACAGATTGCGGTTTGTCATGTGTGCATCCTTGAGATGAGGTACAGCGAGGGGACGGTAGCGACAGCAAGCGTGTCGCCCCGCCCATCAGAGCACCAACGCGAGCCTCAGGTTCCCGGGCCGATGCTGGTGCAGTTACCGCCACCCAGGTACTTCTGCAAGACCGCCCATTGCGGCCGGTCGACACCCTTGATCGGCTCGATCGAGAGTTTGTGCTTGCCCCACGAAGGGCCAGCCGCCCAGTAGGTGAACGGGATGCAATGTTTCTGCAGATAGGCAAGGGTCTGATCCAGCGCTTTCAGGCCGCTCTCATCGTCGGCCGGCACACCGAACTCGCCGATATGGCCCTTCTTGTTGTGCTTGATCAGCCAGTTGACGAACGGCTCGATGCGCTTGACGCCAATCTGCGGGTCAAGATTGGGCGCCAGGGCCTGCTTGTAGCTGCCACTGCTGTCAGGGTCGATGTACATGTGTGCGGAATAGACGATGTTGTTCGCCGGGTCCTTCAGATCCAGCAGCGCATCGTTGAGTTTCGGCCACTGGGTCGCGGATGAATATTGCGCCCCCTCGACGTACACCGCGTTCTTCGAATCGTGCTTGCGCACCCCGTCGATGCCGGCCTGGGCCACCTCCGGCCAGAACTTGTTGGCCGCGCCGTAGGGCTCGTTCATCAGGTCGTAGGAATACACTGCAGGGTTGTTACCCCAACGCGAGGCAATGCGCTCCATCAGGTTCTTGTAAGCGGAAATTGGCACATCGTCGGTGCCGATCACCTTGCCGTAGTAACGTCCGTAGTTGTGCACGTCGAGCATCACCTCGATGCCGCTCTGGTGGGCTTCGGTCAGGGTCTTGTCGATCAGCTTGGCGTAGCTTTCGTCGAACTCGCCATTGGCCTTGGGCTGCAAACGCTCCCACTGGATGGAAAACCGTATCCAACTGATGCCTTTCTGCTGCCACTTGGTGTAGTAGCCGGGTGGCGGGAAGAAGAAGTTGGTGCCGTGCTTGCCGGGAATGTGAGAACTGGCGAATGCCGCGCCGGCGACGTTGATGCCGATCAGCTCGATAGGCTTCTGCTGCGCACTGACGCTGCAGCTCAGAATCACGCCAAGCCCGAAGGTCATGGCTCGGCTAAAAAAAGTGCCACTCATTGATGCTCTCCTCTGTCTCCGGAATCAACGAAACCATCCGAATGCGATAAAAATGCGTCTCAGACAGAACAGGACGCCAATTGACCGCAGAGGTTCACGAGTGGCCGCGGTAATCTCGTGACAATCGATAAACGCAGGAGACCAGCAGAGCGCTCTAGACTTACGTCCTATGTCGATTCCTGGCTCAGACCACCACCATGTCGCCACAAGAACAAAAGGGATGCGAGCGATGAAAGCAGCGGACGACTTCGCCCTGGCCGGCAAGACTGCGGTGCAGCAGAACATCTACGGCACCATGGAGTTTTTGCAGAAGTTTCCACCGTTCAACCAGATGGATACCGCACACCTCGCCTATCTGGTCGAACACTGCCAACTGCGCTTCTATGGCGAGGACGACACCATCATCCACCCGGACGATGGCCCGGTGCAGCACCTTTACATCGTCAAGCAGGGCCGGGTGCACGGCCAGCGCCCGCACTCGGCGCGACGCGGCACGGAAACCACTTTCGAGATCACCAGCGGCGAGTGCTTCCCCATGGCCGCGCTGATCGGTGAACGGGCCACGCGCACCGCACACCTGGCCTCCGAAGACACCTTCTGCCTGCTGCTCGACAAAGCCGCCTTCTCCCGCCTGTTCGCGCAGTCCACACCCTTGCGGGATTTCGCCCTGCGCGGCGTCAGCAGCCTGCTCGACCAGGTCAACCAGCAGGTGCAGATGCGCGCGGTGGAAACCCTCGGCTCGCAGTATTCGCTGGATACCCGCCTGGGCGAGCTGGCCATGCGCCAACCGATTTCCTGCGCACCGGATATGCCCTTGCGTGATGCCGTGCGGCTGATGCACGAACAGCAAGTCGGCAGTATCGTCATCGTCGATCCCGGCCTGCGCCCACAGGGCATCTTCACCCTGCGTGACCTGCGCCGTGCGGTGGCGGACGGCAGTTCGCTGGAGCTGCCGATCGACAGCCTGATGACCCAGGCGCCCTTCCACCTGCCGCCGAGCGCCAGCGCCTTCGATGCCGCCATCGCCATGACCGAGCGGCATATCGCCCACGTCTGCCTGGTGGAACAGGGCAAGCTCTGCGGCGTGGTTTCCGAACGCGACCTGTTTTCCCTGCAGCGCGTCGATCTGGTGCACCTGGCCCGCACCATTCGCCATGCCGGCCGGGTTGAAACACTCGCGGCGCTGCGTGAAGACGTCCGCCAACTGGTCGACCGCATGCTCGCCCACGGTGCCAGCTCCAGTCAGATCACCCATATCGTCACCCTGCTCAACGACCACACCGTGTGCCGGGTCATCGAGCTGACTCTCGAAGAGCTGGGCGACCCTGGCGTGCCCTTCACGTGGTTGTGTTTCGGTAGCGAAGGCCGGCGCGAGCAGACCCTGCACACCGATCAGGACAACGGCATTCTCTTCGAGGCAGCAGACGGCGCAGAAGCCGCAGCGATCCGCGGCCGCCTGCTGCCCCTGGCCATAGAGATCAATCAACGCCTGGCGCACTGCGGTTTCACCCTGTGCAAAGGCAACATCATGGCCGGCAACCCGCAGCTGTGCCTGTCGCGCCAGGAGTGGTCACGGCGCCTCGCCGGGTTCGTACGCGAAGCCTCGCCGGAAAACCTGCTGGCCTCGACCATTTATTTCGACCTGCGCGCAGTCTGGGGGGATGCCAGCGGCTGCGAGACGCTACGTGACGAACTGCTCGGGCAAATCGCCGACAACAGTTTGTTCCAACGCATGATGGCCGAGAATGCCCTGCGTCAGCGCCCCCCCGTTGGGCGCTTTCGGGATTTCGTGGTAGCCCGTCGCGGCGCCGAAAAAGACACCCTGGATCTCAAATCCCAAGGCCTGACACCCTTCGTCGATGGCGCCCGCTTGCTTGCCCTTGCACACGGCATCAAGGCCTGCAACACCCAGCAGCGGCTGCGCGAACTGACCGAGCGCGGAATCATCGAGCCGCTGGATGGCGCCGCGTATGAAGAGGCCTATCACTTCATCCAGCAGACGCGCCTGCAACAGCACCAACTGCAGGCACGCCAGTCCCAGCCGTACTCCAACCGCCTCGACCCGGACAGCCTCAACCATCTGGATCGGCGCATCCTGCGTGAATCTTTTCGCCAGGCCCAGCGCCTGCAAAGCAGCCTGACGTTGCGCTACCAGTTATGAATGCACTCACTTGGCTTACCCGCCGCCATACGACACTGCCTCCTGAACAGCAACGCCGCCGCGATGCACTGCACGCCCCCGCCGTGGTGGATGAAACACCGCTGGCGCAGCAGCGCCTGGTGGTGCTCGATCTGGAAACCAGTGGGCTGGACATGAAGCGCGACCAGGTGCTGTCGATCGGTGCTGTGGTCATCGACAACGGTGCCATCCAGCTTGGCCAGCAATTCGAATGCACCCTGCAGCGCGACGATCATCGGGTCAGCGCCAGTGTGCTGATCCACGGCCTGGCGCCCAGCGCCATCGCTGCCGGCATTGAGCCGGGTGAAGCGCTGCTGGCATTCATGGAGTTTCTCGGCGATAGCCCGCTGCTGGCCTTCCACGCCGGTTTCGACCAGCGCATGCTCGCCCGCGCCCTGAAAGAGACCCTGAATCTGCGCCTGCGTCATCCCTTCTTCGACGTCGCCGAACTGGCCCCCCTGCTCTGCCCCCAGGCAGAAATCCGCAACGGAGGCCTGGACGACTGGACAAAGCATTTCGGCCTGCAGGTGCAGCAACGCCACCACGCCAGCGCAGATGCCTTGGTGACTGCCGAACTGGCACTGATCCTGTTCAGCCGGGCCCGCAAGCAGCAAATCGACAGCCTCAAGGCCCTGGAACAAAGCCTGGCCGGCTGGCGCAGACGGCAGCAGGCGCCGTCGTTGTAATCGCCCCTGAGGCCTCACCCAATCCGCAATCGCCCCCGAGTATCGCTGCGTTCCACCCAGGCTAGGGGATTAGCGCTGCCTGTTAGCCTGTGGTTGAGCGCAGCGATACCCAGGAGGTACTTCTGTAAGGAAGGCGAGCGGGTAGTTCGAGGTCGGCCGGCACCGGCAGAAACACCACGTGGCCTTCACTGAGGGCTAACCATGGTGCTGCGGGAAACAACTGGGCGATACAGCGTGCCAGTTGCCGCCCCGCGCTGCGTTCCTCGCGCAGCCCGATACGCCCGCTCATCGCCGGTACCACAGGCGGAAGAAGCCCAGCCCGAACAGCAGGGCGATCTGCATCATCGCCACGCACAGTTGCAGGAACGACTGCACGGAGCTGTTGGCTGCTGCATCGGTCACGCCGGTCAGCGTGTTCCAGAACGGCTCGGGCAACAGCTGCAGGCCAAGCTGTGCGAAGGGCCAGCCGCTGAGCATCAGCAGCTCGATCCAGTCGAAGCGGCCGATGAACATCATGGCGATCAGCAGCACGCCGGCAATGCACAGGCCAAGGGCGAAGCAGGCGGAAAATTGCAGTAAGAGGCGCATAGCAGTCTCCAGGGGGCGTGCGAGCCGCACGCCCCGGCAAGGTTGATCAGAGGGTTGGCTGGGTTTCGCTGGTGGCTGGGCGGCCCACGCCGTACCAGTCCAGCTTGCGGGTCAGCACCATCACGCAGCCCAGTACGCCAAACACCAGCAGCGAGCCCATCAGCAGGGCGTAGTCTTCGGCACCGAGCAGGCCGTAGAGCAGCCCGTACAAGGCCGCCAGCAAAACGCCAAAGGCAGCACCACGCGACCAGCTACGCAACACGCTGCTGACGTAGAAGGTGTTCAGCGCCACGCAGCCCAGAGCGGACAATCCATAAGCAATGGCGAACCCCAGATGCTCGGACAGCGACAGCAACAGCAGGTAGAACAGCGCCAGCGACAGACCTACGAGGGCGTACTGCACCGGGTGCACGGCCAGGCGCTTGAGCACCTCGAACAGGAAGAACACGGCGAAGGTCAGGGTGATGAACAGCAGCGCGTACTTGATCGCCCGGTCGGCCTTGAGGTACTGGTCGACCGGCTCGATAAAGCTCACCCCGAAGGACCGGCTCTGCATGGCCGAGCAGGAGCCACTGACACAACTGCTCAAGGCATCCTGCATGTCGGTGGCGAAGAAGCTGGTCTGCCAGTTGGCGGTGAAACCTTGCTCGGTCACTTTGCGCTGGCTGGGCAGGAACTCCCCGACGAAGCTGGGGTGCGGCCAGTCCGAACGCAGGGTGACCTGGCTTTCGCGGCCGACCGGGGTGATGCTCAGTTGCTCGGTGCCCTGCAGTTTCAGGTCGAAGGCAAAGGTGTAGGCCTGCTCGTCACGGCTGTCACGCGTGGGTAGCGGTACGTGTACGCCACTGCCGAAACTTTCGTCGCCGCTGCCCGGCTCGAAGCTCAGGCTGGTGCCGTTGAGCTGCAGCTTGAGGTCATTGCCGATGCCCCGCACATCGCTGATGCCGACTGCCACGAAAGGATCGCCGAAACGAAACGCCTCGACGTCGCTGACACCGTAGTTGGCCGGAACCCGAAACTCGCCGCTTACCTTGCTATCGCTGTGATACAGGCGCGCCTGATAGATACCGCGATAACGCAGCTCGGTGCGCACGTCACCATCAAGGCTGAAACGCTCCGGCAGGAAGTACAGGCGGCCCTGCTCGATCGATTCCTCCTGATAACGCTCTTCGCTGTCCTTGCGGGTTTTCCAGGTCAGCACTCTCTTGCGATAGGGCACCACCAGAATCGGCCCGGTGATCTGCTGGGCGTAACTGGAGCTGCGGGCGATATCGCGCAGCACGTCGTTGCGCAGGTTCTGGCGTTCGTTGACCAGGCCATCGATCAGCAACAGGGGAATCATCAACAACAGAATCAGCAGGGCAATGGTGCCCAGTTTCAACATCAGGCTTCGGTTCATGGCACAGCGCTCCGTGCAGTTGGGATGCACGCAGTCTGGCCACGCCCCGTGGAGGCAGCGTGGAGTGAATATGGAGATTGTGTGGCAATTGTGGGAGCCGCCAGGCGCCTAGCGGCTCTAGCGGGAACCCGCTTGCCGACGACCCACCATCAGGAAATCCAGGTGATCACAGACCTCTGGCGAGGGCGAAATTCACTCACCGCGGATGTACTGTTCCAGATGCTGAATCAGGTCTTCCTGGGCGCTGATGATGTCCTTCACCAGGTCACCAATCGACAGCAGACCGACCAGCTGACCATCGTCAACCACCGGCAGGTGGCGAAGCCGGTTGCTGGTCATCAGTTCCATGCAGTGTCGACTGTCCTCCGTTGAAGTCACGGTGATCACCTTGCTGGTCATGATGTCACTGACTTTCATGTTGGCCGGAGAACGCTCCTGCACAGCCACCTTGCGCACATAGTCGCGCTCGCTGACGATGCCAGCCAGGCGCTCGCCCTCGAGCACCACGAGGGAGCCGATGCCTTTTTCGGCCATGAGCTTCACGGCAGCGAACACGCTACTTTCGGGAGCGACACTGTACACGTTGGAAATGGGCTTGCTTTTCAATACTTCGGCGACGGTTTTTTTCATGCGCGTTCTTCTTGTATCGGAAGATTGACGGGCCATGAGCATAGCTAAACAACACGCGTTTGTGCACGGTTAACGGCAGCGGGTCACAGCATCAGCGTGGAAACGTCAGGCACACCTGCACACCAGCCTCGACGTTGGCGATACTCAGCGTCGCGTCATGCAGATCGGCCACTTCCTGCACGAAATTGAGCCCCAGGCCGGTGCTCTTGCGTCCGGTAGCCGGCCGCGCAAGCGAATAGAAGCGCTCGGTCAGACGCGGCAACGCATAGTCGGGAATCGCCGGCCCCTGGTTGAACAAACGCACCTGCAGGTGGTTATCGTCGCTTTCGGCCGAGAAGCGGATCAGCCCGCCCGGAGGCGTGAAGTCCAGGGCATTGTCGAGCAGATTGGCCAGCGCCTGGCGCAGCAAAAAATGCTCGCCTGGCACTGCGTGGCTGGCCGCCACAAGGTTATCCACACGCAGGGCGCTGCGCTCGATACGCGCCATCTGCGCCTGCACGAGGCTGTCGATCAGCGGCTGCAGCGGTACCGCCACGCGCTCCTCCAGACCCTGGCGCTGCTCGACCTGAGCCAGATGCAGCAGGCGCTCGATGAGGTTCTGCAAACGCTCACCTTCCTCGGCGATATTGGCCACGAAACGCTGACGCTGGGCTTCGGGCATATCGGTTTCCAGCAACTCGGCTGCGCCACGGATCGCCGCCAGGGGGCTTTTCAATTCATGGGTAAGGGTATGCACGTAGCGCTCGACGTAGGCCTTGCCCTCCAGCTCGGTGCGCATGCGCTCCACCGCCTGGGCCAGTTGCCCGAGCTCACCACCGCGCACCGAGGGCAACTCTGCTCTCTGCCCCTCGCTGACCGCCTGTGCATAACGGGTCAGGCGACGCAGCGAACCGCTGAGCCACCAACTGAGTAGACCGCCGATCAGCAAACCCAAGCCGATCAGCCCAGCACCCAGCCAGCCAAGGCGCCGCTGTGACCGCTCGATGTAAGGCTGCAGCGTACGATTCGGCTTGGCCACCGACACCACGCCGAGAATGCGCCCGCCGTCGATGATCGGCGCCGCCACATACATCACCGAAGAATCCGGATCGCTGGGATCTTCGCGCGTCGAGCGCACACCGTAGCGCCCCTGCAGCGTCAGGTAGACGTCGTTCCAGCGCGAGTAGTCCTGGCCCACCGCCAGGCCGCTGGAGTCGAGCAGCACGACGCCCTGATCATCGGTGACGTAGATGCGATGGTTGACCTGGTTCTTCGGTACGCCCCAGATCTGCGCCTGGGGCTGACGCAGCCCGTAGGCCTTGAGCAGTTCGGGCAGTCGACCCTGGGTCAGGTGACCTGACTTGACGTCTTCACGGAGAATCTCCGCCAGTAGGTGCGCGGTGTCGACCAGGGTCTCCTCGGTGGACTGACGCACGCCAGGGCGGATTTCGTCCATCACCGTGCTCAGCACGAACCAGCCGGACAAACCGACGAACAGGAAATACACCAGGAAGATACGTACCCCGAGCGGCATCAGCGAAACTCCTGAGAGGTGAGCATCGGCCTACTCCAGCTTCAGGCTGTAGCCCAGGCCACGGTGCGTCTGGATCGGCTCGGCCTGGGGCGCGATCTGTCGCAGCTTGGCGCGCAGGCTCTTGATGTGGCTATCGATATTGCGCTCGTAACCGGCCTCCGCCGCCACTCCCAGGGCGTCGAGCAACTGCTCGCGGCTGAACACCCGCTCCGGCTGCCCGAGCAGGCATTGCAGCAATTGATACTCCAGTCGGGTGAGACTCAGCGTTTGTCCGTGGTAATCGATACGCACCCGCTCGCTGTCGACCCGAAACGGCCCTTCGGCTGGTTTGGCGGGCGCCTGTCGAGGGCTGACTCGCTTGAGAATGGCTTTGACCCGCGCCGCCACTTCACGGGGGCTAAAGGGTTTGACCACGTAATCGTCGGCGCCAATTTCCAGGCCCACCACACGGTCGATTTCATCATTGCGCGCGGTGAGGAACATCACCGGCACCTCGGAAAAGCGCCGCAGCCGTTTGCAGGCTTCGAAACCACTGATATCCGGTAGCCCAACATCGAGAATCACCAGATCGAAGGCCTCACGCTCCAGCAGCGTCAGTGCTTCACCGGCCAGGGTCGACCAGCGAGTAGCGAAGCCCTCGGCTTGCAGGGCGTACACCAGGGTATCGGCAATTGCGGCTTCATCTTCGACGATCAGGATGGTCGCCATGGTGGCATCCTTGCGGCACGTGGGCTGCGGAGCCTGCGTGAGCACACTGTCCTCGTCAATAGTCAGTACCTCGAACGGCTATACACAAAAGGCGTGGATCAATCTGTGGATAAGCTCGGCATGAAGCGCTGCAGCCCTCGAAAACAGGAACCTACAGCCCTGAGATCATTATTTGATCAACGACTTACCCACAGACATATTTGGGGCAAGCCACTGTAATCAAAGAATTTTAGTCAATAGATAAATGCATCTTTCGCATCATGTATCGGTGCACAATTTACGTGGACGAAGCTGTGGATAATCCTTGTATGAACGTCGCTACACCACGCAGTACGCTGCCTGTAAAGCGTTGTACGTTTTATGACCAGCGAAGGTAACCCAATGAAAATAGGCAAGAACTTCAAATTTACCCACTAAGCCGCTCTGCGAACGCCAAACCACCTACATAGCTATACACAGTTGCGGTGGAGTAATCTGTGGATAAGCCTTGGAAAGCAATGGCCAAGGCATAGCTGGCGTGGCCTGCAAGAAACTGATCATTATTCGAACAGCCCTTTCGCCCCCCTTGTAACCGGCTGTATTCCCTTGACTTCATTGATCATTCAGATGACTGAATAAGCCCTGAGCAAGCTTTAGTGTCATGCACAGTTACCGTGGATGAATCTGTGGACAACCTTAGGAACAGTCGCTGCAGGCCATAGTAGCTATGGCCTGCAGCGCGTCGATCACTTTTCGAGCAACAGAACTCGCACCATCAATCCACTCGGAAACGCCCAGTGTTCTGCGCCAGGGTCTCGCTGCCTCGGCGCAGTTGCTCGCTGGCGTTGCTGACCATCCGCGCGCCGTCAAGCAGCGCACTGGCCGCCTGGTCGACCTGCTGGATATTGTGGCTGACCTCATCAGCGGTAGCGGCCTGCTGCTCGGCAGCCGTAGCGATCTGCGCCAGGCGATCGCTGACCCGTTGTACCGACTCGACGATGCCATCGAGATCCGCACTCATGGCCAGCACATTGCCCACATCGCCTTCGGCCTGCTGCATGGCCTGCTCCATTTCGGCGACCGATTGGCCGACCACCTTGTGTAGATCGCCCACCGTCTGAGCGATTTCCGCCGTGGAGTTCTGGGTGCGTTGCGACAGCGAACGCACCTCGTCGGCGACCACGGCAAAGCCGCGACCCTGCTCGCCCGCGCGTGCGGCCTCGATGGCAGCGTTGAGCGCCAGCAGGTTGGTCTGCTCGGCGATGCCCTTGATCACGTCGACCACTCGAGTGATCTGCTCGGTCTGCTTGCGCAGTTGCTGCAGGGTGGTCGCGCTTCCCGCCAAACGACCACTGAGTTCACGCATGCTGGCACTGGTACGGGCGCTGCGCTGGTTGCTCTGGTTGGCGATCTCACGGGTCTGACCGGCTTCCTGAGCGGCCTGCTCACAGCTCTGCGCGACACTCTGGGCGGTAGCCGCCATCTGTGTGGCCGCCGTGGCGATCTGGCTCATCTGCGCCTGCTGCTGCTCGACCGCGGCCAAGGAACTGCTGGCCTGGTTGCCGAGACCCTGAACCGTCTGGTCGAGCTGCTGACCTTCCCGGCCGACGCCCTGCATCGAGTCGCGTAATTGGGCGACCGCGCTGTTCAGCGCCGTAGAGATTGCAGCCAGATCGTCGGCACCGTGTACCTGCATGCGAACCCGCAGATCACCGTCGCGCAGGCCTTCGGTGGCCTGGATGATGCCCGTGGTGCTGCGGCGGATCGAGGCGTTGAGGCAGAGCAGCAGATACAGCGCCAGGATGGTCAGCGCCGCGAAGATCAATACGGTTTGCAGCATGTCATGCCGGGCTTGCCCCTGGTAATCACCAAGGCTCGCATTGAACTGCTCGAACACCGCCTGGCGCAGCGCCAGCAGTTGCTCCTGCAGGGTCTGCACGTGCTGCACGAACTGTGCAGGTTGCATCACCATGGGGCTGGCCTCGAACATGTCACGGTCGACCTCGCCGAGGAAGCTCTGCAGACCCTGCTCGGCTTGTGCGAAAGGCTGCTGCAAACGAACCATGGCGGTCGCCGAGGTGCGCTCCAAAGCAGTGCGCGCTTTAGCCATCTGCGCACCGGATTGTTCCAGCGAGCGGCGCAGGTCACGTACCAGCACGCGGTTCTGCAGAGTGAAGTGCTGTGCCACCAACGAGCCGTAACCCTGGCTGGCGAAACTGCCGAGATTTTCTGCCAGGCGCGGCAGGGTAAATGTCAGTTGCTCCATCATCAGATAAGTATCGAGATAGGGGTCGAGTATCAGCCCGCTGTCGGTGGCAACCAGCTCACGTAGCACCACCAAACGCGAGAGGGTGTTCTGGTAACGCTCCAAGGCATCGAGCAGCGCCATTTTACCCAGCACGCTCAGATCCAACTCAGCCAGCGACGCGCGCAACGCGTCCAACTGGCGCTCGGTTTCTTCGCTCAGTGGAGTCAGTTTCAGTTGCTCGGAGGCTGCGGCCAGAGCCTCGCCGAGCTTGCTGCTGCGCTCACGCAGCAGGCCTTCGGCAGCCTTGTCGTTGCCCTTCCAGCGGGCCAGCAGAAAGCGCTGTTCGAGTAGCTCCTGCTCAACCGCACCAAGCGCATTAACACCTTGCATGCCGTCAAATTCGCGGTTCAGAACCTCGATGCGTTCCAGGCTGGCACTCAATATCACCCAGAGCGCATAGCCCAGCGGAATGACGAACAGTACGAACAGCAACTGGAACTTGCGGGCAAAACTGACGCGCTCCAACACGCGTACACCCGGCTTGAGCAATCCCCACATATCCCACCTCGAAACAGGTGCCACAGACACACAACGCTGTGGCAATGTGCCATTTCGAGGCAAGAATCACACCGGATAACCAATAATGGAAGTGCGGACTAGTGATTCAACACTTGGGCCGCTCGGCGGTATAGCGATTGGCTGGATCGATGGCGGCATCCAGCGTGCGAATGGCACTCGCGCCGATCAGCAAGGGATAGTCGAAATGGCTGCGATCAGTCAGGTTGACCTCGATGGTGCGCTTCTCCTCGCCCAGGCAGATGTCCATATCGACTACCGGCCGCGAGGAATACGATGGCTCGTCGGAACCACCCTCTTCAGCACGGTTCTTGATCTCGGTGACACGGGCCACGGGCTTTTCGAAGAGCTGGTCGTCAGCCTCGTCAATGGCCAGACGAAAGCGTACCCAGTCCTCACCATCACGCTGGAATTGTTCAATATCGCGGGCCGACAGCGATGCGGTCATCGCCCCCGTGTCCATCTTGGCCTTGAGGGTCTGGCCGATCTGCGGCAGTTGGATGTACTCGTAGCGACCGTACAAGGTCGGTTGATTGGCCATTGCCGGCAGAGTAACGGCAACTGCCAACAGAGCTAGAACGGTTTTCACGCGTGAAAATCCTTATGCTGAATAGACAGCATTGGGACTGATTCAGGCGTGGATGGTTCTAAAAACCTACCTAGGCAATATGTGTTCGAAGCGGCGCCTGAGGGGCCGCAACAAGGCAGAAGCGGCCGGTGGATGCAGAGCTTTCTTTTTGTAGGAGGGGCTTTAGCCGCGAGCTCTATTGAAGAGCAAAGAGCTCGCGGCTAAAGCGGATCGCCGCCCGGCCCCTCCCACAAGATCGCGACCGGCCGCTTCTGCCTTAAAGCGCCTCTGGCCGTCGCGCTACAGCACTTGACGCAGAAACGCCTGTGCGCGTGGATCCTTCGGTTGCGCGAAGAACTCTGCAGGCGGTGCGTCTTCCAGCAATTTGCCGTGGTCGAAGAACAACACGCGATCCGCCACTTCACGGGCGAAGCCCATTTCGTGGGTAACGCAGACCATGGTCATGCCTTCAACGGCCAGTTGCTTCATCACGTCGAGCACCTCACCGACCATTTCCGGGTCGAGGGCCGAGGTCGGCTCGTCGAACAGCATCACCTTGGGATCCATGCACAGGGCACGGGCGATGGCCACACGTTGCTGCTGGCCGCCGGACAGCCGCGACGGAAACTCGCCAGCCTTCTGGCCGATGCCGACCTTGTCCAGCAACGCACGGGCCTTGGCCTCGCGCTCGGCCTTGCCACGCTTACGCACCACTTTCTGCGCCAGACAGAGGTTTTCCAGCACGGTCATGTGCGGGAACAGGTTGAAGTGCTGGAACACCATGCCGACTTCGCGGCGGTAGGCGTTGATATCGGTTTTCGGGTTGGCCAGGTCAAGGCCGTCGATGCTCACCGAACCTTCATCCAGTTCTTCCAGGCCATTGAGGCAGCGCAGGAAGGTCGACTTGCCGGAGCCAGACGGGCCGATCACCACCAGCACTTCACCGCGCGCCACCTGGGTGGTCACACCGTCGACGGCGCGAACCTGCTGGCCTCGGGCGTCGAATACCTTGATCAGATCACGAACTTCAATCACTTTGCGCAAGCCTCCGTTCCAGGCGGTTGGCGATCTGCGACAACGGCAGGTTGATCACCAGATAGAGTGCGGCCACGCAGAACCAGATTTCGAACGTGGAGAACGAGGTGGTAATGGCTTCGCGGCCGCTCTTGGTCAATTCGGTGATGGCGATCACCGAGACTAGCGAGGTGTCCTTGACCAGGCTGATGAACTGCCCAGCCAGGGGTGGCAGTACACGCTTGAAGGCTTGCGGCAGAATCACGTGGCGCATCGACTGCGCAGCGCTCAGCCCAAGAGAGCGAGCCGCCTCGTCCTGACCGCGGACGATGGACTGCACGCCGGCACGCACGATCTCGCCCACATAGGCACCGGTGAACAGCGCCAGCGCCGCTACCCCGGCGAACTCTCGGGACAGATCGAGCACGGTGCCGATGAAGAAATAGAAGATGAAAATCTGCACCAGCAGCGGCGTGCCGCGTACCAGCTCGACGTAGACCGTCGATAGATGACGCAGCGTCGGATTTGCCGAAAGCCGGCACAGGCCGGTGATCATCCCTATCAACAGGCCGAACACACCCGCCGCCACGGATATCCACAGGGTCGTCCAGAGCCCCCAGAGCAGCGGCCCGGCGGCCCAGTGACGATTGACGCCGATAACATCGCCCTCGGCTACATCATCACCTTCGCTGAACTGCAGGCTGTCGCTTGCCACGCTCAGTTGCTGCTGCTCACCGCTTTCGCCAAGCAGCGTGACCAATGCATCGTCACCCTGCCGGCTGACGCTCTCGACACGGCTGTAGTCAGCCGCCCGCTGCGCCTCTTCAGCGTGATAGGCGAAGTACTGGGGAACGCGATTCCAGCGCCACTCATAGGAAATCAGCGAGGTGGAATACCAGATCAGCAAGGCGCCCACGACCAGGATCAGACCGGTCAGTAGGTGCCAGGGCCACTGGGCTTTCTTCTGTTTAGCCACGGCGAGTGTCTACCCATTGAGTTGCAAACATGACAGCGCGCGGACAAGCCGCGCGCCGGGTGTAGCGAAGCAGAGCCGTAGAACCGGTTCACGATCTCGCGAGCTAGAGCAATGCAAGGCCTAGGCGGCCCCGCAAAAACAGGCGAGGAAGCGGAGTGTACTTTTGTACATGAGCATTACTCGCTTTGCTCGCTCCATTCGGAGCCGCACTAAAGTGCGTTAGCCGCAAGCGGCTTTCCGAGCCTGTTTTCAACGCAGCAGGGCCGACGCGCAGCAGATCGTGGGCTGGTTCTGCTTACTCCATGTCTTTGAGCCAATTGGTGCTCTTGAACCACTTGGCATGGATACGATCGTAGGTGCCGTCTTCGCGGATCTGGTGCAGCCAATTGTTGATCCAGTTGATGCTGTCGTAATCGCCCTTCTTCAGGCCGAAAGCCAGCGGCTCGAAGGTGAAGGGCTCGTCGAGGAACACCAGCTTGCCGGCGCCGGCCTTGTTCACCGCAACGACGTTGTACGGCGCATCGTAGATGAAGGCATCGGCCTTGCCGTTGACCACGTCCATCACCGCTTCCTGCTCGTTGTCGAAGCCGCTGTACTTGGCTTGGGCGATCAGCTTCTTGGCGACCATCTCACCGGTGGTACCGATCTTCGAGGTGATGCGGTAATCGGCGCTGTTCAGGTCTTTGTAGCTCTTGACCTTGTCTGCCAGCTCCTTGCGGATCAGCAGGGTCTGGCCGACCACGATGAAGGGCTCGGAGAAGTTGATGCGCAGGTTGCGCTCCTGGGTCAGGGTCATGCCCGAACCGATCATGTCGAACTTGTCGGTCAGCAGTGCCGGGATGATGCCGTCATAGGAGGTGGAAACCAGCTCCAGCTTGACGCCCATGGCCTTGGTCATGGCTTTGAGCAGGTCGACTTCAAAGCCGATGATCTCGCCACGCTTGTTGGTCATTTCGAAGGGCATGTAAGTCGGATCCATGCCCACGCGCAGGGTACCGCGCTTGACCGCGTCGTCGATGACACCAGCCTGAGCGAGGCCGGTGAAGGCGCAGATGGATAACAACAGTGAGGCGACAAGCTTTTTCATTCTTGCTCCTGAGGGGCAGACAGTTATAAGAGCTTGCTCAAGGTCTAGCGAGCTAGAGCAATGCAAGGCAAAAACAGGCGAGGAAGCGGAGTGTACTTTTGTACATGAGCATTCCGAGCCTGTTTTTAACGCAGCAGTGCCGACGCGCAGCAGACTTTGAACAAGTTCCAGGCGCCCGGAGTGGGTCACGCACCGTACTGGTGCAGATGACAGGCCATGGGCGGAAGGCGGCGCGGCATGCTAACCGTGATCGACGTAGATAGCGAGATATCAACGCCTGATCAGCGACAAACAGTGCCAGCCAGCGGCGAACGAGAAGGCAAGAAGCAGGCCAGGCAGTAGCAGAGACTTCAGGTTTCCAGCAGGAAGGTTACCGGGCCGTCGTTGATCAGGTGCACCTGCATGTCTGCGCCGAAACGCCCGCTGGCAACCTGTGGATGCTGCGCGCGGGCCTGTTCGAGCAGATGACCGAACAGCGCCTCGCCCTGGGCGGGCGGTGCGGCGGTGGAGAAACCAGGGCGCAGGCCGCTGCGGGTGTCGGCGGCCAGGGTGAACTGGGAAACCAACAACAGGCCACCACCGACATCCTTGAGCGACAGGTTCATCTTGCCCGCCTCGTCACTGAACACCCGGTAATTGAGCAGCTTGTGCAGCAGCTTGGCGCAACTGGCTTCGCTGTCCTGCGGCTCGACACCGACCAGCACCAACAGGCCTTGGTCGATGGCGCCGACGGTTTCTCCGGCGACGTCGACCCGGGCGCTGGCGACGCGCTGCAGCAGTGCCTTCATGCTTCGTCCGGAGCCAGGTCGAGCAAGCGATGGGCAATCTCGTCGGCGGCGCGCACCAGCGCATCGGCGATGCCTGGTTCGGCGGCCGCATGGCCTGCCTCGCGGATGATCTGCAGTTCGCTGTTGGGCCACGCCTGGTGCAGCGCCCAGGCGTTATCCAGCGGGCAGATCACGTCGTAACGGCCATGCACGATAATGCCCGGCAGATGGGCGATCTTCGGCATGTCGCGCAGCAGTTGGTCGGGTTCGAGGAAAGCATCGTTGACGAAATAGTGGCATTCGATGCGGGCGATCGACAGCGCGCGCAGACTTTCGGCAAAGCGGTCGACCACCTGCGGGTTGGGCCGCAGCGTGGCGGTGCGCCCTTCCCAGCACGACCAGGCCTTGGCCGCGTGCATCTGGGCGATCTGGTCGGCGCCAGTCAGGCGCTTGTAGAACGCCTGCATGAGGTCGCCCTGCTCCTCGGCGGGAATCGGCGCCAGGTAATCCTGCCAGTAATCGGGGAATAATCGGCTGGCACCCTCCTGGTAGAACCATTTGAACTCCTGCGGGCGGCATAAAAAGATACCGCGCAGGATCAACGCATGCACCCGATCCGGGTGAGCCTGGGCGTAGGCCAGCGACAGGGTCGAGCCCCAGGAACCGCCGAACAGCACCCACTTGTCGATACCCAGGTGCTCACGGATACGCTCCATGTCGGCGACCAGATCCCAGGTGGTGTTCTTCTCCAGGCTGGCGTGGGGCGTGGAGCGGCCACAACCGCGCTGATCGAAGGTGACGATGCGATACAGGTTCGGGTCGAAGTAGCGACGGCTCGCCGCATCGCAACCGGCGCCAGGGCCACCATGCACGAACAGCACCGGCAGACCATCCGCCGAGCCGCTCTCATCGACATAGAGAACGTGCGGGGCGTCTACCGCCAACTCGTGACGGGCGTACGGTTTGATCTCCGGGTACAGCGTCTGCATGGTGCGCTCCTGAGGAAGATTTGAGGTAGGCTCGGGCCGCCCGCACGTCGAACGGGCTGTTGCGCTCGTCCGGGCATCATAACCATGAAAAAGGAATTCAGCATGCCGATGCGGAAATTTGCCCTGCCCCTGCTGTTCGCCCTGCTACTGGCCGGGTGCCGCACAGACGATGACCCACAGGCTTCGCTCGAAGCAGCCGTACAGCAGTTGCAGGACAACCTGGAGGCAAAGAAGACCGCTGCCGTGCTCGATCAACTGCACGGCGAGTTTCTCGCCCAGCAGGTCAATGATCGGGACTGGGCGAAACGCACCATGACCTTGCTGTTCCTGCACCACAACAACGTCAAGGTACTCGCGCTGAGCAAGAACAGTCGTATCGATACGACTTACCGCGACAAAGGCTACACCGACGCGCAGGTGGCGTTGACCGGCGCCGAGGGGTTGATCCCAGACAGCGCGCGGCATTTCAGCGTGAAGCTCGAATGGTGGCAGGACGACGGCAAATGGAAGCTGGCAAGGCTGGAGTGGGAGTGAGGCAGAAAGCAGTCCCTTAGCCTGAGTAGAGCGCAGCGATAGCCAGGAAGCGATCCCGGGTGTCGCTGCGCTCGACCCGGGCTACCGAGAGCTATCTCACTCTGCCGGCTTGGCACCTTCACGCCAGATCAGCTTGTCGGTGTCATAACCTTGGGTACGGGCAACAGAGAGCAGCTCGTCGCGAACTTCATCGGAAATTTTCGGGGTACGCGAGAGCAGCCACAGGTACTTGTGGTTCGGATGGCCGACCAGTGCGGTTTGATACTCATCATCCAGATCCAGCACCCAATACTCGCCCTTGCTCACGCCCGGCAGCAAACGGCTGAACCAGTTGTCGAAGGTCACCCAGAGCTTGTCGGTCTTGCCCTCGACCTGAGGTACGGCGCGACCTTCGACCTGCTGCCACTCGCCGTCGGCATTGCGGCAACGATTGGTCACCGAGACGCTGCCATCGTCCTGCAGGCCGTAACGCGCCTCGGACTCAACGCAGTTGCGCTGGAAGAACATCGGCAGCCGCGCCACTTCGTACCAAGTGCCCTGATAGCGCTCGAGGTCGACCGACTCGACGGTCTTCGGTGGCGCCACGCCAGTGCCCGAATTGGCACAGCCGACCAACAGTACGGCGCCCAGCGCCAGGCAACCCATCGCAAACTTATTCATCACTTCAACCCTTTGGCAGAGAACATCATTACCTTGTCACCGGCGTACTGCACGCTGATGAAGCTGACCTGGTCACCCCAGGTGCAGCTGGACATGCCCAGCGCGCCGGAACATTCCGTCGCGGTACCGAGCAAGTCTTCGACCTCTGCCTTGGTCATGCCCGAGTAGAGTTTGGCGTAATTATCCTGATTGACCTTGCCGCAGGCCGCCAGAACGACACAGGTCGCCAGTAGCACGAGAGAACGCAAGCGCATGAGGGGTAACTCCAGTAGTCCAGTTGTCACATGCCGGTTCGACGTCAGAAGCTCGAGCCCGGTTCCAGCAGAAAGCGCAACTCCACGTCGGTACTGCTGCGCCCGAGGGTTTCGTTGCGATGGGGGAAGCGCCCGAAGCGCTCGATGATGCGCAGATGCCGTTCAGCGTAGTCGAGAAAGCCGGCGAACAGCTCACGCTCGGCGTCCGCTGCTGACTCGCTCAGCTCGCCGAACAACTGCATGGCACGCAACTGCTGAGGGACGCTCTCGGCGTGCTCGAAAACCAGGTAGATGAATACTCGCTGGATCGACGGCAACTGCCGATCCCAGCCCAGAGTGACGCCTTCCTCAACCAGCGGCTGTGCCAGCGCATCACCGGCAAAGGCCAGCGGCGTGTCGCGGTAGATCATGCGTGGTAGCTGGTCGAGCAGCAGCACCTTGGCCAGCCAACCGCGTGGATCGGCCGACCACTCCTGCAACCCGCCAGCGAGCGCCTGTTCGACCAGCACACCAAAGCGCTCACGCGCCTCGGCATCCTGCTCGTCACGTTTGCCGAACCACAGCGTGTTATGCGCTTTAGCGGCTTCTACCGCCGAGGTCGACTGGCCAAACCACCAATCCAGCAATGGCTGCCAAAGCTGCATCTGCATGATCAGCCCTTGTGATAGCCCGTCACACGTTCGACTTCTTCCTTGGAACCCAGGAATACCGCCACGCGCTGGTGCAGGCCTTCAGGCTGGATGTCAAGGATGCGCTGGTGGCCGTCGGTGGAGGCACCGCCCGCCTGTTCAACCAGGAAAGACATCGGGTTGGCTTCGTACATCAGCCGCAGTTTGCCCGGCTTGGATGGCTCGCGGCTGTCACGTGGGTACATGAACAGGCCACCACGGGTCAGGATGCGGTGCACGTCGGCAACCATCGCGGCCACCCAGCGCATGTTGAAGTTCTTCTTCAGCGGGCCTTCTTCACCGGCCATCAACTCGCTCACGTAGCGGGTAACCGGCTCTTCCCAGTGACGCTGGTTGGACATGTTGATCGCGAATTCTTGAGTAGCCGCCGGAATAGTCATGTTTTCGTGGGTCAGCACGAAACTGCCCATTTCACGATCCAGGGTGAAGCCCTTGACGCCGTCGCCCAGGGTCAGCACCAGCATGGTCTGCGGGCCGTAGATCGCATAACCGGCAGCTACCTGCCGGGTACCTGGCTGCAGAAAGGCTTTCTCGTCGAGGCTGTCGTTCTGAGATATGTACTGATCCGGGCAACGCAGCACCGAAAAAATAGTCCCAACCGGTGCGTTGATATCGATGTTGCTGGAGCCGTCCAGTGGATCGAATACCAGAAGATAGGCACCTTTCGGGTACTTACCGGGAATCTGGTAGGCGTTGTCCATTTCCTCGGAGGCCATGCCGGCCAGGTGACCGCCCCACTCGTTGGCTTCGAGCAGGATGTCGTTGGAGATCACGTCGAGCTTCTTCTGCACTTCACCCTGCACGTTCTCGGTACCCATGCTGCCGAGGACGCCGCCGAGGGCACCCTTGGATACCGAATGGCTTATTTCCTTGCATGCACGCGCCACTACTTCGATCAGGAAGCGCAGATCGGCCGGGGTATTTTGACTACGGGTCTGCTCGATGAGGTAGCGACTAAGGGTAACGCGGGACATGAAGGACTCCGGGAAGGAAGGTAATCGGAAGGAGTTTAACCCTTTCCAGAAACGGGCGCCTCAGCAGCTGGCGACGCAGCGCGCGGCAACAGGCTGCATACACGGTTACGCCCACCACGTTTGGCTTCGTACAGGGCGGCGTCGGCTGCCCGCAGCAATTCGTCGAGCACTTGGCCCTGATCGGGCCACAGTGCAAGACCGGCCGACAGGGTTACCTGACGCACGCCACTACGGGTTTCGATCGGCTTTTTTGCCAGCCCCAGGCATATGGCTTCGAGGCGTTTGGTCGCTTCGAGCGCATCGGCTCCGGGCAGAATCAGCAGGAACTCTTCGCCGCCGATACGAAAGACCGTATCGGAACTGCGCAAGTTCACCAGCAGATGCTGCGCCACGCTCTTGAGCACATCGTCGCCGTCGAGATGGCCATGCTCGTCGTTGAGCTGTTTGAAGTGATCCAGATCGATCAGCGCCAGCGACAAGGGCGCGTTTTCACGCCTGACGCGGGCCAGTTCCCGGCCGAACAATTCGTCCAGATAACGCCGATTGTAGAGACCGGTCAGCGGGTCACAAAGTGCCTGTTCGCGCAACTGCTCGTGCAGACTGGTGATGGTGCGCAAACGCTCCTCGCTAAGGGCCAGCGCCTCAGCCAGCTTCAGCTTGCTGAGCTGACGCTGGGTCACGTCGCGCAGGTAGAGCATCTGCCCCAATATCAAGGTGCCCTGGCGGGTCAGGCGTTCGATGGCGCGCACACGCACCTCGAAGTAAAGCTGCGCTTCAGGCAATGCCAGCAACTGCTCCTGCTGCGTACTGGTTTCCAGCAACAGCGCCTGCAACTCACGGCCAAACACCGGCCACTCCTGCAGCTTGCGGCCTTGCCAGTCAGGATCGAGCCCGCCGAACTTGAGCGCTGCCTGATTGGCCTCGATCACCCGCCCCTGCGTATCGATGACCAGAACAGGGTCAAGCAACGCTTCGAGCAACAGGTGCCGCGCCACCGGGAGCAGGTCGAAAAGGCGCACGCCGAGAATCAACCAGGAGAACGCGACCAGGGTGAAGACGAAACTGAAGGGCGTGGGGTCGACGCCGAATACCACCGCGCCAAAACCTACATAGGCGATATTCGCCGACCAGGGCACCGCAGTAACCAGCACGAACGCCAGGTAATGGCGCCGGTGTACGCCGTGGCTGGTAAGCGCCGCGCGCAGCACCACGCCAAGGCTGAAACTCATGAACAGGTAGACGTACACCGCCGTGGCGTAAAACAGCGGGCCATGCTGATAACGAATCGGCGCGCCCAGCTCGGCAGACACCGGCCCGGTTTCAGCGCCATAGAACAGGCCATGCCACGGGTTGCTCAGCACCACCAACCAGATCAGCACCGGCGCAACCATCAAGCCGAGTACCGAATGCCGCGGCAGTGGCTTGCGTACGCTGCTCACGTACTGCCAGAGAAACACCGACCAGAACGTCGGTACGGAGACGATCCCCGGCCAGGACATGGTGGCCCAGAACAGCTTGCAGTCGGGCGCAACCGATGCGACCTCGAGGCCGGCCATGGCCATCCACCACATGCTCGCCAGGTGCATCAGGATAAAGGTGTCGCGGCCAGGGAAATCCCGTTGATGAATGACCCAACGTGCGAGCAGCACGCCACCTATGCACACCACCGCGGTCAGCAGCACTGCAGCGTTGAATTGCCAGGCTGAATTGATGCAGCCGTTCATGCCTCACCCTCATCTGCCAGGCGACAGCGAACGACGACTGGACATGAAGTGTTGTGGCCTGACCGGCGCGATATGGGGGCAAGCAAGGAAGAAGTTTCCATTCCAACACGGCTCGGGATAGAGGGCAGCGCACAGGGTCTGGCGCAGTATCGCCCATCCAGATTACGAGCCTCTGGGACGACAGATCGGTACGGCAGAACGTGCGCACTAAGATACTGCAAATATCATGCTTTTCAGGAGGTTTTTCTCATTTCGCCGGCCCGAAAATGCGCGCTTGGGGCAACCAACCGGCGGAAGCCTGTTCACAAATTCGCCAACATCGTTATTATCGCGCGCCGCCAACCACGCGAAACCTCTCTAGATGAAAAGCAATCTGATTGCCGCAGCGGAAATAGACCGCCTCGATACCTGGGCGCGCTATACCGCCGACATGTGCCACAGCTGCATTTCCAGCTGCTGTCAGTTGCCGGTCGAGGTACGCATCGCCGACCTGATCCGCATTGGCGTGGTCGACGAATTCGAGCGTGGCGACCCACCGAAGAACATCGCCAAGCGCCTGCAGAAAGATGGCCTGGTCGAGCGCTTCAGCCAGAAGACCGGGATCTTCACCCTGACGCGCATGAGCAACAACGATTGCTACTATCTGGATCGCAAGAGCCGGCTGTGCACCATCTACGAACGTCGCCCGGATACCTGCCGCAATCACCCTAAAATCGGCCCACGCCCGGGTTACTGCGCCTGGCGACCGAAGTAGGTCTGCAACTTCCGGTTACCCGCCTGCTTGAACACCCCGGCGTGCTAGCGCCTCGAATCCTCCAGGCCCGGCTCGCACCGCCACCCGGAGGATTCGCATGCACCACCGCTCACTCATATACCCCGCCCTCGTTGCCCTAGCCCTGCTGACCGGCACTGCGTCGGCTGCCAGCGAACGGCCGGGCTGGCAGGAGCCGCTGCTGGAGCGTTTGCAGATAGTGGCCGCCAAACAGGACGGCGAACTCGGCGTTTATGTGAAGGATCTGCACAGCAACCTGGCCGTAATGCTGCACGCCGAAGAACTCTGGTACATGGCCTCCGGCATCAAGGTGCCGGTGGCCATCGCCGTATTGAGGGGCGTGGAGCGTGGCGACTGGAACCTCGATACCCGCCTGGCACTGGCCGCCGATGACTTCGTCGACGGCGCCGGGAGCACTAATCAGTACGGGCCGGGCGAGCGCCTGAGGGTACGCTTTCTGCTCGAGCAGATGATCATCTACAGCGACAACACCGCCACCGACCGCCTTATCCGCCTGGCTGGCCTGGATGCTGTGAACGCACTGGTCGGCGAACTGGTGTCCGAAGGCTTCGAGCCCATCACCACGCTGGGGGATGTGCGCCGGCATATCTATCGCGAGCTGCACCCTTCGGCGGAGCACCTTGGCGGGCGCGACCTGCTGCGCCTGCGCCAGGCCCGCAAGGATGGTGAACGGCTGGACAGGCTCGCATCGCTGCTCGGCGTGCCACGCAAGGAGTTGGCGCCCATCAGCCTGAATACCGCCTACGCCAACTACTACCGCAGCAACCTGAATGCCGCGCGGCTCAGCGCCTATGGCGAGCTGCTGGAGCGACTGGCCGACGGCCAGGCATTGGGCGCCGAACAAACCAGATACCTGCTCGGCATCATGGGCCGGGTGAAAACCGGCAGCAAACGCATCATCGCCGGCCTGCCAGACGACGCACGCTTCGCCCACAAGACCGGCACCCAGCGCGCGCGCATCTGCGACTCAGGGCTGATCGAGACGCCTGATCGCGGCTCGGCCGAACCGGTACTGATCGTTGCCTGTGTACAAGGCGAACCATCACTGGCCAAGGCAGAACGCAGCCTGCGTCAGGTTGGTGAAGCACTGACCGAGTCCGGCGTGCTGCAACGTGACGCACTCAATTGAGGATATCCCCGTGAAGGTATGGCTGGCTGGTACTGCTCTGCTCGGTTGCGCGGCCGTTTCCCTGTGGCTCTGGGCTGCCCCTCAACAAGACGAACGATTCGACGCACTGCAGCAGCGCCTGAGCGAACTCGATGAGGCATCCCCCGGACGGCTAGGCGTCTACCTGTTACGCCCCGCCGACGGTAGCGAGCTGAACTACCATGCGGATCGCGCCTGGTACCTGGCTTCGGCGACCAAGGCAGCAATAGCCATTGCCGTGCTGCAGGAGGTCGATGAGGGAAACCTGCAACTCGACCAGAAGATCACTCTGGAAGAAGGTGACCGCGTGGACGGCTCCGGCGGCCTGGTCTGGGAGAACGCGGGTGCCCGCTACAGCGTGCGCGAGCTGATCCGCGAAATGCTCCAGGAGAGCGATAACACCGCCGCAGACATGCTGATTCGCGTGGTCGGCGAGGACGCACTAAACCGTCGCATCAACGACGCGGCAGGAAGCGATTTCGGCCAGGTCACGACGCTGCTGCGGGTGCGTCACGAACTGTACGGAAAGCTGCACCCGGACGCCCGCTCGCTGGAAAACCGCAAGATCGTCGAAATTGCCGCTGCACCGCTCGGCCCGCAACGCGTAGAGGCGGTGGCCAATGTGCTCGACCTGAAAATCGATCAGCTCGAGATCAGCGACCTCGATGAAGCCTACACCCGCTACTACGACAGCGGCCTGAACAGCGCCACCCTGGTCGCCTACGGTCAGTTGCTGAGCAAACTGGCGAAAGGCGATCTGCTGAGCAACGACAGCTCGACATTGCTGTACGACATCATGGGGCTGGGTGGTTACGACGCCTATCGCCTGGAGGCTGGCCTGAACAAGGATCTGCCCTTCATACAGAAAACCGGCACCCAGCAGCACCGCGCCTGCCACATGGGTATCGCCAATCCGCAGACTGAAAGCGCTCTGGTCATCGTCGCCTGCGCCGAGGATCTCGATGAGAACGACGAAGCCGGCAAGCTATTCGAGCAAGTTGGTAAGGTGATTCAGGAACTGCTGCTGAACGACGCCCCCAGCAGAGCCTGATCATCGCGCGCTCCAACCATGCAAAAGCGATCCCGCCTTGCGTTCCTGATCCCCCTGTCAGGAGCGTTTTGCGGGCGCGCGCAACAGGCTGAACGCCATCAGCACCAGCACGCCGACGCCAACCAGCAATACAGCCCACAGGCCAATGCGCTTCCAGTCGGCCCCAGGCTTTGCAGGAACGGCCGCGGGCGCCACCTCGACTTCCGGGATCACGCCGCTGATGGCGGCCTGGCCCATGCCCTCCAGGCGCTGCGGGGTGAAGCCGGGTACCAGGGTGGTGACCGGCAGGCTACCAGCCTGGGCATTCACCCGGCCAAGGGCTAACTGATAGGGTGGATTGCCGCGCGCCAGAAACAGCAGCTCGGTAGCGCGCATGGCCACGCTCAGACGCGGCTCACTCTGCCCCAGACCGCCACCGCGGCTATCGACTTGCAAGCGCAACTGACTGACCGGCGATTGCGGCAGCTCGATCTGATCCTGCACCACCTCGCGGCCATCGACGGGCAAACGGTAGAGAACCGAGCTCGCCAGCGGCGTCCACGACGCCGTGCTATCCCGACGCCCCTGCAGCAACACCGGCGCCAGGCTGTTGGGTTGTTCGACCTCGATACGCAGACGCTCGAGGGGCAAGGCCAGCGGCAATGCCCAGGTAACGCCCTGCTCACTTGCCTGCCCTTTCAGCGCTGCAGACCAAATCAGCGCTGCCGGTTCGGCAGTGCTGCGTGTGCCGCTGACGCTGGCGGCGCTCAGGCTCACCGCCTGCTCCGGGACCAGCCACAGCAGACGCAGGTAGCGCGCCCGGGTGGCCGGCAACTCCACGTCGCTCTTATCGATGCGTTCGCCATTGAAGCTCAACTGAGCGACCTGCCCCTCGCCCAGTGGCCGCCAATGGTTAAGATCATCGCTGGCCTCGATGCTGAAGCGCTGGAAACCCTCGCTCTCGGCACTCCACTGCAGATGCAGGCGCTGCAGGGGAAAGTCGGTGGCACTGGCATCCAGCAGCCAACCTCGCAATACATCGGCAGTGGCAGAGGCTTCGGTGTCAGCGTTGAGCTCGATGATCGAGCCGTCATCACCACGCTGCACGCGCAATGTCGGCCCAGCAGTGCGGCGCCCCGCCGGGCCACGTAAGGGGAACAGCCGCAGATCGGCACGTTGCTGGCTCTCGGCGAAGCGCTCTGCACCGGAAATCAGGCTGTAGGCCAGGCGCTCGCCTTCTTCGTTGAATACGCGCAGGTCGCGAAAGTCGGCATACCTGGCGGCGAGTTGGGCCTCCATCGGCAATTGCATCCGATACCAGGGCCCCTCTCCACTCAAGGTCAGCGGTACAGCAACGGCATAGTCAGCGGGACTTTCTCTTACCTCAGCTGCCGGTGCAGAGAGGCTCACGCCCAGTATGACCAGCGCACCCGCGATACGCAGGCTCATGCCGACACCTGCGTTTCACGCTGCTGGCGCGGCGGCAGCGGGGCGAAATAGCCCACCACCAGCAACAGTACGCCGACGCCAATGAAGGAGATGATCCGTTCCAGGCTGCCGCTGTTGCCCAGGTCTACGAAGAACAGCTTCACGACCACCACACCGATCAGCGCCGCGCCGGCCATCCACAGATCACGGCGAGCGCGCAGGTGCCCGGCGATGGTCAGGCTCAGGGCGATCAGCGTCCAGACGATGGATAGACCGGCCTGCACCAGCCGCGAATCGATCAATGTATCCACCTGGAACGGCACCTGCCCCCAATGGAATGCAGTACGACAAACCATCATGGTCAACAGCGCGAACAACGAGGCGCCGAGCACCGCCTGGGTTGCCAATTGCATCTGCCTTGGCTCGATGGCCAGCGTGGACAATCCGTCTCGAGCCCAGCGGTGCACGGCAAAGAGCACGAACAGCATGCCCAGTTCCAGCGGATTGATCAGCGGCACATAAGGCAGCGGCTCGGCAGAACCGTCACTGAGCAGATTGACCAGCCAGAACCAGCCCAGCAGAAGGACGGCCAACGGTAAAGCCGCGTAACTGCGGTACTCCCGCTGATAGGCAGCCACCGGCCAAGGCAGCGCGCGACGCAGGCTCATCAACATCAGGAAGGCACATGGCACCAGTACCCAGCCCAGCCAGCGCCAGGCGTTGTAATGTTCGGCCAGGGCGAAGAACAGGAAGCGCAACTCCAACGCCAGTACGCCCAGCAGCAGCCAGCAACCGAGCACGTGGCCGATCCGGATCAACGCCTCCGGGGCCAGCCCCTGAATGCGGCGCAGCATCAGGAAATGCAGGGCGAACAGCGCTGGCCAGGCAAGCCAGCCGAGCGACGCCAATGGGTGATAACCCAGGTGCCAGGTGAGCAACAGGGCGCCGAATCCCAACGGCACCAGCGCCAGGCTGAACACCGCCAGTGCCGGCCAGCGCTGACGCAGGGCGAACAGAGTGGTGAGGGCCAGGCTGACCACGGCAACCAGCAGGAATGCATGCCCCTGCAGGTCGTCAGGCACAAAGCGCGAAATTTCGCCCAGCGCCGCCAACAGCCACCAGGCCGCGCACCAGAACAACGCCACATGCGACAGCTCCTGCAGATCCAGCGGCAGCAGATCGGAGCGGGCCACGCGCCCCGCGAGATGCAGGCGCCAGGCGCAGAGCAGGCCCGCCAGCGCCAGCAGCGTCGGCGCCCAGAACGTCAGATGGGCCAGCGGTCGCAGGGTCTCAGCGACCACGGCCTGATCGAGGCCATCGCTGAAGATCAGGTAGATCACCCCACCCAGTACCTGCACGACGAAGGCGCTGATCAGCACACTGCGCGCGCCCAGATACAACCCGGCAAGCAGCGTCGCCACCCCCGCCACGGCCCAGGCGGCAGCGGTGCCGTAGGGGCCGAAGCTCAGTGGAGCCATCAGGTAGAGGAATGCCAGGCCGCCATAAGCCAACATGGGTTGTAGGCGACGCTCGCGATCCGCCACCTGGGCTCCCGCACCACGCAGCTGCATAAAACTGAAAAGCAGTGCCGCACCGAGCATCAGTGCGCCGAGTGCCGAACCCTTGAGCAAGGTTTCATCGCCAGAGCGCACGCCCCACAGATATGCCACTGCCGCGCCCACCTGCAGCAGCAGGGCGAACAGACGCGCGAAAAGCCGTTGCTGACGCAGCGCCAACCAGTACAAACCAGCGCCTTCGACCGCCCAGGCGGCGGAAGTCCAGCGAGCATCCAGGCCCAATGGAATGGCCAGGGTGGCAAAGATCACGCCCAACGCCAGGCAGGTCTCCATCAGCAGCACGGCACGCCCTGGCGCACGCGCAACCAGTAGCCGGGCCAGCAGCATGTACATCAGGCCCATGGCCAGAGCACTGAACGCCGCGCCGAAGGGCAAGTGCTGAACCACCGCGTACTGCAGGCCAAAGCCCACCAATGGCGTACCGAACAACACGCTGCCGTCGACGTAACCGGTCTGACGCGCCGTCCACTTGAGCAGCGCCTCGCGCGAATCGTTTTCCGGCTCGGTCGGTGCTTCGAGCAGACGCCGCCGGGCAAAAAGCAGACCGATAGCCACGTACATCAGGAAAAACAACAGCAGGAAGGCCTGGGTGCTGGGCCACAGATCCGTGGTGTAGGAGCGCAGCCCCCAGGCCAGGCCAATGCCGAAGGTGCCGATGAAACCGATCAGATTGAGCTCGCGCCAGGCCTTGAACCAGGCGATGGCGAAGATCCCGGCATTGAGCAGGGTGAAATAGCTGAACAGCGCCACGTGACTGCCGCCACCACTGGAGGCCAGGATCGGCGCGGCGAAACCGCCCAGCGCCGCAGCAGCGGCCAGACCACGGGCGTCCTGCAGGATGGCCAGCACAGCCGAGCAGATGGTCACCACCACCAATAGCGCCATCGCCACCTGCGGGGAAAGCAGAGGATGCAGACGCATGGCCGCGAATATCGTCAGATACAACACGGCGATACCGCCGCCCTGCATCAGCAAGGCGTAGGCCGGGCGCCGCTGACGCAGCCACCAGCCCAGCGCCAGCAGAGCGATCGCCGCCAGCGCCACACCGGCGTAGCGCAACTCGATGGCGACCACCACCCGCTCGGAGGCGTAGCGCAGCAGGAAGGCCAGGCCCAGGAACAGCAGCACCAGGCCCACGCGCAATACGGTGTTGCCGCCGAGCAGCCAGCCCCGCGCAACAGCGATGCCACGGTCGAGCCAGGTCGGCGCTGGCGGCTCGGCAACCCGCGCTGCGGCGGACGGAGGCGGCGCAGCAGCTTGCTCCAAGGCTGGCTCGGGGCTCGACTGTGCAAGCGGCGCGGTCGGCGTGACAGCAGGCAGTACCAGCTCGAGCTCCCACTCACGCTCCACGATCGACTCGACCGGCGCCGCTGCAACAGATTCCACAGGGGCCTGAACCGGCGGTACGTCGGTCTGTTCGGGCAGCTCATCGGTGCGCGGCTGCGAAACGCCCTGCTCCAGACGCACGAGACGCTCGTGCAGGTCGCCGGTGCCATGGTTGAAGCGGGCAATCAGCTCCGCCAGAGATTTACGCAGCGCCTCATGCTGAAGCTTCAACGCGTGCAGCGCGAACGCCTGCCCTGCCGCCAGCCCAAGCAAGCCCCCCAGCGCCGCCCCGGCCATCGCCTCTCCCGTTATCGCGCCGAGCACCAGCGCCCCAAGCACCAGCCCTATCAGCATGAAAATCCATTGCATGCACTCAAATCCTTGATGAGAAACGATCCATGCCGACCCACGGGCTGACCGAGGCTGCAGTATATGAGCTCCAGACGGATAGGTACTGGAGCCGCTCACAATTGCAACCAACGGTTAGCGTCTTGGCCCAAACGACGAAATGGCTGGCCGTCACTTCTGATCTCCCGCCGCAGGCGGAAGACCGTGTTTCGGCCCGAATGGTAGACAAAGAAAAGCCCCCGCAGGCTCGCGCCGGCGGGGGCTTTCTAGTCAGCTAGAACTGAATCAGTTCTTGGCTTTCTTGGCAGCACGGGTACGCTCGCCTTCGTCGAGGATCTTCTTGCGAAGACGGATCGACTTAGGGGTCACTTCGCACAGCTCGTCGTCCTGGATGAATTCCAGAGCCTGTTCCAGGGTGAAGCGAACCGGCGGTACCAGGGCGATGGTTTCGTCTTTACCCGAAGCACGCATGTTGTCGAGCTTCTTGCCTTTGGTTGGGTTGACGCCCAAGTCGTTGTCGCGGCTGTTCAGGCCGACGATCTGACCGTTGTAGATTTCCTGACCGTGCTCGACGAACAGCTTGCCGCGCGCCTGCAGGGTTTCCAGGGAGTAGGTCAGCGCCTTGCCGGTATCGATCGACACCAGTACGCCGTTCTGACGGCCGGACATGTGGCCCGACTTCATCACGTCGTAACGGTCGAAGATAGAGGTCAGGATGCCAGCACCGTTGGTCAGGGTCAGGAACTGGTTACGGAAACCGATCAGACCACGCGCCGGGATGTTGTATTCCAGGCGTACACGGCCCTTGCCATCCGGCACCATGTTGCTCAGGTCACCCTTACGCAGGCCCATCTCTTCCATCACTTTGCCCTGCGCTTCTTCAGGGATGTCGATGGTGACGTTTTCGAACGGCTCGTGCTTGGCACCGTTGACTTCACGGATGATCACTTCCGGACGACCTACGCCCATTTCGAAGCCTTCGCGACGCATGTTCTCGATCAGTACCGAGAGGTGCAGCTCACCACGGCCGGAGACCTTGAACTTGTCAGCCGAGTCGCCTTCTTCAACGCGCAGGGCCACGTTGTACAGCAGCTCTTTGTCCAGGCGCTCTTTGATGTTACGGCTGGTGACGAACTTGCCTTCCTTGCCGCAGAACGGCGAATCATTGACCTGGAAGGTCATGGAAACGGTCGGCTCGTCGACGGTCAGCGGCTTCATCGCTTCGACATTGTTGATGTCGCACAGGGTGTCGGAGATGAACAGCTGATCCATACCGCTGATGCACACGATGTCACCGGCTGCTGCTTCTTCCACGTCAACGCGGTGCAGACCGTGGTGACCCATCAGCTTGAGGATACGACCATTGCGGCGCTTGCCGTCGGCGTCGATGGCGACTACCGGCGTGTTCGGCTTGACGCGGCCACGGGCGATACGGCCTACACCGATGATGCCGAGGAAGCTGTTGTAGTCCAGTGCCGAGATTTGCATCTGGAACGGGCCGTCACGGTCAACTTTCGGCGCTGGTACGTTGTCGACGATCGACTGGTACAGCGGGGCCATGTCTTCAGCCATCTCGGTGTGGTCGAGACCAGCGATGCCGTTCAGGGCCGAGGCGTAGACGACTTTGAAGTCCAGCTGTTCTTCGGTGGCACCGAGGTTGTCGAACAGGTCGAAGATCTGATCCAGAACCCAGTCTGGACGCGCGCCCGGACGGTCGACCTTGTTGATCACCACGATCGGACGCAGACCGGCTTCGAACGCCTTCTTGGTCACGAAGCGGGTTTGCGGCATCGGGCCGTCTTGAGCATCGACCAGCAGCAGTACGGAGTCGACCATCGACATCACGCGCTCTACTTCACCGCCGAAGTCGGCGTGGCCGGGGGTGTCGACGATGTTGATGTGGTAGCCGTTCCAGTTGATCGCGGTGTTCTTCGCGAGAATGGTAATGCCACGCTCTTTTTCCTGGTCGTTGCTGTCCATCACGCGCTCGTCGTTGAGCTCGCCGCGCTCCAGAGTGCCGGACTGGCGCAGGAGTTTGTCGACCAGGGTGGTTTTACCATGGTCAACGTGGGCGATGATGGCGATGTTACGTAGATTCTCGATCACAGTAGTGGTCTCGTAGGTTGGGTCGGGCTACCCAGCAGTTGCATTCAGCGGCCCAACGCGAAAAATCGGGATAAGGATAAAGGCAGTACGTTAACGATGTGTGGCGACAATGCCGCCGCGAATCGGGTCGGGAGGTCGGTGGCGGATACTGCCGCCATTCAGCCCAGGCGTTTTATGCCGGACGATAAACGCGCACATTGGCATGTCCCTCGCTCAGCAGGTGATGAGCATGCAAGCGGCTCATCACGCCCTTGTCGCAGTAAAGGAGGTACTGGCGGCTCGCATCCAGCTCCTTGAAACGGTTGTTCAGTGCATAGAACGGCATGGCCTGTACGTCGACGCCAGGCAGTTGCAGCGGCTCATCCTCGACCAGATCGGGATGACGAATATCGATGACCACATGGCTGGGCAGTGCCTCGGCCAGCTCCTCGACCTGAATATCCTGGCCTAGCTCTTCGATCACCCGATCTATCGGCAGCAGGCGTGCCCGCTCCAGCGCGCGCTCAAGCACCGCCATGTCGAACTGTTGCTCTTCATGGACGACGCGATGCGGCTTTGCCTTGGTGGTCGGGTTCACCGAGATCACGCCGCAGTACTCAGGCATGTGCCGGGCGAACTCGGCAGTACCGATGGCCTCGGCGGTGTCGATGATGTCCTGCTTGTGGCTGGCGATCAGGGGACGCAGCACCAGCTTGTCAGTAACCGAATCGATCACCGAGAGGTTCGGCAGGGTCTGGCTGGATACCTGGCTGATCGCTTCACCGGTGACCAGCGCATCGATCTGCAGACGCTCGGCCAGCTGGCTGGCGACGCGCAGCATCATACGCTTGAGGGTCACGCCCATGTAGCTGTTGTCGACCTTGCCGAGAATCTCGCCGAGCACTTCCTCGAACGGCACGCTGATAAACAGCACGCGCTGCGAGCGACCGTACTTCTGCCACAGATAATGAGCGACTTCCATCACGCCCAGTTCGTGGGCACGACCACCGAGATTGAAGAAGCAGAAATGGGTCATCAGGCCGCGACGCATGATCTGGTAGGCGGCGACGGTGGAGTCGAAACCACCGGACATCAGCACCAGAGTCTGCTCCAGCGAGCCCAGCGGATAACCGCCCATGCCCGGATGCTGATGATGAATGACGAACAGGCGCTGATCACGGATCTCGATGCGCACCTCGATCTCGGGCTTCTTCAGGTCTATACCCGCAGCGCCGCATTGCTGGCGCAACTGGCTGCCGACATGACGCTCAACATCGATAGAGGAGAAAGAATGCCGGCCACCGCGCTTGCAGCGCACCGAAAAGATCTTGCCCGGCAACAGGTCACCGTAATGAAGCTTGCACTTTTCGACGATATCGTCGAAGTCGCCCAGCGGGTATTCGTCGATCTGCAGAAAATGCACGATGCCCGGCACGCAGCTCAGGCGTTCCACGAGCTCGTGCAGAAGCTTGGCCTCGGTGACCTCGGTCTTCACTTCCAGATTGTCCCAGACACCGGTCACCTGCAGTTGCGGATCGAGATCACGCGTGACTGCACGGATGTTCTTGGCCAACTGCCGGATGAAGTTCTTACGAACCGGCGGGCTCTTGATGGTGATTTCCGGAAAGACTTTGACGATCAATTTCATGGGAGCAAATGTCGGGCACCAGTGCCTGAAAAACAGGGGCGCGGATTATAGCGGAAATTGCTCAAGCTTTGATCAAAAATCCTAAAACATTCCTAGAGTGCACCAAATAAGAGCACGACATCATTAATTCGCACCAATAGAGAGCCGGCGTGCACCTCATCAATGCGAGGATACCCGCGCCAGCGCTGGTTTTCAGGGCATGAGCCCATCACGGGGCACTGGCATGCAAATTGCTCCCTTGTGAGGCAGGGTGTCCTGGCAGACCATCTTGCCCGGCGTCACGAACTCAAAGAAGGGTTAATAGAAGACCCTATCCACCTGGAGGACAACATGTCTAAGGCTGTTCAACTGATCAAAGAACACGACGTGAAGTGGGTTGACCTGCGCTTCACCGACACCAAGGGCAAGCAGCACCACGTGACCATGCCGGCCCGTGATGCCCTGGACGACGAATTCTTCGAAGTCGGCAAGATGTTCGACGGCTCCTCCATTCATGGCTGGAAAGGCATCGAAGCCTCCGACATGATCCTGCTGCCGGACGACAGCACTGCCGTGCTCGACCCATTCACCGAAGAGCCGACCCTGATCCTGGTCTGCGACATCATCGAGCCGAGCACCATGCAAGGCTACGATCGTGACCCGCGCTCGATCGCTCGTCGCGCTGAGGAATACCTGAAGACCACCGGTATCGGTGACACCGTATTCGTTGGCCCGGAGCCAGAGTTCTTCATCTTCGACGAAGTGAAGTTCAAGTCCGATATCTCCGGTTCCATGTTCAAGATCTACTCCGAACAAGGTTCCTGGATGACCGACCAGGACGTCGAAGGCGGCAACAAGGGCCACCGCCCTGCAGTAAAAGGCGGCTACTTCCCAGTTCCGCCGTGCGACCACGACCACGAAATCCGTACCGCCATGTGTAATGCCATGGAAGAAATGGGCCTGGTCATCGAAGTTCACCACCACGAAGTGGCGACTGCCGGTCAGAACGAAATCGGCGTGAAGTTCAACACCCTGGTAGCCAAGGCTGACGAAACTCAGACCCTGAAGTACTGCGTGCACAACGTGGCCGATGCCTACGGCAAAACCGCCACCTTCATGCCGAAGCCGCTGTATGGCGACAACGGTTCGGGCATGCACGTACACATCTCGGTTTCCAAAGACGGCAAGAACACCTTCGCGGGTGAAGGCTATGCCGGCCTGTCCGAAACCGCGCTGTACTTCATCGGCGGTATCATCAAGCACGGTAAGGCCCTGAACGGCTTCACCAACCCGTCGACCAACTCCTACAAGCGTCTGGTTCCAGGCTTCGAAGCGCCGGTCATGCTGGCCTACTCGGCTCGTAACCGTTCCGCCTCGATCCGTATCCCGTACGTTTCCAGCCCGAAAGCCCGCCGCATCGAAGCGCGCTTCCCGGATCCGGCTGCCAACCCGTACCTGGCCTTCGCAGCACTGCTGATGGCCGGCCTGGACGGCATCCAGAACAAGATCCACCCTGGCGACGCGGCGGACAAGAACCTGTACGACCTGCCACCGGAAGAAGGCAAGCTGATCCCACAGGTGTGCGGCAGCCTGAAAGAAGCCCTGGAAGAGCTGGACAAGGGCCGTGCGTTCCTGACCAAGGGCGGCGTATTCTCCGACGACTTCATCGATGCCTACATCGAGCTGAAATCGGAAGAAGAAATCAAAGTGCGCACCTTCGTGCACCCGCTGGAATACGACCTGTACTACAGCGTCTAAGCCAGCCTCGCTGCAGATAGCAGCGCGATAAAAACCTCCCCGGTTCTGCCGGGGAGGTTTTTTTATGGCTCGCATTTCATGGGCGAGTGCAAATCCTTGGCGCGGCGCGCTTGCCAGTACGTCGCCGCAGTGCAAGGCTATCGACATTATCCAGATCGGAGACCGGCCCAATGCGCCGCACGCTCGCTTGCCTGTTGCTGATACTGGCCCTACCGGTCAGCGCACAGATCTACAAGTACACCGATGCCAATGGCAACACGGTATTCACCAATCAGCCACCTGAGGGCACCAAGGCCGAGAGTGTCGAGCTGAAGCCGATCAATACCACGGAGCCGGCAGCCGCGCCTGCGCAGCCCAGCACGCCCAGAATGAGCGAGATGCCCCAGAACCCTTATCAGGTGTTCGAGCTGCGAGACCTGCCCAACGACGAAGCAATGCGCGCCAACAACGGCACCTTCTCGGTCGGGGTTACCATCGAGCCCCGCCTGAGCCCAGGCCATAGCCTGCAACTGATACTGGATGGAAAACCCTACGGCCCGCGTAGCAACGTGCCACGCCTGCAACTGAACGAAATTGATCGGGGCGAACACAGCCTGGCGGTTGCCGTCATTCGGGGCGAGCAGATTATCCAGCAAAGCGAAACGCGCACCTTTACGGTGCAACGCGTCAGCACCAACAGCCCGGCCCGAGGCAAGTGATCAGCATGCGCACCCTGCTATTCGGCCTTTTGTTGATCGCCCTGCCAGGCTTCGCCCAGGTTTACACCTATGTGGATGCCGAGGGTAACCGCGTGTTCACCGATAAACCGCGAGACGGCAATGCCCAACAGGTGCAGATGGCGCCGTCCAACCGCATCGAGCCGCCGCAAACGCGCAGCATGGCTCCGTCGACTCCAGCCGCGCCGACTCTGCCAGTACTCAGCTACGAATTGTTGAGAATCACCATTCCACAACCGGATGCGACCATCAACGACAACGCCGGCAACCTGATCGTAACCGTCAACAGCGAACCAGCCCTGCATCCAGGCCACAGTTACCGCCTGCTGCTGGACGGCCAGCCAGTCGGCAGCGCCGGGCGCAGCCCGGTGTTCCCGCTGGAAAACGTCGACCGTGGTACACACCAGATTGCCGTGGAAATCATCACCGAGGGCGGCATCATCGTCGAACGCACGCCTAGCCAGCCCTTCCACATGAGGCGTGTCACCCTGGCCCAGAAGCGCAAGGTTCGCCCCTGTGAAAAGGACGATTACGGCGTGCGCCCGGAATGCCCACTCAAGGACAAGCCCAAGGAAGAAGACAAGGGCATCATCAGCATCCTCCCCTTCCTGTAATTCTCCCGCCAGAAGAAAGCGCTGCACGTCGGCAGCACTCAAACGCGCTTAGCTGCGCACGCGCCTCGTTACAAAGCAGTTAGCACCAAAAAAGTGCACTGCGACGCACCGATTTCTATACTCGTCCCAAATTGGCACACAACGATTTTCATCGTTGCGCCGAAAAGTTGCCAAATCCGGCCCATTGCGCCTTTGCGCGCGTCTTTAGGGGGCTTTGGTTTGCTTCTTGCATTTTCTCTCGCACTGCCGGATGGCCCGAGGTGCGCCTCGCCCGCCATACCCAACCGGCCCTTCTGCTGCAAACCGCACGAGGAACGACTTTTGGCTGGCCCACACCCGCAACGAGACACGCCAAGCTGCGCCACGTTGCCAGACAACGGCCATCGCCTTGTCCAGACATCCCCTGTTGGCGGATGCTCTGAGGCCAAGCCCTTGGAGCTTGCCCGATGATCATCAATGAAGCCCTGCATCGCCTACTGCTCGACAACCTGACTACAGCCACGCTGCTGCTCAATGCCGACCTGCGCCTGGAGTACATGAACCCTGCCGCGGAAATGCTTCTGGCAGTCAGCGGTCAACGCAGCCATGGTCAGTTCATCAGCGAGCTATTCACGGAAACCCGCGAAGCCCTGGGCGCCCTGCGCCAGGCAGTCGCCGAGGCCCACCCGTTCAACAAGCGCGAGGCAGTGCTGACCACCCAGACCGGGCAGAGCCTGACCGTAGACTACGCGGTCACGCCGGTACTCAGCCGCGGCGAAACCATGCTGCTGCTCGAGGTGCATCCACGTGATCGCCTGCTGCGCATCACCAAGGAAGAGGCCCAGCTCTCCAAGCAGGAGACCACCAAACTGCTGGTACGCGGCCTGGCCCACGAGATCAAGAACCCGCTTGGCGGCATTCGCGGTGCGGCCCAGTTGCTGGCCCGCGAGCTACCGGAAGAAAGCCTCAAGGACTACACCAACGTCATCATCGAAGAGTCGGATCGCCTGCGAAACCTGGTCGACCGCATGCTCGGCTCCAACAAGCTGCCATCCCTGGCGGTTACCAACGTGCACGAAGTGCTGGAGCGCGTCGCCAGCCTGGTCGAGGCCGAAAGTCAGGGCAGTATCGTACTGGTGCGCGACTACGACCCGAGCATTCCGGATCTGGTCATCGACCGTGAACAGATGATTCAGGCCGTGCTCAATATCGTGCGCAACGCCATGCAGGCGATCGGCTCCAAGCCGGATCTGCGCCCCGGGCGCATCACCCTGCGCACGCGCACTTTGCGGCAGTTCACCATTGGCTACATTCGCCATCGCCTGGTGACCAAGATCGAGATTATCGACAACGGCCCAGGCATTGCGACAGATCTGCTGGAAACCATCTTTTATCCCATGGTCAGCGGGCGTGCCGACGGCACAGGCCTGGGCCTGTCGATCACTCAGAACATTATTAGTCAGCATCAAGGCCTGATCGAATGCGAGAGCCATCCTGGCAACACCGTGTTCTCGATCTTTCTGCCGCTGGAACAAGGAGCAACTCCGACATGAGCCGCAGTGAAACCGTATGGATCGTTGACGACGACCGCTCCATCCGCTGGGTACTGGAAAAAGCCCTGCAACAAGAGGGCATGACCACCCAGAGCTTCGACAGCGCCGATGGCGTACTCGGCCGCCTGACCCGTCAGCAGCCGGACGTGATCATCTCGGACATCCGCATGCCCGGCTCCAGCGGCCTGGAGCTGCTGGCCAGAATCCGCGAGATGCACCCGCGCCTGCCGGTGATCATCATGACCGCCCATTCGGATCTGGATAGCGCCGTGGCGTCCTATCAGGGCGGTGCTTTCGAATACCTGCCCAAGCCCTTCGACGTCGACGAAGCGGTATCGCTGGTCAAGCGCGCCAACCAGCATGCTCAAGAGCAGCAAGGCCTGCACGTGCCGGTAGTACAAGCGCGCACCCCGGAAATCATTGGCGAAGCGCCGGCGATGCAGGAGGTATTCCGCGCGATAGGCCGCCTCTCGCACTCCAATATCACCGTGCTGATAAATGGTGAGTCTGGCACGGGCAAGGAGCTGGTCGCCCACGCCCTGCACCGCCACAGCCCACGGGCGGCGTCGCCATTCATTGCGTTGAACATGGCAGCGATCCCCAAAGACTTGATGGAATCCGAGCTGTTCGGCCACGAAAAAGGCGCCTTCACCGGTGCAGCCAACCAGCGCCGCGGGCGCTTCGAGCAGGCCGACGGCGGCACCCTGTTCCTCGACGAGATCGGCGACATGCCGGCCGATACCCAGACCCGCCTTCTGCGCGTACTGGCCGACGGCGAGTTCTACCGGGTCGGCGGGCACACACCGGTAAAGGTGGACGTACGCATCATTGCCGCCACCCACCAGAACCTGGAAAGCCTGGTAACCGCCGGCAAGTTTCGCGAAGACTTGTTCCACCGTCTCAACGTCATCCGCATTCATATCCCGCGCCTGTCGGATCGTCGCGAAGATATCCCGACCCTGGCCAGGCACTTCCTTAGCCGCGCCGCCACCGAACTAGCGGTCGAACCCAAGCTGCTAAAAAGCGAAACCGAGGATTATCTGCAACAGCTGCCCTGGCCAGGCAACGTGCGCCAGCTGGAGAACACCTGCCGCTGGATCACGGTGATGGCCTCGGGGCGCGAAGTGCATGTCGACGACCTGCCGCCAGAGCTGCTCGTCCAGCCCCAGGACAACGCACCGGTCAGCAACTGGGAACAGGCACTGCGCCAGTGGGCTGATCAGGCCCTGGGCCGTGGCCAGTCGAACCTGCTCGACAGTGCCGTACCGGCATTCGAGCGAATCATGATCGAGACGGCTCTCAAGCACACCGCAGGGCGGCGGCGTGATGCAGCCATCCTGCTAGGCTGGGGGCGCAACACCCTGACCCGCAAGATCAAAGAGCTGGGCATGAACGTCGACGGCTCCGAAGAAGACGACAGCGACGACAACTGAGTCGCTGCCGTAACAACAGAACGCCGCGCCCTGTTCAGGGCGCGGCTTTTTTATGGCCTGTACTTTCTCAGCGACAGGGCCTGGCACCGTAGCCTGCGGCTGAGCCCAGCGAAACCCAGGGCAACCTTCCAGAGTACCGCTGCGCTCGACCCGTGCTACAGGAGATTTCTGCCGCCGCAGTGGCGTTTTCTAGCTGCGATAGTCATGAACCGTATGACATCGAGGGTAGAACGATGAATCGGTTCCCACCCTACGTGGCGGCAAGCCAGCGATAAAAATGCACGCCATCAGCGCACTGTGTGCGAGCTCATGCACCCGCGCGGAACATCCAGACACGCGCCATATGCAGGTCGGAAACTGCCCCTACAGGCCACAGCCCAGTAATCACGGTGCATACAGAAGAAAACAAGAAACTGGCACGCCATCTGCAATGATGTAGATAACCCAGTTTCGGGGACCTTGGTACAGGCAGGCCGGGGATTCCCCTCTTTCTTTGGGAGCCTCGGTACAGGCAGGCCGAGAACTCCCTTCTTTCTTCGGGGACTCTGGTACAGGCAGATCAGAGAATCCCCCTTTTCTTCGGGAGCCTTGGTACAGGCAGGCTGAGTGCTCCCTCTTTTATTGACTAGCGCGGCGCCAGACGAATCGTCAGGCGCCAGCGACCATCGACTTCCTCGGCCCTCCATTCAGCCCGCAATGGGCGAGCCGCCAGGATACGCACTTCAAGCTCTCGTCCATCACGCACCACGCGCCAATTGGCGGCTCGCCCAGCGATCTGCAGCTGGCCCTGCTGCTCACGCCCCAGCCCCTCGAAACGTAGCAGGAACGTGCCCTGGAAATCCCGAACCTGCACCTGCGGCTCTACGTTGAACCAAAGCACCAACTGATCATCGCCCGCCTCCACATCCTTAAGATGCATCGCATCGGGATGGAACAGACGACCGATCATCAAACCGACCAGAAAGCCGAAGATCGCCAGCGAGCAGATGACCCGAAGCCACGGACGCGGTCTTGATGGCTTATCGGGCGTAGAATACGCACCGTCTTCTGGCTCGGAGCCGTGCATGTTTCATGTAATCCTTTTTCAACCGGAAATTCCGCCCAACACCGGCAACATTATCAGGCTCTGTGCCAACAGCGGCTGCCACCTGCACCTGATCGAACCGCTCGGCTTCGAACTGGATGACAAGCGCCTGCGCCGCGCCGGGCTGGATTACCACGAATACGCCACACTGCAGCGCTATGCCAGCCTGGAAGCTTGCCTGGAAAGCCTCGATCAGCCACGGGTATTCGCCTTCACCACCAAGGGCTCGCAGCCTTTCCACGAAGTTACCTACCAACCGGGTGACGCCTTCCTGTTCGGAACCGGAAAGCCGCGGCCTGCCTCAGGAGGTTCGCGACGCCCTGCCAGAGCAGCAGCGTGTCCGCTTACCGATGCGCGAGGGCTGTCGCAGCCTGAACCTGTCCAATACCGTGGCGGTGGCGGTCTACGAGGCCTGGCGGCAGCACGGCTTCAAATGAGCTGAGCAGCCTTGGTAGCCCGGCGTTGAGCGAAGCGATACCCGGGAACGGCATCCCTGGGTATCGCTCCGCTCAACCGCAGGCTACGACTTTGCCGAGACCTGGGTGAGCCCATAAAAAAACGCCCCGAAGGGCGTTTTTCTGCAAAGACCGATGACTCAGTTGGCCGCTTGCTGACGCTGCAGCTCTTGGGCATACAGCGCATCGAAGTTCACCGGCGCCAGCATCAGCGCTGGGAACGAGCCGCGTACCACGAGGCTGTCCAGGGTTTCGCGCGCGTATGGGAACAGGATGTTCGGGCAGAACGCGCCCAGTGTATGGCTCATGGAGCCGGCGTCCAGCCCCTTGATCAGGAAGATGCCCGCTTGCTGTACTTCAGCGATGAACGCGGTTTCTTCACCGTTCTTCACGGTCACCGACAGGGTCAACACCACTTCATGGAAGTCGCCTTCCAGGGGCTTCTGCCGCGTATTGAGATCCATCGCAACACTCGGCGTCCACTCCTGGCGGAAAATCTCAGGGCTCTTCGGCGCCTCGAAGGACAGGTCACGCACGTAGATGCGTTGCAGGGAGAACTGTGGATTCTGCTCGCCTTGGGCGGCACCGGTAACTTGTTCGGTCATGGGCAAAGCCTTCTGCTGTATGGACTTAAAGAAAGGTTCTGGGTCTATCAGGCACGGAGTAGCGCATCGAGCTTGCCCGCCCGTTCCAGGGCATACAGCTCATCACAGCCACCCACGTGGGTCTCACCGATCCATATCTGCGGCACCGAAGTGCGGCCGGCCTTGCGAGTCATTTCTGCCCGCAGATCCGGTTTTCCGTCGACGCGGATCTCGTCGAACGACACGCTTTTATTGGTCAACAGCTGCTTGGCTCGGATGCAGTAGGGGCACCAGTCGCTGGAGTAGATGACGACCTTGGTCATATCACTTCACCACAGGCAGGTTGTCGCTGCGCCAAGTGGCGATACCACCGCCCAGCTTGGCCGCGTTATAACCGGCCTTCTTCAGATCACGCGCGACAGAACCCGCCTGCTGGCCCAGAGCATCGACGATGATCAGGGTCTTGGCCTTGTGCTTTTCGAGCTCGGTGATGCGCGAAGTCAGCTTGTCGTTGGGGATATTCAGGGCGCCAACGATATGGCCGCTGGCGAAGTCCTTCTTGTTGCGGATGTCGATCACCACGCCTTCGTCGCGATTGATCAGCGCGGTCAGCTCGCGGCTGCTCAGGCTTTGTCCACCCTTGCGCAGCTCGGTGAAGACCAGCAGCGCGAGGATGATGACGAACAGACCGCTGAGGATGAAATGGGTCGTGGCGAATTCAATCAGGTTGGCAAGCATCACGCGTTTCCGGGGCTGTAAAATGCCGGCCAGTATACACAGGCCCGCAAGTCCACCAAAGGCCGTACGGCGGTGACGGGATCTTTCCTTGGCCGTAGAATGTCTGATCTTTTTTGGTGTATCGCCATTCTTGGCGCGCATCCCCCGGATCGTCGCGGGCGACGTGAAAATCGCTGCCGGCAATCTTTTGGTCACTCAAGCAGAGCGAGCCCAGTATGAGCGCAACGCCCAAACCCTTGGTTCTGGTCATTCTCGACGGCTTCGGCCACAGCGACACGCCCGAACACAATGCCATCTTCGCCGCCAACACGCCGGTCTATGACCGCCTGCGCGCCACTCAGCCCAACGGGTTGATTTCCGGCAGCGGCATGGACGTTGGCCTGCCGGACGGGCAGATGGGCAACTCCGAGGTCGGTCACATGAACCTTGGGGCTGGGCGTGTGGTGTACCAGGACTTCACGCGCGTGACCAAGGCGATTCGCGATGGCGATTTCTTCGAGAACCCGACGATCACCGCAGCGGTAGACAAGGCAGTCGGTGTAGGCAAGGCCGTGCACATCCTGGGTCTGCTGTCGGATGGCGGCGTACACAGCCATCAGGATCATCTCGTGGCGATGGCAGAGTTGGCGGCCCGCCGCGGCGCCGAGAAGATTTATCTGCACGCCTTTCTAGATGGCCGTGACACCGCGCCGAAAAGCGCACAGGGCTCCATCGAGCTGCTCGACGCCACCTTCGCCAAGCTCGGCAAGGGTCGCATCGCCTCGTTGATCGGCCGCTACTTCGCCATGGATCGCGACAACCGCTGGGATCGTGTTGCCCAGGCCTATAACCTGATTGCCGCCGGGCAGAGCCAGTTCAGCGCCAAGACAGCAGTCGCTGGTTTGGAAGCCGCCTACGCTCGTGGCGAGAGTGACGAATTCGTCAAAGCCACCAGCATCGGCGAAGCGGTCAGCGTTGAAGACGGCGACGCCGTGGTGTTCATGAACTTCCGGGCCGACCGTGCCCGCGAACTGACCCGCGCCTTCGTCGAGCCGGGCTTCGATGCCTTCGAACGCGCCCGCGTGCCGCAGACTGCCGGCTTCATCATGCTCACCCAGTACGCAGCGAGCATCGACACGCCGAGCGCCTACAAGCCAGAACCGCTGGTCAACGTGTTTGGCGAGTACCTGGCCAAGAACGGCAAGACCCAGCTGCGCATCGCCGAAACCGAGAAGTACGCGCACGTCACCTTCTTCTTCTCCGGTGGCCGTGAAGAGCCGTTCCCCGGCGAAGAGCGCATCCTCATTCCGTCGCCGAATGTCGCCACCTACGATCTGCAGCCGCAGATGAATGCTCCCGAAGTCACCGACAAAATCGTCGATGCCATCGACAACCAGCGTTACGACGTCATCGTGGTCAACTACGCCAACGGCGACATGGTCGGTCATACCGGTGTATTCGAGGCCGCCGTGGCGGCTGTGGAGTGCCTGGACACCTGCGTCGGCCGCATCGTCGAAGCACTCGACAAGGTCGGTGGTGAGGCGCTGATTACCGCCGATCACGGCAACGTCGAGCAGATGCAGGATGAGTGCACCGGCCAGGCGCACACCGCCCACACCTGCGAGCCCGTACCGTTCATCTATGTCGGCAAGCGCGATGTCAGCATCCGCGAAGGTGGCGTACTCGCCGACGTAGCGCCGACTTTGCTGACACTGATGGGCATGCCGATTCCGAAGGAAATGACCGGCACCAGTATCGTCACTTTCAACTGAGCACAGCATCGACCTGGGCGAATAGCGCTTCAGCGCACCGCATGCGGTAGTGGAGCGAGATGAAAAGCATTGCCCGCGCTACCCACCGGTCGACCACCAGACGCCTTGAGTCGGCATTCGCCACTCAAGGCGTTTTTTTTACCCCGCACCAAGGGCATACTAGGGCCTGTCGACGTTTCAGCGCGACAGCGCCGAGCCCTGCGGCGTACGCTGAAACATCAACAGCCCCTAATGTTCCCCGCCAGGTACCGCCTGCCCCATGTTTCGTGCCCTCGCCCTTATCCTTCTGACCAGCCTGCTGGTGCCCGCTTTCGCCGATCAGAAAGCCGACACGCAAAAACAGCTCGAGGCAGCGCGCGCCGACGTCGGCGAGTTGAAGAAACTGCTGGAGCAACTGCAGCAGGAAAAGTCTGGCGTCCAGAAGCAGCTCAAATCCACAGAAACCGAAATGGGCGAACTGGAAAACCAGGTCAAGGGCCTGCGTGACGAGCTGCAAGAGAGCGAAGAGGAACTCAAGCGCCTCGATCAGGAGAAAAAAAAACTCCAGGACGCGCGCGTTGAGCAGCAGCGTTTGATCGGCATCCAGGCTCGGGCGGCCTATCAGGGTGGTCGTCAGGAATACCTTAAGCTGCTGCTCAACCAGCAGAATCCAGAGAAGTTCTCCCGCACCCTGACCTACTACGATTACCTCGCTGAAGCCCGCATGGAACAACTGACGGCCTTCAACGAAACGCTACGCCAGTTGGCCAACGTCGAGAAAGACATTGGGCACCACCAGGCGCAGTTGCAGGAACAGAAAAGCCAGCTGGATACGCGCAGTAACGAGCTGGCGGCCGTACGCAAGGAACGCCAGATCACCCTGGCCAAGCTGAACAAGGATTACGCCGCCCGCGGTGAGCGCCTCAAGGCCCGCGAACAGGAACAGGCAGAGCTCGGCCGGGTACTCAAGACCATCGAGGAAACCCTCGCACGCCAAGCCCGCGAAGCCGAGCAGGAGCGCCAGCGCGCCCTCACCGCTGCTCGTGAAAGGCCCGCAGCGCCAGCCGCCAAGCCCCAGGCTGATGGCCCTTTGGTCAGCTCCGGCGCCAGCTATGGCGGCCCCTTCGCCAACGCCAAGGGTAAACTGCCATGGCCGGTTAACGGCCGCCTGGTGGCGAGATATGGAACCCCTCGCGGCGAAGACGCTCGGACTAAGTGGGATGGCGTGCTAATTGGCGCCTCTGCCGGTAGTCAGGTACGCGCCGTGCATGGCGGTCGTGTGGTTTTCGCAGACTGGTTGCGCGGCTCCGGGCTTCTGGTCATCCTCGACCATGGCAATGGTTACCTGACCCTGTATGGGCACAACCAGAGTCTGCTCAAAGATGCCGGAGACATCGTCAAAGCCGGTGACCCCATCGCCACCGTTGGTACCAGCGGCGGGCAGGATACACCGGCCCTGTATTTCGCGATTCGTCAGCAGGGCCGTGCCAGCGATCCGGCACAATGGTGTCGAGCGCAAGGATAAGCGCCACCTCATTCCGTAGGAGTTAGTTCGATATGCCGCAACTGTCCCGCCTCACCTCCCTGGCCCTGGCGATAGCCCTGCTCGGTGGCGCACCTGTGCTGCATGCTGATCAGACGCCGATCAGCCCAGCGCCGCCCGCCGACGAAAGCGTAGCGCCTCTGCCGCTCGACGAGCTGCGCACCTTCGCCGAGGTGATGGATCGCATCAAAGCCGCCTACGTGGAACCAGTCACCGACAAGGAACTGCTGGAGAATGCCATCAAAGGCATGCTCAGCAACCTTGACCCGCATTCGGCGTACCTTGATCCCAAGGCTTTCGCCGAGCTGCAGGAAAGTACCAGCGGCGAGTTCGGCGGCCTGGGAATCGAAGTCGGCACCGAAGACGGCTTCATCAAAGTGGTATCGCCGATTGACGACACCCCGGCATCCAAAGCCGGCATCCACCCCGGTGACCTGATCATCAAGATCAATGGCCAGCCGACCAAGGGCCTGTCGATGATGGAAGCCGTGGAGAAAATGCGCGGCAAGGCTGGCAGCAAGATCCTCCTGACCCTGGTGCGCGAAGGCGGCAAACCGTTCGACGTCGAGCTGACCCGTGCGGTGATCAAGGTCACCAGCGTGCGTAGCCAGATGATCGATCCGGGCTATGGCTACATTCGCGTTACCCAGTTCCAGGTCAACACCGGCGAGGAAGTGGGCAAGGCGCTGAATAAACTGCGTAAAGAGAACGGCAAAAAGCTCAGCGGCATGGTGCTCGACCTGCGCAACAACCCGGGCGGTGTGCTGCAGTCAGCCGTCGAGGTAGCGGATCACTTCCTCAAGAAGGGCCTGATTGTCTACACCAAAGGCCGCATCGCCAACTCGGAGCTGCGCTTCTCCGCCGATCCGCTCGACGCCAGCGAAGGTGTTCCACTGGTGGTGCTGATCAACGGCGGCAGCGCGTCTGCCTCGGAAATCGTCGCCGGCGCCCTGCAGGATCACAAACGCGGCGTGGTGATGGGCACCGACAGCTTCGGCAAGGGCTCGGTACAGACCGTGCTGCCGCTGAACAACGACCGCGCGCTGAAGATCACCACCGCGCTGTACTTCACCCCCAATGGCCGCTCCATCCAGGCTCAGGGCATCGTCCCGGACGTAGAGGTGGCGCGTGCCAAGCTGACCCGAGAGAGCGACGACCCGAGCCTCAAGGAAGCCGACCTGCAAGGTCACCTGGGCAACGGCAACGGCGGCGCCGACCGGCCGAGCCAGGGCAATACCGGCAAACCAGCTCGCCCGCAGGATGACGACTACCAACTGAGCCAGGCGCTGAACCTGCTCAAAGGCCTGAACGTCACCCGCGCTGACTAAGCGTCAGACGCAACGAAAAAACCCCAGTACAGGCGACTGCACTGGGGCTTTTTTTTGGCTATAGATTGGTGACACACATGACCGTGTAGGAGCCGGGGTGAACTGGCCTTTGCCAGCGAAAGGCGGCCATGGCGCCCACTCGCGCAATGACCATCATCGCATCGCCCGCAAGCAGGCTCCTACAGGAGTGAGGTGCTTGCGAGATGGGGGTTCAACGCCAACCCGGTAGGTGCGTCGACCCGGCGCGAATGCGGTGGTGGCCACTCTGAATATCTGCGGAGTGGCCAGCATTCGCCGCGGGGTCGCGGCTCCTACAATGCGATAGTGGCCATTGCGAAGAGCCGTGTCGTGCCCCCGATTCGCGCGCAAGCGAGGCCGACTACAATCCCAAGCAAGAGGCCTCCTACGGCGTTGGTGACAGTAGTGAGGTGCCTGCGAGATGGGGGTTCAATGCCAACCCGGTAGGAGCGTCGACACGGCGCGAATGCGCTGGTGGCCACTCTGAATATCTGCGGAGTGGCCAGCATTCGCCGCGGGGTCGCGGCTTACAAGTAGCTGTTGGTCATCTCGTCGATAAAGCCTTCGTTGCGCAGTTCGTCGAGCGCTTTCTGCAAACGCTGCACGACTTCGTCCGGGGTGTCTTTGTTCAACGCCAGGTACAGCTCGGCATCGTTGAAACGCAGTACGGTGTTCAGGCCGCTGACACCTTCCTGCTTGGCCAGATAGCGACCGACCGGATCAGTGGTTGCCCACAGGTCGATCTTGCCACTGGTGAGTTTCTTCACGTTTTCCTGGTCACGCAAGGCGTTGACTGGCGTTAGGCCCTGGCTTTCCAAGTGCTGACTGACCGCATCGTTCTTGTAGGCGCCAATGGTGTACTGACTGGCCTCCTTCAAGCTGTTGACGGTCAGGTTGTTGCCGGGCGCGGCAAGCAGTACCCAGCCAGTCTTGGCCAGTGGGCCGACCCACTTGAACAGCGGCTGACGCTCAGGCGTAAAGGTGGTGGAGAACAAGCCGTAGTTTGGCTTGTCGAGAGTCAGTTTGTAGAGGCGATCCCAGGGGAAGCGCAGGGTCAGGGTGTACTCAATGCCGGCGCGTTTGAACATCGCACGAACAATTTCGGCGCTGATACCGTCAATACCGTCATCACGGGCGAAGTTCTTGTCGTCGACCGCCATGTTGAACGGCGGGAAATTCTCGGTCAGCAACACCATTTTGTAGTCAGGTGGCAACTCGGCCCTGGCGGCAGAGGCCGCAAAAGTGAGTAACAGCACAAGCGCTTTCAAAGTGTTCAACATCAGTCGTCCCCGCCGCGTGGTTATGATTATGGTTGGCGGCTTCCTGCCGAATCCCCGCACCATCACCTTCCATGGCAATGACTACCGCGTGCCGAAGGCACACTGCATGCAGCATGAACGCCAGATCTTGACCACGCGAGCGCCCCCTCGGTAGCGCTCGCGGCGTGCAGCTAAATGACCTTCATGCCTAAAGATAGCTGTTGAGGATTTTGTCGACGTAGCCCTCAGCGCGCATCTTGTCCAATTCCGACTGCAGCTTCTGTACCACCTCGTCCGGCACGTCCTTGTTAAGGGCCAGATAGAGCTGTGCACTGTTGAAACGCAGCACGGTTTTCAGGCCGCTGACACCTTCCTGGCGCGCCAGATAACGGCCGGCAGGATCACCGGTAGCCCACAGGTCGATCTGACCGCTCTCGAGCTTCTTGGCATTTTCCTGATCGCGTAACGAAGTGATCGGCTGCAGCCCCTGTTTCTCCAGGTGCTCGGCGATGGCATCGCCCTTGTAGGCGCCGATACGGTACTGCTTGGCCTGCTGAAGGTTGTTCACCACCAGACTGCTGTCGCCACGCGCCAGCAATATCCAGTCGTCCGGGCCGATCGGGCCGACCCATTTGAACAGTTCCTCGCGTTCAGGCAGCCGGGCGGTTACGAACACACCGTAGCCGGGCTTTTCCATGGCGAGTTTATAGATGCGATCCCAGGGGAAACGCAGAGTGAGGCTGTAGGACACGCCAGCACGTTTGAACATCTCGCGCACCACATCGGCGGCGATACCGTCGATATTGTCTTCCTGCGCAAAGTTCTTGCCATTGATGGCCATGTTGTACGGCGGGAAGTTTTCCGTTAGCAACACCACGTTGTAGTTCGGGTCGATTTCGGCGCGTGCTGCCGATGTCATCAAAAGCAGGGCGCCCGCCGCTGCCAACCACAGACGTTTCCACATGTACTCGACTACCTGTCAATTCAAAGCGTTGACGGGCGGCCAGAAAGGTCACGCCCGGAGCGACCAGACGATTCAATCGGAAATACCGGGCTAGACGCCCTGACTCGACCAATCCCTGTCACACGGGTGCTAGCTTAGCGCCATTAGCGGGCATCCAAAAGCGCAAATGCACCAAACTGGACGCATGACACATCCAGCCGGCGCATGAGGTGCTCAACGCATCACGATACCGCGGCTGGCCATGTAGGCCTTGGCTTCGGGCACGGTGTATTCACCAAAGTGGAAGATGCTCGCTGCCAATACCGCAGCAGCCTTGCCTTCGATGATGCCGTCGGCCAGGTGCTGCAGGTTACCGACGCCGCCGGAGGCGATCACCGGAATGCCCACGGCCTCGCTGATGGCACGGGTCACGCCGAGGTCGTAACCACTCTTCACGCCGTCCTGATCCATGCTGGTCAGGAGGATCTCGCCTGCGCCCAGGCCTTCCATCTTCTGCGCCCAGGCCACAGCGTCGAGGCCGGTGGGTTTGCGACCGCCGTGGGTAAAGATTTCCCAGCGCGGCGTTTCGCCTGGCCCGGAGACCTTTTTGGCATCGATGGCGACGACGATGCACTGCGAGCCGAAGCGCGAGGCAGCCTCGCCGACGAACTCGGGGGTGAATACCGCAGCGGTGTTGATCGATACCTTGTCGGCACCGGCATTGAGCAGGTTGCGGATGTCCATCACGGTACGCACGCCGCCGCCCACGGTCAGCGGGATGAATACCTGGCTGGCCATACGTTCGACGGTGTGCAGCGTGGTATCACGACCATCGACGCTGGCGGTGATATCGAGAAAGGTAATCTCGTCGGCGCCCTGTTCGTCGTAACGACGAGCGATCTCCACCGGGTCACCGGCATCGCGGATATTCTCGAACTTGACGCCCTTGACCACACGGCCGTTGTCCACGTCGAGGCAGGGGATGATGCGTTTGGCCAATGCCATGGGGTTTCTCCGGAATACGACGTCAGGCGGATGGGTTCAGGCCTGCATGCTCGGTCAATTCGGTCTCGATAAAGGCAGCGATCATGGCACGGTAGACGTGCTCGATCACCTCGGGAGAGGCCCCCGAATCACGCGCCAGCTCTCTGACCTTGGCAACCACCTCTTCGACCCGCTGCGGCGCACGCACGGCATCGCTGTCAGCTTTGAACTGAGCGGCCTGACGAACATAGCCACCGCGCTCAGCCAGCAACTGGACGATCTGCCGATCAAGGGCATCGATCTGCGTACGCACTTCATCGATTGAATGGCATTCGATCATTGCAAGTTCCTTGTCCGAGCTAGGCTGTCGCCTGAGGTAACGTCAAGCCTTGAAGGAATCGCAGAAAGCCTGAGCCTCGGCGACGTCCAGGGTGCCTTCGTAGATAGCGCGGCCGGTGATGGCGCCGATGATGCCTGGCGAACGGGCCAGCAGCAGCTTCTCGATATCACCCAGGTTGTGGATGCCGCCCGAGGCGATCACCGGAATACGGCTGGCGGCAGCCAGGGCCGCGGTGGCCTCGACGTTGCAGCCTTGCATCATGCCGTCCTTGGCGATGTCGGTGTAGACGATCGCCGAGACGCCATCGGCCTCGAAGCGACGAGCCAGATCGGTAGCCTGTACGGTGCTGACTTCAGCCCAGCCGTCGGTGGCGACGAAACCGTCCTTGGCGTCCAGGCCAACGATGACCTTGCCCGGGAAGGCCTTGCACGCATCGGTCACGAACTGCGGATCTTTTACCGCCTTGGTGCCGATGATCACGTAGCTGACGCCGGCCTTGACGTAATGCTCGATGGTTTCCAGCGAGCGGATACCACCGCCGATCTGGATCGGCAGGTTGGGGTAACGCTTGGCGATGGCAGTGACCACGTCGCCATTGACCGGCTTGCCTTCGAACGCGCCGTTGAGGTCAACCAGATGCAGACGACGGCAACCGCCCTCGACCCACTTGGCAGCCATGCTCACCGGATCATCGGAGAACACCGTGGAGTCTTCCATACGGCCCTGACGTAGACGCACACAGGCGCCGTCCTTGAGGTCGATAGCGGGGATAATCAGCATCTGCACACCTTGTTCAGTTCAATCAGCGTTGGCTGGAATCAATCTTTCTCGAGCGCCCACAGGTCGACTTCGAGGCTTTCGAAGCGCTCGCGCAGCAGGCCGTGCGCGTCGTTGACCGCTCGGTTGTAGTAATGCGGCGCCACTTCGCGGCCAAACAGTTCGAGCAGCTCAAGCACCTCGAAGGAACCCAGCTCCAACTCGTAGCGGTCGGCCAGGAAGCGCTGCAGCTTGTGCACCGCATCGCTTTCCTGCTCGGGTGTGAGCGTGAGGGTCGGGCTCTTGAGCCTGGCCATTACCAGCGGCCATCCCAGGCGGCGAAGTTCTGCAAAAGTTGCAGGCCGTGGGTGTGGCTCTTCTCGGGGTGGAACTGTACGGCGAAGCGCGAACCATCGGCCAGGGCGGCGGCGAAATCCTTGCCGTAGTGGCCACGGCCGACAACCTGCTGCGCTTTACCAGCCTCGATGTAATAGCTGTGCACGAAGTAGAAGCGCGCCTGATCCGGAATGCTGTGCCACAGCGGGTGATTGACCGCCTGGCTCACTTCGTTCCAGCCCATATGCGGAACCTTGAGCGGCTCGCCGTCTTCGACCATGTTCTTGCCGAAGAAGCGTACCTGGCCGGGGAACAGGCCGATGCAGTCGACGCCGTCGTTCTCTTCGCTGCGCTCGAGCAGCGCCTGCATGCCGACGCAGATACCCAGGAACGGACGATCCTGGCTGACTTCACGCACCAGCTCATCGAAGCCCAGGCGGCGGATCTCGGCCATGCAATCGCGGATCGCACCGACACCGGGGAACACCACGCGATCCGCTTCACGGATCACTTGCGCGTCGCTGGTCACCAATACCCGGCCAGCACCGACGTGCTCCAGGGCCTTGGCCACCGAGTGCAGGTTGCCCATGCCATAGTCGATGACTGCAACCGTCTGCATCAGAGCACGCCCTTGGTAGACGGCATCTGCCCGGCCATGCGCGGATCAAGCTCCACGGCCATGCGCAGCGCGCGGCCAAAGGCCTTGAACACGGTTTCGATCTGGTGGTGGGTATTCACGCCACGCAGGTTATCGATGTGCAGGCTGACCTGGGCGTGGTTGACGAAGCCCTGGAAGAATTCCTGGAACAGATCGACATCGAAGCCGCCGACTACTGCGCGGGTGAACGGCACGTGCATCTGCAGGCCCGGACGACCGGAAAAATCGATGACCACGCGCGACAACGCTTCATCCAGCGGGACGTAGGAATGGCCGTAACGGGTCATGCCCTTCTTGTCGCCGACCGCTTTGGCGAACGCCTGGCCGAGTGTGATACCGACGTCTTCGACGGTGTGGTGATCGTCGATCTCAAGATCACCCTTGCAGAAGATGTCGAGGTCGATCAAGCCATGGCGGGCGATCTGGTCAAGCATGTGCTCGAAAAACGGTACACCGGTATCGAACTTGGACTTACCGGTACCATCCAGATTGATCGAGACCTTGATCTGGGTCTCCAGGGTATTGCGCTCGACGGATGCCGTACGTTCGGCCATCACCTGCTCCACAAAATCGTTGGGCGAAAGGGCCGCCATTATAGGCTGATAAGCAGCGAACCTATAAAGGCACACGGCAAAAATGGACGAAAAACGCTCGAGGCCCGGCGGCCCAAAAGCACCAGACATAAAAAATCCCGCTGGCGCACGGGGCGCAAGCGGGATTTCTGTAAACAGCTCACGATCTCGCGAGCTAGAGCCCTGCAAGGCGAAAACAGGCGAGGAAGCGGAATTTACGAGCTGTAAATGAGCATTCCGAGCCTGTTTTCAACGCCGCAGGGCCGACGCGCAGCAGATCGTGCTTATTGGAACAGAACGACGGTCTTCTGCAGGGTTACCCACACACCCCACGCCAGCGGCAGACCCACGGCCAGCCAGGCAGCGATCACCAGCGGCTTGCTCGACGGATCGGCAGCCCACTCCAGCTCTGCGGCACTCGGCGCGGACTTCTCGCCATGGGCACGCTCAGCGGCCAGCTCTTCTTCGGTCATGAAGTACTTGGCATCCACTGGGCGAACCAGCAGGTTGCAGACGAAGCCCAGAACCAGCAGGCCGGCGAGAATGTACAGGGTGATGTCATAGGCAGCTGCGCGCTCGACGCCGATGCTCAGCTGATATTCACGCAGGTAGTTCACCAGCACCGGACCCAGCACGCCAGCGAACGCCCAAGCGGTCAGCAGGCGACCGTGAATGGCGCCAACCATCTGGGTACCGAACAGATCCGCCAGGTAGGCCGGAACGGTTGCGAAGCCGCCGCCGTACATGGACAAGATCAGGCAGAAGGCGAACACGAACAGCGCGATGCTGCCCAGGTGACCGGTTCACGGAACCAGCGCGTACAGGGTGAAACCCAGCGCGAAGAACACGAAGTAGGTCGCTTTACGGCCGATCAAGTCGGAGAAAGATGCCCAGAAGAAGCGGCCACCGATGTTGAACAGGCTCAGCAGGCCGGTGAAGCCGGCAGCGATTGCCGCGATCTGCATCAGCTGATCTTTGCTCAACTCACTGAAAGGCACGTTCACGCCGATCAGCTTGCCGCCGAATACTTCCTGCAGCATGGGCGAAGCCATGCCGATGATGCCGATACCAGCGGATACGTTCAGGCACAGAACGGCCCAGACCAGCCAGAATTGCGGGGTTTTCCACGCGGTGTTCACGTGTACGTGGCCCTTGGTGATCATCGCGTTATTGGCCTTAGCTGCCGGAGCAACCCAGCCTGCCGGTTTCCAGCCAGTTGGCGGAACGCGGTAGGACAGAGCGCCACCGACCATGAAGACGAAATAGATCACCGCCATCACAACGAAGCTCTGCCATACACCGACGTCAGTTTCGCTGGAGAAGTGGCCCATCAGCGCTGCAGCCAGAGGTGCACCGACCATCGCACCGCCACCGAAGCCCATGATGGCCATGCCGGTCGCCATGCCGCGCTTGTCCGGGAACCACTTGATCAGGGTCGATACCGGGGAGATATAGCCCAGGCCCAGACCGATACCACCGATCACGCCGGAACCCACCCACATCAACCAGATCTGGTGTGTGTAGATACCGAACGCGGAAATCAGCAGACCGCCACACCAGCACACGGCCGAAACCAGACCGGCCTTGCGCGGGCCAGCGTGTTCCAGCCAGCCGCCCCACACGGCAGCCGCACAACCCAGGAATACGAAGAACAGGGTGTAGATCCAGCCCAGCATGGAGATCTGCCAGTCGCAGTTGCTGGCGAATATCTGCTCGAAGAAGCCGATATCCGGCGCACAGGCGACAGCAGCATCGATGCCGATGGCTTTCGACAGCGGCAGCCAGAATACGGAAAATCCGTAGGCCATGCCGATGCACAGGTGAATAGCGAGGGCAGCTGGCGGAACCAGCCAGCGGTTGAAACCGGGCTTCGCGATGATGCGCGCCTTGGAAAGGAACGCAGGAGTCGCTGAAGCACCGTTTTGCACGATGGCGTCAGTCATTTTTTCTTCTCTGAATTTTAGGTTGGCAAACACATACGATTCTTTGCATACGCCTTTAAAAACAGCGTTTAACAGCAAATATTGCTCGGCGAGTCATTCGCAGCTAGCAGAATGCTAGAGTTCCCGCGGCATTGTGTCACATAGCCATAGTGCTTGTGCACCTACCCAAACAGCACTTTTGGCGGTCTGCGACGCCTTTCTCAGCCTTATCCAATGAATTTACCGACAGCCGGCAATTGCTGGCACTGGTGATGATCGATCATTGCCCCCCCAATCAGCGCCGAGGCGGTATAACAATCGGCGTCATGACGATTGAATCGGATCGATCAGCCCTGCACCTCACACCAACAGGAAGGTAGCCATGGACAGCATCGACACCCTGATAATCGGCGCGGGCGCCCTTGGCCTGGCCTGTGCCGCGCGCCTGGCAGAACCTGGGCGCAGTACGCTGATCGTCGAGCAGGAAACCCTGGTGGGCAGCCACACCTCCAGCCGCAATTCGGAAGTCATCCACGCCGGTATCTACTACCCGCCAGGCTCACTGAAAGCCGAACTGTGCCTGGAAGGCCGCGAGCGCCTGTATGCCTGGTGCAAGCAATGGCAGGTGCCCTACCGACGTCTGGGCAAACTGCTGGTGGCAGTGAGCGACCAGGAGCGCGGCAAGCTCGATGCCCTGGCCAACAATGCCCTGGCCAGTGGCGTGGACGAGCTACAGCCCATCGACAGTGCTCGCCTCAGCACCCTGGAGCCCTCGGTGCGCGGCGTTGCCGCCCTACTCTCGCCCAATACCGGCATCATCGACAGCCACGCCTATCTGCAATCGCTACTCGCCTGCGCCGAACGCCAAGGGGCCGAACTGGTGCTGCAGACCCGCGTCGACAGCCTCACCCATGACGGTGATGGCTGGATTGCCAGCGGCACCAGCGCAGGTGAGCCGTTCAGCCTGAAAGCCCAGCGCGTGATCAATGCTGCCGGGCTGTTCGCCCAGCAATTAGCGCTGTGCACTCAAGGCTTGGCGCCGCAACAAATTCCGCCGTTGCACATGTGCCAGGGCAACTACTTCAACTACAACGGTAAAGCGCCGTTCAGCCATTTGGTCTACCCAATGCCGGAGGCCAACACCAGTGGTCTTGGCGTGCACGCCACCCTGGATCTGGCAGGCCAACTGCGCTTCGGCCCCGACACACGCTATATAAGCTGCATCGATTACCGCGTTGACGAAACCTTGCGCGACGCCTTCGCCAACGCGATCAGCCGCTACTTTCCGGCGCTCGACAGCACTCGCCTGGTGCCCGGCTACGCCGGCATACGACCAAAACTGAGCGGGCCTGGCGCTACGGCGGAAGATTTCATGCTGCAAATGCCGGCAGATCATGGTCTACCAGGGCTGGTGAATCTGTTTGGTATCGAATCGCCTGGCCTGACTGCCAGCCTGGCCATCGCCGAACGCATCGCCCACAGGCTTTAGCCCTAGCCACGCCGTCGCGCGTTATACTCGCGGCTTCAAATTTCTCGTCACTGCAAAGGACTCGTCCATGAAAGCGCTCGGCAAAATCCTGGGTCTGTTCTTCCTCGGACTGCTGCTGATCATCGTGGCATTGGGCTTTGCCCTGACTCATCTGTTCGATCCCAACGATTACAAGGATGAAATCCGCCAGCTGGCGCGGGACAAGGCCAACCTCGAATTGACCCTCAACGGCGATATCGGCTGGAGCCTGTTCCCCTGGCTGGGCCTGGAGCTGACCGACGCCACCCTGGCCAGCGCCAGCACGCCGGACAAACCCTTCGCCAACCTGCGCCTGCTCGGTCTGTCAGTGCGTGTGCTACCGCTGCTGCACAAAGAAGTACAGATGAGCGATATCCGCGTCGACGGCCTCAACCTCGACCTGCAGCGCGACGAAAATGGCCACGGCAACTGGGAAGACGTTGGCCGCCCTGCCGCCAAGCCTGGCGAAACGCCGGCCGAGCAGACCGCAGCCAATGACCCGCAGCAGCCAGAATCCGCACCCGCCCAAGGAAGCAGCGCCCAGCCGATCAAACTGGACATCGACAGCCTGATCGTCAACGGCGCCCGTGTGGACTACCGCGACGCCCAGAAGGGCCAGCAATTCAGCGCCGAAAGTATCCAGCTCACCACCGGCGCGATTCGCGAAGGCGCAGGCGTACCGATCAAACTCAGTGCTTTCTTCGGCAGCAACCAGCCAGTAATGCGCGCACGCACTGAACTGCAAGGCGAGCTGCGCTTCGACCGCGCACTCAAGCGCTACCAGCTCGAAGACGCGCGCCTGTCCGGTGAAGCCTCCGGCGAGCCGTTCAATGGCCAGACCCTCACCTACGCAGCCCAGGGCCAACTGCTGGTCGACCTGGCGGCCCAAGTGGCCGAGTGGAACGGCCTGAAGCTCTCGGCCAACCAACTGCGCGCCCTGGGTGAATTGAAGATTCGCGATCTGGAGAGCGAACCCAAGCTGTCCGGCGGCCTGTCCATAGCCCCGGTCAACCTGCGTGAATTCCTCGCCAGCCTTGGCCAGAAGCTGCCGCCGATGAGCGACGACAAGACCCTGTCGCAGTTCGAACTGGTGACCCAGCTCGGCGGCACGCCAAACAGCCTGTCGCTGGATGAACTGACCCTCAAGCTCGACGAAAGCACCTTTACCGGCAAGATCGCCGTCGCCGATTTCGCCAAACAGGCGCTGCGCGTGCAACTCAAGGGTGACAAGCTCAACCTCGACCGCTACCTGCCACCGGCGAGCAAGGACAAGAAGGACAGCGATACAGCTCGCAAGGCCGAAGTGCGCGAAACCGTCGCCAACGCAGGCCAGGCCGGCACAACACCAGTGCCCAACGCGCCGACCCAGCAGGCCTGGAGCTCCAGCGAAGTGCTGCCGATCCCGACCCTGCGCAAGCTAGACCTGCAAACCAACCTGACCCTCGAGCAGATGACGCTGCAAAAACAGGCGCTCAGCAATGTCAGCCTGAAAGCGCGCAGCCAGGGCGGCGCCCTGAATCTGGAAGAACTGCGCGGCAACCTCGGCAACGGCAGCTTCACCCTCAAGGCTGATGCCGACGTACGCCCGGCCGTGCCGGTGCTCAGCCTGCATACGCAACTGAACGGCATCCCGGTCGAGCCATTCCTCAAGGACGAACAGCGCCCCTCACCGCTCAAGGGCCTGCTTGACCTGAAAAGCGATCTGACCACCAGCGGTAACAGTCAGAAGGCCTGGATCGACGCGCTCAACGGCACCGCCAGCTTCCTGCTCAAAGACGGCGTATTGGTCGACGCCAACCTCGAACAGCAACTGTGCCGCGGCATCGCCACCCTCAACCGCAAAACCCTGAGCAGCGATCCGCGCAGCAAAGACACGCCATTCGAGCGCCTGCAAGGCAGTCTCAACATCCGTAACGGCGTGGCCAGCAACCCGGATCTGCAAGCGCGCATCCCGGGTCTCAGCGTGACCGGCGAAGGTGACCTCGACCTGCGCGTGCTGGGCCTGGACTACCGCGCAGGCATCACCATCGAAGGCGACCAGCGCGCAATGCCCGACCCCGCCTGCGAGGTCAACAGCCGCTACGTTGGCATCGCCTGGCCGCTGCACTGCCGCGGCCCGCTGGAACTCGGCGCCAAGGCCTGCCGCCTGGATCAGGAAGGCCTGGGCAAGGTCGCCGCCAAACTGGCCGGTGACCGTATCAACGAGAAACTCGAAGAGAAGCTTGGCGACAAGGTCAGCCCTGAACTGAAAGACGCACTCAAGGGCCTGTTCAACCGATGACACCCGAGCAATTCTCCAGCGCGGTACTGCGCTGGTACGACACGCACGGACGCAAGGATCTGCCCTGGCAGCAGGACATCACGCCGTATCGCGTGTGGGTGTCGGAAATCATGTTGCAACAGACCCAGGTCAGTACCGTGCTCGGCTATTTCGACCGGTTCATGAGCGCACTGCCCACCGTGCGTGATCTGGCCGAAGCGCCCGAAGACGAAGTGCTGCACCTGTGGACGGGGCTGGGCTACTACACCCGCGCACGCAACCTGCAGAAGACCGCACAAATCGTCATGCGCGACCACGATGGCGAATTCCCCCGCGACATCGAAGCGCTCATCGAACTGCCCGGCATCGGCCGCTCCACGGCCGGCGCCATCGCCAGCCTGAGCATGGACCTGCGGGCGCCGATTCTCGATGGCAACGTAAAACGCGTGCTGGCCCGCTACGTGGCCCAGGAAGGCTATCCGGGCGAGCCCAAAGTGGCCAAGCAGCTGTGGGCCGTGGCCGAACGCTTCCTGCCCGAGGAGCGCGTCAACCATTACACCCAGGCGATGATGGATCTGGGCGCCACGCTGTGCACCCGCAGCAAGCCCACTTGCCTGCTCTGCCCGGTGCAGAGCGGCTGCGAGGCGCACCTGCTCGGTCTGGAGATTCGCTACCCGATCGCCAAGCCGCGCAAGGAGTTACCGCAGAAGCGCACCCTAATGCCAATACTCGCCAACCGCGACGGCGCCATCCTGCTCTACCGGCGTCCTTCGACAGGCCTCTGGGGCGGCTTGTGGAGCCTCCCGGAGCTCGAAGACCTCGAGGCCCTGGCAGCACTCGCCGATCAGCACCAGTTGCGCCTCGGTGAACGCCGCCAGCTCGACGGCCTGACCCACACCTTCAGCCACTTCCAGTTGGCCATCGAACCCTGGCTGATCGAAGTCGATGGCATTCCCGGCTACGTGGCCGAGGCCGACTGGCTCTGGTATAACCTCGCCACCCCGCCGCGCCTTGGGCTCGCCGCCCCGGTGAAAAAACTGCTCAAGCGCGCAGCCGAAACACTGAACACAGGAGAAATGGCATGACCCGCACCGTACTGTGCCGCAAGCACAAACAAGAACTGCCCGGCCTGGATCGCGCGCCCTACCCTGGCGCCAAAGGTGAAGACATCTATCAGAACGTCTCCAAGCAAGCCTGGGATGAATGGCAAAAACACCAGACCCTGCTGATCAACGAACGCCGCCTGAACATGATGAACGGCGAAGATCGCAAGTTCCTGCAAACCGAGATGGACAAGTTCCTCTCCGGTGAAGACTACGCACAAGCGGAAGGCTACGTCCCCCCCAGCGAATGAGGCTTGAAGACGTAAGCGCCCGGAATATTTAAATATTTTCCAAAAAATGTTTGACAGCAAAAAGCGAAAACCGTCTAATACGCCCCGTTGCCCAGGTAGCTCAGTCGGTAGAGCAGGGGATTGAAAATCCCCGTGTCGGCGGTTCGATTCCGTCCCTGGGCACCACCTTTCGTTTTCAGGTGGTGTCAAAATCACCCGAAAGCCCACAAGAAGCCCGCCTAGTGCGGGCTTTTTGTTGTCTGTGATTAGGGCGGCTTCATCTCTGATTTTCGGTTCAGGCGGCCGGGACTGCCGCTGGCAATAGAGAGCTGGCTTGCCATTGCCGCCCGTCGAGGGCTTGGCACTTCGCTGCTCGGTGGGTTTCCAGATTTATAGGCGCGGATTTTCTGCGCTGCTACCGGAGACCTGCCATGACAGTTGAAGACAACAATGGGCCCGAAGCTCCCTATCAAGGGCCATCCCGCAAAAATACCGATGCAGGGCAGAGCCATGACTCCGGGCTCGATGATGCCGAGTCAGAGCCGAAGCAAGGCGCTGATGATGCAGAAGCCAAGAAGGAGCGTGTCGACTGGACTCCTCCGCCTGGCAACCCAGGCTCTGATCAGGACGCACTGACGGATCGGGAAGAAGGCAGCGCGAAGACGGAGTGACAGCTGTTCGACAGCCCAAAAAAGCCCGGATAATTCCGGGCTTTTTGCTGCAAAGGGCTTACTTCGGGTCACGAGCCTGGGCGCGAAGCGCTTTGATCTGATCCTGGTTACGCAGCCCCGCTGTCGTATTGCTTCTGGATCACAGCGCATAGGTTCGCCGCGATGAGGGAACTACCGTCCAGCCGACAGCCTGAACACGCCACAGCCCGCCTCCTCCAAACGCATAGACCTCGCACCTTATGTGCCGAGCCCAAACGCAGTGGAGCCAGCCATGCATATCCAAATTGCCCTGAACGCCGCCAACGACCCGAAATCCCCACCGGCCGAACCTCACGAAGAGCCAATCAACGACCCGGGAAATGAAGATCCAGGCTCCATCGTCGATGACCCGGATAGCCCGTTTCAGCCTAAACGCCCGGTAGAAGAGCCCGGAAAACCAAGCCCAGAGAGACGTTGATCGGTCTGCAGCGACGCGCCCTTTGTAGCCTGGGTTGAGCGAAGCGATACCCGGGATTGGGCTCCTGCGATTGAAGCTGGAGCGTTGAGGTCGCTTGGTGGGTTACCGCGCGGAGGGAGGACGGACAGGCCCCGTATTGAAGCGTGCCTAACTCACCCTGCGGGATACGACGCTGCGGCTGGGTGTCAGGGCTATCGAGCGATCAATTGGAATCAGTCGAGCAGGTGGTCGATCTGTGCGCTCAGTGTTTCGAGGGTGAAGGGCTTGCTTAGCAGCGGCGCGGAGTCGAGCAGCGCGCTGCCGGTTTCGCGGACTTCGGCGGGGTGGCCGCTGATGAAGATCACCTTGAGCTCCGGACGCAGCAACAAGGCCGGTTCGGCGATGCGCACACCAGACACGCCGCCTGGCAGGCGGAAGTCGGTGATCAGCAAATCGAGGTGCGGCTTGGTGGCGAGGATAGCGAAGGCGTCGGTGGCGCAATCGGCTTTCAGCACGCTATAGCCCTCGCCCTGCAGGTATTCAGCCAGCAGCATGAGCAGGAGCGCATCGTCTTCAACGATCAGTACGGTTCGTGTGGGTTGCTTCATTGCCCTGCTCCTGGCTATTTTTCCTCCTCCGCTTCGACCTTGCCGGCGCAGTGAGTTCAACCTATATCTGCGCGCTTGGCCTGCGGCAACCACACGCGGAATAGCGAGCCCTGCCCTAGACTGCTTTGCACCTCGATACGCCCGCCATGCGCCTTGACGATCTGATCCGAGATGAACAGCCCCAGGCCTAGGCCCGCTACCGACTCGCTACTCACCGCGCGCTCGAACTGCTGGAAGATGCGCTGCTGGTTTTCCATGGAAATACCGATGCCGTGGTCGCGCACCTCGACCAGCACGCCGCCCTCGTCGGAGCGCGCGCGAACCTCAATGGGGCGCCCCGAGCCGTAGCGAAGGGCGTTGCTGAGCAGGTTGCTGATCACCTGCTCGATCCTGAACTGATCCCAACTGCCGCGCAGTAATTCATCGCTGTCGAGCTGCAGGTCGCAGCCTGCCACGGCCATCTGCTGGGCGAAGTTCTCGGCGACGTTGCGCACGGTTTGTGCCAGATCGAACTCCACCGGACGAATCGACAGCTTGCCAGTGCGAATGCGCGACACATCGAGCATGTCTTCGATCAGACGGATCAGGCTATGGATCTGTCGCTCGTCACGGTCGAACATGGCCTTGAGCTTGTCTTCGCTGAACGCCGTCATGTTGCCCTTGGCCATGTGCATCTTGCGCAGCTGGGTGTCGAGGATCAGGCCATTGAGCGGTGTGCGCAGCTCGTGGGAGACGATGGACATGAAGTCATCACGCATGCGCACCGCGTGCTGCAGCTCACTCTGGGTGGAGCGCAGCTCGGTGAGCAGCGCGTCCTGCTCTTTACGCGAGCGCTCCAGCGCATCGAGTTGCTGCGCCATGACCTTGCGCTGACGATAGAGATCAACGAACACCGCTACCTTGCTCTGCACCGCCTGGATATCCAACGGTTTGTAGAGGAAGTCGACGGCGCCGCTCTCGTAGCCCTTGAACGCGTAGTTCATTTCACGCCCGGCAGCACTGACGAAGACGATGGGGATGTGTTTGGTCTTTTCCGTGCCACGCATCAGTTCGGCCAGCTCGAAGCCGTTCATGCCGGGCATCTGTACATCGAGAATAGCCAGGGCAAACTCGTGTTCGAGCAACAGCACCAGCGCGTCGTCGGCGCATTGCGCCTGGAACACTTCACGATCATCGCGGCGAATCAGCGCATCCAGTGCCAGCAGATTTTCCGGTAGATCATCGACGATCAGTAGTTTGCATGCGGTGCTACTCAACATGGGCGTGAGTCCAGTTCGGCTAGCAATGCGAGAATGCCCCGCAAAGAAAGAATGTAATCAGGACGATGCAGTGCCAGCGCCGCTTCGGGCATCGTCGGAACCTGCGCCTCCAGTGGATCCTGCACCACGGTCACACCGCCCCGTTGTTTTATTGTGTTCAGGCCAATAGCGCCATCCTGATTGGCGCCGGTCAGCAGTATGCCTATCACGTTAGCGCCATAGGTATCGGCGGCCGACTCGAAGAGATAATCGATCGACGGCCGCGAATAGTGCAGTGGCTCATCGCGGCTGTAGGAAAACCGCCGATCCGATTCAATGCACAGATGGTAACCGGACGCCGAGAAGTACAGCGTTCCAGACTGCAACAGCTCTTTGTCTTGCGCCTCCTTCACCCGCAGCGCCAGGCGCCGAGCAAATAGATCAGGCAACAGGCTTTCACGGTTGTCGGGCAGGTGTAGCACCACCACCAGCGGCAACCCGTAGTCGGCAGGCAGCTCCTCGAACAGCGTCAACAGCGCCTCGACACCACCTGCCGAGGCACCGACGACCACCGCTTCCAGTTCACGCAGATTCGCGCTCATAGCTTGCGAAACACCCGTTCTTGCTTATTCAACGCCTCGAAGCGCCCGGCATACGCCGAGAAGTCCAGGCTCTCCTTACTGCCCAGGCCGAGAAATCCACGGTGGCCAAGAGACTCGTGGAACAACCCGAAAGCGCGATCCTGCAGAGCCTTATTAAAGTAGATCAGCACATTGCGACAGGAGATGAGCTGAGTCTCCGAGAATACGCTGTCAGTGGCCAGGCTATGGTCGGCGAACGTTACATTGGCACACAGAAAACGCTCGAACAGCGCGCCGTCGTAGGCCGCCGTGTAGTAATCGGAGAGCGAGCCCTTGCCGCCAGAGCGCTGATAGTTCTCGCTGTAGAGGCGCATGTTGTCGATAGGGAAGATGCCCTTCTTGGCCTTGTCCAGCGAGTACGGATTGATGTCCGTGGCATAGATGATCGAGCGCTCCAGCAGCCCTTCCTCGTGCAACAGAATGGCCAGGGAATACACCTCCTCACCGGTGCTGCAACCCGCCACCCACAGCTTGAGCGACGGATAGGTGCGCAAGAACGGCACCACCTCCTGGCGCAGGGCCAGATAGTAGGTGGGGTCGCGAAACATCTCGCTGACCGGGATGGTGAGAAACTGCAGCAGTTGCATGAAGGCCGCAGGGTCATGGATGATCCGCGCCTGCAAGGCAGAGATGCTTGAGCAGTCGAACTGGCGCATCGCGTGCACCATACGGCGCTTGAGCGACGAGCCGGAGTAGTCGCGAAAGTCGTAGCTGTACTGCAGGTAGATCGCCTCGATCAGCAGACGCAGCTCGATATCCTGCGTACGGTCGGACATGTCAGATGCGCTCCAGCTTCGGCAGCCACACGCGGATCAGCGAGAACAGGCGATCCAGATCGATCGGCTTGGCCAGGTAATCGTTGGCGCCAGCCTTCATGCACAGATCCTGATCATCCTTCATCGCTTTGGCGGTCACCGAGATTATCGGCAGTTTGCGCCAGCGCGGATTCTCGCGGATACGCCGAGTGGCTTCGTAGCCGTCCATCACCGGCATCATCACATCCATCAGCACCAGATCGATATCGCCCACCGCATCCAGCTTTTCAATGGCCTCAAGACCATTGCGCGCCACCTCGACCTGGGCGCCCTTTTGCTCGAGAGCGCTGGTGAGGGCGAAGATATTACGCACGTCATCATCGACCAACAGGATGCGTCGCCCCTCGAACACCTTGTCGCGGCTACGCGCGGTCTTGAGCATGCTCTGCCGCTCGCTGGACAGCTCCGACTCGACCATGTGCAGGAACAGGGTGACTTCATCGAGCAACCGTTCTGGGGAGCGCGCGCCCTTGATGATGATCGAGCGCGAGTACTTGAGCAGCTCGGCTTCCTCGGCGCGAGTCAGGTTGCGCCCGGTGTAAACGATCACCGGCGGGTAGGAGCGGATGTTCTCGCTGCCCATGCGCGCCAGCAGTTCGTCGCCCTGCATATCCGGCAATTTGAGGTCGATGATCATGCAATCGAAGATGTGATGGCGCAGTTGTTCCAGCGCCTGTTCACCGAACTCGACAGCGACAATCTCGATGTCGTCATCGCCGATCAACCGGGCGATGCTGTCGCGCTGCAGTTTATCGTCCTCGACCACTAGCACACGCTTCATCTTCTGCGTCAGGCGTGCTTCCAGCTTGCTGAATACGCCCTTGAGTTGGTCGCGCGTGGCAGGCTTCTGCGCATACCCCACAGCGCCCATATGCAGCGCGGCCTCGGCCATATCTTCAACGGAAATAACGTGCACCGGAATGTGCCGGGTACCTGGGTTTTCCTTGAGCCGCTGCAACACTGACAGGCCGGAGCTGTCCGGCAGGCGCATGTCCAGCAGGATGGCGTCAGGGTGATGGGTAGTGGCCAGGTTCAAACCGTCTTCGGCGCAATGGGCAACCAGACAGCGGTAATCCAGCTCATGGGCCAAGTCGTAAAGGATATGGGCGAACTGCGGTTCATCCTCGATCACCAGCACGCAACGGCCGCCAAGTACCGACATGCCGCGGTCGTCCGGGAACGTCGGGACAGTGTTTTCCACCACTACGTCCTTTACCGGCTCGGCCGGTCGCTGCACGAAACTACGGGCGACAGCGGCAGGCTCGGCTGGCAGCAGCTCGGCATCGCCTTCCTGCGGTGAATAACTCTGTGGCAGCACCAGGGTGAAGACACTGCCCTCATTCGGCACGCTGGTAACACTGATCGAACCGCCCAGCAACACGGCCAGATCGCGGGAGATCGACAGCCCCAGACCGGTACCACCAAAGCGTCGGTTGGTGGTGCCATCGGCCTGGCGGAAGGCCTCGAAAATGTACTCTTGCTGATCGCCACGAATGCCGATCCCGCTGTCGCGAACGGCGAACGACACGCCATCATCGACACGGCTGACGCTCAGGCTGACCGCGCCCTGCTCGGTGAACTTGATGGCATTGGAAAGCAGGTTCTTGAGGATTTGCTCGACGCGCAGGCGATCCGTGTACAGCGAGCGCGGCACGTCGTCGTCGACCTGCACGCTGAAGGCCAGTTGCTTCTCCCCAGCCAACGGCTGGAAGGTGCTCTCCAGGCTTTGCGCGAGGCGCACCACGTTGGCGTTTTCGGGGCGCAGGTCGAGCTTGCCGGCCTCGACCTTGGAGATGTCGAGGATGTCGTTGATCAGGTTGAGCAGGTCGTTACCCGCGGAGTAGATCGAGTCGGCGAACTTGACCTGTTCGGCGTCGAGATTGCCCTTGGGGTTGTCGGACAGCAGCTTGGCAAGAATCAGCGAACTGTTCAGCGGCGTGCGCAGCTCGTGGGACATGTTGGCGAGGAATTCAGACTTGTAGCGGCTGGCGCGCTGCAGCTCTTCGGCGCGCTCTTCCAGCTGGGCCTGGGCAACGCGCAGAGCGCTGTTGCGGTCATCCAGCGCGTCGCGCTGCGAGGACAACTGCTCGTTGGTCTGCTCCAGCTCCGCTTGCTGGGTTTCCAGGTGCGCCTGGGACTCCTTGAGCGCCCGCGACTGCTCTTCCAGCTCCTCGTTGGCGGTCTTCAGTTCTTCCTGCTGTACCTGCAGCTCTTCGTTGAGCTGCTGGGTTTCGGCGAGGATTTCCTGCAGGCGATGACGATAGCGGGCAGCTTCGACCGAAGCGCCGATGCTGGAGGCGATCTGCTTGAGGAACTCGCTGTCGCGCTCGCTCAGCGGGCGCAGGAAGCCCAGTTCAATCACGCCGTTGACTTCACCATCGTTGTCGATGGGCAGCAGCGCCACGGTCAGTGGCTCGCCATGGCCCAGCCCCGAACTGACCTTGAGGTAGTCGGCGGGCAACTGATCGAGGGTCAACAGGCGACGGCTCTGGGCCACTTGGCCAACCAGGCCTTCGGCGTTGTAGAACGACTGCTCGGTATTTTCCTGCTCGCGGGAAAACCCGTAGGACGCAACGCGGCGCAGGCCACCGTGCTCCTCGCGCACATAAAGCGCGCCCACCACCGCCCCGAGGTGGCTGGCCAGGAATTCCAGCATGTTGCGCCCCAGCACCGGCAATGCCAGTTGACCGATCAGCCGATCAGCCATTTCGGTCTGCCCATTGCGCAACCAGGCCTGCGCCTGCAGGCGCTCGTTGTGCTCATCCTGCTTCTTGAGGATGGCGCCATAGGTGTTGGTCAGGCTAAGCAGCTCGCGGCGTCCGAACAGCGCCAGCGAGCCGCTGAACAACAAGGTAAAAAGCAGAAACAGACCGATGGTGATGGTCGCCGTGCTGCTCGCCGCGTCGTTGCGTTCTTTGCGCAGACGTTGCTCGTGAGCGACGAAATCCGCGTACTCGCCGCGAATGGCGTCGGTCAGTTGCTTGCCACGACCATCGCGCACCGGGTCGATGAAATTGCCGCCTTCGCGCTTGGCAGTGATCGCAGCTTGCGCGAAGGTATTCCACTCATCCTGCAACGCGGTGATGGTGCGCAAACGATCGACCTGCACCGAGTTGTCCGCGACCAGCTCGGAGAGAATCTCCATCTCCGCCTTGATCCGCGGCTTGGCAACCTCGAACGGCTGCAGGAAGCGCACATCGCCGGAGAGCAAATAACCGCGAAACCCGGTTTCCTGATCGATCGACAGCTTCAGGCCTTCATTGGCGTTATTGAGCACCCGGTCGGTGTGCTGCACCCAGCCGAGCACATTGAGCAGGTAGCCGATCAGCACCACGAAGAAGATCGCGCTGACCACTCCCACGCCAAGCGGCAAGGCGACATTGCGCCTGAGAATGCGCTTGAAGCTGCTCTCATCGATAGAAGAGGTGTTGGTCATCGGAAATCCCTGGCCATGATTGAAAAATGCATGGAACTGCACGGTTATTCGGTAAACGGCGCGATGTTAATGCGCTAGCTGAACTTTATCCAACAGTCAGCGCTCGGTGGCACCGCGCGATTCGATAGTGCAACCTGATTCAGGGTTCGACTTATTTTTCAGCCGACACGAGATACAGCCCCACCACTCACCACGACCCTGCTGTACCTACGGTAATTTCAGCCCGACGGCACTCTCTCGGTGCAGATCAGGCACCTGATTCGTGCCATGCTAGGCGGCCTGCCGTGCCCCCCGCGGCGTCGAAACGCGATCGAACACCGGGCCAGTTGCTCCGCACCTCGATACGCTGTTTCACCACCCTTTATCGAGGTAACGCCGTGTCAGACCTAGCTCCCAACGCATCGCCTACCGGCCAGCGCATCCTGCTGGTGGAAGACTCCGATGTGGTGCGCATGCTCACTGTGGAGGTGCTCGAAGAACTCGACTACCAGGTGAGCGAGGCCGCAGAGGCGCAGCGGGCGCTGGAGATACTGCGTAGCGATGAGCCCATCGACCTGCTGATGACCGACATCGGCCTGCCCGGCATGAACGGCCAGGAACTGGCCGTCGCGGCACGCCAGCTGCGCCCGAACCTGAAAGTGCTGTTCGCCAGCGGCTATGCGGAAAGCGTCGAGATCGACAAGAGCGAGCCGGCCACCCGCACCGACATCATTGGCAAACCTTTTTCTCTCGATGCCCTGCGCGACAAGGTACAAGGCATGCTCAGCAACTGACAGTTGCGGCCTCGGATCGGCCAAACCGCGTACTGGCACTGGAATTGCGAGGCGGATGTGAGTAGGGTTCGCGTCTTTTTAAAATGCAGTCTGCGCTATCCCTGTTTTGCGGCGGGGCGACAAGCAACTGCGATGATGCGACACCCCCGTAACCGTAGCGGCAGCGGGCCAGCAGCACCCTTGGCGCCCCCTGGTGCCTATGCTAGGTTTGCAGCCCACAGCCCTGCCATACACGGATCTTATCCGCACAAGAATTAAGAGGACTGCTCGATGGCTGAGGCACCGCCTGCGCTGGAAATCCGCAATCTGCACAAACGCTATGGCGACCTCGACGTGCTCAAGGGCATTTCCCTGACGGCCCGCGACGGTGACGTGATTTCCATCCTCGGCTCGTCCGGCTCGGGCAAGTCGACCTTTCTGCGCTGCATCAACCTGCTGGAAAATCCCCATCAGGGCCAGATCATCGTGGCCGGCGAAGAACTCAAGCTGAAGAGCCAGAAGAATGGCGAACTGGTCGCCGCGGACAGCCGGCAGATCAATCGCCTGCGCAGCGAAATCGGCTTCGTGTTTCAGAACTTCAACCTGTGGCCGCACATGACCGTGCTGGACAACATCATCGAAGCGCCACGCCGCGTGCTCGGCAAGAGCAAGGCCGAAGCCACCGAAATCGCCGAAGCGCTACTGGCCAAGGTCGGCATCGCCGACAAACGCCACGCCTACCCCAATCAACTTTCCGGCGGCCAGCAGCAACGCGCGGCCATCGCTCGCACCCTGGCCATGCAGCCGAAGGTGATCCTGTTCGACGAACCGACTTCGGCACTCGACCCAGAAATGGTACAAGAAGTGCTTAATGTGATCCGCGCGCTCGCCGACGAAGGTCGCACCATGCTGTTGGTGACCCACGAGATGAACTTCGCCCGCCAGGTTTCCAGTGAAGTGGTTTTCCTGCATCAGGGTTTGGTGGAGGAACAGGGGTCGCCGCAACAGGTGTTCGACAACCCCGTATCGGCGCGCTGCAAACAATTCATGTCCAGCAATCGTTAAAACACGGAGCAATCACGCATGCATAGCTATAAAAAGATTCTGCTGGCAGCTGCCGCCACTCTGGCTTTCGGCACCAGTGCCGTCGCTGCCGACAAACTGAAGATCGGTACCGAAGGCGCCTACCCGCCCTTCAACCTCATCGACGCCAGCGGCCAGGTCGGCGGCTTCGACGTGGAAATCGCCCAGGCCCTTTGCGCCAAGATGAAGGCCGAGTGCGAAGTGGTCACCTCCGACTGGGACGGCATCATCCCGGCCCTGAACGCCAAGAAGTTCGACTTCCTGGTCGCGTCCATGTCGATCACCGAAGAGCGCCAGCAAGCAGTCGATTTCACCGACCCGTACTACACCAACAAACTGCAGTTCATCGCCCCGAAGAGCAGCGACTTCAAGAGCGATAAAGCCAGCCTGAAAGGCAAGGTGATCGGTGCCCAGCGCGCGACCATCGCCGGTACCTGGCTGGAAGACAACCTGGACGGTGTGGTCGACATCAAACTCTACGACACCCAGGAAAACGCCTACCTCGACCTGGCTTCCGGCCGCGTTGACGGCGTGTTGGCTGACACCTTCGTCAACTGGGAATGGCTGAAAAGCGATGCCGGCAAAAGCTTCGAATTCAAGGGTGACCCAGTATTCGACAATGACAAGATCGGCATCGCAGTACGTAAGGGCGATGCCCTGCGCGAGCGCCTGAACAAAGCACTGGCGGAAGTCGTTGCCGACGGCACCTACAAGAAGATCAACGACAAGTACTTCCCCTTCAGCATCTACTAAGCAGCCTGCCCGCGTCGCCAGTGGCGGCGCGGGCGCTTGAGTTTCCATGAATTTCGACCTTTCCGGATTCGGCCCGGCCCTGGCAGCCGGCACCCTGATGACCGTCCAGCTCGCGCTCAGCGCACTGTGCCTCGGTCTGGTGCTCGGCCTGCTCGGCGCGCTAGCCAAGACTTCTCCGTACAAGCCCCTGCAATGGCTTGGCGGCACTTACTCGACCATCGTGCGCGGCGTTCCCGAACTGCTGTGGGTGATGCTCATCTATTTCAGCACGGTGAACGTGCTGCGCGAACTGGGTGAAGCCCTCGGCGTCGGCAGCCTGGAACTGAGCCCGTTCGCCGCCGGCGTGATCGCGCTCGGCCTGTGCTTCGGCGCCTACTCCACCGAAGTATTCCGCGGCGCTCTGCTGGCCATCCCCAAGGGTCATCGTGAAGCCGGTCTAGCCCTGGGGCTCTCCAAGAGCCGCATCCTCTGGCGCCTGACAATGCCACAAATGTGGCGTGTCGCCATGCCCGGGCTGGGTAACCTGTTCATGATCCTGATGAAGGATACCGCGCTGGTGTCGGTCATCGGCCTGACGGAAATCATGCGCCAGTCGCAGATCGCCGTAACCTCCACCAAGCAAGCCATGACCTTCTACCTGGTCGCTGCCATCATCTACCTGAGCCTGACCATTATTTCCATGATCGGCCTGCACTTTCTCGAGAAGAGAGTTTCGCGCGGCTTCGTAAGGAGCACGCAATGAACTGGGAACTGATCCTCAAACATCTGCCGAAAATGGCCGAAGGTGCGCTGCTCACCCTCGAACTGCTCGCCGTTGCGGTAGTTGCCGGCCTGATCCTGGCATTGCCCATGGGCATCGCCCGTGCTTCGCGCCTCTGGTACGTGCGCGCCGTGCCCTACGGCTACATCTTCTTTTTCCGCGGCACGCCGATGTTGGTGCAACTGTTCCTGGTCTACTACGGCCTGGCGCAGTTCGAGGCTGTGCGCCAGGGCCCGCTGTGGCCCTACCTGCGCGACCCATACTGGTGCGCGGTGATCACCATGACGTTGCACACCACTGCTTATATCGCCGAGATCCTGCGTGGCGCGATCCAGGCCGTGCCACCGGGGGAGATCGAAGCCGCGCGCGCCCTTGGCATGTCGCGTGCTCAATCGATGTTGCATATCATCCTGCCTCGCGCCGCACGCATCGGCCTGCCGGCTTACAGCAACGAAGTGATCCTGATGCTAAAGGCCAGCGCACTGGCCAGTACCGTGACCCTGCTGGATTTGACCGGCATGGCGCGCACCCTGAACGCGCGCACCTATGTGAACATGGAGTTCTTCTTCACCGCCGCCGTGTTCTATCTGGTCATCACCTTCGTGCTGATCAACGCCTTCAAACTGCTGGAACGCTGGCTGCGCGTCGACGCCTGCCAGGGCCGCTGAAGTGTCGGGGCTAACGCCCCGGCGCTCTTCGCCATGACCCGCACCCAATCTCTCCAGCCACTCGGTGGCGATGCTCTGCTCCAGCGCTTCCAGGCGCTGGACGCATTTCTCTGCGCGCACCAGGCGCTATGGAAACCACGCCCCTTCACCCATCGGTTATTGCCCTGGGAGAACCGACACGCCGAGCTCGGCAACTGGCTACGCAGTCGCACGCTTGAACAGGCCGAAGCCGCCCACAATCAGCCAACAGCGCTGCAGACCGCCCCCGCGCCTTTTCCTGAGCTGGCTGCCCAGGCGGCACTGCTGAATGAAATTGGCGATCTGCCCCAGCGCGCGCCGCACAAGCTGCCGTCACGCTTCTCGGTGGATGTACCAGGCCGCAAGTGGCAGCAGATACGCGCCTTCAGCGACAGCCTGCAATTCAATCGCCCGCCGCAGCATTGGTTGGATTGGTGCGCAGGCAAAGGCCACCTGGGCCGCGTGCTCGCCCATGACGGCCAGGCGTTGACCTGCCTGGAGTACGACGCCGCCCTGGTCGCCAGCGGCAGCGACCTCAGCCAACGCCTGGGGATAACTGCACAGCACATCGAACACGATGTGCTCGCCAGCACGGCCAGCGAACGAGTCCTCGCCGCACACAGCCCCGTCGCCCTGCATGCCTGCGGCGACCTGCACGTGCGCCTGATGCACCTGGCCAGCGCGGCGGGCTGCCAGCAGTTGGCGATTGCCCCCTGCTGTTACAACCGCACCGCCGCGAGCAGTTACCAGGCGTTATCCACAGCGGCCCAGAACTCGACTCTCGACCTGTCGCTGGACGACCTGGCCCTGCCCATGAGCGAAACCGTCACCGCCGGCAACCGCGTGCGCCAACAACGCGATCAGTCCATGGCCTGGCGTCTGGCCTTCGACCTGCTGCAACGCGAATTGCGCGGCGTGGACGACTATCTGCCCACCCCATCACTGCCGCCCGCCTGGCTGAAGAAAAGCTTCGCCGCTTACTGCCGCGACCTGGCCGAACTGAAAGGGCTGCCGCAGCCTCACGACCGAGATTGGCAGCACCTCGAAGTAACCGGCTGGCAGCGCCTGGCCGAAGTGCGCAATCTGGAATTGCTGCGTGGCCTGTTCCGTCGCCCACTGGAGCTCTGGCTGGTACTCGACCGCGCGCTGTATCTGCAGGAACAGGGCTATGCCGTACGCCTCGGCCAGTTCTGCCCCGCGCACCTCACGCCCCGCAACCTCCTGCTGCTCGCCGAACGCGCCTGAGTTGCGCACACAATCTGTGGATAACTCTGTTCACAGATTCTGAGCAACAGCCGCCAAGCCCCCTCCAGTAAGGCCCAATCAAAGCTGATCACTTTTTGATCAGACAAAAAATCCATATAAAACAATCTCTTGTAAAATCGGTTTAACGCTGCGTAGGAAATCGCCAAACCGATCTACCCGCCCTGCATTTGTGCATAAGCCGCACCAGGGTGCCAAAAAAGAGCAGCAAAAACCTGCCGCAAGCGTCTTTACTCATGCAAACGAATGGATATAATGGCGGCCCTGAAATGCCGGTATAGCTCAGCTGGTAGAGCAACTGACTTGTAATCAGTAGGTCCCGGGTTCGACTCCTGGTGCCGGCACCATACAACACAAGGCCTCGCAGAAATGCGGGGCCTTGTCGTTTGTGGACACTGTCCACGCTGCATTGCGCAGCGCTGCAGTGTTCAAAAATCGTCCACCTCAGAGCAGTTCGCGCAGCCATCGCGTGGCTTCCTTCCGATTGAGCGCAATCGCCTCATCCGTTGCCTCTTGATCCTTGATCAGATAAACCCAAGCCCCAGTGTCGCAGTCATGGCTCTTCCCGCTCCGGGCGGTGACGGCAACGATGTGTACCGGATTCAAGCCAGCGGGTTGAGGTGCACCACCTCAGCCAGATGTCCCAGGCTGAAGTGGACGGGGGACGTCCCCTATTGCTGCCGCCATGGGCCTGGCCCTGACTCCTATCAACCCACCAGGGCACACGGCGACCCACACCGCTGACCGCAACGCCGAACCAGGGACGACTGAGCGCGCACGCATCGTGCTGGCATGTGAGAATCCCGTACCCGAACGGATGGAACCGAGAATGCAGCATGAAGAAAACAATCAGGGCAGTTGAGCTGTCCGATATCAGCGCGATCTTTAAGATTCGAACTAGCGTCCAAGAAAACCACCTGTCCCACGCCCAATTAACGGAAATGGGCATTACCCCTGAATCAATTGGGCAGGCGATATCAGAATCGCCGTGCGCCTGGATTGCGGAGGTCGATGGTGCCCCAGTGGGTTTCTCAATGGCCGATGCTGACGACGGCTGCGTATTTGCCGCCTTCGTGCTGCCTGACTTCGAAGGGCTTGGCCTGGGGCGTGCGCTGATGGAAAAAGCAGAGGCCTTCCTCTTCCAGACTCACCAAACGATATGGCTCGAAACCGCCGAGCAAAGTCGCGCGAGTGGGTTCTATCGCAACCTTGGTTGGCAGCCAGTGGAAATGTTGCCGGAGGGTGATATTCGTTTCGAAAAGCACCTCAGCCAATAGATCCACCAGATCATCGCCACAAAAAAACCGGCACCCGGCTGGGGTTTGTCTTTATTTGCTCTGACGTCTTGTCGCTGCAGCCTCTATCGCCCGCCGCGTGAAACCTTGCTCGCCATCGTCCAGTTGCCGGTAATACCGAATCAGTAGCCGCTCTGTCGGGAGATAGAGCAGGTAAATAGGGACAGATTTATTTTCTCGGCGTGTACCAATCGAAAATAAATAGATCTGTCCCATTTTCTGCTCTTAGGGTGTTCGCTATTCATTAACCTCGGGGTCAGCTCGGGATGCCTTAATATCAAGGTAGACATCGTGGTCTATTCCTGATTATCCTTACGCCAAAGTTGAATCAAAGTGCCATCAGCACCGCGAGTCTCATTTGACCTGCACTTATCTTTAAGTGACATGAACTGCACCTAAGCTTGTAGCTCCAAACGACCCATCAACACTGGGATCGGTGGTGGAGATCACTGAAAACAAGGAGAGTATTTTGCCAATTGATCTAAATCTGTATGTCGATGGTTGCGCTGATATCGAATCCTCGTGCTTGACAATACAAAAATTAAGATCAGGGCGGCGTACATTTTTGAAGCCAGACCACAATGGTAGAAAGCTTTCAAGATACATAGGCGGAAAATTACCTTATCACTATCGTTCTCCAGAAAAAATCGGTGAAGATTTCGGCGCAGAGCATGACGCGCTGGAAATGATATGGTCGCTGTTTGCACAAGCACCTACCACGCCAAAATTCCAAAACAGTCATTGTGGAGAAATATTATCATCTGTCTATCTAGAGGAAGTCCTCGGATATAGAAAGCTATACAGCAAGCTTACCCTGACATCATCTGAAAATACTAATGTTCATAAAATGGATGGTTTTTTTGTCAAAACAGATGGTACTGAATTTGAATATTTATTAGTAGAAGCCAAAAGCAGCATACTTCCAACTGAAAAAACCAAATTCGCAGGACATAGGCATGGCATTCTCAAGCAAATGGTTGAATCGATAGATGGATACGCCAAGGAAGATGAGCGATTTGATTTCGCAAAAATCAGAGATAATTTATCTGCCTCATTCTCCGCTAATGAAGCCCGCCAAATAAAGAGAGACTTGATTCCTCCTGAACCTATAAGATGCTCTTTTCTTGGGGTAGCTGTAGTCAATTCGTCGACAGTCCATAGTGCAGATGACGACTTTATTTTGAGTTCATCAATTTCATATCCATTTGAGTTTTCAGCAATAGTTGTAGATGATCTGGCTACGCTTGCTCGTGAGTCATATCATTATGGAAAGAGTGTCATGGATGTCATAGCGGAAGGCTAATACTATGTTTGAAGCAGATGAGCTCAGCCCTTGCATGGAAGCAGAATGGTTTGTTTCCGGTTACTCAGAACTCCAACGCAACATTTTGGATGAGAGACTAGGTAAATCTTACAACGATAGTGAACAAGTCCTAGCGAAACGTAATCTTTTACGATTCAGCCAAGCTGTTTTAGCAAGCGCCCCTGCTTGGATCGATTCCAAGTATGGGCTGGAGCAAAAACTGTGTATAACTGCTGGCGATATTGAGGCGGGATTTGGAATTCAATCAGCTCACAAGTCTGATTTCATATCGCAGGGAAAACATCTCCTAAAAGCTGCTTTACTATATGATCTAGCTGGACTGCCGGGCGCATCTGCAAAGGTCGCTAAGGATTCATCTTTCGATAATCGTGTGCAAGATTTTTTCTTACGACGTAGAGAAAGCTACTGGGGCAGCTTAAAAGCCGACTCTGATCAACCCAATATATTACAAGCAGAAATGGAAGTACCAGATGACATTAATGAGCTGGTACACAAAGCAATAGCAGAAGCACTTTTCCAAGAAGGTAAAAACCTTCAATTTAGAAAGGTAAACCCTGATCAAACCAACTCTATCTTCCGAGAATTTAGCAACCAAGCGGGTAGTTATCGACTGGATCTCGCCGGCGATGACTTCATCGCAATTTCCAAGGTACTAGATCAAAGGCGTAAGTATTCCAGCCTAGCAATCTTAGAAAATCATTCAAATCTAGAGCGACATCAAATCAATGCATTGGGTGTACCTCTTGAATTTTGGCCGGTTCAAAAACAGGCTATTGAAAAAGGACTTCTAGCAGAGAGTGTTATTAGCTACGGCCTAGCTGCACCGACTGGAACAGGCAAAACTTCGTTAGCTAAAGTACTGATTGCCTCTGCTATCAAGTCACATCCAGATAGAAAAGTTTTGTATATTTCCCCTAGTCGCGCCCTAGTTCATCAGGTTTCCAGAGATTTAACGGCCTCACTTAGCCGGCTAGGTATAAATGTCAGAGAGTTAGGAGCTCATCTGACAGTTCATGAGCAATTATCTACGCCTGACGAGTCAGATGCCCAGGTTCTGGTCTTTACCCCCGAAAGAGCCGACCTACTGCTTAGAGTAGATCACGAATTCGTGAAAAACATTGCTCTTGTCTTGGTAGATGAGGCACATCATATTGAGCAGGGCTCTAGGGGTATACTATTAGAGTTTTACTTGTGGCGGATTAGGCAGATAGTTCCTAAGGACGCAAGGATCATCCAGCTCTCAGCAGTAACCCCAAACATATCTGACTTAGTCTCCTGGCTTGACCTTGGTAAAAAATCATCATCCGTAAAGGTGGACTGGAGAACCAATCGTCTAAGACTGGGAAAATTTGAGTTTATATCTGGCGAAGGAGTTCTAAAATTCGAAGGTATTGATCCAACACCACTGACAATAACTGAGTCTGATGATCGTCTAACGAGGCTGGCTCTTTTAGCTATAAAACTCTCGACATCAGGAATTACCTTAGTCCTTTGTACAACGGTAAAGATGTGTGAAGATCTTTCTCAACGTATTTTTGAGATGAGATCTCAACTCGTCGGTGATAGTGAGCCTAGCACAGAGGAAGATCTCGAGAGATTAGATGCTAAAATCGAAAGAGAGCTGTACCCGGAGTCATCACTAAGAAATCATATTAGAAGAAAGGTAGCGTATCATCACGCTCAGCTTCCGCCAAGCGTGCGCATATCTCTTGAAGATATAATATCCGCAAAGAAAATCGATATTGTATGCGCTACTACAACCTTAGCCGAAGGTGTTAATTTCCCATTCGCAACCGTATTGGTAGAATCATTAGTTTCAAAGAACTACCAAATCACTCCTCGCTCTCTCTGGAACATCGCCGGGCGAGCTGGAAGATTTGGAGTTGACTCTGAAGGACACTGCATTCTTTTTGAGCCCACAAGTTATGAGCATAAGTTACAGGGATTCACGTTGCAAAACTATCTTGGAACTAGTTTAGATTCTATACCACCGGTTCAGTCAGCTTTAGGGGCTGCTTTAACCGAGCTTAAGGAAGCCATTAAATCGGATAAAATTCAAGAGTCGGATCTAGAAAGCATCAAGCTCGGAAGTATAAAAATCGATGGTAAAAATACAGCTCTCGCTAAAAGAATCCGCGGATTAGTAAACCTCGTCCGTGTGAGTTATACGCACGCTAGTGTTGCTGGACTTGTGAAATTAAATTCTGACGATGCCAATGAGATATCCAATAACATGCTGGCATCCAGCCAAATGAGTATGGACGTAAAAGAATTCTCTGAAAACTTTAGTCTACAACAAAAGAAAGTCCTAAAGACCGCGTTTGACTCTAACGCTGACCTGATGAATATTGCAGCCCGTATCGGCTGGTCACTTGAGGCCCAGGCTGAGCTTCACGAGTGGTTAATGTCTCTTGAAGACTGGCGTCTTGAGAAGTTTGGTCAGATAGTAGTTGGCGGCCATATTTACAAATTCGACGCTCTAAGTTACTTATTAGGCCCAGTTTCAAAATTCATGTCCGAATTTGAAGGAGAAAAACTTGGCGGAGTGACATCCTTTGTTTCTTGCATCTGGATCGAAGGCCAGCCATTAACATCAATACGAGACCGCCAAAAGAACAAGAACCTTGGCGAGCTAGTCCGCATGATTTATTCAAAAGTTCAATATTTACTGCCATGGGCGTTATATGGCGTAGCCGAATTATTATCCTACGAGGCAAAGCGCCGGAGAATAAAAATTCAAGGTGGTGTTCGAGACCTATCTGTTCTAGCTGCCGAAGGTGTTCCTAATTTTGATGCTTTACAACTAGTGATGGGACTTGGCCTAGAACGAGTGGACGCAACTAGAATTGCCGCAGCCTACAGTTCGAATAATGAGGGTAGGAGACGTACTACCGATATAGTAGGTTTCTTTAAGGGTTTAGAGGCAAAAGACCTCTTCCGAATCGTACGTGGTAACGATAGACGGCGTCTAGATCCGGACATCTACGGGATATGGCAGAAAGTGAACGGTAAAGCGTAGAAAAATAAAGGCAAGAAGTTTATGTGGCTTACTGTCCGCCTTTGCGCCCATACTATTTTTCTCCCGTTTAAATACAGCACAACTCGCAGAGTCAGTGAGTCATTCAAATATGGTTAGGCATAACTGAAAATCAGGTTGCGCCTACTCTAATTGGGCCAGTGACCGGGAAAAGGATATTTAAAGGGATAATCCGAGCAAAAAAATTAAATAAAATCTATAAAAATTATACAGATAAGAACCGCTCGACTCTTGGTGCCGCACCGCCCACAAAGTTTCCACGAAGCAGCCACCAGCACATTTGCCATGTGATGCGAGCGAGCGCGCTGCTACAGATCAGGGCTAAGGTTACGGATTGAAGAAAACCCTGGCGTTTACCTGGCAAGGGGGTATGTGGACATCTCAACCGCACAAAGCATCAAACTGGCCATCGTCTCGGCAACCGGGCTGTCGAAGGACGCACTGCATATTTATGTGGGCATGGCGGTGTATTTGGCGCTGATCGCATTCACACGACGACTCAGGCCATACATTGCCTGGCTGGGTGTTTTCATCATCGCCTGTGCTGGCGAGTGGGTGGACAGGCGAGACGATATCGAAAGCCTTGGATACTGGCGCTGGCAGGCCAGCATTCACGACATCATCAACACGCTGTTCTGGCCGACGGCGCTCACACTTTTTTGGCTTTTGAAGTGCAGCAGAAAAACAGCCGTACCCCCTCGCCTCGAATGACTCAAGGCGAGGTTCAGCCCAAGCGAGGCTTGATGTTTTAAATCGGCTCACACAGTGTTGAAACCTGAAGTTCTCGGTGAGGCTCCGCAGGCCCTCACCGAGCGCTTTGCGTCAGTTCGAGACCTGGCTGGAGAACTGGCTCACGGCAGCGACGACGCACTCCGCGTCCTTCTGGATATCCTGGATCACGGTGTCGGAGTCGTTGGCCAGGGTCAGTGCTTCATCGGCCAGTTCGCGGCTGCGGTTGATCACGTCGACAGCATTGGAGGCGAGCTCCTGGTTTTGCTGCACCACGCCGACGATTTCTTGGGTGGCTTTCGAAGTACGTGACGCGAGCTGGCGGACTTCATCTGCCACCACGGCGAAACCACGGCCTTGCTCACCTGCACGCGCAGCTTCTATCGCGGCATTGAGCGCCAGCAGGTTGGTCTGGTCGGCAATGCCGCTAATGGCTTTGACGATGGCTTCGATCATCTGGCCCTGCTGATCCAGCGCCTGAATACCCTGGGTGGCGTTCTCCATCGAGTTGGCCAGGCGGTGCAGCACTTCGACCGTATTACGGATAACCTCACGGCCCTTGCTGGCGCTGGTGTCCGTCTGCAGCGACGTGCTGTAGGCCAGGTTGGCGGCCTCGGCAACGGCTTTTTCCAGGTTCACCTGCTCGGTGATCACGGTGGCGAACTTCACCACCTTGTAGAGCTTGCCGTGAATATCAGTGATGGGGTTGTAGGAGGCCTCCAGCCAGACGTCTCGACCGCTGCTGTCGATGCGGCGGAAGCGGGCGACGACGAATTCACCGCGGCGCAAGCGCTCCCAGAACTGACGATAGCCCTCCGAGGCACTCTCCTCAGCAGTACAGAACATGCGGTGGTGCTTGCCGACAACCTGCGCCAGGTTGTAGCCCATGCCGCGCAGGAAGGAATCGTTGGCGGTGATGACCGTACCGTCCAGGCTGAATTCGATCACCGCCGTCGAGCGCAGCAGTGCCTTGACCAGGCTCTCGTTCTCCAGCGACGCCTCGATGGTGCGCGTCAGGTTGCTGGAGTGGATCACTATCTGCTTGGCGCCCGTCAGATGATCGCTCATGGGGATGACCACGGAACGCAGCCACACGTGCTGACCATCCTTGCCCAGCAAGCGCAAGGCGCCGTTGAAATGGCGGCGCTCCTTGATCGCGGAGAGCGCGCGCAACTGGTGCGGGTCACGAGCCAGTTCCGACGGCGATAGCTGGGTCAGGTACTGCCCCTCGACTTCCCCGGGCCGATAGCCGAGCTCACTCTGGAACAGGTCGTTGACACGTTCGATCCGACCATCACCGTTGAGCTGGATAATGATCATTTCCTTTTCGAGGTTCTCCCTTACCTCCTCCTGCATCGCTAAGCGAGCTTCCAGCTCACTGTTGATTTGTTTGAGGCGAGAGTTGAACACGACAAGGACTCCAGAATAGGTATGACTGCATCGGCCCGAGGATGAGAATCTTGAAATGAGACGGGACAGACCGCGGTTTCCGGGGGAGTTAATCGTCAGAGAAGCCACGATCTACGTGTTAACCGCGTTCTCTGCATCCAATCTGTTGTGGGCACCGAGAGCCCGTGAAGCGCCTGGAATTCAGCGGCCAGGGCAATGGCTGTGAATCTATTGATTCCTTACGCAACGAGCGATGCCTGGCGCAGCAATAAAAAAGGCCAGTCGCATGACTGGCCTTTTGCGTGTTGCTCCCGCGTCTTACTGCGCCGACGGTTGCTCTTGCAGCTCGTTCTCGTCGTAGTCTTCTTCGCCGATGCCGCCTTCGGGATAGGCTTCATCCGATTCGTCGTATTGCGACTGATCGTCACCACCCAGAGCACCGCCGCCCAGGCCATTAGCCTTGGACATGACGAACATGGCGAACTCTTCGACGGTCATGTCTTGGCCATTGAAGGTCACCTTGTCGTTGGCGTAGTGCAACGACGCTTGCAGGGTGTCGCCTTCCAGGGTCAGCAGGCCGGTACCGAGGGCCATACCGCTGCCCATTTCGGTGAACATGGCAGCTTGGTCTTCGATGGCCTTGGCGTCGGTTTGACCTTCGATCATGGCCTGAGCACGAACGCCATCACCGATGATCGCCTTGGCGATGGACAGTTTGGCATCCAGCTTGGCGATCATCTGCTTGGCGATCTCGTCTGGCGCCAGCTCGAACGATTCGGGCTTGCTCAGATCCAGTGCCATGCTCAGCGATGCTTCGCCGTTGGTGGTTTTGAGGCTGAATTTTTCCAGGGCAACTTGTGGCTTGGCGGCCAGCAGCTTTTCGATATCGGCCTTGAGGCGCGTTTCGTCCTCGGGCGACAACGCCAGATCCGGCGCATCCTCACCAAGAGCCTGAGTTTCCTGGATGGGCTTGAGTTTGTCGCGATACAGCTCGAGCAAGGATTGCACGGCAGCGGCATCGAAGTTCTTCAGCGACCAGAGCATGTGCATGCCGGCGAGGTCTTTGCCGTCGTAGCTGACCATGCCGATGTCATAGCCCATGCGCCCGCCCAGCACATTGCCGGCTTCCTGCAGGCTGCCGAACTGGGCGATGTCCTTGACCAGCACCGGGGGTTTGTCGCCGACCTTGATCTGCGCGGTGGCCAGTTTGAGGCTGCTATCACCGAGGTAGAAATCGCCGCTGCCGCGCTTCTGGTCGCTGTTCAGGGTCAGGCCCCGCAGCTCGACCTGAATAGGAGCGCCCTCACTGTCGGTCGCCGTGACGAGCAGGCTGTCCATGGCGCCGACTGCCTTGAATGCGACCGCATGCTTGCTGGCTTCCCCATCCAGGGTCAGGCCGGAGAACTTGACCGTGGAGGTCGGCGTCGGCGCGAAGTCCAGAGGCGTCAGTACCAGCGTGCCGCTGGTAGATCCGTCATAGCCCAGACTGCCCTGGCCGGTAAGCGGCGCAGCGCCCTTGGCGGCATCGAACCACTTCTGGGTGTATTCGTTGGCCTCCAGCGCATAGTTGCTGGCGGCCATGACCGGCCACAGATTAAGGCGCTTGAGGCGCGATGCGGGCAGCGGGCCGTGCTCGATGTTGTCCACCAGCAGAATTTCCAGGTGTCTGGGCACATCCTCTTGGGCGGGCGCGTCGAAGCTGAGGCGATAGTGAGCAGTACTGGTGAACAGGCGCGTTTCCAGCGATACCAATTCCAGCTTGGCACTAGCCCCGGTACCCAGCAGCGCGTCCTGGCCCTGCTGATTGGCTTCTGCAATGGCGCTTTGCAAAGCACTTGGCAATTGAGTTCCGGTGTACCACGCACCGGCTGTGCTGATCACGCCAACTGCGACCACTACGCCTACCGCTATTCCTGCAATTTTTTTCATCGTCTGCTCAATGCATGTCCATGATGTGAATGTTCAGCCTTCCTGGCAACAACCCCTTTGTGACGAGCGCGGCACTGCGAAAGGCGGCGGCGATGGTAGCACCATGGGGCTCGTTATACTGTGCGAGCGCTCTTGTTCAGGCGCGAAGAGATGCCCCGTTCAAACGGCGTTCCGCTCTCCGTTGCTCCACAACTGCTGCCTCCAATTGTTGTTCCAGTTGTTCTGGTGCAGACCGCTCGCCGATCCATCACGGGGAGCGTGCCGAGCAGACATTCTTGCCAGAAGCGCTGCGCCGATATCGATGCTCTGGGCGTAGTTATCACGATTGAAGTTAATGCCCAGGCTAAACCGCTCGGTATCAAAGACAGCAATCTGAGCATCAGCGAGGTCAATGGCCTGCTTTACCAATTCATCTGATTCATTCAGCGCCTTCACCAGGCGATCAGCTTGCTCATTGCTCAGCCCCTCGGCTGTCGTCAGAACGATTTTCCCACCAGCATTAACGCTGAAGCCAAAAGACGCATCCTTTAAATCCGGGTGGCCTTGGGCGATATTTTCCAGGACGCTCGTATAGGTCTGTTCAATCTGCTCAGACGCAGAACGCAGGTTCAGGTTCGCCGCTTCCAAGGCTTGCGCATGCCTTTCAAAGGCACTCCACCGTGAAGCCATCGTGTCGCCGGTTAGGCCTGCCATCAACGCGTTGTGCTCTTCTTCACTCAGCGCATTTGGATCGTTAATAGTCGCCCTTGCAGAGATGACTGGATCATTGGTGCGAGTGCTGCCAGTTCTTACCGACTCTGCGTACGCCTGATACTTGTCAAAAGCCTCTGTGCTGATCTGTACCGTATTGCTTGTTACCAGCGGATCGCTGAGCGAAGCGTTATCAATGCCCTCGTTGATATTCGCAGGTTGGCTCGTAGCGACCCGCCCAGCATGGTTTGCTTGTAGATCCGTTACGGTGTACGAGCCGACCCCAGGTATGGCGCTCATATCATGTGTCTCCTATTCATACCCCTGCCACTCAAGCGGCACAGTAACCTCTGTTAGCGCAGGCAAGGGCTTCACAGCGTATGCGTTACCACCGACATGATCTTTTGAATGCAAAGACGCTTTTGAGGTTTCCGATCCCCGTTTAACGGCGTCGCTAGCCAATTCTTTAACGGAACGAGGATCGCTGTTGTGCTGGGTTTTCGGCACCGGGATCCAGCGGCACATGTAGCGGCCAACTAATCGCGGCCATCGACGCTGAGCTTGAGGCGTTGCAATCCGCGTCGGCCATGACCGTGTCGCGGCGGGAACCTAAACGCACATCCTTTCGACGACGTTAAAGTTTCCAACTTTGGGTCGATAGCCTGTTGAACATATCAACCACCGCTGGAAAACAGGAATATCGTATGCGCCTTAGAAACCTCAATGTAGCTCCACGAGCATCCCTGTTTTTCGCTTTAATAATCGCGTTGGTTTTTGTGCTCGGCATATTCGCAATCGTGCAAATGGGCAAGCTGAGGGACGCCGAAAAAGACGTCGAGCTCAACTGGATGGCTAGCATCCGACAAACGGCGTTGATGAACAATGCGGCCCTTCGCCTGAGGCTCGAGACACAGCGGGGCCTTGCAGACCCCCAATCCATTCAAAAGAATATTGAAAGCTTCGCCGGCTACCGCAAGGCGTTCACCGATGCGGTGACGAATTATGAGCCCCTCATCGCAAGCGACAAAGAACGCTCGTTTTATACGCCGGTGAAAAACAGTGCTGATGCCTATTCCAAACAACTGGATCTTCTCGAACCGTTGATGAGGCAGGGTGACATAGCGGCGGCAGTCAATCTGGTGAGTACCAGCATCCGCCCCCTGACCAATAATATGGAGCAGCAGGTCAAGGACTTGACCCGTTTTAACGATGAAGGTGCAGCGCAGGCTGGGCAAACCGCGACCAATCTCTATAGCAATGGCCTTTGGCTTGTTATCGGCCTTATAACGGGCGTGGTCATCTTGACGTCTGGGTTGGCATTATTGCTGACGAAAAGTATTACCTCTCCGATTAATGATGCCCTGTCCGTCGCGGAGCGTATCGCGGCCAGCGACCTCTCCAAGGAGGTCTTGGTCAGCGGCACCGATGAAGCCGGGCGACTGTTGAAAGCGCTCGCGCAGATGCAGAAAAATCTGCGCACCACGATTATGCAGATCTCCGATTCGTCCACCCAACTGGCCTCTGCGTCAGAAGAGATGACAGCGGTCACTGAGGAGTCGAGTCGGGGCCTTGTCGCCCAGAATGACGAGGTCAATCAAGCTGCCACAGCGGTCACAGAAATGAGCGCGGCCGTTGATGAAGTCGCTCGTAACGCGGAGTCTGCTTCCGAAGAGTCAAAGCGCACCCAGGGCTATACCGAAGTAGGTTTGGCGCGAGTGGCTCAGACATTGAAGTCCATTCAAAAGCTGAACGGTAACGTTGAAAACACGAGCGAACAGATTCAAGGGTTGTCAGATCGTGCCCAGAGCATCACCAAAGTTGTCGAGGTGATTCGGGCGATTGCAGAACAGACCAATCTGTTGGCTCTGAACGCCGCTATCGAAGCCGCACGAGCTGGCGAGCAAGGTCGCGGGTTTGCGGTGGTTGCTGACGAAGTAAGGGCTTTGGCGCATCGCACTCAGGTGTCGACCCAGGAAATCGAGCAGATGATCGCGGCCATTCAGAACGACTCTGACCTGGCCGTGAAGGCGATGAACACGAGCAGAGACCTGGCGACCGAATCGCTTGGCGTCGCCCAGGAGGCCAGTACCTCACTGGATCAAATATCAACGGCTATCATTCAGATCAATGAACGTAACCTCCTGATCGCCACGGCCTCTGAAGAGCAGTCGCATGTTGCACGTGAGGTTGACCGCAACCTGGTCAGCATTCGCGAGCTGGCAACACAGAGTGCTGCGGGAGCCAGCCAGACGGCCAGTGCGTGTGGTGAAATGTCAAAACTGGCGGTCAACCTGAACCAGTTGGTTAACCGGTTCGTGGTGTGAAAAAGGGGCCGATTACTGAAAATCGGGGTACTCAAAAATGCGCTAGCTGTCGCATCACAAGGGTACCCAGAAAAATGTAATGGCCCCGAGCGCAATTGTGGATGTGCTGATGCAGCGCTTACCCACAAGCGCAATGAGGGCGAGGGTTACTGCCGCATCACTATATGGCTTACTGACCTGCGCAAGGTGTGTTCCCTGCAGCCTTACCAACATTCATACAAGGCAGGGCGTCATGCACAAGAAAGAACCGTGGCCACTGACGCTGTACTTTGACGGTGATTGCCCGCTCTGCACTCGGGAGATCAACCTGCTGCGCCGGCACGCCGCAGAAGATCGACTGTTGTTTGTCGACATCCGCAGGGAGGGGGTGACGGCCGAAACACTGGGCTTCTCGTTAGAGGCTATGCAGAACTTACTGCATGCCCGCTTCGCCGATGGCCGTTGGGTCACCGGGCTGGATGCTACCTTGTGGAGCTGGCGAGCCGCCGGTTTGGGCATTTGGGCAACGCCTCTGACATGGCGCCCACTGCGGCCGATCTTCACGATGGGCTATCGCCTGTTCTGCCGCTTGCGCCCCCATTTGGCATGGCTGCCTCACCCTGATGGCAGCCGTCGCTGTCACGACAATCACTGCACAATGCCGACGCCTGAAACCGCACCAGCCGAGCCGCCCGCGTTGAGACAAGGCAGACCGGGTAAAAAGTGAGCCCTGACCACTGGATCTGTCTGATCAACCAAGTGCCACTGCATTTACCTGGGCCGTCTGCAGGAGAGGCGACATGAGCAATCCCTTCAAGATGAGCTCGCTTGATGATGGCTACCGTGCCCTAGCAGGCCGTTGAAAAACGTTGGCGAGGCAGCCAGCGCAAGGCAAAAACAGGCGAAAAAGCGGAGTTTACGTGTTGTAAATGAGCATTTTGAGCCTGTTTTTAACGCCGCGATGGCCACGCAGGTAGTTTTTCAACAGCCTGCTAGTGATAGGTGCCAGCGGCTCACTGGGCTCGGCCTTTTGCGAGTTGCTCGGGGAGGATCCGCGCTGTGCGGGTGTTCGTGAGCTGGGGCGCCACAGTGATCCGCAACTGGATCTGGAAAAACCAGAAACCATCGCCCAGGCTGCAAGCGAATTAGCTACCGAAGCACCTTATGGGTTGATCCTGCATGCTGCCGGCCTGCTCCACCGGGGCGAGATCAAGCCTGAAAAAAGTTACGCGGCGATTGAAGAGGATGCCCTCCAGGCTGTATTTCAAGTCAATACGCTGGGGCCGGCTGTTGTGTTGCGCCACTTTCTACCATTGCTTACCCCCAACGGAGTGATGGCGATGCTATCGGCCAAGGTGGGCAGTATTGGCGACAACCGCCTGGGGGGCTGGTATGCCTATCGCGCCTCCAAGGCAGCACTCAATATGCTGATCAAAACGGCGGCGCTCGAACTGGCCAGAACCCGTCCTCAGACTCGTTTGCTCAGCCTGCATCCAGGCACCGTTATTTCCGGTTTGTCACAACCTTTCCGGGGCGCCTCTACGGCAAGGCCGTCAAGCGTGGCGGCGCATGAGCTGCTTTCATTGATTGACCGCCTGACGCCTGCTGACAGCGGCAATTTCTTTGCCTACAACGCAGAGCGCCTCCCTTGGTAAGTGCTCCCGTGCGATCTAGACTCTGGCCTTGAGCTGATCACCTCCCTGCATAACAGAGATACAAAAGAGTGGCTGCGCATCCGTTCATTTCCCCTGCCCTCCTTGAGAAAACGCCGTCGAAAATCTCTTGAACGCCTTTAGAAGCCTGATTGTCATAGCTTTTGAAAGGAGTTCCGTCAAAAAGCAATTAGCCTATTACAAGATATTGCTGCAGGGCGCCGCACCGAATGCGTGGTGCCCCTGATGGGGCCGTCGATGTGCCGAATTAATTAAACCTATTCCAGCGGCCATACATATCGACGCCCGTCCTGGATGTCCGTGCATCCGCATTCCGCCTTCGGGTGGATCCGTTCTAAAAGCCTGATCCCGTGCACCCGATTGCGCGGGTTCTCGAGGAGTCGACATGTCCAAAGAACCCCCTCAAGGATTGAGCCGGCGTAAGTTGCTGGCGGCATCGGCAGCTACGCTCGCCGCTGGCGTCGCCGTCAGTGCGCGGGCCGCAACCGTTAATGGCGTGCCGCAGTGGTTACCCTTCGACCACAACGGCCCGCTGCACTACGACGCCAAAGGTTGGCAGTTCTTCACCGCCGAGCAGGCCCGCGAGGTCGAGGCGATCGTCGAGCGGCTGATCCCCGCAGACGATCTCTCGGTGAGTGGCAAAGATGCCGGCTGCGCCGTGTTCATCGACCGCCAACTGGTCAGCCACTACGGCACTTACGAGCGCCTCTACCAGCAAGGCCCGTTTGCCCCTGGGGTCGAGCCAGAATCACCATTGGTTCCGCGCGAACGTTACCGGATCGGCCTGGAGCAACTGGGCAAACACTGCCAGACGGCGTTCGGCAAACGTTTCAGCGAACTGGATGAAGCCCAGCGTGACGAGGTGCTCAAGGGCCTGGAAAGCGGTGACATCGAGTTCTCCGGAATCGAGTCCAAGGCGTTCTTCGCGCAAATTCTGCAAAACACCATGGAGGGCTTCTTCGCCGACCCGATCTACGGTGGCAACCGCGACATGGTCAGTTGGAAGATGCTCGGCTTCCCCGGTGCGCGCTACGACTACCGCCCCTACATCGACCGGCATAACGAGAAGCTGGATCTGGTACCGCTGTCGATCATCGGCAGCTCCTCGTGGAATCGCAAAGGATGAGCGGCATGGTCAAGAAACTCCCCACAACCGACGTCGTGGTGGTTGGGCTCGGCTGGGCCGGCTCGATCATCGCCAAGGAACTCGCCGACGAAGGCCTGCAAGTGGTCGGCTTCGAGCGTGGCGCGTGGCGCGATACCGCCACCGATTTCAACATCGCCTCGGCAGCCGATGAGCTGCGCTACCTGTCACGCCAGGAGCTGATGCTGCGCACCCGGCAGAACACCTGCACGATGCGCAACAAACCCAGTGAAACCGCACTGCCCATGCGCACCTGGGGCTCCTTTCACCCGGGCAACGGTACGGGCGGCGCGGGCAACCACTGGGCAGGCATCACCTTCCGCTTCCAGCCTGAAGAGTTTCACCTCAAGAGCCACCTGACCGAGCGTTACGGCAAGCAAGCCATTGAAGGCCTGACCCTGCAAGACTGGGGCACCACCTGGGAAGAAATGGAGCCGCATTACGACGCCTTTGATCGCGTAGCGGGCATCTCCGGCAAGGCCGGCAATATCGGCGGCACGATCATCGAAGGCGGCAACCCGTTCGAGGGTGCGCGCTCGAACGAGTATCCCAACCCACCGACCAAGCAGACCTACGCGCCGACGCTGTTCGCCGAAGCGGCGCGCAACATGGGCTACAAGCCCTTCCCGGTGCCTTCTGCTCTGGCCTCCCAGGCGTACACCAACCAGTACGGCGTGACGATGGGGCCGTGCACCTTCTGCGGCTTCTGCACCAACTACGGCTGCGCCAACTATTCCAAGGCCAGCGCCATCGTCAACGTGCTCCCCGCGCTGATTCGCATGCCCAACTTCACCGCCCAGACCAACTGCGAAGTGCTGGAAGTGACCAAGGACAGCACCGGCAAGCGCGCCACCGGGATCATCTATGTCGACGCCAACGGCGAGAAGTGGGAGCAGCCGGCAGACATTGTCGTGGTGGCTGCCTTTACCTTCGAGAACGTGCGCCTGATGCTGCTCTCGGGCATCGGCCAACCTTACGATCCGCTGAGCAACACCGGCACCACTGGGCGCAACTACGCCTACCAGACGGCCAACGGCGTGCAGCTGTTTTTCGATGACAAGAACTTCAATCCCTTCATCGGTGGCGGCGCCATCGGCATGGGTATCGACGAGTTCAACAATGACAACTTCGACCACTCCGGCCTGGGCTTCGTCGGCGGCGGCAGTACGCGAGTAACCCCGATTGGTGCAGCGCCCATCGGCTCGCGGCCGGTACCACCGGGCACGCCAAAATGGGGCGCGGAGTGGAAGAAGGCCACCGCACAGTACTATGCAGCGAGCATGTCCATCGGCTGCGAGGCGAGCAATTACAGCACGCGCAGCAATTATCTCTCGTTAGATCCGACCTACACCGACCCGCATGGCCGACCGCTGCTGCGCATCACCTTCGACTTCACCGCTAACGACCTGCGCATGGCGCAGTACGTGACCGACAAGACCGCCGAGATCGCCCGCGCCATGAACCCGAAGATGATGTTCGCCAACCCGCGCAAGGGGCCATGGTCGAACACTTCATACCAGTCCAGCCACGTGGTCGGCGGCTTTGTCATGGGCGCGGATCCGTCTACCAGTTCGGTGAACAAGCACCTGCAAGTCTGGGACGTGCCCAACCTGTTCGTAGTGGGCGCCTCGGCCTTCCCACAGAACCCTGGCTACAACCCAACGGGCACGGTCGGCGCGCTGGCGTTCAAGGCGGCGCATGCGATTCGCACCCACTACCTCAAGCGCCCAGGGGAGATGATCAGCGTATGAAAAATCTCCTCAACCTCGTTGTCGGGCTACTGGCCGCGACGAGCATCAGTGCCTACGCAGCCACCGGCTCGGACTCCTACGAAACGGTGCAGAAGGGTAAGTACATCGCCACCCTCGGCGATTGCACCGCCTGCCATACACTGCCCGGCAAGCCGTTGTTTTCTGGCGGTGTAGCCATCGACACGCCATTCGGCAAACTGCTTGGCGCCAACATCACCCCCGACCCCGCAACCGGTATCGGCCGCTGGAGCTTCGAAGATTTCCAGAACACCATGGCCCGCGGCCACGGGCGCGATGGCAAGCAGCTCTACCCAGCCATGCCCTACGCCGCCTACACCAAGGTCACGCGTGAAGACAACATGGCGCTCTGGGCCTACCTGCGCACCATCGAGCCGGTACAAAACGAGGTGGAAACCAACCAGCTGCCGTTTCCCTTCAACGTCCGCATGAGCATGAAGGTCTGGAACTGGCTCAACTTCACCGAAGGCGAATTCCAGGCCGACGCGGAAAAAAGCGCAGAGTGGAACCGGGGTGCCTACCTGGTACAAGGGCTGGGACACTGCGGCAGTTGCCACACACCCAAGAACCTCATCGGTGGCGACAAGAACGCCGAGGCCCTCAAGGGTGGCGAGTTGCAGGGCTGGATGGCGCCGAACATCACCGGCGTTGCCCATGTCGGCCTGGGAGACTGGAGCGAGGACGACATCGTGCAGTACCTCAAAACCGGCGCCAACCGCTACGACATCGCCTCCGGCCCCATGGCCGAAGCAGTGGAGAAATCCACCCAGCACTGGCGTGACGAAGACCTGATGGCCGTGGCCGTTTACCTCAAGGATCTCGACCACGAGCATGACAAGCCTGAACCGCTGGCAGCCACCGACCCCGTCATGAAAGCCGGGCGCAACATCTATGCAGACCGCTGCTCGGGCTGCCATACGCCAAACGGCGAAGGCATTCCCAAGCTGTTCCCGAAATTGGCCAACGCACCGCTGGTCAACAGCCACGACGCCGTGTCGATGATTCGCGTGGTGCTCGCCGGCAACCGCGCCGGCACGACCGACGCCGCCCCCACCGGGCCGGCCATGCCGTCCTTCGCCTGGAACCTGACGGACGAGAACATCGCCGACGTGCTCACCTACGTGCGCAACAGCTGGGGCAACGCCGCCGAAGCGGTCAGCGCCAGTGAGGTGCGTAAGCAACGCGAGCAATTGCAGGCGCAATGATTATCGTCGTGCTCACAGCATCGCGGTAATCAGGGGGCCGCCCTCGCTCAGAGGGATCGGCCTCCGCCCCTGGTCTGCATCCAGCCGCCGGCTGGGTGGAACACGAGAGGCGCAATCCTTCATTGAGTGCACATTCGAGGTACTCGATCTCCTTGAGCATGCTGTCGTGGCTGATGCTGGCGCAGGTATGAATTGATACTTTATGGTGCCCATCCACCTGAATGTGCAAAGGAATAACGAATGCGCGCGCATATCGAAATAAAGGTTAACCCGGGAGAAGATGAGCGCTCGGCTATCCTCAGCCCCTTGCGGGCTCATAACCTTTCTCGAGCGGGCGATCCAAAACCAGAGACAATCGCCTTGCTGGTTCGAGACGAGCACAGCAATGAGATAATTGGCGGGCTATATGGGGATATATTTTATCGTTGGTTGTTCATCGAGCTACTGGCAATACCCGAGCAAACCAAGGGACAAGGCATCGGCTCACGCCTGATGAATATGGCCGAAGACCTTGCGCACGAAAGAGGCTGCGTAGGAATCTGGCTCGACACGTTTGATTTCCAAGCACCGGCCTTCTACGAAAAACATGGCTTCACCCAGTTCGGCCAGCTTGATGATTTCCCCCCAGAGCATCAGCGCTTCTTTTATCAGAAACGCTTACTCTGACACTGACTCATGCATCCGCCTGGACTGCCGGAAAGAATAAAGAACATGTTTTCTCGACTCCCCCGCAAGCGAGCGATACGACGCCAGCGCTTCGCCTCAGCTCTCGCCACTCAGGAAACCACGATGAACAAATCACAGCGCGGATCTGGCCATGTGTTCAGCCTGATTGTTCTCGCGCTCATTGCGTGGGGCAGTTACGTCACCTTCTACGTGCCATACGAACACCAGAAATCGATGGACGAATTTCGTGGCAAGCCACCTGCGGTGAGCCAGGCGAAGATTGAAATTGTCGACGCCTATAAGGCGAAGCCAACCCCCGTGCAATTGCCTCGCGGGCTATACACAGGCACAACGGAGCAAGACGGCTACCCGATGACGGTTAGCTTCGATTTCGCCGACAACCAGGTCATCACCAAGCAGGCCCACATCAAGAACTATACGTTCACAGGCTCCGCCAGCTATGACTTCTCGGGTTCGGTGATGACCTTTCGCAACGTCAAGGGCGACGCCGTTCTGTTTGCAGAGCCAGGTGAACCGATCAAGGTGATCAGCTCAAGCGAAATCCATGTGCCTGGTTCGGGTACGACGCTGGTGTTGACGCACAAGTGAGCGAGAAATCAGCGCGACGCTCGGGTGATCAATCACTACCTGCCCGGTCATTTTGCTCGTATCGCTGCTGAATGCGCTTGAGCTCGCCGGAATCACGCAGTTGCTCCAAGGCATTGGCCCAGGCAGAGACCAGCTCATCGTCGCTGTCGCGGCTAAAGGCGATGTAGAGCGAGGCGCGATAGATCTCGAGCGGTATCTGCCGAAGCGTGCCTGGCGCGATACCCAATTGGCGACTGTAGTAAGCCACTCCCGCATCGGTGTCACCGATAATGATATTCGTGCGCCCGGCGAGCAGCATGCGGTAGAGCTGCAGGCTGCCGGTTGCGCTTCTTTCGAGGTTGCGAAAACCTAGCGACTGCAGGGTGTCAGGAACCAGGCCGGCATGCCGCGTAGTAATCTGCGGTGCGCGCAACAACTGCTCCAGGGAGCTGACTGGCTGTGCTGTATGCGTCAATTGGTAAGGGTGGATGGACTCTTCTGCTATCGGCCCAACCCATTTGTACAGTGGCTCTCGCTCTGGTGTGCGGAACATGGAGTACATGATGGTTTTGGGCTGGTTCTTTAATACGTGGCTGGCTCGCATACTGGGCAGCACGACTACCTCGAACTCATCCCCGGTCAGCGCCATGATGGCCCGAACGATATCCGTGGCCATGCCGGCGAGCTGATTGTCTTCCTGATAGTTATAGGGCGCCCACTCCTCAGTAACGACCTGATAGGGCTCGGCCTTGGCAAAAGAGCCAAACAGCAGACAGAGTAGCGCGGCAGAAAATGTCAGAGGCTTCACGTTTCACGTCTGCTCAATGGATACCGACCCAGGGCAATGCAAGCCTAGCCGTTAAAACGCATTTTATGCCTGCAGTGTGATTCAGCGTCTGTTGAGAAACGGCTTTCAAGGCTATTACCGTTTTAGCATAGCCATATCTTCAAACTACCCATTACCGACCACTTCCAATACTTGCTGGAAAATTGTGCGCCGCGGCAACGCTTACCGCCAGGGTCGTCGGTACAACGATACTGAATGACACGTTGGCAACGACTACCGCCTCGCACAAGGCGCCTACGCCACCGTCGACCTGATCGCCGCCGACCCGGTAAGCAGAAGCTGGATCCCCAGCTCATTGCCAGTAACCCTTCGAGCGCAAGCACCACGCGTCTATCACCAACAACGTAGGGTGGCGCCAATAATTGAAAAGGGGACAGATTCAGCATCTGTCCCCTTTTTGCATTGCTTGTCAGTTCTCCATGCTAATGGAGCGTCAGCCCCGCCCGGCCGCCTCGATCCGCGCGATCTCATCGGGTTGCACGTAGTAGTCGGTGTCTTCGTCGTAGCTGCGCACGATGAAGCAGGCGATGCTGGCGACGAAGGTCACGCCCACCAGCCACCAGATATGCCAGATCAGGGCGAAGCACATCAGGGTCATGAACGCAGCGGCGACCAGGCCGATGCCGGTGTTGCGCGGCATGTGGATGGGCCGGAAGATGGTCGGCGCGGGCTTGAGGCCCTCGCGTTTCATCTCGTGGAACTCGTCGATGCGGTCGCCACGCGGGGTGACCGCGAAGTTGTAGAACGGCGGTGGCGACGCGGTGAACCACTCCAGGGTACGGGCATTCCAGGGGTCGCCGGTGTGGTCGGCCAGTTCCTTGCGCTTGATGATCGACACAGCGAACTGGATCAGCGTGCAAACGATGCCCAGGCCGATCAGCACAGCACCAATCACGGCCACGTTCAGGTAGGGCTCCCACTCCGGGTTGGTGGTGCTGTTGAGGCGCCGGGTCATGCCCATGAAGCCCAGGATGTAGAGCGGCATGAAGGCCAGGTAGAAGCCGGTTAGCCAGAACCAGAAGGATGCCTTGCCCCAGCCCTCATGGAGCCTGAAGCCGAACACTTTCGGGAACCAGAAGGTGATGCCGGCCATGTAGCCGAACACCGCACCGCCGATGATCACGTTATGGAAGTGGGCAACCAGGAACAGGCTGTTGTGCAGCAGGAAGTCGGCGCCCGGCACCGCCAGCAGCACGCCGGTCATACCGCCGATGGAGAAGGTAACGATGAAGCCCAGCGTCCACAAAATCGGCGTGGTGAATTCCAGGCGGCCCCGGTACATGGTGAACAGCCAGGTGAAGATCTTCACCCCGGTCGGGATCGCGATGATCATCGTGGCGATGCCGAAGAAGGCGTTGACGCTGGCCCCCGAGCCCATGGTGAAGAAGTGGTGCAGCCAGACCACGAACGACAGGAAGGTGATGGCGATGGTCGCCCAGACCATCGAGGCATACCCGAACAGGCGCTTGCGGGCGAACACCGCGGTCACTTCGGAAAACACCCCGAAGGCCGGCAGGATGAGGATGTACACCTCCGGGTGGCCCCAGGCCCAGACCAGGTTCACGTACATCATCGGGCTGCCGCCGCCGGTGCTGGTGAACAGGTGGAAGTCCAGATAGCGGTCCAGGGTCAGCATCGCCAGGGCGGCGGTGAGGATCGGGAAGGCGGCGACGATGATCACGCTGGTGCAGAAGATCGTCCAGGTGAAGATCGGCATCTTGAACAGGGTCATGCCCGGCGCACGCATCTTGAGGATGGTGACCAGGAAGTTGACCCCGGTGAGCAGCGTGCCCAGGCCGGAGAGCTGCAGGCTCCAGATGTAGTAATCGACCCCGACGCCAGGGCTGTACTCGATGCCCGAGAGTGGCGGATAGGCCACCCAGCCGGTCATGGCGAATTCACCGACGAACAACGAGATGTTGGTCAGCAGCACGCCGCCGACGAACAGCCAGAAACTCAGGGAGTTGAGCAACGGATAGGCGACGTCACGGGCGCCGATCTGCAGCGGCGTGACGATGTTCATCAGGCCGACCACCAGCGGTGTGGCGACGAAGAAGATCATGATCACGCCATGGGCGGTGAAGATCTGATCGTAGTGATGGGGCGGCAGGTAGCCGCCGTCACCGCCGGTGGCCACGGCCAGCTGGGTGCGCATCATGATGGCGTCGGCAAAGCCGCGTAGCAGCATGATCAGGGCGACGAGAATGTACATCACGCCGATCTTCTTGTGGTCGACCGAGGTCAGCCATTCACGCCACAGCCAGCCCCACTTCCTGAAGTAGGTCAGCGCAGCGAACAGGCCCAGGCCGCCGAGCGCCACGGCGATCATGGTGACGACGAGGATGGGCTCGTGCAGGGGTATCGCGTCGAGAGTCAGTTTTCCGAGCATGTGTCGAATCGGCGCCGGCTAGCGGCGCACGGGCTCCTTGGGTCAGTGGGAATCAGGTGGATGAACGACGACGAAACAGCGGCCTTGGCTCGATGGCCGAGCGGCCGTACTGCACGCTCATGCCGGCTAGGCCCTTTAGGGCGTCGTGCACGGATTTGTCTTCACGCACGGCGAAGCTGTCGAAGCCGCACTGGCGCATATGGCTGAGCTGGTCACGCAGTACGTCACCGACCGCACGCAACTCGCCGCACCAGCCCAGGCGGGTTCGCAGCAGGTAGGCCTGGCTGTAGCCACGACCGTCGCGGAAACTGGGGAAGTCGATGGCGATCAGCGGCAGTACGGCGAGCCAGGGCTGCAGCTCAACGGGGTCGTCATCGGGGCTCAGGCACAGGCCGTCGCGGCTGGCCTCGACTCCCTGCAGCACGGCCTCGCTCTGCCGTTCGCGCCAGCGCGCAAGGGGCAGGATCAGCGGGTTTTCTGCGGGCACATTGTCTTCGCGCAGAAGCATCCAGGGATCGTCGGTGACGACCTGTGCCGCACCATCGCGCAGGGTGATCAGGTTGTTCATGCCGGCTCCCCCGCCTTGCGGTAGACCCGTGCCTTGAAGGGCTCGATGCCGACACGCTGCACGGTATCGATGAAGCGCTCGTCGCCTTCGCGCTGCTCATCGAAGGTCTCGACCAGGCGCTCGATCACGTCCGGCACTTCAGCGGCGCTGAACGACGGGCCGATCACCTTGCCCAGCGCACTGGCCTTGCCCTGGGCGCCGCCGATGGTCACCTGGTACCACTCACTGCCGTTCTTATCGACGCCGAGGATGCCGATATTGCCAATGTGGTGATGGCCGCAGGCATTCATGCAACCGGAGATGTTCAGGCTGATGTCGCCAAGGGCGTGCAGTGCTTCTGCATCCTCGAAACGCTGCTGGATGGCCTGGGCGATGGGAATCGACTTGGCGTTGGCCAGGGCGCAGTAGTCACCACCGGGGCAAGCGATCACATCGGTGAGCAAGCCGATATTGGCGCTGCCCAGGCCAATGCTCACGGCACGCTGCCAGAGCGCGTGCAGGTCGGCCTTGCGCACGTCGGGCAGCACCAGGTTCTGTTCGTGGGCCACGCGGACTTCGCCGAAGCCGTAGCGCTCGGCCAGCTCGGCAACGGCGTCCATCTGCCCGGAGGTCACGTCGCCTGGCGGCAGGCTGGCACCCGGTTTGGTGGACAGCACCACGCTGGCGTAGCCCGGCACCTTGTGGGGCTGCACGTTACGCGATACCCAGCGGGCGAAGGCGGCATCAGCGGCCAGGGCGGTGCCGAAGTCCAGGTCGGCATGGGGCAGCGCAGCATAGGCTGGCGGCGCGAAGGCCGCGGCGACGCGCTGGTACTCGTCGTCCGTCAGCTCGGCAGGGCCGTCCTTGATGCACTGCCATTCGGCTTCGACTTCCCTGGCGAAGGCTTCGATGCCCAGCGCCTTGACCAGAATCTTGATGCGCGCCTTGTACTTGTTGTCGCGCCGACCATGGCGGTTGTACACGCGCAGGATCGCTTCGACGTAAGACAAGAGATGCCGCCACGGCAGGCCGTCGCGGATCACCTGGCTGAGGATCGGCGTGCGCCCCAGGCCGCCGCCGACCATCACCCGCGCCAGCAGCTCACCAGCGGCATCGCGATACAGGTACAGGCCGACGTCGTGCATGGGTACTGCGGCGCGATCCTGTTCGGCCGCACACAGGGCGATCTTGAACTTGCGCGGCAGGAACAGAAATTCCGGGTTGACCGTCGACCACTGACGGAGGATCTCGGCCAGCGGGCGCGGGTCGAGCAACTCGTCGGCCGCCACCCCGGCGAAGGCTTCGGTGGTGATGTTGCGCACGCAGTTGCCCGAAGTCTGGATGGCGTGCATCTCCACCTCGGCGAGGCGCTCAAGAATGTCCGGCACCTGCTCCAGCTCGATCCAGTTGAACTGGATGTTCTGCCGCGTGGTGAAGTGCCCATAGTCGCGGTCGTAATCCCGCGCGATGGTCGCCAGGGTGCGCAGTTGCCGCGCCGACAGGGTGCCGTAAGGAATTGCCACGCGCAGCATGTAAGCGTGCTTCTGCATGTACAGACCGTTCTGCAGGCGCAGCGGCAGGAACTCCTCTTCGCTGAGCTCGCCGCTGATGCGCCGCTGCACCTGATCGCGGAACTGCGCAACGCGCTCGCGCACCAGCGCGCGGTCGTACTCGTCGTAGTGATACATGCAAGGCCCTCATTGCCGCCACACACGGCATACAGGCCAGCACTATGGACAAGAGGGAAATTTCGAAACAGACGCAGATAAAACTGAAAAAACCATATCAGAAGCAGAACCTGCTACCTTTTCCTGCTTGAAAATCCCATATGGCAGAGGCCCTCTAGCTCTGATCCGTATTTTATCTATATTCCTGAATCTGTTACCAAATTAGTCCACAGGCCATTATCGCGACCACACCTTAGCGAGCAGCGGCGCTCTGCCCTCCTCCCAACCGCCAAGTCAGGACAGCATGAAACGCTACGAAAAATTCGCCGATGAAATAGCCGGGCTGATCCGCACCGGCGTGCTCGCGCCTGGCGAAAAGGTGCCCTCGGTGCGCCACGCCAGCCGTACCTACGGGGTAAGCCCCTCGACCGTGTTCCAGGCCTATTACCTGCTCGAAGACCGCGGGCTGATCTACGCCCGCGCGCGCTCCGGTTACTTCGTCCGCGAACACGCCCAGCGCCCGCTGCACGAGCCGGAAGTACGCGCGGGCACGGCGCAGACCACCGATGTTGATGTCAGCGAACTGGTGTTCTCGGTGCTCGGCTCACTGAAAGACCCCCATACCGTGCCCTTCGGCTCGGCCTTCCCCAGCCCGGATCTGTTCCCGCTGCCGCGCCTGGCCCGCTCCATGGCGCAGAGCGTGCGCGACATGCCCAGCCACGCGGTGATCGCCGACATGACCGAAGGTAACCCGGACCTGCGCCGACAGATCGCCCTGCGCTACATGGTCAGCGGCGTGCGCCTGCCGCTGGAGGAGCTGGTGATCACCACCGGCGCCATGGAGGCGCTCAACCTGTGCCTGCAATCGGTGACCGAGCCGGGCGACCTGGTGGCCATCGAGAGCCCGGCGTTCTATGCCACCCTGCAGGTGCTGGAGCGACTCAAGCTCAAGGCGGTGGAAATCCCCGTGCACCCGCGTGAAGGCATCGATCTGGACAGCCTGACGAGCAGCCTGGAGCAATTGCCGATCAAAGCCTGCTGGTTCATGAGCAGCCTGCAGAACCCCCTCGGCGCGAGCATGAGCGACGACAAGAAACGCGGCCTCTACCACCTGCTGCAACGCCATCAGGTGCCGCTGATCGAAGACGATGTATACGCCGAGCTGTACTACGGCACCCAACCGCCCAAGCCGGTAAAGAGCTTTGACCGCGAAGGCCTGGTGATGCACTGCGGCTCGTTTTCCAAGTGTCTGGCGCCGGGTTATCGGGTCGGCTGGGTCGCCGGTGGCCGCTACGCCCAGCGCATCGCCCGGCTCAAGCTGATGACCACCATCTCACCATCGGTACCTGCCCAGGCGGCCCTCGCCGACTACCTGCAGCACGGCGGCTACGACCGCCACCTGCGCAAGCTGCGCCATCAACTGGAAACCCAGCAGGCATCGATGCTGGCCTCGGCAGCGCGGCACTTTCCAGCGGACACGCGAGTCACCCGCCCGAGCGGTGGCTATTTTCTCTGGTTCGAATTCGCCAAACGGGTGGATGCGTTGCAGCTGTTCCGCCTGGCGCTGGCCCAGGGCATCAGCCTGGCACCGGGGCCGATCTTCTCGGCAACCCGCGGCTTCGGCCATTGCGCAAGGCTCAACCACGGCCACCCCTGGAGCACGCAGAGTGAGCAGGCCATGGCGACGCTGGGGCGAATCATCGATTCGTTCTGAGGGTGTGGCGAGCGCGGCGGGGTGAGGCGCAACGGTGCTCATCCCGGGCGGGATGAGCACCACAGCATCAGAGCTGGTCGCCCTGCAGGCCGGCGTAGAGGCGGGTCATTTCGTTCAATTGGCGGAACATCGACTCGGCGTTCACGGCGACGATGGTCGGCACGAAATCCTTGGAGGCGAAAGCCTTGGTCGCGAACTGCCAGCGCGCGTCGGTCTTGCGCAGCGCTACCGCGATCTCTTCGTTCGGCGCACCAGCGGCCTGCAGCTCCTTCATGATGCTGTCGAACTCCTTCACCGAGGCGTCGAAGTTGGCATCCAGGTTGGGCGCCTGCACGCCCCAGGCACGGGCCATGTAGAACATCGCGGTGCGCTGGGTGAGCACGCGGTTCCAGCCACTGCGGTTGATCGAGTGCGAAGCGGCGTCGCCGTTGTGCTTCTCGAACAGATCCGTGACGTGCTGAGTCTGCTTCACCAGTTCCTCGGCTTTGGCCAGTATCGCAGGCGCTTGTGCCTTGTCTGGCGTCGCGCTGACCATCGCTCGATAAGTACCCCAGATGACCTCGACCTGGCCCAGTGCAGCGCGGATTTCGTCGTTAGTGGGGTGGGCCTTGAGCTTGGCGTGATGATCCTCGAACCGCGCGATGCTGGTGTTGAGTTGTTTGGTGGCGTCATCGACCTTAACGTCGGAGCCGATCATCAGGTAATCCTTGGCCATGATCTGGCCCAGGCTGCGCTGCAGGCCAGCCATGTTCATTGCCTCCAGAGGCTTCATTTCAGCCCAGCTGGCGAAGCTGATCAGGCTAAGGCTCAGCAGGAGCGTTCCCATGCAACGTTTAATCAACTCGGTATCCTCATGCGCGCTAAGGGACGATCCAGCGATGCAAACACCCCACTGGAGAGCGGGGCAAGCGGCGATAGTCGACCTGAGTGAATACTGGAGCGCGGAGACAACCAAGGTTGCCAGTATTCCGACGCCAGCGATTGTTAAATTCTAATCCATACGCCCGTCGTTGACGTGTCGCTGTTACGCGATACATCACCATCCGGCGGGCGAACATGGAGATTGGTGACGCCCGTCACACTGGTCGGCTCCCACCAGCCTACTCCAGTACCTCGATACGCTCACTAGCCGGTTGGGGGCGGCCGAACAGATAACCTTGAAAGTGCGAGCAACCTTCAGCCTTTAGCTGTTCGAACTGTGCGTCAGTTTCCACACCTTCGGCAGTGGTTTTGATCAGCAGGCTACTACTCATCCCGGTGATGGCCCGCACGATCGACAGTGCCTCACGGCTTTCACCCATATCCTGAACGAAGGATTTGTCGATCTTGATCCGATCAAACGAGAAGGAGCGCAGGTAGCCCAGAGAAGAATAACCGGTACCGAAGTCGTCCAGGGCGATGCTCACGCCAAGGGCCTTGAGCGCTTTAAGGGTATCGATGTTGCTCTCGCTGTTTTCCAGCAACACCGATTCGGTGATTTCCAGCTCCAGGCGCTCGGGCTCCAGACCCGAGTCGGCCAGGGCCAGGCCAACTATTTTCACCAGGTCGCTGTTCTTGAACTGCACCGGCGACAGGTTGACCGCCACCGTCTGCTTGCCCGGCCAGCTTGCTGCTTCCTGACAGGCGAGGTTGAGCGCACGGGCGCCCACGTCGTGGATCAGCCCGGTTTCCTCGGCGATGGGAATGAAGTCCAGCGGCATGACCAGACCACTGCTCGGGTGATGCCAACGCATCAGCGCTTCGTAACCGGAAATCTGATTGCTGCCCTTGTCGATGATCGGCTGGTAATACAACTGCAGTTGCCCAAGGTGCAGCGCCGTGCGCAGATCCATTTCCATGGTTCGGCGCCGACGCGCCGCAGCGTCCAGCTCCAGGTGGAAGTACTCGTAGCGGTTGCGACCATTGCGCTTGGCTTCGTACAACGCCATGTCGGCGTAGCGCATCAGTTGATCGGCCTGCTGGTGATCATCCGGGGAGATGGCAATGCCGATGCTCACGCCGACCGAGAAGCTGTGGCCGTCGATCAGGAATACCGGCGCCACGGCGGCGATCAGCCGGTTGGCGGTACGCTGCGCATCCTCGGCGCTTTCCAAGCCGTTGAGCACCACCGCGAACTCGTCACCGCCTAGCCGCGCCAGGGTGTCGCGGTCGCGCAACACGCTTTTGAGGCGCTGGCCCAGAGAACGCAACAGGCGGTCACCAAAGGCGTGACCAAGGGCGTCGTTGATGTTCTTGAAGTTGTCCAGATCCAGGCAGAGAACGGCGGTCAGTTGCCCCTTCTCCTCCCCCTCACGCAGCGCTTCATGGAGCCGTTCACCGAACAGCGTACGGTTGGGCAGCCCGGTCAGGGCATCGTGATGGGCCATGTGATGGATCTGCGCATGGGCGGCGAGCTCGTCGGTGACATCCTCGGCAATCAGTAGCACGTAGCTGGTCTGGTACTCGATGCTACTGCTGAGCAGCACGCGAGTGCGCAGCATGCGCTGGCCCATCTGCGTATCCAGGCAATCTTCGGATAGATGAAGGGCATCGGTCCGAATGCAGTGCTCCGTCTGTTGCTCGATATAGTCGACGATGGCAGGTGCCAGACACTGGTCAGCACGGCGCCCGAGCATGTCCTTGGTGCTGCAGCCAAACAGCTTCTCTGCCTGTGGGTTGGCCAGCAGGATCTGCCGGCTAGTGGTGTCCTGGACGATGACGCTGGCCGGGATATTGGAAATCACCGAGTCGAGGAAGCGCGACAGCGAAGCCATTTCCTCGCTGTAGTTTTCCGCCAGTTCCTTGGCCTTGAGCAGTTCCAGCTCATTCTGTCGGCGTTCGGTAATGTCGCGGGTAATCTTGGCGAAGCCAATCAGTTGGCCGTCTTCATCGTGAATCGCGTCGATCACCACGTGAGTCCAGAACGGCGAACCGTCTTTGCGCAGGCGCACACCTTCAGCCTCGAAACGCCCCTCGCTGCGGGCAGTTTCCAGGCCTCTGGCGGGCAAACCGGCGTCGCGATCTTCCGGGGTGTAGAACACCGAGAAGTGCTGGCCGACGATTTCCTCGGCCTTGTAGCCCTTGGCCCGCTCGGCGCCGGCATTCCAGTTTTCCACGTGCCCCTGGGGGTCGAGCATGTAGATCGCATAATCGGTCACCCCCTGCACCAGCAGGCGGAAGCGCCGCTCCTGTTCGCGCTGCTCGATCTGCAACTGACGCTGCTCGGTGCAATCGCGAGTGATCTTGGCGAAGCCGATCAGTTGGCCATCGTCATCGCGAACAGCATCGATCACCACGTGAGCCCAGAATTCGCTACCGTCCTTGCGCAGGCGCCAGCCCTGCGCCTCGAAGCGCCCCGTATCACGGGCCTCCTGCAGGCCGCGATCAGGTACGCCGGCGGCACGTTCCTGCTCGCTGTAGAACACCGAGAAGTGCTGACCGACGATCTCCGCAGCCAGGTAACCCTTGGCGCGCTGGGCGCCAGCGTTCCAGTTGGTCACCACACCCTCGGGGCTGAGCATGTAGATGGCGTAATCCACCACGCTCTGCACCAGCAGGCGATACATCACGTCGGCATTGGGGTTTGTGAGGAGCATGGCAGCAGTCCTGGGAAATCCTTGAAAAGCGCAACCCACGGCGTTCTCTCAGCCAGATGGAGCGTGCGCGAAAAGTCGTTCGAGCAATGAAGGAACCATCACTCCAGCTCGTTCGAAAGCCGCCACACGGTACCGATGGATGATTCGCTCACAGGCAAATTTGCCTCGGCATTTCCCGGTTCAGGGAATGACAATGAGTGTATCGGCAGGAGCGGATGGGGTATGAGCCGACTGTTTACCTGGCTCGAAAGGGCACGCAAGCTCGTCCACTCACTGGGCGTGAGGAGATTTTGCCGTGCAAGGTGGCACTCTGCCAGCAAAATATGACTGAACGGTCAGTCTTTGCCGAGAATGAAGTAAGCAGGGAGGTGCAGCATGCAGCCACCTCCCCCGCTGCGGCAGGGGGAGGCGTACCGGTTCAAGGCGCCTTGTTGGCCTCGGCAGCCGCTTTACGACGGCCCCTGCGAGACAACATATTGAGGCCTTCGATGATGGCGGAGAACGCCATCGCCGCGTAGATGTAGCCCTTCGGCACGTGGGCACCAAAGCCTTCGGCGATCAGCGTCATGCCGATCATGATGAGGAAGCCCAGGGCCAGCATCACCACGGTCGGGTTGGCGGCGATGAAGCGCGCCAACGGGTTGGCCGCGACCAGCATCACGGTAACGGCAGCGACCACGGCGATGACCATGATCGGCACGTGCGGGGTCATGCCCACGGCGGTGATGATGCTATCGACCGAGAACACCAGGTCGAGCAGCAGGATCTGCACGATGGCGGCGCCAAAACCCAGGCTGGCGGCCCGGCCGACGAACATGTCGCCTTCCGGCTCCGGATCCATGGAGTGATGAATTTCCTTGGTCGCCTTCCAGAGCAGGAACAGACCACCGGCGATGAGGATGATGTCCTTCCAGGAGAACGCCTGGCCGAACAGCTCGATCACCGGCTCGACCAACTGGACGATCCACGCCACGGTGCCGAGCAGGCCCAGACGCAGCACCAGCGCCGCACCGATACCCAGGCGCCGCGCTTTGTCACGCTGATGCTCGGGCAGCTTGTTGGTGAGGATGGAAATGAAGATCAGGTTGTCGATGCCGAGTACCACTTCCATTACCACCAGAGTGGCAAGGGCGACCCAGGCAGTTGGGTCGCTAGCTAGTTGCAGGAGATAGTCCACGATCACGCACTTTATGGCTGAACAGAGCGCGCATTCTGTCCTGTTGCCGGAAGAACAAATATGACAATTTGCGACAAATCATTTCATTAAATTACCTCGCCACCAGCGCCCCGAAAGCGTGCACTGGCGGGGCCTCCACGGCTTTCACAGGGTGGTGGATACGAAGCGGCCAGGCAAGACCATGAGCAGTAGTGACGGCCATCGGAAATACCGCCTAGTAGCGCTACCTTTTCGACTACTGGCGCGCCAGCAATGCCACCACCGTCAGCGCCAGCAGCAGGCAACTGACCTGCCAGAACAACAGCGGGTTGCGCTCCAGCAGCGGCACCCGGCCACGGCGCAGCAGGGCCTGGCCGGGGTGGCGCAAGGCATGGGCAAATTCGTCAGGGTCGTCATAGCGCTTCAGCGGATCCGGGTGGCAGGCCTTGCGCAGCACATCATCGAGCCACAGCGGCAGCTCGCGTTCTGGCTGGCCGAGCGGGGTGTAGCGCAGCCGCGCCTGGGCCGTGCGGGTTCGTGCCCGTGCCATGCCCGCTCCGTAAGGCAGCCGGCCAGTGAGCATCTGGTAGGCAATCACCGCCAGAGAGAACACGTCCGAGCGCACCGTACCCGGCTCGCCGAGCCAGTATTCCGGGGCACTGTATTGCGCGGTGCCGAGTATCGGGTCGTCCGTCTGGCGGCTGTCGATCTCCTGTAGGCCCGCCACGCGGGTGGCGCCGAAATCGATGATCTTCACCGTGCCGGTGGCATCGATCATCAGGTTGGCGGGGCGCAGATCCTGATGGAGCATTTCCAGGCGGTGGAAGGCCCGCAGGCCACGGGCGACCTGCTCGACGATGCTGCGTACGGTCTCCAGATCCGGGCGCGGGTGATCGATCATCCACTGGGCCAGGGTCTGGCCTTCGATGAATTCGCTGACGCCGTACAGGAAGTTGCGCTTGCGGGTCGGCGCACAGGCTTTGAGTACGTGGGGGCTGTCGACGCGCCGGGCGATCCACTCCTCCATGAAAAAGCGCTCTAGGTAGCCGGCATCGTGCTGCAGATCCAGCGAAGGCGTCTTGATCACCACGGTAGCGCCGCTGTCTTCATCGGTGGCCAGGTACACGTGGCTGCGGGCGCTAGCGTGCAGCGGACGGACGATGCGGTAACCGTCGAACTGCATGCGCGCTTCCAGAATCGGCGGGCACGGCAGCTCGCCGAGCTTGTGCTGCAACTCGTCGGCCTCGGCGCGCGGCAGGCTGTCGACGCGTACCAGTTGCAGGGTCAGGTTGTCGTCGCTGCCATTGGCCAGCGCCTGATCGACGATACGCTGGGCAGCCAGTTGCAGGTCGTCGGCGTGCTCGGCGATGCAATCGGTCATGAACCGCGAATCGACGAATTCGTAGACGCCGTCTGTGGCCAACAGGAACAGGTCGCCGCTCTCGATCGCCAGCGCTTGGTAGTCGATCTCCAACTGCGGCTGGATGCCCAGAGCACGGCTCAGGTAGCTCTTTTCCTGGCCGACCCAGACGCGGTGATCCCGGGTCAGCGGCTCCAGAGAGCCGTCGCGCAGGCGGTAAATGCGTGTGTCGCCCACATGGAACAGGTGCGCGGTGGTCGACTTCAGCACCAAGGCGCTGAAGGTGCACACGTAACCGCGGTCGATGTCGTAGCGATGCTGGCCGCGCCGCGTCTGAGCGTGCAGCCAGGCATTGGTGGCGCTGAGCACGCGGGTGACCGAGGTCTTCACGGACCAGGCTTCGCTGGTGCTGAAGTAGTCGGAGAGGAACGCCGCCACCGCCGTTTCACTGGCGATGTGGCTGACGTCGCTGCTGCTGATGCCGTCAGCCAGGGCGATGGCGATGCCCTTGCTGCCCAGTTGCGGCTCATGGGGCACGCAGAGGCCATGAAAGTCCTGATTGCGTGCCTTGCGCCCCTTGTCCGAGCACTGGCCGATGCTGACCTGCAGTTGGCTCTTCCTGTCCGTCCAGAGGTTTTCGGCAGCAGCGGCCATTGACGGTACTCAGTTGTAAGTGCGTTTGGGGGCGGTCTTGATGTGCGTGGTGTAGAGGGTCAGGCCAGTGAAGGCCAGGCCGCCAACCAGGTTGCCCAGTGCGGTGGGAATTTCGTTCCAGATCATGTAGTCCATCACCGAGAAATCGCCGCCCATGATCATCCCGAAGGGGAACAGAAACATGTTCACTACCGAGTGTTCGAAGCCCATGTAGAAGAACAGCATGATCGGCATCCACATGGCGATGGTCTTACCGCTGACGGTGGTGGAGATCATCGCGCCGACCACGCCCATGGACACCATCCAGTTGCACAGCATGCCGCGCAGGAAAATGGTCAGCCAGCCGGCCGTGCCGAACTCGGCGTAGCCCAGAGTGCGCGACTCGCCGATGTGCGAAATCTTCTCGCCGATCTCACCCGCGCTGGTCGAGAAGCCATAGGTGAAGACGAAAGCCATCATCACGGCGACCGTCAGTGCCCCGGCGAAGTTGCCGATGAACACCAGCCCCCAGTTGCGCAGCACGCCACCGACGGTGACCCCCGGACGCTTGTCGAGCAGTGCCAGCGGAGCGAGGACGAATACCCCGGTAAGCAGGTCGAAGCCCATCAGGTACAGCATGATGAAACCGACCGGGAAGAACGCTGCGCCAAGTAGCGGCGAACCAGTCTGGACAGTGATGGTGATGGCGAACACCGCCGCCAGGGCCAGAATCGCACCGGCCATGAAGGCGCGGATCAGGGTATCGCGGGTCGACATGAAGATCTTCGACTCGCCGGCATCCACCATCTTTGTGACGAATTCGGCAGGAACCAGGTAGGACATGGAGATGCTCTCTTTTCAGGTATGCAAACAGGAATGAGGTGTCGGGTGGGCCGGGACGCCTGACTGGCGCTCTTCTCGGCCTCCGCAGTAAGTCGTCGAGCGTTCAGCCCGCCAGGCCGATTTCCACGGTGTCGCCATTGAGCCGCACCGGCCACACGCGCAGGCGCTGCTCCGGGTACTCGAGGCAAGTGCCGTCAGCCAGGCGGAAATGCTGTTTGTAGAGCGGCGAGGCAATCACCAGGTCGCCCTTGATCTGGCCGATCAGGCCGCGGCCGATGACATTGGCGCCGGATTTCGGATCGCGGTTTTCCACCGCGAACAACTGCTCGCCGGCCTCGCTGTGGGGCAGGTGAAACAGGGCGATCTGGTCACCCTCGAGCCAGGCCACCACGCCCGAATTGGCGACCAGATCCTGGCTGCTGCACAGCGGTTGCCACTCGGTGGCGGGAAGCGATTGGGCGCGCACGGCGTTGGACTGGCTCATCAGAGCACCTCCTCGGTAACGGGAATCAGGTGGAGTTCACTGGCGGTCATGGGGCGGCGCTGGCCGCGTTCCTTGACGAAGTGGATGTCCGGATCGCCGCGCTTGTCGTTGACGAAGGTGCGGAAGCGCTTGAGCTTCTCCGGGTCCTTGAGGGCACCGGCCCATTCGCATTCGTAGCGGTCGACCACCAGTTGCATCTGCGCTTCCAGCTCATTGCCGAGGCCCAGGCTATCGTCGAGGATCACCGCCTTGAGGTAATCCAGGCCGCCTTCCAGCGACTCGCGCCATACCGAGGTGCGCTGCAGCTTGTCAGCGGTGCGTACGTAGAACATCAGCACACGGTCGATGGTGCGGATCAGCGCCTCGTCATCCAGATCAGTGGCGAACAGCTCGGCGTGCCGCGGGCGCATGCCGCCGTTGCCGCACACGTAGAGGTTCCAGCCCTTGTCGGTGGCGATCACGCCGATGTCCTTGCTCTGCGCTTCGGCGCACTCACGGGTGCAACCGCTGACCGCGAACTTGATCTTGTGCGGCGAACGCAGGCCCTTGTAGCGATCCTCCAGGCGCAGCGCCATGCCGACGCTGTCCTGCACGCCGTAACGGCACCAAGTGCTGCCCACGCAGGACTTCACGGTACGCAGCGACTTGCCGTAGGCATGCCCGGTCTCGAAGCCGGCGGCGATCAGCTCGCTCCAGATCTCCGGCAGTTCGTGCAACTGAGCGCCGAACAGGTCGATACGCTGACCGCCGGTGATCTTGGTGTAGAGGTCGTATTTCTTCGCCACGGCGCCGATGGCGATCAGCCCGTCCGGGGTGATCTCGCCACCGGGAATACGCGGCACCACCGAGTAGGTGCCGTTCTTCTGCATGTTGGCCATGAAAGTGTCGTTGGTGTCCTGCAGCGGGATCAGCGACGGGTCGGTGATCGGCTGGTTCCAGCACGACGCGAGGATCGAACCGACTGCCGGCTTGCAGATGTCGCAGCCGGTGTGGCCGCGACCATGCTTGGCCAGCAGTTCCTCGAAACTGAGCACACCTTCCACCCGGACGATGGCGTACAGCTCCTGGCGGGTATGGGCAAAATGTTCGCAGAGGCTCTTATCCACGGCTACGCCGCGGGCGCTCAGTTCATGCTCGAAGACCTGTTTGAGCAAGGCGCTGCAACCACCGCAACCGCTACCGGCCTTGGTGATGGCCTTCAGCTCGCCGAGGTCGGTGATGCCGGCGTCTACCTGGCAGCACACCGCGCCCTTGCTGACGTTGTGGCAGGAGCAGATGGTCGCGGTATCCGGCAGCGCATCGGCGCCCAGGGTCGGCGCGCCTTCGGAGAGCGGCAGAATCAGGCTGGACGGATCGGCCGGCAGCTTGATGCCGTTCTGGGCGTACTGCAGCAGGGTGTCGTAATAGCTGTTGTCACCGACCAGCACCGCGCCGATGACGTGCTGACCATCCGGCGAGACCACCAGACGGCGGTAGCTGGCATTGGCTTCGTCGATGTAGCGATAGCTCTTGGCGCCCGGCGTGGCGGCGTGGGCATCGCCGATGGAACCGACGTCGACGCCAAGCAGCTTGAGCTTGGTCGACATGTCGGCGCCGGTGAACAGTTCGTGGGGCTCGCCAGCCAGCTGAGCGGCGACGTTGCGGGCCATGGCATAGCCCGGCGCAACCAGGCCGAAGACCATGCCATTCCAGGACGCGCATTCGCCGATGGCGAAGATCGCCGGGTCGCTGGTGCGGCAGTCGTTGTCGACCACCACCCCCCCGCGGGTCGCGATGTCGAGGCCGGCGGCACGGCCGAGGGCGTCCTGCGGACGAATACCGGCGGAAAACACGATCAGGTCGGTCTCCAGATACTCACAGTTACCATCAGCGCCATCGCTGAAATTCATGCGGTAGGCGTATTCCTCACCGATGACGATTTCCTGGGTGGCGCGCGACAGGTGCACGCCGACACCAAGGGCCTCGATGCGCGCCCGCAATGCGTCGCCACCGTCGTTATCCAGCTGTACCGGCATCAGGCGTGGCGCGAACTCCACCACATGGGCTTCCAGACCAAGTGACTTCAGCGCGTTGGCCGCCTCTAAGCCGAGCAGGCCACCGCCGACCACCACACCTCGACGGGCTTTGGTCGCTGCGTCGCGGATGCCATCGAGATCGTCTAGGGTTCGGTAAACCAGGCGAGAATTGCCCTCGGCGCCCGGAATCGGCGGCACGAACGGGTAGGAACCGGTGGCCAGCACCAGCCGGTCGTAGCCGCGACGGCCTTTGGTGGTGACGACTTCGCGGTTCTCGCGGTCGATCTCCAGCACCTGTTCGCCGAGGTGCAGATGCACGCCGTTGCGGGCGTACAGATCAGGCTCGCCAAGGGCCAGGGCTTCGGCATCCTTGCCGGAGAAGTACTCGGACAGGTGCACACGGTCGTAGGCGCGCTGGCGTTCTTCGCCATACACGTGCACCTGATAGCGATGCAGGGCACCGCTGGCGATCAACTGTTCCACACAGTGGTGGCCGACCATGCCGTTGCCGATGACGATCAGGTTCTCGCGCTTGATCGATGTGACGATGGAATTCATAGCCTGCCCTCTGTCTGCTGCGGTATCACGGTTTTCTGCAACGCAAAAAAAAGACGCCTGGAGCTGTTGTCAGCTTCAGGCGTCTTTGCCTTGGATTCAGTTATGTAGTTTTGGGGGATGGCGGGCCACATTGCCCAGGCTCATCACCGCTGGCAGCCGAAGCGGCCAGGGTGCCTGCACGGTCAGGCAGGTCACAGGGAGTGAATAGCAGGTTGCATGCCAACGTTTCGAGAAACGCTGCAGCTCAGCAATGGCGGGGAATTCAGACAGGGATGAAGACAGCAGACAGTTAAAACAGACACGGGCACAGCGAACCAAAATAGAGCATAGAGCCCCTCAACTCACCGTTTCAGGGCACGATCACGCAGTTGGGCGGGCCGAGCGGCGATCCGCTTCAGCGGTAGGGTGGGCTTTAGCCCACCTCCACTAAACTCCGGCCACATTCAGCGCTCCCAGGGCGGAGGCGGCTCGCTGTCCTTGGGCTCGTCCTCGGCGTTGAGCACGGCCTGGCGACGCGCTTCATCGGCCAGAGCGGCCTTGATCTCGCGCAGCACAGCGTCGACGTCAGCGTCGTCCTCGGGGTCATCGAACTCACCGGTCAACACGCTATCGGGCGTCAGCTTGCCGTCTTCGTAGAGCGCCCACATTTCCTTGGCGTACTTGGTGAACTTGAGCTCCGGTGCGAACTGGCCGAAATAGGCGGCCATGTTGCCGACGTCACGTTCGAGCATCTTGAAGGCGTGGTTGTTACCCGCCGCATCCACCGCCTGAGGCAGATCGATGATCACCGGGCCTTCAGGGCCGAGCAGCACGTTGAACTCGGACAAGTCACCATGCACCAGGCCGGCGCAGAGCATCTTGACGATCTCATCGATCATGAACGCGTGGAATTCTCGGGCGTCTTCGGGGTGCAGGTCGACGTCGTTGAGGCGCGGCGCTACGCCACCCTCGCCGTCACCGACCAGCTCCATGAGCAGCACACCTTCGAGAAAGTCATAAGGCTTGGGCACCCGGACGCCGGCGCTGGCCAGGCGAAACAGGGCCGCCACCTCGGCGTTCTGCCAGGCGTCTTCCTGGCCTTTGCGACCGTATTTGGAGCCTTTGGCCATAGCCCGTGCATCACGGCTGTTGCGTACCTTGCGCCCTTCCTGATACTCGGCGGCCTGGCGGAAACCACGCTTGTTGGCCTCTTTGTAGACCTTGGCGCAGCGCAGTTCGGTACCGCAACGCACCACATAGACCGCTGCTTCCTTACCGCTCATCAAAGGGCGTATCACCTCGTCCACCAGGCCGTCTTCGACCAGGGGCTCAATGCGTTTTGGCGTCTTCATCAGCTTTTATCAGGGTCCTCAGTGGTCTATGCGGCCCTTTTATACGGCAATCCTGAGGCAGCGCCCAGCCTCTGCAGAAAATGTGCGGGCGCCGCACAGTTTGAAAGCGTGATTGGCACTGGCGTGGAACACGGCGACTGCGGACAATCACGGCACTGTTACAGGAGGTGATCATGCCGCAAGAACGCCACTGGCGGGCTGTGTGCGAGCGCGATGCGACGCAGGACGGTCAATTCGTCTTCGCCGTGCGCTCGACCGGTATTTACTGCCGCCCCAGTTGCCCGGCACGCCGGCCGCGTCGTGAGAATGTCAGCTTCCATGCCACACCTGCGCAAGCCGAGGCAGCGGGCTATCGACCCTGCAAACGCTGCACGCCACAGGGCAGCAGCCCGGCCGAGCAACTCGATGCACTGGTGGCCGCGGCCTGTCGCCTGCTCGATGAGGCCGACAAACCGCCAACACTTGTCGAGCTTGCTGCGCGCATCGGGCTATCCCCGTCACACCTGACCAGAGCCTTCAAGGCCCGCACCGGGATGACGCCCAAGGCCTGGGTCAGCGCCCGCCAACGTGAGCGCCTGGAGCTCGAACTGCCCCAGGCGGATTCGCTGCTCGATGCCGCACTGAACAGCGGTTACTCCAGTACCCGAGCGCTCTACGAACGAGCCGATGGCGTTAGCGCAGCCAGCCGACGCAAGGGTGCCGTAGGGGAACGGCTGCGCATGGCCGTGGCGCCCAGCCCACTCGGCTACCTGCTGCTGGCGAGCAGCGACAAGGGGCTCTGTGCCCTATTGTTCGGCGAGTCGGAGGACGTAGTCGAGGCGGAGCTGCGCCAGCGTTTCCCCGCCGCAACGCTGCAACGTGATGACGAGGCGCTGCAGGATTGGCTACACGAGGTGCTGAGGCAGATCGAGGAACCGGCACGCGCCGCCCGCCTGCCACTGGATCTACGCGGCACGGCCTTTCAGCAGCAGGTATGGCAGGCCTTGCGAGCAATTCCCACGGGGCAGACGCGCAGCTACGGCCAACTGGCCGCCAGCCTCGGCAGCCACCCACGGGCCATCGCCCGAGCCTGCTCCAGCAATCCATTGGGTTTGCTGGTGCCCTGCCACCGCGTTACCTCAGCCGATGGCAGCCTCGGCGGCTACCGCTGGGGCGTGGCACGCAAAGCCGCCTTGCTCAAGGCCGAAGCCGAAACGATCAGCCACGAAGATTGATCGGGCAGGCTATCCCCGTAGCCTGGCGTGGAGCGAAGCGATACCCAGGACAGCGCCCCGGGTGAGCACGAGGGATGAATCAGCGCTCCAGAATCGCGGTAACGCCCTGGCCGCCTGCGGCACAGATGGAGATCAGGCCGCGACCTTCGCCTGCCACCGACAGCAGCTTGGCCAGGTTGGCGACGATACGCCCACCGGTTGCGGCAAACGGGTGGCCGGCAGCCAGGGAGCTGCCCTTGATGTTGAGCTTCGCGCGGTCGATGCTGCCCAGTGGCTGCTCCAAGCCCAGCTTGGTGCGGCAATACTCGGCGTCCTCCCAGGCCTTGAGCGTGCACAGCACCTGGGCGGCGAAGGCTTCGTGGATTTCGTAGTAATCGAAATCCTGCAGGGTCAGGCCGTTGCGCGCCAGCAAGCGCGGCACCGCGTACACCGGCGCCATCAGCAGCCCCTCGTTGCCTTTGACGAAATCCACGGCCGCCGCTTCGCCATCACGCCAGTAGGCAAGAATCGGCAGGCCACGGGCCTTGGCCCACTCTTCGCTGGCCAGCAGCACCAGCGACGCACCATCGGTCAGCGGCGTCGAATTGGCTGCGGTCAGGGTGCCGCGCTGGCCACGCTCGAACACCGGCTTGAGGGTGGCCAGCTTGGCCAGGTCGATATCGGGGCGCAGATTCTGGTCGCGGGTCAGACCGAGAAATGGGGTGAGCAGATCGTCCTGCCAGCCTTCGGCGTAGGCGGCAGCGAGCTTGCGGTGGCTCTCCACGGCCAACTGATCCTGCTCGTCACGGGGGATGGCCCAGTGCTGCGCCATAAGCTCGCAATGCTGCCCCATGGACAAGCCGGTACGCGGCTCACCATTGCGTGGCAGCGAGGGTGCCAGGTGTCGCGGACGTATCTGCAGCAGCGCCTTGATCTTGTCGCCGGTGCTCTTGCTGCGATTGGCTTGTAACAGGATCTTGCGCAGACCTTCGTTGACGCCGATCGGCGCATCCGAGGTGGTGTCCACGCCACCGGCGATACCGCACTCGATCTGCCCCAGGGCGATTTTGTTGGCCACCAGCAGCGCGGCCTCCAGCCCGGTGCCGCAAGCCTGCTGCAGATCGTAGGCTGGAGTTTCCGGGGCCAGGCGCGAACCGAGCACGCACTCGCGGGTCAGGTTGAAGTCCCGCGAATGCTTGAGCACCGCCCCTGCGACCACCTCGCCGAGGCGCTCGCCGTGCAGGTTGTAGCGTTCGATCAACCCCTCCAGCGCGCTGGTGAGCATGGCCTGGTTGCTGGCCGTGGCGTAGGCAGTATTGGAGCGGGCGAAGGGAATACGGTTGCCACCAACGATGGCGACCCGGCGCGGCAGGCTCATGTACGGCTCCTTGTAGGTAATATTGTGCGGCACTTTAATTGGCACCTCTAAAAAACTACCTGCGTTGTCATCGATGCGTTAAGAACAGACTCAAAATGCTCATTTACAGCTCGTAAACTCCGCTTTTTCGCCTGTTCTTGCCTTGCGCTGACTGCCTCGCCAACGTTTTTAGAGATACCAATGTGGCTGATCACCGCTGAATTGGCCGGTCAGCCGGCCCCTGTCGATGCATGAAACGAGTGATGGCGTACAGTGGTCAACCTCTTTGAGTTTCTGCCCTGGAGTCTGTTCCATGTCTGATCGCTACCTCAACTTCGCCAATACGCCTACCGGACGCCGCCTGGTCGGCGCGCTCGGGCTGCCCGCTCCGCTGCCTCTGGAACGCTGGGTGGCGGGCCGTAACAGGCCTCTGGAGGGCGCGTTGCTGATCGGTGGCAACGGCGACCTGGGCACTGCGGTGGCAGCCTTTGCCAGCCGCCTGACCGACGAAACCTTCGCGGCTCTCGATGACCAGTACGGCCTGCCGCGCTGGACCGGCTGAGCACGGCCCCAAGCTCAAGGGGCTGGTGTTCGATGCCAGCGGTCTGAGCCGCTTCGAGGAGCTCGATGCTCTGCGTCAGTTCTTCCAGCCCGCATTGAAGAACCTGGGCCGTTGCCCGCACGTCGTGGTGCTCGGCCGCGCCCCGCAGACGCTCGACGATCCCCAGGCCTCCAGCGTACAGCGTGCCCTGGAGGGCTTCACCCGCTCCCTGGCCAAGGAAATCCGCCGTGGCGGCACCGTGCAACTGCTGCACGTCGATCAGGGCGCGGAAAATCAGCTGGAAGGCGCACTGCGCTTTCTGCTTTCGCCCAAGAGCGCCTATGTCTCGGCCCAGGTGCTGCGCCTGCAGCCCTGTGCGCAGCAGGTCAGCGACTGGACCCGCCCACTGGCCGGCAAGACCGCATTGGTCACCGGCGCCAGCCGCGGTATCGGAGCCGCCATCGCCGAAACCCTGGCCCGCGACGGTGCCGACGTTGTGTTACTGGATGTGCCGCCGGCCAAGGATGCTCTCGATGCTCTGGCCTCGCGCCTCGGCGGACGCAGCCTGGCGCTGGATATCTGTGCCGACGACGCGCCCGCCAAACTGCTCGAGGCCCTGCCGCAAGGTGTGGATATCGTTGTGCACAACGCCGGCATCACCCGCGACAAGACCCTGGCGAAGATGAGCGAAGGGCTCTGGGAGTCGGTGATCGACGTCAACCTGCGCGCACCACAGCGGCTCACCGATGCCCTGCTGCAGGCCGGTGCCTTGCGCGATAACGGACGGGTGGTGCTGATCGCATCGCTGAGCGGCATCGCCGGTAATGTCGGGCAAACCAACTATGCAACCAGCAAGGCCGGGCTGATCGGCCTGGCTCAAAGCTGGGCGCCGACGCTGGCCGAGCGTGGCATCAGCATCAACGCTGTGGCGCCGGGCTTTATCGAAACCAGCATGACTGCCGCCATCCCCTTCACCATCCGTGAAGCCGGGCGACGCATGAATGCCATGAATCAGGGCGGCCTGCCCCAGGATGTCGCCGAAGCCGTGGCCTGGTTCGCCCAGCCTGGCTCCGGCGCCGTCAGCGGCCAGGTGCTGAGGGTGTGCGGGCAGAGCCTGCTGGGGGCCTGATCAGGATGAGCCGCGCTCGGCTGCCTGCAGCCGGCCGTGGCGGCGAAACTCCACCGGCGTCTCACCGACCCAACGCTTGAACGCGCGGTAGAAGGTACTTGGCTCGGAAAACCCGGTGCGTTCGGCGATCAGCTCGATGCGCTCGTCGGTCTCCAGCAACAGACGTCGGGCCAGGCTGCAGCGGCAGTCGTTGACCATGTCGTTGAAACGCACGTCAGCCTGCGACAACTGCTCGCGCAAACGTCGGGCCGGCATCTGCAGGCGAGCGGCGACCTGTTCTAGGGTGGCGCCTTCGGTGAGTAGCTGATCGATCAGCTCACGCACCTGGCGCACCAGATCCAGGCGCGCCTCGCCAGGCGAGCGTCGTACCAACGGGTTGAGCAGATACGAGAGTTGCGGCGCGTCCGTGATCGAGCGCATCAGGGTGCGGCCCGGAGGGTAATGTCATGCATGCTGGCGTCTTCCTTGCCTGGCTGGATGACAACAAGCGTAGGCGGCTTTGCCGTTCCACGCTCAGCCCGCGGACAGAGGGCACCAATACAGGCTGGCTACTGTCCTAAATCTCGGCGAGAGTACGCTGAAACTCATTTTGCACCGGAGCGCACGATGGCAACCGAATGGCTCGATTTGCACACACCACCGGCCCTGCCCGGCTTGCTCCTGCGCGCGGCGATGCGTCGCGGTATTACCGGCAAGGTGCTGCCGCACCGAGGGCTACGTTGCTCGGTCAGCGTTGATGCCAGCCACCTCGCCCGTTACCGCGAGCTGTGCGGCTTTACTGACGATGCCCGGCTGCCAGCCACCTATCCCCATGTACTGGCCTTCCCCCTGCAGATGAAACTGCTCACCGAGCCCGACTTTCCCTTTCCGTTGCTCGGCCTGGTGCACCTGGAAAATCGTATCCGGGTGATTCGCCAACTTGCAGGGCTCGGCCCCTTCACGTTGAGCGTGGAAGCCAGCAACCTGGTGCCCCATGAGAAGGGCGCAGTGTTCAGCGTCATCACCCGCCTCGAGGATCAACTCGGCCTGCTGTGGGAAGGTGATAGCCGCCTGCTCTGCCGAGGCATGAAGCTGGACGGCCCGGCGATTGCCCGCAGCGAATCGACCCGCCTACCGCTGGACGATCTGGCCCAATGGCAGGCACCTGCCAATATCGGCCGACGTTATGCGCGAATTTCCGGCGACTACAACCCCATTCACCTCTCGGCGTTAACGGCCAAGCCATTTGGCTTCCCGCGCGCCATCGCCCATGGCCTGTGGAACAAGGCGCGAGCCCTGGCTGCGCTGCAGGCGCACCTGCCCGCCTCGGGCTACAGCGTCGAAGTGCGCTTCCAGAAGCCGGTGCGGCTGCCGAGCAGCGTCCGCATGCGCGCCAGCCTGCCCGCGGCAGAGGGCCAGTTCGATTTGCTCGGCAAAGAGGATGTGTCGCATATGGTCGGCTACTGGCAGGTCATCTGAACCGCTACGCAAAGTCTGCTGCGCGTCGGCCTCGCCGCATGAAACAATGTGCGGCTAACGCCTAGGGACATCGCATGAACATCGCCGAACTCACCGCTCGCCTGCACACCATTCGTGATCGTAACGACTGGCGCCAATTCCACGCCCCGAAGAACCTGGCCATGGCTGCCAGCGTGGAAATGGCCGAGCTGGTGGAGATATTCCAGTGGCTCAGTGAGGATCAGTCACGCAGCCTGCCGGCTGACAAACTCGAGCATGCCGGGCAGGAAGTCGGAGACGTGGTGCTTTATCTGCTTCTGCTGTGCAGCGAGTTGGGGCTGGATATGGAACAGGTGGTGCGCGCCAAACTCGCCGACAGCGAACGGCGGTTCAGCTGATGAGCGACCGTCACTTCGACGAACTGGCGACCCGCTTCGCCGAGAAGATCTATGGCGGCGCCAAAGGCGAGATCCGCCTCGCCGTGCTGCAGGCTGATCTCACCGAGGCACTGCCTGCGCGCCCACTGCGGGTGCTCGATGTCGGCGCCGGGCTTGGCCATATGGCCCTGTGGCTGGCGCAGCGCGGCCATCAGGTCACTCTCGCCGAACCAGCCGAACCCATGCTGGCCGGCGCCCGCGAGCGCTTCGCCGAAGCGGGTGTCGAGGCAACCTTCATTCACGCGCCGTGGCAGGAATTGCCAGGCCGTTTCGACGCGCCCTTCGACCTGGTCATCTGCCACGCCGTGCTCGAATGGCTGGCCGAGCCGGCCGCCATCCTGCCGGCGCTGCATGGCCTGACCGTGGCAGATGGCTGGCTGTCGCTGGCCTTCTACAACAAGGATGCGCTGATCTACCGCAACCTGCTCAAGGGCCATCTGCGCAAGTTGCGCAAGGACGAATTCGCCGGCGAAAAGCAGAGCCTGACGCCGCAACGGCCCCTCGATCCGCGCGAATTGAAGTCGCAACTTGCCGCTCACTGGCAGGTCGAACAGGAGAGCGGCGTACGGGTCTTTCATGATTACATGCCTCGGGAATTCCAGGCCAAGGCCGAGCTCGCCGAATTGCTGGAAATGGAATTGGCACACCGTCGTCACCCGGCATTCGCCGGACTCGGACGCTACCTGCACTGGATCTGTCGGCCACGCTGAACGCCTGCTCTGCCAGGAGAACCGTCATGAAACGCATCGCGCTGTTGCTGCTCACCACTGCCCTGGCGGCCTGCCAGAGCCAGAACCCGTACACCACGGATTCAGTACCAATACCGCCGGCCCCGCCCGGTGCGGCCAACCATTTCGACCGTAGCGCCTACCCCGCCGCGCCGCGCGACTACGCTGCCTATCGCAGCTGGGCCTGGCAGCAGCGCCCGGCGGGCAGCGCCTGGGCCAGTGCGGATCTGGTGCAGGACGCCCTCAACAATGCCCTCGATCAACGTGGCTTACGCCCCACCCAGGGCAATGCCGCTGCCGACCTCAAGGTGCGCACCGATACGCGCCTGGAACGCCGCGTACGTCAGGTCGCTGACAGCTACGATCCCTACTATGGAGGTGGCTATGGCAGCTACGGCAACCGCGGTTATTACGGCAACGGTGTTGGCGTGGGCGCCCGCGTTCCGCTGACTCGCAACTATGAAGAAGAGGTCGTGGTGGTGCGTATCGACTTCTTTGACGGCCGCAGCGGAGAACAGGTGTGGAGCGGCCAGGCAGAAATGCGCAGCAGCGGCAGCCAGGCGGAACGCGCCGAGGCCCTGCGCAAGGCGGTAAGCGACGCACTGGGCGAATATCCGCCGGCATGACCCTCGATGTCTGACTGATTCAGGAGAACTCTTATGCGCCGCCTGCCTTTGCTATTGATCCCCGTCCTGTTGCTGCTCGGCGCCTGCCAAAGCCAGCAAATCAACCGTGACTTCGATGCCAGCCGCGACTTCGCCGGCTACCGCAGTTGGAGCTGGCAGGAACCGGCCGTGCAGTACAAGCCCGATGATCCACGGATTCGCAGCGACCTGACCGAGCAGCGTCTGCGCGGCGCAGTGGGCGATCAGCTCGACCAGCGCGGCCTGCGCCCTGCAGCGGCGGGTGCCGCGGGGGATCTGCGCGTACAGGTGTGGTTGATCGTCGACCAGCGCCAGCAGCAGGTCAGCACCGGCTTTGGTGGCGGTTTCGGCGGCTACTGGGGCAATTACTGGGGCGGCCCGGCCTACAACGAAACCCGTACCGTCGATTACAAGGTCGCCACCGTGCAAATCGACCTGTTCGATGGCAAGGACGGCAAGCTGGTCTGGCGCGGCAGTGACGAACGCATCATGCGCAACGACGAGGGTAATCCCGCGCAGCGCGAGACGGTAATCCGTGAAACCGTGGGGCGGGTGCTGAGCCAGTATCCACCGCGCTAGGAGAGCCGACGAAGTAGGGGCGGCGAGAATATTCCATTGTAGGAGCCCCGCCCCCAGGGCGAATCATGCGGGCAGCACCGATATGGCGATGAAGCTGCCGTCGATTCGCGCCGGGGCGACGCTCCTACAAATGCTCGGCGCGGCGGCTGCTAACCACGGCCGAAGCGATAGAACAGATTGGGTTCGCTGACGATATACAGATTGCCTTCATCGTCGAAGGTCATGCCTTCGCCCTGGGGCACCGACTTGCCGAGGCCGGCAAAGTCACTGTCCAGGGTGCGGAAACCGACCAGCTCGCCGGTCTCGCCGTCCAGTTCCATGATCCGTTTGGACTCGTCACTGAGCAGCGCCAGGTTGCCGGTGTGCTCGTCGAAGTGCACCGATGACAGGTCGGACGCGAATACCGAATCGCGAATCCAATCGTCGTGGTCGATGATTTCCAGGCCGAAGTTACCGTTCACGCTGCTTTTGAAACCGCGGATTTCGTAGAGCTTCATGGGCGAATGTTCCTTGACCACGAACAGCCGATCCCGCGCCCGGTCGTAACCCACGCCTTCGAAGCCCTGGTTGCCGTCACGCTGGATGCCCAGGGTCAGAGCGCGATAGTCCTCACGGAACAAGGCGCCAGAGCGTTTCGGCACCGGCACCACCACCAGCGCGTGCGAGCGCTCTTCGGCGAGCAGCAGCATGCCATCGCCCAGGTAGGTCACGCCCTCAACATCGCTAAAGCCGCTCAACGGGTAACGCGCCAGCACTTCGCCGTCCTTGCTCATGGCCAGCAGCTCTTCGGGATTATTGAGCACCGCCCACAACTGGTCGCGTTGGTCGTCGTAGCTCAAGGCCGAAAGGTTATCGCTTACGCCGCTGACTACCTTGGCATCGATCTGAACCTTGTACTTATGGGAAAGCAGGCTGTTCGGTGCCCATTCCGAGACCGCCGGGGTGGTCAGCCAGTAATAAAGACGGTCGTCCAGGTGCAGAGCCCGCATCTGATAACCAGCAACGAGCAGGATCAGCAACAGCAGCCACGCCCATGGGCGCAGAACGGGCAGCCGGGAAAAAGCCCGCTTGGCAGCAGATATCATGGCGATTCTCGTGTTCAAATGCGGGCAGTGTGCCCAAGGAATGTTGCAATCTGTCGGTACGGCAGACCGCATCATGAGAGGTGTACGGCGCGGCTAAGTTCCTAGACACCCGGCAGTCAGGGTGTAATGGCCTTACACATTGATTACACCGCGTTACGGTTTACCCGGCATTCGAGACCGTGCAGACTGCCTGCGCAGACAGAACAGATTCACGGAGAAAATCCCCACGCGCCGTTGTCCTAGGCTGTAGCGGCCCTCCTCCCACCGCACCAAGGCATCCGCCCTCGAGACCGTTCATGCAGATCGGCCGGGAACCGAAGGAGAAACGCTTGGCGACCAGCGAAACCATCACCTCATTGAGCAGCGCGATCGCCAACTGCGCCAAAGAACCCATCCATATTCCCGGCAGCATTCAGCCTCAGGGATTCATGGTGGTGTTCGACAAGCAGGCGCTCACGGTGCTGCAGGTGAGCGAGAACGTCGTCGAGTGGCTGGGCCTCGAGCCGGATCAACTGCTGGGCCAACACCTGAACGGGCTGCTTGAAGACAGCGACTCGCTGACCGAGCGCCTGGCGCAGTTGTCCCACGATGAAACCACACCGTTTCACATTGGCGATGTGCGCTTCCGAGAAGGCAGCCGCAGCGGCCAACTGATCGCCATGATGGCGCACTGCTACGACAGCGTGCTGATTGCCGAATTCGAGCCGACCAGCAATGTGGTCGCGGCTTACAACAACCTCTACCCGATGGTGCGCACGTTCATCGGCCATCTGCAGGACGCCGACAGCGTCGATGAGTTGTGCCGCCTGTCAGTGGACGAAGTGAAACGCATCACCGGGTTCGGCCGGGTCAAGGCTTATAGCTTCGATACCGAGGGTAATGGCCTGGTGCTTGCCGAACGCGTCGATCCTGATTACCCCAGCTACCTGGGCCTGAGCTTTCCCGCTGCGGATATCCCGCCCCAAGCGCGCGCGCTGTACGTGGGCAATCGCATCCGCGTGATCGAAGACGCCAACTACCAGCCTTCCGCCCTGCGCCCGTCGCTCAACCCGCAGACCGGCAAGCCGCTGGATCTCAGCTATGCGGCCCTGCGCAGCGTGTCGCCGGTGCACCTGCAGTACATGCGGAACATGCAGACCATCGCTTCGATGTCGATCTCCATCGTGGTCGAAGGGCAGCTCTGGGGGCTGATTTCCTGCCACCACGCGCATGCGCGCCCGGTCGGCTTCCAGACCAGAACGGCCTGCGAGCTGCTAGGTCGCATGCTGTCGCTGCAGATCGAAGCGAAGATCGCCCAGGCACGCACCCAGCACCTGTTGCAATTGCGCCAGTACATCGTGCAGATGCTCTCGGCCATGGCCGACCGCGACAGCGTCAGTGAAGGCTTGCTATCGCTGCCCGATACCTTCCTGAACTTCGTTCAGGCCAGCGGTGCAGCGATCATTTCCTCATCACGTTGCGACCTGCTCGGGCAAACGCCACCCCGCGATCAAGTCAACGCACTGGTGCAGTGGCTGGGTGCCCGCAACGGTGAAGAGCTGTTCCAGACCGACAACGTCAGCCGCGATATTCCGGAACTGCCGGGGCTCGCCAAACATGTCGGCGGCGTGCTGGCAGTGGCCATTTCCGAGCTGCACTCCCATTACCTGATCTGGTTCAAGCCGGAACAGACGCGCATCGTCAACTGGGCGGGCAAGCCTGAGAAATCCATCAGCGCCAGCGGCGCGCTCAACCCGCGCAACAGTTTTGCGCGCTGGCAGGAAGATATAAGCGGCTTTTCCACGCCCTGGCATCCACAGGAGCCGGAAAGCGCCCTGGAGCTGCGCAACGCAGTACTCGGCATCGTACTGCGCAAGGCCGAGGAAATGGCCCAATTGGCCAGCGACCTGAAGAAATCCAACAAAGAGCTGGAAGCGTTCTCCTACAGCGTGTCCCATGACCTGCGCGCACCACTGCGGCATATCGCGGGCTACGCCGAGCTACTCGGTGACTTCGAAGGCCCCAAACTGTCAGAACGCGGCGTGCGCTTTCTCGAGCACATCAGCGAGTCGGCACGCTTCGCCGGCACCTTAGTGGACAACCTGCTGAGCTTCTCGCAGATGGGCCGCTCTGCATTGCGCTTCTCCGACGTCAACCTGCAGGCTCTGGTCGACTCGATTCGTGAAGAGATGAAGCCCGACTACGAGGGGCGCAACCTGGAATGGCACGTACAGCCACTGCCAGCCGTGATCGCCGACGCGGTCTTTCTCCACTTGGCGCTGCGCAATCTGCTGGCCAATGCCATCAAATACAGCCGAGATCGCGAGCAGGCAGTGATCGTCATCGGCGCCCATGAGGACGACGACGAGGTCGTGGTGTTCGTGCGCGACAACGGGGTCGGCTTCAACATGGAGTACGTCGACAAATTGTTCGGGGTTTTCCAGCGCCTGCACCGCATGGAAGAATTCGAAGGTACCGGCATAGGCTTGGCCAGCGTGCGACGTATAATCGAGCGACACGATGGCCGGGTCTGGGCAGAGGGAACTGTCGATCAAGGGGCTACCTTTTATTTCGCCCTACCCAAACGTAACCACCCCGCTGCTTAGATGACGGGAAGAGGACTTGAATGCTAAAACCGATTCTGCTGGTCGAAGACAACCCCCACGATCTGGAACTGACCCTGATCGCCCTGGAGCGTAGTCAGCTAGCCAATGACGTAATCATCATGCGAGACGGCGCAGAAGCGCTGGATTACCTGTTTCGCCGTGGCGACTACGCCGACCGCCTGCCCGGCAATCCGGCGATCATGATGCTCGACCTCAAGCTGCCCAAGGTCGATGGTCTGCAAGTGCTGGAGACCGTTCGCGAATCGCCTGAATTGCGCAGCATCCCGATTGTCATGCTCACCTCATCGCGTGAAGGCCCGGATCTGCAGCGAGCTTACGAATTGAACGTGAACGCTTACGTGGTCAAGCCGGTCGAATTCAAGGCATTCGTCTCCGCTATCTCCGATCTTGGTATTTTTTGGGCAGTACTCAACGAGCCGCCTCCTGGTTCGCTGCGCCTGCACCGACGCAACGCAGAGACCGATCCGGAATCTGGCAGCGATTGAAGACCAACACGGTTTCGCTTGAAGCGCAGGCCTAATCCAGACAGTAACTGATGACCTTTCCATGCCGCTCGAGCCTCTGAAACTGCTGTTTATCGAAGACAGTCCGCGTGATGCGGAACTGGCCCTGCTGACACTGGAACGCAATGGGCTGGTCGTCGACAGCACCTTGGTCTATGACCATCAAGCGGCCGAACTCGCACTGCAGAAAGGCAGCTTCGATCTGATCCTTTCGGACTATCTATTACCCGGCTCCTCAGGTGCCCAAGCGCTGGAAGTTGCACGCCGGCTGGCACCGCGAACGCCCTTTATCTTCCTGTCCGGCATGTTCGGTGAAGAACACGCCGTAGAGATGATGCGCCTGGGCGCTGTCGATTACGTCCTCAAGCAGAACCTGCCCTTCTTGCCCAAGGCCGTCGACCGGGCCATGGCCGAGGTCAATGAGCGCCAGGAACGCCGGCGTGTCGAAGACACGCTGCAAGCCGTCGAAGCACGCGCCCGAATGGCCATTGGCGCAGCACGCATGGGCATGTGGGATTACGTACCCGCGACCGACAGCATGATCTGGGACGAGCGCTGCAGGGCACTCTATGAGCTGGATGCCGATGCTGACGTCGGCATGGCGATGTTCTACGAACGCTGCCATGCCGATGATCGCCTGCAACTGCGCAAGCAAGTCGCCGAAGCGTTGTCCAAAGACACCGGCAACGAGTTCCAGGCTGAATTCCGCCTGCCGTTGAGCAATGGCAGCGAACGCTGGATTTCCGCCCGTGGCCAGGCCTTTTTCGATCAGGGCACCTGCACGCGTTTCCTCGGTGTGCTGCACGACATCACCGAACAGAAGCAGGCCAACGAAGCCCTGCTGCGCCTCAACGACATGCTCGGCGAGCGCGTCGAGAAGCGCACACGCGAGCGTGACCGCAACTGGGAATTGTCACGCGATTTGCTCGCCGTACTGCGTTTCGACATGCACCCCAGTGCACTCAATCCGGCCTGGGAGCAAACCCTCGGCTGGTCACGCCAGCAACTGACCCAAGGGCCGCTTTGGGAACTGGTGCATGCCGACGATCTCACCGCAACGCTGATGCAGATCGAGCGGGTCACGTCGGCAAATGTCTCGGTGCGCTTCGTCAACCGCATGCGCCACGTTAGTGGTGACTACCACTGGTTGTCATGGATTCTGGTTCGTGACGACGACTTACTCTACGCCGCCGTGCGCGACATCACTCATGAGCGTGCCGTGGTCGAGGAGCTGGCCTCCACCAACCAGCAACTGCGTGAGCAGATCGACGAGCGCGAGCGCGTCGAGGCGACCTTGCAGCAAATGCAGCGCCTGGAAGCCGTCGGCCAGCTCACTGCGGGTGTAGCCCACGACTTCAACAACCTGCTGACGGTGGTACTGACCAGCACCAGCTTCCTGATCCGTGACCTGGAAAAGGGCAATCTGGACAAAGCTCGCAGCCGCCTTCAAAACATCACCGACGCCGGCGAACGCGGCGCCAAGCTCACCGGCCAACTGCTAGCTTTCTCGCGGCGCCAGCGTCTGGTACCGGAAGCGGTCAATCTGGGCGAAACCGTCCACGGCATGCTGGAACTGCTCAAGAGCACCCTGGGCGGCAGTGTGCTGATCGAAACCACCACCGAGCCAGGCCTGTGGCACGCGCGGGTCGACCCGACGCAGATCGAACTGATCATCCTCAATCTGGCAATCAATGCCCGCGATGCAATGGCCGTGGGCGGCACGCTGCGCCTGAGCACCAGTAACGAGGTGATCAGCCAAGCGCCGCAGCGGCCGGAAGACCCTGAAGCAGGGGAGTATGTAGTGCTATCGGTGCAGGATTCCGGCAGCGGCATGAGCGAAGCGGTACTGGCCAAGGCCTTCGAGCCATTCTTCACCACCAAGGAAATTGGCAAGGGCTCAGGCCTCGGTCTGGCTCAGGTATTCGGTTTTGCCAAGCAGTCCGGCGGCGGTGCACGCATCCTTACGGAAATGGGCGCAGGCACCACGGTCAAGGTTTACCTCCCGGGGCTGCGCGACATCATCAAACCAATCGACGAAATATCCAGCCAACCACAGCCCAACGCCGAGTACGGTGCACAGCGCACGATCCTGCTGGTCGACGATGACCCACACGTGCGCGAGGTCACCGCCCTGACCCTCGACGCGCTGGGTTACCAGGTGCGTGAAGCCAACAGCGGCGCCGAAGCCCTGAGCAAGCTTGATGAGGGAATTGACCTACTGTTGGCTGATTTCGCCATGCCCGGTATGAACGGCGCCGAACTGGCCCAGATTGCTCGCCAGCGCTACCCGCAGTTGCCCGTAGTGTTCGTGACCGGCTATGCCGAACTGGGCGGGCTGAATGACGACGAAGACTTTATTGTGCAGAAGCCTTACCGCAGCGAAGAGCTGGCGGAAAAATTGCAGTACGCCTTTGCTAGCAAAAAAGCCACTTGAAGCAAGCGCGCCGCCCGCGGAAAACAACGCGATAGGCCGCGTCAAATCAACGGCTCATGCAAGTGTTCAACCGTTACGTTAGCCTTCTCAGACTCTTGCTCGCGACCTAGATCATGCCCACAGAACCCTGCCTGTTTGCCGGCCAATCCGGTGACACCGTCGAGATTATCCGGCGCTTCGATTGGGCCGCTACATCGCTCGGCCCAATCCACCTATGGCCGGATGTACTGCTCAGCACCACGCGCCTGATCCTCTCCTCTCCCACGCCCATCGTTTTGCTCTGCGGCGCGGACGGCGTACTGATCTACAACGATGCTTACGCCACCTTCGCTGGCCTGCGCCACCCGGAGATCTTCGGCTTGCCGGCAGAAGACGCATGGCCGGAAATCGCCGACTGGAACCGCCATGTGATCGCCATGGGCCTGGCCGGCAAGTCGATCTCCCAGGAAAACCTCTACCTGCCGCTGCGCCGCCCAGGCCTGCAGGACGATGCCTGGATGAACCTGTACTTCAATCCGCTGCTCGATTCCCAAGGCCACTCCCACGGCATGATGTGCATCGTCGTGGAAACCACCAGCCAGATGGTCGCCACACAGCAGCGCACCCAGGTTGCTGCAGAACTGCGCACCGCCAACGAGCGCATCGAGCTCGCCTTAAATGCCGGCGCAGTACTCGGTACCTGGGTATGGAACATCCCTACTGATACCGTCACCGGAGATGAACGCTTCGCACGTGCCTTTTCCACTGATCCGCTAGACGCTAGCAACGGCATGCCGCTCGGCCATTTCACCCCAGCCATCCACCCGCAAGACCGCGCACAGGTTCAGGCGCTGATCGAGCAGACCATGCAAACGGGCGGCGCCTACCGCGCCGAATACCGGATTATCCAAACAGACGGCAGCTACCGCTGGATCGAGGCCAACGGCCGCTGCGAACTGGCGGCAGATGGCACACCACTGCGCTTTCCGGGCGTGCTGATCGATATTGAAGAGCGCAAGCAGACCGAACTGGCCCTGCGTCAACTGACCCAGACCCTGGAGGAACGCGTCGGCGAGGCCGTAATGCAGCGCATCCAGGCCGAGGAGCAGTTACGCCAGGCGCAGAAGATGGAAGCCATCGGCCAACTCACCGGCGGCATCGCCCACGACTTCAACAACCTGCTGGCCGGCATACTCGGCAGCCTGGAATTGATCCAGCGCAAACTACCGGCCACCGAAAACCCTGGGCTGGCCAAGTTCATAGAAGCCGCCATCGCCTCAGCCAACCGCGGCGCATCCCTGACCCATCGACTGCTGGCCTTTGCCCGGCGTCAATCGCTGGACATGCGCCCTGTCGAGGTCAACACCCTGGTACACGTCATCGAGGAACTGCTGGCCCGCACCCTTGGCGAGCAGATCAGCCTGGAGATTCACCTCGCCAATGATCTGTGGCTGACCCGCAGCGATGGCCACCAACTGGAAAATGCGCTGATCAACCTGGCCATCAACGCCCGTGATGCGATGCCAGACGGCGGCACGTTGCGCATCGAAACTCACAACACGCAACTCGATGAGGCCACCGCACAGAGTTACCAAGTGCCTGCTGGCGATTACCTGCGGCTCTCGGTCAGTGATACCGGCAGCGGCATGTCCCAGGAGGTGATTCGCCATGCCTTCGAGCCCTTCTTCACCACCAAACCCATCGGCAAGGGCACGGGCCTGGGTCTGTCGATGGTCTACGGCTTCGTGAAGCAAACCGGCGGCTACCTGCAGCTGGAAAGCCAGGTCGGGCGTGGCACTACCCTGAACCTTTACCTGCCGCGCCTGCATGTCGCGCCAGCGGTGCCAATCCAGCTTGCACCGCCGCAGGCGCCACACGGTACTGGTGAACGAATCCTGGTGGTGGAAGACGACACCGTGGTGCGCATGCTGATCGTCGAGGTGCTGGAAGAGCTTGGCTACCAGTTGCTCCAGACAGGCGACGCACAAAGCGCCCTGGGCCTGATGGAACAGCACCCGGCGCTCGACTTGCTGCTCACCGATGTTGGCCTGCCGGGCATGAACGGGCGCCAGCTCGCCGATGCAGCTCGGCAGGCTCAACCAAACCTCAAGGTATTGTTCGCCACCGGTTACGCTGAAGGCGCGCACGTGCACGAAGGCTACCTCGGCAACAACATGGAGATGATCGCCAAGCCGTTCTCGTTCGAGGCACTGGCGGGCAAGATCAAGGCGATGCTCGGCAACTGATCCCGCGTCGACTGGGCAAGGCCATGCGCAAAATCGTGGAACTCCACCCACACCTGACAGCCCAATAGGCCAGCAGCTCGATTTTGTGGCCCGCCATCCCTGGCGGCCAACCTGCGGGCCGTCACAAGCGACATCAAACATCGCTGCCGGCCAGTTTTTGACTGCCTCTTCTATATCACCAGGAATGTCTCTATGCGCGTAGAAGGTTTTTTTGAATCCCTCGGTGAGGCATTCGGCTCGTTCATCCGCTTTATCGTCGATGCCCTGAGCGGCGTATTCAGCCTGCTAGGCGGCGCGGTTGCCGGCTTTATCGATGGCATGGCCGGTGCTCTGGGCGTTACCCCCTCTCTACTCAGCATCGCCGTACTGCTAATCGGCCTGATCCTGCTCTACAGTGCGGTGCGCTCGTTCATGCGTGGCTCAGTGATCGGCGGGTTGATCTGGCTGCTTCTTGGTCTGTGGCTGCTCAGTGGCCTGATTCGCTAAGCACCTGTTCAACGTTTGTACGCGTCGGCACTGCAGCGTTAAAAACAGGCCCTAAAGCACGGCGTGCTCTCTTCGGGACTCGATGAGCCGTGCCCTGGCGGCCTCTTGCATCCAAATGTTACAGCGGACGTGCTAACCTGAGCGGCCGTCGTTAGCCGCCTAAGTATTCCAATGTCCGTTCATGGTCAGTTGCTGCTGCGTCACCACACGCCCTTCATTCGCTTCTGGCTGGCGCGGGTATTCACCGCCAGCGGCTTTCAGATGCTCACCGTGGCCATCGGCTGGCAAATGTACAGCCTCACCGGCAACGTGCTCGACCTGGGCCTGGTCGGCCTGGTGGAGTTTCTGCCAAAGATCCTCTTCATCCTGCTGACCGGCCACGTCGCCGACCGCTTCGACCGCCGCAAGGTCGCGGCGCTGTGCCAGTGCGGCCAGGCCGTGGTCGCCATCACGCTGCTGATCGGTACCAGCACCAGCAGCCTGACCCGCGAGATGATTTTCATCATCGCCTTCATGATGGGTACGGCACGGGCCTTCGAGATGCCCACCACCCAGGCGCTGCTGCCTAATATCGTGCCGCCGGGCCTGTTCCCTGCCGCGGTGGCCGCATCCAGTTCAGCGATGCAGACTGCCACTATCGTGTCTCCCGCCCTCGGCGGCGTATTGTTTGCAGTGGCGCCAGCCTGGGTGTACGGGCCCGCACTGGTGTTGTACCTGATCGCCATGAGCCTGATGCTCAGCCTGCCATCGCAACAGAAACCGCTGAAACAGAAAATCTCGGTGGAGTCCCTGCTGGCGGGTTTTCGCTTTATTCGCAGCCGCCCGGAAGTGCTCGGCGCCATTTCCATGGACATGTTCGCCGTGCTGCTCGGCGGCGCCACCGCGTTGCTGCCGGTGTTCGCCAAGGACATCCTGCTCACCGGCCCCTGGGGCCTTGGCCTGCTGCGTTCGGCGCCGGCGGTGGGTGCGCTGCTGATGTCGATCTACCTGGCGCGCCACCCCATCGAGCGGCGAGTCGGCCCGGTGATTCTCAGCTCGGTGGCGATCTTCGGCGTGGCAACAATCGGTTTCGGCCTTTCCACCTCGCTGTGGTTCAGCCTGGCGACGCTGGTACTGCTCGGCGCGGCAGACATGGTCAGCATGGTGATCCGTGGCGCCTTCGTGCAACTGCAAACACCAGACGAAATGCGTGGCCGGGTCGGCGCGGTGAACGGGCTGTTCATCGGCGCGTCCAACCAACTCGGCGACTTCCGCGCAGGCGTCAGCGCCGCCTGGCTGGGCACCGTACCGGCGGTACTGATGGGCGGCGTTGGCGCCATCGCCATCAGCGTGCTGTGGATCAAGCTGTTCCCGGCGCTTTCCACCCGTGACCATATGCACACGCCATTGGTGGAGAGAGAGAAAACCTAGGGCCATTACGCGGCAGCGCTTGCCCGCTCGACGCGCAGTGAATATTGCGCACGCCGGCTGACAGTGGCTTATCGCACCAAGAATGCGCGCTGGCGGCTGCACCGGACAATAATTGAAAGCGCTCTATCCGACACGATGTTCACCGAGCCCAGACGAGCAGCTATGATGCCGCGCTTGCGCGGATCAGCGGGGCGGCTGGCACATGATGTGCTTTGCTTGCCCTCTGCCATTCACCACGCGTCGCTGCCATCGGGAGCCCCGGCATGCTGGAAAGACTGTTCCAACTCAACGCACACAACACCACGGTTCGTACCGAGATTCTCGCTGGGGTCACCACCTTCCTGACCATGGCCTACATCCTGTTCGTCAACCCGAGCATCCTCGGCGAGACGGGCATGGACAAGGGTGCGGTGTTCGTCGCCACCTGCCTGGCGGCCGCCTTCGGCTCCGCCGTCATGGGCCTGATCGCCAACTACCCAATCGCCCTGGCGCCGGGCATGGGCCTCAACGCCTTCTTCACCTATACCGTGGTGCTGGGCATGGGCCACACCTGGCAGGTCGCGCTGGGTGCGGTGTTCCTGTCGGCGTGCCTGTTCTTTCTGCTGTCGATCTTCAAGATCCGCGAATGGATCATCAACAGCATTCCGCTGGAGCTGCGCTCGGCCATCGCCGCCGGTATCGGCCTGTTCCTGGCGCTGATCGCCCTGCAGAACGCCGGTATCGTCGCCGCCAACCCGGCGACCATGGTCGGCCTCGGCGACCTGGGCGCGCCCGGTGCACTGCTGGCGATTCTCGGCTTCTTCCTGATCATCGGCTTGGAAGCGCTGCGCGTCACTGGCGCGGTACTGATCAGCATTCTGGTGGTCACCGGGCTGAGCATTCTGCTCGGGGTCAGCGAGTTCGGTGGCCTGATGTCGATGCCGCCCTCCCTGGCACCGACCTTCATGCAGCTGGATATCGCCGGCGCGCTGGACGTCGGTCTGATCAGCGTGATCTTCGCCTTCCTGTTCGTCGACCTGTTCGACAACTCCGGCACCCTGATCGCCGTGGCCAAGAAAGCCGGGCTGATGCGCAAGGACGGTCACCTGCCGAAGATGGGCCGAGCGCTGATCGCCGACAGCACCGCCGCCCTGGGCGGCTCGCTGCTGGGCACCTCGACCACCACCAGCTACATCGAGTCGGCGGCTGGCGTCAGCGCTGGCGGACGCACCGGGCTGACCGCCATCGTGGTCGCCATCCTGTTCCTGTTCGCCCTATTTTTCGCCCCGCTGGCCGGCAGCGTGCCAGCCTTCGCCACGGCACCGGCGCTGCTGTTCGTTGCCGTGCTGATGGCCTCGGGTATGGCCGAGATCGAATGGAGCGACATCACCGTGGCAGCCCCTGTGGTGGTCACCGCCCTGGCGATGCCGCTGACCTACTCGATCGCTACCGGTATCGCCTTCGGCTTCATCACCTGGGTCGCCGCCAAGACATTGGCCGGGCGCTTCCGAGAGCTGAACGGGATGTTGATTGCGCTGGCCATCTTCTGCGTGATCAAGCTGGCATTGTTCTGAGATTTCGCCTCCGATCAGGCATTCGCTCATCGGTGGGCTGAAGCCCACCCTACGCCGCATCCTAGGCAATCCACCTGATCGTTCCCACGCTCTGCGTGGGAACGCCTCCCCGGACGCTCCGCGTCCCGCAGCGCAGATGATCGACGGGAACGGCACGCCGGCAGCGGAATCGCTACAATGGCGCCCCGTTTTCCTGCCGCACGAGTGACCGATGAGCCGTCCCGCATTCGACCCCGCCGCCTACGACGCCCAACTCGCCGAGAAGAAGGCCCGCCTGGTGGAGCTGCTGGCGCCGTTCGCCGCCCCGGAGCCCGAGGTGTTCGAGTCGCCACGCGAGTACTACCGCCTGCGTACCGAATTCCGCCTGTGGCGCGAAGCCGGCAGCGAGAATCGTCATTACGCGATGTTCGAAGCCGGCGACAAGCACAGCCCGATCTTCTTCGAAGACTTCCCCATCGCCAGCCTGCGCATCAATGCGCTGATGCCGCGCCTCAAGGCCGCCTGGCAGGCGAGCAACACGCTGGGCTTCAAGCTGTTTCAGGTGGAGTTCCTCACCACCCTGAATGGCGATGCGCTGATCACCCTGTGCTACCACCGCCCCCTGGATGACGCTTGGGAAGCCGCTGCCAAGGTGCTGGCCGAAGAGCTGGGCGTGAGCGTAGTCGGGCGCTCGCGGGGCAAGCGTATTGTCGTCGGCCGTCCTTATGTCGAGGAGCGCCTGGAAGTGGCTGGGCGTACCTTCCGCTATCGCCAGCCGGAGGGTGCCTTCACCCAGCCCAATGGCGAGGTGTGCCAGAAGATGCTCGGTTGGGCCTACGACGTACTCGGCGAGCGCGAAGACGATCTGCTGGAGCTGTACTGCGGCAACGGCAACTTCACCCTGCCGCTGGCCACTCGCGTGCGCAAGGTGCTGGCCACCGAGATCAGCAAGACCTCGGTCAATGCGGCGCTGGCCAACCTGGCCGACAACCAGATCGACAACGTCACCCTGGTGCGCCTTTCCGCCGAGGAATTGACCGAAGCGCTCAACGAGGTTCGCCCGTTCCGCCGCCTGGCCGAGATCGACCTGAAGAGCTACGACTTCGGCAGCGTGTTCGTCGACCCGCCCCGTGCTGGCATGGATACCGACACCTGCGAGCTGACCCGCCGTTTCGAGCGCATTCTGTACATCTCTTGCAACCCGGAGACCCTGGCGCAGAACATCGCCCAGTTGCACGACACCCACCGCATCGAACGCTGCGCGCTGTTCGACCAGTTCCCCTATACCCACCACATGGAATCAGGCGTGCTGCTGGTACGTCGCGGTTAAGCCGGAAGCAGCCGGTGGATGCAGAGCTTTCTTTTTGTAGGAGGGGCTTTAGCCGCGAGCTTTTTATCAAGGCTAACAAAGAGCTCGCGGCTAAAGCCGCTCCCACAAAAGCAGCAGCGCTCTATGTCCGCTTCCGCCTTGAAACAGCCACTTTAATGGCCCGTACGCTCTAGCGTGCGGGCCGTGAGCGCCTTATCAGCTCACCTGTTCCAACCACTTGTCCACATCTTTGCGGCTGATTTTCCCGTCGCTCTTGGTGTTGTTGGGGTGGAAGCGGATGGTGTCGAGGAATTCGAAGAACTCCTTGTTATCCATCAGGAACTGCACGGCCTCGATGTCTTCCTTGGAGTTGTCGAAGCGGTCGTCGCCCTTGAGCAGTTTGTTGAAGTCCTTGTCGCTGACGATGTCGTCGCTGCCCTGCCACTGCTCCCAGTTGTCGACGATGCGGTCGATCTTGTCCTTGTTGTCGCGGTAGAACTCGGCGTCGAACTTGTCGCTGTGGGTGACCAGATCCTGCATGTTGTCGGTGAACCAGTCGTCGTCGATGCGCCCATCCTTCTCGACCTTCTCGGTGAATTCCTTGTAGTGCTCGGGTTGTGCCTCCCAGACGGGAATGTCCTCGGGGTACCAGGCATCGAAGCGGTCTTCGTACTTGCCCTCGTAATAGTTGTACTCGTAGCCCATGTGCACCAGGTAGTTGAGCTTGTCGCCCCACTCCTTCTCGAGTACACCGTCGTTACCCAGCTCGCGGAAGTAGTCGCGTACCTTCTCGACCGTCTCCTCGCTTTTCTTCAGGGCGACCACACCGCCGATGATGGCGCCGATGAAACCCAGTACCGCCCCCACACCGCCGGCAGCGGCGGCAACCACCCCGGCAACGGCCGCCGAACCGACGCCGATGGCTGCAGCCAGGCCGGCCCCGCCCATCACCAACCCCGCGGTGCCGCCAACCAGCTGCAGGCTCTTGGCGGCGAACTGTTCGGGCGTGCCACCTTCCTTGCGCAGCTTGTCGATGCCCATGCCGCCGAGTACCAGGTCGAGCACCCCACCCACCACGTCGGCAGCGCCGCCGATGGTCGACAGCGCACCACCCACCCAGCGCAGCCGATCGGCCTCGGGCACCTTGCTCAAATCCGGGTTCTTGTCGGTGATGTTGAGAAAGCTGGTGCGCGCCGCGTCACGCTGCTCCGGCGGCAGCTGTTCGATCAAGTCCTCGACTGCCGGCCGTGATTTGCGGGTGGTGTCATCGAACTCCTTCCAGAAACTGTCGGCGGTGAATTTCTCGCCCATGTCGAGCTGGGGCAGCTCCTTGAGGTTGTCGAGCTTCTGCTGCCTTTCCTTGAGTTCGATGGCGTCGGTTTCCGACACGTCCCTGGGTTTGAAGTGCTTGTCCCAGACGGTTTCCTTGAGGCTCTTGCCCAACCCCAGCGTATCGGCAATGCTCGGCTTGCCCGGGCTGCTCGGGGTGCGGAACAGCTCTTCATAGGCCCCGGTGACCATGGTGGCCATCGGCGAGATCATGCTGATGGTGGTCACGAAGTTCTTCGCCGCCTCGATGCGCTCGGCCGGCGTTTCGCCGAAGTTCAGCCCGCCATCGGAGAGCTTGTAGATCCCGGCGACCATCGAGATCAACCCGGCGCCGGAACTCAGTACCCCGGTCTTGCCTAGCTTGCCCAGTACCCCGGCGACACCGTCGCGCTCGGCCAGGGGGACTTTCGCCACCGCCTTTTCGATCTTCTCGGCGGTGATGGCACCGGAATTCCCCGAGGGGTCGTTGATGCTCGCCTTGGCGCTGTCCTTGAGCAGTTGGGTCAGCGGCTCCCGGGAGTTTTCCGCGGCGGTGACCAGCTTCTGCTCCTCGGCATTCAGCTCGGGCTTGGCCTGGCCCTTTTCCTTGCCGCCGCCGAAGTAGTAGTTGTAGATGTCGGTACCGCGCTTGGTACCCAGCACCGAGGTCATCATGGTGGTCAGCAGCGTGGAGACCATGTCGGTGGTGGCCTTGTCGACGTTCTCCTCGCCGACGCCTTCGACACCATCCTTGTAAAGCTCGTTGAGCTGGTCGATGGGAATGCCGAACTTGAACTCGGTGTCGATCTGCGCCGCCAGCTCCGAATCGAGCAGGCTGAGTGACTGCATGTCGGCGGCGTAACGTGCCGCCGCGCCTTCGGGGTTGTCCTTCTCCAGCGCCTCGAGCGCCTTCTTGTACTCGGGGTCGCGCAGGGTCTCGGCCAGCTTGTCCTTGAAGCCGTCCTTGTCCTCGACCTTGTCGATCGCCTCCTTGAGAAAACGATCGTTGTCGGCGGCGATGTCCTCATCGGTCATCAATGCCAGCAGTTCCTCGCCGAGCTTGCCCTCGTCCACCAGCCCGCGCATTTCGGCCGGGTTCATCTCCTTGGGATCTTTGCCATAGCTGGTGGTGGTGCTGTTGAAGGCGCCGTTGGTGGTGCTGTAGGGCAGGTACTGGAAGCCGCCGCTGAGCATCGCCCGGGCTTCGAGCAGGCGCAGGTACTTGGCTTCCTTGGAGTCGGACGGCTTGTCCTTGTAGGCCTCCTTGAGATTGTCGTAATACAGCTCGCCAACGGTCTTGGCCTTGCCGTCCTTCTTCTCGCTGGTTTCGGCGAGCATCAAGTCGGTTTCCTTGGCGGGCGGCAGGTCGCGATCCTCGAATGCCTTGTCGACGGCGCCTTGCTGCTTCTCGGTCTGCACCCCGCTGAGGTTGGCAAAATGCTCCGGCGTGACACTCTCGATGACGATGAACTTGCCACGCCGCGGCGTTTCCACGGCAAGCACGCCCGGCGCCAGGGTCTCCACCTTGGTGCCATCGGTGACCACCGGGATGTCATCCCGGGCACTCATCACCTTGTAGCCGTCGTCCTCGATCTTGCTCTCGATCTTGTCGCGGGTCTCGGCCAGCTCCTTGACCTTCTTGTAGGCTTCCGGCGATACCTCCTTGGAGACTGCGTACTTGCTACCATCGGCAGTGGTGAACAGGGCCGTATCGTTCTCGCCATAGGACAAGCTGTTGTCGACGGTCAGCTGGAAGCCATGGACGGGGTGATACACCGCCGCGCTCATATCCATGTAGCCGTCTTCGATGAAACGCAGATCACCCAGCTCGGGAATCTGCTCGGCCGAGGTGACCACCTCGAACCCGTAGGCTTCGCGTTTGCCAAGCCAGAGCTCATGCTCTTCGGACAGTTCTTTCTCGGTCCAGGCCGGTGGCCCGGCGACGTCACCGGCATCCAGTTTTTCCTTGGCCACCTGGTGCAGCCGCGGGTTCACGCCGGCGTGCACCAGTACCTGATCACCATTTTTCATGGTCACCAGCAGCAGGTCATCCCAGAGCATCAGGCGATGGCCGGTGGAGGACAACCACTCGCTCTCGACGTTGACGATGTCCTCTTCCTTCCACTGGTGATTGCTCTCGGCCAGCGGCGGCTTACCGTCCAGGTAGGGGCCGCGGTACTCCTTGTAGGCCTCGATGCCTTCCTTGTCGAGCTGACCGCCCTTGCTCTGAGCCTCACGCAGCTTGTCATCGAAGTCAGTGTCGCCGGTCTCTCCAGTTACGCGTTTTGGGGTTGTTGTATCGATAGTGCTCATGGGTGTCTGCGCTCCGGCTTAATAAGCGGACAAGGTCGCAAAACGGGATGGCGAGCCTTGTGCAAAAGAGAGTGCCTGTGGCACTTGTTGAACGGCGCAGACCTGTGCATGACGACTCGCCAATTAACGAGAACGAGAACTGCGCACGCAAAAAGGCATGACCTGCTGCTCCCTCATTCAAGCAATCGTCACATTGATGTAACAACCTGATCGCAACGGATTTCGCAGCTTTTCACAGCACCACATGACCCTTAACAGGATGCGGGGGTGGCGCTGAACGGACTGTCAGGAGTATCGCGACATGCCAGCTTATTCGTGCTCGACCGACCTCACCGCGAACGGATTTCCGAACGCGTTTTTGGCCGCTATCCGATTTCCCGAACGCACATTCCTTGGTGAACCGTACGGGCCATTCACAATCAATCAGTTAGCGATCATCCAGTCACGCCCGGGCGCGGCACGTTAATTGCGATGTGTACCCCTGCCTCTGATCGACACCGCTTTGTAGCGATGCGGTGATAAACAAAAACAAACGACGTTTGGGGGGATTTCTTCTTGCCTATTCAAACTGCCGTACTGGCACGTTTCGTCAGCACCCGTCTCACCGGGCCGCCACACGAGCCGAACCCGAGCATGACTGGGTGCGCTCACGCGCAGCCGTCGCCAGTGCGTACAACAACCATAATCCTTGAGGGACTATAGGCATGTATTCGACCACTCTCGGCACCACCACGCCGACCGAGACGCCTTATGACCATGCACCATTCAGCAGCGAAGGCGCCTTGCGGTTCGGGGCCTTCATCCTCTACCCACGCCAGCATCTGTTACTGAAGAACGGCGAACCCGTCAGCCTGGGTAGCCGCGCGCTGGACTTGCTCATTGCGATGGCCTCGCGCTCGGGTGAGCTGCTGGAAAAATCCGAACTGATCGCCTGTGCATGGCCCAAGGTCATCGTCGAAGAGTGCAACCTGCGCGCGCAGATCGTCGCCCTGCGCCGGGTGCTCGGTGAGGATGAAAGTGGCTTCGAATACATCGTCACCGTTCCCGGCCGCGGCTATCGTTTCGTGGCCCGTACCGAGCCCTACGAGGCCTCCAGTGAGCCAGCAGTTGCGGAGCGCTTACAGTCGCTACCCAGCCTGATCAGCCGACCACTGGGCCGCGATGCGGTGCTGCAGCGACTGAGCGAGCAACTGTTGCAGACTCGCCTGATCTCCCTGGTCGGCCCCGGCGGTATCGGTAAGAGCACCGTCGCTCTGGCGCTGGGCAACCAGTTGGCCGGCGAGATGCCCCACGGCACCTGCTTCGTCGACCTCAGTGAAATCGATGACGACAGCCGCATCCCTCACGCCCTGGCCGAAGCGCTGGGCCTGCAGGCGGGCAGCGACCCCCTGCGTGACGTGATGCAATACCTGCAGCAACGCCGCCAGTTGCTGATTCTGGATAACTGCGAACAGGCTCTGGATGGCACCGCTCTGGTGGTGGAAACCCTGCTCAAGTGGACCCTGACTGCGCCATTCTCACCACCAGCCGCGAGCCATTGCGCACCGCGGGCGAACAGGTCGAACGCCTGCTGCCACTGCAATTGCCGGCGGCCTGTGAGCATCCGAACAGCGAGCAGGCGCTGGCCTACCCGGCCATCGAACTGTTCGTCGAACGGGTGCAGGCCAGTGACACCGCCTTCACCCTCAACGACGGCAACGTGGCAGACGTGATCAGCATCTGCCGCAAGCTCGACGGCATCCCTCTGGACATCGAAATCGCCGCGACCCGCGCCAGCGCCTTCGGTCTGGCACAACTTGCCGAGCTGCTGGACGGCGAGTTTCGCCTGCAAATGGAGGGTCGCCGTACCGCGCCGCCACGCCATCGTTCGCTGCGTGCCACATTGGACTGGTCGTACCAGACGCTGGCACCCGCCGAGCAGGCGATGCTGCGACTGGTGGCGATTTTCAACGGCACCTTCACCCTCAATGCAGTGCGCGCCATAGTCGAAGGCGACGAACTGCTATCGGGCGATCCGCTGCCGCTGATCGAAAGCCTGGTGGATAAGTCCCTGTTGATCGCTCACCGCGACGACACCCTGAAGTTCTACCAGATGCCCAAAACCGAGCGTCTATACGCCCTGGAAAAACTCGACCAGACCGGCAATACCCAACGGATCGTCGCCCGCCACGCCGCCTATGCACTGGCCGTGGTGAAGAAAGCCGCGAATCAGCTGGAAACCGTGGTGCCGGAAGCCTGGAAGAGCCTCTACGGCGCGGAAAGCGACACTATCCGCTCGGCACTGACCTGGGCCTGCTCCACCGACGGCAACCAGTCGCTAGGCCTGGAACTGACGCTGGCGGCACTCGGCCTTGGCCCTTATCGAGATCGCTCGTCGCGCCCGCGAGTCGAGCAGGCGCACTATCAGGCTCCACTGCGCCAGCAGGTACGCTGAGCGGCAAAAGATCGGGACATCGCGGATGGACGGCGGCCACTGCGACAGATCCTGACAGCCCGACAGCGATTGCTAGATCAGCCGCGCCGCGACCAGCGCATCGGCCACCGGCTGAAACGTGTTGGCCGGAATCGGCTCGCCTTTCACTGCACGCTTGGCAATATCGGCAGCCAGTTTGGCATCGGCACTGCGCGGCACGCCCAGGCTCACTGACTGCGCCAGCAAGGCTTTCGCGTCCTGCGCCGAGGCGATGCATACCAACACCGGCACCGGGGTCTCGCCGCGTACGTAGCGGACGCCGACCAGCCAGCCGTCTTCGCTGCCGATCATCAACGTGGCATGGGCGATACCGACCTTGCGGCTGCTCAGGGCCTGCATTTCGCGGCGCTGGCGCTGACGTTCGCGCTTGATCAGCGGATCACCGTCCATGTCCTTGCGCTCGCGTTTCTGCTCGCTGCGGGTCATGCGCATTTCACGCTGGAACAGCCAGCGCTGCAGCAGCACGTCGACGATACCGATGACCAGATAGGTGACGATAACCGTGGCCACCAGCGGCTTGAGCAGCAGGAAGAACACCGATTCGATGCACCCGGCACCACAGCGCGACGACTCCATCAGCGCCTGCAGGGCGATACGCCCAACCACGTAGAAGGCGACCGACAGCACCAGCACCTTGAACAGGCTCTTGAGAAACTCGATGAAATTGCGCATCGAGAAGATGCGTTTGGCACCCTCGACCGGATTGATCCGGGCAATGTCTGGTTTTATTGACTCACCGGAGAACAGCATGCCGCGCATCGTGACGATATTGGTGAGAATCACGCACACCACGGTTATCCCAAGGATCGGCAGAGCGGTGCGCAGCAATACCTGTTGAGCACTCTCCAGCAGGCGCGGCCAAACCGTGGCAAACGGTTCGACGTAGATGGTCGCGGCAAGGTCAAGCAAGCCGCGCACCCGCGACTCGGCGATGCCGGCGATAAAGGCGATGCACACTGTGCAGCCGAGCAGCACCACCGCCGACACCATGTCCTGGCTCTTCGAAACCTGGCCCTTCTGGCGGGCCTCGCGCAGTTTCTTGTCGGAGGCCGGCTGGGATTTTTCCTCGCTGCCGCTGTTGCCCGCCACTAGGACTCACCTGCGCCAGACAGCGTCTTGAGCACCTCGACGGTGCCGCGAAACTCGGCCAGTTGTTCGAGCATCAGCGGGATCAGGAAGCCGCAGTAAAGCACCATCAGGAAGGTGAAGATCAGGTTCTTCACCGATAGTGAGAGGTCGAAGATATTCATCTGCGGTGCCATCCGCGACAAGTAGGCAAGCATCATGTCGACGACCAGCAGGGCAATGATCAGCGGCGCCACCATCAGCACGCCGATGCGCATCACCTGGTCGAGAATCGCCAACACCGCCTCCAGCGCCGAACTGGCGATCACCGGGGTGAACGCGGTGACGGGCCATAGCTGGTAGCTGTGATAGAAGCCGTCGACCATCAGAATGAAGCCGCCGGACATGAAGAACAGGGTAATCAACATCACGCTGAGCAAGGTCGCGGTTACCCCGGACTCGCCGGCTCCGGACGGGTCGACCAGTTGCGCCATGGTCGACCCGCGTTGCAGATCGACCAGCTCGCCGGCCACTTCGGCGGCCCAGAACGGAATGCCGAACAGCAGCCCAACGGTCACCCCGATAAGGAACTCTTTGACCATCAGACCGGCTAGAAAGAAGCTGCCGTAATCCTCCAGCGCGGTCAGCGCAGAGAAAGCTGGCAAGAACATCGGCGCGGAAATCGCCACCGCCACGCAACTGCGGATCATCCCGGTCAGCCCCAGGCGGTTGAATGCCGGGGTGATGAACACCAAGCCCAGCGCCCGACATACCGCCAAGGCCGCCGCCGAGATCACCGGGTAGGCGATCTCGGCGATGCCCAGGCCGATGTCGGCATCCATGCCCTAGCGTGTCCAGGCGGGGAAATTGTCCAGCACGTGGCTCGCCAGCGCCGCCACCTGGGTCGCCAGCAACGGGCCGATCAGCACCAGCACCAGCAGCACCGCCACCAGCTTCACCGCCTGCGGCAGGGTCTGATCCTGGATCTGCGTCAGCGCCTGCAACAGCCCTACGCCCAGGCCGATGAGAATAGCCACGCCCAAGGCGGGCGCGCTAAGCAGCAGCACGGTCATCAGTGCCTGCTTCATCAACGAGAGAAATACATCCTGGCCCATGCTTCACCCTCCTCCGTAACTGAGGATCAGGCCGTGCATCAGCCGTGACCAGCCGCTGACGGCGACGAATAGAAAAATCTTCAGGGGTATCGAGATCAGTGTCGGTGACACCATCATCATGCCCATGGCCATCAGCACGTTGGCCACCAGCAGGTCGATCACCAGGAAGGGGATGTAGAGCAGAAAACCGATTTCGAAGGCACGGGTCAGCTCGGAGCTGACGAACGCAGGAATCAGCACCACCAGATCGTCGTCGCGCAGATCGGCGCGCGCCTCCTCTGACCATACGGTCTCGGTGGCCTGCACGAAGAATGCGCGTTCAGAAGGGTTGGCGAAGCGTGACAGATGCGTCTGCAAGGGCGCGTGCAGGGCGTCCCCCAGTTCGCGCAGTTCCTCGGCGTTCTGCAGGCTGATCGAGCGGCCCTCCACCTCGCGGTACATTTCGCCGATCAGCGGCGTGGTCACGTACACGGCGAGGATCAGGGCGATGCCATAGAGCACCAGGTTCGGCGGCGTCTGCTGCACGCCCAGGGCGTTACGGATCAGGAACAGCACCACGGAGATTTTCAGAAAGCCGGTCAGGGTCACCACCGCCAGGGGAATCAGACCGATCGTGGTAACGACCAGAATGATTTCCAGCAGGTTCGGTTGGTAATCCGTCATAGGCTGGCGAACCGGGTCAGGCGTACACCCAGACCATCACCGATGGCGACCAGCTCGCCGCGCCCTACGCAGCGCCCATTGACCATCAGCTCGACCTGTTCGGCCTCGATGACAGGCAGGGCCAGCACACTACCCTCGCCCAGTTCGCGCAGTTGCCCCAGCGGTAGCTCCAGGCTGCCGATCTGACAGATCACCGTCAGCGGTACATCGTCCAGTTGCGCATCATCGGCGTCTTGCCCCATGGGGTTCTCCGTATTCGGGTTGATCGGTTGCAAGGCTTCGAGCAGTTCCAGGCCGGACTGCTGGCGTTTGAAACGGGCCTGCCGGTGTCCATTGGCGAGCACCAACAAACCATCGGCGCCCGACGGACAATCGAGCATCAGCACATCGCCCGGCTGCAGGCTGCGCAGTTCGGCCAGGCTCAGGGTCTGCCAGCCTCGCTGCAGCGCCAGGCCCAGTTGCAACATCGGCAGCGCATGGCGCGCCGGCTGCAGGTGGCGCTCCAGCAAACCGGCCACCGCTTCGCCGGCAGCAGTGCTGAGGCCCAGGCCAAGAACGCCGAGCCGCGCACCCGCGATACTCGGTTGCAGGGTCAGCATGAAATCCCAGGGCTGCGGCTCGGCATCCAGTGTCAGGGCCTCGCCCAGTTCCTGTTCCAGAGGTGCAATCCAAGGCAACAGCGCCTGTTCGAGCAGCACGCTCTGCAGGGGCTGCGGCAGGCTGTGAAAATCACGTTGTAGATCGAGGGGCGCCAGCAGCCACTCGAGCAGGGGCGCATCCATATGCAGTTGCAGCGTCGCCGCTCCGAGCCGCGCAGGCAGCACAATGGCCGCGTCCATTGCTGACGGCTGGCCGCTGACGCTGACCTCGAGCCGCTCGCCGGCCACTTGTCCCTGCCAGGGCTGGCGGAGCCGCAACAGACGATTGTGCAGCGCCTGCCGGGCGACATCGAGCTGCGGCAGCAACGGTAGCAAAGGCGCGGGCAGCGACGATTGATGGCAATTCATCGACGTGTGGCTCCATGGGAACGGTCTTCGGCAAGGCTTTCCTCGATCGCCTCAGCGGCCCGCTGCTGAGTGCGGTAATGGCGTTGCAGCAAGGGCTCCAGTGCCTCGCATTGCAGCTGACGACGCAACCAGAGCTGGTGAGCCTGATCACGGCTGGCCTGCACTTCGGCCAGATACCGACATGCCTCGCTGGCCTGCTCCGCCAGATGCCCGCGCTGCGCCTCAAGGGCGTCGAGAAGATCCAGGGCGTTGCGGTACTGCCCAACCGGCAGTGCGCCTTCGCTGAGCAGGGTCTGCAGTTGCCGGGCTTCCTGTTCGAGCAACGCCAGCGCCTCGCGAACCTCGGCTTGCGCTGCGGCCAGCCGCTGGGCCGCCTCCTGGCAACGCACGCGCCAGCTGGTCAGTTGCGCCTCGGCACGACGCTCGCGCAGGCGACGCAGATCGTCCAGTTGCTGCACGGCGTGGGCGCTGCTCATGCCAGCACCTTGCGCAGCGCACGCAGCGTGTCGTCGAGACTGCTAGGTTCGGCGGCATCCTGGCGCAGGAACTGTTCGATGGCAGCCTGCCGGGCGATGGCCTCGTCGGCCAGAGGATCGCTGCCGGGCACGTAGTCGCCCGTACGCACCAACAGTTCGATATCGGCATGCCGCGCCATCAGTGCACGCAGGTGAGCAGCGAGCTGCCGCTGCTCGGGCTCGACCACCCGATCCATCAGGCGACTACGGCTCTGCAGCACATCGATGGCCGGGAAATGGTTGCGCTGGGCCAACGCGGCACTGAGCACCAGATGGCCGTCGAGGATCGAGCGCACTTCCTCGGCCACCGGGTCGAGGGAGGCGTCACCTTCGGTGAGCACCGTATACAGCGCCGTGATGCTGCCCGTGGCCGAGGGCCCGGAGCGTTCCAGCAGGCGCGGCAGAGCGGAAAACAATGACGGTGGGTAGCCACGGCGGGTCGGCGGCTCGCCGATGGCCAGGCCGATCTCGCGCTGGGCACGGGCGAAGCGGGTCAGGCTGTCGAGCAACAGCAGCACATGGCGGCCCTGATCACGGTGATACTCGGCGTGGGCGGTGGCCACCAGCGCGGCCTTGACCCGCTCGGTGGCCGGGCGATCCGAGGTAGCGACCACCGCGACAGTGCGGGCACGGGCTTCGGCGCCCAGGTGGACGTCGAGCAGCTCGCGCACCTCACGTCCGCGCTCGCCGATCAGGCCGATGACGATCACCTGGGCCTCGCTGCGCCGCACGATGCTCGCCAGCAGCGACGACTTGCCCACGCCGGGCTCGCCGAAGATACCCATGCGCTGACCGCGAGCCACCGTGAGCAGACCGTCGATGGCACGGATACCGAGCGGCATCGGCTGCTCGATCAGTTGCCGGGAAAACGGCGCAGGCGGCTCGGCCTGCAATGGATAGCGCTGCAGGCCACTGATCGGTGGGCCGCCATCAAGGCAGTCGCCCAGCGGCCCGATCACCCGGCCAAGCAGGGCATCGCCCACCAGCACACTCTGGTTCTCGCCCGTGGCGACGATTTCGGTACGGGTCGACAGGCCCTCAAGAGAGCCGACCGGCGAGAGAATCGCCTCATCGCCGTCGAACCCCACCACCTCGGCAGTCAGCACGCGGCCACTGGCTGGATCGCTGAGACGGCACAGCTCGCCGATGCCGACGTCCGGTACGCTGGCCTGGATCAGGGTGCCGCGGATACTGCGGATACGCCCGCGCAACGGCCGCGGTTGCGCATCGTCCAGGCGGGCGCTGAGGGTTGGCAACAGGTCGTTCAGGGGCGCATTCATGCGCCGCCCTCCAGCACACCGGGCAACAACGCCTGGCGCAACCCCTGCAGCTGGGTATGCAGATCCAGCTCGACGCTGGCCTGGGGGCTGCTCAGACGGGCATGGCCAGCGGCGAGGCTGTCATCCGCTTCCACCTGCAGACGTTCGCCGAGATCGGCCAGTTGCCCGCGCACCGCGTCGAGCTGATCGGGTCGCACCTGCAGGCGCAGCCGCTGCCCCTCGCGGAACGCCGACAATGCCCGACGCGTACACAGTGCCAGGCGCGTGCCGTCATCCAGTTCACCGATCACCTGGCGGGCGATGCCCAGGGCCAGATCGGTCATCTGCGCTTCCAGGCCGGCCAGGTAGTCATCGACCTGCAGCGCCGTGCGTGCCAGCAGCTCCGCTGCCTCGCGTTGCCCTTCGGCGCGCCCGTCCGCCAGGCCCTCGTCTCGTGCCTGATCACGCAGGCGCTGCAAGTCGTCGTGGGTTCTTTCGGCTTCCTCGCGGGCAGCCTGCAGAAAGGCGTAGCCGTCGATCCATTGCGCGGCCTGCTCGCCACGCAGGATGCGCTGGCCAGGTTTACTTGGCAGGGTACTCATGCCACGCCCCGCTCTTCTTGAGCGGTGAGGGCACTGGCCACCTGGCGTACCCGCTGGATGTCATCGCCGTTGCCTGTCGACAGCTGCGCAGCCAGATCGAAGCGCAGGCGCAGCCAGGCCTGCAACGGGGCCGGCTGTGCGGCCAGCCAGGCATCCACGCAACGCTGTCCATCCTGGTCGATGGCGGCGAGCAACGCATCGCCCGAAATGATCGCCTGCTTGCCGACGGGTGGTGCGCGCCAGTTCACGGCCAGGTCGTAGACCTCGTCTCCCAGATGCGCACGCAACCTCTGCACCAGCGGCCCACGAATCTCCCGAGCCAGGGAGGCGGCATGCTGGCAGGCACCGCAGGTCAACGCGAGACGGGCAAAACGCTGCTGGGACAGGAGCACCACCGGCAGGTCGTCATCGGCGACCTGGCCAACGCTCGCCAGTGGTTCAAGTCCGTAATAAGAAGCGAGCAAGCCGCCGATGCGCCCCGCGAAGCGCGGCTGCCTGGCCAGATCGATCACCCGCTCACGGGGCACCGCGCCGAGCAATGCGGCTTCCAGGCAATCTTCGGCGACGAATTGCATCGGTTGAGCCAGCAGCGCGCGCCAGGCGTCGCGCAATGCCTGGCTCATTCGCTTTCCCTCAGTACGTAGGTGCCCTGGCCCTGGCGTTCGCGCCACAGGTACCAGGCGAATGCCCCGGCCATACCGAGCAGCAGAAGCAGCCCGGTAAAGAACAGGGTACGTGCCCGCGACACGCTTTCATCGAGCATCCAGATGCCCAGGAATGAGCTTAGCGGTGGCCGCGTATCGTCACGCAGGTTACGCATCGCCGCCTTGATCGCGGTGACCGAAACGCCGTCGTAGTTGAGCCCCGAGATGCTGTTGGCGACCAGGGTCTTGATCTGCGGAATCAGTTGGTCGACATCGGTATCCGGCTCATAGCGGATCAGCACCGACGCCGATGAAGGCGAAATCACCCGCTTGAGCAGGTCGTTGTCGGGCAGCACCACGTGCACCCGCGCCGACAGCACGCCATCGATCTGCGAAACGGTGTGCGACAACTCCTCGCTCAAGGCGTAAACCATCTGCGCCCGCTCCTGTACCGGCGATGACACCAGCCCGTTGTTCTTGAACACTTCGCCCATGTTGGAAAACTGCTGCTCCGGCAGGCCGGCCTCGTCGAGCAGGGCCACGGCATCGGAAAGCCGCTCCTGGGGCACGCTGACGGTGATGCGGCCATCCTCCTGCACCTGGCGCTGGGCGGCGATGCCCTCACGCAGCAATGCAGCGACCATGCTGTTGGCTTCACGCTCGCCCAGGTTGCTGTACAGCACCATGCCGTCACAGGCCTGCAGCAGCAGCGTCAGCATCAACAGCGCGACCAGCCGAAAGGGATGCCCGCGCATATTCACTGGCCCCTTAGCAGGGTGTTGGCAGAGCCGGAAATCTGCGTGGCGCCACGCACCACCATCTGGGTTTCGATGGAGTAATCGAAGACACGGCTGAGGGAGCCGACCAGACGATCGATCTGCTGTTCGTTGACCTTGCCCGGCTCGACGCCAGCGCCCTTGTCTACTGGCGAGTTACTGACGTAGGGCGTGCGCTCCACGGCAGCAGCGTCGGAGAAACCCCGCGAGCGGTCGATGAAACCGTTGAGACGCTCCATCAGGTTTTCGCCGATCTGGTTAGGGCTGGCACCTTGCGGCATGCCCTTGGCCTGGCTGGCCATGTGCTCGAACAGGTTCTGCGATACCTGGGCGACGTCTTGGCCGGCGGCCGAAGGGGCCGCCGTGGCAACTGCTGCGCTGACTGTCATGGCCGATCCCCGTGGTTATTCTTCATCGTCCGCGGTGGCTTCCTTGAGGATCTCCTGAGCTCGCGGCATGATCAGGAACTGGCCGCCCAGAATGATCGCCTGGGTAATCATGCTATCGGTGAGTTCCTCCTCGGCCTGTGCGTTCTCCAGCGCCTGGTCGAACTCGGCCTCAGGGGTGTTCTCTACAGTGCTGTTGCCATCTACCGAACTGACTGCCATGGGATCTCTCCTTTCACCTGGATGTTGAAAAGCTACCTGCTATTCGTCCGCATCCTTGACCACCTGGATGCCGGCGCTACCGCGAAACACCCGCACCCCCCGTTCGCGAACCACTTCGGGTTCCGCTACCACCGGGCTCTGCAGTTGATCGATACGTTGCTGAACCAGCGCCATGTAGGGCGGCGGCCCGGAAATCAGCATGCCGTCCCCGTGGAAACTGCTGCGCAGGGACAGGTGCTTGCCTGCTACACCCAGCTCGTCCAGGGAGGTCTGCAGCTCGTCGAGCTGGAAACCGCTGGGTTCGAACTGGCGAATCTCGATCTCTTCCTCACTGTTCACGTGCAGCATGTTGCCGTCGAAAAACCAGGTCAGGCCGCTGTTGCCACACAGCGCGTCGAGAAACTCGCCAGCGCTGGAAGCACGTAGATTGCTCTGTGCGCGCCCCTTGACCCGGTTGGAAATTGCCATCGGCAGACCGAGGTTGCGCCCGAAGGCTTCCAGTGCACTGCGCAGATCCTGGTTGATCACCACGTAGGCGTAGGGCTGTTCGTACCACTGTGGCGTTGCCTCGGCGCGAGCCAGCCCCGCACTACCCGCCAGTAACAGCAGAGCCAGCGCCAGGCCGCGCCTCATGGAACCACTATCGGCGCAGGCAGGGCGGTGAAACAACCGCTGGCCGGCAACAATCACAAGATTTCGCAGCCGCTTCACATACCCCGCCGAAGATGGCTCTATAGAATGCCCAGCACGTGCCGGATCAACCCAGGAGCACCGCCTTTGCCGTCGATTTCCCCCCGCCACATTCTGCTGCTCGCCAGCTTCGCCCTGCTGGGCGCCTGCAGCAGCAACGCGCCCAGCAATGCGTCCGCGCCAGCGGGTGATGATGCCTACCAACGCCTGATGAAATTGGCCGGCGACGTCGAGGCGCGCGGTGACCGCGGTACCGCCGCGACGCTTTATCAGCGCGCCGCCGAACAGCCCGGCGCCGGTTTCGAGGCCTGGCAGCGGCTCGGTGCCGCTCGCCTGGCCGGTGGCAACCTGCCGGGTGCCGAACAGGCCTACCAGAAAGCCGTCTCCCTGGAGCCGGACAACCCTGTCGGCCTGCTGGGTCTGGGCACTGCACAACTGCGCCTGGGGTATCCGGAGCGCGCCCAGCCGTTGCTCGCCAGTGCTGCCGAGCAAATGCCGGACAACGTCCAGGCCTTCTCCCGGCTTGGCGCAGCCGAGGCGCAGCTGGGCAATATCGTCGCCATGCAGCATGCCTTCGCTACAGCCAACAAACTGACGCCCTCGGATCTCGATGCGCGCAGCAACCTGGCACTGGCCTACGCCCTCAACGGTGATAGTGCCAAGGCCTTGCGAGAAATCGATGGCGTCGACCGTGCACCCACCGCGCAACCGCGTCACCAGCGCGCCGCGCTGCTGGTTCAGGTGCTGGCCGGCGCACAAGGTAAACCGGCCAGCGTGCAACTCGTCGGTGTCAGCACAGCCGAGCGTCAGTCGCTGATCGCCGAAGCGCAGCGTATCGCTGCCATCGCCGACCCCGCCGAACGCGCCCGAGCACTGGGCCTGAGCGCCAACAAATAGGCGCTGCCGGGGGCTCATCGCGCACCACCTGAGATAGCGTTCTGCGCCGCCTGTTCCTGTCGACGGCGGCGCTTCTCCTCGGTCTCGAAGCCCTCCAGATACGACTGCGCCGCCCGGCCCACGGGCGCCGCCAGTGTCGGCCCGGTCTCGCGACCGCGCAGCACATCACCACGGCGCTCAACCATGCGCAACAGGTTGGCGTTATTGGCACAGCCAAGTGGCAGCGCCAGCACATCCTCTTCTGGTATCAGCTGGCCGTCGCCATCGTAGCGTCGGCACGCCTTGGGGATCAGCAGGCTGCGGCCTTCGGCATCGACCACCCGCTCGAAGCCAGTCTCGTAGGCCAGCGCTTTCAATTCGGTCTGACACGCAGCGAGCAGAAGACAGACGCCAGACAGACTTAAACGAATCACGGCAGCACTCCCGTTCATTGCAGATAGAACCCGAAGGCACTGCTTCGCGTTGGCGCCTGCGCATGCATGCCGTTGGCGCGATCGAGCGGCGTGAGCATGGCCTGGGTCTGCATCGGCTCGACCAGATAAGGCGTGATCAGGATCACCAGCTCGGTTTCGTTCTGCTGGAAGCGCTTGGAGCGGAACAGGTTGCCGAGGATCGGCATGTCACCGAGCAGCGGGACTTTCTCCAGATCCTGGGAGTTCTCTCGCTGGAACAGGCCGGCGATGGCGAAGGTCTGCCCGCTGCCCACCTCGACGCGGGTATCGGCGCGGCGCACGCGGAACGACGGCACGCGGAACCCGGACACTTCCAAGGTGCTGCCGCCCATCAGGCTGCTGACTTCCGGGCGCACCTGCAGGCCGATGCGGTCGCCCGGCAGCACCGTCGGACTGAATAGCAGCGACACACCGTAGGACTTGTATTCGATGCCGACCAAATCGCTGTTTACCGGCACCGGCACCGGCACTTCACCGCCTGCCAGAAAGCTCGCCGTTTCACCGGTCATGGCGGTGATGTTGGGCTCGGCGAGAATCTCCAGCACGCCGTTGCTCTGCAGCGCCTCGAGCACGGTGTCGATATTGAAATTGCCGCTGTCCAGGCCGGCGCTTATCAAGTTGGAGGCGCCACTCGCCGCTTCCGCTGCCAGGTTGCCGCCGGTGAGCAGGCCGAAGGAAAAGGTGCCGTTGTTGAATAAGGCATTCCAGCTCACGCCATAGCGCAGCAGTTCCTCGCGAGACACCTCGGCGAAACGCACGCGAATATTCACTTGCGCCGAACCCGGATAGGTCGCGGTGTTCACCGCGCCCTGCCATTCCTGCCCGGTAGGGTCGAGCATGGCATTGAGATCCAGCGCCTCGCCGACGCTGCTGACCTGGCCGCTGGCCGCCAGGCGATTGCCCACGCCCTTCACTACGGCGCTGCTCTGTGGATAGCGACTGCGCAGCGCGCTGCTGATCGGCCGCCCATTGCTGCCGACGTTGATCTGCAGCGAGGCTATCTCCCGCTCGTCGCTGCCCAAGGCCACCAGCGTGGTGTTCCCGGCACGCTTGCCAAACAGGTAGATGACGCCAGGCGACACCACCTGCAGGTCGGCAACGCCCGGCTCGGCGACCATCACCGCATCCACGGGCTCGGCGAAACGCATGATGCGCCCCTCCCCCGTCGCCAGCTCGATGCTGCCCTCCCGCGGCGACTGCGCCACAGCCAGCAATGGCATGCAGCAGAGCAACAACAACAGCCCACGCATCATGTGGCACCTGCCAGAGCAGGTGCCGGTTGGCTTTTTTCCGCCCGCGCAGTAGCCGGCGTACCGATCACCTTGATCGCCTGCAGGCTGTATTCAGGAGCCAGTTCGGTAAAGGACAACACGGCCATCTCCAGTTCGTCACGCATGCACAGGCGCAGGATCCGGCGGCGTAACTCCGGGTGCACCACCAGGGTCGGTTTGACCTGTTCGGGAAGTTGCGCGCACTGCTGACGCAGCGCCTTGAGCAGACCGCGGGTGGCTTCCCGAGCGCGGATTTCGCCACGCCCGGTGTCTTGCTGACGCGCGGCCTCCAGCAGTTGAGCCTCCAGGGCCGAGCCAAGCACGAAGGCGGCGATCACCCGTTTTTCATCGGCATGCTGATGGCTGATCTGGCGCGCCAGCGCGGTACGCAGGTGGTCGCTGAAACGCCCGACATCACCCTCGCGACCGCCCCACTCGACCATCGCCTCGAGCAGCGCCCGGCGGTTGCGGATCGATACCCCCTCTGCCACCAGACGGCGAAGGGCATCGGCGATACGTTGCAAGGGCACCGCACGTAGGGCTTCCTTGACCAATTCGCCATGGCTCTCCTCCAGATGGGCGAGCAGCTGACGGGTTTCCTGAATACCGAGAAAGTCCCCGGCGTAACGGCGCAGGGTACGCGCCATCACATCACGGAGAATTTCGTCCGGGCGCAGATAGACGATGCCCGCATCGCTCAAGTCGGCCTGGTGCTCGCCGGCGATCCATACACCGGGGCGGCTGCTCAGCGGTGATGCGCGCTCCTCGCCCTGGATGTCGAGCAGTTGCAAGTGCACGGGATCGTCGCGCAGCAGCACCTGAGCAGGGTTCAACTCGCCCTGATCTACCGGCACGCCTTCCAGCTCGACGCGATAGCTGCCAGCCGGCGCAGCCATGTCGACCAGCACCGACGGCATCGGAAATTCGATGCCCAACTCGTTGTGCAGATCGTGGCAGAGCACCTCGAGGCGCTGCTTGAAGGGCTGCAGGGGCACCGCTTCGGCCAGCGCCGAACCGAGGGACAGCAGCACCCGTGAATCCGCGGCGGCTGATCCCTCGGCTTCGTTTTCCGCCTCGGCCTCGACAGCAGTCTCCTCGACCACCTCGGGCAGCGTCATTTCGGCCTCCAGCTCACGGTTCTGGCGCCGCCGCAGCATCCAGGCGCACAGACCGAGCACCGCTGACAAACCGACAAACACGGCGGCTGGAAAACCAGGAATAAAAGCCACCGCGAGCAGAATCAATGCCGTGATCGTCAGTGCACGCTGACTATTGCCCATTTGGCGGATGATCTCGGTACCCAGGTCGACCTGCTCAGCCTCGTTGTTGACCCGGGTGACCACGGTACCGGCCGCGACAGCGATCAGCAGCGCAGGAATTTGCGAAATCAGGCCATCGCCGACGGTGAGCAGCGAGTAGGTGTGGCCCGCGTCGGCGAACGACATACCGCGTGACAGCATGCCAATCAGCAGTCCGCCGATCAGGTTGACAAAAAGAATGATCAGGCCGGCGATGGCATCGCCTTTGACGAACTTCATCGAACCGTCCATGGCGCCGAACAGCTGGCTCTCGCGCTGCAGGTCGGAGCGCCGACGACGGGCCTCGTTGGCGTCGATGTCGCCGTTACGCAAGTCGTTGTCGATGCTCATCTGCTTGCCGGGCATGGCATCCAGGCTGAAGCGTGCGGCCACCTCGGCAACTCGCTCGGCCCCCTTGGTGATCACCACGAACTGCGCCACGGTGATGATCAGAAAGATCACCAGCCCCACCACCACCTCGCCGGCGATGACGAACTTGCCGAAGGCTTCGATGATGTGCCCTGCATCGGCGTGCAGCAGGATCAGCCGTGTGGTGCTGATCGACAGGGCCAGGCGAAACAGCGTGCTGAGCAGAATCAGTGCCGGCAGTGCCGACAACTCCAATGGCTTTCTGATGTAGAAGGCCACCACCAGCACCAGAATGCTCAGGGCGATGCTGATACCGATCAGGGTATCGACCAGGTAGGTCGGCAGCGGGATGATCATCATCACGATGGCCATCATCATAAAGGCGATGACCACCACCTCGGTGCGCTGCGCGGCCATGCCCGCCAGGGCGCTGAGGCGCGCCATCATGCTTCACGCTCCTGGCGCAGTTGCCGGTAGCGGGCGAAACAGCCGCGTGCCTCGGCGTGCTGGCCGGTGCTCCACAGGGCACGGCTGCGCAGCAGCAGCCAGGCCGCCGACTCGCCCTGCAGCGCATGCAGACGATCCAGGGTACGCAACGCCCGCTCGCCATCGCCGATGGCGGTGAAGGCGGCAGCCAGGCGGGCCAGCAACACTTGGTCGTCAGGGTTCAGTTGTACGGCCAGCAGCAACAGCACCAGCGCGCGCTGCCCCTGACCAACCCGCAGATAGAGATCGCCCAGGCCTTGCAACAGCTTGGCGGCATCATGATCGTCGCGCTGCATCATTCCCCCGTCTCGGTTTCGACCCGTTGCCGATCCAGAGCCTGACGGGTGTCGAGCTCTTCGCGGACGAGGGCCATGGCCAGCGTTCTGGTTTCGCCGTCGAGCGGCAGCGTCGGCAAGATGCGTTCGAGAATGTCTTCTAGAATTTCCGCGGGCCGTGAACCGGCGAACAGACCAGGCTCCACACCAGCAGCCAGCTCCAGCGCCTGCAGGTCATCCTGTACCGATGGCAGTGGCGGCGTGCGCGGCAGGCTGGGCTCACGAGGAGCTGGTGAAGGCTTTATCGATGTAGGTAGCAGATCAGCCGTTCGGTTACTGGCCTGCGAAGCTGAATCGACATGTGCCAGTGGAGCGCGTGAATCGATCTTCATGCTGAGGGTGTGCTCCTATTCCAGCACGAGACGCGTTGCCGCGAGAAACCTCGCCAGGCTAGGCGGAGGACGCCGGTAATGGTTATTCCCTTGCCAAGTCCGCCAACGACGCATGGCGAGGTTTCCCGCGCAACCCGAAGGGCCGGGCCCGTTTTGCCGCGATGCTGGAATAGGAACACACCCTACCCCTCAGGCACTGGCGAAGGCCCGAGTGTGAGAGCGAAGCGCTCATCGCCAAGCGCCAACACCACCTGACCGTCCTCGATACGCTCGAGCTTCCAGCCACCTTCCAACGGTGCGCCGGGATACAGGCGTGCACCTGATGCGTTGATCACGTAGGGGTTGTCGCCGAACCATACGGCCTGGAAATTGACCCGTGGGCGGGCGGCGTTTTCGCGCACGCTGACGTCACCGCGCAGTACGTACTGGCGCCCGTAACGGCCATCGAAGTACTGCTGCAAGGCCAGCCAGTCCTGCTTCTGGCCAGGCTCCACGGTGCCGCTGACGCGCACCTGACCGGCACTGGCATCGAGCTTGAGATTGTTCAGCCCGGCGGCCTTGGCCTGGCTGGCCAAGTCGGCGCGTGCCAGTTGTAGTGACGCTGCCTTGGGCGCCTCTGCCGGCTGTTCCTCGGCAATAGTCAGGCGCTGCAGCGACTCGGGCTCGGAGGCGTACATCGGGGTGTCGCGCAGCATCGCCAGGGCGCCCGCACAAATGAACATGAATAGCGCGGCAATGGCCCATTGCGCCTTGCCGTACCACACGGGATTGGCAGCCGAACCTCCGCGCTGAGGCATGGCGAGGCGCAGAGTCGCTTCGCCGATGCGGATATCCACAGGCAATCGACCGCGGTAGCCGTGACCGCGCGCGATCGTGGTTTCACGCCCGCCACGGATCACCCGAACGTCGCCGCCGGTGGCCTCCACGCCGACGTGGCGGGCACTGAAACGCAGGGTCAGGTGACGCTCCGCAACGCCGGCGTCACGCAGCATCAGGTTCGCCGCAGTGCCACTGCCGATGCTGTACACCGCTTCATCAAGCGGCAGGGATACGCCACGGTGGATGCCTGCGGTCACATCCAGACGGGGCTGGTCGCCGCTGTTCGGCAGGACGGAACTAGAGGCTATCGCAGTCATATGACTCACCAGGGCTCAGGGATCGCGCTATCGAGCGACATATCCAGCCAGAACGGCCAGACCACGCACTCGATGGAAAAGGTGCCGATAACGGCGCAGACACAGGTTGCAGGCGACGCCAAGCGCCGCCTGCAGCCCGGGTCAGTTCTGCGGACGCTGCTTGGTAGCGTCGAGCTCGGCTTTCTTGGCCGTGGTGATCTCGGTGATCTTGGCGGATTTCTCGATCGCCATATCGAACACTGCGGACATCTTTTCGATGGCGGCGTCTGAGTTGCCACTGTTTACTGCAGGAGTCTCAGCCATGGGATATCTCCAAACGAATCTAAGGGTAGTAATTGGCGGCACCACCAGCGGTGATAACCGGTTTCAGGAAAACCACCTCGATGAGCGGGCTTTCCTGCAACGACTCGAAGCCTAGGGATGGATGGCCAAGCGGTGTTGTTAAAGGTTGTTAAAGCTTGTAGATAGGCGTTTAACAGGGGGAGTGCCCGTGAACTGGTCGATACTCCAGCGCAACTATAGCGAAAGGCTTACACGACAACGCGCGGGTTCGCTCTCGCCGACAGATCGATGACGCCGTAATCTAGCCACATTCCTGCAGCACAGGATGTGCTCGGGGTCATGGACGACGTGACCATAGCCAGGATGGCAGCCGACAGGATGTTGGCATTGGTCAGTAAAAGCCCGCTTCGGCGGGTTTTTTATTGCCTGTCATAAAGTGGCGCATCAAAGGTCACGCGCCATCACCAGTGTGCGTTCATCGTTGTCCACAACCTCGCGAACCAAGCTGTAGCCTTGCGCGGCATAAAAAGCCCTGGCCGTCAGCGAAGAGGGAACAGATAACCGCCGCACGCCTGCCTGTAGCGCAGCCTGCTCGATCGCACACATCAACGCTCGGCCAATACCGCGCCCTTGCACAGCGGGCGCTACGAAAACCGTTCTCACCACCTCACCATCCAGACTCGCGGTGCCGACGATAACGTTTCCGAGCTCAGCCACCAGCACCAAACGGATCGCAAGCAGTTGCACAATCGCAGCGGGCGTAAAATTGCCCACCACGCGCTCGATCACCGATGGTGGATAGTCCAGCGCATTGCTTTGTCGCAAAGCCCGGACGATAACCTCGCTTATCGCCTCGGCATCCGCAACGCAGGCTGCCCGAATATGAAGGTCACTCATCTGCTACACGTAACGGTGGATTGCGACGCACACGCAAACGCTGCAGCGCCCAACCGGCAAGACCGGCTGATACCATTTCGAACAGCGCCGCCCAGAGGTTGAAGGTCTGCTGCGCGCCACCATCGAGCCACATACCGACAATGCGGCCCAGTGCCAGGCTGACGTAGAGCACCAGCAGTAACGTCAGCGCCGGGCGAGTCAACTCGCGCAGCCACAAACCCAAACCGAGAAAGACCGCCACCCCCACCTGTAGGGCGCCGTAATAGGCCCGAACATCGGTCACCGCCGACGCCTCCATCAGCAACATACCGCTGATTGCGCCCATCTCTTGGGGGCGCAGGAAATAAGCCACGCCAAACCCGGCGAGCACCAGGATCTGCACAGCGAGAAACACACGGGCAAACAACATGGCATGACTCCTTTATTCACAGGCAGTGAGCATAGGCCACTCACCGCGGCCGCTGGAAGGCGTTGGCGCAGCATGCCCCAGTCAAGCCATCGGGTGAGGTAAATCCTCCGGCACGGCGCTATGCTCGTTCATCATTGATCAGGATTCTCAGCATGCGCCCACTGCTTCTGCTCGCCGGCCTATTCGCCGGTATCGCCCAGGCCGCCGAGCCGCCCACCATCGACGTGCACCGTGATGCCAACTGCGGCTGCTGCAAAGGCTGGATCAGCCACCTGCAAGACAACGGTTTTCAAGTCAACGATCACGTTGAAACCGATATGCACGCGGTCAAGCAGCGTTTAGGCGTACCCGAGCACCTGGGTTCCTGCCATACCGGCGTGATCGACGGCAAGTTCGTCGAAGGCCACGTTCCCGCGGCAGACATCCTCACGCTGCGCCAACGCCCGGATTTACTCGGCATCGCCGCACCCGGAATGCCCACCGGCTCACCGGGTATGGAGCGCGGCAATATCCGCGATGCCTATCAGGTCATCGGTCTGGACGCACAAGGCGGCGAAAGTGTGGTCAGTAGCTACCCGGGCAACTGAATCGCCCTCTTGAAAGGACATCCCCATGCGCTGGAAACGAGCACGACGCAGTGACAACGTGGTGGATGCCCGCGGTGGTGGGTCACGCTTCGGTGGTGGCCGCGGCCTGGGCTTGGGCGGTATCGCCATTGTCGTGGTGGTCGGCCTACTGATGGGCCAGGATCCGCTGCAGATATTGGGTCAATTGGCGGGCCAGTCGGGGGGTTACTCCAGCAGTCAGACGGATAATCCTGCCGCCAATGACGAGCAGTCGGAGTTCGTGCGGGCGGTGCTCGGAGATACCGAAGATACCTGGCGCGAGATCTTCCAGTCCGCCAATCGCCAGTATCAGGATCCAACCCTGGTGCTGTTCGATGGCGGCGTGAACTCGGCCTGCGGTTTCGCCAGCTCGGCAGTTGGCCCCTTCTATTGTCCGGGCGACAAGCAGGTCTACCTGGATCTGAGTTTCTTCCGCGATCTGGAACAGCGCTACGGCGCGGCTGGCGACTTCGCCCAGGCCTACGTGATCGCTCATGAGGTCGGCCATCACGTGCAGACCCTGCTGGGCGTCTCCGCCAAGGTCAACGCGGCGCGCCAGCGCGGTGAGAACCTGGAGGGTGCCAACGGCCTGCTGGTTCGCCAGGAGTTGCAGGCCGACTGCCTGGCCGGGATCTGGGCACACCACGCACAACGACGCCTGGACTGGCTCGAGCCCGGCGATCTGGAGGAAGCGCTGAACGCCGCCAACGCCATCGGCGACGACCGCCTGCAACAGAAATCCCGTGGGCAGGTAGTCCCGGACTCCTTCACCCACGGCACCTCGGCACAACGCGTGCGCTGGTTCACCACCGGCTTCGAAGGCGGCCAGGTCAATGCCTGCGATACCTTTTCAAGCGCACAGCTGTAAGCGTCTAGACTGGAGGGGCACGCCGTTCAATCGGCATGCCCCTTCACGGTTGCCTGGATCGGCAACCGCCCCACTCCACGGACAAGGAATGTACCGATGCCTATCCGCAATGACCGCGTCATCCACAATACCGAAGACAAAGGCTGGTGGTGCCACCACGGCCTGCATCTGGAGCGCAGCTTCGTCGAGCTGTGTAGCCGCCACCTGCGGCTAAGCGCGATGGAAAACCCGGAAAAATCGCATAACCCCTACGCCCCGGATCTGCTGGTCGAGGGTCGGCTGGCCGATCTCAAGGTTCAAAACACACCTTTTTTCGTCAGCGCCCGCTATGGCCTGGATCCTCGCCGTACAGTGACTTTCAACCGTAAGGACTACGAACGCTATTCGCGGCTTTATCCACAGATCGACATCTATTACTGGGTCGATTGGACGCAAACCGAATCACGCTTCGGCCGTGTCGACTACCTAGCCGGCATCTATCGACTGCCCTTTGCGCAACTCGCCAAGCTGATCGAAGCATCCGCGCCAGAGCACTTCTACGCGCACCGCATGCACGACACCCAAGGCAACGCCAAGTCTTCTTTCCTGCTCGATCTGGATCGCTTCGAGACCCTACTGGAGCGCGATACGATCACTGCACCGCAGATCGGCCAGGGATGACCGGCTGTACGCAAAACCCGGTGGGCAGGCATACTTCACACTTTTACCGTCGGGCTATCTTCAATGCGTATTCTCGTCACCGGCGGCGCGGGCTTCATCGGCTCCGCGCTGATTCGTCACCTGATCAACGATACCGATCATGAAGTGCTCAACCTCGACAAGCTGACCTACGCCGGCAATCTGGAATCCTTGCAGCAGGTCGAGAACGATCCGCGTTACAGCTTCCTGCAGGCCGACATCGGTGATCAGGCCGCCGTGGCCGATGCCCTGCAGCGTTTTCAGCCGGATGCCATCATGCACCTGGCTGCCGAGTCCCACGTCGACCGTTCCATCGACGGCCCGGCGGCGTTCATCCAGACCAACATCGTCGGCACCTATGCTCTGCTCGAGGCCACCCGCGCCTACTGGCTGGGTCTGGACGAGCAGCGTCGTCAGGCGTTCCGCTTCCACCACATCTCCACCGACGAGGTGTACGGCGACCTGCACGGCGTCGACGATCTGTTCACCGAGCAGACGCCCTACGCCCCCAGCTCCCCGTACTCGGCCAGCAAGGCCGCATCGGACCATCTGGTACGCGCTTGGCAGCGCACCTATGGCCTACCGGTGCTGCTGACCAACTGTTCGAACAATTACGGCCCGTATCACTTCCCTGAGAAGCTGATCCCGCTGGTCATCCTCAATGCTCTGGATGGCAAAGCGCTACCTGTGTATGGCAACGGCCAACAGGTACGCGACTGGCTGTTCGTCGAGGATCACGCCCGGGCCCTGCTGCAGGTGGTCAGCCGCGGCGCGGTTGGCGAGACCTATAACATCGGCGGCCACAACGAGCAAAAGAACCTCGACGTGGTGCATGCCATCTGCGACCTGCTCGACGAGTTGCAGCCGCGCGCAGCGGGCTCCTACCGCGAACAGATCACCTTCGTCACCGACCGCCCCGGCCACGACCTGCGTTACGCCATCGACGCCAGCAAGATCGAACGCGAGCTAGGCTGGACGCCGGAAGAGACCTTCCCCAGCGGCCTGCGCAAGACCGTACGCTGGTACCTCGACAACCTTGACTGGTGTCGCCGCGTACAGGACGGCAGCTATCAACGTGAACGGCTCGGCGCCCCCAAGGAGCAACAACAGTGAAAGGCATCATTCTCGCCGGAGGCTCCGGCACCCGCTTGCACCCGATCACCCTGGGCGTGTCCAAGCAGTTACTGCCGATCTACGACAAGCCGATGATCTACTACCCGCTCTCAGTGCTGATGCTGGCTGGCATCCGCGAGATCCTGATCATTTCCACGCCCCACGACCTGCCACAGTTCCAGAAGATGCTTGGCGACGGCAGCCAGTTCGGCCTGCAGCTGAGCTACGCCGAACAACCCGAACCAGATGGTCTGGCGCGCGCCTTCATCATTGGCGAGCAGTTCATCGGCGATGACTCGGTATGCCTGATCCTCGGCGACAACATCTTCCATGGTCAGCACTTCACCGAGAAACTGCTACGTGCCGCGGCAGCGGACAAGGGCGCCACGGTGTTCGGTTACTGGGTTCGCGATCCCGAGCGCTTTGGCGTGGTGGAGTTCGATGCACAGGGCCAGGCCATTTCCATCGAGGAAAAGCCGGCCCAGCCGCGTTCTCAGTACGCAGTGACCGGGTTGTATTTCTACGACAACGACGTGATCGAGATCGCCAAGGCGGTCAAACCCTCGCCGCGTGGCGAGCTGGAGATCACCGACGTCAACAATGCCTACCTGCAACGCGGTGATCTGCGCGTAGAACGCCTCGGTCGCGGCTTCGCCTGGCTCGATACCGGCACCCACGACAGCTTGTTGGAAGCGTCGCAGTACGTGCAAACCATCGAACATCGCCAGGGTCTGAAAGTCGCCTGCCTGGAAGAAATCGCCTATGGGCAGGAGTGGATCGACCGCGACCGCCTGCTGCTGCAGGCCAAGGCGTTCGGCAAAACCGGCTATGGCCAGTACCTGTTCGGTCTGGCCGAGGACAATTGATGCAAATCATCCACACCGAAATCCCCGATGTACTCATTCTGCAACCGAAGATATTCGGTGATGAGCGGGGTTTCTTCTTCGAGAGTTTCAACGCCCTGGCCTTCACCGAAGCGACCGGCCTGAACCCCACCTTCGTGCAGGACAACCACTCCCGCTCGCAGCGCGGCGTGTTGCGCGGCCTGCACTATCAGGTGCAACAGGCCCAGGGCAAGCTGGTGCGCGTCACCGCAGGCGAGGTGTATGACGTTGCCGTGGATCTGCGCCGCCAGTCGCCGACCTTCGGCCAGTGGGTCGGTGCTCACCTTTCCGCTGACAACAAGCGTCAGATGTGGGTACCGGAAGGCTTCGCCCATGGTTTTCTGGTGCTCAGCGAATTCGCCGAATTTCTCTACAAGACCACCGATTACTACGCACCGGCCCACGAGCGCTGCATCCGCTGGGATGATCCCAAGCTGGCCATCGACTGGCAGCTGCAAGGCGATCCCAAACTCTCGGCGAAGGATCAGCAGGGCCTGCGCTTCGACGAGGCCGAGCTGTTTCCATGAAAATCCTTCTGCTCGGCCAGTACGGCCAGGTCAGCCGAGAGCTGCAATTGCTGCTTAGTCAGCATCACGAACTCATCGTACTGGGCAGAGAGCAACTCGACCTTGCCGATACCGGGCGCATTCGTGAAGCCGTACGCCATCTGCGCCCAGAACTGATCGTCAATGCCGCCGCGCACACCGCGGTCGACGCGGCAGAAAGCGAGCCGGACGCTGCCTTCGCGATCAATGCCAGCGCTCCCGGAGTGCTCGCCGAGGAAGCGGCCGACCTCGACGTACCGCTGATCCACTATTCCACCGATTACGTGTTCGATGGCAGCAACCCCGCCGCCTACCACGAGGAAGACACGCCCAATCCGCTGGGCGTCTACGGGCGCAGCAAGCTGGCCGGCGAGCAGGCCATCGCCGCGGTCGGCGGCAAACACCTGATCCTGCGCACCAGTTGGGTGTATTCCCTGCACGGTCGCAACTTCCTGCTGACCATGCAGCGCCTGTTGCAGGAGCGCGAGCAGCTCAGCGTAGTCGCCGATCAGATCGGTGCACCGACCTGGGCCGGCAGTATCGCCGCCGCCACCGCTCAGTTGATCGAACGCTGGCAAACGCAGCAGACCGCTGCCTGGGGCCTCTATCACTTCACCGCTCGCGGCGAGACCTCCTGGTTCGGCTTCGCTGAAGCCATCGCCGCGCAGTTGCAGGCCCAAGGCAAATCCGTCGCACAACTGAAGCCGATTGCCACCAGCGACTACCCGACACCCGCCCAGCGCCCGCTCAACTCGCGGCTGGATGGCACTCGCCTGGAGCGCGACTGGGGCGTACGCCTGCCGGACTGGCAGGATGGCCTGCTGGAGTGCCTGAGCAGTCCACGCTGACGCCGTCCCGTAGCCTGGGTTGAGTGCAGCGATACCCAGGGCCTTGGGTGTCGCCACGTTCGACCCGAGCTACCAGGCTGAAAGCTTATGCGCTCATAATGCCCAGGTCTTCCCGGCGCCTATTTCATGAACACGATTCCCACCACCATGCCCAAACGCCCACGTTGGCGCAGCCTGGCCCTGCTGGCGCTGCTGCTGGCGCCGCTGCTGTGGCCACTGCAGCACCTTGCCGAGCGTTACTACCGCGCCGAGCTGACCGAGCAGAATCGTCAAACCCTCGACCTGTACGTGGCCAACCTGCTGGGCACCTTACGCCGTTACGAAGTGCTCCCACCGATTCTCGGCGACCTGCCGGGACTGCGTACCGTACTGGCCACGCCGGGAGACGAAGCCGCCCAGGCTGCGGCCAACCAGTTGCTCAAGCGGGTGCGCCAGCAGACCGGTGCCGACGTGATCTACCTGATGAACCCTGCAGGCGAAACCCTGGCCGCCTCCAACTGGGATCAGCAGGACACCTTCGTGCGCGGCAACTTCGCCTTCCGGCCCTATTTCCAGGAGGCCCTGGCCGGCCGCCTGGGGCGCTTCTTCGGTCTCGGCACCACGTCTGGCAAGCGCGGTTACTACTTCGCCTCCGCCGTTTACGATGGTGCCCAGAAGATCGGCGTGATGGTCATCAAGGTCGATCTCGACCACACCGAAAGCCTGTGGGGCAATACCCCGGAGCAGTTGCTGGTGACCGACGGCAATGGCGTGGTGATCCTCACCTCGCGACCGGACTGGCGGTTTCACGCCAGTCGCCCGCTGGACAAGGCCGAGCGCGCCTCCATCGCAGCCATCCAGCCGTATCCGACCCAATCGCCGCCACCCCTGCGACTGGATGCCGACGTCTGGCTGACACAGAGCCGAGTGCTCGACGAAACTGGCTGGAGTGTCAGCATTCTTGCCCCGCGCGTGGTGCTCGACCGCTCGGTACGTACCGTGGTGGCCATCGGCGGCGGTACCCTGCTGGTGCTGATTTTGCTGCTCGGCCTGATGATGCAGCGGCGCCGTCACTACCTCGATCGCATCGCCCTCAGCACCCGGGCCCGCCAGGAACTGGAGCAGCGCGTGCAGGAGCGTACCCAGGATCTGGAACGCCTCAACAGCCGCCTGAAACAGGAAGTCCTGGAACGCGAGCAAGCCCAACAGGAGTTGGTGCAGGCCCAGGACGAGTTAGTACAGGCCAGCAAACTGACAGCCCTGGGTACCATGAGCGCGAGCATCAGCCACGAACTCAATCAACCGCTGGCGGCCATTCGCAGTTATGCCGAAAACGCCGGTGTGCTGCTCGACCACGAGCGCACCGAGGACGCCCGCGGCAACCTCAAGCTGATCAGCCAGCTCACCGAGCGCATGGCCTCGATCATCGCCCACTTGCGCGCCTTCGCCCGCCGCGACCGGCACGCTCCGGAAAGCGTGGCTCTACAGCCGGCCCTGGATGATGCCCTGGCACTGCTCGCCAAACGCCGTCGGGCGATGGATGTGGAACTGATCCGCGACCTACCCGACGCCACCCTTTGGGTACAGGCCGGCGAAACCCGCCTGCGCCAGGTGCTCAGCAACCTGTTGGCAAATGCCCTAGACGCCCTTGGCGAACGGGCGCAGCCGCGGCGCATCTGGATCAGCACCGAGCTGCACGACAATCTGGTCGAGCTGCACCTGCGCGACAACGGCCCAGGCTTCTCCGAGACCGCTCTGGCCCATGCCCGGGAACCCTTCTTCACCACCAAGACCAGCGCCCAGGGCCTCGGCCTTGGCTTGGCGATCTGCGACACCCTGATGCGCGCCCTGGGTGGCGAGTTGCTGTTCAGCAACCATCCCAAAGGAGGCGCTCACCTGATCCTGCGCCTGCACACCGCCGAAAATGGCGTGAACATCCAGCCGCCCGAGGACTTCGCCGTATGACCACCATCGACGCCCGTACCCAGGTTCTGCTGATCGACGACGACCCGCACCTGCGCCAGGCCCTCAGCCAAACCCTCGATCTGGCAGGCCTCAAGGTTACCACCCTGGCCGATGCCAAGGGCCTCGCCGAACGCATCGAACGCGACTGGCCCGGTGTGGTGGTCAGCGATATCCGCATGCCTGGTGTCGACGGTCTGCAGTTGCTGCAGCAATTGCACGAACAGGATCCCGAGCTGCCAGTACTGTTGATCACCGGGCACGGCGACGTACCGCTGGCCGTACAGGCTATGCGCACGGGCGCCTACGACTTCCTGGAAAAGCCCTTCGCCAGCGAGGATTTACTGGAAAGCGTTCGTCGAGCCCTCGCCCTGCGCCGCCTGGTGCTGGACAACCGCAGCCTGCGCCTGGCCCTGGCCGACCGTCAGCAGCTCTCCGGACGGCTGGTCGGAAACTCCCCCGCCATTCAGCGGTTGCGCGAGCAAATCGGCTCCCTCGCCAGCATCAGCACCGATGTACTGATCCTGGGCGAAACCGGTGCAGGAAAAGAAGTTGTCGCTCGCGCCCTGCACGACCTGTCGAATCGACGCGACGGGCCTTTCGTAGCCATCAATGCCGGCGCACTGGCAGAGTCCGTGGTGGAAAGCGAACTGTTCGGCCACGAGCCCGGCGCCTTCACCGGCGCGCAGAAGCGCCGTATCGGTAAATTCGAATTCGCCAATGGCGGCACCTTGTTCCTCGATGAGATCGAGAGCATGAGCCTCGACGTACAGGTCAAACTGTTACGCCTACTGCAGGAACGCGTGGTCGAGCGCCTGGGTGGCAACCAGCTGATTCCCCTGGATATCCGCGTGATTGCCGCGACCAAGGAAGACCTGCGCACCGCCGCCGATCAGGGTCGCTTCCGTGCGGATCTTTATTACCGCCTCAACGTCGCGCCATTGCGTATCCCGCCACTGCGCGAGCGCGGCGAGGATATTCTGGTGCTGTTCCAGCATTTCGCCGACACCGCCAGCACCCGCCACGGCCTGACGCAACGCGAACTGCAGCCCGGCCAGCGGGCCATGCTGTTGCGCCATCCCTGGCCGGGTAACGTGCGCGAATTGCAGAACGCCGGCGAGCGCTTCGCTCTGGGGCTGGATCTCGGCCTGGAGTTGACGATTAACAGCCAGCCGCAGAGCGCCCCATTGACCGGCAGCCTCAGTGAACAGGTCGAGGCCTTCGAACGCGCGTTGATCGCTGCCGAGCTGACCCGCAGCCACGGCTCATTGCGCAGCCTGGCCGAAGCCCTCGGCGTGCCGCGCAAGACCCTGCACGATAAATTACGTAAGCATGGGCTGAATTTCGCGGACGCTGGCGGTAGCTCGCCAGACGACGCCGACTGAATAGGCGGATTATTGCCGAGTATTCATCATCCCTGCCAACCTCCCATGAAAGCCGACAGTCGCCATGACCGGCAGCATTTCCTGGCGAAATCAAGCAAGCCCACCCCACAAGGCTTTGCGAACAACGCAAAGCTGTCCTGCGCGCTTTCGTCGCAGGCTGGCACAGCGCTTGCTATATTCCTGACCAGCGAAGAACAAGTACAAGTCCAGGCCTAATCGCAGCCAACCGATCCTGCCGCTTCATACGGCAATCCTCGACTTGCTCTTGTCCGCTCGTTTCAGCCCCCAGCAGGGCTAGATATCCAACAACAAGAGGAAGCATCGCATGTTCAAATTCACTGCCAAGGCACTGGCTTGCGCCCTGTCGCTGAGCATCGCCGGTATGGCTCAGGCTGCCGACCCGATCTCCATCAAGTTCGCCCACGTGGTGGCCGAGCACACCCCTAAAGGTCAAGGCGCGCTGCTGTTCAAGAAGCTCGTCGAAGAGCGTATGGATGGCAAGGTGACCGTGCAGGTCTATCCGAACTCCTCGCTGTTCGGCGACGGCAAGGAAATGGAAGCGCTGCTGCTTGGCGACGTGCAAATCATTGCTCCGTCGCTGGCCAAGTTCGAGCATTACACCAAGCAGATCCAGATCTTCGACCTGCCGTTCCTGTTCAACGACATCAACGCCGTCGACCGCTTCCAGCAAAGCCCTGAGGGCAAATCCCTGCTGACCAGCATGGAAAGCAAAGGCATCACCGGCCTCGGCTACTGGCACAACGGCATGAAACAGCTGTCCGCCAACAAGAAGCTGGTTGAGCCCAAAGACGCCCGTGGCCTGAAATTCCGCGTACAGGCCTCCGCCGTACTCGATGAGCAGTTCAAGGCCCTGCGCGCTGCGCCGCGCAAGATGAGCTTCGCCGAGGTGTATCAAGGCCTGCAGACCGGTGTAGTCAACGGTGCCGAGAACCCCTACTCGAACATCTACAGCCAGAAGATGCACGAAGTGCAGAAGTTCATCACCGAGTCTGACCACGGTGTACTGGACTACATGGTGATCACCAACACCAAGTTCTGGGAAGGTCTGCCGGAAGATATCCGTACAGAACTGACCGCGATCCTGGCTGAGGTCACCGTTGAGGTGAACAAGCAGGCTGGCGAGCTGAACCAGAAAGACAAGCAGCGCATCATCGATGCTGGCACCACTGAAATCGTCACCCTGACTCCCGAGCAGCGTGAAGAGTGGCGCGAAGCCATGCGTCCGGTATGGAAGAAGTTCGAAGGCGAGATCGGTGCTGACCTGATCAAAGCTGCCGAGAACTCCAACAACGCCAACTAAGGCTGAGCCTTAGCTGCGCGATAGGCGGCGGTTCCTGAGCGGGATCGCCGCCCGTTTCACCGACAGATCTCTGACCGAATGCCACACTCAGGCTGTCGGGCTGCGCGTTCCTGTCTCATTCGTCGCCTCGCGACCGCTCTATTGATGGAGATAACCCATGCACGCTGTCTCTCGTGTCTGGAACCAACTCGAGGAAATACTGGTGGCATTCCTGCTTGCAGGCATGACCCTGGTCACCTTCTCGTACGTGGTATTCAACAACCTGTACGGTGTTTTCTATTCCCTGGGTGATTCGCTGCCCTTCGCCAACGATGCGATGTTCAGCATCGGCGACGGCATCCTCTATGTCGCCCAGGAAATGACCTGGAGCGTGGCCCTGACCAAGGCCATGTTCGGCTGGCTGATCTTCGTCGGCCTGGCTTGGGGGGTACGCATCGGCGCGCACATCGGCGTCGACCTGCTGGTGCGCCAGTTCAACCCCGCCAATCAGCGCTTGATGGCCATCCTCGCGCTGATTATCTGCCTGGGCTACTGCGCCCTAATGGCGTATTCCAGCGAGCAGTGGGTCGCTGTGCTGTACAGCGTCGGCACCGGTGCCGAGGATCTGGATCGTTTCGGTGTTCAGCAATGGCACATCGTGATGATCGTACCGATCGGCTTCACCCTGATGTTCCTGCGCTTTCTACAGATTTTCATCCGCGTCCTGCAGGGCAAACAACAAGGCCTGGGCCTGCACAGCGAAGTTGATGACGCTGTGAAACTGGCTGAAAGCGACAAGGCGGAGACCACCAAATGACCATTGCCTTCCTGTTCGTCGCCCTGTTCGTGCTGATGTTTATCGGCATTCCCGTGGCGATTTCCCTGGGTTTGTCCGGGGCCATGACCATTCTGTTCTTCAGCAACGACTCGGTGCGTTCGCTGGCGATCAAGCTGTTCGAGACCAGCGAGCATTACACCCTGCTGGCGATTCCGTTCTTCCTGCTCTCCGGTGCGTTCATGACCAGCGGCGGCGTGGCCCGTCGGCTGATCGATTTCGCCAACGCCTGCGTCGGTCACATCAAGGGTGGCCTGGCCATCGCCGCGATCCTCGCGTGCATGCTGTTCGCCGCACTGAGCGGCTCGTCGCCTGCCACGGTGGCCGCAGTCGGTTCGATCGTGATCGCCGGTATGGTGCGTTCGGGCTACAAGCAGGATTTTGCGGCCGGTATCGTCTGTAACGCCGGCACCCTGGGCATCTTGATTCCGCCGTCGATCGTCATGGTGGTCTACGCCACCGCGACCGAAACCTCGGTGGGCAAGCTGTTCATGGCCGGTGTGGTGCCGGGCCTGCTGCTCGGCCTGGTGCTGATGGTGGTCATCTACATCATGGCACGCGTGCAGAACATGCCGTCGCTGCCGCGCGCCTCGTTCAAGGAAATCCTCACCGCTGGCCGCAAAGCGGGCTGGGGTTTGATGCTGATCGTGATCATCCTCGGCGGTATCTACTCGGGCATGTTCACGCCGACTGAAGCCGCCGCGGTGGCCGCCGTGTATGCCGCCTTCGTAGCGATTTTCGTCTACAAGGACATGACGGTGCGTGAGTGCCCGAAGGTGATCATCGAGGCCGGCAAGCTGAGCGTGGTGCTGATGTTCATCATCGCCAACGCCATGCTGTTCGCCCACGTGCTGACCACCGAGCAGATTCCGCAGTCGATCACTGCCTGGGTCGTCGAGCAGGGCTTCAGCCCGATCGAGTTCCTGATCGTGGTGAACATCGTGCTGCTGATCGCCGGTACCTTCATGGAGCCGTCGGCGATCATCCTGATCCTGGCGCCGATCCTGTTCCCGATCGCCATGCAGCTGGGCATCGACCCGATCCACCTGGGCATCATCATGGTGGTGAACATGGAGATCGGCCTGATCACGCCGCCAACTGGACTCAACCTGTTCGTCACCTCGGCGGTGACCGGCATGCCGCTGACCCGTGTAGTGCGCGCGGTATCGCCGTGGCTGCTGGTGATGCTGTGCTTCCTGCTCCTGGTCACCTACGTGCCGTTCATTTCGCTGGGCTTGCCTAACTTCCTGGGCATGTAAGACGTTCCACTTTATGGGGGTTCGCCCCCATTACGCCCGGCCTCAGTGCCGGGCTTTTTTGTTTCAGGCAGATCGCATGTGAGCCGTGCCGCCGCAACCGATAACGGGTAACCTTGTATCAAGTCGTGACTCGTGGGTCATGGATCGCGTCAGCATAGGCACCTGAATTTCCATCATGGCGCCTATCGTCAGAAACGCGCGCCTCGCCTCGATCCGCTGACCCAGCATCCGCTCGATAATGGCGCGTGCTGATCTAATTAGTTGAAGGAGTGTCCGCGTGAAGTCTCGTTTGCCTGTGATCGTCGGTTTCGGTGGCTACAATGCCGCCGGCCGCAGCTCCTTCCACCACGGCTTCCGCCGCATGGTGATCGAATCGCTGGACGAGCAGGCACGCCGCGAAACACTCATCGGCCTGGCGGTGATGACCAAGCTGGTGCGCGTGGTCGATGGCGCCTATCAGAGCCAGGCCGGTGAACCACTGTCGGCCATCGAGATCGAGCGCCGCTATGGCGAGCAGGTGCTAGCGTCCACCCTGGTGCGCCGCATCGAGAAACAGCACCTCGACCCCGACGCTGCCCATTGGCACAAGAGCATCTCTTTGAACGGTGAAGGCGGCAGCCTGACCTTCGTCAGCACCCGCAAGCAGTTGCCCGAGCCGCTGCCGGCCAACTGGTCGGTAGAGGAACTGGGCGGCAACGACGTGCGCGTCACCCTGCACGACACCTGTGAATTCAAGGTCGACAGCTACCGTGCCCTGCCGGTGAAATCCGCAGGCCAGTTGCCGACCGGCTTCGAGCCGGGCGAACTGTACAACTCGCGCTTCCACCCGCGTGGCCTGCAGATGGCCGTGGTTGGCGTCACCGATGCCCTGCGCGCCACCGGTGTGCCGTGGCAGACCATCGTCGACCACGTTGCCCCCGACGAGATTGCAGTATTCGCCGGCAGCATCATGAGCCAGCTCGACGAGAACGGCTTCGGCGGTCTGATGCAGTCGCGCCTCAAGGGCCACCGCGTCAGCTCCAAGCAGCTGGCCCTGGGCCTGAACACCATGCCCGCCGACTTCATCAACGCCTACGTGCTGGGCAGCGTCGGCACCACCGGCAGCGTCACCGGCGCCTGCGCAACGTTCCTCTACAACCTGCAGAAAGGCATCGAGCAGATCAATGCCGGCACCGCACGAGTAGTGATCGTCGGCAACAGCGAGGCACCGATCAACGCCGAGTGCATCGAGGGCTATGGCGCCATGGGCGCACTGGCCACCGAAGACGGCCTGCGCCTGATCGAAGGCAAAACCGATACAACCCAGGGTAACGTCGACTTCCGCCGCGCCAGCCGCCCGTTCGGCGACAACTGCGGTTTCACCCTGTCGGAAGCCTGCCAGTTCATCGTCTTGATGGACGATGAGCTGGCCCTGCAACTGGGTGCCGACATCCACGGCGCCGCCACCGACGTGTTCATCAACGCCGACGGTTTCAAGAAATCCATTTCCGCGCCCGGCCCAGGCAACTACCTGACCGTCGCCAAGGCCGTGGCCAGCGCCGTGCAGCTGCTGGGCGTCGATGCCGTGCGCCAGCGCAGCTTCGTGCATGCCCACGGCTCCAGCACCCCGGCCAACCGGGTCACCGAATCCGAACTGCTGGATCGCGTAGCGGCGGCTTTCGCCATTGACAGCTGGCCAGTAGCGGCAGTGAAAGCGTTCGTCGGCCACTCCCTGGCAACCGCCAGTGGCGACCAGGTGATCTCCGCGCTGGGCACCTTCAAGTACGGCATCATTCCTGGCATCAAGACCATCGATGAAGTGGCTGCGGACGTGCACCAGCAGCACCTGAGCATCAGCAACGTGGATCGTCACGACCAGCGCATGGACGTGTGCTTCATCAACTCCAAGGGTTTTGGCGGCAACAACGCCAGCGCCGTAGTACTCGCCCCGCACGTGGTCGAGCGCATGCTGCGCAAGCGTCACGGCGAGGCGGCCTTCAGCACCTACCAGCAGCGTCGCGAGCAAACCCGCGTGACGGCGCGGGCTTACGACGAGCAGGCACTGAAAGGTCAGCTGGATATCATCTACAACTTCGGCAACGACCTGATCGACGACACGCAGATCGACATCGGCAGCGAGCAGATCAAGGTACCGGGCTTCGCCCAGCCGCTGGTGTTCAAGCAGGACGGCCGCTACAGCGACATGCTCGACTGAGGCGTAAGCCACTGTCCATGTAGGAGCGTCGCCCTCGGCGCGAACGATTGTGGTTATACCGCGATTTCCGCGCTGGCCAGACGATTCGCGGCGGGATAGCGGCTCCTACAATGTTTGGCAAATAGCGGTAGCCGGGGAGGCGCTAATTAACTGGCGCTAACCGCTTGGCTTCCTCGACCAGCAACTCGCGCCATTCGACGTCGGCCGGCAGTGCTAGAAAGAAAGGATTGAGCAGCGACTCCCGCGCCTCGTAGCGCAGCGGCTCGCCCTGCAGGGTCAGCACCACCCCGCCAGCGCCCTCGAGTACGCCCTGGGCAGCAGCGGTGTCCCACTGCGAAGTCGGCGCCAGGCGCGGATAGAAGTCCGCGCTGCCTTCAGCGAGCTGGCAGAACTTCAGCGAACTGCCGACACTGATTCGTTCTATATCGCCAAAGCGCGCAACCAGGGAAGCCAGCAACTGCTCCTGCTCGGCGCTGCCATGACGCCGACTGGCGACTACAGTGAGGCCGACGGCCGGCGTTTCTCGTACGGTAATCGCCTGCGGCTCGTCACCCGGTTCAGCGCGCCAGGCGCCCAGGCCGCTCCCGCCGTAATAAAAAACGCCCGAGGCAGGAATGCCGACCACCCCGAACACCACTTGCCCACGCTCGATCAGCGCTACGTTGACGGTAAACTCTTCGCTGTCGGCGATGAATTCCTTGGTGCCGTCGAGCGGGTCGACCAGCCACCAGCGAGTCCAACCAGCACGTTCGCTCAGGGCGATATCGGCATCTTCTTCGGACAATACGGGAATGCTCGCGTCCAGCGCCTGCAGACCGTCGGCCAGCACACGATGGGCCGCCAGGTCGGCGGCGGTTACCGGCGAAGCATCGGCCTTTTCGACCACCTGAACACCCTGGCGCCAGAACGGCAGAATCGCGGCGCCCGCCTGCTGCACCAGTTCCAGTACGGCAGGCAACAACGGTTGGTTCATCGGCTCAGCTCCCCACGCTGCTCCAGCAGATCGCGCACCAGATACAGCGCGGCCAGGGCACGGCCCTCGCTGAACTGCGGATGCTGGATCAGGGCGGACAGCTCACGCAGACTGACTTTATCCACACGTAGCGGCTCCGGCTCGTCGCCAGGCAGTGTTTGTGGATACAGATCACGGGCCAGCACCACCTGGATCTTCTGGCTCATATAACCGGGAGACAGGCTCAGCTCGGTCAGATGCTCCAGCTTGCGAGCACCGAAACCGGCCTCTTCCTGCAATTCTCGATTGGCGGCATCGAGTACATCCTCGTCCGGCTCGATCAGCCCCTTGGGCAGGGAGATCTCGTACTCACCCGTGCCGCCGCAATATTCTTCGACCAGCAGAACGTGCTCGTCATCCACCATGGCCACGATCATCACCGCACCATGCCCAGTGCCGCGCCCGACCAGCCGTTCGTAGGTGCGCTCGGCACCGTTGCTGAAGCGCAACTGGATTTCCTCGACACGAAACAGGCGGCTGCTAGCAACGATTTCTCGGGCGATGACGGTGGGCTTCTGACGCATGGGTGAGTCCTGCTGCTGGGCTGACCGGAACGGTTATCATACCGCGCCTGCTTGGATTGTCTGCGCTCTAAAAGCGCGCATTTGACGACTAGCAGGCCCCGTCCACCGCATTTACATCTCAGAGAGCCGCCTTGCCATGAACCTGCCCTGGCCCGAAATCGACACCGTATTGCTGGACATGGACGGTACTCTGCTCGACCTGCACTTCGATAACCACTTCTGGCTCGAGCACCTGCCACAGCGCTACGCCGAGCACCACGGCGTCAGCCGTGCCCTGGCCGATGCCGAACTGCAGCCGCTGTTTACGAAGCACGCTGGCCAACTGAACTGGTATTGCACGGACTTCTGGAGCCGCGAGCTGAACCTGTCGATCCGTGACCTCAAGCGCGAGGTCGCCGACCTGATCGCCCTGCGCCCGGACGCCGACACATTCCTCGCTGCCATCCGCCAGGCCGGCAAACAGGTGGTGATGATCACCAATGCTCACCGCGATTCGCTGTCTCTGAAGCTGGAACGCATCGAGCTGGCGCCCTACTTCGACCGTCTGATCAGCTCCCATGATTACGGCTTCCCCAAGGAAGACGCGCAGTTCTGGTCTGCCCTGCAGCAGGATCTGTCGTTCGAGCCGGCGCGCAGCCTGTTCATCGACGATAACGTGCCGATCCTGCGCAGCGCCCAACACTTTGGCATAAAGCACCTGCTGGCGATCTATGAGCCGGATAGCCGCAAAGGCGTGAAAGACACCGAAGAGTTCGAGGCCGTGCGGGATTATCGGGCGCTGTTGAGCGGGCTGTAGGTAGCAAGAGCGGCTGGTGAGTGGCGAAAGCGGCCGTTTGTTGAGTGCTTTTGTGGGAGAGGCTTTAGCCTCGATTGTGCCTACTAGGCTTAAATAGCTCGCGGCTAAAGCGGATCGCCGCCCGGCCCCTCCCACGAGATTGATGATGGCTCGCACGCTCCAGCGTGGGAGCCCAATCCAGGGCGCTCTGCGCTCGCCAGGCCTCGACATCGGACGCAGAGCGTCCCTGCACTCATTCCCACGCGGAGCGTGAGGAACGATCAGATCGAACCCCGCAGCAGATGACCGCTTTCGCCTGACGCCTGCCCTTATCCCATCTCACACCACGCCGGTCGCCTGCGCACCAAAAGGCTTCAGCGCGGCTCCGCTACGGTGCAGGAATAGTCCTAAAAAACCTCCTAATAAAATAAAACTCATAAAAATCAGCTAGTTAAAAACTGGCATCGCTCTTGCTCTAGCAATTTCAACTTGGATACAAGATGGAATCTCAGAGTATGTCCAACGCCACCTTCGCCTTTACCCTCGCCGACTGGCAACAGGCTTACCGTGATGCCGCGCAACCAGCCGAACTGTTGCACGCCCTGCTCGCGCAACTGAGCCGTGACGACAACGCCTGGATCTGCCTGGCCAGCGCTGCGCAGCTCGACGCCCAGTTGAGCCATCTGCAGGCCCTGCTCGACAAGGCCGAAGGCCAGCAGGACAAGCTGCCGCTGTACGGCGTGCCGTTCGCCATCAAGGACAACATCAACGCAGCCGGCTGGCAGACCACCGCTGCCTGCCCCGAATTCGCCTACCAGGCCGAGGCCGATGCCACGGTGGTCGAGCGCCTGCGCGCCACCGGGGCCATCCTCATCGGAAAGACCAATCTCGATCAGTTCGCGACCGGCCTGGTCGGTACCCGCTCGCCCCACGGCGCAGTCGCCAATAGCTTCAATCCAGAGTACGTCAGCGGCGGTTCCAGCTCAGGCTCGGCCAGCGTGGTCGCGCGCGGCCTGGTACCGTTCTCACTGGGCACCGATACGGCCGGCTCGGGCCGTGTGCCAGCGGGCTTCAACAATATCGTCGGGCTCAAGCCGACCAAGGGTTGGCTACCGAACACCGGCCTGGTGCCAGCGTGCCGCACAGTCGATTGCATCTCGGTGTTCGCCCTCACGGTCGGCGACGCCGAAACCGTCGCCCGCCTCGCCGGCGGTTACGACGCAGACGACGCCTACTCGCGCAACAATCCCAACAGCGCCCCTGTCGGCATGAAGTCCGCACCGACCTTCGCCGTGCCCGACAGCCTGGAGTTCTTTGCCGATACCCAGACCCAGGTCGTATTCGAGCAGGCGCTGGAAAAACTGCGCGCGCTGGGCGTCACCCTGCAACCCATCGACTTCAGCCCCTTCCGTGAGCTCGCCGAACAGCTGTATTACGGCCCCTGGGTCGCCGAGCGCACCGTCGCCGTGGAGGGCGTGGCGCCGGAGCATCTCGACCCGGTGGTACGCGGTATCGTCGACAGCGGCCACCAATACAGCGCTTGCGACGCCTACAAGGCCGAGTACTTGCGCGCCGAGCTGAGCCGCAAGATCAACGACGCGCTGGCAGGTTTCGACGCGCTGGTAGTGCCGACTTCGCCGACCATTCGCAGCCTCGACGAAATGCGCCAGGAGCCGGTGCTGTTCAACAGCCAGTTCGGCACTTACACCAACTTCACCAATCTCGCCGACCTCTCTGCCCTGGCCGTACCCGCCGGCCTGCGCGACGACGGCCTGCCCGCCGGCATCACCCTGCTCGCCCCCGCCTGGCACGACCTGGCCCTGGCGGCCTTCGGCAAACGCTGGCTGGCCAGCCTGGAGCTGCCACTCGGCGCCACCGGTCGCGCGCTGCCTCCACAAAAGCCGGCCACGGCAGTGCCTGCCGGCAGCGTGCGGGTAGCCGTGGTAGGTGCGCACCTGACCGGCATGCCGCTGAACTTCCAGCTGACCACCCGCAACGCGGTGCTGGTCGAGCAGACCCTGACCTCGCCGGACTATCGCCTCTACGCCCTGGCCGGCACCGTGCCGCCCAAACCGGGCCTGGCGCGTAGCAGCGATGGTACGTCGATCATCGTCGAGCTATGGGACATCCCTCTGGCGCGCTTCGGCGAATTCGTCGCCGAAATCCCCGCGCCTCTGGGTATCGGCAACCTGACCCTGGCGGACGGGCGCAGCGTGAAGGGTTTCATCTGCGAGCCCTGGGCGCTGAGTGATGCACGAGACATCACCAGTTTCGGTGGCTGGCGCGCCTTTATTGCCAGCACCAAGAAGTGAGCAGTGCCCTCTCCAGTAAAGGAGAGGGAGCCACCAACGACCTGCCGCCGAATCTGCCTGGAGAAACAAACCGATGTTCCATACCGTACTGATCGCCAACCGTGGTGACCAGCTGCTCAGCAGCGCAGCGACGAAGTCAAATTGCAGGACTGGCGTAGCCCGTCACGGCGATCTCGCCACGGAGAGCCACCATGTTTGAAACAGTCCTGATCGCCAACCGTGGCGAGATCGCCGTCCGCGCCATCCGCACCCTCAAGCGTCTCGGCGTTAAGAGCGTGGCGGTGTACTCCGACGCCGACCGCAACGCTCAGCATGTACGTGATGCCGACGTGGCCGTAGCGCTGGGCGGCGACAAGGCTGCCGACAGCTACCTGCGTATCGACAAGATTCTCGCCGCCGCCAAGGAGACCGGCGCCCAAGCGATCTATCCGGGTTATGGCTTTCTCTCGGAAAGCGCCGAATTCGCCGAGGCCTGCGAAAACGCGGGCATCGCCTTCGTTGGCCCGACGCCGACGCAGATCCGCGAGTTCGGCCTCAAGCACCGGGCTCGCGAACTGGCCGCCGAAGCGCAGGTGCCGATGGCGCCCGGCACCGGCCTGCTGCAAAGCCTCGAAGAGGCCATGGCGGCCGCCGAAGGCATCGGCTACCCGGTGATGCTCAAGACCACCGCTGGCGGTGGCGGTATCGGCCTGACCCGCTGCGCCGACGCCGTGGCCCTGGCCAGCGCCTATGACGGTGTCAAACGCATGGGCGAGCAGTTCTTCAGTGATTCGGGGGTATTCCTCGAGCGCTTCGTCGACCAGGCGCGTCATGTCGAAGTGCAGATATTCGGTGATGGCAAAGGCCGCGTGGCAGCCCTGGGTGAACGCGACTGCTCGCTGCAGCGGCGCAACCAGAAAGTGGTCGAGGAAACCCCTGCACCGAACCTGCCGCAAGCCACCCGCGAGCGCCTGCATGCCGCAGCTGTCGAGCTGGGCGAGTCGGTGAGCTACCGCAGTGCCGGCACCGTGGAGTTCATCTACGACGCCGCTCGCGACGACTTCTACTTTCTCGAAGTGAACACCCGCCTGCAGGTCGAGCACCCGGTGACCGAGATGGTCACCGGTCTGGATCTGATCGAATGCATGCTGCGCGTGGCCGCAGGCGACGAGCTGGACTGGCTTGCGCTGAACCGCGCCCCGCAAGGTGCGGCCATCGAAGTGCGCATCTATGCCGAAGACCCGCTGAAGAACTTCCAGCCCAGCCCGGGCGTGCTGACCGACGTGCACTTTCCGGACGACGTCCGCGTCGATGGCTGGGTCAGTACCGGCAGCGAAGTCTCGGCCTTCTACGACCCGATGATCGCCAAGCTGATCGTCCACGCCGCCACGCGCGACGAGGCCATCGCCAAGCTGAGCAAAGCGCTGGGCGAAACCCGCCTGCACGGCATCGCCAGCAACCTCGATTACCTGCGCCAGGTGGTCGCCGAGCCGAGCTTCCACGCCGCGCAGATCTGGACCCGCCTGCTCGACACCTTCAGCTACGCCGCTCAGGTGGTCGAAGTGCTGGAACCTGGCACCTACAGCAGCGTGCAGGATTTCCCTGGTCGTCTCGGCTACTGGGACATCGGCGTGCCACCGTCCGGGCCGATGGACGATTACGCCTTCCGCCTGGCCAACCGCATCGTCGGTAACCACGAGAGCGCCGCCGGGCTGGAATTCACCCTGCAGGGCCCGAGCCTGCGCTTCCACAGTGATGCGCTGGTCGCCCTCGCCGGTGCTGACTGCCCTGCCGAGCTGGACGGTGAAAGCGTGCCCTACTGGGCGCCAATCGCCATCAAGGCCGGCCAGGTGCTCAAACTCGGCCGCGCGCAAAGCGGCTGCCGTACTTACCTCGCCGTGCGCGGCGGTTTCGATGTGCCCGTGTACCTGGGCAGTCGCTCCACCTTCGCCCTCGGCCAGTTCGGCGGCCATGCCGGGCGTACCCTGCGCACCGCCGACATGCTCGCCATCTCCCAGAACCTGCCCGCCTGCACCACGCCAGCGCCGGTCAGCGAGCCCCAGGCGCTGGATGCCAGCCTGATTCCCGAGTACGGCACGACCTGGAACATCGGTGTGCTCTACGGCCCCCACGGTGCGCCGGATTTCTTCACTGCCGAGGCGATCGAGCAGTTCTTCACCGCCGACTGGCAGGTGCACTACAACTCCAACCGCCTCGGCGTGCGCCTGAGCGGGCCGAAGCCGAGCTGGACACGCGCCGACGGCGGCGAAGCCGGCCTGCATCCGTCCAACGTGCATGACTGCGAGTACGCCATCGGAGCCATCAACTTCACCGGCGACTTCCCGGTGATCCTCACCAAGGACGGCCCGAGCCTGGGCGGTTTCGTCTGCCCGGTAACCATCGCCAAGGCCGAGCTGTGGAAGGTTGGCCAGGTGAAGCCAGGCGACACTCTGCGCTTTCATCCGATCAGCTTCGAGCAGGCTCAGGCGCTGGAACAGGCCCAACTGGGCAGCCTGGAACGGCTAAGCGCAGTCAACGCCGTACAGTTGCCGGCGCCCAGCCTGCAGCCGGGCGACACCGTATCGGCCACCGTGCTGGCCGAGCTGCCAGCCGATGGCAGCCGCCCACGCGCGGTCTACCGCCAGGCTGGCGATGCCTACATCCTGCTCGAATACGGCGACAACGTGCTCGACCTGGCGCTGCGTCTGCGTGTGCACCTGCTGATGGAAGCGCTCAAGGCGACTCCGCTCACCGGTCTGGAAGAGCTGGCACCGGGCGTCCGCTCGTTGCAGTTGCGTTACGACAGCCGCGTATTGCATCAACAGGCGCTGCTCGATCACCTGCTGCGCCTCGAGCGCGAGCTGGGTGATGTCAGCACGCTCAAGGTGCCGACCCGCATCGTTCACCTGCCGATGGCCTTCGAAGACAGCGCCACCCTCGCTGCCGTCAGCCGCTACAGCGAGACCGTGCGCAGCCAGGCGCCGTGGTTGCCAAACAACGTCGACTTCATCCAGCGCGCCAATGGCCTGGCCACCCGCGAGGAAGTGCGCGACATCCTCTTCGAAGCCAGCTACCTGATCCTCGGCCTCGGCGACGTCTACCTCGACGCGCCCTGCGCCGTACCGCTCGACCCGCGCCACCGCCTGCTCAGCTCCAAGTACAACCCGGCACGCACCTACACCGCCGAAGGCACGGTGGGTATCGGCGGCATGTACATGTGCATCTACGGTATGGATTCGCCCGGCGGCTACCAGCTGGTCGGCCGTACCCTGCCGATCTGGAACAAGTTCGTGAAGAACACCCAGTTCGCCAACGGCCAGCCGTGGCTGCTGCACTTCTTCGATCAGGTGCGTTTCTACCCGGTCAGCGAAGCCGAACTCGACGAATTCCGCGACGCCTTCCGTGAAGGCCGCGCGCAAATAAAGATCGAGCAGAGCACCTTCGATTTCGCCGAATACCAGCGCTTCCTGGCGGACAACGCCAGCAGCATCGCCAACTTCCAGCAGTTGCAGAAGCAGGCCTTCGATGCCGAAGTGCAGCTGTGGCGCGACGACGACGCCGACAGCCACGCCGCGCCAGTTGCCAGCAGCGAGGAGGACGAAGCCGTCGATGGCCAGGCCGTCAGCGCCGACATGTGCGGCAGCGTCTGGAAGGTGCTGGTCGAGCCGGGCCAGTACGTCGAAGCCGGTACGCCGTTGCTGGTGGTCGAGGCGATGAAGATGGAGCTGGCCGTGCTCGCGCCAGTAGCGGGAACGGTCAAGGCGGTGCGCTGCCAGCCGGGCAAGGCGGTCACTCCGGGCGACGTGCTGCTGATCCTCGATCCGAGCGAGGCGGCCTGACATGCAACTGGTCGACCCGATCAAACGCGGCAAGGAACGCCCGGAGAACCTCGCCGAGCGTATCTACGGGCAGCTCAAGGACGACATTTCCGAGTTCCGCCTGCTGCCGGGCGACCGTTTCAGTGAAGGTGAAGTGGCCGAGCGCATGGCCGCCAGCCGCACACCGGTGCGCCAGGCGCTCTATCGCCTGGAGCGCGAGGGTTATCTGGAGGTGTATTTCCGCAGCGGCTGGCAGGTCAAGCCGTTCGACTTCCATCATTTCGAAGAGCTCTACGACGTGCGCATCGTGCTCGAACTGGCGGCGGTTCGGCGCCTGTGCGACCGCCCGGCGGGTGAAACGCCAGAACAATTGGAAGAACTGCGCCACATCTGGACGGCACCGCCCGAGCAACGTCCGCCAGAAGGCCGCGAAGTGTCGCTGCTCGACGAACGCTTTCACTGCCAGTTGGTGGAGGCCACCGGCAATCGCGAGATGGCTCGCCTGCACCGCGAAATCAGCGAAAAGATTCGTATCGTCCGTCGCCTGGACTTCACCAAAACGCCTCGGGTGGAAGCCACCTACGAAGAGCACGCACGCATCCTCGGCGCGATCCTGTCGCGTCGTTGCGAAGAAGCACAGCTGTTGCTGAAGACCCACATAGAGGTCAGCAAGGCGGAAGTGCGCAAGATCACCCTGCACATGCTGCACAACGCCCGCGAGCGGGCCGTACAGGCGCAGGGCTGATGTGGTGTCCCTTGATCCACTGCCAACAACATAAAACTCGTCAGTCAATGGAGATCGTCCTATGCAACGTCGCAGCCTGATCAAGGCCTTCACCCTTTCCGCGTCCATCGTCGCCATGGGCCTGAGCTGGAGCATCCACGCCGCCGAGACCATCAAGGTCGGCGTCCTGCACTCGCTGTCCGGCACCATGGCCATTTCGGAAACATCGCTCAAAGACATGGCGCTGATGACCATCGACGAGATCAACGCCAAGGGCGGCGTACTCGGCAAGCAGCTCGAAGCGGTGGTGGTCGACCCGGCCTCCAACTGGCCGCTGTTCGCCGAGCGTGGCCGTCAGTTGCTGACCCAGGACAAGGTCGCGGTGACCTTCGGCTGCTGGACGTCGGTGTCGCGTAAATCGGTACTGCCGGTCTACGAAGAACTCAACGGCCTGTTGTTCTACCCCGTGCAGTACGAAGGCGAAGAAATGTCGCCGAACGTGTTCTACACCGGCGCCGCGCCGAACCAGCAAGCGATCCCGGCGGTGGAATACCTGCTCAGCGAAGACGGCGGCGCCGCCAAGCGTTTCTTCCTGCTCGGCACCGACTACGTCTACCCGCGCACCACCAACAAGATCCTGCGCGCCTTCCTGCACAGCAAGGGCGTTCAGGACAAGGACATCGAAGAGGTCTACACGCCGTTCGGCCACAGCGATTACCAAACCATAGTCGCCAACATCAAGAAGTTCTCCGCCGGCGGCAAGACCGCGGTGGTCTCCACCGTCAACGGCGACTCCAACGTGCCGTTCTACAAGGAACTGGCCAACCAGGGCATCGAAGCCACCGACGTACCGGTGGTGGCCTTCTCGGTAGGTGAAGAAGAACTGCGCGGTATCGACACCAAGCCGCTGGTCGGTCACTTGGCCGCATGGAACTACTTCCAGTCCGTGGAGAACCCGGTCAACGAGAAATTCGTCGCCGACTGGAAAGCCTACGCCAAGGCCAAGAAGCTGCCGAACGCCGACACCGTGGTCACCAACGACCCGATGGAAGCCACCTACGTGGGCATCCACATGTGGGCCCAGGCCGTCGAAAAGGCTGGTACCACCGACGTCGACAAGGTGCGTGCCGCCATGGCCGGCCAGGAGTTCGCCGCACCGAGCGGTTTCACCCTGAAGATGGACGAGAAGAATCACCACCTGCACAAGCCGGTGATGATCGGCGAAGTCCAGGACGACGGTCAGTTCGAAGTGGTCTGGGAAACCGACGGCCCGGTTCGCGCCCAGCCGTGGAGCCCTTACATCGAAGGCAACGACAAGAAAGGCGACACCCCGGTGAAGTCGAACTGATCCACGGGCTCGCCCGGCTCCTCCTGTAGGAGCCGGCTTGCCGGCGAGCAATCTCAAGAGCGCGTTGCTCTGAAGATCAATCGCTGGCAGCTGACTCCTACAGCTTCCCGGTTTTATCGGGCACCAAGGATTACCCCATGCATAACGCATTTGTCCGACTACTTCTCAGCCTGCTGCTGGTAGTGCCATTCGCCGCCCAAGCTGGCGATGCGGCCGACTTCGTGGCTGCCAGCCCGGCGCAGCAGGCCAAACTGCTGGAAAGTTGGGCCGCCATGCCCGACCTGGCGCGCCAACCGCTGCTCGACGCCCTGCAACAGGGCCGTGTAGCTGCGGATAGCGAAAAGACCGCGTTCATCGAAACCGACGACGGCTACCAGGCTGCCGAAGGTGAAGCTTCCCCTGTGGGTAACCCGCGCAAATTGCGCCTGAACAACCGCCTGCGTGGCCTGATCGCCAATGCCCAGGCCAGCCATCAGCTGCTTGCCGACGAACCGGCACAGCGGCTGAGTGCTGCAGTGCAGCTACAAAAGAGCGCCCAGCCGGCGCAACTGCCACTGCTCGCCCAGACCCTGGAGAAGGAAGACGACGATATCGTTCGCGATGCCCTGACCCTGGCTCTTGCCAACCTGCAACTGGTCGACGCCAACCCTGCGGTGCGCCTCGCTGCCGTGCGCCTGCTCGGTGAAACCGGCGAGCCGCTGGCGCGTACCCGCCTGGAAAATCTGTTGGAACCCGGCGTTGAGAGCGACACAGCCGTGCGCACCGCCGCCGAAACCAGCCTGGCTCAGGTCAAGCGCAAGCTGCTGATCGGCGAGCTGCTCGGCCAGGCGTTCAGTGGCATGAGTCTGGGATCGATCCTGCTGCTCGCCGCGCTTGGCCTGGCCATCACCTTCGGCCTGCTCGGGGTGATCAACATGGCCCACGGCGAGATGCTGATGCTCGGCGCCTATTCCACCTACATGGTGCAGATCCTGTTCCAGCGCTACGCTCCCGAGGCCCTGGCGCTGTATCCGCTGGTGGCACTGCCGGTGGCCTTCTGCGTGACCGCCGTCATCGGCATGGCGCTGGAGCGCACGGTGATTCGTCACCTCTACGGTCGGCCACTGGAAACTCTGCTCGCCACCTGGGGCATCAGTCTGATCCTGATCCAGCTGGTGCGTGTGCTGTTCGGTGCGCAGAACGTCGAAGTGGCCAACCCCTACTGGCTGTCCGGCGGTATCCAGGTGCTGCCCAACCTGGTGCTGCCGTATAACCGCATCGTGATCATCGGCTTCGCCCTGGCCGTGGTGGTGCTGACCTGGCTGCTGCTGAACAAGACCCGCCTGGGCCTCAACGTGCGCGCCGTCACCCAGAACCGCAACATGGCCGCCTGCTGCGGCGTGCCTACCGGCCGTGTGGACATGATGGCGTTCGGGCTCGGCTCGGGTATCGCCGGCCTTGGCGGCGTGGCCCTCAGCCAGATCGGCAACGTCGGCCCGGATCTCGGCCAGAGCTACATCATCGATTCCTTCCTGGTGGTGGTACTCGGCGGTGTCGGCCAACTGGCCGGTAGCGTCATGGCGGCCTTTGGTCTAGGCATCGCCAACAAGATCCTGGAACCACAGATCGGCGCCGTGCTCGGCAAGATCCTCATCCTCGCGCTGATCATTCTGTTCATTCAGAAACGTCCGCAAGGCTTGTTCGCCTTGAAAGGGAGGGTGATCGATTGAGCACCATGACCTTCTGCACCGTGGGAGCTGGCCATGCCAGCGACTGTATCCCCACCATCGTTCGCGCGCATGGCGCGCTCCCACAGGTCGGCTTACAGGGGATTCACCGATGAACGCAGCCAACCAAACGTTGCTGGCCCGCGCCAGCCATAAGCTTGGCCCGCAGGTGTCGCTGGCCCTCGGCCTGCTGGTGCTCGTCGTGCTGCTCGCCATGCCGCTGCTGCACCTGCTGCCCGGTGATCATGCGCTGCACGTGTCGGCTTACACGCTGACCCTGGTCGGCAAGATCCTCTGCTACTGCGTCGTCGCCCTGGCGCTCGATCTGGTCTGGGGCTACGCCGGCCTGCTATCCCTCGGTCATGGCCTGTTCTTCGCCCTCGGCGGCTATGCCATGGGCATGTACCTGATGCGCGAAGCCGCTGGCGACGGCCTGCCAGCGTTCATGAGCTTCCTGGCCTGGACCGAGCTGCCCTGGTACTGGTACGGCACCGACAATTTCCTCTGGGCCATGTGCCTGGTGGTGCTGGCGCCTGGATTGCTGGCCTTGGTGTTCGGTTTCTTCGCCTTTCATTCGCGGATCAAGGGCGTGTATTTCTCGATCATGACCCAGGCCCTGACCTTCGCCGGCATGCTGCTGTTCTTCCGCAACGAGACCGGCTTCGGCGGCAACAACGGCTTCACCAACTTCCGTAGCATCCTCGGCTTCGAGATCACCGCGGCGAACACGCGCGCCACGCTGTTCTTTCTGACCGTCGTGTTGCTGGTCAGCAGCCTGTACCTGGGCTGGCGCCTGGCGCGTAGCAAGTTCGGCCGGGTGCTGACCGCCCTGCGCGACGCCGAGAACCGGCTGATGTTCTGCGGCTACGATCCGCGCGGCTACAAGCTGTTCATCTGGGTGCTGAGCGCCGTGCTCTGCGGCCTGGCCGGTGCGCTGTACGTGCCTCAGGTCGGCATCATCAACCCCAGCGAAATGGCCCCGACCCAATCCATCGAAGCCGCCGTGTGGGTGGCGCTCGGCGGGCGCGGCACGCTGATCGGCCCGCTGCTCGGTGCCGGTCTGGTCAATGGCATGAAGAGCTGGTTCACCGTGGCCTTCCCCGAGTATTGGCTGTTCGCCCTCGGCGCGCTGTTCATCGTGGTCACCCTGTTTCTGCCCAAGGGCGTAATCGGCCTTATCAAGCGAGGGGACAAGTCATGAGAGCTGCACCGATTCCCGAGATGATGATCGACCCGGCCGGCAGCGGCCGTGATGCCATCGGCCTGGGCCAGAGTGCGGGCAGTGGCCTGAACACGCGCCATGGCACCATTCTGACGCTGGAGGACATCAACGTTTCCTTCGACGGCTTCAAGGCATTGACCGACCTGACGCTGTACATCGGCGTCGGCGAGCTGCGCTGCATCATCGGCCCCAACGGCGCCGGCAAGACCACTCTGATGGACGTGATCACCGGCAAGACCCGGCCCAACAGCGGCGTCGCCTACTTCGGCGAGACCTTCGACCTGACCCAGATGAGCGAAGTGCAGATCGCCCAGGCCGGGATCGGTCGCAAGTTCCAGAAGCCAACGGTTTTCGAGGCGCTGAGCGTGTTCGAAAACCTCGAACTGGCGCAGAAGACCGACAAATCCGTATGGGCCAGCCTGCGCGCCCGGCTCAACGGCGAGCAGCGCGACCGTATCGACGAGGTACTCGCCACCATCCGGCTCGACGCCTCGCGCCAGCGCCCGGCAGGCTTGCTGTCTCACGGCCAGAAGCAGTTCCTGGAGATCGGCATGCTGCTGGTGCAGGACCCGCAGTTGCTGCTGCTCGATGAGCCAGTAGCCGGTATGACTGACGCGGAAACCGAATTCACCGCGGAGCTGTTCAAGTCCCTGGCACGCAAGCATTCGCTGATGGTGGTCGAGCACGACATGGGCTTCGTCGGCACCATCGCCGACCACGTCACCGTACTGCACCAGGGCCGCGTGCTCGCCGAAGGCTCGCTGGACGCCGTGCAGGCCAACGAACGGGTGATCGAGGTTTATCTGGGCCGCTGAGAGTAGCGGCAAGCTTCAAGCCGCAAGCCCGAGCAATCACGATCCACTTTATCGATGGTTCCCACGCTCTGCGTGGGAACCCCCTCCCGGGACGCTCTGCGTTCCAGCGACGCAAAGCGTCGCCAGATGCATGCCCACGCAGAGCGTGGGAACGATCAAGGGGTAAGCCATGCTGCAAGTCCAACAGCTACACCAGTACTACGGCGGCAGCCATATCCTGCGTGGCCTGTCGTTCGAGGCCAAGGTGGGGGAAGTCACCTGCCTGCTCGGCCGCAACGGCGTGGGCAAGACCACCCTGCTCAAATGCCTGATGGGCCTGCTGCCGGCCAAGCAGGGCCAGGTCAGTTGGGAAGGCAAGCCGATCACCGGCTTCAAGCCACACCAGCGGGTGCGAGCCGGCATCGCCTACGTGCCACAGGGCCGCGAAATCTTCGGCCGCCTGACGGTCGAGGAAAACCTGCTGATGGGGCTGTCGCGCTTTCCCGGCAGCCAGGCCAAGGAGGTTCCGGCCTTCATCTACGAGTTGTTCCCCGTGCTGCTGGAAATGAAACACCGCCGCGGCGGCGACCTGTCCGGCGGCCAGCAGCAACAGCTTGCCATCGGCCGCGCCCTGGCCAGCCAGCCACGTTTGCTGATCCTCGACGAACCCACGGAAGGCATACAGCCCTCGGTAATCAAGGAAATCGGCGTGGTGATCAAGAAGCTCGCCGCCCGTGGCGACATGGCCATCCTGCTGGTCGAGCAGTTCTACGACTTCGCTGCCGAGCTGGCCGATCAGTACCTGGTGATGAGCCGCGGCGAAATCGTCCAGCAGGGCCGTGGCGAAACCATGGAGACGGATGGCGTGCGCGGGTTGGTGACGATCTAGCCTGCGCCGTCATGGCGGCGTAAAGGCGGTAGCAGAGCTTTTGTGGGAGAGGCTTTAGCCTCGATTTTGCCTAGCTAGGCATAAAGAGCTCGCGGCTAAAGCCCCTCCCACGAGATCGCGACCGGCCGCTTACGCCTTACAACTACCCCTCACTCGGCGAAATCCGGCTCCAGTCGGGCGATCTGGCGCTTCACGCTTTCCAGGTGCAGCCGTGCACTCTCGGCATTGCCTTCGAGCATTATTCGACAGGCCTTGCGCGCCAGATCATGGGGCACGGCTTTCAGGGGCCGGCCGCTCGCCATGGCCTTGAGCTGTACCTCGGCGGCACGTTCCAGGTAGTAGAGGTCGTCCCAGGCTTCAGCGATGGAGGCACCGAGCACCAGCGGGCCATGGTTCTTGAGCATCACGACATCCGCCTCACCCACGGCCCCGGCGATGCGCTCGCCCTCGGCATTGCTCAATGCCAGGCCGTTGTAATGCTCGTCCACGCGCATGCGGTCATAGAACTTCAAGGCCGTCTGCCCCGCCCAGATGAAGGGATCGCCTTCAAGCATGCACAGCGCCGTGGCGTTGGGCATATGGGTGTGGAACGCCGCCTTGGCGCGCGGATGCAGGCGATGCAACTGCGCGTGGATGAAGAACGCGGTGGCTTCCGGCGTGCCCTCACCAGCCACCACACGGCCATGGAAATCGCAGATCAACAGCGACGAGGCGGTCACTTCGGCGAACGCCAGCCCGTAAGGATTGACCAGAAACAGGTCGTCGTGGCCAGGCACCACGCAGGAGAAGTGATTGCAGATCCCCTCGCCCATCCCAAGTCGCGCGGCCATACGAAAGCAGGCCGCCAGGTCGATACGCGCCTGACGAATCGCCGGGCTGTCGAGCAGGCGCGGATCGAGTGGCGTGGCGTTGACCTCGAATGCATGTGCCATGGGTGCTGATCCTCCAAGTGTGCAGATGACGTCACCCTAGCAAGCTGCCCCCATCGCGCCAGGGACAGATAGAGACAGTCGACGGGCCAGATAGCTGACCCGTCGACTCCAGGCATCTGGCCCTACGGCGGGCCGCGTCTTTATTTCTATGGTGAGCCTGTCGCCAGCAACTCAGCAGGCGCTCTTCACGTCACGAGGTCGCCATGAGCAGCCCAACGCAGATCAGCAACGACTATGTCCATGCACTGGATCGCCAGTACGTTTTCCATTCCTGGTCGACCCAGGGCGCGCTAAACCCGCAGGTGATCGCCGGGGGCGCTGGTTGCACGCTGTGGGACTACGACGGCCGCGAGTACCTGGACTTCAGCAGCCAGTTGGTCAACACCAATATCGGCCACCAGCACCCCAAGGTGATTGCCGCGATCAAGGCCCAGGCCGACCAGTTGGTGACCATCGCCCCGGCCACCGCCAACCTGATGCGTGGCGAGGCGGCCAAACGCATTCTGTCCCACGCGCCGGCCAACTTCAGCAAGGTGTTCTTCACCAATGCCGGTGCCGACGCCAACGAAAACGCCATGCGCATGGCGCGTACCTATACGGGCCGCGACAAGATTCTCTCGGCCTACCGCTCCTATCACGGCAGCACCGGCTCGGCGATCGTCGCCACCGGCGATCCGCGCCGGGTGCCCAATGAGTTCGCCCGCGGCCATGTGCACTTCTTCAATCCGTACCTGTACCGCAGCGAATTCAATGCCGCCAGCGAGGAAGAGGAATGCACCCGCGCGCTGCAGCACCTGCGCCGAGTCATCGAATGCGAAGGCCCGGCCTCGATCGCCGCGATTCTGCTGGAAACCATTCCCGGCACCGCCGGCATCCTGGTGCCACCGAAAGGCTACATGCAGGGCGTACGCGCACTGGCCGACGAGTTCGGCATTCTGGTGATTCTCGATGAAGTGATGGCCGGCTTCGGCCGCACCGGCAGCTGGCTGGCACTGGACAACTTCGACGTGGTGCCAGACCTGATCACCTTCGCCAAGGGCGTCAATTCCGGCTATGTACCGGCCGGTGGGGTGATGATTTCCCAGCCCATCGCCGAGTACTTCGACAGCCACTTCTTCCCCGGTGGCCTGACCTACTCCGGTCACCCGTTGGCCATGGCGGCCATCGTCGCCACCCTCGACACCATGGCCGAGGAAGGCATGGTCGACAATGCCCGGCAGATCGGCCAGGAACTGCTTGGCCCGGGCCTCAAGGCGCTCGCTGGAAAATACCCGTTGATCGGGGAAGCGCGCGGCATCGGCCTGTTCCAGGCGCTGGAGTTCGTCGCCGACCCGCTAAAGAAAACGCCACTAGCCGCGCCGATCATGGCGCAGATGAAAGCCGCGCTGCTGGAGCGTGGGTTGCTGGCCTTCGTGGTGGAGAACCGCATTCACGTGGTGCCACCGTGCATGGTCAACGCGGCCCAGGTGCAGCAGGCGCTGGCGATCTTCGACGAGGTGATCGGCGAGTTCAGCGCCAAGTACCTGTGACAGACGCGAACCGGATGAGCCGGGCGGCGCAGGTTACCGGCGCCGGGAACACATCCTGTAGGGTGGGTTAGCGGCGCTGGGCTCTGTACGCTCAGTCGACACGGTGATGGAGCGCCGCGTAACCCACCGAGCGATATCCGTGGCGGTGCAGATCGTGGGTTATCACAGATTGCAGCGGCATCACTGCCCTTGCAGCACCTCATTGAGAATACGGATACCCGGTTCGATCAGCGGCACGTCGATGGCGTGAAAGCCCATGCGGAAGTAGCGCTGCGGCGGATCTTCATTGAAAAAAAACTGCGCCCCGGCTCGATCAGCACACTCTGCTGAGCCGCTGCCCAGGCCAGCCGCTGGCTGTCGACGCCGGCTGGTGCACTGAGCCAGAAGGCGCCAGCGCCAGCACTGCTCACATGCCGACAACCATCCAGAACGCTATCCAGCGCGCCATGCAGCGCTTCACGACGGCGACCGTGCTCCTCGCGAAAACGCCGCAGGTGCGCATCGTAATGCCCCTGGGCGAGGAACTGAGCGAGCATGCGCTGGTTGTTCAGTGGCGGGTGGCGATACATCAAGCGGCGCAAGGCCCGCAGCTCCTCGACCAGTTCCGCGTCGGCGACCAGGTAACCCAGCCGCAATCCCGGTGAAAAGGCTTTGGACAGGCTGCTCATGTACACCACCCGACCACTGCTGTCGCTGGCCTTTAGGGCTGGCTGGGGATGGCTGTCGAGATTCAGTTCGGCGTCGTAGTCGTCCTCGATGAGGATCTGGTCGTGCTGACGGACCTGTTGCAGCAACTGGCTGCGCCGCGCTGCGCTCATGCTCACCCCGGTAGGCACCTGGTGGCCGGGCGTGACATAGAGGTATTCACAGCTGTTGAGGCGCTCATCGACGCGCATGCCCTGCTCGTCGACATCCTGCAGATGGATATCCGCTCCCTGCAGGTCGAACACGTTCCAGGCATCACCGAACCCCGGGTTCTCCAGCGCCACACGGGTGCCCTTGCTCATCAGCAGGGTGGCCAGCAGATACAGGGCATTTTGCGAACCGAGGGTGATGAGGATTTCATCGGCGCCGGCCCAGATGCCGCGTTTGGGCAACACCCGGGTGCGCAACTGCTCGATCAGCATGGCGTCGTCCTGGTCATGGCTGTCGCGCAACCATTCCGGGTTGCGCTCGTTGCGCATGCTGTTGCGCGACACCTCGCGCCAGCGCTCCAGGGGAAACAAGTCGGCAATCGGCTGACCGTAGATGAAGGGATAGGTGAAGCGCCGCCAGTTACTGGGGCGCAGCACGCCATGCCTCAAACTCGGCTGGATCTTGAATCGGCCGCTCCATCCTGGTGCACCAATGGCCTGCGGATTGGCATCGCTATGGGCCGGCGCCAGGCGCGCCAGGGCGCCTTCACGTTGGCTACCGCAGTAATCCGGGTGCAGGTAATAGCCGCTGCGCGGACGGCTGACCAGGTAGCCATTGTCGAGCAGGCTCTCATAGACCAGTGCCACGGTATTGCGGGACACCGACAGCTGCTGGGACAGGCGCCGACAGGACGGCAAGGGCTCGTCCTGGGGAAAACCGCCGGCAAGAATGGCGGACACCAGCGACTCGCGCAGTTGCTCCTGCAACCCACGCTGCTGGTCGAAATTCAGGTGGTAGAAGTGGTCGATCATGGTCACTGCCGCTCCACGTGCTGTACCCACCACGAAGCAATTAGTGAGCCATGGCCCGCGCTCCAGGCTGGCCAGGCGAATGCGCCAAACTGCACCTATTGCCCGACGCTTTGCGCTCTCTATGGTGAAAAACAGCCACCTGGCACGCCCATCGCAAGCCAATCGATCTGTCGACCCCTGGAGCTCTGACCATGACCCATGCAGGCATCGCTACCGCAACGCCCATGAACGGATTCGCCCAGTTGCGCAAACTGGCACTCGCAGGCCTGGCCGGCTGTCTGCTGGCCGGTACCATGAGCGCTCACGCCGATCTGGCCGACGTTGAAAAGCGCGGCTATCTGAGCGTCGCCACCGAGGACGACTACGCGCCGTTCAACTACATCGTCGACGGCAAGCCCGAGGGTTTCCACAAGGAGCTGCTCGAAGACCTCAAAGCCTACGCCAAGGAAAAAGGCTTCGACGTGAAGCAGGAAATCCTGCCCTGGACAGGCCTGCTCGCCTCGGTTTCATCCGGGCAGTACGACATGGCCTTCACCGGCGCACTGGTTACCGACGACCGCCTGCGCGTATTCAACTTCGCCCCGCCTTTCGCCTCGGCGCAGCACTTCTACGTAAAGCGTGCCGGCGATGACAGCCTCAGCGATATCGCCAGCCTGTGTGGCAAGACCGCTGGCCTGCAGGCCGGCAGCGCACTGCTCGCCCGCCTGCCGGAACTGAAGAAGATGATGGCCGATGCCGGCTGCAAGATCGGCGACGTGGTCGAGTATCAGTCCTACCCGGAAGCCTATGCCGATCTCGCCAACGGTCGCCTGGACTACGTGATCAACGCGCTGATCTCGGTCAACGACCTGGTCAAGACCCGTGGCGACACCTTCGCCAAGGGCATCGCCGTATCCGGTGACGGCTTCGCCGCCTGGCCGGTGCCGAAGAAGAGCCCTGAGCTGCTGAAGCTGATCACCGGCTTCATGGATCAGATCCGCGACAACGGCCGCCTGGCCGAGCTGCAGACCAAATGGTTCGGCGAAGCCTTCCCGACCATGCCCAAGGAGCCCATCACCGACGTCGATCAGTTCCATACCCTGGCAGGCATGAAGTAACCCGACGCATCACGGCAGACAGCGAACAGGCGCAGGGACTTACCAGCCGCGCCTGGCTCGCTCGCCTCACTCATTTCGTCCCTAAGGAGCTGCCATGAACGGACAAGCCTGGCTACTGCTGCTGGAGGGCGCCTGGACGACCCTGTGGATATCCGGCATCGCCATTGCCATCGGTGTATTCTGCGGGCTCGGCATTGCCCTGTTGCGCATGGCGCGCATCCCCTTTCTGGAACAGTTCCTGATTCTCTACACCAGCCTGGCACGCGCCACGCCGCTGGTGACTCTGGTGCTGTTCATCTTTCTCTCGGCGCCGATGTTCGGCATCAACCTCGACCGCAACACCGCCGCCATCCTCGCCCTGACGCTCAACACCACCGCCTTCAACGCGGAAATCTGGCGTTCGGCATTCATCAGTTTCTCCCGTGATCAGAAGGAAGCAGCCCTGGCCTGCGGCATGACCCAGGGCGTGTTCTTCCGTCGCATCATGCTGCCGCAGATGCTCACCAGCAGCCTGCCCGGCCTGGTCAACGAAATGTCCTTCCTGATCAAGGGCAGCCCGGCCATCGCCATCATCGGCATCGTCGACCTGACGCGGGTGACCAACCGTATCGCGGCCGTCACCTACGACCCACTGCCGCCGATTCTCGCTGCCGCGCTGCTGTACATGCTGATCATCGGCGTGTTGCTCAAGCTGCAGGCGATTGCCGAGAAGAAAGCCAACCGACTGGCCATGTAAGGACATTTCAGCATGACCGAATGGAGCATTATCTGGGACGCCCGCGAAGCCTTCTTCAACGGATTCCTCAACACCCTGGCGCTGTTCGCCCTGTCCATCGTCTGCGCCTTCGTGCTCGGCTGCGCGATGCTCTACAGCCTGGAAGAACGCACGCCGCTGGCAATCCTGGTGCGCTGGCTGGTCAACGGCATGCGCATGCTGCCGTTCCTGATCCTCGCCTACCTGCTCTACTACGGCCTGCCGCGCCTGGGACTACGCCTGGACGCCTGGACGGCCGGGCTGATCGCCCTGATCGTCTACCACGGCGCCTACTTCACCGAGATCCTGCGCGGCAGCCGCCTGGTACTGCCGGCCGGTTATGTCGAGGCGGCCAAGGCGCACGGCTTCACGCCCTTCAGGTTGTTCATGCGCATCATCCTGCCGCAACTGGTGATCAAGACCCGACCGTTGCTGGGTAACCAGTTGATCATCGCCCTCAAGGACACAGCCTTTCTAACCATCATCACCGTGCAAGAACTGACCGCCGCCGCCAACTCGGTACAGGCCACCTACTTCATTCCCACCGAAGCCTTCGTGGTGGTGATCGTTCTGTACTGGCTCATCAGCATCTGCCTGGAACTGGCGCTCAAAAGAGCGGCGCGCTTCGGAGCGAAACGAGGATTCGAACATGGCTGACATCCCGGCGGTACGCATTCAAAACCTGTCCAAGAGCTTCTCCGACATCGAGGTACTGCGCGACATTGAGCTGACCGTGAAAAAAGGCGAAGTGGTCAGCGTGCTGGGCTCCTCCGGCTCGGGCAAATCGACCATGCTGCGCTGCATCAACTGGCTGGAGGAGCCGGATCGCGGCAGTATCTACATCGCCGGGCAACGCATCGGCATCAATGAACAAGCCGGGCGCAAGATGACCAACCGCGAGCTGGCGGCCATTCGCGCCAAGACCGGCATGGTGTTCCAGGGCTTCAACCTGTGGCCCCATCTCAGCGTGCTGCAGAACGTCATGGAGGCGCCGGTGCAGGTCAAGGGCATGGCCAAGGAACAAGCCCGCGCGATCGCCATCGAACTGCTGGAAAAAGTCGGCATGGGCGACAAGCGGGACAGTTATCCTTACACCCTCTCCGGCGGCCAGAAGCAGCGTGTGGCGATTGCCCGCGTACTGGCCATGAGCCCGGAGGTGATCCTGTTCGACGAGCCTACCTCGGCACTCGACCCGGAACGCGTCGGCGAAGTGCTGACGGTGATGAAGAACCTCTCCGCCGAGGGCTACACCATGATCGTGGTCACCCACGAAATGGAATTCGCCCGAGCGGTATCGGATCAGGTGGTGTTCCTGGAAAAAGGTAAGATCATCGAAAAATCCGCCCCGGAAAAGTTCTTCAGCAACCCGGAGACCGAGCGGGTACGCAAGTTCCTCGAGCTCTCCGCCTGACGACGAGGCCGGCACATGCAAGCGCCGGCTGCTACTGACACCCTGACAAGAGGCAGAACATGACCAAGGTAGTTTTCATCACTGGTGCAACCTCCGGCTTCGGCCGCGCCACCGCCCGCCGCTTCGCCGAAGCGGGTTGGGCGCTGGTACTCAGTGGCCGTCGCCAGGAACGCCTGGACGAGCTCAAGGCCGAGCTGGAAGGCAAGGTACCGGTACATATCGCCACCCTCGACGTGCGTGACGCCACCGCCGTACAGGCGCTGGTCGACAGCCTGCCTGCGCCGTTCGACAAGATCCACGCGCTGATCAACAACGCTGGCCTGGCCCTGGCCCCCGAGGCTGCGCAGAAGGTTGCCCTGCAAGACTGGCACACCATGATCGACACCAACATCACCGGCCTGGTCAACGTCACCCACGCCGTGCTGCCCAAACTGCTGGAAACCGGCAAGGGTGCCAGCATCGTCAACATCGGCTCGGTGGCCGGCGAGTGGCCGTACCCCGGCGGCCACGTGTATGGCGCCAGCAAGGCGTTCGTCAAACAGTTCAGCTTCAACCTGCGCTGCGACCTGGTGTCCACCGGCGTACGCGTGACCGACATCGCCCCGGGCATGGCAGAAACCGAGTTCACCCTGGTTCGCACCAAGGGCAACCAGGCCGCCTCCGACGCGCTGTACAGCACCACCACGCCGCTAAGCGCGGAAGACATCGCCGAGCAGATTTTCTACGTCGCCACCCTGCCCGACCATATCAACATCAACCGCCTGGAAATCATGCCCAGCCGTCAGGCCTGGGGCCCGTTCGCCGTCGACCGCGACAAGTGACGGCAACGCCGGGCGCGCCTGCGCCCGGCACGTTCACTTATTCCCCTGACTCATCCGCGCGAGCCGCTGGGATAGCTCTTCGATGCCCCGGCCTAGTTCGCGCAGTGTCCCCGAGTCACGGGCACCCTGTTCGCTGGCACTGTGAATACGCACCGCCAATTCGCTGATTTCATGGGTCACGTGACTCTGCTCCTGAGCCGCGACGGCAATCTGTTGGGCACGCTGGACGATATCCTCGAAGCCGTTGACCGTCCCCTCCAGAGTGATCGAGACGCCATTGGCCTGCTCGACCGCTTCGTGAGTACGGCGCACGCCAGCCTGCATGGTGGCAACCGTCTGGCCTGACGCCTCGCGCAACTGGCCGATCATTACCTGAATCTCGTTGGCCGACGCCTGGGTACGACCGGCAAGCGTACGCACCTCATCCGCCACCACGGCGAAACCGCGGCCCTGTTCCCCGGCCCGCGCAGCCTCGATCGCCGCATTGAGCGCCAGCAGGTTGGTTTGCTGCGAAATAGAGGTAATCACCTCGAGTACGCTGCCGACTCGTTCGATGTCGGTACCTAGACGGCCAATAGCCGATTCGGCCTGACCGATCTCCTCTGCCAGCGCCTCAATCGACGCGCTGTTGCCACGCACATTGACCTGACCGGCACGGGCCGATAGCAGGGAGCGGTCTGCGGTGTCGGAACAGTCGGTGGTATTGCCGGCCACTTCCTGGGCGCTGGCCGACATCTCGGTGATCGCGGTCGCCAACAGCGCATTGTCTTCACGCTGGGTTTCGGCGCGCTCGGCGATCGCCTGAGACAGGCTGGCCAGTTCGGCGGCCTGGCGTTCGAGGACTCGCGATTGCTCCGATATATCGAGCAGCATGGTGCGCAACGACCCGGCATAGCGGTTCACCGCTCCGCGCAGCGCGCCAATTTCATCACTGCGTCCGATCGGTAACTCGCTGCCACCACCCTGGCCGAGTTGCTCGATCTGCCCGGTGGTCTCTTCGATCTGTGCCAACAGGCGTCGCCCGGCGAGCCACGCCAGACCGAGCAGCACAGCCAGCAAGGGCAGCAGGAACAGCAGAATTTCGCCGGTCAGGCGCTGACTCAAACCAGCAACCTGGCGCTCAGGCGTCACCAGCCCAACCTGCCACCCGGTATCGCCCAACGGCTCGAAACTCACGTAGGCACGCCCCTGCAGCCGCACGTCGAAATCGAGCATGCTGGTCGGCTTGCCACCTCGCGCAGCCTGCAAGGCTGCCTGCAACGGCGCGACCGCCGGCTCACGCTCGACCAGCGCAGCCAGGGTAGGTAAACCATTGGCTGCCTGGGCATCAGGGAAGAACAACAAGTTGCCCGCCTGATCGACGACGAAGGCATAGCCGCCCGTAATGCCGCCGCGCTCGCGCAGGAAGGTGGCCAGCCCGTCAAGGCGCAGGTCGAGTGTCGCCACACCGGCAAACTGTCCGGCCAGCCGATAGGGCACGCTGCAGGTGGTCATCGCCACGCCGGTCACCGTATCGAGATAGCCATCCGACCAGACGCAGCGCCCGGCTGCAGATGAGCGGGCCGCGCTGTACCAGGATTCCTGCTGATAGGCCGTCGCGGAGGCTGCATTGTAATCGTCGCTGTATTCGAGCTGCCCCGCCGCGTTGCGCGCCCAGAAGAAACTGCGCAGCTGCACGCCGCTTTCGAAAGCCCCCGGCTCGGGCCATAGGCCGCCGCCGGCGATGGCGGCATTGCCCTGGCTGTCGATCACGCCTGGCAAGGTGGCGCGCACCAGCTCGGCGTCTCGTGGTAGCGCTTCGGCCAAGTGCGCCAGGGCCGCCGTGGTGCCCTGGATTTCACTGAGCTGCAGCGCGAGCTGGCGAGCCAATGCGGCAGCCGCCTGCTCTGCCGATGTCACGCCGACCGCCATCAATTGCGGCTTGCCGCGCAGGGTCATTACCGAATACACCGCCAGAGCGGTCAGGCTTAGCAAAAGCAGAACGCCAACGGTCATTCGTTTGGCCACACTCACTGGAAGCAATGCCATGTCGCGTCTCCGCTGATATCGGGGCCGTTGTCGACCAATCCGTACGACTCATCATAGCCGGGCCATGTGCCAGTACAGCAAGCACCTTTCATCAACAAGGGGCTCAAAGTCGGGACATGCAACGATTGCCCAGACCAGGCCTCGCCCGCGATACTCAGCGCTCCGGCGAATACTTCAACCAGCGCCAGGGAGAGCCTATGTCCATTGAGATACGTGATGCCGTTGCCGATGATCTACCGGCAATCCTCGCCATCTACAACGACGCCGTGCTCAACACCACGGCAATCTGGAACGAACGCCCCGTGGATCTGGCCAACCGCCAGGCCTGGTTCGAGGCCCGAGCCACGCAGGGATACCCGATCCTGGTGGCGGTCAACGAGGCGCAGGACGTCCTGGGTTACGCCTCGTTCGGCGACTGGCGGCCATTCGAAGGTTTTTGCAATACGGTCGAGCACTCCGTGTACGTGCGCAATGACACGCGCGGCCAGGGCCTCGGCCCGCTGCTGATGCAGGCGCTGATCGAGCGGGCGCGCAAGGTCGGTAAACATGTGATGGTCGCGGCCATCGAAAGTGGCAATGCTGCCTCGGTGCGCCTGCACGAGCGCCTGGGCTTCGCCATCACCGGACAGATGCCGCAGGTCGGCTGCAAATTCGGCCGCTGGCTGGATCTGACCTTCATGCAACTGGTCCTGACGCCACAGCGGAGCACGCCATGACCCTGCAGATCCGCCAGCTCGACGAAGCCGACTTCGACGCTCATCGGCCAGGTTTGATTGCACTGCTGCTCGATGCCGTGGCCAACGGTGCGTCGGTAGGCTTTCTTGCCGGTATCGACACAGCGGAGGCGGGCCGTTACTTCAGCGAGGTTCGCCACAACCTGAACAGCGGTACGTTGGCGATTTGGGTCGCCGAGGACGAGGGGCAGCTACTGGGTTCGGTGCAGCTCAGCCTGTGCCTGAAGCCCAACGGGCTCAATCGTGGTGAGGTGCAGAAGCTGCTGGTACTGAGCAGTGCCCGACGCCGGGGCATCGCCCGCCTGCTGATGCAGCACCTCGAAGCACACGCGAAGGCCTTGCAGCGTGGTCTGCTCTACCTGGATACAGAAGCCGGCAGTGACGCCGAAAACCTCTATCGCAGCCTTGGCTACACCTGTATCGGCGGCCTGCCGGACTATGCCTGCGGGCCAGACGGCCAGTACCGCGCCAACGCCATCTACTACAAGACATTGTTCCCAGTCTGACTAACGCAGCTGGCTGTCCTTGCTGCCACGGCGATTGAAGCCGCCGGCCTTGGCCTGTTCGCTGTCTTCTTGCGCCTGGCAATTCACGCACAGCCGCACGCCGGGAACGGCCTTGCGTCGCGCCTCGGGAATCGGCGCATCGCATTCTTCGCAGTGGCTGAGGCTTTCGCCCTTGGGCATTTGACTGCGTGCGCGTTGCACGGCGTCTTCGATGGTGCTGTCGATCTGTTCCTGCACGGCGCCGTCTTGCGCCCAACCGGTGGCCATATCGCTCTCCCAATGGGTGGTGCTGACTGGAAGATAGGAGCGTACGTGCGAGCTTGGCAAGCAGCAGCCGACGGCGGACTAATCGGCTCGCGTTGCGCGGCCGCTGTCCGGCGTGGCGGATGAAGCGGGTGTTATTCCTTGACGTTCATGAACTCGTCGGCCCAGGCCACGTAGTCTTCGGGCTGGGTGTACTTGTGCGACAGCTCGGAAGCGCTGAGGTCGATACCGACCGCACTGCGCTGCTCACGCAGGCAATCGTAGGTGGCCTTGATCGCAGCGAAATAGGCAGCATGGCCGTTAACCACGATGCGCACGCCCAGCTTGGCCAGGCGCGCGTTGTCACGCAGCTTGGGGTTGCCGTAGGTCACCAGCATCAGCGGTACGCTGAGGTGTTCGGCGATCTTTTCCAGGTGATCGAAGTCTTCGACACCCACCATGCAGATGCCATCGGCGCCCGCCTTCTGGTAGGCAACGGTGCGTTTGATCACTTCATCGACACTGAGCACACCAGCGTTGGTACGGGCGATGATCGCCAGCGCCGAGTCGACACGCGCCTCGAGGGCTGCACGCACCTTGCCGACGCCTTCGGCGACGCTGATCAGATCCGTCGACTTGCGGTTGAATTGCGCGGGCAGCAGGGTGTCTTCGATGGTCAGCGCGGAGATACCGGCACGTTCCAGCTCGACCACGGTGCGCATCACGTTGAGGGCATTGCCGTAGCCGTGGTCGGCATCGGCGATCACCGGCAAGTTAGAAACACGACCGATACGGGTGGCCTGCTCGACGAACTCGCTGAGGGTGATCAGCGCGAAATCAGGCGCGGCAAGCACCTGCAGAGAGGCCACCGAACCACCAAGGATACCGACCTCGAAGCCAAGGTCACCGGCGATCCGGGCGGACATCGGGTCGAAGACCGATGCGGTGTGGTAACAGGAGTCCGAAGCCAGCAGCGCACGAAAGGCGCGCCGCAACTCATGATGGGAAGCACGTTGCATGTTCGACATAAGGCATTGTCCAAAACGTCAGATGAATCGGGTGCCCAGCGGCCTTTTCCTGGCCGCTTTGAGCGAATTCTCGTGTTATGCCGCTACCGGTACGAATGCACGGTGGCCACTGCGTGGGCTGCCTGCTCGCCATCCGTAGGTGTCTCATGCCACCGGCCATCGGCGCATCCTGACACCCAGCAGCAATTATCCCGCCAACTCAGCGGAGAGCCTCAGGCAGCTCTACATCGGGCAACCACTGGCGGAAAATCGCCGAAAAGCTGCCGTCACGGCGCATTTCCGCCAATTCATTCTGCCAGGCAGCGACGACCGCCTGGTCGGTGTCCAGGGAGAAGGCGATGTAATACGACGACTCCATAAACACCATCTGCGGCTCTACGTCCGCAGGCGTCAGCCCTGCTGGAGCAAGCATGTCGCGCAGCAGGATATCCTCCAGCATGATCAGGCTGACCCGACCATGACGAAACATGGTGACCATGGTTTCGGGCGTTGGTACGCCGTAGAGGTTCTGCAGACCCTGATCCTTCAGCACCTCGTAGCTGTACCACTGCTTGGGCACCGCTAGCGGCCCGCTGGCCGCGACATCCTGGAGGCTGTCCACCTTCAAGCCGCTAGACTTCAGCGAATAAAAGCGCACCTTGCCATGCAGAATCGGGCCAGCCCATTGAAAGCGCTTCTCCCGGTCGGGCGTACGCATCATGGCGAACAGTGCCACGCCCGGCTCACGCTGGGCGATGGTGTAGGCACGCGTCCAGGGCATCATTTCGATCTGCGCTTGCGACCCGGTACGGGTTATCAACTCGCGCACTACGTCCACGCCAAAGCCCTGCAACTCGCCGTCCTTCATGAAGGCCGTCGGCGGGCCGGGCTCGGTAAGGATGCGCAGCCCGGCGGCCGCCTGCGCACAGAACAGCAAAGCGAGAAACAGCACCCCGTAGCGACGTAACAGGCCCATTGGCCATCCCCATAGGTACTTCAAGAAATCAGTCAGCCGGGTACCAAGAAGCAGGCACCAGTGGTCTGTCGACGCAAACCTGACGGCAATAAGCGTCGACTTTACCGCAGTGCCTGCTCAATTTCAGCTAGCACGATGCTTGTGCCTCTACACGCCGGCGCCTCTACAAGCGGGCATATTGTTGCGCATCACACAGTGCTCAGCAGGACGGGGGCGAAGGACTTTGTGGTGATTGCGCCGACAATCGGGCTGGCGCATGAGCGTCAGGCAGGCGATCATCGGTGCTCGTCCACCCACACCGAATGACATGACCGACACCACTCAGACGCCCCCAGCCACACATAAACCTCGCCCATTCATCGATCTGCTGATCAGCATTCTGATTCCTTCGCTGATCCTCATGAAACTTAGCGGCGAAGCGCGCCTGGGCCCGGACGGCGCGCTGGTGCTGGCCCTCGCCTTCCCGCTGGGCTGGGGCGCTTTCGAGCTGCTCAAGTACCGCAAATTCAACTTCGTGGCCCTGCTCGGCCTGGTCAGCGTAGTGCTGACCGGCGGCATCGGCCTGCTGCACCTGGACAACCAGTGGCTGGCGATCAAGGAAGCGGCAATTCCCGGTCTGATCGGCATCGCCGTGCTGGTGTCGACGCGCACCCGTTACCCGTTGATCCGCACGCTGCTGTTCAACAAGACGGTGCTCAACGTCGACAAGATTCATGATCGCCTGGAACAGGGTGGCCATACCGAGCGCTTCGAATCGCGCCTGATGCTTGCCACCTACTGGCTCAGCGGTACGTTCTTCTTCTCGTCGGCAATGAACTACGTGCTGGCCAAGTGGATCGTCACCAGCCCAGCCGGCAGCGAAGCCTTCAACGACGAGCTGGGGCGCATGACGCTGCTCAGCTACCCGATGATCGCCATTCCATCGATGATCATGCTGATGGCCATCTTCTACTACCTGTGGCGCACCATTAATGGTCTCACCGGCCTCAAGCTGGAAGAGATCATGGCCAATGCCGAGCCGGACAAGAAGTCCTGACGACGCCTCGCCTTGCTGGACATCTACGCTTATCTGGGGCTGTTCGCCGCCGCATTCAGTGCGGCGACGCTGCTCCCGCTGCAGTCCGAGGCGCTGCTGGTAGCGCTGCTGCTCGGCGCCGCTCAGCCCGTGTGGGCACTTCTCCTGGCGGCCAGCGCGGGCAATGTGCTCGGCTCGCTGGTCAATTGGTGGCTCGGCCGTTATCTCGAACGTTTTCGCGGGCGCCGCTGGTTCCCGGTCAGCGACCAACGCCTGCAGCAGGCGCAGGTTTGGTTCGGGCGCTATGGACGCTGGTCGCTGCTGTTCAGCTGGCTACCGGTAGTCGGCGACCCGCTGACCCTGGTGGCGGGTATCATGCGTGAACCGTTGTGGCGTTTCGTGCTTATCGTGACCCTCGCCAAAACAGCACGTTATGCTGTGGTGGCCGCACTGACACTGGGTTTGAGCAGTTGAAAGGACACACTCGGTAACGGCCTGTAAAGCGGTGCCAGTTGAGCAACCGGCCCGCCTCCGTGATACTGCGCACCCTGTACAGCTTCAACCCTGAAGGACATGCGCCCAGGGATAAGAAATGAACGATGGCTGTGACAGCTCATCGAATGCAGAGCCAACTGTCCGTAGAGACGTGAAACAGGGGATCGCAGTTGCAAGGTACCAAGCCCACGATGAAACGCAGTGACCTGATCTGGACGCTGATCGGGTTGTGTGCCGTGGTGGCGTCCTGCTTCTTGCTCTACCGCGAAGTACGCAACATCTCTCTCGACGAGATCGCTGAAAGCCTCAAGGCCATTCCGCACCTCAACTGGCTGCTTGCCGGCGCGGCGACCTTTGGCGCCTATTGCGCCCTTGCCTGGTACGACCGCATCGCCATCGCCCACCTGGGCAAGAAGATTTCCTGGCGCTTCATCACCCTGTGCTCCTTCACTACCTACGCCCTGGCCCACAATATCGGCGCCTCGGTGTTCTCCGGCGCAGTGGTTCGTTATCGCGCCTACCGCACCAAGGGCCTGACGCCCCATGAGATCGGCATCCTGATCGTCTTCTGCTCTTTCACCTTCGCCCTCGGCACGCTGTTCGCCAGTGGCTGTGTACTGGTACTGCAGCCCGATCTGATCCACCGCGTACTGGACGTTACGCCGCTGGTCTCCATTGCCATCGGCTCCTTGCTGCTGCTGTTGGTTGGCCTGTATGTGCTGGGCTCATGGCTGCAGTTCAAGCCCTGGAATTTTGGCAAGCTGCGCGTCGAATACCCACGCCTGCGCATCGTTGGCCGCCAGTTGCTGGCAGGCCCGCTGGAGCTGGCCTGCGCCGCGGCGATCATCTACTTCGCGCTGCCGGAGGCCTACAACCCAGGCTACCCGGTCGTGCTCGGTGTATTCCTCGCGTCCTTCTCCCTCGCCCTGCTGTCCCATGCGCCGGGCGGTCTGGGCGTGCTGGAAGTCAGTTTTCTCGCTGCCCTGCCGGAGATTCCCGCCTCCGACGTGCTGGCCGCACTGATCGTGTTCCGCGCCTTCTACCTGCTGCTGCCCTTCGCCCTGTCGCTGATCGTGGTGCTGGGCTTCGAATGGGGCCAATGGCGCCTCAAGCGTACCGAAGCACAAAATCCCCCATTGCCCTGACGAAGCGGCAGCACGACGCCTTCATTTCGCCTAGAATGCGCGGCCGTTTTTCAGGAGCCGCGCGTCAATGTCCTTTTCCACCCCTGCCCGCGCCTGCGGTATCGACTTCGGCACCTCCAACTCCACCGTTGGCTGGCTGCGCCCGGACGGCGAAACGCTGATCCCGCTGGAAGACGGCAAGATCACTCTGCCCTCGGTGGTGTTTTTCAATCTCGAAGAGCGCCGCCCGGCCTATGGCCGCATGGCTCTGCACGAGTACCTGGAAGGCTACGAAGGCCGCCTGATGCGCTCGCTGAAGAGCCTGCTCGGCTCCAAGCTGCTTAAGAGCGAGACTGCGGTCATGGGCAGCGCCCTGCCCTTCAAGGATCTGCTCGGCTTCTTCATCGGCGAGCTGAAGAAACGTGCCGAAGCGGTTGCCGAGCGTCCGTTCGACGCCGTGGTGCTGGGCCGCCCGGTATTTTTCGTGGATGACGACCCGCTGGCCGACCAGGAAGCCGAGAACACCCTGATCGCCGTGGCGCAGAAGCTTGGCTTCAAGGACGTGTCCTTCCAGTACGAACCGATCGCCGCAGCCTTCGATTACGAGTCGACCATCGAGCGTGAAGAGCTGGTGCTGATCGTCGATATCGGCGGCGGTACCTCGGACTTTTCCCTGGTGCGCCTAGCACCGGAGCGCCGCCAGCAGGCCGAGCGCCACGATGACATCCTGGCCACCGGCGGTGTGCATATCGGCGGTACCGACTTCGACAAGCTGCTCAGCCTGCAGGGCGTGATGCCGCTATTCGGCTACGGCAGCCGGATGAAGAGCGACGCGCCGATGCCGACCAGCATGCACCTCAATCTGGCTACCTGGCACACCATCAACGTGGTCTACGCGGCCGCGTCGCAGCGGGCGCTGCAGAACATGCGTTACGACATCGTTGACCCGACCGGCATCGACCGCCTGTTCAAGCTGATCGAGCAACGTGCCGGCCACTGGCTGGCGATGCAGGTGGAAGACAGCAAGATCGCCCTGACCGAACAGCATCGGCATTCCATCGACCTGCAACGGATCGAAGCAGGCCTGATCGCCGAACTGACTCGGGAGCTGTTCGAAGACAGCATCGCCCCACTGCTCGAACGCATCCGCAGCAGTGTAACCGGGCTGCTCGCCGATGCCGGCGTAGGCCTCGAGCAGGTCGATACGGTGTTTTTCACCGGCGGCTCCAGCGGTGTACCGGCATTGCGCCAGAGCGTGGCCGAACTGCTGCCCAATGCCCGCCACGTGGAAGGCAATACCTTCGGCAGTATTGGCAGCGGGTTGGCCATCGAAGCGAAGAAGCGCTACGGCTGACGCCGAACGGATAGGGACAAGGGATCGCGACTACTTTATATTCTCGCGATCTCACTCCATGGACGGCCACCATGCACACCCTAGAACGCATCTACCCGCTAAAAATGGACGAAAGGCTGGCGGCCGACCAGGCAACCCTTGATCTGCATATGCAGCGTTACGCGTTCGCCAGCCGCTCGCTGCAGGGCCAGCGCGTACTCGACATGGCCTGTGGCTGCGGCTACGGCAGTGCGTTGCTGGCCGAACAGCACCCGGACAAGCAGATCACCGGCATCGACATCGATCCCGAAGCGATCGCCTATGCCCAGGCGAACTACCAGAAAGCCAATCTGCGCTACGTCTGTGCGAACGCGGAAACCTTCACCTACAGTGAGGGTTTCGACAGCATCGTCAGCCTGGAAACCATCGAGCACCTGCCCGACCCGGTTCGCCTGGTAGAGAACTACGCCAGCCTGCTGGCCAAGGGCGGCCGCATCATCGCCTCGGTGCCGACCACGCCGACACTGGATGGCAACCCACACCACCTGCACGATTTCAGCCCGCGCAGCTTCTTCGCACTGTTCCGTCGCCACGGCCTGAAACCTCAGGAACGTTTCGAACAGATCCAGCGCTGGGAGTTTTCCGGGTTGTTCAAGAAGCCCAAGAAAGCCGCCCGCCAGCACCGCTCGGAAGGCGTCGGCAACGCCGTACTGGCGTACTACCGCAGCCACCCGCTGTACCTGTTCAAGCGGCTTTTCTCAATTTTGCGTTACGGCGCCAGCAACCGTTATCTGACCTGCCGTTTCAGCGTCGACTAGACCTGTACGACAGCAAAAAGGCGAAAGCAGCCGTTCGCGTAACTTGTGGGAGGGGCTTTAGCCGCGAGCTCTTTACGCCTAGCTAGGCAAAATCGAGGCTAAAGCCTCTCCCACAAAAGCACTCAACAAACGGCTGCTTTCGCCTTGAAGCCACTCGCTTAACGCGGCACTGCAGGCTTCTTCGCGGGCTTCTTGCCTTTGCCCTTGGCGGCATCAGTGCGCTCACGCGCAGCCTGCTGGTTCCTCGCCTGGGCAGCTGCCTTGGCCTGCTCACGCTTGTCCCACGGATTACTACCATCACTGCCACGCGGCGGCAGGCCGGTGTGCTGGGTGAGAATCTTGGTGGTAGTTTGCTTGGCGACCTTATGGCTACCGGCCGGGGTAGAATTTTTGCGACGGGCGCTCTGGTAGCTGTCGGTTGCCGGCTGGTGCAGCGGAATCAACTGCTCCTTGCCCGGGCCGATCAGGTCGGCCCGGCCCATGCGGGTCAGTGCTTCACGCAGCATCGGCCAGCCTTTCGGATCGTGGTAGCGCAGAAAGGCCTTGTGCAGGCGGCGCTGCTCCTCGCTTTTGACGATGGTCACCCCGTCACTCTTGTAGGTGACCTTGCGTAGCGGATTCTTGCCCGAGTGGTACATGGCCGTGGCAGTCGCCATCGGCGACGGATAGAACGCTTGCACCTGGTCGGCGCGGAAACCATTGCCCTTGAGCCACAGGGCCAGGTTCATCATGTCTTCATCGGTGGTGCCGGGGTGGGCGGCGATGAAGTACGGAATCAGGTACTGCTCCTTGCCCGCTTCCTTGGTGTACTTCTCGAACATGCGCTTGAACTTGTCATAGCTGCCAATGCCCGGCTTCATCATCTGGTTGAGCGGACCTTCCTCGGTGTGTTCCGGGGCAATCTTCAGGTAACCGCCAACGTGGTGGGTCACCAGCTCTTTCACGTATTCCGGCGATTCGACCGCGAGGTCGTAGCGCAGACCGGAAGCGATGAGAATCTTCTTAACGCCCGGCAACGCACGGGCGCTGCGATACAACTGGATCAGCGACGAGTGATCGGTATTCAGGTTCGGGCAGATACCGGGGAACACGCAGGACGGCTTGCGGCACGCGGATTCGATCTCCGGGCTCTTGCAGGCGATGCGGTACATGTTCGCGGTCGGCCCGCCGAGGTCAGAGATAACCCCGGTAAAACCCGGAACCTTGTCGCGAATTTCCTCGATCTCACGAATGATCGACTCTTCGGAACGGTTCTGGATGATGCGCCCTTCGTGCTCGGTGATGGAGCAGAAAGTACAACCGCCGAAGCAGCCACGCATGATGTTCACCGAGAAGCGGATCATGTCGTAGGCCGGGATCTTCTCCTTGCCATAAGCCGGGTGCGGAACGCGCGCATAGGGCATGCCGAACACGTAGTCCATTTCCTCGGTGGTCATCGGAATGGGTGGCGGGTTGAACCACACGTCGACTTCACCGTGCTTCTGCACCAGCGCACGGGCGTTGCCCGGGTTGGTTTCCAGGTGCAGCACGCGGTTGGCGTGGGCATAGAGCACCGAATCGTTACGCACTTTCTCCATGGACGGCAGGCGGATCACCGTCTTGTCGCGAGTCATGCGAGGGCTGGCCAGGATCTGCACGACCTTGGCTTCGTTCGGGTCTTCAACCGGGCCTTTTTCCTGCTCGATAGCGCAAGCCTGGGTGTCCTGGGTGTTCACGTACGGGTTGATGATCTTGTCGATCTTGCCCGGACGGTCGATACGCGTGGAGTCGACCTCGTACCAGTCTTTCGGCGTGTCGCGGCGAATGAACGCCGTGCCGCGTACATCGGTGATGTCTTCGATCTTGTGGCCGTAGGAGAGACGCTGAGCGACCTCGACGATGGCGCGCTCGGCGTTGCCGTAGAGCAGAATGTCGGCGCTGGCATCGATCAGAATCGAGTTGCGCACGCGATCCTGCCAGTAGTCGTAGTGGGCGATACGGCGCAGCGAGGCTTCGATACCGCCGAGCACGATCGGTACGTGCTTGTAGGCTTCCTTGCAACGCTGGCTATAGACCAGGCTGGCACGATCCGGGCGTTTTCCGGCCATGCCGCCAGGCGTGTAGGCGTCGTCGGAACGAATCTTCTTGTCGGCGGTGTAGCGGTTGATCATCGAGTCCATGTTGCCGGCAGCAACGCCGAAGAACAGGTTCGGCTCGCCGAGCTTCATGAAGTCGTCTTTGGACTGCCAGTTGGGCTGGGCGATGATCCCGACGCGAAAGCCCTGGGACTCCAGCAGCCGGCCAATGATCGCCATGCCGAACGACGGATGGTCGACGTAAGCATCACCGGTGACGATGATGATGTCGCAGGAATCCCAGCCAAGCTGATCCATCTCCTCCCTGCTCATCGGCAGGAATGGCGCAGGGCCGAAACATTCGGCCCAGTACTTGGGATAGTCAAATAACGGCTTGGCTGTTTGCATGACGGTGACCGGTGTTGAGATGAAAAATCGCGGTCGCGGAATATAGCACAAATTTTGACCAAACCCGACTGTAGCGCTGGGGTAAAACGTCGCTTGGCGGTCTATCCGATGGCATGCAATATGAGTGCGGACAGTCATCAAAAATGTGTCGCCTCGGTATACTCTCAGGGCAGAACAACAACGGTCGTGCACAGGCCACCAAGGAGCCTCCGCTTGCAGCGGCTAGCCATATTCCTGATCTCGATATTGATGCTCTCAGGCCTGAGCCTGAGCGCTCGGGCTGACATCATCACTCTCGATGCCGGCAGCAGCGGTCTGGCACTCAATCCGCATATCGAACTGCTCGAAGATCCCGGCGCCCGCCTGAGTATCGAGGATATGGCGGATCCGACCGTGCAGCAGCGCTTCGTTTCCGCCAAGGGTAAGGCAAGCGTCGGCCAGAGCCCCAACCCCTGGTGGGTGAAGGTCACCCTCCAGGCGAGCCAGGCGGCGCCTGGCCCCTGGTGGTTGGAAGTCGCTGCCGTCAGCCTGCTCGATCTGCAACTGTTCCTGCCCGACAGCGAACAAGGCTGGCATCTGCGTCAGTCCGGAGAAGTGGTGAGCTTTGACGAAGGCCGCGACCACGCTCACCGGCGCATGCTCTTCGAACTGCCGGCCCTGGACGAGCAGCCACTGACCTTTTACCTGCGCAGCTTCGACCCAGCGGGCAACTCCTTTCCGCTGAAGGTCTGGCAACTCGATGACCTGAGCACCCTAAGCGCCGACGAGAACCTCTGGTTCGGCATTATCTACGGGGTGATCACCGCCCTGCTGCTGTACAACCTGTTCATCTTCTTCGCCCTGCGCGACTCGGCGTACTTCTGGTACGTAGTCACCACCACAGGCGCTCTGCTGATGATCCTCGGTATGACCGGGCACGGCTTCCAGCACCTATGGCCAAACACCGCGGTACCCTTCTGGCTCGACCGCATCAGCCTGCCAGCGCTATGGGGCTTTGGCGCCTGCCGCTTTACCCAGACGCTGCTGCAAACTCGCCGCCATGTGCCCTGGGCCCATCACCTGCTGACCATAAGCTGCGTCATGTACGTGGTTGCCGTCATGGCAGATGGTTTCGGGCAACGCGCCGTGGGCGCCTGGGTCTTCGTGCTGCTGTCGTTCACGGCCATCCCCGCAGCACTCTGGGCCTCCCTCATGCGCTGGCGCCAGGGCTACTTTCCGGCCTGCCTGTACTTCTGCGGCTACGGCATGATCCTGGCCAGCGTAGTCCTGCTGCTGCTACGCGCCACCGGGGTGATTCAGCCCGCCGCCTGGAGCACCTACGTATTTCCCATCGCGGTGGCTGCCGAGTCGATCCTGTTCTCCTTCGCCCTGGCCTACCGCATCCAGTTGCTGAAAAACCAGCGCTCCGAAGCGCTGCTGCAGGCCAGCCAAGAAAAAAGTGCACGCCTGGCACAGGTGCAGGCCAGCGCCGACGAGCTGCAACTGGCCGTGGAACACCGTACTGCGGAACTCAAGGCGACCAATCTGCAACTGTCACAACGGGAGCAGGAGCTACGCCACGCGGCGTTCCACGACCCACTCACCGAGCTGCCGAACCGCCGCCACCTGATCGAGCAGTGCGAGCGTGCGCTGCAGGTGGCTCAGCAGTCGGGTGAAACGCTGGCGCTGCTGCTGATCGATCTTGATCACTTCAAACCGATCAACGATCGCTACGGGCATGATGCCGGCGACCTGATGCTGCAGCACATAGGCAAGCGAATACGCGAACATGTGCGGGCAAGCGACACGGTTGCCCGACTTGGCGGTGATGAGTTTGCGGTGCTGATCGGTGGCGCGGATGCGCAAGGCTACGCGCACGATGTAGCAGACCGCCTGCTCGCCGAGCTAGCCAGGCCGGTGGGCTACGCCGATCAGGCGCTGACCGTGAGCATCAGTATCGGTGTGGCGTTCTATCCCCAACATGCCGAACAGTTCGCCAGCCTCTACAAGGCGGCGGATCAGGCGCTCTATCAGGCCAAGGCGGCCGGGCGCTCAGGCACCGCCGTGTACGGCAGCAGCAACGCGTAATTAAGCTTATTCGTCGTCGAACTGGTAGCTACCAGGCGCCAGGTTCTCGAAGCGCGAGTACTTGCCAAGAAACGCCAAACGCGCCGTACCCAACGGGCCGTTACGCTGTTTGCCGATGATGATCTCGGCCACGCCCTTGTATTCAGTTTCCGGGTGATACACCTCGTCCCGGTACACGAACATGATGATGTCGGCGTCCTGCTCGATCGCACCGGATTCGCGCAAGTCGGAGTTGATCGGGCGCTTGTTGGGCCGCTGCTCCAGACCCCGGTTGAGCTGGGAGAGCGCGATCACCGGGCAGTTGAATTCCTTGGCCAACGCCTTGAGCGAGCGCGAGATCTCGGAAATCTCGTTCACCCGGCTATCGCCGCTGGAGCCGGGGATCTGCATCAGCTGCAGGTAGTCGACCATGATCAGGCCGATCTCGCCGTGTTCGCGCGCGAGACGACGAGAACGCGCACGCATCTCCGAAGGCGAGATACCGGCAGTGTCGTCAATGAACAGCTTGCGGTCGTTGAGCAGGTTGACCGCTGAGGTCAGCCGCGGCCAATCGTCGTCATCCAGGCGGCCGGCACGCACCTTGGTCTGATCGATGCGGCCAAGGGAGGCCAGCATACGAATAACGATGGATTCCGATGGCATCTCCAGGGAATACACCAGAATCGACTTGTCGCTGCGCATCAGCGCGTTTTCCACCAGGTTCATGGCGAACGTGGTCTTACCCATCGACGGACGGCCCGCAACGATAACCAGGTCGGCCGGCTGCAGGCCGCTGGTCAGATCGTCCAGATCAGAGAACCCGGTAGACAGGCCAGTGATCGCATCGCCGTTATTGAACAGCTCGTCGATGCGATCGATGGCCCTGACCAGAATGTCGTTGATACCCACCGGGCCACCGGTCTTCGGCCGCGCCTCGGCGATCTGAAAGATCAGTCGCTCGGCCTCGTCGAGAATTTCCTCGCCCGTACGGCCCTCTGGCGCATAGGCGCTGTCGGCAATCTCGTTACTGATGCCAATCAGTTTGCGCAGCGTGGCGCGCTCGCGAATGATCTGCGCATAGGCCTTGATATTGGCCACCGACGGCGTGTTCTTCGCCAGCTCGCCCAGGTAGGCCATGCCGCCGACCTGAGGCAACTGCCCCTCCTTGTCCAACTGCTCGGACAGGGTCACCACGTCGAACGGCTGGTTGCGCTCGGCCAGCTTGTGGATGGCGCGGAACACCAAGCGGTGATCGTGACGGTAGAAATCGCCATCGGATACCTGATCGAGCACACGCTCCCACGCGTTGTTATCGAGCATCAAACCGCCGAGAACTGCCTGCTCGGCCTCGATCGAGTGCGGCGGCACCTTCAGGGCAGAGGTTTGCAGGTCGTACTGTTCAGTGATGCTGATGTCGTTCATGGGAGCCTGGAAAGAATGCTTGCGTTGAAAAACAAAAGGCACGGCATCGCTTTCGCAATGCCGTGCCCGATGTTAGCGGGAACGCACCTGAGTGCAAACCCGCTGAGCAGCGCTATTAAGCGGCTACTACGATTACCTTTACGGTAGCTTCAACATCGCTGTGCAGGTGCACGGCTACGTCGTATTCGCCAACCTGGCGAATGGTACCGTTCGGCAGACGAACTTCAGCTTTGGCCACTTCAACGCCGGAGGCGGTCAGTGCGTCAGCGATGTCGTGAGTACCGATGGAACCGAACAGCTTGCCTTCATCGCCCGCGGTAGCGGTGATGGTGACTTCCAGCTCGGCCAACTGAGCAGCGCGAGTTTCAGCCGAGGCTTTCTTGTCGGCAGCTGCTTTTTCCAGCTCAGCGCGACGTGCTTCGAAAGTAGCAACGTTGGCTTCAGTGGCAGCAGTGGCTTTGCCTTGCGGCAGCAGGAAGTTACGGCCGTAACCGGCTTTAACATTCACTTTGTCGCCCAGGTTGCCCAGGTTGGCGACTTTTTCCAGCAGGATGACTTCCATTTGGGTGTTACCTCTTAACTTTTAACCTTCACCGTTGGCGGAGCCCGACCCGGGCTTGTCCGCCAAACGATCACGAAAATCAAACAGACTATCGACTATGGCTAACACCACCAGCAAGGGAACGATCAATTGCATGAACAGCAGCAGCGTGATGTACAGCCCGACCAACCAAAACTTGGACAGTCGGCCCTTGGCTACCAGCCCGTGCAACAGGGCGATACCCGCGAATGCCAGCGGAACACTGCACAACGGCGTCAACATCGCCATCTCGACACCCAGACTGGGCCCGAGCAGCATGCCGACCAGCAGTAACATCGCCAGCATCGGCGGAAATCTCAGCTCACGAAACTCGGAACCGAAACCTCCAGGGTTGTACACAGCCGCTTGCCAGAACCGCCCAAGCATCAGGCTTAGCAAGCTGACCACCTGCAGCAATGCTGCCAGCAGTCCGGTCAAGACCGGTGCAATGAGACTTTGGAGACGCGCCTGATCATCCACCGACATCTGCTGGTGAACGCCATCGAACATTTGCGGCAGCAGCTTGATCAGCTCCTGCGCCATGGCTTCGATGGGCGCACGAAACGTTGCCCCCAATACCAGTCCATACACCAGGCCCAGTGCGACGCTGAACAACAGCACCCGTCTCCAGGACTGATTGGCGCGCAATACACACGCCAGCCCCAACGCGCCCAGCAACACCAACAAGGTGCGCGGCTCGCCGAAGTACCACCAACCAACGGCTGGCAGTAACGCCCAGACGAGGATGCCAACAGCATCACTCAGACCACGCCGCAGAAGCACTAGGCATCCTGCAGCGGCACTCAACCAGAACAGCAGCGGCAATGCCGCAGAACCGACCACTACAAGAGTGGCCTGCATACGGCCGCGCATAATGAATTCTGCCAAGGCGCGCATGCGATTTATCCCTTACTACTTGTCAATCGTCCGATCTTATCGGCCGTGACCGTCGGTGTAGGGCAGCAGGGCCAGGAAGCGGGCGCGCTTGATAGCGGTAGCCAGCTGACGCTGATAACGAGCCTTAGTACCGGTGATACGGCTAGGAACGATTTTGCCGGTTTCCGAGATGTAGGCTTTCAGAGTGTTGAGATCTTTGAAATCGATCTCTTTCACGTCTTCAGCGGTGAAACGGCAGAATTTACGACGACGGAAGAAACGTGCCATGGGATTGGCTCCTCAAAAGATCCGTGGATTACTCGTCAGCGTTGTCGCTGTCGTTGTTGTCACTGTCATCGCCGTCATTGGACTCGGCATTTTCAGGACGCTCACGACGCTCACGGCGCTCACTGCGGTTTTCTTCGGCCTTGAGCATCTCGGATTGACCGATAACGGCTTCCTCACGACGGATGACAAGGTTACGGATCACGGCATCGTTGTAGCGGAAGTTGTCTTCCAGCTCGGCCAGGGCCTTGCCGCTGCACTCAACGTTCAGCATCACGTAGTGAGCCTTGTGAACGTTGTTGATGGCGTAGGCCAGTTGACGACGGCCCCAATCTTCCAGACGGTGGATTTGGCCGCCGTCTTCTTCGATCAGCTTGGTGTAACGCTCGACCATGCCGCCGACTTGCTCGCTCTGATCCGGGTGAACCAGAAAGATGATTTCGTAATGACGCATGAATGCTCCTTACGGGTTGTAGCCTGCCGCGAAATGCGATCAGACAAGGAGTGAATAACACTGTTGACTTGCTGAAACGGTAAGGCGCGAACGCACCGACCCTACGGCAAGGGGCAACATTCTAGAGAAGCCCCCCACCGCACGCAAGGTGAACTGGTGATATTTTGAACAGCGGGCCGGAAGCTTCAGCTCTTGAGCGAACGCCGCTGGCGCAGCGCTTCGAACAAACAGATACCGGTGGCGACCGACACATTGAGGCTGCTGACGCTGCCAGCCATGGGCAGCTTCACCAGATAATCACAGTGTTCACGGGTCAGGCGACGCATCCCCTTGCCCTCGGCGCCCATGATCAGCACCGTCGGCCCGGTCATATCCTGCTGGAACAACTCCTGCTCGGCCTCACCCGCGGTACCGACGATCCACAGACCGCGCTGCTGGAGCTTTTCCAGGCTGCGCGCCAGGTTGGTCACGGCCACCAGCGGAATAACTTCCGCGGCGCCACAGGCTACCTTGCGCACTACCGGCGTCAGCGTTGCGGACTTGTCCTTGGGCACGATCACCGCCAGCGCGCCCGCGGCATCGGCGGTACGCAGACAGGCACCGAGGTTGTGCGGATCGGTCACGCCATCGAGTACCAGCAGCAGTGGCGGGCCTTCACAACGGTCGAGCAACTCCTCGAGCATCGCCTCACCCCACACTTGGCTGGGGCTGACCTCAGCGACCACACCTTGATGCACGCCCTCGACCCAAGCATCCATTTCGCGACGCTCGCACTGGCCGACGGCGACGCGCGCCTGACCTGCCAGCTCGAGCAGCGGCTGAACACGAGGATCGCTACGGCCATCGGCAAGCCAGATCTGCTTCACCCGCTTGGGGTGATGGCGCAACAACGCTTCCACGGCATGCAAACCGTAGATCTTTTCCAACTGACTCATGACTTGGCCTTGCTCTTCGATGGCCCCTTGCGATGCCGACTCGGCTTACCGCCCTTGTCCGATGCCTTGCTGGCGCCCTTATCCGATTTGGAATCGGCCAGCAGCGCCTTCTTCACATCACGGCTTTTCTGCACGTCCGTGTTGCTGGTAGAACCAGTTCGCGAACTCTTGCCGCCACGGCTGTCTCGACCAGAGGCACTACGCTTGCGAGTTGCCGGCGCTTCATCAACACCCTGGGCCATCTCGAAATCGATCTTGCGCTCGTCTAGATCGACGCGCATGACCTTCACCGAAACGCTGTCGCCAAGTCGGAAGCTGCGGCCACTGCGCTCACCAGCGAGGCGATGATGCACAGGATCGAAGTGGTAGTAGTCGCCCGGCAGCGCGGTGACATGCACCAGGCCCTCGACGTAGATATCTTTGAGTTCGACGAACAGACCAAACCCGGTCACTGCGGTAATCACACCGGGGAAGGTTTCCCCAACGCGATCCTTCATGAACTCGCACTTGAGCCAGTTGACCACGTCACGCGTGGCCTCGTCGGCACGCCGCTCGGACATCGAGCACTGCTCGCCAAGCTGCTCAAGGATCGGCTCGTCATACGGATAGATACGCGCCTTGGGCATGCTGACCGCGCCGGCACGCTGAACGTGAGGCGTGTCCTGCTTGGAGCGGATCACGCTGCGAATAGCACGGTGAATCAGCAGATCCGGATAGCGACGAATCGGCGAAGTGAAGTGCGCGTAAGCGTCGTAATTCAGGCCGAAGTGGCCCTGATTGTCGGCGCTGTACACCGCCTGACTCAGCGAGCGCAGCATCACGGTCTGGATCAGTTGATAATCCGGACGCCCACGGACGCTCTCCAGCAGTGCCTGATAGTCCTTGGGCGACGGGCCGTCCTTGGACTTGCCACGGTGCAGAGAAAGGCCCAGCTCGGTGAGGAACCCCTTGAGTTTTTCCAGGCGCTCCGGCGGCGGGCCGTCGTGCACGCGGTACAACGCAGGAATGCCGTGCTTCTGCATGAACGCTGCAGTGGCCACGTTGGCCGCCAGCATGCACTCCTCGATCAGCTTGTGGGCATCGTTACGCTGAGTCGGACGAATCTCCGCGATCTTGCGTCCGGCGCCAAAAATGATGCGAGTTTCCTGGGTTTCGAAATCAATCGCACCACGCTCATGACGCGCCGCGAGCAGAACCTGATACAGCGAGTACAGCTGATTGAGGTGCGGCAGCACTTCCTTGTATTCGCTACGCAGCGCCTTGCCTTCGCTGCTCTTCGGCTGCTCGAGCATCGCACTGACCTTGTTGTAGGTCAGACGCGCATGGGAGTGGATCACTGCCTCGTAGAACTGATAGTCGGTCATCTTGCCGGTCTTGGAGATGGTGATCTCGCAGACCATGGCCAGACGGTCGACTTGCGGATTCAGCGAGCACAGGCCGTTGGACAACTCTTCCGGCAGCATCGGGATGACCCGCTCCGGGAAGTACACCGAGTTGCCACGCACCTGAGCCTCAGCATCCAGCGCCGAGCCGACCTTCACATAATGCGAGACGTCGGCGATAGCGACGTAAAGCTTCCAGCCGCCCGAGAACAGCCGCCAGTTGCCACCGTTCTTTTCGCAGTACACCGCATCGTCGAAGTCGCGCGCATCTTCACCATCGATGGTGACGAAGGGGATGTGCCGCATGTCGACACGATTTTCCTTGTCCTTCTCTTCGACTTCCGGCTTGAGCTTGCGCGCTTCCTTGACCACAGCTTCGGGCCAGACATGAGGAATGTCGTAGCTGCGCAACGCCACGTCGATCTCCATGCCCGGCGCCATGTAGTTGCCGACCACTTCGGTCACGTCGCCCTGGGGCTGAAAGCGCGGTGTTGGCCAGTGAGTGATCGTTACTTCGACAAACTGCCCCTGCTTGGCGCCACCATTACGGCCCGCCGTCACCAGCACTTCCTGCTGGATCTTCGGGTTGTCGGGGATCACGAAGCCGATACCGCTCTCTTCGTAATAACGGCCAACGATGGTCTCGTGACCACGGGAGATCACTTCGACAATCGCGCCTTCGCGGCGACCACGGCGGTCGAGGCCGGAAACCCGGGCCAGTGCGCGGTCACCATCGAATACCATGCGCATCTGTGCCGGGCTAAGAAACAGATCATCGCTGGCATCATCGGGCACCAGAAAGCCGAAGCCGTCACGGTGGCCGCTGACACGACCGAGGATCAGGTCGAGCTTATCCACGGGCGCGTATGTGCCGCGGCGCGTATAAATTAACTGACCGTCGCGCTCCATGGCGCGCAGCCGGCGACGCAGCGCCTCGGCCTGCTCTTCGCTGGCCAGCCCTAACTCGTCGAGCAGCTCCTCACGGTTGGCGGGGGAGCCGCGCTCAGCCAAGTGCTGAAGAATCAGCTCGCGGCTAGGGATGGGGTTGTCATACTTTTCCGCTTCACGAGCGGCCTCGGGATCGAGGGATTGCCAATCGGCCATTAGAACCTGTTCACCTTATCTATAGAGTCGGTTTTGCCATGTGTCTATTGAAGCGCGAAAGCGCCCTTCGGGTCAGCTTTCGACACGATTAATTTTTCGCTGACAGGGGTTTACAAGGTAAAAGCACGACCGTATAGTTCGCGCCCACAGCGTCGAGGAGACGTTGTAACACGGAATAGATGAGCAATCATCCGTTTCAGTGCCCAGGTGGCGGAATTGGTAGACGCGCTGGTTTCAGGTATCAGTGACCGCAAGGTCGTGGAAGTTCGAGTCTTCTCCTGGGCACCAAATTTCGTGAAGTAGCTTGATAACCTACTTTGCAAATAACGGACGTAATGATCCGTACCGGCAACGGTGAACATTACTGCAGTGCCCAGGTGGCGGAATTGGTAGACGCGCTGGTTTCAGGTATCAGTGACCGCAAGGTCGTGGAAGTTCGAGTCTTCTCCTGGGCACCAAATTCAAAAAACCGAGCCAATGGCTCGGTTTTTTATTGCCCATAGGAACGTGCCTGCTGCAGACCAATAGCCAAGAAACCCGGCAGCCGCCAGGCTTCTTCCAGCAACAGCGGCCGAGTTAAACCTTGAACTGCCCGAGACTGGCCTTCAACTGTCCTGCCAGACCATCGAGCACGCGACCGCTATTGGCCGTCGCCGCCACCGCCTCGGCCGCACGCTGAGCCTCGGAATGAATCACCTCGACCCGCCCACGCACCGCATCAGCGCCCTCGGCCTGATGAGCCGCCGCCTGAGTCGCCGTATTGATCGCGCCATGCACGTCTTCCACGGAGCGCTGCACAGTCTGCTGGATACGCGCACTCTCGCGTAGCGCTGCCAGCCCCTGATCAGCCTGCTGACCGGCTTGAGCAATGGCGCTAACCGCCTCACGAGCCCCCTGCTGCAAAGCGACGATATGCGACTGGATATCGCCGGTCGACTGCTGGGTCTTGCTGGCCAGCGCCCGCACCTCATCAGCCACTACAGCAAAACCACGGCCACTCTCCCCCGCACGCGCCGCCTCGATAGCGGCATTCAGGGCGAGTAGGTTGGTTTGCTCGGCGATAGAGCGGATAACCGTCAGCACCACCTCAATCTGCTCGCTCTGCTTGGCCAGCCGCTCGATTACAGCTGAGCCGGCATCAACGCGCTGAACCAGCTCTTCGATGGAACCACCCACGCGCTTGGCGATGGTGGCGTTTTCCTGGGTTGCCTGACGAATCGCCTCGACCCTCTGCAGAGCTTCCTGCATGGCGCGACTCTCGGCTTGCGCCTCATCGGCCATCGCCGCCAGCGCCTGCAAGCTGGCCGCCACTTCATCACGCTGCCTTTTGGCAGCCGACTCTGCCGCAGCGCTACGCGCCGTCAACGCACTGATTTCCTGGCCGGTACGCACCGCCACCTCGCCAGCCTCGCGCACGATGGGCTGCAATTTGGCAACGAAACGATTGACCGCCGAAGCCATTTCACCAACCTCGTCACGGCTGTCGATCTCGATACGCCGGGTCAGATCACCCTCGCCCGCCGCCAGATCGTCGAGCGCGGCGATCAAGGTACGCAGACGCACCACCACACGGCGACCGAGCACGATAGCCAGTGCCAGCAGCACCCCCAGACCGACCACAGCCAGCCCCAGCCCGATGCGCCAGCGCAGATTCGAGGCAGCAGCGTCGACTGCCGAACTGGTATTGGCCGACATTCCCTGAGCCGCCTGTTGCGCCGCAGCCAGGCGCGCCGACAACGCAGCGGCGCTTTCGGTGGAAGCACCGGCAAGGCTATCGGCAACCAACTGACCGCCGCTGGCCAGCAACGCCTCGAAGCGTGAATCGATAGCGGCCAGCTCGGCATCGATGGCGGACGTGGACACCCCCATCAGCACCTTGCCAATCTCCACCCCATTGGGACTGATACCGGCCTCGACGAAGTACACGGTAGGATCGCTCTTGGCAGCGTCGATGACCTTGTCCAGCGCGCGCTCACCCGCCCCTTTCTCGAGCATGGCCTTGACCTGCTCGTTCTGGCGGTTGAGGTAACGGGTCAGATGGTTACCCTCGGCATCGTCGTATATGACGAAAAGCACATTGGGGTTACGCTGCGCACGCCGCGCGAACTCGGACAGCGCCGGCACATCGGAATCCCACATGGCTCGCGGGGCCACAGCAGCGAGCAATTGCGCCAGATCATTGGCGGAATCCTTCAGGCTTTTCTCCAGACTGGCACGTATCTGCACACGCTCGTCACTCAGCCGACTCGAAAGCCCCGCAGAAAGACTCTCTCGAGTACGCACCGAAAGCCCGCCCAGACTCGCGGAAACCTCCTGATTGGCCTGCTCCAGCTCACTGGAAAGGCGTCCGGCATCGCTGCCCAACTGCCGCTCCAGATCAGTCACCAGGCGGTCTACCGTACTACGGGTCAACGCCAATACCAGCAGCACCTGAACGAACAGCGCGATACCCAGCGCAATGAACACCGGCAGCAATAGACGACTGCGAAATAGCGACAGAACAGCAACCACGGGAAATCCTCCGACCGCCAGAGCAGCGGCAACTTCAAGGTAGGATAATGACAAAGCAAGGCGCGTGCCGAATGACAGCACATCGCCACATCAACCCGAGTATGAGTGCCCGCCAAATGAAAACGGGTCGCACAAAGGCGACCCGTTTTCATGACGTGCTCACGACTCCGAGGGGAGCCGCCGATACTCAGGCGAAAGGATGGCGCAGCACGATGGTCTCGTTGCGATCCGGCCCGGTGGAGATGATGTCGATTGGCGCGCCAACCAACTCTTCCACACGCTTGATGTAGGCACGAGCGTTAGCCGGCAGCTCTTCCAGGGTTTTGGCACCCAGGGTCGACTCGCTCCAGCCCGGCATCTCTTCGTACACCGGCTCCAGACCGATGTAGCTGTCAGCGTCGGTCGGAGCGTCGATCACCGCACCACCCTGGTTCTTGTAGCCAACGCAGATGTTGATGGTTTCCAGCCCATCGAGCACGTCCAGCTTGGTCAGGCACAGGCCCGAGATGCTGTTCACATCGATAGCACGACGCAGGATAACCGCGTCGAACCAGCCGCAACGACGTGCACGGCCGGTGGTCGCACCGAACTCGTGGCCACGCTTGGCCAGGAACGCACCCACATCGTCGAACAACTCAGTCGGGAACGGGCCAGAACCCACACGCGTGGTGTAAGCCTTGGTGATGCCGAGGATGTAGTCCAGGAACATCGGGCCCACGCCCGACCCCGTAGCGATACCGCCAGCGGTGGTGTTGGAGCTGGTCACGTACGGATAGGTACCGTGATCGATATCCAGCAGGGAGCCTTGGGCGCCCTCGAACATGATGTCTTTGCCAGCACGACGCAGATTGTGCAGCTCGGCAGTGACGTCGAGCATCATCGGCTTGAGCAGCTCGGCGTATTCCATACACTCGTCGAGAGTGGTCTGGAAGTCGATAGCCGGCTCCTTGTAGTAATTCACCAGCTGGAAGTTGTGATAGTCCAGCAGCTCGCCGAGCTTGGCGGCGAAACGCTCACGATGGAACAGATCACCGATGCGCAGGCCACGACGAGCAACCTTGTCTTCATAAGCCGGGCCGATACCACGACCGGTGGTACCGATCTTCAGCTCCCCACGCGCTTTTTCGCGCGCCTGGTCGAGGGCGACGTGATAGGACAGGATCAACGGGCAGGACGGGCTGATGCGCAGGCGCTCGCGCACCGGCACACCCTTCTCTTCCAGCTTGGTGATCTCGCGCAGCAGAGCGTCGGGTGCAACCACCACGCCGTTGCCGATCAAGCACTGCACGCCTTCGCGCAGCACGCCCGACGGGATCAGGTGCAACACAGTCTTCTCACCGTCGATCACCAAGGTGTGGCCCGCATTGTGGCCACCCTGATAACGCACCACCGCAGCGGCATGTTCGGTCAGCAGATCGACGATCTTGCCTTTGCCCTCATCACCCCATTGGGTGCCCAGGACGACGACATTCTTACCCATAACACTTGTCCTCTTCGCGCAAGCTTGAGCCGGTCACGGCCGGCGAAAGTAATTCAGAATAGACGACCAGAGTGGTCATTCAGTCCAGCGCCAGCACCTGCCAGCGACCGTCACGCAATAACAGCTGGCGATCACAGCGCGATTGCGCAGCCTCGCTCAACTCCTGACCCGGCAATGCCTGTACCACGCGTTCACCTTCCGCGCGCAAACGGCGAACCGCCTGCCACAGGTAGACGTCATGGCTGTCCGGGGCCCAAATGCCAGCGGGCTCTTCGCCGAGCGGCATATTGCCCAGACTTACCAGCGTCTTCAGATCGGTGGAGAACCCGGTGGCTGGGCGCGCACGACCAAAGTCGGCGCCGATATCGTCATAGCGACCACCCTGGGCGATGGCCTGGCCTACAGCCGGCACAAACGCGGCGAACACCACACCGGTGTGGTAGTGATAACCACGCAGCTCACCCAGATCGAAATACAGCGGCAGCTCCGGATAGCGCAACTCCAGCGCATCGGCGATAGCCAGCAAATCATCCAGCGCGGCGTGCACGTCATCCGGCGCCTCGACCAGACAAGCCTGAGCCAGGTCGAGCACTTCGCGGCCACCACACAACTCGCCAAGCGCACGCAACATGCGACGCAGTGCGTCCGGGAGCGAGTCGGTCAGGGCATCGATCTCGTCCATGGCCTTGCGCTGCAGGGCGTCGAACAGCTGCTGTTCGACCTCACCGGACAGCTCGGCGGCACGCGCCAGACCGCGGTAGATACCGACATGACCAAGATCCATGTGCACATCCGGCACCTCGGCCAACTCCAGGGTATCGACCAGCAGACTGATCACTTCGACGTCGCTGGCCGGGCTAGCATCGCCATACAACTCGGCGCCAAGCTGGATCGGACTGCGCGATGTGGTCAGCGCCCGCGGCTGCGCATGCAGCACGCTACCGGCATAACACAGCCGGCTCGGGCCCTCACGACGCAGCGTATGCGCGTCGATGCGTGCCACTTGCGGCGTGATGTCGGCGCGAAAGCCCATCTGCCGGCCGGACAGCGGATCGGTCACCTTGAAGGTGCGCAAATCCAGATCCTGACCAGCACCGGTCAGCAGCGACTCCAGGTACTCGATATGAGGGGTTACCACGAATTCATAGCCCCAGCGCTGGAACAGATCCAACACCTGACGACGCGCGATTTCGATGCGCGCCGCTTCCGGAGGCAATACTTCTTCGATCCCATCTGGCAGCAGCCAGCGGTCTACGGTCGCCATTTCGCCATTTCCCTCTTGATTCGGGCGGCACAAGCCTTCAGTGAAGCGGATGGAAGGCCGAACGCGGCAACAGGCCGGTCAGCTCCAGGAACGGGCATCGAGACGATCAGTGAATTGATTGCACGAAGCCCCCACGCCAGCGGCGTGGAAAGGGGCAAGGTCAAAAACCTTGAAAGACAGAACGTAACGCTCAGTTCGTGCCGCATGATTCCCACAGGCGTAAAAAAGCCGGGATTTTCCCGGCTGCCGCATCATACCACGGCTGAGGCCACAGGCCACAAGCTTCAGGCTACAAGCGGTCACCCGCCATACCGTCACCTGCTGCTTGCCGTCTGTGGCCGCCTTTTCAGGGCCGCGATTTTTCCAGGTAACGGAAGAATTCGCTGCTCGGATCCAACACCAATACATCACGCTTGTCGGAGAAGCTCTCACGATAGGCGTTCATGCTGCGGTAGAAGGAATAGAACTCCTGATCCTGACCGTAGGCTTTGGAGTAGATAGCAGCGGCCTGGGCGTCACCCTCACCACGCAGTTCCTCGGCCTGGCGATAGGCTTCAGCGAGCAATACACGCTGCTGACGATCGGCGTCGGCACGAATACCTTCAGCCAGCTCCTTACCCTTGGCGCGATGCTCGCGGGCCTCACGCTCACGCTCCGAACTCATACGATCGAATACGCTGCGATTGACCTCCTTGGGCAGGTCGATGGCCTTGACGCGAACGTCCACCACCTCGATACCCAGCTCACGCTGCGCCGCACGGTTGAGCGATGCAGTTACGTCAGCCATCAACGCATCACGCTCACCAGATACCGACTCATGCAGGGTGCGCTTACCGAACTGGTCACGCAACGATGCCTCGAGACGACGCGACAAACGCTCATCTGCGATCTGCTTCATACCCGATGTTGCGGTGTAGTAACGCTCGGCATCCAGCACACGCCACTTGGCGTAGGCATCGACCATCAACGCTTTCTTCTCAAGAGTGAGAAAGCGTGAATTGACAGTATCGAGCGTCAGCAGACGAGCATCGAACTTGCGCACCTGGTTGACGTACGGAATCTTGACGTGCAGGCCAGGCTGAACATCCGGCTCGACAATACGACCGAACTGCAACAGCACCGCACGCTCGGTTTGCGCCACGATGTAGAAGCTGCTCCAGGCGATCAGTGCCAGTACAACCCCTACGATCAGGGTCACCAGTGATTTATTGCTCATCAACGGCCCTCCCTTGTACGTGGGTCGCTCGGCGCTACATTGTTACCTACGCGCGCGCCAAGATCTGCCGCACCGGCGCCGGAGACGCTATTGGACGTGCTGCTACCACCACGACTGTCGATCATTTTGTCCAGCGGCAGATAAAGCAGGTTGTTCTGCCCCTTGTCGCCAGTCACCATCACCTTGCTGGTGTTACTCATCATCTGCTGCATGGTGTCCAGATACAGACGCTCACGAGTCACCTCGGGAGCCTTGCGGTATTCAGCTACCAGTGCAGTGAAACGATCTGCCTCACCTTGAGCGCGCGAGACCACCTCATCACGGTAACCACTGGCATCTTCGATCAGACGCTGGGCCTGACCGCGAGCTTCCGGAACCACGCCATTGGCGTAGGTTTCTGCCTGATTCTTCTCACGCTGCTCGTCTTCACGGGCACGAATCACGTCATCGAAGGCTTCCTGCACTTCACGCGGCGCCGCAGCACTCTGCAGGTTCACCTGGGTCACAGTGATACCGGTGCGATAAGTATCAAGGAACCGCTGCAGACGCTCGCGCACATCACCAGCCATCTGCTCACGACCTTCAGTCAGCACCTGATCCATCTCGGTGGAGCCCACCACATGACGTACGGCGCTGTCGGTCGCATGCTGCAGACTGGTTTCCGGCATGTCGACGTTGAGCACGAAGTCCTGCAGGTTACTGATCTTGTACTGCACCGTCAGCGGTACTTCGATGATGTTCTCATCTTCGGTCAACATCTGCCCCTGCTTGCTGTAAGCACGCTCACGGGTGACGTTTTCCTGGAACTTGCGATCAATCGGCGGGAAATAGATGTTCAGGCCCGGGCCGACCGTCTCGTGGTATTTACCGAAACGCAGCACGACGGCCTGTTCCTGCTCATCGACCACATAGATAGCGTTGTACAGCCAAAAGGCGCCCACGACGGCCAGCGCAACGAACAGCAGGCCGAAACCGCCACCCTTGCCTCTGGAACCATTGTTGTCACTGCCGCGTTTCTTGCCGCCACCGAACAAACCATTGAGTTTGTCCTGCAGCTTGCGGAAGGCTTCGTCAAGATCCGGTGGTCCCTTGCGGTCACCGCCGCCACCGCCGCCGTTATCACGACGACCGCCGCCACCCCAGGGATCCTGATTGTTCGAATTGCCACCCGGCTCATTCCAAGCCATAGCGCTCTCCATACTAATAAAGCAAAGACGCGCCAACGGCGCGCCCACCAATGCTACAGAATGCCCGCTTCCAGCGGCAAAATCACCGTTGCAGGCTTTATTGCAAAGTGTGTTGTTCGATGAACTCTAGCGGCTGCAGGCCTTCGCGGCTGACCAATCGGTTCAACTCGACGCGAGGAATACGCACCTGCAAAAGACTGCTGCCATCATCAGTGTACGACTCTTGCTGCACCGCACCCAGCTCGAAGAACTGCGCCCGCAGGCGAGCCAACTGCTGCGGCAACTGCAGGGTAGCAACGAACAGATCATCACCCAGCAGCTCTGCCACCGCCTGTTTGAGCAGCGACAAACCGCGCCCATCACGGGCCGACAGCCACACCCGCTCGGGCTTACCATCGGCATTACGCTGGATCTGCGGCTCGACACCCTCCAGCAGATCAAGCTTGTTGTAAACCTCGAGCACCGGAAGATCCTGCGCACCGATTTCGCCCAACACCGCCAGCACCTGCTCGATCTGCGCCGTGCGCTCGGGCTCGTGAGCATCGATAACGTGCAGCAGCAGATCGGAATTACTTGATTCCTCAAGCGTGGCACGGAAGGCTTCGACGAGCTTATGCGGCAAGTGACGAATGAAACCCACGGTATCGGCCAGCACCACCGGCCCAAGATCGTCGAGCTGCAAACGACGCAGAGTCGGGTCGAGGGTAGCGAACAGTTGATCGGCGGCGTAAACATCCGACTCGGTCAGCGCATTGAACAGCGTGGACTTGCCGGCGTTGGTATATCCAACCAGAGAAACAGAGGGGATGTCGGCGCGCTTGCGCCCACGGCGTGCCTGCTCGCGCTGACTACGCACCTTCTCCAGCTTTTGCTTGATCTGGCGAATACGCACACGTAACAGGCGCCGGTCGGTTTCAAGCTGGGTTTCACCCGGACCACGCAGACCGATACCACCTTTCTGTCGCTCAAGGTGAGTCCAGCCACGTACGAGACGTGTGCTCATGTGATCGAGCTGAGCCAGTTCGACTTGCAGCTTGCCTTCATGAGTACGCGCGCGCTGGGCAAAGATATCGAGGATCAGACCCGTGCGATCCAGAACGCGGCACTCGAACGCTCGTTCGAGGTTACGCTCCTGACTGGGCGTCAGAACATGATTGAAGATGACCAGGTCGGCCTCATGGGCCCGCACCTGGTCATGCAACTCTTGCACCTTGCCGCTGCCAATGAGGAATTTCGCAGTCGGCCGACTGTTCGGCACACTGAAAAAAGCGACAGCGTCGGCACCCGCAGACAGAGCAAGCTCTTTAAATTCCTGGGGATCCTCGCTCGCCTCGGTGTTTTGACTATCCAGATGAACCAGGATAGCCCGTTCACCCCCTTCATGGCGCTCGAAGAACAATACAGCCCCCTGGATTAAGCGTTGCCTGGCTCGGACTCAGCCTGATCAGTCTCGGAAACACTTGGCAGACGAACCGGACGGCTCGGCACCACAGTGGAGATAGCGTGCTTGTAAACCATCTGGCTGACGGTGTTCTTCAGCAGGATGACGAACTGATCGAAAGACTCGATCTGCCCCTGCAATTTGATGCCGTTGACCAGATAGATGGAAACCGGTACGCGTTCCTTACGCAGGGTATTGAGGTAAGGGTCTTGTAGCGAATGCCCTTTTGACATGTGCCGCACTCCTAAATGGATCGATAATTGAATAGGTATGAATGATGTATTAACCAACGAACAGCTTTGGCACGCCCCTCACAAGGATAGACGGCCCGCGGCAAGGTCTCAGTTCAATATGGAGACCGTCGCCAAGTATTTCAAGGCACGTGGCAGATTGTCGCAATCGAGACTATCGAGCCAGTGCAGATTTTCCCAACTACGCAACCAGGTGAACTGCCGTTTGGCCAGTTGCCGGGTGGCAATTACGCCGTGTTCACGCATCAGTGGCGCACTCAAGCGTCCCTCCAGATGCTCCCAGACCTGCCGGTAACCCACCGCCCTGATCGACGGTAGCTCAGCGTGCAGGTCACCACGCTGATGCAGCCGTTCGACCTCGGTAACAAAGCCCTGTTCCAGCATCAGGTCAAATCGTTGCGCGATTCGCTCGTGAAGCACTGATCGCTGAGCGGGCGCGACCGCCAGTTGCGCCACAGTATAGGGGAAACGCCCCGCTGCTGAGCTGTCTTCATTCTGTCGCAGACGCAATTCGCTCATGGTCATGCCGCTGACCTTGAATACTTCCAGAGCGCGCACCAAGCGCTGAGGGTCGTTAGGGTGAATGCGCGCGGCTGACTGCGCATCCACTGCACGCAGCTCCTCATGCAATACGTCCCAGCCTTCGCGCTGCCCTCGCGCCTCAAGCTCGGCACGTATCTCGGCATTGGCTCCTGGCATATCGGCCAGGCCATCGCATAGGGCTTTGAAGTAGAGCATCGTACCGCCCACCAGCAGGGGAATGCGTCCCTGTGCAGTGATCTTGGCCATGACATCCAAGGCATCGCGGCGAAACTCGGCAGCCGAGTAAGCATCAGCTGGGTCGCGGATATCTATCAGATGATGAGGAAACGCCTCGAGAGTGGCCTTGTCCGGTTTGGCCGTACCGATATCCATCCCCCGATAGACCAGCGCGGAATCCACGCTGACCAGCTCGCAGGGCAAAACCTGAGCCAACGCCAGCGCCAGATCGGTCTTGCCTGCTGCGGTCGGGCCCATCAAGAAGATCGCGGGTGGAAGGGAAGACATCGCAAAACTCAAATGAACGGCGGCGCATTTTCAGCGCATGGGCTGCAGCTCGCAAGCGCGGCGCGCTTGTTACTGACCGCGCATGAACAATTTATCCAACTGATCCATGCTCATCTGCGTCCAGGTCGGCCGGCCGTGGTTACACTGGCCACTGCGCTCAGTCTGTTCCATATCGCGCAGCAGACCATTCATCTCCGGCAGCGTAAGACGCCGATTGGCACGCACCGCACCATGGCAAGCCATGGTGCCGAGCAGTTCGTTGAGATGGGCCTGAATACGGTCACTGGTGCCATACTCGAGCAGATCAGCGAGCACATCGCTGACCAGCCGTGTCGCCTCGGCCTGCTTGAGCAGCGCTGGAATCTGCCGGATAGCCAGCGCTTCCGGGCCGAGCCGCTGCAGTTCGAAGCCCAGCTTCTGGAACCACTGCCCATGCTCTTCGGCACAATCCGCCTCTCGCTGACTCACTGCGATTGATTCGGGCACCAGCAATGGCTGGCCGCGCAGCCCCTCACTGGCCATTGCCACCTTGAGACGCTCGTACATGATGCGTTCATGGGCTGCATGCATGTCCACGACCACCAGGCCATGGGCACTTTCAGCAAGAATGTAGATGCCCTTGAGCTGAGCGATGGCATAGCCCAGCGGCGGAATATCGCCCTGCGCTTCCGGCAATGAGACAGGGGCACTGCCCGCAGACATCGGCGCGAAGAACTCCCGATACACACCCTGAGCTTCCGCAACAGGTAGCGACGACTCGCTGCGCTGCCCCTGATAGCCGGCACCCGGCGAACGCCAGACGGACTCCGCAGGCCGCTCCAGCACACTGGCTGCCAGGCCCATCTCACCCTGGGGGCCGAATTCACCAGCAGCCTGACCGGTAGGGCGCAGCATGGTGTCGACGGCGGCCGGCGTGGCCAACTGATCTTCCGGCCGCACTTCGCCGAGAGCCCGATGCAGGGTGCCGTAGAGGAAGTCATGCACCGTGCGCCCCTCGCGGAAGCGCACTTCGTGCTTGGTCGGATGCACGTTCACATCCACTGCCGTCGGATCGATCTCCAGAAACAGCACGAAAGTCGGGTGACGGCCGTTGAACAGCACATCGCGATAAGCCTGACGCACAGCATGGGCGACCAGTTTGTCGCGCACCATGCGGCCGTTGACATAGAAATACTGCAGATCCGCCTGACTGCGGGAGAAAGTCGGCAACCCGACCCAGCCCCACAGGTGCAGGCCGTTGCGCTCGATGTCGATGGGTAGCGCCTGTTCCAGAAAGCCAGAGCTGCAGACCGCAGCCACACGCCGCGCGCGACTGGCGTCGTCGTTGGCCTCGTGCAGTGAGAGAATGTTCTTGCCGTTGTGACGCAGGTGAAAGGCCACGTCGAAGCGGGCCAGCGCCAGGCGCTTGATCACCTCCTGTAGATGATCAAATTCGGTCTTTTCGGCTTTCAGAAACTTGCGGCGCGCCGGCGTATTGAAGAACAGGTCACGCACTTCCACCGAGGTGCCAACCGGATGTGCTGCCGGTTGCACACGCGGCTGCATGTCACGGCCTTCAGTCTCCACCTGCCAGGCCTGATCGGCATCGGCAGTGCGCGAGGTGAGGGTCAGCCGTGCGACCGAGCTGATCGATGCCAGGGCCTCACCGCGAAAGCCCATACTCATGACCTGCTCAAGATCCTCCAATTCGCGAATCTTGCTGGTGGCATGGCGAGCCAGAGCCAGGGGCAGGTCATCCGCCGCGATACCGCGACCATCGTCACGCACACGCAGCAGCTTGACGCCACCCTGCTCGACATCCACTTCGATACGCTTGGCGCCGGAGTCCAGGCTGTTTTCCAGCAGCTCCTTGATGACCGAAGCGGGGCGCTCGACCACTTCGCCGGCGGCGATCTGGTTCGCCAGCCGCGGGCTCAGCAGCTGGATGCGCATCGCTTCACTCATGGCTGGGCAGCCAGCGAGGTAGCGGGGATCTGCAGGGTCTGGCCGACCTTGATCACATCGGTTTTCAGTGAATTGGCGGAGCGCAGCGTCGCCAGGCTGATTTGGTAGCGCTGCGCGATCAACGCCAGGCTTTCACCAGAGCTGACCCTATGCTCGCGCGGCCCCTGGGCGATCTTGCCGTTGTCACGCAGCCAGGCAATGTAAGTGCCCGGCGGCGGATTCTGCTCGAAGAACTGTTTGGCACCCGTAACGATCGAGCGCGACAGACTCTTTTGATGGCTGGCGGAATGCAGCTTGCGCGCCTCACTGGGATTGGAGATGAACCCGGTCTCCACCAGGATCGAAGGAATATCCGGGGACTTCAGCACCATGAAGCCTGCCTGCTCTACGCGACGCTTATGCAGCGGGGTAATTTGCCCCATCTGCCCGAGCACCTTCTGCCCGACGTTCAGACTGGACGACAGCGACGCGGTCATCGACAGGTCGAGCAGCACACCAGCAAGCATCCGATCCTTGTCCTCAAGGCTGACGTTGCCGGCACCACCAATCAGGTCGGATTGATTCTCCGAATCGGCCAGCCAGCGTGCGGTTTCAGAGGTGGCGCCGCGATCCGACAAGGCATACACCGACGCACCGAAGGCGGCAGCACGAGGTGCAGCATCGGCGTGGATGGAAACGAACAGATCGGCGCCCTTCTTACGGGCGATCTCGGTGCGCTTACGCAACGGAATGAAATAGTCACCGGTACGCACCAGCTCACCACGGAAGCCTTTCTCGGCGTTGATCTGACGCTGCAGTTCCTTGGCGATGGCCAGGGTCACGTTTTTCTCGAATTGGCCTTTGGTAGGGCCAAGAGCCCCCGGATCTTCGCCACCATGACCCGCATCGATGGCAATCACGATATCGCGCTTGCCACCTGGCACAGGCGCCAACTTGGGCGGAGCCTGAGTCGGTGTGACCGGCACAGGGGCATCGACGGTTGTGGTCGTGGACAAGCTTGGGGCAGCATCTGACGGCTGATCGAACAGGTCGAGCACCAACCGATTGCCGTACTGCTGATTCGGCGCCAGGGTGAAGCTCTTCGGCGTGACCTGGGACGACAGGTCGATGACCACGCGCAAGTCATCGGCAGTGCGCTGCGCCGAACGCACGGCGGTGATCGGCGTGTTGCTCAGTGGCAACTTGTCCAGCGCGGTGGTCAGTTTGGCGCCACTGATATCGATCACGATACGATCCGGCGCCGTCAGGGTGAACACACTGTGCTGCACCGGCCCGGAAAGGTCGAAAACCAGACGCGTGTTGTCCGGCGCACGCCAGAGGCGAACGCTACGCACATCCGACGCGGCCCACACGTCGACCGTCATGACCGTCAACATCAGCCCGACCGCGATCAATCGCGCGCCTATGCGCATACCCGCCCCCACTTTCTTGTTCATGCTCTGGCAACCAATGCGGCACACCAGCTATCACCCTTCGCACCATGGCTGCGAAGTAGCAGCGACCGGCCACCCGCTCGCGGGGTAATGGTAATGTCCATGTCAGCCTTTGGCAAAACGCCAACGCCGCGCTGTGGCCACTCGATCAGGCACAAGGCATCGCCTTCGAAGTAATCGCGGATACCCAGGAACTCCAATTCCTCCGGATCGACCAGCCGATAGAGGTCGAAATGGAAGGCACGGATCGAGCCGATTTCGTACGGTTCGACTAGGGTGAAGGTCGGGCTTTTGACCGCCCCCTTGTGCCCTAGGCCTTGCAGCATGCCGCGCGAGAGCGTGGTCTTGCCCGCGCCGAGGTCGCCTTCGAGGTAGATAACCCCGCGTCCTTCGGTGACATTGGCGATACGCGCGCCGAGCGCCAGCATGGCGTCTTCATCGGCGGCGAACAGTTCTATTTCCGACAAGCGGCTCGCTCCTGTAACAAATGGCGGATAGCGTCGCACAGATCGCTCGCCGCCAGACCATTTCCTTTTCCTGCCAGGTACTCGCCCGCCCCGGCATGTAGCCAGACGCCCAGGCTTGCAGCCTGCCATGGTGTACAACCCTGAGCGAGCAGCGCACCGATCAGCCCGGCCAGCACATCCCCCAGGCCGGCACCGGCCATTACCGGGTCGCCACGATCGCAGACCAGCAGGTGCGCCGCTGGGTCGGCGATCAGCGTGCCGGCGCCTTTCAATACGCAGACCACTTGATAGCGCTGGGCCAGAGCTCTGGCTGCGGCGGGTCGATCGGCCTGCAACGCCTGGATCGAGATCCCGAGCAGGCGGGCCGCTTCGCCAGGGTGCGGGGTAATCACGCTACCAGGGGCAATGCTCACGGCACCTGCGGCGAGCAGATTGAGCGCATCGGCGTCCCATACCTGAGCAGCTGGTGACGCGGCTGCAGCCGAAATCAAGCTGCGAGCCCAGGCATTCTGGCCGAGACCTGGCCCGACCACCCACACGGTGATTTTGCCGCCAAGCCCGCGCAACTGGTTGGCCGAGGCGACCGCCAGACTCATCACTTCCGGCAGTCGAACCTGCGCAGCACCGAGATGCTCGCCGCGGGTCGCCAGGGAGACCATACCGGCACCGCTGCGCAGGGCACTCTGCGCCGACAGCAACGCGGCGCCACCGGTGCCGTGATCACCGCCGACCACCAGCACGTGACCCAGCTGGCCCTTGTGAGCGGTTGGTGGCCGGGCGGTCAGGTGCGGCAGAACATCGCCGGCCAGACGCTGCGCCGCCCACGGCTGACTCGCGACAATCTGCGCGTCGACCTGCAGGTCGTCGAACAGCAGACGGCCGACATGATCGAGCGCCTGGCCCAGAAACAGGCCGACTTTCAGGCCGATCAGGGTCACGGTGAGCTGGGCGGCTACCGCTACGCCCAGAACCTGACCGGTATCGGCGCAGATACCCGAGGGAATATCCACCGCCAGCACCGGGCGACCACTGTGATTCATCCATTCGATGGCCGCAGCGTAGGGCTCGCGCACCGCACCTGCCAGGCCGGTGCCGAGCAGCGCATCGACCAGCACACCCTGCGCTTCGTGCCCTGACTCCCAGGCAATCACCTCGACTCCGGCGGCCACGGCTTCATCGCGCGCCAGGGCTGCGTCACCCTGCAGGCGCTGCGGCTCTGCCACTGCCAGCACACGAACCTGCCACCCACCACGCAGTGCCAATGCCGCCAGCAGATAACCATCGCCGGCATTATTACCGTGCCCAGCTACGACAGTGACCGCACCGGCATCCGGCCAACTGCGGCGCAGGGCCCGCCAGATGGCGTGTGCAGCGCGCTGCATGAGCACCAATCCTGGCGTGCCGGCAGCGATCAGCGCAGCGTCCAGCGCGCGCACCTGGGCGCCGCTGTAGAGTGCGATAGGAAGATCGTCTGATGAATGCCGCATGCCTGTGCTCCGATGTCTGGCAGAATTATACGTCGACTAATCCAGATTCCCGCCCAGCATGACTGACGCCACCCCCGACCTCACCAGCCTCGCCCAGTCCATAAAGGACTGGGGGCGTGAACTGGGCTTCCAGCAGGTTGGCATCAGCGGCCTGGAGCTGGGCGAGCACGAAGCGCACCTGCAGCGCTGGCTGGATGCCGGCTACCAGGGCGAGATGGACTATATGGCCGCACATGGCCGTAAACGTTCACATCCGGACGAACTGGTGCCCGGCACCCTGCGGGTGGTCTCGCTGCGCATGGACTACCTGCCCGGCGACACGCAGATGGCGCAACGCCTGCTAGAGCCGGAAAAGGCCTACGTTTCGCGTTATGCCCTGGGCCGCGACTACCACAAACTGATCCGCAAACGCCTGCAACAACTGGCCGAGCGCATTCAGCAGGCCATCGGGCCATTCGGCTATCGCGCTTTCGTCGACAGTGCGCCGGTGCTGGAAAAGGCCATTGCCGAACAATCGGGACTGGGCTGGATCGGCAAGAACACCCTGGTGCTCAACCGCAAGGCCGGCAGCTACTTCTTTCTCGGCGAGCTATTCGTCGACATCCCCCTGCCCGAGGACGCGCCCCACGGCAGCGAACACTGCGGCCGCTGCAGCGCCTGCCTGGACGTTTGCCCGACAGCCGCCTTCGTTGGCCCCTACGTGCTCGATGCGCGGCGCTGCATCTCCTACCTGACCATCGAGCTGAAAGGCCCGATACCCGAGGAGCTGCGCGCGCCCATCGGCAACCGCGTGTTCGGCTGCGACGATTGCCAGATGGTCTGCCCCTGGAACCGCTTCGCCAAAGCCACCGAGCAGGGTGACTTCCAGCCACGACACAGCCTGGACAACGCCGAACTGGCCGAGCTGTTTCGCTGGAGCGAGGAGGAATTTCTCAGCCGTACCGAGGGCTCACCGCTGCGCCGCGCCGGTTACGAGCGCTGGCTGCGCAACCTGGCCGTCGGCCTGGGCAACGCACCGTCGAGCATCCCGGTGCTGGAGGCGCTGGAGGCCCGCCGCGAGCATCCGTCAGAGCTGGTGCGCGAGCACGTGCAGTGGGCGCTGGAACAACATGCCCAGCGCCAGGGCTGACCAAGCTCCGTAGCCTGGGTTGAGCGCAGCGATACCCAGGACGTTACATAACCCAAGAGCCCCGGGTTACGCCTTCGGCTACGGGCTTTTACTTGAAGCTTGTGGCTGCAGCCCTCAGACCTTGAGTAGGTGCTGGCGGTAGTACTTGAGCTCGGCGATCGACTCACGAATGTCGTCCAGCGCCTGATGCGTACCGGTTTTCACGAAGCCATCCTTGACCCCAGGCGCCCAGCGCTCGGCGAGGATCTTCAGGGTCGAGACATCCAGATAGCGATAGTGGAAGTAAGCCTCCAGGGCAGGCATGTACTTATAGAGGAAGCGGCGATCCTGCCCGATGCTGTTGCCGCAGATCGGCGACTTGCCCTTCGGCACCCACTTTTCCAGAAAGGCGATGGTCTGCGCTTCCGCCTCGGCCTGGCTGATACGGCTCTCGCGAACCCGCTGGGTGAGGCCGCTTTCGCCGTGAGTGCGCGTGTTCCACTCGTCCATGGCGGCCAGGCGCTCATCGCTCTGGTGCACGGCGATCACCGGGCCCTCGGCCAGCACGTTGAGTTCGGTATCGGTGACGATGGTGGCCATTTCGATGATGACGTCCGTCTCGGGGTCGAGACCGGTCATCTCCAGGTCGATCCAGATCAGGTTCTGTGGATTCTGCATGCTGCGCTCCTCTGTAGTGCCCCATTCTAGCTAATCGACGGGCCCTGCGCGTCGTCGATCTCCCAGAGAAGCAGGCGCGAATCACGCCAGTCCTTCAACGCCACCACACGCTGCGGCGCCACACCAGGGATCTCGAAGGTGTTGCTGATCAGCCAGGCACCTGTAGGGAGCTCGGCACGAACCTTTTCCCAGAGCGCCGGCATGGGTGCCGGGGACAGGAAGCAGTAGGCAACATCGATGGCGGCAAGATCTGTGCGCCAGAGATTCTGGTAACGAATTCGACAATTGCGCTGACCGATGCTGCGCAGCCAGGCGATAGCAAAGGAAAGCGGCGCAGTCTCCACGCCAGTGAACCGGGCGTGGGGAAAACGTCGCGCCAGCCATAGCAGAGTGCCTGCCGGGCCACAGCCCAGATCGACGAAAGCGAAGTGCTCGCCTCGCTCCTCCAGCAACCGCGTCAATTCTCGACGGCTACCAGCGCCAGTGAGGTACAGCGGCACACGCTCCCCGAAACTGTTCCAGTTGAGCAGCAACAGCAGCAGGAAACCGAGCAGGAACAGCCATGACGGCAACGGTGCACCACTGGCCAGCAGCAGAGCCGGCACGAACACCAGGTTCAGCCACCACCACCAGCGCGACAGCCCAAACCACCGAGCCAAGCAGGCCGACAGCAGGCCATGTAGCAGACCAGCCGCCAGCGGACTCGGTCGCCAACTGGACAGGTGCGCGACAGCGACGATCGCCAGCCCCATGCACAGGGTGACGACAAGCTGGATCAGCAATGCCAGCAACGCTGGGTAGCGCTCACCCAATCCATACAGCGCGCGATAGAGAGCAGCCATGCCCAGAGGCTCAGTCAAAGATGGACGACCAGTTTAGCGCCAGCATCAGCAAATTGCCGCCTTCGCCGGCATGCTAGACTCGCCTCCATTTTCAGCGCATCACAAACTCGGAAGCCCCATGGCCAAACGCCAACTCAACCGCCGGCAAAACTGGCGCATCGAAAAGATCCAGGGTGAACGTGCCGCACGTGCGGCCAAACGCGAATCCCGCGTGGTGGAAACTCTGGAAGGCGGCGACCTGGGCCCGGAACAGACCGGCTTGGTGATCGCTCACTTCGGTGTGCAGGTAGAAGTCGAGGCCACGGACGGCGAGCTGTCAGGCCAGATATTCCGCTGCCACCTGCGCGCCAACCTGCCGACCCTGGTGACCGGCGACCGCGTGGTGTGGCGCCCAGGCAATCAGGGTATTGGCGTGATCGTCGCCCAGCTGCCGCGCGACACCGAGCTGTGTCGCCCGGATACCCGTGGCCAGCTGAAGCCGGTAGCGGCCAACGTCGACCTGATCGTCATCGTCTTCGCACCGTTGCCCGAGCCTCACGCCAACCTGATCGACCGATATCTGGTTGCGGCCGAGCATGCCGGCATCCGCCCACTGCTGCTGCTCAACAAGGCCGATCTGATCGATGCGCAGAACGAAACGGCGCTGAACGCACTGCTCGGCGTGTACCGCCAGTTGGGTTACCCGCTGCTGGAAGTGTCCGCCCTGGAAGGTGATGGCATGGAGCAGCTCAAGCAGCAGCTCGATGGCAATATCAGCGTATTCGTCGGCCAGTCCGGTGTGGGCAAGTCGTCGCTGGTCAATAGCCTGCTGCCGGGCGTCGATACCCGAGTGGGCCCGCTGTCCGAGCTGACCGGCAAGGGCACGCACACCACCACCACGGCACGGCTGTTCCATTTCCCCGGTGGCGGCCAGTTGATCGACTCACCAGGTATCCGTGAGTTCGGTCTGGTGCATGTCAGCCGAGATGACGTGGAGGCAGGCTTCATCGAGTTTGCCGAGCTGCTCGGCCATTGCCGCTTCCGCGACTGCAAGCACGACCGCGAGCCTGGCTGCGCGCTACTCAAGGCGCTGGAGGATGGCCGCATTCAACCGCAACGAATGAACAGCTACCGACACATTCTGGCCAGCCTGCCGGAGTCGGAATACTGAGTCATCGCCGACCGATCCTAGTCGAGCGCGTGACCTCATTACTCGCTCGGCTGATCCATCTGCAACGTACCGTCCTCGAAGATATTCAGCCGCTCGCGCATCTGCTCGTTAGATAACGGTTCGGCCGCTGGCGCGCCACCACTACCGCCCGCAGGAGCGTCGGGAGCCTGATCGGGCGCCAGTTCGCCGCCCTGCTCCCCTTCGATATTGCGTTGTGCCTTTTTGGTCAGCACCACGATATCGATGCGGCGGTTGACCGGGTTCAAGGGGTCGTCACGGTCGAACAGTGCCGAAGACGCATAACCGACCACTCGCGCCACCTGGGCATCGTCGTATCCCGCAGCGGTCAACACCCGACGCGCGGCGTTGGCGCGGTTGGCCGACAGCTCCCAGTTGCCGAAGCCGCCAGCGCCGGCGAAAGGCTTGGCATCGGTATGGCCACTGACGCTGATCTTGTTCGGCACGGCCTTGATGGTGTCGGTCAGTGCGAACAGGATGTCCTCGAAATAGGGCTGTAACTGGGCCCTGCCCAGGGCGAACATCGGCCGATTCTCGGCATCGACGATCTGAATGCGCAAACCGTCCTGGGTGATTTCGAACAGAATCTGATCCTTGAAGCGCTGCAACTGCGGATCCTGCTCGACCTTGTTCTGCAGTTCCTGCAGCAGCAACTCCAGACGCTCGCGCTCCACCTCTTCGGCCTTGGCCTCGGCCTGCTCGGCGTCCAGCTCGGCAGGATCCTTGGGGTCAGTGTCCGCTTCGTCCCCCGGCGACTCCTGGGGCTGTTCGTTGAGGGTGCGATCCGGCGAAGGAGTCGGTGAGCCGCCGAGGTCGATCACATAGGGGCTGGCACTTTCGGAGAAGCCGATGGGATCCTTGAAGTAGCCGGAAATCAGCTTTTTCTGCTCGGGCGTGGCCGAGGACATAAGCCACATCACCATGAAGAAGGCCATCATCGCCGTGGCGAAGTCGGCGAAGGCGATCTTCCAGGCACCACCATGGTGGCCCCCGGCGACCTTCTTGACCCGCTTGACGATAATCGGCTGGTTGTTTTCCATGGTGCTTAGTTCCCGCGCATTGCCTGTTCAAGCTCGCTGAAGCTTGGGCGGTGCGCCGGGTAGAGGGTCTTGCGCGAGAACTCCACCGCCAGCGACGGCGGCATCCCGGAAGCAGAGGCGACCAGGCCAGCCTTGATGGCCTCGTAGACGTTCAGTTCTTCCTTGGCATCGTGCTCGAGCGCGGCCGCCAGTGGGCCGAAAAAGCCATAGGAAGCGAGAATCCCGAGAAAGGTACCAACCAGCGCCGTGCCGACCTTCTCGCCGATCTGCGCGTTATCCGCCTCGGCAAGAATCGACATGGTGATCACGATACCCAGTACCGCGGCCACGATACCCATGGCCGGCATACCATCGGCGATCTTCGCCACGGCGTGGGCGGGATGATCGAGTTCCTCCTTGAGGCCAACCAGTTCCATGTCGAACAGGCCTTCAAGCTCGTGAGGCGCCATGTTGCCCGAGGACATGATGCGCAGGTAATCGCAGATGAAGGCGACCATGCGTTCATCGCCCAGCACCGCCGGGTACTTGCTGAAGATCGGACTGGCAGCGGGATCCTCGAGATCGGCCTCGATGGCCATCATCCCTTCGCGGCGCGCCTTGTTGAGAATTTCGTAAAGCAGGCGCAGTACTTCCAGGTAGTAGTCGTGAGTGAACCTGGACTTGAACATCTTCAATGATTTCTTGAGGACGATCATGAACATACTGCCCGGATTGGCCTGCAGGAACGCCCCTAGCGCGGCCCCGCCGATGATCAGCACCTCGAAAGGGTGCACCAGCGCCATGAGCTTGCCGCCAGACGCGACGAAACCGCCGAAGACGCAGGCGAAGACAACGATGATGCCGATGATTTTGGCCATAAAGAAAACTTAAAAAAGTGAAAAGAAAGGGAGGTCGCGCGAAACACCCCTTCTACTTATCGGAAGAGATGGGCGAGACTATAGTCAGTTAAGTCTAAAAAAAGCCATTTTGGCATATCCCCATGGTCGCAAGCACGCCGTTACCCCGCACCCTCGATGCCTGGCTCAAGCAGTTGGATGGCCAAGTACTGCCTATCCCGACTCAGCATCACCAGCAGGTACGCCGCGCACTGAGCGACAGCCGCCGCTCGCTACGCGAGATCGCCGACCTGATGCAGGACAGCCCGGCATTGGTACTCAGCGTATTGCGTGAAACCAACCGCAAGAGCAGCAGCATGGGTGAAGCGGCGGAAAGCCTGGAAACAGCGCTCAATCGCATCGGCCTCAAGCGCGCCGAAGAACTGCTGATGCGCATACCGGCCAAGGCGCTCACAGACATTCCTCAGCCGCTTCGCCAGATCCAGCTGATCAGCCAGCACGCCGCGCAGCAGGCCAATGGTCTGTTCGCCGCACGCCTCGCCCGCCTGTGGCAGGAAATCCACTGGGGCAGCTTGTTGTTTCTCTCGCCGGTGTGGGCATTGCTGGCGGCTCATCCCCAGCTGTTCGAAGCCTGGGAGCAACGCGTGCTGATCAAAGGCGAGCGACCTGCACGGGTCGAACGCGACCTGCTGGGTATTTCCCTGTTTGAATTGTGCCTGGCACTGGCTGAGCACTGGCGTCTGCCTGCCTGGATCATTCAGGGCTATCAGTTGCTGATCAGCGACCGGCGCCTACTGGCCAAGGCGCTACGCCTGGCGCGCCTGCACGATGACCCCCTACGCCAACAGCAGCAGCTGGACAGCGATCCGCCCCTACAACGCTGGCTCATGCAACCGGCCAACAGCATCTTGCTGGCCAACGTATTGGCCGTCTCGGCGCACAACGCCTGGAGCGGCAGACACACCCGGCGCTGGCAAACGCTCAATAGCCTGTACTTGCAGATGCCACTTGCGGAGCTGCATCAGCACATTCACCAGAATGCAGTGCACAGCGCACGGCAGGTAGACACCACTGGTCTTTGGCACCCCGCCGAAGCGTTGCTGTGGCCTTGGCATGCGCGGCACTTCCAGCCCCCCAAGCCAGCGCCCACACCGCAAACCGGCGACTGGCGCCAGCTGTGTACCCAACTGCTAACCCAGCCAACGGCGTTCAGCAACGTGGAACAGCTCACCCGTTGCGCCCATGGGGCGCTGCAAGCGACCGGTCTATCGCGCCAAATCCTGCTGCTCGCCGACCGCAGCCATAGCCGCCTGCAGGTGCAGCAACATGCAGGAGTCGATGCCAGCGCCAGCGGTCTGACGCTCGACCCGGGGCAAAGCCAGGTGCTGCGTCGCCTGCTCCAGGCGCCGGCGCAACTGCGCCTGACACCCGCCAATATTGCCCAGTTCTCTGCCCTGCTCCCTGGCAACCTGAAAGCTCTAATACCCAGTGAACACCTGCTGATCCGCTCATTAGCCAGCAATGATCGGGTGGTGATGATTCTGTTCGCCGACCTGCACGGCAAACCGATCAGCGATACCGTTCTGCAAGCCTTCGCCAAGACCGCGCAATGCATCGAGCGCGCCCTGGACACGTTCAGCAAACGTAACCGCTGAGTGACGGGTTTCTCGCTGACTTGCCTGCGCTACAATCGCACTCTTATTTTCATCAACAGAGGCCTGCATGACTGCCTTCGACGAACTGCCGCTGGTCATCGAACCTGCGGATCTCGCGACGCGACTGGAAGAGCCGAGCCTGATTCTGGTCGACCTGAGCAGCAGCGCCCGTTACCAGGCTGGACATATTCCCGGCGCCCACTTCGTCGACCCCAAACGTACTCAACTGGGTAAACCGCCAGCCCCCGGCCTGCAGCCTGGGCAGGCAGCGCTGGAGCAGTTGTTCAGCGAGCTTGGCCATCACCCAGATGCCACCTATGTGGTGTACGACGATGAAGGCGGTGGTTGGGCCGGGCGCTTCATCTGGCTGCTGGATGTCATCGGCCACCCGCGCTATCACTTCCTCAACGGCGGCCTGACCGCCTGGAAGGCTGAGCAGCGTCCGCTTGATCAGAATATCCCCGAGCCGAAAAACACACCGGTGCAGCTGTCGCTGAGTGACGAGCCAACGGCCAGCCTCGATTACCTGAAGTCGCGCCTGGGCGCCGACGACCTGGCCATCTGGGATGCCCGTTCGCTGGAGGAGTACCGCGGCGAGAAGGTACAGGCAGCCAGAGGTGGTCATATCCCCGGCGCCATCCACTTCGAGTGGACGGCCGGCATGGATCCCGCCTGCGGCCTGCGCATCCGTGAGGATATCGGCCAGCAGTTGAACCAGCTGGGCCTGAGCGCCGACAAGGAAATCATCACCCACTGCCAGAGCCATCGCCGCTCCGGCTTCACCTACGTGGTCGCCAAGGCTCTGGGCTATCCGCGGGTCAAGGCCTATGCCGGCTCGTGGAGCGAATGGGGCAATCTTTCCGATACACCTGTCGAACAGTGAGTGCGACTTGACTGTCCACTTGTAATTCGCCCGGCAAGAGATGCCGGGCTGCCAAGGAATAAAGATGAAAGAACGCCTGTTTATCCTCAGCCAGTACCTGACTCCGCATCACCTGCTGTCGCGCCTGATCGGCTGCGCAGCCGAATGCCGGGCCCCCTGGTTCAAGAATCGCCTGATCACCTGGTTCGCCAAGCAGTATCAGGTCGACATGAGCGAGGCGCAGGTCGAGGATCCGACCGCATTCGAGCACTTCAACGCATTCTTCACCCGCGCCCTGAAAGAGGGTGCGCGCCCGCTGGACAACCTGCCCGGCGCGGTACTCTGCCCCGCTGACGGTGCCATCAGCCAGCTTGGCCGCATCGAGCATGGCCGCGTATTCCAGGCCAAGGGCCACAGCTACAGCGTGACCGAGCTGCTGGGCGGTGACAGAGAGCGCGCCGCGCCCTTCATGGGCGGCGACTTCGCCACCGTGTATCTGTCTCCCAAGGACTACCACCGCGTCCACATGCCGCTGGCCGGCACCCTCAAGGAAATGATCTACGTGCCTGGCCGTCTGTTCTCGGTGAACCAGACCACCGCCGAAAACGTTCCCGAACTGTTCGCCCGCAACGAGCGCGTGGTCTGCCTGTTCGATACCGAGCGCGGCCCCATGGCCGTGGTACTGGTTGGCGCGATGATCGTCGCCTCCATCGAAACCGTCTGGGCCGGCCTGATCACGCCGCCCAAGCGGGAACTGAAGACCGTGCGCTACGACGAGGCCGCCCGGGCACCGATCAGTCTCGAGAAAGGCGCGGAGCTGGGCCGCTTCAAGCTCGGCTCCACCGCCATCGTGCTGTTTGGCCCAGAGCAAGTGAAATGGGCCGAGGAACTGGGTGCAAATAGCCCGGTACGCATGGGCCAATTGCTCGGCCAGTGAATCTGCAACGCGGCCTGCAGCCTTTGCCATCAGTGGCGCAAAGGCTGCGACGATGGCCAGATGCTGCTAGAGTCGCCTCACGATGACCGAACGATTCGCTCGCAAGCTGGCGCTGGAGTACAGAAGTTAGATGGATAAACAGAGCCCCCACCTTTTGCTCCGCGTCCCGACGCCGACCAAGCAGGGCCTGACTTTCTGCGATGCCACGCCACGCGACCTAAAACGCTGGATTGCCGGCCTGCCCAAGGCCAACATTGGCGAAACCGCACGTCAGTTGTATCAAGCGCTGATTGAGCTCAATCAGCTGCTGACGCCCTCGGATAACCGCCTGCAGTTGCTGGAGCTCTTGCGCCCCGAGGTGTATTTCGTCTGTCAGCACTTGGAGCGCCACTTCCTCAACCAGGCTATCGTCCTCGACGAACGCCCGCGCAAAGTGGCCAATCTGTGCCAGGCCCTGCAGAACCATTTGGCGATCGGTTACAAACTGATTATTTCGCAGTTGGTTTCGCAGCCGAGCCGCGAACGCAACCAACTGCTCGGCACTGCACTGCAGCGCGCTGTCCACAGCCTCAACGGACCACTGATTCGTACCAGCCAGCTGTATTGCCCGGTACCTGAGGGATTGTGGCTGGAGCTGCACCAGATCTACCTGATCGCTCGCCAACAAGATCTTCACAAAGTGGTGATCCGCGATCCTCTGGCCCGACACACCCAGGGGTTAAGTGCCGAGCAAGGCTACATCGTCGCCCTGCTGATTGGCTGTTCGCGCTGCAACCAGATGCGCCAAAGCGCCATCGCCCGCCTGGCCGAGGCGCTGGAGCCCTGGAGTACACTGGTTAATCTGCGAGCAGGTGGTCACCCTTCGAGCATCTTCGCGGTGGCGCCGCAACTGGATGGGCCGCCGCGCTATACCTCGCTGTTCCAACCGAGCGAACTACTGGGCGCGCTGGGTATCGACCCGACGCCACTGGTCGACACCATCAAGGATCATCTGCAACTGCTGCCCGAGGAGCGGGCCCAGTCCCGCTTGCACGTACCGGATGGTTTCACCACCGACATGCTGCAACACGCCGCTGCTGCCTGGGGTGACATTTCCGAACGCACCTTCCAGCGCACCCAGGGCACGGGCAGCATGACCTTGTGCATTGGCATGAGCGCACTGAACTACTACCTGGCCAATGGCCGGGTGTTCAGCGAGATACTCAAGCAGCAGAGAGACACCATCGCGTCGTTCAAACCGCTCAGCGGTGAACCCGATATCTGGGCCGGCGCACACGACGCCCAGCGAAGCAACGATTGGGAAAACGGCTTACCGTTCGAAGAAATCGAATACCCCAAGCCCGCCGGCGAGCAGGAACAGGCGGAGTCGGGCGCAGGCGAAAACTATCCCAACTACGCCTTGTCGATCGTCAACCATAGCCCGGGCGGTTACTGCCTCTCCTGGCCCAAAGAGGTTCCCAACCAGTTGCAGGCCGGTGAACTGCTGGGCATCCGCGACAACCCCCAGCAGAGCTGGAGCGTCGCGGTGGTGCGCTGGATTCGTCAGGTGCGTGGCGGCGGCACGCAGATGGGCATCGAGCTGGTTGCCCCGCATGCGCAGCCCTGCGGCCTGCAATTGGTTCGCAAGGCCGAGCAGAACAGCCAGTACCTGCGCGCCCTGCTATTGCCTGAAATCTCCGCCATTTCCCGTCCGGCAACGCTGATCACGCCGCGCCTGCCCTTCCAGGAAGGCAGCAAAGTACTGATCAATATCAACGGCCAGGAACGCCGCGCAGTGCTGAGCCAGAAGCAGACAAGCACCGGCAGTTTCAGCCAGTTCGAATACCACGATCTCGAGCAAAAAAGTGCGGATCACGCGACCTCTGTCACAGCCTCCGGAACCCACCGGCCGGCCGGGGAGGAAGACTTTGACTCACTCTGGAAGTCGCTGTAGATTGCCGGAAACCCTTTATTTACCGCCTTCTTCTGCTGTTTTATCGCAGATTCGACCTCGCTAATGGCCATCGAAAAGAAAACCATCCGCCTGCTGATTCTCGAAGACTCGCAGAATGAGGCCGAGCGTCTCGTCAGCCTGTTCCGCAATGCTGGCAATGCCACCCGCGTGCACCGCCTGAGCTCCAGCGAAGACCTGCTTGAGGCCCTCAAGAGCAACTGGGATCTGCTGATCTGCGCGCCGCTCAGTGAATGCCTGGAACCGCATGAAGCGCTCGCTTCCATTCGTCGTGCGGGCAAGGACATTCCAGTCATTTTGCTGCTGGCCGACAACGAGCCCGACAACGTCACCGAAGCACTTATGCTCGGCGCCCAGGATGCACTGCCCCAGGGCGAAGATGAGCGCCTGGTACTGGTCGCTCGCCGCGAACTGGTAAACCTCGAAGAACGTCGCGCGCGCCGCGCCGCAGAGGTCGCCCTGCGCGAAGCGGAGAAGCGCTGCCAACTGCTGCTCGACAGCTCGGTCGATGCCATCGCCTATGTGCACGACGGCATGCATATCTATGCCAACCGCGCCTACCTCGAACTGTTCGGCTTCGACGACGCCGAAGAACTGGAAGGCCTGCCGATGATCGACCTGATCGGCAGCGCCGACCAGGGTGCCTTCAAGGACTTCCTGAAGAATCACCAGCACCAGGACAACAACGAACTGGCCTGTGCAGGCGTACGCACCGACGAGAGCACCTTCTCGGCACGTATCACCCTGTCTCCAGCGGCGTACGATGGCGAACCCTGCATCCAGATGGTGATTCGCGCCGAAACTGGCAATGCCGAGCTGGAAGAGAAACTGCGAGAAATCAGCAGCCAGGATCTGGTTACCGGCCTGTATAACCGCGCTCACTTCATCGAATTGATGGATGCCGCAGCGCACCGCGCCGTCAATGACGAGCAACCGGCGAGCCTGGCCTACATCCGCGTCGACCGCTATGCCGCGCTGCTTGCTGAAATGGGCCTCGGCGCCATCGACCTACTGCTGACCGACTTGGCCAACCTGCTGCGCGCGTACTTTCCGCAGGATGCACACCTGGCGCGCTTCGGTGATGATGTATTTGCCGTTCTGCAGACAGGCATGTCACCGCAGCAGCAACGCCCACAACTCGAAGGCCTGCTGAAAAAAACCGAAGCGCATCTGTTCGACATCAACGGGCGAACTGCGCAGACCACCCTGTCGATCGGCGTCGCTGGCCTCAACGAAACGACGCCCAAGGCCGGCGAAGTCATCGACCGCGCCCAGCGCTGCGCCGATGAACTCGACGAGCCCGGCACTCTCAAGCTGTTCGACCCTGCCGAGGAGCTGGCAGCCGCAGCCAGCCGCGGCAGCGTCGTGGCCATGGTGCAGCAGGCGCTGGAGAAAAACAGCTTCCGCCTGTTGTTCCAGCCGGTCATCAGCCTGCGTGGTGATGAACACGAACACTATGAAGTGCTGCTGCGTCTGCTAAGCCCGTCGGGGCAGGAAGTTCCGCCTGGGGAATTCCTCGCTGTGGCCAGGGAAGCTGGAATGGGTGAGAAGATCGATCGCTGGGTGATTCTCAGCTCGATCAAACTGCTCGCCGATCACCGCTCCAAAGGTCACGCGACACGGCTATTCGTCCATCTATCCAGTGCCAGCCTGCAGGATCAGACACTGCTGCCCTGGCTCAGCGTTGCTCTGAAAGCCGCGCGCCTGCCTTCCGATGCACTGGTGTTCCAGTTCAGCGAACCCGACGCCATCGCCTACCTGAAACAGGTAAAAGCGCTGGCTCAGGGCCTCAAGGATCTGCACTGCCATATCGCCCTGAGCCAATTCGGCTGTGCGCTGAACCCATTCAACACGCTCAGGCATCTGCCCGTCGACTTCGTCAAGGTCGACGGCTCCTTCTCCAAGGATCTGACCGACCCGGCCAACCAGGAAGCCTTGAAAGTCATGCTGGCGAGCCTGCACAGCCAGGCCAAGCTGACCATCGTGCCATTCGTGGAGTCGGCGAGCATATTGGCGACCCTGTGGCAGGCCGGCACGAACTATATTCAGGGGTACTACCTGCAGGGCCCGAGCCAGTCGATGAACTACAACTTCTCGTCAGACGATTGAGCCAACGGGGCGGTTTGGCCACCCCGTTGCAGCTGCATCTCGCCTACTGCTGACCGTCGCGGTCGCGGAAACCTAACAGGTAAAGCAGGCCATCCAGGCCCAGGGTGGAAATCGCCTGCTTGGCCGACTGCTTGACCAGCGGCTTGGCACGAAATGCCACCCCCAGCCCAGCGATAGCCAGCATCGGCAGGTCGTTGGCGCCATCGCCGACTGCGATGGTCTGCTCCAGACGCAAGCCTTCCTTGTGCGCCAGCTCGCGGAGCAAGTCGGCTTTGCGCTGCGCATCGACGATAGGCTCGATGGCGACACCCGTGACCTTGCCGTCGATCACTTCCAGCTCGTTGGCAAACACGTAGTCGATACCCAGCTTGGCCTGCAACTGCTTGGCGAAATAGGTGAAGCCGCCGGACAGAATGGCGGTTTTGTAACCCAGGCGCTTGAGCTCGGCGAACAGGTTCTCGGCGCCTTCGGTCAGACGCAGCGACGCGCCGATTTCGTCCAGCACGCCAACATCAAGCCCCTTCAGCAACGCCAGGCGCTCCTTGAAGCTGGCGCGGAAATCCAGCTCTCCACGCATGGCCCGCTCGGTGATTTCCGATACCTGCTCACCAACGCCGGCGGCCTTGGCCAACTCGTCGATCACTTCCGCCTCGATCAAGGTGGAGTCCATGTCGAACACAGCCAGGCGGCGGTTGCGGCGAAACAGTGAATCGGCCTGGAAGGCGATATCGACGTTCAACTCCTGCGCAACGCTGAGGAATTCGGCGCGCAGAGCGGCCGAGTCGCTGGGCTCGCCGCGTACCGAGAACTCGATACAGCCCTTGCCCTGCTCGACCGGCATGTCCAGCGGCATGCGCCCGGACAGTCGGTCGATATGGTCGATATTCAGCCCGTACCTGGCAGTGATCGCGCTGACGCGCTGCAACTGCTCGGCCGTGACCTTGCGGGTCAGCAGCGTCACGCTGTGACGTGCCTTGCCCTGACCGGCGACCCAGTTCTGGTAATCGTCTTCCGAGACCGGCGTGAAACGCACCTGCTGGTCGAGCTTGTAGGCCGTGAAGAGGATGTCCTTGAGCACCGAGGACGCGCGCTCGGTGTCGGGAATCTCTACCAGGATGCCGAACGACAGGGTGTCGTGGATAACCGCCTGGCCAATGTCGAGGATATTCACGCCACCTTGGGCCAATACACCGGTAATGGCAGCCGTGAGGCCGGGGCGATCTTCGCCGGTAATGTTGATCAGGACGATTTCGCGCAAGGCGTACTCCGGGGCTCGCAGGACTATGAACGGCCTGCCGAACGGCGATGTGCAGCAGGGCCGGTGAAAAACGACACATTCTAACCACTTTCAATGCGTCCCGAACACGCTCGGCGCTTTGCCCTGTGCGGGTCGCTCGTTATACTGCGCGCCACTCCAGTCAACGAGAGCCGAGCTCTGTGAACCGGCCCGCCCCCGTAAAACCCGACAACTTCTTCCTTCTGCTTTTCCGTGCACTGCGCCAACGTCGCGTGCCGCTGGCATTGCGCATCGTCAGTCACAGCTTGCTGCTGGTGGCCATGGCGCTGGTGATCTATGCCTGGGTGATCGGCATGCAGTTCAAGCAGGCCATGCAGCAGCAGGCCGAAGCACTGGGCAGCAGCCTGATCACGCAGACGGCGGCCTCGGCGACCGAGCTGCTGGTGTCCAACGACATCCTCAGCCTCAACGTGCTGCTCAACAACCTGGTGAAGAATCCGTTGGTGGCCCATGCGGCCATCTACAGCGTCGACAACCGCATTCTCGCGGAGGCCGGCACACGCCCAAGCAAGAGCATGCTCGGCGAAACCGAGGGTTTGTACTCAACACCCATCACCTTTCAGGAGGTGATGGCCGGGCAGCTGCGCATCAGCCTGGACATGCAGCAGTTCGAGCAGCCGATGACCATCAGCCTGCAGAGCATGGGCATTCTCAGCCTGATCCTGCTGGCGCTGACGTTGTCGTTGAGCCTGCGCCTCGGGCGGCAAATCTCCACGCCACTGATGCAGATGCGCGTCTGGCTGCGTGACCCTGATGACTACGCTCCGGGCGCCAATCGCCAGGACGAGATCGGCGACCTGGCGCGCCAGCTGCAAGCTCGCCTGGCGCCTGAAAAACCAGAACCGCAACCGGAGCCAGAACCGGAATTCGACGACCTCGATGATCTGGACGAGCAGTTCAAGCATGACGCGGATGCCGATCACGACGACGAGCCCGAGTTCGAAGTCCGCGATCTGCGTGATACCCGCTTCGACGTCGACGACTACGATCCGCCGAGTCGCCGACGTAGCGATAACATCGACGATGACCCCTTCGCCGATCTCTATGACAGCGACGAAACCCCTGCTCATCTCGCCCCGGCGGCACCTGCTGCGCCACAGAAAAGTGCCGTACTGGCCGTCCAGCTAGGCGCCCAGGAACAACTGCGGCGCTTGCCGCGCACGCGCCTGATGGAGCTGCTGGAAAGCTATCGCAACTGCCTGGACAAAGCCGCGACGCTGTACAAGGCGCAGCTGTACACCCTCAACGATGGCAGCAGCCTGATGCTGTTCCATCATCAGGACAGCGGGGACGACTACCTGACCCACGCCATCTGCTGCGGTGAACTGCTGCGCGCACTGGGCCATGCCTTGCAGATCGAGGTTGCCGACAGTGGCATCACCTTGCACCTGCAACTCGGCCTGACCCTCGGCGAAGACCTGCAGGGCCTCAGTCAAGGCGACCTGCTGCTCAGCGAAACCGCACAGGATGCCCTGGCCCTGTCTCAGCACAGCCGCAACCTGCTGCTGGTCGAACGCCGCGTCGGTGAAGATGCCACGCTGCGCCAGCGCGCCCGCATCCGCGCCATCGCCAGCCCTGAGGGTGCCAGCTGCGTCGAGCGCCTGCTCGATCCGTATCCGGCACTGCTCGAGCGGCAAATGGCCAGGCTGCGCGAAGAGCGCTAGGCACCTGCTCAAATCTGTCACGTGTCACCTGCAGACGCATCATGTTCGACCGCAAGGTGGTGGAAGCGAACGTTCGCGTAACTTGTAGGAGGGGCTTTAGCCACGAGCTTTTTATCAAGGCAAACAAAGAGCTCGCGGCTAAAGCCGCTCCCACAAAAGCAGCAGCGCTCTATGTCCGCTCCCGCCACGAAGCAGCCGCTCGGCATTACGTAGCCCCCATGAAAAGGCCGGCGCAAGGCCGGCCGTTTTCCCACGCGAAGCGATCAGAGCTTGGCGATGGAAACCTCCGTGGACTTAACGAACGCGATCACTTCGCTGCCTACGCGCAGTTCCAGCTCACGCACGGAACGGGTGGTAATCACTGACGTGACGATACCGGAGGCGGTTTGCACGTCGATTTCCGAGAGTACGTCGCCTTCGACGATTTCCTTGATGGTGCCTTTGAACTGGTTGCGGACGTTGATGGCTTTAATGGTCATGGTGAGTCTCCTAGGGTAGCAAGTAGCCCCGAATGGGGCATGAAGTCGGGGTTAGAGCGCCCAGCGCAGTTGCGTCGGGAGCGGTGAAACGGGATCGGGCTGCGGTGGCAGCTCGGGCAGTTGCAGAACGCGGTTGAGTACTTCGGCCTCCAGCGAAGCGAGGCGTGCCGAGCCCTTGTTGCGGGGGCGTGGCAGGTTCACGTCCAGATCCAGACCAACCTGGCCGTCTTCGATCAGAATGACCCGGTCAGCGGTCGCGACGGCTTCGCTGACGTCGTGGGTAACCAGCAGTACGGTAAAACCGTGCTTCTGCCAGAGGCCCTCGATCAATTGCTGCATTTCGATACGGGTCAGGGCATCCAGTGCGCCCAGCGGCTCATCGAGCAGCAACAGGCGCGGTTCATGAATCAGAGCGCGGGCCAGGGCCACGCGCTGCTTCTGGCCACCGGACAGTGCCGCCGGCCACTCGTTGGCGCGCTCGCCCAGACCAACCGCTTCCAGCACCTGCTGGGCCTTGGGCCGCCAGTCACCGCTAAGGCCGAGGCCGACGTTGTCGATCACGCGCTTCCAGGGCAGCAGACGCGCCTCCTGAAACATCAGGCGGGTGTCGTCACGAGTCGCCGCCAATGTGCCGTTACCGGCCAGCAGCTCACCGCCAGTAGGCTGGTCGAGGCCGGCTAGCAGACGCAGCAGGGTGCTCTTGCCGCAACCACTACGCCCGACCACAGCAACGAACTGGCCCGAAGGAATGCGCAGATCGATGTCTTTGAGTACCTGGCGCTCGCCAAAGGACTTCTGAATACCGCGAATGGTCAGCGGCGTGCCTCGATTGAGGCTATGCAAAGCGGTCATTTGGCACCTGCCTTGGTTTGATAGGCCGGATGCCAGCGCAGCCAGGCACGTTCCAGCCCACGGGCCGCCAGGTCGGCCAGCTTACCGAGCACGGCGTACAGCAGGATCGCCAGCACCACCACGTCGGTCTGCAGGAATTCACGGGCGTTCATCGCCAGATAACCAATGCCGCTGCTGGCGGAAATAGTTTCGGCAACGATCAGGGTCAGCCACATCAGGCCGAGGGCGAAACGCACGCCGACCAGAATCGACGGCAGCGCGCCGGGCAGGATCACCTGACGGAACAGTGCGAAACCGGACAAACCATAGCTGCGTGCCATTTCCACCAGCGCCGGGTCGACGTTGCGGATGCCGTGGTAGGTGTTCAGGTAAATCGGGAACAGCGTGCCAAGGGCGACCAGAAAAATCTTCGCGCTCTCATCGATGCCGAACCACAGGATCACCAGCGGGATCAGCGCCAGGTGCGGCACGTTACGGATCATCTGTACCGAGCTATCGATCAGGCGCTCGCCCCATTTCGACAGGCCGGTGATGAAACCCAGCGCCAGGCCGATGCCGCCGCCAATGGCGAAACCAACCCCTGCACGCCAGCCGCTGATCGCCAGGTGAGTCCAGATCTCGCCACTGGAAAGCAGCTGCCAGCCCGCCTCGAACACCGCGCTGGGCGCCGGCAGAATGCGCGTGGACAGCAGCCCCAGGGCCACTGAGCCTTGCCAGGCGACCAGCAGCGCCACGGGTAGGGCCCAGGGCGCCAGGCGCAAGGCCAGGTTATGGAAAGACGTGTTGCTCATTTCATACCTCAACAATCATCACGAAATAGCCGGGCATCCAGGCCCGACAGTGTTTCAACTGGCCGACGCCGCCTTGGGCAGGATGTCGTTGGCGACCATTTCACCGAACGGGCTGACATAGTTCGCGCCTTCAGGTAGCGCAGGGCGGTTCACATCCAGGTGTGGGAACAGCAGCTCGGCGACCCGATAGGATTCTTCGAGGTGTGGATAACCGGAGAAGATGAAGGTATCGATGCCCAGTGCGGCGTACTCCTTGACCCGCTCGGCGACCGTCGGGCCATCGCCGACCAGCGCCGTACCGGCACCACCGCGCACCAGGCCGACGCCGGCCCAGAGGTTGGGCGACACTTCCAGGTTGTCTTTGCTGCCGCCGTGCAGAGCGGCCATGCGTTGTTGACCGACCGAGTCGAAGCGCGCCAGGGAAGCCTGGGCGCGGGCGATGGTGTCATCGTCGACATGGGCGATCAGCTTGTCAGCGGCCTTCCAGGCCTCTTCGTTGGTTTCCCGGACGATCACGTGCAGGCGAATGCCGAAGCGCACTTCGCGGCCCTGGGCCGCGGCCTTCTCACGCACCGCAGCGATCTTCTCGGCCACCGCGGACGGTGGCTCACCCCAGGTCAGGTACAGCTCGACCTGCTCGGCGGCGAGATCCTGCGCAGCTTCGGACGAGCCACCGAAGTACAGCGGCGGACGCGGTTGCTGAACCGGCGGGTAAAGCAGCTTGGCGCCCTTTACCTGGATATGTTTGCCGTCGTAATCGACCACTTCGCCTTCCAGCACACGGCGCCAGATGCGGGTGAACTCGACGGACGCTTCGTAACGTTCGGCGTGGGACAGGTTCAGACCATCGCCTGCCAGTTCGTCCGGATCACCGCCGGTGACCAGGTTGAACAGCGCGCGGCCGCCGGACAGACGATCCAGCGTCGCGGCCTGGCGCGCGGCCACGGTCGGAGAAATGATGCCCGGACGCAGGGCAACGAGGAATTTCAGGCGCTGGGTCACCGGGATCAGCGACGCGGCGACCAGCCAGGAATCCTCGCAGGAACGGCCGGTGGGAATCAGTACGCCGCCGAAACCGAGGCGGTCGGCAGCCTGGGCGATTTGCTGCAGATAACCGTGGTCAACGGCACGGGCCCCTTGCGAGGTACCGAGATAATGGCCGTCACCGTGGGTCGGCAGAAACCAGAAAATGTTCAGACTCATGGAGTGGTCTCCTTGGGATTGGGTCGCTGCGTGGCCAGTGACCACGCAGCTGAATGCCTTATTGCTGGGCTTTCTGAGCGGCCGTGAGAGGCGCTGGAGGTCCATCTGGCCGAGTCCAGATCACGTCCTTGATGCTCAATTTCTTGGGGATCAGCTTCAGCTCGGTGAAGGTGTCGGCGATCTTCTGCTGCGCCGCGACCACTTCCGGGGTCAACGCTGCAGCGCCGTAGCCCTGACGTTTCACGGCGATGGAGGTGATGTCGCGTGGCAAGCCGAGCAGCGGCGCGACCTGATCGGTAACCTTTTCCGGATCGGCCTTGGAGTCTTCGCCCACGGCGCGGACTTCTTCGATCAGCACCTGGAGGATTTCCGGGTTCTTCTCGGCGTAAGGCTTGGTGGCGAGGTAGAACTGGTGGTTGTCGACCAGGCCTTCACCGTCACGCAGGGTGCGGGCTTGCAGCTGCTGTTCGGCGGCTGCCTGGAAGGGATCCCAGATGACCCAGGCGTCGACGCTGCCGCGTTCGAACGCAGCGCGGGCATCGGCCGGCGGCAGGTAAACGGGCTGGATATCGCTGTACTTCAGGCCCGCGTCTTCCAGGGCACGCACCAGCAGGTAATGCACGTTGGAGCCCTTGTTCAGCGCGACCTTCTTGCCCTTCAGTTCGGCCACCGACTTGAGCGGTGAATCCTTGGGTACCAGAATCGCTTCGCTGTGCGGCGCTGGCGGCTCGTAAGCGACGTAGAGCAGATCGGCACCGGCCGCCTGGGCGAAGACGGGCGGCGTTTCACCGGTCACGCCGAAATCGACGGAGCCTACGTTGAGCCCTTCGAGCAATTGTGGGCCGCCGGGGAACTCTGTCCATTTGACGTCCACGCCCTTGTCGGCCAGACGCTTCTCCAGCGTCCCCTTGGCCTTGAGCAGCACCAGGGTGCCGTATTTCTGATAGCCGATACGCAGTGTCTCGGCTTGAGCTTGGGTAATGGCGCCGAAGGAAATGGCCGCAGCAAACAAGGCGACCAGACTCCGACGCAAAGTGATAGTGCGCATGACGCTCTCCTCTGCATTGAGTGTTTGGCCACCTGCCGCCTCGTTGTCGGGCTAGTAAGGTGGTTGATGGGTGAACGTTCACCCATGGAAATGTGTGTGAATCCTTGGTTCAGGCGCTCCAGCGCCCACTGATCAGACGCTCGTTCAACAGGCCCGGCTCTATGGGTTGTGGCCGGCGGTTGAGTGCCTGAATCAGGTGTTGCAAGGCGTCATCCAGACGCTGTTCCAAAATTGGCACCAGATCGCCACCGGTGTCGGTGTAGGCAATCTGGCTGTCATCGGCGAAAACACCGTGCAGCACTTCCTGCGCTTTTAGCGCCGACAGCACCGGCTTCAGGGCGTAATCCACTGCCAGCATGTGAGCGCTGCTACCGCCCGTGGCGATTGGCAGCACCACCTTGTGATGCAGCGCGCGCTCGGGCAGCACGTCGAGCAGGGTTTTCAATGCCCCGGAAAACGAGGCCTTGTACACCGGCGTCGCCACGATCAGTCCATCAGCAGCGGCCACGTGGGCCTGCAAACCCTGAATCCGCGGGCTGTCGAAACGAGCGAAGAGCAGATCCTCGGCCTCGAAGTCGCGCACCTGGTAACTCACTACCTCAACGCCATGGGACTGCAGCCACTGTCGCGCCTTGTCGAGCAGCACGTTGGAGCGCGACTTCTGGCTTGGGCTGCCGCCCAGCAAAACCACCAACATGGGACGTCCTTATTTATTCGGCTGTGGGGTGAGACGCAGGTAGGGCTTCACGGCGCGATAGCCTTTGGGGAAGCGCTGCTTGATTTCGTCTTCGTCTTTCAGCGACGGCACGATCACCACATCGTCACCATCCTGCCAGTTGGCTGGAGTGGCCACCTTGTGGCTGTCGGTGAGTTGCAGCGAGTCGACCACACGGAGGATTTCGTTGAAGTTGCGCCCAGTGCTCGCCGGGTAGGTGATGGTCAGGCGAACCTTCTTGTTCGGGTCGATGACGAACAGCGAACGCACGGTCAGGGTGTCGTTGGCATTCGGGTGAATGAGGTCGTAGAGCTCGGAAACCTTGCGGTCGGCATCGGCCAGGATCGGGAAGTTGACCGCGGTGTTCTGGGTCTCGTTGATGTCGTCGATCCACTTCACGTGGGAGTCCACCGGGTCCACGGACAGGGCGATGGCCTTGAGGTTGCGCTTGGCGAATTCGTCTTTCAGCTTGGCGGTGAAGCCCAGCTCGGTGGTGCACACCGGCGTGAAGTCCGCCGGGTGGGAAAACAAGATGCCCCACTGGCTACCCAGCCACTCGTGGAAGCGGATACGGCCTTCGCTGGAGTCCTGTTCGAAGTCAGGGGCGATGTCGCCAAGGCGGATGCTCATGCTGTGTGCTCCTCAAGTGAGTCGTTGCGTGGCGCTCACTATGCTCAGGAACACAGAATATTAAAAAGAATAAATAATGATTTATTTATAACCAAATTGACTATATCGATAAAGATCGTGCCGACACCCCGTCAAGGGCGGGCCCGTCCAGCGAGATGGCCTTATTCGAGAACCCGCGCCGGATTACCCACGACCTTCGCTCCGGCAGGTACATCGCGAGTCACCACACTGCCAGCGCCGATCAGTGCGTCGTCGCCGACGGTCACTCCCGGAAGGATCAGCGCCCCAGCGCCAATCCAGACGTTGCGACCAATGCTCACAGGCCGGCCGAACTCCAGACCGGACTCGCGCTCGGCGGGAGCACGCGGATGATCCGCGGTGAGTATCTGCACGCCGGGGCCGATCTGGGTCTTGTCGCCGATGCTCACGGCCACCACGTCGAGGATCACGCAGTTGAAGTTGATGAACACCTCATCGCCCAGCGTGAGATTGAAACCGTAATCGCAGTGAAACGGCGAACGCACCACCACGCCCCTGCCGATACTCGCCAGGCGTTCGCCCAGCACCTGGGTACGCTCGGCAGGTGACAGGCCAAGGTTGCCGTTGTAGCGCGCCAGCCAGGCAATAGTCGCGGCGCTTTCGGCCTGCAGTTCGGGATCGCTGGCCAGATAGAGCTCACCGATGAGCATTTTGTGTTTTTCACTGAGTGCCATGGTGCGTTGCTCCGTCACGAATGTTCAGTAAAGAACGCCCGAGCACGCATGGGTTCCGGTGATCGGACAAGGCGGTCTTTGCAAATCAATTCATGGCACAGCAACAGCAGAGAGTTCCAGCGATGGAGCGAGATAAAACGCAGGCAAAAAAAACCGGGCACATGCCCGGCAAGATTCCACCACGAGGAATGGAGTATCGCGATACAGGCGGCGAACCGCCGTCGCGCTGAGCACCTGCAACCAGAGATGGATGCAGGCAGGCTCGAATAAAAAGGGTGAGGGAAGCGGCGCTTCGCCCCACCCGAAAAGTATTAAAGCAGTGGCAGGCTATAGCTGACGATCAGGCGGTTTTCATCGGCGTCGGTGGCGTTGTTGCCGCGCAGCGACGCATTACGCCAGGAGAAACCCAAACCTTTGAGCGAACCCTGCTGAACGGCGTAATCCAGACGGAAGTCGCGCTCCCACTCTTTGCGGTCGCCGTCGGCTGCATCGATGTTGTCACCCTTCAGGTAAGTGACGACAGCTTTCAGGCCCGGCACGCCAACGGTACCGAAGTCATAGCCGTACTCGGCCAGCCAGGTGCGCTCGCCAGCACTGGCGAACTTGCCGATCTGACGGTCGGTGATCAGGTAGGAGCTGGAGCCGTCACCCTGGTTGAGGAACGGGAAGGCGCTGTCGCCGGAAACCTGCTGGTAACCCGCACTCAGGGCATGGCCGCTCAGGCTGTAGGTGAACAGGGCGCTCCAGGTCTGGTTGTCGACTTCACCGTTCTTGGTGTCGCCTGCTGCCCAGTAGCCGCTGCTGCGGTAGCCTTCGTTACGACCGGCCAGGTTGCCGTTCTTGCCATCGGAGCCACTGTTGAAATAACGCAGATCGGTTTTCAGGTTACCGGCCGGCAGAGCCAGGTTATGTACCAGGCCGAGGAAGTGCTGCTTGTAGAAGTCTTCCAGGTTACCGTAGTAGTACTGGGCGGTCAGATCCTTGGTGATCTTGTAGTCACCACCGGCGAAGTAGAACTTGTTGGTGTCGGCAATCGGGGTACCAACGGGGGTACCTGTCGGGCGAGCCGCGCCACCAATGCGCAAACCTACGTCATCGGTAGAGGAACGGGTTTTGGTGTGTTCCAGCTGACCGGCAGTCAGGGTCAAGCCGTCGATCTCGTTGGAGATGACCTGGCCACCGTTGAACAGTTGCGGCAGCAGACGACCGTCGTTGAAGGTCACCACCGGCAGTTTGGGCTGCAGCGTGCCTACGCGCAGTTCGGTTTTCGAGAGGCGGAACTTGGCGGTGGCGCCAGCCTTGCTGTAATCGTTGGCTGCGCTGCCGTCGCTTTCCAGCGGAAACAGGGCACCTGGGGTGCGATCACGACCAGCTTTGGTGTTCTTGCCACCCGAATCCAGACGCAGGCCATACAGGCCGATCACGTCGACGCCAACGCCAACGGTACCCTGAGTAAAGCCAGACTGGTAATTGAAGATAAAGCCCTGCCCCCACTCATTCGCTTCGCCAGTGTTGTCAGCGGTGTTCTTGGTATTCAGGTCGTAATAGAAATTGCGCAGATCGAGCTTGGCGGTGCTGTCTTCGATAAAGCCGGCAGCGCTAGCCTGTTGCGCCAGGGTGGCGACGGTGACAGCCAGGGCCAGGGTGGATTTTTTCATGGGTGATGCTCCAGGGGCATGGGTCGTAAGCTGGCTCAGGCCAGACTCGTAGGCGCTAATGATTGGCGGAAGCAAGGCTAAGCCAAGGCGGATAAAACAAAAAAGAATCAATAATTACTAATAAATTACTTTTTCGAATATACGGCCTAGCCCAGCGCGGCTTTATATCGGCGGCGCGCTCTTACGACGCTTGGCTCTAACGCAGGTCACGTGACGAAAGAAGAATGTTTTCAAGAAGTGTCAGAGGATTGAGCGTACGTCTCAGAACAGCTCCAGCTGGCCACCGATCAGCGCGGTGAAATCGTCATCCACGAACGGCAGAATGGCATCGGCCACCGGCTGCAACTGCCGGGTCAGGTAGTGGCCATAATCGATAGGCGCGCGGCGTAGTTCGAGGGGCTCCGGCCCGGCCACGCTCATCACGTAACTGATCCAGCCGCCGCTCTGGTACTGCCGTGGGCGCCCCTGCTCGTCGTTGTAGGCATCGGCCAGGCGTGCAGCTCGCACATGCGGTGGCACGTTGCGCTGGTAGTCGTCGAGGCGCCGGCGCAGACGCTTGCGGTACACCAGTCGCTCATCGAACTCGCCATCCAGGGTGCTCTGCACATAGCTGCGCACGTAATCCTGATAGGGCTGACGCTTGAAGATGCGCAGATACAGCTCCTGTTGGAACTGCCGGGCCAGCGGCGACCAGTCACTGCGCACCGTTTCCAGCCCCTTGAAGACCATCTCCTCACTACCATCGGCCTGGCGGATCAGCCCGGCGTAGCGCTTCTTGCTGCCCTCTTCCATACCGCGAATGGTCGGCATGAGAAAACGGCTGAAGTGGGTTTCGAACTGCAGCTCCAGAGCACTCTGCAAGCCGAACTCGGTTTGCAGGTGCTCGCGCCACCAGGCGTTGACCCGCTGCACCAGGCCACGACCGATGCGCTCGGCGTCTTCCTCGACATGGGCGCTGCGCAACCAGACGAAGGTGGAGTCGGTGTCGCCGTAGATCACCGCATGCCCTTCAGCCTCGATCAGCTCGCGCGTACGGCGCATCACTTCATGGCCGCGCAGGGTGATGGACGAGGCCAGGCGCGTATCGAAGAAACGGCAGCCGCTGGAACCGAGCACACCGTAGAAGGCGTTCATGATGATCTTCAGCGCCTGGGACAGCGGCGCGTTGCCGGCACGCTTGGCCGCCTCGCGGCCCTGCCACACCCGCTCGACGATGGCCGGCAAGCAATGGGTGGTTCGCGAAAAGCGCGCGCCCCGGAAACCCGGCACCGAATGTTCATCCTCGGGTTGGCGCAGGCCTTCGACCAACCCCACCGGGTCGATCAGAAAGGTGCGGATCAGCGACGGATACAGGCTCTTGTAATCGAGCACCAGCACCGACTCGTAAAGCCCCGGCCGCGAGTCCATGACGAAGCCGCCGGGGCTGGCCTCGGGCGGGCGCTCGCCCTGGTTGGGCGCGACGAAGCCCTGGCGGTGCATCAGCGGCATGTACAGGTGGCTGAACGCGGCCACCGAACCGCCGCTGCGATCCACCGGCAAGCCGGTGACCGTAGCCCGCTCGAGCAGGAAGGTGAGCAGCTCGGTCTTGGCGAAGATGCGCGTCACCAGCTCGCAGTCCTTGAGGTTGTAGCGGGCCAGGGCCGGCTTGTCCTCGGCGAACATGCGGTTGATTTCGTCCATGCGCTGGTAGGGGTTGTCGATCGCCTTGCCCTCGCCGAGCAGCTGCTGGGCGACGCTTTCCAGGCTGAAGGACTGGAAGCTCCAGGTGGCCGAGCGCAGCGCTTCGATGCCATCGATGATCAGACGCCCCGGCGCACTGGCGAAGAAGTGCTGCTTGGAGCCATGCTCGCGCCAGCTCAGCAGCTCGCCGCCACGGCCGAGGCGCAGTGGCACCTGCAGGCGCTGAGCATGCTCGTGCAGCACGCGCAGGTCGAACTGCACCACGTTCCAGCCGATGATGGCGTCCGGATCATGGCGCTCCAGCCAACCGTTGAGGGCCTCCAGCAACTCGGCGCGACTATCCAGATACGCGAGATCGAAGTCGACGTCGGCGTCACCATTCGGTGGCCCGAGCATATACACCTGGCGCTGGCCGCAGCCCTCCAGTGCGATGGAGTACAGCTCACCGCGCTCGGTGGTTTCGATATCCAGGGAAACCAGCTTGAGCTGCGGGCGATAGTCCGGCGCCGGCTTCAACTGCGCATCGATCAGCACACCCTCCTGCGTCGGCGTGCCGCCGAACAGCACAGGCGCGGTAATGAAGCGCTCCATCAGGTAACGCTCGGGCGGGCGAATATCGGCCTCGTAGACATCCACACCGTTCTGGCGCAGGGTCTGCTCGAATTGAACCAACGGGCGCTGTTGCCGGCAATACAGACCCAGCACCGGCCGCTGGTGGAAGTCGCGCAGTTGCAGTGGGCGCAGCTCGATATCCACCCCCTTGCCCAGCAAGGTCTCGGCACGCGCACGCTGCTCCACAGGAATGAAAGCCACCGACGTTTGCGGCGGCAGGCGGACGAGACGCGGGCCGCTGTCGGTCGACAGCCAGAATTCCACCTGGGTACCAGCCGGCGTGTCGCGCCAGTGCCGGGTCAGGACGAAGCCCTGCTGTAGATCCACCCTGCCACCTCGAATGCTGTTCAGGGTGCGATGTTATCGCGCATCGTCGCGGCCCGCCCGCGCAAAGCCTGCATGATGCGGTTAAATAGACATCCACGTTTTTCTGCTGAGGCTGTCATGCCCCTCGACCCCGATCAGTTGCAACAGATCACCAGCCGCACCCTGGCTCATTACCAGGCCAGCGCCGAAGGCTTCCGCGAGGGCACCCGCGACCATGACGTCAGCCAGAACATCGAAGCGTTGCTGCGCCACATCCACACGGCCGCGCCCCTGAGCATTCTCGACTTCGGCTGTGGCCCTGGCCGTGACCTGCGCACCTTCGCTACCCTCGGCCATCGCCCAGTCGGCATCGATGGCTGCCCGGAGTTCGTCGCCATGGCCCGCGCTGATAGCGGCTGTGAGGTCTGGCAGCAGGATTTTCTTGCCCTGGAGCTACCGGCCGAACGCTTCGACGGCATCTTCGCCAACGCCGTGCTGTTTCATATCCCCAGCCAGGAGCTGCCTCGGGTGCTCAGGGAACTTCGTGCCAGCCTGAAGCCGGGCGGCGTGCTGTTCAGCTCCAACCCAAGAGGCGACAACCAGGAAGGCTGGAGCGGCGAACGCTACGGCGCCTGGCATGACCTGGAAAGCTGGCGCCAGTTGCTCAACGCCGCCGGCTTCGACGAACTGGAACACTACTACCGCCCGACTGGCCTGCCACGCGAGCAGCAACCCTGGCTGGCCAGCGTGTGGCGTCGCTGCGATGCCTGACTCGGTGACTGCTATAAGGCGGAAGCGGCCGGTGGATGCAGAGCTTTCTTTTTGTAGGAAGGGCTTTAGCCGCGAGCTCTATTGAAGAGCAAAGAGCTCGCGGCTAAAGCGGATCGCCGCCCGGCCCCTCCCACGAGATTGATGATGGCTCCCACGCTCCAGCGTGGGAGCCCAATCCAGGGCGCTCTGCGCCCGCCAGGCCTCGACATCGGACGCAGAGCGTCCCTGCAGGCATTCCCACGCGGAGCGTGAGGAACGATCAGATCGAACCACGCAGCAGATGACCGCTTTCGTCTTTCCACAGTCTAAATCTCCACCTGCGTGCCCAACTCGATCACTCGGTTCACCGGCAGACGGAAGAAGCTCAGGGAGCTGCCGGCGTTCTTCTGCAGCACGGCGAACAACCGCTCACGCCACATCGCCATGCCGATGCGTTCGGACGGAATCACCGTCTCTCGGCTGAGGAAATAGGTAGTCTGCATCGGTGGGCAATCCAGCCCCTTCTCGCTCAGTTGCGCCAGCGCCTGCGGAATGTCTGGCACCTCGAGAAAGCCAAAACGCAGACGCACACGGTAGAAGCCCTGGTCATAGGCATCCAGCTCGAAGCGCTCGGCCAACGGCACCCGCGGGCGATCCTCGTATAGCACGGTGAGCAGCATGACCCGCTCGTGCAGCACCTGGTTGTGCAGCAGGTTATGCAACAGCGCGTGGGGCACCACATCCACCCGGCTGGTCAGGAACACCGCAGTGCCAGAAACCCGATGGGGCGGCTGCAGGGCAATGCTGGCGATGAAGTCGCGCAGCACCAGCGCATGTTCGTCGAGGCGTTCGAGCACCAGTTGGCGGCCACGCTTCCAGGTGGTCATCAGGCCGAACAAGAGGATGCCGACGATCATCGGCACCGCGCCGCCGCCCATGATTTTCGGCACGTTGGCGGCGAAGAACACCACGTCGACCAGCAGAAACACCGCCAACAGTGGGATCGCCAATACCTTCGGCCAGCGCCACAGCAGCAGGATCACCGCCGACACCAGCAGTGTGGTGCACAGCATGGTGCCGGTCACGGCCACGCCATAGGCCTCCGCCAGGCCACTGGACGACTGGAAGCCCACCACCAGCAACACCACGCCGACCAGCAACAGGCTATTGATCAGCGGAATGTAGATCTGCCCCTGTTCGGCGCTGGAGGTGTGCAGGATCTGCATACGCGGCACATAGCCGAGCTGAATCGCCTGGCGAGTGATCGAGAAGGCACCGGTGATCACCGCCTGGGAGGCAATGATAGTGGCCAGTGTCGACAGGCTGATCAACGGGATCAGCGCCCAGGATGGCGCCAACAGATAGAACGGATTGCGCACAGCCTCCGGGTCACTGAGCAACACCGCGCCCTGACCCAGGTAGTTGAGCATCAACCCGGGAAAGGCCAGGAACAGCCAGGCGTGCACGATAGGCCGGCGGCCAAAGTGGCCAAGATCCGCGTACAGCGCTTCAGCCCCGGTGATGGTCAGCACCACGGCGCCCATCACCGTTAACCCGAGCAGCGGATTGGTAATGAAGAACTGCAGCGCCCAGTACGGGTTCAGCGCCAGCAGCACTTCCGGCCTCTGCACGATGCCGTGCACGCCCAGTGCACCGAGCACCACGAACCAGATCACCATCACCGGGCCGAACAGATAACCGATGCGCGCCGTACCATGGCGTTGCAACAGAAACAGCGGCACCAGGATCAGTAGCGCCACCGGCACCACCCAATGATCGATGCCATCGACCACCAGGCCGACCCCCTCCACGGCGGAAACCACCGATACGGCAGGGGTGAGCATGCTGTCGCCGTAGAACAGCGCAGCGCCGAACAGGCCGAGCATGATCAGCGCCGTACGCAGCCGCGGATGATTGACGGCTGCGCGTTGAGCCAACGCGGTGAGCGCCATGATGCCGCCCTCGCCGCCGTTGTCGGCGCGCAGGATGAACATCACGTACTTGACCGTGACCACCAGGGTCAGCGACCAGAAGATCAGCGACAGAATGCCCAGCACGCTGGCCTGGGACAAATCGACGCCGTAATGCGGCGAGAAAATTTCCTTGAGGGCATACAGCGGGCTAGTGCCAATATCGCCATACACGATGCCGGCGGCGCCAATCAGTAGCGCAACAGATGAAGTACGGGTAGTGGTGCTCACGTTACGAGATATCCCTGAAGTGACGATGCCTCAGGTATACGCCGAGTTCGCCAGCTCATCAGCCTTGCGCCGCTGACTTTTACGCCATCTTTACGCGACGCCACGCTTCTTTACGCCAACCTTGCACAGCGCCATGATCAGCCCACGCCCTGCCCCGGAAAACCACCATGCCCACCGCCGCCGACCGCCTCACCAGCCGACCGCTGGCGCCACTGAGCCATTACCTGCTGGCCATTCTCGCGGCCTTGTCGGGTTCGCTGCTGGCGCTGGCTGTTTCGCGCTGGCTGGATCTGCCGAACATCTCCCTGGTGTTCCTCGTCGTGGTGCTTCTGGTGGCGGTACGCAGCAGTGTCGGCCCGGCGCTGCTGTGCGCGCTGCTGTCATTCGCCGCTTACGGGTTTTTCTTTCTGCCGCCGGCCTGGTCGGTGGTCGTGCATCGTGAACAGGACGTGCTCACGCTGCTGTTCTTCCTGCTGATCGCCTTGCTGACTGGCAACCTGGCCGCGCGCCAGCGCCAGCAGTTTCGTGACTTGCAAGTGGCCCAGCGACAGACCGAAAGCCTGCTGAGCTTCGCCGAACGGCTGTCGAGCGCTCAGGATCAGCGCGACCTGCTCGCTGCCATGCACAGCCAGCTGGACTTGCCGGCCGAGCGCTTATGCCTGCTCAGTCGCGACGCGCAAGACCAGTGGCAGCAGGCCGATGGTAGCCCCCTGCAGCTCAGTGAGCTGGAGCGCATCAGCGCCGAACATGCCTGGCAAAACCGCCACCCGCGCGGTTACGACAGCCACAGCCTGACTCATCCGCACTGGTGGTGGTGGCCGTTGATGGACGGCGACCAGCCCCTGGCGCTGCTGGGCATGCGCACCGTGCAGGGCGATCCCCCGGCAGGCGAGCAACGCCAGTTGATCGGCGTACTGCTGCCGCTGCTGGCCCACGCCCTGGCTCGCGTGCAGCTTGTCGAAACCCTGGGGCACACGCGCCTGCAGCATGAAACCGAGCGGTTGCGCAGCGCCCTGCTCGCCTCGGTGTCCCATGACCTGCGCACGCCGCTGACCGCCATGCGCGGCGCTATCGAAACCCTGCAGTTGTTCATCGACAGCCTGGACAAGGCGACCCGCGACGACCTGCTAGAAAGCACAGCCAGCGAAGCTTCGCGCCTGGATCGCTATATCCAGAACCTGCTGGACATGACCCGCCTCGGCCACGGCGGCCTGCACCTGGAGCGCGACTGGATGGCCGCTGGCGACCTGCTCGCCGCCGCCGTGCAGCGTCTGCAGCCCGTGCTACAAAGCCTGCAGGTGCATATCGAGGTACCGCCCGATATGCCGCTGCTATGGGTGCAGGGCGCACTGATCGAGCAGGCACTGGTCAATGTGCTGGATAACGCCGCACGCTTCTCTCCGGTCGGCGGAGCCATCGACATCAACGCCCGCCATGACAGCGAACACCTGTACTTCACCATCAGCGACCAGGGCCCGGGCATTCCAGCCGACGAGCAGCCGCACATCTTCGACCTCTTTTACACCGCTGCCCGGGGCGATCGTGGCGGCCAAGGTACTGGCCTGGGACTGGCGATCTGCCTGGGCATGCTCAACGCCCACGGAGGCACTGCACAGGTTGATTCCACACCGGGCAAGGGCACGAGCATGATTCTGCAACTTCCACTGCAACAGCCCGACGAGGGCAGCAGCCATGACTGATGCACGCATTCTGCTGGTCGACGACGAGGCGGCGATTCGCAAATTCCTGCGCATCGGCCTGCAGGCCCATGGCTACCAGGTACTGGAGGCCGACTGTGGGGAAGCCGCCCTACACCTGGCGGCACTGGAACAGCCGGATCTCGTAGTACTCGACCTCGGCCTGCCCGACATGGACGGCCAGGAAGTGCTGACGCGTTTACGCGAATGGTCGAGCGTACCGGTGCTGGTGCTCTCGGTGCGCGCCGGAGAAAAGGACAAGGTGCAGGCCCTGGACAGTGGCGCCAACGATTACGTCAGCAAACCCTTTGGCGTGCAGGAATTCCTCGCCCGGGTACGCGCCCTGCTGCGCACCCGCCCCGCCAGCGAAAAGCCCGCGGCGGCGCTGGTCAGCGGCGGGCTGCGGGTCGACTTCGCGTTTCGCCGGGTGACCCTGGCCGAGCAGGAAATCAGCCTGACCCGCAAGGAGTACGCCGTGCTCGAAACCCTGGCTCGACATCCGGGCATGGTGGTCACCCAACAACAACTGCTGCGCGATATCTGGGGCCCGACCCATATCGAGCACAGCCATTATCTGCGCATCGTCATCGCTCACCTGCGGCAGAAACTGGGCGACGACCCGGCTGCACCGCGGCTTATCATAACCGAAGCCGGGGTCGGCTATCGGCTGGTGGATAGGGATGGCTGAGCGGCCAGCCTGCGGAGGCCTCTGTTAGACTGCTGCCACAGCCCCTACCGGAGAACACGATGCCCAAGGTCGGAATGCAACCGATCCGCCGCTCGCAACTTATTGCGGCCACCCTCGAAGCCGTCGACCAGGTTGGCATGAGCGATGCCAGCATTGCCTACATCGCACGCCTCGCCGGTGTGTCGAACGGCATCATCAGCCACTACTTCCAGGACAAGAACGGCTTGCTGGAAGCGACCATGCGTCACCTGATGCAGGCGCTTAGCGAGGCCGTCCACGCGCGCTATCGGCTGCTGCGCGAAGACACGCCGCAGGCGCGTCTGCGCGCAATCATCGACGGCAACTTCGACGAAACCCAGGTCAGCGGCCCGGCAATGAAGACCTGGCTGGCGTTCTGGGCCAGCAGCATGCACCAGCCCTCTCTGCGGCGCCTGCAGCGGGTCAACGACCAGCGCCTGTACTCAAACCTGTGCGGCCAGTTCCGCCGCGTGCTGCCGCAACCTCAGGCCCGCGCCGCCGCCCGTGGCATGGCTGCACTGATCGACGGCCTATGGCTGCGCGGCGCGCTGTCCGGAGAAGGCTTCGATACCCGCCAGGCGGCGCAGATCGCCTACGACTACCTCGACCTGCAATTGGCCAAGGCCGACCCCAGCCCCAGCTGATCGCCCGCAAGCGGGCTCCTACGCGGTAGCCATTGACCATTAGGAGCGTCGACCTCGGCGCGATTCGATAGCGGCGTTACCACACTATCGTCAGTGCCCGCGCCATTCGCCGCGAGGGCGCGGCTCCTACATGGCAGCATCTTTCCAGGCTCGGACACAACGCTGATACGCATGTCGTACCCAGCTCGGTTTCCGTCGCCCGCAGGATCTTTATTGATTGATCGATCAATAAAAACAAAGTAGGCTGTTTTTTAATCAAGTCGGCTGACATGTCTTTTCATCTCGCTCACGCCGATCCATCCGCCAGACCGCGAACAGCGTCTGGCTCGATCAGGAGAACGCCCCCATGACTCGATTCGAAGACCAGAAGCTCTACATAGGCGGCCAGTACGTCGACTCAAGCAGCGGCGCCACGTTGCAAAGCATCAACCCGGCCAATGGCGAGGTGCTGGCCAATATCTCGCGCGCCAGCCATGATGACGTCGAACGTGCCGTCGTCAGCGCCGAGCAGGGCCAGAAAGTCTGGGCGGCGATGACCGCCATGCAGCGCTCGCGCATCCTGCGTCGTGCCGTGGATATCCTTCGTGAGCGCAATGACGAGCTGGCCGAGCTGGAAACCCTCGACACCGGCAAGCCACTGAGCGAAACCCGCTACGTCGATATCGTTACCGGTGCCGATGTGCTCGAGTATTACGCTGGCCTGATCCCGGCCATCGAGGGTGAACAGATCCCGCTGCGCGACACCAGCTTCGTCTATACCCGCCGCGAGCCGCTGGGCGTGGTCGCCGGTATCGGTGCGTGGAACTACCCGATCCAGATCGCCCTGTGGAAGTCCGCGCCGGCCCTCGCCGCCGGCAACGCGATGATCTTCAAGCCCAGCGAAGTCACCTCGCTGACCACCCTCAAGCTGGCGGAAATCTACAGCGAGGCAGGCCTGCCCGATGGTGTGTTCAACGTACTGACCGGTAGCGGCAGCGAAGTGGGTCAGTGGCTCACTGAACACCCGCGCATCGAGAAGATTTCCTTCACCGGCGGCACGGTCACCGGCAAGAAGGTCATGGCCAGTGCCTCCAGCTCGTCGCTCAAGGAAGTGACCATGGAGCTGGGCGGCAAGTCGCCACTGATCATTTTCGAAGATGCGGATCTGGATCGCGCCGCCGACATCTCGCTGATGGCCAACTTCTACAGTTCCGGCCAGGTGTGCACCAACGGCACCCGGGTATTCGTACCTCGCACGCTGCAAGCACGTTTCGAGAGCAAGGTACTGGAGCGGGTCAAGCGCATCCGCCTGGGCAGCCCGCAGGATGACAACACCAACTTCGGCCCGCTGGTCAGCTTCGCCCACATGGAGCGCGTGCTCGGCTACATCGAGTCAGGCCGCCAGCAAGGCGCCCGCCTGCTGATCGGCGGCGAGCGGGTGACCACGGGTGAATATGCCAATGGCGCCTACGTGGCACCGACCGTGTTCACCGATTGCCGTGACGACATGACCATCGTGCGCGAGGAAATCTTCGGCCCGGTGATGAGCATCCTCATCTACGACAGCGAAGAGGAAGTCATCCGCCGCGCCAACGATACCGACTACGGCCTGGCCGCCGGCATCGTCACCCGCGACCTGAATCGTGCGCACCGGGTTATCCACAAGCTGGAAGCAGGCATCTGCTGGATCAACAGCTGGGGCGAATCCGCTGCCGAAATGCCGGTGGGCGGCTACAAGCAATCCGGCGTCGGCCGCGAAAACGGCCTGACCACGCTGGCCCATTACACCCGAATCAAATCCGTGCAGGTCGAGCTGGGCGATTACGCCTCGGTGTTCTGACTGCGTATGCCGAGCGGCGCCAACCGGCGTCCCGGCAGCGCTGCAAACCTGTTGCATGAGCCGGACACGGGCCTGCGATCCGCTTGGCCCAAGGCTCAGCCACCTACCAGGAGGCCACCATGTCCCAAGAATTCGATTACATCATCATCGGCGCCGGCTCTGCCGGTAACGTGCTGGCGACCCGCCTAACCGAAGACGCCAGCGTCAGCGTGCTGCTGCTGGAAGCCGGCGGCCCGGATTATCGCCTCGACTTCCGCACTCAGATGCCCGCTGCCCTGGCCTTCCCGCTACAAGGCCGGCGCTACAACTGGGCCTACGAAACCGACCCCGAGCCGTACATGGACAACCGCCGTATGGAATGCGGGCGCGGCAAGGGCCTGGGTGGTTCGTCGCTGATCAACGGCATGTGCTACATCCGCGGCAACGCCATGGACTTCGACAACTGGGCCAAGCAGCCCGGCCTCGAAGACTGGAGCTACCTGGACTGCCTGCCGTATTTCCGCAAGGCGGAAACCCGCGACATCGGTGCCAACGACTACCACGGCGACAGCGGCCCGGTCAGCGTCACCACGCCCAAGGCCGACAACAACCCACTGTTCCACGCCATGGTCGAGGCCGGTGTGCAGGCTGGCTACCCGCGTACCGATGACCTAAACGGTTACCAGCAGGAAGGCTTCGGCCCGATGGATCGCACCGTGACCCCGGAAGGCCGCCGCGCCAGCACGGCACGTGGCTATCTGGATCAGGCCCGCGAGCGCGCCAACCTGACCATCGTCACCCACGCCACCACCGATCGGATCCTGTTCGACGGCCAGCGCGCCAGCGGCGTCAGCTATCTGATTGGCAATTCGAACGATGCCACCGTCGCCATGGCACGCCGCGAAGTACTGCTGTGTGCGGGCGCCATCGCCTCACCGCAGATCCTGCAGCGCTCCGGCGTCGGCCCTGGCGAGCTGCTGCGCAGCCTGGATATCGATGTGGTGCACAATCTGCCAGGCGTGGGCGCCAACCTGCAGGATCACCTGGAGGTGTACGTGCAGTACGCCTGCACCCAGCCGGTGTCGCTGTACCCGGCCCTGAAGATGCTCAACCAGCCGGGTATCGGCGCCAAGTGGTTGCTGGCCGGCGACGGTATCGGCGCCAGCAACCAGTTCGAGGCTGGCGGTTTCATTCGCTCGCGCGAAGAGTTCGAGTGGCCGAACCTGCAGTACCACTTCCTGCCGGTGGCGATCAACTACAACGGCAGCAATGCGGTGAAGGAGCATGGCTTCCAGGCCCACGTAGGCTCGATGCGCTCACCAAGTCGCGGCCGCGTGCAGGTCAAGTCGAAGGATCCACGCCAGCACCCGAGCATCCTGTTCAACTACATGTCCCATGAGCAGGACTGGCAGGAGTTCCGCGACGGCATTCGCCTGACCCGCGAAATCATCAACCAGCCCGCTCTCGATGCTTATCGCGGCCGCGAACTGAGCCCCGGCGCCCATGTGCAGAGCGATGCCGAACTGGACGCCTTCATCCGCGAACACGCAGAAACGGCCTTCCATCCGTCCTGCTCGTGCAAGATGGGCGAAGACGCCATGGCGGTAGTCGATGGCCAGGGCCGCGTGCACGGTGTGCAGGGGCTGCGCGTGGTGGACGCTTCGATCATGCCGGAGATCATCACCGGCAACCTCAACGCCACCACCATCATGATCGCCGAGAAAATCGCCGACCGTATTCGCGGCGATCAGGCCCTGCCGCGCAGCACTGCGCCCTACTACACCGCCAATGGCAAGCCGGTACGTGGTACCCCGCGGCGCGCGGTCGAAGAGATGCGCTCGGCCGGCTAGTTCGGCAGTTCCTGGCTGGTCATGCGATATCCTGCAGGCGGCGCCAGCCGTTGCAGATCGAAACGCTCCAGCGCGGCAGCATCGAGGACTTCGATCTGCGGGCTGATCAGCCTGGGAAGTCTTTCGCCGTGCAGGCCACGCACGGCGAGATCCAGCGCAATACGCGCCTGGATCACCGGCGAGTCAGTCGGCGCTGCCAGCACCCGGCCGTTGCGGATTTGCTGCAGCACGCGATCCGTCGCGTAGACCGACAGGATCTGGGTCGACGAACCACTGCTGTACGCCAGCTCGGTCGCGAACAACGCCGCCTCGGCATTACCGATCAGGTAGTCGAGCGGCGGTTCGGTCTTGAACAGTTCACGCACCAGTTTCGCCTGGCGGCTGCGATCCAGCGGGCCGTAGCCACCGTGTACCAGGGTGATAGAGGTACCTTGCAGGGCTTCGTTGAGGCCCCGCTCGGCGTCCTTTATCCAGCCGGCATCGGCAGGCCCTGGCACCCAGCCGACGCGAATTGGCCGACCTGCACTGAGCTTGATCAGGTAACCCAGGGTCGCGCTGGCCATATCGGCGAAATCGACTCGCGAACGAGAGCTCAGCGTTTCACATCCCAGGCCATTGATAAGATCGATTACCGGGCGCCCGGCACGTTGCTGAACCGCGATACGCGAACACAGGTCGGAAGGATTGATGCCGGCGATCAAGAAGCCATCAGCGCCTTTATTGACACAATGGTCGAACTGCCTGACCTGAACCTCGGGATGGTCGTAGCCACCCGCCTCGTAGATGCCAAGCCGTACGCCCAAACGCTGAGCTTCCTGCTGCAACCCCCAGGCCACGCCCCACCAGTAACGATCCTTGGCATTCGGGATCAGTACGCAGATGCGCCAGGGCTCACTGGCTGCGCTCGCAGGCTGATAGACCTGCAACTGACCATCGACGACAACCGGCTGAGAAAACCACGCCGCCGCCGAAAGGCCCGACCAGAGCAGAGCGAGCAACAACAGACAGCGCATATGAACCCTCCCTAGTATCTGTTGGCCTTTCAGCGCGAGCCGTGCGTGAAGCGTCAACAGACCCTAGTACACTGACCACGGTTCATCCTAGCATCCATGCCTGGATGACCGGCATGGATAGAGTATGACACCCCGTAGTGAGACCACCATGACCCTGCTCGACGCCCGCACCGCCCGCCTGCTGCCCTGGATCGTCGCCATCGCGTTCTTCATGCAGACGCTGGACGGCACCATCCTCAATACCGCTCTGCCGAGCATGGCCGCCGACCTCTCCGAAGACCCGTTGCGCATGCAGTCGGTGGTCATCGCCTACATGCTCACCGTGGCGCTGCTGATTCCCGCCTCCGGCTGGCTGGCGGATCGCTTCGGTACGCGGCACATCTTCTTTGGCGCCATCCTGCTGTTCAGCTTCGGCTCGCTGCTGTGCGCGGTCTCGCAGTCGCTGAACATGCTGGTGATTGCGCGCATCATCCAGGGCCTCGGCGGCGCGTTGATGATGCCGGTGGGTCGCCTGGTGGTACTGCGCGCCTATCCACGTACCGAATTGGTACGGATCATGAGCTTCATCACCCTGCCCGGCCTGCTGGGGCCGTTGATCGGCCCAACGCTGGGCGGCTGGCTGGTGGAGTACACCAGCTGGCACTGGATCTTCCTGATCAATCTGCCGGTCGGCGCCCTTGGCTGCTGGGCCGCCTTTCGTTTCATGCCGGACTTGCGCGGCCCCGAACGCACGCGGTTCGATCTGGCCGGCTTCCTGCTCTTCGGCGCGGCCATGCTGCTGATCACCATGGCGCTCGAAGGCCTCGGTGAACTGCACTTGCCCCATGTGCGGGTGATGCTGCTATTGCTGGCTGGCCTGGCCTGCCTGGCGGCCTACTGGCTGCGCGCCGGGCGCACGCCCAACGCGCTGTTTCCGCCCAGCCTGTTCCAGACTCGCAGTTTCGCGGTGGGCATTCTTGGCAATATCTTCGCGCGCCTGGGCAGCGGCGCCCTGCCGTTTCTCACCCCGCTGCTGCTGCAACTGGGCATGGGTTATTCACCGGCCCAGGCTGGCATGAGCATGATTCCCCTGGCTCTTGCCGCCATGGCCATGAAGCCGCTGGCCAAGCCACTGATCGACCGACTCGGCTACCGACGCATCCTGACCAGCAACACCGTACTGCTCGGCCTGCTGATCGCCAGCATGGCCCTGGTCGACGGGCAGACCTCACACGTGCAACTGGCCATTCAGCTGACCCTGATCGGCGCCGTCAACTCCCTGCAGTTCACCGCCATGAACACCGTGACCCTGATCGACCTGCGCGACACCGAGGCCAGCAGCGGCAACGGCCTGCTGTCTGTGGTGGTGCAACTGTCGATGAGCATGGGCATCGCCGCCGCCGCGGCACTGCTTGGCGGCTTCAACCTGGACAATCAAGGTGCGGCGGATAGCGTACTGGGCGCCTTCCAGGCCACGTACCTGTGCGTCGGCCTGCTGTCGATACTGGCGGCGGGAATCTTCCTGCAGCTGTCGCCGGAAGACGGGCGCAGCGCCCGACGCGTGGAGGTGGACGTCGACGAGTAACGCAGTGATCGCCACGGAACTGTGCACGGCGCCTGCTACACTAGGCGCCTCTAAACGCTCCCCCTAGGCTCTGTACCGTGACCGCCACCGCTTTCTCCTCGCTTGCCCTGTCGCCCGCCATGCTGGCGAACCTCGAGTCCCTCGGTTACGCGCAGATGACGCCGATCCAGGCCCAGAGCCTGCCGGTCATGCTCAAGGGCATGGATTTGATCGCCCAGGCCAAAACCGGCAGCGGCAAGACCGCCGCCTTTGGTATCGGCCTGCTCAACCCACTCAACCCGCGCTACTTCGGCTGCCAGGCACTGGTGCTGTGCCCAACCCGTGAGCTGGCTGACCAGGTGGCCAAGGAACTGCGTCGCCTGGCCCGCGGTGAAGACAACATCAAGATCCTCACCCTCTGCGGCGGCGTGCCTTTCGGCCCGCAGATCGCCTCGCTGGAGCATGGCGCGCAAATCATCGTCGGCACGCCCGGTCGCGTCCAGCAGCACCTGGCCAAGGCCACGCTGAAACTCGATGGCCTCAACACCCTGGTACTCGACGAAGCCGACCGTATGCTCGACATGGGCTTCTACGACAGCATCGCCGAGATCATCGGGCAGACCCCGGAGCGCCGCCAGACGCTGCTGTTCTCGGCCACCTACCCAGCCGGCATCAAGCAGCTGTCCGCGACCTTCATGCGCAACCCGCAGCAGGTCAAAGCCGACGCACTGCATGACGACACGCAGATCGAACAGCGCTTCTATGAGATCAGCCCCGACGAGCGCATGGACGCCGTGGTCAAGCTGCTCAACAACTACCGCCCGCAATCCTGCGTGGCCTTCTGCTTCACCAAGCAACAATGCCAGGAAGTAGTCGACCACCTCACCGCCAAAGGCATCTCGGCCGCCGCCCTGCACGGTGACCTCGAACAACGCGACCGCGATCAAGTGTTGGCGACGTTTGCCAACCGCAGCCTATCGGTACTGGTCGCCACTGATGTGGCGGCGCGTGGCCTAGATATCGATGCGCTGGACATGGTGATCAACGTCGAACTGGCACGCGACTCGGAAATTCACATTCACCGCGTTGGCCGCACCGGTCGTGCAGGCGAGAAAGGCCTGGCCATGAGCCTGGTTGCCCCAGCCGAAGGTCATCGTGCCCAAGCCATCGAAACCCTGCAAAAATCGCCACTCAACTGGCACCCGCTGAGCAGCTTGAAACACCAAGGTGGGGCGCCACTACAGCCGCTCATGATGACGCTGTGCATCGGCGCCGGGCGTAAAGACAAGCTGCGCCCTGGCGATATTCTCGGTGCGCTCACTGGCGAGGGCGGCATCCCTGGCGCGCAGGTCGGCAAGATCGCTATTTTCGACTTCCAGGCCTATGTAGCCGTTGAACGCAGCCTGGCCGTGCAAGCACTCAAGTGCCTCAGCGAAGGCAAGATCAAGGGCCGCTCACTACGCGTGCGCACGTTGTAGACTCAAGCTAACTGCAGATCCGTCACAGGGGGTTCCGTGCGCAATATTCTGGTCATCGAAGACAGCCCGCTGGTTCTGAAAATCCTTGAACACCTGTTCCGCCAGGAAACGGATCTGCAACCGGTGTTCTGCGCCTCTCTAGGCGAAGCCGAGGTGATGCTGGAGACCTCGGCAGAGCTGTTCTTCGCCGCCATCGTCGACCTGCACCTGCCGGATGCGCCGGATGGCGAAAGCGTCGACCTGGTGATGCGCTACGCCCTGCCGTGCATCGTGCTCAGCGGCTCGTACAACGAAAAGCGTCGCGATGACCTGCTGCTCAAGGGCGTTGTCGATTACGTGCTCAAGGAAAGCCAGCACTCCTACGAGTATGCCTTCCGCCTGCTGCACCGGCTGGATAGCAACAGCCAGGTAAAGATTCTCGTCGCCGAAGACTCGGAGGCCACGCGGCACTTCATCCGTCACGTGCTGGCGCCCCATCGCTACCAGATCATCGACGCCAGCGACGGCGACGAAGCGCTGCGCATTCTCAAGGAACAACCGGATATCGACCTGCTGGTGGTCGATCACAGCATGCCTGGCATCAGTGGCTTCGAGCTGGTCAAGCTGCTGCGCCAGAAGATGAAGCGCAACGAGCTGATCATCCTCGGCCTGTCCGCAGACACCAAGGGCTCACTCAGCGCCATGTTCATCAAGCACGGCGCTGACGACTTCCTGCGCAAACCCTTCTGCCCGGAAGAACTGAACTGCCGGGTGATCTCCACCCTGGAACGCCGCGATATGATGCGCGCGCTCAAGCAGGCCGCGCAGTTCGATGCCCTGACTGGGTTGAACAACCGGCGAGCTTTCTACGAGCAGGGCATCCAGCAGTTTCAGCTGGCCCAGCGCAGTGGTCACGATCTGAGCGTGGCGATGCTCGACATGGACTTCTTCAAGCAGATCAACGACGAATACGGTCATGCCAGCGGGGATGCGGCGTTGATCGCCTTCACCCGAGCATTGAGTGCGGCGTTTCCGGATACCCTGCTCGGCCGCCTGGGTGGTGAAGAGTTCGCCATGGTCAGCCAGCAGAACGCCGAGCAGTTGGGCCAGGCACTAGACCGCCTGCGTGAGCAATGCGGGCAGCTCAAATACGCTATCGGTGCGCCGCCACTGTCATTCAGTGCGGGTGTTTACCATGGCGCACCAGATGATCTTGAAAGCCTCCTGCACCTGGCTGACCAGCAGCTCTATCAGGCCAAGCGACAAGGCCGCGCACGTACGCTCTGGCAGTAACGTTCGCAGGCTCACAAACCATGACGCTGCATGATCGCCGCATAGCTGCCATCGGCGCGCATGGCCGCAATCTCGGCGTCGAAGCGCCTGGCTATCTCGGCATGGTTGCCATGGGTGAGGCGGATGAGGATGTGCAGGCCGTTCTCACTCAACGGCATTGGCAGAAACTCCAGTTGATCGGCAACGCCCTTGAGCTGATGACTGAACTGAAACCGAGCGACGTATTCATCCTCAATGGCCAAGCTCACCCGGCCATGCTGCAGCATGTAGGCAGCACTCTCGAAACTACTCACGCCGACCTTAGTGAGGCGTTTGTCGGCAGTGAATGCCTGGGAATAGGCATAGCCGCGCAGCACGGCGATCCTGTGGGGGTACAGGTCGGAGAGTTGGGTGAAGAGGATGTCATCGCCTTTGCGCTGCACCAGGCGGATGCGGTTGATCAGGTAGGGCGCTGAAAAGTGGCCGAATACGGCGCGTTCGTCGCTGTACCAAGCGTTTATCAGCACATCGTAGTCAGCCTCCTGCAGCCCTAGAATGGCGCGATTCCAAGGCACCTCCCGGTACTCGCTGGTATAGCCAGCACGGCTCAGTGCGGTCGTCACCAGCTCGGTCGCGACACCATTGCCCGGTAGCCGCTGATCGGTGAACGGTGGCCAGGTATCAGCAACCAGACGCAGATGCTCTGCGCCTGCTCCGCAGGGCAGCAACAACAGAGACAGGAACCACGCTCGCCAGCTCTTCAATGGTCGTAGGCCTCGACAGCGAAAGGGGAACATGCCGCGAGGACGAAGCCGGCAGAGGGATCACGATAGCAGCTGCTGAAATAGTGGCTAATAGCTATGCCTCTTTGATATCTGAGCATAATCGCTAGACCAGCCGGAGCAATGGCCAGTTCGTAAAAAAATCCGATAGTGTGGCTAGGGCCCCATCGCATCCCGGCGCCGACAGCTGAACCAAGCCTTCAGGTAAACTGCGCCGTTTCGCGTCAGCCCGCAGCGATGCCTGGCGCCTAGCATCTGCGAGGACATTGCCGTGCTTTCACCCCAGGTTGTCATTATCGGTGCCGGTGCGGCCGGGCTGATGTGCGCCATGAGCGCCGCCGCGCGCGGTCGTAGCGTGCTGCTGCTCGACCATGCCAACAAGGCGGGCAAGAAGATCCTCATGTCCGGTGGCGGACGCTGCAACTTCACTAATCTGTACTGTGAGCCAGGCAACTTCCTGTCGCACAACCCGCATTTCTGCAAGTCCGCACTGGCGCGCTTCACCCAGTGGGATTTCATCGCCCTGGTGGCCAAGCACGGCGTGCCCTACCACGAGAAGAAACTCGGCCAACTGTTCTGCGACCAAAAATCCAGCGACATCCTCGGCATGCTGCTGGACGAGTGCGAACAGGCGGGCGTCGACCTGCGCCTGGATACCTCGGTGAACGCCATCGAGCGCGGCGAAAACGGCTATCGCCTGAGCACCAGCCTCGGCCCCGTGAGCTGCGAGTCGCTGGTGATCGCCACCGGCGGGCTGTCGATTCCGACCCTCGGCGCCACTGGCTTCGGCTACCAGATCGCCCGCCAGTTCGGCCATACCCTGCTGCCGACTCGCGCGGGTCTGGTGCCGTTTACGCTGACCGATCCACAGCTGAAAACCCTGTGCAGTGAACTGTCGGGTACCTCGGTTGAGGACTGTCGGGTCAGCTGCAACGGCCATAACTTCGTAGAAAACATTCTGTTCACCCACCGCGGTCTCAGCGGCCCGGCGATCCTGCAGATTTCCTCCTACTGGCAGCCTGGCGATGCAGTCAGCATCGACCTGCTGCCACATATCGACCTGCCTGAGTGGCTGCTGGAACAGCAGCGCGAGCGCCCCAACAGCGAGCTGAAGACTTTGCTGGGCGAACTCTTCACCAAGAAAATGGCCGGCCTGCTGGCCGAACACTGGTTCGCCTCCAAACCGATGAAGCAATACACCCCCGCCGAGCTCAAGGCCATCGCCGAGCGCCTGGCGGACTGGCAGCTGGTGCCCGCCGGCACCGAGGGTTACCGGACTGCCGAGGTCACTCTTGGCGGCATCGACACCAACGAAGTGTCGTCCAAGACCATGGAATCGTTGAAAGCACCGGGGCTGTATTTCGTCGGCGAGGTGCTGGATGTCAGCGGCCACCTGGGGGGCTTCAACTTCCAGTGGGCCTGGGCTTCGGGTTATGCCGCGGCACAGTTCGTGTAGTCGTTGAGCCAGGCTTTCGCCCAACAAAAAACGCGCCCGAGGGCGCGTTTTTTTCATCCGCTGACAATCAACTGCGAGACGCCTGGGTATCGATCCGCGTGGCCTGCTCGACAGCGCCACGCTCTTCACCGGCGTATGACACCGCCGCGGTGAAGACCACATCGGTATGCGAGTTCAGGGCGGTCTCGAAGGAGTCCTGTACTACACCAATGACGAAACCGATGGCCACGACCTGCATGGCGATGTCGGTATCGACCCCGAACAGGCTGGTCGCCATCGGGATCAGCAGCAGCGAACCACCGGCCACGCCGGACACCCCTGCCGCCGCCAGAGACGACACCACGCAGAGCAGCAGCGCCGTCGGCAGATCGACGTTGATACCCAGGGTATGGGTGGTCGCCAGAGCCATCACGGAAACAGTGATCGCCGCACCGGCCATGTTGATGGTGGCACCCAGCGGGATGGTGATCGAGTAAGTATCCTTGTCCAGCTTGAGCTTCTCGCACAGACGCAGGTTGACCGGGATATTGGCCGCCGAGCTGCGGGTGAAGAAGGCTGTCACCGCGCTCTCGCGCAGAACCGTGAACAGCAACGGATAGGGATTGCGGCGCATCTTGATATAAGCGAGCAGTGGATTGACCACCAGCGTGACCACCAGCATGCACCCGACCATCACCATCAGTAGGCGGGCATAGCCGTATAGCGCCTCGAAGCCGGAGGCCGCCAGAGTGCTTGCGACCAGGCCGAAGATACCGATTGGCGCCTGCTCGATGACGAAACGTACGATGCGTGTAAAGGCATCAGACATGTCGGCCAGCAACACTCGGGTAGTCGGCGCGGCATGGCGCAGGAACAAGCCCAGTGCGATTGCCCAGGCCAGGATGGCGATGTAGTTGGAGGTATTGAGCGCCTGGATCGGGCCAACGAAGATGCTGATCAGTAAGTTGTGCAGCACGTCGATGATGCTGCCAGGCGGTTCGCCGACGGCCGAACTGATGTCCAGCGACAACGTGGTGGGGAACAGGAAACTGGCGATCACCGCCAGGGCCGCAGCACTGAATGTGCTGACCAGGTACATCATCAGTACCGGGCGAACATGGGTGGGCTGGCCGCTCTGATGAGCCGCCAGCGAGGACGTCACCAGCACCAGCACCAGCACGGGAGCGACCGCCTTCAGGGCGAGCACGAAGAGCTCACCGAGCAGACCGACCCTCAACGCAGCGGATGGAGAAATGTAGGCGAGCAGAATACCCAGCACCAGGCCAATGAAAATGCGTAGGACCAGGCTGGTATTGGAATAGGCGGAAGCAATGCGTTTTAGAGTATTCATGTAGTAGACGCTGTCCAGAATTCTAGGCTTGATGGCATTGGGGGACAGGTCAGCAGGGCACGAGCCACGCCAACCGGGCAGGTCACCCCAAGACATCACGCGATTATAAGGGAGGGAAACAGGATCAGCGCCAATTAGATGGCTGGAATGGTCATGCCGGTAGGTCTCACTTGTTATTGTTGTGGGATGGTCGGATCAGGATGCCGGTTCGTCAGGCCGCGCATCATAGGGGTTTAGCAGGTGAGCGGCTCAGCACTCGATGATGTTCACCGCCAGGCCGCCGCGTGCGGTTTCCTTGTATTTGGTCAGCATGTCGGCACCGGTTTCGCGCATGGTCTTGATCACCTTGTCCAGGCTCACATGGTGCGAACCGTCGCCATACAGCGCCATACGTGCAGCATTGATGGCTTTCACCGAGGCGATGGCGTTGCGCTCGATGCAGGGAATCTGCACCAGGCCGCCGACCGGGTCGCAGGTCAGGCCCAGGTGGTGCTCCATGCCGATCTCGGCGGCGTTCTCGACCTGCTCGGGCGTGCCACCCAGCACCGCGCACAGCGCGCCAGCAGCCATCGAACAGGCCACACCAACCTCACCCTGGCAGCCCACTTCGGCGCCGCTGATCGAGGCGTTTTCCTTGTACAGGATGCCGATCGCACCGGCGGTCAGCAGAAAGTCGATGATGCCGCGCTCGCTGGCGCCGGAAATGGCGTTGGCGTAGTAATGCAGCACCGCGGGAATGATGCCCGCCGCGCCGTTGGTCGGCGCGGTGACAACACGGCCACCGGCGGCATTTTCTTCGTTCACCGCCAGCGCCCAGAGGTTGACCCAGTCGAGCATGCGCAACGGGTCTTCCGTATAGCTGCGCTGGAAGCCGCCCAGCTTGCGCGCCAGGATGGCGGCGCGGCGACGCACCTTGAAACCGCCAGGCAGGATGCCCTCGGTGCGACAGCCGCGCTCAACGCAGGCCTGCATAACGCGCCAGATCGCCAGCAGACCACTGTCGATCTCTTCATCCGTGCGCCAGTGGCGTTCGTTGCGACGCATCACCTCGGCGATGCCGACGCCGTTCTCGCGGGTCAGGCGCAGCAGGTCGGCGCCACTGCGAAACGGCAGCGGCAGGCTGGTCGCGTCGGGGGCGATTTCCTTGTGCCGCGAACCATCGGCCAGCACCGATTCATTGACAACGAAACCACCCCCCACGGAGTAGTAGGTGGCCTCGTGCACCTGCAGCCCAGCCGCGTCGAACGCCGCGAAGCGCAGGCCGTTGGCGTGCAGGGCAAGCGCCTTGCGAATCATCTTCAGATCGGTCTTTTCGTTGAAGGCAACCGAGTGGCCGCCTGGCAACGTGATGCGCCTCTCGCTGCGAATGGCCTCGATATAGCCGGCAACTTGCTCGACATCGACGGTATCCGGCTCGTAGCCGCTCAAGCCAAGCAATACCGCCTTATCGCTGCCATGGCCCTTGCCGGTAGCGCCCAGCGAGCCATACAGCTCGGCTACAACGCGCACGACATTGGGCATGTGCCCCTGGTTTTCCAGTGCATGAGTGAAGAGAGCCGCGGCACGCATCGGCCCGACGGTGTGCGAGCTAGATGGGCCGATGCCCACCTTGAACAGATCGAATACGCTAACGGCCATGGCGGTATTTTTCTTTTATGAGGTGAAGGCAGGTGCCCGGTTATGCACCCGCCGATGGGAAAAATCTAAGACCCCACTTTCATTATGTATACTGATTTATTCTTACCCCATTGATTAGAAAATTTTACCTATAGAATTTCGCCTATGGATCTGATCCGTTTACGCACCCTTCGCGAACTGGCGCGCTGCGGCACCATGGCAGCCACCGCCGAGTTTCTGCACCTGACACCCTCAGCCGTTTCCCAGCAGATCACGCAGCTGGAGCGCGAGGCCGATGTGGCATTGATCGAGCGGCGTGGCCGCGGCGTTGTGCTGACCCCGGCGGGTAGTCGGCTGGTGGCGCACGTCGAGCGCATTCTGGTAATTCTCGATGAGGCCCGTTCGGAACTGGCACAGATGCGTAGCGAAATCGCCGGAGAACTGCGGGTGGCCGCATTTCCTTCGATTGCCGTAGCTTTGGTGGCGCCCATCGTGCGCAAGCTGCGCGAGGCCTACCCACGCTTGGACGTGGTGGTGGCGGATCTGGAACCACAAGAAAGCCTCAGCGCCCTGAGCGCCTGGCAGATCGATGTGGCAGTGATCGATGACCTGGCCGGTGCGGCGAAGTCGCGCCAGGAACACTACGAGCTGATCCCGCTGACCGAAGATCGTCTGCACGTACTGCTACCAACGAGCCACGCGCTGGCATCGCGCAGCACCCTGACCATCGCCGACCTGCAGGACGAGGCTTGGGCGCTGGACTCCACCAACAGCTCGTTCGGCGAGTTCATCGGCAACCTGTGCCGCCGCTCCGGCTTCGCACCGCGTATCAACGCGCACTGTGCCGGGTTCGAGATGGTCGCAGCGATGGTCGCGTCCGGCAATTCGATCTCGGTGGTTTCGGGGCTACGCTTGGTGCGTCCGCTGGACAATGTCACGGCCGTGCGCCTGGCACCGGCCATTCAGCGCAAGATATTCCTCGCCTACCGCAAGGGCGAGCGCAAGCATCCCGCCGTGACCGTATTCATCGACGAGGCGATACGGACAGCGGGGGTGCTAGAGGGCTATCAGAGAGTTGAACTGAAAGACAAAGCCTGATTCGCCAGGATCAGAAGCGAAACACTTCCGCGTCGATCCGAATCGGCTCGGCCACTGGCATTTTAGGGGGTTCCTGACGCGCCGCGGGAACCGGCGCTTTCTTACGCGGCTCCTCCACAGCAATAGGCGCATTGCCGTGGTTCTTCACTGCGCTCGCCAATTGCTCGACCAGTTGCTGTACCACCGCGCTCTGGGCGCGTACCTGATCGGCCACGGCGCCCTGGTGCTTCTCTTCGAGGTGCACCAAACGGGTATCGAGCAATTGCCCTTCCCGACCGACCAGACGCCACTGCGCCTCAAGCACCGCAGGCTGACGAGGGCCTGAGTCCAAGCGGGTCACCGACAGCAGCACCTGCACCTGGGCCTTAAAGCCCGGGTTGTCCGAGGCAAGCACCAAACGTTGGCTATTGATCCGTCCCGACAGCTGGCGCAACACTTGGCGATCCAGATCGGTGGCCAGGCTGCCGGCCCAGCGAGCATTGCCAGCTGTGCTCAGGCTGCCGTCGTCCTGGCGCTGCAGCAAAGCTTCACGCTGCAAGTAATCGGCAACGGTAATAGGACCCAGCAATACGCTCATGCCATCCTTGTCAGCGGTTTTGGCGGCACTGGTGCCACCGTCGAGCTGGTAGAGCGAGACAGGCATGAAATGCGAACAACCGGTCAGCGTCAGCAGACCGGCCAGAAGAAGCGTGAGAGGAAGCCGCTTAACAATCATCAATGTCTTCCAGCTGGCAGTGTCGCCAGCGAACATGGCTACAGGTAAAGGGTCAAAAACAAAAAATAGGTAAATCACCGCGTCGGCAAACGCCGGCGAGGTGTCAAATAATCCCTGTCCATATGCAATGCGCCTGCCACCGAGCGCTTTGACCCGAAAAGATGGCATAGGGCCCACCGTCAGGCAGGCCCACAAGGGGCTGTATCATCCGTCAAACCGGCCTGCAACTCCAGTAGGAGGCCACTTGCCAGTAGGCCCTTACTCGACCAGTAAGCCATCGACGCGCTGGAAGCCACGCGGCAATTTGTTGCCGCGTCGGCCACGTTCGCCCTTGTAGTGTTCAAGGTCGTCAGCCTTCAGAGACAGGGTACGCTTGCCAGCCTGCAAAACAAGGGTGGCGCCTTGTGGTAGCACGGCAAGGCCCGTCAGGTACTCCTCGCGACTGGCGACGCGCTCACCGGGGATACCGATAATCTTGTTGCCTTTGCCCTTGCTCAGTTGCGGCAAGTCGGCGACCTTGAACAGCAGCAAACGCCCCTCGGTGGTCACAGCGGCCAGCCAGTCTTCCTCGCGACTGGTGAGCGGCCTTGGCGCCACTACCCGCGCGCCATTGGGCAGACTGAGCAGGGCCTTGCCGGCCTTGTTCTTGGCCTGCAGGTCTTCGCCCTTGACCACGAAACCGTAGCCGGCATCCGAAGCGATCACGTACAGCGCCTCATCATCGGGCAGCAGCACGCACTCGAAGCTGGCGCCCGGAGGCGGCGTCAGACGACCGGTCAGCGGCTCGCCCTGGCCACGAGCCGATGGCAGGGTGTGCGCGGCGAGCGAATAGCTACGCCCGGTGGAGTCGATGAACACCGCATACTGGTTGGAACGTCCCGGCGCTGCGGTCTGGAAGCCATCCCCAGCCTTGTAGGACAGGCCGGTGGCGTCGATTTCATGGCCCTTGGCCGAGCGCACCCAACCTTTCTCCGAGAGCACCACGGTGATCTTTTCGTTCGGCAGCAGATCGTGCTCGGACAGCGCCTTGGCCTCGGCACGCTCGACAATCGGCGAACGGCGGTCATCACCGTACTTCTCGGCGTCTTCGATGATTTCCTTGCGCACCAGCTTCTTCAGCTTGGCTTCACTGCCCAGCAGCGCCAGCAGCTTGTCGCGTTCCTTGGCCAGCGCGTCCTGCTCACCGCGGATCTGCATTTCTTCCAGGCGAGCGAGTTGGCGCAGGCGGGTTTCGAGAATGTACTCGGCCTGTATCTCAGTGAGGCCGAAGCGCTCCATCAGCACCGGTTTGGGCTGATCTTCGGTACGAATGATGTGGATCACTTCATCGAGATTGAGGAAGGCGATCAAACGGCCTTCCAACAGATGCATGCGATGCTCGACCTTATCCAGGCGGAACTGCAGGCGGCGGCGCACGGTGCCAACCCGGTAGCGCAGCCACTCGACCAACAGAGTGCGCAGATCCTTGACCTGCGGTTTGCCGTCGAGGCCGATGACGTTGGCGTTGACCCGGTAGCTGGACTCCAAGTCGGTGCTGGCGAACAGGTGCTGCATCAATGCCTGGTGATCGACGCGGCTGCTGGCCGGGATGATCACGATGCGGCAGGGGTTCTCGTGGTCGGATTCATCGCGCAGGTCGGCGATCTGCGGCGCCTTTGACGGCTTGGCCTGCATCATCGCAGCGATCTGTTCCAGCACCTTGGCACCGGATACCTGGTGCGGCAACGAGGTGACCACGATGTCGCCGTCTTCGACGCTGTACACGGCACGCATGCGTACCGAACCGCGACCGGTCTGGTAGATTTTCAGCAGGTCGGCACGCGGGGTGATGATCTCCGCTTCGGTCGGGTAATCCGGGCCGAGCACGTGCTCGCAGAGCTGCTCCACCGTGGCGTTGGGCTCGTCGAGCAGGCGTACGCAGGCGGCCGCGACTTCACGCAGGTTGTGCGGCGGCACATCGGTGGCCATGCCTACGGCGATGCCGGTAGTACCGTTGAGCAACAGGTTGGGTAGGCGCGCTGGCAGCGTCGCTGGCTCATTCAGGGTGCCATCGAAATTCGGCACCCAATCCACCGTGCCCTGGCCGAGCTCACTCAGCAGCACTTCGGAATAACGCGACAGCCGCGCCTCGGTATAACGCATGGCGGCAAAGGACTTGGGATCGTCCGGCGCGCCCCAGTTGCCCTGACCATCGACCAGGGTGTAGCGGTAGCTGAACGGCTGCGCCATCAGCACCATGGCTTCGTAACAGGCTGAGTCGCCGTGCGGGTGGAACTTGCCGAGCACGTCACCGACGGTACGTGCCGACTTCTTGTGCTTGGAATCGGCATCCAGGCCTAGCTCGCTCATGGCGTAGACGATGCGCCGCTGTACCGGCTTGAGGCCGTCGCCAATGTGCGGCAGCGCGCGATCCATGATCACGTACATCGAATAGTTGAGATAAGCCTGCTCGGTAAAGTCGGCAAGGGAGCGGCGTTCAACACCGTCCAGGCTCAAATCGAGGGTTTCGCTCATGCGTGCCTCATTGCAAGGTGGATTGGCGCAGCATCAAGGTGCCGTCGCGCTGACTGAATTCAAGTTGTTTCAAGGCGCTCATGCCCAGCAGGATTTCATCGCCATCCATGCCCGGCGCGATGAGCGCGGAGACGTCATGCAGCACGATATCGCCAAGCTGCAAACGCTCCAGGCGCGTGCGGTGCGCTGTGGCGCGGCCGTTGGCGGTGCTGATCTGTACGGGTGCGCCCGATTGCAAACCCAGGCTGCGGGCAACCTGGCTAGGTATCGCCACCTGGGTGGCGCCGGTATCGAGCAGAAAGGTCACCGGATCGCCGTTGATCTGCCCGTCCACCAGATAATGCCCGCCACGACTGCTAGCCAGGCGCACCTCAACGTAGTCGCTACCATGTACCGACTGCGGCTGGCGGTTGGGGTGGCTCTTGTCATCTTCCCATTTGCCGAAGAAATGCGTGGCCAGCAGCAGCCCCGCCCCCCAGGCCAGCACCAACATCACCCGGCCGGCACGACGGCCAGCAGTCTGCTCGCTCACCGCGTCGCATCCCAGCCACCCGCCGGCGCGGCAAAACGCCAGACCACAGGGCGCTTCTCACCATCGCCACGGGCATGGCCGCCATTGTCGATACCCACCCAAGCACCCTCGGCGTCGACCGACAGCGCCTCGGCCACGCCGTAGCTCATGGGGTAGCGACGTTCATCGGTCAGTGCCTCGGCCGCGAACGACCAGCAACGTTCGGGATCACCGTTCGCCGGATCACGCCGGCAGATACGATGAGCCTGACGCTCCAGGGTAAAAAGTTTTTCGTTGTGAAACGCCAGGCCAGAGAAATCCACATGTGCCGGCGCACCGCCCAACGCCTCTGGCGAAGCCTCTTGGCCGCCCTCGCTAAGCAGTACGCAACCGCCTTCACAGCGCCAGGTTGCACGACGGTTATGCACCACCAGCAGACCGCGGCGTTGCTTTTCCGCTGCCAGCCACAGGCGCTCACCGGAAGGATCGACGGCGATCCCTTCGAACAGCGAATTGAAATGCAGCAGCATGCCGCTGGCGCGAGCTTGGCGCACCAAGCCCTCGGGAAGTGCCAGCCACTGCGCATCGGCGGCTGGCGGCACTTGCAACACCGCAGCGCGGCTTTCACTGACCAGGTAGCGATTGCCCTTGGCGTCGCAGGCAATGCCTTCGAAATCCAGATGACCACCGCGTACCAAACCGGCTGCCCAAGCGCGCATGCGCAAGCCCCAGGGCAGCGGCATTACCGGCGCTGGCGGCGCGACGAAACGCTCGGCTTCGGCCTGCCAGATGCGCGCGGAAGAGTCGAGGCGGTAGAGGCGATCATCCTCACGGTCTGACACCGCCCACAGCGCATCACCGCACCAGGCCAGTCCGGACAGATTGCCAGCGTCCATCCCGGCGATCGGGTGTTCGCTGAGCAACTTGAGCTCATCGAGTGGCGGAGTATCCGCCATCACTGGCGTCAGAACCGGCGTCATAATTGAAAACAGCACGGCGCCGAGCAATCGCCGCATCAGAGCAGCACCTCGGCCAGGTTGCCCTTGGACTCCAACCAGGATTTTCGGTCGCCGGCACGCTTCTTCGCCAGCAGCATATCCATTATTTCGCGAGTCTCTTCGAAGTCCTCGAGGGTCAGTTGCACCAGGCGTCGGGTATTGGGATCCATGGTGGTTTCGCGCAGTTGCGGCGGGTTCATTTCACCGAGGCCCTTGAAGCGGGTGACCTGCGGCTTGCCGCGCTTCTTCTCGGCCACCAGGCGGTCGAGAATGCCATCGCGCTCAGGCTCGTCCAGGGCGTAGTAGATTTCCTTGCCGAGGTCGATGCGGTACAACGGCGGCATTGCCACGTACACATGACCCGCGTCCACCAGCGGGCGGAAATGCTGCACGAACAGCGCGCAGAGCAGCGTTGCAATGTGCAGACCATCGGAGTCGGCGTCGGCGAGAATGCAGATCTTGCCGTAGCGCAACTGGCTCAAATCGCTCGAGCCAGGATCGAGGCCAACGGCAACAGCGATGTTGTGCACTTCCTGGCTGGCCAGCACTTCACCACAGTCCACTTCCCAGGTATTGAGGATCTTCCCGCGCAGCGGCAGGATTGCCTGGAATTCCTTGTCACGTGCCTGCTTGGCAGAGCCACCAGCGGAGTCACCCTCGACCAGAAACAGCTCGCAGCGCATCGGGTTCTGCCCTGCGCAATCGGCCAATTTGCCAGGCAATGCCGGCCCTTGGGTAATTCTCTTGCGTTCGACCTTCTTGCCGGCTTTGAGACGGCGGCTGGCGTTGCTGATGACCAATTCGGCCAACTGCTGACCAAACTCCGGGTGGGCGTTGAGCCATAGGCTGAACGCGTCCTTGACCACGCCTGAAACGAACGCCGCCGCCTCACGGGAGGACAGGCGCTCTTTGGTCTGCCCGGAGAACTGGGCATCCTGCATCTTCATCGAGAGGACAAAGGCGATACGCTCCCAGATGTCCTCAGGGGCCAGCTTGACGCCGCGCGGCAGCAGGCTGCGGAACTCGCAGAATTCACGCATGGCGTCCAACAGCCCCTGACGCAGGCCGTTGACGTGAGTACCGCCCTGAGCGGTAGGGATCAGGTTGACGTAGCTTTCCTGCACCGAGTCGCCGCCTTCGGGCAGCCACAGCAGCGCCCAATCCACAGCTTCCTTGTTACCGGCCAGGCTGCCGCAGAAGGGCTCGTTGGGCAGTCGCTCGAACTCGCTGACCGCATCCACCAGATAGGAGCGCAGGCCATCTTCGTACAGCCACTCGACCAGCTCGCCACTAGCCTTGTCATGGAAGCTCACCGCCAGGCCGGGGCACAACACGGCCTTGGCCTTGAGCACGTGCTTAAGACGGCTGACCGAGAACTTGTGCGCATCGAAATACTTGGCGTCCGGCCAGAAGTGCACAGCGGTGCCGGTGTTGCGCTTGCCGACCGTGCCGATCACAACCAGGTCGCTGGCCTTGAAGCCGTCGGCGAAGGCCATGGCGTATTCGTTACCGTCACGCTTGACCCGAACCTCGACCCGGGTCGACAGAGCGTTGACCACCGAGATACCGACCCCGTGCAAACCACCGGAGAACTGGTAATTCTTGTTGGAGAACTTGCCGCCCGCATGCAGCTTGGTGAGGATCAGCTCGACCCCCGACACGCCCTCCTCCGGGTGAATGTCCACCGGCATGCCACGGCCGTCGTCGCTCACTTCCAGGGAGTTGTCCTCGTGGAGAATCACCTGGATGGATTTGGCATGACCCGCCAGGGCTTCGTCGACGCTGTTGTCGATAACTTCCTGGGCCAGGTGGTTGGGGCGGCTGGTGTCGGTATACATCCCCGGCCGCTTGCGCACCGGATCAAGGCCGGAAAGGACTTCGATGGCATCTGCGTTGTAGGCGTTTTGCTGGGCCATAGGTCTCTGAAATGCTCTGATTAATCGGGGGTCGGACGCGGCCGGTCAGGACACGGGCGCAATGCCGGCGAAGGCGAACAGCATGGGCAAGCGCTCGGCGAAGCCCTGGAAACCATGATCACCGCCTGCCTCGATGCGCAGGGCGCAATGCCGGTAGTACGCCTGGGCGTGCCGGTAATCGAGGGTCTCGTCGGCGGTCTGCAGCCATACCTGAAAACGGGCCGGATCCGTGGGCGGCGGCGTTTCGAGCTCCGCCAGTGCAGCCACGTGATCGGCCGTCAGATCCCAGGTTTCGCCACTGTAATGGTTGCGTTGCGGGCCGAGGTATCCGTCGAACAACCGGTGCGGGCACACCGCCGGGTTAATCAACAGTGCCTTGAGGCCATGCCGTTCGGCCAAGTGGGTCGCATAGTAGCCGCCCAGGGAGCTGCCGACCAGCACAGGGCGACCGAGCTCAGCGATCAGCGCCTCGAGCTCGGCAATAGCCTGGCGTGGGTGGTGATGCAGGGCCGGAACGCGCAGTTGAGCCTGCAGCCCCATGTCGGTCATGGCGACGGTCAACTGGCAGGCCTTGGTGGAAGCCGGCGAACTGTTGAGTCCATGGATATAAAGAATGCTGGTAGTCATAACCGGAGGCTACTAGCGCTGCCCTACAAGCCGCAAGCGTCTGATAACGTTTCAGCACAAGCCGCGTTGCCGCGCGAAATATCGCCAGGCCGGGCGGCGATCCGCTAGGCGGAGGACGCAGGGAATGGTCGTTCCCGTGCCAAGTCCTCCAACGACGCATGGCGAGATTTCCCGCACAACCCGAAGGGCCCGGCCCTTCGGGCTGAAGCGTCAACAGCCCCTAGTAGCCGCGAACACTGTAGTCAGGCTCGAAGACGATACCGCGAACCCGAGACACCCCGGTTGCCAAGCGCCCATCGCCGTGCAGACGCAGCCAGCGATAGCCGGGCGCCGTGCTATCGACTTGAAAGTCCTCGCTGCCAGGGGTGAACTGTACGCAGGTCGATGGCGAGGCAAGCAGCCGCACCTTGCCGCGCATCTCATCGATGGCCTGATGGACGTGCCCCCAGAGAATCGCCCGCGTCTGCGGAAAACGATCCAGCACGGCAAATAGTGCATCAGGATTGCGCAGTCCGATCGGCGCCATCCACTGACAACCGATATCCACCGGATGATGATGCAGGCAGATCAGGTGATGACGATCCGGCGCCTCGCTCAGCGCCCGCTCGAGCAGAGCCAGCTGCGGCTCCTGAAGGTAACCGGGCACTGCGCCCGGAATCGACGAATCGAGCATGATCAACCGCCAGTTGCCGAGATCCACGACGGGCTCCAACAGATCGGTGCCCACACACGCCGCCTGCATCGCCGGGATATCATCATGGTTACCGGGAATCCAGCGCGCCGAAGCATTCAACGCGGTGCTCATTTCAAGAAAGCGCAAATAGGAGGCTTGGCTGCCGTCTTGGGACAGATCGCCCGTCGCCAGAACCATGTCGATGGCCGTCTGCTCCTCCAGCACCAGATCGATTACTTGGCGCAGGCTGTCAGCGGTACCCATGCCCAGCAGCTTGCCTTCCGTGTCGGCAAACAGATGGCTATCGGTAAGCTGCACCAGCAATACCGAAGAATCAGCAGAAGTAGACACGGACGCACTCGACAAAGTGCTTCTCCTTGGAAGGCAGGCGCAAATTATGGAATCGAGACGCGGGCTAGGTAAACCCGCCAATAGGGACTAGTTCACAGAAACCCGAAGCATTCTTGTGCAGGCACGTGCGCTCAAACCTGCGGCTCGGTCTCGTGCCCGCACGCCAGGCAATGGCTTAACCATTCACCGAGAAACACATTGAGCTGGGTTTTCTCGTCCGGCTGGTGCATAGCGGGGTTCGGATAGGGGTAGATGCCGCGAAAGCGTCGCGCACTCTGCGCACCGGTGACCTCGGCCATGCGTGCGTCGTGATAGACGCGCACTTCCAACTGTGGCACGGGCAACCAGGGCAGACTGTGTTCCTGGCGCACCTGCACGGTGGAGGTGTACGGACAAGTCTCCACCACTTCCAGCGCCAGCACGCCAAGCTGCCGTTCACCCTGGCTGAGCGCCACACGTCGAGCGCCCTGCGCATCACGCATGCCAGGCAGCAGACGCATCAGCCGCGCGTAATTGGCCTCGCAAGCCGCCTGCAGTTCGATCAGATCGACCCGGTAGCGCTCACGCAGCAGATTTACCCCCATAGGCCCCTTACCTCGGCGCGATTGAGCGCCAGCCACTGCAAGGCGATGATGCTCGCCGCATTGTTGATCTGCCCATCCTTGACCGCCTGCAAAGCATCCTCGAAAGGCCACACCTGCACGCGAATGTCCTCGCCCTCTTCCTCTAGGCCGTGTATGCCGCCCACGCCGGCGCTGTCACAGCGACCGAGGAACAGGTGGACGAATTCGTCGGAGCCGCCCGGCGACGGGAAGTAGCGGGTTATCGGCCACAGCGAGGTCAGCGTCAGCCCGGCCTCTTCCTCGGCTTCGCGCAGCGCGACCTCATCGGGCTCTTCATTCTTGTCGATCAGCCCGGCGACCAGCTCGACCAGCCAGGGGTTGGCGGCTTTGTGCATGGCGCCGACACGGAACTGCTCGATCAGCACCACGCTGTCGGTCACCGCATCGTAGGGCAGCACGCACACGGCATCGTGACGGATGAACAGCTCACGGCGCAGTACCGGCCCCATTTCGCCGGAAAACTGCTGGTGGCGCAGATGAAAGCGATCCAGACGATAGAAACCGCGGAAGCACTCTTCACGTTCGATGATTTCCACCGCATCCGGGCCGGGGGTAAAGGTTTCGGTCATCTGCATTTCTCTCGTTTGCCTGCACATTGAATGCATCCTAGGGGCTGTTAAGGCTCTCCCGCAAGCGACGCATCGAAACCCTGGCCGATCTGCTCGCATTGGCGAATAATCGCGAACTCCGCTGCTTTCGGGCAGTCGAACCACCGTCCTCCGCCAACGGCTTTTCCTGCATGAAAACATCCACCATTGCTCGCCTCGGCGCCATCCTCAGCCTCGCCCTTCTGCTCGGTGCCTGCCAGAGCCTGTCCAAGCCAGGTACGCCGCCAGCGCTCGCGACCAGCCACGAGCGCTGGGAACATAAAGCGCCAGGATGCGCCACCCAGGACTGCCCGCTGGTCAATATCGAACTGCAGCGCCTGACCGATCAGCCCGAGCTCAATGCACGGATCGAATCGACCCTGCTTGGCCTGGTGAGCGCCGCCACTGGCACCCGGCCGCAATCGCTGGCCGACCATGAGCGCGAATTTCTCGCCAACGGCAAACCCGGCTGGGTCAGCTATCTGCAGGCCAAGGTACTCAGCCAACATGACCGCCTGGTGGTGATCGAGCTGTCGGCCTACCACTTCATTGGCGGCGCCCATGGCGTGCCGGGGCGCACCTACCTGAACTATGACCGTGAGCTGAACAAGGTGCTGAGCCCGCAGGATTTCATCGTTCCCGGCGAGGAAGAGGCGTTCTGGCAAGTCGCCCAACGCGCCCACCAGGCGTGGTTGATCACCCAAGGTCATGGCAACGATGCTGAATACCTTCAGACTTGGCCCTTCGAGCGCACGCCGAACATTGCCCTCAACCCTGACGCGATGATGCTCAAGTACGATGTCGCGCGCCTTGCGCCCTACTCCGACGGCCACCCCGAGATCAAGATCCCTTACAGCCAGCTGCAGGGCATCCTGCGCCCGGTCTACATGCCCGGCGCCGCGGCACGCTGAGTGAACCGGGTGAGCGGCGACCTGCCGTTCACCCGGCTGAGCGTCACACCTGCCGGTAGATTACCGAGCCCTCTTCCTTGAAGCGCTCGGCCTGCTCCTTGAAGCCGGCCTCGACCGCTTTGCTCTCGTCGGACAAGCCATTGACCTTGGCGTACTCGCGCACTTCCTGAGTGATTTTCATCGAGCAGAACTTCGGCCCGCACATGGAGCAGAAGTGAGCGACCTTGGCCGAATCCTTGGGCAGGGTTTCGTCGTGGTAGCTGCGCGCGGTATCCGGGTCGAGACCAAGGTTGAACTGGTCTTCCCAGCGAAATTCGAAGCGCGCCTTGCTCAGCGCGTTGTCACGGATCTGTGCGCCCGGATGTCCTTTGGCCAGGTCGGCCGCATGGGCGGCGATCTTGTAGGTGATGATGCCGGTCTTCACGTCGTCCTTGTTGGGCAGCCCCAGGTGCTCCTTGGGCGTGACGTAGCAGAGCATGGCGCAGCCGAACCAGCCGATCATCGCCGCACCGATGCCGCTGGTGATGTGGTCGTAGCCTGGCGCGATATCGGTTGTCAGTGGGCCGAGGGTATAGAACGGTGCCTCGTCGCAGCACTCCAGCTGCTTGTCCATGTTCTCCCTGATCAGTTGCATCGGCACGTGGCCGGGGCCTTCGATCATGCACTGCACGTCGTGCTTCCAGGCGATCTTGGTCAGCTCGCCGAGGGTTTCCAGTTCACCGAACTGCGCGGCGTCATTGGCGTCGGCGATGGAGCCCGGACGCAGGCCGTCGCCCAGCGAGAAGCTGACGTCATAGGCCTTCATGATTTCGCAGATGTCTTCGAAGTGGGTGTATAGGAAGTTCTCTTTATGGTGCGCCAGGCACCATTTGGCCATGATCGAACCACCGCGCGAGACAATGCCGGTGACCCGCTTGGCGGTCAGCGGCACGTAGCGCAGCAGCACGCCGGCATGAATGGTGAAGTAGTCGACGCCCTGCTCGGCCTGTTCGATCAGGGTGTCGCGGAACAGCTCCCAAGTCAGGTCTTCGGCCACGCCGTTGACCTTCTCCAGCGCCTGGTAGATCGGCACGGTACCGATCGGCACGGGCGAGTTGCGGATGATCCACTCGCGGGTTTCATGGATGTGCTTGCCGGTGGACAAGTCCATCACCGTGTCCGAGCCCCAGCGAATGCCCCAGGTCAACTTGGCGACTTCTTCCTCGATGCTCGACCCCAGCGCCGAGTTGCCGATGTTGCCGTTGATCTTCACCAGGAAGTTACGGCCGATGATCATCGGCTCAAGCTCGGTGTGGTTGATGTTCGCGGGGATGATGGCGCGGCCGCGCGCCACTTCGTCACGGACGAACTCGGCGGTGATTTCCTTGGGAATGCTGGCGCCGAAACTGTTGCCGCCGTGCTGCTCCTTGAGCAGGCCGGCGGCACGGTGCTCGGCGAGCTTCATGTTCTCGCGGATGGCGATGTATTCCATTTCCGGCGTAATGATGCCCTGCCGCGCATAATGCATCTGACTGACGTTCTTGCCGGGCTTGGCGCGGCGCGGATTGCGTACATGGGCGAAGCGCATCTTGGTCAGCTCGGCATCGGCCAGACGGTGCTGGCCAAACTCCGAGGACAGGCCATCGAGGCGTTCGGTATCGCCACGATCCTCGATCCAGGCGCTGCGCACGTCGGCCAGGCCCTTGCGCACGTCGATAGTGACGCTCGGGTCGGTATAAGGGCCGGAGGTGTCGTAGACGGTGACCGGCGCATTGATCTCGCCACCGAAGTCTGTCGGTGTCACGTCCAGGCTGATTTCACGCATCGGCACGCGGATGTCCGGGCGCGAGCCCTGGACGTAGATTTTCTGCGAACGGGGAAAGGGCTGGATCGACTGCTGGTCGACCTGGGCGGACTCACTGAGATTTTGCTGTTGTTGTTTGCTGCTCATCGGCTGGCTCCTAGGCTGAATGTCGGAGCGAACCTGATAGACGCGATGAAGCAACACCACACCGTGGCTGTTTGAGCATGCAGGATTCGTGAGAGCGCCGGCATGATCGAACAGCCAGGGCGCGGGCGCACCACGAACGCGGTGCGGGGGTATCCATAATGTAGACTGCAGGAGTGGATACCTCTTGTTCCCTACGCAGGCCTTAACCTGATCAGGTTCAACGGGATCCGGAACTATCCGATCTCAGCCTCCGATTCGAGGCACCCCGACAAGAACTCGGCCAGTCTACTGGCACCTGCCAACCGCAGCAACGCCGACAAGACCCGCAGGTCGGATAGTGACGCCTGCCTGTCCACCACCGCGCGCCTTGACCACCCCGATGGCCGGGCTTAGTCTCGCCGACTACTGCCCATTCTAGGATTCGCTGACATGCTGCGCAGACTCTCCCTGGCCGTTGCCGTGACCGCCACTTCAACCGCCACGGCCTGGGCAGATCCGGCCCCGCTATCGGTGCGCACCGACCTGATGTCGGTGTATCAGGAGGCCGCCGCCAACAATGCCGATCTGGCCGCCGCCCGTGCCGACTTCGAGGCCCGCCGCGAAGGCGTACCGCAGGCCCGCGCCGGCCTGCTGCCGAACCTCAGCGCCGGCGCACGGACGACCGACACCCGCACCGCATTGCAACAGCCATCCGCCACCCAGTCGCGCAGCGGTACGGTGTACCAGGCCAACCTCAGCCAGCCACTGTTTCGCGCTGACCGCTGGTTCCAACTGCAGGCAGCCGAGGCGGTCAGTGAGCAAGCCGCTCTGGAATATTCCGCCAGCGAACAGAACCTGATCCTGCAGAGCGCCGAAGCTTATTTCTCGGTATTGCGCGCGCAGGACAACCTGGCCTCGACCAAAGCCGAAGAAGCCGCCTTCAATCGCCAGCTCGACCAGGCCAACGAGCGCTTCGACGTCGGCCTTTCGGACAAGACCGACGTGCTGCAGGCTCAGGCCGGTTTCGACACCGCACGGGCCAACCGTATCATTGCTCAGCGTCAGGTCGACGATGCCTTCCAGGCCCTGATCACCCTGACCAACCGCGAATACCGCAGCATCGAAGGCATCCAGCACAGCCTGCCGATTCTTACCCCGATGCCCAACGATGCCACCGCCTGGGTCAATACGGCAGCCGCGCAGAACCTCAACCTGCAGGCCAGTAACTTTGCCGTCAATGCCGCCGAGGAAACCCTGCGCCAACGCAAGGCCGGGCACGCGCCGACCCTGGATGCAGTGGCCCGCTATGAGCGCGGAGACAACGACGCGCTGGGCCTGAGCAACCCCAATTACACCGGGCAGAACTACGGCAGCGATGTGTCGCAGCGCAGCATCGGCCTGGAACTGAATATCCCGCTGTACAGCGGCGGCCTCACCAGCTCCCAGGCCCGCGAGGCCTACCAGCGCCTCAGCCAGTCCGAGCAGCGACGTGAAGGGCTGCGCCGCGAGGTGGTGCAGAACACCCGCAACCTGTATCGCGCAGTGAATACCGACGTGGAAACCGTACAGGCGCGCCGCCAGTCGATCATCTCCAACCAGAGCGCACTGGAGGCCACGGAAATCGGTTATCAGGTGGGCACACGCAACATCGTCGACGTCTTGGACGCCCAGCGCCAACTGTACGGCGCGGTGCGCAACTACAACGACGCACGCTACGACTACATCCTCAACAACCTGCGCCTGAAACAAGCTGCCGGCACCCTCAGCCCGGCAGATCTGGACGCCTTGGGCCGTTACCTCAAGCCGGACTACAACCCGGATCGCGACTTTCTTCCTTCGGATCTGGCCAAGGCCGCCGAAGCGCGCCTGCAAGGCGACGAGTAGCCAGACCAATTGACGTAGCGCCGCCCTGCTCAGCGCGACGGGTGGGCCGGGCTGCGATCCGCTTCAGCCCCCAACTTTTGATGGCTCCCACGCTCCAGCGTGGGAGCGCTCGGCGCACGCTCGGGCTAGCCAGCGGCTTTCGACATCAGCCGCAAAGCGCCTCTGAAGGCACTCCCACGCAGAGTATGAGGAAATAGCTGAAGGTTGTGGGTTGAAGCCCACCCTTGTATCTCGACTACCGCCTCACAAGAGGCGATAGTTCCCGACTGATCATCGGGGGAGCCATGCAAGTCGAGCCCACCCTAAGGCCTTGAGCCTGTTTCGTAGATTGCGCTGTATGGCTCCACACTCATCCTGATAAGTCCGAACGGTATCCAGAGCTTCGAGCTCGCATCAGCAAGGTTGGACGGATGCAGTGACGATCAGACAGAAGAGGAGGAGACCATGTCTGTAGTCGGAATCGACATCGCTAAACACTCATTCGACATTGCCACGGTGCAGGCAAACGGCAAGCACCGCACCAAGGGCAAGCTCGCCAATGACCCGGCAGGGTTCGAGACCCTGCAGCAGTGGCTGCTCAAACACGCCGATCCACAGGCCTGGATCGTGATGGAAGCGACCGGTGTGTACCACGAGGCGCTAGCCGAGTGGCTTTACGAGAGAAACTACCGCGTCAGCGTGCTCAATCCTGCGCAGATTGCCTACTACGCGCGCAGCCAGTTACAGCGGGTGAAGACCGACAAGGTCGATGCGAAGCTGATTGCCAGCTACGGCGATAAGCATCAGGACGAGCTACGTATCTGGAAACCTGATCCACCGTCGCTTCGCCGCCTCAAGGCCCTGGTACGTCGCTTGAAGGATCTTCAGGAGCTCGAACAGATGGAGCAGAACCGCCTGGATGTCACGAGCGATGCGCGGGTAGTGGAGTCAATCAGATCGGTGCTTGAGCACACCCGCCAGCAGATCGACGAGACGCTTGAGGCGATCAAGAAACACTTCGACGACAACGACGATCTCAAGGGCAAACGGGACCTGTTGATGAGTATCGACGGCGTGGGGGACAAGACGGCAGCGCTGTTGCTGGCCGAATTGGGCGATTTGGACAGGTTTGACGGCAGCCGCGCTGTGACAGCCTATGCGGGGCTCAATCCCAGGCTCCAAGAGTCTGGGAAATTCAAAGGCCAAACGCGGATATCGCGCACCGGCTCTGCCACCTTGCGGGCGGGACTGTGCATGCCCGGCGTGGTGTCCATAACGCATAACGCCGCGATACGGGCAATGGCTGAGCGCATGAGAGACAAAGGCAAAACCGGAAAACAGATCGTCTGCGCGGCGATGCGCAAGTTGCTGTGTATCGCCTACGGCGTGCTGAAATCGGGAATGCCTTTTGATGCTGAATTGGCACTTGCTAGGTAGCGGGCAAGACGGTATCTACGGCAGATGCGCGATCTAGGCTGGGCCGGACGGCGCTCCGCTTTATTCCGCCACATTGAGCAGCCTCTAAACGATTAGCCTTCCCAGCCCATCCAGCAACCGCTGCAGCGCGCCTTGATTGGCCTTGAGCACTGCCAGGCCGGCCTCGCGCATGGCCACCGCACGTGCCGGCTCGCGCAGCAGCAACGCGACCTGCGCACCGAGCGCCTCGGCGTCAGCCACCTCGCAGAGCGCGCCACGCTCGAGCAATTGCGCGGTGATCTCCTGAAAGTTGAAGCGGTGCGGCCCCATGATCACCGGCAGCCCCAACGCCGCTGGCTCCAGCGGATTGTGGCCACCCGTCTCGACCAGGCTGCCGCCGACGAAAGCGACATCGGCCAGGCCATACAGAAACATCAACTCGCCCATGCTGTCGCCGAGCAGTACCTGCACACCAGGGCCAACAGCCTCGCCCGAGGAGCGACGCACGAAGGTGAGGCCCGCCTCACGCAACTGCGCGGCCGCACTGTCGAAACGCTCCAGATGACGTGGCACCAGAATCAACAGAGCATCCGGCTGAGTGGCGAGCAGTTGCTGATGCGCCTGGATCACCAGCGCATCTTCCCCCTCACGGGTACTGGCAGCGATCCATACCGGCCGCTGCTGCGCCTGCCATTGCTCACGCAGCGCCGTGGCGCGCCCCAGCACAGCTGCATCCACTTGCTGGTCGAACTTGATCGAGCCGGTCACCTCTACCGCTTCAGGCCGGGCGCCGAGGGCAATGAAGCGCTGCGCCTCGACCTGGCTCTGTACCGCGAGCAAAGTCAGCTCGGCGAGCATCGGCGCAGTGAGCTTGGCAAAGCGTCCATAGCCTCTGGCCGAGCGCTCGGACAAACGTCCATTGGCTAGCGCCACCGGAATACCCCGGCGGGCACATTGGTGGATGTAGTTGGGCCACAACTCGGTTTCCATGATCACCGCCAGACGCGGACGCACGCGTTCGAGAAAGCGCGACGCCGCCCAGGGCAGGTCATAGGGCAGATAGCAGTGCTGAACACGTCCGTCGAACTGCGCCTCGGGAAACAGCGCACGGATGCGCTCTGAGCCAGTGGGCGTCATGCAGGTCAGGGTGATCGGCAGATCCGGGTAGCGCGCCAGCAGCTCGCGCACCAGCGGCGCCGCCGCGATGCTTTCGCCGACCGATACTGCGTGAACCCAGATGCCGTCGGGACGCAGGGCTGGCAGGAAGGCGAAGCGTTCGCCAACGCGCTTGGTATAGGCAGGCGCACGCCAGGCTCGCCAGATCAGGCGTAGACCGATCAACGGCAGGCAGAGATGGAACAGCAGGCTATAAAGATATCGGTTCATGGCGGCGAAGCTTAGGGATGCCGGCGTTGCAGCACAAGCAGGCACAGAACGCCGGGCACAAGCGCACGCATCAGGGCTCCAGTATGCGCAGCCGATCACCGAGATAGCGCACCAACCACTGCGCTGCCGGGCCCAACGTTTCATCACGGCGAAACACCAGTTCCACCGGCAACGGCGGCGCGATCCAGTCACTGCTCAATTCGATTAGATGCCCTTGATAGGTCGGGTACTGCGCCACGTGCCGTGGCAGACACGCCCAACCCAGGTTACGCATCAGCAGCTCGGCCATCACGTAAAAGCTGTCGGTACGCCAGGCGGTCGGGCTGATCCGCTCGTTGCCGGGATAGTGACTGTCCTGCAGAGTTATCAACAACTGCCGGTGCTGGGCCAACTCACGACGGTCGACGGAGCGGCCCTGTGCCAGTGGATGAGCGGCTCCGCAAACCATGACCATATCCACCATACCCAGACGACGGCGCTCCAGCTCGGCAGGCATGCCGTCATGATGAAACAGCAGGCCGAGGTCGGCACGCCGCTCGAGCAACTGACGCGCCACCACCCCCTGGCCGCCGCTGGTCATCTGCACCTCGACCCGTGGGAACGCCTGGGCCAGGGCCTCCAGGCTGTCGAGTATCGGCGGCATCGGCAGCGCCTCATCCTGCGCCAGGCGCAGACACACCTCCTCGCCTCGCGACAGCCCAAGGGCTCGCCCCTCCAGCCGCTCGGACTGTCGCAGCAACTCGCGCGCCTCTTCGAGCAACGCCTGGCCGGCTTCGGTCAGGCGCGGCTGCCGACCGCTGCTGCGTTCGAACAGGCGTACACCCAGATCGTCCTCCAGCGCCGCCACTGCGTTGCTAACTGCAGATTGCACACGCCCGAAACGCCGCGCCACGGCAGAAAACGAGTTGCCGTCGGCAACGGCTACGAACACTTCAAGTTGCTCAAGAGTCCAGCGCACAACCTATCTCCAATCAAGATAGGTAATGAGTTTACCTAACAGAGTGAATCCGTAAAATCAGCCCTCTGTTAATAGGAGTGCTGCCGATGAATGGTTATCTCTATCTCGCTCTGGCCATCGCTGCTGAGGTGGTTGCGACCACGTCCATGAAGGCCGTCGATGGCTTCAACAAACCGCTTCCGCTACTGCTGGTGATCGCGGGCTACAGCATTGCGTTCTGGATGCTGATTCTGGTGGTGCGCACCATTCCGGTAGGCATCGCCTACGCCATATGGGCCGGCCTGGGCATCGTGCTGGTCAGCATCGCGGCGATGTTCGTCTATGACCAGAAACCGGACTTGCCCGCGGTGCTGGGCATGGGCCTGATCGTCAGTGGTGTCGTGGTGATCCAACTGTTCTCCCGCGTCACCGGGCACTGAGGTAGCCGCAAGCTCTCCAACCGTTTGCCGCTTGAAGCTTGCCACTCTCACCGAGGTTATACTGCGCACCTGTTTTCCCGAGAGGCGCCCGCATGTCCCACACTCTGAGCACAGACGTTCTGATCGTTGGCGGCGGTGTCGCCGGCTTATGGCTGAATACGCGCCTGCGTGCCAAAGGCTACGCCACGCTGTTGGTCGAGCGGGAAAGCCTTGGCGGCGGTCAGAGCGTCAAGTCCCAGGGGATCATTCACGGCGGCGCTAAATATGCCCTGCATGGCGCCCTGAGTGGCGCATCCGAAGCCATCGCCGACATGCCGCGGCGCTGGCGCGAAGCACTCGATGGCAGCGGTGAACTCGATCTGTCGGGCGTGCGCCTACTTTCCGATGCTCATTACCTGTGGTCGCCCGGCACCCTGGCGGGCAACCTCACCAGCTTCTTCGCCAGCAAGGCGGTGCGCGGCCGTGTCGATCAGGTCAAGGGCGAGCAGTTGCCACCTGCGCTGCAGCATCCGAAATTCAAAGGCAAGGTCTATCGCCTGGCAGAACTGGTGGTAGACGTGCCTAGCTTGATCACACGCCTGGCCGATCTCGCCGGTGACAGCCTGCTCGCCGCCGACGATATCCAACCGCTACAAGAGAACGGGCAACTGGTTGGCCTATGCGTCGACGGCCGTGAGATCCGCGCCCAGCGCATCGTGCTCAGCGCCGGTCGTGGCAATGCCGAGCTGCTGGCCAGCCTGCACGTCGCGCAACCAGCCCAACAGTTGCGCCCGCTGCATATGGTGATGGTCAAGGGGCCGACTCTAAAGCCGCTGTACGCCCATTGCCTCGGTGGCGGCCCCAAACCCCGTATCACCGTTACCAGCCATCCCGGTGCCGACGGCGAATGGGTCTGGTACCTGGGCGGTGATCTGGCCGAAGCCGACGGCGTGGCGCGCGACGAGGCGGCGCAGATCGAGGCAGCGCGCAAGGAGCTCACGCAACTGTTGCCCTGGGTCGACCTATCGGCTGCCCAGTGGGCCACCTTGCGGGTAGAACGCGCCGAACCGGCGCAAAGCGGCCTGGTACGCCCGGACAACGCCTTTCTCAGCGACCAGGGTGTGCTGCTGGTCGGCTGGCCAACCAAACTGGCCCTGGCACCGGATTTCGCTGATCGCGTGCTAGCCAATCTCGAACGCGATAGCATCCACCCTGCCATTCACCCCTCGCTGCCCGAACTGCCGCGCCCAGCCATCGGCCGCACCGCCTGGGAGACCTCGTTTTGATACGTGATCTGCACGGTCTGCACCGCCCGCTAGGATCGACCGGCCTGACCGTTTCTCCTCTAGGCCTGGGCACGGTCAAGCTCGGGCGTGATCAGGGCGTCAAATACCCTAACGGTTTCACCATTCCCGACGATCATCAGGCACGCCAACTGCTCGATCTCGCCCGGCAGTTGGGCATCAACCTGCTCGATACAGCGCCCGCCTACGGCATCAGCGAACAACGCCTCGGCCCGCTGCTGCGTGGCCAGCGCCAGGATTGGGTGATCGTCAGCAAGGTCGGCGAGGAATTCGACAACGGCCTGTCGCATTTCGACTTCTCCAGCGCCCACACCCGCCGCTCGGTGGAGCGCAGCCTGAAACGTCTGGAAACGGACTACATCGACCTGGTTCTGGTGCACTCGAACGGTGATGACCTGTCCATCCTGCGTGACGAAGCCGTCTACGACACGCTCACCGAACTCAAGCAGGCCGGGCTTATCCGCGGCTTCGGCTTCTCCGGAAAAACCGTCGAGGGCGGCCTTCTGGCCCTCGAACGCGGCGACTGCGCGATGGTGACCTACAACCTCGGCGAGCAGCATGAACGCCCGGTATTGGACTATGCTGCGAGTCACGCCAAAGGCATCCTGATCAAGAAAGCCCTGGCCAGCGGCCACGCCTGCCTGGAGAGCGGTGTCGACCCGGTTCGGGCAAGCTTCGAACTGATCTTCGCTCATCCAGGCGTCGGTAGCGCCATCGTCGGCACCATCAGCCCGTTGCACCTGGCGCACAACGTCGCCATGGCCGCTGATGTAATTGTGGGCACTAATAGCGGTAACAAAGGATCAGGAGAGTGATGAACGGGTGTGCCAGGCACACCCTTGACGCCGCTCATGCGGCCGACCCCGACGTAAGAAGGAGCCGACATGCCGCGCATCATTTCCCGAAAAGACCCCGCCACCTTCAAGACGCTGCCACTGTTCGTAGAGGCCTCGCCCGACGGCATCGTCTATCAGAGCCTGGGCAGACCGCTAAACTTCAGCGAAATGCTCGAACGCCGCAAGCCAGTCGAACTGAACGATAGTCAGCGCTTCGCGGTGGAATTGGCCAACCTTGGCGTTTCGGTACGCCTGACCCTGAACTGGCAAGGCCGCGAGTACTGGGTGCTGGTGCGCCAGCGGCGTCTCGACCGTGGCGACGTCGTACTCAAATTGATCTCCGGCTACGTACCGGCCCATGAACTCAATTTGCCATTGATGACGGCCATCCAGGAAGTCGCCGAAGAGTGCCTGCTGGAGACCAGCGAAGGCTGGCTCCACGGCCGCTTCGGCGACACCTGGCTGCCAGCACCTTACGAGGGAACCCTCAAGTACCGCGATGGCGTGTACTTCCGGCTCAGCCCGCTTTCCGGCGCGGCGCGTCCCGTGCAGTGTGGCAACCTGACCTTGCTGGAACGCCCGCGCGCCTACGTGCATGTACCGACGGCCTCGTTGCAGTTGGTCTACGACTTGCGCCTGGATCTGCCCAAGGAAGCCAAACAGCCCAGCCTGCTGCACGTCGACGAACATTTGGAGAACGGCAAGCTGATCGCCCGCCTGGATCACGCCCGCCCGGATCTCTATCTGATTCCTCTGCAACAAGGCCGCCCGACGGCGGAACTGATGACCCTGCGCCAGGGCCAACTGGTACCTGCCAATACCCGTGGTTTGTGGCTAGCCGAGAGCTTCGCCGCCCAGGATGGCTGGCTGGTACGCGATGAGCGCATTCGCTGGAAGGACTGGCTGGCGCTGCAAAACATCACGCCGAAGGCCCACAAGTCCGGCCCAGGCACTATCCGCGCGGGCACCGTACAGGCGCCCCGAGTACGCCTGGATACTGCAGCCGCGGTTTGACAGCAGACACGTTGGCCAGGTGCCGCCTGGGCCGCCAATGGAATAAAGGATACAAAGCGAAACCCCGCTGAATAGCGGGGTTTTGTGCACTCAGCGGCTGCGAATCTTCTCGACGATGGCGGTGGTCGAGCTGTTCTCGACCAGCCCCAGGACTCGCACCTCGCCACCGTAGGCCTGCACGATGTCGGCACCGACCACTTGCTCGATGCCGTAGTCCCCACCCTTGACCAGCACATCCGGCTGAACCTGCTTGAGCAGGCGTTCGGGCGTGTCCTCGCTGAAGCTCACCACCCAGTCCACGGCGCCGAGGCCGGCCAGCACAGCCATGCGGCGATCCACGGCATTGATCGGACGGCCCGGCCCCTTGAGGCGGCTGACCGATGCATCGTCATTGATCGCGACCACCAGACGATCACCCTGGGCACGCGCCTGCTCGAGGTAAGTCACATGACCGGCGTGCAGGATGTCGAAGCAGCCATTGGTAAACACGATCTTCTCGCCATGGGCGCGAGCGTCTTCAGTGGCCAGCAGCAGCTGCTCCAAGCTCAGTACACCGCGCTCGGAGCCCTGTTCACGCTGCACCGCACGACGTAGCTCGGGGGTACTGATCGCCGCCGTGCCCAGCTTGCCGACCACGATGCCTGCGGCCAGATTGGCCAATGCGACGGCCTGAGGCAGTTCTTCACCAGCAGCGATAGAGGCTGCCAGTGTCGAGATTACTGTATCCCCAGCCCCCGTCACGTCGAACACTTCGCGTGCGCGCGCCGGCAGATGCAGTGGCCCGTGATCAGGGCGCAGCAGGGTCATGCCGTGCTCGCCACGGGTAACCAGCAACGCACCCAGATCCAGCTCGCGCATCAAACGCGCACCACGGTTAACCAGCTCAGCTTCGTCTTCGCAGCGGCCAACGATCAACTCAAACTCGCTGAGGTTCGGGGTAATCAGGCTGGCGCCGCGATAGATAGAGAAGTCCTTGCCCTTCGGGTCGGCCAGCACGGGAATACCCCGCGCCCGGGCGGCCTGAATCAGCACCTGATGGTTCTGCAGGGCGCCCTTGCCGTAATCGGACAGCACCAACACCTTGACCTCATCCAGCAACTGCTCGACCTGCCGCGCCAGCGCATCGGCGTCGGTGTGGAACGGTTCCTCGAAATCCATGCGCAGTAACTGCTGATGACGGCTCATGACCCGCAGCTTGACGATAGTCGGCTGGCTCTCGATGCGCTGGAAATAGGTTTTCACGCCAATGGCTTCGAGACTCTGACGCAGGCTTTCCGCCGCCTCGTCTTCGCCGGTGACACCCACCAGCACCGCAGGCGCGCCCAATGCAGCGATATTCAGCGCAACGTTGGCCGCACCGCCCGGTCGATCCTCGATCTGCTCGACCTTGACCACCGGCACCGGGGCCTCAGGCGAAATACGCGAGGTAGCGCCGTGCCAATAACGATCAAGCATGACATCACCCACCACGAGAACGGGGGCCTGATCGAAACGGGGCATGGATAACTTCATGCGGGAACTCCGGCTTTACTGAGCGCTGAAAATGTCGAGAATTCTAGCATAGCGGCGACCTGCAACAGGCTTCATGCGTCCTGAGCTACTTACGCTAGCGACATCAGGTAAACTGCCGTACGCCCTCAACGCCGATAAGTAGATCTGCATGTCACGCCTCAGTAACGAACAGTTTTCCGCCCTGCGCCAGCATGCTGAGGTGATCGAGGCCGACCATAATGGCGAAAAAGTCCTCAAGTTGATTGACGGCAGTTTTCTCAAACTGTTCCGCCGCAAACGACTGATTTCGTCAGCCACCTTGGTGTCTCATGCCAAGCGCTTCGCCGACAACGCCACAGAACTGAAACGACGCGACGTCCTCTGCCCAGAGATCATCGCGACTTATCGAATCCGCAGTATCGAACGTACTGCGGTTCACTACTGGCCCCTCCCTGGCAACACGCTGCGCCAGATACTCGCCCAGCAAAACAATGAACAGGTAAAGCTGTGCCGCGACCTGGGTTCACTGATCGCAGAATTGCATGACAAAGGTGTGTATTTCCGCTCCTTGCATCTGGGTAATGTCGTGCAGGACGAGACAGGCCAAATTGGCCTGATCGACATTTCGGATATGACCTGCGGCGACACCTCACTAGGCCGACTGAAACGTGCGCGTAACTTCCAGCATCTGTTTCGGTACCGACAGGATATAAGCAGCCTGGAGCCGCATCGGGCTGCTTTTATAAAGGGGTATACACAAAACCTCTCGGAGAAAGACGCTGCTCATTTCCGCAATCGTCTTGACGCACTCTTCGATAAGCAGGCAACTGAGCGAGACTGAAGGTGACCACGTTAAGTGTGCTGATACCGGTATACAACGCTGCTCCGTACCTGGAGCAAGCCATCGACTCGCTCCTACAACAAGACCGGCCTGCGGATCAGATCGTTATCATCAACGATGGCTCCACTGACGACTCACTGGAGATTCTGGAGCGCTACGCTCGTGCCGAACAGCGCATAGAGCTGTACAGCATAGCCAATGGCGGCGTATCCAAAGCCCGTAATCTGGGCCTTGAACATTGCAAGGGCGATTATATCGCGCTGATGGATGCCGATGACCGCAGCCTACCGGCACGATTCGAGCAGCAGCTTGCGGCGATGGAGCGTCTACGACTGGATGTTTGCGGATGTGCGCTGCGCACGTTCGGCCACAAAGAGAGAACTGTCGTCTACCCGGCAGACGACGCTAGCCTCAAGGCCAACTACTTGTTTTACGGACGCACCATCCCAGGCCCCGCCGCAATGTTACGCAGTAGTGCTATTGCCGATATTCGCTTTGACGAGAGCCTGCGGTTCGCCGAAGACTTCGGCTTTTTCCTGTCGATGATGCTGCAAACTCCAGAAGTCCGTATGCACAATATCGACCAGCCGCTATACGCTTACCGTGTCCATGCCGGTCAGGCCTCTCAGCGGCTGGCAGCGGAAAACCAGGGTAGCCTTAGCCAGCTGCTGCACACCTGGCTACCCACCGCCGACATTACCTGCAACCACGAGCAGCTCGCCAGCCACTATCGACTCTGGCATGACCAACAACCATTGCCGGATGAGAGGCTCGAGACCTACCTGCCCCTCATGGCTCAGCTATGTGACTGGCTGCAACGGCACGCAGGAGCAGAGGTATTAATCCTGGCGTTGTGGCAGCACCTGGCACGCCTCCACGCCCGAAACGCCCATGCATTGGCATTGATTACCGAGCATTCTGACGTCACGCTGTCACTATGGCAGCGGCTGCTGGCGCACCTTCGGGGTAGTCGCTAGCGACAACGCGAGCGTCAAGGGAATCCAAGTTAGAAACCAGACCTCACGTGGCTTACTCCAGATACCCGCTCCATCGGTCAGAAAAGCCACCGACGCAAAGCACCATATCCCCAGTAATGCGCCGCCTAAAGCCAGATGTCGATGCCGCCATGCGGCCAAGAACAGCATTGCCCATATAACGAGCCAAAGCAGTAGGCCAACACTACCCAGATCCAGGCCAACGCTGAGAAACAGGTTGTGTGGATGATCGGGCTCATTTCTCATGATAGCCAGCGGCACGCTATACACTCCACCAAGACCAAACCCTCCCAGCGGATGCTGTGCCAGAATCGCCAAGCCCTCAATAGCCAACTGGGGCCTATATGAGAGCCCCCGATTGGTGACCATATCAGGCAGGAATATCAACACCATCGTGCAAACCGCGAGACCGGCGACAACAGCCAAGGTATAGATCCACTCACGCTTGATCGCCGCCGTCAGCAGCAACCCTGCACTAAGTGCCAGCCAGACTCCACGGCTTTGAGTAAATAATATGAAGGCAGCCAGCAGCAGCAGAGCCAGGCACCAAACGCCCTGCTGAGCGAGTCTGGCTGGGCGTAGATACAGCAAAGCCATTAGAAAGAAACCGAATACGTGAGCAGCCAGAATGGGGTGGTTTAACTGCCAGAAACTGGTCAGACGAAAGCTGAGTGGCAGATCATAGTGAATGTAGGCGGTATAGAGAGAAATGCCTGCCAGAACCGCCATCGCATAACAGCTGAACGTCAGAAGCCTCACCAGAAAACGTTTGTCGATACCGGAAGCCAACACACCCGATAACAATGTCAGGTAGATCATCAGAGCATGCTTGATCTCCCGCCCCGGCTCCTCGCCATTACTCCACAGACTGCTGAGCAGCGCCCAAGAAAAAAAAACGGTCAGTGCAACCATCAATGGCGAGAACCAGCTACGCCAGTCTTGCCTATTGAGTACCAGCAGATACAGCGTCGGCAGCCAAAGCAGAAGGATGACCAACTGGTAATAAAGCCCGCTACTAGGCAGCGCTATGCCGAGCACAAGGCACAGCAATCCCGGCAGCAGGATCAGCGGCTGCTTGAACCAGACGGACTGAAGACTTGTAAAACTATTCGGCGACACCACACCCACTCCATCATAAGACCATGCCCACATGGGCCCGCATTAACAAAGACCTCCGTTACCCGGAAGCTACCTGCTCTGCCAGCAGACTTCCTATCAGACGCCGGTACTGATCACGAAAATCTTCCACAGCATGTGCTCGACGCAGGTATGCGTATGCCTGCTGGCCCAGAGCCTCACGCTCGCTACTGGACATTTCAAGCATCGCCCGCAGCTGCTGAGCCAATGTCAGCACATCTGCAGGTTCGAAGGTGAGTCCGCCGCTGTCCTGCAGAATGGGCCTCAGGCTATCGATTGACGACCCCAATACCGGAAGCACCCCGCTCATCCCTTCAAGCAATGCCAATGGCAAGCCCTCACTCAATGAAGGCATGACGAAAGCATCGAAAGCCTTCACATATTGCAAAGCATCATCCAGCGTGCCCGGCAGCAACACACGACCGTGCATGCCATGCTCACTGATACACGCCTCAAGCTCCTTGCGGGATCGGCCGTCGCCGATTATCAAGAGACGCGCCAGGGGAAATTCGTGCTGCAAGCGCGCGAACGCCTGAACCAGATAGATATGCCCCTTGACCGGAACGAGGCGGCCGATAGTGCCGACAACCACATCCTCGCCACCCAATCCCAGGCGAGCACGGGCGTGCACACGATCAAGCTGCATTTGTTCGGCTCGATCGATATCAATGGCATTGTTTATCTGCACGGTATTGTCGGTGGTCAAACCACAATGGGAGTGCAGCAAATCGTCTCTCACCGCGCGGGATACACCAACGAACCGCCAAGCCTTGGTCAGCAAACGTCGCATTTCCCAGCGTCGGTAACGGCGGTCGTACTCACCCAGGCCATGAAGCACGCCGATGCATGCGGGCACCCTCAAGAACAGGTTGAGCAACATGAGCATGTTGATCGGTTTGAAGCGGTGCCCGATCACGATGTCGTAGTGATTACTACGACAGTGTTTGTATAACGCCCAGAGCGCCCGCAAACGCAAACCTTTGGTCGCCGCCTGGCTGAATTCGAAATAGACGGTTCGCGCGGCACAACTTTCCGGCTCACCCGGCCTCGGCCGGCCGCGCAGAAATGCGGTGGTGACGTCATAACGCTCGCGCGGCAAGGACTTGATGATCTGCTCAGCAAGATCAGCGGCACTGACGTTATAGCGGTTCTGCAACTGCAAGACTTTCAAGGGCTGTGTCACGAACGCCGCTCCCCGCCCCTTCTGCCCAGCAAAATACGCAGAGCCTTACGGGTATATGTCCAGCGTAATATCACTCCAGGGTCTGTTTTGAGCGCCTTGCGGTAAAAAAACATGGCCTCTTTATTGCACCCAGCGCCGCTGAAAACCCGAAATAGGGAAAGACAGCGCTGAGCGTAATAGCGTCGCCGAAGTCCCTGGAAACGTTCGGGCATCCGCTGCGCTGAAAACACCTCGTCCACCAGAGCCAACCCAGTCTGACGGGCAAACTCAAGATTTCGCCGCATGCTCGCAGGATGCTTGTGAATAACGGCCATAGGGACATCAAGCGTCGTACAGGGAAAACGTGCAAGAACCTGAACGAAGACAGGTATGTCCTCTGTACTGCGGAACTGCTCAGGATAAAGCCCTGCCGCGAAAACCTCGCGGTGCATCGCGCATGCTCCGTTGCAAAGCGATAACGTCTTGTCGAACAGATATGCATGCAAACGTGCCTCAGCCGTAGCTGGCAGAGGCGCTGCGGCGTGCACAGAGCGCCTGCCACCAACTGCAACGGAGTGATGGCCGGCAATGACCATCCTGCTGTGGGGCTGTGCAGCGATGTGAGCGCTTAGCGCGGCCAGCGCCCCCGGCAACATCTCATCATCGGCATCGAGAAAAACCAGATATTGCCCACCAGAGTGCGCGATCGCATAGTTCCTGACTGAAGCCAAGCCACCATTTTCCTTACGAATCGTGGTGAAGCAATCACCATGGGCAGCTCGAAGCTCGGCCAAGACACTAGGCGTGTCATCAGTGGAACCATCATCGATTACCAGCAACTCCGCATCGACATCGTGCAATTGCGTCGCCACGGATGCCACAGCACGCGGCAATACGAATGCATAGTTGTACGCAGGGATAACGACAGTGATCAGTTTTTCAGGCGTTGGCATTCCATCGCACCCCATTACCAGCCTGGCACGCCAGTACTAAAGCATTTATCTCAAAGGTCACTCTGGACTGAAGGCTCACCCTGAGCATCCTTTTGTTCATCGTCCAGCCCCATGGCATGCAGGCGGGCATAGTAACCATTCGCCGCCAGCAAAGACTCATGACTGCCACGCTCTACGATCCGTCCCTGATCCATGACCAAAATCAGATCGGCCTTCTCTATGGTGGACAAACGATGCGCAATCACCAACGTAGTTCGCCCCTCCATGACCCGATCCAAAGCACTTTGGATATAACGTTCAGATTCGGTATCCAGAGCAGAGGTCGCCTCATCGAGGATCAACAGTGGCGCGCTCTTCAACAGGGCACGAGCAATCGCTAGACGCTGTCGCTGCCCGCCGGAAAGCATCACACCATTCTCACCGACCACTGTGTCAAAACCCTTTGGCAAACGCTCGATGAACTCGCTGGCATAAGCCGACCGAGCGGCTTCCTCGACCTGCTCACGCGGTAATTGGCGCAGATCACCATAAGCGATGTTGTTGAACACGGTGTCATTGAACAGCGACACCTGCTGTGTCACCAGAGCGATGTGCTTGCGCAGATTCTCGACGCGATAGTCTTCTACTGGCGTCCCGTCGAGCAGGATCTGCCCTTCGCCATGTTGATAGAAACGTGGGATGAGATTGGCCAGCGTAGACTTGCCGCTGCCTGATCGCCCCACCAGGGCGACCATTTGTCCAGGTTCGACGGTGAAATTGATGTCACTCAGAACGGCTTTGTCGGTTCCCGGATAAACGAAATTCAGCTGACGAACTTCAAGGGCACCCTGAACACGATCTTTTTCGACGATCCCCGAATCCGGCTCAGGAGTTTCATCCAATTGTTCAAAGATACTTTCTGCGCCCGCTAGCCCCTTCTGAATCGTCGAGCTGACCTCTGAAAGCTGGCGAATCGGCTTGGGTAGCAGACCGGCCGCAGTGATGTAGGCCACTAGGTCGCCGACGCTGGCATCACCGCGCAGGAGAAGCACCAGGAACATCAGAAATGCCATGGCGGCATAGTTGACGAACTGCAACGACGGCGTATAGATCGCGCCAGTACGGGTCATACGCAATTGCTTGCGAGTACTGTCCTCGCTGGCCTCGAGAAAGCGCTCACGCTCGTAGCGCTCGCCACCGAAACTGCGAACCACCCGGTAGTTCTGAATGGTCTCAGAAGAAACATGGGTCAACTCGCCCATGGCACTCTGGATCTTGCGGCTCTGACTGCGGAATTTCTTGCTGGCGCTTTTCACCATCAGGGCGATTAGCGGCAGAATTGCCACCATCACCATTGTCAGCTTCCAGTTCATCCACAGCAGATAGCCGAACAGGAATATTACCGTAAGGCCTTCGCGAACCATCACTTTGAGGGCATCGGTTGCCGCGCCGGTAACAGAGCCCACGTTGTAGGTAATCCGCGATATCAGATAGCCCGTGGCGTGGTTGTCGAAGTAGCGGTTGGGCAGGGTCAGCAGGTTATTGAACAGTGCGATACGCAGATCCTGCACAAGCCCCAGGGAGACCCGTGCCAGATAGTAACCGCCCAGAAAAGACCCCAGCCCTTGCCACACGGTGATCAGCAGCAAGGCCAGCGGCACGCCATAGAGAAGCTGCATGCTGCCCAGCAGAGGCAGATCCACCGCCCCGGCATCCGGCGCTGCGAGGCCGTCGACGAAATACTTGAGCAGGCCTGCCATCATCGGCTGTGTTGAAGCGAAGATGACGTAGCCGATCATACTGACGCCAAACATGAACCAGTAACGTTTCATGTAGCTCAACAGACGCATGTAGAGCTTGAAGCTGGACAGCTGGGGGGGCGAGCGGGGGTGTCAGACATCGGGATGCCCATCTGGTAAACAGGGGCGCGAGTCTACCATAGGGCAGTGTCTCTCTCCTAAGGCACCATATGACCTAAACCTCGCCAACTCAGAACTCAATTGAGCAAATATAAAATAGACTAGTAAATCAGCCCCAAAAATTCAACCGTACGATACCGCGGAGCTCACTTATAATCCGTGTGATGAATTGAGTCTTCTCGCCGGTTTGAAGCTGGCTTTTTTCTCACTTTTGAATATTCAAAACCAAAGATTCCTAAGAAGGTAACTTTCCTTTTACCCTCACCAAGCTTGACTCGACTATAGACCATGCGCTGAAACTGCCTAAAAAAACCAACTTCCCCGGCTAGAGACTTTCGAAGGCACAGTCGTATTCTATCTTCAGATAAAAGAGCTGCTGCACGCCCATTCATTGAAAACAACTCGACACAATCATCGAATCGGTTATCAGAGACATAGGCGCAAGCCCAATCAACCAAGAGCTTTGGATTTCTGCGCTCCGCCCAATACCGACCAAGATACTCAGTTACAATTCTCACCTGCCTTGGGAAGTTCCTATGCACGTTACTTCCGTGCAGCCTGTAAAAAAAGGAATTATCCCTAAGAATCTCGAATCGGTAACTGGGATTATCTTGCAGATATCGCAAAATCTTTGTCCTCAAAACGATATCATCACCGGTCATGTCTTCATCGAAAGCACCGACGGCATCAATAACTTCCCTGCGAAAAACTGCGCTCTGGATGTAGAAAGACCCGAGCTCCGAATACTCCAGCTCCAACAGGTCATCAACACTCGCCACTTGCTGACTATACAGCGGCAGCTGAGCTGCCTTGGTTGTTACGTATCCATCATTATCAATGCTGACGGTTTTCGATGAGGCAATGAAGGCTAGATCGGGATCAGCATTCATCATCTCGATCTGCTTTAGCATAATCGAGGGGTTATAAACATCATCCAGCGATATAAATGCCACCAAGCCTCCAACCGACCGCTTGTATGCATTATTAAAATTTAAACCAATATTACCAGTATTACTCTGCGCAACAACGGTCATTCTAAATGGAACAGTGCTGGAGAGTTCCTCTAACAAGGCAACACTATTATCACTAGACCCATCATCAACAACCACAACCTCTACTCTATCATAGCCGATATCACGTATTGACCCGATAGCATCCGAAAGATAACGCGCATGGCAATAGCCCAAACAGCATATAGACAGCAATCGCCCCTCAACGCCACTCATTCACGACCTCCACGACACGCATAACTTCATCATCGCCCATGACAGGGCTAATAGGCAACGAAACTACTTCTCGATGGATTTTCTCTGTTACTGGTAGCGACATATCATTCCATTCTTCATACGCACGTTGCTTATGAGGAGGAGTAGGATAATGAATATTGGTCTGAACCCCATTTAGTTCTAAGTAAGATTTGAACTCATTCCGCCGTTCAGTACGAACGACAAAAACGTGCCACACATGCGCAGCTTCTTCATAAGCCGCGGGCAATATAATAGAACCATTACTTATATTATCACGATAATACCTTGAAACTTCCCTACGCCTAACGTTATCCCTATCTAAATACTTTAGTTTGACATCCAAGACTCCCGCCTGAAGTTCATCCAGCCTAGAGTTAACTCCTTTATAAATATGATTGTACTTATAGTCAGAGCCATAATTCGCCATTGCCTTAACTCGCTGAAAAAGAGCGTGATCATCGGTGGTAATTCCGCCCGCGTCCCCCATGGCCCCCAAGTTTTTACCTGGGTAGAACGAGAAGCCAGCGGCATCACCCAATGCGCCTACACGGCGGTTCTTATAGAAGGCTCCATGAGCCTGGGCTGCATCCTCAATGACTTTCAAGCCGTACTTTTCAGCGAGCGCCCAGATTCGATCCATCTGAACAGCCTGACCATACAAGTGCACTACCATTATTGCCTTGGTATTTGAGGTGATTTTCTCCTCAATCAATTCAAGGTCAATATTATAAGTATTAATATCCGGCTCGACTAGAACCGGAATGCAGCCGCATTGCGAAACAGCAAGAATAGAGGCGATATAGGTATTAGCTGGAACAATAATTTCGTCACCCGTGCCAAAACCATACGCAGTTAAAATAAGGCTCAGTGCATCCAGGCCATTAGCCACACCTAGCGCATGTGAGCTACCACAGAAATTTGAAAAACTATCCGAAAATAACTCGTTCTGTTTGCCTTGGAGATACCAGCCGCTACTGAGCACCTGACTAATCCGCTCATTAATCTCGGCTGAATACTGCTCGTTGAGCCTGTGCAAATCTAGAAACTTAATCATACGCAGCCTTTAATTATCCTGATACCGACCAGAACGCCTAGTGTTTTCCTTTAACGACTTGACCGGGCTCAACATTTTTCGTAACGATGGCACCCGCTCCTATCAGAGCATTCTCTCCTATGGAAACGCCTGGTAGAATAGTCGCATTAGCGCCTATAGAAGCCCCTCGCCCAACGAGCACACCGTCCAACTGCCAATCTTTATTTTGCGAACGCGGGTACTTATCGTTGCAAAACGTAACATTTGGAACCAACAAAAACATCATCTTCTATTTTAACACCAGTCCAAACCTGAACGCCGCACTTAATAGTTACATTATTGCCAATCTGCGCACCACCCTCAATAAAGCAATGCGAACATATATTGCAGTTCTCACCAACAACGGCACCTTCCAGAACCACACAAAACTGCCAAATCTTTGTGCCCACGCCTATATGATTAGATTGAACATCAGAAAGTGGATGAATCATGGTGCAACCTCACTCAAGAATTCTTCGTAATTTCTAATATAGTCACTTTCATCATACACACTCGAAGCCAAGACCATCACAACACAGTCATGGGAGAATCCAGAAAACTCACGCCACAAACTACCTTTCAAGTATAGGCCTTGACTAGGACTCTGAAGCCTTACCGTCTTACGCTCCCGCCCATCATCAAGAGTGAACTCACAACTACCGACAGGACAAAATATTAATTGCTGCAAATTACGATGCGCGTGCCTGCCCCTGACCGCATTTGAAGTAGTACCATAAATATAATAGACACGCTTCACGTCGAAAGGGATATTCACCTTGCCCTCTATTGCTACTAAAGAGCCTGTTTCATCTCCCATAACTCGAAAATCTATCAGCTCATAGTCCATGAAAACCTCTATACAAACCGAGTAGCAAAATTGCGATAGCAACGCACTCCAGCACAGCACTCCAATGCAAACTAAGAAAGCCGAACCATTAACTTCTTATTTTCTTTATCCCCAGCAAGTATAACGGGACTTTCATATATAACTTCACGTACTTTCGAAAAAAATAGTAGTCACTTTTCCCTGACCATTTTCTTTCAAAAACATACTGCGACCTTTTTGTCATCAGCCATTGGCGCAGGGTGCTGTGGGTCTTGAGGGTTCGACTGTCCAGATGATCAACCACTGAACTAGTCACCAGACCGTGGAGAAGCCCTTTTTCTTTAAGCGTTCGAGCGTAATCGTTGTCCGCGTACCAAAAATAGAAGCGCTCATCTAGCATGCCAGTGATATCGAGCATTTCTCGCCTGAACACCAGGCACCAGCCGGATATTTCCCTCAGTACGTCGTAACCATGATGGATTCCACTGTCCAGATCGAATCCATTGCGTGGATGGTGCAACGAGCAAATTGGGCTGGCGCTGTACAATCTTTCATCAGCAGAAAAGGCCTTAAGCAGGCTAGTAGCCCATCCGGGATGAAAGCTCAGGTCGTTATTGCAAATCGCGACAAACGGGCTATCCCCTTTGGAGATACCGTGATTCATGTAGCGGTGATAATTAAACGGTGGCGGCAGATAGACCGTCTCCACAGACTCGAAATCATATACGGGCGCGATATGGTTGGACTCAACCACGATCACGCGAAAAACAATCGAAACAGGATCTTCAGACGCAAGCAAAGTACTAAGACAATGCTCGGTCATAGAGCGAAGCTCTTCATTCTTGGCGAAGCTCAATATCACGACATCAATGGAAACAGGAGCACCATTAAGGCTGACTTGCGGATGAAGCGACGACTCAAGCATGTGGTTTCCCTGCGGTATGACTCTTTTTCAATAGAAGATGCCTGACCCGCTTCAGGAGTTGGCGATCCCAGTCGCGAAGAGGCACTTGCCGAAGTAGGCTCCACGCATACTTTTTGTCATCCGTAACCGCCATACGCAGAGCTTTGGTTATCAACCGGGCTTTGCCTGATGCGTATGCAGAATGTTCCCTGTAAGCTTGGATAACCTGCAGGCCGTAGTCGTATTCAGATTTGTAATTCTTCGACAGGCTGTCTGGGTGCTTGCGATATAGAGTAACGACATCGGGAAGAATATCCACATAGTAGCCAGCATGGGCGATTTTCAGCGTCATCTGGAAGTCCTGAATCTTGATCGCGGGGTCATAGCCACCCACGGCCAGCATCACGTCACGCCGGTACACTGCGATGTTGCCGCCGACAACCAAAGCCAAAGCCAAAGTCTGATAGAAATCATAACGCCGCACCCTGCGCTTCTTGTCTTTCTTCGGAAGCAGTTCACCCAGTTCATCTATACGGATCGCCACGCCACCAAGACAACCTACCTCCGGGTGTTCGTGCAGATAAGCAGCCTGTAGAGCTAGGCGACCAGCGGGCATCACATCGTCGGCGTCGAAGGTCGCTACGTAAGCACCCTGAGCCAATGCCAGGCCGGTGTTCAATGCTGCGCTGACGCCCTGATTCTCCTGCCTAACGAATTCGACACGCTGCACCTGACTGGCTGGCTGGAGGACCTGCAGGCTGCGCTCGATGACTTGCACGCTGTCATCACTGGAACCGTCATCGACGACGATCAGTTCGAAGTTAGCGTAGTCCTGCTCCAGCACACTGCGCAAAGCATCGCCAATATAGGAGGCATAGTTGTAGCAGGGGACGATGACTGAGACGAGTGGCATCTCGGCTGCTTTCATTCGAGACCTCGCCAGCCACGGGGGCCTACCTGCCAGGATTTTTCAAGGTGTAATCCCGGTGGGCCGATCAACACATCAGCCGGTAAATCCTTCCACTGTTTGTTCTTCCACATCATGAAGTGCAGATAGGGCAACTCTTCGTCCCCCTGCTCGCTATTACTCAACCGACCATCGTTCAGGAACCAGCTATCAGCCACAACGCGGCGTCCATCCGCATGAAGGGTATACGTGCTGTGCGACTCGACAAACTCGCTGCGCTGGCTCCAATCGTTAAAGCGTGCAGCAAATGCACGCAGCGGTTCCGGCCAATTCTTGTGTCGAACGAAAATACGACTGAAGGCCCCTTCGTCGAGCGCTTGGTGAGCTTGATCCTCGTAACGACGCTGCCAGTTGGGAATCTGCCGAAAAGCATCCCGCATGAGAGCGGTATTGCGCAGCACACATAAATGCCCAGAAATTCTTCGACTATGTGTCGAAAATAGATCCTTACTTTGTAGTCGGTCGGATGTGAAGTAACGGCGTAGATCGCCATAAATCACGTCTATATCACCGAAGGCCCAAAAATCGTACCCCTCCAAATCTTCGGCATGAACGGCACCAATCGCAGGCTTGATATCACACAGTTTGTAAGGGCTATCAGGCTTAAAACTAATGCTCAAACGCCCCGAAACCAGCTCACAGTAATCAGAAAATGTCATGCTGATGAAGCGGACATTAGGAGGGGGATCTTCAGGGATAGCGCAATCCGTATACAACAACCAGTCAATACTCGGGTTACGGCGGCAGCTCTCGAGAAAAAAATCGAACCAGAAAGGCCATCGACCAAAATAGGGGATCACAAAACGAATGCTGGGCACCTTCAAACTCCAAGAAAACCTCTGATTTTCCCCCAGCGCCGCTCGTATTGAGCCTTGCGCAGTGGGGCCTGCATCGCCAGAACGATCTGCCTGCCTAAATCGAAAAAGCGAAACCGACGCTCAGCCAAGTCGCATCCCTGTTCAGCAATACGACTTGCCAGAACCGAGTCAGTTCGCAAACGTTTTAGCTTTTCTCGAAACTCCTCTACCGACCGATACAGCACAACATTCTGCATATCAACGAAGCCTAAAGCCTGATTCTCTTGGGCACCTTGATCATAGGTAAACAAGATACAGCCACAGGCCATCGCTTCAAAATTCTTGATCATATATTCACCCATCCCGACATCAGCACTGGCAAAAAAGCGTATTCGATTCAGGGTCTGTACGTATTCACTACCAGAGCTCGTGCGCATGACCTGAAGAGGTTCAAGACGCGACAGGGCCCCGAGCATCTCCTTACGGCCATGATAAGCACCACTTTTGGTGCTGCCCACGAATGCCAATTCGATATCACGTTCACCCTGTGCATTGGTCAATAAACTGTGGTCGTAGCCTTTAGGGACAAATACAGCATCCACGCCTTCGCTCTGCAGGCGACTGGCCACTCCAAACCCAGAGCTTAAGACCCGAGCCCATGGTAGATGCCGATAGTGCTTCGAAAAAACACCCTTATACTTTCCTGGGATATAGTTCTGATAAGCATCATGCTCCAGGAAAACCACGTTAGGAATTGTTCTTATAAAAGAGACCTGGCGTATTTCTTTCTTGAACCTCAGAAAAAAAACAATTCGATCATATCTATGCACATCAACATGACGCGCAAAGTACTTCTTGAGGCTGTCCTGCTCGTCACTTGACAGTCTACGGATATCACACTCGCAGTGAGCAGCAATACCTTCATATAGCCGATCGAGTATTATTCTTTGTTCCGCCTGAACCAACAAAAGAACCTTCATGGCCTCCACCATTCTTTCGCTTCGACAACAATCTTATCTGATCTACTTCGTATGGAGGCTATCATATGAGCATAACGATTTTCTCGGCGCCCCATTGAGCGCGTCGATGAAAAAGTCTCGTCGACTATTTCCCCGCCGATTCTGACCCGAGCAGCACGTACGTCTAACGTATGTAAAAGAGCCCCAGAGTCTGCCATGACAAATCGCAGCAGGCGCTCTGCATGAAGAGCACGCCCTGAGCGCTGGCAATACTCAAGCGCTCGCTCGATACGCTTCCCATATGGTAAATAGGCTTGTCGACCACATATCGCGAAGCGATCATTCAGCCCATTCCACCACTGCCAATTTGGAATATAAACAGCTTTCGATTTATTGGCAGCTGCGCGAATGGCAAAAACAGGGATTGGATCTAAATAGAGCAAATCCGGCCTTAAAAAAATCACGACATCAGGCCCATAGGCCTCAACTCGCGAGGTGACTCTATATAATGAATTTAGCTGATGAATCAGATTGGAAAAAGATCTGTACTCATCTTTCCATACGTCTCCTCGAGCTTTTAACTCATCGGTACCCCAGCGAGCGAGGCAGATGCCCGGCAACTCTAGTTCGCCATCCATCCAGGAAAACGGCTCATAATTCTCTTTAGACAGCACGCCGTGCTCACCCGAACGAGGGTTGATTACGTCCTGCTGGTCATAAAAATGATAAAAGGATTCGACACTAAAATCAGCTGGCAACTGAGCATATATATGCTGCTCAATAGAGGGATAACACATCGCCGTATTTCTAGGAATCCCAAAATAAACAATCGCAACTTTCACTCTGCCGCCTCGATTACAAAAACGCAAGACATAAAACTCGGGTAAAATCGGAACAACCACTTCCCTTATAACTCATGATGCAGTTTAACTGCCCTCGAGACATGAGATTTAAGCGCACACGGCGCTTAAAAGGGACATCAGCTCCAGCTTTTCGGAGTCAGTAGCATTATTAGATTTTTCCACCATTCAACATGCTGCCTGTTTTTGTTTCTTTGCCAGAAACCTTCATCCTTAACGAATCCAGGATCACGACCACAGTCCAGATCACTTTTGCAGATTGATTCGGGCTGCTGTTGGCATAGCATTGGATAAGCGGCCCGCCCCGGAAAGCGACGCTTAAGAAAAGTATCAATACCCTGATTACAGTATTGCTGAGATATCACATGCTGGGCAGCGTCACTGCCAAGTACGTAAGCATGGGTTCCCAATGCCCGACAACCAACAATACCTTTTCGCCATATTGGCCATAGCTTTCCCAGTATCAACCCCATATACAAGACAGGAGGATTATGCCGATCCAGATAACAGTTTATGCGATCGACCTGCCCTGACTTTACCTCATAGAACAACACGTCATCTTCCAAAATAAGAGCACGCCGCCAGCCACGATCAAGCAGCATTTGAGCGCAACGTTGATGCGACTGAAAGCAACCCCGCTGTGGATCCAAAGGGTCGCGTTCGGCTAGCACGAACTCTACGGTTAGAGACAAACGAGAAAATTGTTCCAGCAACCTTTCACGCCGATCCTCTCGCTCAACAAGACTGATACATAAAACACCATCGAGCGCGAACCAATCACTCACATTAAAACCCCTAAACCTGGAAAAGCGGACGGAGCGAACCTATCTCGCACGATACATCTTCAGGCAACTGGAGATAAAATCTTCGCGCACTTTTCTTTTATAGAAATATTGATAGCATAATTTCCGCGACACCTTCTCCGACTTGAATCTGGCATATACCGCAAAAAATCTTTCTGCTGACAACGCATCATGCTTTGTAACTAAACCAGACACCGCGGCATCGTAAACATCCTCCTGCATATATTTTTCAAACCAAAAACGATAAAATCGCCCTATACAGAATGCTAGACAGAAGAGTCTATCAGTGACATCGAAAGAGCACCCTTCAAAGTCAATAAACTTTAGATCACCGTCTGCTGTGACAATAATATTATTTGGATGCGAATCTAGGTGAACAAATCCCTGATCAAGCATCCGAGAAAACAACTCAAAGACGCGCAGTAATATATCACCAGCGATAGACCTATCTCGCTGTAAAAGAGCATCGAGCGTACAACTCCCTGAAAAATACTCGACCACCAGCAGCTCTTCAAATAAAAAGCCAAACGTTCGCCTGTGGGCATAACCATATACAGCGGGAGTTAAATCACTGCTTGTTAGCTTAGCAAGATTTGAAAACTCATCAGCCAAGCAATTCTTTCCCGACCGTTTTACTCTTAATCCATTGCGAAACCTAACACTCCAACGCCCAAATTTTCTGTACTTGAATACAGCATCTTCGTTTTTTAGTAGGTAAACCGCACGCTCCGCGTCGGCAATTCCAAACGCCGGAAAATCAGCAACATACTCAACCAAGAATTCTTTAACACGCTTGTGAGTAGCTTCCTTGCCCGGCGCAATAAAAAACTCAAAATGCCCTACTTTAGTTTTTTTGAATTTCGCACATTCTGAAGCCGCCATATAAATCCCAACACTCAACCATGCATATTTTTCAGAAATAACTCACCAAACCGGTTCCGGGCGGCAGCATCATCAAAGCGCGTAAGTGCCTCAGCATATTTAAGTCCCGCTATACCCTCCTGCGCGGCAAGCTCAACCAGTATCAAAGCAAGCTTCCTGTGATCTCCAAATGGAAATAGATCACCTACGCCGCTAACCACCTCACGCCCACCACCACAATCACTGCATACAACCGGAACCCCTGCCGCCATAGCCTCCAGTAATACCATGCCAAATGGTTCGTGGTCAGAACTCAAAGCGAATATGTCGAACGCCTTAAAATAGCGTCGCCCTTGTGGTACTTGGCCAAGAAACTTAATAGAAGCACTCACACCTAGCTCGGCTGCGAGTGCCTTCAGATCCGCCTCTAACTTGCCACACCCCATGATTGCCAACTGACTTTTACTAGGAAGCCTTGGTAAAGCTCTGGCAAAGCCGCGAATGAGAGTGGCTTGATCCTTGTCTGGATGTAGCCTGCCGACGTTACCGACCACCCAGGCATCCTGCGGTAATCCGAGAAACTCACGAGATTCCTCGCGGCTGACTTGCAAAGCCTGTACTGCCTCAGTATCTATACGGTTATAGAGCGTCTCTATACGCGTCCCAGGCCAGGCGGGCAGGCATGATCTGATGTCGTCACGCACAGCATTGGAAACACCGAGCAGCGTCAGTCGTTTGCGAAAGGCATTGGCGAAGAACCTTCGAAAGCGACGCTGATAAACACCGAAGGCGTGGTTTATGCCAATTACTGGTAACCGGGTGGCCAAACAAGCGACATAAGTAGGCTTAAAACGATGAGCGATGCAGAGTTTGAAATTATGTGAACCAACTAGGCGGCGAATATCTCGGATGACGCCTAACTTGAGACCGCGCATATCGCGTGAGCCATAACCGAGAAATACCACTTCATCGGAGGCGGAACCCGCCTCGACATCGGTATTAGCTATCCCCGACAAGTAGACAGTCATTACCTTATAGCGAGTGCCTGTAAACAGGCTGGCGTACTGGCGAGCGCAATCCAAAAAAGGCCCATCGTAGCCATGGCAGATTTGTAGAACCCAAGGCTCAGAACTGCTCATTCAAGACCGCCTCTAGCTGGCATGTTCAGCATTGCGAACATGCCAAGCGAATACATATTGAAATGACTCGTGCACTCACTGGGTAGCTCCGGCTTGGGAGACCAGAACCTGGAAGGCCCGCTCCACACGACGCACACTTAAAAAAAACGACCAGAACCGCCTGGCCGCACCAATTGAAAGGCTTGGGCGGACAACGATATTATTTCCCCAGCCTGGGCGCCAACAAAAGCCATCTCGCCTTTTACGGTAAATGGTCAATACCGGCACACCTAAAGCGGATGCCAGGTGGCCAATACCTGAGTCATTACCTATCACGTATCCGGACTCGCAAAGGTATGCGGCCAGCTCCTTTGCATCAGCCAAGAAGGGTACTGGAAACTCCTCTTCAAAAAGAGGTGCCCACTCTGCCCGTTCTTTTGGAGACAGAACAAACTCAGGCTCATAGCCCAGTAATTTCAGCCTACGCGCCAAGCTCAGGTACTTCTTATAAGACCAGTTCTTCTTTTTGTTGTACGAAGACGCATGCAATACGACGCGTGTGGAGTAACGTTGCGTTTGCAGTTGACCTGGAATGCAAAATCCGATGTCCGCTGACGCATCCGGCAACTCCAGTTTGGTCTTGCAGAACGCTACTGCTTGCTCAACCATCGTCGCACTATCATCGTCCAAGACGCGCAAACGCCCAGCGCAAGACGCCAGTTTTTGCAAAACTACCGCTTTCTCCAAGCCGTGCGTCGACGCAATTCTCTCAAAATGATCGACAACATAGTCAGGGGCAACACGCAAAGCGCCGACAAAGACAAAGCGTTCGGCCAGCCACTCAGCAGGCTGCGACGTAATGGCTATCACCCCTCCGCAGTCAGAAATCACTACATCATAGGATTCATGTAGTGACTGCACGGCACTGGAGTCGGGGAAGGAAATGATCTCCAGCCCAGGCAGCCACTGCGCAAGATGAGCTAGGTGATTACTGACCATAGTCACCCTGAAACCAGCGCGCGCCAAATTACTGGCAATGAGCACATAAATCAGGCTATCGCCCAACCCCAACGACGGCACTACAGCAACACAGCAGTCCGAGCGTTCGAGGTGAGCTTGCCCAGCTAAAGCCGCATTATCTGCACTCACTGCCGGCCTTATTCCTTCACCACCAGAATATCTTCCATGATCAGGTATTGCAGATCCGAGCCGAAGAACATGTTCAGGGCGTCGGTGGGTGAGCAGATCATCGGTTCGCCACGGCGGTTCAGCGAAGTGTTCAGGGACACGCCGTTACCGGTGAGCTTTTCCAGTTCCAGCATCAGGTCGTACCAGCGCGGGTTGTATTCGCGCTTGAGAACCTGAGCGCGGGAGGTGCCGTCTTCGTGGACGACTTCGCTGACGCGCTCTTTCCATTCATCGTTGACCTCGAAGGTGAAGGTCATGAACGGGCTCGGGTGATCGACCTTGAGCATCTGCTCGGCGACGGTGTCGAGCATCGATGGGCAGAAGGGTCTCCAGCGCTCGCGGAACTTGATCTGTTCGTTGATGCGGTTGGCGACGCCTGGGATGCTTGGGCAGCCGATGATGGAGCGGCCACCAAGGGCACGCGGACCGAACTCCATGCGGCCCTGGAACCAGGCCACGGGATTGCCGTCGACCATGATCTGCGCGATGCGCTGCGGCATGTCGTCGATCTGCTGCCATTTCGGCGCGTTCGGGTGGCGTGCGCAGGCCGCGATGACGTCTTCGTTCGAGTAGGCCGGGCCGAGGTAGACGTGCTCCATCTTCTCGACCGGTACTCCGCGCTTGTGGGAGACGTAAGCAGCGGCACCGACCGAAGTACCGGCGTCGCCGGAGGCTGGCTGTACGAACAGCTCCTTGACCTCGGGACGAGCGATAATCTTCTGGTTGAGCTTGACGTTCAGCGCACAGCCGCCAGCAAAAGCGATCTTGCCGGTTTCGCGGATGATGTCGCCCAGGTAGTAATCCATCATCTCCAGCGCCAGCTTCTCGAACAGCGCTTGCATGCTGGCGGCATAGTGGATGTAGGGATCGTCGGCGATATCGCCTTCACGCTTGGGCCCCAGCCACTCGATCAGCTTGGGCGAGAAGTAGAAGCCCTTGCCCTTTTCCTTGTAGCGACGCAGGCCGATGACGTTGGCGTAGTCGGTGTTGATCACCAGTTCGCCGTTCTCGAACTTGGCCAGGCGGGAGAAATCGTATTTGCTGGCATCGCCATAGGGCGCCATGCCCATGACCTTGAATTCACCGTCGAGCATCTCGAAGCCGAGGAATTCGGTAATCGCGCCATACAGGCCACCAAGGGAATCCGGGTCGTAGAATTCCTTGATCTTGTGGATGCGGCCGTTCTCGCCATAACCGAAGAAGGTGGTGGCGTACTCGCCCTTGCCATCGATACCGAGGATGGCGGTCTTCTCGGTAAAGCCCGAGCAGTGATAGGCGCTGGCGGCATGCGCCAGGTGATGCTCGACCGGCTCGATCTTGATCTTTTTGGCGTCGAAACCGAGTTGTTCCAGGCACCAGACGATTTTCTTGCGGTAGCGCTTGTAGCGACGGTTGCCCATGAGGATCGCGTCGAACGCGCGATCCGGTGCGTACCAGTAGCGCTTGGCGTAGTGCCAGCGCTCTTTACCGAACAGGCTGATCGGGGCGAAGGGAATCGCCACTACGTCGACGTCCGAGGGCTTAATGCCAGCCTGCTCCAGGCAGAACTTGGCCGACTCGTAGGGCATGCGGTTCTTCGCGTGCTTGTCGCGCACAAAGCGCTCTTCTTCGGCAGCCGCGATCAACTTGCCGTCGATGTACAGCGCAGCGGATGGATCATGGCTGAGGGCGCCGGAAAGGCCAAGAATCGTCAATGCCACGGATAAAGCCTCTTAGTGCGCTTGCCGAACGTCGACAGGCGCGATTGTTTGGTTTCGCCAAGCCCGCCTGGGGCGGGCTCAGGTGATAATCGGTAAACGCCGATCCAGCTCCTGATACAAGGCGCTTTCTGCCGACCAGTTGCGCAACAGGCGCGCACGATCCCGGGCATAGGCGGCCTTGAAACTGCTGGTGCTGCCGTGATGCTGCATGGCATCCAGATCAATCAGCGCCCAGCGGCCAGCCTGCCACAGGATGTTGTTGCCCTTGAAGTCACCATGGCTGATGCGCTCACGCAGCAATGCCGCGAACAAGGTCTCAAGCGCCTGCAGATCCGCCTCGGGCGGCAACTCGTCTGCCTGGTAGGGCGCGAAACGAGCAATTATATCCACACCCGGCGTGTGTTCGGTAATCAGATAAGCCTGACGGCGCAGCCACAGAGTACGACGCTCGAGCACGGCCAGCGACTTGGGCGTGGCGATGCCTAGAAAATCCAGGCGATTGCCTTCGCACCAGCTGTGCCAGGCACGACTGGGCCGCCAGAAACGCCTCAGCCAGTGCCCGAAGCTCTTGATGTTGTAGCGTTTGATAACCAACTGTCGGCCAGCTTGCTCGACCCGGGCCACAGTAGACGAGCCGCCCAGTTTGAGCGGCTGCCCAGCGGCAATTGCCGCGTCCGGATCGGCCAGCAATGGCGCCAGCAGTGCATCGTCTTCCCGCCGCACCACCTGCAGGCGCGAGGCGCTGCTGGAGGCCCGAAAGGCCGTGCACTCACGCTCGATCTTGGCCATGTACGCCTGCATGCGCGTCGCTCGCGCCTTGGTCACGGCCTTGAGCAGTGCCTCCAGCGGCAGCGCATGCTCGCCATTGACCAGCAGGTAATGCACCAGCAGCTCTTCGACAAAACTGTCGACGGCCCCGGGAAGCTGCGCGAAGAACAGCCCGAGATTGGCCAACACCTTATCGCGCGACAGCGGTTGCCCGGGAGTTTCAGCGCGGATGCCACCGCCATCGATCAGATAAAGGCGGCCATCCTGGCGCAGCAGATTGTCCAGATGCAGATCATCCTGCCAGAGTCCCTTGCGGTGCAGTTCGGCGATCACCGCCAGGGCTTCGCCCAGCACCTGCTGCTGAGCGTCACTCAACCAGGGCTGATCGGCCACCGCCTGCCAGTCGTCGGCCAAGCTGCGAGCGTTCTCGAGGAACTCGAACAGCAGCCAGCCACCCTCCCCGGAGATTGAGCCATGCTCAATCAGGGGCGGTGTACACAGCCCCTGCTCCGCCAGCAACTGGGCGCCCTGCAGCTCACGGGCGTAATGCCGCTCGGCCTTGCTGCCGACCAGCAACTTGGCCAGCACCGCACGCCCTTGCCACTGCGCTCTGCCCACATAGCGTTGGCCTGGCAGCACACGCAGCAGGCTGTGCAGCTCGAGAGATTGCTCTGCCGGTGCCTCGATCAGCAGCGGCAGTTCGGGGCTACGCCCCACATCGGTCAGAGAGGCCAGTTTCATGCGCGCTGAGCCTTGTCCTTGAAGCGCGCCGTCAGGCGCTGCAGCCAATGATGCACGCTCTGTTCACTGCCCAGGTAGGCGGCCAGGAACGCGACCGTATCTTCTTCACTCCAGGGATTGGCGCGGCGCAACAGCGGTTCAAGATCCTTGATCCGGTCACGCTCGCCGAAAAACAGCGGGCGCGTCTTTTCCAGGTCGATCAGTTGAGCAGAAAAGCCGTCAACACTGGGTTGCAGGAAGATATGCTTGGGGTAGAAGCAGCCATGCAATTGCCCTTTGTCATGTACCTGGCGGGCCAGTGCACCGCAGGCGCTGACGATTGCCAGGCGCTGTTCGGCAGCGAGTGCCGTCCAGCCGGGTAGCCAGCTGTCGAGATCCTGCCAGCCGTCCAACGCCCGGGTCAGCAGAATGGCCCGGCGCTCGCCTGCGACACGCCGCTCGGCATAGAACGACGCACTCATGGCCGGGATGCCCAGGCGGCTGTAGCGGCGGATGCTGCGGAATTCACGCGCTAACGTCGGCTCGCCCAATGGGCGCTCCAGGCTGCGGGTCAGGTAGTTGCTCTGACGTTTCAGGTAGTAGCCATGACCATCCAGGTCGAGCCGGTACACCGAACTCCAGCCGCCACGGGGCGCCTTGTTAGGCTCGTCCACTGCATGCAGCTCGAGCGCCCACAGCGCCTCGAAACTGGCCAGATTGTGGCGTTCGAGCAGCGAGCGATCCTCGCTGTCGATGAAGTCCTTCATTCTCTTCCCTCGAAATAGCGGACGATTTGGCCGATACGATGCTTATCACTGTCGTTCAATCGCTCGCGACGCCGGTACTGCAGGTAAAAACGCAGCCGCTGAGTACGTGACAGGTGATATTTGGCGACCTTATCCAGGCAGGCCAGATCCTTGACGATACGCCTGCGCAGAAACGGCCCCCACCAGAATGCTCCAGTCGGGCAGTCGATGAAATACAGGCGGCGGTGCTCGTCGACCAACAGGTTGCGCCACTTCAGATCATTGTGCGCGAAGTGGTGGTCATGCAGAGTGCGCGTGGCCTTGGCCAACTGGCAGCTGACATCCTCGACCCAGGCACGATCACGTAGGCGCGCATCGTTGCTGTCAGCAAGGCGCCACATATCCATGGTGTCGGCCAACTCCTGAGTGATCAACGCGCCCCGATCAAAGGCGGTGCCCTTGCGCTCAAGGCCGTAGGCGGCAATCGGCGCAGTGGGAACGCCCCAGGCGGCGAAATGCTTGAGGTTCTGCCACTCGGCCTTGACCCGCGGCCTGCCGACGAAGCGGCGAGCGCCTTTGCCCGCGCCGTGGTAACGCTTGACGTAATAGCGCAGCCCGTCGAACTCCACGCGGATCACGTCCGACAGTGGGTCACGGGTAATCGGCTCGCCCTGCAGGGCGAATACGGCATCCAGGCTGGCAAAGGCCCTGGCAGCCTCTGGGGTCGCCAGAGCGGTAACGCGCCACTCACTCATGGCTTGCCCCTGTTTCGTACTTGCGCGCATAGCGCGACAGCAAGCGTTCGGCTTTGCCTTGCAGCCAGGCCAACAGTGCGGCCTCATCCTTCAGAATCTGGCGCAGCGAACGCGCGCTGCCGGCAGCAGCGAAGTAAGCCTTGAGGAAGCGCAAAAAGTCGCGTTGTGTAAGGCCGATATTCAGCGCCGAAAAGTACAGCCCGGCCAGATCCTTGTCGCGCCAGCGCCGCGGTACGGCAGGACGTATCTGGGCGCGGTGCAGGTCGATCACCGACAGGCGGAAATCAGCGGCGTCGAACGGCTTGTCGGTGTGCAGCATGAAATGACAGATGTAGCAGTCGCGGTGGTTCACGCCGGCAGCATGCATGCGCCCGGTCATTTCAGCCACACGGCGAATCAGCGCACGCTTGAATGCTGGCTGTGGCGGCTGGTCACGCCAATTGACCGTCAGTTGCTCCAGATCGACGGTCGGCGCCAGTTCTTCGGTGACGATGAAGGAATGCTGTTGCGCCGGGTTACTGCCGCGCTCGCCGTAAGCCACGGCGGTCATGGTCGGCACACCGGCCTCGGTCAGGCGCTGGATCGCTTTCCATTCCTGACCAGCACCGAGCACCGGCAAACGTGCGGTGGACAGGTTCTTGAGGATTTCGCCCCAACCCACCCCGCGGTGAATCTTCACGAAGTAGCCTTTGCCGTCGACTTCGGTGCGCAGCGTGCGGCGCGCCTCGAGCTCCCGGTAGACCTGGCCTTGCAGGCGCTCGACTTCCTGGAAGGCATCCTTGCCCTGCCACAGCGTGGCGAATGGCTGTTCGAGAAACAGATTCATGGCTGGACACTCCTCATCACGGGCGCGGCGCCAGAATCACATCAGCGGCACGCTGCGGCATGCTGTACAAATCAGCGCTGCCGGCGAATGCCAAGCCGTTGCGTTGCCAGGCTGCACGACCTTCGGCGTCTGCCAGCATCTGGGCGAGTGTGCAGTTCAGCGTGGCCTGCTCAAATGGACTAGGCACCACGCGACCAACATCGGCATCCCTGATGTAGTGGGCGTAGCCACAGACATCGGTCACCAGCACCGGCAAACCCGCTACCAGCGCCTCAAGCAGCACGGTACCGGTATTTTCGTTGTACGCAGGGTGAATCAACAGATCAGCGCCCAGCAAGAAGCGCGGTATGTCGCTGCGTCCCTTGAAGATCTGCACGTGATCGCCGATCCCGAGCGCGGTGATCTGCATCAGGAAGGGCTTGGGGTCGTCCTGACCGATGACGATCAGCCGGGCACGCTTCTTCAACTCAGGCGGCAGCGCAGCCAGCGCCTTGAGGCTGCGATCCAGCCCTTTGGTCTTGAAGCCGGAGCCGATCTGCACCAGCAGCAGATCGTCATCGACCAGTTTGAACTCGCGACGGAACTCAGCGCGTATCTCGGCAGCGTTGGCCGGTGCTCGACGATCCTGGGAAATGCCCGGCGGCAGTAGATGGAAGCGCTCGGCCGGCGTAGCGTAGTGCTTGACGAACAACGGCTGCTGCACCTCCGAGATCATCAGGATCTCGGTTTTCGATTCGGGCGCGAACACCGCACGTTCGTATTCGGCGAAATGCTTGTAACGGCCCCAGCGGCGATACAGCGGGTTGCGCAAGGTCTGCGCCTTGTCTTCGAAACAGCCGTCGGCGGCGTAGTACACATCCAGCCCAGGCATCTTGTTGAAACCCACCACGCGATCAACCGGACGCTGACGCAGATCCGCCTGAACCCAGGCGGTGAGCTTTTCGTTGCGGTGATGATTGAACAGCGCCTTGACCGGCACCACGACCACCTCGAAACCCTCAGGTATTTCGCCTTCCCAGATCGGCGTGTACACGCGGATGCTGTGACCGCGGCTCTGACACTCAAGTGCGATACGCATGAAGTCGCGCTGCAGACCGCCGAAAGGAAAGTATTTGTAGAGGATGAAAGCCAGGCGCATCGGCCCTTCGCTCTGTGGCATCAGTCTATCCCCATGTCCAGCAGCAGCGCGTGCAACTCGGTGAACACCCGCTGCGGCAGCAAATCATCGAAACACGGCTTGTCGCGATCACCCTTGCCAGCATCCGGGCCGCTGGCACACAAGTGAATCTGCGAACGGCCGTAGGCGCCAACGCGGCCGGGCAACGTCGGCCCGTACAGCGATACGCAAGGCACATCCAGCGCGGCAGCCAGGTGGCCGAGACCGGTATCCACGGCAACGCAGGCCTGGGCACCGGCGATCACCTTGGCGACGCCGGCCAGGTTGAGCTTCGGCAGCACCGCAGCACCCTCGATGCCGGCAGCAATACGCTCGGCTCGCGCCTTTTCTACCGCGTTGCCCCAGGGCAGCCGAACCGACCAGCCCTGCTCGCTGACCTGCTCGGCCAGCTCGCGCCAGTAGACTTCCGGCCAGTGCTTGCTCGCCCAAGTGGTGCCGTGCAGGAATACCAGATAAGGGCGCGGTGACGGATCTGCAAGCTGGGCGCGATCCAAACCGTAATCACCCAGACCGGCGGGCACGCTATAACCCAGCGCCTGACCGAACAGCTGGCGGGTGCGCTCCAGGGCATGCTGGGCACGGGGTACGCTGTAGCGGCGATCATAGAAGCGCGTGGCAATCGGCTCGCGGGCGGAATTGCGATCCAGCCCGGCCACTGGCGCCTTGACGTATCGAGTCAGCCAGGCGCTCTTGAGCAGCCCCTGGGCATCGATAACCAGGTCATAACGGGTGTCGCGCAAGCGTTGCTTGAAGCGCGACCACTCACCGCTACGCAGGGTCTGCAGCGGGTGCTTGCGCCAGCGGCGGATGGCCACCGGAATCACCTGGGAAACCGCCGGGTGCCAGGCCGGAATCTCGGCGAAGCCCTCCTCCACTACCCAGTCGAAACGGATACCGGGAATGGCTCGGGCCGCGTCGGTCAGCGCCGGCAGGGTATGGATCACATCGCCCAGCGACGAAGTCTTGATCAACAGCACTCGCATCCGGCGCTAGACCTCGACCGGACGGGCGACGAGCCGATCCAGCGCATCGTTGGCGACGCGCGGTTCGAGCTGTACCAGGCAGTTGTAATGGCCAAAACGGCAGGTACGGTCAAAGCACGGGCTGCACTCGATACCGAGACGAATAATTTCGACCTGTTCGGCCAAAGGTGGAGTGAATGCAGGCGAAGTCGAGCCATAGACCGCCACCAACGGGCGATTGAGCGCTGCCGCCACGTGCATCAGCCCGGAATCGTTGGAGACCACCGAGGCCGCGCAGGACAGCAAGTCGATGGCCTGGGCCAGGCTGGTTTCACCGGACAGGTTGACCACTTCCTCACGCAGCCCCGGGATCAGCCGTGAACGGATATCTTCGCCGACCGGGTGATCTTTCTTCGAGCCGAACAGCCAGACCTGCCAGCCCTCGCGGATCTTGTGCTCGGCGACACGAGCGTAATGCTCGCTCGGCCAGCGCTTGGCCTCACCGAACTCGGCGCCCGGACACAGGGCCAGAACCGGCCGATCCAGAGTCAGGCCGAAGCTCGCCAGCGCCGCGTCACGGGTCGCCGGATCGATGCTCAGCGAAGGCCGTGGATAGGGCTGCGGCAGCTCGGCACCAGGCGCGTAGGCCAGCGCCATGAAACGCTCGATCATCAGCGGGTAACGGGCTTTGTCCAGGGTGCGCACGTCGTTGAGCAGGCCGTAGCGCATCTCGCCCTTCCAGCCGGTGCGCACGGGGATACCGGCGAAGAATGGCACCAGCGCCGATTTCAGCGAGTTGGGCAGCAGAATCGCCTGGTCATAGCGGCCGGCCAGGGATTTGCCGATGCGCCGCCGCGTGGCCAGCTCCAGCACGCCATGGCCGAGAGGAAAGCTCAGTGCTTCACGCACTTCGGGCATGCGCTCGAGAATCGGCCGACTCCACTCCGGCGCCAGCACGTCGATGGCGCAATCGGGATGGCGCACTTTCAGACATTGAAACAATGTCTGCGCCATCACCATGTCGCCTACCCACGAAGGGCCGATGATCAGAATATTCATAAGCTCAGCGGTGCAATGATTGAGGGGGCACGGTGGCGAGTGACGGTCATCAGAGGCCCAGTTCACGCCAGATGCGCATCACGTTGCGTCGGTGCTCGTGGAACTGGTCGCCACCCACTACCCCGGGCTGCTTCTGCAACGCCTGTCGATGGGCTGCAGAGCGATAGGTTTTGTAAGCATCCTGCAGCAGGGTCGCCTCGCCATCGCGGAGCAGACCGAGCCGATCCAGGCCTTCCAGAATGCGAATGTTATCGGTGAATTCGAGCAGTACCGGGTGCTGCTTCGACCACGCCAGAGCCGCGTATTGCACCATAAATTCAATATCGACGATACCTCCGGCGTCCTGCTTGAGGTCGAACACCGACGCTGCGTCGAAGGCATTGTCCGCCGTGCCGGCAGCGGTAGCGCGAGTGCCGAGATTGTCACGCATCTTCGCGCGCATCTCACTGACCTCGGCTTGTAGTCTGGCCTGATCACGCTCACGGGCCAACACGGCCGTACGCACCTCGGCAAAAGCCGCACCTACCCGCGGGCAACCAACCAGCACCCGGGCGCGCACCAGCGCCTGATGCTCCCACGTCCAGGCTTCGCCTTCCTGATAACGCCGGAAAGCCCCCAGTGAGCTGACCAGCAAGCCCGCTGCGCCGGAGGGGCGCAGGCGCATGTCGACCTCGTAGAGCTGGCCGGAGTTGGTCTGCGCAGTCAGCAGGTGAATGATGCGCTGCCCCAGCCGGGCGAAGAACTGCGCGCCGTCGATGGGTTTGGCGCCATCGGTCTCGGCCTGGGAATCGCCATCATGGATGAACACCAGATCCAGGTCGGAACCGTGGCCCAACTCGATACCGCCGACCTTGCCGTAGCCGACGATGATGAAGTCCGGCGCACACAGGCTACCGTCGGGCCGCTGCGGCGTGCCGTGCCGAGTGACCATCTGCCGCCAGGCCAGGGCCAGCACCTGATCGAGAATGGCCTCGGCCAGCCAGGTCAGGTAATCACTGACCTTCATCAGCGGCAACGTCCCGGTAATTTCCGATGCGGCCACGCGCAGGCCGTGGGCCAGCTTGAAATGGCGCAGCGCTTCCATCTGCTGTTCCAGTTAGTCCTCGGGAATGCGCGTCAGCCGCTCCTGCAGCTCGGCCGCCAGTTCCGGAGCCTGGGGCGGACTGAACAGCCGACCTTCGTTGAGCAGTTCGTCAAGCAGCAGCGGAAAGCGGGTGATCTGCTCGGCAATCCACGGGCTCGCCGCACATAACGTAAGCAGGCGCAGCAGCGCGTTGGGGTTTTCCGTGAGCAGCACCAAGTAGGCGGAGCGCCGCGCGACCGCCTCGATCAGCGGTAGCACGCGTTCGAGCACCAGATCCGGCTTTTCCTGCTCCACCGTGGCGGCCAGTAACCGCGGAATGAAAGCATCCAAACGCTCGCGGCCGATGCGCTGCATGGCCCGCACCTGATTGCCGTTGCGCAGGCCTACCAGGCGCTGCCAGGCAGATTGGGCATCGGTGAAGCCAGCTTCGGCCAGTTGCCGGCAGGCGGCCTCCTCATCCTGATCGTCGTTCCACAGCGGCAGCCAGGCGGCGCCGACCATGGGCTCCTCGCCGATGTCCTGATCTTCGTCCGGGTCAGCGATGACCTGCCGGAAGTGCCAGTCGACGCGCCCACGCCAGTACATCAGTTTTTCATGGAAGGCTTCCCAGCCATCGAAACCGAGCATGAACGCCACCCGCGCACGATCCTCATCGTTGTCCGGCAGCATCTGCGTCTGCCGGTCATCGATTGCCTGCAGGGCGTGTTCGGTGTAACGCAGGAAGGCATAACCGGCGAGCAGTTCGTCGACCGCCTGCGACGGCAGATAGCCTTGCCCCTTGAGGGTATCGAGCACCTTGAGCAGCGAGCGCTGCTGCAGGCTCAGATCACGACCGCCGTGAATCAGCTGAAAGGCCTGGGCGATGAACTCCACCTCGCGGATGCCGCCGGAGCCGAGTTTGATGTTCTCGGCCATGCCCTTACGGCGTACTTCCTGCTGAATCAGCTGCTTCATGGTGCGCAGCGCGTCGATGGCGGAGAAGTCCAGGTAACGCCGATAGACGAACGGGCGCAGCATCTCCAGCAACTGCGCGCCTGCCTCCTGATCACCGCCGACCACCCGCGCCTTGATCATCGCGTAGCGCTCCCAGTCGCGACCCTGATCCTGGTAATACTGCTCCAGCGCATTGAAGCTGAAGACCAGCGCGCCGGAAGAGCCATAGGGGCGCAGGCGCATGTCAGTGCGGAACACGAAGCCGTCGACGGTAATGGCGTCGAGTGCCTTGATCAGTTTCTGGCCCAGCCGAATGAAGAACTCCTGGTTATCCAGCGGCCGTTTGACCCCCTGGGTTTCACCGCCTTCCGGATAGCCGAAGATCAGGTCGATATCCGACGACAGGTTCAACTCGAAGGCACCGAGCTTGCCCATGCCGAGGATAACCATGTGCTGCGGCTCGCCAGTGCGGCGCCCGACCGGCGTGCCGAACTGCTCGCAGTGCCTGGGGTAGAGCCATTGATAGGCCAGATCGATGCAGGCATCGGCCAGATCGGAAAGATCGCGACAGGTTTCCACCAGATCCGCCTGACGGCTGACATCCCGCCAGATGATGCGCACCTGCTGACGATTGCGAAAGCGCCGCAGACTGCGCGCCAGGGCGTTTTCGTCAGTGCACTCGCTCAGTTGCTCGGCAAGCTGCCCCCGCAACTCGCCAGCCGCCAGCCGGCGCTCCAGCTCACCGCTATCGGCCAGCTCGAGGAGCATCTGCGGGTCACGCAGCCCCTGCTGTGTGACGAAGTCACTGGCCGCCGCGACACGCTGCAAATGCTCCTTGCGCAGCGGCGGCCAGCCGGCGAAATCGGCGGCAGCCTGGGAAGACAATTGGCTGAAGGCCTGAGTCAGGGACTGTTCGGCGCGCTGGGCCAGCGGCTGGAGGATGGCGGGCAAAGAAACCAGCGCGGGCAAGCTCATGGTCTATCCTTTTCGGCGGGCTACGGAACCTGTTGGGAAACCGACGAAGCCCTTGCGAAGGCTCGCCGCGTCTGGCTCACGCCTGATTTGATTGTAGTTTTGGTACGACTCAATCGTTCGGAAGAGCTGAAATCGCCAGCGAAATGTAGTAAAACTACACAAAGCCGGATCTACCCAACCGGTATATCCAAGAATTAATGTGCCCGCTCAAAAAGCCGGCCACGCATCCTGGCTTCCGATTCTGGAAGCCTTTCCGCTCTGGAGCAAGCCATGCAAGACCTCGATCCAATCGAAACCCAGGAATGGCTGGACGCACTGGAATCCGTCCTCGACAAGGAAGGCGAAGACCGTGCCCACTATCTGATGACGCGTCTGGGTGAGTTGGCCACTCGTAGCGGCACGCAGTTGCCCTATTCGATTACCACCCCCTACCGCAACACCATCCCGGTAACTCGCGAAGCGCGTATGCCGGGTGACCTGTTCATGGAGCGCCGCATCCGCTCGATCGTTCGCTGGAACGCTCTGGCCATGGTCATGCGCGCCAACATGCAGGATCCGGATCTGGGTGGTCACATCTCTACCTTCGCCTCCAGTGCGACCCTCTACGACATCGGCTTCAACTACTTCTTCCAGGCTCCGACCGACGAACACGGCGGCGACCTGATCTACTATCAGGGCCACGCCTCTCCCGGCATCTACGCACGCGCCTTCCTGGAAGGCCGCCTGAGCGAAGAGCAGATGCTAAAGTTCCGTCAGGAAGTGGACGGTGGCGGTCTGTCGTCGTACCCGCACCCGCATCTGATGCCGGACTTCTGGCAGTTCCCGACCGTATCCATGGGCCTGGGCCCGATCACCGCGATCTACCAGGCACGCTTCATGAAGTACCTGGAAAACCGCGGCCTCATCCCGGCCGGCAAGCAGAAAGTCTGGTGCTTCATCGGTGACGGTGAGACCGACGAGCCGGAAACCCTGGGCGCCATCTCCCTGGCCGGCCGCGAGAACCTCGACAACCTGATCTTCGTCATCAACTGCAACCTGCAGCGCCTCGACGGCCCGGTTCGCGGTAACAGCAAGATCATCCAGGAACTCGAAGGCGTGTTCCGCGGCGCCAACTGGAACGTCAACAAGGTCATCTGGGGCCGCATGTGGGATCCGCTGTTCGCTCAGGACGAAGACGGCCGCATGCAGCGCCGTATGGATCAGGCGATCGACGGCGAGTACCAGAACTACAAGGCCAAAGACGGCGCCTACGTGCGCAAGCATTTCTTCGGGCACGACCCAGAGCTGCTCAAACGTGTCGAGAAACTGTCGGACGAGGAAATCTTCAACCTCAACCGCGGTGGCCACGATCCGTACAAGGTCTATGCGGCCTACCACCAGGCGGTCAACCACAAGGGTCAGCCGACCGTCATTCTGGCCAAGACTATCAAGGGTTATGGCACCGGTGCCGGCGAAGCCAAGAACACCGCGCACAACACCAAGAAAGTCGATATCGAGTCGCTGAAGAAATTCCGCGATCGCTTCGATATCCCGCTGAACGATTCGCAGCTGGAAGAACTGCCGTTCTACCGCCCAGCCGAAGACAGCGCGGAAATGAAATACCTGCGCAAGTGCCGCGAGAAGCTTGGTGGCCACCTGCCGCAGCGTAACCGCGGCAACATCAGCATCCCGACGCCGCCGCTGGAAACCCTCAAGGCCGTTCTGGATGGCTCGGGCGACCGCGAAATCTCCACCACCATGGCTTTCGGTCGCATCCTCGCGTCGCTGGTCAAGGACAAGGAGCTGGGTAGCCGCATCGTGCCGATCCTCGCTGACGAGGCCCGTACCTTCGGTATGGAAGGCATGTTCCGCCAGCTGGGTATCTACTCGCCTGTCGGCCAGTTGTACGAGCCGGTCGACCGCGATCAGGTGATGTACTACCGCGAAGAGAAGGACGGCCAGATCCTCCAGGAAGGTCTCAACGAGGCCGGTGCGTTCTCCTCCTTTATCGCTGCTGGTACCGCCTACAGCAACTACAACACGCCGATGCTGCCGGTTTACATCTTCTATTCGATGTTCGGCTTCCAGCGTATTGGCGACCTGGCCTGGGCTGCCGGCGACGGCCAGACCCGCGGCTTCCTGCTGGGCGGCACTTCCGGCCGTACCACGCTGAACGGCGAAGGCCTGCAGCACGAGGACGGCCACAGCCACATCCTCGCCAGCACCATCCCCAACGTGCGCAGCTATGACCCCACCTACGCTTACGAGCTGGCGGTGATCATGCGCGAAGGCACGCACCGGATGATGACCCTGCAGGAAAACGTTTATTACTACATCACCGTGATGAACGAGAACTACCAGCAGCCGGCCATGCCCGAAGGTGTCGAAGAAGGCATCATCAAGGGTATGTACCTGCTCGAAGAGGACAAGAAGGAAGCCGCCCACCACGTGCAACTGCTGGGTTGCGGCACCATCCTCAACGAAGTTCGCGAAGCGGCGAAGATCCTGCGCAACGACTACAACATCGGCGCCGATGTGTGGAGCGTTACCAGCTTCAACGAACTGCGTCGCAATGGCCTGGCCGTGGAGCGCAGCAACCGCCTTCACCCGGAACAGGAACCCAAGAAGAGCTATATCGAGCAGTGCCTGAGCGGTCGTCAGGGCCCGGTCATTGCCAGCACCGACTACATGAAGCTGTTTGCCGAACAGGTTCGTCAGTGGGTTCCGGTCAAGGAATACAAGGTACTGGGTACCGACGGTTACGGCCGCAGCGACAGCCGCCGCAAACTGCGCGACTTCTTCGAAGTGGATCGCCGTTGGGTCGTTCTGGCTGCGCTCGAAGCGCTGGCCGATCGTGGTCAGATCGAACGCAAGGCCGTGGCTGAAGCCATCGTCAAGTTCGGTATCGACCCCGAAAAACGCAACCCACTGGACTGCTGAGGAGACGCATTGTGAGTGAATTGATTCGCGTACCCGACATCGGCGGTGGTGAGGGTGAAGTCATCGAGTTGTTCGTCAAGGTTGGCGACCGCATCGAGGCCGACCAAAGCCTACTGACTCTCGAGTCGGACAAGGCCAGCATGGAGATCCCGGCCCCCAAGGCCGGCGTCGTCAAGAGCCTGAAAGTAAAGCTGGGCGATAACCTGAAAGAAGGCGACGAGCTGCTCGAACTGGACGTGGAAGGCGATGCCGAAGCCGCCCCGGCCGAGCAAGAACCGGCACCTGCCAAGGCAGAACCTGCCGCAGCAGCGCAACCAGCCGCCGAGCCGCAGGCTGAGCCTGCTGGCAGTGCCGAGCCTCAGGAAGTCAAAGTGCCGGACATCGGTTCCAGCGCCAAGGCCAGCATCATCGAAGTAGCGGTCAAACCGGGCGATACCATCGAAGTCGACCAGTCGCTGATCACCCTCGAATCCGACAAGGCGAGCATGGAAATTCCATCGCCCGCTGCAGGCGTGGTGGAGAGCGTGTCGGTCAAGGTCGGTGACGAAGTGGGTACCGGCGACCTGATCCTGGTGCTCAAAGGCGCCGCGGGTGCACAGCCGAAGCAAGCTGCCAGCGCTCCTGCTGCCGCACCGAGTGCTGCTGCCCCTGCCGAAGCCGCCGCTCCTGCGGCAGCTGAAGAACCGGCTGGCGAAAGCAGCGAAGAAGTCCGCATCCCGGACATCGGCGAAGATGCTGCTGGCGTGATCGAAGTACTGGTCAAGGTTGGCGACAGCGTCGAAACCGAACAGTCGCTGATCGTGCTGGAGTCGGCCAAGGCCAGCATGGAAATCCCTGCCCCCAAGGCTGGCGTCATCGAAAGCATTTCCATCAAGGTCGGCGATCAGGCCAAGACCGGTGATCTGATCCTGGTTCTGAAAGTCCAGGGCAAGGCCGCCGCCAAACCTGCAGCCGCCGCTCAGGCGCCAGCTGCTGCCCCGGAACAGGCCAAAGCGGCCAACGTTCAGGGTTCGGCACCTGCCAAGGCTGCACCGCAGGCCGCTCCGGCAGCCACGCCAAGCCGTGATGGCAGCAAAGTGCACGCTGGCCCGGCCGTACGCCAGCTGGCCCGCGAGTTCGGCGTCGAGCTGAGCGCCGTGGCAGGTACTGGCCCGAAAGGTCGCATCCTCAAGGAAGACGTGCAGGTTTACGTCAAGGCCGAGCTGCAGAAGGCCAAATCGGCTCCTGCCGCAGCGGCTGCCGGTGCAACCGGTGGTGCTGGCATTCCGCCGATCCCGACCGTCGATTTCAGCAAGTTCGGTGAAATCGAAGAAGTGCCGATGACCCGCCTGATGCAGGTCGGCGCCGCCAACCTGCACCGCAGCTGGCTGAACGTGCCACACGTGACTCAGTTCGATTCGGCTGACATCACCGAGTTGGAAGCCTTCCGCGTCGCCCAGAAGGCCGTTGCCGAGAAAGCCGGCGTGAAGCTGACCGTTCTGCCACTGCTGCTCAAGGCATGCGCCTACCTGCTCAAGGAGCTGCCGGACTTCAACAGTTCGCTGGCGCCAAGTGGCAAAGCGATCATCCGCAAGAAGTACGTGAACGTTGGCTTCGCAGTCGACACCCCCGATGGCCTGCTGGTACCGGTGATCAAGAACGTCGATCAGAAGAGCCTGCTGCAACTGGCTGCTGAAGCCGCTGCACTGGCAGAGAAAGCGCGCAACAAGAAGCTTTCGGCTGACGACATGCAGGGCGCCTGCTTCACCATCTCCAGCCTCGGCCACATTGGCGGCACCGGCTTCACGCCGATCGTCAACGCACCGGAAGTGGCAATCCTCGGTGTCAGCAAGGCAACCATCCAGCCAGTCTGGGATGGCAAGGCCTTCCAGCCCAAGCTGATGCTGCCGCTGTCGCTGTCCTACGATCACCGTGTGATCAATGGCGCAGCCGCTGCACGCTTCACCAAGCGCCTGGGCGATGTGCTGAACGACATCCGCACCATGCTGCTGTAAGCAATACGTTTTCGAGCGCCACGCTCGTAACCTCGACCCCGCCCGATCAGGCGGGGTTTTTTTTGCATATTTCAACTCGGTGGTCGCGTTAAAGTGCGCTCGAAACCCCGTAATAGACGTCAAATTTAAATAATTATTTATTTAAATCAGCCAGTTAAAAGAAAGACGTCACAATGCCATTAGATTTCTTGTCAGCCGTCACCCCATGGTGCAACCTAAGGGCCATTACCGCCTTGCAGCGGCCAGGGAGATACGGCAACCCCCTCGTTAGCGCTATAGTGAAAAGGCCAGGCGTTTGCCTAGGCCAGCAGATGGATACAGCCATTCGATGAAAAGCCATCCCGATGCCGCGAGCCGTTTAGCGGCCGAGGTCGTGACGCAACTGCCCGTGCCTTCTCGGCTCGGCATGCTGCGTTTCGAGCGGATGAACGAAGCGAACTGGCTGCTGCTGTTCATTGATGCATCTTGCGAAAAGCAGCTCGGTATCGCCGCCAGTGACCTCTGCACCCTGGTGGAAACGCCCTACGCCAGCCTGATGGAACCGGAAGCACGCTACCGGCTGCACGATGCCATTCAGCAACAATTGTCTGAAAGCACACATTACCTGGTGCACTACACACTGCACACACCGCACGGACCGTTGAGGTTGATGGAGCTCGGCGAGCCATTCAAACAACGGGGACGACACCTGTTGCGCGGCTATCTGATGGTCACCGACGACGCTTTCGCAGACAGCCACAACCTTCCCACGCCAGAGCCACCAGAGCACACCGAGGTGCTGGACTCGCTAGAGCAATTTCAGCGCAGCCAGGCTGAACTGCAGCAGCATCAACTGCGCTCTCTCGCGCAACAGCAACTCATCGTGCGCCTAGCCAGCCAGCGCTATCAGAGCAGCGATCCGACGCGTGAAGCTGCCGAGCTGATCACCCGCAGCGCCTGCGAGATATACGGCGTTGCCAGAGCGGGTATCTGGCATATCAATGGCGACACGCTCGATCCCGTGGCGTTGTATCTGCTCGATCAGGATCATTACGAAGTACCGTTACCGATCGACGGTCGTCGCTACCCGAAATACCTTCGTGCATTGAAAGAAAGTCGCTCGCTGAACGCCCATGACGCCGAAAGCGATCCGCGCACCAGTGAGCTGCGTGACGACTATCTACGTCCCGAAGCGATCACCGCCATACTTGATGCCAGCATCCGGGTCGGTGGTGAACTGGTTGCCGTACTGTGCCTGGAACACACCGGTGGGCCGCGGATCTGGCAGGCGGAAGAAGTCACCTTCGCCGGAGAGTTGGCCGATCAATACGCCAACGTGCTGAGCAATCAGGAACGCCGTAACGCCACCAGCGCTCTGTATCTGTTCCAGCGTGCCGTCGAGCAGAGCGCCAGCGCCTTCATCTTGCTTAATCGCGACGGCATGGTGGAGTACGTAAACCCAAGCTTCACCGCGATTACCCAGTACAGCGCCGACGAAGTGCAGGGTCGTCAGCTGTCGGAGCTACCCGCCTTGGAGAATCTAAGCGAGCTGCTATTCGACAGCACTTCCGGGCTGGCAGAACAGAACAGCTGGCAGGGCGAATTCAAGAGTCGGCGTAAGAACCTGGAACCGTACTGGAGCCAGTTCTCGATTTCCAAGGTGCACGCCGACGACGGCACGCTGACGCACTACATTGGCATTTATGAAGACATTACCGAAACCAAACAGTCTCAGCAGCGCATCGAACGCCTGGCTTACAGCGACAACCTGACCGGCCTGGGCAATCGCTATGCGTTTATTCGAGCCCTGGAAAAACGCTTCACCACCACCAGCAGCTCACCGATTAGCCTGCTACTGGTCGATATCGACAACTTCAAACGAATCAACGACACCCTTGGCCACCAGACTGGCGACAAGTTGCTGGTGAGCCTGTCCAAGCGCCTGCGCAACAGCTTCGGCGGCGAAGGTACTTTGGCGCGCTTCGCCAGCAACGAATTCGCCATCCTGCTCGACAATTGCCATAGTGAGCGCGGCCAATTGATCGCTCAACAGGTGCTGGAAACCCTCGATAAGCCGTTGTTCGTCGATAACCAGTTGATCAACGTCACCGGTTCCGTTGGCCTGGCCTGCTCACCTGAACACGGTGAAGATCCGCAGACATTGATGAAGCATGCCGGCCTCGCACTGCACAAGGCCAAGGCCAACGGCAAGAATCAGTTGCAGGTATTCACAGATGTTCTGAATGCCGAGGCCAACTACAAATTATTCGTGGAAAACAACCTGCGCCGCGCCCTGACGCAGAACGAACTCGAGGTCTACTACCAGCCCAAGCTGTGCCTGAAGACCGGACAACTGCTGGGCATGGAGGCGCTGCTGCGCTGGCAGCATCCGGAAAAAGGCATGATTCGTCCGGATCAGTTCATCAGTGTCGCCGAGGAAACCGGGCTGATCGTGCCCATCGGCAAATGGGTGGTGCGTCAGGCCTGCCGCATGAGCAAGCAGCTCACCGCCGTCGGCTTGGGTAACCTGCAGGTGGCAATCAACCTGTCGCCCAAGCAGTTCAGCGACCCGGATCTGGTCGGCTCGATTGCCGCCATCCTGGAGGAAGAGCAGTTGCCGCCGGAGATGCTTGAGCTGGAGCTCACCGAAGGCCTCCTGCTGGAAGCTACCGAAAGTACCCGCAGCCAGCTCAGCCGCCTCAAGCAATTGGGCCTGACGTTGGCCATGGATGACTTCGGCACGGGTTACTCGTCACTCAGCTACCTGAAAAAATTCCCGATCGACGTGATCAAGATCGACCGCAGCTTCATCAAGGACATCCCGGAGAATCAGGACGACATGGAAATCACCTCGGCGGTGATCGCCATGGCGCACAACCTCAAGCTCAAGGTGGTCGCCGAAGGTATCGAAACCGCAGCCCAGCTGGGTTTCCTGCGCCGTCAGCATTGCGATATCGGCCAGGGCTACCTGTTCGACCGCCCCATACCCGGCCGAGATCTGGTAGAAAGCCTCAAGCGCTACCCGCGGCGCCCCACGCGCTGAACGGTCGCTAACAGCCAACGGCCGCTGCGGTCTACCCCAAACAACAGCAACGACTCGGAGAACATGATTCATGGTCTTACGCTCGCAAATTCTCGCCCACAAACTCGAGCTGCCCAGCGCCGAACAGGCCTTGCCTGGCCGCGAGACACCGATTTCAGTGCCCGAAGCCCATTACGTCAATGGCAACCCGCTGCAGGGCCCATTCCCTGATGGCCTGCAAACCGCGGTGTTCGGCCTGGGATGCTTCTGGGGTGCCGAGCGCCGCTTCTGGCAGCAGCCTGGCGTGCTGGACCACTGCTGTGGGCTATGCCGGCGGTCATACGCCCAATCCGACGTATGAAGAAACCTGTTCGGGCCTAACGGGCCATGCCGAAGTGGTGCTGGTGGTGTTCGATCCGCAGCAGACCAGCTATGAAGAGTTGCTCAAAGTGTTCTGGGAAGTCCACAACCCAACCCAGGGCATGCGCCAGGGTAACGACATCGGTAGCCAGTACCGCTCGGCCATCTACTGCACCGACGAGCAACAGCTTGAGGCTGCCCGCCATAGCCAGGCACAGTTCCAGAGCGAGTTGGAGAAATCCGGACTTGGCGAGATCACCACGGAGATCGCTGAAGCACCGACCTTCTACTACGCCGAGGCTTATCACCAGCAGTACCTGGCGAAGAACCCGGAAGGCTATTGCGGCCTGAAAGGAACCGGTGTGTGCCTACCCGCCTGAGGACTGGAATAGTCCTATCTGACGGGATGCTACAACCCCAGGACGGCGCTAGACTTAGCCAACAGTCACTTTGCAGATCAAGCACGGAATGCCGGATACCACTCAGTACATTTCGCCCGACCAGCTTTGTGTCGGGCTTTATGTCCAACTCGATCTGAGCTGGTGGGAACATTCGTTCGCCTTCAGTAATTTCAAGATCAAGGACGAAAGCCAGCTCAAGCAGCTCCGTGCGCTGGGTCTCAAGCGCTTGCGCTACGACCCCGCGCGTAGCGATTGCGGGCCGCTGGCATTGCCGACCAAAGTGGTCGAACAGGCGCCACCAACCCCGCCAGATCCTCAGGAACAGGCGCGTCAGGTGCGGGTCAAGCAACTCAGCGTGCTGCGCAAAAGGCTGTCCGAGGTCGACCGCGCCTTCACCCAGGCCAGCCAGCGGGTCAAGACACTCAATCAGAGCCTGCGAAACCAGCCGGAGAACTCGGTCAAACTGGCTGGGGCATTGGTCAACGAGCTGGTCGAGACCATGCTTGGCGAGGATGGCGTAGCACTGCACAGCATCACCGGCAAGGCTGCCGAAGATGCCTACGTGCATTCGCTCAACGTCACCGTGCTATCGGTCATGCTGGGCCGCCAGCTGGGCCTGGATAGCGAGGCCTGCCACATGCTCGGCATGGGCGCCCTGCTGCATGACATCGGCAAGCTGGAAGTACCCAGCAAGGTACTGCTCAAACTACCGCCCCTGACTCACGCCGAGCAGCAGTTGCTGGAGATGCACACCGTGTTCGGCCGACGTATGGGCGAGAAGCTGATGCTCGACGACGACGTGCTGCGCATCATCCACGAGCACCATGAATATTGTGACGGCAGCGGCTATCCACGGCAGTTGCACGAAGCATCGATCGGCCGCCTGAGCCGCATCGTGTGCATCACCAACCACTTCGACAACCTGTGCAACCCACTCGACCCGCGCACAGCCCTGAGCCCTCACGAAGCTCTCGCACGCATGTACTCGCCACAGCAGCGAGTGCGTTTCGATGAGGTCGCGCTAAAGGCGTTTATTCGCTGCATGGGCGTCTACCCGCCGGGCAGCCTGGTTCAGTTGCAAGACGAGCGCTACGCCCTGGTGCTGGGTATGCACCCAACGCTGCCAATGAAGCCGACGCTGATCATCTACGATGCTCAGGTGCCCAAGGAAGAAGCGCTGATCGTCAATCTGGAAGCAGACGCCTCAGTGGTCATCGCAAGCAGCGTGCGCGCCTCGCAGCTGCCCCCCGAAGCCCGCGAGTACCTGAATCCGCGTCAGCAACTGAGCTACTACGTCGATCCACGGCGAAGGTAGATCAGCCCGTCATCCATGGATGCACCCAGATGCCCGAGTATCCCTATCTTCTCATTCATGGCCTGATTGGCAGCCTGCGTGATCTGGCACCGCTATTTCGCTCACGGAGCATCCAGGCACACATGCCCGACCTGCTCGGTTACGGCGGCCTGCAGCATGTGGATCCCTCCACCATCACGCTACCCGGGCAGGTTGCGCACCTTGCTCGATGGCTCACGGAGAGAGACATCGAGCGTGTGCACCTGGTAGGGCACTCCGTTGGAGGCGCAATCGCCATGCTGTTCGCAACGGCTCATCCGACAAGGGTCGCGTCGATTTACAGTGTCGAGGGAAACTTCTCGCTGGCCGATGCCTTCTGGTCAGCCAGCGTGGCTCGGATGACGCCCCATGAGGCTGATACGATGCTGGCGCAATTCAGGGAGAACCCGGATGGCTGGCTGGCAAAGTCTGGGATCGCGACCACCGCGAGCCATCGTGCAAGCGCATCGAGCCTCCTGGGCAACCAGCCGGCATCGACCATCCAGGCCACCGCACGCTCGGTCGTTGAGGTAACCGGTCATGCTGACTACCTGCAAGCAGTCAGGGAAATATTCGAAGGATCGACACCCGTGCACCTGATCGCCGGAGAGCGCTCGAAAGAAGGTCTGAACCCTCCCACCGTGGGCGCTGGAAAAGGCCGCCAGCGTTACCTGCCTGCCCGGTGGGCACCTGATGATGCTGGAAGACCCGGAGCAGTTCGTGAGCGCCCTCACAAGCCGCTGAAACCAGGCCTTCGATCGATACAGATAAGAGCCGTCAGCTCTGCTCAGCGATCAGCCAGTCGAGGCGCCAGCTGCCTTTGCTTTGTGCCATGCGTTCGGCCAGCCAGGGCAACAGCTCGCGTAATTCCTCTTCCAGTCCCCATGGCGGGTTACTGATCAGCAGGCCGGAACCGTTCAGGCGCTGAGCCTCATCAGCGGGGTGCACGAACAGTTCGGCACGTAGCAATTTCGGCGCCGCGCTCTTTTCCATGTCGCGGTAGAAACGCTTGAGCTGACGCTCGTCCTTGATCGGGTACCAGATCGCCACGATGGTCTGGCGCATACGACCGATGGCCTCGTTGAGCGAGGTAACGCAGCGCTCCAGCTCATCGGCCTTCTCGAACGGCGGGTCGATCAGCATGACTGCCCGCTTCTCACGCGTCGGCAGCAGGGCACGCGGCAGATGCCAGCCTTCGCCCAGGTGCACGGCCACACGCCGGTCACCGGCCATGTTTTCCTTGAGCAACTGACCGTCTTCCGGGTGCTTCTCGTTGAGGTGCAGGCGATCCTGCTCGCGGGTGTGCAGACGCGCCAGCTCGGGCGAGCCCGGATAATGGCGCAGGACGCCATCGGGGTTCATCGCACGGATCACTTCCAGATAATCGAGTAACGGTTCCGGTGCATCCGTGGCGTCCCACAGACGACCGATGCCCTCACGCCACTCACCGGTGCGGCTGGCCTGGTCGCCAGTCAGGTCGTACAGGCCGACACCGGCATGGCTATCCAGATAGGCGTACGGGGCCTCCTTGCGCGCCAACAGGGCGAACAGGCGGCACAGCACCAAGTGTTTCAATACATCGGCGTGGTTGCCGGCATGGAAGGCGTGGCGGTAATTCATCATCGGCTCCTGAGCAGGAGGCGAATTGTAGCCGTCCTGCGCGCGCGCTGCAGCGCCTGCGGTGGAATGCCCCAGGCCATTTACGGCTTGTTCCTCGCCATCACGGCGGTCGATGATGCTAGCGGGCCGCGCGCAGCTCCCTAGACTGGCCTCATTCAACCGGAGAGCCATCATGCCCGAGACCTTGCTCAGCGCCCGCAACCTGGCGTTCGAACTCTACGAAGTGCTGAATGCCGAAGCGCTCACCAGCCGCCAGCGGTTCAGCGAGCACAGCCGGGAAACCTTCAACGCCGCGTTGGATACCGCGCACAGCATCGCCGAAGAGCTGTTCGCTACGCACAACCGCAAGGGCGACGAGAATGAGCCGCAGTATGTCGACGGCGCCGCGCAGTTGATCGGCGAGGTCAAGCCAGCGCTGCAGGCCTTCGTCGACGCTGGTTTCCTGAACGCGACCAGAGACTTCGAGGCAGGCGGCATGCAACTGCCCAACCTGTTGTCCCAGGCTTGCTTCGCGCATTTCCAGGCGGCCAACATCGCCACGGCCTCCTACCCGCTGCTGACCATGGCGGCCGCCAACCTGATCGAAGCCTTTGGCGATGAACTGCAGAAGCGTCGTTTTCTACAGCCGATGATCGAAGGCCGCTTCTTCGGCACCATGGCATTGACCGAGCCCCATGCAGGCTCCTCTCTCGCCGATATCCGCACCCGTGCCGAGCCGGCAGCTGATGGCAGCTACCGCCTAAAGGGCAACAAGATCTTCATCTCTGGTGGCGACCATAACCTGAGCGAGAACATCATCCACCTGGTGCTGGCCCGACTGCCCGACGCGCCGGCCGGGGTGAAAGGTATCTCGCTGTTCATCGTGCCGAAATTTCTGATCGGCGAAGACGGCAGCCAGGGCCTGCGCAACGATGTGGTTCTGACAGGCCTGTTCCACAAGATGGGCTGGCGCGGCACCACCTCCACGGCATTGAATTTCGGTGATCACGGTAATTGCGTCGGCTATCTGGTGGGCAAGCCTCATGCCGGCCTGTCCTACATGTTCCAGATGATGAACGAGGCGCGTATCGGCGTCGGCATGGGTGCGGTGATGCTCGGCTACGCCGGCTATCTGTACTCTCTGGAATACGCACGCCAGCGCACGCAGGGGCGCCTGCCCGACGGCAAGAGCCCGGCAAGCGCTCAGGTGGCGATCATCGAGCACGCCGATGTACGCCGCATGCTGCTGACCCAGAAGGCCTACGTGGAAGGCGCCTTCGACCTCGCTCTCTACTGTGCTCGCCTGTTCGACGATAGCCAGACGCTGGAGGACGCCGAACAGCGTGAGCAGGCCGGGCAACTGCTCGACCTGCTGACTCCGGTGGCCAAGTCCTGGCCGTCCGAGTATTGCCTGCAAGCCAATGCCCTGGCGATCCAGATTCTCGGCGGCCACGGTTATACCCGCGATCACCCGGTGGAACAGTATTACCGAGATAACCGCCTCAACCCGATCCACGAAGGCACCCACGGCATCCAGTCCCTCGACCTGCTAGGGCGCAAGGTCGGCCAGCACGGCGGCGCGGCACTCAAGGCATTGAGCCGGCAGATCATCGATACCTGCCAGCGCGCCGAACCCTTCATCGAACTGGACGCCTTGCGTCAGCCGCTGGAAAAACTACTGGCGCGCCTATCGAACGTCACGCTAGCGCTGCTCGGCGACCTGCAGCAGGGCCGCGTGAACAGCGCTCTGGCGGACTCGGCGCTGTACCTGAAGGTATTCGGCCATCTGGTAATCGGCTGGCGCTGGCTGGAGCAGGCCGTTCACGCGGAGCAGGGTCGCCTAGCTGGTAATGCGGCCGATGTCGACTTCTACAGTGGCAAACTGCAGGCAGCGCGCTATTTTCTGCTGCGTGAAGTGCCCGGCTGCCATCACGACCTGGATGTGCTGGAACAGCGCGACGACACCTGCCTGACAATGAACGAGGCGTGGTTTTGAGGGATAAAAAACGGGCCCATTTAAGGCCCGTTTTCAGCGCCAACGACTCAGCGCGGGATAATCACTGGTGCGCTGAGTTTTTCCAGCAAGCTGGCCTGCGCGCTACGCGAGTTCTGGTTGCCGGTCGGCGAAAGCCGCAGGTAGCGCCCGTCTGGCTGCAGCACCCAGGCATGGGTGTTGTCGGTCAGGTAGGTTTCCAGCTCCTTCTTCACGCGCAGAATCAGTTTTTTACCCTCGACCGGGAAGCAGGTCTCCACGCGCTTATCGAGATTGCGCTCCATCCAGTCGGCACTGGAGAGATAGATTTTCTCTTCGCCGCCATTGAGGAAGTAGAACACCCGGGTGTGCTCCAGGAAGCGACCGATGATCGAACGCACCTGAATGTTGTGCGACACGCCCGGCACGCCCGGCCGCAGGCAGCACATGCCACGCACCACCAGATCGATCCGCACGCCGGTCTGGCTGGCCTTGTACAGCGCGCGAATGATCTTCGCATCGGTCAGCGAGTTGAACTTGGCGATGATGTGCGCCGGCTTGCCTTCGCTGGCCAGGTGGGTTTCCTTGGCGATCAGGTCGAGCAGGGTTTTCTTTAGGGTAAAGGGCGCATGCAGGAGCTTCTTCATGCGCAGGGTCTTGCCCATGCCAATCAGCTGACTGAACATTTTTGACACATCCTCACCCAGCGCCACGTCGGCGGTGAGCAGGCTGTAGTCGGTGTACAGACGGGCGTTGCCGGCGTGGTAGTTACCAGTACCCAGGTGCGCGTAACGGACGATCTCGCCGTTCTCACGACGCAGAATGAGCATCATCTTGGCGTGGGTCTTGAAGCCCACCACACCGTAGATCACCACCGCACCGGCAGCCTGCAGGCGGCTAGCCAGGGCCAGGTTGGACTCCTCGTCGAAGCGTGCGCGCAGCTCGATCACCGCGGTGACTTCCTTGCCGTTGCGCGCGGCTTCCACCAGGGCATCGACGATCTCCGAGTTGGCGCCAGAACGGTAGAGCGTCTGTTTGATGGCCAGCACGTGGGGGTCTTTCGCGGCCTGGCGCAGCAGGTCAACGACCGGCGTAAAGGACTCGAAGGGATGCAGCAACAGGATGTCCTGTTTGCTGACCACGCTGAAAATATTCTCGCTGTTCTGCAACAACTTGGGGATTACCGGCGTGAACGGCGCGTATTGCAGATCCTGATGGCTTTCCAGACCGGTGATGCTGAACAGGCGGGTCAGGTTGACCGGGCCGTTGACCTGATACAGCTCGTGCTCCGACAGGCCGAACTGCTTGAGCAACTGGTCAGTGAGGTGTTTCGGGCAGCTGTCGACCACCTCCAGGCGAACCGCATCACCGTAACGACGGCTGAACAGCTCACCGCGCAGGGCGCGGGCCAGGTCTTCGACATCCTCGGTGTCCACCGACAGATCGGCGTTACGGGTCAGACGGAACTGGTAGCAACCCTTGACCTTCATGCCAGGGAACAGGTCATCGGCGTGGGCGTGGATCATCGACGACAGGAACACGTAGTTGGCGCCTGGGCCGCCGACGTCTTCCGGCACCTTGATGATCCGCGGTAGCAGACGCGGCGCAGGGATTACAGCCAGACCAGAATCGCGACCGAAGGCATCGACGCCTTCCAGTTCGACGATGAAGTTCAGGCTCTTGTTGACCAGCAGCGGGAACGGGTGCGTCGGGTCGAGACCGATCGGTGTGATGATCGGCGCGATCTCGTCGCGGAAATAGCGGCGCACCCAGGCCTTGTGCTTGGTCGTCCAGTAGCGGCGGCGAATGAAGTTGATGCCGTGCTTGGCCAGCGCAGGAAACAGCACATCGTTGAGGATGGCGTACTGCCGGCCAACCTGCTCGTGTACCAGTTCGGCGATGCGCGAGAGCGCCTGATGCGGCTGCAAGCCATCGGCGCCGGCCTGTTCACGGGCGAAGTTGATCTGCTTCTTCAGCCCGGCAACGCGGATTTCGAAGAACTCATCGAGGTTGCTGGAGAAGATCAGCAGGAACTTCAGACGTTCCAGCAACGGGTAGGACTCGTCCAGCGCCTGTTCCAGCACGCGGATGTTGAACTGCAGTTGCGACAGCTCACGGTGGATGTACAAGCTACTGTCATCCAGGCTGGGCACTGGCACGGCGACCGCCGTGGTTTCGACTACTGGCGTTTCCACTATCGCTTCCACCGGCGCTTCGTCGATCACCGGCAGGCTGACTGCCGGTACATCGAGCTGTTCGTTCTCACTGAGTCCTTCGTTGCTCATTGAATTACCCTGGAGGGGCTACTGCCCCTGTCGTATGAGTTCGGCCGCACGCACGGCGAAATAAGTGAGGATGCCATCGGCACCCGCTCGTTTGCAGGCCGTCAGCGACTCGAGAATGACCGCTTCGCTGAGCCAGCCGTTCTGGATGGCAGCCATGTGCATCGCATATTCGCCACTGACCTGATAGACAAAGGTCGGCACCTTGAATTCGCTTTTGACCCGGGAAACGATGTCCAGGTACGGCATGCCCGGCTTGACCATGACCATGTCGGCGCCTTCGGCGAGGTCGGCGGCGACTTCATGCAACGCCTCGTCACTGTTGGCCGGATCCATCTGGTAGGAGGCCTTGTTGGCCTTGCCGAGGTTCAGCGAGGAGCCCACCGCATCGCGGAACGGGCCGTAGTAGGCGCTGGCGTATTTGGCAGAGTAGGCCATGATCCGTACGTTGACGTGATCGGCCAGCTCCAGCGCCTCGCGGATAGCCTGGATGCGCCCGTCCATCATGTCCGACGGCGCCACCACCTGAGCGCCCGCATCGGCGTGAGACAGCGCCTGCTTGACCAGCGCATCGACGGTGATGTCGTTCTGCACGTAGCCTTCTTCGTCGAGAATGCCGTCCTGACCATGGGTGGTGAACGGGTCGAGGGCCACGTCGGTGATCACCCCAAGCTCGGGGAAGCGCGCGCGCAACGCACGGGTGGCACGCTGAGCGATGCCGTCCGGGTTCCAGGCTTCACTGCCGTCGAGGGTTTTCTTTTCTGCGGGGGTTACCGGGAACAGCGCCAACGCGGGAATACCCAGAGCCACCCACTTCTCCGCTTCCTGCAGCAGCAGGTCTATGGACAGACGCTCAACGCCGGGCATGGATGCCACCGCCTCACGCTGATTCTCGCCATCGAGCACGAATACCGGCAGGATCAGGTCGTTGGTGCTCAGCACGTTCTCACGCACCAAACGCCGGGAAAATTCGTCGCGACGATTGCGGCGCAGGCGGGTGGCTGGGAACAGGCGGTTAGCAGGGGTAAAGCTCACGTGCAGACTCCTGGGCCCGCTCAAGCGGGCGAAGTGTGACAGTTATAAGCCGCCATTATGACCAAATGATGACGACGATAACGAATACTGCGACGGCACGTCGCAGCCGATAAGGCACATCGAAAAAGTCAAAAGCAGACAGAATCATGACGCGAGGCCCGAAGAGGTCAAAAAACGCAGCGAACCATTTCACAGTCTCCTGACAAATGCTGTTTTACATTGTCGAACGGCGTAGCCTTGCCTCCCCTCCTCTACGGTCATCTTCAATGCTGGAAAATTTGCTGCAGCACTTCGGTTACCCGGCCCTGGCCCTGGGCACTTTTCTCGAAGGTGAAATGTCGCTGTTACTGGCGGCTTATCTGGCGTTGCGGGGCATTTTGCAGATCGAGCTGGTGATAATCTTCGCCTTCCTCGGCACTTATGCCAGCGACCAACTGTGGTTCCATCTGGGCCGCCGTCACGGTCGACGCATTCTCGATAATCGTCCCCAGTGGCAAGCGCTCAGCGACAAGGCACTGATGTACTTGCGCCGCCATCCGGACTTGTGGGTGCTGGGCTTCCGCTTCTTCTACGGCATGCGCACCGTGATGCCACTGGCTATCGGTATCTCCGGCTATCCGCGCCGCCGTTACGTGATTCTCGATGCCATCGGCGCCGCGATCTGGGCCATCGTGCTCGGCACCCTCGCCTATAAGCTTGGCCGCGCACTCGAAGGCCTGCTTGGCGAGCTGCATCAGGTTCAGTTGTACGTCTTCGCGGGTTTGCTGATCATCGGCCTGGGCATCTGGCTGTACCGTCGTAGACAGCGCCGCACCTGAAGCACTGCAATTGACGACGACCTCACAAACGTTCAAAAGCCTGTAACAATTGGCTGACTGATCAGTCATAACAAAAGACATGTTACCCCCAGGCGAGACCGCCGGACGCTAGATCCGGGCTCGGCTCGTACCTCATCAGGAGTTGGTCGATGAACAAGAAAGTCGCAGTGATTCTTTCCGGTTGTGGCGTCTATGACGGCTCGGAGATCCACGAAAGCGTGATCACCCTGCTGCGCCTCGACCAACGCGGCGCCGAAGTGCAGTGCTTCGCGCCAGACATCGATCAGACACACGTACTCAACCACCTGAGCGGCGAAGAAATGCAGCCAGCGCGTAACGTGCTGGTGGAATCCGCACGCATCGCCCGCGGCAACATCAAAGACGTGCGCGAACTGCGCGCCGACGACTTCGATGCACTGATCCTGCCGGGTGGCTTCGGCGCCGCCAAGAATCTTTCCGACTTCGCCAGCGCTGGCGGCGACTGCACTGTACAGGCCGATGTGCTGGCGGCTGCGCAGTCGTTCGTCAGTGCCTCCAAACCCGTCGGGCTGATCTGCATCGCCCCGGCCCTGGCGGCGCGCATCTTTGGCGCTGGCGTGACCTGCACCATCGGCCATGACGCCGACACCGCAGCAGCACTGACCAAAATGGGCGCCGAGCACGTCGAGTGCAACGTCGAAGATATCGTCGAGGATACCCAGCGCAAGCTGGTGACCACGCCGGCCTACATGCTGGCTGAGTCCATCTCCCAGGCGGCGTCAGGGATCAATAAGCTGGTAGACCGCGTACTGGAACTGACCCACGAGTGAAAACTATCGCCGCCCACAGCGGCGACGCTTAAACGCTTGGTCGACAAGGCGTTCAACCGCGTGACAGGCGCGTCAGCAGGCGATCCAGAGAATTGGCGAAAGCCTGCCGATCTCTGTCGCCGTAGGCAGCCTGACCACCGCCGACCTGCCCCTGCTCACGCAGGTCGGTGAACAGATTACGTACCGCCAGACGCTCGCCCATGTTGCGCTCGTCGAACTCCTTACCGCGCGGATCCAGCGCAAGCACACCCTTCTTCACCAAGCGATCAGCTAGCGGCACGTCGCTGCAGATCACCAGCTCGCCTGGCACGGCGTGCTCCACCAGATAATCATCAGCCGCATCCGGGCCGCTCGGCACGACGATCAAACGCACACAGGCGAAAGCCGGCTTGGGCTGCGCTTGCCCGGCGACCATGACGACTTCGAAGTTACGCTTGAGCGCGAACTTGACCACCTGATCCCGCGCCAGCCGTGGGCAGGCGTCGGCATCGATCCATACGCGCATGCTCAGACCGGTGCGCGACGCACGGTGGCCAGCAACGCCGCAGCGCCTACGAACAGCGCGCCAAAGCTGCGGTTCATGATGCGTTGCTGACGCGGCGTGCGCAGCAGGCGCAAAACGCGTACGGCCAGGCCGGTATAGCCAGCCATGACGATCAGATCGACAGTCACCATGGTCACGCCGATGATCAGGTACTGCTCAGTCAGCGGTGCATGGGGGTTGATGAACTGCGGCAGCACCGCGAGCATGAAGACGATGGCCTTGGGGTTGCCGAAATTCACCAGGAAGCCGCGCAACACCAGGCTCAGCGGCCGGCCAATCGGGCGCTCGCCGCTCACGTTCATATCGGCAGGTAGCGCAGACCACTGTCGCCAGCCCAGGTAAACCAGGTAAGCGACGCCAAACCACTTGATCAGGCTGAAGGCCAGCGCCGAGGTCGCCAGAATCGCACCGACGCCAGCTGCGACGATGATGATCTGCAGCGCCAGGCCGAGCTGCAGGCCCAAGGCGTTCCAGTAACCGCGCAGGAAGCCGTATTGCAAGCCGGCCGACATCGATGCGATGGCACCGGCACCTGGCGACAGGCTGATCAGCCAACAAGCGACGAAGAACGCGAGCCAGGTTTCCAGAGCCATAATGACGACCTCGAATTAATGATGATCAGGATTCGATCTTGCGTGCTGCCGGTACATCACCGTTGCGCCAGCGCCTCACGGCCTTCTGGAAGAACAGGCTATTGGGAATCTGCACCCAGGTGCCCGGCGCGTCACCGGTCAGGTCTTCCAGGGTGGTGTAGAACAGGTTGATGTCCAATACACGACCCCGCACGCCCGGCTTGTCGGCGCTTTCCAGCACCTCGACGCAGTCACCGATACGGAACGGCCCGAGGGCGAAGATCAGCAGCGCGCAGAACAGGTTCGACAATACGCTCCAGATGGCGAAGAAAGCGATGGCTGCCACTGCCGCAAAGCCGGTCAAAGCACCCCACAACACCTGGGCCGAAACACCTAAGCGCTCCAGCACCAGCATGAACGCGCTACCCAGGATCAGCCAGCGGGTGAGGCCGCGCAACGGCACCAGCAGCTCTGCCGGTAGCTGTGGATAGCGATGGCCCAAGCGGCTAATGCCACGAGTGAGAATCCGCTGTGCCAGCCAGGCCAGTACCAGAATCAGAACGACCTGCCCAGCGAGCATCAGTGGCTGGCTCCAGGCGGTTAGCCAGGCCAGGTCGGTAAAATCGAAATTCAAGCCATTGCCTCCAGTTCTTGCTGCAACACTTCCAGAGTTTCCAACGCTTCCAGCCACTGTTCTTCCAGCTCGCCTTCACGGCTCTTCAGCCCTGCCTGTTCGGCCAACGCCTGGCGCAGCTCTTCCTTGCGCGCGGCCTCGTAGATGGCACTATCGCCAAGGCGCTCTTGCAGTGCGGCGAGCTTGCCCTGCACCTGACCGAGCTCAGCCTCGAGATTGTCCGCTGCCTTCTTGTGCGGTGCCAGTTGCTGGCGCAGCGCAGCGGCGGCCTGGCGCTGGCCACGCTTGTCATTGCCCGTGCTGACCGCTGTCGCAGTCGCTGGAGCGGCCTGGCGCTGACGATAATCCACCAGCCAGCGCGCGTAATCCTCCAGGTCACCGTCGAACGGTGCCACGCGGCCATCGGCGACCAGCAGGAACTCGTCAGTGGTGCTCTTGAGCAGGTGCCGATCGTGAGACACCACCACCACCGCCCCGGCGAATTCCTGCAGCGCCATGGTCAACGCCAAGCGCATCTCCAGGTCGAGGTGGTTGGTCGGTTCATCGAGCAGCAGCAGGTTGGGCTTGCCCCAGGCGATCAGCGCCAAGGCCAGGCGCGCTTTCTCGCCACCGGAGAAATTCAGCACCGGCTCATCGCAACGCGGCCCACGGAAGTCAAAGCCGCCGAGAAAATCGCGCAGGGTCTGCTCGCGCTCGCCGGGGGCAATACGCTGCAGGTGCAACAGCGGGCTGGCCTTGTCGTCCAGGGAGTCGAGCTGGTGCTGGGCGAAGTAGCCGATCACCAGATTCTCGCCACGCTGCAAGCTGCCGCTCAGCGGCTGCAGCTCAGCGGAGAGGTTCTTGATCAGCGTCGACTTGCCCGCGCCGTTGGGGCCGAGCAGGCCGATACGGGCGCCCGGCACCAGGCTCAGCTTGACCTGCTGCAGAATGGTCTTGTCGCCATAACCGAGGCGGCCTTCGCTAAGGCTGAGCAGCGGTGTGGAAATCTTGTCGGCCTCACGGAACACGAAATCGAAGGGCGAGTCGACATGCGCCGCACTCAGCTCTTCCATACGCTCCAGCGCCTTGATGCGGCTCTGAGCCTGGCGTGCTTTGGTCGCCTGGGCCTTGAAACGGGCGATGTACTTTTCCATGTGCGCACGCTGCACTTGCTGCTTCTCGTACGCCTGCTGCTGCTGGGCCAAACGCTCGGCACGGGTACGTTCGAAGGCACTGTAACCGCCACGGTATAGCGTCAGCTTGCGCTGCTCGACGTGGGCGACGTGGTCGACCACGGCATCGAGAAAATCCCGGTCGTGGGAGATCAGCAGCAAAGTGCCCGGATAGCTCTGCAACCAGCCCTCGAGCCAGAGAATGGCATCCAGATCCAGGTGGTTGGTCGGCTCATCAAGCAGCAGCAGGTCGGATGGGCACATCAGCGCCTGGGCCAAATTAAGGCGCATGCGCCAGCCACCGGAAAAATCGCCGACCCGGCGATCCATCTGCGCATTGTCGAAGCCCAGGCCGGCCAGCAGCTTGCGGGCACGGGCGTCGGCAGTGTAGCCGTCGGCGCTGTCCAGCTCGCTGTGCAGGCGAGCAATGGCGCTGCCGTCCTGGCGCTGCTCGGCAACTGCCAGATCAGCCTGCACACGGCGCAGGTTGTGGTCGCCGTCAAGCACGTAGTCCACGGCCTGGCGCTCGAGGGTATCGACCTCCTGGCGCATATGGGCGATGCGCCAGTCGCCGGGCAGCAGGCAATCGCCGGCATCCGGGGTCAACTCGCCACGCAGCAAGGCGAACAGGCTCGATTTTCCGGCGCCGTTGGCACCGATAAGGCCGGCTTTGTGGCCGGCGTGCAGGGTCAGCTCGGCGTCTTCTAGCAGACGCTGCGGGCCACGCTGTAAGGTAAGGTTCAGAAGTCGGATCATAATGGCGGCGGATTCTACCAGAGTCCCCTGCCGCTTACTCGGAGCGTACCGTGACTACTGACCTGTGGGACTTCGCCGCGAATCTCTATGCCCGCCCTGGCGTCGAGACGGCCTGTTTGGCGCTGCAGGATGCTGGAGCGGATGTCTGCCTGGTGCTCTGCGGCCTATGGCTGGATCAACGCGCAACACACTGCACCACCGACTACGTGGCGCAATTACGCCAGGCTGCAGCCCCCTGGCAGCGCGACGTCGTCGTACCACTGAGGCAGTTGCGTCAATCCTGGCATGAGGCCGCGCAGACGGATCAGGCGCTGGCGCTATTACGCCAGCACCTCAAACAACTCGAGCTGGATGCGGAACGCGAACACCTGCAGCGCCTGCAAGCGCTGTCAGCTGGCTGGCCTAAATTACCCGAGAGCAGCGCCCGGCATTGGCTGGACGCCCTCGCCCCGACCAGCACAACCGCGACTCGCGAAGCGTGCGACCTGCTGCACAGCACACGCCTGCAGCGATAATGGCCGTACGCCAGCCTGACGAAATGTTGGCTATTTGGGTGAGCGTGGCACTTGTCAGGAACCCAGAATCAGTTAAGTTGTACGACGACGGACAATCCCGTCGCCTTTACTCCTAACAATTACAAAAAGGGTTCTGTGCATGAAAAAGCTGAAACTGCTCGTCTGTTTTCTGTGCCTGTTTACCGGCTACGTGGCCGCTGCCTCTACCGATGAACAGGATGTCGCCACCGCAGTGGACGGCCTCACCCAGGCCATGCTGCACAAGGACATCGCCAAGCTGCAGGCACTGACGGCCGAAAACCTCACCTATGGCCACTCCAGCGGCAATATCCAAGACAAAAAAGCCTTTATCGCAGACATCGAAACCGGCAAGAGCGCGTTCAAAGAACTGAAGATGCTTAACCAGAAGATCACCCTGTCCGGAGACGTCGCGCTGGTGCGCCATCACTTCTCGGCTCAAGCCATCAACAAAGAGAAAGGCATCGTCCCGACCGAAATCGAAAACTTCCAGATCTGGCAAAAACAGAAAGGCCAGTGGCTGTTGATCGGTCGCCAGGCCTTCCGCTTCTAAGCTATCTACCAGTGATCAAGCTAGTGCAGCCAACGCTGGTCGCACAACGCGCTGCGTTTGATCACAGATAGACACCAGCCTGCACCTGGCAGGCCGGCAACAACCTGAAAGTAATAGGCCTCCTCTGACCTCAGTGGAGGCGCTCACCCCGACGTAAGAACGCAACTTTCTGCCACGCTGCCCTACACAAAGCCCAGCGAACTAACGCGTTTCAGCCTGACGGCGCCCCGGAGAGAGCAAGCCTCTTTGCGTACAAGAAATCAATTGCGCGGATCCATTTATCCTGGCGTGCCTCAAAAATAACGCACGACCTGCGCCCAGACCCGAGGACTACGATCCACATCGCTTTGTGCTTCGGCATTGCCGAGTTTCCAGGCAGCCACGGTGCTGATCTGCCAGCCCTGCGTTGCCCAGCGTGCACCGATACCTGCCCCGGAGAGGCTGCGGTGATTGTCGCCGGTGCTCCAGGTGTCCTTGTTCAAACGCACCTCGCCATGATCGACGAAGGTGTTCAGTTGCCAGGCGTCGGTTAGCGCGTAACGCAGTTCGAGGTTGGCCAGCCAGCCTTGGTCGCCAGACGCCTCGCCCTGGGGATAAGCACGTACGCCGTAGGCGCCGCCAAGGCTCAGCTTTTCCGAGCTATCGAGGTTGCCGTCGGCCCACTGGCCTTGTAGTTGGCCGTACAGGCTGAAGCGATCCGTCAGGCGTTGCAGGCGCACCAGGCTCGGGTTGGCCTTGTGGAAGCGGCCTTGCGTGCCGGCCGTCAGGTCATCGATCAACTGGTTCAGCTCACCATCGATGTTCAGGCTGCCCTGGCTCCAGGCCAGGGAAAAGCTGTTGACGCCACCGCCGAGCAGGGTGTCGCGGCTGTTGCCGTTGAGGCTGGCGATGACCACGCGTGAGCGTTTGTCGCTCTTGCTGTCGAACAGGTCGATATCGTCCTTCAGGCGCTTGTCGTCGAACTGCAACTGCGCATACAGGGAAAGATCGCGCGAGCGGATCAACGGCTGGATCGCATAGACACTGGTGATCCGCGCATTGCCGTGGGCCTTGAGATCGCCGAAATCCTTGGCCAGCTCGTAGTCCATATCCGAATAGGCGACACCTACCTGGGTGGCCCAGGGGCCAATCGGCAACTGGTAGGCGATGCGGCCGTACTGCTGGTCTTCATCCGAACCCATGGCGCGCAGCGACAGGCGATCACCCAGGCCCAGCGGGCTGTTGACGTTGAGAGTGCCACCCAGGCGGTACTCGCCGGTAAAGCGGTTGCCGTAGTTGTCAGCATCGACCGAGCCGGACAGCAGCGCCCCTGGCTGCACAGCCACGAGCAAGTCGCTGGTGCCCACCGATGCGCCGGGCGTGAGGGTGGATTTGACCTCCACCCCCGGTGTGTCCGATAGCAGCAGCAGGCTGCGCTCCAGCGCCTGCCCGCGTACGGCGTCGCCGGGCTTGAGCGCGGCCAGCGGAGCCAGGGCAGTAGCGCCAGTGCGGGAGCTGTTATTGATCCTGACCTGGCCGTAACGGCCTTCAAGCACCGCAATGGTGACGCGGCCCTCGTCGATTTCCTGGGCCGGCAAGTAAGCACGCGCCAAGGGATAACCGCGTTCACGGTACAGCGCGGTGATACGGCTGGCGCCGGCCTGCAACTCACCCAACGAGACCGCCCGGCCTTGCAGATCGGTGATCAGCGGTAACAGTTCGGAACTGTCGATCGCCTGGTTGCCCGTCAGGGTTATGGCATTAACCTGCAGGGTGGGCCCACCAACCGCTGCCTCGCTGCTCGGCGCAGCCGGCAAGTTGAGGTCGATGGACTGTTTGGGTGGCAGCGGCAGCGGCACTTGCTCGATTTCACGGATCGACTGGCCAGCATCTGGGGCGACCTGGGCCAGGCTGGCCGTGCTGCTGGCTGTGATCGCCAGGGCGAACAGGGAGAGAGAGAAGCGCATGGGTCAGATTCCCTCTGGCAAACGGATGCCGCTGTCGACGATGTCGTAGGCCGGGCTGCTGTCCTGGCTGGACAGGTTAGGCGCCGGTTGGCTCAGGCGCTGCTCACGAGCGCTGTTACGGGCCGCGGCATATTGCAGGGTCTGGCGGCTGGTCAGGGTCGGCTCCTCTTGAGGAGGCTCGATGGGCGGCTCGGGTGTGACCGGAGGTTCTGGAGTAACAGGTGGCTCGGGGGTTACCGGCGGCGTGACGGGGGGCTGCACGGGGGCCGCGGCGATCTGCAGAGTGCCGTCATTGAATGCAAGGTCATAGTTACTGGCGGTAAGACCGGTGGCAGCAATGCTGTAGCTACCGGCATTGAGCGCGTTCTGGGCGCTGCCGCCATAAACCAGCGTTCCGCCCAGCACTGTTTCGTCCTCATTATTGACAAAGCCGCTGTAGCTAACACCATTACCGCCGCTGTAGGCGATGCCGTCGTAGATCTTGCTGGCGTCGTTGGCGGTCACGGTCAGCCCGGCCTTGTTTATATTGGCTGTCAGCCCAGTGGGATTGGTTAAGGTGTAGTTACTGGCCAAACCCGTACCGTCGGCAAGTGTTGCACCACTAACGGTAACTATCTTGCCGGTGTCGGCATTTTTATCAGCGAAGGTGCCGGTCATGCCGTTCAGAGCCAGCGTTTCACCAGAGATCAGACCACTCAGATTACCGCCCACCAGAACCGCGCCGGTATTACCGTCATACACCTTGTCGCTGGCAGAGACCCCGGTAACCGTGAGTGCTTTCGGCGTGATATTGGCGGTGAAACCGGTCGGGTTGGCCATCGTGTAGTTGCTGGCCAGGCCGCCATTGCCGCCGTTGACCAGGGTGGTGCCGGTCGCCGTCACCGCCTTGCCGGTGCCGGCGTTCTTGTCATCAAAAGTAACCGTCAGGCCCGTCACGCCCAGGGTCTCCAAGCCGACCAGGCCATCGATCGAGCCGCCCGTGACGCTGGCCTTGGTGTTGCCGTCGTACACCTTGCTGACAGCCGACATGCCGATGATGGTCAGCGCTTTCGGCGTGATGGCGCCGGTGCTGCTGCCGGTGGTGGTGGTCAGGTTGTAGTTGCCGGCGTCCGTGCCGCCCAGCCCGATGCCGCTGATCGTCACCGCCTTGCCGGTGCCGACGTTCTTGTCGGCGAAGGTGGCGGTGGTCGCGTTGACTGTCAGGCTGTCACCGCTTTTGATGCCGCCGAACGTGGCGCCGGCCGCATTGACGATGGCGTTCAGGCCGCCATCGTAGACTTTGTCGTCGATCACGATATTGGTGACCGCGGAAATGGTGGCCTTGGTAATATTGGCCGTCACGCCGGTCGGGTTGCTGATCGTGTAGTTGCTGGCCAGGCCGCCGTTGCTGCCGACGGTCATGACCGCGCCGGTGATGGTGACGGCCTTGCCGGTGCCGACGTTCTTGTCGGCAAACACGCCGACCATGCCGCCGACGCCGAAGCCTTCCGCACCGACCAGGCCGTCGACAATCACGGTACCGCCCAGGCTGACCGCGGTACCGCCGGTGTAGGCCCGGTTGGTGGCCGTGATACCGGTGATCGTCAGCGCTTTTTTGGTGATGTCGCCGGTCACGCCGGTCGGATTGGTCACCGAGTAATTGCTGGCCAGGCCGCTGCCGTCGACCAGGGTGGTGCCGGTGACGGTCACGGCCTTGCCGGTGCCCGCGTTCTTGTCGTTGTATTCACCGCTCTGGCCGGACACGCTCAAGGTTTCGCCGGAGACCAGGCCATCCAGGGTGCCGCCGGTGAGCGTCGCTGCTTTCGTGCCGTCATACGCCTTGGCGCTGACCGTCACGCCGCTGACCGTCAGGGCTTTTGGCGTAATGCTGGCGGTCAGGCCGGTCACCGGGCCGACCGTGTAATTGCTGGCCAAGCCGCCGTTAGTGCCATCGGATAGCGCGCCGCCCGTTATCGTCACGGTCTTGCCGCTGGCCGCATTCTTGTTGCCGAATACTCCATACAGGCTGAGGCCCAGCGTTTCCGAGCCGACCAGGCCGGACAGGCTGCCGCCGGTCACGCTCGCTGTCGTGCTGCCATCGTAGACCTTGTCGGCCGCCGCCGCGCCGGTCACCGTCAGCGCTTTTTGCGTGATGGTGCCGGTGGCGCCGGTGGCGTTGGTGACCGTATAGTTGCTGGCCAGGCCAGTGCCATTGCCCAGGGTGGCGCCGGTCACCGTCACGGCCTTACCGTTGCCCGCGTTCTGATCGTTGAATGTACCGCTCTGGCCGGACAGGCTCAGGGTTTCGCCGCTCACCAGGCCATTCAGGGTACCGCCCGATACCGTGGCCGACGTGGTGCCGTCATACGTCTTGCTGGCGACAGTCACGCCGGTCACCGTCAAGGCTTTCGGCGTGATGCTCAGGCTGCTGTCGCTGCCATAGCTGATGTCGTAGCCCTGCTGGCCGGAATACAGGCCGCCTAGGGTTAGCCCGCCACTGGCGACGCTGTAGGTGCCAGCATTGGCTGACTGGGTGGTGTAGGTGGCGCTGCCGTCGAGCACAGCATCCGTCAGGCTGGGGGTGTAGGTGAAGGTGCCGCTGGCGAGGGTGCCATCGTAGGTCTTGCCGGCGAGGTTCGTGGGGGTGACGGTGACGGCCGTGAGAAAGCTGCGCAGCAGCGGGCCGGTTTGCCCCTCGTAGATGCGCCAGACTGACGAGCTGCCACCGGTGGTGGCAAAGGCCCCAGCCGGCGAAGCTGGATGCGGTCATCATCTGCGCCGTGGTCAGGCCAGTGATCGCGGGGGTGCTGGGACCGCCATTATTACCGACACCTGGCATGCCAGGGTTCACGGTGGTGTTGTAATACCCGCCAGTGATCGAGGGACTTGTGCCGAAAGCGATGGTGCCGATCAGGCCGCCCAAGGTGCCGGAGCCGCCGGCAAGCAGGCTTACCGCGCCAGACGAATAGGCGTTCTCGATGGAGCCAGCGCTGGTATTGGCGCCAACCAGGCCGCCCACCGCTGTGACGCCCGCCACCGAACCGGTCGCGTAACTGTTTCTGATGATGCCTGCGTTTCCTCCAGCCAGGCCGCCAAAGCCACTGCCGGTAGTGCCACGGCTGCTCACCGCACCAATCGAGTAGCTATTGAGAACCTGGCCGGACGTCGTATTGTTGCCGACCAAGCCGCCGGTCAGGCTATTGCCCGTCACGGAGCCGGTATTGAAGCTGTTGGTGATGACTCCAGTAGCGCGATTATGGGACGCCAGCCCCCCTGTACTGGTGGTTCCTGACACATTGCCGCTATTGAAACTATCGGTGATCTTGCCCAGATTATTGCCAACCAAGCCACCTGCGGTGTACCTGCCGACCACTTCACCCGAGTTATAGCTGTTGATGATCGTACTGGCTGAGGTGGTATTGCCAACCAGTCCTCCCAGCCACCAGTCATAGTTTCCCACGACGCTGACCTTGCTGCTGTTGTAGCTGTCACTGATCGTGCCACTGTTGAGTCCAACAAGGCCGCCACCAATGGCACCCGTCGTGACGGCCACCGAACCACCGCTGACATAAGCATTGCTGATGGCACCACTGTTAATACCGGTCAGCGCGGCGATATTGGCTTGGGTACCGTTGCCGCTATTAGCGCCGATAACCGGAGCGACCAAGCCAATATTACGCAGGCTTCCGCTGTTGGAGCCGAACAGACCGGCGGTGCCGGTCACGCTGGTGGTAGAACTGTTCAAGCCGGTAATGACATGGCCCAGGCCATCGAACTGCCCGGAAAACGGTACGCCGCTGGTGCCGATGGACGTAAATCCCAGCCCCCCATTCCAGGCCGAGGTGGAGGTCGCATCGATATTGGCACCCAGCACATAGTTGGCATTCAATACGCCGCCGATACCTTGCAGGTCGGTGCCGCTGGTGCTGCCGGCCGCGCCCAGGCTGTTGATCACCGTGTAATTGGTCAGCGCGCCATCGCTGCCCAGTTTGGTGCTGAAGTTCTGCCCCGACGGCAGGTCGATCTCGGCCTTGACGTTGTACTTGCTCGTGTTGCCGGAGGCCACGTTCGCCTGGCCATATTCCAGCGCCAGGCTGGCCGTGCCGGAGCCTCGCAGCGCCTGGTTGATGTTGATATTGTTTTGCGCCGTCAGCTTGAGCAGGTTGGCCGACCACGAAATCGTGTCGTTGACGTTGATGTCGCCCAGCGTGCCGCTGCTGCCCGAGGTGCTCTGAATCTGAACACTGGTGCTTTTGAGCGCATTCGTAAAAAACGCGCCGGTCTGGTCGCCACCGGTGGCCGCGATGGTGTAGTCGGTCGGATCGATCAGCCAGATGCCGGTCTTGCCGTTTGCAGATTTGGTGGTGACCTTGGTGCTGTCGGCTACTTTGACGTGGGCACCGCTGGTTTCGATAAACCCGCCATTGCCGCCCGTCGGTGCGCTGGCATCGAGGGTGCCCGCCACCTGCACGGTGCCGCCGTCAAAACTGCCAAGCAGAACAATCTTGCCGTCTTTCTCACCCAGAGTCTGGGCTTCGATCACGCCGGTGTTATTGACCACGGTTTTCAGCAGCGCGTCACCGGCATTGGCGGTGAGCAGCACCTGGCCGCCGTCGGCTTTGATCAGTTGGTGATTTTCCACCAGGGCATCGACCGCGGCCTCATCTACCTGCACGTTGAGCAGGCCGTCACCGGCAAAGTCCAGGGTGATTTTATTGCCCGCCGCCAGGGCGACCGTGCCCCGGTTGGCAACGATCACGCCCTGGTTACTCACTGCTCCGCCGAGCAGGGCGATGGCGCCGCCATCACGGGCATTGATCGAGCCCTGGTTGATCACGCTGGCATTGCTGCCATCACCTTTGAACTGGTAGTTACCCGCAGCAAAGTCCGCGTCGCTGATATCCAACGTGGAGGCGACCAAACCGCCGACATTCACCTGCGCACCCTGGCCGAACAGCACGCCGTTAGGGTTGATGATGAAGACCCGGCCATTGGCGTCGAGCTGGCCCATGATTCTCGAGCCATCGGCGCCGAGCACGCGGTTCAGGGCAATCGAGTCGCTGCCAGGCTGGTTGAAGGTCACCTTGTTGCCGGCAGCGATATCGAAGCTCTGCCAGTTGATGGCCAGCTTGTTGCTGGCCTGGTCGATGACCATCTGGTTGGTGCTCGGCGTGCCGATTTGGCCGGAGCCCTGCACGATCTGCCCGCCCGCGGGTAGATCCGCTGCGACTGCCTGCACCGGGCTGAACAGGGTGGCGCTCAGCAGGGCCACGCTGCCGATGCGTTGGCCTTTCGAGGTACTTCGCTTGCCCTGGCGGCTAGCGTGTTCGCTGGCGACTGTCCAGGCGCCAAGGCTGTGATTCCAGACGGTGGTGAATACACGGTTCATGCTGTCATCCCTGAAGAGGCCTGCAGGGATGACGCCGGCACCAGCGACTGCTGGTGACCACCGCTGACCCCATCGATTTATAAGCGGTCACGCTAACCCGGAATGACGCGGCGCCCTATAGTCCATTTGGACTGGTTGCTTGCGTGGCGCAGGCTGGCGCGATTGAATGGCCAGCATGACCAAACGCCTGCTGCTTATCGATGATCACGCGCTGTTCCGCTCCGGGATCGGCATGGTGCTGGCCGCCGGCCTGGGCGATGTGGAGATTGCCGAGGCGGCCTCGATGGAGCAGGCGTTGCTCTGCCCGAGCGAGGCCTTCGATCTGTTGTTGCTTGATGTGCAGCTCGACGGCCTCAACGGCCTGGATGGCATCGCCCTGCTCAAGCGCAAGTGGCCCTTGGCAAAAGTGGTGATGGTCTCAGCGATACAGGATGGTCAGGTGGTGCGCGATGCGCTGGAGCGAGGCGCCCACGGGTTCATCTGCAAGGCTGAAACACCCACCCGGATGCTGGAGCTGATCGCCCAGGTTCTCGCTGGCCAGGTGCTGTTCGAGGATCACCCAGCGCCGTCTGCGGACGGCGACAGCCTGGCGACCCGCCTGACGCCAAGGCAATGCGAAGTGCTCGACCTACTCTGCCAGGGGCTCTCGAACAAGATGATCGGCAGGCGCCTCAACCTTTCTGAAAACACCGTGCGCGGCCATGTGCAGGCCACGTTGGCAGCCTTGCAGGTGTCCAGCCGCTCCGAGGCGGCCTTCGTCGCGCGCCGCCGTGGGCTGATTCATTGAACACCCCGCCCCTCAGTGAAGATCGAAACAGGGATATTCGCGTCGAACAGGTGCGCCTGGTGTTCATCGGCATGAAGAACTCGCTGTACCTGGGCACGGCGCTCGCGCTGATTCTCGTGATCGCGCTCCAAACGCCCGAGAACCGTCAGGTGTTGTTCATCTGGTTCGCCATGGTGGTATGCGGCCGGGTGCTCTGTGTGAGCTACGCGATGCTGGCCTTGCGCCGCGGCGTGACGCCCGACAATACGGCGCACCTGATCCTGCGCATGAGCATCATCAAGGTGTTCGAAGGGCTGGCCTGGGGCGCGCTGGCCTGGATCGTCATGGGCCAGGCTTCATTACCCGAGCAATTACTGGCCATGGCGTCGCTGGCCGGGGTCAGCGGCAACGCGGTCTCGCTGCTGGCGCCGGTGTTCCCACTGTATGCGAGCATGCAGTTCGCGCAGTTGGGGGCCATCAACACCAAGCTGTGGCTGATCGAGGGCAACTCGTACACGATGCTGGCCATCGGCTGCACCCTGTACGTCATCGGCCAGTTTGGCCAGGCTCTGCTGGCGCAGCGCTCGTCGCAACGCTCCATTGCCCTGCGCTTCGAGAATCTCGATCTGGTCGAGCAACTGCGGATTGAATCGGAGCGTGCCGAGCAGGCCCGCGCCAAGGCCGAAGAGGCCAACCTGGCCAAGTCGAAATTCCTCGCTGCAGCCAGCCATGATCTGCGCCAGCCCGTGCATGCCCAGGAGCTGTTCCTCGAGGTGCTGGCGCGTAGTGAGCTGTCGGAGATGCAGCACAAGGTATTGGGCAATGCACGAACCGCCAGCCAGGCCAGCGCGCAGATGCTCAATACCCTGCTGGATTTCTCACGTATCGAAGCCGGGGTGATCGAGCCTCAGCGCAAGGCGTTCCGCCTGCAGCCACTGCTCAACAAACTGGAAAACGAACTGGGCAGCCTGGCGGATGCCAAGGACATCGTTTACCGCTGTCGCGAAACATCGCTGGCGGTGAGCTCCGACCCCAACCTGCTGGAATTGATGCTGCGTAACCTGATCACCAATGCGATCCGCTATACCGACACAGGCGGTTTGCTGATTGCCTGTCGCAAGCGCGGCGACGAGGTACAGATCGAGGTCATCGACACCGGTATCGGTATCGCACCGGAACAACAAAGCGAGGTTTTTCGCGAATTTCACCAGTTGGGTAATCCCGAACGTGACCGCCTCAAGGGGCTGGGCCTCGGGCTGGCGATCACCGATGGGCTGGCCCGCTCGTTGGGGCATGGCCTGACACTGGTCTCGAAACCAGGGCGCGGCAGCATCTTTCGCGTGCGCCTGCCGCTGGTCAGGGCCGGCCTCAGTGAAGATGCATTCGCCTTGCCCGGCGCTCCGCAACAACAGTCGGATCGACTGCAGGGCTTGCGCGTACTGGTGATCGAAGACGATGCAATCGTCCGCCAGGGCATGCAGCAGTTGCTACAGAACTGGGGCTGCGAGTGCCGGGCGGTGGAACGTATCGAGGAAGCGCTGGAAGTGGTCAACCAGTGGCCCGTACAGATGCTGATCAGCGACTACCGTCTACGCGAGAACCAGACTGGCGCCCAGGCTATAAACCAAGTGCGCCAGGCGCTTGGGTGGCAGGTGCCGGCCTTGATCATCACCGGCGACACGGCCCCGGAGCGCTTGCGCGAGACCCGCGACAGCGGTGTGCCGCTGCTGCACAAACCTGTATCGCCCTCACAGCTGTACCGGATACTCGCCGGCATTATCACGGAATCAATGGAGTCGGAATCAGTGAATCAACTCTGACTATTTGGCTACACCGCGTACAGGAAGAGGGTCACCTCTACTTAACGCACAAAAAGCAAATGATGCGATTCCATTGATTACGTTTTGCTTAAACCGCGAGTGTTACAGCGGTGCCTCCAGGGCACGCTGTGTATACCGATCAAACCTGTAACCCAAGTCAGGCCTGCAATTCCTTGTCCAACACCTCTTCGATTTCACTCTTGATCTTGCCGCTCAGCACCGAAAGCAGCAGGCCAAGATTGAGTTGCAGGTTGACCCGATCCTCACTGACCTCGATCCGACCGTCGGCGCCGCTGCGCTTGAACTCCAGCGTGTCGCCGTTCCACTGGTAGCGCACGTCGTATTCGCGCGCCAGGCGCTCGGCCAGTTGTTCGGCCTTGCCGCGGGCGGCTTCGACGCCCAGGTTATGGGGGCGGTCGACGGTAATTCTGGCCATCATGGCTCTCCTGACTGAAATCGCTGGCGGGGGAATATACAAGAAGCGCCCGGTGGGCCACTACCGGCGTGCGCCTGTGCCCGGCTTTTAGGTTTAGAATGCGGGCACTCGGCTGACTAGAGCCTGTCGAAACCATGCTGCGGGCCAGCCGCTGGCCCCACTGGCGACAGTGCCTCGCATGGCTTTAGCTCATAGGCTTTTAAAACGGCGCCAAGCCTCTCGGATTTCAGGAAAGGGTGACATGAACGATCCGCGCAAGAACGACGGCAGCGAACCCACCACTCACTTCGGTTTCCAGGACGTTCCGGAAAGCCGCAAGGCGGACAAGGTCGCCGAAGTATTCCACTCGGTAGCCGCCAAGTACGACCTGATGAACGACCTGCTTTCCGGCGGCATGCACCGTCTGTGGAAGCGTTTCACCATCGAGCTGTCCGGCGTACGCAGCGGCAACCGCGTGCTGGATATCGCCGGCGGCACGGGCGATCTGGCGCGTAAGTTCTCACGTATCGTCGGCGATACCGGCGAAGTGGTACTGGCCGATATCAACGCCTCGATGCTTAAGGTCGGCCGTGACCGCCTGCTCGACCGCGGTGTGTCGGGCAACATCGCCTTCGTCCAGGCCGACGCCGAAAAGCTGCCCTTTCCAGATAACCATTTCGACTGCGTGACCATCGCCTTCGGCCTGCGCAACGTGACTCACAAAGACGCCGCTATCGCCTCGATGCTGCGTGTACTCAAGCCCGGCGGTCGTTTGCTGGTGCTGGAGTTCTCCAAGCCGAAAAGCACCCTGCTGTCCAAGGTCTACGACACCTACTCGTTCAACTTCATGCCGCTCGTGGGCAAGCTGGTGACCAACGACGCCGAAAGCTATCGCTACCTGGCCGAGTCGATCCGCATGCACCCGGATCAAGACACCCTCAAGGCGATGATGGAGACCGCAGGCTTCGACCGCGTGACTTACCACAACATGACCGGCGGCATCGTCGCGCTGCACCGCGGTATCAAGCCCTGATGCTGAGCCAGGCCCTGTTCGCCGGCGTCGAGCGCGGCCTTAACCGCGTACTCGCGCTGGACAGCACTGCCCTGCCGCGCCTGACCCGGCTGCATGGCCGGGTGATCGCGGTCGAGTCGCGCGCACCAGCGTTCCAGTTGTTCATCCTCGCCGACGGTGAAGGCCTGCGCCTGGCCAGCCAATGGGCGGGGCAAGTCGACTGCACCCTGCGCGCGCCAGCCAGTTCTCTGCTGAGCCTGGCGCTGGCCAAGGACAAGCAGGCCGTGCTGCACACGCCAGAGGTCGATCTGGACGGCGAAAGTGGCGTGCTGCTGGAGCTGGCCGGCGTGTTGCAGGATCTTGAGCTGGATTGGGAATACGAGCTGTCACGCTGGCTCGGCCCGATCGCCACGCCACTGCTGGCCGGCCACCTGCGCAGCCGCACGGGCTGGACGCGGGACACTCTGCACAGCCTGCAACTGAGCCTGGCCGATTACCTCAGTGAAGAATCACGCACCCTGGTTGGTCACCGTGAGGCCGACGCACGCTTTGCCGAACTGGATGCCCTGAAACTTTCCCTCGACCGTCTCGACGCGCGCATCGAGCGCCTCGCCCAACGCCATAAGCCCATCGCATGAAGCTGCTTGCCCTTCGTCGCCTGCTGCGCATCCTCTACGTGGTTATCCGCTACCGCCTGGATGACCTGCTGTTCGCCCTGCCGCTGCCCTTCTGGCTGCGCGCGCCGCGCTTCCTGCTGCCCTGGCGCTGGCTGCCGCGCAAGGCTTCGCCGCTCAATCGCGGTCAGCGCCTGCGCTTGGCCCTGGAAGAATTGGGGCCGATTTTCATCAAATTCGGCCAGTTGCTGTCCACCCGCCGTGACCTACTCCCGCCGGATATCGCTGACGAACTGACCCACCTGCAGGATCGCGTACCGCCGTTCGACCCGGCCAAGTCGCTGGCGCTGATCGAGGAACAACTCGGCATGCCGGTCAGCCAAGCGTTCGCCCGTTTCGACACCGAACCGCTGGCCTCGGCCTCGGTCGCCCAGGTGCACGCGGCGCAGCTGAAAAGCGGTGAAGAAGTAGTGGTCAAAGTGGTTCGCCCGAACCTCAAGCCGATTATCCGCGCCGACATGGCCTGGTTGTTCCTGCTCGCCAAACTGGCCGAGCGCGCCTCGAGCGAAGCCCGTCGCCTGCACCCTGTGGACGTGGTCAGCGATTACGAGAAGACCATCTACGACGAACTCGACCTGCTGCGCGAGGCGGCCAACGCCAGCCAGTTGCGACGTAACTTCGAGGGCTCGGATCTGCTCTACGTGCCCCAGGTGTATTGGGACTGGTGCCGCCCCAAGGTGTTGGTCATGGAGCGCATCTACGGCATCCAGGTCACCGATCTGGCGACTCTGGCCGACCAGCGCACCGACATGAAACTGTTGGCCGAACGCGGCGTGGAGATTTTCTTCACCCAGGTGTTCACCCACAGTTTCTTCCATGCCGACATGCACCCGGGCAACATCTTCGTCAGCACGCGAACGCCGTGGAACCCGCAGTACATCGCCATCGACTGCGGCATCATCGGCAGCCTCACCCCCGAGGATCAGGATTACCTGGCGCGCAATCTGGTGGCCTTCTTCAAGCGTGACTACCGCAAGGTGGCGCAGTTGCACATCGACTCTGGCTGGGTGCCGCAAGAAACCCAGGTCAACGATTTCGAAGCGGCGATCCGTACCGTGTGCGAACCGATCTTCGAACGCCCTCTCAAGGACATCTCCTTCGGTCTGCTGTTGATGCGCCTGTTCCAGACCGCGCGGCGCTTCAATATGGAAGTGCAGCCGCAGCTAGTGTTGCTGCAGAAGACCCTGCTGAATATCGAAGGCCTGGGTCGCCAGTTGTACCCTGATCTGGATCTGTGGACCACCGCTCAGCCGTTCCTCGAGCGCTGGATGCGCCAACGCGTCAGCCCGCGCAACCTGCTGCAAAACCTGCAGAGTCAGGTCGAGCAAGTGCCGCACCTGGCCAACATGACCCGCAGCCTGCTCGAACGCATGGCTCAGCCGCATGCCAAAGATCCACCACCGCCATGGCGCGAGCGTGACGGCTGGGCGGTACGACTGATCGGCGCCGCGCTGATCGGCGGCGGTGTGGTGCTGGCCCTGGGCATGGCCAACCTGAGTGAACCGGCCATCGCCTGGCCAGCCTGGCTGATGACCGCCAGTGGTCTGTACCTGATCGTGCGCCGATAGCCAGCCAGCGCCCTGGCTGGCACACTTGCAACGAAACGCCGCGTCTCGAATACGGAAAAGCAATGAACAACTGGTTAGATGAAGTCACTTGGAACGAAGACGGCCTGGTGCCGGCCATCGCCCAGGATCACCAGACCGGGCGCATCCTCATGATGGCCTGGATGAACCGCGAAGCATTGGCCCTGACTGCCAGCGAGCAGCGCGCCATCTACTGGTCACGCTCGCGTGGCAAGCTGTGGCGCAAGGGCGAGGAATCCGGTCATGTGCAGAAGCTCCACGAGCTGCGTCTGGACTGTGACGCCGACGTAATCGTGTTAAAGGTTGAACAGCTCGGCGGCATCGCTTGCCATACCGGGCGCGAAAGTTGCTTCTACCGGGTATTCGAGAATGGCGCGTGGAAGACCGTCGATTCCGTCTTGAAAGATCCGCACACCATATATACACCGGAACACCGCCATGACTGATACCCTCAAGCGCTTGGCCGAGGTGCTGGAGTCGCGCAAGGGCGCGGCCCCAGACAGCTCCTACGTGGCCAGCCTGTACCACAAGGGTCTGAACAAGATCCTGGAGAAGGTGGGCGAAGAATCGGTGGAAACCATTCTTGCCGCCAAGGACGCTGCCACCAGCGGTGACTGCAGCGATCTGATCTACGAAACTGCCGACCTGTGGTTCCACAGCATGGTCATGCTGGCCGCGCTGGATCAGCACCCGCAGGCGGTACTGGATGAACTGGATCGCCGTTTCGGCCTGTCCGGGCATGCGGAAAAAGCCGCACGAAGCGACAGCGACAGCGACACTTAATAAAGACTCTGACGAGGACAATGCAGCATGGGCATTTTCGATTGGAAACACTGGGTAGTCATCCTTATCGTCGTCGTGCTGGTGTTCGGCACCAAGAAACTCAAGAACCTCGGCTCCGACGTCGGTGAAACCATCAAGGGTTTCCGCAAGGCGATGAACGAAGACGAGGGCAAGCCGGCCGAACCGCAAGCGCAACAGCCGCAACAGCCTTATCAGCAGCAAGCGCCGCTGAACCAGCCACACACCGTGGAAGGCCAGGCCAGCAAGGTCGAAGAACCCCTGCGTAAAGACTGAGGCCAGAGCATGTTCGGTATCAGTTTCAGCGAGCTGCTGGTGGTCGGTCTGATCGCCTTGCTGGTGCTCGGGCCCGAGCGCCTGCCCGGCGCCGCGCGCACCGCTGGGCTATGGATTGGCCGTATCAAACGCAGCTTCAATGCGATCAAGTCGGAGGTCGAGCGTGAAATCGGCGCCGACGAGATCCGTCGCCAGCTGCATAACGAGCACATCCTTGAGCTGGAGAAGGAAATGCAAGCGGTAAAGAATGACATTCTGCCGCCAAGCACGCCCGCTCCACAGGCCCAGACGCCGCTCCCCACGGAGCCTTCAGCGCCCGTTGCCGAACCCGCGGCGGGATCGGCTGTTACGCCCACCCCGATCTCAACGCCAGCCCCGGCGCCCGTCGCCAGCCAGGACAAGACGCCGCAACCATGAGTCGACTCTCTGACAACGACCAGGAAATGCCGCTGGTTTCTCATCTTGCCGAGTTGCGTACGCGCCTGCTGCGTTGCGTAGCCGCTATCTTCCTGCTCTTCGCCGGTCTGTTCTACTTCACACAGCAGATCTACACCCTGGTTTCTGCACCACTGCGTCAGTACCTGCCGGAAGGCGCAACGATGATCGCCACCGATGTGGCGTCGCCGTTCCTCACCCCGTTCAAGCTGACGATGCTGGTTGCCGTATTCCTGGCCATGCCAGTGATCCTGCATCAAATCTGGGGGTTTATAGCCCCGGGCCTCTACAAGCATGAGAAACGCATCGCCATCCCGTTGCTGATCTCCAGCATCGTGCTGTTCTATGCGGGGGTGGCTTTTGCCTACTTTCTGGTCTTTCCAATCATCTTCCACTTCTTCGCCAGCGTAACGCCCGAAGGCGTGTCGATGATGACCGATATCGCCAGTTACCTCGATTTCATCATGACCCTGTTCTTCGCCTTCGGCTTTGCCTTCGAAGTGCCGGTGGCCGTGGTACTGCTGATCTGGATCGGCATCGTCGACGTCGCCTATCTGCGCAAAATCCGCCCTTACGTGATAATCGGCTGCTTCGTGCTCGGCATGATCCTGACCCCACCGGACATCTTCTCGCAGACCCTGCTGGCCGTGCCGATGTGGCTGCTGTTCGAGCTGGGCATCATTGCCGGTAGCCTGATCCGCACACGGCGTGGTGAGCCCGACCCTGATGAGGATGAAGCGCCGGTCGACCAGCCGCCCAGCACTCAGCCATGAATCTGCTGTTGCTCGAGGACGGCGACTTCATCGCCGCCGACCGAGTGCGCCTGGACGGCCGGCGCCTGACCCACCTGCACGAAGTGCACCGCGCCGAGAACGGCGACACCCTGCGGGTCGGCCGCCTCGGCGGCGCCATGGGCAGTGGCCAGTTGCTGCAGCTGGACGCCAACAGCGCCGAGCTGCAGGTCAACTTCGACCAGCCAGCACCCGCCAAGCTGCCGATCACCCTGCTGCTCGCCCTGCCCCGACCGAAGATGCTCAAGCGTGTGCTGCAAAGCGTCGCCGCCATGGGCGTGCCACGGCTGATCCTGCTCAACAGCTACCGGGTGGAAAAGAGCTTCTGGCAGACACCCTTTCTCGAACCGGCGGCGATTCGAGAACAGCTGATTCTTGGCCTGGAGCAGGCCCGCGATACGGTGCTGCCCGAGGTGATCATCGAAAAGCGCTTCAAGCCCTTCGTCGAAGATCGCCTGCCACAGTTGGCGGCAGGCACTCTCGGCCTGACCGGCCACCCCGGCTGCTACCCGGCTTGCCCCCGCGCCGTTGAACAACCGGTGACTCTGGCCATCGGCCCCGAGGGCGGTTGGATTCCCTACGAGGTGGAGAAACTGGCTGAGGCCGGCCTGCAGCCGGTGCAGCTCGGCGAGCGCATCCTGCGGGTAGAGACAGCGGTGACGGCTCTGCTGGCCAGGTTGTTCTGAGCTGGCGGCTCGGTAGCGATACCGTCCGTTCGTGATCTCGTGGGAGGAGCTTTAGCCGCGATTGTGCCTGTATAGGCGTAAAGGGCTCGCGGCTAAAGCCGCTCCTACACGATCCCGGATGTCCGCTTTTAACTTACTGAAACCAACCACCGCCTCAAGGGACATCCAGTAACGCCTTGTCCGGCAGAGCGATTTGGCGCCAGCCTGCTGTCTGCCTATGATGAACACCTCGTGCCCACAAGGAGCTGTCATGCGCCGTCTGCTCACCGGCCTCACCGTTATTTTCCTGCTCTTGCTCAACACCCTGATCCTGATCGGGCCGATGCTGATTATCGCCATCGGCAAGTTCGTGCTGCCGGGCAAAGCACTCAAGGCCGCCTGCTCACGCCAGGTGATGTGGGTCGCCGAGTTCTGGGCCGAAAACTGCAAACGCATCTTCGCGGCGCTCACCCCGACCCGGTGGGATATTCGCGGCGGCGGCGAACTGCATCAGGACACCTCCTACCTGGTCATCAGCAATCACCAGTCGTGGGTCGACATTCCAGCGCTGGTACAGGCGTTCAACCGCAAGACGCCCTACTTCAAGTTCTTCCTCAAGCAGCAACTGATCTGGGTGCCCTTCCTCGGCCTGGCGTTCTGGGCGCTGGACTATCCGTTCATGAAGCGCTACTCAAAGGCCAAACTGGAAAAGTATCCGCACCTCAAGGGCCAGGATCTGGATATCACCCGACGCGCCTGCGAGAAGTTTCGCGAGCTGCCAGTCACCGTGGTCAATTACCTAGAAGGTACGCGCTGCACCCCGGCCAAACAGGCACAGCAGGGCTCGCCCTATCGCTATTTGCTCAAGCCCAAGGCCGGCGGCGTGGCCTTCGTGCTGGCAGCGCTGGGCGAACAGCTGGACGCCATTCTCGACGTCACCATCGTCTACTCGGAAGAAACGCCGCCCGGTTTCTGGAAGCTGATCAGCGGACAGGTACCGAGAGTCATCATGGATATCCGCACGCGCGCGCTCGATCCCGCGCTCTGGCAGGGCGACTACCAGAACGATGCCGAATTCCGCCTGTACGTGCAGAACTGGGTCAGCGCTTTATGGGAAGAGAAGGATGCATTGATCGAGCAATTGAAGCAGGAGAGCGCGGCCTGAATCTGCTACGACCAGGCCCGGTGCATCAGTCCGGCAGGATCATATGGCCCGCCTCGTCCAGCGGCGCGAAGGGGTTGTGCGCCAATTCCCAAAGATGGCCGTCCGGGTCGGCGAAGTAGCCGGAGTAACCGCCCCAAAATACCTTTTCAGGCGCTTTGACCTGCCGTCCGCCCGAGGCAACAGCAAGCGCCATGGCCGCATCCACGGCTTCGGGGCTTTCCAGATTGTGCGCCAGGGTGATGCCGGAGAAGCCCACAGGCCCGGCCTCGGGCAGGTTGGCATCCTTGGCCAGTTCGTCCCGCGAGAACAGCCCCAGCGCGAGCCCTTTGAGCTTGATGAATACGATCTTTTCCTGGGAAGCGGACGAGCGCGTCCAACCCAGCCGTTCGTAAAAGGCGGCGCTGGCTTGTACGTCCACCACGCCAAGGGTAATCAGGGAAATCCGTCGGTCAAAGCTCATGAGTTGCTCCTGCAGGTTGAGCCAGACAGGGTAGCAGCCGAGTATGCCGCCGGAAGAAAAGGATCACGTAAAGGTGGAAGCGGAGCCCTAAGGCTCCGCTTATTTGCATCAGGCAGCACTGAAGGTCTTATGCGGGTCGATGACGAATTTCTTCGGCACGCCAGCATCGAACTCGCCGTAACCGCGTGGCGCGTCCTCCAGGCTGATGACCTGCACGCCAACCACTTCGGCGATGTTGATGCGATCCCACATGATCGCTTGCATCAGGGCACGGTTGTACTTCATCACCGGTGTCTGCCCGGTATGGAAGCTGTGCGACTTGGCCCAGCCGAGGCCGAAGCGGATGCTCAGGCTGCCGATCTTCGCTGCCGCGTCCACCGCGCCCGGGTCTTCGGTGACGTAGAGGCCGGGAATACCGATCTTGCCGGCCACCCGCACCACGCCCATCAACGAGTTGAGCACCGTGGCAGGCGCTTCGTGCTGGGCGCCGGCATGCCCATGACCGCGGGCCTCGAAGCCCACCGCGTCGACGGCGCAATCCACTTCCGGCTCACCGAGCAGGTCGGCGATCTGCTCGTGCAGCGGCGTGTCCTTGGACAGGTCGGCGATCTCGAAGCCAACCGCCTTGGCATGGGCCAGGCGCACCGGATTGACGTCACCGATGATCACCACTGCAGCGCCCAGCAGCCGCGCCGAAGCCGCTGCGGCCAGGCCGACCGGGCCTGCACCCGCCACGTATACGGTGCTGCCCGGCCCTACGCCCGCCGTGACGGCGCCGTGGTAGCCGGTGGGCAGAATGTCGGACAGGCAGGTCAGGTCGCGGATCTTTTCCATCGCCCTGTCGCGATCCGGCAGCTTGAGCAGGTTGAAGTCGGCGTAGGGCACCAGCACGTACTCGGCCTGGCCTCCGGTCCAGTCACCCATGTCCACATAGCCATAGGCGCCACCGGCACGCGCCGGGTTGACCGTCAGGCAGACGCCGGTGTGTTGTTCCTTGCAGGAGCGGCAGCGGCCACAGGCGACGTTGAAGGGCACGGACACCAGATCACCGATCTTCAGGTTCTCGACATCGCTACCCTTCTCGATCACCTCACCGGTGATCTCGTGGCCGAGCACCAGGCCGACCTGGGCGGTGGTGCGCCCGCGCACCATGTGCTGGTCAGAGCCGCAGATATTGGTGGAAACCACCTTGAGGATGACCCCGTGCTCGATCTTGCGACCACGCGGGTCCTGCATCTTCGGATAGTCGATCTTCTGGACTTCGACCTTGCCTGTGCCGAGATAGACGACACCGCGATTACCAGACATATGCATCTCCTTTCTTGTTGTGGATACAAGGCACGCAGGCCTTGCAAGGGAGTATTGAAGCGTCTGTCTCGGCACCCGCCGGTAAGGGCAGGACGGCTACCGAGTGGGCGTGTCGACGATCTGTCGTCGAACGCGGGTCAGGGGAGAGTAGCCAGCGCCTGGCAGTTCCGTGGGTACAGAACCGACAGTCGGTGTTCTATGCGCGGCAAAGATGCCCTCAGAGCACCACGGTACGATTGGCGTTGAGGAAAACCCGTCGCTCGAGAAAATAACTGACGGCACGAGCCAGGGTCAGGCACTCGATATCCCGGCCTTTGGCTACCAGATCCTCGGGGTAGTGCGCATGATCGACGCTTTCTACACCCTGGGTGATGATCGGCCCCTCGTCGAGATCGTTGTTGATGAAGTGCGCGGTGGCGCCGACCAGCTTCACGCCCTTCTGATACGCCTGGTGATAGGGCTTGGCACCCTTGAAGCCGGGCAGCAGCGAGTGATGGATGTTGATCGCCCGGCCATCGAGCTTGCGGCACAGCTCGGCGGACAACACCTGCATGTAACGGGCGAGCACCACCAGTTCGGCGCCGGTGTCCTCGACCACCTGCATCACCCTGCGCTCCTGCGCCGGCTTGTCGTTGGGGTCGAGGGCAAAGTGGTGATAGGGGATGCCGTGCCAGTCGGCCAGCGGCTTGAGATCAGGGTGATTGGAGACGATGGCGGTGATGTCCATCGGCAACTGGCCGGTGCGCTGACGGTAGAGTAAGTCGTTGAGGCAATGATCGGCCTTGGAGACCATGATCACCACCTTGGCGCGGTAACCCGGCGGCGTCAGTTCTGTGCGCATCTCGAAGGGTGCGGTGCGCTCATCAAGGCCGGCGAGAAACGCCGTTTCATCGAAACCGGCCTGGGCGCGGAATTCGACGCGGATGAAGAAGCGACTGGCCAGCCGATCATCGAAACTGTGGTGCTCGGTGACGTAACAGCCCTGCTCGAACAGGTAGCGGGTGACCACATCCACGGTACCCAGCAGGCTCGGGCAATGGGCGGTGAGAATCCAGGTATCGGGGGTGCGGCTCATGAAAGCGATTCCTTGTGGTGATCGCTCCCATGCGCCGGCCGGCAGTGCACGACGGGGAGCGTCATCGGCTGCGCTTGTGCGTAGCCTTTGGGAGTGGTGAAGCTAAAGCAGAAGCGACGGTCAGCATTTATTCTGCGGGAACGGGCGGGGAAGCCTAGTCCATGCCCGCGATTTTTCGCGGGCATGGCCCGCTCCCACAGTGGGTTACAGCAACGAGACCTCAGGCCTCCACAGCCAACCCGTACTCGGCGCTGGCATCCTGCAGCCACAGCCAGAAGTAGTCAGAGAAGCTGCGGCGAATCAGCAGTTCCCAGGTCTCCTCCCCGGTGCGGCGAATCACCAGTTGGGACTTGGCGAACACCGTGCCTACCGCCTTGCCCACCGGAAAGTTTTTCGGGTGAACGTCGTAGCTGCTGGACTTCATCAGCAGCTCGCGCACCTTGGGCCCACGCAGCTCCAACAGGGTCTGCCCTCCGCTGACGTTGACCACCGAAATATGCTGACCATCCAGCGTCTCGCGCAGCGTGCGCTCGACCTCGAACTCGCTGCCGCCTGGCACGATCAGCAGCCATTCGTCCGGGCCCAGCCACTGCAGCGAGGTATCGCCGTTGGCCACTAGGGTCAGTGCGCCCGGCAGCTCGAGGCCGAGGGCCTTGTGTACACCGCCGGCAAAATTGGCATCGTCGGCGTCGCCACGCAGGACCAGATGGCCCAGCAGGCTCTTCTCGCGCAGGGTGACGCCAGCGCCCTGGCGGCCCTTGCCGGCCAATTCGTGCAACCCGGCATGGTGCAGGGACGACTGCCCGGCGATGTCGGCAGGGCGTTGCTGATAAAGATTGGCGTTAGACATTCTGGCGATCCCCTTTCGGGTCATAGAACACGGAGCTGACGATTTCGGCTTCGATCACGCTGCCATCGACCAGCGGCGCGAAGACGCGCTCGCCGATGCGCTTGAGGCCGCCCCTGACCAGGGCCATGGCGAAGGAATGGCCCATCGCGGCGCTCATGTAGCTGGAGGTGACGTGGCCAACCATGGTCATCGGAATCTGCTGCTTGGGGTCGAAGACCAGCTGCGCGCCTTCTGGCAGTACCTTGTTCGGATCCACCGGCTTGAGGCCGACCAGTTGCTTGCGGCCTTCCTTGAGGGTGTCTTCGCGATTCATACCGCGCCAGCCGATCCAGGAGAACGGTTTGGTACGCCCCACGCACCAGCCCATGTTCAGGTCGTCCGGGGTGACGGAGCCGTCGGTGTCCTGGCCGACGATGATGAAGCCCTTCTCGGCACGCAGCACGTGCATGGTCTCGGTGCCGTATGGAGTCAGGCCGTGCTTCTGGCCGGCGGCGATGATCTTCTCCCATACGCCCAGGGCATAGTTGGCCTGCACGTTGACTTCGTAGCTCAGCTCACCGGTGAAGGAGATCCGGAATACCCGAGCCGGCACGCCGCCGACAGTGCCTTCCTTCCAGGTCATGAACGGGAAGGCGTCCTTGTCCAGGTCGATGTCGGTAACTTCGGCCAGCAGCTTGCGGCTGTTGGGGCCGGACAAGGTCATGGTCGCCCAGTGGTCGGTCACTGAAGTGAAGTACACCTTCAGCTCCGGCCATTCGGTCTGGTGGTAGATCTCCAGCCACTCCATCACGCGGGCAGCGCCGCCAGTGGTGGTGGTCATGAGGAAATGGTTGTCGGCCAGACAGGCCGTTACGCCGTCGTCGAAGACCATGCCGTCTTCCTTGCACATCAGGCCGTAGCGGGCCTTGCCCACGTCCAGCTTGGTCCAGGCGTTGGTGTACACGCGGTTGAGGAACTCGCGCGCATCCGGGCCCTGAATGTCGATCTTGCCCAGGGTCGAGGCGTCGAGAATGCCCACCGCGTTACGCACGGCCAGGCACTCGCGGGCCACGGCGGCGTGCAGGTCTTCACCTTTTTTCGGGAAGTACCAGGGGCGCTTCCACTGGCCGACGTCCTCGAACTCGGCGCCATTTTCCAGGTGCCACTTCTGGATGGCTGTGTAGCGCTTGGGCTCGAACAGATCGCCGCAATGACGACCGGCGATGGCGCCGAAGGTCACCGGGGTGTAGTTCGGGCGGAACATGGTGGTGCCCATTTCGGCGATGCTGATGCCCAGCGAACGGGCGGCGATGGCCAGACCGTTGATGTTGCCCAGCTTGCCCTGGTCGGTGCCGAAACCCAGCGCGGTGTAGCGTTTGACGTGCTCGACCGACTCGAAACCCTCACGGGTGGCCAGCTCGATACCGGCGGCGGTGACGTCGTTCTGCTGATCGACGAACTGCTTGGGCGCACGTGCGGTGTTCTTGTCGTGCGGCACCTGGAACAGCGCAATCGACGCTTCCTCGATGCGCTTCTCGGCTTTCGGCAGCGTGCCGCTCACCGGCTGGAAGCCCACTTCCGCGGCCGCTTTGGCACCGGCTTCGAAACCATCGGCGAGGCTGTCGCCCATGCCGAACACACCGTTCACGGCACCGGCGCAATGACGTTTCTGGAAACCGTCACCCGGCACGAAAGCAAGAATGTCTTCACGCCAGACCGGACGACCACCAAGGTGCGACGCCAGGTGCACCACCGGGCTGTAGCCGCCAGAGCTGACGATCAGGTCGCAGTCGAGGGTCTCGCCCGGGCTGGTGACCTTGTGCCTGGCAGCGTCGATGGCGCAGATGCGCGCACCGGTGACACGCTTGCTGCCACGCGCCTCGACCACACCGCTGCTGGTGAGCACGCGCACGCCACGTCGGCGCGCTTCCTCGACCCAGCTGCCGCGCGGGTTGCTGCGGGCGTCCGCCACGGCCACCACCTGGCGACCGGCGTCGAGCCAGTCGAGCACCACGCGGTAGGCGTAATCGTTGTTGGTCGACAGCACCAGCTTCTGCCCGGGCGCCACACCATAGCGGCGCACGTAGGTCGACACGGCATCGGCCAGCATGTTGCCGGGCACGTCGTTGTTGGCATACACCAGCGGGCGCTCGTGGGCGCCGGTGGCCAGCACCACGCGACCGGCACGCACACGGTGCAGGCGCTGGCGCGGTTGGCCCATTGGCGCGACTTCACCGAGGTGGTCGGTGAGGCGCTGGTGGATGGTGAGGAAGTTGTGGTCGTGGTAACCGTTGACCGTGGCACGCGCCAGCAGGGTCACTTCCGGCATGGCCTGCAGCTCGGCGATGGCCTTGGCGGCCCACTCGGCAGCTGGCATGTCGTCGAGCATCTCGCGGGTAGAGAGCAGGCTGCCGCCGAGCTCTTCCTGTTCATCCGCGAGAATGACCCGGGCGCCACTGCGCCCAGCGGCCAGGGCTGCAGCGAGACCGGCAGGGCCGGCACCGACCACCAGTACGTCGCAGTGCTGGTTCAGGTAGTCGTAGATGTCCGGGTCGTTTTCTTTCGGCGAGCGACCGAGGCCTGCAGCCTTGCGGATGTACTTCTCGTACGTCAGCCAGAGGTTCTGCGGGTACATGAAGGTCTTGTAGTAGAAACCGGGCGGCATCATGCCGCCGCCGACCTTGCCGAGAATCCCCATCAGGTCGGTGTTGACGCTCGGCCAGCCGTTGGTGCTGGTGGCCGTCAGGTTCGCGTACAGCGCCTGCTGGGTTGCCCGCACGTTGGGGATCTGCGCCGCTTCGGCGGAACCGATCTGCAGCACGGCATTGGGCTCTTCGGCGCCGGCGGCAACGATGCCGCGCGGGCGCGAGTACTTGAAGCTGCGGCCGATCACGTCGACGCCGTTGGCCAGCAGCGCGGCGGCCAGGGTGTCGCCGGCATAACCCTGGTAGGTCTGGCCGTTGAAGCTGAAGGTCAGCGGCTGGCTGCGATCGATGCGGCCACCCTGGGAAAGACGATTGACCTGGCTCATGCCGTTACTCCTTGGTCGACGGCCTTCTTCTCGGCGAGCGAAGCCTCAGTGACGCTGGGGCGCTCGCCGATCTTGTAGGTTTCGAGAATCTCGTAGCTCACCGTGTGGCGGGTGACGTTGAAGTACTGACGGCAGCCTGCTGCGTGAATCCACAGCTCGTGGTGGATGCCACGCGGGTTGTCGCGGAAGAACAGGTACTCGCCCCACTGCGCATCGGTGCAGGCGTTCGGATCCAGCGGGCGGGGAATGTGCGCCTGGCCGCCAGCATGGAATTCTTCTTCGGAACGCAGTTCGCCACAGTGTGGGCAGAAGATGTGCAACATGTTCGGTACCTCCAGAAAACCATCGTCCCTCTCTCAGCGAGAGAGGGCGCCAAAATCAGTGCGCCACACCGGCTGCGCCGTGCTCGTCGATCAGCGCACCGTTGTGGAAGCGCTCGATGGAAAAAGCCTTGGCCAGCGGATGCATCTCGCCCTTGGCCAGGCAGGCCGCGAACACGTTGCCCGAGCCTGGCGTGGCCTTGAAGCCACCGGTGCCCCAGCCGCAGTTGAAGAACAGGTTCTTTACCGGGGTCTTGGCGATGATCGGGCAGGCGTCCGGTGTGGTGTCGACGATGCCGCCCCACTGACGGTTCATGCGCACGCGCGAGAGCACCGGGAACATCTCGACGATGGCCTGCAGGGTGTGTTCGATGGTCGGATAGGAGCCGCGCTGGCCGTAGCCGTTGTAGCCGTCAATCCCGGCGCCGATGACCAGGTCGCCCTTGTCCGACTGGCTGATGTAACCGTGTACGGCGTTGGACATGATCACCGTGTCGATGATGGGCTTGATCGGCTCGGAAACCAGCGCCTGCAGCGGGTGTGATTCCAGCGGCAGGCGGAAGCCGGCGAGCTTGGCCAGGTGACCTGAGTTACCGGCGGCGACCACGCCGACGCGCTTGGCGCCGATGAAGCCCTTGCTGGTTTCCACGCCGATTACCGCGCCGTCCTGCTTGCGAAAGCCAATGACTTCCGTCTGCTGGATCAGGTCGACACCCAGGGCGTCGGCGGCGCGGGCGAAACCCCAGGCCACGGCGTCGTGACGGGCAACGCCACCACGGCGTTGCAGCGAAGCACCGAGTACCGGGTAACGGGTGTTCTTCGAGCAATCGAGGTAGGGAATCATCTCCGCCACCTGCTTGGCATCGACCACCTCGCCATCGATCCCATTGAGACGGTTGGCGCTGACGCGGCGCTCGATGTCGCGCATGTCCTGCAGCGTATGACCGAGGTTGAACACACCGCGCTGGGAGAACATGACGTTGTAGTTCAGGTCTTGCGATAGACCTTCCCACAACTTCATTGCGTGCTCGTAGAGGTGCGCGGACTCGTCCCACAGGTAGTTGGAACGCACGATGGTGGTGTTACGTGCGGTGTTGCCACCGCCCAGCCAGCCCTTCTCGACCACGGCGACGTTCTTCACGCCGAACTCCTTGGCCAGGTAGTAGGCGGTAGCCAGGCCATGCCCGCCACCGCCGACGATGATCACGTCGTACGCCGGCTTGGGAGTCGGGTTGCGCCACATGCGTTGCCAGTTTTCGTGGTGACTGAAGGAATGCTTGAACAGGCCGAAGCCGGAATAGCGCTGCATGGGGGACTCCTGAATTCTGTTCCAACGTAGGAGCCGGCTCGCTGGCGACCGGTAAGACCGATCGCCAGCGAGCCGGCTGCCACGACAACGACGATGCGTTAGCGATACACCGGGTAGTCGGCACACAGCCCGGCAGCCAGGCCGGCCACCTGGGCCTCGACATCGGCATCGCCAAGGTGCTCGAGGATGTCGCTTATCCAGCCTGCCAGTTCACGGCACTGAGTTTCCTTGAAGCCGCGGGTGGTGACCGCAGGGGTGCCGATACGCAGCCCGGAGGTCACGAACGGTGACTGCGGATCGTTGGGCACGGCGTTCTTGTTCACCGTGATGCCAGCGCGCCCGAGGGCTGCGTCGGCATCCTTGCCGGTGATGCCCTGCTTGATCAGCGAGAGCAGGAACAGGTGGTTGTCGGTACCACCGGACACCACATCGAAACCACGCTCGATGAACACCTCGGCCATGGCCTGGGCGTTCTTGATGACCTGCGCCTGGTAGTCCTTGAAGCCTGGCTCCAGCGCCTCCTTGAAGCACACCGCCTTGCCGGCGATCACATGCATCAACGGGCCGCCCTGGGCACCGGGGAATACCGCAGCGTTGAGTTTCTTCTCGATCTCTTCGTTGGCCTTGGCGAGGATCAGGCCGCCACGGGGCCCGCGCAGGGTCTTGTGGGTGGTCGTGGTGACCACGTCCGCGAGGGGAATCGGATTCGGATACAAGCCAGCCGCAACGAGACCGGCAACGTGGGCCATGTCGACGAACAGGTAGGCGCCGACCTTGTCGGCGATGGCGCGAAAACGCGGGAAATCCAGGGTCTTGGAGTAAGCGGAGAAGCCAGCTACGACCATCTTCGGCTTGTGCTCGAGGGCCAGGCGCTCGACCTCGTCGTAGTCGATCAGCCCGGTGTCGGTATCGATGCCGTACTGCACGGCGTTGTACAGCTTGCCGGACGAGCTGACCTTGGCACCGTGGGTCAGGTGGCCGCCGTGGGCCAGGCTCATGCCGAGAATGGTGTCGCCGGGCTGCAACAGCGCCAGGTACACGGCGGAGTTGGCCGAGGAACCGGAGTGCGGCTGCACGTTGGCGTAATCGGCGCCGAACAGCTGTTTGGCACGCTCGATGGCCAGCGCCTCGACTTTATCCACATGCTCGCAACCGCCGTAATAGCGCTTGCCCGGATAGCCTTCGGCGTACTTGTTGGTCAGCCCGCTGCCCTGCGCCTCCATCACCCGCTTGCTGGTGTAGTTTTCCGAGGCGATCAGTTCGATGTGATGTTCCTGACGACGCTCCTCGGCATTCATCGCGCTGAGCAGTGCGTCATCGTAGCCCTGAATCTGATCTTGCTTGCTGAACATCACGTATCTCCCCGAAGCGCCTGAAGGCGCCGCATCTGGCTCGGTTGCTCGATATGAGTCTTGTTGCAGCGATGGTATGACTCGCCCTCGAGAACCAGATGCCTATGCACGCCACGGGAGATTGCGTTTGCGACATGACCGAGTGTCGCAATTGCACATGCCGCAAACTCAGATGAACCGCAGTGCGACCAGCGCGAGAAAGTGCCCTGGGTAGAACAGATAGGCCCAGCGTCGTACCGGCGGTACCGGGAATGGCGGACGCGCGCGCAACAGCAGCAGGCCGATCAGCGGGGCGAACAGGCAGATGGCAAGCACGCTCCAGGCGAACGGGTCGCCCCGGGTCGCGTCACGGTAGAACGGCGCCCAGTAGTTGGCCGCCAGGCAGCACAACATCGGCAGCAGCCAGGCGCCATAAGGCTTGCGCAGCGCCAGCAGGAAAGCCGCCGGCAACACCGCGCCGAAAGCGCCGAACATCAGCCACTCATGGCCGAACGCGGCGATCAAAAGCGCCGCCCCACCCAACCAGCAGGCCTGGGGCTGCGGGCGCTGCACGGCGTTGGCGATCAGCAGGCCGAGCACCAGGGTCGGCAGCACATTGAGCGATTCCGCCGTGGGCACCAGCAGTCGATAGGGCCATTCGGAAAGCAGCGAGAACAGTAGCAACCAGCCGAGATAACTCAGCGAGACAGCACTGGAATCGCCCACTCTCGGCCGTGCGACGTTGGCGGCGATGGCCAGACAGAACAGCGGAAAGGCCAGGCGGCCAGGTACGTAGAGGAAATACAGGGAGGGCCAGACATGGCGCAGGTGATCGATCAGCATGGTCAGCAGCGCCAGCCATTTGATCAGATCAAGGGCCGCGTCACGGCCGAAAGGCATTGGCTGAGCAAGTGGTGCTGGAGGCATGTGCACGCGTCACACTGGGAGATGAGGCTGCACGGTAGAGGCTGTGGCTGCCTCGACGCAAATCAGAAGGAGGCGCAGGGCTGAACCCTGCGCCGCCGGTTCGAGGCTTACTGCAGTTTGGCGTTGCAGCTGCTCGAGGCCGTGACCAGGCGCTGCTGCAGCGCGGCATCCGGCGGAACCTGCTTGCTCATCTCGGCCATTTCGGCCTCGCTGAACTCTTCGCTGACCTTGGTCGCGGCGCAATCGCAGAACGCCGTGAGTTGTTCCTGAGAGTGGCCGGACTGAGCGCCTTTCACGCATTCCTGCACGAAGGTCGACTTGGCTTCAGGGACCAGGGTTCGGCTGCCACGGCCGGTAGGGCGAAGGCGAGCGGTGCGAAAAGTGCGATCAGATGACGGTAGCTCATGGTGGGCTCCTGTAGCGTGGAATCGGTGAGTCTTTGATTACGACTCTCTGCTTTGTGAGCCCACAGACCGCCGTGAGTTCAGAATGATTGCCCTCGACGAGCCCTGAACAATATGTCGCGCCAGCGAGTTCTAAGGCTAGCCAAGGCGGGCTAAAGTAGCGGCATACGCCCGGTTGGGGCGCAGCAGACAAGGATTTTCCAATGCCCGACAATTCCCAGCAATTCGCCAGCGACAACTACTCGGGCATCTGCCCCGAGGCCTGGGAAGCCATGGCAGAAGCCAATCAAGGCCACCAGCGCGCCTATGGCGATGACGAATGGACGGCTCGCGCCGCCGACCACTTCCGCAGCCTGTTCGAAACCGACTGCGACGTGTTCTTCGCCTTCAACGGCACCGCCGCCAACTCCCTGGCCCTCTCCGCGCTATGCCAGAGCTACCACAGCGTGATCTGCTCGGAGACCGCCCACGTCGAGACCGACGAATGCGGAGCGCCGGAATTCTTCTCCAACGGCTCCAAGCTGCTCACCGCCCACACCGAGCAGGGCAAACTGACGCCCGCCTCGATCCGCGAGATCGCTCTCAAACGCAAGGACATCCACTACCCCAAACCGCGGGTGGTCACCCTGACCCAAGCCACCGAAGTCGGCACCGTTTACAGCCCCGCAGAAATCCAGGCGATCAGCCAGACCTGCGAGGAACTCGGCCTGCACCTGCACATGGACGGCGCACGCTTCTCCAACGCCTGCGCCTTCCTCGGCTGCAGCCCGGCTGAGCTGACCTGGAAAGCCGGTGTCGACGTGCTCTGCTTCGGCGGCACCAAGAACGGCATGGCGGTCGGCGAGGCGATCCTGTTCTTCAACCGCGACCTCGCCGAAGACTTCGACTACCGCTGCAAACAGGCCGGACAGCTGGCCTCGAAGATGCGCTATCTGTCGGCGCCCTGGGTCGGCATCCTGCAGAACGACGCCTGGCTGCGCTATGCCAATCACGCCAACCACTGTGCACAACTACTCGCCAGGCTGGTGGAAGACGTGCCCGGCGTCAGCCTGATGTTCCCGGTGGAAGCCAACGGCGTGTTCCTGCAGATGTCCGAACCTGCCCTCGCCGCCCTGACCGCTCGCGGCTGGCGCTTCTACACCTTCATCGGTGCCGGTGGCGCACGCTTCATGTGTTCCTGGGACACCGAAGAAGCCCGCGTCCGCCAGTTGGCAGCGGATATCCGCGAGGTCATGGCGGCCTGACGGGCTGGCCTAACCTGTGGTCGCTCCCCCGGCGCTATGCAATAGCGGCCATTCTGGAAGATCCGGTGTATGCCCATGCATCGCCGCGAGGGTGCGACGCCTACAAAAGCGTGCCGTACGTAGGACGTATTAGCCGCAGGCGTAATCCGCCGAGTGCATCACCAAGCATGCGCTCCGTACGCCCTCTTAATGCGGTGGCTCATGGATAAACGCCACGGTTTCATCCAGCGTTGGCGCCAGCCAGCGCAGTGGCCAGGTCAATGAAGCAACCAGGGTGCGATGGCTGGGCCTGCTGTAGTAGCGCTCCTGGACAGGTACGCCGGCCTCGCGCAAGCGTTTGGCCAGGCCAGCGCTGTTGCGTTGCGGGTCGACCAATTCATCGTCGTTAGCGGCCATCAGCAAGGCGGGCGGTGTACCGGCATGCACCTGATTGATGGGCTGCGAATCCGCCGGGGAGTGGGGGTGAAAGAACACCGGTTTTACCTCGGGGTTCTCGATGGGCAGAAAGTCATAGGGCCCGGCCAGGCCAATCCAGCCTTTGATCGCGCCCTCAGGCACGCCCACCTGCCCACGCCAACGCGGATCCAGCGCCAGCATCGCCGCGTTGTAGGCCCCGGAGCTGTGGCCCATCAGGAATAACCGCTGCGGATCGCCACCATAGAGCTGCACCTCCTGCAGCGTCCAGGCCAGGGCGGCGGCGTTATCGCGCAGAAACTCCGGATAGCGCACCTGTGGATAAAGCCGGTAATCGGCGATCACTGTGACGATGCCACGTGCCGCCAAGGCCTCGCCAACAAAGGCATAGTCACCACGCGCGCCTGAGTTCCAGCTCCCGCCATAAAAGAACAGCACCACCGGAGCAGGCTCTAGCAGGTTGGCGGGCCGGTAGATATCCAGTAACTGCCGCGGCCCGCTGCCATAGGCCACACCCTTGACCTTGCTGGCACCACCCGGCGCCAGGGCGTTGAGGATGTCCACTGTCGAACAAGCGGTCAGGCCTAATAACGGCACGATCAAGGCCAGGTAACGCAAGGGCTTTGCTAGAGTCATTCAGCTCTCCATGTGGGCAGATCGCCCCATCAGCCAATACGACTGCCGGCGATTGCAGCAAGTGCCCATTTTCAACAACTGGGGATAACCGATGAGACTATCCCCAGCTATCGGGGATGAGTATGTGGATAAGCTGTCGGCAAGGGCCTACAGGGCAGACACCCCGGCACCTGACGGCTTTCGTACAAAAAATGTTCTATATCAATACGTTGGCCCATCACTTACACACATTCGCAGTGCAGCACTCGCTGCACAAGCTGTGCATATGTATCCACAGGCCTTATAAAACGCAGCCTGCAGCGATCTGTATGTTTTTCAACCACCGACTTGATAGGCCATTTAATCCACAACAGGCGATAAGTGCCACTCCAGCGCTGTGGATAGACGTCCCCAGAATCCGTGGATGATGACGTGGGTAACCTGTATATAAACGGCTGTAGCCGTTATCTGGTAAGGGATCTAGCGATTTGAGCGAAAAACGTTCTAATTCATGATCTTGCAGAGTTATCTACACACATAAGCTGTGCGCTTAGCTGTGCATAAGGTGTTCAGACAGCCATACAGGCCAGTGATTACGTAGCCTCAAGCAAATAGATCGTTTTTTGATCAACAGCAATCCAAGCATACCAAGCGCCTTGGCAACGCTCCGCAATCGATATCGGGTTAACTAACGGTGAATAACCCAGCCGCCGCCTTTCCCCAAAGTCCGTGGATCAAGCTGTGAATAACCTGTCACCACCGAGCCACAGCCCTTTATTTATAAGGCCTAGCGGAAAGCGATCAAAAAACCACCAATTCTACTGAGCAGGCTTATCGCCGATCACAGTTGCTCGAGCGTAACTTATTCTTTTTTGCACACAATTACTGTGTGTCTAGCTGTGGATAAGCTGTTTGATGCTGCCTACAGTTCACTGATTGCAAGCCCTGCAGGGTGCTGCTGGTTTTTTAACCAAACGCACGAGGATCAATAATCGATGCTCACGTCGTTACGTGGCACGCTGCAGCAGGACAGGATGTATCCCTCGGCCACGTCCTCGTCGGTGATCCCGCCGTTGTGCTCCATATCCACGTCGCCGGCCGTCTTCAGTACCTTGCAGGTTCCGCAAATCCCCATCCCGCATGCCTTGGGGATATGCAGCCCGAGTTTCGCCGCTGCCGCGTGCACGGTCTCGCCAGGGCCGACCTGAATGCTCTTGCCGGTGCTGGTGAATGCCACCTGGTTGAGATCGGCGGCTGGCACGTCCGGCGCATCGGCGGCCTGCTCGGCCAGCTCCTTGACCTCCTCACGCACGTCCGCCGGTACCGGGCCAAAGGCTTCCTCGTGGTAGCGGCTCATGTCGAAGCCCTTGGCTTCGAGCAGCCGCTTGACCGCAGCCATGTATGGCGTAGGCCCGCAGCAGAAGATCTCCCGCTGCAGATAGTCCGGCGCCATCAGCTGCAACATGGGCTCGTTGAGATAGCCGCGATAGCCCGACCAGGCCTCGCCCAGGCCATGCTTCTCGCAGATCACGTGCAGATTGAAGTTGTTGATGCGCGCCGCCATGTGCTCCAGCTCACGGTGGTAGATGATGTCCTTGGGCGAGCGCGCGCTGTGCACGAAGACCATATCGACGTTGGCGTTGGTGTCGTAGAACCAGCGGGCCATCGACATCACCGGAGTGATGCCCACGCCGCCGCTGAGAAACAGCACCTTGTCTGCCGGAAAGTCGATGGCATTGAACAGCCCGACCGGACCATGCACGGCCAGTTCCTGGCCTTCGGACAGGTTGTCGTGCAGCCAGTTGGACACCTTGCCGCCCGGCACCCGCTTGATGGTGATCGAGAAGCTGTAAGGCACCGAAGGCGCACTGGAAATGGTATAGGAGCGCATCACCGGCCGGCCTTCGATCTCAAGCTCAAGGGTGACGAACTGACCCGGTTTGAAGAAGAACAGCACCGGCTGGTCGGCCATGAAGCAGAAGGTGCGCACATCCCATGTTTCCTGGATGACCTTGACGCAACGCACCACGTGGCGGCCATTGCTCCAGGTCTGGGTAGTAACGGGATAGAGGAATTCGTTCGACATGGTCGTTTCTCTCGCGCAACGCAGGCCGCTCACCGGCCCTGTCTCTGCCGCGATTGTGCGCAACGCACCTGTCGTTCATTTACCTGCCAGCGACATCGGCATGCTAACGGCGACCTGCCCCGTAGACACTGGCCTACCGAGTCGGGAAATGATTCGGCCATGTCGCCCATGGATAAGGTTCAGGTTGCGCCCGGCTCCACACTCGCCCCCAGCCGAACAGGATAAGAGCGTCAGCCGCAACCCCTCTGCAAAGCGCCATTCGGCAGGCGATCAGGGGTGCGATGCGCCACCTTGCGTACCACCGCAATAGCCACTTTCACGGCCCGCGCAGCGCGCTCGCCACGAGGAGTTCTCCGATGACCGTCACCTCCACTCTGAGCCTTGGCGACCCGCTGGAACCGGCCCGCGCCGCAGCCGCCGACATGCTGCAGAACCGCGAACGCACTTTTTCCCTACCGCAGCCGTTCTACAACGACGAGCGCGTGTTCCAGCTCGACATGCAGGAGATCTTCCACAAGGAATGGCTGATCGCCGGCATGACCTGCGAGATTCCCACCAAGGGCAATTACCTGACCCTGCAGATCGGTAACAACCCGGTTCTCGTCATCCGCGGCGCCGATGGCGTCGTGCACGCCTTTCACAACGTCTGCCGGCATCGCGGCTCGCGCCTGTGCACCAGTGACAAGGGCAAGGTGGCCAAGCTGGTCTGTCCCTACCATCAGTGGACGTACGAGCTGGACGGCCGCTTGCTGTTCGCCGGTACCGAAATGGGTGCCGACTTCGACATGAAGCAGTTCGGCCTCAAGCCGGTGAACTGCAAGACCGCTGGCGGCTACATCTTCATTTCTCTGGCCGAGAACCCGCCGGCGATCGACGAATTCCTCACCACCCTGGCTCATTACATGGAGCCATACGACATGGAAAACACCAAGGTGGCGGTGCAGACCAACCTGTACGAGAAGGCCAACTGGAAACTGGTGCTGGAGAACAACCGCGAGTGTTACCACTGCAATGGCTCGCACCCGGAGCTGCTCAACACCTTGCTGGAGTGGGATGACACCAACGACCCGCGTGCCAGTCAGTCATTCAAGGATCACGTCGCCGAATCCGCCGCCAAATGGGAAGCCGAGAAGATCCCTTACCTGCATGCCGGCTTCGGCCTGCGTAACCGCATCGTGCGCATGCCGCTGCTCAAAGGCACCGTGTCCATGACCATGGACGGCAAGCAGGGCAGCAAAAAACTGATGGGGCGCATCCAGAACCCGGATCTGGGTTCGATGCGCATTCTCCACCTGCCGCACTCGTGGAACCATTGCATGGGCGATCACATTATCGTCTTTACTGTGTGGCCGATCAGCGCCCAGGAAACCATGGTCACCACCAAATGGCTGGTGCACAAAGATGCCGTCGAAGGCGTTGACTACGACGTTGCCCGCCTACGTGAAGTCTGGGACGCCACCAACGACCAGGATCGCCGTCTGGCCGAAGAGAACCAGCGCGGCATCAACTCCACTGCTTATCAGCCCGGGCCTTACTCGAAGACCTACGAGTTCGGCGTGGTCAACTTTATCGACTGGTACAGCGGCCGCATGCTCAACAACCTCGGCGCCGCTCCGGCGCCCTACCTGCGCGACGTCAAGGCGCAGTAAACACAAGGGCTGCAAAAAGGCGGAAGCGGACGGTGAACAGAGCTTTTGTGGGAGAGGCTTTAGCCTCGATTTTGCCTAGCTAGGCGTAAAGAGCTCGCGGCTAAAGCCCCTCCTACAAAAAGAAAGCTCTGCATCCACCGGTCGCTTCCGCCTTTAACCTAACCATGCCCCCGCGGGGCCTCTCCCTGCCCGTTCGGTGATGAACGGAATGTTTCACAGCATTTCACGCCAGTAAGCGAAACAATCGAGGCAGTCCCGGCCATAGGCACACACGCGGCGTTCTCTGCGAAGCAGCCCGGCCACGCGCTTCCACTTTCGCGAGGAAACTACCGTGAGCGTGAAACCACTGAGCAAAGGCCCCAACGACCAGGCAGGCGGTGACGGCCTACGTTTCGACAGCATCATGCGTCTGAGCCTCAAGGCCGAAGGCAATCCCAAGCCCAAGGAAGACCGCACCGCCACCGACAATGAGACGTGGCCGCCAGTGGACAAAACCCAGGTCGAAGCGGCCAAGGACGGCAAGATCCGTTACGAGGTCAATGGTCAGGGCGTAGTGGTGGAGCGCTCGGTCAACCCCGAGTTGTACAAGTTTCTGGTCAACCTACACGCCCTTAACCAGTCCCCCGAGCAAAAGGCTCAGGTCGTCGCAGCAATGGGCGACGAACACATCATCGCCGACCGCAATACCGAGGTGCAGGACTGGGGCGACTACACCCAGTTCAAGTGGCAGGGCAATTTGGAAGACGCCGAGGTGATCACCTACATCACCGCCGACGGCGAAACCGTCAGCGTCTCCAAGGCGCTGACCCCCGAGCTGTTCGCGTCGGTGCAGCAGATCGGCCTGTCTCGCTACACCCTTGAGCAGCGCGTGGCCGATGGCCGTGAGGTGGCGGGTGCCGACACCTACGTGGCCGAGCATGATATTGCCCTGTGGGGCGGGCCAGACGAATTCGGCAATGGAGTCATCCAGTTCGAGACCAAGGACGGCAAGAAGTACGTCGTATCCCAGCACGAAAACAAGGAGATGTACGACCGGGTCGCGGGGATGTGGAGCGACCACGTCAAAAGCGGCGACTCGATCCAGGCGCTGCGCGACAAATACGACCTACCCAATCTCGATACCCTGGATCTGCTCGGTCAGAGCAGCGGCGAGAAGGCCAACAAGGACGACAAGGAAGAGATGACGGTGGTCGAGCTGGCCACCAAGAACCTGCTCGACAAGTACAAGAAGCTCATCGACGACGGCACGGTCGGCAAAGACAGCGACATCTACAAGCTGGTCAAGGCCATCGAGGCCAAGGCGTCGATGGAAAGCGGCCACCGCATCACGCCCTACATCGAAGACCCGCGCGGCGGAAATACCACCTGGCGCCAGTTCGATACCGATGGCGAAACCCTGAGTACCGAGGATATGCAGGACATCCTCAACGGCGACTCGGTGGATAAGCTGCTCAGCGACATGTTCACCAGCGGCGACGGCGAGAAGGACAAGATCGGCAAGGAGTTCCAGGCAGAGCTGGACAGCGCCATCGAGAAGGTCAGCGGCGAAGACAAGGCCAAGCTGGCAGACGAAATTTACGACACTCTAACCAGCCTGGACTTCGTCAAATACCTGGCCGACATGAAGAAACAGGGCCTGAACAGCGAGGGCCAAGCGGAAGTTGCCCGCCTTGCGTCGAGCCTGGAGCTGCTCGACCCGGAACGCGCCCGCAAGGCTGAGTCCGAGCTCAAGCAGAACGGTATTCTGGTCGAAATCGATACCCTGGTCGGCGACCCTGGCGCAATTCCCGATGAATACAAGGAAATGGCCTACAAGGATCTGGGCGGCCTGATCAAGACCATTCTCAAGTCCGCCGATATCCCACGCCGCGTACAGGACAGTATCGAGAAGTTCTACAACGAGCTGCTCAATGACAAGACCAAGATGGCCGACTTCGTCGAGCTCAGTAACCAGCTCAACAACGGCACCATTACCCAGGCTGATTTCGATCAGCAGCTACAAACCAAATACATTCCGGCGGAAGTCAGCAAGGATGATTTCACCAGGGCTATCGGCACGCTGAACCAGTACGGTGTACTCGGCACTCTCTCCGCATTCGGCTCCCTGGGCGGGGCGATTTACATGCTTTCGGCCAAGAACGGCCAGCTGTCCGACGAACCGCTGGAACGCCTGGCCATCGCCAAGGACTTCATCACCTTCCTCAGTGGTGGGGCGCAGTTCGAGAAGACCAAGATCTTCGACTTGTTCACCAAGACCAACACTGCCGAACTACTGGGACTGAGCAAAACCCTTCCGGAAATCTGGGGCAAAGAAAACGGCACGATCGGTAAAAAGATCGAAGGTTTCCTACGCGAGCGCGGCATCTCCGGTATTCCCGATGCGGCAGAAAACCGCGCCAACAGCCTTATCGAGCTGGGCTCGCTGAACGGTGGCGGCGGCGGTAACGCCGTTGACCAAGTCAGGCTTTCCGCCGAAGCCTCGGGCATTGGCTCCCTCGATGATGCTGGCAGCCGGCAACTACTCGATAGCATCGTTACCCGCGCCGGGGGAACGCCACCGGCAGACTACTCGCGCTACAACAGCCTCAACGAAATTGCTCAGGAGCAGAACCTCAACATCACCGAGGAGACCATCAACGACAGTATCAACGAACAGCGCACCGCGAGCGGGCTGGGCAATGTTCCGGATGATGCCTCGATCAGCGAATTTGCCGATCACCTGGAAAACGCTGCCAGTCGCTCGGTTAGCTCCTCGATCTCGTCCGGCAGCACGACCTACTACGATGCCGTTTCGTCGATTTACGAAGATGCCGTGGAGTATTTTGAAGAGCGCAACATCACGCCACCGAGTCGTGAGTCATTCGACCGGGTATTCGATGAACGTCAGCAGCAGTCAGGCCGCAGTACGCCAGCGAGCAACGACCCATTCGACGGTTTCTCCGGCAATTTCGAGTTGGATCGCGAGTCCATCAACGAGATGTTCGAGCAGGAAAGTCGCACACCGCCTGCCGCGGATATCGTTGATGACGCTATCGAGCAGGTCAACGACTCGATCCGCAACGCACCCACGACGCCGAACATCGTCGATAGCGCGACCATTCGCGACGCGCTGACCCCGACCGGCGCGGTGGACGTGCCGTCCATAAAGCCTGGATTGGCGGCAAAGATTGGCGGCACCCTGACCAAAGTACTGGGCGTGGCCCCGGACATCCTCAGCGTGGCGGACATCGTCATGGGCGGCTACGCCATCAAGGACGCCATTGCCAACAACAGCGACATGGGCAAAGCGGCAGGTGCGTTGCAGATCATTAGCGGCGTAGCGGGTACAACGGCTGGTGTGATCGGCACCGTCGGCCTGTTCGCCAGTATCGGCGCGCTGGCAGGCGCAACCGGGCCGCTGTTCCTGATTACCGCGGGCCTTGGGCTGATCGCCGGCATCATTGGCATTTTCGTCGACCATGAGAAAAAACAGAAAGCCACCGACAAGGAAGGCCAGTGGTTCAAGGATCTCGCCGAACTCGGCATGACCCAGGAAGACTGGGGCGACAAGCTCGAATACGCGCGCTACAGCTTTTACGAATACGACGGTCGCGACGCTCCCGCCGGACAGAGCATCTACGACTACCAGAAGGATGAATGGGAGAATTTCAAGGACACGCCGCAAGAAGGCGGCTCGTCCATCAATCGTCTGGATGACGACCTGCACCTGGCCAAGTTCGACAAGGACTTCTATCAGGACAATCGCGAGGTCATGCACACCATCCGCGAGCGCTGGGATGACTGGAACGGCAAAGATGCCATCGTCAGCAAGAAGGATCTGGAAAAGATCGCCAACGGCGACGGCAGCGACGAAGAGAAGGCGGCTGCACAGTTCCTGCTCGACAACGGTGAGTTTTGGACGCAACTCGATACCCAGTGGGGTAAAGGCGGCCATGATAATAAGGTGAGCACCAACGACCTCAATACCTGGCTGAAAATGGTCGGCGCCCACGAAGAGCAGTACGACCGCGCCTTCTTCGACGAGAATCAGGGCGTCATCGATACCATCCGTGATCGCTGGGACGACTGGAACGGCAAGGACGCCATCGTCAGCAAGAAGGATCTGGAGAAGATCGCCAACGGCGATGGCAGCGACGCCGAGAAAGAGGCGGCGCGCTTCCTGCTCGACAACCAGGGCTTCTTCGACCAGCTCGACAACCTGACCAAGAACGACAGACGCGACGGCAAGATCAGCACCGGCGATCTGGAAACCTGGTTGAAAGCCATTGGCGTGGAAAAAACCGACAAGAGCGAGCTGACCTACAACCCTAATGACAACATGCCGGCTTGGCGGGTGATGCGCGGCTGATTGGCCAGAACGGTTCGATTGGCAATCGACTCCTGCAGGGCGCCGTTTGCGGGCGATCAAGGTCACCCGCACTCGCGCTTTTGTCTCTCTGGTGGGCTAAAGCCCACCCTACAGCGCGCGGTTTGGCTTCGATTCGCTTCAGCACACCAATCGATCCGCCCTCGGATGCTCGCCGGCAAGCCGGCTCCTACATGGGTAAATCCCAGCAGGCTCGGCAGGAGCCGGCTTGCGGGCGATCGAGGGTGCAAGCGCCCTGCAGAGGCCTGTCTTGCAGCGCTATCTAACCGGCAACCCAATCACCCGGCCGACACAGGCGGAGCGCGGCATGCCTTGCTGCGACCCGGTCAGTTCGACAACGCGCCCGGCGACCTGCTCATCGAAGGGCGCCGAGCGGCCGCTGGCGGTGTCGATGTTCATCAGCATCTGCTCGCTTTCGGCCACGGTTTGCCCGTCAGCGCAGCGCTCGATCAGGTGATGGATATGCAGGCGCTTGCGATCATGACTGAGCAGTTGGCTGCGCACCTGAACCTCCACGCCGAGCTTCACCTCGGCGAGAAAATTGAGGTGGCACTCCAGCGTGTAGAGCGTATGCCCGGTGCGCGCCCTGCCCGTCTCGTCGAGGCCGACGAGATCCATCAGCCCGTCGGTGGCGAAACTGCAGATCAGCAGGTAATAGGCATCGCGCAGGTGGTCGTTGTAGTCGACCCAATCGGCCTGCACCGCAGTTCGGTAGGTAACAGGCAGCATGTTCATTCCTCGAAGGTGAAACCGTGGCGCGCCTTGGTCTGGCGCACGGCATCGAGTACCGCCAGCAGGCAGTCGTCGCGGTAGCGCTCCAGCTCGGCGATGCTGCGCTGGCCCTGCTGCTCGCCCGTGCCGGCGACCACATCGTCGATCAGCGCCTCGGTCAGCTCCGGTGCCTGCAGGTAGGTCCAGGGCAGCTTCAGCGCCGGCCCGAACTGGGCCATGAAGTGGCGCATGCCGGCGTCGCCGCCCGCCAGGGTGTAGGTCATGAAGGTGCCCATGAACGACCAGCGCAGCCCGGCACCGAAGCGGATCGCGTCGTCGATCTCACCCGTGGTGGCCACACCATCGTTGACCAGGTGCAGCGCCTCGCGCCACAGCGCCTCGAGCAGGCGGTCGGCGATAAAGCCCGGCACTTCCTTGCGCACGTGCAGCGGGCGCATGCCCAGTGCGCTGTAGATGGCGATGGCCGCCTGCACGGCCTCAGGTGCGGTGCGCTCGCCACCGACCACCTCCACCAACGGCAACAGGTACACCGGATTGAAAGGATGGCCGACCACACAGCGCTCCGGGTGACGCGCCCCGGCATAGAACTCGCTGGGCAGCAGGCCCGAGGTGCTGGAGCCGATGATCACATCGGGGCGCGCCGCGGCGCTGACCCGGGCGTGCAGTTCGAGCTTGAGGTCGAGACGTTCGGGTGCGCTCTCCTGAATGAAATCGGCATCGGCCACACAAGCCTTGAGGTCATCGAAAAAGCGCAGTCGATCGATTGCGGCACCTGGCGCCAGCCCTTGCTTCTGGAGGGCCGGCCAGGCGTTGGCGATGCGCGTGCGCAGCGCTGCTTCGGCGCCTGGCGCCGGATCCCAGGCATGCACGTCGAGGCCACGGGCCAGGGCACGGGCGACCCAGCCCGCACCGATCACGCCGGTGCCGAGGGCGGCGAAGATTTTGATATCGGTAATGAAGGACATTTCCAAGCTCCAGGCTAAAGGCTCAGCGTTTTTTCAGGTTCATCTTTTCGCGCCCTTCGGCCGGGCTCAGCACCCGCCCGCCAAGGCGTTCGATGATCTCGGTCGCACGCTCGACCAGCGAGCCGTTGCTGGCCGGCACGCCCTTGTCCAGCCAGATGTTGTCTTCCAGGCCGACGCGCACGTTGCCGCCCAGCAACATGGCCTGGGCGAGCATGGGCATCTGCATGCGACCGATGCCGAAGCCGGCCCAGGTCAGGCCCGGTGGCAGGTTGTCGACCATGGCCTTCATGGTGGTGGTATCCGCCGGTGCGCCCCAGGGAATCCCCAGGCACAGCTGAATCAGCGGGTCGTCCAGCAGACCTTCCTTGATCATCTGCCGGGCGAACCACAGGTGTCCGGTGTCGAAGATTTCTAGCTCGGCCTTCACACCCAGCTCGGTGATGCGCTTGGCGCCAGCGCGCAGCTGCGCCGGGGTGGAAACGTAGATGAAATCGCCATCGCCGAAATTCAGGGTGCCGCAATCCAGGGTGCAGATCTCCGGCAGCAGCTCCTCGATATGGGCCAGACGGGTCAACGGGCCGACCAGATCAGTACCCGCGCCAAATTCCAGCGGCTGTTCGCCCCGGCCGATCTCCAGGTCGCCCCCCATGCCGGCAGTGAGGTTGATGATCACATCGGTGTCGCTCTCGCGGATGCGCTCGACCAGTTCGCGGTATAGCGCCACGTCGCGGCTCGGCTTGCCGGTCTGCGGATCGCGCACGTGGCAGTGGGCGACGGTGGCACCGGCCTTGGCGGCCTCGATGGCAGCAGCTGCGATCTGCTTCGGGGTGACCGGAATGGCCGGATGACGGCCAACGGTATCGCCAGCGCCGGTGACCGCGCAGGTGATGATGACTTCATTGTTCATGTTCGATCTCCTCTTCTTCGGGGCGAACGCCGTCACCGCGCAAGCACGGTAACGACACGGGATGGGATTAGCGGGTGGCGTTCAGGGCTTCGGCGGCAGGCTTGCCGTCACGGGTGGTGACGCCTTCCAGCCAGCCGGCTACTGCCTCGGGGTTGGCGGCAATCCACTCACGCGCCACTTTGTCTGGCGCCTGGCGATCCATGATCGGCTGCATCAGCTCGGCCTCCTGCGCGCTGGTGAAGCGCAGGCTGGTCAGCAGGCGATTGGCGTTGGGGCAGCGCTGGGCGTAGTCCGGCGAGGTCACGGTGGAAACCGTGGCGGCGCCATCGTTGGGGCCGAACACACCTTCGGTGCCGCTCAGGTAGGTGATCGGCATCTGCAGGTTCATCGGGTGTGGCTTCCAGCCGAAGAACACCACCGGCTTCTCGCTGCGTACGGCGCGGCCCACGGCGGCGAGCATGCCGGCCTCACTGGATTCCACCAGCTTGAATTCACCGAGACCGAAGCGGTTCTGGTCGATCATCTTCTGGATCGCCATATTGGCGCCGGAGCCGGCCTCGATACCGTAGATCTTGCCGTCCAGCTGGCTCTTGAAGCGCGGAATATCGGCCAGAGTTTTCAGTCCCTGCTCGGCGGCGTAACTGGGCACGGCGAGTACCGCCACGGCGTCGTTCAACGAGGGCTGCTCGGCCACCTTCACCGCGCCGGAGTCGAGGAAGGGTTTGATGTTGTCGTCCATGATCGGCTTCCAGTAGCCGAGAAAGGCATCGACCTGGCCCTTCTGGATACCGGCGAAAATGATCTGCTGCGACGCCTGGGTCTGGGTCGTTTCATAGCCGAGGCCCTGCAGCAGTTCGCTGGCTACGGCGGTAGTGGCGACGACGTCCGTCCAGCCGACGGCGCCAAGGCGAACGGTCTTGCAACTCTCCTCGTCGGCGGCCAGCAAGGGCGTACTCAACAGGGTAAGCGTGCAGCACGCTGCGAATGCGGTAAGCGCTTTCATTGATAGGCTCCTCTCAACGGTTTGATCTGGTTTTTAGTACCGTGACCGGAAAAGCGTGATTCCGATGCATGCACCTTACGCAGATACCCGGTAAGCGATTCGCACTATATCGACACAAAACCAGACCATACCGACTTGATCAGAGAGCCCTCCTGCCGTTAGATGCGGACTCCACACGCGGGGACTCCGCCATGTCGCACCACTTCTGTTTCTTCCTGCTGCCCGGCTTTTCGATGATGGGGCTGATGTCCGCCATCGAGCCGTTGCGGGTTGCCAATCGCTTTCACGCGCCACATTACAGCTGGCGCCTGCTCAGCGACGATGGCCAGGCCGTGCCGGCCAGCAACGGCATGTCGCTCAACGTCGATGGCGCCCTGGATGAGGAGCTGGTGGACGCCAACCTGTTCGTGGTGGCCGGCTTCGATCCGCTGGCAGGTTTCAGCCCGCAGTTGGCGAGCCGTTTGCGCCGAGCGGATCGAGAGTGCCGGGTGCTGGGCGGCATCGACACCGGCAGCTTCGTGCTGGCCGAGGCCGGGCTGCTGGACGCACGGCAGCGCTTCACCCTGCACTGGGAGGCGCTGGATGCCTTTCGCGAACGTTATCCACAACTGCAACCGACCCAGGAGCTGTTCGAAATCGACGGCCGGCGCATCACCAGTGCCGGCGGCACCAGCAGCCTCGACCTGATGCTCGGGCTGATCGGCCGCGACCATGGCGAGTCGCTGTCGATCCAGGTATCCGAGCAGTTCGTGCTCGGCCGTATCCGCACGCGGCTGGATCACCAGCGCATGCAGGTCAGCAGCCGCTATGGCATTCACGACAAGAAGCTGGCCCTGGTGATCGCCGAGATGGAGCGCTGCACCGAAGAGCCTCGTTCTCCCAGGCAGTTGGCCGACACGGTAGGCATCACCACCCGGCAACTGGAGCGGCTGTTCCGTCAGCACCTGGACACCACGCCCATCACCTTCTACCTCGGCCTGCGGCTCGACAAGGCACGCCAGCTGTTGCGCCAGAGCGACCTCAGCGTGCTGGAAGTGGCGCTGGCCTGCGGCTTCGAATCGGCATCCTACTTCGCCCGCCGCTACCGCACCCGCTTCGCCGTCAGCCCACGGCAGGATCGACACGAAACAGCCCCACCCACTCTGCGACCGTGAAAAGGCGCAAGCATCCTACGGGCTGAAAAAGGCGGAAGCGGACGATGGGCAGAGCTTTTGTGGGAGAGGCTTTAGCCTCGATTGTGCCTAGCTAGGCGTAAAGAGCTCGCGGCTAAAGCCACTCCTACAAAAAGAAAGCTCTGCATCCACCGGCTGCTTCCGCCTTGTAGCTGCATGCCGGTCATCCCCTGCCCTGGAACAGGCCTGCCCAAAGAGGCTTATCCATTCACGACCTCGCCTTGACGCTTTCGGCAATCCCCCAGTCGTTTTTGCACCCGGTCGATCGGGCGGCGAGGCATATGCTCCCCACAAAGCGCCAGCAACGAATCTGGTGCCACCAATCAAGGGGAGCAGCCTGATGAGCCCAGCCGAATTGCACGCCGACAGCATCGTCATCGACGGTTTGATCATCGCCAAGTGGAACCGCGAACTGTTCGAAGACATGCGCAAGGGCGGCCTGACCATGGCCAACTGCACGGTGTCGGTCTGGGAGGATTTTCAGGAAACCATCGACACCATCGCCTCCAGCCAGAAACTGATCCGCGAGAACAGCGACCTGGTGATGCAGGTGCGCAGCACCGCTGACATCCGCCGCGCCAAGGATCTGGGCAAGACCGGCATTCTGTTCGGCTTCCAGAATGCCCATGCGTTCGAGGATCAGATCGGCTACGTGGAGATCTTCAAGCAGCTCGGCGTGGGCATCGTGCAGATGTGCTACAACACCCAGAACCTGGTCGGCACCGGCTGTTACGAGCGCGACGGCGGGCTGTCCGGCTTCGGCCGCGAGATCGTCGCCGAGATGAACCGCGTCGGCGTGATGTGCGATCTGTCCCACGTCGGCAGCAAGACCAGCGAGGAAGTCATCCTCGAATCCAAGAAGCCGGTCACCTATTCCCACTGCCTGCCATCCGGCCTGAAAGAGCACCCGCGCAACAAGTCCGACGCCGAGCTGAAGTTCATCGCCGACCACGGCGGCTTCGTCGGCGTGACCATGTTCGCGCCCTTCCTGGCCAAGGGCATCGACTCGACCATCGACGACTACGCCGAGGCTATCGAGTACGTGATGAACATCGTCGGCGAAGACGCCATCGGCATCGGCACCGATTTCACCCAGGGCCATGGTCAGGACTTCTTCGAGTACCTGACCCACGACAAGGGCTACGCCCGCCGCCTGACCAGCTTCGGCAAGATCGTCAACCCGCTGGGCATCCGCACCGTAGGCGAATTCCCCAACCTCACCGAAACCCTCCTCAAGCGCGGCATGAGCGAACGTACCGTGCGCAAGGTCATGGGCGAAAACTGGGTGAGGGTGCTGGCCGACGTCTGGGGCGAATAGGCCGGACGCGACGCCAAATCCACCCTACGAACGACTTGATTATGGAGTTATCCACATGGCCACCCACGCCCCCGAAATGCCCATCCAGGTCGACGACGAAACGGGCGTCTGGATCACCGACGCCCTGCCGATGCTTTACGTACCGCGGCATTTCTTCGTCAACAACCACATGGGCATCGAGGAAGTGCTCGGCGCCGACAAATACGCCGAAATACTCTACAAGGCTGGCTACAAGTCCGCCTGGCACTGGTGCGAGAAGGAAGCCGAGTGCCACGGCATCGAAGGTGCCGCGGTGTTCGAGCACTACATGAAACGCCTGTCGCAACGCGGCTGGGGGCTGTTCGAAACGCAGAAACTCGATCTGCAAACCGGCTATGCCGAAGTGAAGCTCAAGCACTCCGCCTTCGTGTACGTCTACGGCAAGGTAGGTCGCAAGGTGGACTACATGTTCACCGGCTGGTTCTCCGGCGCCATCGATCAGATTCTCGCCGCCAACGGCAGCTCGATCCGCACCGTCTCCGTGCAGCAATACAGCGGCTCGGAAGAAGGCCACGACGATGGCTTGTTCATCACCCGCCCGCTGTAACCAATAGGGCAAGAGGCGCCACCCAATAAAGGTGCCTTTGCCCGCGTCAACCGTGAACGCTGTGCAGTCGCCGAGGAGAAGGTCATGGCCTTCGAAGCAATGTTCCAGCCGATCCAGATCGGCAAACTGACCATCCGTAACCGCGTGCTCTCCACCGCGCACGCGGAGGTGTATGCCACCGACGGCGGCATGACCACCGAGCGTTACGTGAAGTACTACGAGGAAAAGGCCAAGGGCGGCATCGGCCTGGCCATCTGTGGTGGCTCCTCGGTGGTGGCTATCGACAGCCCGCAGCACTGGTGGGCATCGGTGAACCTGGCGACCGACCGGATCATCCCGCACTTCCAGAACCTGGCCGACGCCATGCACAAGCATGGCGCCAAGATCATGATCCAGATTACCCACATGGGCCGTCGCTCGCGCTGGGATGGCGGCCATTGGCCAACCCTGATGTCGCCGTCCGGCATCCGCGAGCCGGTGCACCGTGCCACCTGCAAGACCATCGAGCCAGAGGAAATCTGGCGGGTGATCGGCAACTACGCCCAGGCCGCACGCCGGGCCAAGGAAGGCGGCCTGGATGGCGTCGAACTGTCCGCCGTGCACCAGCACATGATCGATCAGTTCTGGTCGCCGCGGGTCAACAAACGCACCGACGAATGGGGCGGCAGCTTCGAAGGCCGCATGAAGTTCGGCATGGAAGTACTCAAGGCCGTGCGTGCCGAAGTGGGCGACGATTTCTGCGTGGGCATGCGCATCTGCGGCGACGAGTTCCACCCGGACGGTCTGTCCCACGACGACATGAAGCAGATCGCCAAGTACTACACCGAAACCGGCATGCTCGATTTCCTCGGCGTGGTCGGTTCGGGCTGCGACACCCACAACACCCTGGCCAACGTCATCCCCAACATGAGCTACCCGCCAGAGCCGTTCCTGCACCTGGCGGCCGGCATCAAGGAAGTAGTCAACGTGCCGGTGCTGCACGCGCAGAACATCAAGGACCCGAACCAGGCCACGCGCATTCTCGAAGGCGGCTACGTGGACATGGTCGGCATGACCCGCGCGCACATCGCCGACCCGCATCTGATCGCCAAGATCAAGATGGGCCAGATCGACCAGATCCGTCAGTGCGTCGGTGCCAACTACTGCATCGATCGCCAGTATCAGGGCCTGGACGTGCTGTGTATCCAGAACGCCGCGACCAGCCGCGAGTACATGGGCCTGCCGCACATCATCGAGAAATCTAACGGGCCGAAACGCAAGGTGGTGATCGTCGGTGGCGGCCCGGCCGGGATGGAAGCCGCTCGCGTGAGCGCCGAACGTGGCCACGACGTGACGCTGTTCGAGAAGCAGGAGCAGCTCGGCGGGCAGATCACCCTGGCCTCCAAGGCCCCGCAGCGCGACCAGATCGCCGGCATCACCCGCTGGTATCAGCTGGAGCTGGCGCGCCTGGGCATAGACCTGCGCCTGGGTACCGCGGCCGACGTGGACACCATCAACGACCTGCGGGCCGACATCGTCATTCTCGCCAATGGCGGGCACCCGTTCCTCGAGCAGGTCGAGCACTGGGGTGCGGCCGAAGGCCTGGTGGTCAGCAGCTGGGACATCCTCAGCGGCAAGGTGGCACCGGGCAAGAACGTGCTGGTGTACGACACCATCTGCGAATTCACCGGTATGTCGGTGGCGGACTTCCTCGCCGACAAGGGTTGCCAGGTCGAGATCGTCACCGACGACATCAAGCCGGGTGTGGCTATTGGCGGTACGTCATTCCCGACCTACTACCGCAGCATGTATCCCAAGGAAGTGATCATGACCGGCGACATGATGCTGGAGAAGGTCTACGCCGAGGGCGACAAGAAGATTGCCGTGCTGGAGAACGAATACACCGGCGCCAAGGAAGAGCGCGTGGTCGATCAGGTGGTCGTCGAGAACGGCGTGCGCCCGGACGAGGGCTTGTACTACGCCCTGAAGGAAGGCTCGCGCAACAAGGGCCAGATGGACATCGACGCGCTGTTCGCCATCGCGCCACAGCCCTCGCTGAGCCAGGCCGGTGAGGGTTACCTGCTGTTCCGCATCGGCGACTGCGTGGCCCAGCGCAACACCCATGCGGCGATCTATGACGCGCTGCGGTTGTGCAAGGATTTCTAAGAAAAGCCGCTGATGATTCCCACGTCGAGGCGTCGAACCGTCCGCGAGGGAACTCCGAACACGCCTGTAGGAGCCGGCTTGCCGACGATGAACGATAACGCGGCTGCCACGCCACACCGCGCTGCCTGAATCGCTGGCAAGCCAGCTCCTACAAGACCCTTGCGGGAGCTCCACCATGCTGCAAACCATTCTCCCCATCCTGCTCTTCGCCGCCCTCGGCCTGGCCGTACTGGGTGCAGCGAAACGCTTCTTCATGTGGCGCCGTGGCCGGCCCGCCCAGGTCGACTGGCTCGGTGGCCTGCTGAACATGCCGCGGCGCTATCTAGTCGACCTGCACCATGTGGTCGAGCGTGACGCCTACATGTCGAAAACCCACGTGGCGACTGCGGGGGGCTTCGTGCTTGCCGCCGTGCTGGCGATCGTCGTGCATGGTTTCGGCCTGCACAACCGCATCCTTGGCTTCGCCCTGCTGGCCGCGACGGCCTGTATGTTCGTTGGCGCCCTGTTCGTCGCCAAACGCAGACGCAATCCGCCGGCACGGCTGTCGAAAGGCCCGTGGATGCGCCTGCCAAAAAGCCTACTGATGTTCTCCGCAAGTTTCTTCATCGCCACGCTGCCGGTGGCTGGCATTCTGCCCACCGACTTCGGTGGCTGGGTGCTTGCGGCCCTCCTGACCGTGGGCGTGGCCTGGGGCGTGTCCGAGCTGTTCTTCGGCATGACCTGGGGGGGCCGATGAAGCACGCCTTCGCCGGCGCCCTGCACCTGGCCTGGCACCGCCGCAGCGAACGCTTCGGCGGTGGTCGCTCCACCGGCCTCAAGGCACTCGACCTGAGCGATCCCAAAGCGCCGCTGGGTGTGGAAAAACCCACCGACTTCACCTGGAACCAGCTGCTCGGCTTCGACGCCTGCGTGCAGTGCGGCAAGTGCGAGGCCATGTGCCCGGCCTTCGCGGCTGGCCAGCCACTGAACCCGAAGAAACTGATTCAGGACATGGTCATCGGCCTGGCCGGTGGCAGCGACGCCAAGTTCGCCGGCTCGCCCTATCCATCCCTAGACGGCCGTGGCAAACCACTCGGTGAGTACAGCGGCGGCCCGCATCAGCCAATCGTCTCGCTGCAGGGCAAGGCGCTGGTCGATGCCGACACCCTGTGGTCGTGCACCACCTGCCGCGCCTGCGTGGAGGAATGCCCGATGATGATCGAGCATGTCGATGCCATCGTCGACATGCGCCGCCACCTGACCCTGGAGAAAGGCTCGACGCCGAACAAGGGTGCCGAGGTGCTGGAAAATCTCATCGCCACCGACAACCCGGGCGGCTTCGCACCGGGCGGACGACTGAACTGGGCCGCCGACCTGAACCTGCCGCTGCTCAGCGAGAAACAACGCACCGACGTGCTGTTCTGGGTAGGCGACGGCGCCTTCGACATGCGCAACCAGCGCACCCTGCGCGCCTTCGTGAAGATCCTCAAGGCGTCCGGGGTGGACTTCGCCGTGCTCGGCCTGGAGGAGCGCGACAGCGGTGACGTGGCCCGCCGTCTCGGCGACGAGGCGACCTTCCAGCAGCTGGCTAACCGCAATATCGCCACCCTGGCCAAGTACCAGTTCAAGACCATCGTCTCCTGCGACCCGCACAGCTTTCACGTGCTGAAGAACGAGTACGGCGCCCTGGGCGGCCATTATCAGGTCATGCACCACAGCACGTTCATCGAATCGTTGATGCAGCGCGACCTGCTACCTCTCGGCCAACACAAGGGCGGCAGCGTGACCTATCACGACCCCTGCTACCTGGGCCGCTACAACGGCGAATATGAAGCGCCGCGCACGGTGCTCAAGGCCATCGGCATCGAAGTCAGGGAAATGGCCCGCTCCGGTTTCCGCTCACGCTGCTGTGGCGGTGGCGGCGGCGCGCCGATCACCGACATCCCCGGCAAGCAGCGGATTCCCGACATGCGCATGGAAGACATCAAGGAAACCGGTGCCGAACTGGTGGCCGTCGGCTGCCCGCAATGCACCGTGATGCTCGAAGGCGTGGTCGAACCGCGCCCGCAGATCAAGGACATCGCCGAGCTGGTGGCCGAGGTGCTGATCGAGAGCGAAGCACAACGGAAGAAACCGGTGGCCAAATCAGACACCGTGGAGGTGGCGTGATGGCTCAGATGCGTAGGATGGGTGATAACCCATCAATGGCCGATGGGTTATCACCCATCCTACGGTGCCGCGCTGGCGGAGGTGGCCTAAATGAGTGACCTGATCCGACGCGACCCGCGCGCCGAATGGATCGCACGCAACCGCCTGCATCCGCTGCACGCTGCCCTGCAAACTCAGCAGATCCAGTGGGTCGGCCCCAACGGCCTGGTGCGCAAGAACCCGCACGCCGCGGCCGCCGGTTTCCTCGGCCCGGCCGGACTCAAACGCATCGACCGCAGCGGCGCGCAGCAGGGCGGCTCGAACAAGCGCCAGAGCGCCAGCGTGGAGGTGCAACTGCCACTGCACATCGTCGAGCAGCCGGCATTCGTCATCGCCGTGGTGCCGGACATGGTCGGCGGCCGCCTGAGCAGTCACGACAAGGATCTGCTCGGCCTCGCCCACCAACTGGCCGGCAAGGACGGCGCAGTGCTTGCCGTGGTGTTTGGCGAAATCCGCGAAAGCACCTTCGAGACCGCGGGCGTGAACCGTCTGGTACACCTCGACGGCGAAGAGTACGCAGGCTATTCACCGGAGCAGCGCGTGCTTGCCCTGCGCGCGGTGGAAAGTCAGTTCGCACCGCGTCACTGGCTGCTGCCGGACAGCCGTAACGGCGGCGGTGAACTTGGGCGACGCCTGGCAGCCAGCCTGGGCGAGCGCCCGGCGACGCGCGTCTGGCAGGTCAAGGACGGGCAAAGTACCGGCCGTGCTGGCGCGGGCCGCGAGGACATCGCCCAGGTAGCCCCGCGCCTGATTCTGGCTGCCGCGGAATGCGCCGAACCGGTCAGCGAAAGCCGCCATGAAGCGCGACTGGTCGAGCTGTCGGCGCAGGTCGCGCGCAACCTGCCGCGTATCGAAGACCTGGGCTCGGTGGCCGTCGACCCGGCACAGATTCCCATGGCCGAAGCGGAGTTCATCCTCTCCGGTGGCAACGGCGTGAAGGACTGGGCCCTGTTCCATCGCGCCGCCGCGACCCTCGGCGCCACCGAAGGCGCCTCACGGGTGGCGGTGGACGACGGCCATATGCCTCGCGGCCGCCAGGTCGGCGCCACCGGCACCTGGGTCACCGCCCGCGTGTACATGGCGGTCGGCATCTCCGGCGCGATCCAGCACCTGCAGGGCATCGGCGCCTGCGACAAGGTGGTGGCGATCAACCTCGACCCCGGCTGCGACATGATCAAACGGGCCGACATGGCAGTGATCGGCGACTCCGCCGCCATCCTCCAGGCCTTGATGGAACGGGTCGAAGCCCACCGCCAGGGAGCCAAACGCGATGCCGCATGAGCAGCCTATCGCGGGCATGGCCCGCGAAATCCCAAGTACCGGTGGAGTTCCAGCATGGCTGAATTGAACGTCGTTGCCCTCGTCTCCATCGGCGCACACCCGGCATCGGGGCGGCCGCGGCGCGCCGAGCAGGATGCCCGCGCCGTGGAGCTGGGCCTGACGCTGGCGGGTGAGAAACTCAACGTGGTGCATGCCGGCGATCCGCACGAAGAAACCCTGCGCGCCTACCTGGGCATGGGCCTGCCCGGCCTCACTGTGCTCGAACAGACTCGCGAGGCCGATGCCCTGCCAGCACTCGCCGAGCACCTGCAACGCGCCAACGCACAGTTGGTACTGACCGGTAGCCAGGCGGAAACCGGCGAAGGCTCGGGCATGCTGCCCTACCTACTGGCCGAGCGCCTAGGCTGGCCGCTGATCATTGGCCTGGCAGAAGTGGAAAGCATCGAAGGAGGTAGCGCCCAGGTGCTGCAGGCGCTGCCCCGTGGGCAACGGCGGCGGCTCAAGGTGCGCCTGCCGTTCGTCGCCAGTGTCGACGGTGCGGCACCAGCCGCTCGCCAGAGCGCATTCGGCCCGGCCCGTCGCGGCATTCTGGACAATGAATCGGTGGAACTGATCGACGACCCGCTCTACGCCGATGCTCAGTGGCTACCAGCGCGCCCCCGACCCAAACGCCTCAAGGTGATCAAGGCCAAGACCGGCGCCGAACGAATGAAAGCAGCCACGGCCAAGGCCGCAGGCGGCGGTGGCCAGGTGCTCAACGGCGTCTCGCCACAGGAGGGCGCAGAGGCTATCTTCAAGTTGTTGCTGGACGAAGGCGTACTGCGCTGACGGGGCGCCGATCTTCAAACACTCCACGAGGACAGGACGATGATGCACGCCGAATTGATCGACCAGGAAGATCTCCGTGAACGCCTGGTAGCCCTGGGCATCAGCATTCCCAGTGGCGCCAGCGCCGAGCAGGCCTGCGAATACGCGGTCACCGGCCTGTGCCCGGAACGCGCCCTGGCGCTGCGCCATATGGTCGAAGACATACTCGCCGGCAGCGCCACCGTGCTGCCGACCGTACGCGAAGCCATCTCACGCACCCTGCTGCCGGCTCTCGTGCCACGCCGCTAGGGCTTCTGGTAATTGGGCAGGCTGCAGCGCAGCCTGCCCTACTCTGCAAACCGCCACGATTTGCACACAAATACTGTGCATGCGCCTGTGGATAAACTGTTGAATAACTGCCAGCCGCCCGGCATCACGGGCCTTGCAACTGCTTGTCGGTTTTTTGTCCAGACGCTTTTCGGAAAAACCGCCAAGAAGCCCTTTCCAGGGCCACTCCAGCAAAAATCGTAAAGAGCAGGCAACGTTATCGTCAGCACCAATAGCTTGCGCACAAATACTGTGTGCATGGCTGTGGATAAGCTGTTTGGAAAGCACCGAAAGCCCGATGCCATGCGGTTCTCGAGCGGCAGGTGTTTTTGTGCCCACCACCCCCGGGTGGTCACCCTTCGGGCCCTCGCAAGCGACGTCAAAAATCGCTCCAGGCGATTTTTTGCTCAGGATGCATCTGGCGGTAACGGCCAGGAGCCGTCACCACCATCTGGATCAGAGGATGCGCACGCTGGCGAAGGTCGACTCACCCTTAGCACGACTGAGCGCGGACATGGCGGAAGACGACTCATGCATCAGGTCATCGCGAATCGGCACCAGGGAAATCACGTTCGAGCTGCTGCCCGCGCGCTCATCACGCGGTGGAATGCCGAAGTACTCGCGGTAGCACTTGGAGAAATGCGGCGTGGAGACGAAGCCGCAGACCGAGGCAACTTCAATGATCGACATGGAGGTCTGCTTGAGCAACTGCCGGGCGCGAATCAGGCGCAGCTTCAGGTAATAGCGCGACGGCGAGCAGTGCAGGTACTTCTGGAACAGACGCTCCAGCTGACGACGCGAAACATCCACGTAGAGCGCCAGTTGATCGAGGTCGATGGGCTCCTCGAGGTTAGCTTCCATCAAGGCGACGATTTCCTGCAGTTTCGGCTGATTGGTGCCGAGCATGTGCTTGAGCGGCACGCGCTGGTGATCCTGCTCGTTGCGGATGCGCTCGTAGATGAACATCTCGGAGATCGCCGCCGCCAGTTCTCGACCATGCTCGCGGCCGATCAGGTGCAGCATCATGTCCATCGGCGCGGTGCCTCCGGACGAGGTATTGCGGTTGCGGTCGATGGAGAACAGTCGCGTGGTGATGGCCGCACGGGGGAAAGCCTCCTGCATCGCAGCGAGAAACTCCCAGTGCACACTGCAATCGTAGCCATCGAGCAAGCCGGCCTTGGCCAACGCCCAACTGCCGGTGCACACCGCGCCCATCTGCCGGCCCTGACGCGCCTGGGCTTGCAGCCACTGCACGTGTTCACGGGTGACGCTACGCTGAATATCCACACCGCCACAAACGATCACCGCACTCAGGGCTGGCGCGTTGGCAGTGCAGGCATCCGGGGTGATCTGCAGACCGTCGCTGGCGCACACAGGCAAGCCATTGAGGGTCAGGGTGTGCCAGCGATACAGCTCCTTGCCGGAAAGCTGGTTGGCCATGCGCAGAGGTTCCACGGCGGACGCCAGGGAGATCAGGGTGAAATTGTCCAACAGGAGAAACCCGATGGATTGGGGAACACGGCTCTGGAGCTGCGCTCCCTGGTTGAACTGTGACATCGGTGAACCCTCACGCTAAGCACGTTGTGAGCCTTCATCACGAGGCTCTGATTTTCTTGTATTCACGGCACATGGCAGTCAAGCAGATGGCCTATATAACGCAAAGGTCATGCCGACATTGAACGGTCGTTCAATAAAATATCGCCCAGGCTGGAACGCCCCGGCAGAGCGAGCCAGAGGTACTCGGCGATTCATCTTAAAATTGGCGCAAAGTGCCATGCCACAAGGGCTTGAGCATTTTGGTAGCACTACATCCTGAGGGTGTTCCCATACTTTTGGGATGGTTACCCGGCGGCAGTAACGGAGCCCGTGACTGAGCGGTCACGGCAATGACGATTCGGCCATTACTCGACCTGCACCAAAAGCTGGCGGACAACCGGCCATCTGGGCGATAAACGCCCATTGGTAACAGGCGGATTTCCTGTTATCGCCGCATAGCTCGACGATGAGCTCGCAGCGGCTGATTCAACAAATAAGTTGGCACAGCCACTCCGACTGCCAGGGTCGTATGGATCCATGAAAAGACGTCATCAATCTGCAGGTACCAGCCGCTCCCGGATGTACCAGGCGATCAGAACAGTTCAAAAATCGCTCTTTCAACGTCCGTTTTGCAACTACCGACAGGCTTACATACGTTTTTTTTCGAATTCGCTGCAGCCCCCGGCTCACCTAGCCTAAGGCCGACTGAAAAGCTGAGAACCGCGCCACACGTGGCCTCCAGCCTTGGCCAAGGGTAGAAAAAATCTGTTATGGTTTTTTAGGTGACACACCTTGGTGTCGTCGCCCAACACGTCAGGGTCGCAATTCGATAATTGCCGCGACCGCAAGACTATATCGTTGAGTCAGCCGATTTCGTCGCTGTCGCTCTTGACCAGAGTGGCAGACCGGAGCCCTCCGCTCCGGACCGAAGAACAGATAAGTGCTGGCTACCGCAACAGGGCGCCAGTCCAACAAGAAATTTCGGATGTACGCACACCTCGGATGGGGTGTGAATTCCCAAAGGACTGGGCTTCGTAACACTGCCAGAGGGTTTGGAAAGCAGTTTGCAGCACGGCAACGCATTATTCATTCGACACGTAACCCAGGAATGCCGGGGGCTGCAAGCCGCCTGGGCAGGTCTTCGGGAGCGTGCGCGAGTGCCAGCAGAACGCCATGTAGCAGAACGCTGTCCAAACCTCGGAACCGTGTCCATACCCACAAGCGAGAACAGTCGACATTGCCTGACGTATGCCCGGTGGGCGTGCGGCAGGCTGCGTGTAGCTGCTCTGGATGTCTACTGAAGGGGAACCATCCCATGCAGTCTGGAAAAATCGTTGTCGAGAACCTCTACAAGGTATTCGGCGACAAACCGCAAGAAGCAATCGACCTGCTAAAGCAAGGTTGGAGCAAGGATAGAATTCTCGCCGAGAAAGGCGCCGTCATTGGCGTCAGCGACGTATCGTTCAGCGTCGAGGAAGGTGAAATTTTCGTCCTGATGGGCCTTTCCGGCTCCGGTAAATCCACCCTGATCCGCCTGATCAACCGGTTGGTCGAACCGACTGCCGGAGACGTCTTCATCGACGGGCAGAACGTCGCCAAGCTGCCCAAGGATCAACTGATCGAACTGCGCCGCCGCGACATGAGCATGGTCTTTCAGTCCTTTGCACTGATGCCCTCGCGCACCGTTCTGGACAACGCCGCCTTCGGTCTCGAAGTGGCCGGCAAGGGCCGCAAGGAGCGCGAAGAGCGCGCCATGCAGGTTCTGACCCAGGTTGGCCTGGACACCTTCGCCAGTAAATTCCCCCACGAGCTCTCGGGCGGCATGCAGCAGCGTGTCGGACTGGCTCGCGCCCTGGCCGTCGACCCGTCGATGATCATCATGGATGAAGCCTTCTCAGCCCTCGACCCGCTCAAGCGCCGCGAGATGCAGGACATCCTCCTCGAGCTGCAGAAGACCGATCGCCGCACCATCATCTTCGTGTCTCACGATATCGAAGAGGCCATGCGTATCGGTAATCGCATCGGCATCATGGAAGGCGGCAAGCTGATTCAGGTCGGCACGCCGCAGGAACTTATCGACAGCCCTGCCAACGAATACGTGCGCAACTTCTTCGATACGGTCGACACCAGCCGTTATCTGACCGCTGGCCAGCTCAAGTCGGACAGCGTGCCGATCTACGTGCACAACGGTAAGGCGCCCGACGCGCAGACTGTTTGCCGTGAGTTGCAGGAACAGGACAAGCACTACGCCTTCATCGTCGACGAAGACAACAAGTTCCAGGGCTCCATCAGCCTGGAGAAGATCGCCCTGCTGGTCGAGGGCGGCGAATCCTGTTCGTTGAATCAGGCCGTTCTGAAGGAAATCAATCCGGTTCCCGAAGATATGCCGCTGGATCAGGTGATCGGTCGCCTGGTGGACAACGAGGGGCCGATCCCGGTGGTCGACCAGGACGGCAATTACAGTGGCGCCATCAGCAAAGGCCGCCTTCTGACTCGTCTGCAGGGAGAATGACATGAGCGAGAAACTGGATCTGGGCAGCTGGGTCAACGACTCGGTACAACACCTGCTGGATAACTACAGCGGTGCCTTCGACAGTATCGGCAGCGTGGTCAGCGGCTTTTCCGAGGGCATCGAGGCAGTACTCATGCTGCCCCCGGCCTGGCTGCTGATCGCCATCTTCGTGGCCCTCGGCCTGTGGCGCATCGGCTTTCGCTTCGCCGTATTCACCGCCATCGCCTTCGTGCTGATCGTCATGACCGGCTTCTGGGAACAAACAGTCGTGACCCTCGGCCTGACCTTCTCGGCGACCCTGATCAGCTTGCTGATGGGTATTCCGCTGGGCATCTGGGCGGCCAAGAGCGAGCGCGTGTCGACCATCATCCGGCCGATTCTGGACTTCATGCAGACCATGCCGGCGTTCGTCTACCTGATCCCGGCGGCGATGCTGTTCGGCCTCGGCCGCGTGCCCGGCATCATCGCCACGGTGATCTTCGCCATGCCGCCGGCGGTACGCCTGACCAGCCTGGGTATTCGCCAGGTCAACAAGGAAATCGTCGAGGCCGGTCAGTCGTTCGGCTGCAACGGTCGCCAACTGCTGTTCAAGGTGCAACTGCCTAACGCAATGCCGTCGATCATGGCGGGCGTCAACCAGACCATCATGATGGCCCTGTCGATGGTGATCATTGCCTCGATGGTCGGCGCTGGCGGCCTGGGTAACGACGTACTGGCCAGTATCCAGCGTCTGGACATCGGCCTGGGCTTCGAAAGCGGCATGGCCGTGGTTCTGCTGGCGATCATCCTCGACCGTATTACCGAGAGCTTCGGCACCCCGCAAACTGCGGCGAACCGTGCCGGTTGGTTCAACTGGCTGAGCGCGCGTCTGCAGCGCCAGTAAAGCCGACCATACTCAGCGTTCTTTCAACTCTACAAGGATTCGCGGATGAACAACTTTTACAAGGCGGCGGGCGTAGGTGTGCTGTCCTGCATGTTGATGCAGGGCGCCTGGGCTCAAGAGCCGGCCAGCTGCAAACAGGTGCGTTTCGCCGAAATCGGCTGGGCCGATATCGCCGCCACCACCGGCGTGGCCATGACCCTGACCGAAGGCCTCGGCTACACGCCACGCAAGACCATGGCCTCGGTACCGATCGCCTTCACCGGCGTGAAGAACAAGCAGATCGACGTGTTCCTCGGTTACTGGGCGCCGTCGATGGACTCGGTGATCGAGCCGTTCACCAAGGACAACAGCGTCAAGGTACTGCCCAAGGCCAACCTCGAAGGCGCCAAGTACACCCTGGCCGTACCGACCTACGCTGCCGAAGCAGGCCTGAAGAGCTTTCAGGACATCGCCAAGTTCAAGGATCAGCTAGGCGGCAAGATCTACGGCATCGAGCCGGGTAACGACGGCAACCTGTTGATCGACGGCATGATCAAGGGCAACACCTTCGATCTCGGCGACTTCAAGATGATCGAGTCCAGCGAGGCCGGCATGTTGGTGCAGGTGCAACGCGCGATTCGCAAGAAGGAGCCAGTGGTCTTCCTCGGCTGGGCACCGCACCCGATGAACACTCAGCAGGACATCACCTACCTGTCCGGTGGTGACGACGTGTTCGGCCCGGATTATGGCGCCGCCAAGGTCTACACCGTGGTACCGCCAGATTACGAAGAGCGCTGCGCCAACGTTGGCAAACTGCTCAACAACCTGCAGTTCAACGTCGATATCGAAAGCCAGCTGATGGAGAAAGTGCTGGAGAAGAAAGACCCGGCCGACGTGGCCAAGGAGTGGATCAAGGCTAACCCGCAGGCGCTCGACGCCTGGCTGGAAGGCGTGACCACTTTCGACGGCAAAGACGGCGTTGCTGCCGTGAAGAAATTCGTCGGGCTTTAACAGCCCGCACTCACTGTGATCCGGCTTTTACACGCCGGGTCAGGTACAGACCGGTGGCGCACACTGCGCAACCTGTCAGCTGGGAGGCACGCCTCCCATGCGCCCGGTTTCACCAGGGCCATGCCCTGCTCTGCACAGCCGGTGCCGCAAGGCCCGCGATCAGAACGAGCCAGTAAACCAACTGAACTGCCACTCACTGACGGAGCAAGACCTATGCATAACTTTAAACGCCTCTGCCTGCAGAGCCTCGGCGTCGCAGCCCTGGCCATGGGCATGTCCAGCGCCATGGCGGCGGACAAACCCGCCCTAAAAATCGGCTACGTGAATGGCTGGGACGACAGCGTCGCGGTAACCCACGTAGCTGGCGAAATTCTCAAGACCAAACTCGGTTACGACGTCACCCTGCAGCCGGTCGAACCCGCCATCATGTGGCAGGGCGTGGCCCGCGGCGACCTCGATGCCACACTCTCCGCCTGGCTGCCAGCCACCCATGGCGAATATTTCGAGAAGCTCAAGGACAAGGTCACCGTCCTGGGCACCAACTACGACGGCGCCAAGATCGGTCTGATCGTGCCGGATTACGTAGAAGCCAAAACCATCGCTGACCTGGAGAAATATGCCAAGGACTTCGACGGCAAGATTACCGGCATTGACGCCGGTGCCGGCGTGATGCGCCGCGCCGAAGACGCGATCAAGGAGTACGACCTCAAGAGCATCAAGCTGATGCCGAGCTCGGGCCCAGGCATGGCCACCGCACTGACCCGCGCTGAGAAAGATCAGAAGCCAATCGTGGTGACGGGCTGGATCCCGCACTGGATGTTCGCGCAATGGAAACTGCGCTTCCTGGAAGACCCGAAAAACGTCTTCGGCGAAGCCGAGCACGTCGACACCGTGGCCAACCCAGGCCTGGAAGCCAAGGCACCCGATGCTGCGGCATTCCTCAAGAAGATCTCCTGGAGTGCCGAGGAAGTAGGCGCAGTGATGCTGTCGATCCGCGATGGCGTGAAGCCGGACGAAGCGGCCAAGCAGTGGATCGCCAAGAACCCGGATCGCGTCGCCGAATGGCTGAAGTGATCTGACACCCCACTACAGGGTGGTCTCGAAAATGCCAGTCAGGTGATCTGACTGGCATTTTTCGTTCTGGCACTGAAAGAGATCGGCTCACTGTGATGAGCGAACTGACGGTTTCACTTCCCTATCGCCATATATTTTTGTATATAGCGTTACCGCAAGTGGCCGCCGTTGGTGGCCCACACCCTCAGGAGCCGTCCATGCGTAACCGCCTCGTTCGTCCACTTTTCGTTCTTTGCGCCAGCCTTGCCATGGCGGGTAACGCCCTTGCCGATCAGGTACAGGTCGCGGTCGCTGCCAACTTCACCGCGCCGATGCAAGCGATTGCCAGCGAGTTCGAGAAGGACACTGGGCACAGCGTGCAGGCGTCCTACGGGGCCACCGGGCAGTTCTACGCACAGATCAGCAACGGTGCGCCCTTCGAGGTCTTTCTCTCCGCCGATGACAGCACCCCAGCCAAGCTCGAGAAAGAAGGCCAGAGCGTGGACGGTTCGCGCTTCACCTATGCCATCGGCAAGCTGGTGCTGTGGTCGCCGAAAGCAGGCGTCGTCGATGACCAGGGCGCCGTGCTCGAGAAAGGCGACTTCAAGCATCTGTCCATCGCTAATCCGAAGGCTGCGCCCTATGGCCTGGCCGCGACCCAGACACTGGCCAAACTGGGCCTGAGCGACGCCCTGAAGGGCAAGATCGTCGAAGGCCAGAACATCACCCAGGCGCTGCAGTTCGTCTCCACCGGCAATGCCGAATTGGGCTTCGTCGCGCTTTCCCAGGTCTACAAGGATGGCAAGATCACCAGCGGTTCGGCCTGGGTGGTGCCTGAAGTGATGTACGAGCCGATCCGCCAGGACGCGCTCATCCTCAAGAAAGGCGCAAACAACCCTGCTGCCAAGGCGCTGGTCGATTACCTGAAAGGGCCGAAAGCCGCCGAAATCATCAAGGCCTACGGCTACCAGCTTTAAATGGCCCGCTAACGACCTTGCGAGCGGATGCAGTAAGGCGAAAGCGAACGGTGAGCAGAGCTTTCTTTTTGTAGGAGGGGCTTTAGCCGCGAGCTCTTTACACCTAGCTAAGCAAAATCGAGGCTAAAGCCTCTCCCACAAAAGCTCTGCTCACCGGCCGCTTCCGCCACTTTACAGCTATCGATTTGAAATGCCGCAGCCCAAGTCGGAAGATCAGCAGCCGGCTCCGGCGCTTTTTCCGTCCACCACAGCTAAAAGGCCATTGCATGCCCCTGGGCCCCAACGACTTCGCCGCCATTCTCCTCACTCTGGAGCTGGCCACCCTGACCACGGTGCTGTTGCTGCTGGTCGGCACGCCCATCGCCTGGTGGCTGTCGCGTACAGACTCTTGGCTGAAGCGACCGATCGGCGCCATCGTCGCCCTGCCGCTGGTGCTGCCGCCGACGGTGATCGGCTTCTACCTGCTGATCAGCATGGGGCCCAATGGCTTCTTCGGCCAACTGACCCAGGCACTCGGCATGGGTACCCTGACCTTCACCTTCGCCGGGCTGCTCATCGGCTCGGTGTTCTATTCCCTGCCGTTCGTGGTGCAGCCTTTGCAGAACGCCTTCGAAGCCATGGGCCGTGCACCGCTGGAAGCAGCGGCAACGCTGCGCGCCGGGCCCTGGGATACGTTTTTCACAGTGGTGCTGCCACTGGCCAAGCCAGGTTTTATCACTGCGGCGATTCTCGGTTTCGCCCACACCGTCGGTGAGTTCGGCGTGGTGTTGATGATCGGCGGCAACATTCCCGGCAAGACCCAGGTGGCTTCGGTGCAGATCTACAACCACGTGGAAACCATGGAGTACGCCCAGGCCCACTGGTTGGCCGGCGGCATGGTGGCGTTCTCCTTCCTGGTGCTGCTGGCGCTCTACTCCAGCGGCCGCCGTGGCCAGAAGGCCTGGACATGAGCGATTCCCGGATCCACGCGCGTTTCAGCCTCACGCATCCCGGCTTCACCCTGGACGTCGACCTGCAGCTTCCCGGGCGCGGTGTCAGCGCCCTGTTCGGCCACTCAGGCTCGGGCAAAACCACCCTGCTGCGCTGCGTCGCCGGCCTGGAACGTCCGGGCAGCGGCTATCTGCAGATCAATGGCGAAACCTGGCAGGACAGTGCCAGCGGTGTCTGGCTGCCAGCCCACCAGCGCCCGGTCGGCTACGTGTTCCAGGACGCCAACCTGTTTCCCCACCTCTCGGTGCTGCGCAACCTGCAGTTCGGTTTCAAACGCATCGCCAAGGCAGAGCGGCGTGTGCCCCTGGAGCAGGCGGTCGAACTGCTTGGCATCGAGCATTTGCTGGAGCGGCTGCCGGATCGTCTCTCCGGCGGTGAGCGCCAGCGCGTCGGCATGGCCCGCGCCCTGCTCACCAGCCCGCGTCTGCTGCTGATGGACGAGCCACTGGCGGCGCTGGATCTCAAACGCAAGGGCGAAGTGCTGCCCTACCTGGAACGCCTGCACGACGAGCTGGATATCCCGATCCTCTACGTCAGCCACGCGCCGGATGAAGTGGCGCGTCTCGCCGATCATCTGGTGGTGCTCGACGAAGGCAGGGTCACGGCCAGCGGGCCACTCAAGGAAACGCTGATCCGCAGCGACCTGCCATTCATCTTCGAGGACGATGCCGAGGCGGTGATCGAAGGCCAGGTCGAGCGGCACGACGCGCACTACGACCTGCTCGATATCAGGCTGCCTGGCAGCACGGCCTGCCTGCGGCTGGCCCACGCGCCATTGCCGGCAGGCCGTCAGGTGCGGATCAAGATCAAGGCCCGTGACGTCAGCCTGAGCCTGGAACAGGCCCGCGACAGCAGCGTGCTCAACCTGCTGCCGGCGACGGTCGAACGCTGGTTCGAGCTGCCCAATCCAGCGCACCGCCTGGTCGAACTGCAGCTCGGCGAGCAACGCATCATTGCGCGCATCACCCGCTACTCCTTCGATCAGCTGGATATCCGCGTCGGGCAACCGCTGTGGGCGCAGGTCAAATCGGTGTCGCTGTTGGCGTCATAGGCACAACGGGCCCAGTAATGCATATGGCTACAAGGAGGCGGAAGCGGACGGTCGCGATCTCGTGGGAGGGGCCGGGCGGCGATCCGCTTTAGCCGCGAGCTCTTTACGCCTAGCTAGGCAAAATCGAGGCTAAAGCCTCTCCCACAAAAGCACTCAACAAACGGCTGCTTTCGCCTTTTAACCGCCCGCTCACACAGTGTCGTATCAGGAAGCCGCCAACACCGGCGCCCTTGCCTCGGCTCGACGTAGCAGTTCGCGCAGGGCGGCGAGCTGGGCGGCGTCGCCGTCATCGATCAACTGCTCGAGGGCGTGTTCGATGCGTTTCAACGGCGCTGCTGCTGGCAAGTTGAGGTGTTGCGCATCGATCTCGTCGGCGCCGCAAACCAGCAGCGCGAAGTGCACTACATTCTCCAGCTCACGGGTATTGCCCGGCCAGTCATGCCGTTCGAGCACGGCCTGAGCGGCGAGGCTGATGCCAGGTAGCGGCAAGCGCAGACGCTGAGCGTAGATACCCAGGAAGTACTCGGCCAGCGGCAGCACGTCGCCGACCCGCTCGCGCAGCGGCGGCAACTCGAGGCGGCCGTCACTCAGGTAATGAGCAAAACGCTCGTCGAACTTGCCGGCCTTCACGGCCTGCCACAGGTCGATGCTGGTGGCAGCCACCAGGCGCACATCCAGCGGGGTCGGCTGTGCAGCGCCTACTCGCCAGGCTTCGCCGGTCTCAAGCACACTGAGCAACTGATCCTGCAGGGGCAGCGGCAGGTCGGCGATCTCGTCCAGATAGAGGGTGCCGCCATTGGCGGAGCCCAGCCAGCCAGCGCGGCTGCTCGGTGCGCCCTGATGGGCACCGGCCACGTAGCCGAACAGCTCGGCCTCGGCGTGATTGAGGCTCAAGCCGCTGCAGCTCAGGGCGACGAACAGGCCGGGCCGCTCGCTGGCGCGGTGAATGTGCCGCGCCAGCAATTCCTTGCCGGTCCCGGTCTCACCCTGAATCAGGATCGGCACGGGCAGACCGGCCAGGCGCTCGACTTCTTCGCGCAATTGCCGGGTTCGTGGATCGATGAACACCAGCGCCTTGGCACGAATACTCAGCGGACTCTTGTCCGCATCGGGAAAAATCAGCAGCGACTGATCGCCAGCCGATGACAGGCTCATAACTCACTCTCTTTGACGTCAGGCCGCGAGCGACCCGTGGGAAATGGACACGCGCCATGCAAGGCGCGGTGGTCAGCCGTTGTCAGGCGCGGCGGCGCATCTGCTGCTCGATACGGCTCTGCAGCCGGAACAGGTAAGCGAAGCCCTGCTCCCAGCGCTGGTGCCCGGATTTCACGTTGATATGCCCGGCGCCACTGAGGATGGCGGTCTCGCTGCCCCACTCGCGGGCCAGTTCGATGGCGCGCGCGGCACTGGCGGCCGAGTCGTTGTCGGAACCGACCAATTGGCTGGGAAAGGGCAGCAGGTGCCGAGGAATCGGCGCGAAGTTGCGCAGCGCTTCGGGGCAGTTGGGGCGCTGTACATCGGCCGGAGCGACCAGCAGCGCACCACGCACCCGACGCAGCGAAGCCACCGGCGCCTGCGCCGCCCAGTGGGCGACCGTGACGCAGCCCAGGCTATGGGCGATGAGAATCGCCGGCCGCGGATCAGCGGTGATCTGCCTTTCCAAGGCCGCGACCCAATCCTCGCGGCGCGGCGTCAACCAGTCCAACTGCTCGACCCGCACACTGTTGGGGAGGCTGCGCTGCCAGTGGCTCTGCCAATGGTCATCACTCGAGCCCTGCCAGCCCGGCACTACCAGGTATCGAATCGCTTCACTGCGCATCGCGGCGCCTCCCGTATCTGCATGCCGTGCAGCTGTATCTGCATGCCGTGCAGTGTAGGAGGCAAAAATAGACACTAAAAAGAATAAGAAATTATTTGCTTATTCCTAATAAGCAAATAGCTATCGGTAGTAGCAGCAAACCCCTCATATACCAAAAAGAAATATAAATGTTCTTAAACAGTATTTTTAAGAATATTTCAGATTCCCTAGTATCCGCTCCACGCCCCGCAGCCGACAGCCGTCGTACCAAGAACGAGGGCAAGGAGCCTTAGCCATGACCGCAACCCTTCGCAACCTGGAAGGCCAGGATGACGCCACCATCCTGCGTGAGATCCAAAGCGCCCTGAACGGCCTGAAGTTCGGCTCGGTAGAGATCACCGTGCACAACGGTCAGGTGGTGCAGATCGAGCGCAAGGAAAAATTCCGCCTGCAGCCATCCGCTAGCAAGAACGCCTGATCGCTGTTTCGCCACCCGACGACGGGCCGCACGTGAGACTCACCATGAACCCCTATCGCTACTGCCGATGTAACCCACGAATGTCGCGCTGAGACCTGACATCGAAAAAACAAAGCCCAACACGCCAACACCGCATTCAGTATCGAGGAGCTCCACCATGTCCATTCGCCGTTTCGCACTCGCTGCAATCGCCAGCGCCCTGGTAGCCGGCCCGGTTTCCGCCCAGACCCTGCTCAACGTGTCCTACGACCCGACCCGTGAGCTGTACGTCGAATTCAACAAGGCCTTCAACAAGCACTGGCAGGAACAAGGCAACGAAGCCCTGACCATCCAGCAGTCTCATGGTGGCTCGGGCAAACAGGCGCGTGCGGTTATCGACGGCCTGCAGGCCGACGTGGTGACCCTCGCGCTGTCCGGCGACATCGATGCGATCAACCTGAACCAGCCGCTGATCGACAAGGACTGGCAGAAACGCCTGGCCGACAACAGCACCCCATACACCTCGACCATCGTGTTCCTGGTTCGCAAGGGCAACCCGAAAGGCATCAAGGACTGGGATGATCTGGTCAAGGATGGCGTCGAAATCATCACCCCGAACCCGAAAACCTCCGGTGGTGCACGCTGGAACTTCCTCGCTGCCTGGGCTTACGCCAAGAAGAAATACGGCAGCGACGAAAAAGCCCTGGAATACGTGACCGAGCTGTACCGTCATGCGCCGGTTCTCGACACCGGTGCCCGCGGCGCGACCATCAGCTTCGTACAGCGTGGCCTGGGCGATGTGCTGCTGGCTTGGGAAAACGAAGCCTACCTGTCGCTGGCCGAAGAAGGCGGCGACCAACTGGAAATCGTCACCCCGTCGCTGTCCATCCTCGCCGAGCCGCCGGTGGCCGTCGTCGATAAGAACGTCGACCGCAAAGGCACCCGCAAGGCCGCCGAAGCGTACCTGCAGTACCTGTACAGCGAAGAAGGTCAGCGCATCGCCGCGAAGAACTTCTACCGTCCGCGTAACGCCGAAGTGGCAGCCGAGTTCAAGGATCAGTTCAAGGATCTGGATCTGGTCACCATCGACAAGGACTTCGGTGGCTGGGCCTCCGCACAGCCCAAGTACTTCGACGACGGCGGCGTTTTCGACGACATCTTCAAGAAGATCAATCAGTAAGCCACGCGTTACCGACGAAGCCCGCCGCTCCTGAAGGACTGGCGGGCTTTGCTCTGCGGACCTGATTAAAAAGGACTCTCCATGTCTCGTCGAACCTCCTCGGTCATACCCGGCTTCGGGCTGACTCTGGGCTACACCCTGACCTATCTCGCCTTGGTGGTGCTGATCCCACTGGGTGCCATGTTCCTGTTCTCGCTGCAGCTGTCGCTGGAGCAGTGGTGGAACCTGATCACCAACCGCCAGGTGCTGTTCTCCCTCAAACTTTCCTTCGGTACCGCCCTGGCGGCGGCGCTGCTCAACGGCATCCTCGGCACCATCATTGCCTGGGTACTGGTGCGCTACACCTTTCCTGGCCGACGCATCATCGATGCCATGGTCGACATGCCGTTCGCCCTGCCCACTGCGGTCGCCGGTATCGCCCTGACCGCGCTGTACGCGCCCAACGGCATGATCGGCTCGCTGTTCCCCTTCAAGATCGCCTATACGCCGCTGGGCATTACCCTGGCGCTGGTGTTCGTGACCCTACCGTTCGTGGTGCGCACCCTGCAGCCGGTACTCGCCGATTTCCCCAAGGAAGTCGAAGAAGCGGCCTCCTGCCTGGGCGCCAAACCGCTACAGGTGTTCTGGCACGTGCTGCTGCCAAGCCTGCTGCCCGCCTGGATCACCGGCTTCGCCCTGGCCTTCGCCCGTGGTGTCGGTGAGTACGGCTCCGTGGTGTTCATCGCCGGCAACATTCCGATGAAGACCGAGATTCTGCCGCTGTTGATCGTCTCCAAGCTGGATCAGTACGACTACCCGAGCGCCACCGCCATTGGCGTGCTGATGCTGGTGGTCTCGTTCATTCTGCTGCTGCTGATCAACCTGCTGCAGCGCCGCATCCAGCCGCAAATCTGAGGAGCCCGTCATGAGCCTTGCAACCCTTAGCAAGAACGCGGCTGCGCGCCCGGTACGCCGCTCCCCCGGCGCCATCACCCTGATCGTCATCGCCTGGGCGGTGTTCGCGGTGATTCTCGTGCTGCCGCTGTACATCGTCGTCACCCAGGGTCTGAGCCGTGGGCTGGAGTTTTTCTGGGAGGCGATCCGCGAGCCGGACGCCATTTCCGCGCTCAAGCTGACCCTGCTGGCCACGGCCATTTCCGTACCGCTGAACCTGGTGTTCGGGGTCGCGGCGGCCTGGTCGGTGACCAAGTTCGAATTCCGCGGCAAGAGCGTGCTGGTCACCTTGATCGACATGCCGTTCTCGGTATCGCCAGTGGTCGCCGGTCTGATCTACGTGCTGCTGTTTGGCGCGCAGAGCAAGCTGGCGCCGTACCTGCAGGATCAGAATCTGCAGATCATCTACGCCGTACCGGGCATCGTCCTGGCGACCATCTTCGTCACCTTCCCCTTCGTCGCACGCGAACTGATCCCGCTGATGGAAGAACAGGGCACTACCGAAGAGGAAGCCGCACGCCTGCTCGGCGCCAATGGCTGGCAGATGTTCTGGCATGTCACGCTGCCTAACGTAAAATGGGCGCTGGTCTACGGCGTGGTGCTCTGCACGGCGCGGGCGATGGGCGAGTTTGGTGCGGTATCGGTGGTTTCCGGGCACATCCGCGGTTACACCAACACGCTGCCACTGCACATCGAGATTCTCTACAACGAATACAACATCGTCGCCGCGTTCAGCGTGGCCATCCTGTTGTTGGTCATGGCCCTGGTCGTGTTGCTGCTTCGCCAATGGAGCGAAGCGCGCTTGAGCCGGCAGCTCAAGACGAATCAGGACGATTGAATCATTCCGCCGGCGCCGCGCTCTTGCGCGAACCGGCCAGACAGAACGACAGGTGTAACCCATGAGTATTCAAGTTCAAGGCATCAACAAGCACTTTGGCCAGTTCAAGGCGCTCAACGACATCAACCTGAACATCAACAGCGGTGAGCTGGTGGCCCTGCTCGGCCCGTCCGGCTGCGGCAAGACCACCCTGCTGCGCATCATCGCCGGCCTGGAAGTCCCGGATACCGGCAGCATCGTGTTCCACGGTGAAGACGTTTCCGAGCACGACGTGCGTGATCGCAAGGTCGGCTTCGTGTTCCAGCACTACGCCCTGTTCCGCCACATGACCGTGTTCGACAACGTCGCCTTCGGCCTGCGCATGAAGCCCAAGGGCGAGCGTCCGAACGAGAACGTGATCAAGAAGAAGGTTCACGACCTGCTCGACCTGGTGCAGCTCGACTGGCTGGCCGACCGCTACCCGGAACAGCTTTCCGGTGGCCAGCGCCAGCGTATCGCCCTGGCCCGCGCCCTGGCGGTAGAACCCAAGGTGCTGCTGCTCGACGAACCCTTCGGCGCCCTCGACGCCAAGGTGCGTAAAGAGCTGCGTCGCTGGCTGGCGCGCCTGCACGAAGAAGTGCACCTGACCAGCGTGTTCGTGACCCACGACCAGGAAGAAGCCATGGAAGTGGCTGACCGCATCGTGGTGATGAACAAGGGCGTGGTCGAACAGATCGGCTCGCCGGCCGAGGTCTACGAGAAGCCGTCCAGCGACTTCGTCTACCACTTCCTCGGTGACGCCAACCGCCTGTATGTCGGCGACGATCACCACGTGCTGTTCCGCCCGCACGAAGTGAGCCTGTCGACCGAGGCACTGGAAGGTCATCAGGCTGGTGAAGTGCGTGACATCCGCCTGCTCGGCGCCATCACCCGCATCACTCTGAAGGTCGAAGGCCAGGACGAACTGATCGAAGCCGAAGTGGCCAAGGATCACCTCAGCCTGGATAACCTCAGCCGCGGCACCACGCTGTACTTCAAACCCAAGGGCGGCAAGCCGGTCAGCACGGGTGTGCAGCCATAAGCGGCACGCGATAAGCTTCAAGTCGAAACGCCCTGGCCAAACAGCCAGGGCGTTTTTGTTTGCGCCTTCGCCTACCATAAGGGCCTACCTGCAACGGACGCTCGCCCATGCTCACCTTCGACGGTCTCGTCACCTACCTGCCGCTGATTCTGCTCACCTTCCTGCTCGCCGGCATGGTCAAGGGTGTGGTCGGCCTCGGGCTGCCGACCATCGCGGTCGGCCTGCTGGGTATGGTGATGACGCCGATGCAGGCCGCAGCGCTGCTGATCATTCCGTCGATGGTCACCAACATCTGGCAACTCTGTGATGGTCGCAGCCCGCTGCCGATGATGCGCCGCCTATGGCCACTGCTGCTGGGCATCGTGGCCGGCACCTTGGTCATCGGCTTCTATCTGCAGAGCCAGAGCGTGCCAAATGCCACGCGCTGGCTGGGCCTAGCACTGATCCTCTACGCGGTACTGGGGCTGGCATCGGTGCGCTTCACGGTGAAGCCGGCTCTTGAAAGCTGGCTCGCCCCGTTCATAGGCGCCATTACCGGGGCGATCACCGCCGTGACCGGTGTGTTCGTGATTCCGGCGGTGCCCTATCTGCAGGCCATTGGCTTGGAAAAAGACGATCTGGTGCAGGCTCTGGGGATTTCCTTCAGCGTGTCGACCCTAGCTCTGGCGCTGAGCCTCGGCCACAGTGGCGAGCTGCTGCAACCTGCAGTGCTCGGCATGTCCGCTATGGCACTGCTGCCTGCCCTGCTGGGCATGGCCGGCGGCCAATGGCTGCGCCGCCGTATCAGCCCGGAGCGCTTCAAACGCTGGTTCTTTATCGGCCTGCTGTTGCTCGGCGCAGACCTGGCGCTGCGCGGTGGTTTCTAGCGGCTGAGATGTGGCGGAAGCAGCCGGTGAGCAGAGCTTTTGTGGGAGAGGCCGGGCGGCGATCCGCTTTAGCCTCGATTTTGCTTAGCTAGGTGTAAAGAGCTCGCGGCTAAAGCCCCTCCTACAAAAAGAAAGCTCTGCTCACCATCCGCTTTCGCCTTATAAAAGCCCGGTCAAACCACCCCACGCTCGCGAATCAGCGTCGGGCCAGCACGCTGGACAACTTCATGCTCAATCTCCTGACGCAGGCCGAGGAGAAAGGCGGCTTCGGCGACCACGAACAATGGCCCGATCATCAGCCCCATAACGTCGTCGACGAATGCCGGCTTGCGGCCTTCGTAGAAGTGGCCGACGAACTGGATGATCCAGCCCACCACAAACAACCCCAACCCTGCGCTCAGCCACAATGCCGTGCCGCCCATCGCCAGCCCGGCGCTGAACCACAGGCAGAGCGCCAGCAACGCGCCCATCACCACACCGAAGCGCAAATCCAGGCGCAGGTAGAACAGCGTCGTCACCAGCGCCACGGCCAACGCCGGTGACAGCCATAGGCCTGAAACCGACACGCCAGGGCGCGATAGCAGCACGGTGACCGCCAGGACGATCATCGGAATGCCGACGAAGTGGGTGACGATATTGCGCCGATCGCGGTGATAGGCCGCGTAATGGGCGAGGTGATCCACCAGGGTTTTCATTGTTGTTATCCTCACGGGTGCGTGTCATCGCATAATGGCGCTGCCACCTCGCCAGCACTGTCAGCTAGCCGACAAACCGGAACATCCATGACCGATCTGCATGCCGTTCTGCTTCAAGGCCAATGGTTTGCCGCACTGCCGCAGGCGTTGCAGCAGGCGCTGGTGAGCCAGGGTCGGCAATTGAACCTGGAGGCCGGGCAACGTCTGTTCAGCCGTGGCGACTCACCCAGCGGCCTGTATGCCGTGCTGTCCGGCGCCATGCGCGTCGGCAGCGTGGATGCCGACGGCAAAGAGGCGCTGCTGGTGCTCGTGGAAGCCCCGCACTGGTTTGGCGAAATCGCTCTGTTCGACGGCCAGCCGCGTACCCACGATGCCTTCGCCGAGGGCGCCAGCAGCCTGCTGCACGTGCCCCAGGCCGGACTGCTGAGCCTGCTCGACGCACACCCCGCCTACTGGCGCGACATTGCCCTGCTGATGGCCCACAAAGTGCGCCTGGCGTTCATCGCTCTGGAAGAGCTGAGCCTGCTGCCCGCCGCGCAACGTCTGGCCAGGCGCCTGCTACTGATCGCCGAAGACTATGGCGAAACTCAGGGCCCACGGCGCATCATCCATCTTGCACAGGAGCAGCTGGCCGCGATGCTGGCGATCTCCCGACAGACCGCCAACGGTGTGCTCAAGGATCTGCAGGCCCGCGGTATCGTGCGACTGACCTACGGTGAGATCGAGATTCTCGACCTCGATGGCCTGCGACAGGCCGCCCAGTAACCACATGAAGCTTTTGTGACAGCCGAACCAATGGCTAAGCGCCATGTCCCTATTCATTCCCTGAAATAAAGGCCTGCCGGCTGACCCCGTGCTGGCCGGAAGCGATCCCGGATGCCGTTGCCAGAAACTCAAGACTCCACCGACCTGCCTGCCGTACTCGCCGGCCCGATCCTTCGGCGCCTGGAGCCTGGCCGTCTGGTGCTGTGGCTGGTCGGTAGCCGCGAGTTGCAACTGACCCTGCGCCTCGCGCCGGCCGGCCAGGCCGCTCGTGATTACCCGATGGGTGATGATGCTTGTCAGCGCCTGGTGATCGGCGAGCACGCGGTCATCCACCTGATCGACCTGCACCTCGACACCCCGCTGCCCCAGGACGAACGCATCGATTACGACCTGCTGGTCGACGGCCAACAGGGCATCGCCGACTGGGCCGCGCACCTGCTGTACGACGGTGCAACGCAACCCAACTTCGTGCTGCGCTCGCGCATCGATAACCTGCTGCACGGCTCCTGCCGCAAACCGCATCACCCGTCCAAGGATGGTCTGCTCTGCGCGGATCGCCTGCTGGCCACCGCCCACGCACCGCACGAACGCCCTGCCCTGCTGATGCACAGCGGCGATCAGGTGTACGCCGATGACGTCGCCGGGCCGATGTTGCGTGCCGTCCACACGCTGATCGAACGCCTGGGCCTGTATCACGAGAAACTCGAGGGCGCGGTGGTCGAAGACAGCGCCGATCTCTACGTGCACCCGGCCAGTTACTACCATCGTGCCGATCTGCTGCCCGCACTGAAGACCAACGAAACGCTGCGCGAGCGCTTCTTCGGTGGTACCGAAAAGCCCATCTTCACCAGCAGCAACGCCGACAACCACTTGGTGACCCTGGCCGAGGTGCTGGCCATGTACCTGCTGGTCTGGTCGCCGACGCCCTGGACACTGATCGACCTCGACCAGCCGGAACTGAGCGAAGAAGACGCCGAGCGCTACCGCACGGAACAGGCTTGCATTGAGGCCTTCGTCGCCAACCTGGGTCAGGTTGCCCGTGTTCTGGCGCACCTGCCGAACCTGATGATCTTCGACGATCACGACGTGACCGATGACTGGAACCTCTCGGCGCAATGGGAAGAAACCGCTTACGGCCATCCCTTCTCCAAGCGCATCATCGGCAACGCGCTGATTGGCTATCTGTTGTGTCAGGGCTGGGGTAACAATCCCGACGCCTTCGCCGAGCCAATGGCCAATATCAGCGCCCTGTGCGAGCAGGCCAGGGAACGAGGCTTCGGCAGCCCGGCGCAGGATCGCCTGATCGACGAGCTGATGGCATTCCAGCAATGGCACTACGTGCTGCCCAGCACACCGGCGCTGCTGGTACTCGACACACGCACCCGACGTTGGCGCAGCGAGCGCAATATCAAACGCCCCTCCGGGTTGCTCGACTGGGAAGCCCTGAGCGAATTCCAGCAGGATCTGCTCGACCACCCCTCGGCGATCATCGTCTCGCCGGCGCCGATGTTCGGCGTCAAGCTGATCGAAGCGGTGCAGCGGGTATTCAGCTGGGCCGGCCACCCGTTGATGGTCGATGCGGAAAACTGGATGGCCCATCGCGGCGCTGCCAGCGTGATGATGAACATCTTCCGTCACTCGCGTACGCCACGGGACTACGTGGTGCTCTCAGGCGACGTGCACTACTCGTTCTTTTACGAGGTCAAGGTACGCCAACGGCGCAATGGGCCGACCGTCTGGCAGATCACCAGCAGCGGCGTGAAGAACGAATTTCCACGACGCCTGCTGGATACGTTCGACCGCCTCAACCGCTGGCTGTATGCACCCTGGTCGCCCCTCAATTGGCTGACCAAACGCCGCCGCATGCAGGTGTTCCCGCACATTCCCAAGCAGAGCAAGGCAGGCGAGCGTTTGTGGAATTCCGCCGGCCTCGGTCAGGTGCTGTTCAACGCCGAAGGCCAGCCCAGCCGCGTGTTCCAACACAACGCCGACGGCTCGCCGCGCACCGAATTCATCGATGACCGCGACGAAGTACCGGAGCCGCACGAAGAGCCTAAACGCGCGTGAAGCCACCAATCCTGTAGGAGCCCCGACCTCGGGGCGAAGCGATAGCAGCCATCCAGAAAAATAGCGGCGTGACCACCATTCGCCGCGGGGGCGCGGCTCCTACAGGGTCGTGTGAATCCTCAGATCCGTAGGAGCCCCGACCTCGGGGCGAGCCGATTGCGGCCATCCTGCAAAAGCGGCGTCCATACCCACCATTCGCCGCGCGACGCGGCTCTTAGCGTATCGTCTAGCGCAGCTTCTCCAGCAGTTGGTAGTACCACATGCCCAGCGCCAGCATCGGGTTGCCGAACACGTCGCCCATCGGCACCTTGATGTGCGAACAGCCGGCAAAGGTCTCGAAACGCGCCAGCTCACCGCTCATGGCTTCTGCCATGATCTCGCCCATAACGTGACTGGTGGCGATGCCGTGGCCGGAGTAGCCCTGGCAGTACCAGACATTGGGCGACAACTTGCCCAACTGCGGGATGCGGTTGACCACGATGCCCATGGCACAGCTCCACTGGAACTCGATGGGTACGCCTTTCAGGCTCGGGAAAGTGCGCTCGATGCCGGGGCGCAGTTCAGCAGCGATATCCCGCGAGTCGCGCCCGGAGTAGTTGGCGCCGCCGCCGAATAGCAGGCGCCCATCGGCGGTCAGGCGGTAGTAATCGAGCACGAAGCGGCAGTCGTAGACGGCCAGATCCTGAGGATTGATCTGCGCAGCCAGTTCGCCCAGCGGCGCGGTGGTAACGATGCCGCCCATGGCCGGGAAGATCATGCCCTTGAGCTTTTCCGGCTCCAGCTTGTGGTACACGTCGCCGGCCAGCATTACCTGATTGGCGACCACCCGCCCCTCGGCCGTGACCAGCGTCGGCGTGGCGCCGTGGACGATCTCCAGCACCGGCGAGTGCTCGAAAATCAGCGCGCCCAGGCTGTGTGCCGCACGCGCTTCGCCCAGGCAAAGATTCAGCGGATGCAGGTGCAGGTTGCGGGTGTTCTTCAGCGCACCGAGGTACAGGTCGCTGGCCAGGTGGGCGCGTACGCCGCTGGTGTCCAGCAAGGTCAAGTCCGCCTCCATGCCACGGCGCAGCGCTTCGTCGTGGGAGGCACGCAGTTCATTGAGGTGGGCGGGTTTCATCGCCGCGTGCAGGTGGCCGTGCTTGAGGTCGCAGGCGATGCCGTAGCGACGCACCCGTTGCTCGATGATGTCATGGCCGCGCCAGCGCAGGTTCCAGATGAAGTCGTCGACCTCATCGCCCAGCCGCTTGCGCATCTGCTTGGTCATGGCGGTGTCGCCCGACAGGCTGCCGGTGACCTGCCCGCCATTGCGGCCGCTGGCGCCCCAACCGATGCGGTTGGCTTCCACCACGGCCACCTTGAGGCCACGCTCGGCCAGTTCGACCGCAGTGGCTACGCCGGTAAAGCCGCCGCCGATGATCGCCACATCGACGCGCACTTCACCCTGGACACTGGGGTAGTCGCTGTCCTGATCGATGGTCGCGCTGTAATAGGACGGGCTACGCTCGGCGGCCGTCGTCGTGTCTTTCATGTCATTTCCTTAGCTGCGCGCCATGCACGCTGCAACTGATCGCTTGGCGGACAGCTCACGCCTGATTGAGGTACCAGCGCCAATCCTGCTCGCCCACTTCACCCATGAAGCGGCGCTGCTCCTCGCGCTTGACCGCCAGATAGACACGCAGGAACTCCGCACCCAGGGCATCGGGCGCCCAGGTCGATTGCTCGAGCGCACACAGCGAGGTCAGCCAGTCAGTCGGTAACAGCGTCTTGGCCTGGGCATAGCCGTTGCCTTCGATGGGCTCGCCGGGATTCAGCTCCTCGCGGATGCCACGGTGGATGCCGGCAAGGATCGCCGCCGCGGCCAGATAGGGGTTGGCATCGGCGCCGCAGATGCGGTGCTCGATATGCCGCGTGACCGCCGGGCCACCCGGCACGCGCAGGCTCACGGTACGGTTATCCACACCCCAGGTCGGTGCCAGCGGCGCGTAGCTGTTGGCCTGGAAGCGCCGGTAGGAGTTGGCGTTGGGGCAGAACAGCAGCAACGAGTCGAGCAGGCTGGCGAGCATGCCACCCACCGCGTAACGCAGCAGCGGCGTGCCGGCAGGCGCCTCGCTGGCGAACAGATTGCGACCCTCGGCATCGTTCAGGCTGACATGCATGTGCATGCCGGTGCCCGCCAGGTGATCGAACGGTTTGGCCATGAAGCAGGCCTGCATGCCATGCCGGTGGGCCACTCCCTTGACCAATCGCTTGTAGCGCACCGCCTGATCCATGGCCTGCAACGCATCGCCATGCTCCAGGGTGATTTCCACCTGCCCCGGCGCGTACTCGGAAATCGCCGTACGCGCAGGGATGCCCTGGGCCTTGCACGCGGCATACAGGTCAGCGAGGAACGGCTCGATCTGCTCCAGCTCGCGCAAACCATAGACCTGGGTGTTGCGCGGCCTCCCACCATCGGCATCCAGAGCCGGCTGCGGCTTGCCATGGGCGTCGCGCTTGGCATCGAGCAGGTAGAACTCCAGCTCGCAGGCCATCACCGGGTGGTAGCCCTCGGCCTGCAGCCGCTCGATCACCTGCACCAGCACGTGGCGCGGATCGGCGACACTGGCGGGCATACCCTCCTGCGGGTGCATGCTGACCTGCACCGCCGCGGTGGGGATCAGCCGCCAGGGCAGGCGCACCAGGCTGCCGGCCAGCGGGTAGGCGCGGCAATCGATGTCGCCAACCTCCCAGACCAACCCGGTGTCCTCGACGTCATCGCCATTGATGCTCAGACCAAGAATGGTGCTCGGCAGTGGCCGGCCACTGCGGTATACGGCCAACAGCTCGTCGCGGTGCAACAGTTTGCCGCGCGGCACACCATTGGCATCGATGATAAACAGCTCGAACAGCTCGATATCGGGGTTCTGCGCGAGGAAATCCTCGGCGTCCTGCAGCGGAGCGAATTGCATGATGACTTCTCATATAGCCATGGGCGACCGTCACGGGTGACCCGGATCGGATTATCGGCTGCATGGGCAGCCCGGGCATCATAGCGAAGCGAGAAGAACATCCGGCGGGCGGGCGTGGCGGCAATGCCAGAGCGCCCAGAAGGTGAGCGTCTGTGGCAGCGCCGTGGGTTCGGGCGCCCGCCCCCGCGAGTGCAAGGCAGGCAGAACGATGACAGGGGCTGAACTGCAAAGCGGGCTAGACATATCAACGAGGCTCGCACGCGGCAATAGTCGCGTTAAATCGTTATTACTGCACCTTCAGATAGCCAGATGCTAAACAATCACCGTTCAAGGCTCCGGCTTGTAGCCCAGACGTAAACCGCCCCAGTGCTTGCCCTGCACATGGATCGGTACGGACAGGTCGTGCATCAGCTCGCCGGTGTCGCGCATATAAGTCTGTAGCAGCACACGCTGCTTGTGGCTGCCGCAGCGGATGCCGGTGCGGTCGTTGAACATGCGCTTACTACGGCTCTTCACCGTGTCCACAGCGCGATCACCGGTGGGCGGATGGTTGAACGCCTCGTTGTGGGTCGGCACATAGCCTTCCGGGGTGGTGGAAATGGCGAATACCAGGCCTTCGTGGCGTTTGAGCAGCGGTTCTTGAAGGGTAGGCAGCACCTGATCCGCATAACCGTCGAAACGGGTCTTGAACTTGGCTGGAAAGCTATTGGGGATCGGCTGGTACTGGCGGTCGAACAAATCCGCCAGGCTGATACGTCCGGCCTGAATATCGGCCTCGAACTGCCGACCAATCGCCGCAGCGCCTTCCAGCGCGAGGTCGTAAATGCGTTGGTGGTAACTGTCCAGGCCGACACTGGCGAGCCGCTCACTGACGGTTTCCGCCTGGCCGACCAACTGCTCGGCCGCCTTGCCCAACTGGCGGGTCTGGTCTTCGCTGCTGCGCACATCACCGCGCAACTGCTCGACCGCCACCAGCAGCTCGGCCAGGTGTTCGTGGTTGCTCGCCGTACCGGCACTGATCTGCGCTACCTGGGTGTCCACATCGGCCGCCAGGTCAGCGATACCGCGCAATTGCTCTCCAGTGAATTCGATCTGCCGGGCGGCCGCTTCCAGCTCTTCAGCCTGGCGCTGGATATGGCTGACCACCGCAGTGCTCTGCTGGCGGATATCGGCGACCATCTGCCCGACTTCACCGGTGGCGGTGGCGGTACGACCGGCTAAGTTGCGCACCTCATCGGCGACCACTGCAAAACCGCGGCCCTGCTCGCCGGCACGGGCGGCCTCGATGGCAGCATTGAGCGCCAGCAAGTTGGTCTGGCTGGCGATGGACTGAATCACCTGGGTAACCTGCTCGATCTGCTCGGTACGGGCGCCGAGCCCGTCGATCAGCTCGCGGCTGGCAGCGGTCTGTGCACTCAGTTGCTGCATGCGGCTGATCGCCTGCTGCAGCTCGGCCTGGCCGCTGGCACTGCTGGTACGCACGGTTTGCGCGGCGCCCAGTGTCTGGCCGGCGAGTTCGGCGTTGCTCTGCTCGGTGCGAGTCACGGCATGGGCACCTTCGCCGATCTGCTCGACCGCGGCCAACTGCGACTGCAGCTTGCCGGCCAGCTGCTGCACGGTGAAGGCCACCTGAGCTGCCGACAGCGCGTTATGACAGGTGTGTTGCGACAGGCTACGGCTCAGCTCATCCAGCGAGGCTGCTGGCGCAGCGTCGGCGGGCGGCGCAGCAGCCTTGCGCCAGGGCCCGAACCACGGCCACAGCGCCAGCAACAGCAGCGCAATGGCGCCAAGATAGGGCGGCAGATGCACCTGCTGCCAGACCACCAGCAACGCGAGCAAGCCGAGCACGTGCAGGGCCAATGCCAGCCGGTCATGCGTAAAACCAGAACCCATGGCGAACCTCATTATTTTTATAGTGCCGGGATGTCGGGCGCAGCGGGCGCGCCGGCAAGGGCCGAGCCTTGTTTAAGCTCATCGGCAGCGCGGGGCGTATCTGTAGAGGCGCGGCAGCCGCCCGACCGAGTTGACCACCTCATCATGCGCCGGGCTATGGCACTTTGGTAGCAGAGGGTCGGCCGCTGGGGGAATGCAGGTCAGCGCTTGAGGCTGTGGCGTTTGACGAAGGCGCGGTCGAAGTAGTCCTTGCAGCGCCCGTAGAACTGCCCGCCGGCGCTCCACTGGCGCCAGCCGAACAAGGCGCCGCCATCACCACTGGCCAGCAACAGCGGCCGCTGGCCGCTGATTTTGAGGTCACGCAGCGGCCCGCCACGCAGCGCGGCGCTCAGGTTGGCGGCAAGCACCGGCACCTGGCGCATGGAATACAGGCCACTCTTGCGCACCCCAGGCAGGTTGGCGCAATCGCCCACGGCGAAAATCTGCGGATGGGAATGGCTCTGCAGGGTCGGCGCAGTGTGCACGAAACCATCGGCATCGCAGCTCAGGCCGCTGTCGGCGATCCACGGGAACGCCTGGGCGCCGCTCGCCAGCAGCAGCCGGCCGCCACGCCACACCGCCGCGTCGCCGCTGATCAGGCAATCACCGTCGATGCGGCTGATCGGACAATGCTCGCGCACCTGCACCCGGCGCATGCGCAGATGGCCCCAGGCGCGCATCCGCAACCCGGCACAGTGGCCGGCCAGCAGCGGCTCGCCACAGAACAGCGCCAACTGCGGCACCTGATCGGCCAGCGCCAGGGCCATTTCCACGCCCGCCACGCCGCCACCGAGAATCGCCAACGGCTGGGGATCACGCTGCCAGGCCTGCCAGCCGGCGATGAAGCTGTCCACCGGCTTGACCGCCAGCACGTCCATCGCGTCGCCCTCGCGGGGCGGACAGGCGACCCGGTCGCCGGTATTCAGCGACAGCCAGTTGCTCTGCAGCACGCGACCATCGCCCAGGCTCAATTGCCGCGTGGCGGCATCCAGCGTCGTCACCGGCGCGACGATCAGCTCGACCTGGGCGGCCTGACACAACGCGGTCAGCTCGATCTGGCAGTCTTCGGCGCCATAACGCCCCGCCACCAAACCGGGCAGCATGCCGGCGTGCCAGGTGTGCTCGGCACTGGCCACCAGGCCGATGCGACCCGCCGGCCGCTCGATCAGCGCCCAGCGCCGCAGAACCCCGAGATGGGCCGGGCCTGCGCCTACCAGCAACAGATCGTAGTCAGTCATCTACACCGATATCCTTGTGAGCCTGAGCAGAGCGGCGCGGGCCGCTCAGCGGAAAGCAGAACGAGCTTTGACCGAAACACGCGCGGAATGATCCGCGCTCCCCGAGCATGGCGGCAGCAGGTCGTTTCGAGCAAGAGAAGAGACGCTTGAGGCAGGCTTTCGACACATTTTTGCGGCGTGATTTATGCCGAGATCACGCCACAGACGCCTGAGCAGGCAGGCGCTCGAGCACTCCGAGATCGAGGCGCAGCAGGCGCACGCAGCGGGCCTCGCGCAGCTCGCTGGGGCTTTGCGAGGCACCGAGAGCGACCACCTGCCCAGCGAGGTTGAGCACCAGCGCCTCGCGGGAGAACACCCCGCTGTTGAGGCTGTAATAAGCCGCCACCAGCTCGCGCAGCCCAAAGGGTAGGCGCCAGCGGATACGCAGCGCCGAGCCGAAGCTGGCGGCGCGCAGGCGGATGGCCTGCTCGATCTCCTCATCACTGAGGCTGCCGCCGGCGTCCTGCCAGTCCTGCATGCAGCGCAGCAGCGCCAGCTCGCCGATGTTGTGCAACAGGCCGGCGGTGTAGCAGAGCTCGGCATCCAGCGACAGTTCGCAGGCCAGCCAATGAGCGACCTCGGCACTGCGCTGGGCGGCGGCCCAGGTGCGCACGCCCTGCTCGGCCAGGCGCGGGTCGCTGAGCCGTGCGTTGCGCTGCACGGAAAGCCCCAGCACCAGATTCAGGGTACGTGCCACCCCCAGACGCGGCAGGGCCTGGGCCAGGGTCTGACAGGGTGAGCCGTTGTGGTGAGCGGCACTGTTGGCCGCAGCGATCAGGCAGGCGGTAATCTGCGGGTCACGGGTGAACACCTGCTCCAGCTCACGCAGGCTCGGCTCGCTGCTGTTCAGGTACTGGCTGACCGAGTCACGCACCGAGGCCAGCAGCGGCGCGCCCTGCCCCTCTTCGCGCATGGCATCCAGGTAATCTTCGAGGCGGTTCACCAGCAGCGGACGAATCGGGCACAGCAACTCCTCGCCCTCGCTGAGCAACAGCCCGGCCAGGCGCTGGCGCAGTGCTTCGGCGTTGAAGGGTTTGGCCAGGTAGGCGGTGGGCGCCAGCGGCTTGGCGGCGCGCACGCTGTTGGCATCCAGGCGACCGCTGATGAGAATGAACGGCAGCGCCGGAGTACGCGGGTGGCGGCGCAACTGGCGCAGCAACTCCAGACCATCGACACCCGGCAGCTCGCTGTCGGCGATCACCAGTTCAGGCAGACGCCGCTTGCAGCGTGCCATGGCCGCCTGGCCATCGCTGACACGGATCACCACGGCGTCGCAGCGCACGTCGAGCACCAGTTGCTCGAGCAGATCGGCCGTCCACGGATCGGTATCGGCGATGAGAACTTCCGGGGCGGTGGCCGCTGCAGACATCTACAAACCTCTTCACATAGGTGTAAGAGGCTCAGTATAGACAGGTCAGCAAGCGCTCTGCCGTAGCCCGGGTCGTGCGCGGTGACACGTATTGCACTGGGTATCGCTGCGCTCAACACCAGGCTACGTAAGCGGTGACCCGCACTATGACCGGGGCAGAGCAGCAGGCAAAAAAAGACCCGCCGAAGCGGGTCTTTTTCACGGCGTGGCTTACGCCAGTTCGTCGAAGCACTCGGCAACGATGGCGATGCCTTTTTCCAGCTGAGCGTACGGGATGGTGACCGGCATCAGGAAGCGCACTACGTTGTAGTAGGTGCCGCACGACAGCAGGATCAGGCCCTTGTCGCGCGCCTTGGCGACGATCTTGCCCGTCAGCTCGGCAGCCGGTTTGCTGTGGTCGCCGCCTTCGAACAGCTCGATGGCGATCATCGAACCCAGGCCACGTACATCACCGATCACCTTGTGCTTGGCGGCGATGTCGCGCAGGCCGGCCTTGAGCTTCTCGCCCACGGCGTTGGAGCGATCCAGCAGCTTCTCTTCGTCGAACACCTTCAGCACGGCCAGGGCCGCGGCGCAGGCGATCGGGCTACCGGCATAGGTGCCGCCCAGGCCACCGGGGGCGATGGTGTCCATGATCTCGGCCTTGCCGCTGACGCCGGAGATCGGGAAGCCGCCGCCGACGGATTTGGCGAAGGTGGTCAGATCCGGCACGACGCCCAGTTGCTCGGTGGCGAAGAAAGTACCGGTACGGCCAGCGCCGGTCTGCACTTCGTCAGCGATCAGCAGAATGCCGTGCTGGTCGCACAGGGCGCGCAGACGCTGCATGAAGGCTGGCGAATTGACGTAGAAACCACCTTCGCCCTGCACCGGCTCGATGATGATCGCGGCGATGTCCTGAGGCTGGGCATCGTTCTTGAAGATGCGCTCGATGCTGGCAATGGACTCGTCTTCGCTGACGCCATGCAGCTCGCATGGCGCAATGGCGCGGTACACACCGGCAGGCATCAGGCCCATGCCAGCGGAGTACGGCGCCACCTTGCCGGTCAGCGACAGGGTCATCATGGTGCGGCCGTGGTAGGCGCCGGTGAAGGCGATCACGCCAGCACGACCGGTAGCGGCACGGGCGATCTTCACGGCGTTCTCGACGGCTTCGGAGCCCGAGGTGACCAGCAGGGTCTTCTTGGCGAAGTCGCCCGGTACGCGCTTGGCGATTTCTTCACACAGCTCGATGTAGGGTTCGTACGCCAGCACCTGGAAGCAGGTGTGGGTCAGCTTGGTCAGCTGCTCCTGAACGGCGGCGACCACTCTCGGGTGCAGGTGGCCGGTGTTCAGTACGGCGATACCGCCGGCGAAGTCGATGTACTCACGGCCTTCGACGTCCCACACGGTGGCGTTCTCGGCGCGCTCGGCGACGATCGGGTGGATCTGGCCGACGCCACGCGGTACGGCGGCTTGGCGGCGTTGCAGCAGGGATTCGTTGGTCTTGCTCATGGCTTCCTCATTCACCGCTCATCGTCGGTGTGGTTCAAGGATGACGCATCCCGGTACAGCCGCGGCAGCATGCGATGATCGACTGCCGGGCCTTGCGCGATGCAGGGGGAAACGCTTAGTTGCGCCACCGAAGTGGCGCGGGATCAGGCCTTGTAAAAACGTAGCGAGCGACGGTCAGACAAGGCAAAAACAGGCGAAAAGCGAGTTTACAAGTGTAAATGAGCATTTGAGCCTGTTTTTAACGCCGTATGACCGAGCGCAGTAGTTTTTACATTGCCTGATCAGATGCTCAGGCAGAGGTACTTGATTTCCAGGTAGTCCTCGATGCCGTACTTGGAGCCTTCACGGCCCAGGCCCGAGGCCTTGATGCCGCCGAACGGCGCCACTTCATTGGAGATCAGGCCGGTGTTGATGCCGACCATACCGTATTCCAGTGCCTCGGCCACACGGAACACGCGGCTCAGGTCACGGGCGTAGAAGTAGGAAGCCAGACCGAACTCGGTGTCGTTGGCCATGGCGATCACTTCGGCTTCGTCCTTGAAGCGGAACAGCGGCGCCAGCGGGCCGAAGGTTTCGTCCTTGGAGACCAGCGCGTTCTTCGGTACGTCGGTCAGAATGGTCGGCTCGAAGAAGGTACCGCCGAGGGCGTGGGTCTTGCCGCCGGAGAGGATCTTGGCGCCTTTGGAAACGGCATCCTCGATGTGCTCCTTGACCTTGGCCACGGCCTTCTCGTCGATCAGCGGGCCGGTGGTGGTGCCGTCTTCCAGACCGTTGCCGATCTTCAGTTTCTCGACCGCTACCTTGAGCTTCTCGGCGAAGGCATCGTAGACGCCGTCCTGCACGTAGATACGGTTCGCACACACGCAGGTCTGACCGTTGTTGCGGTACTTGGAGATGATCGCGCCTTCGATGGCCTTGTCCAGGTCAGCATCGTCGAACACGATGAAGGGCGCGTTGCCACCCAGCTCCAGCGACACCTTCTTGATGTCCTGGGCGCACTCGGCCATCAACTGGCGACCGATCTCGGTGGAGCCAGTGAACGACAGTTTGCGCACGATCGGGTTGCCCGTCAGCTCGCTGCCGATATCGCCAGCGCTGCCGGTCACCACGCTGAACACGCCAGCCGGGATACCAGCACGGGTAGCCAGCTCGGCCAGGGCCAGAGCGGAGTACGGCGTCTGCGAGGCAGGCTTGAGCACCATGGTGCAACCAGCGGCCAGCGCAGGGCCTGCCTTACGGGTGATCATCGCAGCCGGGAAGTTCCACGGCGTAATGGCTGCGGTAACGCCGATCGGCTGCTTGATGACGATCAGGCGCTTGTCGGCCTGGTGACCCGGAATGGTGTCCCCATAGATGCGCTTGGCTTCTTCGGCGAACCACTCGATGAAGGACGCCGCGTAGGCGATTTCGCCCTTGGCCTCGGCCAGCGGTTTGCCCTGCTCGATGGTCATCAGGCGCGCCAGGTCTTCCTGGTTCTCCAGCATCAGCTCATACCAGCGGCGCAGCTTGGCGGAACGCTCCTTGGCAGTCAGTGCACGCCAGGCCGGCAGCGCCTTGTCGGCCGCTTCGATGGCACGGCGGGTCTCGGCCGCACCCATCTTCGGCACGGTGCCGATCACGTCACCCGTGGCCGGGTTGGTCACCTTGATGGTCTGGCCGCTGTCGGCATCAGCCCAGGCACCGTTGACGAAAGCCTGCTGGCGGAACAGTTGAGCGTCTTTCAGTTGCATGGCGGTCTCCTCTATCCTGGCACCACGGCGCCAGGAGATGACGAAAGAAACTGGGAGCGAACCCAGGTATGGGTAGAGCGACAGATTAGCCACTGCCTGGCCGTTCGAACGGGGTGTAACGCCCAGAGTTCAGCGTAACCACATGAACTGTTTGAAATATCAAACAGATCCTAAGATCAGCAGGGTTAAAGGGCAATAGGCCGTTCGAGAAAATTAACAACCCAGCCGATCACCGGCATTCGTGCAGCCCTTCTTTATAGCCCAAGCCCGCCTTCCCCACCCACCAAACGCGCCCCGCCAGCAGCATGGACGCACGCCAGCGACATGCGTATGATTGCGCCCCGCAACGCACCAGTAGCTCAGCTGGATAGAGTACTGCCCTCCGAAGGCAGGGGTCGTGGGTTCGAATCCCGCCTGGTGCGCCAAATTGATGTTCTGTTCATCTCATAGGGATGACGAGGACGAAAAACACAAGCCCGCCATGTGCGGGCTTTGTCGTTTCTAGCGTTCTGCTTGATCTGCGCTAAACCCTTCATGAGGCGCTGTCCGATCGGTACACGCCACTTCCTGAATCGCCAGTGTAATCAGCCGGAGCAGGTAGCTACCCCCCCGCGATATCAAGCTTTGTTAGGAAGGGAATTTGCCCGATGGCACTCAAGTAGCAGCGGCTTTCAGATGCACATGCTAATCAAAAGAAGATGCGCAGATTCAAAACGCTCAGCGCCTGAACTTGCCGCCGTGAACACAGCCCTGCTAATCAGTCGAAACGGCCGTCCGCAATGGGTGTCAACTGCAGCGTCATCTGTATTCCCCCGCTCAGGAGCGCCACTTTGTATAACCCAGCCAGCCACGCCAAAGGCGAACTCTCTCAGGGCCTCGTCTGGCTCGCTCGGACTGCCTACGCAGCACGCGGCGTGGTGTATCTGATTATCGGCATCTTCGCGCTGCTGGCCGCCTGGGGTAGCGGGAAAACGGTCGGAACCAAAGGCGCTATCTCGCAATTGCTGGGACAACCTTTCGGCGAGACGTTGTTATGGATCATGGTCGCGGGACTTGTCGCCTATGCCGCATGGCGATTGACCCAGGCCATTACTGACCCGGAAGATCACGGCACCGATGCCAAGGGCCTCGCTGTGCGCACAGGCCTCGTTGGCGGCGCCATCAGTTATAGCCTGCTGACCCTGTTTACGCTGGGTCTCTTGGGAAGCTCCCTAGGTGAATCCTCTAATGGAGGCGGTGGCAACGGCGATTTTCTCTCGGGTGTATTGGGCTGGAAGTATTCAAACTATCTGGTCTACCTGGTCGCTTTGGTGCCGCTGGGCGTCGGCATCGCGCACATCATCAAGGGCTGGAAAGCCAAATTCGAAAAGTACTTCTCTGCGTCGGATGACGTCATGCGCTGGGTAACGCCAGTCTCGAAGGTAGGCTTGATTGCCAGAGGCGTTTCGTTTCTGGTGGTGTCCGGCATGCTCTTCAGCGGTGGTGCGCGCTACAAGCCTACAGAGCCACCAGGACTTGAGGACGCATTGAGCGCATTGCAATCCTTGCACTTCGGCACCTTCTGGCTGGCGCTGATTGGCGCAGGCTTGATCGCGTTCTCGCTCTACAGTTTTTCCGAAGCTATTTGGCGACGTATAGACACCGCGGCGGTGTTTAACTGATCCCTCGTTGCGATGAAAGCCTCGGGTAACAACGGGGCATCTTATTTAATACGAGCTAAAGGCCTTCAGGACAGACCATAATTGATCTCACCTATAAATGTGGCCTGCCCCCAAGTACATGCAGGCCCTCTCGGTAACTCTCAAGTCTCGACATCTTGGGGATCCTCGTTAATAACCTCCGCCCCCACCAAAAACTTCTGCCGCAATAACGTCTCCCGAGTAATCGCGACCAGCGCATCGATCTGCATGTCGGGCATTTCCGTCATGTAGGAGAGGCAGAAGCGCGCCGGTGGGATGGGTGGGTCGCAGGGCAGGGTTTTCAGCAGGTTGAGGGCGAGCATTTCGCGGATCAGGGGTACGGGCAGGATGCCAATGGCGTGGCCGGCGGAGACCAGTTTGGCCATGAAGCTCAAGGAGTTGCTGGAGTGAAAGGCTTCCGACGGTGCGTTGCCGCCCTTCAGCCAGTTCTCGACCACCGAGTACAGGGTCGAGGGGGCGGAGTGGCTGACGATGGGGTGGCCGGCGGCGTGCTCCGGCAGGAAGGGGTCGGCGTCGATGCACAGTTGCGGGGCGGCGACCCACTGGAAGGTCATCCAGCCGATGAAGATGTCGGTGACGTCCTCGCGGGTGGCGGGGTTGGTGAGCAGCGCCAGGTCGAGCTCGTGGTCGTTGAGCTTGCGGTTGAGCACCGCGCCGACGTCGATGGTGATTTCCAGGGTGATCTCGGGAAAGTGCGCCTTGATCTCGGCGATCACGGCGGTCAGGCCGACCATCGCCGAGCATTCGTCGGCGCCCAGGCGCAGCCTGCGGTGCTGCTTCTGTTTGGCGGCGAACTGCTCGAGTTTCACGCTGTTGTTGAGCGCCAGCTCGGCGTGGCGCAGGGCGATATGGCCATCGGCGGTGAGGGTCATGCGCTGCTTGCTGCGGTCGAACAGCTTGACGCTGAGCAGCGATTCCATCTCCCGAATGCGCGAGGAAATGGCCGGCTGGGTGAGGTGAAGGTGGCGTGATGCAGCATGTACACCGCCCAATCGGGCAGTCCAGTAGAAGGCCTCGATCTGCATCAGGGTAATACGCATGATAAAAATCTTCCCCTCTTCTGTTCGCTGATTTTTATTATCGCCAGAAAAACATGCTTGCTAGGATCGGGCTAACTTTCTTGCCCAAAACGAATAATTAAATAGCGCATGTATATTATCGAAGCACTTCCTGAAGCAATTGATCCAGAAGAACTTTCCGTTCTTTTGCGAGCCGAGCCCGCGACTATCGGGCACTTCATTACCACTGGCATCTTGAGCCCACAAATACGGGCGCATTTCGAAAATCTGCGCACCGTGGGCACAGCCGTCACGGTGAAGATGCCCGGCGCCGACGGCGGGATCTTACATTACGCGATGGGTTGCGCGAGGCCTGGTGATTTTCTGGTAGTCGACCGCTGCGGCGAAAGCGTGACCGCTGCCATGGGCGGCGCCATGGCCTATGCCGCCAAGCAGGCGGGTATCGCCGGGATCGTCATCGACGGTTACGTCACAGACCTGGGCGAGATTCGTCAGCACGGCGTGCCGGTCTGGTCCTGGGGCGCCAGCGCCATCACCACGCGGGTGAAAGGCGAGGAAGGCGAATTCTGTACCGCGGTGCAATGTGGTGGCGTCGTAGTTCGGCCGGGTGATGCGGTGATCGCCGACGAGAACGGCATCGTCATCCTGCCACCCGCCCAGGCACTGGCCCTGGCCAGACGAGCCATCGAGTTCCAGGAAAACGAGAAGCACACGCTGGCGCGCCTGGCCCAAGGCGAGAAGTTTCCCGACGTGGTGGGCTCGCGCCCGCTGATCGACGCGGCCATCGGCAAAGCACGCTGATACGGCAGTTCCATCGATAGACCGGCATCACTGCGCGCAAGGTCAGGCGCCACGACAATACCAATACTGACCCGCTGCACTTTTCATCAGGTTTCTGCCCCGTAGCTCCCCCAAAAGAACAACAGGACTACCATGAAACTGTACTCGCTCCCCAGGGTGATCCTGGCTGCGCTGGGCTGCTCGATCGGCGCCAGCGCGCTTGCGGACGATGCGTCGTCCATCCATTTCAATGTGGTCGGTGGCGGTAGCCACAACTACACCTTTCGCGCCGTCGAGCGCCCGTTCTGGAATGAAACCCTGCCCGCCAGTTCGGGCGGCAAGGTCACCGCACGCCTGATGGGCCTGTCGGAAAGCGGCCTCAAGGGGCCGGAGATGGTTCGCGTGCTGCGTTCCGGCGCGGTCGAGATCGGCATGGGCGTGTTCGCCTTCGTGGCGGGCGACGATGCGGCTTTCGAAGGCATCGACCTGCCCGGCATGGCGGCCGACATCGACACCTCGCACAAGATCGCCAATGCCTACAAGCCGGTGCTGGAGGCACGCATGGCCGAGCGCCACGGCGTCAAGCTGCTGGCAACCGTGCCCTATACCGCACAGGTGTTCTTCTGCCGCGATGCCGTGGATGGCCTGGACGATCTCAAAGGTCGCAAGGTTCGCGTACGTGGCCGCAACATGGCCGACATGGTCGGCGCACTCGGCGGATCGCCGGTTACGCTGCCCTTCGCCGAGGTGGTCACGGCCATGCAGACCGGCGTCATCGACTGCGCGGTAACCGGCATGGGCTCGGGCAATGCCGCCAAGTGGTACGACGTGGCGAGCCATGTCTACGACCTGCCGGTGGACTGGTCGATCGGCTTCTACGCCATGGGCCTGCAGCGCTGGCAACAGCTTTCCCCTCAGGTGCAGCAACTGCTGCAGACCCAGGCGCAGGTGCTGGAGGATGCCCTTTGGACGGAAACCGCCAGGGAGAACCGCTATGCGCTGGCCTGCAACACCGGTGCAGCCGACTGCCAGATTCACCACCCTGCCGACATGCAGGCCAATGCCCCCACCGACGAGGAGCGCGCCAAACTGCGCGCCGTAGTGCTGCGCATCGCCAATGACTGGGGCAAGCGTTGCGGCGCCGACTGCGTGCAGCAGTGGAACTCCACGGCGGGCAAGGCGATAGGCGTCAGCCTGAAAGATCCCTGAGCACAGCGAAGGCCTCGCCCGATGCAGCGCTGCCGCGCTGACCTCCAACCGTTCGCGGAGAAACCTGCTCATGCAACATACCGATACCCCGAGCCTGCGGCTCATCAATCGCATCGCCAAGGTCAGTGCCTGGGTGGGTGGCATCGCGTTGATGGGCTCGGCCCTGATGATCAGCATCGACCTGCTGCTGCGCCGCCTGTTCGGCTTTTCCATGGGCGGTGCCGACGAGATCGCCGGCTACGTACTGGCCATCGTCAGCGCCTGGGCGTTCCCCATCGCGCAGCTCAAACGTTCCCACCTGCGCGTGGACATCATCTACTCGCGCCTGTCGCTCAAACCCAAGGTCGGCCTCGATCTGCTGGCACTGGCCGGCATGGCACTGTTCGTCGGCACGCTGCTGTTCCATGTCGGCGGGGTGCTGTGGGACTCCATCGCCTATCGCTCGATTTCCACCACGCCGCTGCAGGTGCCGCAGTGGATTCCCCAGTCACTGTGGTTCGCCGGGTACCTGTTCTTCGCCACCACCATTCTGGTGCTGGCCTACAACAGCGTGATTCAGCTGCGTCAGCAACGCTGGGCGGCGGCCAACGCACTGATCGGCATCAACTCAGTCGAGGAGGAGATCGAGGAAGAATCGCACTCCAGCCGCCCTCACGACATCACCAGGGAGGGCCGCTAGATGTTGGTTTTTACGCTTGTCGTACTGCTGGGCCTGCTGGGCCTGACCGTGGCCGCAGCGGTCAGCGTGGGCCTGCTGGGCATGTCGCTGGCCGAGCTGTTCTCGGCGCTGCCATTGAGCAACGCCATGGGCGAAATCGCCTGGAGTACCGGCGCCGAATTCCTGCTGGTGGCCATTCCACTGTACATCCTGATGGGTGAACTACTGGTCTGCTCGGGCGTGGCCGGGCGCATGTACAGCGCTGCCGACAAGTGGCTGTCGTGGCTGCCAGGCGGCCTGATGAACTCGAACATCGGTGCCTCGGCGCTGTTCTCCGCCACCAGCGGCTCCAGCGTGGCCACGGCGGCGACCATCTCGACCATCGCCTTGCCGGAGCAGGAGCGCAAAGGCTACCCGGCGCCGCTGTTCCTCGGCTCCATCGCGGCGGGCGGCACCCTGGGCATTCTGATTCCACCTTCGATCAACATGATCCTGTTCGCGTTGATCGCCAACATCTCGGTACCCAAGCTCTACCTGGCGGCGACCATTCCCGGCCTGCTGCTCTGCGTGATGTTCGTGGCGATGATCGTGATCACCTGCATGATCTGGCCGAAACTCGGCGGCACCCGGCAGCACGCCACCTGGGCCGAACGCCTGGCGAGCATCCCCGACCTGCTGCCGCCGCTGGCAATCTTCGTGCTGGTGGTCGGCGCCATCTACAGCGGTTTCGCCACCGCCAGTGAGTCGGCGGCACTCGGCGTGCTGGCAGCGTTCGGCCTCGGCCTGTGGCGCCGTACCTTCACCTGGCAGAACCTGGGCCAGGCGTTCGAATCCACCATGCGCACCAGCGGAATGATCATCTTCATCACGCTGGCGGCGTTCTTCCTCAACTTCGTGCTGTCGGCCATCGGCTTGACGCCCACGCTGGTCAGCTTCGTCACCGACCTGGATATGTCACCGATGGCCACGCTGCTGGCGATCATCCTGTTCTACATCATCCTCGGCTGCTTCATGGATACCCTGGCGATGCTGATCACCACCGCGCCGCTGGTGGTGCCGGTAATCATCGCGCTGGGCTTCGACCCACTGTGGTTCGGCGTAATTTTGATCATTCTTTGTGAGATGGGCCAGATTACACCGCCATTCGGGATGAATCTGTTCGTGGTACAGAGCATTCGCAATAAGGGCAACTTCATGGACGTCATCTATGGCGTACTGCCGTTCTGCTTAGTGCTGCTATTGCTTATCGCGCTATTGATCGTATTTCCACAACTGGCACTGTGGCTTCCACAATTCGCATAACGCTATTAATACGTGCGCGGCGCATGGGTAAAATTGGATAGTTTAAAATAACGCGTCAGATAAAACGCGCTGCAAAAGGATTTGCACTATTACCCACCTCATTTGGCGGCGCCGATCAGAAACCCTGCCGGCCGCCGCAGCGCATTCACCACAGCCCGCCCAACACGCGGCGACGCGCGGCTGCCTGAAAACTTATAATCTGCTGATATTTGCAAGATAATAACGCTATAAATCGCGTTATTTATTGGTGCGCGTGCGCTATTCAAGTGCAATAAGCATCAGTGTCTGCCGTTTTTATCAGCCTAATAAAAACATTGAATCCGACTCTTCGGGCAGTTCCGTTGACACTCGTGGGCAATCAGAAAAGAATCCATCACCGCGTATGACAACATACGACTAATAACAAAAAGGTGATACATGCCCGCCTATTCCATCACGGCCATCGCTGCCGTATCGGCAACTCTCACGAGTGCCGAAAACAATGATCAAGCAACTTCCTTACTTCGCTCATCTGCCCATTCGCTGGAGAGAGCACCGTGAAAAATATTCTGACTATCTACTTCGCCGCGCTGAAAGTGCTGATCGTTTCCAGCCTGGTGTGTATCACCCTATTGATCTTCTTCAACGTCGTCCTGCGCTACGGCTTCAACTCCGGACTGTTCTTCAGCGAGGAAATCTCGCGGCTGGCATTCGTCTGGCTGGTCTTCGCCGGGGCACAGCTGATGCTCCATGAGAACGGCCATATCGGCGTCGACATCGTGACCAGTCGCGTGTCGCCGACCGTCGGCAAATACCTGCTGCTGCTCACCCAGTTACTGATGCTCTACGTCACCTGGCTGTTCCTGGAGGGCAGCTGGAAGCAGACGCTGATCAACCTGCATGTCGGTGCCCCCTCGACCGGCGTGTCCATGGCGCTGTTCTATGGCGCAGGCCTGGTGTTCTCGGTACTCAGCGCAGCGCTGATCACCGTGCAGATGATCGACAACCTGAGAAAACCTGCTGGCACTTACAGCCCTCAACGCGCCGATGAAGAGGCACACGTCATTTCCACCACCGAATCCGGGGTACTCAAGTAATGGCCCTCACCGTTTTCGTCGGCGTGCTGATGGCCGCCATCCTTATCGGCGCCCCTATCGCCTACGCCCTGATCCTCTGTGGTGTTGCCCTGATGTGGCTGCTGGGGCTATTCGATGGGCAGATCATCGCGCAGAACATTATCAATTCCGCTGGTAGCTTCCCTCTGCTGGCCATTCCGCTGTTCATTATCGCCGGTGAGGTAATGAACAGCGGCGGGCTATCCAAACGCATCATCAACCTGGCCATCGCCATGGTTGGTCACCTGCGTGGCGGCCTGGGTTACGTAGCAATCTTCGCCGGCGTGCTGCTGTCCAGCCTGTCCGGCTCGGCACTCGCCGATGCAGCTTCGCTGACCGCTCTGTTGCTACCGATGATGGTCATCGCCGGCTACAACAAGAACCGCTCCGGTGGCCTGATCGCCTCAGTTTCAGTGCTCGGTTCGATCATCCCGCCGAGCATCGGCTTCGTCGTACTCGGCGTGGCATCCGGGCTGTCGATCACCAAGCTTTTTTTGGCGGGCATCTTCCCGGGCCTGCTGATCGCGTCGGCCTTGTGCGTGGCCTGGTGGCTGGTATCGCGCCGCGACAACGACGTGCAGTTGAGCCCCAAAGCGAGCGGCAAGGAGCGCGCTAAAGCCTTCGTCGACAGTATCTGGGCATTGATGCTGCCGGTGATCATCGTCGTAGGCCTGCGCTTTGGTGTGGTCACGCCGACCGAAGCGGGCGCCGTCGCCAGTGTCTATGCGCTGCTGGTTTCCGCACTGGTGTACCGCGAGCTGAATCTGAAGGACCTCAACGCGCTGCTGCTGCGTGCCGGCAAGACCACCGCCGCGGTGATGTTCCTGGTCGCTGCCGCTTCGATCCCTGCGTGGATGATCACCATCGCCGACATTCCCGGCCAGATCATCGATCTGATCACGCCGGTGATGGACAACCCGAAACTGCTGATCCTGGTGCTGATGCTGCTGATCCTGGTGATCTCCATGGTCATGGATCTGACACCCACCATTCTGCTGCTCGCGCCGATCCTGGTGCCGGTGGTGACAGCAGCGGGCATCGACCCGATCTATTTCGGCGTGCTGTTCATGATCAATTGCTCCATCGGCCTGATTACCCCGCCCGTGGGCACGGTGCTCAACGTCGTCTGCGGTATCGGACGTATGCGCTACGAAGCGCTGCTCAAGGGCACTTTCCCGTTCCTGATCGCCGAAGTCATCGTGCTGTTCCTGCTGGTGATCTTCCCCGAACTGGTCATCGTTCCCGCGCAATGGTTCGCCAAATAACAACAACCAACAACAAGGATTGCACCATGAAGATGAAATTGACCGCACTCGCTGCGCTGCTGCTAGCCAGCAGCCTGAGCTTTGCCGCCGAGTACAACTCGCACACCATCAAATTCGCCGCCACCAGCCCGAAAGGCACTCCGCCGGCCATCGGCATGGAGCTGTTCGCCAAGAAAGTCAGCGAGCGCAGTGGCGGCAAGATCAAGGTACGCACCTTCCCCAACGGCGTGCTGGGTGGCGACGTGCAGGTACTGTCGTCGCTCCAGGGCGGAGTGATCGAGATGATGACCTGGAATGCCGGGTTGATGCTCAACCACATCACCGACTTCGGCATCCTCGACTTCCCGTTCCTGTACACCGACACCGCCAAGGTCGACGCCATGCTAGATGGCGAAGTTGGCAAGATGCTCACCGACCAACTGCCGCAGCAGAACCTAGTCGGCCTGGCGTTCTGGGAGTTGGGGGTGCGCAACCTGACCAACAACAAACGCCCGGTGGCGAAATTGGAAGACATCGCCGGTCTGAAGATCCGCGCGCAGCAATCGCCGCTGTTCCTCGATGTGTGGTCGGCCCTCGGCGCCAACCCGACGCCACTGCCATTCACCGAGGTGCACACGGCACTGGAGACCGGCACGGTCGACGGTCAGGAGAACCCGGCAGCGCTGATCCTCGCGTCCAAGTTCAACGAGGTGCAGAAGTACCTGAGCCTCACCCATCACAACTACAACCCGCAGATCGTCCTGATCGGCAAAACCTTCTGGGACAAGCTCAACGACGACGAGAAGAAGCTGCTCAGTGAAGTGGCCATGGAAGTGCGCCTCGAGCAACGGCAGATCTCCCGTGAGGCGGACAGCAAGGCCATCGCCGAACTGGAAGCGTCGGGCATGACGGTCAACGCCGTGCCGGATGAAGAAATCGCCCGCATCCAGGAAAAGATCCGCCCGGTCGTCGACAAGTACGCCGCCAAGATCAACCCCGAGCTCGTGAAGAAAGTTTACGAGGCCATGGACGTCGCCCAGCCATAAGCACCGCAGCGTCGCTGCACGAACAAGCGCGCCCGATCACTCGGGCGCGCTCTTCCAGTCATAGAGGAAACCCATGAAAATTTCGGTCGCGCAGATCCACCCCGTTCCCGGCAACCCGACCCAGACCATCGAGAAAGTCGCCGAGCTGTCGCGCCAGACGGCACTAGAAGGCTCGCGCCTAATCGCCTTCCCAGAATGCCTGCTCACCGGCGGCTCGTTCGACAGCCGTGAAGATCTGGAGCGTGGCGCTATCGAGATCGAAGCGCTGGCGCCGTTGCTGGCCGTAAGTGCGGAGACGGGCATCTACATCATCGCCGGCTTCTACGAGCGTCGCCCGGACGCCATCTTCAACACAGCAGCGCTGATTGGACCCGAAGGTATCGTGGGTCTGCATCGCAAGCGTCACCTGCCGTTCATGATCGGTGACCGCTTCACCGACACCCCGGATGAGTGGACGCCACCGGTCTTCGATACCAAGATCGGTCGTATTGGCATGGCTATCTGTTATGAAATCCGCTTCCCGGAAGTGGTACGCACCCTGGCCCTGGAAGGTGCCGATATCGTCGTGCTGCCGGCCGCGTGGCCAGAGCAGGCGCGCATGCTGCCGGATATCTTCAGCACCGTGCGAGCAGCGGAGAATATCGTCTATTTCGTAGCCCCGAACCGTAACGATATGGACGGCGGCATGCAGTTCATCGGTATGAGCCACATCATCGAACCATCCGGGAAGACGCTGGTACGCGCAGGTGCGGAAGATGGCGTGTTCACCGTCGAAATCGACGTGGAGAAGGCACGCAACAAGTCGCTGATCCGCGAACCCGGCGTGTTCGAAGTGCATCCTTTCCGTGATCGCCTGCCTGATACCTACCGCATCTGAGGTGACCTGATGACCAGCACACTCAAACAGTTGATGGCCCGCTCGCACACCTACGGCTTGAACATCTACGGCACTTCGTCGATGGCCATTGAGGTAGCGGGAAACTGGGGTCTGGATTTCGTTTTCATCGATGCCGAGCACACCTCGCTAGGCGTCGACCGCGACATGGAAAAGCTCATCTTGGCGGCCAAGTGCTCCGGCATCCATAGCATGGTGCGGGTACGCGGCACCCTGGAGTGGGACATTCGCAAGGCGCTGGAAATGGGCGCTTCGGGGGTGATCATTCCGCAGGTGCACAATGCCGAGCAGATGCGCACCATCATCCGCTACAGCAAGTTCCCGCCCATGGGCCGCCGTGGCGGTGACAGCTCGGTACGATCGGCCAACTACGCAGGGCCGAACTTCGACTGGGGCAGTTATACACAGGCGGAGAACGATCGCAGCGTGATCGTACCGATGGCAGAGAGCTACGAGTTCTTCGACAACATCGACGAGATCCTCGACGTCGAAGGTATCGACGCCGTGCACTTCGGCCCGGCCGATTACTCACTGTCGCGCCAATTGCCAGTCGACTATCGGCTGGGCAATCCCGAAGTGCTACAACGCCTGGAATTGTTGATCGAGAAATGCCACGCCCGCTCGATCCAGGTCATGGTGCCCTGCTTCCCAGCCGACGGCGAAACCGCCAAACGCCTACTCGAGATGGGCAGCGACATGCTGCTGATGGGTAGCGATCTGTCGTGGCTCAACCAGGCTGGGCGCAGCATCGCTGCGGTCAAGAAACAACTGCAGTAACCGAGTAAAGCGCCAAACAACGAAGCCCGCATATAGCGGGCTTCGTTGTTTCTGTAGGGCGGATCTTTGTAAGAGCCAGATTGCTGGCGAGCCGGGCTAGAGAGCATCGCCGGCAAGCCGGCTCCTACGTGCGACCTGTAGGCTGCTCGATACATTCGTTGTGCGTAGGCAAGAAGCATGTGAGCGACCCAGTGAACCTCAGGTCGGCTAACCCAGGCTACAAAGCCGCCTCAAGGCATCCGTAGGGTGGAAGACGCCTCACCCTTCCACCACAAGCTCACCGCAATGCTCAGCACGTACCGCTGCCCCGTAGCCTGGGTCGGGCGCAGCAACACCCAGGATGCCCATTAAAGCTCAAGCCTCGCTGTGCAATCGATCGTTGTAGGAGGCGGCTTGCCGGCGAAGCTCGTGCCCGTGGCTCGCCGACTCCTACGCTCGACCTGCTGCAGCGGTCTTTTTCCTTCGCCGCAAAGACGAAACCCCAGACCTCTGTCGAGATCTGGGGTTTCTAGTAGAAGCTTGACGATGACCTACTCTCACATGGGGAAACCCCACACTACCATCGGCGATGCATCGTTTCACTACTGAGTTCGGGATGGGATCAGGTGGTTCCAATGCTCTATGGTCGTCAAGCAATCCGGTTGGGGAGTCGATGTTTAGGTCGCTTCCCCGAATTGGGTATGTGATATCAGTTGGTGTTGCGTGTTCTTTTACAAATTTTCGGCATTACTGTCGACTTCTACCGTCTAACAGCCAAATTGTTTGGGTGTTATATGGTCAAGCCTCACGGGCAATTAGTACTGGTTAGCTCAACGCCTCACAACGCTTACACACCCAGCCTATCAACGTCGTAGTCTTCGACGGCCCTTTAGGGAACTCAAGGTTCCAGTGAGATCTCATCTTGAGGCAAGTTTCCCGCTTAGATGCTTTCAGCGGTTATCTTTCCCGAACATAGCTACCCGGCAATGCCACTGGCGTGACAACCGGAACACCAGAGGTTCGTCCACTCCGGTCCTCTCGTACTAGGAGCAGCCCCTCTCAAATCTCAAACGTCCACGGCAGATAGGGACCGAACTGTCTCACGACGTTCTAAACCCAGCTCGCGTACCACTTTAAATGGCGAACAGCCATACCCTTGGGACCGGCTTCAGCCCCAGGATGTGATGAGCCGACATCGAGGTGCCAAACACCGCCGTCGATATGAACTCTTGGGCGGTATCAGCCTGTTATCCCCGGAGTACCTTTTATCCGTTGAGCGATGGCCCTTCCATACAGAACCACCGGATCACTAAGACCTACTTTCGTACCTGCTCGACGTGTCTGTCTCGCAGTCAAGCGCGCTTTTGCCTTTATACTCTACGACCGATTTCCGACCGGTCTGAGCGCACCTTCGTACTCCTCCGTTACTCTTTAGGAGGAGACCGCCCCAGTCAAACTACCCACCATACACTGTCCTCGATCCGGATAACGGACCAGAGTTAGAACCTCAAGGTTGCCAGGGTGGTATTTCAAGGTTGGCTCCATGAGAACTAGCGTCCCCACTTCAAAGCCTCCCACCTATCCTACACAAGCAAGCTCAAAGTCCAGTGCAAAGCTATAGTAAAGGTTCACGGGGTCTTTCCGTCTAGCCGCGGATACACTGCATCTTCACAGCGATTTCAATTTCACTGAGTCTCGGGTGGAGACAGCGCCGCCATCGTTACGCCATTCGTGCAGGTCGGAACTTACCCGACAAGGAATTTCGCTACCTTAGGACCGTTATAGTTACGGCCGCCGTTTACCGGGGCTTCGATCAAGAGCTTCGCGTTAGCTAACCCCATCAATTAACCTTCCGGCACCGGGCAGGCGTCACACCCTATACGTCCACTTTCGTGTTTGCAGAGTGCTGTGTTTTTAATAAACAGTCGCAGCGGCCTGGTATCTTCGACCGGCATGTGCTTACGGGGTAAACCCTTCACACTCACCGGCGCACCTTCTCCCGAAGTTACGGTGCCATTTTGCCTAGTTCCTTCACCCGAGTTCTCTCAAGCGCCTTGGTATTCTCTACCTAACCACCTGTGTCGGTTTGGGGTACGGTTCCTAATTACCTGAAGCTTAGAAGCTTTTCCTGGAAGCATGGCATCAACCACTTCATCGTCCTAAAGGACAACTCGTCATCAGCTCTCGGCCTTGATCTCCCGGATTTACCTAAGAAATCAGCCTACCACCTTAAACACGGACAACCAACGCCGTGCTGGCCTAGCCTTCTCCGTCCCTCCATCGCAGTAATTAGAAGTACGGGAATATTAACCCGTTTCCCATCGACTACGCATTTCTGCCTCGCCTTAGGGGCCGACTCACCCTGCGTCGATTAACGTTGCGCAGGAAACCTTGGTCTTTCGGCGTGGGAGTTTTTCACTCCCATTGTCGTTACTCATGTCAGCATTCGCACTTCTGATACCTCCAGCAAGCTTCTCAACTCACCTTCACAGGCTTACAGAACGCTCCTCTACCGCTCATCCTAAGATGAACCCGTAGCTTCGGTGTATGGTTTGAGCCCCGTTACATCTTCCGCGCAGGCCGACTCGACTAGTGAGCTATTACGCTTTCTTTAAAGGGTGGCTGCTTCTAAGCCAACCTCCTAGCTGTCTAAGCCTTCCCACATCGTTTCCCACTTAACCATAACTTTGGGACCTTAGCTGACGGTCTGGGTTGTTTCCCTTTTCACGACGGACGTTAGCACCCGCCGTGTGTCTCCCGTGCTGACACTTGCTGGTATTCGGAGTTTGCATCGGTTTGGTAAGTCGGGATGACCCCCTAGCCGAAACAGTGCTCTACCCCCAGCAGTGATACACGAGGCGCTACCTAAATAGCTTTCGAGGAGAACCAGCTATCTCCGAGCTTGATTAGCCTTTCACTCCGATCCACAGGTCATCCGCTAACTTTTCAACGGTAGTCGGTTCGGTTCATCCAGTTAGTGTTACCCAACCTTCAACCTGCCCATGGATAGATCGCCCGGTTTCGGGTCTATACCCAGCGACTAAACGCCCTATTAAGACTCGCTTTCGCTACGCCTCCCCTATTCGGTTAAGCTCGCCACTGAATATAAGTCGCTGACCCATTATACAAAAGGTACGCAGTCACCCAACAAAGTAGGCTCCCACTGCTTGTACGCATACGGTTTCAGGATCTATTTCACTCCCCTCTCCGGGGTTCTTTTCGCCTTTCCCTCACGGTACTAGTTCACTATCGGTCAGTCAGTAGTATTTAGCCTTGGAGGATGGCCCCCCCATATTCAGACAAAGTTTCTCGTGCTCCGTCCTACTCGATTTCATTGAAAAGAGATTTTCGTGTACGGGGCTATCACCCACTACGGCGGAACTTTCCAGAACCTTCCACTAATCTCTAATCAACTTAAGGGCTAGTCCCCGTTCGCTCGCCACTACTAAGGGAATCTCGGTTGATTTCTTTTCCTCAGGGTACTTAGATGTTTCAGTTCCCCTGGTTCGCCTCATGCACCTATGTATTCAGTGCATGATACCCAGCTTATGCTAGGTGGGTTCCCCCATTCAGAGATCTCCGGATCAAAGTCTGTTTGCCGACTCCCCGGAGCTTATCGCAGGCTACAACGTCTTTCATCGCCTCTGACTGCCAAGGCATCCACCGTATGCGCTTCTTCACTTGACCATATAACCCCAAGCAATCTGGTTACTGTCTATAACGTGAAGACGACATTCGCCGAAAATTTGCACTTGAGAACAACGCAAATTTTACCTTGACCAAATTAATTACCAGTGAAAGTAATCAATCAGTCACTTCTATCACATACCCAAATTTTTAAAGAACGATTTTTCTGACTGGTCAAAGACCAGAAATCAACACTCATCTGCCTAAACAGGAATGCTCATTTCTGAACTCTATTCACATCAACGTCGAAGGCTGTAAATGGTGGAGCCAAGCGGGATCGAACCGCTGACCTCCTGCGTGCAAGGCAGGCGCTCTCCCAGCTGAGCTATGGCCCCAATACTTCCAAGGCCTGCACCCTCAACAATTGGTGGGTCTGGGCAGATTCGAACTGCCGACCTCACCCTTATCAGGGGTGCGCTCTAACCAACTGAGCTACAGACCCAATCGTCTTTCGCAATGAATCAAGCAATTCGTGTGGGTGCTTATGAATAAGCTGGGATCTTTCGATTAAGGAGGTGATCCAGCCGCAGGTTCCCCTACGGCTACCTTGTTACGACTTCACCCCAGTCATGAATCACACCGTGGTAACCGTCCCCCCGAAGGTTAGACTAGCTACTTCTGGTGCAACCCACTCCCATGGTGTGACGGGCGGTGTGTACAAGGCCCGGGAACGTATTCACCGTGACATTCTGATTCACGATTACTAGCGATTCCGACTTCACGCAGTCGAGTTGCAGACTGCGATCCGGACTACGATCGGTTTTATGGGATTAGCTCCACCTCGCGGCTTGGCAACCCTTTGTACCGACCATTGTAGCACGTGTGTAGCCCAGGCCGTAAGGGCCATGATGACTTGACGTCATCCCCACCTTCCTCCGGTTTGTCACCGGCAGTCTCCTTAGAGTTCCCACCATTACGTGCTGGTAACTAAGGACAAGGGTTGCGCTCGTTACGGGACTTAACCCAACATCTCACGACACGAGCTGACGACAGCCATGCAGCACCTGTGTCTGAGTTCCCGAAGGCACCAATCCATCTCTGGAAAGTTCTCAGCATGTCAAGGCCTGGTAAGGTTCTTCGCGTTGCTTCGAATTAAACCACATGCTCCACCGCTTGTGCGGGCCCCCGTCAATTCATTTGAGTTTTAACCTTGCGGCCGTACTCCCCAGGCGGTCAACTTAATGCGTTAGCTGCGCCACTAAGTCCTCAAGGAACCCAACGGCTAGTTGACATCGTTTACGGCGTGGACTACCAGGGTATCTAATCCTGTTTGCTCCCCACGCTTTCGCACCTCAGTGTCAGTATCAGTCCAGGTGGTCGCCTTCGCCACTGGTGTTCCTTCCTATATCTACGCATTTCACCGCTACACAGGAAATTCCACCACCCTCTACCGTACTCTAGCTTGCCAGTTTTGGATGCAGTTCCCAGGTTGAGCCCGGGGCTTTCACATCCAACTTAACAAACCACCTACGCGCGCTTTACGCCCAGTAATTCCGATTAACGCTTGCACCCTCTGTATTACCGCGGCTGCTGGCACAGAGTTAGCCGGTGCTTATTCTGTCGGTAACGTCAAAACAGCAAAGTATTAATTTACTGCCCTTCCTCCCAACTTAAAGTGCTTTACAATCCGAAGACCTTCTTCACACACGCGGCATGGCTGGATCAGGCTTTCGCCCATTGTCCAATATTCCCCACTGCTGCCTCCCGTAGGAGTCTGGACCGTGTCTCAGTTCCAGTGTGACTGATCATCCTCTCAGACCAGTTACGGATCGTCGCCTTGGTGAGCCTTTACCTCACCAACTAGCTAATCCGACCTAGGCTCATCTATTAGCGCAAGGCCCGAAGGTCCCCTGCTTTCTCCCGTAGGACGTATGCGGTATTAGCGTTCCTTTCGAAACGTTGTCCCCCACTAATAGGCAGATTCCTAGGCATTACTCACCCGTCCGCCGCTGAATCAGGGAGCAAGCTCCCGTCAACCGCTCGACTTGCATGTGTTAGGCCTGCCGCCAGCGTTCAATCTGAGCCATGATCAAACTCTTCAGTTCAATACTGCATGGGTTTTGAGAAAACCCTAAACTTGGCTCAGCAATCGCAAACTCTTCAATTAAGAAGAAAAAACTCTCTATTACGAGTGTTTACTTGTGATGCTGATAATCTTGCGATCCTCAGTCTTAGCTCACAAGCACCCACACGAATTGCTTGATTCAATTGTTAAAGAACGTTTGGTTAAGTCTTTCGTCTCAACCGAGGCGCGCATCTTACAGCAGCCTCACTTCCTGTCAAGTTGTTTTTGAAGAATTTTTTCTTTCTTCTCAACACCTTGCAGCACCCAACCAGATCATCTTCTCTCCAGCGGGAGGCGCATTCTACAGCGTTACAACCTGCTGTCAACACCCTCTTTACCGCCTTCGATCAAACCTGATCGAACCATCAACAGAGCCACTCAAACCACCCTGTCGATACCGGCGCATTCTACTCGAATTCGCCGTCCGTCCAACCCTTATTTTCTTCTAACTTCCTGATTAACAAGGAGTTTTCAGATCAGGCTGCGCCGGAAGTGGTGCGCATTATAGGCAGCCAGAATCTCAGGTCAATGGTTTATTTCATCTAACTGCAATAAAACTGCTCTGGCGGCCTTTCCTCTATATAAGCAGCACTTCAGAGGCAGCTACTTGAGGCCCAGGCGCCTGGCCAGACGCTGCAAATTGGCGCGATCCACATCCAGCTCGCGCGCCACCTCAGCCCAGCGCCCGGTATGGCGAACCAGTGCTGCCTCTATAAGGCGCCGCTGGTATTCATCCACCGCATCGCGCAGGCCTAGTTCCGCTGAAGGCAACTCGCTGTTGGCGATCAAGGGATTCTCTTCTTCTATATGCATTGCCAAGGATGGCTGCAGATCCAGAGAACAGCTATCGATGGTGAGGATCTGCGGGCGCTCTCCACAGGATGATAAGGCCTTGATAGCAGCACGGCCAATCAGGTGCTCCAGCTCCCGGACATTGCCTGGCCAGTCATGCTGCAACAGGGTTTTCTGAGCATCGGCCGCGAGACGCAGGCTGCGCAGCCCCAGACGCGACCGGTTGTCTTCGAGGAAGTAACCGGCGAGCAGCAGTACATCACGCCCCCGCTCACGTAGCGCCGGCACCTTTAATGGGTACACGCTAAGGCGATGATAAAGGTCGGCGCGAAAGCGCCCGGCCCGTACCTCTTCGGCCAAGTCACGATTCGTGGCAGCCAGCACCCGCACATCTACACGATGCTCGCGGTCCGAGCCTACCCGTTGTAACTGACCACTCTGCAGCACCCTCAACAGCTTCGACTGCACGGCGAGAGGCAGTTCGCCCACCTCGTCGAGAAACAGGGTGGCGCCATCGGCCACCTCGAACTTGCCACGCCGCTCACTGACAGCCCCCGAGAACGCCCCACGCACGTGACCGAACAGCTCACTCTCCACCAGGGTATCGGGCAATGCCGCGCAGTTGATGCTGACCATCGGCCGCGATGCACGCGTGGACGCTGCATGTAGCGCCTCGGCGACCAGCTCCTTACCCACCCCGGTTTCGCCACTGATGAGGACGGTCAGGTCACTGCCGCCTACTAGCTCTATCTCCTGAAGCAGCGCCTTGTGCCTCGGACTCTGACCAATCATCTCCCGAGGACGCACGGCGTCGGCCGCCTGTTTATAGAGTTCCGCGCGCCGCTGTTCGTCTTCCACCCGCCCCATCAGCAGACTGATCCGCTCGCTGGCTGCCACCGTCGCGGCTGCGAGGCTGGCGAAAGCCTCCAGCATGCCCAGGTCGACAAGGCCAAAGCTGCTCGACTGCAGCGAGTCCAGAGTCAGCAGCCCCCAGAGCTGCTCCTTTATATAGAGCGGACAGCCCAGGCAGTCATGAACCTCGAGATGACCATGCTGCCCCTCGAGCAGCCCGTCGTAAGGATCGGGCAGTTCGCAGTCCGCGGCAAAACGAGTAGGCCCGCGGTGCTGCAGCAATTCGTGCAGACGCGGATGCTCACTCACCTTGAAGCGCCGCCCCATGGTGTCGGCACTCAGCCCTTCCACCGAAAGCGGTACCAGCACATCGCCATCGAGCCTGAGCAGCGCCACGGCATCACAGGGAAATAGCTGCCGCAACGCAGCAAGCAACCGACGATAGCGCTCACTCTCGGGCAGCTCGCGAGACAGGTCATCGACCAATGGCAGCAGAGCGACGAGTAAGGGACTAGAGGTCATAAAGACACCAAAAGAGTCATATAGACACATATCAACGAGAGTCTAAAAGACTCATAGCACGCGCAAACCCAGTAATCCAGAGGCTTTGCGAGTTGGCACGGGATCTGTAATGACCAGAGCAGAAAACTCTCATGCCTTACGACAGGAACCATCACCATGCTGACCAGCCAACAACGCACCCTCATCAAAGCCACCGTCCCATTATTGGAAATCGGCGGTGAAGCGCTGACCCGGCACTTCTACGCCATGATGCTGGAGGAATATCCCCAGGTTCGCCCGCTGTTCAACCAGGCCCACCAGGCCAGTGGCGACCAGCAGCGTGCCCTGGCCACTGGCGTGCTCATGTATGCCCGACATATCGACCAGCTCGAAGCACTCGGCCCGCTGGTGGGCCGTATCGTCAATAAACATGTATCCCTGCAAATCCTGCCGGAGCACTACCCCATCGTCGGCACCTGCCTGCTGCGCGCCATCAGGGAAGTGCTCGGCGAAGAGATAGCCACCGACCAGGTGATCGCTGCCTGGGCTGCCGCTTATGGGCAACTGGCAGACATCCTGATCGGTGCCGAGGAAAACACCTACCGTGAACACGAACAGGCACAGGGCGGCTGGCGTGGCTCGCGGGACTTCAAGGTGGTGGCCAGAGCCGTGGAAAGCGAGGAGATCACTTCCTTCCATCTGGCGCCCGTCGATGGCGGTGCCGTGCTGATTCAGCAGCCCGGCCAGTACATCGGCATGCGCATGGTCATCGATGGCAAGGAGCAGCGCCGCAACTACTCGCTGTCCGCCCAGGGCAATGGCCGTGAGTACCGCATCAGCGTCAAGCGCGAGGCCGACGGCAAGGTCTCCAACTACCTGCACGACCACATCCAGGTCGGCGATACGCTTGAGCTGTTCCCGCCAGCCGGCGACTTCGTGCTGCGTGATTCGAATAAGCCTCTGGCGCTGATCACTGCCGGCGTGGGCATCACTCCGGCACTGACGATGGTCGAAGCCGCCCGCGAGAGCGGACGCCCCATCCATTTCATCCACTACGCACGCCATGGCGGTGTGCATGCCTTCAAGAAATGGATCGAGGAGCAGAGCCGCGACTACCCGCAGATCAGCTATCGGTTCTGCTACAGCGAGCCGCGCGATGGCGACCAGCCACACGGCCAGGGCGTGATCAACCGCGAGCAACTGGCGGACTGGCTGCCTGAAGAGCGCGATCTGGACGCCTACTTCCTCGGCCCGAAACCCTTCATGGCTCAGGTGAAGCGTCACTTGCGGGAGCTCGGCGTACCAACGGAGCAGTGCCACTACGAGTTCTTCGGCCCGGCCTCCGAGCTGGATGCCTGACGCGCTCTCTCAATAGTGGCGGGTCAGATCACGCCCTGAGCGCGTAGCGCCTCGATCTGGCCAGCATCCAGCCCGAGTACCTCGGCAAGGACGCGCTCGGTATGCTCGCCCAGCAGCGGAGGCGCCTGGCGGTACTCCACTGGGCTGGCCGACAGGCGTAGCGGGCTGGCTACCTGCGGCGTGCTGCCGGCCAAGGGGTGTGGCAGATCGATACGCAAGCCGCGGGCGATCACCTGCGGGTCGGCGAACACCTGCTCAAGATCGTTGACCGGCCCGCACGGCACGCCTGCAGCTTCCAGCAGGCCGACCCATTCGACCGTGGTGCGGAACACCGTGGCCTGGCGGATCATCGGGATCAGCTCGGCGCGATGGGCGACGCGCTGAGCGTTGCTGGCGAAACGCGGATCGACGCCCCACTCGGGATGCCCGGCCACCTCGCAGAAGTTGCGGAACTGACTGTCGTTGCCGACCGTGAGGATCAGGTCGCCATCAGCGGTGGGGAACGCCTGGTAGGGGACGATATTCGGGTGAGCATTGCCCAGGCGCTTCGGGGAAACTCCGGTAGTCAGGTAATTCATCGCCTGGTTGGCCAGGCAGGCGACCTGCACGTCGAGCAACGCCATGTCGATGTGCTGGCCTTCGCCGGTCTTTTCCCGATGGGTCAGGGCGGCCAGCACGGCGACCGTCGCGTAGAGCCCGGTGAGGATATCGGTCAGCGCGACGCCGACCTTTACCGGCCCACCGCCCTCCCCGCCGTCGGGCTGGCCGGTGAGGCTCATCAGCCCGCCAAGCCCCTGAATCATGAAGTCGTAGCCAGCCCGTTTGGCATAAGGGCCGCTCTGGCCGAAACCCGTGATGGAGCAGTAAATCAGCCGTGGGTTGATCGCCTTCAAGCTGGCGTAGTCCAGCCCGTAGGCAGCCAGGCCGCCGACCTTAAAGTTCTCGATGAGGATGTCCGACTTGCCCGCCAGCACGCGCACCAGGCGCTGCCCTTCCGCCTGGGTGAAGTCGAGAGTCAGCGATTGCTTGTTGCGGTTGGCCGACAGGAAATAGGCGGCCTCGCTGGTGTCCCGCCCCTCATCGTCGCGCAAGTAAGGCGGGCCCCAGTGGCGAGTGTCGTCGCCGACCTTCGGGCGTTCGACCTTGATCACCTCGGCACCGAGGTCGGCGAGGTTCTGCCCGCACCAAGGCCCGGCGAGTACGCGGGACAGGTCGAGCACACGGAGATGGGAAAGGGCACCGGACATCGCAGAAGCCTCGTGCAGTCGTGACGCTCGGCGTCACGGGGACGCTCCCACGCCAGGCGTGGGAGCGAGCGACAGTCAGAAGAACGCCTGGATGCCGGTCTGCGCGCGGCCAAGAATCAGCGCGTGCACGTCATGGGTACCTTCGTAGGTATTCACCACCTCGAGGTTGACCAGATGGCGGGCCACACCGAACTCGTCGCTGATGCCGTTACCGCCGAGCATGTCGCGGGCCATGCGCGCGATATCCAGCGACTTGCCGCAGCTGTTGCGCTTCATGATCGAGGTGATTTCCACCGCAGCGGTACCTTCATCCTTCATCCGCCCCAGGCGCAGGCAGCCTTGCAGGGCCAGGGTGATCTCGGTCTGCATGTCGGCCAGCTTTTTCTGGATCAACTGGTTGGCAGCCAGCGGGCGACCGAACTGCTGACGATCCAGGGTGTACTGACGCGCGGTGTGCCAGCACGCTTCGGCGGCGCCCAGCGCTCCCCAGCTGATACCGTAGCGGGCAGAGTTCAGGCAGGTGAACGGGCCGCGCAGGCCGCGCACGTCCGGAAAGGCGTTTTCTTCGGGGCAGAACACGTTGTCCATGACGATCTCGCCGGTGATCGAGGCGCGCAGGCCGACCTTGCCGTGGATCGCCGGGGCCGACAGCCCTTCCCAGCCCTTTTCCAGCACGAAGCCGCGGATCTCGCCGGCGTCATCCTTGGCCCAGACCACAAAAACGTCGGCGATCGGGCTGTTGGTGATCCACATTTTACTGCCGCTCAGGCGGTAGCCGCCGTCGACCTTCTTCGCACGGGTGATCATCGAGCCCGGATCGGAACCGTAGTTGGGTTCGGTCAGGCCGAAGCAGCCGATGTATTCACCGCTGGCCAGCTTGGGCAGGTACTTCTGTTTGGTGGCTTCGTTGCCGAACTCGTTGATCGGCACCATCACCAGCGACGACTGCACGCTCATCATCGAGCGGTAGCCGGAATCCACACGTTCTACCTCGCGGGCGATCAAGCCGTAGCACACATAGTTGAGACCGCTGCCGCCGTAGGCTTCTGGAATGGTCGCGCCGAGCAGACCGGTGTCGCCCATCTCACGGAAAATCGCCGGGTCGGTCTTCTCATGACGGAAGGCCTCGAGAACCCGCGGCGCCAGCTTGTCGGCAGCGAACTGCTCGGCGCTGTCGCGCACCATGCGTTCTTCTTCGGTGAGTTGCTGATCGAGCAGCAGCGGGTCGATCCAGTTGAAGCTTGCCTTGGCGGCCATCGCAGAATCCTCGTGCGTGAACAGTTCTTGTTGGGCTTAGCCTAGGCAGCTACCGACATATCGGCAAACGAGTAATTCGCACGCAGTTGTGCGCTTAGCTCACTCCGAGATAGCCTGACCACCTGATAAAAGCACCAATTAGTGAGGGGTTCGCATAGATGCGCCGCAAGATCCCTAGCACGGCAGCCCTGATCGCCTTTGAGGCCTCGGCGCGCCATCAGAGCTTCACCCGCGCAGCGGACGAACTGGCGCTGACCCAAGGCGCCGTCTGCCGGCAGATCGCCGGGTTGGAAGAGTTCCTTGGTGTGGAGCTGTTCCGCCGCTCGCGACGCGGCGTGGTGCTTACCGAAGCGGGCACGGCGTACGCCGGAAAGGTCGCCGCTCAGCTCGATGCCGTGGAGCGCGACACCCTGGCGCTGATGGGGGCTCAAGGTGCCATGAGCCTTGAGCTGGCCGTGGTGCCGACCTTCGCGACCCAATGGTTGCTGCCACGCTTGAAGGATTTCCAGCGCCTGCACCCGGAGGTCACCGTGCACCTGACCAACCGCACCCGCCCGTTCCTGTTCGCCGATACCGGTTTCGACGCGGCGATCTACTTCGGCGATGGCGACTGGTCAGGCACTGCGGCGCACTTTCTGATGCACGAGCACCTGATGCCGGTGTGCAGCCCGGGGCTGCTCGACGGTGGCGCGGTGAGCGCCGAGCGGATCACCGAGCTACCGCTGCTGCAGCAAAGCACGCGGCCTTACGCCTGGCGTCAGTGGTTCGCAGCACAGGGGCTGAATGTCGGCCGCGACATGACCGGCCCGCGCCTGGAGCTGTTCTCGATGCTCGCCCAGGCGGCCTGCCACGAGATGGGCGTGGCGCTGATTCCACCTTTCCTGATACAACGCGAGCTGGCCGACGGCAGCCTGGTGGTCGCCCTCGACCGACCGGTGCCGGACAACGGCCGCGCCTATTACCTGACCGTACCGGAGCGCAAGGTCGAATCGGCGGCGCTTAAGGCTTTTCGGGACTGGCTGTTGGGTGAAGCGCAGCGGTATCGAGTGATGGGTTGAGCAGCAGTGAGTGGCGGCAATAAGGCGGGAGCGGACGGTGGGCAGAGCTTTTGTGGGAGAGGCTTTAGCCTCGATTGTGCCTAGCTAGGCGTAAAGAGCTCGCGGCTAAAGCCCCTCCCACGAGATCGCGACCGGCCGCTTCCGCCTTGAAGCAGCCGCTCGGCATTTCGTCACGCCCCGCTCACTCAACCTCGAACAGCCCGTCACGCACCGGCGCGTGGGCCAGGCGTTCGCGGATATCTTCGTCGATGCGTGGGTCATCCGGCTGATAGAGCATCACCTGGCGATAGGTGCTGATGCGGTTGATCTCCGTGCCCAGGAACTCCCACACCACACGGGTGCACGCCGGGGTGCGGCGGTCTCCGCTGGAGACCCCGGTTTTCAGGCCATTCAAACGCGTGATGCGGCTCTTGAAGCTGGGGATCAGGATGGTCTGGCTCATCTCGTTGACCGTCAGCGACTCGTAATCGATGAGAAACAGACGATCCTGCAGCTGGAACGCGGCGCCCAGGTAGCGGCAACGTGCCGAGTCTTCGGCGAGCCCGCCGGCGGAGGTCACCTGCCGCTCCTGACGCTCGAACAGGAAGGTGCCGCTTTCCTCGCGCATGTGAATCAGCGACAACAGGATGGTGCCTGGTACCGACATGCAGTTGGCGTATTCGAAGTAATAGCCGCAATAACGCGAAAGATCACCGGACTGCTCACGCAACGGCTGTAACAACGCGTGTAGCGGATCCTGCTCCGCAGGTGCGCCGATCTGCGTACCTCGGGCGCCGATCAGGCGGGCGAATTGATCACCCGGCAAGCCCAGCTCATAGCCCTCGACGCCGAAGAAATCCCCAATCCTCTTGAGGTTATAGGCCGTCGGCTGGCTCTCTCCAGACAGATACTTGTTGAACTGCGCGCGGTTGATGCCGACTTTTCGGCACACCTCCGCAATGGAGCGGTAGTGGCTGCACAGCAACCGGAGGTTGTCACCGAGGAGACTGGACATGGGCGGCTCAGATGATGCGAGTGACGCGATCATAGCATCAAGTCGCGCCACCTAGGATCGACACGCGAAATTGCTGCTTTGTCGTCTTTGGCCAACCATGGCGCCGGTCGACCCGCTTACGCCGTCTATTCGTCGGTCACGCAGGTGCGTACAGAGTCTATGCCAGGCTTTGCTATAGCGCGGTCGCCCCAGGCGCAGGCTAATCGCCCGCCTCACGCGTCGTCCCCTAATAAAAAACAGGAAGAGTGCCATGCTCGATCTACTCAACGACCTAATCTGGAGCAAAGTGCTGATCGTAATGCTGGTGGGCCTCGGGCTCTACTTCAGCATCCGTTCGCGCTTCGTTCAGTTTCGCTACTTCACCAGCATGTTCCAGATTTTCAGCCAGGCGCTGGTACGCAAACCAGGCCAGCTGAGCTCGTTCCAGGCGCTGATGCTCAGCGTTGCCGGCCGCGTCGGCGCCGGTAACATCGCAGGGGTGGCCGTGGCCATTACTCTGGGCGGCCCAGGCGCCGTGTTCTGGATGTGGCTGGTTGCGCTGGTCGGCATGGCCACCAGCTATTTCGAATGCTCGCTGGCACAGCTGTACAAGCAGAATGAAGGGGATGGCACCTACCGTGGCGGCCCGGCCTTCTACATCCTGCATGGTCTGGGTCAGCGCTGGCTGGCAATCGTCTTCTCGATCCTTCTGCTGATCACTTTCGGTTTCGGCTTCAACGCCTTGCAGTCGTTTACCGTGGCCAGTTCCATGCACGACACCTTCGGCATTCCCGAGTGGGTCAGCGGCGTCGTTCTGGTATGCATCATCGGCCTGATCATCTTCGGCGGCATCAAACGCATCGCCAAGTTCGCCGACGTGCTGGTTCCGGTCATGGCCGGCTCCTACATCGCCCTGGCCCTGTTCGTCATCGGCAGCAACATCTCCCAGGTGCCGGACACCCTGATGCTGATCGTACGCAGCGCCTTCGGCCTTGAGCCGGCCTTCGCTGGCGGTATCGGCGCGGCCATCATCATGGGCGTCAAGCGCGGTCTGTTTTCCAACGAAGCAGGCCTGGGTAGCGCGCCGAACGTCGCCGCCGTGGCCGAAGTGCCACACCCCGCCGCCCAAGGCGTGGTGCAGTCGCTGAGCGTGTTCATCGATACACTGATCATCTGCACCTGTACGGCGATGATCATCCTGCTGTCCGGCACCTATGCTCCAGGCAGCGAAGTCGGTGGCGTGATCCTCACGCAGAGCGCTCTGGCCGCCATCGTCGGTGAGTGGGGCCGGGTGTTCATCAGCGTCGCCCTTGCACTCTTCGTGTTCACCACACTGATCTATAACTACTACCTGGGCGAAAACGCTCTGGGCTTCTTCAGCAAGAGCCGGTTGATGCTGCACGTCTACCGAGTGTTGGTGATCGTGCTGGTGATGTGGGGCTCCACCCAGGATCTGGGTACCGTGTTCGGCTTCGCCGACGTCACCATGGGCCTGCTGGCCATCGTCAACCTGATCGCCATGGCCCTGCTGTTCAAAACCGGCCTGCGCCTGATGGACGACTACGACGCGCAGATCAAAGCAGGCGTGAAGACTCCAGTATTCGATCCGGCCAAGTTTGCCGATCTGGAGCTGGACAAGACCTCCTGGCCTGCATTGAAGCCGGAGCACACGGCTCAGGATACTCAGCAACGCTGATTATCCGCGGACACCGTTGCTTCGCGCTCGCGGAGCAACGGTGCACCGCACCCGGTACGCTGCTCGCCCTAGGGTATCTCGCCGCAGCTTACCCATCCCGGGCCATTGCCTACGATTGTTTCCCAGGTGCCCTATGTCTTCCCTGAATATCCTCGTGCTTTACACCGGCGGCACCATCGGCATGCAGACGAGCGCTGCCGGCCTGGCTCCCGCGTCCGGATTCGAGGCGCGCCTACGCGCGCAACAACCTCTGCAACCGCAGCAGGTGCCAAGCTGGACATTCCGCGAACTGCTGCCTCTGATCGACAGCGCCAACATGAACCAGGACAACTGGCTGACGATGGTCGCGGCGATCCGTCAGGGCGTCGAGCAGGATGGCTGCGACGGCGTGCTGGTGCTGCATGGCACCGATACCCTGGCCTATAGTGCCGCGGCGCTGAGTTTCCTGCTGTTGGGCTTGCCGGTGCCAGTAGTACTGACGGGCTCCATGCTGCCGGCTGGTGCTGCGAACAGCGATGCCTGGAGCAACTTGTTCGGCGCCATGCAGGCCTTGCACAACGGTGTTGAGACGGGCGTGCACGTGTATTTCAACGGAGCGCTGATGCATGGTGCACGCATCAGCAAACTGCGCAGCGATGCCTTCGACGCGTTCCAGGTGGTACCGCGCCTGCGTCAAGGCGAGCGTGTGGCCGAGTTGCCGACGCGCATCGACTTTCGCCAGCCGCGTCAGCCGGTCAATCTGCTCAGCCTGCCACTGATCCCCGGTCTGCGTGCCGAGCACCTGCGTGCATTGCTGGACAGCGGCGTGCAAGGCCTGCTGCTGGAGTGCTACGGCAGCGGCACCGGCCCGTCCGACAATACCGAGCTGCTCGACGTACTGCGCGAGGCCCATGGCCGCGGCGTGGTGCTGGCGGCCATCAGTCAGTGTCCCCAGGGACATGTGGAATTCGGCGTGTACGCAGCCGGCAGTCAGCTGGCTTCGGTTGGCCTGGTGTCCGCGGGCGGCATGACCCGCGAGGCGGCTCTGGGCAAACTGTTCGCGCTGCTGGGCGCAGGCTTGCCCCAGGATGAAGTCGAACGGCTGTTCAGTCTGGATTTATGCGGCGAGCGTGCGGAGTGAGTCATGGATTAGGGCATGACTAGCCGGTATAGTCGCGCCCGCTGACGGTAGCCAGCACTCTTTCGCTCCACTTCTTTCCCACAGGGACGTCACATGCCTTTGCTTCGCTCCAGCGTTTTTCTATTGCTCCTCCTGGCCATCACCGGCTGCTCGACCAAAGCCTTTTTCAAGCTGCCAGAGCACGCCACCATCAGCGTCAACGACCGTGCTGAACAACATCCTCAAGGCCTGGTGAAAACCCGCCCGTTCTTCTGGAACCGTGCCGGCGGTGTGCCGTACAAACTGACCAGCGCAACCGGCGAAACCCTCGCCGAAGGCAAGCTGCGTACGCGCTTTCGCGTGGTGTCGATCTTCTGGCCGCCGTACAGCATCATTTACTGGCCAATGGGCTTCGGCCAGCGTTGCTATGACATGACCGGCGCCATGCCCGGCTCCTGCACCCATCAGGATCTGTGGACGCTGCGCCAGGAATACCGCGACAACAACTGATGCCCAGGCTGCCGCTCTGGCAGCCTTGATCGACGCGGGGTCGAGGCATACTTCGATCCCGCCGTCTCAGAACACCGACCAACCAATCCGCTCGCTGATCACTTCCAGCGCTGCCATGCCGGCCAGCGAGTTGCCGGCTGCGTTGAGCCCAGGCGACCACACGCAAATGGTGTACTGCCCCGGTACCACCGCGACGATGCCGCCACCCACCCCGCTCTTGCCCGGCAAGCCAACGCGATAGGCGAAATTGCCCGCTTCGTCGTACAGACCGCTGGTGGCCATGATCGAGTTCACCTGCTGGGTCTGCCGTGCCGTGAGAATCTGCTCGCCGCTGTGCTTGCAGAAGCCGTCGTTGGCCAGAAAGCAGAAGGCCTTGGCCAGGTCGACGCAGTTCATGCTCAGGGCGCAGTGGCTGAAGTAGCCGCGTAGCACCATCTCTACATCGTTGTGAAAATTGCCGAACGATTGCATCAGATACGCCATCGCCGCGTTGCGCGCGCGATGCTGGTACTCGGACTCGGCGATGCGCATATCCACGGACACATGGGCGTTGCCTGACAGGCGCCGGACGAAATCGCGCATCGACAGCACCGGCGCGGCGAAGCGCGACTGGTTGATATCGCTGATCACCAATGCGCCGGCATTGATGAACGGATTGCGCGGCCGGCCGTTCTCCAGTTCCAGCTGCAGCAACGAATTGAACGGCTGCCCGGAAGGCTCGTGACCAAGCCGCTCCCAGATGGCCTCGCCGCTGTGCTGGATTGCCTGTACCAGGCTGAACACCTTGGAGATGGACTGGATCGAGAACGGTGTCTGCGCATCACCGGCGGTGAACAACTCGCCGTCATTGCCATATACCGCGATGCCCAAGCGATCGGCAGGCACATCGGCCAACGCGGGGATGTAATCGGCAACCTTGCCTTTGCCAATCAGCGGCCTGACCTGATCGAGGACTTCATTCAGCAACGCTTGCATGCTCGGACTCGCAGTGATGCTCGGCAAGGTGCCTGAGCGACCCTAGGAAGACGCCAGGATCGCCATTCAGAGCACATGGCACGCCGAGCCGAATTGATCAGTTCAGGCGCTGCGCCAGCACCGCGATATGTTCCGGGCCGATGCCACAGCAGCCGCCCAGATGGCTGGCCCCACGAGCGCGCCAGTCGGCGACCCAGCGCAGGTAACCCGGCGGGTCGAGATCCTCACGCAGCGGATCCAGGCCATCGTTGGCGGTGGCCTCTTCGGGCTGCGGCGGGAAGGCATTGGCATAGGCGCCAATGGCGATGTCCGCGCCGAGGCTGGCGAAGGTTTCGCGCGCCACGTCGATGGCCGTGCCGATCACTTCCGGCTGGCTGCAGTTGAACAGCAGCACCTCGACACCCAGTTCGGCGGCGGCGCGAGCAGCATCGGCCACCGGCTCGCCGGAGCGTAGGCGAGGCACCTCGTCGGTGTCTTCGTCGCGCAGGGTGAAGGACAACCAGAACGGCTTGCCGTCATCGGGCAGATGAGCACGGATGGCCCGCGCCTCGGCAATAGCGCTCTGGGTCTCGGCCAGCCACAGATCGACATGGGGCGCCAAGCCCTCTATCAGCGGCGTCAGCACCTCGGCTACTCGTTCGGGCTGGAACAGATCAGGCCGATAGGAGCCGAACAGCGGCGGCAGCGAGCCGGCAACCCGTACTGCGCTGGCAGCCCGATCAGCCGCATTGCGCGCCAGCTGACCGGCACGCTCGGCGAGGGCGCGGCCCTCCTCGGCGAAACGCTGCTCGCCGATATGGAAGGGCACGACCGCGTAACTGTTGCTGGTGATCACCTGGCTGCCGCTGGCGATATAAGCGGCATGCACCGCTTCCACCTGCTCGGGCGCCTCGCTCAGCGCCAGCGCCGACCACTCCGGCTGACGAAACGGCGCACCACGGCGCTGCAGCTCGCGGCCCATGCCACCATCCAGCAAAATCAGAGGTCGCTCGCTCATATAAACTCCAGTCATATCGATATGCATTAAATTCATTTGGACGCATTCATTTATAACTATTTAATACACACACATCGCCTGTCACAACCCCTTTCGTGCTTAAGGAATTCTGTGAAAACCACGCTATTCGCGGCCCTCGGCCTGACCCTCGCATCCTTCTGCAACCTGGCTCTGGCAGGCCCCACGCTCGACCGTATCGAAAAGAACGGTGAGCTGGTCAACGTGCTGATGGAAAACTATCCGCCGTTCTCTTTCCTCAACGATCAGAACCAGCTCGACGGCTTCGACGTCGATGTGGCCAAGGCAGTGGCTGACAAGCTCGGCGTCAAGCTGCGCCTGGAAACCCCGTCCTGGGATGTGATCGCCGCAGGCCGCTGGAGCGGTCGCTACGACATCTGCATCTGCTCGATGACACCTAGCCAGGCACGCGCCCAGGTCTTCGATTTCCCGGTCACCTATTACGCCTCCCCGGCGGTGATCGTGGTCAACGCCAGTGATGAGCGCATCCACTCGGCCAAGGATCTTTCCGGCCTGAAGGTCGGCGTCACCAGTGCTTCTTCGTACGAAGGCTACCTGAACAAGGATCTGGTCATCGAAGGTGCCGAGGACAAGCCGCTGGAGTACCCGTTCGACGCTGTACAGGTCGCGCCGTACGACAACGATACCGTGGCTTTCCACGACCTCGCCCTGGGTGCCGGCGTGCGCCTAGATGCCATCCTCACCAACCTGGTCACCGCGCAACCGCGCATCGACCAGGACAAGCGCTTCAAGCTGGCCGGCACTGCGCTGTACGCCGAGCCGAATGCCGTGGCCATCGAGAAGGATGACGCCGAGTGGCGCGCCAAGGTCGAGAGCGTCTTCGCAGAGCTGCGCAAGGACGGTACCCTGGCAGCCATCTCCAAGAAGTGGATCGGTTCCGATATCAGCCAATGACACCCCCTCCTGAATCCCCTCGCCCGCCACCCATGGCGGGCGAGTCGTTGCTGCAGCGTCTGTTCGGCTTTCGCACCCGCCTGTATGTCACCTGGGCGATCATGTTCGCCCTGTGCGTGGCGTTCTTCCTGAGCTTCGACCTGAAGTTCTCGATCATCCTCGACAAGCTCCCCAACCTGCTCGGCGCCAACCTGGCACCCAACGGCTTTCTGCAGGGCGCGGCACTGACCCTGTTCCTGTGCTTCTGCTCGATCTGGGCATCCCTGGCGCTGGGTTTCGTCACCGCCCTGGCGCGCCTGTCGAAGAGCGCCGTGGCGTTCGGGATCGCCAGCTTCTACGCCTCGTTCTTCCGTGGCACGCCGCTGCTGATCCAGATTCTGCTGATCTATCTGGGCCTGCCGCAGCTGGGCCTGGTACCGGGCGCGATCACCGCCGGGATTATCGCCCTGTCGCTGAACTACGGGGCCTACCTGAGCGAGATTTTCCGCGCCGGCCTGATCGGCGTGGCGCCCGGCCAGCGCGAAGCCTCCCTGGCCCTGGGCCTCAAGCCAACGGTGATTTTCTGGCGGGTGACCCTGCCCCAGGCAATGCGCACCATCATTCCGCCGACCACCAGCCAGTTCATTTCGATGCTCAAGGACTCGTCGCTGATCTCGGTGATGGGTGTCTGGGAAGTGATGTTCCTGGCCCAGTCCTACGGTCGCTCGTCGTACCGCTACATCGAGATGCTCACCACCGCGGCAGTGATCTACTGGCTGCTGTCGATCGGTCTGGAGCTGATCCAGGCACGCCTCGAGCGTCATTACGGCAAGGCCTATCTGCACGGGCGTTAGGCAACTGACTCTTGCGGTGCCTGCCGAGGCGCCGCAGGATGGACGCCTGATCGCCTACCGGAGCCTTGCCCATGACCGTCCGTATCCCCGTGGAAATCCGCGCCATCACCGCTGACGACCACGCTGCCTGGCTACCGTTGTGGCAGGGCTACCAGCGCTTCTACATGACCGAAATCGGCGCCGACGTCAGCGCCACCACCTGGCAGCGCTTTCTCGACCCGGCCGAGCCGATGTTCGCCGCCCTGGCCTGGCGCGACGGCGTGGCCATCGGCCTGGTGCACTGGATCTACCACCGCTCCTGCTGGACGACCGGCGACTACTGCTACCTGCAGGATCTGTTCATCGCCAAGGACGTGCGTGGCGGTGGCGTCGGCCGCCAGTTGATCGACCATGTCTATGCCGCGGCCAAGCAAGCCGGTTGCTCACGCGTGCACTGGCTGACCCACGAGAGCAACGCCAAGGCCAAGCTGCTCTACGAGCGCATCGGTGAACGTTCGGGGTTCGAGCAGTATCGCAAGTTGCTCTGATCGCAGCTGGCACGTAACCCGCATCTCTGTCGGCCTTAACCACCGACAGAGCGGCCCATGAACAAACTGGACAACGCGCTGCTGAATATCCTGATCAAGGATTCGCGCACTTCCTTCGCCGATATCGCCCGCCAACTGAACATCTCCCGCGCTCACGCCCGCACCCGGGTGCAGGCTCTGGTCGAGAGCGGCGTGATCGAGAAATTCACCGCGGTGGTCAACCCGGAGAAGCTCGGCAAGGGCATCTCCACCTTCGTCGACCTGACCGTCGCGCCGCACGCCATCGAAGCGGTCGCCGAGCGGCTTTCAGCGACCATGGAAGTGGTCAGCCTGTACATCATGAGCGACCTGAAAAGCCTGCACATCCACACCCTGACCGACAGCTACGAAACCTTCGATGCCTTCGTGCGCCAGCACATCTTCAATCACCCGGAAATCCTCACGGTCGATTGCAAGGCGCTGATGACCCGGGTGAAGCATCGGCGTGGTGGCGCGCGTCTGTAAGCCATTGTTGGCCGCTCACCACCTGTGATCGGTAATGCTGCGCACTGCGTCAAAAGCGGGCCCTCGGTGCGTTTTGGTGCACAAATGACATTCGTTCGCTCACCGCAGCCCTGCTTACCGGAACGTACCCGGATAACCGGCGTGACCTGACAAATGTTCAGCACTACCTGCTGCGGATACCGTTTCGTCACCTCAGGAACCTCCGCCACGCTTGTTTTGTGTGCGTTCGGCATTTCGAAGGTAAATCTGCAAAATTAGATAATTCATTTAAAATCATATAGTTAAAATAGTTTTCTCCTGGCATGGCTGTTGCTGAAGGCTTTCGGTAACGACTTTACATCCGGCAGGCAAACGCCCGTCGCAATGGCCACAGTGAAAGGAGAATCCCATGAGCCTCAATCGACGTAACTTCATCGGCGCCGGCGCCCTCGCAGCAGGTGCTGGCCTGGCGATGGGCGCCAGCGGTGTGGCCAGTGCGGCAGTCAGCGGCAAGACCTTCAACTGGAAGATGACCAACGCCTACGCACCAGGCTCGCCGTTCTATGTACAGGGCCCTGGCAGCCCCACCGACTTCTGCAAACGCGTCGAGGAAATGTCCGGTGGGCGCCTGAAGATCCAGCACTTCGCCGCCGGTGAGCTGATTCCTGCGCTTGAGGGCTTCGACGCCGTGTCCAGCGGCATGGTGGAAATGAACGCGGCGAACGCCTTCTTCTGGGCCGGCAAGATTCCTGCGGCGCAGTTCTTCACCGCCGTGCCGTTCGGCATGAACACCCAGGGCATGAACGCCTGGCTGTACAACGGCGGCGGCCTGAAGCTCTGGGAAGAACTCTACGAACCCCACGGCCTGGTACCCATGCCGATGGGCAACACCGGTACGCAGATGACCGGCTGGTTCCGCCAGCCACTGGAGAACGTCGACAGCCTGAAAGGCCTGAAGATGCGTATCGCCGGTCTGGCCGGCAAGGTCTACAGCGAGTTGGGCGTGGCCGTGCGCCTGTTGCCCGGCGGAGAGATCTTCCCAGCCCTGGAGCGTGGCGTGATCGACGCCGCCGAGTTCGTCGGCCCCTATCAGGATCGCCGCATGGGCCTGCACAAAGCGGCCAAGAACTACTACACCACCGGCTGGCACGAGCCGACCAACGTCACCGAGCTGATCATCAACAAACAGGCCTGGGACAGCCTGCCCGCCGACCTCCAGGCCATCGTACGTTTCTGCGCCCAGGCCTGTAACACCGACAGTTGGTCATGGTGCGATGCGGTCAACGCCGAAGCCATGCAGGATCTGGTCAACAACCAAGGCGTGATCGCCAGGCCGCTGCCGGACGACATCATCAAGCGCCTGCATGAGGTCACCAACGACACCCTGTCGAGCATGGCAGCGAGCGACCCGGCGACCAAGAAGGTCTACGAGCACTTCTTCGCCTTCCGCAAGCAGTACATCTCCTGGGCTTCGGTGGGTGAGAAGGCCTTCATGAACATCGGGATGGGCGAGGCATGATGTTCGTCGTCACCCGCATCGAACAACTGGTCGAGGCACTGGGCGCCATCGCGCGCGCCTGCGTGTTGCTACTGGTGCTGTTGGTGTCGTTCGACGTACTGATGCGTTACCTCTTCGACCTCAGCCCGGTGGCGCTGCAGGAACTGGAGTGGTACCTGATCTCGCCCATCGCGCTACTTGGCATCGCTTATACCCTCAAGCACCGCCAGGATGTGCGCGTGGACTTTCTCTACGAGAAATTCGGGGTGAAGACCAAGGCCGCCGTCGACCTGTTCAGCGGGATCGCCACCGCGGCGATCGGTTTCTACATCGCCCGCCTGGCGTTCAACTACACCATGCAGTCCTACAACATGGGCGAAGGCTCGCCGGATCCAGGTGGGCTGCCTTATCGCTTTCTGATCAAGGCCTTTTTGCCACTGGGTTTCGGCCTGTTCGGGCTACAAGGTGTTGCCGATAGCCTACGGGCGCTGTGCGCTCTGCTGATGCCTGTACAGACTCAGGAGGTGCGACCATGAGCCCCAACGAGTGGCTGGCCATCGCCATGGTCATCGGCTTCTTCGCCATGATGATGGCGGGGGTGCCGGTGGCCATTTCTCTGGCCGTCTCCGGCTTTGTCGCCGGCATGATCGGCTTCGGCCCGATGCTCTTCGCACTGCTGCCGGCCCGCATGTTCGGGGTGGTCAGCAACTACACCTTGCTGGCGATTCCGTTATTTACCTTCATGGGGGTGATGCTGGAGAAGTCCAGGGTCGCCGAGGACATGCTCGAAACCATTGGTCGCGCCATGGGTGGGCTGAATGGCGGCATGGGGCTGGCGATCATTCTGGTCGGCGTGCTACTCGGCGCCTCCACCGGTATCGTCGGCGCCACTGTGGTGACCATCGGCCTGCTGACCCTGCCGACGCTGCTGCGTCGCGGCTACAACAAGAGCGTCGCCTGCGGCACCATCTGCGCTTCCGGCACCCTGGGCCAGGTGATTCCACCGAGCCTGGTGCTGATCCTGCTGGCCGACATCCTCGGTCAATCGGTGGGCTCGATCTTCGCCGCAGCCTTCATCCCCAGCCTGGTGCTGGCGCTGATCTACGTGACTTATATGCTGATCCTCGGCTGGCTGCGCCCGGACTGGGTGCCGGCGATTCCCGCCGAGGAGCGCGCCCTGACCAGCCGCAAGCAGTTGTTCAAGGACATGGCGCGCAGCGTGCTCCCGCCCTTGCTGCTGGTGATGGCGGTGCTCGGCTCGATCATCGGCGGCGTCGCAGCGCCTACCGAGGCGGCCTCCATGGGCGCACTCGGGGCGTTGATCATCGCCGCTTGTGCCCGGCGTCTGAGCTGGCCAACGCTGAAGGCCACCCTGCACGGCACGCTGACCATCAGTGCGATGATTTTCCTCATCCTGCTCTGCTCGCAGCCCTTCTCCCTGGCCTTCCGCGGCCTCGGTGGTGAAGCGCTGGTACACGAGATGTTCACCCTGCTGCCAGGCGGCGAACTGGGGGCGATCCTGTTCCTCATGGCGGTGCTGTTCGTGCTCGGCTTCTTTCTTGAGTGGATCGAGATTTCCTACATCGCCCTGCCGATGTTCCTGCCGGTGTTCATCGCCTACGACACCGATCTGGTATGGCTGGGTATTCTGGTGGCGCTGAACCTGCAGATGTCGTTCCTCACCCCGCCGTTCGGTTGGGCGCTGTTCTTCCTCAAGGGCGTCGCGCCACCGGGTATCAGCACGCGGGACATCTACATCGGCGCTCTGCCCTATGTGTTCCTGCAGATGCTGGCCGTGGCCGTGGTGTTCTGCTTCCCGCAACTGGCTACCTGGCTGCCGGCCGCCATTGGTTGGTGATGGCTAAATTCGGTTGGGCCGGCGATGATCGGCCCACCATCTTCCTATAAGAAAGGGACTGCCCATGCTGAAAAGCACCCACGCCACCGGCGGCCTGTTCGTCGCTCCCCACCATCTTGCTGCCCAGGCCGGGCGCGACGTGCTCAAGGCCGGCGGCACCGCCGTGGAGGCGATGGTTGCGGCAGCGGCAACCATCGCCGTGGTCTATCCACACATGAACGCCATTGGCGGTGATGGTTTCTGGCTGATTCACGAGCCGGGTAAAAAGCCCTTGGCTGTCGATGCCTGCGGCAGCAGTGCCGCCCTCGCCGACCGCGATTTTTACGCCGGCCACGCACAGATTCCCAGCCGCGGCCCGCTGGCTGCGCTGACCGTGGCGGGCACCGTCGGCGGCTGGGCCGAAGCACTGGCACAGACCGCTCACTGGGGGCAGGGCATGCCTCTGCCCGACCTGCTGAGCGACGCTATCGGCCACGCCCGTCGCGGCATCGTGGTCAGCCGCAGCCAGGCGCAACTGACCCAAGGCAAACTGGCCGAACTGAAGGACGTACCTGGTTTCGCCGACGTCTACCTGAACCATGGCCAGGCGCCCCAGGAGGGCGATTTGCTGCGCCAGCCAGCCCTGGCCAAAACCCTGCAGCGCCTGGCCGATGCCGGTCTGGACGACTTCTACCGCGGTGAGCTGGCCACGCGCATGGCCGCCGATCTCGAGCGCCTCGGCAGCCCGCTGCGTCTGGCCGATCTGCAGGGTTACCGGGCTCGCGCCGTCGAGCCGCTGAGCGTGCGCCTGAACGACGCCACTCTGTACAACATGCCGCCGCCGACCCAGGGCCTGGCATCGCTGCTGATCCTCGGCATCTTCGAAAAACTCGGTATCGAGCAGGCCGAAGGCTTCGAGCATGTGCACGGGCTGGTGGAAGCGACCAAGCAGGCGTTCCTGATCCGCGACCGCGTGGTGACCGACCCAGGCCGCGTGCCGCAAGATCCACAAGCCTTGCTGGACGACGCCAACCTGCAACGCCTGGCCGCCGCCATCGACCCGCAGCAGGCGCTGCCCTGGCCACAGCCGGCTGCGCCGGGCGACACCATCTGGATGGGCTGCATCGACGATCAGGGCCGCGCCGTCAGCTTCATCCAGAGCGTGTACTGGGAGTTCGGCTCCGGTGTGGTGCTGCCCTCTACCGGCGTCGCCTGGCAGAACCGCGGCATCAGCTTCTCCCTCGATCCCGCCGCGCTGCAGACCCTGGAACCGGGCCGCAAGCCCTTCCACACCCTCAACCCGGCTCTGGCGCTGTTCGACGATGGCCGCACCCTGAGTTACGGCACCATGGGCGGCGAAGGCCAGCCACAGACCCAGGCCGCGATCCTCACCCGCTACCGCCTGGGTAGCGACCTGCAGGCAGCCGTCAGCGCACCGCGCTGGCTACTCGGCCGCACTTGGGGGGACGTCAGCACCACGCTCAAGCTGGAAAGCCGTTTCCCGAGCGAACTGGTCGAGCGGCTGCGCCAGGCCGGGCACGTCATCGATGTGCTGGACGAAGCCTTCAGCGACACCATGGGCCACGCCGGCGCCCTGCTGCGCCATCCCAACGGCATTCTGGAAGGTGCCGCCGACCCGCGCAGCGACGGTAGCGTCTGCGGCTTGTAACTCATCCCGGCATAAGCAAAACGCCCCGCTGTTTAGCGGGGCGTTTTGCTTGGCACGCGGACTCTCAGTCCTCGGTCTTCCAGTTCTTGCGGCTCATGTAATCGCGAGTTTCCTTGACCACGATACCGGAGAGCAACAACAGGCCGATCAGGTTGGGCAGCGCCATCAGGCCGTTGGCGATATCGGAGAAGGTCCACACCACCTCCAGCGACGTCACTGCGCCGACGAACACCACCATCGAGAAGATCAGCCGATACGGCATCACCGCAACGCGGCCCATCAGCCGCTCCATGCAGCGCTCGCCGTAGTACGACCAGCCGAGAATAGTGGTGAAGGCGTACACCAGCACGCCGATGGTCACCGTGTAGATGCCCCAGCCGCCACCCAGCCCCTGCTCCAGCGCCCAGGCTGTCATCGGCGCCCCCTTGAGACCTTCCTGCGTCCAGGCGCCGGTAACGATGATCGCCATGGCGGTGAAGGTCACCATCACCAGAGTGTCGAGGAAGGTCTGGGTCATCGAGACCATGGCCTGCCGCACCGGCTTGTCGGTCTTCGCTGCGGCCGCGGCGATGGCGCCGGTACCCAGGCCCGATTCGTTGGAGAAGATGCCGCGCGCCACGCCCATCTGCACGGCCAGAATGATGCTCGAACCGAGAAAACCACCGGCCGCCGCGCTACCGCTGAAGGCATCGGTGAACACCAGTACGATGGCGTCCGGCAGACGGTCGGCGAACACCACCAGCACCGCGACGTTGCTGATGATGTACAGGACGATCATCACCGGCACCACGCCCGCGGCGAAACGTCCGATGCTCTTGATCCCCCCGATTATCACCACCGCCGTGCCGATCGCCAGCACCAGGCCGCTGATGGTCGGCGAAATGCCCCAGGTGTCATAAAGCTGATGGGCTGCGGTGTTGGCCTGCACCATGTTGCCGATCCCGAACGAAGCGATTGCACCGAAGATGGCAAAGGCGATACCCAGCGTCTTGCCCAGAGTGCCGCCGACACCGCGGGTCAGGTAGTACATTGGCCCGCCGCTCTGCTCGCCCTTGGCGTCGGTCACCCGGTACTTCACGCCCAGCAGGGCTTCGGAATACTTGGTCGCCATGCCGACCAAACCGGTCATCCACATCCAGAACAACGCGCCCGGGCCGCCGATGCCGATAGCGGTCGCCACCCCGGCGATATTGCCTACACCGATGGTCGCCGCCAGTGAGGTGGCCAGCGCCTGATAGTGAGAGACGTCACCGGGGACATCACCCTTTTCCTTACGTTTGACGAAGGCCAACCAGAAGGCATGGCCGAGTACACGAAACTGAATGCCACGCAAACGGACGGTCAGGTACAGACCGGTGAGCAGCAACAAGGGGATGAGCAGAAACGGGCCCCAGATAAAGCCGTTGATGGCAGAAAGCACTGCGAGAAGTTGTTCCATCGAGGATGTCCTTGTTGTTCTATCCAGTGCGGCTCGTGGCCGGCAGGAACGGCGCCAGAGCTGGTAGAGCGCTGTTGCCAAGAGATGAACGCACAGGCGGCCGTGCAGCGTTGGGTGACATCGTTACGAACGCCAGGGTCGTAACAAATCATGAGGCGAATCAATCAATTGCGACAGAGCCGATTGTTGCCAGGACGGCAAGGCTATAACAACTTGCCCACGAAAGGGCTGAAAAAAACGGGGAATTTCGCTGCTGCGGTGCACTGAATCAGGCGTTCGCCTCGCCTGACCGGCCTTCGCCAGAGATCATTCGGCGCAGTTCAGCGGTTGCTGGCGCCACTGCGCCCAGGCGGGCGCCCAACCGTCGCGGTGCGACACCTGAGCCAAGCTCACGACTTCCACGCATCGCGCTTCGCCAAGCCCATCGAGGTAATGGCGCAGCACTTCGGCGGGCACCACGCGATCCTCGCTACCCACCAAGTGACGCTGCGCGACCTGCGCCAACCGCTCGCGGTCGTCCAGCGGCTCCAGCGAACCGTTCAGCGCGCTCAATTGCTGCAACTGTGCCCAATAGCGCGGGCTCAGGTTGCCGGCCAGGGTCTGCACTACGGCAATATCGTCGCGGCGCGCCGCCAACAACAAGGCCAGCGGCGCTCCGCCGGAGTAACCGACCAGTTCGAAGTCTCGGTTGCCGTAGCGCGCCTTGATCAGATCGAGGGCACCGTCGAGGCTGGCCAACACCTCGCGGCCAAAGCGCCGATCCGTCCACAGCCCGGTTTCGCAGGCAGCGCTGCGTACGAACTGACAGGGCCGCGCCAGGTACAGGCTCGGCGTTGGGTCGCTGAACGCCAGCCGCGCCACCAGCAGATCGCGGGGAGAAGGATCAAGGCTGGGTTGCGAACGCGTGGCCCAGGCATGGCCGTCACCCTCCAGATAAACCCGGAGGCGCGACGCGGACACAGCATTGTTCGGCGCGCTGAGGAGCAAGGGGAAGGGCTTGAGGTCGAGGGTTTGCAAACGCTGGCCCTGCTCGCCCGCCAACTCGTCGAGCTGTTGCAGCGGGGATTGGCAGCCGCTCAATGCAACGGTCAGCAACACGCCAACAAGCAGCGCGGCTGACCTTGCGCGGCTGGCCATCAGCATCCCGTCAGCTTCGCCTCGCGACGTTCGCCGGGGAAGAAGAACGGCCGCAGGCGAACGCCCACGCCATTGCCGATAAACGCCGCCACCAGCCACAGCCAACCGTGCAGGCTGCCGGAGGCGATGCCGCTGAAGTAAGCGCCGATGTTGCAACCATAAGCCAGACGCGAGCCGTAGCCGAGCAGCAGGCCACCGATCACCGCGGCGATCAGCGAACGCAGCGGAATGTTCAGGTTCGGCGCGAAGCGCCCGGCCAGCCCAGCGGCCAGCAGTGCGCCGACGACGATGCCGATATCCATCACCGTAGTGATGTCTTCCCACAGCGGCGCAGCCAGCGCCTGGGCATTGCCCGGTTGCTGCCAGAACGCCCAGGCGGCCACATCCACCCCGCCGCCTTGCAGCACCTTGGCGCCCCACAACGCGAACGCCGAGGTGATGCCCCACGGGCGACCGGCCAGAGCCAGGGTGGCAAAGTTGAGCAGCGCCAGCAGCACTGCGCCCCAGATCAGCGGCCAGGGGCCGCGCAGGAAACGCTGCCAGCCTTGCTGCTGACTTGGCGCCGCGCGTTCCAGGCTGCCATGCCGGGCGCGCTCCAGACGGATGCTGATCGCCGCAATGGCCGCGAACAACCCGAGGCTGACCAGCAGTGCCGGCAGCAATCCCAGGCTGGTCACAATCGAGGTCGGTGGCAGGCTCGGCAGGGCCGACCACCACTCCAGGTGATGAGTCGCGCCCACGCCACCGATGATGAAGAACAGCAGCGTCACCAGCATCCGCGCGTTGCCGCCGCCTACGGTGAACAGCGTGCCGGACGCACAACCGCCGCCCAGCTGCATGCCGATACCGAAGATGAAAGCGCCGACGATCACCGAGGTACCTGCCGGCGCCACCAGCCCCTTGACCGGCTCACCGAACAACGTGCCCGCCGACAGCGCCGGGAAGAACAGCAGCACGGCAATCGCCAGCATCACCATCTGCGCACGCAGGCCGGCGCCACGGCGCTCGTTGAGCAGCACGCGCCATGCCGAGGTGAAGCCGAATGCAGCGTGATAGAGCACTAGGCCCAGCGCACCACCGACGATGAACAGCAACGCCTGACGGCCACTCACCGCGAAGGTGAGCGCCAGGGCGCCAGCCAGCAGCAACGCCACGGCAACCAGCGGCGTGCCCGGACGATTGGCCGGCGCCGCTGCAGGAATGGAGAGATTCATATAGACCTTCGAATAACCAATTGAAACGGTCGGCCATTGTAGCCTGCCCCGAGCGCCTGGGCTGGCTGATCGTTAGACCGATTCCTGAGAGGGTTATGACACCGCGCTACAACGAATGCCAGCCGCGCGATGTGCTAACCCAGCCCAATGGTCAGCGGCGGCTCAGCAATCATGAACGCCTAGCCGCGCCGCAGGTACTACGTGCTCAGTACACTTCGTCGCGGGCAGCCGGCGGGGTGAACAACCCGGCCGGGTCGCGGCGTACCGAACCTTCCTTGATCTCGGCTGCCTCGACGACTTCGACCTGCTCGCCATTCAAGGCCTTCTGCACAGTCTGCTGGGTCAGCACGCTGGAGAGGATGGTCTTGCCGGAATCGGTGAAGTCATAAACGGTGGACGAGCCTTGCAGCGGCACCGAGGCCAGGCGCTGACCGCGGCTATCGAACACGTCGGCAGTCAGCGCGTGGGTCAGCACCACACCCATGAAGCTCTCGCTCTTCCATTCACGCACGCGAATCGACAACAGCATGGCATCGGCGGATGACGCCTGGCTTACCTCGCTATCGACGGCGAGGGCCTTGACGCCTTTGCGCTCGAAGCCTCCCAGCAAGGACTTCTGCAATTCCTGCGCCAGCGGCTCGCCAGAACGGGTGTTGACGTCATAGGGGATGTAATAGCTGCCGCGGATCAAGCCGACGAAATGGCCCTTCTTGTTACCGGACAGTACATAGGGACGCTCATCAATCACCTGCACCTCGACGGACTTGGCGAAGGTTTGCGGCACCTCGGGATACGCCTGGGAATAGTCGATTTTGCGGCCATTGGAGCAGGCAGCCAGGCTGAGCAACAGCATGAGGAAACAGCAGCGACGGAGCATGAAATATCCCTATCAGGGTTGACCTCGCCCTTCAGGAGCGACGGTTGAAAGCGCAAAGCTCCGGCGAACCCGAAGCGACGCGGTACGAACGCAGCCGCTATATGCCAAAGCAGCTGGGCCAACGCAAGCGACTGCGCCGATATGAACAAGGCAAATATGAAAAGTGCGATAGCTGCGGCAAATGCCGGGCAAAAAAAGGGGCCTTGCGGCCCCCAGAGGTAAACGTTGGGCAATCAGGCTTCGACTTCGATCAACACCTCGCCTGGGTTGACACGGTCGCCCTTGGCCACATGCACAGCCTTGACGGTGCCGGCGATAGGCGCCTGCACTTCGGTCTCCATTTTCATCGCTTCGGTGATCAGCACGGCCTGCCCTGCCTTCACGGTATCGCCCTCCTTGACCAGCACGTCGACGATGTTGCCCGGCATGCTGGTGCTCACGTCACCCGGCGCACTGGCGGTGCGGCGCTTGCTGCCGGTACCACCGGCGACGTAGTCGTTGAGCGCTTCGAACACCACTTCTTCGGGCATGCCGTCGATGGACAGGTAGAAGTGTCGCTTGCCCTCGCCCTTGACGCCGACGCCGGTGATATCCACGCGATAGCTTTCGCCATGCACGTCGATGATGAACTCGGTGGGCACCCCCGCGCCGCCCACCGCCGCCACGCCGCTGCCATCGGGAATCGGCAGCAACACCTCCGGTTGCAGGCTGCCGGCTTCGCGCTCCTCGAGAAACTTGCGGCCGATGTCCGGGAACATGGCGAAGGTCAGCACGTCCTCTTCGGACTTGGCCAGGTCGCCGATCTGCCCGCGCAGCTTGTCCATCTCCGGCTTGAGCAGATCGGCGGGGCGCACGTCGATCACCTCTTCATTGCCGATGGCCTGCTTGCGCAGCGTCTCGTTGACCTTGCCCGGCGCCTGGCCGTAGCCGCCCTGCAGGTAGAGCTTCACCTCGTTGGTGATAGTCTTGTAGCGCTCGCCAGCGAGCACGTTGAAGAACGCCTGGGTGCCGACGATCTGCGAAGTGGGCGTGACCAGCGGCGGAAAGCCGAGGTCTTCGCGCACCCGCGGAATCTCCGCCAGCACTTCGTTCATGCGGTTCAGCGCGCCCTGTTCCTTGAGCTGGTTGGCCAGGTTGGAAATCATCCCGCCCGGTACCTGATTGACCTGCACCCGGGTGTCGACGGCGGTGAATTCGCTTTCGAACTGGTGGTACTTCTTGCGCACCGCGTGGAAGTACATGCCGATCTCCTGGATCAGCGAGAGATCCAGGCCCGTGTCGTATTCACTGCCCTTGAGCGCGGCGACCATCGACTCGGTACCGGGATGGCTAGTGCCCCAGGCGAAGCTGGAGATCGCCGTGTCGATATGGTCGGCGCCCGCCTCGATGGCCTTGAGCTGGCACATCGAGCCCAGGCCCGCGGTGTCGTGGCTGTGGATAAATACCGGCAGATCGATCTCGGCCTTCAGCGCCTTGACCAGATCGGCCGTGGCGTACGGCGTGAGCAGACCGGCCATGTCCTTGATGGCGATGGAGTCGATGCCCATGGCCTGCATGGCCTTGCCCTGGGCGACGAAGGCATCGACGGTGTGCACCGGGCTGGTGGTGTAGGCGATGGTGCCCTGGGCGTGTTTGCCGGCGGTCTTCACCGCTTCGATGGCGACGCGCAGGTTGCGCACGTCGTTCATGGCATCGAAGATGCGGAACACATCGATGCCATTCTCCGCCGCCTTGGCAACGAAGGCGCTGACCACGTCATCGCTGTAATGGCGATAGCCGAGCAGATTCTGCCCGCGCAGGAGCATCTGCAGGCGAGTGTTGGGCAATGCCGCGCGCAGCTCGCGCAGACGCTCCCACGGATCCTCCTTGAGGAAGCGCACGCAGGCGTCGAACGTCGCGCCGCCCCAGACTTCCAGCGACCAGTAGCCAACCTTGTCGAGCTTGTCGCAGATCGGCAGCATGTCTTCGGTGCGCATGCGGGTGGCCAGCAGGGACTGATGGGCGTCGCGCAGGATGGTGTCGGTAACCGTGATCTTTCTTGTCATGGTGTGTTCCTCACAGGCCGGCATGGGCGGCGATGGCGGCGGCGATGGCCAGGGCCAGTTCGCCCGGCTTGCGTTTGATCGAGTAGTTCAGCAGCTCGGGATGGTTGTCGACGAAGCTGGTGTTGAAGCGCCCACTGCGAAATTCGTCGTTGGCGAGAATCTGCTGGTAGTAGGTGGCGGTGGTCTTCACACCCTGCACGCGCATGTCGTCCAGAGCACGCGCGCCACGGGCCAGGGCCTCTTCCCAGGTGAGCGCCCAGACGACCAGCTTCAGGCACATGGAGTCGTAATACGGCGGAATGGTGTAGCCCGTGTAGATCGCCGTGTCGGTGCGCACGCCCGGGCCGCCAGGCGCGTAGTAGCGGGTGATCTTGCCGAACGATGGCAGGAAGTTGTTGCGCGGGTCTTCGGCGTTGATCCGGAATTGCAGGGCGAAGCCGCGGTACTGGATATCTTCCTGCTTGATCGACAGCGGCAGGCCGGAGGCGATGCGAATCTGCTCGCGAACGATGTCGATGCCGGTGATTTCCTCGGTGATGGTGTGTTCCACCTGCACCCGGGTGTTCATCTCCATGAAGTACACCTCGCCCTCGGCGAGCAGGAACTCCACGGTACCGGCGTTCTCGTAACCGACCGCCTGGGCAGCACGCACCGCCATGTCGCCGATGTAGGCGCGCTGCTCAGGGGTCAGCTGCGGGCTGGGGGCGATTTCGATGAGCTTCTGGTTGCGCCGCTGAATCGAGCAGTCGCGCTCGAACAGGTGCACCACGTTGCCGAAGCTGTCGCCGAGAATCTGCGCCTCGATATGCTTCGGGTTGACGATGCACTTCTCCAGGAACACCTCGGCCGAGCCAAAGGCTTTGGTGGCCTCGGAGATCACCCGGGGAAAGGCCTGCTCCAGTTCCTCGCGGCTGTTGCAGCGACGGATGCCCCGACCACCGCCACCGGAGGTGGCCTTGAGCATCACCGGGTAACCGATGCGGTCACCTTCGAGCAGCGCTTCGGCGATATCCGCCACGTTGCCCTCGGTGCCCGGCGTCACCGGCACACCGGCCTTGATCATGCTGCGCCGGGCTTCGGTCTTGTCACCCATACGGCGGATGACCTCGGCGCTCGGGCCGATGAACTTGATACCCCGCGAGGCGCAGATTTCCGCCAGCTCGGCATTCTCGGAGAGAAAGCCATAGCCGGGGTGCAGCGCATCGCAGCCGGTTTCCACGGCCAGGTTCACCAGCTTGCGCGGGTTCAGGTAGCCCGCCAGCGGATCATCACCAATACCGTAGGCCTCGTCGGCACGCTTGACGTGCAGCGCCTGGCGGTCGGCGTCCGAATAGATGGCCACCGAACGAATGTTCATCTCGGCGCAAGCCCGCACGATGCGGACGGCAATCTCGCCACGATTGGCTATCAGGATTTTCTTGATCACGAGCCAGCATCCTCGATCACGTGAACAGGCGACCCCTTGAGGTCGAGATATGACCGGATATGTCCGCCCGGCCTTATGAGCAACCCTACGCCGCTGTAACAATTAACCAAAATCAATATTTATTGGGTTGTGCATAAGTAAAAACTTATGCTTAGCGAACAAGAATCCACTCGAGTGGTGAAGAAAATTCGCAAGTCATTGTTACGCATGACCTTTCGCCAACTTCAGGTGTTTCGCTCGGTATGCGACAACCGCTCCTACAGCCGCGCAGCCGAGGAAATGGCACTGACTCAGCCAGCCGTGAGCCTGCAGATTCGCCAGCTCGAAGAGCTGCTCGATCAGCCGCTGTTCGATTACGTTGGCAAGAAGCTGTACCTGACCGAAGCAGCGGAAGCGCTGCAGCGCGCCAGCGAGGACATCTTCGGGCGCCTGGAAAGCCTGGACATGCAGCTGGCCGATCTCAAGGGCTCGCTGCAGGGCCAGTTGAGCCTGGCCATCGAATCCAGCGCCAAGTACTTCATGCCGCACCTGTTCGCCGCCTTCCGCCGCGAGCACCCGGAGGTCAGCCTGCAACTGACCGTGGTCAATCACGCCCAAGCGGTCAGACGCCTGAGTGCCAACCGCGACGATCTGCTGATCATGTCGCAGGTGCCGGCGGATATGTCCCTAGAGTTCCTGCCCTTCCTGAACAATCCAATCATCGCCGTGGCGCCTCCGGATCACCCGCTGAGCCAGGCACAATCGTTGCAGTTGCAGGATCTATGCGCCTGGCCATTGCTGGTGCGTGAGCCTGGCTCGGGCACGCGGCGAGCTTGCGAGGAGTACTGCCACCAGAAACGTGCGCATTTTGCCCAGTTGCAGGAAGTCGGCTCCATGGAAGGGCAGCGCGAAGGCGTGATTGCCGGGCTGGGTCTGGCACTGATACCGCGCCATGCGGTACGCCGCGAACTGCAATTGGGCGTGTTGCGCGAATTGCCGGTGGCCGAACTGCCGCTGCTGCGCAGCTGGTGCGTGGTGCACCCGCGGGGTAAATACCTGTCGCCGGTGGCCCAGGCTTTCTTCAATTTCGTGCGTAACGAGCGCACGCAGATTGGCGCTTTGGCGGAGCAATTCAGCGGAGCGAGCAATTCACTGTAGGGATTTCGTATAAGATATCCAAAACCCTCACACAATGGGTGCCGTAGCGTGCCATTACCTCCCCTGAACGCCCCCAACCTAGGCATCACTCCGTCTGCCTCCGAGGTGATCACCAAGCACCTGCGCGATGCCATCGTCGCCGGCCACTTCGCCGAAGACGAACCGGTGCGTCAGGACGACATCGCCAAGCTGTTCAACGTCAGCAAGATCCCCGTGCGCGAGGCGCTCAAGCGTCTGGAGGCCGAGGGACTGGTGGTCTTCCAGCGCAACAAGGGGGCTGTGGTCACACGCATCTCCGAGCCGGAGCTGGCGCAGATGTTCGAGGTGCGCATCCTCCTTGAGGACAAGGTACTGCGCCTGGCGATTCCCAACATGAGCGAAGCCACCTTCGCCCGCGCCGAGCGCATCTGCGAGGAGTTCGTCGGCGAGGACAACATCGGCCGCTGGGCCGAACTCAACTGGGAGCTGCATGCCTGCCTCTATGAACCGGCGCAGCGGCCGTTCCTGGTCAGCCTGATCCGTTCCATCCACGACAAGCTGGAACGCTACCTGCGCCTGCAGATGAGCCTCTCCGAAGGCAAGGATCGCGCCGACCGCGAACACCGCGAGATCATCGCCGCCTGCCGCGCCCGGGACATCGAACGCGCGGTCACCTTGCTCGACCAGCACATCATCGGCGTATGCCGCAGCCTCTACGAGCACCTGCCCGAACACCGTTGAATCAGCAGTCTTCGTAGGGTGGACGACGCTTTAACCGTCCACCGATCCGAGGCCTTGATGGTGGACAAAAAGAGCGTTGTCCACCCTACCTAGAGCGCCGGCATCATCAAATCCGAGTACCGGGTATCGCTCATCTCCTTGATCCATCCTACGAACTGCGGCTCACCCTAGATCCGGTTGGATGCATCCAGCGCCTTGAGCAGGCGAGCGTCGTGGCCGTAGATATCGGGGCGGAACTGCACCTGCCCGTCGGCGCCGACCTGAGCCGGTCCAGTACGCCATCAGGATAGGCACCGGGCGCGGCAGATCGGCACGCAGCGTGCGACCACTGTCCCACTGCCTGGCGATTCGCGCCCGATCGGTTGGGGTGGCTTCGGCGAGCAACTGATCGACCAGCTCGGTTACCCGCTCGATGCGCACGCAACCTGAGCTGAACAGCCGCGGCAGGTTGTCGAACAGCCGCTGGCTCGGCGTGTCGTGCAGGTACACCGAGAACGGATTTGGGAAGCGGATCGCCACTTTGCCCAATGGGCTGTGAGCGCCAGCAGACTGACGGATCATCACGCGGCCGGGTCGCTCCCAGTCGACGCCACGCGGATCCACTGGATTGCCTTCGTAATCGATCACCTGCATATGGTTGGCGGCCAGATAGCCGGCCGCATCACGGCGCAGCTCCGGCAGTTTGTCCTCGCGCAGGATGGTCGGTGGAATCGTCCAGGTCGGGTTCAGGGTCAGGTGAGTGATCCGCGAGCGCAGCAACGGCGTCGGCCGGGCCGGGCGGCCAACCTGGGTGCGTGCCTGCCAGGCGATCGCATGGTCACGCAGGAACATCACTTCGGCGCCAGCCACGTCGATCAGTACGCTGGTCGGCTCGATCTCGTGGGACAGCCAGCGCAGGCGCTCCAGATTGATGCGGATCTGATCCATGCGCTCACTGGCCGAGCGGTTCAACTCGGCCAGCGTACCGGGGCCGACCACACCATCGGGCTTGAGCAGGTGGTTGCGCTGGAAGGCCTTGACGGCTTCAACCAGCGCGGTGGAGTACACCGACGTTTCCTCGGCGACCAATGCCGGGGCGCCCTGAGACAGATCGCCATGCAGCTGCAGGCGCTGCTCGAGCAAGGGCACGCGCCCGTCCACCGCGCCAGGACGCAACAGGGTTCCGCCCGGAATCGCCAGCCATTGCGGCAAGGCCTGACGACGCAGCTCGGCGTAGCGCTGACGCAAGTCCCGGTAAGGGCCGAAATCCGGGCGGGCCTGTTCGAAGGCCTGCGCCGGATTGCTCAACCCCGCTTGGGCGATCGCCTGCAGCGGCGCCAGGCTCCGCTCCATGGCCATGCTCTCGGGCTCCCAGAGTGGCTCGACCTGGGCCTGCTCCAGACGCCCATAGGCCAGGTCACGCAATGCCTGTAGATAAGCCGTGGTGGCGAGCACCTCGACACAGGCAGAAAGGCGTGGCGATGGACTCTCGACCGCTGCCAGCTCACGCAGCGGCTCCAGATGGTAGGCGCGGGGATCAAGGCCATCGTCCACTAGCGCGTCCAGCTCGGCGAACAGCCCCGGCAGGTTCTGCTCACTCCACACCGGCTGCGAACCACGTAGCAGATAGAAGGGCTCCAGCCATTCGCGATCCTTGGCGGTAAGGCTCAGGGCGGGCGATACGCAGGTCAGGCTGGGTTCGGCGAGCTGCTCTTGGAGGGGGCTGGGTGGCGCTCCATCGGCCAGTGCCAATGGAGCGCTCAGGGCCAACGCCCAGGCGGCGGATGAAGTGGGAGAAAACAAAGCGCCGCTCCAATTTACGACAGAGTGAATGACAGCCCGTCGGATTGGCCCGCGGGTCAGAAGATTTCGGCTGCTAGAATCGCGGGCTTTGTTGTGCCCGCATCGTCTGGCGAAGGCTCGACATATCGATGGCCGAAACTCAGAGACTTGAAATGATGACCACGATTCAGCGAATTTGCTTAGCCTTTCTTTGCCTAGCATTGCCCGTTCCGTCCCTGATGGCCGCCACACTGGCTCCCGATCCCCTGCTGGAAAGCCTGTCTGCCGAAGCACCGGCGTTGAAGCGCAAGGTACTCAACCATGCCATCGACGCAATGCGTTGCGCCATCAATAACGGTGCCGTACCGGCCCAACGTCTCGCCGTCATCGACTTTTCCAAGCCGTCCAGCGAACGCCGCCTGTGGATCTTCGACCTGACCAAGAAACGCCTGCTGTTGCATGATCTAGTCGCCCACGGCCAGCAGTCCGGTGACAACTTCGCCACCCGGTTCTCCAACACCGAAGGCAGCCATCAGTCCAGCATCGGCTTGTTCCGTACCCAGGAAAGCTACACCGGCAAGCACGGCTACTCGCTGCGCATGGACGGCCTGGAGCCGGGCTTCAATGACCTTGCCCGCCAGCGCGCCATCGTCATTCATCCCGCCGACTACGTGAACCCGGCATGGATCAAGACCCAGGGCCGTATCGGCCGTAGCCAGGGCTGCCCTGCCGTACGCCCGGAAGTTGCGCGCATGGTGGTAGACAGCCTCAAGGGCGGCCAATTCATGTTTTCGTACTACCCGGACAAGCGCTGGCTGCAGTCGTCGGCGTTCATCAACTGCAAGCCAGGCCTGGTCGCCAGTATCGTCAGCACCAAAGAAGGCTGAGACGCCGGAAGGCGTTAGCGAATATTCGATTTGGTGGGCTAAAGCCCACCCTTGAACCGTCTCCCCCCTCAATCATCAAAAACGCTCAGGGCTCCATGCCCTCGACGATGATCACTTCCGAGCGCGCGGCGCCGGCCCGGTAGCTGCTGGCTTCCTGGTAGGCCTCGGAGCGATAGCAAGCCACGGCCTGATCGTAGGTGGGGAATTCGATCACCACGCTGCGTTGTGGCGTGACTCGGCCTTCCTGCGCTTCGGAGCGGCCGCCGCGGGCCAGGAACTTGCCACCGAAAGCAGCGAAGGCCGCCGGGGCGCGCTTGGTGTATTCCACGTAGCGCTCGGGGTCGGTGACGTCCACGTGCGCGATCCAGTAACCCTTCATGATTGACCTCCTTTAATTTGATTTCGTATTACGGTATACCATAATTTAAAATAACCCAGCCGACGAGATCCGCCATGCCCTTCCATCCCATTCGTGAACTCATCGATGACTTCCGCCAGGGCAAGATGGTGTTGCTGGTCGATGACGAAGACCGCGAGAACGAGGGCGACCTGCTGCTCGCTGCGCAGTTCTGTACGCCTCAGGCGATCAACTTCATGGCCCGTGAAGCACGTGGGCTTATCTGCCTGACCCTGACCGACGAGCACTGCCAGCGGCTGGGCCTGGAACAGATGGTACCGAGTAACGGTAGCGTGTTTTCCACCGCCTTCACCGTTTCCATCGAAGCCGCCAGCGGCATCACCACCGGTATTTCCGCCGCCGACCGGGCGCACACGGTACTCACCGCCGTTGCGTCCGGCGCGACAGCGGCCGACTTGGTGCAGCCGGGCCATGTATTCCCGCTGCGAGCCAAGGAAGGCGGTGTACTGACCCGCGCGGGACATACCGAGGCCGGCTGCGATCTGGCCAGGCTGGCCGGCCTGACCCCGGCTGCGGTGATAGTCGAAGTCATGAACGAGGACGGCAGCATGGCCCGCCGCCCGCAGCTGGAGGCCTTCGCCCAGTCCCACGGCATCAGGATAGGCACCATCGCCGACCTCATCCAGTACCGCCTGAGCACCGAGCACACGGTCACCCGCATCGGCGAGCGCGAGCTGCCCACCGTGCACGGCGAGTTCCGCCTGATCACCTATGAAGACCGTATCGCCGGCGGTGTGCACATGGCCATGGTGATGGGCGACATCCGCCACGACGAGCCGACCCTGGCGCGCGTACATGCCATCGATCCGCTGCGCGATCTGGTCGGCGCCGAATACACCGGCCCGCGCAGCTGGACGCTATGGGCCGCCCTGGAACGCATCGCTGCCGACGGCAAGGGCGTCGTCGTGGTGCTGGCCAACCACGAATCGTCCCAGGCGCTGCTCGAACGCGTACCGCAACTGACCCAGCCGCAGCGCCCGTTCAACCGTGGCCAGACACGGGTCTATTCGGAGGTCGGCACCGGGGCACAGATTCTGCAGGATCTCGGCGTCGGCAAGCTGCGTCACCTGGGCCCGCCGCTCAAGTACGCGGGTCTTGCCGGCTATGAACTGGAGGTTGTGGAGACCGTGCCCTTCGAGTGAGCGAAGGCCACGGATGACCGGTCGTGCAAGCGAGACAAGAAGTGCGGCAAAGCGCTTGCGGAAAGTTTGGAATACCATAATATGATATCCCTAAGGCCAGCCAGTTTATCGTGTGCCCCGCAAGGGAAAACCACAAAGACAGCACCGATATTGGCCGCCATTCAGATCCCCTGGATCCACTGCTCCGGTTAAGCGGGCACAACGCTCGCTTGCGAAAAAACACAACAAAGAGGGCAAGCAAGATGGTGTTTATCAAAGGTGTGACCTCGGTGCTCGCCGCGAGCATTCTGAGTGCAGCAGTCGCCACCTCGGCCGCTGCCGAAACCGTCAACTTCGTGAGCTGGGGCGGTAGCACCCAGGACGCGCAAAAGGCCGCCTGGGCGGATCCGTTCAGCAAGAACAGCGGCGTCATCGTGGTGCAGGACGGCCCTACCGACTACGGCAAACTCAAGGCCATGGTCGAAAGCGGCAACGTGCAGTGGGATGTGGTCGACGTGGAAGCCGACTTCGCCCTGCGCGCTGCAGCCGAAGGTCTGCTGGAGCCACTGGACTTCGGCGTCATCGAGCGTGAGAAGATCGACCCGCGCTTCGTCTCCGATCACGGTGTCGGTTCGTTCTTCTTTTCCTTCGTGCTCGGCTACAACGAGGGCAGCCTCGGCAACAAGAAGCCGGAAGACTGGAGTGCGCTGTTCGATACCGCGACCTACCCCGGCAAACGCGCCCTCTACAAGTGGCCGAGCCCGGGCGTGATCGAGCTGGCCCTGCTGGCTGACGGTGTTGCCGCCGACAAGCTGTACCCGCTGGATCTGGATCGCGCCTTCAAGAAACTCGACACCATCAAGAAAAACATCGTCTGGTGGGGCGGCGGCGCGCAGTCGCAGCAACTCCTGGCTTCCGGCGAAGTCAGCATGGGGCAGTTCTGGAACGGCCGTATCTATGCCTTGCAGGAAGAAGGCGCACCGGTAGCGGCAAGCTGGAAACAGAACCTGGTCATGGCCGACTTCCTGGTCATCCCCAAGGGCGCCAAGAACAAGGACGCGGCCATGAAGTTCCTGGCTCACGCCAGTGCCGCCAAGGGCCAGGCCGACTTCGCCAACCTCACCGCCTACGCGCCGGTCAACGTCGACAGCGTGCAACGTCTGGACTCGGTGCTGGCACCGAACCTGCCCACCGCGCACGTGAGCGATCAGATCACCCTGGACTACGCCTACTGGGCGAAGAACGGGGCGGACATCGCCACCCGCTGGAACGAATGGCTGGTGAAGTGAAATGACCGCGCTCCGTACCCCTGAGGTCGGTGCAGCAAACCGTCGGCGCGACAGCGCCGACGGTAACGCGGAACGGGCGGCGCGCTGGCGCGGCGCCCCGTACCTGCTGCCGGCCCTGCTGTTCCTCGGGTTGTTCTTCCTGACGCCGCTGATCGGCCTGCTGCTGCGCGGCGTGCTGGAACCGGAGCCGGGCCTGGGCAACTACGCACAACTGTTCGCCAATTCGGCCTACTCCAAGGTGCTGTTCAACACCTTCGCGGTAGCCGGGCTGGTGACCGTAATCAGCCTGCTGCTGGGTTTCCCCCTGGCCTGGGCGATCACCCTGATGCCGCGCGGCTGGGGCCGCTGGCTGTTGAATATCGTCCTGCTGTCGATGTGGACCAGCCTGCTGGCACGCACCTACTCCTGGCTGGTGCTGCTGCAGTCCTCTGGCGTGGTGAACAAGACGTTGATGGCCATGGGCATCATCGATCAGCCGCTGGAGATGGTGCACAACCTGACCGGCGTGGTGATCGGCATGAGCTACATCATGATTCCGTTCATCGTGCTGCCACTGCAGGCGACCATGAGCGCCATCGATCCGATGGTCTTGCAGGCCGGCTCGATCTGCGGCGCCAGCCCGTGGCGCAACTTCTTCAAGGTGTTCCTGCCGTTGTGCAGGCCGGGCATTTTTAGCGGCGGCCTGATGGTCTTCGTGATGTCCCTGGGTTACTACGTGACCCCGGCACTGCTCGGCGGCGCACAGAACATGATGCTGCCCGAATTCATCATCCAGCAGGTGCAATCGTTCCTTAACTGGGGCATTGCCAGCGCGGCGGCAGCCTTGCTGATCCTCATCACGCTGGTGCTGTTCTACGTCTACCTGAAGCTGCAACCGGAATCGCCGGTCGCTTCCAGCACTGCGAGGTAAGCCGCCATGCTGCTGTCACCCAATGCCATGGGTCGTGGCCTGCGCTACGGCCTGACCGCGACCACCGCGCTGATCGCCGTGTTCCTGCTGCTGCCGATCCTGTTCATCGTGCTGCTGTCGTTCGGCTCCTCGCAGTGGCTGGTGTTCCCCCCACCGGGCTGGACGTTCAAGTGGTACGGGCAGTTCTTTTCCAACGCGCAGTGGATGGACTCGGCGCTGGTCAGCCTCAAGGTGGCCATACTGACGACCGTCTGCGCGGTCGCCATCGGCATGCCCAGTGCCTTTGCGCTGGTGCGCGGAAAATTTCCGGGCCGCGAACTGCTGTACGCGTTGTTCACCCTGCCGATGATCGTGCCACTGGTGATCATCGCCGTGGCCGTGTACGCGCTGTTTCTCAAGCTCGGCTACACCGGCACGCTGTTCGCCTTCGTGGTCAGCCACGTGATCGTCGCGCTGCCGTTCACCATCATCTCGATCATCAACTCGCTGAAGCTGTTCGATCAGTCCATCGAGGATGCCGCGGTGATCTGCGGCGCCACGCGCCTACAGGCCATCGTCAAGGTGACCTTCCCGGCCATCCGCCCGGGCCTGGTGGCCGGCGGCCTGTTCGCCTTCCTGGTTTCCTGGGACGAAGTGGTGCTCAGCGTGATGATGGCCAGCCCCGGCCTGCAGACGCTGCCGGTGAAGATGTGGACGACGCTGCGCCAGGATCTCACCCCCGTGATCGCCGTCGCCTCGACGCTGCTGATCGGTCTTTCCCTGCTGGTCATGGTCATCGCCGCCATCGTGCGTCGGCGCACCGACGTCAAAGCCTGAGTGCCGAGGAGAATTTCATGAGTGCTGTCATCCAAGAAAACCGGGCACCACAGACGCTGGTCAGCCTGCGCAACCTGAACAAGCATTACGGCGACTTCACCGCTGTGGATAACATTTCCCTGGAGATCCAGGAGGGAGAATTCCTCACCTTCCTCGGCTCCAGCGGCTCGGGCAAGAGCACCACGCTGTCGATGCTGGCCGGCTTCGAAACCCCCAGCTCCGGGGAGATCCTGGTCGAGGGCAAATCCTTGGTCAACGTGCCGCCGCACAAGCGCGATATCGGCATGGTGTTCCAGCGCTATTCGCTGTTTCCGCACCTCGACGTGCGCCAGAACATCGCCTTTCCCCTGGCGATCCGCAAACTGAGTACTGCCGAGCAGCAGCGCCAGGTCGAGGCCATGCTCAAGCTGGTGCAGCTCGGCGAGTTCGCGCACCGCCGTCCGGCGCAACTTTCCGGCGGCCAGCAACAGCGCGTGGCGATTGCCCGCGCGCTGGTCTACGAACCGCGCATCCTGCTGATGGACGAACCCCTCGGCGCGCTGGACAAGAAGCTGCGCGAAGACCTGCAGGACGAGTTGCGTCACCTGCACCGGCGCCTGGGCATCACCATCGTCTACGTGACCCACGATCAGGAAGAAGCGATGCGCCTGTCACAGCGCATCGCTATCTTCAGCCACGGCAAGATCGTCGGTCTGGGTAGCGGTTATGACCTCTACCAGAACCCGCCAAACGCCTTCGTCGCCTCCTTCCTCGGCAACTCCAACTTCCTGCGGACCGAAGGTCAGTGGCCAGGCCGCCGTGCAGTTCGAGCAGCAGAGCCTGTCGATCACCCCGACCGCCAACCTGAAGAACGATCAGGACGTGCTGCTGATGCTGCGCCCGGAAAAAGCCCAGGTGCTGCCGCAGCAAGTCGCTGCGCAGACGCCGCTGCCAGCCGGCTGGAACGAGATCCCCGTGCAGGTCACCGAAGTGGTGTTCCTGGGCGAGAGCCTGACCTGCCACGTGGTCACACCCGGCGGCTGCCACCTGACCCTCAAAGCCATGGGCAGCGGCCTGCAACCCCTGCAGCCCGGCGCCCAGGCGCGTGTACGCTGGGCCGCCAGCGATGCCTGCCTGTACGACAGCTGGAACGAGAGCGACCTGAACAAGGCCGCGGGTGCTCACTGAGAGCGGACACGGCTGATTCACTCTGCGGCCGCAGAAAGGCGAAAGCGGTCATCTGCTGCGGGGTTCGATCTGATCGTTCCTCACGCTTCGCGTGGGAATGCCTGCAGGGACGCTCTGCGTCCGATGTCGAGGCCAAGCGAGGCAAAGCACCCTGGCCTGGGCTCCCACGCTGGAGCGTGGGAGCCATCAATTGGTGGGCTGAAGCCCACCAAATCGAACGTCCGCTATCGCCTTGCTGCGCTCAATCGGCCGGTTTGCCAGGCTGTGAACATTAGCCGCGCCTGATCGGCGGAAGCCTCAGGTTCGGGCAAATACAGTATCCTGCGCATCGTTCTTGATCACTATCAGAGCCGCCTTGCCTCTTATCACCTCCAGTAAAAATCTCGTTTTCCGGATCATCGCGCTGATGCAGCGCCATCCGGGCGCCATCGCTGTATTCGGTTTTCTCTCCGGGGTGGCGAGCTTCGTACTGGTCGACCGCCAGGCCGGGCTGGCCAAGGTGCTCGCTCTGGTGATGCTGATCAGCTGGCTCTGGCTGATTCTGGAGAATATGCTGCGCGAGCGCATCGCCGCCCGCTTCGGCTTCGAGCTACCCCGCCCGCTGTTGCGCTATGCCACACAGATGATCCACCAGGAAAGTCTGTTCTTCGTCCTACCGTTCTTCTTTATCACCACCACTTGGAACAGTGGCCAGGCAATGTTCAGTGGGTTACTGGCAGGCGCGGCGCTGGTCTCGATCATCGACCCGCTTTACTACAAGTGGCTGGCACCACGGCGCTGGATCTTCCTCGCGTATCACACGCTGGCCTTGTTCGCCGTGCTGCTCACGGCGCTGCCAATCATCTTCAAGCTCAACACCACCGAGAGCTATCAGTTTTCGCTGGCAGCGGCCGTACTGCTGTCGTTCCCGAGCCTGTTCAGCATCATCACCGTGCGTAAATGGTGGCGCGGTCTGTTGCTGGTCGGCCTGACGCTGGCCATCGGCGCTGTTGGCTGGCTGGGGCGTACCTGGGTGCCTCCGGCCACGCTGTGGCTGACCGAGGTGGCTATCACCACTGAATTCGACAACCAGAATCGCTCGCCCGGCGAAGGCATCGAAGAACTCAGCGTCAGCCAGCTGCGCAGCAGTGGCCTGTACGCTTACACGGCGATCAATGCGCCGCGTGGACTGGATGAGCGCATCTACCACGTCTGGGAACATGAAGGTCGCGAACTGGAACGTATCGCTCTGAATATCCACGGTGGTCGCGAAAAAGGCTACCGCGCCTGGACGCACAAGAAGAACTTCCCGCAGGACGTGGAGGGTGACTGGCAGATTCAGGTGTTGACCGAAGCAGGCCAGATGATCGGCGTGCTGCGCTTCGCGGTAACGCCCGATGCGGGTGCGCCAGCGAGTCCTTCAGCAGGCTCCAAGCAGGCGCCGCCAGAAGTGCAAGAGCCCGCGGCCACGCCAGAAACTGAGCCTGAGCCTGAGCCGCAGGCCGACCCAGCACCGGAACCTGAACCTGAACCGCAAGCAGAGCCCGATGCCGAGCACGCAGATCAGCCACCACGCCCGGCAGGCAGTTGAGCGATCTCAGCCGCTCTCAGCCGAAGAACCAATAACAGACGGAAATGGCGGCCACCACGCCGGCAAACTCGGCCAGCAGTGCACAACCCACCGCATGCCGGGCACGCTGGATGCCCACGGCGCCAAAGTACACCGCCAGCACGTAGAACGTGGTTTCGGTACTGCCCTGAATGATCGCTGCAGCCAGCGCCGGGAAACTATCGACGCCCTGGCTCTGCATGGTTTCAATCAACATCGCCCGCGCCGCACTGCCGGAGAATGGCTTGACCATCGCCGTAGGCAGCGCATCGACGAAGCGGGTATCCCAGCCGCCCCAGGCAACGAGCCAGCGAATACCATCAAGCGCGAACTCCAACGCCCCGGATGCGCGCAGCACACCAACCGCACAGAGCATCGCCACCAGATAAGGCAGCAAACTTTTGGCCACGTCGAAGCCTTCCTTGGCTCCTTCGATGAATTGCTCGTAGACCTGCACCTTGCGCAACGCACCGATCACCAGGAATGCGACGATCACCCCAAGCAGCGTCAGATTACCCAGCAAAGACGACAGGGCCGCTAGTGCAGTAGCGGACATGCCGGCAAGCAGCGCCATGAAACCGCCCAACAGCAATGCGCCGGGAATCATGTAGGCCAGCACCACCGGATCCCACAGACGCAGGCGCTGCATGATGGCCACGGAGAACAGGCCGACCAGGCTCGACGCACTGGTCGCCAGCAGAATAGGCAGAAACACCAACGTCGGGTCAGGCGCGCCTTGCTGAGCGCGGTACATGAAGATAGTGACGGGCAGTAACGTCAGCGATGAGGCATTGAGCACCAGAAAGAGAATCTGCGCGTTGCTCGCTGTGGTGCTGCTTGGGTTGAGATCCTGCAGCGCGCGCATGGCCTTGAGGCCGATGGGCGTGGCGGCATTATCCAAGCCCAAGCCATTGGCCGCGAAGTTCATGGTGATAAAACCAAGCGCTGGATGGCCACGCGGCACTTCAGGCATAAGCCGGGCGAACAGCGGGCCGAGCAGCCGGGCCAGTGCATCCACCAGGCCGGCTTTCTCGGCGATACGCAACAGCCCAAGCCACAGGGTCAGCGTGCCGAACAGCAACACCATCACCTCGACCGACAGCTTGGCCATGGCGAACAGACTTTCCACCATCGCGGCGAATACGGCTGGATCGTCGGCCAGCAACCAGCGGCTGAGCCCCGCTACCGCTGCTACCACGAAAAAGCTCAGCCACAGACCGTTGAGCATACGTCACCCCCTAGAACATAGCGGCTGATGATAACGCGGCCAGGTAAGGGAAGTGACAAACGAGAGACAGTGATTTTGTCGGATTACAGATAGAGCAACGGCGCCAGAAGGCGCCGTCAGCAGCATCAGTACCAGTTGGGGTCTTTCTTCAACTGTTCCTGTAGCAGTTGCTTGACTCCGTCGTCCGGCTCACCGAGCCAACGCAGATCAGCATGCTCACTGGGTGTCTTGTCCTCCGGTAAACCTTCGGGCAACTGCACCCAGAGCGCGTACGCGTCATCCTTGTCCGGGGTGAAGGCAACGTAGAGGCGCTGATTGAAACAGTTGGATGTTTCGCACAACTGCCCGACCAGGTACTGGTCGCCGTCTTCTTCCAGCGTCTTCATGGGCGTAGCCACGCCACTGAGGTTGATCACCCATTCGGGCAAACGCTCCTCATCCTGGATGAGCTCCTTCCATGCTTCACGATAGTCAGAATTGCTCCCGAGCAGGTCGTTGAGGCGGAATTCACCATCGTTGGCGGCCAAGGCCGCCGCGCTACCGCCCAGCATCAGGGCGGCAACGAGCGTCTTGAATCGATTCATCGTCATGGCCTAACCCCGAGGGCGGCGACCCATGATGAACGAAACGATGAACATGACCAGGAACACCACGAAAAGGATTTTCGCGATACCTGTGGCAGTGCCTGCGATACCACCGAAGCCCAGAACGGCAGCGACAATGGCGATGATCAGAAAGGTAATGGCCCAACTCAGCATGGCGTTTCTCCTTGGTTTTTTGAGGTCTTACGGGTGTAACAGTTAAAAAATCGGCAGGCGTCTCAGAACACCCAACGGGTTTGCTTGACTGGCGCTTCCACGGTGTCAGCACGTACCCAATCACCGGTGGTTTGCACGCTTACGGTCTGGCTTACTGTCTGAAAGGAGGCCGGAACAGCAGAGACAGCAGCAGGTTGAACGGTGACTGGCACATGAACCTGACTGGAGACTTGCGGTTCGACGGCTTGCGACTGGGGAGCCTTGAACGACACGCTCAACAACAAAACCAGGACAGCGGCGACCGCTAGGATCAGGATCTCGGTGTGGGCGCGGTGAAGGTTCATCTGAAGCTCCTTTAAATCGTTGCCGAACGGCTTAGCGTTCTTTTCATGACTTATAGAATTGCAGCCTGCGTGCCAGCTCTAATAAAAAATAAAATCCTTATAAATCAACAATTTAAAAAACAAAACCAAGTGCCATCATTGGCATCCTGCACGATCACGTTACAAAGCTCGGGCGTTCTGCACGACGAAAAAGGCGGCACATCCCTGTGCCAACCGGCTTACATGGCGTGCTTCAGATCACGCATACGGTCATGACAGGCACGCACCTTGGGCATTTCCACGGCCAGCAATGCACGCACGTCTGGCTCGGCGCTCTCCAGCGCATCCTCGAAAGCATGCAGGATGCGATCTTCCGCCTCTTCCAGTTGCGCCACATAAGTGGCTTCTTCATCGCTGGACAACGTGGCACGCGCGTCGGCATAAGCCTGGCGCAGCTTGCCCACCACCGTACCGCTGGACGTCGGCTCTTCCTGATTGGCAGCGACCTTGACCGACAGGGCCTGAATCACCTGGTTCTTGGTTTGCGACATGTCACGGAACAGCGCCTGCAGGCGCACGTCCTTGACCTCATCATGGGCGTGTTCGTAGAAGCGCTGGCCGTCACGGATGATGGCGATCAGTTCGTTGAGTTGCTCGGTCTTGTTGTTCATGGCGATGTTCCTGTCTTTTATAGGCAGTGCCGTCAGCGGCACTGCATAGAATGGCGGTCGCTGGCGACCACCTCCCTTGCTGCTCTTTAGCTGGCGATGCGCAGGGCGTCGGCATCGACGCCGCGCACGCCACGAATGTTGCGCGCGGTCTCGACGGCAAGGCGCTTCTCGGCATTGCTCAACACGGTGCCGCTGAGGCTCACGAAGCCCTCGCGGGTATCGACCTTGATGTTCAGGCTGTCGAGGTTGCGGCTGTACAGGAAGCTGGACTTCACCTTGCCGGTGATCCAGGTGTCGCTGATCGAGGCGGCCGCATCATTGGCAGCGTTCTGCGCTTCGGCCGCTGCACTGTCGGCCGTGTTGATGCTGAGGTGGTTGTGCACCTCGCGAACGCCTTCGGTATTGGTGACGAGCTCACCGGCCAGCTCCTTGGCCACCGGCGTACCGGCATTGCCGCTGAGGCTGACCACGCCGTTTTCGGCACGCACCTGAATGTCCAGGCCCTCGGTGTTGCTGTTCCACAGCAGCTTGGATTTGACCGTAGCTGCCAGGGTGGCGTCATCGAAGCGTTGGGCCAGCGTCTTTTCAGTAGTGATTCGCGCCTGCTCGTCGACGACAGCAACCTCTATGTCTGGGTCGACTTCAAGATCGTTGCTCACCTCACGGACGCCTTCGATGCTGCCCGCCAGCTCGGCGGCCAGCTCGCGCTCAGCGGAGTTTTCCACCACGCCCCTCAGGGTGGCGGTGCCGTCTTCCACCGAGACCACTATCTCGAAAGGACTCAGGTGTCGGTTCAAAGCGAATGCCGTATCGATGGCACCCTGCTGCCGGGCATCGCTCAACTGCCGGTCAATTCCCTCCTCAGCCGCCTGTGCAAGCGGTGCCAGGGTGATAAGACCGGTGATGGCCATGGCCAGTGCGGATTGTCTCAACAGCATGTAACGCCTCCTCCTGTAATTCAAAAATCCCGCAGCAAAGCGGTCAGAAGGACGTCGCAAGCGTTATGCCAGCCGCCAAAAAAATAAAAACCAACTAAAATCAGCCGGTTAAATCCAAGTCATGGCAGCTGGCCGCTTGCACGATGCAAGATCACGTCATACTGGCCGTGCAACTTGCACGAAGATTTCTGGACTAATCTCTGCCATCCACCCCATGGAGCACGTAAATGGAAGCAACAGGTCAGAGCGGGCGCATCCTGCTGGTCGACGACGAAGCGGCTATCCTGCGTACCTTCCGCTATTGCCTGGAGGACGAGGGCTACCAGGTCACCACCGCCAACAGCGCCGCGCAAACCGAGTCGCTGCTGCAACGGCAAGTGTTCGATATGTGCTTCCTCGACCTGCGCCTGGGCGATGAAAACGGCCTGGATGTGCTCGCGCAGATGCGCATCCTCGCGCCCTGGATGCGCGTGGTGATCGTGACTGCGCATTCGGCCATTGATAGCGCCGTGGATGCGATGCAAGCCGGCGCCGCCGACTACCTGGTCAAGCCATGCAGCCCGGATCAGTTGCGCTTGGCTGCTGCCAAACAGTTGGAGGTGCGCCAGCTATCCGCGCGCTTGGAAGCCCTGGAAGGCGAGGTGCGCAAACCCAGCGACGGCATCGATTCGCATAGCCCAGCGATGATGGCGATTCTGGAAACCGCACGGCAGGTAGCGACCACCGATGCCAATATCCTGATCCTCGGCGAGTCCGGCACCGGTAAAGGCGAACTGGCGCGTGCCATCCACGGTTGGAGCCGCCGCGCGAAGAAATCCTGCGTTACCATCAACTGCCCATCGCTGACTGCCGAGCTGATGGAAAGCGAGCTGTTCGGCCACAGCCGCGGTGCCTTTACCGGGGCCAGCGAAAGTACCCTGGGGCGGGTCAACCAGGCCGACGGCGGCACGCTGTTCCTCGACGAGATCGGCGACTTCCCGCTGACCCTGCAACCCAAGCTGCTGCGCTTCATCCAGGACAAGGAATACGAGCGCGTGGGCGACCCGGTGACCCGCCACGCCGACGTACGAATCCTCGCAGCGACCAACCGTGACCTCGCTGAAATGGTCAAGGAAGGACATTTCCGCGAAGACCTGTTGTACCGCCTGAACGTCATCACCCTGAACCTGCCGCCACTGCGCGAACGCGCGGACGATATCCTTACCCTGGCAGACCGCTTCCTTGCCCGTTTCGTTAAGGATTACGCCCGCCCAGCACGCGGTTTCAGCGAGGAAGCGCTGAAGGCACTGCTCGACTATCAATGGCCCGGCAACATTCGTGAACTGCGCAACGTGATCGAACGCGCCAGCATCATCTGCCCCGGCGAATGGGTCGATGTCGGCCACCTGGGGATGAGCGCACCAACAACCAGCAGCGCCCCACGCGTCGGTGCCGACCTCAGCCTCGAAGAACTGGAAAAGGCCCATATCTCGGCGATATTGGCCAACAGCGATACCCTTGATCAAGCCGCAAAAACACTGGGTATCGATGCTTCGACGCTGTATCGAAAACGTAAGCAGCTCGGCCTATGAAGCTGCGCAGCAAGCTTTTTCTCAGCACCAGCGCCCTGCTCACCGTAGCCTTGCTGGGGCTGATGCTGGGTATTTTTAGCGTGCTACAGCTCACCCAATCACAAAACCGCACACTCACCCACAACCTGGAGGTTATCAGCGACAGTCTCGATCTGCGCCAAGAACTGGGCAAACAGCTGTTTCTGATGCTTGGCGAGGATTTCAATCAGCAGACAGTGCAGAACCTGAAGGAGTCCGATCTGCGCATCCGCAAATGGATTGACGATGGCCTGAATGCGAGTCCGACAGAAGCGGATCGTCAGGCGATCGTCGATATCCAGGCCGCCTACCAGAACTTCAGTCAACTTCTCGAAGATCCATTGACCGTACGCCACCAACTGCTTACCAACGATGATTTCGCCAGAACCATCGAGACTGTCCGCGACCGCCTCAACGCCTTGCAGGTGAGCTACGTGACGGCCGTACAGCAGTCGGAAGCCGCATCCCGCGACCGTGCCTGGCTGATCGCCGGGCTACTGGGGCTGGTCGGCCTCGCGGTGCTGGTGATCGGCTTCATCACCGCGCACACCATCGCCCGCCGAGTCGGTCAGCCGATCGATGCGCTGGCCCGCGCTGCAGACCAGATTGGCCGCGGCGACTTTCAGGTGACCTTACCAATTACCCCGGTTGCCGAACTGTCCGCGCTGAGCCGCCGTTTCGGTCTCATGGCGGAGAGCCTGCGCCAGCTCAAGAGCAGCAACGTCGAGGCGTTGATGGCTGAGCAGCACCGTCTGCAGGCAGTACTCGACAGCATCGACGACGGCCTGCTGATCTTCGGTCGCGATGGCCTGCTCGAACACTTCAATCCGGTCGCCCAGCGGCAGCTCGGCTGGCATGACCAGCCCCTCGGCCAGAGCCCCAGCCAGGCCCTGGCGCGCCCGGAGTTGGATGACCAACTGCAGCACGTACTGCAGGGCCACAGCCTGGAGCAGCGGCTGGCAGATCTGCAGGTCGAGGCGAACGGCGAAACCCGCCTGCTCAACTACAGCCTGACACCGGTCAGCCAGGGCCAGGGGCATATCCTCGGCGCCGTGATGGTGCTGCATGACGTGACCGAACAGCGTGCCTTCGAACGGGCCAGGAACGAATTCGTGCTGCGCGCCTCCCACGAGTTGCGCACCCCGGTAACCGGCATGCACATGGCGTTCGGCCTGCTGCGTGAGCGCAGCAAGTTCGCGGAGGAGTCCCGGGAAGCGGATCTGGTGAGTATCGTCGACGAGGAAATGGAACGTCTGGTGCACCTGATCGAAGACCTGCTCAATTTCTCCCGCTACCAGAGCGGCGTGCAAAAACTCGAGTTGGCACCTTGCGACATTCCCGACCTGCTCGAACAGGCCGCCAAACGGCACACGGGTAAAGCGCAAGCACAGCAGATCAGCCTGGTGCTGAAAGCCGGTGAGGCGCTACCGCGCATCCACCTTGATCGGACACAGATCGACCGCGTGCTCGACCACCTGATCGACAACGCGCTGCGCCACAGCCCAGAAGCCGGCACCATTCGCCTGCTGGCGCAACGCCAAGATGAGCGGCTGTTGATCAGTATCGAGGATGAGGGCGAAGGTATTGCCTATGGCCAGCAGGCCAGGCTGTTCGAGCCCTTTGTGCAGATTGGCCGCAAGAAAGGCGGCGCCGGGCTCGGCCTGGCGCTGTGCAAGGAAATCGTCCAGTTGCATGGCGGCCGCATCGGCGCCGAATCCCACCCAGGCCAGGGCGCGCGATTCCATATGTCCTTACCGCTGTAGCGGGAAAACAAGGTACGGCGCCACCGTCACGGCGCCTGCCCCCATCAATTCAGCGCTATGCCTTGCTCATGCGATTGAGCACCAACAGCAGCGCCGCCGTTTCCGCATCAGGCTGACCATCGTAGAGCGCTTGCCGGTACTTCATCTGGAAGGCGCGGATCACGTTGCGGGTCGCTTCGTCGAGCACGCCGCTATCCGGGACCACGTAGCCCTGCACGGCTAACTGCTGTTGGAACCATGCGACGTCTGGCAGGCTGAGGGTGTAAACGGCCTGCTCGCTCGCGACTGCGGCGGCGTCCGGCCAAGGCATCAGGCCGGCATCGGCCAGTTGCTTCCAGGGAAACAGTGGGCCCGGATCGACCTTGCGCTGTGGTGCGATATCGCTATGCCCGATGATGCTGCCAGGCGGCAACTGGTGGCGCTGCATAATGTCCTTGAGCAGCACGATCAGCGTGTCGATCTGCTGTTGGGCGTAAGGCTGCCAGTAACGGCCCTTGGGCGTGTCGAAGTAGCCCTGATTGATCAGTTCAATGCCGATGGTAGTGCCGTTGAGCCAGGTGCGGCCCTGCCACTCACTGACCCCGGCGTGCCAGGCACGGCGATTCTCGTCGACCAGTTGGTAGATGGTCGGCGGCACCGCATTGATCAGATAGTGGGCACTGACCTCTTCCTTGGTCAGCAGCTCCAGGGATCGTGGCAGATCCGCCGAGGTGTAGTGCAGCACGATGTACTGCACCCGGCTGCTCTGGCCGCTGGACGTGTAGCTGTGATCGATACGAAGCCCACTGGCACAGCCAGCGAGCAGAAGGGCGAACAAGGTAAGACTGAAGAATTTCATGGCTGGATATGCAATACGCTTTGTAGATTGTCCAACAGCATGTCGACGCTGAGCATGATCAACAACATGCCCATCAGCCGCTCCACTGCGGTCAGCCCGCGAGGGCCAAGGAAACGCTGCAGGAACGAAGCCTGCAACAGGATGAACGCTGTCGCGGCCCAGGCCAGGATCAGCGCGAGGTAGAGCTCCCAGAGCTCGCCTTCGTGGGTATTGCGCAAGGTCATCAGCACCGCTAGTGCAGATGGCCCGGCCACTGCAGGCGTGGCCAGCGGCACGAGCATCGGTTCACCGTCTGGGACATCCCCGAGCACGCCGTTCGGGCTGGGAAATATCAGGCGCATGGCGATGACGAACAGGATGATACCGCCCGCGATCGCGGTTGCCTCCCGCGACAGGCCCAGCGAGCTAAGCACTTTGTCACCAAAGGTAAGGAACAGCAGTAGCAATCCCAGGGCGAACAACAGCTCACGCGCGGCCACCCGCAAGCGCCGCTCAGGGGCGACGTTCTTCAAAGCGGCAATGAAGATAGCGATGTTGCCGAACGGATCGGTGACCAGAAAAAGCAGCACGGCGATGCTGAAGATGTCCATGTTCGGGCTCCTGAAAACAGCCGCACAGTCTAGTGGCTGTAACCGCCGACGTCTGTCAGCAATGCGCCGTCGTATTACCAGCCTCGACCTACCAGCGGTCGGCGCCAGACGGCGCTGAACTTGTCATACCTCTCAGCAATCCATAGTGAGTCCACTATGAGAGAACATTCCATGCGTGCGCTGCTCTGGTTCAAACAGGATCTCCGCCTCGACGATCATCCCGCACTGCAGGCGGCCCTTAGTGCCACACACCTTCTGCCCTTGTACGTGCTCGACCCAGCGTTGCTGCAGCTGGACGCATTCGGTAGCCGACGCATTGGCGTCCAGCGTGCGCGTTTTCTGCTGGAAAGCCTGACGGCACTCGACAGTGCCCTGCGCCAACGCGGCTCGAAGCTTCTGGTACTGATGGGCAAACCAGAAGAGATGATCGTGCAGATGGTCGAACAATTCGACCTGCAGCAGGTTCTGACCCTCGACGAGATCGCTCCACAGGAGATCGCCCAGATTGCCCGTGTACGCGAGGGCCTTGGCTCCGTTCCCCTGCGTACGGCGCAAGGCAACAGCTTGTTCAGCGAAGCCGAACTGCCATGCCCTCTGCAGCAATTGCCCCAGGTGTATAGCCAGTTCCGGACGCTGATCGATACGCGCCAGTACGTCTTCCAACCCCAGGCCGCACCCGATCAGTTGCCGCCGCTGCCAGATGGCGTCGATGCGCAGGCCTTCGGCTTGCCGACCCAATCCCAGTTCGGGCTTGGCGATACGCTGAGCATTGCGCCTAGCGCATTCCCCTTTTCGGGTGGCGAAATCGCCGCTCAAGCACGCTTGCGTGATTACCTATGGGACAGCCAAGGCGTTCGCCACTACAAGGAAACCCGTAACGGCATGATCGGCAGCGAGTACTCGTCAAAATTCTCGCCTTGGCTGGCCAACGGCAGCCTGTCTCCACGCCGTGCCGCCGCCGAGTTACGCCGTCATGAGGCACTCCACGGCGCCAATGAGTCTACTTACTGGCTGTGGTTGGAGCTGCTATGGCGTGAATTCTTCCGCTGCACATTGCAGCGTCACGGCCAGGCGCTCTTTGAGGCCGGTGGCCTGAAGGCCACCGAACGCGCTCCACAGCAGATCGACGAACGCTTCGAGCGTTGGGCGCATGGACGCACCGGCATGCCACTGGTCGACGCCAACATGCGCGAGCTGATCGCGACAGGGTACATGTCCAACCGGGGGCGGCAGGTGGTCGCCAGCTACCTGGTCAGCGACCTGCAACAGGACTGGCGTCATGGCGCGGCCTGGTTCGAGGAACACCTGATCGATTATGACCCGGCCAGCAACTGGGGCAACTGGGCCTACCTCGCCGGGGCTGGCAGTGATCCACGGCTCAAGCGCACGTTCAACGCACTCAGGCAGGCCCGCCAGTATGATCCTCGAGGCGAGTACGTAAGCTTGTGGATTCCGGAATTACGCAGCCTACCGGAGCACCTGCGGCATACCCCATTCCTGCTGCCGCACCTAGAGTTGGAGGCAATCCATTATCCAAGGCTGGAACAGATTCCAGAATCCTGGCAGCCGCATCTTAACGACGTGGCATAAGGAGCAAGCCGAGTAGGCGCGCTACTCGGCTTGCAAGTGAAGAGCGCGTCGATGCTCAGGCGTGACTCAACCGCCTGGCGTGAAGTGTTTCTGGGTGGTACCACGGGCGATCAACCGTGACAGGTAATCCAACTTCTGCGGATCGCGGTCGACAAACCGCAACACAACCTGCAGCCATTCACTGTCGGGCTTCGGCTCGAAGGCAGCCACGCTATGCAAATAGCCGTTGAGCCGTGCCACTTCCGACGATTCGCCCTGCTCCAGATCAAGCACCACGCTTTCCAGCACTTGTGGGATCAGCTCACCGCGTTTGACCACCAGCAACGCTTCCTTGAGGCTCAGAGCCTTGACTACACAAGCCATCGTGCCACCAGGTAAACGCAGCTGTCCCTGACTGCGCCCCATCGGCGTATTCGGCGCGGCCTTGGCAACCGCGGGGCTGGCGCTGAACGCCGCCGCAGGCTGTGCAGCGCTGGCCGGGCGCACTACCTCGGTCTTACCGGCAGTCAGCGCCGACAGCGAATCATTGGCGAAGGCGCCACTGCTGAGCATTTTCGGCGGTGCAGCGGCCATCAACCCCGCCAGCTTGCCACTGCGCTGCAGGGCCTTCTTGACCTTGGTGATCAGTTGCTCGTTGGAGAACGGCTTGCCGATGAAATCCGAGACGCCGGCCTGAATGGCCTGCACGACGTTTTCCTTGTCGCCACGGCTGGTGACCATGATGAACGGCACACCCTTCAGCGCTTCCTGTTCACGGCACCACTGCAGCAGCTCAAGGCCGGACATCTCCGGCATTTCCCAATCGCAGAGGATAAGGTCGATCGGATTACGACCGAGCACCTGCTGGGCCTTGCGCCCGTTCACCGCTTCCTCGATCTGGACACCGGGAAGATGGTCGCGCAGCCCCTTCTTCACCAGATCGCGGATAAAGGTGGCGTCGTCCACCACCAATACACTGACTTTGCTCATCGACCACTCCCTCGAATGGTCATTAGCATAGACGCCAGCACTGGCCTAAGGCCAACACTAAAGCGCAAGCCTGCGGGAACACCTGAAGCTGGCCAACCCATGCTGGGCATCCACGCACTCTCAGGGTGCCAGAGCAGCCAGGATCACTCCTTGGCGCCACCCTGTACTTCTTCCTGCATGCGGGTCAGACCGATATGTTTAACGTCGGTGCCGCGTACCAGATAGATGACCAATTCGGCGATGTTGCGCGCGTGATCGCCAATACGCTCCAGCGAACGCAGTGCCCAGATCACATTGAGCACGCGGGAGATCGAACGCGGGTCTTCCATCATGTAGGTGACCAGTTCGCGCAGCGCGGTCTTGTATTCGCGGTCGACCGTCTTGTCGTACTGCGCTACCGATAGCGCCAGATCGGCATCGAAACGAGCGAAAGCGTCCAGCGCCTGCTGCACCATCTTGCGCACCTGATCACCGATGTGGCGAACCTCGACGTAGCCGCGCGGCGACTCGCCTTCCTCGGTCAGCAGGATCGCGCGCTTGGCGATCTTGGTCGCTTCATCGCCGATGCGCTCCAGGTCGATCACCGACTTGGAAATGCTGATGATCAGGCGCAGATCCGAAGCCGCCGGCTGACGACGGGCGAGAATGCGTACGCACTCTTCGTCGATGTTGCGCTCCATCTGGTTGATCTGGTCATCGATCTCGCGCACCTGCTGAGCCAGGCCGGAGTCGGCCTCGATCAGCGAAGTGACGGCGTCGTTGACCTGTTTCTCGACCAGGCCGCCCATGGCCAGGAGGTGGCTGCGCACTTCCTCCAGCTCGGCGTTGAACTGCTGGGAAATATGATGTGTCAGGCTGTCTTTGTTGATCATCTGTTTCGCTCCGCGAAAGCTACGCTTGAGTGGCCATGGTGCGCCCGCACCTTCCACGTTTATCTCAGCACCAAGGCCCTTGGAAAATGCTCACCGGCGCGAAGGGCGTGCGCTGACAGTACGAGTAGTACGGCAAGCGAGCCCGACAAAGCCAGGGAGTATTTGCCATGGCATCAGCCGTAGCGGCCGGTGATGTAGTCTTCCGTCTGCTTCTTGGCCGGGTTGGTGAACAGCGCATCGGTGTCGCCGAATTCGATCAGCTTACCCATGTACATGAACGCCGTGTAATCGGAAACCCGCGCCGCCTGCTGCATATTGTGGGTAACGATAACGATGGTGTACTTGGATTTGAGTTCGTAGATCAGCTCTTCGACCTTCAACGTGGAGATCGGGTCGAGGGCCGAGCACGGCTCATCGAGCAGCAGCACTTCCGGCTGCACTGCCACGGTACGGGCGATCACCAGGCGCTGCTGCTGACCACCGGAAAGACCGAGGGCTGATTCATGTAGGCGATCCTTGACCTCATCCCACAACGCCGCGCTCTTCAGGCCCCATTCCACGGCCTCGTCGAGGATGCGTTTCTGGTTGATACCTTGGATACGCAGGCCGTAGACCACGTTCTCGTAGATGCTTTTGGGGAACGGGTTAGGCTTCTGGAACACCATGCCAACGCGACGGCGCAGTTCGGCGACGTCTTCACCCTTGCGGTAGATGTCGCGACCGTCGATGTTGATCTCGCCTTCCACACGGCAACCGTCGACCAGATCGTTCATCCGGTTGAAAGTACGCAGCAGGGTCGACTTGCCGCAACCGGACGGGCCGATGAAGGCTGTCACGCGCTGCTTGGGGATGTTCATCTTGACGTCGTACAGGGCCTGTTTGTCGCCATAGAACAGGTTCAGGCCCGGCACTTCGATGGCCACGGTTTCGTTGGCCAGGTTGAGGCTCTGCTTGTCACGGCCAAGAGCCGAGATATCGATGCCGTGGGAAGCGGTTTCGTGTTGCATGAATAATCTCCTTCGGGGGCTACAGGCTTCAAGCTGCAGCGTGAGCCGGCTTGCGCCTGACGCTTCACGCTACGGCCTGCAGCCGCCTTAATGATCCAGGGCCTTGTACTTCTCGCGCAGACGGTTACGCATGTAGACAGCCGTCAGGTTGAGAATCGCGATGACCATTACCAGCAGCAGCGCAGTGGCATAAACCAGCGGTCGCGCAGCTTCGACGTTGGGGCTTTGGAAGCCGACGTCATAAATATGGAAACCTAGGTGCATGATTTTCTGGTCAAGGTGCAGGTAAGGATAGTTGCCATCCACCGGCAGGCTCGGGGCCAGCTTCACCACACCGACCAGCATCAGCGGCGCCACTTCACCAGCAGCGCGGGCCACGGCGAGGATCAGTCCGGTCATCATCGCCGGGCTGGCCATTGGCAGCACCACACGCCACAGCGTTTCGACCTTGGTGGCACCCAGCGCCAGAGAACCTTCACGCAGCGCCCGCGGAATCCGTGCCAGGCCTTCCTCGGTGGCGACGATCACCACCGGCACGGCGAGCAGCGCCAGGGTCAGCGAGGCCCACAACAGGCCGGGAGTACCGAAGGTCGGTGCCGGAGCGGCCTCGGGGAAGAACAGCCGGTCGATGGAACCGCCGAGCACGTAAACGAAGAAGCCCAGACCGAACACGCCGTAGACGATCGCCGGAACACCGGCCAGGTTATTCACGGCGATACGAATGACCCGGGTCAGCGGCCCCTGCTTGGCGTATTCACGCAAGTAGATCGCTGCGATCACACCAAACGGGGTGACGATGACCGCCATGATCAGGGTCATCATGATGGTGCCGAAGATCGCCGGGAAGATGCCGCCCTCGGTATTGGCCTCACGCGGATCATCGCTGACGAACTCCCACAGCTTGCTGCCGTAGAAGCTGAGCTTGTCGAGGCTCGACATGGCGTTCGGACGGAATGCACGAACCACTTTACCGAGGCTGATTTCCTGCTCACGGCCATCGGCCGAACGAACGGTCATGCTGTCGCGATTGAACTGCTGGTGGCGGGCATTGAGCTCGGTTTCCAGCACCTTGTACTCGGCATCCCAGCGGGCCCGTTCGGCGTCGAGGTCGGCCTGGGCCGCCTCAGTCAGTTGACCGCTGAGTTCCAGCTTGCGGGTCTGTAGACGGACGCGCTCGAGACCGGCGTTGATGCGGCCAATATCACGCTTCTCGAGCTGCACGATCTGGCCGTGCAGATCGTCGACACGATCAATACGCTTCTGCAGCTCCGACCAGGCGGCATCACCTTCAGCAACCAGCTTGCCGTCTTCCTTGACATTGAGTAGGTAGCCGTAGAAGTTGCCCCACTCACGGCGCTCGAAGGCGGTCAGGTCTGCGGGCTTGCGCTGCTCACCAAGCCATTCGCCAACCACCCAGGAGAAGTCGGCGCCATAGAGATCGCGGTTGCCGACCTTGAGCAGTTCGCGAGTCATGAACTCGCCGCCCTCGACATTCACCGGCAGACCAGCGGAGGCCAGGCGGGCACGGGGAATCTCTTCCTTCTGGACCACTTCGCCCGCCATGATCTTGGCTTCCTGGCCAGGGATCTGGTAGGTGGCCTCGATGATGTCGGACGGCCAGAAGTGGGCCAGACCACGGGTGGCGATCACTGACAGCAGACCCAAGGTCATGATGATGGCGATCGATACCGCACCGGCGTTCATCCAGATCCAGGGCGAACCGCTCTTGAACCAGGATTTCATGTTGTGCTGTTTCACGGACATAGTCTTGCAGTCCTCAGAGCGAAGCGTACTTGACGCGCAGGCGCTGACGCACCAGCTCGGCCAGCGTATTCATGACGAATGTGAACGACAGCAGCACCAGGGCGGAGAGGAACAGCACCCGATAATGGGTACCGCCCACTTCCGACTCAGGCATCTCTACCGCCACGTTGGCTGCCAGGGTGCGCAGACCCTCGAAGATGTTCATGTCCATGATCGGCGTGTTACCGGTGGCCATCAGCACGATCATGGTCTCGCCGACAGCACGGCCCATGCCGATCATCAGCGCCGAGAAGATACCCGGACTGGCTGTCAGGATCACCACGCGTGTCAGGGTCTGCCACGGCGTGGCGCCCAGGGCCAGAGAGCCGAATGTCAGGCTCTTCGGCACACTGAACACCGCGTCTTCGGCGATCGAGTAGATGTTCGGGATCACCGCGAAGCCCATGGCCAGACCGACGACCAGAGCGTTACGCTGATCGAACGGAATGCCCAGGTCATCACTCAGCCAAGCACGCATGTTGCCGTCGAACAGCCAGTTCTCCAGGTAGCCGCTCATGCTCAGCGAGACGATACCGACCAGCAGAATCACCGGAATCAGCAGCGCCGCTTCCCAGCCATCCGGCACACGCAGACGTACCGACTCAGGCAGGCGGCTCCACAGGAAGCCCGCCAGCAGAATGCCGATTGGCGTGAAGATCAACAGACTGAAGATGCCGGGTAGGTGCCCCTCCACATAGGGTGCGAGGAACAGACCGGCGAAGAAGCCGAGGATCACCGTCGGCAGCGCTTCCATCAGCTCGATGACCGGCTTGACCTTGCCGCGCATGGCCGGCGCCATGAAGTAAGCGGTGTAGATCGCCGCGGCAATGGCCAGCGGGGCGGCCAGCAACATGGCGTAGAAAGCGGCTTTAAGGGTACCGAATGCCAGCGGTGCCAGGCTCAGCTTTGGCTCGGCATCGGTGTTCGCCGAGGTCGACTGCCAGACGTAGGCCGGCTTGTCGTAGTTCTCGTACCAGACCTTGCCCCACAGCGAGCTCCAGGAAATCTCCGGGTGCGGGTTGTCGATCAGGATGCGCTCGATCTTGCCGTTGGCTTCGACCAGGGCGCGGTTGGCACGCGGCGACAGCGCGGCGATGTTATGCCCTTCGGCGACCGGCTCGACCAGCAGGGTACGGTGCGCAGTGCTGTGGAAGATGCCCAGATTGCCCGCGTCGTCCAGGGCGATGAAGCCCTTGCGGCGCTCTTCGGAAATGATCTGAGTGACCGGGCTGTCGGCCATCTTGAATTCACGAACTAGCTTGAGCGAAGAGTTACCGTCTTCGTCACGCACCATGAACCACTGCTGGATGCCACCGCTGCTGTCGCCAGTAAGCAGCGAGATGCCGCCCAGCAGCGAGGTTGCATAGGTGATTTCGCGATTGCCATCGTTGAGCAACTTGTAGCGACCGTTGAGGGCCTTGCTGCGCAGGTCGAATACATCGGCGGTGGCGCGACCGTTGACCACGAACAGCCAATGCTGGCGTGGGTCGATGGTCAATTCCTTGATCGGCTCGGCAATCTGCGGCAGCGCCAGGCGCTCCTCGCTGGTGCTGACTTCGCCGGTCATCATGTTCTCTTCACGGCTCAGGCTCAGAACCTGCAGCTCGCTACCCACGGAGCCCGCGATCAACAGCGTACCGCTGTTCACGCTGATGCCCATGTGCTCCAGCGGACGGCCTTGCGGGTCGATATCGAGCGGCGCTTCGCCGAACGGATAGACGATGGCCGGGGTAATGGTCTTCACATCATTCGGGTAAGAGATGCGATAGGTGTGCTCGAACACCAGCGCCTGACCATTGGAGAGGCCGAGGGCAACGCGATGGCTGCCAGGCTGATCTTCGCCGACGGACACCACCTCACTGCCTGCAGGCAGAGGCAGTTCGACGCTGGTCAGTGCCTCCATGCTCCTGGCATCGAAGAACTGGATCTTGCCGTCGCTCGCCAGGCGCATGCCGACCTGGTTCTGTTCTTCCAGGGACATCAACAGCGGGGTGCCCGCATCGGCCAGCCAGGCTGGCTGTACGGCATCGCGCTTCTCGATGTCTGCGCCCTGGAACATCGGCAGCACGACATAGGCAAGGTAGAAGAAGATCAGGGTGATGGCGCCCAGTACGGCCAGGCCACCAATCGACACGCACCAGCGTGCCAGGCGATCCTTGAAGGCGCGTATGCGGCGCTTGCGTTGCAGGGCCGGAGTGTTGAAGTCCAGCCCGAGGGAATTAGGAGAGGCGGTCATGGGTTCACTTGCCAAGTCATTCATAGTGGAGAGCGTCTCTGCGCGGCCATGAGCGCGCCGTATTTTCTGTGCGTTTCACGAGCCGGGCCAATTTAGCGCGTTCGTGTGACAGAAAAGTTACAGCACGGTGACGTAGCGAAGCCCGCCTCTCGGAGAGAGGCGGGCTTCATTGCTGCTTGTTACTAGAGGCTTACAGCCCCAGTTCCTTGCGGGTCTTCTCGACGACCTTGGCAGGCAGCGGGATGTAACCATCCTTGACCACGACGTCCTGGCCCTGCTTGGACAGGATCAGCTTCAGGAACTCTGCATCCAGCGGGCTCAGCGGCTTGTTAGGCGCCTTGTTCACATAGATGTAGAAGAAACGAGCCAGCGGGTACTTGCCCGACAGTGCGTTGTTCTCGTTGGCTTCTTCGACTTCGCCCTTCTTGTTCACCAGGGGAACGGCGCGGACGCTGGCGGTGCGGTAGCCAATGCCCGAGTAACCGATGGCGTTGACGGTGCTGGAGATCGACTGCACAACGGAAGCCGAACCTGGCTGCTCGTTGACGTTCGACTTGAAGTCACCTTTGCACAGGGCTTCTTCTTTGAAGTAGCCATAAGTGCCAGATACCGAGTTACGACCGAACAGCTGGATCGGCTTGGTAGCCCACTCGCCGCTCAGACCCAGCTCACCCCAGGTTTTCAGTTCCTTCGGCTCACCGCACAGACGGGTGCTGGAGAAGATGGCGTCGACCTGCTGCATGGTCAGCTGCTTGATCGGGTTATCTTTGTGCACGAACACGGCCAGGGCATCGATGGCGACCGGAACGGCAGTCGGCTTGTAGCCGTACTTCTGTTCGAAAGCCTGAATCTCGCTGTCTTTCATGGCGCGAGACATCGGGCCGAGGTTAGCGGTGCCTTCGGTCAGGGCGGGCGGTGCGGTGGAAGAACCGGCAGCCTGGATCTGGATGTTCACGTTCGGGTAGGACTGCTTGTAGTTCTCAGCCCACAGGGTCATCAGGTTGGCGAGGGAGTCGGAACCGACGCTGGACAGGTTGCCCGATACGCCCGAAGTCTTCTCATAGGTCGGCAGAGCCGGATCGACAGCGGCAACCGCATGGGCAGTGGCTACGCCAGCTGCAACAAATGTCATGGCCGCCATCAAACGCTTCAGTTTCATGCCTTGCTCCTAGCAGAGTGGTAATCATTGAGAGGCCGGCGTGCCGTGGTCGTAGCGCCCGATTTGCCGCCTTCTCACGATTGGGGTCGTGTTGGTGGAACGGGGCTCAGTATCGTCAGCCGATGTGACCACTCTATGTAATCAATATGACAGTTGGATGACGGCGCAAGATGAGCATCAGCGATGCAAATCCGAGTGCACGAGCGCGCGCAACGCGCTAAGGTCGCGAGGCGACCACCCAGTCGGTATACTTTCCAGGGCCACCACAGCGCCGCGAGCCGTGAACAGATGACAGACTTCGAACAGGAAGACCCGATACCTCAGGGCGATCTGGCCCTGCAGATCACCGCACTGCCGCGCGAGACCAATGGTTTCGGCGATATCTTCGGCGGCTGGCTGGTCTCGCAGATGGATCTGGCCGGCACGGCCATGGCGAGCAAGGTCGCTGCTGGCCGCGTCGCGACCGTGGCCATCGATCGCATGGCCTTCCTGGTTCCGGTGGCGGTTGGCGCACAGCTGTCCTTCTATACGCAGGCACTGGAGATCGGCCGTAGCTCGATACAGATGCTGGTAGAAGTGTGGAGTGATGACCCGCTTTCCAGCGAATGGCGCAAGGTCACCGAAGCGGTATTCGTGTTCGTCGCCATCGACGGCAGTGGCCGCACCCGCTCGGTACCACCGCGCCGCTGAGCGCAGTCGGCCCAACGTAGGCCGGCTGCAGAACCGCCCCTTCAGCCCTTAACGGCCCTGCCCGATCAGCTCGCTGACCCGCGCGCGATCCGCCGCGAAGCTGCTTTCCGCTTGCTTGCGCGACGCCTGATGGCGCTCGATTTCCTTCTTCAAACGCACCTGCTCATCACGCTGACCGTTGATCTGGACAAGTAACTGCTCGGGTACCGGACGCCCTGCCCGCTCCTGATCCGCAGCCTGCTTCTGCAAGTTGGCCTGCTGCAGGCGAACCGACTGCAGGTTGCCATTGGCCACACCGATCAGCCCGTCCAGTTCGGCCAACTTGCGAGCGCGAGCACGGTCGACGTCTGCCGGGCTGCTATATAGACGCAGCAACTGCACATCCGACTTGGCACGCTCGCGATCAGCCAGCAGCTTCTTCATTTCATCGGGCGTCGGCGCCGGCGGTACGACGCGCACGACACGGCCGTTCTCGTTGAGCACGTCATAGCCCTTGCCGATGAACTCACTGGGCACGCCTTGACGGTCGATTACCGTGATGCCCTGGGCATTGGTGTAGCGATACATCTCGCTGGCACTCGCCCATAGCGGCAGCAGCAGACTAAGCCAGAGGGTGCGACGCATGGTGGGCGATTTCGACATGAAGCACGTTCTCTCGGCTTGCCAGGGGTCAGATACCGTATTCGGCCCGATAGGCTTCCACAGCGGGTAGGTATTGTTTCAGTTCAGCATCATCGGCCAGATATTCCAGCACCTGTTGCAGAGAAACGATGCTCACCACCGGAATAGAGAAGTCGCGTTCCACTTCCTGAATAGCCGACAGCTCCCCGCGACCACGCTCCTGGCGATCCAGGGCAATCAGCACACCAGCAGCCTGGGCGTTCTGTGCCTGGATGATCTGCATCACCTCGCGGATCGCGGTTCCGGCGGTGATCACGTCATCGATGATCAGCACGCGACCATTGAGCGGGGCGCCGACCAGAGTGCCGCCTTCGCCATGATCCTTGGCTTCCTTGCGGTTGAAGCACCAGGGCAGGTCGAGATCATGATGCTCGGCGAGCGCCACGCCGGTGCTGGCGGCCAGCGGAATACCCTTGTAGGCCGGGCCGAACAGCACATCGAACTGGATGCCGCTGTCGACGACCGCGGCCGCGTAGAAGCGCCCGAGGCGAGCCAACGCAAGGCCGCTGGCGAACAGCCCGGCATTGAAGAAGTAAGGGCTGACGCGTCCCGACTTGAGGGTGAACTGGCCGAAGCGAAGAACGCCTCGCTCGATGGCAAAACGAATGAAATCGCGCTGATACGTTTGCATGAATGACCCTGAGGCGGCACTGGATGTGGCTTGGAATTACTAAATGGCGTCTAGCTCAGGTATCATACACGCACGTGTTTTTGGGGGCCATTTATGCGGATCATCAGTGTGAACGTGAATGGTATTCATGCTGCAGTCGAGCGCGGTTTGCTCAGTTGGCTGCAAGCACAGAATGCCGACGTGATCTGCCTGCAGGATACCCGTGCCTCCGCCTTTGAGCTGGACGACCAAGCCCTCCAACTGGATGGCTATTTCCTCTATGCCTGCGATGCAGAAGTACCAAGCCAAGGTGGCGTGGCGCTCTACTCGCGGTTGCAACCCAAGGCGGTAATCAGCGGGCTCGGTTTTGAAACGGCCGATCGCTACGGGCGCTACCTGCAGGCAGATTTCGACAAAGTGAGTATTGCCACACTGCTGATGCCATCAGGCATGGGCGGTGACGAGAACCTGAATCAGAAATTCAAGTTCATGGACGATTTCTCCAAGTACCTGGACAAGCAGCGCCGCAAGCGCCGTGACTACATCTATTGCGGCTCGCTGTATGTCGCCCATCAGAAACTGGACGTGAAGAACTGGCGCGACTGCCAGCAATCCCCCGGCTTCATGGCGCCCGAGCGCGCCTGGATGGACGAGATCACCGGCACCATGGGTTATGTCGACGCCGTGCGCGAGGTCAACCGCGAGGCTGACCAGTTCAGTTGGTGGCCAGACAACGAACAGGCGGAGATGCTCAACCTGGGCTATCGCTTCGACTACCAGTTGCTCACACCAGGTATGCGCCGCAGTGTTCGCACCGCACGCCTGCCGCGTCAGCCGCGCTTCTCTCAGCATGCGCCGCTGATCGTCGACTACGACTGGACGCTCACCGTCTGATCGATGTCGCCGACACGAAAACGCCCCGACCTGTTCGGGGCGTTTTCATTTGTGCTGTGCTGTATGGGGAAAAACGCCGCCAACTGTGGCGTGTCAGCGCGAACCATCCGCGCTAGCCTGCGCGTCCGCATACCACCACACGAGGCCGCGCCCATGACACCCAAGGACATACTGCTGGCCGCTGTGGTGATCGTCGCCTGGGGCGTCAACTTCGTCATCATCAAGGTCGGCCTGGAAGGCGTACCGCCGATGCTGCTCGGCGCCCTGCGTTTCGCACTGGCGGCGTTCCCGGCGATTCTCTTCATCCGCCGCCCGGACATGCCGCTGCGCTGGCTGCTCGCTTACGGCCTGACCATATCCCTGGGGCAGTTCGCCTTTCTGTTCTCGGCCATGTACGCCGGTATGCCCGCCGGCCTGGCTTCGCTGGTGCTGCAGGCGCAGGCCTTCTTCACCCTGGGTTTCGCCGCGCTGTTCATCGGCGAAACGGTGCGCCGCAGCAGCCTGATTGGATTGGTCGTGGCGGCCGCAGGGCTGTTGCTGATCGGCAGCGAAAGCGGGCGCAGCTTCACCCTGGCCGGGTTCGTACTGACCCTGTGCGCGGCGGCGATGTGGGGGCTGGGCAATATCGTCACCAAGCGCATCGGCAAGGTGAACCTGGTCAGCCTGGTGGTATGGGGCAGCCTGATTCCACCGCTGCCGTTTTTCGCCCTGTCACTGATGCTTGAAGGGCCTGAACAGATTGAAACGGCGCTGCGCAACATTTCCCTCAACTCGCTGCTGGTCATCGCCTACCTCGCCTTTATCGCTACGCTGCTCGGCTATGGCCTGTGGAGCCGCCTGCTGTCACGCTACCCGGCCAGCCAGGTGGCACCCTTCTCGCTGCTGGTGCCGGTAGTGGGTCTTAGCTCGGCCTGGCTGCTACTGGGCGAAGGCCTGAGCAGCGTGCAGTGGATCGGCGCAGCCATCGTCATGCTGGGGCTGCTGATCAACGTGTTTGGTGCGCGCCTGTTGCAGCAATTGCGCGGTGCGTCAGCCTGACGGCGGGATAATAGCGACGCGAGCTGAATTCCAGATCCGCGCAGCAACCGCTATCGCCGAAGGACTAGACATCCCCCGGCTCCTACAAAGTGCGGCGCACGAAGATTGTTGCTGGCGATCCGAGTTCCGTAGGAGCCGGCTTGCCGGCGATCTTTGACGGATGCCAGTTATTGCTCCTGCAACCAGACTCACCTTACCCGCTCACTCAGTCGATACGTTCGAACTTCAGATCCCAGACGCCGTGCCCCAAGCGCTCGCCGCGGCGTTCGAACTTGGTCACCGGGCGTTCAGCCGGGCGCTCTACGCAGCGACCATCGGCTGCCTGGTTGCGATAGCCTGGGGCGACACTCATCACTTCCAGCATGTATTCGGCATAGGGTTCCCAGTCAGTGGCCATGTGCAGCACGCCGCCGACCTTGAGCTTCTGACGTACCAGTTCGGCGAATGCCGGCTGAACGATACGACGCTTGTTATGACGCGCCTTGTGCCAGGGGTCAGGGAAGAACAGCAGCACGCGATCGAGGCTGGCGTCGGCCACACACTGACGCAGCACTTCCAGCGCATCGCAGCTGTACACACGCAGGTTGCTGAGGTTCTGGGTCATCACTCCGTTGAGCAACGCGCCAACGCCTGGCCGGTGTACTTCGACGCCGATGAAGTCCTGCTCAGGCGCTGCGGCGGCCATCTCCAGGGTGGAGTGGCCCATGCCGAAGCCGATCTCGAAAGTGCGCGGCGCCTGACGCCCGAATACCGCATCGAAATCCTGCAGGCCATCGCTCAACTCCAGGCCGAACTTCGGCAGGCCCTGATCGAAGCCACGCTGCTGGCCTTCGGTCATGCGCCCGGCACGCATCACAAAGCTTTTGATGGCGCGCATGTGCCGTGGGATTTCTTCGGCTGGGGTTTGTTCGATATCGCTCATGGGGCACTCGGCAGCACATTCAAAAAAATAAGTAGTCACGACAACGCGCAAGCGTCCCGCTAAGTATGTAAACCGTGCTTCCGATCTAGCGAGCTAGAGCCATGCAAGGCAAAAGCAGGCGAGGAAGCGGAGTGTACTTTTGTACATGAGCATTCCGAGCCTGTTTTTAACGCCGCAGGGCCGACGCGCAGCAGATCGTTTGTATGCTTCAGCGGATCATGCCTTCCAGAGGCGACGAAGCGCTGGCATAGAGCTTCTTCGGCATGCGCCCGGCCAGGTAGGCCAGGCGGCCGGCCTCGATGGCGTATTTCATGGCCTGGGCCATCAGCACTGGCTGCTGGGCATGGGCAATGGCGCTGTTCATCAACACCGCCTCGCAGCCCAGCTCCATGGCGATGGTCGCGTCGGAAGCGGTGCCCACGCCGGCATCCACCAGCACCGGCACGGTCGCTTCTTCGAGGATGATGCGCAGGTTGTAAGGGTTGCAAATACCCAGCCCGGTGCCGATCAGACCGGCCAGCGGCATCACCGCGATGCAGCCCATTTCCGCCAGCTGTCGGGCGATGATCGGGTCGTCGCTGGTGTACACCATCACGTCGAACCCTTCCTTGACAAGCACTTCGGCGGCCTTGAGGGTTTCGATCACGTTGGGGAACAGGGTCTTCTGGTCGGCCAGCACTTCCAGCTTGACCAGCGTGTGGCCATCGAGCAGCTCACGGGCCAGGCGGCAGGTGCGCACGGCTTCGACGGCGTCGTAGCAACCGGCGGTGTTCGGCAGAATGGTGTAGCGATCCGGCGAAATCACGTCGAGCAGGTTAGGCTCACCCGGATTCTGGCCGATGTTGGTACGACGCACCGCCACGGTCACGATCTCCGCGCCCGAGGCCTCGATGGCTGCACCGGTCTCGTCGAGATCCTTGTATTTACCGGTACCGACCAGCAGGCGCGACTGATAGGTACGGCCGGCCAGGGTGAAGGGCTTGTCGCTGACAACGTGGCTCATGGGGATTCCTCTGCACGGAAGAGTTGGAAGGGCGTGGCGCAGGGCTCAACCGCCGCCGATGGCATGTACCACTTCGAGGCTATCGCCGTCGGCCAACGTAGTGCTGGCGTACTGGCTGCGCGGAACGATATCGAGGTTGCGCTCGACTGCAACGCGACGGCCCGCTAGCTGCAGGTGCTCGATCAGGTCGGCGACACTGGCGCCTTCGGCCAGCTCGAGGGCTTCACCGTTCAACTGGATATGCATGGCGACACGTCACAACAGGAGAAAGGGCCGGCATTCTAGCCCGATCACCGACGATGACCAAGGCACTGGCCGGCCATTCGTCTCAGGCCATGCGCCAGGCGAGCAACCCCAGGCACGCCCAACCGGCCAGAAAAGCCAGGCCGCCGAACGGAGTGACGATACCCAGATTGCTGACGCCACTGAGGGTGAGCAGATAGAGGCTGCCGGAAAACAGCACGATGCCCACGGCGAAGAAGCTACCCGCCAGGTTCACCAGGCGGCCCGGCACCAGCAAGGCGAGAACCGCCACACCGAGCAATGCCAGGGCATGGATCAGTTGGTAATGGGTACCGGTTTGAAACACGGCCAGGTATTCGGGGCTCAGCCTGCTCTTCAGGCCATGAGCCGCGAACGCCCCCAGAGCAACACCGGAAAAGCCAGCAAACGCCGACAACAGCAACCACAGGCGAACCATAGCGTCCTCACCGATCATCATGGGATGAGTCAGTTTACGCCCTCGACCGTCCCTTAGCGCGCTCGCAATTGCCGCAGCGGCGGCAGCGTTGCCCGCAAGAGCGCTGGGAACCGTATAATGATCGGCCAATCAAGCCTGGCTCCCTGCGCATGCTCCGATCCATTCGCCGCGTCCTGCTGAAGCTGCTGTTCTGGTTCATCGCCGGTTCCGTCCTGCTGGTGCTCGCCTTCCGCTGGGTTCCGCCGCCAGGCACGGCGCTGATGGTCGAGCGCAAGATCGAATCCTGGATCGACGGCCAGCCCATCGACCTGCAACGTAGCTGGCGCTCCTGGGAGCAATTGCCCGACGACCTGAAGATCGCCGTCATTGCCAGCGAAGACCAGAAGTTCGCCCAGCATTGGGGCTTCGATATCGCCGCCATCAAGGCCGCGGTATCGCACAACCAGGAAGGCGGCTCGGTGCGCGGCGCCAGCACCCTTAGCCAGCAGGTAGCGAAAAATCTATTCCTCTGGTCTGGCCGCAGTTGGCTGCGCAAGGGCTTCGAGGTGTGGTTCACCGGGCTGATCGAGCTGCTGTGGCCGAAGCAACGCATCCTCGAGGTTTACCTCAACAGCGCAGAATGGGCCGACGGCGTATTCGGCGCGGAAGCGGCGGCGCAGCATCACTTCAACACCGGCGCGTCCTACCTCTCGGCGCGCCAAGCAAGCCTGCTGGCAGCCGTGCTGCCCAACCCACGGCAACTCAATGCGGGCCGCCCCAGCGGCTATGTCAACCAGCGTGCTAGCTGGATTCGCCGACAGATGCGCCAGCTGGGCGGCAGCCACTACCTGAACCAGCTACAGGCACCACGGCCGGGTTGGTGGGAGAAGTAGGCTGGATCGGGATACATAACGGGCGTGATGCGTTCAATTGGTGGGCTGAAGCCCACCCTACGCCTACGTGTTGCCATGATCGACTGACTGTTGAGCTGAAGCGGATCGCGCCCGGCCGCCCTACTGGTGGCACACTCAGAGAATACTGCGCATACAAAAACGCCCCGAACAATGTCGGGGCGTTTTGGCTTCAGCGGGTCAGAATCAAGCGGCGATGGAGCCCTTGAGCTTGTTCATCGCGTTCTTCTCCAACTGACGGATACGCTCAGCCGAGACGTTGTACTTGGCTGCCAGCTCGTGCAGCGTGGCCTTTTCCTCGGCCAGCCAGCGCTGCTGGAGAATATCGCGGCTGCGCTCGTCTAGCCCCTGCAGGGCGTCGTACAGGTTGGCGCTGGAGGTATCGCTCCAGTCCTCGTCTTCCATCTGCCGCGCCGGGTCGTAACGGTGGTCTTCCAAGTACTGGGCCGGCGAATGGAAAGCACTGTCGTCGTCGGCATCAGCGGCTGGATCGAAGGCCATGTCATGGCCCGTCAGACGACTTTCCATCTCGCGGACTTCACGCGCCTCGACGCCCAGGCTTTCGGCTACGGCGTTGACTTCGTCGTTGTTCAACCAGGCCAGACGCTTCTTCTGGCTGCGCAGGTTGAAGAACAACTTGCGCTGAGCCTTGGTGGTCGCGACCTTGACGATGCGCCAGTTGCGCAGGATGAACTCGTGGATTTCGGCACGAATCCAGTGCACGGCGAAAGACACCAGGCGCACACCCATTTCCGGGTTGAAGCGCTTGACCGCCTTCATCAGGCCGACGTTGCCTTCCTGGATCAGGTCAGCCTGAGCCAGGCCATAGCCGGAATAACTGCGCGCGATGTGCACAACAAAACGCAGGTGGGCCAGCACCATCTGGCGGGCGGCCTCAAGATCCTGGCTGTAGAAGAGATTGCCGGCCAGTTCGCGCTCCTGCTCAGGCGTCAGCAGCGGAATGCTGTTGACTGCATGCACGTATGCTTCCAGGTTTGCGCCTGGAACCAGAGCATGAACAGGTTGCAAAGAAGTGGACATTTGAATCCTCCGATTCACATAGCGTACGCAGTGTAGCACTGCGCAATATGACCGGAAGCCCCCATCCTGGTTCCCCGATCAATAGTCAATATCAACCAAATCAATAACTTGGCGAGGCGTCAAACTAGCGCCTCAGCGGGGTGCGAGCTCCCTTAGGTGTCGCGCCACCGCCAGCCACGCACCGATATACCCCAACAGCACCGCTCCCAGCAATAGGGAGAAGCCGTCCCCTGATGGCACACCGGCCAGCGCGAAGTCACTGCCGTACAAACCGGACAGGCGCACCACGGCATCGTTCAACCAGTTCAAGCCGAAGGCCAGCACCAGCCAGGACAGCACACCGGCGCCCAGGCCGTACAGCGCGCCCATATAAAGGAAGGGACGACGAACGTAGCTGTCGGTACCGCCGACCAGCTTGATCACTTCGATCTCGGTGCGGCGGTTCTCGATATGCAGGCGAATGGTGTTACCGATCACCAGCAGCAGCGCCATGATCAGCAAAACCGTGAGGCCAAAAACGAAACGGTCGCCCAATTTTAGGATCGCGCTCAAACGCTCGACCCAGACCAAGTCCAGCTGTGCCTGCTGCACGTTGGGCAGCTCTGCCAAACGCAAACGCAACGCCTCAAGAGTGGCTTTGTCGACTTCCTTGGGCGTTACCAGCACAGCGCCGGGCAACGGATTGTTCGGCAACTCTTTGAGGGCTTCGCCCAACCCGGACTGCTGCTGGAACTCTTCCAGGGCCTTGTCGCGGCTGATCCATTCGGCTTCGGCGACGTCGTCCATGCCGGCAATTTCTTCGCGCAGGGCCTGGCCCTGACTATCGCTGGCGTCGATAGTGAGGAACACCGAAATCTGCGCGGCACGCTCCCAAGTACCGCCAAGACGCTCGACATTGCTGAGCAGCAGCGACAGCCCCATGGGCAGGCTGAGCGCCACAGCCATCACCAGGCAGGTGAAGAAGCTGCCGATCGGCTGTTTGCCGAGACGGCGCAAGCTATCGACCAGGCTGGCACGGTGGCTCTCCACCCAAGCGTGGGTCAGGGTACGGAAATCCGGTTCGTCGTTCGGCCCTTGGGGCTCGGCGTTCTTCGGCGCCGCGCCGACACGCTGGGCGGGCTGCGGTGGTGGTACGCGGGAAGCACTCATTCCGCGGCCTCCCCGTCGCCGATCAGGCGGCCACGCTGCAGGGTGAGCATGCGATGGCGCATGCGGGCGATCAGGGCCAGGTCGTGACTGGCGATCAGCACGCTGGTGCCAAGGCGGTTGATGTCTTCGAATACGCCCATGATTTCCGCCGCCAGACGTGGGTCGAGGTTACCGGTGGGTTCGTCGGCCAGCAGCAGGGCCGGACGATGGACGATGGCGCGGGCGATGCCAACGCGCTGTTGCTGACCAGTCGACAGGTCGCCTGGGTACAGCTCGGCCTTGTCGCTGAGGGAAACCCGCTCCAGCGCAGCGCCGACACGGCGACCGATATCACTCTTGGAAAGACCAAGGATCTGTAGCGGCAGGGCGATGTTGTCGAACACGCTGCGATCGAACAGCAGTTGGTGGTTCTGGAACACCACGCCGATCTGCCGACGCAGGAAGGGAATCTGCGCATTGGTGATCTGCGACAGATCCTGACCAGCGAGCAACAGCTTGCCGGAAGTCGGGCGCTCCATGGCCAGCAGTAAACGCAGCAGCGTGCTCTTGCCGGCACCAGAATGGCCGGTGACGAACAGAAACTCGCCGCGACGGACGCGGAAACTCAACTCATGCAACCCGACATGACCGTTGGGGTAACGCTTGCCGACCTGCTCGAATCGAATCATCACTGCTCCCGCTGCTGGAAAAGCGCCTGAACGAAGGGTTCGGCCTCGAAAGTGCGCAGATCATCGATGCCTTCGCCAACGCCGATATAGCGAATGGGCAGGCCGAACTGCTTGGCCAGGGCGAAAATCACCCCCCCCTTGGCCGTACCATCCAGCTTGGTCATGGACCAGACCGGTCAAGTTCACTGTCTGGTTGAATTGTTTAGCCTGGTTGATCGCGTTCTGTCCGGTACCGGCATCAAGCACCAGCAGCACTTCGTGGGGCGCAGTGTCATCCAGTTTGCCGATCACCCGGCGCACCTTCTTCAACTCTTCCATCAGGTTGTCTTTGGTGTGCAGGCGCCCGGCGGTATCGGCGATAAGCACATCCATACCGCGGGCCTTGGCAGCCTGCACGGCATCGAAGATCACCGAGGCGGAATCGGCGCCAGTGTGCTGGGCGATCACAGAAATCTTGTTGCGCTCGCCCCACACCTGCAACTGCTCCACTGCGGCGGCGCGGAAAGTGTCGCCAGCAGCGAGCATGACTTTCTTGCCCTCGCCCTGCAGCTTCTTGGCCAGTTTGCCAATGGTGGTGGTCTTGCCGGCGCCGTTCACGCCCACCACCAGGATCACGAAGGGCTGCTTGCCAGTATCAATGCGCAAGGACTGCTCAACCGGGCGCAGCAGCGCGGCGAGCTCCTCCTGCAGGGATTGGTAGAGTGCATCACTGTCGGTCAACTGCTTGCGCGCGACCTTCTGGGTCAGGCTCTGGATGATCGCCGTGGTGGCCTCGACGCCAACGTCGGCGGTGAGCAGACGGGTCTCGATCTCGTCGAGCAGATCATCGTCGATGACCTTCTTGCCAAGGAACAGACTGGCCATGCCCTCGCCCAGGCTGGCGCTGGTTTTCGACAGGCCCTGGCGCAGACGGGAAAACCAGCCACCCTGGTTGTCCGACGGTTTGTTCTGCTCGACGACCGGCGCGGGCACTTCGACAGGCGCTGCCAGCACGGCAGCCGGGGTCTCCGGCATGGCGTGATGAATGTCGCTACCAGTGGCCAGCTCGACAGGGTGCTCGAGCGCAGCGGCAGGCTGCTCGGCGACCGGCTCGTCCAGCGCCTCGGGGCCGTGACGGGTCGGTAGCGGGTCGATCACGATCGGTTCTGGCGCGGGCGCCGGCTCGGTAATAGCAACCGGCTCTGGCGCAGCGACTTCAACCACAGTCGGCTCGCTCAGCTGAGGCTGCTCAGGCACCTCGAGCGCGACCGGCTCGGGCGCTTCGAGCACATCAGGCTGCGCCTCGGTTTCAGCCTGAGGCTGTGCGGGAGCGGGCTCTACAGGCTTCTTGCGCAGCCAACCGAACAGGCCGCGCTTTTCAGTGGCTTTCTCTGCGCCCTGTTCGGCGCTGGCATCAGGGGCCGGGGTCTTGTCGTCTTTTGAACCAAACATGGAGGACGGCTATCTCAGAGGGGCGAACGCCATGGCCCTTGCACGGTGGGGCTGAGGGCAGTGCTTGGCGGCAGGCGCGCAGGGGATTCGCACACCATCGCTGCACAGACGTGGTCGCCAGTAAAACGGATGCGTATCCTAGCACCTCCGCACATGCCACGGCTAAGCCAAGCACCCCAACTGGCGCTACGCGGTACCTGCTGCACGACCGCGGCCCAGCCGTCGTCGCAATCGCCACGTTCGACGTGGTTCTACGAGGAGAGAGGTTTGTCCAATTCACTTGCCCGCCATCTCGCCGGCCTGCTGCTAGCCTGCGCCTTGCCCCTGGCAGCCCAGGCCGCGGCGCCACAACCGACCCATGAATTCACCCTCGACAACGGCCTCAAGGTCATCGTCCGCGAGGATCACCGCGCCCCGGTGGTGGTATCCCAGCTCTGGTACAAGGTGGGCTCGAGCTACGAGACCGCCGGCCAGACCGGACTATCCCACGCCCTGGAACACATGATGTTCAAGGGCAGCCGCAAGCTCGGCCCGGGTGAAGCCTCCCGCGTGCTGCGCGACCTGGGCGCTGAAGAGAATGCCTTCACCAGCGACGACTACACCGCCTACTACCAGGTGCTGGCCAGTGATCGCCTGGGCGTCGCCTTCGAACTGGAAGCGGATCGCCTGGCCAGCCTGCGCCTGCCGGCCGACGAGTTCTCCCGCGAGATCGAGGTGATCAAGGAAGAGCGCCGCCTGCGCACTGACGACAAACCGTCGGGCCTGGCCTTCGAACGCTTCAAGGCCATGGCTTACCCGGCCAGCGGCTACAGCATCCCGACCATTGGCTGGATGGCCGACCTCGATCGTATGACCGTGGACGAACTGCGCCACTGGTACCAGACCTGGTACGTGCCCAACAACGCTACCCTGGTGGTGGTCGGCGACGTGACCCCGGACGCGGTCAAAGCGCTCGCGCAGCGCTACTTCGGTGCGATCCCCAAGCGTGAGATACCGGCCGCCAAGATTCCCCTGGAACTGCCGGCGCCGGGCGAGCGACGCATCACCCTGCACCTCAAGACCCAGCTACCAAGCCTGATAATGGGCTTCAACGTACCCGGCCTGGCTACCACCAAGACGCCGCGTGAAGTGCATGCGCTGCGCTTGATCAGCGCCCTGCTCGACGGCGGCTACAGCGCGCGCCTGGCCACCCGCCTGGAGCGTGGCGAGGAATTGGTTTCCGGCGCCGGCGCCTGGTACAACGGCTACACCCGCGGCGACAGCCTGTTCATGGTCTCCGCCACACCCAACGTGCAAACCGGCAAGACCCTGGAGCAGACCGAAGCGGGTATCTGGCGCGAGCTGCAAGACCTGCAGAAGAATCCGCCGTCGGCCGAAGAGCTGGCCCGCGTGCGTGCTCAACTGATCGCCGAACTGGTCTACGACCGTGACTCGATCACCAGCCAGGCCACCGCTATCGGCCAACTGGAAACCGTTGGCCTGTCCTGGCAACTGATCGACCAGGAACTGGCCGAGCTGGAAGCCGTGACCCCGGCCGATATCCAGAATGCCGCCAAGACCTATTTCACCCGCGACCGCCTCAGCGTCGCCCACGTACTGCCCGAGGAGAAGCGCGATGAGTAAGCGTAACGGCCCGCGCTACGCCCTGCTGGGGCTGTTCCTGATTGCCCTGCTGGTGGCCCTGACCTTCACTGTGCAGCGCGCCCCCGACGCCGCACCGGCCACCGCCGACGCGCCAAAGAGCGATGACACCCAGCTGCAATCTCTGGCTGAGCTGGATGGCAAGGCGCCCGAGCGGCGCAAGCTCGACATCCAGAGCTGGCAGACCGCCGAAGGCGCCAAGGTGCTGTTCGTGGAAGCCCGCGAGCTGCCGATGTTCGACCTGCGCCTGACCTATGCCGCTGGCAGCAGCCAGGATGGTGACGTGCAGGGCCTGGCCATGCTGACCAACGCCATGCTCAACGAAGGCGTACCCGGCAAGGACGTCGGTTCCATCGCCGCGGGCTTCGAAAGCCTCGGCGCCGAGTTCGGCAATGGCGCCTACCGCGACATGGCCGTGACCAGTCTGCGCAGCCTCAGCGATGCAGAGCAGCGCCAGCCGGCTCTGCAGCTGTTCGAGCAGGTGATCGGTCAGCCGACCTTCCCCGCCGACTCCCTGGCGCGTATCAAGAATCAGGTGCTCGCCGGTTTTGAATTCCAGAAGCAGAACCCGGGCAAACTGGCCAGCCTTGAGCTGTTCGAGCGCCTCTACGGCAACCATCCGTACGGCCACCCCAGCGAAGGCAACCCAAGCTCGGTTCCCGGCATCAGCCGCGAACAGCTGCAAGCGTTCCATGCCAAGGCCTATGCCGCTGGCAACGCGGTGATCGCCGTAGTCGGCGATTTGTCCCGCGAGGAAGCCGAGGCCATGGCTGCGGAAGTCTCCGCGGCACTGCCCAAGGGCCCGGCGCTGGCAAAGACCGTCGCTCCCGAGGAGCCGAAAGCCGGCCTGAGCCACATCGACTTTCCGTCCAACCAGACCCACCTGCTGATCGCCCAGCTCGGTATCGACCGTCTTGATCCGGATTACGCCGCGCTGTACCTGGGCAATCAGGTGTTCGGCGGCGGTGGTTTCGGTACCCGACTGATGACCGAGGTGCGCGAGAAGCGCGGCCTGACCTACGGCGTCTACTCCGGCTTCAGTGCCATGCAGGCCCGTGGGCCGTTCATGATCAACCTGCAGACCCGTGCCGAGCTCAGCGATGGCACCCTGCAACTGGTCAAGGATCTGCTGGGTGACTTCATCGCCAACGGCCCGACCCAGGAAGAACTGGACGCCGCCAAGCGCGAGACGGCCGGCAGCTTCCCGCTGTCCACCGCAAGCAACGCCGCCATCGTCGGCCAGCTCGGTGCCATCGGTTTCTACGACCTGCCACTGACCTATCTGGAAGACTTCATGGCTCAGGTGCAGGCGCTCAGCGTCGAGCAGGTGAAAACCGCCATGGCCAAGCATCTCGACCCTGAGGCGCTGGTGATTGTCACGGCCGGGCCGAAGGTCGAGCAGAAAGAGCTGCCGCCACCCACTGACAAACCCGCCGAATTACCGACTGGCGTCCCGGAGCACTAATGGCCAGACGACCCACTCCCGCCAAGCCCCCCGCCGCCCATGGCGGCGACGGGCAACTGCGCATCATCGCCGGCCAGTGGCGCAGCCGGCAGTTCGGCTTTCCCATGGCCCATGGCTTGCGCCCGACGCCCAACCGCGTACGGGAAACCCTGTTCAACTGGCTGGCACCCTACGTCGAAGCGGCCAAGGTGCTCGACCTGTTCGCCGGCAGTGGGGCGCTGTTTCTAGAAGCGCTGTCGCGCGGTGCTGGCAGTGCCCTGGCGCTGGATCTCAACCCGGCGGCGGTGAACAGCCTGCGCGGTCACCTAGCGACCCTGCACTGTGACAACGGCCAGGTACTGCAAAGCGATGCCCTCGCCTACCTGCAGACACAGCCCGCAACGCCCTTCGATCTGGTGTTTCTCGACCCGCCGTTCAGCCAGGATCTACTCCTGCCGGCCTGCGAGCTGCTCGAACAGCGCGGCTGGCTGGTCGATAACGCCTGGGTCTACACCGAAAGCGAGCAGCCACCGTCGAGCCTGGGCATGCCCGGTAACTGGCGCCTGCACCGCGAACAGAAAGCCGGCCAGGTGCATTACGCGCTGTGGCAACGCAGCGGGTAACCAGTAGCCTGGATTAGCCGCAGGCGTAATCCGGGTTTCGCGGCATCTACCCTGCCCCGGATTACGCTTCGCTAGGCTACGCGCCCCGATCCAAGCTACGAACATGGTGCGGTATGAGCACGACCTTCAAACCCGCCTGGTGGTTACCTGGCCCTCATCTGCAAACCTTGTGGGGCTCGTTGGGTCGACGAGCCCCCACCCTGCAGCGCCAACGCGAGCGCCTGTGGCTGGAGGACGGTGACTTTCTCGACCTCGACTGGCACGGCCCTCACGACGCCCACGCACCTCTGGTGCTGGTGCTGCATGGCCTGACCGGCTCATCGAGCTCCCATTACGTACTCGGCCTCCAGCGACAGCTGGCAACCCAGGGCTGGGCCAGCGTGGCGCTCAACTGGCGTGGCTGCTCGGGCGAGCCCAACCTGCTGCCGCGCGGCTATCACTCCGGCGCCAGCGAAGATCTTGCCGAAACCGTGCGTCACCTGCGCGCCAAACGGCCCATGGCGCCGCTCTATGCGGTGGGCTATTCGCTGGGTGGCAACGTGCTGCTCAAGTACCTCGGCGAGAGCGGCGCCGAAAGCGGCCTGCAGGGCGCTGCGGCGGTGTCGGTACCGTTTCGCCTCGATCAGTGTGCAGACCGCCTCGGCGTGGGTTTCTCGCGGGTGTACCAGGCCCACTTCATGCGCGCCATGGTCGCTTACGTGAAAGACAAACAGCGCCTGTTCGCCCACCAAGGCCAGGCAGACCGTCTGTCGATCCTGGAAAAGCTCGGCCCGCTGGACGGCATGCGTACCTTCTGGGATTTCGACGGCCGCATCACCGCGCCGCTGCACGGCTTCGAAAACGCCGACGACTACTACCGTCGTTCCTCGAGCCGCTATTACCTGGGGCGCATCCAGACGCCGACACTGCTGATCCAGTCCAGCGACGACCCGTTCGTGTATCCCCACAGCCTGCCCGAGGCCGATGAGCTGGCGCCCTGCATCACCTTCGAACTGCATGCCAAGGGTGGTCACGTCGGCTTCGTCGACGGCACGGCGCGCCAGCCAGGCTATTACCTGGAAAGACGCATCCCCGCCTGGCTGCTGGCCAGCGCACGAGGCACACCGAAACCGTGATGCGAACCTGTCGACTCGAAACACCGTACTGATGAACCGAGACGATACGCGCCTGGCCACGCACGCACCTGCCACAATCGCCGCGTAGCGATTCAATTCTTCAAGGAGTCATGCATGGTCGCGGAAATAGGCATCCTGCAACACGCTGAGCGAGACATAGCCGTGCTGCAACAGCGCTTTCAGACCCAGCGCGAGGCCTTCATGGCCAACCCGATGCCCTCAGCAGACCAACGTATCGCCTGGCTCGACAATCTCAAGGCACGCTTGCTTAGCGATCAGGATGAGCTGATTCGCTGCATCAGCGAGGACTTCGGCAATCGCAGCGCCGATGAAACCCTGCTCGCCGAAATGCTGCCCACCGTGCACGGCATCCGCTATACACGCAAACGCCTGCGCCGCTGGATGAAGCCTTCGCGGCGGCGTGTCGGCCTGCCCTTCATGCCGGCCTCGGCACGGGTGATCTATCAGCCGCTGGGGGTGGTCGGCATCATCGTGCCGTGGAACTACCCGCTGTTTCTCGCCATCGCCCCGCTGGTCGGCGCCCTGGCCGCTGGCAATCGGGTGATGCTCAAGCTCAGCGAGGCCACGCCGCAGACCTCACAGCGCCTCAAGGAGATGCTGGCGGGCATCTTCCCGGAAGACCTGGTCAGCGTGGTGCTCGGCGAAGCCGAGATCGGCATGGCCTTCGCGAAGCTGCCCTTCGATCATCTGCTGTTCACCGGTGCCACCAGCATCGGCCGCCATGTGATGCGCGCCGCCGCCGAGAACCTGACTCCGGTGACCCTGGAACTGGGAGGTAAATCCCCCGCCATTGTCTCCGCTGACGTACCGCTGGAGCATGCCGCCGAACGCATCGCCTTCGGCAAGACCCTGAACGCCGGGCAGACCTGCGTAGCCCCCGACTACGTGCTGGTACCGCGCCAGCGGGTGGAGGGCTTCGTCGATGCCTATCGCCGTGCGGTGCAGCGCTTTTATCCACAGGTCGAGGGCAACCCCGACTACACCAGCATCATCAACACACGCCAGCAGCAGCGCCTGCTCGGTTATCTGGCCGACGCCCGTGACAAGGGCGCGATGGTAATTCCTCTGGCCGCCGAGTGCGCGGATCGGCGCATGCCCCATAGCCTGCTGCTGAATGTCGACGACAGCATGCTAGTGATGCAGGACGAAATCTTCGGCCCGCTGCTGCCAGTCGTGCCCTACGACCGGCTCGACGACGCGCTGGCGTACATCGCCGCGCGCCCACGGCCACTTGCCCTGTACTACTTCGGCTACGACCGCCGCGAGCAGCAACACGTGTTGCACCACAGCCACTCCGGTGGCGTATGCCTGAACGACACCCTGCTGCATGTCGCTCAGGACGATATGCCATTCGGCGGTATCGGCGCCTCGGGCATGGGCCACTATCACGGCCACGAAGGATTTCTCACCTTCAGCAAGGCCAAAGGCGTGCTCATCAAGCAGCGTTTCAACACCGCCAGGCTGATCTACCCGCCCTATGGCAAGGCGCTGCAGAAGCTAGTCTACAAGCTGTTCATCCGCTGAGCGGCAGCCAGGCAGCGCGATTAACGCCCACATCCGCAGCCCCTCGCCGGGCCTCGACTTGGCCCACGCTGGCTTGCTGCGCTACCATCCGACTCCCCAACGGCATTCCGCCAGGACGTCACGATGAATCGAGTGTTATACCCAGGCACCTTCGACCCCATTACCAAGGGGCACGGCGATCTGGTCGAGCGCGCGGCGCGCCTGTTCGATACCGTGGTCATTGCCGTGGCCGCCAGCCCGAAGAAGAACCCCCTGTTCCCCCTGGAGCAGCGTGTGGAGCTGGCTCGGGAAGTCACCAAACACCTGCCGAACGTGGAAGTCATCGGCTTCTCCACGCTGCTGGCCTCGTTTGCCAAGGAACAAGGTGCCAACGTGTTTCTGCGTGGCCTGCGCGCGGTCTCGGATTTCGAGTACGAATTCCAGCTGGCCAACATGAACCGCCAGTTGGCACCGGAGGTGGAAAGCCTGTTTCTCACCCCGTCGGAGAAGTACTCGTTCATCTCCTCCACCCTGGTGCGGGAAATTGCCAACCTGGGTGGCGACATCACCAAATTCGTCCACCCCGCCGTGGCCGAAGCCCTGACCGAACGCTTCAAGGCACAGTGATCCAGGGAGCAGCGCGCGGGTAATCCCACACGCTGCGCAGGGGCGTCACTCCGTACGGCGCCCAAGCGTGCGCTGACGGCGACAATCCGGCACAATCGCGCATTCCTGTTTGAATGTGTCGCGGCCAGTGGCCCGGCAGGAGCTTGCCTTTCATGTCCCTGATCATCACCGATGATTGCATCAACTGCGACGTCTGCGAACCTGAGTGCCCGAACGCGGCGATCTCCCAGGGTGAGGAGATCTACGTGATCGACCCCAACCTGTGCACCGAATGCGTGGGCCATTACGATGAGCCTCAGTGCCAGCAGGTCTGCCCCGTGGACTGCATTCCCCTCGACGAAAACAACGTCGAGAGCAAGGAGCAGTTGCTGGAGAAGTACCAGATCCTCACCGGCAAGGCATGAGGGTGCGCCGCTCTCCTTGCGGCCAGCACGCTATCTCGGCGCTGTTCAGCGCGCTGCTCCTGCTGTGCAGCCTTGGCCTGCAAGCCAGCGAACAGCCCGGGCGCAGCGCCATCGCCACAGCCCACCCCGCCGCCACCGTGGCCGGTCGGGAAACCTTGGCGCTGGGTGGTAACGCCTTCGACGCCGCCGTGGCCATCAGTGCAGCCCTTGCCGTGGTCGAGCCTTATGGCTCGGGGCTCGGCGGCGGTGGTTTCTTCCTGCTGCGCAACGCCGACGCCAGCTACGACTTTCTCGACGCCCGCGAACGCGCGCCTGGCGCTGCCCATGCCGACCTTTATCGACGCGATGGGCAGGTGCAGCCGGCGCTGTCCCGCGATGGCGCGCTCGCGGCAGCCATTCCGGGCCTACCTGCGGCGCTGGTCGAGCTGGCCGAGCGACACGGCCGCCTGCCGTTGCGCGACAGCCTGGCCCCAGCCATCCGCCTCGCTCGCGAAGGCTTTCCGGTCGACCGCGTGTACCGCGAACGTGCCGAGATGCGCCTGGCGGCCATGCGCGATGATGCAGAAACCGCGCGGCTGTTCCTGAGCGACGGCGCGGTGCCCGCAGAGGGCACGCTGCTGCGCCAGCCGGAGCTGGCCGAGACTCTGCTGGCGCTTGCGCGCGAAGGCCGCAATGGTTTCTATGCCGGGCCGGTGGGCGAGCGGCTGGTGGCCGGCGTGCGCGCTGCGGGCGGGATCTGGACGCTGCAAGACCTGGCCGACTACCGAACCGTACAGCGTCAGCCCATTCGCGTGCCGCTGGCCGAAAATCGCGAGCTGATCAGCGCACCGCCACCCTCGGCCGGCGGCCTGGCCCTGGCCCAGAGCCTGCTGATTCTGCAGCGCCTGCCGTGGCGCGAGGCAGAACCGGTACAGCGCAGCCATCTGGTGGTGGAAACCCTGCGCCGCGTCTACCGTGACCGCGGCCTGCTGGGCGACCCGGATTTCGTCGACAGCCCTACCGCCAGCCTGCTCAACCCGGACTACCTGCAACGCCTGAGCGACAGTATCGACCCGCAGCGGGCCACGCCGAGCAGCGAACTGCCGCCCGCCGGTACCTGGAAGGAAGGCGACCACACCACCCACTTCACCGTACTGGACGCCAGCGGCAACGCGGTAAGCGCCACCCTGTCGATCAACCTGCCATTCGGCGCCGCCTTCACCGTGCCCGGCACCGGTGTGCTGCTCAACGATGAAATGGACGACTTCGCCGCTGATCTGGCTGGCGCCAATGCCTACGGTCTGGCCGGCAGCCACGCCAATGCCATCGCCGCCGGCAAGCGGCCGCTGTCGAGCATGAGCCCAACCTTCGTGGAAAGTCCCAGCGAATTCACCAGCTTCGGCACACCAGGCGGCAGCCGTATTCCGAGCATGGTGCTGCTGTCGATCCTCGAGTACCTCGATGCCCAGCCCATCGAGCGCTGGCCGGCGGTACCGCGCTATCACCACCAGTACCTGCCGGACGTCATCGAACACGAACCGCAGACTTTCAGCGCCGCGCAGATCGCCGACCTGCAGGCGCGCGGCTACAGCCTGAAGGCGCTGGAGCGGACATACGGCAATCAGCAGGTACTGCGCTGGAACAAGACCACCGGGGCGGTGGAGGCGGCCAGCGATCCACGCGGGGTTGGCAGCAGCGACGTGCAACCACGCTGACCGGCGCCCCTGTCACTCGGTGACGATGGACGACGCCTCCTGACTGCCCAATTGCCGAAGCTCACGCAGCAAGGGCTGCTGCGCACCGATCATCAGAGCGTTGCGCAGGCTCTGGATGATCCGGCTGGCATAACCCAGATCGTTCATCAGCGAGCTGGTCTGCAGGCCATCGAGCAGGCCGCTGCGTACCTGGGCGAACAGACGCTGTCGAAAATCACCATCGAAACGCCCCGCCTTGGCGTCCAGCGCATCCAGGTGTGCGAGCCAGGGTTCTTCGTCCAGCGTTGAACGCGCCAGCTCACGCACCTCGTGCAGCGCCGTGAGCAGATGCCCGCGTAGCTCCACATAGGCATCCCGGGCTGCCGACGGCTCGGCCTCGAGGTAATGGCCGAGATTCTTCTGCAGGTGCTTGGCATCCTTCACCGCATCCACCAGTTGCAGCGCTGCTACCTGACAAGCAATCCAGAACTGTTGGTGCTGCTCGTCCAGCGGCTGCTCGAGACGCCCCATGAAACTCAGCAGATCGCCATACACGCCCTTGATATGGCGCTGGTACAGGGCCTCGGCATCGAAGTGGAAGCGTTCAGGCGGCGCCTGCAACAACGCCGGTTCGACGCGAGCCCTGGCCAACTGATCCACCGGCAGGTAGAGGGCGTGGCAGATTACCTCCAGACTCAGGCGCCCGAGGTGACCGAGCTCCTGCACCACTGCACCAGCCGCCGCATCGGCGGAGTCCAGGGCACGCTCGTTCAGGTAACGCGCCTTGGTGCGTTCCGGCTCCTGGGTGGGATCCAACTCGGTGATCAGTACCTTGGGCTCCTGGCGATCCGGCAGCCAGCGCGTCAACCGCTTCGCCAACTGGCGCTGCCAAGGCCAGAAAAGCAGCACGCCCATGGCGTTGAACAGGGTATGGAACATGGCCAGCTGGATCAGCGGGTTGTCGCCCAGGTCGACGAGCCCGGCGATGGCATGCACCAGCCAGGCCAGCGGGCCGAGCAGCACGAACGCCAGCACACCGGTCACTACGTTGAACAGCACGTGTGCCAGCGCCAGGCGCTGGCCGCTGCGGTTACCGCCAAGGGAGCCGACGAATGCGGTGGTAACGCTGCTGCCGATGTTCGAACCAATGGCGATGGCCAGGCTCTGGCTCAGTTCCAGCTGGCCCCCGGCTAGCGCGGCCAGGGTCAGCATCAGCGTGGCGTGGCTGGACTGCAGCACCACCGTCACCAGCAGGCCGATGGTCGCGAACAACAGGCTGCCAAGGATGCCCTGCACCTGATAGGCGGTCAGATCCAGGCCGTCGCCGAAACTGGCGAAACCGTCCTTGATCTGATCAATACCAAGAAAGATGAACGCGATACCGAGCACGATACGCCCGGCAGCCTTGCTGCGCGGCCCCAGAAAACTCGCCAGCACGCCGAAAACCAGCAGCGGCAGGGCCAGCGGCGACAGGCTGAGGTTCTGCCCAGCCATGGCCAGCAACCAGATGCCGCTGGTGGCACCGAGGTTGGCACCAAACAGGATGGCGATGCCACCGGCCAGTTGAATCAGCCCGGTGCTGATAAAGGCGATGGTCAGCAGCGACACCAGGGTGCTGGACTGCAGCAGGAAGGTGCCGCCCACACCGAACAGCAGGCTCCTCAAGGGTGTCGACGTACTGCGCCCGAGCAACTGTTCCAGCTTGCTGCCGGCAAGCTGTCGCAGCCCCTCCTCCAGGCACTGCATGCCGAACAGAAACAGTGCAAGCCCGGCACAGAGCTGCGTCCAGGGCGCGCTAAACCAGAACGACAGGCCTAGCCCCAGCGCCACCAGTGGCAAAATGAACAGCATCGATCTATTGCCCAATGGCATCTCCTTTTGCCTGCGTGCAAACGAAAACGGCCCCTGACTCTGTAAGAGTCAGGGGCCGCTTGGTAATTCAGCGATTACTGGCGCTGGTTGTAACCATCACCGGTGCAACCCAGGCAGCGGACGAAAGCCGCCTTGCCGGGCTCGACCACCAGCGCGCGACCCGCCGCGCCGATACCGCCGCCGGCAGCCGAGAACGGCAGCGCGATGACGAAGGCGACAGCACCGATCGCCGTGGCACCGATCAACAGTGGGCGGGCGATTAGCAGATCCCCGATCATCGAGAAGGCATCCGGGGCCTGAACGGTGTAGAGCGGGTCGCCGCTGGCATTCTGCTGCGCCTCTTGCGCGTTGGCGGTCAGCGCCAGGGAGGCGGCAGTCAGCGCCAGAACAGCAGCGCAAGAGCGAAACAGTTTCATGGGACGATCCTTCGAAGATATACGGACGATGCGCTAACTATAACAGCGCTCTGGCAATTGTCAGCGTGATGGCCGTCAATCGCTGAGCAACTGGTCGCATCTCCTGACGAATTGAGCTATCGCTGGCATTTCGAGCAATACACGCTCGCCCGTTGGCCCAGCTTCACCTCACGCAGCGTGCTGCCACAGACTTTGCAGAACTGGCCGCCGCGACCGTAAGCGAACAGCTCCTGCTGGAAGTAGCCGGGCTGGCCGTCGCCGCCGACGAAATCACGCAGGGTGGTGCCGCCGCGCTCGATGGCGTGGGCCAGCACGCGCTTGATCTCGTGGGCGAGGCGCACGTACCGCGCCCGCGACACGGTGCCGGCGGCACGGCGCGGATCGATGCCCGCGGCGAACAGCGCCTCGGTCGCATAGATATTGCCCACCCCGACTACCACGGCGTTATCCATGATGAATGGCTTGACCGCCACCGCTTTGCCGCGGGACAGCTGATAAAGGCGCTCGCCATCGAACAGATCGGTCAGCGGCTCCGGCCCCAGCCCCGCGAGCAGCTTATGCTCCAGCGGAGCCAGGCTCCACAGCAGCGCGCCAAAGCGCCGTGGGTCGGTGTAACGCAGCGCCAGCCCCGACTCCAGCTCGATGTCGACATGCTCGTGCTTGGCCGCAGGCAGCCCGACCTCGACCAGGCGCAGATTGCCGGACATCCCCAGGTGACTGATCAGGCTACCAACCTCGGCCTTGATCAACAGGTACTTGGCGCGGCGCTCAACCGCCTCGATACGCTGGCCGGACAGGCGCACATCGAGATCTTCGGGGATCGGCCAGCGCAGGCGACGCTCACGGACGATGACTCGGCTGACGCGCTGACCGATGAGGTGGGGCGCGATACCACGGCGAGTGGTTTCGACTTCTGGCAATTCAGGCATGGCGGCTACTTCAGCAGAGTGGCAAGGCAGCACCCTAGGGGCTGCCAGGTCGTGACGTCAACTGTCGGGCGCGGGGCGGATCAGGCGGCGCCGAGGTCGCGAATGCTCTCGCGCAGGCTCTCGAAGTCGTAATTGGAGAGCCCGACATAATCGAGGATCAGCGGCTCGATGCTCTGCCACTCGTGATCTTCACTCTGGTTGCCCAGTACCTGATAACTGCGGCAGATGTGCTCGGCCATCTTGAGGATCGCCAGCAGGTTTTTCAGTTGTGCATCACGGTCGTTGTCATCGGCAAAGATGGCCAGAGCGTTGTGATGATTGGCGATGGCATCACACAGATGAAGAGGCAGGTTCCACGATTTGGCCGTGTAGTAGCCGACCACCGCGTGGTTGGTATTGAGCAGGCGATTCTCGGTGTCGACGATGCGGCGCTCGGCACTCGCACTGGCGTAGGACTCTTCGAGCACCGTCATGTAATCGGGAAAGCGCTTGAGCATCAGCGGAATGCCGCAGTTGTGGAACAGGCCCAGGGTATAGGCCTCGTCCACGGACTCGTAGCCGATGCGCTTGGCGAGCGTCAGGCAGGTCATGGCGACATCCTGGGCGGTATCCCAGAAGCGGTTGAGGGTGACGATGGTGTCGTCAGTCATCTCGCCGCGGATCGACAGCGCGTTGACCATATTGATCACCGAGCGGCTGCCCAGCAGATTGACCGCTCGCTGGATCGAGCCAATGCGGTTGGCCAGGCCGAAATACGGCGAGTTGACGATCTTCAGCAAGGCACCGGAAAGCCCCGGATCCTGACTGATCAGCCGCGCAATGGCCTTGAGATCCGGATTGGGCATGTATTGCTCGAACTGCAGATCAACCATGATCTGCGGTTGCGGCGGCACGCTGATGCCCTGCAGAAACGTCTGGATCTGCTCGGCGGAGAGTTCTTTTTCCATAGGGGCGGCGGGGCATGAAAGGTGATGGAGCGCACAGTTTACCCTGTGGTAGATGACTTTTGCCCGGCGGTTACAGAGTAAATCTACCGGTCATCGATAAAGGCTAAACAAAAAGACCAAGCGACATAGAACAGGCCGAGCACTGGGACAAAGCAGATCCGCGGCTGCCAGCTTTTTCACCTGCCACCAAGCACCCGACGGGCTGCTCGTTTAGAATGCGCGTTTTTCTCGACGGAGCCCACCATGTCCCTGCCCAGCCTGCGCCTGAAAGCCAATGCCGACCGACGCCTGCGCGCCGGCCATTTATGGGTTTACAGCAACGAGATCGATGTTGCCGTCACGCCACTCAACGCCTTCGAGGCCGGTGACCAGGCGATCCTCGAAGCGGCAGGCGGCAAGCCGCTGGGCATCGTCGCCCTCAGCCCGAACAACCTGATCTGCGCCCGCCTGCTGTCCCGTGACGTCAAGCACGTGCTGGACAAATCCCTGCTGGTGCACCGCATCAACGTGGCCCTGAGCCTGCGCGAGCGGCTGTTCGACAAACCCTGCTATCGCCTGGTGTACGGCGACTCCGACCTGCTGCCGGGTCTGGTGGTCGACCGTTTCTTCGACATCTTGGTAGTGCAACTGGCCTCCGCGACCATGGAGCGCCACAAGGATGACGTACTGGCGGCGCTGATCCAGGTGATCAAGCCCAGCGGCATCCTGCTCAAGAACGACTCTGCCGCACGCGACGCCGAAGGCCTCGAGCGCTATGTGGATACCGCGTTCGGCGTGGTGCCGGAATGGGTCGCCCTGGAGGAGAACGGCGTGAAGTTCGAAGCGCCGGTGATCGAAGGCCAGAAGACCGGCTGGTTCTATGACCACCGCATGAACCGTGCGCGCCTGGCACCCTACGTCAAAGGCAAGCGCGTGCTCGACCTGTTCAGCTACATCGGTGGCTGGGGCGTGCAGGCTGCGGCGTTCGGCGCCAGCGAGGTGTTCTGCGTGGACGCCTCCGCCTTCGCCCTCGACGGTGTAGAGCGTAACGCCACGCTCAACGGCTTTGCCGAGAAGATGACCTGCGTGGAAGGTGACGTGTTCGCCGCCCTGCGCGAGCTCAAGTCAGCCGAAGAGCGTTTCGACGTGGTCATCGCCGACCCACCCGCCTTCATCAAGCGCAAGAAGGACATCAAGAACGGTGAGGCCGCCTACCGCCGCCTCAACGAAACCGCCATGCGCCTGCTCAACAAGGACGGCATCCTGGTTAGCGCCAGCTGCTCGATGCACCTCGAAGAAGACAATCTGCAGAACATCCTGCTGACCAGTGCTCGCCATCTGGATCGCAACATCCAGTTGCTCGAACGCGGCGGCCAGGGCCCGGATCACCCGGTGCATCCGGCTATCGGCGAAACCCGTTACATCAAGAGCATGACGGTGCGTTTGCTGCCCAACAGCTGACGAGCCTGCGCCTGCCAGCGGATACGGATTGACACTGGCAGGCGTCGAGCGCCCCCTGCAAAGCGCCGTATAAAAGGCTGATTATCGCCGACGATGGGCGCGCAAAGCATAAAATCGACGATGAATTAAGGGCGCCACCGAACCCCAGGAGCCGAGCGTGGTCTTTGCTGGGCAGGTCTGAAACCCAGGCTTCGCGTGATGATGCATCTTCTTCTGTCACCACGGACGGCGTGGACGATATGCTAAGTTCTCATCAGCACAGAGTTCATACTCCGATGATCTACTCCTCTTCCCGCAGCGCCCGGCGCCTGATAGTCACTGCACTCGCTCCACCTTCGGCATGCAGTGGTCACCCGTGCGCCAGCAGATACTGCTGACGACACGGCCCGTGATTGACTGGCAGGCAAAGCAGCGAGCCAGCGCAAACTCGATCGTTCGGGTGCAACAGTGATCTCCGCTTCCGGTACGGCTCGGCCTCACGCAGTGAGAAGGTCGCGCCTCAGCAGTAATCAAGCCGGGTTGATCGCTGGAGAGCGTCCCGCCTTTACATGCGCCGCTCGCTATATCTTTTGCCAGCACTACCGTATCGGAAATTCCACTCAACCACGTCGCATACGCTTCGGTGGCCGAGCGCCGGTACCCCGTCATAAGAAGAGAGAAGATCCAACGTGAACGACGCAACGATGCTCTCCCAACGATGCAACCATGGCAGGACACAGCAGAATGAGGACACCGATGCCGCCCGCCGCCGCAAACACCGGGCCAAGCTGTACGCCGTGGCCAGAGCCCAGGAGCGCAAGCGGATCGCACGCGAACTGCATGACGAGCTGGGCCAGCAGCTGACCGCACTGCAACAGGGGCTGGGCGTGTTGCGCATCCACCTGCATCGGGAACGCCCCGACCTCAACGAACAGATTCTTCAGCTGATCAGCATCTCTCACAGCGCCATTGATGCCATACGCGACGTCCAGTTCGGCGGCCCCATCGGGCGCTTGCGTCAGGATCTGGAAAACACCCTGCAGAACCTTACCGAGGACTTCCGGCAGCTGTCTGGAATCGCCTGCCGCTGCAGCCTGCCCTCCAAACCGATCGAGCTCGACCCCGACCAGGCTTCGCACCTGTACCGCATTGTGCAGGAGTCGCTGACCAATATCCTGCGCCACGCCAACGCCAGCTGGGCCGCGGTCAGCCTCGAGCAACGTGACAGCGATTACGTGCTGGAAATTTCGGATGACGGCTGCGGCTTCACCCTCAGCGACACAATGCCGGACTCCACCGGATTATCCGGCATGCGCGAGCGCGGCAAGCGCCTTGGCGGGCCAGTGATCATCTTCAGTCACCCAGGCCAGGGCACCATCGTGCAGGCAATATTCCCGGTAAAAAACCGCTCTTAAGTGACCTCTCCATGATCAACTTGATGATCGCTGACGACCACATGATCATGCGCGAAGGGCTGAAACGCCTGTTCGAGCTGTATGACGATATCCACATCGCCGCAGAAGCAGCGGATGGCCCGCAGGCGCTAGAGCAACTGCGCGTCACGGCGGTGGATCTGCTGCTGCTCGACATCAGCATGCCCGGGCTGAGTGGAGAGGCGCTGATCACCCGTATCAATCACCACTACCCGGTCCTGCCGATTCTGGTGCTGAGCATGCACAGCGATCCCCAGGTCGCCATGCGCGTGCTGCGCTGCGGAGCCGGCGGTTACCTGACCAAGAGCCAATCACCGGAAGTGCTCATTGATGCGGTGAGAAAAGTCAGCGCAGGCGCCCGCTACATCGACCCCGAGCTGATCGAGCCCATCGCGTTGAGCAGCCTCAAACCGTCCACCCGTAGCGGGCTCGACAGCCTCACCAACCGAGAGTTCCAGATCATGCGGCTACTTGCCGGAGGCCTGAGCGTGAATCACATTGCGGAGCAGTTGATGATCAGCAATAAAACGGTCAGTACGCATAAGATTAATCTGATGGAGAAAATGTCTTTCTCCAGTAACGCAGACTTGATCAAGTTCGCCTCAAATCTCACCTGAATCCGATATCTGATAAGAATATCCCTATCTTTATGCAGGAATTTTGGCGCCAATAAACCAGCAAATCCTGATGCCCTCAGCAAAGAAGGTTAATGCATGCTGCGGGCGTCCAAAGGAATGACTGGTCACTGCGCAGGAAGCCCCCGCCCGATCCCCGTTCCGTGGAGCCTGATCCCAGCCCACCGCGGAGCAAAGAAGTGCGCGAGCGAACCCATCACCTGATTGCCCCCTTGCTGATTCTGGTCATCGGCAGCGCCGCCGTACTACTGGTTGGCCAGGGAACACTGGGTACGCTGCCCGCATTGGCCGCCCTGATTGTGGTGGGTGTTGTGGCGATTCTGGTGTTGCAAGGCAATGCCTCAGTGCAACAGCCCCCCCAAACTCACGAAACGCCCGAGCCAAGCGAAGTCGACAACCTCGATCATTTGTGTGAGCAAACGCTGCCGCTCTGGTCGCAGCAGATCCAGACGGCCCGCAGCCACACCGAAGAATCCATCAGCGCCCTCAGCGAACGCTTTGCCCAACTGGCAACCCGTATCCAGAACAGCCTGGGCGGCAACACCGAGCGCGAGGCCGGCAAACGCCTGGTGGCGCTGCTGTCGACCTGTGAGTACGAGCTGGACATGATCGTCCTGGCCCTGCGCGAAGCACTGGCCAGCAAGGAATCGCTGCTCAGGGAAGTGATGCAACTGTCCACCTTCACCGAACAGTTGCAGGACATGGCGCAGGATGTCGCCAACATCGCCAAACAAACCAACCTGCTGGCCCTCAACGCGGCCATCGAAGCCGCCCGTGCGGGCGAAAGCGGCCGTGGCTTCGCCGTGGTCGCCGACGAGGTGCGCAAGCTCTCGTCGATGTCGGGCGACACCGGACAGCGCATCGGCGAAACCGTGGTGATCGTCAACGACGCCATCCACAAGACCCTGGACATTTCCCAGGAATACACCAAGACCGACACCGCCACCCTGAACAAGGCCAGCGAAGTGATCGCCGGGGTGATCAACCGCTTCAACCAGAACGCCACCGACATCGTCAATCACAACGAAACGATGCGCGCGCAGAGCGAAGCGGTCGCTCAGGACATCGCCGAAGTGCTGGTGGCGCTGCAGTTCCAGGACCGTACCAGCCAGATGCTCGGCCATATCGCCGGCGACCAGGACAAGCTGCTCGCCCACCTCCATGAGCGCAACGCCCAACGCCGCCAGGGCCTGACCCCAGAGCCCCTGGACGTTGATCGCTGGCTGTATGAACTGGCGCAGACCTACACCATGCCCGAGCAACACGACGTGCATCGCGGCGACAGCTCCACCAAGCGCAACGATTCTGAAATCACGTTTTTCTGAGGTTCCCCCATGAGCAAAACCGTACTCATCGTCGACGACTCCACCTCCATCCGTCAGGTCGTCAGCATTACGCTCAGGGGGGCTGGCTATCAGGTCATCGAAGGCTGTGACGGCAAGGACGCCCTCACAAAACTCGACGGTCGCAAGGTTCACCTGATCATCAGTGACGTGAACATGCCGAACATGGACGGCATCACCTTCGTCAAGAACGTCAAGCAGATGCCCGCCTACAAGTTCACCCCGGTGATCATGCTCACCACCGAGGCTGGCGAAGCGAAGAAAGAAGAAGGCCGTGCAGCCGGCGCCAAGGCCTGGGTGGTCAAGCCCTTTCAGCCGGCGCAGATGCTCACTGCCGTGTCCAAGCTGATCCTGCCATGACCGACGCGCCGGCGGAGAGCCTCTACCGCATCCTGCCACTGGAAGGTGGCCTGACCATCTACAGCGCGGCCGAACACATGGAGCTGTTGATGCAGGTTCTCGCGCCGGACACGGAAGTGGAGCTCGATCTCTGTGCCGTCGACGAACTGGACTGCGCAGGCCTGCAATTACTGATTCTGGCCAAGCAGGAAGCGGCTCGCATGACCTGTGACCTGCGCCTGACCAACCACAGCCCGGCAGTGATCGAGGCCTTCGAGCTGAGCGGGCTCGGCACCTTTTTCGGTGACCCCATTCTGATCAAGCCGGCGAGCGAGTAGTCACCATGGACATGGACGAAGTGCTGCAGATCTTCATCGCCGAAAGCCAGGAACTGTTGCAGCAGATGGAAGAAGCCCTGCTGCAGTTGGAAAACAGCCCGGGCGATGCCGACACCATCAATGCCATTTTCCGTGCGGCGCATACCATCAAAGGCTCGGCAGGGCTGTTCGGCCTCGACGTGATCGTCGCCTTCACCCATATCGCCGAAAGCGTGCTCGACCGCGTACGCACCGGCGAGCTGCACTTCGACACGGAGATGACCGCCCTCTTCCTGCAGGTAGGCGATCACCTGGCGCGCCTGGTTGCGCTGGTCGACGACGGCATCGATCTGGCAAACATGGAGCCCGACACTCAGGCGCTGCACGAACAGTTGGCCGAACGCCTCACACATTATCTGCCACCTGCGCCCGGCACCGAGCAGGTGCTGACCGCCGCCACGCGTATCGAACGCGGCCATGGCCCGGGCGTGGGTGCCGATCACTGGCACCTGTCCCTGCGCTTCGGCCCCGACACCCTGCGCAACGGCATGGATCCGCTGGGTCTGTTCCGCTACCTGAATACCTTTGGCCGCATCATCAGCATCGTGCCGCTGCTTGATCGCATCCCCGCAGCCGCCGAGATGGATCCGGAAACCTGCTACCTGGGTTTCGAGGTCGCCTTTGCCAGTGACGCCGACAAGGCCACCATCGACGGTGCCTTCGAGTTCGTCCGTGAAGACAGCCTGATCCGTATCCTGCCGCCCAACAGCAAGTCGGACGAGTACCTGGAGCTGATCCGCGCCCTCCCCGAAGAAGACATGCGCCTGGGCGAAATTCTCATGCGCTGCGGCACCCTGACCGCTAGCGAACTGCAGGACGTGCTGCACACCCAGGTGCAGGGTCAGGAGCGCGACGAACCGCGCCCGATCGGCCGAGTGCTGGTGGAAGAAAGCCTGGTGCAACCACCGGTGATCGCCGCCGCGCTGCACAAGCAACAGCAGATCAAGGAAAACCGCAGCAACGAGAACAGCCTGATCCGTGTCGATGCCGGCAAGCTGGATCGGCTGATCGACCTGGTGGGCGAACTGATCATCGCCGGTGCCGGCGCACGGATGACCGCGCAGAACTGCGGCCACCCGGAAATGCTCGAAGCCACCGAGCTGCTGTCACGCCTGGTGGAGGAAGTGCGCGACTCGGCACTGCCGCTGCGCATGGTGCAGATCGGCAGCACCTTCAACCGCTTCCAGCGCGTGGTGCGCGACGTATCCGGCGAGCTCGGCAAGGACATCGCCCTGTCCATCAGCGGCGGGGAAACCGAGCTCGACAAGACCGTGGTCGAACGCATCACCGACCCGCTGACGCACCTGGTACGCAACGCCATGGATCATGGCATCGAACCGGTCGACACGCGCCTGGCACGAGGCAAACCCGCCCAGGGCAACGTCTCGCTGAACGCCTACCACGATGCCGGCAGCATCATCCTGGAGGTCAGTGACGACGGTGGCGGCCTCGACTCACAGCGCATCCTCGCCAAAGCCCGTGAACGCAGCTTGGTCGGCGAAGGCCAGACGCTGACCGAGAAGGAAATCTTCGCGCTGATCTTCGAGCCCGGCTTCTCCACCGCCGAGCAGGTCAGCAACCTGTCCGGACGCGGCGTCGGCATGGACGTGGTCAAGCGCAACATCGCCGCCCTGCGTGGCACCATCGAGCTGGACAGCAGCCTCGGCCAGGGCACACGCATCCGTATCCGCCTGCCCCTGACCTTGGCGATCATCGACGGTTTCCTGGTCAGCGTCGGCCAGGCCGGCTACGTGATTCCACTGGAGCTGGTGGAGGAATGCATCGAGCTGCAGGCCGACACCTTGCTGGAACGCGGGCATCTCGAACTGCGCGGACAGATGCTGCCCATCGTCCGCCTGCGCGAGCTGTTCGAGGACGACAGCCCGGCACCGCGGCGCGAGAGCGTGGTGGTGGTGCAACAGGCAGGTCTGCGAGCCGGGCTGGTCGTCGATCAGTTGCTCGGTGAATTCCAGACGGTGATCAAGCCACCGGGCAAGGTGTTCTCCAGCTGCCCGGGGCTCGGCGGTTTCACCATCCTCGGTGACGGCGCGGTGGCCTTGATCCTCGACATTCCCAGCCTGCTCACCCAACTCACCAGCACCCCGGAAGCCCCGCGCCGGGCGAGGCTAGAAGCATGAACATGGCAACACTTGGGCACGAGTCAACCGCGCACCAGTACCTCACCTTCATCCTCGCTGGCGAGCACTACGCCGTCGACACCCTGAGCGTACGGGAAATTCTCGAGTACACCCGCTTCACCCCGGTGCCGCGCATGCCGGCCACGGTACGCGGCGCAACCAACCTGCGCGGTGCCGTGGTGCCGGTGATCGACCTTCTGGCGCGCTTTAACGGCAAGCGTACCGAGCTCGGCAAACGCACCTGCATCATCATCCTCGACGTACCCGACGAAGATCGCCCGCAACCTCTCGGGGTGCTGGTCGATGCGGTCAGCGCAGTACGTGAGATCAGCCCGCACGAGATCCAGCCGGCACCGGCGTTCGGCAGCCATCTGCGCAGCGAATTCATCACGGGTGTCGTTCGTCTGGACGACCGTTTCGTCACGCTCCTGGCACTCGACCAGGTACTCGATCTGGAAACACTTGGCACCTCAACCACCAGCGACGTCGGCAGAACCGTACGGCCTTGATCTCACTAGCGACTCTCCCATTCGAAAGGATCTCCAGCATGCTCAGCAATTTCAAGATCGGTACCCGGCTCATCGTCGCGTTCATCTTGGTCGCCAGTATCAGCGCCGTGGTTGGCATGATCGGCCTGGCCAATACGTCCACCATGAACGACCTTGCGGACAACATGTACGAGAAGGAATTGGTCGGGCTTTCCAAGATCAAGGAAGCCAACCTCAATATCATCTTCATCGGCCGTGCCCGTTCCAACTTCCTGCTGGCGACAACCGAGCAGGATCGCGAGCGCATCCTCGCCGATATCGCCCGCTACAGTGAGGCCGCCCGCAAGAACATCGATGAATCCCGCGAGCTGTTCTACAACGAGCGCTCCCTCGAACGCTTCCGGGAAATCGACACCATCTGGGTCGAGTATCAGCGCAACATGGCCCTGGCCCTGCAAACCGCAGCAGCACAGGAGCTGTACGCGGAGAACCCGGAGCTGCAGCGCCAGCTGGCACTGGTACGGGAAAAGGGTGACAAGCTCGATGAGATCATCGGCGAACTCTCGGAAGACAAGGCAAACAACGCCCGGATCGCCAACGACAAGACCACCGAGCTGTATCTGCAGAGCCGTACGATGATGATCGCGGTCATCATCGGTGGCCTGCTGATCGGTATCGTTCTCGGTCTACTGATCAGCCGCAGCATCACCCGCCCACTCAGCCGCGCGGTGGAAGCCGCCAACCTGCTAGCCGAAGGTGACCTGCGTGTGAAACTGGACAGCACCGCTCGCGACGAGACCGGCCAGTTGCTGAAATCGATGGGTAATATGAGCGAGAAGCTCACGCAGATCATTGCCGAAGTCCGTGGCTCCGCTGACTCGCTGTCCAGCGCCTCCGAGGAAATTTCCTCGACCGCCCAGAGCATGAGCCAGGCCGCTTCCGAACAGGCGGCCTCGGTCGAAGAAACCAGTGCCTCGATGGAACAGATGTCCGCCTCCATTTCGCAGAACACCGAGAACGCCCGGGTGACCGATGGCATGGCCAGCAAGGCCGCCAACGAAGCGGGTGAAGGTGGCCAGGCGGTCAAGGACACCGTGCGCGCCATGAAGACCATCGCCGACAAGATCGGCATCGTCGACGACATCGCCTACCAGACCAACCTGCTCGCCCTCAACGCCGCCATCGAGGCTGCCCGTGCCGGTGAGCACGGCAAAGGCTTCGCGGTGGTCGCCGCGGAAGTACGCAAGCTGGCCGAGCGCAGCCAGGTAGCCGCTCAGGAAATCGGCGAAGTCGCCAAGAACAGCGTGGCCCTGGCCGAACGTGCCGGCACCCTGCTCGACGAGATGGTGCCATCCATCGCCAAGACCTCCGACCTGGTACAGGAAATCGCTGCCGCCTCCGACGAGCAGAGCAGCGGCGTCAACCAGATCAGCACGGCGATGAACCAGCTCAGCGAGCTGACCCAGCAGAACGCCTCGGCTTCCGAGGAACTCGCCGCCACCGCCGAGGAAATGAGCGGCCAGGCCGAACAGCTGCAGCAACTGATGGACTTCTTCCGCCTCAGCGGCAGTGGCGAGCGCATCACGACCGCCAACCCACCCCGCAATAAACAGCAGAACAGCCGTGGCAACAATGCTGCTCGCCAACTGCGCGGCGACGAAGGCCAGCAGGGCCATGGAACAGGCCTGCCGGCCGGTTATGTGCGCTTTCAGGAGTAGGCCATGAGCGCCGAAACCCGACTGCTCGACGACGCTACCGCGGTGTCGGGCCAGTACCTGACCTTTACCCTGGCTCAGGAGCTGTTCGCGGTTGAAATCCGTGCCGTGCGGGAAATTATCGAGTACGGCCGGCTGACCACGGTGCCGATGATGCCGCCAAGCATTCTTGGTGTGATCAACCTGCGCGGCGCGGTGGTGCCGGTGATGGATCTCGGTCAGCGTTTCGGCGGCCGGGCCACCGCCATCGGGCCGAGAACCTGCATCGTGATTCTGGAGATACTCAACCAGACCGGCACCCAGGTGATCGGCATGGTGGTGGACGCCGTCAACGAAGTTCGCGAGCTGAACGCTGAGCAGATCGAACCGGCGCCCAGCTTCGGTGGCAGCATCCGCGCCGACTTCATTCGTGGCATGGGCAAACTCGATGAGCGGCTGGTGGTAATGCTCGATATCGGCCGGATCATCTCCGCTGAAGAACATGCGGCGCTCAGCCAGGCCGAGCAGCATGGCCTCGAAGGCGCGCGGGGCTGATATGCGCGAAACCACTCAAGCCACCCTTTCCGATCGGGAATTTGGCCAGTTCCGCCACCTGATCCACGAGATTGCCGGCATCCACCTTTCCGAAGCTAAGAAACCGTTGGTGGCCGGCCGCCTGAACAAGCGCCTGCGCTCTTTTGGCATGGCCAGCTATGGCGACTACTTCAACCGCATAAGCAAAGACGCGGCGGAACTGCAGACCTGCGTGGATCTGCTGACCACCAACGAAACCTATTTCTTTCGCGAGCCCAAGCATTTCGACTTTTTGCGCGAACTGCTGCAGAACCCCGCCACCATTCCCAGCGGACGGCCCTTGCGCATATGGAGCGGCGCCTGTTCCAGCGGCGAGGAGCCCTACACCCTGGCCCTGCTGCTGGCCGAACGGCTCGGTGAACGGCCCTGGGAGATTCTTGCCTCGGATATCAGCCAACGCATCCTCGCGCATGCCCGCAGCGGTGTTTATGACCTGGAAGACAGCCAGAACATCCCCCGCCACCTGCTGGTAAAGCATTGCCTGCGCGGCGTCGACGATAATCAGGGGCGCATGATGATCGCTCCGTCGCTGCGCCAGCGCATCCGCTTCGAGCAGATCAACCTGAACAGCGCACTACCGGATCTAGGCTTGTTCGATGTAATTTTCCTGCGCAACGTGATGATCTACTTCGACGCTGACACCAAGCGCCAGGTAGTGGCTCGCCTGGTCAAGCACCTGCGCCCGGGCGGACATTTCTTCATCAGTCACTCGGAGAGCCTGAACGGCGTCAACGATACGCTCAAGGTCGTCAAACCTTCGATCTACCGCAAACCAGATGCCTAACACCCCCTCCATCGCCGAGGTTTATCTGAAACCCGGCGACTACCATTTCGGCGGCCCCTACACCCGTGTACGAACCCTGCTTGGCTCCTGCGTTTCACTGGTGCTCTGGCACCCCCATGCCCGCCTTGGCGGCATGTGCCATTTCATGTTGCCGACACGCGGCCGCCCAACCGCCCATCCGGACGGCCGCTACGGCGACGAGGTCATGAACCTGCTGTGCGAAGCCATAGGCCTCAGTGGTACGAAAGTGTCCGACTACCAGGCACGCATCTTCGGGGGCGGGCATATGTTTCCCGCGCTCATGAATAGCAACCGCCGGCATGTGGGTCTACAGAACGTTGACATGGCCAGGCGTCTAATCGCCGAGAAGAAACTCAGTTGCCACGGCGAACATGTGGGAGGTGTCGGTCATCGCAACCTGATCTTCGACATCTGGAGTGGCCATCTGGCCTTGAAACAAACGGCGCCAACAGCCGTATCCGGTCACACCTGAGAGCGATACGCATGAAACCTATAAAAGTCATGATCGTCGACGACTCCGCCGTGGTACGCCAGGTGCTGTCCTCGGTGCTGGCCAGCGACCCGGCGATCCAGGTCATCGGCACCGCCGCCGACCCACTTTTTGCCCTCGACAAGATGCAGCGCGAGTGGCCTGACGTCATCGTGCTGGACGTGGAAATGCCCCGTATGGACGGCATCACCTTCCTCAAGAAGCTGATGGCCGAGCGCCCCACGCCGGTGGTGATCTGCTCGACGCTGACCGAGAAAGGTGCGACTACCACCATGCAGGCACTCTCCGCCGGAGCGGTGAGTATCGTCACCAAGCCCCAGGCCAGCCTCAGCAAGTTTCTCGTCAATGCCAGCGATGACCTGGTCAATGCCGTCAAGGCGGCGGCACGCGCCAATGTCAGCCGCCTGGTAAAGAACAAGGCCGCGCCGCCTGCGCCCGTGCAGAGCAAGCTCAGCGCAGACGTCATTCTGCCGCCGGGCCAGGGCGCCATGGCGCGCACCACCGAACGTGTCGTCGCCATCGGCACGTCCACCGGTGGCACCCAGGCGCTGGAGTACATTCTCACCCGCCTGCCACGGGTGTGCCCTGCGCTGGTCATCGTCCAGCACATGCCCGAACGCTTCACCGCTGCCTTCGCCGAACGCCTCAACGGCCTCTGCGAACTGGAAGTACTGGAAGCACGGCATGGCGACCGGGTGGTGCCCGGCCGCGCCCTGATCGCCCCAGGGGGCCGCCACCTGCTGCTCAAGCGCAGCGGCGCCCAGTATCTGGTCGAGGTGGTCGACGGCCCGCCGGTGAGTCGTCACAAGCCCTCGGTGGACGTTCTGTTCCGCTCCACGGCCCGCGCTGCAGGCGCCAACGCCACGGGCATCATCATGACCGGCATGGGCGACGACGGCGCCCGCGGCTTGCGCGAGATGCACGAGGCCGGCGCCCTCACCCTGGGCCAGGATGAAGCCAGTTGCGTGGTCTACGGCATGCCCCGAGAGGCCATGAAACTGGGCGCCGTGAGCCGCGAGATACCACTGGAACAGATCCCCACTGCCATCCTGCGGGGTTAGTGCTGAGCAGTCGCCTGGTCGCCCTGGATAGTCGCCGTCAGCAGCGTCTCACCAGGGGCCGACTCGATCCGTAGTTGCCCCCCCATGCGCTCGATGCGCATGCGCATGCTACTCATGCCAATCCCCAGCCCTGCGGCAAGTACCTCATCCACCGCGAATCCCCGGCCATTGTCACGAACCCACAGGCTCAGGCCATGCTCCGCCTCGGCGCGCACGCCGATCTCCAGACGGGAGGCACCGGCATGCTTGAGCACGTTGGTCAAGGCTTCTTCGAGAAAGCGCGTCAGCGCCAGCAACTGTTGCGGCGTGAACGTGCCCGGCCAGTGTTCCGGCAGATCCCAGTGCGACTCGATACCTAGGTCGTCGAACAGGTCGATAAAGCGCCGACGCAACGGCGCCAGCCACTCCTGCGGTGACTGCCAGCTGGGCACCGCCGAGGAGCCGTCAATCACATCGCGCAGATCGCTGCGCAAGGTCTTCAGCACCGACAGAAACTGCTCACCGCGTAGCCCCGAACCATGTTCCATGGTGGTAATCGAGCGCATCAGCGAGCTGCCCAGACCGTCATGCAGATCGTGGGTCAGGCGCAGGCGTTCGTTGAGGCGAATGTTGTCGACTTCCAACTGGTGCTCACGCTGTAGTGTTTGGGTCAGCTCTGCGCGCGTGCTGTCGACCCTGGCCTGCAGATCGTCGTTGAAACGCTCGATGCGTTGCAGGCTGCTGGAGAAGCGCGCGGCCAGGATCAGGAACATCACCATCGACATCAACGGTGCAGACAGAAGCGCGTAGACTCCTGGAACACCCAAAACACCAGTAAAAGCCAGAACCTCGAAGACAGTCCCTCCAAAGATGCACGTGCCAAGCAGGATCAGGTAGGCCTCACGTGCACGACAGGCATGCCACAGCAGTTGCAGGCAGACCACGGGCAAGGCAGCCCTGAGGACAAAGGCAGAGAGCATCTGCAGCACCGAAATCTGCGCCTTCGGCACCAGCAGCGTGGCCATGCACAGCACGATAGTCACGCCCCAGAGCACACGCCCTAAGCGTGGAAAACGCATGCTACCGAGCGACCAGATGAACATGCAGAACGCCGGGCAATACAGTGACAACGCCACCAGGCTGAGGCGATCCCAAACCTCGCCATTGGCGAACGGCCAGGACGAGGTCAGCAGCATATTGAGGATGCCGAACGACCACAGCAGCGAAGCCAGTGCGACCCAGCCGAAAGCATGCTCCTGACGGCGGAACAGCCAGAACGTCAGGAACAGCACACCCAGTACCAGGGAGATCAGCAGGCCGATGAAAATCAGTTCGCGCTGCAGCAGCAACTGCAGGCGGTACTCGGGCCAGACCTGCTCGGACATACCCAGGCGCACCGCACCCAGACCAGGCGCCGCATGCTCCGAGCCGACCAGGCGAATCCACAGGGTATTGCTTTGCTGCTGGCCGGAGGCTGGTAACAGCCAGTAGCGTGGCAGGTTCCAGCTACGCGACAAGGGCTCGACCAGGCTCTCGTCACGCCAGATCAGATCGTCGTTGAGCCACACCTCGCCGGCCATGACCATACGCGTGATATTCAATGCCAGCGGCTCGCCAGGGCAGTCGGCCTGCCAATCCAGCCGATACCACACCGGCCCGAGAAAGCCTGGCCAGTGGCGTTGCCATAGATCCGGCAGGCTCACCGGCTGCCAGCCATCAAGCGGGCGCACACCATCACCAGCCCGCTCGGGGGCCGCCATCACGCTGCTGATAAGCGGCTGGCAGCTCGCCTGCGCCAGGCTGGAAAACCATGGCAGCAGGACGAGCAGCAGCGTCAGGACAACAAGCCGCGTTGCCGGGCTTCGCTCACCGCGCGGGTGCGCGAGGAGACGGCCAGCTTGCGGTAAATCCGTTTGATATGGCATTCGACGGTATGGCGGGAAATGGTCAACTGTTCGGCGATTTCCCGGTTGCTCAACCCACGGGAAACCAATTCGAGAATTTCGCTCTCGCGGGCGCTGAGCGTTTCAATCTCCGCCAACTCGTTAGACCGGGGCGCAGCTGGCAACAAGGTCAGAATACGCCGGGCAATGAACGGATCGATTGGCGCACCGCCACGCAGCACGCTACGAATCGACAGGCTCACCTCCAGGTCATCGCGCTCCTTGAGCACGTACCCAGTCGCCCCGGCGCGCAACGCACCGAGAATCGCCTCCTCGGTGCTCCAGGCCGAGATCACCAGAACCCACAAGGTCGGGTCCAGCGCGCGCAACTCATGGATCAGCTCGATGCCATTGCCATCCGGCAAGCCCAGATCCACCAGCACCATCGCCACAGGCTGGCTGCGGACATGCGCCCGTGCATCGGCCAGGCTCGTCGAGAAGTTCACCGCCTCGTGCGCATAACCAATCTCGCTGAGCACCCGCGACAGGCGCTGGCGCATCAACGGATCGTCCTCGACAACCAGTACCGGTGCCGGCAGCAGAACATCATCGGGAGGAAGGCTGGCGGTCGACATCGGCGGGCAGCGCTCCGTGCAGGTGGATAAAGGACAGCGAGTCTGACACGCACTGGTGGCATTCGACTATCACCAGAATCAGGTATAGCTAGCAGGGGATTGCGACAACAGCCCTCACTAGGCCAGAACAAATTCTGGCCGAAATTACCTAGTTTCAGTGATAGCCAATTGCCAACACCGTCACGTCTAATACGCGCCTACTATCAGAGGTGCAGACCCGCGCTCGCCTGCACACCATATCCACTCCCGACTCGCTTCATGTCGCCCAGCACATCGGCAGCCTGGTCGGTTTTCATCGCTCTGGAGAGTTTCCATGAACCGTACCTACGCTCTTGTCTGGAACCCAAGTCTCGCCACCTGGAGCGTTGCCAACGAGCACGCTCGTCGGCGTGGCAAAGGCGCCGGCGCAGTGCTCGCGGCAGCCTTGCTGCTGCCGATCATGGCGTGCGCTGCCGACCTGCCGACCGGTGGCCAGGTGGTGGCCGGCCACGGGCAGATCGGCACGCCCGCGAACAACCAGCTGATGATCGACCAGGCCTCCGGCAAGCTGGCCATCAACTGGCAGAGCTTCGATATCGCCGCGGGCAACAAGGTGACCTTCACCCAACCCGGCACCGACTCGATTGCGCTTAACCGCGTGCTCGGCGCCGATGGCTCGAAAATCATGGGCCAGCTCGATGCCAATGGCCGGGTATTTATCATCAACCCCAATGGCGTGTTGTTCGGCCAGGGCGCACAGGTCAATGTCGGCGGCCTTGTCGCCTCGACGCTGGATATCAGCAATAACGATTTCGAAGCCGGCAACTACCAGTTCAAGGGTAACGGCAGCAATGCCAGCGTGATCAACAACGGCAAGATCACTGCCGCCGACGGCGGCGCGGTGGCCCTGCTCGGCGGCACGGTGAGCAACAACGGCGTAATCGTCGCCAACCAGGGCAGCGTGGCCCTGGCGGCAGGCAACAAGGTCACCCTGGATTTTGCCGGCGATGGCCTGCTCAACGTTCAGGTCGATGAGGCGGTGGTCGATGCGCTGGTGGAAAACCATAAGCTGATCAAGGCCGATGGCGGCCAGGTGCTGCTGACCGCGGATGCCAGCGAAGCGCTGCTCAAGACCGTGGTCAACAACACCGGGGTGATCGAGGCGCAGACCCTGGGCGAGAAGGACGGCAAGATCGTTCTGCTCGGCAGCTTTGACGGCGGCAGCGTGCAGGTGGCCGGCACCCTGGATGCCAGCGCACCCAATGGCGGCAACGGCGGTTTTATCGAAACCTCGGGCGCCCATGTCAAGGTGGCGGACGGTGCAAAAGTCACCACCAAGGCAGCGACTGGCAAAACCGGTACCTGGCTGATCGACCCCAACGACTTCACCATCGCCGCCACGGGCGGCGATATGAGCGGCGCAGCAGTGTCAGCGGCGGTGCAGAACAACAACTTCGAAATCCAGACCGCGACCATGGGCACAGCGGGAGGGAACGGCGACATTCATGTCAACGATGCCATCACCTGGGACAGCGGCAATACGCTCACCCTGAACGCCGAGCGCAACATCAACGTCAACGCCGCCATCACCGCCCAGCACGCGGATGGCAAGGTCGCGCTGAAGTACGGCCAGGCCAGCAGCGATGGCGGCACAGCGGACTACAGCATCAAGGCGCCCGTCAACCTGCAAAGCGGCAATAACTTCAGCACGCAAAAAGGCACCACGGGCGCTGAGACCACTTACACAGTGGTCAACAATGCTGCTGATTTACAGAACATGAACAAGCGCCTGAGCGGTAACTATGCCGTGGGCAGTGATATCGACCTGAGCAGCATCGCCAACTGGCTGCCGGTGGGCGATATCTTTGCCAATAATGAATTCACTGGCCGTCTCGCAGGGCTGGGTCACGCCCTTGCCAATCTCACCATCAACCGCACCGACATCATGCTAGTGGGGCTGTTCGGTCGCACCGGCAGTGAGAGCGAGATCCGCGATATTGGTTTGGTGGGGGGCAGCGTGGTGGGGGCGGTCGCCGTCGGCGGGCTGGCCGGAAGGAACGCTGGCCGCATCAGCAACGTCTACACCACCGTCAGCGTCTCGGGTACAACCTTCGTCGGTGGGCTGGTCTCGGAAAACACGGGCAGCATCAGCAACGCCTATGCCACCGGCAGTGTGACGAGTGGCGGCATCACTGCTGGCGGGCTGGTCGGAGCTAACTTTGGCAGTGTCAGCAACGCTTATGCCACCGGCAGTGTCTCGGGGACTGACTACGTCGGTGGGCTGGCCGGGCAAAACGGGGGCAGCATCAGCAATGCCTATGCCACCGGCAGCGTCGGGGGGCAGGGCACTTATGTCGGCGGGATGGTTGGATTCAACCCTGGCAGCATCAGCAACGCTTACTGGGATCGCAGCAGCACTGGACAGAGCTACGGCGCAAGCTCTGGAGCGACTGCCATCACTGACACCAACCGTTACGCCCATAGCAGCTATTCCGCCTTGGGCAACTGGGCTCTCGTCAATGGCACCCGCGACGTCTACGCGGCCAGCGATGCCAATGGTGTCGCGCAGTGGATCATGATCGAAGGGCAGACCCGCCCATTCCTCGCCAGTGAATACAGCATCAGCATTCGCAACGCCCACCAGTTGCAACTGATGGCCTACAACCTCGGCGCCAGCTACACCCTGGCCGGTGACATCGATGCCAGCGCCACGGCAGGCAGCAACGCCAGCGGCATGTGGAGCACCGCAGGCTTCGTGCCGGTGGGGGATAGCCCTTATAACCCATTCAGCGGAAAACTGGACGGCGGCAGCCATATCGTTAAAGGGCTCACCATCAATCGCAGCAATACGGAATACGTCGGATTGTTCGGTTTTGGAATCGGCAGCAACAGTGGGCAGATCCGCAATATCGGGTTGGTGGGCGGTAACGTGTTAGGCAGAGGCAACGTCGGCGGCCTGGTCGGGTTCAACAACGGCATCAGAATCAGCAACGCCTATACCATGGACAACGTTTCGGCCATTAACGGCAACGTCGGCGGGTTGGTCGGCTACAACATCGGCACAATAGAGAACGCTTACACCACTGGCAGCGTTTCGGGCAATTTCTCCGTAGGCGGGCTGGTCGGCTACAACGACGGCCAAATCAGCAACGCCTATGCCACTGGCAGCGTGACAGGGGCAGGCAACGTCGTCGGCGGGCTGGTCGGACAGAGCAATGGCACCATCAGCAACAGTTTCTGGAACAGCGCAACCAGTGGCATTTCCGTTGGCGTAGGGATCGGAAATGCCACAGGTGTCACCAGTAAATCCGACGCCGAGCTGCGCCAGGCATCCACGTTCAGCGGTTGGGATCTCACCAGCACGGGTGGCACGGACGCCGTCTGGCGTATCTACGAAGGCCAGAGCGGCCCGCTGCTACGCAGCTTCCTCAAGTCAGTGACCGTCACGGTCAACGATGTAACCGGCAAGACCTACGACGGCACCAGCAGTACAGTCGCGGGCGTGAGCCACAACCTTTCCGACAGCAATGCCAGCCTGCTGGGCAGCGCCAGCTACACCAATGTTTCCACCCGCAATGCAGGCACCTATGGCCTGGGGCTGACCGGCTTGTATTCCGGTCAACAGGGCTATGACATCGAGGTTGTCGAGGGCAGCCATGTCATCGCCAAGGCCAGCATCAGCGCCGTCACCGGGATCACCGCCGAGAATCGCACCTACGATGGCACGACCGCTGCCACCCTGAACACCGACAGCGCCGGCTTCATCGGCCGTTTCGGCAATGACGAGTTGAGCGTGACTTCGGCCAGCGGGTCACTTCGCCGACAAGAACGCTGCCGATGGCAAGACCGTCAACGTCAGTAATATCGTTCTCGGCGGTGCCGATGCCGGGAACTACAGCCTGACCAGCACTACCGCTACCGCCAGCGCCAACATCGGCAAGGCCAACATCAGTACCGTCACTGGGATCATTGCGCAAAACCGAATCTACAATGGCAGCACCGACGCCACCCTGAACACCGACAACGCAGCCTTCACCGGTCGCCTCGGCAATGATGACTTGACCGTGGCTTCTGCCAGCAGCGCATTCGTCAACAAGAACACGGCCGAAGGCATAAACGTCAACATCACCGCCATCACCCTCGGCGGCGCCGACGCCGGCAACTACATCCTGGCCGACGACTCAGCTACGACCACTGCGGATATTGCCCGGGCAGCGCTGACCATCACCGCCAATAACGACCGCAAGACGGTCGGCCAAACTGCCAACCTGAACAACTATAGGATCAACGGCCTTTTCAGTGGAGATAGTGTGACTGGTGTCACACTTACCAGTGAAGGAGAGAAGGTCACTGCCGCGGTGGGGAGCTATCTGATCGAGGCCAGCGATGCCAAAGGTATCGGCCTCGACAACTACTCGATCACCTATGTCGAGGGCACTCTGACAGTCGGCAACGACATCCCCTATCTCGCCGTACTTGCCTCGAACGGCTATGCCATTTCCACCGAGAGCAAACAGCAGCCCCAAGAGTCCGAAGCCCTGACCCCGGACATGCTGGTCACCACCCCACTCGATGAACACCTGAACCTGCAGGTCATCAACCACGGCATCCGCCTGCCAGAAGGAATCTGATTCATGCGTTTCGTTCGCCCCTTGATCGGCAGCGCTCTTTCCCTGCTGTCGCTGTCCGTGATGGCCGCCACCCTGCCGGACGCCGGCCAGTCGCAACAGACTATCGACCAGCAACCGCTGCAATTGCCGGGCAAGCAGAGCCTGGAGCTGAACCTGCCTGATGCGCCGGCAACCGAGGCCACCACCAGCGGGCCGAGCCTGCAAGTCAACGGTTTCACCCTGCAGGGCAACAGCGCCATCACCAGCGACGAGCTGTTGGTTCTACTCAGCGATCTGCAAGGCCGCACGGTTTCCCTTGGCGAGCTGCAGGCCGGCGCCAACCGCATCACCCGTGCCTACCGTGAGCGTGGCTACCCCTTGGCGCGGGCCTACCTGCCAGCCCAGGAGATCGACGGCGGCGTGGTGCAGATCGCGGTGATGGAAGGCCGTTACGGCGAGGTCGGCCTGAACAACAGCTCGCGGGTCAGCGATGCCGCCCTGGCGCCGATCACGCAACTCAAGTCGGGCGATGCGGTACGTTCCGCAGCGCTGGAACGCAGCCTGCTGCTGCTGGCCGACACGCCGGGTGTGGAAGTGAAATCCACCCTCAAGCCGGGCGCTTCGGTCGGCGCCACCGACCTGCTGGTGGACGTGCAGCCCGGCCCGCTGCTGTCCGGTTCCATCGATGCCGACAACTACGGCAACCGCTTTACCGGCGAGTACCGCCTGGGCGGCACGCTCAACGTCAACAGCCCGCTGGGCCTGGGTGATCGCCTGTCGCTGCGTGCCATGGGTTCGGATGAAGACCAGCAGTACGGGCGCATCGCCTACCAGTTGCCGCTTGGCCCATGGGCCACCCAGGTCGGCGTGGCGTATTCGGACATGGACTACGAGCTGGCCAAGGACTTCGGCGACCTCAAGGCCCACGGCAATGCGCGGATCACCAGCGTTTATGCCATTCAGCCGCTGGTGCGCAGCCGCGACTTCTCCCTGTACGCCCAGCTGCAGTTCGACGACAAGCGTCTGAAGGACGATATCGATCTGTTCGACAGCAAGAGCGACAAGCGCTCGCGTGTGGTCATCGCCACCCTCAACGGCAACAGCCGCGACAACCTGCTCGGCGGTGGCGTCAACAGCTTCGCCCTGGCCTGGAGCCAGGGCAGCCTGAATATCGACGGCGAGCTGAATCAGGCCATCGATGACCTGACAGCCGGCACCCAGGGCCGCTTCCACAAGCTCAATCCGAGCCTGGTGCGCCTGCAACGCCTGACCGACCGTTTCAGCCTGTACGGCCAGTTGCAGGGCCAGTGGGCCGACGGAAACCTGGACAGCTCGGAGAAGATCAGCCTCGGCGGCGCCTATGGCGTGCGCGCCTATCCGCAGGGCGAGGCATCCGGCGACCAGGGCTGGCTGGCCAACCTGGAGCTGCGTTACGCGCTGACCGATGCCTGGCAACTGAGCAGCTTCCTCGACCATGGTCAGGTACGCCTGAACAAGGACACCTGGAGCAATGGCGAAAACCATCGCAGCCTCTCGGCGGCAGGCGTAGGCGCACGCTGGGCCGCGCACGACTGGCAGGTCAACGCGGTGGCGGCCTGGAAGCTGGGCAACGACGACCCGCAGAGCGATGTCGACCGCAGTCCACGGGTATGGGTACAGCTGGTGCGGTTCTTCTAAAACATAATCACCGCGGCTAAAGCCCTCCCACACTGCAAAGCAGTGTCCCCACAGGAGCAGCTTCAGCCGCGAGCTCTTCTGAGAATCTAGTGAATCCGGGCTGCCATGCGCAGAGGGCGGCCCGGATTCACCTCAGCGGAGCTTGCGCACAGATAGCACAAAGCCATATCTTGCCTCGCCACCGCGTGCTCACTCCTGCCATCCTGAGCTTCGCTCCCGACGATCATTCCGGTATTCCTCCATGCGCATGGCTTGCCGCCTGTTGTACGCATTGTCCGTGCTGCCGTTCACCTGCCTTGCCAACACCCCTGCGGCGGATTTGCTGCCCTTTCAGCAAATCGCCGATCTGCCGTCACGCAGCAGCCTGACGCTGGGCGACACCCACTACCAACCGCCGCAAGACCTGAGCGCGATGCCGTTCTTCAGCGGCGGCGTGGCGCTGGATAACTTCGGTGGCCATGACGACAAGGGCCGGCTCGCCAGCGCCATCAATCTGCATGGCCTGCTCGACCAGAGTGACCTGCTGAGCCTGCGCAGCATGGGTTCGGCCGAGGAAGGCCATTATCACTGGGGCGCCTACCACCTGGCAGTCGGCCCCTGGTCGAGCCGGTTGGGCATAATCCTCTCGGATCTGTCCTATGAACTGGGAGACGAACTGGAAATACTCGCCGCCAAAGGCAAAACCCGCACGGCCAGTGCCTTCGTCATTCAGCCACTGCTGCAATACCAGGCGTTCAACCTCGAGGCCCGCCTGCAGTTCGACGACAAGCGCCTGCAGGACGAGATCGGCCTGCTCGGCATCGACAGTGAGAAACGCTCGCGCGTGCTCAACTACAGTCTCTCCGCCACTGCCCATGATTCCTTGCTGAACGGCGCCATCACCAACCTGGAGCTGAGCTGGAGCGAAGGTAGCCTTAATATCGACGGCTCGCCCTACTCCCTGGTCGGCAAGGCCGATGCCGGCCACTTCAGTGTGCTGCGCGCCAATCTGGCACGCTTACAGCAACTGGGCGGGCGCCTGGCCCTGTACCTTCGCGCCCAGGGTCAGTGGAGCGATGACAATCTAGACGACTCGGAAAAGCTCTATATCGGCGGCGTCTTCGGCGTGCGCTCCACTCACCAGACCGCCGCGTACGGCGACAGAGGCTGGCTGGCCAGCGCCGAGCTGCGCTACGCCCTGAGCGACAGCTGGCAACTGGTCGCCTTCGCCGATCACGGCGAAGCACGGATGAACACACCAGGCCTGGCCACCGACACGACGCCCCGCCGCCTCAGTGCAGCAGGCGTTGGCGCAGGATGGTCAGATCACACCTGGAGCATCAGCGCGCTAGCCGGCTGGAAGGTAGGCGACCACCCGGCGCAAAGCGACACCGAACGCCAGCCACGTATCTGGGCACAGTTGGCGTATGCCTTTTGACATCGAACATCGCCCAAGACGCGCCGGGCGATACAGCGCTCAACCGCACCGGGCGTTGCCTACCAGCCTTTCCCTTGGCGTCTACGGCGGCGTAGAATCAGGGCATTTCCCGCCACCCACCCTTCGGCGGGCCTGTGAGCCCAGGCAGGCAGACGGAGATCCCGTCGTGCGCCATGCCACCTTGCGTCGCGGTCATCTGCCGCTGATCCGCTCACCCATCTATCAATGCCTACCTGATTAGCCGCAGGAATCCGTCATGCCTGATTACCGCTCGAAGACCTCCACCCACGGCCGCAACATGGCCGGCGCTCGTGCCCTGTGGCGTGCCACCGGGATGAAGGACGAAGACTTCAAGAAACCGATCATCGCCATCGCCAACTCCTTTACCCAGTTCGTACCGGGCCACGTGCACCTGAAGGATCTGGGCCAACTGGTCGCCCGCGAGATCGAGAAAGCCGGCGGCGTGGCCAAGGAATTCAACACCATCGCGGTCGACGACGGCATCGCCATGGGCCACGACGGCATGCTGTATTCGCTGCCGAGCCGCGAGATCATCGCCGACTCCGTGGAGTACATGGTCAACGCCCACTGCGCTGACGCCATCGTCTGTATCTCCAACTGCGACAAGATCACCCCCGGCATGCTGATGGCCTCCCTGCGCCTGAACATCCCGGTGATCTTCGTTTCCGGCGGCCCGATGGAAGCCGGCAAAACCAAACTGGCCAGCCACGGCCTGGACTTGGTCGACGCCATGGTCATCGCCGCCGACTCCAGCGCCTCTGACGAGAAGGTCGCCGAATACGAGCGCAGCGCCTGCCCGACTTGCGGTTCGTGCTCCGGCATGTTCACCGCCAACTCGATGAACTGCCTGGTCGAAGCCCTGGGCCTGGCCTTGCCGGGTAACGGTTCGACCCTGGCCACCCACAGCGACCGCGAGCAGCTGTTCCTGCAGGCTGGCCGTACCATCGTCGAGCTGTGCAAACGCTACTACGGCGACAACGACGACTCGGTACTGCCGCGCAATATCGCCAACTTCAAGGCGTTCGAAAACGCCATGACCCTGGACATCGCCATGGGCGGTTCCACCAACACCATCCTGCATTTGCTGGCCGCCGCCCAGGAAGCCGAGATCGATTTCGACCTGCGCGACATAGACCGCCTGTCCCGTCACGTGCCGCAACTGTGCAAGGTCGCGCCGAATATCCAGAAGTACCACATGGAAGACGTGCACCGCGCTGGCGGGATCTTCTCGATCCTCGGTTCGCTGGCCCGTGGTGGCCTGCTGCACACGGATCTGCCGACCGTGCACAGCACGTCCATGGCCGAAGGCATCGCCAAATGGGACATCACCCAGACCGACGATGAAGCGGTGCACCACTTCTTCAAAGCCGGTCCGGCCGGTATCCCGACGCAAACTGCATTCAGCCAGTCGACCCGCTGGGAAACCCTGGATGACGACCGTGAAAACGGCTGCATCCGCAGTGTCGAACACGCCTACTCGCAAGAAGGCGGCCTGGCCGTGCTGTACGGCAACATCGCCCTCGACGGCTGCGTGGTGAAAACCGCTGGCGTGGACGAGTCGATCCACGTGTTCGAAGGCAACGCGAAGATCTTCGAAAGCCAGGACAGCGCCGTGCGCGGCATCCTCGCCGACGAAGTGAAAGAAGGCGACATCGTCATCATTCGCTACGAGGGCCCGAAAGGCGGCCCGGGCATGCAGGAAATGCTCTACCCGACTTCGTACCTGAAATCCAAGGGCCTGGGCAAAGCCTGCGCGCTGCTCACCGATGGTCGCTTCTCCGGCGGTACTTCGGGTCTGTCCATCGGCCACGCTTCGCCTGAAGCCGCTGCCGGCGGCGCCATCGGCCTGGTGCAGGATGGCGACAAGGTGCTGATCGACATTCCGAACCGCTCGATCAACCTGCTGGTCAGCGACGATGAACTGGCGGCACGCCGCGTCGAACAGGACAAGAAAGGCTGGAAACCGGTCGAAAAACGTCCTCGCAAAGTGACCACCGCCCTGAAGGCCTACGCCCTGCTCGCCACCAGCGCCGACAAGGGCGCGGTACGCGACAAGGCAATGCTGGACGGTTGATCCCGTAGCGCGACACATGAAAACCCGGCCCTGCGCCGGGTTTTCTGTTTTTGGCGATCTCCGGCAGCGATGCTTAGCCATTATGTCCTGGGTGTCGCTTCGCTCGACCCAGGCTACGTTTTTGCACGGAACGGATCGCCAGCAAGCTGGCTCCTACAGGTTTAGGCAGGAGGAAGCATGAAGATTGGCCTGATCGCCGACACCCACGGCCTGCTGCGCCCAGAGGCGCTGGCCGCGCTGCAGGGCGTCGATCATTTGATCCACGGTGGTGATATCGGCGGAGCGCACATACTCGCCGAGCTCGAACGTATTGCGCCGCTGTCGGTGGTGCGTGGCAACAACGATGGCAACACCTGGGCCGATGGCATTCCCGAGCGGCTGACATTGCGTTTTGGCGCGGTGAGCCTGTATCTGCTGCATGACCTCAAGCAACTGGATATCGACCCCAAGGCTGAGGGCATCGACGTGGTGATCGCCGGCCATTCGCACAAGCCTCTGCAGGAAGAGCGCGACGGCGTCCTCTACCTGAACCCAGGCAGCGCCGGCCCGCGACGCTTCAAGCTGCCGATCAGTGTGGCCCTGCTGCATATCGGCGGTGACGCAGTGCGCTTCGAACTGATTACGCTGGGGGTCTGATGCAAGGCGGAAGCGGACGTTTGCGCAACGTGTAGGAGGGGCTTTAGCCCCGAGCTTTTTATCAAGGCAAACAAAGAGCTCGGGGCTAAAGCCCCTCCTACAAAAGCCAGGCATTCACCGGCCGCTTTCGCCACAAAGACCTCCTGCCGAGGCAACAACCTTGAAAAACACGCGAGTCGAAGCCATCTAAACAAATACAGACTTTTCGACACGCCCAATCACCGCCTGATGGAGCCCCTATGACCCTCGATGAACTCAACACCCTGCCCGGCGTAACCGGCAAGCCTGACGTCGCCACGGCGGATTTCGTCTACAACCACACCATGATCCGCGTGAAGGATCTGCAGAAGTCGCTGGATTTCTATACCCGCGTGCTGGGCTTCACCCTGCTCGAGAAGAAGGATTTTCCGGATGCCGAGTTCAGCCTGTACTTTCTGGCGCTGATTGCCGACAAGTCGCAGATCCCGGCCGACCCGGCAGCACGCCATCAATGGCGCAAGTCCATCCCCGGCGTGCTGGAGCTGACCTACAACTACGGCACCGAGAAGGATCCGGAGTTTTCCTACCACAGCGGCAACAGCGACCCACGCGGTTTCGGTCACCTGTGCGTGGCGGTGCCGGATATCAAGGCGGCTTGCCAGCGTTTCGAAGACCTGAGCGTGGACTTCCAGAAACGCCTGACCGACGGGCGTATGAGCAACATTGCCTTTATCAAGGATCCGGACGGCTACTGGGTGGAAATTATCCAGTTCACCGAAGTGGACTAGAAAACGCGTCGCCCCGCTGTTGACCGGCGGGGCGCCCGCTTCACTTACTTGCGCTCGACCTTGCTATCGATGCCTCCCAGTTGCACCTCAGGCTCATCGCCGCTCCAGCGCACCCGCTGACTGACCCCGATAACGCTCAGTTTGGCCTCGCCGTCGAACTGCAGATCCAGTTCATGCTCGGCACCTTCTACCGTGACCACAGCCGGTTGCTCGCCCGCGATGACGGCCGTGCGAACCTGGTTATTGCTGGTGTCGACACTCAAGGCATTCACCTGATCGGCAACGGCCTCGATCTCGGCGCCCGACACGGTCAGCGACTTGGCCGTTTCCAGCGTCACCTTGTGCTCCGAACCATAGACCAGCACGGCGCCACACTCACCAGTCAGGTGAATCACATTGGCATTGCCGGTGATGTTCACGTCCTGGCCTTTGCAGGACACGTCGCGCGACAGCCCGATCCCCTCGATATTCAGCGGCTCGGCCAGAGCAGCCGCACTCGCCACCATACCGCTCAGCAGGCAAGCCGCCGTCAGCATATTGTTCATGGATACATCCCTCTTGATCGATGATGGCCCTGAACATGCCGCGGGGCCGATGCTATGACCGGCGCACAGCGGGGAAGGTTCTCGCCTGCAAGCCGCTCAATTCGCTTGCTGCAACTCGGTTCTCAGCCATTGAGCGAGCTGCTCGGCGCGACGGCCACTGCGTCGCTCCGGCACCCAGAGCGAAAGGCGCGCCTCGGTTTCGACGAAGCCCCAGGGCGCGGCAAGCCGCCCCGCCGCGAGGTCATCGGCTACCAGTTGCAGGGGCGCGATGGCCACGCCGAGCCCCGCTGACGCCGCTTCGAGCAGGTAATAGAGGTGCTCGAAGCCTTGGCCGAGACGCATCTGCGTCGGCTCCAGCCCCATGGCTGCAGCCCACTGCGGCCAGGCTTGCGGTCGCGAGGTGGTGTGCAGCAGGGCCTCGCGCAGCAAAGCGCCTGGCGCGGCCTTACACAATTCGGCAAAACGCACATGCCGTGGGCTCACCACCGGGCCGATGGATTCGCGCGCCAGCTCGAAGACCTGCATGTCCGCGGGCCAGGGCGGCTCGGCATAGAGCAGGGTGGCATCCACCTGAGGACTGCGCGGATCCAGTTCGCCCTGGCTGGTGGACAGCTGCAGCCGCAGCTCGGGCAAGGCCTGGTTGAGCCGATCCAGTCGCGGAATGAACCAGCGCGCCAGCAGGCTACCGGGACAACCGAGCACGAAGGGTGTGTCGACTTCGCGCTGGCGGATCTCGCCACACACCTGACGCAGCCGGGTGAACGTCTCGCCACTGACATCACGCAAGCGCATGCCGGCTTCGGTCAGTTTGAGTCCGCGCCCGTCCTTGACGAACAGCGCCACCCCGAGCTGCTCTTCCAGGGTGCGGATCTGCCGGCTCACCGCGCCGTGGGTGACATGCAGTTCGACCGCAGCACGGCTTACGCTGCCCAGCCGTGCTGCTGCTTCGAAGGCATGCAGGGCATTCAGGGAGGGCAGCTCCTGGGCCATCTCAGTCCCCCAGCTCAGGCAGAAAACGGGTGTCCATGCTGTAGCGCTTGGGGTTGCTCGGATCGATCATCACAGTGACCAGCGACTCGTTGATGTAGGGGCCTGGATCGAACCACAGGTTTTCACTGCGAAACACATGCAGCTTGTTGGTCTGCGGGTTCAGCCACTGGGCGACGATGCGGTATGGGTTGCGGCCGTTGATGCTCAGTGAGCCATTGAGCTCGACATCCACCACTTCGGCCTGCACCGCTGTGCCGCTGACCCGCAACTCGGCGGCGCGGCGCTTGGCGAACAGCGGCGGCAGAACGAAAAGCAGACCGATCGCCAGAAATACGCTGCCGATGCCACCGACGATCAGGCTACCGATCCAGTTCTGCTCGAAGCTGTCGATGTGCGCCTGCTCAGGGCGCTGCGGGTCGTAATACAGGGAAACCCGCTCACCGATGTCGAAGGACGGCGGCGTGCTGCAGGTGCTGCTGTGATATTCGCCAAGGGTGCCATCCAGGGTCATGAACGACACCGTCGGGCAGCCGTCTTCGAGATCGACGATCGAACCCTCGGTCAGGGTCATCTGCTTTTCAGCACTGATGCGAGCGATTTGAATACCGATGGCGATCACCAGCAGGAGCGCCCCAATACCTGGGAACAGCCATAACCATCCTGTTTTCATCCTGCCTCCGGCCTGTGCGCAAACATCACATCGAGGGCGAGGATTATCCGGCATCGAACGGCGCAGTCCAGTCGAATGAATCACGTCAGAGCGATCATCAGAACGTCACAGGTGTATTCACCCAGAGAATGCGCGCCTCGGTAGAGCCGCTGTTGCGATAACCGTGGGGCAGGTTGCTGGGGAAGTGAAAGGCATCTCCCGTCGCCAGGCTGTAGCACTGCTCACCGATGGTCAGCTCGATACTGCCCTCGAGCACATAGCCCATTTCTTCGCCGGGGTGCTCGATCAAGCCATCACTGGCCACACCTGGCGCGACGATATGGATATTGCCCTGCAGCAGCCCGCCCTTTTGCAGGTGGGTGATGCGCTCCAGGCCGATGTCGCCGTCCTTGTTACGCTTGACGAAGCGCTTGACCGGGCGCTCACCCGCACGCAGCACCGGCTCATCGGATACCCACTCCTCGGACGTCAGGGTGGATACGTTGCTGCCCAAGGCACCTGCCAAACGGTGGAGCATGGCCAGCGACGGAGAAGCGGCGTCGTTTTCCAGTTTGGAAATCAGGCTTTCCGAACACCCGGCGACGGTAGCCACCTGCTTGAGGGTCAGGCCGGCGACCTTGCGGGCATGGCGCAGACGCACTCCCAGACTGGGCAGGCCATCGGTGTGATTGGCCTTCGACGGCGGTGTATGGCTAGGTTTGAGCATGCGTTTCTCGATGAATGGATAACCCGTATTGAAGGCAAACGTGCGGCAGCGAATTCTCCCGCTGGCCGCACAGTATCGCCGAAGGCACACGGGTAATTAATCCCCTGACACCAACCAAACCGGCTCTGGTGTCCAGGGCGACCTCAGGCATTAACCGAGAAGTGCACTTCCACCGGATTGAGGTCGTTGATCGGCACGATGTCCTGGGGGCAAGCCGACATCACCACCACGCAATCCATGGCCGCCTGGATTTCCACGTAATCGCCCGCCTTGGAGACCGGTGGCAGCCACTCGATGCTGTAGTCCGGCTTGACCGGAATGTTCATCCACAGGTTGAACGGCTGGGGCACTTCGCGGGCGCGCAGACCGATGGCCTGCAGGGCCAGGCGCATGTTATCGGCGCAACTGTCGTGGTAACCCTCAACACCGAGGTTGGTGTAGCGATGCAGATCGCAGGCCGCGATCAGGGTGTCGTGCACGCCCGGCGAGGTGTCGGTCAGCAAGGTACCGATGGTGCGGCGGCGGTTGCTGAACAGCTCGTCACCGGCCTTGGGAATGATGCGGTCGATGTGTGCGCGAGCATGCTCCATGGAGAGGAATTCGCTCAGGTCTTCGGCATTGAACAGCCAGGTGTCGCACACCTGGGTGCCGTGGGTGTTGATGATCTTGATGACCTCACCCGCCTTCAGGCGCACGGCACGGCCGCAGCGTGCCGGCACGGTGTAGGTCTTGCCCGGCTCCGGCGTGCCGTCGGCCGACAGCGGCTCGTTGAGGGTGGCGTTGATGCCCAGCGACGCGCCATTGTCGGGCTGGCAGCAGGCTGGGTAATCGTGGGCGTGGTTCGAATGGCTCATGGTCGCTCCTAGGTGGGCAAGGACAGTTCAGGCTTGTTCAGCCAGTTGGACGAGGCTCCAGGCCAGCGCACGGGCGCCGGCTTCGAGCTGGGAAGGTTCGGTGTATTCCAGCGGGTTGTGGCTGATGCCGTCGCGGCTCGGCACGAACAGCATGCCGGTCGGGCAATGCGTCGCCAGGTACATGGCGTCGTGGAAGGCGCCCGAGCGCAGGCTCAGGGAGGCTTCGCCAGTGGCGTCGACCGCCTGCTGCAGCACATCGACGACGGCTGCATCGAAGGCCACTGGCGGATGACTGAAGAGCATCTGCAGCTCGGCCTCTGCGGGCAGGCAATCGGCCAGCGCCGTATCGAAGGCGTTCAGCACGGCACTGTCGGCATGCCGGAAATCGATGCTGAAGGTCACCTCTCCGGCCACCGTATTGATCGAATTGGGCAGCACGTGCCAGCGCCCGAAGGTCAGGCGTTTGTCGGCGCCCGCCAGGCGTTCGGCCAGGGCATCGATGGCTGGCAGGCAGCCGGTAGCCAGCAGCAGCGCGTCCTGGCGCATGTCCATCGGCGTGGTACCGGCATGGGCGGAAGCACCGCGGCAGCGCACCTGATACCAGCGCACGCCCTGAATGCCGGAGACCACGCCGAGCGGCACACCCGCGCGCTCCAGCACCGGCCCCTGTTCGATGTGCAGTTCGACGAAGGCATGCGCGGCGATCCTTTCGCGCAGCGGTAGCCCGGCGAAACGGCGGCCATGCTCATCCAGCGCCTCACCGACACTGACGCCCGAAGCATCCAGGCTGTCTCGATAGGCGGCCATGCGGGTGGGTTCGACGAAGGCGCTGGAGCCCATGGCGCCGGGGCTGAAACGACTGCCCTCCTCGTTCGTCCACACCACCAGCTCAATTGGCCGGCGCGTGCGCAGGCCCTGATCGTGCAGCGCCAGCAGGCATTCCAGGCCGGCCATCACACCGTAACAGCCATCCAGATGACCACCGCTGGGCTGGGTATCGATGTGGCTGCCGGTCATCACCGGCGGCAGATCCTCCAGGCCGTCGCGGCGGATGAACAGGTTAGCGCAGGCATCCGTCCACACGCGGCAACCGATACGTTGTGCCTCGCCGATCAGCCAGGCACGCGCATCGAAATCCTCCACAGAAAGCGCCTGACGATTCATCCCGCCGGCCGGCAGCGCGCCGAACCCGGCCAGGGTATCGAGCAGGCCATGCAGACGCTCGGCACGCACCCCCGCCATCACCCGCTCGGCATTCATTGGCACACCTCCTGGCGTGGCGTCAGGCTGCGGTTGAACCAGGGTTTGAGGAATTGTCGCAGGCGGTCGGTGGCGGGCGCCTGGAACATCGTCGCCGGCGCACCGGTTTCGACGATCTGCCCGGCTTCCATGAACACCACCTGGCTGGATATCTGTGCGGCGAAACTCATCTCGTGGGTCACCATGACCATGGTCATTCCGTCGCTGGCCAGGCTGCGAATCACCTGCAGCACTTCTTCTACCAGTTCCGGGTCGAGCGCCGACGTCGGCTCGTCGAGCAGCATCAAACGTGGTTTCACCGCCAGCGCCCGGGCGATACCGACGCGCTGTTGCTGCCCACCGGACAGTCGTGCCGGGTAAGCGCCCATCTTGGCTGCCAGGCCAACCCGTTGCAGCGCCGCCTCGGCCAGCGCGCGAGCCTCGGTTCGGTTCAGGCGTTTGCCCAGCAGCAGAGGCGCCATGACGTTCTCCAGCACGGTCATGTGCGGCCACAGATTGAATTGCTGAAACACCATGGCCAGCGGTCGACGTACCTCGGCGACGCTGGCGGCGCTGTCCTGGTCGGCTGGGCGCCGCCCAGGGCCGCTGTAGCCGAGCAGCTGGCCATCGATCCACACCTCGCCCTGGTCATAGGCTTCGAGGAAATTCATGCAGCGCAGGGCAGTAGTCTTACCGGAGCCGGAGGGGCCGATCAGCGAGACGATCTCGCCGGCCCGCACACTCAGGTCGAAGCCCTGCAGTACGGTATTGGCGCCGTAGGACTTGCCCACGCCGCGCAGTTCAAGAAGGGGAAGATTGCTCATCGGGTCATCCTCGCAGGTAGCGCGTTGCGCGACGGCCGAGCGCGGCGGCGGCGAAACCGACCAGCAGCGTCAGCAGCCAGTACGAGAGCACCAGCAGCACGTAGGGCACGACATAGGAAAAGGTGTTGGAGACGATCTGTCCGGCGGTCATGGTCAGCTCCGGCACGGTGATGATCGATGCCACCGCGCTTTCCTTGATGGTCAGGATCACTTGGTTGCCCAGCAACGGCAGAGCGAACGCCAGCGCCTGTGGCGCCTGGATGTGCCAGAAGGTCTGGATGCCGTTCAGGCCATGCACCCGCGCCGCCTCCAGCTGGCCGATCGGCACACTGGCCCAGGCCGAACGCAGCAGTTCGGCAAAATAAGCGGCGCTGTAGAGGCACAGGGCGAGAATGCTCGCCTCGATGGCATCCAGGGTCAGGCCAAGCACCGGCAGACCGAAATAGATCAGCAACAGCTGCGCGAGGAACGGCGTGCCGCGCACCAGCCAGACATACAACCGATACAGGCCAATGAAGCCCGGTACCGCCAGGCGCAGGGCATTGAGGGCAAAGCCCAGAAGCAGGCCCAGCGCCGCGCCGGCAAAACTGATGCCCAGGGTGACCAGCAGCGCCTGACCGAAATCGGGAAGGTAATTCATCCAGTTCTCCATCAGCTGCGCGCCTGCCAGCGATGCTCAAGCTGGCGCCCAAGCAGCGCCAACAGGCTGGTCAGCGCCAGGTAGAACAGTGCGGCGACCAGATAGACCTCCAGCGGACGGTAAGTCTGCGAAACCAGTTGCTGGCTGACCCGCATCAGGTCGGTGATGGAGATCACCGAGACCACCGCCGACACCTTGATCACATCGATCAGTTCGGAAATCAGCGCCGGCAGGGTCAGACGTACCACTTGCGGCAACTGGATATGCAGCAGCGTGCGCCAGCGACCGATGCTGAATACCGCAGCGGCCTCGAGTTGCCCTGCCGGGATGGCAGCGAAACCGCTGCGCAGGATCTGCGACTGGTAGGCCGCAGTATTCAGGGCCAATGCCAGACCGGCAGCGACCAGCGCCGGCACGTCCATGCCCAGCCCTGCAGGCAAATAGAAGAGCAGCAGCAACTGCGCCAGCATCGGCGTGCCACGGAAGAAGCTCACGTAGACCCTGGCGAACGCTACGCACCCTCGGCTGTGACTGCTGCCCAGCAGATAGATCAGCACGCCGAGAACGAAGCCCAGCAGCATCCCGGCCAGGCACAGCCACAAGGTGGTGAGCGCGCCGTCGAGCAGAGCGGGCCAGTAAAGTGCGAAGCGAACGCCGAAGTCATCCATGGTCAGCAACTCAGATGCTCGGCTCAGGCATGGCGTCGGCCGGCACATCCATGGTGAAGCCGAACCATTTTTCCTGCAGCGTCTTCATGGTGCCGTCACGGTTGGCGCGGGCGATACCGTCGCTGAACAGTTTGACCAGGCTGGCGCTGTCGGCATCCTTGCGGCCTACCCAACCGTAGTAGGTCTGCGGGCCGAGCATGTCGCTAAGCGTGGTGAACACACCAGGGCGCGACTTGATCAGTGGGCCGAGGTTGGACAGCGACTGGGCAACGCCATCCAGGCGCCCCAGCGCGAGATCGGCGTACGCTTCGTCGAAGCTGACGTACTGACGAATGGCCTTGAGGCCTGGCTGGCCGGCATCCTTGAGTTTCTGATCATAGGCCTGAAGAATCTGCAGCTGACCGGATCCGCTCTGCGAGCCGACCACCTTGCCGTTGAGATCGCTCAGGCTTTTTATCGAGTCATCATTGTCACGCTTGAGCAGCGCCACGGTGGACTCGGCGATCGGTACGGTGAAGGCGAACTGTTCGAAACGCGCCTTGTTGACAGTCACCGAGGTCACCACGAAGTCGAACTTGCCGGTATCCAGGCCCGGCAGAATGCCCTGGAACGGCAGATCCAGCTGCTTGACCTTGACGCCCGGCAGGTCGGCCAATACGTAATTCATCAGATCCACGCCATAGCCCACTATCTTGCCGTTCTCTACCGACTCGAACGGTGCGAAGCGTGCTTCGGTAGCGATGGTGATCTGTTTTTCCTGCTGGATGCGTTGCAGCAGATCGTCAGCCTGAGCCAGCGAGCTGACGAGCAATGCGGCCAAAGCGAGTGACAGGTTTTTCACGGCACGACGGTTCATGGCGAGGCCTCTTCTTGAAGCTATGGATATTTATTCAAGTTACTTGAATAAAAGTACATAAGCATGATGCATGCCAGCCGCCACTCCCTATAGGAGCCGGGGAGCGCAAGAGATACTCAGCAGAACCCTTGCACCGTTTGCGTGCATAAACGGCCGCAGCGTCTCGTAACGGCGCACTGGTAATCAGAACCTTGCCCTCACCCGCACGCCGTCATCACGTGAGCTTTACTCACATATCCGAGCAAACTAATCGCTTTATTCTGAGCGGTCTCGGCGTTAGTCTGCCCACCATCGACGCCAATTCCACCCGGCGCAGGCAGGCCGCTCAAGGCCTCCAGAATTCACAGGAGAACCCCATGACTTCATTACGCAACGGCCCAGACGCCACCGGCTTGTTCGGTAGCTTTGGCGGGCAGTACGTCGCCGAGACGCTGATGCCACTGATCCATGACCTGGCCGCCGAGTACGAAAAGGCCAAGGAAGATCCCGAGTTCGCCAAGGAGCTGGCCTATTTCCAGCGCGACTACGTTGGCCGCCCGAGCCCGCTGTACTACGCCGAGCGCCTGACCGAGCATTGCGGCGGCGCGAAGATCTACCTCAAACGCGAAGAGCTCAATCACACCGGCGCGCACAAGATCAACAACTGCATAGGCCAGATCCTGCTGGCCAAGCGCATGGGCAAGCAGCGCATCATCGCCGAGACCGGCGCCGGCATGCATGGCGTGGCTACCGCCACCGTGGCTGCGCGCTTCGGCCTGCAGTGCGTGATCTACATGGGCACCACCGACATCGACCGCCAGCAGGCCAACGTCTTCCGCATGAAACTGCTCGGCGCCGAAGTGATTCCGGTCACCGCCGGCACCGGAACCCTGAAGGATGCGATGAACGAAGCCCTGCGCGACTGGGTGACCAACGTCGACAGCACCTTCTACATCATCGGCACCGTGGCCGGCCCACACCCTTACCCGGCGATGGTGCGCGACTTCCAGGCCGTCATCGGCAAGGAAACCCGCGACCAGATGCACGCCCAGGAAGGCCGCCTGCCGGACAGCCTGGTCGCCTGCATCGGTGGCGGCTCGAATGCCATGGGCCTGTTCCACCCGTTCCTCGATGACGCATCTGTACAAATCATCGGCGTCGAAGCGGCCGGCCATGGCGTGGAAACCGGCAAGCATGCCGCCAGCCTGAATGGCGGCGTACCCGGCGTACTGCACGGCAACCGCACCTTCCTGCTGCAGGACGACGATGGCCAGATCATCGACGCCCACTCGATTTCCGCCGGCCTCGACTACCCGGGCATCGGCCCGGAACACGCCTGGTTGTTCGATATCGGTCGCGTCGAGTACACCTCGATCACCGACAAGGAGGCGCTTGCTGCCTTCCACCAGTGCTGCCGCCTGGAGGGCATCATCCCGGCCTTGGAAACCTCCCACGCCCTGGCCGAAGTATTCAAACGCGCGCCAACGCTGCCCAAGGATCACCTGATGGTGGTCAACCTCTCGGGCCGCGGCGACAAAGACATGCAGACCGTCATGCACCACTTCGACGAACAGGAAGAACATATATGAGCCGCCTGCAGACGCGCTTCGCCGAACTCAAAGAGCAGAACCGTGCCGCCCTGGTGACCTTCGTTACCGCTGGCGACCCGAACTACGATGCGTCCCTGGCGATTCTCAAGGGCTTGCCGAAAGCCGGCGCCGACGTGATCGAACTGGGCATGCCGTTCACCGACCCGATGGCCGACGGCCCGGCGATCCAGCTCGCCAACATCCGCGCCCTGGCCGCCAAGCAGAACCTGGCCAAGACCCTACAGCTGGTTCGTGAATTCCGCGAAACCGAACAGGCTACGCCGCTGGTGCTGATGGGCTACTTCAACCCGATTCACAAGTACGGCGTTGAGCGCTTCATCGCCGATGCCAAGGACGCCGGCGTCGACGGCCTGATCGTGGTCGATCTGCCACCGGAACATAACGCCGACCTGTGCGACCCGGCTCAGGCTGCAGGTATCGATTTCATCCGCCTGACCACCCCGACCACCGACGACAAGCGCCTGCCCACGGTACTCAACGGCAGCTCGGGTTTCGTCTACTACGTCTCCGTGGCCGGCGTCACCGGTGCCGGTTCGGCGACCCTGGAACACGTGCAGGAAGCCGTCACCCGCCTGCGCCGTCACACCGACCTGCCGATCAGCATCGGCTTCGGCATCCGCACCCCGGAACACGCGGCGACCATCGCCCGCCTGGCCGACGGCGTGGTGGTCGGCTCGGCACTGATCGACCAGATTGCCAAGGCCGACAACGACCAGCAGGCCATCGACGGCGTGCTCAACCTGTGCAGCCAGCTGGCCGAAGGCGTGCGCAGCGCTCGTCGCTAAAGATCAGTTTTCGTCTCGTGTACGGGGGGCTTCGGCCCACCAGCCAAACATGAAATCTCAGTGACGTACTGACGTAGGGTGGGCTTCAGCCCACCAGCTCCACCCTCCAAAACATCAGGCAAAGGATTGCCATATGTCCAATTACCGCCGCGAATGGATGCCGGGCGGCACCTATTTCTTCACCGTGACCCTGGCGAATCGCCGATCGACTGTGCTGACCGATGCCATTCAACTGTTGCGCCGTGCTTACGGTACGACAGCCAGTCACATGCCTTTCCAGACCATTGCCATCTGCGTGCTTCCAGATCATCTGCACGCAGTCTGGAGGTTGCCGGAGGGTGATAACGCCTATGCGCGACGTTGGAGTTCGATCAAGAGTGGGTTTTCAAGAGGCCTGCCGGCTTCTCCTGATGTGAGCGCCAGCAAATTACGGAAACGTGAAAAGGGAATCTGGCAGCGTCGATTCTGGGAGCATCGAATTCGTGACGCCGATGATCTGGCAAGGCATGTTGATTACATCCATTACAACCCGGTCAGGCACGGCTTGGTGAAAAGGGTTGGCGACTGGCCATATTCGAGTTTTCACCGCTATGTCGAACAAGGGATTCTCCCAGCGGATTGGGCAGGTGGGAGTGATCGGGATGGAGCATTTGGAGAGTGAGGTTGGCCGTTTGATTCGCTGTGGTGGGCTGAAGCCCACCCTACCAGGCTATTCCAGTTTTCATCGCTATGTCACGCAGGGCGTTCACCCGCCGGATTGGGCTGGCGGGACTGAGCTCGACGGGGGATTCGGAGAATGAAAAGGCAACTGGTTCATTGGTGACCGGTGGGCTGAAGCCCACCCTACCTGAGGAAACCTGCGCTCAGCCGTAAGGTGGACCGGGCGGCGATCCGCTTCAGCCCACCTGGTCACTCCACCCTGATAGGGATCAAACCGCGGTAACCGCCTTGCCCTGCTTGAACACGCCTTCAAGGTTGGCGAAGAACAGGTCGGCCATGGCTTGGCGAGTCTCGTGGGTGCCGCTGCCGATATGCGGGGTGAGCACCACGTTGTCCATTGCCAGCAGCGCTGCAGGCACCTTGGGTTCTTCGGCGAACACGTCGAGAGCGGCGCCGGCGACGGTGCCGTTCTGCAGCGCTTCGACCAGAGCCTGCTCGTCTACCACGGTGCCGCGGGCGATATTCACCAGATAGCCTTTCTGGCCAAGCGCGCGCAATTGCTCGGCGCCGATCAGCTTGTCGGTGGAGCTGCCGCCTGGCACGACCAGCACGGCGTAGTCAGCGGCTTCGAGCAGGCCTTCCAGGGTTTCGTGATAGGCATAGTCGACATCATCGCGGCGACGGCGGTTGTGATAGGCGACGGTCATGCCGAACGCCTCGACTCGCTTGGCGATCGCCCGGCCGATATTGCCCATACCGACGATGCCGCACACCTTGCCACCGATGCTGCCGGAAAGCGGGAAGCGCCCCTTCTCCCACTCACCGTTGCGCACGAAACGATCCGCCTCGCTGATTCGACGACCCAGCGCGAGCAGAATCGACACCGCCGTATCGGCCACGCAGTTATCTAGAACGCCGGGGGTATTGGTGACGGTTACGCCACGTTTCTTTGCCGTATCGACGGCGATCGCGTCATATCCGACACCAAAACTGATGATGGCCTTGAGGTTGGGCAAGGCTTCGATCAGCTCGGCCTTGGCACCGAATACACCACTGGTGGCGATCCCGTCGATACGCCCTGCGTTCTCGCGAACCCAGGCATCGGCATCTGCCAACTCCCAGTAGCGGTGGATCTCGTACTGTTCGGCGATTCGCTCAACCAGACTCGGTAACAACGGCCCGATCATCAGTAGTTGTGGACGCGCATTTGAATCAGTCATCGGTATCTCCTCTGAACGTATAGAGCGCCGTGATCGGCCTCTGGAGCGCATGACGCGGTACCTGATAGCCCGTTTTTTCGACGCTGCCAGGCAAGGCGAACGCCTTGATCTCATCAAGTTGTATTACGACTGAAGCGATATGGCAACGCCAGAAGACCGCTTATCGGAATAACGAATTCCGTCACAGCTACTTTTAAACAACATAACTATCTGATTTTAAATACATAAAAAATAGATAGCGCTACCAAAACACAGTCACTGAAAAATTTAGGCGCTCTTGAACCCATTCAAGTTGTGTGATGTCGTAATACCCAGCTGGTGTCATTCCAACAAAAATAATCGGAGGCCCACGCATGGCCCACACTGATGTCATCGACAAGACAGCTGTAAACAGTTCCGGCTCCACCCTCGGCAAACTGCTCAAGATGCTCGGCCCCGGCATCATTGCCGTGCTCTCCTGGCTAGGCGCTGGCGACCTGATCACCTCCTCGGTGGCGGGTGCCAACTATGGCTACGCCATGATGTGGGTACTGGCCGTCTCTCTCCTGCTGCGCTTCCTCATCGTCAACATCATGGCGCGCTTCCAGCTGTGCAATAACCAGGGGATGAGCATCCTCGGTGGTTACGCACAACTGCATCCGAGCTTCGCCTGGTTCATGTTCGGTTACGCCCTGCTGATGGGCCATCTGACCAACGCCTACATGCTCAAGGGCGCCGGTGAAGCACTGGCCACCCTGATCGGCTGGAACGCGCCACTGCTGTGCTCGATTGCCGTCGCCATCGCGGTCTGGCTGCTGGTCGGGCGTAGCATCTACTCGCTGATCGAAGGGGTGATGAAAGGCCTGCTGTGCCTGATGACCCTGGCGTTCATCGCCCTGGCGCTGATGGCCGGCCCCGACTGGGGCGGCATCGCGGCTGGCACTATCGGTTTCAGCATTCCGCCAGATCAGGGGGTACACGGTGCACTGATCGTCGCCGTATCGGTGATCGGCGCGGTCGCCGGCTCCATCGCCAACTTCGTGCTGCCCTATGTGATGAAGGAGAAAGGCTGGACGGGCCCGGAACACAAGCGCATGCAGCGCAACGATCTGCTGTTCGCCGTGTTCGTCGGCATCATCATCAACCTGGCGATCTGGGTAGTGGGTGCGGAAATCCTGCGTCCTAACGGCCTGCAGGTCGATACGCTGGGTGATCTGGGTGCAGCCTTGCAGATGTTCTTTGGCCCAACCGGTTGGTACCTGTTCTTCGTCGGCGCGTTCGCCACGCTGTTCGCCAGCGTCGCTGGCAAGACCACCGCGTTCCCGATGCTGATCACCGATGCCCTGCACCACATCTTGCCCAAGCGCCGCGATAAATATGGCAGCACGTTCCACAAAGACCCGCTGCACAAGTGGTTCCTGTTGTTCGTACTGATCACTCCGCTGGTCTGGTCGCTGCCGGGCATGCCGGACTTCGTGACCCTGACCATTGCGGTCAATGCCTTGAACATCGTCGGCCTACCGGTGATTTCTCTGGGCCTGCTGATCATGTCCAACCAGAAGAAACTGCTCGGCAAGTACTGCAACAACTGGTTCGAAAACATCGCGCTCGGCGCTGCCACCATCCTGGCGGTCTGGGTCGCCATCCAGCTGGGTATGCAACTGCTGGCCTGATACAGGACTCCCTAGCAACTTGCCTTGAATGAAGCCAAGGCCCTGCAACGCGGCCAAGTCACCTCCACTATTGCCGAATGTGGACGTGCTTGAGCCGCGTTTTTTTATTCAGTCTGCAGCCAGGACAAGCCTCAGTAGCCGACGGTGAAGCGCTGACGCGAGTGCTTGGGCTGCTCCAGCTCATCGACCAGGCCGATGGCGAAGTCTTCCATGGAGATCGAGCTGTTGCCTTGTGCATCGACCAGCAGGCTGTCCTTACCGACACGGAATTTGCCGGTGCGCTGACCTGGCTCGAACAGCGCCGATGGCGACAGGAAGGTCCAGTCCAGCTCTTTCTCGCCACGCAGCACGTTGAGGAAATCACGCCCGGCCCCCGCTTCCTCCTTATAGGCCGCTGGGAATTGAGGCGTATCGATCAGCGCGACACCTGGTGCCACCTCCAGGCTCCCGGCACCACCCACGACGAGCAGACGCGGCACGCCCGCAGTCTTCACTGCTTCGATAAGGCTGGCTGCATCGCTGCCGACGAATCGGGTGGAACTGATGACTGCGTCGTGGCCCTTGAGCAACGGCACCAGACGCGCGACATCGGCCACGTCGGCGCTGGCCAGGGTCAGGCCTTCCTGCGCAGGCACTGCACTGACGTCACGGGCGATCCCGGTGACCTGATGGCCACGCTGCAACAGTTCATGACGCAGACGCGAACCTGCACGCCCACTGACACCAAGTACGACGACTTTCATGGAATTCTCCGATTTGACGGGTGATGAGCGATCGGCAGCCGGCTCGCTGCTGGCAGCGGCGAATGCGGCAAACACCAACAGTGATAAAACGCCGAGTAATTGGGCTGAGCGATTCATGGTTAAGCGCCGCCGATGAGTGAGCCCTGAGCTTACTCGCTGCAAAAGCTATAAAAAGCCGCATAATCGACCCAACTCAGTTGCATGAATCGAGCGAATCATGGACAGACTCACGGCAACCCGCGTTTTCGTCGAAGTGGTGGATCGCGGCAGCCAGACCGCCGCCGCGGAACATCTGGATCTCTCCCGAGCCATGGTGTCGCGCTACCTGGCGGCACTCGAGGGCTGGGTCGGCGCACGCCTGCTGCACCGCACCACGCGCAAGCTGAGCCTGACTCAGGTGGGCAACGAGCTGTTGCCGCATTGCCGGGAGATGCTGCACACCGCAGAGATGATGCGCACCACCGGCATCAAGGCCACTGACGGGCCCAGTGGCAACCTGCGCATCGCCAGCAGCCAGTCCTTCGCGCAGCTGTGGCTGAGCCCGATGCTGGTCGACTACCTGGCGCGCTATCCCAATACCTCGATCGATCTGCTGGTCAACAGCCAGGCGGTGAATCTGGTGGAGGAGCGCATCGACCTGGCGCTGCGCATCACCAATCAGCTGGAGCCCAACCAGGTCGCACGCCACCTGGGCACCTGCCATTCGGTGGTGTGCGCGTCACCAGGCTACCTGGCGCGCGCCGGTGTGCCGCAGCAACCGCAGGATCTGGCCCAACACAATTGCCTGACCTACAGCTACTTCGGGCGCAGCGTCTGGCGTTTCGAACAGGCCGATAGCGAGGAGGAAGTGGCGGTGGACGGCAACCTCAGCAGCAACGACACCGCAGTGCTGCTGGAAGCTGCCCTCAACGATGGGGGCATCTGCATGCAGCCGCTGTACGCGACCGCAGCCATGCTGGAAGACGGTCGCCTGGTGCGTCTGCTACCGGACTGGCAACCGCAGTCACTGGGCATCCACGCCATCTATGCATCACGCCGGCAGATGCTGCCGGCGCTGCGTACCCTGCTGGATTTCATCGCCCAGCGTCTGGCCAGCGACCCGCTCTGGCAGAAGCGCTAGGCGGCTTACTGCGCAGCCTGCAACTGGCGCTGCGAGGCGCGTTGCTGTTTATAGGCCAGAGCAGCAGGTGCCACGGGCGTGACCTTGCCGGTTTCCACCCACTTGCGCAGGCGGTTGGCGTCGGCCATGTGGGTGTACTTGCCGAAGGCGTCGAGTACTACGAATGCCACGGGCTTACCGCCCATGGTGGTACGCATCACCAGGCAATGACCGGCGCTGTTGGTGAAACCGGTCTTGGTCAGTTGCACGTCCCAGCCGGCCTTGCGCGTCAGTGCGTTGGTATTGCGGAAACCCAGGGTGTAATTGGGTTTACGGAAAGCCACGGTCTTTTCCCCGGTCGAGCTGAGCTCGCCGATCAGTGGGTACTTGCGCGTCGCCTTGAGCAACTTCACCAGGTCGTTGGCGCTGGAAACGTTGTGCTCGGACAGACCAGTCGGCTCGACGTAACGAGTCTGGGTCATGCCCAGGGCGCGGGCCTTGGCATTCATGGCAGCGACGAAAGCGGTGACGCCGCCCGGATAGTGATGGGCCAGGCTAGAGGCGGCGCGGTTCTCGGACGACATGAGGGTCAGCAGGAGCATTTCACGGCGGCTGATTTCGCTGCCGATGCGCACGCGGGAATACACACCACGCATGTCATGCACGTCGCGGATGATCACCGGCAACTGCTCGTTGAGCGCCAGCTTGGCATCGAGGGTGACCATGGCGGTCATCAGCTTGGTGACCGAGGCGATCGGTACCACCATGTCAGGGTTGCTGGAATACAGCACCTTGTCGGTGGTCAGGTCGACCAACAGCGCGCTGCCGGAAGCGAGTTCCTGCTTGGCGGGGGCGGCAGCGTCGGCGGCCAGCGGGGAAACGATGAACAGGCAGGCCAGGGCGAGGCTGGCAAAAGGGCGACGAATATTCACGATGGCATTCACTGGGCAAGAGATGGCTGAAGAGGCGATCCATGCCGGTGGAAAGAACGTCATCCGTGACCCTATTAGAGGCAAATAGGGTTTGAAAAACAGCTGATTGCGTATGCAATTGAAGGTGCGATGTTAGCACCCGTCAAGCAGGGTTCCCATTCTCCGATAAATGGATCAGGCAGCGATAGTGCGCCTGCGCCCCAAACGATTCAGCCACAGCGAAGCGAGGATGATCGCGCCGCCCAGCGCCAGGCGCGGAATATCTGCATCGCGGTTCCAGATCAGCAGATTCACCACCAGACCAGCTGGCACATGCAGCTCGTTCATCACCGCCAGGGTGCCGGCATCCACCTTGATACTGCCCTTGACCCACCAGAACAGCCCCAGCGCCGTGGCGAACAGCCCCATCCACAGCAGGATGCCCCACTGCAAGGCAGTGCTCGGCAGCTTGTCCGGGTTGCCGAAGAGCAGAAACGACGGCAGCACCAGCACCATCGCACCGAGGAAGAAGTGGCCGAAAAAGCGATGCAACGGCTGCTCGGTCGGGTAGCGCATCAGCAACTGGCGGCACAGCACCTGGCCGGCGGCGAACGTGACGTTGGCCAGCTGCAGCAGCAGGAAACCGATCAAGTATTCGCCCTCGAGCCGATCAAAGCGAATGATCACCCCGCCGCCCACGGCCACCAGCGCAGCCACAAGAGCCCATGGATTGAAGCGCCGAGACAGGGCATCGTCGAGCAATGTCACGTAGATCGGCGTGAGCACGGTAAACAGCAGCACCTCGGGTACCGTCAGCACCTGGAAACTGCGGTACAGACACAGGTAGGTCACCCCGAACTGCAGCGCCCCGGCCAGCCAGAAGCCGGCCAGCAAGCGCCGCGGCAAGCCGCGCCAGAGGGTGAACGGCAGGAACACCAGCGCCGCTACGGCCACCCGCGCCAACACGGCGAAATCGCTGTCCACCCGGCCCGCCAGGTATTCGCCGATCAGGCTGAAGGAAAACGCCCAGAGGACGGTGACGGCGAGCAGGTAAGGCATGGCGCGGGCTCTTGGAAAATCAGGCGCGGATCATACAGTGCCAGAGGGCGCGCGTCAGAGCACTCGGCGCCTGCGCAAATCGCTCAGATGGCTATTCCCCGTGGATCGATAGGGCCCTGCAGTGGCGGTAGCGTCTCGCGCAGCAGTTCGTCCCGCAGCCAGTCGACGAAATTGTGCACCAGGCGCACCCGCCGTTTGCGCTCGGGCAGCACCACGTAATAGCCGAACTCGGAGGTTACCGTGCGCCCGTCGACGCGACTGAGCAACCCCTGGGCAAGCAGCTCGTCGACCAGATGCCGCCAGCCGATGGCGACGCCCTGGCCGGCGATTGCGGCCTGGATCAGCAGGGTGTAGTTGTCGAAGCGCAGGCTGCCGGGGCTAGGCGTTTCAGCGATACCCAGGGCGCGGAACAGGCCGTTCCAGTCGAACCAGCGCGAGCGGCTTTCCGGGCGCAGGTGCAGCAGCGGCAAACGCGCTAGCAGCTGATTGGCCGTGGCGCTCTGGCCATTGAGCAACTGCGGGCTGCACACCGCAAACACCTCCTCCTTGAACAGCAGGTGCACCTGGCCATTCTTCAAGCGCCCGTCGCCGAAGGAGATGGCGACATCGATCTCCGCAGGCAGGCTGGTCATGTCGCGCTCGCTGGTGACCAGGCTGACATCGACCTCCGGATACAACTGATGAAAACGCTGCAGCCGTGGCATCAGCCAATAGGCGGCGAAGGCGAAGTCGGTGGCCACCTGCAACACCTCGTGCTGCTGCCGGCCGACCACCGCTTCCAGGCCGGCATCCAGGGCTGCCAAACCCTCCTGCACCGGGCCCAGCAGGGTTTCGCCGGCTTCGGTCAGCACGATTCCTCGGTACACGCGGTCGAAAAGGCGGGTCGCCAACTGTTCCTCAAGGCGCTTGATCTGCTGGCTGATGGCCGGCTGGCTGCTACCGAGCTCAGCTGCCGCAGCCGTGAAGCTCAGCTGGCGTGCTGCGGACTCGAATACCCGCAGCACGTCCAGAGAGACTCCATCGAGCGTCTTAAGCATAAGCTGTGCTTATCCTAGTCATGTACCTGATCCGGGTTTACCCATGCCTGGCGAGGCTGGATGATCGAAATAGCACTCTCGCATAAAACAACTATATGGAATACCAACCGCCATGAAACGCCCGAACATCCTTTTCATCATGGCCGATCAGATGGCCGCGCCACTGTTGCCGCTGCACGATCCGGCTTCGCCGATCAAGGTGCCGAACCTGCAGCGCCTGGCCGCCGAGGGCGTGCTGTTCGATTCCGCCTACTGCAACAGCCCGCTATGCGCACCGTCGCGCTTCACCCTGGTCAGCGGCCAGTTGCCCAGCCAGATCGGTGCTTACGACAACGCTGCCGACTTTCCCGCCGACGTGCCCACCTACGCTCACTATCTGCGCCGCCTCGGCTACCGCACGGCGCTGTCCGGCAAGATGCACTTCTGTGGCCCCGATCAGTTGCACGGTTACGAAGAGCGCCTGACCAGCGACATCTACCCCGCCGACTATGGCTGGGCCGTGAACTGGGACGAGCCGGAGGTGCGCGCCAGCTGGTACCACAACATGTCTTCGGTGCTGCAGGCCGGCCCTTGCGTGCGTACCAACCAGCTCGACTTCGACGAAGAGGTGGTGTTCAAGGCTCAGCAGTACCTCTTCGATCACGTGCGAGTGACGCCGGATCAACCGTTCTGCCTGACCGTGTCGATGACCCACCCGCACGACCCGTACACCATCCCCGAGGAATACTGGGACCGCTACAGCGATGACGACATCGCCCTGCCCCGTCAGGTGATCGACCAGGCCGAGCAGGATCCTCATTCCCAGCGTCTGCTCAAGGTCATCGACCTGTGGGACAAGCCGCTGCCCGAGCACAAGATCCGCGACGCGCGGCGCGCCTACTTCGGCGCCTGCAGCTACATCGACGACAACATCGGCAAGCTGCTCAAGACCCTCAAGGACTGCAAACTGGCCGACGACACCATCATTGTGTTCTCCGGCGATCACGGCGACATGCTTGGCGAGCGCGGCCTCTGGTACAAAATGCACTGGTTCGAGATGGCCGCCCGGGTACCGCTGCTGGTTCACGCTCCAGCGCGCTTCGCGGCGCACCGGGTCAGCCAGTCGGTGTCCACCGTTGACCTGTTGCCGACCCTGGTGGAGCTGGCCGGCGGCCAGGTCGAGCCTGGCTTGGCGCTCGACGGCCGCTCGCTGCTGCCGCACCTGCAGGGCACTGGCGGCCACGATGAAGTGCTCGGCGAATACATGGCCGAAGGCACCACCAGCCCGCTGATGATGATTCGCCGCGGCGAGTGGAAATTCATCTACTCCGAAGAGGATCCGTTGCTGCTGTTCAACGTGGCGAACGACCCGCAGGAGCGCGAGAACCTCGCCCAGTCCTGGGATCATCGCAAGCAGGTCGAGTCCTTCCTTGAGGAGGCACGCGGCCGTTGGAACATTCCCGCCATCCACCAGGCGACCCTGGCCAGCCAGCGTCGCCGCCGCCTGGTCGCCGAAGCCCTGACCAAAGGCGCGCTGAAAAGCTGGGATCACCAGCCGATCGTCGACGCCAGCGAGCAGTACATGCGCAACCACATCGACCTCGACGATCTGGAGCGCCGCGCTCGCTTCCCCCAACCGTGATGCAGCGCGCCGGGTGACCCAGCGGAAAACCGTGGGAACCCGGCACGCTGGCCTGCGTCGCATAGCCTGCCACTCTAAAAACCAACATAAGGAAATAGGCATGAAGACATTCAAGACGGCTGTCACCGGCAGCCTGTTCATGGCCACCGCCCTCGCCTCCCAAGCCCACGCCCACGCCGAAGACGCCAGCTGTGCCACGGTGAAGCTCGGCGATCCAGGCTGGAGCGACATCGCCGTGACGAACGGCATCGCCAGCCTGGTACTCGAAGGGCTGGGCTACAAAGTGCAGACCCAGACCCTCGGCGTGCCGATCATCTTCGCCGGCCTGCAGAAGGGTCAGGTCGACGTGTTCCTCGGCAACTGGATGCCCGCGCAGCAGGCCAACTACGACAAGTTCGTCGCCAACGGCAAGGTCGACAAGGTTGCCGAAAACCTCAGCGGCACCGAGTACACCCTGGCCGTGCCGACCTACGCTTATGACGCCGGGGTGAAGACCTTCGCCGATCTGGAAAAGCACGCCGACAAGTTCGGCAGCAAGATCTACGGCATCGCGTCCGGCGCACCGGCCAACGAGTCGATCAAGGAAATCATCGCCGCCAATGAATTCGGTCTCAAGGACTGGACGCTGGTCGAGTCCAGCGAACAGGCCATGCTGGTGCAGGTCGGCCGTGCGGTGCGACGTGACGAATTCGTCGCCTTCCTCGGCTGGACGCCACACCCGATGAACGTGCAGTACGACATGAAGTACCTCAAGGGCGGCGAGAAGTACTTTGGCGAGAGCGGCAGCGTCAACACCCTGGCCCGCAAAGGCTACGCGGCGCAGTGCCCGAACGTGGGCAAACTGCTGAGCAACCTGACGTTCACCCAGGAGATGGAGAACGCCATCATGGACAAGGTGCTGAGCAAGCAGGCCAGCAACGACCAGGCCGTGAAGGACTGGCTGAAGGCCAACCCCGAGGTGGTCGACGGCTGGCTGCAGGGCGTCACCACCCGCGATGGCGGCGATGCGCTTGCGGCGGTGAAGGCCAAACTGTAAGGCAGTTAAAAGGCGATAGCGGACGGTGAGCAGAGCTTTTGTGGGAGAGGCTTTAGCCTCGATTTTGCCTAGCTAGGCGTGAAGAGCTCGCGGCTAAAGCCCCTCCTACAAAAAGCAAGCTCTGCATCCACCGTCCGCTTTCGCCTTTCCAACGTCATACACGCGATGCACTCGGACACTCCGGGAAAACATGACTAAAGCCTCTGTTACTCTGCTTGCCACCTGATCACCCGCCGCCGAGCGAACGCATGCGCTTACCCAGCCGTTACAGCCTGTTGCCCTTCCTGCTCTGGTGGCCGAGTGTCACCCGGCGCACCCTGGGTACGGATCTGCTGGTCGGGCTGAGCGGCGCCATTCTGGCCTTGCCGCAATCGATCGCCTACGCACTGATCGCCGGCTTGCCCGCCGAGTACGGGCTGTATGCGGCCATCGTGCCGGTGATCATCGCCTGCCTGTGGGGCTCGTCGTGGCACTTGATTGGCGGGCCGACGGCGGCCATTTCCATCGTCCTGTTCACCAGCGTCAGCCCCATGGCCAGGCCCGGTAGCGAGGAGTTCGTCGCGCTGGTTCTGGTGCTGACCTTTCTCGCCGGGCTTTTCCAGTGGCTGCTGGGGCTGCTGCGCTTCGGCAATCTGGTCAACTTCGTCTCGCCCTCGGTAGTACTTGGCTTCACCCTCGGCGCCGCGGTGGTGATCGCCCTCGGTCAGCTACCCAACCTGCTGGGCCTGCAGGTCGACAGCCAGCGCACCGCGGTAGCGACCCTGCTCAATCTCTTCCAGCACCTCGACCAGGCCGACTGGCACGCCGTGCTGGTAGCAATTTTCACCTTGACGGTAAGCCTGCTGTGCCGTCGTCTGTGGCCACGCTTGCCGGCGCTGCTGATTGGCGTGGTCGCCGGTAGCCTGCTGGTCGCCGCGCTGCCAGGGTTCTTCGCCAGCATCACCCTGGTTAATGCCTTCGAAGGCACGCTGCCACCGCTCACCACCCTGCACGTCGAGGTCAACAGCCTGCTGCAACTGCTGCCCGCCGCCATCGCCTGCGGCATGCTCGGCCTGGTCACCAGCCTGTCCATCGCCCGCTCCCTGGCAAGCAAGTCCCAGCAGGTACTGGACGCCAATCAGGAAGTGCGTGCCCAGGGCCTTTCCAACCTGATCGGCCCCTGGTTCTCCGGCTCGTTGTCGGCGGGCTCTTTCACTCGCTCGGCGCTGAATCTGCAAGCGGGCGCTACCTCCCCCATGGCCGGGGTGTTCTCCGCCTTGCTGGTGGCCGCTTTCGCGCTGCTCTGTGCGGGGTTGATCGCGCATATCGCCCTACCCAGCATGGCCGCGGCGATCCTGCTGATCTGCTGGGGGCTGGTGGATGTCGCCGGCGTACGCGCGTTGCTGCGGGTCAGCCGTGCGGAGTTCGTGGTGATGCTGCTGACCCTGCTGGCCACCCTGGTGCTGGAGCTGCAAACGGCGATCTATGCCGGCGTGCTGGCTTCGCTGTTCTTCTACCTCAAGCGCACCTCGCAGCCGCGCTTCAAATACACCCGCGACGGCGACGACGAATTGCTGCGCCTGGAAGGCTCGATCTTCTTCGGCGCCTGCCACTACGTGCAGCAGGTGCTGCAACTCAGCCGTGGCGAGCGGGTAGTGGTCGATGCCCGGCATATCAACTTCATTGATTACGCCGGCGTGGAAATGCTCCATCTGGAAGCGCGCCGCCTGCAGGCGCAGAACCGCCAACTGGTTCTGCGCCACGCCCGCCCCCACGTGATCGAAGAAATCCACAAACTCGAAGGCCCCACCTGCCCCGTGCAGTTCGAGGATTGAGCGAAACATCCCCGGGTGTCGCTGCGCTCGACCCAGGCTACGAAAAACAATCCCCGCGAACCCGGTAGCCTGGCGTTGAGCGCAGCGATACCCAGGAAGCGATATTCGCCTCAACCCGTGCTCGCCTAACACCAACGATCCTGTAGGAGCCGCGCCCTCGCGGCGAATGGTGGCCACAACGCCGTTTTGCAGGATGGCCACGATTTCATCGCCCCGGGGTCGGGGCTCCTACAAAATCCGGAACTCCATCGGGCTACGGAAGGCGAGCGCTGCTAGCGCCAGCCGTGGCGGCGAAAATAACGCCAGACCAGCAACAGCGCCGCCAGGCCGAGAGCGCCGGCGCAGATGAACAGGCCGTCATAGCCGAGCGCCTTGGCCAGCACACCACTGGTTGCACCGACGAAGCCGCCGAGCAGAATCTGCGTGGAAGCCTGCAGGGTGAAATCCGCCCCCTCGTGGCCGGCGCGGCACTGGCGCATCATCGCGGCAAACAGTGCCACCGTGGACAAACCATCGGCCGCCTGCTCGAACAGCGTCAACGTATACACCAGGGTTGCATCACCGCCACGGCTCACCAGCAGCGCCAACGTGACAAGGCTCAGCGCCTGCAGCGCGCCGAAGATCAGCAACGCGCGCAGCACGCCCAGACGCGCATACAGCAGCCCACCCAGCAGCGCGCCGCCGATGCCGACCAGGCTGCTGATCAGTGTCAATTGACCCAGTTCGGCGTTGCTCCAGCCCTGATCCACCAGCATCGGCTTGATCATCGGCGACCCCAGAGCGTCACCGAGCTTGAAGGTCAGCACCACAGCCAGCCACAGTCCCATGCCCGGTAGCGCCAACAGCCCACGGTAATGGTGCAGCAACAGGCTCGGCCCAACCGGTTCGACGGCGGCAACCCGAGGGGGCAGATGGCGCGCTTCGGCGAAGCGCCAGATCGGCACCAGCGTCAGCGCCAGCAGACCCGCCAGCCAGAGCAGCGAGAGGTTCCAGCCGACGCGGTCGATGACCAGCAACAGGCCGCTGCCACTGATGATCATGCCCACCTTGTAGCCACCGACCTGCAGGCTGTTGCCCAGCCCGCGCCAGCGCTCCGGCAGCAGGCGCACGGTCAGGCCGTCGGTGGCGATGTCCTGGGTCGCCGCCGCCAGATTGACCAGCACCAGCAGGCCGAGCAGCAACGGCAGATGTCCGCCGAACAAGGCATCGGGCGAGAGCAGCGCCAACGCCAGCAGAATCAGCAAAACGCCGCTCTGCAGCGGCAGGATCCAGCCACGGTGATGGCCCAGACGGCGCGACGACAGACGATCCACCCAGGGCGCCCACAGCACCTTGAGCAACCAGGGCAATGCCAGCAGCTTGAGCAGGCCGATCAGCGCCAGATCCACGCCGTGCTGACGCAGCAGCACCGGCAGCGCATGGGCGATCAACCCGGATGGTAAACCCTGAGCGCAGTACAACGACGCCAGCAGTACCAGCGTGGCACCCGCAGGGCGGCGCAGATCGGGAGATGTGGGCGACATGGAGAAGTCCGTAGCCTATGAGCGGCGCAGCATAGCGCAGGCTTGAAAGCGGCAGCAGCCATGTCATGATCCGGTAACAACTCGATACCCGAAAACCGCGCGCCAGACGAACATCACCGCTGCGCTCCTGTCTACTCGCCTATCACCCTTTCACGCCACGCTGCCGCCCCTGTGCAGGGGCCGCGGCGTCACGTTTCGAGCAATGCGGAGATCCATGGCCACATCACTTATCCACACCCTGCGCCGCCGCTGGTTCAGCCTGAGCCTGCTGCTGTGCCTGGCCGTCGGCCTGCCGGTCGGCTGCGCCAAGCTGGAACAGAAGGAGCGCGAACTGGTGTTCCGCATCGAACCGGGCACCGCCAGCTGGTTCAGCGGCCTGCCGGCCGGCGTGGAGGAAATGACCCTCAGCGCGCCGCAGTTCGGGGACAAGCAGAACATTCACGCCTGGTGGTGGCCCGCGCAAAAGGCTGACGCCCCCACCCTGCTGTACCTGCATGGCTCGCGCTGGAATCTCACCGGCCAGATGTTCCGCATCGAACAGCTGCACGCCATGGGCTTCTCGGTACTGGCCATCGACTACCGCGGTTTTGGCGAGAGCCTCGGCGAACTGCCCTCCGAGCGCACCATTTACGAAGACGCCGAGATCGCCTGGCAGCGCCTCACCGAACTGCAGCCCGACCCTGCCAAGCGCTTCGTCTACGGCCACTCGTTGGGCGGCGCAGTAGCGGTCAACCTCACCGAATCACTGGGCCGCGATCGCCACACGCCGCCGCTGGCAGGGCTGATCATCGAGTCGACCTTCACCAACCTGGCCGACGCTGCGACCGAAGTAGCCGCCGAGTACACATCGCTGCCGGTGCACTGGCTGCTGTCACAGAAGTTCGACTCGCTGAGCAAGATTGGCGACGTCAAGGTACCCGTGCTGATCGCCCACGGCACCAATGACCGCTATATCCCGCAGCGTTTCAGCGAAAGCCTCTACCAGGCCGCCAACGAACCCAAACGCCTGCTGCTGATAGATGGCGGCAACCACAACAACAGCCTACGCACCGGCAGCAGCGAGTACCGGGAAGCGATCCACACCCTGTTCGCGCCGAAGGCCGTAAGCCGGGGGTAGCCAGTTTCTGAGCTGATAAAACCCGCCAACCTTTTTCGCCACATACAAAAACGCCCGACATGCAGAATGTCGGGCGTTTTGGTTTCAGCAACAGATGTCGCTTACATACCGGCCGCTTTCAACAGCGGGTTGCCGTTCGAGCCGGCACCACCATTAGTTTTGTAAGCGTCCAGCAGCTTCCCAGCCTTGCTCCACTCGAACACGGTCGACTCGTTCTTGTTCGGTGCACCAGGCAGTGCGCTGATCAGGGTGTAATCGTACTTCCAGACTTCCTTGCCACTCAGCTCGGACTTGGTGTTCGGGTAGCCGATCTGCTTGACGACCTGATCCTGAGTGGCGCTGGAGGATTTCAGCTGTTGAACCGTCTCGGGGGCGATGTAGGTGCCTGTTTCGTAATCCAGTGGGGTACGGCCACCGCAGCCGGCCAGCATGGTCAGAGAGAGGGCTGCGACGGCGATGAGTACTGTCTTTTTCATGATGGATATCCTTAAGACGATCAGTCCATGCCGCGTTGCGGCTTGATGAGTAAAGTCCGATTGCTCCGAGACTCAATGGCTCAAGAACATAGGACAGACAACTGTTTATGAATTATTAACGTAGTTACTTTTCTTGAACGTGCCCTGGATCACAACCACCATACGTCGCACAGCTCGATACAGCGCCATGCAGGCTCATTGGCCGTTGTGGCAAAAAACGATTCGCACAACCTGCTGATCGGTTCTGCCGAAACGGGTCGGGCTCACCTAGCCGTAGTCAGTGAGCAATAACGCGCATCACCCTCCTACTCACCACCGTTTGCCCAACCTGCGCCGCCCCCCTAGAATGCCGCGATGCAAAATGACCTCGATCAGCGACTCACCTCCCTCAACCCAGCCCAGCACCACGCGGTTACCACACCGCCTGGTCATCAGTTGGTGCTGGCCGGCGCCGGCTCCGGCAAGACGCGCGTGCTGGTGCATCGCATCGCGTTCCTGATCCAGCGGCTGGACGTCTCGCCCCACAGCATCCTGTCGGTGACTTTCACCAACAAGGCCGCCGCCGAGATGCGTCATCGCATCGAAGACGTGCTTGGGCAGAGCCCGGCCGGCATGTGGGTGGGTACCTTCCACGGCCTGGCACACCGCCTGTTGCGCGCGCATTGGCGCGAGGCCAACCTGGCCGAGAACTTCCAGATCCTCGACTCCGACGACCAGCAGCGTCTGGTCAAACGGGTGATCCGCGAGCTGGGCCTGGATGAGCAACGCTGGCCGGTCAAGCAAGCGCAGTGGTTCATCAACGGGCAGAAGGATGAAGGCATCCGCCCGCAGGGCATTCAGGCCAGCGGCGACCTGTTCCTGGCCACCATGCGCAGTATCTATGAAGCCTACGAGGCGGCCTGTGCGCGCGCCGGGGTCATCGACTTCGCCGAGCTGCTGCTGCGCGCTCTCGATCTGTGGCGCAACAACCCCGGTCTGCTGGAGCATTACCATCGGCGCTTCCGGCATATTCTGGTGGACGAGTTCCAGGACACCAACGCCGTGCAGTACGCCTGGCTGCGCTTTCTCGCCAAGGGCGGCGAAAGCCTCATGGTGGTGGGCGACGACGACCAGTCGATCTACGGCTGGCGCGGGGCGAAGATCGAGAATATTCAGCAGTTCGACAGTGATTTTTCCGGGGCCGAGATCATCCGCCTGGAGCAGAACTACCGCTCCACGGCGAATATCCTCAACGCCGCCAATGCGCTGATCGCCAACAACCAGGGACGCCTGGGCAAGGAATTGCGCACCGACGTCGGTGACGGCGAACTGATCAGCCTGTACGCCGCCTTTAACGAGCACGACGAAGCTCGCTACGTGGTCGAAACCATCGAGGATGCCCTGCGCAAGGAAGGCCTCAAGCGCAGCGATATCGCCATTCTCTATCGCTCCAACGCCCAGTCGCGGGTGCTGGAAGAGGCGCTGCTGCGCGAGAAGATTCCCTACCGCATCTACGGTGGCCAGCGCTTCTTCGAACGCGCCGAAATCAAGAACGCCATGGCCTACCTGCGCCTGATCCACCAGCGCGGCAACGACGCGGCACTAGAGCGGGTGATCAACGTACCGGCCCGTGGCATTGGCGAGAAGACGGTGGAAACCCTGCGCCAGTTCGCGCGGGCCAACGAGCTGTCGATGTGGGCCGCACTGCATGAAGCTGTCGGCACCAAGGTCGTCAGTGGGCGTGCCGCCAGCGCCCTGAATGCCTTCGTCGAGCTGGTCGACACCTTGGCCCTGAAGGTCGAAGGGATGTCGTTGCACAGCATGGCGCAGCTGGTCATCGAACAGTCCGGCCTGCTCGCCTATCACCGCGACGAGAAGGGCGAGAAGGCCCAGGCACGGGTGGAAAACCTCGAGGAGCTGGTCTCTGCTGCACGCGCTTTCGACTCTTACGAGGGTGAAGACGGCGACGAAGAGCAGACACCGCTGGCCGCATTCCTCGGCCACGCCTCGCTGGAAGCCGGCGACACCCAAGCCGCCGAAAACGAAGACAGCATCCAGTTGATGACCCTGCACAGCGCCAAGGGCCTGGAGTTCCCACGGGTGTTCCTGGTCGGCATGGAAGAAGGCCTGTTCCCGCACAAGATGAGCCTGGAAGAACCCGGCCGTCTGGAAGAGGAACGGCGTCTGGCTTACGTCGGGATCACCCGGGCCATGCACAACCTGGTGATCAGCTACGCGGAAACCCGCCGCCTGTACGGCAACGAGACCTACAACAAGGTGTCGCGTTTCGTGCGCGAGGTTCCCCCGCACCTGCTCCAGGAAGTGCGCCTGTCCAATAGCGTCAGCCGACCTTACGGCAGTGGCAGCCGCAGCATGAGCGGCAGCAGCCTGTTCGCTGGCAGCGCCGTGCCGGACACCCCGTTCAACCTTGGCCAACGCGTGCAGCATTCACTGTTCGGTGAAGGCACCATCCTCAATTTCGAGGGCTCCGGCCCGCAGGCACGCGTACAGGTGAATTTCGAAAACGAGGGCAGCAAGTGGCTGATGCTGGCCTACGCCAAGCTGGAAGCACTTTGAGGCGCCAGCTCAAAGCTGGCTGCGCCTCGCCCCTGCTGCGCTGATAAGAATTTGTTAAACCAACGGGCATCGAGCGCTTCAAGCCGACGCCCAATAATAAAAGTAACCTGGGCACGCTGCTCAACACCCCTAAGGGAGATCACGATGAACCGCCGTAACCTGTTCGGCGCCGCTGTGGCGCTGCTCGCTGCCATCGGCTTGGCCGGCTGCAAGGAAGAAACCCCTGCTGCCCAGCAAAGCGCCACCCCTGTAAAAGCGGAAACCTTTCACTGGAAGATGGTCACCTCCTGGCCGAAGAACTACCCGGGCCTGGGCACTGCCGCCGAACGTCTGGCCGAACGCATCAATGCCATGAGCGCCGGGCGGCTGACCGTCAAGGTCTACGCTGCTGGTGAGCTGGTACCGGCGCTGGAAGTGTTCGATGCAGTGTCGCGTGGTACTGCAGAAATGGGCCACGGCACGCCTTACTACTGGAAAGGCAAGGTTCCGGCCGCACAGTTCTTCACCTCGGTGCCGTTCGGCCTGTCGACCCTGGAAATGAACGCCTGGCTGAGCAAGGGTGGCGGTCAGGCCCTGTGGGACGAGACCTATGCGCCCTACGGCGTGAAACCGCTGTCGGCGGGTAACACCACCATGCAGATGGGCGGCTGGTACAACAAGGAAATCAACTCCCTGGAAGACGTCAAAGGCCTGAAGATTCGCATGCCAGGCCTGGGCGGCGAAGTGTGGAGCAAGCTCGGCGCGATCACCGTCAACCTGCCTGGCGGGGAGATTTTCACCGCCCTGCAAACCCGCGCCATCGATGCTACCGACTGGGTGAGCCCGTACAACGACCTGGCCTTCGGTCTGCATAAAGCCGCCAAGTACTACTACTTCCCGGGCTGGCAGGAGCCACAGGCGGTGGTCGAGTCGATGGTCAACCAGAAGGCCTTCGACAGCCTGCCTGCCGACCTGCAAGCCATTGTAGTAGAGGCCGCCCGTGCGGCGACCCTGGACATGATGGACGACTATATCTTCAACAATGCCAAATCCCTGGCCCAGCTCAAAGAGCAGGGCGTGCCGATCAAGCGCTTCCCCGACGAAGTGCTGGACGCCATGAAGCGTGAATCTCAGGTGGTTCTGGAAGAGCTCGCAGGCCAGAACGAACTCAACGGCCGCATCTGGAAATCCATGAAGACCTTCCAGGATGAAGTCACGCCGATGAGCGCAGTGACCGAACAAGAGCTGTACAACTGGCGCTAAGCACCCGTCGACCCGAATAGGGATCGACAGTAGCCGTTAATAAAACGGAACCCTCGGGTTCCGTTTTACGTCCACCCCAAGTACACGACTAAACAGCGCCAGCCGTTGCGTTGGGCAAAAGCTCGAAACATTCTGTTGCTGGTCATGCCGACCGGCCACGGGCAAGATGCCCGTCAGTGTTTCAATAACCAAGAGAAAACCGATAATGCAGCGTTTCCTCAGTATCGCCCTGGTAGTTTGTCTGGGCCTGTCCTTCAGTTTGACTGCCGACGCCAAGCGTATGGGCGGCGGAAAATCCTTTGGCTCCGCACCGAGCCACCAGACCCGTCAGGCCACACCTCCTTCCCAGCCTAACGCCAACGCCGCTGCGCCTGGCCGTACTCCTGCCGCCGCCAGCGGTGCTTCGCGCTGGCTCGGCCCACTGGCCGGCCTGGCCGCCGGTGGTCTGCTGGCTTCGATGTTCATGGGTGATGGCTTCGAAGGCCTGCAGATCATGGACATGCTGATCTTCGGCCTGATCGCCTTCCTGCTGTTCCGCTTCCTGGCCGCTCGTCGCCAGAAGCAGCAGCCGAACGTCGCAGCCGCCGGTGGTGCTCCCTTCCAGCGTGAAGCCCATGGCCAGCCGCAACCCGCACAGCAGTCGATCTTCGGTGGCAGCAGCGCTGCTGCGATCAAACCGGTGATCAACGCACCTGCCTGGTTCAATGAGCAGAGCTTCATCAATGCTGGTCGCGAGCACTTCCTGAGCCTGCAGCAGCACTGGGACGCGAACGAGATGGACAAGATCGCCGAGTTCGTGACCCCGCAACTGCTGGAGTTCCTCAAGCGCGAGCGCGCCGATCTGGGTGAGGGCTTCCAGTCCACCTACATCGACAACCTCGACGTGCAGTTGGACGGTGTCGACGACCACGCCGACAAGACCATCGCCACCCTGACCTTCAGCGGTGTATCGAAGACCTCGCGCTTCGACCAGGGCGAAGTGTTCAGCGAAAGCTGGCGCCTCGAGCGCCCGACGGGCGACAACCAGCCCTGGCTGGTTGCCGGTATCCGCCAAAACGGCTGATCCCACGCGTGATGACAAAACCCGGGCTTGCCCGGGTTTTGTGTTTTCCGGGCCTGAACTTTTGGAACCTGTGCTGCATCTCTCGGTCATTCGCACCGAGACCTATGGAATGGTCATATCGCAACCAACATGGCATTTTGCCTTTTTGCGGCTTGTGACTATTTTCCATTCAGCGTAAAAAGCTGCGCTATTACAGAAATATCAAACCAGACGGCAGCTGACCTAGCGCTCGTCTTTTTTGTGCTTTCCAAAACCTGATGAGAATCGCCGACCTCTACTGGAGCCGCCCGTGGAAGAAGTCATCGAACAACTGCGTGAACTGAACGAACCGGTACCGGTACCGCTGGAACTGCCGGAAGAAGAACTGCTCGTGGAGATTGAGGAGCAGATCCTCATCAACTTGCCGTTCGAGCTGCGCGAATTCCTGCTCAAGGTCAGCGATGTGGTCTACGGCCGCCTGGAGCCGGTCACGGCCACCGACCCGCAGTCGCACACCTACCTGCCAGAAGTGGCCTCGGTTGCCTGGTCGCTGGGTGTATCCCGAGAACTGGTGCCGATCTGCGAAGATCAGGGCAACTACTACTGCGTCGAGCAGGACGGCACCGTGCTGCTGTGGGACGGCGAAGAAGAAGACCTCACCGACGACAGCTGGGACTCGGTCTGGCACTGGGTACGTGAAGTCTGGCTGGAGGAATGATCATTCCCCAAGGGCGCAGCGGCTGCTTTCGTAGCCCGTGCTGAGCGTTGCGACACGCGGGGAATACAGCCCTGGGTATCGCTTCGCTCAACGCCAGGCTACGGGTTTACATACAAGAAGGGCGCCTATCTGGCGCCCTTGTCGTTTCAGTGATGCCCGGGTGTCTCGGGCTTGTCGAGCGTTTCGAACAGGGCGATCTGCAGGCGTGTGTGTACGCGGATGAACCAGCGCCACAGCACGGCCACCACACCAGCGGCAACGACGCCGACCAGCAGCAGCATGTCATTGGACGGCAGGATGCTCGACGACAGCGCCGTCAGCAGCAGCATGATGCCGACCAGTGATAGCAGCGGAATGACCTCGGAAATCACCTTGCGCACCCGCGCCGTATGACGACCGGCCTTCTCCTGGCGCACACCCATCTCGGCGAGCAGCATGGAGAGCGCCTTGATCTTGCGGTACGCCGCAATCAGGCACGGCAACGACAACAGCAAGGCCGTACCCCAGATCACCGCCTTGCGCAGGTTCTCCTGATCCAGCCACTGGGCCAGCCAGGCACCGAACTGCGTGGCGAAGAAGGCGATTCCCAGGAAGATCGCCACCACGAAAGCCAGGTTGACCAGCACCTGCATAACGATCTTGCGGATCATCCCCGCCAGGATCGCGCCCTGGCCTTGCGGCTGGATGCTGCGCAGCCATTCGCCGTACAGCGAGAACACCCGCGACACGCGCTGCGGCATAACCTTGCCAAGACTCACCGCCAGCGGATCGGCCGAGCGGATCAGGTATGGCGTGGTCAGGGTGGTGATCACCGATACGGCAACCGCTACCGGGTAGAGGAAGTCGCTGGTCACCTGCAAGGTCATGCCCAGGGTGGCGATGATGAAAGAGAACTCGCCGATCTGCGACAGGCCCATGCCGACGCGTAGCGAGGTGCGCCCGTCGTTACCGGCGATGAAGGAGCCGATGCTGCACGAGAACACCTTGCCGACGATCACGGCCACAGTGATCACCGCGATCGGCCAGGCGTATTCGACCAGCACGTTGGGATCGAGCAGCAGGCCGATGGCAACGAAGAAAATCGCGCTGAACATGTCACGCACCGGCTCGATCAGACGCTCGATCTGCACCAGTTGGCGCGACTCGGCCATGATCGCACCGATCAGGAAGGCACCCAGCACCATGCTGTATTCCAGCTTGACCACCAGCAGGCAGAAGCCAAAGCACATGCCCAACACAGCCACCAGTAGCATCTCGTTGCTTTCGAACTTGGCCACATAAGCGAGGATGCGCGGCACCAGAATGATGCCGATGACCAGGGCGACGATCATGAACAGCGACAGCTTGCCAACGGTGGCGAACACCTCGCCGGTTTCCACGCTACCGCTCAGGGCGATACCGGACAGCAGCGCGATGATGCCGATACCGAGAATGTCCTCGACGATCAGCACCCCGAAGATCAACTGTGCGAAGCGCTCGTTCTTCATCTTCAGGTCGCCGAGCGCCTTGATAATGATGGTCGTCGAAGAAATCGCCAGGATCGCGCCGAGGAACAGCGAATCCATGGTGCTCCATTCGAAGTAGCGGCCGATCTCGAAACCGATCCAGATCATCAGGATGATTTCCAGAAACGCCGCGATGAAGGCCGTGGCGCCGACGTTGAACAGCTTGCGCAGGCTGAACTCCAGCCCCAGGCAGAACATCAGGAAGATCACCCCCAGCTCGGCGAGGGTGCGGATGGTCTCTTCATCATGGATCAGGCCGAACGGCGGTGTGTGCGGGCCGATCAGGAAGCCGGCGAGGATATAACCGAGCACCACCGGCTGCTTGAAGCGGTGGAACAGCACGGTGACCACGCCGGCCACCAGCATGATCACCGCTAGATCCTGGATGAAGCTGATGGCATGCATGAGGAAACGGCTCCTTGTTTTGGGGCAGGCACAAGCGAGCTCGCGCGGCTGCTCGATGGCTCACGTGAGCCTGCTTAAGAATGGGGTTATTGACCCGTTGCTGGGCCACTTTGACTGCAGGTTAACATCCGAGCCGTACTCGCGCGACGCAGCAATACTCAGAACAATTTGCCACCAAGTGCACGCCGTAAACGGTTGCACAGGTGCCGCAAAAAGACGCCCGACGCCGTTTGCAGGTCACCACGGCGATCTTCGCGGACATCCGCCAGCATGAAATCAGCCAGAAGATCGACCCGGGCCCATTAGCGGCAACGGTTATGCACAGGCCGGAGATGCTGCCCGCCGACTGGCTCGGCGCCCCGTGCGCTCTGGAGCAACCTCAATGGTGAAGAACACACTGGGGGCGGACTTCCTCAAGGTGTTCCCGGCGATCAAGCAGAACGAATATCGCCAGTGCATGGCCAAAGTCGGCGAACAGGATTGGCGCTGGTATCTGAATCACGCATGACGTCGAGACGACCCTGCAGGGGCCGGCTTGCTGGCGAAGGCGGCGGTACTAACCATGCTGGTGCGGCGAGTATCGTTCGCCGAAAAGCCAGCTGCGCTCAACCTTGACTACATGTGCAGACATTCCAGGCAGTGCCTGATCAGCGCTCTTGCTGCTGCGGGTCGGCACTGACCTTCAGGTATTCGCCGGCAACGCTGATACCGGCGCCGCCGTATTGCTGGCACTGCGGGTCGAAGACTTCCAGTACGCGCATATCCAGCCCTTCGTGAAACAGCTCCACGGCGCAGCCCCTAGGCAGATCGGCTGCGGTCAGCAGGAAATAGGCTTTCTCGCCTTGCAACGCGCCCTGCAGATTACCGATGGCAGCAGGGCCGTACTCTTCGACCTTGCCGCCCGCACGCAGCGGGGAGAAGGATGCACGGTAGCTGCCGTCCGGCTGGCGGGTGATGTCTAGGCTGCTCCACACCGCTGCTCCGGCATAGCGCAGATAGCGCCCCTCCAGGCTGGCGCCGAGGGCCTGGTAATTTAGCGCGGCAGACACCGAACGCAGGTTGTGGCGGGTGGCCGTGCCCTGCATGCCGTCGTCCAGTGCCAGGTTCAACCAGGCCCTTGCCTGGCCCGGCTGCTGGAGACGCAGACTGGTCACGACCAGATTGTTCAGCGCCAGCTCGCGGGCGGCAGCGTCGTCAGCCTGTTCGGCGCGTCGCAACTGGCGCTCGAAGGCGTCTGCCGCCTCATCGTAATGTCCGGCCTGATAGGCTGCGGTACCGGCCGAGTTGCACAGGCTGATGCTATCGCAGGGCTGCGGTGCGGCTTGGGCGGCAGCGGCCAACAGCGGCAGCAGGGCACAGGAAAGGAGAGTTAGCTTCATGTGTCTTCCTTGTTGGTGAATAAGGAGCATGGCTCTGAGAGTGAATTGCCCTTACATACGTTGCAGCAATCGAGTACATAGACACAATCGACCACCCGGCGCCTGACGCATCGCGGACAATCGCGCCCCCTCAACCTGATGAGCCAGACACTATGGAACCCGGAAACGCCCAACTGACGATGACCGTTCTGATGACCCCGGACATGGCCAATTTTTCCGGCAATGTACACGGCGGCACACTGCTCAAGTATCTCGACGAAGTGGCCTATGCCTGCGCCAGCCGCTATGCCGGTCGCTACGTAGTGACCTTATCGGTGGATCAGGTCACGTTTCGCGAACCGGTGCACGTCGGCGAGCTGGTGACCTTTCTGGCCTCCGTCAACTACACCGGGCGCACCTCCATGGAAGTCGGCATCAAGGTAGTCACCGAAAACATCCGCGAGCGCTCGGTGCGTCATACCAACAGCTGCTTCTTCACCATGGTGGCGGTCGACGAAAACGGCAAATCCACCGAAGTACCGCCCCGTCAACCGCAGACCTCGGAAGAACAGCGACGTTTCGAACAGGGCCATCAACGCCGCGAGATTCGCCAGGAGCTGGAAAGCCGCTACCGCGCACTCAAAGGCGAGGCATGACGCGGCTTACAGAGCCCAATCAGCTTGCAGACACATCCTGTATAAAGACCCTTTAGTTATAAACAATATTTTAATATAAAATATCGGTCTTTACGGTCGGGCAATCCGACCTTGGCCGCTATGCTGTTCTGCGCTGTATCCCGCTGCAGTGCAGGCATGCCAGGCCCTTCTGTTCATAGGGAGAACGCATGCCTCACCACACCCCCCTGATTGCGACAATCGCCGCCGGCTTCGTGCTGGCCTACCTGTTCGGCAGCCTGGCCAACCGCCTGCGTCTGTCGCCACTGGTAGGCTATCTAATCGCTGGCGTCATCGTCGGCCCCTTCACACCCGGATTCGTTGCCGACAAGGAACTGTCCCACGAAATCTCCGAGATCGGCGTGATCCTGCTGATGTTTGGCGTGGGTCTGCACTTCTCCCTGAAAGACCTGATGTCGGTCAAACACATCGCCATTCCCGGCGCCGTGGTGCAGATCGCCGTGGCCACGGTGATGGGCATGGGCTTGTCCTGGGCGATGGGCTGGGGCTGGGGCGCCGGCCTGGTGTTCGGCCTGGCACTGTCGGTGGCCAGTACTGTGGTACTGCTGCGCGCCCTCGAAGAGCGCCAGTTGATCGACACCCGCCGTGGCAAGATCGCCGTGGGCTGGCTGATCGTCGAAGACCTGGTGATGGTGCTGGCGCTGGTGCTGCTGCCGGCGTTGTCCGGCGTGCTCGGTGGCATCCCCCAGGGCGACGGTTCCAGCAGCATCGGTATGCAGTTGCTGATCACCCTCGGCAAGGTCACTGCCTTCATCGCGCTGATGATCGTGGTCGGGCGCCGGGTCATTCCCTGGCTGCTGGAGCGCAGTGCCGGTACCGGTTCGCGCGAATTGTTCACCCTGGCCGTACTGGCCATCGCCATGGGTATCGCCTACGGCTCGGCGCAGCTGTTCGGGGTGTCCTTCGCCCTTGGCGCCTTCTTCGCCGGGATGATCCTCAACGAGTCGGAATACAGCCACAAAGCCGCCGAAGACTCGCTACCGCTGCGTGATGCCTTCGCGGTGCTGTTCTTCGTGTCGGTGGGCATGCTGTTCAATCCGGCGATCCTGCTCGAGCAGCCACTGCTGGTGCTGGGTACCTTCCTGATCATCGTGTTTGGTAAATCCCTGGCGGCGATGCTCATCGTGCTGGCGTTCCGCAAGCCGCTGAGTACAGCGCTGACCATTTCGGTGAGCCTGGCACAGATCGGTGAGTTCTCGTTCATCCTGATCGGCCTGGGCGTCGGCCTGAATCTGGTGCCGGAAGCGGCCCGCGATCTGGTGCTGGCCGGCGCGATCCTGTCGATCCTCTGCAACCCGCTGCTGTTCCTGTTGATCGACCGCCTGCAACCGTGGCTGGATCACCGCGAGCACACCACGCCGGCTGATCAGGTCAGCGCAACGGACAGTGAAGACAACGACCTGCACCCGATCAGCGAAGTCGGCCACGCCATCCTCATCGGTCACGGCCGTGTCGGCAGCCGGATCAGCAAACGCCTGCGTGGCGAAGGCGTGCCGCTGGTGATCATCGACGACAACCGTACCCGCGCCCAGGAACTGCGTGAAGAAGGCTTCAGCGTGGTGCTCGGCAACGCCGCCAGCACCCACGTACTGGAACTGGCAAACGTCGCCCAGGCGCGCTGGCTGATGATCGCCATCCCCAACAGCCTGGAAGCCGGGCAGATCGCTCTGCATGGCCGTCAGGCGAATGCCGGGCTAGACATCATTGCTCGCGCCCACTTCGACGATGAAGTCGATTACCTGCGCGAACACAATGCCGACCTGGTGGTGATGGGTGAGCGAGAAATCGCTCGGGTGATGTTCGAGCGCCTGGGGTTGCAGGCACCGGCACCGATCGCGCAGTAATGCGTTCGTTGTACTCGATTCGCCAGAGCGCCATTGCCTGGCGGATCGGGTAAGCTGAGCGCTCACTGTCCCGAGCCCATGCACCATGTTGACCCTCGGCAACCTATTCATCCTGATTCTGCTGGCCGCTGCTGCCGCCTGGTTGTGGCATGGCCACGGCATTCGTGAGCGTGCGCTGACATTGGTCAAGCAGCACTGCGGCAAGCTGGATATCGAACTGCTCGACGGCAACGTCGCCTTCCAGCGTTTCGGCATCGTGCGTGATGGCCGCGGTAACCGACGCTTTGCCCGGGTCTACGGTTTCGAATTCACGGTCACGGGCGAACAGCGCCATGCTGGCCGTATCGTCATGTTCGGCGCGCACCTGGGCAGTATCGAACTGGATCCGTACCCGTTCCGTGCGCCTCCGACGGCGATACCTAACCCCGCACCCGCACCCGCACCCGCACCCGCACCCGCACCCAGGCAGTCTGGTCAGGTGATCGAGTTGCAGCAATGGCGCCGTGATCATCCGTCCACGCGGGATTGAAGCAGCCCTCAATCCACTCGGCAGGCGGCCATTGCCGCGCGCAGCGACGCTTCGTCCTGGGGGCTGCTGAAGATCAGCTCCAGCCGCGAATCCTTGCGCCACTCACTGGTCTGCCAGTGCAGTGTCTGCCCCTCCAGTGCATTGACCGACAGCCAGCCAGCATTGGTCTGCAGCACCAGCTTGGCGCGCCGCCATGGCAACGGCGTCAGCCACTGCTGGATCGCCAGCAGATCGAAGCACTGGCTGGGGTGCCAGCGCCAGCCTATGCTCCAGCCCTCTGGCTGATCCTGGATCAGACAGATCGGCTCCTTGGCACTACGCCAGACGGCGACGGGAGGTAACGGGCCATCCGGCGGGGAGCCGCTATAGGCCACAGTGCCCGCCACGGGAGCCACTGGCAGCCGGTCGAACGGCAATACACCCTGGCTCGTCCAGCACACCGCTCGCTGGAGCCGCTCTTCGATGCGAGCACGCGCGGCGCCATCCAACCCTTCACTCTTGTTCAGCACCAGCAGCCCGGCATGAATCAAGGCGTCGTGCTGACTATCAGCGAGCGGCAAGTCGGCAGCCAGAGCGGCGGCGTCAAGTACCATCAGCAGCGGCTGTACGGCCAGCACGCCCTCCCAGGGCGCCTGACTCAGTTGCTCCAGCAGACTCAGCGGATGACCCAGCCCAGATGGTTCGATGAACAACCGATCCGGTTTGGCCTTGCGCAGTAGACGGCCCAGGCCGACCTGAAAGGGCACGCCATTGACGCAACACAGGCAGCCACCGGCGACCTCGCTGAAGCTCAGGCCGTCCTCGTCACGGGCCAGTAGCGCAGCATCCAGGCCGATCTGCCCGAACTCATTGATCAGCACCGCCCAGCGTTCGCCCGCAGGCCGCTGCGCCAACAACTGACGGATCAGGCTGGTCTTGCCGGCGCCCAGCGGGCCAGCGATCAGGTGGGTGGGTATCTGTTTCAACATGTCGCTATGGTGCAGCGTTAGAGGCTTAGGGAAAAGCGCAGCTTGCGATAACCTCGCCGTAGCCCCTACAGTTTCGCAACATTTTCCGGAGTTGGTTCGATGCGTCGTTTGCTGCTGCTTGCGTTCTGTAGTGTCTCCGGCCTGGCCTGGGGCGAAGCATGTGTAGTGCACAGCCAGGCGGAGCGGCTGGACGTCAAGGTTTGTCAGCAGAACCGCAGCATCCCGCCAAACCTGTTCCGTACTGGCTTCTGCCAGCCACAGCTCAAAGGCCAGAAGGTCGACGTCAGCTTCGTCGAGCAGTGCCCCACCGGCGCCTTTGGCGTTTGCCGCAACGCCAAAGTGGGCGGCACGCCCTACCAGCAGGACGTTCACTACTACGGGGTAGCCAACGACGCCGCCTACCTCAAGCCGTTCTGCGAACAGCAAAGCAAAGGCGTTTGGATGGCCTACTGAGCCGTCACTCAATCGTCATCTCTATCGGCGTTAATACACCCTCTCTTCGCAGTCGGTCAGGCCCGGCTGCAATGTCGCTGCGCCCAGGCGCAGCATTTTTTTGCCCGCAGATTGGCAGCGCTCAAAACCTGCTCGCGGTCTAGCCGAGCTAGAGCCTGCTTTAACGCAGCAGGGCCGGCACGCATCGGATCCTGAACAGGTTCTTAGGCCAGCCAGTCCAGGGTCAGCAACAAGCGCCGCTCTCCCGCCGGCAACGCGGGCGAACGATGCACCAGGCCTCGGCCTTCGTTGCCGATCCAGTGTTCGCCCTTGAGCAGCGCGACATGACCGCAGCCGATCTGCTCGACCACAGTATTTTCCGTTGGCAGCGCCTGGGGCCCACCGAGGTGCTGGCGTGATACCGCGCCTTCGCGCAGCCATTGGCTGCCGGGGCCGGCATAGCTGGTGATCAGCCGCAGCGGCACGCGATCCACGTGGAAACGCGGGCACATGGCGCCGTCCAGGGCGCGCAAGCGCAAACCGATGCTGCGGGCGTCGAGCAGAAAGGCATAAGCGCGAATCAGCCAGGCCACGTCGGCAAGAAACGCTGCCTGGCCGGGGATGTCGCTGTACTCGGCGAGCAGGCCGGGCAATGCAGGCTCGGCATCGACGTCGCTCAGGTCGATGCTCAACGATTGCGCCAGCGGCTCGCCCTGGGCCAGCAAGGTGCTGGCGAAGGCCGAAAGATGCTCCGGCAGGCTGCGCTGCCAGACCGCCAGATTGACCTCGTCACGCAACGCCTCGCCAAGCACGTCGATCCCTTCACCGCTGACCTGCTGCGGCATCACTCGGGGTTTGAACGCGAGCATCATGCCGCCTCCACCCAAGGGCCGAACGGGTCAGGCAGCAAGCTCCAGGCTTCGGTGCCGGCGGCCATCTCCGCATCGCTGAGCAGACAGCCGTCCAGCTCCGAGTGAAGTAGCGCAAAGTCGATGCGCTGGCCGATGAACACCAGCTCCTGGCGACAATCACCGCTGGCGGTGTCCCACTGGCGGATGATGCCCTTGAGGTCATCTTCATCCTGGGGCCACTGGTTCTTCGGCACGAATCGCCACCAGCGCCCGGCCAGACCATGGCGCATCAGGCCACCAGCCTGGTGCCAGCTGCCAGCCTCCTGATACTTGCTGGCCAGCCAGAAGAAACCCTTGGAGCGCAGCAGCCGGCCGTTGACCCATTCACGGTTGAGAAAGGCAAAGAAACGCTGCGGATGGAACGGCCGGCGCGCCCGATAGGCACTGGAGGCGATGCCATATTCTTCGGTTTCCGCCACGTGCTCGCCGCGCATTTCCTTGAGCCAGCCCGGCGACTCGGCAGCACGTTCGAAGTCGAACAGGCCGGTGTCGAGAATCGCCTTCAGCGGCACCGCGCCCATGCTCATCGGCAGGATCCTGGCGCGGGTATTGAGGCCGCGCAGGATGGCAGTCAGCTCTTCGCGCTCGGCCAGGCTGATCAGGTCGATCTTGCTGATCAGCAGCACGTCGGCGAACTCGATCTGTTCGATCAGCAGGTCACTGATCGAGCGCTCGTCTTCCTCGCCAAGGGTTTCGCCACGGCTGGCCAGGCTCTGGGCAGCCTGGAAGTCGGGCAGGAAATTCACTCCGTCAACAACCGTGACCAGGGTATCCAGCCGCGCCAGATCGGCCAGGCTCTGCCCCTGTTCATCGCGGAAGGTAAAGGTTTCGGCGATCGGCAGCGGCTCGGAGATGCCGGTGGACTCGATCAGCAGGTAGTCGAAACGGCCATCGCGAGCCAGCTTGCTCACTTCCTCGAGCAAGTCCTCTCGCAGGGTGCAGCAGATACAGCCATTGCTCATCTCCACCAACTTCTCTTCGGCGCGGTTGAGGCTGACATCGCGCTGCACTTCGCTACCATCGATATTGATTTCACTCATGTCGTTGACGATCACCGCCACGCGCAGGCCGTCGCGATTCTTCAGCACATGATTGAGCAGGGTGCTCTTGCCGGCGCCAAGAAAGCCGGACAGCACGGTTACAGGTAGACGGTTGGGCATCTCGGATTCCTCATCAGGGCTTCAGGCATTACACGGAGCGTTTGTGGCGTTCGCGCTGTTCTTCGCGCTCTTTCGCCTCGATACACAGGCTGGCCGTGGGCCGCAGCAGCAGGCGACGCAGGCCAATCGGCTCAACGGTTTCGCGGCACCAGCCGTACTCACCATGGGCTAGCCGCTCGAGGGCTTCATCGATCTTGTCGAGCAACTTCTTTTCCCGCTCCAGCAGGCGCATCTGCCACTGGTGCTGCTCTTCGCGGCTGGCGATGTCGGCCTCGTCGGCGGGCCGCTCCTGTTCGCGCAGCGCGCCGAATTCATCGTCGATGCGTTGCTGCAACTCCTCACGCTGACGGATCAGCAGATCCCGGAAGAAACCCTGCTGGGCTTCGTTCATGTAGTCCTGGGGCGGCAGGGCAAGCAGTTCATCGGCGGTCATGGCGGGCTCACTGGATTAACTTTAAGTGTTATAATATAACATTTAAAGCCAAATCGTCATGCACGCCAAGCAAAGGTGATCAATGAGCCTCCAGACCAACCTGCCCGATATCGCCGCACAGCGCATCGCCAACTCAGCCGCCACCCTCGACTGGGTCGGCATGCGCGGCATTGCTCTGCCCGTGCGGATAGGGGAACAGGTCATCAGCGCAAGGGTCGATGCCGGCGTGAGCCTGGACGACGGCCAGACACGCGGCATCCACATGTCACGCCTGTATCTGGCGCTGGCCCACTTGCAGCGCGAACCGCTGTCGCCCGCCTCGTTGCGCCAGGTGCTGCAAAGCTTTCTGGACAGCCACCAGGGTCTGTCGCTATGCGCACACCTGGATCTGCGCGGTGAGTGGCTGATCGAGCGGCCAGCACTGGTCAGCCCACTGTCCGGCTACAAGGCCTACCCACTGACCATCCGCTCGCACCTCGACCCGGGCGGTTTTCATCTGGAGCTGGGTTTGCAGGTGAATTACTCCTCGACCTGCCCCTGCTCGGCGGCCCTGGCGCGGCAACTGATCCAGCAGCGCTTCAGCGACGACTTCGCCGAGCGCACGCCGGATTTCGAGCAGATGCATGCCTGGCTGGGCAGCAGTTCCGGCATCGTCGCCACACCGCACAGCCAACGCAGCGATGCACAGATTCGGATTCGCCTGGAAAGCGATGCTGACGCCCTGCCCTTCATCGAACTGCTCGAGCGCTCGGAGGCTGCCCTGGGTACCGCCGTGCAGACCGCCGTCAAACGCGCTGACGAGCAAGCCTTCGCCCTGGCCAACGGCCAAAATCTGATGTTCTGCGAGGACGCCGCCCGCCGCCTGCATGAGGCGGTTCGGGTAATGTCAGGCGTCAGCGGCTTGCATATCCAGGTCACCCATGCAGAAAGCCTGCATGCCCATGACGCAGTGGCTTGCGCCAGCCACAACTGGCGCTGAGGCACACTGGGAGAGTGGTAACCATCAAGGCCGCAAGCTGATCGTTCCTCACGCTCCGCGTGGGAACGCCTCGGCAGGATGCTGCGCGTCCGATTCACCGCTAGTGAAGTGATAACGGTCGGGGCGCAGAGCGCCCCAGGCTGGGTTCTCATGCGGAGCGTGGGAACCATCATGCATCTGCAATTCATCCCTGCCTAAAACAACCATTTTTAACTAGCTGGCGCTCTCCCTGATTGCTGCCAAGGCGGCGCTGTGCCTGACTTTCAGAGATGCTTGCATATTGCGTATTCTGGTATACCATAATACTCAACACCACCCAGCCAAAGGAGCTGTCATGAGTTTCGAGATTCGCAAGATCGTCAGCTATGTAGAAGAAACCCTGATCGAAGGCGGCAAGGCTACCGACAAGCCGGTCACCATGGTCGGCCTGGCCGTCGTGATCAAGAACCCGTGGGTTGGCAACGGCTTCGTCGAAGACCTCAAGCCAGTGATCAAGGCCAACTGCTCCGAGCTGGGTGAACTGATGGTCGCACGCCTGACCGCCGCCGTCGGCGGTGCCGACAAGATCGAGGCCTACGGCAAGGCTGCCGTGGTCGGTGCCGATGGTGAAATCGAGCACGCCTCCGCAGTTATCCACACCCTGCGCTTCGGCAATCACTACCGCGAAGCGGTCAAGGCCAAGAGCTACCTGAGCTTCACCAACAAGCGTGGCGGCCCAGGCACTTCGATCCAGATTCCGATGATGCACAAGGACGATGAAGGCCTGCGTTCGCACTACATCACCCTGGAAATGCAGATCGAAGATGCACCGCGTGCCGACGAAATCATCGTGGTACTGGGTGCCGCCAACGGTGGCCGCCTGCATCCGCGTATCGGTAACCGTTACATCGATCTGGAAGAACTGGCCGCCGAGAAGGCGCAGTGATCGGGAGCAGGCCATGATTCGGCATCTCGCTGAACGCACCCCCGCCGGCACCAGTTACCGGGTGATCGGCCAGGGCCAGCCCGTGGTGTTGATCCACGGCGTCGGCCTGACCAAGGACATGTGGGGCGGCCAGGTGGTTGGCCTGGCCCAGCATTTCCAGGTCATCGTCTATGACATGCTCGGCCATGGCGATAGCCCACGCCCGGCAGCAGACACCGACCTGGCCGGTTACGCCGACCAGTTGCGTGAACTGCTCGATCACCTCGGCCAGCAGCAGGCCACGGTGATCGGCTTTTCCATGGGCGGTTTAGTGGCTCGCGCCTTCGCGCTGCACTACCCGCAGCGCATCGCCGCCCTGGTGGTACTCAACAGCGTGTTCAACCGCAGCCTGGAACAGCGTGCAGGCGTTATCGAGCGCACGGCCCAGGCCGCCGAACATGGCCCTGACGCCAATGCCGAAGCGGCGCTGTCACGCTGGTTCAGCCGTGAGTACCAGGCTGCCAACCCGGCGCAGATCGCCGCCATCCGCCAGACCCTGGCCGGCAATGATGCCCAGGGCTATCTGACCACCTATACGCTGTTCGCCACTCAGGACATGTATCGCGCCGACGATCTGGCCGAGATCCGCGTGCCAACGCTGATCGCCACCGGCGAGCTCGATCCGGGCTCGACGCCGCAGATGGCCGAACAGCTGGCGCAGTGCATTCTAGGTGCCAGGGCCGTGGTGCTGGCCGAACAACGGCATATGATGCCGGTGGAATCACCGCGCCTGGTCAACCAGATGCTGCTGGAATTCCTCAGAGAAGCCAGCCAGCTGCAGAACACTGCAAAGGGGATCGTCGCATGACACTCGCACGCTATCAGATGTGCATTGACGGCCAGTGGGTCGACGCGCAGTCCGGCAAGACCTTCGAGAGCCTCGACCCGGCGCGCGCTCAGGCCTGGGCAGTGCTTCCGGATGCTGCCGGCGAAGACGTCGAGCGCGCTGTGCAGGCCGCTCAGGCAGCGTTCGACAACCCGGTCTGGCGCAACCTGAGCGCCACTGCACGGGGCAAACTGCTGCGTCGTCTCGGCGACCTGATCGCCGAGAACAAGGAAGCCCTGGCCCAGCTGGAGAGCCGTGACAACGGCAAGCTGATCCGCGAAACCCGCGGCCAGGTCGGCTATCTGCCGGAGTTCTTCCACTACACCGCAGGCCTGGCCGACAAGCTCGAAGGCGGCACCCTGCCCCTCGACAAGCCGGACATGTTCGCCTACACCACCCACGAGCCGATTGGCGTGGTAGCCGGGATCATTCCCTGGAACAGCCCGCTGTACCTGACCGCCATCAAGCTCGCGCCAGCCCTGGCGGCGGGCAACACCATGGTGCTCAAACCCTCGGAGCATGCCTCGGCAACCATCCTCGAACTGGCTCGCCTGGCTCTGGAGGCGGGCTTTCCGGCCGGCGTGGTCAACGTGGTAACCGGCTACGGGCCGACCACCGGTGCGGCGCTGACCAGTCACCCGCTGGTACGCAAGATCGCCTTCACCGGCGGCGCCGCCACCGCACGCCATGTGGTGCGCGCCAGTGCGGAGAACTTCGCCAAGCTGTCGCTGGAGCTGGGCGGCAAATCGCCGAACATCATCTTCGCCGACGCTGATCTCGACAGCGCCGTGAATGGTGTGGTCGCCGGCATCTACGCCGCCTCCGGGCAGAGTTGCGTGGCCGGGTCGCGGCTGCTGGTGCAGGACAGCATCTACGATGAATTCGTCGAACGCCTGGTCGAGCGCGCCAAGCGCATCCGCATCGGCAACCCGCAGGACGATGCCAGCGAGATGGGCCCCATGGCCACCGCTCAGCAACTGGCCGTGGTCGAGCGTCTGGTCGCCACTGCCGTCGCCGAGGGCGCGACGTTGCGCCTGGGTGGCAAACGCCCTCAGGTCGACGGCGAAGGCTGGTATTACGAGCCGACCCTGTTCGAGTGCGACGACCACTCGATGACCATCATGCAGGAAGAAGTCTTCGGCCCGGTCGCCTCGGTGATTCGTTTCAAGGACGAAGCCGACGCCCTAGCCATGGCCAACGACTCGCAGTTCGGCCTTGCTGCCGGCATCTGGACTCGCGACCTTGGCCGCGCCCATCGCCTGGCCAAGGGCGTGCGATCAGGCATCATATGGGTCAACACCTACCGTGCCGTATCGGCCATGGCGCCGATCGGTGGTTTCAAGAACAGCGGCTACGGCCGTGAAAGCGGCATCGACTCGGTACTCGCCTACACCGAACTGAAAACGGTGTGGATCAACCTGTCGCAAGCGCCGATGCCCGACCCGTTCGTGATGCGCTGAGCGCATCGAGGAAAGTACAAATGATCGAACCCGGACTGTACAAATCCGTCATGGCCGCCTTCCCTTCGGGGGTGACCATCGTCACCACCCTGGGCCCGGATGGCGGCATCGTCGGCATCACCGCCAGCGCCTTCAGCGCGCTGTCGATCGACCCGGCGCTGGTGCTGTTCTGCCCCAACTACGCCTCCGACTCCTACCCGGTGCTGCGCGACAGCAAGCGCTTCGCGATTCACCTGCTGTCCGCCGAGCAACAGGCCGAAGCCTATGCCTTCGCGGGCAAGGGCAAGGAAAAGGCCGCGGGCATCGAATGGACACTGAGCGAGCAAGGCAACCCACTGCTGAAAAACGCCGCCGCGATCATCGAGTGCGAGCTGTGGCGTGAGTATGACGGCGGTGACCACGCCATCATGGTCGGCGCAGTGAAAAACCTGATTCTGCCTGAAGTCGCCACGGTGCCGATGATCTATCACCGCGGCAAACTCGGCCCCCTACCCGCTTTCACCTAAGGTATTTGCAGCCCTTTGCGCTGCCTTCTTCACAGGCCACTGCACTTAGCGACATGCAGACCGCCTGCAGCGGCATCGATGATTACCTGAAACTCAGATCGGCCTGATCGGCGATCGTTGAACGGAGGTGACAGCATGAGCAACGACAAGTACGAGAAGGGGCTGCAGATTCGTACCCAGGTACTGGGCGAGGATTACGTGAAGCGCTCGATAGAGAACGCCGACGACTTCAACCGCCCGCTGCAGGAGCTGGTCACCGAATACTGCTGGGGGCATGTGTGGGGCCGTGAAGGCTTATCGATGCAGGAACGCAGCATGATAAACTTGGCCATGATTTCCGCGCTCAATCGCCCGCACGAGCTGAAGCTGCACATTCGCGGCGCCCTGCGCAACGGCCTCAGCCGCGAGCAGATTCGCGAGATTCTGCTGCAGGTCGGCATCTACTGCGGCGTGCCTGCCGCAGTCGACAGCTTCCGCATCGCCCGTGAGGCTTTCGCCGAAGCGGATGCCGAGACCCAGCAGGGCGAGGCATAGTTTGAGTGATCCCATACCTATAACTCGAGCCCTAACCATGAAACGCCAGCCGATCGACGATAGCTTCAAGGTCAACCGCAACCCCGTGACCCTGCGGGAGATCGTTCTGGACAAGCTGCGCAGCGCCATCATGAACTTCCAGCTGCTGCCCGGTGACCGCCTGGTGGAGCGCGATCTGTGCGATCGGCTGGGGGTCAGCCGTACCTCGGTGCGCGAAGCGCTGCGCCATCTGGAGTCCGAAGGCCTGGTGGAGTTCGCCGACGCCAAGGGCCCGCGCGTGGCGATCATCACCCTGGAAGACGCCTGCGATCTCTACGAGTTGCGCTGTGTACTGGAAGGCATGATCGTTCAGCTGTTCACCCTGCGCGCACGCGCCAAGGACATCCGCGCCCTGGAACGCGCTCTGGAGAACAACCGCAAAACCCTCGAAGAGGGCGAGCTGCCGGAGGTGCTGGAGTCGGTGCAGGAGTTCTACAACGTGCTGATGGAAGGCTCGGGCAACGACATCGCCGCCACCCAGCTGCGTCAGTTGCAGGCGCGTATCAGCTATCTGCGCGCCACCTCGGTATCGCAGACCAATCGCCGCAGCACCAGTAACGAAGAAATGGAGCGCATGGTCGAGGCGATCAAGAGTGGCGATCCACTGGCCGCTCATCAGGCGTCGGTCGATCACGTGCGTGCCGCGGCCAAGGTCGCCCTGGAATACCTGGAAGCCAAACAGGAAGGTGCCAAGGCGCGTGACATCGTTGCCCCCATCGGTCTGAAAGACCCGCGTATCGGGCGCTGACCCCCATGCCCAGCCCGCGCTTCTGTCAGCAATGCGGCGGCGCGACGCTGGAACGGCGCCGTCCGGCCGGCGACGACCACTCGAGGCTGGTATGTGCCGGCTGCGGGTATATCCACTACGAAAACCCCAAGATCATCACCGGCTGTATCATCGAGCAGGACGGCCGCTATCTGCTCTGCCAACGCGCCATCGCGCCGCGCGTCGGTACCTGGACACTGCCCGCAGGGTTCATGGAGAACGGCGAAACCACCGAAGAGGCGGCGCTGCGTGAAGTGCGCGAGGAAGCCGGTGTGGTCGCCGAAATCCTCTGCCCCTATTCGATCTTCAGCGTGCCCTCGATCAGCGAGGTGTACCTGATCTTCCGCGCCCAGCTGCTGCACGACACCGGCTACTTCGGCAGCGAAACCCTGGCCCGCCGCTTCTTCGCCCCCGAGGATATTCCCTGGGAGCAGATCTACTACCCGGCCATCCGCCAGATCCTCGAACGCTACATCGCCGAACGCGAAACCGGCAGCTACGGGATCTACATGGGCAGCGACGACACGGGCAAGGTGCACTTTATTCGCTGAAGTTCAGCATGCAGAGCCTGAGGAGCGATCTGCTCACCTCCCCACAACAAACGTCAGCTAGCGCCTTGTTACGGTCGCTCACCCTAGGCGAGGCGCAACAAATGTCTGCCAGGCGATGACCTGGAGCACTATGCCGATTTCGTCATCGTCCTCGCGCAAATCCTTCAAGCCGCGGCAGCACGCCTCGCGTCACGCTGTAGCCACTCAAACGGCACACAGGCACAGCTCCCATGAAACGCATCGAAGTGATCGACTCCCATACCGGCGGCGAGCCGACCCGGCTGGTGGTCAGCGGCTTTCCTGATCTCGGCAAGGGCAGCATGGCTGAGCGCAAACAGCTGCTGGCCAGCGAGCACGATGCCTGGCGCGCCGCCTGCATTCTCGAGCCGCGCGGCAATGACGTGCTGGTTGGCGCCCTGCTCTGCGAGCCCGTCGATCCCAGCGCCTGTGCCGGAGTGATCTTCTTCAACAACACCGGCTACCTCGGTATGTGCGGGCACGGCACCATCGGCCTGGTGGTATCGCTGGCACACATGGGCCGCATCCGCGCTGGCGTGCACAAGATCGAGACGCCGGTGGGCACGGTCGAGGCGACCCTGCATGAAGATCGCTCGGTCAGTGTGCGCAACGTGCCGTCCTACCGTTACCGCCAGGCCGTCGAACTGCAGGTGCCGGGCTACGGCTCAGTGCAGGGCGATATCGCCTGGGGCGGCAACTGGTTCTTCCTGATCGCCGATCACGGCCAGCGCATCGCCGGTGACAACGTCGAAGCCCTCACCGCTTACACCTACGCGGTACAGAAAGCGCTCGAGGATCAGGGCGTTCGTGGCGAGGACGGCGGCCTTATCGACCACATCGAGCTGTTTGCAGAAGATGAACAGCAGGAAGGCTCGCAGCCAAGCGTCGCGAGCGAAGAGGAGGCAAGGCGGGAACTGGCGAAAAAGCGCAGTTTACTGGCTGTAAATGAGCATTTTTCGCCAGCTCCCAACGCAGCATCATCGAGCGCAGCAGCTTCGCTGCGAGCAGACAGCAGGAACTTCGTGCTGTGCCCCGGCAAGGCCTACGACCGCTCGCCCTGCGGCACCGGCACCAGCGCCAAGCTGGCCTGCCTGGCCGCCGATGGCAAGCTGCAACCCGGTGAGATCTGGCGTCAGGCCAGCGTGATCGGCAGCGTGTTCGACGGCTCGTTCGAATGGCAGGACGACAAGGTGATTCCGACCATCCGCGGTCGCGCCAATATCAGCGCCGAGGCGACCCTGCTGCTCGAACAGGACGACCCGTTCGCCTGGGGCATTCGCCCGTGAATCCGACGCGGGTCGCTGATGTGATCGTCATCGGCGCCGGCATCATCGGCGCTGCCTGCGCCCGCGAATTGGCCCGCCGTGGCCAGCAAGTGCTGGTGATCGATGCCGGTCTGCACGGAGCCACCGCTGCCGGCATGGGGCACTTGCTGGTGCTCGATGACAACCAGGCCGAACTCGACATCAGCCGTTACTCGGTGCGCCGCTGGCGCGAGCTGGGCCCGCAATTACCGGACGACTGCGCCTACCGTAACAACGGCACGCTGTGGCTGGCCGCCAACGAGCAGGAACTGGCGGCTGCGGAAGCCAAGAGCGTCAACCTGCGTGCCGAGGGAATTCGCTGCGAGATGGTGCCCGGACACGCCCTGCAGGGTATGGAGCCGATCCTGCGCGACGGCCTGCACGGTGCCCTGCGCCTGCCCGACGACGGTATTCTCTACGCACCGAACACCGCCCGCTGGATGCTCGATGTACCAGGCATCACGCAACGCCGCGCCAGGGTCACAGAGCTGGATGGCAACCGTGTGCGTCTCGAAGACGGCAGTTGGCTGAGCGCCGATGCCGTGGTGCTCGCCAATGGCATACAGGCCGTGGAATTGTGTCCGGAGTTGCCCATCGCGCCGAAGAAAGGCCATCTGTTGATCACCGATCGCTACCCGCATCCGGTCACCCATACCATCACCGAGCTGAGTTACCTGACCAGCGTGCACAACAGCAGCGGTGCCTCGGTGGCCTGCAATATTCAGCCGCGGCCCACGGGCCAACTGTTCATCGGCACCTCCAGGCAGTTCGATACCTTGGATCCCGAAGTCGAGGGCTGGTTGCTGGCACGCATGCTCAAGCATGCCGCGAGCTATGCGCCAGGTCTGGCGCAACTCAATGGCATCCGCGCCTGGGCGGGCTTTCGTGCTGCCACGCCAGACGGCATGCCGCTGATTGGCGAACACCCCGCGCAGCCCGGCCTGTGGCTGGCGGTCGGCCACGAAGGACTGGGTGTTACCGCTGCGCCGGGTACTGCCGATCTACTGGCCGCAATGCTGTTCAACGAGGCCGAGCCCATTCCTGCGGCGGCATATTCGCCGCGACGTTACCTGAGCCAAGCTGGAGACCCCGCCCATGCCTGACCTGCATCTAGATGGCCGCCTGCTCAGCGTAGCGCCGGGCACCACGGTTGCCGCAGCGCTGGCGTTGGGCGGTGATGGCAGCGCACGTACCTCGGTCAGCGGCCAGCGCCGTGCGCCACTGTGCGGCATGGGCGTCTGCCAGGAATGCCGGGTGACCATAGACGGCCTGCGCCGCCTGGCCTGCCAGACTCTGTGCCGGGATGGTATGCGTGTGGAGACGCGACCATGAGCGAACAGACGGAAGTACTGATCATCGGTGCCGGCCCGGCGGGCCTGTCGGCAGCGCTGGCCGCCGCCAACGATGGCGCGCAGGTGGTGCTGCTCGACGATAACCCGCTGCCCGGTGGGCAAATCTGGCGGGACGGCGCTCAGGCCAGCATCCCCGCCCAGGCCCGCCGCCTGCGCGATGCGGTGGATGCGCACCGCAATATCCAGCGTCACGCCGCCACTCGCGTGGTGGCACGATCCGGCAGCCATGCACTGCTGGTGGAAGATCCCGAGCGCGGCTGGGTGATCGCCTACCGCAAGCTGATCCTGTGTACCGGTGCGCGGGAGTTGTTACTGCCGTTTCCCGGCTGGACATTGCCCGGTGTTACCGGTGCCGGTGGCCTGCAGGCGCTGATCAAGGGCGGGCTGCCGGTAGCCGATGAACGCATCGTGATCGCCGGCAGCGGCCCGCTGCTGCTGGCCAGCGCGGGTACAGCGAAGCACAACGGCGCCAAGGTGCTGCGCATCGCCGAGCAGGCATCGGCAGGCGCAGTCGCCGCCTTCGCCATGCAGCTGCCGCGCTGGCCGCACAAGCTGTTGCAGTCCTTCAGCCTGTTCGACGGCGGTTACCGCCCTGGCACCCGGATCGTCGCCGCACTGGGCAAGGATCGCCTGGAGGGCGTACGCCTGCAGCGCGGCGGCAAGATCGAAGAGCTGGAGTGCGAGCGCCTCGCCTGCGGTTTCGGCCTGATTGCCAACGTGCAACTGGGGCAGGCCCTTGGCTGTGCGCTGGGTAACAACGCCATCAAGGTGGATGCCTGGCAGGCCACCGATGCGAGCGGTATCTACGCCGCAGGCGAGTGCACCGGCTTCGGCGGCAGCGAGCTGGCCCTGGTCGAGGGCAGCATCGCCGGCCATGCCGCAGCCGGTAACCGTGAGGCTGCGCAACACTTGTGGAAAGGACGCGCGCGCTGGCAGCGCTTTGCCGACGAGTTGAACAAGCGATTTGCCCTCGACCCAGCACTCAAACACCTGGCCGAGCCAGATACCCTGCTATGCCGCTGCGAGGACGTACCCTACGCCGCCGTAGCCGCGCACAGTAGCTGGCGCGAAGCGAAGCTGGCGACCCGCTGCGGAATGGGTGCCTGCCAGGGCCGGATCTGCGGCGCGGCCACCCAATACCTGTTCAATTGGCAGCCTGCGGCGCCCCGCCCACCTTTCGGCCCGACTCGAATCGAAACCCTGATGCAACTGGAAAGCGCGACCCAGAGCGCCCAGCCGTAGAAATGAATCTCATTTGTAAAAAGGTGTTCCAGTGCTCCATCAAACGGTAACAAACCGAGTAGTGCGGTAACGCTTTCAGCAGCTGAAAACCGTTACGCAAAAACCATAAATCACTAAACAATTGAAAAATATAGATATTCTAAAATTGGCACAGGATATGCTCTATGTTCCGCACAACAAAAATAACAAGACACATCTGATAACAAGAACAAAACAACGGCTTTAGCATAAGAAAGACAAAAACGCAGAGACGCAGCTAACTGATTTCTTTGGAGAGGACCGCCCTCGGGCTTGTACCGCAACCGGGTCGAGAAGAATAAAACTGCTTTGTAAGGCAGCGACAGACGGGTTGGATCTCAGGATCACGGCAACATCAGCGTCCAAACAAATCCGTTCGCTCTTGGCCCCCTTTGGGGGCCGCGGCTAAAACAAGAACAAAAGGCCGGTAGCACTAATAAGAACGATGATTCGAACAAAATTTAGGGGAGCCTCGGCTCCCCTTTCTGCTTTCTGGCGTTCAGTCTTTTCTCCCTCCCATGGCTACGGCCCGCTTCCTCTTCATATCCAAATGCGCCTGGAATCGCTCCGTAGCCCGGAAGTGAGCCGATGTGGATAACTCACGCACCCTCGTAGGAGCCAGCTTGCCGGCAATAACACGCACCTACTGATGGCCACCACCGCATCGCCCGCAAGCGGGCTACTACTGATTGTTACGGCATCTCGCGCTCCTGTACGCGGCGAATGTCTGGCGCTCCGCAGATTCTGCTGGATGGCCAAAATCACTTCGCCCCGAGGGCGGGGCTTCTACAGGTATGAGAACCTTTCGCGGTTCTGTAGGAGCCGCGACCCCGCGGCGAATAGCAGGCGCGCTACAGATTCTGTTGGGTGACCATAATCGCTTCGCCCCGTGGGCGGGGCTTCTACAGGGTGTGGATAACTCATGTGCTCCAGCCATGAATTTCAGCCACCCGAATCGCAGGCATGAAAAAGGCCGCATCCCCTTTCGGGCGATGCGGCCTCGATTACCGTACAGACGAACTTACGGCAATGCGTAGGCGATCACGTAGTCACCGCGATCCGGCGACTGACGGGCGCCGCCAGCGGTAACCACGATGAACTGCTTGCCAGTCTTCGGCGACACGTAGGTCATTGGCGTGCCTTGGCTACCCACCGGCAGGCGCTGTTTCCAGACTTCCTTGCCGGTGCCGCTATCGAAGGCGCGCATGTAGTAGTCCTGCGTGCCGGCGAAGAATACCAGGCCGGACTGGGTGGCCAGCGAGCCGCCCAGGGTCGGCATACCAACCGGCATAGGCAGACGCATCTTGATGCCCAGCGGACCGGTGTCTTCCACAGTACCGACCGGCACCTGCCAGGCGATCTTCTGGGTCTTCATGTCGATGGCAGTCAACGTGCCGAACGGCGGCGCCTGGCAAGGAATGCCAGCCAGCGACAGGAAGCGGTTCTTGTTGACCGCATAGGGCGTGCCCTTGAGCGGTACAGCACCCATGCCGGTGTTGACGGCTTCACCGCCCGACGAGGCCGCGCCGCGATTCTCTGCCGGGGTCATCTGCACCCACAAGCCAAGACGCATGTCGTTGACGAAGATGTAGTCATTGACCGGGTCGGTGGACAGGCCACCCCAGTTCATCCCGCCCAGGGAGCCTGGGAAGCTGAGCGACACATCGGTGCCCGGTGCGGTGTAAAGGCCCTCGTAACGCATCTGCTTGAAGTTGATGCGGCACAGCATCTGGTCGAACGGCGTGGCGCCCCACATGTCCGACTCGGTCAGCGTCTGCGCACCGATCTGCGGCATACCCACCGACAGCGGCTGCTTGAGTACGTACTGCTCACCTTTGATGTCCGCCGCCTTGACCGTTACGTCAGCGACTTCAGTCAGCGGTTGGCCGGTAGCACGGTCGAGCACGAAGATCTGCCCGGCCTTGGTGCCAATCACCACGGCTGGCACTTTGCTGCCGTCGGCCTTGGGGAAATCGATCAGGCTGGGCTGCATAGGCAGGTCGAAGTCCCAGAGGTCGTTGTGCACGGTCTGGTAGACCCACTTTTCCGCACCAGTGGTGGCGTCCAGGGCGAGGATCGAGGCGCCGTACTTGTGATTCAGCTCGGTACGCTCGGCACCATAAAGATCGGTGGACGGGCTGCCCATGGGCAGAAACACGGTATTCATCGCCGGATCGTAGGACATCGGCGCCCACGAGTTCGGCGTGCTGCGCACGTAGGTCTGGTCAGCGGACGGAGCCTGACGATCATCGGGATTGCCGGGGTCGAACGCCCAGCGCATGGCGCCAGTGACCACATCGAAGCCGCGGATCACGCCGCCAGGCATGTCGGTCTGCACGTTGTCGGCTACGCGCCCACCCACCACGACGGTGGTACCGGCCAACAGCGGCGGCGAGGTGAGTTGGTAATGCGGATCCGGCGCAGCGCCCAGACCGGCCTTAAGGTCGACCTGGCCATTCTCGCCGAAGCCTTCGCAAAGTGCGCCGGTGTCGGCGTCTACCGCGATCAGGCGGGCGTCGATGGTATTGGTCAGCAGACGACGACGGCAATTGGCGCCTTCGGCGATGGCCACGGTCGGCACCGCAACGGCACCCTCGGCCTCGGGCTGCTGCAGCGGTGCATCGGCGTCGAAGTAGGCCAGGCCACGGCAACGCTGCCAGACCGAAGACTGGGCGTTGATGTCGTTGCGCCACAGCTCGCTGCCGGTATCGGCATTGAGGGCGATGATGTTGTTGTGTGGTGTGCAGATGAACACCTTGTCACCCACCTGCAGTGGGGTGAGCTGATCTTCGGCACCATTGCCGTTACTCTCCGCCACGTCGCCGGTGTGATACGTCCAGGCGACCTGCAGATCCTTCACGTTGGCACGGGTGATCTGATCAAGCGCGGCGAAACGGCTACCGCCAGCGGTATTACCGTAATGCTCCCAGTTCTTCTGCGCCTGGGTCGGGTCGACCGGCTGCACGGCCGGGCCATCGCCGCTCGCCGCCACGCTGGGGTGAGCCACGAAGGTGCCGCTGAAGCTGGCGATCAGCGCCACCGCCAGCACAGCGGCCAGCGCATAGCCGCCACGCCCGCCGCGATCACCGGCTGCCTTCTTCAGGGTCGGGTAGATCAGCGCGACGACCAGGGCGATCACACCAAAGGTGAACAGGCGTGAGAACAGTGGCCAGAACACCAGGCCGACATCGACCAGTGCCCAAATCACGGTACCGAGCAGCGCCAAGGCGAACAGCCAGGCGCCCGAGGGTTTGCGCGCGGCGATCAGCGCGCCGCTGGCCAGCACGGCCAGGCCCATGAGCAGGAAGTACCAACTGCCGCCGAGGCTGGCCAGATATGCACCGCCGCCGAGCAAGACAACGCCGACCAAGGCGATCAACACGCCGACGATCAGCAATAGTGCACGTGTGCCGCGCGGGGCACCTTTACCATCATTCATCGTTTTATCCTGTTTTTCACGAACACAGAGACACAGCATCGACGCCGCTACCCCTAAGGATAGTCGCCGATACTGTTTGTAATAATTGGTATGCGTGCCAGTGTGCACCGAAACGGAACGAGTCGCACCCGTAAATTAACCAAACGGTACATTTTCCTGCGTCAATCCGACGCGCTAGGCTCAGCGCCTTCTGATCAGCCACCACTCGCCATGCAAACTCTGCTGCCCGCCGCTCTACATCAAGACTTACCTGCGTTGATCGCCAGCCTCCGGCAGATCGAGCCGTTGCTCGATGCCATGCCCGAGGTGGTGTTTTTCATCAAGGACACGCAAGCGCGCTACGCGTTGGTCAACCAGACACTGACGCAGCGGCTGGGCTTCAAGAGCAAGGCCAAGCTGCTCGGGATGACCGCCGAACAGGTGTTTCCGGCTAACTTCGGGCCCTCCTACACGGCGCAGGATCGGCGGGTACTCACGGACGGCAGCCATCTTGCCGACCAGCTGGAGCTGCACCTCTATTACGGCAATCAGCCCGTCTGGTGCCTGACCCATAAACTGGCGTTGCGCAACCCTGCAGGTGAGATCATCGGGGTGGCCGGTATTTCCCGGGACGTGCAACTACCGCAATCGAGCCACCCGGCCTATCCGAAGCTGGCGGCGGTGGACGCGCATATCCGCGAGCACTTCGCCCGGCCGATCAGCCTGGCCGAGCTGACCGAACTGGCCGGGCTGTCGGTGGCGCAACTGGAGCGCCACTGCAAACGCATCTTCCAGCTCACCCCGCGGCAGATGATCCACAAGGCGCGCCTCGGCGAGGCCAGCCGCCTGCTGCTGCAGGATCTGCCGATCACCGAGATCGCCCTGCGCTGCGGTTACACCGATCACAGTGCCTTCAGCCGCCAGTTCAGGGCGCTGACCGGGCTGACACCCAGCCAGTTTCGCGACTCGCATAATGGCTGATACCGACTAGTGTTCCGAAATGGGGCGCCGGTGAGGCAGCATTGCTCCCATCTGTAACATCCCGCTTCTCGTAATAACCGCTGGTTCCCCCTTATTCCCGCTCAACCCACCATCCATAGGGGCTTGCACAGAAAGCGTCAGAACAGGCACAGCCGTTGCATATGAAATATCGTATACGAAATTTCCTATAACGATTGTCTGCACAGTTTCGAGGCTCCTATGAAAAACCCCGCTTTTGCCGTAGCCCTCAGCGCAGTACTTAGCACCACCCTGATCGGCACCGCACACGCCGACAAACTCGACTCGATCATCGAATCCGGCAAGCTGCGTTGCGCGGTAACCCTGGATTTCCCGCCCATGGGCTCGCGTGACGACAAGAACCAGCCGATCGGCTTCGACGTCGACTACTGCAACGATCTGGCGAAAGTGCTCGGCGTCGATGCCGAAGTGGTGGAAACACCGTTCCCGGATCGTATTCCTGCGCTGGTTTCCGGCCGTGCCGACGTGATCGTCGCCTCCACCTCTGACACCCTGGAGCGCGCCAAGACCGTAGGCCTGACCGTGCCTTACTTCGCCTTCCAGATGGTCGTGCTGACCCGCGACGACACCGGGATCAGCAAATACGAAGACCTCAAGGGCAAGGCCGTGGGTAACACCAGCGGCACCTACGAAGCCATCGCTCTCGAGAAGGACGTGAAAGCCTGGGGCGACGGCAGCTTCCGCGCGTACCAGTCGCAGAACGACACCATCCTCGCTGTCGCTCAGGGCCACATCGCCGCCACCGTGGTCACCAACACCGTAGCCGCTGCCACCCTCAAGTCCGGCAAGTACAAAGGCCTGAAAGTGGTCGGTGATGCGCCCTACGTCGTCGACTACGTGTCGCTCGCAGCCAAGCGTGACGAGTACGGCCTGATCAACTACCTCAACCTGTTCGTCAACCAACAGGTACGCAGCGGCCGTTACGACGAGCTGTGGAAGAAGTGGGTCGGCGACGAAATCAAACCGGCCAACCTGACCGTGCCGGGCGTGTACTACTGATCAACCGCTATTCGTAGGGTGGGTTGAGGCGCAGCGCCTAACCCGCGTGGCCCGACCCACCCGACGTTTATATACCTGCAACACCCACGATTTCATGCTCGCGCGCCCCATGGCGCCGGGCTTTTTATTCACGCCTGGAGCCATCGATGCCAACAGTCGCTGACCGTGCCTCGACCCACCTGCCAGCCTGCGCCATTCAGGGCCGCAGCCTGGTCGCCGGGTGCGCCGAGGGTGAGTTGCTGTTCGCCGAGATGGGCCTGAGTTTCTGGGGCGGTGTCGACCCGTTCACGGGCGAGGTGATCGACCGGCATCACCCGCTCAGTGGCCAGCATCTGGCGGGCCGCGTACTGGCGATTCCCAGCGGCCGCGGCTCCTGCACCGGCAGCAGCGTGATGATGGAGCTGCTCAGCGGCGAGCACGCGCCTAGCGCCCTGGTGCTCGCCGAGGCCGACGAGATCCTCACGCTGGGCGTGCTGGTGGCTGAACTGCTGTTCCAGCGTTCCATTGCCGTGCTGTGCATCGGTCACGAAGCCTTCACCCGCTTGCGTGGCCAGGCTTACGCCCGCCTCGACGGTGAGCAGCTGCAACTTTATCCACAGCGCCCCGCCGATGCACGGCCGACAGGTGTGGCTTCAAGACATCAGCAGCCGCTGTTCACCAGCGCCCTGCAATTGAGCGAAAGCGACCGTGCCCTGCTCGACGGTAGGCAGGGCAAGGCTGCACAAGTGGCCATGCAGCTGGTGCTGCGCATGGCAGACCTGCAGGGCGCCAGCGAACTGCTGGATGTCACCCAGGCGCATATCGACGGCTGCATCTACACCGGCCCGGCCAGCCTGCGCTTCGCCGAGCAACTGGTGGCCTGGGGAGCCAAGGTGCGAGTACCGACCACCCTCAACTCGATTTCCGTGGATCAGCGCCGCTGGCGTGCACTGGGCATCGATGCCGCATTCGGCGAACCGGCCAGTGCACTCGGCGATGCCTACATGGCCATGGGCGCCCAGCTCAGTTTCACCTGTGCGCCCTACCTGCTGGACAGCGCGCCGGCCGAGGGCGAGCAGATCGTCTGGGCCGAGTCCAACGCAGTGGTCTACGCCAACAGCGTGCTCGGGGCACGTACCCTCAAATATCCCGATTACCTGGATATCTGCATCGCCCTCACCGGCCGCGCACCCAAGGTCGGCTGTCACCTCGACGAACACCGCATGGCCAGCCTGCAGATCCAGCTGCCAGAGCTCGCCGAGCTGGATGATGCCTTTTACCCGCTGCTCGGCTATCACGTCGGCCTGCTCTGCGGCAGCGGCATTCCGCTGGTACTCGGCCTGGAGAAGGCCCAGCCGAGCCTGGACGATCTCAAGGCCTTTGGCGCCGCCTTCGCCACCAGTTCGGCAGCACCGCTGTTTCATATCGCCGGGGTGACGCCGGAAGCCAAGCACCCGCAGAACGTTATCCACAGCGGTCAGTCGGCGCCCATCGAGCAGGTCACCCTCGCCGATCTGCGTCGCAGCTGGGACGAACTCAACAGCGCTGATGACGCCGAGGTAGGGCTGATCGCGCTCGGTAATCCGCATTTCTCGCTCAGCGAATTCGCCCACCTCGCGCACCTGTGCGCGGGCCGCAGCAAGCACGCTCAGGTGAGCCTGGTGATCACCTGCGGCCGGGCGATTCACGAGCAGGCCCGCGTGGCTGGTTACCTCACCGTACTGGAGGCCTTCGGAGCGACGCTGGTGACCGACACCTGTTGGTGCATGCTCGGCGAGCCGGTGGTGCCGACCACTTGCCGCACCCTGATGACCAATTCGAGCAAATACGCCCATTACGCGCCAGGGCTGGTAGGCCGTTCGGTGCACTTCGCCAGTCTGGCCGAGTGCGTCGACGCCGCCTGTTCGGGCCAGGCCAGCGGCCGTCTGCCACGCTGGCTGCAACCGGCTTCCCCTGTGGAGAACCCCACGCATGTTTGACTACACCTTCCATTGGCGCCAGGCATTCAAGGCTCTGCCCGACATGCTCGCCGGCGCCTGGGTGACCTTCGAGACGGCCGCCCTGTCGATGATCTTCGGCGTACTCATCGCCCTCGCCCTGACGGTGATGCGCGAAGTGAAGAACCCCGTTGCCCGCGGCTTCGCCAACACCTGGGTGTCGATTGCGCGCAACACGCCGTCGCTGTTCCAGATCTACATCCTGTACTTCGGCCTGGGCTCGCTGGGCCTGCATGTCAGCTCCTGGATCGCGCTGCTGGCCGGCATCACCTTCAACAACGCCGGTTACCTGGCGGAAAACTTCCGCGGTGGCCTCAAGGCCGTGCCCGACACCCAGGTGCGTGCCGCACGCTCGCTGGGCATGAGCGCCTTTCAGGCCTACCGGATGATCGTCGTGCCGCAGCTGCTGCGCATCGTCTTCTACCCCCTGACCAACCAGATGGTCTGGGCCGTGCTGATGACCTCGCTGGGGGTGATCGTCGGCCTCAACAACGACCTCACCGGCGTCACCCAGGACTACAACGTCAAGACCTTCCGCACCTTCGAGTTCTTCGCCATCGCGGCGGTGCTGTATTACCTGATCGCCAAGGCGATCGTAGCGGTTGCCCGGCTGCTGGCCTGGCGCCTGTTCCGTTACTGAGGAAGCACCCACATGTTCGATACCAGCTTCACCTGGAACGATTTCCTCTACCTGCTCGACGGTGCCTGGGTCACCCTGCAGCTGACCTTCTGGGCCATCCTGCTGGGCTCCTTCGCCGGCCTGCTGTTCGGCCTGCTGCGTGCCCTGCTGCCCCGCGCCACCCTGCCGCTGGCCTGGGTACTCGACGTGTTTCGCAGCGTGCCACTGCTCATCCAGTTCGTGCTGTTCAACTCGTTCAAGAGCATCGCCGGCATCGATATCAGCGCCTTCGCGGTGGGCTGCATCGTGCTGGGCATCTACGCCGCCGCCTACTTCACCGAGATCGTGCGGGCCGGTGTGCTGTCGGTGCCATTCACCTTGCGCCGCGCCAGCCGCTCCCTGGGCCTGAGTTATCTGCAGGACCTGCGCTACATCGTTCTGCCGATGGCCACGCGGGTGGCCTTCCCCGGCTGGCTGAACCTGGTGCTCAGCGTGATGAAGGACACCGCGCTGGTGATGTGGATCGGCATCGTCGAGCTGCTGCGCGCCTCGCAAACCATCGTCACACGCATTCAAGAGCCGCTGCTGGTGCTGTGCATCGCCGGCCTCATCTACTACGTCATGAGCCTGGTGGTCGCCCGCCTTGGCGCCCGTCTGGAAAGAAGGTGGCAGGAAAATGATTGAGATCGACAACGTATACAAATCCTTCGGCGAGCTCGAAGTGATCAAGGGCGTCAGCCTGACCGTGAACAAAGGTGAAGTGGTGTCGATCATCGGCGGCTCCGGCTCCGGCAAATCGACCCTGCTGATGTGCATCAACGGCCTGGAGTCGATCAAGAGTGGCAGCATTCGCGTCGACGGCACTGAAGTGCATGCGCCAGGCACCGACATCAACAAGCTGCGGCAGAAGATCGGCATCGTGTTTCAGCAGTGGAATGCCTTCCCGCACCTGACGGTGCTGGAAAACGTCATGCTGGCGCCGCGCAAGGTACTCGGTCTTAGCAAGCAGGAAGCCGAGGCCATCGCCGTGCAGCAACTGACCCACGTGGGCCTGGCCGACAAGCTCAAGGTGTTTCCCGGCAAGCTGTCCGGCGGCCAGCAGCAGCGGATGGCGATCGCCCGCGCCCTGGCCATGAGCCCCGATTACATGCTGTTCGACGAGGCCACCAGCGCCCTCGACCCGCAGCTGGTCGGCGAAGTGCTCGACACCATGCGCATGCTCGCCGAAGACGGCATGACCATGGTGCTGGTGACCCACGAGATTCGCTTCGCCCGTGACGTGTCCGACCGTGTGGCGTTCTTCCGCAACGGCCTGGTACACGAGATCGGCGCGCCCGAGCAGGTGCTCGGCAACCCGCAAAAACCGGAAACCGCCGACTTCCTCAAGTCGGTTCACTAAAGAGGACTGCCCCGTGCGCTCCAGCAAAGTCATCCATGTGGTCAGCTGCCATGCCGAAGGTGAGGTCGGCGACGTTATCGTCGGCGGCGTCGCGCCACCACCTGGCGATACCCTGTGGCAGCAGTCGCGCTGGATCGAACAGGACGACTTCCTGCGTAACTTCCTGCTCAACGAACCGCGCGGCGGCGTGTTCCGTCACGTCAACCTGCTGGTGCCGGCGAAGAACCCCAAGGCGCAGATGGGCTGGATCATCATGGAGCCGGCCGATGTGCCGCCGATGTCCGGTTCCAACTCGCTGTGCGTGGCCACCGTGCTGCTGGACAGCGGCATCCTGCCGATGACCGAGCCGCAGACCTTCCTGACCCTGGAAGCACCCGGCGGCCTGGTGGAAGTGATTGCCGACTGTCGCGACGGGAAGGCCGAGCGGGTCGAGGTGAAGAACGTACCGTCGTTCGCCGACAAGCTCGACGCCTGGATCGAGGTCGAAGGCCTGGGGTCGCTGCAGGTCGATACCGCCTACGGCGGTGACAGCTTCGTCATCGCCGATGCGCGCCACCTGGGTTTCGCCATCCAGGCCGATGAGGCAGCCGATCTGGTCGCCGTGGGCCTGCGCATCACCAAAGCCGCCAACGAGCAGCTCGGTTTCCAGCACCCGCTGAACCCGGACTGGAGCCATATCTCCTTTTGCCAGATCGCCGCTCCGGTGGTTCACGAGAACGGCATTGCCACGGGCGCCAATGCGGTGGTCATCCGTCCCGGCAAGATCGACCGCTCACCCTGCGGCACCGGCTGCTCGGCGCGCATGGCAGTGCTGCATGCCAAGGGTCAGTTGGCAGTGGGCGAACGCTTCATCGGTCGCTCGATCATCGGTTCCGAATTCCACTGCCGCATCGACTCACTGACCGACGTGGCTGGCCGCCCGGCGATCTACCCCTGCCTATCCGGCCGCGCGTGGATCACCGGCACTCACCAGCACCTGCTCGACCCGAGCGATCCCTGGCCAACGGGCTATCGCCTGTCGGATACCTGGCCGGTGGAGCTGAAGCTGTAAGGCTTGTTGAAGATTTAAACTGCCGGTTCGCCGGCGACCTGACCCGGGCATAACGCCCAACAACGGAAAATAGATGGGTCATTACGGCCATTTGTTTTCGTATACGAAATACTTTTACTCTGCCCCGGAGGCAACACCATGAGCAGCAACATCTTCACCGGCACCATCCCCGCCCTGATGACCCCGTGCACAGCCGACCGCAAGCCGGACTTCGATGCCCTGGTGCGCAAAGCCCACGCGCTGATCGAAGCAGGCATGAGCGCCGTGGTCTACTGCGGCTCCATGGGCGACTGGCCGTTGCTCACCGAGGCCCAACGCCAGGAAGGGGTGGCGCGCCTGGTCGCTGCCGGCATCCCGACCATCGTCGGCACTGGTGCGGTGAACAGCCGCGAAGCGGTTTCCCATGCTGCCCACGCCGCCAAAGTTGGCGCCCACGGCCTGATGGTCATCCCGCGCGTGTTGTCCCGCGGCGCTTCGCCTGCTGCTCAGGAAGCGCACTTCGCCGCCATTCTCGAAGCGGCGCCAGAGCTTCCGGCGGTGATCTACAACAGCCCGTACTACGGCTTCGCGACCCGCGCCGAACTGTTCTTCAAGCTGCGCCGCAAGTACGCCAACCTGATCGGCTTCAAGGAGTTCGGCGGTGCCGCCGACATGCGCTACGCAGCCGAGCACATCACCTCGCAGGATGAGGACGTGATTCTCATGGCCGGCGTCGATACCCAGGTGGTGCACGGCTTCGTCAATTGCGGCGCGACTGGCGCCATCACCGGTATCGGCAACGCCCTGCCGCGCGAAGTGCTGCAACTGGTCGAGCTTAGCAAGAAGGCCGCCAAGGGCGACGCCGTTGCCCGCCGCCGCGCTCTGGAGCTGTCCGAAGCGCTGAACGTGCTGTCGTCCTTCGACGAAGGCACCGACCTGGTTCTCTACTACAAGCACCTGATGGTGCTGGGCGGCGACCAGGAATACGCCCTGCACTTCTACGAAACCGATGCCCTCAGCGACGCCCAGCGTAACTACGCCGAGACGCAATACACGCTGTTCCGCCAGTGGTACGCCAACTGGTCGGCCGAAAACAACGCTGCCTGATCGCTGTACGTCGGCCGGGTGCCTCCAGGCATCCGGCCGAGCGGGTGCAGTGCATCACGCGGTGCGTAGCCGTCGCCGGCCGCAGCGCTGAGCTGACCCGTTTGCCACTACACGGCGAAGACCGTGCCCACGTCGAAGCCATTATGGCCAACGCGCTGGCCAACCGTCCGCACCTGCCGGATGTCGGCCTGTAACAACCGCTACAGCTGCATGGATGCGGGAGGCCACCCCTCCCGCTTCTTTGGCCTCATCTGCCTTGCCTGATAGATGCGCACGCCGCGCACCTGGCAAACACATAAAGACCAAGGGGAACAGGATGATCAACAAGACCACTCAGCTTTTTGCCGCTCTCGGCCTGGCGCTTTGCTGCGCCACGACCCAGGCGGCCAGCTACACCTACTCGGTGCCGACGTCAGTGCCGGAAGGCAGTTTCTTCTTCGACAACTTCCTCAAACGCTTCGCCAGCAACGCCGCCCTGCTCACGGATGGCGAGGTGAAGATTCGTCCGATTGGCGCGGGCGTTATCGTGCCGCCGTTCCAGGTCTACGAATCGGTACAGAACGGCGTACTCAAGGCAGGCCACTCCACACCGACCTACCTAGTCAATCAAGACCCGCTGAACAATGTGTTCGCCGGCTACCCGGGCGGCATGTCCGGCGAAGAGACCCTCACCTGGCTGTACGAAGGTAACGGCCTGAAGTACCTGCAGGAGTTTCGCCGCAAGAACATGGGCCTGCACAGCCTGGTGGTCGGCGTCGGCAGCACCGAAGTGCTGGCCCACTCCAACAAGAAGATCGAGAAACTCGAAGACTTCAAAGGCCTGAAATTCCGTACCGCCGGTGCCTGGGCCGAAGTGATTCAGCAGGTCGGCGCATCACCCACCGTAGTGCCGCCGGGCGAGATCTACACCCTGCTGCAACGCAAGGGCGTAGACGCCGTCGAGTGGGCAACGCCAGGTGCCAACCTGACCGAAGGCTTCCATGAAGTGGCGCCTTACCTGCTCACTCCTGGCGTGCACCAGCCATCCTTCGTCTGGGAATTCTTCATGACCGAGGAGAACTGGAACGCCATCGACGAGAAGACCCGCACCAAACTGGAAGAGGCAGCCAAGCTGACCACGATGCAAAGCTACTTCCACTTCCTCGACAGCGACATGAAGGCCATGCAGACCTATCGCAAGGCCGGCATCGAGATCATCGAGCTGGACAAGAGCATCACCGATGACCTGGCCCAGCTTGGCAACAAACTGATCACCGACAAGCTGGAAGCGCGCAAAGCCGACGACATCGACGCCAAGGCCATCTTCAAGGACTACAGCGACTACATGCAGCGCTGGTCGGAAAACTCCTCCTACCTCTACAGACATTAATCGACTGGGCCGGCGACCCTCGGGTCGCCGGCCAGGTACGGAGGCGTTATGAAAAACAGATGGTACAACTGGCCAGCCCAAGCGCTGCTTGGCATAGCCGCCAGCATGGCACTGATCATGGTGCTGGCGATGATCTACGAAGTGTTCTCGCGTTATGCCCTCAATAGCCCGACGCTTTGGGCCTTCGATGTTTCCTACATGCTCAATGGCTGCATCTTCCTGCTCGGCTGCGCCTACGCACTCAAGGAGGAAACCCACGTCCGTGTCGACTTCCTGTCCTCACGAATGCCGCCAGCGGTACAGCGTTGGTTCAACGCGGGCTTCTATCTGCTGGTGCTGACACCGATCATCGGCGGCCTGACCTATGTCGCCGGACGCCGCGCCTGGCATGCCTTTGTCAACGGCGAAGTCGAGCACGTCAGTGCCTGGGCGCCGCTCATGTGGCCGTTCTACCTGGCGCTCGCATTAGGCCTGGCGGGCCTGACCTATCAGCTCATCGTCGATGCCGCGCTGTTCATCGGCAACCGCAAGCAGCCCGGCAACAAGGAACATTGACCGATGATGGAATACATACCCCTACTGATGTTCGCCCTGCTGTTTCTGTTGATATTCCTCGGTATCCCCGTGTCCTTCTCGCTGATCAGCGTGTCGTGTCTGTTCGGCATGTTCCTGTTCGGCGACAACATCCTCCAGCAGATGTACGGCTCGCTGCTGCAGGCCTCGACCAACTTCGCCCTGTCGGCGATTCCGCTGTTCGTGCTAATGGGCGCGATCCTCGAACGCACCGGCCTGGCACAACGCCTGTTCAGTGCGATGCAGTTATGGCTAGGCGGTTTTTCCGGCGGCCTGGCGGTTTCCTCGATGCTGATGTGCGGCATCTTCGCCGCCAGCTCCGGCGTGGTCGGCGCGGTAGAAATCGTGGTGGGCATGATGGCCATTCCGGCCATGTCCAAATACAAGTACGACCGCGCGCTGATCTCCGGCACCATCTGCGGCGGCGGCTCGCTGGGAGCGATCATTCCACCCTCGGTGATCGTCGTGGTGTATGCCTCGATGGCGCAGTTGTCGATCGGTCAGTTGTTCGCCGCCACGCTGTTCCCCGGGCTGTTGATGCTGGGCATGTTCCTGCTCTACATCATCATCGTCTGCTGGCTGAAGCCCTCACTGGCGCCTGCCGTACCAGAGATGAAAGCCACACCGCTGGGCGAGAAACTGAAGATCACACTCCGCGCCCTTATTCCACCGCTGCTGCTGATCGCCGCGGTGCTGGGTTCGATGCTTGCGGGAATCGCCTCGCCGACCGAGTCGGCTGCGGTGGGTGCCTTTGGTGCAGCGGTTCTGGCGATCTGGTTCCGCGAACTGAGCATCCAGCGCTTGATCGAGGCCCTGGTCTCGACCATCAAGATCACCTCGATGATCATGCTGATCGTGGCGGGCGGCATCATGTTCACTGCCATCTTCGCGGCTGGCGGAGGCGGATGGATGATCGCTGAGTTCATGGAAGAGATGAATTTCAGCCCTTACATGCTGATCTTCATCCTCATGGCCATGGTGTTCTTCGCCGGCATGGTGCTGGACTGGATTTCCCTGGTGCTGATCTTCGTACCGATCTTCACCCCACTGGTGAAGGCCGCCGGCATCGACCCGGTATGGTTCGCGGTAATGTTCATGGTGGTGGTACAAACCTGTTATCTGACGCCGCCCCTGGCGCCCTCGGTGTTCTACCTCAAGTCCATCGCCCCGTCCGATTACACCTACGGCGTGATGTACCGGGGTGTACTACCCTTCATCGCCATTCAGTTGCTGCTATTTCTGCTGATCCTTGCCATGCCTGGTATCGCCACCTGGCTGCCGAAGCAGCTGTTCTGATCGCAGTTACCCAGCCCTCGCGCGAGGGCTGGGTAACTGCAGACTTGCGCAACTTATCAGACATCGTACAATCAAAGCCTTTTCGTACATGTTCATCCGTCAACAACAGGAGCTAACAATGCCCGCGACTATCGGCCACAACATCATCGGCGGCGCGTACAGCGCAGCCGGCTCCGTCGTCCATAAAAGCCACGACGCCACCACTGGCGAAGCCCTTTCCTACGACTTCATCCAGGCCACCCCTGAAGAAGTCGATGCCGCTGCCAAAGCCGCTGCTGCTGCCTACCCCGCTTACCGCGCCTTGCCTGCCGCCAAGCGCGCCGATTTCCTCGACGCCATCGCCGACGAGCTAGATGCCCTGGGTGACGAATTCGTCGCCACCGTCTGCCGCGAAACCGCACTGCCTACCGCCCGTATTCAAGGCGAGCGTGGCCGTACCAGCGGCCAGATGCGCCTGTTCGCGAAAGTGTTGCGTCGTGGCGATTTCTACGGCGCGCGTATCGACCGTGCCTTGCCAGATCGTCAGCCGCTGCCGCGTCCAGATCTGCGTCAGTACCGCATCGGCCTCGGCCCGGTTGCCGTGTTCGGCGCCAGCAACTTCCCGCTGGCCTTCTCCACCGCTGGCGGTGACACCGCTTCCGCGCTGGCAGCTGGTTGCCCGGTCGTATTCAAAGCACACAGCGGCCACATGGCTACTGCTGCGTTCGTCGGCGAAGCCCTGCTGCGCGCCGCTGACAAAACCGGCATGCCGAAAGGCGTGTTCAACATGATCTACGGCAGTGGCGTCGGTGAGACCCTGGTCAAGCACCCGGCCATCCTGGCGGTCGGCTTCACCGGCTCGCTGAAAGGCGGTCGCGCCCTGTGCGACATGGCTGCAGCACGCCCGCAGCCGATCCCGGTATTCGCCGAGATGAGCAGCATCAACCCGGTCATCCTGCTGCCGGAAGCCATCAAGGCCCGTGGCGAGAAAATCGCTGGCGAGCTGGCGGGTTCGGTGGTCATGGGCTGCGGTCAGTTCTGCACCAATCCGGGCCTGGTGATCGGTGTTCGTTCGCCTGAGTTCAGCGCCTTCCTGGAGAGCTTCACCGCCAAGATGGCCGAGCAGCAGCCGCAAACCATGCTCAACGCCGGCACCCTGAAGAGCTACGTGAAAGGCCTGGAAGCGCTCAACGCGCACTCCGGCATCACGCACCTGACCGGCGCCAAGCAGGAAGGTAACCAGGCTCGTCCGCAACTGTTCAAAGCCGACGTCAGCCTGCTGCTGAACGGCGATGAACTGCTGCAGGAAGAAGTCTTCGGCCCGACCACCATCGTCGTCGAAGTGGCTGACAAGACCGAGCTGCTGGCGGCCATCAATGGCCTGCACGGTCAGCTGACCGCTACCCTGCTCACCGAGCCAGGCGATCTGGCTGGTAGCGAAGAGCTGTTCGCGCTGCTCGAGCAGAAAGTCGGTCGCGTGCTGTTCAACGGTTACCCGACTGGCGTGGAAGTTTGTGATTCCATGGTTCACGGCGGCCCGTACCCGGCGACTTCCGACGCTCGCGGTACGTCAGTCGGCACCCTGGCCATCGATCGCTTCCTGCGCCCGGTCTGCTACCAGAACTGCCCGGACGCGCTGCTGCCCGACGCACTGAAGAACGCCAACCCGCTGGGCATAGCCCGTCTGGTTGACGGCGCCAGCAGCCGCGACGCGCTGTAAGAAACGGCTCGGCGCTACGGCGCCGGCCAGCTCTGCGCTGTAAAGAGAAAGCCGACCTCAGGGTCGGCTTTTTTGTGGACGGTGGATTGGCGTTGTACCCGGGTGCCGCCGCGCTCGAACCGGGCTACGGCAGAGGACATTTGCACGGATCTACTGTGGGAGCGGGCGGAGTCCATGCGCGCGAAATCGCGGGCATGGCCCGCTCCCACGAACGTGCGATGCGCATCAGCTCGTAGGGTGGATAACGCGAAGCTTATCCACCAGCGATCACGCCGCGAGCGCATTGAATTGCCAGCCTCAAGGCGCTTGCGCGAAACCCCTGTCGCTCACGACTAACCCCAGGTCGCACTCGAATCCCGCCACGGCTACCGAGCCACGTAAGTTATCCACAGATGGACGCCAAGGCCCGTGCCAGGCGCGTTCGCATGTTGGAGCAACTGCGCGGAGGCAGCCATGAGCGTGACCACTTATCCACAACAGGCGACACACGTCGATCTCGGCGTTCTGCGCAAGGTGATCGCCGCGTCGGCCATCGGCAACTTCGTCGAATGGTTCGACTTCGCCGTCTATGGCTTCCTGGCCGTCACCATCGCCGCGCTGTTCTTTCCACAGGGCGACCCGGCCCTGGCGCTGCTACAGACCTTCGCGGTGTTCGCCGTGTCCTTCGCACTGCGCCCGCTGGGCGGCATCGTGTTCGGCATTCTGGGTGACCGCATAGGCCGCAAGCGCGTGCTGTCGATCACCGTGCTGCTGATGGCCGGCGCCACCACCCTGATCGGCCTGCTGCCCACCTATGCCAGCATCGGCCTGCTCGCGCCGCTGCTGCTGGCCCTGGCGCGCTGCCTGCAGGGCTTCTCTGCGGGCGGCGAATACGCGGGCGCCTGCGCCTTCGTCATGGAGCACGCGCCAACCGAGCAGAAGGCCCGTTATGGCAGCTTCGTACCCGTCTCCACCTTCGCGGCCTTCGCCTGTGCGGCGGGCCTGGTGTTCGGCCTGGGCCTGTGGCTGGATGAAACGCAGATGCAGGCCTGGGGCTGGCGTGTGCCCTTTCTGATCGCCGCACCGCTGGGTCTGGTCGGTTTGTACATGCGCCTGCGTCTGGACGAGTCGCCGGCCTTCCAGGCCCTCGCCGCGCAAGCGCACCCGGAGCACTCGCCACTGCGCGAAACCTTGCGTGAGCACGGCGCCACCGTGCTGTGCCTGTCGGCGTTCATCTCCGCCACGGCGCTGTCGTTCTACATGTTCACCACCTACCTGACCACCTACATGCAGGTGGTTGGCGGCGCAGCGCGGCCAACGGCATTGCTCGCCAGCCTGATGGCGCTGCTGTTCGCTGCGTTGCTGTGCCCCTTCGTGGGCCGCTACTCGGATCGCGTGGGCCGTCGCCGCACCATCCTCACCGCCGGGGTTGCACTGATCGTCGCGGTCTATCCGGCCTTCACCCTGGCTGCATCCGGCACCCTGCTGGCTTCGGCCATCGGTGCCATGCTGCTGGCCGTCGGCGCGGTGATCTGCGGCGTGGTGACTGCCGTATTGCTCTCCGAGCAGTTCCCCACCCGCGTGCGCTACACCGCGTCGGCGTTCACCTACAACCTGGCCTACACGATCTTCGGCGGTACTGCACCGCTGGTCGCTACCTGGCTGATCGAGGTGACCGGCAACCGCATGTCGCCGGCCTTCTACCTGATCGCCATCGCCCTGCTGGCTCTGGTAGGCGGCCTGTCGCTGCCAGAGTCGTCGAAGCGCTCGCTGGACTACCAGCCCTGAGCGATCAGTACACCACCGAGTAGCTGAGGCCGAAGGTACGCCCCTGCGCCGGCAGGCTGGAGATAGCGCCGTAAGTGGCTGCCGCCTGCTGGCCGTAGACGGTCTTGTAATCGCGATCGCCCAGGTTGTAGACGCCGAAGCCGACCTCGCCGCCAAGCCAGGGCGCGTGGGCGATCAGGTCGACCACGGTGTAGCCCTGGATCTTCGTCGCCGGCGTGGCGCGAATGGTCGGGCTGATCGCGGCGGCCTGGGCATCGTCGTAGGCGCGGTCGCTGCCCCCCACGGTAAGCGTCTGCAGACGTACGCCGTAGCCGTCGGCGAAGCGCCAGTCACTGTAGAGGGTGGCCTTGAGCGGCGAGACGCGGAAGGCGTTCAGTTCGCGCCAGTCGCCGGCAGCGTCCTTGTACTGGCCACGGGTGTAGGCCAGGGTGCCGCCCAGGATCCAGAGCTCGGTGACGGGCACCTGCAGGTTGCCCTCGGCGCCCCATACGCGTTCGTCGGTGTCGGCTACAGATACGCTGAAATCGCGGTTGAACTGCACCACCTTGTCGGAGGTGTTGTAGAACGCGGTCACCCCGGCATTCACGCCGCCGGCTTCGCCGATGCGCCAGCCCAGCTCGTAGTTGTTCACCTTGATCGAGTCGATGCTACTGCTATCGATCACGAAGTTGGCGGGCACGTCACGCAGCATGCGCTGGGTGTCGGGCAGGCTGAAGCCCTGGGAGAAGTTGGCGAACAACTGCTGGGCATCGGTCAGCGCATACACGGCGCCGAGGTTGAACAGCGTTTCGCTGTGGCGCACGTTGCCACCCTCGAGGGTACGAGCCTGGTAGCCAGCCACGCTGGCAGCGGTGACCGCCTCGCCGTAGGGTATGGAATCGTCCACTTCGTTGCGGATGGTTTCGCGGCGCACCCCGGCCTGCAGGCTCAGGCGCTCGGTCAGCTGGTAGTCGCCCTGCAGGAAAAGGCCGGTCTTGCTCACCTCGACATCTGGGCCCATGGACGAGCGATAGGTGTCCCGGTAATTCAGGCCATTGCTGGCGAAGAAGCGGTTGAAGTCGTAGAACTGGCCGTCCTGACGGTCCTGCTCACGCTCGTGATCGAGGCCGTAGGTCAATTGCAGGTCGCGTCCGCCCAGGGTGAAGCCCTTCTGCAACGCGGTGCGCAGGCCCCACACGTCGATATCGGTGCTCGATTGCAGCACCACGTTGGCAACCCCACCGGGCAACGCGGCATTCGCTGCACGACTGGCAAAGGGGAACCAGCGCGACTTCTCCTTGCGGTAGTAGACCTCGGCCGTCAGTTGCTGGCCGCCAAACAGGTCGCGGTTGAGGTATTGCAGGTTGGCGCCGTAATGGCGGGTGCGTGGCTGGTCGTCGAGCTGCAGGCCATCCACCGCGTCATGGCTGGGCTGGTAATTGGGCACCAGCAAGGCAGACAGGTTGGGGCCGTAGTCCGGGCCGTAGTCGCTGTCCTGTTCGTCGTTGTAATAGCGCACGCCGCCGCTCAGTTGCTGGTCATCGTCGAGATGCCAGGTCAGGCGGCCGTTGAAGTCGAAGCTGGTGGTGTCCTGACGGTCAGTCTGGGCGATTTCCGGGCCGACGCGATCACCATTGGCGTCGCGGATCTCGCCCTGCTTGGTGTAGCTCAAGCCGGCGAATCCGCTGACCGCGCCCTGGTGGAAGGCGGCGGTCTGCGCAGCCTCGTAGGCCATGGCGTCACGGGCGGCGCGACCCGGGGTGCGCAGGCCGATACGGCTGCTGAAGTCGCTGGTTTCGTCGTCGGCGTTGCGGGTGATGATGTTGATCAGGCCGCCGGTGGCACCGGCGCCGTAGATGCTGGTGGCACCAGAGATCACTTCGATGCGCTCGATCATCGCCGGGCTGATGCTATTGAGCTGGCGCGAACCGTCACGGGAGCCGGTCAGCGGTACACCGTCGATCATCACCTGTACGGTACGCCCACGCATGGTCATGCCGTAGTTGCTGGTGGTGCCGCTGCTCGGTGCCAACGACGGCACCAACTGGCCGAGGATATCGGCAGTGGAACGGCCAGCCGACGCCTGCTCGGCGATTTGCTCACGCTCGATGCCATAAACCGTGCCGGCGATCTCGGCAATGCTCTTGGCCGAACGCGTGGCCGTCACCACCATCGGCCCCAGTTCCTGAACCTGACTGCCGCCGGCTGCCGTGCGCTCACCACTCTGCGCGAACACCTGGGCACTGACCGCCAGACTCAAAAGCGTGACCTGCATGGATGCCGAAAGATGCCGCATGATGTTCCCCTGTGGATAAGTTACGAAGCGAAGCCGGAAGAGAGTTTTTTGATGAGCGGTTTGCAGACCAGCACGCTGAGCACCGACAGGCCCCCCAGCAGCAGGTAATAGGTTTCGTAGCCCAGCCCCTTTGCCAGGAACCCGGACAGCGAGCCGCCGATGAAGAACACCAGCAACTCGAAGCACACCAGCACGGTGAAGTCGGTACCGGCCTGCTGGCGCGAACACAGGCGCATGAACAGTGCATAGAGGCTGGTCATCGCCATGTAGCGCAGTGCCAGAGTGGCCAGCACCACCAGGCCGAGCCAGGGCGTCGAGGTGGCAGCCAGGCCGCTGGCCAGCAACGCGGCGAGCAGCAGGTAGATGCCGCTGCGCCACCAGCCGGCGCGAATCAGCAACACCTCGGGCGCCTGGTTCTTCAGCGCCCTGGCGGTCAGCACCGCCGCCAACAGGCCGATGCTGGCACCGGCCACCGACATCAGCACACCGATCTGCGCCAGCGACCACTGCTGGTTCGACCAGCAGCGGCGTGAGCATGGCCATGGCCGGCGCTTCGACCGCCCGGTAGAGCAGGATCAGCAACAGCGCCCAGCGCATTTCCGGGCGTCGCAACGTGTGGATAAAGCTCGGTCGCTCGGCGGCCGGCGAATGACGTTCTTCGACGCGTGCCACTGCCAGCATGGGCAGTGCGGCCATCGCTGCCAATGTCAGCAGCGCGATCTGCCAGCCAGCGGCCTGATACAGCCAGAGCACGCCGGCACCGCCGAGCATGCTGCCCAGCGCCACGCCCATGCTCTGCGCCATGCTGCCCAGGCGGTGCTCCTCGGTTGCCAGCGACTCGACCGTATAGCCATCAATGGCGATGTCCTGAGTCGCGGCGAAGGTAGATATCCACAGGCCGATCAGCACGAACAGCAACAGGCCATGCTCGAGCCCGCTCACCGCCAGGGCCAGCAGGCCGGCCACCAGGGCTGCCTGGGTCAACCACAGCCAGGTGCGGCGCCGGCCGAGTGCATGCAGGTAGTAGCGGTCGACCAGCGGCGCCCAGAGAAACTTGAACGCCCAGGGGATGTACAGCAGGGCGAGCATGCCGATCCAGCGCAGATCGACGCCCTGGCTGCGCAGGATGGCTGGCAGCGCCACATTGAAGAAGTACAGTGGTAACGCGTGAGCCAGGTAGAGCACGACGATGACCGCCAGGCTCAGCCGCGTTACCGGCGTGAAGTCATTGGACTGTTGCATCGCTCACCATGCGCTCGGCGATCCATTGAAAACCCTGCTCACGTTCCAGGGTCACGAAATAAGGCACGCCCCAGGCGGCGTGCAGCGCCGGGGTATCCAGGCGCTGGCGCTCTTCGGCGTCAGCGGCGATACGCACCAGGCCACGGCAGCAGGTCTGGAAATTCGCCTTGTGCCGCTTGTACCAGGCGCCCTGCACGGCGCGATAACCCTCGGCCAGACTGGCACCGGACTGGGTGCTTGAGATGAAGTAGAACGGCTGTCGGCGAGCGATCAGGCGCTCGATATGCACCAACCAATCGCGAATGTCGTCGAGGCTGACGTCGTCTGCGAAGACGGCCTCGACCACGGCCGTTTCCGTGATCAACAAACCCATTGCCGCAGTATTCCTCTGAGCGATCCTGATGCAGCCCGGCAGGCTGCAATTACATTGCACATGAGAATAATTCCGAACAAGCTTGCCCGCTTAGGTGAAAACAAGGAAAACTTAGCCACAAGCAAACTTCCATCGGAGCCCGCCATGACGGTCTTCACCTGCGGCCAGCTCAGCGACGTCGCCCTTACTCTGGGCGGTAACCTGCATTTCCAGCGCGAGCTACCGGGCGAGCAGCCGGTGCTCGATGGCGAGCAACAGGTGCAGGTGCTGAGCGATGGCCTGGTGCTGTACTTCAGCCAGAGCCGCGACCTGGTCGACGCCAGCAGCGACAACCGCCTGGCTCCGGGGATCACTGCAGCCTTCCTGCTCAGCGGCGAGGCCGAGGTCAGCCTGCCGCGCCAGCGCCTGCACTTCGACGCCCGCCCTGGCGGCCAGCGCGCCATGCTGGTCAACCTGACCGCTGCCGACCAGTTCCAGCGCCACTGGCAAAGCGAGCGTCAGGAAACCAAGGTGTGCCTGAGTATCAGCCCCAACTGGCTGCAGCACTTCGCCCTCGGCAGCCAGTTGCGCAGTGACAACCTGCTGCGTTTCAGCCGTAGCCACTGGCAAAGCCTGCTCTGGCAACCGTCTGTGGATATCTTGCAGCGTGCCCACCAGTTGCTCGAACGTGACGCCGGCTTGCCGCCGCTGCTGCAGCGCCTGCAACGGGAAAGCTTCGCTCTCGACCTGGCCAGCGACATCCTGCGCGGCATCGATGCGCCGCCGGAGAAACGCCTCGGCAGCCACCTCGAGCGCTGCCTGCTGCGCCTCATGGATTGGCTCGACAGTGGCGAAGCGAACGACCTCAGCATCGCCGAGATGGCCCGCCAGCTCGGCACCAACCCGGTCGATCTACAGAACGCCTTCCGCAGCCGCAACGGCATCACCATCGCCGCTTATCTGCGCAGGCGCCGTCTGGAGCAGGCTTATCACGCCATCTGTCAGCAATCACTGTCGATCGAAGACGCTGCCAGCCTGGCCGGTTATGAACACCTGAGCAGCTTCAGCGCCGCCTTCAAGCGCCAGTACGGGTTTCCTCCCTCGCAAGCCAGGCACTGAGCGGGCGCCGGGCGGCAAGGGGACGTTATGATGGAGCCCCTCCTCGTTCCAATGGGTGCCCCCATGCGACTCGACCCCGTAGATGAACCCGACGGCCGCCTGCTCGGCCAATGCTTCAGGCTGCACCAGCCGACCTCGCTGGAAGAACTGCTGAGCGCCTATGACGATGTGCCCGACGGGCATCGCCATCTGTTCACCCTGGACGATCTGGGCCAAGCGCTCTACACCGCGATGCATGCGAGCAACCGCCATGATCTCGACAGCGGCGACTGGCTGCAGGAGGCGGGGATCGCCGCGAGCTGGCTGGAAGATGGCTATCCACGGGACGACCTGTCGCTGCAGCAGCGCCTGCACATTCGTCGCCTGGGTGTCGAACGCAAACTGCAGGAAACCTCCTTCGACGACCTGTTCGCCAAGGATCTGCGTGTGGATAAAGACAGCCTCGCCGACCTAGTGGCTGCCAATACCGACCTGGTCTCGATGCTCGATGACGAATGCTATCTGCTGCGGATTCCCGTGCAGCGCGCCTGCGAGGCAATCTACGGCTTCGCCAATGGCTACTTTTCCAGCGACCTGTCGCCTCAGGAGAATTTCCGCCTGGCCGAGCATCTGGAAAACCACTACGGCTATGCCCTGTTCGGCATCGGCGCCAGCCTCATCGCCTTTCGTCGCTCACGGGCCCTGGATCAGGCGCAGACCGCCAGCCTGCTCGATCTGCTGAGCCGCCTGTATGCCCGCGAGGACAACGGGGTGCAGGTTCGGGCACTGTTCGCGGACAGTATCCAAAACCGCGAGCTGCTGGTGCTGCGCTACACCGAATGACCGGGTGAAATCAGATCGGTAGCAGATCCGTCTCGACGCCTGCGCTCGACTCATCGCGGTTGCCCGATTGCATGACCAACAGACGCGCCAGCGTCGTATCGATTTCGATGAAGTCGGGTCTGGCACTGACCTGCGGCTGCTGGCAACGCATCACCAGCTCTTCCAGCAGCGCAGCGTAGAGCGCGGGCACTTCGCAGCGAGCCAGCAGCTCTTCGAGCAGAATACCGAAGGCACGCACCTCGATGCGCTGCACGGCTGCGTGTTGCCAGGAAGCCGCCGGGGGCTGGAACGACGCGGCACCGAAGTCACCGAGCAGTACCTCGCCAGCCTCATCGAGCAGGATGTTGTGGCCGTAGAGGTCGCCGTGGGAGATGCCCTTTGCATGCAGGTGACGCAGCGCCGAGGCGATGCCGCTGACCACTCGCAAGGCCTGAGCGAAAGGCACCCGCCAACCCGACGGATAGATATCACGGCTGCAGCTCTCCAGGCTCGGCGGCCCGGCCAGGGTGCTGAATCGCGGATCGACGAGGCCCAGTAGCAGCCCCTGCTCGCCCTCGGGTGCCGCAACGAGGCGCCCGAGCACGTCGATCAGGTTCGGGTGGCGTCCGGCGGCGAGGCAGGCGCGCATTTCGCTGTCGGGGGTACCGTCGCTGGTCATCTGGCCTTTGAACAGCTTGAGCGCAACGGCTTCGAACGATCCATCCGGCCGCTGCCAGCGGGCATGATGGATGATCCCTGACGCACCCTGACCCAGCACCTCGCCCACCTGTAGCTCGTGCCACAGCACCTCGGGTGCCAGGGACTCGAATGCGGCACTGCTGTCGAAAGGATTACCGGCGTAGGCCAGCCAGGCCAGACGTGGCAGATCCAGCAGCGCATCCGGCAAGCCGGGCAATCGATTGGCGGCGATGCGCAGCAGCTCCAGCTTCTCCAGGCGCGCCAGGCTGGCGGGCAATGCACTCAGGCGATTGCCGGCGAGCATCAGCTTCTGCAGCTCGACGCAGTCGCCGAGGGCTTCAGGCAAACTCTCCAGGCAGTTGTCGGTCAGGATCAGCCAGCGCAGGCGCGGTGGTAGCGCCCTGGCCGACAGTTCAGCGATGCGATTGGACTTGAAGCCGACCATGCGCAACGACAGGCAGCGACCGACCGACTCCGGCACATGCTCGAAGCGATTGTTGGAGCAGAACAACACCTGCAGGCGATGCAGCCGGTGCAGGTCGTGGGGCAAATCGCTCAGCAGGTTGCCGCTCAGGTTGAGCACTTCGAGGCTGTCGGCCAGCGTGTAGACTTCCTCGGGAAACTGCTCCAGCGAGGCGCACAGGTCGAGACGGGTAATGCCATGGAGCTGGCCAGCACGCAATTGATCGAGGGTATGCATGCTGGCGCAGGCTCGGGCAGGAAGGAGCCTGCCATTCTACGCGAACATGGCCCTTGGCCATCCGCTGCAGAACAGAAAAATCTCGAGTTTGCTGATCAGTTGTCGAAACGCAAGTGCCACCGCTGACAAGCCAACGCGCACCAGGCCATCAGCGCCGAGCCACGGGGCTCAGCGCTTCGATGTGCCGGTACTCGGCGCCGAGCTCATCAGCCAGTTGCACGGCGCGCCCCAGACGGATCGGCGCGCATTCGATATCCACCAGTGTGGCCGGACAGGGGCTGGGCGGCAGAGCTGGCCATTCCCGCAAACGCCCGTCGGTGACCACCAGCAGGCGTTGCTCCTCACCCGGCTTGAGACGCTGACGCCGCTGCAGCCAGCCGTGGGCTTCCTGCAATGCGGGGATCAACGGGCTGCCGCCCCCGGCACCGAGCTCCACCAGCCATTGCTGCAGAGCGCCGGACGCCTTTTGGCCCTGCCAGTGCCATTGCGGTCTTGCTCCCTGGGCGTCCAGCACGGCGATCCGCGCTCGCTCGCGGTAGGCCCGTTCGAACAGTTCGGCAAGCAACCCCTTGGCCTTGCCCAGAGCACCGTGGCGGCGGGTCGAGGCCGAGGCATCGACGACGATCAGCCACAGCTGCGCGGGTGCGCTACTTCGGGGCCGGCGCTGTAAATCCGCACGGCGCTTTGGCTTGCCTTGTAGCAAGGTAGCGAGCCAGTCTATAGCACCGCTCGCGCCGCGTTGCCTGGCGCCAGTGCGGCCCTGCGCCTGTTTGCCGGGAGCCGGCTTCGCATCCATCCCCGCTCTGGCGCGCGGGGGGATGCTCAGGGCTTTTTTGCCCAGCGCGGCGGTTCACGGCGCTCACCGGTAGCTTGCGCTTGCGGCGGCAGCTCGCCCCACTGACCTTCGCCCGCTGCGGGCTGCTCGCTCGGCGCTTGGGCGGGAGGGTTGGCCGGCGGCTGAGCCTGCTGTCGGGGCGGCGTGTGCCGACGGCGATGGCGCAGCACGAAATCCTCAACCGCATCGATATCCACAGGCTCGATACCAGTCGCTCCACGCCAGGCCGCATGGGCACGGGCCGCGCGCAACCAGACCAGATCGGCACGCAACCCATCGACACCCGCCTCGAAACAGCGGCTGGTGATCGCGTCCAGCGCCTGATCGTCGAGCGCGATGCGCGCTACCTCAGCACGCGCCTGTTCACACCGCTCGGCCAGTGCCGCCTGCTGCTCGGCCCACTGGGCGATGAACGCCTGGGGATCGGCATCGAAGGCCAGGCGGCGGCGGACGATGTCGGCCCGCGCCCCCGGTTGCGGCTGGCCGTCCAGCGCCAGGTTGAGGCCGAAGCGGTCGAGCAGTTGCGGGCGCAGCTCGCCCTCTTCGGCGTTCATGGTGCCGATCAGGATGAAGCGCGCACTGTGGCGATGAGAGATACCGTCACGCTCGACATGATTGACGCCACTGGCCGCTGCATCGAGCAGCAGATCGACCAGATGATCGGGCAGCAGATTGACTTCATCCACATACAGCACCCCACCATCGGCCTTGCTCAGCAGGCCGGGCGAGAACTGCGCGCGGCTTTCGCCAAGGGCAGCGTCCAGATCGAGCGTACCGACGATGCGCTCCTCGCTGGCACCCAGCGGCAGGGTAACGAACACGCCGCTCTCCAGCAGCTCGGCCAGGCCGCGGGCCAGGGTCGATTTGGCCATGCCCCGCGGGCCTTCGATCAGCACCCCGCCGATTGCCGGATCGACCGCCACCAGGCACAGCGCCAGCTTCAGCGAGTCGGCACCGACCACGGCGGCAAGGGGGAAGTGGGCGTTATCGGTCATGGCGCAATCCGGCTGAGCAAAGCCGCCATTGTAGCAGCGGGCGGTCGAATCCCACCCCGCTGTTCTGCTATGGTCGGCGGTTTCGCGATGCTGTCGCGTGCGATTTATCCAGGGAGACTCAGATGCGCCTGTGCATTTTCTGCGGTTCCAATGCGGGCACCAATCCCGTCTATATCGAGGCGGCTACCCGCCTCGGCCAAACGCTCGCCAAAGCCGGCATCGGCCTGGTGTATGGCGGCGCGTCCGTCGGCCTGATGGGCGCCGTGGCCGACGCGGCGCTTGAGGCCGGTGGCGAGGTGATCGGCGTGATCCCGCGTTCGCTGTGGGAAAAGGAAGTGGCCCACACCGGCCTCGATGACCTACGAATCGTCGACTCCATGCACCAGCGCAAGGCGCTGATGGCCGAATTGTCCGATGGTTTCATCGCCCTGCCGGGGGGCGTCGGCACCCTGGAAGAGCTGTTTGAGGTGTGGACCTGGGCACAACTGGGCTACCACCAAAAACCCTGTGCGCTGCTCAACATCAACGGCTACTACGACCGCCTCGCCGGGTTTCTCGATCACATGGTCGACGAAGCCTTCGTCAAGGCGCCGCACCGCGAGATGCTGATCGTCGAGCAGGATATCGACGCGTTGTTGAAGGCGATCGACGGCTATGAAGCACCGCAGGTGGGCAAATGGATCGGCAGGCAGGAAACCTGATGAGCGAGCAACCACGCCTGGGTTGTGGGGCGGCCATCGTGCAGGACGAGCGCCTGCTGCTGGTGCGCCGCCTGCGTGAGCCGGAAGCTGGCTGCTGGGGGTTGCCCGGCGGTAAAGTGGACTGGCTGGAGCCGGTCGAGCAGGCGGTGCGCCGCGAGATCGAGGAAGAACTCGCAATCCGCCTGACGTCGCTGGAGTTGCTCTGCGTGGTCGACCAAATCGATGCGCAGCGCGGCGAACACTGGTTGGCGCCGGTCTATCTGGCCGATGCCTTCGAGGGTGACGTACGCAACGTGGAGCCCGAAAAACATGACGACATCGGCTGGTTCGCGCTGGACAGTCTTCCCGAGCCGCTGACCGTGGCCACCCGCCGTGCATTGCCCGTGCTCAACCAACGGCGCTTGCAATCGACCACCGCGATGAATTAACGTCGAGCCCATTCAACGGAGCCCTTCATGTCCACATCCCCGATCCTGAACAGCACCCGCCTCGATGCAGCCTGCATCGTGATCGTGCGTGCCCAGGCATCCGTGGTCGCGGCGGCTGCGTATTTTTATGGGTATTGGTTTAGCCACAGGCGCGCCTGATACCCCACAGGCGCCCTAGCAACTCAGGGTCGCCACCAGACAGTTTCTCGAAACCCCCGGTCGGCCTCCCGACCGGGGGTTTTGTTTTTTCCGGCACATCGTTTTTTCAAAGAGGATTTCACCATGACCGCCTATATCAACTGCAGCACCTACCAAACCTATTACCGCTACAGCTGGCGATTTACCGGCAGCCGCGCTGCTCATCCACTCAATCGAACATCCCATCGAGCCAGATAGTGCGCCGCGCGCGGTAACGTCCGCGCCGGCCGAGGAAACCACCATGTCCGTAGCCGTCAATTCCCGCTCCACCGCCAAATCCGCCGATTTGCATCTGGTCGACACCAAGACCCGCCGCCAGACCTCGCCCTTGCCCAGCGCCACCCAGTTGCGCGAAGAGCTACCACTCTCCGCCGCCCTCGCCCGCCAGGTGCAGCAACAGCGCCACTCGATCCGCGCCATTCTCGATGGTCATGACCCGCGTCTGCTGGTGGTGGTCGGCCCCTGCTCCCTGCACGACGACGCTGCCGTACTCGAATACGCCGAGCGCCTGGCCGCCCTCAGCCAGCGAGTGGGTGATCGTCTGCTGCTGGTGATGCGCGCCTACGTCGAAAAACCGCGTACCACGGTAGGCTGGAAGGGCCTGGTCTACGACCCGGCGCTGGATGGTAGCGGCGACATGGCCGAAGGCCTGCGTCGTTCGCGAAAATTGATGCTGCGCCTGCTAGAGCTCGGCCTGCCACTGGCCAGCGAAATCCTGCAGCCGCTGGTGGCCGGCTACTTCGACGACCTGCTCGGCTGGGCCGCGATTGGCGCACGCACCAGTGAATCCCAGGTGCATCGTGAACTGGTCAGTGGTCTGGAGATGCCGGTGGGCTTCAAGAACGGCACCGACGGCAGCCTCGGCATCGCCTGCGACGCCATGCGCTCGGCGGCCCATGCCCATCAGCACTTCGGTATCGATGGCCACGGCCGGCCAGCGCTGGTGCAGACCCACGGCAACCCGGACACTCACCTGGTGCTACGCGGCGGCCACGCTGGGCCGAACTACGACGCCGCCAGCGTCGCCACCGCCCGCGCCGAGCTGGAGCGCCAGGGCATCGCCCCGCGGATCATGGTCGACTGCAGCCACGCCAACAGCGGCAAGAACCCGCTGCGCCAGCCCGACGTACTGCGCAGCGTGCTCGACCAGCGCCTGGCAGGCGACGGCGCCCTGCGTGCAGTGATGATCGAAAGCCACCTGTACGACGGTGCCCAGAGCCTTGGCGGCGAGTTGCGCTATGGCGTGTCGATCACCGACGGCTGCCTCGGCTGAACCGGTACCGAACGGATGTTGATCGACGCTGCCGTGCGCATGCGCCACCTGGTTTGACCCCGTAGCCTGGCGTTGAGTGAAGCGATACCGGGGGCACGCCTCACGGGTGCCGCTGCGCTCGACTCGAGCGAATGACGGCTCATCGATCAGACCCTTTGATACTCCCAGCCCTGCGTCGTCCACTGCAGGCGGTCGGTGATCGCCAACGCCTCGATGAACAGGGCGTCGTGAGACACCACGATCAGCGCCCCGCGGTATTCGCGCAGCATGGCTTCGACGGCCAGCAGCGAGTCGAGATCGATATGGTTGTCGGGCTCGTCGAGCACTAGCAGGGGCGCTGCCGATTGACCATCGATGACCCCGGCAAGCGCCAGTTTGAGGCGTTCACCACCACTCAGCCGTACGCTGCGCAGCAGCGCCCGATGGGCATCGAGCCCCAGGTGCATCAGACGGGTGCGGGCAACGGCTTCGGGCAGTTCGGGGTTGCAGCGACGCAGGTGATCGAGCGCACTCTGCGCCGCCTGCAGGCAGGACAGCTGTTGATCCAGATAGGCCAGAGGCACCTCGACCCGACACTCGCCCGCAACGGCTGAAAGCCGCCCCGCGAGCATCGCCAGCAGGCTCGATTTGCCACAACCGTTGGGCCCGGTGATGGCGAGCCGACGGGGGCCGAACAGTTCGATATCCGGCAGGGTGGCGCCCGAGAACGGCGCCTGCACGCCACGCAGACTCAGCACCCGCTTGCCCTCGGGCAGGGTTGCAGCACCGCCATGCAGCTGAATTTTCAGGTTCTCGTCGACCCGCGTCGCGGCTTCGCTCACCGCTCCCTCGAGTCCGCTACGGGCCTCCTGCAGGCGCTGCTGCAGCCGCCCGGCGTTGGCCTCGCTGCGGCTCTTCTGCTGACCCAGGAGGATCTGCGCCTGGTTGCTGTCCCGCGCCTCACGCGCCCCGCTGACGGTACGCCGTTGCTGACGTTGCTGCTGCGCCTGCAAGGCACGCTCACCCCGTTTGCGCTCGGTACGGGCATGCTCCAACGTACGCTGGGCGGCCTGGCGCTCGCGCAATAAACAGTCTCGATAGACACTGTAATTGCCCCCGTAGGCGCGCAACCCGCCTGGCGCCAGCTCGACGATGCGCTGCATGCCTTCGAGCAGTTCGCGATCATGGCTGATCACCAGCAAGCCACCCGGCCACTGCTGCAAGCGTCGATAAAGGTGCTGGCGGCTGCGGCGGTCGAGATGATTGCTCGGCTCATCGAGGATCAGCATATCCGCGCCACAGAGAAACACGCCGAGCAGCGCAACCCGCGTGCGCTCACCGCCGCTGAGCATGGCAGCCGGGGTTTGCAGCGAGAGATGGTCAAGGCCCTGCTCACGCAATGCGATTTGAAGGCGCTCGGCGATATCCCAGCGGCCTTCGAGCGACTCGATATCGTCTTCGCCCATGCGCCCGTCAGTCACCCGGCACAGCGCATCGTAAGGTGCAGCGAAGCCCGTCAGGTCGACCACCCGAGCACCCTCAGGCACTTCGATTTCCTGAGGCAGATAGGCAACCTGAGCCTGCCGCAGGATACGCCCGCCGGTCGGCTGCAACAGCCCCGCGAGCAGGCGGCCGAGCACGCTCTTGCCAGCGCCGTTGCGCCCCACCAGTCCGGTATGCCGGGCATCGAAGGTTTCGCTCAGCTCATCGAACAGAGGCCGACCGTTGGAAAAATCAAAGGACACGCGCTCGAGCGCGATAACAGACGAGTTCGTCATGGATGACTCCAGGCAATGCCGTGAAAACGCGAGGCACAAGGCCGCGGCGGACAATCACAGGTCGTGCGGACACGACGGCATTACTGGCGCATTGGACGAAACTCCGGAGGGAAATGGACGGGTAGGCTAAACCCAAGGTCAGGCCAGGGCAACCGAGGCGACTTGTAAAAACCGAAAAAGCGCTGAAGGTAGCTTCAAGGCAGAAGCAGCCGTTCGCGTAACTTGTAGGAGGGGCTTTAGCCGCGAGCTTTTTATCAAGGCAAACAACGAGCTCGCGGCTAAAGCCGCTCCCACAAAAGCAGCAGCGCTCTATGTCCGCTCCCGCCACTTTCGGCCAACGCGCCAACAAACCTCAGCTTTCTTCACTGTCGAGCAGCAGGTTTTCCAAGGCTTCGCGATAGTCGCCCGTCTCCTGCCACATGCCGCGCTGCTGGGCTTCGAGCAGGCGCTCGATGATGTCCTGCAGGGCGCCGGGGTTGTGCTGCTGGATGAAGTCGCGGGTGCCTCTGTCCATCAGGTAGGCGTCGGTGAGCAGGGCGTACTGATGGTCATCGACCAGCTCGCTGGTGGCGTCGAAGGCGAACAGGTAGTCGATGGTTGCGGCCAGCTCGAAGGCACCTTTGTAGCCGTGGCGCTTCATGCCCTCGATCCACTTCGGGTTGGCCGCACGGGCGCGCACCACCCGGGCCAATTCCTGCTTGAGGGTACGGATGCGCGGCGTATCGGGCTGACTGTTGTCGCCGTGGTAGCTGGCCACCTTGGCGCCACGCAGGGTTTCCACCGCCGCCAGCATGCCGCCCTGAAACTGGTAATAGTCGTTGGAGTCGAGGATGTCGTGTTCGCGGTTGTCCTGGTTGTGCAGCACCGCCTGCAGATGCTCCAGGCGCTCGGCGAACTGGCCACGCGCCGGCGTACCTTCGCTGCCTTTGCCGTAGGCGTAGCCGCCCCAGTTCAGGTAGACCTCGGCAAGATCCGCGCGGCTTTCCCAGAGGCGCTCCTCGATGGCGTTCTGCACGCCGGCCCCATAGGCGCCGGGCTTGGAGCCGAAGATCCGCCAGCCGGCCTGGCGCCGCGCTTCGAGTTCGTCCAGCCCGCCATCCTGCAGCGCCAGGGCTTCCTGCCAGACGCGCGCGGACAGCGGGTTCATGTCCGGCGACTCGTCCAGATCGGCGACCGCCTGCACGGCGTCGTCGAACAGGCGGATCAGGTTGGCGAAGGCATCGCGGAAGAACCCGGACACCCGCAAGGTCACGTCGACACGCGGGCGACCGAGCTGCTCGAGGGGCAGCACGTCGAAGCGCTCGACCCGCCCGCTACCGGCCTGCCACACCGGGCGTACGCCCATCAGGGCCATGGCCTGGGCGATATCGTCGCCGCCGGTGCGCATGGTCGCGGTGCCCCACACGGACAGGCCGAGCTGGCGCAGGTGGTCGCCTTCATCCTGCAAGTGACGTTCCAGCAGGCGGTCGGCAGCCTGCACGCCAAGGCGCCAGGCCGTGGGCGTAGGCAGATTGCGCACGTCCACGGAATAGAAATTGCGCCCGGTCGGCAGTACATCGAGCCGCCCTCGGCTGGGTGCGCCGCTGGGGCCGGAGGGCACGAAGCGACCATCAAGGGCATAGAGCAGGCCGTGCATCTCGGCATCGCCACAGGCGTCCAGCAACGGCGCGATATGGCTGCGCAGGCTGTGCAGCACTGCGGCGCTGCTTGATCCAACGGATTCGAAATCCGCTCCCTCAATCAGTCGTAATCCCAGCAGCTCCAGTCGCTCCCGGGTATCGCCCATAGTGCGCCACGGCTCATCACTCAGGCTCACCAATATTGCCGGACGCGGCCCGCTCCATGGCGCGGCCATATCGCAATCGAGCGGATCGAAATCGAGGGCCAGATCATGGGCCAGGGCTCGCAGCAGGCTGGCGTTGCCGCCCTGGCCATCGCCGCGAGGAATGCGCAGCAAAGCGAGCAGCGTGTCGCGGCGCAACGTGCCGCTCGGCGATTCGCCGAACACATGCAGGCCATCGCGAATCTGCGATTCCTTGAGGTCGCACAGGTAGGCGTCGAGTTGCGGCAACCAGCTGGCCGGGTCGTCATTGAGCTGCAGGCCCAGTTCACGATCCAGACTGGCCTCGCGCACCTTCTGCAGAATCTCGCCACGCAGCTCACTGGCGCGGCGCAGGTCGAGCTGGCTGGCGTCGTAATACTCGTCAGCCAGCCGCTCCAGATCACGCAGCGGGCCGTAGCTCTCGGCACGGGTCAGCGGCGGCATCAGGTGGTCGATTATCACCGCCTGGGTACGGCGCTTGGCCTGGGCGCCTTCACCGGGATCATTGACGATGAAGGGGTAAATGTTCGGCAGGGCGCCGAGGATTGCCGTCGGCCAGCAGCTTTCGGACAGGCCGACGCTCTTGCCGGGTAGCCATTCCAGATTGCCGTGCTTACCGACATGGATCACCGCCTGGGCAGCGAAGACTTGGCGCATCCAGAAATAGAAGGCCAGGTAACCATGGGGTGGTACCAGATCCGGGTCGTGGTAGACCGCCGCCGCATCCACCTGATAACCCCGCGCTGGCTGGATGCCGACGAAGGTCAGACCGAAACGCAGGCCGGCGATCATCAGCCGGCCATCGCGGAACATCGGATCGTTTTCCGCTACGCCCCAGCGCTCCAGCACCGCATGGCGATTGGCTTCGGGCAGGGCGGCGAAGAAACTCCGATAGTCATCCAGCGCCAGGCTCTGCGCGCAGGGCCGCAGGTCGAGGCTGTCGAGATCGTTGGTGACGCCGCCGAGCAACTGGTGGATCAGCGCGGTGCCGCTGTCCGGCAACGCATCGACCGGGTAACCCTGCTGCTGCAAGGCCTGGAGAATATTCAGCGCCGCCGCTGGGGTGTCCAGGCCGACACCATTGCCGATGCGGCCGTCGCGGGTCGGGTAGTTGGCCAGCACCAAGGCGACGCGCTTTTGCGCTGCAGGCGTGCGCTGCAGTTCGCACCAACGCCGCGCCAGTTCGGCGACGAAATCCATGCCCGGCAAGTGCGCGCGGTAGCAGACCACATCGCTCTGGCTGCGCTCGCTACGCCAGGCCAGGCCCTTGAAACTGATCGGCCGGGTGATCAGTCGGCCGTCCAGCTCCGGCAGCGCGATATGCATGGCCAGGTCGCGGGGGCCGAGACCCTGAGCGTTGCCTTGCCACTGCTCTTCGCTGTCCAGCGCACAAAGCGCCTGCAGCACCGGCACGTCGCGACGGAACGGCCTTGCCTGGGGAGACTCCGGGTTGGATTGGGCGAAACCGGTGGTGTTGAGGATCACGCTCACGCCGGCTTCGTCCAGCCAATCCTCGACCTGCGCCAGGCAGGCCGCCTCCTTGAGGCTGGCCACGGCGATGGGCAACGGATTGAGGCCCTGAGCCTGCAGCCGCTGGCAGAAGGTGTCGACGAAAGCGGTGTTGGCTGCCTGCACATGGGTGCGGTAGAACAGCAGCGCGGCGACGGGTGCGTCCGGCTGCCAGCTGGCACGCCAATCCTGCAGCGACGCATTGCCCACGCGTGGGTGATACAGGCCAACCCGCGGCAGCGCTCGGGGAGGCTGCCAGCCATAGTCACGGCCCATATAGCGGTCGGCGATGCAGTTGAAGAACTGCCGCGCGTTATCCACACCGCCCTGGCGCAGGTACTGCCAGAGCCGCTCGGCATCTTCGGCGGTCACGTTGCCCAGCGCAGTGAGCTCGGGGTCGGGGTTATCACAGCCCGGCACCAGAATCAGTGTCTTGCCCTGCCCCGCCAGCTCCACTAGCCGCTGGATGCCATAGCGCCAATAGCTGACGCCGCCGTGTACGGAAATCACGATGACCTTGGCGTGTTGCAGCACCTTTTCGACGTAGAAATCCACCGAGGCGTTATTGCCCAACTGCGCCGGGCTGGCCAGCCGCAAGCTGGGATAATCCTCGGGCAGATGGCGAGCGACCTCGGCCAGCAGCGACAGGTGCGAATCACCGGTGCACAGCACCACCAGCTCGGCGGGGGTCTGGCCGAGGTCGGCGATGCTGTCGGCCGGCAGCGACTGGCCGGGCTGGGTGCGCAGGAGGTGCATATTCTCGCCTAAGGCACCGCCCGCTTGCGGGCGATCATGGTTATACCAGAGCCGCTTTCAGCTCAGCCGCGATGGCCGTGTGGTCGAGCTCCTGGCCGATCACGATCAGGCGGGTAACCCGCGCCTCATCGGCCTTCCAGGCGCGGTCGAAATGCTTGTCGAAACGCAGACCGACCCCTTGCAGAAGCAGACGCATGGGTTTGTTCGGCACGGCGACGAAACCCTTGATGCGCAGGATGCCATGTTTGCCCACGACGTCCTTCAGCGCGGCCAGCAGGCGGGCTTCATCGGCTTCCGGTAGTTCCACGTGGAACGAGTCGAACTCGTCGTGATCGTGGTCTTCGTCTTCATTGTCGTGGTGAGTCTTGCGACCCTCGATGTGCAGCTCTGTCTCGCTGTTCAGGCCCAGCAGCACATTGAGCGGCAGCGAACCCCCATGGGCTTCGACCACCTTGACCGCTGGCGGCAGCTCTTCGCCGACTTCGGCGCGCACCGCAGCCAGCGCGTCGGCATCGAGTAGATCGGCCTTGTTGAGGATGACCAGATCGGCGCTCGCCAGTTGGTCGGCGAACAGCTCGTGCAGGGGCGACTCGTGATCGAGGTTGGGATCGAGCTTGCGCTGGGCGTCGACCTGATCGGGGAAGGCAGCGAAAGTGCCGGCAGCCACTGCCGGGCTGTCGACCACGGTGATCACCGCATCGACGGTGCAGGCGTTGCGAATTTCCGGCCAGTTGAAGGCTTGGACCAACGGCTTGGGCAAGGCCAGACCGCTGGTTTCGATCAGGATGTGGTCGAGGTCGCCGCGACGCGCCACCAGCTCGCGCATCACCGGGAAGAACTCTTCCTGCACGGTGCAGCACAGGCAGCCATTAGCCAGTTCGAAGACACGGCCGTTGGCTTCTTCCTCGGTGCAGCCGATGGAGCATTGCTTGAGGATCTCACCGTCGATACCCAGTTCGCCGAACTCGTTGACGATCACCGCGATACGGCGGCCCTCGGCGTTTTCCAGCATGTGCCGCAGCAAGGTGGTCTTACCGGCACCGAGAAAGCCGGTGACGATGGTGACTGGAAGTTTGGCGAGCGTTTTCATGATTGGCCCTGCGTCTGAATGAACGGCGAGCGGGCAATGAGATGGCAGGCGCCAGCCGGGGCTGTCGCACAAGCACCACCGGATCACCCCGCCCGGTTGTCGAAAGCGTTATCGAGGCAGGTCTCCTGGCTCACAGGTCATGGCGCGTAGCCGGCCTTCCCGGTTTCCCAGTGGCGATTGGCGATGCGCTCGCTGCTTACAGTTGCGGGGGCAGCCACGGCTTGCCGTGTTCCCTCTTAGCTCCACACGAGTGGAGAACCTCGAAAACGAGAAGGCTACGCAGGCCTTAGCGGCCGGTCAATCGCGATTGACCGCTGACAGCTGTCATGATGAGCGACGCTACCGCATAACACGAGTGCCGCTCATGCTGCCCGCAACCACGACCAATACGCCGCTGCCTACCAAGAGTGGAAGCTGGTCTGTGCTGGGTCGGCGCGATTACCCCCAGGACATCTACCCATCTACTCAATCTGCTCATCCATAACCTGATTCGGCAGGTTCTGACTGTGGGTAACCTTGCCACGCTGGCGAGTAATGCCCATACGTTTGGGAGGCAGCACTGCACGCCCTTACGCATTCCGTTCGAGATAATCCCAGGCGCATTCGTCATCGGCGCTGTACGACGCCGAGCACAGTCACCTGTATAGACCACAAGCCCCCTAAAGTTCTGTACGAAAATTCGCTGCATACAGAACAATCACCGGAGAACCGGAAACCTGAACGCTCAGCGCCAGAAATGAGAACATCTATTGGGGTCATTTTGCGAAGGCGAACACGGCAGCAGACAACCTTGTTCTTTGAAACTCACTTTAATGTGAAGCGCCTCTCTGCCCGGTGTATCGAGTGAGTACTCACTCAAACAACTTTGCCCCTTAAGAAAACGAAATAAAAATAGATCGCCATTGGCAAAACGCAGGTTCAGATCCTGAGGCCCGTTCCAGCCCGACTTAGAGGGAATAAGAAATCGCCACCCCCCATCCCCCAGCGCCTCACCTTTTAAATCTAGCGAAGAATAATCTTCATCAACTTTCAGAGTTGGATAGGCCACCAAAAATATATATGTCCCTGCAACGCCAATATCCGAATCGATCACATTACGGCGAAAGGCACTACTCAAAGTAGGAGCATCGTCTTTGGCATAGTCATATTGCACTTCTAAGCTGCCCAGACTTTTACCTTTATCGAATTCTACGCTAGGTACCGTCGGCGTATATTCATGCGAGCGACATCCCGCCAGAAGAAGTAACAACACTACAAAGAACACTTGTTGAAAAAGAAATTTTGATTCACTCATCATAACATTCCATACAATCAAATGCGCCGCGACTGGCTATATCGATAGCCTGAGTATTGGGGTCAGCGGTCCGATAAACTCTTACGAACAGCTTCACCGCCCCACCCCTGACGATATGATGATCTTCATTAAGCGGCTCCATGCGCAAACCCTGCGAAGCGAAGTGACGAGTCATGGCAGACAATATGGAACTCCTTTCCATCCGTGTGTAAAGACGCGGCAGGAATTTTTTTCCTGAGAGCCCAAACGCTTCGACATTGACACCGAGCAACTTAAGCGGCCGATCTAAGGAAAATGCCAATGGGAGTTGATGACCGCTATAATAATACACACCACAATTACAGGGTGGCATCAATCGCAAATCATCGACAGGCAGCACTTTTATACCGGGATGGCCAGCGCGAAAGTTTCGCCAGGGCAATGGCTTTCCACTTTTGACCAAGCTCTGATAATAGTTCTGAAGGAACTTATAAAAGTCCGTCGATACTGGCTCTGGCTCCGTAGTTTTACCCAAACCTCGAAGATGCCATTGAGCGCCCACGCGGTACCATTCAAAATTCTTTTTCGTCCATTGGTACCTTGCATAAGGCTCGAACAGACCAAACTGCGAACCACGATCATATCTGCCTGTAGCGTCTAGGCGTCCCCCCTCAAGGCGAACCTCCTGACGGGCTTCTTCCAATGCCTTCTCGTCGGGCCAGATCATGCCAATCAGCCCTTTACCTGGCTCCATCAGAATGACGGCCCCATAGGCACTGCGTGACACGGCACGGCTGAGGTCTGGAGAAACCAACAGCAGGCCCTCATCGCCATATGGCGCAACGGAGTATTTACGCAGCTCACCTGTCGATGCGGACAATGCCAGGTCGAATTGAGGAAATACCCGCAAGTCGGGATTGCTCTGCGGCCACCCCAGCATGGTGAACGTGCTGAGTGGAGTTGCAACCGGTACACCCGTTTCATGGATATTAATCAACTGGGCACCCGTCTTGAAGTACTCGAACGACAAGACCTCTTTACCCGTACCCACAGCCAGCAGTGTCCTGTCATCACCTAACAGATAATAGCGGCTGTTGCGCTGGTACCAGTCACCGACCGGTTGAAGTTGTTTTCCCCTGTAGGAGAACCGTCGGCCCCGATCCAGAAATGCATTGGCTTCATCTATCGATATGGCGCGGCCAAAGCCTGGAATCTCCAAGCCATGGGCAGGTGTTGCCTGCAGCGCTGGACTGGACAGGGCTACGAGAAGGAAGGCGCAAATGCGCCAGAAAAAGAACGGTAAAAATTTCATCCCTGATATACCCATCAAAAGCTGATAGTAATGGCCAATCTCCGATCAGCCTCCTGAAAATTATCGCAAAACAAGGTGCGTTAACAATTTTAATTGGGATCAGTTAGCAAGATCATCCAATCTCAACTATCGGGTACTTGAATGACCTCCGGGCAACGCACCACGCAAGCTCTTACCCACAAATGGCGTAACATATTGACGCATCTGCCGCTTCATGGTGTTCTTGCGCAGTTGTTTCAGGTGTCTCACGCCGCCGTGCGTGAGGTGAAACGGGAAGCCGGTTCGAGTCCGGCGCTGCCCCCGCAACGGTAAGCGAATGTCAGGATCGTTTTGGCCACTGTGCGAGAGCATGGGAAGGCCGATCCTTATCACTGCCCAGTGATCATCGTGAGCCCGGAGACCGGCCTGAATCCTCTGTTTGGCAACCCGCGGTGGGCGGGCACGCGCCGACTATCGCCCGCCTGTGCGGGCAGTCTCGCCGTGTCCTGCTGTGCCGTTTACCCCTGAGGTCTACGATCATGTCCAGCAGCGTCCTTTCGAATTCCACCGCCTCTGCGCGTCCCTTGTCGCAACGTATCTTGCTCGCCGTTGGCAGCTGCGTTCTGGGCGCCGTGCTGATCTTCTTCGCCGGCTTTTCCCACGTAGAAGCCCTGCATAACGCCGCCCACGATACCCGGCATAGCGCCGCGTTTCCGTGCCACTGAGGACGCCATGATGATCAAGCGCATCGCCCAGACTGCCGGCTTCGCCGGCCTGCTCGCCGCCATCGTGCTGACCTTGTTGCAGAGCCTGTGGGTAACCCCACTGATCCTGCACGCGGAAACGTTCGAAGTCGCCGAGCCCGCCGCCATTATTGAACATAACCACGACACCGCCAGCTCCGCTCACGACCATGAAGCCGCAGGCGGTCACGGCCACGATGGTGAAGCCTGGGCACCCGAAGACGGCTGGCAACGGCTGTTATCCACAGGCTTGAGCAATCTGGTGGTGGGCGTGGGCTTCGCACTGATGCTCGCTGGCCTGTTCACCCTGCGCGCCCCCGAAAAAACCTGGCAGGGCCTGCTCTGGGGGCTGGCCGGTTTCGCCACCTTCGTGCTCGCGCCCTCGAGCGGCTTGCCGCCGGAGCTGCCAGGTACCGCCGCGGCCGAGCTGCTACTGCGCCAGTACTGGTGGATCGGCACCGCTGCTTCGACCGCTGCAGGCCTGGCGCTGCTGGCATTTGGCGGCAACTGGATGCTGCGCATACTGGGCCTGGTGATTCTGGCGCTGCCCCATGTGATTGGCGCACCGCAGCCTGAGGTGCATGAAAGCCTGGCACCCGAAGCGCTGGAGCACGAATTCATCCTTGCCTCGCTGCTCACCAACGCTGCGTTCTGGGCTGCTCTGGGGCTGGCTGCCGCCTGGTTCCATGACCGCACTCGACACGCAGAATGAACGAGCGCCCTACCCTCGTCGCTGGCCTGGGTTGCCGGCGCGGGTGTTCGCTGAGCGAGCTGCTGGCATTGCTCGACGATACGCTGGCCGAGCATGGCTCGAGCACTGCCAAGCTGACAGCCCTGGCCAGCAGCGAACACAAGGCTGACGAGCCCGGATTGCTGCAGTTGGCCGAGCATCTGGGCCTGCCCATCAGCTTCATGCCCGCGGATGCGCTGACGGGTTACCATGAGCGCCTGAGCCAGACCTCGGCTATTGCCCTGCACGTTACCGGCAGCCCGAGCGTTGCAGAAGCCAGCGCGTTGGCCCTGGCCGAACGCCTCGGTGGTCGAACCGCACGCCTGTGGATAACCAAGCGCAAGAGCGCCACTGCCACGCTGGCTATCGCAGACATCGAACCTTAGAAACGCCGTTACTGTAGGAGCGTCGACCTCGGCGCGAAAGAATTGCAGCCTCGCCGCGAAACGGCATCGCTCACGCCATTCGCCGCGGGGTCGCGGCTCCTACAGCAGCAGGCCTCCACCATTTGCCGCTTGCAGCCCAGGAATCCCATGACCGTCTATTTCATCGGCGCCGGCCCCGGCGACCCCGAGCTGATCACCGTGAAAGGCCAACGTCTGATTCGTTCCTGCCCCGTAATTCTCTACGCCGGTTCCCTGGTGCCCGAAGCGCTGCTCGAAGGCCATCAGGCCAGCCTGGTGGTGAACACCGCCGAACTGCATCTCGATGAAATCATCGCCCTGCTGCACGCCGCCCACGGGCGCGGCGAGAATGTGGCACGGGTACATTCCGGTGATCCATCGCTGTACGGCGCCATCGGTGAGCAGATTCGTCATCTGCGCGCCCTGGGCATCCCTTTCGAGATCATCCCGGGGGTCACCGCGACGGCAGCCTGCGCCGCCCTGCTGGAAAGCGAGCTGACGCTGCCGGATGTTTCGCAAACACTGATCCTCACCCGCTACGCCAGCAAATCACCGATGCCCGAGGGCGAGCAGCTGCATGATCTGGCTCGGCACGCCGCGACCATGGCCATCCACCTGGGTGTGCAGCACCTGGCGAAGATCGTCGGCGAGCTGCTGCCGCACTATGGCGCCAGTTGCCCGATCGCGGTGGTGCATCGCGCCAGCTGGCCGGACCAGGACTGGGTGCTCGGCACCCTCGCCGATATCGAAGAGAAGGTCAGCGCCAAGGGCTTTCGTCGCACCGCGCTGATTCTGGTCGGCAGGGTATTGGGCGCCGAGGACTTCGCCGATTCGGCGCTGTACCACGAGAGCCATCGCCACCTATTCAGGGCAGGCGTTGCAGACGATACAGACTCTCGCTGACCTTGCCGTGATTGTCGGCAATGACGATCTGCGCGCCCCGCTGGGCGAGGCGCCCGTTGAGATCGCTGGCGTACAGGCGCTGCAGAAAGATCGGATAATCGAGCGCGCTTTGGATGACCACTTGTTCGCCCAACCAGGCATGCAGCGCCGGCAGATGGAAACTCCAGCAGCCCTCACGGCAGTCGAAGCCCGCGTCGCGCAGTTGCTCGATCAGCGTCTGATCGCCACTCAGCACACCGTCACAACAGCGGTACAACGCACCCACCCAGTCGCTCATGTCAGGTGGCGACCACCGGCAGCTCGATACGGAAGCAGGCACCGCCGTCCTGATTGGTCACGCTGAGCTTGCCCCCCATCTGGTTGACCAGCCCGTAGCTGACCGACAGCCCCAGTCCAGTGCCCTTGCCCACCGGCTTGGTGGTGAAGAACGGATCGAAGACCCGATCCAGCAGCAGCGGGTCGATACCGCCCGCATTGTCCTGAACCTGCACCACCACCTTATCCTCACTGAGCTCGCTGCGCAGATGGATATGTGGCTCCAGTTCGGGCTGTTTTTCCCGCGCGCTGAGCAGTGCATCCTTGGCATTGACCAGCAGGTTGATGATGACCTGCTCGAGCTGGTCGGCATGCCCACGCACCTGTGGAGAACCGCAGAGGTCGAGGGTCAGGTCGATGTCGCGGGCGAGCTCACCTTCGCGGATCAGCGTCAGGGCGCCCTCGATGGCCTCGTCGGGGCTGAACAGATCGTCCTCGACCTCGGAGCGCCGCCCGAAGATGCGCATGTGATTGACGATCTTCGCCGCCCGGGTGATCTGCTGTTCGATGCGCCCCAGCTTGTTCTTCAGATAATCGGGGTTGGCAGAACCGTTTTCCACACCCTTCAAGGTGTTGGTCAGGGCGATGCGCATGACGTTCAGCGGCTGGTTGATCTCGTGGGCCAGCCCGGTGGCCATCTCGCCCAGCACCGCCATCTTGGCGCTCTGGTTGAGCATCTGCCGGGCCTTCTGCAATTCCGTGTCGTCGCGCCCGACGGCCTGTACTTCGAGCAGTTTGCCGTGCTCGTCGAACACCGCACGCTCGGCCAGTACCCACCAGATATGTTCACGCCCCGGCAGGTTCATGCGCACCAGTGCGGTGGAGACCGGCTCGGCGGGCGTCAGTTGCCGATGGCGCTCGCGGAACTGGGTCAGCTCTTGGGCCGACAGATAGGTCGCCAGGCTGGTACCCGGCAGGTTTTCCTGACGGATGCCCAGATACTGCGCCAACGGTCGGTTGGCGTAGACCAGCGTGAGATCAGGCCGATAGCGGCAGATGATCGCCGGCGAGTCTTCCACCAGGATGCGATAGCGCTCCTCGCTCTCGCGAATCCGCTCGGCGGCCTGGGCGGCCTCGGTCACGTCCAGGCACAGGCCGACCGCTTCCACGGGAATACCGCGCTCATCACGCAGCAGCTTGGCTTCATCCTGCAGCCAGTGGTAGCGACCCTCGCGGTCGATCAGCCGGTAGCGACAACTGGCGGCGCCCTGGCTGAGCAGCGTGCGGGTGTGGGCGAAATAAATGTCACGGTCATCGGGGTGGATGAAGTCGGCCATGCTGCGCTGCACGAAATCCTCCAGTGTCCAGCCCAGCAGGGCGCTGCTGCTATCACTGCAGAACACCGGCACGAAGGCGCCCTCTTCATAGCGATTCACGTAGATCAGCGCCGGCGCGCTGGCGACCAGGCTCTTCAGGCGCGTGGTCGCCGCATCGGCTTCGACCTCCTTGAGCTTCATGTCGTTGATGTCCAGCACCGCGCCGACGATGCGCCGCTGGCCGTTGGCATTGAGGATCCGCGTGTGGATGCGGAACCAGCACAGCTCCTCGGCGGCGTCACGCAGACGCACCACCTGTTCGAAGGCACGACCGCTCATCTCGGCATCGCCCAGGCGGATGCGGAATTCGTCGCGGTCGGCCGGGTTGAGCAGCTCCAGCCAGTCAGCCAGGGTCACCGCCTGGCGCGGATCGAAGCCGAAGCGCTGCATCAGGCTGGGGGCCAGCAAAAACGCCCCACTGCGCGGCATGTATTCCCACCAGCCGGTGCCGAGCAGATTCTGCAGGATATCTACACGCTCGACGTGCACCCGCCGGCTCTGCTCATCGAGGCGTTGCAACAGAGGCGCGGCGACATTGGAAAACAGATCCAGCCAATCACGGGTATTGAGCTCGGGCATGCTCTGGTGGGCGATGTAAGGCGAGCACAGCAGCCAGGCACGGATACCCTGATGATCGGCGTAGGGCACCAGCCAGACAGAATCAGCGGCGTGCCATTCGGTGACATCCACGCCACCTCGCAACCACTGTACGGGCTGGTCGCCAGCGTACTGCTGCAACTCGCGGGGCAGGTGCTGACCGTCTTCCCAGAACACCGGCGTCAGCGCGTCGCGGTAATGCCCGACGATCTGCCAGCCGCCCCGCTGCGCGTCCGGCAGGGCCAGCGCCGTGCAGGCCAGCCGCAAGGCCTGGGCCATCGCGCCCAGCCACTCGTGGGCATGGCGGGGAAATTCGACCCGGTCGGCACCCCGTATGCTCTGCGCCACGCTGCTGATTTGCGAGAACACCTGCAGACGCTGTTCGCAGGCTTGCAAGCGGGCCAGAAAGTCGCCGATCTCGAAGGCCTGCAGCGACCAGCCCTGCACTTCAGCCTTGAGCCAGCCACGGGTATGCAGAATGCTGCCGTCACGGGTGACGAAGGAAAGATCGAGCATCTGTTGCACGAAGGCCGCCAGATCCGTCACCAGATAGCGACTCTGACCGTGCAGCAACTGCTCCAGCGGCAGCACCTGGGAAACCGCGATTGGCAGGCGGTACGAGAGACTACCGGAGACCTCGAATACGCGCCCGAGGGCGTCGATGGAAAGATTCAGACACGGGCTATTGGCGGAAACCGCTGCGGGTGCAACAGCCGCCTCCGGCGCCGCCTGCGCTTCGGGGTCACGCTTGAACCAATCCTTGAATACTTGCATTGTCCGGCCCACCTACCATGATTAGCGCCGCAGACGGATCGAAATATCCGTCGATATGATCGGGCTACCTCGCCCCTACTGAACCCGGACACCCAGCGCATCCATGGCCTATATCGTATTGCTCTGCTGGCTTGGCGCCTGCGCGTTTCAGGACGCTCAACACCGCAAGATCGCCAACCTGCTGACCCTGGGCGGTCTCTGCGTCGCCCTGGCCTACCTGCTGTGGTCAGGCAGCAGCCTGACCGGTGCCAGCCCGCCAGTGGTAGTGCTGGCCATCGGTATCGCGTGCCTGCTGTCGCTGCCCGGCTACCTGAGTAGGCAAATGGGTGCTGCAGACGTGAAAATGCTCGTGGCTCTGGGTGCCGCCAGCGATGCCGCACATGTACTGTTCAGTGTGATCGGTGCCGCCCTCGTGCTGATCATCTGGGTCACGCTGGTGCGCATCTGGCCTGATATCCGCCTGGCACTTCCAAAACGCCTGGTCGCGCTAAGAACAACCAACGCCAAAGCCCCCCCCTATGCACCCTTTCTGTGCTTGGGATTTGCACTTACAGCATTGTGGTTTATAGCCAAATAAACGGTGTCATAAACCCGGCAACTTGCAGCGGAGCATAACGAAAAATATCGACCTGCCCCATAGCAAAAAACTGATAACCGCTGTTAATCACAACAGCCTCGGCTGCATAGCTTTGACTATAACTTAGGGCATAGCTATCCTGATTTTCTAATATCAATCATCCGTCTCCCTATAGAGTCTTTGCATGGAAAGCTCCTATCCCTTACGGATAATGATAGTCGACGACGAACCGGCCATTGTCGAGGAGCTCGCGGAGTTTCTCGAGCAACTCGGTTATGGTGTTACGGCGTGCCATTGTGCAGAGGATGCATTACAGGCGTTCCAGCAGGATGAACATATCGGTATCGTACTCAGCGATATGCACATGCCCGGGCTGACCGGGGTTCAACTGGTGGGTGAGCTGGCCCGTATTACACGCACTGGGCGGCTCTACGAAACGGCTATCTTTACCGGCAGTACCGACAAGCAGGACGTCATCCTGGCCTTGCGCGCCGGGGTTTCCGACTACTACCAGAAACCAGTGGATCTGGAAGAGCTGGGGGCCAGCGTGAAGCGCTTGCATGAGCGCGTCGAGCAACGAATCAAGGAACAGCAGATTCGTCAGCGCATTCAGGATCTGGCTGCATCGCTGCACGAGATGCACAGCGACCTATTGCCAACGCCAATAAAGAACGTCGCGCAAATGACCGTGGCAGCGGATGTTATTCCCGAGCCTTTCGACAAACTATCGAGAAGGCAGTTGGCGGTCGCGCAATTGATCGCCAAAGGGATGACTAATTACCAGATCTCCTGCGAATTGGGCATTACCGAAAACACCGTAAAACTTTATGTCTCCCAGATATTGAGACTGACGCGCGTGCACAACCGCACACAACTGGCGCTGTCCTATCCTTCCCATGGGTAAACTTTGTAAGCGTTTTGTATAGTGTTTCTCTTGAAATTTATACAGACGCCGCAGTTTTGACGACTCTTTCACACCGACAACAAGTCCGTACAACGACATTGATACACTATTCAGCCAATGTTTTATTCTTCACCAAATTTCCCCCCTACATCCTGCTCGAAGAACTCCGGGATAGGGTGCTTATGGCTCTCCAGCCAGCGCTGCAACGCCAACTCTCGCTCGGCGGGTGTCGATGTCTGGGGATGGGAAGACGCCAGGCGCCCTTCTCGCTGCAGCCGCAGCCAGTGGGCTGTCTGCGTCTCTACCTCACTGCCAACCAAGCCACCCGCTCCTCCCTCGCCAGCAGCCTGGCTAACCAGCGGTAGGCATGCCAGCAGCGCAACGCCAATGATCATCCCCTTCATGGTGCTCTCCCTCTAGCGCAGTTGCGCCGTGGCTGGTGGGTGTCCGATCAGCGCTGATTGGCCACTGTGTCGCCCTGTAGCTCGCTAACAGGCTCGATGCGGATGAAGCCCCCGTCGTCAGGCACGATCAGACGGCCTGGACGCATCTCGATCTTTGCCCGCACCTGATTGGCAGGTGTGGCGGCCGGTGCGGAAGTCGGTGCGGAAGCGAAAATGCTCGCTGGCGCAGCCGAAGCGACGGCCTCCAGCGGAGCACGTACCACCGGCGCGGCAGCCACTGCAGGCGCAGCCGGTTGGCTGACCACCACCGGAGCAGCGACAACCTGGGGCGTCGCCGCTGGGGTCGGTGCTGCGCTAGCCACGGCTGCACGCGTAGCGACAGGTGTCGGCGCGACGGCAGGCGCCTGGGCCACGATCACAGGAGCAGCGGCCGGCGCAGGGGCGGCGGCCGGCGCAGGCGCCGTCGGCTGGCTGACCACCACCGGAGCAGCGGCCACCTGGCGCGGCGGCGCCGGAATCGGCGCTGCGCTAGCCAAGACGGTACGCGTAACGGCAGGTGCCGGCTCTGCGGCTGGCGCTCTGGCCACGACCACGGGAGCAACGGCTGGCGCTGGAGCTGCTGGCGACCTCACGGCGCTGGCAACGGAAAGCGGTACCACCGGAACCGGACGGAAATTGGATAGCTGCGGCGCCGGAACGGCTGGCGGGCGTGGCGCATCGGCTGGTGCCGAGCTCGCGACCGCCGGCTGAGCAACTGGCTGCGGCACTATCGGCTTCTCGGCTGCCTTTGCAACAGGTGCGGCAACGACAGAGGCAACCGGCTGCGGCGCCGGAGCCGGCCGCGTATCGGCTGGCTTCGGCGCCGGAGTCGCAGCAGCAGGCGAACTCTGCTGAGCACGCGGGGCTGGTGTCGGGCCGCCGGGTTGCGGCGCAGCGGCACCCGCTACACCGATCTGGCTGCGCAATGCCTGGGCACGCTGTTCGGCTGTGCGGAACTCGCTGGCAGAAAAGCCCATGCGCTCGGCCAGTGCGCTGGCCTGCGGCAGGTTGCCCTGGAAAATCAGCAGGGTCAGCAAATTCAGTGCCGGCTGCTTCTCCGTCTCATTGAGCTCCAGTGCGGTCAGCAATTCGAAGCGCGCTTCATCCATACGACCGAGATTCATGTACACCACGCCCAGGTCGTTGCGGATGGTATCGCTGGTCGGATCGAGATTGGCCGCCAGGCGCAGATGAGTCAGTGCTTCCTCGTAACGGCCCTGAGCACTGGCGAGCTGGCCCAGGCCGTGTTCACCCTGAGCCTTGAGGCAGGTACCGAGCAGGCTGGTGTAAAGCTCCTGAGCTTCCGGGCGGTTCAGCGAGCGCAGAATGCGCGCCTTGTACAAGTTCGCCTGGGGCAGACCGCTGGGCAGGCGCTCCAGATTGGCTAATGCCGCGTGTAGACGCCCTTCATCGGCGGTTTTCTGCGCCAGATTGAGGGCCAGCTCCTGATCCTGGGACAGCGGTGCACAGCTCATCGGGGTCGCTGTGCCCCTGCTCATCAACCAGGGGGACTGGGCCGGGCTGCTCGCGCAACCAGCCAACAGTCCCACCACCCCTACCACGCTCACTACACGCTTCATCTCAACTCCCCCAGAGCCCCGACGATCGCGATAAATCCGGGCCCCGCCAATACGATCAACAATGCCGGGAACAGGAAGATCATCATGACCACGGACATCTTCCCGGACAATTTGGAAACTCTTTCTTCGAGAGCCGTATGATGCCGATCATCGATCAGCTCCTTGAGCCGCAGCAACGAGGCCATGGCTCCGCCGCCCTGGACGATAAGCTGTTCGAGGATCACTACGCAATCGGTGACCTCGTAGACTTCCAGCAGGGCCGCCATGTCACGCAATTCACGGCCCAATTCGAGCCCCGCATCGACCCGCGCCAGCACCTGGCGCAACTCTGCGCTGAGGTTCGGCAGGATGCCCTCGGACTCCTTGGCGAGAACCCGCAACCCCTGCTCCACGGTCATGCCGACATCGAACAGGATGCGCAGCAAGGGAATGAACGTCGTCACCTCTTCAGCCAACTGCTCCTGTCGACGCCTGGCCGCCATGGCCAGCCAGCGCTTGGGGATCAGGTAACCGATACCGAGCGCGAAAACCGGCGCCAGCCAGATCGGTTGCGGCGCCTTGTTCAAGAGTAGCTGGACGATCACTACCAACATCAGCAATACGATCGGCGTGCCCAACTGGATGGCCGAGAACATCGATTGCTGACTGCGTTTGCGCCAGCCCAGGCGATTGAGCAACTGCACCGTTTCGCTATCCATGCTCAGGGTACGCCGGCCCAGCGAGCTGCCGCCGATGCCGCGCATCATGCCGCCACCGGAAACCCGCGATACGCTGCCCATGCGCTGGCTGAATTGCCGCCGGGCACGCAGATCGCCATAGGCCAGGTAGATGAACAGTAGTGCGAGCAGCAACTGCAGCAACGCACTGAGCAGCAGAAGACCACCCATCACAGGCTCCTCAGCATGCGCCACAGCGAGAAGCTGCCAAGTGCCTGCAGCACGAATGCCAACAGCAGCACCATGCGCCCCGTGGACTCCTGCCACATGCCCAGCATGAATTGCGGGTTGGTGACGAAGATGTAGCAGGCCAGCGCCAGCGGCAGGCCGCCCATCACATAGGCGCTGATGCGAGTTTCGCCGGTCAGCGCGCGCAGTTTGCGAGCGCTCTGCTCGCGCTCGCGGATCAACCGGATCAGGTTGTTCAGCAGCTCGGTGCTGTTACCGCCATAACGCTGATTGACCCTGACCCCAAGTGCCAGTACCTGGAATTCATCACGCTCGTAGAGATCGGCGAAATCCTGCAGGGCATCGCCCAGACCCATGCCGCGCTGCACGTTACGGCGGGTACGGGCCATCGCCTCGCGCAGGGGTTCGGGCGCGGTCTCCATGGCCAGCATCAGCGCGTCGCCAAGCGCGCGCCCGGACTTAAGGCTGCGAATCACGTGGTCAAGAAAGATCGGCAGTTGCTCGATCATGCGCTGTACTCGGCGGCGATAACGCAATGCAATGAACAGGTGCCCGAGCACCAGTGGTAGCAACAGCATGACCAGCAGGCCCAGCCAATGGCCGACAATCAACCCCATCAAGGCGCCAAGCAACCAGATGAACAGCCACAAGCCGAGGCCCTTGCGTGGCTTGCTGAAACCGGCACGCAGAAACAACTTATCCACATGCCCGATGGACACCACCCCCAGAGGCTCCGGCTGATCCATCAGCAAGCGCTGGATCACCTGCTCGGAAGCGGCCTGCTCACGGCTTCTGCGCAGCATCAGCAGGCCCGCCCCGAGCAAGATCAGGCAGATCACCCCCAGCAGCATCGATGCGTTCATTCAAGGTCTCCTTGGCGCCTGGGCCGCCTCGCTCAGTCGCGGCGCATCTTGTGGCCAGCCGGGTTCGGCGCATCGCGGCAGAAGGTGCCGGCGCCACTGCGATCGAGTCGGAACAGCGTGTTAGTGACGTACTGATCCTCGCGCAGACCGAGCACCTCGACCACCTCACTGATGCAGCGACGACCATCCGGTAGACGGGTCAGTTGAATCACCACATCCAGCGCTGCGCAGATCATCTGCCGCAGAGTACGCTCGGCCATCGTGGCGCCGGAGAAGCCCACCAGGGTTTCCAGACGCAGCAGTGCATCCTGGGCATTGTTGGCGTGCACGGTACTCATGGAGCCGTCGTGACCGGTGTTCATCGCGGTCAGCACGTCGAGCACCTCGACGCCGCGAACCTCGCCGAGCACGATGCGATCCGGGCGCATACGCAGGGCGTTACGCACCAGCTCACGGGCGCCCACTTCGCCATAACCTTCGGCATTCGGTGGCCGGGTTTCCAGACGCACCACGTGATCGTGATTGAGCCCCAGCTCGGCGGTGTCTTCGATGGTGACGATACGTTCGCGCGGGTCGATCATCTGGCTCAGCATGTTCAGCAGGGTGGTCTTGCCGGTTCCGGTACCGCCACTGACCATGATGTTGCAGCGGCGCCTGACCATCAGTTCCAGGCAACTGAGCATGGCCTGATCCAGCGAGTTGCTGGCCAGCAGGTCGGCGCTGCGCAGCATGTCCTTGCGAAACTTGCGCACCGAGATGCAGGGGCCGTCCAGGGCCACCGGCGGGATGATCGCGTTGATGCGGCTGCCATCTGGCATGCGCGCATCGACCATCGGCGAAGATTCGTCGAGCCGCCGCCCCACCGGGGCCAGAATGCGCTGGATGACCCGCAGCACGTGCTGATCGTCGATGAAACGCAGGTCACTGAGCTGCAGCACCCCGCCGCGCTCGATGAATACCCGGTGCGGCCCGTTGACCAGAATCTCGGTCACACCTTCGTCCTTGAGAAGAATCTCCAGCGGGCCGAAACCGGTCAGTTCGTCCACCAGCTCCTCGGCGAGACGATCCACCTCATAGCGGGAGATGGCGATCTGCCGACGGCTGACATAGTCACTGACCTGCTCGCTGACGAAGCTCGCCAACGAGGTGCGAGTCCCTTCGAGCAGATTTTCGCCCTTCTCTTCCAGAGCATCGATCAGGTAACGGTGCAACACCGGCTTGAGATCCTGCACACCGACGCGCGCACCATCGCCACCGAACGGACCAATCGTCATGAGCCGACCCTCAACAAGCGTTGCCACCAGCGACCGGAGCCACCCTGCTTGTGCTCGACCACGCCGTTAGCGAGCGCCAGCAGCCCCTGCGTGAGGCCATCACGCGGGGCGAACTCGTACAGTGGCACGCCCTGATTCTTGGCCTTGAGGCGAGTGACCGGGCTCAGCGGCAGGCCAGCCTCGAGGGGCAACGCAAAGGTTCTGCTCAACTCCTGCAGGCCAGGTGCCACACTCGGTTGGTAGCGGTCGACCAGCAGCCGTGCATGGTCGAGCTTGATGCCCTTGCCACGCCAGAGCGCCAACAGAGCCAGGTTACGGCGGCAGTTGGGCACGCTCTGATCGACGCACCAGAACAGTCGCTGAGCGTGAGTAGCGAAGGAGCGCAGACCATCGCAGTCAGGCTGACCGCAGAGATTCACCACCACGTGCTGAAAATGCTGACGCAAACTGCCCAGCAGCAGAAACAGCTCGCCAAGACTGAAGCGTTCGAGGGCATCGTCATCCGGCCCATGGGGCAACACGCGCAGGCCGTCGGGGTGCCGGGCGAAGGCGCTTTCGATCAGGTTCGAATCGAGACGGCGGATATTGCGCAACGCATCGCCAAAGCAGAACGACGACTCCAGCCCGAACAGCTCCAGGCTCTCTCCTCTCGGCACTCCAAGATCGACGAACAGCGTGCGCTGGCCGCGGGCCTGAACCTGCAGCGCCAGGTGCACGGCCAGCAGTGCGGCATCGGCATCCGGTTGCAGGCCGCACAACAACGTCAGTTCGCCCTGGTCACGGGACGGCGGCAATTGCGGCAGGCGCTGCGTCAGACGGCGAACCAGCCCCAGCACCTCACTGCTGCGTGAACCATAGGCGATGAAATCACGGGCACCGGCGCGCATGGCGTTGAGCACCAGTTGGTTATCCAGGCCATCGCCCAAGGCCACCACCACGACCATCGGCCGTACGTCGAGCAACGACTCGATCAACGCGCTTTGGGCCGTCTGCCCTTCGCGACTGAGGCCGACGAACACCAGGCAGCTGCCGGTCATGTCCATCAGCCCGAGCACCTCATCGAGCGTCTCGCCGACGTTGAGTACCTGCCCCTGGCCAGCCAAAGCGGCCTGCAACCATTCGAGATCCTGCTTGCGGCGGGTTTGTGCGAGAAAAATCTGTTCCATGCGTACTCCCTAACGCGACAGGCCGTCAGCCCGATGAAAGTCGCCGTTCTCGAGGAACAGTTGCCGGAACACACCCGGGTCGTAGTTACGGAACTGCTCACCCGGCAATTCCGGTAGCTGGGCATTAGCCGCCATCGGTTGCACCAGCCGCGGGGTGACCACCATCAGCAATTCACGCTCCTCGCGTTCGATTCGCGAGGAACGAAAGAACGCGCCGAGCACGGGCACGTCGCCGAGAAAAGGCAACTTCTCCACAGTCGAGGAGCTGTTAGTCGAGATCAGACCGCTGATGATGAAGCTCTCGCCATCGGCCAGGGAAACGCTGGTATCGGTGCGCCGCACGTTCAGCGCAGGCACCTGCGTACCGGCGATGGTGATGCCGGCGGTGAAGTCTAATTCGCTGACCTCGGGGGCGACCTTGAGGCTGATACGGTTGCGCCCGACCACGGTTGGCGTGAGCGTCAGACGCACGCCGAACTCCTTGTACTCGATGGACAGCGAATCGCTGCCGCTGCTGGGTACCGGTATGGGAAATTCGCCACCGGCGAGAAAGCTTGCGCTCTGACCACTGAGAGAAACCAGGCTGGGACGAGCAAGGGTGTAGGCGAAGCCACTGTTCTCCAGCGCATCCAGCCCCAGCAGAAACTTGCTGCTGCCACCGCCCCAGACAATATTGAAACCGTCGCGCGACAGCGGGAAAGCAGCGCCAGGCCCCACACCACCGACACCGCCTACGGGCACCGTCGCCGGCCCGGTACCAGGAGCGCCGATCAGGAAGTTGTTCGAGGCCGTACCGAAGATGCGCAGCCCTACTTCACGCAGCTTACTGCGCCTGACCTCGACGAAGCGGATATCGGTCTGCACCTGGCTCGGCACGATGTCCTCACCGTAAAGCACCGCCGGCTCGGCGAGCGCAGCGGTAGCGGCGCCCTGCACCACGACCATGCTCTGCCTGGGCTCGAGGTCGCAACGCGTCCATACCATCAGGCTGGTGGTGCCGCCACGCTTGCCCAGCAACAGAAAGCTATCCTTGGTATTGAGGCTCACATCGGCGACCTCCGGATCGGCAATGGCCAGGCGCGTGATCGGTACCGGAAAGCGCAGCTCGCGCTGCATGCCCTGTGTCACTTCCATTACCGCCGGCACCGGCTCGAGGCCTGCGCAGGAAGCGAACACCCCGGATGGCAGGCCCAACAACGCTCCCACCAGGCAAAACACCAGGCGCGAGCGGCGCGGACTACGGTTGGCATCGTTCATGGCTGGAATCCTTGCCGGTCAGGGAGTTTGCCGAGTGGCGTCATTGCCGCGATACACCGGGATGCTGGCAGGCGTGGATACCTGCTGTACCACCACGCCTGGCTGCGGTTGAGGCGCAGCGCCACCTAACGCCAGCTTCTCGAACTGGAACAGTTGCCGTTGCGCCTCGGCGATAGCGGCCTTCGGCTCGTCGCCCGCGTAGTAACCCGCGAGCAGGTTTTCATCCGCGCTGCGCACGGCCAGGCGCAGGCTGCCGACCTGAGTGGCCAGCATGAAGCGCGTCAGCAGAACGTCGGGAACGGCCAGAACGGCGGTGGTAGGTGAACGACGCCGACGACGCTCTTCCTCCGCGTCCGCGGGCAATTGCGCCGCCTCTCCCTGATTGGTTGCCCCAAGGGCACCACCTACACTCAGCAGCCGCAGTGCTGGTATCAGTACCTGGGCGGTCTGATCACGATTGTTTTCGTCCTGGCGCAGATACAGCAGCACGTCCACATAATCACCGGGACTCAGGTGCCCACCGCCGCCAATAACTTCATCCACTGCGACGGCAATGGCTCGCTCCTCCGGGCGAATCATCCGTGCCAGCGGGCCGCCCATCTCGAACGTCGCCTGATTCACAACCGTACCGGCCGTGGTGTTCCGCCAGAGCGTACGGCCCAGCAACTCCTCCGGTTTGGCGAAACTTCCCGGCGGGGCGATGCGCAGGCGCTCCACGGCGAGATCGTCACGCGTGATGGGAGTCAGCGCCTGTACATCACGAGCGAGCACCACCACGCTGGTGCGTTGCTGCTCGTCTACCTGAGCCTGTAGTTCGCTGCTCACCTGTCCTGCCGGGGTAGGGGTAGCAGGAGACACCACGGGCGCCGATGCCGGTTGCACGGGCTCACGGCTCAGGGTCAGCCCCCAATACCCCGTGACCACGGCTCCGACCAGCAGCACGCCAGCCAGCACCAGCGTCAATCGGCTATTCATGACAGCACACTCCTTGTAGCCATAGAACTGCAAGACCTCGGCACAACGCGATGTTCATGCTGAATAACGATAGGCGGGTAAATGGAACCGTGTTGAGTATCGGCAACGCGGCTTTTCACTTTAATAAGATTTTCCGGAAACTTATCGCGAATCCAGCCATCAATAATTCATGCCGTTCGTCGCTGCATAGTAGTCAGAGCGCTGACGCTTACACAATAGCGCTTCATAACTAGTGCCTTAAGCATTGAATTTATTAGCGCTTATAGTTGTGATTAATACTTTCTATATAATACCAAGGTGAGTTTGCGAACTGCCGCACACCGTTTCTACACTTCCCCTTGCAAGCCCCATCTACAGGCACCCCTGCCTGCATGGCTACAGAGGAAGTACGAACATGTTCACACTCATTATCCTGCGCGAAAAAATTCGCGAGTTCTTCGCCAAAGAAGACGGCGCGTCGGCTATTGAATATTCAATTATTGCGGCGTTGATCGCCGTGGTTATTATCGCGACTGTCACCAGTGTCGGCACCGAAGTGAATAGCGTATTCCAATCCATCGCCGATGCTTTGACAGAGGCAAGAACACCTAGCACGCCTTAATAAACGTAAATAATTTCGAGCACGGATAGTTGGCAATATCGACCTACGGAAGGTCTCTATATATGCGTCAACATATATTACTAGTCGATGATGAAACCGAAGCCCTCGAAGAACTTGGCGAGTTGCTCGAGGGTGAAGGTTTCCATTGTCACTGCGCCAATAGTGTCAGTGGTGCGATGTTATGCCTGGATACCTGGCCTGCCATCGCACTGGTGATCACTGATCTGCGCATGCCCGACGAGAGTGGGCTGCGTCTTATCCAGAATCTGCGCGCCAACCCCAAGCATGCGACCTTGCCGATTATCGTCATGTCCGGTCATGCGGATATGAACGACGTAATTGGGCTTTTACCCCTGCAGGTGGTCGACTTCCTACCTAAACCCATCTACCAGGAGCGCTTGATCGAAGTGCTCAATCAGCGTTTTCCGATCTCCCAGGCGGTCAATTCCTGAGTGTCACAGAAAGGTGTTCACCTTTAAGCTTTGCTAGCCGTGACCACCCCTATCGTTCCCACACCCTCTCAATGACACAGCTCGCTCAATTCGGAGTCTGTGCAGGCTCGCCTGACGAGCCTGCCGGCTGCGCAGGTGCCAGCCCTAGCGTGCGGTAGATCTCCACCCATCGCAGCGCTACATCAGTGAAGGCGCGCTGCTGTTCGAGCTCTGTGTCGAACTGGGTGCGTTCGGCATCCAGCACTTCGATAAGGGACACAGTACCGGCGTCGTACTGCCGTTGCGCCAAAGCCGTGGCGTTGGCCGCGGAACGGCTGGCCGTGTCCAACAGGCGCTGACGGTCGAGCCCCTGAACATAGGCGCTGATCGCACTGCGGGTTTCTCGCAGTGCCTGAATCAGGCTCGCCTGATAGCCCAGCCAGGCCTGCTCGCGCAGCGCGTCGCCAGCTTCGATACCGCCGCGAATACGGCCGAAGTCGAACAGCGGTTGCAGGGCCTGTCCGCTGAGCGTCCAGGCCGGCACGCCAATACCCTGCTCGAAACCCACCAGTGCGCCCAGGGTCAGCTGTGGATAACGCAGTGCCTTGGCGGCATCCAGGCTACTGTCGGCAGCCAGCAATCGTAGCTCGGCGGCGCGCACGTCAGCGCGGGCACGCAGGCTGCTCGCCGGCAGCTCCAGCAATGGCAGCAGGCGCTCGTCACGGGGCGCCAGCGGGGTGGCCTGCTCGGCCAGCAGCGCATCGATGCCCGCCTGCTCGGCGTTGAGCAGATAGGCAAGCGAATAGCGCGCCGCTTCAGCGCGCTGACGCGCTTCCGGGATTGCCGCTCGGGTAACGGCAAGCTGGGTATCGAGACGCTCGACATCGAAGCCACTGGCAGTGCCCTGATCGAAGCGTATGCGGGTGATCCTGGCGATCTGCGCCTGGCTGTCGGCGGCACGCCCCGCTATCTCCACCTCACGCTGGGCCAGGCGATAGTTCAGATAAGTACCTGCCACCTCGGCGATCAGGCTGACGCGCAGCGCCTGATAGTCGGCGTCCGCCGCCTGCAGATTGGCATCGGCGGCGCGCTCAAGAGCGCCCAGGCGACCGAATAGATCAGCCTCCCAGCTCAGGTCGAGACCATAGAAATAGTCCTCGTCGTGGCCATCGCTAGCGCTACGACCCTTCTCGTGGCTGCCGGTAATGCTCAGGTTCGGATAACGATTGCCGGTGGCCTGACGACGTAGCGCACGCTGCTCGCGGATGCGCTGTGTTGCGGTGGCCAGATCCAGGTTGTCGCGCAGCGCCAGCTCCACGAGTTGATCGAGGGCAGGATCCTGCAGGCTCTGCCACCAGGCTTGCGGCAGAGCTGCCACTGCCACTGCCTCTGCCGGCAAGGGCGAAGGCGGCAACGGTTCACGGCTGCTGCAAGCCACGAGTGACAGACAGACGAAGACCAGCAGCAGCGGCCTCATGGCGCGAGCTCCTGGTGTTGGGCAACCGGCTCACGTCGTCTGGCCAGGTGGCGATCCATCATCAGGTAGACCACGGGCGTGGTCAGCAGGGTCAGTATCTGGCTGAACAGCAGGCCACCGACTACGGCAACGCCCAGCGGCTCACGCAGCTCGGCACCCGTACCGAATGCCAGCATCAGCGGCACCGCCCCGAACATCGCCGCCAGTGTGGTCATCAGGATGGGCCGGAAGCGCGCCATGCACGCCTGGTGAATCGCCTCTCGCGGCGGCATGCCCTGGCGCTGGGCCTGCAGCGCGAAATCGACCAGCAGGATGCCGTTCTTCTTGACGATGCCGATCAGCAGAATCAGGCCGATCAACGCCATGATGGAAAAATCCAGGCCCCACAACCAGAGCAGCAGCAAGGCGCCGATGCCCGCCGAAGGAATGGTCGACAGGATGGTCAGCGGATGCACCAGGCTCTCATAGAGCACGCCGAGAATGATGTACACCGCGACCAGCGCCGCGAGGATCAGCCAGGGCTGCGAGGCCAGGGTCTGCTGAAACGCCTGGGCAGCACCGCTGAAGCGCCCGCCGATGCTGGCCGGCATGCCGATGTCCTGCTCGATCTGACGGAGCACCGCCACCGCGTCACCAAGGGCGACGCCGGGCGCCAGGTTGAACGACAGGTTCGCCGACGGCAGCATGCCGCTGTGGTTGATGCTCACCGGCGCCGGCTTGGCCGGCAATATCCGCACGAAGGTGCTCAGTGGCACCAACTGCCCGGTTGCCGGCGAACGCAGCTGGAAAAGCTCCAGGCTCTGCACCCGCTGGCGCTGGCTGCTGCTCAGCTCCAGCACCACCTGGTACTGGTTGGAAGCGGTCTGGATTTCGTTGATTCGGCGCTGGCCGAAGGCGTCATACAGCGCCTCATCGACATCCGCTGCCGAGAAGCCATAGCGCGAGGCCGCCTCGCGGTCGATCTGCACGGGCGTTACCGAGGCGTCGAACTGTAGGTCGTTGTTGACGTCGCGAAACAGCGAGTGATCCTGCAGCCTTTCGGTGAGGCGTGGCGTCCAGGTGGCCAGCTCTTCCAGCGATCGGCTGCGCAATACGTATTGATACTGAGCCCGCGAGGCGCGCGAGCCGAGGTTGATGTCTTGGGCGGCGCGCAGGGTCACGCGCAGATCGGGGATGGCGGCGAACTGCGGGCGCAGCCGGTCGATGATCTGCTCGACACTGACGTCGCGATCATCCGGGTCGCTGAGCACCACGGCGAGGCCGCCGACGCTGTAGCTGCCGTCGTTACCGATATCGGTATTGAAGGCGACGATGTCGGGGTCGTTGCGCAAGATCTCCACCAGTTGCCGGTTCTTGGTGCGCATCGCCTCATAGGAAATGTCCGCCGAGGCCTGCACGGTGCCATTCATGAAGCCGGTGTCCTGCAGCGGAAAGAAGCCTTTGGGCATCAGCGCGAAGCCACCCACGCTGATGGCGATGCAGGCGAAGAACACCGTCAGGATGCTGCGTGGATGATCCAGCGCCCAGACCAGTACGCGCTCGTAACCGCCGAGCGCGCGGCGCATTGTCGGCCCCGGGCCGCCATGGTTGGCCAGCGGGCGCATGCACAGTGCGGCCAGGGCGGGCGCCAGGGTCAGGCAGATGACCACGGAAATCATGATCGCCGAGGTAGCCGCCAGGGCGAACTCGCGAAACAGCCGACCCACGTAGCCACTCATGAAGAACAGCGGAATGAACACCGCCACCAGTGACAGGCTGATAGAAATCACCGTGAAGCCGATCTCGCGCACGCCATCGAGCGCCGCCTGCACCCGGCCGACGCCGCGCTCCAGATGCCTGTGGATATTCTCCACGACGACAATGGCGTCATCGACGATGAAACCCACGGCGACGATGATCGCCACCAGCGTCAGGTTGTTGAGCGACAGCCCGAACGCCAGCATGGCAGCGCAGGAACCGATCACCGAGGTGGCCAGCACGGCGAACACCACCAGGGTCGCCGACCACTGCCGCAGGAACAGCGCCATGATGCCGATCACCAGCGCCACGGCGATCAGCAGGGTCAGCTCGGCCTCGTGCAGCGAGGCCCGGATGGTGCGGGTGCGGTCGTTGAGCACCTTGACCTCGAGATCGGCCGGCAGGCCGGCAGTCAGCTCCGGTAGCGCAGCCGTCACCGCATCGACGGTGGCGACGATATTGGCCCCCGGCTGTCGGCGGATGACCACCGCGACTCCCGGTTTACCGTCCGGCGAGGCCTGGGTATAGGCGTTTTCCGCGCCGGCTACCACGCTCGCTACATCACCCAGGCGCACCGCAGCGCCGTTGCGGTAGGCGACGATCAGCTCGGCGTAATCATTGGCTTCGAACAGTTGGCCATTGCTGTCCAAGGTCGACAGCCGATGCTCGCCGACCAGCGCCCCCGTAGGCCGATTACCGCTGGCGCGCTGCACCGCAGCACGAATGTCGGCCAGAGTGACGCCGGCCGCCACCAGTCGCTCGGGCCGCGCCTGGATGCGGATCGCCGGGCGCTGCAGGCCGTTGAGACGGATCATCCCGACGCCTTCGATCTGGCTCAGTTGGCGGGCGATGGACGACTCGGCCAGATCGCTGACTTCGTAGGGCGAGAGCGTATCGGAGCTGACCGAAAGGATCAGGATCGGCGTATCAGCCGGGTTGATCTTGCGCCACACCGGCAACTCCGGCAGCTGGCTTGGCAGGCGTGACGAAGCGGCGTTGATCGCGGCCTGGACTTCCTGGGCAGCGGCGTCGATGTCTTTGTCTAGATTGAACTGCAGGATCAGCTCGACCCGGCCCAGCGAGCTGGTCGAGGTCATGTCGTCGACGCCAGGGATAGCGCTGAGCTGCACTTCCAGTGGCGTGGCGACCGAGGAAGCCATGGTTTCGGCGCTGGCACCGGGCATCTGTGCGGAGATCTCGATGGTCGGCGCATCCACCTCCGGCAGCGGCGCCAGGGGCAGGCGCACGAAGGCGATGATGCCGCCGAGAATCAGCGCCAGGGACAACAGAATCATGCCGATAGGATGAGCGATGCACAGCGCGTAGAACCCGCGCGGCTGCATCAAGGTGCCTCTCCGGGCGCGACGGGTACCGGCTCGATGCTCCTGACGGTGACGCCCGGGCGCAGCCGCGACTGGCCATCGGTGACGATCCGATCACCGGCGGCCAGCCCTTCGACCACCGCGCGCTGCTCGTCTTCGTGCAGCACCTTCACCGCCGCCGGTTGCACCGTATCGCCCTCGACACGCCACACGAAGGTGCCCTCGGTACGCTGACGAATCGCTTCCAGCGGTACCGACAGGGCCTGGGCGAGCAGATCGGTCTGCAGGGTGACCACCACCGACTGATCAGGCCAGAGCTGCTCACTGGCGTTATCGAAGCGTGCCTTGAAGCGCAGGGTGCCGGTATCCAGCGCAACGCGGTTGTCGATCAGCGCCAGTTGCCCGGTGCCGAGCAGCGTGCCGCCATCCTCACGGAACGCCTGCACCGGGGTTTTATCGGCGGCCGCGAGCAAGCGCTGCAGCTCGGGCAGGCGCCGCTGGGGCAGGGTCGCCTCGATATCGATGGGGTTGGTCTGCACCACCGAGAACAGGCTGGCGGTGTCATTGGCCCTGAGCAGGCTGCCGACATCCACATTGCGAATACCAAGGCGGCCATCGATGGGCGACTCGATGCGCGTATAGGAGAGCTGCACCTGAGCGGCAGTCACCGCCGCTTCGCGGGTCGCCAGGGTGGCCTGCAGGCGTGCTACCAGTGCTTTCTGTTGATCCAAGGTCTGCGCCGGTGAGGCACGCTCGCGCACCAGATTCGCGTAGCGCTGCAGATCGAGCCGGGCGATATCCAGCTCCGCACGGGTCACGCCACGCTCGGCCTCCGCCTGTTGCAGAGCGGCGCGCAGGCTGCGGTCATCGAGGCGCGCCAGCAGCTCGCCCTTGCGCACCTGCTGCCCTTCGGAAACGGGCAGTTCGACCAGGGTGGCATCGATTTGCGCGCGAATTTCCACGCTGTTCAGCGCCCGCACACGCCCCAGCGTTCGCAGCAGCACCGGGATATCGCCAGGCACCACTTCATGGAGCACCACCGGTACGGCAGTGGGCGCGTTGTCGACGGCAGGTTGCGGCGCACGCAGCCAGTACAGCAATGCGCCGAGCAACACCAAGGAGATGACCACCAGCAAGGGACGAGAGAGGGGCATGCCGTTTCTTCAGCGGGAAAGTTGGAGCGGCAGCGGAAATGGCGATCTACTTCGATCGTCTGCCGGCACGCTAGGGCTCAGGCTGTTTTAACGGATTTCCTTGATGAATTCGCCTCTCATTTGCCGAATTTACATAACCATGCGTTACAAAACCGCATGAGGCGGGAGCCGATCCCTATCCGGCTTTCCCATTTAGAAGCTGCTTCCCAGATTCAGGTACAACGCCTTTTCGTTTTCGTCGTTGAGGCCGTAACTGAAGTTCAGCGGCCCCAACGGCGTTTCGTAGCCGAGGAAAACGCTGGCCGCGTTGATGTAGCCGCTGTCGAAGGCGTTGTCGTTGTTCCACACCCGGCCGCGCTCCAGGGAGGCGCCGAGGTAGATGGGGAAATCCAGCGGCAAGAATGAGCGCGGCGTCATGCGCCGGTAGTACACCGCCCGTGCGAGGCTGATGTTCTGCCCCGCCAGGGCGTCCTGACGAAACCCGGACAACTGCTGGGCACCGCCCAGCTGGAAGCTCGACGTGACCACCTCGGCATCGTCGAGCGTGCGTCCATAGCGACCGCCGAGCAACAGGCTGTGGGGCCCGTGACTGAAGGCCTTGTCGAGCTTCAGTTCCCATTGCCGGTAGCGGTCATCGGCACCGAGGCTGGCATCGTACTGGCGCAGGTGCAGGCCGATTTCTTCGCCTTCGTGGGGGAAGTCGACGTTGTCGAGGGTGTCGAAGGAGTACTTCATTTCGTAGTACCCCTCGGTGAAGCTGAACTCTGGCTGGTCACGCTCGCCGATACGTACCTCCGCGTCGCCCCAGGCCTGGCCGATACCGAAACGGATCTCGCCGTTGTTGGCGATCTGCCGGCCCACATTGAGCCCGTAGCCGTAGCGCTGCACCCGGTATTCGGCGATCGGGTCATTGTCGAGCACGGCGTCGACGTTCCACGCCTCGCCATACACGTTCGGCGCGACGAACCAGCGCGAGCCCACGTCCAGCGGTTGGTAGAATTCGCTGTAGAGCTCCTGGCGATCGCCCAGTTGCACCCGCGTCAGCCACTCGGCACCAAGCCGGTTGATGCCGTTCTTGCGGAAGCTGGCGCCGAGATTGAAGACGCTGTCGCCATTGAAGTCGTCGGAGAGATTCAGGCCCAGGCGCAGGTAATCGGTGCCGGTGCGTTTCTCACGCGCATCGATCACCAGGGTGTTTTCTCCCTCGTGGCTGACCACCCGGTACTGCACCCGCTCGAAGTAATCGAGACCGTACAGCGTGCCCATGTCACGCTGCAGCCCGGCCATGTCCAAGGGCTCGCCGAGCGGCTGGCGGATGTAGTTGCGGATCACCTCGTCGCCGACCTTGGAGTCGTTATCCACCTGGATCGCATTGATCACCGGGGTGCGTTGCTCGGCACTGCGCGCCAACGTAAGCGCCGGGTTGCCGCCGCTGCGTCGCACCAGCGCTGTCAGGCGCGGCTGCAGCGCCTTGGCGGCCTGGTAGCCGGCTTCGATCATTTCCTCACCGCGGCCGAAGTCGGTCACGCCGAAGGGCGACATGTTCGGCTGCACTAGAACGTCGGTGGCCTGCAGCGTCGCCAGTTGCGCTTCGGAATTGCGCCGCGTCATCATTGTGATCGACTGGTTGAGCACGTCGACTACGGTGAGCAGTTCCTTACGCGGTTTCAGCGGGGTGCCGATATCCACCACGATGACCCGATCCACGCCCATGTCACGGGCCACGTCCACCGGAATGTTGTCGACCATGCCGCCATCGACCAGCAGGCGACCATCCAGCTCGACCGGCGCAAATACCGCCGGGATCGACATGCTCGCGCGGATCACCTGGGGCAGGTGACCGCTGCGAAAGACCACCTTCTGGTCGTTGGCGATATCGGTGGCCACGGCACGGAAGGGAATGGGCAAGCGGTCGAAATCGCGCACATCGCTGCTGCGCACCAGCAGGCGCTCGAGCAGCAGCGCCAGGTTCTGACCCTGGATGACCCCCAGCGGCAGGCCCAGGCTACCGTCGTCACGGAAGCTCAGGCGCTGCTTGATAAGGAAGTCGCGGTCATCCTGCTTGCGGCGGAACGGCATATCGGTGCGGGGCGGGTCGTCGGACAGCACCTGCCGCCAATCCATGGTCAGCGCCACCTCCTCCAGTTCAGCGATGCTGTAACCCGACGCATACAAGCCGCCGATCACCGCGCCCATGCTGGTGCCAGCGATGGCATCGATCTGCACGCCCTGCTCCTCCAGCGCCTTGAGCACGCCGATATGCGCCAACCCGCGGGCGGCACCACCGGACAGCACCAGGCCGACCTTCGGCTGCGCATTCTGCGCGACGGCGAACAGCGGAAAGAGCAGGAGCAGCAGAACAAGCAGATGACGACGCATGGCACATCCCTGGCGGTGGGCAAAAGCGCCATTATAGGAGCCTCGTCGCCTGGGATGTATTGCGCTGAGCTTACTCAGTGCAGCCGATGGGATTCGATGGAGAACGGGTCGTGGAAACTGGCGATCTCGGACTGCAGCCGACGGTTCTCGCCATACGCCTCGATGGCGCGGCGGTAGCGCATGCGCTGCTCGTCGAGCAGTTTGCGCCGGGCTTTCACCACACTCTGTTCATGCTGTTGCGCTTCATCCACATGGCGAGCCATGGCAGGTCTCCAGGTTGAATAACGGGAGACCAGCTTCAGCGAACGCCATGACAGTTTGAGGGCAATGCGGTGACGCTGAGGTGAACTCAGGCGCCTTCTTCGTGATTCTTTATCGACTTCGCCGACAGCCGCAGACTGCGCAGGCTGCGCTTGACGCTCTTGAGGTGGTTGACCAGGCTCGGGCCGCGGGCCATGGCCACGCCCATGGCGAGCACGTCGATCACTACCAGGTGGGCGATGCGCGAGGCCAGCGGCGTATAGATCTCGGTGTCTTCCTGCACGTCGATGGCCAGGTTGACCGTGGCCAGATCCGCCAACGGCGTCTGCCCCGGACACAGGGCGATCAGCGAAGCTCCGGCCTCACGTACCACGTTGGCAGTGGTCAGCAGATCCTTGGAGCGCCCGGACTGGGAGATGCATACCGCGACGTCCGACGGTTTGAGGGTAATCGCCGACATCGCCTGCATGTGTGGGTCGGAGTACGCCGCCGCATTGAGCAGCAAACGGAAGAACTTGTGCTGGGCATCGGCAGCCACGGCACCGGACGCGCCAAAACCATAGAACTCGATGCGCTGCGCCTGGGAGCACAGGCCGATGGCCTTCTCCAGTGCCACCGCATCGAGATTCTCGCGCACCTCGATCAGGGTATGCAGCGTGGTATCGAAGATCTTCATGCTGAAGTCGGCGACCGAATCGTCTTCATGAATGGCGAACTGACCAAAGCTTGCGCCGGCGGCCAGGCTCTGTGCCAACTTGAGTTTGAGATCCTGAAAACCGCTGCAACCGATGGCTCGACAGAAGCGCACGATGGTCGGTTCGCTGATACCCACCGAATGCGCCAACTCGGCCATGGAACTGTGCATTACCGCCGTAGGATCGAGTAGTACATGATCGGCTACCTTCAGTTCCGACTTACGCAGAAGGTGGCGTGACTGGGCGATGTGCTGCAACAAATTCACTGGCAGGGACTCGATGATTAGTGGTGAATACGCCGGCTGGGCTTTGGAGCTGTCGTGACTCGGTTATGATCCAAGTGCGCCGGGCTGTAGTGTTCTTGTAGTTATACTACAAGCCTGACGCCCTCGCACGGACAAACCGAATCGGAGTTCCCCATGCTGAGCAATTCCTGTGACATGCTGGTGTTTGGCGGCACGGGCGATCTGGCCCTGCACAAGCTGCTGCCTGCGCTTTATTACCTACATCGCGACGGTCGCCTGAACCGCGATACGCGCATCCTCGCCCTGGCTCGTAGCAACCACACCCGCGCGGCTTACCAAACGCTTGCCGAGCGCCACTGTCGCGTACAGGTGGCACGCGCTGACTTCGATGATGAAACCTGGCGCGCTTTCGCCGAGCGTCTCGACTACTTCAGCATGGACGCCTCGCAGAGCGCCGACTTCGGCCGCCTGGCCAAGTATCTGGGCAGTGACCGGGAGCGGGTTCGGGTCTACTACCTGGCCACCGCGCCCAATCTGTTCGAAGACATCGCCTCGCACCTCAAGGTTGCCGGCCTGGCAGGCTCCCGCGCGCGCATCGTGCTGGAAAAACCTATCGGCCATTCGCTGCAATCGGCTCTGGAGATCAATACAGGGATCGGTGCGGTTTTCGACGAGTCCCAGGTGTTCCGCATCGACCACTACCTGGGCAAGGAAACCGTACAGAACCTGATGGCGCTGCGTTTCGCCAACGCTCTGTTCGAGCCGGTGTGGCGTGCTGGGCACATCGACCACGTGCAGATCAGCGTCTGCGAGACCCTGGGTGTGGAAAACCGCGGCGCCTATTACGACCAGGCCGGCGCCATGCGCGACATGGTTCAGAACCATCTGCTGCAGTTGCTTTGCCTGGTGGCCATGGAAGCGCCGGTGCGCTTCGACGCCGAGTCGGTGCGCAATGAGAAGGTGAAGATTCTCGAAGCGCTGAAGCCCATCACTGGCCTCGACGTGCGTGACAAGACCGTGCGCGGCCAGTACGCCGCCGGCATGATCGGCGGCCAGGAAGTGCCCGCCTATTACTTCGAGAAGAACGTCGACAACGACAGCGATACCGAAACCTTCGTTGCCGTGCAGGCCGAGATCAACAACTGGCGCTGGGCCGGCGTGCCTTTCTATCTTCGCACCGGCAAGCGGCTGGCGCGCAAGACCTCGGAAATCCTTATCCAGTTCAAGCCGGTGCCTCACCAGTTGTTCGGTAACGGCGAAGCCAACCAGTTGCTTATCCGCCTGCAGCCTGAAGAGCGTATCAGCCTGCAATTGATGGCCAAGGAGCCGGGTAAGGGGATGCGTCTGAAACCAGTTGAGCTTGACCTGAATCTGGCCGATGCCTTCAACAAGCAGCGCCGCTGGGATGCTTACGAGCGCCTATTGCTGGATGTCATCGAAGGCGACTCGACGCTTTTCATGCGCCGCGACGAGGTTGAGGCTGCGTGGCAGTGGATCGATCCAATCATCAAGGGCTGGGATCAACATTATCAGCGCCCACGCCCTTATACAGCAGGCAGTAATGGCCCGGAACAACTGCAACACTTATTGGAGCGTCATGGCCGCGAGTGGATCGAATAATCCGCGACAGCCAGATATCGGCATGCAATTACAACTGAGATAGTTAGTTGCAATGCCGAATGACGATTTATCGTGTAAGCCTTTGACCATAATACTGCGCCGCTCAAGTTAATAGCCGACCAGAAGAATTGAACCTTATATAAGCGCTGTGGTTTCAGCGGCATAGCTGAGGAATAATTTTTTTCAAAAAAAATCTGCATATTCGCTTATCAACTAAAAAAACAAAAAATAAAGACTTTGAAAATAAATAATAAAAACAAAGCCTTAAAAATTACTTTATGAAAAACTGGCATTAATTCATTCGTATTAAATAGCTCTCGGCTCTAAAAAGACTAGAACGCTATTCCAAAAAAATATCATCTCCCCCTACACGCTTAGGATTCGGACGCTAGTTTTACATAGCGGTCGTTTTCATCTGATGCAGCTGAATTACGGGTACTCCCGGAGTGAAATCAGGAATTCGATGAAAGTCGAAAGTTAAGGATTGGGAGAAATCTTCATGGCAGTACAGGCTAAGGTCGCCCCTATTGACCAGCAAGTCGCTCAAGCAACCGAACGCACTGTCAGCAATACGCTACCGCTGAGTCAGCGCAGTAACGTCGCACTGAATATCTCCCCAGAATCAGTTGCCAGTTACAGCCGTGAGGGCATGGATCTGGTCGTGCAGATGCAGGATGGGGAAGTGCTGCGGATCAGCAATTTCTATTCGCCAGTCGAACAGCCAAGCCAGCTGTTCCTGGTGGGTGAAGAAGAACAGCTGATCGCGGTAGACCTTTCGCAAGCCGCATCCGACGGCATTCTCGCGGCGTCCTATGCATCGGAAACCACCCTTTCCGGATTCACCTCGCTGACATCTGCTGCAGCCACCACCGGGGGCACCCTGGGCCTGGGCACCGCCGCGATTATTGGCGGCGTGGCGATTGCCGGTGGCGTGGTCGTGGCCGATGAGATCAATAGCAGGGGAAGCAGCAGCAATAACGGCGGCGGTGGTGGCAACCTAGCGGCGCCTCCCGCCGCAACAAACCTGCAGATCAGCGCAGATGGCCGCCTGCTTACCGGCAGCGCTGTAGCGGGAACGACCGTGCAGGTGGATGTAAACGGAGATGGCGTCGCCGACTACACCGCGACGGTGGATAACGACGGCCGCTTCGTGGTGTCACTCGTACCGCCGCTGACCAACGGCGAAGCCGTCAGCGTGGTGGTCGTGGATGCAGCCGGCAATACCAGTCCGGCAGCGCAGGTCGCTGCACCTGACAGCACGGCGCCGGATCAGGCCAGTGAGCTGCAGGTGTCTCCCGAAGGCGACGTGCTGACCGGGCTCGCAGAACCGGGCGCGCGCGTCGAGATCGATCTGGACGGTGATGGTATCGCCGACGCTTTCACCATCGCCGGCCCAGACGGGCGCTTCACTTTCACGCTGAGCCCACCGCTGGTGGCGGGGGAAACGATTGCGGTGTGGGTCATCGATGGCGCTGGCAACCAAGGCCAGACGGCGACCATCATCGCACCGAACGTGCTGTCACCCGATGCACCCACGGTCGATCCAAGCAACGGTGATCAGCTGACCGGCACCGCGCCACCCGGCTCGACGGTGCTGATCACCAACCCCGATGGCTCGCTGATCGGAGAAGCCATTACCGATGCCAACGGTAATTGGACGTTCACTCCAAATACTCCCTGGGCCGACGGCGCCCTAGTCGACATGTCGGCGACCAACGTGCAGGGCATTCGCTCACCGATCATCCGTATCGTGATCGATCGCAACCCTCCTGAAGCGCCCACCGTAGAAGCCAGCAATGGCACCTTGCTGAGCGGCACGGCGGAAGCCAATAGCACCGTCACGCTAACCATTGGCAACAACCCACCGGTGACGGTAACCGCAGATGCCAACGGGCTCTGGAGCTACAGCCCTAACCCGGCACTGGCAGACGGCACCGTAGTCAACATCATCGCTACGGATCGTGCTGGCAACAGCAGCCCGGTCGCCGCGTTGACCATCGACGCAGCAGCACCATTGGCGCCGGACATCGGCAACAGCAACGGTATCGTCTTCAGCGGCACTGCCGAGGCCGGCAGTACGTTGATACTGAGCGCCGGCGGCACCGTCATCGGCCAGACCCTGGTGGATGCCAACGGCAACTGGAGCTTCACCGCCAGCCCACCGGTCGCCAATGGCGTGGTGGTCAGCGCAGTGGCCCGCGATGCCGCGGGTAATACCGGCCCTGTCGATTCGGTAACCGTCGACAGCGCACTACCCAATGCGCCGATCATCAGCGCGAGTAACGGTACGGTCATTTCGGGTACGGCTGACGCGGGAAGCATGATCTTCGTCAGAGACGCCAATGGCGGACTTATCGGCCAAGCCACAGCCGATGGCAGCGGAGCCTGGTCGGTTACTCCAGCATCGCCTCTGGCCAATGGCACCGTCATCAATGCCATCGCACAGAACCCTCAAGGCAGCAGTGCCGGCACCACCATCACCATCGATGCGGCGCCGCCCGAAGCACCGGTGGTGCAGCCCAGCAATGGTGAGTTGCTGACGGGCACGGCCGAAGCGGGCGCCAAGATAATCCTGATCTACAGCAATGGCCAACTGATCGGCCAGACCACTGCCGATGCGGATGGTAACTGGAGCTTCATACCAACCACGCCTTTAGGTAATGGTGCCAACATCGAGGTAACGGCACGCGATGCCGTGGGCAATACCAGCACGCCCTCCAGCGTGGTCATCGACCGCATCCCGCCACCCCTGCCGACACTCAGTCCAAGCGATGGCAATACCGTCAGTGGCGTGGCCGAAGCAGGCAGCACGGTAATCGTCACGGGCCCAGGTGGCGTAGTCATCGGGCAGACGACTGCAAATGCCAACGGTATCTGGAGCATCACTCCTGCTCAGCCGCTAGGCCATGACACGCCTATCAGCGTCAGCGCACGTGATGCTGCCGGCAATACCAGCGCACCAGCCACAGGTGTTGTCGATGCCGAGCCACCCCAGGCTCCGACCCTCAACCCGACTCGCGGCAACGAGTTGAGCGGCACAGCAGAAGCTGGCGGTACGGTCATCGTCACCATCGGCAACACGCCCCCGATTCAGGTCAATGTGGGTAGCGACGGAAACTGGAGCTACGTCCCAACGCCGCCTATCGCAAATGGCACGCCTGTCACGGTTGTGGCGCAGGATCCCAGCGGCAATAGCAGCGCGCCGGTTACCGGCGGTGTCGACAGCCAACCGCCAGCAGCGCCCGTGGTGCATCCCAGCAACGGCAACATACTGAGCGGAACCGCCGAGCCCGATAGCACCGTGACCGTCACCACGCCGGGCCGCCCTGACCAGACCACCACAACCGATGCCAATGGCAACTGGGCGGTTACCCCGTCCAGCCCGCTGCCCAATGGCACCTCGGTGGTCGTTACTACGACCGATGCGGCGGGTAATCAGAGCACCACCAGCGCAACGACGATCGACACCACGCTGCCAGCACGCCCGACCATCGTGCCGAGCAACGGCAGCGAGCTCAGCGGTACCGCTGCAGCCGGCGCCCTCGTGGTGTTGACCGGTGCGGGTGGCGTCGCCATCGGCCAGACCAGCGCCGATGCGAATGGCGCCTGGAGTTTCACTCCAGGTGCGCCACTGGCCAACGGCACCAGCGTCAGCGCTACCGTCAGCGTCAATGGCGTAAGCAGTGCTCCGGCCATCACGGTGGTGGACAGCATCGCCCCGGCCATACCGACTGTACAGCCGAGCAACGGCAGCCTGCTGACCGGCACTGCCGAAGCGGGTAGCACGCTGATCCTGACCGGCCCTGGCGGCGCCAGCATTGGCCAGGCCACTGCCAACGATCAGGGCATCTGGACATTCCAACCGGGCACAGCACTGGCCAACGGCACTTTGGTGAGCGTGGTCGCACGTGATGCGACGGGTAACCAGAGCGCGGCAGCCACTACCACCACCGATGGCGTCGCACCGCAGACGCCTACTCTGTTGCCCAGCAACGGCACACTGTTGAACGGAACCGCAGAAGCGGGCAGTACGCTGATCGTCAGCGATGCCAGTGGACGGATCATTGGCCGAACTACAGCCGATGTGGACGGCAACTGGACGCTGACTCCGTCTCCCGTACTGGCCGACAATGCGCAAATCAGCGTGGTCGCCCGCGATGACGCCGGTAATACCAGCCCGGCGGCAAGCGTGATCGTCGACGCAAGCGCGCCTGCCGCTCCGCTTCTCGATCCAAGTAACGGCCGCGTATTGAGCGGCAGCGCAGAGCCTGGCAGCACCCTGACCATCAGGGATCTGGCCGGCAACCTGATAGCCGAAACAGCGGTCGGTGCAAATGGTACCTGGAGCATCACCCTTACCCCGCCGATACCCAACTCCGCGCAGGTTCGGGCCATTGCCACGGATGCCAGCGGTAACGCCAGCCCGGCGGCACCACTGACGATAGATAGTGCCGCCCCCGCGGCACCTACCGTTGCCTTGAGCAATGGCAGCGAACTCGGCGGCAGCGCCGAACCGGGAAGTACCGTGATTCTGACCGAACTTGGCGGTGCCGCCATAGGCCAAGTCACAGCTGACGCAAACGGTAACTGGGCCTTCATACCAGCCATTGCACTGGCCAATGGCACCCAGGTCAGCGTGGTGGCACGCGATGCGGCGGGCAACACCAGCCCCACCAGTAGCGTCACCATCGATAATCTGCCGCCAAGTTCACCGACCATCGTGCCCAGCAATGGCACACAACTCAGCGGCGTCGGTGAGGTCGGCAGCACTCTGATCATTAGCGCCGGCGGCACCGTCATCGGTCAGGCCGTAGTCGCCGCAGACGGCACCTGGAGTTTCACCCCACCGAATGCACTCACCCACGGCACCCCTGTCAGCATCACCGCACGGGATGCTACCGGCAACCAGAGCACGCCCGTCAGCATCACCATTGATGCCCAGGCACCCAACACCCCGGTCATTCAACCCAGCAACGGCAGCCTCCTGAGCGGTACTGCCGAGGCCGGCAGCACCGTCATTCTCACCGGCCCTGGCGGCGTTGCGATCGGCCAGACCACGGCAGACGCCAACGGCAACTGGACATTCACAGCGCAAAATCCGCTGCTTGATGGCACGCAGGTCACTGTGGTCGCGCGCGATAACGCCGGTAACACCAGCCAGCCCGCAACGACGGTCATCGACGCCATTGCACCTGGCGTACCCACTATCACTGCCAGCAGTGGCTCAGGCTTTCTAACCGGCACAGCGGATCCAGGCAGCACAGTGCTGCTGAGCATCGGCAATGCCGCCCCAGTGACCGTGCAGGTCGATAACAGCGGCACCTGGAGTTACCCCATCAACGGGCAGTTGGCCCATCAAACCCAGGTTTCAGTGGTGGCGCGCGATAGCGTCGGCAATACCAGCCCGGGGGCCAGCATCACCATCGACGCCCAGGCACCCAATGCGCCTGTGGTGAACCCCAGTAATGGGGTACAGATCAACGGTACGGCGGAGGCCAATAGTTTCGTCACCGTCTCCGGGCCCAATGGGTTCAGCCAAACCCTTCAGGCTGACGCTAACGGAAACTGGTCGATCACGCCCGCTAGCGCATTGCCCAATGGGGCGCTGCTGACGGTTATCGCCACCGATGCCGTCGGTAATCAAAGCACCGCCTCGACGGTGCGGGTCGACGCCACCTTGCCACCACGCCCGAGCATAGCGCCGAGTGATGGCAACGAATTGAGCGGCACCGCCCTACCGGGCACCACCGTACTGCTCACTGACGCAGCAGGTACGCCTATCGGCCAGGCGCTGGTCGATGGCCAGGGCAATTGGGTGTTTACACCAACGACTCCACTCGCGGACGGCACCACCGTAAACGCCACGATCAATGTGGGGGGTATCAGCAGCACGCCAGCTACCACCGTGGTCGACAGCGTCGCTCCAAATACCCCGACCATCAACGCCAGCAACGGCGCGCAACTGAGCGGCACTGCCGAAGCTGGGGCCACGGTGATTCTCACAGGCTCAGGTGGGGTCAGCATCGGCCAGGCTATTGCTGATGCCAATGGCAACTGGACGTTCACACCGGATACCGCGTTGACCAACGGCACCGTGGTTACGGCAGTGGCTCGCGATGCCGCTGGCAATACCAGCGGCCAGGCAGCGACCGCCATCGATGCACTGGCGCCAGCAACGCCGACAATCAATGCCAGCAATGGCGTGCAGCTGGGCGGTAGCGCCGATGCAGGCAGCACGGTGGTGGTTACGGATGCCAGCGGGCGCATCATCGGCCAGGTGACCGCCACGGCTGAGGGTACCTGGGCGCTCACACCCTCCCCCGCACTGCCCAATGGTGCAGTGATCAGTGCCGTCGCTCGTGATGCACTTGGCAACACCAGCGCCGCAGTCAGCACCACCATCGATACCGTCGCTCCGGTTGCACCGACGATTTCGCCAAGCAATGGCATCGAACTCAGTGGCACTGCGGAAGCAGGCAGCACAGTGATCATCACCGGTGCAGGCGGAAGCCCAATTGGCCAAACCACGGCAAACGCGGGGGGTATCTGGAGTTTCACCCCCACTACCGTGGTGCCCAACGGCACTCAAGTCAGCGTGGTTTCACGGGATGCGGCGGGTAATACCAGCCCACCAGCGAGTACCGTCATCGATTCGCAGGTGCCGGATCATCCGACCGTGAACCCGAGCAATGGCAGCTTACTGAGCGGTACCGCCGAAATCGGCAGCACGGTAATCATAACGGGTGCAGGTGTTATCCCGAGCGTCAGCGTTAACGTCGACGCCAATGGCAATTGGAGCTTCGCGCCGGCCCAGGCACTGGCCAATGGCAGCCTGGTCACAATTGTGGCCCGAGATGCTCTGGGTAATGAAAGCGCGCCGGCCAGCATCCTGATCGACAGCGTCGCGCCATCGGCACCGCTGATCAACCCAAGCAACGGCCAGATCATCAGCGGAACCGCCGAAGCCGGTAGCACGGTGAACATCCAGGTGAACGGCAGCAGCATCAGTACCACCGAGGTCGATGCCAATGGCAACTGGACGTTTACCGCAACACCGCCCCTGGGCAACACCACCCAGATCAGCGCCACGGCGATCGATGCGGCAGGCAATGTCAGCCTTGTGGCAGAGGCCATAGTCGATGCGCTGGCTCCTGCCACCCCGGGCATCAACCCCAGTAACGGCGTGATCCTGAGCGGTATTGCAGATGTAGGTACCACGGTAATCATCACTGGGGCCGGCGGTGCCGCCATTGGTCAGGCCATTGTCGATGGCGCAGGCAACTGGTCGTTCGTTCCACCCGTGGCGCTTACCAACAATACCCAGGTCACCGTGGCGGCTCGCGATGCGGCAGGCAACACCAGCCCATCGGCGAATCTGGTGATCGATACCGTGGCGCCGATTGCCCCGACCGTTCAGCCGAGCAACGGTATATCGCTGACCGGTAGCGCCGAGGCTGGCAGTACGGTGATCCTCACCGGCCCCGGCGGGGTCATCATCGGCCAGGCCACGGCGGGGCCTGGTGGAGACTGGAACTTCAGCCCACAACCACCCCTGCAGCACGGCGCCTTGATCAGCATCAGCGCACGGGATGCGGCTGGCAATACGGGGGAGTCTGCCAGCATCATCATCGACGCCATTGCCCCAGCAACACCAACCATCGCCGCCACCAATGGCGCATTGCTGCAGGGCACCGCGGAGGCTGGTAGTACCCTGACCCTCAAGGTCGATGGCAACACCCTGACCACGCTGATAGTGGGTGCCAGTGGTACCTGGAGCTTCGCCCCGCCTACGACACAGCCCAATGGCGCACTGGTCAGCGTGGAGTCCCGCGATGCGGCAGGCAACCTCAGTGCCTCGGCCAGTACCAGAGTCGACTCCGTACCACCGCCTCCTCCCTTCATCGCCGCCAGCAATGGGGCCGACTTGAGCGGCACCGCAGAGGCAGGCAGCACCGTGCGGTTGAGCGTCGGGGGTCTACAAATCGCCCAGGTCACCGCCGATACCAACGGCAACTGGCACTTCACGTCGACCCCGGCACTGCCAGACAACACACTGGTCACCGCGATCGCCGTGGATGCCGCCGGTAACACGAGCGGCCCGGCCACCGTGACGGTGGACGACTCCGGCCCTGACCTGCCAGTCGTAGCACCCAGCAACGGCAGCCTGATCAGCGGTATCGCTGAACCGGGCAGTACAGTCACCATCCGCGTTGCCGGTCAGCCAGACGTTCAGGTCACGGCGGACCCGATCACAGGTGCATGGTCATCGACGTTTTTACCGGCACTCGCAGACGGCACTTCGGTCAGCGTCACGGCCACTGACGCCACCAACAATGTCAGTGCGCCGGCCATCATCGTGATCGACAGCGTGCCACCCGCAGTGCCAACCATCCAAGCCAGTAACGGCACCCTGCTGACCGGCACGGCCGAAGCGGGTAGCACGGTGATTCTCACCGGCACGGGCGGCGTGCAGATCGGCACCACTACCGCCAATGCCAGCGGCAGCTGGAGCCTCAATCCCAGTACCCCGCTCACCAATGGCACGGTGGTAACCGTGGTCGCCCGGGATGCGGCCAGCAACATCAGCCCATCGGCAACCACTACCATCGACAATATCGCCCCCAATGCGCCGACCATCGTGGCAAGTAACGGCACCCAACTGATCGGTAGCGCCGAAGCGGGCAGTACGGTAATCCTCACCGGCACGGGCGGCGTGCAGATCGGCATCGCCACCGCCGATAGCAACGGCGCCTGGGCATTCTCGCCAAGCCCCGCCCTGGCCAATGGCGTGGTGGTAACGGCGATTGCCAGAGATGCCGCTGGTAATAACAGCGGCCCGGTCAGTACCACCATCGACGCCGTGGCGCCGGTTGCCCCGACCATTCAGCCGAGCAATGGCACGCTACTCACGGGCACAGCCGAGGCGGGTAGCACGGTGACCCTGACGGGCGTCAACGGCACCCTGATCGGTACAGTGGTCACTGGCACCAATGGCGTCTGGACGCTTTCTTCACCGCCCACCTTGGCCAATGGCACTGTGGTCAATGCCGTGGCTCAGGATGCCGCGGGCAACACCAGCCTCCCGGTCAGTACCACCATCGACAAGGTGGCACCCAACACACCGAGCATTTCAATCAGCAACGGCACTGTGCTGACCGGCACCGCCGAGGCCGGCAGCACGGTAATCATTACGGGCCCTGGCGGCGCAGCGATTGGCCAAACCACAGCCAATGCCAGCGGTGCCTGGAGCTTCACCCCAGGTACCCCGCTGGCCCATAACACTGCGGTCACTGTGGTCGCCAAGGATGCTGCCGGTAATACCAGCACATCGGCAACCACCAACATCGACAGCCAGGCACCGAGCGCGCCGAGCAACCTGTTCGTCACTGCAGACGGCACGCTGCTGACCGGCAATGCCGAAGCCAACAGCCAGGTACGTATCGTGGTCAATGGCAACGTCGCTAACCCGATCACCGTGACGGCGACTGCAGCGGGTACGTTCGCCGCGGTACTGATCCCGGCACTGGTGGCCGGCCAGCCGATCGGCGTGACGTCCATCGATGCTGCGGGCAACGTCAGCGTATCCGCGAACACCAACGCGCCCAACCTGTCGGCGCCGACCATCAGCGTTCCCGAGGCGGCCGATACCTACATCAATGCTGCCGAGGCAGCGGACGGTATTCAGGTACGCGTTGGCCTGGCCACAGGCGTACGCGCCGGTGACGTGGTCACCGTCACCTACACCGGCACCGGTGGTTACCAGTTCAACCAGACCCATAGCGTGACCGCTGCCGAGGCCCTGGCTGGCAGCGCCGTCGTGTCGGTAGTGCCACCCACCGGCAGCTTCCCCCAAGGGGCGGCTTCGGTGACGGCGCATATCAACAATGGCGCCAACTCCCAGGCGGCGAATTTCACCGTCGACACCATCCCGCCTTCCTCTCCGGTACTCGGTCTGGTCGGGAACCTGCTGACCATTTCCGGTGAGCCGAACAGTGAACTGACGATACGCATCGACTTGGGCGGCACGGTGGCCACCGCCACGGTCACCGCAAACAACGCGGGCCTGGCCTCGTTGAATCTGCTTACCGGGCTGAATATCGGCCTGAGCTACGATCAGCTGCTCAGCGCTCAGGTTTCGGTATCCGCCAAGGATCAGGCGGGCAACCAGAGCAACGTCGCGACACTGGGCCTGGGTACCAGCTTGCAGCAGCAACCCATCACCCTAGGCAACCTGGCCGTGGACGCCAATCTCAATCTGCTCAATCTTCCAGCCGCCCGGCTGGGCATCAGCGGCAAGACCGTGGCCGGTGCCGCACTGGCCGTCGAAGTGCTCACGCCGCTTGGCTATATCGGCATCGCCCCGCTGGCAGCCGATGCCAATGGCAATTTCTCGGTCAACCTGCTCAGCCCCACCGTGCTCAGCCAGCTAGGCTTGTCGCTCACCAACATCCTCAACCTCGGCGGCGATCTTGCACTGCGCATCACCGCAACCTCCGCCGGCAAGACGAGCGGCGTGTATACCGTCGACCTCGACCCGCTGGGCCTACTCGGCCTGACCATCGGCAACGTGCGGGTCGATGGCACGGCCGCAGACGACATACTTTCCGGCAACGCGACCATCGCAGGCGAGCGGATCTTCGCCGGCGCCGGCAATGATCTGATCCTCAATGTCGGCTCCGGCGACCGCGTGGATGCAGGCGCAGGCAACGACACCATCCAGATCAAGGCCACCAACTTCGGCAACGTCGATGGCGGAACCGGGTTCGACACGGTGGTTTTCGATGGCGGGATCGACATCAACTATGGGGCCGCAGGAATCGGCACGTTCAGCAATATCGAGCGCATCGATCTCGGTACCGGTGATTCAGGCAGCACGCTGACCCTCACCGCTGCAGCCGTCGACGCCATGACCGACTCGAGAAACACCCTGCAGATCACCGGCGAAAGCAATGATGTGCTCAACCTCACGGCCAGCGCGCTGAAAACCGGGGCGCAGCAGATCGACGGCATCACCTACGACGTCTATACCTACGGAAGCACCACGCTGTTGGTGGAAGAAAATACGGTACAGGTCGTGGTCAGTTGATAGGGAAGCCGTTGCGCAGTATGGATACACGTTGTTGTCACTGGGTCATGCGCGTCGCCTTCGCCCTGTGTTTGCCCGCCTCGGCGGCGGCCATCCCGGTCGATCAGGCGGTACGCAACGGGCTGGCCATTCACCCGCAAGTGCGTGCAGCGCTGTCTGAAGTCTCGCGCGCCGAAACCGAGGTGAAGATAGCCAGGGGCGGCTACCACCCATCGCTGTCGCTCTCTGGCGGCCCCCAGGAATTCAACCTGGGCGAGACCGTCTACGACGTCACCGTCTCGCAGATGCTCTACGACTGGGGCCGTGTGGAAAGCCAGGTCGACACCGCCAAGGCAACGCAGCGCCAACTCTCGGCCACCGCCGAGGTGACCCGTGAAGACGCCGCCCTGGATATCGTCGAAACCTACCTGGATGTGCTGGTCGCAGACCGCCGCATCGACGCTGTACGCCGCCATATCCGTCTGCTCGACGACATCCGGGCAATGACCGAGGCGCGAGGTGCAGATGGCTATTCGGATCGCAGCGAACAGGATCGTGCCGGCCTGGAAATCTCCCGCGCTCAGGAGCAGTTGGCACTGGAAAAAGGCGCACGGCTCGATGCCGGCAACCAGTTCAACCTGCTGGTCGGAGCACCACCGGAGGGTCTTGCCGAGCCCCGTCCGCCCTCCATGCAGCGCTACCTTGCAACACGAGACCTGCCACGCATCATCAGCAGCTCGCCGCTTTATCAGCGTGCCGTGGAAGATACCAGCCTGGCCGAGGCCGAGTTGCGCGGCACCAAGGCAGCGCTGCTGCCACAACTGAATCTGGAGGCTTCGGCGACGCGCCGGGAAATCGGCGGGCGCCTGCAGAACGATTCGATGGTCAACCTGCGCCTGCGCATGGACACCATCCAAGGGCTTTCCAACTTCCAGCGCCCCACTGCCGCCGCGCAACGCCTGGAGTCGGCCAGCTGGGGTCAGGACGCCATCCTGCGCGACATTCGCCGCCAATTACAGAGCCTGTTCGATATCGGCGACTCCCTGCTCTGGCGAGAACATGCCCTCGCCGTGCAGGTGAGGGACTCGGAACAGGTAGGCGGTCTTTACCGTGAACAGTTCGAGGTCGGTCGCCGCGATGTGATCGACCTGCTTACCGTACAACGCGAACGTTTCGAGGCCGAGCGCCAGTTGATCGTGCTGCAGGTCGAACGCTTGCGCCTCGAGTACCGTGCCGCCGCGCAGATCGGTCTGCTCGGCCCCCTGTTGGAGAATGGCCTGAATGGATCCTGACAACCTGGCAACAGCGGGCAAGGGAGGCGATCAGGATCCACTGCGCCAGGGTCTGGTGCTGCTCTGCCGCCAGCTCGGCAGACCGGTGACGGGAGCCGAACTGGCCGATGGCATCGCCCTGGAACAGGGCCGCCTGCCCCTGCGCATGGTCGCCCGCGCTCTGCGCCGTGCGGATATCGTCGCGCGGGTCGCCGAGGAGCCACTCAAGCGGATCGACGATTACCTGCTGCCCGCCTTGCTGCTGCTCGAAGACGGACGCTGTGTGGTGCTGGTCAGCCAGCACGACGAGCACGCCGAGATTCTCGTGCCCCATAGCGATGGAGGCGTACAACGCCTGGCCATCGCCGACCTGCAGAGTATCTACAGCGGCATGGCGGTGTTCGCCAAATGCCGCTATCGCCCCGATGGCCGCGCAGAAGAGTTCGCTAGCCCGACTCACGAACATTGGTTCTACAGCGCGCTCAAGCGTCTGCGTCGCTCCTATGTCGAGGTCGCCGTAGCGGCCTTCATCGCCAACCTGCTGGCGATTGCCGCAGCGCTGTTCGCCATGCAGGTCTATGACCGCGTGGTGCCCAACGCTGCTTTCGACACCCTGTGGGTACTGGCCAGTGGCGTGGCCCTAGCCATCGTCCTGGAAAGCCTGTTGCGCGGGCTGCGCGCGCACCTGCTGACGACCTTGGGCAAACGCCTGGATCTGCAATTGTCATCGTTGCTGTTCGAGCGGGTGCTCAATACCCGACTGGGCGCCAAGCCCGCCTCGGTCGGTGCCTTCAGCACGCAGATTCGCGAATTCGAATCGGTGCGCGAGTTCTTCACCTCGTCGAGCGCGGCGGTGATCAGCGATCTGCCCTTCGTGCTCATCTTCCTGCTGATCATCGCCCTGATCGGTGGCCATGTGGTCTGGGTGCCTGCGGTCGCGGCGGTGCTGATGGTGTTGCCCGGGCTGCTCGCCCAGGGTCGCCTGGCGCGTCTGTCCCGGCAGAATCTGCGCGAGGGCGCGGTGAAGAACGGCATCCTGCTCGAATCCATCGAGCACCTGGAAACAGTCAAGGCCAGCCGCGCCGAAGGCCGCTGCATGCACCTGTGGGAAACCCTCACGGCGCAGCTCGCCGGCAGCGCGATGAAGACCCAGAGCCTGACCTCGGCGCTCAGCTACGGGGTGAGCACAGTGCAACAGCTCTGCTACGTCGGCGTGGTGGTGTTCGGCGTGTACCGCATCAGCGATGGATACCTGAGCATGGGCGCGCTGGTGGCCTGCTCGATTCTTTCCGCGCGAACCATCGCGCCGCTGTCGCAGATCGCCGGCATTCTCGGCCGCTGGCAGCACACCAAGGTCGCCCTCGAAGGCCTCGACCAACTGATGACCGGACCGGTGGAACGGCCCGCCGGCCAGCGCTTCGTACGCAAGGAAAACCTGGCAGGCGATTATCGTATCGAGCAGCTGCGCCTCAGCCATGATGACGCCCCGCCTATCGTCGACGTCAACGCCCTGAGCATTCGCGCCGGTGAGCGCATCGCCCTGCTGGGCGGCAATGGTGCCGGCAAATCCACCCTGTTGCGCCTGCTTGCCGGGCTGCTCGACCCGAGCGCCGGGCGGGTGATGGTCGACGACATCAGCCTGACTCAGATCGACCCCGCAGATCGCCGCCGGCATATCGGTTACCTGCCTCAGGACATCGCCCTGTTCTACGGCACGCTGCGCGACAACCTCAATCTGGAGGGTGCCGCAGTCAGCGACGAGGAGCTGTTCGAAGCCCTCGACGGCGTCGGCCTGGGTGCCTGGGTGCGCAGCCATCCGCTGGGGTTGGACATGCCCATCCAGGGCAATGCCAGCCTATCCGGCGGCCAGCGTCAGGCGGTCGGGCTGGTGCGCGTGCTAGTGCAGGATCCACCCATCGTACTGCTCGACGAACCGACATCCTCGTTCGACCAGACCAGCGAAAAACAGGTGGTCGAGTACCTGCAGCAGTGGATAACCGGACGTACCCTGATTCTGGTCACCCACAAGAAGGTCATGCTCTCGCTGGTGGAGCGCGCGGTGGTGATGCGTCAGGGCCGGGTGATCATGGATGGCGCTCTGGATCAGGTGGTGCAGGACAACGTGGTGAACGCGCCAGCGGAAAACCGAGGAGGCAACCATGCCATCCAATGATCGCCTGCGCCGACAGCTCGAAGACCCGTTGCTGAGTGCCACCCACCCACTGTTCCGGCCCCTGCTGTGGACGATTCTGGCTACCGTATTGCTGGCCATCGCGTGGGCTACCTGGGCCGAGCTCGATGAGGTGACGCGTGGCGATGGCCGCGTGGTGCCGTTCACCCGTATTCAGAAGATCCAGAGCCTGGAGGGCGGCATTCTCGATCGCCTGCTGGTCGGCGAAGGCGATCTGGTGGAGGTCGGGCAACCGTTGGTGCGGCTGGACGAAACGCGCTTTCGTACCTCGTTCCAGGAGTCGGCCAATCAGTCGGCGGCCATGCGCGCCACCATCGCCCGCCTGGATGCCGAAGTGCTGGGCAAGGATCGCATCGCGTTCCCCGAGGATATCGACCCTGCGAGCCCCCTGGCCCGCTCCGAGCAGGAACTGTTCAAGTCGCGGCGCGACAAACTGCAGGATGGCGTCAGCGCCATCAACCGGCAGATACGCCTCTCGCAGCAGCAACTGAACCTGGTCGAGCCGCTGGTGGCCAAACGTGCCGTGAGCCAGATGGAAGCGCTCAAGCTGAGCCAGGAGATCGCCACTCTCAACGGCAAACTCACCGAGCTGCGCAGCAGCTACTTTCAGGATGCCTACACCGAGCGGCAGAGCAAGAAGGCCGAACTCAGTGCCCTGGAGCCCATCGTCCAACAGCGGGAAGATCAACTACGCCGTACCGAGATCCTTTCACCGGTGCGCGGCCGGGTGAACACCGTGCTGATCAACACCCGAGGTGGGGTGATCCAGCCTGGCGAGCCGATCATGGAAGTGATCCCCGTGGAGGATCGATTGCTGATCGAAGCGCGGATCAAACCCCGCGACGTGGCCTTCCTGGTGCCCGGCATGCCCACCAAGGTGAAGATCACCGCCTATGACTACAGCATCTACGGCTACCTGAACGGCACCCTGGAACAAATCAGCGCCGACACCATTGCCGAGGAAACGGCACAGGGCAAAGAGTTCTACTACGAAGTGCTGATCAAGACCGACGGCAGCCAGCTCAAGCGTCGCGATGAAATCCTGCCGATCATTCCGGGCATGGTGGCCGAGGTGGATATCCTCAGCGGCAAGCGCACAGTGCTCAACTATCTGCTCAGGCCGCTGCTGAAAGCGCAGCTTTACTGAGGGCCTGGCCAACACTCGCACGGCGGGTGAGGGTGCTTGGTGTTAGTCACAAAGTGCTATGGCGCGGTGCATATCCGCTTGCTATTACATATCTACTGGCAAGCCCTCTGTGTGTCATCGGCATCATCTCCCCGCCGACTTCACGTACAGGTGACCTGTGCCCAGCGGAACCAGCAGCTCGGGTTATACCTGCTGTATGTCCGCCGCATTGAGCGACTGCAACGGCGCGAGGATCAGGGAAGTGCCTCACTCTTCAGAAATACCTTCGGCTCACAAGCAGCGCGGTGCCGTCGCCGTCGAGTTTTCCATCGCCTTCATCATTTTCTTCCTGATTTTCTATGGCCTGGTGGGTTACAGCATTCCTTTCCTGCTTGGCGCTACCTACCAGGAGTTGGCCACCGAAGCCCTGCGCGATGCCATCCACTCGCCCGATACCCGCGCGCCCACGCCGGAACAACTCGCCCTCCATCAGCAGCGGGTGTTGCAGACAATGCGTAATTCCTGGCTGCCGGAGGCCTGGACGCAAACCTGCAACGGCTACGACGGCTTCCTGAAAACCGGCACGGTATGGAGCGTGTGCGTACGCCACGGCAACCCTGAAAGCATCATGCCGCCGTTCTCCATCTTCGGCTGGAAGGTTCCACAGCTGCCCAGCGAGATACGCGGCGAAGCGACCATCCGCTTGTACAACGCAGGGTCGGGGAGCTGAGCATGAGGCGCATTCGATCCGATCTGCAGCGCCAGCGCGGTGCTTTCAGCATCCTCAGCGCCGCGACCCTGGTCATGGCGATCCTGTTTCTCGCCCTGGTGGTGGATAGCGGCCGCCTGTATCTGGAACAGCGCAAGCTACAGAAGCTCGCCGATACCGCAGCCCTGGAATCCATCTCCCGGCTTGAGTCGGGTAACTGCGCTCTCGATACCGCCAAGGCCCATCTCTATGCCCTCGAAAACGCCGCGTCCTACGGCTTTGTAGATGGGCTGACATCGTCCTGCGCGAGCATCGCGATCATCGACGGCCTGCGGGTACCGACAATCGATGCCGGTGGCAGAGCCGTCAGGGTCGTCACCAGCAGCCAGGTGCCTGCCAGCATCATCGTCCGTACCGGTGGTCTGTTCGGCCTTCCCGGCAACTCCACCGTGAACCTGCAAGCCGTAGCGGTGGCCGAGAAAGACAGCGATCCGCTGACGGTATTCAGCGTCGGCGCCCAATTGCTCGACCTCAATGCCAACGGAGCGCTGCCAAGGCTACTGAAAGCCGCCGGGGCAGACATAAGCAGCCTGACGCTACTCGACTCCGAAGGCCTTGCGAATGCTCAGGTGACACCGGGCGAATTACTAAAAGCGCTTGGGGTGGAGGTTGGCATCAATCAATTAAAAGCGCTTACGCCAGAGGGATTGGCAGAATTAGTGGGTACCAAAGTCAATGCGGTCGGCATTCAAAAGCTGATCGATGTATCTGCAAAGCTGGTGACTCATAACGAGGCGTTGGCTGCTGATATCAGAGCGCTTGGTAGCGAGCTGGCCAACTCTACGTTGAAGGACGCCACGGTCAATCTGCTGGCGACCGATGAACGTCCCGGACTGTTGAAGCTCGTCACCGGGCCGGGCCGGGCCGTCGGGTCAGCATTGGATGCCAAACTCGCGCTTGGTGACGTGTTATCCACAGGCCTGATGACTGCCGTTCAGGGGCGCGGTTTGCTGGTGGATCAACTGAATCTTCTCGGGCTGGTGAAGGTGGAGCTTGGCGTAGTAGAACCCCCGGCCATCGGTATCGGCCCTCAAGGAACGACAGCATTCAACGCACAGACTCGCGTGCACATCAATATCGACAGCACGGGTGTTCCTCTAGCCAGCTCGCTGCTCAATATATTGGGCACCTCGATCAAGCTACCCATCATCCTCGACTTGGTGAGTGCCAGGGGCGAAGTGACGGATATCAACTGCTCTCTGGCAGAGCCGGAGGCGACCATCGAAGTCGAGTCCACGGTCGGCAATATCTGTATCGGCAATATGCCCAGCGGCACGCTATGGTCGACCCGCAGCAGTTGCACCGAGTTGAAACTGGAGGAGACAAGCATTCTCAGGCTGCTGAACATGGATCTAATCAAGGGAAAGGTTGCGGTGCCACTGATTGGCACGGGTATCAATCCTGTTCGGGACGAGGTGACTCTCGCCGTGGACGAGTCCGATATAACCCAAGTCAACCAGCTGAAGATTGGCGACTCGATCGCCAACCTGCTCTCGCAGGTCACCAGAATGATTGGGCTTGGGGTGCCGAAGGGAACGGACGGTTCTCCCGGTTTTAGCCCAGTACAGGCGGCTCAGATCGCGGATAAATACCTCGCGGCTTACAGCAGCAAGGATGCCATTCGGGGGGCCATGAAAACGGACGGACTTGACTGGCCCAGACCCGTGCTGCTTTTACTGGATACGACGATGCCCGATGAGTGGCATAGCAAATTGAGTCTTATCAACTGCGCCACCAACAAGACTCGCTGTCGCGATGAGCTGATAATTTCATTGCAGACAAAAGCTCAGGGAGGTTTGCTGAGCAGCGTCCTAACCGGCCTGGCCAGCGCGCTTGGTCTGAGCAGTAACTCCCAGCCCTTGTTGCTTTCCATCCTGAATCCTGTACTCGAACTGATAAAACCGCTGCTCAACTCCGTAGGCACCGCCGTCAGCAATCTGCTTACCAGCCTCGGCCTAGATCTCGGCAAAAGCGAAATCAAAGTCCACAGCATCAGCTGCGGCATCCCGCGCCTGGTTCAGTGAGGTGTGATGTGAAACGCAGCAAACGAAAAACCCAGCAAGGCGCCGTGGCCATCGAATTCGCCATGCTATTCGGCGTGTTCTTCGTGGTGGTTTACGCAATCATCGCCTACAGCATTCCCATGCTGCTGATGCTGACCTTCAAGCAGGTCAGCGCCGATGCTGCTCGTGCCACGCTGCAGGTCGACCCCGGCAATGCCGCCTATACGCAGTTGCTCAGCCAGGAAATCACCCGCGTGGTGGAAAGCAGCTGGCTGCCGGACAGCTGGCTGGGCGGTAACTGCCCGGCACCGGAGCAGGATGCCGCCGGCTTCAGTTGGGCCAGCCTGCCCGGCCAGAATGGCCATCCCTCCTACGGCAATATCGCCCTTGATGCCCGTGACCCCAGCGCCCCACGCTACGTGCTGCACGTGTGCCTGCAACGCCTGTACAACCACGAGGGCGCCAGCGATCAGAGGGCTATCGTGCCGACCCTGAGATTGCTCGGTCTCAGTATTCCCAGCCTCCCGGAGGAAGGCGGCAATGTGGTGATACGCGGCGCCACGACGATAACCCTATAAACCGCGTCAGGCGCCGATCACGCCGCCATCGTCACGGCTGATGACCATCACCGAGGAACGTGGATGGACACCAGGGCGATGATCCGGGAAGGTCGAGCCGCCCTCTTCACCGGGATGCTGAATGCCCACGAACATGGTTTTGTAGTCCGGCGAAAAGGCCAGCCCTGTCACCTCGCAGCCCACCGGGCCAACCATGAAACGGCGGATCTCGCCTGTTTTGGGGTCGGCACAGAGCATCTGGTTATTGCCCATGCCGGCGTAATCACCCTTGTTGCTGTACTTGCCGTCAGTCTGGATCCACAGGCGACCGCCGCCGTCAAAGCCGACACCATCCGGGCTATTGAACATGTTGTCGGCATTGATCCCGTGGCTACCCGCCTGAGCCGTACCGGCATGCACAACGGGGTTGCCGGCGACCACGAACAGATCCCATTCGAAATCAGCCGCGGCCGCATCGTCACCGTGCTCGCGCCAGCGCAGGATCTGCCCGTACAGGTTGTTGGCTCGCGGGTTCGGCCCGCCAACCGGCTGACCTTCCTCGCCACGCTTGCTGTTGTTGGTGAGAGTGCAATAGACCTGACCGTCTTGCGGGCTGACGGTGATCCACTCCGGGCGATCCATCCGCGTGGCGCCGACCTGAGTACCCGCCTGACGCGCACGGATCACCACGTCGGCCTGGCTGGCGAAGCCCTTCTCGGCGCTCAGGCCGTTCTTGCCCGCCGTCAGCTCGATCCAGCGGCCACGACCTTTGGGATGATCGGCATTGCCGTTACCTTCGTCGAAACGCGCCACATACAGCGTGCCATGGTCGAGCAGATGACGATTGGCCTTGGCATTGCCGCGATCGAGGCGATCACGGGTGATGAATTTGTAGATGAACTCACCGCGCTCGTCGTCGCCCATGTAGACCACCACGCGACCATCGCGGGTCGTGGTCAGAGCAGCGTTCTCATGCTTGAAACGGCCAAGGGCGGTGCGCTTGATCGGTTTGGCTTGCGGGTCGAACGGATCGATTTCGACGATCCAGCCATGGCGGTTCAACTCGTTGGGCGTCTTCGCCAGATCGAAACGCGGATCGAAGTGGTGCCATTCGTTTTCCGCGCTGGCATGCAGCACGCTGAAGCGCTTCTGATCGGCAGTGAACTGCAGGCCTGCATCGCTGCTGCCGAAGCAGTCGCTGAAGTTTTCTTCACAGGTCAGATAAGTGCCCCAGGGCGTCTGGCCGCTGGAACAGTTCTGGAAGGTACCGAGAACCTCGATGCCAGCCGGGTCGGCGGCGGTCTTGAGCAGCTCGTGGCCACGTGCCGGGCCGCTGACGTCCATCGGCAGGTTGCCATGCACCCGGCGGTTGTAAGGCGAGCCCTGAACGAACGTCCAGCCACTGGCGCCGCGACGCACTTCGATCACCGTCACGCCCTCGGCATTCTGCGCCTTGCGCACGTCCTCGGCGGATTTCGGCAAACCGCCGTGAGCCAGCAGGTAGCGGTAATTCACGTATTCATTGTTGATGGCCATCAACGCGCGATCCGCGTCGCCCGGCCAGGGAAAGAAACTCATGCCATCGGTGTTGTCACCGAACTGCTGCAGCTGCTCGGCAGCAGTGTTGCTGCCATCGCCCTTGAACGCCGGGCCACTGGCATGCAGCGGCTGGCCCCAACTGATCAATGTGCTGAACGAATAACCGGGCGGCAAGGTGATGGTATCGGCCGCGGACGCAGCAATGTTGTTGAAGCCGAGCAGCGGGCTGCCGACCGTTGCACTGATCGAGTCGGCCAACACGCTACGGCCCAGCAGACCACCACCGAGAAACAATGCGGCGCCAGTCAGCGCGCCTGCGCCGATGAAACGGCGTCGGGAAAGGGTCAAACGTTCAAGGTCAGTCAATTGATCGTCATGCATCATGGTGCTCCTGCTTTCTTCTGATGCGCAGGGACGCTATGTCACTAACATGACGATTGGATGACGAGTGTTTGCAGCGCGTGTCTGGCCACGGCGAAGTTATCGACAGGCAGGGTGATGTTCACAATTACCGTGACTTAGTCTGTGGATAACCTGGTAGCTCTCAGCCACAGGCCGCACACACTATGGCGTTCAGATATCTGTACAGAATCTGACCAGCTCGGAGTAGTTATACACATCTATCCTGAATAAGCTCTTTAACTATCTGTGGATAAGATTCTGTAGCCCATATATAGCGGAGCTTTCAAAGCTTTGTATAGTTTTCGATCTATATTCGCAAAGCTATCGAGGCCACATGGATCAATAGCGCCGCGTGCTGATCAACTCGTCCAGCACCTGGGAAGTTACCCGAAACACCACTGACGTATGATCCTCGCCCGGCTCGATATGGAAGTCGCTACGCAGCCCATACTGCGACAGACCTTGTAGGCGCTGCTGCAGGGCACGGGCATCCTGAATCCCCTGAGGCGCCTCACGATCACCTATCAACAGCGTCAGGCTGCTGTGGATAAGATCCAGCTGACCCGAGTGGGCCTGTTTGACGAAAGCCTGCTCATGCTCCAGCAGATAGCGATCACGCCACCACAGACTCGGACTGATCGCTACCACGTGCTGGAACAACGCGGGCCGGGTGAACAGCGTATAGATGCCAAACATCCCGCCAAAGGAATGGCCGACCAGGCTGCGCTGATCCTGATCGACCTTGAAGCGCTCGGCGACCCTGGGCATCAGGCGTTTCTCGATGAAGTCGAGGAACAGATCCTGCCCACCCTGCGCCGGTGTATTGCGCTCGGCGGGTTGCGGCGGCGACAGGTCGAACGCGCGGCGCTCGAAGTCTAGGGGCGTGTCGCTCGGATAACCGATGGCCACCAGAATCGAACCACGCAGCCGCTCCTGGGCACGCTTGGCGGCATGGAAGGCCGGAAAGTAGGCATTGCCGTCGAGCAGGTAAATCACCGGGTAGCCGCCGGTGTGGGGCACGTCGCCCTCCGGCAGGCTGATCATGATGCGGTACTCGCGCCCTTCGGCGCTTTTCATCATCCATTGCTCGGTACCGTCCAGCGCCACCGGCTCGGCCTGGGCGACCGCCAGGCTGCCCAGCAGTAGCACGCTCAGCAACGCACGCCACCAGCCAATCGCGATCACCAGTTATAACTCAGGCTGGTGACCATGCTGCGCGCTTCGCCGCGGTAGCAATTGCTGTCCTGGCAATTGATATAGCGCTTGTCGGTCAGGTTGCGGGCATTCAGAGCGAGGCGCACACCGTCCATACCGCCACCGAAGTCGTAGTGCACACCGGCATCGATCAGGGTGTACGCCTCATTCTTCAGGGTGTTGTCGCCGTTGCCGTAGGTGCTGCCGGTATAACGCGCACCACCCGATAGGCCGAGCCCGAACGGCAGGCGGTAATCCAGCCACAGTGATGCCATGTGGCGCGGTACGTTCTTCGGTGCCTTGCCCTGGTAGTCGCTGTCTTTGGTGACTTCGGCGTCGTTGAAGCTATAGCTGGAGGTCATTCGCAGGTTATCGCTCAGGTCTGAGACCGCTTCCAGTTCCAGACCGCGAGAAACCTGCTCGCCGGTCTGAACCTGAAAGCTGCTGTTTGCCGGATCCCGCGTCACCACGTTGGTTTGTGTCAGGTGGTACAACGAGGCCGTGAGCAGGGTGCTGCTGCCCGGCGGCTGATACTTGAGGCCAATCTCGTACTGTTCGCCCTCGCTCGGCTCGAACAGTTTGCCAACGGAGTCGGAACCACTCTGCGGCAGGAACGAGGTCGCATAGCTGGCGTAAGGGGCAAGGCCGTTGTCGAACAGATAGAGCGCACCTAGCGATCCGGTAGTAGCCGAATTGCTGGTCTTGCTGTTGACGTCTACGCCGAACTGGTCGCCATTGGAGCGCGCATGCACCCAGTCACGACGTAGCCCAGCAGACAGGCGCCAGCGGTCGAGCTCGATCTGATCCTGCAGGTACATGCCTGCACGGTGCTCCAGGCCGTCCCTGTCGACCAGAATATTGTCCGGGGCAGAGATCGGCTGATGGTAGTCAGGCGCATCGAGATCAAGCGACGGAGCAGCACCCGTGGCATACACCAGGGCCGTGTCGAGCCAGGCGTAGTCCACCCCGCTAACCACGGTGTGCTGCAGATTGCCGGTGGCGAAACGGCTCACCAGGCGAGTATCTGTGGATAACGTGGACATATCCTCGTAGCTGCCTGCGGTGCTGCGAGGAAGAATGTTGTCGACGCTGACCGGCCCGACATCCAGGTACTGGTTGGTGGTATCCAACTGACCGTAACGCAGGTTCTGCTGCAGGCTGAAGGTCTCGTTGAAAGCGTGCTCGAACTCGTAGCCGATCGACCACTTGCGCTGCTCGAGCTTGTCGAAGTACTCGTCGCCCTGCCAGATGTTGGTAAGGCGGCCACCATCCTGATAGAGCATCGGTGACGCAGCCGTCTGCCGTTCCTGATACTGGGCCAGCAGCGTCAGACTGGTATCCGGGTCGATCTGCCAGCTCAGCGAAGGCGCCAGCAGGCGCGTGTTGTTGTCCATCTGCTCGATGGAATACTCGGCATCACGATAGACGCCCACAGTGCGGAACAGTACGTCGCCCTCTTCATCCAGCTTGCCGCCGATGTCGAACTGGCCCTGCCGGTGGTTGTAGCTGCCGGCCTGCACCTCCACCTGATTTTTCGCCAGCAGGCTTGGCCGCTTGCTCACCCGATTGACCATGCCACCGGGGCTTATCTGTCCGTAAAGCACGGATGCCGGGCCTTTGAGCACCTCGATGCGCTCCAGGCTGTAGGCCTCGATAGAAGGCAAGGCTAACCAACCACTGCCAGCCTGACGCAGACCATCCAGAAAGTCGGCGGACTGGGTGGTCTCGAAACCACGCACGTTGATGGTGTCGAAACGCGGATCCAGACCCGAGCCCCCGACTCGCACGCCCGCCGTATAAGCGACCGCATCCTCGACCCGGTTGACCTTGCGATCGGCGATCTGCTCGGCCGTCACCACGCTGATGCTCTGGGCGGTTTCCAGGATCGGCCGGTCGCTCTTGGTCGCACTGCTGGCGTTGCTGGCGAAGTAACCGCCCGCCGGTTCGAAGGCACTCTGCGTCGCTGCGGCTTCGATGCTGGTGGCGTCGAGTTGCACACTGGCTTCGGTCTTGCCCGGCAAGACCACGTAACCGGACGCGGTCTTTTGCGCGACCAAGCCGCTGCCACTGAGCAGCTTCGCCAGCCCTTCCTCTAGAGAGCCGCCACCGGCCAAGCCCTGGCTGCTAAGGCCACGTACCGCGTCTGGGGAGTACGACAGGGTGATGCCGGCGCGTTCGGCAAAGGTGCTCAGCGCCTGCTCCAGCGAGCCAGCAGGAATGCTCGGTGCAGCCACCGAGGACGTCGCTGAAGCAGCCTGCACCGACAGGCTCGCCGTGCCACCGATCAGGGCCAGCGCCAGGCAGATGGCACGGGGCAACGTACGGGGCTGAAGCTGAAACGGCAGGGGGCTGGCAGAACGCATGACGGTATCCATTGAGAGAGTGATTCCCTCTAACCGGACGAACCGGAAAAGTCCGACATTCGATTTAAAAATCGGGGTTTCATTTATGGTTGTAAGGCGGAAGCGGACGGTCGCGATCTCGTGGGAGGGGCTTTAGCCGCAAGCTCTATTGAAGAGCAAAGAGCTCGCGGCTAAAGCCCCTCCTACAAAAAGAAAGCTCTGCATCCACCGTCCGCTTCCGCCTTCAAACAGCCACTCGCGGTTCGCCTCAGGCCACCGGTATCACCCGTACCCACCAACGCGTACGCTCGACGATCTTCACTGGCAGCAGGTGGGTGATGTTGCGCAAGATAACCTCCGGCTCGTCCAGGCGGAAAACCCCGGAAAGATGCAGGTCGGCAACGGCGGCATCGCAGCCCAGCCACCCCTTTCGATAGCGCCCCGCTTCGGCCAGGAAGTCGGCCAGACGAATGTCGCTGACCACCAGCAGACCGCGTGCCCAGGCAAAGGGGTCGATAGGCCCTTGACCGAGGGTGGTCGTGCCGGTCGCAGAAACACCGACTCCCTCGCCGCCCCGCAGCCGCAACTGGCCGGTTGCGGTGGACACCAGCGCTTCGCCACGCTGCACCCGAATCTCACTGTAATCGTCATGCTCGCGCAGCAGCACGCTGGCATCGCGGCCCTGGCACGTGGCGAAACGGCAGCGCGCGTGCCAGTCCGCGCCCTCCACCAATGCTTCACCAGCGCGCAGGATCAACTCCTGCCCCTCTACATCCAAAGCGCTGCCGGTATTGAGCACCACCTCGGCAGCCGCGCCCAGGCTGATGCGCCAACGCTCACCCGTCGCAGTGGCGAAGTCGGCCCGCCAGGTGGGCGAGGTCTGCGTCACCAACAGCGTGGCACCGCCCGCCACCAGGCCGAAACCAAGTAACTTCAGCGTGCGTCTCCGGCCCAGGTCGGCTTCGGCGCGGCGCAATAAGGGGATGGTGTACGCGGCATCCGGCAGCTGGCTGGCCTGGAACAGCCCACCCATCTGCTGCAGGCGCTGCCAAGCCAGTCGATGACGCGCATCGCGCCCCAACCATTCCTGCAGTTGCTCATGTACCTCGCCACCAGCGTGATCGCGCAGACGCATCTGCCATTCAATGGCCGCGCATACGATGGCCTCAGGTAAACGCTCGGCGGCTACGCTCATAGCGCTGCCTCGAAGCAGCCGCGGTAACAGTGCAACAAAGCGCTGGCCACGTGCCGCTCGACGGTACGGCTGGAAATGCCCAGTTGCTCGGCAATCTGTTGATGGGTCAGGCCGCTGAGCTGATAGAGCAGGAAGGCCTCGCGTATGGCGGGCTTGAGGCCGTCGAGCAAGGCGGCGATTCGCTCCAGGCACTCTAGCGCTTCGTGGCGTACTTCCGGCGACGGGTGACTGGCTTCAGGCAACTGTGCCAATGCGTCGAGGTAGGCACGCTCCAGCGCATCACGTCGCCAATGGTCGATCACCAGGCCGCGGGCGATACGAACCAGCAAGGCGCGCGGGGCGCGATCACTGATCGGCTTGCCACGCGTCAGCAGCCGCACGAAGGTGTCCTGAGCCAGATCCGCCGCCTGCTGCGAACAGCCGAGCGAACGCCGCAGCCAGCCACTTAGCCAGCCGTGGTGCGTGCCGTAGAGAACATCGAGCGGAACGATGGAATCCGTTTCAGGTAGCGACATGGACGCCCTCCGAGGCCGACAAGCGCAAACAACAGCGTGGATATGCTGGCGACCGCGCACATTATTCGCGAATCGTTCTTATTACAACCACTGACGTAGATCAGCCGACGGGTAGAGTCAGGAAATACGGCCCAGCGCGCGATCCGTCCGGTAGCACAGCAATGGCAGAGATTCGAGCGCTGATATATGATCCATATACGTTTCGTATATCAGGAGCACCCATGGGCATCGTCAATATCGAAGATGAGCTGCACGACCAGATTCGTAAGGCGAGCAGCGTGTCGTGCCGCTCGATCAACGCCCAGGCCGGCTTCTGGATCCGCATCGGCATGTTGTGCGAGATGAACCCGACGCTGAGTTTCAACGAAGTGATCGCCGCAGAGATGCGCGCTGCCGGTGTAGTGCCCCCGCGCCATGTGGAAGCAGCGGTATGATCAAGAAGCCGGAAGAGATCGCCCTCATGGCGGAATCCGGCAGGCTGCTGGCATCCGTATTCAGCCATTTGGATAGCCTCAGTCTGCTGGGCATGTCGACCCTGCAGGTCAACGACCTTGTGGATAACTTTATCGTCCAGCAGCTCCAGGCCCGCCCTGCCAGCAAGGGGCAGTACGGTTATGCCTATGCGCTGAATGCCTCACGCAACGAGGTGGTGTGTCACGGCGTACCCAGTGCCAGCGAGGTTCTGCAAAACGGTGATCTGGTGAACTTCGATATCACCCTGGAGAAGAACGGCTACATCGCCGACTCCAGCAAGACCTACCTGATTGGCGAGGTTTCTCCACAGGCCCGGCAGCTTGCCGCAGTTACCTATGAAGCAATGTGGAAAGGCATCCAAACCGTGCGCCCGGGCGGGCGGCTGGGTGACATCGGTCACGCCATCGAAAAACACGCCCGCGCCCACGGCTACTCAGTGGTGCGCGAATACTGCGGGCATGGCATCGGCAAGGAAATGCACGAGCCGCCGGAGGTGCTGCACTGGGGCAAAGCAAAAACCGGCCTGACCCTGCGCGAAGGCATGGTTTTCACCATCGAACCGATGATCAACCAAGGCCAGCCTGGGGTGCGTACCGAACGCGATGGCTGGACCGTCGTAACCCGTGATGGCCAGCTGTCGGCGCAGTTCGAACACACCGTAGCGGTAACTGGTGATGGTGTACGCGTGTTGACGCTACGTCCTGAGGAACATCACTTACTGTCAGCTGACATTCACAAATGAGTGCTCCCTTGCGGAGCACTCATTGTATAGGAGCCCCTTTGGCATTTCGGGCTGGCACCACGCATACGCTTCCAGGGCTCGCGCTCATCCCTTTCGCTGAAAGCTGCTGGCTCACCAGTCAATCCGCCGCAGGTGCTCCGTAACGCCAGCGCGTGTAGTGATGCAGGGTCAACAAGCCGCAGATGACCATCAGCGGAATCAGCAGCACGCCCGAGATTATCGCGCCCCACCAGGCAACGCCCGATTGCCAGGTCTGCCCCTTGCCTTGCGCCACCACCACCAGCCGAGTGGCTACTTCAGCAAAGCGTGCATCGGGTGTCAGCACGTTTACCTGAAGGCGATAGTCCCCAGGCTCCATGGGAATGCGCGCTACGGCACGAGTAATCTCGTCACTGCCATAGCTGGTTAACTCTTGCCCTACGTCTCCCTGCCCTTCGGACACCCGCTCACCTGCCGGAGTCAGCAGCTTCCAGGCCACCGTCATCGGCGCTGGTGGGTACTCGACCCACTGCTCATTTTCCCAGATCGGTCCGCCAGACAGCTTGCGCACCGTATACAGCGGCAGCTCACCGGTAGAAAACACCACAGCCAGGGTATCGAACTCGAGGGTTCGAACCTTGACCGGAAATTCCAGGGTGCTGTCCTGGTCGAGCCGTACCGGCACATCCAACGGAAGCGTCGTCGCCCAGACAGAGAACAAACGAAGCGTGACAACCAACAGCAACAGGCTTAAACCCATGCTGGCCCAGAGAATCGCTTTGCTCTTGTGACTCAATGCTCGACTCCTTAACGACCGATCCAGCTAAAAAGATCTGCAAGGCTACGCGATATGCCTGCACATTTTCCGTTACTCAACCGTTACCGATTTTGCGAGATTGCGCGGCTGGTCGACGTCGGTGCCGCGCAGCACAGCCACGTGGTAAGACAGCAACTGCAGCGGCAGGGTGTAGAGGATCGGCGCCAGGGCGTCGTGGATGTGCGGCATGTTCACCACGTGGGTGCCTTCGCCATTGCTCATTCCGGCCTGCTCGTCGGCGAACACCAGCAGCTCGCCGCCACGGGCACGGACTACCTGCAGGTTGGACTTGAGCTTGTCGAGCAGCTCGTTGTTCGGCGCGATGGTGACCACCGGCATATCTGCATCCACCAGGGCCAGCGGGCCGTGTTTCAGTTCACCGGCCGGGTAGGCTTCGGCGTGGATATAGGAGATCTCCTTGAGTTTGAGCGCGCCTTCCATCGCCACCGGGTACTGAGCGCCGCGGCCCAGGAACAGGGTGTGGTGCTTCTCGGCGAACAGCTCGGAGACCTTCTCGACAATCTTGTCCATGGCCAGCGCTTCGTCCAGGCGGGCCGGCAGGCGGCGCAGCTCTTCGACGAGTTCGGCAGCCACACCGTCTTCCAGGGTGCCTTTGACCTGGCCGAGGGCCAGGGTCAGCAGCATCAGGCCGACCAGTTGAGTGGTGAAGGCCTTGGTCGAGGCGACGCCGATCTCGGGGCCGGCGTGGGTCAGCAGGGTCAGGTCGGATTCACGCACCAGCGAGCTGATGCCGACGTTGCAGATGGCCAGGCTGGCCAGGTAACCGCCGTCGGCCTTGGCGTTGCGCAGGGCGGCCAGAGTGTCGGCCGTCTCGCCGGACTGGGAGATGCTGACGAACAGGGTGTCCGGCTGCACCGCTACGCGGCGATAGCGGAACTCACTGGCCACTTCGACCTGGCAGGGAATGCCCGCCAGCCCTTCGAGCCAGTAACGGGCGACCATGCCGGCATGGTAGCTGGTACCACAGGCGACGATCTGTACGTTGCGCACCTTGGTGAACAGCTCGGCAGCCTGAGGGCCGAAGGCCTGTACCAGCACATGATCGCTGCCCAGGCGGCCTTCCAGCGTGCGCTGCACGACGGTGGGCTGTTCGTGAATTTCCTTGAGCATAAAGTGGCGGAACGCGCCCTTATCAGCGGCATCGGCGCCTTCGTGGTACTGCACCACTTCACGCTGCACGACAGTGCCGTGGGTATCCCAGACCTGCACGCTGTCGCGCTGGATCTCAGCGATGTCGCCTTCTTCCAGGTACATGAAACGATCGGTGACTTGGCGCAGGGCGAGCTGGTCAGAGGCGAGGAAATTCTCACCCAGGCCCAAGCCCACCACCAGTGGGCTGCCACTGCGCGCGGCGAGCAGACGATCAGGACGGGCGGCGCTGATCACGGCCAGACCGTAAGCACCCTGGAGCTGCTTGACCACCGCCTTTAGAGCGTCAGCGAGGTCGCTCTGCGTTTTCAGGGTGTGATCGAGCAGGTGCACGATGACTTCGGTATCGGTATCGGAACTGAAGGTATAACCCAGGCCCTGCAGGCGCTCGCGCAGCGGGCCGTGGTTTTCGATGATGCCGTTGTGCACGACGGCCAGTTGATCACCGGAGAAGTGTGGGTGAGCATTGTTCTCGGTCGGCACGCCATGGGTGGCCCAACGGGTGTGGGCGATACCCAGGCGACCCGGCAGCGGCTCGCTGCTCAGCGCGCTTTCCAGTTCGCTGACCTTGCCGACGCGACGACGACGCTGCAATGCACCTAGATCATCGACCAGCGCCACACCGGCGCTGTCGTAGCCACGGTACTCAAGGCGCTTGAGGCCCTCGACCAGCACAGCGGTGATGTTACGTTCGGCAATGCCGCCTACGATGCCACACATAGCGTTCTCCTCAGGAAGCGTCAGCTACCGCGCAGATCAACTGGATCCCGCGGGCCAAGAGTTGTTCACGCGCCTCATCAGCGAGGCGCTCGTCAGTAATCAGGGTGTGCACGCTGCTCCAGGGCAGCTCGAGATTGGGGATGCGGCGGCCGATCTTGTCGCTCTCGACCATCACGATCACTTCACGGGCCACCTCGGCCATCACCCGTGAAAGGCCCAGCAATTCATTGAAGGTGGTGGTACCGCGCTGCAGGTCGATGCCGTCGGCGCCGATGAACAGCTGATCGAAATCATAGGAGCGCAGCACCTGCTCGGCGACCTGGCCCTGGAAGGAGTCCGAGTGCGGATCCCAGGTTCCGCCGGTCATCAGCAGCACCGGCTCGTGCTCGATGTCGCTCAAGGCGTTGGCCACGCTCAGCGAATTGGTCATCACCACCAAGCCAGGCTTGTGGCCCAGTTCGGGAATCATCGCTGCCGTGGTGGTGCCGCTGTCGATGATGATCCGCGCATGCTCGCGAATCCGCGCCACACCGGCACGGGCGATGGCTTGCTTGTAAGGGGAAATCGGCTGACTGCTTTCGACGATCAGTTCCTGGGGCAACGGCACCGCACCGCCATAACGACGCAGCAACAGACCATTGGTTTCCAAAGCAGCGAGATCCTTGCGGATGGTCACTTCGGAAGTCGCGAAGCGCTTGGCCAACGCGTCCACGCTCACCTCACCCTGCTCGGCGAGCAAAGTGAGAATGGTGTGACGACGCTGCGGTGTGTTGCGCTTCGACATGCTTAAGTTTCGATTCGAAAGATAATGGAGCGAATCAAAACCTAACGAAGCTTTTGAGTCAAGTTACCGGGCAAGCAAATTCGCCAATAAAGTTATCCATAACTCCAGCTTTCCAGGACTTCTCCAGCTTTTCAGTTGAGGGTCAGCTTGACCCCAAAACCGATTAGAAACAGCCCAGCCAGCTTTTCGAGACCCCTGCCAATGCGAGGGCTGGCACGCATGCGCTCCGCCAGCAAATGGCTGCAGAGCACCACTATCAGCCCGTAAAGAAAGGTCAGTACCGCAATGGTCACGGCCAAAAAGCCGAAGGTGAGGATGCCTTGATGGCGCTGCGGGTCGATGAACAGCGGAAAGAAGGCCATGTAGAAGATGATGGCCTTGGGGTTGAACAGGGTGATCAGCAAGGTCTGCCGCAGGTACTGGCGCGGTTTTATATCCAGGGTTGGCGCAGCGCCTGGCTTGGCCAGCAACATCCGCGCACCCAGCCAGATCAGATAAGCCGCGCCCAGCCACTGCACCAGATGGAAGGCGGCGGGATAAGCCTTGAGCAACGCAGCCACTCCGGCTACAGCCAGCCACATCAGCACTTGATCACCGAGGATGATGCCCAAAGTCGATGCCAGACCGCCGCGAAACCCACCCTTGCCTGTGGATAAGATCAGCGCCAGGTTCCCGGGGCCGGGAATCGCCAGCAGCACGATGAAGGCCACCACGAAAGCGCTGTAATCCGTTACACCGAACATGCGTTGACTCCTGTATGCCGTGATGAAGCGAAGCCAGCTATCTAGCGGTTATCCACAGGCTCATCGGTAGCTGGTATTTCCTGGGTATCGCTTCGCTCAACCCAGGCTACGGATGCTTACCGCTTCTTTTCAGGACGCTGCCAGCCTTCGATATTGCGCTGGCGGCCACGGGCGACGGCCAAGTTCTTGGGTGGCACGTCATTGGTAATGGTCGAGCCGGCAGCCGTGTTGGAACCAGCACCAATATCCACAGGTGCAATCAGCGAGTTGTTGGAGCCGATGAATACATCCTCACCGATCACCGTCTGGTGCTTGTTGGCACCGTCGTAGTTGACGGTGATGGTGCCTGCGCCAATGTTGGTGCGCGCGCCGATGACAGTGTCACCCAGGTACGTCAGGTGACCCGCCTTCACGCCCTCGCCCAGCACCGCATTCTTCAGCTCCACGAAGTTACCCACATGGGCCTTGGCTCCCAGCACGCTGCCAGGGCGCAGACGGGCGAACGGGCCGCAATCGGCGCCCTCACCCACTTCTGCACCTTCCAGATGGCTGTTGGCCTTGACGATGGCGCCCTTGCGCAGGGTGCTGTCCTTGATCACGCAGTTGGAACCGATCTGTACGTCGTCCTCGATGACCACCCGGCCTTCGAGAATCACGTTGATGTCGATGGTCACATCGCGGCCCACGGTGACATCGCCGCGCACATCGAAACGATGCGGGTCACGCAGGGTGACGCCCTGCGCCATCAAGCGGCGGGCGATGCGCTGCTGGTAATGACACTCCAGCTGCGACAGCTGGATGCGGTCGTTGGCACCGAGAACTTCCATCTCGTCGGCGGCACGCTCGGTGGCCACCACCAGGCCGTCGGCCACTGCCATGGCGATCACGTCGGTCAGGTAGTACTCGCCCTGGGCGTTGCTGTTCGACAGCCGCCCCAGCCAGTCGGCCAGGCGCTTGCCCGGCACGGCGAGAATCCCGGTATTGCCTTCGCGGATCTGCCGCTGCGCTGCGCTGGCATCCTTGTGCTCGACGATGGCCTGCACCACGCCCTGATCGTCCCGCACGATGCGGCCGTAGCCGGTCGGATCGGCAAGTTCGACGGTGAGCAGGCCGAGCTGGTCATCATTGACCAGAGCCAGCAGGCGCTGCAGGGTCGCGGTCTCGATCAGCGGCACGTCACCGTAGAGAATCAGTACGGTCTCGGCACTGAGCTGCGGCAGGGCCTGGGCCACCGCGTGGCCGGTACCGAGCTGCTCGGCTTGGATGACGAAATTCAGGTCGTCCGCCGCCAGTCGCTCACGAACCTTCTCGGCGCCATGCCCGATCACCACCTGAATGCTCTGTGGCTGCAGGCTGCGGGCAGTGTCGACGACGTGACCGAGCATGGGCTTGTGGGCCACCGGGTGCAGCACCTTGGGCAGAGCGGAACGCATGCGGGTGCCTTGGCCGGCGGCGAGGATGACGATATCGAGGGACATGGGGAGCGGTTCCTTGGCAATCGCAGCCACACGGGTCGGCTGCGAAATGAAAACGGCAGAAAAGCAAAAGGGTAGCCAAGGCTACCCTTTTACCAAGCAACGATGAAGCCCGTAGGTATCAGCTACCGCCGAACTTCTTGCGCAGTTGCTGGACGGTGCGCAGCTGAGCTGCGGCCTCGGCCAGACGCGTAGCGGCAGAACCGTAGTCGAACTCGGCACCCTGCTCGCTCAGCGCTTTCTCGGCAGCCTTGACGGCTTCCTGGGCAGAGGCTTCGTCCAGGTCGGCGGCACGTTGCACGGTATCGGCAAGTACCTTGACCATGCTCGGCTGCACTTCGAGGAAGCCACCGGAGATGTAGAACACCTCGGTTTCGCCACCCTGCTTGACCAGACGAATCGGGCCCGGCTTGAGGTCGGTGATCAGCGGTGCGTGGCCCGGGGAAATCCCCAGATCACCCAGGTTGCCGTGGGCGATCACCATTTCGACCAGACCGGAGAAGATCTCGCCTTCTGCGCTGACGATGTCGCAATGGACTGTCATAGCCATATCTAGCCTCACGTAAGCGCCCGTTGCCAGGCGCACGGGTGATTACAGTTTTTTCGCTTTCTCGATGGCTTCTTCGATGCCGCCGACCATGTAGAACGCTTGCTCCGGCAGGTGATCGTAATCACCTTTGAGGATGCCGCTGAAACCAGCGATGGTGTCCTTCAGGGAAACGTACTTGCCAGGCGAACCGGTGAAGACTTCGGCCACGAAGAACGGCTGGGACAGGAAGCGCTGGATCTTACGAGCACGGGATACCAGCTGCTTGTCTTCTTCCGACAGTTCGTCCATGCCGAGGATCGCGATGATGTCCTTCAGCTCTTTGTAGCGCTGCAGCACGTACTGAACGCCGCGAGCGGTGTCGTAGTGCTCCTGGCCGATCACGTTCGGGTTCAGCTGGCGCGAAGTCGAGTCGAGTGGATCGACCGCTGGGTAGATACCCAGGGAAGCGATGTCACGGGACAGCACGACGGTGGCGTCCAAGTGGGCGAAGGTAGTCGCCGGGCTCGGGTCAGTCAGGTCGTCCGCAGGTACGTATACGGCCTGGATCGAGGTGATCGAACCGGTCTTGGTCGAAGTGATGCGTTCTTGCAGAACACCCATTTCTTCGGCCAGGGTCGGCTGATAACCCACTGCAGACGGCATACGGCCGAGCAGTGCGGATACTTCGGTACCGGCCAGGGTATAGCGGTAGATGTTGTCCACGAAGAACAGAACATCACGGCCTTCGTCACGGAACTTCTCGGCCATGGTCAGGCCGGTCAGTGCTACGCGCAGACGGTTGCCTGGTGGCTCGTTCATCTGACCGTAGACCAGGGCTACCTTGTCGAGAACGTTGGAGTCCTTCATCTCGTGGTAGAAGTCGTTACCCTCACGAGTACGCTCACCCACACCGGCGAACACGGAATAACCGCTGTGCTCGATGGCGATGTTACGGATCAGTTCCATCATGTTCACGGTCTTGCCGACACCGGCACCACCGAACAGACCGACTTTACCGCCCTTGGCGAACGGGCAAACCAGGTCGATAACCTTGATGCCAGTTTCCAGCAGCTCGTTGGAACCAGCTTGCTCGGCGTAGGTCGGCGCAGGACGGTGAATGCCCCAACGCTCTTCTTCGCCAATCGGGCCAGCTTCGTCGATTGGGTTGCCCAGTACGTCCATGATGCGGCCCAGAGTTTTCACCCCGACCGGTACCTGGATGCCTGCGCCAGTGCTGTCGACGTCCAGGCCACGTTTCAGGCCTTCGGTCGAACCCATCGCAATGGTACGCACCACGCCGTCGCCCAGCTGCTGCTGAACTTCCAGAGTGGTTTCGGCGCCGACTACTTTCAGCGCTTCATAAACACTCGGCACCTTGTCACGCGGGAATTCCACGTCGATGACGGCGCCGATGATTTGAACGATACGTCCGCTACTCATCTTTGGTTCCTCTGAATATTTGAACCGTTAAACCGCGGCAGCGCCGCCGACGATTTCCGAAATTTCCTGGGTGATCGCTGCCTGACGTGCCTTGTTGTAAACCAACTGCAGGTCTTTGATGATATCGCCAGCGTTGTCGGTGGCATTCTTCATCGCAATCATCCGCGCGGCCTGTTCGGCTGCGTTGTTCTCGACCACTGCCTGGTACACCTGCGACTCCACGTAGCGCACCATCAGCCCGTCAAGCAGCTGCTTGGCGTCGGGTTCGTACAGGTAGTCCCAGTGGTGTTTCAGCTCCTGATCCGGATCGGCCACCAGTGGAATCAACTGCTCCACGGTCGGCTTCTGGGTCATGGTATTGATGAACTTGTTGGAAACCACGGACAAACGGTCGATGCGCCCTTCCAGGTAAGCATCGAGCATCACCTTGACGCTGCCGATCAGATCATTGATCGACGGCTCTTCGCCGAGGTGGCTGATCGCAGCGACGACGTTGCCACCAAAGTTGCGGAAGAATGCCGCGCCCTTGCTGCCAACCACGCAGAGATCGATCTCCACGCCGCGCTCGCGGTTTGCCGACATGTCCTTGACCAGGGCCTTGAACAGGTTGGTATTCAAGCCACCGCACAGACCACGGTCCGAACTCACCACCACGTAACCGACGCGCTTTACTTCGCGTTCGATCATGAAGGGATGACGGTATTCCGGGTTGGCGTTGGCCAAATGACCAATTACCTGGCGGATACGCTCCGCGTAGGGACGGCTAGCTGCCATGCGCTGTTGTGCCTTGCGCATCTTGCTGACCGCCACCTTTTCCATGGCGCTGGTGATCTTCTGCGTGCTTTTGATGCTCGCAATCTTGCTGCGAATCTCTTTTGCGCCTGCCATTTCACACCTATCGGGTTAGCAGGCGGGCGCCATTTGGCGCCCGCTGCGGCTTACCAGGTTTGGGTGGCCTTGAACTTCTCGATACCGGCTTTCAGCTGGCCATCGATGTCGTCATTGAAGTCACCCTTCTCGTTGATCTTCGCCATCAAGTCGGCGTGATCACGGTTGAAGAAGGCGATCAGAGCCTGCTCGAAGCTGATGATCTTGGCGACTTCGATGTCGGTCAGGAAACCACGCTCAGCGGCATACAGCGACAGCGCCATGTCCGCGATGGACATTGGAGCGTATTGCTTCTGCTTCATCAGCTCGGTAACGCGCTGACCATGCTCAAGCTGCTTGCGGGTGGCTTCGTCCAGGTCAGAAGCGAACTGGGCGAATGCCGCCAGCTCACGGTACTGAGCCAGAGCGGTACGGATACCACCGGAGAGCTTCTTGATGATCTTGGTCTGTGCAGCACCACCCACACGAGATACCGAGATACCGGCGTTGACGGCCGGACGGATACCCGAGTTGAACATGGCCGATTCCAGGAAGATCTGACCGTCGGTGATCGAAATCACGTTGGTCGGAACGAACGCGGAAACGTCGCCAGCCTGGGTTTCGATGATCGGCAGAGCGGTCAAAGAACCGGTCTTGCCAGTCACGGCGCCATTGGTGAACTTCTCGACATAGTCTTCGGAAACCCGCGAAGCACGCTCCAGCAGACGGCTGTGGAGATAGAACACGTCGCCCGGGTAGGCTTCACGGCCTGGCGGACGGCGCAGCAGCAGGGAGATCTGACGGTAAGCAACGGCCTGCTTGGAGAGGTCGTCGTACACGATCAGAGCATCTTCACCGCGGTCACGGAAGTATTCGCCCATGGTGCAGCCGGCGTAAGGAGCCAGGAACTGCAGCGCAGCGGATTCGGAAGCCGAGGCAGCCACCACGATGGTGTTGGCCAGGGCGCCGGACTCTTCCAGCTTGCGAACCACGTTGGCGATGGTCGATTGCTTCTGACCGATGGCTACGTAGACGCAGAAGATGCCGCTTTTCTTCTGGTTGATGATGGCGTCGACTGCTAGAGCAGTCTTACCGATCTGACGGTCACCAATGATCAGCTCGCGCTGGCCACGGCCTACCGGGATCATGGCATCGACCGACTTGTAACCGGTCTGCACCGGCTGGTCGACCGACTTACGCCAGATCACGCCAGGTGCAACTTTCTCGACTGCGTCGGTGGCTTGAGCATTGATCGGGCCTTTGCCATCGATCGGGTTGCCCAGTGCGTCGACAACGCGGCCCAGCAGTTCCGGACCAACCGGAACTTCCAGGATGCGGCCAGTGCACTTGGCGCTCATGCCTTCGGCCAGGGTGGTGTACGCACCCAGGATTACAGCACCTACGGAGTCTTGCTCCAGGTTCAGTGCCATACCGTAGACGCTGCCCGGGAACTCGATCATTTCGCCGTACATGACGTCGGCGAGACCGTGAATGCGCACGATACCGTCAGACACGCTGACGACAGTGCCTTCGTTTCGGGCTTGGGAAGAGACGTCGAGTTTATCGATACGTCCCTTGATGATTTCACTTATTTCGGAAGGATTGAGTTGCTGCATAGCTCTGCTGCCCCTTCAAACTCAAGATTTCAATGCTTCGGCCAGCTTCGCGATTTTGCCGCGAACTGAGCCATCGATAACCAGGTCGCCGGCGCGGATCACGACACCACCAATCAAGGTAGCGTCCTCCGCAGCATGCAGGCGCACTTCCCGGCCGAGCCGTGCACTGAGAACCTTGGCGAGTTTGTCTTGCTGTTCATCGCTCAATGCGAAGGCACTGGTGACATCCACGTCGATCGACTTCTCTTGTTCGGCCTTGTACAGCTCGAACAGCGAGTAGATTTCCGGCAACAGGGCCAGACGATCGTTCTCTGCGACAACGTGGATGAAATTGCGTACCTGGGCGTCGAACTTGTCACCACACACCTCAACAAAGGTGGTGGCCTTGTCTGTACTCGTCAAACGCGGAGCCTTGAACACGCGCTGCAGCGTGGCGTCCTGAGACACCGCCGCTGCCAGGCCAAGCATGGCTGACCAAGAGGCCAGCTGCTGGTGAGCCTGGGCGTATTCGAAAGCCGCCTTAGCGTAAGGTCGGGCCAACGTGGTCAGTTCTGCCATGATCGCGCCCTCGCTTAAATTTCGGCTGCCAGTTTGGAAACCAGCTCCGCATGCGCGTTTTGGTCGATAGATACGCCCAGAATCTTCTCGGCACCACCGACGGCCAGAGCACCCACTTGGGCACGCAAGGCATCTTTGATGCTGTTGATTTCCTGTTCGATCTCGGCCTGAGCCTGAGCCTTCACACGATCCGCTTCGACGCGAGCCTGATCACGGGCTTCGTCGACAATCTGGGTACCGCGTTTCTTGGCTTGCTCAATGATCTCAGCAGCCTGTGTCTTGGCTTCGCGCAGTTGCTGACCCGCTTTCTCTTGGGCCAACTCCAGATCACGAGCCGCACGACTGGCAGCATCCAGACCTTCTGCAATCTTCTTCTGACGTTCTTGCAAAGCCGCAATGACCGGAGGCCATACGAACTTCATGCAGAACAGCACGAAGATGAAAAAGGCAACGGATTGGCCAATCAGGGTTGCATTAATGTTCACGCCAACACCTCGCTCGTTCGTTGTCCATCACACCAATCAACTCGAAAATTCGAGTGATCAGCCAGCGATTTGACCAACGAAGGGGTTCGCGAAGGTGAAGAACAGTGCAATACCAACACCGATCATGGTCACGGCGTCGAGCAGGCCGGCGACGATGAACATTTTCACTTGCAGCATTGGAACCATTTCCGGCTGACGCGCAGCGCCTTCCAGGAACTTGCCGCCCAGCAGGCCGAAGCCGATGGCGGTACCCAGAGCGCCCAGGCCAATCAGCAGTGCAACAGCGATCGCGGTCAGACCAACTACAGTTTCCATCTTTCCTCCCGACTTTTTACGTCGTATTGGTTTAGGTTTTTCTAAGGGTAAAGCGGTAAAGCAAAATCGTTACTTCCAATGCCCTTCCGGGCGCTCCAGCCAAGGCTGGAATCCATCGAAAACGCCACGCATCCTGCCGCCAGGGCAGTGGATACGCAGCACGTCATCAATGGCTGTCTTCGTGCGCCATCGACAGGTAGACGATGGTCAGCATCATGAAGATGAATGCCTGCAGCGTGATGATGATCAAGTGGAAAACTGCCCAGGCCCACTGCAGTACACCTGCCAGTGCTGCCAACAGAATGCCGCCGCCGAACATCACCGCGATGAGGATGAAGATCAGCTCGCCAGCGTACAGGTTGCCGAACAGACGCAGAGCGAGAGAAATCGGCTTGGCGATCAGGGTCACAAACTCCAGCAGGAGGTTGACCGGGATCAGCAGAATTTTCACGAAAATGTTCTTGGCACTGAACGGGTGCATGGTCAGTTCACCGAGGAAGCCGCCGATGCCCTTGACCTTGATGCTGTAGAAAATGATCAGCGCGAATACCGACAGGGCCATGCCCAAGGTCGCGTTCGGGTCAGTGGTCGGTACGGCGCGGAAGAACAGGTGCTCGTCACCGGCGATCTTGGCAGCAGCGACCGGAATCCAGTCAACTGGCACCAAGTCCATCAGGTTCATCAGGAAGATCCAGACGAAGATGGTCAGGGCCAGCGGCGCGATCAGCGCGTTACGGCCGTGGAAGGTGTCCTTGACGCTGCCGTCGACGAACTCGACCAGTACTTCAACGAAGTTCTGCAGACCGCCCGGTTGGCCCGAGGTGGCGCGCTTGGCGGCAGCCTTGAACAGGAAGATGAAGATCAGGCCCAGCACCACAGAGATGCCCAGGGTATCGAGGTGGAAAGCCCAGAAGCCCATTTCTTTGGCTTCTTCAGCGGAGTGGGCGAACCCCCAGCCATTCACCGGATGCTGACCATAGGTCAGATTCTGCAAGTGATGCTGGATATAACCCGAAGCGGTTTCTGCAGCTGCCATAAATCCCTCAAACGCTCTAAGGCTTTAAAAGTTATCTCTTCATCAGCAAGGGTGCGAACCAGTTGACCAATTGGGTCAGCAGGAATACGCCAAACAACGCCAGCGCATCCAAAGGCTTCACACCTGCAAACACCAGCGCAAAAAGCACCGCTGTCAGAACCAGTTTCCCAGCTTCACCGGCGTAGAACGACCGGACGATAGCTTGGGCCGCCCGCGCTCCGGAAAACCGGAATGCCTTGTGGGCGAAGTACACATTTGGCAGCCAGGCGATCAGGCCACCGTACAAGCCTGAATATCCGCCGATCGAGCCCCGCCATTGCCAGCAGGCAGCGGCAAGAACCAATGCCACGATCAGTTGAGCCAGTAGAACAGGAAACACCGGCAGTCGATGGAATGGCAGGCGTTTTGGCGTGCGTATATCCATCATTTTTCCCGGTAGATCGTACTCAGACTTCGTTACCAAGCTAATCAATAACTTGGCACATTTTGTGCCGTCGAAATGCGCGCAGAGTATAGGGGTGGTTCCCACCCCATTCAACTGCCCGAAAGCCTTTTCGCACTAGTGCTGCGCGGGCAATTGTTTCAGCGGATGTGGGCTAGAACGCCCTGGAGTTCATCGAGGGAGTTATAGCGGATAACCAATTGCCCTTTGCCCTTCTGCCCATGCTTGATCTGTACCGGAGAGCCCAGCCGCTCAGCCAGGCGCTGTTCGAGGCGACTGATATCCGGATCGGTCTTGGTAGGGGCAACGGGCTTCTCCTGAGTGTTCAGCCATTGCCGAACCATTGCCTCGGTCTGACGGACGGTAAGCCCGCGTGCGACAACGTGTCGCGCTCCTTCTGTCTGCTGTTCGGCAGGCAAACCAAGCAACGCACGAGCGTGGCCCATTTCCAGATCACCATGGGAGAGAAGAGTTTTTACTTCTTCTGGCAAGGCGATAAGGCGCAGCAGGTTAGTGATGGTTACCCGCGACTTGCCAACGGCTTCGGCGACCTGTTGCTGGGTCAGCTGAAACTCCTGCTGAAGGCGCTGCAGGGCCATGGCTTCTTCGATCGGACTGAGGTCTTCGCGCTGAATGTTCTCGATCAGCGCCATGGCAATGGCCGCTTCGTCTGGCAGCTCGCGTACCAGCGCCGGGATGCGTTCCAGACCGGCTTGCTGAGTGGCACGCCAGCGGCGTTCACCGGCAACTATCTCGAAACGACCTTCGCCCACAGGACGCACGACGATGGGTTGCATCACACCGTGGGCCTTGATCGACTGGGCCAGCTCTTCGAGGGCAGTGGCATCCATATCACGGCGCGGCTGGTACTTGCCGCGCTGGATCAGATCCAGGGGCAGGTGCTGCAGCTCGCTGGTGTCAGCCTTGACCGCTTCTTCCTCCAGGGCGTCGACGCTAGAGCCCCCCAATAGGGCGTCCAGGCCTCGTCCCAGCCCACGTTTCTTGGCGGCCATGCATGAATTCCTTATACGTTTGCGGTGTGAGCGTTCGCACGCTGGCGGCGAACCAATTCGCCTGCCAGCGCCAGATAAGCGATCGCTCCACGAGATTGCTTGTCGTAGACCAGCGCCGGCATGCCAAAACTTGGCGCTTCGGCCAGGCGCACGTTACGCGGGATCACGGTTTGATAGAGCGTGTCAGGGAAATGTTCCTTGAGCTGCGCCGATACGTCGTTGGTCAGGCTGATGCGCGGGTCATACATGGTACGCAGCAGGCCCTCGATCTTCAGCGACGGATTGAGCAGCTTGCCAATACGCTTGATGCTATCGACCAGATCGCTCAGCCCCTCGAGTGCGTAGTACTCGCACTGCATCGGAATGATCACACCATCGGCGGCGACCAGAGCGTTGACGGTCAGCATGGACAGCGCCGGCGGACAGTCGATGAGGATGTAATCGTAATTCTCGCGGATCGGCGCCAAGGCGTAACGCAGGCGGCTCTCCTTCATCTTCATTTCCAGCAGGCCAACTTCCGCGGCGGTCAGGTCGCGGTTGGCCGGCAGCAGCTGGTAGCCGCCATGCTCGGAGAACTGCATGGCCTCGACCAGGTTGCACTCACCAACCAACACGTCGTAGATGGAATGCTCCAGCGCCTGTTTGTCCACACCGCTACCGGTGGTGGCGTTGCCCTGTGGATCAAGGTCGATGAGCAGCACACGGCGTTTGGTCGCAACCAGGGAAGCCGCCAGGTTGATGCAGGTCGTGGTCTTGCCCACGCCGCCTTTCTGGTTGGCGATTGCGAATACTTTAGCCATGTTGCCGTTCCCCCTAAACCGAGCGACGCAGTATCAACAGATGGCGTTGACCTTGGCAACCGGGAACCTTGAGCACGTGGGTTGCGGTGAGACGGAAGTCCGCTGGCAGTGCCTGCAGCTCGTCATCCGGATGCACGCCCTTCATCGCCAGCCACTGGGTCTGGGTATCGCCAAGGTGGCGCGTCCAGTTGGAAAAATCTTCCAGCGAGCTGAAAGCCCGCGAACAGATACCGCTGAACGGGTGCTCCGGCGTGAAGGCTTCCACACGACTGTGGATAACGTCCAGGTTGGCCAGCTTCAGCTCGAGTTTCACTTGGGTCAGGAAACGGGTTTTCTTGCCATTGGAATCGAGCAGCGTGAAGCGCCGCTCAGGAAACAGAATGGCCAGCGGAATACCGGGCATACCGCCGCCACTGCCGACGTCCAGCCAGTTATCCCCAGCCTCTGCGACGAAGGACACCACGCTGAGGCTGTCGAGCAGATGGCGCGAGACCATCTCGTCGGGGTCGCGCACGGCGGTCAGGTTGTAGGCCTTGTTCCACTTGATCAGCAATGCCAGGTAGGCGAGCAATTGCTCGTGTTGCTGCTCGGACAGAGTGACACCCAGTTCGCGGGCGCCTTGTTGCAGTTCTTCGGCATGACGGGACGTAACGGACATCAGGCGGTCTGCTCCAGCTGGCGACCGGCGCCACGTTTCTTCAAGTGGATCAGCAATAGGGAAATCGCTGCTGGGGTGACGCCCGGAATCCGTGATGCCTGGCCCAGGGTCTGTGGCCTGGCACTACCCAGCTTGTGCTGAATCTCTTTCGACAGACCAGAAATGTTGGGGTAATCGATGTCTTCCGGCAGCGCGGTATCTTCACTGGCGCGCAGACGAGCGATCTCGTCCTGCTGACGCTCGATGTAACCCGCGTACTTGGTCTTGATCTCGACCTGTTCAGCGACCTGTGGATCCTCAGCGCCTTCACCAGTCACGTCGACCAGGCCAAGGTAATCGATCTCCGGGCGCGACAGCAGGTTGAGCAGGTTGTACTCGTGGGTCAGCGGCGTGCCGAAACGCTCGACGATAGCATCGCCCTGAGGCGTGTTCGGGTGTACCCAGGTGCTTTTCAGCCGCTGCTCTTCGCGGGTGATGCCTTCACGCTTGGCCTCGAAGGCTGCCCAGCGTTCATCGTCCACCAGGCCCAGATCGCGACCCTTTTCGGTCAGGCGCAGATCGGCGTTGTCTTCGCGCAGGATCAGGCGGTATTCGGCCCGCGAAGTGAACATTCGGTATGGCTCTTGGGTGCCCAGGGTGATCAGGTCGTCGACCAGCACGCCGATGTACGCCTCGTCGCGGCGTGGACACCAGCTGTCCTTGCCCTGGGCGCGCAATGCGGCGTTGGCACCGGCCAGCAGGCCCTGTGCGCCGGCTTCTTCGTAGCCGGTGGTGCCGTTGATCTGCCCAGCGAAGAACAGGCCGCCGATGACCTTGGTCTCCAGGCTGTACTTCAGGTCGCGCGGATCGAAGTAGTCGTACTCGATGGCATAGCCCGGACGCACGATATGAGCGTTCTCCATACCGCGGATGCTTTGCACGATCTGCAATTGCACGTCGAACGGCAGCGAGGTGGAGATTCCGTTGGGGTACAGCTCATGGGTGGTCAGGCCTTCCGGTTCGATGAACACCTGGTGGCTGTCCTTGTCGGCGAAGCGGTGAATCTTGTCTTCGATCGACGGGCAGTAACGCGGCCCTACACCCTCGATGACCCCGGAATACATCGGCGAACGGTCGAGGTTGGCCGCGATGATTTCGTGGGTACGGGCGTTGGTGTGAGTGATCCAACAGCTCACCTGGCGAGGATGCTGTTCCTTGTTGCCCATGAACGACATCACCGGAATCGGCGTATCACCTGGCTGCTCGGTCATCGCCGAGAAGTCCACCGAGCGACCATCGATACGCGGTGGCGTACCGGTTTTCAGGCGACCGACGCGCAGCGGCAATTCACGCATGCGCTTGGCGAGGGCGTTCGAAGGTGGATCGCCGGCGCGACCACCGGAATAGTTCTGCAGGCCGATGTGGATAAGTCCGCCGAGGAAGGTGCCGGTGGTCAGCACGACGGAATCGGCGAAGAAACGCAGACCCATCTGGGTGACCACGCCTTTGACTTCGTCCTGCTCGACGATCAGGTCGTCAGCAGCCTGCTGGAATATCCACAGGTTGGGCTGGTTTTCCAGGATCTCGCGCACCGCGGCCTTGTACAGGATGCGGTCAGCCTGGGCACGGGTCGCACGTACTGCTGGGCCTTTTCGGCTGTTGAGTACGCGGAACTGGATGCCGCCCTTGTCGGTGGCAATCGCCATGGCGCCACCGAGGGCGTCGATTTCCTTGACCAGGTGGCTTTTGCCGATTCCGCCGATGGCCGGATTACAGCTCATCTGCCCGAGGGTTTCCACGTTGTGGGTTAGCAGCAGGGTTTTTACGCCCATGCGCGCCGCTGCAAGCGCAGCCTCGGTACCGGCATGGCCGCCGCCGATGACGATCACCTGAAAACGGGAAGGGAAATCCACCACGCACCTCGTGCCTGTTGAGAAGGGGAGCTTTTTAGTTTGAAAGCGAGAAAGGGCGGCAAGTATAGGGACTTAGGCAGGTTGAAAGAAGCCTTTTGAACAAAAAATAGCCAATTGGTCAGCGATCATTTTGTACGCCTGCCAGATGTGCTTCATCCCTGTCAGGACATCGTGTTTGGTAGGCAGAGGGTCTTAAGGTAAATAAAAGAATAAAGAATGATTTTTTTATAAAGCTTGTTTTTATGTTTATAAATGGTCTCCGCTATTTCTGTGGATAGATCCCTACAGGCCAGTAACCACATAGTGTACAGCGATGTATGAAAGCGGGATTATCCTGGGCGGAGGGTGTTAGGTAGCAGTGATCAGCCTGTGTGTAAAAGGGGTACTTATTCACAGGGTGGTTTATCCCTAGCTTTGTCACCGGGTTATAGGCATAGCTTAGAGGTGGTTTTCCACAGGGTTTATTTTCCCTGTGGAAATCCACTTTTCACTCTCAACTGAAGGTGAGCATTGAAATGGGCAGTTAGTAGCTAGCTGTATACGCGCAGCATTCCCTGCCACCACCTGCGTGGGTGACTGCGGACGAAGTGCTACTGATGACTGGGTGGGAGGCGCACGTGCAGACGCGTTGGATCATTGCCTGATCCACTGACGGGGAGTGTATGGCTGGGGATAAGTGCGAGATCAGTACCATGCCGAGAGCACCGTTTGGGTGATCTCGGCAATGCCGCTGCATCCAGAAGCAGTTATTTACCGATGCAGAAGCTCGAGAAGATGCGCCCCAGCAGATCGTCGGAGCTAAAGGCACCCGTAATCTCACCCAGCGCCTGTTGGGCCTGACGCAGGTCTTCAGCAAGCAGCTCTCCAGCGCCTGCCAGCGTCAATTGAGCGTGCCCATGGTCAAGATGGCGCTGAGCCTGATGCAGCGCATCCAGGTGGCGACGGCGGGCACTGAAGCCACCTTCTGCCGTTTGCTGGAAGCCCATGCAGGCCTTCAGGTGTTCGCGCAGCAATTCCAGACCTTCACTGGACTTGGCCGATAGCACCAGCGTGGTGTGGCCATCAGCGCTGGTCTGCTGGCCAACTTTCTCGGCGGATAAATCCGCTTTGTTACGGATCAGTGTGATCCGCGCAGAGTCCGGCCGGTGCTCGAGAAACTCCGGCCACAGAGCAAAAGGATCATTGGCCTCGGGCGCGGTGGAATCGACCACCAAAAGTACCCGATCCGCTTCGCTAATGGCCTTCAGCGCGCGCTCTACACCGATCCGCTCGACCTGATCCTCGGTGTCACGCAGCCCGGCAGTATCGATCACGTGCAGCGGCATGCCATCGATGTGGATATGTTCACGGAGCACATCCCGCGTAGTGCCGGCGACATCGGTGACGATAGCGGCTTCGCGCCCGGCCAGCGCATTGAGCAGGCTGGATTTACCCGCATTCGGGCGCCCGGCGATCACCACGTTCATGCCATCGCGCAGCAACGCACCCTGGCCAGCCTCGCGTAAAACTGTGGATAACTGTGCGCGTACGCCTTCGAGCAGGCTCAGTACATGGCCATCGGCCAGAAAGTCGATTTCCTCTTCAGGGAAGTCGATGGCAGCTTCCACGTAGATGCGCAGGCTGATCAACCGTTCGGTTAACTCGTGCACACGCCGGGAGAATTCGCCCTGCAGCGAGCGCACGGCATTACGCGCAGCCTGTGCAGAACTAGCCTCGATCAGGTCGGCAATGGCTTCCGCCTGAGCCAGGTCGAGCTTGTCGTTGAGGAAGGCGCGCTCACTGAACTCACCCGGCCGAGCCTGGCGTGCGCCAAGCTCCAGGCTGCGCTGCAGCAGCATGTCCAGTACGACTGGGCCACCATGGCCCTGCAACTCGAGCACATCCTCACCGGTGAAGGAATTGGGGCCTGGGAAAAACAGCATCAGCCCTTCGTCGATCACTTCTCCGACATTGTCATGCCAGGCACCGTAGTGCGCATGCCGCGGTGTCGGTTCGATGCCGCTCAGGGTGATGGCAATCATCCGTGCACGTGGGCCGGAGACCCTCACGATACCCACGCCACCACGTCCCTGGGCAGTGGCGACGGCAGCGATGGTTTCAGGTGATATGGACATACGATTCTCCAAACGCTGGATAGCAGAACGCCCCACGAGGGGGCGTTCTGTCTGTAGCTGGCGAAGCGTGGTAGATCAGGCCGCTGAAGCCTTGGTCTGCGCTTCGATCTTGCGGGTAATGTACCACTGCTGGGCGATGGACAGGACGTTGTTGACCACCCAGTACAGCACCAGACCAGCCGGGAACCACAGGAAGAAGAAGGTGAAAATGATCGGCATCATCTTCATCACACGAGCTTGCATGGGATCCGGCGGCGTCGGGTTGAGCTGCTGCTGGATGAACATGGTGGCGCCCATGATGATCGGCAAGATGAAGAACGGATCCTTGATCGACAGGTCAGTGATCCACAGGATCCATGGCGCCTGACGCATCTCGACGGACTCCAGCAGAGTCCAGTACAGAGCCAGGAACACCGGCATCTGCACCAGGATCGGCAGACAGCCACCCAGCGGGTTGATCTTCTCTTTCTTGTACAGCTCCATCATCGCCTGGGACATCTTCTGGCGATCGTCACCGAACTGTTCTTTCAGTGCCTGCAGCTTTGGCGAAACGGCGCGCATGCGGGCCATGGAACGGTAGCTGGCAGCCGACAGTGGGAAGAATGCCAGCTTGATGATCAACGTCAGAACGATGATCGAGAAGCCCCAGTTGCCCAGAATGTTGTGGATATGTTCCAGCAACCAGAAGATCGGTTCGGCAAGGAACCAGAGAATGCCGTAGTCGACCGTCTTATCCAGACCCGGCGACAGCGCAGCGAGATCCTTCTGAATCTTCGGACCGGCATACAGTGTGGTGCTGGTCTGGCCTTCAGCACCGGCAGGAATGCTCAGTGCTGGGCCGGTGTAGCCAATGATGTAGTTACCTTGGCTGTCCTTGCGGGTCTGTACCAGATTGGTGTCGTCTTTCGACGGAATCCAGGCAGTCACGAAGTAGTGCTGCAGCCAGGCGATCCAGCCGCCTTGTACGGTTTCCTTGAGACCCTGCTTGTCGATGTCTTTCATCGACACTTTGGTATAGGGCTTCTCAGCGGTCCACAGTGCTGCACCGAGGTAGGTAGCAGTGCCGGTGGCGGTGCTTGAGGATGGATCGCCGCTATTGTCGCGCTTCAGCTGGGCGAACAGATTACCGCTCCAGGCGGCACCGCTCTGGTTGTCGATCAGGTAAGAAACACCGATCTGGTAGCCGTTACCATTGATGCAACCGGCTTTCTTCTGCTCCACTTCCTTGGCCGAACAGCCTGCGACGAGGCCACGGTTGAAGGTGAAACGCTTGATGTAGTTGACGCCGGCTTCGCTGAATTTCAGATCGACCTGCAGTTGATCCTGGCCGTCTGCCAATTGATAGACGCGCTGCTCGCTGTTGTACAGCGGGCGTCCGTTGGCACGGGCGTCCGGACCATTGGTGCCGGTCAAGCCGCTTTGTGCCAGATAGAGGTGCTCGCTACCGTTGTCGAACAACTGGAAGGGCACATCGGGACGATCCTGACGACGCGGGTAGTGCGGCAGTTGCAGGCGCACCACATCACCACCGCGCGGATCGATGGCCAGATCCAGAACGTCGGTTTTGACCTGGATCAGCTCATCGCTGACAGCGACGGCCTCCACCGGGCTAGGAGCGCTGCCGTCGGCATTTGCCGTTGGGACATCGTCGTTGCTGGCAACGGAGGCGGTTTCCGGCAAGCTGGGAGCGGCTTTGCTGGTCGAAGCTGTCTGATTCGGCAGAGCGGCCTGGCCGTAGTCCTGGTTCCACTGAAGAACCATCATGTAGGACACGACTGCCAGGGCGACGATCAGGATCGAGCGTTTGATATCCATGATTATTCGGCCATCGAAGAGGATCGGGAGTGTTTCGCGAGGGGCACCGGATCGTAGCCTCCGGGATGCCAGGGGTGACAACGTCCCAGACGACGAACGGTCAGCCAGCCACCACGCAGGACGCCATGGGTTTCGATGGCTTCAAGCGCGTAGCAGGAACAAGAGGGGTAGAAACGACAATGACTGGCCATCAACGGGCTGATGGCGTACTGGTAAAACCGGATTGGAGCTTGAGCCAGTTTACGCATTCGGATTGTCGTTCACCCCAGTCTGGGCATCGGCCTGTTGGGCGGGTTTGCTGCGGGCGAGGCGTTTCCACAGTTTGCCGAACTGTTGAGCCAGTTCGGCATTCTGCAGATCGCCCAGGCCTTTACGCGCTACCACCACGATGTCCCAGCCGACCAGGTTGTCCTGGCTGAGGCGGAACGATTCGCGGATTTGGCGTTTCAGGCGGTTGCGCTCAACAGCGAGCTTGACGCTTTTCTTCCCGATCACCAGACCTAGGCGTGAATGATCAAGCTCATTGTTGCGCGCAAGCAGCAGGACACTCTTGCCCGGCGCTTTGCCACTGGGAGAGTCGAAAACTGCCTTGAATTGCCGGGGAGTTAGCAGGCGCTTCTCCCGGCCGAAGCCTCGACTCACCACAAGACTGGAATATCAGACTGCGAGACGAGCACGGCCCTTGGCGCGACGACGCGACAGGACGGCACGGCCGTTCTTGGTAGCCATACGAGCACGGAAGCCGTGGGTACGAGCGCGTTTGATGGTGCTGGGTTGGAAAGTGCGTTTCATGATGCGGTTACCTGGCTGTCGACAACGGGCCGGAATGGCCCCCGTTTTAAGAGACCGGCGATTCTAGACAAAGCCGCAGGCCAGGTCAATTTCCAACCAAGTGTTTTCGAGATAGATAAATATATAAAGGAAAGAATCTTTTAAGAAGAGCTTGTTATTGTTTTTATATTTACGTAACCAATATTCTGTGGATAAGTGCCTTTAGGCCTTTGTCTGTAAGGCTTAAGCGAGTCTGAAACTCTGTCAGAAAGCGGTGCCGCAGTTGTTAGGTACGTGGTTATAAGCTGGGGACGAAAGGGCTACTTACCCACAGGCTGATTATCCACCGAGTTTCGCCTAGGGTTGCACACTGATCTCAAGGTGCTTTATCCACAGGGTTTATAGTTATTCATCCGCCATGCGACATATCGGGTAACGCCTTGATTTGGCATGTACTCGAGAGCTTTCGTATGTGGATAACTCTGGCTGTGGAGGCTACAATGGCGACTGTTTTTGACTCAGCGCTTTTGATCAGGGGATGTCCGTGTCCGTGGAACTTTGGCAGCAGTGCGTAGAACTTCTACGCGACGAACTGCCTGCCCAGCAATTCAACACCTGGATCCGTCCACTACAAGTAGAAGCCGAAGGCGATGAGCTGCGTGTCTACGCACCCAATCGTTTCGTGCTCGACTGGGTTAATGAGAAGTACATGAGCCGTATGCTCGAGCTGTTAGGTGAGCGTGCAATGGGTGTGGTACCCGCCATATCGCTGTTGATCGGCAGCCGTCGTAGCTCGGCGCCACGGGCTGTGCTGACGCCCTCACCTTCCCAGCCGGTTTCCAATTACAGCAGCTTGCCTCCGTCTTCCCCGGCCCCCGTGCCACAGGTCATTGCACCGCCGCCAAAACCTCCGGCTCAGTCCGAGCCCTCGCGGGCAAGCTTTGATTCCATGGCCGGTGCCGCATCCAGCGTTGCTCCGGCGCGCAATGAGCGTAATGTACAGGTAGAAGGTGGTCTCAAGCACACCAGCTATCTCAACCGTACGTTTACCTTCGACAACTTCGTCGAGGGTAAGTCGAACCAGTTGGCTCGCGCTGCTGCCTGGCAGGTAGCGGACAATCCCAAACACGGTTACAACCCGCTCTTCCTTTATGGTGGCGTTGGCCTCGGCAAGACGCATTTGATGCACGCGGTGGGTAACCACCTGCTGGCGAAGAACCCGAACGCCAAGGTGGTCTACCTGCATTCCGAGCGTTTTGTGGCCGACATGGTCAAGGCGCTACAGCTGAATGCGATCAACGAATTCAAGCGCTTCTACCGTTCGGTGGATGCGCTGCTGATCGATGACATCCAGTTCTTTGCCAAAAAGGAACGCTCCCAGGAAGAGTTTTTCCATACCTTCAATGCGCTTCTCGAAGGTGGCCAGCAGGTGATCCTCACCAGCGACCGCTACCCGAAAGAGATCGAAGGGTTGGAAGAGCGCCTCAAGTCACGTTTCGGCTGGGGCCTGACCGTGGCGGTAGAGCCGCCCGAACTGGAAACCCGTGTGGCGATCCTGATGAAAAAAGCCGATCAGGCCAGGATCGATCTGCCTCACGACGCGGCATTTTTCATCGCCCAACGTATCCGCTCCAACGTACGTGAGCTGGAAGGTGCGTTGAAGCGGGTGATCGCCCACTCGCACTTCATGGGGCGTGACATCACCATCGAGCTGATTCGCGAGTCGCTGAAGGATCTGTTGGCCCTGCAGGACAAGCTGGTCAGTATCGACAATATCCAGCGCACCACGGCCGAGTACTACAAGATCAAGATTTCCGATCTGTTGTCCAAGCGTCGTTCTCGCTCCATCGCCAGACCGCGTCAGGTGGCGATGGCGCTGTCTAAGGAACTGACCAACCACAGCCTGCCGGAAATCGGTGTGGCCTTCGGCGGTCGCGATCACACCACGGTATTGCACGCCTGTCGTAAGATTGCTCAACTTAGGGAGTCCGATGCGGATATTCGCGAGGACTACAAGAATCTGCTGCGTACACTGACTACTTGATACGCAACTCCACGCACGAGGCAAGGGACTAGACCATGCACTTCACCATTCAACGCGAAGCCCTGTTGAAACCCCTGCAACTGGTCGCCGGCGTCGTGGAACGCCGCCAGACCTTGCCGGTTCTATCCAATGTGCTGCTGGTCGTCGAAGGCCAGCAGCTGTCGCTGACCGGCACCGACCTTGAAGTCGAGTTGGTCGGGCGTGTGACGCTGGAAGATGCTGCCGAGCCGGGTGAAATCACCGTACCGGCCCGCAAGCTGATGGATATCTGCAAGAGCTTGCCGTCTGACGCGCTGATCGACATTCGTGTCGACGAGCAGAAGCTGCTGGTCAAGGCCGGTCGCAGCCGTTTTACGCTGTCCACTTTGCCTGCCAACGACTTCCCAACCGTCGAAGAAGGTGCCGGGTTCGCTGACCTTCGATCTGGTGCAGAGCAAACTGCGTCGCCTGATCGAGCGCACCAGCTTCGCCATGGCTCAGCAGGACGTCCGTTACTACCTCAACGGCATGTTGCTGGAAGTGCAGACCGGTGTGCTGCGCGCTGTCGCCACCGATGGCCATCGCCTGGCGATGTGCTCCATGGAAGCCAGCATCGAGCAGGTCGAGCGTCATCAGGTGATCGTGCCACGCAAAGGTATCCTGGAGTTGGCCCGTCTGCTTACCGAACAGGACGGCACCGTCAGCATCGTTCTGGGTCAGCATCACATTCGTGCGACCACCGGCGAGTTCACCTTTACCTCCAAGTTGGTCGACGGCAAGTTCCCGGATTACGAGCGCGTATTGCCGCGTGGTGGTGACAAGTTGGTCGTTGCCGATCGTCAGGGCCTGCGTGAAGCCTTCAGCCGTACAGCGATTCTGTCGAACGAAAAGTACCGCGGCATTCGTCTGCAACTGGCCGCCGGCCTGCTGAAAATCCAGGCCAACAACCCGGAGCAGGAAGAAGCCGAAGAAGAAATCGCCGTCGAGTACAACGGTGGTGCGCTGGAGATCGGTTTCAACGTCAGCTATCTGCTCGATGTGCTGGGCGTGATGACTACCGAGCAGGTGCGTTTGATTCTTTCCGATTCCAACAGCAGTGCGCTGGTGCAGGAAGCCGACAATGACGATTCCGCTTATGTCGTCATGCCGATGCGCCTGTAATTGTCGCTGCCGCTAACAGGCAACCCAGGCGTTATTGAAATCAGCTTTGGTATGTTCGGATCAAACCCTGACCCGCTACATCCAAAGCTGATTTCGTTTCTGGCAGTACTATTTGCTTGCCCCTTCCTCGACGGCCCGCTTCATGTCCCTGATCCGCATTAACCTGACCGCGGTGCGCAATCTTCAGCCATCGACGCTGATGCCCTCCCCGCGCATCAACATCCTCTATGGCGCCAACGGCAGCGGTAAAACCAGCGTGCTTGAAGGCATTCACCTGCTCGGCCTTGCGCGTTCGTTTCGCAGTGCTCGGCTATTGCCCGTTATCCAGTACGAGCAACAAGTCTGCACTCTGTTTGGGCAGGTGAACCTGGCTGATGGGCGGCAGAGCAATTTGGGCGTTTCACGGGATCGCCAGGGTGACTTTCAGATTCGCATCGACGGACAGAATGCGCGCAGCGCAGCGCAACTTGCTGAAACCCTGCCGTTGCAACTGATCAATCCCGATAGCTTTCGCTTGCTCGAAGGCTCACCGAAAATACGTCGGCAGTTTCTCGATTGGGGAGTGTTCCACGTGGAACCTCGTTTTCTCCCCGCCTGGCAGCGCCTGCAGAAGGCCCTCAAGCAGCGGAACTCGTGGCTTCGCCGTGGTACACTTGATGCCGTTTCTCAAGCGGCCTGGGATCGCGAGTTGTGCCTGGCCAGCGATGAAATCGACAGTTATCGGCGATCCTACATACAGCAGCTCAAGCCTGTCTTCGAGCGCACCCTTAGCGAGCTGGTTGAGCTTCAGGGGCTCACGCTGAGTTACTACCGGGGATGGGATAAAGACCGCCCCCTGAATGAAGTGCTGACGTCTTCCCTGTTGCGTGACCAGCAGATTGGGCATACCCAATCCGGCCCGCAGCGGGCAGACCTCAGGTTGAGGCTTGGCGCGCACAACGCAGCGGACATCTTGTCCCGGGGCCAGCAGAAGCTGGTGGTGTGTGCCTTACGGATTGCCCAAGGGCATTTGGTTGATCAGGCCAAGCGTGGCCAATGTATCTATCTGGTGGATGACTTACCGTCAGAACTGGATGAGCAGCACCGTCGCGCATTGTGCCGTTTGTTGGAAGATTTGAACTGCCAGGTATTCATCACCTGCGTAGACCATGAATTGTTGAGCGATGGCTGGCAAACGGATACGCCGGTTTCCATGTTCCACGTGGAACATGGACGTATCACCCAGACCTCGACCACCGGGAGTGAAGCATGAGCGAAAACCAAACGTACGACTCCAATAACATTAAGGTTCTTAAGGGCCTGGATGCCGTACGCAAGCGGCCTGGCATGTACATCGGCGACACCGATGACGGCAGCGGTCTGCACCACATGGTCTTCGAGGTGGTCGATAACTCCATCGACGAAGCCCTGGCAGGGCATTGCAGCGATATCACCATCACCATCCACCCGGATGAGTCGATCAGTGTGCGCGACAATGGCCGTGGTATTCCGGTCGATATTCACAAGGAGGAAGGCGTCTCTGCTGCCGAGGTCATCATGACCGTGCTGCACGCCGGTGGTAAGTTCGACGACAACAGCTACAAGGTTTCTGGCGGCCTGCACGGTGTTGGTGTTTCGGTGGTCAACGCGCTCTCTAGAGAGCTGGTGTTGACCATTCGCCGCAGCGGCAAGATCTGGGAACAGACCTACATTCACGGTGTGCCACAAGCACCTATCGCGGCTGTTGGCGACAGCGATACCACAGGTACACAGATCCACTTCAAGCCGTCGGCAGACACCTTCGCCAACATTCACTTCAGTTGGGACATTCTGGCCAAGCGCCTGCGCGAACTGTCGTTCTTGAACTCTGGCGTCGGCATCCTCCTGAAGGATGAGCGTACCGCCAAGGAGGAACTGTTCAAGTACGAGGGTGGCCTACGCGCATTCGTTGAATACCTGAACGTCAACAAGACAGCCGTGAACCAGGTGTTCCACTTCTCCGTACAGCGTGATGATGGCGTCGGTGTGGAAGTGGCCCTGCAGTGGAACGACAGCTTCAACGAAAACCTGCTGTGCTTCACCAACAACATTCCACAGCGTGACGGCGGCACCCACCTGGCTGGCTTCCGTTCGGCGCTGACGCGCAACCTGAACAACTACATCGAGCAGGAAGGTCTGGCCAAAAAGCACAAGATCGCCACCACGGGTGACGATGCCCGTGAAGGTTTGACCGCGATCATCTCGGTCAAGGTTCCAGACCCGAAATTCAGCTCGCAGACCAAGGACAAGTTGGTCTCCTCCGAGGTGAAAACCGCGGTCGAGCAGGAAATGGGCAAGTACTTCTCTGACTTCCTGCTGGAAAACCCAAACGAAGCCAAGGCTGTTGTCGGCAAAATGATCGACGCCGCTCGTGCCCGTGAAGCGGCGCGTAAAGCTCGTGAAATGACCCGTCGTAAAGGCGCGCTGGATATCGCAGGCCTGCCAGGCAAACTGGCCGACTGCCAGGAGAAGGATCCTGCCCTCTCCGAACTGTACATCGTGGAGGGTGACTCCGCGGGCGGTTCTGCCAAGCAGGGCCGTAACCGCAAGACCCAGGCGATCCTGCCGCTCAAGGGCAAGATCCTCAACGTCGAAAAAGCACGCTTCGACAAGATGATCTCCTCTCAGGAAGTCGGCACGCTGATCACCGCGCTCGGTTGTGGTATCGGCCGCGAGGAATACAACATCGACAAGCTGCGTTACCACAACATCATCATCATGACCGATGCTGACGTCGACGGTTCGCACATCCGTACCCTGCTGCTGACCTTCTTCTTCCGCCAGTTGCCAGAGCTGGTCGAGCGCGGCTACATCTACATCGCACAGCCGCCGCTGTACAAGGTCAAGAAAGGCAAACAGGAGCAGTACATCAAGGACGACGAGGCCATGGAGGAATACATGACCCAGTCGGCCCTGGAAGACGCCAGCCTGCACGTCAATGAGAGTGCACCGGGTCTGTCTGGTGCATCGCTGGAGCGTCTGGTCAATGACTACCGCCTGGTGATGAAGACCCTCAAGCGTCTGTCGCGCCTGTACCCCATGGAACTCACCGAGCACTTCGTCTACCTGTCGGGTGTGACTACCGAACTGATGGCCGACAAGGCTGCCATGGAAAGCTGGCTGACTCTGTTCGATGCCCGCTTGAAGACCATGGAAAAATCCGGTCTGGCCTACAAGACCAGCCTGCGTGAAGACCAGGAACGTCACCTGTGGTTGCCTGAGGTCGAGCTGATCTCCCATGGCAACTCCAGCTACATCACCTTCAACCGTGATTTCTTCACCAGCAACGACTACAAAACCGTCACTACCCTGGGTGACCAGTTGAACAGTCTGCTGGAAGAAGGCGCCTACGTGCAGCGTGGCGAGCGCAAGAAGCCGGTCACCACCTTCAAAGAAGGCCTGACCTGGCTGATGACCGAAAGTACCAAGCGTCACAGCATCCAGCGATACAAAGGTCTTGGCGAGATGAACCCCAACCAGCTGTGGGAAACCACTATGGATCCTGAGGTTCGTCGCATGCTCAAAGTCCGCATTGAAGACGCCATCGCCGCTGACCAGATCTTCAACACCCTGATGGGTGACGAAGTCGAGCCGCGTCGTGACTTCATCGAGACCAACGCCCTGGCGGTGTCCAACCTCGACGTTTAAGGTCATGTCGATGGGCACATAAGTGTCGCGACATAATAAAAACCGGCCTTTTGGCCGGTTTTTATTTATAGATCAGTTACTTACAGATATCTAACGATCCCATCGCTCATCAGCAAGCAAGCTGCTATTGAGTTGCTCCCTCAACAGCTTCCATTGAGGTAGATGTTGATCCAGCAGGCTAATGAAACGTTCGTTATGGTGCCGCTCATGCAGGTGAGCCAGTTCGTGTACGAGGATGTATTCCAGGCACTGCACAGGCTTCTTGGCTAGCTCCAGGTTGAGCCAGACGCGGCGGGCTTCAATGTTGCAGGTGCCCCACTTGGTCTTCATCCGCTTTATGCCCCAGGCACGCGCGTGAACCCCTAACTTCGGCTGCCATTTCTCCAGCAGTTCCGGCATCAGGCGCTTCAGTTCAGCACGATAGAAATCCTGTAGTACCTGCTCGCGGCGCTCGATAGTGGTATCAGGGCGTATGAACAGATCCATGGTGGCCTTGCCGCGCAGAGCGATACGCAGCGCACCTGTGGTTTCGTGAACACGCAGACGATAGCGACGGCCCAGGAAGTAATGGCTTTCACCACTGACCATACACCGCTGGGACTGCCGGGGTTGGGCCTGAAACTTCGCCCGTTGGCGTTTAATCCAGCCGAGCTTGCCTACCACCGCCAGCCGCACGGCTTCATCGTCCACGGCCAGCGGAGCCGCCACGCGTACGCGACCCTGTGGTGGGTAAACGCCCAGGTGCAGGTTTTTGATCGGTTTGCGCACGACTTCAACAGTCAAACCGCTGACCGTGATGCTATGCGACTCAATACTCATGTTGATGAGTGACCAGTTCCAACAAAGTATCCAGCCGCTCGTTGTCCTGCCCTGCCGAGTAGCTACCCTGTGATTCGGCCGCGTCCTTTCCCCACTGATCCAGTACGTTCTTGATAGCGATACGCACGCGCTTGATCTTCATCGCGTTGCCACGCCAGCCGTCCATGCGGCTGTTCAGTACGGCGGTATCCACAGCCAGCGCCAGGTCAGCATCATGATCCAAGTTGTCATACAGGGCCTGTCGCGCTGCGCTGTTGATCGAGCCAGGATAATGAGTGGCGCTTGTCGGCCTCTTCGCCTGTTTGGTCAGCTCCACCACTTCGGCCAGGTATTGCTGGTAGCTGATGGCGTCTTCCTTGCGCTTGGCGATCAGCGCATCGAGCAGCGAAGACATGGTCTCGTAGTACTTCGGGTTGATCGGCGACTCATCAATGATCAACTTGCGCACGTTGTTCTCGATGGTCTCGGCCACGGCTTGCTGGCTTTCGCGGATACCCTTGGGCAGCGCGTCGATTGCACCGATACCCCTTTCGACGATCAGCTCGATCAGCGACATATCGTCGAAGGCAGAAATCTTCTCGCTGTCTTCGGCACGGATATAGGTGTCGATCAAGAAACGCATGTCCGGCTCATAGGCCTTGAGGTCGATATAGTCGCCGCTCGCCAGCTTCACCTCATCGCGTACCTTGGTGAAGTGATCGACCTCACTCTTGATCTCGTTGATTTGCTTGGCGCTGTATCCAGCCTCTTCCAGCTCGTTGGCAAGATTGGCGAAGCAGCGGATCAGTGCGGCGCTCATCTTGTACAGGTTCAGGCGTTTAGGCTCGTTGGCCTTGAGTAGCTCCGCGTTGCCCGACTCCTTGCCACAGAAGAAGCGAATATAGGCCGGCGTATCCTTGGGCTGCTCTACCGGCTCGCATAAGGCCTTAATCGCTTCACGGGCGTCCTCCAGGTCTTCCTGGGCCTTGCTCAGGCGGTCTTCCAGCAGGCCAGCTACGTCGGCCTGTTCATAGCCGTCGAGCGCGCCGCTGGTGTAGTCGCCGATAGCGCCTTCCAGCTGCTTGAACAAATCCTTGTAATCGATGATGTAGCCGTACTGCTTGTCTTCGCCATCCAGTCGATTGACCCGGCAGATAGCCTGGAACAGGCCGTGGTCGCGCATCTGTTTATCGATGTACAGGTAAGTAGCAGACGGTGCGTCGAAGCCGGTCAGCAGCTTGTCCACCACGATTAGCAGGCGCATCTGCCCAGGCTCCTTGATAAAGCGCTGCTTCGCTTCTTTCTCGAAGGTTTCCGGATCCTTATCGCCCAGCATCTGGTTGTAGATGGCGTACTGCCGTAATTTCTCGGTCAGCCCTTCACCGGTGGCCTCGCCCTTGATATCGGCAGGCGAGGGTTTATAGCTGGTGACGATGGCGCACCTCTCACCCATACCCGCTTTGCTGAATAGCTCATAGCACTTGCAGGCTTCGAAGATGCTGCTGGTTACCAGCATGGCATTGCCTCGGCCATCGGCCAGACGCTGTTTCATGGCCATATCCAGCAGGATGTCGGCGACGATTTTCTCTAGCCGCGACTGGCTCGACAGTACCTTTTGCAAGGTGCCCCAGCGCTGTTTGAGCTGAGCCTTGGCCAGGTCGTTCAGGCCCTTGGTTTTTGCCTCGAACCACTGATCGATCTTCTTTTGTGAGGTGATGTTCTGGTCGATATCGCGGGCTTCGTAACGCAGGTCGAGCACCACACCATCGGCAACGGCTTCATTGAATTTGTAGGTGTGGATGTAGCGGCCAAATACTTCGATGCTTTTCTGTTTGTCCGCTTTGAGCAGCGGTGTGCCGGTGAAACCGATAAACACCGCGTTGGGCAGAATTAGCTTCATCGCCTTGTGCAGCTCGCCGGACTGGGTGCGGTGGCACTCGTCGACGAACACATAGAGGTCGCCCTTGGCACCGAAGTCTGGCGGCAGGCTCTTGCGCAACTCCTCCATAAAGCCTTCCACGTCAGCATCTTCGCGGGTGCCGAACTTGTGGATCAGCGAGCACATCAGCCAGGGCGATGGTTGATTGAGCTTGGTGATCAGATCCGCACCACTCTTGGTACGCACGATCTCCTCGTTGACGCCGGTAAACACCTTCTCGATCTGCTCATCCAGTTCGGTGCGGTCGGTGATGATCAGTACGCGTGAATCCTGGATATTTTCTCGAATCCATTTGGTCAGCCAAACCATGGTCAGCGATTTGCCCGAGCCCTGAGTGTGCCAAATGATCCCGCCTTCGCGCCGGAGCAGGTAGCGTTGCGCTTCGCGGATGCCAAAATATTGGTTGTGTCGGCAGAGCTTCTTCACGCCGCTGTCGAACACGACGTAATCGTGAATCAACTCCAGCAAGCGCGCCTTGTTGCACACCTGCAGCACATGGCGATCCAGCAAGTTGTCTGCAGCGCTACCCTCCTCGCCTTCTTCCTTCCAGGTCAGGTAGTACTTCTCACCGGTCTGGATGGCGCCATAGCGCAAGCCCTGGGTGTCGTTGCCGGCCATCACGTACTGCAAGGTGGAGAAGAATGGCTGGATGAACTCAGGCTTCTGGTTATCCAGGTTCTGGCGAATGCCTTGATTGACCGCCTTCACGGAGCGTTTGAGTTCCAGCACGCCCAGGGCGATGCCATTCACATAGAGCACGATATCCGGGCGCTTGGTATGAGCCTTGGCTTCGGCGCCCTTGATGGTGACTTCTTCGGCAATCGCGAAGTGATTGCTGTCGGTCTGTTTCCAGTCGATCAGCCATACCGTCTGGGTGTTTTCACCGACCTCGGGCTTGATCTTCACGCCATAGCGCAGCAGCTCGTATACCGCCTTGTTACGGTCATACAGGCCCTTGCTGGCGTCATTGGCCGTCTTGTTCAGCTCGAAAATCGCCCGGGTGGCCAGGTTGGCTTCCACCCCTTGTGCCAGTAACCAGCTGCGCAGCAACTCGGGCTCGATATTGGCGTTGCCGGGGCGCTCGGCCCAATCGCCCAGATAGTCGTACCCCAGTTGCTGTTGAAACAGCGTGACCAGGCGTTGCTGGGTTTTTTTCTCGATCTGGCCGACGGTATTCATTGTTCGCTCTTCCTTGGCATATTGCGTAAGGCGGCCCGTCCTCGCTCGGTAAGACGGTACCTCTGTAGCCTGCTGCGCGGTTTATCGGCAATGGTCATTTCTATCAGGCCGCTCTCCAGAGCCGGCTTCAGGTAAGCATCGCGAAAGTGCTCCTCATGCTTGAGGCCAAGTGCTTGCTGGAGGTCGGTGCGCTTCATCTCACCCTGAAGCACACCGAGCAGCCTGGCGACTTCCCCGGTGACTTCCCCGGTGACTTCCCCGGTGGCGGGATATACGGTCAGGAAAATATCGTCATTGGCCACCAACAGATCCGATCTTTGCCGGTGTGGCCACAGGTAGCGCATGCCCTTGCCATGGCCTTGCTTGATCAGCCAACCGGCGCTGGCCAACTGGCTCAGGTGTTCACCTATCTCCCGGGGATGCTCGGCGCGCTGCGGCTGCAGGTCGAGGTTGCGTACTTCGCCAAAGCTATGAGCCATGATCAGGATGGTGCGGCTCAACTCGTCCAGCGCGGGGTAGGCATCGCCCACCAGTGCGCGCAGTTCACGCTCGACATCCTGGGGAATCATGCTGGCCAGCGGCAGGTTGATGTCGGTCATCTCCAGCCCAACCTGTTCTGATACCAGCGGTACCAGCCAGTTCTGCTCGCGCCAGGCCCGCACGATACGCTGGAAGCCGGAGCCCGCGCGCTCACCCAGACCAAGTAGCTGGAACATCTTCAACAGGTTGGGGTTGCGTGGGTCGCTTACCCCGCCCTGGTACAACTGGTCGCGCGGTACGCGCAGCAAGTCCGGGTTGCTGAAAATGAAGGAGTCCCGGCGGCGGATCACGGTAATCGGTCGGCTGGATTGATGATCAGCATGCACCAGGCTGTTGATCAGCGCCTCGCGCAAGGCCTCGTGAACGTGGGTTTCGCCCTGGCGGGTGCCAAGCCGGTCGGTCTTGAAGGGGACGTCCAGCTCCTTGCTCAAGCGTGGGAACACCCCGTAATAGAAGTTGAACAGGTTGGGCGCCCACTTGCCGTCCAAAGTCAGCCGGTAAGTCCAGCGTACGTTGGGGTCATCGGAGAGCTGTTCCTGATAATCCAGCTGGAAGTGCGGCAGCGCCTCCAGCAGGCTGCGCTCCTTGCCGAACATCAGCAGCCCGGCCAGCGTCAGCCCCGCCTGCCCGCTTTGTCGGTCGCGGCGCCAGGCGCCGAGGCTTTCCAGAAAGGTCTGCTCATCCTGGGCCAGAAACGGGTGATCAGGGTCGCGCGCCGAGAAGCGGTTGCGAAAGGCGGCCAGGGTGGCGTCGTCCAGATCGTGGCGGTCGAAGCCGGTCAGCAACTGATAGTCCTGCGCGTCGTCCGAGGCATCGCGCAGCATTTGCCGCACCTCGGCCTCTGAGCAGCGGTAGTCGCCCTCATGGTTGCGCTTGTAGCTTCCGGTCAGCGGGTTGCCGTTGAGGTACACGGGGCGCTGCTGGCGAGTGGCGCGGGGCACCTGAATCAGCAGAATGTCGCCGCCCTCGACGGCAATCAGCGACAGGTCGCTGTCGCGGCATAATGGCGTGCTAAGTTTCTGCGGGTTGTTGTGCAAATCCCAGAAGGCCTTGCGCAGCGCGTTGGCATCGCGCAACGGCTCCAGCGTGCAGACGCCCTTGCGCTCGGCCACACCCAGCACGATGCAGCCGCCCTCGCTGTTGGCCATGGCCGACAGGCTTTCCCAGAGGGATTTCGGCAACCCGCCAGCGGCTAGCTTGAACTCGACTTCCTGATCTTCACCCAGTTGCAGCAGTTCCAGCAGTGCGTCGAGGTTTAGAGGGCTTGGGGTCTGCATCATTGGCGCTCCCGATTACACCAAACGAATCCGGCCGGTCAGCAATTCCTGCATCATGCCTTGTTTTAGCTGGAGGGTTTTGTCGCGGCGTGCTTCGAGGGTGGCTATTTCAGCGTCCATATCGGAGAGGATAGTGGCGATGGCAGTTTGTTCTTTCTTGGGTGGTAGATTGAGCTCGATAGTGCTCAGAGCATTCGCACTTATGTGAACAACAGCATCCCCTTGGCCTCTACTCGTTTTTTGTCGGCAAACTTCCGGCGTATTGAGTGCATAACCAAGGAAGTTCGAGTCTGAGTTAGTTGGTCGCAGAATCACGATATCGCCGCCGGCATATGCCTCGAAAGCATTAACGAAAGCCACACATTTTCCGATCTCAGCTTTGGTCTCTCCTGACCCAGCGAACAAAAGATCACCTGGTTTTAAACGAGTGGCGCTAGCGGCTACTTCTTTCGAGATAAATGACTGGAAGGCCCGTATTTGGTTGTGATGGCTTGTATAAATCTCTCCATAGCGCACGCAAGGTAATTCTCCGCTATTGGATTGATCGCGGGTGACCCCGCTGCCTTTCATAAATGTGCCTATCTCACTCAGTGTTTTAACCTCCCAATCTCCACCAAATCCTGGCAGGCGGCGTTGGCCGGTAAGGAGTTGTTGCATGGAGGCTTGCTGGATATTGCGTTTTTTGGCAATCAGTTGATCAAGGTTACTGATCAACGAGTCTATATCGCTCAGAGCTGAGGCTATTGCATTCTGTTCCCGATGACATGGAATGGATAAAAGCGTGCTATCGAGATCGGATTTTTTGATGTGGACAAATGATGTTTTAAAGCCGTGGGCTTTTTTTGAAATTTCATCTTCAATGCGTTTGAATGCTACAAGTGCATAGTCGGAAGAGATAAATTTCGCGTCAGGGATAACTTTGAAAATGTGCTGATTGAGTACACCTTCAGGGCCTTGCCAAGACCTTGCGCCAAAGGATGATCCTAAGGTTCCTGACCATGCGAATAAAAGGTCTCCTGACTGAATCCGATGTCGATCTTCAATGTCGTTAAACGGGTAGTAATTGAATTCCGATAATGGATTGTTCAGGTTCTGAATCCGAATTATGGGCAATCCAGAGCTAGCCCACTCTGAAGGTTTGAATGCGCGCCCGTTCAAAAGGCGCATGCATTCTGAAATAGGTTTAACAGTCCAGCTTTCGGGGATTAGACCCACTTCAGTTTGCTTATACCCCGGCCTCACCTCCGCACTCATACCGCAAACCCCATCTTCGCCAGATGCGCGTTGACCTTCGCCGTCAACGCTTCGACCTCGGCATTCAGCGCCGGCAGCGGCGTCGCATAGCGCTCAGCCAGTTGGCGAATACGCCCCGTCAACGCCTGGGAAACTCGATCCAGTTCGGTCTGTACATCGGCTTGCAGCGTCGCCAGCCATTTATCGTCCACCACCAGAGTTTTCAGTTCGGCTTCGCTGAGCTGGGCGTAGTGAGCCAGTACCTTGTTATCCAGCGCTTTTTGCGCGGCTTTGACCTTTTTGCTGGCCTCTGCTTCGCGCTCGATAAGGGCCAGGCAGCCTTCCAACGCCTGTCGCTCTTCGTCTGCGTTCAAATCGTTTTTGATGGCTTTCAAGCGCGCTTTGACGCTGGCGGCAGTGAGCTTGCCCTTGTCGGTCTTACCCTCGGCCAGCGGGCCATATTCGCCGCCCTGCTCTTCGTCCAGTTCTTCCAGTTCGCGGCTGATGGCGTCGCGTTTGCCTTCCAGTTCGGTGATGGCTGCTGCTTCGGCGGCATAGTAGCGGCGTACGATCAGCTCTGGCGGCAGCAGGTCGGTATTTGGCTGGCCCTTGCTCGGGCCGCTGGCGATCAGCGGTTGCCAACCGTCGATCACCAGTTGGTACACGTCATCCTGCAGGGTGGCGTACCAGTAGTCCTGCAAGTGCTGGTAAACGTCATAGGCATTCAACAGCGGCGCGGCCTCGAAACGTTGCAGCAGGTCTTCGGCCAACTGGGTGAGCAGCGCTTTGGGTTTGTCGCCGATAGCGATAGCGGCCAGGCGTGGGCGGTACTCGCTGCGCCAGGTTTCGAACAGGCTCGCCACGGTCTGGCGGAAGGCATCGAACTCGGCGTGGCCGAAGATGGTCGGCTTGATCTCGCCGACCGCTACCTTGAGGTCGAGGTAGCCCGGGCGCTGGGCTTTGAACAAGGTATCACGCAGATTGGGCATCACCTGCCAGTAGGCCTGCAGTGCATCGATATCGCGCTCGGGAATGCCGCCGTGCAGGTGGGCTTCGATATCTTGCAGATCCTCCGCTTCGCTGGTGTCGATATAGCGCGGGATATTCAGGTTGAAGTCGTTGGCCTCGATCTCGGCCATGGGCACCAGGCGCGCGTATTTCTCTTCTTCATACTGCCCGTTGAAGGTGTCGACGATGCGGTGGATATCCTGCTCGCGCAGGCGGTTCTTGTTGCCGTCCTTGATAAAATCTTTGCTGGCATCGATCAGGAATACGCCTTTGCGACCGGCGCTGCCGGCTTTGTCCAGCACGATGATGCAGGCGGGAATACCGGTGCCGAAAAACAGGTTGGCCGGCAGGCCGATAATGCCCTTGATAAAGCCCTGCTGAAGAATACGTTTGCGAATCGCCCCCTCGGCGCCACCGCGGAATAGCACGCCGTGGGGCAAAATCACCGCTGCCTTGCCGGTGCTTTTCAGCGAGGTGAGCATATGCAGAAGGAAGGCATAGTCGCCGTTCTTTTCCGGCGGAATGCCGTAGCTGAAACGCTTGAACTCATCCTCTGCTGGATCGAAGCCATTGCTCCAGGCCTTGGTGGAAAACGGCGGGTTGGCAACGATGAAGTCGAACAGCTTGAGGTTGCCTTGTTGATCCTTCCAGTTGGGCGCACTGAGGCTGTTGTCCTTCCAGATCTCGGCGGTTTCGCAGTCGTGCAGAATCATGTTCATCTTCGCCAGGGCGCTGGTGGCGTTGTCCATTTCCTGGCCATACACGGCCAGGTCGAGGCCGGTGATGCTTTTGGCTTCGTCGTGGGCCTTGAGCAGCAGCGAGCCTGAACCGCAGGTGGGGTCGTAGATGGTCTGCTTGCTGTCGCTGGCGCTCGCCAGGTCGATGACCTGGGACATGATCCGCGACACTTCCGCCGGGGTGTAGAACTGGCCTTTGCTCTTGCCGGACTCGGTGGCGAAGTGGCGCATCAGGTATTCGTAGGCATCGCCGAGAATGTCGTCGCCCTGGGCGCGGTTGTTGCGAAAATCCAGGCCGGGAGACTGAAAGATGGCGACCAGGTTGGACAGGCGGTCGACCATCTCCTTGGCTTTACCAAGCTTTTCCTGGTCGTCGAAATCGGCAACGTCGATAACCCCAGTAAGCCGGTTGGCTTGTGCCAAGCAGGCGATGATCTTGTTGAGTCGTTCACCAATATCCGTCTTGCCCTTGGCTGCCACCATATCGGCAAAGCTGCCACCTTCCGGCACCTCGATCAGCGAGTTAGGGTCACCAGCGTATTTGTCCGACACGTATTTCACGAACAGCAGCACCAGGACGTAATCCTTGTACTGCGAAGCATCCATGCCGCCACGTAGCTCGTCGCAGGATTTCCAGAGGGAGGAATAGAGTTCGGATTTCTTGATGGCCATCGGCGAGGAGCTACCTGAGTCTGTTTGCTGGCTCAGGTAGCTGGCATGGCCATTGCGGCGCACCTGGCGCTACCCGAGGAAATATTCGTGCGCGCATTTTCAGGGCTGGGGCGGGGTACTGCAATCAGCAAACTCGAGCAGCCCGCTGGCTGCTCAAGCGTTTAGCTCATCCCCACCAATACCGCACCATATGAAAGAACACCGGTGCCGCGAAACACACCGAGTCCAACCGATCGAGCATGCCGCCATGGCCTTCGATCATATGGCCCCAATCCTTCACGCCGCGGTCGCGTTTGATCGCCGACATCACCAGGCCGCCGGCAAAGCCGAGCAGGCACACCAGCAAGGCGAACAAGCCGGCCTGCCAGAAGGTGAACGGGGTGATCCAGTAGAGCGAGGCGCCGATCAGGGTTGCCAGGGCCACGCCACCGAAGAAGCCTTCGACGGTCTTCGAGGGCGACAGGTTGGGCGCGATCTTGTGTTTGCCAGCCAGCTTGCCGCACACATACTGCAGGACGTCGGAGATCTGCACGACGATCACCAGCCAGGCGATCAGCAGCAGGTTGCGGCCTTCGTAGCCGGCGATCTCCAGGGTCAGCAGCGCTGGCACGGTGGAGATGCAGTACACCGCGATCATCAGGCCCCACTGCACCTTGGAGGTACGCTCGAGGAAGCGCGTGGTATCGCCGCCCAAGGACGACAGGATCGGCAGTAGCAAGAACAGATAAACCGGAATGAAGATGGCGAACAGGCCGTACCAGCCGATACCGATCAGCAGGTACTGCATCGGCAGCGCGAAGTAGAACGCGGCGACCAGCGCCGGGTAGTCGCTGCGCCGGGTCGGCGTCAGCGTCATGAATTCGCGCAGGGCATAGAACGACACGCAGTAGAACAGCACTACCACGCCGATGTTGCCGAACAGGAAGGCGAAGCCGATCACCAGCACCATCACCCACCAGGCGTTGATGCGTGCGTTGAGGTTGTCGATGACCGAATGCTGGCCGGGGCCGGCGCGTAGTTTCAGCAGCCAGCCGACGAGGCTGGCGAGAAGCAGAATGCCGCCAATGCCGGCGAACAACAGCAAGGTATTGCGATCCATCTCAAACCTCCTCGGGAGCCAGGGCCAGCAGGGCATCGCGGGCGCGTTCGAGGAAGGCCTCTTTGCCCTCCTCCTCGCCCATGCCCAGCGGCGCGCCGAAATTCAGGGTGCACAGCAGCGGTAGCGGCAACGCTCGACCTTTGGGCATCACGCGGTTGAGGTTGGCGATCCACACCGGAATCACCTCGACATCCGGGCGTGCCTTGGCCAGGTGATAGAGGCCCGCCTTGAACGGCAGCAAGCCGTCCTCGAGGTTGCGCGTGCCTTCCGGAAAGACGATCAGCGAGTCGCCCTCGCCTAGTGCATCGAGCATCGCCTGCAGCGGGTTGGCATTGGGATCACTGCGCTGGCGGTCAACCAGCACGCCGTTGAACACCTTCTGGATCAGGAAGCTGCGCAGCGTGCCCTTCATCCAGTAATCGGAGCCGGCTACCGGGCGCGTGCGTTTGCGCAGCTCCGCCGGCAGCGACGCCCAGAGCAACACGAAGTCGCCATGGCTGCTGTGGTTGGCGTAGTAGATACGTTGCACCGGTTGCGCGGTGCTACCGAGCCACAAGGCGCGGGCACCGGTGAGCAGCCGCGCACCAGAGGTGATGAAAAAGGCGACCAGGGACGCAAGCATGGATAGTTCCTTATCCGAATCGAACGTGTGAGAGCCATGGCATCAGCACGATGGCAGCCAGGGCGATAAGCAGTTGCAGGCCCAGCCAGAGAGCCTGCAGACGCAGCAGGCGCAATGCTCCCCCGCTGCGCTGTTCCCAGGAGCGAGCACTGCCGCTGGCTTTGTGGCCAAGGCTCAGCAGTGCCTGATCGAGTTCTGTCGTGCGCCTGTCGAGCTGGTCAGGCGCCGCCGCCAGGGTGGCGAACAGCTCGGCATCCAGGGCGACGCGTAGCGCGTAATACTTCTGCAGCAGGCCGCAGACCAGCATGCCGATGCATACCGCCGCGCCGGTACTGAGCGCCATAAAGCCCAGTAACGGCCCCAGGCCGACGACCAATGCGAGTACCGTCAGTACGCCCGACAAGCGATCAAGGGACTTACCACGGCGCAGCAGACCAGCGACCAGCTGCAGCTGCATTTCACTGGACATATAACGGGCCTCCGACGGTGGCTATCGACTGGCTTAAAACACCTTCCAGGGCCTGTAAATGCGCGTTGCCGAGCACAACCTGTGGGCGAGCCTGGCGCAGCAGCGAAACGGCCTCTGCGACGCTCCTGCACCGGCCGCTGTGCAGCAGCCAAGCGGCAATGGCGGTAGCACTGCGCGAATAGCCCAGCGCGCAGCACACCAGAACCGGCCCGTGGCGCCGCAGGTCTTCGATGGCCACGGCAGCCTGCAGGCAGTGCTCGCTGCTCGGCGCGATCAGATCGAGGCTCGCCAGTTCGCGGTAGACCTTGCCTTCGACCCGGCACGGCAGCTCGGCACACAGGTCGGCGATGGCTGCGAAAGCCTGCCCTTCTGCCTTGCCGGGAATACGACCGAGCCAGACGCCGTCCGCTACTTCATCGGGCTGTGGATGTTTGCGCGTCCAGGCCCGCGAGTTGATCCAGGCGCCGAGCAGATAGGGCGCCAACAGCCAGGTGCTGGCAGCGCTGAGGCGGCCGTCGGCGCGTTTCTGAAAACACTTGGCACCGAACAGTGCGTAATTCAGCGCGACCATCAGCAGCGACAAGGCCGGCCACAGCAGCCATAGGGCGAAGCCGCCGAATTGAATCGCCAGCGCGCTGCACAAGGCCGCGCCGAAGCCGTAGCGCAGGGCCAGCCGCCAGCGCTTCGGGTCGCGAGCCAGGCTCCAGGAGAACAGTGGGCTACGCCCTTCGCTGGGCCACAGCCATAGGCACAGGAATCCGGCCAGCATGCCGGTCGGTACGTCGATGAAGTGGTGTTGCCAGGTGGTCAGTACCGACAGACCGATCAGAAAGAACCAGATGTGTATAACCACGCGCCACAGGCCGGTAGCGTAATGGGCAAAGCAGGCCCACAGCACCACCAGCAAGGTGATATGCAGCGATGGCGCCTGGTTGAAAGGTTTGTCGAAGCCCATCAGCACGTCGAACATCATCCCGAACAGCCCATCCAGCGCCGGCCGGTCGAAGGTGAAACGCAGCGGCCAGAGCAGAAAGCAGCTGATGCAGATCACCTGCGCGGTGAGCAGCCGCAGGCCGAGGCGATCCACCGCGGCGCGGGTAGCCGGAAGCAGGAAGGCCAGGCCGTAGAGCAGGTCGATCGACCAGTAAGGAATGATCGTCCATGGCCACAGGGGAATCTGCCGTTCCCAGCCGAATACCAGGCTGCCGACGTCATCGCGCTGCCCGGTGAACCAGTTGGCGAAGCCATAGGTGCCGAAGAACAGTGGCGCGAGCAGTAACAGCCAGAGGACGCCGCGCTTCCATAACCCGCTTTCGCGGATGACCGCGGCGGGCGTCATCAAGACACCCGCTGCGCCAGGGACACGCTGAAGATACCCCACTCGTCGACACGTTGAGTCAGCTTGCGAAAGCCTGCCGCTTCGACCAACTGATCCATTTCCGCCTGGCTGCGCCGACGCATCACCCACGCCTCGCCGCCACGATGGCTGGTCAGCGCGCGGGCGATCAGCTCCAGCTGCGGGTGCCACGGCTGACCGGTATAGATCAGGTAGCCGCCCTCTTCCACGGCTGCCGCCAGACCCGCCAGCGAGTCGCCGACCATCTGGTTGCTGCCGAACAACTCATAGAGGCCGGAGACCACTGCCAGCGTCGGCTTCGGATCCAGCGCAGCCAGGTCGGCCTTGTCGAAGGCATCGCCTTTGACAAAGCGAGCGATGCTGCCCAAGCCTTTCTGCTCGATCAGCGCCGCACCGTCGCGCACGTTGATGTCGCTATAGTCGCGCAGCAGGATCGAGTCCGGCTTGTCGCTGCCCTGCTCCAGTGATTCGAGAATGTAGCGGCCATGCCCGGCGGCGATATCGACGATACGCACCTCGCTACCGCTCTCGCGCAGTTTGCCCATGGCCAGGCGCAGCAGCTCCTCGGCGTGCACCTTGCGCTGACGAATGCCCCGCCAGCCGATGGAGTTCAGGTAGTTGCGGTCGATCAGCCGGCCAATCGGCGAGCTGCCTGTGGGTGTATTGCGGTACACGTAATCCAGCGTGCTGCCCGAGTCGAAGCCAGTCTCGAAACCCAGCTTCACGCCCGCAGAAACACTGCTGCCAAGGCGCATGCTGGCCCGCGTGGCGCGCCAGTAGAGATCACGCGGTGAGTTCTTTGGCAGCGGTGCAGCCAGTTCTTCGGCCTCGGCGCAGCTCCAGCCCAGGCGGTCGGCATCCAGCAGTGAAGGACGTTGCAGCGGCTGCTCGAAGGCTTTCAGGACGAAGCGGCGAATGCGGGTCAGCGCGTGAGCGCGGTCACGCTCGCCCAGGGTGTCATGGAAGAACCCGGGCAGGATGTGCATTTCCTTGTCCAGGCTGCCCAGGCGTTGAAAGAATTGCTCCTGAGGTTTGCGGTGCACCACGAAATCGCTGCCGGAGATCAGCAACTGGGTAGGAATCTGGATGGCCTGGGCATCGGCGACCACGCGCTCGGCGGCGTCGTACAGGCCCAGCAGCATGTTCACCGAAATGGCGCGGGTGATCAGCGGGTCGTTGTCGAACGAGGCGATGCGTTGCGGGTCGTGGCTGAGGAACTTGGCTTTGACGTAGCTATTGACGAAGAAATTGCCGCGCCAGGCGCGCATCAGCTTCAACCCGGGCCGTGCGAACGGTACGTACAGCTTGACCTTGAAAGCTGGCGAGGCGAGCACCAGCGCGCGGATCTTCGGCGCGTAATCGTGGGCCCAGGTGGAGATGATTACCGCGCCAACGCTCTGCGCCAGTACCACCATATCTGCAGTATCGATGCCGTGAGTGCTGGCAATGTGATCGATGAAGGTCTGCACGTCGCGCACGCTGGTGGCGAAGCTTGGGCTATCGCCGCGGGCGCCCGGCGATTCACCGTGACCGCGCGCGTCCCAGGCGAAAAAGTCGAAGCCCTGCAGGCCCAGCTCCTCGACCAGATGTGCCATGCGCCCGCCATGCTCATGGCCGCGATGGAACATGACGATAGCGCGACGGGGCGCGTCAGGCTGTGCATCCACCGTTGGCCAATGGCGGTAGAACAGACTGACGCCGTCGTGGGTCGTGAAGGTATTCGAGCGAGCTTCTGTCATTGGAGCATCCTTATTCCGCAGTGGGGGAAGCCGCTTGCGCCAAACCCTGGCGTACGCGGTTGTATAGCGTGTACAGCAGCAGTGCGGTGATGACCGCCAGAATCGGATTTATCCAGCTCAGTGGCAGCAGCGCGGTGGCGACACCGGCACCGAGTACGCCGAAGCAGAAGGCGCGATCGCTTTTGCCCATCGGGCCGTCGTAGCGGCGCGAAGCACCTACCATGGGCCCCATGACGCCGGCGTACTCGCTGATCAGCGCAGCGATGACCAACAGCACCACCAGCACCGGAGAAACGCCGGGCAACAGCGCGAAGGGCAGGAACAGCGCGGCATCGGCGATCACGTCGCAGAGTTCGTTGAGGTACGCACCGAGCGTGGACTGCTGGCCGAACTCTCGGGCGAGCATGCCGTCCACCGCGTTGAGCGCCATACGCATCAGCATCCACAGCGGGATCAGCGCGAACAGCCAGAGCTGGCCGGGAAGAAATGCGAGCAGCAGGCCTATCAGCACCGACACGATGGCAGCGCTCAGCGTGACCTGATTGGCGGTCACGCCACGGTCGAAGAGGCGCTGCACCAGTGGGCGCAGGAGGTTTTGGAAGCGAGGTTTGAGCTGATAAATCGAAAGCATGTTTGGAACTCCGTTTCGCCATGTTTCTTAGAACCTGCCCAAAGCCCCGCTGCGCGTCGGCCCTGCTGCGTTAAAAACAGGCTCGGAATGCTCATTTACAGTCGTAAACTCCGCTTCCTCGCCTGTTTTTGCCTTGCATGGCTCTAGCTCGCGAGACCTTGAACAGGTTCTTGGATTGACGCCAGCTTAGCCGGTTGAGCACCAACTAAGCGATACGCCAGCGTGATCGTTGTCATGTTGCCGCATGAAAACTTATGCCCAATTTATCGACATTTTAGGTACCGATAAAAATCCAGTTTTATCAGTACCTTGAGGCGGCTATTTAAATTTTAAAATAAATCCTTCAACAGGTTATCCACAGATCGGCTGTGTTCAGGCGAGATCGTTGGGCGGCTCCGCCGTGGCGCTTTGCGGGTCGAGCGCACCGATCTCGAATTGCGCCTGGCTGACCCACGCGAAAGCACGGTCGTTGAGGTTGGCAATCGCGCGCGGGCCTTCGCCTTCGGCATACAGCAGTGGGCCGAATACCACCTGAATGGTTCCGGCTTTCTTGCCCCAGCCTTCCTTCGGCCAGAACTTCGCAGCGTTGTGGGCAACGGGCAACACCGGCAGCTTGCTGTTTACCGCCAGCGCGGTGCCGCCGCGAGAAAACTTTCCGATCTGGCCGTCCGGAATGCGTGTGCCTTCCGGGAATACCAACACCCAGGCGCCCTGCTCCAGGCGCGCGCGGCCCTGGCTGGCGAGCTGCTTGAGTGCGGCCTTGGGGTTGCTGCGGTCGATGGCGATTGGTTTGAGCATGGCCATCGCCCAGCCAAAGAAGGGTACGTACAGCAGCTCGCGCTTGACCACCTGGCTCAGCGGCTCGAAGTAGGCACACAGGAAAAAAGTCTCCCAGGTGCTCTGGTGCTTGGCGAGGATCACGCAGGGCTGATCAGGGATGTTTTCCTTGCCCTTGATCTCGTACTTGATGCCGGCAACCACCTTGGCCAGCCAGACGGCGCAGCGGCACCAGTTCTGCACCACGAAGCGATAACGCGCGCGGAACGGCAGGAAGGGGGCGACGAACATGCTGATGATGCACCAGATGCACGAGCTGGAGGACAGCAACAGATAGAAGAGGAAAATTCTGAAGAACTGCACTGTCGACATGTGAGCAATTACCGTGGCAGGCCGGGCCTGCGCTATCAAGTGAGAAGCTGTGCGGCGACCGCCGCCAGATCATCGAATACCAGCGTATCGGCTGGCAGTGGCTTGGCCAGGGTACGAGCACCCTTGCCGGTTTTCACCAAAACGGGCTGACAGTCGACGGCGTGCGCGGTTTGCAGGTCACTGCCGCTGTCGCCGACGAACCAAACGCCCTGCAGCGGTACGCCATAGTACTCGGCGATCTGCAGCAGCATGCCGGGTTTCGGTTTGCGGCAATCGCAGCCGTCATCCGGCCCGTGCGGGCATTGCACGATCAGGCCGACTTCACCGCCCTGCTCTGCCACCAGCTCGCGCAGCCGCGTGTGCATGGAATCGAGCACCGCCAGCGGGTAGTAACCGCGGGCGATACCGGATTGGTTGGTGGCCACTGCCACCGTCCAGCCCGCCTTGCTCAGACGGGCGATGGCCTCGATGGAGCCCGCGATCGGGATCCATTCGTCGAGGCTTTTGATATAGGCGTCGGAGTCATGATTGATGACGCCGTCGCGGTCGAGAATGATCAGCTTCATAGCTGCAAGCTCCAAGCCTCAAGCTGCAGGCCAAAGCTGCTACTTGCAGCTTGTGGCGTGCAGCTTGTGACTGCTTTAGCCGAGCACGGAGATATCGGCGACGCCCAGGAACAACCCGCGCAGACGTGCCAGTAGCGCGTAGCGGTTGGCACGTACTTTGGGGTCTTCGGCATTCACCAGCACCGCTTCGAAGAAGGCGTCTACCGGTTTGCGCAGCGAGGCCAGCTGGGCCAGCGCTTCGCTGTATTGACGCGCCTGTGCCAGCGGTTGCACGGCGTTGTCGGCCTGCTGGATGGCGGCGTTGAGAGCGAACTCGGCAGGCGTATCGAAGTAATGCGCTTCGATGCTCGATGCGACCAAACCATCGGCTTTGCCCAACAGGTTGGACACACGCTTGTTGGCGGCGGCCAGGGCCTCGGCTTCCGGCAGCTGACGGAAGGCCTGCACGGCCTGCACGCGTTGATCGAAGTCCAGCGGCGACAGCGGGTTGACCGCGCGCACGGCCTGGTACACGGAGACGTCCACGCCTTCGTCTTCGTAACGCGCACGCAGGCGGTCGAAGATGAAGTCGAGTACCTGTGGTGCCAGGCCTGGTGCCTTGATCTTGCCGCCGTACTGACGTACGGCGAAGTCGACGGTGGCACCGAGATCCAGATCCAGGTCTTTCTCGATGAGAATGCGCAGCACGCCCAGTGCCGCACGACGCAGCGCGTAAGGGTCTTTGCTGCCGGTGGGCAGCATGCCGATACCGAAGATACCGACCAGGGTGTCCAGCTTGTCGGCCAGCGCTACGGCAGCACCGGTCAGCGTGCTCGGCAGTTCAGCACCGGCACCGCGCGGCATGTATTGCTCGTTCAGCGCTTGGGCAACGTCTTCTGGCTCACCGTCGTTCAGGGCGTAGTAGTAACCGGCGATGCCTTGCATTTCCGGGAACTCACCGACCATTTCACTGGCCAGGTCGCACTTGCTCAACAGACCGGCGCGGGCGCTACGCTTGGCGTCACCGCCAATCCGTTCGGCGATGAAGCCGGCGAGGGCCGAGATGCGCTGGGCTTTGTCGTAGACGGTGCCGAGCTGGGCCTGAAAGACCACATTGGCGAGGCGCCCGTTGAAGCTTTCCAGCTTCTGCTTCTTGTCCTGCTTGAAGAAGAACTCGGCGTCGGTCAGACGTGGACGCACCACCTTCTCGTTACCGGAAACGATCTGCGCCGGGTCTTTGCTCTCGACGTTGGCCACGGTGATGAAGCGCGGCAGCAGCTTGCCGTTGGCGTCCAGCAGGCAGAAGTACTTCTGGTTGTCCTGCATGGTGGTGATCAGGGCTTCCTGCGGCACTGCCAGGAAGCGCTCCTCGAAGGAGCACACGAGCGGCACCGGCCATTCGACCAGGGCACTGACTTCCTCGAGCAGGGCGGGCGGCACTATGGCGGTGCCCTGTTGCTCGGCAGCCAGTTGTTCGATGCGCTTGGCGATCAGCGTGCGGCGCTCGGTGGCGTCGGCGATCACGTAGGCGGCGCGCAGCTCCTGGGCGTACATTGCAGGTGCGGAAATGCGCACTTCATGGTTGGCATGGAAGCGGTGCCCGCGCGATACGCGGCCGGCCTTTTGGGCGAGGATTTCGCAATCGATCACCTGATCACCGAACAGCATGATCAGCCACTGGGTCGGACGGACGAATTCGGTTTTGCGGGCGCCCCAGCGCATGCGCTTGGGAATCGGCAGTTCGTTCAGCGAGGTTTCCACGATGCCCGGCAGCAGGCTCGCGGCGTTCTGCCCGGCAATGTGCTGGCTGAACTTCAGCTTCGGCCCGCTCTGGTCGATCTCGGCCAGTTCCACGCCACACTTCTTGGCGAAGCCCAGGGCGGCCTGGGTCGGGTTACCGTCGGCGTCGAAGGCGGCCTGCAAGGGTGGGCCATCGAGGTTGACGGTACGATCCGGCTGCTGGGTGGCGAGCTGCTCGACCAGCACGGCAAGGCGGCGCGGCGCAGCGTAGTAACGCACGCCGCTGTAATTCAGGCCGGCGGCCTTGAGGCCCTTTTCGACGCCCGCCTGGAAGGCTTGGCCGAGGGTTTTCAGGGCTTTGGGTGGCAGTTCTTCAGTGCCCAGTTCAACGAGAAAATCGAGTGCACTCATTCTGCTGCCTCCAGCTTGGCCAATACTTCATCACGCAGATCGGGGGCGGCAAGCGGGAAGCCGAGTTTGCGCCGCGCCTGCAGATAACTCTGTGCCACAGCACGGGCCAGGGTGCGCACGCGCAGGATGTACTGCTGACGTGCGGTCACCGAAATGGCGCGGCGGGCGTCGAGCAGGTTGAAGGTGTGCGAGGCCTTGAGCACCATCTCGTAGGTTGGCAGCGGCAGTTCGAGCTCGATCAGGCGATTGGCTTCGCTCTCATAGAAATCGAACAACTCGAACAGCTTCTCGACGTTGGCGTGCTCGAAGTTGTAGGTCGACTGCTCCACCTCGTTCTGGTGGAACACGTCGCCGTAGGTGACCTTGCCGAACTGGCCGTCTGCCCACACCAAGTCGTACACCGAATCGACGCCCTGGATGTACATGGCCAGGCGCTCGAGGCCATAGGTGATTTCACCGGTAACCGGGTAGCACTCAATACCACCGACTTGCTGGAAGTAGGTGAACTGGGTGACTTCCATGCCGTTGAGCCAGATTTCCCAGCCCAGACCCCAGGCGCCGAGGGTTGGCGATTCCCAGTTGTCTTCGACGAAACGGATATCGTGCACCAGCGGATCGATGCCGATGGCCTTCAGCGAACCCAGGTACAGCTCCTGGAAGTTCTCCGGATTCGGCTTGAGCACTACCTGGAACTGGTAGTAGTGCTGCAGGCGATTGGGGTTCTCACCGTAACGGCCGTCGGTCGGGCGACGCGAAGGCTGCACATAAGCGGCGTTCCAGGTTTCCGGGCCGATGGCACGCAGGAAGGTGGCAGTGTGGAAGGTACCGGCGCCCACTTCCATATCGTAGGGTTGCAATACCACACAGCCTTGCTCGGCCCAGTATTGTTGCAGGGCGAGGATCAAGTCCTGGAAGGTGCGCACGGCAGGCGTTGTCTGGCTCACGAAAAATTCACCTGTTAGGGCTGCGACAGAAAGCCGGGGAGTATACCCGAAGCAAGGCGCAGCCCGCATGCTGCGCCGTCTCTACAGACCAACGCACCACCCCGGCGATGGCACTCTGCTGGCGAGTGCAGCTAGCCGCACGAAATACCCTGCCAATAATAATCAGTCGCGTTAAAATGCCGGTTTTTCTGCGCTCGTCCGTCTTACTTAGAGATGTGGCGATTTTGCCTACGGGCATCGCAGATGCTCGTGTCGTTTTGCAGGGCTGCATCATTTTATCTACGGACAGCACCACGGTGGCAGGCCTGCCTCGCAGGCGGTCTGGCCGTGTTCATGACAATAAGCAGGGTAGTATCGATGAAAGAGGGATTTCGCCAGTCCATGGCCTGGCTGCATACCTGGACGGGGCTGGTGGTTGGCTGGGTGCTGTTTTTCGTGTTCGTGACCGGCACTGCCGGTTACGTGGACGATGAGATCACCCGCTGGATGCAGCCCGAGCGGCCGCTGCAGGTCCGCGTCGAGGGCGTGGAACGCAGCGAAATGCTCGAGCGCGGCCTCAAGCGCCTGGAGCAGGTCGCCAGCAACGCCAAGAGCTGGACCATCACCCTGCCGCATACTTCGCTGCGCCCGCGTGGCGAGCAGGGCCTGGCGATTGCCTGGGAAGACCTGCCCGAGCGTGGTCATGATTTCGGTCGGCGCGGTCGTGAAGAGCTGAACGCCGAGACCGGCCTGCCGCGCCAGGAAGTCGAGCCGCGCGCCACCGGTGGTGGCGACGCCCTGTACGAGATGCACTACATACTGCATTACATGCCCTATAACGTGGGCATCACCATCGTCGGCGTGTGCACCATGCTGATGCTGCTGGCGATTCTCACCGGGATCATCACCCACAAGAAGATCTTCAAAGACTTTTTCACCTTCCGCCCTGGCAAGGGGCAGCGCTCCTGGCTTGATGCCCACAACGTAATCAGCGTGATGGCGCTGCCGTTCTTCCTGATGATCACCTACAGCGGCCTGATTTTCTTCGCCTTCAACTACATGCCGGCCGGTGCCGCCGCAGTGTATGGCACCGGCAACCTGCAGCAGCGCGCGTTGTTCGATGACCTCTTTGCCCGCGACAAGCGCGAGCATCTGCCCGCCAGCCGGCCACAGGTCTCGCTCGAGGAACTGGTGCAGCGCGCTGAAACGCAATGGTCCGATCGCGGCGTGTCGAGCCTGACCATCAGCCAGGTGAAGGGCGAGCCAGTGCGTGTCGACGTGCAGCGGATCATCGGCGACTCGGTGAACATCTATGACCCGGTGATGCTGAGCTTTGCTGCTGCCGATGGCCAGCCGACGGTCTATCCGGACAAGACCCACGGCGCCGGCAAGACCCACCGCATGCTGATCGGCCTGCATGAGGGGTTGTTCGCCGACTGGTGGTTGCGCTGGCTGTACCTGATCGCCGGCCTGCTCGGCTGCGGGATGATCGGTACCGGGCTGGTGCTGTGGACGGTCAAGCGGCGCAATCAGCACCTCAAGCGCAACGACGCTGCGGCGCTGTTCGACGCTTACGGCCTGCGCCTCGTGGAAGTGCTCAACGCCGGCACCCTGGTGGGGCTGCCGGTGGCGGTGGCCGCCTACTTCTGGGCCAACCGGCTGTTGCCGGTGGGCATGGGTGATCGCGCGGACTGGGAGATGCACTGTCTGTTCCTGACCTGGGGCTGGCTGTTCCTCTATGCCTCGCTGCGACCGCTGAAAAAGGCCTGGCTGGAGATGGCCTGGATGGCGGTGGCGGCCTACGGGCTGATCCCTGTGATCAACGCCCTGACTACCGACCGCCATCTGGGCGTGACCCTCGTCGAGGGTGACTGGGTGCTGGCGGGGTTCGATCTGAGCATGTTCGGCCTGGCGGCGCTGTTCGCCTACGGCGCCATGAAGATTCGTCGCCGCTGGCTGAAGGCCGATGCGGCGGCTGCGTTGTCGGGCAAGGAGGCGCTGGCATGAAAGAAGGTTCGATGGCGCGTTATCGCTGGTTGGTCGTCTCGCGAGTGCTGGCTGCGGCGCTGGGTGGCTATGCCCTGACCTCCGCGCTGACCGTGTTGTTGTCGCTGGTCTGGCCGCTGCCGAAAAGCCAGGCCGTGCTGGCCGCCACGATGCTCAGCTTTACCCTGTATGCGGTGGCGGTGATCTGGGTGTTCAGCGTGCGTAGCGTGACCCGTGCCTGGCTGGGCATGCTGATCCCCACCGCGGTGGTCGCATTGCTGTGCTGGGTGTTGCAATCGGGAGGTGCGGCATGAGCCTGAATCTCTCCATTCTGCTGGCGAGCCTCGGTGGCTTCATCGCCCTGGCGCTGGCGATGGAAAAACACTGCAAGCATCTGCTGCGCCGCGTGCTGTCACCGCTGTGGATGCAAGTACTGCGCGCCGCAGGCTGGTTGCTTTTGGCTCTGGCATTGGGCCTTAGCCTCAGTCACTGGGGCGTGAGCGTTGGTGCGGCGGCCTGGCTGGGCTGGTTGTCGGTCGCTGGTATCGTGCTGGTTTTCTACCTGCCAAGGTGGCCATGGCAGCCCTCACCGGGCAAGGCCGCGCCAGGCCGTGAGAAGAAGCCTGCGGTGGTCGAGAGTCTCGTCGCACAGCCGGTCGAACGCCTGCACTGGATGCGCCGCGGGGCAACCGGCGTGTTGCTGCTGGTGCCCGTGGCGGTGGTCGGCCTGTTGCTGACTGCTTCGCCGAAACCGCTGCACAGCGATGAGGCGGTGCAGGGCCAGGTCGGCCCTTGGTCGTTCACCCTGGCCGAGGCGCAACGCAAGGCGCCTCACCGGGTACTGGGCACGCCGTTCAAGGCCTTCGAAGTACGCTTCTGCGAAACCTGCGATGACCAGATCCGCGCGGCCTATCTGAAAATCCGCAAGCCACGTTCACTACGTGCTGCGGGCCTGGTGTTCTTTGGCAACCGCTGGGATCGCTGGGTGGAAATCCAGATTCCCGCCAAGGCCAAACTCAGCGATCAGCTGTGGCTGACCGTGGAAGGCAAGGACGGCAGCGTGCATCACGCGGCGGTGGATATCGACAAGGTATCGCCCGAGCTGGCGGCGTTTCTCGAACGCGAATCCTGAGTGACGGATGTGTAGGAGCCTATAGTTCCCACGCTCTGCGTGGGCATTCATCCTGTGGCGCTCCGCGCCACGATTTGCGAGCTCGGATAACGATGTACGGACGCAGAGCGTCCTGCCGATGCATTACCACGCAGAGCGTGGGAATGATCAACTGCTTGCCGGGTTTCGCTGCGCTCTACCCAGGCTACGAGAACATTTGAGTTCATCCGCAGGGTTGATCCCCGGTTATAGTCTGCCCTCGCCCATCGCCGAGCCGACTGCCATGCCCCGCTGTTTCTGGTGTAACGACGACCCGCTGTATCAGACTTATCACGACGAAGAGTGGGGCGTGCCGTCCCGCGACCCACAGCACCTGTTCGAGATGCTGCTGCTCGAAGGTGCCCAGGCCGGATTGTCGTGGATCACCGTGCTGAAGAAGCGCGAGCGCTATCGCCAGGTGTTGTTCGGATTCGATGTCGAGCGTCTGGCGGCGATGAGCGACGCGTACATCGAAACGCTGATGCAGGACGCCGGGATCATCCGCAATCGCCTCAAACTCCAGGCCGCGCGCAAGAACGCTCAGGCCTGGCTGCGCCTCGACGATCCGGTGGCGCTGCTCTGGTCGTTCGTCGGCGGCACGCCAAAGGTCAACCATTTCAGCGGGCGCGCAGATGTGCCAGCGGTGACGCCCGAAGCCGAGGCCATGAGCAAGGCGCTGAAAAAGGCCGGCTTCACCTTCGTCGGTCCGACCATCTGTTACGCCTACATGCAGGCCACCGGCATGGTCATGGATCACACCCAGGATTGCGATCGTTACGCGCAACTGCAATAGGAGCATTGGCCATGAGCCGCATCGATACCCTGGAACAACTTCATGCCCTGTACGGCGAGCCCCACGAGCGTTCGCTGCGCAAGGAAATCCCCTACCTCAGCGAGCCCTATCAGGCGCTGGTCGCCGCGTCGCCTTTCGTGGTGCTTGGCACCCATGGCCCGGATGGGCTGGATTGCTCGCCGCGTGGCGATGCGCCGGGCTTCGTGCGGGTTGTCGACGAGCGCACCCTGCTGCTGCCGGATCGCCCGGGCAACAACCGCATCGACAGCCTGCGCAATATCATCCACGACCCCCATGTGGCGTTGCTGTTCCTGATTCCTGGCGTCGGCGAGAGCTTTCGGGTCAACGGCCGCGCCAGCATCTCCGTCGATCCTGCCTTGCTGGAACTGTGCCGCGCACAGGGCAAGCTGCCGCGCAGCGTGCTGCATATCAGCGTCGATACCTGCTACTTCCAGTGTTCCAAGGCGGTGGTGCGCTCCGGCCTGTGGGATGCCGAGCGGCATGTCGAGCGCTCCAGCCTGCCGTCGGCGGGGGAGATCCTCAAGGCCGTGATGGAGGCGGACTTCGACGTACAGGCATACGAGCGCGGGTTGCAGGAGCGTTTGAAGACGCTGCTGTACTGACGCTCTCGTCGCCTGGGCGGGCGCTTGTAACAGTCAAGGTGGCCCGAGGCGGTTACACTGTGCCCCTTTTTTGACGGGAGCAGCTTGTGGAAAAGCTCAAAGGCGCGTTGGTAGTCGGTTCCCTGCGCTTGTTCGCCCTGTTGCCATGGCGTGCGGTGCAGTCGCTCGGCGCGATGATCGGCTGGCTGATGTGGAAGCTGCCATCGGGCTCGCGCGACGTGGTGCGCATCAACCTGGCCAAATGCTTCCCTGAATTGACTGCCGCCGAGCACGACAAGCTGGTCGGCCGCAGCCTGATGGACATTGGCCGCACGCTGACCGAAAGCGCCTGCGCCTGGGTCTGGCCGGCGCACAAGTCGCTGGCCCGGGTGCGTGAAGTCGAGGGCCTAGAAGTGCTCGAAGCCGCTCTCGCCTCTGGCAAGGGCGTGGTCGGCATCACCAGCCACCTGGGCAACTGGGAAGTGCTCAACCACTTTTACTGTTCGCAGTGCAAACCGATCATTTTCTACCGCCCGCCCAAGCTCAAGGCTGTGGATGACCTGCTCCGCGAGCAGCGCGTGCAGCTGGGCAATCGCGTGGCACCGTCGACCAAGGAAGGCATCCTCAGCGTCATCAAGGAAGTGCGCAAGGGCGGTGCCGTGGGCATCCCCGCAGACCCTGAGCCGAGCCTGTCGTCCGGAATGTTCGTGCCCTTCTGCGGCACCGTGGCGCTGACCAGCAAGTTCGTGCCGGGCATGCTCGCCGGTGGCAAAGCGGTAGGCGTGTTCCTGCATGCGCTGCGCCTGGAGGATGGTTCGGGTTACAAGGTGATCCTCGAAGCCGCGCCGGAAGGCATGTACAGCGAAGACACCTACACGGCCGTGGCGGCGATGAGTGCCGTGGTGGAGAAGTACGTACGCGCCTACCCGAGCCAGTACATGTGGAGCATGAAGCGCTTCAAGAAACGCCCTGAAGGTGAGACGCGCTGGTACTGAGGTTCACGGCGCCTCGCAACGAGGCGCCGGTGGGCTGGGCGTAAGCAGAAAATTGAGTTATTAACAGGGCAAATCTTTTTGCACGAGGCTGTTCAGGACATGTCCGCCAACCAGCGCCAGTATCCCCGCACACCAATGAAGTGCCGCATCAAGATCTGCCATCCGAGTTTCGGTGAGCTGGTCGCCCAGACTCGCGATCTTTCCGATGGCGGCGTTTACGTCCGGCATGAGGATCTGGCGGTGCTGGAGCTCGGTACGCGGGTAACCGGCCAGGTGCAGGACATGCCCTTCGAAGCACCGATCCTGGAGATGGAAGTGATGCGCGTCGATCCCGATGGCGTCGGGCTGCGCTTCATCCGCGACTGACCGCTTTCTGCTGTAAATTCTCTGTGTGCCCACCTCTGCGTGGGCACGCTGCTTTTCACGCCTGTTGAATGAGTCGTGGTGTTTTTTCATCGCTGAGTGCGGGTTTTCCCCGAGTTATCCGTCTTTGTAGATGAACCACCATTTTTCTCGCCCGACGCTGGCGCCGGGCTTCTCGTTCAATCCCGTGAAAAGGAGTTCCCATGACCCCGTTCCGCTGCGCTGCTCCCCTGATCCTACTGCTTGCCCTGCCCGCCGCTCAGGCCGAATACCTGTGGATCGAGCGTGGCCCTGCCCCGCAAGCCAAGGCTTACCTGAGCGACTTTCAGCCTACCGAACAGTTGAGCCTGGGCAAGCTGCTGGAGCCGAGCATCAACCAGGCCGATGGCAAGAACACTGCGCTGCGCGCCAGTGGCGACGCCTACCCGATCGCCGACAGCGGCCAGGGTGATCTGCGCGTCAGTGCCAAGCTGCCGGAAGTCGACAACCTGGTGATCTATGAGGCCAAGGCCGGGCGCAGTGAGACCAAGGCGGTCAATGACCTGGAACTGGTGCCAACCGAGCCCAACGGCAATGCCTTCAAACTGCACTGGAAAGGCACCGTGGTCTCGGCTTCTCAGGTCAACGTCTACACCTCCGAGCAATGGACGCGCACCCTCAAGCCCAATGCCGAAGGCGTGGTAACCCTCGACCCCTCCTTCCCCGCCCGCTACGTGCTGGAAGTGACTGCCCAGGTCAATGGCGCCGCCACTGTCGACGGCAAGCGCTACGACAGCGTGGTACACGTGGCGACCCTGTCGTTCGAGGTGCCGCGCCAGTAAGGTCTCGCCGAGAAGGATTGGCTGGGCCTGGCGCTGATCGTTCCTCACGCTCTGCGTGGGAATGCCTTCCGGGACGCTCCGCTTCCGCTGTTGAATGCCGTCGGTTAACCAGCAAATTTGGTGGGCTAAAGCCCACCCTACCTAGCGTACGCCCCCGTAGGGTGGCTTCAGCCCACCAGCTTGGTTCGTCCCCGCCCCGTTGAGAAGGCCTCAGTGCGCCTCGTTCACCGCACTGAGGAAGCTCTGCGTACGTTCCTGCTGCGGGTTGCCGAACAGTTCGGCGGGGGTGCCCTGTTCGTGGATGCAGCCCTGGTGGAAGAAGCACACGCGGTCGGCGAACTCGCGGGCAAAGCCCATCTGGTGGGTGACCATCAGCATGGTCAGCTTGTGCTCGCTGCCCAGACGGCGGATGACGTTGAGCACTTCGCCGCACAGCTCGGGGTCGAGGGCCGAGGTCACTTCATCGAACAGCATCACCTTGGGCCGCATGGCCAAGGCGCGAGCGATGGCGACGCGCTGCTGTTGGCCGCCGGAAAGCTGTGACGGATAGTGCTCGAGCTTGGCGCCCAGGCCGACCATGTCGAGCAGCTCCCGGGCCCGCTCGCTGGCTTCGCGCTTGTTCATGCCGAGCACCTGTACCGGCGCTTCGATGACGTTCTGCATGGCATTCATGTGCGGGAACAGGTTGAAGCTCTGGAACACCATGCCGATCTTGCCGCGCACCTTGCGCTGATGGCTGGCGCTGGCACGAACCAGCCTGCCGTCGCGGCCGGGCATATGAGTCAGCGGCTGATCATCGACTTCGATCACCCCTTCGTCGATGTCCTCCAGGGTCATCAGGGCCCGCAGCAGCGTGGATTTTCCCGAGCCGCTGGGGCCGATGATGGCGACCTTCTCGCCAGCGGCGACTTCCAGGTTCAGATGATTGAGTACGGTCAGGTTGCCGTAGCGCTTGGTCACGTCGGTGAAACGTACGATGGGCTGTGACATGGCGGGAATTCCGGCAGCGTTGGGGGAAAGATGCGGGGCGTTCATCGTGGCGCTTCCTCCATACGGTCTTCGAGGCGGCGCACGCACCAGGCGAGGCCGAGGCTGAGCAACAGAAAGAACAGGCCGACCATGGTGATCGGCTCCAGGTAGCGGAAACTCTCCGAACCGATGTTCTTGGCCTGCTGCATGATTTCCACCACGGTAATGGCTGAGAGCACCGGGGTGTCCTTGAGCATTGCCACCAGGTAGTTGCCCAGGGCCGGCAGGATCGGTCGCAGCGCCTGGGGCAGGATGATGTTGCGGTAGGCGCTCAGCGGCGACAGATTGAGTGCGGTGACTGCTTCCCACTGCGCCCGCGGCACGGCGTCCAGGCCGGCGCGATACACCTCGGCGGTGTAGCAGGCGTAATGCAGGGCGATACCGAGAATGCCTGCCTGCAAAGCGGTGAGGTTAAGCCCGTAGTTGGGGAATACGTAGAACAGGAAGTACACCTGGATCAGCAGCGGCGTGCTGCGGATGAACTCGATCAGCCCGGTGGCTGGCCAGGATAGCCATACCTTGCGGCTGCGCCGTGCGATGGCCAGGAACAGACCCAGCACGATGGCGATGGCGAAACCACCGAAGGTGATCAGCAGGGTATTGAGCGAGGCCTGCAGCAGCTGCGGCAGGATGCTCCAGGCGAATTGCCAGTCGAAGAAATTCATGACAGGCCCCCGCGCATGCGGCCGCGGGCCAGGCGTTTTTCCAGCCGGCGCATGCCCAGGTTGATCGCCTGGGCCATGACGAAGTACATCAGCAGCGCCAGGCCGAAGATTTCCAAGGTCATGAAGGTCGCCTGATCCAGCTGACGGGCGCGGAAGGCCAGGTCAGACAGGGTGATCAGCGACACCAGCGAGGTGTTTTTCAGCAGCTCGATGAGCAGATTGGTGCCCGGAGGAATCGCCGCCAGCAGGGCCTGCGGCAGGATGATTCGGTAGAAGCGCTTGGCGGGCGACATGTTCAGTGCCTGACACGCCTCGTACTGACCCTTGGCCACCGAGCGGATGGCGCCACGCATCACTTCCGCACCGTAGGCGCCGATATGCAGGCCTAGGCCGACGATGGCCACTGCGTAGGCGCTCATCTCGACGTTGAACGGCGGCATCGGCAGCACGAAGTACAGCCAAAACAGCTGTACCAGCAGCGAGGTACCACGGAACACTTCGATATAAGTGATGGCCAGCCAACGTAGTGGGGCGATGGGTGAAAGCCGGCCAAGCGCGGCGATTACCGCCGAGATGACGGCCAGCAGCGAGCCCCAGAAGGTGATCTGTACGGTCACCCAGGCGCCTTGTAGCAACAGCGGGAGGAGATCGCCCATCAGTGCAGTCCTATGTGGCGAAGGAAACTCGAAAATGCATTGCCCGTCCGCGCAAGCCGCTCGCGGGCAAGCCTGCTCCTACTGGCAGAGCTCGGCAGCGGTCTTGTCGGTGATGTTGGACTTGTCGAAGCCGAACGGTTTGACCGTCGCCAGGTGCTCGTCGGTGCCGATCCACTTCTTCAGCTCGGCGTTGACCGCGTCGCGAAACGCCTTGTCTTCCGGGCGGAAAGCCAGGGCACCGTAGCCCGTGTGGGATGGGTCGTCCTTGAACTCGTTGATCGCTTCCACCGTGTCGCCGCCCTTCTCGGCCAGGTTCTTCATGGTCAGCTGCGTGCCCACCGCGGCATCGGCGCGCCCGGCGCGTACGGCCTGCAGCTGTGCGGTGGTGTCCGGTACCTGAAGGATCTGCCCGTCGGTGATTCCAGCATCGCGGGCATAACCGAGGTTCACCGTGCCGGCCATGATTGCCACCTTGGCGCCGCTCTTGGCGATGTCTTCATAGCTGTGCAGCTTCTTCGGGTTGCCGGTTTTGGTCAGCAGCGTGTCGGGCAACTGGTAATGCGGGTCGGTGAACAGCACCTGCTTGCAGCGCTCGGGGGTGATGTACATGCCGGCGGCGATCAGGTCGAAGCGGCTGGCGCGCAGCCCGGGGATCAGCGAACCCCATTCGGTGAGCACCGGGTTGATGGTTTTGACGCCCATCTTCTCGAAGATCTTCTTGACGATTTCCGGTGACTCGCCGGTGACGCTGCCGTCCAGCGCGGTGTAGGCGAACGGCGTTTCGTTGGCGTAGCCGATGCGCACGCTGCTGTTTTCCTTGACCTTCTCCAGGGTGTCGGCGGCCTGTGCGACCGTGGCACCCAGTGCGACGAAGACGCCGCAGGCAATGGTGAGGCGACGTACCGTGGAAGGAATAACGCTGCTTATCATGTGATTCTCCTGTTTCTTGTAGTCCGCTCGATGGAGCGGAGCGCTATGTTAGGAGGCAGGTTTTCAAGAGCATCTGGCCGCGTGCGGCCCGGGTGGATTCGCTATTTTTCTGGGCGCGTCGAGCGCCGGTTCCACCCTTGAGCCCGAGCATACAAAAGGCTTTTTGCCTGTGGTATTGCACTAGGACAATTGAATCCCGGGCTGACTGGCGGGATGCTGTATCTAACAGCCTCCAACCCGCGGGAGCAGTATGCACAACTGGAAGCAGGCACTGGGCAGCGCACGCCAGGGTGAGTCCAAGTACAAGACGCTGGTGCAGGCGATCACCGCCGATATCGAACAGGGCAACCTCACCGACGGCCAGCGCTTGCCGCCACAGCGGCAGGTTTCCGAGGCATTGGGCATCAGCGTGCAGACGGTAACCAACGCTTACAAGGAACTCGAACGCCAGGGCCGGGTGCGTTGCGAGGTGGGCCGTGGCAGCTTCGTATCGCGGCGCACCAGCGAGCGAGTGGCTACCTCGATGCTCGACCACAGCGAACAGGCGCTGCTGGATTTTTCCATCGCCCGTATCGTCCACACCGCGGAGCATGATCGCCTGTGGCAGGCCACGTGCGGCGAGCTGGCGACCGAATCGGATCAGCCATGGATTCGCGCCTTCCGCCCCATCGCTGGCTTCGAGAGCCACCGTGACGCCGGGGTGCGCTGGTTGTCCCGGCTTGGCCTGGATGTCACCCGTGACGACCTGCTGCTCACCAACGGCGCGGCCCACGGCATCTTCCTGGCCCTGGCCTCGCTGGCCGGGCCGGACGATGTGGTGCTTTGCGAAGGGCTGTCCGATCACGGCGTGATCGGCTCGTCCCAGGTGCTTGGTTTTACCCTCAAAGGCCTGGAGATGGATGAGCACGGCATCGATCCCGAGCACTTCGAAGACATGTGCGGCAACGAGCGCATCACCGCCCTAGTGTGTACGCCGAACCTGAACAACCCCACCAGTTGCCTGATGCCCGATGCACGCCGCCGGGAGATCGCCGAGATCGCGCGTCGCTATGGCGTGTACGTGATCGAGGACGACGTCTACGGCCCATTGCTAGCCGGTCAGCAGCGGGCGCGGCCGATCAGCCATTACCTGCCCGAATTATCGTTCTACTGCACCAGCATGACCAAGTCGGTGCTGGCCGGGTTGCGCATCGGCTACCTGGCGATGCCCAAGCGCCTGGCGCTGCGTACCGAGAGCATCCTGCGGGTCAACAGCTGGATGGCCACGCCGCTGCTCGGCGAGATCGCCGCCCGCTGGATCAATGGCGGGCATGCCGAAGAGATGGTGCAGATGCAGCGCCAACTGCTGGCCAATCGACAGTCGCTGGTCGAGGCCGAGCTGGGCGAGTACCTGCTGCGCAACCATGCCTATTCGCTGAATGCCTGGCTTGCGGTGCCGGAGCACTGGGAACCGGACAGCCTGCTGCGCGAACTGCGCCGCAAGCATGTGGCGCTGACGCTGCCCGATCCTTTCGTGCCGCCCGGCATGCCACGGCCCCGTGCGGTGCGCCTGTGCGTGGGCGCCGAATGCAGCGAGGCGCAGATGCAAAAGGGCCTTAAAACCATCCGCGAAGTATTCGAGCAGTACCCGAAGATTCACGATTTCTAGGCCGATAGCGCCCTTGCGTGGGCCGGTTTTCTGATGAACCGGCGCCTTGCCAGGGCCTACTGGCGTGCTCGTTAGCTGCATGGCAGCCCTGTGGAAAAGTCGAATGCGGCGGTATGAAAAAATATCGTCCTAGTACATTCGGTGGTGCATTTCTCCGCTCGTACACTCGGTCGCAAACACCAAGCGGGGAATGCGCGCCATGCCTTCGATCCACCTCGACGACCTGCTCCAGGCACGCCAGCGTATCGCCGGCCTGGTTCGGCAGACGCCGCTGGAAGCCTCGCCCTCGCTGACTCGCCTGCTCGGTGTGCCGGTGTGGCTGAAGCTGGAATCGCAGCAGGCCACCGGCAGTTTCAAGCTGCGCGGGGCCAGCAATGCCGTGGCGCAATTGAGTGCCGAGCAGCAGCGTCTGGGCGTGGTCACCGCATCCACCGGCAACCATGGCAGAGCGTTGGCATTTGCAGCGTCTCAGCTTGGCGTGAAGGCCACTGTGTGCCTGTCCGAACTGGTGCCGGCGAACAAGGTTCTCGCCATCCGCGAGTTGGGGGCCGAGGTGGTGATCAGCGGGCGCAGCCAGGATGATGCCCAGCTCGAAGCACTGCGCATCGCCCGCGACCAGGGCGCCACGTTCATTCCGCCGTTCGACCACCCCCATGTGATCGCCGGTCAGGGCAGCCTCGGTCTGGAAATCCTCGAGCAGTGCCCGGACGTCTGCGACGTGCTGGTACCGCTCTCCGGTGGTGGCCTGTTCGCCGGCGTGGCGCTGGCGATCAAGGCCACTAGTCCAGCCATCCGCACCCACGGCATCAGCATGCGCCTGGGCGCAGCGATGCACGCTAGCCTGCAGGCCGGTCAGCCGATGGAGGTGGAAGAGGTGGCGACCCTGGCGGACTCCCTCGGTGGCGGTATCGGCCTGGATAACCGCTACACCTTTGGCCTGACCCGCGAGCTGTGCGATCAGCTGCATTTGCTCGACGAGGCGGCCATCGCACGGGGCATGCGCCACGCCTACCGCGAGGAACGGCAGGTGGTGGAAGGTGCCGCTGCGGTGGGCATCGCCGCGCTGCTCGAAGGCCTGATCGAGCCTCGTGGGCCGGTGGTCGTGGTGGTCAGCGGTCGCAACATCGATATCGACCAGCACCTGCGCGTGCTCAATGGCGCGCACGCCTGAGGACGCCCCATGGCCAAGACCCTGATTCTCAACCAGACCGACCTGCGCAACTGTGTCGGCCTCGATGCCGACAGCCTGGCTGTGGTGGAAAACGCCTTTCGCCTGCTGGCCACGGCCGAGGTGGCGATGCCGCCGATCCTGCGGTTGGACATCCCCGAGCACAACGGCGAAGTGGACGTGAAGACCGCCTACCTGCCCGGCGTACCGCGCTTCGCCATCAAGGTCAGTCCGGGTTTCTTCGACAATCCCAGGCTCGGCCTGCCCAGCCTCAATGGTTTGATGATGTTGTTCTCGGCGCACACCGGCCTGGCCGATGCCCTGCTGCTCGATAACGGCTACCTCACTGCGGTACGCACCGCTGCAGCTGGCGCCGTGGCCGCCAAATGGCTGGCCCGCGAGGATGCCCGCGTGGTTGCCATTCTCGGCGCCGGTGAGCAGGCCCGCCTGCAATTGCAGGCGCTGCGCTTGGTGCGGGATGTAAGCGAAGTACGCATCTGGGCTCGCGACGGGAGCAAGGCCGCTGCCATGGCCGCCGAGCTGGACGATGCCCGGGCGGTCGACAGTGTGGCGGCTGCGCTGGATGGCGCCGATATCGCCATCACCACCACGCCGAGCCGCGAACCGCTGATCCTGCCCGAACACCTGCGCCCTGGCCTGCACATCACCGCCATGGGCTCGGATGCCGAGCACAAGAACGAGATCGCGCCTGCCGTGCTGGCGCAGGTCGACGCTTACGTGGCCGACCGTCTTTCCCAGACTCGCGTCCTCGGCGAGTTGCATCACGCCATCGAAGCCGGGCTGCTTGGCGCACAACAGAGATTCGCCGAGCTGGGCCAAGTCATCGCTGGGCAACGGCCCGGCCGCTTGAGTGCCGAGCAGATCACCCTGTGCGACCTCACCGGCACCGGCGCCCAGGACACTGCCATCGCCAACCTCGCCTATGAGCGGGCGACCGCAGCTGGCAAGGGCTTCACCTTCGATTCCTGAATCCGTTCCACCCTGGAGGGCAACCGCAATGTCCGAAATCATCGTCAACCTTCCCTTCAGCCGGGAAGAGTACGCCCAGCGTATCGCCAAGACGCGCAGTGCCATGCAGGCCAAAGGCATCGAGCTGCTGATCGTCACCGATCCATCCAACATGGCCTGGCTGACCGGCTATGACGGCTGGTCGTTCTACGTACACCAGTGCGTGCTGCTGGCGCTGGATGGCGAGCCGGTGTGGTTTGGCCGTGGCCAGGATGCCAATGGCGCCAAGCGCACGGTGTTCATGGAGCAGGCGAACATCATCGGTTACCCCGATCACTACGTGCAGTCCACCGAGCGGCACCCAATGGATTATCTGTCCAGGGACGTGATCGCCGCCCGTGGCTGGGACAGGCTCAGCATCGGTGTCGAACTGGACAACTACTACTTCAGCGCTGCGGCCTATGGGTCGCTGCAGCGCAACCTTGGCAATGCGCGTTTCATCGATGCTACGGCGCTGGTCAACTGGCAGCGGGCGATCAAGTCGTCCACCGAAATCGGCTACATGCGCATCGCGGCGAAGATCGTCGAGAAGATGCACGCCGCCATCTTCGAGAAGATCGAGCCGGGCCTGCGCAAGAACGAGCTGGTCGCCGAAATCTACCGTACCGGCATCCTCGGTGCCGACGGCCACGGTGGTGATTACCCGGCCATCGTGCCGCTGCTGCCCACCGGCGCGGATGCCAGTGCGCCGCACCTGACCTGGGATGACTCGCCGATGGTCAACGGCGCCGGCACCTTTTTCGAGATCGCCGGCTGCTACAAGCGCTATCACTGCCCGCTGTCGCGCACCGTCTACCTGGGCAAGCCGCCCCAGCATTTTCTCGATGGCGAGAAGGCCGTGGTCGAAGGCATCGCTGCCGGCCTGGAGGCAGCCAAGCCGGGCAACACCACCGGCGATATCGCCCGCGCGTTTTTCAAGGTGCTGGAGAAGTTCGGCATCCACAAGGACAGCCGCTGCGGCTACCCCATTGGTATCAGTTATCCACCGGACTGGGGCGAGCGCACCATGAGCCTGCGGCCGAGTGACGAGAGCGTGCTGCAGCCAGGGATGACCTTCCACTTCATGCCGGGCCTGTGGCTGGACGACTGGGGGCTGGAGATCACCGAATCGATCCTGATCACCGACCGCGGCGTGGAAACCTTCTGCGACGTGCCGCGCAAGCTGTTCGTGAAGGACTGACTGGCTATACCTCTATCTGGTAGGAGCCGGCTTGCCGGCGATGCTTTCGTAAAGTAGATCGCCGGCAAGCCGGCTCCTACGGGGCGTTCCTCGGCGGGGCGCCGCGAAGCCTTTCCACAAACCTTTTACCCCGATGTTGGATGCCATTCATGACCCAACTCCGTGACAACCCCATCAGCCCCACCGTCGACTTCGACCGTGACGGCGTGCAGCATGGCTTCCTCAAGCTGCCCTACTCCCGCGACGACTCCGCCTGGGGTGCGGTGATGATTCCGCTTACCGTGGTGAAGAATGGCAGCGGCCCCACGGCGCTGTTCACTGGCGGCAATCATGGCGACGAATACGAAGGCCCGCTGTCTCTGAGCAAGCTGGCACAGACCCTGCGCGCCGAGGATGTCAGCGGGCGGATCATCATTGTGCCGTTCATGAATACGCCTGCCGTGCACGCCGGTACCCGCACCTCGCCAATCGACAAGGGCAATCTGAACCGCAGCTTTCCTGGCAAGCCCGACGGCACCGTGACGCAGAAGATCGCCGACTACTTTCAGCGCACCCTGCTGCCCATGGCCGATGTGGTGCTAGACATCCATTCCGGTGGCAGGACGCTGGACTTCCTGCCTTTCGCTGCCTGCCACGTGCTGGCCGACAAGACCCAGGATGCCGCCTGCGAGGCTGGCATGCGCGCCTTCGCCGCGCCCTACTGCATGCGCATGCTGGAGCTCGATGCGGTGGGCATGTACGACACCGCCGCCGAGGAACAGGGCAAGATTTTCGTCACCACCGAGCTGGGCGGCGGTGGCAGCAGTACGGCCAGGAGCCTGGCCATTGCCGAGCGTGGCGTGCGCAACCTGCTGATCCATTTCGGCCTGCTGGCCGGGGAAATCGAGGCCTATGAGTCAGTGATGCTCGATATGCCCGACGGCGACTGCTTCGTCGCCAGCGAAGATGATGGCCTGCTGGAAATGTGCCGCGACCTTGGCGACCCTGTGGAAAAGGGCGAGGTGATTGCCCGCGTCCACAGCGCCCGACGTACCGGTGCGCTGGCCATCGAGTACCGCGCAAAACGCAGCGGCCTGCTCGCCGCCCGGCATTTCCCCGGGTTGGTGAAAGGCGGCGACACCCTTGCCGTGATCGCTGACGTGGTCGGCTGATATGCACAAGCTCGATCGCTACGACCTGAAGATCCTGCGCATCCTTTCCGAGGACGGGCGGATCACCAAGTCGGCCCTTGCCGAGGCGATCAACCTTTCGGTGACCCCGGCCTGGGAGCGTGTGCGCAAGCTGGAGGCGGCCGGGCTGGTCAAAGGCTATCGCGCGCAGATCGACTGGGCCGCGATGTTCAAGACCCAGCAAGTGCTGGTGGAGATCACCCTCGCCCGCCACACCGCCCAGGACATGCGGCGTTTCGAGCAGCGCCTGGGTGAGGCGCCGGAAGTCGCCTTCTGCTACGCCACGGGTGGCGGCGTCGACTACATCGCCATGATCCGTGCCCGCGACATCGATCACTATCAGCGTTTCGTCGATCAGCTATTGCTGGAAGACCTCGGTATCGAGCGCTATTTCACCTACATCGTCACCAAGACCATCAAGCAGGACAACGCTGGCGCGCCTTCCGAGCTTGGCGACGAGTGAGGCGCAATTACAGCTTGGTTTTTACCGCTTGCAGCGCGTCGCCGCCGTCTCGGGTGGTCACGCCGTCGAGCCAGCCATCGAGCACCTCGGGGTTGGCCTTGATCCAGGTCTTGATGGCCGTGGCATTGGCGACCTTCCCGTTCAGCACCTGATCCATGATGGTGTTCTCCATCTCCTGGGTGAACTTCAGGTTGGTCAGCAGTTTGCCGACATTCGGGCACTCGGCCACGTAGCCCTTGCGCGCCAGGGTGTTGACCGAGCCGGTGCTGCCGAAGAATTTCTCGCCGCCCTTGAGGTATTGCATGTCGTACTGGATGTTCATCGGGTGCGGTGTCCAGCCGAGGAACACCACGAACTGGCCACGCTTCTCGGCCCTCCCGACCTGCACCAGCATGGCCTGCTCGCTGGACTCGACCAGTTCCCAGTCGCCGAGATCGAACTCGTTGTTGGCGATCATCTGGCGGATATAGTCATTGGCCGGTGAGCCGGAGCCGATGCCGTAGATTTTCTTGCCGAAGCGCGCGGCGAATTTGTGCAGATCCTTGAAGTCCTGCACGCCCTCTTCGTAGGCGTAGGTCGGTACGGCCAGGGTGTATTCGGTGCCACCGAGGTTCTCCACCACCTTGTCGACCTGGCCGCTGGTGACGTAGCGCTCGTAGTCGTGTTGGCCGGCCGGCATCCAGTTGCCGAGGAATACATCGACCTGGCCCTTCTGCAAACCGGCGAAGATGATCGGCACTGCGAGGGTGCGGGTCTGCGGTTTGTAGCCGAGGCCGTCAAGCAGCAGGCTGGCGATGCCGTTGGTGACCGCGATGTCGCTCCAGCCTGGGTCGGCAAGGCTGACAGTGGCGCACTTGGCGTCTTCCGCCAGGCTGTGGAAGCTGGCACTCATGGCCAGCAGGCTGACAGCGATCACGGTCTTCATAGGCTTCATCGGCATCGTCCTTTTGCATGGGGAGCCGTAACCCTAGGGCCGTCAGCACGGCAGTGCAAGCCAATTGGCGCTGAAAATCGGCAAGCCTGTATCGATCATCTGGATTCATTCAGCAGTTGGACAGCAGGCTCCATACATACTGTTAAACAGCATGACCGCTGGTCGAGGGGGTGGCGAAAAAATTGAACTTGCCGTCGATTTCACTTGTCCGTCCTGCGGGACGAGCGGAGTGCCCCCTCTCTATTTCATCAATGTTACAAGTGGCTGATTCAGGAAAGGATTCACGGCGGCTTGGGTATCTTCAAGGTCATCACGTTGAATAAATTTTTCCTTTCTCTGTTTCTCGGTGGCGCCCTGTGCTGCGCCGCTGTCGGTAATGCCTCCGCCAGTTTTCGTGTTCACCTGCAGGACGGCAGCAGCCGCGTGGTGCCGCCGGCCAAGGTCGAGCACACGCCGGCGCAAAGCGTGGTCAAACGCGCCATGGGTGCCTTGGGCACGCCCTACCGCTGGGGCGGTACCAGCCTGGAGCGTGGCTTCGACTGCAGCGGCCTGGTCAACTATGCGTTCAAGAAGGTCGACGACCTCGAACTGCCGCGCACCTCCCGTGCCCTGTCCCGGGTCGATGGCCCCAAGGTGGCCAAGGGCGATCTGGAGCCTGGTGACCTGCTGTTCTTCCGCATCCGCGGGCGCAGCGTCGATCACGTCGCCATCTACCTGGGCAACGACCGCTTCATTCACGCGCCACGACGCGGCACCAACGTACGTATCGACAAGCTCAGCGACGGCTACTGGAAAAAGCATTTCCAGCTGGCTCGCCGGGTGATGCCGGAAGAAACGCAGCTGGCCAGCAACGGCTGACGGAGCTGGTGGAACGACTGTTGTAAGGCGATAGCGGCCGGTGGATGCAGAGCTTTCTTTTTGTAGGAGTGGCTTTAGCCGCGAGCTCTATTGAAGAGCAAAGAGCTCGCGGCTAAAGCCACTCCCACGAGATCGCGACACTCCGCTTCCGCTTCCGTCTTCAAGCCGCCACCGATGAAGCCGTCTGCCACTCGGCGGGCGGGCTGTCCTGGCGTGGGTGCAGGCGGTACACTGCGCGCCGCTCGTGGCCATGTCGGTCGCGGCAATGGGTTCCCTAACCCCATTTCACGAAAAAGGACATGCCATGACCCTGCTTCCTGCATCGGTCAGCCGCGCCGTATTGGCTGCGCTGATCGCGTTTCACATCCTCATCATCATCGCCAGCAACTACCTGGTGCAGCTGCCGATCACCATTTTCGGCTGGCACACCACCTGGGGCGCCTTCAGCTTTCCGTTCATCTTCCTGGCTACCGACCTGACCGTGAGGCTGATCGGCAAGCACGCTGCGCGCGTGGTCATCGCCCGAGTGATGGTGCCGGCACTGATCGCCTCCTATATCGTTTCGGTGCTCTTCCACGAGGGCGCCTTCGGCGGCGTGGCGGCCCTCGGCGAATTCAACCTGTTCGTGTTCCGTATCGCCATGGCCAGTTTTCTTGCCTATGCCCTTGGCCAGTTTCTGGATATCCAGGTATTCGATCGCCTGCGGCGCATGCGCCAGTGGTGGGTCGCGCCTACCGCCTCGACCATCTTTGGCAACCTGCTCGATACCTTTGTGTTTTTCTCGGTGGCCTTCTGGCATAGCGACGATCCGTTCATGGCCGCCAACTGGCTGGAGATCGCCACGGTGGATTACGTGATCAAGCTGGCCATCAGCCTGATTCTGTTCGTGCCGCTGTACGGCATGCTGCTCAGCGCCATCGTGCGGCGTCTTCCGCAGCGCAGCGTATCTGCCTGACTGGCGGCAAAAACCAACTGCCTGTCCGGCGTCTTCAGAAAAAACTGCGGTAGCGCCACCCCGGCTTGGGAAAAATACCAGGCCGCCCTTCTTTAGCATGTCTCCCACGCCCACCGGCCCGGAGACATCGCCATGCCCCTCGACCACCCCCTGCTGTTCAAATCGCTGTGCTACATCGATGGTCACTGGGTACATAGTGACGATGGCTCCAGCGTTGCCGTGCAAAATCCTGCCGACTGCAGCGTGATCGGCCATGTGCCGATGCTTGGCCAGCCCCAGATCGTCGCTGCCGTGGATGCCGCCCAGCGTGCTTTCGGCGCCTGGCGTGACCAGAGCCTGGAACATCGCGGCGCTTTGTTGCGTCGCTGGGCCGAGCTGATCCTGCTGCATCAGGAAGACCTGGCGCGCATCCTCAGCGAGGAACAGGGCAAACCCCTGGCCGAGGCCCGTGGCGAGATCCGCTATGCCGCCAGCTTCATTCCCTGGTTCGCCGAAGAAGCGCGGCGCCTCTATGGGCAGACCATTCCCAGCCATATTCCCGGCGCTCACCTTGGCACGCTGAAGGAGCCGGTGGGCGTCTGCGCCCTGCTCACCCCGTGGAATTTTCCCTGCGCGATGATTACCCGCAAGGCCGCTGCCGCACTGGCGGCGGGATGCACCGTGGTGGTCAAGCCGGCCCACGAAACACCCTACTCTGCCTTCGCCCTGGCGCAGTTGGCCGAGGAAGCGGGCTTCCCCGCCGGCGTGTTCAATGTGGTGCTCGGTGAGCCGCAGATGGCCATGGAAACCCTCGTCAGCGATGCTCGCGTGCGCTCGGTGAGCTTCACCGGCTCGACCCGGGTCGGCAAGCTGGTGCTTCAGGCTGCTGCTACGGATGTGAAGAAGGTGGCGCTGGAACTAGGCGGCAACGCGCCGCTGATCGTCTGTGACGACGCCGATCTAGATCACGCGGTACAGGTCGCGCTGGACGCCAAGTTCCAGACCTCCGGTCAGGATTGCTGCGCCGCCAACCGAATCCTGGTGCAGCGCCCAGTCTACGAAGCCTTTCTGCAGCGCTTCGCCAAGGCTGTGCGTGGTTTGAGCGTCGGCCCCGGCCTGGAGGATCGTCATGCCATCGGCCCGTTGATGCACCAGGCTGCCGTGGATGTGACGGCCGAGCGCGTCGCCGATGCCCTGGATAAAGGTGCGCGCCTGCTGGTTGGCGGCGAACCCCATGTTCTCGGCGGCTGGTTCTGGCAGCCGACGCTGCTGGCCGATGTCACCGACGCCATGCGCATCTATCGTGAAGAGAACTTCGCGCCCATCGCCGGCGTGCGCGCCTTCGACACGCTCGATGAGGCGGTGGCCATGGCCAATGACACCGAATACGGCCTGGCCGCCTACATCTGTTCCAACCGGCTGGACGTGGTGCAGCCGCTGATCCGCCGGCTGGAGCACGCCATGGTCGCGGTCAACGGCACCAAGTTCACCGGCCACCCGATCCCCTTTGGCGGTATGAAGGCCTCTGGCCTGGGTCGTGAAGGCGGCAGCGACGGCTTCGAAGCCTTCGTCGAGACCAAATATTTCTGCATCCACCATCAGGGCCAGCGGTACTGACGCCCTGCCCCGACTACCTACTCTGAATCCGATGGAGATCGCCATGACCGACTACCAGAAGCTGTTCGAACAGGATCGCGCCCACTTCATGCACCCGTCCACCCACGCCCATGATCATGCCAGCGGCGAGCTGCCAGGCAAGATCATCACCGGCGCGTCCGGCGTGCACATCCGTGATCATCAGGGCCGCGAATACCTCGATGCCTTCGCCGGGCTTTACTGCGTGAACATCGGCTACGGCCGTACCGAGGTGGCCGAGGCGATCTACAAGCAGGCCAAGGAACTGGCCTACTACCACACCTATGTGGGGCACTCCAGCGAGGCGATCATCGAGCTGTCCAGCCGCATCATCGACTGGGCGCCGGCAGGCATGAAGAAGGTCTATTACGGCCTCTCCGGCTCCGATGCCAACGAAACCCAGATCAAACTGGTGCGTTACTACAACAACGTGCTCGGCCGTCCGCTGAAGAAGAAGATCATCTCCCGTCAGCGTGGCTACCATGGCTCGGGAATCATGACCGGCAGCCTCACCGGCTTGGCCGCCTTCCATCAGCATTTCGACCTGCCAGCAGCGGACATCAAGCACGCCGCCTGCCCGCATTTTTACAAGGCGCCGGCAGGCATGGACGAAGCGGCCTTCGTACGCCATTGCGCCGAGGATCTGGAGAAGCTGATTCTTGCCGAAGGTGCGGATACGGTCGCGGCATTCATCGGCGAGCCGGTGATGGGCACCGGTGGCATCATCGTGCCGCCCAAGGGCTACTGGCAGGCGATCCAGGCGGTGCTCGACAAATACGACATCCTGCTGATCGCCGACGAAGTGGTCTGCGCCTTCGGCCGCCTCGGCGACAAGATGGGCAGCCAGCGCTACGGCATGAAGCCTGATCTGATGACCACCGCCAAGGGCCTGACCAGCGCCTATGCGCCGCTTTCAGCAGTGATCGTCGGCGAGAAGGTGTGGAACGTGATCGACAGCGCTTCGACGCGTGACGGCGCCATGGGGCACGGCTGGACCTACTCCGGCCATCCTATCTGTGCCGCCGCAGCCCTGGCCAACCTGGATATCCTCGAACGGGAAAACATCACCGCCAACGCTGCCGATGTTGGCACTTACCTCAACGCGCAACTGCGTCAGACGTTCGAGGGGCATCCGCTGGTCGGTGAAGTGCGTGGTGACGGCATGCTCGCCGCGCTGGAGTTCATGGCCGACAAGGACGCCCGCACGCCCTTCGACCCTGCGCTAAAGGTCGGCCCGAAAGTGTCGGCGGCCTGCCTGGAGCGCGGCATGATCGCCCGCGCCATGCCCCACGGCGACATTCTTGGTTTCGCGCCGCCGTTGATCCTCACCAAGGCGCAGGCCGATGAAGTCGTCGCCATCGCCAAGGCCGCCGTGGATGCAGTCGCTAACGACGTGCTTTGAGTCTATCCGTAGGGTGGATCGGGGCGCGTAGCCGACGCTTCATCCATCCACCGCCACGTCCTTTTGGTGGATGAAAAAAGCGTCATCCACCCTACCTGTACGGCCCAAGCAAAAACGCCGGCGACCTGTGAAGGTAGCCGGCGTTTTCATTTGTGCGGCTTAGCCCCGCGATTGAATCGCCATCGGCAACGCCTGCAGACGCGACAGATGCAGGGCTACGGCCAGGGAGACCAGCAACAGCGAGCCGATGAACAGGCCCAGGCTGTCCCAGCCGCCAGCCTGCCAGAACACGCCGCCCAAGGTGCCAGCGACGCTGGAGCCCAGGTAGTAGCAGAACAGGTACAGCGACGATGCCTGGCCCTTCGCCTGAGTGGCGCGGCGGCCGATCCAGCTGCTCGACACCGAGTGGGCGCCGAAGAAGCCGAAGGTGAACAGCAGCATGCCGACCAGGATTACCGGCAGCACGTCGAACAGCGTCAGCACCAGGCCGGCCAGCATCAGGCCGATCACCGCCCAGAGCACCTTGCGACGGCCCAGCTTGTCAGCGAGGGCACCGATCTGCGCGGAGCTGTAGATGCCCGACAGGTAAACCACCGAGAGCAGGCCGATACTGGTCTGGTCGAGTTTGAACGGTGCTTCGATCAGGCGGTAGCCGATGTAGTTGAACATCGTCACGAAGGCGCCCATCAGCAGGAAGCCCTGCAGGAACAGCCACGGCAGGCCGGCATCGCGAAACTGCAGGGTGTAGCCCTGCAGCAGGCTGCGTGGGCGTAGCGAGCGTGGGTGGAAGTTGCGCGACTCGGGCAGCAGGCGCCAGAACAGCCCACCGGCCAGCAGGCCCAGGCTGCCGAGCGTGCCCAGCACCGCGTGCCAGGACATGAAGTCCACCAGTACGCCACTGAGCAGACGGCCGCTCATGCCACCGATGGCGTTGCCGCCGATGTATACGCCCATGGCCAGGCCCAGGTGCAGCGGGTCGATTTCTTCGCTCAGGTAGCTCATGGCCACGGCCGCCAGGCCGCTGAGGGCCAGGCCGACCAGGGCACGCATGACCAGCACGCCTTCCCAGGTCGGCATCAGCGCGCTGCCGACGGTGAACACAGCGGCGGCGAGTAGCGACACGACCATCACCGGCTTGCGCCCGAGCGCATCGGACAGTGGCCCGGTTATCAACAGGCCCACGGCCAGGGTGATGGTGGAAACGGACAGGATCAGGCTGCTTTGCGCGGCGCTGAGATCGAACTGCTGCGCCAGCATCGGCATCATCGGCTGCACGCAATAGAGCAGAGCAAAAGTGGCGAAACCACCGGAACACATGGCGAGGATGGTGCGCAGGAAGGCACGGGTGCCTTTCTGGATATAAACAGGCTCTGCGACAACGCTGCGGGAGGCAGGCTCTTCAATGTTGGCGGGAACGCACTCGTTGGGTGCGTGTGGAACGGGCTGACTCATTACTACCTCTTGAACACTAATTTTTCCCAGGCGAAACGCTGCCGTATGCGCAGGCGGATGCCGGCATGGCTTGGTTTTTTGTAATTGGGAATGGTCACAAGGATAAATAGGCGAGCAAGTTCTTTCCAATATAATATTCGACACGATCGATATGTTTTACGACCTATGGAGGATTCATGGAGCTGCGCCATTTGCGTTACTTCGTGGCCGTCGCCGAAGAACTGCATTTCGGCCGCGCCGCCGAGCTGCTGGGTATTTCCCAACCACCGCTGAGTCAGCAGATCCAGGCGCTGGAGCAGGAGCTCGGGGTTCGTCTGTTCGAGCGCAGCAACCGCCATGTGGCGCTCACCGATGCTGGGCGACTGTTTCTCGAGGAGACTCGCCAGACTCTGGCCCAGGTCAGCAAGTCGGTGGATGTGGTGCGCCGCGCCGAACAGGGCGAGATCGGCGAACTGCAGATCGGTTTCACCGCATCGGCGCCGTTCGTGTCGATCATTCCGCGGGCAGTGTTCGCTTTTCGCCAGGCGTTTCCGGCGGTGCACCTCAATCTGCAGGAAATGACCAGCCGCCAGGTCAGCCAGGCGCTGCTGGAAAAGAAACTGCAGATCGGCATGATTCGCCCGCTGGAGCTGCCCGCCGAGCTGGACGCGGTGGAGCTACTCAGCGAACCGCTGGTGGCGCTGCTGCATGCCGGTCACCCGTTGGCTGGCGAGCAGGATCGCGGCTTGGCCTTGGCGGAGCTGGCTGATGAGCCCTTCGTGTTCTTCCCGCGCAGTTACGGCAGCGGCCTGTACGGTCAGTTGTTCAACCTGGCGCGGCAGGCCGGGTTCAGTCCACGGATCACCCAGGAGGCACACGAAGCATTGACCATCATCGGTCTGGTGGCCGCGGGCCTTGGTGTGTCCGTGTTGCCGGCCTCGTTCCGACGCATCCGCATCGATGGCGTGGTGTTCCGCACCCTGATGGATGCCGATGCCACCACAGCGGTATGGCTGGTCAAACGCCGCCAGGAACATTCGCCGCTGGCTCAGGCCTTTATCGATCTGCTGACTCGGGAAGTGCAGGCGATGAAGTAGGCGGGTCTGGAAACTGCTTTGCGTAGCCTGGGTATCGCTGCGCTCAACCGCAGGCTACGGGATACGACGTGATTCAGGCGCTGGCGTTTTTATCCAACTTGCGCAGGAATACGCTCATTTCCTTTTCCGCCTGCTTGTCGCCTTTGCCCTGTGCGGCTTGTAAACCGCTCTGCCAGGCGGCGCGGGCGGCATCGGGGTTGCCGGCGGCCTGGTGGGCCTTGCCCAGCAGCTTCCACGCGGCCGAATACTGCGGGTCATGCTCGATACAGCGTTGCAGGTGTTCGGCTGCCTGCGCCGCCTCGCCAGTATCCAGATAGCCCTTGCCCAGGCCGAAGCGCAGCAGCGAGTTATCCACACCCTTGGCGAGCATCTTTTCCAGTGCTTCGGTGCTCATGACGTGCTCCCTAGAAGAAGGTCAGGCCAACCTGGAATAGCCGCTCGACATCGCGAATGTGTTTCTTGTCCATCAGGAACAGGATCACATGGTCGCCGGATTCGATCATCGTGGCGTCGTGGGCGATAAGCACCTGATCGTTGCGAATGATCGCGCCGATGCTGGTGCCGGGTGGCAGGGAAATATCCTTGATTGCCTTGCCCACCACTTTGCTCGAGCGCGTATCGCCGTGGGCAATCACCTCCAGGGCTTCGGCGGCGCCGCGGCGCAGCGAGTGAACGCTTTCGATATCGCCGCGGCGTACGTGGGTCAGCAGGCTGCCGATGGTCGCCAACTGCGGACTGATGGCGATGTCGATCTCGCCGCCCTGAATCAGGTCGACGTAGGCCGGGTTGTTGATCAGCGTCATCACCTTGCGTGCGCCCAGGCGCTTGGCGAGCAGCGACGACATGATGTTGGCTTCGTCGTCGTTGGTCAGGGCCAGGAAGATGTCGGCATCCTTGATGTTCTCTTCCACCAGCAGGTCGCGGTCGGAGGAGCTGCCCTGCAGCACGATGGTGCTTTCCAGGTTCTCCGAGAGGTAGCGGCAGCGCGCCGGGTTCATCTCGATGATCTTCACCTGATAGCGGCTTTCGATGGCTTCGGCGAGGCGCTCGCCGATGTTGCCACCGCCGGCGATCACCACGCGCTTGTAGCCTTCTTCGAGTCGGCGCATTTCGCTCATTACCGCGCGGATATCGGCTTTGGCGGCGATGAAGAACACCTCGTCATCGGCTTCGATCACCGTATCGCCCTGGGGCATGATGGCCCGGTCGCGGCGGAAGATCGCCGCCACTCGGGTGTCGACCTTGGGCATATGCTCGCGCAATTGGCGCAGTTGCTGGCCGACCAGCGGGCCGCCGTAGTAGGCCTTGACCGCCACCAGCTGGGCTTTGCCGTCGGCGAAGTCGATAACCTGCAGGGCGCCGGGGTATTCGATCAGGCGCTTGATGTAGTTGGTCACCACCTGCTCGGGGCTGATCAGCACGTCGATGGGGATAGCTTCGTTGTCGAACAGCCCGGCGCGGGTCAGGTAGGCCGGCTCGCGCACGCGGGCGATTTTGGTCGGCGTGTGGAACAGCGTGTAGGCCACCTGGCAGGCGATCATGTTGACTTCGTCGCTGTTGGTCACCGCCACCAGCATGTCGGCATCATCCGCGCCGGCCTGACGCAGTACGGTCGGGAACGAGCCTTTGCCCTGCACCGTGCGTATATCGAGGCGGTCACTGAGGGCGCGCAGGCGGTCGCCGTCGGTGTCGACCACGGTGATGTCGTTGGCTTCGCTGGCCAGGTGTTCGGCCAGTGTGCCGCCGACCTGGCCGGCGCCGAGGATGATGATTTTCATCGGCTTGCTCCAACCGCTGCGATCTTGATCAGCTTGGCGTAGTAGAAACCGTCATGGCCGTCCTGCTGGGCGAGCAGTTGCCGACCGTGGGGCTGTGACAGGCCGAAGGGGCCGGCGATGTCGAGTTCACGGGCCCCTGGTGTGCGTTCGAGGAACGCGCCGATCACCTCGGTATTTTCTGTCGGCAGGGTCGAGCAGGTGGCGTAGAGCAGAATGCCGCCGACTTCCAGGGTGGGCCACAGCGCGTCGAGCAGTTCGCCCTGCAGTGTGGCCAGCGCCGGAATGTCATCGGGCTGGCGGGTCAGCTTGATGTCCGGATGGCGACGGATCACACCGGTGGCCGAGCAGGGCGCATCGAGGAGAATGCGCTGGAACGCTTTGCCGTCCCACCAGGCAGCGGTATCGCGGCCATCGGCGGCGATCAGCGTGGCATCGAGCTGCAGGCGGTCGAGGTTCTCGCGTACGCGCACCAGGCGCTTGGCTTCCAGGTCGACGGCGACCACCTGTTGCAGCCCAGGCTCGGCTTCGAGCAGGTGGCAGGTCTTGCCACCGGGGGCCGCACAGGCGTCCAGCACGCGTTGCCCGGGCGCCAGTTGCAGTAGGTCGGCAGCCAACTGCGCGGCTTCGTCCTGCACGCTGACGTGGCCCTCGGCGAAGCCCGGCAGCAGGGTCACGTCACAGGCCTGCAGCAGGCGGATGCCATCGCGGCTGAAGACACAGGGCTCCGCTTCGAAACCGACCTGACGCAGCTGGGCGAGATAGTCATCGCGGCTGCCATGGCGACGGTTGACCCGCAGGATCAGTGGCGGATGGGCGTTGTTGGCCGCGCAGATCGCCTGCCAGTACTCGGGCCAGAAGGCCTTGAGTTGTTTTTGCAGCCAGCGCGGATGGGCGGTGTGCAGCACCGGATCGCGATCCAGTTCGGCCAGCAGGCTCTCGCTGTCGCGCTGGGCGTTGCGCAGCACGGCATTGAGCAGGCCTTTGGCCGAGGTCTTCTTCAGTTTGTCGACGCAGCCGACGGTCTCGCCGATCGCCGCATGGGCGGGAATCCGCGTGTAAAACAGTTGGTAGAGGCCGATCAGCAGCAGGGCTTCGAGGTCGCGATCACCATCTTTGAAGGGTTTGCGCAGCAGCTTGTCGGCGATCAGCGCCAGGCGTGGTTGCCAGCGCGCGGCGCCGAAGGCCAGATCCTGGGCAAGACCGCGGTCGCGTGCCTCGACCTTGTCGAGCAGCGGTGGCAGGCTGCTGCCCAGCGAGGCCTTGCCTTCGAGTACCGTCGCCAGGGCGCGGGCGGCCGCCAGCCTGGGGTTCATACCAGCACCGTGCCGACGGCGAACTGCTCGCGGCGGCTGTTGTACAGGTCGGTGAAGTTCAGCGCTTTGCCGCCGGGTAATTGCAGGCGAGTGAGCAGCAGGGCGCCGTTACCGCAGGCAACGGTCAGGCCGTCCTTGCTGGCGGCGAGGATTTCACCGGGCTGGCCCAGGCCCTCAGCGAGGCGTGCGGCCAGCACCTTGAGCGGCGCGTCGTTGAGGGTGCTGTGGCAGATCGGCCAGGGGTTGAAGGCACGGATCCGTCGCTCCAGCTCGTCGGCCGGGCGTGCCCAGTCGAGGCGTGCCTCGTCCTTGTTCAGCTTGTGGGCGTAGTTGGCCGCGGCGTCGTCCTGCACCTCACCCATCAAGGTGCCACTTGCCAGACCGGCGATGGCCTCGATTACCGCAGGTGGGCCGAGTTCGGCGAGGCGGTCATGCAGGCTACCGCCGGTGTCCTCGGCGGTGATCGGCGTACGTACTTTGAGCAGCATCGGCCCGGTATCCAGGCCGGCTTCCATCTGCATCACGGTGACGCCGCTTTCTGCATCGCCAGCCTGCACCGCGCGCTGGATCGGCGCGGCGCCGCGCCAGCGAGGCAGCAGGGACGCGTGGCTGTTGATGCAGCCGAAGCGCGGGATATCGAGCACCACCTGCGGCAGGATCAGCCCGTAGGCGACCACCACCAACAGATCTGGTGCCAGCGCGGCCAGCTCGGCCTGTGCCGCTGCATCACGCAGGCTCGGCGGTTGCAGCACGGGAATGTCGTGTTCCAGGGCAAGCTGCTTGACCGGGCTGGGCATCAGTTTCTGCCCGCGGCCCGCAGGGCGATCCGGTTGGGTGTACACCGCGACGATCTGGTGCGGCGTGTCGAGCAGCGCCTTGAGGTGGGCGGCGGCGAATTCCGGGGTGCCGGCGAATACGATACGCAGAGCTTCGGTCATGGTGTCTCGCGGTTGCTGGGAAGCGCTGGCCTGGCCGTGCGTCTCACCTGAAAAAGAAAAGGCTCGCGAAGCAAGCCTTTGGGTTGAATGCGATCAATCTTGCTGGCGATGCAGCTTTTCCAGCTTCTTCTTGATGCGGTCACGCTTGAGCGTAGACAGATAGTCGACGAACAGTTTGCCGTTGAGGTGATCGCACTCGTGCTGGATGCACACGGCCAACAGGCCTTCGGCGATCATCTCGAATGGCTGACCGTCGCGATCCAGGGCGTTGATCTTGACCTTCTGCGGGCGGTCGACGTTCTCGTAGAAGCCGGGCACCGAGAGGCAGCCTTCCTGGTACTGATCCATTTCCTCGGTGAGCGACTCGAAGACCGGGTTGATAAACACCAGCGGTTCGCTCTTGTCTTCGGACAGATCCATGACCACCACCCGCTTGTGCACGTTCACCTGGGTCGCGGCGAGGCCGATACCGGGGGCGTCATACATGGTTTCGAACATGTCGTCGATCAGTTGGCGCAGGGCCTCATCGACCACGTCCACCGGTTTGGCGATGGTACGCAGGCGTGGATCGGGAAATTCGAGGATGTTTAAAATCGCCATATGCGTTTGTGATGCACTTGTGGAATAAATTCAAAATCCGCTGCTAAGATGGCGGCAGCATCGAAAAACGGCTTCACGCCGCGGTTTTACTGGGTTCTGTCGCGGCGCTAGGGCGCTTCACGCGAAGCCACATAATAAAGGGATTCACCGCATGAGGAAATCACTACTCGCCCTGTTGCTGGTCGCTGCTAGCGGCATGGCGCACGCCGAGGTGCAGCTCAAGGAAGGCCACCCCGACCGTTACACGGTCGTGAAGGGCGATACCCTCTGGGATATTTCCGGCAAGTTTCTGCGTCAGCCCTGGAAATGGCCGGAAATCTGGCACGCCAATCCGCAGGTGGAAAACCCGCACCTGATCTATCCGGGCGACCTGCTGAGCCTGGTTTATATCGACGGTCAGCCGCGTCTGATGCTCGGTCGTGGCGAATCGCGCGGCACCATCAAGCTGTCGCCGAAAGTGCGCAGCACGCCGATGGCGGAAGCCATTCCGACCATTCCGCTGGAGGCGATCAACAGTTTTCTGCTGAAGAACCGTATCGTCGATACCCCGGAAGAGTTCCAGCGCGCACCTTATATCGTCGCCGGCAATGCCGAGCGTGTGGTCAGTGGCGCCGGTGATCGCGTTTATGCCCGTGGCACCTTCGACCCGGCCGCGCCGGTGTACGGCATCTTCCGTCAGGGCAAGACTTACACGGATCCGGATACCAAGGAATTCCTCGGTATCAACGCCGATGACATCGGCGGCGGTGAAATCGTTGCCGAAGAAGAGAGCGTCGGTACCCTCAACCTGACCCGCACCACCCAGGAAGTGCGTAACGGCGACCGTCTGTTCGCCACCGAGGAGCGGGCTATCAACTCGTCGTTCATGCCCAGCGAGCCGACCACGGAGATCAAGGGCCTGATCCTCGATGTACCGCGTGGTGTCAGCCAGATCGGTCAGTTCGACGTGGTCACCCTGAACAAGGGCGCCCGTGACGGTCTGGAGATCGGCAACGTGCTGGCCGTCTACAAGACCGGCGAAACGGTACGCGACCGGGTTACCGGTGAGTCAGTGAAGATCCCTGACGAGCGCGCCGGTCTGCTGATGGTGTTCCGCACCTACGAGAAGCTCAGCTACGGCATGGTTCTCAATGCCTCGCGGCAGTTGGCAGTGATGGATAAGGTTCGCAACCCGTAACATCAAACCAGCCCCGCTTCTGCGGGGCTTGTGTTTTCTACTCCCGCCGCTTTGGCGGCGCGACCGATCAAGGATGATCAGCCATGTCGCAATTCCCCCGTGCATTGTCTCCCGCCGAACTCGAAGCCCGCCTGCGCCTGCATTGTCTGCCGGAGTTGGGGCCGAAGCGTTTCCACAAACTGCTCAGTGCGTTCGACAGCGCGTCTGCTGCACTGAGCGCGCCGGCGACTGCCTGGCGCTCGCTTGGATTACCCGTGGCGTGTGCAGAGGCGCGGCGCAGCCCACAGGTGCGCGAGCGGGCGAGGCTGAGTCTGGAGTGGTTGCAGAAACCGGGTCAGCAGCTGCTGATGTGGGACGACCCCCATTATCCTGCCTTGCTGGCAGAAATCCCCGACGCGCCGCCGTTGCTATTCGTTGCCGGCGACCCGGCGCTGCTGGAGCGACCGCAACTGGCCATGGTCGGCAGCCGCCGGGCGTCAAAGCCAGGCCTGGATACTGCGCACAGCTTCGCCCGCAGTCTGGCCCGTGGTGGTTTCGTGATCACCAGCGGGCTGGCGCTGGGCATCGATGGCGCAGCGCATCAGGGCGCACTGGATGTCGACGGGCACACCATCGCCGTGCTCGGTACGGGTTTGCAGTGCCTGTATCCGGCCCGCCACAAGCGTCTGGCTCAGGACATTATCGAGCGGGGCGGGGCGCTGGTCTCGGAACTGCCGCTGGATAGTCCACCCCAGGCCAGCAACTTTCCGAGAAGAAATCGGATAATTTCTGGCCTGTCATTGGGTGTGCTGGTGGTTGAGGCGAGCCCGTCGAGTGGTTCGTTGATCACCGCTCGCCTCGCGGCAGAGCAGGGCCGCGAGGTGTATGCGATTCCCGGCTCCATTCATCATCCGGGCGCCAAGGGTTGCCATCAGTTGATTCGTGACGGCGCTACGCTGGTGGAAAGCATCGACCACATTCTCGAAGCTTTACGCGGCTGGCAGGCATCCAGTGCTGAGCATTCGGCGGTTGCCGAGGCTGCCCCGCAGCCGCCAGCCCACCCGCTGCTGGCGTTGCTGCACGCCGCGCCCCACAGCAGTGAAGCATTGGCCCACTCCAGCGGCTGGGCGCTGCCCGAGGTGCTTGCCGCGTTGACCGAGCTGGAGCTGGACGGGCGCGTTGCCTGCGAAGCCGGGCTTTGGGTGGGCTGCAAGGCGTAATACACTGCGCCCCAGTGTTTTCCGGGGGAGATATTCATGATCACCAGTTGGCAGGTTCAGCAGGCAGCGCGCGTGGTTCGTGCCGGGGGCGTTATCGCTTATCCGACCGAAGCGGTCTGGGGGCTTGGCTGCGATCCCTGGGATGAAATGGCGGTGGATCGCCTGCTGGCGCTGAAGGAAAGGCCCGTGCGCAAGGGCCTGATTCTGGTGGCCGACAACATCCGCCAGTTCGACTTCCTGCTCGAGGATTTGCCCGAGCTCTGGCAGGATCGCCTGGCCAGCACCTGGCCTGGCCCGAATACCTGGCTGGTTCCGCATCAGGATCGCCTGCCGGAGTGGATCACCGGTGAGCACGACAGCGTTGCCTTGCGGGTCAGCGATCACCCGCGGGTACGCGAGCTGTGCGCCCTGACCGGGCCATTGGTCTCGACCTCCGCGAACCCCGCCGGCCGCCCGGCTGCGCGCTCGCGGTTGCGGGTTGAGCAATACTTTCCAAGGCAGCTGGACGCGGTGCTGGGCGGTGCCCTGGGTGGGCGCCGCAATCCCAGCGTGATTCGCGATCTGGTGACCGGCGACGTGCGTCGCCCGGCCTGATTAAAAAGCACCCGGGCGCGTTCTCTCTCATGCTCCCGGACGTTGGATTTGGTGGGCTAAAGCCCACCCTACGCCACACCCACATGCCCTGTAGGGTGGGCCGGGCGGCGATCCGCTTCAGCCCACTGATGGGTCGCTCAGCGCTCGCTTGCGGGGACGCAGAGCGCCCCTGAAGCTGAGCGTAGGGAGCGATTCGATGCCACCCCTACAGATCCCATGGCCGGGCTTTCAGGGCAACAGAATGGTCGAGCCGGTGGTCTTGCGGTCACTCAGCAGCGTCTGCGCCGTAGCAGCCTCGCTGAGCGGATAACGCTGGGCAATATCCACCTCGAGCTTGCCCTTGGCGATCATGCCGAACAGCTCGTCGGCCATTTTCTGCAGGTGCTTTGGCGTGTCGGCGTAGCCGGCCAGGGTTGGGCGGGTGACATACAGCGAACCCTTTTGCGAGAGGATGCCCAGGTTGACCCCGGTCACCGCGCCGGATGCATTGCCGAAGCTGACCAGCAGGCCACGCGGGGCGACGCAGTCGAGCGAGGTTTCCCAGGTGTCCTTGCCGACGCCATCGTAGACCACTGGGCATTTCTTGCCGTCGGTCAGTTCCAGCACGCGCTGAGCAACGTTTTCATGGCTGTAGTCGATGGTTGCCCAGGCGCCCTGCTGCTTGGCGTACTCGGCCTTCTTGGCCGAGCTCACGGTACCGATCAGTTTCACGCCCAGTGCCTTGGCCCACTGGCAGGCGAACGAGCCGACGCCACCCGCAGCCGCGTGGAACAGAATGATGTCGCCGCTCTTCAAATCGGCTGTCTGGCGCAGCAGGTATTGCACGGTCAGCCCCTTGAGCATCACCGCTGCGGCCTGCTCGAAGCTGATCGCTTCGGGCAGCTTGACCAGCTTTTCCGCGGGCAGCACGTGCAACTCGCTGTAGCCACCCAGCGGGCCCGTGGCATAAGCGACGCGGTCGCCGACCTGGAAGCCCTTGACCTCGGAGCCGATGGCATCGACAAAGCCCGCACCTTCAGTGCCCAGGCTGGACGGCAGCGATGGCGGCGCATACAGGCCACTGCGGAAATAGGTGTCGATGAAATTGAGGCCGATGGCCTGGTTATGCACACGCACCTCGTGGGGGCCAGGGGCGGCCGGCTGGTAGTCGACGTATTCGAGTACCTCGGGGCCACCGTGGCGGCTGAACTGGATGCGTTTGGCCATCGTCTTGCTCCTGCGTGAAGGTGAGTGCAGATAGACCCCGAATCCACCGGGGCGTTGAACGGTTTTTTCTACAGCGGTCGAACGTCGCATCTGTCGTTGACCGGCGTCAACTGCAGAGCGCCAATACCCGGTGATATGCTGGCCGCCGATTTCACCCGACGTACGTGACACAAGGTGCCCCCGTGAGTAACCAGACCGAGGCCGTAAAAGCCTACCTGCTCGACCTGCAAGACCGTATCTGTGCCGCCCTGCAAGCCGAGGATGGCCAGGGCCACTTCATCGAAGACGCCTGGCAGCGGCCCGGTGGTGGTGGCGGGCGTACGCGGGTGATCGGCGACGGCGCAGTGATCGAGAAGGGCGGGGTGAACTTCTCCCATGTATTTGGCGACAGCCTGCCGCCGTCGGCCAGCGCCCATCGTCCGGAGCTGGCCGGGCGTGGTTTCCAGGCGCTCGGCGTGTCTTTGGTGATCCACCCGCACAATCCCCATGTGCCGACTTCCCACGCCAACGTGCGTTTCTTCAGTGCCGAGAAGGAAGGCGAAGAGCCGGTCTGGTGGTTCGGTGGCGGGTTCGATCTGACCCCCTATTACGGCAACGAAGAGGACTGCGTGCACTGGCACCGGGTCGCCGAGCAGGCTTGTGCGCCGTTCGGTGCTGACGTCTATCCGCGTTACAAGGCCTGGTGCGATCGCTACTTCCATCTCAAGCACCGCGGTGAACCGCGTGGCATCGGTGGGCTGTTTTTCGATGACCTCAACGAGTGGGGTTTCGACACCTGCTTCGCTTTCATCCGCGCCATCGGCGACGCCTACATCGAGGCTTACCTGCCCATCGTGCAGCGCCGCAAGGCCATGTCCTTCACCCCGGCGCAGCGTGAGTTCCAGGAGTATCGTCGCGGCCGCTACGTGGAGTTCAACCTGGTCTACGACCGCGGCACCCTGTTCGGTCTGCAGTCGGGTGGACGCACCGAGTCGATCCTCATGTCGCTGCCGCCGCAGGTGCGCTGGGGCTACGACTGGAAAGCCCAGCCGGGCAGCGAGGAAGCACGCCTGACCGAGTATTTCCTGACCGACCGCGATTGGCTGAACGACCAGAACCAGGCTTGAAGGTCGGCGCAAAAAGCTTCAGGCTTGCCGCCTTTGGCTTTTGCGCACGGAAATTTTCATGGATCGCTACGGTGTATTCGGCAACCCCATCGGCCACAGCAAGTCGCCGCTGATCCACCGCCTGTTCGCGGATCAGACCGGCCAGGCGCTGAGCTACGAAACACTGCTGGCGCCGCTGGATGATTTCGCAGGCTATGCCCGGGCCTTCTTCGCCGAGGGCCGTGGCGGCAACGTGACCGTGCCGTTCAAGGAGCAGGCCTACGCCCTGGCCGACAGCCTGACCGAGCGCGCCCGCCGTGCCGGTGCGGTGAATACCCTGAAGAAGCTGGAGGATGGTAGCCTGCTCGGTGACAACACCGACGGTGCCGGTCTGGTGCGTGATCTGACCGTGAATGCCGGCATCGACCTGCGCGGCAAGCGCATCCTGCTGCTCGGCGCCGGTGGTGCGGTGCGGGGCATTCTCGAACCTTTTTTGGCGCAGCAGCCGCAGACCCTGGTGATCGCCAACCGCACGGTGGAAAAGGCCGAGCAACTGGCCCGCCAGTTCGCTGACCTCGGCCCGGTGGTGGCCAGTGGTTTCGACTGGATCGATGCGCCGGTGGATCTGATCATCAACGGCACGTCCGCCAGCCTGTCCGGCGAGCTGCCACCGATCGCCGCCAGCCTGATCCAGCCAGGCCATACCTGCTGCTACGACATGATGTATGGCGCCGGCCCCACCACCTTCAACCGCTGGGCCACGGAGCAGGGCGCTGCACGCACCCTCGATGGCCTCGGCATGCTGGTCGAGCAGGCCGTGGAAGCTTTCCAGCTGTGGCGCGGCGTACGTCCGGACAGCGCACCGGTACTGGCCGAGCTCCGCCGCCAACTGGCTGCGTAGCACCACGCCCCGCCGCCGGTTTTTGCGTCTGGAGCAAGGCAGAAGCGGCCGTTCGCGTAACTTGTAGGAGGGGCTTTAGCCCCGAGCTCTTTGCACCCCAAAAAAGCTCGGGGCTAAAGCCCCTCCTACAAAATAAACTCTGCTCACCGGCCGCTTTCGCCTTGATGCAGCCGGTCTGCCTCGTCCTTCCCTGGATCTTCGTTGGCGAGCTGCTTTCTCAGAAGCTATAGCGCGCCGTCAGCTTGAAATTACGTGGGTCGCCGTAGATGTCGTACGGGCTCCAACCGCCGTTGGCCACGCTGCTGTAGTAGGTACGGTCGAACAGGTTGTTGACGTTGACCTGCAGATCCAGCTGCTCGCTGGCCTTGTACCCGGCCACCAGGCCGACCACGGTGTAGGAACCCTGCTGGTTTTTCCAGGCGCTGGCACCGGTGCCACCCGAGGTGCGGATGCGGCTCTGCTGGTAGACATCGCCGCCAATGCGCCAGCGCTGCAGCTCACCGGGCAGGGTGTAGAGGGTCGACAGCTTGAACAGTTGGCGCGGTTTTTTGCGGTCGAAGTCTTCGCCTTCCCGGGCTGTGTTGGCGTCGCTGACGTATTGGGTCTGGGTATAGGTGTAACCGGCGGCGAGCTGCCAGTTGTCGGTCAGGGCACCCTGGATTTCCATGTCGATGCCGCGGCTGCGTACCAGGCCGGAAGCTTCGTAGCAGGCACTGGCGGGGCCTGATCCGCACCCTTTGAATTCGGTCAGTTCCTGGGCGCGATTCTTCTGGTCGATCTGGAAAACAGCCAGGCTGGCGTTCAGTGCGCCACCAAAGTATTCGCCCTTGAGGCCGACTTCGTAGTTCTCACCCACTATCGGGGCAATCACCTTGCTGTCCAGGCCCTTGCTGTTCTGTGGTTTGAAGATATCGGTGTAGCTGACGTAGGCCGAGTGATTGGCATCCAGGTCGTAGACCAGGCCGGCATAGCGGGTCAGGTTGCGGGTGACCTTGTAGTTACCTTCGCTGTTTTCGCGGTCTTCGAGTTCGTACCAGTCGAGACGGCCGCCGAGAATCAGCGCCAGTGGTTCGGTCAGGCGCAGGCGGGTACTGGCGTAGACGCTGTCCTGAGTGGTGGTCTCTGGAAGGCCGTAGCTGCCGGTGACGTAGTCCGGCTTGGCATGCGCACCTGGGTCCCACTCGAAGGGGTTGCTACCCGCGTCGATGAAGTCGCTCCAGGCCTTGCCGGAACGATAGTCCAACTGGCGCTTGCTTACGCCGAGGGTCAGGTCGTGTTCTTGACCGAGCAGCTGGAAGGGGCCGCTGAGCGCCAGGTCGTAGCCGGTTTCCTTCTGCTCCATGGCTTCCGTCCACAGATAGTGGCGGTCGTATTCCCATACCGAAGAGGCCAGCACGTCGGTGTCGGTTTTCGACTGCATGGCGGCCAGGCGCAGCTTCCAGTCGTTGGCGAAGGCGTGCTCCAGGGTGGCGAAGTAGCCAGTGGTGCGGTTGTCCGAGTACTCCCAGTCATGACCTAGGAAGGTGTCCCGTGGCAGCCCCAGGTGACCGCCGCCACGGGCCATGGGCAAGCCGCCCCAAATGTAGTTGGTATGGTTCTTCTGCCGGTAGGCACCGAGCGTCAGGGTGGTGCTGTCGCTGAGGTCGGCGTCGACCACGCCGTAGAACAGGTCGTGATCGTGTTCGACCGAATCACGGAAGCTTTTGGCGTCTTGCCGGGAGATCACCGTACGGGCGCGCAGGGTGCCGTTTTCATTGAGCGGGCCGCCGACATCCAGGGTGCCGGTGTAATCGTCCCAACTGCCAGCACTGCCGGTGAGCGTGCCCTGGAACTCATGGGTCGGACGCTTGCGCACCAGGTTGATGGCGCCAGCGGGGCTGCCAGAGCCCTGAGCCAAGCCGGTGGCACCGCGAACGATTTCCACCCGGTCATACATGGCCAGGTTGGCTTCGCCGCTGGGCAGGTAGGTCAGGAAGCTGGTGGGGAAGCCGTCGTACATGATGTTATCGACGTCGAAGCCACGGGCACTGAAGCTCGGACGGCCGACGCCGCCGGAGCCGTTGAGGAAGATGCCCGGCGTGCTCTGGATCACGTCACTGATACTGGTCATGGCTTTGTCGTCCATGCGCTTGCGCGTGACCACGCTGACCGACTGCGGCGTTTCGCGCAGGCTCAGGGGCAGTTTGGTGGCCGTCTGCATGGAGCCAGTGGTGTAGGAGCCGCTGTTCTCGGTGGTCGACGACAGGCCTTGCCCGGTGATGCTGGTCGCGCCCAGCTCCAGGCTTGCGCCCGCTTCCTGCGGCGTCAGCAGGTACAGGCCGTTACCCTGCGGTGCAGCCTGCAGACCGGTGCCCTGCAGCAGTTGCCGCAGGCCGCCTTCCACGCTGGTGGCGGCGTTCAGGCCCGGGCTGCGCAAACCTTCCACCAGGCCCGGTTCGATGGGCAGGGTGATGCCTGCCTGACTGGCGAAATCGGACAGGGCACTGCTGAGGTTACCGGCCGGTACCTGGTACGTCTGGCTCTGCTGCGCGCCTTGTTCGGCTGCTTGCAGCGAGGCCGCAGTCATGCTGCCGCCTGCGATGATCAGACCCAGTGCGGCAGCGTGTACCGCCCGTGCCAGTGGTTGCATGCCCTGCGTCGTCGCCATATTTCCGTCCCCGCTCTGTGAGAATGATGTGGTTACGGGAGGGACACGCAGCATTCATAAAACACGACAATGATTCTTCTTACGCGCTTGTACGCGCTGTTACGGTTACCCAATAGGCCGTGCGGTACTGGACGCTCACTGGCAATGTCTGGCTCAGGGCGCGGAGAATTTGGTCGGTGTCGCGCAGCTGGAAGGCGCCGGAGATCAGCAGCCCAGCCACCGCCGGATCGCAGCGCAGCAGGCCGGGTCGATAACGATCCAGCTCGGCGATGAAGTCATCGAGGCGCATCTTTTCTGCGCGCAGTACGCCACTGAGCCAGTCGAGACGATGCTGCGCCAGTGCCACTGAAGGCTCTGCTGTGTAGGCGTTGACGTAGGTCTGCTGGCCGGCCGCCAGACGCAGCAGGCCGTCATCGCCTCGTGACAGCCGCGGACGCACTTCGACAGCGCCCTGCAGCGCGGCGAGATAGGTGTTGTTGGGGTACTGACGCACCAGAAAGCGGCTGCCGAGCAGGGCGATTTCCGCTTCGGCGGTATCCACGATGAACGGCCGCCTGGCATGCTCGCGCGGCACCTCGACGAGCATCTCACCGGCGATCAGGCGTACGCGCCGCACGCTGTCGTCATAGGCGATATCGACCGCGCTACCGGTGTTCAGGCGAAGCTGGCCGCCGTCCGGCAGGCGCAGGGTGCGCTGCTCACCGGTAGCGGTGCGCTCGTCCGCCTGCCATTCGCGCCACGGCAGGCCGTGGTGTGCGGCGAGGCCGAGCGGGGCGGCGGCGATCAGCAGGGCAAGGGTCTTGAGCACCTGTCGCCGCTCCAGGCTACGCGGGCGCTCCAGTGCCGCTCTTGCGGCGCCTCCGGCAAGCTGCTGGGCGCGACCGCTGAAACGCTCGGCCAGTTGCCAGGCTCGTTCGTGATCGACGCTCCGTGCCCGCCACTCGGCGCAGGCAGCATGCTCGGCGGCGCTGGCGCCACTGTTCTGCAGGCGCACGAACCAGCCGGCCGCCTCACGGGCGACACGCCGGTCGATGGGCGACTCACTCATGCTGGGTGCCCAGGCTGGCGAGCACGATGCACTCCTCGAAGGCTCGTGCCAGATGGCGCTGAACCGAGCGCACGCTGATGCCGAGCCGGCTGGCGATCTCTTCCTGTGTATAACCTTCCAGCTGCGCCATCAGGAACGCTTGTCGGGCCTTGGCTGGCAGCACGGCGAGTACCCGGTCGACCTCGTCGAGGGCTTCGAGCACCAGGGCCTGATGTTCCAGCGATGGCGCCAACTCTTCCGGTATTTCCGCCAGCGCGGCCAGGTAAGCGTGCTCCAGCGAGCGGCGGCGGTAGAGGTTGATAGTCAGGCGGTTGGCGATGGTGGCCAGATAGGCCCGTGGCGTCGTGAGGTTCAGCGGCTCGCCAGGCGCACTGCTGAGCAGGCGCACGAAGGTATCCTGGGCCAGATCCGCCGCATCGGCGGCATTGCCCAGGCGCTTGCGCAGCCAGCCCTGCAGCCAGCTGTGGTGGTGGCTGTAGAGCTGATCGATGGCCTGATGCTGGTGGGATGCCGATGAGGTCGAATGCACGGGATATGATCGGTGGGAATGAGAATTCGTCGCATTCTATCAGTGTAACCCGAGGCTCGTGCAAACAAAGGCGCGGCTGGACTGCCTCCTGGGTATCGCCGCGCTCAACACCAGGCTACGGGCGATGTCAGTGTTGATCGGGCTATGCTGAATTCGTCATCTGCCGGGAGCAAAGGCATCAAGCCAGCGGCGGGTTCAGGTCTCACTGTATAACGTCAATATGGCCCTGCGGCCGCCTCGAACAAGGAGCTGAAGATGATTCGACTGACCCTGGCCGAAGCCGAAGAGCTGGCGCTCTCGATCATGCGCCACAATGGGTTCAGCGAGGCCCAGGCGCGTGCCGTGACCGCCACCGTGCTGGCGGGCGAGCGCGACGGCTGCGCCTCCCATGGTTTGTACCGTGTGCTGGGCTGCGTCAGCTCGCTCAAGGCCGGCAAGGTGGTGGCCGATGCCGAGCCGGAAGTGATCGACCAGGCGCCATCGATCGTCCGCGTGGATGCCCGCGGCGGCTTCTCGCAGCTGGCCTTCCAGGCCGGGTTGCCAGTGCTCGAGGAGAAAACCAGAGCCAACGGCATCGCCGCGCTGGCGATCAACCGCTGTGTGCATTTTTCCGCATTGTGGGTGGAGATCGAAGCGCTCACCGAAGCTGGGCTGGTAGCCCTGGCCTGTAACCCCAGCCATGCCTGGGTGGCTCCGGCCGGTGGCAGCAAGCCGATCTTCGGCACCAACCCCATCGCCTTTGGCTGGCCGCGCGCCGGCAAGCATCCGTTCATCTTCGATTTCGCCACCAGCGCCATCGCCCGCGGCGACATCGAGCTGCACCGTCGTGCCGGCAAGGCCATCCCAGAGGGCTGGGGAATCGATGCCGACGGCCAGTCGAGCACCGACGCCGAGGCCGTCATGAACGGCGCCATGCTGACCTTCGGGGGGCACAAGGGCTCGGCGCTGGCAGCCATGGTGGAGCTGATCGCCGGGCCGCTGATCGGTGACCTGACCAGCGCCGAGTCCCTGGCCTATGACGCGGGCAGCAAATCGTCGCCCTATCACGGCGAGCTGATCATCGCCCTCGATCCACAGCGCTTTCTCGGTGCGGCTGCCGATCAGCACCTGGCAAGGGCCGAGGCGCTGTTCGAGGGCATCGAAGGGCAGGGCGCGCGGCTGCCTTCGCAGCGTCGCTACGATGCGCGCGCCCGCAGCCTTACCGACGGCGTACAGATTCCCCAGGCGCTTTACGACGACCTCAAGGCGCTGCTCAGTTGATGCTGTAGCCACGCCCACTCAGGCAGGCACCCAGGGCGCGCCGGTAGTAGTCGGTAGCGCTGGGGGCGGGTGCACTGATGGCGGTAGCCGGATCGAAACCGCTCTGGCTGACTGCCCAGCTGTGGCACTCGTAGCGGTCGCGGGCCTGCAAGTCCGCGTTCTGGCCGCGGGCCGGGTAGGCGATCACGTTGTAATTGGCCGCAGGTGCAGCCACGGCTACCGGCGGCGCCTCGACCACGATGTATTGCCTGCGGTCGGCGTTCCACATGTAGTAGCTGCCGGCGGCGACGAAGTACAGCGCGCTGCCGATCCACAGCTCACGGGCGTAGTCCGGCAGGCCATGACCATGCCGCGGGCCCGGGCCGCCCCAGCCTGGCCCTGGGCCACCACCCGGCCCGCCGGGGCCAGCCACCGCGTTCAGGGAAAGCGTCGCCAGCAACAGTGCGGTGACGGCGGTACGGGGGAGACTTGCTTTCATCATGGGCTCCAGAGAATCGACAGCCCGACCAGATGGTTGGGCAGGATCGATTATCGGGAGGCCTGTGCAAGGTGACGTCAGGCCGATGTAAAGCTGGTGTAAACCCCGCGCGTTACTACGGCTGCAGCTGTGGATAACTGCGCGGCGTATACACCCACTCACCGCCATCGCCTCGGGGGAAGCGGCGGGTCTGGCTGGAGCCGATGATCACCAGGGTGCGCATGTCGACCATCTCTGGCGTCAGTTCACCAAGGCCCAGTACACGCAGGGCTTCGGCGGGGCGGCCGATGTCGCGGCCGAGCACGACCACCGTGTCGGGCGTGCGGTGCTGGCGGACGATTTCCAGGGCGCGGCCGAGTTGCCAGGGGCGGGCTTTGGAAATCGGGTTGTAGAAGGCCATCGCCAGATCCGTTGCACCAGCATGGTCGAGGCGGTTTTCGATCACCGCCCAGGGCTTGAGATTGTCCGACAGGGAGATCAGGCAGAAGTCGTGGCCCAGCGGCGCACCGGCCTTGGCGGCGGTGGCCAGGGCGGCGGACACGCCGGGCAGAATCTCCAGCTCGACGCTGTTCCAGTCAGCGGGTGCGTCCGCTTCTTCCAACGCCTCCAGCACCGCCGCTGCCATGGCGAAAACGCCGGGGTCTCCGGAGGAAATCACCACCACGCGGCGGCCACTGGCGGCCAGTTCGAAGGCATGGCGGGCGCGTTGCAGCTCTTCACGGTTGTCGCTGCAGTGGCGCACCTGTTCCGGGCGCAGCGGCTCGGCCATTTTCACGTAGGTTTCGTAGCCGAGCAGGTCTTCGGCTTCGTCCAGCGCGCGGCGTACCGCGGGGGTCATGTGTTCGGCGGCGCCGGGGCCCAGACCGATCACGCTCAGGCGACCGCGGGGGCGGCCAATGCCTTGCGCCGCTTCGGGCGAGTCGGCCTGCAGCAACTGCAGGTTTTCGCTGCGGTGCACCCGAGGTGGCAGTCCATCGTCAGCACGGACGAAGCGCAGCGGTACGGCGAGGTCGCTGGCGACCTGGGTCAGGCGCTTGTCACCCATCAGCGCCTGGGGGGCTAGCAGGGCGGCCAGGGATTTCGGCGCCAGGCGCGAGTCTTCGAATGCCTGGCGGATGGCCGCTGCAAGGTCATCTGCCTTGTCGACCAGAACGAGCAGTGTGCGTGGATGGATCAGCAGTTCGTCAGTCTGCGCGGGGCGCTGCTCGGTGGTGATCCGCACGGTGCGGCCGGCATCCTCGGCCAGCGGCAGGCTGGCTTCGTTCAGCCACGGCGCGGTGCCATCGATGCGCAGGCTTTCGCCGCCGAGCAGGTCGGAGACGAAGCGCTTGCCCTGCTCCAGGTCGGCCAGGGCATAACCGCTCGGCGGGTCGAGCAAGCAGGTGCCGAAGCGCAGTTCGCCACTTGTGGTGATGGCTGCGCTGGTTTCCAGCGTCGCGGCGATCTCCCTGGCCATGCGGTTGACGCCACCCAGGCCGCCGAGCAGCGGCACCACGGCGCTGCCGTCTTCGGCTACGGCCAGCACCGGTGGCTCGGCACCTTTACTGGCAAGCAGCGGCGCCAGGCTACGGATGACGATACCAGCGGCGCACAAGGCGATGATCGGCGTGCCGCTGCGGTACAGGCTACGCAGGTTGTCGCCGAAGTCGTCATAGGCTTGATCAGCCTCGACCCGCCCGCGCAGGCCATGGATGACGGCCTGTGGATAAAGTGCCTGGATGCGCCGCGCAGTGGCCAGCGCAGAGGGGCCGAGGATGACGATGGCGGGTGAAGAGGTCATGGTTTATCCACTGTCAGGAACAGGCAGGCGAGTTCGCTGGAGTCATGTAGGAGCTGGCTTGCCGGCGAAACGATCCGACCCGCAACACAACTATCGATTTGGCCATCGATATCGCCAGCAAGCTGGCTCCTACGGAAAAGGTGCTTACTGCGAGACAGCTGTTTCGGTTCAACCCCGCCACTTCTCACCGGGCACCACGATCATTGAAAAATACGGCGAGGCCATGGGCTCGACATCGTCCAGCGGCACGATGCGCTGGTTGGCCATGGTCGCCCGTTCCACGTAGTGAGCACGGTCGTGCAAACCAAGGTCCTGCAGCACGCGACGCACTTTCTCGAAGTTGCGCCCCAGTTTCATCACCACGGCGGCTTCTGCATCGCGCAGGCGCTCGCGCAGCTCGTCTTCGGGCAGCACGCCAGAGAGCACCGACAAGCTCTGATTGCGGTACACCAGCGGCACGCCGAGCACCGCCGCGCTGCCGAGCATCGAGCACACGCCGGGGATCACCTGGGCCTCGTAGCGCTCGGCCAGGCGGTCGTGCAGGTACATGTAGGAGCCGTAGAAAAACGGGTCGCCTTCGCAGATCACCGCCACGTCGCGACCAGCATCCAGATGCTCGGCGATCTGCACCGCACAGGTGTCGTAGAAGTCGCTGATCACGCCTTCGTAAGTCAGTGGCGGTTCGAGTTTTTCGGTGGTTACCGGATACACCAGTGGCAGGCGCTGCTGGCTGTCGTCCAGGTGGCCTTCGATGATGCCGAAGGCGTTGCCGCCCTGGCCGACATTGGCCTTGGCCTTGGCCACGAAGTAGCCGACCACGGGTGACGACTTGAGCAGGCGCAGGGCCTTCAGGGTGATCAGCTCGGGGTCGCCCGGGCCGACGCCCAGGCCCAGCAGGCGGCCTTTTCCGGGGCGGTCCATACCGTTCATCACTCGACCTCCGTGGCCAGGGCGTTGACCGCGGCGGCGGCCATGGCGCTACCGCCCCGACGGCCCTGGACGATCACGTAGGGCACGCCATGCTCGGCAAAGGTGCTGGCGAGCAGATCCTTGGACTCCGCCGCGCCCACGAAGCCCACCGGGAAGCCGAGAATCAGCGCTGGCTTGGGCGCGCCCGCAGCCAGCATGTCGAGCAGATAGAACAGCGCGGTAGGTGCGTTGCCGATTACCACCACCGAGCCTTCGAGATGCTCGCGCCAGTGCTCCAGCGCCACCGCCGAACGGGTGTTGCCCAGCTTCTTGGCCAGCTCAGGCACGCCAGCATCGTTGAGGGTGCAGAGCACCGGGTTGGCCGCTTGCAGGCGCGCACGGGTCACCCCTTCGGCGACCATGCGCGCATCGCAGAGAATCGCCGCGCCATTGGCCAGGGCCTGGCGACCGGCCGCACCGGCACCCGTGGAGAAGCGTAGATCCTGCACCACATCGACCATGCCGCAGGCGTGGATGACCCGCACCGCGAGCTTCTCGAGATCCGCCGGAATGGCGCTCAGGTCGGCCTCGGCGCGGATGATGGAGAAGGAATGGCGATAGATCTCCTGACCATCGCGGATGTAATCGGTCATCGGGTGAAACTCCAGGTATCGGGAAGCGAGGCCAGCAGTTCGCTGGCCTCGTCAAGTGTCAGGTGGCGGGCCAGTGGCGCGCCGAAATCGTTGCTGTCCGCCTGGCGGGCGAACAGATCGTAGCGGCCTTCGGCTACCGCCAGCAGGGTCACGGGGGCACGGTGGGCGGCGGCGCAGGAACGGCTGCAGCCGCTGAGGTGGAGGCCGGCCAGGCGGCGGCCAGCCTTCAGCGTCTCGGCCATGCGGCATCCATCGGCTTTGGTATCGGCCAGGCCCTTGGCGCAGCCGCTTGAGCCGGTACAGGCGATGATGCGGGCTAGCGGCGCATCGGCATCGACCAGCAAGCCGAGCCCCTCCAGCGCCTGGAGGGCTGCCTGCGCATCGGCTGTGGCGACATTGGGCAGCAACACGCTCTGCCAGGGGGTCATGCGCAGGCTGCCATCGCCCAGACGTCGAGCCAAGGCGGCGAGTCCGAGCAGCTGTTCGGCGTCGAGCCGGCCCAATGGAGGGACGCCACCGACATATACCCGGCCAGGCTGGCGCTGTGCGCCGATGCCGATATGCGCTTGAGGTTCGGCCGGGCGGCGTCGCCACTCATCCGCGCTCAGCAGCACGTCACCCAGACGCTCGCCCAGGCGCTGCAGCAGTTCGCTAGCAGGGTGAGTGGCGAGCAGGTGGCGCATGCGTGTCTGCTCGGGCGTGGCCAGTTCAAGAAACAGGTCGAGCAGCGCCAGCAGCAGCTCATCGGCATGGGCCTCGGGCACCACGGCCAGCGCGGGCACATCGCCAGGCGCTTGTGGCGGGCAACCGGCGAGACCGAACGCATAGCCGATCTGGCCATCCAGCGGCAGGGCGCTGAGCCAGATATCGTGAGGGTGTTCGAGCATGGCCAGGCGTTCGCCGCCATCGAGTAGCAGGGCGAACTTGGCCGACAGCGCGTGCAGGCGTGGGGTGTTCTCCAGCGTCGTCAGCAGGCGGGCGGCCAGTGGTGATACGTCGACCAGCGCCGCCGGATCGAGGCCGGCCGCCGGGCTGACCATCAGGTTGCGCACATCGTCGGCAGAGGGTGAATTCGGGCCGAGGCCGGCGGCCAGCAACTCGCCGATCAATGCGTCTTCACTGCCGGCGTGGATGCCGCGAATCTGCAGGTTGGCGCGGTTGGTGGCTTCGATCACGCCGCCTGCATGGTGTTGTGCGGCCTGGGCTATGCGCTCGGCTCCGGTGGCATCGAGGCGCCCGCAGGCCAGCTTGATCCGGCAGATGCCGCCATCCTTCGCCTGCACGATACGCAGCAACCCCGGACAGGCCGAGGGGCGAACAGCAGGGGATGGAATGCAAAAAGCCTGTTTCAACGGATCACCGGGGTCGGGTCACATGGGCATCCGTTCGAGGATAGGCCAGAGAAGGAGGAGCTTCTATCACCGGGACACCCCGCCCGGTGTGGGCACATGCGACTGAATCCGTCGGCAGGTCTCCTGGCTCGCAGGTCATGGCGCGTGGCCGGCCTTCCCGGTTTCCCAGTGGCGATTGGCGCATGCGCTCGCTGCAACAGTTGCGGGGGCAGCCACGCCGCAGAACGATCTGCTCGTGTTCCCTCTTAGGCCCGCGCCTACGTACCACGTAGCCGACGGACACCGACAGAGGCGCTATTATGCCCGCTTTGTTCGCTAGGATGAAAAGCCGCGTCGTCCGATAGCGTGCAGCATCGGACGCGGAGCGTCGTCCTGGGCGGCATTCCCACGCGGAGCGTGAGGAACGATCTGGGCGATTTTGATAACGAGGAAAAACGCATGACACGCTGGCTAACCGTCGTGGGCATTGGTGAAGACGGCTACCCCGGCCTCGGCAAGGCGGCGCGACATGCATTGCTGGCGGCCGAACAGGTGTTTGGCAGCGAGCGCCAGCTGGCGCTGTTGCCGCATTGCATCCGTGCCACACGTCTGGAATGGCCCAAGCCCTTTTCCCTGGCGCCGGTGTTGGAGCGCCGCGGCACGCCGGTTTGCGTGCTGGCCAGCGGTGACCCGATGTTCTTCGGTGTCGGTGCCAGCCTGGCCCGCGAGCTGACGAGCGAGGAGCTGCATATTCTGCCGGCGCCTTCCTCCTGCTCGCTGGCGGCGGCTCGCCTGGGCTGGCCACTGCAGAGCACACCTCTGGTCTCGCTGGTGGGTCGTCCGCTGGCAGCGCTCAATGCGCAGATTCATCCCAGCGTACGCCTGCTGGTGCTGAGCAACGATGGCGAGAGCCCGGCGGCCATTGCCGCATTGCTGCGCGAGCGTGGCTTCGGCCCCAGTCGGCTGAGCGTCTTCGAACACCTGGGCGGTGAGCGTGAGCGGCGTATCGATGGCCTGGCTGATGGCTGGTCGCTGGCTCGATCTGCTGATCTGAATCTGGTGGCGATCGACTGCGTGGCCAGTGATGACGCCATGCGCCTGCCGCTCACGCCGGGCCTGCCGGACGATGCCTATCGCCATGACGGACAACTGACCAAGCGCGATGTGCGCGCCATCACCCTGGCGCGCTTGGCGCCGCTGCCCGGCGAACTGCTCTGGGATGTCGGTGCCGGTTGCGGCTCCATCGGCATCGAGTGGCTGCGCGCGCACCCCAGCTGCCGCGCCATCGCCATCGAGGCTGATGAAGGACGCCAGGGGCATATCGCCCACAACCGCGATGCCCTTGGCGTGCCGAGCCTGCAACTGGTGGCCGGGCGGGCACCCGAGGCGCTGGCCGGGCTGGCAGCGCCAGACGCCATCTTCATCGGTGGCGGGGTGACCGCGCCCGGCGTGCTGGAAAGTTGCTGGCGCGCGCTCAAGCCCGGTGGTCGGTTGGTGGCCAACGCCGTGACCCTGCAGAGCGAGGCGGCGTTGATCGCCTTTCGTGGCGACCAGGGCGGCGAGCTGACCCGTATCGAAGTGGCCCAGGCGCGCCCGCTTGGCAGTTTCGACACCTGGCGCGCCGCGTTGCCGATCACCCTGCTGCAGGTCAGCAAGCCGTTATGAGCCGCATCCTGCTACTGGGCGGGATCGGCGAAGCGCTGAATCTTGCCCGTCGCCTTGGCCCCGCACATATCTATAGCCTGGCCGGGCTGGGCAAGGTGCCGGAGGATCTGGCCTGCCAGGTACGTGTCGGTGGCTTTGGTGGTGTCGAGGGGCTGGCGGATTTTATCCACAAGCAGGGCATCGACCTGCTGGTCGATGCCACCCATCCCTATGCTGCGCAGATCAGCCGCAACGCTGCCCATGCCGCCCAGTTGGCTGGTATTGCCTGCTGGGCCTTGCGTCGCCCGGGCTGGGTTTCATCACCCGACGATGACTGGCGTGAGGTATTCGACTGGCCCTCGCTGATCACCGCACTGAGCGATTTCCAGCGCCCGCTGTTCACCCTGGGCCGCGAGCCACTGGAGCATCTGCACGAGATTCCCGCCCACCAGCACTGGACCGTGCGCTGCCTGCAGAGCCAACCTGCCACGCCACGTGCCGAAGTGATCGGCGCCCGTGGGCCGTTCAGCCTGGACGATGAGCGCGCGCTGTTCGAGCGGCTCGATTGCGATGTGCTGGTGAGCAAGAACAGTGGCAGCGCCGCCACCGAGCACAAGCTGCAGGTCGCTCGTGAGCGTGGCGTGCCGGTGCTGGTGTTGCAGCGACCCTCGTTGCCCGCTGTGGATCGCGAGTTCGCCGAACCCGAAGCGCTGTGGCAGGCGCTGCTGAGCCATGGCGTCGAGTTTCAGGCTACGAAACCTTGTCCGTCACGACGCTGTTAGACTGCCGCCCTTTTCCCGGAGCCTACCCATGACTACCACGCCCTACGCTCAGGTGCTGTTCGCCGGCTCGGATCTGCTCGACGGCTCCTTTGCCGAGCTGTTTCGTGCCCGCCTGGTCGAGCTGCGTGGCGAGGCTGCGCTGGCCGACATCGTCGATACCGGCGCCGGTTATGACGGCCTCTGGCAGCGCGTGAAGGAGGGCAGCGGCAGGCTGCTGATGATCGACCTGGAGGCGCAGAGCAGCAGCCAGCATGTCGACTGGCTGCGCAGCGAACTGGCGAGCCTGACCGATCCTGCACGGGTCTTTGTCACCAGCCTGTTCGGCCAGCTCGATGCCGACGCGGCCGGGGCCGCTTGTGTACTGCTCGAGCGCCCGGAGCTGCATCTGGGCTGCGTCGATGTGCCAGCGCTGCCCGGCAGTCACGCCTGGTCGAAGATTCCCGCTCACCAGTACCGCGTGCTGCTATGCAACGGTCCGCGCTGCACTCGCCGTGGCGCTCTGCCGCTGTGGAAGATGCTGCGCGAGAAGGTCAAGGCGGCCGGCAAGCTGGAGTGCGAGGGCGGTGTGCATATCACCCGTACCCAGTGCCAGTTCCCCTGCGATCAGGGCCCGACGCTGACGGTCTATCCGCCGGGTCACTGGTATCAGGTGCGTAGCGAGGAAGACGTGGTGCGCCTGGTCGACGAGCAACTGGTCGCTGGCCGTGCGGTGCCCGAGCTGATGATGGTGCGGCCGTGACCGGTATCGCCCGTAGCCTGGGTTGAGCGTAGCGATACCCGGGGCCGGGCGATTATTCCGAGCCTGTCGTCCCGGGTTACGCCTTCGGCTAACTCAGGCTACAAAAGCCGCGGCATCCTCATAGGCGACCCGCGCGCATTTCGGGCTAACATGCCGGCATCATAAAAATTCGAGTCGTGCATGACCACCCTGTTTCTGCGTTATCGCATCGTCGCCATCGTGCTGTTGGTCATCTTCGGCCTGGCCGTCAGCCTGTGGCTGGCCAGCCGCTACGCCGAACAGCGGGCCTGGGAAGATCGCAGCAGCGAGGCCCACGGCCAGTTGCAGCTATATGCACAATCGATTCAGACCCTGGTCGATCGCTTTCGCTCGGTGCCGCAGCTGCTGTCGATGGACAGTGATATCCAGGCGCTGCTGCAGTCGCCGGACGATCCGCTGTTACGTGACAAGCTCAACCGCCGCTTCGAGTTGCTCAATACCGCTGCAGGCGCCAGCGTGCTGTACCTGATCGACCCCAAGGGCATCACACTGGCGGCCAGCAACTGGAACGAATGGAGCAGTTTCGTCGGTAGCAATTACAGTTTCCGGCCGTATTTTCAGGATGCCCTGCACCACACATCTGGCCGCTATTTCGCGGTTGGTGTGACCACCGGCGTGCCCGGCTACTTCCTCTCCCACGCGGTGTATGACGATAACGGTGCGGTGATCGGCGTACTGGTGGTCAAGCTCGAACTGGAAGAGCTGCAGCGTGAGTGGGTCGGCCAGCCCGGTGTGCTGCTGGTCGCCGACAGCTATGGCGTGGTGATTCTGAGCAGCCGACCGGCCTGGCGTTTCCAGGCTCTTGAGGAGCTCGATGCGCTCGATCATGCCGAGCTGGTGGAGGTGCGCAAGTATGCTGAGCGTGCGTTGCGCACGTTGCCCAAACAACAGGGACAGTCGCTCGGCAAAGGTGCCGACTGGATGAACATCGATGGGCCGGACGGGCGGCACAATTACCTGTGGCAGCGTCTTGAGCTGAGCAGTGAAGCCTGGACACTGCACCTGCTGATCGACGAGGACAGCCTTGGCGATACGGCGCGCAGCTATCGCCTGGCGGCGGCGGGTGTATGGCTGACCCTGGTGTTCTTCGTCCTATTCCTGCTGCAACGGCGTAAGAACCAGCGTTTGCAGGCGAGCATCCGCGAGAACCTCGAGCGCGAAGTGACCCTGCGCACCGCCGAGTTACGCGAGGCCCAGGAGGGTTTGGTGCACGCGGCGAAGATGGCCGCGCTGGGGCAAATGTCGGCGGCCATGGCTCACGAGATCAACCAGCCGCTGACAGCCATTCAGATGCACCTGAGCAGCCTTGGTTTGTTGCTCGATAACGGCCGTGAGGGCGATGTGCGCGACGGCCTGGTGCGCATCGACGGCCTGCTGCAGCGCATGGCCAGCCTGACCGGGCACCTGAAAACCTTCGCGCGCAAGAGCCCGGCCGGGCTGAACGAGCGACTGCTGCTCAGTGATGTGCTGGAGCAAGCCTTGCTGTTGCTGGCGCCGCGTCTGCGCAGCGAGCAGGTCGAGCTGCGCTGCGAGATCCGTAGCGAGGAGCGGGTCTGTGGGGATGCCATCCGCCTGGAGCAGGTCATTCTCAATCTGCTCAACAACGCCCTGGATGCCATGCTCGACAGCGCCATACGGGAGCTGGGTGTGTCGATCGAGGTGCAGGGTGAGCAGTGCGTGATGCGTATTAGCGACAGCGGTGGCGGCATCGCCGAGGCACACCTGGGTCATGTGTTCGAACCCTTTTTCACCACCAAACCGGTGGGTGAGGGGCTTGGCCTTGGCCTGGCGATTTCCTATGGAATCGTTCGTGATCTGGGCGGAGATCTGGAGGCCGGTAACGTTGCTGCGGGTGCCGTCTTCACCCTGCGCCTGCCAAAGGCATGAGCGGATGGCGTTACACTGCGGCGTCGAGCCAGGAGGTGATATGAGTGGTCAGGTAATCGTCGTCGATGATGAAGCAGCGATCCGCGAGGCGGCGCAGCAGTGGCTGCAGTTGTCCGGTTTCAGCGTGCAGGTCTGCTCGAATGCCGCGCAAGCGCTGGCGCTGATCGATATCGATTTTCCCGGCGTGGTGATCAGCGATGTGCGCATGCCCGGCACCGATGGCTTGCAATTGTTGGCCAAGTTGGTCGAGTGCGACCGCGACCTGCCGGTGATCATGATCACCGGGCACGGTGATGTACCGATGGCTGTGCAGGCGATGAAGCAGGGTGCCTATGACTTCATCGAGAAGCCTTTCACTCCGGAGCGGCTGCTCGATACGGTGCGGCGGGCCCTGGAAAAGCGCCGGCTGGTCTGCGAGAACCGCGGGCTGCACCAGCAATTCGCGCTCAAGGAGGGAATAACGGCACAGCTGCTTGGCGTGTCACGCTCCATGGAGCGCTTGCGGCGGCAGATTCTGGAGCTGGCCGGCACCTCGGTGAACGTCTTGATCCGTGGCGAGACGGGCTCTGGCAAGGAGCGCGTTGCGCGCTGCCTGCACGACTTCAGCGAGCGTGCTGGCAAGCCGTTCGTGGCGCTCAACTGCGCGGCGATTCCCGAGCACTTGTTCGAGAGCGAGTTGTTCGGCCACGAGAGTGGCGCCTTCACGGGTGCCCAGAGCAAGCGCATCGGCCGTATCGAACATGCCGATGGCGGTACCCTGTTTCTCGATGAAGTGGAAAGTCTGCCGCTGGCGCAGCAGGTCAAACTGTTGCGCGTGCTGCAGGAAAAGACCCTGGAGCGCTTGGGCTCCAACCAGAGCATTCGCGTCGATCTGCGGGTGATCAGTGCGGTGAAGCCCGACCTGCTCGATGAGGTTCGCGCCGGACGCTTTCGCGAAGACCTGCTCTATCGGCTCAATCTCGCCACCCTGCAACTACCGCCGTTGCGCGAGCGTCGCGAAGATATCAGCTTGCTCTTCGAGCACTTCGCCGAAGAGGCCGCGCAACGCCACGGTCGCAGCCTGGAACCCCTCACGCCGGCCGAATTGGCCGCTCTGCTTGGCCACTCATGGCCGGGCAACGTACGCGAGCTGATCAACGCTGCCGAGCGTCATGCGCTGGGCCTGAGCGGTTCCAGTCAGGAACACGCCGAACAATCCCTGGCCCAGCAGATGGAAGCGTTCGAGGCGCAGTGCCTGCACAACGTCCTGCTGCGTTGCCGGGGCAGCATCTTGCAGGCCATGGAGCTGCTGCAACTGCCGCGCCGTACGCTCAATGAAAAGATGCAGCGTCACGGTCTGCAGCGCAGCACCTATCGCCCGGCTGGCAGCGGCGACGAGGACTGAGGGGGCAGGCGCATAAATCTGCCCCGGGTATCGCTATGCTCAACCCGAGCTACTTCGTCAGAATGGGTTCGATCACAAGACGTAGCCTGGGGTGAGCGAAGCCACACCCAGGAGCCAGTCTGAGCGGAATCTTGCCGTTTTCTTTCGGCTAATCGGCAGGCTTCCGCTGGTTTAGTCCCCGCTTGAATCCCTTCAGCGCTCTGGCGCGGGCTTTGTTGCCACTGGCATGGCATCTGCATTGTTCTCTGGGCAACCGGTATTGATTGATCCGGTGACCATAAGAAAGACAAGAGTCGTCATGCACCGCGGTTTACAACTGCATGCTGTCCGTTCACGCGGCGCTCTCCGTCCCTTTTGCTCACTGATCCCGAACCGGCTCTCTGACAAGAATAATCACGGAGAAACACCCATGCGACTGACCAAGCGTTTCAGCCTTTTTGCCGCCGCTGCGGCCATCACTGCCAGCACGGCGGTGCTCGCGGCACCTACTTTCATCAACGTTTTGACGGGCGGTACCAGCGGCGTCTATTACCCGATCGGTGTGGCGCTGTCGCAGGTTTATGGCACCGGTATTGAGGGCTCGAAAACCTCCGTACAGGCCACCAAGGCGTCGGTCGAGAACCTCAACCTGCTGCAGGCCGGTCGTGGTGAGCTGGCCTTTGCCTTGGGCGACTCGGTGGACGATGCCTGGAAAGGTGTTGAAGAAGCCGGCTTCAAAGCGCCGCTGACCAAGATTCGCGCCATCGCCGCGACCTACCCGAACTACATTCAGATCGTCGCCAGCAAGGAATCCGGGATCAAAACCCTGGAGGATCTCAAGGGCAAGCGTATTTCCGTCGGCGCGCCGAAATCCGGTACCGAACTCAATGCCCGGGCGATCTTCAAGGCGGCTGGCCTGAGCTACAAGGACATGGGCCGCGTCGAGTTCATGCCTTACGCCGAGTCGGTCGAGCTGATCAAGAATCGCCAGTTGGACGCTACCCTGCAATCCTCCGGTCTGGGCATGGCGGCTATTCGCGACTTGGCCTCAATGGTGCCGATCACCTTCGTCGCGATCCCCGAGGATGTGGTCAGCAAGATTGGCAGCAGTGCCTATCAGGCGCGCGTGATTCCGGCCGGCACCTATGACGGCCAGGATCAGGATGTACCCACCGCTGCGATTATCAACATCCTGGTCAGCCATGACGGCGTCTCCGACGAGGTGGCCTACCAGATGACCAAACTGATGTTCGACAACCTGCCTCGTCTGGCCAACTCCCACTCCGCGGCCAAGGACATCAAGCTGGAAACCGCCACCGATGGCCTGCCAATCCCACTGCATTCGGGCGCTGAGCGTTTCTACAAAGAAGCAGGTGTACTCAAGTAGTCATCCATAGTGTGGGTTAGGCGCGCTGTTAGCGGCACACACTCTGTGCGCTCATGGGCGCGCCCTAATACATCCCTGGGGCAACGCCGACTACTGCCTGGCTTAAGCGACGCACCACGACAGTGTCGTGTGCAAGGCTGCTGTAGGGCCGCGCTAACCCGCGCGGCTTGTCCGAATCTACAGCGCCGCCAGGTATCTTTTTCAACTCACTGATGACATCGCCCACGTCGGGTGAGTCATTGCGTGAACGTCCGATTCTTCGCCCTTTGGGCGTTAGCGAAGGTATGACAGCATGAGTGAACATCAGGGGCTGAACGCCAGCCCGAGCGAGTGGCCGAAGGCGTTGTTCTATACCGCCTTGCTGTTCTCGACGTACCAGATCATCACGGCAGCCTTCCACCCCGTGTCCAGCCAGGTGCTGCGCGCAGGGCATATCGGCTTCCTGCTGCTGATGGTGTTTATCTGCTATCCGTCGCGTGGCACCGGGCGTCCCTGGCAACCGCTGGCTTGGTTGTTGGGTTTGGCTGGTATGGCCACCTTCGCTTACCAGTGGTACTTCGAGGCCGATCTGGTTCAGCGCTCGGGCGACCTGAGCAGCCTGGACATGGTGGTCGGGATTACCCTGACCGTGCTGATTTTCGAGGCCGCACGGCGGGTGATGGGCATCGCCTTGCCGCTGATTTGCGGGTTGTTCCTGCTTTACGGGCTGTTCGGTGAGTACCTGCCGGGTGATCTGGCGCACCGCGGTTATGGCTTCGATCAGATCGTCAACCAACTGTCCTTCGGTACCGAAGGCTTCTATGGCACACCGACCTATGTGTCGGCGACCTACATTTTCCTGTTCATCCTGTTCGGCGCGTTTCTGGAGCAGGCCGGGATGATCAAGCTGTTCACCGACTTCGCCATGGGACTGTTCGGTCACAAGCTCGGCGGCCCAGCCAAAGTCTCGGTCGTTTCCTCGGCACTGATGGGCACCATCACCGGTTCTGGCGTGGCCAACGTGGTCACCACCGGGCAGTTCACTATTCCGCTGATGAAGCGATTTGGCTACCGCCCGGCGTTTGCAGGCGCGGTAGAAGCTACGGCGAGCATGGGCAGCCAGCTCATGCCACCAGTGATGGGCGCCGTGGCGTTCATCATGGCCGAGACCATCAACGTGCCGTACATCGAAGTGGCCAAGGCCGCGCTGATTCCGGCCATGCTGTATTTCGGCGCAGTATTCTGGATGGTGCACCTGGAGGCGAAACGAGCCAACCTGCGCGGCTTGCCCAAGGATCAGTGCCCAAGCGCCTGGGGTGCGGTCAAGGAGCGCTGGTATCTGCTCATCCCGCTGCTGGTGCTGGTCTACCTGTTGTTTTCCGGGCGTACGCCGATGTTCTCCGGCACTGTCGGGCTGGCGTTGACGGCCATCGTGATCATCGGCTCGGCGATCATTCTCAAGGTGTCGTCGAAAGTCATGCGCATGGTTTTCTGGGTAGCCCTGGGGATTCTCTGCGCCGGGTTCTTCCAACTAGGCATTGGCGTGGTGTTCGGCGTCATCGCTGCGCTGGTCGCGGTGTGCTGGTTCGTCAAGGGCGGTCGCGACACCTTGCGCGCCTGTGTGCATGCACTGGCCGAGGGCGCTCGGCATGCGATTCCAGTGGGTATCGCCTGTGCACTGGTGGGGGTGATCATCGGCGTGGTCTCGCTGACTGGTATCGCCACGACCTTTGCCGGGTACATCCTTGCCGTCGGCCAGAACAACCTGTTCCTGTCGCTGGTGCTGACCATGGTCACCTGCCTGATTCTGGGCATGGGTATTCCGACCATTCCCAACTACATCATCACCAGCGCCATCGCCGCGCCGGCGTTGCTGGATCTGGGTGTGCCGCTGATCGTCTCGCACATGTTCGTGTTCTATTTCGGTCTGATGGCCGACCTAACGCCGCCGGTAGCGCTGGCCTGCTTCGCGGCGGCGCCAATCGCCAAGGAGAACGGCTTCAAGATCAGCCTGTGGGCCGTGCGTATCGCCGCCGCTGGGTTCGTTGTGCCGTTCATGGCGGTGTACGACCCGGCGCTGATGATGCAGGGCGACAGCTGGGGCGCAACGCTGTACATGTTCGTCAAAACGGTGTTTGCGGTCGGTTTGTGGGGCATGGCCGTGGTGGGTTACCTGAATGTGCGCATGGCCTGGTGGGAGCGACTGTGGGCGTTCGGCGCCGGCGTCGCGCTGATTCTGGCGATGCCGATCAGTGACGAGATTGGCTATGCATTGGGCTTCTTGCTGATCGCCCAGCACGTCTGGCGTGATCGCCGCGCCCAGCGCGTGGCGGCGGCGTGATGGGTCTGTGCCTGGGTTTGGCTGGGGCGGTATGGGCGCAAATGCCCCTGCCGTCCTTCACCCTGGCCTGGAACCACACGATCGAAAAGATCCGCTGGGAAGAGGACTACCGCGTCACGCCGGATGGGTTGTTGCTTGGCGAGGCGCGGGTGCGCGGCAGTGGTGCCGGCATGGAAATTCCGGACGGCGCGGTATTGCGTGATGGCGCCTGGCACTACCAGCGCCAGCTGCCACCTCTGCAACCGCTACGCCTCGGGCGCACACCCGAGGCTGGCGACTATCAACTTTGCGATGCCCAGGGCTGTAAGCCCTTCAGCGAGTGGCTCGGGCCACCGACGGCGAGTCAGCCCGCGGTGGAGTTGTGGAGTTGTGAGCTGGGCAGGTGAAAGGCGTAAGCGGAAGGTGAGCAGAGCTTTTGTGGGAGAGGCTTTAGCCTCGATTTTGCCTAGCTAGGCGTAAAGAGCTCGCGGCTAAAGCGGATCGCCGCCCGGCCCCTCCCACGAGATTGATGATGGCTCCCACGCTCCAGCGTGGGAGCCCAATCCAGGTCGCTCTGCGCCCGCCAGGCCTCGACATCGGACGCAGAGCGTCCCTGCAGGCATTCCCACGCGGAGCGTGAGGAACGATCAGATCGAACCACGCAGCAGATGACCACTTTCGCCTTGAAGCAGTCGCCCTGCCCGTCGTTTAGGGGTCAAGGCTGGCGGCGCATCTCTGCCAATTCTGTCCGCAAGGCCCTGAGCTCATCGAGAATCAGTTGCTCGCGCTGCACGCGCGCCTCGATCTCGGGATCCGGGCCTTGGGCGTCCTGCATGGCGTTGACGATCACCGCGATGAACAGGTTGAGCATCATAAAGGTGGCGATCAGTACGTAAGGGATGAAGAACAGCCAGGCATGCGGATACACCTCCATGATCGGTCGCACCGTGCCGCTCGACCAGCTGTCCAGGGTCATCATCTGGAACAGCGAATACAGGCTGGCGGTCAACGAGCCGAACCACTCGGGAAAGCGCTCGCCGAACAGCTGCGTGGCCATCACCGCCGACACATAAAAGATCAGACTCATCAGCATGATGATGCTGCCCATGCCAGGCAGCGACGCCAGCAGCGCTTGCACCACCTTGCGCATGCTCGGGTTGATCGACACCAGGCGCAGCACCCGCAAGACGCGCAATGCCCGCAATACGCTGAACGGCCCGCTGGCCGGCACCAGCGCGATGCCTACCACGATGCAATCGAACACCGCCCACGGATCTCGCAAAAGGCCGATGCCACGGGCCGCGAAGCGCAGCGCCAGCTCGATCACGAACACCGCGAGAATGAACATATCCACAGGCAACAAAAGCCAGCCCCACTCGCTGACGATCTCCGTCGAGGTGAGCATGCCGAGGATCGCGGCGTTGATCAGGATCAGCACGGTGATCAGGCGTTGCACGGGTTTGCCGTCCATAAACTGAGCCAGTTGCTGGCGCCAGGCGCTTGGAGCGTTCGGTGTGGCGATATCGGTCATGGTGGTGTCGACGGCTGCAATCGGGCTGCCGAGAGTAAATAAGCGAGGTGACGGAAGAAAGCGCGGCTGACTACTGGATTTTCGCTAAATGTGTAGGCGGCATGCGGGCTAGCGGGCGGCTATGTGTAAGTTTTTCTTCGCCCATGTGTAAATTTGCAGCGCACGCGTAGCTTTTACTGGCCAATTTTCGTACAGGTGGGTTGTGCCTGAGTGCTGCCGTTTTCCCGAAGCGGGATTGCTGAACGCCACTCGGATCTTTAGCCTGCGCTCTTTGCCACAGCCACGTGGCTTACCAGAGCGACGGATCACGGTATGAGCGAGCAGGTTGAAAACATCACCTACTACCTGGAAATGAACAGCCCCGACCAGTTGCGTGGCAAGGCGTTGCCGGACGATTTGCAGGTCGTCGAATGCCGGATCAAGCAGTTCCAGCTCAATCGCTTTCTCTACCAATTGGTGGGCGGGCCCTGGGAGTGGACGGACAAGCTGTCCTGGACAGATGGGCAATGGCGCGAACTGATCGAGCGTGACGAGCATCGCACCTGGGTGGCCTATCACCAGGGTGCCATCGCCGGTTACTACGAGTTGCAGCGTGACGCCGACGGCTCGGTGGAGATTCTCTATTTCGGCCTGGCCGAAGCGTTCTTCGGTCAGGGTTTCGGCGGCCCGCTGCTGACCCATGCGCTGCAATCCGCCTGGGCCTGGCCGGGTACCCGGCGGGTCTGGGTGCACACCTGCACCTTCGATCATCCCAGCGCCCTTGCCAACTATCAGGCCCGTGGGCTGCAGCTTTATCACCAGGAAGTCGAAGGCTGAGTGGCCATTCTGTAGTGACATCCCGGCAGCTCTGCTGTCGGAGATTAGGCGAGCCATATCAATGGTCACTGAACGGAGTCTTGTATGCCGATGCCTAGTTTGAAAATCCTGCCACTTTGCCTGCTGGTGCTGCCGTTCATGGCCACTGCCCAGCAGCAGATTCAACCTGGTCTCTGGGAAATCACTTCGAAGAACATGCAGCTCGGCGGCAAGGCGTTGCCGAGTAGCGATGTGATGTTGCAGCAGTTCAAGAACCTACCTCAGGCGCAGCGTGAAATGCTCGAACGGGCCATGGCCCAGCAGGGTATTCAGCTGGGCGACAAGGGCGTGCAGTACTGCATCAGCCAGGCGCAGGTCGATGCGCAGAACATTCCGCTGCAAGATCCCAATTGTAGCCAGCAGATCACTTCGCGTGACAATGATCGTTGGGTGTTCAACTTCACTTGTCCGCAGGGTCAGGGGCAGGGTGAGGCGCATTTTCTCGACGACAAGTCCTTCAGCTCCAAGGTCAGCGGCGAGTTCGACAGCGGTGCCGGCCGCCAGCAGGGCAGCATGGAGTCGGACGCCCGTTGGGTATCGGCCGATTGTGGCGCGTTGAAGCCGCGCCAGCCCTGAGTAATACGGGTAGCGTGGTTTGCACGAAGAGGCATTCGAGCTGAATGATGCAGTCCGCATTGAATTCCATGCTGGAATGGACTTGATGAAAAGTAAGAATTTTTCTTATTAGGCCTTCTCGCCTATGGTGAGCGCTCCAATGGAGCGCTCCATGACCCAGCATTGCTTCGCAAAGTTCGATAACAGCCGTGCCAGTGAATATGGCCGTCAGAGCCGTATTGCCCTCGCAGGATACGATGCCTGCCATGAGCTGGCTGCCTGCATGCTCAGCGTCAGTCTTGAGCAAAGCCCGGGTGCGCATCTGCTGGTGGTTGGGGCAGGTGGTACTGCGCAGGAAATCATTACCATGGCGGCTCTCGAACCGAGCTGGCGTTTCACGGCTGTAGATCCGTCGGCGGCGATGCTCGACACCGCTCGTGAGCAGTTACAGGCCCATGGTCTGCTGGACAGAGTCGAGGTCGTGCAGGGTACGGTCGATGACCTCCCCGCAGCTCAAGGCTACGATGCCGCGACATTGATTGGCGTCCTGCATCATGTGCCTGGCGATGATCCGAAGCGAGCGTTGCTGCTATCCATCCAGATGCGCCTGAAGCCATGCGCGCCGTTGATCGTCGCGGGCAATCACCATGCATATACCAGTCAGCCATTGCTGTTGAGGGCCTGGGCGGCACGCTGGCGCCAACAAGGTGTAGGTGCAGACGAGGTGCAGGCCAAGCTCGAGAAAATTCTGCAGGGTGCTGATCCACCTCGTTCCGAGCAAGCGGTTCAATGCCTGCTCCACGATGCTGGTTTTGCCGAGGGTACAAGGTTCTTCAGCAGCCTGTTCTGGGGCGCTTGGCTGACGCACAAAGTCTAGAGAATCGGCGAGATCAGCCGCGCTACGCGCATGCCCAGTTGTTGCAGGCGATGCACGTCGCGGCGGTCGGCGCCGATCAGTTCGCGGGACTGGCTGAAGTCGGTTTCCAGCATGGCCTCGACCTGACGGGCGAACTCGGCGTCGACCGTCACCAGAGTGATCTCGAAGTTAAGGCGAAAGGAGCGGTTGTCCAGGTTGGCGCTGCCCACTACGCCGATATCCTGATCGATCAGCACGACCTTCTGATGCAGGAAACCCGGCAGGTAGCGAAAGATCCTCACCCCGGCGCGCAGCGCTTCCAACGCGAACAGGCTGGACGCGGCATAGACGATGCGGTGATCCGGTCGCGACGGCAGCAGAATACGCACGTCCACGCCGCGCAGTACCGCCAGGCGTAGCGCGGCGAACAGGGCTTCGTCGGGAATGAAGTAGGGGCTGGTCAGCCAGATGCGTTCGCGGGCTGCGTTGAGCATTTCCACGAACAGCAGTGAGCAGGTTTCCTGGGCGTCCGCCGGGCCGCTGGTGATCACCTGGCAGAGCATGCCTTCATCCGGGTAGCGCTCCGGCAGCAGCAGCGGCGGCAGTTTACGTGTGGCCCAGAACCAGTCCTCGGCGAAGGATTCCTGCAGGCAAACCACGGCCGGGCCGTGCACTTCTACGTGGGTGTCACGCCATGGCGAGAGGCTCGGCTTCTCGCCGAGATACTCGTCGCCAACGTTATGACCACCGAGGAATCCCCGCTCGCCATCTACCACCACGATCTTGCGGTGGTTACGGAAGTTCAGCTGGAAGCGATTGAACAAGCTGCCGCCGGTGGGAAAGGCGTGCATATATACACCGCCTTCGCGCAGCAGTTTGATATAGCGCCGCGGCAGGGCATGGCTGCCGACTGCATCAAACAGGAAGTGCACCTGCACGCCGGCAGCTGCGCGTTCGAGCAATACTTCCTGCAGGCGGCGCCCAAGCTTGTCGTCGTGGACGATAAAGAACTGGATGAGGATCACCTGGCGCGCCTCGGCCAGCGCCTGGAAGATCGCCTCGAAGGTCGCCTTGCCATCGATCAGCAGGCTGACCTGATTGTTTGCCAGGCACGGCATGCGACCCAGCCGCGGCAGGGCGCGTAGCTTGCCGTAGGCTTCCGACTCACCAGCGGCGATGGCTTCTGCAACCCACGGTCGCCAGTCAAGGGCGGCCATGGCCTGGTGCATCTGTTTGTCCACCTGGCGGCGGGCTTCGATGTAGGCGTAAAAACGGCTACGCCCGAAGACCACGTAGGGCAGCAGCGTCAGGTAGGGCATGAAGAACAGCGACAACGCCCAGGCGATGGCGCCCTGAGCGGTACGTACGGTAAGGATCGCGTGCACGGCAGCTATCGCCCCGAGGCCATGAATCGCCGCGATCAGATAACCGAAGAAATGCTGTATGCCGAATTCCATTGCCGTTCGCTTATTGGCTGCTGTGCCAGCATAGACCACGCTATCGACACGACGTCACCGATAGAAATCAGCGTTCCACGTGAAACCCCGGCGATTCAGGCCGCCCGGTAGCCGGCGCTTCGCGATATCTGGGCGGCACTGGTCAGAAGGGTTTCACGCAGAGTTTGGCGATTGGCGTCGTCGTCCATCACGGCATCCGGCCCGGACAGATTGATGGCGGCGACGATATGCCCGCTGTGATCCCGTACCGGAGCGGCGATGGCGGTGGAGTAGTCCGAGCGATGCAGGACGAAGCCACGGGCGCGATCCTCGTCGCTCATGCGCAGCAGCTCCGGCAACGTCTTCGGTGCGGGGGCCGGGTAGCCGTCCAGGCGTACGTGTGCGTAGAGCCCCGCCAGAGCGTTTTCATCCAGCTCGCTGAGCAGTACGCGGCCCAAAGCGGTGACGTGGCACGGCAGGCGTGTGCCGATCGGCACGTTGACCGACAGTCGCTGGGCGGCGAAGGCACGGTACAGATAGACCACCTCGGTGTGTTCGCGGATGCCCAGATGGCAGGACATCGAGGTACGGTCGCGCAGGGTGTTGAGGTGCGGCATGGCGATATCCACCAGGTCGCGACTGGCCAGATAGGCGAAGCCGTCGCACAGCACCTGGGGGCCGAGTTCGTAGTTGTTGGTGCCTAGCTTGTTCAGGTAACCCATGTCGGTGAGGGTGACCAGAATGCGGTAGATGGCCGAGACGCTGACGCCCAAGCGTTCGGCGATGAGGTTGCTGCTCAGGCTGCGCTCGCTGGCATTGAACATCTGCAGGATGCCAAGCCCGCGTTGCAGCGCGGGGACGCGGTAGTCGGTCAGCTCTTCTTTATCGGCGGCCATGGGCGAATCTCGTTCATAGATGGCTCCCGCGTTCCGGCGTGGGAGTATCAGGTGCGTCACAGGGGCAGCAGCGGACGCGGAGCGTCCTTGGCAGGCGTTCCCACGTGGGAGCGTGGGAACGATCATCGGCCTTATTGCAGCGCTTCGATCCCCGCCGGCTTGCCACCGAACTCGTCCATGGCGTCCAGCAAGGCGCCCCACAGGTAGTGGGCGGAGGCGCGGTCGCAGAGAATGTGGAAGATCGGCAGGGCTTTCGTGCCGGCATTGACCACGATGGCATTGAGGCGCGCGATCGAGGTCTGGGCCACCGTGCTGACCGGAAAGGCGTCGGCGCGCAGGTCGACGCCGCAGACCTTGGCCAGCAGTTCCGGCAGGTGCGCACCGGTCAGTGCCAGCCAGGCGTGGCTATCCTGACGGGGCAGCAGATAGCAGGCCTGTTCGCTGTGCGTCCACGCCTGCTCTTCGGCGGCGATACGGGCGCCGCCATCGGTCAGGCTACCAAGCAGGAAGTACTCGGTCTGCGACAGCCGCAGCACCGCCTCGCCACCGTCCTGCACACGCGCCCGGTTGGGCATGTCTGGTAACTGATAGCCCCTGCCTTGCAGGTAGCTGGCGCTGTCGGCGCCACGGAAACCGACCCGTGGCAGGTTGCTCAGGTCGATCAGTGCGCAGCGTTGCAGTTGTTCGGTTTCGTCACCGCTGCCGTGGCGGGCAACGAAGAGCCGTTCACCGATCTGGGTCAGCTCGGCTTGGCCGTACAGGCTGTAGATAGGGCTGCGTTCGGCACAGCCCTGGATATTCAGGCTCATGGTCACAGCTCCTGACGCTTGGTTTGTGGATCGAAGAACGGCAGTTTCACCACGCTGGCTTGCACCACCTCGCCGCCTTCCACGCGAATTGGAATCTGCATGCCCGGCTCGGCCTGATCGGCGCCCGCGTAGGCCATGCCGATGATCGCGCCGACGGTTTCCGAGTACTCGCAGGACGTCACGTTGCCGCTGATATCCGGGCCCTTGAGCACCAGATGGCCTTCCAGCGGTTTGGCACTGCCCCTGGGCAGGGTGAAGCCCACCAGTTTGCGCTTGAGGGGCTGTGCTTCGAGAATCTCGATGGTGCGTTTGCCGACGAAGAAGGGCTTCTTGCGGCCGATGGCCCAGCCCATGTCGATCTCCGCAGGGTGGGTCATGCCATCGGTGTCCTGGCTGATGATCACGTGGCCTTTTTCCAGGCGCAGCAGGCGCTGGGTTTCCACCCCGAACGGGCGGATGCCCTCGGCCTTGCCGGCCTCCATCAGCGCATCCCAGAGGTGCTCGCCAAAGCGCGCGGGCACGTGGATTTCATAACCCAGCTCGCCCACGAAACCGACCCGCAGCAGCCGCGCCGGCACCCCGGCAACGCTGCCCTCACGCACGCCGAGATAGGGGAAGCCTTCAGCGTCAAGGTCGACATCGCTGCAGACCTTTTCCAGTACCTGGCGCGACAACGGCCCGGCCAGGTTGACCGCGGCGAAGGCGGCACTGACGTTGGCGATGTCGACGTTCAGGCGCCACTGCGCATTCCACTTGAGCATGCTGCGGTAGACGCGATCCACGCCGCTGGTGGTCGCCGATACGTAGAAGTGCTGCTCGGCCAGGCGGCAGGCCACCCCGTCATCGATCACCACGCCATCCTCGGCGGTCATCAGCGCGTAGCGGGTACGGCCGACGGCGAGCTTCTTGAAACCGAAGGTGTACATGCGTTCCAGCAGCTCGGCGGCATCCGGCCCGCGAATGTCGAGGCCGCCCAGGGTGGACACGTCGATCAGGCCGACCTTCTCACGCACATGGCGGGCCTCGGCTTGCATACAGGCTTCACGATCTTCTGCCTTGCCGTAGAACGCCGGGCGCTGCCAGACACCCGCGGGCATCAGCCTGGCGCCGAGCTCGACATGACGGCGGTGCATGGCGGTCTGGCGATAGGGGTCGAAGCCGCGGCCGGCGATGTGCGCGAGCTTCTCCGCCGAGAAGGGCGGACGGGCCGTGGTCACTCCGGTTTCGCTGACGCTACGACCGGTGGCATCGGCGACCAGGCGCGCCGTGGGCAGCGCCGAGTGACGCCCCTGGGACGGCCCCATGCCGACGGTGGAGAAGCGCTTGACCAGTTGCACGTCGCGGTAGCCGTGACGGGTGGCGTTGACGATATCGCGGATCTGCAGGTCTTCGTCGAAGTCGACGAATTCCTTGCCCTGGGGGTGGGCGAAGATCGGCCAGGGGAAGTTGACCCGGCTGTCGTCCTTGTCCGCGCCGTCTACCGGAGCGCCGCCCAGACCGAGGTCGACGAGGGCTTCGCTGGCGGCGCGCTGACCGTCGGCGATTACCCGCTGCAGGTCGTGACGGCCGTTCACCGAGCCGGCTACGCGGAGAATCTTCGGCAGGTTATGGATCGAGAACGCCGCATGTTCGTCGGCGTAACGCAGGCTGCCGCCGGCCTGGCAGAGCAACTGGTAGACCGGCATGTAACCGGCGGACATGCACAACAGGTCGCAATCGATCCGCGTGCTGGCCTCGGCCACCTTGCCTCGAGCGCTGATACGCCTGACGTCGACAGCGCTGATGTGGCGCGCGTGCTTGTCGGCGAGCGCTTCATACACGGTGTGGCCGGCGTGACAGGGAATGCCCTTGGCTTGCACCGCAGTGACCAGGCCGGGCGTATCGATACGCTCGCGCATGTCGACCACCGCGGCGACCTCCACACCCGCATCAAACAGGTCGAGGGCGGCCAGGTAGCCGTCATCGTTGCCGGTTAGTACCACCGCGCGCTTGCCTGGTTTCACCGCGTACAGGCGCATCAGACGCTGGGCGGCACTGGTCAGCATCACGCCCGGCAGGTCGTTGTTGCGGAAAATCACCGGCTGGTCGAAGGAGCCGCTGGCGATGATGCACTGCCTGGCGCGCACCTTGTACAGGCGGTTGCCCTGGATCACCGGCAGGTAGTTATCGGCGAACCAGGCGTTGCACAGGGCGTGGTCGAGCACGCGGATATTGGCATGGCCCTTCACCGCACTGACCAGTTCTTCACGCAGGCCCATGGCGGCGTTGGCGTCGAGGCCGAAGCGGGCGTAGGTCAGCGAGCCGCCGAGTACCGGGTTCTGTTCGATCAGCAGTACCTTGGCGCCGCCGTTGGCCGCGTGCAGGGCGGCGGACAGACCCGCGGGCCCGGAGCCGATCACTGCCAGGTCGCAGAACAGGTAGGCCTTGTCGTGGTAGCTCGGCTCGAACCCGAGGTCGAGCACGCCGAGGCCGGCCTTCTTGCGGATCAGCGGCTCCCAGCGCTTCCACATGCCCTTGGGCTTGTAGAACGCGCGGTAGTAGAAACCGACCGGCATGAACTTGGAAAACTTGCCGAGAATCGCGTCGCGTCTTCTCCAGGCTGCCATTGACGTTCTGTGGGGTGACGCTGATACCGGCAGCGATCGGGTGGTCGTCCGCCAGCACGTTGGGCTCGTTCGGCAGTTGCACCAGGGTGTTGGCGTCCTGGCCGGCCATGGTCAGCGGGCCCCGTGGGCGGTGGTACTTGAACGAGCGTGACAGCAGCCAACGACCATCGCCAGCCAGGGCGCTGGCGATGGTGTCGCCGGCAAAGCCCTGGCACGAGTTGCCGTCGAAGCTGAAGGTCAGTGGTCTGTTGCGGTCGATCAACAATCCCATGGGGGCGGGCAGGCGGTTCATTGGGCGGCCTCCGGTGCGGCGAAATCGACACGCTGGTCGAACAGTTCACGAGGGTCGAAGGTACGCAGGATCTCGTCGCTGCCGGTGTGGCGCTCGGCCAGGAACCAGTAGCTCGACGGCGTGTGCATCCACCATTCGGTGACCACACCGAGCAGGTTCTCGCTGTTGAACACGTAGTCGGCCCATTGCGCGACGCTGCAGGTCGTCGGGTCGGGCATGTGCTTGAGTTCGCCGCCGTAGGTGAATTCGCTGATGTTGCGCGGCCCGTTGAGCGGGCAAGTCATGATCTTCATTGGCTGTACCCGTCAGTGGCTGGCCGCCGTGGCGCCCATTTCGTTGACCTGCTGGAAGCGGCTGAAGCGATCCAGGCCGAACGGCGCGATCAGCTCCGGAACCTTGCCGCCGCTGGCGACCAGCTCGGCCATGGTCTTGCCGCAGATCGGCGTGGCCTTGAAGCCCCAGGTTCCCCAGCCAGCATCCAGGTAGTAGCCGTCAATGGGCGACAGACCCATGATCGGGCTGTAGTCCGGAGTCATGTCGGTGATGCCGCCCCACTGGCGCATCAGCTTGGCGTTGGCCATGAAGGGGAACATCTCGACTGCCGAGGCCAGCAGGCTCTCCTTGAGATCCAGGGTCGAACGGCTGTTGTACAGCGGGTAGGGGTCGGAACCTCCGCCAAAGACGATCTCGCCACGGCTGGTCTGCTGCACGTAGCAATGCAGGGCCGAGGAGCTCACCAGCGGATCGAGGAATGGCTTGAACGGCTGGGTGACCATCGCCTGCAGCGGATAGGTGTGGATCGGCGCCTTGATATTCAGCTTGTTCATCAGCAGCGAGCTGGTACCGGCCACCGCCTGCACCACGCAGCCGCACTGAATGGTGCCGCGGTTGGTCTTCACCGCGCGAATGCGCCCGCCCTCGACGACGAAGTCCTGTACCTCGGTGAGCTGGTGAATTTCCACCCCACGCTTGGCTGCGCCCTTGGCGTAGCCCCAGGCCACGGCGTCGTGGCGCGCGGTGCCGCCGTCGATGTGCCAGAGGCCGGCGAGCACCGGAATATGGCCGGGATCCAGATTCAGGCTCGGCACCAGCTCGCGGATCTGCTGGCGATCGATCATCTCGGTACGCCCGCCGAAGTGCTTGTTCACTTCGGCGCGCTGGCGGAACGCGCGCACGCTGGCGTCGGTGTGGGCCAGCGTGAGCTGGCCACGGCCGGAGTACATGATGTTGAAGTCGAACTCGTTGGAGAGGTTTTCGAACATCCGTACCGACTCGATGTAGAACTTCACCCCCTCGCTGGTCAGGTAGTTGGAGCGGATCACCGCGGTGTTGCGCGCGGTGTTGCCACCCCCCAGGTAGCCTTTCTCCAGCACCGCGATGTTGCTGATGCCGTGGTACCGCGACAGGTAGTAGGCGGTGGCCAGGCCATGCCCGCCGGCGCCGATGATGACCACGTCGTAGGAGGACTTGAGTTCCTTCGGTGCGGGCAGGTCGACCTCGACGGGATACTCCGACGACAGGCCGTATTTGAGCAGCGAGAAAGGCATCAGCGAGCCTCCTGAGTGGCTTGCCCGGTCTGCTGACGGGCGGCGAGGACGGTGTTGTGCATCAACATGGCGATAGTCATGGGGCCGACTCCACCGGGTACCGGGGTGATGGCCGCGGCTATGGGCTGCACGGCAGCGAAATCCACATCCCCGACCAGGCGGCTTCTGCCGTCTTCCTCGGTGCGGTTGATGCCGACGTCGATCACCACGGCACCGGGCTTTATCCAGCTGGCGCCGATCATTCTCGGGCGGCCGACGGCGGCGATCACGATGTCGGCCTGGCTGCACAGCTTCTGCGGTTCGATGCTGCGCGAGTGCACCACGCTGACGCTGCAGTTGGCCGCCAGCAGCAGCGCGGCCATTGGCTTGCCAACGATGTTCGAGCGGCCGACCACCACGGCGTGTTTGCCGGAAAGATCGCCCAGGGTGTCACGCAGCAGGCGCATGCAGCCGGCTGGCGTGCAGGGTGTCAGCACCGGTCGGCCCTGGCTCAGGCCGCCAACGTTCTCGCTATGGAAACCGTCGACATCCTTGCCAGGGTCGATGGCTTGCAGCACGCGCACTTCGTCGATGTGTGTGGGCAGTGGCAACTGCACCAGAATGCCGTGCACGGCCGGGTCGACGTTCAGCGCGCCGACCACGTCCAGCACCTCGGCGACACTGGCTTCGGCCGGCAGGCGATATTCGAGCGAGCGAATGCCGACTTCACCGGCGCGCAGCACCTTGTTGCGCACGTAGACGTGGCTGGCCGGATCGTCACCGACCAGCACCACGGCCAGCGCCGGCTCGATGCCCTGAGCGTGCAATTGCTCGACCTCTGCCTGTACGTCGGCGAGTACGCGGGCGGCCGCGGCCTTGCCGTCGATCAACGGGCTCATCGGAAGATCACCGTGCGGTCGCCATTGAGGAACACGCGGTGCTCGATGTGATATTTCACCGCTCGCGACAGCGCCACCGTTTCCGTATCGCGGCCAATGGCGACCAGGTCGTCAGGTCGCAGGGCGTGATCCACGCGCTGCACTTCCTGCTCGATGATCGGGCCCTCGTCGAGATCCGAGGTGACGTAGTGGGCGGTGGCGCCGATCAGCTTCACGCCGCGTTCGAACGCCTGGTGGTAGGGCTTGGCACCCTTGAAACCGGGCAGGAAGGAGTGATGGATGTTGATCGCTCGGCCAGCCAGCTGCTTGCACAAATTGTTGGAAAGAATCTGCATGTAGCGCGCCAGCACCACCAGATCGGTGCCGGTTTCATCGACGATCTTCATCAGCTCGGCTTCCTGCCCGGTCTTGGTGTCCTTGGTCACCGGCAGGTAGATGAAGCGGATGCCCTCGCGCTCGGCCATGGGACGCAGGTCAAGGTGGTTGGAGACGATGGCGGTGATCTCCATGTTCAACTCGCCCTTCTGATGGCGGTAGAGCAGGTCCGCCAGGCAATGGTCGAACTTGCTGACCATCAACAGTACGCGCGTTGGCTTGCTGGTGCTGTACAGGCCCCATGTCATCTCGAAAGCGCTGGCCACTGCGGCAAAGCCTTCCTCGATCTTCGCCAGGTCATCGGTCACGCCGGTGTTGAAACGGAATACCGCGCGCATGAAGAAGGTGCTGCTGACCTCGTCGTCGAATTGCGACATCTCGCTGATGTAGCACTGATGCTCGGCAAGAAAGGACGCCACCGCGGCGACGATGCCCGACGTGGCCGGGCAACTGATCTTGATCACGTACTGATTCTGGGCGTGCTGCATGTCGGATCCTCTGAAGGGTCGGCGGCAGGGAATTCTTCATGGGTGAATGCGTGGTTCGTCTATGAAAATATTTTCTTGTGACGAATCTAATTTTCTTGATGGTGATTTTTATAAGCGAATGCTTTGTTCGTGTCCATGCCTGTGGGGAATTTATTTATCCCCGTAGGAATTTATAGGATGTGGTCGCGAGGATAATGGCGAGGACGTCATCGCCGTTCCCGGCGCCAGTCCGCAGCCAGGTCGCGGGTTCGTCTCTGAGGCGAGAAAACGGAAGGAGGTATGCGCCACCAGCCATCCAGCTCTGTTCGACCTGGAAGGCGCGCTGGAAGAAGGGCGTTGAGTGCGACGTGGGCTGTTTAAGGTAGAAGCGGCCGTTCGCGTAACTTGTAGGAGGGGCTTTAGCCGCGAGCTTTTTATCAAGTGCGTAGGGTGGACAACGCTCTTTTTGTCCACCATTGCGATCGTAATGTGGTGGACGGATGAAGCGACGTCCACCCTACGCCTGAAGGCAGCTTCGAGGCGGAAGCAGCCGTTTGTTGATTGCTTTTGTGGGAGAGGCTTTAGCCTCGATCTTGCCTAGCTAGGCGTAAAGAGCTCGCGGCTAAAGCCACTCCCACGAGATCGCGACCGTCCGCTTCCGCTTATAGCCGCCGAATGAACTCGGCCTTCACTCTTTGCCGTAGTTCATGATCGACAGCAGGCGGATCGGAACCTGCACCAGCTGTTCCGGGCCGTGGGGGACTTCAGCGTCGAAGGTCAGGCTGTCGCCGGCCTGCATGGCGTAGAGCTGGTTGCCGTGGCGATAGACCAGTTCACCTTCGAGCAGGTGCAGGAACTCGGTACCTGGGTGAGAGAAGGTCGGAAACTCCTCGCTGGCATCGTCCATGCTGACCATATAGGCCTCGAAGCTCTTCTTCGGCCCGCGGGTATGGTTCAGCAGGTGATAGGTGTGACCCTTCTCGGTACCGCGGCGCACCACTTCCAGGCCTTCTTCGGACTTCACCAGCAGTGCACCGCTACCTTGCTGATCGTATTGGCTGAACAGCTTGGACATCGGCATGCCCAGCACATCGCACAGTCGGCTCAGGGTATCGAGGCTGGTGGATACCTGAGCGTTCTCGATCTTGCTGAGCATGCCCTGGCTGATACCGGCGATGCGCGCGACTTCGGCGATCTTCAGTTCCTGAGCCTGGCGCTGACGGCGAATCTGCATGCCCAGGTATTGCTCTAGTTTCAGGCGGGGTGGGATATCTGTCGGTTTGCTCATGCGAGGCCATTTTCTAATTATGAATAATAAATTCGCACCAGGAATGATCAGGCTGCTTCGCAACGGTGCACGCCGGGCGGTGTGAGATTCCTGCTATGAAAGCATTTTTCCTCTGCGGATAGAAGAAAACCCGCGCGGCAGCTGGCTCGCATGCGTTGTGCTGAAAATTGGCAAGTTGATTGCATTCTTATTGGGAAAGTTAATTTCCTAATCGGAATAATCATCGAGTCGACAGGAGGCACATGATGTTGCCAAGCGAAACCCAGCGGGTCATCGAGAAACACGCGATCAAGTATGTGCTTGCCCAGTTCGTGGATATCCATGGCTCGGCCAAGACCAAGTCGGTGCCGGTGTCCGGCCTCGAAGCGGTGGCGGAAGCTGGGGCAGGGTTCGCTGGCTTCGCCATCTGCGGCATGGGTATGGAGCCCCATGGGCCGGACTTCATGGCCAAAGGCGATCTGTCGACCTTGATTCCCGTGCCGTGGCAGCCGGGTTACGGCCGGGTGGTGTGCATCGGGCACGTCGATGGCGAGCCTTGGCCGTACGACAGCCGTTATGTCTTGCAGCAGCAGGTGGAGCGTCTCAAGGCGCGCGGCTGGACGCTCAATACCGGCCTGGAACCCGAGTTCAACCTGATGCGCCGTGACGCCAACGGCACCCTGCAGTTGGTCGACGCCAGCGATAACCTCGACAAGCCATGCTACGACTACAAAGGCTTGTCGCGCTCTCGCGAGTTTCTGGAAAAGCTGACGGAAGCGCTGCAGCCGGTCGGCTTCGACATCTATCAGATCGACCACGAAGACGCCAACGGCCAGTTCGAGATCAATTACACCTACAGCGACGCCATGGAGTCGGCTGACCGCTTCACCTTCTTCCGCATGGCGGCCGGCGAAATCGCCAACGATCTGGGCATGATCTGCTCGTTCATGCCCAAGCCGGATCCGAAGCGTGCTGGCAACGGCATGCACTTCCACCTGTCCATCGCCAGTGCCGAGAGCAAGAACCTGTTCTTCGATGCCAGCGACAAGAACGGCATGGGCCTGTCGAAACTCGCGTATCACTTCGCCGCCGGCTTGCTGGCTCACGGCCCTGCGCTGTGCGCCTTCGCCGCGCCGACGGTGAATTCCTACAAACGTCTGGTGGTCGGCAATTCGTTGTCCGGTGCCACCTGGGCTCCAGCCTTCATCGCCTTTGGCGCCAACAATCGCTCGGCGATGGTGCGTGTGCCCTACGGCCGCCTGGAGTTCCGCCTGCCGGACGCCGGCTGCAATCCGTACCTGGTCAGCGCCGCGATCATCGCCGCTGGGCTGGACGGTATCGACCGGCAACTGATGCCCGATCAGATCTGCAACGAAAACCTCTACGCACTGGGCCTCGAAGCGATTGCCGCGAAAGGCATCAAGACCCTGCCGCAGTCGCTCAAGGAAGCCTGCGACGCGCTGGAGGCTGACCCGCTGTTTGCCGAGGTCATGGGCAAGGAGATCGTCGGTGAGTTCATCAAGCTCAAGCGCATGGAGTGGGTGGAATACAGCCGCCACGTCTCCGACTGGGAGATCAAGCGCTACACCGAATTCTTCTGACCCGACCGTCTCTTCAACCGTTTCCGGCGCCCGCCCGTGGGTAGGGCGCCCTCTGCCCAGGAGTTTTTAGCTATGTGTGGAATCGTGGGGCTTTACCTGAAAAATCCGCAGCTAGAATCGCAGCTCGGCAAGCTGTTCGAACCGATGCTCGAGGCCATGACCGACCGCGGCCCGGACAGCGCCGGCTTCGCCATCTATGGCGATGAAGTGGCCGATGGCTGGGTCAAGCTGACCCTGCAGGCGACCAGCGAAGGGTATGACTTCAAGGCACTGGTTGCCGCGCTACAGGGCAAGCTCGGTGCCGAGCTGGACTGGTTCCAGAACGCCAGCGCCATGGTTCTGAAAATCAAGGCCGAAGAGCCCGTGATGCGTGCCGCGCTGGCTGAACTGGCGCCGACCGTGCGCATCATGAGTGCCGGACAGAGCATCGAGATTCTCAAAGGTATGGGCTTGCCCCGAGAGATTTCCGCGCGTTTCGGCCTGGCGTCGATGAAGGGCAGCCACATCATCGGCCATACCCGCATGGCCACCGAAAGTGCCGTGACCATGGAGGGCAGCCACCCGTTCTCGACCGGTGCCGACCTGTGCCTGGTGCATAACGGCTCGCTGTCCAACCACTTCCGTCTGCGTCAGGAGCTGCGCCGCGAAGGCATTCATTTCGAAACCGAGAACGACACCGAGGTCGCTGCCGGCTACCTGGCCTGGCGTCTGCAGCAGGGCGACTCCCTGAAACAGGCTCTGGACAACTCACTGGAGGCCCTCGACGGCTTCTTCACCTTCGCCATCGGCACCCGCAACGGCTTTGCGGTGATCCGCGACCCGATCGCCTGCAAGCCGGCGATCCTCGCCGAAACCGATGACTACGTCGCCATGGCCTCCGAATACCAGGCGCTGTCCAGCCTGCCGGGTATCGACAAGGCCAAGGTCTGGGAGCCCGCTCCCGCCACCCTGTACATCTGGGAACGCAAGAAGGAGCACGCAGCATGAAAACCATCGACCTTTCCAGCGCCAGCGTGCGTGACCTCAACCAGGCGCTGCATGACCAGGTCAAGGCGGTCAGCGATCGCGAGTGGCTGGTCACCCACCCCAACGGCGCCCACAACCTCGCGGTTGGCGTCAACGAAGCCATCTCCATCGATATTCAGGGGCATGCCGGCTACTACTGCGCGGGCATGAACCAGAAGGCCTCGGTCACCGTGCACGGCAACGTCGGCGTGGGCTGCGCCGAGAACATGATGAGCGGCTACGTGCGGGTCAAGGGCAGCGCCTCGCAGGCTGCCGGTGCCACCGCCCATGGCGGCCTGCTGGTGATCGAGGGCGATGCTGGCGCACGGTGTGGCATTTCCATGAAGGGCATCGACATCGTGGTCGGCGGCAGCATTGGCCACATGAGCTGCTTCATGGGCCAGGCCGGCAGGCTGGTGGTCTGTGGCGACGCCGGCGATGCGCTGGGCGATTCGCTCTATGAGACGAAGATCTTCGTCAAAGGCAGTGTCGAGTCACTGGGTTCCGACTGCATCGAAAAAGAAATGCGCGCCGAACATATTGAGGAGCTGCAGGTGCTGCTCAATCGCGCCGGTTTCAAGGAGAACGCCGCCGATTTCAAACGCTACGGCTCGGCTCGCCAGCTGTACAACTTCAAAGTCGATAACGCCAGCGCGTACTGATTCAGGAGCATCATCATGAGTGACAAGCAACCTCCCGTTCTGCGCGAGTCGGCCACCTTCGATCGCCTGACCATCCAGGAAATCCAGCGCGCCGCCGAGACCGGTATCTATGACATCCGCGGTGGTGGCACCAAGCGCAAGCTGCCGCACTTCGACGACCTGTTGCTGCTCGGCGCCAGCGTGTCGCGTTATCCCCTTGAAGGCTACCGCGAGAAATGCGGTACCGACGTCATTCTCGGCAACCGTTTCGCCAAGAAGCCGCTGCACTTGAAGATTCCGGTAACCATCGCCGGCATGAGCTTCGGCGCGCTGTCGGCCAATGCCAAGGAAGCCCTGGGCCGTGGCGCCAGTATCGCCGGTACCAGTACCACCACCGGTGATGGCGGCATGACGCCGGAAGAGCGTGGTCAGTCCCAGCATCTGGTCTATCAGTACCTGCCGTCACGCTACGGCATGAACCCCGACGACCTGCGCAAGGCCGACGCCATCGAGATCGTCCTCGGCCAGGGCGCCAAGCCAGGCGGCGGTGGCATGTTGCTCGGCATGAAAGTTACCGAGCGCGTCGCCGGCATGCGTACCCTGCCAATTGGCGTGGATCAGCGCAGTGCCTGTCGCCACCCGGACTGAACCGGGCCGGACGACCTGGCGATCAAGATCGCCGAACTGCGCGAAATCACCGACTGGGAAAAACCCATCTACGTGAAGATCGGCGCCAGCCGCCCTTACTACGACGTCAAGCTGGCGGTAAAGGCCGGTGCTGACGTGATCGTCCTCGACGGCATGCAGGGGGGCACCGCAGCGACTCAGGAAGTGTTCATCGAGCACGTTGGTATCCCGATTCTGCCGGCCATTCCGCAAGCCGTGCAGGCGCTGCAGGAAATGGGCATGCACCGCAAGGTTCAGCTGATCGTCTCCGGTGGCATCCGCAACGGTGCCGACGTGGCCAAGGCCATGGCGCTGGGCGCCGATGCCGTGGCCATCGGTACGGCCGCGCTGATCGCCCTGGGTGACAACCACCCGCGCCTGGACGAGGAGTTGAAGAAAATCGGTTCAGCCGCCGGTTTCTACGATGACTGGCAGAACGGCCGCGACCCGGCCGGTATCACCACCCAGGATCCGGAGTTGTCCAAACGCCTCGACCCGGTCGAAGGTGGTCGCCACTTGGCAAACTACTTGCGTGTGCTGGTGCTGGAAGCCCAGACCATGGCTCGCGCCTGCGGTAAGTCGCACCTGCACAACCTCGACCCCGAGGATCTGGTGGCGCTGACCGTAGAGGCCGCCGCCATGGCGCGGGTGCCGCTGGCGGGCACCAACTGGGTGCCCGGGCAGGGTTACTGATCACACCCATCAGCCGGCCTTTCCGAGAGGAAAGGCCGGCTTTTGTGCACATGAAGGAATTCAAATGACTGCATCCTGGGCCTGGATGACACTGCTCGCCGCCGGCATCTGCGAAGTGATGTACGCCTCCGCCATTCCTCGTACGCAGGGCTTCACGCGGCTTTGGCCTAGCCTTTACTGCATCTTCTTCATCGCCCTGAGCATGTACCTGCTGGCGCTCTCGGCCCGCTACCTGCCAATGGGCACTGCCTATGCCGTGTGGGTTGGCATCGGCGCGGTCGGCACGGCGATCTACGGCATCGCTTACCTCAACGAACCAGCCACGCTGGCGCGGCTCGTTTGTCTGGTGCTGATCGTCTGTGGGGTGGCCGGCCTGAAGCTGTTCAGCCCGGCGGGCTGAAACCTGTTCCTTGGCGTCAGGCCAGACTTCACCGGTATTGCCTGCTAAAGGGCAAAAGCAGCCGAAAGCAGACCTTCGATTTGGTGGGCTAAAGCCCACCCTACAGCCGCGCATCTAACCGTAGGGTGGGCTTCAGCCCACCAATTGGCGCCCCACAATGAACGGCGGCTATCGCCACCTTGCTGCCATAGCAGCGGCTGGACAGAGCTCTTTTGTCCACCATAGGCCTCGTGAGATGGTGGACGGGTGAAGCGTCGTCCACCCGACTCGCTTGTTTTTGTGGGGTCGCCCAGGCCTTGCATGTCTCTAGCTCGCAAGATCGTGAACAGGTTCCTAGGCAGCTGCCTTCATCGAGGGAGCGTTGCGGGGCGATGATGCGCGGGTGAGCGGCTGTCTGTGGATAACTCGCGGGCGGTGGTTTCGAGAGGACACGGGAGCGAGCGGGGGGATGACCGGCGGGGTTGCCGCCGGTCGAAGGGTTACTTCAGTTTGTCGAGTTCTTCGTCAGGCAGCGCGTAGCTGTGCTTCTCATGAATGATGGTCGCGATCAGGGCGTAGAGGCTGACAGCAGCCACCAGGAAGCTGATGAAGATCAGGATGGCGGGCTTGTCGGCGTAGGTGAATACGGCGCTGGCACCTTCAAAGGTGGTGATGCTCATGGCGATACTCCTTGAGATGAGCCGGCCGCCATCGCGGCCGGCCGAGGGTCATTTGGCTGTAGCGGATCCGAGGGTGGAAGGTTCGGCACTGCCGCCAACGGTGCTGCTGGGCCCGTACATGCTGTTCCACTCCGGGTAGGCCTGGGCCGGTACTTCGGTCAGATCCAGGCCGCGCTCTTCGGCATGCGCCGGTACGCGCAGCATGCCGGCCTTCTTGAGTGCGTAGGAGATGCCATAGCCAGGGATGAAGCCCAGCGCGGCCATCACCAGCGCCCCGCCAACCTGGCCGAGGAAGCTGATGTCGGCCATGCCGTTCATGTTCGGATAGCCAGCCAGGAAAATACCGCTGATCACCAGCCCGGCCAGACCACCGAAGCCATGCACCGCGAAGGCGCCGACGGCGTCGTCCAGCTTGAACTTGAGCAGCAGGTTGTTAACCAGAGGCGCCGTAGCCGCCACGCCCATGCCGATCAGGTAGGCCAGCCCGGGGTGGTAGAGATCCAGGCCAGGTGCGACCGAGATGATGCCGACCAGACCACCGGACATCATCCAGTAGGGCTCGCGGGTGGTCAGGTAAGCGCCGATCAGGCCGCCAGCGAAGCCCATCAGGGTGTTGTAGGAAAAGGCCGAGAGGTTGGTCGGTTGGCCATAGATGTTGGTCCACTGAGCGCCGGAGTTGTAGATGATGCAGCCGCCGAGGAAGCCGAAGAAGCCGACGATGATCAGCATCAGGCCGACCACGCACATCGGCATGCTGTGGCCGACGATGGCATTGGCGCTGCCGTCAGGGTTGAAGCGGCCGATGCGTGCCCCGAGGTTGATCAGCACGCCAAGGGCGAAGAAGCCCGCGACCATGTGCACCACACCTGCCGCGCCGACGTCATGGTAGCCCCACAGTACGGTCAGCCAGCCTTCCGGGTGCCAGCCCCACGCGGCGGCGAGCAGCCAGAGAAAGCCGCCGAGCACGATGGTCATGATGATGAATGCGCTCATCCGCGCACGCTCGATGATCGCTCCCGAGAGGATCGAGCCGGTGGTGGCGGCGAACAGCGCGAAGGCGCCCCAGAAAATGCCGGTGGCGTTGTCCTGGATGTTCGGGCCCATGGCTTGACTCCACGGCATGCCGGCCATCAGGGCGTCCATACGCGGCACCAGGCCATCGGGGAAGGCGTTATAAACGGCCCAGCCGAGCAGGAACACGCTGGGCACGATGAAGCCGAAGGCGAGGATGTTCTTAACGCCCGCCGCCAGGGCGTTCTTCAGGCGCGAAGCGCCGATCTCGTAAGACAGAAAACCTGCGTGGATGCAGATCATCAGTGCGGTACACCACCAATAGAACATTTCCATGTTCAGCGTGTTGGTCATTTCAATCAGGGCCTGCAGCTCTTCGAGCGTAGGCGGTGTCTTCTGTTCTTCCATCACTGAATCCTCGAAAGCGGTTTATTGGAATAAGTGGTGCGCAGGCAGGTCGAGTCGAAAGTATTTTATTGCGGATAAACAAATGTTCTTATTGGGAAAGCAATGAGTGTGCCAGTCCTAAAGGGCTCCAGCCCTTGCTGTCTGCGGCGTAGAAGGGGTTGCAGTGCCCTTTTTTTGCTCACGATCAGTAGCCCTCGCCTGAAGATGGTTCGCCCGAGCGTTCCTTCTGCAACATGCCCTGGATCTGCTGCACCGAGTCCTGCGTTCGTCGCGCCAGATTGCGCACTTCATCGGCGACCACGGCGAAGCCGCGCCCCTGATCGCCAGCCCGTGCCGCTTCGATGGCGGCGTTGAGCGCTAGCAGGTTGGTCTGCTCGGCAATGCTGCGAATCCCCCCGGCGACCTGAGCAATCTGCGTGTAGGTGGCCTGGATGTTGGCCTGTTCGCGCTGGTGCAGCGTGGCGGCGGTCTTCTCGTCGCTGATCTCGCGCACGGCGCCGGTGACATACAGCAGGTGGCCCTGGGCATCGCGCAGGCAGCGGCCGCGTTCGCGGTACCACACCTCGCCACGGCTCTTGTGGCGCATGCGGTATTCGACGGCGTAGAAGCCATCACCACCGGTGTCGACCATCGAGGCATTGAAGGCCTGCATGACCTGTTTCAGGTCATCGGCGTTGACCACCTTGAAATAGCTGTCCCAGCCATCGGGAAATTCCTGGGCGCTGTAGCCGATCAGCTCGCGGAACTGCTCGGACCAACGAATCAGGTTCTGCGGATGGTCGGGGTCGCCAGCCACCACGTTCATCGCCCAGCTGCCTTCGGTGAGGGTACGTTTGGTCAGCTCCCAGACCTGGCGTTCTTCGTCCCAATGGGCGCGCTCGGCTTCCAGCTCGTGCAGGCGCCGCTGGCTGTCGTCACGTTCGTGGAGGAGTGCGTCGATCTGCGCCCGGGCCTCGGCGAGGTCCTCCTTGAGTGCGGCGTACTCTTCTGCACTGCAGGGCGGTGGTGCCTGGCATTCGGCCTGCTGGCGGATGCGCTGCAATTCGTCCCAGTCGCGCTGCAGCCGCTGCAGGCTGCTGAGCAGCCGGGCATCGCGCTGCAGATGAGGCTGTGCGGCGGCCGTGCTGGGCTGGCCGTCGAACAGGCGGTTAAGCCACTGGCTGAGTTCATCGGCCAGGTTTCGGGACGCATTGCTGAACCACATGGGCCACCTCCGTGAGATCGAATGGCCATCACCAAGCAATTCTCTTTCCACAACCGGTTCGGTCATGCCCGCACCTTGCTCTTGTCCGGGTCGTAGGCGACGGTGCTGGCGCTGACCTGCGCGCGGATGCGCTTCTGCAGGCCGTCGAGCTTGCCTACCTCGACGGCTGTGCCGGGCTCGCAGTAGCCGACATCCAGGCGACACAAGGCGATGTTGCGGCCCAGTAGCGGTGAGCGCGTGGCACTGGTAATCACGCCGATCCGGGCCCGGCCGCTATATACGCAGTCGCCGTGGGCAGCGGTTTCATTGCCTTCCAGCTGCAGGCCGACCAGCTTGTGGCGGGGGGCTGCGCTGCGCCTTGATAGGGCATCGCGGCCGATAAAGTTCGCCGCCTTGCTCTTGAGTGGCACACAGAAGCCAATGCCGGCCTCGAACGGATCGGTCTGATCGTCGAATTCGTAGCCGGCGAAAATCAGCCCCGCTTCGATACGCAGCATGTCCAGCGCTTCGAGGCCGAGCGGTACCAGGCCCAGGGGTTCGCCGAGCTGCCACAGGCGTTGCCACACCTGTAGCGCATCGTGCGGATGGCACCAGACTTCGTAGCCCAGCTCGCCGGTATAGCCGGTGCGCGACACCATCACGGGTGGGCCGTTGTAGTCATCCAGACGACCGACCAGAAAGCGGAACCAGCCCAGCTCCTCCAGCGTTGGCTGGGTGCCTGGCGTCCAGATCATCTGCGCGAGCAGTTGACGGCTCAGCGGGCCCTGCACGGCGACGTTGTGGATCTGCTCGGAGGCGCTCTTTATCCACACCTTCATGCCCAGTTTTGCGGCCTGTTCACGCAGCCAGATGCCGGCGTAGTCCTCGCCACCGATCCAGCGAAACGCATCGGCGCCGAGGCGTAGCAGGGTGCCGTCGTCGAGCATGCCGCCGTGCTCGAAGCACATCGCCGAATACACCACCTGGCCGACCGCCAGCTTGCGCACGTCGCGGGTCAGGCAGTGGTCGAGCAGTGCTTCGGCGTCGGGGCCGAGCACCTCGAATTTGCGCAGCGCGGAAAGATCCATCACCGCCACGCGTTCGCGGCAGCCGTGGTATTCATCGGTGGCGCCGTAGCCGTCGAAGCGGGTCGGTGTCCAGAAGCCCCGGTAGTCGACGAACTGCCGGGTGAGGGCCGAGGTGCCGGCGTGAAAGCCGCTTTCGCGGGTCAGCACCGGATCGGCATCTGCTGTTTTTCGAGTGGCCATGGCAAGACTGAAACGCTCCTTCTCGGAATACACGCGGATGTGGATATCGGTGGGCTGCCAGCCATTGGCGGGGTCGATGTCGTCCGGGCAGGAACTGCTGGCGCAGACCAGATCGGTCAGCGCCTTGAGCAGGACGTAATCGCCAGGGCGCGACCAGGGTTCGTCCAGCGTCAGGTGCTGGTGCGCGTCGATGGCGGTGTTGTAGAAGAAATTGATCGCCGGCCAGCCAGCACGCGGATGTACGCCGTGAGCGGCCATGGCGCGGCTGATGTTGTCGCTGCAGTTGGCGTGGCCGAAGTAGCCGTGCGCCTCGTAGTAGCGCGCCGCACAGGCCAGGGCAAAGGTATCGTGGCGGCCGACGGTATCGCGCACCACCTCGAGCATCGGCTGCATGTTGCGATCGTAGAAGCGGCTGAACAGGCCCGGCCCCGGGTAGGCGTTGCCGTTCAGGGTACGGGTGACGGTGGGGTCGAGGTCGATCTCGCGTCCGGTATCCAGGCCGGCGCGGTCGAAGGCGACGAAATCTGAACACTGGCGCCCGGCCACGTCGATCACCTGGACGAACTGCCCGGCTGCGACGAGGTAGTCGCGCGCGCTGCCGGGGTGGATGGTGAATTCGTCGATCACTTCGCCCAGCGGCGCGGGAAGTGGCGGCACCCAAAGCCTGCGCGGATTGGCGCGGTGCAGCAGCACACGCAGTTCACTGGCGCGCTGCTGGCTGTCCACTGCGCTACGCCCACCAGGGGCGGCGACGATCACGCACAGCGCAGCGTTGGCCAGCAATTCGCGGCTGAAGCCTGCGGGTGTGGCGGCGGGCCACAGCCGGGCTGCGGCCGGCAGGCGGCGACAGTCCACACCACGACGAGTGAGCCCGTTGCTGACGTGAATCGACTCGCGGCTGCCATCGTGCAGCAGGTGGGCGATGGCATCGGCACCAGCGCTGGCTTGCAGGCCCAGTGCCGCCAGCGCTTCGCGGCCATCCTCGGTGAAGGCCAGCAGTTCGGCAGGCTGGTCGCCCTCCAGGTCGATCACCTCCAGGCGATCACCCGCCTCCAGCGCGAACACGGTCAGCCCGCCAGGGGCTACGCGGTGGCGTTCCAGATCGGCGGCGCGGGCGAACAGCGCCGGCTCCAGTGGGCGGCTTGTCACAGGCAGGTTCATGGCGGCGCCTCAGCTGGCGGACTTCAGGCGGTCGGCCGGCGGCGTGTCGCTCAGATAGGTATCCAGCGAGTCGTCCAGTGCCTCCAGCCAGGGCGTGTGATGCGGTGTGGCCAGGGTGCCGGTGATCAGCGAGCGATAGCACTTGTCGCGGTAGCCCATGATGTTGTCGTACTTGTCTTTCTTCCACTGCAGGAAGGTGGCGTTGACCTCGGCGATGTCGAAGCTCGGGTAGTCGGTTGCGGCGATCAACTGGCGGATGTATTCGCCCTGGAATTCGAACATCTGCTGGGCGGTTTCCAGCGTGTCCTCCTCCTGGCGCCAGGCCAGGTTTTCAGCGTGCATGCGCTCGAGTTCGGGCAGCGCGATGCGCCCGAGAATCACGTCACGGGCGTACCAGGCCTGGGCGTCGAACATGTTGAAGCTGTACCACTGATCCTGCATACCGAGGTAGATCAGCCGCGGGTTCTGCTCCCAGCACACACCCTTGTAGAGGTTCAGCGGCCACAGGCGATTGCCTGTTTTCAGGCGCAGCGCTTCCGGCAGAAAGGGGAAGTGGTGCTTATAGCCGGTGCACAGGATGATGGCGTCGATGTGCTTGCAACTGCCGTCGACGAAGAACGCGGTGCTGCCCTGCACGTGGCTGAGCAGTGGGCGCTCCTCCCAGTTGGTCGGCCATTTGTAGCCCATCGGCGCGCTGCGGTAGCTGCTGGTGATGGAGCGGGCACCGTACTTGTAGCACTGCGAGCCGATGTCTTCGGCCGAATAGCTGGCGCCGACGATGAGCACGTCCTTGCCCTTGAATTCCAGGGCGTCGCGAAAGTCGTGGGCGTGCAACACGCGCCCGGCGAAGCGCTCGAAACCGGGAAAATCAGGCACGTTGGGTGTGGAAAAGTGGCCGCTGGCGACCACCACGTAGTTGAAAGTTTCGCTGTAGGTGCGGTCATGCAGGTGATCGTGGGCGGTGACCGTGAACAGCTCGCTGGCCGCGTCGAAGGTGACGTCGCGCACCGCAGTATCGAAGCGGATGTAAGGCCGCACGCCGGCTTTCTCGACGCGGCCCTTGATGTAATCCCAGAGCACCTCACGGGGTGGGTAGGAGCCCATGGGTCGGCCGAAATGCTCGTCGAAGCTGTAGTCGGCGAACTCCAGACATTCCTTCGGCCCGTTCGACCAGAGATAGCGGTACATGCTGCCGTGCACCGGCTCACCGTGTTCGTCCAGGCCCGTGCGCCAGGTGTAGTTCCACATGCCGCCCCAGTCGGTCTGCTTCTCGAAGCAGACCAGTTCGGGAATCTCCGCACCATCGGCCTGGGCGGACTGGAAGGCTCGCAACTGGGCCAGGCCGCACGGGCCGGCGCCGATGATGGCGACTCGTTGGTTCATGTTCGGTTCTCCGGTTGGCGAGGCGTCGCGATGCTCGGCGCTCCCCTGCAACGCCTGGGAGCGAGCCGGCGCGGGTTTATCAGCCCTTGGCGGTACGTTTCTTCTTCTCGGGGTCGTCGAAGGGCAGCGTATGGGCGATGGCGCTGACCTCCAGGCTGCCGCGCACCTGCAGCGGTACGCCTTGTTCGGCGATATCGGGTTCGACCCGGGCGATGGCCATGGAGCGTCCGCTCAGGCGTGAGTACATGGCGCAGGTGATCAGGCCGACCTGACGCCCTTCGTGCCAGAGGCTGTCGCCACCCTCGGCGGCTTGCTCGCCATTGAGCAGCACACCGAAGATCCTGAAGCGTTCCTGGCCCTGGCGCCGGTAGTGCTCGGCGGCACCCCGGAAGTCGCGCTTGCCGGGCGACACGGTGAAGTCCAGGCCCAGCTCCCACAGCGTGTCGCCAGCCTTCTGGTCGGCGAAGGGGTACATCTGCGAGTTGTCATAGGGGAAGAACAGCAGGTAGCTCTCCACGCGCAGCCAGTCCAGGGCGGTGAAGGCGCAGGGGATGATGCCGTGGTCCCGGCCCTGTTCCAGGATGCCGTCCCAGATCAGCGGCGCATCGGCGGCCTTGCAGAAGATCTCGTAACCGCGCTCGCCGGTGTAGCCGGTGCGCGAGATCATCACCGGGCGGTCGAACAGCCGGGTCTGCAAGTGATGGAAGTAGGGCAGCTCGCGAATGCCGGGTACGTGCTCGGCGAGAAAATTCACGGCTGCCGGGCCTTGCAGGGAAAGGTCGTGGAGGTCGTCGTCGAACAGTACCGCGACCTGGCGACCCTGTGCCGAGCGGATCAGCATCTCGTAGCCGGTGCCGGCGCCGTGCACCACCATGAAGGCGTTGGGGCCGGTGCGATAGACGATGCAGTCGTCGATGAAGGTGCCGTCCTCGTCGAGCAGGCAGGCGTACACTGACTTGCCAGGATAGAGCTTGGCCATGTCGCGGGTGGTGGCGTAGTCGAGCAGGCTTTCGGCGTGGGGGCCGACGTAGTGCACCTTCTTCAGACCCGAGACGTCCATCAGCCCGGCGCGGGTGCGGATCGCTTCATGATGGTCGGCCAGATCGCTGGCATAGGTCCAGGCGGTGCCCATGCCGTTCCAGTCTTCCAGGTTCGAACCAAGCGCCAGGTGGCGTTCGCGCAGGGCGCTGATGCGCCATGAGTTGGCCATGGGAAAATCCTCGTGTAGTGATCGGGTCAGGCTTCGGAGTCGAACTGGCGCAGCCAGTCCACCAGGGTCTGGCGGTAGCGGGTCATGCCCTTGTAGTCGGCGATGGCATCCGGCAGGTCGCGCAGCACGCGGTGCAGGCGGCGCGCCCAGGCCGGGTTGCTGACCAGTTCTTCCATGCTGATCAGGTAGGTGCGAATGCTGAACAGCACGGCGTTGGAGCGCGGCAGGCGGGCCATCAGCTGCAGCTCCACGCGCAGGTGCACCAGGCGGCCCACGTTGTCCGGGGTGACCGAGCCGCGGTCGCTGCCCCATTCGTGAAAGGTCTCCGGCGAGGTGTCCAGGCGCGGGTTGATGGTCAGCGTCCAGTTCAGTCGGCGCACCGGGTGGCCGACCTGAATGTTCAGCAGAAACTTCAGGGCGCGCTCGAAGATGCCCATCTGGTTGGCCATTGGCACGGGTGCATGCCACTGCCTGAAGCTCATGCCGGCGTCGAAACGCAGCGACCAGTCGGCCGGGCAGGTGACCATGCCGGCATCCATGAACAGGTCGCCGTCACGCTGGTCGAGCACGGCGAAATCGCCCTGCATCTGCCGGGTGATGTACTCCAGCGGCTCGCACGGCAGGCTGTCGGCATCGCCAAAGGTGAAGTGCTGATCGATGCCCATGGCCAGGTTGCGCCAGCGCCAGGCGGTGCCGTTGCGTTCAAGCTGGAAGTGCTGCGGGTAGTCAGCGGCCAGCTGCTGCATGAGCATTTCCAGCAGATCCCAGGCGGCCTGGGCCATGTGCGGCATCACCAGGCAGCGCTCGGGGTCACGCTCCAGAACGCGGGCGCGCTCGGCCATCTCCGACAGGTAATGTTCGTCCACATCGAAGCAGTTCTCGAACACCGAGCCCGGATCGCGCGACACCGCTGGCTCGATGTTCACCGAGTACATGTAGGCGTCTTCCGGGAACGGAAACGGGAACCGGGCGATGGCGGCCGGGCTGTTGCGGAAGCTGAAGTCGTCCCGGTAGGTTTCTGCCGGTTTGAAGATCAGGGGCATGGCACGTCTCCGGTATCAGATATCCAGCAGGATCGGGCTGCCGCAGCCACGCGAGACGCAGGGCATCAGGCTGGTTGCGCGCTCGGCGGCGGCGAGAAACAGGTCGCGGTGTTCCACGTCGCCTTTCAGATAGGGCGTCTGGCACTGGCCGCAGACGCCGCCGCGACACAGGTTGGGCAGCTCCACACCCGCGCACTCCAGGGCTTCGAGCAGGCTTTGCTCGGCGCCGACCGCCACCTGACGGCCACTGCGTGCCAGCTCTACAAGGAAGGGCACGCCCGGTTCCGGGGTGGCGAAGGCCTCCCAGTGCACCCGCGTCGCTGGCCAGCCGAGGGCCAGGCTTTGTTCGCGAAGGGCATCGAGCAGTGATTGCGGACCACAGGCATAGACGTGAGTGCCGAGTGGGCGATGGCTCAGCAACTGGCCCAGGTCGAGACGTCGGTTGCTGCTTTCGTAGACATGCAGGCGCTCGCCCAGCCGCTCGCGCAGGGTCTCGACGTAGGCATCGTTGACCCCTGCGCGGTAGGCGTAATGCAGCTCGAAAGCGTCGCCTCGGCGCAGCAGTTCGGTGCTGTAGGCAAGGAACGGAGTGATGCCGATACCGGCGGCGATCAGCACGTGCAGGCGCGCCGTGCTGTGTAACGCAAAGAGGTTGGCCGGCGGCGAGATCCGCAACCGATCGCCTGTCTGCAACTGTTCGTGCACGTAGCGCGAGCCACCGCGTGATTGCGCCTGCTGGCGCACGGCGATCCGGTAGTGGCTGGTGTCGCTCGGGTCGCTGAGCAGCGAGTAGGCGTTGCGCTTGCCGTTCGGCAGGTGCACCTGCACGTGGCTGCCAGCGGAGAACGCCGGCAGCGTGCCACTCAAGGGCTGGAGCGACAGCTCGCGGATCACCGGGGTGATCATCCGGGTCTCACCGACCCGCACCTCGAAGGCGGTCATGGTCGGGCCTGCGCATAGGGCTGGTCGGCATCCGCGCAGACGCCGAGGTAGGCACCCAGGCGCTCGGAGAAATGCCGGCGCACTTCCAGCAGCACTGCGCAGTGGCTGCAGGCTTGCAGATCGGCGGATGTGCCCACCTGCAGGCTGGCGCAATGCACGCAGAACAGCATGCGTCGGCCGCTTTCGCTGCAGTGCAGGGTGATCTCTTCGGCCAGCAGGCCGGCTGCTCGTGCCACACCGCGCAGCGACCAGATGAAGGCTTCGTCGCCGTGCAGCTCGAGGTGCACCCCGATGCGGGCTTCGCTCAACAGCGTGCCCAGTGCCTCGCCCAGCGCGGCTTCATCGGCGTAGTGCGGCAGCGCCAGGTGGCGAAGTTCTCTGGCGTCGACGCGGGCCAGCAATTGCGCCCTACGCTGCTGGCCGGCGTCCTGGGTGACCAGTAGCTGAAAGGTCACCCGTTGGGCAGGATCGCCGCTGGGGTATCGCGGCACGCTGAAGGGATGCAGCTCGGCTGTGCGGGTCATGGCGATCCTTGTTGCTCTGGATTGAAGCGATCAGGTCATAAGTTGGTGCAGGGTTGGTGTTTCTCTATAGGCAAGATAATTTCCTGCCACGCTTATTCGCTCAATCCACCAGAGGAGATATGCCAAAAGAGGTAGTGCGCCCCGGCGAGGCATGGAAGTTGCTGTGGTGATTCGTCCAATCACCGCAGAAGACGGGGAGGAGAGCATGCGTGCAGCCGGTTTCGCCCCGGCTCCCGTGGCAGCGTCGAATGCGCTGACCGAACGTGAGGAGCAGACCCTGCAGTTGATCGCTGCAGGCAACAGCAACAAGCAGATCGCCCGCGAGCTGGGCATCAGCGACGGCACGGTGAAAATCTACGTGCGCAGCCTGCTGCGCAAATTTCACCTGCATTCGCGTCTGGAACTGGCCAGCTGGGTGCACCGGCATACCGGCAAAGCCTTGGCCGGTACCCAGGCCGCTGTTGGGCCAGGGGGTGTCGCAGGGCTGATAAACGATCTGCCGGTGCTGATCTATCGCGGCGACAACGCCCGCACCTGGTACATGGATTACGTCAGCGAAGGCTGCCTGCAACTGACCGGCTACTCGGCCGAATACCTGACCCGCGATCCCGCTCACAGCTTCGGCTCACTGATCCTCGCCGAGTACGCCGATTACGTCTGGTACTGCGTGCAATGCGCGTTGCTCAAGCACGAGCCGTTTCAGCTGCGTTACCGCATCTGCTGCGCCGATGGGCGAATCAAGGAGGTCTGCGAAACGGGCGTTGGCGTGTATTCCGCCAGTGGCGAGGTGCTCGGCGTGGAGGGTGCGATCTTCGAGGTGGCGGGCTGAATTACCGTTGACCCTCAACGAAAGCTGCCCCGCACAAGGGCGGGGGCTTTCTCATCAGCTATCTGTTTTCCCGGATCAGCCCAGTAGCCTGGCTTAGCCGCAAGCGTCAGGCCCGCGACAAGGTGGATATCTGCTTGCGCCGGTACACCGTGTCACGGCGCGACAGCAGCAGGTACAGCGGCAGGGTGACGATGATCGCCACCAGCCAGGACAGGTCGGCGCCATCCAGCTTGCTGGCCATCGGGCCGGTGTAGATCGGCGTGACCGCGAACGGCAGTTGCACCAGGATGCCCACTGCATAGGCGCTCACCGCATTGGGATTGAAGCGCCCGTAGATGCCTCCATTGGCGTCGAACAGTGAAGGGATGTGGTAGCGCTGTTTCTGCACCAGGTAGAAGTCGGCGAGATTGATCACCGCCCAGGGCACCAGCACGATCATCATCGCCAGGATCAGCTGCATGAAGCGCGAGATGAAGTCCGCAGGCGCACTGACCGCAACCACGCAGCAGGCCACCAGCAAAATCGCCGAGAGCGCCACCCTGGCTTGACGGCTGGGCGCCCAGTCGGCGGCGAAGGTCTGTACCGAGGTGATCAGCGCCAACACCGCACCGTACAGATTCAGGGCGTTGTGGCTGATGATGCTGAGGATGAACAGCACCATGAGCAATGGGCCGAATGCGCCGGTGCTCTGCTTGACCGCGTCCATGGTGTCGGTGTCCGCGCTCACCGACAGCGCCACCAGGGTGCCGAACACGAAGCACAGCGAGGTACCGAGAACGGCACCGGTATAGGTGGCGATGAAGGGTTTCCAGATACCCACGCTTTTCGGCAGGTAGCGCGAGTAGTCCGAGGTGTAGGGCGCGAAGGAGATCTGCCAGATGGCACCCAGCGATGCCATCGCCAGCCAGCCGGCGAGATTGAAGCCGCCGCGGCTGGCGAAGTCCGCCGGCAGGCCATTGGCGAACAGTGCGATGAACCCGGCGAGCAGGCCGATGCCCATTACCCAGGTGCCGATGCGGTTGAGGGTGTGGATGAAGTTGTAGCCGAGTATGCCGATCAGCGTCGCCGCGCAGGCACCGATCAGCACGGCGGCAGGCAGCGGCAGTTCCGGTACCACGGTGTGGATCGACTTGCCGGCCAGCACGCAGTTGGAAATGAAGAAGCCGATGTACAGGACTGCGGCGATCACCACTACCAGCAGGGCGCCGTAACGGCCGAACTGACCGCGGCTCTGCAGCATCTGCGGCAGGCCCATTTGTGGGCCCTGGGCCGAGGCCAGGCCGAGCACGATACCGCCGAGCAGGTGGCCGACCAGAATGGCGCAGATCGCCCAGCCGAGGCTGAGGTGGAATACCTGCACGGCCATGGCGCCGGTGACGATGGGCAGCGGCGCGATATTGGTGCTGAACCAGAGGGTGAACAGATCACGAACACGGCCGTGACGGTCGGCATCGGCGACTTGGCCAACGCTGTTGCTTTCAACGAGCTCTTGCTGAGACATGGACGGTTCTCCTGCGCAAAGTTGCGACGGCATGCAGCACCGCGTGAGCGGGGCTGGCCGGTTTAGCAGGCTGTTGAAAAACTAGCTACGTTGCCGCTGCGTCGTTGAAAACAGCCTAAAAATGCTCATGTACAACTCGTACACTCCGCTTTTTCGGCTGTTTTCGCCTCGCGTCGGCTGCCTCGCCTACGTTTTTCAACGGCCTGTTGGATGCGTGAGGGGTGGCGGCTGAGCGAGTCAGCTGCGCCTGTCGCGGGAGAGCCCGCAGACAGTGGAGAACGGGCAGGGGTAGAGCAGCAGGGCTGTGCGGGACACCATGGGAAAACCTACTTCTTGTCTTTATTCGGATAGGGTTTTGCGTCTCGCCGCAAGGGCGAAGGCCGCTGCCCGGCATGGCCGGGGCAGCGGTTACGGGGCTCAGCGGAAGGCTGGCACCACGTGCTGGATGAACAGCTCCAGGGACTTTTTCTTCTCGGCGTGGGGCAGGCTGTTGTCGGCCCAGAAGCTGAATTCGTCGACGCCCTGCTCCTGGTAGTGACGAATGCGCGCGATGATTTCTTCGGGCGTGCCGATCATGGTGTTCTTGCGGATGTTCTCCAGCTCGAACTCCGGGCGCTCTTTGAATTTCTCCTCGGGGCTCGGCTCCAGCAGGCCGTCGACCGGGGTGATCTTGTTGCCGAACCAGGCATCGAAGGTACGGTAGAAACGCGAGATCGCCGCGGCGCCGACCTTCCAGCCCTCGGGGTCGTCTGCCAGGTGCACGTGGGTGTGACGCAGCACCATCAATTGCGGGCGCGGCACGTCCGGGTTGTTGGCCAGGGCGGTGTTGAACTTGTTGTTCAGGTCGACCACTTCCTCGTCGCCCTTCATCAATGGCGTGACCATCACGTTGCAGCCGTTGGCCACCGCGAAGTTGTGCGAGTCCGGGTCGCGGGCGGCGATCCATATCGGCGGCAGCGGTTGCTGCAGCGGCTTGGGCGACGACGTGCTGGTGGGGAATTTCCAGATCTCGCCGTCGTGGGCGTAATCGCCTTTCCACAGCGCCTTGACCACCGGCACCATCTCGCGCAGGTACTTGCCGCCATCACTGGCGGGCATGCCGCCGGCCATGCGATCGAATTCGTACTGATAGGCACCGCGGGCCAGACCGACTTCCATGCGGCCGTTGCTGATCACGTCGAGCAGGGCGCATTCACCTGCCACGCGGATCGGGTTCCAGAACGGCGCGATGATGGTGCCGGCACCCAGGCGGATAGTGCTGGTGCGGGCCGCCAGATAGGCCAGGATCGGCATTGGGCTCGGCGAAATGGTGTACTCCATGGCGTGGTGCTCGCCAACCCACACGGTGCTGAAACCACCGGCCTCGGCCAGCAGGGTCAGCTCGGTCAACTGATCGAAGAGCTCACGGTGGCCGACTTCCTGGTCGTAGCGTTCCATGTGGACGAACAAAGAAAATTTCATGTCGCTTTCCTCGATTTTTTATAAAGCCCGGTGCGCTTGAAGCGCTGTCGGGACTGGCCGCCGTGCAGGATCACGAGGCTTATGGTTCATGGTATACCATAATATAAAATACTTTGGCGAGTACCCGCCGACCAGTGTTATCGAAAAGCGTCAGTGACCGGCTGCCTGCCAGGCGCTCCAGCGTTGCGCGATCCGCTCGCCGTTGAGGCTCCAGTATTTGAAATCCAGCGTGATCTGCCCGGTTTTGTGGGCGCCGGGCTGGTTCTCCGCCAGCTTGGGATCCACCAGTGCCGAGGCGCCGAGGTTGACCGGCGCATAACCGGTCAGCGAGGAAAAGTCGGCCTGGGGTTTCGGGCTGGTGGCATGGGCGATGAAGGTGCGCGCTGCCGCGACATTGCGCGAGCCACGGGGTATCACCAGAAAGTCGCCGGCCACTAGGTTCTGCTGCCAGCTCATGCCCACCGGTGCTCCCTGATCGTGCAGCGCATTGACCCGGCCGTTCCAGAACATGCCCAGGCTGGCGGTGCCGGAGGCGAGCAACTGCTGTGATTCGTCACCGCTGCCCCACCAGGCGATAGCGCCCTTGATGCTGTCGAGCTTCCTGAAGGCGCGATCCAGATCCAGCGGATACAACTGCGCGGGATTCACCCCATCGGCGAGCAGGGCGATCTCCAGCACACCTGGGCTCGGCCACTTGTAGAGCGCGCGTTTGCCCGGAAAAGTGCCGGTGTCGAACAGCGCCGCCCAATTCTGCGGCGCCTCGCGCAGGGCCTGAGTGTTGTAGCCGAGGATGAAGGAAAAGTAGAACGAGCCGGCGCCGTAGATGGTGACGAAGCGCGGGTCGATGGTGCGCTTGGCGATTTGCTTGAAATCCAGAGGCTCGAGCAGCCCTTCCCGGCCGGCACGCAGGGCGAAATCCGCCTCCACATCGACCACGTCCCAGGTGACCTGGCCACTCTCCACCATGGACTTGAAGGCGGCATAGTCGGTGGGCCCGGCCTGCTCGACACGGATGCCGGTCTGCTGGGTGAAGGGTTCGCTCCAGGCGCGGGTCTGTGCTGCCTGGGTGGTGCCACCCCAACTGACGAAGGTGATGCTCTGCTCGGCGTGAGCCGCCAGGGTGAACAGGCAGAACAGACTGGCCATTACGCTACGCATTGAATTGCCTCCCGGAAGTGTTCGATAGCGCCACGAAGCGCGCTGTCTTCTGCTGAGCAGAGAAGCACGCGCTACAACGGCAGACGGTATGCCGTAATATCGTCTAGCAAGATGCGCTCCAGCGCGCCGGCCTCGTGCTAGAGCGTCGCGTCAAGCTCGCGAGGGGGAGAATCAAGGCGACTGGGAAGTGCAGTACCACTATTTGCGGGAGGGAGCGTTACGCTTCGCGCTGATCATCTTGGCAGAGCGCCAGCCAAAGCTTTCTGCAGGCCGGTGTAAGGCGATAGCGGACGTTCGATTTGGTGGGCTTCAGCCCGCCAATTGGCGCCCCACAACGAACGGCCGCTTGCGCTTTGTATCGGTAAAGACGTGAACGTGCAGTCGCTATCAGCACAGCTCCGGGTGTTTGTTGCAGGTGCCGTAGCCCTCGCTCTTCATCTCATCCAGCGCCTTTTGCAGTCTTGCGACCACTTCGTCCGGGGTGTCGAGGTTGAGGGCCAGGTAAAGATCGGAGCGGTCGAAGGTCAGCACGTTGCGCAAGCCGGTGACGTCCGCCTGGCGTGCCTGGTGGCGCCATACCGGGTCGGTGGTGCCCCACAGGTCGATGCGACCCTGGGTCAGTTTGGCGATGTTTTCCGGGTCACGCAGGGTGTTGATCGGTTCTAGACCGGCCTTCTCCAGGGTCTGGCTGGCGGCGCTGTCTTTGTAGCTGCCGATGCGGTACTGGCGGGCCTGCTCGAGGCTCGTCAGGTTGGGGATGTTTGAGCCCGGCGCGGCGAGCAGCACGCGCTCGACCTTGGCAACCGGCCCGACCCACTTGAACAGCGGGCGGCGCGCCTCGTTCATCGAGGTGGAGAACAGGCCGTGGTTGGCGTTGGCGAGGGTGGCGTCGTAGACGCGACTCCAGGGGAAACGCAGGGTCAGGGTGTAGTCGATACCGGCACGCTTGAACATCTCGCGCACGATGGTGGTGCTGACCCCCTGGATATTGGCGTCACGGGCGAAATTCTTTTCGTTATCGGCCATGTTGAATGGCGGAAAGTTTTCCGTTTGTAACACCACCTTGTAGCCAGGCGGCAGTTCGGCCTGAGCGGGCAGGGCGAAGACGCTGGAAACGGACAGCAAACAGACGAACCATGCGGCTTTGACGGTCATGAGGGGGCTTCTCTTTGTTGGGCTGCTGCCGTTGTATCGCGCTGGCGCGCAAACGGCAATCAGTCCTGAAAGAGCGAAGCCCAGGGGGATGACGCTGTATCGCACGTCGGGCCACTACAGGGGCCTGGTGCTGTGCGAGAAGATTTGCCAATAAAGCATCAACAGGCATTGGCGCCGAAACAGAAAAGGGATGGTCGTGGCCATCCCTTGGCACCGTGCAAGCAGGCTTATTCCTTGTTGCGGCTGTTGTAGATCTCGCGATCCAGTTCGTTCTCGCTGCTGCCGACCAGGGTGGTGGTCATCAGGTCGCCGGCCACGTTTACCGTGGTGCGTGCCATGTCGAGGATGCGGTCGATGCCGGCAATCAACGCCACGCCTTCGAGGGGCAGGCCCACCGAGGTCAGCACCAGGCCGAGCATGATCAGGCCGGCACCGGGCACGCCGGCGGTGCCGATCGAGGCCAGGGTCGCGGTAAGGATGATCATCAGGTACTGACCGGCATTCAGATCGATGCCGAAGGCCTGAGCGATGAACAGCGCCAGCACGCCCTGATAAATGGCGGTGCCATCCATATTGATGGTCGCGCCCACGGGCAACACGAAGCCGGCCACCCCTTCCGACACGCCGAGGTTCTTGCGCGCGCACTCGATCGACACCGGTAGGGTGCCCGAGCTGCTCGAGGTGCTGAAGGCCACCGCCAGTGCCGGGGCGATGCCCTGCAGGAAGCGCAGCGGGCTGAGCCGGGCGAGCAAGCCGAGCAGGCCGCCATACACCAACAGCATGTGTGCCAGGCTGGCCAGGTAGATGACGCCGATCACCCCGCCCAGCGGCAGCAGCACTTCGATGCCGTGGGACGCCACGACGCCTGCGATCAAGGCGAACACGCCGATCGGCGCGAAGCGCATCACCAGGTCGGTGAGCTTGTAGAACACCTCGGCCAGGCTGTTGAACAGCTTGACCACGGGCGCGGCTTTTTCACCCACTAGGTTCATGCTGATGCCCAGGGCGATGGCAAAGACGATGATCTGCAGGATGTTGCCTTCGGCGAACGCGGTCACCGGGTTGGCAGGCACCAGGCCGACCAGAATTTCCACCAGGGATGGCGCCTGCTTGGCCTCGGTGGCGGCGCTGGCGACCATATTCATGCCGGCGCCGGGAGTGAACAGAGCGCCGAACAGCAGGCCGATGCTCACCGCGAAGGCGGTGGTCACCAGGTAGATGGCGATAGTCTTGACGCTGATCCGGCCCAGTTTGGCGGTGTCCTGCATGCAGGTGATACCGGCCACCAGGGAAACGAACACCAGCGGCACGATGAGCATCTTGATCGCATTGAGAAACAGCGCGCCCAGCGGGGCGAGGAGCTTGGCGCCGTCCTTGAACAGCAGGCCGACCAGCACGCCGAGCACCAGGCCGATGAGAATCTGCTGCCAGAGGGGCATGCCCCTTAGGAAGCGGCGGGCAGGGGTAGGGCTCTGACTCATGGATATCACCTAAATTGTCGTTGTTGTGATGACCATCGTGACGGTCTTTACGAGTGTTGCCCGGAAGCCGAGGGCACAAATGAAGGCGCCGCCCTCAATGTAGGCGGCGCGAATAACTGGCTGATAGGGCGCAGTGGATCAGCCCTGCAGCGGCACCAGGCGCGGTGCGATCATATTCTCGGGGCGCAGGATGTCGGCCAGCGTAGCCTCGTCAAGCAGCCCTTCCTCACGCACCAGTTCCAGCACACCGCGACCACTGTCCAGCGCGACCTTGGCGATGCGCGTGGCGTTCTCGTAGCCGATGTAGGGGTTGAGTGCGGTGATCAGGCCGATGGAGTTTTCCACCTGGGCGCGGCAGTGGGCTTCGTTGGCGGTGATGCCGTTGATGCAATGCTCGCGCAGCATATCCATGGCGCGCTGCAGCAGGCGGATCGAGTCGAAGATCTTGTAAGCGATCAGCGGCTCCATCACGTTCAGCTGCAACTGACCGCCTTCGGCTGCCATGGTCAGCGCCAGGTCGTTGCCGATGATTTCGAAGGCCACCTGATTGACCGCTTCCGGGATCACCGGGTTGACCTTGCCGGGCATGATCGAACTGCCTGGCTGGCGTGCCGGCAGGTTGATCTCGTTGATGCCGGTGCGCGGGCCGCTGGAGAGCAGACGCAGGTCGTTGCAGATCTTCGACAGCTTGACCGCGGTACGCTTGAGCATGCCGGAGAACAGCACGAAGGCGCCCATGTCGGAGGTGGCTTCGATCAGGTCGGCGGCTGGCACCAGTGGTTGGCCGCTGATCAGCGCCAGGCGCTGTACGGCCAGGTGCTGGTAGCCCGGGTCGGCGTTGATGCCGGTGCCGATGGCGGTGCCGCCCAGGTTCACTTCGGTGAGCAGCTCCGGCGCCAGGCTGCGCAGACGCGCCAGGTCTTCACCCAGGGTGGTGGCGAACGCGCGGAATTCCTGGCCGAGGGTCATCGGTACGGCATCCTGCAACTGGGTGCGGCCCATCTTCAGCACGTGGCTGAACTCGACGCCCTTGGCGGCGAACGACTGGATCAGGCTATCCAGGCTGGCCAGCAGGGTATCGTGACCGAGCAGCAGGCCCAGGCGGATGGCGGTGGGGTACGCGTCGTTGGTCGACTGCGCCATGTTCACGTCGTTGTTCGGGTGCAGGTGCTTGTATTCACCTTTGGCATGGCCCATGGCTTCCAGGGCGATGTTGGCGATCACCTCGTTGGCATTCATGTTGGTCGAGGTGCCGGCGCCGCCCTGGATCATGTCCACGACGAACTGGTCGTGGAAATCGCCGCGGATGATGCGTGCACAGGCTTCGCTGATTGCCGCGTGCTTGTCGGCAGGCAGATGGCCCAGCTCACGGTTGGCGTCAGCTGCTGCCTGTTTGACCATGGCCAGGGCCACGACCAGTTTCGGGTAGTGAGCCAACGGCACGCCGGACAGGCGAAAGTTGTTCAGCGCACGCAGGGTCTGGATACCGTAGTAAGCCTCGCCAGGGACTTCGAGGGTACCGAGCAGGTCTTTTTCGACGCGGAACAATGCAGCAGCTGACATGATGCCTCGACTCTCATAAAGACGCGGGATATACCGCGATGGCCTTTAGAGTAAGGGCTCAGACCATTTGGCGGCCAATGCTGTTACTTGCTGCCCTATGCATAATCGGCATAATGTCGATGTGACTGCTGGATATCACCTGGCGTTATCCAGCCGCTTGTCGCAGGGTGGAAGGGCGCGCATAGCGGATGCCCTTTTCATCCGCCGGACAAAGAACTGAATACACGAGTGGGTGATGCATGAACCTGGAAACCAAATGGCTGGAAGACTTCGTCACCCTGGCCTCCACGCGCAGCTTTTCCCAGGCGGCAAAGAAGCGTTTCGTCACCCAGCCGGCATTCAGCCGGCGTATCCGCAGCCTCGAGGCGGCGCTTGGCCTGACCTTGGTCAACCGCTCGCGTACGCCGGTGGAATTGACCGAATCCGGCCAGTTGTTTCTGCTTACCGCCCGTAGCCTGGTCGATCAACTTGGCGAGGTGGTTCGCCATCTGCATCATCTAGAAGGGCAGCAGGGTGAGGCGTTGCAAATTGCCGCGGCCCACTCCCTGGTCTTCAGCTTCTTTCCCGAGTGGATTGCCCGCTTGCGCCGTGACGGCCTGCCACTGACCACCCGGCTGGTGGCCACCAACGTAGGCGAAGCCGTGCACTCGTTGCGTGAAGGCGCTTGCGACCTGATCCTTGCCTACTACGATCAGGACGCCGCCGTGCAACTGATTCCGGATCTGTTTCCGTCGCTGTACCTGGGGCGCAGCGAGATGCTCCCGGTGTGCGCGGTGGACGAGCACGGTGCGCCGCTGTATGACCTGGACTCCGGGCAGAGCGTGCCGCTGCTGGCCTACAGCGCCGGCACCTTTCTCGGTCGTTCGGTGAACCTGCTGTTACGCCAGCGCGCGTTGCGCTCCACCACCGTGCACGAAACGGCCATGGCCGACAGCCTCAAGGCCATGGCGCTGCAAGGCCTGGGCGTGGCCTGGGTGCCGCGTTTATCGATGAACGCCGAGCTGGCGCGTGGCGAGCTGGTGGTGTGCGGTAAGGAACACTGGGTCATCCCGCTGGAGATTCGCCTGTACCGCTGGAGCATGTCGCGCAAGGCCGGCGTGCGCCTGCTGTGGCGCAAGCTCGAGGGTGGCGTGGGGCGTGGCGAGGGTTAGAGCGAAGCGATACCCATCACGATGATGGCTATGCAACGGTTTATTCACGTTCTCCTAGGTCTATGTCCAGCTCCATCCCGCTCGCCCAGTTTTCTGGTAACAGCCCAGCTCTCACATAGCGATGAAACGATGACCACGGCCAGTCGGCCACCCGCTCCACAGAGCCATGTTTACGTGGGTTGTTGTGGATGTAATCGGCGTGGTCTGCGAAATCACTCTCGTCGCGAATACGGTGCTCCCAATAGCGGCGTTGCCAGGTGCTTCGTTCTCCGCGCCTGGCGCGGCTCGGAGAAATATCTTCATTGCGAGGGATTGCCCGTGAAAAGTGAGTCTTGATCAGGCGCCAGCGCAGCGCGTAATCAGCCTCGTTGGCCGGCAGTGTGCAGAGCGCGTGAAGATGGTCGGGTAAGATAACGATGGCATCGATAAACCATGGGTGACGGCCCATGGTGTAACGAAAGGCGGCGCGCAATGGGTCGATCTGCTCGACCAATAGACTGCTATCGCGATTGGCAAGATTCAGGGTAAAGAACCACGTGGCGCCAGGCGTATGGTCGCGGCGGTATTCGGTCATCGTCAGCTTCCTTGCTGATGCGTTTAACGATGGGTATCGCTACGCGCCCCGTCCCCACCTAAGGGCCACGGCCTGTGTTTAGCCCAGTCCGTACTTCTTCACCTTGTCGAACAGCGTGGTCTTGGCCATGCCCAAAGCCTGAGCAGCCTGGCTGAGGTTGCCGGCGTGCTGTTCGAGGGCGTCGACCAGCAGGTTGCGCTCGAAGGCTTCCACGGCCTCAGCGAAGCTTGGTGCGATACCGTCGTTGCTGCCGCTTTTCTTGAAGGCTGGCAGGCCAAGGGCGAAGCGTTCGGCGACGTTGCGCAGTTCCCGTACGTTGCCAGGCCAGTCATGAGCCATCAGCGCTGCCAGGGTATGGCGATCCAGCTCGGGGGCGGCGCGGTCGAAGCGCAGGGCGGAGAGCTGCAGGAAGTGCTCGAACAGCAGGGCGATATCTTCGCGTCGTTCGCGCAGCGGAGGCAGCTCCAGGCTAACCACGTTGAGGCGGTAATACAGGTCGCTGCGGAAGTGGCCACTCTTGCCGGCTTCGTCGAGATCGGCCTTGGTCGCGGCGATTACCCGGCAGTCGATAGCGACCGACTGGTTGGATCCCAGGCGTTCCAGGCTGTGTTCCTGCAGTACGCGTAGCAGCTTGATCTGCAGGCTCAGCGGCATGCTCTCGATCTCGTCGAGAAACAGGCTACCGCCGTTGGCGTGTTCGATTTTGCCGATGCGCCGTTTGCTGGCACCGGTGAAGGCGTGGGCTTCGTGGCCGAAGATTTCGCTCTCGAACAGGTTTTCCGGCAGGCCGCCGCAGTTCAGTGCCACGAAGGCTTTGTTCTGTCGACGGCTGAAGTCGTGCAGGCAGCGCGCGACCAGCTCCTTGCCGGTGCCGGTTTCGCCTTCGATCAGCACGTTTGCCGAGGTGTCGGCGACGTTGGCGATCAGCTCGCGCAACTGCTGCATGGCCGGCGAGCGACCGATCAGCCGATGCTCCAGTGCCTGCTTGCCGGCCAGTTGGCGGCGCAGTGACGACACCTCGCGGGCCAGGCTGCGTTGTTCCAGGGCGCGGCGGGTGACATCGACCAGGCGTTCGGGGGAGAAGGGTTTTTCCATGAAGTCGTAGGCGCCGTCGCGCATCGCGCCAACGGCCATGCCGATATCACCGTGGCCGGTGATCAGTACCACCGGCAGCGCCGGGTCGCGGCGCTTGAGTTCGTCCAGCAGTTTCAGGCCATCCATACCCGGCAGGCGGATGTCACTGATGACGATTCCTGCGAAGTCCGCATTGATGCGTTGCAGAGCCTGTTCGGCGCTACCGACGCCTTCGCTGGCGATATCTTCCAGGGCCAGGGCCTGCTGGCAGCCGAGCAGCACGTGAGGATCGTCTTCGACGATCAGCACGGTGAGGTCGTCATTCATCGGGTGTCTCCATGACAGCGGCAACCTGAGGCAGGTTGAGTTCGAAAGCGGTACCGCCCTGAGGCGGATGATCGGCGCTTAAGCTACCGCCTGCGGCTGCCGCGAGGCTGGCCGATAGCGTCAGGCCGAGACCCAGGCCCTGCTCGCCGGGCTTGGTAGTGAAGAAGGGTTCGAACAGGTGCGTGCGATCGGCGGGGGCGATGCCGGGGCCGTTGTCGAGCACGCGCAGGCGATAGCGGTCGCCATCTGCACTGCCCTGCAACCACAGTTGGCGATCCGTTTGGGTGCTCATGGCATCGGCGGCGTTGGCGATCAGGTTGACCAGGATCTGCTCCAGGCGGGTCTGGTTGATCGCCAGGCGCGCGTCGTCGAACTGGTGGTGAATGTTCAGCGGAGTGCGTTCCAGGCGCGGCTGCACCACCTGTAACGCCGCGTCCACGGCTTTGCTCAGGCTGGCTTCGCCGCCATCGTTGGAGCGGCGCGCGAAGGCGCGCAGGCTGCCGGTGATCTTGCCCATGCGGTCGACCAGTTCGTTGATGGTCTGCAGGTTGGTGGTGGCCACGTCGTACGAGCCTCGGGAGAGAAAGCGCACGGTATTGCCGGACAGGGTGCGCAGCGCGGCCAGCGGTTGGTTGAGCTCATGGGCAATGCTGGTGGACATCTGCCCGATCACCGCCAGCTTGCCGGCTTGCACCAGTTCATCCTGGGCAAGGCGCAGGGTCTCTTCGGCCTGCCGTCGTTCGCGAATTTGCGCCTTGAGGCGGTCATTGCTGGCGCGCAGATCGGCGGTGCGTTCGGTGATCTTGCGTTCCAGTTCGCTGTTGGCCAATTGCAGCGCTTCCCGGGCTGCGAGGCGGGTGGCGATCACCTTGCGCCGCTCGTTCCAGGCGATCAGCAGGAAGGCCAGCAACGCGAAGGCAGCGGCTGCCAGCATGCCGTGGCTGACCGCTTCGCGGCGCAGATCCTGCAGTGGGCTGAGCAGCGTCAGGTGCCAGGGTGTGTCCTCTAGTTGGCGGCTTTGCGACAGGTAGTTGATCGCCTCGCTGACCTCCTGCTCGCCGGTGGCGGCGAAGCTGACCTGCTCGACATCGGTGGCTACGGGTGTGCGTGTCAGCGGGATAAGCTCGTCGAGTGACGACCAGTGATACTGCAGGCTGCGCGCCAGACGCTCCTTGATCTCGGCGTTCAGTGGGCGCACCGCCTTGAGGCGGCGGGCCGGGTCGCTGGAAAGAATGATGATGCCGTTCTCGTCGCTGACGTAGGCCTCCAGGCGTGCCCGTTGCCAGCGCTGCTCCAGCGGGTCGAGGCGTACCTTGACCACGGCTACGCCGATGATCCGGCCGTTGGCCTTGAGGGCGTGGGACAGGTAGTAACCAGGCTCGCCGGTGGTGCTGCCGATCCCGTAGAAGCGGCCTTGCTCGCCCTGTAACGCGTCCTGGAAGTAGGCACGGAAGGACAAATCCTCACCCAGGTAGCTGTCGTGCTGGCGCCAGTTGCTGGTGGCGAGCACGCGGCCGTCGGTGTCCATCACGTAGATGGCCATGCTGCCGCTACGCCGGTTGAGGCCTTCGAGGTAGTCGTTGACGCGCTGGCGGCGGTAGGCGTCGGGCGTCAGCAGCAGGCGGCTGACGTTGGACTCCAGCTCCAGCAGGCTGGGCAGATAGGTGTACTTGTTGATCTCGCTTTCCACCGCACGGGCGTTGAGCTCGAGTTGGCGTTCACCGCTTTCGATCAGGTTACGGATGCCGGCCTTTTCGCTGAGGTAATAACCGGCGTAGCCGCACGCGGCGACCAGTATCAGCATCAGCAGGGTTAGCAGCAGGTGTCGGACGTAGCGCGGTTTGGTGGACAAGGCGGGCGGTACCACACGAAGCCTGGCGGAGGCGCATTGCATCACAGTCCTCCTGAGCTGGCCAGTTGCGGGGCGTTTGGCGGTTTAGGAGCGGTGGGGCGCCTAAATGTGTCGGCGCTGCGGCTTCCCGCAGCGCCGACAGGGTGGATCAGTGCTGCAGGATCTTGGCGAGGAACTGCTGAGCACGTTCGGAGCGCGCGCTGACGTCGCCGAAGAACTCTTCCTTGGGGCAGTCTTCGACGATCTGGCCGGCGTCCATGAAAATCACCCGGTCAGCGACCTTGCGAGCGAAGCCCATCTCGTGGGTCACGCACATCATGGTCATGCCTTCGTGGGCCAGTTGTACCATCACGTCGAGCACTTCGTTGACCATTTCCGGGTCGAGGGCCGAGGTCGGTTCGTCGAACAGCATCACCACCGGATCCATCGCCAGGGCACGGGCAATCGCCACGCGCTGTTGCTGACCACCGGACAACTGCCCCGGGTGCTTGTGCGCGTGTTCCTTGAGGCCAACGCGATCGAGCAGCGCCATGCCTTTTTGCTTGGCTTCTTCCTTGCTGCGACCCAGCACCTTGATTTGCGCGATGGTCAGGTTTTCGGTGATGGTCAGGTGTGGAAACAGCTCGAAGTGCTGGAACACCATGCCGACCCGCGAGCGCAGCTTGGGCAGGTTGGTCTTTTTATCGGCGATAGAGGTGCCGTCGACCGTGATGTCGCCCTTCTGGAACGGCTCCAGAGCATTGACGCACTTGATCAGGGTCGACTTGCCCGAGCCGGATGGCCCGCAGACCACCACCACTTCGCCCTTTTTGACGTCCGTGGTGCAGTCGGTCAGCACCTGGAAGTCCCCATACCACTTGTTGACGTTCTTGATGGAAATCATACGGCTAACCTTTTTTGCAGGAACTTGACCAGCTGCGAAGCCGCGAAGCTGATGGTGAAGTAAACCAGACCGGCGAAGATCAGGAACTCGTGGGGCTGACCCAGAATGTCACCGCGCGAACGGGCGGCATTGAGGAAGTCCATCAGGCCGACGGTGTAAACCAGCGAGGTGTCCTGGAACAGGATGATGCTCTGCTGCAGCAGCAGCGGGGTCATCTTGCGGAATGCCTGGGGCAGGATGATCAGGCGCATGGTCTGGCCGTAAGTCATGCCCAGTGCCTGGGCGGCGCCCATCTGACCCTTGGGGATGGCCTGGATGCCGGCGCGGACGATTTCGCAGAAATACGCCGCCTCGAACATGATGAAGGCCACCAGGCAGGAGGCGAAGGCGCCTATTGGGGTGTCTTCGCCGGTGATCCAGCGCAGGATGAACGGCACTGCGAAGTAGAACCAGGTGATCACCAGCAGCAGCGGGATCGAGCGGAAGTAGTTGACATAGGTGGCCGCGATCTTGGACAGCAGCACGTTGCTCGACAGGCGCATCAGCGCCAGCAGGGTGCCGAGAATCACGCCACCGATAACGCCCATGACCATCAGTTGCAGGGTCATGGCCATGCCTTCCCAGAGGCCTGGCAGAGCGGGGATGATCTGACTGAAGTCCATCATTTACCTCCCACGGAAATCAGGCCAGGCACTGCAACTTTGCGCTCGACCATGCGCATGATCATCATCAGGCTCATGTTCAGGGTGAAATAGATCAGCGTCGCCAGGGTGAAGGCTTCGAACAGGTTGGCGCTGAACTCGGCGGTCTGTTTGGTCTGGGCGAGCAGTTCCATGAGGCCGATCAGCGAGGCCACCGAAGAGTTCTTGAAGATGTTCAGGAATTCGCTGGTTAACGGCGGAATGATGATTCGATAGGCCTGGGGCAGCAGCACGTTGCTGTAGATCTGCGGCAGACGAAAGCCCATGGCATAGGCGGCGGCGGTCTGGCCCGCGGGCAACGCTTCAATGCCGGTACGCACCTGCTCGCAGACACGGGCAGCGGTGAACAGGCCGAGGCACACCACAACCGACAGATAGGCCGAGGTGGCAGGATTGAGATCCTGCTTGAACCACAGCTCCAGAGGTTCAGGCAGCAGATCCGGTACCAGGAAGTACCAGAGGAACAGCTGCACCAGCAGCGGCACGTTACGGAAGACTTCCACGTAGGCGGTGGCGATTCCGGAGATCAGGCGGTTCGGCACGGTACGCATCACGCCGAGCAGCGAGCCAAGTGACAGGGCGATTAGCCAGCCGACCAGCGCAATGGCGATGGTTCAGCCCAGGCCGGTGATGAACCAGTCCAGGTAGATTTCGCTGCCAATGCCGGTGGACTTGAAGAAAATGCCCCAGTCCCAGTTGTAGTTCATGCGGGTTTCCCCTCGCAGGTTTGCGAACGTGTTTACGATCTACGGCGTCAAAAAGAGTCTTTAGCTGGAGATCGTAAATACGTTCTACGGTGGCGAAGCCGGTTCGCAGGCAACAGTCACCCGTATCCGCGTGAGCGGATGAGCGTCGGCTTCGTCAGGAGTTAGGTTGGGGAAGCCGCAGGCCTCCCCTGTGCCCGCCACGCCCCTTCTCGTGAAAGGGGCGTGGCATCACACCGTCAGATCTGCTCAGCAGACTTGTCGGTTGGTTCGGCGATCAGCTTCTTCAGCTCTTCGCTCATGGGGAAATTGAGGTTCAGGCCTTTTGGCGGTACTGGCTGCTGGAACCACTTGTTGTAGATGTCGTTGATTTCGCCCGATGCGAAGGTCGCGCTGATGGCCTTGTCGACCACCTTCTTGAAGCCTTCGTCGCCCTTGCGAACCATGCAGCCATAGATTTCGAAGGACTGCGGGGTGCCGACCACGTGCCAGTCATCCGGCTTCTTGGCCTTGGCCATTTCGCCAGCGAGCAGGGCGTCATCCATCATGAAGGCCACGGCGCGGTTGGACTCGAGCATCAGGAAAGACTCGCCGTGATCCTTGGCGGAAATCACGTTCATGCCCATCTTCTTCTCGGCGTTCATGGATTTGAGCAGGCGCTCGGAAGTGGTACCAGCGGTGGTCACCACGTTCTTGCCTTTGAGGTCTTCGAAATCGTTCACGCCACTGCTCTTCTTGGCCAGCAGACGGGTGCCCACTTCGAAGATGCCGACGGAGAAATCGACCTGACGCTGACGCTCGACGTTGTTGGTGGTGGAGCCACACTCCAGATCCACAGTGCCGTTCTGCACCAGCGGGATACGGGTTTGGGAGGTCACCAGGTTGTAGCGCACCTTCAGATCCGGCAGCTCCAGCTCCTTCTTGAGCTCTTCAACGACTTTGAGCTGCAGATCATGGGAGTAGCCAACTGGCTGCTTGGAGGTGTCGCCGAAATACGAGAAGGGGATGGACGAGTCGCGGTGGCCCAGGGTGATGGTGCCCGAATCCTTGATTTTCTTCAGGGTGCCGGTCAGTTCTGCGGCGAAAACCGGGCTGGACATCAGGGTGGCGGCAACGGCTACAGCCAGTACGCGGGGGACAATACGCATGGGTCGATTTCCTCGGTGTTGTTGTTATTGAGGCTGTACAGCGGGGTACGTGCCTCTGTGTGGAAGAGCTATCGCATTCCTGGTCAGATAGGAGCAGGATGTATGCCAGGCCGATCCTCACCCTTGCGCAGTTAATAAGCGTTTGATTTATATGTTTTTTTATATTTATAGCAAGCTATCTAACGATGCTTGAAGTTCGGTTGTTCGGTTTTTCGACGGCTTTGCGTTCGGGATTCCGAATGCGAATGGAGGGCGGCCGCGCTGGCCGCCCGGTTTGCCAACTCAGAGATTGCGCAGGAACGCCTTGATGAAGTCGCCCTGATTGGCCGCTTCGCGCTCGGTGGTGAAAAGGATGCGGTCGCCCTGTTCGCGAATCTTCATTTCTGAGCCGAAACTGCACTGCACGGTGTTGAATTTGGCCGCCTGCTCCTTGAAGGCTGGCGAGCTGCTGCACAGGTTGTTCATCTGGTTGACCACCTCGCCGCAGTAGCTGGAGATGCTCAGCTCCTTCAACAATTTCTCGTCGATGCCGTTCATGTCCACCTCGGTTTTCACCGGGCTGCCGCAACTGGCGGAGGCGCGTGCATCCATCTCTCCAAGTTGCTCAACGTGATACTGCTGGCGTTTCTCGCGGTCGAAGCGGGCGAGCTTTTCCTGGACGCCATCCTTCTTCTGTTTCTCATAGAGTGCCAGCAGTTCGGTGGGCTTGACGGCTTTGCTGGCCTTTTCATCGAAACCTACATAAAGCGGTTCGCGGTTGTTGGGCAGGTACAACTGGTACGACTCACCACCCCAGCCCTGACGTTGGCCAAGCAGCACATAGTCACGGCCATCCAGGGTCGTGGAGTAATCGTTTTCCTGTTGACCGCGTTGCTTCACGTCGGTCAGTAACACCACTTCATCCATGGGGTGGTTGATGCCGCGCACTTGCACCAGCGCCTGGCGCTCGTCGCTGCTGGGGGCGATGACGACGCTAATGCCTTGGTCGGCGCTAAATACCTTGGGGTATTTGGCCAGCTCCAGGGCATTGGCATTGAAGGTCAGGAAGGTGGTGGCGATAAGCAGCGACAGCCGTGTCATGGCGTAGTCCTTTTCATGGAGTTGGGGGTAATTCTAGAGGCGTCTGACCGCTGACGCTGTGACTCCGTTCCCCACCGGCGATGCCCGCGCTCAGAACTCCATCACCACCCGGCCCTCGATCTTCCCAGCGCGCAACTGCCCGAGGATGCCGTTGACGTTATCCAGGCTGTCGCGGTGGATGGTCGCCTTGACCAGCCCCTCGCCAGCGAAGTCCATGGCTTCCTGCAGGTCGGCGCGTGTACCGACGATGGAGCCGGTGATGCTGATGGCCTTGAGCACCACATCGAAGATCGGCGTTGGGAAGTCGCCTGGTGGCAGCCCCACCAGCGCCACCGTGCCACCACGACGCGCCATGCCGATCGCTTGGCTGAATGCGCTGTTCGATACCGCCGTGACGAGCACGCCGTGTGCGCCGCCTATATCACGCTGTACGACGGCGGCTGGATCCTCCTGGCGGGCGTTGATGGTCAGGCTGGCGCCGAGTTTTTTCGCCAATGCCAGTTTGACGTCGTCTACATCGATGGCAACCACATGCAAGCCCATGGCACGGGCGTATTGCACGGCGACGTGGCCCAGGCCGCCGATGCCAGAAATGGCCACCCACTGGCCGGGGCGCGCCCCGGTGACCTTCAGGCCCTTGTAGACGGTGACACCTGCGCAGAGGATCGGCGCGATCTCGGCGAATCCGACGTTCTTGGGCAGAATGCCCACATAGTTCGGATCGGCCAGCACGTATTCGGCGTAGCTGCCGTTAACCGAATAGCCGGTGTTCTGTTGATCAGCGCAAAGGGTTTCCCAGCCAGTAAGGCAGTGCTCGCAGCAGCCACAGGCTGTGTATAACCAGGGTACGCCGACGCGGTCGCCTTCCTTGATCCGCGTCACGCCACGGCCTACGGCGGCGACATAGCCCACGCCCTCATGACCGGGAATGAACGGCAGGCTGGGTTTCACCGGCCAGTCGCCATCGGCGGCGTGCAGATCGGTGTGGCAGACACCCGCTGCCTCGATCTTCACTAGTATCTGCCCGGGGCCGGGCAGGGGAACCTTCACTTCTTCGAGCCGTAAGGGCTCACCGAAGGCATGCACGACGGCGGCTTTCATGGTCTGTTGCATGGCGCGATCCTCCTCGATAGAGAAGCCCAGTATGGAAGGCCTGCCAGGTCACGCACTGTCCCAGGACAATAGTCGCTGTTATCGCCTGTTTCTCCGACGGGCGGCCGATTATCGATTTGCGCACGACTGCAGTATAATTGCCGGTTTCCGCAAACCACGCCTACCGCGTGGTTTGTTGTTTCTGCCGCGGCGCCAAGCGCCCGAGACGAGAGAGGCACGACGATGAGCGCACTGGTTGGCGTGATCATGGGTTCCAAATCCGACTGGAGCACCCTGAGCCATACCGTCGAGATGCTGGATAAATTAGGCATTCCCAACGAAGTGAAGGTGGTCTCTGCCCACCGCACCCCGGATTTGCTGTTCCAGTACGCTGAAGAAGCCGAAGGCCGCGGTATTCAGGTGATCATCGCGGGTGCTGGTGGTGCCGCTCACCTGCCTGGCATGTGCGCTGCTAAAACCCATCTGCCAGTGCTCGGCGTGCCGGTGCAGTCGTCCATGCTCTCGGGCGTCGACTCACTGCTGTCCATTGTGCAGATGCCAGCTGGCATTCCGGTTGCGACCCTGGCCATCGGCAAGGCGGGCGCCATCAACGCCGCGCTGCTGGCGGCGAGTATCCTCGGTCACCAGCACCCGCAGTTCCACGCGGCGCTCAAGCAGTTCCGCGATGAGCAGACCAATACCGTGCTGGACAACCCGGATCCGAGGGCGCAGTGATGAAGATCGGCGTAATCGGGGGCGGCCAGCTCGGTCGCATGTTGGCCCTGGCGGGTACTCCGCTGGGTATGAATTTCGCGTTTCTCGACCCGGCGCCAGATGCTTGCGCACAAGCGCTGGGCGAACACATTCGTGCCGATTACGGCGATCAGGATCATTTGCGCCAACTGGCCGATGAAGTCGATCTGGTGACCTTCGAGTTCGAAAGCGTGCCAGCCGAAACCGTGGCGTTCCTGTCCCAGTTCGTGCCGGTCTATCCGAGCGCCGAGTCGCTGCGCATCGCCCGTGATCGCTGGTTCGAGAAGTCGATGTTCAAGGATCTGGGCATCCCCACCCCGGAATTCGCCGATATCCAGTCTCAGGCCGATCTCGACGCGGCCGTCGCCAGCATTGGCCTGCCTGCCGTGATGAAGACCCGCACCCTGGGTTATGACGGCAAGGGCCAGAAGGTTCTGCGCAAACCCGAAGACGTCACCGGCGCCTTCGCCGAGCTAGGCAGCGTGCCGTGCCTCCTTGAAGGTTTCGTGCCGTTCAGCGGTGAAGTGTCGCTGGTCGCCGTGCGCGGCCGTGATGGCGAAACACGCTTCTACCCGCTGGTGCACAACACCCACGACAGCGGCATTCTCAGCCTGTCAGTGGCCAGCACCGATCACCCGCTGCAGGCACTGGCCGAAGATTACGTCGGCCGTGTGCTGGAGCAGCTCGATTACGTTGGGGTCATGGCTTTCGAATTCTTCGAAGTCGACGGTGGCCTCAAAGCCAACGAGATCGCGCCGCGGGTACACAACTCCGGGCACTGGACCATCGAAGGTGCCGAGTGCAGCCAGTTCGAGAACCACCTGCGCGCCGTCGCCGGCCTGCCGCTGGGCTCGACTGCTAAGGTCGGCGAGAGCGCTATGCTCAACTTCATCGGCAGCGTACCGGCTGTGGATAAGGTCGCCGTCATCGACGATTGCCACCTGCATCACTACGGCAAGGCCTTCAAGGTCGGGCGCAAGGTTGGTCATGCCACCTTGCGTTGTGCGGATCGGGCGACCCTCGACAGCCGTATCGCCGAGGTACAGGCGCTTATCGCAGCAGGCTAGGCCTCTGGCGCGGGAGGTTGAACCTCTCCAGCGCTGCGCTCGTCAGATGAAAGGCGCCGCATTCGTGCGGCGCCTTTTTCTATTCTGGAGGGCGTCATGGGTATTATCGGCACTATTTTAATCGGCCTGATCGTCGGGTTGATCGCCCGTTTCCTCAAGCCAGGCGATGACAGCATGGGCTGGATCATGACCATCCTGCTGGGTATCGGTGGCTCCATCGCTGCGACCTACGGTGGTCAGGCACTGGGCATCTACCGGGCGGGTGAAGGCGCTGGTTTCATCGGTGCGGTGGTTGGTGCGATCATCCTGCTGGTGATCTACGGTTTGATCACCAAGAAGCGTTGAACCGGTAGCCTGACGCATCGACGACTGGCTACTCCCTGTTGGCTATTACCACCATGAGTCCCGTCGATGCGTTACCTGCCCCTTGTTCTGCTGTTGATCTGCGGCATCGCCCACGCCGAACTGCCCGAAACCGACTGGCTGGAACTGATGCCCGAAGCGGATCAGCGCGCGCTTGAACAGATGCCGGAGATCACCCACAACAGCCCGGAGGCGGCGGGTAGCTTCGACAGCAAGGGTGGCCTCAAACAGCAGGAAAAGGATTTGCCCGCCGTGATGTATTCGGCCAACACCGTGCCCGCCATGAACGGCAAAAAAATCCGCCTTGGTGGCTATCCGGTACCGCTTGAAACCGACAATGCCGGACGCAGCACCCTGTTCTTTCTGGTGCCTTACCCAGGCGCCTGCATCCACGTCCCACCACCGCCGCCTAACCAACTGGTGCTGGTGCGCTATCCCAAGGGCATCGCCCTCGAAGATATCTACGAGCCTCTCTGGGTCAATGGCACTCTGAAGATAGAGCCTGTCAGCAACGACCTGGCCGATGCTGCCTATGCGCTGGACGCCAGTAGCGCGCGGATGGTCGAGGAAAGCGATCTGTGATGAACGTTGGCGCCCCGGTCGGGCGCCAACGTCATTTAGCTATTCACTAGCGAATCACGAGCTGCATGGCTTGGCGCGCCATGTCGACGACCGCCCTGGCCAGCAGATCAAGCACCCAGCGCAGAAAAAACGTGGTCACTTCGATGGTGGCAGGCACTGCGCGACCCAGGAACTTGAAGATTTTCACGATCAGGGCGCGTATCGAATCGCTGATGTCCTTGCAAAGCTGTGCGCCCTGCACCAGAACACTGGCAATCTGATCCAGCACGGTCATGCTCACGGTGATCGCGCTGCCGATTACCATATTGGCAGCCTTCTTGAGCAGGTACTGCATGGCCTTGGAAATCATCCACAATGTCGCTGCGGAATGCATGGTGGGGCCGTAGCTGGCGCTCTCCAGCCAGATGTCGATTTCCCGATCGAGTGGCGGCTCAGGGTTGCGGTACAGCCCTGTCCAGGTGGCATCGCCAATGGCAGGCAGGTACTGGGTCATACGGTGTGCATTGGGGCTGATCTGCGCGCCCTTCCAGGGGATCATGCAGACATTGCCGCTGACTGGCACATGGCTGAACGGGAATATCGGCACCATGCTCACCGGATCGGCGCTGTGGTAAACGCGATGGATGTTGGTGGCACCAAGCTTGCCGCTCAGGTGCCGGGCAAAGCCGCCGACACCTGTGCGTGGTGAGCCGAAGGTGTAGAGCTTGATTCCGGCCACGCCGAGTTCACTGAGGTGATCTGCCGCCAGGGTAGCCAGCGCACCGCCCAGGCTGTGGCCCACGCAGTGCACGGTGCTGGGGTTGCGTCCGCGCATGAATGAATCGAGATCATTGCGTAACGACTTGAACGTTTCATTGAAACCTGCGTGCACAGGCCAGGTGCTCGGGCCGCGTTGCAGGCCAGCGTTCGCATCGGTCATAGCATCTGCAAAGGTGTCGGTGCCGCGAAATGCCAACAGCATCTCTCCCTGCCGCCCCCCTACGCCGTGTACGGCATAGGCGAAGCCTGTCCGTGTACGGAAAACGGCACCGCTGGTTCCACTGGCCATTTGCAGATTGGAGAAGTCGAATGAGTTGCTCAGCCCGAGACGGGCGGCTTCATCCTCCACACCACCTTTGGATGACATGACGGCATCCTTGACGGTGTAGACATGCGTTGCGATCTGCGCGGATTGTTTGGGGCTCAAGGGGTTCACAGCCGAATCCTTCTGGTCTGATGATGGGGGCGTTACTGAAGAACGCAGATGCCGAATGTTTCAGTTTCCGGGTGAGCGACGGGTTCGCTGTTGAGCTCACAGATGAACTTCAGTGGGCGGCCCTTCACCTCACCTAGGTTGTCATAATTGTGTTTGGTGAATACCCAGCCTTTATGTTCCTTACCCTGATAGCGCAGGGTGATTCGCTGGCCGGTCACCGGTTCGTGGGGCATGAAGCCTGCTGTCAGTGATTTCGCAGTCACGGCCGGCAGTTGAAAGCGGCCTTGAGCATCGGATTGTGTGGTGTTGGTACGGTGCTCGTTTTTCCAATGCCAGTGATATTCCTGTTCTATCTCCACACCCTGAACAGGTTTCCCGTCGAGCAACACGGTGCCCTCTACCTCGGAGAACAGATAAAGCGTCTTGGAAAAAGCCATGGCGTAACCCTGTGTGAGTAGTCCGATAAGCAGCAATGCGCAGCAGGAAAGTGTTTTGCGGTTCAAGGTCGTTCCCTCGCCGAATGGCTGAGCGTTTCGGGACGTGCCGCAGGTTGATTGCTGCGGCGAGGAGAAATCAGCGGCGCTATGCGCAGACTGATGCGGTAGTCATGCCTGTGAGCAGGCGATTTCTTCGAGCGGGATTTCTGCCCATGGCTGGCGTCGGAGTATAGCGACGGGGGCAGCTGGGATTTCTTGAACATGTTCGCACTCTCCTTGTGTCATTGATCGATTGGGCTCAGCAGCCCAGCAATCGCTTTTGCCGGCGTGCCGGCGCATCCGTTGCAAACAGCATGCTGGTCGGCTGGTAGCGCGCTAGTAAGCTGGCCGCTGCACGTCTCTGCCGCTGTGTACCGCTGCGCAGCACGGCCATGCACTGTCTCTCGCTGAACGGCTGGCCCAGCAAATACCCGGTGCCTGGCTGCAAGCTCTGCTGCTGGCCTTGCCACCATTGTTCGACCTGATACGGATCTGGCCAGGGCAGGTCGATGTCCGGATCCATGCTGACGTTGGTGTCGGACGGATCATCGGTAGGGCCTTCGTCGTAGTCGGGATAGACGCTCAATTCCAGGTCGAGTTCCGCGAGGTCCGCACCGGTAATCAGGCTGAACGCTTCACCCGCCGCACGGGCCGTGGGCAGTTCGTGCATCTGCCGAATCAGCCAGGCAATAGTCTGTGGGTCGCCCAGCAGACCGATGGCCTGGATCGCCATATGGCGGTGCGCCTCGCTCTGCATCAGGCCGCGCAACCAGGCGATGCTAGCCTCCCGCGGTTGCCAGGCGAGCAGTACCTCGAGTGCGGGCCGGCGCCGTTCACCCGGCTGCTCGGCGAACAGGCGCAGATTGCCGAGCGCCTCCTGGTCTCCCATCTGGGCGCTGGCCCAGTTGCTCCAGAAACGCACGTCATCATCACCGTGCAGGCGGTGCTGACGCAGCGGCTGCAGCAGGTCGCGGCGCCGCAGGGTACCAGCCAGCCGAGCCGCGGCGGCCAGTACGCTGGCATCACCGTGGCCGAGGGCCGAGAGCAGCGCCGGGCCTGGATCCTTGCTGTGCAGTGTGTGGGCAGCCAGAGCGATCCGTCGGCGCTGTACGTCAGTGGCATGCAGATCGCCTTCGATCAGCGCGGAGACTTCGTGCCACTCCAGCCAGCCCATTGCGGCGACAAGAAACGGCTCGCCCTCAGGGTTGGCGTGCAGATGTTGATACAGCGTTTCCATGGCGCTGTCGTTACTCAGGCGCAGTGCCAGCGCAGCCGTAGCGAATACCTCGCCCTGGGCGTGTGGGGTCAGTTGCTCCAGCAACAGGTGAAGCCCCTTGAGTCCGGCGACCTGCAGACCATCGAGATGCGCCTCGATCCGCTCGTCCAGATCGCCGAGATGCTCCAGGTCATAATGGGGCGCGCCTACCGCGTAGCTGCGCAGGCCTGCGAGGAAGGCGGCTTCTTCGGCGTGTTGGTCGAGGATGGTGGCGATCATTACTCGATGCGGGTCCAGGTTGTGCCGTCGTAGGCCATGATGTCTTTGGCGCCGAATGACCACAGTACGCCATCGGCCATACTGAGATGGTAATAGGTGGCCGGTGTGTCCTCTCCGAAATTCACTGCAACCAGGCTGCCTCCCTGAAGCGTATATAAACCACGCAGCGTGGAGAGGTAGAGCGTGTCGCTATACCAGGCCAGATCCCAGATATCACTGGTCACATCCTCCTGCTCGATTGCCTGCCAACTGTCACCTCGTCCCACGATCAACAGGCCGCGGCGACCCGCAGCGTAGACTTGGCCGTCTCCGGCGCAGAGCACACGGGTCAGTACGAGGTTGGTAGGGCTTTCCTTCTGCCCCCAGTGCTGGCCGTTGTAGTGCCAGATCTCACCATCCCATCCAACGGCATACAGGTCGTTTTCTTCAAAGCCGTCGATGGACTCGAAGCCTTTCGTTTCGCCGATTGCGGGGCGGATGGTTTGATCGAGACAAGTCCAATGATCTGCACCGTCGCGACGATAGACCTGACGGCCCATGCCTACCGCGAAGGTTCGCTGGCCAATCGTGCGAACTTGGCGCAGGTGACCGCGGTCGATGGGGTCGCCATGCGCAGTGCTGATGCGCTCCTGACTTTGTTGTTGGCTGCCGAACAAAAAGGCTTCACCATCTGCAGAAATAGCGATCATCTGGGCAACAGGATGTTGGCTCACAGCGATGCTGGCTGTGTGCCAATGCACGGTGTCGATAAAGGCAAGCTGACCTTCATCGACCTCATGAAAGTGTGTGTGAGGCACATTCGCCCCAAGGGAATCGTCCTGATCCGCAATGTAAACAAGATCGTGATATCTGACTGCGCCAGATATGACCGTATTGATTTGTTTGAGATTTAACGTCATGGGATTTCTCTACGCAATTTAGCGACCACGAGAGCCTTTGGCACGTGCTGCCTGTATGTGCTTGCTACGATTTACAACTGCGGCGTCAGCGGCCTTCTGCGCCGCGTCGCCTTTGTATCCGGTCGCAATCATTCGACAATCCGTCTGATCATCGATGCCGCACTGGTTGTGATAGGCGTCCAGTTGCGCTTCAGTGCATGCCGGATCGCAGCCTGATTCAGGAAATGCCTTGCCTACCGCGTCCACGCCGAAGCCTTTGGCCTGGCCATAGGTAACGCTGACCAAGCGAGCCGAACTGTCGTCTTCAAAGGTAATTCGTTTCGACTGGGCGCCGCTATTGAGTGCGGCGTTGCTCTGATAGGTATGCATCAGCCCGTGGGTGCCGTGGTACTGATTGCAGCCTTCCACACAGATGCAAGGAGCCTTATCGCCGTTGTAGGGGCTCGTTCCTTTAATTGCCTTCGAGTCCTTGCCGCCGCGGCCCTTGTTGAAGAAAGAACCTGCTTCAACCAGGTGGTGGCCAGTTTGCCCTGGGCAGCAGCCTGCTTGCCCTACAGTAGGTTTGTAAGGTGTGAGCTGGCATCGCCTGGCGCTCAGGCATTTATCTGCACCTACTTTGTCGGCGTAAGCGTCTGCCGCAGTATTGGTATCTGGTTTGCCCTCGGGGGGGCAGGGGCTAGGAGCATCTGGTTTGTGGGGTGAAAAATCCTTGCAGGCATCCTTCTCTTTCTTGATGTCTTCCTTGCACGGCCCTTCTCCCTTGCTTACCGCCATCTGATCCAGATACGGCCAGGTCGGCGTATTGCCCGGCATCGACCCATGGTTATGGGTCGTCAGATCCATATGCCGCACCACGTTCTTGCCTTCGAACTTGACGTCCATCGACCAGGACGTGAAGTACACCTTGCCCTTGATCTTGCTGGTGATGATGCCTTTCTTCGGGGCGCGGCCGGGTTCGTCGCCGTAGCTGGTCTTGTAGTAGCTCTTGTTCTTGAGCATCACTTCCTTGCGGGTGATGCGGATGGTGCGCGTGCCCTTGGTGGTGTCCTTGGACAGCCCGGTGTTGGGGTACGGGATCGGAATGCCCAGGGGCATCGGCGGCGTCTGCGGTGGGGTGAAGCAGACGTCGGGAAAGGCGGCGATGGACTTGCCGCTGGCTGCCTTGCAGGAAATCTCCCGGTTGTTGGCATAGACCTCGTTGGCCATCAGGCTGCTCCTACCCGTTGATAACGCAGCAGCGCCACGGTGCGCTCGCCGGCGTCGTTGCCCAGTTGATAAACGATGTTCGAACCAAGGCTGTAGCCCTTGCGTGAGGCGGCCAGGGCCACCGCCAGCATGGCCGGGCCGATGGCGGCACCGCATTCGCCGATGCAGTCGGCGGGGTGCCAGATATCGAACTCCTCCTTGACCACCCGCAGCGTGCGGCTCAGTGCCAGGGCCGCTTCCTTGAAGTAGTACTGCTCGCCGGCGTTGTCGGTCAGGCGGTAGTCCATCTGTTCCATGCGACAGTTGCCATCCTTGAGCGCCGCCTGGGTGGCCTGCACCAGCCCGTCGGCGCGCAGCGGGATATCGTCGGCCTCCACGGTAGCTTTCTCGACGCCAAAGCCCAGTCCGAAGCAGATCAGCTGTTCGGCGTCCTGGCGCACTGGCGCGCCGACGACCACCGCCGCCGCGCCTTCGCCAGGAATGAAACCGTTGGAGTGGCGGCTGGTCAGCAGCCGCTGGCGCTGCTCGAAGGCGGACAGCGTGGCGGCGTTGAGAAACGAGTCGACTCCGGCGATCAGCACGTGCCGATGGCCGCCTTCGTGGATCAGCCGGCGCGCATTGAGCAGCGCCACGCCGGCGCTGACCCGGCCGCGCGGGATCAGCGTGGACGCACCATGAAACTGCACACCCAGCTCACGCTCGATATCGCGCAGCAGGCTGTTGTCCAAACCGTCGCAACGCCCTGGGCGATCCAGTTCAGCGACGCCGAGCAGCAGCGGCGTAGCGGCGCAATCCAGGCCAGGCAAAGCGGCGAGGCTTTCGGCGATGGCGCGGGCGGCCATCTTCACCAGCTTGGCTCGGCCGCGCCAGGGCTCCTCCAGTGGCACGCTGGCGGCGACCTGCCATTCACCGCCGCCGTCGATGAAGCGGGTTTCCTGAAAATTGTCGAGGGCGCAGCGGATCGCCGCGCAACTGGCCGGCGCGCTCAGGCCCACGGCGCTGAGCATACCGCTGGAGAGGATGCTGAGGGCGCTCATGACAGGTCATCCTCGGTCGAGCGGCTGTGGCTCAGCGCTGCCAGCGACGGGTAGTAATCCTTGCCCAGCTCGCGGGCGCGCCACCAGGCCCGGGACTTCTCGCCCACCAACACCTGGGCGATCTCGAACAGGCTGCGCTTTAGCGGCCGGCGGGTGCGCCAAGTGATTTCCACATGCCCGGCGTCGGTGTCGATCAGCAGGGTGTCGATGACCGCCTCCGCGGTTTCATGGCCGCCGGCGCTGAGGAAATAGGTCACCGGCATGCGCACGCTGGGCACCCGGAAGCCGGCGCGCTCGCTGGGCAGCAGGCCGAGCAGGAAAACCTCTTCGCCGCCCTTGAGGTAGTCGGTCTGCTGGTCGGCCGGGGCGGCCTGGAAATAGCGTTCGTCGAAATCCTTGGGCAAGAAGGGAAACTGTTCGTCCTGCCAGGCCTGATCGTAGGTGCCGGCGAAGCCGACGCGCGCCTGCCAGTGCTTGCCCAGCGGGCCCAGGGCCATGGGTTCGAAATCGCCATGGGGCGCATCCACGGGCTGGCCGAGTTTTTCGGTGCTGGGCATCGGCATGCCGACCACGGTGCCGCCGCTCAGGCTGCGCGGGTACCAGCCCTGGCCGGCCGGGTTGCGCAGGTTGCACAGCAGGTGCTCGGGGTTAGTCGGCGCCGTGTGGTGGCCGCCGAAGGCACTGGCGTAGGAAATATCCTGACGTACGAAGAGCTGTGGCACGCCGGCGCTGGTGCCCAGCGCGCCGGGTTGCCATTGCCGCGGGCCGTACACGCTGAATGCCTTGCTGACCCGGCCGACACGGATGCCCACGGTCAGCTGGCTGACCGGGCGGCCGCCTGGCGCGTGGGCGCTGCCGCTGACCAGCACGTCGCAGTACGGCTTGAAAGGGGCGAAGTCGAACTCGCGCAGGGGTGCGGACAGCGCCGGGTCACCGGTAAAGGTATCGCTCATCAGCAGCGGTTGCTGCTCATCGAGCAGGCGCGCCACGCTGCCGTCCACCGGCAGATCGAAGGTGCCCTTGACGATGACCACCAAGTATTCGCGGCCATCGGCGTCCAGGCCCTGGTTGTAGGCGGCGACCATTCGCGTGGCGTTGAGCAGTTCCATGGGCGGCTTCTTAGTTGATCTGCACCGAACCGCCCTTGATGCGGTTCACGCCGCTGGAGCGGCTGGACAGGTAGGCGCCCTTGATCAGCACCTTGCCCTCGCGGGTCAGGGTGATGCTGGCCTTGCCGCAGCGCAGCACGATCTCGCGTTCGGCGCTGAATTCCAGGCGCTCGCCGTCCATGTGCGCCACGGCCGCTGGCGTGGCGACCGGCGCCTGCGGTAGGCGCTGGATGCGGCCGATCACCAGTGGCTGAGACGGGTCACCGGCGACGAACATCAGCGCCACCTGAGCGCCGATGTCTTCACGGCTGAGCGTCGTGGTGGTGGTCGCGGCGATACCGGTTTCCGATGGGCAGCCGGGGAACGCCACTACCGGGCTGGACGCCTGGGGCACATCGAGCAGCACGCCGATGACCACGCCGTCGAGGCGAGTGACCGCTGGGGTGTGGAACTGGACTGTCATATAGGTTGCTCCATGGCCGTGGTCGCGGCTCAGTTCTGCAGGATCTTCTGGCCTTTCATCACGATGTTCTTGGCGGCCTTGACGTTGATCGCCCCAGAGCCGTCGATGCTGATGTTCTTGCCACGAATGACGATGGTGCCGTCCTTCTTCATGACGATGCTGGCGGCGCCAGTCTGCAGGGTGATCGAGTCACCGGCCTTGAGTACGAAGTTCTTGCCGACATGCAGATTGTCATCCTTGAGGACTCGGCTATTGCGCTCGCCGCGCACATAGTGCGACTCGTTACCGCCGGCCATGGTCGCCAGGTCCGCGCCGATCAGCACGTACTCGTTGGCGGTGATCAGCGCGGTGCGGTCGGCACCGATGGTGGTGCGCTCGCTGTTGCCAACGCTTTCGGTACGGTTGGCGCCGATGCTGATGGTTTCATTGCTGCCGACGCTTTCAGTGCGGTTGGCGCCGATGCTGATGGTCTCGTTGCTGCCGACGCTCTCGGTGCGGTTGGCGCCAATGCTGATGGTCTCGTTGCTGCCAACCTGCTCGGTGCGGTTCACGCCGATGGTGATGGACTCGTTGTTGCCGACCTTTTCGGTGCGGTCGACGCCGATGGTGATGGTCTCGTTGTTGTCCACCGTTTCGGTACGGTCGTGTTTGACGTGCACGGTCTCATCGTGATCGATGGTCTTGCTGCGGTCGTGGCCCACCCAGTGGGTTTCGTCGTTCTCGACCTCGATATCCTGATTCTTCTCGGCATGGATGAACAGCTGCTCTTCGCCCTTCTTGTCCTCCATGCGGATTTCATTGAAGTTGGCCGGCGTGCCGCCCTTGCTCGAGCGGCTCTTGGTGCCGCTCTGGGTGGCGTTGGCAGGCAGATCGTAGGGCACCGTCTGTTCGGCGTTGTAGACGCGGCCGGTGATGATTGGCCGGTCGGGATCGCCCTCGAGGAAGCCGACGATGACTTCCTGGCCGATGCGCGGGATCTGGATCGAGCCCCAGTTCTTGCCGGCCCAGTTCTGCGATACGCGGATCCAGCAGGAGCTGTTCTCGTTGGACTGGTCGTGGCGATCCCAGTAGAAATGTACCTTTACCCGGCCGTACTGATCGGTCCAGATTTCCTCGCCCTTGGGGCCGACCACCATGGCCGTCTGCGGGCCCTGCACGATCGGCTGAACGGTCAGCGGCAGCGGCCGAAATACCTGGCTGGCGTCGATGCAGGTGAGGCTGCTGTCGAACTGGAAGGCTTCACTGCCCCGGCCGCTTTCATACAGATCCTGGGTCACGGTGTATTCGCTGTCGACGATCAGGTATTCGCGGTTCTGGTCATCGCGCGGGTAGTCGGTGAGGCTGAACAGGTGGCCGCTGCCGAGCCCGCGGGCGTTGCCCTTCAGGCGAATCTGCTCGTGCTGAGCCTGAATCGCCTCGATGCGATTGCGCGCGTATTGCTCGCCATCCTTGCTCTGCACGTACTCGCCCGGGTAATCGTAGAGCGGATAGTCGGCGTTGCTGTGCTCGCGTGCGATGCTGGAGCGCACTTCCAGGCGCGCGCTGGGGCGCTGGAAGTCGTAGTCGTTGAGCGCCAGGGAGCCAGGTTGCACTTCGTGCGCCAGGTGCCAGTCATGAATGTGATCGCGCTCGCGCATCTGATCGTCGAGCGGGTAGAACGGCACGCTGGCGTAGCCGGGTGCCGTGCTGTGTGCACCGTAGGCATCGCAGAGCACCAGCACGTGGCGTTCCTGCTCGTGACGGAAGTAGTAATAGATCCCTTCCTGCTCCATCAGCCGGCTGACGAAGTCGAAGCTGGTCTCGCGGTACTGCACGCAGTAATCCCACTCGCGATAGGAGCGGGTGAGGGCGTCTTCGAAATCGGAGAAACCGAGGTCGCGCAATACCTGCTTGATGATCTCGGGCACTGTCTTGCTCTGGAAGATCCGGCAGTCGGACGTGCGCGACAGCAACCATAGCCAAGGCTTGAGCGTGACTTGGTAACTGGCGAACTGGCCACGATGGGCGGTCTGGCTGCAACGCGCGACGATGCCGTGGAAGTAGCGATCGCTGCCATCGGCCAGTTGCACGGCAATACCCATCGGTTTGCCGAGCAGGTTGTTGAGCTTGAGCGATGAGTTTTCCGACGCCAGGCTCAACTCGTACTGGAACAGGCGGCCGAGAGACTCGGTGCCGCTCAGACGTTCCATGACCAGCGCGTTCTCGCCGAGCGGGCTGTTGACCTTGGCCATGCGCGACTGTTGTGTGATTGCCATTTCCGTGACCCTGGGATGCCGTCCTGTGTCGAAGATAACCGGGAATGCCGTTACGTGCTGAGACGCCGTTGGGAATGCACGATCGAGCTGGCCGGTCTGTCTGTTTTTTCCACGCGGGTTGGTGTGGCGCTGCCTGTGACAGCGCTTGATCAGGCCAGCGAAGCGCAAAGGTGTCGCAAGCGATGCGGCATTGTCCAGTAATAGCGATGAGCAATGCCTGGCCGCTTGGCTTGCTAGCCACAGCGCCTGGCTCTAAGGTGCGGCTTTCGCCCACAGCCAGTAGCCGATGACCATGGATCGTTTTGCCCCCTTTGTGCAGCAGGCAACCCGGTTGCTGGCGCTCTGCGCGCCCTCGACCGACGACGGTGCCCATGATCTGTCGCACCTGCAGCGGGTCTGGGCCAATGTTCGCCTGTTGCAGCAGGAGGAAGGCGGCGACCTGGAGCTGCTGCTGGCGGCCGTGCTGTTGCACGACTGTGTGGCGGTAGAAAAGGATTCGCCGTTGCGTGCCAGCGCATCGCGCCTTTCTGCCGAGCGCGCCGCTGGAGTGCTTATCAGTCTGGGTTGGCGCGATGAGCGTATCGCGGCGGCCTGCCATGCCATCGAAGCGCACAGTTTCTCTGCGGCAATCACGCCGACCAGCCTGGAGGCGCGTATTCTGCAGGATGCTGATCGCCTCGACGCCATTGGCTTGATCGGCGTGGCGCGCTGTTTTCATGTGTCCGGGCGAATGGGCAGCGCCTTGTACGACGCCGACGATATCGACGCGCAGCATCGCCCGCTGGATGACCAGCGCTTCGCCCTCGACCATTTCCGCACCAAGCTGCTGGGCCTGGCCTCCGGTTTTCAGACCGCCGCAGGTGCGCGTCTGGCCGAGCAGCGGCACGCGCGGATGGTCACCTTCCTCGACGCATTTCGCGAGGAAATCCAACCGTCTTTGACCTTAATAGAGGAGTGAGCATGCACTACGACGTCATCGTCATCGGACTGGGCGCCATGGGCGCTGCCACCCTTTATCAACTGGCCAAGCGCGGTGTGCGCGTGGCCGGCGTGGATCGTCATGCGCCGCCCCACGATCAGGGTTCCAGCCATGGCGATACACGCATCACCCGCCAGGCCGTGGGCGAGGGGGCGTCCTATGTGCCGCTGGCGCTGAATTCCCAACGCATCTGGCGTGAGCTGGAAGCGCAGAGCGGCGAATCCCTGTTCGACGCCTGCGGCATGCTGATGCTCAGCAGCAGCCAGGCGCCGACTCGCGGCCATGGCACACCTGATTTCGGCGGTGAGACAGCAGCGCTGGCCAAGCGCTTCGATATCGAACACAGCCTGCTGGATGCCGCTGGGATACGCGCACGCTTTCCGCAATTCGGCGGTTTCAGCGAAGAGGCTACCGGCTATTACGAGCCGGGAGCCGGTTTCGTGCGCCCCGAACTGGCTATCGACGTGCAACTGAAGTTGGCCGAGCAACTGGGCGCGATCTTGCACAAGAACACGCCAGTCACTGCCATCGAGTCCGTCGGCCAGGGTGTTCGCGTGCAAACCAGCAACGGCACGCTGACCGCAGACAAGGCCATCGTCTGCGCCGGCATGTGGACGGGCAGCCTGCTCGGTGCGCCGGTCGAGGGCCTGCTCAAGGTGTGCCGTCAGCAGTTGTTCTGGTTCGAGCTCGATGAGCCTGAACGTTTCGCTACCGGCTCACCGGTTTATATCTTGCTGCACGGCGCGGCGGACACCGACAGTTGCTACGGCTTTCCGCCGCTGCCGGGCGAGAACGCCATCAAGATCGCCACCGAGCAGTACCTCGATGGCTGTGATCCCGATGCGCTGGATCGCAGCGTCAGCCAGACTGATATCGACGCCATGTATGACGCTCATGTGGCTGGTCGCCTGCTCGGTGTGTCGAAGCGGGTGCTCAAGTCCAAGGTCTGTACCTACACCATTACCCCGGACTTCAACTTCATCATCGACGCCCATCCGCAGCTGGCCAACGTGACCCTGGTGTCAGCCTGCTCCGGGCATGGCTTCAAGCATTCCGCCGGCATCGGCGAGGCGCTGGCCATGCATCACTGCAACGAGCCAGGCGCTGTCGACCTGTCACCCTTCTCGCTGACGCGCTTCAGGTAGTTACCTGCAAGTAAGCTCTCAGGAGCTACTGACGAATAGACGGCAGCAAGGCAGAAGCGGACATCGGGCGCTGCTGCTTTTGTGGGAGGGGCTTTAGCCGCGATTGTGCCTGTCTAGGCGTGAAGAACTCGCGGCTAAAGCGGATCGCCGCCCGGCCCCTCCCACGAGATCGCGACCGGCCGCTTCCGCCACTTTGTGGCCATCGCAGGCAATCTGTCGGCTAAAAATCATCGTCATTCAGCCAGCGATACATCACGTGGCAATCCACCAGGCCCAAGGTGCGGTGACGGTAGGCTTTCGGCAGGGTGCCGACGATGCTGAAACCGTGCTTCTGCCAGAGCACCACAGCGACTGTGTTAGTTGCCACCACGGAGTTGAACTGCATCGCCTGAAAGCCTAGTTCGCGACCGATCTGCAACGAATGCTGGCACAGCGCGCTGGCCACGCCCTTGCCGCGGGCGGCAGGGGCGGTCATGTAGCCGCAGTTGCACACGTGGTCACCGGGGCCGGCAGCGTTGGCTTTGATGTAGTAACTGCCAAGGATCTGCCCGTCTTCTTCGGCCACGAAGGTGGCGCGGGGCAGCTCGACCCAGAGCTTCCAGGCCGTTTCACGATCCATGGCCGGGTCATAGGCGTAGGTTTCCTGGGCCTGGGTGACGTCGCGGATGACGGGCCAGACCTGATCGAAGTCGGCGCTGGTAATAGGGCGAATATTCACGCGCTCTCCTGGGATATTCAGCGACTCACGCTTTGAACATGCGCGCATCGTAAGTGAAGTCGTAGATGTCGACGATGCTGATCTGGCTGATGGCCGGATGCAGCGGGTTGATCAGCAGATTGCGTTCCAGCGGCAGCACCGCAGACGGCACGATAAGCCCCAGGTGACTGACCGCGCGCAGCCAGACCGTGCCGAAGACCATGCTCGGGCGGTCGACCGGCAGGGCGTTCCAGCCTTTTGGCAGTTCGCTGGCAGCGGGCTCCCAGTAAAGCGCAGGGTCGTCAGGCAGCTCGAAGCAGGTAATTTTCATCGGCATCGCCGGTGGCCCCTCCGCATGCACGAAGGTTTCCAGGCAGCAGATGGCAGGAGAGAGTCCCATGTACACCGCTGCGACATCCTGCTCGTTCCAGCGCCCGCCTTCGATGGCGGCGCCGCGCCCGGAAAGATCCGTCGCCCGCTTGGCCTTGGCGACACGCCAGGCACGCATCAGGCGGCGCCACCCCAATCGAGGGCGTTGAGCACCCGGCGAACCTGCTTGGCACCGATTTCCGTTTCGCAGAGCATGATTGGCGCCTGCCCGCCAAGCGACTGATTGACACGCGACATCCAGTCTGCAGCCGCCTGGCGGCTCTCGAATACGTCTTCGGCCAACTGGCAGACCATGGCGATCCGATCCAGGCGCTCCGAGGCGACCGGGTCGAGCAGCTTGCGCTCGCGGCGGCGGCGTTCGAGGGTCGAGATCGAGGCGTTGAGGAGGATTTCCAGGCTGCGCTCGGGCAGGGTGAAGGTGGCCTTGACGGCCTGCACCAGGTCGGCGGCGAAGCCATCCCGGATCTGTTGCAGGCGCTCGGCTTCACTGAGCTTTTCACGGCCGGCGCTGAACGCCCAGAAGGCGGCGACCACGGGCGAGTGGTCGTCCTTGCCGTGCTTGGCCTGACGCATTGCGGTAACGGTCATGCTGCCTCCTTCATTTGATTAAAAATAAACGTCAAATGAAGGTTACTCCTTTCTGCTCTCGCTTGCACGCCTGGCTGCTGGACGGCAAAGAGCTACGATTTTGGCTTACGCGGGCCAGTTACAGCTGTTGTAAGCGTCCAGTACCGCCGGGTTTTCCTCGAAATTAAAGGTCTTGCCGGTGCGCAGGTTCTTGTACTGAAAGTCGAACACCACGGCGCCCTGATGGTGAAAGGTGTAGCGCCCGCCGATGCGCTCCTCGTCGGTCAGCACTTCCAGCCAGGTGCTGAGGTATTCCCACGGGCGACCCTCCACCTCATCGACGACTTCGCTGCTTTTGAACACGATCGGCAAGCTGTCGGCTTGGCCGGCATACAGCACCGAGCCTGCACGGCTCCAGTCGCCCTGTTCCGTGGTGAAAAGTGTCAGGTTGAGGCGGATCGGTTTGCCACCGCCCGTCGATTGCAGGCAGCGCACATCGTCTGCCCAGGCTGGCGCGCAGGCGGTAGCCAGCAGCGCAAATGCCAGCAGGCGCCTCACCTGTCGTAATCTTCAGCGATATGCTGATCCTTGAGCTTCACGTAGTTGCCGGCGGTGTAGCTGAAGAAATTGCGCTCCTTGTCGGTCAGTGGCCGCGCCTGTTTCACCGGGCTGCCGACGTACAGGTAACCGCTTTCCAGCACCTTGCCCGGCGGCACCAGGCTACCGGCGCCGATGATCACGTCGTCCTCGACCACCGCGCCGTCCATCACCGTGCTGCCCATGCCGACCAGGATGCGACTGCCCAGGGTGCAGCCGTGCAGCATCACCTTATGGCCGATGGTCACCTCGTCGCCGATGATCAGCGGGAAACCCTCCGGGTTGAACGGGCCGGCGTGGGTGATATGCAGCACGCTGCCGTCCTGCACGCTGGTGCGCTTGCCGATACGGATGCGGTGCATGTCGCCGCGGATCACGGTCAGCGGCCACACGGAGCTGTCTTCACCGATTTCCACATCGCCGATGACCACCGCCGAGGCGTCGACGAATGCGCGCTCGCCAAGCTGCGGGGTGATGGATTGGTAAGTACGAATCGCCACGATAGAACCTCTTAAGCTGCGTCAGGGGTTGATTGTAATTAAGATGGACGCCATATCAGTTGTCAGTCTTCTAAATTCATTCCACCACAGGTACCCGACGTGAGTGTGAACAATCCCCTGCTGCAAGATTTCGACCTGCCGCCGTATTCGACCATCCTGCCCGAGCACGTAGAGCCGGCAGTCGATGCCATCCTCGCCGAAAGCCGTACGGCGGTGGCCGAACTGCTGGCCAGCCAGGGCAATGCGCCGCGCTGGGAATCGCTGATCGATCCGCTCGACGAGCAGGGTTCGAAGCTGGGCCGCGCTTGGAGCCCGGTCAGCCACCTCAATGCCGTGCGTAACAACCCCGAGCTGCGCGCCGCCTACGAGGCCTGCCTGCCCAAACTCTCCGAGTACTGGACGGAAATGGGCCAGAACCGCGCCCTGTTCCAGGCTTACGAGGCTCTCGCTGCCAGCCCTGAAGCGGCCGGTTTCGACGTGGCGCAGAAGACCATTCTTGAACACGCTCTGCGTGATTTCCGCCTGTCCGGTATCGACCTGCCAGCCGAGCAGCAGAAGCGTTACGGCGAGATCCAGATGAAGCTTTCGGAGCTGGGCAGCCGTTTCTCGAACCAGTTGCTGGATGCTACCCAGGCCTGGACCAAGCATGTCGAGGACGAAAGCCTGCTGGCAGGCATCACCGATTCCGCCAAGGCGCAAATGAAACAGGCTGCCGAGGCCAAAGGGCTGGAAGGCTGGCTGATCACCCTGGAGTTCCCCAGCTATTACGCGGTGATGACCTACGCCGACAACCGCGCCCTGCGCGAAGAGCTGTACGCCGCCTACTGCACCCGTGCCTCGGATCAGGGGCCGAATGCCGGGCAGAACGACAACGGCCCGGTGATGGCCGAGATTCTCGACCTGCGCCAGGAACTGGCACGCTTGCTCGGCTTCGCCAACTACTCCGAGCTGAGCCTGGCCAGCAAGATGGCCGAGTCCACCGAGCAGGTGCTGAGCTTTTTGCGTGACCTAGCGGTACGCAGCAAACCGTTCGCCGAGCAGGATCTGGCCGAACTCAAGGCCTATGCCGCCGAGCATGGCTGCAACGATCTGCAGAGCTGGGACGTGGGCTACTACAGCGAAAAACTGCGTGAGCAGCGCTACAGCATTTCCCAGGAAATCCTGCGCGCCTATTTCCCCATCGACAAAGTGCTCGGCGGTCTGTTCGCCATCGTCGAGAAGCTCTACGGCATCCAGATCAAGGAGCTTTCCGGCTTCGATACCTGGCACCCGGACGTACGTTTGTTCGAGATTTCCGAAAACGGTCAGCACGTCGGTCGCTTCTTTTTCGACCTGTACGCCCGTGCCAACAAGCGCGGTGGTGCCTGGATGGACGGTGCCCGCGACAAGCGTCGTGCTGCCGGCGGCGAGCTTGTCAGCCCGGTGGCCAACCTGGTGTGCAACTTCACCCCTGCGTCGACCGGCAAGCCGGCCCTGCTGACCCACGATGAAGTCACCACCCTGTTCCACGAATTCGGCCATGGTCTGCATCACCTGCTGACCCGCGTCGAGCATGTCGGGGTTTCCGGCATCAACGGCGTGGCCTGGGACGCCGTCGAGCTGCCGAGCCAGTTCATGGAGAACTGGTGCTGGGAGCCCGAAGGCCTGGCGCTGATCTCCGGGCACTACGAAACCGGTGAGCCGCTGCCGCAGGATCTGCTCGACAAGATGCTCGCTGCCAAGAACTTCCAGTCCGGCCTGATGATGGTGCGCCAGCTGGAGTTCTCGCTGTTCGACTTCGAACTGCATGCCATCCATGGCGACGGCCGCAGCGTGTTGGAAGTGCTCGAAGGCATTCGTGACGAGGTTTCGGTGATGCGTCCGCCGGCCTACAACCGTTTCCCCAATAGCTTCGCGCACATCTTCGCAGGGGGTTATGCCGCCGGTTACTACAGCTACAAGTGGGCCGAAGTGCTGTCCGCCGATGCCTTCTCGAAGTTCGAAGAAGAGGGCGTGCTCAACCCGCAGACCGGGCGCGCCTTCCGCGAAGCAATCCTGGCCCGCGGCGGCTCCCAGGCGCCAATGGTGCTGTTCGTCGATTTCCGTGGCCGCGAGCCAAGCATCGACGCGCTGCTGCGTCACCTGGGTCTGAGTGCGGAGGCGGCATGAGCGACGAGCCGGTGATAACGCCCAAGCGCTTCATCGCCGGTGCCGTGTGCCCGGCGTGCAGCGAAATGGACAGCATCAAGATGTGGAACGTCGATGGCGTACCGCACCGCGAGTGCGTGCAGTGTGGATATGCCGACACCCTGGACGAGCGCGGCAACTCGGTGGCCAAGGAGCTGCCGACCCGCGTCAACGTCAGCGCCCTGACACCTAAGAAACCGGCCGACCCCAAGGTCAAGGCCGTGCAGTTCTTTCCCAATCCGAAGTTGAAGAAACACGACGACTGATACCGCCGCGCAATGCAAAACGCCGCTCCAATTGGAGCGGCGTTTTTGTTTGCTGTGCGCGTGATCAGGTACGCAGGATCTCGTTGATCGCGCTCTGTTTCGGGCGCATTGCGCTGTACACCTGCCAGAGGATGAACACCAAGGCGATGGCCAGGAAAGAGCCGGAGATGGGGTTGGTGAAGAAGTCCATGAAGTTGCCGTCCGACAACATCAGGCCACGTCGCAGGTTGGTCTCGGCCATCGGCCCGAGGATGAAGCCGATGATGAATGGCGCCGCCGGCATACCGGCTTTGACGAAGCCATAGCCGAGCACACCGAACAGCAGAATCGACCAGACGTCGAACAGGCGGCTGGACAGACCGAAGGCACCCACTACGCAGAGCACCAGGATGATCGGCAGGAGAATGTGCTTGGGCACGTCAAGCAGCTTGATGAACAGACGCAGGCCGTAGAACTCCATGAACAGCATCATGAAGGTGGCGACGATCAGCGCGGCGAAGATGGTGTACACCAGCGGGCCCTGGCTGATGAACAGCAGCGGGCCGGGCTGGATGCCGTGGATCAGGAAGCCGCCGAGCATGATCGCGGTGACGGTGTCGCCCGGAATGCCCAGGGTCATCAGCGGCATCATTGCGCCACCGATACCGGCGTTGTTGGCCGTTTCACTGGCGACCACGCCGCCGATGTTGCCCTTGCCGTAGGTGTGGCCGTCTTTGGCGCGTTTCTTGGCGATGATGTAGGCCACCAGGTTCGAGGTGCCTGCGCCGATACCCGGCAGAATGCCGATACCCAGGCCGATCAGGCCAGAGCGGCCAGCGTTCGGCAGCTGTTCGCGGAACTCCTTGAACGAGAAGCCGAAGCCCTTGATGTTTTTCATGCTGACCGACTTGGCCTTGCCTTGCACCGCATGGCGGCCGGTTTCGGCGAGCTTGATGATTTCGGCTACCGCGAACATGCCGATCATCACCGTGAGCATGGAGAAACCGCCATTCAGCTCGCTGACGCCGAAGGTGAAACGACGAATCGCTTCTACCGGCGCGATGCCCACTGTCGACACGGCAAAACCCAGTGCACCGGCGAACAGCCCTTTGACCATGGAGCCAGCGGACAGCGTGGCGATCAGGGTCAGGGAGAAGATGGCGATGGCGAAATATTCATGCGGGCCGAAGCTCAGGGCGACCTTGGCCAATTGCGGGGCGATGAACATCAGCGCGGCGATGCTGAACAGCGTACCCAGAAAGGAGAACACGATGCCGATGCCCAGCGCCTTGGCGCCATGGCCCTGCTCCATCAACGGGCCACCGTCGAACACCGTGGCGATCGATGAGGGTGTTCCGGGAATTTTCAGCAAAATCGCTGAGATCAACCCCCCCGAGGTGGCACCGATGAACAGTGCGACCAGCAGAGACAGGCCAGCTTGCGGGCCCATGGTAAAGGTCAGTGGAAGGCAAAGCGCTACGGCCATGGTGGCGGATAGGCCCGGCACCGCGCCGAAGACGATACCGACGGCCACGCCGATGGCCATCAGCAGCAATATGTTGATCGAGAAAACGGCACCGAAGCCTTGCTGCAGTAAGTCGAGCATGGTCGATCCTCAGATGAAATTGTTCAGCAGGCCAGCGGGCAACATCAGGTCGAAGGCCTCGCGGAACAGCAGGAAGATGACGGCTGAGCTGATCACCGAGATCAGGAGATAGCTCAGGTGCTTGGCTTTCTGGGTGACCGGTGTCAGGACGAGGAACTGCAGGTACAGATACACCACGGTCATGATCGGGAAGCCCACCGGGCCCAACAACGCCATGTAGCCGAGGATCAGGGCGAGGGTCAGGATCACGGTGCGGGGTTCGATGACGTCCGGTGCCGCTTCTTCAGCGGGCATGTCGGGCAGGTCTCCGGTGCTCGGCGCTGCCGCTTCGGCGGCAGCCGGCTTGCGGGCGAAGGCACTGAGTATCTGCATCGCACCCAGCAGTATCAGCAAGCCCGACAGCAACGCCGGAACAGTGCCCGCGTCTACGCCGTCGTGGCCAGGGAGTTGGTAGGCCATCACCAGGTAGGCGAGGCTGGAGCCGATCATGGCGAGGCCGATGATCAGCTCTTTTTTATTCGGGGTGGTACGCATTTGAAACCTCGAAGAACGAAAGCACAGCGCCGGCTCTCATCCGGCCGGCGCTGTGTCAGGACTCACTTGCCTTGGCGCAGAGCATCCTTGAACTGCATGAAATCTTCGCGGGTCTTGGCCAGGATTGCTTTCGAGTCTTCAGTATTGAAGTAGGCAACCGGTTGCTTGAATTTCTTCAGATCCTCGGCGTAGGCGGGCTTCTCGGTGATCTGCTTCATGATATCGGCCATTTTCTTGACGATGGCCGGGTCGGTGCCTTTCGGGAAGGCGACGATGTACGGCTTGTCCAGGGTGATGTCCAGGCCCTGTTCCTTGAGGGTCGGCACGTCCGGGATCAGCGGGTTACGCTCGGCGTTGGGCTGGCCCAGGGCGACCATCTGGCCTCCGCTGACGTAGTCCTGTACGGCGCCGTAGCTCATCGCGCCGAGATCCAGACGACCACCGAGCATGCCGACCACGCGGTCGGATACGGTGCCGCCATCAACCATTTTCAGTTTCGCGCCGCTGAGTTTTTCCAGCTGCAGGCCTTGAACGTGGGAGAAGTTACCCATCTCGGTGCCATAGGTGAGGCTGCCCGGGTTGGCTTTGGACTTCTCGATCAGGTCTTTCATGCTGGTTACGCCGGACTGCTTGGAGGCGACGAATACCGCGCTCTTGTCGACGCCAGCGATGCAGGAAATATCGAAGGTTTCATAGCTGTCTTCAGTCAGACCACCGACTTCGTTGACGATCATCTGGCCCGGGTGGGTGAAGAGGATGGTGTTGCCATCCGCCGCAGCGCCCTTCACCTGTTCGGCGGCCAGGGTGCCACCACCACCGGCGACGTTGGTCACGACCATGGTCTTGCCGGTGATCTCGTTGAAGTACTTGGCCATCATGCGGGCGTTGAAGTCAGTGTCGCCGCCGGGGTTGGCAATCACGACGACCTGAACCGGCCGAGTCGGCCATTTGACGTCATCAGCGAGAGCGACGGAGTGGGCGCTGATGGCACCCATGCCGACCATGGCAGAGAGGAGGGAGGCGCGGAATATTTTTTTCATTGGAGGCTCCGTGGGGTGTAGAAGTCGCTCGGCTTAACCGAGGCAACCGAGTCTTGTAAGTTTTATGAAGGGTGCTGCAGCTCGGCAACCCTGCGTGCGCGGCGCATGGCCAGCAAGGTTGCCGAGTGGATAATCAAGAATAGACGCGCAGGCAGGCGCATGACCCTCTGGCCAGCAGGTGATGCTGGGCGTCAGGAGGCTCAGAGGCATAAAGCGAGCGAACAGGTGGCGGAGCGCGCCAGGCTAGCGGTGCCGAAGCCCGAAAAGCGGGGCAGAGCGTGCTGAACGCGTTGCATGGGTAAGGTCTTGGGCATGACCTGAACCTCGGTATTGTTATTGGAATGTCATATGTTGTCGTATGACTTGGCAAATTAGTACCAAGACGGCAGAGCGCTGTCAACGAAACCCTGAGCGGGGGTGGCCCGATGACATCGGCCGATAAAGGCAGGCGCAGGCGCTTTAGCTCAATACTTTCAAGGATGTTCGAACGGATTTCCATGTCGTTGTACGATAACGTATGACAAAAGTTTTCCCATAACCGTTATGCTCGAGGCTGGCTTGGCCTGTGCGCAGGCAGGTTCAGCACAAGAATAAGCACAATAAGACCAAGGCTTTCTCATGAGCATTATCTCCTCCATCTGCTGTTGCTACCTGCTTTGAAGCTGACCTCAACGCTGGTTTCCAGTGTCACGGTTCCCTGCAAGGATTTGCCATGACTGCCAGTAAACCCGGACGGGTGCGCTTCAGCATCGTGGCGATGCTGTTTCTTGTCACTGCGGTAACCTTCGCTGACCGCTCAAGCATGTCGATTGCCGGCGCGGCGTTGCAGGCCGATCTGGGCATCGATGCGGTGACCCTCGGCTACATTTTCTCGGCGTTCGGCTGGGCCTATGTGGTGGCGCAGATTCCCGGTGGCTGGCTGTTTGACCGCTTTGACGTCAAGCGTGTATACGCCATCGCCTTGTTCAGCTGGTCGGTGCTGACCTTCGTGCAAGGTTTCGTGGGCTTTCTCCCGGTTGCGTGGACGGTGGCGTCGCTGTTTCTCCTTCGCGTGGCGGTCGGCCTCGCTGCGGCGCCCTGTTTCCCCGGCAATGCGCGAATCATCGCGGCCTGGTTCCCGACCACCGAACGAGCGACTGCTACCGCCGTTTCAGGTTCGGCGCAGTATTGCTCTACGGCGCTGTTCGCCCCGCTGATGGGGTGGGTGGTGCAGACCCTTGGCTGGCAACAGGTATTCATCGTCCTCGGCTGCTTCGGTTTTCTGCTCACGTTCCTGTGGGGGCGGGCGATCCACAGCCCACGCCTGCATCCGCGCATCGGCGCGGCAGAGTTCGCCCATATCGAGAGTGGTGGAGGGTTGATCGACCTGGCACCGCCAGCGGGAGCTGGCAAGCGCCAGCAGCGTGGCTACCTGTGGCAATTGCTCGGCCAGCGCACACTGCTTGGGGTCTACGCTGGTCAATATCTGAGCAACGCTACCACCTACTTCCTGCTCACCTGGTTTCCGGTTTATCTGGTGCAAGAGCGTGGCATGACACTGATCGGCGCTGGCTTCGCCGCGGCGTTGCCGGCCATCAGCGGCTTCGTCGGCAGCCTGAGCGGCGGTATGCTCTCGGACAGACTGGTGCGTCGCGGGCACTCCCTCACCCTGGCACGCAAGCTGCCGATCGTCACAGGCATGGCGTTGTCGTCTTGCATCGGTCTATGCGTTTTCGCCGACAGCGACGTTGCGGTTCTGGCGCTGATGGCACTGGCCTTCTTCGGCAAGGGGTTCGGCACGTTGGGCTGGACGCTGGTGGCCGATACGTCGCCGCGGCAGATCGTCGGCCTGTCGGGCGGGCTGTTCAACACCTTTGGCAACCTGGCAGCGATCACCACACCGATCGTGGTCGGGTACCTGGTCAATCGCACCGGTTCGTTCGATCTCGGCCTGGCTTACGTTGCCGCCAACTCGCTGCTGGCGGCGCTCTGCTATCTGTTCGTGGTCGGCCGTATCCAGCGTATCGAATTGAAAGATTAAAGCAGCCGATTGAAGAGGAGATACCCATGAGCGGTCTTGATCAGCACTTTCTGCTAGCACTGGAGCAGGTGGTCGGCGAAGCCGGCCTGATCCGCGACAGCGAGCGCATGCACAGCTACCTGAGCGACTGGCGCAATGCCTATCAGGGCCAGGCCGCGCTGGTGGTACGCCCGGCGTGTACCGAGGAAGTCGCCGCTGTGGTGCGGCTGTGCAGCGAAGAGGGTGTGGCACTGGTGCCCCAGGGCGGCAACACCGGCCTCTGTGGCGGCTCCATTCCTGACGACTCGGGTAACCAGGTGGTGCTGTCGCTGACCCGTATGACGCGCATCCGTAACGTCGACCCAGCCAACGAGACCATCACTGTCGAAGCCGGGGTGATTCTCCAGCGTTTGCAGGAGGCCGCTGCCGAAGAGGGGCGCCTATTCCCGCTCTCGCTGGGCGCTGAGGGTAGTTGCACGGTGGGCGGCAACCTGGCCACCAATGCCGGCGGTACCGCTGTACTGCGCTACGGCAACATGCGCGACCTGACCCTGGGTCTCGAAGTGGTGCTGCCCGACGGGCGCATCTGGGATGGCCTGCGCGGCCTACGCAAGGACAACACCGGCTACGACCTCAAGCACCTGTTCATCGGTTCCGAGGGCACGCTGGGGATCATTACCGCCGCCGTGCTCAAGCTGTATCCCGCGGTGCGCAGCTGTACCACCGCCTGGGTGGCACTGCCGAGCCCGCAGGCGGCGGTCGATCTGATCGGGCGCATGCGCGCCCTGTGCGGTGATCGCCTGACCGGTTTCGAGCTGATGTCGCGGCAGAGCGTGGAGTTCGTTCTGCGGCATGTGGCGGGGTGCAACGACCTGTTCGCCGAGGTTCATCCCTGGTACGTGCTGATCGAGCTCAGCGACACGCTGGTCGATGCACCGCTGGCCGAGATGCTGGAGAACGGCCTGGGCGATGCCTTCGAGCACGGGGAAGCGCTCGATGCGGTGGTCGCCAGCAGCGAGGCGCAAGTCGCGGCCCTGTGGGCGATCCGCGAGGGAATTTCAGAGGCGCAGAACCATGAAGGGCCGAGCCTCAAGCACGACATCAGCGTGCCGGTCAGCAGCATCCCCGCCTTTATCGAAGCCGCTGACCGACAGCTGCAGGAGGCGTTTGCGGGTGTGCGCATCGTTGCTTACGGTCACGTGGGTGACGGCAACCTGCACTACAACATCAGCAAGCCGCCGGGCAGCGAAGATGCGCCTTTCAAGGCCCAGGCCGAGGCGATCATGCATGTCATCTACGGAGTGACCCGCGACTTCGCCGGCAGCATCAGTGCCGAGCATGGTCTGGGCCAGGCCAAGCGCGAGGCTGCGCGCCATTACAAGCATCCGCTGGAGCTGGAGCTGATGCGCAGCATCAAGCAGGCGCTGGATCCCGCAGGGCTGATGAACCCGGGCAAGCTGCTCTGAATCTTCATGTGGAATTCGGGAATGTGCTGGCGGATACTCGCCAGCCTCCTGTGACATGAATAAGGCCGTTTCTCGTGCGCTACCTGCTGCTGCCTCTGCTTGCCATCGCCGTACCTGCGTTGGCCGATGTGCGTATCGATGACCTCACGGCCAAGCGCAGTGACTGGGAAACCTATCGCTTCCCGCTGCTGGTTGGCGATAGCCCTGCCATTGGCCGTATCAACACCTTTCTGCATACCCTCGAGCTGCAGGCGCTTCCCGGGCGTTTCGCCAAGTCGCCGTTCGAGAACGTGCAGCCCAAGAACGGTGAGATCTGGGGCGTGAACAGCCTCGATTATCAGGTTCTTGGTGAGGGATCGGGTTATCTGTCACTGAACATCGAGGGTGAGTCCACGGGCGCCTATACCAGTCAGAGTTCGCGCAGCTACAACTTCGATCTGGCCAGCGGCCGCCCTATCGGTTTGCCGCAACTGCTGACGCCGGAGGGGCTGTTGCGCCTGCAGCACGAGGTACAGAGTTTGAGGGTCAAGCGTCTGGAGGACTTCCTCAAGGCGCTGCCGCCGAGCAAACCCGCTGATCCCGATAACTTGAGTGACGACGAGCAGTGGCTGGAAGGGCAGCGCAACATGTATTCCTACTGCCTGGATACGCGCCGTGACATCAGCCTCGACTACGACCGTATGCAGTTGGGCACCGATAGCCTGGCTCTGATTGGCGAGGGCTGCGCCAACCATGCCAGCCGTGCCCTCGACGATCTCGGCGAGTTTTCCAACAGTTTCAGCTACCAAGCTCTGAGTGGCGATCTCAGTTCCTACGGACGCTGCCTGTTGCTGGAAAAACGCAGCGATTGTGCGCTGCCGGTCAACAGCACGGCGCAAGGCGTTTACCACGGTACCGTCGGGCGCTATCCGGTCACCCTGGTGATCGAGCAGCTGTATGCCGACTACAGCCTGTCCGCGAGCTACTTCTACGATAAACACGCGAAGTACATCAATCTCGGAGGTGAGCATCAGCAGGACTTCGTCACCCTCCACGAAAGCAGCGAGCCGCCGGCCCGTTTCGAACTCGAGTTCCAGGCCGATGGCAGCCTGAAAGGCACCTGGCAGCAGGGCGACAAGCCAGCGCTGGACGTCCAGCTCACCCCGTGACCTCGCTCAACAAGGAGCAACTATGTGGCATCTGGTATGTGGCGACAACGCCGTAAAAGGCGTAAGTCATGTGATCGGACAACAGGCTGCCGATGAGGGGTTGCGGGTACTGCGTGACGACCTTGCGGTCGGCCCGCTGGGCGATGTCGATGCGCCGCCCTGTGCGGCCCGCGTGGCGTTCTGGAGCGCAGTGTGGCCCGAGGGCGTAACACCAGTTCCGGACTTCGCGGCAGGGCTGCCCGCCGATGCGCAATGGATCACCGACCTCTCCCGGCAGGCTCGCCCCGTCACCGTCTGGCATGGCGACAGTGCCAGCGAGCAACTGCTGCTGGCGCGGGTGGCGCATGTGCTGGAGGGCAGTGATGTGCTGTTGCTCGAGGTGGTCTGCGGCACCGGCAACAGCTGGGTGCAGAGCCGCAAGGCGGTCGCCATGCACGCACCGCAGGCGCTGTTCGCCCTGGCCAAGCCTCGCCCGGTCGATCCAGCGCGTCGTGCAGCGCTGGCCGCACAGTGGCGCGCCGTGCTGGCCGATGGCGGTCACGTTCATCGTTGGCAGACAGGCGTTTTCGCCGCAGAGGACTATCAGCTCATCGACGCTGCTCTGCTGCGCCACGCCGGCCCCGAGCCCAAGCCGCTGGCCCGCGTCATGGCTGACGTGATGGCGCGTACCGACGGCTTCTTCGCCAGCGATTACTTCCTGTTCTGGCGCGCCCGCGAACTGGCCGCAGCAGGCCAGCTGGTGCTCAGCGGCGAGCCGGGCGAGCATGGCTATTCATCGTTGCAAGTGCGTCGCGGCTGCTAATTCAGCCGCGAAAGAACTCCCCCGGCGTGGCGCCGAACTGCTGGCGGAATGCGGCGATGAAGGCCGAGGTGGAATCGTAGCCGCAGAGCAGGGCCACGTCGGTGACGCGCTGACCTTGTTCCAGCGGCGTCAGGGCGCCGAGCAGGCGCAGGCGTTGGCGCCAGGCGCGGAAGGTCAGCCCGGTGTCGCGCAGGAACAGGCGGCTCAAGGTCTTTTCCGAAACGCTGAGGCTTTCGCCCCAGGCTGCCAGCGTTTGGTCGTCGTCCGGTCTTTTCTGCAGGCGTTCGCACAACGTTTGCAGGCGCGGGTCGCTCGGCAGCGGTAACGACAGGTGCACTTCGGGCGCCGTGCGCAAGCGGTCGAGTAGTACCTGGGCAAGACGACCGTCCGGCCCCGCCTCGTCGTATTCGACCGGCAGTTCACAGAAGCTGCGGATCAGCTCGCGGGTCAGGGCGTCTACACCGAGCACGCGGCAGCTACCGGGTAGCGGATCGATTGAGCTGTCGTCCAGGTAGAGGCTGCGCATTTCGGTGTTGGGCGAACTCAGCACTTCATGTTCCAGCCCTGCGGGAATCCAGATGGCCCGCTGCGGCGGCGCCACGAAGCTGCCGACTGCGGTGCGCACATGCAGCACGCCCTGGATGGCATAGGTCAGTTGTACCCAGGCGTGACTATGTCGAGGCGTACCGGTCTGCTGGCGTAGCGATTCGTTGCGCGCATAGAGCGGCCGCGGCAGGCATTCAAGCTGCGGCACGCTGCGCTCGGCAATCGAGTTTTGTCCGTTAGTCGACATGATCTGGCTTTATGGCGTTAGTCGGCAATTGCAGCTCAGAGTAGAGTGGGCGCCTTTCTATGGCAACTGCTTGCCTTCGTCCGCTCGGAATTCTGCCCATGGCCCGCTCCCGTCTGCTGCCCGATAATTTTACGCTGACCCTTATCGCGGTGGTCGCCCTCGCCACCTTCCTGCCCGTTAGCGGCAACGCTGCCGTGGCCTTCGGCTGGATCACCAATCTGGCCATCGCCCTGTTGTTCTTCATGCACGGTGCCAAGCTGTCGCGTGAAGCCATCGTCGCCGGGGCCGGCCACTGGCGCCTGCACCTGCTGGTGTTCAGTTGCACTTTCATCCTGTTTCCGTTGCTGGGGCTGGCACTCAAGCCGCTGCTGTCGCCGATGATCGGCACCGAGCTGTACCTGGGCATGCTCTACCTGTGCGCCCTGCCGGCCACTGTGCAGTCGGCCATCGCGTTCACTTCGCTGGCGCGCGGCAACATTCCTGCAGCGATCTGCAGCGCGGCCGCCTCCAGCTTGTTCGGCATTTTCCTCACGCCGTTGCTGGTGGCACTGCTGATGGACGTGCACGGCAGCGGCGGTTCGCTACTCGATGCCATCGGCAAGATCACCCTGCAACTGCTGGTGCCTTTCATCCTTGGCCAGATCGCCCGCCGCTGGATCGGTGCCTGGGTCGGCCGCAACAAGAACTGGCTCAAGTATGTCGATCAGAGCTCGATCCTGCTGGTGGTCTACACCGCTTTCAGTGCGGCAGTGGTCGAAGGGCTGTGGAATCAGGTGTCCTGGCCAACTCTGGCGGCCCTAGTGTTCGCCTGCTGTCTGCTGCTCGCTCTCGCGTTGGGTATCACCGCGCTGCTCGGCAAGTGGTGCGGCTTCAATATGGAAGACCGCATCACCATCCTATTCTGCGGGTCGAAAAAGAGTCTGGCCACCGGCGTACCCATGGCCCAGGTGCTGTTCGCCGGCAGCAGCATTGGCCTGATGATTCTGCCAATGATGCTGTTCCATCAGATTCAGCTGATGGTCTGCGCGGTGCTGGCCCAGCGCTATGCCAAGCGGCTCGACCCGGCTGTGCCGAGCGAAAACAAGGTGGCCGTGAATTGAGCCGTTGCAGGCTGCTCAAGGCTTCACTGCTGTTGATCGCTTTGCTGCCGGCCCTGCCGGCTCATGCCTGGGTCAGGGTGACGCCGGAGTTCGCCGATCAGCCAGTGGGCGCCAGCAGTTACTACGGTATGGTGTTGACGGTGGCACCATTCATCACCACCACATTACCCGGTGATGGCACTGAAATGACCGAGGCGGCATCCGAAGAAAGCAGCAGCATCGACCAGAAGCTGAAGCTGGCTCGAGACGATGCAGCGGCCTTTGTCGGTAGCCACGGGCAGATTCGGGGCGTGATGCTGGAGGCGGCGCTCGAGGTGCTGCAGCAGCGCACGGCGTATGCCCATTACAGCGATCTGCAGCTGGCAGAAGCACTGCTGTCCTACCAATCAAACGGCACTTTCTGAGTACTTTCACGATCTGCGCCTACCCTGCTGGGTAGGCGCGTCGCCGTTACTCTTTGGCCGGTTGATCCTGCGGGTCATCCTCGCGGATGCGATACCACGCCACATACAGTGCCGGCAGGAACAGCAGGGTCAGCAGGGTAGCGCTGAAGATGCCGCCGATCATGGCGTAGGCCATCGGCCCCCAGAACACCTCGCGGGCGATGGGGATCATGCCCAGGCTGGCGGCGGCGGCGGTCAGCAGAATCGGCCGGCGGCGGTGCTGGGTGGCGTCGATCACGGCCTGCCACGGCGAGTCGCCGGCTCGCTCGAACTCGTCGATCTGGGTCACCAAAATCACCGAGTTACGGATGATGATGCCGATCAGCGCGAGAATGCCGAGGATCGCCACGAAGCCCATGGGCGTGCCGGTGGGCACCAGCGCCAGCACCACGCCGATCAGCCCCAGGGGCGCCACGCTGAATACCAGGAAGGTCTTCGCCACGCTGTGCAGCTGGATCATCAGGAAAGTGGCCATCAGGAACAGCATCAGTGGCAGCACGCTGGCGATGGGGCCCTGGGCCTTGCCGCTTTCTTCCACCGTGCCGCCGGTGGCGACGCTGTAGCCAGTGGGTAACTCGTCCGAGAATTTCTGGATATCCGGCGCCAGATCGGCGACCAGATCGGTCGGCTGGATCTCGCTGACCACGGCCGCCTTGAGGGTGATGGTCGGCTTGCGGTCGCGGCGCCAGACCAACGGCTGTTCCAGCTCGTAACCGACGGTGGCGAACGCACGCAGCGGAACGGCCACGCCGCTCGGAGTGACGATCTGCAGGTTCTCCAGGGTCTGCGGCGAACTGCGTTCGCTGTCTTCGGCCCGGCCGATCACGTCGATCAGGTAGATGTCGTCCTTGACCTGAGTGACCGTGGTGCCGCTGACGATGCTGTTCAGCAGGTTGGCGACATCTTCCGAGGACAGCCCGAACTGGCGCGCCTTGTCCTGGGCTATATCGATGCGCAGCACCTTACCCGGCTCGTTCCAGTCGTAAACCATCTCGCCGATGTCCGGGTTCTTGTCCAGCAGCGCCGCCAGTTCCAGGGCGTGCTTGCGTACCTGGTCGACATCCGCCCCGCTGATCCGGTACTGGATCGGCCGACCCACCGGGGGGCCCATCTCCAGTGGCTGGACGAAGCTGCCGATGCCGACGAAGTCCTCGCGCAGGCGTTTCTTCAGTTTGCCGACCAGCCGATCACGGGCGTCGATGTCCTGGCTGACGATCACCAGTTGGGCGTAGAACGGATTCTGCAGTTGCTGATCCAGCGGCAGGTAGAAGCGCAGCGCGCCCTGGCCGATGTAGGTGCTCCAGCGAGCGATGTCCGGGTCGTCCTTGAGGCTGGCTTCGAGGCGGTCGACCTGGGCGCGGGTTTCGTTGATCGAGGCGTTCTGCGGCAGGTTCAGGTCGACGAGAATCTCCGGGCGATCCGACGCGGGGAAGAACTGGCTCTGCACCAGGGTCATGCCTGCCAGGGAGGCGGCGAACATCGCTATCGTCAGGCCGATCGTCCACCAACGGTGCCGCATGGCCAGCAGCAGGCCCTTGTCGAAGGCGCGGGCGATGCGTCCCGGGCCGCTTTCCTTGGCCTTCATGCGTTCGGGCAGGATGTGCACGGCGATAACCGGCGCGAACACCACCGCCACCAGCCAGGACAACGACAGCGCCACGGCGATCACCGCGAACAGGGTGAATGTGTACTCGCCAGCCGAGCTGGCGTTGAGGCCGATGGGCACGAAGCCGGCCACCGTCACCAGGGTACCGGTGAGCATCGGGAAGGCCGTGGAGGTGTAGGCGAAGGTGCCGGCGTCGTGCAGTGAATCGCCCTTTTCCAGGCGGGTGACCATCACCTCCACGGTGATCATGGCGTCATCGACCATCAGCCCAAGGGCGATGATCAGCGCACCCAGGGAAATCCGCTGCATGGTGATGCCGCTGTATTCCATGAACATGAAGACCATGGCCAGCACCAGCGGGATCGAACAGGCGACCACTAGGCCAGCGCGAATGCCGAGGCTGACGAAGCTCACCAGCATGACGATCAGCACCGCCTCGAACAGGGCGCGGGTAAAACCGCTGACGGCTTCCTCCACCACTTCGGCCTGGTCGGACACCACATGCACGCCGACGCCCACCGGCAAGTCGGCGGTCAGCTCATCCATTTTCGTGTGCAGGGCCTTGCCGAAGGTCTGGATATTGCCGCCGTCGCGCATGGCGATGGCCAGGCCGATGGCCGGCTTGCCGTCGAAGCGGAACAACGATTGCGGCGGGTCGACGTAGCCGCGGCTGATCTCGGCGATATCGGTCAGCCGATAGAAGCGGTCATCCAGGCGCAGGTTGACGTTGCGCAGGTCGGCTTCCGAGGCGAACTGGCCGCTGGTGCGTACGGAAATGCGCTCCGGGCCGGCCTCGATCACCCCGGAAGGCGTTACTGCGTTCTGTGCCTGGAGGCTCTGGATCACCTGGCTCTGATCGATACCCAGGGCAGCCAGTTTGCGGGTCGAGAAATTGAGGTAGAACACTTCGTTCTGCTGGCCGACCATCTGCACCTTGCCGAGGTCGGGCACGCTGCGGATCTCGGCGCGCACCTGTTCGACGTAGTCGCGCAGGGCACGCATGCTCAGGCCGTCGCCGGTGAAGGCGTAGATGGAGCCGAACACGTCGCCGAATTCGTCGTTGAACGACGGGCCCTGCAGGCCCTGGGGGAACTCGCCGCGAATGTCGTCGATCTTCTTGCGCACCTGGTACCAGATGCCGTCGATATCGCCGGCCTTGGTGGTGTCGCGCAGGAACACCATGACGGTCGATTCACCGGGCCGCGTGTAGCTCTTCACGTAGTCCAGGGAGTCCAGTTCCTCGAGCTTCTTCTCGATGCGGTCGGTGACCTGGCTAAGGGTCTCGTCCACCGTGGCGCCCGGCCAGCGGGTCTGGATGACCATGGTCTTGATGGTGAAGGAGGGGTCTTCCTCGCGGCCCAGGTTCATGTAGGAGATCACCCCCATGAGCAGGGACACGAACATCAGGTACCAGACGAACGACTGATGCCGCAGCGCCCAGTCGGAGAGGTTGAAGCCGTTCTTGCGCGGCGCCTGCTGGTTCATGGTGCCACGCCCTCATCGATGCGTACTGCCTGGCCGTCCTTGAGCTCGCTCAAGCCGGCGCTGACTACTTTGTCGCCAGGCGCCAGGCCCTCGACGCTGATTTGTTCTCCCTCGCGGCCGACTACCTGCACGGCGCGCGGGTGCACGGTTTTCGCTGCCGTATCGATGACCCACACGCGGCTCTGGCCGTCGACTTCCTGCAGGGCGCTGGCCGGCAGCAGGCTGCGCGGTTTCTGTTCGCGGGTCAGGCTGACGGCCACCGCGGTGCCCAGGCGTAGGCCGGGTGGGGTGTCTTCCAGGCTCAGGCGGGCGCGCCGGGTACGGGTCGCGGCGTCGGCGCGGGGCCCCAGCTCGCGCAGTTGGCCGCGGGTGGCGATGCTCGGGTCGAGCTGGGAGGCGATGTTGAACTGCACCTGGTCGTCCAGGGCATCGGCCAGTTCCACGGGCAGGTCGAAAACCGCTTCCTTGACGTCGGGCCGAGCCAGGGTGACGACCTCCTGCCCGGCACCGACCACCTGGCCAGCCTCCACGTGCCAGGCGGTCACCACCGCGTCGAATTCGCTGCTCAGGTTGCCGTAGGCGAGTCGGTCGCGGGCCTGTCGGGTGGCGGCTGCGGCCTGGTCGCGGCTGCTGCGGGCGCTGCTCAGTTCGGTCTGCGCCTGCTCCAGCACGGCCTTGGCGCCGACCCCTCGGTCGAACAGTTCCTGCTGGCGCCGCGCATTGGCCTGGGCGTTGATCCACTGCGCCTCGCTACGTGCCTGGTCACCTTCGCTGGCGCGCAGGGCATTCTGTTGATCGGTGGGGTCGAGGGTGGCCAGGATTGTTCCGGCCTTCACTTCGGCACCGGCATCCACCAGGCGCTGGGCGACGCGACCGCCAACCCGGAAGCCCAGAGTGCTCTGCACCCGAGCCTCGATGGTGCCAGCGAAGCGGCCAAGAACCTGCTGGTTCTGCTGCTGCACCTCGGTGTACAGCACCGGGCGGATCGGCTCGGGCTTCTCTTCCTCTGCGCAGCCTGCCAGGAGCAAGGCGGCGAGCAGGGCGATACCGGCGGAACGCCTCATTGCTTATTCTCCTGCTCGCGCGCTTCGGCGATTTCCACTTTCTGGCCCGGATGCAGTAGTTGACCGCCGGCGACCACCACGCGATCGCCATCTTGCAGGCCGCCGCGGATGATCACCTTGTCGGTCAGGTAGCGGCCGACCTGCACTGGATGCAATTGCGCGGTGTCGTCATCGCCAAGCCGCCACACTGCCGGCTCGTGCTCGGCCTTGGTGAGTGCCGACCAGGGTAGCTCGACACTGGGACTGGCCGGGTTGCGCACATGCGCACTGACCGTCGCCCCCAAGGTCATCGCTGCCGGCACCTGCTCCAGGCCGACCTTGACCTGCACCGTGCCGCTCTGCGCCGAGACCTGAGGGTTGACCTCGCGAACCTTGCCTTCGGTGCTGACATCCGGGTTGTCCAGCAGGCTGACGCGCAGTGCCTGGCCAGGCTCGACCAGCAGCGCTTCAAAAACGTTGAACACCGCGTCGCGTTCACCTTCACGGGCCAGGCCGAAGATCGGGGTGGCCGCCTGCACGACCTGGCCGACCTCGGCCTGGCGGGCGGTGATTACCCCATCGCTCTCGGTGCGCAGTTCGGTGTAACCACTTTGTTCACGGGCGTCGGCCAGCTGTGCTTCGGCTGCGGCCAGGCTGTTGCGTGCGCTGCGGTCGCTGGCCAGGGCGCTGTCGTATTCGCTGCGGCTGGTGTAGCCCTTGGGCAGCAGTTGCTGCTGGCGCCAGAGGTTGGCGGCGCTCAGTTTCACCTGAGCCCGCGCGGCCTCGGCGGCGGCCTCGGCGGATCGCACCGCGTTGCGTTGATCCTGCGGGTCGAGGCGCGCCAGTACCTGGCCGGCCTGCACGCTGTCGCCGACATCGACCAGGCGCTCGGTGATCTTGCCGCCGATGCGGAACGACAGGTCGGTCTGCACCCGCGCCTGGATATCGCCGGTTAGCGTGGCGTCGACCGCGTAATCGATCTGGCTCACGGTCGCCACCTTGACCCGGGGGTGCAGTGGCTCCGGCGGCGCTTCGTCGGCGCAGCCAGCCAGCAACGCGAAAGCCAGCGAGGCCGCGGCGATGCGAGGCGAGGCGAAGATCGATACGGGCGGCATGGGGGCTCCGGCACGGCAGGAAGCGAAGGTGTGTGCAGATGCGACCGCGCCAGGCGACGAACGGTTCAGGCAACCTCAGCGGTCTGTTTTCGTATCAGCACGGTCGCGCCGACGAAGGTGGCTTGTGCCGATGCAGTCAAAACGAATACTGTATTTATATACAGTTATCGAGCCTGCACCATGAACCCGACTTCAGCCCCGCGCGGGCGCGGCACCGCCAGCAAGCCCAACAACCGCTTTGCGCCCACCAGCAGTGAGGCCGAGGACGATGGTTGGTATCAGGAACAGACGCCGTTGACCTTCGTCACTGAGGTCCGTCAGGAGTTGGCGAAGACGGTGATCAGCCGCAACAGCTCGCCGGATGTGGGCTTCGACCGCTCGGTGAACCCCTATCGAGGCTGCGAGCATGGCTGTATCTATTGTTTCGCCAGGCCCAGCCACGCGTATTGGGACTTGTCGCCAGGCATCGATTTCGAAACCAAGTTGATCGCCAAGACCAACCTTGCTGATCGTCTCGAGGAACAGCTGAGCAAGCCCGGTTACGTGCCGAAGCCCATCGCATTGGGCATCAACACCGATGGCTATCAGCCGATCGAGCGTGAGCACCAGTTGACGCGCCAGGCCCTGGAGATTCTTCTGCGCTATCGCCATCCGGTCAGCATCATCACCAAGAGCGCGCTGATTCTTCGCGACCTTGATCTGTTCGAGGAGCTGGCCAGCCTCAATCTGGTCAGCGTGGCCTTCAGCGTCACCACCCTGGACGACGAGCTCAAGCGCATCATGGAGCCGCGTACCGCGACGCCGAAGGCACGCCTGCGGGCCATGCGTACCCTGCACGAGCACGGCGTGCCGGTGGGGCTGATGGCGGCGCCGATGATTCCGATGATCAATGACATGGAGCTGGAGCGCCTGCTCGAGGCCGGGCGTGAGGCGGGGGCGAGCTCGGCCGGCTACGTGTTGCTGCGTTTACCGCTGGAGATCGCCGGGCTGTTCGAGGAGTGGTTGCAGAATCATTTCCCCGAGCGTGCCGAGCACGTGATGAGCCTGATCCGCCAGTCCCGCGGTGGGCAAAATTACGACAGTCGCTTTGGCGCGCGAATGAAAGGCGAAGGCCACTTTGCCGAACTGCTGGCCCAGCGCTTTCGCCTGGCCCGCCGACGTTATGGGTACGACGGTACGAAGCGAGCCGTTCTGGACTGCTCGCTGTTCGCGCCGCCCGGACAGCAGATGGGGCTGTTCTGACGGCCTTCGTCGTTGCTGGAATTCCCGGGTGTCGCTGCGCTCGACCCGGGCTACTGGGTTGGCGCCTGGCGTTGAGCGAAGCGATACCCAGGGCAAGGTTTGCGGACAAAAACTGGTTGTAGGGATGCTTGCACTCACCCGCCAGGCGGAGATTTGTCACCCAGACGTGCCTTGAATCATCCTGGCACAGTCCAAGCCTTCGACCACTTGTCGGCAACCCTGCCGACTGGGAAGCTTGTGCACTGTCATAGGCTTCGCCCCCATCCGTAAACGAGGTAACGCTATGCCTGGTAATCGTCGTTCTGCCGATGGCAAATCCGAGAAAAACGCCGCTTCCGCCGCCGAAGCGCTGGATCATCTGGTCGATGGCTTCTTGCGCTTTCGCCAGGATGTTTTCCCGCAGCAGCAGGCGCTGTTCAAGAAGCTGGCCCACGCTCAGTCGCCGCGCGCCATGTTCATCACCTGCGCCGATTCGCGCATCGTTCCCGAGCTGATCACCCAGAGCGAGCCGGGCGATCTGTTCGTGACCCGCAACGTCGGTAACGTGGTGCCACCCTACGGGCAGATGAACGGTGGCGTTTCCACTGCCATCGAATACGCCGTGGCGGCGTTGGGCGTTCAGCACATCATCGTCTGCGGTCACTCCGACTGCGGCGCGATGAAAGCGGTGCTCGACCCGGCTACCCTGGAGCGCATGCCCACGGTAAAAGCCTGGCTGCGCCACGCCGAAGTCGCCAAGACGGTCGTCGCCGACAACTGCGGTTGCGCCGATCACACCACCCTGGGCGTGCTCACCGAAGAGAACGTGGTGGCCCAGCTCGACCACCTGCGTACCCACCCCTCGGTAGCCTCGCGCCTCGCCGCCGGGCAGTTGTTCATCCACGGCTGGGTGTACGACATCGAAAGCTGCCAGATCAAGGCGTACGACTCCGAGACCGGTGAGTTCCGCCAGATCGGCGACGGCCCGCTGCCGATGGCAACACCGCGCGCTCGTTATCCACAGGGCTGAGCCGGTCTGCTCGTTGAGGGTTGCGTAGTGGGGCTGCAATAAGGCGGTAGCGGACGGTGAGCAGAGCTTTTGTGGGAGAGGCTTTAGCCTCGATTTTGCCTAGCTAGGCGTAAAGAGCTCGCGGCTAAAGCGGATCGCCGCCCGGCCCCTCCCACGAGATCGCGGCCGTCCGCTTCCGCCTTGATCGTGCCCGCACACCTGACTCCGGTTTCACGGGTTCAGGCTGTGATCGGGTTCGCGACGCGAGGTCAGTCAGCGAACCCATCGGTCTGTGCTAGGGTCTCTAGTCGATAACTGTTTCGACAAGAACAAGAGCAGGCTGCCGAGCCATGTCCCGAACGCAAAGAACGCTCGACCCCTCCTATGAGTTGATGGATGACCACGAAGGTCATTCGTTGATCTATCGCCAGCACGGCTTCCCCAGCCCGCTGGTGCGTTGGCATTTCCACAAGGAATACGAGCTGCACCTGATCGTTGCCAGTTCCGGCAAGGTGTTCATCGGCGACTACATCGGCAATTTCTCCCCCGATACCCTGTTTCTTACCGGCCCCAACCTGCCGCACAACTGGATCAGCCAGATGGGTGCGGGCGAGGCGGTGGCCGAGCGCGACATGCTGGTCAACTTCACCGACGAGGTGCTGGAAAGCGGCACCGCGGTATTCGCCGAACTCAAGGATCTGCAGCCGCTGCTCAGCCGGGCCCATTACGGCATCGAGTTCCGCTGCGAGCGCACCATCGCCGAGGCGCGCCAGCTGCTGCAGCGTATCGCCGATTCCCAGGGCATGACCCGGCTGGGCAATTTCTTCATTCTCATGGAGCTGCTCGCCGCCTGCGACGACTACCAGTTGCTGTCGGACAGAACCGCTGCGCAGCTGGCTGACGAGCATCACGTCGAGCGCATCAACCGCGCGGTGGATTACATCTTCCAGCACTACGCTCAAGAGCTGACTCAGGAAGAAGTGGCCGAGTACCTGGGTATGACGCCCACCTATTTCTCGCGTTTCTTCAAGCAGGCCACCGGGCGTGGCTTCGTCGAGTTCGTCAATCGCATGCGGGTGAGCAAGTCCTGCGAGCTGCTGACCCAAAGCGACAAGCCGGTGACCCAGGTGTGTTTCGAATCGGGCTTCAACAACATTTCCAACTTCAACCGGCGCTTCCAGCAACTCAAGGGTATGACGCCCAGCGGCTATCGCAGGCTGGGTACGCAGCGGGTTACCGAGCAAAACCTGTACTGATTCTGTCTCTCTCATTCATCGGAAAGATGTCGAAAGGCTCGCGCTTGAGCCTTTCTGCTTCATTTGATGACTGCTGCCCGTTACCTGATGAGTGCAAAAAAGTATCGGTTGCAGTGCAGTCGAGGCGTTGTCCGCGCTCGGTCGTAGGGGTGTAATCCGGGTCGGCCCACAAAAACAATAATGTCTCCCGAGGCTCAAGCGGCCAGGGAGAGGAGTTCAAGACCATGAACCACACGATCAAAGTATTGGTAGCCGCTTCCTGCCTGTCGCTCACCGTTGGCGCGCAGGCCGCCGAGACCGTGACCATCGCCACGGTCAACAACAGCGACATGATTCGCATGCAACGCCTGGCGAAAACCTTCGAAGAACAGAACCCCGACATCAAGCTCAAGTGGGTGGTGCTCGAAGAGAACGTGCTGCGTCAGCGGCTGACCACCGACATCGCCACCCAGGGCGGCCAGTTCGACGTGCTGACCATCGGCATGTACGAAGCGGCGCTATGGGGAGAGAAGGGTTGGCTGGAGCCGATGACCGATTTGCCCGCCGACTACGCCCTCGATGACGTATTCCCCTCCGTGCGTGAAGGCCTCTCGGCCAAGGGCCAGCTCTATGCCCTGCCGTTCTACGCCGAAGCGTCGATCACCTATTACCGCACCGATCTTTTCGAGCAGGCCGGGTTGAAGATGCCCGAGCAGCCGACCTGGGATCAGATGGCCGAATTCGCCAGCAAGCTGCACCAGCCCGACAAGGGCCAGTACGGTATCTGCCTGCGTGGCAAGGCCGGCTGGGGCGAGAACATGGCGCTGATCACCACCGTGGCCAATGCCTACGGCGCGCGCTGGTTCGATGAGCAGTGGAAGCCTGAATTCACCGGCAGCGAGTGGAAGAACGCGCTGAATTTCTACGTCGACACCATGAACAAGTACGGCCCGCCGGGCGCGTCGAGCAACGGTTTCAACGAGAACCTGGCGCTGTTCAACAGTGGCAAGTGCGCGATGTGGGTCGATGCCAGCGTGGCCGGCTCGTTCGTCACCGACAAGTCGCAGAGCAAGGTCGCCGATTCGGTGGGCTTCACCTTCGCGCCGACCCAGGTCACCGACAAGGGCGCTTCGTGGTTGTACTCCTGGGCGCTGGCGATCCCCACCAGCTCCAAGTCCAAAGAAGCTGCCAAGACCTTCAGCGCCTGGGCCACCTCCAAGGCCTACGGCCAGCTGGTAGCCGAGAAGGATGGCGTAGCCAATGTGCCGCCAGGCACCCGCGCCTCGACCTACAGCGATGCCTACATGAAGGCGGCGCCGTTCGCCAAGGTCACCCTCGACTCGCTGAAGAAGGCCGACCCGGCCAACCCCAGTGCCAAGCCCGTGCCTTACGTGGGCATCCAGCTGGTTACCATTCCCGAGTTCCAGGCCATCGGCACCAGTGTCGGCAAGCTGTTCGCCGCCGCGCTTACCGGGCAGATGAAACCTGATCAGGCCCTGCAGGCAGCACAGCAGAGCACCGAACGGGAAATGAAGCGCGCCGGGTATCCGAAGTAGCGGGACCGCGATCGTTCCCACGCTCTGCGTGGGAACGTATGTCGGGACGCTTCGACGCCTCGACGTGGGAACGATCAATCCGCTGTAGAACCGTCTTTCGGAGACACGATGAACACCATCGAAAATCCTGCAGAGCAGGCCCGCGAGCCGGCGCCGCGTAAATCGCGACGCCTGGCGCCCGGCTGGTTTCTGGTCAGCCCCTCGGTCATCCTGCTGCTGATCTGGATGATCGTGCCCTTGGGCATGACCGTTTATTTCTCGCTGATCCGCTACAACCTGCTGTACCCCGGCGAGAACGATTTCGTCGGGCTGGAGAACTTCGAGTACTTCGTCACCGACGCCGCGTTTCTCTCCGGCGCGGGCAATACCCTGTTGTTGGTGGGCAGCGTGCTGCTGATCAGCGTGGTGTTCGGCGTGCTGATTTCCGCGTTGCTGGAGGCCAGTGAGTTCTTTGGCCGGGGCATCGTGCGGGTGCTGCTGATCTCGCCGTTCTTCATCATGCCGACGGTCAGTGCGTTGATGTGGAAGAACCTGATCTTCCATCCGGTTTCGGGGATTCTCGCTGCCGTCTGGCAGTTCTTCGGCGCTCAGCCGGTTGACTGGCTGGCACACCACCCACTGTTCTCGATCATCCTCATCGTGTCCTGGCAGTGGCTGCCATTCGCCATCCTCATCCTGATGACCGCCATGCAGTCGCTCGATCAGGAGCAGAAGGAAGCTGCGCGCCTCGACGGTGCCGGGCCGCTCGCCATCTTCTGGCACTTGACCTTGCCGCACCTGGCGCGGCCGATTGCGGTGGTGGTAATGATCGAAACTATCTTCCTGCTCTCCGTATTCGCCGAGATCTACACCACCACCGGCGGTGGGCCGGGTTATGAGTCCACCAACCTCGCTTACCTGATCTACACCCAGGCGCTGCTGCAGTTCGACGTGGGCATGGCCTCCGCCGGCGGGCTGATCGCCGTGGTGATCGCCAATATCGCCGCCATCGTGCTGATTCGCATGATCGGCAAAAACCTGACCGATAAGCAGTGAGGGCCCTGACATGTTGACGCTCAAGCAATCCCGTCGCCTGCAGAGCCTGATCATCGGCACCCTGTCCTGGGCCATCGCCGCGTTGATCTTCTTTCCGATCTTCTGGATGGTGCTGACCAGCCTGAAGACCGAACTCGACGCCTTCGCCACGCCGCCGCAGTTCATCTTCACGCCGACGCTGGAGAACTACCTGCACATCAACGAGCGCAGCAACTACTTCAGCTTCGCCTGGAACTCGGTGCTGATCTCCTTCTCGGCGACCCTGCTGTGCATGTTGATCGCGGTGCCTGCGGCGTATTCGATGGCCTTCTTCGAGACCAAGCGCACCAAAGGCACGCTGCTGTGGATGCTGTCGACCAAGATGCTGCCGCCGGTCGGTGTGCTGGTGCCGATCTATCTGCTGGCCAAGCAATTCGGCCTGCTCGATTCGCGTATCGCGCTGATCGTCATCTACACCCTGATCAACCTGCCGATCGTGGTGTGGATGGTGTACACCTACTTCAAGGACATCCCCGTGGAGATCCTCGAAGCGGCGCGCCTTGATGGGGCCACCACCTGGCAGGAGATCGTCCGCGTGCTGCTGCCCATCGCCCGCGGCGGCCTGGCCTCGACCATGCTGCTGTCGTTGATCCTGTGCTGGAACGAGGCCTTCTGGTCGCTCAACCTGACCAGCTCCGCTGCGGCGCCACTGACCGCGCTGGTGGCGTCCTATTCCAGTCCCGAAGGCCTGTTCTGGGCCAAGCTTTCCGCCGTTTCGACGCTTGCCTGTGCGCCCATCCTGATCTTCGGCTGGATCAGCCAGAAGCAGCTGGTGCGTGGCCTATCGTTCGGCGCGGTGAAGTGAGGCGCCGACCTATGTATTTGATTCTGGCCGCCGGCCGTAGGAGCGCGCTTGCTCGCGATCTGCCGGGAACCGGCAGCAGCTCTGATAGACGCAGTCTTGCTGTCACGGTCGAGGGAGTTTTTGCTGCTGGTGCCCAGCAGATCGCCGGCAAGCCGGGCTCCTACGCCCGATGGGCAGAAGCAGAATTGCAGCGTCTGTAAATAATCGAAGAATAAGACTGGAGCCCGCTATGGCTGATTTGAAAATCCGCAACCTGAAGAAAGGCTTCGACGGCACGGCGATCATCAAGGGCATCGACCTGGATATCGAGAACCGCGAGTTCGTGGTCTTCGTCGGCCCGTCCGGCTGCGGCAAGTCCACGCTGCTGCGGCTGATCGCCGGGCTGGAGGAAGTGTCCAGCGGGACGATCACCCTCGATGGCACCGATATCACCGACACCGCGCCAGCCAAGCGCGACCTGGCGATGGTGTTCCAGACCTATGCCCTGTACCCGCATATGACCGTGCGCAAGAACCTGTCCTTCGCCCTCGATCTCGCTCGGGTGGGCAAGCAGGAGGTGCAGGAGAAGGTCGCCAACGCAGCGCGCATTCTCGAGCTGGAAGCCCTGCTCGAACGCAAGCCCAAGCAGCTCTCTGGCGGCCAGCGCCAGCGCGTGGCGATCGGCCGCGCCATCGTGCGCAATCCGAAAATCTTCCTGTTCGACGAGCCACTGTCCAACCTCGATGCCGCCCTGCGCGTGCAGACCCGCCTGGAACTGGCGCGCCTGCACAAGGAGCTGAAGGCGACGATGATCTACGTGACCCACGATCAGGTCGAGGCCATGACGTTGGCCGATAAGGTGGTCGTGCTCAACGGCGGCCGCGTGGAGCAGGTCGGTTCACCGCTGGAGCTCTACAACCACCCGGACAACCTGTTCGTCGCCGGCTTTCTCGGCACGCCGAAGATGGGCTTCCTGCGCGGCCAGGTCGAGCGCGTGGATGCCGGGCTGTGCCAGATCCGCCTGGAAGGCGCTGCCACGCTGGATCTGCCCCTGGCAGGCACCGGCCTGGCGAGTGGCAGCCAGGTCACCCTGGGTATCCGCCCCGAGCATCTCAACGTGGTGCCTGCCGGCCAGGGCCGATTGCAGGCGACGGCGGACGTCAGCGAGCGTCTGGGCAGCGACACCTTCTGCCATGTCCGAGTGGGCGATGAAATGCTCACCGTGCGTGTGCGCGGTGATTTCTCCCCTGCCTATGGCGAGCCGCTGGCGCTGGATTTCGATCCGGCCCACTGCCACCTCTTCAACGCCGATGGCCTGGCCATCGACAAACGCATCCAGGCTGGCCAGGCCGCCTGACGCGCAGGAATTACCCCATGAAACTGACCCGCAAGAATCTCGCATCACTGGCCGCCGAGGTCGACGTACCGGCCTACGATCCGGCGGACGTGCGCCAGGGCATCGCCCACATCGGCGTCGGCGGCTTCCACCGCGCTCACCAGGCGATCTACACCGAAGCGCTGCTCAACCGTGGCGAAGCCCTCGACTGGGGCATCTGTGGCGTTGGCCTGCGGCGTGAGGATCGCGCCATGCAACAGGCGCTGGCCGAGCAGGATCACCTCTACACGATGTTCGTGCTGGGCGATGAGCCCGGTTTGGAAGTGCGCGTTGTCGGTGCCATCAACGGCATGCTGCTGGCCGAGGATTCGCCGGCCGCGCTGATCGACAAACTGGCTGACCCGGCGATCCGCATCGTCTCGCTGACCATCACCGAAGGTGGCTACTGCATCGACGACAGCAGCGGCGAGTTCATGGCCCATCTGCCGGACATCCAGCATGACCTGGCGCACCCGGATGCACCGCGTAGCGTCTTCGGGTTCCTCTGCGCCGCCCTGGCCAGGCGCCGTGCTGCCGGCACGCCGGCGTTCACGTTGATGTCCTGCGATAACCTGCCGCACAACGGCGCGGTGACCCGCAAGGCGCTGCTGGCTTTCGCCCACCTGGCCGACCACGAGCTGGCGACCTGGATCGACAGCCACGTCAGCTTCCCCAATGCCATGGTCGACCGCATCACACCGATGACCAGCGACGCTCACCGCCAGCAGCTGGCCGAGCGCCATGGCGTCGAGGATGCCTGGCCGGTGGTCTGCGAGCCGTTCCTGCAGTGGGTCCTCGAAGACAAGTTCGTCAGTGGCCGGCCCGCCTGGGAAAAGGTCGGTGTGCAGTTCACCGACGACGTCACGCCCTACGAGGAGATGAAGATCAAACTGCTCAACGGCAGCCACCTGGCGTTGACCTACCTGGGCTTTCTCAAGGGCTATCGCTTCGTTCACGAAGCCATGAACGATCCGCTGTTCCAGCGCTATGTGCGTACCTTCATGGATCTCGACGTGACCCCGCAACTGGCGGCGGTGCCGGGTATCGATCTGGAGGCCTACAAAGACATGCTGATCGAGCGCTTCTCCAACCAGGCCATCGCCGATCAGCTCGAGCGCGTCTGCTCGGACGGCTCGTCGAAGTTTCCCAAGTTCATCGTGCCGACCATCAACCGGTTGATCGAGGATGGTCGGCCGCTGGAGCGCGCGGCGCTGGTGGTCGCGGCGTGGGCGCTGTACCTCAAGGGTGTCGACGAGAAAGGCACCCGCTATCGCATTCCCGATCCGCGTGCCGAGTTCTGCCAGGCACTGGTGCAGGACGACGAGCGGGTCAGCGAGCGCGTGCTCGGCGTCGAGGTGATCTTCGGCACGGCCATCCCGCAGTCGGCGGCGTTCGTCACGGCCTTCGAGCTTTGCTACGACAGCCTGCGCAAGCTCGGTGTGACGCGCACCCTGCAAACCCTGCTGGCTGATTGAATCATGTACCTCGGCATCGATTGCGGCACCCAGGGCACCAAGGCGCTGGTGCTGGATATCCACAGTGGCCGGGTGCTCGGCGAGGGCAGCGCGGCGCACCAACTGATCAGCGGTGCCAACGGGCGTCGCGAGCAGGAACCGGCCGATTGGCTGCAGGCCTTCGAGCTAGCCACCGCGCGGGCGTTGCAGCAGGCCGGTGTGTCGGGTCGCGAGATCCTCGGTATTGGTGTCTCCGGGCAGCAGCATGGCTTGGTGCTGCTCGATGCCAAGGGCGATGTGCTGCGCCCGGCCAAGCTGTGGTGCGACACCGAATCGGCGCCCGAAAACGCTCATCTGCTGGACTTTCTAGGTGGTGACAGCGGTTCGCTCGAGCGCCTTGGCCTGGCTATCGCGCCGGGCTACACGGTATCGAAACTGCTGTGGACCCGTGATCACCATCCTGAAGTGTTCGCCCGTATCGCCCACATCCTGCTGCCCCACGACTACCTGAATTACTGGCTGACCGGGCGTTTCTGTGCCGAGTACGGCGATGCCTCGGGCAGCGGTTATTTCAACGTGCGCACCCGTGCCTGGGATAGCCAGCTACTCGAGTTGATCGATCCGAGCGGCGCGCTGGTGCGGGCCTTGCCGGAGTTGCTCGAATCGCATCGCTGCGTCGGCCCGATTCGCCCGCAGATCGCTGAGCGCCTCGGCCTCAACCCCAGGGCGCTGGTGGCCAGCGGCGGTGGCGACAACATGATGGGCGCCATCGGCACAGGCAATATCGCCCCTGGCGCCATCACCATGAGCCTCGGCACATCCGGCACGGTATACGCCTACGCCGATCAGCCGCGGGTCAGCCCGCATCCGCAGGTGGCGACTTTTTGTTCGTCATCCGGTGGCTGGCTGCCGTTGATCTGCACCATGAACCTGACCAACGCCAGCGGTGCGATTCGCGACTTGCTGGGGCTGGATATCGAGGCCTTCGGCACGCTGGTCGGCGAGGCTCCCATCGGAGCCCAGGGCGTGCTGATGTTGCCATTCCTCAATGGTGAGCGGGTGCCGGCGCTGCCGCGCGCCAGCGGCAGCCTGCATGGGCTGACGGCCGACAACCTGACTCGCGCCAATCTCTGTCGAGCGGTGGTGGAGGGCACCACCTTCGGCTTGCGCTACGGTCTCGACCTGCTGCGCGACAGCGGCATTCGCAGCGATGCCATCCGCCTGATCGGTGGCGGCGCGAAGAGCGCCACATGGCGGCAGGTCGTCGCCGACATCATGGACGCGCCAGTGGCCTGCCCGCAGCACACCGAAGCGGCGGCTCTCGGTGCGGCGATCCAGGCGGCCTGGTGCGCGAGTCATGAACACGGCGAGGCGCTGAGCCTGGATGACCTGTGCGAGCGCTGCGTGACCCTGGATGAAACCCGCAGCGCACAACCCGACGCGCTGCGCAGTCGGGCTTACGAGGGCGTCTATCAACGCTACCGTGAGCAGGTGCGACAGCTGCAATGAATTCATTCCGGCGGCTTTTCGCCGTCGGTTCTTCTCAGCGCGAGCGCGCCTTCTGTGATGCGGAGACTCCATGTACCTGGTATGCGGCGAAGCCCTGTTCGATTTCTTCTGCAACCCTGGCGAACGCAGCAGCGAGCTGAATTTCCAGGCCCTGGCCGGCGGTTCGCCGTTCAACGTAGCGGTCGGCCTGCGCCGGCTTGGCGTGGAGTCAGCCCTGTTCGGCGGTATTTCCAGCGATTACCTCGGTCAGCGTCTGCGCAAGGTGCTGGAGGAGGAGGGCGTGAGCGATCGTTACCTGATCGCCAGCGAGGCGCCGACCACCATGGCCATGGTCGCGCTGGATGCCAAGGGCTCGCCGCAGTACATGTTTCGCGGCGAGGGTTGCGCGGATCGACAGTTGCTCCCCGAGCATCTGCCCGCTCTGGACGAGCAGGTTAGCGGCCTGCACGTCGGCTCCTATTCGTTGGTGGTAACGCCGGTTGGCGACACCCTGCTGGCGCTGGTCGAGCGCGAAAGCGAACGCCGGCTGATCACCCTGGACCCCAACGTACGTCTCAATCCTGCGCCGGATATCGAGCGCTGGCGCCAGCGAATTGAATCTTTTGCCGCCCACGCGCATCTGATCAAGGTCAGCGAGGAAGACCTGGAGCTGCTCTATCCCGGTATCGAGCCGCTGACGAGCATCGAGCGCTGGTTGGCCCGGCGTTGTCAGGTGGTGTTTCTGACCCGTGGCAGCGAAGGGGCGAGCGTGTTCAGCCGGCAGCATGGGCACTGGTCAGTGCCGGCGCGCCAGGTGGTCACGCGTGACACGGTGGGAGCGGGGGATACCTTCCAGGCGGCGATCATCGCTTACCTGGTGCAGCATGGGCTGGACAGCCCGACTGCCCTTGCTGCGTTGTCTCGTGAGAGGCTCGATGCGATGCTTGATTTTGCGGTGCAGGCCGCGGCGTTGACCTGTTCACGGGTTGGCCCGCAGTTGCCGTATCGCCATGAACTGGAGCGTTATCAGGCCGTTGAGGGACACCAGGCGTAGTCGGCAATTTTCAGCGCAGTATTTTGCCAACGCCGGATACCCATGCGGCATGTAATTGAATTCGCGAGGTCAGCCTGGCTGACCCGAACCAAGGAGTCTTCATGCCGTACCTTTCATCATCGCTGGATGTCACGCAATTGCCGAGCTGGCAGGCCCTGGTCGCCCATCGTGAGCGCCTCGCCGGTTTCAGCATGCGCCAGGCGTTCGCCGCCGATGCGCAGCGCTTCGAGACCTTCAGCCTGAGCGGCTGCGGGCTGTTTCTGGATTACTCGAAGAACCTGATCAATACCGAGACCCGCGAGCTGCTGGTTAATCTGGCTCGTGAAGTGGGGCTGGAGCGGGGCATTCGCGCGCTGTTCGACGGTGAGCTGCTGAACAACACCGAGAAGCGCCCGGCGCTGCATACCGCGCTGCGTCGTCCGTTGGGTGACAAGGTGCAGGTCGACGGCGTCGACATCATCCCCGAGGTGCAGCGCGTGCTGCAGCAGATGACCGAGCTGGTCGGGCGCATCCACGACGGCCTGTGGCGCGGTTACACCGAGAAGCCCATCACCGACGTGGTGAACATCGGCATCGGTGGCTCCTTCCTCGGCCCGCAACTGGTCTCCGAGGCGCTGCTGCCCTTCGCCCAGCGCGGTGTGCGCTGCCATTACCTGGCCAATATCGACGGCAGCGAGTTCCACGAACTGTCTGCCAAGTTACGCGCCGAGACCACGTTGTTCATCGTCTCGTCGAAGTCCTTCGGCACCCTGGAGACGCTCAAGAACGCCCAGGCCGCTCGCGGCTGGTACCTGGCTCAGGGGGGCTCCGAGGCCGAGCTTTATCGTCACTTCATCGCCGTGTCGAGCAACCGCGAAGCGGCGGTGGGCTTCGGCATCCGTGAAGAGAACATCTTCCCGATGTGGGACTGGGTGGGCGGGCGTTACTCGCTGTGGTCGGCCATCGGTCTGCCGATCGCCCTGTCCATCGGCATGTCCAACTTCAAGGAGCTGCTGTCCGGTGCCTACCGCATGGACGAACACTTCCAGACCGCGCCGTTCGAAGAGAACATGCCGGTGCTGCTGGCGCTGCTCGGCGTCTGGTATGGCAACTTCTGGAACGCCCAGAGCCATGCCATCCTGCCGTACGACCACTACCTGCGAAACATCACCAAGCACCTGCAGCAGCTGGACATGGAGTCCAACGGCAAGAGCGTGCGCAAGGATGGCGAGCCCGTTACCACCGCCACCGGGCCGGTGATCTGGGGCGGTGTGGGCTGTAACGGCCAGCACGCCTACCACCAGTTGCTGCACCAGGGCACTCAGCTGATTCCGGCGGATTTCATCGTGCCGGTGAGCAGCTACAACCCAGTCGCCGACCACCAGCAGTGGCTGTACGCCAACTGCCTGTCGCAGAGCCAGGCGCTGATGCTCGGCAAATCCCGTGAGGAGGCCGAGGATGAGCTGCGCGCCAAGGGTGTGAACGAGGAAGAAGTGCAGCGCCTGGCGCCGCACAAGGTGATCCCCGGCAACCGCCCGAGCAACACTCTGGTCATGGAGCGCGTCAGCCCACGGCGCTTGGGTGCTTTGATCGCCATGTACGAGCACAAGGTGTTCGTGCAGAGCGTCATCTGGGGCAACAACGCCTTCGACCAGTGGGGCGTGGAGCTGGGCAAGGATCTTGGCAAGGGCGTTTATTCGCGCATGGTCGGCAGCGAAGAAACGCGTGCGGAAGACGGCTCCACCCAGGGCCTGATCGACTTCTTCCGCGGTCGTCACCGCGGCTGATTGCTCCGCAGTACCTTTGCCTGAAGCGGCTTTTGCGCAGCCATATGCGCAAAAGCCGCCCGGCATTTCTCCCTTTGATCAGTGTTTTGCCTGGCCGTGCGTGGCCGGCCTTGCTCTGCTCATGCATGACTTTTCTGATCAAAGGCCGCTCGGTGTAACACTGCGGACATCTGCACGCTTTTACATGGGATAGGTTTAAGGCCCGTGCTAGAGCGGTTGGTGGTAGAGCGAGGGTAAGCCCGGCTCAGTGGTATGCAGTTACATATCGCCAACCAATTTGGGTCGCTTTTCTTGCGATTAAGGTTGGTTTAAGCCTTCATGGGTAAATTCGTGTGCGATGTGACTGAATAGTCACGAAGCAAACTGCCATCAGATGGCAAGTCAATATCACGACTGAAACCAGGAGGCACCATGAGCGAGCGCATTCGTTCCATCCGATCCGCCACACCCCCGGCAGCCGGCAAGCAGACCGCGGAAGATGCCCTGCAGACCCTGCTTGATGGCTTTCAGCGTTTCCGCACCGAAGTCTTTCCCGAGCAGCGCGAACTGTTCAGCAAGCTGGCCCGCCAGCAGAGCCCGCAGGCCATGTTCATCACCTGCGCGGACTCACGCATCGTTCCCGAACTGATTACCCAGAGCGATCCTGGCTCGCTGTTCGTGACCCGCAACGTCGGCAACGTGGTACCGCCGTACGGCCAGATGAACGGGGGCGTATCCACTGCCATCGAGTACGCGGTAATGGGCCTGGGCGTCCAGCACATCATCATCTGCGGGCATTCCGATTGCGGTGCCATGAAAGCGGTGCTGGCGCCTGACACCATCGAGCGCATGCCGACGGTGAAGGCCTGGCTGCGCCATGCCGAAGTCGCCAAGACCGTGGTGGCCGACAACTGCGGCTGCGCCGATCACTCCACGCTCGGCGTGCTCACCGAAGAGAACGTAGTGGCCCAGCTTGACCACCTGCGCACGCACCCCTCGGTAGCGGCGCGCCTGGCCAGCGGTCAGCTGTTCATCCACGGTTGGGTTTACGACATCGAGAACTGCACCATCAAGGCCTATGACGCCGAGCGTGGCGAGTTCCTGCCGCTTGATGGCGAAACCGCACCCAACGCCAGCCCCCGAGCGCGTTACCTGGCTTCCTAGCCGACCCGACAGGACGTCACCCGGTGGCCATGAATCGACCCGTGGGTTAATCCCGCCAACAATCGACAGCCGTGTTCGGGTCTGCTCCGTCATGTACGACGGTGATAGACCCTTGGGTTTTGACTGCCTACCTGCCAGACGGCGAGCGTTGCTTGTCGTCGTGACCTTTACGTGCGCCGTACCCGCAGGAGACCGCACCATGACCCTCGCTTCTTTCAAATCCGCGCTACCCCGTGATGCCCTGGCATCCATCGTGGTATTTCTCGTCGCCCTGCCGCTGTGCATGGGCATCGCCATTGCTTCCGGCATGCCGCCGGCCAAAGGCCTGATCACCGGCATCATCGGTGGTCTGGTGGTCGGTTGGCTGGCCGGCTCGCCGCTGCAGGTCAGCGGCCCGGCTGCCGGCCTCGCCGTGCTGGTGTTCGAATTGGTACGCACCCACGGCCTGGCCATGCTCGGGCCGATTCTGCTGCTCGCTGGTCTGCTGCAACTGATCGCCGGGCGCCTGCGACTGGGCTGCTGGTTTCGCGTTACGGCACCGGCAGTGGTGTACGGCATGCTTGCCGGTATCGGCATCCTGATCGTGCTTTCACAGTTGCACGTGATGTTCGATGTAAAACCCCAGGCGTCCGGCCTGGACAACCTGCTGGCCTTCCCCGATACGGTGCGCCAGGCGATTCCCGGCCTTGGTGGCGGCAGCGCCATGGCGGCAGCCCTGCTGGGTTTCGGCACCATCGCCTGCATGTTCCTGTGGGACAAGTTGCGCCCCAACAGCCTGCGCTTTCTGCCGGGCGCGTTGCTGGGGGTGGCGTCGATGACGCTGATCAGCCTGTGGATGAACCTGGGCGTGGCGCGGGTCGAAGTACCGGCCACGCTGAGCGATGCCATCGACTGGGTAAAGCCCGCGGATCTGCTCAACCTGGCCGATCCGCACATCCTGCTGGCCGCCGTCGTGGTGGCTTTCATCGCCAGTGCGGAAACCCTGTTGTCTGCCGCGGCGGTGGATCGCATGCACAGTGGCGCACGCTCCAATATGGATCGTGAGCTATCCGCTCAGGGGATCGGCAACATGCTCTGCGGTGTGCTCGGCGCCTTGCCGATGACCGGGGTCATCGTGCGCAGTTCGGCCAATGTGCAGGCCGGCGCGCGCACCCGCATGTCGGCCATCCTGCACGGGGCCTGGTTGCTGGCGTTCGTGATGCTGCTGCCCGGCGTGCTGCAGAGCATTCCCATCGCGTCGCTCGGCGGGGTACTGGTGTACACCGGCTTCAAACTGGTCGACATCAAGGCGATCCGTGGCCTTGGCCGCTATGGGCGTGCGCCGGTACTTATCTACGCGGCCACTGCCATCGGCATCGTCGCAGTCGACCTGCTCACTGGTGTGTTGATCGGCTTCGCGCTGACCCTGGTCAAACTGGCCGGCAAGGCTTCGCGCCTGAAGGTCAACCTCAACCAACTCGGCCCAGATGAAGCGGAACTGCGCCTTATCGGCTCCGCCACCTTCCTCAAGGTGCCGCACCTGGCCAGCGTGCTGGAAGGCATCACGCCGACCACTCGCCTGCATGTGCCGCTGGACAAGCTCAGCTACGTCGATCATGCCTGCATGGAGTTGCTCGACGACTGGGGCCGCGCGGCAGAACAGCAAGGTGGTGCGCTGCTGATCGAACGCCACGGTCTCAACCGGCGGCTGGAAGGCCGCACACTGAGCATGCGGCGCGCGGTGGCCTGATAGCAATCGGCCGCTGGCGGGCTTGAGCTGCAAATGTGCAGCGTGGAGCCTGCCCGCTTCATGCGCGCCTGCTGCAATGGCAGGCGCGACTCTGTTCACCGTGACAGCTGGCCGCAGGCGCCAATGCGACCTTGGCGCTCAGTATCTGGTACCTTTTCCCGCTGTTCATCGCCTACCGGCTGATCCCATCCGCCTGGCCGACGTGTCATGTGCGTGTCGATCAGGGGTTATCTGGCCAGACTGGGCGATCACCTTTCACTCAGACCATCGTGGCCGCCATGACCCGAAAGCAAATCACCGTATTCGTCCTGATTTCCATCACCGCTCTGGTGCTCGGCCTTGCCGTCAATCAGGTGCTCAGCAGCAAGTCGAAAAGCGATCCCGCCGCGCTGCTCGCCGCCGGCATCGTGATGTTGCCGCAACAGCGTCAGGTACCGGCACTGGACTTCGTCGATCAGGATGGCCAGACCTTCTCCACCGGCCAGCTCAAGGATCAATGGAGCCTGCTGTTCTTCGGTTACACCTTCTGCCCGGACATCTGCCCGGCGACGCTGGCCCAGCTGCGCCAACTGCGTTCGGAAATCCCGGAGGAGGCCTGGAACAATCTGCGCATCGTGCTGGTGACCGTCGACCCGAATCGCGACACGCCGGAGCAGATGAAGAAGTACCTGGGCTATTTCGACGCCGGTTACATGGGCCTGACCGGCGAGCCGGACACCATCCAGAAGCTGGCCAACGCGGTGAGCATTCCCTATATCCCCGCTGATACCAGCAAGGAAAACTACCTCGTCGACCACAGCGGCAACCTCGCCGTCATCGGCCCGGACGGCACCCAGCGTGGCTTCATTCGTGCGCCGATCAATGTTGAAAAACTGGCCGCACAGTTGCCGGGATTGATCCGCAAAGACTGAAAGAATGGGGCCTGTAGGGCCCCATTTTTCATTTCGCGAACAGTTGACTCATATCCTTGAACGCCTTGAACTCCAGGGCGTTGCCGCACGGGTCGAGGAGGAACATGGTGGCCTGTTCGCCCACCTGGCCCTTGAAGCGCACGTAGGGTTCGATCACGAACGCCGTCTCGCGCTCCTGCAGGCGCTGCGCCAGGGCTTCCCACACCGGCCAGTCGAGAATCACGCCGAAGTGCGGTACCGGCACGTCGTGGCCGTCTACCGGGTTGCTGACGGCCGACTCCTGATACGCCATCTTCGGCGCTTCGTGGATCACCAACTGGTGACCGAAGAAATCGAAATCCACCCAGTGGTCGCTGCTGCGGCCTTCGGCGCAGCCGAAGACGTCGCCATAGAAATGTCTGGCGGCTGCCAGGTCGTAGACCGGAATGGCCAAGTGAAATGGGGAGAGTGCCATGATCAGGCTCCTTAGGTCGGTGCCCGTTGATTTTAGATGCAAGAATTTTGATTAAAAGCGAATATTCTTGCCGCCCAGCTCAAATGAAATCGATCAATGCTCCGCGAATTGAAAACCTTCATCGCCGTCGCCCGCTATGGAACCTTCGCCGCCGCCGGTTTGCGTGTGGGCCTCACCCAGTCCGCCGTGAGCGCGCAGATGCGCGTGCTGGAGCAGAGCTTGGGCGTGCGCCTGTTCGATCGTAGCGGGCGCAGCGCCGTGCTGAGTGCGGGCGGGCGCCATGCGCTGCCGCTGGCCGAGCAGATCCTTGGCCTGTACGCGCAGATGGCCCTGCCTACCGCATTGGCGGAATGGCAGGGTGAATTGAAGATCGGCGCCATCGCCAGCGTGCAGACCGGGTTGTTGCCCGAAGCCCTGGTGCGGTTTCGCACCCAGGCCTCGCAGGTGGAGTTAAAGCTGGTTCCCGGGGTTTCTCTCGACCTGCTGGGTCAGGTGGATGCCGGCGAACTGGATCTGGCCGTGCTGATCCGCCCGCCGTTCGAATTGCCCAAGGAGCTGCTGCAGGTAGAACTGGTACGCGAGCCTTTCGTGTTGATCGCGCCCCCCGAGCTTCCCGGCGATGACCCGTTGCAACTGCTGCGTGAGCAGCCCTTCGTGCGCTACGACCGGCGCTCCTTCGGCGGCCGCCAGGTCGAACGCTTCCTGCGCGAGCAGCGCCTGACGCCTCGCGAGGCGCTGGAGCTGGATGAGCTGGAAGCCATCGTGCGCATGGTCGAATGTGGCCTGGGTGTTTCCTTGATCCCCCGCGCCGGGCTCTGGTGCCAGCGGCCTACGACGTTACGCGTGCTGGAGCTGGGCGAGCTGACTTTCCATCGTGAGCTGGTGGCGATCCTGCGCCGGGCACAGCGCCAGCCGGCACTGGACTGGTTGCTACAGTGCCTCGGCAAAAATGATAATTGAAAACTATTCTCATTGGCCGGTAAGATGCTGCTCCTTTTCGCTCAGGTCAGGTATGACGATTGTCGGATCTGGATCTCAAAGGCCTTTTCCAGCAGCACGCCAGGGCGCTGCAAAGCTTCCTGCTGCGCAAGAGCCGTGACCCGCACCTGGCCGCCGATCTGGTTCAGGAGAGTTTCCTGCGCCTGACCGAGCAAGCGCGGCACGACCACATCGAAAATACCCCAGCCTATCTCTACCGTACCGCACGCAACCTGCTGATCGACCACCGTCGCCAGCAGGAGCGGCGTAAGACCGACCTGGTGGGCGACGAGGTGCTCAATGCTGTCGAAGATGAGGTCGACAGCCTGGAAGACACGACCGAGAGGCAGCAACGTATGGAGCTGTTGCAGCGTGCAGTGGCTGAACTACCGCCGCGTACCCGCGAAATCTTTCACCTCAACCGAATCGAAGGACTGACCCACGCCGAGGTCGCCAGGCGTCTGGAAATCAGCGACAGCTCGGTGCAAAAGCACCTCTCCAAGGCGCTGTCGCATGTCATGGAGCGCCTGGGAGCCAGCTCGTGAACGGCAAAAAATACCGTTATCGGCGGGCACTTTTACGGTAAAAGGGCCGCCCGAGCGTCATTACCCTTATAAGAGAAACCGAGAGCACGACGTGAATAGCCCAGACCTGCAGGATCGCGAGATTCGCCAGGCCGCTGCCGAATGGGCGGTGCGCATGAGCGACTCGCCACTCGACGAGAATGAGCAGCTGGCGCTGCAGTCCTGGCTCGCCCTCGATCTGCGTCACGGCGCCGCCCTGCAGTTCGCCCGGCATACCTGGGGCGACCTGGCTGGCCTGGGGGAGCCGGTTCTAGATACTCCGCGCCGTTCACCCGCTCGGCCGATTGCAGCGCTGCCAAGGCGTCGTAGCCGGCGTGCATTGCGCTGGCTGAGCAGTGCCTCACTGGCCGTGATCGTTACCGGCATCGGCTGGACGCAGGGTGACGCGCTGTACCTGCCGCTGATCGCCGACCATCTGACCGCCAGCGGGGAAGTACGCACCTTCGAGCTGCCTGACGGCAGCCAGGCGATTCTCGATGCGCGCAGTGCCATACGTCTCGATTACACCACCCAGGCGCGGCGTATCGAGTTGCTGGCCGGCTCGGCCATTTTTCAGACGGCTCCGGTGGGCAAGCACGAGTCACGGCCATTCATCGTCGACAGCGGTGGCGGCAAGGCCCAGGCGCTAGGCACGCGTTTTCTGGTCAGCCGGGATGACGCCGAACAGGCGCTCGTCGGTGTCATGCAGCACCGTGTGGCCGTCAGCAAGCAGGGCCAGAGCCTGATTCTCGATGAGGGGCAGAGTGCGCGTTTCGACGCCGATGGGCGGATCGAGCGGCTGAGCCTGGATCTGTCACGAGCCAGCAGTTGGCAGCGCGGCCTGCTGATTTTCGATCAGGTACCGTTGCAGCAGGTGGTGACCCAGCTAAATCGCTACCGCGACGGGCACATTCTCATCGCCGGTGGCCAACTGGCGCAGCGCCGAGTCAGCGGTGTGTTCCGCCTGGATTCTCTGGACGCTGCGGTCGCTACTCTCACAGGCGAGCTGCAGGCCCGGCATAGCGATCTGCCCGGGCTCAGCATCATTTACTGAGCCGCGGTCGTCTGCGCTTTTCAGCCGAACAAATAATTTCCAAAAACGCTTACTGAGTTTTCCCGGCTGCAACGTCTTGCTTGTTGATAGTGATTTTCATTACACGACAATATCAACAAAGAGCAGGGTCGATGGGCAACAAGGGAATGCGTCATTCAATCGCCGGAAACCAGAGCGTACAGCGCTCTCTGGGGCTGGCGGGTGGTTTGCTGGTGGGTGTGGCGCTGGTCGCTGGCAGTAGCGCCTGGGCCCAGCAGTCGGCGCCCGTGGTGGCGAATGCGGGCGGCGTTGTACGGGCAGCTCAGATCCAGTTCGACATTCCCGCACAGCCGCTGGGGAGCGCTGTGATCGCCTTTGCCGAGCAGGCCGGGATTCAGGTGTTCTTCGACAGCAGCAAGCTGGCAGGGCTGCAAAGTCGTGAGTTAAAGGGGCCACACGGGCCAGAGCAGGGCTTGCGTCTGCTGCTCAGTGGTCTGCCGGTCAGCTACAGCTTCACGGGTGAGCGGCGGGTCAACGTGGAGCGGGTGGCCGAAGTCGCCGGCACGCTGCAGATCGATGCGACGACCATCGAATCGACCCGCGAGGTCAGCAATGAATGGATCTACCAGGCGCCGCGCTCGGTCAGCGTTATCACCCGTGACCAGCTCGACCGCAACCCGCCACGGCATGCGGCCGACATGCTGGTCGAAACACCAGGCGTGTACAGCGCGGTGAGCGCCCAGGATCCAGGGCTGTCGGTAAACATCCGCGGCATGCAGGACTTCGGTCGGGTCAACACGATGATCGATGGCATGCGCCAGAACTTCAACGAGAACGGCCATCAGCAGCGCAATGGCCAGCTCTACGTGGATTCCGAGCTGATCAGCAGCGTGGTGATCGAGAAGGGCCCGCGCTCCGACGTCACCGGTGCCGCGTCGATTGCCGGCAGCGCCAACTTCGGCACGCTGAATGTCGACGACATCATTCTGCCGGGCCAGGACCAGGGCGTGCGCCTGCGCGGCATGACCGGCCTGGGCGGCCACGGCAATGGCGTCAACTTCATCGGCAGTGCCGCTGTGGCCGGGCGCTTCGATGACCGCTGGGAGCTGCTCGCCGCCCGCAGCCGACGCAGCTTCGGCGATTACGCGCCGGGCTCGCGTCGGGAGAACTTCGACTTTCTCACCTCCGGCGTTCAGGACGGCAGGGAAGGTGTCACCCAGGTGGTCGACCGCATCAAGTTCTCCAATCAGGAGCAGGACTCGGAGCTTTTCAAGGGCCGCTTCACCCTGACGCCCGAGCAATCCCTGCAATTTACCTACGTGGGCACCGACCTCAGCTACAACAACGTTTCCGACCGCCGCGTGACCAGCGCGGTAGACGGTTCGGCCATCGACGGTGACGCGGCCTGGGCCAAGTTCGGTGATGCCAGTGCACGCTCGCAGTCATTTGGCCTGGATTACACCTTCACGCCTGACTCGGCCTGGATCGACCTGAACGCCAAGCTCTACTACGTCACTACAGAGAACCAACGTTACAGCGCTGCGGGCCGCCCTCTAGTGACCGATGGCGTGGATATGACGGCTACTGCCTGGAGACTGAACTTCTGTCGGCAGAATCCGATCCCCGATTCGTGGCAAAACGCGTGCGAAGCGGGTCTGGGCAACGACACGCAAACCCGTGTCGAAACCTACGGTTTCAAGCTCGATAACACGGCGCGATTCGCCGTGGCGGGCATGCACGGATTTAGTTTTAACCATGGTCTGGAGTACTTCCTCGACAAGGGCACCTCCAAGAGCGAGAGCGATTATCAGGGAGAGCCCTTTGCTTCTAGCGAGAATACCCTCAACCCGAATGGCAAACGCAGCATCGCCAGTGTGTTTGGCAACCTGACCTTTGAAACTGAAAAGATCACCCTGTCGGGGGGCCTGCGTTACGACTATTACAACCTCAAGGGTAAGACTCAGGTGCCGGGCACCGAGTGGAGCTACCAGACAAGACTGGAGCGTTTCGTCAGTACGACTACCAATACCCTGAACAACGTCCGCAACACCTGTGCGACAGGCTCGGGAGCAGCCCAGATACGCGCGTGTAACAACGTGCCGCTTTATGAGGGCTGGTTAGCAGACCCCACGGCTGCCCCGCGTTACGACGGTCCGCTCTATGACCCTCGCTGGCTTTCCAGCCCAGGTATGTACGATTACGACGTCGATGAGAGTATGAGCAAGCTACTGCCTACCGTTGCGGCCGCCTACCGCCCTGTGGGTTGGCTGGAGTTGTTCGCCAACTGGGGCGAGTCATGGCGCCCGCCGGCCCTGACCGAGTCGCTGATGGAGGGTTCTCACCCCGGCGATCCCTTCGCGCGCATGTATCCCAACCCCTATGCCGACCCGGAAACCTCGCGCAGTTGGGAGCTGGGTTTCAACGTCGACACCTTCGATCTGATCCGCAACGGTGATCGTTTTCAGGCCAAGGTCGCCTACTACGACACCCGGGTCGACAATTACCTGGTGACCTCCATGGTCAATACCCTGCCGGGCCGTACCGGTGGGCTGGGCAATACCCTGTTCGTCAACAACCAGGTGCCGATGAACTTCCGTGGCATGGAGTTCGAGGTCGATTACGACGCGCGGCGCTGGTACACCGGCATCAACTACACCCATGTGCTGGGCGGCGATAACGAGCTCTGCCAGAAGGTCTATCCCCTGGGCAGCGGCAACATTCGCGAAGACATACCCCGTGAGGACGGCAGCTACTCGGACTTCCACAACGACGCCATCGCTGCTGGCTATGCCTCCTATGAGGCCTATCTGGATTCTCAGGAGTCCTGCGCTGGCGACATCTTCGGAATGAACAGTGCGCGCAACCTGCCCATGGATCGTGGCAGTTGGGTGGTCGGCACCCGTTGGCTCAACGAAAGCCTGGAGATTGGTGCGCGGCTGAACTACAGCGCTGCCGGCGGCCCTGAAGACTGGGATTACGACCTGTGGCCCAGCTACACCACCTGGGATCTGTTCGCCAGCTATCGGGTTAGCCGCAACCTGCTGCTGCGTACCACTGTGGAAAACATCCGCGACCGCAGTTACGTCAGCGGCTACTCCGACATCTTTACCAAATCCTATGGCCCGGGCCGCACCGTGATGGGCGGTTTCGAGCTGCAGTTCTAGGTGTGGTCGCTGTCTTTGATGGCCACATAGGAGGCGCACTGGCAACGGTGTGCAAATCGGTACCGTCAGGTGCCAACCAACCGGCGAAATGATCGCCAAGCAAGGAGAAAGAAAGATGGCAATTTCCTACAGCTATGACGCCGACTATTTCCCAGGCAGCTTCTCTTCGGGTGGCACGCTCGAAGATTTGCTGCTGGCCTACCAGGAAACAGGTGTATCGGGTCAGCATCCCACCAACACCGGCGGTTTCTACAGCAACGGTGTCGCCTCTGGCCTCTCTGGCGACACCTATGCGATGTCCCTGAGCGATGGTTCCTTCTCGTTCTCGGCGGTCGGCAACCTGTCCTACAACTTCAGCAGCCACTCGCTGTACGGCACCCTGCAGCAGGTGACCCTGGGGGGTGGCCTGAATGCCAACGGTACCGTTTCCAGCCCGCTGATCACCTTCGACTTCGGCAACACGCCGCTGACCGCCACGGCGGCGGAAGGTCGCGACAATGCCGTGCACGATGTGATTTGGGGCCTGATGAACGGCTCTGTCGAGGGTGCTACCGACAGCGCCGGTACCCCGAACGACGGTGGCCTGCTGGCCGTGCTGGAAGCTGCCGGCCTGACCGACGACATCATCACCACGGCTGGTTCTTCGTTCAGCGAGTCCGAGCTGCTACTGGCGGCCTGATGGTCGGGCAATAAAAAGCGAACGGATATGTCATCCCGTTCGCTCTGGTAACGCCGTCACGGCCCGTGTTTTCCAAGGCCCAGGCTGTGACGGTCACGAATTCTGGGTGTCGCCCAGGCGCCCGTCAATGGTGCCGGGGGATGCCGCCGGGCGTGTTGCGCCTGGCATTGCGCCAAGGAGCCCCTGCATGCGCGCGCCCGTTCCCGCGGCTGCCAACGAGATACTTCAGGTTCGTGCGTGCCTGCCGATCAGGGCTGCTGCATGTCGGCCTGTTCTCTGCGGTGATCAACCTGCTGATGCTGGCACCTGCGCTCTACATGCTGCAGGTCTATGACCGGGTGCTCGCCTCCGGCAATGCCATGACCCTGTTGATGCTGACCCTTATCGTGGTCGGGCTGTTCGTGTTCGCCGGGGCGCTGGAATGGATCCGTAGCCTGCTGGTGATCCGGCTCGGTACGCAGATGGACATGCGCCTCAATGCACGGGTATTCGAGGCGACTTTCGAAGCCAACCTGAGCAACGCTCGACAGACCTCGACCCAGGCCCTGAGCGATCTCACCAGCCTGCGCCAGTTCGCCACCGGCAATGCGCTGTTCGCCTTCTTCGACGCCCCCTGGTTCCCGGTGTATCTGGGGGTGATCTTCCTGTTCAGCCCGTGGCTTGGTCTGCTTGCCCTGGTAGGCGCCCTGGCGCTGGTGATGCTGGCCTGGCTCAATCAGCGTCTGACCCGGGAGCCGCTTGGCGAGGCTGCACGGCTTTCCATCGCGGCGAATCAGCAGGCCGCCGGCCATTTGCGTCAGGCCGAAGCCGTCGAGTCGATGGGCATGCTTGACGCGATACGCCAGCGCTGGTTCGCTCTGCATGCCGGTTTCCTGGGCCAGCAGAACCTGGCCAGTGAAAAGACCGCCGTGTTCAGCGCCTGGTTCAAGTACGTGCGTCTGGCGCTGCAGTCACTGGTGCTGGGCCTGGGTGCCTGGCTGGCCCTGGATGGGCTGATCACGCCGGGCATGATGATCGCCGGTTCCATACTCATGGGCCGGGTGCTGGCGCCCATCGATCAGGTTCTCGGCGTCTGGCGGCAGTGGAGCAATGCGCGGCTGGCCTACGAGCGGCTGTCGGCGCTGCTCCAGGCGCACCCGCCGCGCCAGGCAGGCATGCCGCTGCCCGCGCCGCTCGGTGCGCTACGCGTCGAGCAGCTTAGCGCTTTCGCCCCGGGCACCCGCACACCGTGCCTGGTGAACCTTGGTTTCGCCCTGGAGGCGGGCGAGGTGCTGGGTGTGATCGGCCCCTCCGGCTCGGGCAAGTCGTCCCTGGCACGCCTGCTGGTGGGCGTGCCCAAGGCGCAGACCGGCAAGGTGCGTCTGGATGGCGCCGATCTCCAGCAATGGGAGCGCACTGCCCTCGGGGCTCATATCGGTTACCTGCCGCAGGACGTGCAACTGTTCGCCGGCAGCGTGGCCGAGAACATTGCCCGTTTCACCGAGGTGGATGCACAGAAGGTGGTGGCCGCCGCGCGGATGGCCGGTGTGCATGACCTGATCCTGCAGCTACCCGATGGCTACGATACCCGTCTTGGCGAGGGTGGCACCGGGCTGTCCGGGGGGCAGCGGCAACGTATCGGCCTGGCCCGTGCGCTGTATGGCCTGCCGGCGCTGATCGTGCTCGATGAGCCGAACTCCAATCTCGACGAAGCGGGTGAACAGGCCCTGCTGGCGGCCATCGCCGAGGCGAAGCGGCAAGGTCGCACCCTGGTGCTGATCGCCCACAAGCCGTCATTGCTGGCCAGCACCGACAAGCTGCTGGTACTGCGTGACGGGCAGATGCAGGCGTTCGGCCCGGCCGAGCGGGTGCTGCAAGAGTTGCAACCCAAGACGGCAGTGGTGGCTGCGACCGTACGCAGTGCCCCTTCGCTGAGCATGAGTTACAGCAGCCAGGGAGTGGCGTCCTGATGGCCGAATCTCTGCGTAAGGAAGGGCTGCTGGCCGATGTGCTGCTCCTCGACGAGCGGCGTTATTCACGCATGGGTGGTTGGCTGTTGGCAGTCGGTTTCGGTGGCTTTCTGCTCTGGGCCGGCCTGGCACCCCTCGACAAGGGCGTGGCAGTCAGCGGCAATGTGGTGGTCGCCGGCAATCGTCAAGCCGTGCAGCACCCCTCTGGTGGGGTAGTTCAGAGCCTGCTGGTACGTGACGGTGACCAAGTCGAAGCCGGTCAGGTGCTGATTCGCATGGACGCCACGCAGATTCGTGCCCAGCGCGAATCGTTGTTCGTTCAGCACCTTGGAGCAGTGGCCAGCAGTGCTCGCCTGGAGGCCGAGCGTGACGGACTGGCGGCCATCGACTTTCCGCCGGTCATCGCCTCAGTAGACGATCCACGGGTCGACTCGACCCTGGCCTTGCAGCAGCAGTTGCTCGCCAGTCGACGGGCCGCGTTGCGTCTGGAGCTCGATGGCCTGCAGGAGAGTATTGCCGGCAGCCAGGCCGTGCTCGAAGGGCTGCGCGCCGCCAAGGCTCACAAGGACGAGCAGCGCAGTAGCATGCAGGCGCAATTGCAGGGGCTGCGCGAGCTGGCCCGCGAAGGCTACGTGGCCCGCAATCGACTGTTGGAAAACGAGCGGCTGTATGCCCAGCTCAATGGTGACATCTCCGAAGACCTCGGCAATATCGGCCGCACTCAGCGGCAGATACTCGAGCTGCGTCTGCGTGCCGCGCAGCGTGGCGAGGAGTACCAGCAGGACGTCCGTCAGCAGCTTGCCGATTCACGCCTCAAGGTGGAGGAACTGGGCAGCCGACTGAGCGCTGCCGACTTCGAACTGGCCCACAGTGAAGTCCGGGCCCCAGCCGCGGGCACCGTGGTCGGGCTCGACGTATTCACCGAGGGTGGGGTGATTTCGCCGGGGCAGATGCTGATGGAGATCGTCCCGCAGGACGCTCCGTTGCTGGTCGACGCACGAGTCCCCGTGGAGCTGGTCGACAAGCTGCAGCCCGGCCTGGACGTGGAGCTGCTGTTCGTCGCCTTCAACCAGAGCCGTACGCCGCGGGTCAATGGCAAGGTGACGCTGGTCTCCGCTGACCGCCTGCTGGATGAAAAGACCGATCAGCCCTATTACCGGCTGCGTGTGCAGGTGGATGAAGACGGATTGCGGCAGTTGCAGGGCCAACAGATTCGGCCAGGCATGCCGGTGGAAGCCTTCGTGCGCACCGGTGAGCGTTCGTTGCTCAACTATCTGTTCAAGCCGCTGACCGATCGCACCCATATGGCGCTGGTGGAAGAATGAAAGCATCGAATCGAACCCGGCGTAAGGTCTCGCCAGCCCTCAGGTGCGGGTCCTGCTGCTCGGTGCGCTGCTCGCCGGGCCGAGCCTCGCGTTCGGCGTGATGGACGCTTATGCCCTGGCCCTGCGCAATGATCCGACTTTTCGCGCCGCCACCCGCGAGCGGGATGCTGGCGTGGAGAACCTGGCCATCGGCCGGGCCGGCTTGCTGCCGAACCTCTCGTACAGTTATCGCAAGGCCCGCAACGAGTCCGATGTCACGGCGGGCGGGGTGACCAACGACCGTGATTACGACAGCTACTCCTCGGCGCTGACCCTGCAGCAACCGCTGTTCGACTATGCCGCTTGGGCCGAGTACCGCCAGGGTGTGGCCAAGGCGGCGCTGGCCGACGAGCGTCTGCGTGGGCGTGGCCAGGAACTGGTGGTGCGTGTCTTCGAGGCATACAGTCAGGCCTTGCTGGCCGGTGAGCAGATCGAGCTGGCGGGTGCCCAGCGGCGTGCCTATGCCGAGCAGTTGCAGCTCAACCAGCGCACCTTCGAGGCCGGCGAAGGCACCCGTACCGACTTGCTGGAAACCCGCGCTCGTCATGATTTGTCCCGGGCGCAGGAGATCGAGGCGCAGGATGCCCTGGATGCCGCGCTGCGCGACCTGCAGGCAATCATCGGCGAGCCGGTCGAACTTCGCCAACTGGCGCCATTGAGTGGCCCGTTCAGCGCCGAACCGCTGGCTCCGGCGCGGTTCGAAGGCTGGCGCGACATGGCCGTGGCGCACAATGCCGAGCTCGCCAGCCAGCGCCATGGGCTGAGCGTGGCCGAGCAGGAAGTCGAGCGTCAGCGCGCCGGGCACCTGCCAACGCTGGGGCTGTACGCCAGTTCGCGCAAGACCAGCTCCGACTCGGAAAGCACCTACAACCAGAAGTACGACACCGACAGCATCGGCATCCAGCTCAGTGTGCCGTTGTTCGCCGGTGGCGGTGTATCGGCTTCGCGACGTCAGGCAGCGGCATCCTACGATCAGGCCCGCTACGAGCTGGACGCCCAGCGCGACGGGGTACTCAACGAGCTACGGCGGCAGTTCAACCTGTGTGCGAGTAGCACTGCCAAGGTGCGTGCCTATGAGCTGGCGGTCGAGTCGGCGAGTGGTCTGATCGACGCTACCCGGAAGAGTGTCACCGGTGGTGAGCGGGTCAACCGTGACGTCCTCGATGCCGAGCAGCAGCTCTACAGCGCCCGGCGGGATCTGGCGGAGGCGCGTTATGGCTACCTGCGCGCCTGGTTGCAGCTGCGCTACCTGGCCGGGGTGCTCGGTGAGACGGATCTGCGCCACTTGAGCCGTTACTTCCCGGGTAGCGCATGACAGTGGGCTCACGGAGCGAGTGGCGGTGTTTACCGACTTTCTCCTGCTGATTCGTCAGTTATCTAGATGATGCCGAGCACCGCTCGGCAGGCCCGTACAAGGAGAGACCCCATGACCGCCCAACAGGCACAGCTGTCCCATCCACTGCGTTCCCAGCGCCTCAACCAGCTGACGCACGAGCCTCATGGCAAGCTCGATGCGCTGGTCAAAGGCCATGATCCGTTCGGCAGTCCAGAGCGTTTCGCACGCTTCGTCGCCGCCCAGTATCTGTTCCAGTACGACCTGGAAACGCTCTATCACGACCCCGCGCTGCTCGCGTTGCTACCGGATCTGCCGGCACGCTGCCGGTTGCAGCAGGCCCGTCTCGACCTGGCTGACCTTGGCCTGCCGGTGCCACTGGGCGATGAGTCTATTCGTGGCCAGTCCCTGGGGCTCGGCGCCGCCCTTGCCTGGCTGTTCGTGTCCGAGGGCTCCAAGCTGGGGGCGGCCTTCCTACTCAAGCGCATGCCCGCTCTGGGTTTGAGCGAGACCTTCGGGGCGCGGCATCTGGGCGAGCCCGAGGTTGGCCGGGCGCAAGGCTGGAAAACCTTCGTCGCGGCGCTCGACGGTGTCGAACTGGATGAGCAGCAGGAGCGCGAGGCCGAGGCTGCCGCCATCGCGGCCTTCGAGCGTTTCGCCGTGCATCTGGAGCGCAGCTTTGCCTGATACGCCGCAGACGATGGCGAGTGGCTGGGCACGCTGGCTATGGCTGGCGCTCGCCTACCTGAGCATCGGCATGGCGGCGGTGGGCGTGCTGGTGCCTGGCTTGCCGACCACCGAGTTCGTGTTGCTTGCCGCCTGGGCCGCGTCGCGCAGTTCACCACGGCTTAGCGCCTGGCTGGAGAACCATCGTCTGTTCGGCCCACTGCTGCGCAACTGGCGGGAGGGCGGTGTGATCACCCGGCGTACCAAGCGGGTGGCGAGCCTGAGCATGCTGATGGCCTTCGCCGTCATGTTGCTGACGGTAGCGCACACGCCGTCGCTGATTTTCGCCGGCTTGGGCATGAGCGGCGGCGCGCTGTGGATCTGGTCTCGGCCGGAGCGACCACGCAAAGACAATTCCGTCTCGTAGCCCACGGTTGAGCGCAGCGATACCCGGGATGCATCGATAGTAAACCTGGGTTTTTTGGTCGATTGTTCCTGGGTATCGCTACGCTCAACGCCAGGCCACTTGTTCGGTATTTAGCCTATGCTGTGCGCTCGATCAAACGAGGGCCTGGCAATGAACAAGGATATCGGCGAGATCAGCGGTGCCTGCCATTGTGGCGGGGTGCGCTTTCAAGTGACGCTGAGCGACGGCCTGCATACCGCGCGGCGCTGCAACTGCTCCTATTGCCGTATGCGCGGCGCGGTGGCGGTATCGGCCGAGCTGGCGGATTTGCGCGTGCTGCAGGGCGCAGAGTTGCTGACGGTCTATCGATTCAATTCGAAGACTGCAGAGCATTACTTTTGCTCGTGCTGCGGCATCTACACCCACCATCAACGCCGCTCCAGTCCCCATCAGTATGGCGTCAACGTGGCGTGCCTCGAAGGTGTCAGCCCGTTCGACTTCGCCGAGGTGCCGGTCAGCGATGGCATCGCCCACCCGAAAGACGACCCCTCTGGCGCCGGGCCGCGACAGGCTGGCGTGCTGCGCTTTATCCCGTCGTGAGCGCACTGCCCGCCGCGCAGAAATGAAAATGCCGCGTAGCTCGAGGGCTACGCGGCATCAAGTACTGCAGGGGTGGTATTACGGCAATCAGAACGCCGGAACGACCGCGCCTTTGTATTTTTCCAGGATGAAGGCTTTCACTTCGTCGCTGTGCAGGGCCTTGACCAGCTTCTGTACGGCGGCGCTGTCCTTGTTGTCTTCACGAGTAACCAGGATGTTGACGTACGGCGAGTCGCTGCCTTCGATGGCCAGGGCGTCCTGGGTCGGGTTCAGCTTGGCTTCCAGCGCGTAGTTGGTGTTGATCAGCGCCAGGTCGACTTGGGTCAGAACGCGCGGCAGGGTCGCGGCTTCCAGTTCACGCACCTTGATGCTCTTCGGGTTCTCGGCGATGTCTTTCGGTGTGGAGAGGATGTTGTTGGCGTCCTTGAGCGTGATCACGCCTGCCTTCTGCAGCAGCAGCAGGGCACGGCCGCCATTGGTGGCGTCGTTGGGGATCACCACGTTGGCGCCTTGCGGCAGGTCTTTCAGATCATTGATCTTGCTCGAGTAGGCGCCGAACGGTTCGACGTGCACACCGCCTACGCTGACCAGGGTTGTACCACGGCTCTTGTTGAACTCGTCCAGGTAGGGCTGGTGCTGGAAGAAGTTGGCGTCCAGGCGCTTCTCAGCGACCTGTACGTTGGGCTGTACGTAGTCGGTGAACACTTTGACGTCCAGCTCCACGCCTTCTTTGGCCAGTGCCGGTTTGACGAAGTTGAGGATCTCCGCGTGCGGCACGGCCGAAGCAGCGACGGTCAGGGTTTCAGCTTGGGCAGCGCTGGAAAAGGCTGCGACGACAGCCAGGGCAGTAAGCAGTTTTTTCATCATTTGACTCCTTGAGATGAGGCGGCGTGGCGGCAAAGTGCCGGTCGTCCGTTCCAGCTGTTTTATTTACGAGAGAAGTGCACCACCAGCCGATCACCGATGGTTTGCAGAATTTGTACGAGCACCACCAGCAGCGCCACTGTCACGAACATCACGTCCGGCTGGTAACGCTGGTAGCCGTAACGCACCGCCAGGTCGCCCAGGCCGCCGCCGCCGATCAGGCCACTCATCGCGGTGTAGGACACCAGGGTGATGGCGGTGACAGTAACGGCCGCCAGAATACCTGGTAGGGCCTCGGGCAACAGGGCGTTGAAGATGATCTGCCGGGTGCTGGCACCCATCGCCTGGGTCGCTTCGATGATGCCGCGATCGACCTCGCGCAGTGCGGTTTCCACCAGGCGTGCGAAGAACGGCGTGGCACCGACCACCAGTGGTGGAATGGCCCCGGCAACGCCCAGTGATGTGCCGGTGATCAATACCGTGACCGGGATCAGCAGGATCAGCAGGATCACGAACGGCACCGAACGCAGGATGTTCACCAGCAGTGAGACCACCGCATAGAGCGCCTTCTGTTCGAACATCTGCCGTGGCCCGGTGAGGAACAGCAGCACGCCGAGGGGCAGGCCGAACAGCACGGTGAACAGCATGGAGCCGCCGAGCATGTTCAGGGTGTCGAGGCTGGCCTGCCAGATTTCCAGCCAGTCGACGTTGGGCAGTAAGGTTTCCATCAGCGCAGAACCTCCAGGTGCACGTCGGCCGCTTCGAAGCGGGCCAGGGCCGCGTCGATATCGCCGCCGCTCAGTGCCAGGGTCAGCTGGCCGTAGGGCGTGTCCTTGATGCGGTCGATACGCCCGGCAAGTATGCTGTAGTCGATACCGGTTTCCCGGGCGACTTGGCCGAGGATCGGCGAATAGGTCGAGTCACCCTGAAAGGTCAGGCGCAGGATACGGCCCTGAACATGGGCGAAGTCGTCGCGCTGCTCGTTTTCGTCGACCTGCTCGGCCTCCTGAACGAAGCGCTTGGTGGTGGCGTGCTGTGGGTGCAGGAAGACGTCGGCGACGGCGCCCAGTTCGACGATCACGCCCGCATCCATGACCGCCACGCGGTCGCAAACGCGGCGAATCACGTCCATCTCATGGGTGATCAGGACGATGGTCAGGCCCAGTTCGCGGTTGATCTCGGCCAGCAATTGCAACACCGACGCGGTGGTTTGCGGGTCGAGGGCGCTGGTGGCCTCGTCGCAGAGCAGAATCTTCGGGCGGGTGGCCAGCGCCCGGGCGATACCCACACGCTGCTTTTGTCCGCCGGACAGCTGTGCCGGGTACTTGTTGGCGTGATCCTGAAGACCAACGCGCTCGAGCAGGGCGGCAACGCGCTGCTCGATCTCCGCGTTTGCCACGCCAGCCAGCTTCAAGGGCATGGCGACGTTGGCGGCGACGGTCTTGGATGACAGCAGGTTGAAGTGCTGGAAAATCATGCCGACCTGTTGGCGGAACTTGCGCAGGCCATCTGCACCAAGGGCGGTCACGTCCACGCCGTCGATATCGATGCGCCCGCCCGAAGGCTCTTCGAGGCGATTGATCAGGCGCAGCAGGGTACTCTTGCCTGCACCGGAGTGACCGATGATGCCGAATACTTCGCCACGGTCGATGTGCAAATCGCAGGGTTGCAGGGCGGGGATATCGCGGCCACTGACGCGGTACGCCTTGTGAACCTGATGGAAGTCGATCACGCGTTAAACCTTTTGGGTTCGTCGTTTTGCCGGATAGGCACGTAGATGCGCTAGTTTATCCGGCGCTTGTTAGGCCTCAAAGATCTTTGTAGACCTATGTTTATAGCTAAAAAGCTGGTTGAGGTGCGCCGCTCCAGGCGGCACATCCATTCAGCTACCGATTGCGCGAACTCAGTATCAGGTGGGGCACCTGAACGGGTTTCACCGCATGGCTGAGGGTCAGCTTGAAGGTCGGATCGCGTTTCATCACCCGCGCTTCCAGCAAGCCGGTGACGCGGCGCAGATCTTCGGCGCTGCGCACCTGGATATGCACGGTGCGGTCGAAGGTCACCACATCCGCAGCCACCGCATCGAGGCGTTCGAACAAGGCGGCCTCATCACGGCTATCCAGCATAGGCAGGCTGATTTCGCTGCGTGTGGCAGCAGGATCGATCAGCTTCGCCGGTACTTCCGGCTGCGCATCAGCGGCGCGGGTTGCCGCGGCCTGTGCCTCGGCAGCCTGGCGCAACAGGCGCAGCTGCTCCTGCCGTGCGGCCTGGGCCTGTTCCCCGGCCTGGCGTGCCTGCTCGACTGCGCTCAGCTCGGCTTCACGGGCCTTGCCGATAGCGCCATCGAGGCCGGTGGTCAGCGCTGGGGCCTTGGGCATCAGGTTGCGCGCATGACCAAGGGATTTTGCGGCCTTGTCGAGATCGCCGCTTTCCAGGGCTTTTTGACCTTCCTGCAAATAGGCTTCGGACAGGCGTCGCTGAGCGTGCAGAACCGCGGCGGGGTCACCGCCCTGCAGCGCTTCGAATTGCGCCTCGGCCTCGGCCAGTCGGCCGCCGGCAAGGTTGGCGTCGAACTGTTCCTGGGCGCTGGGCGCAACCGCGACGGCAGCCGGAATTACAGCTGGTTCGGCTTCCTGGCGGCTCTGGCAGCCGACCATCAGCAGCACCAGTGCGGCCAGGGCGGCACGGCTTATGGAGAACGATGTCATGGTCGCGAGTCTCGATTTGTGCAAAAAACACGCAATTCTACACGCTGGCTCATGCGCTGACCAAATTCTGCAGCTCAGGCCCTGCGGCGCGGCAGTACGAAACTGAGCAGGAACAGGCTGGCCGCGGAAACCACGATGGACGGGCCGGCCGGGGTGTCCTTGAACCAGGACAGACTCAGACCGCAGCACACCGCCACGATTCCCAGCAGGCTGGCGCCAAACGCCATTTGCTCCGGTGTGCGCGCGTGCCGCTGGGCGGCGGCGGCGGGGATGATCAGCAGCGAGGTGATCAGCAGCACGCCGACGATCTTCATCGCCACGGCGATGACGATGGCGATGAGCAGCATCAGGCCGAGGCGGATCGCTGCCACGGGCAGACCTTCGACCCTGGCCAGTTCCTCGTGCACGGTAATCGCCAGCAACGGGCGCCACATCAGCACCAGCAGGATCAGTACCAGAGCACTGCCGGCGAGAATCCAGGCCAGATCGGTGGTGCTGACGGCGAGCAGGTCGCCGAACAGGTAGCCCATCAGGTCGATGCGCACGTCGCGCATGAAACTCAGCACCACCAGGCCCAGCGATAGCGTGCTGTGGGCGAGGATGCCGAGCAGCGTGTCGCTGGCCAGCGGCTGGCGTGTCTGCAGGGTGACCAGCAGGATCGCCAGCAGCACGCAGCCGACGGTCACCGCGAAGGTCGGGCTGACGTCCAGCATCAGCCCCAGGGCCACACCGAGCAGCGCGGCGTGGGACAGGGTGTCGCCGAAGTAGGCCATGCGCCGCCACACCACGAAGGAGCCCAATGGGCCGGCGACCAGCGCCAGGGCGAGGCCGGCGAGCAGGGCGTTGAGCAGAAAATCAGCCATGCTTGCAGCCATCTCCGTGTACGTGGGGGCGAACCGGGCCGTTGATGGTCAGGCCCGGTTTTTCGCTGACTACGCCGCCATGCAGGTCGTGTTCATGGTCGTGATGGTGGTGATAGACGGCCAGACTCTGGGCGTCGCGGCCGAACAGTTCGACGAAGGCCGGATCGAAACTGACCTGCTCCGGGTGGCCCGAACAACACACGTGACGGTTCAGGCACACCACCTGGTCGGTGGTGCTCATCACCAGATGGAGATCGTGGGAGACCATCAGCACGCCGCAGCCATGGCGATCGCGCAGGCGGGTGATCAGCCGATACAGCTCGGCCTGGCCGGCTACGTCGACGCCTTGGACAGGCTCGTCGAGCACCAGCAGCTGCGGCTCGCGCAGCAGGGCACGAGCCAGCAGCACGCGCTGCAGTTCGCCCCCAGAGATACCTTGCAGCGGGCTGTCGAGCACCTGGCTGGCACCCACCTCCGCCAGCGCTGCCTGGGCGCGGGCACGGTCTACGCCGGGTACCAGGCGCAGAAATCGCAGCACGCTGAGCGGCAAGGTCGGGTCGACGTGCAGCTTCTGCGGCATGTAGCCGATGCGCAGCTTGGGCTTGCGCCAGACGCTGCCGCTGTCCTGCTTGAGCAGGCCGAGTACAGCGCGCACCAGGGTGGTCTTGCCGGCGCCATTGGGGCCGATCAGGGTGACGATCTCGCCGGGTTTGATGGTCAGCTCGACGTTATCGAGCACCGTCTGCCCGGAGAAACCGACAGTTACGCCTTCGAGGCGAATCAGCGCGTCGCTCATTTGCTGCCTTGGCAGCCTGCGCACAGGCCGACGACTTCGACGGTCTGGCTCTCGACGTTGAAGCCAACACCCTTGGCGCCTGTGACGATGGCGTCGCTGATCGCTGTCTGTTCCAACTCCACGGCCGCATTGCAATTGCGGCAGATCAGGAACTGGCTCTGGTGAGCGTGCGCCGGATGGCTGCAGCCAACGAAGGCGTTGAGCGAGGCGATGCGGTGCACCAGACCGTTTTCCAGAAGGAAATCCAGGGCGCGGTATACGGTCGGCGGTGCAGCGCGGCGGCCGTCTTCCTCGCTGAGCACGCCAAGAATGTCGTAGGCGCCTAGCGGCTTGTGGCTAGCCCATACCAGCTCCAGCACCCGCTTGCGCAGGGCGGTCAGGCGTAGGCCCTGACGAGCACAGATGGCCTCGGCTTCAGCCAGCGCGTGGCTGACGCAATGGGAATGGTCATGGGGGCGCGATGCCAAAGGCGGCACGACGCTGACGGGTTTGTACATGGCGAGGGCCTCGAAGCGTAGGACGTTATTCTATTACGCATCGACCACCGGGCGCCACGCATGTGCCGGCTGCCCGTCCGGCTGGCGCGCGGAGAGGTTCATTCGGCGGACAGGTGCCAACTGGCCAGGATAGGATGTTATTGTATTACTCCTGTTGTCTCTCGAAAGAATCTCTTCCCATGTTGCGTTTGCGTTTCCCGTCGTTGCTCACTCTGGCCGTTTCCTTGTTCTTCAGCACGATGGGCGCTGCCCAGGCCGATGTCCGTGTGCTTACCAGCATCAAGCCATTGCAGCTGATCGCCGCAGCGGTGCAGGAAGGCGTGGGCGAACCCGAAGTATTGCTGCCGCCGGGCGCGTCACCGCACCACTACGCGCTGCGTCCCTCGGACATGCGTCGGGTGCAGGAAGTGGATCTGCTGTATTGGATCGGGCCGGACATGGAGAGCTTCATGCCTCGCGTTCTGGCTACCCGTGAAAAGCCCAGCGTCGCCGTTCAAAGCCTGCCGGACATGACGCTGCGGCATTTCGGCGAGGATGCTGACCACGACCACGACCACGACCACGACCACGCTGACGAGCATGCCCCTGAAGCACTCGGCGAGCATGACCACGACCACCGCCCCGGCAGTCTGGATGCTCACCTGTGGCTGCTGCCGGCCAACGCCCGGGTGATTGCCGCGCGCATGGCCGCCGACCTGAGCAAGGCCGACCCCGCCAACGCACCGCGCTATCAGGCCAATCTGCAAGCGTTCGACAAACGCCTAGATGCGCTGGAGCCGAGTCTGCAGGCTCAGCTCAAGCCGCTGTCGACCAAGCCCTTCTTCGTTTTCCATGAGGCCTTCGACTACTTCGAAGCCGCTTACGGCCTCAAGCATGTCGGTGTGTTCAGTGTGGCCAGCGAAGTGCAGCCGGGTGCTCGTCACGTGGCGGCGATGCGTGAGCAACTGCAGCGCGTAGGGCCGAGCTGCGTGTTCAGCGAGCCGCCGCTGCGCCCGCGCCTGGCCGAGACCCTGACTGCTGGCTTGCCGGCTACTCTGGCAGAGCTAGATGCAATGGGCGCGGCGGCACCGATCAGCGCAGCCGGTTATGAAAGCCTGCTGCAAGAGTTAGCCGATGGTTTTAGTGGCTGCTTGGGTAGGCTTTAAAACCGGGTGTCCATAATTCACAGAGGCTCGGATCGCTCACTCGGTGTCTTGCTTGGTGGTAATACGCCGACGCCACAGATAGATCGCCAGCGCGACCAGGCCCAACACGGCGAGCGCCGCCGCGCTGTTGCCCAGGTCATGTTCGAGCAGTGACTCGCCAAGCACCACGAAGGCCACTGCATAAACGCCGGTGATCAGCCCCGACACCGCGAAGTAGATCCAGAAGGGAACCCCGGCCATACCGAGCAGATAGTGTTTGATGAAGATGGGCACGCCCGGGGCCAGCTTGACCAGCAGCGTAAAACGCAGCGCACCTTCACCCTTCTCGAAGTCGGGAATGCTATAGCGAGTGCGTGCGAGCAGCCGACTTAGCCAGGGCCGCAGGCCGCTGCGCGCTATCCAGTAGCACAGCAGAAGATTGGCCGACAGGGCGATCGCGCTGCCAGCGAGCCCGATATGCACGCCGAAGGTTGCCCCGGCGACGATGAAAAAAGGTGTGATCGGTACACCCAGCGCGGGCAGTATCGCCATGGCGAAGAAAAACGGCAGCACCCCGGCCTCTTCGCGCCAGGCGATGAACGCCTGATGATCCCAGGCGTTCCAGATCAGTACGGCGAGTACCAGCAAGACGATCGCGCCAAGAATACGCAGTGCCCAGGTGGCGGGTGTTGCGGGCGCCGGGCGCCCTTTGTGATTGGGCGTCGGTGATTGCATGAGGGCCCGCTGCAAGGTCATGAACCTGACTCGATTTCGCGCGAGTCAGTGGAGATCGAGCTGCCAGCCGCGTTTTACCGGTAGCAGCGGATGAGAGCCGCAGCATAGGGGCAAGCGCTCGAACGGTACAAGCGCTGAGCCAGGGCATGCGCGACTGGATGCTACAGACCCCTGGCCCCAGGGGTGATCTACAGCGCGAATGGCAGTGCCAGGTCGACGTGTTGACGCTCTGCCAGACGGCGCTGGAATTCGGTAGGGTCGTGGATCAGCACGTCCTGGCCGGCAAAGGCCTCTGCAGCGATCAGCCGTGACAGCCAGAAACGCACGCAACCGATGCGCAGCAGGGCAGGCCACAGCTCGGCTTCGGCGGCGCTGAACGGGCGCAGTGCGGCATAGGCGCCGAGCAGCGCGCGAGTGCGCTCGGCATTCAGGCGCCCTTGCTCATCCGAGCACCAGTCGTTCACGGCGATGGCCAGGTCATAGAGCATCGGCCCGGAGCAGGCGTTGTAGAAGTCGATCACTCCGCTCAGGTGCGTGCCTTCGAACAGGCAGTTGTCGCGAAAAAGATCGGCATGCAGGTTGGCACCCGGCAGCTTGCGCACGCGCTCCTGCAGTTTGGCGATCTCTTCCAGGGCGCCGTTCAGCAGGCTGGCCTGCTCGGCCGGCAGCCGCTGGGCCAGCGCTGCACCTTCACGCAGCATCCACTCCAGGCCCCGATCGCTCTTGCGCGGCAGGGGATGTTCGCGGGTCGCCAGATGAATGCGCGCCAGCAGGCCGCCGATTTCCTGGCAATGGTGGGCGTTGACCGCGCTGATGTGCTTGCCGCTCAGTCGTGGCTGCAGCAGCGCCGGCTTGCCAGCCAGACTGCGCAAGGCTTCGCCACTGTCGGTGCGCAGTGCGTAGGGCACCGGCAGGCCAGCGTCGTGGAGCACGTCCAGCAGCTCGATGAAGAACGGCAGATCGTCGCTTGGCCCGCGCTCGATCAGGGTCAGCACGAACTCGCCCTGTTCCATGCTGACGAAGAAGTTGCTGTTTTCGCTACCGGCCTCGATGCCCTGAAAATCGAGCAGACGGCCGAGCCCGTAAGGCGCGAGAAACGTGTCCAGTTGCGAACGTTGCAGCGGGGTGAACACCGACATGAATTGACTGCCTTACCAGCTGAAGATTTCCCAGGCCGGGATCAGCATATCCGGCGAATCGGAGCGCACGAAGCTACCGTCGCTGCCGTCGGCCCGAACCAGGAAATAGGGTTTGCCACCTTTGGGGGTGACCTTGATGGCGTAGAGGAAGCCGTTGACCCGGTACTCCTCCACGGTACGGTCGCCGTCCTGGCGGATGGTGACATCGGGTTCCGCCGAGGGCGCATCACTGGCCTGCGCAACGAACGGCACTGCGGCCAGCACGGCAAGCAGGATCAAGCGATTGAAGAGTCCCATGGTAACCTTGTCCCTTTGAAATCAACGGTACTGCGTATTCTAGCGCCACGCCCGCCGAAAAGGTTGATCACGCTCATGAGCCAAGCCCCCCTCGTCCTGGTCGACGGTTCCTCTTACCTGTACCGCGCCTTCCATGCCTTGCCGCCCCTGACCACCTCCAAAGGCCTGCCAACAGGCGCGGTCAAGGGTGTGTTGAACATGCTGCGCAGCCTGCGCCGGCAGTACCCGGACAGCCCCCTCGCCGTGGTCTTCGATGCCAAGGGCGGTACCTTCCGCGATGAGCTGTTCGCCGACTACAAAGCCAACCGCCCACCCATGCCCGACGAGCTGCGCCTGCAGGTCGAGCCGCTGCACGCCAGCGTGCGCGCGCTCGGCCTGCCGCTGCTGTGCATCGAGGGTGTGGAAGCGGACGACGTGATCGGTACCCTGGCCCGGCAGAGCGCCGCCGAGGGCCGTGACGTGGTGATCTCTACGGGCGACAAGGACATGGCGCAGCTGGTGTGCCAGCACGTTACGCTGGTCAACACCATGACCGGTAGCGTTTACGACATCGAGGGCGTGAAAGGGAAATTCGGTGTCGGCCCTGAGCTGATCATCGATTACTTGGCGCTGATGGGCGACAAGGTCGACAACATTCCGGGCGTGCCCGGCGTCGGCGAGAAAACCGCCCTCGGCCTGCTGGTTGGTGTCGGTGGTGGCCTCGACGTGCTCTACGCCAACCTCGACAAGGTGCCAGGCCTGCCGATACGCGGCGCCAAGACGCTGCCGGCCAAGCTCGAAGAACACCGCGACATGGCCTATCTCTCCTATCAACTGGCGACCATCAAGCTGGACGTGCCGCTGGATCTTGATTACTCCAGGCTGTACCCGGGCGAGCCGGATATCGAGGCGCTCAAACCGCTCTACGAAGAGCTGGAGTTCAAGGGCTGGCTCGACGAGTTGTTGCGCCAGAACAAAAGCGCTGCGCCCAAAGCCAAGGCCAAGACTGAACTCACCCCGGCTGCCGACGATCTGTTCAGCAACCCAGAAAGCCCTGCGCCTGCAGCAGATGAAGCGCCCGCTGCCGAAAGCGAGCCGGCGGTTGTTACCGGTAACTACCGCACGATCCTTGAGCAGGGCGAATTCGACGCGCTACTCGAGCAGTTGCAGCAGGCCGAGCTGATCGCCTTCGATACCGAAACCACCAGCGTCGACGCCCAGCAGGCGCAGCTGGTCGGCCTGTCATTCGCGGTCAAGGCCGGTGAGGCTGTCTACGTGCCGGTCGCCCACAGTTATATGGGCGTGCCGCAGCAACTGGATCGTGATGCCGTGCTGCGCGCGCTCAAGCCGATTCTCGAAGACCCTGCCAAAGCCAAGGTCGGCCAGCACGCCAAGTACGACATCAATATCCTCGCCAACGCCTCCACGCCCATCACCGTGCAGGGCGTGGCGTTCGACACCATGCTCGAGTCCTACGTGCTGGACTCCACCGCCACGCGCCACGACATGGACAGCCTGTCGCTCAAGTACCTGGGGCACAGCACCATCCGTTTCGAGGACATCGCCGGCAAGGGCGCCAAGCAACTGACCTTCGACCAGATCGCCCTGGAGCAGGCAGGCCCTTATGCGGCTGAAGACGCTGACGTGACCTTGCGCCTGCATCAGCACCTGTGGAACCGCCTGGAGCAGGTGCCGAGTCTGGCCAGCGTGCTGAGTGATATCGAAATTCCATTGGTACCGGTGCTGGCGCGTATCGAGCGCAATGGTGCGCTGGTCGATGCCAACCTGCTGGGCCGCCACAGCCAGGAGCTGGGCGAGAAGCTGGTCGCCTTGGAGCGCGAGGCTTTCGAGGTGGCAGGCGAGGAATTCAACCTTGGTTCGCCCAAGCAGCTCGGCGCCATTCTTTATGAAAAGCTAGGTTTGCCGATCATCAGTAAGACCGCTAAAGGTCAGGCATCGACTGCCGAAGCGGTGCTCGCGGAGCTGGCCGAGCAGGACTACGAGCTGCCCAAGGTGCTGATGCAGTACCGCAGCCTGAGCAAGCTCAAGAGCACCTACACCGATCGCCTGCCGGAACAGATCAACCCGCGTACCGGGCGTATCCACACCAGTTATCAACAGGCAGTGGCCTCTACTGGGCGCCTATCGTCCAGCGACCCGAACTTGCAGAACATCCCAATACGCAGTGCCGAGGGCCGGCGTATTCGCCAGGCCTTCATCGCACCTGAGGGCTACAAGCTGCTGGCGGCTGACTATTCGCAGATCGAGCTGCGCATCATGGCGCACCTGTCGCGCGATGAAGGGCTGATGAATGCCTTCCGCGAAAACCTTGATGTGCACACCGCGACTGCCGCGGAAGTGTTCAAGGTCGAGCTGGATCAGGTGACCGTGGATCAGCGGCGTAGCGCCAAGGCCATCAACTTCGGCCTGATCTACGGCATGGGCGCGCAGAAGCTGGCCAAGGACATTGGCGTCGACAGCAAAACGGCCAAGGCCTACATCGAGACCTACTTTGCTCGCTACCCCGGCGTGCGCGAATACATGGATCGCACCCGTCGGCAGGCCGCGGAGCAGGGCTTCGTGGAAACTTTGTTCGGGCGTCGTCTGTACCTGCCGCAGATCAAGTCCAGTCGTCCTCAGGAACGCGCCGGTGCCGAGCGAACGGCAATCAACGCGCCGATGCAGGGCACTGCAGCGGACATCATCAAGAAGGCCATGGTGGCTGTGGATAACTGGCTCACCGAGTCGGGCCTGGATGCCAGGGTAATCCTGCAGGTACACGATGAACTGGTGCTGGAGGTGCGTGAAGATCTGCTCGAGCAGGTCAGCGCACAGATTCGTCCGCTGATGGCAGAGGCCGCCGAACTGGATGTGCCGATGCTCGTCGAGGTCGGTGTAGGCAATAACTGGGATGAGGCTCATTGAGAGCCTTCATCGGGAGATGCGTTACGTTATCAGTTAGAGCTCAGAGCTCTTAGCAGATATTAAGACCAAACAAAGCATTCTAAGCATCGCTGAACTTTACTTCTGTCCACCCGGTCAGAGTTTGTGAATGGCCCATAAAGCCTTTCGATGCTCCTTTGTTGTGTTAAGTGTTGGCAGACATCTGAGCCCCGCCCTAGCGGTTCAGACCCTTAAACCCCGATCTTCTCCCTCCCCATATGAAGTTCGGGGTTTTTTTTGCCTGCAGAAAAGTGCCAGGCAGCTTCAACCCCTCGATTCCCTCCCAGCAGCGTAGACCCTGATGACCCAGGCGCAAATTCCTGCCGGTACAAAAACACTGTGGCCCGAGATTCGTAGCCTGGCGGTGAGCGAAGCGAAACCTCGGGGCGCTCGCAAGCACTCTGCGGCTGTCGATAATTCCCCCGGGTATCGCTGCGCTCAACCGCGGGCTACGGGGTTTTGCTTACCTGCCCCACAATGCAAAACGCCCCGCGTAGGCGGGGCGTTCGTAGCTTGGTGTTGAGCGCAGCGAAACCCAGGGAAGCGCTTGCAAGCACTGTACATGCCCGGCGTTGGGCAGCAGGGCGGAGGTTACTCCTCCGGCTCTTGCTCTTCGCCCATCAGGCCCAGCCAGTGGCCCAGAACGGTCTGTGCGTCTTCCACGCCAATGCGCTTGGGCGCCGAGAACAGCTGGATGCTCACATGGTCGCCCCAGCCCTTGCGAATATCCTGCTGAACCTTGAGCAGTGCGGTTTTCGCCGCACCGAAAGCCAGTTTGTCAGCCTTGGTCAGGAGGATGTGCATGGGCATGCCGCTAGCACCGGACCAGTCGAGCATCATGCGGTCGAACTCGGTGAGCGGATGACGAATGTCCATCATCAGCATCAGGCCACGCAGGCTTTCACGGCTGCTGAGGTAGGCCTCGAGGTGCTTCTGCCAGTGCAGTTTCAGCGGGATTGGCACCTTGGCGTAGCCATAGCCGGGCAGGTCGACCAGGCGGCGCTCTTCATCCAGGCGGAAGAAGTTGAGCAACTGGGTGCGCCCTGGCGTTTTCGAGGTGCGCGCCAGGCTGGCGTGGGTCAGGGTGTTCAGCGCGCTGGATTTGCCGGCGTTGGAACGCCCGGCGAAAGCCACTTCGTAGCCTTGGTCGTCCGGGCATTGGTCGACCTTGGCGGCGCTGATCTGAAAGGTGGCTTGCTGACACAAGCCGATTGCAGGGTTCTTTGCTTGCATCGGGGTATCCGGTGGAGGGCGTGCATCGCGGCAGTCTATCAGGCTGGAGCCCCGCTGACGCGTACGGGCTGACTGCCGCGCTGTCTCAGAGTGCTTGCGACCAGAGCGTCACTTCGAGTTTGTACTCGGCGTCCGGGGCGAGAATCAGGGCGTCGTCCAGCACATTGGCGTGCTCGATACAGAGCATGCCCTGCCAGGCGTCATCGGCGAACTGCGACAGGCGTTTGGCCTTGGCGATCCAGGGATTCCACACCACCGCGGAGCCTGAGCCTTCGCTGCGCATGAGAATGCGCCGCTTCCACAGCGGGTCGACGATACTCAGTTGCGCCGGTGTGTCGAGGTAGATGCGGTCGGTCTCGCCGCTGAAGGTCAGCGCACCTTTTTGGCGGACTTTCTTCCAGCCGTCCAGGGTGTCGACGTAGCGGCAGGCATCTAGGCCTTCGACCTTCACCTGGCGGATGTCGCTGACCGCGAAGTAGCTATGCAGCGCCTGGCTGATTGGCAGCTCGGTATCGCCGAGGTTACGTGTGGTCAGGGTCAGTCTGAGGCGTTCGCCGAGATGGATGTCGAGTTGCAGCTCGGCGGCGAACGGCCACTCTGCGAACGGCTGTGCAGCCGTGTCGAAGGCGAACGACAGCGTCACGCCATCTTCCTCGGTGTTCAGGCCGATCAGCTGCCAGTCGCAGCTACGCACCAGGCCGTGTGCGGGGGCGTTTTCAGGACGCGTATGGCCGGCCCGTATCGCGTCGGGATTGCGCTGCAGGTCGCCGAACCAGGGCCAGCACACCGGAACCCCGCCGCGCACGCTCTGCCCGGGCTCATAGGTGGCCTCATCGCTCAACCAGATGAGCGGCTGCCCGCTGGCTGGCTGATAACGCAGGATCTGTGCGCCTTGCTCGCTCACCAGCAGTTCGGCGCCGGCGTGGTGGATGCGCCAGCAGACCAGCTCGCCGAGCTGGATACGTTCGTTGGTGGTGCTCATTAAAATGCTGCTCCTGTAGCAGGTGGCTTTTCAACAGCCTGGTAGACGTTGCCTGTTGGGCCACGGCGTGGCCTCGGGGTTCGCGCGCCGCCATGAAAAACGCCCGTCGAGACGGGCGTTACTGTCTGCACTACCTAGGCAACGCAGAAGTTGAATCGCTTGCTGCCCTTCAGGAACCGTATACCTGCTCGGGTAGCCAGGTAATAAGACCGGGGAATATATAAGCGATCACCAGCAGCAGCAGTTGGATCAGAATGAACGGCACCACACCCTTGTAAATGGTACTGGTCGGTATGCTGGGTGGTGTCACGCCGCGCAGATAGAACAAGGCGAATCCGAAGGGAGGGGTCAGGAAAGATGTCTGCAGGTTGAGTGCGATCATTACGCCCAGCCAGACCGGATCCAGACCCATGGCCAGCAGCACGGGGCCGACGATCGGAACCACCACGAAGGTGATTTCGATGAAGTCGAGAATGAACCCGAGCAGGAAGATCACCAGCATGACCAGGAAAAACGCGCCGAGTACGCCCCCCGGCAATTGGGCGAATACGTCCTCGATCAACGCTTCGCCACCAAAGCCGCGGAACACCAGCGAGAACAGCGAGGCGCCGATCAGGATCATGAACACCATGGCGCTGATCTCGGTCGTGCCGTAGGCCACGTCACGCAGTTGTCCGAAATTCAGCTTGCCCTTGAACAGCGCCAGTAGCATGGCACCGACTGCGCCGAGCGCAGCGGCTTCGGTCGGGGTTGCGTAGCCAGCTAGAATCGAGCCGAGTACCGCGCCGATCAGCACCAGTGGCGGCACCAGCGCTTTCAGCAACTTGCCCCATTCGACGTCACCGAGCTCTTCCTTGGATAGCGCCGGCAGTTTTTTCGGCTGCAGTATCGCCACGACAATGATGTACACAATGTACAGACCGACCAGCAGCAGGCCCGGCAGCAGGGCGCCGACGAACAGGTCACCAACCGAAACCGTTTTGGGCGAGAAGATGCCCATCTTCAGTTGCGCCTGCTGGTAGGCGCTGGACATCACGTCACCGAGCAGTACCAGTACGATCGATGGTGGAATGATTTGTCCCAGCGTACCGGTGGCGGCCAGCGTACCGGTGGAGATGGCCGGGTCATAGCCGCGGCGCAGCATCGTCGGCAACGCCAGCAGGCCCATGGTCACCACGGTCGCACCCACGATACCGGTGCTGGCCGCGAGTAGAGCACCCACCACGCAGACCGAAATCGCCAAGCCACCGCGCAGGGTGCCGAATAGGCGCGACATCGACTCGAGCAGGTCTTCGGCCACGCGTGAGCGTTCCAACATCACGCCCATGAACACGAAGAGCGGCACCGCCAGCATGGTCTGGTTGTTCATGATGCCGAACAGGCGATTGGGCAGAGCGCTCAGGTAACCTGGGTCGAAGCTGCCGGTAAGGATGCCGATACCAGCGAACAGCAACGACACGCCACCGAGGGTGAAGGCCACCGGGTAGCCGGCCATCAGCGCTACGCAGATGCTGGCGAACAGCAGGATTGCCATTAACTCAGCCATGTTTCACCTCCGCAGCAGGCAGGCGACCGGTGATGACGTAGAGCGCTTTGATTAGGTTGGAGATGCCTTGCAGCGTCAGGCTGGCCACCAGCAACAAGATGATGCTCTTCTGCAGGTAAACGAATTTCAGCCCTCCCGATTCACTGGAGCCTTCATAAGTCGCCCATGCGTTGCCGACATAGTCCCAGCTTGCCCAGCCGAGGAACAGGCAGACCGGCAGCAGAAACAGCACGTTGCCCATAATCTCGACCAGAGCCTGGCGCCGACCGCTGAACTGTTGATAGAAAATGTCCACTCGCACGTGTGCATTGCGCTGCATGGTCCAGGCTGCGGCGCCCATGAATACCAGCGCATGGCCATAGAGCACCGCCTCTTGCAGAGCGGTTGCGCCGATGCCGAAGCCATAACGTAGGATCACAACGATGGTTGTACCGAGCACCAGAAAAAGTGTCAGCCATGAACAGGTTTTGCCAAGGTATTGATTGACGGTATCAATGACGTGGGCAATGCCGAGGGGAAGTGAAGGCGTGCTGGACATAGGGCGTCCTTATAGTTATGAAATAGAGAAGGCAAAAAGCGGCTGATTCTAGGCAGTTACCAGTTAAAACAGCAATGGCGATACGACTTTAGTCATGTTTGCTATACCTGATGGCGGCTTGCCTCTAATGTGCTCATGTTCAGGCAGCGTTGGAGCAGGAGCGGAACCCTGTGTGTCGCTGCCGTTTAAACGCAGGATAGCCTTCTAGAAAAGTATTATTGTGCTCTGCAATCGCTTCGCTACAACTATTAAAACAACAACAAGGAGCTTACTTATGAAACGTCGCCAAATACTGGCTGCTGCAGGTGTCGGCATTGCCGCGGGTGCATTGGTTGGCTGCAAGGAGGAAGCGGGTACGGCCAACTCGTCGCAACCGGCCGCCGAGGCCAAGACCTTCGCCTGGAAAATGGTCACCTCCTGGCCAAAGAACTTCCCGGGTGTGGGTGTCGGTGCAGAACGCTTCGCCAAGCTGGTCGATCAGATGAGCAATGGCCGTTTGAAGGTCAAGGTCTACGCCGCCGGTGAGCTGGTGCCGGCCCTCGAGGTGTTCGACGCAGTCTCGCGCGGCACTGCCGAAATGGGCCACGGCGCGCCTTACTACTGGAAAGGCAAAGTACCCGCTGCGCAATTTTTCTGCGCACTGCCATTCGGCCCCAATGCCCAGGAAATGAATGCCTGGCTGCACTACGGCGGCGGCATGCAGTTGTGGGAAGAGGTCTACAAGCCCTACGGCGTACTGCCGATGGCGTGCGGTGCTACTGGCGTGCAGACCGCTGGCTGGTTCAACAAGGAAATCAATACGGTCGACGACCTCAAAGGTCTGAAAATGCGTACTCCTGGCCTCGGCGGTGAAGTGTTGACCAAGGTCGGCGGTACGGTGGTCAACATGCCCGCGGGTGAGATCTTCACCGCGCTGCAGACCGGTGCCATCGACGCCACCGAGTGGATCGGCCCATACAACGACCAGGCTCTCGGCCTGCACAAGGCGGCCAAGTACTACTACACGCCGGGTTGGCAGGAGCCGAACGTCACCTTCGAACTGGATATCAACATCAAGGCCTGGGAAACCCTGCCGGCCGACCTGCAGGCCATCGTTCGTGCCGCTGCCCGTGACGTCAACGCCGACATGCTCGACGACTACAACGCCAAGAACATGGAGGCGATGGAGCAGCTGAAGAAGGAGGGCGTCGACGTGCGCCGCCTACCGGACGACGTGCTGAGCAAGCTCAAGGAAGTGTCAGCCGGAGTGGTCGATGCGACCGCCGCCGCCGATCCCGCCGCGCAAAAGGTCTGGGAGCAGCAGAAGGCCTATCTGGCGCGCCTGTACGAGTACGCCGAAGCCAACGAGAAGGATATCTACGCGATTCGTTGAGTGGTGCACCCGTAGGGTGGGCTAGCGACGCCGTACCAGGTAATTGCAAACGCCTGATCTCTCGGTGCGGCGCGTAACCCACCAGGCGATAATCGGTGTTTCACCCATGGTGGGTTACGGTGCCGCATGAAGCTTGTGCGCCTGCCGATTTCCGACAGGCACCTAACCCACCCTACGGAAACAAGAACGCCGGCTGCGAAGCCGGCGTTTTTGTTTTACGGAGCGCGATCAGTGACGCTTGCGGTTGCTGATCAGGGTGCCGACACCGGTGTCGGTGAAGATTTCCAGCAGCACGGCGTTTGGCACGCGACCGTCGACGATGTGTGCAGTGGTCACGCCGCCTTGTACTGCTTCCAGCGCGCAGCGAATTTTCGGCAGCATGCCGCCGTAGATGGTGCCGTCGGCGATCAGGCTGTCGACCTGTTCGGTGGTCATGCCGGTCAGCAACTGGCCCTGCTTGTCCAGCAGACCGGCGATATTGGTCAGCAGCATCAGCTTCTCGGCCTTCAGCGCCTCGGCGACCTTGCCGGCTACCAGGTCGGCGTTGATGTTGTAGGACTCGCCCTCCGGGCCCACGCCGATCGGCGCGATCACCGGGATGAAGTTACCGCGTACCAGCATGTTCAGCAGCTCGGTGTTGACCCCGGTAACTTCGCCAACGTGGCCGATGTCGATGATTTCCGGTTGGGTCATTTCCGGAGTCTGGCGGCTGACGGTGAGCTTCTTGGCGCGGATCAGCTCGGCGTCTTTACCGGTCAGGCCGATGGCGCTGCCACCATGACGGTTGATCAGGTTGACGATGTCCTTGTTGACCTGGCCGCCGAGCACCATCTCTACCACGTCCATGGTTTGCGCATCGGTCACGCGCATGCCATCGATAAAGTGGCTTTCGATGGACAGACGCTTGAGCAGATCACCGATCTGCGGGCCGCCGCCGTGCACTACCACCGGGTTGATGCCCACTGCTTTCATCAGCACGATGTCACGGGCGAAGCCCGTCTTCAGCTCGTCGCTTTCCATGGCGTTGCCGCCGTATTTGATCACCAGGGTCTTGCCAACGAAGCGGCGAATGTACGGCAGTGCTTCGGACAGAACCTTGGCGACGTTGGTGGCGGCATCACGCTCTAGGGTCATGCGGGGGCTCCAGTGCTGGGCGGATCAGAACGGTAATTTGACATCGGGCGCGACGAGGTGCATCTGCGTGCGGAACAGTTCCTGAATCCGCTCCAGCTCAGCCTGGTTCTCCGCTTCGAAGCGCAGCACCAGAACCGGCGTGGTATTGGACGCACGCACCAGGCCCCAACCTTTCGGGTAGTCGACGCGCACACCATCGAGGTTGGTCACACTGCCTTCGCCCCACTGGCCTTCACGCTGCAGGCGCTCGACGATGGGGAACTTGGTCTGTTCGGTGACCTGGATGTTGATTTCTGGTGTGGACACGTCATTGGGGAACGCGGCGAACACCTGCTCGGCGGTGCGCTTGTCCTGGCTGAGAATTTCCAGCAGGCGGGCGGCTGCATAGATGCCGTCGTCGAAACCGTACCAGCGCTCCTTGAAGAACACATGGCCGCTCATTTCGCCGGCCAGCAGGGCGCCGGTTTCCTTCATCTTTTTCTTGATCAGCGAGTGGCCGGTCTTCCACATCACCGGACGGCCACCGTAGCCGCTGATCAGCGGAGTCAGGCGGCGGGTGCACTTGACGTCGAAGATAATGTCGGCGCCCGGATTGCGGGAGACCACATCCTTGGCGAACAGCATCAACAGGCGATCTGCGTAGACGATAGAACCGGTGTTGGTGACCACACCAACGCGGTCGCCATCACCGTCGAAGGCCAGGCCGAGGTCTGCGTTCTCTTCCTTGACCTTGGCGATCAGGTCGACCAGGTTCTCGGGCTTGCCTGGATCCGGGTGATGGTTGGGGAAGTTGCCGTCGACATCGCAAAACAGTGGGATCACCTTGCAACCCAGGGCTTCGATTAACTGCGGGGCGATCACCCCTGCAGCGCCGTTGCCACAGTCGACCACCACGCGCAGGGGCTTGGCCATGGCGATATCGCTGCGGATTTGTTCCAGGTAGCGTGGCAGCAGGTCGATAGCCTCGACGCTGCCTTCACCGCTGACCAGGTTATTGGTGTCGATGCGTGTCTTGAGTGCCTGAATCTGCTCGTTGGCCAGGGTGTCGCCAGCGATGACGATCTTGAAACCGTTGTAGTCTGGCGGGTTGTGGCTACCAGTGAGCATCACCGCGGATTTGCCGGCCAGCACGTGACCGGCGTAATACACCACGGGCGTCGGCACCATGCCGACGTCGCTGACCTGGCAACCGCTGTCGACCAGGCCTTGGATCAGTTGCTGCACGAGCGTCGGGCCTGACAGGCGACCGTCGCGGCCAACGGACACGTTGGGCTCGCCCTCGGCCAGACTCTGGGAGCCGATGGCGCGGCCAATCCAATAGGCGGTTTCCGGGGTCAGGCCGGCGCCCACCACGCCGCGAATGTCATAGGCACGGAAGATATCTGCTGGAAGTTTCGGGGCTTGCGGCGCGGTCATGATCGGGGTCTGCTCCAGTCCCAGGAGATCCTGGTCGTCGTCGAGAATGTCGATATCGAGGATATCGGTGTCTTGAAACAGCGGATTTAGGAGATCCGCCGGCTTGGCCGCGACGCTACTACTGGGTTGCTGACTGACGATAACGTCCGGGCGTACGGCCACGGACTCCTGGGCGCGACGTGGGAGTCGGCTCAGGCTTTGCGCCAGGTCATGCAGGGCGGGCAGGCTCAAGCTGAAGGCTTTGACGGCTTTGCCCGCGGAGAGTTCTTTAACCAGCTGGGTCAATTGCGAAGTGTCGCTGTCCAGGCGCTGCTGCAGGCGCCGGTTGACCAGGTAGAGCCCCACCAGAGCACCGGCCAGCGCGACCAGCAGTGCAAGTGCCAGCAGCGTCGGCGACATCCCGTTCGCCCCCAGGCTGGAGGCCGGTGTGAAGTTCAACGTCCAGTGTGGGTTACCGGTCGCGAACGCCTGGGCGTTGCCATCGGCCTGGCCGCGCTGGATGAGAACCTGCGGGGCGCCGCCATCGAAGCGTTGCACCAGTTGGATCTGCCCGACATCGGCCGGTAGCGGCGGCAGGTTGGCGAGCACGCGATTGATATCGACGGCCAGCAGCAGGGTGCCGAGCATAGGTTGGGCATCGTCCTGACGGACAGGAGCGACGCTATAGGCCAGCCAGCGATCGTCGACCCGGTAGGCTTCCACTGCCGGTGCCTGACCACCTTCGAGACGACGCAGCATGTCCAGTGCGGCGAAGTTCATCGGCGCTGTGCGGCTGCTGTCCGGCACAGCCTGGCCGGTGAGATTGAGCTGGGCATCGGCCACGCCGCTCCAGTAGCGCAGGCCGTTTTCGGCGCTGCGCAGTTGCTGCTCGTCACCGCTCAGCAGTGCTTGCGACAGCGCCGGGTTGCGTGCGGCTGCGATAGTGTCGGCGCTGAGCTGCTTGAGCGCCTGCTGCAGGCTGGCCGCCTGGCTGTTGCCCCAGGCCTGGGTGAGTTGTTGCTGCTGCAATTGCTGGGCGGGGCTGACTGCGGTGATCCACAGCAGCGCGCCAGCAAGTACCACGCCCAGGGCGGCTGCCAAGGCGCCGGGTAGCAGGTCGGCACTGGCCTTCTGCTTGGGCCGGGAGTTGTCTTGCGAATCGCCGGAGCGTTCTTCCTTGGGCGCGCGTTTGAAGCCTTTCATCAGACGTCTCCTGGCGATTGGGTCTGTTTCAGTGGCTGCCGGAGTGGCCGAAACCACCGGTGCCGCGCTCGCTGTCGTCGAATTCCTCGACCACTTCGAAACGAGCTTGGACGACGGGCACCAGCACCAGCTGAGCGATGCGCTCGCCAATCGCCATCTTGAAGGCGCTGTTGCCGCGGTTCCAGCACGACACCATCAGTTCACCCTGGTAGTCGGAGTCGATCAGGCCGACCAGATTGCCGAGCACGATGCCGTGTTTGTGGCCCAGGCCCGAACGCGGCAGGATCAGCGCCGCCAGACCCGGGTCGGCAACATGGATGGCCAGGCCGGTGGGGATCAATACGGTCTGACCCGGCTCCAGGATCAGGTCTTCCTTGAGCATGGCACGTAGATCGAGGCCTGCCGAACCCGGCGTGGCATAAGCCGGCATGGGGAAGTCGTTACCGAGGCGGGGGTCGAGAATCTTGGCTTGTAGGGCGTGCATGGGGCGATCAAGGTTTCCGTGCTGGTGAATGTCAGGGTTTCGGTTGGTGCGCGGCGATGAAACTCACCAGTTGTCGGGCGATCTTGCCCTTGCTGGTCTGCGCGAAGCTGCTCTGCTGTAGCTCGCGATCGATGATGGTGATCGCGTTGTCTTCACTGTTGAAACCGATGCTGGGGTTGGCCACGTCGTTGGCGACGATCAGATCGAGGTTCTTGTCCTTGAGCTTGCGCGAGGCGTACTCCAGCAGATTCTCGGTTTCGGCGGCGAAACCGACGCTGAAGGGGCGATCGTCACGGTGCGCCAGGGTGGCGAGAATGTCCGGGTTGCGCACCATCTGCAACAGCAGGCCGTCACCGCTGTTGGGGTCTTTCTTCAATTTGTGCTGGGCGACAACTTCCGGGCGGTAGTCGGCGACCGCGGCTGCGGCGATGAGGATGTCACAGGGCATAGCCGCTTCGCAGGCGGCGAGCATGTCACGGGCACTGACCACGTCGATGCGGTTGACCCGATCCGGCGTCGCCAGGTGCACCGGGCCGCTGATCAGGGTGACCTTGGCACCGGCTTCCACCGCAGCCTCGGCGAGGGTGAAGCCCATCTTGCCGGAGCTGTGGTTGGTGATGTAACGCACCGGGTCGATGTTTTCCTGGGTCGGCCCGGCGGTAATCAGCACGTGCTTGCCGGTCAGCGCGAGATGCTCGAAGCAGTCGGCAGCTAGGTGCGCCAGGTCATCGGCCTCGAGCATGCGCCCCAGGCCGACGTCGCCACAGGCCTGGCTGCCGGATGCCGGGCCAAACAGGCGCAGACCGCGGGCGCGCAGCAACTCGGTATTGGCTTGAGTTGCCGGGTCGCGCCACATCGCCTGGTTCATTGCGGGCGCCAGGGCTACGGGGGCATCGGTGGCGAGTACCAGTGTGGTCAGCAGGTCATCGGCCACGCCCTGTGCCAGGCGCGCCATAAGATCGGCGGTCGCCGGCGCGATCAATACCAGGTCGGCCCAGCGCGCCAGTTCGATATGGCCCATGGCGGCTTCGGCCGCCGGGTCGAGCAGATCCTGATGCACCGGGTGACCGGATAGCGCCTGCAGGGTCAGCGGCGTGATGAACTCGCGACCGCCCTTAGTCATGACCACGCGCACTTCGGCGCCCTGATCCTTGAGTCGGCGTACCAGCTCGGCGCTCTTGTACGCCGCGATGCCGCCACCCACGCCGAGGATGATGCGTTTGCGATACAGCCGCTGCATAACTCTGCCTTTGTCGTGTGTAGTTACAGACGCAGATGACCGATCCTCCCCAGGCCCGGCACCACGCGAAAAACCGGGCTACGATAGCACAGCGGCAGCAGGGGAGCAGCGGCGCGCGCGGCGAGCGAATCGCCGACGGCACACGCTAATCAAGTGGATGGACAAGGAGTGTCTTATGAGTATTCGTGAGTGGCCCGCGGCAGAGCGCCCGCGGGAGAAGTTGCTGGCCCAGGGCGCGGCGAGCCTGACCGACGCCGAGTTGCTGGCGATCTTCCTGCGCACCGGTGTAGCGGGGCAGAGTGCGGTGGATCTGTCGCGCCATCTGCTCGCCGACTTCGGCAGCCTGCGCGCGCTGCTGCAGGCCGACCTGCCGTCCTTCACGCAGCGTCTTGGGCTTGGCCCGGCCAAGTTCGCCCAGTTGCAGGCGGTGCTGGAAATGGCTCGACGACATTTGGCCGAGCAACTGCGCCGTGACTCAGCGCTGGAAAGCCCCCAGGCCGTGCGCGATTACCTCAAGGCGCTGCTGCGTCACGAACCCCATGAAGTGTTCGGCTGCCTGTTTCTCGATGCCAAGCATCGCGTGCTGGCGTTCGAGGCGCTGTTCCAGGGCTCCATCGACAGCGCCAGCGTTTACCCGCGCCAGGTGGTCAAGCGCGCCCTGGCGCACAACGCCGCCGCGCTGATCCTCACGCACAATCATCCGTCAGGCGTCGCGGAGCCGAGCCAGGCCGACAAAGTGCTGACCCAGCGATTGAAGGAGGCGCTGGCCTTGGTCGAAGTCCGCATCCTCGACCATTTCATCGTCGGCGATGGCGAGCCGTTGTCGATGGCCGAGCACGGCTGGATGTAGCCGGCGCGGCCATCGCCGATCATTGAGCGCGCAGCAGTTCGCCCACCTCGAGCAGAACCAGTTCGTTGTCATCGGCCTGGTTGGGCTCGCGGCTGCTGGAGAACGGCAGGTTGTTATCGTTGCCGACAACGATGTGCGTGTCATCGACGATGTCGACGTTCTCTATGGTGAAGAACGGGAAGGTCAGCACGCCGTCGTTCAGCGGCTTGCGCGCCAGGCCTTGTGGATCCTGGATGGCGAGCAGGTCGATGTAGCCGACCTTGCGCACGGATTGGCCAAGGTTGCTGTTGTCGAACGCCACTTTGTAGACGCGCTTGAAGCGGGCGAGATCGGAGAAACAGGTGCTGCCCGTCTCACCTGCAGGGCAGGCCTTGTCGGGTGTGCCTTCGCCATTGTCGCGTTCGATGATCAGCCCGCTGGCAGCATCGATCATATTGAAGTCGCCGATGGCGTGGCCGGGCTGCTCCAGGGGGTACAGCCAGTGGCGACCCGTCCAGGCCTCGCGCTGCACATCGAATTCGACCATACGCAGCACGCTCTTGCCATCCTGTTGTTCGGCGCCGTTGCTGGCTGCGTCCCACAAGGGGCCTTCGAGCAGTGCATAGAGCTTGCTGCCGTCGCTGGAGGCCGCCATGCCTTCCAGGCCCTTGGAACGACGCACCTCGACATTCATCGGCTCGGCAGGCCAGCCAGGCAGCTTGACCGCGGGGTTGTCGGGCGAGCGCACCGGTTTGCCCGCTACCTCCACGTCGAACACCTTCTGCACCCGGCCCTGCAGGTCGGTCTTGATCACATACGGCCCGAACTCGTCACCGATCCAGATGGCGTCACCCGCGAACTGGAAACTCTCGGGGTCAAAGTCGGCGCCTGACAGGTAGCGCGCTTTCGAGCCCTCATGAACGATTCGAAACGGTACCTTCTTGTCCGGGTCGCTGAGAAATACCGTCGCCAGCCGCTTGAGTTCGCCTGACTGGAAGTCGACGTCGTAGTGGTTGAGGTAGAGCATCGCGTCGGCGGAGTTGGCCTTGGTGCCAAAGCCATTGTCGGTCAGCACCCAGAAACTGCCATCAGGCATGTGCTTGATGCCGGAATGGCCCTGCAGCGGCTGACCTTGGAAGGGCAGCGACATGCCCGTGGGGCGATTGGCCGACATGCCTTCCACGCTGCCGATTTTTTCGCTGCGCTGGCCATTGGAGAATTTGCCGCTGACCGCGAAATCGGCCGGTGCATCCGCCGGTGGGGTCACGAAACTGGCCGCCGGCAGCACGGCGTGGCCCGCCAGTATCGCCGGGTAGGCGCTGGCTGTGTTCTGCCCATGGGCGATGAGCGGCACGCAGCAGAGCGTGGTGGCTAGCAGTTTGCAAACACTGGCATTGAAGCGCATGGCCGAACGATCCCCGTCTGTAGAGAACGGACAGGGTGGGGCAGGCGTGTGTCATGGCTGTGACAACTACCTGCCACCTGCACGCAGCTAGAGCGGGCAGGCAGCAGACAGGGCGCGGGGTTTCAGGGCTTCACGCTGACCTTGGAGAAGTCCTGGCGGCCGAACGGGCTGACGCTGTAGCCCTCGACATCCTTGCGGATGAGGGCGTAGGCCGTTGGGTGCGCCAGAGGCAGCCACAGCGCCTGCTGCTGGATGATCGCCTGAGCATCTTTATATAGCGCAGCGCGTTTTGCCTGATCGCTGATCGCCTTGCCGTCGGCGATCAGCTTGTCGAGCTTGGCGTCGCAGTAACGGGCGAAGTTCAGGCCGGACTCCACCGAGGCGCAGGAAAATTGTGGGGTCAGGAAGTTGTCCGGGTCACCGTTGTCGCCGGCCCAGCCCATGAACAGCAAGTCGTGCTCGCCCGCTTTGGCGCGGCGGATCAGTTCGCCCCACTCAATCACGCGGATTTCGGCCTTGATGCCGACCTTGGCTAGGTCGGCCTGCAGCAGTTGTGCGCCCAGGCTGGGGTTGGGGTTGAGCAGGCTGCCCGACGGGCGCGTCCAGATGGTGGTACTGAAACCGTCGGCCAGCCCGGCTTCTTTCAACAGTTCACGGGCTTTCTGCGGATCATGGGCGTAGCCCGGCAGTTCACTGGCGTAGCCCCAGGTGTTGGGCGGGTAAGGGCCGTTGGCGGGCTCTGCACTGTTCTCGAATACCGCTTTCAGGTAGCTAGTTTTGTCGAACGCCAGGTTGATGGCCTGGCGCACGGCGGGCTTGTCCAGTGGTGGGTGCTGGCTGTTGATGCCGACGAAGGCGGTCATGAAGGCCGCGGTTTTCACGCTGCTGAGGTTGGCGTCCTTGGCGGCGGCCTCGACGTCCAGCGGCTTGGGCGACAGGGCGATATGGCATTCACCGCGGCGCAGCTTCTGCAGGCGCACGTTGGCATCCGGGGTGATGGCAAACACCAGCGCGTCGACGTTCGGCTTGCCGGCGAAGTAGTCCGCGTTGGCGACATAGCGGACGGCGGCGTCCTTCTGGAAGCGCCTGAACACGAAAGGCCCGGTGCCGATGGGCTGGCTGTTGAGCTTCTCGGGCGTCTCGGCCTTGAACAACTGATCCGCGTATTCGGCCGAGTAGATGGAGGCGAAGCCCATGCTCAGGGTGGCGAGGAAGGTCGCGTCCGGTTTGTTGAGGGTGATGCGTACCTGATGGGCATCGACTTTCTCGACCGCCTTGACCAGCTCAGGCCATTGCATGGATTGGGCATGGGGATAGCCGCTGGTGGCCACCTTATGCCAAGGCTGGGCAGGGTCGAGCATGCGCTGGAAGCTGAACAGCACGTCGTCGGCTTCCAGTGGGCGGCTGGGCTTGAAGTAGTCGGTGCGGTGGAACTGCACGTCGGGGCGCAGGGTAAAGGTGTAGGCGAGGCCGTCCTGGGAAACCTCCCATTTGCTGGCCAGGCTCGGTACCAGCTTGCCGCTGGCGGCATCGAAATCGACCAGGCGGTTCATCAGCACGTCGGCCGAGGCGTTGGTGGTGGTCAGGGAGTTGTACTGCACCACGTCGAACCCGTCCGGGCTGGCTTCGGTACAGACGCTGAGGGTGGCGGCCTGGGCGAACAGCGGGGCGATGAGTAGCGGCAAAAGGGCGAGACGCATGGTGAACTCCTGAACGGGGCGGCGCGCATCCGGCGGGCCGTCGAATGGAAAACGCTGACTGGGGTGGGTCGCGTTGACGCGTGAACAGACACTAAGCGATAAGTCGGAGGGGGACAACGTATCCTGGCGACCAATGGTCGTTGCTGGGCACGCCCGCAGGGCCGGGCTAAAGCGCAGATGAACTGCGTTTTAGCGTGTGTTCATGCTTGTTGCACCAAGGTCTTTCTGGTATAAAGCAGCGCTCTTTTCTAGGGGCCCGGTTGCTTGATTGCTATCTATCACCGGTAAGACCCTGAAGAAACGCGGCGCCCAGCGCCGAAAAACAGAGATTAAGCGGCCAACCCATGCCGGGTTGGGCATGTGGTTTTAGAGGGCTGAGGTATGTCGAGAGTCTGTCAAGTTACCGGTAAGCGTCCGGTAAGCGGGAATAACATTTCCCACGCTAACAATAAAACCCGTCGTCGTTTCCTGCCGAACCTGCAGCATCATCGCTTCTGGGTCGAGACTGAGAATCGCTTCGTGCGTCTGCGCCTTACTGCTAAAGGTATGCGCATCATCGACAAACGTGGTATTGACGTTGTCCTGGCCGAGCTTCGTGCTCGTGGCGAAAAGGTTTAAGGAGCTATCATGCGCGAACTGATCCGTTTGGTGTCCAGTGCCGGTACCGGCCACTTCTACACCACCGACAAGAACAAACGCACCACCCCCGACAAGCTCGAAATCAAGAAATTCGATCCTGTCGTACGTAAGCACGTGAACTACAAGGAAGCCAAGATCAAGTAATTGATCGGCGACCCTGTTGTTGAAAAGCCCGCCTCATGGCGGGCTTTTTCATGCCCGCGATTCACCTCGGCAGCCTGTCAGGGGGCCGGCTGCAAGGTCAGCGTGCTACGGGTGTTGGCGATGACATCCGCGGTGCTCAGGTGCTGTGGCACGTATGCGCCATCGATGAAGCGCTGCGCCTGATCGTGGTAGTGGCGGTCGAACGGCACGCCGCTCTGGCCGAGCGGGTTGATGCCCAGGCTGCGGCTGGCATCGGCCATATCGATCAGGCGTCGTGTGGAGGGGCCGTGGCCCACCTCCCAGGGTGCGCTGGCGATGCGGTGCGACAGGTTGTTCGGTGTTTCATGACCACCAGGCGCTGCCAGTGGGCCGACGTTGAGTAGCGTGTTCAGTGGCCATTGCACGCCGAGCGGATGCTGATGGGTGAGCGTGTGCGCCGGCCCCCAGTGCCATTGCTCGGGATTCTCGCCGAGGGTCGCGCGCAGGTGCTGCAGGGTCGCGCGCCAGGCCTCGGCCACTGCGTTTGCACGGCTGCGGGGTGCCCACCAGGGCGATTGCGGGTCTGCGGTGAGGCGCGGCAACGCACTGTCGATCATGCGCGTCGATAGCAACTGTTCGAAGGACGCCTGGCCCAGCCTCTCGGCCATGACTACGCGGCTCAGCTCGAAGATGAACTGGTTGAACAGAGTGGCGGCCACTGAATCCAGCGGATGATCGCCCGTCCAGGTGGCCAGGGTTTTGACCAGTTCCTGCTCGGGCTCGTCCGCCGCCGCTGCGCGCAAGTCGTCGAGGATCGGTACCAGCAGCCGCGGACCGTAATCGGTGCCGGTCTCCAGCTGCAGGGCCTGGCTGTTGTGCAGATCCCAGCGTATAGCCGGGTCGGCCAGGTGCCGATTCAGGCGCTGGCCGCGTTCCGGCGGGTTGTAGTAGCCGGGAATCTTCAGGCCACTGGTCGACAGCGGCTGGAAGTTGGCTGAAACGATATAGCCGCGCGCCGGGTTCTCCTCCTGAGGATTGGCGCTGAAGGGGTGGAAGCCGGGTTTGTCTGCCGCGTTGCTGCCGCCGTCGAGAATGAACGCCGGATTCACCCCGACAGGTCGTTCAGGCAGTTTCGCCGCGGCCCACCAGGCGATGTCACCGCTGGCGTTGGCCCAGACCAGGTTCAGACCTGGAGCGTGGATACGCTCTGCAGCGGCGCGGCCTTTTTCCAGGGTGTCGGCACGGTTCAGGCGGTAGAAAGCATCGAGCAGCGGGTTTTCGGTTTCCAGAAAGGCCCACCACATGGCGATCGGTGTCGTGCCGTTGGCGTCGCCCAGGGCATCGTTGATGATCGGGCCGTGAGGGGAGCGGCGCAGCTCCAGGGTTACCGGCTCGGCGTCCTTGACCTGAATGGTCTCCTGGCGACGCTGCAGATCGACCCAGTGGCCCTGGTACCAGACCTGCCCGGGATTGTCCGGGTTGACCCGTTCGGCGATCAGATCCATGTCGTCGTTCTGGAACATGGTCAGGCTCCAGGCGAAGTCGCGGTTGTGGCCGAGAAACGCCACCGGGGTCGCCGGCTGGTGATGGCCGTACAACTCGAAGCCCGGGTACTTGAGGTGCGCCTCGTACCATACCGACGGTGCGGAGAAGCGAATGTGCGGATCGCCGGCCAGCAGGGGCTTGCCGCTGGCGGTGCGCGAGCCCGATACCGCCCAGGCATTGCTGCCCTCGAACTGCGGCAGACCGCTGTCGATCAGGGCCTGCTGGCTGAGCTGGGCGAGGCGGTCGAGCATCTGCCAATCGTTTTTCCCGAGGGAGGCGTCGATCACGCCTTCGGGGTGCCAGTCGAGATCGAAGATAGTCAGGTAGTCGCTGCCTAGCCTGTCGCGAATATGGGTCAGCAGCGGCTCGCTGCGCAGCGCCGCGGCGAAGCTGTAGGCCAGGTAACCGGCTATGGACAGGGTGTCGGCGGCCGTGAAAGGGCGCTTCTCGATGCCCAGCAGGTCGAACTCCAAGGGCGCCGGGCGGCTGTCCTGATATTGGTTGATGCCATCGAGATAGGCTGCGAGTGCCTTGGCGTGGGGGCTGTCGGCATCCAGCAGGGCGGCCTGCTGGTCGGCCCTTGTGCGGATTTCCAGGCTACGGAACAGGCGGTCGGTGGGCAGCAGTTTGGCGCCGAGAATTTCCGCCAGTTCGCCGCGTGCCAAGCGGCGCAGCATTTCCATCTGGAACAGACGATCCTGAGCCTGCACGAAGCCCAGAGTGCGGTACAGGTCGGACTCGTTCTGCGCCTCGATATGCGGCACGCCGCGCTCGTCGTAGCGCACCTCGACCGGCGCGCTCAAGCGCTGCAGCGTCAGTTGGCCGTCACGCAGTGGCTGCTTGCTGTGCAGGTACCAGGCTCCTGCGCCAGTCACTGCCAGCATGAGTGCAGCCAGGGTGATAAAGAGGCGTTTCATGCTCACATCCTTGTTACGAGGGCGCTCATGCTGCGAGCAATCGGCGCCGGCCGCAACTAGGACGTCACGCGGTTCTGGCTGACGTGAAACTGGTCACAAAGACCATTCAGGTGCTCGGCCAGCGAGGCCAGCCGCTGACTGTCGCCGGCCACCTCGCCGGCGTCGCGCGCCGTCTCTCCGGCCACCTGGCGCACCTGTTCGATCAGCCGTGCCACTTCGGCGGTAGCCGCCAGCTGCTCGCGGGTGGAAACGCCAATCGCCTTAATCGCCTCGATGGAGCGGTGCACGTTGTCCAGCAGGGCCACGGTGCGCTGGGTGTGGCCGACGCAGCGGGCCACGCCGGCGTGGCTTTCGGCCATCGCATTCACCGCGTTCGTGGAGCCCTGTTGCAGGCGGGCGATCATGCCCTGGATCTCGCCGGTGGCCTGCTGGGTACGTTGCGCCAATTGGCGCACTTCATCGGCCACTACCGCGAAGCCGCGGCCCTGCTCGCCAGCGCGGGCGGCTTCGATGGCGGCGTTGAGGGCCAGCAGGTTGGTCTGCTCGGCCACCGAGCGAATCACCTCCAGCACCTTGTCGATGGCTCTGGCTTCCTCGGCCAGTTCCTGAACCACGCTGCTGCTGCCATCGATCTGCCGGGCCAGGCTCTGGATCTCGCTCTGTGTATCGGTGATCGCCGAGGCGCCCGCTGCGGCATCGCGATCGGCCAGGCGTGCGGTCTGGGCAGCTTGTTCAGCGCTGTTGGACACTTCGCCCACGGCCAGGGTCATCTGCTCGATGGCGCCACCCATCTGTGCCGTAGCGCTGAGCAGATCCTCGGCGCACTTGTTCAGCTCGTGGGTGGACTGGCTGAGATGCTGGCTGGTGCTACGCAGCTCATCGCCTGCGCCGACGACCCGGCTGACCAGGTTGTCGAGCAGTGCCAGAAAGCGATTGAAGCGTTGCGCCAGGCGGTCGCTGGAGGTGCTGCGGTACGCCAGGTCGACAGGTTCGCCATCGCGCAGCAGGTGCGCGGAGGTGCGTTGCAGGTCTTCGCCTGCCGCCGCTTCACGGGCGCTGTGGCGAGCCAGCACGAGCAGAATGATGGTCTCGGCGATCACATAGGCGGCGTGGATGAACACCACGGGCCAGCCAGCGCCGGCTTGCAGGAGGAACACGCCGTTGCCATTTTGCTGCAGGGCGAAGAAGCTCAGGTGATGCACGGCGATGGTGCCGGCAGCCAGCAGGATTGGCAGCCAGTCGCGGTAATAGACCAGGAACGCCAGCAGGACGAATACGCTGAAATGCATCTCGACCATGCCATGACTCTGCTGGATATGCAGCGCGGCCAGCACCATGAATGCCACCGCGATCAGGCAGCGATAGGGCCGGGTGCCGCCGATCATGGCGTACAGCGCACTGAGCGCGATGGCCGTACCGCCGCCGATGATCAGTGCCGCCGCCCAGGTCGCGTGCCAGAACGCCAGCCCGAGCGCGTACAGGGTCATCAGCCAGACTACGCAAAGCATCAGGCGGTCGGCCTGGCGATAGAAATTGTTGTGCATGGTGTCCCTTCCGGTTGCTGCTGCGCCCAGAAGTTGTGGCAGAACACGAGGAAAAGCGCAACATCGGCTCTATTTAATGGCCGTTCAGCGCAGTTCTGCCCAATCGCAGAAGCAGCCGCTGGCCAGGTTGTTGTTTGCAAGGACTGTCCGGCCAGCGAGCAGCGCGTCGAGTACGGGCTCGACGAAGCTGTTGCCCGAGGTGCAGGTAAAGCCGCTGCTGTAGGGGCCGAAATAAGCCAGTTCGCCGTGCTGATCCCAGATCGCTACGGCCGGGCTGGCAGGCAGGTGGTCGCTGCCGATCAATCCGCTGAGCGGTTGCAGGGCACTCAGACTGGCGGGTAACTGTCCGTCGGTGCCCGCCTTCTGTACAGCGTGAAAGCTCACGCCACGCGCAGAGTAACGTTCCGTGAGCTCGGCGAGATGCTGCTGATTGCCGACATTGCAGGGGCAGGCCGGATCCCAGAAATGCACCAAGCGAACTTCACCTGATCCGGCCAGCTCTGCAGGCAGGCGCAGCTCTGCGCCTGTGAACAACGTGGTGCGATCACTGAACGGCCGCAGGTAGCGCGCCTCGAACCACCAAAAGGCGACAACCATGGCGACCAGCCAGATCACGGCGACCAGGCAGGCGAGCAGGATGGTGCGGCGGGAACGGACCATATGACAGCTTCTGTTAGGTGTGGAGGCAGCTTCGAGTCGCACAGTGCTTGAAGCCTGCAACTGCCGAGGGCGGCTTGCCATGAAGCCCTCGGCAGCAGAATATCGCTACTGTACCTGTTGCCCGCTGGGGCGACGCTGCTGTGAATCAAAAGAGTCATGAGCCTGATGTCCGATACCTTTCAGCCCGAATCCCTGGTCGCCAGCCTGCGTCCTCTGGCCAGCGCGGCGCCGCTGTCGCCAGCGGAGCTCGTCTATCGGCAGTTCTACGGCTTCGTGCCGCAGGACGCGGTCGAAACGCGGCTGGGCTGGTTCGAGGTGGGCGGCTATCGCATCGCAGCGCAGGTCTGGAAACCCGTCGCGCCGCGCGCAACCTTGCTGCTCCTGCACGGCTATTACGATCACAGCGGGCTGTATCGCCACGTGATTCAGTGGGGCCTGGAGATGGGCTTTGCCGTGCTTGCCGTGGACTTGCCTGGGCATGGGTTGTCCAGCGGGCTGCGCGCCAGCATCAATGATTTCGCTGAATATCAGGCGGTGCTGCGCGCGGCACTGCAACAGGCCGACGCGCTGGGGCTGCCGGAGCCCTGGCACCTGTGCGGGCAAAGCACCGGCGGGGCGATCCTGATCGACTACCTGCTCAACGGCAAGCCGCTGGCTGCGGTGGGCGAGACCATCCTGCTGGCGCCGCTGGTACGGCCGCGCCGCTGGAACTGGTCGCAACTCAGCTATCGCCTGCTGCGCCGGTTCGTCCAGGAGATTCCACGGCGCTTCAGCGAGAACTCCAGTGACCTAGAGTTTCTCGACTTTCTGCGCAACCGCGATCCCCTGCAGCCCAAGGTGGTGCCAACGGTCTGGGTCGGCGCGCTGAGCCAGTGGGTGCCGCGCATCGAGCAGGCGCCGCGCAGTACGCGCAGCCCGCTGATCATTCAGGGCGAGGCGGACATGACGGTGGACTGGCGGCACAACCTCGGTGTGCTGGAGAACAAGTTCAGGGCGCCGCGCATCCTGCGCCTGCCTGAGGCCCGACACCACCTTGCCAATGAGGCGGCGCCGCTACGTCAGCGCTACTTCGATTATCTGGGCGAGCAGTTGAACGCTTACTGACCAACCGCCAGGCCTGCGCGAATTGCCGCTAGCGCGGCCTTGTAGTAGGCCGCGCCTTCACTGGATTGGGCGAACGTGACGAACTCTTCCAACTCTGGGTCTGAAAGCCCGCGGTAGACGTGTAGCAGCGTGTTATCCAGATCCTTGTCGATCTGCGCCATCAGACGCTGACGTTGGCCGTCGAGTAGACCTTGTGCGGCGCCTGCGCCAAGCAGCCCTGGAATCATCTGGCTTAGGCTGTCGGCAGCGACACCGGCCAGGGCCAGGCTGATTTCCGCGCCCGACTCGCTGGCCGGCAGGGCCTGGGCGAGGTGGCGAATCAGCAGGCGGCGGGTGGCATCCGCTTCGCTGAGCGGCAGCCCGTCGGCGTACTTGGCTAGCTGATCCGGGCGGGTGGCGAGCAGCTCTGCCTCGACGATCTTGCGGCCCAGTGGTGATTCGAAGAAGCGCAGCGCAGGCATTGGGTCAGCCAGGTTCTCGCGCAGGCTGCTTTCTGCGCGCTGATCCATGGCACCGGCCGCGAAGCGCTGGTTGCTGTTGTTCACCAGCGCTTGATAAACCGCAGGTGGCAGGCTCTTGCTGTAGCGGGCCTGGGCGGCGCTCAGGGCATCGCTGAAATGCGCACGTTGCTGCGGCCAGCCGGCTTTCTCATACAGCTCGGCATGGGGCTCGGCCAGAGCGGGAAGGCTCAGGAGCAACAGCAAGAAACAACACAACGCACGCATAAGGACTCCTGTCTGGGGCGGCTATTTTCGGCAGCTGGGTGGCACTTGTCGAGGTGTAGTCGACACAGGGTAGAATCCGCTCATGACGACCGAAATCACCGACTCGCTGCTGAACCGCATCATCGATGACCTTGCCGAGTTCGGTTGGTCGTTGCAAGCGCAGTTCGCCTCCCCTGCTTTGACTCAGCAACTGGCCGACGAGTGCCGTCAGCGTATAGCGCTGGGAACGCTGGCGCCTGCTGGTACCGGTCGTGGTAACGCCGTGGCGGTACGGGAAGGCACCCGGGGTGATCACATTCAGTGGCTCGAAGCTGGGCAGTCGCCGGCCTGTGATGGTTACTTGCAGTTGCTCGACGAACTGCGTGGTGTACTCAACCAGAGCCTTTATCTCGGGTTGGTGGACTACGAGAGTCACTTCGCCTTCTACCCACCTGGGGCTTTCTACCTCAAGCACCTGGATCGTTTTCTCGACGAGGATCGTCGAGCGGTTTCTGCCGTGCTTTATCTCAACGACGACTGGTTGCCGGAGGAGGGCGGTGCGTTGCGACTATACCTGGCCGATGGTGAGGTGCGTGATGTCTGGCCTCAGGCCGGCGCACTGGTCGTCTTCCTGTCTGCCGATGTACCCCACGAAGTGCTGCCCGCCAGCCGTGATCGACTGTCGCTGACTGGCTGGTTTCGCCGTCGCGGCGAGGGTGTGCTCTAAGTCTCTGCACCAATCAGGTCAGGTGCCTTGCCGCCAGCCAAGGTGGACAAAAAGAGCGTTGGCTGCGTGCCCCGGTTCACCCTATAGGGAGTAGCAGCCAATAATGAAGAAGGGAGGCCGAGGCCTCCCTTTTCTGTTGCGGCAGTGTGCTTAGAACAGAACGCGGCTACGGATGGTGCCGTTGACGTGCTGCAGCTTCTCCAGCGCCAGATCCGAGTACTCGGCGTCGACGTCGATGACCACGTAACCGACCTTCTCGTTGGTCTGCAGGTACTGACCAGAGATGTTGATGCCGTTGTCGGCGAACACCTTGTTGATCTCGCTCATCACGCCTGGAACGTTGGCGTGGATGTGCAGCAGACGGTGCTTGCCCGCGTGCGCCGGCAGGGCCACTTCCGGGAAGTTGACCGAGGATACCGAGGTACCGTTGTCGCTGTACTTGACCAGCTTCTCAGCCACTTCCAGGCCGATGTTGGCCTGGGCTTCGGCGGTGGAGCCGCCGATGTGCGGCGTCAGGATCACGCGATCCAGGCCACGCAGCGGGCTCTCGAATACGTCGTCGTTGGACTTCGGCTCAACCGGGAACACGTCGATGGCCGCGCCGATCAGGTGCTCGTCCTTGATCGCGTCAGCCAGGTGATCGAGTTCGACCACGGTGCCGCGTGCGGCGTTGATCAGGATGCCGCCCTTCTTGATGGCGCGAATTTCCTTCTCGCCGATCATCCACTGGGTGGACGCCAGTTCAGGGACGTGCAGCGAAACGATGTCGCACATGCCCAGCAAGTCATGCAGTTTGCCGATCTGCGTGGCGTTACCCAGCGGCAGCTTGGTCACCACGTCGTAGAAGAACACCTGCATGCCCAGGGCTTCGGCGAGTACCGAGAGCTGGGTGCCGATGGAGCCGTAACCGACGATGCCCAGCTTCTTTCCGCGGATTTCGAAGGAGTTGGCTGCCGACTTGATCCAGCCGCCACGGTGGCAGGAGGCGTTCTTCTCGGGGATGCCGCGCAGCAGCAGGATGGCCTGGGCCAGCACCAGCTCGGCGACCGAGCGGGTGTTGGAGTACGGCGCGTTGAAAACGGCGATACCGCGCTCGCGGGCGGCGTTCAGGTCGACCTGGTTGGTGCCGATGCAGAAGCAGCCGACGGCGACCAGTTTCTTCGCGCAGTCGAAGATTTCTTCGGTTAGCTGGGTGCGCGAGCGGATGCCGATGAAGTGCGCGTCGGCGATCTTGGCCTTCAACTCCTCGCCGGACAGCGCGGTTTTGAGGTACTCGATGTTGGTGTAACCGGACGCCTTCAGGGTATCCACTGCGTTCTGGTGGACACCTTCGAGAAGAAGGAACTTGATCTTGCTCTTGTCGAGAGAGGTCGTGCTCATCGGAGTACCTGTTGTCCCACTAAATTAAGTGTCAGGAGAAGTATCGGCGCTAGCGCCAATGGGCCTGCAGATCGCGGCAAAGCATGATTTGCGGGGGGCATATGCTAGCATGGCTTCCCTTTTCCTTGCTCGGTTGCGACCTGAACGGTTCTCAGGGCGACCATGAATGTTTCGAGAGTTGAAATGACCGATCACCTGCCGATTGAAGAACTCAAAACCCTGGTCGAGCCCGGTAAGGTGCTGACCGACGCTGCCTCCCTGGAAACCTACGGCAAGGACTGGACCAAGCATTACGCGCCAGCCCCGAGCGCGATCGTCTTCCCCAAGACCATCGAGCAGGTGCAGGCCATCGTGCGCTGGGCCAACGCCCACAAGATCGCCCTGGTGCCCTCGGGCGGCCGTACCGGCCTGTCGGCAGCGGCGGTCGCAGCCAATGGCGAAGTGGTGGTGTCGTTCGACTACATGAACCAGATCCTCGACTTCAACGAGGCCAACCGCACCGTGGTCTGCCAGCCGGGTGTGGTCACCGGCGCGCTGCAGCAGTTCGCCGAGGACAAGGGCCTTTATTACCCGGTGGATTTCGCCTCCGCCGGCTCCAGCCAGATTGGCGGCAACATCGGCACCAATGCCGGTGGCATCAAGGTGATCCGCTACGGCCTGACCCGCAACTGGGTGGCTGGCCTGAAAGTGGTCACCGGCACCGGTGAGTTGCTCGAACTGAACAAAGACCTGATAAAGAACGCCACCGGCTATGACCTTCGCCAGCTGTTCATCGGCGCCGAAGGCACCCTGGGCTTCGTGGTCGAGGCGACCATGCGTCTGGATCGTGCGCCGCGCAACCTCACCGCCATGGTGCTCGGCACGCCGGATTTCGATTCGATCATGCCGGTTTTGCACGCCTTCCACGGCAAGCTCGACCTCACCGCCTTTGAGTTCTTCTCCGACAAGTGCCTGGACAAGATCCTCGGCCGTGGCGACATTCCGGCTCCTTTCGAAAGCCGCACGCCGTTCTACGCCTTGCTGGAATTCGAAGCCGTCAATGAAGACGTGGCCAACGCCGCCCTGGCGACCTTCGAACATTGCGTCGAACAGGGCTGGGTGCTCGATGGCGTGATGAGCCAGAGCGAGCAGCAGTTGCAGAACCTGTGGAAACTGCGCGAGTACATCTCCGAGACCATCAGCCACTGGACGCCGTACAAGAACGACATCTCGGTGACGGTCAGCCAGGTGCCAGCGTTCCTCGCCGATATCGACACCATTGTGTCCGGCAGCTACCCCGATTTCGAAGTGCTCTGGTACGGCCACATTGGCGACGGCAACCTGCACCTGAACATCCTCAAGCCCGACGCACTGAGCAAGGAAGACTTCTTCGCCAAGTGCGCGACCGTCAACAAGTGGGTGTTCGAGACCGTCGAGAAGTACAACGGCTCTATCTCCGCCGAGCACGGCGTGGGCATGACCAAGCGCGATTACCTGGAGTACAGCCGCTCGCCGGCAGAAATCGCTTACATGCGAGCGGTCAAGGCGGTCTTCGACCCCAACGGCATCATGAACCCGGGCAAGATCTTCAACTGATCCCAGGCATAACAAAAGGAGCGACCATGAGCTACCAACACCAGTATATCGATGGCACCCGAATCCACTTTCCGCTGGGCAAAGTGGTGTGTGTAGGCCGCAATTACGCCGAACATGCCAAGGAACTCAATAACCCGCTGCCGACCGAGCCGATGCTGTTCATCAAGCCCGGCAGCTGCGTGGTGCCGCTCGAAGGTGGCTTCAGCATCCCGGAAGACCGCGGTTCGGTGCACTACGAAGTGGAAATCGCCGTGCTGATCGGCAAACCGCTGTCGCGTAAACCGAGTGACGAGGAAGTGCTGGACGCCATCTCTGGTTTCGCCCCCGCTCTGGATCTGACCCTGCGCGACGTGCAGAACAAGCTCAAGGGCCAGGGCCATCCGTGGGAGCCGGCCAAGTCGTTCGATGGCGCCTGCGTGCTGGCGCCTTTCGTGCCGGGTGACGCGGTCGAAGACCTGGCTGCTATCGGCATCCGCCTGACCATCAACGGCGAAGTGCGCCAGGATGGCATCAGCGGCGACATGATCTTCGCGATCCTGCCGGTGATCCAGGAAATGGCTGGCCACTTCAACCTGCAGCCTGGCGACGTGATCCTCACGGGCACCCCCGCTGGCGTCGGCCCGCTGCATAAGGGCGATGAGCTGGTACTGGATCTGGTCGGCCACTCCAGCTTCGCCAGCCGGGTCATCTGATACGGCGATTGCCTTGAATGTGGTGCCTGTCGTTCGATTTGGTGGGCTGAAACCCACCCTACGACAGAGCGCCATGGGGCTGCAGGGTGGGCTTCAGCCCACCAACTGGTCGCGTTCCCTATCCACCTTCCAGGCGGCATTCCCACGCTCCAGCGTGAGGAACGATCTGAAAGAGCACGCTTGTGTTGGGTTTCAGCTTGAAGCTTGTCGCTGCTCTTTAAGCTTCGCTTAAGCCGGCTTTAAGCCTGGCTTCAGCTAGTCGACTTAACCTGACCCCGTCATCTACAGATAGAGGGTCACACCCATGAAAGCTCCCGCACTCGCACTGCTGCTCGTTCCACTGTTCTCTTCCGCTGCCATGGCCGCCGGCTACACCGGTTCAGGTCAGGTCGCTCAGGTCACCACTGTCGAGCAGGCGCTGAAAGCCAGCGACGACACCCCGGTGGTACTGCAGGGCCAAATTGTCAAGCGTCTGCAAGACGAACTCTATGAGTTCAAGGACGCCACCGGCACCATCCACGTTGAAATCGACGACGAAGACTGGCCGCCGCAAGCCATCTCCGAGAAGGCCAACGTCAAGCTGACTGGTGAAGTCGACAAAGATCTGACCAGCCGCGAAATCGACGTCGATATCGTTGAACTGGTGAAATAAGGCACGCGCTGTTAGCGTCCACTACCGCACTGAATGGCCGCCTCTCGGACTATCGAGGGGCGGCGTTGTCTTTTTTGCTGATGGATATGTGAGCCACCATGCGTCGTCTGATTTCGATCAAAGGATTATTCCTGCTGTTGATGCTCGTTGTGCTGGCCGCGCTGGCCATCACGAGCCAGCAATTTCGCCTGTTTGAACGGGCCTGGTTCAATGTCAGCCAGCCCGCTGAGGCGCCCTCGCATTCACTGTGGCTGAGCGACTACAAGGTGGTGATCGAGGCGCAGCGCATCGAGGGACTGGAGGACGACGTTTCGGCGCTTACCTACGACCCGGATCGCCAGAGCCTGTTCACCGTGACCAACCAGCACCCCAAGCTGATCGAGCTGTCCCTCGACGGTAGGGTGCTGCGGCAGATCGAGCTGGTCGGTTTCGGTGATCCCGAAGCTGTGGAATACGTGGCGCCCGGGCGTTTCGTGATCGCCGACGAGCGCACGCAGCGGCTGGTCAAGATCCGCGTCGACGACACCACCACCTCCATCGACGCCGCCGACGGTCAGCAGATGTCGCTGGGCCTGGAGATGGGCAGCAAGAACAAGGGCTTCGAGGGCCTGGCCTACGATCTGCCGGGCAAGCGCTTGTTCGTGGCCAAGGAGCGTGACCCCATGCGCATCTATGAGGTGCATGGCTTTCCCAACCTCGATCCGGACACGCCCGACCCGGTGCAGATCCGTGATGACCGCAAGCGTGATGCGGGCATCTTCGTGCGTGACCTCTCCAGCCTTCATTACGACAGCCTCACCGGCCACTTGCTGGCGTTGTCGGATGAGTCGCGGCTGGTCGTCGAACTGGACGAAGACGGCAAGCCGATCAGCAGCCTGTCGCTGTTGCAGGGGCAGCATGGCCTCAAGAAATCGGTGCCGCAGGCGGAAGGCATTACCATGGATGATCACGGTGTGCTCTACCTGACCAGCGAGCCCAATCTCTTCTACGTCTTCAGCAAGGATGGCAAGAGCGACTGAGCCAGGTGTAGTACGGGGAGGGTCGGCCAGGGTGCTATAACGCTGCAGGACTCGCCACGCTGGTGAAGTGGGGCGAGGGCTGTTAGCTTCGCCGATCTCAAATGGTCGCCTCCGCGTATTTCCCGGAGGCAGCCCAGTCTTCCCGCCGATGGACAAGTGAACCGATATGCGTCGTCTGTTTTCCCTCAAGGCATTGCTGGTGTTGTCCGTACTCATCGCAGCATTGCTGCTGGCTGTCTGGGGGCAGGAGTTCCGGGTCTTCGAACGGGCCTGGTTCAATGTGCAGCAGCCCGCCGACGCACCGGCCAACGCGCTGTGGCTCGATGGTTATCAGGTAACTCGGGAAGCGCAGGTGATCGACGGTCTGGACGATGATGTGTCGGCATTGACCTACGATCCGCTGCGCAAGAGTCTGTTCACCGTTACCAACCAGAACGCCCGGCTGATCGAGCTTTCGCTGGACGGCAAGGTGTTGCGAGAGATCGAGCTGGTCGGCTTCGGCGACCCGGAGGCGGTGGAATATGTCGCACCGGGGATCTTCGTGATCGCCGACGAGCGCCCGCAGCGCTTGGTCGAGGTGCGCATCGACGACAGCACCACCCGTGTCGACGCTGCCGGTGGTCAGCAGCTGTCGCTGGGCCTGGAGATGGAAGCCAAGAACAAGGGCTTCGAAGGTCTGGCTTATGATCTGAGCGGCAAGCGCCTGTTCGTCGCCAAGGAGCGCGATCCGCTGCGCATCTACGAGGTGCATGGTTTTCCGCATCTCGACCCGAGCAAGCCGTCGGCGATCCGCATCATCGATGATCTCGAGCGTGACGAGGGGCTGTTCGTACGCGATCTGTCCAGCCTGCAATACGTAGCCGGTAGCGGGCACCTGCTGGCGCTCTCCGATGATTCGCGCTTGCTGGTGGAGATGAATACCAAGGGCGAACCGGTCAGCAGCCTGTCGCTGATCGGTGGGCAGCAGGGGCTCAAGGAGTCCGTGCCTCAGGCCGAGGGTATCGCGATGGACGAGCATGGCGTGATCTACATGATCAGCGAGCCCAATCTCTTCTACACCTTCAGCAAAAAGGCCGAGTGACTGCTCACCCGGCCTTTTCGGTAGCGCCTGCGATAATCAGCGCTGCAGCGATTTCACGCCTTCGGCGGTGCCGAGCAGCAGCAGGTCGGCCGGGCGCGCGGCGAACAGGCCGTTGGTGACCACGCCGACGATGGCGTTGATGTCCGCTTCCAGTTTCACCGGGTCGGTGATGCTCATGTTGTGCACATCGAGGATTACATTGCCGTTGTCGGTCAGCACGCCTTCGCGGTAAACCGGATCGCCGCCCAGTTTGACCAGCTCACGGGCCACGTGGCTGCGCGCCATGGGGATCACTTCCACCGGCAGTGGGAAGGCGCCGAGCACCTGCACCAGCTTGCTGCCATCGGCGATGCAGATGAAGGTGCGCGCCACGGCGGCGACGATCTTCTCGCGGGTCAGCGCTGCGCCGCCGCCCTTGATCAGGTTCAGGCGCTCGTCACTCTCGTCAGCGCCGTCGACGTAGAACTCCAGGTCGCTGACGGTATTGAGTTCGTACACCGGAATGCCATGGCCCTTGAGGCGCGCGGCAGTGGATTCGGAGCTGGCTACGGCGCCGTCGAAGTCCAGTTTGTGCTTGGCCAGGGCGTCGATGAAGCAGTTGGCCGTGGAGCCGGTGCCGACCCCAACGACGCTCTTGGCGTCGAGCTTGGGAAGGATGAAGTCGACGGCGGCCTGAGCCACGGCTTGTTTGAGCTGATCCTGGGTCATGCGGGTTCCACAAGAGAGAAGGAAACGAGGCGCTGATTATAGCCGGCAAAACCCCGGAATTCGTATGGTCGCTCGGCGGATGGCTGCGTTAGACTCCGGGGTTCCCCATGAAGCCGCCTGCGATGCCTGCCATGCTCGAACAGTACGTCAAGAAGACCCTGACCTCCCGTGTCTATGACGTTGCCGTGGAAACCCCGCTGCAACCCGCTCGCCAACTCTCCGAACGCCTGGGCAATCAGATTCTGCTCAAGCGCGAGGATCTGCAGCCGGTTTACTCGTTCAAGATTCGTGGCGCCTACAACAAACTGGCGCAGCTCACCCCTGAAGAGCTGGCCCGCGGCGTGGTGACCGCGTCGGCCGGTAACCACGCCCAGGGCCTGGCGCTGGCCGCCAAGCACATGGGCGTGAAGGCGACCATCGTCATGCCGCGCACTACGCCTGAGCTCAAGGTGCAGGGTGTGCGTTCCCGTGGCGGCAAGGTCGTGCTGCACGGCGACGCCTTTCCCGAAGCCTTGGCGCATTCGCTGAAGCTGGTCGAGGAAAAGGGCCTGGTATACGTGCACCCCTACGACGATCCCCACGTGATCGCCGGCCAGGGCACCGTGGCGATGGAGATCCTCCGTCAGCATCAGGGCCCGCTGCATGCGATCTTCGTTCCGGTTGGCGGTGGTGGTCTGATCGCCGGCATCGCCGCCTACGTCAAATACCTGCGTCCGGAGACCAAGGTGATTGGCGTCGAGCCGGATGACTCCAACTGTCTGCAGCAGGCACTGGCCGCAGGCGAACGCGTTGTTCTGCCGCAAGTCGGGCTGTTCGCCGACGGCGTGGCGGTGGCGCAGATCGGTCAGCACACCTTCGATATCTGCAAGCTGTGCGTCGATGAAGTGATCACTGTCAGCACCGACGAGATCTGTGCGGCGATCAAGGACATCTACGACGACACCCGCTCAATCACCGAGCCCGCCGGCGCCCTGGCAGTGGCCGGGATCAAGAAGTACGTCGAGCGTGAAAACGCCACCGGCCAGGTGCTGGTGGGCATCGATTCCGGCGCCAACGTCAACTTCGACCGCCTGCGCCATGTGGCGGAACGGGCAGAGCTGGGTGAAAAACGCGAAGCGATCATCGCCGTGACCATTCCGGAGAAGCCGGGCAGCTTCAAGGCCTTCTGCGAAGCGATCGGCAAACGGCAGATCACCGAATTCAACTATCGCTACCACCAGGATGGCGAGGCGCACATCTTCGTCGGCGTGCAGACCCATCCGGAGAACGACCCCCGTGCAGCGCTGGTGGAGAATCTGCGTGGCCAGGGCTTCCCGGTGCTCGATCTGACCGACAACGAACTGGCCAAACTGCACATCCGCCACACCGTCGGCGGGCATGCCGCAGCCGTGCCGGACGAATGCGTGTTCCGTTTCGAGTTCCCGGAGCGGCCGGGTGCGCTGTTCAACTTCCTCAACAAGCTGGGTGGGCGCTGGAACATCACGCTGTTCCATTACCGCAACCATGGCGCCGCCGACGGTCGCGTGCTGGCTGCCCTGCAGGTGCCGGAAGACGAGCGCCATCTGCTCGCGCCGGCGCTGGATGCGATCGGCTATCCGTATTGGGATGAAAGCGACAATCCGGCCTATAAGCTGTTTCTTGGCTAGTTGCTTCAGCCAGAACAGGCGCAGACGATTTTCCCGGGTATTGCGCTGCTCCACCCAGGCTACGGAAGTTCCTACCGGTAGCCTGGCGTTGAGCGCAGCGATACCCGGGGCCTATATCTATAAACGCTGAAGGAACCCGTGATGGAACATTACCTGCTGCTGCGCATCCTCCACAGCGTGCCTGGCATCTTGCTGCTGCTCGGCGTGCTGGCCCATGCCTTCATGCTCTGGAAGGCCTGGCGCAATGGCGACAGTGCCGTCCTGCAACGCAAGCTGCAGCGCACCCGTACCATCAGCCTGCCGGTGTTCGCCGTGCTGGCGCTGAGCCTGCCGGTGACCGGCTGGTGGATGGTCAACCTGGCCGGTTGGCCGCTGAGTCAGACCTGGCTGCTGCTGGGTAGCATTCTCTTCGCGGTGCTAATGATCGTCGGCCTGCTGCTGCTCGGTCGTCTCGGTGCCTGGCAGGCTCAGGCCGGCGGCACGGTATCAGCCAGGTCGCTGCGTTTCGTGATGGCCTATGCCGCGCTGATCGTGGTGCTGCTGGTGGTGATCATGGCGGTGATGGGCGCCAAGCCCGTCTAAGAACCCGTTTAACGTCTGGCCTGACGCTGCGCCACCAACGGTTGCAGCAGGGCGGCCAGCTGCGGCTCGCTCAGGGTCGCGCGCAGGGCTTTGTAGAGCGCGCGGGTTTCCAGCAGGTTCCAGACCCGTAGCATGGTTTCCAGAGCGTCCAGCGGCTTGCTGATGAAATCCCGTGCGCCCAGTGCCAGGGCGCGCAGGCGCGTGGCGCGGGTTACGTCGGCGGTCAGTACCAGCAGCGGCACGTAATCGTTCTGCGGGATGCGTCGGTTGAGTTGTTCCATCAGGGCGAAGCCGTCGAAGTCCGGCATATGCAGATCGAGAATCACCAAGTCCGGCTCGAAGCTGTTGTAGAGCTCCAGCGCCCGGGTCGGCTGGGTGCTGCTGAGCACGTTGTGCAGACCTTCGCGGGCCAGCAGTTGTTCCATCAGATCCAGGTTGGGACGCTGATCGTCGATGATCAGGATGCGATAGTCGTCGCTCATGCGGGCTCCGGCAGGTGCTGGTCGAGAAAGGCCAGAAAGGTCGGTACGTGGATAGGTTTGGTGAGGATCGCCGTTGCTCCCGCCTGCTGCATGGCGCGCCGTGAGGCGCTGGTGGCGTCGGCGGTGATCATCAGTACGGCGATGCCGGCCGTGGCCGGGTCGGCGCGCAGCCGTTTCAGTACGTCGATGCCGGTCATGTCCGGCAGGTTGATATCCAGCAGAACCACTCGAGGCAGATGCTGGCGCGCCAGATCGAGACCGAGCTGACCTTGCATGCTCGACAGCAGTTGCACGCCGGGGCGCCGCTGCAGCAGGGTTTCGATCAGCGCCTGGCTGGACAGGTTGTCCTCGATGCACAGCACGCGGGTCAGGTTGCCGCTTTCCTGCATACCGGCGGGGGCCGGGGAGGGCGGCTGGCGCCAGGGGTCTTCAGCGCTTGCCAGGGTTTCGACCTGCGCCGTGGGCAGTGTCAGCACGAAGCGGCTGCCGGTGCCCACCACGCTGATCACCTCCAGCGTGCCGTCCATTGCCTCCAGCAGGTTGCGACTCAGGGCCAGGCCCAGGCCGGTGCCTTCACTGTGTTGATCGGCGCCCAGGCGTTCGAAGGGCCGGAACAGTCGCTCCAGATCGTCCGCGGCGATGCCCGCTCCGCTGTCATTGACGGCCAAGGCCAGGCGTTCGCCCTGCAATTCGATATCCAGATGCACTTCGCCACCCGGGCGGTTGTACTTCACGGCGTTGGACAGCAGGTTGAGCAGCACCTGGATCAGGCGCTGCCGGTCGGCCATCACCCCTGCCGACGAGGTGCTCGGCGGCAAGGGTCGAAGGCGGATGCCTGCCTCGTCGGCCAGCGGCGAGATCAGCGTCATCGCCTCTTGCACCACGCCGTGCAGGTCGATGGCTTCCGGGCTCATGGGCAGCCGGCCAGCTTCGATGCGGGCGATATCGAGCACTTCGTTGATCAGCGTCAGTAGGTGCTGGCCAGCGCGCAGGATATGGGTGACCTGTGGCCTGGGCGATTCCAGATCGAGCAGCTGAGCGAAGCCCAGAATGGAATTGAGCGGTGTGCGCAGCTCATGGCTCATGCGCGAGAGAAATTCGCTTTTCGCCTGGCTGGCGTTCTCGGCTTCCTCGCGAGCGTCGCGCAAGGCGATGTCAGCGGCGCGACGGTCGGTGATGTCGCGGGTGACCTTGGAAAAACCGCGCAGGGTGCCGCTGGCATCGTGCTGGGCGGTGATCACTACGCTGGCCCAGAAGCGCGAGCCATCACGTCGCTGGCGCCAGGCTTCTTCCTCGTAGCGGCCTTTTTCGGCCGCCACCTGCAGTGCGTGCAGCGGATGATGCGGGCGCTGCTCGGTCGGGTAGAACAGTGAAAAGTGGCGGCCGATGATTTCCGTTTCGCTGTAGCCCTTGATCCGTTCGGCGCCGGCGTTCCAGGTGGTGACGTGGCCCTGCGGGTCGAGGGCGAAGATGCCGTAGTCGCGTACGCCTTCGATGATCAGGCGCAGGCGTTCCTCGTTGTCACGCAAGGCGCGCTCGCGCTGGGCCAGCAACTGGCTGGCTTCCTCGAGGCTGGCGCCCAGGCGGCCGATTTCGTCGCGTTCATGGTGACGGGTTTTCAGCGGCTTGCCGAGGGCCAGGTGGCGAGCGCTGCGTTGCACGCGCTGAACGCGGGTGACGATGCCGCTGGACAACAACAGCACGGCGATGATCGCGCCGAACAGGCCGCAGCCGGCAGCCAGCAGCGTGGCTAGCAGCATGCGCTGGCGATTGTCCGCGGCATTCGCCGTGCGGTCGGCGAGCAGGGCGTCTTCGCGCACGCGCATTGCGTCGATCTCCTGGCGGAGGGTATCGAGCATGCGCTTGTTCTCGACCAGGATGTCGATGATCTGCTCGCTGTCCTGGCGCATGTCGACGTTGCGCAGCACATCTAGCCCCTGCAGCTTGGTGCTGATCAGCGGCTTGATGCGATCCAGGCGCTGGCGCACCTCGGTATCGCGGATGTTGGCATCGAGGCGTGCCAGGGCTGCGTCGATACGCGGTTCGATCTGCAAGTAGGTGGGCAGGAAATTCTCACGGCGGGTCAACAGGTAGCCCCGCACGCTGGAGGCGCCCTCGGCCAATAGCGTCTGTACGGCCTGGATATCGCCTTGCACCTGCAGCACCCGGCGCACGTCCTCCTCGGCCTCGGCGGTGCGGCGCTCGGTGATGTAGATCAGTACCAGTGATAGCAGCAGAATCACCAATGGCAACGAGATACCGACTAGCGCCTTGCCGCGCAGGGGCAGGTCAGCCCAGAAACCATCGATGCGGCGCATCATGTGGGCGGGCCGAACCAGTCTGTCGCCGGCTGCGCCACCAAACCCAGGGCGATGCCGCGTACGGCCGCCTGGGTACGGTCGGCCACGCCTAGCTTGGCGATCACCCGCTCGACGTGGGTCTTCACGGTGCCGGCGGCAATCCCCAGTTTCTCGCCGATTTCGCGATTGCTGAAGCCTCCGGCGACCAGGCCGAGTACCTGCCGCTCGCGGTTGGTCAGGGCGTCGGTGGGTGGGGCGCCTGTGTTGCTGCGGTCGGCGATGCGTCGCAGCAGGCGCGCGCTCACTGAGCTGTTGAGTGCTTCCTCACCCGCAGCGACGCGGCGCAGGCTCGCGATCACTTCATCGCGCGTGGCGTCCTTCAGCAGGTAGCCCACGGCGCCCGCGGCGATGGCTGCTTCCAGGTGCTCGGGGCTGTCGTACATGGTGAACATCACCACCTTCAGGCGTGGCAGACGCTGCTGCAGCAGGCGCGCGGCGCCCAGCCCATTCAGCCCGGGCATGCGGATGTCGAGGATGGCGATGTCCGGCTGCAGGCGCTCGCACAGTTGCAGCGCGCTATCACCGTCGGCTGCCTGACCGACCACCTCGAATTCGTCGCAGCTCGCCAGCATGGCGACGAAGCCGGCGCGGGTCACTTCATGGTCATCGGCCAGCACCAGGCGCAAGGGTGTGGTCATGGGGTGTTCCCCCCGACGCTGGGTACCTGAGCCAGCAACCGAGTGCCGCGCCCCGGCTCGCTGCTGCAACGCAGGTGGCCGCTCACCAGGCTGGCCCGCTCGTGCATGGCGGCAAGGCCGAGGCCGCCGCTGCCCGTCACCGCCCGGTCGGGTGTCGTGTCGAAGCCGCGACCATCATCCTCGACCCGCAGCTCGGCGCTTTGCTCTGTGCTGCTCAGGCCGATGCGCACGCTGCAGTGGCCGGCATGCTTGAGGATGTTGTTGATGCCTTCCTGGGCGATACGAAACAGGGTGATTTCCACATTGGCTGGCAGCCGCGCATCGCTGCGCTGCAGCCATTGCACCCGGTAGCCGGCTTCGCGCAGGCGGTCGGCTTCCTTGTCGAGCGCCTGCAGCAGGCCGAAGTCATCGAGCAGTTGCGGCCGCAGCCCACCGATGGCCTGTCGGCCTTCGCGCACGCAGCGCTGGGCCAGGTCGAGGATGGTGCTCAGTTCTTGCTGCTGGGCGTCGGGCAGCCCCGTGCATTGGCTGGCGAAGCCCTGCAGTCGCTGATGCAGGCCTGCCAGGGTCTGCGCGAGGCCGTCGTGCAGGTCATAGGCGACGCGCCTGCGCTCATCTTCCTGGGCACTGAGCAGCTGATGTACCAGCTCCGACATGGTGCGCTCGCGGGCCTGCAGGTCGCCGTGTAGGCGCTGGTTCTCCAGGTGCGCGGCAAGCAGGGTGGCGAGCAGTTGCAGGGACTCGAGGTCTTCGTCATCCGGCGGATTGATCTTCGCTGCGCTGGCCAGCAATACGCTGCCGAACGGACGGCCCTGAGCGGTCGACAAGGGCAGTCGGATGACCAGTTGCAGCACGCTCTTCTCGATGGCCAGACACTGGGCCAGAGGGGAGTCGTTTTCGGCCAGTGCCAAGAGTGCCACGCGCTGTTCGTTGGAGTGGGCGCCATGGCTGGCGAGCACCTGGTTTTCACCGTTCAGCTCACGGATTACCAGGCCGCTGTCCATTGCACAGAAAGCGCAGGCGCGTTGCAGCACGCGCTCGCCCATCTCACTCGGCGCCAGGGCGCCCAGCTCGCGCCCGGTATCGACCAGCAGACTCAGACGCGCCGCGCGGCTTTCCCATTGCCGGTACTGGCTGCGTAGGGCCAGGGCACTGCCGTTTTCATTGTGCATGGGTGTCTCTCCAGCGGGGCAGCGCCGATTGGTGGCGCAATGATCCCATTAAATCGACTTCATACCGCTGTCGCCCATCCGCCGATCGGCATAGGCCGTTGTCGCCAACCGGCCGATGGCGGCGTCGGGCAGGCGGGGCAAAGTACCGGCATCAACCAACGAGACAGGAAAGACCATGAAAGTACATGCCATCGCCACCGCTCTGTTGCTTACCGCCAGCTCCTCGCTGTTCGCTGCCGTCGAGCAGAAGCCTTACAACTACAGCAGTATCGCCGAGGCGCCGACCGATTCCGCCGATCGTGACGTAGCTGCTCTTTTCGATCAGTGGAACAAAGCGCTGCAGACCGGTGATTCGTCCAAGGTCGTTGCTCTGTACAGCAAGGATGCGGTGTTGCAGCCAACCGTTTCCAACCATGTGCGGGCAACGTCTGCGGAAATCACTGACTACTTCGACCACTTCCTGGCGCTCAAACCGGTCGGCCACATCAATTACCGGGAAATCCGTCGTCTGGGCCTGAACACTGCACTGGACAGCGGCGTCTATACCTTCCGCCTGACCGATGCCAAAGGCAAGACGCAGGATGTACAGGCGCGCTACACCTTCCTCTACACCCGTGTCGACGGCCAATGGAAGATCCTCAACCACCACTCTTCGGCGATGCCGGAAAAGGTGCCGAGCGAAGTGGCTAAGCAGCTGTAACGGGGTATCGCTTCACCCAAAACCGGCGCCTGGACAGGCTGTGTGAAAACTACTGCGCTCGGTCATGCGGCGTTAAAAACCAGCTGGAATGCCAGCCCAGTCAAAATGCTCATTTACAACTCGTAAACTGCGCTTTTTCGCTGGTTTTTGCCTTGCCTGACCTTCGCTCGCTACGTTTTCACACGGCCCTGTGGAGCGCCGGTTTTTTCATTGCACGCGAAATGCGTTCTAGCGCAGCGACAGCACCGGCCAGCCACGCTTCTGCGCTTCGGCCAGCAGGTTCGGATCCGGGTCGACGGCCACTGGGCGGCTGACGCACTCCAGCAATGGCAGGTCGTTCATCGAGTCGCTGTAGAAGCTGGCACCATCCAGGGTAAAGCCGTTTTCCTGCATCCAGCGATTGAGGCGGGTGACCTTGCCTTCCTTGAAGCACGGCACATCGGTGGTACGTCCGGTGTAGCGGCCGTCGATCATCTCGCACTCGGTCGCCAGCAGCGTGTCGACGCCCAGGCGGGCGGCGATCGGCGCGGTGACGAAGCGGTTGGTGGCGGTGATGATCACCAGCTTGTCGCCAGCCGCACGGTGTTCGTCGAGCAGCGCCAGGCCCTTGGGCAGAATGATCGGCTCGATGCATTCGGCCATGAACTGCTCATGCCAGGCATTGAGCTGCGCCATTTCGGTACGGCCGAAGATATCCAGGGTGAAGTTCAGGTAGTCGGTGATGTTCAGGCGCCCGGCCAGGTAATCCTGGTAGAAGGCATCGTTGCGGGCCTTGTAGGTCGCGCCATCGAGAATGCCGCGCTCGCACAGCCAGTCGCCCCAGGCGTGGTCGCTGTCGCCGCCGAGCAGGGTGTTGTCGAGATCGAATAAAGCCAAACGCACAGAGCCACCTCTTTTATACAGAGCCATGGAAGGCGCCAGAATAGCGGCTTTGCCTGGCTGGGGAAAACCTGATCGGGTGTCGCGACCGGCCTATTGCGAAGTCCCGTGCGGGCGCGTTGCCGCTGTCCCGAGCTTTGTGGAACAATGCTGGAATATGCGTTTACGAGGTTGTGTGCCGTGATCGATCCTGATGGTTTTCGCCCCAACGTCGGCATCATTCTCACCAATGATGTCGGCCAGGTGCTCTGGGCGCGTCGAATTAACCAGGATGCCTGGCAGTTCCCGCAAGGTGGCATCAATGACCACGAGTCGCCGGAAGAGGCGTTGTACCGCGAACTGAACGAAGAAGTCGGTCTCGAGCAGCAGGATGTGAAAATTCTCGCCTGTACCCGGGGCTGGTTGAGGTATCGTCTGCCGCAGCGCCTGGTGCGCACGCACAGCCAACCGCTGTGTATCGGCCAGAAGCAAAAGTGGTTCCTGTTGCGCCTGACCGCCGATGAGCAGCGGGTGCGCATGGATCTGACCGGCAAGCCCGAGTTCGATGGCTGGCGCTGGGTCAGTTACTGGTATCCGTTGGGGCAGGTGGTTACATTCAAGCGCGAGGTTTACCGTCGCGCGCTCAAGGAACTCGCACCGCGCCTGCTGGCACGGGACTAGGCAGGGTCAGGCATGCTCAACACGCTGCGCAGGATTGTCCAGGAAGTCAACGCTGCCAAGGATCTCAAGGCGGCGCTGGGCATTATCGTGCAGCGTGTCAAAGAAGCCATGGGCACCCAGGTGTGCTCGGTTTACCTGCTCGACCCGGAGAGCAAGCGCTTCGTGCTGATGGCCACCGATGGCCTCAACAAGCGCTCGATCGGCAAGGTCAGCATGGCGCCCAACGAAGGCCTGGTCGGCCTGGTTGGTACCCGTGAAGAGCCGCTGAACCTCGAAAACGCCTCCGAACACCCTCGCTACCGCTACTTCGCCGAGACGGGTGAGGAGCGCTATGCCTCTTTCCTCGGCTCACCGATCATCCACCACCGTCGAGTGATGGGCGTGCTGGTTGTGCAGCAGAAGGAGCGCCGTCAGTTCGACGAGGGTGAGGAAGCCTTCCTGGTGACCATGAGCGCGCAGCTCGCCGGGGTTATCGCCCACGCCGAGGCGACCGGATCGATCCGCGGCCTTGGCAAGCAGGGCAAGGGCATTCAGGAAGCCAAGTTCGTCGGTGTACCGGGCTCGCCCGGTGCTGCTGTCGGTACCGCTGTGGTGGTACTGCCGCCGGCCGATCTGGAAGTGGTACCCGACAGGGTCGTCACCGATATCGATGCCGAGCTGAAGCTGTTCAATAATGCGCTGGAAGGCGTGCGTGGCGACATGCGCAGCCTCTCGGAGCGCATGGCTACTCAGTTGCGCCCGGAAGAGCGCGCGCTGTTTGACGTATACCTGATGATGCTCGAAGACGCCGCTCTCGGTAACGAAGTGGTCAAGATCATCAAGACCGGCCAGTGGGCTCAGGGCGCGCTGCGCCAGGTGGTCAGCGAGCACATCAACCGCTTCGAGCTGATGGACGACGCCTACCTGCGCGAGCGTGCATCGGACGTACGTGACCTTGGCCGGCGCTTGCTCGCCTATCTGCAGCAGGCGCGGCAACAGACGCTGGTGTATCCGGACAACTGCATTCTGGTCGCCGAAGAACTGTCGCCCGCCATGCTTGGCGAAGTACCGGAAGGCAAGCTGGTCGGCCTGGTGTCGGTACAGGGCTCGGGCAACTCCCATGTGGCGATCTTCGCCCGCGCCATGGGCATTCCCACGGTCATGGGCGCGGTCGAGCTGCCGTATTCGAAGATCGATGGCATTCAGCTGATCGTCGACGGTTATCACGGCGAGGTGTTCACCAACCCCAGCGAGATCCTGCGCAAGCAGTATGTCGATGTGGTCGAGGAAGACCGCCAGCTCACCAAGGGCCTCGACGCCCTGCGTGCACTGCCCTGCGAGACCCTAGACGGCCACCACATGCCGTTGTGGGTCAACACTGGCCTGCTTGCCGATGTGGTACGGGCTCAGGAGCGTGGCGCCGAAGGCGTTGGCCTGTATCGCACCGAAGTGCCGTTCATGATGAAGGATCGTTTTCCCAGCGAGAAAGAACAGCTGGCGATCTACCGTGAACAACTGGCCGCTTTCCATCCGTTACCCGTGACCATGCGCACGCTGGATGTCGGTGGCGATAAAGCACTGAGCTATTTTCCGATCAAGGAAGAGAATCCCTTCCTCGGCTGGCGCGGTATCCGTGTAACCCTCGACCACCCGGAAATCTTCCTGGTGCAGGTGCGCGCCATGCTCAAGGCCAGCGAGGGTCTGGACAACCTGCGCATCCTGCTGCCGATGATTTCCGGTATCCAGGAGCTGGAGGAGTCGCTACACCTGATTCACCGCGCCTGGGGCGAAGTGCGCGACGAAGGCACCGATGTGCCGCTGCCACCGATCGGCGTGATGATCGAGATTCCCGCTGCCGTCTACCAGACCCGCGACCTTGCTCGCCAGGTGGACTTCCTGTCGGTCGGCTCCAACGACCTGACTCAGTACCTGCTGGCCGTGGATCGCAACAACCCACGGGTCGCTGACCTCTACGACTTCCTTCACCCGGCGGTTTTGCAGGCGTTGACCAAGGTGGTCGAAGACGCCCATGCCGAAGGCAAACCGGTGAGCATTTGCGGCGAAATGGCCGGTGACCCGACTGCTGCGGTATTGCTAATGGCCATGGGCTTCGACAGCCTGTCGATGAACGCCACCAACCTGCCCAAAGTGAAATGGCTGCTGCGCCAGATCAGCATGGCCAAGGCCAAGGATCTGCTCGGCCAGGTGATGCGCATCGACAACCCGCAGGTTATCCACAGCACCCTGCAACTGGCCCTGCGCAACCTCGGCCTGGGCCGGATGATCAACCCGGCGTCGGATATTCAGGCTTAACGCTCCTAGCAAGGCATAGCGGACCTTCGAGTTCCCCCGAGATCGTTCCTCACGCTCCGCGTGGGAATGCCTCTCGGACGCTTTGCGTCCGGTGTTGAATGCCAACATCCAGCGGTAGGGTGGGTCGGGCGGCGCTGCGCTTCAGCCCACCCATTGGTTTCCTGTCTCAAACCTCACTTCACCGATAGCCACCCCTTCGGCCCCGAAGCTGCGTTCGATCAACTGCCGTGTTCCGTCTGCATGGCTGAACAGCAGGGTGCTGGCACGGGTGCCATAGTTGGCGCTGGCGATGAATACGCTGGCGAGCAGTCGTTCGGTATCGGGGCCGACGCCCGTGTCAGGCAGTGCCGTGTCTGCAGGCTTCGCGGTATCGGCCAGAAGGGCGAACAGCGCTTCCTCATCGAGCGTCTCGAGGGCGTCGGCAAGCGCCGCCTTGGCTCGTTGCAGCTTTGGCCATGGCGTATCCAGATCGGCATTGGAAACGCCATGGATACCTGGCTGCAGCGTCTCTATCCGCCCGCTCTGGGAATTGAAGTGGCACAGCTGCTCGCGGTCGCCGACCAGCAGGTTGAAGCCGCTGTATTCATCTGCATCGCGACGCAGCTCGTTCAGAAAAGCCTCTGGCCCTTGATTTCTCCGCAGAAAGCGCAGCGGCAGTTCGCCTCGCGAGCGTGAGCCCTGAGGCGCGCGCGGATCACGAATGTTGGTGAGGGCAGCGAAGCGCCCGCGAGGGCCGATACCCAGCCAGGTGCCGCCAGCCTCTAGATCGCGCCCGGCGATTAGTCCCGGTGCCTCCGGCCACTCGGCCAGGGCAGCGGTAGGGCGAGCGTAGAATTCATCACGGTTGGCGGCGACCAGCAGCGGCAGGGCGTGACCGGGGCGCCAGGCGAGGACGATCAGGCACATAGGCGCCCCTCATGCGTCATATTGCAGGTGATAGGCTGGACGAGGACGTTGGGCACAGCGGCTATCTCATCGAATAAAGCACCACTGTACGCAACGCCACCAATCGTCGTGAAGTAGAGTGCATCGCTGGCTTCCGTTACCATGCCGCATTGCTTTGCGGTGACATCATGGTCTTCCTACTCTACATACTGCTCGGTGCCGCGGCAGGCCTGTTGGCTGGGCTGTTTGGCGTGGGTGGCGGCATGATCATCGTGCCGGTGCTGATCTTCAGCTTCACTGCTCAGGGCTTCGATACGTCCGTGTTGACCCACATGGCAGTAGGTACTTCGCTGGCTACCATCCTCTTTACTTCGATCAATGCCGTGCGCGAGCATCACAGCCGTGGTGCCGTACGCTGGCGGCTGTTCGTCTGGCTGACCGTGGGCATTGTGCTGGGCTCGGCGCTTGGTGCGTTGACCGCCGATTCCATCGATGGCCAGGTGCTGCAAAAGATCATCGGCGTATTCGCCCTGTGCGTCGCGCTGCAACTGGCTCTGGATTTCAAACCCAAGGCCAGCCGTGATGTGCCCGGCAAGGCTGGCCTGGGCGTTGCCGGTGGCGTGATCGGCTGGGCTTCGGCGATCATCGGTATCGGTGGTGGATCGCTGACCGTGCCGTTCCTGACCTGGCGCGGCGTGTCCGTGCAGCAGGCGGTGGCGACGTCTTCGGCATGCGGCTGGCCCATCGCGGCTGCCGGTGCCCTGAGTTATCTGTGGCTGGGGTGGGGCGACGCGCGTCTGCCTGGCTGGAGCCTGGGTTATGTTTATTTGCCTGCGCTGCTGGGCATCGCGTTGACCAGCGTGTTTTTCGCGCGAACCGGTGCACGCCTGGCCCATCGTTTATCGCCGCGGGTGCTCAAGCGCCTGTTCGCCTTGCTGTTGTTCATCGTCGGCCTGAATTTTCTGTTGTGAGGAATCCTGATGCTGCCCTACCCGAATATTGATCCGGTCGCCCTCGACCTGGGCTTTCTGCAGATCCACTGGTACGGCCTGATGTACCTGGTTGGCATCGGCGGTGCCTGGTTCCTTGCCTCGCGGCGCCTGAACGCCTTCGATCCGACCTGGAGCAAGGAGAAACTCTCCGACCTGGTGTTCTGGGTGGCCATGGGCGTGATTCTCGGTGGCCGTCTTGGCTATGTGCTGTTCTACGATCTGCCGGCCTATATCGCCAACCCGCTGCTGATCCTCGAAGTGTGGAAGGGCGGCATGTCGTTCCACGGTGGCCTGATCGGCGTGATGCTGGCCACCCTGTGGTTCGCCAAGCGCAACGGCAAGAGCTTCTTCGAACTGATGGACTTCATCGCCCCGCTGGTGCCGATCGGCCTGGGCGCCGGGCGTATCGGCAACTTCATAAACGGCGAGCTGTGGGGCAAGGTCACCGACGTGCCGTGGGCCATGGTCTTCCCGACTGGCGGGCCCGAGCCGCGTCATCCTTCGCAGCTGTACCAGTTCGCGCTGGAGGGTGTGGCGCTGTTCGTGATCCTCTGGATCTACTCGCGCAAACCGCGGCCGACCATGGCGGTCTCCGGTCTGTTCGCGGTGTGTTACGGCATCTTCCGCTTCATCGTCGAACTCGTCCGCGTACCGGACGCTCAGCTCGGCTACCTCGCATGGGGCTGGCTGACCATGGGCCAGGTGCTGTGCATCCCGATGATCCTCGCCGGCCTGGGCGTGATGGCCTACGCCTACAAACGCCAGGCTGCCCAGGAGGTCGCGCAATGAAACAGTACCTCGACCTGATGCGTCACGTGCGTGAGAACGGCACTTTCAAGGCAGACCGCACCGGCACCGGCACCTACAGCGTGTTCGCCCACCAGATGCGTTTCGACCTGGCCGACGGCTTTCCCCTGGTGACCACCAAGAAGTGCCACCTGCGCTCGATCATTCACGAGTTGCTGTGGTTTCTGCAGGGCGACACCAACATCAAGTACCTGAAGGACAACGGCGTACGCATCTGGGACGAGTGGGCTGACGAAAACGGCGACCTCGGCCCGGTATACGGCTACCAGTGGCGCAATTGGCCGGCGCCGAACGGCGAGTCGATCGACCAGATCAGCAAGCTGATCGAGATGATCAAAAAGAACCCGGACTCGCGCCGCCTGATCGTCTCCGCCTGGAACCCGGCGCTGGTCGAGCAGATGGCCCTGCCGCCGTGCCACGCGCTGTTCCAGTTCTACGTCGCCGACGGCAAGCTCAGTTGCCAGCTGTACCAGCGCTCGGCGGACATTTTCCTGGGCGTGCCCTTCAACATCGCCAGCTATGCGCTGCTGACGCTGATGGTGGCCCAGGTGTGCGGCCTGCAGCCGGGCGAGTTCATCTGGACGGGCGGCGACTGCCACTTGTACGCCAACCACCTGGAACAGACGGATCTGCAACTGACCCGCGAGCCGCTGCCGCTGCCAACCATGAAGCTCAATCCCGAGGTGAAGGATCTGTTTGCCTTCCGTTTCGAGGATTTCGAACTGGTCGGCTACGAAGCGCACCCGCACATCAAGGCGCCGGTCGCGGTCTGACTCAGGCGGTCACCCGTAGGGTGGGCCGGGCGGCGATCCGCTTCAGCCCACCAATGCCCGCCCATCCGACGATGCATGCAAGGATTGTCGGTCTGGAATGATCGCTTCCCGATGTAGCTTGGGTCTTCGGGTTCAAGGCGATAGTGAGAGTGGCTTGGCTGGTGTGCGGTGGGCTGAAGCCCACCCTACGCCTAAGTCGCCCGGCAGATGGCACGCTCACGTGCGTAACGAAAAACGCTCGGCGATCTCTTCGACGAGCTCGCTCGGGCCGCTGAGTTTCCACTCGAACCAGTTATCCCACTCCAGCCTCAGCTCATCCAGGCCACGGCGCAGCCTGTAACTGTCGTAATCGATACCCTTGTCGAACGCCATTGGACTGTACTGCGCGACCTGCCGCCAACCCTCGGCCTTGAGGCTTTCGAGCATCCGGTTGCCGACCTCGGTTTCGATATTCTCCAGGGTGACGTGATCTGCCGTGCACACCGGCTGCCGCTCGAGCCACCGCCTTTCCAGCCACTGGCGAAGTCTTCTTATCGCCTTCGTCATATCGACGGCCCCTTACCGAGCCCCTCGGCGAGGTGGTCGATCAGCACCCGCAGCTTGGGCGGCAGGTGGCGAGTCGGGTGGTAGAGAATCCACGCGGTGCCCTGGTAGGAGCCGGTGTAGCGCCACTGGGGCAGCACGCGCACCAGCTCTCCACTGGCCAGTGACGCCGCGGCAGTGAAGTGCGGCAGGCAGGTGATGCCCAGATGCTCGAGCGCAGCGTTCAGGCGTACTTCGCTGTGGTTGCTGGCGAAGCGGCTGCTCACCGCCACCACGCATTGTTCCGGCCCGTTGCTGAAATGCCAGCGGTGGTCGTCTGCGGTTTCGTCCAGATACAGGCAGGCGTGGCGCACCAGTTCGCTGGGGTGCTGAGGCATGCCGTGGCGCTGCAGATAGGTGGGGCTCGCGCACAGCAGTTGTTGGACATTGCACAGCGGCCGACCGGCCAGGGTGAGCGGCGGCTGATCCGTGATGCTCACCAGCAGGTCGAACTGCTCGCTGATCAGATCCGGGCTGCGGTCGCTGAGGTTGAGGCTGACGTCCACCTCGGGGTAGCGCTGCAGAAAGTCATAGATCAGCGGCGTGACCAGAAAGCGGCCAAAGGCCTTGGGCACGCTCAGCCGGACTCGGCCGCGTGGTTGGCTCATCAGTCGCTCGCCCACATCCAGGGCTGCCTGGGCGGCGTCGAGCATGTCCTTGCAGCGCTCGAACACTTCGCTGCCCGCTTCGCTCAGGCGCAGGCGGCGGGTGGTGCGCTCCAGCAAGCGCACACCGAGGGTCTGCTCGAGGTGGGCGATCTGTCGGCTCACCGCCGACGCTGTACTGCCCTGCTGACGGGCTGCCGCCGTGAAGCTGCCCGCCTCGACGACACGCACGAAGATGGCCAGGTAGGGAAGTAATTGCGGGGTGAGATTCGTGCGCATGGGGAATAGGTGTTGTTCAAGATGGATGGATTATCACGCTGAGGGACGCAATGGACAATGCGCTTCTCGCCGATTTCCAGGAAACACCGCCATGTCCACGCTGATCAGCCGTTCTCCTTCACGCCTGTTGCAGGCCAGCGATCTGCTGCTACTGCTGGTCGCGCTGGTCTGGGGTACCAGTTACGGCGTGGCCAAGCAGGCGCTGGTGTTCTATCCCGTGCTCGGCTTTCTCGCCGTGCGTTTCTGCCTGACCTTTCTGATTCTGCTGCCGCAGTTGCGCGGCGAGGGCCGCCAGGCCTGGGCGCCGGGCATTCCGCTCGGTGGCGTGATGCTGGCCATCTTCCTGTGCGAAACCTATGGCGTGCTGCACACCTCGGCCAGCAACGCAGCGTTTCTGATCAGCCTGTGCGTGGTCATCACGCCCTTCGTCGAGTGGCTGATGTTCGACCGCAGGCCTGATTCGCGCCTGCTGCCCGCGGTTGCGCTGTCGCTGTTCGGCACCTGGCTGCTCAGCGGCGGGGTCGACCTGCAATTCAACCTCGGTGATGGCCTGATGCTGGTAGCGGCGCTGCTGCGCGCCGTACTGGTCTGCCTGACCGGCAAGCTGACTGCCCACACTCAGGTTCCCGCACTGGCGCTGACGGCGGTGCAGACCGGGGTGATCGGTCTCGGCTGTTTGTTACTGGGAGCGATCTTCCTGCCAGGCGGGTTGCCCGCGCTGCCGGTGGAGCCGGCGTTCTGGATCGGCACCCTGTATCTGGTGCTGTTCGCCACGCTGTTCGCGTTCTTCGTGCAGAACTACGCACTGCGCCGCAGCAGCCCCACGCGGGTGTCCCTGTTGATGGGCAGCGAGCCGTTGTTTGGGGCGCTATTCGCGGTGCTGTGGCTCAGTGAGGAACTGAGTGTGCAGGCGTGGATCGGCGGCTTGCTGATCGTGGCGGCGACGCTGTGGACGAGCTTGCTCAGGCGTTGAAGGGCATCGTGGCGATGCCATGGTGGAAGGGTGAAGCGTCTTCCACCCTACGGCTAAAGTCGTGCGTGTATGTGGGAGCGGGCCATGCCCGCGAATTTTCGCGCGCATGGCGCGCTCCCACGGTTAACTGCAATTGCCAGTTTCGTAGCCTGGGTTAGCCGAAGGCGTAACCCGGGACGGTGGCAAGGGTTTCACAAATCCCGGGTATCGCTGTGCTCAGCCCGGGCTACGGGTTGCTGGGGTGCAAATGAATCGCCAGCCATAGCGCGCCTTCGCTGGTACGTTCCACCCGGTGCGGCGTGCCGGCTGCCAGGAACAGGTGATCGCCGGCAGTCAGCTCGATAGCTTCTCCGGCAACCGTCATGCGCGCTTCGCCGCGGGCCAGCAGCACCCATTCATCCTGCTCCTGCACATAGTCCACCGACTCGATACGTGACGAGCTGACGATGCGTTCGATCACCAAGTCGCGATGGCTCAGCAGGGTTTCGAAGCGCTCGCCCTGAGCGGGTGGCTGGCTGTCGTGGAACAGGTTGGCAACAGGCATGTTCGAGGCTCGCAGTCAGGGATCAGCGGCGACCGGGTTTGGGCGTGCCGGCGACCAGTAGATGGTGGTGTTCACGGCAATAGAGCTCTTCGTACCAGCCGTAATGCGGGTCGTTGCAATGGCCATGTTGCACCGCCGGCGGCAGCTGGCTCAGGTCGCTCTTGAAGTCCTGGTGCAGGGCGGCGAACAGCGACTCCGGCTGCGGCCAGCCGGCGCGATGGGGCGCCTGGCCGAGGCTGTTGCCCAAACTCAGCTCGCGCTCGAGGATGGCGGCCAACTCTCGACACAGGCTCATTTCGCAGTCGGCGCCGCGTCGATTTCCTTGGCCAGGCGCTCGACCTGTTCCAATCGCTCGACCTGATCCAGGCGGGCGCCGGGGTTCAGGGACGACCACTCCGGTCGTGCGCGGGCAATGCGCAGCGCGGTCGGTAGCTTGCCCTCGCGCCACTGGCTGTCCTGCAGGGCGTCGAGGCGCACCGCTTCCACCGCCGCATGGCCGCGATTATCGAGGGCCTGCAGCAGGTGCTGCTGGCGTAGCGCGAGCAGGCGCAGCACGGCATCGTCGACGGTCAGCTCACGCTGGCCCTGGAGCTTGCCCTTGAGGCGGGAACCATAATTACGCAGGGTCTGGGCGCCACCGCCGAGCAATGCGCCGGCCAGGGCAGCGGTTCCCAGGGTCAGGCCGCCGACCAGCAGGTCCACGCCGGCCCCGGCTGCGGCACCCGCGGCTGCGCCGCCTCCCAGGCGAATGCCCAATTGCTTGATGGTTTCCGGGTTGAACAGATCGTCGCCCCAGCGGCCGTCCAGCAATGGCAGATCGTCGGCGCGGGCATCTTCGCGGCGGAAGGCATACAGGCGCAGCAAGGCTTCCACGCAGCGTTGTTCGCGCTGGCGAACCTCTTTGCGCAGTTCGCCGATGGCGGTCTTTTCCAGTTCGCTTTCGTTGGCGACGCTGCGCCGGCAGGCGGCGCAGTCGATCAGCAGTTCGGCAATCAGGCGCTTGGCGCTGCGGTGGCGGGCCACCCGCTGGGCCTCGTGGTCGTCGATCAGACGTTGCAGCTGCGGGCGCGACTTCTCGTGCATCAGCGCCAGGCTTTCGTACAGCCGGCGCTCGCCATCGAGCGGCGGCGCCACGCTGTCGAAGCGAACCAGGGCATGCAGCCCCAGGCGTGCCAACGCTTCGCGCCAGTCGTCTTCGCGATGATTGGCGCTGGCCACGAAATTCAGGACGGGCAGCAGTGGCCGGCCGCACATGGCCAGCACGTTCAGCTCGTCCCGGTACTTGGCCAGTACCGGCTCGCGTGCGTCGATCACGTAAAGACCGGCGTCCGATGCCTGTAGCTGGCGCAGCACCTTGGCTTCCTGTTCGAAACGCTGGCGCGCCTCGCTACCTTCCATGAAGCGCGCCAGGCGGGCCGGGCCGTCGAGGCGCTCGCCGGGACGATCCAACTGGTCGAGGTAGTCGAGCAGGGCGATGGCATCTTCCAGGCCGGGTGTGTCGTAGAGTTCCAGCAGCGCTTCGCCGTCCACCGACAGGCGTGCGCCCTCGACGTGGCGAGTGGTGCTGGGGCGATGCGACACCTCGCCGAAACCGATGTCGCGGGTCAGGGTACGCAACAGCGAGGTCTTGCCGACGTTGGTGTGGCCGACCACGGCGAGCTTCAGTGCCTGGCTCATGAGCGTAGCCCTTGGTGCGGGTTGCGTAGGAGCCCGCTTGCGGGCGATGCGAACGTTGAAAACACACCGGTATCGGTTGTGTTCCTGCTCGCCGGCAAGCCGGCTCCTGCAGGGAGGTGATCAGTCATGGCCAGTCTCCAGCCAGGTCAGCGGCGAGCTGCCTTGGTGGGCCAAGTGCAGTTGATCGAGTGCCTTGTGCCAGTCGCCGAGGCGCTCGCTGTCCAGGGTTTCGCCCGGTGGAGGCTGCAGCAGCCAGATGCGCGTGGTGCCGGCGCAGCGTGCCAGTTCGGCGAGCAGTGCCAGGCTGCCGCGATCCGGCGAACGCCGAGGGTCGCAGGCGATGGCCAGGCGAGCGGGCGGAAAGCGCGTGAGCTGGTCTAGTAATTGGCGGCGCTGCTCGCGGCTGTCGATGATCCCGGCGTCGGCCACCGACTTGGGCAGCACCGGTGGCCAGGGACGCCGGTCATCCAGCTCGATAGCCACCAGCAGCGCACCCTGGCTGGCGTCGACGCCGGCGCCGGGCTGCACCTGATAGAGCTGCGCCGGCTCGGCATCGCACACGCCCAGGCGTTCGCTGTTGGGTTGCAGGCGCTCGCGCAGCAGGCCGTAACCGGGCAGGTCGACGTCCAGTTGCAGGTGTGCCACGCCGCTACGCCAGCGCCACAGGCAGATCAGCCCGAGCAGCAGGCGTGGTAGCAGGCCGTAGAGCACGACCACGCCGATCAGCCAGCCGGCCCAGGCATGCCGGGCCGACTCCAGCGGCAGCGGGCTGTCGCCGCTGGCGCGCACGGTGGCGGCATCGGGCACTGGAAAGCCCAGCAGGCCGGGTAGGGCGCCGAGGGCCTGGGTCAGGGCGACGAAGGTATCGCCGCCCAATAGGGTGGTTTCCCAGACGAAGCCGTAACGGCGGGTGGACAGTAGCGCCAGCAGCATCAGCAGCGCGGTGGTCAGCGCCACCAGCCAGAGCCCGTGCACGGCCATGCCGATCAACCAGCGATTGAGACGCTGGCGGCGCAGCAGCAGAACCAGGGCAGGGCCGGTGTGCAGCGCGCTGGAGTCGCGAGCGAGCTTTTCGCTGAGCCACAGCCAGAGGCGCCCGAGCACCGCGCCATGGCCGCCGCCAAACAGCAGGCCGATCAGCCAGCCAAGCAACATCAGCAGGTGCAGGCCGAGCAGGCTACCCAGTGCCCAGAACACGTTAACCGGCGTTTGCCCGTCGCCCAGTGCCGCTACCGCCAGGCCTGCGCCGCTGGCCAAGGCCAGCAGGCCGAGGAGCAGCAGGGCCAGGCGTGCGCCTTGCAGCCAATGGCGTTGCGCCTGCTGCTGGCCATCGCGTTCTGCAAGCAGCAGGGCGCGGTTTTCGATACGCGTAGCCAGGTCACCGCCGGCCACCTGAGCACGGCGGTTGGCTTCGCTGTCCTCGAGCAGCCCGGCATGTTCTTCTCGCAAGCGTACGGCTTCGCAGAGCCATAGGCGTTGCAGCTTGGGTAAGGCCACGCGATCTCCCGGCAGTTGAAATCCACGGGGAGCATAACCGCTGTGAGGCGATTGGCAAAAACTCGCGTTTAACGGGCCTGTTGCTGGCGTAGTCGCACGGCAATATCCGGTTGGTCGATGAACAGGCCGTCGATGCCGGTGGCCAGGAAGGCACGCACCTCCGCGTCGATATCGCCGCGCTCTGCCGGGCTGCTACCCCGCTTCAGCTCTGTGGGTAGGAACTGGTTCTCGGCTCGGAAGGTATAGGGGTGCACCAGCAGCCCGGCGGCATGGGCATCGGCGACGAATCTTGTCGGCTCGCCGAGGCTGCCATCCGGCTGGCGAGGGATGACGTAACTCTTGTCCGGGCCTACGCCATTGGCGTATTCGGCGACTGCCCGCAGCCCGGCACGCGTGGCCATCTGTGCATAAGTCAGCGGATTACCCTGCACGACTTGGTCATGGGGCTGGCCCTTGCCGTACAGCTGCACCAAGCGCAGTGAGCTCAACTGACGCAGTGCTTTCAGGTTGCTCACCTCGAAGGACTGGACGTACACCGGCGCGGCGGCGTCGCGATAGCCATTGCGGGCGAGGGTCTCGACCAGCGGCTTGTCCATGCTCAGGCCAAGTTGGCTGAAGTGCTGGGGATGCTTGGTCTCGATGTAAAGGCCGATCTCACGCCCCTGGCTGACCTGCAACGCCTTCACCAGGTCGATGATTTCCTGCAGGGTCGGGATTTCGAACTGACCATCGAGGCGAGTGTTGCCCGGGCGGATATCGGGGATCCGCTCGATGGCACGCAGGCGCTTGAGTTCGGCCGCGGTGAAGTCTTCGCTGAACCAGCCATCGAGCTCGACGCCATCGATACTGGCCTTGCGCTTGCGGTCGGCGAACTCCGGGTGCCTGGCTACGTCGGTGGTCAGGCCCAGTTCGTTGTCGTGGCGGGCGAAAAGTTGGCCGTCCTTGCTCATCACCAGATCCGGTTCGACGTAGTCAGCACCTTGCAGCACGGCGACCGCATAGGCAGCGAGGGTATGTTCGGGCAGGTAACCGCTGGCGCCACGGTGCGCGATGATCAGCGGTTTGCCGTCGTCGGCGCGTTTGGCGGCGGGTGCCGCCGGGGTTTCTGCGTGCGCCGTGAAGGGCAGGGCGAGCAGGGCGCTGAGCAGTAACAGGCGGGGCTGGCGTAGGGGCATCGGGCATCTCTCCTGAGCGGCATTGGCCGGTGGTTTGCCAACAGCCTGCACTGAAAAAGATGGCGTGGCGATGACAGTGCAGCAAGTCATGCGGCGTGATGCGGCCCTCTGCTATGCTCGCCGCCATGACGACTCGACTCCCTCTCTGCCTGATCGCCGCCCTCGCGGAAAACCGCGTGATCGGCCGCGACAACCAATTGCCCTGGCACCTGCCGGCCGACCTCAAGCACTTCAAGGCCAAGACTCTTGGCAAGCCGATCATCATGGGTCGCAAGACCTGGGATTCTCTCGGCCGTCCGCTGCCAGGGCGGCTCAATCTGGTGGTCAGCCGCCAGTCCGGCCTCAAGCTGGAAGGCGCCGAGGTGTTCGCGACCGTCGCGGCCGCTCATCAACGGGCCGAGGTCTGGGCCCGCGAGCAGGGCGTCGACGAAGTGATGCTGATCGGCGGCGCCCAGCTGTACGAACAGGCGCTGACTATTGCCGACCGCCTGTACCTGACCCGCGTGGCGTTGCAGCCCGAGGGCGACGCCTGGTTCCCGGCGTTCGACGAGGCGCAGTGGCAGCGCACGGAGCACGACGACCAGCCGGCTACCGATGCAGCGCCCGCACACAGTTATGAGACCTGGACTCGCCTCTAGTCCGCCCCTTTATACATTCTGATTCGCCACCCTGATCCGGTGGCGTTTTACCGTGTGCGCCCAGAGAGACAGTAACGCCATGAACCACACCCCTGACGCCGGCGAGCGAGAGACGATTGCCGACTTCTTCGTCCGTCATCCACTCTGGGAGGATGCGCTGGCGCTGATCCTCGGCACCGCCATGGTTGCCCTGGGCATCACCCTCTACAGCCATGCGGGCCTGCTGACTGGCGGAACGGTGGGGCTGGCTTTTCTAATCAAGTACCTGGCCGGCTGGCCGTTTGGCGTGGTGTTCTTCCTGCTCAACGTGCCCTTTTACGTACTGGCTATCTGGCGCATGGGCTGGGCGTTCACCTTGCGTACGATCTGTGCGGTCGGCCTGGTTTCAGTGCTGGCCGAGCTGACGCCGCACTGGATCACTTTCGCGGCGCTAAACGAACTGTATGCCGCACTGTTCGGTGGCTTTGCCATGGGCCTGGGGTTGCTGATGCTGTTCCGTCACCGCGCCAGCCTGGGCGGCGTGAACATTCTCGCGCTGTATCTGCAGGAGCGCTTCGGGTGGCGCGCCGGCGCCGTGCAGATGGGCGTGGACGCTGCCATCGTGCTGGCGTCGATCTTCGTCGTCGCACCGGAGAAGGTCGCGCTGTCGGTACTCGGTGCCGTGGCACTGAACATGGTGCTGGCCATCAATCACCGCGCTGGCCGTTACATGGGCGTGAGCTGACAGGCGACTCGCTGCACTCGGTTGCTCCTGAGCATCGACCCTTGCGCAGGTACCCTCTTGTCGGTCTGCCAACTGCCGCGCGGCGCGATGCCGTTCGCCTATTTTCTGAGGGCGGGCCCTTGCCGTCAGGGGTTGTCGTGGGCGGAAATTGGTGCCGCCATATGTAGTAATAAGATTTAAGGAGTTAATGAGAAGTGATATCGTTTAGGCGTCTGCGTATCACTCAACTCAAAACAACAGGAGACTCCTATGAATCCCCATGCCATGGCGGGCGCTGGCTGTGCCCGACGTCCGCTTCCCTGCGCCCCCAGCCTGCTGGCTGTCGCGATCACCCTGGCTGGCCTCGCGATGCCGCTGATGGCCCACGCGCAACAGGCTGCACAGGGCGATAGTGGCAGCACCGTGGTACTGGAGTCTCAGGACGGCGCCCTCGAACTGGATGCCACCTCGGTTACTAGCAACCAGCTCGGTACCATCACCGAGGAATCCCAGTCCTACACGCCCGGCTCCATCGCCACTGCGACTCGCCTGGTACTGACGCCGCGCGAAACGCCGCAGTCGATCAGCGTGATCACCCGCAAGCACATGGATGATTTCGGGCTCACCAGTATCGATGACGTGATGCGTCATACGCCGGGTGTCAGCATCGTCACCTATGACACCGAGCGTACCGAGTACTACGCCCGTGGTTTTGCCATCGACAACTTCCAGTACGACGGCATTCCGATGTCGCGGGACTCTGCCTACTCGGCAGGCAATACCTTGAGCGATATGGCGATCTATGACCGTATCGAAGTGCTCAAGGGCGCTACCGGCCTGCTGACGGGGAGCGGTGATCCGGGTGCGACCATCAACCTGATTCGCAAGAAACCAACCCACGAATTCTCAGGACATCTCTCCGCTGGCATCGGATCGTGGGACGATTACCGCACCGAGATCGATGTAGGTGGCCCGCTGACCCCTACTGGCAACGTGCGCGGTCGGGCAGTCGCTGCCTACCAGGACAAGCATTCGTTCCAGGACAACTATGAGCGCAAGACCAACGTCTATTACGGCATTCTGGAGTTCGACCTGAGCGAAGACACGCTGCTCAGCGTCGGTGCCGACTATCAGGACAACAAGCCGGAAGGGTCGAGCTGGGGATCGATGCCGATCTTCGATAGCAATGGCAACTTCAACAAGGTTTCTCGCTCTTTCAATCCGGGCACCAACTGGAGTGGCTGGGAGCAATACACCCGCACCGTATTCGCCACGCTGGAGCACAACTTTGCCAATGGCTGGCTGGCCAAGATGCAGCTCAACCATCAGATCAATGGCTATGACGCGACCCTGGGATCTGCCAGTGCGGGTAATCCCAACCCGGCGGACGGCTCTGGTGCTCGCCAGTGGCAGGGCAAGTACGTTGGCGAGACGAAAGCGGATGCGGCCGATGGCTACGTGAGCGGCTCGTACCAATTGTTTGGTCGCGAGCATGAGCTGGTCGTGGGAGGCAGCATCGCGCGCCGCAAGACGGATCGTGATGGCTATGCCTTCTTTGGCCCGGATGTCGATGACTTCTACAACTGGAATGGCGATGTCCCCGAGCCGGATTGGGGAGCGCCGACCAACGACAAGGATACGATTCGTGAGAACGGCCTCTATACGACTTCGCGCTTCAATCTGCAGGATGATCTGAAACTCATCCTCGGTGCGCGCCTGGCCAATTATCGGGGCGAAGACACCAAGAAGAGCGGTGTCGTCGTGCCTTACGCAGGGCTGATCTATGACCTGACGGACACTATCTCGGCCTACACCAGCTACACCACGATCTTCAAACCGCAGAGCAGCCGCGACCGGCAGGATAGAACCCTCGAGCCGCAAGAAGGTGACAACTACGAGATCGGCCTGAAGGGCGAGTTCTACGATGGCCGCCTGAATGCCAGCCTGGCCTACTTCGAAATCCACCAGGACAACCGTCCTGAGGCCGATGGATTCATCAACGGCACGGCAGAGCAGGCTTTCCGCGCCGTTCAGGGTGTGAAGACCAAGGGCTACGAGGCCGAAGTCTCGGGTGAGCTCACGCCGGGTTGGCAGCTGCAGGCCGGGTACTCGCACAAGATCGCTCGTGTCGACGGCGAGAAACTTTCCACCGTCGAACCGGAAGATCAATTCAGCGTTTACACCACCTATAACCTCAAGGGGCAGTTCGAGCCATTGACCGTTGGCGGCGGTGCGCGCTGGCAGAGCAGAAGCTGGGGCTCGGTGTGGAACGCGCCTCGGTCTCGCAATGAGGACTTTGGCCAGAGCGCCTACTGGCTACTGGACGTGATGGCCAAGTATCAGGTAACCGATAACCTGTCCGCGACCCTGAACGTCAACAACCTGTTGGACAAGAAGTACCTGACCATCATGGACTTCTACAGCGTTTACTCCTGGGGCGAGCCGCGCAACGTCATGCTGACCACGCGCTACGACTTCTAAGTCGCCTGCCAGATATGAAAAGGGCCGCTTATGCGGCCCTTTTCATTGGGGGGTGGCCGATGCACGATCACCATACCCTCGACCCGGCGCGAATGCTGCTCTCGATACCGCCCTTCATAAGGGCCGCTACCGTTTTTCCCAATGACCGGAATGGATAATCACGCGATTCCGTAGGAGCCGGCTTGCCGGCGATTAGCGGCCATGGCGCGCATCGCGGGGCGGCCAGCATCGTATCGCCCGCAAGCGGGCTCCTACAGATATGGCGAGTGCACGTGCCCGGTGCCTGGATCAGTGATCGCTCTGCTCGCCCTTCGCCGGGCTTTCCGGCAGGAACCAGTTGAGCAGCAAGGCGCAGATGCCACCGGTAGCCACGCCGGATTCGAGTACGTTGCGCAGCGCCGCAGGCATATGGGCGAGGAACTCCGGTACCTGCGACACGCCAAGGCCGAGGGCCAGGGACACGGCGATGATCAGCAGCGCGCGGCGATCCAGATCGATACCCGCCAGAATGTTGATGCCCGAGGCCGCCACGGCGCCGAACATCACCATAGCCGCACCGCCGAGTACCGGCTCCGGTACCGCCTGGATGACCCCGGCCACTGCCGGGAACAGGCCGAGAATCACCAGCATCAGGGCGATCCACACGCCGATGTGGCGGCTGGCGATACCGGTCAGCTGAATCACGCCGTTGTTCTGGGCGAAGATCGAGCTGGGGAAGGTGTTGAACACGCCCGCCAGCAGCGAATTGACGCCGTTGACCAGCACGCCGCCCTTGATCCGCTGCATCCACAGCGGGCCTTCGACGGGCTGCTTGGACACCTTGCTGGTGGCGGTCACGTCGCCGATGGCCTCCAGCGAGGTCACCAGGTAGATCACCAGCATCGGGATGAACAGGCTCCAGGAAAAGCCGAGGCCGAAGTGCAGGGGCGTTGGCACCTGGAACAGCTCGGCCTGGTGCATGCCGGTGAAATCCAGGCGGCCCAGGTAACCGGCCAGCGCATAGCCGACCAGCAGGGCGATGACGATCGCGCAGCTGCGCATCCACACCACGGGAATGCGGTTGAGCACCACGATCACGGCCAGCACCACGCCGGACAGCATCAGGTTCTCGCCATTGGCGAAGGTGCCATTGGCCATGGCGCCATAGCCACCGCCCATGCTGATCAGGCCGACCTTGATCAGCGTCAGGCCGATCATCAGCACCACGATGCCGGTGACCAGCGGGGTAATCAGTTTCTTCACGAACGGCAGGATGCGCGAGATGCCGATCTCGACGAACGAACCAGCGATCACCACGCCGAAGATCGCCGCCATCACCGCTTCGACCGGCGTACCCTGCTTGACCATCAGCGCGCCACCGGCAATCAGTGGGCCGACGAAGTTGAAGCTGGTGCCCTGCACCACCAGCAGCCCGGCACCCAGCGGGCCAAAGCGACGGCACTGCACGTAGGTGGCGATACCGGAGATCACCAGGCTCATGGACACGATCAGGTTGGTGTCACGGGCCGATACGCCCAGGGCCTGGCAGATCAGCAGGCCGGGTGTGACGATCGGCACGATGATCGCCAGTAGATGCTGCAGTGCGGCAAGGATCGCCACCAGCGGGCGCGGGCGGTCTTCGAGGCCGTAGATCAGTTCGTCACGCTTCGGGTCGGCTGGTTGCATGGTGGTCGCTGCCTGGAAAAAACGGCGGATTCTACGGGTTGGCCGAGGCAATGCCCATGGGGATGGATGACTGCGCCGTCTTGCCACCTGACAATCTTTCGCAGGCGGGGCTGCCTTGCGATGACGCGTTTCGCTTCAGGGCTTCGAGGCATGGCGCATGGCTTGCGCTTCAGGCGCCGTTTCACGCGGTTTAGGGCGCGCGCCGCTCTATCTCGCGGCGCTTCAAACCTGCTCTAAGCTAAGCGTTAAATGTTATTGGTTTTCTATTTCTTATAACCATAAATTCTCCTCCATCAGCGCCGTGGTGGCGCTTCGGCACCTGGGATCAACCGCAGCGGTGCCACTTGCGAGGAGTCGAACGTGAAACGAACCATCAAAGCCCTGCTGCTCGCTGTCGCTGCGGCAACCGCCGTCCCGGCCCACGCCGCCGACATCGTGATCGGTTATCAGACTGGCGTGGATCCATCCAAGGTCGCGCAGGCTGACGGTACCTACGAAAAAGCCATCGGCGAGAAGCTCGACTGGCGTCGTTTCAACTCCGGTGCCGACGTGGTGACGGCCCTGGCTTCCGGTGACGTACAGATCGGCAACCTCGGTTCCAGTCCCCTGGCCGCCGCCACGTCGCGCAAATTGCCGCTGGTGACCTTCCTGGTCGCTGCCGAAATCAATGCTGCCGAGGCGCTGGTCGTACGCAACGGCAGCGGTATCGACAGCCCCGAGCAGCTGGTCGGCAAGACCATCGCCACACCCTTCGTGTCCACCTCCCACTACAGCCTGCTCGGCGCCCTGAAACACTGGAACATCGACACCAGCAAGGTGAAGATCGTCAACCTCAACCCGGCCGAAATCAATGCGGCGTGGAAGCGTGGTGACATCGACGGTGCCTTCGTCTGGTCGCCTGCACTGGGTGAAATCAAACGCAGCGGCAAGGTGCTGACCGATGCGGCTGAGGTCGGTAAATGGGGCGCGCCGACGTTCGAGGTCTGGGTCGCTCGGAAGGATTTCGCCGACAAGCACCCTGAAGTGCTGGCCAAGTTCGCTGGCGTGACCCTCGATGCCTTCGCCGACTACCAGGCCAACGTCGCCACGTGGACGGCCGACTCCGAACAGGCGGGCAAGATCGCCAAGCTGATCGGTGCCAACGCCGCCGACATCCCCGAACTGCTCGCCGGCTCCGCCTACCCGACTGCTCAGCAGCAAGTCAGTACCGACCTGCTGGGTGGCGGTACTGCCAAGGCCATTGCCCGCACCGCTGAGTTCCTCAAGGAACAGAAACGCATTCCCGCTGTGCTGCCTGACTACTCGCCCTACGTAAGTGCTGAGTACGTCCGCCAGGCGCAGTGAAACCAGAGCTACGTTCAAGCCACGTTTCGCCCCTCTCCGGAGGGGCTTTTTTACTTTGAGGAGTCGACCATGAGCCGACTGAGCGCCGAGCGGGTCAGCTTGAGCTTCAAGCGTCGCGGTCATTCGCAGGTCATCTTGGATAATTTCGATCTGCAGATCGAAAAGGGCGAGTCCGTGGTCGTGCTCGGCCCGTCGGGCTGCGGCAAGTCCAGCCTGCTCAACGTGCTGGCAGGCTTTCAGCCACCTGGCAGCGGCCGCGTGCATATCGATGGAAGCACCCTCGAAGGCCCGGGCGGCGATCGCGGTGTGGTGTTTCAGGATGACGCGCTGATGCCCTGGCTCGATGCCCTCGACAACGTTGCCCTGGGGCTGCGCCTGCGTGGCCTGAGCAAAGAGCAACGTCACGCCCGTGCACGTGAGGTGCTCGAGCTGGTCGGTCTGGCCAGCCATGCTCATCATCAGATTTCCGAACTGTCGGGCGGTCAGCGTCAGCGCCTTGGGCTGGCGAGGGCGCTGGCGGTCGATCCGGACTTTCTGCTGCTCGACGAACCCTTCGGTGCCCTCGATGCGCTGACCCGCGAGCGCATGCAGTTGCTGCTGCTCGACGTCTGGAAGCGCACCGGCAAGGGCCTGTTCCTGATCACCCACAGCGTCGACGAGGCGCTGTTTCTCGCCACCGACCTTATCGTGCTGGACGGCCCGCCTGCCCGTGCGGTGATTCGCCGGCAACTGCCGTTCGCTCGCCGTTACATCGCCGGTGAGCCGGTGCGTTCGATCAAGAGCGATCCGGCCTTCGCCGAGCTGCGCCAGGAGCTGCTCGATCTCTTCCTTCAGGAGTCCGCCGACCATGCCTTCTGATGCGCTGAAAAACACCCTGAATGACCGCGACCGCCGTTTCGTGATCCGCTTCGACCGTCGCCGGGCGGCAGCCTTCGGTACCTTGGCGGCGTTGGCGAGCCTGTGGTGGCTGGCAACGCACCTCGGCTGGGTCGACACCATCTTCCTGCCTGCCCCCGAACAACTGCTGGTGGCCCTCAAGGGGCTGCTGCAGGACGGTTATCTGGATGCCACGCTGTGGCAGCACCTGAGTACCAGCCTGGGGCGCGTGCTGGTCGCGCTGTTGGCTGCGGTCGTCACGGCCATTCCGCTGGGAGTCGCCATGGGCTTGAACCCGACGCTCAACGCCGCGCTCGACCCGCTGGTGGAGTTCTATCGACCGATCCCGCCGCTGGCCTACCTGCCGTTGATGGTGATCTGGTTCGGCATCGGCGAGCTGTCCAAGGTGCTGCTCATCTACATGGCGCTGTTCGCGCCGCTGCTGATCGCCACCGTGGGCGGCGTGCGCAGGGTCGACAAGGCACGTATCCAGGCAGTGCGCTGCCTGGGTGCCAGCCGCTTGCAGGTGGTGCGCCACGTGATCCTGCCCAGCGCGCTACCGGACATCCTCACCGGCCTGCGCATCGCCCTGGGTGTCGGTTGGTCGACGCTGGTCGCTGCGGAGCTGATCGCAGCCAACCAGGGCCTGGGCTTCATGGTGCAGTCTGCCGCGCAGTTCCTTGCCACCGACGTGGTGGTGGTCGGCATCCTGTTGATCGCCAGCATCGCCTTGACCATCGAACTCGGTTTGCGCGCGCTGCAAAAGCGCTTTGCCTCCTGGAACTGACTGCTGAACGGGACTGAACAGAGAAAGACCTATGACCATCGTATTCGAACGTATCGGCCAGGCCCTCGGCGCGCGCGTTACCGGTGTCGACCTGAGCCGCCCGCTGGATGCCGAGGCCTACGCGACCTTGCGCCAGGGGCTGCTGGAGCATCAGGTGTTGTTTCTACGTGATCAGTTGCTGACGCCGCGCCAACAGCGCGATGCGGCAGCCATGTTCGGTGATCTGCATATCCACCCGATCTATCCGAAAATCGAAGATCAGCCGGAAATCCTCCTGCTGGATACCGACCTCAACGACCTGCGCGACAACGCCCTGTGGCACTCCGATGTGTCCTTCATCCAGTCGCCGCCGCTGGGCTCGCTGCTCAGTGCGCGGCACGTTCCGGCTCATGGCGGCGACACGCTGTGGGCCAGTTGCTCGGCCGCCTATGAAGGGCTTTCTGCACCGATCCGCCGCCTGCTCAACGGCCTGACCGCCGTGCATGAGCTGACCCTGTCGTTCCCTCTGGAGCGCTTCGGCACGACGCCCGATGCACTGGAAAAATGGAACGCCGCTCGGGCGGCGAATCCGCCGGTCACGCACCCGGTGGTACGCGTGCACCCGGAAACCGGCCGCAAGGGGATTTTCGTCAGCGAGTCCTTCACCACCCGGATCGTTGAGCTGGAGCCGGGCGAAAGCGATGCACTGTTGAAGATGCTCTTCGTACAGATCGCCAAACCGGAGTACAGCGTGCGCTGGCAATGGCGCCAGGGCGACCTGGCCTTCTGGGACAACCGCCTGACCCAGCACTACGCCTGCGACGACTACCGCCCGCAACGGCGCATCATGCACCGTGCGACGATTCTCGGCGATCGGCCTTTCGGGCCTTGAAGTATCTGCAGGCCATAAGCTTCAAGCGGCAGCTCGAGCCGTGGGAGCGGGCCATGACCGCGATTCGTGCGCATGGCGCACTCCCACAGATAACGGTGTAGGGGCGACCCAGGCTTAGAAGCTGTACTTGGCTGAAACCGTGAAATTGCGAGGTGCCCCATAGACGCTTCGACCACCGAAAGGCTGGCTGGCCAGGCCTTCGTAGTAGGTCTTGTCGAGCACATTGTTGACGCTCAGTTGGGTCAGTAAATGCTTGTTGACCTGATAGCTGGCCATCAGATCCACCAAGGTATAGGCATCCTGCTCGACCAGTGACGGCTGGGTGATGCCAGTGGCCGTATTGGTATAGGTTCCGACGTTGTAAGTGCGGTTCTGCCGGTATACCGAACCACCGATTTTCCACCGGCTCAGGTCACCAGGGAGTCGGTAGTAGGTGCTGAGTTTGAACAGGTGTCGGGGCACATCCGTATCGAACAGACGCCCGACATTGCTCGGGTCGCTGTCCTGTTTGTATTTGGCCTGCGTATAGGTGTAACCGGCCGCCACCTCCCAATTGGGCATGAGAGTACCGTTGAGCTCCAGGTCGATACCCTGGCTGCGAACCTTGCCCGATGCTTCATAGCAGGGCATGCCGTTACAGCCGGTATCGCTGACCAGACGGCCCCGGTTTTCCTGATCGATCTGAAACAGTGCTGCGCTGGCATTCAGCGCGCCACCGAAGTATTCCCCCTTGACGCCCATTTCGTAGTTCTTGCCGGTGATGGGTTCGAGCAGGCTCTGGTCGATGGTGATCGACGTCTGCGGTTGAAAGATGTCCGTGTAGCTGATGTATACCGAGTGCTGCGGATTCAGCTCATAGACCAGTCCCCCATAGCGAGTCACTTCGCGTGCAGTGTTGTAGTGGACGCTGGGGTTGTTGCGAATATCCTGATCGTAGGCGTACCAATCCAGACGCCCACCCAGGATCAGCTTGAGTGGATCGGTCAGACTGAGCCGGGTGGTCGCGTACAGGCTCTTCTGCGTGGTTTCGGTAAGCGTGCCGTAGGTATGAGTGACGTTCTCCGGCTTGGGTCTCGCGCCTGAATCCCAGTTGCCGAGGTCGGCAATGCCGAAGTTGGGCGCGTAACCGCCGCTGGTTTCCTTGCTCGACTCGCGATAGCTGCCGCCCAGTACCAGTTCATGCTCGCGCCCCAACGCCTTGAATGGGCCGCTCAGGTAGCCGTCATAACTGGTCTGATCGTAGGTGGAGCTCTGCTGAACGGTGCGCTGTTGCCAGGTATTGCCGGTGGGCCGTACGAAAGAGGCGAGGATGTCCGATGTCGTCCAGTTCTTCACCGCCGCCAGGCGCAGGTTCCAATCGTTATCGAAGCGATGCTCGATTTCGGCGAAAACACCTTTGGTGTCCTTGTCCCAGTACTCCCAGTCGTTGCCGAAGTAGGTGGAACGGGACAAACCCAGGTCGCCACCATCCGGGCCGACCGGGATGCCGCCCCAGGTGGTGTTGTTATTGTCGTTCTGAAACGAGCCGCCCAGGGTCAGAAGCGTGCGATCGCTCAGGTCGAGCTCGGTAATGCCGTAGAGCAGGCCCAGCTCGCTGGACTCGACGTCACGGAAGCTGTCCTTGTCGTTGTAGCTGGCGACCATACGCCCGCGCACCGAGCCGCTATCGTTGAGTGCGCTGGAGGCGTCCAGCTCGCTGCGATAGTTGTCCCAGCTACCGGCACTGCCGGATAGGCTGACTTTGGTGTCGCGGGTGGGCCGTTTGCGCACCATGTTGATCGCCGCCGAGGGTGTGCCGGCGCCCTGCATCAGGCCAGTGGCGCCGCGCACGATTTCCACCCGGTCGTACATGGCCAGATCCGGCGATGGCACGAAGTCGCCGTCATAGGATGTGGGCAGGCCGTCGTACATCAGGTTCTCGACCTGAAACCCACGTGAGTAGATCAGTGGGCGCACGGCACTGAACTTCTGCACGGTGACGCCCGGGGTGGATTTCAGCGCATCCTCGAGGGTGATCATGTTCTGATCGTCCATACGCTGGCGAGTGACCACGGTGACCGACTGCGGGGTTTCTCGGGTGGTCAGCGCCAGCTTGGTCGCCGTGCGCATGGCACCCGTGGTGTAGGAGCCGCTACTCTCGGTGGTTTCGCCCAGGCCGCTGGCGTTGATACTGGTCGCGCCCAGCTCCAGTGCATCGCTGTTATCGACTGTTTTTCCCAATACATAACTGCCGCCGGCATTGCTTGCTTGCAAGCCGCTGCCCGCAAGCAGCGTGGCAAATCCCGCCTCCACCGAATAGGCACCCTGCAGCCCCTTGGACTGAAGGCCATTGGTTTGCGCGGCATCGAACGACAGGGCCACACCGGCCTGGCTGGCGAAGCGGCTGAGCACTTCGGTGAGCGAGCCGGCGCCGATGTTGTACTGCCGGACGCTGGCGCTGCTGCCCGCTTGAGCCGGCTCAGCGGCATAGGCAACAGGTACGGCGAAGGCGGCGCTGCTCAGCAGGGCAGCCTGCAGATGCACAGCCAGGCGGTTGCGGATCAATGGATGCAGCATGGTGTCTCCCCGATTGGTGTGGCCAATCGGGCCACTGATGCAGCGAAAGCCGAATGGGGAATGGGAAAAGTGCAACGGGCGCAAAAATATTCTCAATTGATCGCTCCCACCCGCCGCGTGCCGGCCGCCCTACGAAAAGCGTGTCACTTGCCTAGCTGCGCGGCCTCACCGTTACCCAATAACGAGTGCGGCGTTGTACCTGTACGGGGAAGCTTCGTTCCAATGCGCTGAGTGCGCGGTCGGTGTCGTCGATGGGGAAGGCGCCGGAGACTTTCAGGTTGGCGAGGCGCGGGTCGCAATTCAGCCAGCCTGCGCGGTAACGGCTCAGCTCGTCGAGCAGTTCGCCGAGCGGCTGGTCGATGGCGATCAGGCTGCCCTGTTGCCAGGCTGCAGTGCTGGCGTCAGTGGCGTGTGGTGCTTCGATGCCGTTGCCGGTAAAACGGCTGCGCTGGCCTGCCTCCAGGCGCAGTGGCTGGGCCATGCCGGGTACGCAGACCTCCACTGCCTTTTCCAGCACGGCCACTTCACTATGCTGGCTCTCACTGCGCACGGTGAAGCGCGTACCCAGGGCGCGCACCCGGCCATGGGCAGTGATGACGCTGAAAGGCCGGCCCTGAGGATCGGGCGCGGTGCTGACTATCAGCTCGCCAGCGAGTAGTTGCAGCACGCGCTGCTGGTCGTCGAAATGCAGCTGCACGGCGCTGTTGGTGTTGAGCTGCAGCTGGCTGCCGTCGGCGAGGGTGAAGGTACGCCGTTCGCCAATGCCGGTTCGATAATCCGCCAGCACCCGCTGGCCCATATCGCTACGCCAGCCCAGGGCAGCAAGGCTGCCTGCCGATGCCAGCAGCACCACGCCGCGCAACACCTGACGCCGAGAGTGGCCTGCTGTACGCAGTGTGCTGGCGGCGAGTTGCCCGGGCACCTGTGCCATCTGCTGGCGCACTGCCTCGATACGCTGCCAGGCCTGATTATTGAGCGGGTCGGCGCTCAGCCAGTGTTGCCAGGCGAGGCGCTCCTGCTCGCTGACGGTTTCGCCAGTCAGGCGCACGTACCACTGTGACGCCGTACGAATCGCTTCGCGCTCGCTGGCGCCCTGGTTCAGCCCGCTCACAGGCCGGCCATGATCAGGCAGCAATGCTCCATGGCCCTGGCCATATGGTTGTTCACCGTGCGCAGGGAAATGCCCAGGCGTTCGGCGATCTGTGGATAAGTCAGCCCTTCGCACTGGGAGAGGATAAAGGTCTGCTTGGCCTTGCTGCCCAAACCGTCGAGCAGGCGGTCGATCTCCACCAGCGCCTCGAACAGAATCGCCTGTTCTTCCAGCGATGGGTGCGACGCCTCCGGCAGGTTGGCCAGTGCTTCCTGATAGGCCTGCTCCAACGAGCGACGGCGGTACAGATCGACCACCAGCCCACGGGCGATGGTCGTCAGGTAGTGCCGCGGTTCGCGCAGGCTATTTGCGCTGCGTGCGAGCAGCACACGGACGAAGGTGTCCTGGGCGAGATCAGCTGCATCGGCTGAATTGTTCAGGCGCTGGCGCAACCAGCCACGCAGCCAGCCGCTGTGCTCGCGATAGAGTACATCCAGCCCTGCGTGGGGCGCCGTATCGGTATGCACCGTAGACATCCCGCCTCCTGGGAGATATTGCGAATAAGAATTTGTCGCGATTCTACGTTGGGGGATGGCAGATTGGAATGGCTGACAGTCAAAGGAGCCGCTAGGCGACTGGCGGTGATCCAGGGAGCTTCCATCACGTAGCGAGCGTCTTGGAAGCGCACGCGACGAGTGCAGCAACGCCCCTGCATGGCGGGGCGTTGCTGTTTCTTAATAGACCTAGAAGTCCGCTTTTACCGACAGCATGAAGTTGCGCGGCTCGCCATAAAAGTTGCCGAAACCTTCGGTGCCCACGGTGGCGTAGTAGCGCTTGTCGAAAAGGTTGTTGCCGTTGAGGGCCAGCGACCAGGTGTCATCGACGCGGTAACCGATGCGGCCGTTCCACACGGTGTAACCCGCCTGGGAAATGTTGTTGCCGCTGATCGGTGAGGTGCGGTAGTTGTCGCTCTGGGCGTTGAAACCGGCGCCGACCGTGAAGCGCTCCAGGGGCCCGCTGAGGCTGTAATCACCCCAGACGCGCAGCAGGTGCCGCGGCACGTACGAATTGTAGGACACGCCGTTCTGGTTGGGGTTGGCATCCTCGAGCACCTTGGTCTGGGTGTAGGTGTAGCCAGCCAGCAGTTGCAGGCGGTCGATAACTTCACCGCTCAGCTCCGCCTCGAAGCCCTGGGCGCGCACCTTGCCGGAGTTCTGCGAACAGCTGCCGTCGGCACAATTCGGGTCGGTCTGGGCCGCATCCTCCTGAATGGTGCGGAACAGGTTGAAGGAACTGTTCAGACGACCCTCGAACCACTCGCCCTTGATGCCCAGCTCATAGCTTGTGCCGATCAGCGGTTTCAGGGTGCTGCCATCGATGGTTCTGAGGTTGCCCTGGGGCGTGAAGATATCGGTATAGCTGGCGTAGGCCGTCAGGTTGTCGTTAAGGTCGAGCAGCAGGCCGGCGAACGGCGTGACCTGTCCGGTTTCGGTGGTTTCGGAATTGGCTGGGGTGCCGACGCCGCGAAAGTAGGCGACGGAGTCGGTTTCGGATTTGTACCAGCTGACGCGGCTGCCGACTACGAATGTCAGCGGCTCGGCCAGTTTCAGGCGCGCGGTGGAGTAGACGCCGTACTGCTTGATGCGGATGTCCAGCGGGCCGCCGCGCGAGGCATTGGCCAGGTAGTAGCTCTCGTCCGGTTGCGGTAGATGATGGTCAGGATCGAGCACGTTCTGGCGTTGCGGCAGGGCCGCCACTGCGAAGAAATCGTCCTTGTGGGAGCGACTGGTGTTGGCACCAACGATCAGCTCGTGCTGCTGGCCAAAGGCGTCGAACTTGCCATCCACGTAGGCGTCGAGGCCGTAGTCCACCTGGTCGTAGTCATAGATGCTGCCAAGTACCAACGTGCTGGAACTGCTGGCGCCAACCGGCACCGAACCACTGGGAAAGGCGTACTCCATCTCCTGGGTGTTTCGCGACCAGACGCCCGCTACCTTCAGCGCCCAGTTGTCGTTGAGCTGATGCTTCACATCACCGAACAGCGTGGTGCGTTTGCTGCGCTGGCTGTTCCAGGATGGGTTCTGGCAAGTCGAACGGCTGAGCTTCAGGTCTTTGCCATCGGCGTAGCGCGGCACGCCGGCCCAGCAGGGTGTCGCATCGAGGTCTTCATAGGCGAGGCCCAGGCCGAAGGTGGTGTCGGCACTCAGGTCGAAATCCACGGCACCGTAGTAGATCTGATCCCGGCGCTCGGCGACGTCATAGAAGTAGTGGCGGCTTTGCTGGGTTGCCACGGCCCGTCCGCGGATGGTGCCGGCTTCATTCAGCGGGCCTCCGGTGTCGACTTGAGCGCGGTAGTTGTCCCAGGTGCCCGCTGCGAGAGACAGTTGGGTATGTGGCGTGTACTGGCCGCGCTTGCGCACGAAATTGACGCCTCCCGCTGTACCGCCAGCGCCTTTCATCATGCCTGCCGCACCGCGAAGTACTTCGACGCGGTCATAAATGGCCATGTCGCTGGCAAAACTGTCGGCCTGTGCGTAGCTGCTGCCAATATCCAGTGGCACGCCGTCGTATTGATACTGTCCGGTCATGCGGAAGCCGCGGGAGTAGAAGTACTTGCCGCCCATGGGTGAGTCGTACACGGTGATGCCCGGGGTCTTTTCCATGACCTGTTCGATGGTGTTGAGGTTCTGGTCGTCGAGCATCTTGCGGGTTATCACCGTGACCGATTGCGGCGTTTCCCGCAGCGAATGCTGACCCTTGCCGATGGTCACCGCACCCGTGGTGTAGGAGCCGCTGCCCTCGGTGGTGTCACCCAGACCACTGGCGTTGATACTGGTCGCGCCCAGCTCCAGTGAACCATCGCCTTCCTGCGACGCTTCCAGTGCGTAATTGTCTCCGGCCTTGAGCGGTCGCAAACCGGTACCAGCCAGCAACCGGGCCAGGCCGGTATCCACCGAGTAGCTGCCGTTTAGTCCAGGGCTGCGTTTGCCCGTGGTCAGCCGTGAATCCACCGAAAGCAGAATGTCGGCTTCGCTGGCGAAACGATTCAGCGCCTGGTCGAGATCTCCCGCGGGGATGGCATAGGTGCGGGTCTGTTTGGTGGCAGCTGATTGCGCCTGTACGCTGGCTACGATCAGCAAGGGGCTGGTGGCCAGCAGGCTGGTGAGCAGGACTCGGGTGATCGACAGGCTCAGTGTCGAGCGGTGGGATGTAGGCAGGTGCGGCATTCTGGATATCCTCTGAGAATGCGTCTTTATTGGGTTCAAGAGGTATCCCGAGCGAGCGGGTGAAACCGACAATGGGTTGTGGAAATTATTTGCTGATTGCTCTGATGATCGTTCCCACGCTCTGCGTGGGAACGCATGTCAGGACGCTCCGCGTCCGTCAGGTTCAGTAGTCGACGATGGTTTGAGGCGCGGAGCGCCACACGTGGCATTCCCACGCGGAGCGTGAGGAACGAGCAGAGGTCAGCCTCTCGGTCGCACGGTCATCCAGTAGCGGGTGACGCGCTGTACTTGCACAGGCAGCGATTGCTGCAAGGCGGCGAGTACGCGGTCAGTGTCGGCCAGCGGAAATACGCCGGTCAGCGGCAGCTCGGCGACGGCCGGGTCGCAGCGCAGCACGCCGGGACGGTGACGTGCCAGTTCATTGAGGAACTGGCCCAGCGGCATGCGTTCGGCGATCAGCCGGCCCTCGTTCCAGGCGATGGCATTGCGGTCTGCCTGGCCGATGGCCGTGGCCCGTTCGCTGTTGAACCAGCGCTGCTGGCCCGCCTGCAGGCGTGAGGACGGCGCATTGCGAGGTCGCAGCTCCAGTTCGCCTTCGTAGAGTTCGACGCGGCTGCCGCCGTCGATTTCATACACCGAGAAGCGCGTGCCGAGTGCCTGGATTTCACCGGCGGCGGTCTCGACGATCAGTGGGCGGCGAGCGGCATCACGGCCGCTCTCCAGCAGCAGTTCGCCCTTGAGCAGCCGGATGCGTCGTTCCGTTTCGCTAAAGCGGACATTCACCGCGCTGTCGCTGTTCAGCGCCAGCCGGCTGCCATCGGCGAGGGTGCGCTGCAAGCGTTCGCCGGTGCCGCTGCGCAGGTCTGCCATGGCTTCGCGCCAAGGTAGCTGCGACTGGGCCAGGTATCCGCTACCGCCGGCCAGCAGCGCCAGGCCGAGCATCTTGAGGGTCTGGCGACGACGTGCGTCAGGCTGCTCGCGCAGCACGGCGCCAGCGGTGTGGGCGGGGACGCCAGCCAAGGTACCCTGCAAGCGCTCTAGGCGTTGCCAGGCGCGCTGGTGTTCGGGGTCGCAGGCCTGCCAGTCAGCGAAGCGCTGGCGTTGCTCGGCATCCAGTTCGCCGCCCCAGTGCAGCATCAACCAGTGGCTGGCCTGTTCGACGATGGCCGGCGGGACGGGTGCATCGCTGGCGCGCTTCATTCTGCGTAGAGCACCTGATAGCAGGCCGAGATGGCGCGCAGCATGTACTTCTGCACCGAGCTGACGCTGACCTGCAGGCGTTCCGCGATCTGTGGATAACTCAGGCCCTCGAACTGCGACAACAAGAAGGCTTCGCGTACCTTGGTGGGCATGGCGTCGAGCATCGCATCGATCTGCAGCAGAGTCTCGATGACCATGGCGCGGGTCTCCAGCGACGGCGACTCGGGTTCTGCAAGATGAGCGATGCTCTCGAGGTAAGCCCGTTCGATCCGCTGCCGGCGCCACTGGTCGATGATCAGGTTGCGTGCGATCTGGGTCAGGTAGGTGCGGCCTTCGTCGATGCTCGGCAGACGGCCGCTGAGCAGCAGACGCAGGAAGGTGTCCTGAGCGATATCCGCCGCCTGTTCGCGATCGCCCAGGCGTTTGCGCAGCCAGCCGTGCAGCCAGCCGTGATGATCACGGTAGAGCGTATCGACGCTTTGCAGCGTCGATGGGGTCGGAGCGGTGGACACCGAAACTCCCTTGGCGTGCGCCAGTGCGGATAAGAATTGATCGCAATTGTAGGCGGGCGGCTGCGCTTTGGGAACAGGATTGATCACACGTGGCTGGTGTTGGTTGCGGTGTGTGGCTTATACCCGCGTCAGCGAAGACGGCGTGGCAGGTGGCCGATTGTGGATTGCCGCCAGCTTCTGCATCGGCATGTATTACGCCTGCCTGCGACGCTTTTGGCCGCTATGCTTCAGGGTCAACAACCCGCATGTATCTGGGCAACTATGCGCTGCTGCACCTCCAAACCTCGCCGGGTTTGGCAGGCGCGTCGTGCTTCATCTCTCGACATGGACGGCAGGTAGCTATGGGCATCATCACGCGACTCACCATGCTGCGCCGGGCTGGCTTGCCGTTCAAAAGCGTGATTTCCATGATGGGAGTGGCCTGCATACTGACCGGCGCACTGATCGTGTATCTGGTGGGGCAGGCCGGAACTACCCAGGCCGTGCTGTCGATGACGACCACCAAGTTCCACGATGTCGGCAACCTCATGTCGGAACAGATGGGCCGCGTGCTCGAACCTGTGCAAGCCACGTTGCGCCAGGTCTCGTTCGACCCGCTCACCACGGACACTCAGGTCGATGAACGTCTGGCTCGGGCGTTTGTGCTGATCGAGGAGCTCAAAGCCAACCCGTTGGTGACGGCCCTCTACGTGGGTCATGCTTCGGGGGATTTTTTTCTGGCCCGACGTCTGGATGCTAGCGATGCCCAGCGGCGCTTCCTGCCCCCTGCAGATGCCGTCTACCTGATCCAGTCGATGTCGCACCCGGCTGGCGGCGCGCCGCTGGGCGAATTCATTTTCTACAACGCACAACTCGACATACTTGAGCGTCGCCCTCAGCCTGGCTACGCATTCGACCCACGAATGAGGCCTTGGTATCAGGCGGCCATGCAGGTCCCCGGCGTGCCCGCGTTGTCCCCGCCCTACGTGTTTCTTACCACTCAGCAGATCGGCCTGACGCTTAGCCAGACCAGCCGCTCCGGCGGCGCGGTGATTGGTATCGACGTAACGCTGAGCGACCTGGCCTCTTACTTGAACAACCTGAAGTTGACTCCAGGCACTGAACTGGCCCTGCTGGGACCCGACAACCAGGTATTGGCTTACCCGGACATGTCCCGTGTCCTGATCCCCGGAGGCGATACATTCGACTTTCGCAAGATCGATGCCCTCGGCGCGCCGAGCCTGCTGCATCTGGTGAACACCCCGCAAGGCGGCTCGGACGCACAGGATTTCGACGCGGCCGGCCAGCGCTGGCTGGGCATGACGTTGCCCATCGCGACGTGGAAAAACCAAGGCATACGGCTGCTCATGTCAGCCCCTTACCAGGAGCTGACGCAGGACATCAGCCGGATGCAACGTCGCACGCTCCTCTACATCGTCATCGCGGTGCTCGCTTTCCTGCCGCTGGGCTGGTGGGGCGGCAGTTTGATCGGCCAGAGTCTGGATCGCTTAACTCGGCGCACACAGGCCATTAAGCGGTTCGACTTCAAGGCCCACGAGCATGCAGGCCCTGTGAGCGTGGTGCGCGAAGTGGCTGAGCTGTCCCGCGATATGGACGCCATGGCGGATACGATCAACTGCTTCCTGACGATCAGCCAACACCTGGCCACCGAGACCGACATGTCGCGCATGCTGCAAGCGGTGCTGCACGAGGTTGTGCATGCCACACAGTGTGTGTCAGGTGCGGTCTACCTGTACCAGGACGGCAGCATGCAGCGTAGCGCCCTCGAAGGTGAGCACTGCGCGCGGCTGCCCAGCCAGTTCCGCTACCTTGCAGCCCAGGCCCCGCGCGTGGCCCCCCAGCCCGGTGCGCCTCGGCTGGAGCAGGTGAACCTGGAACTGCGCGACCGCAGCGGCCAGTTGCAGGGGCTGCTGGTGCTGGCGCACCAGGGCATGGCCACGCATGCCGACGAAGGTTTTTCGGTATTTATGGCTCAGCTGTCGGGCATGCTGGCCATCTCCATCGAAACGCGCCAACTGATCGATGCGCAAAAGACCTTGCTTGACGGCGTGGTACTGCTCATGGCCGATGCAGTCGATGCCAAGAGCCCCTACACCGGCGGCCACTGCCAGCGTGTGCCCGAGTTGGCGCTGCTGCTGGCAGACCAGATGAACCGCGAGACGGCTGGCCCCTACAGCGGTTTTTGTATGGATGCGGCGCAGCGCTATGAGTTCTACCTGGGCGCCTGGCTGCATGACTGCGGCAAGGTCACGTCGCCCGAGCACATCATCGACAAGGGTACCAAGTTAGAAACCATCTACAACCGCATTCACGAGGTGCGCACGCGCTTCGAGGTGCTGTGGCGTGACGCTGAAATTGCGCACCGCGACCGCCTGCTGGCGGGCCAGCCGATTTATGCATCGACCGCCACCCTGCAGGCCCGACACCGAGAACTGAGCGACGACTTCGCTTATGTGGCCCAATGCAACATCGGCGGTGAAATGTTGGCCGATACGGCCGTGGAACGTATCGAGCGTATCGGCGCCCAGGGCTGGGTGCGGCATTTCGATAACCGGTTGGGGCTGGCCATCGGCGAGTTGCGTCAATTGGAGGCCACACAGCCTGACGCGCCAGCCCTGCCGGTCATGGAGTCGCTGCTGTCCAACCGGCCCGAGCACGCGATTGCCTGGGGCACTGATAAACCGCCTGTGGAAAAGCACGACCCAGCCAACCACTATGGTTTCGACATGCAACTGCCGCCGCATCGGCAAAACATGGGCGAGCTGCACAACCTGTCGATTCGGCGCGGTACGCTAACCGCCGAAGACCGCTTTCGCATCAACGACCATGTGGTGCAAACGTACATCATGCTGCGTAACCTGCCCTGGCCGCAGAGCCTCGCTAAGGTGCCCGAGATCGCAGCCACTCACCATGAAAGACTCGACGGCAACGGCTACCCGCGCCGGCTAAGCGCCAGTGAGTTGACCACGGCCGACCGCATCATGACGCTGGCCGATGTGTTCGAAGCCCTGACCGCCGCCGACCGCCCGTATAAAGAGCCCAAGCGCCTGTCCGAATCGCTGCGCATCATGGCCCTGATGTGCAAAGACAACCACCTCGACGCTGCGCTGTTTCGCTACTTCCTGCACAGTGACATCTGGCGCATTTTCGCACAGCGGCACATGCAACCCAGCCAGATAGACACCGTGGACATCGCGGCACTTGAAGCACTGCTGCCCGCCTGAACAGACGCCAAGGTGTCACGCAGCCGCCATGATCCGGTTGCCTAGAGCCTGCTCACGATTTATCGGGAGCGCTGGATATAGTTAAGAACCTTGCAGCGCAAGACTGCCCCTGTGGCGACCTTCTTCAGCCTCGCGTGACAAGAGCCTGCGCAGTAGCAGCCGGCTTACCTGTGCGTTGACCCCCACGCGACTCGAGACGATCAGCCGAGAGCGTGAACAGGTTCTAGACGCATGCAATCGCCGTCACTGTGGCGTAACCGAAAGCCTGAACTTTGCCGCGCTCACCGGTGACTGAATACACAAGGGCCGCACCACTTGCCCATTTTTAGTTACCAGCCCTGGAGGCGGATATGTCAGATCATCACACCTACAAGAAGGTCGAGCTGGTTGGCTCGTCTTCGACCAGCATCGAAGATGCGATCAGCAATGCCCTGGCCGAGGCCAGCAAGAGCATTCGTCATCTGGAGTGGTTCGAAATCACCGAAACCCGTGGTCACATCGCCGATGGCGCGGTGGCCCATTATCAGGTCACTCTGAAGGTCGGCTTCCGCGTCGCCAACAGCTGACCACGGGCATCTGCAGTCGCGTTTACTTGTCATAACGGCAATCTGCGGCTTTATTGAAACGGGCCACTTATTTGGCGCCCGGAGTAGTTCACTGGTAACGAGGGAGCGTTTGTGATGAGAAAAGTGTTGTTTGCAGTTGGCCTGATGGCCCTCGCTGGCTCGGCATTCGCAGCTAAAGATTGTGAAGAGCTGAAAGGTGAGATCGACGCCAAGATCCAAGCCAATGGCGTGGCGTCCTACACCCTGGAAGTTGTCGACAAAGGCAGCGTGACTGACCGTCAAGTGGTCGGCACCTGCGGTGGCGATACCAAGGAAATCGTCTACCAGCGCAACTGATGATGATGGTCGAAAGCCGGCTCGCAGCCTCTGCGATGCCGGCTTTTTACTGCCTGCGATTTGCCACGAGGTGGTCTCAGCCCCTCTGTAGGCGTAGGATAAGACCTACTGTTTTACTCGGATAAAGCCTTGGCTTTATCCACAGCCAAGGTTTTTTCTCATGACTGCACTCGCGAAACTTCCCTTCTCCGTTCTCGACCTGGCGCCGATCCGCGACACCGGCAGCCCAGAGCAGGCGCTGCACAACTCCCTGGCGCTGGCCAGGCACGTCGAGTCGCTGGATTTCAAGCGTTTCTGGGTCGCCGAACATCACAACATGGACGGTATCGCCAGCTCCGCGACTGCTGTACTGCTTGGCTATCTGGCCGCCGGAACCTCGCGTATCCGCCTGGGCTCCGGTGGGGTGATGCTGCCCAACCACGCGCCGCTGGTGATCGCCGAACAGTTCGGTACCCTCGCAACCCTTTATCCGGGGCGCATCGAACTGGGCCTTGGACGTGCGCCGGGCGCCGACCAGTTCACCGCTCAGGCCTTGCGCCGCGAGCGCTCCGGGAGTGCCGACGATTTTCCTCAGGACGTTGCCGAACTGCAGCGTTACCTGGGCCCGCGCACGCCGGATCAACGAGTCCTCGCCGTGCCAGGCACCGGTACCAACGTGCCGATCTGGCTACTCGGTTCCAGCCTGTTCAGCGCCCAGTTGGCCGGCGAGCGCGGTTTGCCTTACGCCTTCGCTTCGCACTTCGCACCACGTTACGTGCACGAGGCCATTCGGGTTTACCGCAATGCCTTCAAGCCCTCCGCAACCCTCGATAAACCCTACGTGATGCTCGGCGTGCCGCTGATGGCTGCCGACACTGACGAGCAGGCCCAGCACCTAGCTACGTCCGCCTACCAGCGCATTCTCTCGCTGATCCGTGGCCAGAGCCTGGTGCAGCGTCCGCCGGTGGAGTCGATGGAAGGCCTGTGGCTGCCCCACGAGCGCGATGCCGTCGGCAGCTTCCTGGGCATGGCGGTAATCGGCGGCCCGCAGAAGATCCGTGCGCGTCTGGAGGTCTTGCTGGAGCAGACCCAGGCCGACGAGCTGATCTTCACCTGCGACCACTACGACTTCGCCGACCGCCTGCACGCCTTCGATATTCTCGCCGGGCTGCGCTGATCGCGTGATTGGCTGCCTGGTCAAAAAACTCGAACTTGCCGGGCTGCTGTCTCTCTGAACTCTGTACCCCTCATCAACAGGAGCATAGAGATGAAGAAGACAGCATCGGCCCATTGGCAGGGCGGCATCAAAGACGGCAAAGGCACCATTTCCACCCAGAGCGGTGCGCTTTCCGAGCAGCCCTACGGCTTCAACACTCGTTTTGAAGACAAGTCGGGCACCAACCCTGAAGAGCTGATCGGTGCTGCACATGCCGGCTGCTTCTCCATGGCACTGTCCAAGGAGTTGGGCGAGGCGGGTATGACTGCCGAGAGCATCGACACCAAGGCTGAAGTGACCCTCGACAAGCAGGACGGCGGCTTCGCCATCACCGCCGTGCACCTGTCGCTGAAGGCCAAGGTGCCGGGCGCTGACCGTGCGGCATTCGAGAAAGCGGTCGAAACAGCCAAGACCGGGTGCCCGGTCTCCAAGGTGCTCAACGCGGAAATCACCCTGGAAGTCGTGCTGGAGGCGTAATCGCCTGCTCAGTACCAGCGCTCAGCCGCGACACCAGTCGCGGCTGAGGCCGGCTCCCCTCGCAAAGTCCCGTTAGAAACTTCCACAGCGCAGATTCTTGCCGCGCGCCAGTACGTTGCGCTCGGCGTCATAGAGAATCGCCTGGCCACGCATCACAATCGAGCGCGCTTCGACGCGGTATTGCTGACCGGCCTTGAAGTCGTCGTAGCGAATGCGAATATCGCACGTTAGCTCCTGTGGCTCGGACATCATCGACGCACCTCCGCCACTACTGACCTGGAATCGGAAGCGCATGTCCAGTTCATGAGCGCCTGGAGTGACCTGAAAGTAGCGCCCGTCATTGACGCGCTCGCGATCCAGGCGCTCGGCCATCAGCAAATCGATACCTTCACCCTGCAGATCGACCCATGCCATGTTTGGATTGGCTGCCGGCAGGGGCGAGGCGCAGGCTCCGAGCAACAACAAACTAGCAAGCAGAACAGGCTGGCGCATCGTGGTGTCTCCCGTGGGCGCGAACTGAAGATGCTGCAGTATCGCGCAAAGCCGCCGCGACTTCGCGGTAGGATGAAGCGCTTACTTTCACATGACGACAGCCATGCTCGAGCATTGCACCTCCTTTCTTGTCGACCTGTCGCGCCGTGCGGCGGTTCCCCTGTTCGCGCTGTTGCTGGCAGGCTGTAGCACGGTCGACTATTACGGCCAGCTGGCCCGCGGGCAATTGCAGTTGCTGCACGCGCGGCAACCGGTGCAAACCCTGATCGAAGACACAGAGACCGAGCCGCAACTGCGCCAACGTCTGGTGCTGTCCCAAGAGGCACGAAGCTTCGCCAGTGAGCGCCTGGGGCTGCCGGACAATCGCAGCTATCGCCTTTATGCCGACCTGCAGCGCCCGTTCGTGGTGTGGAACCTGTTCGCCACGCCGGAGTTTTCCCTGCAACCGCAACTGCACTGTTTTCCAATCGCCGGCTGTGTGGCTTATCGCGGTTTTTATGAGCAGAACCGAGCCCGCGGCGCGGCTGCGCTGCTCGATGCGCAGGGACTCGACACCTACCTGGGTGGTGTGGAGGCTTACTCGACCCTGGGTTGGTTCGATGATCCGATCCTCAACACCATGCTGCGCTGGAGCGACGAACGCCTGGTCGCGGTGATCTTCCACGAACTGGCGCATCAGCAGTACTACCTGGCCGGCGACACCGCCTTCAACGAGTCCTACGCCACCTTCGTCGAGCAGGAGGGGCTACGCCAATGGCGCGCTGCACGTGGCTTGCCGGCTCCGCAGCAATTGTCGGTACAGCCGCGCGAGCAGTTCAGCGAGCTGGTGCTGGCCAGTCGCGCGCGCCTGGAAGCCCTCTACGCCAGCGGCCTCGATGCCGACGCGAAGCGTGCTGGCAAGCAAGCCGAATTCGACCGTCTGCGCGACGAGTACCGGCAACTGCGGGCCACGCAATGGAAGGGCGTCGGCTACTACGACGGCTGGATCAACGGGCCGCTGAACAATGCCAAACTGCTGCCCTTCGGTCTTTACGACCGCTGGGTGCCTGCCTTCGCCAGGCTGTTCCGCGAGGCGCAGGGCGACTGGCCAACCTTCTATCGTCGGGTGGCGGAACTGGGTGCTTTGCCCGATGCGCAACGGCTTATACAACTGCAAGCGCTAGATGCTGTCCGAGAGAAGTGAACAACACGCAGAGGAAGGTCGTGATGAAAGGATGGACGGCAGTGATGCTGGTGCTTGGCCTGGTGGGCAGCAATGCCTGGGCCGCGCCCAAGTCGTGCGAGGAGCTCAGGCAGGAGATCGAAGTGAAGATCCAGGCTGCGGGCGTGGCCAGCTATACGCTGGAGATCGTGCCGAACGAGGAAGTCGAGGACGACGGCATGGTAATCGGCACCTGCGACAACGGCACTCGAAAGGTGATCTACCAGCGCAATGACCTCACCGGTTCGAGGATGATGTAGCCCTCAGCCAGCGAACGCCTGGTGCAACTGCGCCAGCGTCTGGACGTGATGGGCCGGCCGTTCGCCGCTCAACTCTTCCAGGCTGCCGAAGCCGTAACCTACCGCGACGGCATCGAGGCCGTTGCTGTGAGCGCCGATCAGGTCGTGCTTGCGGTCGCCGATCATCAGCGTATCGGCGGGGTCGAGGCCTTCCTGCTCGAGCAGGTGGGCGATCAGCTCCACTTTGTTGGTACGTGTGCCATCCAGCTCGCTGCCATAGATCGTCTTGAAGTAGCGACCGAAATCGAAGTGGCGGGCGATCTCCGTGGCGAACACCGTGGGTTTGCTGGTGGCGATATACAGCGTGCGCCCTTGCTCGCGCAGCAGCTGCAGTAGCTCGACGACGCCCTCGAACAGCTCATTCTCGTAGAGCCCGACTTCGCGAAAGCGCACCCGGTAATGGTTCACCGCCTCCCAGGCGCGCTCCTCGCTGAGGCTGTAGGTGTGCATGAAGCACTGCAGCAGCGGTGGGCCGATGAAGTGCTCCAGTGCCTGCAGGTCGGGCTCATGGATATCCAGTTGCGCCAGGGCGTACTGCACCGAGCGGGTGATGCCCTCGCGCGGGTCGGTCAGGGTGCCGTCGAGGTCGAAGAGAACGGTGCGCTGCTGCATGGTATGGATATCCGCTGGCCTGAATCGGCGCGAATTGTCCCGCAACGCAAGCCGCTCAAGCAACTCAGGCCGACGTTGGGCGATAGACCCAGCGCAGGCTCAGGCGCGTCAGTGGCCAGAGCAGCGCCAGCAGCACAAGCCCGAACAGCAGCACCAGCGCCAGGGCCACGAACTCCGAGCCGGCATACAGAGCCACCAACAGCACGACGCAAAGTACGGTCGCCACGACCAACCAGATCCCCATGCATAGCAGCACGCTTGCCAGCAGACGACCGACAGCCAGACGCGGCAACTGCGGCGGCAGCGCGCCGCGGGCGGCGAGCAGGGCGACCAGCCCGTACAAGAGTCCGGAAGCACTGCTGGCAGCCTGCAGCCACTCCATGCCGTAGGGGTTGATGACGCCGGCCGGCAGCAGCGTGAGCAGTTTCATGTAGATAACGCAGAACAGCAGACCGAAGGCCAGCGCAGTCTCGCCGCGGCTGACCAGGCCGAGTCCGCTTTCGACCTGGCCCGTACGGCGCATCAGGTGCAGGCTCAGCCACAGTGGCAACAACGTCGCCAGTACGAAGGAAACGAGGTTCAACGGTTGCAGCAGTAGAGTGGGGGATATCCCGTGATCGCCTTCGTAGATCCATGTAATCAAGTGAGTCACCAGCAGCCTGAAGAATAGGCCGACCAGAACGAAGGCCACGAAGTAGAAGCCGACGAAGAGCGCGATGAGCCGACCTGGGCGGGTGACGTTCACCAGATTGTGCCGCTGCAGGTAATAGCGGGTCAGCAGCAGCGCACTGCAGCCATCGATTGCCAGCGCGCCGAGCCAGTAGGTCGCCAGTTGCCAAAGATCGTCCAGGTAGGCTTGCAGGTATTCGGGCTCCAGAGTCAGCCACATGATGACCCAGGAGATCATCTGGCCCGCTGCACAGCAGAGCATCGCGGTGATCAACAGGCGCATGGGCAGCCCGGACGGCTGTCTGGCCTCGCTCGCGGGGCTGGGGTCGACCTGAGCAATGGCGTAAGGGTTGCTGTGCATGGGGGATTCCTTTCGGGGCACGTCTTTCAATGACGGCAGGATATACCGGCGCAGCGTGCGTTGCTGTGATGGTTCTACGGTTCGCCAGACAAGAGCGGCCATGAGGTATTCGCACTGGTCATGGGGCTGAATTTTCCTGATCCGAGACCTGTCACTACCGGTGTGGTTATAGCGTTGAAACATTTTGTTTCATTTGTTCGGGCTGGAGGCGCCGGGTTTTCCCGGGCTCATCCGTCTTGGGTGGTAAGAGCCGGATATTTTTTCGCTCTCCACGAGTTGCATGGCGCCTGCACGGGCGCGTTGCGTCTTTCACCTTGCACCTCACCCTGGCGTGTCACGCTGCCTTCGTTTGCCTGAGTGCGAGCGCAGGTTCGGTTGACGTCGGGGATGGTTATTGGATGCTCAGGCAGAGGTCGGGCCCGTCATGACGTTTTTCCCTTTCCCCATTCGCCGGCGCTGGCTGCTCGCCGCGGTCGCGCTCGTGCCGGTTATCGCTCTGGCCTGGTTCAACGGCGAGCCGACGCCTGTCTACGAAACTGCTGTGGTTGGCCGAGGCGACGTGGAGGCCACGGTGGTCGCCATCGGCACCCTGCAGCCGCGCTATTCGGTGGATGTTGGCGCCCAGGTGTCCGGGCAGATCATGCGTTTGCATGTTGAGCCGGGTGATCAGGTGGAAAAGGGCCAGTTGCTCGCCGAGATCGACGCCAGCCTGCACGAAGCCACGGTGGAGGCGGATCGCGCCGCTCTCGACGGCCTGCGCGCGCAGTTGCAGGAGCAGCAGGCGCAGTTGCTGCTGGCGCGCCAACAGCATGAGCGGCAGTTGCACCTGGCCAAGCTCGACGCCACCCGTGAAGAAGATGTGCAGAGCGCCGCCGCTGGCTACACATCGGCCAGGGCGCGGCTCGACAACCTGCGCGCGAAGATCGCCGAAAGCCAGGCGCTACTCAAACGTAACGAGGCGCAGCTCAGCTACACCCGTATCTATGCACCCATCGCCGGCTCGGTGCTGGGTGTCGACGTGAAAGAGGGGCAGACCCTCAACGCCACCTATCAGACGCCAACGGTGATGCGCATCGCCGATCTGCGCAGCATGACCGGCTGGACGCGTGTCTCCGAGGCCGATATCCGCCGGGTCAAGGCCGGTCTGCCGCTGTACTTCACCACCCTGGGCGGTGACGAGCGGCGCTGGCACAGCACGGTACGTCAGGTATTGCCGGCGCCGCCGGTGCCGGCCAACAGCCAGGGCGAAGCCAGCAGCACCAGCAGCGAAACGGAAAAAGTGGTGCAGTACACCGTGCTGTTCGAGGTGGACAATGACGACGGCGAGCTGATGCCGCAGATGACCGCCCAGGTGGTGTTCGTCACCGCCTCGGCGAAGGGTGTGCTGACCGCTCCGCTGGATGCCTTGCAGGGCAAGCCGGGTCATTATCAGGTGCGCATTCTTGCCAAGGATCAGCCGGAGCTGCGCGCGGTGAAGGTCGGCGCGCGGGATCGCCAGGTAGCGGAAATTCTCGATGGCCTGCAGGAAGGTGAGCGTCTGGTAACGGGCGAGGCCCAGGCCGATGCGGGGATGTCGAGGTTCCAGTGGTAACGCCACTGATCGAGCTGCAGGGCATTCGGCGTACCTATGGTGGCGAGGGTGGTGCGCCAGCGGTGGATGTGTTGCGGGGCGTCAGTCTGTCCGTTCAGGCCGGTGAGTTCGTCGCCATTGTCGGCACCTCGGGCTCTGGCAAATCGACACTGATGAACCTGCTCGGCTGCCTGGATCGCCCCAGCGCCGGCAGCTACCGCTTCGCCGGTGAAGACGTGGCCGCCTTCGACGCCGATCAATTGGCCTGGTTGCGCCGCGAAGCGTTTGGCTTCGTGTTCCAGGGCTATCACCTGATCGCCACCGAGTCCGCGCGGGAGAACGTCGAGGTGCCGGCGATCTACGCCGGCATGCCCGCCGAGCAGCGCCGCGAGCGGGCCAGTGCGCTGTTGCGTCGGCTGGGGCTGGACGAGCGCCTGGAACATCGCCCCAACCAATTGTCCGGCGGCCAGCAGCAACGCGTTTCGATTGCACGGGCGTTGATGAACGGCGGGCGCATCATCCTCGCCGACGAGCCGACCGGCGCGCTGGACAGCCGCAGCGGCAAGGACGTGATGGCGCTGCTGCACGAGCTGGCCGACGCCGGCCACACCATCATTCTGATTACCCATGACCGCGACGTCGCGGCTCAGGCACGGCGGGTCATCGAGATTCGTGATGGCGAGATCATCAGCGACAGTGGCCCGCAGCAGCCGATCAATGCCCTACCAATGCCGGACATGAGCCTGGCCGGGCGCGATCATGGCGCGTCCTTCTTTGGCGAACTCGACGAGATGCTGCGTGGTGCCTGGCGGGTGTTGCTGATCAACCGTTTTCGCACGGCGCTGACCCTGCTCGGCATCGTCATCGGCGTAGCTTCGGTGATCGTCATGCTCGCCGTCGGCGAGGGCGCCAAGCAGAAAGTGGTCGCCGAAATGGGTGTGATGGGTGCCAACATGATGTACGTGTCCAGTGATGTGCCGCGCAGTGGCGGGCCGATTGGCGTGTTGACCCTGAGTGACTTCGAGGCCATCGGTGAGTTACGCGAGGTGGCGCGGGTGATGCCGGTGCTACGCGATCCGGCCTTGATTCGGCATGGCCAGCAAGCGCTGCAGACCGAAGTGCTCGGCGTCGGCGAACACATGCCGGCAATCCACCACTGGCCAGTGGCGCGGGGGCGCTTTTTCAGCGCGGCGGAGAATGAGGAAATCGCTCCGGTGGCGGTGCTCGGTCACGAGGTTTACCAGACTCTCTTCCCCGATGGAGGCGATCCGCTGCGACAGATCATCCTGATCAACAGCTCGCCGTTCGAGGTGATCGGCGTGATGAGCGAAAAGGGCAGCGATGCGGGCGGCAACTATCCGGATGAGCAGGTGCTGGTGCCCCATAGCACAGGCGTGGTGAGGGTCTTCCCGAAGCTGCGCGACGAGAGTTACGGGAGCATCGAGGCACGCAGCAGTGCCCTGGTGCTCGAGGCGCAGAGCGCAGTGGAAGCGCTGATGCTGCAACGTCACGGGCGCAAGGATTTTCGCGTCTACAACTCCGCCGCCAAGCTGCAGGCCGAGGCCAAGACGCGGCAGAGCATGACCCTGATGCTTGGCCTGATCGCCGCCGTATCGCTGCTGGTCGGCGGTATCGGCGTGATGAACGTGATGCTCATGACGGTACGCGAGCGCACCCGCGAGATCGGCATTCGCATGGCTACCGGCGCCCGGCAGCGCGACATCCTGCGCCAGTTTCTCACCGAGTCGGTGCTGGTGACGCTGGTCGGTGGCAGTGTCGGGGTGGTCACCGGGTTGTTGTTCGGTGCACTGCTCATCGCCTGGAACGTGCCGCTGGTGTTCTCGCTGTCGGCCATGCTGCTGGCATTCGCCTGCTCGGTAGGTACCGGCCTGGTGTTCGGCTACCTGCCCGCCAAGACCGCGGCGCAGCTCGACCCGGTCGTCGCGTTGGCCGTGCAATGACAGGATTATCGATGACGCCTCACCTGATCTCCGGCCTGCTGGCCGCGCTGCTACTGGGCGGTTGCACCCAGACAGCCGATGCGCCGGCAGACCTGCCCACCGCTCCTGAACACTGGCGCAACGCAGCCGCCGAACCTGCCCCGGCGCTTCGTGACCAATGGTGGCGAGCCTTTGCCAGCGACGAGCTCGACGCCTTCATGACGCAGGCCCTGCGTGACAACCAGGATCTGGCCGCCGCCGTCGCGCGCCTGCGTCAGGCCGAAGCGTCCGCGCGGCGTGCAGGTGCTGAACGGTCGCCGCGCCTCGACGGCAATCTTGGCGCCGACCGTCAGGCACGGCTTGGCGGCAACGCGGAGGTCGATGGCAATGCCTATAGCGGCAATGTTGCCGCCAGTTATGAAGTCGACCTCTGGGGGCGCCTGCGCGCCAGTCGCGACAGTGCCGCTTTTGCGCGGGATGCCAGCCAGTTCGACCGCGATGCCCTGCAGATTTCCCTGAGCGCCGCAGTGGCTTCGGCCTGGCTGGACGCTGTTGGCTTGCAGGAGCGGCAGCGCATCGCTCGACTCAACCTGGAAAACGCCGAGCGCGTGCTGGGTACGGTCGAGGCGCGGCAGAGCGCCGGTGCGGCCACGTCGCTGGAGCTGGCCCAGCAGCGCGGCGTGGTGGCGCTGCAACGGCGTGAGCTGGCGTTCGTTAGCCAGCAACGTGAAGACAGCCTGGCAACCCTGGCCGTGCTGCTCGGCGGGCGTGTGGATCAATTGCCGGCGAGCCAGGCGCGTTTGTTCGAACTGCCCATGCCCGATATCGGCGCCGGTATCCCCAGCGAGCTGCTGCTGGCGCGCCCGGATCTGGCCCGTGCCGAAGCCAACCTGGCGGCTGCGAATGCCAATCTGCAGGCCGCTCGCGCCGCTCTCCTGCCGCGCCTCAGCCTGAGCGCCACGCTCGGCGGCAGTGCCGACAGCGCATCACGGCTGTTCGCCAATCCGCTGTACTCCCTCGGCACAGCACTGACTGCACCGATCTTCGACGCGGGCAGCCTGCGCGCCGACCGTGATCTGGCCATGGCGCAGCGTGAGGAGCTGCTGGCCGATTATCGCGGTGCGCTGATCACCGCCTTCGCCGAGGTCGAGGTGGCGCTCAATGGGTTGAGCGGCAGTGCTGCGCAGCAGCAGGCGCAGGACGAGGTACTGCTGCAGGCCGAGCGTGCCTTCCGCCTGGCCGAGTCCCGCTACCGTGCAGGCGCCGAAACCCTGCTCACCCTGCTTGATACGCAACGCAGCCTCTACAGTGCGGAAGATGAAGCGGCGCGACTGCGCATGCTGCACCTGCAGGCGAGCGTCAATCTGGCACGGGCGCTGGGCGGCGGTTGGCGTGAGGAGCCAGTCGGATCGTCAGGGGCCGCGCCAAGCCACGATGGTGGGCAATGAGGGCCGTGTCGATCAGGGTGATCGCCGCTGCCACGGGTTCGCTCCAGCCAAGTGCTGGCGATCACCGAACTCGCTATCTTCGGCCCATGCCAGGGCGCCCTCTAGAAAGTTTGCATGGCCCAGTCACTTTCTCTGCATGCTTGCTCCAGTTCAATGGCGGCGCGTCGGTCTACCAGCAGAGCCCTGACAAACACCAGAAAACTGGCCTGGTCATGTACCGCTTGTAAATGGGCGTACAGATTCATAGACGGCATGGACTCTCGCTTCCTGAGCGGTATTGGCTGATGGACGCTCAAGTCTCTTCGCCGTACCGATTCCTGAACCACGCATCGATGGCATGTTGAATGTCTGGGCATGCCCGGTTGGCCTTTTCGACGATGCTGGCGCCCGTTGCCGGACAGGTCAGGCCTAATTCGACGTGCAGCCAGGCGCGCAGATTTTCTGCCGAGCCTGGATCATCGGGTGGCTGGTTCAGGTCGTCGAAGCCCAGCTCGCCGTAGCCGATGCCGAACAGTTGCAGGAAGTCCTCGAAGTTCTTCGCCAGCACCCGATTGTCACAACCTTCCGAACCCAGATGGACGACTGGCGCCTGGCGTGCATCGGTGCCGCCGAGCAGCCAGAAGGCGACCAGCGAACCATCCGGGCCGGCGCCGAAGCAGGCGAAGTTGGCAGCCATGGCTGCGTCGCCATCGAACCAGGCGAGCAGGCCACCGTAGTCGTCGGGCCTGAGGCGCATGCAGCCGCTGATGGGGTAGTCGGTTTCATCCAGATAGTCGCAGATTCGGCGCAGCGCATCGGGGAGCACGACGCCTGCTGGAACGCTGGCCTGGATACGCTGGAAGCGAGTCATGTCAGCAATTGCTATCCATTGATGAGATTTATCGGAGGCTTCCTGCACCAGTCAGACGACTGTGCTAGTCACGTCATGAAGTCCGTTTTGGTTTGTGACCATTTTCGGTCGTTTCACCCCTAGAGCTTCGGCTGCTGTGGAACAAAATTCTGTAACTCCGGCCGTGGGTAGGTGCGGAATTCGTCAGCCCATTTGTCCGGAGATGGAATTATCTCGAACGCAGGTAGTTCGTCGTAGATGAAATCGAATTTGAAGTTGCCGTCAGGGGTAAGTGTGAACGTAGCGGTGTACCAGGCATGCCCGTTTTCATGGAGGGCTGCCATTTTGGTACGTAGCTCGCGAAACGCATCGCTTACTTCATCTTCCGCGACGAACGACACTGTTTTTACGTCATTGAGCAGATAGTGGCCGGTCTCCGAAAAAAACCGGGTAATGGCCTGGAACGAATAGGTAGCGTCTGTCCAACCGTCCTCTGGCAGCACTTCGTACACACCTTGTGCGATGGTTTGCTGCAGCTGTTGAATTTCGGGTGTCATTTCATTGACCTGTAGGGTTTATGATCGTGTGCTTGGACGTAGTGCCGCCGAGCGAAGTACCGGCGACCACGTGGTAGCCGGCATCGCCCCGAACGCCCTTGTACAGGTCGCCGATGCACACCCTGGGCTTTGACGTCGAGCGAAGACTAGGTTTGATTGCCGACGGTGGCGAAGCAGAGCTGTGTCTGATTAGCTGCCTGACAGATACTAATCACTGATTCACATCCCATATCGGTGCAGGCGATTGCGGGTGAAGCGATGCTATAGAAATCAGGTGTTGTGAACTAAGTCAGCCGGATAGTGCACATGCGTTCTGAAAGACGAATCGTCTATTCCAAATAGCTTCACTATCAGTGCGGCTTCAAAGCACCAATAACCAACGTAGCCGGTGTCTTCGCCCTTATGGTTGTCGTACCACGCTGCAAGGTTCTTGTTGCCTTTGTACCAGCCGTCGAGGAATTTCTTGACCAGATTGGATTGCTCTTGCGAAGGCGCATCCAGTGCTTGCAGCAACAGCGCATATTGTTTGGGGAACACCAATTCGTTGGATACGGCACGCTGATGAGCGCCGAGTTTCACGGCGATACGATCCAGTAGCGCGTCCTGGCCTGCGTTGTTGATCAGCGCGATTACGCGCTCAAGGTGTGCTTCGTCCATACCGAGACAGACGGCCAGAGAGAGCCACCAGAAGAAATCCAGGTAGTTGTCGAAACTCAGTCGCTCATATTGGATGCGTTTTTTTTGCTCGTCCTTAGGCAGGGCGGCGCACAGCGCTTTGAGTTGCTCACGCTCAGCGAGCAGTCTGACTATATGGCCGCTCAAATTGGCAACCCGGTCGCCACGCGAATAGCTCATGACGATGACTTCAAGCGCCTTATTGCAGAGATCCGCAGCGGCGGTTACCTTGCCGTAGGGCAGCGGTATGCCTCCAGAGTCGAGACGGTTCTGCTTCTGTTGCATTCTCTCCAGGTCATACGAAATCCATTTGTCGAAGAACTCTTTGCTCTTTAGCGTATCGCGCGGCATTGATCTGCCCCTCTGTCTCAAAATCCCGGAACCTTTCCGGCGTTACCCCTGACCACATTGCCAGAGCTGTCGATAAGTCTTGGCCTATCGAGGCGCTTCATGACCCAGGCATCATCCATCTGATTGGTGCGATCGGCCAATCTCTTGCTGAGCTGCGATGAGTTGTACTTCGCCTCAGTGATGAGGTATTCGGGGGGCGGGTTTGAGTTCTTGTAGACGCTATTTAGTCTACTGATAGTAGTTGTATATGCCCGAGTCTTTTTCGGTTTTCAAGTGAATAGCTGGGTCTTAAAGTCGGCGAAGGAGGGTGCAACTGGCTCCGTATGCGGAGCGAAATCATCGGATTGGTTGTGATCCCAAAGTACTACCTCGGGGCATTCAGCGTTTTTCCGAAAATCTAAGCAGAGAAAGTCACCAGAAAAAAGCGCTGCGAAAGGAATGAGCTTGCAGCCGATCTCGTCAGGATCATCGCCGAGTCGGGAGTCCAACGCTGTCATCACTACCGATATGTCGTACTCACCTATATCCTCTGAGTTAGGGTTTAGCATAACGGGTAGAAAGCGTTCAATCAGTCTGTCCGTACCCTCATGGATAAATAGATTTTTTTCGGGGATTCCACCATTGCCGTATTGGAGGAACTCAATAAAATCCTGAGGCAGTTTTACTCTGCAGTAACGCTCGAGTGAAGTGGTCGCTTCAATAGGGGGCGCTGAAATCTGGCCTACTGTTTTTAATTCCATAACAAACTCCTGGTTCATCTCTTGCCTGCCGCCCACATGCCTGTAGACCGACCGCCAGAGTGAGTAATGATGTTATGCGGCCCAAACGGAACAAGTTCCATTCTACCCGGCAGCTCTGAGTGGTGCCATGTGAGCCCGCTAGGGCGACCTCCGGGTATCTGGCTATCCAGCCATTTGAACTGCGCTTTGTCGCCCGTTTTCCACAAATACTCAGGGAGGTGGTCGACCCGGCTAACCAATTCTGCTTTCTCGAAATCTGGAAACTTGGTGCCAGGTTTGAAAGGCACATCTGGTATCAAACCCTCCGCTATTGCTTGCCGCTTTATCGCCTCCTTTTGCCCTCGGGTGAGGTCCTCACCACCAGGGAAATCTTTTTCCCATGACCAGCGTTTGTTTGAGTTCACTAGCTTTGCGTATTGCTGAGCGCTTGACAATTTGGCTACATGCACACCGGTCACGGCTGCATCCGCGGCTTTTTCTGCTTCCTTGGCGGACTCCGGCAGGCGCCGCCCCAAACCACCCGCATCCGATGCTACGTCGGCCCCCTTGTTGCATCCGCTGCAGTATCCAGTACACGTGCTGCCTTGCCGGCTCTACTCGCCCCCTTCACCACCACGCTGCCGGGTATCAACATCGATAGGAAAGAGCCGCCTTGTTGCGCATCGCTGTTCAGTTCGAACAGATCCCCGGCGTAGCCCGCGTTCATCATCTTGCTGGCCTGGCTGGCCAGTTCGTTGGCCTTGGTCAGGTCGCCGGCCTGGTGGGCGGCCTGGTGGGCGGCAAGGGCGGCCTTTTCCATGGCCTGGGCACGCAGCGCGATAGGGGGGATGCCCGCCGCCGAGCTGTATTTGCTGGCCATCACGCCCAGGTTCCATAGGTCGGTGGGCAGGTTGCCGATGCCCTTAAGCACGCCGACGCCGGTATCTAACGGGTTGTCTGCACTCGCTCCTGCGATTCGCTTGGTGCTGCTCCAGGCGCCGGAACCGAAGTCTTTGGTCTTCTCCCACAGCGAGCGCTCGTCGGGGCGAACAGCCACTCCAGCGGTTTGTTTTAGGCCGGGTTACCACGGGCATCAAGGAATATGCCGACATAGGCCGTGATGGCGAAGATGGAGAGAGCAGTCAGGAGGCTGGAGCGTGGTTTGTTCATGGAGACGATTCTAGAACAGGCCCGTACTGCGATTAACGTTGCGACATAGGTGCGGTGAGCCGAACCAAACGCATGACGACATGTCGGGAGCTCTTACATGCTGATGAGAGTGCGTATTGCTGAACAGCTTTCAAGTGATCATCGTTGTAGCTCGTCCTGTCATAGTGAAGGCATATAACGAAAGCAACCCATCCCGCAGTGGTAATCACGGGGATACTTAACCAAGATGACATTGCCTGTTTCTAGTCTAAGCAGACTTTATATCTATTGTTTTTTCTCGATGCAAATTATTAAGATTAGGAGTAAGTAATGACAAGTGTTCGTATGAAACTCTCAAAATTTGATGCCACTTTCCGAGTGCTGCGATTCGTCGGGTCGATCTCGACCACATTCCATGTATCTATGTCGTAACCCACGTTGTAGCCCTGAAGGTCATCGCCTATGAGCAGAACGTTTTCGACGCCATCGCTATCCCCATAGATTTCTTCAGGTTCAACTGGCCCGCTGTAGAGCTCGAATGCGGCATCACCAATCTCTCCTGCTCCAACAGCCAACAGGAAGTCAATGTAGTCATTGGGAATGGCTGGGTAAATGGCACGGATAGCGGCCTCACCATTTGGCGAAATTGGAATCATCCTGTCGATTAAGGAACCTTTGCCCTTCGCATTTTGATAATCCAGGTACATGCTCATGATTTGCTCTCACTTTTCGAATAAGTCTCGGGCCGGGCTGCCCGATCTATGTATTCCGCCCTGATGTTGATCTGGGAATCTGGCTGGATGCATATTCCACCATTTATTGGGTCCGCCGTAGCTGGATTCAATCAAGTGATGTGCATCGTAGGGTTGTCCAACACGTCGAATAACGGAGCCGTTTTTCGAGAGTACATCCTCGCTATACCTTGGCCATTTCTGATTTGTATTTTTTTCCCACTCTGAAATCAAATCGTTTTTCACTCGATTGAAGTCAGTCCGGTGCGCCGCTGCGGCCTCCACATCTAAGCGCTGGTACTTATTGGATCGTAGGTCTTGCTCAAGCAATTTTCTTTGGTTTTCAGGGATCTTCCGACCGGTGCGAGCTTCGACATCTTTGATGTAGGCTCTGATTTTTTTCGCAAGCTCCGTCCAGGCTGTGCTTCGAGGCGCAATATGTACACCTTGTTGGGCTTTTGTTCCTGCGGCTCCCGCATCGACCGCTGAATCCAGCGCATGTGCCCCACGCACCGCTTTGCCCGCTCTACTCGCCCCCTTCACCACCACGCTGCCGGGTATGAACATCGACAGTACAGAGCCACCGGTCTGTGCATCGCTGGTCAGTTGGAACAAATCCCCGGCGTAGCCTGCGTTCATCATCTTGTTGGCCTGGCTGGCCAGTTCGTTGGCCTTGGTCAGGTCGCCGGCTTGGTGGGCGGCAAGGGCTGCCTTTTCCATGGCCTGGGCGCGCAGCGCGATAGGCGGGATACCCGCCGCCGAGCTGTATTTGCTGGCCATCACCCCGAGGTTCCAGAGATACGTAGGCAGGTTACCGATGCCCTTGAGTACGCCGCCGGTATCCAGCGGGTCGTCAACGCTGGCCTCGGCTATGCGTTTGGTGCTGCTCCAGGCGCCGTATCCGAAGTCTTTGGTCTTCTCCCACAGCGAGCGCTCGTCGGCTTCGGCGTCGAGCAGCGCCTGCAGTTCCGGGTTGGTCTCCTCGGCGGTTTTTTCGGCCTGGGTATCTGCGCCGCGCTGGGTGGTGACGGCCTTGCCCAGCGCACCACCGACACCTGCGCCATTGCAATTGACCAGGCAGGTGGTGCTGTCCTGGCGCACCACGGGACTACCGTTGACCTTGACGTCGTTCTGGCCGCTGAGGAACTTGACGTAGCCGCTGCCGAGCGAGGTGCCGGCTACCACGTGGGAACCGGCATCGCCCTAGAGGCCCTTGTGCAGGTAGCCGACGTTTGACGTCGAGCGAAGACTAGGTCTGATTGCCGATGGTGGCGAAGCAGACCTGTGCCTGATTAGCAGCCTGACCGATACGAATCACTGATTCACATCCCATATCGGTGCAGGCGATTGCGGGTGAAGCGATGCTATAGAAATCAGGTGTTGTGAACTAAGTCAGCCGGATAGTGCGCATGCGTTCTGAAAGACGAATCGTCTATTCCAAATAGCTTCACTATCAGTGCGGCTTCAAAGCACCAATAACCAACGTAGCCGGTGTCTTCGCCCTTATGGTTGTCGTACCACGCTGCAAGGTTCTTGTTGCCTTTGTACCAGCCGTCGAGGAATTTCTTGACCAGATTGGATTGCTCTTGCGAAGGCGCATCCAGTGCTTGCAGCAACAGCGCATATTGCTTGGGGAACACCAATTCGTTGGATACGGCACGCTGATGAGCGCCGAGTTTCACGGCGATACGGTCCAGTAGCGCGTCCTGGCCTGCGTTGTTGATCAGCGCGATTACGCGCTCAAGGTGTGCTTCGTCCATACCGAGACAGACGGCCAGAGAGAGCCACCAGAAGAAATCCAGGTAGTTGTCGAAACTCAGTCGCTCATATTGGAAACGGTTCTTTTGCTCGTCCGATGGCAATGCATCGCACAGTAACTTCAGTTGCTCACGGGCAGCCAACAGGCTTTCGAGGTCATCGCGAAAACCGGTAAGGCTATCCCCTCTTGAGTAGCGCATTATGATGCGATCAAGAATTTTCCTGGCAAGGTCATATGCCGCTTGAACCCTGCCATATGGCGCCAAGGAGTTGGACTCTAGTTCGTCGCGTATTTGTTGGATTACATCTTGATCGTAATCAATCCATTCATCGAAATACGCCGTCGTTTTCACGTTGTCACGAGTCATCAAATATTTCCTTTAAAAATTCGGAACTTTCCCAGCATTGCCTCTGATTACGTTACCTGCACTGTCAACCAGCTTGGCGTTTACCTTGCCATCCTCGCCAACACGAAGTACCCACTTTTGAACATCTCCGCGGCGCATGGACGCGCGAATGGCATCAGCCTGCCTTTTACCAACTTGTGCATCCAATCGGTTTCTTACCCAGGCATCATCCATCTGATTTGTGCCATCGGCCAATCTCTTGTTGAGCTGCGATGAGCCGTACTTCGCCTCGGTGATGATGTACTCGGGAGGCGGGTTTGAATTCTTGTAGACACCATCAATGCCGTTCTGCCCGGGCTTGTAATTGCCGTCCGTTTTACCCAGAGGCTCGTATCCTTTACCTACCATGGCCTCATGTGCCGCCTTCTCGCCTGTTGCCGCCTTGACGTGCACCCCAGGGCCCGAACTCTTGCCTACATCTGCGGCTTTCTCGGCGTCGGCCGCCTCATCCAGAACTCGCACTCCACGTGCTGCCTTGCCAGCTCTACTCGCTCCCTTCACCACCACGCTGCCGGGTATGAACATCGACAGTACAGAGCCACCGGTCTGTGCATCACTGGTCAGCTCGAACAGATCCCCGGCGTAGCCCGCGTTCATCATCTTGCTGGCCTGGCTGGCCAGTTCGTTGGCCTTGGTCAGGTCACCGGCCTGGTGGGCGGCAAGGGCTGCCTTTTCCATGGCCTGGGCGCGCAGCGCGATAGGCGGGATGCCCGCCGCCGAGCTGTATTTGCTGGCCATCACCCCGAGGTTCCAGAGATCTGTAGGCAGGTTGCCAATGCCCTTGAGTACACCAACGCCGGTATCCAGCGGGTCGTCAACGCTGGCCTCGGCTATGCGTTTGGTGCTGCTCCAGGCGCCGGATCCGAAGTCTTTGGTCTTCTCCCACAGCGAGCGCTCGTCGGCTTCGGCGTCGAGCAGCGCCTGCAGTTCCGGGTTGGTCTCCTCGGCGGTTTTTTCGGCCTGGGTATCTGCGCCGCGCTGTGTAGTGACGACCTTGCCCAGCGCACCGCCGATACCTGCGCCATTGCAATTGACCAGGCAGGTGCTGTCCTGGCGCACCAGCGGGATACCGTTGACCTTGACGTCGTTCTGGCCGCTGAGAAACTTGACGTAGCCGCCGCCGAGCGAAGTACCGGCGACCACGTGGGAACCGGCATCGCCCTGGACGCCCTTGTGCAGGTCGCCGACTCGATACACCGGCACGCCCTGGGCTTTCACGTCCGATGAGGACTGGGTCTGATTGCCAATGGTGGCGAAGCTGTCGAAGGGCACCACGGCATTGCCGACCTTGCAGAAGTCCGGTACCGAGCAGACGGCTTTCCATTCATGGCTGTCGTTGGCGGCGTGGCGGGCGTTGCCCACGAGATCCTTGCCGTCCTCCGTCGGTTTTGACTCCGCCAGCTCGCCATCCTTGTAGACCCCTTTGTCGTACAGATCCTTGACCTGCCTGGCGGTCTTGTCGAAGCTCTCGCGCTGGCCCGGAAAGTATTCGCCGTTGGCGGTGAAAGCTTCCCAGGGGTGGCCGCCACGGGCATACAGGCTATCCAGATTGTTCAGGGCGCCTGCGGCCTGTTCGGCGCTGTCGATACCGAAGTTCTTACGGAACAGGTCGGCGTTGTGGTACCGGCCTGCCGATATGTCTATCTCAAGTGCCATGCACGTCCTCCTGTACCAGGGGAACGTCCAGCGTGCCGATCGCCAGCCGCCGCCAGGGCTCGCCGCGCTCGAAGGTGCCGCGCCAGATCAGCGAGACGTGCCGTGCATCCAGGTCGATGGCCACGGTGTCGAGCACCAGCGGCCCTTGTCGGGTACGGCCGTGGAACGGGGTCAGCGACACCAGCGCTAGGATTCCGGGCAGACGGAAATGCGTCAGACCCTCAGGCAGCATGCCGAGCAGGGAGATGAATTCGTCGCCGGCCAGGTAGCCGGGCTGGATCAGCTCAGGCGGCGCAGCCTGGTAGAAGCGTTCGTCGAAGTCATCGGGCAGCAGGGGATAGCGCTCGCGCTGCCAGTGTTCGTCGTAGGTGCCGGCGTATTGCAGGCGTTCCTGGCTCCAGCGGGCGAGGGGGGCGAAGCCTTGTGGCGGCAGAGCGTCATGGGGGCTGGTGATGGGTGCATCGATGTCCTCGATCTGTGGCGCCGGCAGCTCGCTTACGCCCTCCAGCCATTGGCGTATCTGCGTCTGGGCCTCGGGCGACACGGCCGTTAGGTCAGCCTCGCCGGGCAGCCAGCCGCACCCGGCGGGATTATCGGGGTTGTACACCCGCTCTACCGGGCTCTGTTCGCTCGCCATCACGCTGTAGCAGCCACCGAAGGCATAGCGGTAGTCGAGGGGCACCTGGTTGACGGGTTCAGCGCTGCTCAGGCGCCACTCCTGCCCGTGGCGTTCGAAGCGCCGCGGGCCGTGCAGTTGCAGCAGCTTGCGCCGTGTGCCGACGCGAATGCCGGCGAGCCAGCCAGGTAGGGCGACACCGCCTTCGCTACGGGCGGTACCCGTGACGTAGATATCACTGGCCGGTTTGAGCAGCGTCAGGTCGCCTTCGCGGCGCAGCACGCTTTGCAGGGGGTTGGCTTCGGGATGGCCATCGTACTCATCGGCATAGACGATGGGTGCCTGCACATCGGCCCGCGGTAGTGGAAGATAGCTACCGGTCAGCGCGAAGGTGCCGCGCAGCACCAGTACGTCGTAAACGACGCCGCCTGGGCCGGTTTTCTCGAACCAGGCATGGGGGAAACCACTGCGATTATCGATCTGCACGCTATGTCCGTTCGCTATGAATCAAGCTTCGCCAGGTATTGATTGCGCGGCTGGAATGATCGACACGCTGTGCAGGCACTCGGGGTTGTTCTGCTTGAACGCGAAGCGCAGTTGCCCCCAGGGGCGTGCGCTTTCCCAAACGCTCGTCTCGTGCGGTGAGCGGCCACGCGGGGCCGAGACCAGAAGCAGTTCACCATACTGCGCTTCTATGTCATGGCGGCCTATGCAGGCACCGGTCAGAAACAGGCCGACGGTGCTCTGGCGAGCCGCATGCTCCTTGTTGAGCACCGTGAAACCCGTCTGCGCGATGCGCACGTTGCCTTGCAGGACAACCTCGCCACCAATCCAGCGGGTGCGGTGCTCATCCTGCTTGTCCAGCTGCAAGGTGCTGCCCAGCGTCTGCTCGATCTTGGCCTTGGTCAGCGGCCCTTGCTGCGCCAGTTGCTCGATGGTTTGCCAGAGCGTGAAAGAGGCTTGGTTCATCCGTTGGTTCTCGTTCGCTGTTGAACAGGCTGCCGTGCTCGCTACAAGCAGGTAGGCAAAGAGCCTGAAAAAGGGCCGCTTAATCGTCGACGTTATCGTCATACCAGCTGCCGTAGTAATCGTTGTACGTGACGAACTTGCCGTCGACCTTGACCGATGAGGTTTCGCTGCCCCACACCTGCCCGACGGCCTTGCGGGCTGCAGCGTTATCGCCGCTGCTGACGAGCTGGTCGTAGGCTGCGTTGTAGGCCGCATGGTTGGCTACCGAACCATTGATGCTGATGTCCGGGCCGCCGTTGGCGATGATCTCTCGCTGTACCTTGATGTTGTTCAGCACCGCAGCGCCCTCGTCTTGCAGGGCACCGCTGACGTAGGCAGCCTTGGAGGAAAGGTTTTCCTCGTAGGGGTGGGTGGCATGGCCCACCTCGTGAGCCAACAGTTGGGTTACCGTGGCGGGCGAGCCACGCATGTCGCCGTCGATGACGATCCGGCTCACGTCACCTTCCTGACTCACGTATGTCCCTGCGCCTGCAGGGCCGTATTCGATATCCCAGCCTTGCTCCTGCAGCGAGCGCAGATCCTCCTGCAGCACGGGTGACTGGGCGGCAATGCGATCCACTGCGCTGCCGAGGCCGGTGGTAACGGCGGCAGGCGTATCGGCCGCCGCGGGTGCATTGCTCCTCAACGAGAGGCTGCCCTGTGCTTCGGCGCCCGGGCGCTTGTCATTACCCTGGGCGCTCGGTGCGGCCTGCGAACCGAGGCCGCGCAGGACGCCGGCGACCGCTGCGAGTGCACCGACCTGCGAGCGGGGCTCCGCCTTGCCGCTGTGTTCTGGCGCTGGCTGCGCGGTACCCGAGTTGAGCAGGATATCGGACGGGGCATCGGCGTGCAGATACTCCTGCGCCTTGAAGTGGATGTCCTTGGCACTGAGGTAGATGGCATCCGGCGTCAGGGTCAGTTGTGAGCTGCCGACCTTGAACTCGATCTTGTCGCCGGCCGAGACGGCCCAGGTCTTGCCGACGAAATCGGTGCGGTTCATGCCCACTGCCGAGAACATCGCCATGCCGATGTTGCGGTTATAGCCCAGGCCGACGTTGGTCATCTTGGCCATGCCGATGCTCTCGACCTTGAAGCGTCCGATGTTCACCGTCTTGTTGTGGCCGATACTGTATCGCTCGTTGCGGGCGATCTTCTTGGTGCGGTTGGCGCCGACATCGACCGTCTCGTTGCGGCCGATGGACTTGCTGCGGTCGCGGCCGATGGCGTGGGTCTCGTCCAGCTCGACGACGATGTCCTGGTTACGTTCGGCATGGATGTACAGCTGCTCTTCGCCCTTCTTGTCCTCCATGCGGATTTCATTGAACTGCGCTGGCGTGCCACCCTTGCTGGAGCGGCTTTTGATGCCGCTCTGGGTGGCGTTGGCAGGTAGATCGTAAGGCACGGTTTGTTCGGCGTTGTAGACGCGACCGGTGATGATCGGCCGGTCAGGGTCGCCTTCCAGAAAACTAACGATGACTTCCTGACCAATACGCGGAATCTGGATCGAGCCCCAGTTCTTGCCGGCCCAGTTCTGCGATACGCGGATCCAGCAGGAGCTGTTCTCGTTGGACTGGTCGTGACGATCCCAGTAGAAGTGCACCTTCACCCGGCCGAACGAGTCGGTCCAGATTTCCTCGCCTTGCGGGCCGACCACCATGGCCGTCTGCGGCCCCTGCACGATCGGCTGCACGGTCAGTGGCAGCGGGCGGAAAACCTGGCTGGCATCGATGCACTCCAGGCGGCTGTCGAACTGCAGCGGCTCGTCGCTGGTGTTGTTCTCGAAGGCTTCCTGCACGATCTGGTAGTCGGCGCTGAGCGTCAGGTATTCGCGGTTCTGATCGGCGCGTGGGTAGCCAGTCATGCTGAACAGGTGACCGGCGCCGATCCCGCGCGCGTTGCTGCGCAACTGTACGCGCTCGTACTGGGTATGAATGGCCTCGATGCGATTGCGTGCGTATTGCTCGCCGTCCTTGCTCTGGACGTATTCACCGGGGTAGTCGAACAGTGGATGCCCGGCGTTGCTATGCGGTCGCGAGACGATCGAGCGTACTTCCAGGCGTGCGCTGGGGCGTTGAAAGTCGTAATCGTTGAGTTCCAGCGAACCTGACTGCACTTCGTGGTTGAGGTGCCAGTCGTAGATGTGGTCGCGTTCGCGCATCTGATCTTCCAGCGGGAAGTAGGGCACGCTGGCGTAGCCAGGGGCCGCCCGGTGTGCGCCATAGGCGTCGCACAGCACCAGCACATGGCGGGCCTGCTCGTGGCGGAAGTAGTAGTAGATGCCTTCCTGCTCGAGCAGCCGGCTGACGAAGTCGAGACTGGTTTCGCGGTACTGCACGCAGTACTCCCACTCCCGATAGGAGCGGGTGAGGGCGTCTTCGAAGTCGGAGAAACCCAGGTCGCGGAAGACCTGCTTGACGATATCCGGCACCGTCTTGTTCTGGAAGATGCGGCAGTCTGACGTACGCGACAGCAGCCATAACCAGGGCTTGAGGCTGACCCGGTAGCTGGCGAACTGGCCGCTACCCGCCGCCTGGCTGCAGCGCGCAGCGATGCCGTGGAAGTAGCGGTCGCTGCCGTCGGCCAGCTGCAGGGTCAGCCCCATCGGCTTGCCCAGCAGGGCATCGAGTGGCAACGCATGATCTTCGGAAATCAGCGCCAGTTCGTAGGCGAAGGGGCGGCTGAGTTCATCCCGGCCCTCCATTCTTCGCAGCACCAGCACATCGCCACCCAAGGGGCTAGTGACGACGGCCATGCGTGCGTTCTGGGTTATTGCCATCTAGCGTCCTCTGTCGCAGTCAGCATCGTGGGGCTCACGGCGTCTGTTCGAAGCTGTAATGCAGCTCGTTGTTCTGCTGCGTTACCTGCACCCCGCTCAGCGGTTTGCCTTCGAGCAGACGGGTCAGGAACTCGCGACTCATGTCCGGCAGCATACTGTTGGTCAGGATGGCGTCGATCTGCCGACCGCCACTCTCGTTCTCGGTGCAGCGCGAAACCACCAGATCGATCACGCTGTCGTCGTAATCGAACGGCACCTTGTGGGTGCTTTCGATGCGTTTCTTGATGCGCTCGAGTTGCAGGCGGGTGATGGCCTTGAGCATGTCATCGGAAAGTGGGTAGTAGGGGATGGTCACCAGGCGGCCGAGCAGGGCTGGCGGGAAGATCTGCAACAGGGGTTCGCGCAGTGCCTTGGCGATGCCTTCGGGTTCGGGCATCAGCTCCGGGTCGCTGCACAGCCCGGCGATCATCTCGGTACCGGCGTTGGTGGTGAGCAGGATCAGGGTGTTCTTGAAGTCGATCTGACGGCCTTCGCCGTCTTCCATCACGCCCTTGTCGAACACCTGGAAGAAGATCTCGTGCACATCCGGGTGAGCTTTCTCCACCTCGTCGAGCAGCACCACGCTGTAGGGCTTGCGGCGTACCGCTTCGGTCAGCACACCGCCTTCGCCGTAGCCGATGTAGCCCGGTGGCGCGCCCTTGAGGGTGGAAACGGTGTGCGCTTCCTGGAACTCGCTCATGTTGATGGTGATGACGTTCTGCTCGCCGCCGTAGAGGGCTTCGGCCAGGGCCAGGGCGGTTTCGGTCTTGCCCACGCCGGAGGTGCCCGCGAGCATGAACACGCCGATCGGCTTGTTGGGGTTATCCAGGCCGGCACGGGAGGTCTGGATACGCTTGGCGATCATCTCCAGGGCGTGATCCTGGCCGATGATGCGCTTCTTCAGGTGCTGATCGAGCTTGAGGATGGTTTCCAGCTCGTTGCGTGCCATACGCCCGACCGGGATGCCCGTCCAGTCGGCGACCACCGAGGCGACCGCCTGGTAATCCACGGTCGGCAGAATCAATGGCGCCTCGCCCTGCAGGGCACTGAGACGCTGCTGCAGATCGGCGAGGGCATCGCGCAGTGCAGCGCGTTGCTCGTCGTTCAGGGCCGGCTGTTCGGCGCCTGACTCCCGGCTGGTGTCGTCCACCGGCTCGGCAGCGGCGCGCAAGCGGGCACGGGTAGCCAGCAGTTCGTCCACCAGCGCCTTCTCGTCGGCCCAGCGGGTTTCCAGGGTGACCAGGCGCAGGCGTTCTTCGGCCAGCGCGGTATCGACGTCCAGCAGGCGGCTGCCGATGGTGACGCCAATGGCTTGTTCGCGGCCGATGATCGCTCGCTCGGTCTCGAGGGACTCGATGCGTCGACGGCTGTCGTCCACCTCGGCCGGCACGGCGTGCAGGCTGATGGCTACGCGAGCGCAGGCGGTGTCGAGCAGGCTGACCGACTTGTCCGGCAACTGACGGGCCGGAATGTAGCGGTGCGAAAGCTTGACGGCAGCCTCCAGGGCTTCGTCGAGGATCTGCACCTGATGGTGTTTTTCCATGGTCGAGGCGACGCCGCGCATCATCAGGATCGCACGGTGCTCGGAGGGTTCGTCCACCTGCACGACCTGGAAACGGCGGGTTAGCGCAGGGTCTTTCTCGATGTGTTTCTTGTATTCCGCCCAGGTGGTGGCGGCCACGGTACGCAGGGTGCCCCGGGCCAGCGCGGGCTTGAGCAGGTTGGCGGCATCACCGGTACCGGCCGCGCCACCGGCGCCGACCAGAGTGTGGGCTTCGTCGATGAACAGAATGATCGGCTTCGGTGAGCTCTGTACGTCTTCGATGACCTGGCGCAGGCGCTGTTCGAATTCACCCTTCATGCTCGCGCCGGCCTGCAGCAGGCCGACGTCCAGGCTACGCAGCTCGACGTCCTTGAGGCTTGGCGGTACGTCGCCGGCGACGATACGCAAGGCGAAACCTTCGACCACTGCGGTCTTGCCCACCCCGGCCTCGCCAGTGAGGATCGGGTTGTTCTGACGGCGACGCATGAGGATGTCGACCAGCTGGCGAATCTCGTCGTCGCGCCCGACGATGGGGTCGAGCTTGCCGCTGCGCGCCTGTTCGGTGAGGTCGACGGTGAAGCGCTTGAGCGCTTCCTGCTTGCCCATCGCTGCCGGGGCCATGGCGCCGCTGGCTTCACCCGGCACCGCACCGGCATCGAAACCGTCGGTGGCGCTCAGAGCGTTCTCCGGTGATGCGCCGACGATCTCGTCGAAACGCTCGGTGAGGGTCTCGACCTTGACCTTGTCGAACTCGCGGGAGATGGCCAACAAGGCATTGCGCAGGCTCGGTGTCTTGAGAATGCCGACCACCAGATAGCCGGTGCGTACCTGGTTTTCGCCGAACATCAGGCTGCCGTAGACCCAGCCGCGCTCGACCGCTTCCTCGACGTGGGAGGACAGGTCGGTGATCGATGTGGAGCCGCGCGGCAGGCGATCCAGGGCTTCGGTGATGTCCTTGGCCAGGCGGCCCGGCTCGATGCTGAACTGACGCACGATCTGGTGCAGGTCGGAGTCCTGCAATTGCAGGATCTGATGCAGCCAGTGGCTCAGCTCGACGTAGGGGTTGCCACGCAGCTTGCAGAATACGGTGGCTGCTTCGATGGCCTTGTAGGCGACGCTGTTCAATTTGCCGAATAGCGCGGCGCGACTGATTTCACTCATGGTGTGCTCCTTTACCTAATGACTTATGTCCGTTGCTTACTGCATCTGGTGTCTTTGCGGTGACGGCAGGTCGGTCAGTCGATTTCATAACGCCAACCTTGCCACTGATGTCCGTCCCACCAGGCGAAGATCTCTCCGCCAACCGCCATCAGGTGCGCGTCATTGGCCGCCAGTCGATACAGGGGGGCTTGTTTGCTTTCCTGCAATTGATCGCCGTCCAGTTTGAATACACCGTTGGCTCCTGCTGCAAGCCAGATTTGGTCCTGCTGCACAGCAAGGCTGGTGATGGTGTAGTCAGCGGCATCGAGTTGCTGCCAGATATCGCCATGGCCGATCCAGAGACCTCCTTTGGCCCCGGCAATGACGACCTGATCGTCGGCTATGCACAGCACAGCCAGCAGGCTGATGTTGGTGAACGGCTCGATTTCGCTCCAGCGACTGCCGTCGAAGTGAACCACGCGCCCACCATCGCCGACGGCATACAGGCAATCGCTGGCACAGCCGTGCAGTGCATTGAGGCGCTTGCCGCCCGCCGCTGAAACGATCTGCTCGTGATGGTTCTCGATCAGGCGTATGGAACCGTCCAGCGCGGCGGCATAAATGCTCCCCGGGCTGGCGACGAACACGGCGTTGAAGCCATCTTCTGCCGTGGTCTGTAGCGTCTGCCAGTGGATGCCATCGAAATAGTGGATATGGCCATCCATGGAGCAGGCGGCGATCCAGTCACCCCGACGATGCATATGGGTCAGCCAGTGATCGACCTCGAATAACGAGGTAGCACTCAGCCCTTCGTCGTCATAGGCAACGCTATGGATGCAGGAAATGATCGCGTCGGGTTCTAGAGGTGGTTCGTAGACGTTCAACAGAACATCGGCCTGTCCTTGGCCGTTGCCATGTATGGCGACGATGCTGACTTGACGTGAATCGCTCATTGAAAACGTCCTTATCAGAACAACTTTGATTTTTGGGCTTTCTTCGCAATGACTTTCTGCGGCAACGCTGCTCCACGAGTGCCGGGCGCTCGCAGCTCGAATTGCTTGGGCTTCTGCATGCTGCTTTTGCACATCTGGTGAAATTGCTTGTCGACCTCACGCAGCACGCATTCGGCATCGTTTGCGCTGAGACCCGGGCCGGGCCCCGGCTCGATCAACTGACGCTTGGCGTCGGCTCGTGCGTCCTGATAGGTCGGGCTGGTCTGCTTGTGCTTATAGGCATCCCGGTAGCGCTTGGCATCCGCCTTCTGCATCTGCGATACCCGGCCGTGGTCGGTACTCGGATCGGTACCGTCCTCTAGCGCGATACAGGGCGCCAGCGCTTCGTCATACCCTGGGCAGATTTCCGTGAGCGTGGTGCCGCGCGGATAGCAGAAGTGCGAATTCTGGATGACATGGTGGGATTGGTATTCCACTCCAGTCTCCTGCTTGATGGCCTGGCAGCGCTTCTGTTGCTCGCTATGATTTTTTACCGGTGTACGTTCCAGGGCCTCCTCACAGTTCATGACGGCCATGGCTATTTCATCCATGTACGGCCAGGGCGGCGTATTGCCGGGCATGGAGCCATGGTTGTGAGTGGTCAGATCCATATGGCGGACGACGTTGAGGCTTTCGACCTTGACGTTCATCGACCAACTGGTGAAGTACACCTTGCCCTTGATCTTGCCGGTAAGAATGCCTTTCTTCGGTGCGCAGCCAGGCTCATCACCGTAACTGGTCTTGAAGAAGCTCTTGTTCTTGCGCATCACTTCCTTGCGGGTGATCTTCACGCTGCGCGTACCGCGACTGGGATCTTTCGCCAGCCCGGTATTGGGGTAGGGAATCGGTACGCCCATAGGTGTGGGCGGTGCCTGCGGCGGGGTGAAGCAAACGTCCGGAAAGGCGGCGACGGATTTTCCGCTGGCCGACTTGCAGGAGATTTCCATGTTGTTGGCAAAGACCTGATTGGCCATCAGCACGCTTCCGCGAATGTGCAGTGGCCACTGCTGAGGTAGAGGTCCATCGGCGTCCTCAGTCGGTTGCCCGAGCCAGATGTCGAAGCCGAGTCGGTAACCACCGGCCAGGTTGGCCTGCGGTACTTCCTCCTGTTTGAGCACCAAGTTGGTGTCCCAGTCCAGTTCCATGCCGACGTATTCGGCCACCCAGGCTGCCAGCTCGGCGAGCAGCGGCTGATCGGGCAGAAACCGCCTGTACTGCGCCAGGCTCAACGGGCCCATGCGCAGGCGAAACTTGTGTTGCCGATCCCACACGTGGGTACCCAGGCACAGATCCACGCCGAGTGTGCAGGTCGAGGCGCCCAGGCGGCTGTATTCCGGGAGTTGCAGCCATTGGCCGACATATTCCTCGAGGGCCACTGGCACGCCGAAGTACTCGCTGAGGATCGCCTGCAGGCCGTCCGGATAGCGGGTCTGCGCGGCCAGGTGGCCGGTGAAGTAATAGCGTGCGGCGTCGTCGATCGGGCCCTGGCCCATGAGGCTGTGCATGCCGCGGCCGGACAGGGCGCCGAGACGCGGTGACCAGTAGTCATCGTCCGCACGATCCTGGCTGACGGTGGGTCGTGCTTCGGCCCAGGCGCGGTAGAACAGGGTCAGCAGGCGATGATTGAAAACGTCAAGAAAACGCTTGAAGGTGGCGTCGCCATGGTGCCGCTGGCGCTCGCGGGCATGTTCGGTCAGGTGTAGCGGTAGCGGGCCGTTGGGGCCGGTGAGGCCGAAGAAGAACTGCTCGATGCGCGGCGTGCCGGTGCTGTCGTGGATGACGCTGGCCAGGGTCGAGGGCGCAAAGCCGCAGTCCGGTTTCTGGCCAAGCCGCAGCGGGTCGTCGACCAGGCGCACGGAATGGCCGAGGCGCGGGCGCTCTGGGTATTCGCACTCGATGCGCCGCATGGCCTGGAAGAAGTCATAGTTCCAGGGCGCTTCGGCCATCGCCGCCAAGGTGTTTACAGGGTCGGCCGACATCCGGGCTTGGCCCTCCAGCGCATCACTTCGCCCCGCTCGGTGGTGCGCAGCACCGTTTCGGTAAAGCTGTTGATCGATACGTAACGTGTCAGGAAGCGTTCCAGTACCGAACCGAGCAGGAACACTCCGGTACCGCGGAAGGCGTTCTCGTCGAACTCCAGGCCGATCTCCAGGCCGCGACCAAAGACGATCGGCCCGGGCATCGGCAGGCGCCGCGTGCAGGCCTTGCTGCTGACTTGGCGCAGGCCGTCGATCTGCAGCTGCAGGGCGTTGTCGCCAGCGTCGCCGTACAGGCGCATCAACTCACGCAGTGCGGCGGCGCCCTGGCCCTGTTCGCTGAGCGACAGGTAATTGAGTGACAGCTGGCTGATCAGGCGCCAGGCACTGGCGTCATGGGCGCGGCTGGCACGCGGGCGGCTGGGGCCGGCCAGGCAGCGCACCGCGACCACCGGAGCACTGTCCTCCAGGGTGAAATCGCTGCGCGTTCCGCCGATCGGCATCGACAGCGGCAGATCGCGATTGGTGCACAGCGCGGCGATGCCCAGCTGGCGCAGATCGTGCCGATAAGGCGCCTGGTTGGTGTCGACCAGGGAGATGAAGGTTTCGCTACCTATGTAGGTGGAGCGTGGGCCGTTGCGCCGCTGCTTGCTCGACAGCACGCGAGGCTCACGACGCAGGCTGTACCAGGCCTGTTCTCGGCCGTAGCGCGAAGGGTCGCGCACCGCATAGAACGGCTGGAACGGTTGCTCCGGGCCGCTGCCATGGCCGCTGACTTCGGTGATCGAATGGATCTCGAAGTCCTGCGGGCGTGTGCGGTCGGCGATGATCTGGTGTTCGTGAACGCGGTCGCTGAGGTGAATGCGGTCGGCGCGCCGGGCGAACAGGTTGATCGCCGGGGTGCAGAACAGGCGGAATTGCTCGGCGCCGATGCTGTTTTCCAGGCTTTTGTCGAGGCGATTGAACAGCACCACGATCTCCAGCTCCTGGCCGGTATTGCGTTGCACGGCGCGTTTGAGCCCGGTCAGTTCGACGAACAGGAAACGGTTCGGCAGGGCGAAGTATTCCTGCAGCAGGCGATAGCCCTGAAATGCGCGGGGCACCACCGGCAGCGCCGCGTCCTGGTCATCGAAGCCGCGTGGGCGCAGGCTGTCGGGCGGCAGGCGCTCGACCCATGAACCATCGACGGCCCGCACGAACAGGGCACAGGCATTGCCGAGCAGTTGTTCGTATAGACGGAAGGGCTGCTCGTCGGCGCCGTGCAGGAAGAACGTCAGGGTATCCAGATCCAGGGCATTGAAGGGCAGGCCGGCGCCGGTACGCAGGCGCAGTTTCAGGCCGGCCTTGGCGCCGGGCTCGCTGGCGGCGAGGCGGCCGAGCTGCGTCGTCGGGTTGCCGAAATAGCTGGCCTGGGTCACTTCCAGCGGCCAGAGCGTGACTGGCTGGCAAGTGCGGTATTCGCAGGCGGTCTGGGCTTCGCTGCCGAGCAGGCCCCGCAGCGATGCACCGCGTTCGAGTGTAAAACCGCTACTCAGAGAGCCTTCGTTGGGATCGGCGCACAGTTGCACCACGGTCATCGACGGGGTCGGTGCCAGGTAGTGCGGGTAGGCGATCTCCAGCAGGTTGTGGGTGAAGGTCGGGTACTCGGCGTCGAGCTTGAGCTGCACCCGTGCGGTCAGGTAGGCGAAGCCCTCGAGTAGGCGTTCCACATAGGGATCGGCGCATTCCACGCCCGACAGCGTCAGGCGGCTGGCGATCTTCGGGAATTCGCCAGCGAATTCTTCGGCGCTCTCGCGGATGTGTTGCAGTTCCTGGTTGTAGTAGCCGAGCAGGCGCGGGTTCATCGTCGTCTCCGTGATGCGTCGGCAGGTAGTACCTGAACGTGGCCGGTTTCCAGATCCAGCTCGGTGGTGAGCAGCAGGCGAAGCGGCATGGGGTGCGCCCAGAGGTCGCCTTCGATCTCGAAGCTCAGGGAGTTGTGGCTCATCTCTTCGGCTTCCTGACGCGCGCGCACGCGCAGCGAGGAGCGCACGATGCGTGGCTCGAAGTCGGCGATGGCCTTGGTCAGCAGGCGTTCCACCGCCTGGATGTCGATACTCGAGGCACTGTGACCTGCCAGTGGCGGCAGGCCGAAGTTGACCACCGAGCTGCCGGCTCGGGTCTGCGCTTCATTGTCGCTGGTCAGCGGTGCGACGGTGTTGAACAGCCAGGCCAGGTCGCGCAGCACCGAGGCGCGCAACTGGTTGAGGGTCAGCACGCGCTTGTCGACGCTTTCCACCTGGTTGCTCGGGTCGTCGTCGAGCAGGCGATCGAGCAGGGCAGGCTGCAGGCGTTCCTGACGTTTCAGGTCGGCCATGCCGCTGCATTCCCATGATCGAAGCTCAGCGTACGGACATCGAACAGGGCCTGTTCGCCCCCATCAAAGGCGAACAGACGCTGGCCGAGCGGCAGGCCGTTGTCCTGCCATTCGGTCTTGCGCGCCAGGCGCAGCGCACCGTCGGTACTAGTGTGGCTGCCGGGATAGCGGCTGGGGATCAGCGCCACGGTGCTGCCGCCATTGGTCAGCGTCACCTGAGCCGGCAGCCAGACCAGGTCACGCAGATCGCTGGGTGCTTCCAGGTTGAGGCTGGCGATGTTTTCCATGGGCAGCCAGACGTAGCGGCCATTGACGATCAGCTCGAGCACCGGGCCGAGGCGCGGGTCGGCATCGGCCAGCCAGGCGAAGGGGACGTCGTCGAGCTTGCCCGGTACCGCTGCGGCGGTTTCGAAGGCCTGGTCGCGCAGGCTCTGGGCTGCGGCGGTGTTGCCCTGAGCATCCTGCTCTAGGGCCAGGATCAGCGGTGCCACCCACTCAGCGGGTTCGCCAAGAACGACGGGGGTGGTTTTACCGGCGAAAACCTGCTCGCGCAGGGCTTCGCAGTTCAGCGCGGTGCTGTAGGTCTGCACCATGGGGAGGCAGGCTGCATCCAGTTCGCCGGCCACCTTCAGCTGATTCTGGGCGCGGCTCCACTGGCCCATCACGGCCAGCAACTGGAACAGGAATACCCGGAGCTCAGCCTTGGCAGGCAGCGCTCGAATCTGATCCTGCAGCGCCTTCAGTGCCTCTTCGAGCCGTGCGTTACGCAGGTGTTCTTCGGCAGTCATCGTCGTTCCCTGTACTGGCGCGGCTACCGCTGCAATGCGTTAGCCATCAGGCCCGCGGGGCTCGCCGTGGAGCGAGGTGCGTTGCGGGCCATTGAAAATTCGCTATGGTCAAAACCATCAATGCCCGGCGTGGTGCCGGGCATTGATGTACGCCCGAAGCTCGGGCGGGGGTTATACCTTGACGTTCTGGCGGATGTTCCAGCCGTATTTGACCGGGCCGCCCTCTTTGGCGCCGTCGGCTTTCTGCGGCTGATAGTCGACCAGCACCTGAGCGAAGTTCAGGGTGACGTTTTCGGTGAGGCGATCCTCGCCACCGCTACCGCCAGTGCTGATGGAAGACACCAGAACTTCCTTCAGGGTGATGATCAGGTACTCGACCTGAGAATCGCCACCGGCCTTGCGGATGGTCAGCTTGGCTTCCGGATAATGCTTGCCGCTGGAGCAGGCCATCATCAGGTTGGGGCTGGATTTGTCGACGTATTTGGTCAGCGACAGATCCTGAATGTTGACCTTGCCGGCACCGCCGCCACCGCCTACATGCATCGAGCCGGATTGGCTCATGCCCCAGCTCCAGGCCAGTACATCGACTTCGTCGGCATGGGTCTTGTCCTTGGACTCGCCCTTGACGTCGCCAATCTTGATGAACATATCAACAGCCATCATTCCTCCTTTCGTGGCTTTTGCCACTCTGTTTCAACTGCGTCCGCGAGAGCGGACGCCACAGTGACGAACCTCAGGCCCCCTTGGCCGAAGGCAGTTTGGATACCAGGCGCAGCGACACGGTCAGCCCTTCGAGCTGGTAGTGCGGGCGCAGATAGAACTTGGAGCTGTAGTAACCGGGGTTGCCCTCGATTTCCTCGACCACCACTTCGGCTTCGGCCAGCGGGTGCTGGGCCTTGGTGGTTTCGGTGGAGTGCGCCGGATCACCGTCGACGTAATTGAGGATCCAATCCTGCAGCCAGCGCTGCATCTCGTCGCGCTCTTTGAACGAGCCGATCTTGTCGCGCACGATGCACTTCAGGTAGTGAGCGAAGCGGCAGGTGGCGAACAGGTACGGCAGGCGCGCGGCCAGGTTGGCGTTGGCGGTGGCGTCCGGATCGTCGTACTCGGCAGGCTTGTGCAGCGACTGGGCACCGATGAAGGCAGCCAGGTCGGTGTTCTTCTTGTGCAGCAGCGGCATGAAACCGTTCTTCGCCAGCTCCGCTTCACGGCGGTCGGAGATGGCGATTTCGGTCGGGCACTTCATGTCCACGCCACCGTCGTCGGTGGGGAAGGTGTGCGCCGGCAGGTTCGGTACTTCACCGCCCGATTCCACACCGCGGATGCGCGAGCACCAGCCGTACAGCTTGAACGAACGGTTGATGTTGACCGCCATGGCGTATGCCGAGTTGGCCCAGGTGTACTTGCTGCTGTCGGCGCCGTCGGTTTCTTCCTCGAAGGCGAATTCTTCGACGGGATCGGTCTTCGCACCGTACGGCTGGCGAGCCAGGAAGCGCGGCATGGTCAGGCCGATATAGCGCGAGTCCTCGGAGTCACGCAACGAGCGCCAGCCGGCGTACTCGGGGGTGGTGAAGATCTTGGTCAGGTCGCGCGGGTTGGACAACTCCTGCCAGGAACCCATACCCATGACCGTCGGCGAGGCCGCAGAGATGAACGGCGAGTGCATGGCCGCAGAGATCTTGGCGATTTCGCCGAGCAGTTCGACGTCGGGTGGTGACTGATCGAAGTAGTAGTCGCCCACCAGGCAGCCGTAAGGCTCGCCGCCGAACTGACCATATTCCTCTTCGTAGAGCTTCTTGAAGATCGGGCTCTGATCCCAGGCGGTACCCTTGAATTTCTTCAGGGTCTTGTGCAGTTCGGGCTTGGAGATGTTGAGCACGCGAATCTTCAGCTGCTCATCGGTCTCGGTGTTGTTGACCAGGTAGTGCAGGCCACGCCAGGCGCTTTCCAGCTGCTGGAAGTCCGGGTGGTGCATGATCAGGTTGACCTGAGCGGTCAGCTTGGCATCTATCGCCGCGATGATCGACTCGATGGACTTGATCGCGTCATCGGAGATCAGGTCGGTCTTGCCCAGTGCCTGTTCGGCCAGGGTGCGTACGGCGGTTTCCACCGCTTCGCGGGCGCGCTCGGTCTTGGGTTTGAATTCTTGCAGCAGCAGCGAAGCGAATTCGCTGGTCTGTTCGGTAGTGGCGGCCGCTTGCGCGGAATCCTGAATCAACTGGGCCATCGGGACATCCTCTTAAGCTTGCGGCTCGTTGTCTTGGGGCTTGGGCGCGCTAGCCAGTGCCTGCAACAGCGCCGGATCCTTGATCGCCTTGATGATCAGCTCTTCTGCGCCAGTCTTGCCGTCCATGTAGGTCAGCAGGTTGGCCAGTTGGGTGCGCGCTTCGAGCAGCTGGTTCAGCGAATCGACCTTGCGGGCGATGGCGGCCGGGCTGAAGTCGTCCATGCTCTCGAACGTGATGTCGAGGCTCAGGTTGCCTTCACCGGTCAGTGCGTTGGGCACGTGGAACGCCGCGCGCGGCTTCATGGCCTTGAGGCGCGAGTCGAAGTTGTCGGCGTCGATTTCCAGGAACTTGCGGTCGGCTACGGCGGCCTGGGGCTCGGCGGGTTTGCCGGCCAAGTCGGCCATCACGCCCATGACGAAGGGCAACTGCACCTTTTTCTCGGCACCGTACAGCTCTACGTCATATTCGATCTGTACCCGCGGGGCGCGGTTGCGCGCGATGAATTTCTGGCTGCTGGTATTGCTGCTCATGTTGCTCCTCCTGTGCATGTGCACTGGCTTCGTCGGCCATAGGCCGGTAGCGATGTGCGTGGGGCTTCCCTGAAGATCCACCGCACGTTAGTCGTATTCGGGGCCACGCAGGTTTTCGAACTGCGACATACCGTCGGGAATCAGGTTGCGCACGATTTCCGCGAAGTCTGCGGTGACCAGCTTCTGCGCGCGCGTCAGTAAGACCGGCACCGGACTGGAAGGTTCGTGCTGGGCGTAATATTCCAGCAGACGATCGAGCGTACGTAGCACGTCGTCGCGGCTGGCGATGCGTCCCGGCGCTATCGGCGCCTGGCGCGCTGTGTATTCTGCTGCACCCTGCGAAGGCTGTTCGTCGGCCTGCTGGTCGGTGTCGGCGGCAGGCGATGAGTCATTGCCTGCGGCTGGTGCCTGGTCGTTGAAAATCTGCCGGGTGTGGCGCAGCACCTGCTTGAGCACTTCGAGGTTGGCACTTTGCGCCGACCCGACCCGCTCGCTGAGCAGGCCTTCGATATCGGCCAGTGCCGCGCTGGCTTCGTCGAGGGCAATGCGGGTGCTGTCGAGCAGCTCGGCATCGGTGTCGAGGAAGGCGCCGCGCAGCTGGTCGGCGGAGAGCGTCTCGCTGGAGAATCGCTGCAGATCCACGGCGTTCAGGGCTGCACGAATGCTCACCGAGCCGAAGGCGCGCGAGCGGGTGATGCTGGCTTCACGCAGCAGGACGATCACTGGCTCGGCGCTCAGGGCGTTGAGCGCGTTGATGCGAATGGTCGGGTCGTTATCGTCGTCAGCATCCAGTTGCGGATACACACCGTCCCAATACTGGGTGAGCAATTCGCGAACCAGCGTCAGGCTCTGTGCCAGGCCGCTCAGGCCTTCGAGGGCGATGGCGCTCTGCAGATACAGGTTGGCGAGACGCAGATCCTTGCTGCGGGCGAACAGTTCGCTGGCGCGTTCGCGTACCTGGCGCCAATCCGGCGGCTCGGCCGCGATGACCGACTGGCCCATCTGGCGCTCTGGCTGGCCCAGCGCCAGGCGCTCCAGTTCGAGAAAATCGGCATCGTATTCGAGGTCTTCCCCACATGGGTTTTCGTCGGATACTGCGTTGAGCAAGTGCGACACATCCACCACGTCAGGTGCTCTCCATGTCAGGCCTGAAAGTTGAAATGAAGCAGTGACGGCGAGCTGCCTGTCAGACTGGATTCATCACGCAAAGCGGCACAATGCCACTATTCAGGCGAGGTTCGATGCTAATCCGGATCATTCTCCGAGTGCTCTCAGATCATTGTCAAGCAAGGGCAAGGCGGTAGAAACTGTCGTGAGGCACAGTATTTCCTTCTTCTGTGCAGTGACTCACAACCGCTTGGAAATATATGCCCGCTTGGGCATTGAACAGTATTGGCCAAGGGCAAAAAATAGTGCGTTTGGCATATCGACACCCCTCGAAGAACATGGTTTTTTTACCGCACTGCAAGGAGCCGCAATGCCGCTGCGTTTGGTCATCACCACCTATCACAAACTGACGCCCGGGCAACGGGCCGAGGTCGAGCTCGATCGGGGTGAGCTGAAAATCGGGCGCAGCGCCGGTAACGATTGGGTGCTGCCCGATCCCGAGCGGCTGGTGTCCAGCCAGCACTGCGTGATCCAGTACCGCGACGGTATCTACTACATCACCGATACCAGCACCAACGGGGTGATTCTGCAGGCCGCAGGTACGCGTTTGCGCCGCGGCAGCAGTGAGCCTCTGGCAGATGGCGAAGTGCTGAAGATCGGCGAATACGAGATCCGTGTGCAGATCAGCGGTATTGCCCTGACCGCAGCGCCGGTACCGACCAGTGGCGCGACGGACGATCCGTTCAACAGCTTCGAGGCGTTGCTGAACCGCAGTGCGCAGCCGCTCGAGATGCCGCCGGTGAATGCTCAGGCAGCGCCCGCGCCTTCAGCGCCACGGCGCGATTCGCCATTCGATACCAAGCCGGATCTGTTCGACTTCCTCAGCCCTCCGGCAGCCGTGGCGCCATCGGTCTCCGATCACGTGCCGGCCCAGCAGCATGATTTCCGCCCACCACGGCCCTCACAGCCGCCACCTGCCGTAGTCGCGGCTACCGCTGCGCCCGTGACTGCGCCGGCTTCGGTGATCCCGGCGGATTGGGATCCTTTCGCCGATCTTCGGGCCGCATCGGCACCTCAACTGATTCCCGATCCATTCGCCGAACTGCCCAGTGCCGAAGCCGTGGAGGTACCGGATCCGTTCGCCGAGTCGCCACCGATGCCGGCAGTGGAAATCCCCCCGTTCTTCGTGAACGAGTCGCCGGTGCAGCAGGTTCAGCCGTTGCCGGTTGTCGAGCCGGTCGCGGCGCCTCAGCCTGCACCTGCACCTGCACCTGCACCTGCAGCGCCCGCGGCCGTTGATGATGGCGAACTGATGGAGGCTTTCCTGCGTGGTGCTGGTCTGCAGCATCTGCGTCTCGACAGAGTGGCGGCGGCCGCACAGATGGAGTCCATCGGGCGCAGTTATCGGCTGATGGTCGAAGGGCTGATCGACGTGTTGCGTGCGCGTGCCAGCCTCAAGGGCGAGTTCCGCATGGCGCAGACCATGATCCAGCCCGTACAGAACAATCCGCTGAAGTTCGCGCCCAACGTCGATGAGGCGCTGCTGATGTTGCTGCGTCACGACAATCAGGCTTTCATGGCGCCCGATCAGGCGGTTGGCGAGAGTTTCGATGACCTGCGTGCCCATCAGTTGGCGCTGATGGCTGGCGTTCAGGCAGCGATCAAATATTTGCTGGCACGGTTTGAACCGCGCGAGCTGGAAGGACGTCTGAACAAGCCGAGCGGGTTCTCGGCGCTGTTGCCCAATGGTCGTCGTGCACACTACTGGGAGCTGTTCACCGAACTCTACGCAACCATTTCCCAGGAGGCCGAAGACGGTTTTCAGGAGCTGTTCGGCCGTGAGTTCAGTCGTGCCTATGAGGAGCACATCGCACGCTTGCGAGGCCGTTGAGATCATTTGGCCCGCGCTCGCGGGCCTGCTGCAATCATTGAGGAAGCGTTATGCCAAGGATTCTGACCCTGCTGGTTTTTCTGTTGCTCGGCGCCTGTGCGTCCGGCCCGGAAAAGCCGGTACCCACTACCGTCGAGCTGCAATTTCAGGCCAGCCGCGATCTCAACCCGGCGCTCGCGGGCGGGGCGGCGCCGGTCTGGGTGCACGTGTACCAGTTGCGCAATGCCTCGACCTTTTCTCGTGCCGACTTCTTCTCGCTGGTCGATCGCGCTGACGCGACCCTGGCCAGCGAACTGATCGAACATGACCGTTTCGTGGTGCGCCCTGGCGAAACCCAGCGCAAGTCGCTGACCCTGGACGATGCCACTCGCCACCTTGGCGTGGTCGTGGCCTATCGCGCCCTCGACCGTTCGATCTGGCGCCAGGTCATCGAAATTCCTGCCCATCAGGCAAGCGCCTTGCGCCTGCAGCTGGACGCCTATGCCATCAGCGCCACGCCGCTGACCCCTCTTGAGTGACTGGAGACCCGTTCATGTCCTGGAACAACCGTGTGGTTTGGTCGGAGGGAATGTTCCTGCGCCCGCAGCACTTCCAGCAGCAGGATCGCTATATCGAAACCCTGGTCGAAGGCCGCAACCATGCCTCGCAGCCTGGCGCCTGGGGCTTTTCGCACGTGCTTATCGACAGCGCGTTGCTGACTCAGGGCAAACTGGCGATTCTGTCCGCGCGTGGCCTGTTGCCTGATGGCACACCGTTCAACATTCCCGAGAACGATGCGGCGCCTGCCCCGCTGAACATTGATGACAGTCTGCGTGATGGCATCGTCTATCTGGCCCTGCCACTGCGGCGTGCCGGTGTGCGCGATACCGTGGAAAGCGGCGAGAGCCTGGGCTCGGCCCGTTATCAGAGCAGCGTGCACGAGGTGCGTGACGACAATGCCTCACTGGAGAGCCGTGCGCCGGTGGCCATCGGCTCCCTGGCCCTGCGCCTGATCACCGAGCGTGACGGCCTTGACGAGCACGCGGCCATCGGTGTCGTGCGCGTGGTGGAAAAGCGCGAAGACCGCAGCCTGCTATTGGACGACAACTACATCCCGCCGCTGCTCGACGTCAGCGCCTCGCGTCCGCTCTCGGCGTTTCGCAACGAACTGCTCGGGCTGCTGCATCAGCGTGGCGAGGCCCTGGCGGGTCGGGTGGTCGCGTCTGGCGCCGGTGGTGCCTCGGAAATCGCCGATTTCCTGCTGCTGCAACTGGTCAACCGGGCCCAGCCGCTGGTGGCGCACCTGGCACGCATCACGCCGCTGCATCCGGAAGTGCTGTACCGCGAGCTGGTGGCGCTGGCCGGTGAGTTCGCCACCTTCACGGCCAGCGAACGGCGGCCGGGCGAGTATCCGGTTTATGAGCATGACGACCTGACCACCACCTTCGCGCCGGTGATGCTGGCGCTGCGTCAGGCGCTATCGATGGTCATCGACAGTCGCGCGATCCCCATTCCCATCGTCGAGAAGTCCTTCGGCGTGCACGTGGCGATGCTGGCGGACAAGTCACTGCTCGATTCCGCCAGCTTCATCCTGGTGGTCCGTGCGGACGTTCCGGGTGAGAGCCTGCGTGGGCACTTCCCGCAGCAGGCCAAAATTGGTTCGGTGGAGCACATCCGCGATCTGGTCAACCTGCAGTTGCCGGGCATCGGCCTGCTGCCACTGCCGGTCGCACCACGGCAGTTGCCGTATCACGCTGGCTCCAATTATTTCGAACTGGATCGGGGCAGCGACCACTGGAAGCAACTGATCCATTCCGGCGGCTTCGCTTTCCATATCGCTGGCCAGTTCCCTGGTCTGAACCTGGCCTTCTGGGCCATCCGAGGCTGACGCGCGATGACCATCGACGATCCATTTGGCGCCTTGCCCGGTCAGCCCGGCAAGGGACACGAACAGGCGGGCAACGACCGCACCATGATCATGCCGCGCCCCGGTGGCCGCGCCGCCGAGCCCTCGCGGCCGACCTCCGCCGGTTCGCCACCGCCGGCCATGCCCAGTGCACCGCCACTGGCTGCACGGGGGCTTGGTCTGAATCCTATCGAGGCCGCCGCCGGGCCGATGCTGGCGCTGCTGACTCGCTTGCGCAGCACCATCTCCCATCCCGCGCCGGCCAGCCTGCGTGCGCAGCTGCTCGGCTACCTGCGCCAGTTCGAGGACAAGGCGCGTGCCGCCGGCGTCGCTCAGGATGAAGTAATGCTGGCGCGTTACGTGCTCTGCACCGCGCTGGACGAGGCGGTGCTCAGCACGCCTTGGGGCAGCGCCAGTGACTGGAGCAAGCAGAGTCTGCTGATCACCCTGCACAACGAGGCCTGGGGCGGCGAGAAGGTGTTCCAGCTGCTCGACCACTGCCTGCAGAACCCCCGTCAACGTCTGAATCTGCTGGAGCTGTTGTACCTGTGCATCAGCCTCGGTCTGGAAGGGCGTTACCGGGTCATGCAGGATGGCCGCAGCCAGCTCGATGCGCTGCGCGAGCGGGTCAGTGCGACCATTCGCAGCACACGGGGCGAGATCGAACGCGAGTTGTCGCCGCACTGGCGCGGCCTGGTGGTCGCCCGTGACCGCCTGCGCCAGTTCCTGCCGCCGTGGGTGGCGGTGGCCATTGGCTTGGCGATCCTGCTCTTGCTGCTGTTCGGCCTGCGCATGAAGCTGGCCGCCGAAGCTGAACCGGTATTCCGTAACCTGCATGCGCTTGGCGACGTGCCGGTTCAGACCATCGACCGTCCGGCGCAGCAGCCCCGCGTCGTCGAGCGCCCACGCCTGGCCGGTTTCCTGGCAGAGGAAATTCGTGCGCAGAAGGTGGCGGTGGAAGACGCTGTCGACCGTTCCGTGGTGACCATTCGCGGGGATCAGCTGTTCGCCTCCGGCAGTGCGTCGATTGCCGACGACTTCCAACCGCTGCTACTGCGCATCGCCGAAGCCATTCGCAAGGTCAACGGCCAGGTGCTGGTGACCGGGCACAGCGACAACCAGCCCATCGCGACGCTGCGTTATCCGTCCAACTGGAAGCTCTCCCAGGATCGTGCCCAACAGGTGATGGACGTGCTGGCGGCCAAGACGGGCCAGCCCGCGCGGTTCCGTGCCGAGGGGCGCAGCGACACCGAAGCCAAGGCTTCGAACGATACGGCGGAGGGCCGCGCGCGTAACCGCCGGGTCGAAATCACAGTCTTTGCGGAGGGCGTCGAGTGAAGGCGTTGTTCGGTTTCATGGCCCGCTGGGTCATGCCGGTTTTGGGGTTGCTGGCGCTGAGCCTGGTGATCTGGTTCGTGGGCCCACTGATCGCCATCGGCGGTTTCGAGCCGCTGGCCAGCAGCACGGTGCGCTGGACGCTGATCATCCTGCTGTTCGTCCTGTGGGCGGCCTGGCGGGTGATGCGCATCATCCAGGCGCGGCGTAATGCCGCCAGGGTCATGCAGGGCCTGGTGGAAGTTGCACCGGACCCGACCAGCGTGGCCACCGCGGAAGAACTGGCCACCCTGCGTCAGCGCATGGACGAAGCCCTGGGCCTGCTCAAGCGCGCCAAGCTCGGTGGCGGTGAGCGGCGCAACCTCTATGAGCTGCCCTGGTACGTGATCATCGGCCCGCCCGGTTCCGGCAAGACCACCGCGCTGGCCAACTCCGGGCTGCGTTTCCCGCTGGCCGAGCAGATGGGCGCCGGGGCGGTACGCGGCGTTGGCGGCACACGCAACTGCGACTGGTGGTTCGCCGACGAGGCGGTGCTGCTCGACACCGCCGGGCGTTATACCACTCAGGACAGCCATGCCGCCGTCGACAAGGCCGCCTGGCTGGGTTTCCTCGACCTGCTGAAAAAGCAGCGCTCGCGGCGGCCCATCGATGGTGCCTTCGTCGCCATCAGCCTGTCCGATCTGCTGCTCGGCAGCGACAGCGAGCGAGCGGCCCATGCCGTGGCCATTCGCGCCCGTGTGCAGGAGCTGTATACCCAGCTCGGCGTACGCTTCCCGGTGTACGTGATGCTCACCAAGCTGGATCTGGTGCCCGGCTTCATGGAGTTCTTCGACGGCCTGAGCAAGGAAGAGCGTGCTCAGGTCTGGGGCATGACCTTCAACCTCGACGATGGCAAGAGTGCCGAGGGCCCGCTGCAGGTATTTCGCAGCGAGTTCGATGCGCTGGAACTGCGTCTCAACGAGCGCCTGGTCGAGCGCCTGCAGCAGGAGCGAGACCCTGCGCGGCGCGACCTGATCTATGGCTTCCCGCAACAGTTCGCCGCGCTGCGTGAGGCGCTGGCCGGCTTCCTCGACGGCGTGTTCAAGCCCAACCCTTACGAGGAGCGGGTGTTACTACGCGGCGTCTATCTGACCAGCGGCACCCAGGAAGGCAGCCCGATCGACCGTCTGATCGGTGCCATGGCGCAGAGCATGAGCCTCGACCGTCAGCACCTGGCCCGTCAGACCGGTACCGGGCGCAGCTACTTCATCGAACGCCTGCTGCGTGACGTGGTGTTTGGCGAACGCGGCCTGGTCGGTGCCAACCCCAAGGTGGAACGGCAAAAGCGCTGGCTGGCACGGGGAGTGATTGCCGCAACTGTGATTCTGGTACTCGGCACGGCCGCGGTATGGTTCGCCAGCTTCCGTGCCAACCAGGCCTATATCGCTGCTGTGGATGCCCGCGTTCAGCCGCTGCGTGGCGAGCTGCAGGCGCTGAGCCCGGCGCAGCGCGACGTTCTGGCGGTACAGCCGCTGCTCAATGCCATCCGCAATGTCAGTGGCGATGCGCCGGGCTGGGCCGAGGGCTTTGGCCTCTACCAGGGCGACATGCTCGACAGCGAAGCCTCCAGTGTCTACCGCAAGCTGCTGATCGCAGTCATGGCGCCGCGGGTGCTGGCCCGTCTGGAAGAACAGTTGCGCACGGGCGGCAACTCGGATTTTCTCTACGAAGGCCTCAAGGCCTACCTGATGCTTGGCGAGTCGGAACATTACGATGCGGACTTCATCAAGGCCTGGATCGCCCTCGACTGGGATCGCAGCCTGCCGCGGGATCTGCTGCCGGAACAGCGTGAGGCGCTGAATCAGCATCTGGTCGCGTTGTATGACCGCCAGCCACCTGTGGTGCGCCTCGACGAGAACCTGGTCGAAGACGTGCGCCGGCGTCTGCAGCGGCTGTCCGTGGCGCAGCGCGCCTATGACCGGGTGAAGCGCCAGAAGCTGCCCGAGGGCATCCCGGACTTCCGCCTCAGCGATGCTGCCGGCCGTGATGCCGCGCTGGTGTTCACCCGCAAAAGTGGCAAACCGCTGAACGAGCCGCTCAGCGGCTTCTATACCCAGCGCGGCTACCGTGAGGCCTTTCTGGTCGGCAGCGTCAGCCAGGCCGGTACCCTGGCCGAGGAGCAGTGGGTACTCGGTCGCAGCCTGGACGATGGACAGAATGCCGCCGCCCTCGCGCTGGAAGTCCGGCGCCTTTATGTGCAGGACTACATGGCTCAATGGGATGCGCTGCTCGCCGATATCGACTTCGTGCCGGTGACCAGTGTGGCCCAGGCCGCGGACGTGCTGCGCGTGCTGTCGGGGCCGGCGTCGCCGCTGAAGAAGCTGCTCCAGGCGGTCGCCAAGGAGACCGATCTGCAGAAGGAGGAGCGACTGGTCGCCGAGAAGCTCAAGGAGCGTGGCGACGATACCGTCGACCGCCTCAAGCAGCAGCTCGGTTCCCTGGTCGGCCAGTCGGAGGAGGGCGTGGTCAATGCCCTGGCCACCGAGATGGATCCGATCACCGCTCACTTCGCCGAACTCAACGGTCTGGTCGCAGACGCCGATGGCCAGACTCCGGCCATCGATGCCCTGCTGCAGGATCTCAATGCACTCTATGTGCAGGTCAGTGCCATGAGTGGCGCCAGCGGCGAGGCACTGCTGGGCGAGTCGCGCAACCAGACCACGGCTGCTGCCGATCAGGTGCGCCTGAGTGCCGAGCGCCAGCCGCCGCTGGTACAGGGATTCCTCAAGTCGGTGGTCGGCTCGACCACCGGTACCATGATGGGCGGCATCCGCAACCAGTTGAATGCCGCCTGGATGAGCGAGGTGGTGTCGGTGTACCGCCAGTCGCTGGCTGGGCGCTACCCGCTGGATCGTGGCAGCAGCCGGGATGCGACCCTGGACGATTTCGGTCATTTCTTCGGCCAGGGCGGGGTGCTCGACAGCTACTTCCGCAAGTACTTGCAGCCGTACGTGGATACCTCGGCGAGCACCTGGCGCTGGCAGCCGGGTGCTGCGCAGAAGCTCGGCATTGGCAGCGGCGTGCTGCAGACCTTCCAGCGTGCCGCAACCATTCGCGAGGCGTTCTTCCGTTCCGGTGGTACCCAGCCGATGGTGCGTTTCGAGCTGCGACCGGTGGCGATGGACTCCAGCATCGAGCAGTTCCAGCTTGACCTCGATGGCCAGCAGTTCAGCTACGATCACGGCCCGGCGCGACCGGTCGCCATGCAGTGGCCGAGCAGCAATGGCACCGGCGTGGTACGTCTGAACATTTCACCGGCCTCGGTCACCGGGCGTTCGGGGATCACCCTGGAAGGGCCTTGGGCCTGGTTCCGATTGCTCGATCAGTCGGATCTCGCCCAGGGCAATTCACCTGACCGATTCACCCTGCGCATGCGCGTCGACAACGCCAGCATTTCCAGCGAGCTGCGGGCCAGCAGTGCGTTCAATCCATTCCGCCGCCAGGTCGTCAGCGGTTTCAGCCTGCCGGAGCGTCTGTGAGTAACCCGGGTTTCTACGGCAAGCTGGCCGTACGTGGCGATTTCATTCATCGCGGTCTTGCGCCGGGCTTCATCGAAGCCTGGGACAACTGGCTGACGGCAGGCCTCACCGCCAGTCGGCAGACCCTGGGCGAAGCCTGGCTGGATTCCTATCTGGTCAGCCCGCTCTGGCGCTTTGCGATCGCGCCTGGCCTGCTCGGTCAGGAAGCCGTTTGCGGGGTGATGATGCCCAGCGTCGACCGCGTCGGTCGTTACTTTCCCCTGACCATCGCGCTGCCGCTGCCGCCGCAGACCGATATCGGTCACCTGCTCAGCGACAGCGACGACTGGTTCGAACGTGCCGAGGCCCTGTTGCTCTCGACTCTGGAAACCGATGCCGATGCTGAAGCCTTCGAGCGCGCTGTCGGCGCCCTGGGCAGCCCGCTGCTGGCAACTGGCAGCACCCAGCGTTTGGATGCCAGCGGCGCGGCGATCTGGTCTGTGGATAACCCGCGGGATCGTGGTCTGGCCCTGATGCAGCAGGCCTGCAGTGGCGCCAGCTTGTGGTGGGGGCGCGGTTCCGAGCGTGTCGCGCCCGGCCTGGTACGTTTCGCCGGGCTGCCCCCGGCCGAGGCGTTCTGTCGTCTGCTCAGCGAGTCCGCTGGAGGCGAGGCATGAGTCCGTCGAGCGTTACCCGGTACCACTCTTCCAGTCATACCCATGTCGGCATGGTGCGCCAGGTCAATGAAGATGCCTGCCTGGATGCCCCGGACAACGGCCTGTGGGCTGTCGCCGACGGTATGGGCGGGCACGCCAGCGGTGACTACGTCAGCAGCCTGATCATCGACAGCCTGCGTGCGTTGCCGCCCAGTGCCGTGCTGAGCACCTACGAAGGGGCGTTGATCGATACCCTGGATCACGTCAATCAACAGGTGCGTATAGAGGCCGAGAAGCGTGGCGGGGCGACCATGGGCAGCACCGTGGTGGTGCTCGCCGCACGGGGTGCCGAAGCGCTGTGCCTGTGGGCCGGGGACAGCCGCCTGTATCGGCTGCGCAACGGTGGCCTGCAACCGATCAGCCGTGATCACAGCTACGTGCAGGAGCTGGTCGACAGCGGCCTGCTCGACGAAGAGGCTGCGCGCAGCCACCCCATGGGCAATATCGTCACCCGTGCCCTGGGCGTTCAGGATGACCTGCAACTGGAAAGCGCACGCCTGGACGTGCGACCTGGCGACACCTTCCTGCTCTGCAGCGATGGCCTGAACAAGACGGTCGAGGATTACGAACTGCGCGAGGTGCTGGGACACGAGGATCCGTACCAGATGGTGCGCAGCCTGGTACACCTTGGCTTGACTCGAGGCGCTCCGGATAATATTACCGCCGTGGTGATCAAGGCCGCTTAGGCGGCCAACTGTTGCACATCGATCTGCCAAATACTCAATTGCTGCCGCGCCCGATCATCTCGGGATGGCCTCGGAAGACCAATAGCATGGACATGCAAATACCGGGTTACGACATCGAACGCGAGCTGGGCGATGGTGCGATGGCCGTGGTCTACCTGGCTACACAGCGTTCCCTCGACCGCAAGGTCGCGCTGAAGATCATGGCGGCCTCGCTGGCCGCGGATCCGACCTTCTGCGAGCGCTTCCTGCGCGAGGGCAAGACCCTGGCGCGGCTGTCGCACCCGAATACCGTGACCATTCACGACATCGGCAATGTCGGTAGCCTCTACTACATGGCCATGGAATACCTGCCCAACGGTACGCTCAAGGAGCGCATCAGCGCGGGTCTGAGTATCGATCAGGGGCTGGTATGGATTCGCCAGATCGCCTCGGCCCTTGGTTACGCTCATGCCCAGGGCATGGTTCACCGTGACGTCAAACCGGCCAACATCCTGTTTCGCGCTGACGGTACGGCGGTACTCAGCGACTTCGGGATCGCCAAGGCGCTGGACGACCGCACCCAGTTCACCCAGGCCGGTTTCGCCGTCGGTACGCCCAGCTACATGAGCCCGGAACAGGCACGTGGTCTGGATATCGATGGCCGTGCCGATCTCTACGCCCTCGGCGTGGTGTTGTACGAAATACTCACCGGCAAGCTGCCTTACATCGGCAGTGATTCGCTGTCCACGGCCCTGGCGCATCTGACCGAGCCGTTGCCGGCGCTGCCCATGGTGCATGGCCGCTACCAGCCGATTCTCGAGCGCCTGCTGGCCAAAGATCCCAACGAGCGCTTCGCTGATGCGGCGCAGTTGATTGCCGCGCTCGATCGCCTGCAGATGCCAGCCGCTGCCGCCGACGATGCCACCCTGTTCCAGCCGCTGGTGCTGCCACCCGTCGCCGAGGTCAAGGGCGACACCAGCGTGCCGCCGCTGGCAGCGGTTTCCGTGGAAATACCGACCCACGCACCCGCTGCGGATACCGCCGTGCCGCCGCCGCGCCCACAGCCCTCGCCGCTGGCGTCATCGGTACGTGAAGGCAACGTAGGCTCCAGCAGGAGGCCGCTGATCCTCGGTGCCTCCCTGGCCGGCATGCTGTTGCTGGCCGGTTGTGGTTACTGGCTGTTCGGCTCCGACAGCACGCCGCCAGCCTCGCCGCCGGTAGCCGGCGAGCCGGCTCAGCCCCAGGCACAGCCAAGTGGCGAGGCCGGGCCGATCTCGGCGGTGGTGGACAGTGATGGTGGCGATCGCCCGCTGCTCATGCCGGGCAAGAAGACCCTGTTCCAGCGCGTGCTGAGCAAGCCTGGCGCCAAGCTGGCCGATACGGCCGGTGCCAGCAGCGGCAAGGATACGCCGGCGTTTTCGGTGTTCTACGTGTATGCCCGGCAGGACATCGACGGCCAGCCGTGGCTGCAGATCGGTGCCTCCAGCGACGGGCGCCGCGATGGCTGGTTGCCGGCCACGGCGGTGAGCGACTGGAAGCAGAGTCTGGTGCTCAAGTTCACCGAACGCTCCGGTCGCGCTCCGGTGATGTTCGTGCGTGACGCCTCGGCCCTGGAGCAGTTGCTGGCCGAGCCGGCCCGCGCTCGCGAGGCGCTGCGTGAAGCGCTGAAGGGTACCGGCCACAACGTGGTGGCGGTCGAGCCTGGCGGCAGTGCGGTGCCGCAGGATCAGTTCTACCTGCTGCCGATCTTCGATTCGGAGGAAACCTTCGACGCCAACGGCCAGCCGCTGCAACTGCTCAATGTGGCCTCCATCGACCCGGGCAATGCCCAGCAGAGCCAGGGTGAAAGCGCGCCAGCGGCAATGCCGGAGGGGTTCAGAACGGCCATCGTGCTGGTGGTCGACACCTCGGTGTCGATGCAGCCCTATATCGACCGCGTACGCGACGTCGTCCACGAACTACAGGGCCAGATCGCCAATCGTGGCGATTTGGACAGCGTCAGCTTCGGCATGGTCGGCTTCCGCAGCAATACCGCCAAGACGCCGGGCCTGGAGTACACCGCCAAGACACTCGTGTCTCTGGAACAGGGGCGTGATCCCGAGCGTTTTCTGCAGCTGGCGCAGCAGATCAAAGCCACCGACGTGTCCAGCCATGACTTCAACGAAGACGCCTTCGCCGGCGTCATGCAGGCCGTCGACGGCATGGACTGGAATGGCTACGGCGGTCGTCTGATCTTGCTGGTCAGCGATGCCGGCGCGTTGCGCAAGAGCGATCCGCTGGGGCTGACCAAAATGAACGAGGCGGAGGTACGCGAGGCGGCGCTACGCAAGCAGATCAAGATCTATGCCCTGCACCTGAAGACCGCCACCGGCAAGCGCAATCACGGCTTCGCCGAGCAGCAGTACCGCAGCCTCACCGCCGACCCCAACCCGCGTATCGGCGATCTTTACGTTCCGGTGGCCGGCGGTGATGTGAATGCCTTCGGCAGTCGCGTGACGGAGATCGGCAGCGCGTTCGCCGATCTGGTGCATCAGGTGCGCAGCGACAACAGTCTGCCCGAGCCCAAGGGCGGCGCCAGCATCGCCGACAAGTCCGCTGCGGTCGGCTACGCCATGCACATGGACTTCCTCGGCCATCAATCCGAGGCGCGGGCGCCCCAGGTAGTCACTGCGTGAACCAGCGATCGTGATATCACCGATCCTGCATTGCCGGCCTTCCAGGTCTGCGTGCTGCTGACCAAGCTGCAGCTCAACGATCTGCAGCAGTCGCTGCGCATGGTGGTCGATGCGGCGCGGCGTACGCAGAGCTCGCCCAAGGATTTCTTCCAGGAAATCGCCAGTGCCAGTGCCCATATGAGTCGCGATCCGTCGGCCATGGTCAAGGGCGCCAACCTGGCCCAGAGCGGCGTGCTAGGTGAGTATCTGGATGGTTTGCCCTACCGCAGCAAGGTGCTGAACATGAGCCAGGATCTGTGGTTGTCGCTCAGCGTGGCCGAGCAGGAAGATTTCATCGACGAGCTGGATTCGAAGATCCAGCTCTATGAGACCTTCCACAACGACACCGCCAACTGGGTGCGTTTCGGCGATGCGTCTCCGGGAGACGCGCTGTATCGCGTGCCCCTGTCGACTCTGCCCTGATGCTCACCCTTGGCGCGATCAGCAAGACCCGTGGGGGCGAAGGGCAGCGCTATCGCCTGGAAATTCCCGGACTGGCGTTGCGCGCCGGACAGCGGGTCGCCTTGATCGGCCCCAGCGGCAGCGGCAAGAGCACGGTGCTCGATCTGCTGGCGCTGGCCTTGTCGCCTGACTCGGGCGGCAGCCTGCACTGGGACGACAGCGTGCAGTCTCTCGATCTCGCCGAGCTGTGGCGTCTTGGCCGGCATGACGAGCTGGCAAAGCTGCGCGCTCGCGCCTTCGGCTATGTGCTGCAGACCGGTGGGCTGCTCGGCTTTCTGAATGTACGCGGCAATATTCAGCTACCCCGCGAACTCCTGGGGCTGCCAATGGACGGTGCGGTCGAGCAGCTGGCCGAGCAACTGGGAATTGTCGATCTGCTCGACCGGCAGCCAGGACGGCTTTCAGTCGGTCAACGGCAGCGTGTCAGTATCGCCCGTGCCCTGGCTCATCGTCCCGCCATCGTGTTGGCCGACGAGCCGACTGCATCGCTCGACCCTCTGAACGCCGAGCGGGTGATGCAACTGCTGGTCGAGCAGGCGGCGGTGCGCGACTTGTGCCTGGTGATCTCCACCCACGACGAAGCGCTGGCCGTACGCTACGGGCTGACACCCATGCGCCTGACGGTGGAGCAGCGCAGCGACGGCGTGGTGGCTGCACGGCTGGGGGAGGCGGGGTGATGCGTCTGGGTCTGTTCGCGCGGCTCGCATGGCAGGATTATCGCTGCGATGCACGCCTGTCCTGGTGCGCGATCCTCGCGCTGGCGGCCGTCATCGCCCCGTTGCTGGTGCTGTTCGGCCTCAAGTTCGGCCTGGTGACGACGCTTACCGAGCGCCTGGAGCGTGACCCCGGCGTTCGCGAAGTCATTCCGCTCGGCGGTGCCCGCTACAGCCTGCAGGCCATCGAGGCACTGGCCCTGCGTGACGACGTGGCGTTCGTGATCCCGCGAACCCGGCAGATAGCCGCCACCGCCGAGTTGCAGGGCGCGGGGCAGGCCATCACCGTGGAAATGTTGCCCACTGCATTTGGCGATCCGCTGCTCGGCACCTTGCCTGCGCCGGCCGGCAGAGACGCCGTGCTGCTCAGCCAGAGCGCGGCGGAGAAGCTCGGCGTCACAGCGGGGGATCCCCTCGAGGCAGGCTTCGGGCGTACCGTGCAGGGCGTGCCGCAATACGCGCGTGCCCGCCTGCAGGTGCAGGCGGTACTGCCGCTGGCAGCATTCTCGCGCGACGCACTGTTCGCCTCGTTGCCGCTGCTGGAGGCGGTGGAGGATTATCGTGATGGCCTGGCGGTCACTGATTTCGGCTGGCCGGGAGCGCAGTCCACGGCGCGGTCGGAGCGGGTTTACCCCGGCTTTCGCCTGTATGCCCGTGATCTCGATGGTGTGGAAAGCCTACGCCTGCATTTCCAGCAGGCGCGGCAGGCCGTGGTGACCCAGGCCGAGGCAGTGGCTCAGGTTCGCACCCTGAGCCGCAACCTGGCGTGGATTTTCTGGTCGGTGGCCTGCCTGTCCCTGGCCGGAGCTTTCGCCGCACTTACCGCCAGTACCTTGGGCGCAGTGGAGCGCAAGCGTCATGAATTGGCGGTGCTGCGCCTGCTGGGTTTCCCCGCAGCAGCGCTGGTCGCTTTCGTGGTTCTGCAGGCGCTGTACACCGGGATTGCCAGCTTGCTGCTGTCGGCGCTGTTGTACGGCATCGCGGCGAGCGGCCTGAATCTGCTTTTCCAGTCGGCGTCCGGCGAATATGCTTGCCGACTGTTGTTCTCTCATTACCTGCTGGCGGCACTGGCAACGCTGCTGTGCTGCATGCTTGCGGCAGCCGCTGGTGGCTGGCGGGCGGCCTACCTGGAAGCCTCGGAAGGATTGCGTCATGTATAAGGTGCTGAGTGCCGCGCTGGTTCTAAGCTGTTTCACCGGTGTCGCCCGGGCCGAGGCGGATGCCGATCCGCTCTACAATCCCAAGCCGCTGAAAGGCGACGTCAGTCTGCCGCTGCCCTGCGAGGGGCAGATGGTCTTCCGGCATGTCTACGTGCTCGCCAAGGGCTCGCTGGACGACCGTGAGGTGACCCTCGGCTACCCCTTCAGCGAAGGTGAACCGGGCTATCAACAGTCCTTCATCTCCGGCTACCGACGCGACTACATCAATGGCCAGTTCACCCTCAGCGACCTATCCAAGGACTGGCAGGCCAACGTCCGCGGTGAGCTGCCCAAGGCCGACGGGGTGACGCCGCTCAAGCCGATGCTGTACTTCATCGGCAAGTACGAAGTGACCCAGCGGCAGTACGATCTGGTCATGGCCCAGGCCCCTGCGCTGGCTGGGGAGGGCGAGGCCCCAGCCTGCGAGGCGCCTGCCGGAATGGCGGGGCGGCTGCCCAAAGTCAATTTGTCGCGATTCGACGCCGAGCGTTTCGCGGCGGTCTACAGTGCCTGGTTGCTCAAGCACCACCGTGACCTGCTGCCGGTCAGTGGTCGTAGCGGCAATCGCGAAGACGGTGGCCAGGGCTTCGTGCGCCTGCCTACCGAAGTGGAGTGGGAATACGCTGCCCGAGGCGGCCATGCGGTCAGCCGCCAGCAACTCGAGGCGCGCCTGTTTCCACGCCCGGTGGAGGGCAGCGACAGCGACGGGCCGCTTGGCGACTGGGCGGTGTTCAATCAGGTATCCGGCGGCACCGGGCAGAACGCGCGGCTGTTGCCCATTGGCCTGAAAAAGCCCAATCCGGTCGGTCTGTTCGACGTGGTCGGCAACGCTGCGGAGATGGTTCAGGAGTCGTTCCAGCTGGTGCACGCGGGACGTCGTCAGGGCACCTACGGCGGCTTCGTGGTCAAGGGCGGCAACTACCTGGAAGGGGAGATGACCCTTTTTACCGGCATGCGCCGCGAGTACCCGCTATTCGCTGCCGACGGTACCGAGCAACGTAACGAAACCACCGGCTTCCGTGTCTCCATCGGTGCCTTGTCGGCACCACGTTCGCGTTACAAGGAACTGTTTGCGCAATGGAAGGACGAAGGACGAGTGAGTACGCTCACCGACGAGATCGACGAAGAACAGGACGCCACCAAACTACTCGATGGCCTGATCGCCAACAGCGACGATCCGCAGCTGCGTGATCGTCTGGCGATCGTCAATGAGGAGCTCAAGCGCAGCGTGTCGCTGATTGCCAAGCAGCGCGAGGATGCGGCAGGCAACCTGATCCAGTCGGCGGCGCTGGTAGCCGAGACGATCAACAACTACAACATTCGCCTGACCAATTTACGCAAGAGCCGTGACGAAGCTCGCAGTGCCAAGGATGAAGCCTCGGCGAAACTGTTCGAAGCGGCGATGGCCAATGGGCGCAGTGCGCTGGACGGTGCGCTGGCGATCTACATCGACAACCTGGACAACGGCACGCGTTACAGCAATGCGGTCATCCAGGCGCAGTTCCAGCGCACCAAGGAGGAGCTGGCGCGCAAGCCGGTGCTGGGTAAAAGTCTGGTGAACCGGGCTACGCTGTTCGTGCGACATGTCGGCGAATACCGCAAGAACCGCAAGGCCGACGCGGACGTGATTCTGAAACAGCTATTGGCACCCTGACGACACCAGCGTGCAGCGAGGGATAGCCGATATGGGTTATTGACCTAGCGAGTTTTGAAAGTAACTCTGACGGCTTTTGCCGTGATCAAGCAGGCGGTTGTCATGCGACGCAGCCTGAATGGAATAAACACTCACTCAAGTACGAGATCGACGACGATGCAAAATCCCAACAAGGTCCCCGCTTTTTCCTCGATACGCACTGCGCTGCTTTCCGCCGTCACCTGCGCCAGTGTGCTGCTGGTCGGTTGCGCCGGCTCGCCGAGCTCCCAGGTCGCCGCGACCACCAAGGCGGAGTTCTTTCCGCAATGCTACGAACCTGTGAAGCAACTGCGCAGCTCGGAAGACGCGATGAGTCGCAGTGTCGCCATCGGCGCCGTGACCGGCGGCCTGATGGGCGCCCTCGGTGGTGCTCTGGTCGACGATGAGAAGCGTGGTCGCAACGCCGCCATCGGTGCAGCAGGTGGTGCCCTGGCCGGTGGTGCGGTGGCCTACTACAACCAGCGTCAGCAGCAGATCACCGACGACAACGCGCGGCTGGCTTCCTATGCCGCCGACATCGACACCAACAACCAGAACATCGACCGCAACATCCGTTACGCCAGCGCTGCACAGAGCTGCTACCAGCAGGCGTTCACTCAACTGCGTGCTGATCGCAAGGCGAACAAGATCAGCGACGCCGATGGTCGTACGCGCCTGGCGGAAATCGTCAGTGGTCTGAACGAAACCAATGCGCTGCTGGCCAAGGTGGACGGCCGTACTGGCGAGAACGTCAGCACCTACACCCAGGCATACGAGAAGGATCTGCAGACCGTTGGCGTCGAGCGCAAGGAAGTGACCAAGGTGGCCACTGCCAAGCAGCCTAAGGCGACCACCAAGGTCACCAAGGAAGTCATCAACACCGAGCAATCGCTGCAGAAGGCCCAGGCCAAGCAGAAGGAAAGCCAGCAGGTGGCCAGCCGAGGCCGCACGCTGGTGAGCGATGTGTGCAACAACCCGGATATGGGTGACTGGGCGCCGGCCAGCTGCAAGGCCTGACACTTGGCTGTATGAAAAACCGCGCCTGGCGCGGTTTTTTTATGCCTGCCTGCTAGCTGCCAGGCAGAAAATTTCGTTTGTCTGTAGCTCCCCTGCCGAGCGACCCACGGCCCTGGCCTGCAACGGCGTTCGTATAGACTGCTTCGACAGCACGACAACAGCACACCGTTGACGGCTCCCTCATCATGAATGTGCACGGGGGATTGATGCCGGTCACTATCGGCTGCGCGGCACTGGGCAATCATGGCGGGTGCCGAGTGGGTGACCAGGCTGTTGGGGGCAGGGCGACGTGCTGATGGAGGCGTCCCCCGGTGAATGCATACCGTCCCAGAGTTCGTGCAGAAACGCACGGTTTGAGTCTCTGCGCACTGCCGTGCATCACACGGCGGGCGAATCGCCCGGTTAATAACACTTCTCTCTTAGCCGTTTTGGATTAGCTGATGAACAAGATGATAGTGAGTCTGCTGGTGGCGCTGGGTCTGGTCGGTGCTGTTCAGGCTGCAGGCGATCCGGTTGCGGGGCAGGCGAAGACCATCGTCTGCGGTGCCTGCCATGGGCAGGATGGTAACAGCCCTCTGCCGAACTTCCCGAAACTGGCCGGCCAGGGCGAGCGCTATCTGCTCAAGCAGATGCAGGACATCAAGTCAGGCGCCCGGCCAGTGGTCGAGATGACCAGCATGCTCGAGCCGCTCAGTGACCAGGACATGGCCGATGTGGCGGCTTATTACGCCAGCCAGAAAATCTCCGTCGGCGCCGCTGATCCAGCCTTGGTGGCGCGCGGTCAGGATCTTTTTCGTGGCGGCAAGCTGGCGGAGGGCATGCCGGCCTGTATCGGCTGCCACTCGCCGGATGGCAGCGGCATCAGTACTGCCGGCTACCCTCATCTGGGTGGGCAGCACGCTGACTATATCGCCAAGCAGTTGACCGCCTTCCGTGAAGGCGAGCGCAGCAACGATGGCGATAGCATGATCATGCGCGACATCGCCGCCAAGCTCAGTAACAAGGACATTCAGGCCATCTCCAGCTACGTCCAGGGCCTGCACTGAGGCATTGATCGGCGTTTACATACCGGTAACGAAAAAGGGTGGTCTTGACTGCCCTTTTCCGTTTGCGAGGCGGCTACAATGGACGGAACCTGCCGGGTGGCTATCCAGTCGAAGCGAAGCTGTCCGCAGTACCCTCATAGCAAGGAGTCATGCATGCGTAATCTGATCCTTTCCGCGGTTCTGGCTGGTGCCAGCCTGTTCGGCGTTGCTGCTCATGCCGCCGAAATCGAAGCTGGCAAGCAGTATGTCGAGCTCAGCAATCCGGTACCAATTTCCAAACCCGGCAAGATCGAAGTCGTCGAGCTGTTCTGGTATGGCTGCCCGCACTGCTACCAATTCGAGCCGACGCTCAACCCATGGGTCGAAAAGCTTCCGGACGACGTTAACTTCATCCGTATCCCCGCTCTGTTCGGTGGCGTATGGAACGCCCACGGGCAGATGTTCCTGACCCTGGAAAGCATGAAAGTCGAGCACAAGGTGCACAACGAAGTGTTCCGTGCCATCCACCAGGAAGGTCGCAAGCTGGCCACTCCAGACGAAATGGCTGATTTCCTGGTCACCCAGGGCATCGACCGTGACGCCTTCCTCAAAGCCTTCAACTCCTTCGGGGTGAAGAGCCAGATGGAAAAGGCCAAGAAACTGGCCATGGCCTACCAGATCAACGGCGTACCGGTGATGATCGTCAACGGCAAATACCGTTTCGACATCTCCAGCTCGGGTGGTCCGGAGCAGACCCTGCAGGTCGCCGACCACCTGATCGCCAAAGAGCGCGCAGCCAAGTAATCGGCCTATCCGGAGCGCCCCGCCATGTTGCGCCGCCGTTCGATGCCCCGTCAGGCTGGCCTGTGTGATCCACAGGTCAACCCGGACTGCACCCCCGACGGCGATTGGCCGCAGAACGGGCGCTTGCGTCTGCTCAGCTTCAACATTCAGGTTGGTATCAGTACCGAGCGTTATCATCATTACCTGACCCGCGGCTGGCAGCACTTGCTGCCGCATCGGGGGCGCGCTGGCAATCTGCAGCGTATCGGTGATCTGCTTGGTGATTACGATATCGTGGCCCTGCAGGAAGCTGACGGCGGCAGCGTCCGCTCCGGCTTCGTCAACCAGATCGAACACCTGGCCCGCCTGGGCGCCTTTCCCTACTGGTATCAGCAGCTCAATCGCAATCTTGGCCGCTTCGGTCAGCACAGCAATGGGCTGCTCAGCCGCTTGCGCCCCTCGATACTCGAGGATCATCCGCTACCCGGCCCTGCCGGCCGTGGCGCGATCCTGCTGCGCATCGGCGAGGGTGATGACGCCATCGCCGTGGTTATGATGCACCTGGCGTTGGGGCCGCGTACCCGTACTCGGCAACTGGCCTATATCCGCGAGTTGATCAGCGGCTACCGCCATCAGATTCTGATGGGCGACATGAACACCCACGCTGCCGACCTGCTTGAGCATTCGCCACTGCGCGATCTCGGCCTGATCGCGCCGCAGGTCGAAGCGACCTTCCCGAGTTGGCGCCCGCAGCGTTGTTTGGATCACATCCTGCTCAGTCCGGGTCTGCACCTGGAGCGTTTCGAAGTACTGGCTCAACCGATTTCCGATCACCTGCCGGTGGCCGTTGAAATCCGCCTTCCCGATACATTGGGGCCGCTGCCTCCCGCGATACGGGAGGCTTAGCATGTCTGACGACGCCCAGCGTTGGCGCGAAAAGTATCTGTCCAATCTTGAGCAGCAGGAAAAGCTTGAGCGCCGTTGGGATTCGCGCGTCGACCTGCTGCGGCGCGGACTGGTGCGTAGTAGCCTGGCGGCCGAGGGGGCTGACAAGTTAGTCGACCAATGTATGCAGGATCTGCGCGAGATCCTTCGTCGTGACGATATGGATGCCGGGCTCAGCGCGCTGATTCCGCGGTTGGAAAAGACCGTGCTGGATTCCGAGCAGCGTCGTCAGCAACGGATCGAGCAGGTCGCCAGTGGGCTGTCGAACCTGGTCACGCAGTTGCTGAAGATGGATCTGCCGAACGACGTGCGCAAACCGCTCAAGCGTTATGCCAAGCAGGTTGCCGAGCGAGCGCGGCAATCCCGTGAGCTGCCTGCGCTACTGGCTGAACTGAGCCAGCTGCAGCAGCAGGCGTTGGGTGCTTTGGGAGCGGAGCAGGTCGAGCGACCGGGGTTTATCGAGCGTCTGTTTGGCAACCGTGATGGGACGACCCCGCCTACGTCACCTGACGCCGCGGTAGAGCCTGTGCTGGTTGCGCTGCCCTTACCGGTGCAAAACGCGCCTGTCGCTGTTGCGTTGGCCGAGCAGCCTGTTGCACCAGCACCAGCACCAGCACCTGAGCCCGCGCTTGCGTTGGCGGCCGAGCCGCTGCCACAGCCTGAGGTGGCTAAGCCCGCGGTCGTAACGGTCAATGCCGCCGCTGCCAACAGCGCGGTATTGCTCGACAGCCTGCCGTTGCTGTCCTCGTTGCTGATGCCGCCGCCTGCTGCCCAGCCTGCTCGTGAGCCGGTCGCTGAAGTGGCAGAAGCCGCCACGCTCGACACTGCGGTGACAGAAGAGGCGCCACTGTCCGACCCTGCCTATGCGCTGCCGGCTGCACCTGAGCCTGGCTACAGCGCTATTGCCAGCCACGTCGAAAGCAGTTTGCTCGGTTTGCTCGACGAGTTGCCGTTGCCTGATCGTCATCAGGCCCAGGCCGACGTGCTGCGTCAGCGCATCACCGCCGGTCTCAATATGTACGAGCTGGTACCGGTGTTGGACGACTTGGGCGTACTGATGCTGGCGATCGCCGACGTCGGTCAGCGCGAGTTCGAAGGCTATCTCAAGCAGCTCAATCAGCGCCTTGCGGCTTTCCAGGGCAGCCTGCGTGACGTGCACGCCGATTATGCCGACTCGACCCAGGCGGCCCGCAGCCTGGACAGCGAACTGCGTCAGCAGGTCGATGGCTTGCACAGCAGTGTGCTTGAAGCCACCGATCTGGACAGCCTCAAGAACCTGGTGGAAAACCGCCTCAGCGGTCTGCTCGGCACCATGGAGCAGTATCAGCAGCAGCGTGACGACCGTGAACAACAGGTGGGTGAGCGCCTGCAGACCCTGGTCGAACGGGTAGCGAGCATGGAGCTTGAAGCCAAGGGCTTTCGCGATCACCTCGAAGAACAGCGGCAGAAAGCGCTACTCGACCCACTTACCGGATTGCCCAATCGCGCTGCCTGGACGGAGCGCCTGGAGCTCGAATTGTCGCGCTGGCAGCGTTATGGCGGCGATCTGCTGCTGGCCGTGGTGGATATCGATCACTTCAAGCGCATCAACGACGACTTCGGTCACCTGGCCGGTGACAAGGTGCTGAAGATCATCGCTGGCGAACTGTTCAAGCGGCTGCGCAAGACCGATTTCATTGCCCGTTTCGGTGGTGAGGAGTTCGTTCTGTTGATCCCCTCTACGCCCATGGACGGTGGCCTGAAACTGCTCGATACCCTGCGTACGGCGATCGAGAACTGCCCGTTCCACTTCAAGGGTGAGCGCGTGACCATCACCCTGTCTGGCGGCATCAGCTCGTTCAGTGCTGCGGAGCGTAGCGAGCAGGTGTTCGAGCGTGCCGACCAGGCGCTCTACCGGGCCAAGCGGGGCGGCCGCAACCGTATCGAGCAGGGCTAGGCCGGCAACGCGGTCACTGACTGTTCACCCCTCTGGGATTTATCCCCTTGAAGCGCGTTCTGTGCAGCAGGCACGGTAGGCTTGTGCCGGTTGTCGCAAAGCGCGCAGGTGCCTGTCGCCCGGCCAGCGAGACGCTGCTAGTCTTGCTTCGCCGAACACTTACACATAATCAAATCGACTCGAGTCGTTATGCTAGGGCGCTTCTTTCTTTTCCTGGGACTCTGTGCGTTTGCCTGTCAGGCAAGTGCGCTGACCGTCTACAAGTACACCGATGCCAATGGCGTGGTCACCTACAGTGATCAGGCTGCGCCCGGTGCGAAGGTGTTCGTGTTCAGCGACCGCATGGTCGAGAAACTCGATAACCAGGTGAAGCTGGAAACTCGCAAGCACGCTGCCGGCGAGACGCTGTTGGTGCGTAACGATCTGTACGCGCCGGTTCAGGTGGAGCTCAAACTCGAGAAGGTCGCCAACGCCAGTGGCGTACCGGCAAGGCCGATCAGTTGGGTGCTGCCGCCGCGTAGCGAGATACGTCTGGCCACCCTGGCGCCGCTCGATCCCTCCAAGCCGTTGCGCTATACGCCGAAGCTGAGTTACGCCCTGGGTGACCCGCGGCTGCTGCCGACCAAGAATAGCTACCCACTGCCGTGGCAGGGTGAACCGTTTCGCCTGACTCAAGGTGCCAATGGCCAGTACAGCCATTTCACCCCCAAAGGGCGCTACGCCCTGGACATCGCCATGCCCGAGGGCACGCCGATTGTCGCCGCGCGTAGCGGGATCGTGGTGAAGACTGAGAACGCCCAGAGCGGGCGCGGAGACAACCCCTCCGGCAACTTCGTACGCATCCTCCACGACGACGGCACCATGGGCGTCTACCTGCACCTGATGCAGGGCTCAGTGAGCGTTCGTGAAGGCCAGCGCCTCGCCGCCGGCGCATCCATCGCCCGTTCTGGCAATACCGGCAACAGTACCGGCCCGCACCTGCACTTCGTGGTGCAGCGCAACGTCGGCATGGCGCTGGAGTCGATTCCTTTCGAGTTCAGCCAGCCGGTGGACAGCCTGCCCAACTTCGCCGTGGGCGGTGATTGAGCGCTCGGCAACCCAGCGTCCAATCTGTCTTCAAGTGCCCTGTGGGCAAGGGCCGGCTCAGGCTTTGCTCAAGCGGCAACTGAGTGCGCAGTGGTCGGATACGCCGGTACTCATGCTGGCGTTTTCCAGCCGGTAGCCCGGCGTGTGGAACAGCCCATCGACCATGAACGGAATGTCTCCGGCGCGGTGCAGCGAACCGTCGATGCTGCTGGTGTAGTGCGCCGGTATGCCATCGATGAAGTGCTCGGCGATCAAGTCGAAGGTAGCGCGGCCGCGCGGGGCGTTGAAGTCGCCTACCAGCAGCAGGTCGCCAGCCTGTTGTGCCTGCGCCTGAGCCAGCTGGATCAGCTTGCCGGCGCTTTCTCGCTGGTACGCCGTGGAGGTGCCGAGTGGTGTCACGTTGAGATGGGTCACGGCGATGCGCAGGCCCCGGACAGTGGCCGTCAGCATGACCTCGGCGATGCTCAGCGGATCAGCGGTGCGCTGGCCTTGCGTGCTGAAAAAGGTTATTTCGCGAATGCCTTGCGCGCTGCCTGAATAGTAGTCGGCGACCACGTCCGTCAACGCTTCGTCGCGGGCGATCATACCGATGCCGACCACATCCGAAGGGCCTTCCCCCGGATAGCGCACCATGGGCGCGAAGGACATGCGGCCACCCATCAGGGCTTCGAAGAATGGAATGTCGCGCTCGCAGAGCTCCTGCAGGCAGAGCAGATCCGGGCGTTCACGATTAACGAAAGCCTCGACTCGCGGCAGGTGTCTGGAGCGTTCGATATTGATGGAAGCGATGTTCAGAGACATGAGATCAGTAGGCGATTACGGCATGGAAGGTAGCGAGGGGAACGCATGAGGCGCTTCGCGAGCGATGAAACACATCTACGCGAGGGATGCTGAAGTATACCAGACGCCCGTCGCAGAAGGCCTGCGCCCTCACTATCGAGATGGCTTCAAGCGTGCCTCTCGCGCCATCCGCACGTCGGCGTGGGTAGCGAATGGCTTAGCGCAAGCTTCTGGCAGCAGCGCTCTTGGATTTCAAACTGAGACGATTCAATACGCTGTCGCCTGCCGTCACGAACACGAGTCTCTGAGCCAGGTTCATTGCGACAGCAAGGTCTCTTAACGGCATCAAAGAGGCTCCAATAGAATATTTGACGCTCCATAGTGGTGCGATCTGCCTATCCCTTGTCGCCTGGCCTGCTGGCTCGCGCCTCATTAATGCTCTGTTTTTATCACCGAATCAGGGGCTGCGACTGACAGTGATCATCTGTGCCGCAGAAATGCGTGAAAAGTGCGCGAAAGTAGTGCTCGTCGCTCTCTGTTGGTGCTCTCTAAGCCAGCTTTTTCGTATGTCCCGATGACATTTTTAATATTTTTCTATTGCCCATCCTTTACGCCACTATCGGTTCGCAGCAGCAATCAAGTGGCGAAAAAGGGGATGGTGGTGTACGGACTCGGCGATTGGCAGCAACGTGCTCGGCAGCAACCTTTCATCAGCCAGGCGATCATTGGAGGCCGCCGAGTTGCAGCGCAATCCGGTGCCACCTTCGCTTCGATCAATCCAGCTACCGGCCAACTTCTTTCCAACGTCGCGGCCTGTGATGCCGCCGATGTCGACCTGGCAGTGCGCGCCGCACGGCAATCCTTCGAGGCGGGAGACTGGTCGCAACGTGCGCCGGTCGAGCGCAAGCAGGTGCTGCTCAAGCTCGCTGAGTTGATTCTGGCCAATCGAGATGAACTGGCACTGCTCGACTCGTTGAACATGGGCAAGCCGGTGATGGATGCCTGGAGCATCGACGTGCCCGGCGCCGCCGGTGTGTTTCGCTGGTACGCGGAGAGCCTCGACAAGCTGTACGACGAAGTCGCGCCGACGGCCCGCAACGTGCTCGCCACCGTGACGCGTGAGGCGTTGGGTGTGGTTGCCGCGGTGGTGCCGTGGAATTTCCCGTTGGACATGGCCGCCTGGAAACTTGCGCCAGCCCTTGCCGCCGGTAACTCGGTGATCCTCAAGCCCGCCGAGCAATCGCCGTTTTCTGCCTTGCGTCTGGCCGAGCTGGCGCTGGAAGCGGGCATTCCTCCAGGCGTGTTCAACGTGGTGCCCGGCTTCGGCGAAAGTGCCGGCAAGGCCCTCGGTCTGCACATGGATGTCGACTGCCTGGCCTTTACCGGCTCCACCGAGGTCGGCAAGTTCTTCATGGCTTACTCGGCGCAGTCCAACCTCAAGCAAGTCTGGCTGGAGTGCGGTGGCAAGAGCGCCAATCTGGTGTTCGCCGACTGCCAGGATCTGGATCTGGCTGCAGAGAAAGCTGCCTTCGGCATCTTCTTCAATCAGGGCGAAGTCTGCTCGGCCAACTCGCGCTTGCTGGTCGAACGCTCTATCCATGACCAATTCGTCGAGCGCCTGCTGAGCAAGGCCCGCGACTGGCAGCCGGGTGATCCTCTGAGTCCGAGCAGCCGCGCCGGCGCCATTGTCGAGACACGGCAGACCGCTCGGATCATGGCCTTTATCGACGACGCCCAGCGTGAGGGTGCGCACCTGGTTTGCGGCGGGCGCCAGCTCAGCTTCAACGGCTCGGACAATTTCATCGAGCCGACGGTGTTCACCAAGGTTTCTCCCACCAGCCGGCTGGCCCGCGAAGAAGTGTTCGGCCCGGTACTGGCGATAATGCCCTTCGACAGCGAAGACGAAGCCGTGCAGCTGGCCAACGACAGCATCTATGGCCTTGCCGCCTCGCTGTGGAGCGACGACCTCAATCGTGCCCATCGCGTGGCGCGTCGCCTCAAGGCGGGCACCGTGTCGGTCAACACGGTCGATGCCCTGGACGTGAGCGTACCGTTTGGCGGCGGCAAGCAATCCGGTTTCGGTCGCGACCTGTCACTGCACTCGTTCGACAAATACACCCATTTGAAGACCACGTGGTTCCAGCTGCGTTGAGCAGTGCCAGTCGCGCCGAACCCGATCACAGGAGCCTTGCCATGACTGCCCCGAAACACAGCACGCAGCAATACCAGGCGCTGGATGCGGCCCACCACATCCATGCCTTCCTCGACCAGAAAGCGCTGAACGAGAAGGGTGCGCTGGTGATCGCCAAGGGGCAGGGCCTGAACCTGTGGGATACCGATGGCAAACGCTATCTGGATGGCATGTCCGGGCTATGGTGCACTGCGCTCGGTTATGGGCGTGCCGACCTGAATGCCGCTGCCAGTCGGCAGCTCGAAGAACTGCCGTACTACAACCTGTTCTTTCACACCACGCACCCGCGGGTCGTGGAACTCTCCGAGCTGCTCTTCAGCCTGCTGCCAGAGCACTACAGCCACGCCATCTATACCAACTCCGGTTCCGAGGCCAATGAGGTATTGATTCGCAGTGTGCGCCGTTACTGGCAGATTCTCGGCAAGCCGCAGAAGAAGGTGATGATCGGCCGCTGGAACGGTTACCACGGTTCGACCCTGGGCAGCACCGCGCTTGGCGGCATGGGCTTCATGCACGAGATGGGCGGCATGCTGCCGGACTTCGCCCATATCGGTGAGCCGCACTATTTCGTCGAAGGCGGCGAGCTGAGCGAGGAGGCGTTTGGCCTCAAGGCCGCCCGCGAGCTCGAGGCGAAGATCCTCGAACTGGGTGCGGAAAACGTCGCCGCTTTCGTGGCCGAGCCCTTCCAGGGTGCCGGCGGCATGATCTTCCCGCCGGCCAGTTACTGGGCCGAGGTACAGCGCATCTGCCGTCAGTACGACGTATTGCTGTGTGCCGATGAAGTGATCGGTGGCTTTGGCCGCACGGGCGAGTGGTTCTCCCATCAGCATTTCGGTTTCGAGCCGGACACGCTGACCATCGCCAAGGGCCTGACCAGTGGCTACATCCCCATGGGTGGTCTGGTGTTCAGTGCGCGGATGGCTGAGGTACTGGTGCAGCAGGGTGGCCTGTTCGCTCACGGCCTGACCTATGCCGGGCACCCGGTGGCGGCGGCAGTGGCCATCGCCAACCTCACTGCGCTGCGTGACGAGAAGATCGTCGAAACGGTGAAAACCGACACCGGCCCCTACCTGCACAAACTGCTGCGAGAGACCTTTGCCGGGCATCCGCTGATCGGCGATATCCAGGGTGTCGGCCTGGTTGCCGCGTTGCAGTTCGCCGAAGACAAAGGCACGCGCAAACGTTTCGCCAACGAGAACGACATCGCCTGGCACTGCCGCACCGTTGGTTTCGATGAGGGCCTGATCATTCGCTCGACCCTCGGCCGGATGATCATGGCGCCAGCGCTGGTCGCCACTCATGCCGAGCTGGATGAGCTGGTGGAGAAGACCCGCCGCGCGGTGGATCGAACCGGGCGTGAACTGAATCTGCTGTAAACCCAAGTGTTCCGTAGAGAGCGCTGAAGACTACTGTGCCGGCCCCACGAGGCCGGCCTGCGATACGCCCTTGGCCCTTGGCCTGTCCCTGCCCCATGAAAACCAAAAACAAGCCAACAGGCTGTGGGAGTGCTTCATGAACAAGTCCTTGCGCCACCGTATCGTCCGCTCTTTTGCATGCACCGCCGTAGCCGCTGGCATGGCCGCCAGCGCCCAGGCCGGAACCCTGACCCTCGGGCACACCACCTGGGTCGGTTACGGCACGCTTTATCTGGCCCGTGACCTCGGTTACTTCAAGGAGCAGGGGCTGGATGTCGAGTTCACCGTGATCGAGGAGTCGGCCATGTACATGGCGGCTCAGGCCTCGGGCAAGTTGTCGGGCTCGGCATCGACCATCGATGAAATCCTCAAGTATCGCTCGAAGAACTTTTGCTTCAAGGCGGTTGCCGCGCTGGACGAAAGTCACGGTGGCGACGGTGTACTGGTGGGTAACGAAGTGACCAGCCTGGAGCAGCTGAAAGGCAAGGCGGTGGCGGTCAACGAAGGTTCGGTATCGCAGTTCTGGCTGTCCTACCTGCTCAAGCAGAAGGGCATGAGCATGAGCGATCTGGAAATCCAGAACATGACGGCTGACGATGCGGCCACCGCATTCATCGCCGGCCGCATACCGGCGGCTGTGACCTGGGAGCCGCACCTGTCGCTGGTCAAGGCGAAAGGGCAGGGCAAGGTGCTGATCGACAGCAGCGAGACGCCCGGTGTGATCGTCGACGTGGTGGCGTTGTCCTGCGACGTGATCGAGAAGCAGCCAGACGATGTGAAGGCGCTGGTCGCTGGCCTGTACAAGGCGGTCGAGTACACCAAGACCCACCCGCAGGAGGCTTACGAAATCATGGCCAAGGGCGTCGGCGGCTACCTGTCCGATCCGAAGGATCTGGCCGAGGCAGCCAAGGGCGTGAAGTTCTATGACCAGGCCATGAGCGAGAAACTGCTCGGTACCCCGGGCAAACCGGGCGACATCGCCGGCGTTATCAGCCTGGCCAACGAAACCTGGACCAGCCTGCAGGGCAAGCCTTACGCAGTGAGCTACGAGGACTTAGTGGATACCTCGTTCGTTACCCCGTAAGCGTTCCGCCCGCTGGCTGTTCACACCACTGTCGCGATGCCTCCCGGTATTCGCGCGCAGTGTGAGGTGTGGCAGCCACGGGCTTCTCAAATACCTGCAACACGAGGTGGTTCATGGCCACGCAAAAAACCTGGGCGCAGCGCTGTCTGACGCCGAAAGTAGAGCTGCCACGCAAGCTGGTGCTCGGCACGGGGGCCCTGTGCTGGCTGCTGGTGCTGGGACTGTGGGCCGTTCTGTCCTACGGCGGCGTGGTGCCGTCGATGTTTCTGCCAAACCCTGGTCAGGTCGTCGAAGCCGGCGTGCGCCTGGCCGGTGACGGCACCCTGAGCAAGCATGTGCTGGCCAGCCTGGAAGTGGTGCTGATCGGCTTTGCCGTCTCGTCTCTGGTCTCGGTGCCATTGGGCCTGTTGATGGGCAGCTTTCGCATCGTCCAGGCGTTCCTCGAGCCCCTGGTCAACTTCATCCGCTACCTGCCGGTGACCTCTTTCGTGCCGCTGTTCATCCTGTGGATCGGAATCGGTCTGGAGCAGCGCGTGGCGGTCATCATCTTTGGTGTGTTCTTCCAGCAGTTGGTGATGATTGCCGACGTGTCCAAGGGCGTGCCGCGAGATCTGATCAACGCCAGCTACACCCTCGGTGCAAGTCGCCGCGACGTCGTGCTGCACGTACTCGGCCCGGCCTCACTGCCGGGCATACTCGATACCCTGCGAGTCACCATGGGCTGGGCCTGGACCTACCTGGTGGTGGCCGAGCTGGTCGCGGCCTCGAGTGGCCTCGGCTACATCAGCCTCAAGGCCATGCGCGGCTTCCAGGTGGACGTGATTTTCCTGGCCATCGCCATCATCGGCCTGCTCGGGCTGCTCACCGATCAACTGTTCCGCTTGCTTCGACTGAGGATTACCGCATGGGCGCAGTAGCCAAGAAACCCTACGTGATGCCCGCGCTCAGCGAGTACGCCGAGGTCACCGCACGCCTGCGTGTGGACAACGTCAGCCTGCGCTATCAGTCGCCCAACGGCGATACCTTCACCGCCCTGGATCGGGTTTCCTTCGAGGTACCGGATCAACAGTTCGCGGTGATCGTCGGTCCGTCCGGCTGTGGCAAGTCGAGCCTGCTCTACCTCACCGCTGGCCTCAACGAGCCCAGCGATGGCGACATCTACGTCGGTGGCAAGAAGGTCGAGGGCCCCGGCGCCGACCGCGGCATGGTGTTCCAGGGCTATACGTTGTTCCCCTGGCTGACGGTACGCCAGAACATCGAGTTCGGCCTCAAACGCCGTGGGCTCGCCAGTGGCGAGATCAATACCATCGTCGATTACTATCTGGGTGAGGTGGGACTGGCCAAGTTCGCCGGGCATTACCCCAAGCAATTGTCCGGCGGCATGATGCAGCGTGTGGCGATTGCCCGCGCCTTGGCCAACGACCCGCAGATCCTGCTAATGGACGAGCCCTTCGGTGCGCTCGACAGCCAGACGCGTCTGCAGATGCAGCAATTGCTGCTGCAGGTGTGGGGCAACAGCAAGAAGACCGTGGTGTTCGTCACCCACGATATCGACGAAGCCATCCTGCTCGCCGACCGCATCTACGTGATGGGCGCGCGCCCTGGGCGGATCAAGGAAATTCTCGACGTGCCCATCGACCGGCCGCGCAATCTGGACGTGGTCATGGAGCCGGAGTTCATCCGCATGAAGCGGCATATCCTCGGCCTGCTGCACGATGACATGGAGGCGGTGCACTGAAATGGATGACAGCTTCGACTACCTGATCGTTGGTGCCGGTTCCGCCGGCTGTGTATTGGCCAACCGCCTCAGCGCCGACCCTAGCGTGCGCGTGTGCCTGATCGAAGCGGGCGGCAGCGACGCCAGTCCGCGCGTACAGGTGCCGGCCGGCACCATCACCCTGTACAAGAGCCGCGCGTTCAGCTGGAACTACTTTTCCACACCGCAGCAGCATCTGGCCGGGCGCAGCCTGCACACGCCGCGCGGCAAGGTGCTCGGCGGCTCCAGCTCGATGAACAGCATGATCTACATCCGCGGCGATGCCAGCGATTACCAGCGTTGGCAGGCGGCGGGCTGCCCCGGCTGGAGCTGGCAGGACGTGCTGCCGTATTTCAAGCGCTCGGAAGGTAACCGTCTCGGTCAGTCGTTGCTGTATCACGGCACTCAGGGCGAGTTGCTGGTGGACAAGCCGCGCGATCCCAACCCGCTGTCCAGGGTTTATATCCGCGCAGCGGAGCAGTTGGGCCTGCGTCAAAACGACGATTTCAATGGCGGTACCCTGGAGGGCGTGGGTATCTACAACGTGACCCAGAAGAACGCCAAGCGCCTGTCCAGCTATCGGGCCTTCGTCCATCCGGTGCGTGAACGCAGTAACCTCACTGTGCTCACGGGCTGCCAGGTGGAGCGGCTGATCCTCGAGGGCGACCGCGTCACCGGCGTAGAGCTACAGCAGGGCGAACAGTGGCGTACCTTGCGGTGCCGTCGTGAGACCATTCTGTGTGCCGGCTCCCTTGGTTCAGCGCATCTGCTGCTGAAGTCCGGCATCGGCCCCAAGGCCGAGCTGGAGGCCGCCGGTGTGGCTTGCCGGGTTAATCTGGCCGGTGTTGGCAAGAACCTCCAGGATCATGTTGATGGCCTGGTTACCGTGCGCTCGAAGAGCCCGCTATCGCTGGGCTTCTCCCTCGGTTCGCTGCCCAAGGTGCTGGTGTCGCCGTTCAAGTACCTGGCGCAGAAGATGGGCTGGCTGACCACCAACTACGTCGAGGCCGGCGGCTTTGCCCGTACGCCGTTGGCCGAAGCGTTGCCCGATGTGCAGATGCATTTCGTACCCGGTTATCGCAGCCACCGTGGCCGGCTGTTCGAGTGGGGCCATGGCTACGCCATCCATACCTGCGTGCTGCGCCCGAAGAGCATCGGTGAGGTGCGTCTGGGGGCGGGACGCAGCCTGCTTGTCGACTTCAACTTCTTCAGCGATGAAGCGGACGCGCGCGTATTGATCGAGGGTGTGAAACTGGCGCGCAGGATTCTTGCCCAGCCAGCCTTCGATAGTTCGCGTGGCGTCGAGATGTTGCCAGGGTCAGAGGTGCAGACGGATGAGCAGTTGCTGGCGCATTTGCGCGAGTGCGCGGCCACCGTGTTTCACCCGGTTGGTACCTGCAAGATGGGCACTGACGAGATGGCGGTGGTGACACCCACACTGAAGGTACGCGGTATGGAGAACTTGCGGGTTGCCGATGCTTCGATCATGCCGACGCTGATCAGCGGTAACACCAACGCGGCGTGCATCATGATCGGCGAGCGTGCGGCGGATTTCATCCTGAGCAGCGAGGTACCCAGTCTGACGACCAGGCACTCGCTTGTGCAGGAGGCTTAGAACGCCAGGCCGACTTTCAGGCCAATTTGCTCTTGCTTGAGCTTGCTGCGCTGAGCCAGCTCGGAGTTGCTGTCCAGCTCGTAGCGGGTTTGGGTGTAGTACAGGCTGGTGCTGATCGGCAGGTTGTTGATGCCTTTGTTCCACAGCACGCTCAGTTCGCCGTACGGGTTGACCTTGTTTTTCAGGTCAACGGACTCGCTTTCACCGTCGACCTTCAGGCGCGACTCGGCGTCCACGGAGTAGCGTGCCCCGACTTCCAGACGCATTGTGTAGTCGTTGGTCAGGTAGTTGTAGCCCAGGCCGGCTTTGGCGAACGGTGATTTGCTGGTCAGCTTGACGTTGGAGTCGAACGGGCCGACGTCATCCTGCTCGATACGGCCCCAATCGTAGCCGCCGCCCACGATCACATCGACATACTGGTTGCTGCTCAGCGCGGCGCGCAGACCCAGGTCGATATCCGCACGCGCCGATTTGTATTCGACATCATCCTTGTCGCGGTACTGAGCTTCGATACCCGCCTGATAGATGAGGCCTTCCTGACCGGTCAGCTTGTTGCCGAAGGTGTAGAACAGGCCGCCCTGGTTGAGGCGTTCCTTGTCGCTGTCATCGTTCACGGTCAGTTTGTACTGGTTGTGCGAGCCGATGACACCGATGGTGGAGATCGGGTCGGTGATGGAGTCGGCGTAAGCGTGAGAAGCGCCGGCCAGGCAGAGGGCGAGTGCGGTTTTTGAAGTGATTCCATTGAGTTGCATGGCTGAATCCTTGGCAGTCTGTTCATGTGATGGCGTACACCCTTTGCATAGGTGCACGCCGATGGACTGCGTACTAGCTGGCGTTATTCGAGTAGCTAGACGAACGGTCGTAAGTAATTGTTTAAGTTGATTATGTTTGATAAAAATAATCTAAAAAATGACCATTCGGTCAATATTATTTGGCGCGGTGCGGCGCCACCCTCTTCGATTTTTCGTTCTGCTCTGCAGAACGAAAGCTATTTCTATGACCCCCTTACAGTCAGTTTCACCGGCTGATGGCATGCGTATTGGCCACTGAAAGGTGGACAGGTGACTTTTTATTTCTTAATCTGGTCATCAATCAGAACGTCGTTCTGTTAGATAGAACGGATGCTGATGTTTTTCGCTGCACTTTCCAATAAAAACAAAGAGGAATTCCCATGTTGCGTATGAGTAAGCGTTGCGCGCTCGGGCTGAGCGTTTTATTGATCGCCGGCAGCCTGCAGGCTGAGCCGCGTCGCCCTGAGTGCATTGCACCCTCCAGCCCAGGTGGCGCCTTCGATCTGACCTGCAAGCTGGCGCAAAGCGGCCTGAAGGACATCGAACTGCTCAAGGCGCCCATGCGTGTCACCTACATGCCGGGTGGGATCGGTGCAGTGGCTTACAACACGATGGTTGCCCAGCGTCCTGCCGATGCCGGCGCCATCGTGGCGTTCTCCAGCGGTTCCCTGCTCAACCTGGCGCAGGGCAAGTTCGGACGTTACAACGAGAATGACGTGCGCTGGCTGGCGGCAGTAGGCGCCAGTTACGGCGTGATCGCCGTACGCAAGGATTCCCCTTATCAGAACCTCGACGACCTGATCGCCGCCTTCAAGGAAAACCCCGCCATCACCCCGCTGGGCGCTGCCGGTACGGTTGGCAGCCAACACTGGATGCAGGCCGCGTTGGTCAGTCGCGAAGGCGGCATCGACCCGCGCAAGCTGCGTTATGTCGGCTTCGACACCAATGGTGATGTGTTCACGGCCTTGCTCGGCGGCCACGTCGGCGTGATCAGCGGCGACATCGCCGTGGCCGCGCCTTATGTCGAGTCAGGCGATGTGCGCGTGCTTGCGCTGCTGGCCGATGAGCGTCTGGATGGCAAGCTGGCCGATATCCCCACTGCAAAAGAACAAGGCTACGACGTCTCCTGGCCGGTGATTCGCGGTTTCTTCATGGGGCCGAAAGTGAAGGACGAAGATTACGCCTGGTGGCTCACCTCCTTCGACACGTTGATGCAGACCGAAGAGTTCGTGCGCCTGCGCGATCAGCGGGAAATGTATGCCTTCACGCTGACCGGTGATGAGCTGACCGAGTACGTAAAGAAGCAAGTCGCCGACTACAAGCAACTGGCCAGCGAGTTTGGCCTGGTGCAGTGACCTGATGCCCGCTGCAGCCTCCTCGCAGAGTAGGGCGGGCAGCGGGCGCACTCGATACCACCTGTGAAGATTTCAACCGTCATCGCGCCGATGTCGGTTGTACGACGCATCCTGCAAATAACAACAAGGGAGGCTGGCAATGCCCGTTTTTCGTTCCGTGCCGCTGCGTGCGACGCTCTATACCTCGTTCCCCCTGCTGGCCTGCGCGAGCTTCGGCAGCCAGGCTGCCTTCATCGAAGACAGCTCGGCCAAGCTCGACCTGCGCAACTTCTACCTGAATCGCGATTTCCGTGACGGCAGCGGCCAGTCCAAGCGCGAAGAGTGGGCGCAGGGCTTTATCCTCGACATGCGTTCCGGCTATACCGACGGCACCGTTGGCTTCGGCGTGGACGCTCTGGGCATGCTCGGTGTCAAGCTCGATTCGGGGCGTGGCCGGCCGGCACCGGGCTGCTGCCGACCCACGACGATGGGCGCGCCGCTGACGAGTATTCCAAGCTGGGCCTGACCGCCAAGGTGCGCGTGTCCAAGAGCGAACTGAGGGTCGGCACGCTGATTCCCAAACTGCCCACCGTGCAGCCCAATGACGGTCGTATCCTGCCGCAGGTGTTTCGTGGCGGGCAGTTGACTGCTAACGAACTGGATGGCTTGACCGTCAACCTTGGTCGCCTGGAGCGGGTCACCGCCCGTGATGCCAGCCACTCAGAGCGCCTGGCGCTGAATAACAAGAATCGTCGTTTCAGTGGCGGTGCGGCGGAGTCTGCGCATTTCGATTTCGCAGGGGCCGATTACCGCTTCACCTCGGCGCTGACCGGCAGCTATCACTTCGGCCAACTGGACGATGTGTATAACCAGCATTTTCTCGGCCTGCAGCATTCGTTGCCGCTAGGCGAGGGCAAGCTGAAGACCGATCTGCGTCTGTCGGTCAGTGACGACCAGGGCCGCGCCCTGGGTGGTGAGGTCGATAACCGTGCCCTCAACGGCATGCTTACCTACAGCCAGGCCGGGCACAGCATCGGCGCCGGTTACCAGCGTATGTTCGGTGATACTGGTTATGCCTACATCAATGGCACCAACCCGTACTTGGTCAACTTCCTCCAGCTCAACGATTTCGCCCAGGCCGAAGAGCGTTCCTGGCAGGCGCGTTACGACTACGACTTCAGTGCGCTGGGTGTGCCGGGCCTGACCTTCATGACTCGCTATGTCAGCGGTTCCCACGCCCAAGTCACCGGTAGCAACCAAAGCGGCCGCGAGTGGGAGCGCAACATCGACGTGCAATACAAGGTGCAGAGCGGGGCGTTGAAGAACGTCGGCGTGCGTTGGCGGCACGCCAGTCACCGCGCCAATTTCACCCGTGGCGCGGACGAGCATCGTCTGATTGTCAGCTACAGCCTGCCGATCTGGTAATCAGCAAACCTGGCTGCCGCTGGCGGCCTTCATGCAGCGGAACGCGCGAGCAACGTCCGCGAGGGGTGTTTCATGTATCAACGCATTTTGGGGGCGATTCTGCTGGCGATCTGCGTCGGCCTGGTCGCCGTCGCCTGGGGTTACCAGGCGCCGTTTTCCTACGAGCCGGTGGGGCCGCGTGCATACCCGCTGCTATTGCTGGTGCTGATCATGGCGGGTGCGTTGTACCTGCTGGTCAAGCCCGCATCGATCAGCCTGGCGCCACCACAACCGGGCCATGACGAGGACGTGCCGATGGATCGGCACATGCTGATCAAGGTCAGCACCTGTGTCGGCCTGCTGGTGGTGTATGCCGCGCTGTTCGAGAACCTCGGCTTCGTCCTCAGCACCCTACTGTTCGGGTTCTTTATCGCCCGCCTGTACGGCGCGCGCTGGTGGCAGTGCGCGGTGATCAGCGTGGTCGCTTCAATCGGCCTCTACCTGCTGTTCGATTACGTGCTCGACGTGCCGTTGCCGTTGGGCGTGCTGGAACTCCTGGAGAACTGATCGATGGAAACTCTTAGCTACCTGAGCCAGGGCTTCGGCGTTGCGCTCACCCCCTACAACCTGGTGACTGCGCTGTGCGGCACCTTGCTCGGCACCATCGTCGGCCTGCTGCCGGGCCTGGGTCCGATCAACGGCGTGGCGCTGCTGATCCCGATCGCGTTCGCCCTCGGCTTGCCACCGGAAAGTGCGCTGATCCTGCTCGCCGCCGTGTACCTGGGCTGCGAATACGGCGGTCGTATATCCTCGATCCTACTGAACATCCCAGGCGAAGCCTCGGCAGTGATGACCACGCTCGATGGCTACCCGCTGGCGCGTCAGGGCAAAGCAGGCGTGGCGCTGTCGATTTCTGCCTGGAGCTCCTTCGTCGGCGGCCTGATGGCTACTTGCGGTATGGTGATCTTTGCGCCGCTGCTGGCCAAGTGGGCGGTGGCTTTCGGCCCAGCGGAATATTTCGTGTTGATGGTCTTCGCCATCACCTGTCTGGCCGGTATGGCCGGCAACAAACCGATGAAGACCGCCATCGCCGCCTGCATCGGCCTGTTGCTGTCATGCATCGGCATCGATTCGAACAGCGGCGTGTACCGCTTCACCTTCGGCAGTCTCGGCTTGGCCGATGGCATCCAGTTCGTGGTACTGGTGCTCGGCCTGTTCTCGGTCAGCGAAATCCTCGTGCTGCTCGAACGCACGCACAAGGGTCAGAAGGCGATCCAGGCCAGCGGCCGCATGCTGTTCAATCTCAAGGAAGGCGCCTCGGTACTGGCCACCAACCTGCGTAGCGGTGTGCTGGGGTTCTTTCTCGGCATTCTGCCGGGCGCCGGCGCGACCTTGGCCAGTGCCGTGGCCTACATGGCCGAGAAGCGCATGGCCGTGAAGGACAACAAGTTCGGTGAGGGTGATCTGCGCGGCCTGGCTGCTCCGGAAACCGCCAACAGCGCCTCGGCCTGCGGTTCCATGGTGCCGATGCTGACCCTCGGTGTTCCCGGCTCCGGCACCACCGCGGTAATGCTCGGTGCGCTGACGCTTTATAACATCACGCCCGGCCCGCTGCTGTTCCGCGATCAACCGGATATCGTCTGGGGCCTGATCGCGTCGCTGTTCATCGCCAACCTGATGCTGATCGTGATCAACGTGCCGATGATCAGGATCTTCACCAAGGTGCTCGCCGTGCCGTATTGGGCGCTGGTGCCGGTGATCGCCATCATCACCTCGATCGGCGTCTATGCGGTGCATGCCACCACCTTTGACCTGTTCCTTATGATCGGTATCGGCGTGGTCGGCTACATCCTGCGCAAGATGGATTTCCCGCTGTCGGCGATCCTGCTTGGTTTCATCCTCGGCGGCCTGATGGAGCAGAACCTGCGTCGGGCGCTGTCGATCTCCAACGGTGAGCTGGGCATTCTGTTCGCCAGCCCGATCACCTGGGTGGTCTGGGTACTGATCGCCGGAATGATCCTGTTCCCGATCTGGCGCACCCTGCGTCGTCGCCGTGAGGTGCGACGCGCCATGGCGGCGGCCGAGTAAGCGCATGCTGGGCTCACGCTGGTTGGCCACGCCTTTCGTCGGCTTGCTCGGCGGCTGGTTGGCGAGCCTGGTGGGCTGGCCGCTGCCGTGGATCGTCGGCTCGATGCTGGCGGTGATTCTGGTGCGCTGCAGCGGATGGCGCATCGAAGACATCCCTCACGGGCGCAAATGCGGGCAGTGGATCATCTCCACGGGGCTGGGTTTGCACTTCACCCGCGAGGTGGTGGAGCAGGTCGGCAGTCACGCGCTGTTGATCCTGCTGTGCGCCCTGGTCACGCTGCTGCTGTCGGTGATCGGTGTGATCATCTTTCGCCGTGGCGGCAACGACCCGGTGACCGCCTATTTCGCCGCCATGCCCGGTGGTGCCAGTGAAATGATCAATCTGGCTGCGCGCCACGGCGCCGGCCAGCTGGATCGCGTTGCCGCCGGACAGAGCCTACGCATGGTGCTGATCGTGTTGTGCATCCCGGCGCTGTTCACGCTGGGCATCCCCACACCCAGCGCCCCGGCAGCACTGCCGGTCGACTGGCGCTGGCTGGCCCTGCTGTTGCCGCTTGGCGCCTTGGTCGCCTGGGTTTGGCAGCGCTTGCGCCAGCCCAATCCATGGATGCTCGGCCCGTTGTTGGTCTGCGCGGCGTGCGCGGTGTGGATGGATCTGCACATCGGCCTGCCGCCGGGTCTGGGCGAAGCCGGGCAATGGCTGATGGGCTGCTCACTGGGCAGTTACTTCGACCGACCGTTTTTCCGTTCGGCGCCAGCCTTCCTGATGCGCGTGCTGATGTTCACCGTGCTGATGGTGCTCGGCACCAGTGGCCTGGCCTGGTGCCTGGCGCAGCTCGGTGGCCTGCCGGTCGCGGCGACCATGCTCGGCATGATGCCCGGCGGCATCAGTGAGCTGAGCCTGACTGCCGAAGCGCTCAACCAGTCGGTGGCGCTGGTGACCGCGATCCAGGTGCTGCGTTTCGTACTGGTGGTATTTCTTGCTGAGCGCGTGTTTCGTCTCTGGCGGCGCTGGTCGTTGTCATGTCAGCGGTGATTGATAGCCGGCATGCCGGCGTTCGATATGTGTGCTCAATGCGCTGCATCGAGAATCTGTGCGCCGCGCCGGCTGAGCAGGCCGAGCAGATGCTGGGCCGCAGGCGACAGGTAGCCGTCGTGCCGGTACAGGGTGCCGAAGCGCCGCTGCATGGTGGTTTCTTGCAGGGCAATCTCGGCCAGGGAATCGCCGGCGCCGCTGGGGCCAAGGTTACGCCGGGAGATGAAGCTGAGCAGCTCGGTTTCGGCGATCAGGCGTGGCAGCAGGATGATCGAGTTGGCTTCGATCTGCACATTCGGCTTGGCCAGGCCGTGCGACTCGAAGGCGCGGTCGAGCCAATGCCGAGTCGCCACCGTGGCCGCCGGCAGCACCCAGCGGTACTCGCACAACTGGCGCAGGCTGACCGTGCTGTTCATCAGCGGGTGGCTGCGGGTGGCGACCACCACCACCTCGTCCTCGACGATCGGCTGTGTGGCGAATTCGTCGTTGTCCGGAAGCGGCCCGACGATCAGATCGAGCTGGCCGCTGCGCAGGGATTCGCGCAGTACATCGTTCATGCCGATGACGATTTCCAGGGTTACCTGCGGGGCCTGGGCCAGCAGTTCGCGGCACAGCGTCGGCAGCAAATGCTGGGCCACGGTCGCGGCCGCGCCGATGCGCACATGCCCGGCAATGCCCTGGGCGAAGTCGCGTACTTCGCGGCGGGTTTCTTCCATGGCATTGCGCAGGTAGCGAGCCCTGGCCAGCAGCACCTGGCCGACGGCGGTCAGGCGAATGCCACGGCCGATGCGCTCGAACAGCTCGGCGTCGAGTTGTTCTTCCAGGCGGTGGATGCACTTGGTCAGCGCCGGCTGAGTGACGTGCAGGCGCTCGGCGGCCTGACGCATGTTCTGGCTGTCGGCGATGGTTTCGAAGTAGCGCAGGTCACGCAAGTCCATTGATTACTCAGAGTTATTATTTGATTAAAAACGGAAAATAGACTTCATCATTTTGCCTGTCAATAATCCCCACCATCTACTCACAGGACGGTGCCCAGCATGCCCCACACCATTCTCATCACCGCACCGACGCTGGCTGCTGCCGGTATCGAGGTGCTCGAACAGGCTGGATGCCGGTTGCTGTTCGTCGAGGATCAGACTGACGCCGAGGCGATTGCGCGCCTGCTGGCCAGCGAGGCAGTGGACGGCATCATCTCTCGTACCATGACCCTGGACGCAGCTGCGATGACTTCCTGCCCGAGCCTGAAGGTGATCGCCAAGCATGGTGTGGGCGTGAGCAATATCGACGTCGAGGCCGCCAGCCGGCAGGGCATCCCGGTGTTCGTCACGCCGGCGGCCAACGCCCAGTCGGTTGCCGAGCTGAGCATCGGCCTGATGCTGGCCGCCGCGCGGCGCATCGCCCGCTTCGACCGTGAGATTCGCGCCGGAAAGTGGCTGCGTGCCGGTGATGGCCAGCAACTGGCCGGGCGCACCTTGGGGCTGGTTGGTTTCGGCAATGTCGGCCAGCGCGTGGCCCGTGTGGCGCTGGCCCTGGATATGCGCGTGCTGGCGTTCGATCCCGCGTTGGGCGGCGTCAGCCCGCTGGCTGGCGTTGACGTGCGCCGTTCGCTGGATGCGCTCCTGCCCGACTGCGATGTGCTCAGCCTACACTGCCCGCTGACCCCGGCGACCCACGGTTTGCTCGGGCATGCCCAGTTGTCTCGGCTGCGGCCGGGTGCTCTGCTGATCAATACCGCCCGTGGTGAGTTGGTCGATGAAGCGGCCCTGCTCAATGCCCTGGCCAGCGGCCAACTGTCCGCTGCTGGTCTCGATACCTTCTGCCAGGAACCGTTACTCCCCGGCAATCCGCTGTTCGCTCACCCCGATATCGTCATGACCCCACATATCGGCGGTTCCACGCCCGATGCGCTGGGTGCCATGGCCGAGGGCGCGGCGCGCCATGTGCTGGCTTGGCTGAATGCCGAGCCGGTGCTGCGCAACGCCTGCGTCAATGCCCATATTTTGCCCTTCGAGGAGTCCGCATCATGAGTCAATCAAGTCCCACCTGGCCTGCAGGTTTTGCTGTCAACGAGCGTGCTGCGTCACCCGATCCGGCACTGGTCGAGGCGTTTCGCAGTGTCCCGGTCGCCCATGTCAGTGATTGCATGGGCCGCGCGGTCGGTGGCCTTGGCCTGCGTGCTTACCACGGTTCGCTGGACACCGTGATGTGTGGGCCTGCCGTGACCGTGCGCGTGCGCCCGGGCGACAACCTGATGATCCACAAGGCGATGCTGATGGCCGAGCCAGGCGATGTAATCGTCATCGACGGCTCTGGCGACCTGACCCAGGCGGTGATTGGCGGCTTGATGCGCACCTCGGCCCTGACCAAGCGCCTGGGTGGTTTTGTGGTCAATGGCGTGATCCGCGATGTGGCGGAGTGGGCCGAAGGCGAGATTCCCGTATATGCCTTGGGGCACGTGCATCGTGGCCCGAGCAAAGAGGGGCCGGGTGAAGTCAACGTGCCGGTTTCTTGTGCGGGACTGATGGTGTCGCCGGGCGACCTGATTCTCGGCGATGCCGATGGCGTAGTGGCGATTCCCGCCGCGCGCCTGGCCAGCCTGCTGCCCCAGGTACTGGCGCATGCCGAAAAGGAAGCACGCATCCGCCAGACCAATCAGCAGGGCAATGCCGATCCAGAGCGCTTCAACGCGCTACTGCGTGCGAAAGGCTGCCCGGTCTGAAGCCGGTCAGCTGTTTTCGATCAGGGCTGCGAGGCCGGCGGCTTCCTGCTTCAGGCGCTGCACGGCGCTCGCCTGGAAGTCTTCTGTGAAGCGGCTTTTCAGGCCGGACACCGACAGCGCACCGCGCACCGTGCCATTGGGCAGGCACAGTGGCACGGCTACTGCCGCCACATCCGGGGCACGCTCGCCCAGGGACACATGGTGACCGCGCTGGCGAATCATGTCGAACAGTTCGCCGGGCTCGTCGGCAAAGGCCAGTAATACCTGGCCAACCGCACCGATACGCAGCGGTAGGCGCACACCCTCTTCGAGGTGGTGGCGGATTTCCTGGGCCGAGTTGTGGCGGAACAGGCAAACCCGCACCTCACCTTCACGCACATAGAAGGAGGCGGTTTCGTTGAGGTCATCGGCCAGTTGGCGCAGCGAGGGGCGAATCAGGTCACCGAGTTCACGGCGATACAGCGAGCCAAGTTGGCCGATGGTCGGGCCCAGGCGAAAGGCGCCATGCTCGTCGCGCACCAGGTAACCGAAGTGCTCCAGCGAACCGCACAGGCGCAAGATGGTGCTCTTGTACAGGCCGGTCTTCTCGGCCAGGTCACGCAGGTTGAGGCGGCTCGGGCCATTGGCGAAAGCGCCGACGATCGACAGTGCGCGGTCGACGGCTTCGACACGGTTCTTGGTCATGGGGCATTCCTGTGCGGGCGAATCCGCCCATTCTAATCCAGCGGGTGGGGGGAGCTGCAGTGATGCGTTGAACACGCGTCGATATTCTATATAATGGAAACTAGTTCTATCTAGTAGAATAATAATGTCTCGTTAAAGGAGTTTGTCGGCATGATCAGCCCGCTGAAAGGCATCCGTGTGCTGGATCTGACCAACGTATTGGCCGGTCCATTCTGTTGCCATCAACTGGCCCATATGGGCGCTGACGTGATCAAGGTCGAGGTGCCTGGCAGCGGCGACCTAGCCCGCCAACTGGGAGCCGATGCCGAGCTCAACCAGAAACTCATGGGGGTGTCCTTCCTGGCGCAGAATCCAGGCAAGCGTTCGCTGACTCTGAACCTGAAGAATGCCTCGGCCCGCGAGGTGTTCCTCAAGCTGGTCGACAGTGCCGATGTGCTGGTGGAGAACTTCCGCCCCGGGGTAATGACGCGCCTGGGCCTGGGTTACGAAACGCTCAAGGCGGTCAATCCCAAACTGATTTATTGCGCCATTTCCGGTTTCGGCCAGGACGGCCCGCTGCATGACCTGCCGGCCTACGATCAGATTATCCAGGGTATGTCTGGGGTGATGAGCATCACCGGTGCGCCGGAGAATGCCCCGTATCGCGTGGGCTATCCGATCTCCGATACCGTCGGAGGTATCACCGCTGCGTTCGCCATCACCAGCGTGCTGGCCGACCATCAGCGCAGCGAGGGCTGCTTCCTCGATATTTCCATGCTCGAAGCCTCTCTGGCCACCATGGGCTGGGCGGTGTCGAACTTCCTGGTCGCCGGTCGCGTACCGCAGCCGATGGGTAACGACAACGTCACCGCCAGCCCGTCGGGTACCTTCCGTACTGCCAGCGGGCCGTTGAATATCGCCGCCAACAAGCAGGAACAATTCGAGGCGGTGTGCCGAGTGGTGGGGCGCGATGAGTTGATCGCCGATCCGCGTTTCGCCAAGCGTCAGGCCCGCCTGCAACACCGCGCCGAGCTGACCCGCCTGCTCGAGGAGGCGCTGCTGGCGCGCCCGGCGGACGAGTGGTGGGCCTTGCTGGTAGAGGCGGGTGTGCCGTCCGGGCCGGTTTATCAGGTGCCGGAGGTGCTCGAACATCCGCAGATTCGTGACCGCGGCATGATTGCCCATTTCGACCAGGTGCCCGGTGTCGAGCGCCCGGTGAGCCTGTTGCGCACCGGCATCAAGATTGACCATCAGGCACCGTCGGTAAGCACGCCACCGCCGATGCTTGGCGAGCATACCGAGAGCATCCTGGCCGAACTCGGCTACAGCGATGAACAGATCCAAAGCCTGCGCGAGGAGCACGCACTATGACCGACGCCATCGACGGACGCCGCATGAGTGAGCAGTGGTGGACGACCTCCATCATCCAGATGCAACCGGGTGAGATCCGCTACCGCGGTTATGCCATCGAAGAGCTGATCGGCAATGTCGGGTTTGCCCAGATGATCTGGCTGATGCTGCGTGGCGAGTTACCCAGTGCGGCCGAAGGACGCCTGCTGGAAACCGCGCTGATGTCGGCCGTTGACCATGGCCCACAGGCACCGAGCATCGCCATCGCACGTATGGCCACCACTTGCGGTGTGGGCCTCAACAGCGCCATGGCCTCAGCGCTGAACGTGCTCGGCGATGTGCATGGAGGTGCTGGCGAGCAAGCCGTTGGCCTCTACCAGGAGATCGCCGCACGTATGGAGGCGGGCGTTGCGCAGGAGCAGGCTACCGACGCCGTTCTGGACGCTTTCATTGAGATCAATGGCAAGTTCATCCCCGGTTTCGGCCACCGTTTCCACCCGGTCGATCCGCGCTCGGCGCCGCTATTGGCAGCTGTCGATCAGGCTGCTGCTGAGGGTGTGGTAAGTGGGCGTTTTGCGCAGATTGCGCGGGGTATCGAAGAGCGCCTGCAGGCACGCAAGGGCAAGCGTATTCCGATGAACATCGATGGCGCCACGGCGGTGATCTACGCCGAATTGGGCTTTCCGGCACCCCTGGCGCGCGGGCTGTTCTGCCTGTCGCGTTCGGTCGGCATCCTTGCTCACGCTTGGGAGCAGACCCAACAGGGTGGGCGTAACAAGGGGCCGATTCCGCGTCAGTTCATCTGGGACTATGACGGTCAGGCGCCGCGGCCCGTGCCGAAAGAGGACTGAGTTCGGCCGGCCGCGAGCCGGTCACTCACCCAATTTGATGACCTTGGCCAGGAGGATCTTCGGGCCCTTCATTTTCTTGACGATCAGGCGCAGGCCTGCGACTTCCAGCGATTCTTCTTCCTCGGGCACCCGCTTGAGGGTTTCGTAGATCAGGCCGGCGAGGGTTTCCGCCTCGATATGATCGAGGTCGACGCCGAGTAGGCGTTCCAGCTTGAACAGCGGCGTGTCGCCGCGTACCAGCAGTTTGCCCGGCTGGTAGGCGAGTATGCCGCGTTCGGTTTTGCGGTGTTCGTCCTGGATATCGCCGACCAGTGCCTCAAGTACGTCTTCCATGGTCAGGTAGCCAATTACTTTGCCGTCGGCTTCTTCGACCAAGGCGAAGTGCGCGCCGCCTTTGCGAAACTGCTCCAGCAATTCGGAGAGCGGCAGGTTTCGATTGACCTTCTCCAGCGGGTGCATCAGTTCGCTGAGACGCAGCGTTGAGGGCAACATTTCCAGCAGCGACAGGTGCAGCAGCAGATCCTTGATGTGCAACACGCCGACGAACTCGCCAGCCGCTTCGTCATAGATCGGGTAGCGGCTGTACTTGTGGCGCCGGAACACGCTGAACACTTCATCCAGCGAGGCGTTGAGTTCCAGATAGACCAGGTCTTCACGAGAATTGGCCCAGTCCACCACGTCCAGTTCGCCCAGCTCCACGGCCGAGGCAAGCACACGCATGTCCTGATCGGAGGGGTCGCTGGCGCGGCTGGAGTGCAGGATCAGTTTGAGTTCATCACGGCTGTAATGGTGGTCGTGGTGCCCACCTGGCTCGCCCTGGCCGGCGATGCGCAGGATGGCGTTGGCGCTGGCGTTGAGCAGGAAAATCGCCGGGTACATGGCCCAATAGAACAGGTACAGCGGAACTGCCGTCCACAGCGACAGCAGCTCTGGCTTGCGGATCGCCCAGGACTTGGGCGCCAGTTCGCCGATCACGATGTGCAGGTAGGAAATGATGAAGAAGGCCGTGAAGAAGGCGATGCCGTGGATCAGCTTCTGCGATTCGATACCGATTGAGGTCAGCAGCGGTTCGAGCAGGTGAGCGAAAGCCGGCTCGCCGACCCAGCCAAGGCCGAGGGAGGCCAGAGTGATGCCCAACTGGCAGGCCGACAGGTAGGCGTCGAGCTGGTTGTGCACGGTGCGCAGGATGTGCCCGCGCCAGCCGTTCTCCTGGGCCAGTGCTTCGACTTTGGTGGCCCGTAGTTTGACCATGGCGAACTCGGCGGCGACGAAGAAACCGTTAAGTAGAACCAGGAGAAGGGCGAACAAAACGAGGCCGAAATCGGCGAAATAGGATGAGAAGGAGACGCTCGTAGAGGGATCCATGGGGGTTTCGTGTGACCAGATATTGCTAAAGGGTGGGGCTTGGGGCAGTGCTTTGCAATAGGCCTAAAGACTTAGCGGTCGCGCTGCGCTATCTGAGTCGCCGGAAAATGGCAGGTGAACAGGCTGCCCTTGCCAACCACGCTGGTAATTGCCAACTGGCCACGATGTCGCAGCAGCACGTGTTTGACGATGGCCAGGCCGAGGCCGGTGCCGCCGGTGTTGCTGGCTCGGCTGGAGTCGACCCGGTAGAAACGCTCGGTCAGGCGTGGCAGGTGTTTGGCCTCGATGCCTGGTCCGGTGTCTTGTACCGACAGGTGCGCGCCTTGTTCGTCCTGCCACCAGCGAATGCGAATCTCGCCTTCTGCCGGCGTGTATTTGACGGCGTTGAACACCAGGTTGGAAAAGGCGCTGCGCAGCTCCGGCTCACTGCCCTTGAGTCTGACCCCAGCATCGGCTTCCAGGCTGATGCGGTGGTTGCGCTCGGCGGACAGCGCCTGGGCATCGGCCTTGATCGACTGCAGCAACAGATCGACCGGCACCGGTTGATTATCGGACGGATAGTCGGTGGCTTCCAGTTTGGCCAGCAGGAGCAGATCGTTGAGCAGACCTTGCATGCGCGCGCCCTGCTGTTGCATCTGCTGCAGGGCACGACGCCAGCGCGGATTGATCTCTTCGACGTTGTCCTGCAGGGTTTCCACATAGCCGGAAATGACCGTGAGCGGGGTGCGCAGTTCGTGGGAAACGTTGGCGACGAAATCCTTGCGCATCTGCTCCAGCTGGTGCAACCGGGTGACGTCGCGCACCAGCATCAGGTGTTCCTGATTGCCGTAGCGGGTGATGTTCAGTTGTAGCTGTTTGCGCGGATTGACCGGCGAGGGCAGCTCGAGCGGCTCGAGGTAATTGCCGCGCTCGAAGTACTCCTTGAAACGTGGGTCACGCATCAGGTTGGTGATTGCCTGGCCACTGTCCTGGGGCGTTTTCAGGCCCAGCAGGGTTTCCGAGGCTTTGTTCCACCACTCCAGGTTGCCGTTGCTGTCGAGCATGATCACTGCATCACGCAGGGCCGCTGTGGATTCCTGAACACGGTCGATCACCGCTTGCAGGCGGCCACGGGCGCGCTGGTTGCGGCGTTGCAGGTGATAGATGCTGTCGAACACTTCACCCCACAGGCCATAGCCATCGGGCGGGGGCTCGTCAGGCTGGTGATCCTTGAGCCAGGCGTGCAGGCGCAGCAACTGGCTGAGTGTCCACGCCAGGTGGATGGCCAACCCCAGAGCCAGTGCCCAGGCATAGTGGCCGGTGATCACGCCCAAGGTGAGGCAGGCTGCGACCAGCAGCAGCAAACGGCGGGTTATGGCGCCACGCCAGTGGCTCGTCACGTTTCGTTCATCCGCCAGCGTGTCCCTGTCATGTGCGTTGCAGGCTTACGGTCAGCCCTTGGTGGAGAAACGATAACCGGTGCCGCGCACCGTCTGCACCAGATTTTCGTAGGCTTCGCCGAGCGCCTTGCGCAGGCGGCGGATATGCACGTCGACGGTACGTTCTTCTACATACACGTTGCCGCCCCACACCTGGTCGAGCAACTGGCCGCGGGTATAGGCGCGCTCCTGGTGGGTCATGAAGAATTGCAGCAGGCGGTATTCGGTGGGGCCCATTTCTGCCGGTTTACCGTCGATGGTCACGCGGTGGCTGATCGGGTCGAGCAGCAGGCCGCCGACTTCGATTGGCCCCTCGTTGTCCGCCGGGCCTGCACGGCGCAGCACGGCCTTGAGGCGGGCGACCAGCTCGCGGGGCGAGAAGGGCTTGGTGATGTAGTCATCGGCACCCACCTCCAGGCCCTGGATCTTGTTGTCCTCTTCGCCCTTGGCGGTGAGCATGATGATCGGGATATCGCCGGTCAGCTCGTCACGCTTGAGGCGTCGTGCCAGTTCGATGCCGGAGGTGCCGGGCAGCATCCAGTCGAGCAGGATCAGGTCGGGTTTGCGGTCGACGATGATGGCGTGGGCCTGCTGGGTATTTTCCGCTTCCAGGCACTCGTAACCCGCCATTTCCAGCGCCACCACGATCATTTCGCGGATCGGCGCTTCGTCATCGACGATCAGGATGTTCTTGCCAGCCATGGATCGAGCCTCGGTTCATTCAACTGTCATGCGGCGCATTAGATAACGGAATTATTGCAGCGATATGACAGCTGTGCGGCAGGCGATCCTAACGCAGGGCGTAATCGAACACGATGCCAATGAAGATTGCCAGGCCGGCCCAGTGGTTGTGCAGGAAGGCCTGGAAGCAGACCATCGGCTCGCGCTTGCGGGTCATGTGGAATTCCCAGGCGAAGCAGGCGGCGGCGACCAACAAGCCAAAGTAGAAATACAGGCCCAGCTCGAAGCGCGCACCGGCCAGCACCAGGCAGAGCAGCGCCAGACCCTGCAGGCCGAGGATGATCACCCGGTCGGCATCGCCAAACAGGATAGCGGTGGACTTCACGCCGATCTTCAGGTCGTCCTCACGGTCGGCCATGGCGTAGTAGGTATCGTAGGCGACGGTCCAGATCACGTTGGCCAGTAGCAGCAACCAGGCGGCCATCGGTACGCTACCGGTCTCGGCGGTGAACGCCATCGGCATGCCCCAGGAGAACGCGGTGCCCAGTACCACCTGCGGGTAATAGGTGTAGCGCTTCATGAACGGGTAGAGCGCGGCCACGCCCAGCGCGCCGAACGACAGCCAGACGGTGGTGGCATTGGTCAGCAGCACCAGGCCAAAGCTGAGGGCGATCAGCACGGCGAACAGGGCCAGCGCTTCGCGGGCGGTAACCCGTCCACTGGCCAGCGGGCGCGCCTTGGTGCGGCTGACATGGCCGTCGAAGTTGCGGTCGGCGTAATCGTTGATCACGCAGCCCGCCGCGCGCATCAGAATTACCCCGACCACGAAGATCACCAGGTTCTTGAGACTCGGCACACCTTCAGCTGCGATCCACAGCGCCCATAGGGTCGGCCACAGCAGCAGGTAGATGCCGATGGGCTTGTCCATGCGCGTCAACTGCACGAAGTCCCATGCGCGAGGGTGCAGGCGATTGAGTGATTGCAGCAGGCGGGTGTACATCGTGCGTTTCTCCTGGCGAGGTGCGCGGATTATACGGACGGGACGGGTGGTGTGCTCTGTTCTGCGGCTTGCCAGAAGGCCGGCAGGAATACTTCGGCGACTAGCACCGCCAGGTCGCCGCGTCGAAAGCAGGAGCGGCGTGCCCAGAGTTTTTCCTGTGCGCTGCCTGCCGGCAGCCAGGCGGCCGGATATTGGCAGACTTGCAGAGCGCCGCGCGCGAATGCGTGGTCGCTGAACAGCAATTCACCGAGGGAACGGCTGCCGAGTTGCTCAAGTGCCAGGCCGGAGCCTTGCAGTGCGCTGCGCGCCGCCACGCTGCGGGCGAATACCCAGGGCTGGCCATGGCCGAGCAAGTACACCTCGCGTACCCAGCCCTGACTGCCGTCGGCCACGCCAAGGGCCGCGCACTCATCGCTGCGCAGGGGCTGCCAGCCCTCGGTAAGCGGGGTGACGCTGAAGCCGTCGCGGGACAGCGCGGTCAGGCGTCGGGTCAGGGAGTCTTCATTGAACAGCCAGTCGCGCACAGCTGTTGGCTGCAGCTGGTCGGCGGTCAGCCAATGAGGGGCAGGGGCGGCGTGGGGCACGGCAAGCATTCGTCGTAAATTGAGAACGCGCGAGTCTAGCACGGAGCTCCAGGGCGATCAGGGCAGGCGCCGATGGTTCGCGCTACGACCAGCCCTCCAGGCGCATGGTCGCGCGCACCAGGCGTTGCTCTTCCTGTTCGATGTCTTTGAGGTTGTCGCGGATGCTGTGGATATGTTCGCGGGCAGCACGTTGCGCCTGTTCCGGCAGGCGCTCGATCACCGCGTGGTACAGGCGCGCGTGCTGGCGGTCGATCTGGCGCTTCTGCAAGGGCCGGTGATAGAGGTTGTTGACCGAGGCGAACACCGAATTGAGCATCAGGTCGGTGAGTGATTGCAGCGTGTGCAGCAACACCGGGTTGTGCGAGGCCTCGCAGATCGCCAGGTGAAAGGCGTGGTCGAGACGCGCCTGTTCACGCGGCTCGAAAGCCTGCGGGGCGTTGTGGGCGGCGAGCATTTCCTCGTAGCGGCGGGTGAGCAGGACGAAGTCAGCGTCCGTGCCGCGCTGCGCCGCCAGGCGTGCCGACTCGGCCTCCAGCAGTGCGCGTACCTCGAGCAGATCGAACAGCGTACGCGGTTGCGAACTGAACAGGTGCATCAGCGGGCTGGCATCGCGCGGGCCATTGAGTGTGGCCACTCGCGAGTCACGACCTTGGGCGGTTTCGATGATGCCGCGGCCGCGCAGAACCTGCAGCCCCTCACGCAGTGCCGACCGTGAGATGCCGAGCTTTTCGCACAGACGGCGTTCCGACGGTAGCGGCTGGCCCACCTTGAGCACGCCATCGACGATCAGCCGCTCGATGCGCTCGGCCACCACGTCGCTGACCTGCCGGCGGGGGGTGTTGGGTTCTGTCATGCGCTCACCTTTTACTGGTATGACCAGTCGTTTCGAGCTGCTCGGAATTTTTTGAATATAGGCCTATTGGTCAGTATTTAAAGGCTCTACGGCATATTTGCTTCGAAAGTCTGCTGAAAGAAACTGGTCGTACCAGTGGTTTTTAGGGTGGACGCTCGGCAATCCGGGGGCTAAACATGCAGCACGCACCAGCAGCCTGGGCCTCGATGCCCGGCATGCCTATAACAACAACGCTGCCTGAATGAGCCTGCCATGAGCATTCTGTACGACGAACGTGTTGACGGCGTACTGCCCAGTGTCGACAAAGCGGCCCTGCTGGATGAGTTGCACGCCAGCTTGCCTGATCTGCACATCCTGCATGCCCAGGAAGACCTCAAACCCTATGAGTGCGATGGCCTGTCGGCGTATCGCACCACGCCAATGCTGGTGGCGCTGCCTGAGCGTCTGGAGCAGGTCGAGGCGCTGCTCAAACTCTGTCATCGCCGCCAGGTGCCGGTGGTAGCGCGGGGTGCCGGTACGGGTTTGTCCGGCGGCGCATTGCCGCTGGAGAAGGGCGTACTGCTGGTGATGGCGCGCTTCAATAAAATTCTCGAGATCGACCCGGCCGGGCGCTTCGCCCGGGTGCAGCCCGGTGTGCGCAATTTGGCGATCTCCCAGGCCGCCGCGCCGTTCGATCTGTATTACGCCCCGGATCCGTCCTCGCAGATCGCCTGTTCCATCGGCGGCAACGTGGCCGAGAATGCCGGCGGTGTGCATTGCCTGAAGTACGGACTGACGGTACACAACCTGCTCAAGGTCGAGGTGCTCACGGTCGAAGGCGAGCCGATGACCTTGGGTTCTGACGCGCTGGACTCGCCAGGTTTCGACCTGCTGGCGTTGTTCACCGGCTCCGAAGGCATGCTCGGTATCGTCACCGAGGTGACGGTCAAGCTGCTGCCCAAGCCGCAGGTGGCCAAAGTGCTGCTGGCCAGTTTCGACTCGGTGGAAAAGGCCGGTCGTGCGGTGGGCGATATCATCGCTGCGGGGATCATTCCCGGCGGCTTGGAAATGATGGACAACCTGGCCATCCGCGCCGCCGAAGACTTCATTCATGCGGGTTATCCCGTCGACGCCGAAGCGATTCTGCTGTGTGAGCTCGACGGCGTCGAAGCCGATGTGCACGATGATTGCGCGCTCGTTCGGGCGGTGCTGGAAAAGGCCGGCGCCACCGAGGTGCGTCAGGCCCGCGATGAAGCCGAGCGGGTGAAGTTCTGGGCTGGGCGCAAGAACGCCTTCCCGGCGGTCGGGCGCCTTTCGCCGGATTACTACTGCATGGACGGCACCATTCCGCGCCGTGAATTACCCGGGGTGCTCAAGGGCATCAGCGCACTCTCCGAGGAGTACGGCCTGCGCGTGGCCAACGTGTTCCATGCCGGCGACGGCAACATGCACCCGCTGATTCTCTTCGACGCCAACCAGCCCGGTGAGATGGAGCGCGCCGAGGCCATCGGCGGCAAGATCCTCGAGCTCTGCGTCAAGGTCGGCGGCAGCATCACCGGCGAGCACGGTGTCGGCCGCGAGAAGATCAATCAGATGTGCGCGCAGTTCAACAGTGACGAGCTGACCCTGTTCCACGCGGTGAAAGCGGCCTTCGACCCGAGTGGCCTGCTCAATCCCGGCAAGAACATTCCGACCCTGCACCGCTGTGCCGAATTCGGCGCCATGCACGTTCACCACGGGCAGTTGCCATTTCCCGAATTGGAGCGCTTCTGATGGGCATGTCTCAGGACATCGACGCCAGTGCGGCGCTGCTGGAGCAGGTCAATCACGCCCTCAACACTTCCACCCTGTTGCGCATCCAGGGCGGCAACAGCAAGGCGTTTCTCGGCCGCAAGGTCGAGGGTGAGGTGCTCGATACGCGCAGCCATCGCGGTATCGTCAGCTATGACCCGACCGAACTGGTGATCACCGCCCGCGCCGGCACGCCGCTGGCCGAGCTGGAGGCGGCGCTGGAGGAAGCGGGGCAGATGCTCACCTGCGAGGCGCCGCGTTTTGCCGCTGCAGGCTCATCAGGCGCCACGGTCGGTGGCATGGTCGCCGCGGGTTTGTCCGGCCCACGGCGTCCCTGGTCTGGCGCGGTGCGCGATCTGGTGTTGGGTACACGGCTGATTACCGGCTTTGGCAAGCAACTGCGCTTTGGCGGCGAGGTGATGAAAAACGTCGCCGGTTACGACCTGTCGCGCTTGCTGGCTGGCAGTTTTGGTTGCCTGGGGGTGATCACCGAGGTGTCGCTCAAGGTGCTGCCCAAACCCCGCCAGTGCGTCAGCCTGCGCCTGGAAATGGACGCGCTCACGGCGCTTCAAAAACTCGCCGAGTGGGGCCTGCAGCCGCTGCCGATCAGCGCCGCCAGCCATGATGGCCGTGTCCTGCACCTGCGCCTGGAAGGCGGTGAAGGCTCGGTGGCAGCAGCCCGTCAGCGTCTCGGGGGTGAGCTACTGGAGGCGGCCTATTGGCGCGATCTTAACGAGCAGCGGTTGGATTTTTTCGCTGATCCGCGTCCGCTGTGGCGTGTGTCCGTGCCGAATAATTGCCGGGCGCTGGAACTGCCGGGCGAGCAGTTGATCGATTGGGGCGGTGCGCAGCGCTGGCTGAAATCCACGGCCGAGGCTGCGCATATCCGTCAGCAAGTCATGGCCGTTGGTGGTCATGCCACCTGTTTCACGGCCGGCTACTGCGACAGCCCGTTCCAGCCATTGGCCACGCCGTTGCTGCGTTACCACCGGCAGTTGAAAGCCCAGCTCGACCCGCAAGGGATTTTCAACGTCGGCCGCCTGTACGCAGAGGTTTAGCCATGCAAACCCATTTGAGTGAACAGGCCCTGCAACTGCCACGCGGCGAAGAAGCGGAAAGCATTCTGCGCGCCTGCGTGCACTGCGGCTTCTGCAACGCAACCTGTCCGACCTATCAGTTGCTCGGTGATGAACTGGACGGCCCGCGCGGGCGCATCTACCTGATCAAGCAGGTGCTCGAAGGCAACGAGGTTACGGCCAAGACGCAGGAGCATTTGGATCGCTGCCTGACCTGCCGCAACTGCGAGACCACCTGCCCGTCCGGTGTGCAGTACCACAACCTGCTGGATATCGGCCGCGCCATGGTCGAGCAGGCGGTGCCGCGGCCATTTTCCGAGCGCATGTTGCGTGAGAGCCTGCGGCTGCTGGTACCGCGCCCGGGCCTGTTCAAGGCGCTGACTCAGGCGGGCCAGGTGTTCCGCCCGCTGCTGCCGGCCAGCCTGAAAAACAAGTTGCCGCGCCAGGTTCGCATCGCCAAGCCGCGCCCGGTAAACCAGCATTCGCGGCGGGTATTGATGCTCGAAGGTTGCGTGCAGCCGAGTTTGTCGCCGAACACCAATGCAGCCACTGCACGGGTATTGGATCGCCTTGGCATCAGCGTCGCGGCGATCCGTGAGGCGGGCTGCTGCGGCGCTGTCGACTATCACTTGAATGCCCAGGCACAAGGCTTGCTGCGTGCCCGGCAAAACATCGATGCCTGGTGGCCGGCGGTCGAGGCCGGCGCCGAAGCCATCGTGCAGACCGCCAGTGGCTGCGGTGCTTTCGTCAAGGATTACGGCCACTTGTTGGCGGGTGATCCTGCCTATGCCAGCAAGGCTGAGCGGGTCAGTGCGTTGGCCAAAGATCTGGTCGAGGTGTTACGTGGCGAATCGTTGGAACAATTGAAGATCGATGGCGGCATGCGCCTGGCCTTCCATTGCCCGTGCACCTTGCAGCATGCGCAGAAGCTTGGCGGCGCCGTCGAAGATGTGCTGGTGCGGCTTGGTTTCCACTTGACCAATGTGCCCGATGGCCACCTGTGCTGCGGTTCGGCCGGGACGTATTCGCTGACCCAGCCCGTGCTGTCCAAACAGCTGCGCGACAACAAACTCAATGCGCTGGAAAGCGGTAAGCCAGAGGTCATCGTCACTGCCAATATCGGCTGCCAGACCCACCTCGACGGCGCCGGTCGCACGCCGGTGCGGCACTGGATAGAACTGGTCGAAGAGGCCATGGGCTGACACACAGCTAAGAAAAGCGGCCCTAGGCCGAGCAACCGAATTCATTGAGAGGAAAAACACATGCAAAGCAAAGCCGTACTCAGCCAGACCGAAGTCAGTCGCATCCTGGCTGCCGCCCGTGCAGAAGCCCAGCGCAACAACTGGGCCGTGTCGATTGCCGTGGTGGACGACGGCGGACATCCGCTGGCCATGGAACGCCTCGATGGCTGTGCGCCGATTGGGGCCTACATCTCCACCGAAAAGGCCCGCAGCGCGGCGCTGGGTCGCCGGGAAACAAAGGGCTACGAGGAGATGGTCAATGGCGGGCGCAGTGCGTTTCTGTCCGCGCCGCTGCTCACCTCCCTGGAGGGCGGCGTGCCGGTCGTGGTCGACGGCCATGTCATCGGCGCGGTCGGTGTGTCCGGGGTCAAGGCCGATCAGGATGCCCAAGTGGCCAAGGCAGGTATTGCCGCGCTTTGAGATGTAAGGCTGGGCTGTTGAGTCTTTTCTCCCGCTCTTTCGCAGAGCTGGAGAGCAAGCTGATTAGGAGAGATAAGTGATGACCGAACGTGTGCACTGCCAGCGTTTGCAAGTAGCCAGCGAACTCAAACGTTTCGTTGACGAGGACGTATTGCCAGGTACCAATATCCAGGCCGAGGCCTTCTGGGCCGGCTTCGCGGCGTTGATCCACGACCTGGCACCGCAGAACCGCGCGTTGCTGGCCGAGCGCGAGCGCTTGCAAGCCGAGCTGGATACCTGGCACCGCGCCAATCCAGGCCCGGTCACCGACATGCCGGCCTACCGCGCTTTCCTCGAGTCGATTGGCTACCTGTTGCCACAACCCGACGACGTGCAAGCCACTACGGCCAACGTCGACAGCGAAATTACCAGCCAGGCAGGGCCGCAACTGGTGGTGCCAGTGATGAATGCGCGCTACGCGCTGAACGCCGCCAACGCTCGTTGGGGCTCGTTGTATGACGCGCTGTACGGCACCGATGCGATCAGCGAAGCCGATGGCGCCACCAAGGGTACGGGTTACAACGAGGTGCGCGGCGCCAAGGTGATTGCCTTTGCCCGGGCCTTTCTCGACCAGGCTGCGCCGTTGGCCAGTGGCTCCCATGTGGATGCGCAGTGCTATCAGGTGGTCGAGGGGCAATTGCAGGTCGGCCTGGTCGATGGGCGCAGCACTGGCCTGCAAGCGCCTGAACAGTTTGTCGGCTATCAGGGCCGAGCCGAGGAGCCGCAGGCTGTCTTGCTGAAGAACAACGGTCTGCACATAGAAATTCAGATCGACCCGACGAGCTTGATCGGCAGTACCGATGTCGCCGGGGTCAAGGATTTGCTGCTGGAGGCCGCGCTGTCGACCATCCTCGATTGCGAGGATTCGGTGGCCGCCGTCGATGCCACCGACAAGGTGCTGATCTACCGCAATTGGCTCGGCCTGATGAAGGGCGACCTCAGCGAGGAATTGGAAAAGGCCGGCAAGCGCATTACCCGTCGACTCAACCCGGATCGCCAGTACAACACGCCGGCAGGAGGGGAGTTGACCCTGCATGGCCGCTCTTTGCTGTTCGTGCGCAATGTCGGCCACCTGATGAGCAATCCGGCGATTCTCGACGGCGACGGTAACGAGATTCCCGAAGGCATTCTCGATGGCGTGATGACCAGCCTGATCGCCCTGCACGATCTGCAGCGCCGCGGTAATTCGCGCACCGGCAGCGTGTACATCGTCAAACCGAAGATGCACGGCCCGGCCGAGGTGGCCTTTGCTGATCAACTGTTCGGGCGTATCGAAGACCTGCTGGGGCTACCGCGCAATACCCTGAAGATCGGCATCATGGACGAGGAACGGCGCACCAGCATCAACCTCAAAGCCTGTATTGCGGCGGCCAGCGCTCGGGTGGCGTTCATCAATACCGGCTTCCTCGACCGCACCGGCGACGAGATGCACAGCGCGATGGAAGCCGGTGCGATGTTGCGCAAGGGCGATATGAAGGCCACGCCGTGGATCCAGGCCTACGAGCGTAACAACGTGTTGGTGGGCCTGAGCTGCGGGCTGCGCGGCAAGGCGCAGATCGGCAAAGGCATGTGGGCCATGCCGGATCTGATGGCCGATATGTTGGTACAGAAAATCGTTCACCCCAAGGCCGGTGCCAACACTGCCTGGGTACCGTCGCCGACCGCGGCGGTGCTGCATGCGCTGCACTATCACCAAGTCGATGTGCAAACGGTGCAGCGCGAACTGGAGCTGATCGACCTCAATAGCCAGCGTGACAGCCTGCTCAATGGCCTGCTGACGGTACCGGTGGCTAGTGATCCTGTATGGAGCGCTGCGGATATTCAGCAGGAACTGGATAACAACTGCCAGGGCATCCTCGGCTATGTGGTGCGTTGGGTCGAGCAGGGTGTCGGCTGCTCCAAGGTGCCGGATATCCACAATGTCGGCCTGATGGAAGATCGCGCCACCCTGCGTATCTCCAGCCAGCACATCGCCAACTGGTTGCACCATGGGGTGGTCGGCGAGGCTCAGGTACGCGAGACCTTGGAGCGGATGGCCAAGGTGGTCGATGGGCAGAACGCCGGCGATCCGTTGTACCGCCCGATGGCGCAGGACTACGCCGCTTCGGCGGCGTTCCAGGCGGCCAGCGACCTGGTCTTCAAGGGGCGTGAGCAGCCCAGCGGCTACACCGAACCGTTGTTGCACGCTTGGCGTTTGCGTTTCAAACAGGAGAACGACCAGTAGCGGCGTAAGGGCGCTCCCTGGCTGTTCGGGTTAGCGCCTCGCTCTGCGACCTTATAAACAGCATCCCCGTCGATCCAGGTCGACCGGTAGAAGGAGTACAGCTTGCCCCGGCAGCTATGGCGGCCGGGGCGTTCGAGCATGAGCGCGGTGCTGGGCGATCCCTGCCGCCGTGGCTCACGGAGCGCTGCAGTCGGAGCGCTCCCGTTGCGTGGCGCCGGGTACCCCCGGGAAATTGTGGTTCACAACAAGAAAAAGGAACCAACCCATGAGTCAAACGCTGCTCTCCATCCTGGCCTTCGTGCCGCTGGTGCTGGCAGGTGTGCTGCTGATCGGCTTTCGCTGGCCAGCCAAGTACGCCATGCCGGTGGTCTTCCTGCTCACTGCAATTATCGGCTTGACGGCGTGGGACATGTCCCTGAACCGGGTCATCGCCTCCAGTCTGCAAGGGCTGATTCTCACCGCGGCGATCCTGTGGATCATCTTCGGTGCGATCCTGTTGCTCAACACCCTCAAACACTCCGGTGGTATCAGTGCCATTCGGCGTGGCTTTGCCAGCATCACGCCGGATCGCCGTGTGCAGGCGTTGATCGTGGCCTGGTTGTTTGGCTGTTTCATCGAGGGGGCATCAGGCTTTGGTACGCCGGCGGCGGTCGCCGCGCCGCTGCTTGTGGCGTTGGGCTTTCCGGCACTGGCGGCGGTGGTGCTGGGCATGATGGTGCAGTCCACGCCGGTGTCGTTCGGCGCCGTGGGCACACCGATTCTGGTTGGTGTGGGCTCTGGTTTGGACAAAACCGGCATCAGTGAGCAACTGGTGGCCGTGGGCAGTAACTGGGAGGTGTTCTTTCACCTGATCTACTCGCGCGTGGCCATTACCCACGGGCTGATCGGCCTGCTCATGCCGTTGATCATGGTGATGATCATGACCCGCTTCTTCGGCAAGAATCAGTCGTGGAAGGAAGGCCTGGCCGTCGCTCCATTCGCCATTTTTACCGCCATCTGCTTCTCCGTGCCTTACATAGCCGCGGGGGTGTTTCTCGGCCCTGAATTTCCGTCGATGATCGGTGCGCTGGTCGGGCTGGCTATCGTGGTGCCGGCTGCCAAGGCAGGCTTCTTGCTGCCCAAGGAGCATTGGGACTTTGCTCCCGCCAAAGACTGGCCGTCCGAGTGGATGGGCAAGATTGAAATGAAGATCGAGGATGTCGCAGGTAAAACGCCGATTTCCGTACCGATGGCCTGGGCACCGTATCTGCTTCTGGCGATATTTCTGGTGCTGTCGCGGGTGTTTCCCGAGCTCAAGGCGGCGATGATGGCGCTGACCTTCGGCTGGAAGGACATTCTCGGTGAGACCGGTGTGTCGGGCAGCATCGAGCCGCTGTACCTGCCTGGCGGGATCCTTTGCGTCGTGGTCGCCCTGACATTCTTCCTGCACCGCATGCGCATGCGCGAGTTGACGGCGGCGATCAGCGAATCGAGCAAAACCCTGCTGGGCGCCGGCTTTGTACTGATCTTTACCATCCCGATGGTGCGGATTCTGATCAACTCCGGGGTCAATGGCTCTGACCTGATGTCGATGCCCGTTGCCATGGCGCAACTGGTGGCGGACAGCGTGGGCGGCGTGTACCCCTTCTTCGCCCCGGCCGTCGGGGCGCTGGGGGCCTTCATTGCCGGTTCCAACACCGTGTCCAACTTGATGCTCTCGCAGTTCCAGTTCAATGCGGCAGAGCTGCTCGGTGTCTCTGGGGCGATGATGGTGGCCACACAGTCGGTCGGTGCGGCTGCCGGTAATATGATCGCCATCCACAACGTGGTAGCAGCCTCGGCGACTGTCGGCTTGCTCGGGCGCGAAGGCATCACTCTGCGCAAAACCATCCTGCCAACGTTGTACTACCTCGTGGCCGCCGGTAGCCTGACGATGTTCGCCATGTATGTCATGGGTATTGGTGATCCCCTGCTAGCTGTGCGGTGAGCGTGCAGCCCACCGAGTGGTGGGCTGCCCCGGCCTTAGCTGCCCAACCGGCACGGCATTCGCTGCCCGCCGGCTTGGCGCTCCTGCGCATTTGCGGTAGCGTGCCCGCGCAATGACCGTGATTACGCCGGAGAGCGTTTATGAAGAAGTGGCAATGTGTGGTCTGCGGACTGATCTACGACGAACGTGACGGCTGGCCGGATGACGGCATCGAACCCGGCACCCGCTGGGAAGATGTGCCAGCAGACTGGCTATGCCCCGACTGTGGCGTGGGCAAGATGGATTTCGAGATGATCGAGATCAACTAAGCCCACTCAAGGGCCCAACCCAACAGGAACGAGCAATGAGCGACCCCGTGGTAATCATCGGTACCGGCCTGGCCGGCTACAACCTGGCGCGCGAATTTCGCAAGCTGGACAGCGAAACGCCGCTGTTACTGATTACCGCCGATGACGGTCGCTCCTACTCCAAGCCGATGCTGTCCACCGGCTTCGCCAAGAACAAGGATGCCGACGGCTTGTGCATGGCCGAGCCCGGGGCAATGGCCGAGCAACTGGGTGCCCAGGTGTGGACGCATACGCGGGTTACTGGCATCGACCCGGGGCACAAACGCCTGTGGATCGGCGAGGAGGCCGTGCCGTATCGTGATCTGGTGCTTGCCTGGGGCGCCGAGGTGCTGCAAGTACCTATCGAGGGCGACGCCCGGGATGAGTTGTTCACGGTCAACGACCTCGAAGGTTATGCGCGTTTTCGCCAGGCGGCGCAGGCCAAGCGCCGCGTGCTGATTCTCGGTGCCGGGCTGATCGGCTGCGAGTTCGCCAACGACTTGTCGCTCGGTGGCTACGAGGTCGATCTGGTTGCGCCCTGCGAACAGTTGATGCCGGCCCTGTTGCCGGTCGAGGCGGCCGCTGCCGTGCAAGCTGGGCTGGAAGCGTTGGGGGTGCGTCTGCACCTGGGGCCGGTGCTCAGCCGGCTGGAGCACGGGAATGACGGGCTGGAGGCGCATCTGTCCGACGGCCGGGTAATCGCCTGTGACCTGGTCATTTCGGCCATTGGCCTGCGCCCACGCATCGACCTGGCTGCGGCTGCCGGCCTGGCCGTCAACCGCGGTGTCATGGTCGACCGCGAGCTGCGCTCCTCGCACGCCAATATCTATGCGCTGGGTGATTGCGCCGAAGTCGACGGCCTCAACCTGCTCTATGTCATGCCGCTCATGGCCTGCGCCCGTACGCTGGCGAAGACGCTCAGCGGCACAGCAAGCGAGGTCGCCTACGGGGCCATGCCCGTCACAGTTAAAACACCCGCATGCCCGCTGATCGTGTCGCCACCTGCGCGTGGAACCCAAGGTCGCTGGACGGTCGAAGGCAGTGGCGGCGATATCAAGGCACTGTGTCACGACGCCTCTGGCGCCTTGCTGGGCTACGCGCTGACGGGGACAGCGGTACAGGAAAAACTGACGCTCAATCGTCAACTGCCGGCCGTGCTGCCCTGAGCGTTCTGTCGCGTGGTCGACAAAATGCCGGATTTAGCTAGAAGCAGGGCTGGCGAAGCCCTTTAGAGCGTGCCATTCTCCCCCAGGCCACCCGCAGCGTAGAGCTGTCGCGGCGCCTTGGCGCTGCAGGGCACGGAACACAACAACAACAAACCGTAGAATGAGGCATTTATGCGCAAACCGGAACTCGCCGCTGCTATCGCGGAAAAAGCTGATCTGACCAAAGATCAGGCTAATCGTGTACTCAACGCCGTTCTTGAAGAAATCACCGGTGCACTGAACCGCAAGGACAGTGTGACGTTGGTTGGCTTCGGTACCTTCGTGCAGCGCCACCGTGGCGCGCGCACCGGCAAGAACCCGCAGACCGGGCAACCCGTCACCATCAAGGCCAGCAACACCGTCGCCTTCAAGCCAGGCAAAGCCCTCAAGGATTCGGTCAACTGAGCCCAGGGTCTGTTGACGTTTCAGCGCAACCTGCCGGTAATCAACACGGCTGTTTTGGCAGTCGTGTGAAGTGTCAGCAGACCCTCCTCCTCAGCGTCCGCGCTAGCCGCCCTCCATAAGGCTGGCTGTCAGGCTTCTGGCAAGGCGCTACAATGCGCGGCCTCTGCTTCCTCGCCAACAGGCCATGCCATGAAATTTCGTTTTCTTCTGTGGATGCTGGGCCGTCTTATGGCCAAGGCAAGTCGTGATAATCCAGCGTTTCGCCAGCAATTGGAGGGGCGTGATCTGGTGTTCCAGCTGCATACGCTGGACGGTAGGATTACCCGCCACTTCATCGTCAAAGACCAGCGTGTCAGCAGTAAGCGCGGCACGGTCAGCGAGCCGGCCTTTGCTATTGGCTTCAAGGATGCGGCCTATGGTTTCGCCACCCTGACGGCGAAAAACAAGCAACTGGCTTTCATGCAGGGCATCCAGAACAAGGATATTCAGATCCAAGGCAACACGGCTTTGGTGATGTGGTTCCAGGGGCTGACCAAATACCTGCGCCCCAAGCGCAAGACCGACAAGAAAGCAGCCTGATTCAGCAAGGCGTACCCGTGGCCACTCGTTAAGTGACTGGCCACGGGTACGTCGTCAGTTAGGCGAGCCGAACTGCGAAGCCAAATCGCGCAGGGCAACTTCGGCAGCCAGCACCTTGCTCAGTGCGTCTTCGGCTTTGTCCCGCGTGATTCCCAGGTTGTCGAGCAGGCTCTGCGGGATCTCGCGCTCGGGCCCGGTACCGATACCGCGGTTGCGCAGCATGCTGACCGCCAGATACACCAGGTTCGGGTAGGTGGCGTGGTTACCACTGTAGGTCGCGTCGTGCTGGAAGCGCAGGGCCACCGCCAGTTCCTCGGGCATGTCCCAGTAACGCATCAGCCAGGAACCAATCTGTTCACGGCTGATACCGAGCAGGTGCTGCTCGATGTAGCTGTGCGGCAGGTGCTGGTTGACCTCCAGGTGCCGGCAGATCAGCGAGAAGTGTGGCGGGAATACGTGAGCCAGCACCAGGTTGCCGAAGTTGTGCAGCAAGCCAGCCAGGTAGGTCAGCCCTGCTTCCGGGCGCTGGGCGCGGGGCATGGCGCGGGTCAGCCCTTCGATCACTGCGGCGGTGTAAATCGCCTGCTGCCAGTAGGGCGTGGTCTGCTGCGGCTGATCCTTTGGCAGGCTGAGGGTCTTGCCCAATGCCAGGCCCAGTGCCAGGTTGATCACCAGATCGAAGCCCAGCACGCGAACGATGGCGTCTTCCACCGAGCGGATCTTGCCGGGCGCAGCATAGTAGGGCGATGCCGCCCAGCTCACTACTTGTGCGGCGAGCGCTGGATCGGTTTCGACCACGCCAGTGATGTCGTCTACCGTGGCATTGGGGTCGACGCGCAGTTTGATGATTTTCTGTGCGGTTTCCGGCAGCGGTGGAATTTCAATGGTCTCTTCCAGACGTTGCTGGATACGCCGCGCAGTAAAGGCTTGCACCGCATGGCTGATCTCGTTTCGATCATCGTCTGGGCGATTGAGGTTGGGCCTAACCTTACTCAGAGGCTCGCCGAAACGCGCGGCGCTGGCTTTGGCCAACAAGCTTTTGAAGGTCTCGTTACTCAGTTCCAGCAGCACGCCGGGCTCACCGGACTGGATGAACAGGCTCGGCACATCGAGCAGGCGTTCATCGTACAGACAAGGCGAACTGGTTAGCGCCGGGATGCCAGGCAATAGCTTCAGCTCATGCTTGCTGAGCATACGCTCCAGGCGCTCGGGTTTGACCGCGATAAGTTTCCGTCCGGTCAGCTCCGCCAACCGGTTGAGGTCGAGCAACTGACTTTGCGGAAACAGCACCAGCAGAGCTCCCACCGCGTCGTCGAGTAACGCAGTTTGCACTCGCTGAGCAGCAGCCAGGCCGGGCTGCTCGATGCGCACTTGATAATTCAGCCCGAGCTTTTCCAGCAACTGACGAATCACCAGAGGTGGTTGGGGAGAGAGGTCGGCGATGGCTACTTCAGTCATGACGTGTTCCGTCGTAAAGGGGGACGCAGCTCCCCAAGTATAACCAGCAAGCTGACAATGGGACCTCGTGAGTCGACCATCGTCCTGTGTAACGCTCAAACTTGCCCATATTGTTGACCATGACGCAGCCAGCGTTCCAGCAGCGGGCTGACATGCTGTGGCCAGTGCTCCAGCAGTGCCTGAGCCGCATCGCGAACCGCCGGCAGCAGGTCGGCATCACGCATCAGATCAGCTACCTTGAACTGCAGCAGGCCGGTTTGTCGAGTACCGAGCATTTCTCCGGGGCCGCGCAGCTCCAGATCCTTTTCCGCGATGATGAAGCCATCACTGGTTTCACGCATGATGCCCAGCCGCTCGCGACCGATCTGTGACAGCGGCGGGTGGTAGAGCAGCACGCAATGACTGGCAGCGCTGCCACGGCCGACCCGCCCGCGTAACTGGTGCAGTTGTGCCAGACCAAGGCGCTCGGGGTTTTCGATGATCATCAGGCTGGCATTGGGGACGTCGACGCCCACCTCGATCACCGTGGTGGCTACCAGCAACTGGAGTTGGCCCTGCTTGAACTGATCCATCACCGCGGCTTTTTCGGCAGGCTTCATACGCCCGTGGATCAGCCCGACCTGCTGACCAACGAGGGCAGCAGACAGATCCTCATAAGTCGTCTCCGCTGCCTGGCAGGTCAGCTCTTCGGATTCCTCGATCAGCGTGCAGACCCAGTAAGCCTGACGGCCTTCGTTGCAGGCCGAGCGCACTCGCTCGACCACCTCGAAGCGACGGCTGTCTGCTACCAGTACGGTGTTCACCGGTGTGCGGCCCGGCGGCAGCTCGTCGAGAATCGAGGTGTCCAGATCCGCATAGGCGCTCATCGCCAGTGTGCGTGGGATGGGCGTCGCGGTCATGATCAACTGGTGTGGGCTGAGCTTGCCGCCTACGCCTTTCTGGCGCAGCGCCAGGCGCTGTTGCACGCCGAAGCGATGCTGTTCGTCGATGATCGCCAGGGCCAGATTGTGAAAGCGCACCTCTTCCTGAAATAGCGCGTGCGTGCCGACCACCATGGGCGCACCAGCGGCGATTTGCTCCAGGGCAGCGACACGCGCTTTGCCCTTGAGCTTTCCGGCCAGCCAGGCGGTTTCCAGACCCAGTGGCTGCAGCCAGCGGGTGAAGTTCAGGTAATGCTGTTCGGCGAGGATTTCCGTGGGTGCCATCAGCGCCACCTGATAACCCGCCTCGATCGCCTGCAGTGCCGCGAACGCCGCGACCACGGTCTTGCCGGCGCCGACATCGCCCTGCACCAGACGCAGCATCGGCTCGTCCTGGCTCAGGTCATAGGCGATCTCGGCGCCGACCCGCTGCTGCGCGCCGGTCGGCTTGAAGCCGAGGTTGGCGAGGAATTTCCCCGGCAGTGTCTGGGCGACCGGCAGTACAGGCGCGCGCTGAGCACGGGCACTTTCGCGCAGACGCTGCATCGACAGTTGGTGGGTGAGCAGCTCCTCGAAGGCCAGCCGGTGCTGAGCCCAGTGGCGACCTTCGGCGAGTTCCTCGAGGTCGGCATCCGGTGGTGGCCGGTGCAGGTAGCGAATCGCCTGATCCAGCGGCGCTAGCTGGTAATCGTTGGCCAATTCGCGGGGTAACCAGTCCGGCAGGCTGTGCGGGCCGAGGCGAGCCAGGGCCTGTTCGCTGAGCTGACGCAGGCGCTGTTGGGTCAGCCCTTCGGTGGTCGGATAGATCGGTGTCAGGGTTTGCTCAACGGCCGGCGGTTCATCGCCGGACAGCGCGCGATACTCAGGGTGGTAGATTTCCAGGCCAGACGAACCGGGGCGGATTTCACCGTAGCAGCGCACCTGGGTGCCACGCTTGAGACCTTCCTTCTGCGCATTGCTGAAATGGTAGAAACGCAGGCTGAGCGTGCCACTGCCGTCATTCAAGCGAACCAGCAGGCTGCGGCGCTTGCCCATCACCACATCCGCGCCGGAAACGGTGCCCTCGACCACCGCGTCCTGGCCGGGCCGCAAGGCGCCGATGGGAACGATCCGGGTGCGATCCTGATAGCGCAGGGGTAGATGGAAAAGGATGTCCTGCAGGGTTTCCAGGCCGACCTTGGCGAGTTTCTCCGCCAGGGCCGCGCCGACGCCTTTGAGGTCGGTAACGGAAACCGTCGACAGCTCGCTCATCGTTGCTCTCAGACGCTACGCGGCAGGGGTTTGGCGACCGAGCACAGGCGGATGGAGTCAGCCAGCACCTCGATGGCCTTCGGCCGAGGGAAGCTGGCGCGCCAGGCGATGGCTACGGTGCGGAATGGTGCCGGCGGGCTGAGCGGGCGTACTTCGATGACGCCAGGGGCATAGTGGTGGCTGTCGACTGCCGAGAACGGCAGGATGGAAACACCAAGGCCCGAGGCAACCATATGGCGGATGGTTTCCAGGGAGCTGGATTCCACCGTGGTGTGCCGTGCTTGCTCCTCGCCCTTGCGCAGAGTCGGGCAGGCTTCCAGCACCTGATCGCGGAAGCAGTGGCCCTCGCCGAGCAGCAACAGGCTCTTGTCGTTGAGCAGTTTGGTGTCGATGGTCTTCATCGCTGTCCACGGGTGATCCGCAGGCAGCAGGGCGTAGAAGGGTTCGTCGTACAGCGGCAGCGTCAGCACGTCCGCTTCCTGGAACGGCAGCGCGACGATGATCGCGTCCAGCTCTCCGGTGCGCAGCTTGTCGCGCAGCACGTGGGTGAAGTTCTCTTCGATGTACAGCGGCATCTGGGTGGCCACGCGATGCAGCTGTGGGATCAGATGAGGGAACAGATACGGGCCGACCGTATAGATGGCGCCGATCTTCAACGGTGCTGCCAACTGGTTCTTGCCGGCCTGGGCCAGCTCGCGGATGCCTTGAGCCTGTTCCAGGACTTTTTGTGCCTGGGTGACGATGCCTTCACCGACTGGCGTCAGGCGCACTGCGCTCTTGCTGCGCTCGAAGATCAGCACGCCGAGTTCGTCTTCGAGTTTCTTCACGCCGACCGACAGGGTGGGCTGGCTAACATGGCAGCGCTCGGCGGCTCGGCCAAAGTGTTGTTCCTGAGCGAGCGTCACGATGTAGCGCAGTTCAGTGAGGGTCATAGTCTTAGTCCATTGAGATGGAGCCAAGCATAGCCGCTGTCTTCTATGTAACCAACCACTGAGGTGTGTCTGCGAGAGGGATATTGCTGGGGGAAAGGTATCCGCCCCGGGCTTTTTGGCCTGGGGCGGACAAGTGCATCAGCGACCGCGGCCGCGCTCCAGCGAGTAGATGAACGGCGCGACGATTTCCACGCTGCCATCCTTGAGCATTTCAGGTGGCGGTTTGGGCAGCGGCTGCGCGCGGCGGATCATCTGCAGCGTGGCCCTGTCCAGGGAGGCGCTGCTGGATTTGCCGACCAGCGTGTACGACAACACCATGCCATTGGCATCGACCACGAAGCGCAAGCGGTTGACGCCCTCGAGGCCGCGACGGCGCGCGTCTTCCGGGTAACGCTTGTACTTGGCCAGGTGCGTCAGCAACTGACTTTGCCAGGTGACTTCGGCCTTGCTCGGCGAGCTGACCGGTGCCTGTTGTGGCGCTGCCGGTTTGGCTTCAGCCGGTGCAGGAGGCGCGGGTGGGGCGTCTTCTGGCGGCTCGTCCTGAGGCTCTGGCGGCTTCGGCTCGGGTGGCTTGGGCTTCGGCGGCTTGGGTTTTGGCTTCGGCTTGGGTTTCGGCGGCGTTACTGCCAGCGTCGGCTTGGGCGCTTCTACCAGTTTCGGCTGAGGCTCGGGCTCCTCCGGAACGACTTCCGGTGGCGGCGGCGGAGCAGGCTTGGGCGCGGCTGGGGGCAGTGGTTCCAGTTCGACGATCATGGCTGCGGGAGGCAGCTCGATGGGCGTCGCTTGGGGCTGCCAGTACATGGCCCAGAGGAACAGACCGATGTGCAGCCCAACCACGATGACCAGGCTAGCGAACCAGGAGAACGTGCGGCTGGATTTCTTCATTGCGCGCCGACCGTCTCCAGGCCTACCAGGCCGATCTTCAGATAGCCGGTGCCACGCAGGGTGTCCATGACTTCCATCAGGTCGCCATATTCGACGCCCTTGTCGCCGCGTACGAAGATGGTCTTGTCCTTGTCATTCTGCGTCAGCTTGTCCAGCGCCGCGCCGAGCATGGCCGGCTGTACTTCGTCGTTATCGATGAACAGCTTCTTGTCGTCCTTGATGCTCAGGTAGATCGGCTTGTCCGGCCTTGGCGCCGGTTTGGCGCTGGACGCGGGCAGGTCGATCTTCACGTCGACGGTGGCCAATGGTGCGGCGACCATGAAGATGATCAACAGCACCAGCATCACGTCGATGAAGGGCGTGACGTTGATCTCGTGGTTTTCCTGGAGATCGTCGCCGCCGTTTTCGTTGAGATGAAGACCCATGGCCTTAACCCGCCTTGACCATGTGAGGCTGTTGGGAGCGATCGCCACTCGGCTGCATGTCCAGGTCACGGCTGACCAGCAGCAGCACCTGAGCGGATGCGTCGGCGACCTGCGCCTTGTAGGCGCTGATCGAGCGCGAGAAGGCGTTGTAAATGATCACCGCAGGAATCGCAGCAACCAGACCCAGAGCGGTCGCCAGCAGCGCTTCGGCGATACCGGGAGCGACCACGGCAAGGTTGGTGGTCTGGGTTTTGGCGATACCGATGAAGCTGTTCATGATGCCCCACACGGTGCCGAACAGGCCGACGAAGGGTGCGGTGGAACCGATGGTGGCGAGTACCCCGGTACCTTTGCTCATGTCGCGACCGCAAGCACCGACCAGACGCTCGAGGCGGAAGCTGACACGCTCCTTGATGCCTTCCTTCTCGCGGCTGGTGGCCGAGAGTTTCAGTTCTTCGCGGGCGTCTTCGATGAGGATTTCACTGAAGCTGTGCTTGGCGCGCGCCTGATCGCTGGCCTGGGCCAGGTTGCGAGCACCCTTCAACTCGAGGATTTCACGGCGCAGACGGCGACGTGCACCGACCAGTTCGATGGTCTTGGCAATCCAGATAGTCCAGGTCAGGATCGACGCCAGTACCAGACCGATCATCACCGTTTTGACCACTACGTCGGCACCTTGATACATGCCCCATGGGGACAGATCGTGGAACACCACTTCCGCTTCGGCGGCGGAGTCTTCGCCCATTGCCTGTGCGTCTGCACTCTGCTGAGCGGCGAGGGCCTGCTGCAGTTTTGCGGCATCTTCAGGAGCGATGTTGTTTTCGCTGAAGAACTGCTGACGGGCTTCGTTGAGTTGTTCTGGAGTAGCCTGCGGGCCCAGTGCCTCGAGTTTGTCACCCAGCGCATCGACCTGAGCGGTGGCTTCCGGCGACAGCGGCGCAGCCTGCAGTTGTGGTGCGGTGGCAGCCGGGCCGGTGTTGGCGGGGGCCTGCTGCGTTGCAGCGGCTGGTTCGGCTGGCGCAGGAGCCGACTGATCGGCGAAGCTCGCGGTCGGAGCCAGCGTCAGGCTGAGCAGCAGAGCGAGGAGCGCGCCGAGGCGTTGCGGCCGAGCGGCGACAGTGGTTGGCTTAGCGCTATGGGCGGTAGAGTTCATGCTTGCCGAACCTAAGTGTGATGACGGTGACCTGCGCAGGCGAAACGCTGCGCGGCAAAAAAGGCTGAACATTATTGCAAGTAATTCTTGTTTATGAAAGCGTTAGTGTAACTATATTACATTTTGGTCGTCGTGTTAGAGCGCCTGCCGGGGTGAGAGAGGGCAGTGATGAGTAGAGTTACGAGCGTGATGATTGCTGGCTGCGGTGATGTCGGAGGCCGTCTTGCGGTGCGTCTGCATGACGCGGGCTGGCAGGTCTATGGCATGCGCCGAACGGTATCCGAGTTGCCCGCAGGCATCCTGCCGGTGGCGGGTGACCTGCACGAGCCTGGCTGCCCCGAGCAATGGCCGCAGGGTGAGCTGGATTATCTGGTGTATAGCGCAGCCGCTACCCAGCACGATGAGCCGGGCTATCGGCAGGCGTACGTCGACGGCCTACGCCATGTGCTGAGCTGGCTGAAATCGCGAGGACAGTGCCCGAAGCGTCTGCTGTTCGTTTCCAGTAGTGGCGTATACGCCCAGGCGGATGGCGAGTGGATCGACGAAACCTCGCCTGCAGAGGCACAGAGCTACTCGGGGCGTGTGATACGCGAGGCAGAGCAGGTGGCGTGGAGCGCTGAGGTGCCCGCCACGGTGGTGCGTCTGACCGGTATCTACGGCCCGGGTCGCGAATGGCTGCTCAAGCAGGTGCGCATGGGCTATCGGGTATCGGTGGAGCCGCCGCTCTATGGCAATCGCATTCATGCCGATGATGCCGCAGGCCTGCTGGCCTTCCTGCTGCAGGCGGATTCGGCAGGCAAGCCGCTGGATGACTGCTATATCGGCGTGGATGACGAGCCGGCGCCGCTGCACGAGGTGATGGGTTGGTTGCGTCAGCAATTGGGTGTCGAGCATTGGTCGGAGGAGTCGACCGTGCGCCGCTCTGGCAGCAAGCGCTGCACTAATGCGCGTGCCCGAGCGCTGGGCTGGTCACCGCAGTATCCCAGCTATCGCGAGGGCTATGCCGCGGTATTGCGCGAAGGGTAAAGCGAGTCGCCCGGAGCGTTCGCTCCGGGCATTGGCGCTGATCAGTCGATGACCAGGATGCCATCCATCTCAACCTGTGCGCCCTTTGGCAGGGCGGCCACGCCAATGGCGGCGCGGGCAGGATAGGGCTGCTGGAAGTAGCGGCCCATGACCTCGTTGACGGTAGCGAAGTGGGAGAGGTCGGTGAGGAAGATGTTCAGCTTGACCACGTCCTTGAACGAGCCGCCGGCGGCCTCGATGACCGATTTAAGGTTCTCGAAGACTTGTACGGTCTGCGCTTCGAAGCCTTCGACCAGCTCCATCGTCTTTGGATCCAGAGGGATCTGTCCGGACAGGTAAACGGTATTACCGGCCTTGATGGCTTGGGAATATGTGCCGATAGCGGCCGGGGCTTCGTCGCTGTTGATAACGGTTTTGCTCATAGAGGCTCCTTGGTGGAGATGCGCGAGGCGCATCGGTCATGGGCGGCCTGAGCGAGTCGGTCAGGCCTTGACGCGGGTGATGCGCATGACGCCGGGCAGGGTGCGTAGCTTCTTGATCACTCGGGCCAGGTGCACGCGGTCGTGTACGCTGACCACCAGTTGTACCACGCTGACGCGACCGTCGCGTTCGTCCATGCTGATCTTTTCGATGTTGCCGTCAGCAGCATTGACGCTGCCGGCCAGCAGGGCGATGAGCCCTCGCTGGTGCTCCAGTTCGACACGCAACTCGACATTGAACTCACCTGTCACGTCCTTGGCCCAGGACAGCTGGATGCATTTTTCCGGGTTGTGGCGCACTTCGCTGATATTGCGACAGGTGTCCATGTGCACCACCATGCCTTTGCCTGCCGACAGGTGACCGACGATAGGGTCGCCCGGAATCGGCGTGCAGCATTTGGCGTAGCTGAGCACCAGACCTTCGGTGCCGCGAATCGCCAGCGGGCTTTCGGCGTTGGGCAACTCTTCGCCCTCGCCTGCTAGCAAGCGGCGCGCGACGACATAGGCCATGCGATTGCCCAGGCCGATATCTTCGAGCAAGTCGTCGAAGGTCTCCAGGCGGTATTCGTTGAGCACTGCCTGCTGGCGCTCGGGTTGCAGCTTGTCCAGGTTGCTTTCGAAGCTGGTCAGTACCTTGTTGAGCAGGCGCTCGCCAAGGTTGACGGATTCCGAGCGGCGCTGTTGCTTGAGGGCGTGACGAATATGGGTGCGCGCCTTGCCGGTGACCACGAAGTTCAGCCAGGCCGGGTTGGGGCGTGCGCCAGGCGCGCTGACGATTTCCACCGTGGAGCCGCTTTCCAGCGCCTGGGACAGTGGTGCCAGGCGACGATTGATGCGACAGGCGATGCACGTGTTGCCGACATCGGTGTGCACCGCATAGGCAAAGTCCACGGCCGTGGAGCCTTTCGGCAGCTCCATGATGCGGCCCTTGGGCGTGAACACGTAGACCTCGTCCGGGAACAGGTCGATCTTCACGCTCTCGATGAACTCCAGCGAGTTGCCGGCGCGCTGCTGCATCTCCAGCACGCCCTTGACCCACTGACGCGCACGGGCATGGTTGCCCTTCGGCGTTTCATCTTCGTTGGATTTGTACAGCCAGTGCGCGGCGATGCCGTTGTTGGCCATCTCTTCCATTTCGCGGGTGCGAATCTGGATCTCGATGGGCACGCCATGCATGCCGAACAGGGTGGTGTGCAACGACTGGTAGCCGTTGGCCTTGGGAATCGCGATGTAGTCCTTGAAGCGGCCCGGCAGCGGTTTGTACAGGTTGTGCACGGCGCCGAGCACGCGGTAGCAGGTGTCGACCTTGTCGACCACGATGCGGAAGGCGTACACATCCATGATTTCGTTGAATGCGCGGCGTTTGCCGCGCATCTTCTGGTAGATGCTGTACAGGTGCTTCTCGCGGCCCATCACCTCGCCTGTCATGTCTTCGCGCTCCAGGCAGTGGAGCAGCGATTCTTCGATGCGGGTGACGATTTCCTTGCGGTTGCCACGGGCGCGGCGCACGGCGGCACGAATACGCTCGGAGCGCATCGGGTGCATGGCCTTGAAGCCGAGATCTTCGAATTCCACGCGCATGCTGTGCATGCCCAGGCGGTTGGCGATGGGGGCGTAGATTTCCAGGGTTTCCTTGGCGATGCGCCGGCGTTTTTCGCCGGACAGCACTTCCAGGGTGCGCATGTTGTGCAGGCGGTCGGCCAGCTTGACCAGGATCACGCGAATATCGCGCGCCATGGCCATGGCCATCTTCTGGAAGTTCTCGGCCTGGGCCTCGGCCTTGGTCTCGAAATTCATCTGGGTCAGCTTGCTGACCCCGTCCACCAGTTCCGCCACTGACTCGCCAAACTGCGCGTGCAGGGCTTCCTTGGCGATGCCGGTGTCCTCGATCACGTCATGCAGCATCGCGGCCATCAGGCTTTGATGATCCATGTGCATGTCGGCGAGGATGCTGGCCACGGCCAGCGGATGGGTGACGTATGCTTCGCCACTGCGGCGGCGTTGCCCGTCATGCGCTTGTTCGGCGTAGAAGTACGCGCGACGAACCAGGTTGACCTGGTCGTCACCCAGATAGGTCGAAAGTCGATCGGCGAGGGCGTCTATGCTCGGCATGGGAGGCTCCCTTGCCAGGCCTTGTGCACCCGCGACCTACGTTTTCGACCAGGCATAGGCTTACAGAGGCTCGTTAGCCTCTTCGTCGAAGGCAGCGAACAGCGGCTCTTCTTCGATGATGTCTTCTTGGGCGATAACGTCGGCGTTTACCAGGCCGCTGGCAATTTCACGCAGCGCGACCACGGTTGGCTTGTCGTTTTCCCATGCCACTTTAGGTTCTTTGCCGCCGGTAGCGAGTTGGCGAGCGCGCTTGGTGGCAAGCATGACCAGCTCGAAGCGGTTATCGACGTTGTCCAGGCAATCTTCAACGGTAACGCGAGCCATGGTGTTCCTCGTAGCGAATGCAAAAATAAGCTGGGCCCAAATGGGCGAGCGGACTGGATAGTCTAGAAAAACGCCAGCATTAAGGGAAGAGAAAGTCGCTAGAAGGCACGAGATCGCAACGCAGGGCGCGATTTTCGGTGCTCAAGCGACCTTCGCAGAGCTGATCTGGCGTGAGCCAGTCCCGCTTCAGTTCACGCCAGCAGTTCGTTCAACAACCCCAGATGGCGTTGCTGCTGGGCCGGCTGCAGCAACTGATTGGCCCGGAAGATCGCCTTCAGGTCGCTGAGCGCGTGGGAGAAGTCATCGTTGATCACGATGTAGTCGTACTCGACGTAGTGACTCATCTCGCTGACCGCTTCGTGCATGCGTTGCTCGATCACTTCGCCGCTGTCCTGGCCGCGGCTGGTCAGGCGGTGGCGCAGCGCTTCCAGGGTCGGTGGCAGGATGAAGATCGATTTCGATTGCGGCATCAGGCGGCGTACCTGTTGAGCGCCCTGCCAGTCGATCTCCAGAATCAGATCGATGCCCTCGGCCAGGGTCTTCTCCAGCGAGCGTTGCGAGGTGCCGTAATAGTTGCCGAACACCTGGGCGTGCTCGAGAAACTCGCTTTGTTCGAGCATGCCAGTGAACTGCGCGTGATCCACGAAGTGGTAGTGCACGCCGTCACTTTCACCCGGGCGCATGGCGCGGGTAGTGTGTGATACCGACACGCGAACATGCGGTTCGCTGTCGATCAATGCCTTGACCAGGCTGCTTTTGCCTGCGCCCGACGGGGCGGAAATAATGTAGAGCGTGCCGGTGGTGGTGCTCATGGATCGATCCTGAAACGGTTGGGTCGGGAATTCGCGCAGCAGAGGCCGGGCGACGATTATTCGATGTTCTGTACCTGTTCGCGCATCTGCTCGATCAATACCTTGAGGTTGACCGCCGCCTGAGTGCTGCGTGGGTCGAAGGCCTTGGAGCCCAGGGTGTTGGCTTCGCGGTTGAGTTCCTGCATCAGGAAGTCCAGGCGTCGGCCTGCCGCGCCGCCCGCCTTGAGCACGCGGCGCACCTCGGTAACGTGGGTGTTCAGGCGATCCAGCTCTTCGGCCACATCACTCTTTTGTGCGAGCATCACCAGTTCCTGTTCGAGGCGCTGTGGGTCGAGGTCGGCCTGCATCTCGCGGCAGCGCTCGAGGATCTTCTGGCGCTGCACGTCGAGCATCTGCGGCACCAGCTCGCGCAGGGCGGCCACTTCATCGAGCATGCTGTCGAGGCGTTCGTTGAGCAGCTTGGCCAGCTCGGCGCCTTCGCGGCTGCGCCCGGCCTTCAATTCATCCAGTGCGCTGCCGAACAGCTTCAGGGCGGCCTTGTTGAGTGCTTGCGGGTCGCTGCTATCGGCCACCAGCACGCCGGGCCAACTGAGTACTTCCAGTGGGTTGAGCGGGGCCGGCTGCTTGATCAGTGCGGCGACGCTTTCTGCGGCGGCGATCAGTTGCGTGGCCTTGTCGCGGTCGACCTGCAGCGGTTTGCCGGCGCTGTCTTCGGTGAAGCGCAGGGTGCATTCCACCTTGCCGCGCGACAGGCCCTGACGCAGCGCTTCACGTACCGCGCCTTCGAGGTCGCGAAAGGCTTCCGGCAGGCGCAGATGGGGCTCGAGGTAGCGGTGGTTGACCGAGCGCAGCTCCCAGCTCAGGGTGCCGTTGGCTCCTGCCTGCTCGGTGCGGGCGAAGGCCGTCATGCTGTGGATCATGCTGCTTACCTCGTGAAGTTCTGCCGGTTTGGCGTTGGCCAAAGGCGGCGATTGTAGCGCAGTGCGGCGACGGCTCCCAATCGCGACCGTGCCTGTCGGACGGGGGCGGTCGCGGCCAGACGGTAACAGCCCCTATAATGCGCGGCAGATTCCCGATTCCATATAGAGCACGAGCAGGTATTCCTTGATGAAACGTCCCAGTGGCCGCGCGGCCGATCAGTTGCGCTCGATCCGCATCACCCGCAACTACACCAAGCACGCCGAAGGTTCGGTGCTGGTGGAGTTCGGCGATACCAAGGTGATTTGCACCGTCAGCGTCGAGCAGGGCGTCCCGCGCTTCCTCAAGGGCCAAGGCCAGGGCTGGGTGACCGCCGAGTACGGCATGCTGCCGCGTGCTACCGGTGACCGTAATCAGCGTGAGGCCAGCAAGGGCAAGCAGGGCGGTCGTACCCTGGAAATCCAGCGTCTGATCGGCCGCTCCCTGCGCGCCGCGCTGGACATGAGCAAGCTCGGTGAAAACACCCTGTACGTCGACTGCGACGTGATCCAGGCCGATGGTGGTACCCGTACCGCTTCGATCACCGGCGCCATGGTCGCGCTGGTCGATGCGCTCAAGGTGATGAAGAAGCGTGGCGGCCTGAAGGGCGGCGACCCACTTAAGCAAATGATCGCTGCCGTTTCCGTGGGCATCTATCAGGGTGAGCCGGTGCTCGATCTGGATTACCTGGAAGACTCCGCTGCCGAAACCGACCTCAACGTGGTGATGACCAGCACTGGGGGTTTCATCGAAGTTCAGGGCACCGCCGAAGGCGCGCCTTTCCAGCCCTCCGAGCTGAATGCCATGCTGGCCCTGGCGCAGCAAGGCATGAACGATCTGTTCGCCCTGCAGCAGGCTGCTCTGGCCGAGTGACCGGTCGCTGACCGAGGAGAACCGTGATGAATGACAGCAACCTGTTGACGCCTGCGCCCGAGCCCAGCAAGGAAGTGCGCCAGTGGGCGATGATCTGTCACTTCGCCGCGGCCCTCGGTTTCATCTTCCCCTTTGGCAATCTGATCGGCCCGCTGATCGTCTGGCAAATCAAGAAAGACCAAGACGCGTTCATCGACGAGCAAGGCAAGGAAGCCCTCAACTTCCAGCTGACCGTGGCCATTGCCGGCATTGTTTGCCTGTTGTTGATGCTGGTGTTGATTGGCTTTCTGCTGATGGGGCTGCTGTGCATTGGCACCATCGTGCTGACCATCATTGCCGGTATCAAGGCAGGCGAGGGGCGGCCTTACCGTTACCCGTTCTGTTTGCGCCTGATTAAATGATCGCCACCTGATTGACGAAAAAGCCAGCTGAATGCTGGCTTTTTCGTAGTGGTGCGCCCGCTATTGATTCAGGTGCCAGCGACTCTATAAGCTGCCGCGATACTGGCATTTGGCGCTCACAAGGACACCCATGATCCCCGTCAATCCCCTGGCCATGATGCTCGGTTCGTTATTCCTGCTGGTTTCCATTGTGTGCCTGGGCGGGCTGGCGGTGTTGCTGGCGGCCTGTCTGCATTCGCGTGCCAGGCGTTTCATGGTGGCTCGCCGCTGGTGGTTTGGGCTGTTGGCAGTATTCCTGGCCGCTGGCAGTTTGCCGACTCTCGCGTTCATGAAGTGGCAGCTGGATGATTGGCTCGAACGGCGCGCGCTCAACCCTCGCCTGGAGCATGAGGAGGTGCTGGGCGATCTGACCTTGCCTGCTGGTACACGGGTGTGGTTGGAGAGCCTGGAGCCCATGCGCGATCTGAGTGGTGAGCCACTGCCTTATGGCTTGCAGAGTTTGAAGCGGGCCGAGTTCGATCGCGCGCCTGGTGTGATGCTCGGCATGCGCGTGCGCAGCCTGAAATTGGATGCAGGCCGGGGCACCGCAGAGGTGCAGCTGCTCGAGGCGGCCAACCTGCAGGGTTGGAGCTGCTCGCCAGAAGTCAGTATCAGTGTCGACTATCCGTTCAATGCACCGTTCGTGTTCGCGGATTGGCGCCTGGATAGCTGCGCGCTGCTACCTGGCAGCGAGGCTGCAGGCGTTGCGTGGCCGGGGAGTGTGACGGTGCGAGCCATTGAGCGAGGGCGCTGGCAGTTGTCGGGCGACAGCACGCCAATCCGTTTTCGTGCATTGGATATCAGCAGGTTGAACCTATGGCTGGATGGCCCGGGCAGCGAGGTTCAGGCCTGGTCGGGTGAGCTGGCAAACTCCCTCGAGTTAGGGCCTATGTATTACCCGGTTGGAACCCGCGTTCGCACTTACCAGGGCAATCTGCTCTTCAGCCCGAATGCTGATGCACCTGCTTTGGATAAACGCCAGGATAAGCCTATCGAGCTTGGCCAATCGGTACAGCAGAGTGCCGCTGGCGAGGTGTTGGGCATCCATCAGAATGGCGATGTCGGGGTGATCGACTGGGACATCCTGGTGGTGCCCTGACGCTGCTTTAGCTGCGATCGGCCAGTACACCGATGAGGAAGAACACCAACAGCAACACCGGCGCCAGGGTGTAGTTGTTGAAGTGGCCGAGAATCTGCGCCAGTAGCGGCGTGAGGTAGACCATCGCCAGACCGTAGCCGATAGCGCAGACCATGACGAAGATCAGCGTACGCAGGACGAAGTTGAGGCTGCCGATGCGGCCCTGTATCCAGGCGTTGATGCCGGGGCCGAACAGCACCAGTAGGGTGGCCATCAGCGCCATTGAAATCTCGTAGAGGTGACCGCGGCTCCAGCGCGATACGGTGGCGATCATATCCAGCAGCAAATCCATAGGGGTTCCTTGTCGGTTGGTAAAGCCATCGCTGCGTCCGTCCAGGCGCTGCACTTACGGCAGAAAATACTGCAACAGATCATTGAGAAATAGCTGGCCTTCGCGGGTTGCCACCAGGCGCGCCGGGTCTTTTTCCAGCAGGCCGCGTTGCTCCGCCTGCTGCCGTGCGCTGGCCAGTTGCTGCAGCGGCAATCCGGTGCGTTGGCTGAACAGCTCGGCGGCGCAGCCATCACTGAGGCGCAGCACGTTCATCAGAAACTCGAAGGGCAACTCCTCGGCGCTGAGGACGCGCTCGCCCGCGCTGTAGTGCTTGGCGGGATCGAGGTAGTCCTTGGGCAGGCGGGTTTTCCAGGTGCGGCTGATGCGCCCGTCCGGCGTGCTCAGTTTGCCGTGGGCGCCGGCGCCAATGCCGAGGAAGTCGCCGAACGTCCAGTAATTCAGGTTATGCCGCGCCGGGCGGCCGGGCTGGGCATAGGCCGAGACCTCGTACTGAGCGTAACCATGCTCGGCGAGCAGCGCCTGGCCTGCCTCCTGAATGTCCCACAGGGTGTCGTCTTCCGGCAGCACCGGCGGCTGGTTCCAGAACACAGTGTTCGGTTCCACCGTCAGCTGATACCAGGACAAGTGGGTCGGAGCCTGGGCGATGGCGATGCGCAGGTCGCCCAGTGCGTCGTCCAGCGACTGATCCGGCAGGCCGTGCATCAAGTCCAGGTTGAAGTTATCGAAGCCGGCAGCGCGGGCCATGTCAGCGGCGCGAATCGCTTCATCGCCATCATGGATGCGCCCCAGGGCCTTGAGCTTCTCTGCCTGAAAGCTCTGTACGCCGATCGACAGCCGGTTGATGCCCAGGCGCCGGTAAGCGGCGAATTTCTCCTGCTCGAAGGTGCCCGGGTTGGCTTCCAGGGTGATCTCGATGTCGCTGGCGAACGGAATGCGCTGCTCCACGCCTTCGAGCAAGCGCCCAAGAGCCTTGGCGGAAAACAGACTGGGCGTGCCGCCGCCGAAGAAGATCGACGTCAGCGGGCGACCGTGGGCCTGGTGCAGGTCGCAGTCGAGGTCGGCGAGCAGTGCGTCGACATAGGCCTCTTCCGGCAGGTTTGGGCCGGCGGCGTGGGAGTTGAAGTCGCAGTAAGGGCACTTGCGCACGCACCAGGGAATATGGACGTACAGGGCCAGGGGAGGCAGCTGGAACACAGGCGTTGGGTCACGGCAGGGTAATTGCGGGGCGCTATCGTGGCACGACTTGGGCAAAGCTCCAACGTTCGCGGACGAAACGCCCCTGCTGGTGGCGCTGTTTACAGGCCCAAACGCTGCTTGAGCAGCGCCATGGCGATGGCGCGGTGGCTGAGCTGGTTTTTGTCGACCGGCGACAGCTCGGCGCTGGAGCACTGGTGTTCTTCGACCCAGAACAGCGGGTCGTAGCCGAAGCCATGTTCGCCACGGGCTTCATGCAGAATGCTGCCGTGCCACAGGCCTTCGCAGAGAATCGGCAGCGGATCGTCGGCGTGGCGCACCAAGGCCAGGCAGCAGACGAACTGGGCGCCGCGCTCGGCGTCCGGCACGTTCTTCAGGGCGCTCAGCAGCTTGGCGTTGTTGGCGGCATCGCCTTGGCCATCGGCGTAGCGGGCGGAGTAGATGCCCGGTGCGCCGCCCAGATGATCGACTGCCAGGCCCGAGTCATCGGCCAGCGCTGGCAGCCCGGACAGGCGCGAGGCATTGCGGGCCTTGAGGATCGCGTTCTCGACGAACGACAGGCCGGTTTCCTCCGGTTCCACCTGGCTGAATTCACCGACAGAGCGCAGGCGCACGCTGGCGCCGAGCATGGCCTGCAGTTCCTTGAGTTTGCCGGCGTTGTGGCTGGCGAGGACGAGTTCTGGGAAAAGCATCATGGCTCCGGAAAGAGTTCCTGGTTGAAGTCCAGGCGCTGGCCGTTCACCAGCAGGTTGAACAGCAGCACCTCGCGCGAGGTGATGGGAAACTGCGCCAGGTACGAGACGAATTCGCCCTCGCGCTGCTCGAGGAAGGTCAGCATCTGGCCGTGGCCAAGCACGCTTTTCACTTCACCGCTGATCGTGACCGGGCTGGATTTGCCCGCCCGCAGCACACTGATGTTCAGCACGCCCTGCTTGCCGCTGCGCAGCAGGCCGTTGGCCTGGGCGATTTGCGGTTGCAGGTAGCTGGCGTTGAAGGCGCTGTAATGCACCTCAAGATCACCCAGGCGCTGCATGCGTTCAGCCGCGCTTGCCGGCAGGCTCAGGCACAGGGCGATCAGCGCAATGGCTAGGCGCATAGGCAATTGCGCTGCTCAGTTGGCAATGTGCACGTCGCGGGCATTACGCCCGCTGATGCGGTAGATGCCGATTTCGCCCAGCAGGTTGGGCCACGCGCGGCTGGCCCAACCGTGTCGGTGTTGATGGTCGACCGCCAGGCGCTGGAGTACCTGGGCATCCTGCTGGCGGCACAGGCGCTCGAAGTCCTCGAAGGTGCAGAAGTGGATGTTCGGCGTGTTGTACCAGGTGTACGGCAGGAAGTCCGACACCGGCATGCGGCCCTTGCTCGCCAGGTACCAGCGGCAGCGCCAGTGGGCGAAGTTGGGGAAGGTGATGATGCAGGTCTTGCCGACGCGGAGCATTTCCGCCAACACCTTGTCGGGAAAGTGCAGCGCCTGCAGGGATTGGGTCATGACCACCACATCGAAGCTGTCGCTGGCGAAGTTGCCCAGGCCTTCGTCGAGGTTCTGCTCGATGACGTTGACGCCCTTGCCGATGCACAGGGCGATCTTGTCCGGATCGATTTCCAGGCCATAACCGCTGACCTGCTTGTTGGCGCTCAGCCAGGCGAGCAGGTCGCCGTCACCACAGCCAAGGTCGAGGACGCGGCTGCCAGCGGGAATCCATTTCTGGATGATCTCTAGGTCGGCTCGCATGCTTACACCTCGATCCGTTGCATGTAGCTGCCAAAGCCCTGCAGGTAGCGAGCAATGGGCATGAGGAAGGCGTCGTGGCCTTGTGGGGCATCGATCTCCAGGTAACAAACCTTCTTGCGCGCGGCGATTAGTGCATCGACGATTTCTCGCGAGCGGGCCGGCGAGAAGCGCCAGTCGGTGGTGAACGAAATCACGCAGAAGTCCGCCTTGACCTGAGCCAGGGTCTTGGCTAGATCACCGTCGTGCTCGGCGGCCGGGTCGAAATAGTCCAACGCCTTGGTCATCAGCAGATAGGTATTGGCATCGAAACGTCCGGAGAACTCCTCGCCTTGATAGCGCAGGTAACTTTCGACCTGAAATTCCACGCTGTGGAAGTCGTAGTTGAGCTTTTCGTTCTTCAGGCCGCGGCCGAATTTTTCACCCATGGCGTCATCGGACAGGTAGGTGATGTGGCCGACCATGCGCGCCAGCATCAGGCCGCGCTTAGGTATTACGCCCTGCTCCTGAAAGTGCCCGCCGTGGAATTGCGGATCCGTGAGGATGGCCTGGCGGGCGACCTCGTTGAAGGCGATGTTCTGCGCCGACAATTTGGGCGCCGAAGCGATGGCCAGGCAATGCCGCACGCGATCCGGGTAGCTGATTGTCCACTGCATGGCCTGCATGCCGCCCAGGCTGCCGCCGACCACGGCGGCCCATTGGCCGATGCCGAGCAAGTCCGCCAGGCGGGCCTGACTATTGACCCAGTCTTCCACTGTCATCACTGGGAAATCGGCACCGAAGGGCCTACCGTTTGCCGGGTTGATGTCGGACGGGCCGGTCGAGCCGTTACAGCCGCCGAGGTTATTCAGGCTGACGACAAAGAAGCGGTTGGTGTCCAGCGGCTTGCCGGGGCCGATGCAGCTGTCCCACCAGCCCGGTTTTCGTTCATCGGCGCTGTGGTAGCCGGCGGCGTGGTGATGCCCGGACAGCGCGTGGCAGATCAGCACCGCGTTACTGGCGTTGGCGTTCAGCTCGCCATAGGTTTCGTAGGTCAGTTGGTAATCAGCCAGGCTGCGCCCACATGCCAGGGCCAGGGGCTCGGCGAAATGGGCGATCTGTGGCGTGACCAGGCCAACGGAGTCGTGAGGAAAGGCAGTCGGCATCGACCCTGCTCGGATAATAAAGTGTACGAAGGAAAGTGCAGCAGTCTAAAGAGCGCACTGGTCAGCGGCAAGGAGAGCGCGCGTCGCCGATGCCCGGGGTGGGCATCGCGAGGGGATCGTTGAAGGAAACCTGGCGAGCCGAGTCACGGCCCGCAGGACTCATTCGGAGCGGGCTTGAGGGCGCAGCATGCCAGGCAACGTCACCACCTTGCCTTGGCGCTGTATCGGTGCGGGTCGGCGCATCACGCGCAGCATGTCGCTGGCCTGGCCCAGTTGCTGTTTCAGTTCTTCCGCGTATTGCGCCAGTTGCTGGCGGCGCTGGCGGCCGTTCTGGGTGTCCTGGGCCAGGGCCTTGAGGCGCAACATATGGCCTTCCAATAACTGCTTGTGCTCCAGGGTGTGCTGCATCAGCGGCATCAGCGCTTCATCGGCCCACTGTTCGGCATCACGGCGCAAGCGGCGGTGCAGGCCAATGACTTCCTGCACGAGGGTGGCGAAGAAGCGCCTGCTGAGGCTGCGCTGTTCGGTCAGCAGGGTCTTGAGGCGCAGGCGGAAGCGGTCGGCCTTTGTCTGCAGATGGCGCAGCTCGCGTACGTAACGTGTCAGCTCGAAACTCGGTGCATCGACGGCCTGCAGCGGATTCTCCACGTTGTGCCGGTGGTAGATGGCATCGACCATGCGGTTGGCCATCTCGGCATCGTGAGACAGGCTGTGCAAGTCATCCTCGACGGCGCGGAAGAACTGCTGGATGGATTGATTGATGCCCAGCGTCGTCCAGCTGCCGTTGAGCTGACGGCGCAGCAGGTTGAGGTGAGCGTCGAGTTTTTCCGGTTGTGCGGCGGCCTTCAGTCGCTCGCCCTGGTTGCGCAGCAGGCGCTGGTTGGTTTTCAGGGCGACCAGACGCTTGTGGTGCAAGGTGTGGTCGTCCTTGGTGCGGGCGGTCAGTTCCAGCAACATCTGCCCGTTATCCTGGCGGCGCTCATTGAGCAAGCTCAGTTGCTCGTTGACCTTACCCATACGCAGACCGAGCACATGCTGGCTGTTATTGAGCATGGCCAGTACCTGACGAACCACGCGCTCTTCGAGCAGGCGTTCCTTCTGCGCCACGATGCGTTCGCAGAGCAGCGTCTCCAGGCTGGCCATCTGGCTGCGGGCGAGCAGTGCCGGATCCTTGCGCACCTTGGCGAGCAGTGCCTGCTTGGCCGAAAGCGGCAGAATGTCTTCAGGGGCGATGCCCAGATGACGAGCGGCCTGCAGACGAACCCGCTCGATGGCGTGGGTGACGAATGCATCACCGGCAAGGTCATCCCAGAGCACATCGATCTTGTTCAGCACGGCGAACAGGCAGCTCTGGGTTTCTTCGTCGAGGGGCTGGACGTGCTGCTGCCAGATGTCCAGATCGCTGGCGGTGACACCCGTATCGGCGGACAGCAGAAAGATGATCGCCTGTGCATTGGGCAGCATCGACAGGGTCAGTTCCGGTTCGCTGCCCAAGGCGTTCAGGCCAGGCGTATCGAGGATGCGCAGGCCCTGACGCAGCAGTGGGTGATCGAAATTGACGATGGCGTGGCGCCAGGCTGGCACCAGCACCTGCCCGGGTTTGTCGGTGGTTTCCAGGTTGTCCGGATGAAAGCCGAGCCCGATCGCCTGCTCGACGGGCATGGCCTTGCTGGCCGCTACCTGGGCGAAGGCCTTGGCCATGTTGTCCGCGTCACTGGTATCCAAGGGAATGTTCACCCAGTGACGGGGCGTGCGCTTGAACTGCGCCACACTGGCCTCGGCGATACGTGTTTCGATCGGCAGCAAGCGGATGTAGGGGCGCTCAGCACCTGGGTCGTAGAGAATTTCCGTCGGGCACATGGTGGTGCGCCCAGCTTGGGAGGGCAGTAAGCGCTGGCCGTATTCGGAGAAGAACAGGCTGTTGATCAGCTCGGTCTTGCCACGGGAAAACTCGCCGACGAACGCCAGGGTGATGTGATCGGTACGCAGCAGGCGCAGCGCCCGCTCCAGGCGCGCTTCCACCCCTTCACTGCTCAGCCGGTTGTGCGCCAACCAACTGCGGTAGCGGGTGATCTCGCGAACCAGCTCGCGCTTCCAGGCAACGTAGGCATCTACCTGTTCACTGAGGCGTTCCATGCTCATGGGGGGATCCCTGACGGGGGCATCGGGTGACGATGCGGGCTGCCGAGCATTATGCGACGGGTGGCGGCGGCGTCAATGGGCCGGTGCGCAGCAATGGCGCTGATGGTTGTTCAGGTAGGGCGAACGGTCAGGCCGAGATCGGCTGGCAGCAGTCTGGGTGCCTGGATGCGCACCCGTTTCTGGCGACTCTGCTGGCCACTTTCCAGTGTGACCTGGCTCTTGGCAACGCCGAAGGCATCGGCCAGGAACGCCAGCAGGTGGGCATTGGCCTTGCCGTCCACCGGCGGGGCGGTTAGGCGGATCTTCAGGCGCTCGCCGTGCAGCCCGGCGAACATATCGTTGCTCGCTTTAGGCTGCAGGTGAACCTCGAGAATCAGCGCATCACCGTCCCAGCGGTGAAAGCTCATCGGTTCAGATCGCCAGGCTCAAGCCGCTGAACATGCCCGTGCTGACCGCCAGGTTGCGAATCACCAGCATGTCGATCAGGTTGAGGAGCAGGAACGCCACGATGGGTGACAGATCCAGGCCGCCCAGGTTGGGCAGGATGCGGCGGATCGGCATCAGCAGCGGTTCGCAGATCTGGTTGACCAGCAATGCCGCCGGGTTGTGCGAGCCCTGGGCGACCCAGGACAGGATCACGCTGATGATCAGGGCGAAGAAGAACACCTTGAGCAGCAGGGCGGTGACGCCAATGATCGACCAGACCAGAATCAGCAGCGGATCGCCGACGCCGACGCCCATCAGCATCAGGGTCAATGCCATCAGCACGAACTGCACGATCAGCGCCAGTACCAGGGAGGCCAGGTCGAGGCCGCCGAGACTGGGGATGATGCGGCGCAGCGGTTTTAGCAGCGGATGCGTGGCGCGCACGATGAACTGGCTGAGCGGGTTGTAGAAGTCCGCACGCACCAGTTGCAGGACGAAGCGCAGCAGCACGATCAGCAGGTAGAAGCTGCCGATGGTCTGCAGGATGTAAACGGCTGCGGTGTTCAAACCGATCATTGATTGTCTCCTTATTGACCCAGTTGTTCGGCCAGCTCGGCCGAGCGGTGATCGGCGGCCTTTACGGCCTGCTCGACCAGCGCTTCGAAGCCGCCTGCCTGGAATGTCTTGATGGCCGCTTCGGTGGTGCCTGCCGGAGAGGTCACGCGGCGACGCAGCTCGGCGGCGTCCACATCACTGTTCAGTGCCATCTGTGCGGCGCCCAGGGCGGTCTGCAGGGTGAGTTTGGCGGCGATGTCGCGAGGAAGACCGAGCTTTTCGCCGCTGGCGGTCATCGCTTCGATCAGCAGGAAAAAATAAGCCGGGCCACTGCCGGATACGGCCGTGACCGCATCGATCAGTTTTTCCTCGTCCAGCCACACGGCCAGGCCGACGGCGTTGAGCAATTGTTCGGCTTGCTGGCGCTGTTCGGCGCTGACTCGCGCGTTGGCGTACAGGCCGCTGGCGCCCAGGCGCAGCAGCGACGGCGTGTTGGGCATGCAGCGCACCACGGCGCGCGGGCCCAGCCAGTTTTCCAGGCTGGCGCTGGTGATACCGGCGGCGATGGAAACGATCAGCTGGCCCGCCTGCAGGTGTGGCGCCAGGTCGAGGCATACGTCCTTCATCACCTGGGGTTTGACCGCCAGAACGATCACATCGGCATCGCGACAGGCCTCGGCATTGCTCGCCAGTACCTCGATACCGTGTTCCCGGTTGATCTTCTCGCGTTGCTCGGCGCCGCGGTCGCTGGCGCGGATCGCGCTGGCTGGCAGCCCCTGAGCGAGCATCCCGCCGATCAGGCTGGCGGCCATGTTGCCGGCACCGATAAAGGCGATGCGGGGAGTGGTCATGGTGAGTTTCCTATCTAGAGAGTCGAGATCGGGTGATTCAGGTCTTGCTGTAGTCACGCTCACCAAACAGCGCCGTGCCGATGCGCACCCAGGTCGCGCCTTCGGCGATAGCCGCCTCGAGGTCGTGGCTCATGCCCATGGACAGGGTGTCGAGATCGAGGTTCAGGCCGTCGCGCAGCGCCCGCAGACGGGCGAAGGCCGCGCGCTGCATGGCGACGTCGTCGGTGGGCTGGGGAATTGTCATCAATCCGCGCAGGCGCAGGTTGGGCAGTTGTGTAACCGCCTGTGCCAGCGCCTGGAGCTCGTCGGGCTGGCAGCCGGACTTGCTGTCCTCGCCGCTGACGTTGACCTGCAGGCAGATGTTCAGTGGCGGCAATTCTGGTGGACGCTGGTCGCTCAGACGCTCGGCGATTTTCAGGCGATCCACCGAATGCACCCAAGCGAAGTGTTCGGCAATGGGACGGGTCTTGTTCGACTGGATGGGGCCGATGAAATGCCAGGTCAGTGCCAGGTCGGCCAACTGCACCTGCTTGTCCAGTGCCTCCTGCAGGTAGTTCTCGCCAAAATCGTGCAGGCCGGCCCCATGAGCCTCGCGAATCGCCTCGGCTGGCTTGGTCTTGCTCACCGCCAACAGGCCAATTGTGGCGAAATCTCGCTGCGAGGCTTGCGCCGCCTCACGGATACGCACACCGACCTTTGCAATATTCTCTGCTATCGTGGACATTACCTGCGCCTGCCGCCTGAGCGTTTCTGCGGGCTTGACGGTGGTCTCCGAAGGGCGTGCTCGCGCAGCCGCATGGTGATCCCCCAAGGCCCCCTATCCTGAGTTACGCGGCATTCTACCGTCATTAGGGAGTCCCATGGATATCACCGAGCTGCTTGCCTTCAGCGCCAAGCAAGGCGCGTCGGATCTGCACCTCTCGGCAGGCCTGCCGCCGATGATTCGGGTCGACGGCGACGTGCGCCGGATCAACTTGCCTGCCCTGGATCACAAACAGGTGCACGCGCTGATCTACGACATCATGAACGACAAGCAGCGCAAGGACTTCGAGGAGTTCCTGGAGACCGACTTCTCGTTCGAAGTGCCGGGTGTCGCGCGCTTCCGGGTCAACGCCTTCAACCAGAACCGTGGCAGCGGTGCGGTGTTCCGTACCATTCCTTCCAAGGTGCTGAGCATGGAAGACCTGGGCATGGGCGAGATCTTCAAGAAGGTCTCCGACGTGCCGCGCGGGCTGGTGCTGGTGACCGGGCCTACCGGCTCGGGCAAGTCCACCACCCTGGCGGCGATGCTCGACTACATCAACAGCAACAAGTACCACCACATCCTTACTGTCGAAGACCCGATCGAATTCGTTCACGAGTCGAAAAAGTGCCTGATCAACCAGCGTGAAGTGCACCGCGACACCCTGGGCTTCTCGGAAGCCCTGCGCTCGGCGTTGCGTGAAGACCCGGACATCATCCTGGTCGGCGAGATGCGCGACCTGGAAACCATCCGCCTGGCGCTGACCGCCGCGGAAACCGGTCACCTGGTGTTTGGCACTCTGCACACCACCTCGGCGGCCAAGACCATCGACCGGGTGGTCGATGTGTTCCCTGCCGAAGAGAAATCCATGGTGCGTTCCATGCTGTCCGAATCGCTGCAGGCGGTGATTTCCCAGACCCTGCTGAAAAAGATCGGCGGTGGCCGCGTGGCCGCCCACGAAATCATGATCGGCACCCCGGCGATCCGTAACCTGATCCGCGAGGACAAGGTGGCGCAGATGTACTCGGCCATCCAGACCGGCGGTGCGCTGGGCATGCAAACCCTGGATGCGTGCCTGAAAACCCTCGTCTCCAAAGGGCTGGTCAGCCGCGAGAGTGCGCGGGAAAAAGCCAAGACACCTGAAAACTTCTGAGATCATTCTCGTCATGCCGGGCGATCCCGTGATCGCCCGCGCTCCTGGTCACCGGCGAACCCTCGCCCGGTAGCTGAACGTCGCTCCAGCGCATGTAGGTAGGCACCCATGGAATTCGAAAAACTGTTGCGCCTGATGGTCGAAAAAGGCGGGTCCGATCTGTTCATCACCGCTGGCGTGCCGCCGTCGATGAAGGTCAACGGCAAGATCATGCCCGTGACCAAGACGCCGCTGACCCCGGAAATGACCCGTGAAACCGTGCACTCGGTGATGACCGAGCAGCAGCGCTTGTACTTCGCCGAGAACCACGAGTGCAACTTCGCGATCAGCGCCCGGGGCATCGGCCGCTTCCGCGTCAGTGCCTTCTACCAGCGCAACCTGGCTGGCATGGTGCTGCGTCGTATCGAGACCAACATCCCGACACTGGATGACCTCAAGCTGCCGGAAGTTCTCAAGAAATTGGCAATGACCAAGCGCGGCCTGGTGCTGTTCGTCGGCGCCACGGGTACCGGTAAATCCACCTCGCTGGCGGCGATGATCGGCTACCGCAACAAGAACAGCAGTGGCCATATCATCTCCATCGAAGACCCGATCGAGTACATCCACCAGCACCAGAACTGCATCGTGACCCAGCGTGAAGTGGGTATCGACACCGATTCCTTCGAAGTGGCGCTGAAGAACACTCTGCGCCAGGCGCCGGATGTGATTCTGATCGGTGAGGTGCGCACCCGAGAAACCATGGATCATGCCGTAGCCTTCGCCGAGACCGGTCACCTGTGCCTGGCCACACTGCACGCCAACAACGCCAACCAGGCGCTGGATCGGATCATCAACTTCTTCCCGGCGAACCGGCAGAATCAGGTGTGGATGGATCTGTCGCTGAACCTCAAGGCCATCGTCGCCCAGCAACTGATTCCCACGCCGGATGGCAAAGGTCGTCGTGCGGTGATCGAGGTGTTGATCAATACCCCGCTGGCTGCCGACCTGATCCGCAAGGGCGATGTGCACGAACTGAAGGCGCTGATGAAGCGTTCTTCCGAGCTGGGCATGCAGACCTTCGACCAGGCGCTGTACAACCTCTACAGCCAGGGCGAGATCACCTATGAGGATGCCTTGTTGTACGCCGACTCGGCGAACGACCTGCGCCTGATGATCAAACTGGGCTCGGAAACCGATGGCGAGCATTTGACCAACATGTCCCAAGGGCTGTCCCTGGAAGTCACTGACGAGAATCCGGGGCAGCGCTTCCGCTGATCAGCACGTAATCTGCCGGGCTGCTGGATAGGTCGCTCGGAGCCACGCAGGCTCACTGCCGAACCGGCAGTACCTGCTCGGCGTCAGCCTGGATACGCTTTCCAGGCTTGACCGCAACAGCCAGGGCCTGCCCATCGGCCTGGGCGCCTGCCCGGGCCTGGCTCATCAACCTGGGAATCAGCGGGCCTTCTGGCAGATTTCGCCAGAAGCGCACCGGCATATTGGTTTCCAGCACGCTGCGATTGAGCCGCGCCGGGTTGAAGGTGCTGCCGTAATACGCCAGCCACATCGCTTCGTTGCGATCATCGGTACCCTGCGCCAGTTGCTGCCATTCGGGTGGGCAGGGGGTGGTGTAATGCAGGTTTTCACCATCCCAATACACGCCATCGTCGGGTGTCGCGATCAGCCAGGTTTGCCGACCCAAGCGTTCGGCGAAGTGCATGCTGGCACTGGCCAGGATGTCATGCGCGGGCTCGTGCCAGGCCACCAGTTGCGGGCCTCCGGCCGTTGCATCGCGCGGCTTGAAGCGCAGAAACGCATGCAGATGGTGAGCCTCACGGCGCACGGCCTTGAGGCGCCCATGCAGTTCGCTACCGTCGATATCTCCGGCCAGCATGGCGGCCTGATCGCCTGCGGCAACGCGCCAGAGAATGCGATAGAGCAGTGCCCAGCGCCGCGCACAGCGAAAGCGCGCGGCACTTTCCAGCTGATCGAGCAGGGTACGCGGCACGCGCACCGGGCGATCACGGCCCATGGGCTGTTGCGGCTCATCCAGTTGGCCGAAAAGATCCTGATTCTCCTGGCTGTCCTGCACCCAGCTCAACTGGTGTGGGGCCAGTCCACGGCGCAGTTGGCTACGCGCGGCCTCGCGCCAACCGGCGAAGCTGCCATCGAAACAAACCTGATACATCACCACAGCCCCATCTGCCGGGGTGCCTCGCTCAGTTGCTGGCGCAGCAGCAAGGATTCGCGGGTGGCCTGAGCGGGGCGGTAATCCTGGGTGACGATGAAGGGTTTGGCTTTCTCCAGAGCACAGCGCAGGCGGCCAACATCCTCGAAGCGGATACGTTTTTGCTGACGCAGGGCGATCAGGCGTTGGGCACTGAGCACGCCAATGCCGGGTATGCGGGCGATCAGGGACACATCGGCGCGATTCAGGTCGACGGGAAAGTGTTGGCGGTTGTTCAGCGCCCAGGCCAGTTTGGGGTCGATATCAAGAGCCAGATTGCCGGGGCCATCGAGTAACTCTGATGCCTTGAAGCCGTAACCGCGCATCAGAAAGTCCGCCTGATACAAGCGGTGCTCGCGCAGTAGCGGCGGCGCCTCGAAGGGCACGCTCTTGGGGCTTTGTGGGATAGGGCTGAACGCCGAGTAATAAACGCGTTTGAGGCGAAAGTCGCCATACAGCGACTGGGCGGTGTGCAGAATGGTGCTGTCGTCGGTGGCATCGGCCCCTACGATCATCTGCGTGCTCTGCCCGGCGGGTGCGAATGCTGGCGCGCGCTTTTCGCTGTCCGCCTCCTCGACGCCGTCGCGAATGGTGCCCATGGCCAGCTTGATTGGCGCCACGCTTTTCTCCGGCGCGAGGCGGATCAGGCTGCTTTCGGTAGGGAGCTCGATATTGACGCTGAGGCGGTCGGCGTAGCGACCCGCTTCGGCGATCAGCTCCGGCGATGCATCGGGAATGGTCTTGAGATGGATATAGCCGCGAAATTCGTGTTCTTCGCGCAGTAGCTTGGCGACCCGCACCAGTTGCTCCATGGTGTAGTCGGCCGAGCGGATGATCCCGGAGCTGAGAAACAGCCCGCTGATGCAGTTGCGTCGGTAGAAATCCAGGGTCAGCGTGACCACTTCCTCGGGCGTGAAGCGTGCGCGCGGCACGTCGCTGGAACGACGATTGACGCAGTACTGGCAGTCGTACAGGCAGAAATTGGTCAGCAGCACCTTGAGCAGGGCGACGCAACGGCCGTCCGGTGTAAAGCTGTGGCAAATGCCCATGCCGTCCGTAGCGCCCATGCCGCTCTGGCCCTTGGAACTGCGCTTGGGCGCGCCGCTGCTGGCGCAGGAGACGTCGTATTTGGCAGCGTCGGCGAGTACCGTAAGCTTGTCGATCAGTTCCATGGGTAATGCTCGGTAACTGTATTTATATACAGTATTGGATAAGCTTACCTGACATGCAAGATCGTCTCGTCGCCGCATGGGGAGAACCTGCGGCGTGGTTATTGATCAAAGCGCTTGAGACATTATTCCTGGAGACCTCGATGCAGCGTCCTGACACCCACAGCAAGATCATCGGCTATCTGTTATGGATTTTCGGTTTCCTCGGCGCGCACCGTTTTTATTACGGCAAGCCGGTCACCGGCACCATCTGGTTTTTCACCCTGGGTTTGTTGTTCGTTGGCTGGATTATCGACCTGTTGCTGATTCCGGCCATGGATCGTGAAGCGGATCTGCGTTTCACCGCCGGCAAGACAGACTTCAACATCGCCTGGATTTTGCTGACGTTCCTCGGCATCTTCGGCGTGCACCGCATGTACCAAGGCAAGTGGATCACCGGCATCCTGTATCTGTTCACCGGCGGGCTGTTTTTGGTCGGCGTTCTGTACGACTTCTGGACGTTGAATAACCAAGTGTCGATCAAGAATGCGCGCGAGGGCTAGGCCAAGCCACAAGCTTCAAGTCGTAGCCTGGGGCGGGGCGCGCAGGTGAACACCGTCAGCATATTGATGGGGTTCAGGATGGGAAGGTGCGGTGCCAGTCTGTTGCGCGGTAAGCGATGGGGGGAGTTGGCGATTTCGTCCTGCGCCTCAATCGTGCGCGGATACCTGTGCCAGGTCGATGATCGCCTGAATGGCGTTGCGCGCTTGTGGGCTGTTGTGCCAGCAGGTCGAGCCCATCATTCGCGAGATTTGTAAGGTCAGATCGGCGGCCTGCTGCTCACGCAGTTCGGCAAGTGAGGAGAAACCGATCTGCTCCAGGCGGCCGATCACGGTGGCGCCAACGCCCTTGAGCGCCAGCATGCTGGCGCGTTCTGCTTCATTGAACGGCATATCTCCTCCTGAGGTATGGCTACCGTCCTAGGTGCGAGCCAATCAGCTCTGGTAGCTGATATGCCCATCGACCAGCGTGTAACGCACCTGGCCGGGCAGGCAGTGGCCGAGGAAGGGGCTGTTGCAGCCTTTGGAGTACCAGCTCTCGCCAGCGACGGTGGAGGCCTGGGCATCGAACAGCAGAATATCCGCCGCCCCGCCGACCTGCAGTTGGCCGGCCGGCAGGCGCAGCGCCTCGGCCTGCTCACTGCTCAGACGGGCGAGCAGGGTGGGCAGATCGAGGAGGCCGTCTTGCACCAGTGTCATGGCCAGCGGCAACAGCAACTGAACGCCACTCATGCCAGGCTCGGTCTCGCCGAAGGGCGCTAGCTTGGCGTCGCGCTCATGGGGCTGGTGATGGCTGGAGATGGCGCTGATCACTCCACTCTTCACCGCTTCACGCAGGCCATCGCGGTCGGCGCGGGTGCGCAGTGGCGGTTGCACGTGGTAGAGGCTCGAGAAGTCGATCAGCGCTTCGTCGGTGAGGATCAACTGATAAAGCGCCACGTCAGCAGTGACCGGCAGGCCGCGTGCCTGAGCGTCGGCGATCAGTTGTGCGCCACGTGCACTGGTGAGTTGGCTGAAATGGGCGCGTACACCGCTCTGCTCGACCAGCAGCAGATCACGAGCCAGGGCCACCGTTTCGGCGGTTTCCGGAATCCCCGACAGGCCGAGAAAGCTGGCGATGGCGCCTTCGTGGGCCAGGCCGCCTTCGGCGAGGTCGTGATCCTGGGAGTGGATAACCACCGTGAGGTCGAAGGTCGCCGCGTATTCCAGCGCGCGACGCAGCGTGCGCGCGTTGCGGAAGTTGTTCAGGCCGTTGCCGAACGCCACGCAGCCGGCGTCACGCAAGGCGACCAGTTCGGCGAGTTGTTCGCCATCGAGGCCCTTGCTCAGTGCACCGATGGGAAACACCTTGGTGTGGCCGGCTTCACGGGCGCGGTCGAGGATCAGTTCGGCGACCGCTGATGTGTCCAGCACCGGTTTGGTGATGGGCGGGCAACACAGACTGGTAACCCCGCCGGCAGCGGCGGCCAGGGTTTCGCTGGCGATGCTGCCTTTGCGGCTATAGCCGGGCTCGCGCAGGGCGACGGACAGATCTACCAGGCCGGGCGCGGCGATCAGCCCCTGGGCATCCAGTGTCTGATCGGCTTCGAAACCGCCTGGTGCCTGGCCGATGGCGCTCAGCTTACCGCCTTCTATATAGAGATCCGCGACCTGATCGAGGCCGCTGCTCGGGTCGATGACGCGGGCGCCGAGGATACGAGTACGCATCAGTTGTGCTCCTCGGAGTCGAGTTGTCGTTGCGTGTTCTGGCCGCTCATGGCCATGGACAGTACGGCCATGCGGATGGCGATACCGTAGGTGACCTGATTGAGGATTACTGACCGTTCGCCGTCGGCCACTGCGGATTCGATCTCCACGCCGCGGTTGATTGGCCCCGGGTGCATGACGATGGCATCCGGTTTGGCCAGTTTGAGGCGTTGCTCGGTGAGGCCGAACAGGCGATAGAACTCGCCCTCGCTAGGCAGCAGGCCGCCGGTCATGCGCTCGCGCTGCAGGCGCAGCATGATCACCACGTCGACATCCTTGAGGCCTTCGGTCATGTCGCTGTAGACCTTCACGCCGTATTGCTCGATGCCCACGGGCAGCAGGGTTTTTGGCGCGATCACGCGGATGTCCGGGCAGCCGAGGGTTTTCAGCGCCAGCATGTTGGAGCGCGCCACCCGCGAATGCAGGATATCGCCGACGATGGCCACCGAGAGGTTCTCGAAGCCGCCCTTGTGGCGGCGGATGGTCAGCATGTCGAGCATGCCCTGAGTCGGGTGCGCGTGGCGGCCGTCGCCACCGTTGATAATCGCCAGGTTGGGGCACACGTGCTCGGCGATGAAGTGCGCGGCGCCGGAGTCACCGTGGCGCACCACGAAGATGTCGGCGGCCATGGCTTCCAGGTTGCGCAGGGTATCGAACAGCGTTTCGCCCTTGCTGGTCGAACTGGTCGACACGTTGAGGCTGATCACGTCGGCCGACAGGCGCTGGGCAGCCAATTCGAAGGTGGTGCGGGTGCGCGTGGAGTTCTCGAAGAACACGTTGCACACGGTCTTGCCGCGCAGTAGCGGGACTTTCTTTACCGCACGGGCGCCGACCTCGAGAAACGAGTCCGCAGTATCGAGAATTTCTGTCAGCAGCTCGCGGGGCAGGCCATCGAGGGACAGAAAGTGGCGCAGTTGGCCTTGGTCGTTTAGTTGCAGCGGGCGCTTGGCATCGAGTGGGGTCATTGCGGACGGCCTGGGTCAGAAAGCGTCTGGAGTTCGAGGGTGAAAGGCGCGGGGCCGGACAATTTTACCCGCTGATCAGGCGCCAGCGACAGCGTCGCGCCGACCACATCCGGGCGGATTGGCAGTTCGCGGGCATCCAGGTCGAGCAGGCTGACCAGGGTCACGCTGGCCGGGCGGCCGTAATCGAACAGCTCGTTAAGGGCGGCACGGATGGTGCGCCCGCTCATCAGCACGTCGTCGATCAGCACCAGGTGTTGGCCTTCGATCTCGAACGGCAGCTCGGAGGGCTGAACCTGCGGGTGCAGGCCGTTCTGGGTGAAATCGTCGCGGTAGAAGGAGACGTCGAGGATGCCCAGCGGCTCGTCACGGCCCAGCTCTTCCAGTAACGCCTGAGCGACCCATACGCCGCCGGTGCGGATACCGATGAAGCGTGGCGTGGCGATCTGCCGCCGGTTCAGGTGATCGATCAGCGAGGACGCCATCTGCGGCAGCAGTTCGGCGGGGTTGGGTAGACTCATCGAAAAGCTCCTTGTGGCCTTGGCTGATTCAGCTCGGGCTATTTTCTTCCAGCCAGCCCTGCAACAACAGGGCTGCGGCTAGGGCGTCAACCGGGCGCTGGCGGTAGCTGCCAGTCTGGCCCTGTTGCAGGCGTTCGCCCTTGGCGGCGTAAGTGGTCAGGCGTTCGTCGTGGGTAAAAACCGGCAGGTTGAAGCGCCCGTTCAGGCGGCGGGCGAACTTCTCGGCGCGCTCGCTCATCTCGCTGGGTGTGCCGTCCATGTTCAGCGGCAGGCCGACGACCAAGGCATCAGGCTGCCATTCGCGCATCAGCGCTTCGACCTTCTGCCAATCCGGCACGCCATTCTGCGCCCTGAGGATGCACAGCTCGCGGGCCGAACCGGTGATCGGCTGGCCCACGGCGACGCCAATCTGCTTACTGCCGTAATCGAAACCGAGCAGCAGGCGCAGCGGTTTGCTGCTCGTCTCGGCCATCAGGCGTGCCCCGCCTGGGCGGTGAGCAAGTTGAGATCCACACCTAGCAGCGCGGCGGCGGCGCCAAGGCGCTTGTCGTAAGGTGTTTCGAAGAGGATCGCTTGATCGGCTGGGCAGGTCAGCCACGCATTGTCGGCCAACTCTTCCTCCAGTTGTCCCGCGCCCCAACCGGCATAGCCGAGGGCTATAAGGTGCTTGGCCGGGCCTTCGCCCTGAGCGATGGCGAACAACACATCCTGAGATGTCGACAAGCCGAGGTCGCCCAGATCGAGGGTCGCCTGGAATTGTGGGCCGCTGGGGTGCAGCACGAAGCCGCGGTCTGTCTGCACTGGGCCGCCACGGAAGATCGGCAGGCTCTGGCAGAGCACGGAAGGCTCGCTGTCGGGGCGCAACTGCTCAAGCACATCGGCCAGGTTCAAGCCGTTGGGACGGTTGATCACCAATCCCATGGCGCCCTGGTCGTTGTGCTCGATCAGATAGATGACAGTTTGCGCGAAATTCGGATCGGCCATGTGTGGCATGGCGATCAGAAAGTGATGTTTGAGGATGCTCGGGCTGGCGTCTTTCATGGCCGCTAGCTTAAAGCTTGCGGCCGGGGTCGCATAGCCAAAAAGCACCTTCGGGTGATGGGCGTACGCGGTCAGTTGCTTGACAGGCGGTCGCCGCGCTCGAAGCGCCAGGTGCGGATGATTTCCAGGCGATCGATGTCGGCCAGGTCGCCGGTGAAGGGGGCGTAAGGCGCGGCCAGGCGGACGATACGCATGGCGGCCTGGTCGAGTACCTGTTGGCCGGACGATTCCAGTACCAGTACTTCATAGAGGCTACCGTCGCGGTTGATCGATACCAGCAGTCTCAGGCTGCCGTGAATCTGCTGGCGTCGCGCATCGTCCGGATAATTGAGGTTGCCAACGCGCTCGACCTTCTTGCGCCATTCGTCCTTGTACCAGGCGCCCTTGTCGCGCATGGTCGACGCAGCGTTGATACGGTGGATCTTCGGCCGTTTGGCATACTGCTGCACCTCGTTGGACAGCTCTGCCTCCAGGCTGGCGATTTCGGCAGAGAGTTGAGCGCTGTCGAAGGCGTGCGCAGTCGGTGCTGGCGGTGTGGGTTTGCTTTCCTCGCGTTTTGCGGGTGCTTTTTGGGGCTGGGGTGCTTTGGTGGTGACGACCGCCTTTGGCGCTTGCGGCTCGACTGCGGGCGGTGGCGGAGCGGCCGCAGGCGTTACTTTGCGTACTTCGGTGTCCTGGAACTGCGCCTGTTCGGTAGTGGTGGGCGCTGCCTTTTTCTCCAGGGTGCCGCTGCCCTGCTGGTTATCCTGGGCGAGGAAGTCTGCCTCCTTGGGCTTTTCATCGCTTTTGAAGGTGGACAGGGTGATTTCCAGGGTTTTGCTGATCTGCCCAGGTTCGATGAAGGTAAAGCCCACGCCGAGGATCAGCGCAGCATGCAGCACCGCCGCGAGGAACAGGGTAAACCCCAGGCGATCCGCCGGGCGAACGCCGGAGGGTGTGATATCGGGTGGGGTGTTTGTTGCGTTCATCGCGATTCTGTCAGTTCAGGGGCTGTTAACGTTTCGGCGCGGTCGTGCTGAAACGTCAGCAGACCCTAGGTTGCCGCGCAGTCTGCCGAGGCGTCTGATAAAAGTCTATGAAGCACTCCGCGCATTGAGCTTTTCGGCAATCTTGTCCATCAACTGTTCGCCAATGCGTGTACCGAAGGCGGCATCGATCTCGCGGATACAGGTCGGACTGGTGACGTTGATTTCGGTGAGGCGGTCGCCGATCACGTCCAGACCGACGAATAGCAGACCACGCTCACGCAAGCTGGGGCCGACTGCCGCGGCGATTTCGCGGTCGCTATCGGTCAGTGGACGAGCTTCGCCACGGCCGCCTGCAGCCAGGTTGCCACGGGTTTCGCCGCTGGCAGGAATACGCGCCAGGCAATAAGGCACCGGCTCACCGTCTATCATCAGAATGCGCTTGTCACCGTCGAGAATGGCCGGCAGGTAGCGCTGCGCCATGATCTGCTGACTGCCGTGGGCGGTCAGGGCTTCGAGGATCACTGACAGGTTAGGGTCGCCTTCGCGGTGACGAAAGATCATCGAACCGCCCATGCCATCGAGGGGTTTGAGAATGATGTCACGGTGCTGCTGCGCAAAATCGCGGATAATGTCGGGTCTTCGGCTGACAATCGTTTCCGGCGTGAGCGTCGGAAACCGGGTGGCGAAGTATTTCTCGTTGCAGTCGCGCAGGCTCTGAGGTCGGTTGACGATCAGCGTGCCGGCTTCTTCGGCCTGCTCGAGCAGGTAGGTGGAATAAACGAATTCGTTATCAAAGGGCGGATCCTTGCGCATCAGGATCACATCCAGCTCGGCCAGCGGTAGATCCTGCTCTTCGCCGAGCTCGAACCAGCGTTGCGGATCGGCGAATACCTGAAGGGGGCGTGTACGGCCCCGGGCAATACCCGCGGCCTGGTAGAGATCCTTCTGCTCCATATAGAAGAGGCTCCAGCCGCGAGCCTGGGCAGCCAGCAACATGGCCAGCGAGCTGTCCTTCTTGTAGGAAATCTGCGTGATGGGATCCATGACGATGCCGAGGCGAACGCTCATTGAGGTGTCTCCGTGAAGGGCGGTGAAAAAGCAGCCGCAGAGGTAAAGGGATGGCGCCAAGGTTGGCGCTGACCGGGCCCGGCGGTCAAGGAAAACCGGGCTGATAGCTTGCATGGGGAGAGTGTGCTAAAAAGGCCCTGCGATAGGCCGGGCCCATTGGTTTCAGGGCCTCGGGCACACTGTATATGGCGTAACACAACGACTCACCGAAGTGGTGGCAGGGCAGACATGGAACAGCATTCCGAAGGTTTGAGGGTGATGGTGATCGACGATTCGAAAACGATTCGTCGTACAGCGGAAACCTTGCTGAAAAAGGTGGGTTGTGAGGTGATCACGGCGGTGGACGGCTTCGATGCTCTGGCGAAGATTGCCGACACCCATCCGAACATCATTTTCGTCGACATCATGATGCCGCGTCTCGATGGCTATCAGACCTGTGCCCTGATCAAGAACAACAGTGCCTTCAAGTCCACGCCAGTTATCATGCTGTCGTCCAAGGACGGCCTGTTCGACAAGGCCAAGGGGCGAATTGTTGGTTCTGATCAATATCTGACCAAGCCTTTCAGCAAGGAAGAGTTGCTCGGCGCAATCAAGACCCATGTGCCGAATTTCTCACCGGTCGAACAAGCATCGTGATGTCCGGCTGACGCCAAAACGCCTCTTCTTCATGTATTGGGAAACATCATGGCTCGAATTCTGATTGTTGATGACTCGCCGACCGAAATGTACAAGCTGACCGCCATGCTGGAAAAGCACGGGCATCAGGTACTCAAGGCCGAAAATGGTGCCGATGGTGTTGCTCTGGCGCGCCAGGAAAAGCCTGACGCAGTGCTGATGGACATCGTCATGCCTGGGCTCAACGGTTTTCAAGCGACTCGGCAACTGACCAAGGATGCCGAGACCAGCCACATTCCGGTGGTCATCATCACCACTAAAGATCAGGAAACCGACAAGGTCTGGGGCAAACGCCAAGGCGCCAAGGATTACCTGACCAAGCCGGTAGATGAAGCTACTCTGCTGAAAACCCTGAACGCGGTGCTGGCCGGCTGAGGCCGGGCAGCACGGCGGCATAAAAAGAAGGTCACGGCAGGCATGTCAGAGACACGCACCCCTTTTCAGATTCTTCTCGGTATCGAGCAGCGCTGCCGTACGGTTGCGGCTGGTTTGCCATCGCAAAAGATCGCGGTGCAGACCTGGAGTGGTATTGGTTTTCGTATGGGCGAACGTCTGTTTGTCGCACCGATGGGGGAGGTCGGTGAGGTGCTGCACGAGCCGCGACATACCTTGCTACCGGGCGTGAAGAGCTGGGTCAAGGGCGTGGCCAACGTGCGTGGGCGATTGCTGCCGGTGATGGATCTGTGCGGTTTCTTCGGCAGTGAGCTGTCACCGCTGCGCAAGCAACGACGGGTATTGGTGGTCGACCATCAGGACATCTTCGCCGGCCTAACGGTCGATGAGGTGTTCGGTATGCAGCATTTCGCGGTGGATACCTTCTCCGAGCAGCTGCCACCGCTCGAGTCGGCCATTCAGCCGTTCATTCATGGTGTGTTTCAGCGCGAGCAGCCCTGGCTGGTGTTCAGCCCTCACGCGCTGGCACAGGCTCCAGAGTTTATCGACGTTGCGTTTTGAGAGCTTTTCGGTGGGGGCGGCTTAGCCAGCCTTCTGACGTTATATGGAATTCGAAGTGCGGTAGGGCCCAGGCGGGGGTCAGATAATGAAAAAAGTAGTCTCAAACAATGTGCTGGCGGGGACACGTGTTGGCGCACTCGTGGCGGGGCTGTTCGTCGCCCTGATCATCTCGATCGTGATGCTGTTCGCCAACTTTGCGTACGTTAATACGCAGAGTAACTACGATACCGAGTACATCGGTCACGCGGGTGAGCTGCGCGTGCTGTCTCAGCGTATCGCCAAGAACGCCACCGAAGCTGCCACGGGTACACCCGCCGCTTTCGCATTGCTGCGCGATGCGCGTAACGACTTCGAGCAACGTTGGTCTTACCTGACCGACGGCAATGCGCAAAGTGGTCTGCCGGCAGCGCCTGCAGCGGTTCAGGAACAAATGGCTGCCGTGCAGCAGGACTGGGACGGTTTGCGTCAGAACGCCGATGCCATCCTGACCAGCGAGCAGACCGTTCTGTCGCTGCACCAGGTTGCCGCCACGCTGGCGGAAACCATCCCTCAGTTGCAGGTCGAGTACGAAGAGGTTGTCGACATCCTGCTGGAAAGTGGTGCCCCGGCTGCCCAGGTTTCGGTGGCACAGCGTCAGTCGTTGTTAGCCGAGCGGATTCTCGGTTCGGTGAATAAAGTGCTGGCCGGTGATCAGGATTCGGTACAGGCCGCCGACATGTTCGGTCGTGATGCCAGCCTGTTCGGCCGTGTACTCAGCGCCATGCAGGAAGGTAACGCGGCGATGGAAATCGCCAAGGTGAGCGACCAGGAAGCCCTCGAGCGCTTGGCGGAAATTTCCGAGCTGTTCGAATTCGTTTCCGGTTCCGTGGACGAGATTCTGGAAACCTCGCCAGAGCTGTTTCAGGTTCGTGAATCGGCCAACACCATCTTCACCCTGTCGCAAACCCTGTTGGATAAGGCATCCACGCTGTCCGAAGGCTTCGAAGGCCTGGCGGGCAGTCGCTCTCTGAACACTGTCGCCGGCTACGTACTGGGTGCCCTGGCCCTGGGCTCGATTCTGATCATCGGTTTGGTGATGGTGCGTGAGACCAACCGCCGTCTCGCCGAAACCGCCGAGAAGAACGAACGTAACCAGACTGCGATTCTGCGTCTGCTCGATGAGATCGCCGACCTCGCCGACGGCGACTTGACGGTAGCCGCGACGGTAACCGAAGACTTCACCGGTGCCATCGCCGACTCCATCAACTACTCCATCGACCAGTTGCGTGACCTGGTAGCCACGATCAACCTGACCGCCGTTCAGGTAGCGGGCGCTGCCCAGGAAACTCAGGCTACGGCCATGCACCTGGCCGAGGCTTCCGAGCACCAGGCTCAGGAAATCGCCGGTGCTTCCGCGGCGATCAACGAAATGGCCGTGTCGATTGACCAAGTATCGGCGAACGCCTCGGAGTCCTCCGCGGTAGCGGAACGTTCCGTAGCCATCGCCAACAAGGGCAACGAAGTCGTACACAACACCATCACCGGCATGGATAACATCCGTGAGCAGATCCAGGACACCTCGAAGCGGATCAAACGCCTCGGTGAATCGTCCCAGGAGATCGGTGACATCGTAAGCCTCATCAACGACATCGCCGACCAGACCAACATCCTCGCACTGAACGCCGCGATCCAGGCCTCCATGGCCGGTGATGCAGGCCGAGGCTTCGCCGTGGTAGCGGACGAGGTACAGCGCCTCGCAGAACGTTCGTCGGGCGCGACCAAGCAGATCGAGGCGTTGGTAAAGACCATTCAGACCGACACCAACGAAGCCGTTATCTCCATGGAGCAGACCACCTCCGAAGTGGTACGTGGTGCTCGACTGGCACAGGATGCGGGTGTGGCACTGGAAGAGATCGAGAAGGTATCCAAGACCCTCGCGGCGCTCATCCAGAACATTTCCAACGCTGCACGTCAGCAGGCGTCGTCCGCTGGCCACATCTCCAACACCATGAACGTGATTCAGGAGATCACCTCGCAGACGTCGTCCGGTACCACGGCCACCGCCAAGAGCATTGGTAACCTGGCCAAGATGGCCAGTGAGATGCGTAACTCGGTATCCGGCTTCACCCTGCCACAAGACGGCGAGCAGGCCTGATCGACTGCCGGGCGGCGCATTGAACGATGCGCTGCGCGGCAGACGTAGGCGTGAGCGAGGTGCACGACATGCAGTCAGGCGTCTGGGCCCTGCAACCGCTGGCGGACATGTCCGCCACGGAGTTCCGTGACTGGCAACAGTTGCTGGAGTCGCGGCTCGGCATGGTGTTAAACGAGCAGCGCCGGATCTTCCTGCAGACCAACCTCAGCACCCGCATGCGTGAACTGGGCATCAGTGATTACGCCAGCTATTACCGGCAAGTCACGGATGGCCCACGCGGAGCGGTGGAATGGGCGAATCTGCTGGATCGGCTGACCGTACAGGAAACCCGCTTCTATCGGCATCCGCCCTCGTTCGAGGTTTACCAAGCCTACGTCGCCCGCCGCGACGAGCAGGGGCTGAATGCGCCGCTGGCGATCTGGAGTGTGGGTTGCTCCAGTGGTGAAGAACCCTACTCGCTGGCCATTGGTGCCAGTGAGGTACTGGGCGCTGAAGGGCTGTTCGGTGTCACCGGCACAGACATCAGTCGCAGTGCCCTGAGCAAGGCGCGAGAGGGGCTGTACGACGAGCGCCGATTGCAGCAGATGGATGAAAGCCTGCGCGAACGCTATTTCCAGCAGCAGGCCGATGGACGCTTCAAGGTATTACCAGAGCTGGCCGCGCGACTGTGTTGCGCCAAGCTCAATGTGCTGGAATTGGATAAAGCGCCAATGACCGGTATGGACGTTATTTTTTGCCAAAACTTGCTGATTTATTTTCGCCGCTGGCGGCGCCGCGAGATCCTCAACCGCCTGGCCGAGTGCCTGGCGCCTGGGGGCTTGCTGGTGGTCGGAGTGGGCGAGGTGGTCGGTTGGCAGCACCCGGACATGCTTCCGGTGGCCGATGAGCGAGTGCTGGCGTATACCCGCAAGGGCTAAGAGACGGAGTGTGTATGGGTGATCGGCACGACTATGTCGCCCTGGAGTGGGTCAAGGGCGAAATCGCAGAAACCCTGAAGCAGGCGCGACAGGCTCTGGAGGCGTTCGTCGAAAATCCGCAGGATTCGACGCGCATGCGTTTCTGCCAGACCTATGTGCATCAGGTTCACGGCACTCTGCAGATGGTCGAGTTCTTCGGCGCGGCATTGCTCGCCGAGGAAATGGAGCACCTGTCCCAGGCGCTGATCGACGGTCGTGTGACCAACCAGGGCGAGGCTCTGGAAGTGCTGATGCAGGCGATTCTGCAACTGCCGGTATATCTGGATCGTATCCAGACTGCCCGTCGCGACCTACCGATGGTCGTGCTGCCGTTGCTCAACGACCTGCGCGCTGCGCGGGGCGAGAAGCTGCTGTCGGAAACGAGCCTGTTCTCTCCCGATCTGTCTGCTCGAGCCGTCGCGTTGTCGCCGGAGTCGTTAACCCAGCTGCGCACCGCCGAGCTGCCAGCCTTGCTGCGCAAGTTGCGGCAGATGCTTCAGGTTGCACTGGTTGGCGTTATCCGTCAGCAGGATCTACCCACTAACCTCGGCTATATGGCACGGGTTTTCGCGCGCCTGGAAACCTTGTGCAAGGACTCCCCGCAGGAGTCGCTCTGGCAGATTGCCTCGGGCGTCGTCGAAGGGCTTTCCAATGGCAGCGTGGCCAACGGTACGTCCGTTCGTACCCTGTTGCGCCAGGTAGACAAAGAGCTCAAACGTCTGGCCGAACAGGGCGCCGACGGTATCAACCAGCCCGCGCCGGACGAACTCACCAAGAATCTACTGTTTTATGTAGCCAAGGCATCGTCGCAGTCACCGCGCAATCGCGTGCTGCGTGACCGCTACAGCCTTGACGACGCGTTGCCTGACCACGATGTCGTCGATGAGGAGCGTGCCCGTCTGGCCGGTCCGGATCGCGATGCGATGCGTTCGGTGGTTGGCGCGCTCTGCGAAGAGTTGGTGCGGGTCAAGGACAGCCTCGATCTGTTCGTGCGCAGTGACCGCGCGCAGGTCGCGGATCTGGACGCCCTGCTGGTACCGCTCAAGCAGATCGCCGATACCCTCGCCGTGCTGGGTTTCGCTCAGCCGCGCAAGGTTATCGTCGACCAGCTTGATGTGGTTCGTGCCCTGGCTCAGGGTGCCCAGGAACCCAGCGATGCGGTGCTGATGGATGTGGCCGGTGCGCTGCTGTACGTCGAGGCGACACTGACCGGCATGGTCGGTCAAAACGACAGCGCCAAGCGTGAAGAAAGTCATCTGCCCACCACCGATGTGGGGCAGATTCACCAACTGGTGATCAAGGAAGCGCGTAATGGCCTGGAACAGGCCAAGGACGCGATCATCGAATTCATCGCCTCGCAGTGGAATCACGAGCACCTGGCCCGTGTGCCGGAGCTGTTGACCCAGGTGCGCGGCGGGCTGGCAATGATTCCGCTGGCGCGTGCCGCCGCACTGCTCAATGCCTGCAACCGTTATATCCAGGAGCAACTGCTGGCTCGCAAAGCAGTGCCGAACTGGCAGAGCCTCGATACCCTGGCCGACGCCATCACCAGCGTCGAATATTACCTGGAGCGCCTCTCCGAGGATCACGCGACCCAGGGCGACCTGATTCTCGATGTCGCCGAAGAAAGCCTCGCCGCTCTTGGCTACCCACTGCAGGAAAAACCATCGATTCTCGATGCCGCGCCGGGCGAGGAAGAGCCCGCGCCGCTCGATGACCCGCTGCACGACATTGACGTGCTAGCCGCACCAGTTCTCGATAGCGCTGTCGCAGATCAATCCTCACCCCATTACGAAGAGCCGCAGAGCGCCGAAGCGCCTGTATCCGGTGACCAGTCGCTCGAGTTTGGCGAGTCCACCACAGCTTCGCCTGCCGACGGCAGCCCATCGGTGGCCGACGACAGCTGGCCGCAGAGCGATGACGCACAGCCTCTGGCGCCTTTCTCCGTTGAGCCCGAGGTGGCGCAGTCGCCCGCTACGCAACTCACCGAATCGGACGAGCAAACTGATTATCCGTACGCTGACGCGCAGGCACCGGTGGCCGACAGCCACTGGCCGAAGGACAGCGACGAGCTGCCTCAGGCAACGCTTTCTGTCGAGCCCGAGGCTGCTCTGGAGACCATCGACTTTGGCGAACGGGACGAAGACCCATACGCCGATGCGAAGGCGTCGGTCGCCGACGACAGCTGGTCACTGGACGACAGTGATCTGCTCGTCGACGAGACTGCTCGCGTGCCCTTGACCCTGGATGACGCGCCGCTATCTGCAGCCGAGCCTGTGGATCTTGGCGAGCTCGACGCTCTGCCTGCCGCGGATCGAAAGCCGTCGTTGGCTGATGACGACTGGTCGTTCGATCTCGAAGAACAACCCACAGCCCAATCGCAAACACCTGATCTGCAACAGCCACAAGGCGCTGCAGACGACACGTTGTGGTCGCTCGAGGAATTGGAGACCCGGTTGGATCTGGTCGATATCGACCCTCCTGCCAATGAATTGCCACTTCTGGATCTGCCCTCCGAGGGCTTCCAAGACCAGCCGCTCGATCTCGAATCGCTGCAGCTCAACGCAGACGGCGACGTGCAGTGGGATGAAGTCGACCTGGCGGATCTGCAACTGCCGGAAGTCGAACTGCCCGGCATGCCCGAGCCCGCCGCGGATGCAGAGCCAGCGGTGGAGAAAGCCATCTCGATGGCCGATGTGATGGCCGCCCCGGTGCAGGCTATCAACCCGCCCGCGCTGGATGTGCCGCCGAGCCTGCTGCCGCCCCCCGCTGACGAAGAACCTATTGATGAAGAGCTGCGTGAAGTCTTTATCGAAGAGGCGGGCGAGGTGCTGGAAACCATCGCCGAGTTCCTGCCGCGCTGGTCTACCAATACCGAGGACAAGGACGCTCTAATCGAAGTGCGGCGCGCCTTCCACACCCTCAAGGGCAGTGGTCGCATGGTGCGTGCACTGGTTATCGGCGAGCTGGCCTGGTCGATCGAGAACCTGCTCAATCGCGTGCTCGACCGTAGCATCCAGCCGGGTGCCGAGGTACAGCAGGTGATCGGCCAGGTCGTTGCCTTGATGCCGGAACTGGTTGACGAGTTTGCCGCCCAGGCCCAGCGTCAGCGTGATGACGTCGACCGTCTTGCCGCCAATGCTCATGCGCTGGCCAAGGGGCTGAACCTCCCAAAGCATGACGCCCCGGCTGCTGCGGTAGCCGAGCCCGCGGGCGAGATCGAGGCTGCCGCGCCGGTAATCGAAGAGAGCGAAGTGCTGGATCCGCAGTTGCTGGAGATTTTCCGCAACGAGGCGCAAGCCCACCTCGAAACCTTGTCTGCGTTTCTCGACGATTGCGCTCGGGAACTGCCGCAGCCGGTGACCGATGACCTGCAACGCGCTCTGCACACGCTCAAAGGCAGCGCCTACATGGCCGGAATCCTGCCGATGGCGGAAGTCGCCGCGCCGCTGGAGAAGATGGTCAAGGAGTTCAAGGCCAATCTGCTGCCGTTGGATCTGGCCGAGGCCGAAGTACTCGTCGAGGCGCAGGGGCTATTCGGCCAAGGTCTGGCGCAGTTGGAAAGCGACCCACTGCGGCCGCTTCCTGGTATCGATGATTACCTGGAGCGAGTGCGGCAGCTACACAACAAGCGCCTCGAACACGCCGAGAACCAGCGTCAGGACATGCAAGGCGAAAGCCGCGACCCTCAGTTGATCAGTATCTTCCTCGCCGAAGGTATGGACATCCTGTTGGACGCCGAAGATCTGCTGCGCAGCTGGCGCGAGCATCCGTCCGAGCGTCAGGAGCTCAGCGCTCTGCTGGAGGAGCTGACCACGCTCGGCCGTGGTGCGGAGATGGCCGAACTGCCGCAGATCGACGAGCTGTGCGAGGCATTGCTTGATCTATACGGTGCAGTAGAAGAGGGTAGCCTGGCCGTCAGCGAGCGTTTCTTCGATGAAGCCGAGCAGGCTCATGAAGCGCTGGTCAGCATGATGGATCAGGTCGCTGCAGGTCTGGAAGTCAGTGCCAGTCCTGAGCGTGTCGCCGCCTTGCGTGCGTTGCTCGGCGAAGCCCTTGATCCCGCCAAGCTGGCCCTGTTGTCGGGTGACGTGTCCGGCCTGCAAATCGTCGAGCTCGATGAAGCCACTCGTGCTCTTGAAGAGTCGCTGGTCGTCGACGCGGCCAATGATGAAGTCAGCGAATCGGCACCGTCAGTAGACGCAGCCGATGACGAGCTGGTGTCCATCTTCCTCGAAGAGGCCGTGGACATTCTCGACAGTGCCGGTCGCGCCCTGGAGCGCTGGTTGGCGGAGCCGGAAAACCGTACCGCGCTGTCCTCGCTACAACGTGATTTGCATACCCTCAAAGGTGGCGCGAGCATGGCCGGGATAGCCCCGATCAGCGAGCTCGCCCATGAGCTCGAAGCGCTTTACGAGGGCCTGGTAGATCGTCGTTATGGTGTATCCCCCTTCGTTACCGACAGTCTGCAGCAGGGTCATGCCCTTCTGGTCACCATGCTCAACAGCCTGCAACAGCGTCAGCCCGCGCAGCATGCGGATGAGCTGGTCGCGGCAATTCGCCAGTTCCGTCAGCGTGGCGGGCAGGATGAACAGCCCTTAGAGCACGACGTGCCAGTGTTGCCCGAGCTGATCGAGCTGCCGGGTACGCAGCCGGACAGCGTGCCGGTTGCTGAGGCACCGGTAGTTGACGAGCCGGTCATCGAGCCACTGAGCATGGCTGAAGCAACCCCGCCGTTGCAGCAGGTTCCGGTGGACGATAATCGTGACCCCGAGCTGGTGGAAATATTCCTCGAAGAAGGCTTCGACATCATCGACAGTGCCGGTGCGGCGCTGTCGCACTGGATGGACGACGTCGACAACAGCCTCGATCTGGAATCTCTACAGCGTGATCTGCACACCCTCAAGGGTGGTGCGCGGATGGCCGAAATCCGTGAGATTGGTGACCTGGCTCATGAGCTGGAATTCCTCTATGAGGATCTTGGCAATGGCCGCCTGCGCGCCAGCCCAATGCTGTTCGAGCTGCTCCAGGCTTGCCATGACCGCCTGGCGGAAATGCTCGATGCTGTGCGTGCTCATCGGCCGATACCTGGTGGCGACGAACTGATCGAAACCATTCGCCGGCTGCGCGCCAACCCCGATGAACAACTGAGCATGCCCACAGCGGTGCCGCTGCGTGCCGTTCAGGACGAGGCGTTCGATACCGAGGAGGACATTCTCGATATCTTCCTCGAGGAAGCCGATGAGCTGCTCGAAGCCATGGAGGAGGGGATCGGTCGTTGGGAAGAACGCCGTGATGACGCCAGCGCCATCGATGACCTACTGCGCGTGTTGCATACACTGAAAGGCGGCGCACGGTTGGCAGGTCAGAAACACCTGGGTGACCTGAGCCATGATCTTGAGCAGCACCTGACTGAAGCCCAGACGCAGGGCGCGCCCTGGCCGGAAAGTTTGTACCTCGATGTGCAATCCGGTTTCGAAGGCTTGCAGAAGAACCTCGACGAGTTGCGTCTGCGCCTGCAGCAACAGCCGCTGGACGAGCGCCCGGCCGAGCCGGAGCCCGTTGCCGCTCGTGCGCTGACCTCCATCGTCGCGGCTAGCGAGCAGCCCGCCGCGCAGTCGCAACGCCGTGTGTTGCCCTTCGTAAAGCGTGCCGAGGTAGCCGCTGAAGAGGCTGCATCTCGCCGTGCCCCGCAGGAGCTGGTCAAGGTCCCGGCGGATCTGCTTGAGGGGCTGGTCAACCTGGCCGGTGAAACCTCGATCTTCCGCGGCCGTGTCGAGCAGCAGGTCAGCGACTTCGGTTTCACCCTGAGCGAGATGGAAGCGACCATCGACCGGGTGCGCGATCAGTTGCGCCGCCTCGATACCGAGACTCAGGCGCAGATTCTCAGCCGCTATCAGGCCGAGGCCGAGCGGGCGGGATACGAAGATTTCGACCCGCTGGAAATGGATCGCCATTCGCAGTTGCAGCAACTTTCGCGTGCACTCTTCGAGTCGGCGTCCGACTTGCTGGACTTGAAGGAAACCCTGGCCTCGCGTAACCGCGATGCGGAAACCCTGTTACTGCAACAGGCGCGGGTCAACACCGAACTGCAGGAAGGCCTCATGCGTACGCGCATGGTGCCTTTCGACCGCCTGGTGCCGCGCCTGCGGCGTATCGTCCGGCAGGTCGCCAGCGAGCTGGGCAAACAAGTCGAATTCATCGTCGGCAACGCTGACGGCGAGATGGATCGTACGGTGCTCGAACGCATCGTTGCACCGCTTGAGCACATGCTGCGCAACGCCGTTGACCACGGCATTGAAGGCGCCGCCGCACGCCGTGAGGCCGGCAAGCCAGAGCAGGGCAATATCCGCCTGGGCCTTACCCGCGAAGGCGGTGATATCGTACTGACTCTCAGTGATGACGGTGCCGGGATCAACCTTGATGCGGTACGCCGTAAGGCCATCGAGCGGGGCCTGATGGATGTCGGCTCCGACCTTAGCGAGCACGAGATTCTACAGTTCATCCTTGAGGCAGGGTTCTCCACGGCCGAGAAGGTCACGCAGATTTCCGGGCGTGGTGTCGGTATGGACGTCGTCAATGCCGAGGTCAAGCAGCTCGGTGGCTCCATGAGCATCGACTCCACGGCAGGACAGGGCACTACATTCCGCATCCGTCTGCCGTTCACCGTGTCGGTCAACCGTGCGTTGATGGTGCTGTCCGGCGAGGATTTGTACGCCATTCCGCTGAACACCATCGAAGGTATCGTGCGGGTGTCGCCTTATGAGCTGGAGGCCTACTACGGGCCGGACGCCCCGCGCTTCGAGTATGCCGGTCAGGCCTACGAACTGCGTTATCTGGGTGATCTACTCAATAACGGGCAGCATCCCAAACTGGTTGGCCAGAGCCTGCCACTGCCGGTCATTCTGGTGCGCTCCAGTGAGCACGCGGTGGCCGTTCAGGTGGACTCCCTGGCGGGCTCGCGGGAAATTGTGGTGAAGAGCATGGGGCCGCAGTTCGCCGCCGTGCACGGTATTTCCGGCGCGACCATTCTCGGTGACGGTCGCGTGGTGGTGATTCTCGATCTACTGGCGACCATCCGTGAATTGCATGCGCACTTGCAGCACTTGGTTCGGCCACGGCTGTCTGCCGATTTTGGTGCAGTCCCTGAGGTTGAGGTGGAGCGCCCAACGTTGGTCATGGTGGTGGATGACTCGGTGACCGTACGCAAGGTTACCAGTCGCCTGCTGGAGCGTAACGGCATGAACGTGCTGACTGCCAAGGACGGGGTCGACGCTATCGCCCAGCTTCAGGAACATCGCCCCGACATCATGTTGTTGGATATCGAGATGCCGCGGATGGATGGTTTCGAGGTCGCCAACCTGATTCGCCACGACGAAGGACTGAAGGATCTGCCGATCATCATGATTACCTCGCGTACCGGTGAGAAACACCGAGAGCGTGCGATGAGCATTGGGGTCAACGAATACCTCGGCAAGCCGTATCAGGAATCGCTGTTGCTGGGCGCTATCGAAAAATGGACCAAGCGCTCATGAGCGAGCGCAGCGCGGCCCGTATCGCCGTGATTGCCGACACGTCGCTGCAGCGCCATGTGCTGCAGCAGGCGTTGAGCAGCAATGGTTATCAGGTGGTACTCAATAGCGATCCGGCGCGCCTTGACGATGCAGCGCTGCGGACGTGCGAGGCCGAGCTGTGGGTGGTCGACCTGGCGCAGTCCGATGATCTGCCATTGATCAATGCACTGATGGCGGACTCCTCTGTGCCGGTACTGTTCGGTGAAGGCCATGCGCCTGAGCGCAGCTCTGAGCACTATCCGCGCTGGGAGCGCCGCCTGGTTGGGAAGTTGAAAAAGCTGGTGGGTGATCCAGCTTTATCAGCGGGTGCCAGCCTGGATGGTCTGCTCGCTGAAACGCAGCGCCCTGGGCGCATAGAGTTGCCATCGGTACTGGCCAATACGCCCCTGCAAGCTGGTGAGCCGGCCAAGCAGGTCTGGTTGCTGGCGGCGTCGCTTGGCGGCCCAGCGGCGGTAAAAGCCTTTCTCGATGCATTGCCAGGTGGTCTGCCAGTGGGTTTCCTTTACGCCCAGCATATCGATCCCAGCTTTGAAACGACGCTGCCCCAGGCCGTCGGCCGTCACAGCCAGTGGCGTGTCGGTACCGTGCGCGCAGGCGACAGTGTGCGCTGCGGCGAGGTGGTGGTGGTGCCGGTCAGTAACGAGCTGACCTTCAGCGATGACGGCGATCTACAGGTCACGGATCGCCCTTGGCCGGATCCTTACAGTCCATCGATCGACCAGATGATGCTCAACCTTGCCCAGCACTACGCTGCGTGCAGTGGTGTTATTGCCTTCAGCGGTATGGGCAGCGATGGCAGCGCGGCAGCCGCCTACGTAAAACGCCAGGGTGGGGTGATCTGGACGCAGCGTGCCGACAGCTGCGTGTGCTCGAGCATGCCCGATAGTCTGCGCGAGGGTGGCTACAGCAGCTTCAGTGCTGACCCGCGAGAGCTAGCCGCTGCGTTGGTCGACTACCTCGCCGAGCAGTGCCGTTGATAGGCTTCGGCTTCCCTTCATTGATTTTCGCTGCATAACAGGATTTTTTCATGAGCCAAGCCGTCGTTACCCAGAACAGCGTCAGCAGCCTGACCGGTCTGGTCGTGCCGCTGGCCGATCGCACGCTGCTGCTGCCCAACGTGGCCGTAGCCGAGCTGGTTCCCTACCGCGCCCCGCCAGCCATGCATGGCCTGCCCAGTTGGTTTCTCGGTCAGGTGGCCTGGCGTGACCTGAGCTTGCCACTGCTGTCGTTCGAGGCGGCGTCCGGTGGCCAGGCGGTCGTCGGTGATAGCCCACGGATCGCTATTCTCAATGCGTTGGGCGGGCGTGCGAACGTCAAGTTCATCGCCTTGTTGGTACAGGGTATTCCGCGTTCGCTGCGGGTTGCAGAGGATCTGCCACGGGCGGATGTGCCGTTGGCGCCTTTGGAGTTAGCTGCGGTCAAGGTGGACGACATGGTGCTGCGCATCCCTGACCTGGAAGGGCTGGAACAGCTGCTTGCCGACGCCGAGCTGATCTAGTCAGGCTTACGCCAGGTGATAGATCGTCTGCTCTTTCTCGCTAAGACTCATAATTAAGTGTCGCCGCTCGCTAGCCTATTGAAGGCGACGAGATTACCGAGCGTTACCCGGCCGACAGGCTGCTTAACGAGTCGCAGGGCGGGTATCAGCCGCGGCGGGGTAGCACCGCCTTGAGCACGCCATCGCGCAGTCGATAGTGGTGCCAGAGCGCGATGAAGGTGTGGCCGAGTATCAGTGCGAACAACAGGTATTTGGCCGTCAGGTGGAACTGACGGGCGAGTGCCCGTGCTGCGTCGGAAAGGGGCAGCGGGTCGATCTGCACCAGCCAGAACAGTTCCACGGGCCGTCTGCCGAATAGCAGGCCGCTCAGTGGCATCAGCAGTAGCAGCAAGTAGAGTGCGAGGTGACCAGTCTTGGCCGCGCGGCGCTGCCAGGCTGGGCTATCGCGCAGCAGGTGTGGTGTACCGTGGCGAGCGCGTACCAGTAGGCGCAGCACGGTAAGCAGCAGAATGGTCAGCCCCAGAGATTTATGCAGAGTGAACACGCCGCCCGTACCGCCGAGCAAGTCGGCGACCAGATCCTGACCATAGGGAAGGAACAGCGTGCAGAGCACCAGCACGGCAGTGAGCCAGTGCAGGCTGATCTGGGTGCGCGAATAGCGATCTTTCATGGTTTCGCCTCTCATCAGGCACCCACAGCGTGCCGACTCTGACCGCGCGATCATACCCATTTGGCCAGACGTTTTTTGTGGTTTTGTCGCCATTGATTCATAGCGGCTGCAACCGGGGGCTGTCAAAGCGACAGCCCTGTGCTTGATAAAGTGAGCGGTGCGTCAGTCCTCAGTAATCGCCCCATAGATGCTGGGCTATCGCCAGTGCTGCCACGGGGGCCGTTTCCGTGCGCAGCACCCGCGGCCCGAGGCGGGCAGCCTGGAAGCCGGCGTTCTGCGCATGTTCGACTTCTGCGTCGCTCAGACCACCTTCGGGGCCAATCAGAAAAGCCAGCGACTGTGGTCTGGCATGGCTGGTCAGCGGCTCGGCGACCGGGTGCAGTACCAGTTTCAGGTCGGCCTGGTTTTGTCGCAGCCACTCGTCGAGGGTAATGGGTGAGTGGATCAGTGGGATCACCGAACGCCCGCATTGCTCGCAGGCGCTGATCGCTATCTGACGCCAATGGGCCATGCGTTTGTCGGCGCGCTCATCTTTCAGACGCACCTCGCAGCGCGCGCTGATGATCGGGCTGATGACCTGGGCGCCGAGTTCAGTGGCTTTCTGGATAGCCCAATCCATACGTTCGCCACGGGAAAGTCCCTGCCCCAAATGGATGTGCAACGGTGATTCGGGCTGCCCGTCAAATTGTTCGTTTAGCTCGACACGCACCACTTTCTTGCCGACTTCGATCAGCTCGCCGCGAAACTCCTGCCCGCTGCCATCGAACAGTTGCACCGCATCGCCCGCTGAATGGCGTAGCACGCGACCAATGTAGTGAGCCTGGGCTTCCGGCAACTCGTGTTGGCCGAGGGCAAGAGGGGCGTCGATAAAAAAGCGGGAGAGGCGCATGGCGGTAATGGGTATGGCTGTGGGTGGGCAAGCATAACCGCCTGAGGTTTTTTCTGCAGGTCGGCAGATTTTTCCTGGGCGGCTACAGACCGTGCGGTGGGGCGTATTAGAGACCAATCAGGGCTTCTTCGGCTGGTGCAGGGGTTGCGGTAAGGCGCCGATAAGCCCTAGGGTAAAAAGAGAACGGCTCTGTTCCCGGGCTGCATTCCCGGGGTGCTTCAACACGGCAGGGCTGATTAAAGGGGTAGGTGGCTCACACGTACGCACGTCAGGCTGGGGAGACCTGTTGCCGTGCATCGTCGTGGGCGCTGCAGCCTGCCCCGTTCCAAGGGCGGAGTATCCGCCGACACATTCCACGCATAGGGAATAATAATGAAAGTGCAACGTACCGGATTATCGTTGATGGCGCTAAGCGCCAGCGTTCTGGCCATTTCCACCGCTCAGGCAAGCCAGGCCGAATCCAAAGGGTTTCTCGAAGACAGCACGCTGGATCTGCTTGCTCGCAACGTCTACTGGCACATGGATCGCCACGCCACGGGCGCCCAAGACAATCGTGAATGGGGGCAGGGCTTTCATCTGAATTACAGCTCGGGCTACACGCAGGGCACCGTCGGCTTCGGTGTCGATCTGAATGCCTACATGGGCATCAAGTTGGACAGCGGTCGCGGGCGCTCGGGATCTGGGCTGCTGCCGGTGGATTCATCCACCGGGCGTGCCGATGACGAATTCGGCACTCTGGGCGGCGCGGTGAAAATGCGTCTCTCCAATTCGGAGCTCAAGTACGGCCAACTGCGCCCCTACAACCCGGTCATCGCGGTTGCCGATGCCCGCCTGGTACCCGCCACCGCCACCGGTTTCCAGCTGACCAGCGCCGAGATCGACGGGCTGATCATTGACGCCGGTCATTTCACGTCGTCCAAGGATTTCAATCAGGCCGGTAGTCGCGACGGCTTCTACAGTACCTACGCGCCGGGTGTGGAAGGCGGCAATGTCGATTATCTGGGAGCCAATTGGGTCGCCACCGATGCCTTGAGCTTCAGCGCCTACGCCTCGCGCTATGAAGACCTGTGGCGTCAGTACTACGGCAATGCCATCTACAACCTGCCGCTCAGTGACGAGCAGGCACTGAATTTCGATTTCAACATCTACCGTACGCTGGACGAGGGCAAGTCCGTGGCTGGCGACATCGACGTCACCGCCTGGTCGCTGGCAACCGCCTACTCGGTGGGCGCACACACCTTCACCATTGCCCACCAGCGGGTTCATGGCGATCAGCCATTCGACTACCTGACGCTCGGTGGTGGCGGCGCGCAGGATTCCATCTACCTGGCCAACTCTTCGCAGCTGGTGGACTTCAACGGGCCGGGCGAGCGCTCCTGGCGTGCCACCTACGCCATGGATCTGGCCAGTTACGGGGTGCCGGGGCTGTCGTTCTACGTCTCGTACATCCGTGGCGACAATGTCGATGGCAGCAAGATGGATGCGTCCAGCCCCTACGCCTATTACGCCGACAACGAGAAGCACTGGGAGCGTGACGTGAACGTCCAGTACGTGGTGCAGAGTGGCGCGGCCAAGGATCTCAAGTTCCGTCTGCGTCAGGCGACGCACCGCATCTCCGGAACTTCGGATGTGGACTCCGACCAGGTGCGCTTCATCGTCGAGTATCCGCTGAGCGTGCTCTGAGGGCGACATGATGGCAGGCGGGGAAAACCCGCCTGCCGCATCGCTCAGCCCGGGTCGCGAAAGCCCGGGTAGCGGGTATCGCCAGTGGCCACGCTGACCGACGTGCGAGTGGCCAGATCGATGCCCTCACTGGCGACTTCGGCGAGGAAGTCGATCTGCTCTTCGGTGATCACGTAGGGTGGCAGGAAGTACACCACGCTGCCCAGCGGCCTAAGCAGCGCACCGCGGCTCAGGGCGTGCTGGTAAACCTGCAGGCCGCGCCGCTCCTGCCAGGGGTAGGCAACCTTGCCAGCCTTGTCTTGAACCATTTCGATGGCCAGGGCCATACCGGTCTGGCGTACCTCAGCCACATGCGGATGATCGACCAAATGTGCAGTGGCGCTGGCCATACGTGTGGCCAGCGCCTTGTTGGCCTCGATCACGCCGTCCTCTTCAAAGATATCCAGCGTCGCCAGGGCCGCCGCACAAGCCAGCGGGTTGCCGGTGTAGGTGTGTGAGTGGAGGAAGGCGCGCAAGGTGGCGTAATCGTCGTAGAAGGCGCTGTAAACATCATCGGTGGTCAGCACGGCCGCCATCGGCAGGTAGCCGCCGGTGAGTGCCTTCGACAGCACCAGGAAATCCGGCGTGATGCCCGCCTGCTCGCAGGCGAACATGGTGCCGGTGCGCCCGAAGCCGACAGCGATCTCGTCGTGGATCAGGTGCACACCATAACGATCGCAGGCTTCGCGCAGCAGAGTCAGGTAGATGGGGTGATACATGCGCATACCGCCCGCGCCCTGGATCAGCGGCTCGACGATCACCGCCGCGACTTCGTGGTGATGATCGGCCAGGGTTTGCTCCATCGCCGCGAACATCGTCCGCGAGTGGTCTTCCCAGCTCACGCCGTCCGGGCGCAGGTAACAGTCCGGGCTGGGCACCTTGAGGGTGTCGAGCAGCAGCGCCTTGTAGGTATCGGTGAACAACGCCACGTCGCCCACCGACATCGCGGCCACTGTTTCGCCGTGATAACTGTTGCTCAGGGTGATGAAGCGCTTCTTCGCCGGCTTGCCGCTGTTGAGCCAGTAATGGAAGCTCATCTTCAGCGCCACTTCGATCCCCGAGGAGCCGTTGTCAGCGTAGAACACGCGGTTCAGGCCTTCGGGCGTAATGCGCACCAGACGCTCGGATAGCTCGATCACGGGTTGATGGCTGAAGCCCGCCAGCATCACGTGTTCAAGCGTATCGACTTGCGCCTTGATGCGTTCGCCGATACGCGGGTTGCCATGGCCGAAGACGTTGACCCACCAGGAACTGACGGCATCCAGGTAACGCTTGCCCTCGAAGTCTTCCAGCCAGACGCCTTCACCACGCCGGATGGGAATAAGCGGCAGCCGCTCGTGATCCTTCATCTGCGTACAGGGGTGCCAGAGAACTTCCAGGTCACGCTGCATCCAGTGTTGGTTACTCATCGACTTGCTCTCCCAATCATCAGCGGGCAAGCCTACCAGATGCAGGTCGGCGGCCGTTGATCACCGCCAATCAACCGCTCGCGTAGGTGGTGTTGAACTCTGTCAGTGGGCGTTTCACTAATCTGGTTGCGCCGCTTATTCGCATGGAGATATCGCCTTTATCGATATTTCAAAGCAACAATTTCTGCTTTAAGTCGATAGGTTTGTTGCTAATCTCTGTTCTCTCACATTCTGGAATCAGGCCATGCAGTGGCGTAATTCAACGTTTCGTTACGGTCTTGTCAGCGTCTCCCTGCATTGGCTGGTCGCCATTGCCGTATTCGGTCTGTTCGCGCTTGGCTTCTGGATGGTCGGGCTTAGCTATTACAGTGGCTGGTACCAGACTGCACCGAATATTCACAAGAGCATCGGCATCCTACTTTTCATCGTCATGGCTGCCCGTTTGTTATGGCGCTGGATCAGCCCGCCGCCACCGGCGCTCCCTGAGCATGGTCGGCTGACGCGAGTGGCCAGCAAGCTGGGCCACAGTTTTCTCTATCTCGGCCTGTTCGTGCTGATGATTTCCGGCTACCTGATCTCCACGGCCGATGGCCGTCCGATCAGCGTGTTCGGGCTGTTCGATGTACCGGCAAGCGTGACCAGCATCCCCAATCAGGGGGATGTCGCCGGTTTGATCCACGAGTACCTAGCCTGGGCTATCGTGATTTTTGCTGTCCTGCATGGTCTGGCTGCACTTAAACACCACTTCATCGACCGTGATCGCACGTTGTTGCGTATCTTCGGACGTTGATCCTTCAGCTGTTTCGGCATTGCACCGCAATGCTGTTCATTTCATCTCTCAAGGAATTCCCATGTTGAAGAAGACTTTCGCTGCACTGGCACTGGGCACCGCACTGTTGGGCGCTGGCCATGCAATGGCTGCTGACTACGCCATCGACAAGCAAGGCCAACACGCCTTCGTCAATTTCAAGATCAGCCACCTGGGCTACAGCTGGCTGTACGGTACGTTCAAGGATTTCGACGGCAGCTTCAGCTACGACGAGAAGAGCCCGGAAGCCAGCAAGGTCAACGTTACCCTGAAGACCGAAAGCGTCGACACCAACCACGCTGAGCGCGACAAGCACATCCGCAGTGCCGACTTCCTCAACGTCAGCAAGAACCCGACTGCAACCTTCGCGTCCACCGCCGTCAAATCGACTGGCAAGGATACCGCTGATATCACCGGCAACCTGACCCTCAACGGCGTGACCAAGCCGGTAGTCATCGCGGCCAAGTTCCTGGGTCAGGGCGACGATCCGTGGGGCGGTTACCGTGCCGGCTTCGAAGGCAGCACCAAGTTGAAGCTGAAAGACTTCAACATCGAGAAGGATCTGGGCCCGGCTTCGCAGGAAGTCGAGCTGATCATCTCCGTGGAAGGCGTGCGTAAGTAAGCCTGAGCGCTGCATGAAAAACGCCGACGCTTGAGTCGGCGTTTTTTTGTGCCCTGTTTTCCTGGCTTGTACCCTGCGACGTGAAAAGTCTGGGCCGCACAAATGAAAACGCCGGCACTAGGCCGGCGTTTTCAATGAGCCAGTGCTCAGCTGTCGCGATTGCGGGTCAGCAGGGCAGGCTTCTCGCCGCGTGGGCGGCTGCTTTGTAGCTGGTCGAGCTGCTCGGGCGTCGGCAGGCGATCGCTGCGTGAGCTCTTGTGCACGATGACGGGCTGCTTGTCGTGGCTGCTGCGCACGGCTGGCTCCTGACGTGGCAGCTCATCACGATTGAGCGAGGTCGTGGTATCGCGCTGTTGGCCACGACCACGGTTACCCGCACCGCTGCGGCCTTTGCCGGCGCCCTGTCCCTGACCTTGTCGTTTACCGGCACCAGCACCGGCAGCGCCGCCACCGCTGCGTGGGCCTTTGCCTTGACCGCGAGGACCCTGGCCAACGCCGTTGCTGGCGCTTGGGCCGCTAGCGGCAGCGCCGGGGCGGCGGCCGCGACCCTGACCATTGTTCTGGTTCGGGCTCACGTAGTCGGCACGGTTGCCGAAGTTGTCGATCTCGTCGTCGCGGAACTCATCGGGGGCGCGATCCGGAGGCAATGCAGGCACGGCGGGTGCGCTGGCGCGGGCCGTGCCACGAGGTTGTTGCTCGCGAGCCGGTCTGGCTTTGCTCTGGGTCTTGGCTTTGCCGCCATCCTTACCCTTGTCCTTGCGACCGCCGCCTTCTGGCTTGGCGCCGCGAGGTGGTCGTGGTTTCTGCGGTTCACGCACTTCCGGGCGTTCTGCCTCGACCTTACTGGCGTCGAAGCCCAGTTGATCACCGTCGGCGATCTTCTGCTTGGTCATCCGCTCGATGCCCTTGAGCAGTTTCTCTTCGTCCGGAGCAACCAGGGAGATCGCTTCACCGCTACGCCCGGCACGGCCAGTACGGCCGATACGGTGCACGTAATCTTCTTCGACGTTGGGCAGCTCGAAGTTGACCACGTGGGGCAGCTGGTCGATGTCCAGGCCGCGTGCAGCGATGTCGGTGGCGACCAGAATGCGAACCTTGTTCGCCTTGAAGTCGGCCAGGGCCTTGGTGCGGGCGTTCTGGCTCTTGTTGCCATGGATTGCCACAGCGGGCAGGCCGTGCTTGTCCAGGTACTCGGCCAGGCGGTTGGCGCCGTGCTTGGTACGGGTGAACACCAGAACCTGTTCCCAGGCGCCCGCGGTGATCAGGTGAGCGAGCAGGGCACGCTTGTGGCTGGCCTGCAGGCGGAATACACGCTGCTCGATACGTTCGACCGTGGTGTTCGGTGGCGTGACTTCGATGCGCTCTGGGTTGTGCAGCAGCTTGCCAGCCAGGTCGGTGATGTCCTTCGAGAAGGTCGCCGAGAACAGCAGGTTCTGACGCTGCGTAGGGAGCTTGGCCAGCACCTTTTTCACGTCATGGATAAAGCCCATGTCGAGCATGCGGTCGGCTTCGTCCAGGACGAGGATTTCTACGTGCGACAGGTCGATAGCGCGCTGGTTAGCCAGGTCTAGCAGTCGACCGGGGCAGGCCACCAGTACGTCGACGCCTTTCGCCAGCGCCTGTACCTGCGGGTTCATGCCAACGCCTCCGAAGATGCAGGCACTGACGAATTTCAAATCACGGGCATACAGCTTGAAGCTGTCATGCACCTGGGCGGCCAGTTCGCGGGTGGGCGTGAGCACCAGTACGCGCGGTTGTTTTGGGCCGTGGCGTTGTTCGCGATCCGGGTGACCGTTCGGGAACAGTCGCTCGAGGATCGGCAGTGCGAAACCGCCTGTCTTACCTGTACCCGTCTGGGCCGCCACCATCAGGTCGCGACCTTGCAACGCGGCGGGGATGGCCCGCTGTTGCACCGGAGTAGGCTGGGTGTAGCCGGCGGCTTCGACCGCACGGACTAAAGCCTCGGAGAGACCGAGGGAGGCAAAGGACATGTGCAATCCTGTCTGGTGAGGGCGTGGCCCTATAGGTGTAGTGCCTGGCTTGAATCGCACGTGGGGCGCGCAATCCCGTCCGGTACTGCTGGCCTCTGGGGTCAGCATCCGGGCGCAAGCCTGGCGGGAAGGCCCGAGTGTAACAGGATTGGTGAGAATCGGCACAACTTGCCGCCGACCGGGCGGAATACGGGCTTTCCCGTACTCCGCGGCGAGGGATGATGTGGATCAATCGGCCAGGGCGTCGGCATCCTCGCGCTTGGCAAGTTTGTGCTGATCTTCACTGTTGCCCAGCTTCCAGTAGCTGGAGATGTACAGGTTGCCGCGTTCGACCTGGCGTTCCTCCCTGAAATGCTGGCGCAGGGCACGCATGCTGCTGAACTCGCAGGCAGCCCAGATGCTCGGTCGGCCTGGCAGCCATGCCAGCTCGCGCACACGACTGACCAGCAGTTGGCTGTCTTCGCCGGGATGCGGGTTGATCAGCCAGTGCAGCTCGACGCCAGCAGGATGTTGCAGCGGCTGGATATCGCGTTCGTCGATCACCTCGATGATGGCGTGCCCGCGGGCGTCAGCCGGCAGTTGTTCCAGGTTGACGCTGAGTGCCGGCAGGGCCGTCATGTCGCCAATCACCAGGAACCAGTCCGCGCTGTTGTCGACCAGCTTCTTCGGGCCGGGGCCGCCGACGACGATGCTGTCGCCCGGCCTGGCGTCCTTGGCCCACTGGGAAGCCGGGCCGGCGTCGTCGTGCAGCACGAAGTCGACGTCGAACTGCTCGGCACGCTGGTGGCTCACTGTGTAGGTACGCATCAGTGTGCCGTCGCTACCTGGGGCTGGGAAAATCAGCTTGATGTAGGCGCTTTCCTGATCGGCTGGAAAACTGTCGATTTCGTCGCCGCCCAGGGTGATGCGCAACATGTGCGGCGTGACGGGAGTGGATGAAATGACCCGCAAGGTACGGGGAGCAGGGCGTGGCATTGAACTCTCCTGTTGCAACGGCAGTGATCGCCGTCATTCATGTGAGAATTATTATCACTTAATGACGGTGGCTGCCAGTGCGAGGCGCTGGCGCTTGCTTCTTCACGATCCCCGAGCCTTGGTATCCGACCCGGGTATCGCTTCGCTCAACTCAGGCTACGGTTCAGGTGGACACGCTTTGCGCTCTCAACTGACGACCCGATAGCACGGCTCGTAGGCGCTGCCGCCCGGCAGTTTCATGCGGTGCTGTTCGACGAAGGCCTGCAGCAGGCGATCCAGCGGTTGCATGATGGTCTTGTCGCCACGCAGCTCGTACGGGCCATGTTGCTCGATCAGGCGGATGCCTTTGTCCTTGACGTTGCCGGCGACGATGCCGGAAAAGGCACGGCGCAGGTTGGCGGCCAGCTCGTGCACGGGTTGCTCGCGGGTCAGGTTGAGGCTGGCCATGGCTTCGTGGGTCGGCTCGAAGGGATGCTGGAAGCTCTCGTCGATCTTAAGCAGCCAATTGAAGTGGAAGGCGTCGTTGCGTTCGCGGCGGAACTGCTTCACCGCCTTGATGCCTGCCGCCATGTGGCGAGCCACTTCGGCCGGGTCGTTGGGAATCAGCACGTAGCGGTTCTGCGCCTCCACACCCAGGGTCGCGCCGATGAAGGCGTGCAGTTGCTGCAGGTAGGCTTCGGCGCTCTTCGGCCCGGTCAGCACGAGGGGGAAGGGCAGCTCGGCGTTGTCCGGGTGCATGAGGATGCCAAGCAGGTAGAGAAATTCTTCTGCGGTGCCCGCGCCGCCCGGGAAGATGATGATGCCGTGGCCGATGCGCACGAAGGCTTCCAGGCGTTTTTCGATGTCCGGCAGAATTACCAGCTCATTGACGATCGGGTTCGGCGCCTCGGCGGCGATGATGCCCGGCTCGGTCAGGCCCAGGTAGCGGGCACCGGCGATGCGTTGCTTGGCGTGGGAAATGGTGGCGCCTTTCATCGGCCCCTTCATCACGCCCGGGCCGCAGCCGGTGCACACGTCCAGAGCGCGCAGCCCCAGTTCGTGGCCGACTTTCTTGGTGTACTTGTATTCCTCGGTGCTGATCGAGTGGCCGCCCCAGCACACCACCATCTTCGGCTCGGCGCCGGCACGCAGGGTGCGGGCGTTGCGCAGCAGGTGGAAAACGTAGTCGGTCAGGCCACTGGAGCTGTCCACGTCGACGCGTTTGTTTTCCAGTTCACTCTGCGTGTAAACAATGTCGCGCAGGGCGCTGAACAGCATCTCGCGGGTGCTGGCGATCATCTCGCCATCGACGAAGGCGTCAGCCGGCGCATTGATCAGCTCCAGGCGGATACCGCGATCCTGCTGGTGGATCTTCACTTCGAAGTCCGGGTAGGCCTCAAGGATGGTCTTGGCGTTGTCGCTGTGCGAGCCGGTGTTGAGAATCGCCAGGGCGCACTGGCGGAACAATGCGTAGACGCTCCCGGAACCGGTTTCGCGCAATTGCTGGACTTCACGCTGGGAGAGGGTTTCCAGGCTGCCCTTGGGCGAGACTGAAGCGTTGATTTTTTGGCGAGTGAGCATGCAGGCATCCCGTGATAACGCGACAACTCGAGCCGATCCTGGCTGATCGCGCGATAAAGAATTCAGTCCCGGCAAGGCGACCCAAAGTGGGGCGTGCGGGCAATGGCGCTGTACTGTCGACCAGCAGAGGGGGCTCGGTCAACAGGCCACGCTGGTAGGAAAGAGGCCGGCCGCGAAAGTTCTCTCTTTCGCGGTCAGGGGTCTGTTGCCGTTTCAGCGCGAGCCGCGTTGCCGCGAGAAATCTTGCCAGGCTAGGCGGAGGACGCAGGGAATGGCTGTTCCCTTGCCAAGTCCTCCAACGACGCATGGCGAGATTTCCCGCACAACCCGCAGGGCTCCGGCGCGGCCGTGCGTGAGACGTCAACAGACCCCATTACTCAGCCTTGCAGGTTCTTCCACACCGCCAGGCTTGGGGCGGCCTGGTTGAGGGTATAGAAGTGCAGGCTCGGTGCGCCACCGTCGAGCAGGCGGCGGCACATGTCGGTGATCATCTCTTCGCCGAAGCGCTGAATGCTCTGGGTGTCATCCCCATAGGCTTCCAGCTGCTTGCGTACCCAGCGTGGCAGCTCGGCGCCGCAGGCGTCGGAGAAGCGCGCCAGCTTGCTGTAGTTGGTGATCGGCATGATCCCCGGGATCACCGGGATATCGACGCCCATCTTGCGTACGCGCTCGACGAAGTAGAAGTAGCAGTCGGCGTTGAAGAAGTACTGAGTGATCGCACTGCTCGCGCCGGCCTTGGCCTTGCGCACGAAGTTGGCGATATCGTCTTCGAAATTACGCGCCTGTGGATGCATCTCCGGATAGGCCGCAACTTCGATGTGAAAATGATCACCAGTTTCCTGGCGAATCAGCTCGACCAGATCATTGGCGTGGCGCAGCTCACCGCTGGACATGCCCATGCCTGACGGCAGGTCGCCGCGCAGAGCGACGATACGGGTGATGCCCTTGCTCTTGTACAGATTGAGCAGCTCGATCAACTCGGCCTTGCTGTCGCCAACGCACGACAGGTGCGGTGCGGTCGGCACCTTCACTTCGCCATCGAGCTGCAGCACGGTATTGAGGGTACGGTCGCGGGTGGAGCCACCGGCGCCATAGGTGCAGGAGAAGAAGTCCGGGTTGTAGCCGGCCAGCTCTCGCGCGGTATTCAGCAGTTTTTCGTGGCCGGCATCGGTCTTCGTCGGGAAGAACTCGAAACTGACGTTTGCACGTTTCTGAGACATGAGAGTTCCTTGAGGCTGCACACCGCAGGCAGCGCGCCTGCGGTGTGCACGACCCAATCAGTAGCGGTAGCTGTCTGGCTTGAACGGGCCTTCGACCGGAACACCGATGTAATCGGCCTGGGGTTTGGTCAACTGAGTGACCACGCCACCAAAGCCTTTCACCATTTCCAGGGCGACTTCTTCGTCCAGCTTCTTCGGCAGCACTTCGACGGTCAGGCGCTCGGCCTTCTTCTCGGCGGAGAGGGTGGCGAATTTCTGCTCGAACAGGAAGATCTGCGCCAGCACCTGGTTGGCGAACGAGCCGTCCATGATGCGGCTCGGGTGACCGGTGGCGTTGCCCAGGTTCACCAGACGGCCTTCGGCCAGCAGGATCAGGTAGTCGTCATTGCGCGGATCGAACTGACCAGCGCCGGTGCGGTGGATCTTGTGCACCTGCGGTTTGACCTCTTCCCATGCCCAGTTCTTGCGCATGAAAGCGGTGTCGATCTCGTTGTCGAAGTGACCGATGTTGCAGACCACGGCGCGGGCTTTCAGCGCTTTGAGCATGCCAGCGTCACAGACGTTGGCGTTGCCGGTGGTGGTGACGATCAGGTCGATCTTGCCCAGCAGGGCCTTGTCGATGCAGGCGTCGGTGCCGTCATTACGGCCGTCGATGTACGGCGAAACCAGCTCGTAGCCGTCCATGCAGGCCTGCATGGCGCAGATCGGGTCGATCTCGGAAACCTTGACGATCATGCCTTCCTGACGCAGCGAGGCAGCTGAGCCCTTGCCCACGTCGCCGTAGCCGATGACCAGCGCCTGCTTGCCCGACAGCAGGTGGTCGGTGCCGCGCTTGATGGCATCGTTGAGGCTGTGACGGCAGCCGTACTTGTTGTCGTTCTTGCTCTTGGTGACCGCGTCGTTGACGTTGATCGCCGGGATTTTCAGGGTGCCGGCCTTGAGCATGTCGAGCAGACGGTGCACGCCTGTGGTGGTTTCCTCGGTCACACCGTGGACGTTCTCCAGCACTTGCGGGTACTTGTCATGCAGGATCTGGGTCAGGTCGCCGCCGTCGTCGAGCACCATGTTGGCGTCCCACGGCTTGCCGTCCTTGAGGATGGTCTGCTCGATGCACCACTCGTACTCGGCTTCGGTCTCGCCCTTCCAGGCGAATACCGGAATACCGGCAGCGGCGATGGCGGCAGCGGCCTGATCCTGGGTGGAGAAGATGTTGCACGACGACCAGCGAACTTCAGCGCCCAGCGCGGTCAGCGTCTCGATCAGCACGCCGGTCTGGATGGTCATGTGGATGCAGCCGAGGATCTTCGCGCCTTTCAGCGGCTGGCTGGCGGCGTACTTGCGACGCAGGCCCATCAGTGCCGGCATTTCGGACTCGGCGATGATCAGTTCTTTGCGGCCCCAATCGGCAAGGGAAATATCGGCGACTTTGAAGTCGTTAAAAGCAGCGCTCATGCAAAAGCTCTCCAATCGTTGATCAGTGATCAGATAGGTGAAAACCGGTGCCAGGCCGATGGCCATGGCGCGCTACGTTTTCACGCAGTCCGATTGGGCGCCGTTGATGCGTTTGGATAACGCCCCATCCGAGCCTGACAGCCTGGAAGGCTGATTCGAATCTGCCGCGAAGCATTGCTGGAATGCGGGGCTTGGGATTCGAAACAGATCTTTCAGGTTGCTGCAGCGCCCCTCGGACAGGTGGCGGGAACGCTCAGGCAGTGCCGAGCGTGTGAAACCTGTCGATTATAGCCGTGCCGGCGGGCGAGCCCAAGGTTTTCCGTCGCGCTTGTCGGCTATTTACAGGTGTTCAATGCCCGGTTTTATCGGCCCGATTGAAAATGTTGCCGCGACAACCTTCGCCGGGCTTTGCGATCATGGCCGGCGAACGATAGCGATGGATAAGGAGTGCAGATGAACTTCCACACACGCAAGTGGGTAAAGCCCGAAGACCTCAACCCCAACGGCACCCTATTCGGCGGCAGCCTGCTGAAATGGATCGATGAAGAGGCCGCGATCTACGCCATCATCCAGCTTGGCAGCCAGCGCGTGGTGACCAAGCTGATTTCGGAAATCAACTTCGTCGCTTCGGCCCGTCAGAGCGACATCATCGAGCTCGGCATCACCGCTACGGAGTTTGGCCGCACCTCGATCACCATGCGCTGCGAAGTGCGCAACAAGATTACCCGCAAGAGCATTCTGACCATCGACAAGCTGGTGTTCGTCAACCTCGGCGAGGATGGCCAGCCAGCGCCGCACGGCAAAACCGAGATCACTTATATCAAGGATCAGTTCAAGGATTGAGCCCAAGGGCACTGTGCATCCTTGCGAGCCTAATCGCTCAAAATCCCTTGGCCCCTGCCAGGCGCAGCTGTTCGGCAAGCGCCTGGATTTCCTCATGCTGGAAGAATGCCTGCAGTTGAAGGGCCCGGGTTGGGCCGATCCCTGGTAGTTTCTGCCAGTCGGCGAGACTGCGTTGCTGCAGCTGCGCCCAGTCAGCGGCAGCCAGGCTGTCCGGGTTCACGGGTGTGCCGAGTGCGCGCAACCAGGCATTGAATGGGCGTTGCCGGGCTTCAGCGAAGCGGTTTCTGAGCGTGGTAGCAGTCTGTTGGCCGATGCCCGGTACGGCGAGTAGCTGCTCCTCGCTGAGCTCCAGCCAGTCGAGCAGGCTGTCGATACGCTGGGCCTGCAAAAGCTTCTCCCACGTTCCAGCGCCGATGTCAGGCAGGTTTAGTGCCTGTTTGCTGCTGAGCCAGGTAAGGCGGGCGTGGAACTGGCTGGTGCAGGGAGCGGAGGCGCGCAGGCAACTCAGCGCGTGGTAATCGTCACGGCACGGAACGTCGAGCTCGTGGCGTTTTGCTGTCTGCACTACCACGTCAGTCAGTTGCGGAATGGTTTGCCCGGCAAGGCGGATGGCGACTTGATCGCCCGGGCGAATATCCAGTTGCTGCCAGCGTTCCAGTGAGCCCGCGCTGACTACGCGAATGGTGCGGTCGTCGAGTTTCACTGGGTGTAGACGCAGCAGCGGGGTGATGCGACCGCTACGGCCGATGCTGAACTCGACGCCGTTGACCAGCGCCAGGGCCTCGCTGGCCGGGTATTTCCAAGCCGCTGCCCAGTGTGGCGGCTCGGCGCGCCAGCGTTCGCCGGATGGGCGCTGGCCTTGGCGCAGAACCACGCCGTCAGTAGCGAAGGGCAGTGGATTACGGTACCAGCGCTCGCGCCATTGCCTGGCCTCGGTGGCGGTAATGACGGGGTGGCTGTAGTGGCGGCTGTCGTCAAAACCCAACTGCGCCAGGTGGTCGAGACGTTGCTGCATATCGTCCGGGCCATTGGGCCAGTCCCAAACGAACAGCCCAATATCGTTCGCTTGGGCTTCTTGCAAATCCTCTCGTGCCATCAATCCGGCGACCGTGCTGCGCGCCGAAGCGCCGCCGTGCTTGGCCTGAATGTGTGCAGGGCGCTGCAGGTACAGCTCGCCTTGCAGCACTAGTTCGCTGTCATCAGTGAGGTGCTTGGGAATGGCCGCAATCCGTGTGGCGCGTGATGTCCAGTCCTGGCCGGTGTTGCCGTCGCCGCGGCTGATCGCTTGCTGCAGATAGCCGCGGTGGTAGATCAGTGTGACCGCGACGCCATCGACCTTGGGCTGAATCCACAAGGCCTGACGTGAAGCCATCCAGCGGTTCACGGCGTGTTCATCCGCCAGCTTGCGCAGGCCCGTCTGGGTCACCGGATGCTGCACTGGGCCGCCCGCGCCGTTCAGAGGGTTCGCCGTGGGCGTGTCGCTCAGGCAACCTTGCCAATGCTCCAGACGGGCGCGGGCTTGATCGTAGAGTTCATCGCTGACCAGCGAGCGGCCTTGGCGATGATAGGCGTCATCCCATTGGGCTATCTGGGCGGAGAGCTCATTGAGTTGACGGTTGTGTGCGGTTGTCGGTTTGGGACATTCGTCGGCTTGGGCAAGCGCGACCAGCAGGGCAGGAAGGGCAGCAGCGATCCAGTGTTTCATGGGCGGAGCATCCTTGCTCGGGCGATAATTTCTGCAGGCTAGTCGCAGATCGCTCATGCCGCAAACGTAGCGCTTCAGGGCTGCGGGCGAGTCGTAAGTAGCGACTGGCCGACATTTTGGTTATTTCAAGTTTGGTCGATACAATTTGTGGGTGATAAAGTTCTGCTTCTTCCCGCGTATCAAATGGAATTGCTCGGCGGCGGGATTCAATTGCCGGGCCTAATCTCTCAAGGGTCTACTTAAATGCGTCTTTCCGTTTTGTTCTGTGCTGTTTCGTTGGCATGCAGCAGTCTCTTCGTGCAGGCGGCTGATGACATGCAGGCCAAGTGCGATCAGAAGCTCTCCGCCAACGCCGAGAAGCTGGCGCAGGTCAAACAACTGGCCGGCCTGCTTGGCAACCAGCAGGCCAACGACACTCTCGCTCAGGTGGAGGGTGGTTGCGGTCAGTTGGGCGCCAATGCCGGCACGTCCGGTGAGGCTGTCGCGCAAACGCAAGGCAACGGCACGGCTGATAACATCACCGCTGCTGCTGAAACCCTGAAAGGGTTGGGTTCGCTGTTCGGCAAATAGTCGTAAGCCTATCTGCTGTGCTGATATGAAAAAGCCTCCGTGGACACGACGTCCTCGGAGGCTTTTTTGTGGCCCGGCGGTCGCCGGGTCTTGCAGGGCTTAGAGGCCTGCAGCGGCGCGCAGGTCGGCGGCCTTGTCGGTCTTTTCCCAGGTGAAGCTGGTGAAGCTGTCGTCGCCGACGGTCAGTTGCTGTGGCTCGCGCCCGAAGTGGCCGTAGGCGGCGGTCGGCTGGTACATCGGGTGCAGCAGGTCGAGCATCTTGGTGATGGCGTACGGGCGCAGGTCGAACACCTCGCGTACCAGCTTGATGATGGTCTCTTCAGCGACCTTGTTGGTGCCAAAGGTGTTGATCGAGATGGACGTCGGCTGGGCGACGCCGATGGCGTAGGACACCTGAATCTCGCAGCGCTCGGCCAGACCGGCAGCGACGATGTTCTTGGCGACATAGCGGCCGGCATAAGCCGCGCTGCGGTCGACCTTGGATGGATCCTTGCCGGAGAAAGCGCCACCGCCGTGGCGAGCCATGCCGCCATAACTGTCGACGATGATCTTGCGGCCAGTCAGGCCGCAGTCGCCCACTGGGCCGCCAATCACGAAGTTGCCGGTCGGGTTGATGTGGTACTGAGTGTCCTTGTGCAGCAGCTCGGCGGGCAGGCTGTGCTTGATCACTAGCTCCATCACCGCTTCACGCAGGTCGCTCAGGCTGACATCCGGGTTGTGCTGAGTGGACAGCACCACGGCGTCGATGCCCACCACTTTGCCATGCTCGTAACGGCAGGTGACCTGGCTCTTGGCGTCCGGGCGCAGCCACGGCAGCAGGCCGGATTTACGCGCCTCGGCCTGTCGCTGAACCAGTGCGTGGGAGAAACGGATCGGCGCAGGCATCAGCACGTCGGTTTCGTTGCTGGCATAGCCGAACATCAAGCCCTGGTCGCCTGCGCCCTGATCTTCCGGCTTGGCGCGGTCGACACCTTGGTTGATGTCCGGGGACTGCTTGCCAATGATGTTCATCACGCCGCAGGTCGCGCCGTCAAAGCCGACGTCGGAGCTGGTGTAGCCGATGTTGCAGATCACGTCGCGAACGATCTGCTCGAGGTCGACCCAGGCGCTGGTGGTGACTTCGCCGGCGATGATCGCCACGCCGGTCTTGACCAGTGTTTCGACGGCCACGCGGGCGTGTTTGTCCTGGGTGATGATGGCGTCAAGGACGGCATCGGAAATCTGGTCGGCGATCTTGTCCGGATGACCTTCGGACACGGACTCGGAGGTAAACAGGGAGTATTCGCTCATCTATCGATTGTCCTGGCGAGTGAGGGCCTTTCGGCCACGTACGGGAGTGATGGCGTGCGCTGGAAATGGCGCACCTGAATTTGAAAGCCATTGCGCAGGCCGACATACAGGCTCTCGCCTTGCGTCAGGCCGGCGGCGACGGCCCAGTGGGCCAAGTCGTCCTGTTCGAAGCCTAGCCAGAGATCACCGCAGGTGTCCCGGGCCCAACTTTGGTTGTGGCTGCACAGTTCTGTGATCAACAGGCTGCCGCCATCGTTCACGCGGCCTGCGAGTGTCTGCAGGGCCTGAGCCGGTGCGGCGAAGTGATGCAGTACCATGTTCAACACTACGCAGTCGGCGCTGGGGTAGTCGTCGAGCAGGGCGTCGGCAAGTTGCAACTGCACGTTATCCAGGCCGTCGTGCTCACAGCGCAGACGTGCCAGCTCAAGCATAGCCGGGCTGTTATCCAGTGCGGTGACTTGGCCGAAGCGGCGCGCCAGTTCGGGCAGAAAGCTGCCATCGCCGGGGCCGATCTCCAGGGCGCGGGCGTTGGCAGGAAAGTCCAGTGAGTCGAGCAGGGCCAGCACGCTGTCGCGGTATTGCGGCAGGCCGGCGATCAGATCCTGCTGAGCCTGGAAGCGCTCGGCGCTACGGGCAAAGAAATCCTGACTGGCAGCCGCGCGCTGCTGATGCACCTGGGCGATGCGTTCGCGCACCTCGAGCGGCAGAGTCAGCCGATCGACTTCCTGGAGCAGGGCGCCGTGCAGCGTACCGCCAACAGTTTCCATCTGGGCCAGGGCGCGGCGATAGAAAATCGCGTTGCCTTCCCGGCGCGTCGCCACCAGGCCGGCCTGGGCCAGCACCTTCAAGTGGTGGCTGATGCCGGACTGGCCAATGGCGAAGATCTGCGCCAGCTCCAGTACGCCGAACGAATCGTTGGCCAGTGCGCGCAAAACATTCAGGCGCAGCGGATCGCCCGCTGCCTTGCACAGGGCGGAGAGAGCATCGGCGGGCTCGAAGTCGAGCTGAGAGGCGCGCACAGTCATAAGCCGCGCAGTCTAGTCGGTGATTTTTTGTGCAGCAAGACCAATATCAAAAAGTTTTGATATTGGTCTTCGCCGCGCGCTTGCCTGGCTACTCACGACGGGAGATAAACCGCTTCGCTTCCAGAGGCTGAGCACTTTTATCCAGGAAAACCACGGGAATCGTTCGGCTAACGACCATCTGTCATTGCCCCCGCAGTGCCTGCTGGGCGAAAATGGCCGCCTTTTTCGACCCCCGCTGCCTAACGGCAGCCACCCGCAGGAGATTAGCGATGCCCAGCCGTCGTGAGCGTGCCAATGCCATTCGTGCTCTGAGCATGGATGCCGTGCAAAAAGCCAACAGCGGCCACCCGGGTGCCCCTATGGGCATGGCGGACATCGCCGAAGTGCTGTGGCGTGACTACCTGAAACACAACCCGGCCAACCCGAAATTCGCTGACCGTGACCGTTTCGTACTGTCCAACGGCCATGGCTCGATGCTGATCTATTCGTTGCTGCACCTGACCGGCTACGACCTGTCCATCGACGACCTGAAGAACTTCCGTCAGTTGCACAGCCGCACCCCGGGTCACCCGGAATACGGCTACGCGCCAGGCGTCGAGACCACCACCGGCCCGCTCGGCCAGGGCATCGCCAACGCCGTGGGCTTCGCCTTAGCTGAGAAGATCATGGCGGCGCAGTTCAACCGCGATGGCCATAACATCGTCGATCACCACACCTACGCCTTCCTGGGCGACGGTTGCATGATGGAAGGCATCAGCCACGAAGTCTGCTCGCTGGCCGGTACCCTGGGCTTGGGCAAGCTGATCGCGTTCTACGATGACAACGGCATCTCCATCGATGGCGAAGTCCACGGCTGGTTCACCGACGATACCCCGGCGCGCTTCGAAGCCTACGGCTGGCAGGTGATCCGCAATGTCGACGGCCACGATCCCGAAGAGATCAAGATGGCCATCGACACCGCTCGCAAGAGCGAGCAGCCAACCCTGATCTGCTGCAAGACCATCATCGGCTTCGGTTCGCCGAACAAGCAGGGTAAGGAAGAGTCCCACGGCGCCGCGCTGGGCCATGACGAAATCGCCCTGACCCGTGCCGCTCTGAACTGGAGCCACGCGCCGTTCGAAATCCCGGCCGACATCTATGCCGAGTGGGATGCCAAGGAAGCCGGTCTGGCTGCCGAAGCCGAATGGGATCAGCGTTTCGCTGCCTATTCCGCTGCTTACCCGGAACTGGCCAACGAATTCATCCGCCGCATGGCCGGTGAACTGCCTGCCGATTTCTCCGCCAAGGCCAGCGAGTTCATCCGCGCCGTGGCCGAGAAAGGCGAAACGATCGCCAGCCGCAAGGCCAGCCAGAACTGCCTGAATGCCTTCGGCCCGCTGCTGCCGGAACTGCTGGGCGGCTCGGCCGACCTGGCCGGTTCCAACCTGACCCTGTGGAAAGGCTGCAAGCCGGTGGTCGCCGAAGACGCTTCGGGCAACTACATGTACTACGGCGTGCGTGAATTCGGCATGAGCGCGATCATGAACGGCGTTGCCCTGCATGGTGGCCTGGTGCCTTACGGCGCGACCTTCCTGATGTTCATGGAATACGCCCGCAATGCGGTACGCATGTCCGCGTTGATGAAGCTGCGCGTGCTCTACGTGTTCACCCACGATTCCATCGGCCTGGGCGAAGACGGCCCGACGCACCAGCCGGTCGAGCAACTGACCAGCCTGCGCACCACGCCGAACCTGGACACCTGGCGCCCGGCGGATACCGTCGAGGCCGCAGTGGCCTGGAAGCATTCGGTCGAGCGCAAGGACGGCCCGAGCGCGCTGATCTTCTCGCGCCAGAACTTGCCGCATAACCTGCGCGACCATGAAACCGAAGCGGCCATCAGCCGTGGCGGTTACGTGTTGAAGGATTGCGCCGGCGAGCCAGAGTTGATCCTGATCTCCACCGGTTCGGAAGTCGGTCTGGCCATCCAGGCTGCCGACAAACTGACCGAGCAGGGCCGCAAGGTTCGCGTGGTGTCGATGCCGTCGACCAACGTCTTCGACCAGCAGGACGCTGGCTACAAGCAGTCTGTACTGCCGCTGCAGGTCACCGCGCGGATCGCCATCGAGGCTGCCCACGCCGACTTCTGGTACAAGTACGTTGGCCTCGAAGGTCGCGTCATCGGTATGGAAACCTACGGTGAATCGGCTCCTGCCGGTGAGCTGTTCGAGCATTTCGGTTTCACCGTCGAGAATATCATCGGCACTGCCGAAGAGCTGCTGGACGCTTGACCCCGCAGGAAGGGACGAGCCTGCGCGGTTCGTCCCTTCCCCATGATCGACTCGCTCCGAGATCGCCATGTCCCATCGCCCCTATCGCGTTGCTCTGAACGGCTACGGCCGCATCGGCCGTTGCGTGCTGCGTGCCCTGCACGAGCGTGCTGGCGCTGCGCGTCTGGAAATCGTCGCGCTCAACGATCTGGCCGATCAGGCCAGCATCGAGTACCTGACCCGCTTCGACTCCACCCACGGGCGTTTTCCCGGCGAGGTGAAGGTGGTTGGCGATTGCCTGCACATCAACGGCGAACGCGTGCGCGTACTGCGCGAGCGTGAGCCGGAAGGTGTCAACTGGGCTGCGCTGGATATCGATCTGCTACTCGAATGCTCCGGCCAGTACACCACGCGCGAGCAGGCCGAGCGTTTCCTACAAGCCGGTGCGCCTCGGGTGTTGTTGTCCCAGCCGATGGCCAGCGAGAGCGATGTCGATGCTACGGTGGTTTATGGCGTCAATCAGCAGTGCCTCGATGGTACCGAGCGCCTGGTGTCGAACGCTTCCTGTACCACCAACTGCGGGGTGCCGCTGCTCAAGGTGCTCAATGAGGCGATCGGACTGGAGTATATTTCGATCACCACCATTCACTCGGCGATGAACGACCAGCCGGTGATCGATGCCTATCACGACGAGGATTTGCGCCGTACGCGCTCGGCCTTTCAGTCGGTGATTCCGGTCTCCACGGGCCTGGCTCGAGGCATCGAACGGCTGCTTCCGGAACTTGCCGGGCGAATTCAGGCCAAAGCCATTCGGGTGCCGACGGTCAACGTGTCCTGCCTGGATATCACCTTGCAGACCTCCCGTGACACCAGCACCGAAGAGATTAACCGGATCTTGCGCCAGGCTTCCGAACAGGGGCCGCTGCAAGGTCTGCTGGCGTACACCGAGTTGCCGCACGCCAGTTGCGACTTCAATCATGATCCCCACTCGGCGATCGTCGACGGCAGTCAGACGCGGGTTTCCGGGCCACGCCTGGTCAACCTGCTGGCCTGGTTCGACAACGAATGGGGTTTCGCCAACCGCATGCTCGACATGGCCGTGCATTTTCTCGATGCCGCCGCTCCCCTTTCACCAGCCCCTGTTAAGGACTGACTCAATGACTGCAGCTTCCGTAAACATCACGAAAATGGCCGACCTCGACCTGCAAGGTAAGCGCGTGCTGATCCGCGAAGACCTCAATGTGCCGGTCAAGGACGGCGTGGTGAAGAGCGATGCGCGCATCCTCGCGGCCCTGCCGACCATCAAACTGGCCCTGGAGAAGGGCGCTGCGGTAATGGTCTGCTCGCACCTGGGGCGCCCGACCGAAGGCGAATTCAGCGAAGAGAACAGCCTCAAGCCGGTCGCCGATTACCTGAGCAAGGCCCTGGGCCGCGAAGTACCGCTGATCAAGGACTACCTGAGCGGCGTTGAACTGAAAGCCGGTGATCTGGTGCTGTTCGAGAACGTACGTTTCAACAAGGGCGAGAAGAAGAATGCCGACGAGTTGGCCCAGCAATACGCTGCGCTGTGCGACGTGTTCGTGATGGATGCCTTCGGTACCGCCCACCGTGCCGAGGGCTCGACCCATGGCGTGGCCAAGTTCGCCAAGGTCGCCGCTGCCGGCCCCCTGCTGGCCGCCGAGCTGGATGCACTGGGCAAGGCACTGGGTGCCCCCGCTCAGCCGATGGCGGCGATCGTCGCTGGCTCCAAGGTGTCGACCAAGCTGGACGTGCTGAACAGCCTGAGCAGCATCTGCGATCAGCTGATCGTCGGTGGTGGCATCGCCAATACCTTTCTCGCCGCTGCCGGTTATCCGGTCGGCAAATCCCTTTACGAGGCCGATCTGGTCGATACCGCCAAGGCCATCGCCGCCAAGGTCAGCGTGCCGCTGCCTGTGGACGTAGTGGTCGCCAAGGAGTTTTCCGAAGCCGCGACTGCGACCGTCAAGGCGGTGGCCGATGTGGCTGACGACGACATGATCCTCGACATCGGCCCGCAAACTGCAGCGCAGTTCGCCGAGCTGCTCAAGGCCTCGAAGACCATTCTGTGGAACGGTCCGGTTGGTGTGTTCGAGTTCGATCAGTTCGGTGAAGGTACCAAGACCTTGGCCCTGGCCATCGCGGAAAGCCCGGCGTTCTCCATTGCCGGTGGTGGCGACACCCTCGCGGCCATCGACAAGTACGATGTGGCGTCGCGGATTTCCTACATCTCTACCGGTGGCGGCGCTTTCCTCGAGTTTGTCGAGGGCAAGGTACTGCCGGCAGTCGAAGTGTTGCAGCAACGCGCAGCCAAGTAAGGCAGAACGGCTAAACCTTGGCTCCTACGGGCGGTCATTACCTTGTACGGAAACTAGCCAGCAAGGAGTGACCTCATGCGTAACATGGCCATGGTAGTGGTGGTGTGTGCTGTTCTGGGTGGGTGTGCCGGTGGTGGATCGCCCCGCGAACAAGCGTGCGATGTGCTTAGCCCGGCACAAATCGATCTGCCGACCACGCGCGACGAACCGCGCATCGAAGGGCAGAGCACCGGTGATTCGACGCCGCCCGTTGGTGAGCAGAACTGCTAGGTAACAAGGAGAGTGCGATGAACCGTTATAAAGGTGCCGCCGTGTTGTTCGGCCTGGCAATGCTCGCTGGCTGTGCCGGGAAGGACTATGCCGACAGCCAGGAATGGAACCGCTGGGTGTGTGACAGCCAGGCCGAAGTGTTCTGGCGCTATGCCGACAGTGCCCACGAGAAAGTCGATGTGCGGATGGGTGGCAGCGATGTTGTCCACCGCTTGAGCCAGGAGCCCGCGGGTTCCGGCGTGTTGTACAGCGACGGTACGCTGTCCTTTCACACCAAGGGTGAGGAAGGTCTGATCTACCGTACCGCCAATGACGATTTGCTGGGGCGCGGCTGCAAGGCGCCCTGACAGCAGTACTTGAATAGCGCCTGCCACTGCGGCAGGCTTGAACGATTAACGAGCCCTATCGGGAGATAGCAAAACATGGCACTTATCAGCATGCGCCAGATGCTCGACCACGCAGCCGAATTCGGCTATGGCGTGCCGGCCTTCAACGTCAACAACCTCGAGCAGATGCGCGCCATCATGGAAGCTGCCGACAAGACCGATTCGCCGGTCATCGTCCAGGCCTCCGCTGGTGCCCGCAAGTACGCGGGTGCGCCGTTCCTGCGCCACCTGATTCTCGCTGCGATCGAAGAGTTCCCGCATATCCCGGTGTGCATGCACCAGGATCACGGCACCAGCCCTGACATCTGCCAGCGCTCCATCCAGCTGGGCTTCAGCTCGGTGATGATGGACGGCTCGCTGAAAGAAGATGGCAAAACCCCCGCCGACTACGACTACAACGTGCGCGTCACGCAGCAGACCGTTGCCTTCGCTCACGCCTGCGGCGTGTCGGTTGAAGGTGAGCTGGGCTGCCTGGGTAGCCTGGAAACCGGCATGGCCGGTGAAGAAGACGGCGTTGGTGCAGAGGGCGTGCTCGACCACAGCCAACTGCTGACCGACCCGGAAGAAGCCGCCGACTTCGTCAAGAAGACTCAGGTCGATGCCTTGGCCATCGCCATCGGCACCAGCCACGGCGCCTACAAGTTCACCAAGCCGCCAACCGGTGACGTGCTGTCGATCGAGCGTATCAAGGCCATCCACAAGCGCATCCCCAACACTCACCTGGTGATGCACGGTTCCAGCTCGGTACCGCAGGATTGGTTGGCGATCATCAACGAGCATGGTGGCGAGATCAAAGAGACCTACGGCGTGCCGGTCGAAGAGATCGTCGAAGGCATCAAATACGGCGTGCGCAAGGTCAACATCGATACCGACCTGCGTCTGGCTTCTACCGGCGCTATCCGCCGCTTCCTGGCCGAGCATCCGAGCGAGTTCGACCCGCGCAAGTACTTTGCCCATACCATCACTGCCATGCGTGATATCTGCATCGCTCGCTACGAAGCCTTCGGTACCGCTGGCAATGCCTCGAAGATCAAGCCGATCTCCCTGGAAGGCATGTTCCAGCGTTACGCAAAAGGTGAGTTGGCCGCCAAGATCAACTGATCGAAGCGTCCCTCCTCGCACCGAGAAGCCGCTTGTCCTTCATGGATAAGCGGCTTTTTTATGTCCTCCCGCAGGCCTGTAGGATGGCCAGGCTGCGAGCCGCTCTGCCCACCACCTGCGCGCTGATGATGGCTCGACGGATCAACCGTTCTTGGTCTTGAAACAGCCTTTCCAACCCGGCATGCCTCTCTGTTTTCCGGCTTGCGGTGGGATCGCGTAAAACCATGTAAAACACCTGCGCCGCTCTGGTGCGTGCTCTACGCCATACTGCCGCCACGCGTTTCAGGATGTCGGCTCCCATGCCTCAAAATTCCCGTCCCTGGCAGCCGTTCTGCTTGGCCGTTCTTGTGGCCACGTTGCTCGGCAGCATCGTTCAAACCCAATTCAACCTCGCTGCTTTGCAACAGCTCGGCGCCAATATTTCGCTGGACGTGCGTATGCAGACCACCCTGCATGATCTGCTGGGCTTCAGCCCTACGTTCGCGGCGCTGGTTATCGCTGCATTTATTGTCGCGCTGCCATTGGCAGCCTGGCTCGCGCCCAGCCTAGGTGTCCTGCGCTGGTTGGTTTTCCTGCTCGCGGGAGCCTTGGCCGTCTGGTTGGCGCTAAGTGTGGCCAATGCCGTGGCGCCTATGCCAACACTGATCGGTGCCAATCGCACCTTGGCGGGAACGCTGGCGCTAATGACCTGCGGCAGCCTTGGTAGCCTGGCTTTCGCGCGTTTCAGCGGTGCTGGCCGTTGATGATCTTTCTTCGAATCAAGGGTGTGATGTTGAAAGCTGTCCTGCTGATGCTGGGCCTTTGCGCAGGTGTCCTGGCCCATGCCGATTACCGGATCGAAACCGTCACTGGCGGTCTCGAGCATCCCTGGTCGCTGGCCTTCCTGCCCGATGGCCGCATGCTGGTTACCGAGCGTACCGGGCAACTGCGCCTGATCGATGCCCAGGGCAAGCTGCAGGCCGAGCCGATCAAGGGGATGCCGGCGCCCTTCGTCGCCACTCAGGCAGGCTTGATGGAGGTGGTGCTGGATCCTGCGTTCGTCAAAGATCCCTGGATCTACCTGAGCTATGCCCATGGTGATATCGACGCCAACAATACGCGGCTGGCGCGGGCTCGCCTGGTAGACGGCGAATTGCGCGACTTCGAGGTGCTGTTCACCGCCCAGCCGGCCAAGGCCGGCGCCTCGCACTACGGCGGGCGGATCGCCTTTCTGCCCGACGAGACTCTGGTGTTGACCCTGGGAGACGGCTTCGACTGGCGCGAGCAGGCGCAGAACCCGGCCAATCACCTGGGCAAGACGGTGCGCTTGAACCGTGACGGCAGCATCCCCGAGGACAATCCGCTGCGCGGTCAGCCCGGCGCTGCTGAAGAGATCTACAGCCTTGGCCATCGCAATGTGCAGGGCCTCGTCTACGACGGCAAGCGCAAGCGCCTCTACAGCCACGAGCACGGCCCCAAGGGCGGCGATGAGCTGAACCTGATCCAGGCTGGCGGTAATTACGGCTGGCCGCTGGCGTCCTTTGGGGTCGACTACACCGGCGCAATGGTCACGCCTTTTACCGAGCTGCCGGGCTATCTGTCCCCGCAATTGCACTGGACGCCGTCAGTGGCGCCATCCGGGCTGGCGCTATACACCGGTGATCGCTTCCCGCACTGGAAAGGTGATCTGTTCGTTTCGACACTGGCCGAAAAGAGCGTACGCCGTGTGCGCCTGGTGAAGGGCCGGCTGGCTGGCGAAGATGTGCTGTTCCAGGAGCTAGAGGAGCGCATCCGTGGCGTTTACAATGGTCCTGATGGCGCGCTGTACCTGCTGACCGATAGTGCCGAAGGCAGGCTACTGCGGGTGGTTCCGCTGTAGGTTGAGGCATAATCCCGCCGCTAGCCTCGACCGTTGAGCAGTTATGACGCCATTGAAGTATCTCCAGGGTTATCCCACCTCGCTACAGGATCAGGTGCGTCAGATGATTGCCGGTGAGCGCCTGGGCGATTACCTGGCGCAGCGTTATGAGGGCCGCCACACGATCCAAAGCGATAAGGCGCTGTACGCCTACGTCATGGCGCTCAAGCAGGAGCACCTGAAGAACGCGCCGGCCATCGACAAGGTGCTGTTCGACAATCGCCTCGACCTGACCCATCGAGCCCTCGGTCTGCATACCACGATCTCGCGGGTGCAGGGTGGCAAGCTCAAGGCCAAGAAAGAGATCCGTGTGGCCTCGCTGTTTCGCGACGCCGCACCGCAGTTTCTGCAGATGATCGTGGTGCACGAGTTGGCGCACCTGAAAGAGAGCGACCACAACAAGGCGTTCTACAAACTCTGCGAATACATGCTACCGGACTACCAGCAGTTGGAGTTCGATTTGCGCGTTTACCTGACCTGGCGCGATCTGCAGTCGAACGCCCCGGGCTGAGGCCGCTGACATTGGTCAGTGTGCTTCGATGATCTCGTGATGCTGTATCCGCCCAGCGATCTTCAGCTCGATCTCGTCGCCGGGGTGACGCCCCAGCAGGCGCTGACCGAGTGGCGCGTTAGGGCTTAGCACGAGGATTTCCCGCTGCTGGGCGCGTACCTTGATGGCTGCACCATCCGGGCCGAGGAACAGCCACTGTTCACGGCCATCCTCGTCAGCCAACAACACCAGAGCGGTAATGCGGATACCCAGTGCCTCGTCGTAGGGGCGCAGCTGCAACTGCCGCCAGGCCCGCAGGCTCTGGCCGATTTCCTCCACCCGGCGTGCCTGCCCGGCAGCCAGGTAGGCAGCCTCCAGGCCCAGGGTGTCGTACTTGTTTTCGGCGATGTTCTCTTCGTGGGTCGCCGTTTCGTGGGCGACCCGCGCCGCCTGTTCGGCGGCCAGCAGGTCGGCAGTCAGTTGCTCGATGACCTGCTGGACGATGGGTTGCTTATCCATCATGTAGTCGCCTTGGGACGATTCTTCAGCAGGTGAACGGCCAGCGTGCGCAACGGGGCGAGCTGCCGGGCAATCAGTGACAACTGGGTCTGTACCAGCCGCTGCGCGTCCTCCAGCTCCTCCGGTATCTGCTCCAGTGTAGCGGCCAGGTGTTCCTCGCTGTCGCTCTGAATGGCTATCGGGCTCTGTTCGTTGAGACCGCGAGCGATTTCATCGAGGCTTTCGGCGATACGCCCGGCGCTACTCAGCAGCTCACTCTGCTCGTCGGCCAGCAGGGTTTCGCCACGGTGCGCGCCAAGGCCCGAGAGGTAGCTGAGCAGGGTGTGCGAGAGCACCAGAAAGCGGAAGCCAATATCCGCTTCCTTACGGAAATGCCCCGGCTCCATGAGCATGTTGCCAAGGGTGGTGGACAGCGCCGCGTCGGCGTTGTGGGCGTTGCGACGGGCCAGGCGGTAGGCGAGGTCGTCGCGCTTGCCCTCGGCGTACTGGCGAATGATCTGCCTCAGGTAGGTGCTGTTGCAGCTCAGGGTGTTGGCGACCACGCGATTCAGGCGTCGGCCCTGCCAGTCCGGCAGGATCAGGAATACCGCGAGGCCGGCGATCAGGCTGCCGAGCAGGGTATCGAACAGGCGCGGCAGGATCAGCCCGTAGCCGTCACCCACCTGGTTGAAGCAGAACAGCACTAGCAGGGTAATGGCCGCCGTCGCCACGGTGTAGCGGCTCGAGCGGGTGGCGAAGAACACCACGCCGGCTGCGACGGCAAAGAACGCCTGGATCAGCGGAGCCGGGAACAGGTCGATCAATGCCCAGCCAAGCAGCAGGCCCAGCACGGTACCGATGATGCGCTGCACCAGCTTCATTCGCGTCGCACCATAGTTCGGCTGACAGACGAACAGGGTGGTCAGCAGAATCCAGTAGCCCTGGGTCGGGTGAATCCAGTGCAGCACGCCATAGCCGGCAGCCAGGGCGATGGACAGGCGCAGGGCGTGACGGAACAGCAGGGATGTGGGAGTCAGCTGCAGGCGGATGCGTTCCCAGACGTCACGCAGCGATTGCGGCTCGCGGTCGAGCAGGGAGCTGTCCTGCTCCTCGGCCAGGGCGTCGGGGTTGCTGGCGCTGCCCAGCAGGCGGTCGAGGGTGCCAAGGTTGCCCGCCAGGGCGCCAAGCGAGCGCAGCAGGTGGCGCCATGCCGGGTTGCTCTGGATGCGCAGGTGCTCCAGCGAGGCCTGCAGATCTGCCAGGGCCTGACCGTACTGCTCGCCGTATTCGAACGGTTGACGCAGTTCGATGGCCTGCGCCAGAGCGTGGCAAGCCTTGCCATGCAGGCGCAGCAGGCGTTGGCAACGGAACATCACGTCGCTATGGAAGAACGCTTCGGCCAGGGCGTTATACGGATAGTGCGACGAGCTGGCGCGCTCGTGGATATCCTGGGCGAGAAAGTAGAGCTTCAGGTAGCGACTGACTTTCGGTTCGGGGCGGCCATTGCCGACCCGGTGCAGGATTATTTCCTTGGTCGCGTTGAGTGCTGCCACCACACGCCCGTTCTGCTTGGCCAGGGCCAGGCGGCGAGCTTCCACGTCGAGCTGGCGCAAGGGTTCGAACAGCGCCGCCTTGAGCTTGAGGTACAGGCCGAGCTCACGGAACAACCGTGCCAGGCTGTGCTGCACCGGCTGATGGGCGAACAGTGCGTTCCATAGCACCGACAGCACGCCGTACCAGGCAGCGCCGGCGACCAGCAGCAAGGGCTCCAGCCACAGCCCGGCGATGCCGCCGCGCTGTTCCACGCCAATCATGCTGTACACGGCGAGGATCAGCGTCGCCGAGCCGAGGGTCGCGAAGCGTTCACCCAGGGCGCCAAGCATGGTCAGAGAGAACGCCGACAGGGCCAGGGCGCTGACGAACAGCCACGGGTAGGGGAACAGGAACTCCACCGTGTAGGCCGCGGCGCTGAAGCAGCCTAGGGTCACCAGCAGCGCGGTCAGGCGGCCCTGCCAGCTGTCGTCGGTTTCCGCCAGGGCGCTGGCGATCACACCGAGGAACAGCGGTATCAGGCTGTGCATCCAGCCCTGGTACCAGCACAGCGCCAGGCTGCCGCCGAGGGCGATGAAAACCCGCAGGCTGTAGCTGAACTTGTCCATTGCCCAGAGACGACGCAGGGAGTGGCGCAGGGAGGGGGACGACATCCGGGTTGGCGACCTTCACGGGTGAATGGACTGAGCCGCAGCCATCGGCATACGGCGCTTCGATTGTGCCTCGCTTGGAGTGTGCAGGGCGAGAGGCGGTTCGCGCCATCTGGTTAAAAGTATCGCTGCCCGTCACGGCACCGACAGGCATGCTGGACGACTCGTGGGCCGCGCAGGTCACCGGGTCTGAACTCTGCGCGGCTGGCCCGGCTCCAAGCTCTACCCATTGCAATCGGCAGCTGCAGTGCAGCTGCGCCCGATCGACAGGAGCGCCCCATGATCGACCTTCATTACTGGACGACCCCCAACGGCCACAAGATCAGCATCTTTCTCGAGGAAAGCGGCCTGGACTACAACGTGCACCCGGTGAATATCGGTACCGGCCAGCAGTTCGAGCCGGAATTCCTGAAAATCTCGCCGAACAATCGGATTCCGGCCATCGTCGACAACAACCCCAGTGATGGCGGTGAGCCGATCTCGGTATTCGAGTCCGGCGCGATTCTCGAGTACCTGGCCGACAAGGTCGGGCGGTTCATGCCGCTGCAGCCGCGGATGCGCGTTCAGGTTCAGCAATGGCTGCACTGGCAGATGGGCGGTCTAGGGCCGATGGCCGGGCAGAATCATCACTTCGTGCGTTTCGCGCCTGAGGAGATTCCTTACGCCATCGACCGCTACGTTAAGGAGACCGCCCGCCTGTACGGGGTTTTGGATCGCCAGCTCGAAGGTCAGGAGTACGTGGCAGGCGATTATTCGATAGCGGACATCGCCATCTACCCTTGGGCCAAAGGCTGGGAGCTGCAGCGTCAGCGTCTCGAAGACTTCCCCAATATGGCCGCCTGGCTGGCGCGCATGGGCAACCGCTCTGCGGTACAGCGTGCCTATCAGGTCGCCGAGGCGATTTCCCAGCGCCCTGAAGAAGTGCTCAGCAGCGAAGCGCGCAAAGCGCTGTTCTGAGCCTGCCTGGCAGCGACTCCGGGCGCCGCCAGGCCGTGGCGAACCCAGCACCGTCGACTGGGCTCGCCGGGTGAGGCATCGCTACTTCTGTTCCAGAACGTCGGCTGGCACGGGCCGGCCGATGAAGTAGCCCTGGGCATAATCGCAACCCAGCTGGCGCAGGTAGTCCTGCTGCTCACCGCGCTCCACACCTTCTGCGAGCACCTTCATTTCCATGCTGTGGGCAAGGGCGATGACGGCGCGGGTGATCGCCCGATCGTCCTTGTCATGGGGCAAGCCGGCGACGAAGCTCTGGTCGAGCTTGAGCTTTTGCACCGGCAGGCGCTTGAGGCGTGCCAGTGAGCTGTAACCGGTGCCGAAATCGTCGATGGCCAAGCGCACGCCGAGTACGCGCAAGCGCTCAAGCAGCGCCTGGGCCTGATCCGGGTTGTCCATCACCGCGCTCTCGGTCACTTCCAGCTCCAGGCATTCGGCCGGTAGGCCGGTATCGGTGAGCACCTGAGCGACTCGCTGATCAATCTCGCCACGGCTGAACAGGCGGCTGGAAATGTTCACTGCTACGAACTGTAGGCTGCTGCCCGAAGCCCGCCAGGCGACCATCTGCCGGCAGGCATGCTCGAGCACCCAAGCATCGATGGCGCTGATCATGCCGCTGTCTTCGGCAATCGGGATGAACTCACCAGGCGGTACTAGGCCGCGCTGCGGATGCTGCCAGCGCACCAGAGCTTCCACCCCAATCATCCGCCCCTCGGCGAGGCAGATCAGCGGTTGGTAGTGCACGCGCAGTTCGTCGTTCTCAAGCGCATGGCGCAGGCCTGCGACGAGCTCTAAGCGCTGGCGCGCATACTTGGTCTGAGCCAGATCATAGAAGGCAAAGCCTTCGCGGCCACTGCTCTTGGCCTTGAACAGGGCCGAATCCACATTGCGCAGTACTTGTTCGACGGTTTGTGCATTGTCCGGATACAGGCAGATGCCGATGCTGGCGGAAATGAACAGTTCCTGGCCGTCTAGAATAAAAGGCTCGTTAAGGCAATCGATTAACCGTTGAGCCAAATGGGCAGCCTGTTCGGCCTCGGCGCAGTCTTCACTGAGCAGGCCGAATTCATCGCCGCCCAGTCGCGCCAGTGTGGTGCCTTTATCGAGATGCTTGGCGAGCCGTTCGCCGGTGGCCTTGAGCAGCAGGTCGCCGACGTTATGGCCGAGGCTCTCATTGATGTGCTTGAAGTGATCCAGATCGACTACCAGCACGGCGCCCCGATGGGCTTCGCTTTGCACCCGATCGAGGGCGTGTTCGACACGTTCGGTGAACAGCAGGCGGTTGGGCAGATTGCTCAGTGGGTCGTGGTGGGCCAGGTAATCCAGCTCATGCTGGGAATGTTTGAGCACGCTGATATCGGAGAACACGGCGACATAGTGGCTGAGCAGCCCGTTGTCGTCGTGTATGGCACGGATGCATTGCCACTGCGGGTAGATTTCACCGTTCTTGCGGCGGTTCCAGACTTCGCCACTCCAGGCGCCCTGGGTCTGCAGGGTGTGCCAGAGGTGCTGGTAGAAAGCGGCGTCGTGGCGGCCGGATTTCAGCAGCGTTGGGTGCTTGCCGAGGATTTCCGCTTCGCTGTAGCCGGTGATCCGACTGAACGCCGGGTTGATGTGCACGATGTTCTGCCGCGCGTCCGTGACCAGTACGCCCTCTTGGGTGGACTCGAACACCGCTGATGCCTGTCGCAGGCTGTCGGCATCGGCGCGGCGCTGGGTGATGTCTCGTATCGTGCCGATGAAGCGTTCCGGGTGGCCCTGGGCATCGAGGCGCAGGCGGCCGTGTGACATTACCCAGCGATAGCTGCCGTCGCGATGGCGTAGGCGGTAAGTATTCTCGTAAGACGTATCGCTTGTCGCCTGCATGATTTCGGCGATGGCGCGGTGGTAATGTGGTCGATCTTCGGGGTGCAACAGTTGTTCCCACTGCTGGCGATCCGTGCTCAGCTCGCCATCCTTCATGCCCAGCAGGGTGTGATAGCCCGTCGAGTAGTAAACGTTTTGGCGACGCAGATCCCAATCCCAAAGACCGTCCTCGGTAGCCGACAGGGCCAGGCTGAGACGCTCTTCGCTGGCGCGCAGAGCTGTACCGATGAGTGCCTGCCGTTCGAGGTGATGGCGTATCGTCAGATACAGCAGAGCGCTGGTCAGCAGGACGAAGATCAGGCCTTTCCAGACCTGAACCTGCTCCGTCTGTCGGACAGTCAGGCCGAGCGACGCTAGCAGCATGTCGCTGAAGATAATCCACAGGCCTGCTGCCACCAGGTAGTTGAAAGTCAGGCGTAATGCGCCTTGGCGAGTGCTCATAACGGATGGCTCGGTTCTTGATCTCGAGTAAAGGTCACTAGTGGAGCCTGCGTTGTAACATTCTCAGCCAAAAGACCAAGTGGTTTTCCAACGGTTGATGTTGATAATGCAGGCGTCGGCCTTTTCGCCGACCCGCGTTTTTCTCTGCAAGAGGTACCCCGACCTATGTGGTACAACGGCTTTCTCGACCTGTCGGTCTGGCAACTCATCATCGTTACCTTGCTGATGACCCACGTCACCATTGTCAGCGTAACGGTCTACCTGCACCGTTACTCGGCGCACCGCTCCCTGGAGCTGCATCCTGCGCTCAAACATTTCTTCCGCTTCTGGTTGTGGCTAAGCACGGCCATGAACACCCGCGAATGCGACCGCCATCCATCGTAAGCACCACGCCAAGTGTGAAACCGCAGAAGACCCTCACAGCCCGGTGGTAAAGGGGTTGGGAACGGTCATGCGTAAAGGTGCTGAATTGTATGCCGAAGAGGCGAAGAATCAGGATACCTTGCGTATTTATGGCAAAAATTGCCCTGATGACTGGGTAGAACGCAAGATTTACTCGCGTTTTCCCATGGGCGGTATTGCGTTGATGATGGTCATCGACGTGGCGCTGTTCGGCGCGCTGGGTCTTACCGTCTGGGCGATTCAGATGATGTGGATTCCGTTCTGGGCCGCCGGTGTCATCAACGGCCTTGGCCACGCAGTCGGCTATCGCAACTTCGAGTGCCGCGACGCGGCCACCAATCTGTTGCCTTGGGGCATCATCGTGGGCGGTGAAGAGCTGCACAACAATCACCACACCTATCCCAATTCGGCCAAGCTGTCGGTCAAGCGCTGGGAGTTCGATATGGGCTGGGCCTGGATACAGCTGTTCAGCTTCCTGCGCCTGGCCAAGGTGCAGCGGGTCGCGCCGATCGCGCACCGGGTGCCTGGCAAGGGCATTCTGGATATGGATACCGCCATGGCGATCCTCAACAACCGTTTCCAGATCATGGCCCAGTACCGCAAGTTGGTGATTGGCCCACTGGTCAAGCAGGAACTGGCCAAGGCCGACGAGTCCGTGCGGCACCAGTTCCGTCGTGCCAAGCGCTTGCTGTCGCGGGAGCCGAGTCTGTTGCAGGACAAGCAGCAGGTGCACATTGACGCCATGCTGGCGCACAGTCAGGCGCTCAAGGTCATTTATGAGAAACGCCTGGCGTTGCAGCAGATCTGGGCCAAGACCAGCGCCAATGGCCACGACATGCTTGAAGCGATGAAACACTGGGTGCAGGACGCCGAAGCCAGTGGCATTCAGTCCCTGCGCGATTTCGCCGAGCAGCTCAAAACCTACTCGTTGCGGCCTGCCACAGTGTGACGTAGCACGCAATCGCACACGGGGCTTTGAACCGCCCGCGGTGACTATGGTCATAGCAGTGACCCGGTTGCCACCCAAAAGCCCGCCACACGGCGGGCTTTTTTGATCCCGTTTGGCAGCCCTCACCGCAATCTATTTGGCGTTGCTCAGGATCGGTATATGGATGAACTCGGCACTATCGACCTGGAAGAGCTGACCATGGCGCTGTTGCACAGCCGCGCGGAAGGTACCCGTTTGCGCGAGCGCGAGCAGCTGTTCAGCACACTATTAGGCAGCGTCAACGCTGTGCTCTGGGCGTTCGATTGGGAAACCCAGCAGATCATTTATGTCAGTCCGGCCTATGAACTGGTCTTTGGCCGTTCAGCAGGTTTGCTACTGGCCGATTACGGCGAGTGGCGTAACAGCATCTACCCTGACGATCTGGAGTTTGCCGCCGAGAGCATGGCCCAGGTTCTGGATACCGGTGCAGTCGAGGCCCGTGAATACCGCATCATCCGTGCCGATGGCGAAATTCGCTGGCTCAGTGATAAGTGCTTTATCGGCCGGCACAGTGACAGCCTGGCGTCGCCGATTATCTTTGGTATCGCTGAAGATATCACCGAGAAGAAACAGCTCGAAGGCGAGTTGCATCGCCTGGCTACTACCGACGTGCTCACTCAAAGCAGCAACCGCCGACACTTCTTCGAATGCGCGCAGAGTGAGTTCGAACTGGCCCGTAATCAGGGGCAACCGCTGGCCTTTCTGCTGCTGGATCTGGATGATTTCAAGCATATAAACGACAGCTATGGCCATCAGGCGGGCGACCAGGTACTCCAGCAACTGGCCAGTTGCGCCAGCTCGGTCTTGCGCCGCGGTGATCTGTTCGGGCGCATCGGTGGTGAGGAGTTCGCGGCGCTATTTCCAGGCTGCGAGCCAGAGCTGGCGTCGCAGATCGCCCAGCGTCTGCAGCGAGAAATTCAGCGCTTGGCCTTCAGTCATGAAGGCAGCGCTTTTGGTATCACCGTTAGCCAAGGGCTGACTTCGTTGCGCAGTGGTGATCCTGGTCTCGATGTGCTCTACGCCCGTGCGGACGCTGCCATGTACCAGGCCAAGCGTCAGGGAAAAAATCAGATCGTCACGAGCTGAGGCGTGGCGAAAATCCGCCCTGCACTGTCTTTTCATCGGCGGTTACTCGCTTATTTTGTCTGGTGAGCGGCCGTCAGCTATTTCGCTATTTTCTGTAACATATTGAAAGATCGTGCTTTGTGCGACTCTGTTCGCCAATGGCACGTAACCTGCTGTGCTAGATTCATACAGCAGCGGCCCCTAGAGGCTGACAATAACAATGCAGAGAATCGAACGATGCCCTTTCCCTGTCGCCTTAGCTTTCGTACCCACCTGATTCGTCTTAATTTCTGAGTATTTCGTACTGCCGTCCAATTACCTGTGGCGTCTTCTGGCTGCCTGGTGTTCGACGGTCGTGCCCGAATTCGGCTGATTTAGTGCCGCTGAGGCATCACCCATCAGACCGATGTGTTGCAACCAATAAAAGAAAACACACTGGAGAGATCACGATGAAAAAAGCTTCCCTGGCGCTGGCCGTAGCTGCCGGCACTCTGGGTCTGACCCTGGGCAACGTTGCTAACGCTGCCTTTATCGAAGACAGCACCGCCAAGTTGGATCTGCGTAACTTCTATTTCAATAACGATGTTCGCGATACTGATAGCCCCAGCAACAAGGAGTGGGGCCAGGCGTTCCAACTGAACCTGCAGTCGGGCTTTACTGAAGGTACTGTTGGTGTCGGCGTCGATGCACTTGGTCTTGTGGGCGTCAAGCTAGATTCCGGTGGTCGTACCAACAAAGCGGGTCGTAGCCGCACACCGGGCGTTCTGTTCCCAACTGATAGTGATAACAGTGCCGTTGACGAGTTCAGCAGCCTGGGCCTGACCGGCAAGATTCGCGTTTCCAAGACCGTGGCACATGTCGGCACTCTGCAGCCGAAGCTGCCAGTCGTTACCTTCAACGACGGTCGTCTGATCCCGCAGACTTTCGAAGGTGCTCAGGTCACCTCCAATGAAATCGACAACCTGACACTGGTCGCCGGCCAACTGGAGCATGCTAAAGGCCGTACCTCCAGCAATGCCGAGTCTCTGGCCATTGCCGGTGCGGGCGCTGGGGCGGACAGCAACAAGTTCTATTACGGTGGTGCTGACTACAAGATCAACAAGGATCTTCTGGTTCAGTACTACTACGGTAACCTGGATGACTTCTACAAGCAGCACTTTCTGGGTCTGACCCACACGCTGGCGCTGGGTGCCGGCTCGCTGAAGTCTGACCTGCGTTACTTCGACACTGGTTCCGATGGCAAGAACGGCAGTGCTGCTGGTCGTGCCGATGGCTACCGCGCCGCAAGTGGCAAGGCGGGTTTTGATGGTGAAGCTGACAACCGCACCTGGAGTGCTTTCTTCACCTACAGTCTGGAGGGTCACGCACTGAGCGCCGGCTACCAGCAGGTTTCCGGTGACAGCAACTTCATTCAGCTAAACCAAGGCTCGATTCCTGGCCAGGGTGGTGCAACTACCTATCTGATCACCGACCGTCAGATCACCAACTTCGCCCGCGCTGGCGAACGTACCTGGATCACTCAGTACGGTTATGACTTCGGCAAGATCGGTGTTCCTGGCCTGACCGCCAACGTGCTGTACATGAAAGGCGACAACATCAAGTCGGCAACTGGCGACCTGAAAGAGTGGGAACGCGACCTGACTGTCAGCTACGTGCTGCAGCAAGGCTCGTTGAAAGGTATGGGCTTTGCCTGGCGTAACGCTTCGCTGCGCAGCCAGCCGGGTGGCGATATCGATCAAAACCGCCTGATCGTCAGCTACAGCATCCCGCTGCTCTAAGCTGGAGTGTCGAGCCGCACCACGCGGCGGCTCGTCTCAATGCAAAAGCCCGGACTGGTTCCGGGCTTTTGCTTGTCTGGGTTCCGAGAGCAGCCGTCAGCCCGCGGCAACCACCGCCGGCTGTTGCTGAGTGATGCAATGAATATTGCCACCGCCCAGCAGAATCTCGCGGCCCGGTACCATGACCACGCGGTGCTCGGGGAATAGGCGTTCGAGGATGGCCTTGGCTTCCTCGTCTTTGGGGTCATCGAAACTCGGCGCGATGATGCCGCCGTTGACGATCAGGAAGTTCACGTAGGAGCCGGCCAGGCGTACGTCGGGGCTGCGCTCCTGGCTGCCCAGTACGCGGTCGACACCCGCGCATTCTTCTTCGCTCGCATGCAGCGGGCCGGGAATCGGCATCTTGTGTACGGTCAGGATACGGCCTTTGGCGTCGCGGGTGCTTTCCAGCACGCGCAGGGCGGCCTGGCAGCGAGAGTAATTGGGGTTTTCCGGATCGTCCGTCCAGGCCAGCAGCACTTCGCCTGGTCGCACGTAGCAGCAGAAGTTGTCGACGTGGCCGTCGGTCTCGTCGTTGAACAAACCGTCCGGCAGCCAGATGACTTTGTCGATGGCCAAATGATCGGCCAGCACGGCTTCGATCTGCTCGCGGTTCAGGTGCGGGTTGCGGTTGTGGTTGAGCAGGCATTCCTCGGTGGTAACCAGAGTGCCTTCACCGTCGACGTGAATCGATCCGCCTTCGAGCACGAAGCCTTCGGTGCGATAACCGTCGCAGCCTTCCAGGCCAAGGATCTTGCTGGCAACTTGATCATCGCGCAGCCACGGGAAATATAAACCACCTTCGAAGCCGCCCCAGGCGTTGAAGCCCCAATCGACACCACGCAGCTCGCCACTTGTGCTGGTCACGAAGGTGGGCCCCGTGTCGCGCACCCAGGCATCGTCAGTGGTCATTTCCACTACACGGATACGCGCATGCTGCAGGTGTGCACTGGCATTCTCGTACTGCCCGGCAGACACGCAGACAGTCACCGGTTCGAACTCGGCGATGGCTCTGGCCACGGCCGTGAACGCGTGCTGTGCGGGTTTGCCACCCAGGCGCCAGTTGTCCGGCCGTTCCGGCCAGACCATCCATGTCTGGCTGTGCGGTTCCCACTCCGCGGGCATGCGAAAGCCATCGGTGCGAGGGGTGGTGCTTAGGGTCGACATGGCGTTACTCCGTGACGGCGTGCGGCTGAAATAAGGAGGGATTTTATCTCAGCAGGTCGTTGAACTGAACTTCAGGATGTTCCTTGAGGAGCGCGCAATGGCACGCTGGGCTTCCATTCATGATGGAGGATCCATCTTGTTGAAAATTTCAATCAATGACTCACGCCTCGGAGCATCGATCCCAGCGCAATGTACCGTCAAGACAAGGTGGGACGCCCTAAAGGAGAGCGCAGTGACCATTTATAGGGCGTTTTAAGGGCTTTTTGAGTGATTCTTTGCCACCGTGTTGGTCATTCATATGGCGGGGCTGCGTTTGAGTTTCGCTGTGTTGTATAAAAAAATGAACAAGGCTAAGCTCGGACAAACCCCTAATAATCCAACAATACGGGTGTTTCATGACGTGCCTGTGGCTCTCCAGCGCCATCGTTCGTGCCCTGCACTGTCCAGCTTATCCTGGGGCTGCTGCTGATCGCGCTCATCATCAGGACACGGCTACGCGTTATCAGCGCTGCTGCCAGAACGCAGCTCAAGTTGCTTACCCCGCTCGAAAATCTGCACACTCCGTCAGTTTTCCCTATCCTCTTCCGGGCACTTCGCTTCGCAAGCCAGAGTGGCTTGGTGCTTCTTTATGTCGTTGGTTGGTTCGCGAGTGCGCTTTCGCTGTTAGTGACGCGGGGGCGTGCCTTGGCCTAGCGGCCCATGCTTTGCAGGTGAGGCTGGGTCTGTCGAGTGCAACAAAGGTCAGTTACAGTCTGGATCCGTGTGGCGAAGGCGTGCTGCCCATGCATGCTGGCCGGGCTTATCTGGATGGCCTAATGGGCGTTTTACCGGAGGCCACGTGACAATTCGGATTTTCCTGCGCTCTGGCCAACCTCCAGCCGAGATTTGCGAGTGGGCAGGGCATGTCGAGCCGGCCGAGGATGCCGGTTTTAAAAAAACCTGAGGTCTCTATGAGTACCAAATTGGACCAGCTCTCCAGCTGGCTGAAAGAACGCAAGATCACCGAAGTCGAATGTCTGGTCAGCGACCTGACGGGTATCGCCCGTGGCAAGATCTCGCCGACCAATAAATTCCTCGACGAAAAGGGCATGCGCCTGCCCGAAAGTGTGTTGCTGCAGACCGTTACCGGCGATTATGTCGAAGACGACGTCTATTACGATCTGCTCGACCCGGCCGACATCGACATGATCTGCCGGCCGGATGAGAACGCCGTGTTCATCGTGCCCTGGGCCATCGAGCCGACCGCTCAGGTGATCCACGACACCTACGACAAACAGGGCAATCCGATCGAACTGTCGCCGCGCAACATCCTCAAGAAAGTCCTGCGTCTATACGCCGACAAGGGCTGGCAGCCGATTGTGGCGCCGGAGATGGAGTTCTACCTGACCAAGCGCAACAGCGACCCGGACTTCCCGCTGGTGGCGCCGATGGGTCGGTCCGGGCGTCCGGAAACCGGCCGGCAGAGCTTCTCGATCGATGCGGCCAACGAATTCGACCCGCTGTTCGAGGACATGTACGACTGGTGCGAGCTGCAAGGCCTGGATCTGGACACCCTGATCCACGAAGAAGGCCCGGCGCAGATGGAGATCAACTTCCGTCACGGCGAAGCCCTGCACCTTGCTGACCAGATTCTGGTGTTCAAGCGCACCATGCGTGAGGCGGCACTCAAGCACGACGTGGCGGCGACCTTCATGGCCAAGCCGATCACCGACGAGCCCGGCAGCGCCATGCACCTTCACCAGAGCATCATCGACAAGAATACCGGCAAGAACATCTTCTCCAATGACGACGGCTCGATGAGCGAGCTGTTCATGCACCACATCGGCGGCCTGCAGAAATACATCCCGGAATTGCTGCCGCTGTTCGCCCCCAACGTCAACTCGTTCCGCCGCTTCCTGCCGGACACCTCGGCACCGGTAAACGTCGAGTGGGGCGAGGAGAACCGCACCGTTGGCCTGCGCGTACCGGACGCTACGCCGCAGAACCGCCGGGTCGAGAACCGCCTCGCTGGCGCTGACGCCAACCCTTATCTGGCGCTGGCGGCCAGCTTGTTGTGCGGTTACATCGGTATGGTCGAAGGCATCGAGCCGAGCGCGCCGGTCGTGGGGCGCGGTTACGAGCGCCGTAATCTGCGCTTGCCGCTGACCCTCGAGGCCGCGCTGGAACGCATGGAAACCTGCCAGGTGGTCGAGCAGTATCTGGGCAAAAAGTTCGTCAGTGGTTACGTGGCGGTCAAGCGTGCTGAGCACGAGAACTTCAAGCGCGTGATCAGTTCTTGGGAGCGCGAGTTCCTGCTGCTCTCGGTCTGAGTTAACCGGGGCCGGTGCGTGATCCGCACGGCCCTGACTATATAAAGAGGTGAACATGACGGTAAACAACCCGAAAACCCAGCAATGGCAGGCCATGAGCCGCGACCATCACCTGGCGCCTTTCAGTGATTTCAAACAATTGGCCGAGAAAGGCCCGCGCATTATTACCCGCGGAGAAGGCGTGCACCTGTGGGACAGCGAAGGCAACAAGATTCTCGACGGTATGGCTGGGCTGTGGTGTGTCGCACTGGGTTATGGGCGTGAAGAGTTGGTGCAGGCCGCCAGCCGGCAGATGCGTGAGTTGCCGTTCTACAACACCTTCTTTCAGACCGCTCATCCGCCTGTGCTTGAACTGGCCAAGGCGCTCTCCGAAGTCACCCCGGCGGGCATGAATCATGTGGTATTCACCGGTTCTGGTTCGGAAGGCAACGACACCATGTTGCGTATGGTGCGCCACTATTGGGCACTTAAAGGTAAGCCGAGCAAGAAGGTCATCATCGCCCGTGAGAACGGTTACCACGGCTCCACCGTTGCCGGGGCAAGCCTGGGCGGTATGAAAGGTATGCATGAACAGGGTGATCTGCCGATCCCCGGCATCGTGCACATCGCTCAGCCTTACTGGTTCGGCGAAGGTGGCGATATGACCCCGGAGGCTTTCGGCATCTGGGCAGCCGAGGAACTGGAGAAGAAGATTCTCGAGGTCGGCGAAGACAACGTTGCGGCGTTCATCGCTGAGCCGATCCAGGGCGCTGGCGGTGTGGTCATCCCGCCAGACAGCTACTGGCCGAAGGTGCGTGAGATTCTCGCCAAGTACGAAATCCTCTTTGTCGCCGATGAGGTGATCTGTGGGTTCGGCCGCACGGGTGAGTGGTTCGGTAGCGATTATTACGGCAATACGCCGGACATGATGACCATCGCCAAGGGCCTGACCTCGGGCTATGTGCCAATGGGCGGCCTGGTGGTGCGTGACGAGATCGTCGAGGTGCTCAACGAAGGCGGCGACTTCAACCACGGTTTCACCTACTCCGGGCACCCGGTGGCAGCTGCCGTGGCGCTGGAAAACATCCGAATTTTGCGCGAAGAAAAGATCCTCGAGCGAGTCAGAGAGGAAACGGCACCGTATTTGCAAAAGCGATTGCGTGAACTGGCGGATCACCCGCTCGTGGGGGAAGTGCGTGGAGTCGGCATGCTTGGCGCCATCGAACTGGTTAAAGACAAGCAGACCCGCGAGCGTTATCCGAGCGACAAGGCTGTCGGTATGATCTGCCGCGGTCATTGCTTCGAGAGCGGGCTGATCATGCGCGCCGTGGGCGACACCATGATCATTTCGCCGCCGCTGGTGATCAGCAAGACCGAAATCGACGAGTTGGTGGACAAGGCGCGCAAGTGCCTGGATCTCACTGCCCGTGCTTTACTGGCATAAGGCTTGAGCGATAAGGCAGTTATCGCCAGACTGCGCCGGCCATAAAGGGGCCACGCAGCAGCGCGTGGCAACCCGAATAATCAACACCACAAATGGAGCTGAACCGCATGATCAAGACTTTCGGCAAGACTCTGCTAGCCGTGACGCTGGCCGGCACCGTGGCCGGTATGGCGCAGGCAGATAGCAAGGTACTGAACGTCTACAACTGGTCGGACTACATCGCTGCGGACACCGTGGCCAAGTTCACCCAGGAAACCGGCATCAAGGTCACCTACGACGTTTTCGATTCCAACGAAACCCTGGAAGCCAAGCTGTTAGCCGGCAAGTCCGGTTACGACATCGTGGTGCCGTCGAACAACTTCCTGGCCAAGCAGATCAAGGCCAAGGTTTATCAGCCGCTGGACAAATCCAAGCTGCCGAACTGGAGCAACCTCGACAAGAACCTGCTGAAAACCGTTGAAATCAGCGACCCGGGCAACCAGTACGCCTTCCCGTACATGTGGGGCTCGATCGGTATCGGCTTCAACCCGGAGAAGGTCAAGGCCGCGTTGGGCGAGAATGCCCCGGTGGATTCCTGGGATCTGCTGTTCAAACCGGAAAACATCGAGAAGCTGAAATCCTGCGGTGTAGCCTTCCTCGACTCGCCGACCGAGATTTTGCCGATTGCGCTGCAGTACCTGGGCTACGATCCAACCAGCACTGATCCGAAAGAACTCAAGGAAGCCGAGGCGCTATTCCTGAAGATTCGTCCTTCGATCACCTACTTCCACTCGTCCAAGTACATTTCCGATTTGGCCAATGGCAACCTCTGCGTCGCTGTGGGTTATTCGGGGGACGTGTACCAGGCCAAGTCTCGCGCTGAAGAAGCTGGCGACAAGGTCAAAGTGGCTTACAACATTCCGAAGGAAGGTGCCGGTACCTTCTTTGACATGGTGGCAATCCCCGCTGATGCGGAAAACGTTGAGTCTGCTTACGCCTTCATGAATTTCCTGATGAAGCCGGAAGTCATGGCTGAGATCACCAACGAGGTGCAGTTCCCCAACGGCAACGCCAAGGCCACGCCTCTGGTGGACGAGGCCATCCGTAATGACCCGGGCGTTTACCCGAGCGAGGAAACCCTGACCAAACTGTACGCTTTCCCGGATCTACCGCCGGCAGCTCAGCGCGCGATCACCCGTAGCTGGACGAAGATCAAGTCCGGCCGTTGATCGAGCCGCGACCGCAGCGCTGTCTGGCGCTGCGGTTCGCGCTTCTGCAGGGATAACGGGCGGATCGCCGCCCGCCGAGCGTTGCGGCCCTGTCGTGACGCTCACTCGAATTGCGATGCGTCACCGCCTGGTGATGAGCCATAACAAAGAGGACGACCTGTGCATTTTCCCCTGGGCAAGATTCTGACAACGACCGCGCTTTCGGTTGGCTTGGCAACCCTGGCACATGCGGATGGCACCGTGCATATCTACAACTGGAGCGACTACATCGGCGAGGAAACCTTGGCCGAGTTCCAGGAGGCCACGGGTATCAAGCCGGTCTACGACGTCTTCGACTCCAACGAAACCCTGGAAGGCAAACTGCTCGCCGGCCGTACTGGCTACGATGTGGTGGTGCCGTCCAACCATTTTCTCGGCAAGCAGATCAAGGCGGGCGCGTTCCAGAAGCTCGACCGTAGCAAGCTACCGAACTGGAAAAACCTCGACCCGGCGCTGCTCAAGCAGCTCGAAGCCAACGATCCGGGCAATCAATATGCGGTGCCCTATCTGTGGGGTACCAACGGCATTGGCTACAACGTGGCCAAGGTCAAGGAAGTGCTGGGCGTCGACGAAATCGACTCTTGGGCCGTGCTCTTCGAGCCGGAAAACATGAAGAAGCTGGCCACTTGTGGTGTGTCGTTCCTCGACTCGGCGGACGAGATGATTCCCTCGGTGCTCAATTACCTGGGCCTCGATCCGAACAGCCAGAGTGGCGACGATTACGCCAAAGCCGAAGCCAAGCTGCTGGAAGTGCGCCCCTACGTGAGCTACTTCCACTCCTCGAAATACATCAGCGATCTGGCCAACGGCAACATCTGCGTGGCGTTCGGCTATTCCGGTGATGTTTTACAGGCCGCAGATCGTGCCGCGGAGGCCGGAAAGGGCGTCGAAATCGCCTATGCGATTCCCAAGGAAGGCGCCAACCTGTGGTTCGACATGCTCGCCATTCCCAAGGACGCCGGCAATGTCGAGCAGGCCCATGCCTTCATCAACTACCTGCTCGATCCGCAAGTGATCGCCGGTGTCAGTGATTATGTCGGTTATGCCAACCCCAACACCAAGGCGGGGGAGTTGATGGATCAGGACATTCGCCAGGATGAGTCGGTTTATCCGCCGCAGAGTGTTCTGGACAAGTTGTATATCTCAGCCGAATTGCCGCCTACGGCGCAGCGTCTGATGACCCGAAGCTGGACGAAGATCAAGTCCGGAAGATGAGTCTATTCGCGCCCGGCCCTTGCCGGGCGCCATTTTTGCAGCGGGAGTTTTGTTAATGTCAGTTGCTTCCAGCACCTATAAGAAGGTCATCGAAGGAAGTCAGCAACCGAAAGAGGTGCTGGTCAAGATCGAGCGAGTGACCAAGAAATTCGACGAGACTATCGCCGTCGAGGATGTGTCACTGACCATCAACAAAGGCGAGATATTTGCCCTGCTCGGCGGTTCAGGCTCGGGAAAGTCGACGCTGCTGCGCATGCTCGCCGGCTTCGAACGACCCACCGAAGGGCGCATCTTCCTCGATGGGCAAGACATTACCGATATGCCGGCCTACGAGCGGCCGATCAACATGATGTTCCAGTCTTACGCGCTGTTCCCGCACATGAGCGTGGCTGACAACATCGCCTTCGGTCTCAAGCAGGACAAGCTGCCCAAGGCTGAAATCGATGCGCGCGTGGCGGAGATGCTCAAGCTGGTACAGATGAGCCAGTACGCCAAGCGCAAACCTCATCAGCTTTCCGGCGGGCAGCGCCAGCGCGTGGCCCTGGCCCGCTCCCTGGCGAAGAAGCCCAAGCTGCTGCTGCTCGACGAGCCCATGGGCGCGTTGGACAAGAAGCTGCGTTCGCAGATGCAACTTGAGTTGGTGGAAATCATCGAGCGCGTGGGCGTGACCTGCGTGATGGTCACCCACGATCAGGAAGAGGCCATGACCATGGCCCAGCGCATCGCCATCATGCACCTGGGCTGGATCGCGCAGATCGGCAGCCCGATCGATATCTACGAGACGCCGGCCAGCCGCCTGGTATGCGAGTTCATCGGCAACGTCAACCTGTTCGAAGGTCAGCTCGTTCACGATGACACCGACCACGCCGTGATCGACTGTCCGCAGCTGGACAAGCCGATCTACATCGGCCACGGCATCAGCACCCGAGCTCAGGAGACCCAGGTCACCTACGCATTGCGCCCGGAAAAGCTGCTGATGGCCACGCAACTGCCCAGCGACCACGAGCACCCGGAGTACAACTGGAGCCATGGCAGCGTTCACGATATCGCCTACCTGGGCGGCCACTCGGTGTACTACGTCAAGCTCACCTCGGGGCAGATCGTGCAGTGTTTCATTGCCAACGCCGAACGCCGCGGCAAGCGGCCGACCTGGGATGACCCGGTGGTGGTGTTCTGGGAAGACGACAGCGGCGTGGTACTGCAGTCATGAAGATGAGCAGCCTGACCAAGCGCATGCCTACCGGCCGACACCTGGTGATCGGCGTTCCGTTCATCTGGCTGTTCCTGTTCTTTCTGCTGCCGTTCATCATCGTCCTGAAGATCAGTTTCGCCGAAGCCGATGTGGCGATTCCGCCGTATACCGAGGTTTTCACCTGGGTGGATAACACGTTGTCGATGGTATTGAACCTGGGCAACTACATCTTCCTCAGCGAGGATGACCTGTATATAGCCGCTTACCTCGGTTCCTTGAAAATCGCTTTTTTCAGCACCCTGGCTTGCCTGTTGATCGGCTATCCGATGGCCTATGCCATCGCCCGGGCAAAAAAAGAAACCCAGATGGTGCTGCTGCTGTTGGTGATGATGCCAACGTGGACTGCGATCCTGATCCGCGTCTACGCCTGGATGGGGATTCTCAGCAACAACGGCCTGCTCAATGGTTTTTTGCAGAGTATTGGTCTGATCGACTCGCCGTTGCAGATCCTCAACACCAACACCGCGGTGTACATCGGCATCGTTTACTCGTACTTGCCCTTCATGATCCTGCCGCTGTTCGCCAACCTGGTGAAGCATGATCAGAGCCTGCTGGAGGCCGCGTCGGATCTCGGCTCGAGCAACTTCAACAGCTTCTGGAAAATCACCGTGCCACTGTCCAAGAATGGCATCATCGCCGGCTGCATGCTGGTGTTCATTCCGGTGGTCGGCGAGTTCGTCATTCCCGAGCTGCTTGGCGGCCCTGAAACGCTGATGATCGGCAAGGTGTTGTGGCAAGAGTTCTTCAACAACCGCGACTGGCCGGTAGCATCCGCTCTGGCGGTGGTGATGCTGGCGCTGCTGTTGATTCCGATCATTCTATTCAACAAGAACCAAGCGAAAGAAATGGAGGGCAAAGCATGAAAAACTTCCGCTTCTCCACCTTCATGCTTTGGGTCGGTTTCGCGTTCATCTATCTGCCGATGTTCATCCTGGTGATCTACTCGTTCAACGCCTCGCGGCTGGTAACTGTCTGGGGTGGTTGGTCGACCAAGTGGTACGTCAGCCTCCTCGATGATCGGCAGTTGATGGGCGCGGTGTGGCGCTCCCTGGAAATCGCCTGCTACACGGCAATCGCCGCAGTGGCGCTGGGCACCATGGCGGCCTTCGTACTGACCCGGGTGCATCGCTTCAAGGGACGCACGCTGTTTGGCGGCCTGGTCACGGCGCCGCTGGTCATGCCCGAGGTGATCACCGGTCTATCGTTGCTGCTGCTGTTCGTGGCCATGGCGCAACTGGTCGGCTGGCCTGCAGAACGCGGCATGATGACCATCTGGATTGCGCACACCACCTTCTGCTCGGCCTATGTGGCCGTGGTGGTCTCCGCGCGTTTACGCGAGCTGGATCTGTCCATCGAGGAAGCCGCCATGGATCTTGGCGCGCGGCCTTGGAAGGTGTTCTTCCTGATCACTATTCCAATGATTGCGCCATCGTTGATGGCTGGCGGCATGATGTCCTTCGCCTTGTCCCTGGATGACTTGGTGCTGGCCAGCTTTGTCTCCGGCCCTGGTGCCACCACGCTGCCGATGGAGGTTTTCTCCAAGGTACGCCTAGGCGTGACCCCGGCGATCAACGCCGTGGCCAGCTTGATTCTGCTGGCGGTGTCGCTCGCCACCTTCCTGGTGTGGTTCTTCGCCCACCGCGCGGAAGAGCGGCGTCGCAAGGCGATTCAGCAGGTCATGGAAGAAAGCCAAGCGGCGATCTCCGCACGGCCAGAGGCTAAGCCCGCTCACTGAGTTTTTGCGGTCGCAAGCAATGCCCGCCATCTGCGTCAGCAGGGCGGGCATTGTTGTTTCTGAGGGCGTTGCTTCGCTGTCGACATCGTAGGAGCCGGCTTGCTGGCGAGACGTGTATCCAGAGCATCGCCGGCAAGCCGGCTCCTACTCGCCATGGATGTCATCAACGCGCCAGGTGGAGCCGCCTGCCGAGACGAATGCGAGGCCCCAACGAAAACGCCCGGGCATTGGCCCGGGCGTTTTGTCTTGCGCGACGCGTCAGCGAGTCAGATGCAGGAAGTGCATGTGACGCTCGTACTGGTCGAGGATATCGCCAATCACTTCTTCGCGGTTCCAGCCCATCACGTCGTAATCCTGGCCGCCCTCGTTGAGGTGAACTTCGGCGCGGAAGTACTTGCGCTCTTCGTTGCTGTCATCGCTGGTATCGCGCATCACGAAGCTTGGCTGGATCAAAGCGCGTGGGCGCACTTGATACTCGAAATCCGTCTCGGTGCCGTGGCTGACCGATAGCGTTACGCGGCCATCTTCACCGCTTTCCACTTTGGATTCTCGACCTTGCTTGCGCAGCTCCTCTGCCACCTGCTCACAGGCGGGCAGAACGGTATCGACGATGAAGCGGTTTACGTGGGCGCGGCGCGGCAACATGACCATGCTACGCAGGCGACGTTGCCAGCCTCCAGGGCTGGTGCTGCCGCGCGAGCTGAGCGAGACCTGATCACGCAGGCCACGCTTGGCGGCATCCAGTCGCAGGGCTCGCAGTAGACCCCACATGGAAGCCAGCAGCGCAATCACGAAGGGCAGGGCGCTGGCGATGGTCGCGGTCTGCAGGGCCTTGAGGCCATCGGCCAGCAGCAGCGAAGCGGCTACTACGCCCATCAGCACTGCCCAGAAGATGCGCTGCCAGACCGGTGTCCGATCCTGGCCGCCCGAGGCTAGCATATCCACCACCATGGCACCCGAGTCCGCCGAGGTGACGAAGAACACCACGACCATGATGATCGCTATCTGCGACAGGATCATCGACAGCGGGAAGTGTTCGAGGAAGGCGAACAGTGCTAGTGAGCTGTCCTTGTCGACTGCTAGGGCAAGGTCGGTGAACCCGTCGACCATGATCATATGAATCGCCGTGTCGCCGAATACGGTCATCCACAGCAGGGTGAAACCGGCGGGTACGACCAACACGCCGCTGATGAACTGGCGAATCGTGCGACCGCGGGAAATACGTGCGATGAACAGGCCCACGAACGGTGACCAGGACAGCCACCAGCCCCAGTAGAACAGTGTCCAGCCACCGATCCAGTCTGTAGGCTCGTACGCATAGAGGTTGAAGGTCTTGCTGACGATCTCCGAGAGGTAGGCGCCAGTGTTCTGCACGAATGTCTGCAAAATGAACACGGTGGGGCCGAGTACCAGCACGAACAACAGCAGGATAACGGCGAGGATCATGTTCATCTCGGAGAGACGACGGATACCCTTGTCCAGCCCGCTCACTACAGAGAGGGTCGCCAACCCCATGGTGCCAATCAGCAGGCCAATCTGCACGGTCGTGGTGGTCGGTAAACCGTACAGGTGGTTGAGGCCTGTGTTGATCTGTAGCACGCCATAACCCAGCGAAGTCGCCACGCCGAGAACGGTGCCGATCACCGCGAAAATGTCCACCGCATGTCCGATCGGGCCATAGATACGGTCACCAATCAGCGGGTAAAGCGCCGAACGCAGGGTCAGCGGCAAATTATGCCGGTAGGCGAAGTACGCCAGGATCAGTGCGACGACGGCATAGATTGCCCAGGCATGCAGACCCCAGTGGAAGAAGGTTAGCTTCATTGCCTCCTTGGCTGCCTGGACGGTCTGTGGGTCGCCCACCGGTGGTGCGATGAAGTGCATCACCGGCTCAGCGACACCGAAGAACATCAGGCCGATGCCCATGCCGGCGCAGAACAGCATGGAGAACCAGGTGGTGTTGTTGTATTCGGGCTCGCTGTGGTCAGGGCCTAGCTTGATATCGCCATAGCGACTCACCGCGAGAAACACCACGAAGAGCAAAATCAGCGCAACGGAGAGGATGTAGACCCAGCTGGCGTTTTCGATGATCCACGCCTGAGTAGCGCTGAATACGCTCTGTGCATTGTCCTTGAACACGGTGCTGTAGATCACCAGGCAGGCGATCAGGAACGTAGAGCCGAAAAAGACCGGCGGGTTGAGGGTGGAGCGGGAAGACTGTGGTGCCTCCATCGAGCTAGCTCTCCTTGTTCAGAGTCAGTCCATGACGTACGCGCCTACCTGATCGAGCATAGGCCAGATCGGCTGACGGGCGGATGGAGAATCGACTCGGTTTATCGGATGGCCGCCAAAGGCGGAAGGCCGGGCATTGTACCACCGCGATAGACGGTTTCTTGAATGTGCCAGCTATCGATAGGTTTGCATGTGGATTCGTTCAGCTTATTTCTGCGTGTTTCACAGGTTGGTGCGGTACTGCAGGGCCTCTGCCAGGTGCTGGCGGCTGATCGCCTTTTGCGCCTGCAGATCTGCCAGCGTGCGTGCGACCTTGAGCACACGATGAGCCGAGCGCAGCGATAAGGTCAGGCGTTCGCAGGCGTGCTCTAACCACTGCCGATCGATGTCACTCAGTGCGCAGTGCTCACGCAGCCCTGGCAGGTCGAGAAAGGCATTGGCCATGCCCTGGCGCTGCAGTTGGATATCCCGCGCTGTAGCGACCCAGGCAGCCGCCGTTGCGCTGCTTTCACCACTGTCCGGCGGTGTGCTGAGCGCAGTGCTTTCCCGCGCAACGGTGATATGCAAGTCGATACGGTCGAGTAGTGGGCCAGACAGTTTGCCGCGGTAGCGCTGAATCTGTTCCGGGCTGCAGCGGCAGCGCCCGCTGGGGTCGCCCAGGAAACCACACGGGCAGGGATTCATGGCAGCGACGAGCTGGAAGCGGGCGGGGAAGCTGACTTTGTCGCGAGCTCGGGCTATCACGATCTGGCCGCTTTCGAGTGGCTCTCTAAGCACTTCAAGGACGCGTCTGTCGAATTCCGGCAGTTCATCCAAAAAAAGCACACCGTGGTGGGCGAGGGTGATTTCTCCGGGTTGAGGACGACTGCCGCCACCCACCAATGCCGGCCCCGATGCGCTGTGATGAGGGTGTCTAAATGGTCGTTGTGGCCAGCTCTGTAAAGGGGTGTGGCTGGCCACCGAGCGAATCGCTGCAACCTGTAGGGCCTCTTCCTCTGTCAGTGGTGGTAGCAAGCCGGGTAGGCGGCTCGCCAGTAGCGTTTTGCCCGTGCCGGGTGGCCCGCTCAGTAGCAGATTGTGGCCCCCGGCAGCGGCCACCAGAAGGGCACGCTTGGCAGCGGTTTGCCCTTGCACTTCGGCTAGGTCTGGATAAGGTTGAGTGTGGCGTAGCAGGCCCTGCGCCTGATAAGCGGCCAATGGCGTCTGGCCGTTCAGGTGCGCGACCAGCTCCAGAAGATGCCCTGCCGCCAGCACCGTCAGCCCGGATGCAAGGCTGGCCTCTTCGGCGTTTTCCTTGGGCACCACAAGGGTGCGCCCGGCTCCCCGGGCCGCCAGGGCCGCAGGCAGCACGCCTTGTACTGGGCGGATGGCGCCAGATAACGCCAGTTCGCCAAGGCATTCGAGTGGGGTCAGGGAGTCTGCTGGCAATTGTCCGCTGGCCGCCAGAATACCCAAGGCAATGGCCAGGTCGAAACGGCCTCCGTCCTTCGGTAAATCAGCCGGGGCCAGGTTCAGCGTGATACGGCGTGGCGGGAAATCCAGTGCGCAGTTGAGGATGGCACTGCGCACGCGATCCTTACTTTCCTTGACGGCCGCTTCCGGCAAACCGACCAGCGCAAGTGATGGCAGGCCGTTGGCCAAATGGGCTTCGACGGTAACAGCGGGGGCGTCTACGCCGACTTGGGCGCGGCTGTGGACTACGGCCAATGACATCGATCACTCCTTGATCTTTGGGGCTGCTGGCGCTGCTGTGCGAGCGCACTGAAGCTTCAACAGGTACTACTTATTTACCGCGTACGTTACTCGGCCGATGTTTGCTGTGCTGTCGTGTTGCGCGACTCGATTTCCGCGACCTTGGCTTCCAGAGCTTCAAGGCGTGCACGAGTGCGAGCCAGCACTACCATTTGGCTATCGAATTCTTCGCGGCTGACTAGATCCAGCTTGCTGAATGTGCTCTGCAATAGAGCCTTGAGCTGGCTCTCGATTTCGCTGCGTGGCAAGGGAGTATCGCCGCTGAGCAGGCGCGTGGCCTGGCTGCTAAGGGCGTCGAGCAGAGCTTTGGGTGGCAGCATAAGAACCTTCCGAAAACGAGTGTCGGCAGTGTAGCACGGCATTTTTGGGGGCTGCCTGAGGTGGGTGCACCAACTCTGTGCGTGTCGAGGGGTGGTGTGGCGCTGTTCTGGTGCGTCATCCGCTCGGGATGTTTCCAGGCAAACCTCTGTATGCCCGTAACATCCTGATAAGGAGGCGCTTTGCCGTTATTGGCAAGCTTTCTGCTTAGTCGCTACTGACCCATGCACCGATGCGGTTCGGTTGTATCGTGCGGGCGGGGAATGTTTCGCCGGGAGCAGTTGGTGGTATCGGATCAGCCTGTCTTGGCAACCGATGCATACAAAAGCCAGACACTGAGCTTAGACTTGCAGCGGGGTAAAAATTCCTGGGGCAAGTCCACCTTACACGGGAGAGAGTTTCATGAAACTAGTCACTGCCATCATCAAGCCGTTCAAGCTGGACGACGTCCGCGAGTCGCTGTCGGAAATCGGGGTGCAAGGCATCACCGTGACCGAAGTGAAAGGCTTCGGCCGTCAGAAGGGTCACACCGAGCTGTACCGCGGTGCCGAATATGTCGTCGATTTCCTGCCCAAGGTGAAGATCGACGTGGCCATCGCCGACGATCAGTTGGATCGTGTCATCGAAGCCATTACCAAAGCTGCCAACACCGGCAAGATCGGTGACGGCAAGATTTTCGTTGTAAACCTGGAACAGGCGATCCGCATCCGTACCGGCGAAACCGATACCGACGCGATCTAAGCTCCGCCCCCACCCCCAAAATCGTCCCAGGAGTTAAATCATGACTCTGCGAAAAGTCGCAGGGCTCGGAGCCCTTTCGTCCCTGTTTTTCCCCGGCATGGCCATGGCGCAGGAAGCGACGCTGAATTCCGGTGACACCGCCTGGATGCTGACCGCCACTGCCCTGGTGCTGTTCATGACCATTCCCGGCTTGGCGCTGTTCTATGCAGGTATGGTGCGTTCCAAGAACGTTCTGTCGGTCATGATGCAGTGCTTCGCCATCACCGCGTTGATGAGCCTCCTGTGGTTCGCCTACGGCTACAGCCTGGCGTTCGACACCACCGGGATGGAAGCCGGCGTGACCAACTTCAGCTCCTTCGTGGGCGGTTTGGGCAACATGTTCCTCGGCAACCTGACCAAAGAATCGCTGACCGCGGCCTTCCCGGAAAGCGTATTCGTCACCTTCCAGATGACCTTCGCCATCATCACCCCTGCACTGATCGTCGGTGCCTTCGCCGAGCGCATGAAGTTCTCGGCGATGCTGGTGTTCATGACCGTTTGGTTCACCCTCGTCTATGCGCCAATCGCGCACATGGTCTGGGGTGGCGACGGTGCCCTGATGTGGGACTGGGGCGTGCTGGACTTCGCTGGCGGCACCGTTGTGCACATCAACGCCGGTATCGCCGGTCTGGTGGCGTGCATCGTGCTGGGCAAGCGTAAGGGCTTCCCGAGCGTAGCCATGGCGCCGCACAACCTGGGCTATACCCTGATCGGTGCTGCGATGCTGTGGGTCGGCTGGTTCGGCTTCAACGCTGGCTCCGCTGCTGCCGCTGACCAGACCGCGGGTATGGCCATGCTGGTTACCCAGATCGCCACCGCCGCCGCTGCACTGAGCTGGATGTTCGCCGAGTGGGTCGCCCACGGCAAACCTAGCGCTCTGGGCATTGCCTCTGGTGTGGTTGCAGGCCTGGTCGCCATCACCCCTGCTGCCGGCACCGTCGGCCCGATGGGCGCGATGATCATCGGTCTGGCTTCCGGCGTGATCTGCTTCTTCTGTGCCACCAGCCTCAAGCGCAAACTGGGTTACGACGACTCCCTGGACGTCTTCGGCGTACATGGCGTGGGCGGCATCGTCGGTGCACTGCTGACCGGTATCTTCGCAGCGCCTGCCCTGGGCGGTTTCGGCGAAGTCGAGAACATCGGCCTGCAGCTGTGGATCCAGTTCAAAGGCGTTGCCTTCACCGTGATCTACACCGCCATCGTCACCTTCGTGATCCTCAAGGTCATCGATGTGGTCATGGGGCTGCGTGTCACCGAAGAAGAAGAGTCGGTCGGCCTCGACCTGGCTCAGCACAACGAGCGCGGTTACATCCTGTAAGTCTCAGGGGCTCGCCGCGTGTGGCGGGCCCAAAGCACACGGAGTGCGCCCGGAGCCAACCCGGGCGCCTCGACCGAACAGCGCACAGACAAGCGCGACGGCTAGAGGTGAAAAATGGACAACACAGCACTGACTGCTTTGCAGTACGGTTTCGATACTTTCTACTTTCTGATTTGCGGCGCCCTGGTGATGTGGATGGCCGCTGGTTTCGCCATGCTCGAAGCTGGCCTGGTGCGTGCCAAGAACACCACCGAAATCCTGACCAAGAACGTGGCCCTGTTCGCCATTGCCTGCGTCATGTATCTGCTGATCGGCTACTTCATCATGTATTCCAGCCCTGAAGGCGGCATCCTGCCGAGCTTCGGCTTTCTGATCGGCGACGAGAACAGCGTCGAGTCCGTGCTGGCTGGTGGCGAAGACGTCCCTTATTATGCCGCACGTTCTGACTTCTTCTTCCAGGTCGTGTTCGCCGCTACCTGTATGTCCATCGTGTCTGGCGCCGTAGCTGAGCGCATGAAGCTGTGGGCGTTCATCGCCTTCGCAGTGGTCATGACCGCCATCATCTATCCGGTTCAGGGCTTCTGGAAATGGGGCGGTGGTTTCCTCGATGCAGCCGGTTTCCTCGATTTCGCCGGCTCCAGTGTCGTGCACATGGCTGGCGCTGCAGCTGCGCTGGCCGGGGTGATCCTGCTCGGTGCGCGCAAGGGTAAATACGGCGCCAATGGGCAGATAAATGCCATTCCGGGATCCAACCTGCCATTGGCAGCGTTGGGCATGTTCATCCTGTGGATGGGCTGGTTCGGCTTCAACGGTGGCTCGCAGCTGAAGATGAGCACCATCGAGGACGCCAACGCCGTGGCTCAGGTGTTCGTCAACACCAACATGGCCGCTGCCGGTGGCCTGATCGCCGCACTGATTGTGGCACGCATCCTGTTCGGCAAGGCTGACCTGACCATGGCCATCAACGGCGCTCTGGCTGGTTTGGTATCGATCACCGCGGAGCCGCTGACGCCGACCGCACTGCAGGCCACGCTGATTGGTGGTGTCGGTGGCGTGCTGGTGGTGTTCGCCATCCTTGGCTTCGACAAGATCAAGATCGACGATCCGGTCGGTGCCATCTCCGTACACGGCGCTGCCGGTATCTGGGGCACTCTGGCTGTCTGCCTGACTAATGGCGACGCCAGCCTTGGCGCACAACTGTTGGGTATTGGCAGCATCTTCGCCTGGGTGTTCATTGCCAGCCTGATCGTCTGGGGCATCATCAAGGCAACGGTTGGCCTGCGGGTATCCGAGGAGGAGGAATACGACGGTGTCGACCTGGTCGAGTGCGGGATGGAAGCCTATCCCGAGTTCACCAACAAGTAGTGATCTAATCGTCAGGGCCGGAAGGTTTCGACCTTCCAGCACCTCATCACGAAAAATGATGGTCGAACAATCGCAAAGGGCGCTCAGGCGCCCTTTGTTTTTTTCTGCGGCGCGCTAGAATGCGCCCGTTGAAAAGAGGACGACGAACATGTGGCAGCAACGGCTGATCACCCTGCGTCCACGGGCGCGAGGCTTTCACCTCGTAACCGATGAATTGCAGGATGCGTTACCGGAACTGGCGAGCTATAGGGTGGGTCTGTTACACCTGTGGCTGCAGCACACGTCGGCGTCTCTGACTGTCAACGAGAATGCCGACCCGGCGGTACGCCGCGACTTCGAGCGCTTTTTTCGCCGTCTCGTCCCTGAGGACGCGGTGGGCTACGAGCACTGCGACGAAGGCCCGGATGATCTACCGGCGCACTTCAAGTCGAGCCTGTTGGGTGTTCAGTTGCAGATCCCCGTGAGTCATGGGCGTCTGGCGCTGGGTACCTGGCAGGGGATTTATCTCGGCGAGCACCGTGAGCAGGGTGGTGCGCGTCGAGTGCTGGCGACCTTGCAAGGTACGGCAAATTGAATTTTTTCCAGGTGTTCGGCAATGACGGACGACTGGGCTATAACTAACCTGCTTTTCGCAAGTCATGAGGCTGAACATGAGCGACGAAGAACTGGAACAAGACGAGCTGGAAGGTGCTGACGAGGACGACGGTGAGGAGCTGGCGGCCGCGGATAGCGATGATGGCGATGACGAAAGCGAATCCAGCAGCGCAGCGCCTGCCAAGGGCAAGGCCAAGAAGGCGGTAGAGGTAGAAGAGCTGCCGAGTGTCGAAGCCAAGCAGAAGGAGCGTGATGCCCTGGCTCGCGCCATGGACGAGTTCTTGTCGCGTGGCGGCAGGGTGCAGGAGGTGGAGCCCAATGTGGTGTCCGATCCGCCCAAGAAGCCAGACAGCAAATACGGCAGTCGCCCCATCTGAGGCAAAGCCGGTTGCACACGCAAAAGCCCGCCTGAGAAGGTGGGCTTTTGCGTTTTAGGGGTTCGAAAATGCAGTGGCGGTGGGGCGCTACGCCCAGCGCTGCAGCAATGCTGGCAGCTCGCTGAGGCTGTGGATCTGTGCGTCGGCCTCGTCGTCACCAGCCCAGGCTTTGCCTTCCGGGTTGAACCATACCGCGCGCCAGCCCGCTGCGCGTGCGCCGGCGATATCGTCGCCGGGATGATCACCAATATGCACGGCCTGTTCGGCCTGCATGCCGGAGCGGCTGAGCGCCTCCTGGAACGGCTTGGGGTCAGGTTTGCCGACGCCCAACTCTTCGGCGCAGAGGATAAAGCTGAAGTAGTCGGCCAAGCCCAGGCGGCGTACGTCGGCGTTGCCGTTGGTGATTACCCCGAGATGATACTGGTTGGCCAACTGCTCTAGTGTGGTAACCGTATCGGCAAAGAAGGTGATCGCATGCCGTGCCTCGAGCATGGCCTGGAAGGCGCCTTCGGCCAGGTGTTGGGCTTCGTCAGGAGCATGACCAACGCCTTCCAGGGCGTGACGCAGGGTTCGGCGGCGTAGCTCGCTAAGGCGATATTTCAGGCTGGGTTCGGCCTCCAGCAGGCGGCCGCGGGTCTGCCCCAGGTAATCCACCGGCTGGCTTGCCAGGCGCGGTGCGTGGGCGCTGATCCAGTCACGCATAGCGGTCTCGGCGCCCAAAATCACCGGGCGGTTGTCCCACAGGGTGTCGTCGAGGTCGAAGGTGACCAGGCGGATACTCATGAGTCCTGTTCCTTGCGGCGTTTGGCCCGTGGATGAGCACTGTCGTAGACCTTGCTCAGGTGCTGGAAGTCCAGATGGGTGTAGATCTGCGTGGTGGCGATGTCGGCATGCCCCAGTAGCTCTTGCACCGCGCGCAGATCCTGAGAGGATTCGAGCATATGACTGGCGAAGGAGTGACGCAGCATGTGCGGATGAATGTGCTGACCGAGTTCGCTGATGCCCGCCTGGCGCACTCGCAACTGCACGGCGCGGGCGCCGATGCGTCGCCCCTGACGGCTGATGAATACCGCGCCATCCGCCGGGTTGGCCAGGGCACGCAGTGGCAGCCATTGCTCCAGGGCTTCACGGGCCTTGCTGCCGACCGGCAGCTCACGCACCTTGTTGCCCTTGCCGACCACTCGCACCAGGCCAGCAGGCAGGTCGAGGCCGTCGAGGTCGAGCGCGACTAGCTCCGACAGGCGCAGCCCCGAGGAATAGAACAGTTCGAGCATGGCGTGATCGCGGCGGGCGATGAGGTCGTCTTCCTGAGCGCCATCGAGCAATTGGCTGGCGCGATCCACATCCAGCACCTTTGGCAGCCTGCGCTCGCCCTTGGGCGGTGTCAGGCCGCTGGCGGGGTCGTGGCGGCAATGGTTTTCACGGATCAGATAGCGATACAGGCCACGAGTGGCCGAAAGCAGGCGCGCGAGGCTGCGTGCCGACTGGCCTTCCATGTGCAGGCGAGCCACCTGGCGACGCAGACGTGAGGTATCGAGGGCGCCCCAATCGGCGAGTTGTTCCTTCTCGCAGTAGGCAAGCAGCTTGTTGAGGTCGCGGCGGTAGCCATCCAGGGTATGGACAGACACCTGGCGCTCGCTACGCAAGTGTTCGAGATAGGCCTCAAGGTCGGCGGCAAGCTTCACGCTAAAAACTCCGTTGGATGGGTTAGCGGCGCCTGGTACAAGCCCTTGGTGTCTTCAGACATTCGCGCGCGACTTAACCCATCGAGTGCTCAGGCGTGAGGCTTACGCCCGACCTTCGAGTGCTCCGAATGTCTGGGTATTACCTGACCGAACGCAGCGGTGTGGAGAACCGTGGCAACACTCGCGACAGGACTTCGGCGATATAGCCTAGAAACAGCGTGCCCAGAGAGCTCTTGTAATGCTGCGAATCGGCACTGCCGATTGCCAGCACGCCATGCAGGCCCTGATACGACAGGCCAACCACGGCCGCCGAGCCGACGTCCGCGCCGGCCTCGCCGAACAGAAAGTTCAACTCGTGCTCGCGCAGCACACCGCAGATGGTCTTGCCGCCCGCCAGCAGGCCACCGATGGCCTGATGGGCCTCCGCGCTGCTGACGCTGCGGCCGACCGGCAGCGGTGTGTCACTGAACAGGATCAACCCCACGAAGGGCACCTGGAACTCACGGCGCAGGCTGTCCTCGACGCAACTGACCACTTCTTCGAGGCTGCTGGCGTCCATCAGATCGAGTATCAGGCGGCGCGTCTTGTCGAACAGCCGGTCGTTGTCGCGGGCCACGTCCATCAGGTGCGACAGACGCTGGCGCATCTCGATATTGCGTTCGCGTAGCAGTTTGACCTGACGCTCGACCAGCGACACGGTATCGCCGCGCTGGTGCGGAATACGCAGTTCAGGGATCAGTTCATCGTGGTCGATGAAGAACTCGGGGTGCAGGCGCAGGTAGGCGGCGACGGTTGCCGAGTCCAGGGGTTTGGGCGAATCCTGCTGGTCTGTCATAGGCGAACCTGTCCTTCGTACACGCGCACGGTGGGGCCGGTCATCATAACCGGCTGGCCAGGGCCTGCCCACTCGATGGTCAGCTTGCCGCCTGGCAGTTCCAGTTGCACGGGCGAGTCCATCCAGCCCTGGCGGATCGCGGCGACGGCTGCGGCGCAGGCCCCGGTACCACAGGCCTGGGTTTCCCCGGCGCCGCGTTCCCAGACGCGCAAGCGGCCGCGCTGGCGATCGACAACCTGCAGGAAACCGACGTTTACCCGCTGTGGAAAACGCGGGTGATGCTCCAGCTTTGGCCCCAGTTCGTGCACTGGCGCGCTGTCGACATCATCGACACGCAGCACGGCATGGGGGTTGCCCATGGAGACTGCCGCCAGCTCGTGTGCTTTGCCTTCAACCTCGACGGCGTAGCTCAGGGCTTCGGCGTCGGCCTGGAAGGGGATCTGCTCGGGCACCAGGCGCGGCGCCCCCATGTCCACGGTGATCAGGCCGTCAGCGCGAACCTGCAGCTCGATGATGCCGCCCTTGGTTTCCACACGGATGGTTTTCTTCACCGTCAGGCGCTTGTCCAGTACGAAGCGGGCGAAACAGCGCGCGCCGTTGCCGCACTGTTCCACTTCGCTGCCGTCGGAATTGAAGATGCGGTAACGGAAATCCACGTCCGGATGCTGCGGCGGTTCGACCAGCAGCAACTGATCGAAGCCGACGCCGGTGTGGCGATCGCCCCACTGCTTGGCGTGCTTGGGCTGGATATGGGCATGCTGGCTGACCAGGTCGAGAACCATGAAGTCGTTACCCAGGCCATGCATCTTGGTAAATCGCAATAACATCGGCATCACTCCGGCAGGCGGCTTTCGCCCGCGAAGAGTTCGTCCAGAGTTTCTCGCCGACGCACCTCGAAGACCTGCTCGCCATCCACCATCACCTCGGCGGCGCGCCCGCGGGTGTTGTAGTTGGAGCTCATCACGAAGCCATAGGCACCCGCCGAGCGCACGGCCAGCAGGTCACCTTCGGCCAGCGTCAGGTCGCGTTCCTTGGCGAGGAAATCACCGGTTTCGCAGATCGGCCCAACGATATCGTACTGACGGCTGGCGCCTTCGCGCGGCTGTACCGGCACCACGTCCATCCAGGCCTGATACAGGGCCGGGCGGATCAGGTCGTTCATCGCCGCATCGACGATGGCGAAATCCTTGTGCTCGGTATGCTTGAGGTATTCCACGCGGGTCAGCAGCACGCCGGCGTTGGCGACGATGAAGCGACCCGGCTCGAACACCAGTGCCAGATCGCGGCCTTCGATGCGCTGGCGCACCGCCTGGATGTAGTCACCGGCCAGTGGTGGTTGCTCATCGCGGTATTGCACGCCGAGGCCGCCGCCCAGGTCGATATGACGAAGGTGGATACCCTGCTCGGCAAGGCGGTCGACCAGCACCAGCAGGCGGTCGAGCGCATCGAGAAATGGCGGCAGACTGGTCAGCTGCGAACCGATATGGCAATCGACGCCGACCACCACCAGGTTGGGCAGGGCGGCAGCGCGGGCGTAAACCGCCTCGGCATCGGCGATGGCGATACCGAACTTGTTTTCTTTCAGGCCGGTGGATATGTACGGGTGAGTGCCCGCGTCCACGTCCGGGTTGACGCGCAGGGAGACCGCCGCGGTCTTGCCGAGCTCGGCTGCGACCTGCTGCAGGCGCTCCAGCTCGTCGGTGGACTCGACGTTGAAACAGTGCACGCCCACTTCCAGAGCACGGCGCATATCGTCACGGCTCTTGCCGACGCCGGAGAAGACGATCTTGTCGGCAGTGCCGCCAGCGGCCAGAACGCGTTCCAGCTCACCGCGCGAGACGATGTCGAAGCCCGCGCCCAGGCGCGCCAGAACGTTCAGCACGCCGAGGTTGGAGTTGGCCTTGACGGCGAAACACACCAAGTGTGGCGTGCCGGCCAGCGCATCGGCGTAGGCGCGGTACTGCGCCTCGATGTGAGCGCGAGAGTAGACATAGGTAGGCGTGCCGAAGCGCTGGGCAACGGCGGACAACGCCACACCTTCCGCGAACAGCGAGCCGTCGCGGTATTCGAAGGTGTTCATGAGCTGTCCTTATCTGTCTTGCGCAGGTGCGGACTGGGTATCATCCGGCAGGTACAGTGGGCCTTTCTGGCCACAGCCACTGAGCAGGGTGGTGACGGCGACGAGCGCGATGAGGGCAGTGAACAGCCGCTTCATGGTCAAATCCTTGTAATAAAGCATAATTGCCCCGGAGTATACCGACCCCCCGGCATGTTGCCTATGCAGTGGGGCTCCCGTCCGGCGGGGCTTTGTCTTGGCACACTGACGCGCGCCAGTTGTTTCTTTTGCGTACGATGTTGCTGAATCTTTCTTGAGGTAAGTGCAATGAGTTTGACCGAAGCCCGTTTCCACGACCTGGTCGATGCCGTGCAGCAGGCGGTGGAAGACATCTTCGACGACAGCGATCTGGATCTCGATCTGGAAAACTCCGCTGGCGTGCTGACGGTGCGCTTCGAAAATGGCTCGCAGCTGATTTTCAGCCGTCAGCCTGCGCTGCGTCAGCTCTGGTTGGCGGCCCGCTCTGGTGGCTTCCACTTCGATTACGAAGAGGACAACCAGCGTTGGATATGCGACACCAGTGACGAGCTCTTGAGCGAGATGCTTGATCGCATCGTTGCTGAACAATCAGGCGCTAATCTTGATTTCGATGAAATCTGAAATCGTTGCTGCTGATCGTTCTTTGGCTGATTCGCCCATTGCGTCTCCTTGTGTGCGGCGCTGCTGCTTGAACGCAGTTGACAGGTGTCTGGGATGTGGGCGTCTGATGGCGGAAATTCTCGAGTGGGGCTATGCCGATGAGGGGCGCCGGCGCGTTATCCGAGCGCTGGCCAAAGAGCGCCTTGGGGCCAGCTGAGCCTGCTCTTGTTTATTTGGGTGGCTGTGTTACGGTCGGCTCAATCTGTGCAAAACCCCGTCGTCTCGATGGGGTTTTGCTTTTTTAGCGTCCTGCAAAGGAGATATGCACGCACCATGGCCAGCACAACGTCCATCACCATTACCCGCCTCGATCTGCAGCGTTTGGAGCAATTGCTCGACAGCCTCGATGATATCGGCCCGGCTGCCGAAGCTTTGCAGGCCGAATTGGATCGGGCTGAGGTGGTCAGCCATGACCAGGTGCCAGCGGGCGTGGTGACCATGAATTCGCGCGTACATTGTCGCGAAGAAGGCAGCGGCAAGGACTATCACCTGACCCTGGTTTACCCGCAGGACGCAGGCGGCGAAGGCAAAGTCTCGATCCTTGCGCCGGTTGGCACGGCCTTGCTGGGCCTGAGCGTTGGCCAGCATATCGATTGGCCGGCGCCGGGTGGTAAGCAACTCAAACTGACCCTGCTGGCGGTGGAGTATCAGCCGGAAGCGGCAGGCGAATACGTCCGTTAAGGCGGCCTGACTCGTAACGAGTCAGTGCTCCGTAGCCCGGGTCGAGCGCCGCGACCCGGGAATCTGCTCAGGCGGGCGCAAGTCCCAGCTCTATCGGTTCGCAGGCCGCTCCACACTCCTGAAGATCAATGCTGCGCTCGAACAGGCGCCGCACCGCTGGCTGGTGGCTGACGCCGATCTGCGTTAGAGAGCACGCAGGGCATTGTTCAGCGCCTCTTCCAGGCTGGCTTTGTAGCGCAAGTAGTGCACCACCGACGGCTGCCGGTCGCCCAGCAGAGCGGAAAGATCCAGGTCGGTGATGTAGCAGGGGTAGCGCTCTGCCTCGCTGCGCAGGGCAAGGATATGCCGGGCGACGGCGCTGAACAGGTTGTCGCCGTATTCGAGTTCGGAGAATTCCCGGTGGTTGCAGTACAGGCTGATGTAGGCGCGCTGGCCGCTGCCGGGTTCGACGATTGCCTGCACGTCGTAAAACGGCTGGCTCACTTGTGTCAGTGGCGCGGGTCGCGGCTCGAGGCGTTGGGCTCGCAGTGGTGCGGCGGGCTGCAACTGCTGATAGATGATCTCTAGCGGTGCCTGTGGGTTTTCCAGGGCGAGCGTGGCGTTGCGCCGGTACAGCAGCGACTGCAGAAAACGCTGCAGGGGGGCCAGCAGGCTGGCTTCGTCATGGAAGGTTGCCTGAGTGCGCCACACCGCGCCATGCTCGTCTAGCACATTGATTTGCGCCTGGGTACCCGCTTCGTACAGACGATAGAAAACTTGAATGCAGGCGGGTCGCCCCGCGCTGAGGATCAGCGCCAGATCCTCGCCTTCTAGGGCGTTACGGTCGAGCCTTAGGGGGGTGTACTCAAGACGATCCTGGGCCAGGTGTTCGAGCAGCGCTGGCAGGTCGTCCAGTGTGATGTGACGAACCTGGCCAGGCGTCAATTCGAGCAGGTGATAACGCCGGGTGATTTGCAGCAGATAGCGCTGTCGCTCGCCGCTGTCGACGCTGGCGATCAGCTCGCGCAGCAGATCCTCTACACGCTCGGCGATGGTCACCGCGCGATTGCGGCAGAAACAGCGCACATGGAGGGTGGGGCGATCGCCATTGGCAGGCAGCGTGTTGAGCAGGCCGGCGATGCAGTCGAGCAGGGCATTGGGGCCTTCGTAGCGCTCCACCAAGAGCTCGTTCCAGCTGTTGAGGGTGATCAGATCAAGGGTCAACACCAGGTTCTCACGCACGCCGGAGTAACCCAGCGGATCCGTGCGCTCGCTGGTCATGTGCACATTCATCTGACTGTGCTGTTTTAGCGGGTCGACGCCGACGTTGATCAGCAATAGCACTTCTCTAGGCTGGCGCGCGCGCAGCAGGGCGCTTTCCGGCACGCTGTCCAGCGGCATGGGCAGTGTCTGCGCCAGGCTGGTGAGGAGGTTGCTGAGTTCGAATTCGCTGAGGTCGCTGTCGTTTGGGTGCAATGACAGGTGCGTGCCGCTGTCGATGACGCCGTTGCGGTGGCCCCAGGCAAGCAGTTCGATCAGGCTACGGGCTTGTCGCAGTGGTGCGAAGTCCAGCCATTCTTGAGCGCCAAGGCTGCCGTTGAAGAGCGCCCAGTGGCTGCCCTTCGGCGCGGGGCAGTACACCAGGGTCAGGGTGTCTTCGCCCAGATCCGGAGCGATACCCGGGTTGATGAACTCCACCTTGCCGGCCCGCCGCTCGAACGCGGCATACAGACGCCGGCCGAGCACCGCCAGTTCACGGGTATCAGGTGCTGCAGCACCGGCATGGTTGCGTGCGAATAAGGATAGAAAGCGGTAGCTGTAATTGAGTTCGTTGACCAGTGCTCGGCGTTCGGCGCTTACCTGGCGGACTTTCCATTGGCTGCGGCTGTCGAGCATTACCAATTGGCGTTCGCCCCAACCCCACTCGGCGGTCAGGCGTTCCAGCAACAGGCGCTGCCAGCTCTTGGCGCGGCTACGCGGCGGTTTGCTGACCTTTTTGTTGACCTTCAGGTACAGGCAGCGACGCATTAGTTCAAGGCGCTCGGGCTCGCTGCGAGCCTTGAGGTACTCCTCCAGCCGACGGTAGATCAGGACGTAAGGGTCGAGCTCGTCAAGATCCAGTTGGCCGTCGTATACCGACTGCTTGAAGCGTAGCGACAGGCATTCCACCCGTGGGTGCTCGCTGGCGTAGACCTCTGTGAGCAGTAACTTGAGCGCCGACTTATAAGGCGACTCGATGCCCTTGAAGAGCTGCCACATGCCCGCGCCGATGAATTCCCCGGAAGGCACATGGGCCAGGTGACCGAGGTCGAGTACTTCCTCGGCGCGGATGAAACGCTTGCTCAGCAGGGTTGCGGTAAATAGCTCGTAGCGGTGTTCGTCGATGGTAGGCACAAGCCACCAGAGCGGTGTGCGGCCACCCAGCCAGATCGCCGTTCGGTAGAACTCGTCGAGCAGCAGAAAGTGTTGAGTGGTGCCGCAGTCGTCTGACGTGAGTCGCGCCTCGCGTTCTCCAGCACGAAAACGCTGCGGATCGATCAGGAAGAAATGCGCCTCGGTGCCTTGGCTGGCGGCCCAGGTTTGCAGCAGGTCGCATTTGCGGCGCAGCTCGTCACGGGCAGCGGCGGTAAGGTCGCTGGCATGGCAGAGCCACAGATCCATGTCGCTCTGCTCGGCCTGTGCCACGGTACCGAGGCTGCCCATCAGGAACAGGCCATGGATTGGCGTGGGCGCTGGGCCGTGGGCTGGTTTGTAGACGAAGGAGCGAGTCAGGCGCTGTGCCTCGGCGAGCAGCTCGGCGCTGGGCTCGAAGCCGCTGAGGCCGGCAGGTGTCTGTGCGGAGACGTAACCGGGCAGCAGCGGATGATTGACGTGAAACAGCAGTGGCAGAAGTGTGAGCACCCGCTGCTGGCGACTCGATAATGCCTGCATGGCCCGCTCTTGGCGCCCGTGATTGATGCGCATGAAGCGTGCGCGCAACTGGGTGAGCACCTTGCGGTCAATGCCGTCGTCAATATCTGGGCGTAGGGGCGGGTGGCGCTTCATGCTCAGGCTCGGCCGAATGGTGAGCAAGACTAGGGTGTGTTTCCGTTTCAGCGCAAGCTGTGTTGCGAAGGGCTGAGCAGTCGCCCTGATAGATGCTGAGTACTTGGTCGAAACGTTATGCGGAGAGGTGCCTGCCGCCATCAGGGCAGCAGGCGTTGGTCAGCGATCAGGCGGGTTGTGGCGCGGTGAGAATGGCCCGCAGGCTTTGCGCATGCTCGGCTGCCTCGTGACCCAGGCGGGTCAGGTAGCCGCCATCGCTGAGGCTGATTAGCCCCTTCTCGTGCAGGCGCCCGGCAGCGGCGACGGCAGAGGGTGCTGCAGTATGGTGGATCTTCAATCCCTCCTGACCGTTGTCCAGATTGAACAGCAAAAGGATTTCCAGTTCGGCGACCAGTTCGGCGGTAAATGCCATGGTGACTCCTGCCTGTTGTTGTCGTACACGGCGTCTGCCGTGGGCTCCGGGGGTGTCTGGCGCCCCGCAGAGCAAGTGTAGTCAAGCTGGCGTCAGTTCGCCGGGGCGTGTTGCCATCGATCGAGAATCTGTTGATAACGGCCATTGTCATGGATGGTGCGCATGCCCTGCTCGAAGCGCTTGACCAGCTCCGCCGCGTTGGGTTGGTGACGCGAGAAACTCAGGTACAGCTTGGGGCGATGCAGGGTCGCCACCGCCACGAACTGCCCTTGCAGCTCCGGGTTTTCGCGAAACAGCGCCTGTGCAGTGCCGCGGTAGGCGGCGACGAAGTCGACACGGCCATGTTGCAGCATCAGAAAACCGCTGAGGTCGCGGCGCACCGGCACGCGGATGACCTGCGGATCGTCATCCAGGCGTGGGCCGTACTCGTAGCCGATGGTCACGGCAACCTTGCGTCCGTCCAGATGCTCGAGCTTTTCGTCGGGTGCGCTATTGCGTGGTGCCCAGAGCAGGATGTCATCACTGAATAATGGCTCGCGTGGGATCAGGAAGTCACTGTCGATGCGCTTGTCCGGCGAGGTGTTGAAGCATGCTGCCAGTTGGCCGTCGTGAGCCATCTGCATGCAGCGCGAATAGGGGTATGGCACCAGTTCGATGGGAATGTCGCTGGCGCCGAAGGCCGCTTCGACGATATCCACTGACATGCCCTGAATCTTGCCGTCACGGTACGCGGTGTAGGGATACCAGTCGTCTTCGGCGCCGATGCGCAGGGTTTCCTGGCTCCGCACCGAACTGTTCGCTGCAACCAGCAGCAGCGCAAGGCAGAAGCGGATAGAGGTGGAATGGCGCATCCGTAGCTAATCCACGTGGGCTATTGAAGCACCTTACCAGCGAGCTGCGCGGCGGAGAAGGTGGCTTCGCGGTCATTGCTGGCTCAGTTTTCCTCGGGCAGCGTCGGCAGTGCACGTAGCGCCTGCTCGTAACCTTCGGCATCGAAGGGACGATCCTCGCGCAGCATGGCGTCCACTTCGTGGGCGAGCACCATGGCCATCATCTGCACGATCTCTTCGCGCTCGTAGCCCACCAGCGTCAGCTTGTTCAGTACAGACTGAGTGAAGGCCGGCTCGCCGGATTCCAACTGATTCTCGATGGCCTGAACCAGGGTGTGCTCGGTGAAGGTTTCGTCGTCGTGTTCGTCGGCAGTGCTCATGTTGCAGATCCATGTAGCGGGAAGAAGCTGCCAGTTTAGACAGGGCGCGCACAGGCTGGCCACGCGAAATACCGTGCGCGCAGTTAATTCCTATAATATGGGAGTTTGTTTCGCATATTGAGAATTGCGAAAAAGCCTATTAGAGTCCATCGCCAGGAGAGCCCCATGCCCGATAAAAACAACAATCAAGCACCTACGGGTGCCCAGGCGCTGTTCAGAGGCCTGGCAGTAATCGACGCCGTTGCCCAAGGCGCCAGTAGCCTGGTCGACATCGGCGCGACTATCGGCTGCACGCGTAGTACAACCCATCGTCTGATCGCCGCCTTGGTACAGGCCGGTTACCTGCGTGCCATCGGTGGCAGTGCCGGTGGCTATCAGCTCGGCCCCAAGCTCATCGAGCTGGGCTACAAGGCCCGTGCGCAAATGCCGTTGGCAAACGTTGCGCGGCCCCATCTCGAAGCGCTGGCACGCCTTACACAGGACACTGTGCACTTGGGTATTCGAGACGACGGCGATGTGCTCTACATCGAGAAACTGCCGAGTAGCCGCGGCCTGGAAATGCGCTCGCGGATTGGTCTGCGCATGCCGCTGGCGCTGACTGGCATCGGCAAGTCACTGATGCTCGATCTGCCTGAAGCGCAATGGCTTGAGTTCTATGAACAGGGCCTGCAGCGTCGCGCCGGGCAGTCTGGTCTGCGTGAAGAATTCACTCCCTGGGACGATTTCCGTGGGCTCATGAGCCGCTATGCCGAAGGTGGCTTCAGCTTTGATCTGGAAGAGAACGAGCTGGGCGTGCGTTGTGTCGCTGCGCCAGTGCGCGATGCCAGCGGGCAGATCGTCGCCGCGCTGAGTGTCGCCAGTGCCATTCCTTACATGCCCGAAGCGCGCTTGCACGAGTTGCGCCCGGACGTGATCGCCTGTGCCGTCGCCATTTCCCGAGAACTGGGCTGGAGTGCCTCATGACCGAACGCCTCACGCCGACGCTGATCGCCCTCGACTGGGGCACCTCGTCGCTACGCGCCTATCTGCTCGGTGAGAGCGGCCGGGTGCTGGCCACGCAAAGCCGGCCCTGGGGCATCCAGCACACGCCGGATGGCGACTTCGCCCGCGCCTATGAAGAACTGGTAGGTGATTGGTACCGCCAATGGCCTGGCCTGCCTGCGCTGGCGTGCGGCATGATTGGCAGCCGCCAGGGCTGGCGCGAGGTTCCCTATGCACGCTGCCCGGCCACTGCGAGTGATCTGGTCGATGGGCTGTTGGCGCTGGATACCGCCTGCGGCACGCTGCATCTGCTGCCCGGTGTGCTCGATGCCAGCGCACTGCCCAACGTGATTCGTGGTGAGGAAACCCAGGTGTTCGGCGCCCTGCAACTGGCCCCGGAACTGCGTGAGAATGCCTTGCTGGTGTTGCCTGGCACCCACAGCAAATGGGTGACGGTACGCGACGGCGCGATCAGCCACTTCACCACCCATATGACCGGCGAGCTGTTCGCGGTCTTGCGTGATCATTCGATTCTTGGCCGCCCGGCCCGTGAGCAGGGTAGCGAGCGCAGCGATGAGGCATTCTTTCGTGGCCTTGACGCCGCCCGGCAGAGTGCCGCCGAAGGCGTTTCCGGGCGCCTGTTCAGCACCCGCAGCCTGTTGCTGACCGAACGCCTGACCGCAGGTGAGAGCCTGGATTACCTCTCTGGGCTGCTGATTGGTGAGGAACTGCGCAGCGTGCTCGCCGGCCTTGAGGGCGGTGCCTGTCCGCCGCTGGTACTGATTGGCGATGCGCATTTGTGCGAGCGCTATCGCCTGGCCCTGGCCCGCTTTGGCATCGACTCTGTGCGTACTCTGGAAAACGCCGGGGTCGCAGGGCTCTGGCACCTGGCCTGCGCCGCCGCGCTTGTCACCGCAACGCCCACCGTCGTTTCGAGGAGTGCTCTGCATGTCTGATTCCTATCTGCAGCAATTGCCACTGATCGCCATCCTGCGTGGCGTTAAGCCCGAGGAGATCGTGCCGGTCGGCCTAGCGCTATATGAGGCCGGCTTCCGCTTGATCGAGATTCCGCTCAACTCGCCGCAACCCTTGAAGAGCATCGGCTTGCTGGCCGCTGAACTGGGTGATCGCGCGCTGATCGGGGCCGGCACCGTGCTCAGTACCGGGCAGGTCGAGGAGGTGGCGCAGGCCGGTGGCCGGCTGATCGTGTCGCCCAATTGCAACCCTGAGGTGATTCGCGCCACACGCCGCGCCGGGCTGTTCAGCTCGCCTGGGGTGGCCACGCCCAGTGAAGGTTTTGCCGCGCTAGAAGCCGGCGCCCAAGTACTCAAGCTGTTTCCCGCCGAGCAGTTCAACCCGTCGATCGTCAAGGCATGGCGCGCGGTGTTCTCGCGGGATACCGCCTTGCTGCCGGTCGGCGGTATCACGCCTGCCGGCATGGCGGCCTACGTGGACGCGGGTGCCAGCGGCTTTGGACTCGGTTCGGCGCTGTACAAGCCAGGCATGAGCGCTGCTGAAGTGGGCGAAAACGGCAAGGCCTTCGTGGCGGCTTGGAGGACGACGCAACACTGAGATTCGCTGCACCCGATCAACATGACAGCCGTACTCGACAATAATAAAAGGAGAGCTCGTTATGCTCGTTAACCATGCACCTCGCATGTCGCAGTCTTCTACCCTCGGCAAACTGCTGAGCCGCGCCGGCTGCAAGCTGGCCGCACTGACCCTGGCGCTGGGCCTGGCCATGCCGGCGATGGCCGCCGAATGGCCGAGCCGCCCGGTGAGCATTATCGTGCCGGCCGGCGCGGGCGGAGGCTCCGACGGTACTGCCCGCATCCTGTCCAAGTACCTCAAGCAGGAGCTGGGGCAGCAGTTCAACGTCATCAACCTGGGGCAGGGCGGTGGCGTGGTCGGCATCCAGAAAATCATCAGCTCCAAGGCCGATGGTTACACCCTGGGCATCCTGTTCAACTATGCCCACTACAAGGAAATGGGCCAGGCCGACTTCAAGGCCAGCGACTTCACGCCCATCGGCCAGTACAACTTCGACCTGGCCGGCTTCCAGGTCAATACCGACTCACCCTTCACCAGCCTGCGTCAGGCGCTCGATGCGCTGAAAGCCGACCCCGCCAAGTACACCATCGCCTGTGCTGGCGGTTGCGGCGGCTCCTGGCCGATGGCCGTGGCCGGGCTGCTGGATGCCTGGCAGGTCGATCTGCAGAAGATCCGCATGATTCCCGGCCAGGGCGCCGCTGCGGCGATGCAGGATCTGGCTGCCGGAGGCGTCGACTTCGTGCCGTGCTCGCTGCCGGAGGCCGATGCGCTGCTGCGTTCCAACAAGGTGCGCAGCCTCGCGGTATTCGGTTCCGAGCGCCAGGCTGCCTACCCGGATGTGCCGACCCTGAAAGAGGAAACCGGTCTGGATCTGGAGCTGGGTTCGTTCCGTGCGCTGGTGGCACCTGCCGGCCTGCCGGACGACATCAAGGTCAAGCTTGAGGCCACTCTGGAGAAGATCTACAACGACCCCGAATGGCGCAAGGAAATGGAGGCCCGTGGCTTCCGTCCGCAGTGGCGCAATGCCGAAGCCTTCGGTGAGTACCTGGAGCAGCACACCCGTGACGTCCAGGCCCTGATCAGCAAGCTCAATCCGTAATCGCTGTGCCACCCGCCTGCTCGTAGAGGGCAGGTGCGGTGCATCGGTTGGTCGACAGGAGCGCAGCATGAAACTCAGCGACATCACTCTCGGGGTGCTCTTCACCCTGCTTGGCCTGGGCGTATTGCTCAATGGCCAGCAGATGAAAGTGTCCCCATTCTTTCAGTACGGGGCGGGGTTCTTCCCGTCCATCATCGGCGGTTTGCTGGCCTTGTGTGGCGTGATCTTGCTGGTCAAAGGTGTACGCCTGGCACGCAGTTCGGAGGGTGATGGTTTCTGGCTGGTGCAGGCTGAGCCCTGGTTTCGTAACCGCGAGCAACTGATCAACGTTGTGTTAGTGCCGTTGCTGGTGCTGGCCTTGGTGGCGACCATCGAAACCGTCGGTTTCCCGCTGTGCAGCGTGATAGTGGTCGGTGTGCTGTGCCAGCGTTTCAGTGGTCGGCCGCTGCTGTCGTGGGTGACCGCTGTGCTGGTCACTCTATTCCTCTACCTGTTCTTTCAGCAGGTGATGAGCGTGCAGTTGCCCATGGGCTTTCTAACCGACTACCTAGGAGGCTGAGTGTGGACGCGATAATCAATGCTTTCGGCATGGTGATGACGTTCGAAGTCCTGGCGGTGATGGTGGTGGCTGCCATCTACGGGCTGTTCGTCGGTGCCATCCCCGGCCTCACCGCGACCATGGCCGTGGCGCTGATGGTGCCGGTGACCTTCTTCATGGATCCGGTGCCAGCAATCGCCGCGATCGTCACCATGGCGGCCATGGCGATCTTTTCCGGTGATCTGCCGGCGGTGTACATGCGCATGCCCGGCACACCGGCTTCGGCGGCCTACACCGAGCCTTGCTACAGCCTGGCACAACGTGGCCTGGGCGAATACGCCCTGAGCATGAGCGCGATCAGTTCGGCAATCGGCGGCAGCATCGGCGTACTGGCACTGATTCTGTGTGCGCCGTTTCTGGCCGAATTCGCCCTCAATTTCAGCTCGTTCGAATATTTTTGGCTGGCCTGCATGGGCCTGACCGCTGCCATTGCGGTGTCCGACAGCTCGCCGGTCAAGGGCGCAGTATCGCTGCTGCTCGGTTTGCTGGTGGCCAGCGTGGGGTTGGATCCGGTGTCTGGCGAGGCGCGCTTCACCTTCGGCAATGCCGACCTGCTCGGCGGCCTGGGTTTTATCCCGGTGATCATCGGTCTGTTCGCGGTGGCGGAGATTCTGCGTTTCTGCACCCGCAACAGCCGCGCCGGCAACTCCCGGCAGGCCGCGCTGGTGCCGCAGAAGCCCATGTTGCTGCAGGCGCTGCGCGACATTTTCAAGTACAAGGTGGGCGTTGCTCAGGGTTCATTCGTCGGTGTGCTGGTAGGTATTCTGCCGGGCGCCGGCTCCGATGTGGCGGCATACATTTCCTACGCCATGTCCAAGCGCGCAGCGGCCAAACGCACCACGCCGGATGAGGTCAACATGGCCAAGATCGTCCCGGCTACCGCAGCCAATAACGCGGCGGTGGGGGGAGCTTCATCCCGGCCACGGTGTTCGGTATTCCCGGCGACTCGCTGACCGCCATCGTCATTGGCGTGCTGTTCATGAAGGGCCTGAACCCGGGGCCGACGATCTTCACTGAGAACGCCGACATGATCAACGCGGTGTTCCTGGCCTTCCTGCTCGCCAACATCCTGCTGATTCCCTTCGGTTTTCTCGCCATCAAGCTGTTCAAACGTGTGCTTCAGGTGCCGCAGAGCATCCTCATGCCGGTGATCTTGGCGTTCTCCATCGTCGGCGCCTTCGCCGTGGAAAACACCTTGTTCGCCATCGTCACCATTCTCGCCTTCGGCATCGTCGGCTTCCTGATGGAAGAGAACGGCTTCCCGTTGGCGCCGATGATTCTCGGCATCGTTCTCGGGCCGATGCTCGAGGAAACCTTTATCACCTCGATGATGCGCGCCCAGGGCGACCTGATGGTGTTCTTCGAACGTCCGGTCTCCCTGGTGCTGGCCATCATCACCCTGTCGCTGTGGATGTTGCCGTTGCTACTGCGCGTGCTCAAGCGCCGTGCCGGCATCGCCCCGCAACCACCTGCTCATCGCAAAGAGGAATGTACCCAATGACTTTCAATGACCTGCGCGGCAAGCGCGTACTGATCACCGGCTCCACCCTCGGCATCGGCCTGGCTACCGCGCGTGCCTTCGCCAAGCTTGGCGCCCATGTCGGCATCACCGCGCGCAACACGCCGGCCGATCTTGATGCACTGCTCAGCGAGCTGTCGGCCGATGGCGGCCAGGCTGCGTTTTTCGCCGGCGATCTCGGTAAAACCGACGCCTGCGTGGCCACGGTCGCGGCGTTCGTCGAACGCTTCGGCGGCATCGACGTGCTGATCAACAACGCCGGTGCGCTGCTGGAGCGCCGTGGTCTGGAGAACATCGACGACGCGTTCTTCGACGCTATGATCGACGTCAACCTGCGCTCGGCACTGATGGTCACCCGTGAGGCTATTCCGCATCTGCGCGCTTCGGCCAAGGCCAGCGGGCAGAGCGCGGCGGTGATCACCACCGGCTCGATCGCCGCGCATGGCGGTGGCGGCCCGGGTGCGAGCCTGTATGCGGCAGCCAAAGCCTGGCTGCACAACATTCAGCGCAACTGGGTGCGTGAATTCACCCCGGCCAATGTCCGCTTCAACATTGTCTCTCCGGGCACCGTGGACACCGCCTTCCATGCCGACAAGGACGACGCCGCACGCGCTGCGGTCAGCACCACCATTCCCATGGGCCGCTTCGGCACTCCGGAAGAAATGGCACCGTCGTACCTGTTCCTTGCCTCTCATGCCTGCAGTGGCTACATCACTGGTCAGGTGCTCGACGTCAACGGCGGGCAGGCGATGCCATGAGTGCGCCAGTCGCGTTCGCCCCTGGGGTGTTGAGCTATGGCATGCCTATCGGCCTGGCGCTAGCGCAGCACATTGCAGCGGCTGCCGAGCGGGAGGCCCGCGCCAATGGCTGGCCGATGGTGATTGCCGTGGCCGACAGCGGTGGCCATCTGGTGCTGTTGCACAAGCTCGATGAAGCGGCGCTGGGCAGTGTCGAGGTGGCGATCAAGAAGGCTTCCACCGCTGCGCTGTTCAAGCGCTCTACCAAGGGCTTCGAAGAGACCCTGGCCACCGGTGGAGCGGCACTGCGGCTGTTGTCGATGCACAACGCTATTCTGCTGGAGGGCGGTGTACCGCTGGTGCAGGACGGCAAGGTCATCGGCGCCATTGGCGTGTCGGGGATGCACCCGACTCAGGACGGGCAGGTAGCGCTGGCAGGAGCCGCCGCGCTGGAGTAGCTGCAGCGCCCGCGCATGCAAGGTGCGCGGGCGTGCTCATATTACGCGCGGTTGGCGATCTTCTGCAGGTTTTCGTGGATCTTGAACAGCACGATCATCAGCTCGCACCAAATACGCGCGCCGATGGCGCCACCGATCAGGGTGCCGAGGCCGCCGAGAAAACTGCCATAACCGCTGAACATCATCGTCAGGCCACTGACCGCCACGCTGAGCAGCAACAGCCAGTAGACGAAGGTGATGATTTTCGGGGTGAGCATCGCGTCGAAGAAGAACAGGTTCTTCATGGTGTAACTCCAGTCCATGGTAGGGATTCCCGAGCGTCGAGCCCGAGGCGGCGGCAGAGTAGCAGGCCAGAGCGGTCGCAGCCAGTTGGCCTGGAGCGCTCGTGGTAAAGCGCCTGAAATGAGGTTAGCGTGCTCGTCCCGGCTGTCTATCAGAGGATACCTATCCATGCTCAGGCTCCACGGTTTCGCCGTCAGCAATTACTACAACATGGTCAAGCTCGCCCTGCTGGAAAAGGGGCTGCCCTTTGAAGAGGTGCGTGCCTACGCATGCCGCGAGCAAGCCTTCCTGGCCATCAGCCCACGCGGCAAGGTGCCGGTGCTGGAGTGCGACGAGGGCTTTATCAGCGAAACTTCGGCGATCCTCGAGTACCTCGAGGCGCTGGGGAAGGGCACCGCGCTATTGCCGCAGGGTGCGTTCGAGCAGGCGAAGGCGCGTGAGCTGGCCAGGCACATCGAGCTGTATATCGAGTTGCCGGCGCGCTACTGCTACACCCAGGCGTTTTTCGGCATGCAGCTGGATCCGGCGATTCTCAAAAAGGGTCGCGAGGAATTGCTCGCCGGTGTCGACTCGCTAAAGCGCCTGGGTGTGTTCTCGCCTTACGTGGCCGGTGACAGCATGAGCTTGGCCGACCTGTACTTCCTGTACAGCATCGACCTGGCCGCCGCCGTGGCGCACAAGCTGTTCGAGATCGACCTGCTCGGCGATTTTCCCGAGGCTGGCGCACTGCTCGAGCGTTTCGCCACGAACCCCCATGTCCAGCGCATAGCGGCTGACAAAGAGGCGGCGTTCGGGCCGTTCATGGCGCACATGAAGGCACGCCTGGCCGGCTGATCAGCCGGCGGCGAAGCGGGTCAGCGCTTCGCCGGTCAGGCGGTAGCCGATCCACTCGTTCTGGGGTTTGGCGCCGATGGACTCGTAGAAGTCGATGGCCGGCTGATTCCAGTCCAGTACCGACCATTCGAAGCGACCGCAACCACGCGCCACTGCCAGCTTGGCCAGGTGGCGCAGCAGGGCCTTGCCGGCGCCGACACCACGTTGCTGCGGGGTGACGTAGAGGTCTTCCAGGTACAGGCCATGCTTGCCCAGCCAGGTCGAGTAGTTGAAGAAGTACACGGCGTAACCGATAGGCTCGCCGTCCAGTTCGCAGATCAGACCGTGGGCGGTGCCGCCGTCGGCGAACAGGCTGTTTTCGATACCGGCGACATCGGTCTTCACTTCATGCTCGGCCTTTTCGTAGATGGCCAGGTCGGTGATGAAACGCAGGATCAGGGCGGCGTCTTCGCGTACCGCGGGGCGAATGTTGAGTGGCATCTGGTTCTTCCGGAAAGAGTGAATCGTGTTATCGGGGCGTCGTGTCAGCCGGCAGGCTGGTCAGGAAACGTTCGACTGCCTGGCGTGAATCCAGCCGCAGGTAATGACGATGAGCTGGGGCGTTGCGCATTTCTTCGCCGTAACGCTGTCGGTAGGTGGCATGGCGTGTCCACGCCCAGACGAGAATCGACTGTTCGGGCTTGAGGCTGAACAGGTTGCTCCAGCGCTCGCGGTTGCCGTTCCACAGTACCTGGCGGTTGAACAACCGTCGCAATGTGCGCCACAGCACCTGGCGCATCACGGTTGGCCGCGGTAAATCGAGCCAGATCACCATGTCCGTGCGCTCCAGCACCAGAGGGCGAGCCGAGGAGTAGTTGCCTTCCACGACCCAGCCATCGCCCTCTATCGCCTCGGCGACCTGTGCCTGAAACTGCTCAGTGGGCAGGGTTTGCCAGTCGGGCTGGTGATACAGCGCATCCAGCTCGACATGGCGATAACCAAGCTGCCGTGCCAGGCGGCGCGACAGCGTGGTCTTGCCCGCGCCCGAACAGCCGACCACCGAAATGCGTCGGCCGGCAATCATCAGCGCGAGGCGAGCAGGGCCCGGCCGCGTTCCACAGCCAGGCGTACTTGGCGTGGTGCGGTGCCACCGATATGGTCGCGGGCGTTCACCGAGCCTTCCAGGGTCAGTACGGCGAATACATCTTGTTCGATCTGATCGCTGAAGCGGCGCAGTTCTTCGAGGCTCATCTCGGCCAGATCCTTGCCATTGTCCACACCGTACTTCACCGCATGGCCGACGATTTCGTGGCAGTCCCGGAACGGCAGACCCTTGCGCACCAGGTAGTCGGCGAGATCGGTGGCGGTGGAGAAGCCGCGCAGGGCCGCTTCGCGCATGATGGCGTGCTTGGGCTTGATCGCCGGAATCATGTCGGCGAAGGCGCGTAGCGAGTCGCGCAGGGTATCGGCGGCGTCGAACAGCGGCTCCTTGTCTTCCTGGTTGTCCTTGTTGTAGGCCAGCGGCTGGCCTTTCATCAGGGTCAGCAGGCCGGTCAGGGCGCCGAACACGCGGCCGGTCTTGCCGCGTACCAACTCGGGTACGTCCGGGTTCTTCTTCTGCGGCATGATCGAGGAGCCGGTGCAGAAACGATCCGGCAGGTCGATGAACTGAAACTGGGCGCTGGTCCACAGCACCAGCTCTTCCGAGAAGCGCGACAGGTGCATCATGGCGATGGAGGCGGCGGCGCAGAATTCGATGGCGAAATCGCGATCCGACACGCCGTCCAGTGAGTTGCCACCCACGGCGTCGAAGCCGAGCAGTTCAGCGGTAATTTCACGCTGGATCGGGTAGGTAGTGCCCGCCAGTGCGGCGCTGCCCAGGGGCATGCGGTTGGTGCGCTTGCGGCAATCGACCAGCCGTTCGTGGTCACGGCTGAGCATTTCGAACCAGGCCAGCAGGTGGTGGCCGAAGGTTACCGGCTGGGCGGTCTGCAGGTGGGTGAAGCCAGGCATGATGGTCTCGGCTTCACGCTCGGCCTGCTCCAGCAGACCCTGTTGCAGGCGGGTGATCTCGGCGAGGATCAGGTCGATCTCGTCACGCAGCCACAGGCGGATGTCGGTGGCCACTTGGTCGTTGCGCGAGCGGCCGGTGTGCAGCTTCTTGCCGGTCACGCCGATACGGTCGGTCAGGCGTGCCTCGATGTTCATGTGCACGTCTTCCAGGTCGACGCGCCAGTCGAACTGGCCAGCTTCGATTTCGCCCTGAATCTGGGTCAGGCCGTCGATGATCGCATCGCGCTCCGCATCGGTCAGCACGCCCGCCTTGGCCAGCATGGTGGCGTGGGCGATGGAGCCCATGATGTCGTGGCGATACAGGCGCTTGTCGAATTCCACCGAGGCGGTGAAACGGGCGACGAAGGCGTCGACGGGCTCGCTGAAGCGGCCGCCCCAGGACTGATTGGTTTTTTCGATGCTCATGGTCTGACTCGGCTGTATGCAGGTGCGGACGGGCCGGAAGTTTCCGGCACGACGGAAAAGTCTGCTGATGATAACAGACACGTCGGCCTGCGCAGCGGCTCGGGCGAGTGTTGGCTGGATCACAATTTCATCAGCAGTAACGCATTTCGGTGGGTTATTTCGCCCGCTTGCGGTGGGCTCTCTTGCTCGCTTTGAGGCGCGCGCGGACACTGCGGCGATGAACACCAATCGAAAGACCTCGACCCCCTCCGCGCCCGATGATTTTTTCGTGCCCGAGCTGTGCCAGCCCGAGGCGCTGCTCACCACCGTACTGCTAGCCGAACTGCTGGTGCTCGTGCTGGTACTCGCCGAGCCGATGCTGCCCGGTTTCGACTGGGTGCGCCTGGCGCTGACATCGTTGTTCGTGCAGTGGATCGTACTGTTGTCCTCGGCGCTGCTGTGCCGCTTGCGGCCCCTGCTCGCCCGGCTGCAGGCCATGTGGGCCGGGGCGGCGTGCTGCGCCTTGGTGGTCGGCCTGACGCTCGGCTGTACGGCGGTCGCCGATTACTACGACCTTGGCGGGCCGCTACCTCACGAGGGCGAGGTGAACCTGTACCTGCGTCACGCCCTGATCAGTCTGATCATGTCGGCACTGCTGCTGCGCTATTTCTATCTGCAAAGCCAGTGGCGGCGCCAGGAGCAGGCGGAGCTGCGTGCGCGCATCGAGTCATTGCAGGCAAGGATCCGCCCGCATTTCCTGTTCAACAGTTTGAACAGCATCGCTAGCCTGGTTGTCACAGACTCTGTCAGGGCGGAACAGGCTGTGTTGGATCTTTCCGACCTGTTTCGTGCAAGTCTGGCCAGGCCCGGTACCCTCGTAAGTTGGAGTGAGGAACTGGAGTTGGCGCAGCGATACTTGTCGATCGAGCACTATAGGCTCGGCGAGCGACTACAGTTGCAATGGGAGATTGATGAGGTTCCCGCGGATTTACCCATTCCGCAGCTGACTCTGCAGCCGCTGCTGGAGAATGCTTTGATCTATGGTATCCAACCACGTATCGAAGGGGGACTGGTGCAGATATCGGCCAATTACATCGACGGTGTGTTCCATCTCAGCGTCAGCAATCCATACGAGGACAGCGGTACGCCTTTGGTCTCGCGCGGTACCCACCAGGCGCTTGCCAATATTGACGCGCGTCTTGCGGCACTTTTCGGTTCGCAAGCCAGTCTCAGCGTGGAGCGTCGTGATGGCCGACACTACACCCGTCTACGCTACCCATGTGCAAGACCCATGCAGGAAGCCAGATCATTATGAATGTCTTGATCGTCGATGACGAACCCCTTGCCCGAGAGCGCTTGAGCCGCATGGTTGCTGCGCTGGAGGGTTATCGTGTTGTCGAGCCCTCTGCGAGCAACGGTGAAGAGGCACTCGCTCTGGTCGAGAGCCTCAAGCCCGATGTGGTGCTGCTCGATATCCGCATGCCAGGCCTTGATGGTCTCCAGGCTGCTGCTCGGCTTTGCGAGCGTGAAGCACCACCCGCGGTGATCTTCTGCACCGCTCATGATGAGTTTGCCTTGGAGGCGTTTCGGGTCAGTGCCGTGGGTTATCTGGTTAAACCAGTACGCCCCGAGCATCTCGAAGAGGCCCTGAAAAAAGCCGAGCGTCTCAATCGCGTGCAATTGGCTGCACTCACCCGTCCCGCTGCAGAAAGTGGCGTTGGCCCGCGCAGCCATATCAGCGCCCGCACCCGCAAGGGCATCGAGCTGATCCCGTTGGATCATGTGATCTATTTCATCGCTGACCATAAGTACGTGACCCTCCGTCATGAGGGCGGTGAAGTGCTGCTGGACGAGCCGCTCAAAGCGTTGGAAGACGAATTCGGTGACCGTTTCGTGCGCATCCACCGTAACGCCTTGGTGGCTCGTGAGCGCATCGAGCGACTGCAACGCACGCCACTGGGGCATTTTCAGCTCTTCCTGAAAGGCCTCAATGGTGATGCGCTGGTAGTCAGTCGTCGTCATGTGGCGGGTGTGCGCAAGATGATGAATCACATCTAGGACGCGCACCGACTAGGGCGACGGGTCGCAGGAGGCTTCGGGCTGGCGACCCGAGAGCCTGTTATCATCGGTGGCAATTGGTTTTCTGGAATTGCCCCATGCCCCGCGAAATTCGCATCGCAACGCGCAAGAGTGCCCTGGCCCTTTGGCAGGCCGAATACGTCAAAACTCGTCTTGAGCAGGCCCACCCGGGGCTGCTGGTGAGCCTGGTGCCGATGGTCAGTCGCGGCGACAAACTGCTCGACGCGCCGCTTGCGAAGATTGGTGGCAAGGGGCTGTTCGTCAAGGAGTTGGAAACCGCGCTGCTGGAGGGACCAGGCCGACATCGCCGTGCATTCGATGAAGGATGTGCCGATGGACTTCCCTGAAGGCCTTGGGCTGTATTGCATCTGCGAGCGCGAAGATCCGCGCGATGCCTTCGTCTCCAACCATTTCGACAGCCTCGACGCACTCCCCCAGGGCAGCGTGGTCGGCACGTCGAGCCTGCGTCGTCAGGCGCAGTTGCTGGCGCGTCGTCCCGATCTGAAAATCCACTTCCTGCGCGGCAACGTCAACACTCGCCTGGCCAAGCTGGATGCCGGTGAGTACGACGCCATCATCCTCGCGGCGGCTGGTCTGATTCGCCTCGGCTTCGAGGCACGCATCCGCGATTCCATCGCTATCGAACACAGTCTGCCCGCAGGTGGTCAGGGTGCGGTCGGCATCGAATGCCGAGTTGGCGATGCCCAGCTGCAGGCCTTGCTGGCGCCGCTCAATCACACCGCGACCGCGCTGCGGGTCACTGCCGAGCGAGCGATGAACAAGCGCCTCAATGGCGGTTGCCAGGTGCCTATCGCCTGCTACGCGATTCTCGAAGGCGAGCAGCTGTGGTTGCGCGGCCTGGTCGGCGAGCCCGATGGCAGCAGTTTGTTGCGTGCCGAGCAGCGCGGTGCTGCGGAGGATGCCGAACGCCTGGGTATCGAGGTGGCCGAAGCGCTGCTGGCCCAAGGGGCTGGCGAGATTCTGCAGGCCATTTACGGCGAGGCTGCTGCCGAGTGAGTGCGTGGCGCCTGCTGCTGACGCGCCCCGAGCAGGAATGCCAGGCGCTGGCGGCGGCGCTCGCAGGCGAGGGCGTCCACGGCGCCTGCCTGCCGCTGCTGGGCATCGAACCGCTGCCTGAAACCCCGGAACAGAGCGCAATCATCTGTGACCTGCCTCGCTATACCGCGGTCATCGTGGTCAGCAAGCCGGCTGCGCGTTTCGGCCTCGATCTGCTCGATCGCTACTGGCCACAACCGCTGGCCGATCAGCCCTGGTTCACCGTAGGGGCGGGAACCGGACAGATTCTCGCCGACTACGGGCTGCCGGTAACTTGGCCAGAGGGTGGTGACGACAGCGAGGCGTTACTGGCCTTGCCAGCACTGCAAACGGCGCTGCAGGATGCGTTGTTTCCCCGGGTATTGATCATTCGTGGCGAGGATGGGCGCACCCTGCTAGCCGAGCAATTGCGTGGGCATGGCGTCGAGGTCGACTACCTGCCGGTCTATCGGCGCGTGCTGCCGGGTTATCCTGTTGGCACCCTGCAGCGGCTATTTCAGGTGGAACGCTTGAATGGCGTGGCGGTCAGCAGTGGGCAGGGTCTGATGCATCTGCGCCAACTGGCAGCGGATGACTGGCCGCAGCTGGCGCAACTACCCTTGTTCGTACCCAGCCCGCGAGTCGCCATCATGGCCCGCGAGATGGGTGCGTTGAATGTTGTGGATTGCCGTGGTGCTGATACCGCGGCGTTGTTGGCGGCCTTGCGTTCGCAGGCTTCGCCCGACTTGTGAAGCAAAGGATGGATACGTGAGCGAAGCGACTACCCCGAAAGAGCAGGAGCAGCCTGTACAACCCGCCCTCGAATCTTCTCCGGCTGCCGGCGAAGCCAGACCCGCCTCACGGGGCTCTGCGTTGGCGGCCGTGGCCCTGCTGATCGGCGCGATCGGCGTTGGTGTCGGCGGCTGGAGTGCTTGGCAACTGCGTACCTTGCAGGCCGAGGCGGCGCAGCAGTCAGGGCAGCTCGAGGAGGCGCGTAGCCAGACCCAGGCGCTGTCGCAGCGTACCAATACTCTGGACAACCGTTTCGGGCAGCTGCCGACCGTCGAGGAGCTGGAAGAACGCCGTCGCCTGGTGGCCCAGTTGCAGGGGGATCAGCAACTGCTCAACCAGCGCCTGGAAACCGTTCTCGGCGCCAGCCGTCAGGACTGGCGCCTGGCCGAGGCCGAACATCTGCTGCGTCTGGCTAGTCTGCGCTTGTCGGCGTTGCAGGACACCAACAGCGCCACGGCGCTGGTGCAGGCGGCCGACGAGATTGTCCGTGATCAGGATGACCCGGCAGCGTTCGCGGCTCGCGAGCAACTGGCCAGGAGCCTGGAGGCGCTGCGCTCGACCGAAAACCCGGATCGTACAGGGCTATTCCTGCAACTTGGTGCCCTGCGCGAGCAGGCGTCGCAATTGAACTCGCTGAATCCGAAATTCGTGGCAGACGGTGGTGTGCTCGGTGAACTGGCTGCGGACAGCGCGCCAGGCACCTGGTGGAGTCACGGTCTGCAAACACTGTCGCAGTACTTCCGTCTCGATTTCAATGCCGATCAGAATATTCGCCCGCTGCTCGCCGGACAAAGCCTGACCCAGGTACGCCTGGCACTGAGTCTTGCTCTTGAGCAGGCACAATGGGCGGCGCTGCATGGCGAGACGCAGGTCTATCGTCAGGCGCTGCAGCAGGCTGGCGAGGTGCTGGACGCCAACTTCAACCGTGACAATCCGGACAGCCGTGCCCTGCGTATGCGGGTTGGCGAACTGGTCGACAAGCCCATTGAAGTCAAGGTGCCTGAGTTGACGCAGTCGCTCAACGCGGTGCAGGCCTACATCGAGCACAAGCAGTCGGCACGTGAGCGTCTCAAGGATGCGCCGACCGATGAGGCAACTGGCAACGAGGAGGGGCGCCCATGAAGCGCGTTTACCTGCTGCTGCTCGCCTTGGTGGTGATCGGTGGCCTGGCGCTGCTTGGCCTGGCCATCTCCGAACACAAGGGCTATGTGCTGTTCGCCTACCAGGGCTTCCGCTACGAGTCGACGCTGTGGGCATTCGTGCTGCTGATCGTGGCGGTATGGCTGACGCTGTGGCTGCTGCGCCTGGTCATTCGTGCGCTGTTGACCTCGCTTGGGCTGGTCAATCCGTGGTCACGCCTGCACCGTGAACGCCGTGTGCGCAGCGCCTCGGAACACGGCTTTCAGGAGCTGATCGAGGGCCGCTGGGCCAAGGCTCAGACGCATCTGAGCCGAATTGCCCGCAATGAGCCGCGCCCGCTGATTCATTACCTCGGCGCTGCCCGCGCCGCCCATAATCTCGAGCACTACGAGGAAAGCGACGCGCTGTTGGCCGAGGCACTGGAGCGCCAGCCCAACGCCGAGCTGGCCATCGCCCTGACCCACGCTGAGCTGCAACTGGCGCGTGGGCAGGTGGACACCGCTCAGGAAACTCTGCTGGTGATGCAGGAGCGTCATCCGCGTAACCCGCAAGTGTTACGCCAATTGCAGGATCTGTACGTGATACGTGGCGACTGGCAAGCACTGCTCAAACTGCTGCCGGTGTTGCGCAAGGAGAAAGCGCTGGCTCCTGCCGAGCTGATGATGCTGGAGCGTAGTGCCTGGCGTGAATACCTCACTGCCATAGACCTGAACGCTGCCGATGAAAGCACCTTGCCTTCGCTGGCGCAGGCCTGGGAGCGACTGTCGCCCAATCTGCGCGGCGAGCCCGAACTGCTTGCGGTATATGCCGATCGTCTGCGTATGCTGGGGGCCGAACCGGGGGCCGAGGAATTGCTCAGCAAGGCACTGAATCGCGAATACGACAGTCGCCTGGCGCGTCTGTACGGCCTACTGCATGGCCGTGATCCTGCCCGCCAACTGCAGGCTGCCGAGGGCTGGCTGAAACAGCACCCCAACGATGCCGGCTTGCTGCTGACCCTTGGTCGTCTGAGCCTGCACAACCAGCTGTGGGGCAAGGCCCGCGATTATTTCGAGAGCAGCTTGACCTTAGAGCGTCATCCGGAAACCTGTGCCGAGCTTGCACGGCTGCTCGCGCAACTGGGCGACGTGGAACGTAGTAACCGCTTGTTTCAGGAAGGTCTCGGCCTGCTCGATCGCCGCCTCAGTGGGCAGGTCGTCAGCGTTCCCGCGGTCGCTACCGTCGAGCCGCACGCTGTGCGCCCTGCAAGTTGACCCGTGATGACCTGCCGGCCCTGCACCGGCGTTTATGACGAGGCGCTTTGATGCCTTGGGTGAGGGCCCACAACCTGAGCCGAAATGAGTGTTCGGACTGCAATACGAATCATGCTAGTGTCCAGACTCGGCTACACGTTCAGGGATCGGTACGTGACGCTTTCGTCGTTGTCGGTGCACGAGCAGGGCTCACACCAAAGCGGCAGCAGGTGAATGCTGCCGATAGGGGCGATCAGCCAACTTCCGATTCGGGGCGACGACGACTTGCTGAACGATGATCGTTGCCCGGATGCCTACAGGAAATACCGATAAGGGAGGGAGATCACCATGCTCGAGAGTTGCCAGAATGCACAGGAGCGGTGGGGCGGCGTACACCTGTTGATCGATCGCTGGTTGCAGGAGCGTGCTGAACTGATCAAGGCTTATGCGGCCATCGATGATGTCAGCGACAAGGCCGTCGTGCAGCGTTTCTGCGAGATCCTCGTCGACTACGTTTCCGCCGGGCATTTCGAGGTCTACCAGCAGCTTACCGAAGAGGCCCGAGCGTTCGGTGACCAGCGCGGTCTTGAGCTGGCCAAGCAGATCTACCCGCGCCTCGAAGTGATCACCGAAGCCGCACTGGCGTTCAATGATCGCTGTGATGAAGGTGATTGTGGCGATGTCGAGGCAGTCAGTGCCGAACTCAAACGCCTCGGGCAGATGCTGCATGAGCGCTTCGAGCTCGAAGACTGCCTGATCGAAGTGCTGCACACCGCTCACCAGCAGCAGGCCACCGCCGACGCGGTATGACGCTCAACGCCGCGCGAGTTCGCGGCGTTTTAGTCTCCTCCGATTCTGTGTGCGGGTGCCCGCTCCGGTTGCTGTACGCATGTGCTTGCAAAGCGCCGCTAGCGGGCGCAAATTCACAGGTCTAGTATGGCTTCATCTCATCCGCCAGGAGGCGCGCCATGTCGGCCACGAAAAACGTGAAAAAGAAATCGGTCACCACTCCGCTGCACCTGCTTCAACAGCTTTCCGGAAGCTTGCTCGAGCACCTCGAAAGTGCCTGCTCGCAAGCCTTGGTCGACGCTGAAAAAGTGCTCGCCAAACTGGAAAAGCAACGCGGTGCTGCACAGGAAAAACTGCACAAGGCTCGCGGTAAACTGCAAGCCTCCGTTGCTGCAGGCAAAGCCAAGGCTCAGTCCAAGGCCAAGTCCGCCGTCGGCGAGCTGGAAGGCGTACTGGATGGGCTGCAGGCTCGCCAGAGCGAAACCCGTCAGTACATCGTGCAGCTCAAGCGTGATGCTCAGGAAAGCCTGAAACTGGCCCAAGGCGTCGGCAAGGTTCGTGAAGCTGCCAGCAAGGTTCTGGCCACTCGCAGCAAGGCCCCAGCCAAACCTGCCGCTGCCGCCAAGCCAGCTGTCAAAGTCGCTGCGAAACCTGCTGCTGCCAAGCCAGCTGTCAAAGCCGCAGCTAAGCCCGCTGCCGCCAAGCCAGTCGCCAAAGTCGCCGCGAAACCTGCTGCTGCCAAGTCAGTCGCCAAAGTTGCCGCGAAACCTGCTGCTGCCAAGCCGGCTACTAAAGCCGCCGCGAAACCTGCTGCCGCCAAGCCAGCCGCCAAAGCCGCCACGAAACCTGCTGCTGCCAAGCCGGCAGCTAAAGCCGCTGCGAAACCTGCTGTCGCCAAGCCAGCTGCCAAGGCCGCCGCGAAACCTGCAGCCGCCAAGCCAGCTGCCAAGGCCGCCGCGAAACCTGCAGCCGCCAAGCCAGCTGCTAAAACCGCTGCAAAACCTGCTGTAGCCAAGCCAACTGCTAAAGCCGCCGCTAAACCCGCTGCTGCCAAGCCAACTGCCAAACCTGCTGCTACCAAGACCGCAGCCAAGCCAGCACCTACTGCCGCGAAACCTGCTGCCAAAGCACCAGCGAAACCAGCAGCGGCGAAACCTGCGGCCAAGCCAGTTGTAGCTGACAAGCCGGCTGCCGCTGCCCCTGCTGCAGGCAAACCTGCCAGCGAGTCGAGCCCGGCTCCAGCTCCGGCGGCGAGCAATACCAATGGTGTAACCCCGCCTAACGCCAGCTGATTCAGCTGTCTGAAAGCCTGCGAGCACTCCCTGTCGGAGTGTTCGCGGGCTGTCTCCCGCGAGCGTATGGCTTGCATCGATTCGCTGCTACATCCTTGTCTTGCCTTCCTGCTGTTTCGGCGCCTCTCTACCGCGCCTGCCAGTTGCGCCCGTTTCCTCTGTCGTCGCTTCCATGTTTCGCAAGCTGCAGGTAACTGGCCTGGGGATGTAAATCCTGTGGTGTGCCTGGGCTCGTACTTCTCCCGAGCGCAGGCCTGGATTGGCGATGCAGCGGAACAGCGCGCCAAGAAGCGGGTCAATGAAGGAGTCGAATGGGTCAACAGGCCAGCCGACGGAGTCAGAAACAGAGTGTCCTTCGTGAAGAGCAGGGTCGTCGTGAGTATCGAAAGATCGAGCGGGCCCTGGATCCTAGCGTGGCAGGCGCCCCCAACCGGCTCGGCATCCCCGCGCGACAGGCTCCCCAGCCCTGTCTGCTACGCTGGATGAGCTGAGCGCGTTGTTCGAGCACGTCGCGCTTACCCAATAAGGAGAGCAGGATGGCTGTCAAAAAGAAATCCGAGAAACAGACCGGCTCGTGGGTCGGCGAGGTTGAAAAGTACTCGCGGCAGATCTGGTTGGCGGGCTTGGGCGCGTATTCCAAGGTCAGCAAGGACGGCACCAAGCTGTTCGACACGCTGGTCAAGGATGGCGAGAGAGCCGAGAAGGCTGCCAAGAGCGATGCAGGCCAGCAAGCCGATGCAACGAAGCCTTCGACCGGTAGTGCCAGATCCCGTGTCGATGAGGTCAAGGACAGGGCAATCGGCAAGTGGGGCGAGCTCGAGGAGGCTTTCGATAAACGCCTCAATAGCGCCATCTCGCGCCTGGGCGTGCCGAGTCGCAGCGAGGTCAAGTCACTCAACGACAAGGTCGAGCTGTTGACCAGGCAACTGGAGGCGCTTACCGGCCTGCCCGCAAAGGCAGCCGCTAAACCGGCTACTAAGTCCACTGCCGCCAAGCCCGCGAGCAAGCCTGCCGCTACCAAGCCTGCGACGGCGAGCAAAGTTGCCAGCAAGCCTGCGGCGAAAGCGCCTGTGAAACCGGCCGCCAAAGCGGCAGCGGGCAAAGCGGTAGCTGCCAAGCCTGCGTCTGCCACCAAGAGTCCCGCCAAACCTGCAGCCAAGCCGGCAGCGAAGGCTGCGCCTAAACCAGCTGCCAAGCCGGTACGCAAGCCTGCGGCGAAGAAGCCAGCGGTGGCCAAGCCTGTGCCTGTTAGCACACCGACGCCTGCCGCCTCACCGGCAAGCGCTACAACGCCAGCCTCGGGCAATCAGTCCTGAGGGTGCACGCGGTAACGAAAACGCCCGGTCTTGTGCCGGGCGTTTTCATTGCAGCAGGAAAATAGCTGCGCCAAATCGTTACGGATGACTGCGCATCAGAGCATCAGGCGCACGACCGACTCATCGGGGTCGCGAGATCTGCCCGCGGCGGCGAGCTCGGCCAGATAGTCACGCCAGAGGTCGTCCTGGCGCAGCGCCAGTTGCTGAAGGTAATCCCAGCTGAACAGCCCGCTGTCATGGCCGTCATCGAAGGTCAGCTTGAGCGCGTAATTGCCTGCCGGCTCGATGCCGATCAATGCGACATTGAGTTTGCCGGTCTGCAGAATCGGTTTGCCATGGCCCTGCACCTCGGCCGACGGCGAATGCACGCGCAGGAATTCTGCCGGCAACCTGTAGCTATCGTTGCCGTATTGCAGTTCCAGTATGCGCGACGCCTTGTGCAGCTTGATCGAGGTAGGGACGAGCATGATGGTAGCTCCAAACCACATGCTACAAGCCGCAAGAAGAGCCGAAGCGGATGTGCTTGCGACTCGCAGCTTGCAGCTTGTGGCTGCTCTTAGAGGATATAGCGTGACAGGTCTTCGTCCTCGGCCAGCTCGCCGAGGTGGCTGTTGACGTAGGCCGCGTCGATGCGGATGACCTCGCCATTCTGCTGCCCAGCCAGATCACCGGCACTGAAGGACACTTCCTCCAGCAGACGCTCCAGCAGCGTGTGCAGACGACGGGCACCGATGTTCTCGGTCTTCTCGTTGACCTGCCAGGCGATCTCGGCCAGACGCTTGATACCGTCTTCGGCAAACTCCACGCCCAGACCTTCGGTCTGCAGCAGCGCCACGTACTGCTCGGTGAGCGATGCATGGGGCTCGCTGAGAATGCGCTCGAAGTCTTCTGGCGACAGCGCCTTGAGCTCGACACGGATTGGCAGGCGACCCTGCAGCTCCGGCACCAGATCGCTCGGCTTACTGAGGTGGAAGGCGCCGGATGCGATGAACAGGATGTGGTCGGTCTTGACCATGCCCAGTTTGGTGTTGACGGTGCAGCCCTCGATCAGTGGCAGCAGATCGCGCTGTACGCCCTCGCGGGAAACGTCGGCGCCGCCGGCGTTGGCTCGCTTGGCCACCTTGTCGATCTCGTCGATGAACACGATACCGTGCTGCTCGACTGCCTCCAGGGCCTTGGCCTTGAGTTCTTCCTCATTGACCAGGCGCCCGGCTTCCTCTTCACGCACCAGCTTCAGTGCGTCCTTGACCTTGAGCTTGCGGCTCTTCTTCTTGCCCTTGCCCATGTTGGAGAACAGGTTCTGCAACTGGCTGGTCATTTCTTCCATGCCGGGCGGCGTCATTATTTCGATACCGGCAGGGCTGTCCGCCACTTCGATTTCGATTTCCTTGTCGTCCAGCTGGCCTTCGCGCAGGCGCTTGCGGAACAGCTGGCGAGTATTGGAATCATTGCCCGATGCAGCTTCCTCGGCGAAGCCGTTGCGTGCCGGTGGCAGCAGGGCATCGAGAATGCGGTCTTCGGCGGCGTCTTCGGCGCGGTGGCGCACGCGGACGATTTCCTGCTCGCGCAGCAGCTTGAGTGCAGCATCGGCCAGGTCGCGGATGATCGATTCGACATCACGGCCGACATAGCCGACCTCGGTGAACTTGGTCGCTTCCACTTTCAGGAAGGGCGCATTGGCCAGCTTGGCCAGGCGCCGGGCGATTTCGGTCTTGCCGACGCCGGTCGGGCCGATCATCAGGATGTTCTTGGGGGTGACCTCGGCGCGCAGCTCGGCTGGCAGCTGCATGCGCCGCCAGCGGTTGCGCAGGGCGATGGCCACGGCGCGCTTGGCGTCATCCTGGCCGATGATGTGGCGGTTGAGTTCGTGGACGATCTCGCGGGGTGTCATGGACATGAGCGGGCTCCGATCAGGACTGGCCTAGATGGCCGAGTCCAGCTCCTCGATGGTCAGATTCTGATTGGTGAAGACGCAAATGGAACCGGCGATTTTCAGCGCGGTTTCGGCGATCTCGCGGGCGTCGAGGTCTTCACTGCCTTTTTGCAGCAGAGCCATGGCTGCGGCCTGGGCGAAGCCACCGCCAGAACCCATGGCGATCAGGCCATGCTCGGGTTCGACCACGTCTCCGTTACCGGTGATGATCAGCGAGGCATCTTTGTTGGCCACGGCCAGCATGGCTTCCAGGCGGCTCAGGGAACGGTCGGTACGCCAGTCTTTGGCCAGCTCTACGGCGGCACGAACCAGGTGGCCCTGATGCCTTTCCAGCTGCGACTCGAAACGTTCGAACAGGGTGAAGGCATCGGCGGTGGCGCCGGCGAAACCGGCGATGACCTGACCGTGGTACAGGCGACGGACTTTTTTCGCGTTGCCTTTCATCACGGTATTGCCGAGGGAAACCTGGCCGTCGCCACCCATGACGACTTTGCCGTGGCGGCGGACTGAAACGATAGTGGTCAAGGGCGTGCTCCTTCGGCAGCTCCGGGGTTGACCTGTTATATGGGGATGGCTTGTGCGCGCTTCAAGGCGGCCGGCATGAACGGTAGAAGAATGGCCGTGGCTGCTGGGTGGCGGGTAAGGTCTGGGCCGGTGGGCTGAAACGGATCGCCGCCCGGGCCACCCTACAGAGGGGGCCCCTGTTGTGGGCTTCAGCCCACCAAATCCACAGGGCGAGCGAGGTTTAGCGGCTCTGGCGCTGTTGCAACAGGAGGTTACTGAAGCCGTTGGCAGCCAGGGCTTTCTGCGACTGAGCCAGTTGCTCGCGGTTGGCGAACGGGCCAACCAGGACGCGGTGCCAGGTTTCGTCACGCACCGTGCCGGACTCGACGCGTACGTTCTGGCCGAGCAGGGTGATCTGCGCGCGCACGCCTTCGGCGTCGTCCTTGCGGCGGAATGAACCGGCCTGCAGGAAGAACTGCGTGGCCAAAGGCGCTTGCACGGCGGGAGTCGGTGTCGCAACGGGCGGAGCTGGCGGCGGGGTTTCGCCGTTGAGCGCAGCCTGGGCGCGGGCCGCGTCGATCTTCGCCGCTTCTTCGGGGGTTACTGGCGGCGGGGTCGGCGTGGCGGGCGGTGGTACGGCGTCCGGTGGCACGATGACTTCCGACTCCGGCAGTAGGGTGTAGAAGTCGTATTTGGGCTTGCCAGGTTCCTGGCTGGTCGCCGATGGCGTCGCCTTGGGCGTGGTGCTGGCGCGCTCTGGCTGCGGTTTCTCGCGCTTGATCGCATCGCTGCCCGGCTGCAGGTTGAACAGCAGCATGGCGAACACGCCAACCACCAGCCCGCAGGCCAGCCAGATCCAGCCCGGTACCGGGCGTTTGCTCGGAGCCTTGTAACGGCTGGCGCCGCGTTTCGGTGCGGGCTTCTTGCGGGCTGCCACTTACATGCGCTCCAGGGTTTCCAGGCCGAGCAGTTGCAGGCCTTGCTTGAGGGTGCGACCGGTCAGCGCGGCAAGGCGCAGGCGGCTCTGTCGTGTGCTCTCGTCCTCGGCGCTGAGCACCGGGCAATGCTCGTAGAAGCTGGAGAACAGCCCGGCAACATCGTACAGGTAGGTACAAAGCACGTGCGGTGTGCCTTTGTCCGCGACGCCGCCCAGCACTTCGCCGAACTGCGCGAGCTTGCCGGCCAGTTCGATTTCCTGGGACGCTTGAAGTTCGATGCGGCCGTCGAGCTGATCGGCGCTCTTGCCCAGCTTGCGGAAGATGCTTGCCGTGCGGGTATAGGCGTAAAGCAGATAGGGCGCGGTATTGCCCTCGAAGCTAAGCATCAGCTCGAAGTTGAAGCTGTAGTCGCTGGTGCGGTGCTTGGACAGATCGGCGTACTTCACCGAGGCAATGCCCACAACTCGGCCAATTTCGCGCAGTTCGGCTTCGTCGAACGGCGTCTCACCCTTGGCCGCGCGCTGGTCGTTGCGCTCCTTGACCAGCTCGTAGGCGCGGGTTTCAGCTTCGTCGAGCAGGTCGATGAGTTTTACCGTGCCGCCATCGCGGGTCTTGAACGGGCGTCCGTCGGCACCGTTCATGGTGCCGAAGCCCATGTGTTCGAGCTGCATGCCTTCATGCACGAAGCCGGCACGACGCGCGACTTCGAAGGCCATCTGGAAGTGCAGGGCCTGGCGCTGGTCGACGAAATACAGCGCGCGGTCAGCATTGAGCTGCTGGCTGCGGTAACGCATGGCGGCCAGGTCGGTGGTCGAGTACAGGTAGCCGCCGCCAGCCTTCTGCACGATTACCGGTAGCGGATTGCCTTCGGCGTTCTTGTAGTCGTCGAGGAAGACGCACTGGGCGCCGTTGTTCTCGGTCAGCAGGCCTTTTTCGCGCAAGGCTTCGATCACGCCGGGTAGCTCGGCGTTGTAGGCGCTTTCGCCTTTGATGTCGGCCGGGGTCAGTTTGACGTTCAGGCGGTCGTAGGCCTTCTGGCAATGGCTCAGGGAAATGCTGTTGAAACGGTGCCACAGGCGCATGCACTCCGGCTCACCGGCCTGTAGTTGTACGACTAGGGCGCGGGCGCGTTCGGCGAACTCTGCGGAGTCATCGAAGCGCTTCTTGGCGGCACGGTAGAAACCTTCGAGGTCGGCCAGTTCGCTTTCTGCGGCGGCCGGGTTCTCTTCCATAAAGGCCAGCAGCATGCCGAACTGGGTGCCCCAATCGCCGACGTGGTTCTGGCGAATCACCTCGTCGCCGAGAAACTCCAGCACTCTCGCCACGGCGTCGCCAATGATGGTCGAACGCAGGTGGCCGACGTGCATTTCCTTGGCCAGGTTCGGCGAGGACAGGTCGACGATCACACGCTCCACTGCGCCGTCCTTGCGTACGCCAAGGCGCTCGTCGGCCAGCGCGGCTTCCAGACGCTCAGCCAGGGAGTCGCTGTTCTGGAAGAAGTTGAGGAAGCCCGGGCCGGCGATTTCGACCTTGCTGACTTGCGGATCTGCAGGCAGCGCATCAATCAGCTTCTGAGCCAGGTCGCGTGGCTTCATCGCCGCGGGCTTGGCCAGCATCATGGCGATGTTGCTGGCGAAGTCGCCGTGGGTCTTGTCGCGGGTGTTCTCCACCTGGATCGTCGGGCTCAGGCCTTCTGGCAGAACGCCTTCGGCGGTCAGGCGGGTCAGGGCTTGCTGGATCAGGTGGCGAATACTGTCTTTCATGGTCTGCTCATTCGGCCGCGAGATGCGGCGCCGCTCGAAAGCGTGGGTGGAAAACGGGGCATTATAAAAGCAGCCGCAAGCAGCAAGCCACCAGCCACAAGTAAAAGCATGCCTCAGTGTTGCCTCAAGCCTTGCAGCTTGAGGCTTGCCGCTCAAAAAAGGTCTATCGGATCGACATCCAGCGACCAGCGTACGGCGCGCCCGCTGGGCAGGCTTTCCAGCACCAGCAGCCAATGGGCGAGCAGCTTGTGCAGAGGTGCGCGGGCGTTGCCTTGCAGCAGCAGCTGGGCTCGGTAGCGGCCAGCGCGGCGCTCCATGGGTGCAGGCACTGGGCCAAGCAGCTCGACCCCGGTCAGGCCCAGCTCTGCCAGCAATCGCTCGGCTTCGTTGCACGCTTCGTCGAGAAATCCTTCCGCCTGGCCAGGCTTGTGCGCTTCGGCGCGCAATAGGGCCAGATGACAGAACGGCGGTAGGCCGGCGGCACGACGCTCGCTGAGGGCCTGGTCGGCGAAGGCGAAGTAGCCTTGCTCGGTCAACTGCACCAGTAGGGGATGGTCGGCCAGGTGACTCTGGATGATTACCTTGCCCGGCTCCTCCGCGCGCCCGGCACGCCCCGCCACCTGGACGATCAGTTGGGCCATGCGCTCGCTGGCGCGGAAGTCGGCGGAGAACAGGCCGCCATCCGCGTCGAGGATGGCCACCAGGGTCACCCGCGGGAAATGGTGTCCCTTGGCGAGCATCTGGGTGCCGACCAGGATGCATGGCTCGCCGCGTTGCACGGTGTTGAACAGGTTGGTCATCGCTTCCTTGCGCGAGGTGCTGTCGCGATCCACTCTTAGCACCGGTACCTCGGGGAAGAGAATTTCCAAGCGCTCCTCGGCGCGCTCGGTGCCGGCGCCGACCGGGCGCAGGTCGACATTGTTGCAGCTCGGGCAGTTGCTCGGCTGGCGTTCGGCGTGGCCGCAGTGATGGCAGCGCAGTTCGCGGCTGCGTTGGTGCACGGTCATGCGCGCGTCGCAGCGTGGGCACTGCGAGAGCCAGCCGCATTCGTGACAGAGCAAGGTGGGCGCGAAGCCGCGGCGATTGAGAAACACCAGCACTTGTTGGCCGGCCGCCAGGGTTTTGCCGATGGCTTGCTGTAGCGGTGGCGACATGCCGGCGTCGAGCGGACGGCTCTTGATATCCAGGCGCAGGAAACGTGGCGGATGAGCACCACCGGCACGCTGATTCATGCGCAGCAGGGCGTAGCGGCCGCTATGGGCGTTGTGCAGGCTCTCCAACGAGGGAGTGGCCGAGCCGAGAACGATCGGTACGTTCTCCTGATGGGCGCGTACCACGGCCAGGTCACGGGCGTGGTAACGCAGACCTTCCTGCTGTTTATAGGAGGCGTCGTGCTCTTCGTCGATGATGATCAGCCCTGGGCGCTTCATCGGGGTGAATAGCGCTGAGCGGGTGCCGATGATGATATCCGCCTCACCGTCGCGGGCGGCCAGCCAGGCATCAAGGCGCTCGCGGTCGTTGACCGCCGAGTGCAGCAGGGCGATACGCGCGTTGAAGCGGCGCTCGAAGCGCGCCAGGGTCTGTGGGCCGAGGTTGATCTCGGGAATCAGCACCAACGCCTGCTTGCCGGCCTCCAGCGTTTCGCGGATCAGTTGCAGGTAGACCTCGGTCTTGCCGCTACCCGTGACCCCTGCAAGCAGAAACGCGTTGAAGCTGCCCAGCCCGGCGCGTATCGCTTCGGCCGCGGCGCGCTGCTCGGGGTTGAGTGGCAGCTCCGGTTGAGCCAGCCAGTTGGCGTGGCGCTCGGGGCTGCTCAGGCGGCGCACTTCGACGCACACCAGATCTTTCTCCTGCAGTAATTGCAGGCTGTCGCGGTTAATCTGCAGTTGGCTGATCAACTGATGGGCGACGCCGTGGGGGTGCTGGGCGATGGTCTTCAGCGCTTCACGCTGACGTGGAGCCCTGGTCAGGCGTGGGTCGTCCAGTTGCGCGTCCTTGGCAATCAGCCAGAAGCGCTCCTGGCGCGCTTCGGCCGGCTCACCCTGGCGCAATAGTACCGGCAGCGCCCAGCTCAGCGTGTCGCCCAGGCTGTGCTGGTAGTACTGCGCCGTCCACTGGCAGAGGCGTAGCAACGCTGGTGGCATGGGCGCTTGCAGGTCGAGCAGTTGCAGGGCGGGCTTGAGCTTGTCGGCCGGTACGTCGCTGTGGTCGCTGACCTCTATCAGTACGCCGATCATCTCGCGGCGGCCGAACGGCACGCGCAGCCGTGCGCCAGGCTGCAGGTCGCGGGCCGACACGCCAGGCGGGGCGAGGTAGTCGAACAGGCGGCGCAGTGGCGAGGGCAGAGCGAGTCGCAGGATGGCGTCGGGCACGCGGAGGGCTCCAGGCGGGCGAGGCGCGATCTTAGCATGCTCATGTGCGACGGCCGGTAGCCGCTGCCGAGTTGCATCGGCGGTACGCTCTGGTATGATCCGCGACCAACCTACGTGCGGTACCGGGCATCCAGTCTGGTGGCGGCACAAGACCTGAGGAAACAATCATGAAAGCCGATATCCATCCGGAATACGTCGCCATCGCCGCTACCTGCAGCTGCGGTAACGTCATCAACACGCGTTCCACTCTGGCCAAGCCATTGAGCCTGGACGTATGTTCCGAGTGCCACCCGTTCTACACCGGCAAGCAAAAAATGCTGGATACTGGCGGCCGTGTTGATCGCTTCAAGCAGCGTTTCGGCATGTTCGGCGCCAAGCAGTAAGCTTGCGCGCAGCGACGGAGGCCTTATGGGCTGTGCCGCGCTACTGAAGAAGGCGTCCCTAGTGGGCGCCTTTTTCATTTCTGTGCTTTGTCTACCCGCATACGCGCTCTGCCCCTCGCCAGGCGAGCTGGCGCAGATCAAGGTGCAGCGTGTGGTGGATGGTGACACCGTGCGCCTGGCGGATGGGCGCAGTATTCGCCTGATTGGCCTCAACAGCCCAGAACTGGCGCGCAAGGGGCGGCCCGCGGAGCCGTTTGCTGCAGCCGCGCGCGATCGCCTGAGCCAGCTGGTCACGGCCAATGGCGGGCGTGTGGGCGTGAAGACTGGCGAGCAGAAGCAGGATCGTTACGGCCGAACCCTGGCCCATCTTTACGACAGAGCCGGCAATAACCTGGAGGCACAGATGCTGGCCGAGGGTTTTGGCCAGTTGGTGGCGATTACGCCGAATGTGGCCCTGGTCGCTTGTCATCGCCAAGCCGAGCGCAAGGCTCGTAGTGCGCGGGCTGGGCTTTGGGCACAGTTGCGGCCCTTGCCGGCCCGTGCAGTTCGCAACGGCGGCTTTGTGTTGCTTGAGGGGCAGGTGCAGCGGGTTGAGCGAAACCGTGGTGGCGTCTGGATAGAGCTGGGCAACTCTGTGGTGCTGCGTATCGCGCCACAGGTACTTGGCACCTTTGAGCCTGCACTGTTGCGTAATCTGCAGGGCAAGCGCATCGAGGGGCGCGGCTGGATGATCGATCGCTCCCGCGGTGGTGGCCTCAAAACGGGCCAAGCACGCTGGATGTTGCCGCTGACCCACGGGGCCATGCTGGAGGTGTTGCCATGATGCTGCGTCTGCTTTGTATGCTATCGGTGCTGGCGCCATTGGTAGGGTGTGCAGTGAACCCCGCCACCGGGCGCAGCGATTTTGTGATGATGAGCGAGGCCCAGGAGCTGGCGCTGGGACGCGATGCCCATCAGCAGATTCTTCAACAATACCCGCGCTACGCCGACGAGGCGTTGCAGACCTATGTACAAGGCGTGGGCGAGCGAGTAGCTCGCTACAGCCACCGTGGTCAGCTGGACTACCATTTCACGGTGATCGACAGTCCGGACATCAACGCGTTCGCTCTGCCCGGCGGGTACATCTATATCCACCGTGGTCTGCTGGCGTATCTGGGGTCGGAAGCGGAGTTGGCGGCGGTACTTGGTCATGAGGTCGGCCACGTCACCGCGCGCCACGGGGTTCGCCAACAAAGTCAGTCGACGGCCTGGAGCATTCTCGGTCAGGCCGTGGCGATGGGAACTGGCGTGGGCGCAGCAGGCGATGTGACCGGTGCTCTGGGCAGTGCTTTCGTGCGCGGTTATGGGCGTGACATGGAACTGGAAGCCGATGGCCTGGGGGCGCAGTACCTGGCGCGCGGCGGCTATGACCCACAGGCGATGATCGAAGTGGTGAAGGTGCTCAAGCTGCAGGAGGATTTCGCCCGTGATCAGGCTGCCAGCCGCGGCGAGGAACAGCCGGTCAGTGGTTACCATGGCTTGTTCGATACCCATCCGGATAACGACCGGCGCTTGCAGGAAGTTCTCGGGCCGGCGCGCGCACTGGCCACCGGGCAGCAGGAGGTCAACCGTGATGCTTTTCTGCAGCGCCTGCAGAATCTGCCGTTCGGCGATTCGGCCGAGAGCGGCATTCGTCGTGGTGAGCGCTTCTACCACCGTGACCTCGACTTCACGCTGGCCTTTGCCAAAGGCTGGAGCATCGTCAATCAGCCTCAGGTGTTGATTGGTCATTCGCCTGACGAGCAGCTCTTCGTCGCCATGACCCTGGAAGACAGTCCAGGCGGCCTCGATGCTGCGACTCTGCTGCGTCAGCGTATCGGCGGCAATCGCTTACGCGACGAGGCGCCTTTGCAGCAGGCCGGTTTGCAAGGACACATGGGAGTGATCGATGGTAGTGCGCCGCGCCGGGTGGCGGCTATCCTCAAGGGTGGCAAGGCGTATCTGTTCGTCGGCGCGGTCAAGGGCCGCGCAGTGCGAGCAGAGGACGATGCGCAGTTCATCGCTGCGATCAAAAGTTTCCGATCCTTGCCGGCAGCCGAACGCAAGCTGGCCGAGCCGTTGAGGCTGCAGTTGGTGCGTGTGGGTAACGACCAGACGCTCAAGGCCCTGGCGGCCGAAAGCGGCCTTTCAGGCGATGGCGAAGGCCGGCTGCGCTTGCTCAATAATCTTTATCCACAGGGCGAGCCACGCCCAGGCGAATGGTTCAAGACGGTTCGTTGAGGCACGTTTGCAGGCTGACTGCATAGTCTTGTGCAGGTCCCTGCAACTTGCGTATCCTCGGCCGCCTGCCAGTCAATAGCCCAAAAAAGCGGAAATGCCACTATGTCTGATCTGAAAACTGCCGCTCTCGAATACCATGAGAAGCCCCGTCCGGGTAAGTTGAGCGTCGAGCTCACCAAGCCCACCGCCACTGCCCGTGATCTCTCGCTGGCCTATAGCCCGGGCGTCGCCGAGCCGGTGCGTGAGATCGCTCGCGATCCGGAGCTTGCCTACCGTTACACCGGTAAAGGCAACCTGGTAGCAGTCATTTCCGACGGCACCGCGATTCTTGGCCTGGGCAACCTCGGCCCGCTGGCCTCCAAGCCCGTTATGGAAGGCAAGGGTGTACTGTTCAAGCGTTTCGCCGGTGTCGACGTGTTCGACATCGAAGTCGATGCCGAGAGCCCGCAGGCTTTCATCGACACCGTCAAGCGTATCTCCATCACCTTCGGCGGCATCAACCTGGAAGATATCAAGGCGCCCGAGTGCTTCGAGATCGAGCGCGCCCTGATCGAGCAGTGCGATATCCCGGTTTTCCACGACGACCAGCACGGTACCGCGATCGTGACCGCCGCCGGCATGCTCAATGCACTGGAAATCGCCGGTAAGACCCTGCCGGAAGCCAAGATCGTCTGCCTGGGTGCTGGCGCCGCAGCCATCTCCTGCATGAAGCTGCTGGTGAGCATGGGTGCCAAGGTCGAGAACATCTTCATGATCGACCGTAACGGTGTGATCCATGCAGGCCGTGATGATCTGAACCAGTACAAGGCGGTATTCGCTACCGAAACCACCAAGCGTACTCTGGATGACGCGCTGACTGGTGCTGACGTATTCGTCGGTCTGTCCGGCCCGGATCTGCTGAGTGCCGAAGGTCTCAAGCTGATGGCACCCAACCCGATCGTGTTCGCGTGCTCCAATCCGGATCCGGAAATCAAGCCGGAACTGGCACACGCCACTCGCGATGATGTGATCATGGCCACCGGTCGTTCCGACTACCCGAACCAGGTCAACAACGTACTGGGTTTCCCGTTCATCTTCCGTGGTGCTCTGGACGTTCGTGCCACCCGCATCAACGAAGAGATGAAAATCGCCGCTGCCAATGCCCTGCGTGAACTGGCCAAGCTGCCGGTGCCACAGGAAGTCTGCGACGCCTATGGCGGTATCGCCTTGGAGTTCGGTCGTGAGTACATCATTCCGAAACCGATGGATGCCCGTCTGATCACCGTGGTTTGCGATGCCGTGGCCAAGGCTGCTATCGAAAGTGGTGTGGCGACTCTGCCGTATCCAAAGCACTACCCGCTGCAGTCGGTCAACGACGTGTTCAACGGCTGAGTGATCGGCTGGTGAAATAAGAAACCCGCTTCGGCGGGTTTTTTCATGGCTCGGTTTTAGTGGCGAGGTACCTATGGCAAGGAGTCATAGTCTGGCCAGTAATGCGGTGGGCTTTGGCCTGCAGCGGTTGCTGATGCAGAAGCGGGTGGAGACAAGTGAGAGCGCTGCGACTCTGCAGTGGTCGTTGATCCGGCAACTGCACGCGTGAGCTTGCAGTTGCCGGAGCCTCGTCAGAACAGGTCGATCGGCGCGGCTTCATCGGCAGGCAGTGGGCTGCCTGGCGCGCCCATGCCTGGGTCGAGCTCGTTCATCGGTGGCGGCGAGTCTTCGCTCTTGAACAGTTCGAAGTAGGCGTCCGGTGTACCTGGTGCTGCTGCACGGCCGCTGTGCGGATCGACGCGCAGGGTGAGGATGCCGTCCGGCTCGCTCGGCGTATGGTTGGGCTTGTCTTTGAGCGCGGCGCCCATGTAGCCCATCCAGATTGGCAGCGCTACGGTGCCACCGTACTCATTACGGCCTAGGCTTTCCGGCTGGTCGAAGCCAGCCCACACGGTCGTCACGTAGTCGGCGTTGTAGCCGGAGAACCAACTATCTTTCGATTCGTTGGTGGTACCGGTCTTGCCTGCCAGATCGGTTCGTCCCAGTGCCATGGCGCGGCGTCCGGTGCCACGCTTGATCACGTCTTGCAGCATGCTGGTCATGATGTAGGCGGTGCGCTCGTCAAGAATGCGCTCGGCTGCTACCGGCTCTGGCGCTTCCGGCAGCTGCGTCGGAGCAGCCTCTGTGGTGCTCATTACGCCTTCTTCATTCACCGGGGGCGGTACTTCGACTTGCGTACTGTTGGGTACGGTAGGTGGGTTGGCGATGAACTGCGGATCACCGTGGCGGTTGTCGATGCGTTGGATCAGGTAAGGCTGAACCTTGTGCCCGCCGTTGGCGAACGTCGTCCAGCCGGTAGCGATTTCCATGGGTGTTAGGTTCGCGGTGCCTAGCGCCAGAGATAGATTGCGTGGCAGGTCTTGGCGGTTAAAGCCAAAGCGCTCGATATAGGTCAGTGTCTGCTCGATGCCCATGGCCTGTAGTAGGCGAATCGACACCAGGTTGCGCGACTTGTACAGCGCTTCACGCAAGCGGATGGGGCCGAGGAAGGTATTGTTATCATTCTTCGGGCGCCAGACTTGATCCATGTAATCGTCGACAAAGACGATAGGGGCATCGTTGAGCAGGCTGGACGCGGTGTAGCCGTTGTCCAGTGCCGCGCTGTAAATGAATGGCTTGAAGCTTGACCCCGGCTGACGTTTAGCCTGGATGGCACGGTTGTAGTTGCTCTGCTCGAAGGAGAAACCACCGACCAGGGCGCGAATCGCACCATTCTGCGGGTCTAGGGAAACCAAGGCACTCTGCGCGCTGGGTAGTTGCACGAAGCGCAGGCTCTGATCGTCTTGGCGCTGCACACGAACCAGGTCGCCGATCTGTACCACGTCAGCGGGTTGCTGTGGTCGTGGGCCAAGGCTGTTGGTGTTGAGGAAGGGGCGAGCCCATTTCATGCTGTCCCAGGACACGGCTTCTTCGCTGCCGCTACGAGTCAGCACCAGAATGCCGCTTTTCTCGACCTGAGTAACGATCGCGGGATCCAGTCCGCCCCTTGTGCCCTGTTTGCTCAGCTCCGCCTGCCAGGTCTCCCGAGTCATTCCGGGGAGGCGGCTTTCCGGGCCACGGTAGCCGTGGCGCTGGTCGTAATCGATGAGACCGTCCCGCAGCGCTTGGTTGGCCATCATCTGCAGATCGCTGGGCACCGTGGTGGTGACGTTGAAGCCTTGGGTGTACGCATCGCTGCCGTAGCGGCCGACCATCTCGGCACGTGCCATCTCGGCGACATAAGGGGCAGGCACTTCCGGTGTTTTCACGTGGTAGCTGGCGTCTACCGGCTCGGCGAGCGCGGTCTCGTAGCGGGCCTGGTCGATGCGGCCCAGTCGGAGCATGCGGCCGAGAATCCAGTCTCGACGCTCTTTGGCGCGAGTCGGGTTGGTCAGCGGGTTGAAGCTCGAAGGTGCCTTGGGCAGACCGGCTATCGTCGCAAGCTGCGATAGGCTCAAGTCTTTGATGGATTTGCCGTAATAGACTTGAGCAGCAGCCTCAATGCCATAGGCACGGTGACCCAGGTAGATCTTGTTGACGTAGAGCTCGAGGATTTCGTTCTTGCTCAGCTCGCGTTCGATCTGCAGGGCCAGGAGGATTTCGGTGATCTTGCGTGAGAAGCTACGCTCGCTGGTGAGGAAGAAGTTCTTCGCCACCTGCATGGTGATGGTGCTGCCGCCCGATTGAATTTGCCCCGTTTTCAATAATTGCGTGGCAGCACGCATCAGGCTTGTAAGATCAACGCCATAATGGTTTGCGAAGTTGTCGTCCTCTGCAGCGAGCAGGGCACTGGTGAAGTCAGGCGGTATGTCGGCGAATGCGATGGGTGAACGGCGCATTTCCCCGAATTCGGCAATGAGTTTTCCATCGCTGCTGTAGACCCGAAGCGGAATCTGTAGCTCTATGCTGCGCAAGGCATCGACAGAGGGTAGAGTCGGGCTCAGATAGAGAAAGGCACCGCTGAGGCTGAGTAATAGCGCACAAAAAACAGCGATAACGGACCAGCAGAAAAACTTCAGCAAACGCATCAAGATTTTTGGATTTCCAGATAAAAGAATGAGTTAAGCGGAAGACAAAGCGAAAAGGCAAAAACGGATCACATTATAAGCGTTTTTTTTGCTGGGGAGCCATTTGCGCTTCTGTCAAGTCTGCTATTTAATGTGGAAAAACATAAATCGTCCGTAAGTTATGGATGTGAATAGGAAATCGGTCGTGCTAGGGCTCTTCAGTAAGAAAGCGAATACGCTTTTGGGGATCGATATAAGTTCGACCTCAGTCAAGCTCCTCGAATTGAGTCGCTCAGGAAGCCGCTACAAGGTAGAGGCTTATGCTGTAGAGCCGCTCCCCGCCAATGCTGTCGTCGAAAAAAATATCGCCGAGCTCGAGGGTGTCGGTGAGGCGCTGTCGCGCTTGCTGACGAAGGCGAAGACCAATGTGCGCACGGTGGCAGTCGCTGTCGCCGGCTCTGCGGTCATCACCAAGACCATTGAGATGGAGTCCGGACTTTCGGATGACGAGTTGGAAAATCAGCTGAAGTTGGAAGCTGACCAGTACATCCCTTATCCGCTGGAAGAGGTGGCGATCGATTTCGAGGTTCAGGGTACGTCCCCGCGCAACTCGGATCGGGTCGAAGTGCTGCTGGCCGCCTGCCGCAAGGAAAACGTCGAAGTCCGCGAGGCCGCCCTGGCGCTGGCTGGTCTGACTGCCAAAGTAGTGGATGTCGAAGCCTACGCTTTGGAGCGTGCCTACAACTTGCTCTCCGAGCAGCTTGGTGGTGTCCATGATGAGCTGACCGTTGCGGTGGTCGACATCGGCGCGACCATGACCACGCTCAGCGTGCTGCATAACGGGCGCACCATCTACACTCGCGAGCAACTGTTCGGTGGTCGGCAATTGACTGAAGAGATTCAGCGCCGCTATGGCCTTTCCGTCGACGAAGCGGGTCTCGCGAAAAAACAGGGTGGCCTGCCCGACGATTACGAAAGCGAGGTACTGCAGCCGTTCAAGGATGCACTTGTGCAGCAGGTCTCTCGTTCGCTGCAATTCTTCTTTGCCGCCGGCCAGTACAACGATGTCGATTACATCCTGTTGGCGGGCGGGACGGCGTCGATCCCGGATCTTGATCGACTCATTCAGCAGAAAATCGGTACCCAGACGTTGGTCGCCAATCCATTCGCGGACATGGCCCTGAGTGGCAAGGTCAATGCGGGTGCGCTGGCCAGTGATGCGCCGGCACTGATGATTGCCTGCGGCCTGGCGATGAGGAGTTTCGACTGATGGCGCGGATTAACCTCCTTCCCTGGCGCGAACAACTGCGCGAAGAGCGCAAGCAGCGCTTTCTGGTTGCTCTTGGTGGTCTGTTGATTGCTGCCGCTGCGGTGGTGTTCTTTGGTGATCAGTACCTCAATGGCGAGATTGAGAACCAGCAAGCGCGCAATGCATACGTGCGTAAGGAAATAGCTGTACTGGATACGCGTATCGCTGAAATCAGCGAGCTGCGGACACGCCGTCAGCAGTTGTTAGAACGGATGAAAATTATTCAGGATTTGCAGGGTAATCGTCCGATTATCGGCCGCGTATTCGATCAGATGGTTCGTACCTTGCCGGATGGTGTGTATTTCACTGGGGTGAAAATGACCGGCAAAACCATTGCCATTGTGGGCGCGGCTGAATCGAACAGCCGGGTTTCCAAGTTAATGCGTGATATGGATGCATCCGACTGGCTGGCAGCGCCTAACCTGACCGAGGTTAAGGCAGTCACCGCCGGTGCGGTAGATCAAGCCAATACCTTCCAGTTGACCGTTCAGCAAGCGCAACCAGTCAAGCAAGAAACGGAGGTCAAGCCATGAGCCTGAACGATTCACTGGCCGGCTTGCGCAAGATCGACTTCAACGATCTTGATCTCAACAACATCGGCTCTTGGCCTGCAGCAGTCAAAGTTATTGCTGGTATTCTGACTGTGGTGCTTGTTCTGGCTCTCGGGTACAACTTCCATTTGAAGGATTTGCAAGCCAATCTGGAGCGCTTGCAAGCTGAGGAGGGGACGCTAAAGCAGCAGTTCTCTACCAAGGCCTTTCAAGCTGCCAACCTTGAGGCCTATCGCGAGCAGATGAAGGAAGCGGAAGTGTCATTCGGTGCTCTGCTCAAGCAGCTGCCTAGCGACACTGAAGTGCCAGGCTTGCTGGAGGACATCACTCGAACCGGCTTGGACAGCGGTCTGGAGTTCGAAGAGATCAAGTTGCTACCGGAAGTCACTCAGCCTTTCTACATCGAGTTGCCCATCCAGATTAAGGTGGTTGGCGGCTATCACGACCTGGCTACCTTCGTCAGCGGTGTTGCCAGTCAGCCGCGTATCGTAACGCTGCATAATTTCGAGCTCGTTCCTGCGGAACAGGGCAGTACCTCCAAGCTGCGCATGAGTATCCTGGCGAAAACCTATCGCTACAACGACAAGGGAGCACAGCCATGAAGCGCGTCTTCTTGTCGAGCATGCTACTGCTTAGCCTGGGGGGCTGCGGTGGCGGTGACTTTACTGATCTTCAGGCTTACATGGACGAAGTGAGAGCGCGGCCGAAAGGTCAGATCGAGCCTCTCCCTCAGCCTCAGCCTTACGAGAGTTTCACCTATAGCGCTGCAGCGATGCGTAGTCCATTCCAGCCGCCCGTGAAAATTGATTTGGTTAGTCGGGTGAAAGGCGACAAGGAAGTAAAACCGGACGAAACACGGGTCAAGCAGTTTCTCGAAGGGTTCAATATCGAGCTCTTCGAAATGGTGGGTACGCTTGCCAATGACAACGGTTCATTCGCCTTGGTTAACGGGGCGGGCGGCGTTCATCGCGTCAAGGTCGGGGATTACCTGGGACGCAATGATGGCCGAATCGTATCCATCGACAGTGCCAAGATCGACGTGGTCGAAATCGTCCCTGACGGTGATGGTGGCTGGCTCGAACGCCCCCGTACCCTCACTCTGAAGGAGCGCTCCTGAGGAGCGAGGTGAAGCATGAATAGAAATAACCGGTCTGCCAAACGGAACCCAAGCATGAACAGCTCTCTATCTCGCCTAAGCATTTCGCTGCTGGTGGCTATGCTCTCTCCTGCCGTCCTGGCCGCCAACCTGCAGGCGCTGGATGTGGCTGCTCTGCCGGGTGACCGCGTCGAGCTGAAGCTGTCCTTCGATGAGCCGGTCACGGCTCCGCGTGGCTATACCATTGAGCAACCCGCGCGTATCGCGCTGGATCTGCCAGGGGTTGCCAACAAACTCGGCGTCAAGAATCGCGAGTTGGGGATGGGCAATGCCCGCAGCGTGACTGTAGTCGAAGCCAAAGACCGCACCCGCCTGATCATCAATTTGACCAGTCTGTCGCCGTATAACACCCGTACTGAAGGCAATAACCTGTTTGTACAGGTCGGAGCGGGTGTTGCCACGACCGCTGCTGTCCCGGTGAATACGGCAGCCGCTGCCCAGCCGGCAACACCTGTCGCCGCTCCGGCCGCCCCCAAGGTGTTCGGCGCGGTGAACAAGGCGATCAGCAATATCGACTTCCAGCGTGGCGAGCAGGGTGAGGGCAACATTGTTATCGATTTGTCCGATGCCTCTGTGAGCCCTGATATTCAGGAGCGCGGTGGCAAGATCATCCTCAATTTCAACCGTACTCAATTGCCCGAAGCACTGCGCGTGCGCCTGGACGTGAAGGACTTCGCGACACCGGTGCAATTCGTCAGTGCCAGCGGCACGGGAAATGATGCGAGTATCGTTATCGAACCCGTCGGCGCTTTCGACTACCTGGCCTATCAGACCGAGAACAAGCTGACCCTGAGCGTCAAGCCGCTGACCCCGGAAGATGCCGAGAAGCGTCAGGCCGAGCGCTTTGCCTACACCGGCGAAAAACTGTCGCTGAACTTCCAGGACATCGACGTGCGCTCAGTACTGCAGCTGATTGCTGACTTTACTGACCTTAATCTGGTCGCCAGTGACACGGTGGCTGGCAATATCACCCTGCGCCTGCAGAACGTGCCATGGGATCAGGCACTGGATCTGGTGCTGAAAACCAAGGGATTGGACAAGCGCCAGATTGGCAACGTGCTGCTGGTTGCGCCTGCTGAAGAAATCGCCGCGCGTGAGCGTCAGGAGCTGGAGTCGCAGAAGCAGATTGCCGAGCTGGCACCGCTGCGCCGCGAGCTGATTCAGGTCAACTACGCCAAAGCGGCTGATATGGCCAAGCTGTTCCAGTCGGTGACCAGTGCCAATGGCGGCGTAGCGGATGATCGGGGTTCGATCACTGTCGATGAGCGCACCAATAGCATCATCGCGTATCAGACTCAGGAGCGTCTGGACGAACTGCGTCGAATCGTGGCGCAGCTGGATGTGGCGGTGCGCCAAGTGATGATCGAGGCACGTATCGTCGAAGCCAATGTGAACTATGACAAAGCGCTGGGTGTGCGTTGGGGCGGTGGCGCGAGAAACGGGGCATGGGATGTTAGTGGCAAGGATGGGGTTCAAGCATTTGATGAAGATACTGGCCAGCGGTTAAACGTGGGAACTGATCGGGTTGGTAGCACTACTTTAGAGGATGGATTGGCGCGTTTGCCTTTCGTTGATATGGGCGTTGCCGGTAGCACCTCCGGTATCGGTATTGGCTTCCTTAGCAACAACGTCGTGCTAGACCTTCAGCTTTCGGCGATGGAAAGCTCGGGCAATGGTGAGATTGTTTCTCAGCCAAAAGTAGTCACCTCAGATAAAGAAACGGCTAAAATTCTTAAAGGCCAGGAAGTGCCCTATCAAGAAGCGAGTTCCAGTGGCGCCACCTCTACCTCTTTCAAGGAGGCAGCCCTTTCATTAGAGGTTACCCCGCAAATTACTCCGGATAATCGAATCATCATGGAGGTTCGGGTTACTAAAGACTCCGCAGATTATCAGCGTGCCATCAATGGTGGGGCTCCGCCGATCAATAAGAACGAGGTGAATGCCAAGGTGTTGGTCGCCGATGGTGAGACTATTGTTATCGGTGGTGTGTTTGAAAACACGCAAAGTAAGGCGGTAAGCAAAGTGCCTTTCTTGGGCGATGTGCCTTATCTGGGTCGCCTGTTCCGCCGTGATATCGTGCAGGACAACAAGACCGAGTTGCTGGTTTTCATCACTCCGCGCATCATGAACACTTCCGCGGTGGCCGTGAGTCGGTAATTTGTGCGTAATCTGATCCTTGTCGGCCCGATGGGTGCTGGAAAAAGCACCATCGGGCGCTTACTTGCCAAAGAGTTGCGGTTGCCATTCAAGGACTCCGACAAGGAGATCGAGCAGCGTACCGGTGCTGATATTCCCTGGATTTTCGATGTCGAGGGTGAGCAGGGCTTTCGTGAGCGTGAGCAGGCAGTGATCTGCTCGCTTTGCGAGTCTGATGGTCTGGTCTTGGCTACCGGGGGCGGCGCCGTATTACGACCGCAGAACCGCCAGGCCTTGCATGCTGGCGGGCGAGTGGTCTATCTGCATGCCTCCGTCGAGCAGCAGATCGACCGCACGGCACGTGATCGAAATCGCCCATTACTGCGCACGCCCAACCCTGGCAAGGTGTTGGCTGATCTGCTTGCTATTCGTGATCCGCTGTATCGGGAAATTGCCGATGTGATCATTGAAACCGATGAGCGCCCGCCGCGTTTGGTGGTTCAGGAAATTCTCGAGAGGCTGGAAGCGCTAGCGCCCCGTTAATGACTGGGGCGAACTGCGTTATCCTAGAGCCCTTTTTAAATTGGGGGCTCCATGCAAACACTCCATGTTGATCTCGCTGAGCGCAGCTACCCCATTCATATCGGTGCTGGATTGCTCAGTCGTGCCGATTTGCTGGCGCCATATATCGTCGGTCGCCAAGTTGCCATTGTCACCAATGAAACCATCGCACCGCTGTATTTAGCGGGATTGGAGGCGACGTTGGCGGATTATCGCGTCACTTCGATCGTACTACCCGATGGCGAAGGGTTCAAAAACTGGCAAACGCTGCAAACTATCTTCGATGGCCTGCTCGGTGCTCGTCATGATCGTCGCACGACGGTCATTGCTTTGGGTGGTGGTGTGATTGGTGACATGGCTGGCTTCGCGGCAGCCTGCTATCAGCGTGGCGTGAATTTCATCCAGATTCCTACCACACTGTTGTCCCAGGTGGACTCCTCCGTAGGCGGCAAGACCGGCATCAATCACCCAATGGGCAAGAACATGGTTGGTGCTTTCTATCAGCCACAGGTGGTGCTGATCGATACGCGTAGCTTGGATACGCTGCCGCCGCGTGAGTTGTCGGCAGGACTGGCCGAAGTAATCAAGTATGGGTTGATCTGCGATGAGCCCTTTCTTGGCTGGCTCGAGGCCAATATGGCTGCATTGCGCGCGTTGGATCAGGTTGCATTGACCCAAGCCATTGAGCGCTCCTGCGCTGCCAAGGCGCGAGTGGTTGGCGCTGACGAACGAGAAACGGGTGTGCGAGCCACGTTGAATCTCGGTCACACCTTTGGCCATGCCATCGAGACTCATATGGGCTATGGCGTCTGGTTGCATGGTGAAGCGGTAGCCGCCGGAACGGTGATGGCGTTGGAGATGTCTCATCGACTGGGGTGGATCAATGCCGATGAGCGTGACCGTGGTGTTCGCCTGTTTCAGGCGGCTGGCCTGCCCGTAGTGCCGCCGCGGGAAATGACCTCGGCGCACTTTCTTGAGCACATGGCAGTCGACAAGAAAGTGTTGGATGGCCAGTTGCGACTGGTACTGCTGCGTTCGCTAGGCGAAGCGGTAGTGACCAGCGATTACCCGCGAGACATCTTGAGTGCCACCCTGGCTGCCGATTACTCGGCGCTGGTGGCTCGGCTTAACAATCAGTGAGTATTCAATGACCAGTTTGCACGCCGACGAAGCGTTTCTCGACCACTATCAGTTCACCCATGACCCGTTCGCGGCGCGGGTGCCGGGCTTCAAGTTCTTCCCGGCGCAGCGCAAGCCTGTGCTTGGGCAGTTGCACCATCTGGCGCGTTATAGCCAGTTGCTGCTGGTGGTGACGGGGCCTGAAGGCAGTGGCAAGACCTTGCTGCGGCAGGCGTTGGTCGCCAGTACCAACAAGCAAGCCGTGCACAACGTGGTGGTTTCTGCTCAGGGCGCGGCAGACCCTGCGACACTGATGCGCCATATCGCGCAGGGCCTCAATACTCAGCAGACGGATCGCGCGTCGTTATTGGCTCAGGTCGGCCAGTTGTCGCTGACAGGGCAGGAAGTTTATCTGCTCATCGACGATGCCGAGGAGCTCAGTGAAGCGTCGCTGGAAGCGTTGCTGGTGCTCACCCAAGGCAATTCTGACGGGCGTCCCCATGTCTTTCTATTCGCCGATACGGATCTGATCTCGCGCCTGGAGGCGTTGGCAGGCGCAGAAGAGGCATTCCACGTCATCGAACTGCAGCCTTATGCAGAGGATGAGACGCGTGAATACTTGGCGTTACGTTTGGAGGGTGCCGCGCAGGGTATAGAGTTGCTTTCCGAGGAGCAGGTCGAATTGATTCACGATCGTTCCGGCGGCTGGCCGGGCGAGATCAATCGGGTGGCCCGTGACGTCTTGGTCGATGCTATGGCGTCGCGCCGCGGAGCGGCTAAGGCCGGTGGTTTCTCCTTCAATCTGCCGAGGAAGCATCTGCTCGCCTTGGGTGTGGTCGCTCTCGGTGTGGTAGCGGCCCTGCTGATGCAAGGCCGTTCGGGCTCCTCGGATGCTCCGGAAACTCAGGCGCAGTTGCCTATCGATGCCACGCAACAGCCGCAACAGCCGCCCGAAGCTCAGGCGGCTCAGCCAGGCGCCGAGCAGGGAGCGGATGGCCGGCCTGCCATTGAGTTCGCCGGTAGCAATCAGCCGCTGCCGCTGCCTTTGGTTGGGCAGTCCCAGCCAGTGATCCGTCAGCCTCTGGCTCAGGCAGCCGGCGAGACTGATGGTGAGGCCAATGTGGAGTTGCCCGAGCCAGTGGCAAGCACGCCGGTGACCGTGCCGCCAGTGGCGTCCCAGTCAGCCCCCGAGACTACGCCGCCCGCTGCGCCTGCTCCCGTCCCCGCTCCTCAGGCAGCGCCGCCAGTTGCGCAGCAACCCAAGCCGGCTGAGCAGCCGAAGCCGACCCCTGCGCCAGCACCCAAGCCCGCTCCTGCACCTCCGGCGCCTACAACAGCCGGCGCAACGCAGGGCAGCGGCTGGTATGCGACGCAGACCAAGAGCCATTACACCCTGCAGATTCTCGGTACCAGCTCGGAAAGCAGTGCACGCTCATTCGTGAGTCAGAACGGCGCGCAATACCGCTACTTCAAGAAGATGCACCAGGGTAAGCCGCTTTTCGTCATCACTTATGGTAGTTTTGCCAGCCGCGATGCCGCCCAGGCAGCCGTGAAGACTTTGCCAGCCAAGGTTCAGGCCGGTAAGCCCTGGCCGAAAACCTTCGCCAGCGTCACCCAAGAAATGGCGCCCTGATAGAAACGTGCCCGTTACGGTGTAATTGTCGTAACGGGCTCTTTCATTTTTGCGACATTTTATTCCTGTTTTTCGTCACATTGTTCTTTGTGACGCTTATCTCGCTATGTACAATGACCTCCGTTTGCCTGCGCAAAGCTGGGCGCATTGACCTGCGCGCAGGGTAATTGATTGAAATTAGAAAGAAAAATGCCGAGTAAGGCAGTCTGGTGAGAGTTCCCTATGAAAGCAGGTCTGTACCATCCTGATGAGTTCAAGGATAACTGTGGCTTCGGCCTGATCGCCCACATGCAAGGTGAGGCAAGCCATCACCTGTTGCAGACGGCGATAGAAGCACTGACCTGCATGACCCACCGTGGCGGCATCAATGCCGACGGCAAGACGGGTGATGGCTGTGGTTTGCTGATTCAAAAACCCGATCTGTTCCTGCGCGCCGTCGCCAAGGACACCTTTGGCGTCGAGCTGCCCAAGCAATATGCCGTAGGCATGGTCTTTCTCAATCAGGACGAGACCAAGGCCAGTGCTGCCCGCGACAATATGAATCGCGAAATCCAGGCTGCCGGCCTGACTCTGGTCGGCTGGCGCAAGGTGCCGATTGATACCAGCGTACTCGGCCGTCTGGCTTTGGAACGCCTGCCGCAGATCGAACAGGTGTTCATCAGCGCCGATGGCCTGAGCGATCAGGACTTCGCCATCAAACTGTTCTGTGCTCGCCGCCGTTCCTCGGTGGCCAATGCCGCAGACAGCGAGCACTACATCTGCAGCTTCTCGCACAAGACCATCATCTATAAAGGCCTGATGATGCCGGCCGACCTGCAGCAGTTCTACCCGGATCTGGGTGACGAGCGCCTGCAGACCGCGATCTGCGTGTTCCACCAGCGCTTCTCCACCAACACTCTGCCAAAGTGGCCGCTGGCTCAGCCGTTCCGTTTCCTCGCCCACAACGGCGAGATCAACACCATCACCGGTAACCGCAACTGGGCACAGGCGCGCCGTACCAAATTCGAGAATGGTCAGATTCCTGCCCTCGAAGAGCTCGGTCCGCTGGTCAACCGCGTGGGCTCCGACTCCTCGAGCATGGACAACATGCTCGAACTGATGGTCACCGGCGGCATCGACCTGTTCCGCGGCGTGCGCATGATCATTCCGCCAGCGTGGCAGAACGTCGAAACCATGGACGCCGACCTGCGGGCGTTCTACGAATACAACTCCATGCACATGGAACCCTGGGATGGCCCGGCCGGCGTCGTGCTGACCGATGGTCGTCACGCCGTGTGCCTGCTCGACCGTAATGGTCTGCGCCCGGCGCGCTGGGTGACCACCACCAATGGCTACATCACCCTGGCCTCGGAAATCGGTGTGTGGAATTACCAGCCCGAAGACGTGGTCGCCAAAGGCCGTGTCGGCCCGGGCCAGATCCTTGCCGTCGATACCGAAACCGGTCAGGTGCTGACCACCGACGACATCGACAACCGCCTCAAGTCGCGTCACCCCTACAAGCAGTGGCTGCGCAAGAGCGCGCTGCGCATCCGCGCGACCATGGAAGACAATGACCATGGTTCGGCCTTCTATGAGGCCGATCAGCTCAAGCAGTACATGAAGATGTTCCAGGTCACCTTCGAGGAACGTGACCAAGTGCTGCGTCCGCTCGCCGAGCAGGGCCAGGAAGCGGTCGGCTCCATGGGTGACGACACACCGATGGCGGTGCTGAGCCAGCGCGTGCGCTCGCCGTACGACTACTTCCGCCAGCAGTTCGCGCAGGTCACCAACCCGCCGATCGACCCGCTGCGCGAAGCCATCGTCATGTCGCTGGAGATCTGCCTCGGTGCCGAGCGCAACATCTTCGAAGAGTCGCCGGAGCACGCATCGCGGGTGATCCTCAGCTCGCCAGTAATCTCTCCGGCCAAGTGGCGCACCCTGATGAACCTGGAGAGGCCAGGTTTCGAGCGGCAGGTCATCGACCTCAACTACGACGAGTCGATCGGCCTGGAAGCGGCCGTGCGCAACATGGCCGACCAAGCCGAAGAAGCCGTGCGTTCCGGCAAAGTGCTGCTGGTGCTGACTGACCGTCACATTGCGCCGGGCAAGCTGCCGGCTCATGCTGCGCTGGTCACTGGCGCGGTGCACCATCGTCTGACCGAAACCGGCCTGCGTTGCGATTGCAACATCCTGGTCGAAACTGCCACTGCCCGTGACCCGCACCACTATGCGGTGCTGATCGGCTTCGGCGCCTCGGCGGTTTACCCGTTCCTGGCCTATGAAGTGCTGGGCGACCTGATCCGTACCGGCGAAGTGCTGGGCGATCTTTACGAAGTGTTCAAGTACTACCGCAAGGGCATTTCCAAGGGCCTGCTGAAGATTCTCTCGAAGATGGGCATCTCCACCGTCGGTTCCTACCGCGGCGCTCAGCTGTTCGAAGCGGTTGGTCTGGCCGACGAGGTTACCGAGCTGTGCTTCCGTGGTGTGCCGAGCCGCCTCAAGGGCGCGCGCTTCGTCGACCTGGAAGCCGAGCAGAAGGCACTGGCGGGCGAAGCCTGGAACAACCGCAAGTCGATCCAGCAGGGCGGCCTGCTGAAGTTCGTCTACGGCGGCGAGTACCACGCCTACAACCCAGATGTCGTCAACACCCTGCAGGCGGCGGTGAAGCAGGGCAGCTACGAAACCTTCAAGGAATACACCAAACTGGTAGATACCCGCCCGGTGTCGATGCTGCGCGACCTGTTGCAGGTCAAGCTGGCCGATACGCCACTGGCGCTCGAAGAAATCGAACCGCTGGAGTCGATCTTCAAGCGCTTCGATGCGGCTGGTATCTCCCTGGGCGCACTGTCGCCAGAAGCTCACGAAGCCCTGGCCGAGGCGATGAACCGCCTGGGCGCGCGCTCCAACTCCGGCGAAGGCGGTGAAGACCCGGCGCGCTACGGCACCATCAAGAGCTCGAAGATCAAGCAGATCGCCACCGGCCGTTTCGGCGTGACCCCGGAATACCTGGTCAACGCCGAAGTGCTGCAGATCAAGGTGGCTCAGGGCGCCAAGCCAGGCGAGGGCGGTCAGCTGCCAGGCGGCAAGGTCAACGGCCTGATCGCCAAGCTGCGCTATGCGGTGCCGGGCGTGACGCTGATCTCGCCACCGCCGCACCACGACATCTACTCCATCGAAGACCTGGCGCAGCTGATCTATGACCTCAAGCAGGTCAACCCCAGTGCGCTGGTTTCGGTCAAACTGGTATCCGAAGCGGGCGTTGGCACCATCGCGGCCGGTGTCGCCAAAGCCTACGCCGACCTGATCACCATTTCCGGTTATGACGGCGGCACCGGCGCTTCGCCGCTGAGCTCGATCAAATACGCCGGTTCGCCGTGGGAATTGGGCCTGGCGGAAACCCACCAGACCCTGCGCGGCAACGACCTGCGCGGCAAGGTGCGGGTGCAGACCGACGGCGGCCTGAAAACTGGCCTGGACGTGATCAAGGCCGCAATCCTCGGCGCCGAGAGCTTCGGCTTCGGCACCGCGCCGATGGTTGCCCTGGGCTGCAAATACCTGCGTATCTGTCACCTGAACAACTGCGCCACCGGCGTGGCGACGCAGAATGACAAGCTGCGCAAGGATCACTTCATCGGTACTGTCGACATGGTGGTGAATTTCTTCACCTACATCGCCGAAGAAACCCGCGAATGGCTGGCCAAGCTCGGCGTGCGCAGCCTGGGCGAGCTGATCGGGCGTACCGATTTGCTGGAAATCCTGCCGGGGGAAAGCGCCAAGCAGAACAATCTGGATCTGACGCCGCTGCTCGGCAGCGATTACATCCCCGCGGATAAGCCGCAGTTCTGTGAGGTCGACCGCAACCCGCCGTTCGACAAGGGTTTGCTGGCTGAAGAGATGCTGTCCATGGCCAAGTCGGCGATCGACAGCGCCAGTGGTGGCGAGTATGAGCTGGACATCTGTAACTGCGACCGCTCCATTGGTGCCCGTTTGTCCGGCGAAATCGCTCGGGTGCATGGCAATCACGGTATGGTCAAAGCGCCGATCACTTTCCGCTTCAAGGGTACTGCCGGGCAGAGCTTCGGCGTGTGGAACGCTGGTGGCCTGAACCTGTACCTCGAAGGCGACGCCAACGATTACGTCGGCAAGGGCATGGCCGCTGGCAAGCTGGTGATCGTGCCGCCGAAGGGCAGCCCGTACAAAACCCAGGAGAGCGCCATTATCGGCAACACCTGCCTGTACGGCGCTACCGGTGGCAAGCTGTTCGCAGCGGGTACCGCGGGCGAGCGTTTCGCGGTGCGCAACTCTGGTGCACATACCGTTGTGGAAGGCGTGGGTGACCACTGCTGTGAGTACATGACCGGTGGTTTCGTCTGTGTGCTGGGCAAGACCGGCTACAACTTCGGCTCAGGCATGACCGGTGGTTTCGCCTACGTACTGGACCTGGACAACAGCTTCTACGACCGCGTGAACCACGAGCTGGTGGAGATTCAACGGATCAACAACGAGTCCATGGAGGCTTACCGTAGCCACCTGGAGCGTGTGTTGGCCGAGTACGTCGAAGAGACGTCGAGCGAGTGGGGCCGCAATCTGCTGGAGAACCTGGACGACTACCTGCGCAAGTTCTGGCTGGTAAAACCCAAGGCCGCGAACCTCAAGTCGCTGCTCTCCAGCATCCGCGCCAACCCGCAATAAAGCAGCTTCAAGCTGCGAGCCCAAGCTGCCTGGCAGTGACCGGCTTGCAGCTCAACGTGATTGTCTTCGCAGCTTCAGGCTTATGGCGTGTAGCTGCTGCTAAGAGGTTTATGACATGGCTGAACGTCTGAATAACGACTTCCAGTTCATCGAAGTCGGGCGCAAAGACCCGAAAAAGAAACTGCTGCGTCAGCGCAAGAAAGAGTTCGTGGAAATCTACGACACCTTCAAGCCGGCCCAGGCTGGCGACCAGGCGCACCGCTGCCTCGGCTGCGGCAACCCTTATTGCGAGTGGAAGTGCCCGGTACACAACTACATCCCCAACTGGTTGAAGCTGGTCTCGGAGGGCAACATTCTCGCTGCCGCCGAGCTGAGCCACCAGACCAACACGCTGCCGGAAGTCTGCGGCCGTGTATGCCCGCAGGATCGTCTCTGCGAAGGTGCCTGCACCCTCAACGACGGCTTTGGCGCGGTAACCATCGGCTCGGTGGAGAAGTACATCACCGATACCGCCTTCGCCATGGGCTGGCGCCCGGACATGTCTAAGGTCAAGCCGACCGGCAAGCGTGTTGCGGTGATCGGTGCCGGCCCTGCCGGCCTCGGTTGCGCCGACGTGCTGGTACGTAATGGCGTGACGCCAGTGGTATTCGACAAGAACCCGGAGATTGGCGGGCTGCTGACCTTCGGCATTCCCGAGTTCAAGCTGGAAAAGAGCGTGCTGAGCAATCGCCGCGAAGTCTTCACCGGCATGGGCATCGAATTCCGTTTGAACACCGAGATTGGCAAGGACATCACCCTGCAGCAGTTGCTGGATGAGTACGATGCCGTGTTCATGGGCATGGGCACCTACACTTACATGAAGGGCGGCTTCCCGGGCGAAGACCTGCCGGGCGTACACGATGCGCTGGATTTCCTGATCGCCAACGTCAATCGCAACCTCGGTTTCGAGAAGGCGCCGGAAGATTTCGTTGACCTGAAGGGCAAGCGCGTCGTGGTTCTCGGTGGTGGTGATACGGCGATGGACTGTAACCGTACTTCGATCCGCCAGGGCGCCAAGGCCGTGACCTGCGCCTATCGCCGTGACGAAGCGAACATGCCGGGCTCGCGCAAGGAAGTGAAGAATGCCAAGGAAGAGGGCGTGAAGTTCCTCTTCAACCGCCAGCCCATTGCCATCGTCGGCGAGGACAAGGTCGAAGGCGTGAAGGTGGTCGAGACCCGTCTCGGCGAACCCGATGCCCGTGGCCGCCGCAGCCCCGAGCCAATCCCAGGCTCAGAGGAAATCATCCCGGCGGAAGCCGTGCTGATCGCCTTCGGTTTCCGTCCGAGCCCGGCGCCGTGGTTCGATGAGTTCGATATCCGTATCGATACCCAGGGTCGTGTGGTTGCGCCGGAGAAGTCTACCTTCAAGCACCAGACCAGCAACCCGAAGGTGTTCGCTGGCGGCGACATGGTGCGTGGTTCCGACCTGGTGGTAACCGCCATCTACGAAGGCCGCAATGCGGCGGAAGGGATTCTCGACTACCTCGGTGTCTGAGCATCACGCTTCCCGACGAGGCCGGCTTAATGCCGGCCTCGTCGTTTCCGACCCTTGGCTGACCTGAGGCAATACGCCGCTCAGCGCGCTCGCTTATGCTCCCGAACCTGCGGCACGGCGTCCCATGCCGTGCCTTTTACGGCTTGCTCTGCGACAATGTGCACACTTTTTGTTCACCGCTTCTGTTCGGGAAATACCCATGACCGCCTTGAAGAACGACCGTTTCCTACGTGCCCTGCTCAAGCAACCCGTCGACGTTACGCCGGTTTGGATGATGCGTCAGGCCGGTCGTTACCTGCCGGAATATCGGGCCAGCCGGGCCAAGGCCGGGGATTTCATGAAGCTGATGATGAACCCTGAGTTTGCCTGCGAAGTCACCCTGCAGCCGCTGGATCGTTATCCGCAACTCGACGCTGCCATCCTCTTCTCCGATATCCTCACCATCCCCCACGCGATGGGGCAGGGGCTGTATTTCGAGACCGGTGAGGGGCCGCGTTTTCGCAAGGTGATCAGCAGCGCCGCCGATATCGACGCGCTGCCGATTCCTGATCCCGAGAAGGATCTGGGCTATGTGATGGACGCGGTGCGCACCATCAAATCGGCGTTGAATGGTCGTGTGCCGCTGATCGGCTTTTCCGGCAGCCCGTGGACGCTGGCGACCTACATGGTCGAGGGCGGCTCGTCGAAAGACTTTCGCAAGATCAAGGCGATGCTTTACGACCAGCCCGAGGCCATGCACGCGCTGCTCGACAAGCTGGCGCAGTCGGTCACGGCCTATCTCAATGGGCAGATCCTCGCCGGTGCCCAGGCGGTACAGATCTTCGATACCTGGGGCGGAAACCTGTCTTCAGCGGCCTACCAGACGTTCTCCCTGGCTTACATGCAGAAGATCGTTGACGGCCTGATCCGTGAGCATGACGGGCGCAAGATCCCGGTGATCCTGTTCACCAAAAATGGCGGGCTATGGTTGGAGTCGATGGCGGCCACTGGCGCCGATGCGCTGGGGTTGGACTGGAGCTGTGATATCGGCGAGGCGCGCCGCCGTGTCGGTAGCCAAGTGGCTTTGCAAGGCAACATGGATCCTACCGTGCTGTATGCCAAGCCTGCGGCGATTCGCGCCGAGGTGGCGCGTATCCTCGCCAGCTACGGCACTGGCAGTGGTCATGTGTTCAATCTGGGGCACGGCATCACCCCGGAAGTCGACCCGAGCCATGCCGGTGCCTTCCTCGAAGCGGTGCACGAGCTGTCTGCCGACTATCACCGCTGATCGACATCAGTCCGCCTGAAGCCCACCGCGAGGTTGGCTCAGGCGTATGTCGATCAGGGTGTCGTCTTCGCTATGCTCGAATCTGGCGCCTTGAGGCTTAGGCTTGCCTTTCAGGAGTGACGGATTACCGGAGAAGCCCACTGGCTCGAGCGGAATGCCTCGCGGGCTGAGGTCGAGACGCCCGTTACCGTTGCTGTCCTGAAACAGTTGCAGAGCGTATTGCCCAGGCGGTACGTCTTTCAGGATCAGTTGCTCGCCTTCACCTTGCTGCTCGCGCAGCATCGGTTCCCAGCTTTCCTGGTCGGCAGCGACCAGTGCCAGATAAAGCTTGGCGGCACTCTCGTTGCCTTCCACGCGTATCAGTAGATCCCCAGCGTGGGCTGATAAACAGCCGAACAGGAGAACCACTGCGCAGACCATGCAGCGTTTGGTTACGATTTGAAGAATTCGCTGTGGCATAATCCGCCTATTTCGCAGGGATTCGCTTGAAATGCGTCAGGTTTTAGTCGTTCACTTTTCACAGACTGGCCAATTGAACCGTTTGGTGCAATCGGTCTGTGCGCCGTTGCAGGCGAGTGAGGGCATGCAGGTGGATTTCCTGGCGCTGCAACCGGCCAAGCCGTTTCCCTTTCCGTGGCCTTTTCTTGGCTTCTTCCGGATCTTCCCGGAAACCGTGTTGATGAAGCCGCAGTCGTTGCTGCCGCTAACGGTCGATCCCGAGAAACGCTACGACCTGATCATTCTCGCCTATCAGGTGTGGTTCCTGTCACCGTCGCTGCCGTTCACGAGTTTCCTCGCGTCGCCTGAAGCCGCGCAGCTGTTGAAGGGTACGCCAGTGGTGACCCTGATCGGTTGTCGCAACATGTGGCTGATGGCCCAGGAAAAGGTCAAGGCACGCCTGCAGGCACTGGGCGCGAAGTTGGTCGACAATGTGGTACTCACCGATGCTTGTGGTACGGCGGCGAGTTTCCTGGCCACGCCGTTGTGGATGTTCACCGGCCGGCAGAAACCTTACAGCTGGGTGCCGCGCGCCGGTATCGACGAGACAGAAATGGCCAATGCCGGCCGCTTCGGTGATGCCATGGCGCGCCGCCTGCTTGCAGACGAGCAGCCGGTCGAGCAGCCGATGCTCAGTGGTCTTGGCGCCGTCAAAGTGGATGAAAAGCTGATTGCCAGCGAGAAGGTCGGTAATCGCAGCTTCACGCTGTGGAGTCGACTGCTTACCGCGCTCGGCCCTCAGCAGAGCAGGCGGCGTGGCGCCGGGTTGGTGGTTTATATCGTCTTCCTGATCTGCCTGATTCTGACCGTGGTGCCGATCAGCGCCCTGTTGAAAAAGTTGTTGGCCCCGCTGTTCAAGGCGCGAATCCAGCGTGAAAAGGCCTACTACGCCGGCCCGTCCGGCGAGTGAAGTGACCCGAGGTATCTCCGTGGTACAACCCGTATTCATTAACCGCATCAGCGCATGCCTGCCACATGACCCGGTCGACAACGAGCAAATGGAAACTCGTCTCGGCATGGTCGGCGGCCAACCATCGCGCGCGCGCAAGTTGGTCTTGCGCCGTAATGGCATTCAGCAGCGCCACTACGTCATCGACCCGCTCACCGGTGAGCCGAGCATGAGCAATGCGCAGCTCAGCGCCGAGGCGATCCGTGGTTTGGTAGGCGAGGATTTCACGCTGGACAGCGTGGATTGTCTGGTTGCTAGCACCTCGTCGCCCGACCAGGTAATGCCCGGCCACGGGGTGATGGTGCATGGTGAACTGGGCAACCCATCTTGCGAGGTCGCCACTACGGCGGGTATCTGTCTGTGCGGGATGACCGCGCTGAAATACGCCTGGATGAGCGTGGCCAGTGGTGAAAGCCGCAGCGCCGTGGCCTGCGGCTCCGAAGTCGCTTCGACGCTGATGCAGGCGCGCAACTTCAATGCCGAGTACGAAAGCCGCGTCGAGGAGCTGGAGAACCATCCGGAGATCGCTTTCGAGAAGGATTTCCTGCGCTGGATGCTTTCCGACGGTGCTGGCGCCGTGCTGCTGCAGGATCATCCCAACGCCCGCGGGCTGAGCCTGCGTGTCGACTGGCTGGATATCCTCTCGTTCGCCGACCGGATGCCGGCCTGCATGTACGCCGGGGCCGAAATGCAAGACGGCAGCCTGCGTGGCTGGAGCCGCTATGACGCCGATGAGCGCGCCCGGCAGTCGGTGATGGCGATCAAGCAGGACGTCAAACTGCTCAACGAGAACATCGTCAAATACACCGTGGAAGAGGCGTTGCGGCGCATCATGGCGCGCCGTGAGCTGCGCGTGGCGGACATCGACTGGTTCCTGCCGCATTACTCTTCGGAGTTCTTCCGCGACCGTCTGGCCGTGGGGCTGGCCAATGTCGACCTGCCAATCCCGATGGAGCGCTGGTTCACCAACCTGACCAGCAAGGGCAACACTGGCGCAGCGTCGATCTTCATCATCCTTGAAGAGCTGTTCAATGGCGGGCAGCTGCGCAGTGGCCAGAAGCTGCTGTGCTACGTGCCGGAAAGTGGGCGCTTCTCCAGTGCATTCATGCACCTCACGGTGGTCGGCGATGAAGCTTGACGAGGTTCCTCAGGATCACAGCTCCACCTACGGTGGCCACAGCAAGCTGGTCTACGCCGTGGATGCCAGCGGCCATTACCAGGGCACCCAGAGCGATGGCTGGGAGCCCGAGTCGTACTCCACTCAGCTCGCGGTCGCCGAGTTGGAGGCTCAGGAGGCCGAGGCCGAAGCAGCCTGGCGCCGTGGAGAGCTGTCGCCGCTAAAGTGCCTGATGTATCGCTATCGCATGGATGAGCCGGCACTGGCGCAGATCTCCGGGCTCTGGCAATGGCGCGTGCGTCGGCATTTCCGGCCTGAGATCTACCGACGCCTGAGCGATTCGCTGCTGGCCCGCTATGCCGAGGCCTTTGGCCTGTCCGTCGACGAATTGCGTCGCTATCAGAAGGAACTGCCATGAGCGCGTTCGAGCACCGCCAGAGCGCCCACTGCGAAAGCGGCGTGATGGCCAGTCTGCTGACCCACGCCGGCCTGCCGATGAGCGAGCCGATGGCGTTCGGCCTGGCATCGGGCCTGGCGTTCGCCTACCTGCCGATCGTCAAGCTCGGCGGCATGCCGCTGATTGCCTATCGCATGCCGCCCCGCCACCTGATCAAGACCCTGAGCAAGCGCCTGGGCGTGCGCCTGACCAGCCGTACCTTTGCCAATCCCGAGCAGGGACGCATCGCCCTCGATGCCGCACTCGACAGTGGGCGCCTGGCTGGGCTGCAAAGCTCGGTGTTCTGGCTGCCGTACTTTCCGCCAGAAATGCGCTTTCACTTCAACGCCCACAACCTGCTGGCCTATGGTCGCGAGGGCAACGAATACCTGCTCAGCGACCCGGTGTTCGAGGCGCCGGTACGTTGTGCCGCCGAAGATCTGCAGAAGGCGCGTTTCGCCAAGGGCGCGCTGGCGGCCAAAGGGCTGATGTATTACCTGGACGACGTGTCGCCCGATCAGGACTGGGAGCGGCTGATTCGCAAAAGCGTGCTGTCGACTGCGCGTATCCTCGATGGCATGCCGCTGCCGTGGATCGGCATTCGCGGCATTGGTCACCTGGCTAAACGCGTCGAGGCACTCGATCCGGCTCAGGCCAAGTACAACCGCCTGTACCTCACCCATATCGTGCGCATGCAGGAGGAGATCGGTACCGGTGGTGCAGGCTTCCGCTTCATGTACGCGAGCTTCCTGCAGGAGGCCGGCGAGAAGATTGGCGATACCACGCTGCAGGAAGCTTCGGTGCGCATGACCGCCGTAGGCGATGATTGGCGCCAGTTCGCCTCGGCGTGCGTACGGGCCAGCCGTAGCAAGGGCGAAGCGCCGGACTTCCGGCCGATCGCCGATAGGCTGCGCGGCATTGCCGGCCAGGAACGCGCACTGATGAAAGAGCTTGGCGCCTGGGCCAAGCGCAAGGGGTAAGCGAGGGCTGCAGAAAGGCAGAAACGGACGGTGAGCAGAGCTTTCTTTTTGTAGGAGAGGCTTTAGCCGCGAGCTCTTTACGCCTAGCTAGGCAAAATCGAGGCTAAAGCCTCTCCCACAAAAGCTCTGCTCACCGGCCGCTTCCGCCACACAGCAGTCACTGTTTTATAGCGGCAACTGCAGCACGTCGATCCCGGCCGTTAGCTCGGCAAAACCTGCTGCCTGACTTGGCCTGTCGATCAGCACAGCCTGTGCCTGAAACTCGCCGTTCTCGTCGATCACCACCAGCAGCGCCTGGCTGACCACGCCATCTGCCAGATCCAACCCTGCCAATGCCTGCAGCTGTTTCCAGGCACGCGGCCCGGCACCGATGAACAGGTTCGGCCCCTCCAGGCCCAGCTGTGCTGCGACGTGGAAGCCCGCGGCGTTGCTCACACTGTTGACGAACTCAAACGGCTTGGGCTGCAACTGATGTACGCATACCGCATCCAGTAGCGACCCCATCGTCCCTCTGGCGGGATGGCGGGATGCCAGATAAAGCCCGCAGTCACTGCGTACCTTCGCCTTGAGTGGAGCGGTGCACAGCAGCGCCTGGAGGATCAGCCGGTCGATGCGTCGAGGCGGGCTGGCCAGCCATTGGCTCAGGGTAGCCTTCAGATCCTTGTCGGAAGCGCTGGCGTCACCACTGACGCTGCACGCGGCGATGACTGTGCTCATGGTGTCTCTCCCGTGCAGCGCTGCAGCACCAGGCTGGCGTTGTTGCCGCCAAAGCCGAAGAAGTTGGCCAACAGCAGGCTGTCATCGGCAATGGCGAGTGGCTCGCCTGGTAGCGGTAGCAGGGCTTCACTGGCGTAATCACAAGCCGGTAGGTGCCCGAGGTTCTGCACCAGCAGCAGGGTTTCAGCGAGGCCGCAGGCGCCCAGGGTGTGGCCAATCCACGGTTTGAGCACGCACAGCGGCGGCAGCGCCTCGCCAAACAGCAGGCGTACACCGTTGCTCTCGGCGCGATCATTGGCGCCGGTGGCGGTGCCGTGCAGTTTCACCAGGCCGATCTGCTCGACGCTGGTGTCTGCGCTGCGCAAGGCCTCGCGCATCACCCAGTCGATGTGGCTGCCGTCTTCGCGGGTGGTGGTCAGGTTGCTGGTGTCGCAGGCGCTGAAACCGCCAAGCAGCCTGGCCAGCGGTGCCGGGCCAGGTTCCAGTGCCAGCAGCGTGGCCACGTAGGCTTCACCGAGCACCAGGCCATCACGCTGCGGGTGAAAGGGTCGGTAGAGGCCACTGGGCGAAATCAGATCCAGTGCGCCGAAGCCTTGCTGGGCTATCGCGCTGGGCGTTTCGAAAGCCAGCACCAGAGCGCGGCGATAAAGCTTGGCGCCGAGCAGTCGGGCGCCGTACAGCAGCCCGTTGGCGGCGCTGGTACAGGCGGTATTGAGGGTAAAGGCGTCGGCGAAGCCCCAGCGCTCGCGCAGCTGCTCGGCGATCAGGTCGAGGGAGGTCGAATGATCGGGGCGAAAGCCGCCGTCCTGTTTCGCCAGGTCTTCCAGTTCATTGATGTCCAGGCTGGTGCTGGCCACGATCAACAGGCAATCGTCCAGCGCACTGTCGTCGCCAAGGGTCTCGCGGATCAATCGGTCGAAGTGCTGGTCTCGGCTCTCGCCTGCCGCTACGGCCAGGTAAGGGCGTGGCTGCCGCAGTTCATGCAGTACAAAGGTGTCCGCCTCAGGCAGCACGCCGCGCTGCAGCGCCTCACCAGCCGCGCGTAGATCCGCGCCAAGTACACTGTGCAGAGCGCCTCTCTGGAGGTAGATGGGCGTCACTGTTTCTGCCTGATGAAGGCCGCGATACTGGCGATGCTATTGAGAATGCGCCGACCGTCCTTGGCGCCTTCGATGCGTACGCCGTAGTGCTGCTGCAGCGCGAGCGAGACTTGCAGCGCGTCCAGGCTGTCCATCTGGATGCGGCTCTGCTGGCCGAACAGCGGCTCGTCATCGTCGATGCTTTGCCAGTCGATGTCGTCTTCCTTGTCGCACTCGCGAATCAGCAATTGCTTGAGCTTTTCTTCTAGTAGTGTGTGGTCCATTGCGTTTGCTGTACTCGTTTGTGGAACAGGAACAAGCCGCTGGCTCCGGCCAGTGCTGCGAACAGCAGCAGGCGTACGCACCAGGGGGCTATGTCGTTCAGTGAGCCATGGCCCACCAGCAGGGTGAGAAAGGCGTCGAGCGCCCAACTCATCGGGGAAACTTCCGCCAGTTGGCGCATGGCCTCCGGCATCACGCTCTTGGGCACCATGATGCCGCCGATGGCGGCGAGGATGATATTGATCCCGCCGCCAAGCAATAGGGCTTGTTCACTACTGCGTGCCAATGCCGCCAGCAGCAGACCCAGGCTGCTGGTGGCCAGTGCGATACTCGCCGCCAGCAGGGCGTAAGCGGGCAGGCTGCCATTGAGCTCCAGCGCCGGCAGACCGACCAGTGGTAGGCCATGCATGCCAATGCTCAGCAGCAGCACGAACTGCAATAGGTTGATGGCCAGGTAAGGCAGCATCTTGCTCAGTGCCAGGGTGTCGAGCCCCAGCCCCAGGCAGCGGAAGCGCAGCAGTGCGCCACTCTGCTGCTCGCGCTGAAAGCTGCCAGCCATCGGCAGCACGACGAAGAACATGCCGAAGATCAGCCAGGCCGGGACGCTCATCTGCGTGGCGTTGGCCTGGTTGCTCAGGTCGCCGCTGGCCAGGCGCTCCTGCTCATTGATCTGGCTCTCGGTACGTTGCTGGATCAGCTCGAGCTGTTCGGCCTGGGTGAGCCCCTCATCCAGCGCACCGCTGTCCTGCAGGTAGGCGAGCAGTCGGGTCTGCGCCAGGGCGATGGTGACGGCGCCATGCAGGCGCTGGCGCGAGAGACGGTCGAACTGCGCGGGAAAGCTCAGGGTCGGGCCCTGGTGAGGTGTATCCAGCAGCCTGTCGTCGAAGTCAGCGGCCAGGCTGATGCGTGTCATCTCGGGCGGGCCGCTGGCCAGCAACTGGCTGTCAGGCAGTTGCGCCTGCAGTGCGCTGTGGAAAAAACGGCTGGAATCGCTTTGCTGCGGCGCATCGATCACCAACTGCAGGGGCGGCAGGCGATCCTGCAGGTAGCTGGACATGGCCCCGGCCATGATCACCAGAAACAGCGTCGGCATGATGAACAGCACGGCCAGCGCGTGCGGGTCACGCAGCAGCAGAAGGATTTCCTTGCGAACCAGGGCGCGCAGCCTCATAACCGGCCTCCATTTAGGCGCAGGTAGAGCTGCTCGAGTGACGGGCGGCCGAAGCGCAGCAGGCTGGGGGCTTGCGGCTGTTCGGCGATGAAACCGGTGATCGCCAGCAACTGCGATACATCCAGTTCCGCGATGCGCACGCCATTGGCCAGCTGTTCGACACTCAGGCCCAGGCTGTCGAGCAGCGGCAGCAAGGCTTCAGGCTGGCGCTCTGGCCATTCCAGAAACAGCCCCGGCTGATCGCCGAGCAACTGATGCTTGTCGATATCCAGCTGCACGCGACCTTCGTGGAGCAGCAGGATGCGATCCGCCACCCGCTCCACCTCGTCGAGATAATGACTGGTGTAAATCACCGCCTTGCCCTCGGCAGTCAGCAACTGGACGGCTTCAAGGAGCATCTGCCGGCTGGCGGCATCGACGCCCACGGTGGCTTCGTCGAACAGATACAGCTCTGCCGGTTGTAGCAGGCCGATGGCGAAGTTCAGGCGTCGCTGCTCACCGCCGGAAAGACGTTCTGCACGGCGTTCGAGTTTGTCTTCCAGCGCCGTACTGGCGATGCAGCGATCGAGGCTTCGACGACGCTCTGGGCCGCGCAGCTCATAGAGATCGGCGAACAGCTCGAGGTTTTCCTTCACCTTCAGCCCGGCATAGAACGCCAGTTGCTGCGGCACCAGGCCCAGGCGCCGCTCACCCTGCCAAACGATTTCGCCACTCAGCGGCTGCAGCACTCCGCTGAGCAGTGACAGCAGGGTCGTTTTGCCTGCGCCGTTGCTGCCGAGCAGCCCCAGGCATTGCCCGGCTTGCAGGTGCAGGTCGATATTTTGCAGTGCAGGTTGTTGGGCTTCCGGGTAGCGATAGCCGAGGTTCTTGAGTTCAAGCACGGACGAGCACCAGCAGGAGTTTGCCATCGAGCAATAAACGTTGTTCAGCGTGCACACTGAAGCCATACAGGGCGCCCGCCGGGCTCATTGCTTCTTGGGTGGCGCTTACCAGCAGATCGCCTTGACGTTGCGCGGGGTGATCATGCAATTGCAGCTGCGAGAGTTTGCCCACCAGGGCCATTTTGATGGCGCTGTCGTTGCCGTATAAGGCACCATGCGCGGCACATAATTGGGCGGCTGCTTCGAACAGCAGACAAGGCGAAGCGTTTTCGCCCAGGCTGTCGAGGTGGTGCCAGCCGCTCAGACCTTGGATGCTGCTCGCATCGTGTTCGAGCAGCGCGTCCAACCAGAGTGCTTTGCCCTGGTGTGGCAGCAGTGTGTGCAGTTGGGTGCGATCCATGGCGAGCGTCTGGGCGTGCGAGCGCAGCAGTGTAACAGAGGGCGATTGGGGAGGAATGTGGTGGGGGTCTGGCAATTACTGGTTTTCGTGGTACTGAGCATCGTTCTGACGGGCATTTCCTGGCGCTCGCTGGGTAACCCGCGTAGTCATGGATTTTATCGCTTTATCGCCTGGGAACTGATGCTGGTGTTGTTGGTGCTCAATGCGCCGTTCTGGTTCGAGAACCGCGATGCGACGCATCAACAGGTTTCCTGGGTATTACTGACGGTTTCACTGCTGGTGCTGTTCGCCGGCATATACCAGATGCGTCGCTTCGGGCGTGCCGACGAGCGGCGCCAGGATGATGAGTTGTTCGCCTTCGAGCGCACGTCGAAGCTGGTCACCAGCGGCATCTTTCGCTATATCCGCCATCCGATGTACTGCTCGCTGCTGCTGCTCGCCTGGGGCATTGCCTGGAAGCAGCCGACTGCGCTGACGCTGGTACTGGCATTGCTGTCGAGTGTGGCGCTATGGCTCGCCGCTAGGTGCGAAGAACGGGAGTGCCAGGCCTACTTCGGCGATGCCTATCGCGACTATATGGCGCGCAGCCGGATGTTCGTCCCGTTCATTTTCTGAGCCCCGCGTTCAGGGAGTTACTGGCTGACTCTCGAGCATCAGTTGGCGATAAGCTCGCTGATAGGCCTCATAGTCGAGGTTTTGCTGCTGCAGTTCGCGCAGTCGTTCATCGAGACGGGTGGTGCTCGCGACAGGGGGTTTCGCCGATGCGCTCGGGGTAGGCTCGGTAATCAACTGGGCCTCGCTCAGTAGCTCATCGATAACCGGATCCATCTTGCTTTGCGTGCCTTGCCATTTCATCAGGGAGAGGCCGCCCTTGCCGCGCAGGTGGTAGTTGGCTTTTGCCAACGTCTGGCGCCGTGGGCCGAGGATGGTCAGCTCCGCACTCGACAGATAAGGCGCCATATCCCAGGAGCGCCTTGCCGTGTAGGTCACCACGTAAGGGCATTGGGCCCAGGGTATCTGCGAATACAGCTGCGTAGAGATGCCGTGCCGAGCGAAGCCCTCTTGCAGCACCGGTACGAAGTCACTGACTTTTACCTTGAGGTTTTCCTCGATACACATCGTGTTCGATGCACTTTGCAGCGGTGTCACACGCACTGCGGTGCAGGCACTCAGATCGATTACCAGTGCAGCCGGTATAGCGGCTAAGGCATTGGGCATGATGAGCTTCTTCCTTGATATGAAAAAGCCGCCCGCAGGCGGCTTGGCTTGCTGAAGCCTCGCAGCGCTTACTTGACGCGAGCGTACTTGGCCTTCAGCGCGACGCCGGCCATGATGGCGCCGGCATGGCATTCGTACTTGCTGTTGTCGCGGTATTCCTTGTTCTTGTAGTTGCTGGCCAGGTCGACCACGGCGTTGGCGCCGGCGGCTTTGGCCGAATTCTGCAATTTGATCAGCGCCGATTGCAGCGCCCAGCTGCAGGCAGCTTCGTCGGTCTTGTTGAAGGCGTTGGTCTTCTGGCTGGTGGTGACGTTGGCGTTGATGATCTTGGCGCCAGCCGGGGTCTTGTTCAGGTAGAACTTCACCGATCCATCGAGACGGCCAGCCTGGGTGGCTTCGTTGACCACCGACTGGAAGTCCAGGAAGTGGGCGGTGTCACGGGCCTGGCTGACGGCAGGCAGCAGGGCGGCGGTGATAAGTGCAGCAGCGATCCAGGTTTTTGCGTTCATGGGTAACTCCTTGAGTGTTTACTGGGGCATGTAAAGGGAAGGGCTGCTCAATTCCTGCTGAATGCTGCGATCCAGGTTCTGGATCCACGTGTTGTAGTTCCGGTGGATCTTGCCGTTGCGGTAGTCGAGGTTGCGACTGTCGCGGTAGCGGATCGAGTAAGTCGATGCGGTATAGGGAATGGTGACTTTCGCCTGGTGGCTGCGGCGCGTGACCGACGCCAGGATTTGTCCCTGATCCGCGCTCTCGACCGTCCATTGACGGCGTTGCAGGGCGGTGAGAATCGCCCGGCGCATGTCATCCTGGCCCTTGACCGCGGCAGGTGGTGCGCTGTTTTCGATGTTTACCACCGGCTTTGAGGTGCAGGCGGTGATGCCCAGTACCAGCAGGGCGAGCAGGGCAATGCGGTTGAAACGAGACATCATCCATGTTCCTTGTCAGTGAAGAAGTTACGGTTTTTCAGTGCCAGCGTCGGAAGATCAACGACGTATTGACACCGCCAAAGGCGAAATTGTTGTTCATCACGTATTCATTGTTCATCTCGCGGAATTCACCGCGCAGATAGTCCAGTTCGCCGCAGCGTGGGTCGATCTGATCCAGATTGAGCGTGTGCACGTAGCTGTCGCTGTTGAGCATTTCGATGCTGAACCAGGATTCCAGCGAGCCGCAGGCGCCCAGGGTGTGGCCGAGGTAACTCTTCTGCGAGCTGATCGGCATGCGCGTGCCGAACAGGCTGCTGGTGGCCTGGGTTTCCGCTACGTCGCCCTGCTCGGTAGCGGTGCCATGGCCGTTGACGTAGCCGATGGCATCCGGCGCCAGCGCGGCGTCTTCCAGCGCCAGCTCCATGGCCCGGCGCATGGTGGCCTGCACCGGTTTGGTGGCGTGCTGGCCGTCGGCGTTGCAGCCGAAACCGACGATTTCGGCGTAGATGGTGGCGCCGCGGGCGAGCGCATGTTCGAGCTCTTCGAGTACCAGCATGCCAGCGCCTTCACCGATCACCAGGCCATCGCGACCCTGGTCGTAGGGGCGCGGGCTGGTGTGCGGCGCATCGTTTTTCAGGCTGGTGGCGTAGAGCGCGTCGAAGACCATGGCTTCGGTCGGGCACAGCTCCTCGGCACCGCCGGCAAGCATCAGCGGCAAGCGGCCGAACTTGATCGCTTCGTAGGCATAGCCAATGCCCTGGCTACCGCTGGTGCAGGCGCTGGAGGTCGGAATCAGCCGGCCGGTAAGGCCGAAGAAGATGCTGATATTGGCTGCCGTGGTGTGCGGCATCATGCGGATGTAGGAGTTGGCGTTGAGGCCGTCGGCGATCGAGTTGAGCAGCATGTTGCCGAACGCCTTGATCTCGTCGGTACTGCCGGTGGACGAGCCGCAGGCCACGCCCATGCGGCCGTCACCGATCAGCGGATCGCCGAGCAGGCCAGCGTGGGCCAGTGCGCGTTCGGCGGCATAGACGGACAGCTTCGATACGCGGCCCATGCTGCGCAGCTGCTTGCGCGTCCAATGGCTGGGCACGACGAAGTCATCCACCGGGCCGCCCAGGCGGGTGTTCATTTCGCTGAAGCGATCCCACTCGTGCATGACACGAATGCCGTTGCGGTTGGCGCGAAAATTCGCCGAGATACTGTCCCAGCTATCGCCCAGGGAGGTAATGCCGGCCATGCCGGTAACGACTACGCGCTTCATCGTGCAACTTCACTCTTGATCAACACAGACCGCCATTCACGGCGATTACCTGGCGGGTGATGTAAGCCGCCTCTTCGGACATCAGAAAATTCACCGTGCCGGCCACTTCTTCCGGAGTGCCCATGCGCGCCGCCGGGATCATCTTGAGAATCTCCTCCAGCGGTACGTGCTCGTCGAGAATCTCGGTATCGATCAGCCCCGGTGCCACGCAGTTGACGGTGATCTTGCGTTTGCCCAGCTCGATGGCCAGCGCCTTGGCCGCACCGATGATACCGGCTTTGGAGGCACTGTAATTGACCTGGCCGCGATTGCCGATCAGCCCGGAAACCGAGGTGATACAGACGATACGCCCAGGTTTGCGGCGGCGCACCATGGGCATCGTCAATGGATGCAGGACATTGTAGAAACCGTCCAGATTTGTGCGTAGCACCACATCCCAGTCCTCTTCGCTGAGCGCCGGGAAGGCGCCGTCACGGGTCAGGCCGGCGTTGCACACGACGCCGTAATAGGCGCCGTGGGCTTCCACGTCTGCTTCCAAGGCGTCGCGGCAAGCGGCGCGGTCGGCCACGTCGAATTGCAGGATGCGGGCGCTCTGGCCGAGGGCTTCGATCTGCGCCTGCACCGCTTCGGCCTCATCGCGGCGCGAACGGCAATGCAGCACCAGGTTGTAACCGGCGCGCGCCAGGCGCAATGCAATGGCACGGCCGATACCGCGGCTCGATCCGGTGACCAGAATGGTCTCGCTCATGCAGACGGCTCCTGAGAAAGGGGGGGTTCCTGAATATAGGTGGCCACGTCGCGAGGCTGAAACACGTTCAGTCTGGCCTCGACGAGAATGTCCGGGCCTTGAAGGCGGCATTCGAATACGCACATGCCGTTGTCATCCTGCAGCGAGCGGGTGGCGGTGATGTGCAGTGTACTGCCGGCCGGAAAACGATCCACGTTGCAGGTGAAATTACGGGTGCCGAGCAGGAAGCCGAGTTCCACCGGGCGGCCTTCCTGGCGTGCGTGGCAACCTGCGAAGGCCGCAACGCTCTGGGCCATCAGCTCGATGCCGACCGATGCGGGCAGGCTGCCGTCCGAATGACTGAACAGCCCGCCCGGGCGTACCACCAGGCGGGTCTCGATATGCTCGGCGCCAAACGCCAGCACTTCGTCGATCAGAATCATGTCGCCAGCGTGGGGCACCAGCTCGGCGACGGGCCAAACACTCACGGCAGGTCTCCTAAAATCAAGGACAGGTTGTTGCCGCCAAAGGCGAACGAGTTGCTCATCAGGTAACGGCGCCCATCCGTTGGCAATAGTGCAGGGGCGGTCGCATCGACCAGGTTCAGGCGCGGCAGTTGCGTATCGGCCTGGCCATCCCAGACATGAGGCGGCAGTCGATTGGCAGCGTTGTAATCGCTCAGGGTCAGCCAGCAGAACGCAGCCTCCAGTGCCCCGGCAGCGCCGAGGGTATGGCCGGTCAGTGATTTGCTCGATGAGCAGGCCACGCCCGCCGGGAACAGCGCCTGCACGGCGATGCTTTCCATGGCGTCGTTGTGGGTGGTGGCGGTGCCATGCAAGTTCAGATAACTGATCTGCTCGGCCGCCAGCCCTGCCGCGATCAGCGCCTTGCGCATGGCCTGCTGGGCGCCCAGCCCTTCGGGATGAGGCGCGGAAATATGGTGGGCGTCAGAGCTGGCGCCGCCGCCGAGCAGGGCGATACCTGGTGCGTGATCGTCGTCGCTCGTGCGGGTCATCAGGAACAGGGCTGCGGCTTCACCGATATTGATCCCGTGGCGGTTGATCGAGAACGGGTTGCAGCGCTCGTCGGATACCGCCTCCAGGCTGGCGAAACCGTTCAGGGTGAGCTTGCAGAGGCTGTCGACACCGCCGCACAGTACGGCATCGCACACGCCCAGTTGCAGCAGGCGCTGGGCACTGAGCAGGGCGCGAGCGCTGGAGGTGCAGGCGGTGGACTGGCAGTAAACCGGCCCGCTCAGCCCCAGCCAGTCGGCGAGGAAGGTGGCCGGTGCGGCGATTTCCTGGTGGCTGTAGTGGTACTCGGCAGGCAGCACGCCGTCGTTCACGTAGGCCGCGATATGCTCGCCCGCTTCGGCGATGCCCGAGGTGCTGGTGCCGAGCATCACGGCGATGCGCCCGGCACCATGACGGGCGATGGCGGCCTGAATCTCGTCGTGGATTTCCAGCGCCGCGGCCAGCAGCAGCCGGTTGTTGCGGGTCGAGGCGTGTTCCTGGTCGGCGGGCATGTCCGGCAACGGCGTCTCGACCGCGCCAACGGTCACGCTGCGCTCCGCTATCCAGCCGGCCTGGCGGCGCATGCCGCTGGTATCGCCGGCGAACAGGGCATCAGCCACTGCTTGCTTGCCCTGGCCAAGGGCGCAGACCACGCCGAGGGCGTCGAGTCGAGCGATCATGGTTGTGTCTCCAGTGGGCTCACCCGGTAGCGCTGTTTACCGTTATCCAGGCGGATGGCCAGCGGCGCCGTGTACTGGATGCGCCAGTTGGGCGCCAGCTGACGGCTGTCGGCGCCTTGCTGCTGCCAATCGGCCTGATCGTAGGCGTGGGCCAGCTGATCGGCAGGCGTGAGGGCGAACAGCAGCGCGGCGAACAGTTCGCGGGCGTCCCCGTTGGGCGGCAGCAGGCCGTCATTGTGCCAGGAGCCGGCGATCAGCGACTGCCGGGCCAACGGCACGCCAAGCGGATCGAACAGTGACCAGCGCAGGCTGCTGCCCTCAGCCTGAATCACCAGCAGCCAGTCCTGACCATCGGCTGTGCTTACTTGCAGCGATATCGGTAGGGGAGCAACCAGCGCTGGCGATGAGTCGGGCAGCGGCGTGCGTGCGGTACAGGCCGTCAGCAACAGCACGCAGGCGAGCAGCAACAGTTTGTTCATGTCGGCGTCTGCTCGAAAGGTTTGCGCACCGCCGCATTGACCAGGGTTTCATTGCGCTGGCCAAAGGCCTTCGGCCGACGAATGCCCCAGCGTTCGAGCAGACCGAAGTCCTGGGAGCGACTCCACCACAGGTAGGGGTAGGAGACATTGCGCTCACTGAACTCGAAGCCTTGGTCACGCAACATGCCAAGGTATTCGTCGGCGCTCTTCTGCACCTCCATCGGGTGGCGGAACAGCCAGCGAATCACCCAGGTATCGATGTAGTACTTGGTCGACTCGGCGAACAGCAGCAGGCCGCCCGGCTTGAGCACTCGCCAGAACTCGGCGAGGGCTTGTTCCTGCTCGACAAGATGGTGGAACGTCTGGTGACAGAAGAGGATGTCGACACTGGCATCGGGCAGCTGGATCGCCGCGCAGTCACTGGCGATGAGCTGTACGTCCAGGCCCAGGCGCTGTGCTTCGGCGCGCGAGCAGTCGAGGCTGTGCGGATCGGCATCCAGGCCGATGATGCTGGCTGGGTGAAAGGCCCGCTGCAGCAGGGAGAACGATTTGCCCTGGCCACAGCCGGCGTCCAGCAGCACTGGAGCGCTCGGCAGCGGGCCGCTGATCAGCGTGTGCAGATCATCGATGGCCACGCGCAGCACATGGTGCTGCCACACGTGGCTTTGCAGAAACCAGAAGCCGAAACCGGTTTCCTCGACGTAGTTGGATGCGGCGCGATCCATCGCAATCTCCTCAGGCATTGGCGCACAACTCGGCGAGAACCCGCAGGCGACGGCGCGGCTCGGCAACGTAAGGGTTGCGTTCGTCCCAGGCATAGCCGGCGAGGATGGAGCTGATCATGGCGCGGATTTCGGGTGAGGCATTGGGGTAATAGATCACGTCCTGGAAGCTGCCGTCGTACCAGCCTTCCACGTAGACGCGGAAGGTATCGACGCCGCGTTTGAGCGGCACGGCGAAGTCCAGTTCCCAATCCACGCTTTCCCCGCTCAACTGACGGTGCAGCAGGTTGGCGGCCATGCTCGCCGAACGCATGGCGATGGTCACGCCGGAAGAGAACACTGGGTCGAGGAACTCGGCGGCGTTGCCGAGCAGCGCGAAGCCAGGGCCGTGCAGGGTTTTGACGTTGGCCGAGTAGCCCTTGATCTCGCCCACCGGGGTATCCCAGACGGCGTTGCCCAGCACCTTGGTCAGGCTCGGCGTCTCGGCGACGAACTGCTTGAGCGCCGCGTCCTTGTCTTCCGGGTAACCATCGAAGCGCTCGGCCAGGCCGACCACGCCCAGGGAGCAGCGACCGTTGCTGAACGGAATGGTCCAGAACCACACATCGCGCAGGGTCGGATGGGTGGTGATGAGGATCTTCTCGCGGTCGAAGGCCGGGTGGTCGATACGGTCTTCGATATGGGTGAACAGCGCCTTGCGCATCGGCAGGTTGGACGGCAGTTCGAGGTCGAGCAGGCGCGGCAGCAGGCGGCCATAGCCACTGGCGTCGAATACGAAGGTGCAGCTCACCTGGTACTCGTAGCCATCGGCCAGGCGGCGCACCGACAGCAGCGGCTGCGCGCCGCTGAAGTCCACGGCGACGATTTCCTCTTCATAGCGGATGGTCACGCCCTGGCGCTCGGCGTCGTCGGCCAGCACCTTGTCGAAATTGGCGCGTTGCACCTGAAAGGTCGAGCCGAAGCTTTTCGTGAAGGTCTCGCGGAAGTCGAAATCGGTGTAGCGATCGCCCCAGGCGAAAGCGGCGCCGTGCTTGGTCTGGAAGCCGGCAGCGCGCACCGCGTCGATCATTCCGGCTTCTTCGACGAAGTCCAGGCAGTGTGACAGCAGGCTCTCGCCAATCGAGAAGCGCGGGAAACGCTGGCGCTCGAGGATCAGCACCTCGTGGCCCTTGCGTTTGAGGATAGCGGCAGCGATGGCGCCGGATGGGCCCGCACCGACTACGACGATCTGATGCTGTTGGACTTCAGGAGACTTCATAGCGGCTTTTCGCCTCGCGTGTGTACGCACGCCGGCCCAACAGGGCTGGCAGCAGGGTAGAGAACAGGCTCATCAGCAGCAGGCCGAAATAGACCATGGCGTCGATCAGCTGCAATTGCAGGAGCAGGTTGAGGAATACAATTTCGGTCAGGCCACGAATATTCAGCAGCATGCTTTCGCGCCACTTGATCTGAGCCGATGCGGCCGGGTCGGCCCAGTGCAGGCCAAGCCAGCTGCCCACGACCTTGCTGCCCACTGGCGCCACCAGCAGCACGCTGACGGCGAACCAGGAGTCCGTGGCGTCAATGCCGTGGAAGTCCACGCGCAGGACGCCGCAGGTGAGAATCAGCGGAACGGCCAGGCCATTCATCAGCAGCTTCCACTGGCGCTCTGGCAGCGGCAGGCGGAACGGTACGCGGATCGCGGCGAGGCACAGCATGTAGGCGATGCCGAATACCAGCGCGTTGAGCTTGAGGTTGTGCAGCAGCACCATCAGCGCGAAGAACGGCAGGCTGTAGAACAGCGGATGGCGCAGCTTCAGTACGTGCAACAGCAGCGGCAGGGCGGCAGCCAGCAACGGCCACAGCAGGCTGATTGGGTGGCTGCTGCCCTGGGCCAGACCAAACAGGCTCCAGCACATGAAATCCATCAGGATCGCCGCGTGCAGCAGGCGCTTGGTCGCCGCAGGCGGATAGTCGATGCTCTGCAGGAACAGATAGAGCACCGGAATAGCGGTGATCGAGAACAGCAGGCCGATGCCCACCGCGCTCAGCCAGCCGTAATCACCGGGCAGCACCCACAGCGCGCAGGCCAGGCCGGCCAGCAGCGGAATCAGAAAGCTTGGCAGGGCGATCTTCAGGCATGCCGGGCTCAGCTCCAGATCGATCACATCGCTGAGGATATAACCCAGCAGCAGGGCGAAGCACAGGCCGTACAGCAGGTCTATCCAGATGGGCGCGAGCAGGTCGGCGGCGCTGAGCTGCAGGTGCGGCTCGACCCAGCCGAGCAGCAGCGCGGGAACCGCGAGACTGGCGACCAGCAACTGGCCGACGATGGGAATCAGGCGACGACCGCCAAGGATGCCGACCAGCGCGTAGATCGCCAGGGCCAGCAGCCAGAAACCGAGCACGGTCACGCTGCGACCTCCTTGTCAGACCGCGTTGCGGCCCAAGGCGACAGCAGGAAACAGAACATCAGGCCGAGGCTGATGGCCAGGCCGAAGTTGGCGATGGCGGGCGTCTGGCTGATCAGCAGCAGGCCGAACGACAGCCAGCTGGAGATGGCCGAGAGCAGCGTACCGAGCAGGCTGACGGCGGGGCCGCCGATGTTTTCGCGCATCAGGATGGCGTAATCGACGCCGATGGCGGTGATCAACAGCAGGCCGAAAAGACTGAACAGGGTCAGTGGCTGGCCCAGCCAGCCCAGGCAGGCCAGCGCGGCGAGGGCGGCCAGCAACGGCAGGCAGACCACCCGCAGCGCGCCGCCGATGCCGAACGGGATGCACAACAGCAGCACGATCGCCAGGCAGGAGATCAGCTTGAGTTCGGCAGCGCTGATCTGAGTGGCGGCGAACAGGCTGTTCAACTCACCCAGGCGGTCGACCAGTTGCACGCCGTCGAGGCCGTTTGCGGCGGTTTGCAGCAGGGCACTGTCGGTCTGGCCCTGCAGGCTGACGATGGCCGCCACGCCATTGTCATCGCGGCCGAGCCACAGGGTTCGCCATGGCTCGCCCAGAGGGCCGGCGAGGGCTTGATCCAGATTGGTTTGCGGCTGTTCCAGCAACTGCTGCAGCTCGGCTTGCAAGGCGCTTGCCGGCACGCCCAGGTCGAGCAGCGCCTGCCAATGCTTCGGCAGCTCTGTCAGGGCAGCACGCAGTGATTGCAGCTGGGCGTCAGGCGCTACCAGTTGATTGAGCGACAGGTAGCTGCGTAATTGTTGGTTCTGCACCAGCGTATCCAGGCGTGCGCCCAGCGCTTGCTGGCGCTGCAGCAGTTGCGCCTCGTCGTTGGCGCGCACCAGGAAGAACTGGCTTGTAGGCTGCTGCCCGGTGAGTTCGACGATGCGTTGTGACTGGGCGAACAGCGCCGGGTCTTTGCCCAGCCATTGGCGCAGATCGTTCTGGCTGTGCAACTGCCAGATGCCGCCGGCGCAGAACAGCAGGAACAGGCCGAGCAGCCAGAAATTACCGTTGCCTCTCTGCACACGGGAGTGCCAGCCCAGCAGGCGTGTGGCTAACGCCACCAGACGCGGCGCCGGGCGCAGTTGCATGCCATCCAGCCAGGCGGGGAGCAGGCAGACCGAGCAGAGATAGGCACCAATCAGGCCTGCGGCGGAGAACGCCGCGATCTGTGTGAGGGCCGGGAACGGCGTGAAGGCCAGTGCCAGGTAGCCGATCAGGTTGGTACCCAGGCTCAGGCTCAGGCCCGGTAGGGTGCTGTGTAATGCGCTCCAGCTGCGCCATTGGTTATGGCCCCAGCTCTTGCTCAGGTAATGCAGCGGGTAGTCGGCCGCGACGCCGATCAGGCTGGCGCCGAGTACCAGAGTCAGTGCGTTGATCTGGCCAAATATCAGTACGCAGGCGGCGCTACCGGCGAGCAGGGCCACGGCGATCGGCAGCAGGCTGAGCAGCACGCGTACTCGGCGGAAGGCCAGCAGCAACAGTAACAGCATGCCGAGGCTGGCGGCACCGCCGATCAGGGTCATCTCGCTCATGGCCTTGTTCTGGCCTGCCGCGGCGTACAGCACGCCGCCAGTGGCAAGCAACTGACCGCCTGCCGCTTCGGTGGTGGCGCGCGCAGCGTCGATACTCTGCGCGATGTCTAACGGCGCCTGCATGTCGAAGGCATCGCCACGGCTGCGCAAGTACAGCACGGCCCAGCTCATGCCGGTCTCCTGAACCAGCAGAGTGCCGCTGGCCAGATCGGGCTGTACTCGGCCGCCAAAATTGAGTGCCTGCTGTGCGCGTCCGCCCAGGCCTAGCCAGTCCTGTTCCGGCGGCAGTAGGCTGAAAGACGCAAACGGATCGAACAGTTCGGCAGCGCGTTGCTGAATAAAGGTTTCCGGCTGCTCACTGAGCAACTGACGGTCAGCCGCAGGCAGCAGGTTCAGGCTGCTGTCGCGCAAGTGCTGACGCAGGGCCTCGAGATCGCTGTCGAGTTGCCAGCGCACCTGTTGGAAATTACCACCGTCGCGCCATTGCTGGCCCAGGGTCGCGGCTAGAGCGACGGCCCGTTCGCGCTGTGGATGACCGACCAATACCAGTAGGTCGCGCTGAATAGGCTCCTGCATACGCGCCTCGGCCTGTTGCAACCGCGCATCGCCCGCACCGCTGGGTAGCAGGGCGAGCATGCTGGCGGCCACTGGCGGGCCGCTGCGCCACTGCCAGGCAGTCAGCGCGAGCAGCGCCAGTAGCAGCACGGCGAACAGCCGCGGCAGGCGGCGTTCTATAAGTGCTTTTCCAGCTTCAGCGGGCAAAGTCGCTGCGCTCCTGCTCGCTCAGTGCATTGGCCGAAACGCTGGCGGGCATGCGCATCAGCGTGCGGTCACCCTGGGTTTCGTGCAGTTCGATGCGCTCGACCAGCTCGCCACCGCTGATCTCGATACGGCTGAACACTTGCTTGAGCAGCATCGAGGTTGGCAACAGGGTCAGCGTCCAGGCCTTGGCGTCGCCGCTCAGTTGCAGGTCGAAATCCCGCGCCAGGCCGCTGTGGTTGCCCTTGAGCACATCGAGAAACAAGCGGCTCTGCTGGGCGGCGACGTCGCGCCCCGGTTGCATCTGCCAGCCGTCGGCGCTACGTCGGGCAATGCCCTTGGTGTCAATGCGGTATTCCTGCTGCAGTGGTTTCTGCAGTTTCCAGAGCAGACCCGAGTCGGCGGCGAGCACGAACTCGCCACTGCTGGTAAGTGGCTGGGGCAGGGCGCGCAGGTGTTTCTCCTGAATGAAGGGCCCGCGCACCACCGGGTGTTGCGCCAATTGTTTGCTGAGGCCGTCGAGAGTGAAGGACTCGGCCTGGCTGCTCAGGGCTGTCAGTATCAGGCTGAACAGCAGGGTGACGCGTGCCATGCGACTCATCCGATCACCCGCTGCACGGCATCGATAAATACCTGAGGTGAGGCCAGCAGCATTTCCTTACTGGCAATTTCCACCGCCACCTGCACGCTGCTACCACGGGTCATGCGCTCGCCAGTGACGGTGTCACTGATCAGGTAGTGGATCTTCAGGCGATTTTCCCACTCCACCAGATCGGCGCACACGGTAATGCGCTGGCCGAACTGGGCACCGCGGATATAGCGCAGCTGCAGGTCGATCACTGGCCAGGCGTAACCGCTGTCGCGCATCTGCGGGTAGCCGTGGTCGAGGCGCTCGAGCAGCGCACAACGGGCCTGCTCGAAGTATTTGACGTAGTGGCCGTGCCAGACGATTTCCATCATGTCCACGTCGAAGAACGGCACGAGGATTTCCACCTCGGCCTGGAGTACGCCTTTACTGCGCATACAGGCTCCAGTGCTGAGCACGGATACGTTGCAGGCACAGGCGCAGTTCGCCTTCCAGAGCGCGATCTTCGATCAGCGGCGGGAAGTCTTCGCCCAGTGTCACGTGCATGTCCGCCAGGGCTGCTGGCAAGACGGTGGATTCGGCGCGCTGGCGCAACCAGACACCCTGGTTGGCAGCCAGCAGCGTGGCCGCGGCGACCTGTTCGGCTAGTTCCAGGCTGCGCAGGGCGTCGCGGGCGGCGATGGTGCCCATGCTCACCTTGTCCTGGTTGTGGCATTCGGTGGAGCGCGAGAACACGCTCGCCGGCATGGTGTTCTTCAGGGCTTCGGCCGTCCAGGCGCTGGCGCCGATCTGCACGGCCTTGAAGCCATGGTTGATCATCGCGGTTTCCGTCGGAGCACCGGACAGGTTGCTTGGCAGGCCATGGTTGTAACGGGTGTCGACCAGCAGGGCGAGCTGGCGGTCGAGCAGGTCGGCGAGGTTGCCGATCAGGTTCTTCAGGCTGTCCATGGCAAAGGCGATATGCCCGCCGTAGAAGTGCCCACCATGCAGCACGCGCTCTTCATCGGGATCGATCAGTGGGTTGTCGTTGGCGCTGTTCAGCTCGGTTTCGATGAACTGGCGCAGCAGCCCCAGGCTGTCGGCCAGCACGCCCAGCACGTGCGGTGCGCAGCGGATCGAGTAGCGATCCTGCAGGCGGTGCAGCGGGGCGGTCGGCGCATCGATGGCCAGATCCTGGCGAATCCAAGCGGCGACCTGATTCTGGCCCGGGTGCGGTTTGGCGGCGAACAGGCGTTCGTCGAAGTGCTCCGGGTTGCCCTGCAGGGCGATCACGTTGAGCGCGGTAATGCGCGTCGCCAGCTTGAGCAGGTAATCGGCACGGGAATAGGCCTGGCAGGCCAGTGCGGTCATCACCGCGGTGCCGTTCATCAGCGCCAGCGCTTCCTTGGGGCGCAGCACCAGCGGCGTCCAGCCCAGCTCGGCATGCACGTCAGCGGCGCTGCGGCGCTCGCCGCGGTACATCACTTCGCGCTCGCCACACAGGGTCGCGGCAATGTAGGACAGTGGCGTCAGGTCGCCACTGGCACCGACCGAGCCCTCTTCCGGGATCAGCGGCAGCACATCGTGTTCGATGAACGCCTGCAGGCGCTCCAGCAACTCCAGGCGAACCCCGGACATCCCCTGGCACAGCGACTGCAAACGGGCCGCCAGCACCGCACGGGTAGCTTGTTCGTCGAGTAACTTGCCCAGGCCGCAGCCGTGGAAGGTGTACAGATGACGCGGCAGCGCCTCGACCTGATGCAACGGCACCGCCACCACGCAGGAGTCGCCGTAGCCGGTGGTGATACCGTAGATCATGCCTTCGCGGTCGAGCAGGCTGTCGACGAAGCGTGCGCCGCGGCCGATGCGATCGCGCCATTCGACACTGCTGTCCAGCTCGCCGCGCGCAGTGCGCTGGGCCAGGCTGACGATCTGTTCAAGACGCAGCGGCTGAGCGCCGAAGGTCACCGTTTCAGGCTGATGGGTTGTCATGGTCGTTCCAGAACGGATAGAAATTGAACCACTGCTGCGGGGCTTGCAGGCAGCGTTGGGCCAGGTGATCGGCGTAGCGTTGCGCCCATTCCTGAATGACCGCTTCGCGCTCGCTGCGTTTCCACTGCACGGCATCGGTAAAGGGTTGCAGCATGACCTGATAGTGGCCATCGATCTTCAGGCAGTCGATCAGGTTGACCGGGCATTGCAGCAGCCCGGCGAGTAGCCAGGGGCCCTGGGGCAGAGGGGCCGACTGGCCGAGAAAGTCGACGTTCACGGTGCGCTCGCCGTGCAGCGGTACGCGATCACCGGCAATCGCCAGCCATTCGCCGCGCTCCAGGTGATCGGCCAGGCGCATCATCACCGCGGGGTCGAGCTCGCTGACCTGGATCAGCCGCAGGTTGTTGGCGCCGGTTTCCTTGAGCAGGCGATTGAACTGCTCGGCATGCCGCGTGTGAACGAGCACGTTCATGCGCACCTGGGCGCTCAGCTCGGCCAGGGCACGGCACACTTCGAGGTTGCCGAGGTGGGCACCGACCAGCAGCTGGCCGCGTGTTCCGCTCATCTGGCCGTGCAAGCCGTGTGGGTCGATCAGCTCGATGTCGCTGAAATTCAGGCGGCCACTCCATACGTCCAGCTTGTCCAGCAGGCTGTCGGCGAATGCCATGAACTGGGCGAATACCGAGCGACGGGTCGGGCGCAGCTCAGGGCGGGCGCTCCAGCTTGCGAGGTTGTGCTGATACTGGCGAACGCTGCGCCGCGCCTTGGCGCCGAACAGGAAGAAGTAAGCGACGATCAGGTGCAGCAACGGGCTCAGCGCACGGCGGCCCAGGTAGCGGGAGGCCAGGGCGGTGAATTTCATCAGGGCGAAGCTGCCGCGCTCGCGCTGGCCGGCCCAGTGTCTGCTGCGATCCATCAGCGCCACCGCCGGTAGAGCAGCATGGGCGCCCGGCAGAGCATGCCGAAGAACAGCCGCGCATGCATTTTCGAGATCAGCACGTTGTCCTGCCACAGACGGAAATGCGACACGCCGTCCGCCGGGTAATGCACGCGGGTCGGCAGCCACTGCATGGGCTGCCCGCGCCATGACAGACGTACGAGAATTTCCGAGTCGAAATCCATGCGCGTGCCGAGCTTCGCCGAGTCGATCAGCGCCACGCTGGCGGCCAGCGGGTAGACACGAAAGCCGCACATGGAATCGCGGATCTGCAGCGACAGGCTGTTGATCCACACCCAGACGTGGGTCAGGTAGCGGGCGTACAGGCGGCCCTTGGGCACGCTGGCGTCGTACTGCGGGTAGCCACAGATGATCGCCTCGGGATGGGTGCGGGATTCGTCGAGAAAGGCCTGTACCGCCAGCAGATCGTGCTGGCCATCGGCGTCCACTTGCAGGGCATGGCTGAAACCCAGGCGCTGCGCCTCGCGCAGGCCGGCCATTACCGCACCGCCTTTGCCTTGGTTGTCCGCTAGGCGCAAGAGGTGAACATCGGCCTGCTTGGCCAGTTCGTCCATCACCGCCGCACAGCTCGGGCTGGATGCATCGTCGACCAATACGCAAGGTAGGTCGGCCTCGAGCAGCGCAGCGACCACGTTGGGCAGCGGCCCTTCATGGTTGTACACCGGGATCAGCGCGCAAGGGCGATGAATGGCTGCAAGCGCAGTCATGGCGCGGCCTTGAGCAGGATGCGCCCGGAGGAGCAGTTGGCCTCGCCGTTGCGGAAGGTGAAGTACAGCTTGTTGCGTTCTCCGTCGAAACGCAGGGTCAGTTGCAGGCGGTCGCCAGGGCGTACCAGTTGCTGGAACTTGAGCACTTCCATGCCACCGAACAATGGCGGCAGATCGCTGATCAGGGTGCGCGCCAGCTGCTGCGCCCAGTCGATCTGCACCACACCTGGCAACACTGGCGTGCCTGGGAAGTGGCCGCTGAAATGCGCCAGATCTAGAGGCACGTCCAGCTCCAGGTGCCATTCGCCTTGCTCTTCCCGCGCGCTGACCGGCTCTACCCGCGTGGGGCGGTCGGCGGCCAGCAGGTCATTGACCTGCACCTGACCCAGCTTGCCCTGGCTGCTGTACGGCAGATGGGGCAGCAGGCGCCAGCGGCGTGGCAGGGCGATAGTCTCGCAATGGCCGGCCAGGTGTTGGCGCAGGCCCTCGGTCAGATGACGGCGACCCTGGTTGCGCAGCACGTGCAGGCCTTCGGGGGACAGCGCCACCAGCGCACCGAGAAAGGCACGCCCCTGCTGCACTACGCCGAGGCGCGCCTCGCTGACCCAGTCATGCAGCGCCAGGGCCTGTTCCAGTAGGGGCAGGGAAATGCGTTTTTCTTCCAGCTTGACGATGCGATCCAGGCGCGCACCGAGAATGAAGCGGCCATCGGTCTCGATTTGCGCGGCATCGGCCATCTGTTCCCAGTGCCCGGCAGGCAGATAAGGCGAGCTCAGGCGCAGTGCACCTTCGTTGTTCAGCTCGAGTCTTACGTCAGCGAAAGGCAGCCAGTGTTCGCCACCCTGACGCCAGGCGATGCCGCCCGTTTCCGAGCTGCCGTAGATTTCCGTCGGCCACTGGCCCAGACGCTGCTGCACGGAGGCGGCCGCTTCGGCAGGCAATGCACCTCCGGAAGAAAACACCTGACGTACGCGGCTCAGTGCCGCCCAGTCGAGGTTGTCGCCCATGCGCTTGAGCAGCGCCGGGCTGGTGATCCAGGCGAAAGCCGGATGAGGCAGGCTGGCCAGTTGCAGGTCTTCGGGGAAGGGCATTGCTTTGGGCAGAAATACCCGTCCGGCGCACAGCGGCCAGAGCACGCGGAACAACAGCCCGTAGATATGCTGGGCAGCCACGCTGCCGATGATCAGCGCATCGCCGAGGCGTTCGCCCCACAGGTCTTCCAATGCCTGCACTTCGTTGGCCAGTTGGCCGAGGCTCTTGTCGATCAGCTTGGGCTCGCCACTGGAGCCTGATGTGCACAGGGTCAGGCGGCAGCGTTCACGATCGAGCGTACGAGCCGTCAGCGATGTTGCGGCCATCGAGTCATCGAGGCGCTCCAGCCAGAGGTCGACCTGGGCACCCAGGCGCTGGCGGGTTTGCGATTGGGCATCGGCAGGCAGCAGCACGTGAATGTCAGCCTGCCAGGCAGCGAGCAAGGCGATGGCCAGCTCGGAGGCGTCTTCCAGGTGCAGGGCGATGCGTTTCACGCCCGCGGCCTGCCAGTGCGCCGCCAGGCTCAGTGCGCGCAGGCACAGCTGTGCGTGATCGAGCGCCGGGGTAACCTGACGGCTGGCATCTGCCTCCAGCAGTAGGTTCTCGAGGCTTAGCCAGTTCATTCGAATCTCCTTACACGTTGACGCACCAGCCATTCGCCGGCGAATAGCAGGCCCATCAGCAGGTAAGAAATCAGCCCGGTGTAGAGCGCCCACCAGGACAGTGGTGCCCACAGGTTCAGGGCGACTACCACCAGGCCGTTGGCCAACATAAACAGCGCCCACACTTCGGTGACCCGACGCGTGTAACGCACCGCTACTTCAGGTAGTTCGGGCTCGCGCAGGCGTGCCAGGCGCTCGACCATCGGCATGCCGATCTTCAGGCTGCTGGCGAAAAGCGCCATTAACAGCGCGCTGACCAGCACCGGATACCAGCGCAGTAGCGCCGGCTCGTCGGCCAGGGCCAGCAGCAGGCAGAACACCAGCACCGCACCGGTCATCCTGCGGCTGTTGCGGTCACTCGGGTTAGCGAGCAGTCGGGCCAGCCACAGGCCGCCCAGTAGCCCGGCGAACAACGCCGGCGAAAGGTGGCCCGCGCCGAAATACACGGCGAACGGATAGGCCACGCTGACCAGCGCGACCAACAGGCCGAGCAAACGGCTCATGCGGGGTCCGCGTTGACCAATTGATGCACCGCTTCGACCACGTCACCGACGGTGCGCACCGACTTGAACGCTTCGGCGGCAATCTTCTTGCCGGTCTGGCGCTTGATATGATCGATCAGGTCGACGGCGTCGATGCTGTCGATTTCCAGATCATCGTAGAGGTTGGCGTCCAGGCTGATGCGCTCGGGGCTCAGCTCGAACAGCTCCACCAGAGCGTCGCGCAAGGTGGCGAAGATTTCGTCACGGGTTTGCATGGTGGTTGTCCTCAGATTGCCTGGCGACTGGCAACGAAGGCTGCCAGGCTGGCCACGTTGGCGAAGTGGGTGCGGGTGTCCTTGGCTTCGGCGTCGATCTTGATACCGAAACGCTTCTGGATTGCCAGGCCCAGTTCCAGGGCGTCGACCGAGTCCAGGCCGAGGCCTTCACCGAATAGGGTGAGGTCGTCACCGATATCCTGGGGCGTGATGTCTTCGAGTCCCAGGGAATCGATGATCAGGTGTTTGATCTCAAGCTGTAGAGCGCTCATCGCTTGCGAGCTCCTTAATGAAATGCTGATGCAAATGGTCGTTGAGTTTGCGCGACGCTACTGGGGCAGCGCCCATGGCTGTAAATTGCGCCGGGTCGATGTCCTCGCCCACGCGCAAATGAATATGAAAACGCCGCGCTGGAATCCGGTACCAGGGCTCCGCTTTGGTTAGCGTGGTAGGTGAGACGCTGATCACCACCGGGGTAATCACACGGGCGCCCCGCAAGGCGATGGCCGCGGCGCCGCGGTGGAACTCCGGCGCCCGGCCGGGCGTGGTGCGCGTGCCTTCCGGAAAGATGACCAGAGTCTGGCCTTGCTGCAGCACACCGGCCGCTTCGTCGAGCATATCCATGCTACCGCTGTTGCTGATGTAACCCGCTGAGCGGATCGGCCCACGCATACAGGGGTTGTTCCACAGGCTCTGCTTCACCACGCAGTTGGCGTTGCGGGTAAAGGCGATGGTCACCACCACGTCGATCAGCGAGGGGTGGTTGGCAATGATCATTTGCCCGGGGCGGCCCAGGCGTTCGGCATTCTCGACTTCATAGGTGAGCACGCCGCTGCGGTGCATGAACTTGACGAAAGTGCGGAAATTCCAGCTCACCACCTGGCGGGCGCGGCGTTGATGAGCCGCGGCATCGCCGGGAAGCAGCGACAGCGCGGGAAACACCAGCACGCGCAGCATCACGCCGCCTATACCGAACAGGGTAAAGCTCGCCGCCGTGGCGATTAGCCGCCACCAGTAAGGCGCGCTGTAGCGCTTCACAGGCTTTTGTGTGACCAGATCCATTGGCGCTCTTTCCAGGTGTGTTCGATGGTTGCGCAGCCATTGCACAGGGCTTGTATCAGGCTCAGTGGATGTGGCCACTGCGTGCGCGGGCCGCTGCCCGTGCGTAGCTGCAAATCCCAGTCGTCGCCAGGTACCAGTAGCAAAGCCAGCGCATAGGGGAACGGCACATCATCGATGAATGGGGCGTAAAGCTCCGGCTGCGCTTCTTCGCCGATCACCAGCAACACCGCGGGAGCACCCTCGGCGAGCAGCGTAGCGGCTTCCAGCATGGCCATTTCGAGGCCATCACCTTCTCCGGCCAGCGCGGTCATCTCACTGGTGTCGCCGCGCATAATCGACCACTGGCCGATTATCGCGTTGTGTACCGAAAGACTGAACTGAGTCGGCGACAGCGGCTCTGCTACTGCAAGGTCTTGAAGAATGGCCAGACTTCGCGGCGTTTCGCCATGGCGCGAAGCGAACACCAGCGGCAGCGCCGAGTGACCTTCGGCAAGCGGCCAGGCGACCTGGAAAACCATGCGAGCGAGACGGCTCAAGCGACGGCGTTGCAAGGCGGGGAGGAAGCTGACATCGGGCTGTTCGCCACTATCGTGCAGGCGTTCGGGCGCCTTGCTCCAGGCGAGCCAGTTATCCGTACTGTCCAGGCCAGGAGCCCAGGCACGCCATTGATCGATCCTGAAATGCATGTCTAGATGAAACTCTGCTTGGCCCGCCGGGCAATTCCTTGTCTGAAAGACTGTCCTGTGCGACAAGAGCCTGTCGTGGAGAGCGATGCTGCGTTGGCATTATCCGGGTGATAACTTGGCCTCGCAAACATTAAGTAGCGATTTTCTGATGCGTGACGCGTTTCTCCTCGTTCTCGCTACTGTCAAGAACATATGCCTAGTATCAATGTACTAGACAGGAGGAAGTGCAGATGCGGCGCGTAGTTTTCAATCAGAAGGGTGGCGTGGGCAAATCCAGCATTGCTTGCAACCTGGCTGCGGTGAGTGCGTCCCAAGGCTATCGGACACTGCTGGTCGATCTGGATGCTCAGGCCAACTCGTCCCACTACCTGACCGGGTTGACTGGCGATGACATCCCCATGGGCATCGCCGATTTCTTCAAGCAGACCCTGTCCAGCGGGCTGACTGCCAAGAAGGGCAAAGTCGATATCTACGAAACGCCCTTCGACAACCTGCACGTGATCACCGCCACCGCCGAGTTGGCGGAGCTGCAGCCCAAGCTGGAGCAGAAGCACAAGATCAACAAGCTGCGCAAACTGCTCGAGGAGCTTTCCGAGGACTACGAGCAGATCTATCTGGATACGCCGCCAGCGCTGAATTTCTATACCGTTTCCGCGTTGATCGCCGCTGATCGCGTGCTGATTCCCTTCGATTGCGACACCTTCTCGCGCAACGCCCTGTTCGGCCTGCTGCGCGAGATCGAAGAATTGAAGGAGGATCACAACGAAACGCTGGAAGTGGAAGGCATCGTGGTCAACCAGTTCCAGCCACGCGCGACGCTGCCGCAGCAACTGCTCGACGAACTGATCGCCGAAGGCCTGCCGGTGCTGCCGGTGAACCTGATGAGCTCGGTGAAGATGCGAGAATCACACCAGGCCTGTAAGCCGCTTATCTATCTCGACCCACGGCACAAACTGACCCTGCAGTACGTCGAGCTGCACGACTTTCTGCAGCAGCGCTGATCGCGGCGCCCCTCGAAACATCCCTGGGTATCGCTGCGCTCAACCACAGGCTACGACGAGCCTGCTTTGGTAGCCCGGCGTTGAGCGAAGCGATACCCGGGTTGTCGCCTGTTAAACGCCTTGAGTGTTCAGCCAGGCCAGCAGTTGCGGCAAGGGCAGGGCGCCGCTCTGCCTGGCCACTTCCTTGCCGTCACGAAACAGAATCAGGCTGGGAATCGAGCGGATAACCAACTGGGTGGATAGCTGCGGGTTGGCTTCGCTGTCCAGTTTTCCCAGTCGGCAGCGGGTGCGCAGTTCGCTGGCTGCTTGCGTGAACGTCGGCGCGAAACTGCGGCAAGGGCCGCACCACGAGGCCCATACGTCGACCAGCAACGGCAGGTCGCCCTTGAGTTGTGCGGCGAAGTTGCCCTGGCTGAGGTCGAACGGCGCACCCGGAAGCACCTCGGCCTTGCAATGGCCGCAACGCGGCGCCTCACTCAGGCGGGCGGCGGGGATACGGTTGAGGCTGCTGCAGCTGGGGCAGGGGATGATCGGTGAATCACTCATGACAGGCTCCGCAAAGTCATACAACTCTCTGCAGCCTATGGACTGCGCCCTGGCATCGCAAGGCGCAGGTCGTTCTCAAGTCAGGCTGGCGTAGATGTTATAGGCGCTGATACAGGTAATCAGGCAGCCAACGATGGTCAGCAGGGTGCGTGCAGAGAGTTTCTTGCACAGCAGTGCCGCCAGCGGCGCAGCGAACATGCCGCCGAATACCAGTCCGGCTACCATCAGCCAGGTATCCGGCTGACCCGCCAGCAGGATGAAGGAGGTGGCGCTGGTGATGGTCAGGAAGAATTCGGCGAAGTTTACCGAGCCGATGGTAGTGCGCGGGTCGCTGCCCGAGCCGAGCAGGCTGCTGGTGACCACCGGGCCCCAGCCACCACCGCCAGCGGCGTCGACGAAACCACCGAACAGCGCCAGCTTGCCGACGTGCTTGGGCTCCTTCTTCACCAGTCGCACGTGGCGATAGGCTTTGTGCAGGATGTACAGGCCCATCAGCAGCAGGTAGGCCGAGATGAAGGGCTTCATCACGTCGCCGTCGAAGGTGGTGATCAGCACCGCGCCGAGAATCGCACCGATCATGCCCGGCAGCAGCAGGCGCAGAAAAAGCGCCTTGTTGACGTTGCCCAGCTTGGCGTGGGAAATCCCCGACAGCCCGGTGGTGAACACTTCGGCGATATGCACGCTAGCGCTGGCTGCAGCCGGCGTGGCGCCGGTACTCAGCAGGAAGGTCGTGGCCGTGATGCCATAGGCCATGCCCAGCGCACCGTCGATGACCTGAGCGAAGAAACCGACTGCCACGGCGCTCCAGAAGGCGCGGCTGGTCAGGGCATCTTCGATGATCTCCAGGCCGGTGCTTTCGTGGTTGCCGAAGAACAGGCGCCAGGCAAGGAACAGCAGCAGGCCAGCCAGGGTGAGGATGGCGAACCACATGGCGGCGCGCAGGATCGGATGGTTATCCGGGTGGGAGACGTGGTCTTCCAGAGGGGGCAATCCCAGCGCCTGATGTTCGTCGTTGACCGGGCTGTTGCTGAGATCGAGATTGCGAATTTTCATGCGGTGTAAAGGCCTGACAGCGGGTGGTAGAACAGGCGAGTTGAAGCGGCGCGACGATAAACGGCTTTTGCCTATAGGTCTAAGAACCTTTGGAAAGGTCTATATGCCTATTCGGTTTAATAGATAAGCAAATGTTCACCAGTCGGCTATACCAAGACTGCGCACCAGCGTTCGCGTGCGGTGAGGGTTATCATGGATCGTTTGCGGTTGGAGGCTGAGGCATGAGGGCAGTGGTGAAAAAGTGGGTGCGCCTGACTGGGCTGGTAGTTGCCGTGACTGCCGTGACCTTCTTCGCCCTGCGGATTTACGACGCCCAGAGCAAGCCTGACCTGAGCCCCTGGCATACCTTCGTCCCCCACGAACTGAATGCCGATGAACTGGACTCCGCCAGTTGGCAGGATTACCTGCTGGCCGAACAGGCACTGTTCGCCTCGCTGCCGGACAGGGTCTACCAGCGCCTCGACGATGCCGAGCGCGTGCCGGATAACCGCTACTTCGCCGACAGCCCGCTGAACGCCTCGCGCTTCGAATGGGACTGGAACCGATCCTACGTGCTGGAGCCTGATGGCGAGCCGAAAGGCGCCGCCGTGATGCTTCACGGGCTTACCGATTCACCCTACAGCCTGCGGCACATCGCCAAGCTGTATCGCGACGCCGGTTTCATCGTCGTCGGCCTGCGTCTACCGGGGCACGGCACCACGCCTGGCGCGCTCACCGACGTGACCTGGCAGGACTGGCTGGCCGCCACGCGCCTGGCCGTTCGCGAGGCCAGGCGCCTTACCAACGCTGGCGATCCGCTGCATCTGGTCGGCTATTCGGCAGGCGGTGGCCTGGCCCTCAAGTACGCTCTCGATGCCCTCGGCAACGATGAACTGGCGCGGCCGGATCGCCTGACCCTGATCTCGCCGATGATCGGCGTGGCCGGTTATGCCCGCTTTGCCGGGCTAGCGGGGTTACCTGCCATATTCCCCGCTTTCGCCAAGGCCGCCTGGCTGGATGTGCTGCCCGAGTACAACCCGTTCAAGTACAACTCCTTCGCCCTCAATGCCGCGCGGCAGTCCTATCTGTTCACCTCGGCACTGCAGGAGCAGATCGCCACGCTGAGCGAGCGTGGTGCGTTGCAGGAGCTGCCGCCGCTGCTGACATTCCAGTCGCTGGTCGATTACACGGTCAGCACGCCCGCTGTGGTCAACGCCCTGTACGCGCAGTTGCCCGCCAATGGCAGCGAGTTGGTGCTGTTCGACCTCAATCGATTCGTCGACTTCGGGCCGTTGCTGGGTACTCACGCCAAATCACCTACCAACCTGCTGCCAGCCACGCCGCGTCATTACCGCACCACGCTGATCGGCAATACCTCGTCGCAGACGCTGGATGCCGCAGCCCGCATCACTGAAGCGGGCGCCACTGAGGAGCAGGTGACGCCACTCGGCCTGGCATTTCCCCGCGAGGTGTTCTCGCTGTCCCACGTCGCCCTGCCATTTCCGCTGAGCGATTCGTTGTACGGCTTGCAGCCTGACGAGCCGGAGAATTACGGCGTGCACCTCGGCGCGTTGTCCGTGCGCGGTGAGCGGGGCGTGCTGCTGGTCAGCATGGAGGCGCTACAGCGAGTGACGTCCAATCCGTTCTATCCCTACATGGTTGAGCGGTTAGCTGAGCATGCCGGGTTCGAGACGACTAGGCAGTAGTTCGTATCGCCCATGCGGGTGGGCGCGAGCAAGGCAGGCTCTGCAGGCGCACGACCCTGCGGCGAAGGACGGCTGTGGCGCGTACTTACGCAATGACCATCATCGCATCGCCCGCAAGCGGGCTCCTACGGAGTTGGTGACGCACACTACCATCATGTAGGAGCCGGCTTGCCGGCGAATAGCGGCCATGGCGCGTACTTGCGAAATGACCGCCATCGCATCGCGCCGAGGTCGACGATTCTGCAGTGGTGGCGTTTCACCGCTTTTTGGCCGCTGTCAGCTGGCTCAAGCCACTGCGTTGGCCCGTGCCGCATGCAGCTTCTTGTAGCTGTCGATCAGGCGCAGATGCCGGTCGAGGCCTTCGAGCTTCATGCTGGTCGGCGTCAGGCCATGGAAGCGCACGCTGCCGTCCACTGAGCCGATTGCCGCGTCCATGCGCTCGCCGCCGAACATGCGCCGCAGGTTGTGTTCGAAGTTGCTCAGCTCGAGATCGTCCTCCAATTGGATCTCCAGCACCGCGTTAACCGCCTGATAGAACAGCCCGCGCTCGACGGTGTTGTCGTTGTATTGCAGGAAGGCCTCGACCAGCTCCTTGGCATCGTCGTATTTCTTCAGCGCCAGGTGGATCATCAGCTTCAGCTCGAGAATGGTCAGCTGGCCCCACACCGTGTTGTCGTCGAATTCGATGCCGATCAATGTGCTGATATCGGTGTAGTCGTCGACCTCGGTGTTGTTCAGGTTGCGCAGCAGCGACTTGAGTTCGCGGTCGCTCAGGGCATGCAGGTTGAGGATGTCCTTGCGGAACAGCAGTGCCTTGTTGGTGTTATCCCAGATCAGGTCTTCGACTGGATAGATCTCCGAGTAACCCGGCACCAGGATGCGGCAGGCGTTGGCGCCGAGGTCATCGTAGGTCGCTACGTACACCTCCTTGCCGAGGTCTTCGAGGATGCCGAACAGGGTGGCTGCCTCCTGCTCGTTGGAGTCGGCGCCTTGTCCGGAGAAATCCCACTCGACGAATTCGAAGTCGGCCTTGGCGCCGAAGAAGCGCCAGGACACCACGCCGCTGGAGTCGATGAAGTGCTCGACGAAGTTGTTCGGCTCGGTCAGCGCCAGGCTGTCGAACGTCGGCTGCGGCAGGTCGTTGAGGCCCTCGAAACTGCGGCCTTGCAGCAGTTCGGTGAGGCTGCGCTCCACCGCCACCTCAAGGCTGGGGTGCGCGCCGAAGGAGGCGAACACACCGCCGGTACGCGGGTTCATCAGGGTGACGCACATCACCGGAAATTCACCGCCCAGGGACGCATCCTTGACCAGCACCGGGAAGCCTTGTTCTTCCAGGCCCTGGATTCCGGCGACGATGCCCGGGTATTTGGCCAGTACGTCCTGCGGCACGTCCGGCAGGCACAGCTCGTCTTCGAGAATCTCGCGTTTCACCGCCCGCTCGAAAATCTCCGACAAACACTGCACCTGCGCTTCGGCCAGGGTGTTGCCAGCGCTCATGCCGTTGGAGAGGTACAGGTTCTCGATCAGGTTGGACGGGAAATACACCGTCTCTCCATCGCTCTGGCGCACGAAGGGTAGCGAGCAGATGCCGCGCAGCGTGTTGCCCGAGTTGGTGTCGTGCAGGTGCGAGCCGCGCAGCTCGCCATCCGGGTTGTAGATGGCCAGGCAATGGGCGTCGAGGATCTCTTCGGGCAACGCATCTTTCGGGCCCGGCTTGAACCAGCGCTCATTGGGGTAATGGACGAACTCGGCATTGGCGATGTCCTCGCCCCAGAACTGGTCGTTATAGAAGAAATTGCAGTTCAGCCGTTCGATGAACTCGCCAAGCGCCGAGGCCAGGGCGCTTTCCTTGGTCGAGCCCTTGCCGTTGGTGAAGCACATCGGCGACTGCGCGTCGCGAATATGCAGCGACCAGACGTTGGGCACGATGTTGCGCCAGGAGGCAATCTCGATCTTCATCCCCAGGTCGGCGAGGATGCCCGACATGTTGGCGATGGTCTGCTCGAGCGGCAGATCCTTGCCCGCAATGTAGGTGGTGGTGTCGGACACCGGCATCAACAGCGCCTGGGCATCGGCGTCGAGGTTGTCGACTTCCTCGATGATGAATTCGGGGCCCTGCTGCACCACCTTCTTGACCGTGCAGCGATCAATGGAACGCAGGATGCCCAAGCGATCCTTCTCCGAGATATCGGCGGGCAGCTCGACCTGAATCTTGAAAATCTGCGCGTAGCGGTTTTCCGGGTCGACGATGTTGTTCTGCGACAGGCGAATGTTCTCGGTGGGAATGTCCCGCGTCTGGCAGTACAGCTTGACGAAGTAGGCCGCACATAACGCCGACGAAGCCAGGAAATAGTCGAACGGCCCCGGCGCCGAGCCGTCGCCCTTGTAGCGGATGGGCTGATCGGCGATCACCGTGAAGTCATCGAACTTGGCTTCAAGTCGAAGGTTGTCGAGAAAATTGACCTTAATTTCCATGAGCGGGCACCAGCGAGTAAAACGAATGGCCGGCATTATCCGGGTTTTCGCCAGGAAGTCTTGCCGCTGATCAGCCAGCACTTCCGCAAGTTCTACTGCCAGCTCTGCAGCGCACCGCGCCAGTCACTGGCGCTTCGGACACTCGTGCCTGCTAGACGATGGAGCTAGAACTCACCTTGCTTGAGTACCACCGGCTCGATCAACGGCGCCTGCCACAGCTGCACAAGGTAGTGATCCTCTCCATCGAGGCCGTCCTCGGAGAGCGTGTCGAAACCGGAAATCGACAGCCGCACCCTGTAGCTCCCAGCCGCCAGACCGAAGCGCGCCGCGTCCGGGAAATAGTCCGTGCAGCCGGCGATCACCAGCTTGCCACTGCAAAGCACGAGCGAGGCCTCGGCAATATGATCGAAACTCGCCGGTTCGACGGTTGGTTCCGCGTCGAGGAATTCGAGCGTCACCGAAACCTCCATATTGCGCAGCGTGCCTATACCCACCACACCATCGGCTACCGCGAGCATCCGTTCGACGGCTTCAGTGCCCCAAGACTGGGATAGGTCACCCTCGGCCGCTTCATCCTGCAGATAGAACTGATGGTAGTCGGCGAATAGTTTGAGGGCGTGTAAGGGCATAAGGGCTCCTGATTGAGCTGTGGTCGGTGGTCAACAATCATCCCAGTCGGTAGGGCCAGAGTGATTGATTCTGGGATGCGTAATCAACGACTCTGATCCTATCGATTTCGGCTTGTTATTCACAAACTCTCTAAGTAGCCCGCCAGGCCATAGTTCCTTTTGACCGTGAACGGCTGCGGAATCATCTTAGGTATAAACCCATAAAAAATCCCTGCATAGTCTTCCGCTGACTCTGGTACAGGCAGCTCTCGTTTAATTGCGGAAGCTTGAATATAAGCTGCAGCCCCGCTGATGAGCTGAACGAGGGACACGCCGTGGTTTCGTGCAAACTCAATGGCTCCACTCTGGAATTTTGCAGTGCTTACAACCATGGCTTTATGGGCGCCGAGGCTGAGTTGCTTTTGTCTGAGAGCTTGAACGACTTCACGTTTAATCGGGTTTTTGTGTTTCTTACACTCAACGATCATCAGGAACTCTGCGCCAGCAAAGGCTCTAAATCTAGCCACAACATCAATTTCATACTCCCCATCATGTCCTTGAAGATCCTTCCGGTGCTCCGCGGAAAATGACTCCAACTTCGATGCACTCGACTCAAGCCAGGATTTGACCTGAAGCTCGAATTTCTCTGGGGTAATTTCTTCGACTCGTGGGAATTGTTTCATGAAAGCCTAACGTTTGGTTAAGGGGAGGGCTTTAGCCCGTCCCAGTGAGCGAAGCGAACGATTTGAAGCGGTTGTTATATTTTTTTGACTGCATAGCTTTCAGCTTTACGGTAACTACTCTGAAGTGACTTGGGTAGCAACTCTAAGAACGCGTCTTTTAAAAAAGAGGATGCAACGTCCATACCTTTTTGGTCGCTAAACCCCCACGCGCCGCCTTTGTTATTTGCTGCATAACGAATAATACTTTCAAATAATGCGCGAACAGAGGTAAATGCCTCGTCTTTTTTCATTTGCTCCAAGTTGCAAACAATTGCGCTATTTATATTAAGCTCATCAGGATTGCTAGAGGGACTTACGTCCAATAGCAGGAGCTCATTCTCCCCACTATAGCGCCACCTTGTTTTACTCTCAAAATCATCCAGAGCTGCTACAAAAGAATTATCACTATAGCTCCAGTTTACTCCATTTATATTTGTTACGACTTTAAGGTCAGGGTATTTGTCTTGCGGCCAATAAGCTCCGTAGCCGCAGCAAAATATATCGATATGCTCTTTTGAACGGTGATGGAAGTAGCTGAGAGACTCTAGGATTTCACTTTTACAAAACTGCGAATTTGGGTTGCAAAACAAAATTGCAACCAGGCTTCTCTTATGGGTTTTTGCGTTGATGTCAGTCATTGCTTTTGATGACGCAGGACTAACGCCATCAAAAAATACTACACGTTTAGGTTGTTCTAAAAATTGATTATTGACTGACTTTACTATGTCTTTGTATAGGATGGCGTCGATCATCGCTCAATTATTCTCTTAAAATATAACGTTTGGTTAAGGGGCGGGCTTTAGCCCGTCCCAGAGAGCGCAGCGAACGATTTGAACCGCTAGTTAGATGCCGGTTTCGATGGACGAAACGAGTGAAAAATAGCTTGAAACGCTGCGTTCGATTACATATCGTTTAAATTTTTACGTGAATATGGCTAAGAAATTCAAGACCAACTTCGCCGGATGTATATGGGCCGTCATCGCTACAGTCCATTGTTGGTTCGTCGAACTCTACCCAGAAACTAGTTGTAATGTTACTGTTAGTTGCAAATGTTCTCTGGATTCCAAAAAAATCTGCCTCCGCTTCTAATGCTGCAGTTACGAACTCAGGAGGCAAGGATACTATACCCACGCCTCCGTCTGGCCACCAGATATGTGGCTCAATTGTTACTTTGTCGCCATGTTTAAACTTCATGCTTTCTGCCCTGGCGCTGATTTTTGATTAGGCATTTAACGTTTGGTTAAGGGGCGGGCTTTAGCCCGTCCCAGTGAGCGTAGCGAGCGGTTTGAGCCACTAGTTAGGTTGCTCGCGACACAACCCGCCCAGTACCCTTGGTGCCGCCCTCCCAGACAGTGAACTCGGCACCTACGGCAAAGTATGACAAGGCCTGCTCAGGAAGCAAAAGTTGCACAGCCGCATAGAAGGTTTCGCCTGGTGCAGGCTGCCCCTCAAAGGTGAGGCGAGCAGACCAGTGCTCCTTATTGATGCTAAGTATCGTGCGCCACTCGCCCGAGACTAACGGCCACTGTCTGCCGCCAACGTCGGTGGGAAGTAAATATATATCAGCGAAGAACACAGGTTGCATTATGACCTAACGCCTGAGCTAAGCGGCCTGCGCGGCCGATTTTTTGGATCGAGCGAGTAGCTTACTCCGCGCAGATCCGATTGAGCGCATAGTTAGGCTTCGGATCGACATGCCAGATGGGGGCGAGGGCAGAATGGCTATGCGCTGTGGCCAGACTTGGACGCCAGGAGCTGATCGGCAACGAAGCCGACGCCACATGCGTCGCAGAACAACCCATCGATGAACTGGGATAGCGGCTCGGCACGTAGCTTGTCCGGTACAACTTCGTCTACCGCCAGTTGATCAGGCCGCATATAGCCCGCTCGTTCCTCGCCGCGAAATTTCTTACTCGGGCTCTCTTTCCCAATGAGAAGGGTCTTGGGTCGAACATCCTCTAAGCGACCACACTTGGGGCAAGGCTCGAGGTTGCGATGAAGGTCCATGAGAAGCCTAACGTTTGGTTAAGGGGCGGGCTTCAGCCCGTCCCAGTGAGCGCAGCGAACGATTTGAACCAGTTGTTATATTTTCATATCGATTTAGAATGTCCTAACTTGCTATCATTTCAAAAATTAATGGACTTTCATTATCAAATCTTTCCAACAGTTCAATGATTTTTGATTTCGGAACACCGACAATACTGTTGTCTCTTCTGTATTCAATTCCAACCCCAGCAAATCTAAATGTGTCGTCAACGCTGTCTTTTAATTTCTGGTTTTTGGAGAAAAAATACATAGCACCGCCGCTCATTCCCGCTGGATGTGGCGCCATGCTGACAGGGCCAGCGTATTTTAGATTTGTATTCTTGCGGTCATATTTTCCTGTGATTTCTGCATTGTTGTTGCTAATTAATTTTGAGCAAATAGTAAAATACTTGACGTTTGTAAAATAGTCCCCATCCTCTCCAGAGTGAACATATTGATCTCGTAAAGAGTCACTTGATTTAGACTTGTGAATTTTTTTTGATTTTGATTTGCTTGCCGGAAACCCTGTCCATGAAAAATATTTCTTTTCAAATCCATTAAGGCTGCTCAGGTTCAAATCAAAATAATTCTTGCCGTCGAAAAATATGTTTAAATAATCTACTATAGCAATATCATCGCCTTCAAAAACTTTGCAGCCAATAGCGTCTTTACTGATCTGGTAAAAATTCCCATCTGATAAAAACATATATACTTTATCGGGTGTAATACCTCCTGATAATGCATGTGCCGCAAAAAACATATAATGATGTCCGTTGTATTTTGCTAGTGTCCCAGTAGATGAGAATTCATAATTCTCTAAATCATCTTTTATGTATAAAGGTACAACGAACCTCTGAGCGTTTCTATCATAGTCATTTGATTGGTAATAAAAGCTTTCGGCCATTACAGCTCCTTATCAACATTAAATAATATGAGGGTAAGCAGAAAATATAACGTTTGGTTAAGGGGCGGGCTTTAGCCCGTCCCAGTGAGCGAAGCGAACGGTTTGAACCAGTTGTTAGGCATGGGTTATGGCGCGATACGCGAGTTATCAGAAACAGCAAAAGCAACCACACCCAAGGCTCGGCACGCTTCGGCAAGTAGTACCTGAAAATTTCTTTCTGATTTATCAGCCCACGACTTTCCAAACTGCAGTGTGAGGTGAGCTGATTCGACGGGTTCCCCGCTCAACATGAGTTCAACTGAGAAGTCATTGCCAGAGATGAACGCTCCTTCAGTGCAGCCTGGAAAGGAATGGTTGAACACCTTGGATACGATATCCGTTGCTCCAAGCGGGATAACGTCTTCAACTGCCGATATGTCATCAACCGCCGGGTCTGTAGGTTTCAAAATGATGATATCGAAGCTCATTTGGTATGCCTAACAGTGATTAGATGGAGTTCTTCATTAATGCGTTATGGAGGAATTCCGCATAACGCCCCTGCCTCATTAACGGTACAGACTGGATTTCCATAGAAAACAATAAGTTGATATGTGGATATGCAGTGCCCCGCATATTCGCGCGACTTGTGTTTAGCACAGCATTTCTGCCCGGCGATGCAGGCGATGCAGGCGGCGAGGTCGGGACGGAGGTACGAAGATAGGCGAGGTGCACTGCAAGTTCCTTTTGGCAATGGTTTACGCGTGCAGGCATCCACCCGCAGAGGGTTTTGACGATAAGAGGTTGCCAGACAAACGGCAAGTGCTTGCTGAGCAATATGCTGCACATTGCGTTGCGGGACGGTAAGTGCAGGCATGCTGGCGGATTACGCCTTTGGCTAATAGGCGCTACGTAGCTGTCAGTTAGCGTCCCAAGTGCAGTGCTTGGTGCCGTTGCTGGTGAACAGGTACACAGTCACGTCGCCTCCCTGGCGGTGATGGGTCAGGCGCTTCGCTGGGAGAATTTCCCAGAGCCAGTCCAGGTCGGAGCCTGGGTAGCGGTCGCCGAAGGATGCTGTGAATTCAGCCTTGTCGACGAAGTCTTCCTGAGAAGCGAAGCGCTCGAAGACGCAGAAATGGCCGTCGATCCGCGGCCAGACACGGTCTTGCCAGGTCGGTAGTGCCGGTGTGGCGTAGACGATGATGTCTATCTCTTCCTGCGAACCTTCCATGGCGTCATTGGTTTCGATCCCCAGTGCCTTGAGTTTGCCGGAAGCCAGGCAGGTGTCGCAGATGCAGTTGATCGTCTCGCGGCCGTAGAAGCCTCCGGCTGAGAACCACAGCCCAGGCGCACTGCACAGCGAGCAGGGCGCTGCCTCGGCGAGGCGATAGGCGAAGTTGTCGGGGTCTCTAAAGTAGGGAAAGAGCATTAGCACGGCCTCACGACGAACAGCTGATTTCCAGATGCTTGCCCCAATCCGGTGGCCGCTGTGCGTAGCGTTCTTTGCCCGCTTGCTCCTCGAAGGGGCGGCTCAGCACCTCGTGCAGTTCCCGTACGGGGGCATAGTCGCCCTGTTCGGCAGCGGCGATGGCTTCCTGGGCGAGGTAGTTGCGTAGTACGTAGAGCGGATTGACGGCGTGCATGCGCGCCTGGCGAGCGGCCTGATCACTGCCCTCGCGGTTGCTGCGGGTCAGGTAGTCGGCGCCCCAGGCGTCGAAGCCCTGGAGGTCGACGAAGTCGTTGCGCACCACTTGCAGTGCATCGGCTGGCGCCTGCTTACCGAGGTGGCGGAAGAACAGGTGGTAGTCCGTGGATTTGCCCGCTTGCATGAGTGTCAGCAGACGCTGGATCAGTTCTTCGTCGCCGTCCTCGGCCGTGGTGAAGCCCAGGCGTTTGCGCATCAGGTCGTTGTAGTGGGCCTGGTACAGCGGCAGGAACAGGTCGAGGATTGATCGCAACGTATCGACCTCCACCAGCGGTGTCAGCGCCTGGGCCAGTGCCGAGAGGTTCCAGTGGGCGATGGGCACCTGGTTGCTGAAGCTGTAGCGGCCGGTATCGTCGGAGTGGTTACAGATGTGCTTGGCATCGAAGTCGTCGAGGAAGGCGTAGGGGCCAAAGTCGAAGGTGATGCCGAGAATCGACATGTTGTCGGTGTTCATCACGCCGTGGCAGAAACCGTAGGTCTGCCAGCGGGCGATCAGCTCGGCGTTGCGCTCCAGCACGGTACGTAACAAGGCCTCGTAGGGCTGCGGTTGTTCCAGGCACTGCGGGTAATGGTTGGCCAGCACGTGATCGGCGAGTTGCTTGAGCTGGTCGTGCTGGCGGGTGTAATAGAAGTACTCGAAGCTGCCGAAGCGGATGTGGCTCTGCGCCAGGCGTACTAGCATGGCCGCGGTCTCCTGCTTCTCGCGCCATACCGGCGTGCTCGAACCGGTGACGCACAGCGCTCGCGAAGTGGGTATGCCGAGGGCCTGCAGGGCTTCGCTGGCGAGGAATTCACGGATCGAGCTGCGCAGCACGGCGCGGCCGTCGCCCATGCGCGAGTAGGGCGTCAGGCCGGCGCCCTTGAGGTGCAGATCCCAGTGCTCGCCCGCGTGATTGAGTACTTCGCCCAGCAGCAGGCCGCGGCCATCGCCGAGGCGAGGTGAGTAGCCGCCGAACTGGTGGCCGGAATAGACCATGGCGCGTGGTTCGGCATCGCTCCACAGCTGGTTGCCGGAGAACAGTTCGGCGAATACCTCGCGCTGCGCTTCCTGTGGGTCGAGATCGAGCAGCGCCATGGCGTCTTTGCTGACCACCACCAGGCGCGGCTCGGCGATGGGCTCGGGCAGCACATGAGTTGAAAAGCTATCGCCAAGGTTGGCGAAGCGATTATCGAAGGTCAGGCTGTCGAGGGTTTTCATGGCTTGGCCTCGCCGTCTTTTTCAATCATCGCGGCCTGGGTTTCGTCCAGTTTCAGCGTGTCGTGGGGCGCTGTGGCGCGGCTCAATACGATGTCCATTTTCGGTGTGCCGGACAGGTTGATGTCGTTGTCTGCAAACAGTTGATCAACGCGGCGGTTGAGTTCGTCGGTCGCGGCACCACGGTCGCCGAGCTCCTTGACGTAGAATTTCAGTTCGTGGGTCAGGCCAGACGGCGTATACAGGCTCAACTGAGCGGTCGGTGCCGGGTCGCGCATCACCCGCGAGTTTTCCTGGGCGGCTTGCAGCAGCAGGGCACGCACCTTCTCCAGGTCAGCGCCGCGGTTGACCACGAAGGTCAGCACGATACGGGTTACGGTGTCGGTCAGCGTCCAGTTGATCAACTGGCTGGTGACGAAGGTTTTGTTCGGCACGATCACCTCTTTGCGATCGCTGTCGATGATGTGTGTGGCGCGGATATGGATGCGCTTCACCGTGCCGGTCACGCCGCCGATTGTCACCAGGTCGCCGATCCGCACTGGGCGCTCGAAGAGGATGATCAGGCCGGAAATAAAGTTGGCGAAGATCTCCTGCATACCGAAACCGATCCCCACCGACAACGCGGCGACCAGCCATTGCAGCTTGTTCCAGCTCACCCCCAGGGTCGACAGGGTAACCACGATGCCGGTGCCGAAAATCACGTACGACAACAACGTGGTGGTGGCATAGGCGCTGCCCTGAGCCAGGCGCAGGCGTGACAGCACCAGCACTTCCAGCAGGCCCGGCAGGTTGCGGCCGAGGGCCATGGTGATGGCCGCGATAATCAGCGCATACAGCACGTCGAGCAGGCTGATTGGTACCAGCGAGGCGGCGCTGCCAACCACGTTGCTGCTGTTGTATTCGTAAAGGTTGATGTTATCGAGGTAGGCGAAGACCGAGATCAGATCAGCCCAGACCCAGTACATGGCGGCGATGAAGGTGCCAAGCAGGGTCAGGCGGATCAGGCGCATGGATTGCTGGTTGACCTGTTCGATATCCAGGGTCGGCGCTTCGAGCTGAATCTCCGTGCCTTCACCGTTTTCCGCCGTCTGTGCTTCGCGCTTGGCAGTGGCGCGCTGGTAGGCCAGGCGTCGCGCAGCAACGGCCAAACCGCGGACGAACACCGCTTCGACCACCAGCCAGATGAGCAGCAGATACAGGGTGTCGATCAACCGGTCGCTGAGCTTCAGCGCGGTGTAGTAATAGCCAAAGCACACCGCCAGGAACAGGCCCAGCGGCAGCATGCTGAACAGCACGCCGATGAACATGCGGAAAGACGAGGCGTTCTCCCGGGCTGGGCCGCGCAGCAGCAGCTTTTGCAGTAGCCAGATCATCAGGCCGTAGCAGGTCAACACCACGGCGATGCCGATCACGTCATCGGAGAGGCTCGACGGCTGGTGTTCGGCCACGGTGACCACTGCCACCAGCGCCATGACCACCACGCCGAGCCAGCGGATCTGCCTGTGCAAGTAAGCGACGTGGGAGCGCGCCCAGTGGAAGTGCAGCTCGGCCACACCGCCTGGCGTGAAGATGCGGTACACGGTGTAGAACACCAGCCACGCCTGAGCCATGCCCAGGAACGCCGAGCCGAGGTTGACGTTGAGCCCGCGGGCGTCCATCTGCAGGGCGAAGCCGCACAACGCCAGGAACAATGTGCCGGGCAGTGCCAGCAGCACATTGAGAAAAATCGCCACGGGTGTGTGCAACTGGCTGTCACGTTTGAAGTGGCCGATGTCTTTGTGCAGAGCCGTGAGCTTGTGGCTCAGGTAGCGGCGGTTGTAGAGCACCAGGCCGATCACCAGCAGCAGCGGCAGAAACAGCAGGGGGCGCTCGATCAGGCCGGCGCCGAGCTGGCTCAGGTTATCGAGCCAGGGCAGGTCGGCGATCTGCCTCTGCAACTGAGTCGGTACGCCCCTGAACCAGTCGAGGTTGAGCGGGTTGTTACTGGGTATCCAGAACATCTGCTCATCGAGGGTGGCGCGCAGCGCTGTGGCGGTGTCCTGCAACTGTTTCTGGTTCAACTGCAGGGTGATTGACTCGTTGAGCAGCGCGTTGAGTTCGCGGTTCAGGCTGTCGTGCAGCGCGCGGCGGGTGTCGAGCAGATCCAGCAGGTCTTCGCGCAGCTTCGGTGTGACGTTCTCTGGCGGCTCGGCGGCCAGCAGTTTGTCGACATAGGCGCTGGGGTTGGCGATCTGTTCGCGCTGCTGGTTGAGCTCGAATTGGTAGAGGCGGATGTCGGCGATTTCGTCAGCCAGGCCTTTGTCGAGCTTGAGCTTGGGCAGTGCCTGCTTTTGTTTATAAAGAATCTTCGACAGCAGCAAGCTGCCCTGTAGCACGCTGATCTGCTCGTCGAGGGCCTGATCCGTCTGGTTCAGGTTGTCCAACTGCTGTTGGGTGCGCAGGTTTAGCTGGGTTAGTTCGTTGAGGCGATCGGTGCCGCGCAGCAGGTAGTCGGATAGCTTGACGTTGAGTGCACTTTCACGCGACAGCACGGTATCGGAGCCGCCAACCTTTTGCGCTTCGATAGATTGCTCGGCGACGGTTCGTTCGGACTGGTCGCGGCGCTTTTCGTTGATCAGTGTCTGCAGATCCTGCAGCTCGACGTCGAGGCGCTTGATCTGCTCATCGAGCAAGTCGCGCTGAGCCGTGCCCAGATCCTGCAGTACGCTATTACCGGCCATCTCCTGGCGGCGCAGTTGGGTCTGGGCGCTGAGCTGGGCGAGTTCCGCGGTGAGCTGATTGTTGCGCTCCTTGGTCAACGGTTTGCCATTTTCGCGGCCGCCCTTGAGCAGAGTATTGATCTGCTGAGCACGCGTCTGGCTGCTGCCGATCTCCGCCTGGGCCCGCTCCGGGCGAGTCTGGGCAGTGATGATCAGGGTGTTGGCATCGTTGACCTGCTTCTGCCAGTCGCTCAGTTGGGCGCTACGCTGGCTGAGAATTTGCTCCAGTTGGGCGACGCTGTTGCTGGCGTAGCGCTGTGCCACAGGCACCACTTTGGTCGCTTTGAGCTTTTCCAGCTCGCGGTGAGCGTCCTGGGTCTGGCGCGGCGCTTGTGCCAGCTGCTTGTCGAGGGCGACCAACTTCTGCTGGATTTCCGCCTGGGCGTTGAGCGACGCCAGGGTCTTTTCCAGTGTCTGGCGCACCAGCGACTGTTCCGGCTCGACCAACTTGCGCTCGGCCAGGGTGTCCAGGCTGCGCTGCACCTCGGCGCTGGTGGGGTTGGCATCGGCCCAGGCGGGCGACTGAACCAGACAGAAGCCCAGCAAGGAAACGGCAAGAAAACGACGGAATGAGAGCATGATCATGATCGCGGGGGTGGAGTCCTGGTGAGTCTACAGACTGGTGAGGAGTCCCGCGCGGCGATCTGTCAGGCCCCTTTCATGATCTGCAGTACGCCGGCCCTGCTGCTGAGTGGCAGGGCGCTGGTTGACGCAATCTCATTCAGGTCAGAACGACAGACTGGGGCCCGGGCGGGCGCCTTCGGGGAATCTGACGCCGACTTTGCGGATCTTGTTCCCTTCCATCTCGGCGACCGTCCAGGTCAGCCCCTGCCACTCGACCTGATCGCCGACGACGGTTTCGCTGTCGATCAGGTGGCCGATGAACTGGGCCAGCGACTGGCCGCGATCCTGCTCTTCCAGGGTCAAACCGTAGAGGGCGGCCACGGCATCGAGCTCGGCGTCGCCTTCGAGCACGAAGTCGCCAAAGAAACGCAGATCCTTGGCGCGCTTCGGTGCCTGGCTGAACAGATTGCCGAGCGCCGTCAGGTTGTGCTCGTGGCCGATCACGCAGAGCAGATCGTCGGCCTCCAGGCGGGTACTACCTGACGGATGGAGCAGTTGATGGTCGCGAAACAGAGCGGCGATACGCGTGTCCTTGGGCATGTTCAGCTCACGCAGCGGCGCGCCGATGCACCATTTTTCCGCGCCCAGGCGATAGATGAACATTTCCCACTGGCTGGTGGGGTGGATCATCAGGCCGCTACGCGAAATCGGCGAGGGCGACGGTGGAACTTCCACCTTTGCCTTGCGAGCGGCCCAGCCGAGGGAAGTGCCTTGCAGCAACAATGAAACCAGCACGATGAAGAACGCTACGTTGAAGAACAACTGGGCGTTTTCCAGGCCTGCCATGAGCGGAAAGACCGCGAGAATGACCGGCACGGCGCCGCGCAGGCCAATCCAGGAAATGAACAGGCGCTCGCGCAGGTGGAACACCTTGAAGGGCAGCAGGCCGATGAACACCGACAGCGGGCGTGCAAACAGGATCATCCACAGCGACAAGGCCAGGGCCGGTATCGCGATAGGCAGCAGATCGCTCGGTGTGAGCAGCAGGCCGAGCACCAGGAACATGCCGATCTGGCTCAGCCAGGCCAGGCCATCGAACATGTGCAGAATGCCGTTGCGGTTCTGGATCGGCTGGTTGCCTAGCAGCAGGCCGCAGACATATACGGCGAGGATGCCGCTGCCGCCCAGCGTGCCGGATAGTGCATAGATGAGGATGCCGCCACTGACGGCCAGCAACGGATAGAGGCCGTCGGCAATGGTCAGACGGTTGATCAGTTGCAGCAACAGCCAGCCGCCTGCCGCGCCCAGCAAGATACCGACGCCGAACTGCCAGATGAGGTCGGTCAGCAGCCCCCAGCTGAAGCTGGTTTGTCCGCTGGCCAGCATGGCGATCAGCGAGACGGTCAGGAACATCGCCATCGGGTCGTTGCTGCCCGATTCGATTTCCAGTGTGGAGCCGACGCGCTCGTTAAGACCTTTGCCATTGAGCAGGTTGAAGACCACGGCTGCGTCGGTGGAGCCGACGATTGCGCCGATCAGCAAACCTTCGATGAGCGTCAGGTTGAACAGCCACGCCGCCGCCAGGCCCGTCAGCCCGGCCGTGATGGCGACGCCTACGGTCGCCAGCGAGAGTGCGGGCCACAGCGCTACACGGAATGTCGCCTTGCGCGTACGCATGCCGCCATCGAGCAGGATCACGGCCAGGGCCAGGTTACTGATCAGGTAGGCGAGCGAGTAGTCGTTGAATGCAATACCGCCGATGCCGTCGACGCCGGCCAGCATGCCCACTGCAAGAAAGATGACGAGGATTGGAACGCCTAAGCGTGTGGAGAGGGAACTGACGGCGATGCTTGCACCCACCATTAAGGCCCCGATTAGAAATAGGCTGTTAACTGTGGTGCTATCCAACGTCATCTCTCTTAGTAAGGTGCGAAGTCAATCCCGATTCTATCCTGATGGATATTGGAACTGTCAAAAATAGGTGGTTGCGGGGCATTACCAAGAGCGTGTCGACAGCGGTGAGCGAACCGGTTTCGGCGTCAGGCACTGGCCGCCGAGGCTGTCGCCAGAATGCCTGCGGTCGTTGATGGACATCTGCTGCGTTTGGCGCGCAGGTAGCGCTGCAGGCTACCGTCACAAAGCGCTTGAGTGCGGTTTGGATGAGCGGGCATCGCGGATACGGTGCCCGTATGTGGCGTCAGCGAACGGTCAGCGTGATATCGATACGCTTGAGCCACTCGGCTTCGCTTTCGAAGTCCGCCTGAGTCAGCGGATTGGCGGCCAGCCAGCCATCGGGGAATTGAATTGCCAGGCTTGTGGGGCCCGCTTTCAAGCGCACGCTTGGCATGTTCTGGCTGCCGCGAATGTGGTGAAACAAAATGGCGAAACGCAGCAGCACGCACAGGCGAACCAGCTTCACGCCGTCCTCACCGAGCTCGCTGAGTTTGTCCTTGGGAATATTGCGTCGGTGGCCGCGCACCAGCAGCGCGAGCATCTGCTGATCCTGGCGCGAGAAGCCAGACAGATCCGAGTGCTCGATCAGGTAGGCGCCATGCTTGTGGTACTGATAGTGGGCGATGTCCAGGCCGACCTCATGCACCTTGGCGGCCCAGCTGAGCAACTCGCGATGCCAGTCTTCGGTCAGCTGCCAATCCGCGGCGACTTTATCCAGCGCAGAAAGTGCTTTGGCCTCGACACGGACGGCCTGTTCCTGGTCGACGTGGTAGCGCTCCATAAAGGCCGACAGGGTTCTCTCGCGTACGTCTTCATGTTGGTGGCGGCCGAGCAGGTCATAGAGTACGCCCTCGCGCAGGGCGCCCTCGGAGTGGCTCATGCGGTTCAGCTCACAGGCATCGAAGATAGCCTCGAGAATCGCCAGCCCCGCCGGGAAGATTGGCCGGCGATCCGGCTTCAGGCCATCCAGGTCGAGGCGCTCGACGTCACCGCACTTGAACACTTTGCGCTTGAGCCAGGCGAGGCCTTCGCTGGTCACTTCGCCATTATTGCTCAGCCCGGCAGACTGGATCGCCAGGCCGATGGCCTTGATGGTGCCCGAAGCGCCCACTGCGTCTTGCCAGCCGAGGCGGGTAAGGCCGTGCTCGATGCCCATTATTTCCAGGCGCGCAGCGGTGTACGCCTGTGCATAGCGGGCAGGGGTGATCTTGCCGTCCTTGAAGTAGCGCTGGGTGTAGCTCACGCAACCCATCTGCAGGCTCTCGCGCAGCAGCGGTTCGAAGCGCTGGCCAATGATGAATTCGGTGCTGCCGCCGCCGATATCGGCCACCAGACGTTTGCCAGGTGTGTCGGCAATGGTGTGGGAGACGCCGAGGTAGATCAGCCGCGCTTCTTCGCGCCCGGAGATGACTTCCACCTGATGACCCAGCAGGGCTTCCGCGCGACGAATGAACTCGGCTCGGTTACGAGCTTCGCGCAGCGCGTTGGTGCCGACGATACGCACTGCGCCCTGGGGCAGGCTGTTGGTCAGTTGGGCGAAGCGACGCAGACAGTCGAGACCACGCTGCATGGCCTCTTCGCTGAGCAGGCGCTGTTCATCGATACCCGCCGCCAACTGCACCTTGTCACCGAGCCGCTCGAGAATACGGATTTCGCCATGGTCGGCCTTGGCCAGCACCATGTGGAAACTGTTGGAGCCCAGGTCGATGGCTGCGACCAGGGGAAAGGACTCGGCATGGGTGTGCGGCATGATCAGTTTATCTCGAGGCAGAACCCCGTCATCGTGCCACGATAGGGCGCGCGCGCCAACGCATACTGCGGCTGTGGGAGGGTGGATTGTGCGGTTGATACGTTGTGCGGTGTGGCCTGCCTGGGGTATTTCCCATCGTTATTGTTGATAGGTGACATGGTTACGCTCAATGGCGCGCGCCTTCCTGTGTCAGCCTAGCCGGGCTATGATGGCCGTCACTTTATCGTTATTGCCTGCGAACACGGAGACTTCCCATGAGTGAATTCATCACCAACGTCAGCGATGCCAGCTTCGACCAGGATGTCATCCAGGCAGATGGCCCGGTACTGGTCGACTACTGGGCTGAGTGGTGCGGCCCGTGCAAAATGATCGCACCGGTTCTGGACGAAATTTCCAAGGAATACCAGGGCAAGCTGAAGATCTGCAAACTGAACATCGACGAAAACCAGGACACCCCGCCGAAGTACGGCGTGCGTGGCATCCCGACCCTGATGCTGTTCAAGAACGGCAGTGTTGAAGCCACCAAGGTTGGTGCCTTGTCGAAGTCGCAGCTGGCGGCTTTCATCGACGCCAACCTGTAAGCTGCCGCGAAAGGCCCCGTAGACAGCGGGGCTTTTTTCTGTGTAAAGGCTAGACGCATTCGTAAAGCCGATGTTACATTCGGGGCCGTTGCTTTTCCTAAGTGACCCCCTGCACGCCGCTGCCGACGCATTCCTAATCGAACATTCGACAATAAAGCGGGCGCCTGTCGCCTATCTGCGCCGCGGCCTCTCAAGCTCAATGCTTACCATCCCCTCCTTTACGATTACGTCATTCCTATATGAATCTGACTGAACTCAAGCAAAAGCCGATTACCGAACTGCTCGAATTGGCCGAACAGATGGGCATAGAAAATATGGCCCGTTCGCGCAAGCAGGACGTGATTTTCTCCCTGCTGAAAAAGCACGCGAAAAGCGGCGAGGAAATCTCTGGTGATGGCGTGCTGGAGATTCTCCAGGACGGCTTCGGCTTCCTCCGCTCTGCAGACGCTTCCTATCTCGCCGGCCCAGACGATATCTACGTCTCGCCGAGCCAGATCCGTCGCTTCAACTTGCGCACCGGTGACACCATCGTTGGCAAGATCCGCCCTCCAAAGGAAGGCGAGCGTTATTTCGCGCTGCTCAAGGTCGACACGATCAACTTTGATCGTCCCGAAAACGCGAAGAACAAGATTCTGTTCGAAAACCTGACACCGCTGTTCCCCAACAAGCGCCTGACCATGGAAGCCGGCAACGGCTCCACCGAGGACATCACCGGCCGTGTGATCGACCTCTGCGCGCCGATTGGCAAGGGCCAGCGTGGCTTGATCGTCGCACCGCCGAAAGCCGGTAAGACCATCATGCTGCAGAACATCGCAGCGAACATTGCGCGTAACAACCCCGAGTGCCACCTGATCGTTCTGCTGATCGACGAGCGCCCGGAAGAAGTGACCGAGATGCAGCGCACCGTGCGCGGCGAAGTGGTTGCGTCGACCTTCGACGAGCCGCCAACCCGTCACGTGCAGGTTGCCGAGATGGTGATCGAGAAGGCCAAGCGCCTGGTCGAGCACAAAAAGGATGTAGTCATCCTGCTCGACTCCATCACCCGTCTGGCACGTGCCTACAACACCGTGATCCCGAGCTCCGGCAAGGTGCTGACCGGTGGTGTCGACGCCCACGCTCTCGAGAAGCCGAAGCGCTTCTTCGGTGCCGCGCGTAACATCGAGGAAGGCGGTTCGCTGACCATCATCGCTACCGCGCTGGTCGAGACCGGCTCGAAGATGGACGAAGTGATCTACGAGGAATTCAAGGGTACCGGCAACATGGAGCTGCCCCTGGATCGTCGCATCGCCGAGAAGCGCGTGTTCCCGGCCATCAACATCAACCGCGCCGGTACCCGTCGCGAAGAGTTGCTGACCGCCGAAGATGAGCTGCAGCGCATGTGGATTCTGCGCAAGCTGCTGCACCCGATGGACGAGATCGCCGCCATCGAGTTCCTGATCGACAAGCTCAAGGCTACTAAAACCAACGACGAGTTCTTCATGTCCATGAAGCGCAAGTAAGAGGATCTACTGCGCGAAGGTGATGCTGCGTTGAAAACAGGCTCAAAATGCTCATGTACAACAGTACACTCCGCTTTTTCGCCTGCTTTCGCCTTGCCTGACCTTCGCTCGCTACGATCCGATGCTTATTTGTTGCACTCCAAAAGCCGGGGAAACCCGGCTTTTGTCTGTCTGTAGTATCGCTATTCTTCTGCAATACCGACTTCGGCGCTAAACTTTGCGCCCCGATTCGAGAGGCTCCAGCATGCAGTATCGCGACCTGCGCGACTTTATCCGCGGCCTGGAACAGCGCGGCGAGCTCAAGCGCATTCAGGCGCCGGTGTCGCCAATCCTGGAAATGACCGAGATTTGCGACCGTACCCTGCGCAAGGGCGGCCCGGCATTGCTGTTCGAGAACCCCACTGGCCATAACGTGCCGGTACTCGGCAACCTGTTTGGCACGCCGAAGCGCGTGGCGCTGGGCATGGGCGCGGAAGAGGTGTCGGAGCTGCGCGAAATCGGCAAGCTGCTGGCATTTCTCAAGGAACCTGAGCCGCCGAAGGGGCTCAAGGATGCCTGGAGCAAGCTGCCGATCTTCAGAAAGATCATCAGCATGGCGCCCAAGGTGCTCAAGGATGCGCCGTGCCACGAAGTGATCGAGGAGGGCGATGATGTCGACCTCGGCAAACTGCCGATCCAGCATTGCTGGCCGGGCGATGTGGCACCGCTGATCACCTGGGGGCTGACGATCACCAAAGGGCCAAACAAGGAGCGCCAGAACCTCGGCATCTACCGCCAGCAGGTCATCGGTCGTAACAAGGTGATCATGCGCTGGCTCAGTCACCGTGGTGGCGCGCTGGACTACCGCGAGTGGTGCGAGAAGCATCCGGGCAAGCCCTATCCGGTGTGCGTGGCCCTGGGCGCTGACCCGGCGACCATTCTCGGCGCGGTGACACCGGTGCCCGATAGCTTGTCCGAATATGCGTTTGCCGGCCTCTTGCGCGGCCACCGCACCGAGCTGGTCAAGGCCATCGGCAATGACCTGCAGGTGCCGGCCAGTGCCGAGATCGTCCTCGAAGGCGTTATCCATCCGGGCGAGACCGCACCAGAGGAACCGTACGGCGATCACACCGGCTACTACAACGAAGTCGACACCTTCCCCGTGTTCACCATCGAGCGCATCACCCGGCGTCGTGATCCGATCTATCACTCGACTTACACCGGTCGGCCGCCGGATGAACCGGCGATTCTCGGCGTGGCGCTGAATGAAGTGTTCGTGCCGATTCTGCAGAAGCAATTTCCCGAGATCACTGACTTCTATCTGCCGCCGGAAGGCTGTTCCTACCGCATGGCGGTGGTGACCATCAAGAAGCAGTACCCCGGCCATGCCAAGCGCGTGATGCTCGGTGTGTGGTCGTTCCTGCGACAGTTCATGTACACCAAGTTCGTTATCGTCACCGATGACGACATCAACGCCCGCGACTGGAACGACGTGATCTGGGCCATCACCACGCGCATGGATCCCAAGCGCGACACGGTGATGATCGAGAACACGCCGATCGACTACCTGGATTTCGCCTCACCGATTTCCGGCCTGGGCTCGAAGATGGGCCTCGATGCCACCCACAAGTGGCCCGGCGAGACCAATCGCGAGTGGGGGCGGGCGATCGTCAAGGACGATGCGGTCACGCGTCGTGTGGATGAAATCTGGAGCGAGTTGGGAATCGATTGATGAAGGTCACCCTGCAACCGTCCGGTGCGGTTCTCGATGTCGACGCCGGCGAGCGCATCCTCGATGCTGCCCGGCGCCTCGGCTATACCTGCCCGCAGAGCTGCCGTAATGGCAATTGCCATGTGTGTATGGCGCTGCTGGTCGAAGGGCGCGTGCGCCAAGGCGATGCCGAACTCGACCACGGCGAGCTGTACACCTGCATTGCCGAACCGTTGGAAGACTGCGTGCTGCACTGGGATGGCGTGCTGGCGCCGGGTGAACTGGCCGTGCGCAGCCTGGGCTGCCAGGTGCTGGCATGCATCGACGCCGGTGGCGACGTCTGGCGCGTGCGTCTGCGTGCACCGGCCGGTAAACCGCCGCGCTACCACGCCGGCCAGTACCTGTTGATCGAGCGGCAGGGCGGCGAGAAATCGGCGTTTTCCCTGGCCTCGGCGCCTCAGGACGGTCGTGATCTGGAACTGCATATCCTTGGCCGCGAAGCGAGTGCTCTGAACCTGCTGGAGCAACTGCGCGAGGACGGTGTGGCGCGGGTGCAACTGCCGTTCGGCGATGCCCATCTGGCCGAGTTGCCGGACGGGCCGTTGGTGCTGATCGCCGCCGGCACTGGCATGGCGCAGATGCACAGCCTGATCGAGGAATGCCGCTCGCGCGGCTTCTCGCATCCGGTTCACCTGTACTGGGGGGCGCGGCAGCCGGAGGATTTCTACAGCTTGCCGCACTGGGACGAATGGCAGGCGCTGCCCAATCTGTTCCTGCATCAGGTGGTCAGCGACCAATGTGGCTGGCAGGGCCGTTGCGGCCTACTGCACGAAGCGATCCGCGAGGACTTCGACGACCTTGGCGCACTGCATGTCTACGCTAGCGGCTCGCCGAGCATGGTCTATGCCACGCTGGACGCGCTGGTCGAAGCCGGCATGGATGCCCATCAGATGCGCGCCGACGTATTCGCCTACGCGCCACGTTGACCCGCGCAACGCCGCTTAGCCTGGCGTAGAGCGCAGCGAAACCCAGGGAAGTGTTCGTCGTGACATAGGTGCATGCCTGACGAACGCTCCCGCACATCGCTGCGCTCAGCGACGGGCTACGGTTTGACGTTCACCGCCGCCGATCAGAACGCCAGCGACGTTTGCACATAGACGGTGCGCGGTTGGCCGAGGTACTTGCCGCTGTTGTTGTCGTCGAACGAGCGCGTGTAGTACTCACGACCGAACACGTTCTTGACCCCCGCCGCGACCGTCAGGTCGGACAGCTGCGGGCCGAAATCGTAAGCACCGCGCAGTCCCCAGGCCATGTAGCCGGGAATCTCGCCGTTGTTGCCTGCCGCGTTTTCCGCTTTGGTATTGGCGTTGTCGGCGAATTGGCTGCTCTGGTAGCTGCCATCCACGCCCCACTGCCACGGGCCGGTTTCATAGCGAGCGCCCACCACGCCCTTGTGACGCGACGAGAAGGGCACCTGATTTCCCTTGTTGGCGCCGTTCTCGCGGATCTCGGCATCGACGAAGGTGTAGGTGGCGTACACCGACAGGCCGCTGAGTGCAGGATTCAGTGCCTCCAGGGCGTAATTGAGGCTGCTTTCCACGCCGCGATGGCGGGTCTCGCCGCGTGCGGTCAGGTCGTTGGTCTGCTGGTTGCTCTCGTACTGGTTGTCGAAGTTGATCAGGAAGGCGCCGATTTCTGCCTGCAGCAGGCCGTCGTCATAGCGTGTGCCGAGTTCCCAGGTGCGTGCCTTCTCCGGCTCGACGTCGCCGCTGGCCAGCGCCTTGCCCATCTGGCTGTACTGCACGGCGCCGAACGAGCCCTCGGTGTTGGCGTACAGGTTGACCCGATCATTGACCCGGTACAGCACGTTCAGCGCCGGCAGGGCGGTGTTGTAGCGCCCGGCGGCACGGGTGCCGTTGAGCTTGTTGTCTTGGCGCGAGGCGATCTTCTCGTAGCGCACGCCAGGGGTAATGGTTCAGTTGCCGATATCGATACGGTCATCGATATACACCGCGCTGGCTTCGGTTTCGCCGCGGCTGTTGCGATCACGCAGGCTGGCCGTGCTGGGCAGCACACCGGTGCTGGTCGGATTGCGGAAGCGCTCTTCGTGGCTTTCTTCGCTGACATAGCGATAGCCCACGCCCACTTCATGGTTCAGGGCGCCCGTCTCGAAGGCCTGTGAGTAGCGGGTCTCGATACCGCGCACCCAGTACTCGCGCGGCGACAGGGAGAGGAAGTTGCCCTGTTCGAGGAAACCACTGCGCAGGGTCTTGGTGAAGAAGCTGGTCACGGTCAGCTCGCGATCGGCGTCCGGTGTGTAGGAGTAGCTGGCGCTGGCCAGGGTGCGGCGGCCCCAGAAGCTGTCGTAGGGGCGGGTGGACTGGTACGGGTCGGCAGCGAAGGCCGCGGTAGTGAGGCCGCCAGGCATGTCGGCTTCACCTTCGTAGTACTGACCCATGGCCGAGAAGGTGTGCACATCGTCGGCGCTGTATTTGCCCTTGAGGATCAGGTCGTCGATCTGCGTGTCGCTGTGCTCGCGCCAGTCGCTGCCGCGGGTGCCCGAGTAGAGCAGGGCGCCGCCCAGGCCATTTTCGTTGGTGCCGCCGATCAGCAGATTGCCGGTCTTCTTGAAGCCGTCCTGGCTGCTGGAAGGGCTGACTTCGGTCTGCAGACCGCCCTTGATGGTCGGCTGGTCAGGGATAGCGCGGGTCACGAAGTTGACGATGCCGCCGACGTTCTGTGGGCCGTAACGCACCGCGCCGCCGCCGCGAACCACGTCGATGGCGTCCATGTTGCCCAGGGAGATCGGGGCCAGGGATAGCTGTGGCTGGCCATAAGGCGCGAAGGGCACCGGAATGCCATCCATCAGTACCGTGGAGCGCGAAGCCAGGCGCGGATTGAGGCCGCGGATACCGAAGTTGAGCGCCAGGTCATGGCTGCCGGTGCCATTGTTTTCCGGCGCATTGACGCCGGGAATGCGGTTGAGTACTTCCCGGGCACTGCTGGCGCCCACTTGCTCGAAAGTTTCGCGGCGGATCACGTCGCGAGCGCCCGGGTGGTTGTACACATCGAGCGCATCGGCGCTGCCCAGCCAGTCACCCACGACGCTGGAGGCCCGCAACTCCAGGGGTTCGCTACTGGCAACGCTGCTCAGCGCCTGCAGGCGGTAACCGCCGTTGGCGTCCCGCTCGGTGCTCAGATCGCTACCCTGCAGTAGCTGGGCAAAGCCTTCATCGATCCCGTAGCTGCCCTTCAAGCCGGCGCTGCTCTTGTGGGCAGTCAGCGCGGGATCGAAGGACAGCAGCACGCCACTCTGCGCTGCGAAGCGCGACAGTGCCGCACCCAGCGGGCCGGCGGGCACGTCATAGTTGCGAGTTGCCGTGCTGGTCGCGGGGTTCTCGGCGGCCACGGCCAGGTTGGCGGGAATTGCGCTCAGAGTGCCAAGGGTCATGCCTATGGCGAGGGTAAGCGGATGACGTGCGGTAAAGAACGTGAGCGAGACCATGTTGCCCTCCAATGGGTGGTGTATTGAAGGGCCAGTCGAGAATCGAAAAGGTACAGGCCGCGCAGAGGATTTTTCAGCGTGGCTCGATATGCACCCAGTAGCGGGTGAAGCGGCGAATGCGCACCGGCAGGTTGGCGGTCAGCGAATCGAGAGCGCGGTCACTGTCGCTCAGCGGGAATGCACCGGATATGCGCAGGTCGGCCACCGCAGCGGCGCAGGTCACCCTGCCACGGCGCTGGCGGTCGAAGGCGCTGGCGAATTCGCCGAGGGGCATGTCGTCGGCGATCAGCATGCCGTGCAGCCAGGCGAGCAGGTCATCGCTGGCGGCGGTCGGGATTTCGCTGCCGGTGCGATACAGGCGTGACGTCTGTCCACTGTCGAGCTGGCGCTTGCTGGCCGGGGCGGCACTCGGCGTGAGCTCTACGCGGCCGCTGAATACCGCGACCCGTGTGTGCCCGGCTTGCTGGGTGACGGAGAAGCGTGTGCCGATAGGGCGTACGCTGCCTTCGGCGGTGATCACCCTTAGCGGACGGGGATCGCGGCCGGTTTCCAGCAGCAGTTCGCCATCGAGCAGATGCAGGATGCGCTCTGCGCGGCTGAATTCGACACGCACTGCGCTGCTGCTGTTGAGGTTCAGCAAGCTACCGTCGGCCAGGCGCCATTCACCCTGCTCGGCCAGGCCTGTCTGATAGTCGGCAGTCCAACGCTGCCAGGGCTGCTCGCGCAGGGCGAACCAGCCGCTGCCGGCAACGCCGATCAGCACTGCCAGGTTCTTGATCGCACGGCGACGGCCGATACCCGCCGGGACGTTCAGCGTGGCTCTGGCCAGATCGGCCGGCAGCCCCTTGAAGTGGCCGCCCACGCCATTGGCGCAGGCCCAGGCGCGGGCATTCTCGGGTGAGGCTTCGAGCCATAGCCGCCAATGCTGCTGATCCTGTTCGCTGGCATCGCCGGCATGCAGGGTGACGAACCAGTGTGCGGCCTGGTCGAGCGCGGTCTCGGACAGCGGTTGATAGGGTGCTCGGGAGCTCATGCTCAGAGGCCTGGCTGCATGCAGTGGCGGATTGCCTTGAACATGTACTGCTTCACCGAACTGAGCGACACGCCCAGGTGCTCGGCGATCTGCTGGTAAGTCAGGCCGTCGAGTTGCGATAGCAGAAAGGCCTGACGCACCTTGGTGGGCAGACCATCGAGCAGGGCATCGATTTCCAGCAGCGTTTCCAACAGTAGATAACGCGCTTCCGGGCCTGGCAGCAGGTCTTCGGGTAGGTTTGCCAGGCTCTCCAGATACGCGCGCTCCAGCGCCTTGCGACGCAGGTGATTGACCATCAGGCCTTTGGCGACGGTGGCCAGATAGGGCCGCGGTTCGCGGATATCGGCAAGATCGCGGCGGGCAAGAATGCGCAGGAAGGTGTCATGGGCCAGGTCGGCCGCATCGAAGGCGCAACCCAGGCGATGCTGCAGGCGCAGGCGCAGCCAGCTGTGATGCTCACTGTAGAGGTGATGCGCAGCAGCAGGGCCGTCGTGCAGGCTGGACAAGGTCGACATGCGCGCAATATCCGGAGAAATAAAGCGCGCTTTATATAGCAATGGTTCTTATTTGCATAGCATGATCGCTTTGTGCCGATATCCTCAGCGCACTGTGACCACCAGTTTACCGACCGCCTTGCGCTGCGCGAGGGCATCGATGGCCGCGCCGCCATCTGCCAGCGCATAGGTCTGTGAGACCAGTGGCTTGAGCTTGCCCTCGGCATGCCAGACGAACAGCTGGCCGAAATTGGCGGCGTTGTCGGCGGGCTGACGTTGGGCGAAGGCACCCCAGAACACGCCGACCACTGCAGCGCCCTTGAGCAGCATCAGGTTCACCGGCAGTTCCGGGATACGCCCGCTGGCGAAGCCGACCACCAGCAGCCGGCCGTTCCAGGCGATGCTGCGTGCTGCCTGGTCGAACAGGTCGCCACCCACCGGGTCGTAGATCACGTCGGCACCCTGGCCGTTGGTCAGGCGCTTCACTTCCTCCTTGAGGTTCTGCGTGCTGTAGTCGATCAGCTCATCGGCACCCGCCTGTTTGGCGACTTCCAGCTTGGCGACGCTGCTCGCTGCGGCGATCACTCGGGCGCCCATTGCCTTGCCGATTTCCACCGCCGCCAGGCCAACGCCGCCGGACGCGCCGAGCACCAGTAGGGTTTCACCTGGCTGCAAGGCTGCGCGCTGCTTGAGGGCGTGCATGGAGGTGCCGTAGGTCATGCCGAAGGCGGCGGCGCTGATAAAGTCCATGCTGTCGGGCATTGGCAGGACATTGTAGGCCGGCACTGCGACCTGCTCGGCGAAGCCGCCCCAGCCAGTCAGCGCCATGACCCGGGCGCCGACCTGCAGGTGGGTAACCTTGTCGCCCACCGCGCTGATCACGCCAGCCACCTCGCCACCGGGCGCAAAGGGGAAGGGCGGCTTGAACTGGTATTTGCCTTCGATGATCAGCGTGTCGGGGAAATTTACGCCAGCGGCCTGAACCTCGATCAACACCTCGTTGGCCTTGGGGCGTGGGCTCTCGAGGTCTTCGAGTACCAGGGTTTCGGCGGTACCGAAGGCTTTGCACAGCAGCGCTTTCATCGCAGTCCACTCTTTAGCCGGTTGGCCCTGCAGTTTAGGTAGGCTGCTGTGCGGGTCAACGAGCATGGCTTGGTCTGATGGCTTGGTATAAGCGTTGGGATCCGCCGCAGGCGTTGCTATGCTTGCGGGCAACTCAATGGAGATCGCCCTGTGAAAACCCTCATCACGCTTCTGCTTGCCTGCGCGCTGTCGATCTCGGCTTTCGCCAATGAGGAAAAGAAGGAAGGAGAAGGCGAGGGCGCCGCGCCGCAGGTCATCTACCACAGCCTGACGCCCGCGTTGGTCGGTAACTTCGGCGCCGGCCCGAAGCTCAAGTACTACAAGGCTGACGTCGCACTACGCGTTACTGGCGCGGAGGCCGAAGCCAAGGTCACGCACCATGAGCCGCTGATTCGCAACCAACTGGTGATGCTGTTCTCCCAGCAGACCGAGGAAAGCCTGGCTACGCCCGACGCCAAGGAAAAGCTCCGTCAGGAAGCCCTCAAGCAGGTGCAGCAGGTGCTCAGCGACGAGGAAGGCCAGCCACTGGTCGAAGACCTGCTGTTCAACAACCTGATTCTGCAGGGCTGATCAACGCAGCAGCAGGATCGCCGTCCACTGAGCTTCGGTAACCGGCATCACCGACAGGCGGCTGCCTTTTTGTACCAGCGCCAACTCCTCCAGCGCGCCCTGAGCCTTCAGTTCGGCTAGTGGGATGACCCGTGGGAAGGCTTCGACGAATGCCACGTCGATGGCCGTCCAGGGGTTCTTATCCGCGCTGGCCTTGGCATCAAAGTAGTGACTTTTCGAGTCCAGCGCCGCTGGGTCTGCATAGGGACTGCCTGCTATGCGGGCAATGCCGGCTACCCCCGGCTGCGGGCAGCTCGAGTGATAGAACAGAAACTGATCGCCTTCCTGCATGCTGCGAATGAAGTTGCGCGCCTGATAATTGCGTACGCCATCCCAGCGCGTTTCGCCCAAGCGCTGCAGGTCGTGAATGGACAGCTCGTCGGGTTCGGATTTCATCAGCCAGTAGGGCATGAACTTTGCTCTCGGGGTATCAGGGCGGTGAGTGTGCGAAGGGATTTCGGCAAATATACCTTTTTAGTCCCGGGCGATTGATCCGGAGGGGCGGTGGTGGTGAAGAGAAAACCGGATTTATTGTGGGTGTTGGTTGTGGTGTTCAGCCTGGGCGTGATGACGACCGGGTATACGCAAAGCCAGTGGCAGCAAGACTCCATGCTGCCGGTCGGTGCTCAGTCAGGCTTCATCAAGCGTTAGTGCCAGCCTTCATCGGTAACGGTGGCATTTAGCGGTATGTCCCAACTTGCCATGGACAGGCTGTCCACTTGCTGGCAAGTGTGAGCCAGCCCAAGTAGCGTCGGTTTGTGCCAATTTTTGCGCCGTGTGCGATAGGCCAGGCTGCGGTCGTAGAAGCCACCGCCCATGCCTAGCCGGCCGCCATGCTGGTCGAAGCCAACCAGTGGCAGCAGAATCAGGTCCAGTGCCCAGGTTTTACGCTGGCGCTGATTGTTGCGCCGGGGTTCGAGGATGCCGAAGCGATTGCCTGCCAATTTCTCGTGCGCATCGATGCGCTGAAACACCATGCTGGTGCGCGGCCAGGATTTCAGTACGGGCAGATAGACCTGCTTGCCGCGGGCATGAGCTGCCGCGATGAGCAGGTGCGGATCGATTTCCCCGTCGTTAGCCAGGTACAGCGCAATATGCCGGGAGCGGCGAAACAGCGGGTGTTGGGCCAGCTGACGATACAGCGCCAGGGCGGCGTTTCGTTGAGCTGCTGGGCTCAGCGCGCGGCGTTGCTGGCGCAGTTTGCGGCGCAGTTGGGCGCGAGTGAGGTTATCGGTTCCGATCATGCGCAGATGAACATATCGCGGGGAGCGATTTTTAACGTCACGGGCGACGGCCCGCAGCGTTGCTGCGACAAAAGGCAGGCAACAAAAAGCCCGCTGCCAGCGTGAGCCAGCAACAGGCTATAAATTGTGACTCCCCAGCGTGCCGCTGTCGGTTTGGCCCTTGAACCCGAAAGTTCAAGGTGGAGGTTGCAGGAAACCTTAAGGCTTTCCGTCGAGCGGACATGCACACCGGCATCAACTGACAACCCCCAGGGTTGTGCGTATCGGCTCAGGGACATCACCAACTGGCGCACACTCCAGGGAGCTGCGGCGAGTATAACGCAAAGTGACGACCGTTGGTCAGACGCCACGGCCATCGGCATCATCGACCAAGGCATTGTCGACCCGCCCAAGCAGGTCACGTACGTGATCGCGGCTCGCAGTGGCCTGCTGATCCAGGTGTTGCTGTTTGTGCAGCAAGTCGTGGGTGATATTCAGTGCGGCCATCACGGCCACGCGGTCGGCGCCGATCACTTTGCCGCCGCTGCGGATCTCACGCATCTTGCCGTCCAGGTAGCGGGCGGCACTTTGCAGGTTGCTGCGCTCATCTGCAGGGCAGGTGATGCAATATTCTTTGTCCAGGATCTGAACGGTAACGGTATTCGATTGGGTCATGAGTCCTGCTCCAGGGCCTTAAGGCGCGAAATCATCGATTCGACCTTGTGCCGAGCCATTTCGTTCTTTTCGATCAGATGAGCGCGTTCTTCACGCCAAGCCTGTTCACTCTCCAGCAAGAGACGGTTTTGAGCCTTGAGGCGTTCGACGCGCTGGATAAGCAACTCCAACTTGGCCGTCAGGGCTTGTAAATCGGCGTCTTCCATTGGCTCTCGCTTTGGCATGTTCAGAGTGTATAGGCGCGTCGGCAGCGGAGTAAAAACCCGTTGATGGTCTTGGCGCGTCTGCCGATGCTAGGATACAAGCCCTCCATTCTAGTGATTGCGCCTCTTGGCGCCTAGTGATCGATGCCGACTTCCAGTTCTCCCTACGCTGCATTCGCCACCTTGCTCGCCAGTGGTGGTTCCTCTGTTTCTCCTGCCGAATTGCATGGCCTGTTGCTGGGCCGCAGTTGTGCGGGTGCCGGCTTCGAGGCCGGCCCCTGGCTGGTCGACGCCATCGAATTGCTCGGCAGCGAGCCGCCGGACAACGTCCGCCAGGCGCTGATTGGCCTGCAGGAGATGGTTCGTGGCGAGTTGACCGGTGACGATGTCACCGTGGTTTTGCTGCTGCCCTCCGACGAGGCCCCGCTGGCCGAGCGTGCCGCCGCTCTAGGCCAATGGTGCCAGGGCTTCCTCGGTGGTTTCGGTCTGACCTCTGGCGATGCAGCGCTGAGCGGCGAAGCCATGGAAGTGCTGCAGGATTTGTCCGCCATCGCTCAAGTGCAAAATGCCCTGGATGAGTCCGAGGACGGCGAGAACGATTACATGGAGGTCACCGAGTACCTGCGTGTGGCGCCGTTACTGCTGTTCGCCGAGTGCAACAAGCCGGCTGCCCCAGCGCCGAAGCCTTCGCTGCACTGATCCCGCCCTTTATTCGACTGATCGGAACCTAGCCTGCCCATGACCAGCATCTCCAAAGCGGAATACGCCCGTCGACGCAAGGCGCTGATGGCGTTGATGGAACCCAACAGCATCGCCATTCTGCCGGCGGCGCCTGTGTTCATCCGCAACCGTGATGTTGAACATGTGTATCGCCAGGACAGTGACTTCCAATACCTGTCCGGCTTTCCCGAGCCCGATGCGGTGATCGCGTTGATTCCCGGCCGCGAGCACGGTGAATACGTGCTGTTCTGCCGCGAGCGTGATCCTGAGCGTGAGCTGTGGGATGGCCTGCGTGCCGGTCAGGAAGGCGCCATCAGCCGCTACGGAGCGGACGATGCCTTTCCCATCGGCGATATCGACGACATCCTGCCGGGGCTGATCGAAGGTCGTGAGCGTGTCTATTACGCCGTGGGTACCAACCCGGAGTTCGATCGCCACCTGATGGAGTGGGTCAACGTGATCCGCTCCAAGGCCCGCCAGGGCGCCACGCCGCCGAAAGAATTCGTCGCCCTCAACCACTTCCTCCACGACCTGCGTTTGTACAAGTCGGCCGGGGAGGTGAAGGTGATGCGCGAAGCGGCGCAGATTTCCGCCCGTGCCCATATCAAGGCGATGCAGGCCAGCCGCGCCGGGCTGTACGAGTACCACCTGGAAGCTGAGCTGGATTACGAGTTCCGCAAGGGCGGCTCGAAGATGCCGGCCTACGGCTCCATCGTCGCGGCGGGCAAAAACGCCTGCATTCTGCATTACCGCGAGAACGACGCTCTGCTGAAGGACGGTGACGTGTTGCTGATCGACGCCGGCTGCGAGATCGACTGCTATGCCAGCGACATCACCCGTACCTTTCCGGTCAGCGGTACCTTCACGCCCGAGCAGAAGGCCATCTACGAGATCGTGCTGGCGGCCAACATGGAAGCCTTCAAACACATCGCGCCGGGTCGTCACTGGAACGAAGCGCATGAGGCCACGGTGCGGGTGATCACCGCCGGCCTGGTCGAGTTGGGTCTGCTCAAGGGCAACGTCGATGAGCTGATCGCCGCGGAAGCCTACAAACCGTTCTACATGCACCGCGCCGGCCACTGGCTGGGCATGGACGTGCATGACGTCGGCGAGTACAAGGTCGGTGGCGAATGGCGTGTGCTCGAAGTGGGCATGGCCATGACTGTCGAACCGGGTATTTACATTGCCGTGGATAACCAGAATGTCGCCAAGAAATGGCGTGGCATCGGCGTGCGCATCGAGGACGACGTCGTCGTGACCAAGACCGGTTGCGAGATTCTCACCGGCGACGTGCCCAAGGCCGTCGACGAGATCGAGGCACTGATGGCCGCCGCCCGCGCGCAGGTGGCCTGAGGCCATGCTGCGGGTCGATCTGGCGATCATCGGCGGTGGTCTGGTCGGTGCCAGTCTGGCGCTGGCACTGCAGGGCGAGGCGCGCAAGCGCGGCTGGAAAATCGCTTTGATCGAGCCATTCGCTCCCGGCGAAGGCTATCAGCCAAGCTACGATGCCCGCTCCACGGCACTGTCCTACGGCTCGCGGCTGATCTACGAAGATCTTGGCCTGTGGCCGGCGATCGCCGAGCATGCCACTCCCATCGAGCAGATACACGTATCGGATCGCGGCCGCTTCGCCGCCGCGCGGTTGAATGCCGAGGAGGAAGGTGTTCCGGCCCTGGGCTATGTGGTGGAAAACGCCTGGCTTGGCCACTGCCTGTGGCAGGCACTGGACGCCGAGGTGATCCAGTGGCGCTGCCCGGCCCAGGTCGAGCGGATGGACGCGCTGCCGGATGGCTATCGCCTGACCCTCGATGACGAAAGCCTGATCGACTGCTCCCTGGCGGTGCTCGCCGATGGCGGGCGCTCCTCGCTGCGTGAGCAGCTCGGCATTACGGTGAATCAACGGCCTTATGACCAGACCGCGCTGATCGCCAATATCACGCCTTCCCGCCCGCATGCTGGCGAAGCCTTCGAACGCTTCACCGAGTCCGGGCCGCTGGCGCTGCTGCCGCTGTCCGAGAATCGCTGTGCGCTGGTGTGGACGCACCCGAGCGGCGATGTCGAGCGGCTGCTCAAGCTGGATGAGCGCGCCTTCCTCGCCGAGCTGCAGGAAGCCTTCGGTTATCGCCTCGGTGCTTTGCGCCAAGTCGGCGCACGGCTGCCTTATCCGCTGGTGCTGGTCGAGGCGGCCGAGCAGGTACGCGCCAATCTGGTGGTGCTGGGCAATGCCGCGCACAGCCTGCACCCGATAGCCGGGCAAGGCTTCAACCTCTCGCTGCGCGATGTGCGTGCCCTGGCCGATGTCGTGCTGGCAGGCTCCGCGCCGCTTGGCGACCTGGCTACTCTGCAGCGCTACGCCAGCGCTCAGGCTGGCGACCAGGCGTTCACCGTCGGTTTCTCGGACCAGGTCACCCGGCTGTTCAGTACCGACCAGCCGCTGCTCGCTGCGGGGCGCAACCTTGGCCTGCTCGGCCTGGAATTGCTGCCGCCGGCCAAGCGCTGGTTTGCGCGTCAGGCCATGGGCATGGGTACTCGCGGTACCCAGCGATGAACGCCCGCCGGCTGGCGCGCAAGGCTCGCCTGCTGCGCTGGGTCATGAATTGCTACCCGCCCTATCTGGGCGCCGGGGTATGGATTCGGCGCATCGCAGCGGATTTTCGCCAGGTCGACGTGAAGATGCGCCTGGGCTGGTACAACCGCAATTACGTGGGCACCCAGTTCGGCGGCAGCCTGTATTCGATGACCGATCCTTTCTACATGTTGATGCTGATGGAGAACCTGGGGCGCGATTACGTGGTCTGGGACAAGGCCGCCAGCATCGACTTCATCGCGCCCGGCAGAGGCCCGGTATTTGCCTCGTTCGCCATTGACCAGGCATTCGTCGACGAAGTGCGACAGCACACCGCTGCGGGTGAGAAGTACCTGCCCGAGTTGCAGGTGGAAGTGCGCGATGGCGATGGCACCCTGGTAGCGCGAGTACACAAGACTCTTTACGTGCGGCTCAAGCCGCGCCTGCGGCAGGCAGCCTGAGGAATGGACGACATGCATGCAGATCTGATCATCGTCGGTGCCGGAATGGTCGGCAGCGCCCTGGCTCTGGCGCTGCGCGAGCAGGGGCTGGATTGCCTGGTACTGGACGGCGGGCCGCTGCAGGTCGAGCCGTTTGAGGGCAGCGCGGCCTATGAGCCGCGGGTCAGCGCACTGTCGATGGCCAGCCAGCGCATCCTCGAACGCCTTGGCGCATGGCCCGGCGTGCTGGCTCGACGCAGTTGCCCGTACCGCGATATGCGCGTGTGGGATGGCAGCGGCACCGGCAGCATCCATTTCAGCGCCGCCAGTGTGCATGCCACTATCCTCGGCCATATCGTCGAGAACCGCGTGGTGCAGGACGCTCTGCTTGAGCGCCTGCACGCCAGCGACGTGCGCCTGCTTGCCGATGCGCGACTGGAGCGTCTGCGCCACTCCGGTGACGACTGGCTGCTGACCCTGGCCGACGGCCGCGAATTGCGCACTCCGCTGGTGGTCGCGGCAGATGGCGCCAACTCGGCGGTACGTCGCCTGGCGGGCTGTGAAACCCGCGAGTGGGATTACCTGCACCACGCCATCGTCACCAGCGTGCGCTGTGCCAATGCGCACCAGGCCACCGCCTGGCAGCGCTTCACCGACGACGGCCCGCTGGCCTTTCTGCCGCTGGGCGAGCGCGATGGCGAGCACTGGTGCTCGATCGTCTGGTCGACCACGCCGGAGCAAGCGACTCAGTTGATGGCGCTGACTGACGATGAGTTTTCCACAGCCCTGGGGCAGGCGTTCGAATATCGCCTTGGCGAGGTGCTGCACGTGGATCGACGCCTTTGCATTCCGCTGCGTCAGCGCCACGCCAAGCGTTATGTCGAACCCGGCCTGGCGCTGATCGGCGATGCCGCCCATACCATCCATCCGCTGGCCGGCCAGGGGGTCAACCTGGGCTTTCTCGACGCCGCGGTGCTCGCCGAGGTGCTGGCGCAGGCAGCCGGGCGTGGTGAACGACTGGCCGACGAGCGCGTACTGAGCCGCTACGAGCGCCGCCGCATGCCTCACAACCTGGCGATGATGGCGGCGATGGAAGGCTTCCAGCGGCTATTCCAGAGCGACTCCTTAACGCTGCGCTTGCTGCGCAACACCGGCCTGGGACTGGTTGATGGCCTGGACGAGGCCAAAGCGTTGTTCGTGCGCCAGGCACTGGGCCTGAGCGGCGATCTGCCGGATCTGGCCAGGGCCCGCTAAGCGCTGCACGGGGCGTTCAGGCCTTGCGTCATACCTGTGGCTGGAAGACAATGCGATGCATTATCATCTTTCGCCCTGGTGCTGCCATGTCCGGCCCGGATCATTCCGCGTTGCATCTTCTCTACAGCGAACACAACGGCTGGCTCAAGAGCTGGCTGCGGGCACGCCTGGGCAATACCAGCGATGCTGCTGACCTCGCCCAAGACACCTTCCTGCGGGTGCTCAGTGCTCGCGACGTGCAGGCCATCCGCGAGCCGCGCACCTATCTGAGCGCCATCGCCCGGGCGCTGATGATCGACAAGTTCCGTCGGCAGGCCGTCGAGCAGGCCTACCTCGATGTGCTGGCACTGCGTCCGGAGCCGATGGACATCTCACCGGAAACCCGTTTGCTGATCCTCGAAACCCTCACGGCAGTCGACGCCATGCTTGACGGCCTTGGCGAGCGCACGCGGCGGATCTTTCTGGCGGTGCAGCTGGAAGGGCTCAGTTATGTCGCCACCGGCGAGCGCCTGTGCGTGTCGGTGACCACGGTGAAGAAGCACATGATCCGCGCCATGACCCATTGCCTGTTGCTGATGGAAGACTGAGCCATGGATCGCCAGACCCTGGAAGCGGCCGCCACCTGGTACGTGCAACTCAACGCCACGCCGCCGAGCGAAGCCGAGTGCAAGGCGCACCGTGAGTGGCTGGCGCAGCACCCCCGGCATCGCCAGGCCTGGGCGCGGGTGGAGCGCTTGCAGCATCAGCTCGGCGGCTTGCCTGCCGATGTCGCGCTACCGGCGCTGGACGGCGTGCGGGCGCGCCGGCGTGTGGTGCTGAAGACGCTGGGCTTGCTGCTCGCCTCCGGGGCGGCGGGCTGGGCGTCCTTTGACCTGGCGCCGAAGCAGGGCTGGCTTGCCGATCAGCGCACGGCTACCGGCGAGCGCCGCCACCTGCAACTGAGCGATGGCAGCGTGCTCGATCTGAATACCGCGACGGCAGTGGATATCCGTTTCGACACCAGCCTGCGTCAATTGCAGCTGCATCGCGGCGAGATACTCGTGCGTACCGCTGCCGATCCGGCCGGACGGCCCTTCGTGGTACATACCGCACAGGGCAGCGTACGAGCGTTGGGCACGTGTTTCAGCGTGCGCTGCGAGGGCGACAGCACTCAGGTTGCGGTGCTGGAGGATGCGGTCGAGGTACGTGCCGCCCGGCAGCCCAATCGGGCGGTGCGCATCGGCGCCAATCAACGGGTCGCTGTCGAGGCCGCTGCGGTCGGTACGCCCGACACATTGCCGCCGGGAGCGGGTGCCTGGGCCCAGGGCATGCTGACGGTGATCGACTGGCGCCTGGATGCCTTCATCGCCGAGTTGGCGCGCTACCGTCCCGGTTATCTGAAGTGTGCCGATGCGGTGGCTGGTCTGCGCCTGTCTGGCGCTTTTCGGATCGACGACACGGACATCATTCTGGAAAACCTGGGCGCCTCGCTGCCCATTCGGGTGCGTTACCTGAGTCGCTATTGGGCGCGTATCGAGCCTGCCTGAACGGTTTTGCAAAAAATAGCTATTGGGGGTTGCCGATTTTCATTCTCATTCGGCCAAGCACATGAAGCGGTTTTGCATCACCGCGGATCTGCCCAGCTCATGACAAGGAAATGACCATGCCCCGCTTTCTCTCGTCGGCCAAGCCGATGGCCCGCGCCGTTCACCTGGCCCTGTTCGGGTTGACCTGCGCGTCGATACCTCTTCTCTTTGCAATGCCAGGCCAGGTTCTGGCGCAGGAGGCGGCGGTACAGAGCTACCGCATTGCCCCAGGCTCGCTGGGCACCGCGCTGAGCCAGTTCGCGACGGTAGCCGGAGTAACGCTTTCATTCGCTGCCGTACAAACCGACGGGCTCGACTCGCCAGGCCTGCAGGGCGATTACGGCGTGGACGAAGGGCTCGCTCGCCTGCTGCAGGGTAGCGGTTTGCAGGCCCAGCGTCAGGGCAATGGCAGCTATGTACTGGTGCCGACCCGTCAGGTTCAGGGAAAGGGGTTGGAGCTGTCTGCACTGAGCATTTCCGGCAAGGCGCCGGGGTCGACCACCGAGGGCACGGGCTCCTACACCACGGAGTCGTCCAGCAGCTCGACACGCCTGAACCTGTCCCTCAAGGAAACGCCGCAATCGGTCACCGTGCTGACCCGCCAGCGTCTGGATGACCAGAACCTCGACAGCCTGACCGATGCCCTGGATGCCACCACCGGCATCACCGTGATCCGCGAAAGCCTGGGCGCCGACAGCACGAGCTATCTGTCGCGCGGCTTCGCCATCCGCAACTTCGCCATCGACGGCGTGCCGACGTCGGCGGGGATGGACAACTACACCCAGAACACCGCCATGTACGACCGGATAGAGGTGGTGCGTGGCGCCACGGGGTTGGTTAGCGGCCTGGGCAATCCTTCCGCGACCATCAACCTGATCCGCAAGCGCCCGGGCATTGAGCCTCAGGTGCAGTTGTCGGCAGAAGCCGGTAGCTGGGATCGTTATGGCCTGGGTGTGGATGTCGGCGGCGCGTTGACCGAGAGTGGCAACGTACGCGGGCGTTTCGTCGTCGATCACAAAGATCAGCACGCTTGGATCGACCGCTTCAGCCAGGAGGTGAGTACCTTGTACGGGATTACCGAGCTGGATCTGAGCGAATCCACCTTGCTGACCCTGGGTTTCAGCCATCAGACGACCAACAGCAACGCACCAATGCGTACTGGTTTTCCGCTGTTCACTACCAGCGGCGAAAGAACCGACATCAAGCGCTCGTTCAACAGCTCGCCTGACTGGACGTACTACGATCGCCAGCAGAGCACGCTGTTCACCTCCGTCGAGCAGCAGTTTGCCAATGGCTGGAGCGGCAAGGTGGAGTACAGCCACGCGCGCAACGATTACGACACCGTGGTCAGCTACATGGATGGCCTCATCAACCCGGCCACCGGTTCAGGTGCCTACATCATGCCGACCCGCTGGCAGGCGACGCCCGAGCAGGACAATCTCGACGCCTATCTCACTGGCTTCTTCCCACTGCTGGGCCGCGAGCATGAGCTTATCGGCGGGGTGACCCTGTCGCGCCTCGAGGAGCGGGGAACCTCCAACTATGGCGGCTGGCAGCGTCCGGGCTCCGGCTATGCCGGCAGCATCGACAACATCTACGGCTGGGACGGCCAGGCGCCGAAGCCGGTATTCAACAAGATCGGCGAGAGTGACCTGACCGAAACCCAGTACGCCGCCTACCTGACGTCGCGCTGGCACCTGACCGATGCGGCCAGCCTGATCCTTGGTACGCGTGTGGTGGACTGGAATCGCGAAAGCAAAAGCCGCTTGTATGGAGGCGCCACCAGCAAAACGGAGCGCACCGAAACCGGCATCGTCATTCCCTATGCCGGCTTCGTCTACGACCTCAGCGACACCTGGACGGCCTATGCGAGCTACACGCAAATCTTCAACCCGCAGAACGCCAACATCCGCGACGTCAATGGCACACCTCTGGATCCTCAGGAAGGCACTGGCTACGAGCTCGGGCTGAAGGCCGACTTCTACGACGGACGCCTCAATGGCAGCGTGGCGGTGTTTCGTGTTGAGCAGGACAACCTCGCGGTGGCTAACGGCAGCTTGCTGCAGCCCAACGGCTTCCAGGCCTACAAGGCGGAAAATGGCACCACCAGCGAAGGTGTGGAGCTGGAGGTCAATGGTGAGCTGGCCGACGGTTGGCAGCTCACGGGTGGCTACTCCTACAGCGTCAGTTTCAATGATGACGACAAACGCATCGTCACCGAGATCCCGCGCAACAGCGTCAAGCTTTTCACCAGCTATCGGCTGCCGGGTGCTCTGGACAAGCTGACCGTCGGCGGCGGCGTGAACTGGCAGAGCGAGAGTGGCTACGACCTCAGTTATGCGACCACGCAGAGCAGCTACGCGCTGGTCAACCTCATGGCCAAATACCAGCTCACGCCGGCGCTGTCGGCATCGGTGAACCTCAACAACCTGTTCGACAAGGAGTACCTCACCACCACGGCGGCAGGTTTGTATGGCGCGCCGCGCAACGTCATGACCAGCCTGCAGTACAACTACTGATCAGGCGTCGAGTGCCCACACGGATTTGGGCGCTCGCTGTTCAGGGGCAGCGGTAATATCTGGCAATGACCTAACGGTGTGCGTTGTAGATGCGAGTCACTATCATCCTCGCTCTTCCAACTCCAATAGGTCTCTGTCATGTCGGTACGCCGCGCGCTTCTCGCTGTTTTCACCCTAAGTACGCTTGCCAGCGCTGTGCAGGCTGCCGATGAAGTGGTCGTCTACTCCTCGCGTATCGACGAGTTGATCAAGCCGGTGTTCGATGCCTACACCGCCAAGACCGGGGTTGCGGTGAAGTTCATCACCGACAAGGAAGCGCCGCTGATGGAGCGCATCAAGGCCGAAGGCGAGAACACGCCAGCGGATCTGCTGCTCACCGTGGATGCCGGCAACCTCTGGCAAGCCGAGCAGATGGGTATTCTGCAGCCCATGAAATCCAGCGTCGTCGACGCCAACATTCCTGCTCAGTACCGCGCCAGCAGCGGTGCCTGGACGGGGCTTTCTGTGCGTGCGCGTACCATCGTGTTTTCGCCTGAGCGTGTGAAAGATGGCGAGCTGACCACCTACGAAGCACTGGCCGACAAGAACTGGGAAGGCCGTCTGTGCCTGCGTACCAGCAAGAAGGTCTACAACCAGTCGCTCACCGCCACGCTGATCGAAACCCATGGCGAGGCCAAGACCGAAGCCATCATCAAGGGTTGGGTCAACAACCTGGCCACCGACGTATTCCCGGATGACAACTCGGTAATCAACGCCGTTGCCGCTGGCCAGTGCGACGTGGGCATCGTCAATACCTACTACTTCGGCCGCCTGCACGAGCAGAAGCCCGACCTGAAAGCCAAGCTGTTCTGGCCGAATCAGAGCGATCGTGGAGTGCACGTCAACCTGTCCGGTGTAGGCCTGACCAAGAACGCGCCGAATCCCGAAGCCGCTCAGAAGCTGGTCGAGTGGATGACCAGTGCCGAGGCGCAAAATATCTTTGCCGACGCCAATAAGGAGTTTCCGGCCAATCCAAAGGTCAAGCCATCTGCCGAAGTCGCCTCTTGGGGTGAGTTCAAGGCCGACAGCATCGCCGTGGAAGTGGCAGGTAAGCGCCAGGCCGAAGCCATCCGCCTGATGGATCGCGCTGGCTGGAACTGATCACTGACTGCTGTGCCTGAACGAGCCAGTAAACCGCTCGTCAGGCGCTGGTAATTCGATGCCCCGGCCCGTCCGGGGCATCGTGCTTTGCGCTTTCTAGGAGTTTGCGTGGCTCATCCCGCCCAGCGCCGCTGGTATCCCATCGCCTTTGCCGTGGCCCTGTTGGTGCTCATGCCCCTGCTGGTTCTGCTGGCCAGCTGGCACGAGGTGGATCGGCAGATCTGGTCGCACCTGTGGCAGACGCAACTGCCACGGCTGATCGGCAACACCCTGACCCTGGTGCTTGGCGTGGGCGTTGGCGTAACGGTGCTGGGCGTGAGCCTGGCCTGGCTGACCAGCCTTTGCGAATTCCCCGGGCGGCGCTGGCTGGACTGGGCGCTGATGCTGCCATTCGCCATTCCCGCGTATGTACTGGCGTTCGTGTTCGTCGGCCTGCTGGATTTCTCCGGGCCGGTACAAACCCTGGCGCGTGAATGGTTCGGCAGTGGCGTGCGGTTTCCGCGAGTGCGTTCCACCGGCGGGGTGATCATCGTTCTGGTGCTGGTGTTCTACCCCTACGTTTACCTGCTCGCGCGCAATGCATTCCTGGCCCAGGGCCGGGGGCTGATGGAGGCGGCACGCACCCTCGGTCATTCGCCTTGGCAAGCTTTCTGGCGGGTCGCCCTGCCCGTGGCACGACCCGCCATTGGTGCCGGGCTGGCGCTGGCGCTGATGGAGACCCTGGCCGACTTCGGCGCCGTGTCGGTCTTCAATTTCGATACCTTCACCACGGCCATCTACAAGACCTGGTACGGCTTCTATAGTCTGGGCAGCGCCGCGCAGCTGGCTTGCCTGCTGCTGTTCGCGGTGATGCTGGTGCTTTACGGCGAGCGTCGCGCACGTGGTGCGGTGCGGCCTTGCGCCGAGCGAGCGCGTAGCGGGGCGCTGTACCATCTTCGTGGATGGCGCGCGTTCGCAGCCAGTGGCGGGTGCCTGCTGGTGTTCGCCTGCGGGTTCGTCATCCCGGTGCTGCAACTGCTGGTGTGGTTCTGGCAGCGCGGGCGCTTCGATCTGGATGAGCGTTACCTGGCGCTGATCCTGCACACCCTGTATCTGGGCGTAATGGCGGCACTGATCACGGTGTCTGTGGCGTTGCTGCTGGCGTTCGCCCGGCGTCTGGCACCTACGCGGCTGATGGGCGCCACCGTCGGTCTGGCCAACCTCGGCTATGCGCTACCTGGTTCGATGCTGGCCGTGGCGATCATGCTGGCCTTCAGCGGCCTGGACAACGGGGTGGTCATCCCGCTGTCGACATGGCTGGGTGGCGCCGGCAGAGCCCTGCTGCTCGGCAGCCTTGGCGCGTTGTTGCTGGCTTATCTGATCCGCTTTCTGGCAGTGGCCTACGGGCCGCTGGAAAACAGCCTGGCGCGGATTCGCCCTTCGCTACCTCAAGCATCGCGCAGCTTGGGCGTCGGCGGTGTGCCGCTGTTTTTGCGTGTGTATCTGCCACTGCTGATGCCCGGCGCTTTGGCCGCGGCGCTGCTGGTGTTCGTCGATGTGCTCAAGGAAATGCCCGCCACGCTGTTGATGCGCCCGTTCGGCTGGGACACCCTGGCCGTACGCATCTTCGAAATGACCAGTGAAGGTGAGTGGGCGCGGGCCGCATTGCCGGCGCTGACGCTGGTGCTGGTGGGCCTGCTACCGGTGATTCTGCTCATCCGCCGCTCTGCCCGGCGATTCGGATAAACGGTCTCCAGGCAGGCGCAGAGCCGCTCCATGGCCCGCCTGGCGGGCTTTGTTACAAGGCTTGCCAATGTCCAAGATGACCGGCCCCGACCATGCGGCTACAATGCGCGCCATTCGCTGCGGCCCGTCATGCAGCCATTTCCAAAATCATCTGGAATGGCCCGATCAGTGCGCGCCACGGCCTTGCAACGCCCGGAAGGAGATCCCATGGGACAGCGCACACCTCTTTACGACCTGCACCTCGCGCTCGGCGCGAAGATGGTCGACTTCGGCGGCTGGGACATGCCGCTGCACTATGGCTCGCAGGTCGAGGAGCACCACCAGGTGCGTCGTGACTGCGGGGTTTTCGACGTCTCGCACATGACCGTCGTCGATGTGCTGGGGGGCGAAGCCCAAGTCTACCTGCAGCACCTGCTGGCCAACGATGTGGCGCGTCTGCAAGCGCCGGGCAAGGCGCTGTACAGCGCCATGCTCAACGAAGAAGGCGGCGTGATCGATGACCTGATCGTCTATCTGCTCGAGGCCTCGAGTGCGCCGACCTACCGGTTGGTAGTCAATGCCGCGACCCGCGACAAGGATCTGGCCTGGATGCGTGCGCAGAGCACCGACTTCGCTGTCGAACTGCGCGAGCGCAGCGATCTGGCGATGTTCGCCATCCAGGGGCCCAAGGCACGCCCCAAGACCAGCGAGCTGGTGAGCCAGGCCCGTGCCAGCCTGATCCACGAGCTCAAGCCGTTCCAGGGGTTGCCCGATGGTGAATGGTTCATCGCGCGTACCGGCTACACCGGTGAAGATGGTCTGGAAATCATGTTGCCGGCTGGCGAAGCGGTGACCTTTTTCAATGACCTGGTCGGCGCGGGTATTTCACCGATCGGCCTGGGTGCACGCGATACGTTGCGCCTGGAAGCCGGCATGAATCTCTACGGCCAGGACATGGACGAGCAGGTTTCCCCGCTGGCCGCCAACCTGGCCTGGACGTTGGCCTGGGAGCCAGCCGAGCGCGCTTTCATCGGCCGTGATGCGTTATTGCGTCAGTATCAGGATGGCTCGCACTCGCGTCTGGTTGGTGTGGTGCTAGAAGAGCGTGGCGTGCTGCGAGCTCAGCAGGTGGTGCGGGTCGATGGCGTGGGCGAAGGTGAAATCACCAGCGGCAGCTTTTCGCCCACACTGGGCAAGTCCATCGCCCTGGCTCGTGTGCCGGCCAAGACAGGGGATCGCGCCGAGGTGGAAATCCGCGGCAAGTGGTACCCGCTACGCGTTGTGCAGCCGAATTTCGTACGCCACGGTAAAGTGTTGATCTGATACGGTCGACTCGTTACGGTCGCTGCATGCGAGCGGCTGGATGCAACCTGTGCGCACCTGCTAAATTTCCCTGACGGCGCGGTCGCCGTCCTGTCTGATGAGGAACGACAACATGAGCTCTATCCCCGCCGATCTGCGTTACGCCACCAGCCACGAGTGGGCGCGACTGGAGGCCGACGGCAGCGTAACCGTGGGCATCTCCGATCATGCTCAGGAAGCTCTGGGCGATGTGGTGTTCATCGAATTGCCGGAAGTCGGCAAGGTGCTGGAAGCTGGCCAGGACGCTGGTGTGGTGGAATCGGTGAAGGCCGCATCCGACATTTATTCGCCGGTCGGTGGTGAAGTGATCGCGATCAACGAGGCACTCGCTGACAGCCCGGAAAGCGTCAACAACGATCCGTACGGCAGCTGGTTCTTCAAACTGCAGCCTAGCGACGCCGCGCAACTGGAGAAGCTGCTCGACAGCGCTGGTTATGAGGCGAGCATCGACGGCTGAGTCTTCGAGGCTGTATAGAAAAAGCCGGCTATCCAGGCTGTGTGAAAACTACTGCGCTCGGTCATGCGGCGTTAAAAACCGGCTCAAAATGCTCATTTACAACTCGTAAACTGCGCTTTTTCGCCGGTTTTTGCCTTGCCTGACCTTCGCTCGCTACGTTTTCACACGGCCTGTTTCGAGCCGGCTTTTTTATCACTGCTGGGCAGTGAGGATCGCGGTAGCCAGCTCCAGGTCGCTGGCTTGCAGATCAGGATGATCCGCACGGATTTTCTGCAGTGCGGCTTCCAGGTATGGCCCGCGGATCTCGCCATTACTTGCGACATAACTGCTGGCGTCATCCTGCGCAGGGATGATCATCTTGTTGTCCTTGAACGTCAGGTAGGTCGACGCAGTGGTCGCACCCGACGAGAGGATATCGCGCAGGTTGGCGGAGAATGCCTGGGAGGATGCGGCCAAGAACAGGCCGGCGAACAACAACGAACTTAAACGGCGCATAGCAGTAACTCCTGTTGATTTTCCTATTGCTTAGGAGTGTGCAGCGCTGCGACTGGTTCCACCGTATTCTCGGATAGCGGTCTGCATGCAGTGCTGGTATCGCGAGTGAGTCGTTTCAGGTGTCTGCCGCACGAACCTTCAGCAAGACACCGTCCTGGCCAATCACTTCTATCAGGGTGCCGGCCGGCATGTCCGGGCCAACCACCAGCCACAGTGAGTCTCCTGCCTTGATCTTGCCGCGCCCCCCAGCGATAGCTTCATGCAGCACGAAGCGTCGTCCCTGTAGTTCCTGCCCGCGGCGGTTCAGGCCCGGCTGCTCGGAGGTTTGACCAGAACTGCGCTGGCGCCGCCACCAGAACACTGCCGTCAGCACGGACAGGCTGCCGAACAGGATGAATTGCAGCGCCCATGGCGTGTCGGGGATCACGTAGGTCAATACACCGATACTGGCCGCGGCGATGCCTATCCACAGCAAGTAACCGCCCGCACCGAACACCTCGAGAATCAGCAGCACGGTGCCGAGTGCCAGCCAGTCCCAGAACGTCAGGTTCTGCAGATAAGCCAGCATGACTCAGGCCTTCTTGTCGGAAAATGTAGCTTTGACGATCTCGCCAATACCACCGATCGAGCCGATCATCTGGCTGGCTTCCAGTGGCATCAGGATAACCTTGCTGTTGTTGGCGCTGGCCAGTTTACCGAGGGCGTCGATGTACTTCTGGGCAACGAAGTAATTGACCGCCTGCACATTACCCTCGGCAATTGCCACCGAGACCACGCGCGTCGCCTCGGCCTCTGCAGCGGCAGCCCGTTCACGCGCTTCTGCCTCGAGAAACGCCGCCTGGCGCTCGCCCTCTGCCTCGAGGATCTGCGCTTGTTTCTTGCCTTCCGCAGTGAGGATGGCGGCGGCACGCAGGCCTTCAGCCTCGAGAATTTGCGCACGTTTGATGCGTTCGGCTTTCATCTGGCCGGACATCGCCGCCATCAAGTCGGCAGGCGGGCTGATGTCCTTGATCTCGATCCGGGTGATCTTGATGCCCCAGGGCGCGGTAGCCTCGTCAACGGTTCTCAGCAACTTCTCGTTGATGCCGTCACGCTGGCTGAGCATGGCGTCCAGCTCCATGGAACCGAGCACGGTACGGATGTTGGTCTGCAGCAGGTTGCGAATGGCGTGTTCGAGGTTGTTCACCTCGTAGGCGGCCTGGGCTGAATTGATCACCTGAAAGAAGCACACCGCATCGATCTGCACGGTGGCGTTGTCCGCTGTGATGACTTCCTGAGGCGGAATGTCGAGCACGCTTTCCATTACATTGAGTTTGCGGCCGACGCGATCCATCACCGGCACGATGATATTCAGGCCGGGTTTGAGTGTGGTGGTGTAGCGTCCAAAGCGCTCGACTGTCCATTCCGACCCTTGCGGGACGACCTTGAAGCCCATGAAGACAATGGCGAATGCCAAGCCAACGAAGAGGAAGACGACTGCAGTACCGATTTCCATAAAAAGAAGATCCCTGTTGAATGTCTATTCGAATGGGCTGCAAGCGTACTGGAGATTGCGTTGCAATGATGCGGACTTAGAGTTCGAAACGTTTCACCGAGGCCTGCACCGCTTCGGCCGAGTTATTCATGTGCACCAACATGGTGGCCAGATCCTGCATGGCCAGATTGTTATGTTGGGCCACCTCACTGATCATCTCCACACGTTTGGCGACTTCGTTGCTAGCCTTGGATTGTTCGCTGATGGTGTGGGAAATCTCATCGACCATCTGCGCCGAGCGCTGCACGCCCTGGCGAATATCGCTGATCGAGGTGTTGGCCTGCTGCGCCATGCCGACGCCGTCGTTCACCCGGCTGACACCCGAATCCATGCTCTTGACGGCCTGCGCGGTGGATTCGCGAATGCGATGGATCATCCCGGTAATTTCCTGGGTCGACTGCGCGGTACGCGCTGCCAGGCTGCGCACTTCGTCGGCCACCACGGCAAAGCCCCGCCCGGCCTCACCGGCACGTGCCGCCTCGATGGCAGCATTGAGTGCGAGCAGGTTGGTCTGCTCGGCGATGCCTCGGATCACCTGGATGATCGAGTTGATTTCCTCGGATGACTGGCCCAGTGCGGTAATGGTCTGTGAGGACTGATTGACCGCATCGGCAATGTGATTCATGCCCTCTACCACGCCGAGAATGACCTGCCCGCCACTGTTGGTCAGGTGCTCCGACTGTTCGGAAATGTCGCGGGCGCTGCGTGCGTGTTCGGCGATCTGCGCGATATTACCGATCATCTGCTCCATGGCGGCGGCCATGCTGGTCGCGCTGTCGGCTTGCTCGCTGGCGCCTCTGGCCACCGAGCTGGAGGTTCGACTGATGTTCTGGGACGTCTTGCGCAGCTCTTCACTCTCGCTACGAATCGTCTCGATCATCTTGCGCAGGCTGATCTGCATATCCGCCAGGGCCTGTTGCAGTTGGCCGGCTTCGTCATTGCTATCGACGCTGATGGTCGTGCTCAGGTTGCCCTGGGCCATGGTACGCGCAGCGTGGATGACCTTCGCCAAGGGCTGCAGTACCGAATGCAGCAGGCGCCGGGTAATCCACAGGATCAGTAGGCACGCCAGACCCAGGCCGATCCATTGCCACCATGATGCCTTGCGCACCATGGCCTCGCTGTCCGTTCGGGTCTGTGCCACGCTGGCTTCTATCAGCGCGCTGACGGTTTCATTGCGCTCTTCCAGCTCGCTGAAGCTGCGCGAGAACTCGAGCATCAGCGTTCGTGCTGTTGTGGGATCAACGAGGGCTTGCTCGACGATGCGGGTCGCTGACTGGATGTAGTTTTCCAGCGCCGGGCCGAGCTCATCGATGGCCTTGCGAGTGTTGGCAGCCAGCGGCAGCTTGCTGTTTTCTGCCATGGCCTGACGAAAGCGATCGCTGTGTTCTTTCAGGTCATCGCGCACCTGAGTGGCCGCAGCGCTGTCACCGGGTACGGTGAGGAATGCTCCCAGCACATCGGCGCGCAAGGCGTCGTGCATCATGTCGCCGTCCATGTGATTGCGCAGTGCGTTGGCATTCACTTCGTTGGCGGCCAGGGCATTTCCCAGCAGTGCCTGGCCCCAGAGGCCGATGCCTCCCACCAGAAGTGTGGCAATGATGCTGACAGCCCCGCAGGCAAGCATCTTCTGGCGGATATTCATGGCGCCGCTCCTGGCTGAATCGGGCCCGGTGAGCCCGTTTAGCTGAGATTAACGCTGCTCGCTTTGCGGTGTCACGCGCAACACTTCCTCGATGGTGGTCTGGCCTGCGGCGATCTTCTGCGCGCCGGACAGGCGAAGGCTGCGCATACCGTCCTTGAAGGCCTGGCGGCGCAGTGGGGTGAGGTCAGTGTCAGAGCTGATCAATGGCTTGAGGCTGTCGTTCAGCACCATGATTTCATACACCCCAGCGCGTCCGCGGTAACCGGTTTCCCGACACTCCACGCAGCCCACGGCGCGGTGCGCGCCGGTTGGCAGCGGTGCGTTCCAGGGCCGGGTCAACTCCTGCCAGTCTGCTTCTTCGAGCTCGAGAGGCGCCTTGCAGTGTGGGCACAGCGTACGTACCAGACGCTGGGCCATGACGCCGAGCAAGGTGGCCTTGAGCAGGTAGTGCGGCACGCCCAGTTCGAGCAGGCGCGTGATGGCGCTTGGCGCGTCGTTGGTGTGCAAGGTCGACAGCACCAGATGGCCGGTCAGTGCTGCCTGGATGGCCATCTCGGCGGTTTCCAGGTCGCGGATCTCGCCGACCATGATGATGTCCGGGTCCTGGCGCATCAGCGCGCGTACGCCGCTGGCGAAGGTCAGGTCGATGTTGTGTTGCACCTGCATCTGGTTGAAGGCGCCCTCGATCATCTCGATGGGGTCTTCGATGGTGCACACGTTCACCTCGTCGGTCGCCAGCTGTTTGAGTGTGGTGTACAGCGTGGTGGTCTTGCCCGAGCCGGTGGGGCCGGTAACCAGAATGATGCCGTTGGGCTGGCGGGTCATGCTCTCCCAACGTTTGAGGTCGTCCGGGCTGAAGCCCAACTGGTCGAAGCCGCGCAGCAGCACGTCCGGGTCGAAGATCCGCATCACCATCTTCTCGCCGAAGGCGGTCGGCAGGGTCGACAGGCGCAGCTCGACCTCGTTACCGGCGGGCGTTTTGGTTTTCACCCGGCCGTCCTGGGGCTTGCGCTTTTCGGCGACGTTCATCCGCCCCAGCGTCTTCAGACGGCTGACGATAGCCATGGTGACCTGGGCCGGGAACTGGTAGACGGTGTGCAGCACGCCGTCGATGCGAAAGCGCACGCTGCCTTGTTCCCGTCGCGGCTCGATGTGGATGTCACTGGCGCGCTGCTGGAAAGCGTACTGGAACAGCCAGTCGACGATGTTCACCACGTGGGCGTCGTTGGCGTCCGGCTCCTGATCCTGAGCGCCGAGGTTGAGCAGTTGCTCGAAGTTGCCGACGTTGCTGATCTTCGCATCGCTGTTCGTTGCGCCGCTGACCGAGCGGGCCAGGCGATAGAACTCCACGGTGAAACGTTGGATGTCCGCCGGGTTGGCTACCACACGCTTGATCGAGCGCTTCAGTACGTGGGTGAGGTTGGCTTCCCAACCGTGCATGAAGGGCTGGGCGCTGGCGATGGTCACCGATTCGGCGTTCACCGCGACGGCCAGGATCTTGTGCCGCTGGGCGAAGGCGTAGGACATCAGCGGCGTGACCGCTGCGGCGTCGATCTTCAGTGGGTCGATACGCAGATAAGGCTGGCCCGCAAGCTCTGCCAACCACAGGGTCAGACCTTCCAGATCGTGCTTGCGTCCCGGTCTCGACAGATCGTCGAGTTGCTGAGCAGCCATAAACTCCAGCGGATGCAGGTCGTTATTGGCACCACTACGGCGGATCGCCAGGCATTGCTCGGCATTCTCCTGGGAGACCCGCCCTTGGGCAACCAGCTCGCGCAACAGCTCGTTGAGATCCAGCAGGCGGTCGGGGGCGGAAGGCGAGAGGCTGGACATGCGGGCTCCTGGATATCCGTTGAGTGGGGTGCTCCGTGCGGGGTGCCAGCATGCCTGATTGTCGTGGTGCTGACTAAGCGCCTGTTCAAGGTTTGCTGCTGTCGGCCCCGCACGGTGAAACACATCTAGCAGGCTACTGGTTGTCTCGCGCGGCCCGAAGTGGGTCAGGCTATCGAGCAGGCCCTGCGGGTCGTGTCATACCCTCGGCGCGGGTGGCTGCTCGTTGTTGAGGGGCAACTGCTCTTGCGAGGGGGGGCGATCTTCTGTTCTGTCCTTGGCGCTGTCGTCTTCTAGGCCCTGTACGGGAAGCGCTGGCGGTGGCGTCAGTCCCATGGACACGTAAATGCTGGTCAGTGCGTCGACGCCCATATTGGCTGATTTCACCCACTCAACCGGTACATACAGTAAGCCGCCGCCGATGGGGATCGGCGCGGTGGGCACCAGAATCGCGAAGTGCGGGCGGCCTTCCAGTATCACCGGTTGCGAGCTGGGTTGCAGCGCTAGAACCGCTACGCCATCACCGCCGAAGAAGCACCACACGGGGCGCATACTGGTGATGTCGGTGTTCTTCTTGTCCAGCAGGCCGACGAAGCGGTCGGCCAGGTTGTAGAAATTGCCGATCAGTGGTGTACGGCGCAAGGTCACGTCGATCAGCCAGCCGAGGGGGCGGCGTAAGCCCAGTTTTACCGCCAGTCCCAGTGGATAGAGACTGATCAGCAACACCAGGCTGCCGAGCAGGTAGGCCAGAAAGGGGTTGCTGGCGAACGGTGTACCGAGGGCGGCGAATAGCCTGCCGATGGCGGTGGACGGGCCGATCAGGTTGTTCAGGAGGCTGACGATCCAGGCCAACACTACCATGGTCAGCGCCAGTGGCAGCAAGGCCAGCAGGCCGGTGAGCCAGGTTGCGATGATGGATTTCAGGCTGAGTTTGAACATCGAGGGAGAATCCTGTCGTCGAAGCGAGGCAGGTAGGGGGCTACCTGCCTGTTTTTGTCACCCGCTATCAGCCGTTTTTCAGCAGCGTTTTCCAGGGTTTCAGACTCATGATGATCTGGGTCTGAGTCATGCGCGGCTCCAACTCTTCTTGACTCAGCGGACGCTTGGCCAGTTCAGCCAGTTTGTTCAGCTCACCAAACAGTCGGTCGGTCTCGGCAACCTCGAGCACGCCACGTGCCAGATGCAGCCAAAGCAACAGGCGCTCAAGACGTGGCAGTTGCTCGGCGAGATCCTCAGGCTGCTGTTGGTAGCGCTTGAGCTGCAGATCACGGCCTTCTTCAGCGATGAAGGTCGGCAACCAGCTTTGCAGGGCGGCAGCGCCCTGGCGGTCACCACGCTTGTTGCGCGAGGCCGTCCAGGCACGGCTCAGCAACCAGCGCGAGGCGTTCAGCGAGAACAGGCCCCAGCGGGTTTGTGCCAGTTCGGCAGTGAATTGTGCAGGCGCATCCTGGCGTGCCGCGTCGTCCTCCTGGCCGGCGAGCACTCGTGGGCGCCAGTCTTCCAGAAGCGCGTCGAGCAGTTTGCGCAGCTCGCTGCTGCTTGCACGCGGTGCCGCTTGGCCGAGGCTGCCGAGCAGGGCACGCAGGTCGATCAGGCACTGCTGCCACTCAACCAGCAGGCGCCAGTGGCCGTTGTGACGATACTGCTCGGCGAGGCGCTGGCTGCTGCCGAGCAGGAACCAGCCGATGGCGGCGACGCTGTCGTCCAGACTCTGCTCGGACGGCAGTTCCGGTGTAGGGAAGTGCAGGTTGTAGCTACCTTCGTCGAACAGCCGGTAACCACGCTCGGCCTTGCTGATGTCACAGGGCATCAATGGCAGGTCGGCGGCCAGTTCGGCGGCCAGCTCCAGCAGTGCTTCGGGTTCACCCTGGCGCAGCTCGAGTTCCAGCTCGCAGATTTCTTCCTGTTGCTTGCCAGCGACCACCTTGCCCAGATCCAGAGCGGCCTCGATGATCACTCGGGCCTTGCCGCGGCCCCAGGCGATCTCCGTGCGTTGGCGAACGAAATCAGTAGTGAAGAGCGGCTTCAGTTGTTTTTTGTCCAGCTCCGTCAGGCTGGCTGGCCAGCAGCTGTCGTCGAGTTTTTTCAGATCCAGCTTGGCCTTGGCCAGATTCCAGTCCCACTCGTTACGCTCGGACAACCCGGCCACGCTCTGGCCACGGCTCTTCAGGGTCTGGATTACCTGATCGCCATCCTTGCGAATGCGCAGGGCGACCTTGGCGCCAGCGAGGTCACGCGCTTCGGTGTCAAAGTATTGGTTGAACAGCTCGCTTGTCTCCCAGCCAGCCTTGCTGCGTTTCTTCAGCAGTGGGTGGGTTTGCAGGGCAGCCAGGGTTTCGCGACTGGCGCGCAGTTTGATTTCGGTTTCTTTATTCATTGCGAGGGCTCGGTGAAACGGCGACGGCGGCGGGGGTTGCACGGTGCTGGACGCTGCCCGGCACGTTAGGGCGTACAGGGTAGTGGAAAAGCGCGGCGGATGCAGGTCGGCGAACGGTACTGGCTGTCGATAACGGCTTGGCTAAGCTATGCATGGTTATAGTTTCGCTGATATTTCCCCGGTGTTCGCTGAAAATCCGTGAGGAAATGCGACATTGTGACGGAACGATGACACGTGCTGGCTTGCCTCGGATGTCATCCGTATACTTGCCGCCTCTTTGACAGACAGGGGTCACCCCCATGCCAAGCAATCCGTTCATCAGCAGCCTTTTTGGCCGCTCGCCGATCGGGCCGATGCAGCAGCATATCGCCAAGGCTCATGAGTGCGCCGCCAATCTGGTGCCATTCTTCGAGGCGGTAATGGCCGAAGACTGGGCGCGCGTCGAGCAGGTGCAGCAAGAGATGGTTCGCCTCGAGAACGAAGCGGACAAACTCAAGAAGAATGTGCGCATGCACCTGCCCAAGAGCTTGTTCCTGCCCGTGCCACGTTCCGATCTGCTGGAGTTGCTCAGCACTCAGGACAAAGTGGCCAACCGTGCCAAGGACATTGCCGGGCTGATGCTGGGCCGCTCCATGACCATTCCCGTCGACCTGCAACCGCTGATGCTGGCGTACGTGCGTCGTTGCGTGGATGCCAGCGCCCAGGCGCTGAAGGCAATGAAGGAGCTGGATTCGCTGCTCGAGGCCGGTTTCGCCGGTCGTGAGGCCACCCTGGTCGAGCGCATGGTCGAGGAGCTCGAAGAAATCGAGCGCGAGACCGACCGCCAGCAGATCGAGGTGCGCCGCACCTTGTTCAAACTGGAAAAGGATCTTCCCGCAGTCGATGTGATGTTCCTCTATCGGATCATCGACTGGGTCGGAGACATTGCCGATCGCGCCGAGCGCGTGGGCAACCGGCTGGAACAACTGCTGGCGCGCTAAGCCGCCAGCATCCTTTCTGGGTTTACAGGTAAATCTCTATGTCTCTTGTCGCGGACTACGGTTTCGTACTCCTCGTGATGGCCTGCTGCTTTGGTTTGTTCATGGCGTGGGGTGTCGGTGCTAATGATGTGTCCAATGCCATGGGCACTTCGGTGGGTGCGAAGGCACTGACCATCAAGCAGGCGATTCTCATCGCCATGGTCTTCGAATTCTGCGGTGCCTACCTGGCTGGTGGCCAGGTGACCGAAACCATCAAGAACGGCATCGTCGATGCATCGGTGATTCCCGCCGACATGTTCGTGCTGGGCATGATGGCGTCGTTGTTGTCGGCCGGTACCTGGTTGCTGATCGCCTCGTTGCGCGGCTGGCCGGTGTCAACCACGCACTCGATCGTTGGTGCGATTATCGGTTTCGCTTCGGTCAGCGTGTCGGTCGATGCAGTGAATTGGGGCGGCCTGGTACCCATTGTGTCGAGCTGGGTGGTCACCCCGTTCATTTCCGGGTTGCTCGCTTTCGGCCTGTTCATGAGCGTTCAGTGGTTGATCTTCGATACCGAAGACCCGTTCCGCAATGCCAAGCGTTGGGTACCGGTGTACATGTTCCTGACCGGCTTCATGCTGGCGCTGATGACCTTCACCAAAGGCCTCAAGCACGTTGGTCTGAACTTCACCACTGGCCAGAGCATTCTGCTGTCAGCCGGTGTCGGTCTGCTGGTAGCCGGTCTGGGCATTCTGCTGTTGCGCCGCATCAAGCTGGATCCGGAAGCCGATAAGGATTTTCACTTCGCCAGCGTCGAGAAAGTCTTCGCGGTGCTGATGATCTTCACTGCCTGCTCCATGGCCTTCGCCCATGGTGCCAGTGACGTTTCCAACGCAGTCGGCCCGCTGGCTGCGGTGGTCGGTGTGATCGAAGCCGGTGGCGACATGGTCATCGGTGGCCAGTCGTCGGTGCCAGGCTGGGTGCTGCTGATGGGGGCCGTGGGTATCGTCATCGGTCTGGCCACCTATGGCTGGAAGGTGATCGCCACTATTGGCAAGAAGATCACCGAGCTGACTCCAAGCCGTGGCTTCGCTGCCGAACTGGCCACTGCCGCCACCGTAGTCTCCGCTTCCGGTATTGGCTTGCCGATCTCCACCACGCACACGCTGGTCGGTGCGGTCCTGGGTATCGGCATGGCCCGTGGCATCGGTGCATTGAATTTGGCCGTGGTTGGTAAAATCTTCACCTCGTGGGTTGTAACGCTTCCTATCGGTGCTGCGCTGGCGATCATTTATCTGGAAATCTTCATGCTGATCTTCCTGTAAGGGAGCAGCAATTCCCCATTGGCGGTTCTCGCGGGCGTTGCTTCTCTTTATGATGAAGCGACCGACCCGAGAGAGCCGCCATGTCATTTACCCTCAAGGATCGTTTCGCGGCGCTGATTGCCGCGCCATCGGTCAGTTGCACGCAGCCTGCGCTGGATCAATCGAACCTTCAGGTCATCGATCTGCTGGCCAACTGGCTGAGCGACCTGGGCTTCGCCTGCGAGAAGCAGCAGGTCGAGCCAGGCAAATTCAATCTGATCGCGACCTTGGGTAGCGGGCCTGGTGGTCTGGTGCTGGCCGGGCACAGCGACACCGTTCCCTTCGACGAAGCCTTGTGGCAAAGCGACCCGCTCAAGCTGACCGACACGGGTGATCGTTGGGTAGGCCTGGGCGTGTGTGACATGAAGGGCTTCTTCGCGCTGATCATCGAGGCCGTTCAGGGGCTGCTCGACCAGCCGTTCAAGCAGCCGCTGATCATCCTCGCCACTTGCGATGAAGAGAGTTCGATGTCGGGCGCGCGGGCCCTGGCCGAAGCCGGGCGGCCGCTTGGCCGCGCTGCGGTGATCGGTGAGCCGACCGGGCTCAAACCGATCCGCCTGCATAAGGGTGTGATGATGGAGCGCATCGACATCCTCGGGCAGAGCGGGCACTCCTCCAATCCGGCGCTGGGCCATAGCGCGCTGGATGCCATGCACGACGTCATGGGTGAGCTGATGCAACTGCGCCGCCAATGGCAGCAGGAGTACCGCAACCCGCAATTCAGCGTACCGCAACCGACCCTCAACTTCGGTTGCATCCATGGCGGCGACAACCCCAATCGAATTTGTGGTCAATGCTCACTGGAGTTCGATCTGCGCCCGTTACCGGGCATGCAGCCGGAAGCGCTGCGCGCGGCGATTCGCCAGAAGCTGCAGCCCCTGGCCGAGCAGCATCAGGTGAGCATCGACTTCGCACCGTTGTTCCCCAGCGTGCCGCCTTTCGAGCAGGTCGCCGACGCCGAGCTGGTGCGCCTTGCCGAGCGCTTGACCGGGCATACTGCAGCGGCGGTAGCCTTTGGTACCGAAGCCCCGTATTTTCAGCAGCTTGGTTGCGAGACGCTGATACTTGGCCCCGGTGATATCGACTGCGCGCACCAGCCCGGTGAGTATCTGGATACTGACCGCCTGGTGCCGACGGTGCAGTTGCTGCGCCAACTGATCCAGCACTATTGCCTGACCCCGAACTGATACGAGGAGCGTCCCCCTGATGCCGTTGCGACGACGATAACGCACCGAGTACGCCAGCGAAGCGTCTTGCTTCGCGCCCATTGATGCTTCCTTCGTTTTCACAAGGGTTCCGCTGCACATGCACGACTACGTCAACTGGCTTCGCCACGCTTCGCCCTATATCAACGCTCACCGTGACTGCACCTTCGTGGTCATGCTGCCGGGCGAAGGGGTCGCTCATCCGAATTTCGGCAATATCGTCCACGATCTGGTGCTGCTGCACAGTCTCGGTGTGCGTCTGGTGCTGGTGCACGGCTCGCGCCCGCAGATCGAGGCACGCCTGACCAGTCGTGGGCTGACACCGGTTTACCACCGCGACCTGCGCGTGACCGACAGCCCGACCCTGGAGTGTGTGATCGATGCGGTCGGCCAACTACGCATCGCTATCGAAGCACGTCTGTCCATGGATATCGCCGCCTCGCCGATGCAGGGCTCGCGCCTGCGGGTGAGCAGCGGTAACTACGTCACCGCGCGGCCCATCGGCGTGCTGGATGGCGTCGACTATCACCACACCGGCGAGGTGCGGCGTATCGACCGCAAGGGCATCAACCGTCAGCTCGACGAGCGCAATATCGTGCTGCTGTCGCCGCTGGGGTATTCGCCAACTGGCGAAATATTCAACCTGGCCTGCGAGGACGTGGCCATGCGCGCGGCCATCGATCTGGCTGCCGACAAGCTGATCCTGTTCAGCAGCCAGCAGGGCCTGCTCGACGACGACGGCAAGCTGATCCGTGAACTACGCCCGCAACAGGTTCCAGCCCATGTTTCGCGCCTGGGTAGCGACTATCAGGGGGAGCTGCTGGATGCCGCAGCCCAGGCCTGCCGCAGCGGCGTCAAGCGCAGCCATATCGTTAGCTACACCGGCGACGGCTCGCTGCTGACGGAGTTGTTCACCCGCGATGGGGGCGGCACCCTGGTCGACCCCGAGCAGTTCGAATCGCTGCGCGAGGCGAATATCGGGGACGTTGGCGGCCTGATCGAGCTGATCAGCCCACTGGAAGAGCAGGGCATTCTGGTGCGCCGCTCCCGGGAAGTGCTTGAGCGCGAGATCGGCCAATTCAGCATCGTCGAACGCGACGGCATGATCATCGCTTGCGCCGCGCTCTACCCAATCGCCGACTCGACCTGTGGTGAGCTTGCGTGCCTGGCGGTCAATCCCGAGTACCGCCACGGCGGGCGCGGCGACGAACTGCTCGAACGCATCGAGGAGCGGGCCAAGGCCAAAGGTATCAACACCCTGTTCGTGCTCACCACCCGCACGGCGCACTGGTTCCGCGAGCGCGGTTTCGAGCCAAGCAGCGTCGAGCGCATGCCGGCGGCGCGCGCTTCGCTGTACAACTTCCAACGTAATTCGAAGATCTTCGAGAAAGCGCTTTAGGGCGGGCTATCCATGGTTCCTGCAAGTCGTAGGAGCCATGGCAGCTTTGGGGTTCGAGTCAGGCGCGTTTTTTGGTGAAAGAGGGATTGGGTGCGGCGCGGTTGATCTTCTCTGCGCTGAGTCGGCGTTGGCCCTCTCCGTCGACCCAGCCGGCTTCCCAGGCGGCAGCGGGGACGCTGTCAGCGAAGGGCTGTGCGTCTGAGGAGTGGCCTGCCAGGCCAGCCATGTAGCCTTGTTGGTAGGCCTTGGTAAGGCTCTCCAGGCTCCAGTGCTGGTCTTTTTCGCTGTGGGTCATGAGATGGGTTCGCATTGAGTGCCTGCAATCAATGCTAGCCAAATCCATCCGATAGAAACGGGCCGCTGGTCTCGGATTTATGACCGTTGGCTTTTTTTGTGACGGGGTTGGCGTGAGCGGCCCGTCAGTTCCTCATACCGCCAGCGCCAGAATGCTGGCCTGATAGGCAGCTGCGAAGCTGTCGAAGTTACCATCCTCATGCACCTCCAGCTCAGCCTGCTCTTGCAGCGAACGTTGCGCCGCCTGCTCGAATTCGGCCTGTTGCTCGGCGCTCAGCGGCTGTGCGCGGAAGTGTTCGGCGTGACGTTTGCTCTGGCGCAGGGAGAAGGCCGAAAAGCTTTCACCTTTCTGCAGTTCTGCCAGCACCTGTGCCGATGGCGTCAGGCTAGCGTCATCGATTTTCGCGCGCTGCGCCTGCAGGGCGCTGGCGTGGGCTTCGCCACCCTGGCTGCTGTCGAGCAGCCGGGTGATCGCTTCGATACCGTCGAGCAGCTCATGAGCCCAGCTCTGCAGCACCACCGGCCCGCCTTGGCGATGCAGGTGCAGGCCGGGACGGCGACCTTCCTTGACCACCTTGAGGAAGTTGTCGGAGCAGTTGCCGCACTCGCCATTGCTCAACTGCGGGCTCTCTTGGAGGGCGCAAAACAGCAGGAAAGCGTCGAGGAAACGCGATTCGGCGAGGTCGATGCCCAACGGCAGGAACGGGTTGATGTCCAGGCAGCGAGCTTCCACGTATTGAACGCCGCGGGCCATGAGTGCCTGGATCGGTCGCTCGCCGCTGTAGGTCACCCGCTTCGGGCGGATGTTGGAGTAGTACTCGTTTTCGATCTGCAGAATATTGGTGTTGAGCTGCAGCCAGTCACCGTCCTTCTTGGTGCCGATATCGACGTAGGGCGGGTAGGGCGTGCCGACCGCCTGGCGCAGGCTGTCGGTGTAGCTGGCCAGGTCGTTGTAACAGGGCGTCAGCCCGGCCTGGGCCTCGCTCTGATAACCCAGGTCGCTCATGCGCAGGCTGGTGGCGTAGGGCAGGTACAGCGTGTCGGCGTCGAGTTCCTGCAACTGGTGGGCACGGCCACGCATGAAGTTCTTGTCCAGTGCCGGTGACGCGCCAAACAGGTACATCAACAGCCAGCTGTAGCGGCGGAAGTTGCGGATCAGCGCGATGTAGCGCGACGACTGATAGTCGCGGGCACTGCGCGTGTCGCCCTCGGCCTCCTGTAGCACAGCCCACAACTGCTCCGGTAGGGAGAAGTTGTAGTGAATGCCAGCGATACACTGCATGGTTTTGCCGTAACGCAAGGCCAGCCCTTTGCGGTAGACGTACTTGAGCTGGCCGATATGGGAGTGGCCATAGCGGGCGATCGGAATGGTCTCTTCGTCCGGCAGCGGGCCGGGCATCGACGGGCTCCACAGGTATTCGCCGTCGAGTTTGCTGTAGACGAAACGGTGGATGAGGTCGAGCTCGTCCAGCGTGTCGCTCGGGTCGACGGCGGTCGAGGTGATGAACTCGAGCAGCGACTCGGAGTAATCCGTAGTGATCTGTGCGTTGGTGAGCGCCGAGCCGAGGGCGACCGGATGTTCGCTCAGCGCCAGCTCGCCTTCACTATCGACGCGCAGGCACTCGCGCTCGATGCCGTGCAGGCACTGGGAAAGCAGGGAAAGGTTGGCGTGCTCACCGAGCAGTGCCAGACGGCGGGAGAACAGGTCGCTCAAGATTGCATTCCTTCACGCAGCGGTCGCCCCAATATGGGGGTGGATTCTGCACTCTACAAGGGGCGGATTGCTGACGTTGGTCGTCTGGCGAAATAGAGTGTGCATTCTAACGCTGCAAGGCGCTCTGGCGAAGGGCTACTGCCCGGCGTGGGGTTCGGGCCGACCTGCCGGTTCTGCAGGCTGTTGGCAGGCAGAGCCAGCTTTAACGGCGGCTCACTTACAGGCAGGCGAAGGTGGCCTGAGCCTTGGCGACCAGCTTGTCGTGCTGATGCACCTCTGCCTCGATCACCTGGGTGCGGCGCCCCGCGTGCACCACCCAGGCGCGGCAGCTCAGCTCACCCTCGGTAACCCCACGGATGTAGTTGACCTTGCACTCCAGAGTGACGCTGGTCGGCTCGCCGTCACTGAGACTGTGGCTGGCCTGGCCCATGGCGGTGTCGATCAGTGAGAAAAGAGCGCCACCGTGCAGCTTGCCGTGCAGGTTGCGCAGGCCGTCGTGCATGCTCAGCTTGATCACCGCTTCGCCGGCTTGGGCTTTGACGATCTGCAGGCCAAGCAGGCGCCCGAAGGCGCTGCTCTTGCCGATTTCTTCCAAGGATTCGTTCACGGATCACTTCCTCAGTTGCTTGGCATTGGCGAATAGCGAGGCCATGGCGGCATTGGCCGGTGCAGGCTTTTCCTGGCCGGAGTGACGCTCACTGCGCGGTGCCTGGCCGCCTTTGCCGCCACCCTGGCGAGCGCCACCACGTGGGCCCTCGACTTTCTCGCCGGGGGTGTCGCCCATGCGCATCGACAGAGCAATGCGGTTGCGCGGGATGTCCACTTCCATGACCTTGACCTTGACCACGTCGCCGGCCTTGACCGCCTCGTGCGGATCCTTGATGAACTTCTCGGACAGCGCCGAAATGTGTACCAAGCCGTCCTGATGGACGCCAATATCGACGAAGGCGCCGAAGTTGGTCACGTTGGTCACAACGCCTTCGAGGATCATCCCCAGCTCGAGATCCTTGAGGGTTTCCACGCCTTCCTGGAACTCGGCAGTCTTGAATTCGGGACGCGGGTCGCGGCCAGGTTTTTCCAGTTCGCTGAGGATGTCGCCGACAGTTACCAGACCGAACGTCTCGTCGGTGAATTTTTTCGCATCCAGGCGCTTGAGAAACCCACCATCACCGATCAGTGAGCGGATATCACGGCCGGTATCGACGGCAATGCGTTGCACCAGCGGGTAGGTTTCCGGGTGCACTGCCGAGGCGTCCAGCGGGTTGTCACCGTTCATCACGCGCAGGAAACCCGCGGCCTGTTCGAAGGTTTTATCGCCGAGGCGTGGGACTTTCTTCAGCGCGTCACGGGTCTTGAAGGCACCGTGGGTATCGCGGTGGGCAACGATGTTCTGGGCGAGGGTCGCGTTGAGGCCGGAGATGCGCGCAAGCAGTGCGCTAGAGGCGGTGTTCACGTCTACGCCAACGGCGTTCACGCAGTCCTCGACCACGGCGTCCAGGCTGCGCGCCAGCTTGAGCTGCGAAACGTCGTGCTGGTACTGGCCCACGCCGATGGATTTCGGGTCGATCTTCACCAGTTCGGCCAGCGGATCCTGTAGACGGCGAGCGATGGACACGGCGCCACGCAGGGAAACGTCGAGATCCGGGAATTCCTTGGCAGCCAGTTCCGAAGCCGAATACACCGACGCTCCGGCTTCGCTGACCATGATCTTGGTCATCTTCAGGCCTGGATATTTCTTGATCAGCTCGATGGCTAATTTGTCTGTCTCGCGGCTGGCGGTGCCGTTACCGATGGCGATCAGATCGACACCGTGCTTGGCGCACAGTTTGGCCAGCACGTTGAGGGTGCCGTCCCAGTCGTTACGCGGCACGTGGGGGTAGACGGTTGCGGTATCCAGTACCTTGCCGGTGGCGTCGACCACGGCCACTTTGCAGCCGGTGCGCAGGCCCGGGTCGAGGCCCAGGGTGGCGCGCGGGCCGGCCGGTGCGGCCAGCAGCAGGTCGTGCAGGTTACGGGCAAAAACGCTGATGGCTTCGTGCTCGGCGCCTTCGCGTAGTTCGCCCAGCAGGTCGGTTTCCAGGTGCGTGTAGAGTTTGACCTTCCAGGTCCAGCGCACCACTTCGCCCAGCCATTTGTCGGCGGCGCGACCCTGGTTGGAAATGCCGAAACGCTCGGCGATCATGCCCTCGCACGGATGCAGGGTGCCTGGTAGTTCTTCGCCAACTTTGAGGCTGGCGCTGAGGATGCCCTCGTTGCGGCCACGGAAAATCGCCAGGGCGCGGTGTGAAGGGGCGCCCTTGAGCTTCTCGTCATGCTCGAAGTAGTCACGGAACTTGGCGCCTTCCGCTTCCTTGCCGGCAATCACGCGGGCGCTGAGGGTGGCGTTGTCCTTGAGGAAGCCGCGCAGGTTAGTGAGCAGGCTGGCGTCCTCGGCAAAACGCTCCATGAGGATGTACTTGGCGCCCTCGAGCACTGCCTTGGTGTCGGCGAAGCCTTTCTCGGCATCGATAAAACGCACCGCCTCGGTTTCCGGGGTCAGGTTCTGGTCATTGAACAGTGCGTCTGCCAACTCGCCGAGGCCGGCCTCCAGCGCGATCTGGCCCTTGGTGCGACGTTTCTGCTTGTAGGGCAGGTAAAGGTCTTCGAGGCGGGTCTTGGTATCGGCGAGGTTGATTTCACGGGTCAGCTCGGGGGTAAGCTTGCCCTGCTCCTCGATGCTGGCGAGGATGCTGGCGCGACGCTCGTCGAGTTCGCGCAGGTAGCGCAGCCGTTCTTCCAGATTACGCAGCTGGGTATCGTCGAGACTGCCAGTAATTTCCTTACGGTAGCGTGCGATGAACGGCACGGTGGAGCCTTCGTCGAGCAGTGCGACGGCAGCGGCGACCTGTTGCGGGCGTACGCCCAGTTCTTCGGCGATACGGTTGTTGATGCTGAGCATAGAAAGAAGAATCCACCCTGAAACGACGAAAACCGGCCTCGCTCATGATTGGCCGGATGATAAAGCGGCGCATTATAGCCATGCATGAAGGCGCGCATGCCACGCCACAAGCTGCTGTCAGACTGTGAAAGTCAGTTAAGTGCGCCAAGGGCAGCGAAAAATCTGCTAACAATGGACAATACGTGGTCTATACGGCCTCTGAGCCATAATGCCGCGTTGAAGTCGGGCGCGTCGCGTCGCGGATTCTCGATCAAGGAGCCCCTATGAGCAGCACTGCAGCACAACCGGTCGAAGGTGAGAAAATCCTGATTGTCGACGACGATGCCCGTCTGCGGCGTTTGCTCGAGCGTTTCTTCGACGAGCAAGGCTATCGCGTACGTGCGGTGGAGAATGTCGAGCAGATGGATCGACTACTGTCGCGCGAACTGTTCAATCTGGTGGTTCTCGACCTGATGCTACCCGGCGAAGATGGCCTGAGCGCCTGCCGCCGCCTGCGCGCCTCGAACAATCAGGTGCCGATCATCATGCTCACCGCCAAGGGCGACGAGAGCAGCCGTATCCAGGGCCTGGAACTGGGTGCCGACGATTACCTAGCCAAACCATTCAACCCGCGTGAGCTGCTGGCGCGGATCAAGGCCGTGCTGCGTCGTCAGGCACCGGTGGTACCGGGCGCACCGGGCAGCGAGGACGAGAGCGTCACTTTCGGTGACTATGAACTGTCCCTGGCGACCCGAGAGTTGAAGAAGGGCGAAGAGGTACACATGCTCACCACCGGTGAGTTCGCCGTGCTCAAGGCGCTGGTGCAACACGCCCGCGAGCCGCTGACCCGTGACAAGTTGATGAACCTGGCGCGCGGTCGTGAGTGGGATGCGCTGGAGCGTTCCATCGACGTGCAGATTTCCCGTTTGCGCCGGTTGATCGAGCCGGATCCTTCCAAACCACGGTATATCCAGACCGTCTGGGGCGTGGGCTACGTGTTCGTGCCGGACGGCAACAAGTAACAGTTCGTACGGCAAAACCTATCTAGGAGCCAGCTTGCTGGCGATCCTTGCACCCTGATCGCCAGTTAGCTGACACCTACGGATTGTGTGTTCTCCATGAAAGCCCCACTGTGGTTCCCGCAAAGCTTCTTCTCGCGCACCCTCTGGTTGGTGCTGATCGTCGTGCTGTTTTCCAAAGCGCTGACCCTGGTTTATCTGATGATGAACGAGGACGTGCTGGTCGACCGTCAGTACAGCCACGGTGCCGCATTGACGCTACGCGCCTATTGGGCGGCTAATCCCGAGGATCGGGCCAATATTGCCGAGGCTGCTGGCCTCAAGCGGGTGCCGCGCACCGAGGTGCCAGCCAGCGAGGAGCACTGGCCCTACAGCGAGATCTTCCAGCGGCAGATGCAGTCCGAGCTTGGCCCTGATACTGAAACCCGCGTGCGTGCCAAGAGCCCGCCTGCCTTGTGGGTGCACGCGCCGACGCTGGGCGATGACTGGCTGCGCGTGCCGCTCTATCCCCATCCGCTGCGCGGTCAGCGTATCTGGAGCGTACTGGGTTGGTTCCTCGGTATCGGCTTGCTTTCTACTGCGGCCGCCTGGATTTTCGTGCGCCAGCTCAGCGCGCCACTCAAGCGCCTGGTATTCGCCGCCCGGCAGTTTGGCCAGGGACGCAGTGTGCGCTTGCCAGTCAGTGATACGCCAAGCGAGATGACCGAGGTCTATCGGGCCTTCAATCAGATGGCCGAGGATGTCGAACAGGCGGCCCGCGAGCGGGAACTGATGTTGGCCGGTGTTTCCCATGATCTGCGTACGCCCTTGACGCGCTTGCGTCTGTCGTTGGAATTCCTCAATAACGACTCCGAACTGACCGACGACATGGTGCGTGATATCGAGGATATGGATGCCATCCTCGATCAGTTCCTGGCCTTTATCCGCGATGGTCGAGACGAACCGGTGGAAGAGTTGAATCTGCCCGAGCTTATCCGCGAAGTGGTGGCCCCTTACAACCAGAAACAGGAGCAGGTGAGCCTGTTTCTGGAAGCGGTGCCCGCATTCCCGTTGCGCCGAGTCTCGATCAAGCGGCTGATCGTCAACCTGATCGAAAACGCCCTGCGCTATGGCGGCAGTGCCGTGGAAATCGTTCTCTCGGTGGCCGATGACCACAGTGCACCCTATGTGGTGCTCAGCGTGATGGATCGCGGCAACGGCATCGACCCGAGCGAGCTTGGCAACATCGTCAACCCGTTCATACGCGGTGACCGTGCGCGCGGTGGCCAAGGGGCTGGACTTGGTCTGGCTATCGTCAAGCGCATTGCCTCATTACATGGAGGGAGCGTCGAGCTGCGCAACCGCATTGGCGGTGGCCTGGAGGCGCGGATATGCCTGCCATTGGGGCTGCTGCTGCCGCGCGACGCAGCGTGATTCTCGGCTAGGCTTTATTTCGAGGCAGGCAGCTGCCCAGTGCACGCTGGCTGATTTATGCTGTACTGGCGTATCGATATGAGGTCTGCATGCCCCCCACTTCCGAGCGCCTGCCGTTCTGGACATGGTGGTTGCCGCTCCCGGCGCTCCACCTGGCCACTCTGCTTTCCCTAACCACCCAGTTCGAGGGTGGCATAGCAATCCTGTATCTGCCTTTTGCCCTGGGTTTGGTGCTGACGCTCTGGTGGGGGCCGCGCGTGCTGTTTGCGCTTTACGTCAATGCGATGCTCTGTGTGCCCCTATGGGGGCTCGATTGGCACTGGGCTCCCGTGCATGCACTACCGGAGACAATGGGCGTTGCGTTCTGTTATCTGCTGTTGCGCTGGCGGCCATTCGATGCGGCCTTGCCAGATATCAGCCATTTGCTGCGCTTCATCCTGCTGGGCGTATTGCTACCTGCGGCGCTGACGTGCTTGTCATTGTTGGGCACATTGTTACTGTTGGGCAGCCTATCCGCCTATGCGGCGCCGCAGGTGGCACTCACTATGTGGCTGGCCGATAGCCTGACCGCGCTGGTTATCTCGATTCCGCTGCTGACCTACGTTACCCCGTGGTTGCGTCGTCGTGGCTGGTTGATGCACGTTGAAGGCATTCTGGTGCCGCTGCTGCGCGTGCCCGAGGTGCTGCGCTTGGTGCCATCCAAGTCACTGCTTGTGGTCTTGCTGATCTGTTTGCCGGTTCTTCTGGAGTTTCTGCCGCTGCCCCTGAAGCTGCCGTTGATTGGCTTGGTCATGCTGAGCCTGGCGCTGGTGTGGGGCTTTGCCGGTGCTTTGTGCGGTGCCGCGATGAGCGTGCTGAGCATTCTCGCACTGCCCTGGTTTCATGGCGTGGCTTCCAATGCCAGCTGGATCGAGCCGCAGCGGCTGGAGCTGCACTTCAGCATTCTGCTGTTTACCCTGGCGGCCATGTTGGTGGGGCGTAGCCTCAGTGATCTGCGCCTGGCGCTCGTCCGTAGCGCAGCGATGCAGCAACAGCTTGCGTTGGCCAACCTAGCGCTTGACGCCAGCCCGCTCGGGGTGGTGATCGCCGATGCCAGGCGCGAAGATTTACCGCTGATCTACTGCAACCCGTCGTTCGAGCGGATTACCGGTCGTGATGTGCAAGGCAGCCTGGGGCTAAGCCTGCGCCGGTTGCTGCGCGATGACCGGCGACATGACGAGATGCGGGTGTTGGAAACGGCTATCCGCCGTGGCACCCCGGGTAATGCGGTGCTGCACCTGCAGCGCAAGGACGGTCAGCCGTTCTGGAGTGAGGTGATTCTGGCGCCGATGCATGATGAGTCGGGGCTCAGTCATTTCATCGTCATGCAGCAGGATGTCAGTGCCCGTGAGCAGTTGGCCCAGGAGGTAACTCGTCAGCGTGAGGAGCTGCTTCAGCAGAGCCACCTGTTCAGCCAGACAGAAGACCTGGCCAATATCGGCGGTTGGGTGCTCAACATGCACGATATGAGCATGTACTGGAGTGCTGGCTGCTTCACGATCTATGAATTGGATCCGCGAAAGGCAGCGCTTACCTTCGACGAATCGGTGAGCCGGTTCGATGCCACCGGGCAGGCGTTGGTTTATCGAACCCTGCAGGAGATGATCGAGGGCGGTGAGCGTTTCGACCTCGAAGTACGAGTGACCACCTTTCTTGGCAAGACACGCTGGATTCGCCTGCGTGGTGCTGCTGAGAGAGATGGTACGCAATTGGTTCGTCTGTATGGCGCCGTTCAGGACATCACTGCGCGGCGCCGTACTGAGCAGCAGTTGCGCGAGCGCGATGATCGCCTGCGGTTGTTCTTCGAGGCGCCTCTGATCGGCATGGCGTTGATCACGCCTACGTTTGGCTGGGAAGAGGTCAACCTCAAGCTGTGCAGCATTCTCGGGCGCAGCCGTGAGCAGTTATTGGACTGCAACTGGGAAAGTATCAGCGTCGCTGATGATCTTGAGATCGAACAATTGCTGCTCGATGATGTGCTGCAATGTAGCCGGGAAGGCTTCGAGCGTGACCGGCGTTTCCTGCGCCCCGATGGCAGCGAAGTACAGACGCGGCTCAACTTGCGCGCCGTGCGGCGTGGCAACGGTGCCATCAGCATGTTCCTGCTGCTGGTCGAGGACATCAGTGCGCGCTTCGAGGCCGAAGCGCGCTATCGCACCATCGTCGAACATGCCCCAGAAGCCATCTTGCTGTACACCGAGGATGGTGGAATGGTCGATTTCAACGAGAACGCCCTGCGCATGTTCGCCTGTCGCCGCGAAGATCTGCTCCGCCGCCTGCCCTTCGAATTGAGCCCCCTGCGGCAGCCTAGCGGGGCGCTGTCGGCCCAGGCCGGCAAAGGGTATGTCGAGGCTGCCCTGCAGGGTGATGCACCGGTGTTCGAATGGACGCACCGCGACAGCAGTGGGCGCCATTTTCCTTGTGAAGTACGCCTGGTACGTCTGCCGGGCGAGCCGGTGCTGATTCGCTGTAGCATCTCTGATATATCGGAGCGCCAGCGCTATCAGCGGGAAATCGAACGCCTGGCTTACAGTGATGAGCTGACAGGGTTACCCAATCGCCGTCTGCTGCTCGATCGCCTGCAGCACGCCATGGATCGTGAAATGCGTGAGGGCAGCCTGGGCGCCTTGTTGTTTATCGATCTCGATCATTTCAAAAACGTCAACGATAGCCTCGGCCATCTGGTGGGGGACAGTCTGTTGCGTGAGGTCACGACGCGTTTGGCCAGCCAGTTGCGTCCTGAAGACACGCTGGCGCGAATGGGAGGGGATGAGTTCGTCGTGCTGCTCGAAGCACTGGATGCCAATGCTCAACTGGCAGGTGAGCAGGCAGCCCTGACGGCGGAGAGGTTGCTCAAGAGCCTTGAGGCACCCTGCCTGATCGACGGTCATGAATTGTCGGTCAGCGCCAGTATCGGTATTGCCCTGCATCCATTCGGCGCACAGAACGCCGCTGATGTACTGAAACAGGCGGATACCGCCATGTATCGGGCCAAGCAGGCAGGCCGCAATGCCCTGCATTTCTTTGCACCGGAAATGCAGGCTGCCATCGATCAGCGGTTGCAGCTGCAGGGTGAGTTGCGCCAGGCGATCTCGCGCAACCAGCTGTACCTGGCGTTCCAACCACAGCTGCGACTCACCGATGGCAGTGTCATCGGCGCCGAAGTGCTGGTGCGTTGGGCGCACCCTGAACGTGGCGAGATAATGCCGGGTCAGTTCATCCCCCTGGCCGAGGAAACCGGGCTGATTCAGGACATCGGCAACTGGGTGCTGGAGCAGGCCTGTGCAACCCTGCAGCGCTGGTTGCCGGAGCGACCACAATTGGTGCTGGCGGTTAACCTCAGCCCGCGTGAGCTGCGCAGTCGAGGTTGTGTTGCTCGGGTCAGCGGTTGCCTGCAACGCTATGCAGTGCCTGCCGCAGCGCTGGAACTGGAGCTTACCGAGGGTGTTCTGCTCGAGGATGTCGAGCAGTGCATCGCCAATATGCAGGCGCTCAAGGTGTTGGGTGTGCGCTTCTCCATCGACGATTTTGGTACCGGCTACTCATCGCTCACGTATCTCAAGCGGTTGCCGCTGGATCGGTTGAAAATAGACCGCAGCTTTACCCAGGATCTCGGTAATGGTGATGCCGGTAGCAACGTGATGCTGGTCGAAACCATCCTGATGATCGCCCGTAATCTTGATCTGGAATGCGTAGCCGAAGGCATCGAGACGGCTGAGCAGCTCGAGCACCTCAAGGCGCTGGGCTGTGAGTTCGGCCAGGGCTACCTGTTGGGCAGGCCAGTGGTCGAAGCGGACTTTCTGGCCAGGCTGGACACGCCGTTGCGGGTGCTTCCCTAGGCCGCGTTACCAGGCAAGACTCGCGCCCTGCAGGCGCGCCTGGCGGCGGTAGGGCCAGGCAAGATTGAGATCGCCGTGGCCGCTGGGCAAGTTGCCGTATAGCGGAATATCGAACGGCGCAAGGTACTCACCGATGATTTCCTCGATGCTGTGCTGCACACCGCGTCGCGGGCAGTCGGTGAAGCTGCCCAGGCATATCGCTGCCGGGCGCCGCTCGCCGAAGCTTTCGAACAGCTGCCAGAAACTGCGCTCCAGGCGGTAGTAGGGCTCGCCGACGTCTTCGAGAATGAGGATGGCATCGTTGGGCAGTTGCATGCCAGCGACGGTGCCACAGCCGCTGGCCAGTGCGGTGAGGTTGCCGCCAACCAGCGAGCCTTCAACGGCAGATTGCGGGCCGCTGATATGGCGCACCGGCAGTGAATGGCTACGGCCTTGCAACAGATCCCATAGCGAGCGCATGGAGGCCAGGCGCTCGCGCTGGCCGCTCGGTGCGGATAGCGTCTGCAGACCAAGCGCAGTAGTGACCGGGCCGTGAATGGCGGGCAGCCCATTATTGCCGAAGGCATCGAGCAGCAGCGACAGGTCGGAATAGCCGATCAGCGGGCGCGGGCTGGCTTTCTGCAGCAGCGTCCAGTCGACCCCTGGCAGCAATTGCGCGCAGCCGTAGCCGCCGCGCAGGCACCATACGGCGTCGATATCCGGCAGGCTGAACGCTTCGTGAAGGTCATCCAGACGCTGCGCAGGCGTGCCGGCCAGGTAGCGATGGCGGGCGCGCGCATTGCGGCCCAGGTGGTAGTCGATGCCCTGCACCTCGAGCTGCGCCAAGGTCGCTTCGAATACGTCGTCGGCGATGGCCGAGGCGGGAGCGATCAGCGCCAGGCGGCCTGCGAATGGTTTACTCATCCTTTACCCTTGGTTCGCGTCAGGTTGGGGCCGCCGTTCTTCTCCAGGAACTGGATGATCATCCCGGCGACGTCCTTGCCGGTGGTCACTTCGATACCTTCCAGGCCGGGCGAGGAGTTCACCTCCATCACCAGCGGGCCGTGGTTGGAGCGCAGGATATCGACCCCCGCTACCGACAGCCCCATGACCTTGGCGGCGCGGATGGCGGTCATGCGTTCTTCCGGGGTGATCTTGATCAGGCTGGCGGTGCCGCCGCGGTGCAGGTTGGAGCGGAATTCACCGGGCTTGGCCTGACGCTTCATTGCCGCGATGACCTTGTCTCCGACCACGAAACAGCGGATGTCAGCGCCGCCGGCTTCCTTGATGTATTCCTGCACCATGATGTTCTGTTTGAGGCCCATGAAGGCCTCGATCACCGACTCGGCCGCCTTCTCCGTCTCGCAAAGCACCACGCCGATGCCCTGGGTGCCTTCCAGCACTTTGATCACCAGCGGTGCGCCGTTGACCATGTCGATCAGGTCGGGGATGTCGTCCGGCGAGTGGGCGAAGCCGGTCACTGGCAAGCCGATGCCGCGGCGCGACAGTAGCTGCAACGAGCGCAGTTTGTCTCGCGAGCGGGCGATGGCCACCGATTCGTTGAGTGGTACCACGCCCATCATCTCGAACTGGCGCAGTACCGCGCAGCCGTAGAAGGTCACCGAGGCGCCGATGCGCGGGATTACCGCGTCGAAGCCCTCCAGCGGCTTGCCGCGGTAGTGGATCTGCGGCTTGTGGCTGGCGATGTTCATGTAGGCCCGAAGGGTGTCGATCACCACCATTTCATGGCCGCGCTGCTGCCCGGCTTCGACCAGGCGGCGGGTGGAATACAGGCGCGGGTTGCGCGACAGCACAGCGATTTTCATTGGGCACCGCTCGGGTCGGGAAGCACGGGTTTGTCTTGTACATAAGTGAGCGCCGGATTGACCACCAGTTGGCCCTCGATCAGCGCTTTGGAGCCCAGCAACATGCGGTAGCGCATGGTCTTGCGGCTGGCCAGGGTGAACTCCACCGGCCACTGTAGATCGCCCAACATCAAACTAGTGCGAATTACGTAACGGCTCTGCGCCAGACCATTGGAGCTTTTGATGCTCTTGTAGGCGACCAGACGCGCTTCGCAACGATGACGACGCTGCACCTGAGTGCCGATATAGGCAGTGAACCGCACCCAGCGTTCGCCGTCGCGTTCGAATGGCTGGATATCGCTGGCATGCAGGCTCGAGGTGCTGGCGCCGGTATCAATCTTGGCGCGCAGGCCGATGATGCCCAGTTCCGGCAAGTTGACCCATTCGCGCAGGCCGATCACGTTGAGGTGGTCGAATGTTTTCAAGCAGGAATTCCGTAGCGGCTGAGGTCGGCAATGAGGCGCTTATGGTACTGAAATGAGCCGCTTTGCGCGCCTGTCAGCGAGTCTAATCCGTCGCCGGCCAGGCTGCCTCTGCGATTGCCGGTAGGCCTTTGAACAGTGGCTTGGCGAACAGGTAACCTTGCATCAGATCAATCCCGCTGGCGGCCAAGAAGTCCCGCTCTCCTGGCGTCTCTATCCCTTCGGCGATCACCTGGATGTTCAGGTCACGGCAAATGGCGATGATGCCGCGCACGATGGCCTGGCGCGCCTTGTCCTGATCGACACCGCGCATCAGCGCCATGTCCAGCTTGATCAGATCAGGCTGAAAGTCGGCAAGCAGGGTAAGGCCTGAATGCCCGGCGCCGAAGTCGTCGATGGCGGTCTTGAAACCGAACTCCTGATACTGACGCAGGATATGGGTCAGGTGCTTGCTGTCGCGCATGTGATCGCTTTCCAGCGTCTCGAAAATCAGCCGATCCAGCGGGAAATTATGTTGGCGAGCCGCTTCCAGAGTGCTGCGGATGCATAACTCGGGGCGGTACACGGCATTGGGCAGGAAGTTGATCGACAGATAAGTGTCCATGCCTAATTGCGTCGCTTCGGCAATCGCCTGGGTACGGCAGCGCTGGTCGAAACGGTAGCGGTTGTCGTCGTTGACGCGTTCCAGAATGCTTAGCGCACCTTCACCTGCCGTGCCGCGAACCAGTGCTTCATGGGCGAACACCTGCCGAGTGCGGATGTCGACGATGGGCTGGAAGGCGAAGTTGAAGTCGAAATCCAGCTGCGGACTACTCTGGCAGCCGCGACATTTTTCGGGATGGGTGAGATCGCTGGGAAAATGGGTCACTGCTGCTCCGATATAGCGGTTGCACGATCAATGCTTGTATCCGTATGACAATATGGACAGGCTGATGTGGCAGCAAAATTGTGATGGCAATTCAATCTACAGTGAGGTGATGGTGGCAAAGCAGGATGCCGATGACAAGGTACGTTTGGACAAGTGGCTGTGGGCCGCGCGCTTCTTCAAGACGCGTGCGCTGGCCAAGGCGGCGATCGAAGGCGGCAAGGTGCATTGCCGTGGCGAGCGTTGCAAGCCGGGCAAGGAGCCGAAAGTAGGCGAGGAGTATGTGATTCGCACCGGTTATGAGGAGCGTACGGTGACCGTGCAGGCGCTCTCCGTGGTGCGCCGCGGCGCACCAGAGGCCCAGACGCTGTATGCCGAGACCGGCGAGAGCATCGTGCGGCGCGAGTTGGCCGCGGAGCAGCGCAAGGCTGGCGCCTTGGGCGTGCAAACCGATGGGCGGCCCAGCAAGAAGCAGCGCCGGCAGCTTTTCTACCTGCGCGGCGGCTCCGGCGATTGGGTGGAGTAGTCGGGGTCAGCGCGCGCTGATCACGCTGAACGATCCCAGCAATGGCACTCTTGCCAGGCTGCGCATCAGCGGCAGCGTCACACGCTCTATTGCCGCGCTGGCGCGGAAGGCCAGCGGGGTGTAGCAACTCCAGGCGATTCCCAGGACGCTGAGCAGCACGCCGCCGACCAAGGCGTCCGCACCCCAGTGGGCCCCGGCGACCAGGCGCGGCATCGAGCCGATTAGCGCGACCGCCCAGACCAATGCCCGACGCCAGCCGCTGACGAAGAGGCTGCAGAATATTGCCCAGATCATCAGCACCGAGGCGTGATCACCGGGGAAGCTGCGGCTGGCGCTGTCCTTCAGATCCCAGCGTTCTTCCCAGGCCGGGAACATTTCGGTGAGTCGCGCGCTGCCTTCCACCAGCAGCGAGGGGCTGGCGTGCTGCCAGCCCATGTACTCGACCAGATCGGCGAACAGCACACGCATCAGCAGCATGACAGTCAGCGCCACCAGAAACGCATACAGCCCAGTGCGTACCTGGGCGGCCGGAAATACCAGGCCGGCGCGCAGCATGATTGCTAGCATCACCAGGCCCACACCCGCGTCTACCGGGCGCATGCTGCCGATGGCCCAGATGTGCGCCCACATGCCGCCGGCATGTACCGGGTCGTTGAGCAGGTGGAACAGCCACAGATCGAACTGATTCCAGTAAATACGAGTCACCGGCCATAGCCAACTGGCGAACAGGAGGACGATAAGCAGATGGCTGATGATCAGGGCGCGAGGGCGCCATTGGGCATTTAAACTGAGGTGCATGGCGGAAGGGCTTTCGAGGAAAACCGCCGATTCTAGGCAGCCTGGGCGCCGCCTTGGTGCCTTTCAGGCTCTCGTTCAGCCTTCGTTCAGCGGGGCGCACCTCAGCCGTTCTTCGCATTCAGCTTGGTCGGCGCCGCGTTTGCGCCTAAAATTGCCGGCCTCCAGGCCAGTGGCGCCGTCCCCTGGTCTGCTACGCATCTTTGAGCAGGCGATCCGTTATGTCCGACTTCACCCAACGCTTTCTTTTCGACGATACCGATGTGCGCGGTGAATTGGTCGGGCTGTCTGGCAGCTACCAGCAGGTGCTGGCCAAGCATGAGTACCCCCGGCCAGTGGCGCAATTGCTCGGTGAATTGCTGGCGGCTGCGTCTTTGCTGGTCGGTACGCTGAAGTTCGACGGTTTGCTGGTACTGCAGATACGTTCGGAAGGCCCGGTGCCGCTGCTGATGGTGGAGTGTTCCAGTGATGGCGAGCTGCGTGGCATCGCCCGCTATGAAGCTGAGCGCATTACCGATGATGACGGCCTGGCGCAACTGATGCCCGAAGGCGTGATGGCCATGACCGTGGATCCAAAGCAGGGGCAGCGTTATCAGGGCATTGTCGCTCTGGACGGTGACACCCTGGCCGACTGCCTGACCAGCTATTTCGCCACTTCCGAGCAACTGGCCACGCGCTTCTGGTTGTGTGCCGACGGCCTGCGTGCCCGCGGGTTCCTGTTGCAGCAACTGCCGGCCGATCGCCTTACCGATGACGAAGAGCGCGCTGCCAGTTGGGAGCAACTGGTGATCCTCGCTGACACCCTGCAGAGCGAGGAACTGCTGGGGTTGGACAACGAAACCCTGCTGCATCGTCTCTACCATCAGGAGTCGGTTCGACTGTTCGATCCGCGCCTCCTGCAGTTCGGTTGTAGCTGCTCTCGTGAACGCTCAGCCAAAGCGCTGGTCAGTTTAGGGCAGGCCGATGCCGAGCTCTTGCTCAGCGAGCATCACGGCCGCGTGGAAGTCGACTGCCAATTCTGCAACGAGCGCTATGGGTTTGATGCCACTGACATCGCTCAGCTGTTTGCCGGTGGTGGCAGTCAGCAGCCCTTCTGACACCCGTCACTGAGAGCTGCCAGCAACGCGCAGGATGTTCTGATTGGGGGCTGCACTCGCCGCCCGCTTTTCTGGCATAATCCGCGCACTTTTTTAGCTGTAGTCCTGCTCTGGCAGGGCTACAAAACGTTTGGAAGACTCGGCCGTTGGCCGACGGGGACTCACATGACGCAAGCCAATAACGCTGTGTACACCGACATCAGCACCGCTCAACTGGTCGAAGAAGCCCTTCGTCGCGGTGAGGGCGAACTGGCGTCCACTGGTGCTCTGGTTGTACGCACCGGCCACCGTACCGGGCGTTCTCCGGTCGATCGCTTCATCGTCGATGAGCCGAGCACTTCGGCCGACATCGGCTGGGGCCCGATCAACCGCAAGTTCCCAGCCGACAAGTTCGACGCCCTGTGGGATCGTGTCCAGGCGTTTTCCGACGCCCAGGACAGCTTCGTTTCCCACGTTCATGTAGGTTCCGCCGAAGCTCACTACCTGCCCGTCAAGATGACCACTGCCACCGCCTGGCAGAACCTCTTCGGCCGTCAGCTGTTCATCGAACCGACCCAGTACAACCCGTCCGCCAAGCAGGAATGGCAAGTACTTAACGTTGCCAACTTCGAATGCGTGCCTGAGCGTGACGGCACCAACTCCGACGGTTGCGTGATCATCAACTTCGCTCAGAAGAAGGTGCTGATCGCTGGCATGCGTTACGCCGGTGAAATGAAGAAAGCCATGTTCAGCGTGCAGAACTTCCTGCTGCCGGCTGCCGACGTGCTGCCGATGCACTGCGCTGCCAACATCGGCGAAGAAGGCGACGTGACCCTGTTCTTCGGCCTGTCCGGCACTGGCAAGACCACCTTATCCGCTGATGAGAGCCGTTACCTGATCGGTGACGACGAGCACGGCTGGGGCACTGGCGTGGTGTTCAACATCGAAGGCGGTTGCTATGCCAAGTGCATCGACCTGTCCGAGAAGAACGAGCCGGTCATCTGGAAAGCCATCAAGTTCGGCACCGTGCTGGAGAACGTGGTGCTCGACGAGCAGCGCGCGCCGGATTACACCGACGACAGCCTGACCCAGAACAGCCGCGCCGCCTACCCGCTGGAGTTCGTCGAGAAGCGCAGCGAGAAGAACCTCGGTGGCGAGCCGAATGCAGTGATCTTCCTGACCTGCGACCTGACTGGCGTGCTGCCACCGGTGTCGATCCTCAACGAAGAGCAGGCGGCCTATCACTTCCTGTCCGGTTACACCGCCCTGGTCGGTTCTACCGAAATGGGTTCGGGCCTGGCATCAAGTCGACCTTCTCCACCTGCTTCGGCGCGCCGTTCTTCCCGCGCCCTGCTGGCGTTTACGCCGAGCTGCTGATCAAGCGCATCCAGGCGTTCGGCTCCAAGGTCTATCTGGTTAACACCGGTTGGACTGGCGGTGGCTACGGCGTCGGCAAGCGTTTCAACATCCCGACCACGCGTGGCGTGATCGCAGCGATCCAGAGCGGCGCGCTGATTGGTACCGAAACCGAGCAACTGCCGATTATCAACCTGAGCGTGCCGAAGGCCGTTCCAGGCGTCGAGACCAACCTGCTCAACCCGCGCAACACCTGGGCTGACCAGAACGCCTACGACGAGGCCGCCAAAGGCCTGGCCAAGCTGTTCATCGACAACTTCACCAAGTTCGATGTCAGCGATGCCATCAAGAAGGCCGGCCCGCAGCTCTAAGCTCGCGCCGTGTTCGACAAAGCCGCCTTCGGGCGGCTTTGTCATTTATGCCGCAAGGCTTTCAGCAGGGCAGGCGATTGCGCCCTGTAAAAGTCCTTCCACACAGGTTACGGTTATTGGCCATTCAGCGGTCAACGGAGTGACAGCGCATGCCCAGCACCCTCGAACGTGTCTTCGGTTTCAGCCAGCTGCGTCCCGGCCAGGAAGCGGTGATCAGCGCCGTACTCGCCGGGCGCTCGGCGGCGGCGATCTTCCCCACCGGCTCGGGTAAGTCGCTGTGCTACCAGTTGCCGGCATTGCATTTGCCGCACCTGACCGTGGTGATCTCGCCGCTGTTGGCGCTGATGCAGGACCAGCTCGCTTTTCTGCATCGACACGGTATCAGTGCGGCCAGCATCGATTCGGCGCAGAGCCGCGAGCAGGTCAGCGAAACCATGGCCAAGGCCAAGTCCGGTGAGCTGAAGATCCTGATGATTTCGGTCGAGCGCCTGAAAAACGAGCGGTTCCGAAACTTCATCGCCGATGTGCCGATCTCGCTGTTGGTGGTCGACGAGGCTCACTGTATCTCCGAGTGGGGCCACAACTTTCGCCCGGACTACCTGAAACTACCGGATTACCAGCGTCAGTTCGGTATTGCCCAGGTGCTACTGCTCACCGCCACGGCCACGCCGCCGGTGATTGCCGATATGCAGAAGAAGTTCGCCATTGCCGCCGATGATGTGGTCACCACCGGTTTCTACCGCGCCAACCTGAACCTGCTGGTCGAGCCCGTGGCGGGCCGTGACAAGCAAAGGCGCCTTCAGCAGTGGCTGGGCGCCAAGCGGGGAGAGCCGAGCATCGTCTACGTCACCCAGCAGAAAACCGCTGAGCAGGTGGCCGAGCAGCTCAGTCAGCAGGGTCTGTCCGTCAGTGCCTACCATGCCGGTATGGGGCATGAGATCCGTGAGGCGATCCAGCGTCGATTCATGGCCGGCGAACTGAGCTGCATCGTCGCGACCATCGCCTTCGGCATGGGCATCGACAAGCGTGACATTCGCAACGTGGTGCATTTCGACCTGCCCAAGTCGGTTGAGAACTACAGCCAGGAGATCGGCCGGGCAGGCCGCGATGGCGAATCCTCCGATTGCCTGGTGCTGGCCAATCGCGACAGCCTCAACGTGCTGGAGAACTTCGTCTACGGCGATACGCCGGAGCAAGAGGGCATAGCCAGGGTACTCGAGGAAATTCGCGCGAACGCCAGTGGCGGGCAGTGGGAAATGACCATCAATGCCCTGAGCGATCACAGCAATATCCGCCAGTTGCCGCTCAAGACGCTGCTCGTACAGCTGGAGCTGCGCGGCATCATCGCGCCGCGCTATGCGTATTTCGCCGAATACCGCTTCAAGTACCTGATCGAGCCCGAGGCCTTGCTGGCGCGATTCGAAGGTGAGCGGCGGCAGTTCGTCGAGGCCATCGTCAACGCCTCGACCCGAGCGCGAACCTGGTGCACGGTGGATTTCGATGCCCTGTATCGCGGTCACCAGGCGGAGCGGGGGCGGGTGGTCAAGGCATTGGACTTCTTCCAGGAGCGCGGCTGGATCGAACTGGAAAGCAAGCAGATGACCGATGTCTATGCCGTGCTGCAGGACTACGACACGCAGGCCCTGGCCAGCGAGCTGCATGATTACTTCCTGGCCCAGGAGGGCAGTGAAATCCGCCGTATCCAGGCCATGCTGGAGCTGTTCGCCAGTGAGCAGTGCCTGAGCCAGCGCCTGGCGGTCTACTTCGGTGACGAGCGTGCGCCACGGCAGTGCGGGCACTGTTCTGTCTGTCGCGGCCAGGTCGCCCACTTGCCCGAGCCCCCATCGCTTGCGCCACTGGCCGGTCGTGATCGTGACCCGCTGTGTGGTGCATTCATCAGCAAGTACCAAAGCGCCCGCGGTGGTGAATTGCCCAGTAACGAATGTCTGGCGCGCTTTCTGTGCGGCATCAGCGTTCCACTGTTCACCCGCCTCAAGGCCCGGCAGATCAGCGGTTTCGCGGCGTTGGAGGATTATCCGTACGGCGAGATCAGGGCCTGGTTGAGCGCGGGTTGAGCCGGCTGTCGAAATACCACTCGCCCGAGTAGGCCATACTGCAACGCTTCGACTCCGAGAGCGTTGCCATGTCCCTTTCTCTGCCGCAGCGCGTGGCCCGCGCGATCAATGCACAGCCCGGTGAGCTGGCAGCGGCTCTGGTGGGCTTTGCTCTGTTTTTCTGCTTGTTCTGCGGCTATTTCATGCTCCGGCCGATCCGTGAGTCGATGGGCATCCAGGCCGGTGTGGAGAACCTGCAGTGGCTGTTCACCGCGACCTTCGTGGTTATGTTGCTGGCCGTGCCGCTGTTCGCCTGGCTCAACTCCAGGGTGCCACGCATCCATTTCATCGACTGGGTCTACGGCTTCTTCTGCCTCAACCTGCTGGCCTTCGCTGTGGCGTTCAGCGTCATGGCCGAGAACCTATGGATGGCGCGGGTGTTCTACGTGTGGATCTCGGTCTACAACCTGTTCGTGGTGTCTGTGGCCTGGAGCCTGATGGCCGATGTCTTCGACTCACCGCAGGCTAAGCGGCTGTTCGCTTTCATCGCTGCCGGTGCCAGCGTCGGTGGCCTGGCTGGTCCGGCGCTCAGTGCGCTGCTGGTGGGCGCCGTCGGTGCCAGTGGCCTGGCGTTGCTGGCTGCATCGCTGCTAGCTGGTGCCCTGGCGCTCAAACATTACCTGATGGGCTGGCGCGAGCGTGCCGGGGCAGGTCGACCGGGCGCCAGCCAGGCGGAAAATCCACGGCGCCCGGTGGCGGGCAATCCGTTCAGCGGCATGACTCGGGTGTTCCAGTCGTCCTACCTGCTGGGGATATCCGCTTTCGTCATCCTACTCGCCACGGTCACCACCTTTCTGTATTTCGAGCAGGCGCGACTGGTGGCCGAGCTGTTCCCGGATCGTGACGAGCAGGTGCGGGTGTTCGGGCTGATCGACTTTGTGGTGCAGGCGGGTGCGCTACTGGCCCAGTTGTTCATCACCGGGCGGGTCGCTCAGCGCCTGGGCGTACGCGCGCTGCTGGCGGCGGTGCCGGTGCTGATGTGCGTGGGTTTTCTCGCCCTGGCCATGGCACCCACCTTCGCCGTGCTGGCGGGGCTAATGATCGTGCGACGTATCGGTGAATACGCATTCGTACGGCCGGGGCGGGAAATGCTCTTCGCGCCGCTGGATGCCGAGAGCAAGTACAAGGCCAAGAACTTCATCGACACCGTGGTCTATCGCGGCGGTGATGCGGTCAGCGGTTGGGCCAAGAGCCTGATCGACATGCTCGGTTACGGCGTGGCGTTGATCGCGGTGATCGGAGCGCTGTGTGCGGCTATCTGGGGGCTGCTCGGCTGGTACCTGGGCGGTCGCGCCGATCGCGGTGAAACCGGCGTGCAGCCACCGAGCGAGAGCGGCGAGCCTCCGCTCATGCACTGATTAGCGAGCGTGCCTCGGCGAAGCAGGCTTCGGCCAGCGCCGAGCGAGGTGCGCTGCGGCGCATGATCAGGCCTAGTGGCGCCAGGGTATGGGCGTCCTCGATGGGCGTCAGCACCAAGTCGTTGGTGAATTCGGCAAGGCCATTGCGCAGCGGCATGATCGAGCAGCACAGGCCGGCGCTGACGGCCTGCAGCAACTGGTGAACGGCATCGGTTTCCAGCTTCGGCAGTGGCGTCAGGCCCCGTGAGCGGAAGCTGTGGTCGATCGACTGGCGAAAGTGCATACCGGCAGACAGCAGGCCCAGCGGCAGGTCGACCAGGCTTTCCCAGCGCAGGGTGGTTTCCGTGAACTGAAAATGGCGACGGTCATACAGCAGCCCCATGTGTGTCGCGGCCAGTTCCAGGCTGTCGAAATGTTCGCGGTCGAGACGGTCGAGGTACGACAGCCCGAGGTCGAGCTGATTGCTGCCAAGGCGCTCAAGGATTTGATCGCTGCTCAGGGCGAACAACTGGAAGCGCAGCCCTGGATGTTGCTCGGCGAATAGCTGTACCAGATCCATCGGATCGAAACCTGACAGCGGCACCACGCCAAGGCGCAGGGTGCCGACCAGTTGCCCACGGCAGGCGGCTGCTTCTGCGTACAGCCCATCATGAGCCGCCATCAAGCTGCGGGCCCAGGCGAGGATGCGTTCACCTTCGGCGCTGAAACCTTCGAAGCGCTGTCCGCGTCGCACCAGTTCCAGGCCTAGCTCGTCTTCCAGCTTGCGCAGACGCATCGACAACGTCGGCTGCGTTATGTGGCAGCGTGCTGCCGCTTGGCCGAAGTGACGGGTCTCGTCGAGGGCGATCAGAAACTTGAGCTGCTTGATATCCATGGGCGCTTCGTCGTGACGGTGGCGACGCTGTCGCGGCGCGTAGGGCGCGCCTGCTCAGCAGTGTTCAAGCGCGATTCTAGCAGGCCACTCAATTCGGCACGGTGTCGTCCTCGGGCTGATCCCGGCGTTCGCCGACCCAGTGCTCGATCAGGTCGCGCAGTTGTGACATCTCTACTGGTTTGGCCATGTGACCGTCCATGCCGACCTGCCGCGCGCGTTCCTTGTGCTCGTTGAGGATATGCGCGGTCAATGCAACCACCGGAGTACGTTGGCGGCGTTCGGCAATTTCCCAGGCGCGCAGTTGCTCTGTTGCGGAGAAGCCATCAAGCACCGGCATTTCGCAATCCATCAGCACCAGGTCGTAGCGCTGCGCTTTCATCGCACTCAGCGCTTCTTCACCATTGCTGGCCGTATCGGGCTGCACGTTGAGCTTGCCGAGCATGCCGCGAATCACCTTGGTGGAAATGCTGTTGTCTTCGGCGACAAGGATGCGAAAATCTTCCGGTACCCTCAGCGGCGTGGTACTGAGGGCCATGGGAACACTCTGCCCACGCTGACGCTGGGCCAGTTCGTCAGCCAGGGTGGCCTTGAGGGTGTAGCCTGCCACCGGTTTGGCGAGGATGCGCTTGATGCCGGCATTGCGGGCAATGACCTTGCTCGGTGCATGGCTGATGCCGGTGAGCATGATGATCAGGATATCGTTGTTGAGGCTTGGGTCTTCCTTGATCTTCGCCGCCAACTGCATGCCACTCATGCCGGGCATGTCCTGATCGAGTAGTACCGCGTCGAAGTATTCGCGCATGTGCGCCTTGGTGCGCAGCAGGGCCAGCGCTTCCTTGCCCGATGGCACGCTGCTGACGTTCATACCCCAGGCATTGCACTGCTGCAGCAACACTTTGCGGCAGGTGTCGTTGTCGTCTACCACCAGTAGGCGGGTGCCCTGTAGCGTACCGTCGATATCAGTGCCTGGCTGTTGCAGGCGGGCGTTGTCCAGGGGGAGGGTCAACCACAGCGTCGACCCCTGGTTACCGCCATTCTGAATGCCGAACTCCCCGCCCATCAGACGAATCAACTGGCGCGCGATGATCAGCCCAAGGCGACCGCCCATGCGGGTAGCCGACAGAAAATCGCGGCTCTGTAGTTCGGTGTTCAGCAATGCGTCGCGCTCGCTGGCATTGAGTGGGTGGCCGCTGTCCTGCACGGCGAAGCGCAGGCGTGGTTGCTCACCACTGGTATCGAGTGCCACCACCAGGAGAATCTCGCCTTCGCTGGTCTGCTTGAAGGCATTGTCGAGCAGGCTCAGCAACGTCTGGCGCAGGCGTGTGGGATCACCGCTGACGATCCGTGGCACCTGTGGCTGAATAAAGCTGATCAGCTCGATTTTTTGCAATTCGGCCTTGGCACGGAAGATATCCAGGCAGTCTTCCGTGAGAGCGTTGAGGTCGAATTGCACGTCATCCAGTTCGATCTGCCCGGATTCCAGTTTGGAAATGTCGAGAATCTCGTTGATCAGGTTGAGCAGCTCGTTGCCGGAACTGTGGATGGTTTGTACATAGTCGCGCTGTTTCGCCGACAGGGGCGTACCGAGCAGCAGCTCGGTCATGCCCAGTACGCCATTCATGGGGGTGCGGATCTCGTGGCTGATCTTGGCCAGGAACTCGGCCTTGGCTTTTAGCTCGGCGTCATTGGCAGCCAGTGCGGTGCGTGCTCGTGAGGCAGCACGCTGCAACTGCCGCTGATGTTCGGCCAATGCTGCGCTGAGTACCACGCCGCTGAGGGTGGCGATGGTGAATACCCCGGTTACCAGCCAGCCGGGATCGAGCTGATCGAAACCGAGCAGAATCGGAATGAAGAGGCCGAAGCCAACGTTGAACACCACCATGCCACTGACGATCAGCCGTGCCGACTGGTAGCCGTTATGCCAGTGCACAGCGCTGACTAGCAGCACGAACAAGGTGCCGAGGAATACCGTCAGGTACACCAGCGAGCTGTACCAGAGCAGGCCGGTGATCAGAATGGTCAGGCCCAGCGCCAGGGTCAGCAGCGCATGCCCCTGCAGCAGCCAGTTGAGCTTGCTGCGCTGCATCGGTGTATTGCGGAAGAAACCGAGGGCGAACGATGACAGGCAGAACGCGGCGATCAACGCGCTGATATCGGCGATCAGTGATTGGTTGTAACCGAGGCTTGGCACCCAGGCCGCGAGCATGCCCAGGTTGGCCGCTGCACAGGTTGCCAGGCCTGCGTGCAGCCCTGCCAGCCACAGGCTGCAGACCGAGCGCGCGTAGGCGAAGCGGATCAGGTTGTAGACCACCACCAGCAGCAGGGCGCCGAGCAGTGCGCCAAACAGGTAGGCCGGTTTTTCCAGGCTGACCAGTTCGCTCTCGTCGATGACCTTGAACCAGGCCATCAGCGGGTGGTTGGAGGTCATCCGTACATAGACCTCCCGCGCCTGCCCGTCATTGGGGAGGGACATCAGGTACGCACGCGAGGGCAGCGGGCGCGAACTCAGCGGCATCGATTCACCGGTGTGTACGCTTTGCTCAACCTGCGCGCCCTGCAGCAGGTAGTAATCAAGCAATTGCACACGAGGGGCGAACACCCAAAGCCAATAGGGTGCTTGGTGTTCAGGCACGTCGAAACGCAACCAGACGGCTTTCTGGCTGGGGGGGTAAGTAAAGGCGAGGTTATCGAGCGCAAGGAACTGGTTACGCCGGTTGCGCACGTCATCCAGGGTCATCTGGGCGCTGTCGTCGACGAAGACCGACCAGCCGCTGGCATAAGGCGCCGAGGCTTGATATGGCGCTGCCATGCTCGACAGGCAGGCGCCGGCCAATAGCAGGCTAACGAGTAAACCTATGGCAATCCTGAGCCGTCGCACGAGGCAGTCCCTTTGAGGTGATACGGCTGGATTATAGCCGGCCGTGGTGGCGCAAACTATGACACTGAGACGCTATCCTGACAGCCTGAGCACCCTGATGATCCGTGGTGCTCGAGTATTGCGGACGGGCGGCATCGATTGATGCCGCTGTCTTGTTACATCAGTTTTCGCCGCGCTCGCGTGCGATAGCACGGTAGCCGATATCGTTGCGGTGGAACATGCCGTTCCAGCGAATCTTCTCGGCCAGGCGGTAAGCCTGCTGCTGGGCGTCGGCAACGCTCGCACCGATGGCTGTGGCACAGAGCACGCGGCCGCCAGCAGTGACGACCTTGCCGTCTTTGAGCGCAGTACCGGCGTGGAACACCTTGCCTTCGAGGGTCGCGGCCTCGTCGAGGCCTTCGATCACGTCACCTTTGCCGTAGTCGCCCGGGTAGCCGCCAGCCGCCAGCACGACGCCGACGGTTGGGCGTGGATCCCAGCGTGCTTCGACCTTGTCCAGCGCTTTGGCCAGCGCGGCCTCGACCAGCAGCACCAGCGACGACTCGAGGCGCACCATGATCGGCTGGGTTTCCGGGTCGCCGAAACGGCAGTTGAATTCGATGACCTTGGGCTTGCCGGCCTTGTCGATCATCAGGCCCGCGTACAGGAAACCGGTGTAGACATTGCCTTCGGCCGCCATGCCACGCACGGTGGGGTAGATGACTTCGTCCATCACCCGTTTATGCACTTCAGCGGTGACCACCGGGGCCGGCGAGTAGGCGCCCATGCCGCCGGTGTTCGGGCCGCTGTCGGCATCACCAACGCGCTTGTGATCCTGGCTGGTGGCCATCGGCAGCACGTTCTCGCCGTCGACCATGACGATGAAGCTGGCTTCTTCGCCGTCGAGGAATTCCTCGATCACTACCCGTGAGCCGGCTTCACCGAAGGCATTGCCGGCGAGCATGTCACGCACGGCATCTTCGGCTTCCTGCAGCGTCATGGCGACGATCACGCCTTTGCCTGCTGCCAAACCGTCGGCCTTGATGACGATTGGTGCGCCCTTCTCACGCAGGTAGGCCAGGGCTGGCTCCACTTCGGTGAAATTCTGGTAATCGGCGGTAGGGATATTCTGGCGCGCCAGGAAGTCCTTGGTGAAGGCCTTGGAGCCTTCCAGCTGAGCCGCCGCGGCGGTGGGGCCGAAGATATCCAGCTTGCGGGTGCGGAACAGGTCGACCACGCCTTTGACCAGTGGCGCTTCCGGACCAACGATGGTCAGTTGCACGTTCTTCTCGGCGAAATCGGCCAGTGCCTGAATATCCAGGACGTCGATGGCGATGTTTTCGCACTTGGTTTCGGTGGCGGTGCCAGCGTTACCCGGGGCGATGAAGACTTTCTCGATGCGCTTGTCCTGCGCCACTTTCCAGGCCAGGGCGTGTTCACGACCGCCGCTGCCGATGATCAATACATTCATGTCTTTCTCCCAATGGAGGCGGGCCTTGGGCCCGTTCGGTGGATAGTGCTTTTACTATTCACCCTGCAAATATCGAGGTCGCGATCGGGCTGGTAGGTACCAGGCAACGCCGCAGATGCCTGTCCGAGTGAGGCCGATTTAGTGCCTAAAGTGGCGCATGCCGGTAAACACCATGGCAATACCGGCTTCGTCGGCGGCAGCGATCACTTCCGCATCGCGCATCGAACCGCCTGGCTGAATCACTGCAGTGATGCCATTGGCGGCGGCGTTATCCAGGCCATCGCGGAACGGGAAGAAAGCATCGGATGCCATCACCGAGCCAGCGACTTGCAAGCCGGCATGCTCAGCTTTGATCGCGGCGATGCGCGCGGAGTTGACGCGGCTCATCTGGCCGGCGCCGACGCCGATGGTCTGGCGGCCCTTGGCGTAGACGATGGCATTGGACTTGACGAACTTGGCCACTTTCCAGGCAAAGATCAGGTCGTGGACTTCCTGCTCACTTGGCGCGCGCTGGGTGACGATCTTCAGGTCATCGGCGGTAATCATTCCGATATCACGGCTCTGCAGTAGCAGACCGCCGTTGACGCGTTTGTAGTCCCAGCCCGCCGCGCGTTCGGTCGGCCATTCGCCGCACTCGAGCAGGCGCACGTTGGCTTTGGCGGCGACCACTTCACGAGCCGCGGCGCTGATTTTCGGGGCGATGATCACTTCGACGAACTGGCGCTCGACGATGGCTTTGGCGGTTTCGCCATCCAGTTCGCGGTTGAAGGCGATAATGCCGCCGAACGCCGATTCGGTGTCGGTGGCGTAAGCCAGTTCGTAGGCCTGTCGGATGCCGCCTTCGCTGTCCAGGGCCACTGCCACGCCGCACGGGTTGGCGTGCTTGACGATCACGCAGGCCGGCTTGACGAAGCTCTTCACGCATTCCAGTGCGGCGTCGGTGTCGGCCACGTTGTTGAACGACAGTTCCTTGCCCTGTAGCTGCACCGCGGTCGCCACGCAGGCTTCGCTGGCATGCTCGACGTAGAAGGCGGCTTTCTGGTGCGGATTTTCACCGTAGCGCATGTCTTGCGCCTTGATGAACTGAGCGCTGAAGGTGCGTGGGAACAAACTGCGGTCTTCGGTGGACAGTGTGTCGCGGCCCTGGTCGATGGTGCCCAGGTAGTTGGCGATCATGCCGTCATAGGCCGCGGTGTGCTCGAAGGCTTTGAGGGCCAGGTCGAAGCGCTGCGCGTAGCACAGGCCACCGATTTTCAAGGAGTCGATGACCGCGGCGTAGTCGCCGGCATTGACCACGATGGCCACGTCTTTGTGGTTTTTCGCAGCCGAACGCACCATGGTCGGCCCGCCGATATCAATGTTCTCGATGGCGTCGGCGAGGTCACAGCCCGGCTTGGCGACGGTGGCGGCGAAGGGATACAGGTTGACTGCCACCAGGTCGATCGGCTTGATGCCGTGCTCGTCCATCACCGCGCCGTCGAGGGCGCGACGGCCAAGGATGCCACCATGGATTTTCGGGTGCAGGGTCTTCACCCGGCCGTCCATCATTTCCGGGAAGCCGGTGTAGTCGGCCACTTCCACTGCTGCCACACCATTGTCCTTGAGCAGCTTGTAGGTGCCGCCGGTGGAGAGGATTTCCACGTTTAGGGCGACGAGTTCGCGGGCGAATTCGAGGATGCCGGTCTTGTCGGAGACACTGATCAGCGCGCGGCGGACGGGGAGGCGGGTGGTCTGGTCGGTCATTTCAGAGTCCATCAGAGCAGAGTATTAGCAAAAAAGGCGACTTCATCGAGTCGCCTTTTTCCGGAATGCAGGATCAGAGAAGGTCGTACTGCTTGAGCTTCTTGCGCAGGGTGCCGCGGTTCAGACCAAGCAGTTCGGAGGCTTTGGTCTGGTTACCTTTCACGTAATTCATGACGGTTTCCAGCAGCGGGGCTTCCACTTCGGTGAGCACCAGGTTGTAGACGTCGGTAACGTCCGCACCTTCAAGGTGAGCGAAATAGTTATGCAAGGCTTTTTCGACGCTGCCGCGCAGGGTCTGGCCTTCTTCGCTCGGCGTGTTGAGGTGTTGTTTCAAACTGGTGTTGTCGCTCACGGGTGCAATCCCACTTCCTAAGGTCTCGTTCAACATGGTCATGCGGCCACCCCATCTTCATCGTTATAGCGCTCACCGAAGAACTGGCGAACGCTTGCACACTGCGCCTCCTGGCTATCCAGACGATTGAACTCAGCTCGGAATTCGCGGGCGCCGGGCAACGTCGAGAGGTACCAACCGACGTGCTTGCGGGCGATGCGCACACCCATCACATCGCCGTAGAAGGCGTGGAGGGCGGCCAAGTGCTCGAGCAGAATGCGTTCAATCTCGGTCAGCGCAGGGGCGGGGCAGTGGGCGCCGGTGCGCAGGTAATGCTCTATTTCTCTGAAAATCCATGGGCGGCCCTGGGCTGCCCTGCCGATCAGCAAACCATCGGCTCCGGTGGCTGCCAGTACATGAGCGGCCTTTTCCGGTGAGTCGATGTCGCCATTGGCCAATACCGGGATGGATACCGCCTGTTTGATCGCGGCGATGGTGTCGTATTCGGCGTCGCCGGTGTACAGGTCGACGCGGGTGCGGCCATGTACGGCCAGGGCGACGATGCCGCATTGTTCGGCGATACGCGCCACGTCGACACCGTTCTTGTTCTGTCTGTCCCAGCCGGTGCGGATCTTCAGCGTGACCGGGACGTCTACCGCAGCCACTACCGCTTCGAGGATCGCCTGCACCAGCGGCTGATCCTTGAGCAGGGCAGAGCCAGCTGCCTTGTTGCAGACCTTCTTGGCCGGGCAACCCATGTTGATGTCGATGATCTGGGCGCCCAGTTGCACGTTGGCTCGGGCTGCCTCTGCGAGCATCTGCGGGTCGCCACCGGCGATCTGTACGGAGCGTGGCTCCGGATCGCCGCTGTGGATCATGCGCAGGCTCGATTTACGCGTATTCCACAGGCGCACATCGCTGGTAACCATCTCCGACACCACCATACCGGCGCCAAGGCGGCGGCAAAGCTGTCGGAACGGCTGATCGGTGACGCCGGCCATTGGGGCCAGGATCAGTCGATTGGGCAATGTATAGGGGCCGATGCTTAGCGCCGACATAGGGCTTCCCTGCTCAAGAGACGTGCTGTTGAGGCCAGTAGGAGAGTGCGAAAAAGGGTGGAGATCATACCCGCTCTGAATGACCGGATAAAGATCGTTTTGAACAAAATCTGAACAGTTGGCCTGTGGCTTCCGGTCGCGCTGCCCGATTGCCTTGTTGCAGACGGCTTTCTACTGAAAGCCGTTGATCGGCTAGGCGCGCCTTACTCCGGCGAGTGGAAATTGAGGCTGTAGTTCACTGCCCGAGCACCAGGGTCGAGGATGTCGAGGGCGATATGGATCGGTGTTTGCGGCGGCATTTCCGCCTGGCCGGCCAGTTCGCCTGCCAGGTATTCGCTGGGTTTGAAGCGGCGACTGGCGATCAACTGGCCGTTAAGGTCGGCAAAGCGCATCTCCAATAGCGGGAATGGCTGGGAGAAGGGCGCGCGATTGTAGAGGATCGCGTCGACTACCAGTGCCCCGCTGAATTCAGGGTGGCTGCGTACCACTAGGTTGCTGCTCTTGATTTGGTCGATATCGACCTTGGATGGCAGGCTGCAGCCGAGCACCGGGCAGGCTTGTTCGAACCAGGGGCGGTATTGATCCTGGCGCGCCAGTTCGGCGTAGTGGTAAATCACGTATTGGCCGGCCAGCGCGCTAACCGCGAGTAGGTTGAGCAGGCCCCAGCCCAGCCAGCGGCCCCAGGGTTTGCGCGGTGGCTGCCAGTCGAGCTGCAGCGGCTCTTCCTCAAGCTCGAAGAGCGCGTCGTCACGCAGGTTCGGTTCGCTGCGTGAGCGAGTGCGTGGGACGCTCTTCTGTTTGGGTGGCTGCGGTTCATCCAGATCGTCGTCCGGGTGTTCAGGCTCGATGGTGGCAGGTTCGTTATCGCGTTGCGCGCTAAGGCTGAAGCTCGGTTCAGCCTCTTCGCGCGTCGTGCTGCGTTTTTGGGGGGCGTCGATCAGGTCGCGGATGCCGGGTGTCTTTGGAATCGGTGGCACATCGTCAGGCACGCTGGTGCTGGGCGGTGGCGGCTGACCGAAGTCCGGCGAGTCAACGAATGACTGCTCGATCAGCGGTTCGAGCTCCAGTTTGCTGACCGGCGGATCGTCGCGCAGCAGTGCCTCGGCCCAGCGCTCGTCATCGGCGGGCTCGTTATCTTCTTCCGGTTGGTCGAAGCGTGGCGTCTGTCGCGAAAGCTGGTCAAGCTCCAGGAACTGGCGAGAGAGCTGCTGTTCCTGTGCTTCGAGCTTGGCCAGCTCTTCGTCCAGATCCAGATCATCGAGATCGAGGTCGTCGTGAATCCACAGCGTCTCGTCATCGAGCTTGCTGGCAGGCTTGGCTGGCGTCGCCGCTTCTGGCGCAATACTCGGTGCAGGTGCAGGTGCAGGTGCAGGTGCAGGTGCAGGTGCAGGTACCTTGGGTGCTGTAGGCGCGGCCGCACGCATGTCCGGGATGTTATGACCCTGCTCGCGCAACTGGCGAGCGGCGTTGAACACCTGCAGGCAGGCGCCACAGCGCACTGAACCCTGGGCAATACCGAGCTGAGCCAGGTTCACACGGAAGCTGGTGCTGCAGTTCGGGCATTGGGTGATGAAACTTTCGGTCATGCGCAATCCGGCGGCCGGCGTGGCGGCGAAAACGGTCGGTTAGTCTAACTCAACTGCCTGACGAGCCAACACTTCGGCATCAGTGGCGTCGGGCGATTGCGACCTGCGTAGCCTGGATTAGCCAAGGGCGTAATCCGGGGGCGGCCAGTCAGTCACTTGCTCTGATCAGCGGCGTACACCGCTGATACGTACCCAGCCATCCAGCGTTGCGGTTGGGTCAAGCAGAAACTCTGACGCGTAGGCAGCGCGCACTTCCTCGGCCTGCTCGGCGAGAATGCCTGACAGTGCCAGACGGCCGCCGTTTTTCACCAGGCGAGTGATCTGCGGTGCCAGGCTGACCAGTGGCCCGGCGAGAATGTTGGCCACCACCACATCTGCGGCTTCTTGGGGCAGGTCGGCCGGCAGGTAGACCGGGAAGCGTTCCTCGGCGATGCCATTGCGCCCGGCATTGTCACGGGAGGCCTCCAGTGCCTGGGGGTCGATATCGGTACCGACTGCGCGTGGTGCGCCGAGCAGCAGTGCGGCGATCGCCAGGATTCCCGAGCCGCAGCCGAAGTCCAGCACGCTGCAGCCTTCCAGTTCCTGGCCATCGAGCCATTGCAGGCACAGCGAGGTGGTTGGGTGGGTGCCGGTGCCAAACGCCAGGCCGGGGTCGAGCAGCAGGTTGACTGCGTCCGGCTCGGGTGCTTCGTGCCAGCTGGGTACGATCCACAGGCGTTGGCCGAAGCGCATCGGCGCGAAGCCGTCCATCCAGCTGCGCTCCCAATCCTGGTCGGCAATCGCCTCGAAGTGATGCTCGGGCAATTCGCCGCCGGTCAGCAGCTGCAAATGGGCGCTCAGGGCCTCGGCATCGGTGTCGGCTTCGAACAGGGCGAGCAGATGGGTGTTGCTCCACAGGGGCGTGGTGCCCAGATCCGGCTCGAAGATAGGCTGATCTTCGGCATCCATGAAGGTAACCGATACCGCGCCAACTTCGAGCAGGGCATCTTCGTAGGTTTCAGCCTGTTCTGGGGTGATGGCGAGGCGCAGTTGTAACCAGGGCATGGATGGCTCCCGTGCAGGCAGCCTCGAGGCGGAGGCTCGGGCTGCAGAAAAAAGGCGGTCAATGATAATACGACCGGAAAAAACAAGGGAGCGGCCTTAGCCGCTCCCTGTCATGCACACAACATACTGCTCGTTGCTTAGTGCTTATCCATACCCAGTTTCTTTTCCAGGTAGTGGATATTCACGCCGCCTTCGCAGAAGCCCTTGTCCACAACCAGGTTGCGGTGCAGAGGCACGTTGGTCTTGATGCCGTCGACGACGATTTCTTCCAGGGCATTGCGCATGCGGGCCAGGGCCTCGTCACGAGTGGTGCCGTAGGTGATCAGCTTGCCGATCAGCGAGTCGTAGTTCGGCGGTACGGTGTAGCCGCTGTACAGGTGCGAGTCGACACGTACGCCGAAACCGCCTGGCGCGTGGAAGTGCTTCACCTTGCCGGGGCAAGGCATGAAGGTATCCGGGTCTTCGGCGTTGATGCGGCACTCCAGGGCGTGGCCCAGAAGCTTCACATCTTCCTGCTTGTACGAAAGCTTGTTACCCGCGGCGATGCTGAGCATCTCCTTGACGATGTCGATGCCGGTGACCATTTCGGTAACCGGGTGCTCGACCTGTACGCGGGTGTTCATCTCGATGAAGTAGAAACGACCGTCTTCATAGAGGAATTCGAACGTGCCGGCACCGCGATAGCCGATTTCGATACAGGCATCGACGCAGCGCTTGAGCACTTCGGCGCGGGCCTTCTCGTCGATCATCGGAGCCGGGGCTTCTTCCAGTACCTTCTGGTGACGGCGCTGCAGTGAGCAATCGCGGTCATAGAGGTGGATGGCGTTACCTTGGCCGTCGGAGAGCACCTGGACTTCCACGTGACGTGGATTGCCGAGGAATTTCTCCAGGTAGACCATTGGGTTACCGAACACCGAACCGGCTTCGCTGCGGGTCAGTCGAGCCGACTTGATCAGCTCTTCTTCTTTCCACACCACGCGCATGCCGCGACCACCGCCGCCGCCAGCGGCCTTGATGATCACTGGGTAGCCGACTTCGCGGGCAATCGCCAGAGCGGTTGCTTCGTCCTCTGGCAGCGGGCCGTCAGAGCCAGGCACCACCGGTACGCCAGCTTTGATCATGGCCTGCTTGGCCGACACTTTGTCACCCATCAGGCGAATGGTGTCGGCTTTCGGGCCGATGAAGGCAAAACCGGAGTTTTCCACCTGCTCGGCGAAATCGGCGTTTTCCGCGAGGAAGCCGTAGCCGGGGTGGATGGCGGTCGCACCGGTGACTTCCGCGGCACTGATGATCGCCGGGATGTTCAGGTACGACAGGTTGCCGGGTGCCGGGCCGATGCAGACCGACTCATCGGCCAGGGCCAGGTGCATCAGTTCGCGGTCGGCAGTGGAGTGCACCGCTACGGTCTTGATGCCCAGTTCTTTACAGGCACGCAGGATGCGCAGGGCAATCTCGCCGCGGTTGGCGATCAGAACTTTTTCCAGCTTCTGCATTACGGGTTCCCCGTGCATCAGACGATGGTGAACAGCGGTTGATCGTATTCCACCGGCTGGCCGTTTTCGCCCAGGATGGATTCGATCGTGCCGCTGGTTTCGGCCTCGATGTGGTTCATCATCTTCATCGCTTCAACGATGCAGAGGATGTCGCCTTTCTTCACGGTCGAACCGACTTCAACGAAGTTGCCCGAGGTTGGCGAAGCAGCGCGGTAGAAAGTACCGACCATTGGCGAACGCACTACGGTGCCGTTCAGCTTGGCAGCAACTGGTGCGGCGGCTTCGGCAGCAACCGGAGCGGCTGCTGCAACTGGTGCCGGAGCCGGTGCATAGACAGGCTGGGCATAGGCCGGTTGTTTGCCGTGACGGCTGATGCGTACGGACTCTTCGCCTTCCTTGATTTCCAGTTCGTCGATGCCGGACTCTTCCAGCAGCTCGATCAGTTTTTTGACTTTGCGAATATCCATAGGTGTTCAACTCCCAGTCTGGTCAGGGTCGTTCAAGTTGTGCGAATGAACCGCCGCTTCAAGGCGCCGGTTTCAGGTGTTTTGGCTCGCCAGGTTTTCCAGGGCCGCCTCGAGGGCCAGCCGATAACCGCTGGCGCCGAGACCGCAGATCACGCCTACCGCCACGTCGGAAAAGTAGGAGTGATGCCGGAAAGGCTCGCGCTTGTGCACATTGGAGAGGTGCACTTCGATGAATGGGATGCTCACCGCCAGCAACGCGTCACGTAATGCGACGCTGGTGTGAGTGAAGGCGGCAGGGTTGATGATGATGAAGTCGACGCCTTCGCCTCTGGCAGCATGGATACGGTCGATCAACTCATACTCGGCATTGCTCTGCAGGTACAGCAGATGATGGCCGGCCTCGCGGGCACGTTGCTCCAGGTCGAGATTGATCTGCTCGAGGGTCGTGGCGCCATAGGTGCCGGGCTCTCGGGTACCGAGCAGGTTCAAATTGGGGCCGTGCAAAACCAGTAGGGTCGACATGATCCGGGCTTCCTTCTTTTTAGCTGCGCGGACTCTGCCAGAAGTGCCGTAGGGATGTCCAGTTTTCGGGAGTAGTCGGCACGATGTCCGCATCTTTCGCCGAAGATGTGACCGAATTGCCTAAAAACGTTCTCGTGCTTGATTCAGGCGTTCGGAAAAGCCCGCAGCGTCAATCTCGCCGACCACCCGCAGGTCGTGCAATTCCTGGCCGCGGCCATCGAACAGCTGGATCGCCGGCGAACCGAACAGCTGATAGCGGTCGAGCAGCGCGCGTTGGGCTGCCGTGCTGTCTGTCATGTCGAAACGCAGCAGATGATAGTCAGCCAACTGCGGGCCGACCTGTGGTGAATTGAACACCTCGCGCTCGATTTTCTTGCAGCTGATGCACCAGTCGGCATACCAGTCGAGCAGCAGTGGCTGGCCTGCGCCCTTGGCCTGCGCCAGGGCTGCGTCCAGTTCCGCAGGGGTGCTGATGGTTTGCCAACTGCCGGCTGTCGTGGTGTTCTGCTCGGCGCCCGCCGAACCACTGCCCAGCGGTCGCAGCGGGTCGTCGCGGCCTTGCAGGGCGCCCGTCCAGGCTGCCAGGGCGTAGACCAGCAAAACCAGGCCGGCGAGCTGGGCCAGTTTGTCCCGCGCGCTTTTCGGCGTGAACTCCAGCGCTCCCAGGAACAGCGCGACGCCAGCGGCCAGCAGGCCCCATAGCGCCAGCGACAAACTGCCGGGCAAGACTCGTTCGAGCAGCCACACCGATACCGCCAGCAACATCACACCAAAGGCGTTGCGCACAGCGACCATCCAGGTACCGGATTTGGGCAGCAGCGCGCCGCCGCCAGCTGCGAAGATCACCAGCGGCGTGCCCATGCCCAAGCCGAGAGCGAATAGTTGCAACGCACCACCGACTGCATCGCCAGTGCTACTGATATAGAGCAGCAGCGCGGTGAACGGCGCGGTGATGCAGGGGGAAACGATCAGGCTGGAAAGCACGCCCAGCGTCGCTGCGCCGGCCAGAGTGCCACCTTGTGTCTGCGCTGCCCTGCGATCCAGACGCTCGCGGATGAAGGCCGGCAGGCGCAGTTCGAAGACGCCGAACATGGCCACCGCGAACACCGCGAAGAAAAGCGCGAACGGCACCAGAATCCATGGGGATTGCAGCATTGCCTGCAGGTTGAGCTTGGCGCCGAACAGCCCCATCAGGGCACCGAGGGCGGCATAGCAGGCCGCCATCGGCAACACGTAGGCCAGCGACAGCGCCAGTCCGCGACCTCTGCTCGGGCGGCCACGCAGCACTACGCCGGAGAGGATTGGCAGCATTGGCAGCACGCAGGGCGTGAAGGTCAGCGTCAGGCCGGCTGCGAACATCAGCGCCAGATCGGCCCAGCTCCACCCAGCTTTGCTCGGCAGCGCTTCGCCGCTCGAACCGGTAACCCCGCCATTGATGGCCAGTGTCTCGGTTTCCGGTGGATAGCACAGGCCTTTATCGGCGCAGCCCTGGTAGGTGACGGCGAGGTTGAGTGGGCGATTGTCCGGATTGTCGAGCGGCACCTCGACATCCAGCACCTCGTAGAACACCTGCACGTCGCCAAAATACTGGTCGTTCTTGTGCAGGCCTTCCGGCACTTCCACGGGCGCGCCGGCCAGCGCAGCGGGTTCGACCTTGAACTTGAACTGGTGACGATAGAGGTAATAGCCCTCGGCCGCGACGAAACGCAGGGTCGCGGAAGTGGGCGTGCTGTTCACCAGGCTTAGCTTGAACGCCTCGCGTACGGGCAGGAAATCCGCGCTGTTGTTCAGCGCCTGGCCGAGCGGCGCCGCATTCGGGCGGCTATCGAAAACACCCGCTCCAGCAGGCAGGACGACGAGCAACAGCAGCAGGCAGAGGAAACGTGGCATGGGCATCTCGTGGGGCGTTGATGGCGCCATCATAACGGAGCCAGCGAGCTACGCCATGGGGTGTGCTGTAAGTGGTGGGTGCGCCAGGTGGCTGGCAGCAGCCGTTGCGTTCGGCTGCTGCGGCATAAGGCCGCGAGCATAAGGGCGCTGGCTGGAGCGCAAAACGGGGGATGTTGACGCGGTTAGCGGCCGATCCACGAAAATGGCTGGGCCGAAGCCCACCAGCCTTCTATTGAGCACGCCTTCAGATCGAACAATAGCAACCTGGTATTACCGGCCGCCGGGGGCTGCTAGCCACAGGTCGCGGCGTCCAAGGTGCCAGGCCAGGGCGCCCAGCGTCAGGCCGCGCAGGGCCATGAAGGCCAGGAACGCCATCCACAGGCCGTGGTTGCCAAAGCCCTGCAGTGCCAGGGCGATTGGCAGGCCGAGGGCCAGGGCCACGAGCATGGCGTTGCGCATCTCCCGGGCACGGGTGGCGCCGATGAACAGGCCGTCGAGCAGGTAGCTCCAGACCGCGAACAGCGGCAGCAGGGCGAGGTAGGGCAGGTAATGCCCGGCCGTTTCGCGTACCACAGGGATGTTCGTCTGCAGGTTGACGAACAGGTGGCCGCCCGCGCCAAACGCCAGCGAGAAAAGCAGGCTGGCCAGCAGCGACCAGAAACCGGCGACGATCAGGCTGCGCCTGAGCGCCAGGCGGTCGCGCGCGCCGATGGCGTGACCGCACAGTGCCTCGACCGCGTGGGCCAGCCCGTCCAGGGCATAGGCGGTTACCAGCAGGCCATTGAGTAGCAGCGCGTTGGCTGCCACGGTGGCGTCGCCCAGGCGTGCGCCCTGGATGGTGATCAGTAGAAACACCGCCTGCAGCGCCAGAGAGCGCAGGAAGATATCGCGATTGACGCCCAGCAGCGCGCTCCAGCTCTGCCACTTGCCCATCGCCGCCCATTGCGTGCTGCCAGGATGACGGCGCAGGGCGCCACGGGTCAGCGCCAGGCCCAGCAGCAGCCCACCCCATTCAGCCAGCACCGCCGCGCGGGCAGCGCCAACGACTTCCCAGTCGAGGCCCAGCACGAACCACAGCGACAGCACGATGTTCAGCAGGTTGGTGACCAGCAGCATCACCAGGGGCGCGCGCGCGTTCTGGGCGCCGAGCAGCCAGCCGATCAAGGCGAAGTTGGCCAGTGCGGCCGGCAGGCCGAGCAGGCGGGTATGCAGAAATTCGCGGGTTAGTGCATCCAGCTCGGCCGATGGATTCATCAGCCCCAAGGCCAGACCGCTGAAGGGAACCGCCAGCGCACCGAGGGCCAGTGCCAGCAATGCGGCGAGCAGCAGGCCTTGTACCAGCACCTGACGCAACGCGCCGCCATCCCCCCGGCCACAAGCCTGGGCGGCGAAGCCCGTGGTGCCCATGCGCAGAAAACCGAGCAGCCCGACGATCAGGATATACAGGCTGCTGCCCACCGCCACGGCGCCCAATTGATGAGCGTGGGGCAGGTGACCGACCACGGCTGTATCGACCAGCGCCACCAGTGGCACGGACAGGTTGGAAAGAATCATCGGTGCAGCCAGCGCCCAGACCTTGCGGTGGGTCGGCGCGTGGCGCCAGGCATCACGAAACATGCGGGGGCTCCATCGGGGTTGCGCAGTATAAAGCGGCGTGCGATGACAGCGGGCAGCTTTAGGGATGTGGCCGTTGAACGTTTTTCGGCGGCAGTGGAGATGGCATGCGTGCGGCGCTTCTGGGATAGTTGCCAGGCTCAGCGCAACCCGCAAGGCGGCGGCCAGTCGTTCACAAGACGAAAACGGCCGCTCTGGCACCGTCGGTGCTCTCTTCGTGCCAATCCGGCACTACCAGGCGAGGCATCCACTCGCCGCTGGATCTGCTGCGTCCCTGGCTGCTGCCGAGGCGTAAGCGCTTAAAACAACTAGAACCACGATCCAATAAAGGACGCATCATGAAACTCACTGGTTTTTTCGCGGCTGTGGCCGCGACTGCTGCACTGACTGCAGGCTTTTCTGCGCAGGCGCGTGAATATTCCGTGTCCACCGTATTGTCGGATGCGTTCCCCTGGGGGCAGGCCGCGCAGAAGTGGGCGGATCTGGTCAATGAGCGCTCCGAAGGACGCATCACTTTGCGGGTCTACCCGAACGCGCAACTGGTTGCCGGTGATCAGACCAAGGAGTTCTCGGCGATGCGCTCCGGGCTGATCGACATGGCCGTGGGCTCGACCATCAACTGGTCGCCGCAGGTGCCTGAGCTGAACCTGTTTTCCCTGCCATTCTTGATGCGCGACAACGCTGATCTGGATGCCATCACCCAGGGCGAGGCGGGCAAACTGTCGTTCGCCGCTATCGAGGCGCGCGGTATCGTGCCCCTGGCCTGGGGCGAGAATGGTTTTCGTGAGGTCTCCAACTCATCAAAACCGGTGCGCGCACCGGCCGATCTGGCTGGCATGAAGATCCGCGTGGTCGGCTCGCCGTTGTTCCAGGACACCTTCAGCGCACTGGGTGCCAACCCTACGCAGATGAGCTGGGCGGATGCCAAACCGGCGCTGACCACCGGCGCGGTGGACGGCCAGGAAAACCCGCTGTCGGTATTCGATGTGGCGCGGGTCGATCAGGTTGGCCAGAAGTACCTGACGCTGTGGCACTACATGGCCGACCCGCTGATCTTCGCGGTCAACCAGCGCGTGTGGAAAACCCTGCCAGAGGCTGATCGCAAATTGCTCGAGCAGGCGGCAATCGACGCCGGCAAGTGGGAAGTCGAGCTGTCGCGCAGCCAGCAGGCCAAGCGCCTGGAAGACATCCGCAGCCGGGGTGTCGAGGTGGTCGAGCTGAGCGCTGCCGAGCGTCAGACGTTCGTCGACGCGACCCAGAGTGTTCACGAAAAGTGGGCGCCGAAGATCGGTGACAAACTGCTCGACGCGGCCCGTAGCGCCATTGCCAAACCCTGATCGTTGTAGGGAGCCGGCGCCGGCTCCCGTTGTGAGGACGTCATGAACAAACCAGCGGACGCGCCGCTCGAGCGCGGACTCGCCACCCTGGCGCTGCTGATCATCAGCCTGATCAGCCTGGCCAACGTGGTGGTGCGTTATTTCACCAATGCATCCTTTGCCTTTACCGAAGAACTGTCGGTCTTTCTGCTGGTGGTGCTGACCTTTGCCGGTGCCTCGGTGGCGCTGCGCCGCAACCGGCACATTCGTATCGGCTTTCTCGAGCGCCTGTGCCCGGCCCTGCGCACGCCGCTGATCATCGTGCAATGGCTGGCCTGCACGCTGGTGCTCGGACTGGTGCTGTGGTTCGGCGGGCAATTCGCCCTCGAGGAATACCAATGGCAATCCGAGTCCCCTGGCCTGGGTCTGCCCAACTGGTGGTACGTGGTCTGGCTGCCGCTGCTGAGCCTGTTGATGTTCGTGCGCCTGAGCCAGATGACTCTGGATCGCTTGCGTGGGAGCGAACACGATGAGTCCTGATCTCTGGCTGATCGCCAGTTTTCTGCTGCTATTGCTGATCGGTGTACCAGTGGCCTTCGCCCTCGGCCTGTCCGGTGCGATTGGCATCATTGCCGGCTTGTCGCCGGACATGCTCGCGACCTTGGGCACCAACACTTATAACGGTGTGGCCAAGTACCCGCTGATCGCCATTCCGCTGTTCATCCTCACCGGCCTGGTGTTCGAAAAGGCCGGCGTAGCATTGCGTCTGGTGCGCTTTGCCCAGGCGATGATCGGCCCGCGGCATGGCGGGTTGGCGATGGTCGCGGTGCTGGTCTGCCTGATCATGGGCGGCATGAGTGGCTCCGGGCCGGCGGATGCCGCTGCGGTGGCCATGGTGATGCTGCCGAGCATGACCAAAGCCGGTTACCCCAAGCCCTTTTCCGCGACGCTGATCGCCGCATCGGCGTCGACGGCCATTCTGATTCCGCCCTCGATTGCGCTGATTCTCTATTCAATCGTGGTGCCCGGTGTCGACCTGCGTGCGCTGTTCGCCGCCGGTCTGTTTCCCGGGATTCTGGCCGGTGCGGTGTTGTTGCTGCCGATCTGGCTGCTGGCGCGTCACTACGGCTGGGAGTCGCCCGAAGGTGCTGAGCGGCCACCGCTGTGGCCAAGCTTTAAGCAGGCGATTCCGGCACTGCTGGCGCCGGTGCTGATTCTGGGTGGTTTGCGCAGTGGCCTGTTCACCCCTACGGAAGCGGCGGTGGTCGGGGTTGCCTATGGCGTGGCGGTGGGGCTGTTCGTCACCCGGGAGTTGGACTGGCGCAGCCTGTGGCGCCTGTGTGGCGAGGCGGGGGTAATTTCCGGTGTGGTGATGCTGATCATCGCCCTGGCCGGCATCTTCGCCTGGGCCGGCACCATGCTTGGCACGTTCCGGCACATGGCCGAATGGCTGATCTCGCTGTCCGATAACGGCACGGTCTTGCTGATTTTGGTGATGGTCGCGGTGCTGCTGGCGGGCATGTTGCTGGACGCCATATCGATCTACCTGATCCTCATGCCGATCCTGATTCCGGTGATGCAGCACTTCGGCTGGAACCCGGTGTGGTTCGGCATTCTGCTGGCCATGAACATCGCCATTGGCCAGTTCACGCCGCCAGTGGCGATCAACCTGATGGTCACCGCCGAAGTCGCGAAGATTCGCCTCGAGCAGACCATCGGCTGGGCGCTGTTATTCGTCGTGGTGATGGGCTGTGCACTGGTGCTGGTTGCCGTGTTCCCAGAAATCGCCCTGTGGCTGCCACGGGTACTTGGCTACGCGGTGGATTGATGAGGGGTTGAGGGTTGGCGCCTGGGTTGCAGGCGGCTGGCGTGAACCCTCAAGAGGTTACCGGGCTGGTCGAGCAATGCGCTTGTGCTGCCTGGTGGCCGACGAGGGGTTGCCTTGGCTGATTGAAAATTATTATCAGCGGATATATGTTCGCAACCCGTTTCCAGCACGAGATTGCCGAGTGCGCCCGCCCCATGACTTCGATGCCCAGGAAGGCCAGTTCCAATGCTATGCCGGCGAGTTGCTGCGCTTCTTTACCCGCCAGGTGAAGTGCGACGAGCTGGCGGCGGATCTGCGTCAGGAAACCTGGCTGCGCTTTCAGCGCCATGGCAGTGGTGAGGTGGAGAACTTGCGTGCCTTCCTGTATCGCATCGCCCGTAACCTGATCATCGATCACCGTCGTCAGCAACAGGCGCGGCCCGTGCAGGAAAGCGTGTCGGTGGAACTGGAGTCGGATCAGCCTGGTCCCGAGCAGATCGTCGGTGATGGTCAACAGCTTGCCCGCCTGCAAGATATTCTTCACGATCTGCCCCCACATTTGAGCCAGGCGCTGCTGTGGAACCGCCTCGATGGCCTGACCCAGAAGGAAATCGGTCAGCGTCTCGGTGTTTCCGAAAGCATGGCCGGGCGCTATATCCTCAAGGCCCTGGAACAGTGTCAGCAGAAAATGGACTTGATGTCGTGACCACCGATTCTTCGCTTCACGCCCAGGCTCGAGAGTGGCAGGTACTGCTGCATTCCGGCCGCGCCAGCGCTGCCGACCGGACCGCCGCTAATGCATGGCGCTGTGCTTCGCCGGCCCATGAGCAGGCCGCCAGTGAGGTGGATCGGTTGTGGGCTTTGTTGGGGCAGCTTGGCGAGCAGCCCGCGGTTGCGGACTCGCCGGCGCTGGTTCTGCCACTGCGCCGTGGCCGGCGGCTGCGTTGGGCGGTACCGCTGGCCAGCGCCGCCATGCTGCTCCTGGCACTTTGGCTGCCCCAGGGCTCCTGGGTGGGCTGGTATGCCGACCTGGCGACCGCTCCGGGCGAAGTGCGCATCGTCGAATTGGAAGATGGCACGATTCTGACGCTCAATGGCGCCACCGCGCTGGACTGGAGCATCAGCGAAGGGCGCCGGAGCATTCGTCTGTATCGCGGTGAAGCGGACTTCCAGGTGGCCAAGGATGCCAGCCGGCCGTTCTTCGTCGAGGCCGGGCCAGCGCGTATTCGCGTGACCGGTACGCGCTTCGATGTCGACTACAGCGGTGGCCAGGTGGTACTGGCTGTGACCGAAGGGCAGGTGCAGGCCAGCGATGCCCGCGAGCAACCGCTGCCAGTAGGTGCGAACCAGCAGGTGCGCTGGAGCGGTGATCAACTGGAGCCTGTGCAGCCACTCGATGCCCGTCAGCAACTGGCCTGGCAGCGCGGCAAACTGGTGTTTCGTGCACAGCCTCTGAGCGAGGTGTTCGCCGAGCTAGAGCGCAGCCAGAGCCAGCGGGTGATCTTTCTCGACCAGAGCGTGCGTGACCTGAAGGTGACCGGCGTTTTCGCCCACGACGACCCGCAGGCGGTGCTGCGCGCCATCGAAAGCAACCTGCAGGTGCGCCTGGTGCGGCTGCCCGGGCTGCTGCTGGTAAGCCGCAGCTAAGGTTTTCGCCGCGCGGTCTTCAGCGATGCCGGGCCGGTCTTGCAGGTGCCACGATAGATATTTAGCGGCTGACGTAAAAATACTTACGTTCCTGGTTCAGAAACGCATCGGCGTTTCGTCTTCCGTTTCTGCAAATGCGACTTTTTCGCATGAACTTTGGCAGAACACAGGAAACCCAGCATGCGCATGACGCGTTCTCCTCTTTTCCAGGCACTGGCTGCCGCCCACCTGCTGCTCGTTGCCACGACCGCGTCAGCGCTGGAGTTCGACCTGCCTGCCCAGCGCCTCGATGCTGCGCTGACCGATTTCGCCGAACAGGCCAATGTGCGTCTGCTCTACGACGCCAGCCTGACCCAGAGCGATCGCCAGGCGCCGGCTTTGAAGGGCGACTACTCGGTTGCCGAAGGCCTGCAGTTGCTGCTGCAGGGCAGTGGCCTCAGCTACCAGATCGACCAGCAGGGTACCGTGACCCTAGTGCCGCTCGGTCAGGGCAACGACGCGCTGCAACTCGGTGCCACCACCGTCAGCGGCCAGGCCGAAGGGCGTCTCGAGCTGCCAGTGGAATACGCAGGTGGCCAGGTCGCCCGAGGTGCGCGTATCGGCATGCTGGGTAATCAGGATATGCAGGATGTGCCGTTCAGTGCGGCCAGCTACACGAGCGAACTGATCGAGAACCGTCAGGCGCGCAGCCTCGGCGAAGTGCTGACCAGCGATCCGGCGATTCGCCAGTCCAACGGCTTCGGCAACTTCTCCCAGGTGTTCGTGGTGCGCGGTTTCCAGCTCTACACCGACGATATTGCGTTCAATGGCCTGTACGGGATTCTGCCGCGGCAGATCATTTCCACCGAAGCTGTCGAGCGTGTCGAAGTGTTCAAAGGCGCCAACGCTTTTCTCAATGGCGTTGCACCGGGCGGAAGTGGGGTTGGCGGCGCGATCAACGTGGTCTCCAAGCGTGCCGAGGACACGCCCAATCGCAGTATCACCCTCGATTACGCCAGTAGCGCGCGTGCGGGTGGTCATGTGGATCTGGGGCGGCGTTTTGGTGAAGACAATCGCTTCGGAGCGCGGATCAATGTGGCCAAACGTGATGGTGAAACGGCGGTTGACGGCGAGCACTCGCACTTCAGCCTGGCCGCTGTTGGCCTCGACTACCGCGGTGAGCGGCTGCGCCTGTCGACCGATTTCGGTTACCAGAAGCAGCGCATCAACGAAGGCCGTTCGGTGGTCTATCTGACCCCCGCAGGGCTGGGCGGCAAGGTACCGAAGGTGCCGGATTCGGACGCCAATTACTCCCAGCCCTGGAGCTGGTCGCAGTTGGAAGATACCTACGGCATGTTCAACGCCGAGTACGATCTGAGCGACAACTGGACTGCCTACCTCGCCGGCGGAGGCAAGTACACGCGGGAAAATGGCGTGTACTCCTCGGTGTATGTCGCCTCTCAGGATGCTAGCGGGCAGGTTGGTCGGCTCTATTCACCGCTCGATCAGGAAACCTTCAGCAGCGTGGCTGGATTGCGTGGCCTTCTGCAGACTGGTCCTGTCAGCCACCAACTGAATGTCTCCACCAATGGTCTTTGGCAGGAGCGGCGCAATGCCTTCGAGTCGACGACTCTAGCCAATCGCCTGCCCGGCAATCTTTACGACCCTCAACCCGTGAATGAACCGGTGGCGAGCGTCAGCGGAGATCTGCACGACCCCCGCAAGACCGCCAAGGTAATCACCCGCAGCGTGGCCGTTTCCGACACCCTGGGTTTCTTCGACGATCGGCTGTTGCTGACCCTTGGGCTACGCCACCAGTCCATTGGCGCCGATGCCTGGAGTGCTGGTACCGGTGCGCGTACCGCCAATTATGAAGACAGCATCACCACGCCGGCGTATGGCTTGGTGTTCAAGGCGAGCGACGTGGTTTCGTTGTATGCCAATAGCATCGAGTCGCTTCAGCAGGGGCCAACCGCTCCTGCTGGCGCGCTCAATCGTGGAGCAATGTTCGCGCCTTACCGCACGAAACAGGTCGAGACGGGGCTCAAGCTAGATTGGGGCACCTTCGGTGGCAGCCTGGGCGTGTACCAGATTGAGCAACCCCAGGGCGTTACCGGAACTAACAATATCTACAGTGTGGATGCCGAGCAGCGTAACCGCGGCGTGGAGCTGAATCTGTTCGGTGAGCCGCTGTCTGGCTTGCGCCTGCTTGCTGGCGCGACCCTGATGGATACCGAATTGCGCGGCACTGCCGGTGGCGCCAATGATGGCAACCGCGCTGTCGGCATCCCGGAGTTTCAGTACAACGTCGGCGCCGACTGGGACGTGCCAGGTGTTTCGGGCCTGAGTTTCAACGGGCTGTTGCTGCGCACCGGCGGCCAGTACTACGACTCTGCCAATACTCTGAGCATCCCCGCCTGGACGAGGGTAGATCTCGGTGCTCGTTATGGGATGAAACTCGATGAAGAGCGCAAGTTGACCCTGCGTGCGGGCCTGGAAAACGTCGCTGACAAGGCCTATTGGGCGTCCACCAACGGTGGCTACCTGACCCAGGGCGAGCCGCGCACCCTGAAGGTCTCGGCCACTCTGGACTTCTGAGGCCACGCTCAGCCCGGCGCATTCGCACGCCAGGCTGGTTTCGCTCAGAACGTCAGCCGCAACCCCAGCGAGGCATTGCGCGGCGTGCCGTAGTAAGCCGACGACGTACTGGTGTAGTACGTCTTGTCGAGCAGGTTGTTGAGGTTGAGTGTTGCGCTGAGTTGCTCGGTGATGGGGTAGCGGGCCATCAGGTCGACCACCGCGTAGCTGCCTTGGGTGAAGCGCACCCTGTTGGGCCCCATGGCATCGCTGTAGATTGCATGCTGCCAGTTCACTCCGCCGCCCACGGTCAGGCCATTGCCAAGGTTGTCGAGCAGATAGCTGGTGAACAGCTTGGCGGTGTTTTGCGGGATATCGGTATTCAGCGCTCTGCCGTTACTGTCCTGGACGATATTGCGCGAATAGCTGGCCGTCAGTTGCCAGTCCGGCAGCAGCTCGCCGCTGAGCTCCACCTCGAAACCACGGGTTTTGGTGCCGGATTCGGCGCGGTACGCCTGGTCACCATTAGGAGCGAACTCGCCCGGTATGGAGACCGCAAAGTTGTCCTGCTCGATCTGGTAGATCGCCGTGGAGAAATTCAGGCGATCTTCGAAGAACCCCGCCTTGATGCCGACTTCGTAACCGACACCTTCCAACGGGTCGATAAAGCTGCCGGTGGCCGTGCGATTGTTCTGCGGTTTGAAGATGCTGGTATAGCTGGCATAGGCCGACCAGGTGTTGTCGATTTCGTAGACCACGCCCGCGAAAGGCGTGAACACACCGGTTTCGGTGCGCCGGGTGGTTTCATCGTCGACGCCACCGTAGTTGTCGGTCTTCTGTACGTTCTCCCAGTCGGTCACGCGGGCGCCGAGGAAGACTGACAGTTGATCCGTGGCGCGCAGGCGCAAGCTGGCATAAGTCGCTTGCTGTTTCTCGTTGTAGTTGGTGCGGCCGTTGACCGGAATGTTCGGCTCGACCGGCGTCTTGCCATCCCAGCCGTAGTAGCTGGGGATCGAGCTGTCCCAGCCGGTGAAGCTCCACAGGTCGTAGTTATCGGCCTTGTAGCGAGTCTGTTGGCGGGAATGACCGATCACCAGATCATGCTGCTGGCCCAGCAGCTCGAAGCTGCCGCGCAGGTGCATGTCGAGGCTGTCCTGCACCGGCTTGGCCCCCCAGCGGCCGCCATAGAGCATGCCACCACTTCCGGTTTCACGATTCGGATAGACACGCGCGCCTGCATAACCGAGCACTTCATCGTAGGCATAACGACCCCGGCTGACGGTCATCTTGGCTTTCCAGTCGTCGTTCAGTTGCTGGTCGATAGACGCAAAGCCCGAGGCGAAGTGACGTTCAGAGTAAGCCCAGGTACTGGCTGCCGAGGCCGAGCGAGACCAGTCGGTGCGCGAACCATCGCTGAAATACAGCGGCAGACCGCCGCGGGCGTGATTGTTGGCGTCGTGCTGCTGTGCATCTGCACCGATGGTGAGCAAGGTGTCTGGCGTCAGGTCGGCCTCCACAATGCCGTACAGCACTTTGTGCCGCTCCTGCAGGCGGTCGATATAAGAACCGGCATCGCGGTAAACGGCGACCATGCGCCCCCGCACACTACCGCTTTCATTGAGTGGCCCGCCGCTGTCCAGTTCGATGGCGTTGTTATCCCAGGAGCCTGCCTGCAGGCCAATGCTGCTCTTCCATTCGCTGGTCGGGCGCTTGCGCACCAGATTGATCGTGGCGCCCGGGGTGCCGATGCCATTGGTCAGCCCCGTAGCGCCTCGGATCACTTCGATGCGGTCGTAGAGCGCCAGGTCATTGGTCTGGAACATCGAGTTGTAGGCGCTGTTGAGCAGCGGCTCGCCGTCGATCTGGTAGTTTTCGACCTGAAAGCCCCGGGAGTAGATGGCGCTGCTGTCCGAGCCCATGTTGCCGCTCTGGTTCACGCTCAGGCCAGGGGTCTGACGCACCGCATCGGTCAGCTGCGTCAGGTTCTGGTCATCCATACGCTGGCGGCTCATCACGCTGATCGACTGCGGCGTTTCGCGGATGGTCAGCGGCATCTTGGTCGCTGTGCTGGTCGAACCGGTGGTGTACGAGCCCGTGCCGTCGGTGGTGTCACCCAGGCCTGCGCCGGTGATGCTGGTGGCGCCCAGTTCCAGCGAAGCGCCGGTATCGCTCTGGCGGGTGATGATCAGGGTGTTGCCCGCACGCTGGTAAGTCAGGCCGCTGCCATCGAGGAGGCGCTGCAGCGCCACCGTGGGTTCCAGCGTGCCGTTCACGGCAGGGGCGTGCAGATGCCCTGTCAGGCTGCTGTCGGCGGCGATGCTCAAACCGGCGGCTTCGCCCAGTTGGCGCAGCGACATACTCAGGGGCTGGGCGGGCAGGTTCAGACCGACAGGGGCAGCCAGCACGGGCGCAACCAAGGCGAAACTGGCAACGGCCAGCGGGTTGCGTAGCGCAAACGAATGACGCATCGAGACATCCTTCTTATGGGAATTTGCCTGAAGGACGGAACGCATTGCGTTTCCCCTGATGTAGCGGCGACGAATGGTCGCCGCTATGCCGTTATCTTCGTGGCCGTGGCCGTGGCCGTGGCGAAGCGAATCGCTAACGCGCGCTCAGCTCGGTGCTTTGGCTGTCTTCGGTCACGCGTACCGGGGCGATGGTCGGCAGGGCGCGGATGAAGTCCTCCACGTCGCTCAGTTGCAGCACGGCACTGATGCGCGGGCTCGGGTAGCCAGCGTGGGCTTGCAGTGGCCGTTCGCGATAGCGCGACAAGCTGGCGGCGATCTCGCCAAGATCGGCGTCTTCGAACACCAGGTTGCCGCGGGTGAAGGCCAGGGCATTGTCGGCCGGCAGGTCGAGCTTGCGCAGGTGGCCACTGGCATCGACTTCCACGACCTGGCCGGCACCCACCTGCCAGGTTTCGTTCGGGTGGCGAGTGCTGGCCACTTCGACTCGGCCATGATCGACGCTGACCCGCAGCCGATCCGGCAGGCGGTTGACCACGAAGCGGGTGCCGCGCACGGTGATTTGCGCCAGGCCGCTATCGATCACGAAGGGGCGCAGAGGGTTGCGTGCGACATCGAACAGCGCCTCGCCCTGCCGCAGGTCGATCCTGCGTTGGCGCCAGCCATAACGGACGTCGATCCGGGTAGCGGCGTTCAACTGCAGTTCGCTGCCATCGCGCAGGGTGATCTGCTGGCGCTCGCCAATCGGCGTGTGCAACGCGAGCTGCTGAGGGCTCTGCCGATAACCGAGCCAGCCCGCAGCCGAGGCGAGCATCAGCACCAGCGCATAGACGCCCCGGCGCAGGTAACGTGGCTGCCCGCGTTGCTGGCGCTCCATGGCCATGGCCAGCGCCTCGGTCTGGCGGGTACTGCCGAAGTCGTCCCAGAGCGCTTCGAAGGCACGGTATTCCTCGGCGTTCGCCGGGTCGGCTGCCAGCCAGCTGCGGAATTCCGCCTGCTCCGCCAGTCGCGCATCGCCGCGCAGGCGCAGAAACCAGGCGGCGGCCTGTTCGGTCGGGTCACTCATGATTGCAGCAGGTCGCGGGCGCGGCGCAGGTCGAGCAGGGCGCGCATCATGTGCCGTTCGACCATGTTCAGGCTGATGCCCAGGCGCGTGGCGATATCCGGCTGGGTATAACCCTCGATACGGGCCATCCAGAACACCTCCGCGCAGCGCTCGGGCAGGCAGTCGAGGATGCGCTGCAACGCCTTGAGGCGCTGCTGGATATCGAGCAGGTGTTCGCAGGACGGCGCCACCTGATCGGGGGCGAGATCTTCCGGGTTGTGCGATTCCAGCGATTCCAGCCGCCACTCGCTGCGGTAGAAATCGATCAGTACCGAGTGGGCGACACGGCGCAGGTAGGCGTTGGGCTGCTCGATACGGCGCTGATGTTGCGCCAGAGCAAAGCGCAGCAGGGCGTCGTGAAGCACATCGTAAGCGCGTTGCACGCAGCGGGTGCGACGGCTGAGGCTGAGCAGCAGATCGCTGTAGGCCCAGCCAAGGTCGATGCCTTGCCAGTCGACCTTGGCGGCGTCGCGGAGCGCGGGTTGGCTGGCCTGCAGCGTGGCAATCGGCACGATAAGCCCTCTGGGTGTTGGAAGCGGCCAGAGGATAGGCAATTGGCAATGATTCGTAAATAACAATTATTGCTATTGGTGTGGCGGGCGTTAGCGCGATTGGTCTTGAGGTCGGCCATCGCCTGGCTGACTCGCTGCGATACACGGCGCAGTCAGCCAGGCGAGTCGCGTCAGTTGAAGCTGTAAGACACCCCGACGAAGGCGCCAAAACCGTCGCCCGGCGTGGAGCGAGCGGCGTCTGCGCCGTTGTCGTTGTAGCCCGGCGTGACGGTGGCGGCGTAGCGCTTGTCGGTCAGGTTGCGCAAGTCCAGCCAGGTCTGCCAGTCATCTTTCGGCGAGGCGTAGCCCAGGGTCGCGCCGAAAATGGCGTAGGCATCGGCGTAGTAGGAGTTGGCGTAATCCACGGCAACCTTCGAGGCGTACTGGGTGTTGAGCCCGGCGTAGAAACCGTTCGGGTGGCTGTAGCGCAGCTCGGCCTGGTAGTAATGACGCGGCAGGCCCGGCAGGCGGTTATCGCCGTAGGTGTCGTCGTCGCGGTAGTGGAAATCGCTGAAGGTATACGCCTGGCGCAAGGCCAGATCACCGGCTGCGCCGCCTTGCCACAGCGGGCTGTCGAGGCCCAACTCAATGCCTTGGTGGATGGTGGGGCTGGCGTTGGATTCGGAGAACACATTGTTCTCGACCTGCACGGTCAGCAGCTCGTGGCGCACGACCGAGTAGTAATAGGCCACATCCCACTGACCCAGCACGGAGTCGCCGCGCCCGCCAACTTCGAAGGTGGTGGCGGTCTGGTTGTCCATCGAGATCGGCGCGCGCTGGCGAGCGCTGTACGGCTGGTTGCTGGCCGGGAAACGCAGTGGCGAACTCCAGAGCATCGACCAGGCGTGGGGCGGTTCGACGGAGCGGCTGATATTGCCGTACAGCTGCACCTCGGGGTTGAGCTGATAGCGCAGGCCGATGCGCGGCGCGTAGTCCCAGGTGTGTTCGCTGAGCGTGTCGTCGGTGGCTGGCCAGGTCACCTCGACCTGACGGCGGGTATAGATCAGCGCCAAACCGGTGGTCAGCCACAGATCGGGCACCAGCTCGGTTTCGTTGCTGGCGTGCAGCACGTTGTCCGAGCCCAGGTGTTCATAGGCGCGCATCAGGGTGCCGGCCGGGTAATCGGTGCCACCGACGCTGATCGGTAGCGCGGCATTTTCCTTGGACTTGCTACTTGGCAGATTGGTGGTGCTGCGAAAACCGATGGTGGTATTGCTGTCGAGCCCGAACAGGGTGTGGCGGCGGTTGTAGTTCAGGGTGCCACTGACGTCGCTGTAATCCACGCGCACCCGGTAGGTGTTGCCATTCGGGGAGCTGTTCTCGACGATATCCATCGGGTAGTGGTGATAGGCCAGGCCCGCTACCAGCGTCGAGTCGTCGTCGATCTGCCAGGTGGTCTTGTTGGCCAGCCAGGTGCTGCCGGGTTGGTCGCGGTGCGCATCGATGCGCAGGTTGTTGGCGGCGGCAGCCCGTGGGTCGTGCTTGATCTGCGCTTTGGTCAGGCGGCCCGGGACGTCATGCTCGGTTTCCCGATAGCGCAGGTAGAAGCGCGTTTCCAGGTTGTCGTTGAGGCGATAACCAACGTTCGCAGCCACGCCCTTGCCTTTGCCCGAGGCATGATCCTGATAACCGTCGTAATGGCTGTCGGTGAGGTTGATGTAGTAATCGAAATCGCCTAGCACCTGACCGGAGCTGATGCTGCGTTTCTGGTAACCGTGGCTGCCGGCTTCGTAGCGCAGTTGTAGCTTGTCGGCATCACGGCCGGTGCGGGTGATGTAGTCGATGGCGCCGCCCAGGGCCAGTGATCCCTTGTCGAAACCATTGGCGCCGCGCAGCACTTCGGCGCGGCTTATCCACAGCGGCTCCAGCAGCTCATAAGGCGTGCCGCCCGAGCCGGTCAGCGGCAAACCGTCGAGCATGATGTGGTTGCCGGAAGCGTGAGAGCCGGTGCCGCGATTGATGCCCGAGCCGCGGATGGCGATCTTGATGCCCTCGTTGCCAGGCGACTGTGCGTACACGCCCGGCTGGTAGGCCAGCACATCCTGGTTGCCGGCCACGCGGCCCTGCTCGACGCGCCTCATGTCCACCAGGTTGGTGCCGCCCGGTACCTGCTTGAGCTGCTCTTCGGCCGCCTGCTGCTCGGTCAGCACCCGGTCGGTCACCTGCACGCCTTCCAGTTGCACGGTGCCCGGCCTGGTTTCGGCATAGGCGGCAGGCAACGCTGCGCAGGTCAGCAGGCTGGCGGCCAGCAGGTGGCGATGGCGCAGGGCGAAGGGGGGCAGGCAAGGCATTCGGGAAGTTCTCCGTGGAGCGGTATTTGGGATAGCGCGGGGTAGGACGGCGCCCGCGTGTGCCAGGCCACTTCTGCACCTCGTCCGATCACGCGCACGGTGCGCGATAACTGAAGAACTTAAAGCCTGTTCACGATCTTTTTTAGGCGACATAAAGCGACTGCTAAAAGGTAAAAACGGCCATTCGTTGAACACTTTTGTGGGAGAGGCTTTAGCCTCGATTTTGCCTGGATAGGCTTACAAGGCTCGAGGCTAAAGCCTCTCCCACGGGTTGGTATCGCCACTTTGCAGGCAAAGCGCCGAAATCGAGCAGACTAAGGCACAACGCCACAGCGACAGCCTGTCGCGCGGCATCCGGCCACGCTGGTAAGTGGCACCGCAAGGCGTAATCTGAAACTGATCCATTGATCCAGATCAAGGCGCCTTTCGCCTTGGCTGTTGGCGTCTGCAATCACTACAAGAATTCGATAACCGATAACTTTGATCGAGGGGCACGTCCATGTTCGGCCTAGAGGCTTTGGATCTCGCGCGCATCCAGTTCGCCTTCACCATTTCCTTCCACATCATCTTTCCGGCCATCACCATCGGCCTGGCCAGTTACCTGGCTGTGCTCGAAGGGCTTTGGCTGAAGACCGGCGAAACGGTGTACCGCGACCTCTACCATTTCTGGGCGAAGATCTTCGCCGTCAACTTCGGCATGGGCGTTGTCTCCGGCCTGGTGATGGCCTACCAGTTCGGCACCAACTGGAGCGCCTTCTCGGATTTCGCCGGTTCGGTCACCGGGCCGCTGCTGGCTTACGAAGTGCTGACCGCATTCTTCCTCGAGGCGGGTTTTCTCGGCGTCATGCTATTTGGCTGGAGCCGCGTCGGGCCGGGGCTGCACTTCTTCTCGACGATCATGGTGGCGATCGGCACGCTGATCTCGACCTTCTGGATTCTCGCCTCCAACAGCTGGATGCAAACGCCCCAGGGCTTCGAGATCGTCGACGGCCGGGTCATTCCGGTGGATTGGTTCGCCGTAGTATTCAACCCCTCGTTCCCCTACCGCCTGGCGCACATGGCCACTGCCGCGTTTCTCGCCACCGCGTTCTTCGTCGGCGCGTCGGCGGCCTGGCACCTGCTGCGTGGGCGCGACACCCCGGCGATGCGCAAGATGTTCTCCATGGCGCTGTGGATGGCCCTGCTGGTCGCTCCGGTACAGGCGGTGATCGGCGACTTCCATGGCCTCAATACCCTCGAGCATCAACCGGCGAAGATCGCCGCCATCGAGGGCCACTGGGACAACAGCTCCGGTGAGCCGACGCCGCTGATCCTGTTCGGCTGGCCGGACATGGAGCGCGAGGAAACCCGCTTCAAGGTCGAGGTGCCGTACCTCGGCAGCCTGATCCTGACCCACAGCCTCGACAAGCAGGTGCCCGCGCTGAAGGAATTCGCCAAGGATGACCGGCCCAACTCGACCATCGTGTTCTGGTCGTTTCGGGTGATGGTCGCCATGGGCATGCTGATGATCCTGGCTGGGCTGTGGAGCCTGTGGCTGCGCTGGCGCGGCAGTCTCTATCAGTCGCGCCCGTTCCTGTACTTCTGTTTATGGATGGGGCCGTCTGGCCTGATCGCGATCCTCGCCGGCTGGTTCACCACCGAGATCGGCCGCCAGCCGTGGGTGGTTTACGGGCTGATGCGTACCGCCGATGGCGTGTCGATGCACAGCGCGGCGCAACTGGGGATCACCCTGGTGCTGTTCGTGGTCGTCTACTTCGCTGTGTTCGGCGCCGGCATGAGCTACGTGATGCGCCTGGTGCGCAAAGGGCCGGTCAGCGGCGAAGGCGATCATCAGGATGACGGCGGGCCGGGCACCCGGCACACACAGGCACGACCATTGTCCGCCGCGAAGGAAGGCCTGGACGACAGCGATTCGATCACCAGCACTGCGAGCGGGAGGGTATGACCATGGGTATCGATCTTTCCGTCATCTGGGCGGTGATCATCGTCTTCGGCGTGATGATGTACGTGATCATGGACGGCTTCGACCTGGGCATCGGCATCCTCTTTCCATTCGTGCCGGACAAGGGCGAACGCGACGTGATGATGAACACCGTGGCGCCCGTGTGGGACGGCAACGAAACCTGGCTGGTGATGGGCGGCGCCGGGCTGTTCGCCGCGTTCCCGCTGGCCTACTCGGTGGTGCTCAGTGCGTTGTACCTGCCGCTGATGTTCATGCTGCTGGGCCTGGTTTTTCGCGGCGTAGCCTTCGAGTTTCGCTTCAAGGCCAGGGATCACAAACGGCATATCTGGGACAAGGCGTTCATCGGCGGCTCCATCGCCGCGACCTTCTTTCAGGGCGTGGCGCTGGGGGCGTTCATCGAGGGTATTCCGGTCGAAGGCCGGGCGTTTTCCGGCGGTTCGCTGGATTGGCTGGCGCCGTTCCCGCTGTTCAGCGGCCTGGGGCTGATCGCCGCCTATGCACTGCTCGGCTGCACCTGGCTGATCATGAAAACCGAAGGGCGCCTGCAACAACAGATGCACAGGATGGCCCGGCCCCTGGCGCTGCTGTTGCTGGCCGTGATCGGCATCGTCAGCTTATGGACGCCACTGTCTCAATCGAACATTGCCGAGCGCTGGTTCAGCCTGCCCAACCTGTTCTGGTTCGCGCCCGTGCCGCTGTTGGTGCTGGCGACCTTCTTCTACCTGCTGCGCTCGGTGGCCAACCACGACAACAGCAAGCCGTTCGTGCTGACCCTGGTACTGATCTTCCTCGGCTACAGCGGCCTGGGCATCAGTCTGTGGCCGAACATAGTGCCTGGCTCGCTGACCATCTGGCAGGCCGCCGCGCCTCCGCAGAGCCAGGGCTTCGCCTTGGTCGGCGCGCTGTTCATCATTCCGTTCATCCTCGTATACACCGCCTGGAGCTACTACGTATTCCGCGGCAAGGTGACGCCTGATCAGGGGTACCACTGATGGAAAGATCGACCGAGAAGAAACCACTCTGGCAACGCATCGCCTGGCTGGCCGGCATCTGGACGGTCAGCGTGCTGAGCCTGGGGCTGGTGTCGTATCTGCTGCGGCTGTTCATGAATGCGGCGGGGCTGAGTACGCCGTAAAGGCACCCCGTAGGGTGGATCGGGGCGCGTAGCTGACGCTTTACCCATCCACCATGGGCTAGCCGCGATTAACCCTGAGAAGCGGTGGACAAGCTTCGCGTTGTCCACCCTACTTGCTGTCATGTATTAAACCGTTTGATCGGTCTTGACGATTTCGTTTGAGATAAAAGCTCCAGAACGCAAAGCCATATATATGCCGATGGCCGAAAAGACAATAAGTGTGAATTTCCCGAGTATTGAAGTCCCTGCTCCAGCAAGAATGTATCCAAGAGTTATTGATATCATTAAAAATGGCAAGAAAAGCCACTTTGAGTTGTTCAGTGTGTGCTTTATTAACCTATTACAATGCGGGCAAGCCTGTTTAGGCGTAGGGGTGAACTCGTACCAATTAAGCGAACCCGAAAAAGGGATGCGTCGCAGTTTTCTAATATGAATGGCAGAGTGGCAGTGAGGGCAAGTCCCTTCTAGGTTCATGAGTTTCATATCAGTAAAATCCGCGTTGTTTATAAAATTTTTCACATGACGATTAGAATCGGTGACGTTATTTTTTGATCGTTCCCAGGCTCTGCGCAGGCGCGATTCAGTTACTGCGCCGGCACCGCTAACCAGTGGCCGAGCGTCTTCTGATACGCGCCGGTGGCCTTGCTCAAGTGCAGCCACTGATCCACATAGCTCTTCCAGGTCATGTCGTCGCGAGGCAGCAGGTAAGCTTTCTCGCCGTATTGCATGTAGTCCGTCGGGTTGACGGCGCACAGGCCGGGCATGCGTTTCTGCTGATACAGGGCTTCGGACGAGTCGGTGATCATCACGTCGGCGCGCTTATCCAGCAGCTCCTGAAAGATCGTCTTGTTGTCGTGGAAGTTCAGCTGAGCCTTCGGTAGATATGCCCGCGCAAAGGCTTCGTTGGTGCCGCCGGCCGGCTCGATCAGGCGCACCGAAGGCTGGTTGATCTGCTCGACGGTTTGGTAACGCGAAACGTCTTCGCAGCGAACCAAAGGAATCTTGCCGTCGACATCCAGCGTGCTGCTGAAAAAGGCCTTCTTCTGGCGCTCGAGCGTCACCGAGATACCGCCCATGCCGATATCGCATTTGCCCGCCACCATATCCGGCATCAGGGTTTTCCAGGTGGTCGGCACCCACTGCACCTTCACCCCAAGACTTTGCGCGAGGGACTGGGCCATCTCGATATCGATGCCTTCGTACCCGCCGTCTTGGCGCAGAAAGGTATAGGGCTTGTAATCGCCGGTGGTGCACACCGCCAGTTGCCCCTTCTCCAGCACCTTGTCCAGATGCGATGGCGTTTCCTGAGCCTGGGCAAAACTCGACAGGCCGATAAGCAAGGCGGCTATGGCGCTGTGTTTCAGGTTTTTCATCATGAGTCGATGCTCGCGGTTGGAGGAAGGGGCAATCTTGCAAGACACAGTAAGGATGAGGTGCCACGGAGCCAAGCCCCTGAGCGAGACACTGACCCAGACTAACCCGAATTCATTCGGGACAACGTGCTGTGAAAATGGTGGACAAGCTTCGCGTTGTCCACGCTACGTATGTCCATCAACTAGCCACGTTGAAATGCAGCCCCTGCAGGCTGAGCTGACGATGTCGCTGACGCAGAGCACCTTGCCGAGGCGTTCCCACGCGGAGCGTGGGAACGATCCACTCATTCCGAGTTGATCCATCCCGACAATCGTTCCCATACTGCCCCCTTTGCCACCAGCCAAAGGGAGCCCCGATGTTCGCCTTCAGCGAAACCCTGCAACGCCGCTTTGCCGCGCTGCACTCCACCGCCGACTTCTGGTCGTTGCGCCATGTGCGGGAAACCACCGAGCGCTATTGGGTGCGCCGCAACGTGGCGTTGGCGCCGTCGTTCGGTGACGATGCCGGCGCCATGCTCAGTGTGCGTATCGCTGGCGTAGAGGCCTACTCGGCGACCAGTGATCTCAGCCAAGCCGGGCTGCAGACAGCCCTCGACAAGGCCGAGCAACTGGCTCGGCAGCTCGCGGGTCGTAATCTGCTCGATATGCATGAGCTACCGGTGCCCCATGGGCAGGCTGATGACGTGATGCCCGGCTACGAGCGATCCCTGGCCAGCCCTGCCCACTGGTACGAGTTGCTGGCGGCCGAGTCGGCGCGGGTGCCGCGTGACGAGCGCCTAGTGGACTGGTACGCCGGCCTGAGTTTTACCGCCACCGAGCAGATCTACCTCAACAGCGCCGGTGCCCGTTTGCGGCGTGCCCAGCACTACGTGTTTCCGCAACTGGGGGTGACCGCCAGCGATGGCGCCGACAGCCAGAGCCGCAGCTTCGGTGGTACTCACCTGGCTCGCCAGGGCGGTGCCGAGGTGATCGATCAGTTGGGGCTGGTTGGTACCGCTACGCGTATCGCCGATGAGGCGCTGCAATTGCTGCTGGCGCACAACACGCCGAGCGGTCACCGTGACCTGTTACTGATGCCGGATCAGATGATCCTGCAGATCCACGAGTCCATCGGCCATCCGCTGGAGCTGGATCGCATCCTCGGTGACGAGCGCAATTTCGCCGGTACCAGCTTTATCCGTCAGGAGGATTTCGGCCGTTACCAATACGGCTCGCCGCTGCTCAACGTGACCTTCGACCCGACGGTGGCGGGCGAGTTGGCCAGCTATCGCCATGACGATGACGGCACCCCGGCGCAGCGCGAATACCTGATACGCGAGGGCATCCTGCAGCGACCGCTTGGTGGTGCGCTGTCGCAGTGGCGCAGCGGCCTGGAAGGTGTCGCCAACAGCCGTGCCTGCAGTTGGAACCGGCCGACCCTCGACCGCATGGCCAACCTCAATGTCGAGCCCGGCACGCAGCGCCTGGAGCAGATGATCGCCGGCATCGAGCACGGCATTCTGATGAGTAACAACCGCTCCTGGTCGATTGATGATGCGCGCAACAAATTCCAGTTCGGTTGCGAGTGGGGTCAGTTGATCGAGAACGGCGAACTCAAGGGCGTAGTGAAGAACCCCAACTACCGAGGCATCTCCGCGCGCTTCTGGCGTAACCTCAAGGCGGTCGGCGACGCCAGTACCTTCGAGGTGCTGGGCACGCCCTACTGCGGCAAGGGCGAGCCGAATCAGGTGATCCGTGTCGGCCACGCCACGCCGGCGTGCGTGTTCGCCGATATCGATGTTTTTGGAGGGGTTGCCTGATGGAAGCGCGTCAGCATTTCGAGCGTCTGCTCGCTTACCTGAATACCCGCCTGCAGACCGGCGAGGGGTTCACCCTGGCCTACGAGGCCGAAGCCTCCGACTTCATCCGGTTCAACCATGCCCGTGTGCGCCAGGCTGGCCAGGTGCAGCAGGCATACGCCACCCTGGCCCTGTATCAGGGTGAGCGGCATGGCAATTTCGAGCTGGCCCTGAGCGGGGTGTTCGCGGATGACCAACTGCGCCTCGATCAGGCCCTGCAGCGCCTGCGCGCGGTACTGCCGACACTGGCCGACGATCCTTACCTGCGCCTGAATCGTGAAGCCTGGCGCTGTGAAACCGCTGCGGGTCAGGGGATTCAGGACAGCCAGGCCGCCATCGCCCAGATCAATGAGGCGTCAGCCGGGCTGGATCTGGTCGGCTTCTATGCCGCCGGGCCGCAATATCAGGGCTTCGCCAGCTCCTGGGGCGCCTTCGGCTGGCACGAGGCGAGTAGCTTCAATTTCGAATTCAGCCTGTTCCATGAAAATGGTCAGGCGGTGAAAAGCAACTACGCCGGGGAGCACTGGGATGCCCAGGCCTTCAATCGCAAACTGGCGTTCGCCCGCGAGCAGTTGGAGCATCTCGGCAAGCCCGCCCATGAACTGAAACCGGGGGCTTATCGCGCCTATCTGACGCCTGCTGCACTGGAAGAGTTGTTCGGCCTGTTCGCCTGGGGTTTTTCCGCCCAGGCGCTGGCCACCGGCAGCAGCCCCTTGCAGCGCTTGTTCGTCGGGAGCGCCAGCCTCAGTGCCAAGGTGACCCTCGACGAGCGTATCGAAGGCGGTTTGGCACCGGCGTTTACCCGCGAGGGCCCGCGTCAGCCGCTGCGGCTGCTGAGCGAAGGGCAGCCCGGCGAGCGCCTGGTCAGCTCACGCAGCGCCGCCGAATATGGCTTGATCGCCAACGGCGCAGGGAGTGGTGAATATCCATTGTCGCTGCGTATGCATGGCGGCGATCTGGACGACAGCGAGGCCCTGCAACGTCTCGGCACCGGGCTGTATATCGGCAACCTGTGGTACAGCAACTTCTCCGACCTGCCGGCCGGGCGTCTGACCGGAATGACCCGCTTTGCCACTTTCTGGGTCGAAGACGGCCGCATCCAGGCACCGGTCAACACTATGCGCTTCGACGATTCGCTGTTCGATTTCCTCGGCCCGAATCTGGAAGCCCTGACCCGCGAGCCGGAACTGCTGTTGCCCGGCGGCACTTACGGCGCGCGGCAGACCGGCTCGATGGCTTTGCCTGGCGCGTTGCTGTCGCGGTTTACCCTGACCTTGTAGCGCGGCGCTGCCCGTTCCTGGGTATCGCTGCGCTCAACCGCAGGCTACGAGTGACTCTGGTAGCCCGGCGTTGAGCGTAGCGATACCCGGGGCCGCGGCGATTACTTGGTCGCCTTGAGCACCACGAACTTCGGCGTTGCCGCCACCTGCTCGACACCCCGGAACAGGCGCGCCAGCTTGGTGTGATACCCCAGGTGGCGGTTGCCGACGATCCACAGTTCACCGCCGGTGACCAATGCGTTGCGGGCTTGCTGGAACATGCGCCAGGCGAGAAAGTCGCCGACCACCTGCTGCTGATGGAAGGGCGGGTTGCACAGCACCAGATCCAGCGAGTCGGCTTCTTGCTCGGCCAGGCCGTCACCGGCGCGGACGGTCACCGGGCGATCGCCCAGCGCGGCACGCCAGTTTTCCGCGGCCGATTGCACGGCCATGTAGGACTCGTCCACCAGGGTCAGCTCGGCGCTGGGGCTGCTCAATGCGTAGGCGATGCCCAGCACACCGTTGCCGCAGCCAAGGTCGGCGACTCGACGGTTGTCCAGGTGCTTTGGCAAGTGAGGCAGAAAGGCGCGGGTGCCGATATCTAGCCCTTCGCGGCAGAACAGGTTGGCGTGGTTGCTCAGTTCGAGTGCCGGTTTGTCGAGGCGATAGCGGGTCGGGTAGGGCGACGTCGGCGTCGCTTTAGCTTCTGGCGTGGCATGCAGCAGGCGGGCTTTTTTCACCGCCAGCGAAGCCTGCACCGGGCCTATGTATTTCTCCAGCAGATCACCAGCCGCACGGGGTAGATGCTTGATCATGCCGCCAGCGATCACCTGGGCCTCAGGCGCTAGCTGGCCGTGTAGGCGGATCAGCTGTTCCTCGAGCAGCGCCAGGGTTTTCGGCACGCGGATCAGCACCAGATCGAACGGGCCACTGACCCCCTCGCTGGCCGGCACGAAGTTCACCGCATCTTCGGCAAGGCCGTTACGCGTCAGGTTGAGACGCAGCGCCAGGTGGCCCAGATGCGAGTCGCCGCTGCTGGTCACCTGGGCGCAGCCGGCCAGCGCGCAGGCCAGGGCACCGAAGCTGTCGTTGAGCAGCAGCACGCGGGTGCTGCCTGAAAGCGTCTGTACCTGTTCGAGCAGGTAGGCGTCGGCTGCATCGAAGGCCTGCAGCGGCATGCCGGGTTGCTCGGGCTGGCGCTGCAGTTCCAGGGTGGCGAAAGGAGTGACGAAAGACGACGACATGCTGATCTCGTGGTGTGCGTGGCGGTGCGCATTCTGCCATGGCGCGGTCGGCGAATCTTCAAGCTGTGCAGCAGTTGGCGTTATTGCCGCTTGTTCCGCGGCAGGGGATCGACAAGAATCGCGCCCCTGCCTATAAGGTCAAGCCCACTGACCCTTTGCCGCAGCCCTTCCAATAATAGTCGCACACCCGCGCCATGCGCCGGGCGTAGCCGACAGCGCTTTGCCGATGCCTCGTTGAGGTCACTCGATAACCCATTTCCTTCAGGTGCCTGCCTCGCGCATGCGCCTGTGCCTGCCATTGCCAAGGTGTTGCATGTTCAAATCCGTTGTCACCATTGCCCTGTCTGCTCTGCTGCTGGTCTGCACATCGGTATCCGCCGCGGAACCCATCGTCATCAAGTTCTCCCACGTGGTTGCCGACGATACGCCCAAGGGCCGAGGCGCCCTACTGTTCAAACAACTGGTGGAGGAGCGCCTCGGTGCCCAAGTGAAGGTCGAGGTCTACCCCAACTCCACCCTGTTCGGTGACGACGACGAGCTGCAGGCTCTGCGCGACGGCAAGGTGCAACTGCTGGCGCCTTCGCTGTCGAAATTCGATGCCTACACCAAGCAACTGCAGGTATTCGACCTGCCGTTCCTGTTCGACGATCTGGAAGCCGTCAAGCGCTTCCAGAAGCGCGAGAAGAGCCGCGAGCTGCTGCGCTCCATGGCCAGCTACGACATCTACGGCCTGGCGTACTGGAACAACGGCATGAAGCAGCTCTCCGCCAACCGCGCGTTGAAGTTGCCTGCCGATGCCAAGGGCCTGACCTTCCGCATTCAGCCGTCGCCGGTACTGGAAGCGCAGTTCGCGCAGATCGGCGCCAGCACCAGCAAGATCGCTTTCAGTGAAACCCTGGCGGCGTTGCAGAAGGGCACCGTGCAAGGCGCGGAAAACCCCTGGTCGAACCTGGCGAGCCAGAAACTCGACAGCGCCCAGCCGTTCATCACCGAAACCAATCACGGCTCGCTCAACTACATGCTGATCAGCAATTCCAAGTTCTGGGTCGGTATTCCGTATCAGGTGCGCGTGCAGCTGGAAGCGATCATCGAAGAGGTCAGCTTCAAGGTGAATCAGGACGCCGAAGAGCAGAACCGCAAGAGCCGCGAGCAGATCGTCGCTGGCGGTCGCAGCCAGATCCTGCCGCTGACCCCCGAGCAGCGCAGCGCTTGGCGTGAAGCGATGCGCCCGGTCTGGCAGGCCTTCGAAGCCGAGATCGGTGCCGACGTGCTGCGCGCGGCGCAGACGGTCAATCGTCGCTGATCGATTACGTCGGTTTAATGCGTATTCCTGTGGGAGCGGGCGGGGACGCCTAGTCCATGCCCGCGATTTTTCCGCGCGCATGGCCCGCTCTCACTAGAATTCGCGGCCGTAGGATGGGTGCACAGCTCCTCCATGGTGATGGGTTACACCCACGTGGCCCGACCCATCTTACGAAGCCCGCAACTCCTCCAGCAGCAAGCGGGCAGGCGACGACAGAGGCGAACCATGGCGGCTGATCACGCCATAGGGCTCGCTGCGCAGTACCTGGGAGAGCTCTAGGCACGCCAATTGGCCGAAGCGTGCCGCCGACTGCGCCGTCTCCCGCGGCATCAGCGCGACCAGGTTGGGGTCTTCCTGCAGCAGCATCAGGGTGGCGAAGGTCGAGGCGGTCTCCAGTGGGTAGCGCGGAAACTCCAACTCGGCATCGCTAAACGCCCGCTCCAGCACCAGGCGCATGGGCATGTTCGCCGGGAACACCACCCAGCTGTAGGCTGCCAGCTGCTCCAGGCTCAAGCCCGGAGTGGCTGCTAGCGGGTGCGCGGGGTTGGCGACCACTTTCAGCTGTTCCTGATGCAGGCTCAGGCAATCGTAGTCGTCCGGCCTGCGGCTGACGCTGGTGCGGCAGATCGCCAGATCCAGACGGCCCTGGTCGATCAGGCTGAGCAGGCGTGCGCTGGTGTCTTCGACGATTTCCACCGATAGCTCCGGTTGGCGCGCCCGCAGCCGCGACAGTGCACGAGTCAGCTGTGGCACCGCGCCCATGATCACGCCCACCACCAAGCGGCCGCCTTGGCCCTGCAGAATGCCCAGCATTTCTTCGCGCAGGTGAGCCAGGTCACTGTGGATCAGCCGTGCGTAGCGAATCGCGCAACGCCCCAGGTCATTGGCTTCCAGCCCCTGGCTGGTGCGCGTGAACAGGCGCATGCCGAACGCCGACTCTATTTCGTTGAGGGCTTTCGTCGCGCCGGGCTGGCTGATCGCCACGGCGTCCGCGGCCTTGTGCAGCGAGCCCTGTTCGTCGAGGGCGATCAGCAGGCGCAGCTGTTTCAGGCGCAGCCGGGAAACCAAAGCGGGTAGCGAAGCGATCATGGGGATAACCAATAGTTATTGCTTGATCAGAGGCTGTCATTAGGCAGGCTGGCGCGCAGTTCGTAAAGTCTGCTCTGTACCCTTTCGGGCAAGCGAACCAATAAGAGAGATAAGCCATGCGACTGATCCAGTTCGAATCCACCGAAGGCCAGCGTCAGGTTGGTGTTGTCGAAGGCGATGCCATCCGCACCGTTCGCGGCATCAGCAGCACCCGTGAGTTGGCGCTGGCGGCGATCCGTGCCGGGCACAGCCTGCAGGATGAAGTGAACGGCCTAGGTACCGAGGCTGGCCCGGCGTATGCCGATCTGCAGAAAGGCGGGCGCATCCTGCCGCCGCTGGATCATGAGGACCCGGCCCATTGCCTGGTCACCGGTACCGGCCTGACCCACCTCGGCAGCGCCTCGACCCGTGACAAGATGCACCAGCACAAGGCCCAGGACGAAGCCACCCTGACCGACACCATGCGCATGTTTCGCTGGGGGCTCGAAGGCGGCAAGCCTGGCGCTGGCAAGATTGGCGCCCAGCCAGAGTGGTTCTACAAGGGCGATGGCAGCATCGTCGTGCGCCCGGGCGCCGATCTGCCGGTGCCGGTGTTCGCCGAGGACGGCGGCGAAGAGCCCGAGCTGGTCGGTCTGTACGTCATCGGTGATGACGGCAAGCCCTACCGCCTCGGTTACGCACTGGGCAACGAGTTTTCCGACCACGTGCTGGAACGCCGCAGCTACCTGTACCTGGCTCACTCCAAGCTGCGTTTCTGCGCCTATGGCCCTGAGCTGCGCGTAGGCCAGCTGCCGGCCCATCTGTCCGGCACCAGCCGCATTCACCGTGGCAACGAGGTGTTGTGGGAGAAGGAGTTCCTCAGTGGCGAGGAGAACATGTGCCACAGTCTGGAGAACCTGGAGTTCCACCACTTCAAGTACCAGCAGTTCCTGCGTCCGGGTGATGTGCATGTGCATTATTTCGGAACCGCTACGCTGTCCTATGCCGACGGTATCAAGGCCCAGCCGGGTGATACCTTCGAGATCGAAATGAACGAGTTTGGCGCACCTTTGCGCAATGGGCTGGTGGCGGCCGACGAGCCGCTCGAGCCGGGCGGCGTGACTGCCCTGTAACCACCAGCCGTCATTCACCGCGGGGCCTCAGGGCCCCGACCCGGTTCTGACCAGGAGGAATATTTCATGTCCGTTAACGGCCATAACATCATCGGCGGCGCCTACAGTGCCCGCGGCTCCGTGAAGCTGCAGAGCGTCGACGCCACCAGCGGCGAAACGCTGCCGTATGAATTCGTCGAGGCCACCGCCGAAGAAGTCGACGCCGCTGCCGAAGCTGCAGCCGCCGCCTACCCGACTTACCGCAGCTTGCCGGCGGCCAAGCGCGCCGATTTCCTCGATGCAATCGCCGACGAGTTGGACGCCCTGGGTGACGATTTCGTCGCCACCGTGTGCAAGGAAACCGCGCTGCCCGCTGGTCGTATCCAGGGCGAGCGTGGCCGTACCAGCGGCCAGATGCGCCTGTTCGCCAAGGTGCTGCGCCGTGGCGATTTCTTCGGCGCGCGCATCGACCGTGCGTTGCCGGATCGTCAGCCGCTGCCGCGCCCGGACATTCGCCAGTACCGCATCGGCCTCGGCCCGGTGGCCGTGTTTGGCGCCAGCAACTTCCCGCTGGCCTTCTCCACAGCGGGTGGTGACACCGCTTCCGCGCTGGCCGCTGGCTGCCCGGTGGTGTTCAAGGCTCACCCCGGCCATATGGCTACCACCGCACTGGTTGGCGCGGCACTGCTGCGCGCCGCTGAGAAAACCGGCATGCCGAAAGGCGTGTTCAACATGATCTACGGGGGCATCGTCGGTGCCGCGCTGGTCAAGCACCCGGCCATTCAGGCTGTCGGCTTCACCGGCTCGCTGCGTGGTGGCCGTGCCCTGTGCGATATGGCAGCAGCCCGCCCGCAGCCGATCCCGGTGTTCGCCGAGATGAGCAGCATCAACCCGGTCATCCTGCTGCCCGAAGCCCTCAAGGCGCGCGGCGAACAGGTCGCTGGCGAGCTGGCCGCTTCGGTAGTGCTGGGAGCTGGCCAGTTCTGCACCAATCCCGGCCTGGTGATTGGTATCCGCTCGCCAGAGTTCGACGCCTTTCTGCAGAGCCTGACCGCCCAAATGGCCGAACAGCCGGCGCAGACCCTGCTCAATCCTGTCGGCCTAGAGAGTTACGGCAAGGGCGTTGCAGCACTCGCTGCACACCCCGGCATCAGCCATCTGAGCGGCGCTAAACAAGAAGGCAGCCAGGCTCGCCCGCAACTGTTCAAGGCCGACGTCAGCCTGCTGCTGAACGGCGACGAACGACTGCAGGAAGAAGTCTTCGGCCCGACTACTGTCGTCGTCGAAGTGGCCGACAAGGCCGAGCTGCTGACCGCCATCAAGGGGCTGCATGGTCAATTGACCGCCACGTTGATCACCGAGCCGGGCGATCTGGTCGGCAGCGAAGAACTGTTCGCGCTGCTCGAGCAGAAGGTCGGGCGCGTGCTGTTCAATGGCTACCCGACTGGCGTGGAAGTCTGCGACTCCATGGTGCACGGCGGCCCGTACCCGGCGACGTCCGATGCCCGTGGTACGTCGGTCGGCACCCTGGCCATCGACCGCTTTCTGCGTCCGGTGTGCTACCAGAACTGCCCGGACGCTCTGCTGCCCGACGCACTGAAGAATGCCAACCCGCTGGGCATCGCCCGTCTTGTGGATGGCGCCAGCAGCCGCGACGCGCTGTAAGAAACGGCTCACCGACACGGCGCCAGCCCGCTCTAAGCGGTAAAGAGAAAGCCGACCTCAGGGTCGGCTTTTTCGTGTGCCCGGATTGATTGGCGTTGTAAGGCAAGGCCTTTCCCGGGTATCTCTTCGCTCACCCCAGGCTACCGGTCTGTAGGAGCCGCGACCTCGCGGCGAATGGAAGGCGCGCAGCAGATTCTGTTGGACGGCCACCCTCGCATCGCGCCGGGGTCGACGCTCCTACAAAGTTGGTTGCGTGGTTTTGGGTGCCGTTGTCCCTGATCTTTGCCGGTGTTTAGCCGCGTGGCTTTGCGCGACACTAGGGGCATGAGTCCTGATGGAGCCGTCGATGAGCAGCGAAGACAAGTTCACCCGCCAGACCTTGCTCGAGGTGCAGACCCTGACCCCGAGCCTGTTCACCCTGCGTACCACCCGGGATGCGGGGTTTCGTTTCCGCGCCGGGCAGTTCGTCCGTCTCGGGGTGGAAAAGGCTGACGGCACCGTGGTCTGGCGTGCCTACTCGCTGGTCTCGGCGCCCCACGACGAGCATCTGGAGTTCTTTTCCATCGTCGTGCCAGGTGGTGAGTTCACCAGTGAACTGAGCCGTTTGCGCGTAGGCGATACGTTGCTGGTGGAGAAGATGGCCACGGGTTACCTGACCCTCGACCGTTTCATCGATGGCCGCGATCTGTGGTTGCTCGGCAGCGGCACCGGCATCGCGCCGTTCCTGTCGATGCTGCAGGACTTCGAGGTCTGGGAGCGTTTCGAGCGCATCGTGCTGGTATACAGCGCACGGTCGCTCGACGAGCTGGCTTACCAGCCGATGATCCACGGTTTTGCCGAACTCGAGCACCTGGCCGAGTACACCCACAAACTCACCTACCTGCCGGTGGTTACCCGCGAGCAAGCGCCAGGTTGCCTGAATGCCCGCATCACCGAACTGCTCGACAGCGGCGAGCTGGAGCGCGCCGCTGGTCTGGAACTGGCGCCTGAGCATTCGCGGCTGATGATCTGTGGCAACCCGCAGATGATCGATGACATCCGCCAGCGCCTGAAGGCGCGGGGCCTCAACTTGAGCCTGACCCGGCGTCCTGGGCAGGTGGCCGTGGAAAACTACTGGTAAAGCGCCGTTACAAACTCAGCGCTTTCAGTGTGACTCGCGCTCCAGTAGATTGCGTGGTCTGTTTTCCACTATCCGGTCTTCATGGACAGCGACAGTAGACGATCGCCCTCGCCGTTATGGACGAGGGCGGTACTTCCCAAAGGCGGCGCCGCCCGGTGCGAGCCTTCCGTGCAGCCGAACGTTGCACATTCTTCCCGTCAGCCGAGGTTTCCCGTGCCTGCCCTGTGCATGCGTGGCGCTTTCGGCTGCCTTTGTTTTCCCCTAGAGAGAGCTACACACTAAATGGAATGGATCGCTGATCCGACGGCCTGGTTAGGCCTGTTGACCCTGATCGTCCTGGAAATCGTCCTGGGCATCGACAACCTGGTGTTCATTGCCATCCTCGCCGACAAGTTGCCGCCCGAGCAGCGTGACCGTGCCCGACTGATCGGCCTGAGCCTGGCGATGATCATGCGTTTGGGTCTGCTGGCCAGTATCGCGTGGCTGGTCACCTTGACCGAGCCGCTGATCGAGGTGTTCGGCAAGACCTTCTCCGGCCGTGACCTGATCATGCTGTTCGGTGGTGTGTTCCTGCTGTTCAAGGCCACCATGGAGCTGCACGAACGGCTCGAGGGGCGTACCCATCAGCATGGCGGCAGCAAGGTGTATGCGCGTTTCTGGCCAGTGGTGGCGCAGATCATCGTGCTCGACGCAGTGTTCTCTCTGGACGCGGTGATCACCGCCGTGGGCATGGTCGAGCACCTGCAGGTGATGATGATCGCCGTGGTGATCTCCATGGGCTTGATGATCGTCGCCAGCAAACCACTGACCGCGTTCGTCAACGCACGCCCGACGGTGATCATGCTGTGTCTGGGCTTCCTGATGATGATCGGCTTCAGCCTGACGGCCGAAGGCCTGGGCTTCCACATTCCGAAGGGCTATCTGTACGCGGCTATCGGTTTCTCGATTCTGATCGAGCTGTTCAACCAGATCGCTCGTTCGCGCCGCAAGCGCAGCCTGCAGGGCCAGCGTGGTCTGCGTGACCGCACTGCACATGCGGTGATGCGCATGCTGGGCGGCAAGGTGCAGGCCGACGAAGTGGGTGAGGACATCGCCGACATGCTCGACGGAGAGCAGGGCGAAACCGCGCTGTTCGACCGCCGCGAGCGGGTGATGATCAGTGGCGTGCTGAACATGGCGGAAATGTCGATCCAGAAGGTCATGACCGACCGCATGGAAGTCGACCGCATCAACCTCGACGACGCCCCTGAGAAGATCCACCAGGCGCTGCTCGACTCACCGCACTCGCGCCTTGTGGTTACCCGCAACGACTCCCGTGATGAGCCGCTGGGTTACATCCACAAGAAGGAGCTGTTCAAGGAGCTGCTCAAGGGCCAGCAACCGGATATCGAGAACCTTGTGCGTGCGCCGATCAACCTGCCGGACAGCTCCAGCGTGCTCAGCGCCCTGGAGCAGATGCGCCAGGGCTCCACTCACGTGGCCTTCGTGGTCAACGAGTTCGGTGGTTTCGAAGGCTTGCTGACGCTGACCGACATTCTTGAAGCAATTGCCGGTGAGCTGCCGGATGCCAGCGAAGTGGATGGCCCGGATGTCGAGGAAGTGGAGGGCGGTTATCGCGTCAACGGTGCGGTAAACCTGGCGGTATTGCGCGACCGGCTGGATTTCGCTGCGCGCCCTACGGACGACTATCAGACCCTTGCCGGCCTGGCCATGAGCCTGCTCGACCGCCTGCCGCTGATCGGTGACAAAGTCGATTATCTGGGCTGGGAGCTGACCGTGATCGAGGTCAAGGAGCGTCGTATAACGCGGGTGCTGCTGAAGCCTGGTAGCACCGAACTGGCCGTGTAACCGGTTGGCATAAACAATAACGGCGCCCTCGAGGCGCCGTTATTGTTTGCGGTGTTCGGGTCAATCTTTGCGCTGCTGATCCTTGAGCAGATCGCGGATCTCGCCCAGCAGCAGCTCTTGAGGAGTCGGCGCTGGCGGTACCGAGGGCGCCACGGCTTCTTCGCGCTTGAGGCGGTTGATCGCCTTGACGCCCATGAAGATGGCGAAGGCGACGATGACGAAATCGATGACTGTCTGGATGAACTTGCCATAAGCCAGCATTACGGCGGGCAGATCGCCTTCGGCGGCCTTCAGGGTGATCGCCAGATCGGAGAAGTCCACCCCACCGATCAACAAGCCCAGCGGCGGCATGATCACATCGCCAACGAACGACGATACGATCTTGCCGAAGGCGGCGCCGATGATGATACCGACCGCCATATCGACGACATTGCCTTTGACGGCGAACGCCTTGAATTCGTTGATGATGCCCATGTACAACCCCCATTAGTCTGATTCGTGCAGTGAAGTGTAAATCACTCCCGCTTATCTGCCATACACCGCCTCCAGGCCGCGTGTATCGGTTGTGACCCCAGTGTCGGGATATTGTCCGAATTTATTACCGGCCAATTACTCGGGGGGCTCGTAAGGGCCGCTCTGCTTCGCTTCTCCTGGCTAGTCGACGGGAGGTTGATCCGTTGCTTGAGGGGCGTTGACGAGGATCAAAAACCAGCACGTGCTACCGGGCTACAGTGGTGCTAATTCATTTGGCAGGAGCCCAGCCATGCATATCGATTACTCCGCTCACCCCGAAACGCAGTCGCAGATGCTGCAGCGCCGCAATCCTGCCTACGCCGCGTTGGCCGAACAACACGACGATGCCGACCGGCGTATCGCGCGCATCGAAAACGGCATCGAGCGGCCTGATGGTGTGCCGCTTTCCGCACTCAAGCTGCGGCGCTCCGGTCTGGGCGAGGATCTGGCTCGGCAGATCCGCAAGGCCGATGGTGGATGCTGCAACTGTGGCAAGCAGTGCGGAACTCGTAAATAGACGTAGCCTTGCGTTGAGCGAAGCGATACCCAGGAAGCGATCTCGGCTTTGTCACCATCCCCGGGTATCGCTCAACCGCAGGCTACGGGTGCAGCACGAAGCGGCGCAGACCGGGTTCGGCCTCGGTGGCGTCCAGTTCTCTCACGTTCTGCGGTAGCTCGCTCAGCACCTGCTTGCAGAAGGCGCTCGCCAGTTCGTCCTGCTCGTAACAGCAGGTCAGCCAGGTGCGCCCGTCGCTTACCACCTGCTGCAACACCGCCCGCCCGATGCCCAGGCGGCGGTATTTGCGTAGAACGAACAGGTCGGCGAATTCCATCTCGGCCACGCTCGGGTCGTCGCATCGTTCGAGCAATAGAAAACCCGCGATGAAACCATCGACCAGAATCAGCAGCGCGCTCCAGCCTTCGTCCTGCCAGTAGCGCTGCAGATGCGGTTCATGAACATAAAAACGCCCGTCGATTTCGACGTCCTCCTTCTCCCAGTCCGACGACTCGTAGGCGTAGAACTGGTAGAGGTTGCGGATCAGCGGCAGTTGCTCGGCGCTGGCGGGAACGAGTTCGATGGACATGGAAGGTATCTCGCGAGTGAACGGCGCATTATCGGCCCCTGCGCCGGCCGCTGATAGCCTGCGTGCCGAATGTCTGTAAATTTATCCAGTTGTTCGGTATCGTTTCGGGCTTCGCTTTCCAGCAGGACGACTCTCATGGCCAAGGCCAAACGCTTGTATGGCTGCACCGAGTGCGGCGCGACCTTTCCCAAGTGGGCCGGGCAGTGCGGTGAGTGCGGTGCGTGGAACACGCTGACCGAAACCATGATCGAAGCCGGCGCGGCGGCGCCCAGCGGGCGAACGGGTTGGACGGGCGCGCAGGCTCAGCTCAAGACCCTGGCCGAAGTCAGCGTCGAGGAAATGCCACGCTTTTCCACCGCCTCGGCGGAGCTCGACCGGGTGCTCGGTGGCGGCCTGGTGGACGGCTCTGTGGTGCTGATTGGTGGCGACCCTGGCATCGGTAAGTCGACCATCCTCCTGCAGACGTTGTGCAATGTGGCCCAGCGCTTCCCGGCGCTTTACGTCACCGGCGAGGAATCCCAGCAGCAGGTGGCGATGCGCGCCCGGCGCTTGGGGCTGCCTGAAGACAAGCTCAAGGTGATGACCGAAACCTGCATCGAAAGCATCATCGCCACCGCCCGCCAGGAAAAGCCCAAGGTGATGGTGATCGACTCGATTCAGACCATCTTCACCGAGCAGCTGCAGTCGGCACCTGGTGGTGTTGCTCAGGTGCGCGAGAGCGCGGCGCTGCTGGTGCGTTTCGCTAAACAAAGTGGGACGGCGATCTTCCTTGTCGGCCACGTCACCAAGGAAGGCTCGCTAGCCGGGCCGCGGGTGCTGGAGCACATGGTCGATACCGTGCTGTATTTCGAAGGCGACCCGGATGGCCGATTACGTCTGCTGCGGGCGGTGAAGAATCGTTTTGGCGCGATCAACGAATTGGGCGTGTTCGGCATGACCGACAAGGGCCTCAAGGAAGTGAGCAACCCATCAGCGATCTTCCTGACCCGTGCTCAGGAAGAAGTACCGGGCAGCGTGGTCATGGCGACCTGGGAAGGCACTCGGCCGATGCTGGTGGAGGTGCAGGCGCTGGTCGACACCAGCCATATGGGCAATCCGCGCCGGGTCACCCTGGGGCTGGATCAGAATCGCCTGGCCATGCTGCTGGCGGTGCTGCACCGTCACGGCGGCATTCCTACCTATGATCAGGACGTGTTTCTCAACGTGGTCGGCGGGGTGAAGGTGCTGGAAACGGCATCCGACCTGGCGTTGATGGCGGCCGTCATATCCAGCTTGCGCAATCGGCCGTTGCCTCACGATCTGCTGGTGTTTGGCGAGGTTGGTTTATCAGGTGAGATAAGGCCGGTGCCGAGTGGCCAGGAACGTCTCAAAGAGGCCGCCAAGCATGGCTTCAAGCGCGCCATCGTGCCCAAAGGCAACGCGCCGAAAGAAGCGCCGCCGGGCCTGCAGATAGTCGCCGTTACCCGTCTGGAGCAGGCGTTGGACGCGCTCTTCGAGTAAGCGCGTCCTCGGTCAGCTGCTTTGCTCAGTGTATTGGGCAGACGGCATCCGTGTATTGGCGGCGCTGCAGGCGCTGGCCGATGCGTGCCAGCCAGGCATTCGGGCGAGCCGGGCGCTGTGCCTGACGTTGCGAGGGGAAGTCGATTGCCTTGGCGATAGGGGCGCTGATCATGACGATGCCTCCGTGGGGAATGTTCCCCTGTTGGGTTCGTCTCTATCCTGCGATTCGCCCCTTCGGAGAACCTTGATCAAGGTCAATCATTGCCGGCGCACGTGCGCGACAGGACGCCGCATGGCGTTCAGTCTTCCTCGCAAAGCGCAGCCAGCTCCCGTTCGAGCAGTTGCTCATCACCCAGATTGAGCTCGACCAGACGCCGCAGATGGCTCATGGAATCAAGGTCGATGTGGTGGCACTGAAAGCCCAGTACACGCTCCTCGAGATGCACCAGCTCGACCTGCATCGCCACCTGTAGCTTGTCGTCGAGGGTGACGCGCACCAGATAATCTTCACCGGTACCGCCATCCCAGTTCCATGGGCGACGTACCAGAACGCCCTTGAACGAGATGTCGTGAAGCTCCACTTGCCAGACTCGTTCGCCCTGGACGATCTCCGCAGGGGCATCGAAGTCGATGCGCTGGAAGCGTCGGCGTTCATGGGTGTTGCTCATGGGGGCATCCTCTATTTGTTTTGTCCACTATAGCCAAGCGAGCTTATCGCCGCCGCCAATCGGTGGATCACTGTCGTATGTGGGAGTGATCGCGCATCTGCATATGATCACCGCGGTAAGCAAACATTCCGCGGTTTGTTGTCAGGTTTCCGGCGCCCATCCGTATTGGATGGCGTGCTTGACCAGATCGGCTGGCTTTTCGATATCGAGCTTGCGACGAATGTTCAGGCGGTAGGTTTCTACGGTACGCACGCTGATCTGCAGTTCTCCGGCCATGGCCTTATTGTTGAGCCCTTGCGCCATCATCAGCAGAACCTGGCGCTCGCGCGGCGTGAGTTCGCCTTCTTCGGTTTCTTCCTGAGACAGCTTCTGCGCGACATCGCCGCTGTAGAACCGACCGCCAACCGCCAGCACATCGATAGCGGAGATGATTTCCTGCGACGGCGCCTCTTTCAGCACATAACCCGATGCGCCCATGCGCAGCGAACTGCTGACGTATTCCTGGTTGTCGTACATGCTCAGAATCAGCACCTTGATGGCCGGGTGGCGCTTTTTGATGATGCCGGTCAGTTCCAGGCCGTTGATGTCCTTGAGGCCGATGTCCATCAGCAGAATGTCGGGCTGCTCACGGGCCACCAGTTCCAGTGCTTCGCTGCCACTGCCGGCTTCGCCGACGATGTCGAAGTGCTCGACCATCGACAGCAGCGTACGTATGCCGTCGCGCACCAGCACGTGGTCGTCGACGAGCGCGATACGGATCGTCTTCATAGCGGCTGATCCTGAGTAGGTGGCGTGGCGGCGGAGAGTAACAGGGCAACGTCGAGCTTGGTGCCGGATGACGTCGAGGTGACGTTGAAGTCCCCGCCGAAATGTTCGACCCGCTCGCGGATATTGCGCAGGCCGATGCCGCCGCTGTGCTGTTCGGCCTTGCGTGGGCTGAAGCCGGCACCGTCATCACTGATCCGCAGGTTTACACTTCGGCTGTTGCCCGTCAGGCTGATTGCCACCCGGCTGGCCTGGGCATGCCGTTCGATGTTGGTTAGCGCCTCCTGCAAAATCCGGAACAGCGCCACGTTCATGTCATCGCTCAGCCGGGTATCACCCAGGCTGTTGTGATAGTTCACGCTGAGCCCGCTGCGCTGCTCGAATTCGCTGGCCAGTTGGCCGATGGCCGAGGCGAGACCGAGGGTGTCGAGTAGTGATGGGTGCAAGTCGTGGGAGATGCGCCGGACTTCGCCAATCGCTCCCGCCAGGCGCTCGATTCCTTGGTGCAGTGTTTGCGCGGCGCTGGCCTTGCCGGCCTCCAGTTCGTGGCCTGCCAGTTCGAACTTGAATTTGATCGATACCAGCAACTGGCTGATGCCGTCGTGCAGCTCGCGGGACAGCCGGGATCGCTCATCTTCCTGAGAGGTGATGATGCGTTGGGTAAGTTGCTGCAGTTTGCGGTCGGCGAGGCGATGTTCGCTGACGTTGAGCGTCAGCCCACTGGCGAACACCACTAGCACGGCGATCAGGGCGACCACCGCGATGGCCAGCATGGTGGTACGAATACCGCTGCCAACGTCATGGCGAACCTGGGCGATGGCGTTGTCGACGTCCTCCAGATAGATACCGGTGCCGAGCATCCAGCCCCAACGATCGAGCAGGGTCACGTAGGCGAGCTTGTCCGCCATCTGTCCGGTGGAGGGTTTCTGCCAGCCGTAGCGCTGAAAGCCATCGCCCTGTTGGGCGCTGCGGATCAGCGCCTGGATCACCAGCAAGCCTTTGGAGTCAGTCATGTTCCACAGGTCTTTACCCACCAGAGCGCCCTGGCGCGGGTGCATCAGGCTTTTGCCGTTGCGGTCGTAGACGAAGAAGTAACCGTCGCTGCCGAAATTGATCCGAGCCAGCAGGGCAAGCACCTGACGTTTGGTTTCGTCGTCGTCGAGGCCATTCTCGTACAGCGGCTCGATGGTGCTCAGGGCCATTTCCACATAGTGCTTGAGCTCGGCCTGCTTGCTGCTAAGGATGCTGCGCTCGATGAGTTGCGCCTGCTGATTGCCCAGGCGCTGGTTTTGCACCAGTACCAGCAGGCAGACCACGGCCACTGCTAACAGCATGGGCAACAGGCTCAGGGCGACGATCTTGTGTTTGAGTTGCATCGATTCACTCCGGAGGGGAGGTTCGCCGGCGGGGTAGAGCAGGGTGCATTGATCATCCCTGGGGCTGCGGCCGGCAGAGCATACACAAAAGCTGGCGGTGACCGGTCGGTAGGCTTGGTGCCGAGCTGCGTAGTTCTACGTAGAGGGCCGTGGGTAGTTTTGCGAATTACCGGCAAGGGAACTTAGAGGGATAGTTGCTGGGCTCTGATTTGCGGGGCACAACAATAACAATGAACGCCGTGGGCCAAGGTCTGCGGCAGGAGAGGCCAAATGACCAGAATGGCTAGCCATCTCGCCTGGTTTGCCGTCGCCTTACTGGGCGCCTTCGCGCTAGGTACCGTGGCGCTGAATCGTGGTGAGTCGATCAATGCCTTGTGGATTGTCGTCGCTGCCGTGGCGATCTATCTCGTCGTCTATCGCTACTACAGCCTGTTCATCGCCACCAAGGTGATGCAACTCGACCCCAGTCGCGCGACCCCCGCCGTACTCAACAACGACGGCCTGGACTACGTTCCCACCAACAAGCACATCCTCTTCGGTCACCACTTCGCCGCCATTGCTGGCGCCGGTCCGTTGGTCGGCCCGGTGCTCGCCGCGCAAATGGGCTATCTGCCCGGCACGCTCTGGCTGATTGCCGGTGTGGTTCTGGCCGGTGCGGTGCAGGACTTCATGGTGCTGTTCATTTCCACGCGCCGTAACGGCCGCTCCCTGGGCGAGCTGGTGCGCGAGGAAATGGGCCAGGTGCCCGGTACCATCGCGCTGTTCGGCGCCTTCATGATCATGATCATTATCCTCGCGGTGCTGTCGCTGATCGTGGTCAAGGCGTTGGCGGAAAGCCCGTGGGGCATGTTCACGGTAATGGCCACCATTCCCATCGCCATGTTCATGGGCATTTACATGCGCTATATCCGGCCCGGCCGCATTGGTGAGATTTCCCTGATCGGGGTGATCTTGCTGCTCGGTTCGATCTGGCTGGGTGGCGTGATCGCTGCCGATCCTGTGTGGGGCCCGGCCTTCACCTTCACCGGTGTGCAGATCACCTGGATGCTGATCGGTTACGGCTTCGTCGCCGCGGTATTGCCGGTATGGCTGATCCTGGCACCACGTGACTACCTGTCGACCTTCCTGAAAATCGGCACCATCATCGCTCTGGCTATCGGCATTCTGGTGGTCATGCCCGAGCTGAAAATGCCGGCGCTGACCCAGTTCACCGATGGCACCGGGCCGGTGTGGAAGGGCACGCTGTTCCCCTTCCTGTTCATCACCATCGCCTGCGGTGCGGTCTCCGGCTTCCACGCTCTGATCAGCTCAGGCACCACGCCCAAGCTGCTCGCCAACGAGTCCCATGCCCGTTACATCGGTTATGGCGGCATGCTGATGGAGTCCTTCGTGGCCATCATGGCGATGGTCGCCGCTTCGGTGATCGAGCCGGGTGTGTACTTCGCCATGAACAGCCCTGCTGCGCTGGTCGGCTCGGATGTGCAGTCGGTTGCCGCCGCGGTCAGCAGCTGGGGTTTCTTGATTACCCCCGAAGAGCTGGAAGCGGTCGCTCGGGATATCGGCGAGAACACCATCCTGGCGCGTGCCGGTGGTGCGCCGACCCTGGCTGTGGGGATCGCGCAGATCCTCCACAATCTGCTGCCGGGTGAGAACACCATGGCCTTCTGGTACCACTTCGCGATCCTGTTCGAGGCTCTATTCATCCTCACCGCGGTCGATGCCGGTACCCGTGCCGGGCGCTTCATGCTGCAGGATCTGCTGGGCAATTTCGTGCCTTCGCTGAAGAAGACCGAGTCCTGGTTCGCCAACGTCATCGCCACCGCTGGCTGCGTGGCGCTGTGGGGTTGGCTGCTCTATCAAGGCGTGATCGATCCGCTGGGCGGGATCAATACCCTGTGGCCGCTGTTCGGCATCTCCAACCAGATGCTTGCCGGCATCGCGCTGATGCTCGGTACCGTGGTACTGATCAAGATGAAGCGTGAGCGCTACGTGTGGGTGACACTGATCCCGGCCACCTGGCTGCTGATCTGCACCACCACTGCAGGGCTGATCAAACTGCTCGACCCGAACCCGGCCGTCGGCTTCCTGGCCCTGGCCAAGAAATATCAGGCTGCGGTAGATGCCGGTCAGATCCTCGCTCCGGCCAAGGATCTTGGCCAGATGCAGCACGTGATCTTCAACGCCTACACCAACGCCACCTTGACCGTGCTGTTCCTGTTCGTGGTCGTCAGTGTGCTGTTCTATGCCGTCAAGGTCGGCCGTGCCGCCTGGCAAAAGGATTCGCGCAGCGACAATGAGGCGCCGTATCAGGCCATTCCTGCCGACGCACCGGAGGTAGCCCGTGTTCAATGACCTCAGCCGCATGGGCAAGTACCTCGGCCAGGCCGCGCGGATGCTGGTGGGCATGCCTGACTACGACACCTATGTCGAGCACATGGCCAAGAAGCATCCGGACAAGCCGGTGATGAGCTACGAAGCCTTCTTCCGCGAGCGCCAGGAAGCGCGTTATGGTGGCGGCAAGGGGCGGCCTATCCGCTGCTGTTGATTCCAGCTGCCGGGTTTTGCCGCCCGGTTCAAGAACCACACGCCACGCCTAGTCGTGGCGTGTGTCATTCAGAGGAATGTGTTTTATGTCCTTTTCCCCCATTCCGGTCACCGTGCTCAGTGGCTTTCTCGGTGCCGGCAAGACCACCCTGTTGCGCCATGTTCTGAAGGCCGAGCACGGCCTGAAGATCGCCGTAATCGAAAACGAATACAGCGAAGTGCCGATCGACAGCCAGTTGCTCGGCAGCGAGCCAGTGCAGGTGATGACCCTCGCCAATGGCTGCGTATGCTGTTCCATCCACGTTGAGCTGGAGAAGGCGCTGTTCCTGCTGCTGGAAAAGCTCGACAGCGGCGAACTGGTATTCGACCGTCTGGTGATCGAATGCACCGGCCTCGCTGACCCAGCGCCGGTAGCGCAGACCTTCTTCGCTACGGAGGAGTTGTGCGAGCGCTACGTGCTGGATGGCATCATCACCCTGGTGGATGCCGCCAACGCCGAGCGCCACCTGCAGGAAACCATCGCCCAGGCTCAGGTCGGCTTCGCTGACCGCATCCTGCTGAGCAAGACCGATCTGGTCGATGAAGCCAGCCGTGAGGCGTTGATCGCGCGTTTGCAGCGCATCAACCGGCGGGCGCCAATCCGTGTAGTCGAGCACGGCCGTATCGACCTGGGCGAGCTGCTCGACGTGCGTGGTTTCAACCTCAATGCCGATATCGCACCGAGCCTGCGCCCGGTTGCACCTGGCAAGAACAGCGACCGTATCTCCACGCTGGTGCTCACCAGCGATACGCCGTTGGATCTGGATCGGCTTTCGGGCTTCATGGAAGAACTGCTGGAGGAGCACGGTAATTCACTGCTGCGTTACAAAGGCGTGCTGAGCATTGCCGAGGAAGACCGCCGCATGGTGTTCCAGGGCGTGTTGCGGCTCTATGGTTTCGATTGGGACAGCGAGTGGAGGGCTGACGAGAAGCGTGAGAGCGTGATCGTCTTCATCGGCGACAACCTGCCTGAAGACGCGATTCGCCAGGGCTTCGCCGAGCTAAGCGCCTAGCTTTATCGCAGACAAAAAAATGCCGGTCAGCTCGCGCTGTCCGGCATTTTTTATTCCCGTGAAACCTTACTCGTCGAGGAACGAGCGCAGGTGTTCGCTACGGGTAGGGTGACGCAGCTTGCGCAGCGCCTTGGCTTCGATCTGACGAATACGCTCACGGGTAACATCGAACTGCTTGCCCACTTCCTCAAGGGTGTGGTCAGTGTTCATGTCGATCCCGAAGCGCATGCGCAGCACCTTGGCTTCGCGGGCAGTCAGGCCGGAAAGCACTTCGCGAGTGGCTTCCTTGAGACTTTCCACGGTGGCTACGTCGATCGGGGACTGCATGGTGCTGTCCTCGATGAAGTCGCCCAGGTGCGAGTCTTCGTCGTCGCCGATCGGGGTTTCCATGGAGATCGGCTCTTTGGCGATCTTCAATACCTTGCGGATCTTGTCCTCAGGCATTTCCATGCGCTCACCCAGCTCTTCCGGAGTAGGCTCGCGGCCCATCTCCTGAAGCATCTGACGGGAGATGCGGTTGAGCTTGTTGATCGTCTCGATCATGTGCACCGGAATACGGATGGTGCGTGCTTGGTCGGCGATCGAGCGAGTGATCGCCTGACGGATCCACCAGGTTGCATAGGTCGAGAACTTGTAGCCGCGACGGTATTCGAACTTGTCCACCGCCTTCATCAGGCCGATGTTGCCTTCCTGGATCAGATCGAGGAATTGCAAGCCACGGTTGGTGTACTTCTTGGCGATCGAAATCACCAGACGCAGGTTGGCTTCGACCATCTCTTTCTTCGCGCGGCGGGCTTTCGCCTCACCGATCGACATGCGACGGTTGATGTCCTTGATCTCGGCCAGCGTCAGGTCGCTTTCGGTCTGCAGGGCAATCAGCTTCTGCTGGCAGCGCTGAATGTCGGCCTGCAGGTTGCCGATGGCTTCCGCATACTTGGATTTGCCTTTGGCCAGGCCAGCAGCCCAGTCCAGATCAACTTCATTACCCGGGAACAGGCGCAAGAAGTCGGCGCGCGGCATACGTGCATCACGTACGCACAGCTGCATGATGGCGCGCTCCTGGCCACGCAGACGATCCAGCGCTTCACGTACGCGAACCACCAGGGCTTCGTACTGCTTGGGCACCAGCTTGATCGGCATGAACAGCTCGGCCAATGCCTTGAGCTCTGCGATGGCCTGTTTGCTGCTGCGGCCATGCTTCTTCAGCGCTTTCTTGGCGATTTCCAGCTGATCGGAGACTGCGGTGAAGCGGCGCAGAGCCTCTTCAGGATCCGGTCCACCGTCGCCTTCTTCTTCCTCGTCGTCGCTATCGCCGTCTTCTTCATCGTCGCCCTTTTCTTCGGCAGCGGCATCGCCGGCCGCAGGCACGGGAGCAGCAGCTTCAGCAGGAACGATGCCGTCATCCGGGTCGATGTAGCCACTGAGGACTTCGACCAAGCGGCCGCCCTCGGTGGTGACGCGGGTGTATTCGGCGAGAATGCTGTCGACGGTACCTGGGAAGTGGGCAATTGAACCCATTACTTCACGGATGCCTTCCTCGATCCGCTTGGCGATTTCGATCTCGCCTTCACGGGTCAGCAGCTCCACAGTACCCATTTCGCGCATGTACATGCGCACCGGGTCGGTGGTGCGACCGATATCGGTTTCAACCGCAGCCAACGCAGCAGCAGCTTCTTCAGCGGCGGCTTCGTCGGTGTCGGCATCGGCCAGCATCAGGGCGTCTGCATCCGGAGCACTCTCGTGTACCGGGATCCCCATGTCATTGATCATGCGGATGATGTCTTCCACCTGCTCAGGATCTGAAATATCCTCAGGCAGGTGGTCGTTGACCTCTGCGTAAGTCAGATACTTCTGCTCACGACCCAGGGTGATCAACTCTTTGATACGAGATTGCTGTTGCGCTTTTCCGGACATAACACCCTATCCACTGAAGGTCTTGGCGGGCTAAAAACAAGCCGAGGATTATACCTCAGCTCGGCGCTCAGGCGCCAGTTGGGGTCTTGCTGGGCGAGGAAAGACTGCTGTAATGCTCACGCAGCAGAGCCTTTTCCTCGTCGGTGAGTTCGCTAGGGCCTTTCTGCATGATGCTACGCAGAGCGGTTTCGCGGCGTCGTAATGACTGACTATGGACAAGTGTAGTTATGGTGTCGAAAAACTGCCGTTCAAGGTTGTCTTGATCGATTAACCATTCTTTTTCTGCCAGAACCTTGAGTAGTCGGCCTTGTTCGGTGCCGTGCCAGCGAGCGATCAGTTGCAGCGAGCGCAGGGTGGGCTGCTTCTGTAATGTGCCCACCAGGGCTACCAGCAGCTGAGCATAGGTGTCGCCTTCGGCAGCGAAATTGCTGACATCATCAACCCTCTGCGCCAGTTCGGGGTGGTGTAACAGGCTACGCAGAGCGCTCAGGTGGGGCGACTCGACGCTCACTGCGGTGCGCGGTGGGTGGTAGTCATCACGGCCTTTCTTGCTCCACTTGCCACCCTCTTTTTTCCAATCGCCCTTACCCTGTTTTCTGGTTGGGCGCTCGAATGCCGGGGCGGCTGGGTGCTCATCATGGCCAGGCGCTGCGTCGTAGTAGGCGCTGTCGGGGATGGCTTCGAAGTGCGGTGCAGGGCTATTGCCCTCTTGCTGAGGGAGCGCGGATGCTTGTCGAGCGGGTGGCGCGGATATCTGGCTCAGGGCGTCGCTGCTGAGGCCGGTAATCTGGGTCAGGCGTTGGCGCATCAGGGCGCGCAGGGTGTTACCGGGGATCTTTTCGATCAGCGGTGCGGCCAGCGTCACCAGGTGTGCTTTGCCTTCCAGCGAGCGTGGGTCGGCTTCTTCACTCAGTTGCTGGAAGAAATAATCAGCCAGTGGTTGGGCGTGCTGTTGAATGCGTGCGCGGAATGCATCGGTACCCTCGCTGCGTACCAGGGTGTCCGGGTCTTCGCCTTCAGGCAGGAAAAGGAAGCGGGCTCGACGGCCATCCTGCAGGTTTGGCAGGGCGGCTTCCAGTGCACGCCAGGCTGCATTGCGGCCGGCCTGGTCGCCGTCGAAGCAGAACAATACGCTTGGTACCAGGCGAAACAGGCGCTTGAGGTGTTCCTCGCTGGTGGCGGTGCCCAGGGTTGCCACGGCGTTGCGCAGGCCTTGTTGGGCGAGGGCGATGACATCCATGTAGCCCTCGACCACCATGACTTCGTCGAGATTGCGGTTGTGCTTGCGCGCCTCGTACAGGCCGTAGAGTTCCTGGCCCTTGTGGAATACCGGGGTTTCCGGGGAGTTCAGGTACTTGGGTTTGTCGTCACCTAGCACCCTTCCGCCAAAGGCGATAACTCGGCCACGGCTATCGTGAATGGGGAAAATCACCCGATCACGGAAGCGGTCGTAACGTTTGCCGCTATCCGGGTTTTCCACCAGAAGGCCGGCGTCGATCATTGCCTTGTGCTGCAGGCTGTCGCCGGCCAGATGTTTGAGCAGGTTGTCCCAGCCCGGTGGGGCGAAGCCGAGGCCGAAGTCGCGGGCGATTTCGCCTGATAGTCCGCGGCCTTTCAGATAGTCGACTGCGGCGCGGCGTTGCGGGTGGCTTTTGAGTGCCTGGCGATAAAAGTCCCCGGCCGCCTTGAGTAGGGCGTAGAGCGGCGAGTCGCTGGGCTGGCGCGGTTTGCCGCCGCGCCCGCCGTCCTCTCGCGGGACGTCCATGCCGGCGCGTTTGGCCAGTTCCTCGATCGCCTGGGGAAACTCCATTTGGTCGTGATCCATCACGAAGCCCAGGGCGTTACCACCAGCACCACAGCCGAAGCAGTAATAGAACTGCTTATCTGGGCTGACGGTGAAGGATGGCGATTTTTCCTTGTGGAACGGGCAGCAGGCGCTGTAGTTCTTGCCGGTCTTCTTCAGTTGGATACGCGAACTCACCACGTCGACGATGTCGGTGCGGTTAAGTAGGTCATCAATAAAGGATTGCGGGATCAGGCCAGCCATAAATGCTCAGTACTGCTGCAGCGCTGTAGGGAACAATAGCGGCAAAAACGCAAAAACTCCGAACATTCGCCCGTGGGCTATGCGGAGTTTTTGGCGATAATGCCCGGCTTGCGCCGGGCATTCAGGCGTTGCGAGTACTGTATTAGTACAGGCGAACGCTGCGGCGCTGCTCGCGCTGCACTTTCTTCGCGTGACGCTTGACCGCGGCGGCGGCTTTACGCTTACGCTCGGAAGTCGGTTTTTCATAGAATTCGCGGCTACGAACTTCGGCCAGAACACCGGCTTTTTCGCAGGAGCGCTTGAAACGACGCAGAGCTACGTCGAAGGGTTCGTTCTCTTTAACTTTGACGGCTGGCATCCAGAGCTACCTTCTTTATTACCGGAGGTTTGTGTCTTCCTGGCAATAGCACGGAAAGATCACAGGTTTTTAAGGGTTGCGGATGTTACCGCCTAGTCAGGCGGAATGCAAAGCCTCTGATCGAAAAGCGCTGGTCTGTGCCGCTTAGCGACGATTATTATGCCGACCTTTCACGCCCTGCGGGCTGTTTAAATTCAAGGCGAAACCATGCTGGTGCTGGGATTGGAAACTTCGTGCGACGAGACCGGTGTCGCACTCTACGACAGCGAGCGAGGTCTGCTCGCCGACGCACTGTTCAGTCAGATCGACCTGCATCGCGCTTATGGCGGCGTGGTGCCGGAGTTGGCCTCGCGCGACCACGTCAAACGCATGCTGCCGCTGATCCGTCAGGTGCTGGAAGAGGCCGGCTGCGTGGCAACCGATATCGACGCCATTGCCTACACGGCGGGCCCTGGCTTGGTCGGCGCACTGCTGGTCGGGGCGTCCTGTGCCCAGGCGCTGGCCTTTGCCTGGGATGTGCCGGCGATTGGCGTGCACCACATGGAAGGCCACCTGCTGGCGCCCATGCTTGAGCCTACTCCACCGGCCTTTCCGTTCGTCGCTTTGTTGGTTTCAGGCGGGCATACCCAACTGGTTCGGGTCGACGGAATCGGTGAATACCAGTTGCTCGGTGAGTCCCTGGATGATGCTGCCGGCGAAGCGTTCGACAAGACCGCCAAGCTGATGGGCCTGCGTTATCCCGGTGGCCCGGAGATCGCCCGGCTCGCCGAGCGCGGCACGCCAGGACGCTTCGTGTTCCCGAAGCCGATGACCGATCGCCCTGGCCTGGATTTCAGCTTCAGTGGCTTGAAGACCTTCACCCTCAATACCTGGCAGCAATGCTGCGCCAATGGCGACGACAGCGAGCAGACCCGTTGTGACGTGGCCTTGGCGTTCCAGCAGGCAGTGGTCGAGACGCTGACCATCAAATGCCGGCGGGCGCTCAAACAGACGGGCCTCAACAGCCTGGTGATCGCCGGCGGCGTAAGCGCCAATCAGGCACTGCGCCTGTCGCTGGAAGACATGCTTGCAGCGCTGAAGGGCAAGGTCTTTTATGCCCGTCCGGCATTCTGTACCGACAACGGTGCGATGATCGCCTACGCCGGGTGCCAGCGTCTGCTGGCCGGGCAGCATCAGGATCTGGCGATCAGCGTGCAGGCGCGCTGGCCGATGGAGCAGTTACCGGCGTTGTGACTCCGCCCAGGCTGCATGAAGTTCGCTCATGGCTAGTATCTAGAAATGCCGCTCACGGCCGGCCCACAGATCGCGTAGATTGCTGCGGTGACGCCAGACGATCAGCCCGCTGAGTACGCACATCGGCAGCAGCGCGGCCGGCTGTTGCCAGGCTAGCAGGGGCAAGGTCAGCGGCGCTGCGGTCAGTGCCGCGAGGGAGCTGGTACGGGTCAGTGTGAAGGTCAACAGCCAGGTGCAGAGCGCCAGCAGCGCCGCGGGTGGATACAGGCCCAGCAGCATGCCGGCTGCGGTGGCGACGCCTTTGCCACCGCGAAAGCGGAAGTAGATCGGGTAAAGGTGCCCGACCACGGCCGCCAGCCCCAGCCAAGCCTGCTGTTGCAGCTCGAATCCAAGGTGGGCGGCAAACAGAACCGGCAGCAAACCTTTGAACAGATCGCCAATCAGCGTGAGAATGGCCAGGCGTTTGCCGGCCACCCGTAGCATATTGGTGGCGCCGGGATTGCCCGAACCGCTGGCGCGCGGGTCTGCCAAGCCGGTCATGCGGCTGAGCAGGATAGCGAAGGACAGCGAGCCGAGCAGGTAGGCGAGGATCGCCAGCAACCAAAACATGGTATCCATTCCGCGCCGGGGGATGCCCGATTCTAACGAGGTACGGCGAGCTTGTCGTGCCATGGAGAGCATGCTTGGACACAGTGTTTATCGCGGGTCTGGAAGTCGACACCGTTATCGGTGCCTACGACTGGGAGCGCACCATTCGCCAATGCCTGCAGCTTGATCTGTGGCTGGGTTGGGACAACCGTCCGGCGGCCGAAGATGATGACTTGAGCAAGGCGCTGGATTACGCCTCGGTGTCCACGCGTATCCAGGCCTTCGCCAGCGAGTCGCAGTTCATCCTCGTGGAAACCTTCGCCGAGCGCCTGGCCGCACTGCTGATGAGCGAGTTCGGCATTCCCTGGGTGCGCCTGCGCCTGACCAAGCCGGGCGCTGTGCCTGCTGCCCGTGGTGGTGTTGGCGTGGAGATCGAGCGCGGATGTCGCTAACCCCGATACTGCTGGGCCTGGGCAGCAACATGGAGCGCGAAGTGCACCTGCGCGCTGGTCTCGATGCCCTGGCCGATATCATCACCGACATGCGCTGCTCGCCAGTCTTCGAAAGCCTGGCGGTTGGCATCAAGAGTGGCCCGTTCTTCAATCTGGTGATTGCTGGATATACCGAGTTACCGCTGCTTGAACTGGATCGCCGGCTGAAATTCATCGAAGCTGATAACGGTCGCTATGCGCCGGATCGAAAGGGCTTGCCGCTGGATATCGACGTGCTGATGTATGACACGCTGGTCGGCAGTTTCGATGGGTTGGTGCTACCGCGTGCGGAGATTCTCAGGAATGCCTTCGTGCTCAGGCCGCTGGCTCTGCTGGTGCCCGATGTCGAGCATCCGGGTGTAGGTCGCAGCTTCGCCCAGTTGTGGCGCGAGGCGCGGATCGAGCAGCAACTGTGGCCGGTTTCCTTCCAGTGGCGCGGTGCCGAGCTGACGCCTGACGAGTTGCTGCCGTCGCCCTAGGGTCTGTTGCCGTTTCAACGCGAGCCGCGTTGCCGCGAGAAATCTCGCCAGGTTAGGCGGAGGACGCAGGGAATGGCGTTCCCTTTTCAAGTCCTCCAACGACACATGGCGAGATTTCCCGCGCAACCCGCAGGGCCGGGCCCGTTTTGCCGCGATGCTGCGTTTCTCGCCAGCTCATTTAGCCAGCTAAACTTCGCGGCTCGTGCCTTGCCTCGCGGTAAAACGGGCTCCGGCGCGGCCGTGCGTGAAACGGCAACAGACCCTAGGCTCCCTTGAATGCCTTCAGTGCGGCAAGGCGCTCGCGATTGAGCGCTTCGCCCAGTTCCGCGCCCTTGTAGCCGCGCTCCAGTAACGGTTGCACGGCCACTTGGCGAACCGCCTGCATGGCGTCCAGCAGGTAGGCGGCCTGCGGATATTCACGCTGTTCCAACCCATGCCGGCCACGGGCATCCATCTCGCTGGCCGCGACAAAGGCTTCGAAGCGTTGCGGGCGGCGGAACACGTCAAAGCGCTGCATCAGCTCCAGTAGAGTCGATGCGCGCAATTCCAGGGCACGGTGAGCGTGGGTGTGAAACTCGCCGACCAGCTCGGCCAACTCCTGGCACTCCCGAGGCACCTTGCAGCGGCTGTTGATCGCCTTGATCAGCGGGATACCTCGGTGCTCATGGGCTATGTGTCGGGGCCAATCGGCAGGTTTGGTCAGCCCCTTACCCACGTCATGCAGCAGGCAGGCCCAGCGCACCGGCAGAGGTTGCCCGTGCTCGGCGCACTGGCGCAGCACGGCCAGCACATGAATACCGGTGTCGACCTCCGGGTGGTGTGCCGCTGGCTGCGGCACACCAAACAGGGCGTCCACCTCTGGCAGCATGGCCGCCAAGGCGCCGCAATCGCGCAGCACCTGAATGAAAACATCAGGCCTCGGTTCCATCAGCGCGCGGGATATCTCCTTCCAGCTGCGCTCGGGCGTGAGAGCGTCCAACTCACCGGATTCGGCAAGCTGGCGCATCAGCGTCAGGGTCTCGGCTGCCACGCTAAAGCCTAGCGGTGCATAGCGGGCAGCGAAGCGGGCCACGCGCAGAACGCGCAGCGGATCTTCGGCAAAAGCTGGAGATACATGGCGCAGATGTTTGGCGGCGAGGTCACGTTGCCCGCCGTACGGGTCAATAAGCTGGCCGTATTGGTCTTCGGCGATGGCGTTGATGGTCAGGTCGCGGCGGATCAGATCCTCTTCCAGAGTTACTTCCGGGCTGGCGTGGAAGGTGAAACCGCCGTAGCCGCGGCCACTCTTGCGTTCGGTGCGCGCCAGCGCATATTCCTCACCGGTTTGCGGGTGCAGAAACACCGGGAAATCTGCACCGACCGGGCGATAGCCCGCTTCCAGCATGGCCTCTGCAGTGCTGCCAACCACGACCCAGTCGATCTCGGTGACCGGCCGCCCGAGTAGGCGGTCGCGTACCGCGCCGCCCACTTTGTAGATATGCATAGGGATCTCCGTCATGGGCAGAGGATAACCGCTGCGTCGGAGCCTGTCGTCGCGAGGCATCACTGGGCCCAGGTTGGGCCCGGTGTTCAGAGGGGAGGGATGTGCAGATCCAGACGTGGCAAGTCGCCGTCCGAGGCAGCGTTCTTCGGTGGTACGTGGTGAGTATTGACGATCTGTTCACCTTGCAGCGTTTGCAGGTGAATATCGAAACCCCACAAGCGGTGCAGGTGTTTGAGCACGTCTTCGGTGGAGTTGCCCAGTGGTCTGCGATCGTGTTGGAAGTGGCGCAAGGTCAGTGAGCGATCGCCACGTCGGTCGATGTTCCATATCTGTACGTTGGGTTCGCGATTGCCCAGGTTGTACTGGGCAGCCAGGGTTTCGCGAATGACCTGGTAGCCGGGTTCATCGTGGATGGCGGGTACGCTCAATTCGTCTTTCTGGTCGTCGTCGAGAATGCTGAACAGCTTGAGGTCGCGGATTACCTTGGGCGACAGGTACTGAAGGATGAAGCTCTCGTCTTTGAAGCTGGTCATGGCGAATTTCAGTGTGCTCAGCCAGTCGCTGCCGGCGATGTCGGGGAACCAGTGGCGATCCTCCTCGGTCGGCTCCTCGCAGATGCGGCGGATGTCGCGGTACATGGCAAACCCCAGGGCGTAGGGGTTGATGCCGCTGTAGTAAGGGCTGTCGAAAGACGGCTGAAGCACCACGCTGGTGTGTGATTGCAAAAACTCCATCATGAAGCCCTCGGTAACGAGGCCCTCGTCGTAGAGGTCGTTCATCAGGGTGTAATGCCAGAACGTTGCCCAGCCTTCGTTCATGACCTGGGTCTGACGCTGCGGGTAGAAGTACTGGGCGATCTTGCGCACGATGCGGATCACTTCGCGCTGCCAGGGCTCAAGCAGTGGCGCATGTTTTTCCAGAAAATAGAGGATGTTTTCCTGAGGCTCTGCCGGAAAGCGCTTGTTGTCCTCATCGCCGGCCTTGCTGGCGCTCTTGGGGATGGTACGCCACAGGTCGTTGATCTGGCGCTGCAGGTGCTCTTCTCGATCTTTCTGACGACGGCGCTCTTCCTCGGCTGATATCGGGTAAGGGCGTTTGTAGCGATCCACGCCATAATTCATCAGCGCATGGCAGGAGTCGATCAGATCCTCGACCGCATCGATGCCATGGCGCTCTTCGCACTGGGTGATGTACTGCTTGGCGAACACTAGGTAATCGATGATCGAACTGGCGTCCGTCCAGGTGCGGAACAGGTAATTACCCTTGAAGAAGCTGTTGTGTCCATAGCAGGCATGAGCGATCACCAGCGCCTGCATGGTGATGGTGTTTTCCTCCATCAGGTAGGCGATGCAAGGGTCGGAGTTGATCACGATTTCGTAGGCCAGGCCCATCTGCCCACGGCTGTAGGATTTCTCGGTGCTGAGAAACTGCTTGCCGTACGACCAGTGGTGATAGCCCAGCGGCATGCCCACGGAGGCATAGGCATCCATCATCTGCTCGGCGGTGATCACCTCAATCTGGTTCGGGTAGGTATCCAGTGCGTAGCGTTCGGCGAGCCGGCTGATTTCCCGGTCGTAGTCGCGGATCAGCTCGAAGGTCCGATTCCGAGCCAGTGGACAGGGGCTGGCGTTTCCTGCTGCTGGCGTTGCTGCTCATGTCGAAAGCCTCCGCTGGAACAGTTCGCGGAATACCGGGTAGATGTCGCCCGCCGATACCAGTTGCTGCTGGGCGAAGGTTTCCTCGAACGCTTCGGCGACTCGTTCGTATTCGAACCACAGGGCCTGGTGTTCGCGTGGGGTAATTTCCACGTAGGTGAAGTACTGCACGAAGGGCATGATCTGCTTGATCAGGATGTCCCGGCACACCGGCGAATCGTCATTCCAGTTGTCGCCGTCGGAAGCCTGGGCGCCGTAGATGTTCCATTCGTTGACGGGATAACGCTCGGCCATGATCTCCTGCATCATTTTCAGGGCACTGGATACGATGGTGCCGCCGGTCTCACGCGAGTAGAAGAACTCTTCCTCGTCCACTTCCTTGGCGCTGGTGTGGTGGCGGATGAAGACCACGTCGATCTTGTCGTAATTGCGCTTGAGGAACAGGTAGAGAAGGATGAAGAAGCGCTTGGCGACATCTTTGGTCGCCTGGGTCATGGAGCCGGATACGTCCATCAGGCAGAACATCACCGCCTTGGAGCTGGGAGTGGGGTGTTTGACCAGCAAGTTGTACTTGAGGTCGAACGTGTCGAGAAACGGAACGCGGTGAATACGCGCGCTGAGCCGTTCGATTTCGGCTTCCAGGAGCTGAATGTCGCCGAAGTTGTCGGGTTCTTCACGGCGCAGGCGTTCCAGCTCTGCCTTGGCTTCACGCAATTTTGCCCGGCTGCTGCCGGACAGCGCGATGCGCCTGGCATGGGCCGAGCGCAGGGTGCGGATGATGTTGATCCGCGACGGGTTGCCCTCGCTGCTGATACCGGCGCGTACGGTCTTGAAGGTCTCGGCGCCGGTCAGATGGCGTTTTACCAGATTGGGCAGCTCCAGATCCTCGAACATGAAATCGAGAAACTCTTCCTGAGTGATCTGAAAGACGAATTCATCCATGCCGTCGCCGGAATTGCTGGCCTTGCCAGCACCCTGGCCGCCACCACCGCCCTGCGGCCGTGGGATGCGTTCGCCAGCGATGAAATCCTTGTTGCCGGGATGCACGACGGTCTGTTTGCCGCCCCGGCCATGGTGCAATACCGGTTCGTCGATATCGCGGCCGGGAATGCTGATCTGCTCGCCGTGTTCCATGTCGGTGATGGAGCGGCGGCTGACCGCTTCTTCCACGGCCTTCTTGATGTGATCACGGTAACGACGGATGAACCGCTGACGGTTCACCGTGCTCTTGTTCTTGCCATTCAGGCGACGGTCGATCACGTAGCTCATACAAGCCCTCCGGGCGCTACAGGCTTCAAACCACGGGCGGCTGAGCCGCCATGGCCTGAAGCCTGAGGCCGCTTACTGCGATTTACGTACGCGCAAATACCATTCGGACAGCAGGCGAACCTGCTTCTCGGTGTAGCCGCGCTCGACCATGCGGTTGACGAAGTCGTTGTGCTTCTGCTGATCCTCTTTGCTGGCTTTGGCGTTGAAACTGATGACGGGCAGCAGATCCTCGGTGTTGGAGAACATCTTCTTCTCGATTACCACACGCAGCTTCTCGTAGCTCAGCCAGGTGGGATTCTTGCCGTTGTTGTTGGCTCGGGCGCGCAGCACGAAGTTGACGATTTCGTTGCGGAAGTCTTTCGGGTTGCTGATGCCAGCTGGTTTCTCGATCTTCTCCAGCTCCTCGTTGAGGGCTACGCGGTTGAGGATCTCACCGGTCTCCGGGTCGCGGTATTCCTGATCCTGAATCCAAAAATCGGCGTACAGCACATAGCGGTCGAAAATGTTCTGTCCGTACTCACTGTAGGACTCCAGGTAAGCGGTCTGGATCTCCTTGCCGATGAACTCGATGTAGCGCGGCGCCAGGTACTCCTTGATAAAGCGCAGATAACGTTCGCGCACTTCGCCCGGGAACTGCTCCTGTTCGATCTGCTGTTCCAGCACGTAGAGCAGATGCACCGGGTTGGCGGCGATTTCATGGGGGTCGAAGTTGAACACCTTGGAGAGAATCTTGAAGGCGAAGCGGGTCGACAGACCATTCATGCCCTCGTCGACGCCGGCGGCGTCGCGGTACTCCTGAATCGATTTGGCCTTGGGGTCGGTGTCTTTGAGGTTCTCGCCGTCGTAGACGCGCATCTTCGAGTATATGTTGGAGTTGTCCGGTTCCTTGAGGCGCGACAGGGTAGAGAACTGGGCGAGCATCTTCAGGGTGTCAGGCGCGCAGTGGGCGTTGGCCAGCGAGCTGCTGATCAACAGCTTGTCGTAGATCTTGATCTCGTCGTTGACGCGCAGGCAGTAGGGCACCTTGACGATGTAGATACGGTCGATGAACGCTTCGTTGTTCTTGTTGTTGCGGAAGGTGTGCCATTCCGATTCGTTGGAGTGGGCCAGCAGGATGCCGTTATAGGGAATCGCCCCCAAACCTTCGGTGCTGTTGTAGTTGCCTTCCTGGGTAGCAGTGAGCAGTGGATGCAGCACCTTGATAGGTGCCTTGAACATCTCGACGAATTCCATCAGGCCCTGGTTTGCCCGGCACAGTGCGCCCGAGTAGCTGTAGGCATCGGCATCGTTCTGCGGGTATTCCTCAAGCTTGCGAATGTCCACCTTGCCGACTAGGGCGGAGATATCCTGGTTGTTCTCGTCGCCGGGTTCGGTCTTGGCAATGGCGATCTGGTTGAGAATCGAGGGGTAGAGCTTGACCACGCGGAACTGGCTGATATCGCCACCGAATTCGGCCAGACGCTTGCTGGCCCAAGGCGACATGATGCTGCCCAGATAGCGTCGTTCAATGCCGTAATCCTCTTCGAGGATTGCGGCATCCTCGTCTGCATTGAACAGTCCTAGCGGAGATTCGAATACCGGTGAGCCTTTGATGGCGTAGAAGGGCACCTTCTCCATCAGTTGCTTTAGCTTCTCTGCCAGGGACGATTTACCGCCGCCAACGGGGCCCAGCAGATAAAGGATCTGTTTCTTTTCCTCCAGCCCCTGAGCCGCGTGGCGGAAGTAGGAAACGATCTGCTCGATGCACTCTTCCATGCCATGGAAATCGGCGAAGGCGGGGTAGCGGCGGATAACCTTATTGGAAAATATGCGTGATAAGCGCGAGTTGTGCGACGTATCGAGCAGCTCCGGTTCGCCGATTGCCATTAGCAGGCGTTCGGAAGCACTGGCGTAGGTGCTGCGATCCTGTTTGCACAGTTCGAGGTACTCTTGCAGCGAGTACTCCTCCTGGCGGGTCGCCTCGAATCGTTGCTGGAAGTGACTGAAAATGCTCATGACTTCACCTCGCTCGATGCTTGGAGCCGGCCGGGATCGGTCGAGCGGGTGCATGCAGACTCGGTGCTTGCGCTACCGAGATGAATCCCCCGAGCACCCCGCAGCTAGTCAGAACCTCGTGGTCGGCCTGTCCGTGGCGTGGCAGGTTCAAGGACAGCCGCCGCGCTGATACTACCCGCGCGGCGTATCGGCTGCCTTCTCCCGCCATGACCATTCGTTGCATGGCCTGACTGTCTGCTGAAGGTGGTTACCGATGGCCCGTTCGGCCGATTGGCCGGCTACCTGAATTGGGATGGCCTGAGGTAAGGATAGTTCGGAATCGCCAAGGTCAAGGCGCAATCGCGGGCAGTAGTGCTGTTGCAGCACTCTGGGGGGAGCCGAGCCCAGTGCTGACGCGGGCCCGGCAGATGAAAAATTTTATTCCGCCGGGCTGGATGCGGTTTCCTGTGGGTAAGTGTTGCGCCAGAGTTCGAAGCCGCCGTCGAGGCTGTAAACGTCAGAGAATCCTTGCCCGATCAGGTAGGCGGCTGCGCTCTGGCTGGAGTTGCCGTGGTAGCAGGCGACGATCACTGGCCCATCGAGATCGGCCTTGGCGATGAAATCGGCCAAGGAGTAGTTGTCCAGGTGCTGCGAGCCGCTGATATGCCCGGCAGCGAAACTTTGCGGGTCACGGATGTCGACCACCACCGCACCATTCTCACGCAGGGCCTTGGCCTGCTCCGGGGGGATGCGTTTGAACTCGCTCATGCTGTTTCCTCGCTACAGTCGCAGCGATGGTATTCGCCGCTATCGATATTCATCAGGGTCAAACTACCCCCCCACACACAGCCCGAGTCCAAGGCAAATACTCCAGGTTCATCGCAGTGTCCCTCCAGGGAGGCCCAGTGGCCGAAGACGATCTTATGGCCACGGGTTTTGCGCTGTTTGTGGCTGAACCAGGGAAGGTAGCCGGCGGGCGCGGTGCCGAGGCCTTCCTTGCTTTTCAGATCCAGGGTGCCGTCCGCCTTGCAGAAACGCATGCGGGTGAAGTAGTTGGTGATCACCCGCAGCCGCGTCACACCTTGCAGCTCCTTGTTCCAGCGCGCGGGTTCGTTGCCGTACATGCCATCGAGGAACATTGGGTAAAGGGCGTCGTCACGCAGGGCGTTCTCGACTTCTTCAGAGCGCCTGAGCGCCTTGGCCATGTTCCACTGCGGGGGAATGCCAGCATGCACCAGAGCTATATCGCGCTGCTCATCGTAATGCAGCAGCTTCTGTTTGCGCAGCCAGTCGAGTAAATCGTCGCGATCGGCTGCCTCGAGAATTTCCCGTAAGGTGTCGCCACGCTTGAGCCGTTCAATATTGCGTGATGCGGCCAGCAGGTGCAGGTCGTGATTGCCCAGTACACAGACCAGCGAATCACGCATTCGGTACAGAAACCGTAAGGTTTCCAGCGATTCGGGCCCGCGATTGACCAGGTCGCCGACCAGCCACAGCCGATCCCGCTGGGGATCGAAGGCGACACGCTCCAGTAAGCATTGCAGCGGCTTCAGGCATCCTTGTAGATCACCAACGGCATAGGTTGCCATCAGTGCAGGGCACCCGGCACCGCGAGGCGGAAGGGGGCGATGAGGGCATCGAAACGCTGGCCGTCATTGGCGATCATTTGGTAACTGCCCTGCATGGTGCCAACCTGGGTCGCCATCAATGTACCGCTGCTATAGCTGTGGCTGGTGCCAGGCTCGATCAGTGGTTGCTCACCAATCACGCCCACGCCGCGTACTTCCTGCACCTGGCCATTGCCATCGGTGATCAGCCAGTGGCGCGACAATAGTTGCGCTGACAGTTCGCCGTTGTTGGCGATGGTCACGTCGTAAGCAAAAGCGAAGCGATTCTGCTGCGGCTGTGACTGCTCCGGCAGGTAACGGGTGATGATGCTGACGTCGATCTGGTAGCGAGAGTCGGACATGGGCACTCGGTAAGTCAGGTGAGCGAGGGAACGGGTTGTTCGGCTAACTGGTCTGCCAGGCGCACAAATGCGGCCAGATCCAGCTGTTCCGGGCGCAAGCTGCCATCGACGCCTGCCGCTTCGATCTCGCTGGCTGGAAGTAGAGCCTTGAGAGTGTTGCGCAGAGTCTTGCGGCGCTGATTGAACGCCTCGCGCACTACACGTTCGAGCAGATGGTGATCCTTGGCCGGGTGGGGCAACTGTTTGTGTGGTGTCAGGCGGACGATCGCCGAATCTACCTTGGGGGGCGGATTGAAGGCGCCGGGGCCGACGTTGAATAGGTGCTCCACTGAACAATGGTACTGCACCATGATCGACAACCGCCCCCAGTCACCGCCGCCGGGGCCGGCAGCCAAGCGCTCGACCACTTCCTTCTGCAGCATGAAGTGCATATCGCGGATCAGGTGGGCATTGGCCAGCAGGTGGAAAATCAGCGGGGTGGAGATGTTGTAGGGCAGGTTGCCGACGACGCGCAGGCTGCTGGGTTCGGCTTGCAGGCGAGCGAAATCGAACTTCAAGGCGTCGCCCTGATTCAGGCGAAAGCGTGGCTCTCCACCGAATTTTGCCTCCAGGATGGGGATCAGGTCGAGATCCAGTTCGATCACGTCGAGTTGTGCACCGCTGTTTAGCAACCCTTCGGTGAGTGCGCCCTGGCCTGGGCCGATTTCCAGCAGATGTTCGCTATCGCGCGCATGGATGGCCCGCAGGATGCGATGGATCACCCCGGCATCATGAAGAAAATTCTGGCCGAAACGTTTACGCGCACGGTGTTGGTAGGGCTCGGACATCAGAAGCAGCTCCAAGCTTCAAGCTGCAAGCGTCAAGCAAGAGCGTAAAGCGATCAGGCGAAAACGCGCAGTTTAGCAGGGAACAACCGTCAAGCGCTTTGCTGGAAGGACTCTGTAGGCTTCAGGTGCTGCGTGTATCGCTGCTTTGGGCCATTTCATAGGCCGTCTCCAGTGCCACCTGCAGGCTGCCGCAATCGATTCGTCCAGTACCGGCCAGATCCAGCGCGGTGCCGTGATCGACCGATGTGCGGATGATCGGCAAGCCCAAGGTCACGTTCACCGCAGCCCCGAAACCTTTGTATTTGAGCACCGGCAATCCTTGGTCGTGGTACATGGCCAGCACCGCATCGCAGTGATCCAGGTGTTTGGGGGTAAACAGTGTATCGGCGGGCAATGGGCCGATCAGGTTCATGCCCTCTGCGCGCAATTGCTGCAGCGCCGGCTCGATCACGTCGATTTCTTCGCGGCCCAGGTGGCCACCTTCGCCTGCGTGTGGATTGAGGCCGCAGACCAGGATGCGCGGCTCGGCAATGCCGAACTTGTCACGTAGGTCGGCGTGCAGGATGCGTGTCACGCGCTGCAGACGCTCATGGGTAATCGCGCTTGCGACGTCTTTGAGCGGCAGATGCGTCGTCACCAGGGCAACGCGTAATCCCCGCGTCGCCAGCATCATCACCACTTGTGGGGTATGTGTCAGCTCGGCAAGAAACTCGGTATGGCCGGAAAAGGTGATGCCAGCATCGTTGATCACACCTTTATGCACTGGCGCCGTGATCAAGCCTGCGAAGTCGCTGTTGATGCAGCCCTGCCCGGCGCGGGTCAGGGTTTGCAGCACGTAGGCAGCGTTGGCTTTATCCAGATGGCCGGTTCTGACCGGCTGGGCCAGTGGCGTGTCCCACACATATAGGCTGCCGACGGCGGCCGGTTGTGTCGGCCATTGACCAGGCCCGGTGTTGATCAGCGCGATATCCAGGCCCAGCTCCATGGCGCGCTCACGTAGCAACGCGGCGCTGGCGATACAGATCAGAGCATGCGCCTGGGGCTCGCGGGCAAGCAGCAGGCATAAGTCAGGGCCAATGCCTGCAGGTTCTCCGGGAGTGATGGCGAAGCGCAGGCAGTTGGGCATGATCAATTCTCGAAGGCAGGTCGCTAGCGATTCTAGCGCAGGCGGAAATGAAAAAGCCCGGCGCTGGGCCGGGCTTAGTCGTGCAGCATACAACCAAGCTTACAGCTTGGTTTCCACGTAGGCTTCATCGCGGATCTGGCGCAGCCAAGTCTGCAGCTCTTCCTCGTACTTGCGGTTGCGCAGCAGATTCAGCGCCTGTTGCTCGCGCATCTGCTCGCTGCTGTCGGTGGCGCGCCGGCCCATGACCTGCAGCACATGCCAGCCGAACTGGCTCTTGAATGGCTTGGAGACTTCTCCGCTGGCAGTGTTGTTCATCACTTCGCGGAACTCAGGCACCAAGGCGTTCGGGTCAATCCAGCTCAGGCTGCCGCCGTTGAGTGCCGAGCCCGGGTCTTCGGAGAAGCTTTTCGCCAGCTCGGCGAAGTCTTCCCCAGATTGGATGCGTTGGTAGAGGCGCTCTGCCAGAACCTGAGCTTCGGCTTCGCTGCGGATCTCGCTGGGTTTGATCAGGATATGGCGCACGTTGACTTCGTCACGTACGGCTGCAGCCTCGCCACCACGCTTCTCGAGTACTTTGAGCAGAATGAAACCGCCCGGTGTGCGGATTGGCTCGCTCACGTCGCCAACACTCATGGCGCCAAGCATGCTATCGAACGGCGGCGGCAGTTGAGCCGCTTTGCGCCAGCCCATGTCGCCGCCTTCGAGCGCCGTTTCACTGGCCGAGTTGGCGATGGCCAGTTGGCCGAAGTCGGCGCCCTGACGCGCTTGCTGGTAGATGTCCTGGGCGCGACGTTCGGCGGTCTGCAGGGCATCGGAAGAAGCGTCTTCCTGCACCGGGATGACGATGTTGGCCAGGCGGAACTCTTCGGAGAGTTGCATCTTGCCCAGGTCGGAGGCCAGGAAGTTTTTCACTTCCTGATCCGTTACCTGAATGCGCTCGGCCACGCGGCGCTGGCGCACGCGGCTGATGACCATTTCACGGGAAACCTGATCACGTGCTTCATTGAACGACAAGCCGTCCTGGGCCAAGGCAGCACGGAATTGCTCGATGCTCATGCCATTACGCTGGGCAATGGTGGTGATGGCCTGGTTGAGTTCTTCGTCACTGATGCGAATGCCGGAGCGCTCGCCCATCTGCAACTGAATATTCTCGATGATCAGACGATCCAGTACTTGCTGGGCCAGGACATTGGCCGGTGGCACCTCGGCGCCGCGCTTGGCGATGGTCTGTTGAACCTCGCGGACACGGGCGTCGAGTTGGGTCTGCATGATCACGTCGTTGTCGACGATCGCCACCACGCGGTTGAGGGGCTGTACATCGGCGTGTGCCGCGGTACCCAGAAACAGCGCGCCCAACAGCAGCGGGCGCACGCACTCAGAAAGCTTGATCTTCACGTTCACGATAACCTTGAATGCCTTGGTCGAGGAATGTCTCAACGTTGCTGCCAGTCACGCCGCCCAGGCCTTTGAGGACGATTTGCAGGAAGATGCCGGTGTCTGGTTCATCGTTACGCGAGGGATTGAGGCTGACCTCGTCGTAGTCGATCCAGTAACGGTTGATGACGCGCAGCTTCCAGCAGCAGCTGTCGTACTCGAAGCCGCCGAAGGCTTCCAGTGTACGGTTGCGGCCGTAGTCGTACTGCCAGCGGGAGATGACGCTCCATTGCGGGCCAAGCGGCCAGATGACAGAGAAGTCATGCTGGCTGATCTTGTAGTAGTCCTTGATGTAGTTCGGGTTACCGGGCGTACCGTAATCACCACCATAAGTCCACGTGCCAGTACTCTGGTCGAAACGCATTGTGTCATTACGGTAGCGATAGCCGGCGTTGACGATCTTGCGTGGATTGTCGGCTGGCTGGTAATGGAACATGGCGCTGCCCGAACGGGTGCGATGGCTATCCGGATCCCAGTTGAAGTCCGAGGTGAAGCGCCAGTCCTGATTGTAGCGATACATGTATTCCAGTGCGTACGGCGATACCGACGACTGTGCTTCATCGCGAGTGCGATAGTCGATGCCGGGCATCTGCACCGTGCGGTCTTCGAAGTAGAAGGCCTGGCCGATACTGAAGCGCTGACGCTCAAAACCGTTCGCTTCGATCCAGCGACTGGTTACGCCCAAAGACAACTTGTTCTCGTCGCCGATACGATCCTTGCCGCTGAAACGGTTTTCGCGCCACAGCGATGCATAGCTGAAGCTGCTTTCGCCAGTGTCGAATACCGGGATATCGCTCTGGTCTTCCTCGGGGACATAGAGGTAGAACAGGCGTGGTTCGAGAGTCTGGCGAGCTTCACGACCGAACATTGAGGTGTCGCGGTCGAAATACAGGCCGCTGTCGACGCTGAACATGCCGACGCCACGACTCTGGCTGCGGTTGTATTGTTCATCGGCAAGTAGCGTGCTCTTACCTCGCTGGTCGAGATCCAGATCATAGTTGGTTTGCAGATACTTGACCTGGGGTTTGACGAAACCCCAGCTCCAGTCCAGCGGCAGACTGACGCCTGGCTCGACGTGTAAGCGCGTACCGTTGGCGCGCTTCAAGCCGCGCAGCCGGGCGTCATACCAAGGGCCCTCGGATACACCATCTTCGTTGATGAAGTTGCCGCTGCGCAGATCACGATCAAAGCGCACTAGTTCCGTGCCGTAGGTAAAATTGAGGCCACCCGGCTCAACTGGAAGTTTGCCATCGAGGGTGATCTGCGGCAGACGGTTATAAGGGGTCAGATCGGTAATGGTGGCCAGCTCATAGGCATGAGCATTGAGCCGCGCGGTGTAGCTATCGCCGCGCCAAGTCAGGGTGCCGCGCTGGTTGACGTAACGGGTGGTATCAATGCCTAGATCAGTGCTCAGATCCTGAAAATAGTAAGGATCGCTGATGTCGGTGTAATCGACCTCGGCAAGTAAGCGGTTATTCAAGCCCTGCCTGTGCTGCCAGCTGTACATCCAGCGTTGATCTTTGTAGTCCGACTGCAGTTTGCGGTCATCATTGCTGTCATCGAGATAGGCGGCGCCAATCTGACCTTCGCTGTTGCGGGTCAGGTAGCGGAACTCGCCTTCGAGCAGCAGGCCACGATCCGCCATATAGGTCGGATACAGCGTGGCGTCGAAGTTTGGTGCCAGGTTGAAATAGTACGGCGTCTGCAGGGTCAGACCGCTGTCGCTTGAACTACCGAAACTGGGTGGCAGGAAGCCGGACTGGCGACGGTCATCGATCGGGAAGTAGATATACGGTGTGTAGAACACCGGGAAATCCTTGACCCGCAGGGTGACGTTGGTCGCGGGCCCGAAACCCGTGGCTGGGTTCAGGGTGATGTTGTTACCCGTCAGGTGCCACGCGTTGCTGCCAGGCTCGCAGCTGGTGTAGGTGCCATCCTTGAGGCGGATGATTGCGGTTTCTTCGCGCTTGGCGTAGGCCGCGCTGCCACGTACGTGAGCGGCATGCATCACGTATTCGGCGTTTTCGATTTGCGCTTCACCATTGTCCAGTTGCAGCTCGGCACGGTCACCGACGACCAGGGCGCCTTTGTCGCGCAGGCGCACATTGCCGACCAGCTCACCACGATTTTCTGCCTGATGCAGGTTGGCTTCGTCAGCCTCGACCTGCATGCCAGCCTGGCGCACGACCACGTCACCCGCGAGGGTGGCGACCTGCTCTTCCTGCTGATAGCGAGAAGCCTTGGCCGACACGAACATCGGCGCTTCGCTCATCGGCGTAGTGTCGTTCATGCCTGGGCGGCTCGGCTCGATATAAGAGCCAGAGCAGGATGGGCCGATCTCGGCCAGCTGTGCGCTGGTCAGTTGCTCGCGCGGCACCCAGTCCAGGTGACTGTAATCGGCGCTGCGTGAAGCCAGCGCTCGGCCACCACTTTCGGTGACTTGCGTTGGCGCGGCCTTGGTCTCAGGCTTAGCAGCTGCCGCAGTAGCCGTGCCTGCGCTCACCGCATTGGTGCTGTGCGTCGGGCGAATAGGCAGATTGGCCGTACTGGTTTTAGGCGCACAGGCCCAGCCGCCGGTAGGCGATGCCTGACAGTTGAACTGTTCGGCAGCTGTGGCGAATGGGCTGGCGAAAGGCTGAAGGGCCAACAGGCCGCCCGTTACCAGAAGCGGGAATTTCTTGCGAAAAGCGGGGTATTTTACTGCCATCTTGTTTTCCGGGCTTCCTGTGCGCTTTTGGCCCCAGGGGCCGCACGCCTCTCGATGGGCTGAAAAAGATGCTGGATAATAAAGCATGACCCGCGCAACGGCTAGCGCCGTCGGAGACCCTTGTAATGCCTGATCAAGATGTACGTCTGCAGCGTCTGCAACAGTGGCTGGCGCCCCAGTTGCAGGAATTATTCGCTTCAAAACACTGGGGAGAGGTGCCACATGCCTCATTGCAGCCAGCCAGTAGCGACGCCAGCTTCCGCCGATATTTCCGTTGGCAGGCCGCTGGCCGCAGCCTGATCGTGATGGATGCGCCGCCGCCGCAGGAAAATTGCCGACCGTTCGTCGGTATCGCCAGCTTGCTGGCACGCGCCGATCTCAACGTGCCGCTTATCCATGCCGCGGATCTCGAGCAGGGCTTTCTGCTGCTCAGCGATCTTGGCCGACAGACATACCTGGATGTGATCGACAGCGACAACGCCGACAGTCTGTTCAGCCCCGCAATCGACGCATTGCTCGCCTATCAGCGGCTGCCGATGGACGAACCATTGCCGCACTACGATGACGCCTTGCTGCGCCGCGAGCTGCAATTGTTCCCGGATTGGTATGTTGCCCGAGAGCTGGGCATTACCTTCGATGCCGCGCAGCAGGCAGCCTGGGGGCGTATTTGTACGCTGCTGATCGACAGTGCCCTGGCCCAGCCCAAGGTGTTGGTGCACCGCGACTACATGCCGCGCAACCTGATGATCAGTGAGCCCAACCCCGGCGTGCTGGACTTTCAGGACGCCGTCTATGGCCCCGTCACCTACGACATCACCAGCCTGTTCAAGGATGCCTTTCTCAGTTGGCCGGAAGCGCGCGTGCAGGCCTGGTTGGAAGATTATTGGCAGCAGGCCCGTGCAGCAGGCGTACCGGTGCAGGACGATGTGCAGGACTTTCTGAGGGCCAGCGACCTGATGGGCGTGCAGCGCCACCTCAAGGTGATCGGTATCTTCGCGCGCATCTGCCACCGGGACGGCAAGCCCCGCTACCTGGCTGATGTGCCGCGTTTCTTCGCCTATATAGAAGCGGTACTCGGCAGGCGGCCGGAACTGGCAGAGCTTGGCGAACTGATTTCCCAGCTCAAGCAAGCTGCGGGGGCTGCCCGATGAAGGCGATGATCCTCGCCGCCGGCAAGGGCGAGCGGCTGCGGCCGCTGACGCTGCATACGCCCAAGCCCCTGGTTAAGGCCGCCGGTGTGCCGCTGATCGAATACCACGTGCGGGCTCTGGCTCGTGCCGGTTTTACCGAGCTGGTGATCAACCACGCCTGGCTCGGCCAGCAGATCGAGGATTATCTTGGTGATGGCGAGCGCTATGGCGTAAGCATTCACTACTCGCCCGAGGGCGAGCCGCTGGAAACCGGCGGTGGGATCTTCAAGGCGCTGCCGCTGCTGGGTGATGAGCCTTTCGTGGTGGTCAATGGCGATATCTTCACGGATTACGATTTCGCCAATCTGCGCCGTCCGCTGAGCGGGCAGGCGCATTTGGTGCTGGTGGACAACCCGCCTCACCACCCGAAAGGCGACTTCCAGCTGCAGGGCGGCCAGGTCGAAGATGCCGTCGCAGGCCGCGACAGCTTCACCTACAGCGGTATCGCCGTGCTGAGCGCGGCACTGTTCGCGAGCAGCCCGCCGGGTGCCTTCAAACTCGCCCCTCTGCTGCGCGACGCCATGGCGGCCGGGCAAGTCAGTGGTGAGTGTTTCTCCGGGTGCTGGGTCGATGTCGGTACCCACGAGCGGCTGGCCGAAGTCGAACGCCTGCTGACGGGCGAGCGCTGAGATGTACTGGCCACTGACGCTGGTAGGTGCCGTGGCGGGCTATGCACTGGCGAGCATCCCCGGGCTGATGCTCGGCGGGCTGCTGGGGCAGGTACTCGACCGGCGCCTCGGTCTGCGTGGCTGGAAGGTGTTGGGGGAGCGACTGCGTAGCTCATCAACCGTGGGTGATGAACAGTTGCTGTTCGTCATGCTCGGTCGCCTGGCGAAAAGCGATGGTGTGGTGCAGCAGGCGCATATCCGTCAGGCCCGTGCCGAGATGCAGCGCCTGGCCGTTGGCGAGGCAGCCAAGGCAAGTGCCATCGAGGCCTTTTCTCGTGGCAAGACGGGGCAGGATAATCTGCGTGGCGCCATACAGCGCCGGCGCGCCGATGCGGATGCACTGCTGCGTGCTTGCTGGCGCATGGCCTGGACCGATGGCAAGGTGGGGCAGGCCGAGCGCGAACTGATTCTGTTGTGGGGGAAGTGGTTGGGTGTTTCAGCCGATGTCCAGGAGGCGTTGAGTGCGGACTGCTCGCCGCGTCGTGGCCCACCAACTGCGGCCCCCGATGGCTATCAGCAGGCGCTGAGGCTGCTCGGTGTAAATGCCGACAGCGATGCTCTGCAGATCAAGAAAGCTTACCGCCGCCTACTCAGTCGTCATCATCCGGACAAAATTGCTGGTAGTGGCGCATCGCCTGAGAAGGTGCGTGAAGCAACCGAAGCGACCCGCGAACTACACAATGCCTATGCGCTGATTCGCCAGCGCCGCGGATTCCGCTGAGCAAGCCTGTCGCGTAGTCGGGCGCTCATCCGGCTCAGCGATAGCGCAACGGTGGCGCTGCGAACTGCTTACTTGCCGCCCCCCACCTGCTTATCCAGCCAACCGCGCAGGCGTCTGAACAATTGCTCTTCGGCTACGCGAGGGTTGCCCGGTAGAGCGTCCAGGCCAATCTGGACGTACGTGGGTTGCTTCTGTCGCTGACTGAGCTGCTTGCGCAATAGCGCGGCCTGTCGAGCGGTAGGGCTGTCGCGGTAATAGAAGTCACCGACACTGGCCTTGAGTTGCGCCAGCAGGTCATTGATCGGCGAATCGAAGCCTTCTGGCTGGCGGATATCCACCAACAGCAGGTTGGTGATGTTGGCGGGTGTACGTTCGGCGATATAGCGGGCGGCCCAATAGGCGCCGCTGCCGTGGCCCAGCAGTACCACCGTCTTGGCTTGTTGTTGCGCGGCAAAGGCGATGCCTGCATCGATTCGGGCGAACACGCGCTCGACATGCGCGGTGCGCGCGGCCTCTGCGTTCTGGGCTGGCTCGGTAGCTGGTGCTGGTGTCGGCTCGGTCGTGGCCGGCTCCGCAGGTTTCTCGGCCAGCGCCTCGCCAGCCGCCGGGGCGGGTTCGGCGACGCGCAGTGGAAGGTTGGCGCCTTGGGGATCCGGCAGACTCAGACTCAAACTGTGCCAGCCGGTATCCGGCAGCTTTTGCCGCAAAGGGGCGATGACCCTTGGCGCATCGGCACTCTCCTCATCACCCGGCAGCAGAACCACTGCTCCCTTGGGGGCCGGATCATTGGCTGGCAGCCAGAGCGCGAGAAACGGCGTACCGGCGGCGTCGAGCTGTTGTTGTTCACTGGCGGCCAACTGACGCTCAAGGGCCAGTGCTTCGAGGTCACTGCGTTCGGCCAAGGGCGCGCGTTGCTCGGGCTTGGCTTCAGTTTTTTCGCCGGCTTCGGCCGGTGGACTCTGATCGCCCAGGGCAGGCAAGCAGCCTGCCAGGAGCGCAAGGCACAGCACGTAGCGTGGCGAGTGTCGAAAGCGCGTCATCGTATGGCTCGCATGTGGATAGCGCTTAGAGACTAGGGTCTGTTGGCGTTTCAGTGCAAGACGCGGCCTTGTCGAAAGCATGGTGCTCGCCAACTTGTCGTGGATTTATCGGATCCTGATGTAGCCTAATACTGCCTTTGCGGCGGGCGTTCGCCCCCCAGTGTCTCCTTGCTTTTTCGGTGCCCGAGCATGATCCACCGCTGGCTGTTTCTCCTGCTGCTGAGCTTGCCGACCGTGCTGTGGGCGGATGAGTCGCCGCCTGCGCGCGCGCCGATCTTCGATGTCGAGCAGCAGCAGTGGCTCGCCAGCCACCCCATATTGCGAGCTGGGGTGGTATTGCAGGCGCCCTATGCCCAGCTCGACCGTCGCGTGCACCGTCTCACGGGCGCCAATGTCGAGATGATGAATACGCTGGCCGCGCTGATGGGTGTGCAACTGCGTTGGCGAACCTTCCAGACTCAGGAAGAGCTGGAACAGGCGTTGCACAACGATCAGATCGACCTCGCCAGTGGCCTTGGCCAGACGCCCGCAGGGCTGCGTCGCTGGGTATTTTCCGACCCTTTCATGCGCGTGTCGCATTTGCTGATTGGCGAGCGGGACAGCAGTGGGGCGGTCGATCTGGAGCAGCTCGACGGACGCTCGCCCATTGCCTTGAAAGTGTCGGAGGCGGTGCTCGATTACCTGCGCAGCAGCTACCCGAAACTCAAGTTGGATACCGTCAGTTCACCGCGTCAGGCCCTGCAGCGGGTGCTCAATCAGCAGGCCAACTACGCGGTGCTCGATGAAGCGCAACTAGGCCGTCTATCCCGTGAGCCGGAGTTTCTTGGTCTGGCGATCGTCGGCGATATCGGTTTTCCACAGCTGCTGCGCGTCGCCACCCGGCGTGACTGGCCGGAGCTCTCGGCCATCGTCGATGTTGCGCTGCGCAGCGTGTCCGCCCGCGAGCTGGATGATCTGCACAACCGCTGGCTGCCGCCGAGCTACCTGCAGCAGGAAGGCTCATCGAGCTTCTGGCGTGGTATCAGCCTGCTGCTTGGCCTGCTGCTGATCTTCGCACTATTGCTGGCGCTGTTGATGAGGCGTCAACGCGACACCCTGGAGTTTCGTCTGCTCGCCGCGCGTCACGAGATCGAACTGCGTGAGGTCGCCCGCGATGCACTGCGGCTGTCGCAATTTTCCATCGACAACAGCACGGTGGGCATTCTCTGGGTCAATTGGGACAGCCATGTGCGTTACGCCAATCGTGCGGCGGAGGCGATGCTGGGCTGCCGCAGCGGCGGCGTGGTCGACCGGCCATTGAGTGATTTCGAGCCGAACCTGAACATGGATCGCTGGCTCAACCTGTGGCGGTTGGCGCGCAGTGGTGACGAGCGGCCGCCGAGCTTCGAGACCGAATGCCTGCGGGCCGATGGCAGCCGTTTGCCGGTGGACGTATCGCTGAGTTTTCTGCAGTACCGCGATACCGAATACCTGGTGGTGTTTATCACTGATGTCACCGAGCGCCGCCGTGCCCTGGCCGCGCTGCAGGAGAGCGAGGCGCGGCTGCAGGGCATCGCTGCCAACGTGCCCGGCGTGGTATTTCGCCTGGAGCGCGCGCGTCCGGGTGATTTGGCGCTATTCGCCTTCATCGGCGAGGGCAGCGAAAGCCTGGTCGGCTATCGGGCATCGACATTGCTGGCGCCCGATCATGGGTTACGCAGCCTGGTGCATCCGGACGACAAGGCCGATTACCACCGCGTCCAGGATCGCGCCTTCGACAGCGACAGCGACTGGCACTGGCAGGGACGCATGCTCACCCACCTCGGCGAGTCGCGCTGGGTTGACATCAAGGCCATGGCCCGGCGCATGGCCGATGGTCGGCTGATCTGGGACGGGGTGGTCTGGGACATCAGCGAGAACAAGCGCAACGAACTGGCGTTGGCCGAATCGCAGATGCGCCTGCGCGATCTGTCGGCGCACCTGGAGAGCGTGCGTGAGGAGGAGAAAGCACGCATCGCCCGCGAAGTGCACGACGAGCTGGGCCAGGTGCTGACCGTACTCAAGCTGGAAACCTCGATGTGCGAACTGGGTTACGCCGATCTTGACCCCGGCCTGCGTGATCGCCTGAACAACATGAAGAAGCTGATCGCCCAGTTGTTCCAGTTGGTGCGCGATGTGGCCACTGCACTGCGCCCGCCAATTCTGGACGCGGGCATCGCCTCGGCCATCGAGTGGCAGGCGCGGCGCTTCGAAGCGCGTACGCAGATTCCCTGCCTGGTCGAAGTGCCGGAGAACGTACCGCCGCTGAGCGATGCCAAGGCGACTGGGTTATTTCGCATCCTGCAGGAGTCGCTGACCAACGTCATGCGCCATGCCGACGCACACACGGTGACGGTGCGCCTGGAACTGCTGGGCGACAGCTTGCGCCTGTCGATCAGTGACGACGGCCGTGGTTTCAATCCAGCTACCGTACGTGCCGACTCCTTCGGTTTGGTGGGCATGCGCGAGCGGGTGCTGATGCTCGGCGGACAATTGACCCTCGACAGCCGTCCCGGCGAAGGTACTCTGTTGCGGGTCAGGGTGCCGCTGCATGAGTGTGTGCCCAATGACTGAGCAGAGGTTGAGCACGTGATCCGAGTACTGGTGGCCGAAGACCACACCATCGTCCGCGAAGGCATCAAGCAACTGATCGGCATGGCCCGCGACCTGCAAGTGGTCGGCGAGGCGAGTAACGGTGAGCAACTGCTGGAAACCCTGCGTCACACGCCCTGTGAGGTGGTACTGCTGGATATCTCCATGCCTGGCGTCAATGGCCTGGAAGCGATTCCGCGGATTCGCGCATTGCCCCAAGCTCCGGCGATCCTGGTGCTGTCGATGCACAACGAAGCACAGATGGCGGCCCGTGCGCTGAAGGTCGGCGCTGCCGGTTACGCTACCAAGGACAGCGATCCGGCCCTGCTGCTCACCGCGATTCGCAAGGTTGCTGGTGGCGGTCGCTACATCGACCCTGATCTGGCTGATCGTATGGTCTTCGAGGTTGGCCTGACTGATGCACGGCCGCCCCACGCGCGACTTTCCGAGCGCGAGTTTTCGGTGTTCGAGCGCCTGGTACAAGGTGAGGGCGTCAACGAGATCGCCGCCCACCTGGCGCTCAGCAGCAAGACCATCAGCACCCACAAGGCGCGCCTGATGCAGAAGCTCAACCTGCATTCAGTCGCTGATCTGGTGCGCTACGCGGTCGAGCACAAGCTGGTCTAAAAGACCGGGTTATCTATCAGCGACACGCTCTCTAAGGTTTACGCCCCGTTGATTGAGGTCTGCCGGTCGTCGACTTATCCATTTGCGACATCGCTGTAGGGTTCGCCCTACAACTGCCTTTCCGCCTGCCTTATAGCAAAGAGTCATTACGCCCGATTTGCAGGTTCTAACGTCGGTTTTAGTCTTGAGCCACGGTAGAACAACAGGCAGGTGCGGTGATGGGCGACACTTCTTCGAGCGACATCCTGGTCAGCTTTCGTGGCGTGCAAAAGAGCTACGACGGCGAGAACCTGATCGTCAAAGACCTCAACCTGGAAATTCGCAAAGGCGAGTTCCTGACTCTGCTCGGGCCATCCGGCTCCGGCAAGACCACCAGCCTGATGATGCTGGCCGGTTTCGAAACGCCCACGGCTGGTGAGATCACCCTGGCCGGCAAGCGTTTGAACAACGTGCCGCCGCACAAGCGCGACATCGGCATGGTGTTCCAGAATTACGCACTGTTCCCGCACATGACCGTGCTGGAAAACCTGGCGTTTCCGCTGACCGTACGCGGCATGAGCAAGGCCGACGTCAGTGAGCGGGTCAAACGTGCCCTGTCGATGGTACAGCTCGATGCTTTCGCCAGCCGTTATCCGGCGCAGTTGTCCGGTGGTCAGCAGCAGCGCGTGGCGTTGGCTCGTGCCCTGGTGTTCGAACCACAACTGGTGCTGATGGACGAACCACTCGGGGCGCTGGACAAGCAGTTGCGCGAGCACATGCAGATGGAGATCAAGCACATCCACCAGCGTCTGGGCGTGACCGTGGTGTACGTTACCCACGACCAGAGCGAAGCGTTGACCATGTCCGACCGCGTGGCCGTGTTCCACCAGGGTGAGATTCAGCAGATCGCCGCGCCGCGGGATCTCTATGAGTCGCCAAGCAATACTTTCGTCGCGCAATTCATCGGTGAAAACAACCGTTTCGCTGGCCAACTGGTCGAGCGCAATGGCGACAACTGTACGGTGCAACTGAGCCGTGGCGAGAAGGTGCAGGCCCTGGCGGTCAACGTTGGCCAGCCCGGCGACGCGGTGAGTCTGTCGATCCGCCCGGAGCGCGTTCGCCTGAATGCCGCTGCGCAGACCTGCGACAACCGTTTTTCCGGTCGCGTCTCCGAATTCATCTACCTCGGCGACCACGTTCGGGTGCGCCTCGAGGTGTGCGGCAAGACTGATTTCTTCGTCAAACAGCCGATTGCCGAGCTCGATCCTGCGCTCGCCGTCGGTGACGTGATCCCGCTCGGCTGGCAGGTCGAGCACGTTCGCGCCCTCGATCCGCTGTCGGCGGAATGATCGGCGTTTTGCGCTTTACCACAGCACTTGGAGCCAACATAAAAATGTCGAAGCTATTCTCCCTTTCCGCGCTGACACTGGGCCTGGTCTGCGCTGCACAGGTTCATGCTGCAGACCTCACCGTCATCAACTTCGGTGGCGCCAACAAGGACGCCCAGATCAAGGCCTACTACCAGCCGTGGGAAGCGGCGGGTAACGGCAAGATCATCGCGGGCGAGTACAACGGTGAAATGGCCAAGGTCAAAGCCATGGTCGACACCAACAGCGTATCGTGGGATCTGGTCGAAGTGGAGTCGCCTGAGCTGGCTCGCGGTTGCGACGAAGACTTGTTCGAAGAGATCGACTACTCGGTGGTCGGCGACAAGAATGCCCTGGTACCTGGCGCAGCATCGCTGTGTGGTGTCGGTTTCTTCGTCTGGTCGACCGTCATGGCCTACAACGCCGACAAGCTGACCACCGCACCGACCAGTTGGGCCGACTTCTGGGACGTGAAGAAATTCCCGGGCAAGCGTGGCCTGCGCAAGGGGGCCAAGTACACCCTCGAGTTCGCTCTGATGGCCGACGGCGTCGCGCCGAAAGACGTCTACAAGGTGCTGGCGAGCAAGGACGGCCAAGAGCGCGCGTTCAAGAAACTGGACGAGCTAAAACCCTATATCCAGTGGTGGGAAGCCGGCGCTCAGCCGCCGCAGTATCTCGCTTCCGGTGACGTGGTCATGAGTTCGGCCTACAACGGGCGCATCGCCGCTACCCAGAAAGAAGGCAGCAGCCTGAAGGTGGTGTGGGACGGTGGCATTTACGACTTCGACGCCTGGGCCATCCCGAAAGGTGCGAAGAACAAGGATGAAGCCCTGAAGTTCATCGCCTACACCCTGCAGGCGGAAAATCAGAAGACCTATTCGGAAAGCATCGCCTACGGGCCGGTTAACCCGAAAGCAGTCGATCTGCTGGACGCCAAGGTCGCCGCCGACCTGCCGACCGCACCGCAGAACATCGCCAATCAGGTCGCCATGGACGTGACCTTCTGGGCTGACTTCGGTGAAGTGCTGGAGCAGCGGTTCAACTCCTGGGCTGCGAAGTAACGCCTGAGTAAGTCGTTACACGAGCAAGGTTGTGAGGAGCGCCTGCATGCAGGCGCTCTGGCTTCACCCCTGAATTCATTATTCGCTTCACCGGAGTTAGCCCCATGGCCCTAGCAGTGCCCCATGCCGAGGTTGCCGGCCCCTCGCTCAAGCAGCGTCTGGCGCGCGCCGAGCGGATGAATCGCCTCAAGTCCCAGGCGCTGATCCTGCCGCTGGTGCTGTTTCTCGTCTTCACCTTTCTGGTGCCTATCGTGGCACTGCTCAACCGCAGTGTGGATAACCCGGACGTGATCGGCTCGATGCCGAGAACCGTTACCGCCATTGAGTCGTGGGACGGTCGTGGTCTGCCCGCCGAACCGGTCTACCAGGCACTGGCGCTGGATCTGGCCGAGGCCCGCGAGAAGCAGAGCATTGGTGATCTGTCCAAGCGCCTGAACATGGAGCTGGCCGGCTATCGCAGCCTGCTGGCCAAGACGGGACGTGCCTTGCCGTTCGAGGTCGAGCCGGCATCCTACAAGGATGCGCTGGAGTCCTTCGATGAGCGCTGGGGTGACCCCGCCTACTGGCAGGTGATCCGTCGCAATACCAGCTCCTGGACACCTTACTACCTGCTGGCCTCGCTCGATCATCGCGTCGACGACAGCGGTGCCGTGGTCAAGACCACCCCGGATCAGGCCATCTACCTGGACATCTTCGTCCGTACTTTCTGGATGGGTGCGGTGATCACCGCCATTTGCCTGGCATTGGCCTATCCGCTGGCTTACCTGCTGGCCAACCTGCCGACTCGCCAGGGCAACCTGCTGATGATCATGGTGTTGCTGCCGTTCTGGACGTCGATTCTGGTGCGCGTCGCCGCCTGGATCGTGCTGTTGCAGTCCGGCGGTCTGATCAACTCCGCGCTTATAAAAATCGGCATCATCGACCAGCCCCTTGAACTGGTGTTCAACCGCGCCGGTGTGTACATCTCCATGGTGCACATCATGCTGCCGTTCATGATCCTGCCGATCTACAGCGTGATGAAGGGCATCTCGCCCAGCTACATGCGTGCGGCGATCTCCCTCGGCTGTCATCCGTTCGCCAGCTTCTGGCGGGTGTATTTCCCGCAGACCCTGGCCGGCGTCGGCGCGGGCTGTCTGCTGGTGTTCATCCTGTCCATCGGCTACTACATCACCCCGGCGCTGCTCGGCAGTCCGAGTGATCAGATGGTCAGCTACTTCGTCGCCTTCTACACCAACACCACCATTAACTGGGGCATGGCCACCGCGTTGGGCGGCTTGCTGCTGGTCGCCACGCTGCTGCTTTATGTGGTGTACAGCTGGCTGGTTGGCGCTGGTCGCCTGCGTCTGGGTTAGCAGGCGATTGAAAAAAATTAACGAAGTAGCGGCAACGCAGGTGGTTTTTCAACGACCTGCTTATGGAATGGAGATTGAAAAATGCTGAGCCCCTACATGTCTCCCGTCGAGCGCGCCTGGTACTACGGCCTGCGCCTGCTCTGCGGTCTGGTGCTGTTGTTCCTGGTACTGCCGATCCTGGTGATCGTGCCGCTGTCGTTCAACTCCGGCACCTTCCTGATCTATCCGATGCAGGGGTTCTCGATGCGCTGGTACGAGGACTTCTTCGGCTCGGCTGGCTGGATGCGTGCGCTGAAGAACAGCATGATCATCGCCCCCGCGGCGACCGTGCTGGCCATGGTTCTGGGTACCCTGGCAGCCATTGGCCTGACCCGCTCGGAGTTCCGCGGCAAAGCGTTGGTGATGAGCTTGCTGATTTCGCCGATGGTAGTGCCGGTGGTGATCGTCGGTGTCGCCAGCTACCTGTTCTTCGCGCCGCTCGGCCTGGCCAACGGCTACTTGTCGCTGATCGTAGTGCATGCGGTGCTTGGCGTACCGTTCGTGATCATCACCGTGTCGGCCACGTTGCAGGGGTTCAACTACAATCTGGTGCGTGCCGCGGCCAGCCTCGGCGCATCGCCGATCACCGCGTTCCGCCGGGTGACCCTACCGCTGATCGCCCCAGGCGTGATCAGTGGTGCCCTGTTCGCCTTTGCCACCTCCTTCGATGAAGTGGTGGTGACCCTGTTCCTCGCCGGCCCTGAGCAGGTCACTCTGCCACGGCAGATGTTCAGCGGCATCCGCGAAAACCTCAGCCCGACCATCGCCGCTGCGGCGACCCTGCTTATCGGCTTCTCGATCCTGCTATTGCTGACTCTGGAGTGGCTGCGCGGGCGTAGCGAGAAGTTGCGCACTCAAGCCGAATAAGTCTTCACAGCCCAGCCGTAACCGCCGCACCCTTCGGTTGCGGCGGTTTTTTTATGGCCCATCGCACGCGACGTTAAAAATGGCTCCCGGCCATTTTTTATGCCTGGTGAGTGCATGCGGGTAAACTGCTGCGCTCTCCCGCGTTTCCCGGAAAACCCCATGGATTTCGACGATCCCAGTTTTCGCGAGCTGCTCGATGCGCTGCACGACGGCGTCTATATCACCGATGCCGATGGCATCACCCTCAAGGTCAACAGCGCCTACGAGCGCCTCACCGGGCTGCGCAGCGAGGATGTGGTCGGTCAGCACATGCAGGCGCTGGTCGAGCAGGGGGTGATTTCCCAGTCCGTGTCGCTGCGGGTGCTCAAGGAGGGCAGGGCGCTGTCGCTGATGCAAAGCGTCAGCCAGGGCAAGCGGTTGCTGGTCAGTGGCACGCCGATTTTCACCGCCGAAGGCCAGGTGCGTTACGTGGTAAGCACCGTGCGCGACATGACCGAGCTGCTGCGCATGAAGCACGAGCGCGACGAGTTGCAACAGCTCAAGCAGCTGCGCAACAGCACCGCGCGGCTGCATGCCGGCCAGCGTGACGATCTGCTCGACGCCTCACCGGTGGCCGATCACCCGGCTTCCGGGCGGGTGTTCGCTCAGGCCCGCCAGGTCGCTGCCAGTGATGTGAAGGTGCTGCTGCAGGGCGAGACCGGTGTCGGCAAGACGCTGATCGCCCAGTACATCCACAAGAGCAGCCCGCGGGCCGCGCAGCCCTTTCTGGCGCTGAATTGCGGCGCCTTGCCGGAAAACCTGATCGAAGCCGAGCTGTTCGGTTACGTCGCGGGTGCTTTCACCGGCGCCGGCAGCAAAGGCAAGCGTGGTCTGCTGGAGCTGGCGCACCATGGCACGGTGTTTCTCGACGAGATTGGCGACCTGCCGCTGGCGCTGCAGGTGAAGTTGCTCAAGGTCATCGAGGAAAGCCGCTTCATTCCGGTCGGCGGCCTGGAGTTGAAGGAAGTGGACGTGCGCATCATCACCGCCACCCACCATGACCTGCGCGCCATGGTCGGTGAAGGGCGTTTCCGCGCCGATCTCTATTACCGGCTCAACGTGGTACCGATCCACATTCCGGCACTGCGTGAGCGGCCCGAGGAAATCCAGCCGCTGCTCGACTTCTACCTGGCCGAATTCAATCAGCGCTACGGGCGCGAGCTCGAGTGGGAGCTGGAGGCTCTGGATGCGCTGACCGACTATTCCTGGCCGGGCAACATTCGCGAACTGATCAATCTGGTCGAACGCCAGGTGGTCACCTGCAGCGGGGCTGCCGTCGAGCTCTTCGATCTGCCCGAAGAGATGCGTAGCAGTGAGCGAGACGCCGGTGACGACAGCTTGCTGCCATTGCGCAAGCAGGTCGAACAGCTCGAGCGGCGGTTGATTCGCAAGGCCCTGGTGCAGCACAAGACCACCCGTGAAGCAGCCCGTGTGCTCGGCCTGAGCCAGGCCACCCTGGTGCAGAAGATGAAGCGCTGGGAGCAAGGTTGATTGAGAAATGGATCAAGTTACACATTTCTGATCCATTTTCTGATCGCTTCGGCACCCAGATAGCCTGTGGCAAATCGACGCAACCCGTCTACGGCAAGGGTTTCGTCAGGCTGGCACAGGAATCGCTATGACAGGCCCGAACCCGTACAGCTGAACACCATACAAAAGGGCCTGATGATGAGTATTGCCGCATTCAAGATCGCCAATAAGCTGCTGACCGGCCAAGGCGCCGTCGAGCAACTGGCGAGCGAACTGCCCCGTCTGAACATAGAGAACCCGCTGATCGTCACCGATGCCATCCTGATCAAGTCGGGCACCGTCGATCATGTCCTCAAGCAACTCGGCGAGCGCGCCTACGGCATCTTCGATGGTGTCGAGCCGGAGCCGGAGATCGCCATCGTCGAGGCATGCGCCAAGGTGTACCGCGAGGGTGGCCATGATGGCCTGATCGGCGTCGGTGGCGGCAGCGCCATCGATATCGCCAAGGCGGTGGCCGGTTACGTCGGCCATGACGGCGCGCTGGAAGAGCTGTTCGGCGTCGATCAGGTCAAGCGCAAGGGCCCGCCGCTGATCGCCATCCCGACCACCGCCGGTACCGGTTCGGAAGTGACCAACGTGTCCATCCTGTCGGACAAGAAGGCGCAACTGAAAAAAGGCATCGTCAGTGACTACCTGTTGCCCGACGTCGCCCTCGTCAGCCCGCTGATGACCCTGACCTGCCCGCGCAGCGTGACGGCGGCCAGTGGCGTCGATGCTCTGGTGCATGCCGTGGAGTCGTACCTGTCGGTGAATGCCTCGCCGATCACCGATGCGCTGGCCATTGGCGCCATCAAGCTGATCAGCAAGGCGCTGCCCAAGGCCTACGCCAACCCGGCCGACCTCGCCGCGCGCGAAGACATGGCCACCGCCAGCCTGATGGCCGGCATGGCATTCGGCAACGCCGGCGTCGGTGCGGTGCATGCCCTGGCCTATCCGTTGGGCGGGCGTTTCAATATCGCCCACGGGGTCAGCAACGCGCTGCTGCTGCCCTACGTGATGGCCTGGAACAAGCTGGCCTGCGTCGAGCGCATGGCCGAGATCGCTACCGCCATGGGCGTGCAGACCTTTGGTCTGAGCGACAAGGCCGCTGCCGACCTAGCGGTCGAGGCCATGGCCGAGCTGTGCGCCAGCGTCGATATCCCCAAGGGCATGCGCAGTTTCGGCGTGCCGGAAGACGCCATCCCGGCCATGGCCGAGGAGGCCAGCAAGATCGACCGCCTGATGCGCAACAACCCGCGTCGCCTGACTGCCGGCGATATCGAGCAGATCTACCGCGCCGCCTACTGAGTCATCTGCAACAACCGATGAAAAGCCCCGGCAGCGCCGGGGCTTGCTGCTTACAAGTCTAATAAAATGGGTAACTCAAATGTCCGAACTGCATCAACACGAACTTGGTGTAGAAGCCCCCTACTGGCCGGTGGGGCCATTCAAGGTGCGACTGCCTTTCATCCATTACCGCTTCGAAGTCTCCGACTACATGCAGGGCCTGCTGATGTGTGCGGTGGATCTGGCGGCGATCCCGCTGATGACCGAATTTCTCGGCATGCCGTTCGAGGTGGCGCTGGCGGTGGTCATGCTCAACGGCCTGTTGTACCTGACCCATCATCTGTTGGGCGATCCGGTGGTGCCGGGCTGGATCACTCCGGCGATTCCTTTGTTGATGGCGTACTGCAGTCAGTTCCCGGAGGGCCCGGAGCGGGTGCATGCGCTGATCGCCTTCCAGTTGATGCTGGGGGTGTTTTCCATCGGCCTGGGCATGACCGGCATGGCGCGCAAGGTGGTGTCGCTGGTGCCCTCGGCGCTCAAGGCCGGGATCATCATGGGGGCGGGCCTCAGTGCGGTGGTCACCGTATTCAAGGAAGGCGGTCGCTTCGACGCCTTCCCCTGGACGATCTCGATTGCCATCGGCATCGCCTTCTACCTGGTGTTTTCCATCCATTTCCAAGAGCTGAAGCAGCGCAATCGCTTCTGGTGGAATTTCGCCAAACTGGGCATTTTTCCGATCATCCTGCTGGCTGTGATCGTCGCACCGCTGTTCGGTGAAGCGGCCTGGCCGAGCATCGAGTGGGGGTTCAGCAAGCCGGACTTCGTCACCCTGTGGAACGAGTACACGGTCTTCGGTCTGGGCATGCCACCACTGATGATGTTCGTTACCGCGCTGCCTACGGTGTTTGCCGCTTACCTGGTGGTGTTCGGCGATGTGCTGGGTGCCAAGGCGATTCTCTCCGAGGCGGACGACATTCGCCGAGACGAGAAAGTCGATTTCGATCCCAACCGTTCCCACCTGATCTTTGGCGGGCGCAATGCCTTCATGAGTTTCTTCGGGCCGGATGTCGCCATGTGCGGGCCGCAGTGGTCGGCCATGCAGGTGGTGATCACCGAGCGCTTCAAAGGCGGCCCCAAGGCGATGAAATCCATCTACGGCGGCGTTGGTTCGTTCCGCTGGGGCACCAACACCGGGCTGCTGCTGTTGCCGGTGGTGACCCTGGTGCAGCCAATTCTTGGTGTGGCCCTGGCGTTGACCCTGCTGATTCAGGGCTATGTCAGCGTGCGCCTGGGCATCATGGAAGCACGCAGTCAGCGCGACCTGGGTATTGCCGGGGTGATCGGCGCGATATTGGCAATCAAGGGCGCCGGCTGGGCCTTCGCCATCGGTCTTGGCCTGTGCCTGCTGATCTATGGCGCGCGCTTCTTCCGCGGCGAGAATGACCAGACCTTCAGCAAGGATCTTCCACCTGCCGAGCCAGCCGCCAAGGCCACTCAGCCAGACTGAAACCATAGTGGCGGGAGCTGCTGCTCCCGCTGTACAGGAGAGATTGCATGCAACTGAATGACCCCCAACTGCTGCGCCACCAGGCCTACATCAATGGTCAGTGGAGCGACGCCAGCGATGGCGCCACCACGGAAATCTTCAACCCGGCCAACGGTGAATCCCTGGGCCGTGTGCCGAATCTGAGCGCCGCCCAGACCCGCGCCGCCATTGAGGCTGCTCGTGATGCCCAGCCGGCCTGGCGCGCGCTGACTGCCAAAGAACGCGCTGCGCGGCTGCGCAACTGGTACGAGCTGATGCTCGCCAACCAGGAAGACCTGGCGCAGATCATGACGGCCGAGCAGGGCAAGCCACTGAGCGAAGCGCGCGGCGAAGTGCTGTATGCCGCCTCGTTCATCGAGTGGTTCGCCGAGGAAGCCAAGCGTGTCTATGGCGATACCATTCCTGGTCATCAGGCCGACAAGCGTCTGCTTGTGACCAAGGAGCCGGTCGGCGTGACCGCTGCGATCACGCCCTGGAATTTCCCGGCGGCGATGATCACCCGCAAGGCTGGCCCGGCCCTGGCAGCCGGCTGCGCCATGGTGCTCAAGCCTGCGCCGCAAACGCCGTTCAGTGCCCTGGCTCTGGCCGTGCTGGCGGAGCGTGCCGGCATCCCGGCCGGGCTGTTCAGCGTATTGCCGGCCGACGCCGAGCGCTCCCGTGAAGTGGGCTTTGAGCTGTGCGCCAACCCCATCGTGCGCAAGCTGTCGTTCACCGGCTCTACCGGTGTGGGCATCAAACTCATGGAACAGTGCGCGCCGACGCTCAAGAAGCTGTCCCTGGAACTGGGCGGCAACGCGCCCTTCATCGTCTTCGCCGATGCTGATCTGGATGCTGCGGTCGAGGGCGCCATGGTCGCCAAGTACCGCAACGCCGGGCAGACCTGCGTCTGCGCCAATCGCATCTATGTCCACGATGCGGTGTACGACGCCTTCGCCGAGAAGCTCGCGGCAGCTGTTGGCAAACTCAAGGTCGGTCAGGGCTCCGAGGCGGGCGTGACCACCGGCCCGCTGATCGACGGCAACGCCGTGGCCAAGGTGCAAGCGCACCTGGCCGATGCGCTGGAGAAGGGTGCCAGGGTCGTGCAGGGCGGCAAGGCATTGGGCGGCAACTTTTTCGAGCCGACCGTGCTGGCAGACGTAACCACCGAGATGCGCGTGGCTCGCGAGGAGACCTTCGGCCCGCTGGCGCCGCTGTTCCGCTTCAGCGACGAAGCGGACGTGGTACGCCAGGCCAACGACACCGAGTTTGGCCTGGCCTGCTACTTCTACACCCGCGATCTGGGCCGTACCTTCCGGGTGGCCGAGGCGCTGGAGTACGGCATGGTTGGCATCAATACCGGGCTGATCTCCAACGAAGTGGCGCCGTTCGGCGGCATGAAAGCTTCCGGCCTTGGCCGCGAGGGCTCCAAGTACGGCCTCGATGAGTATCTGGAGATCAAGTACCTCTGCATCGGTATCTGAGCGGCTCTGCCGAGGCGTTACTAGGAAAGCCAGCATGGATCGAGCGCGGTGACAATCCGGGAACGCCCCTGGGTATCGCTGCGCTCAACCACAGGCTACGTGCGATCCAGCCGCCAGCCGTGTGCCTGTCGATCAACGGCGTGCCAGTCGTTACAATGCGCGCCACCGTGACCCATGCCCCCCAAGAGGTGCGCCATGCAACCCTTCGCCATCGCCCCGTCGATCCTTTCCGCCAACTTCGCCCGCCTGGGTGAGGAAGTGGATAACGTGCTCGCTGCCGGCGCCGATATCGTTCACTTCGATGTGATGGACAACCACTACGTGCCCAACCTGACCATTGGCCCGATGGTCTGCACGGCGCTGCGCAAACACGGCGTGACTGCGCCGATTGACGTGCACCTGATGGTCAGCCCGGTGGATCGCATCATCGGCGACTTTCTCGAAGCCGGTGCCAGCTACATCACCTTCCACCCCGAAGCGACGCTGCACATCGACCGTTCCCTGCAGTTGGTCAAGGACGGCGGCGCCAAGTGCGGCCTGGTGTTCAACCCGGCGACCTCGCTGGAATCACTGAAGTACGTGATGGACAAGGTCGACATGATCCTGCTGATGAGCGTCAACCCCGGTTTTGGTGGTCAGAAGTTCATTCCCGGCACCCTCGACAAGCTGCGTGAAGCCCGCGCCCTGATCGATGCCAGCGGCCGTGATATCCGCCTGGAAATCGATGGTGGTGTCAGCGCCAAGAACATCCGCGAGATAGCCGAAGCTGGCGCCGATACCTTCGTCGCCGGCTCGGCGATCTTCAATCAGCCGGACTACAAAACCGTGATCGACGCCATGCGTGCCGAGCTGGCCCAGGTGCGTGGATGAAACCGCTGCGCGCGCTGTGCGCCGGTGAGCTGCCGCGTCTGGTGATGTTCGACCTGGACGGTACGCTGGTCGATTCGGTGCCGGATCTGGCCACCGCCGTCGACCGCATGCTGACCGAGCTGGGTCGTGAGCCGGCTGGCGTCGAACAGGTGCGCACATGGGTCGGCAATGGTGTGCGGGTGCTGGTTCGCCGCGCCCTGGCCGGCGGCATCGAGCACGCTGCTGTCAGCGATGCCGAGACGGATGTCGCCCTGGCGCGCTTTCTCGATATCTATACCGATTGCCATGAGCTGATTACCCTCTATCCAGGTGTCCACGAACTGCTGGAGGCCCTGAGCACTGAGGCCGTCGAGCTGGCCGTGGTCACCAACAAACCGGAGCGTTTCGTCGCGCCGCTGCTCGAGCAGGTTGGCCTGGGCGGTTATTTCCGCTGGATCATCGGCGGCGACACCCTGCCACAGCAGAAGCCCGACCCGGCTGCGTTGCTGCAGGTGATGCACCTGGCCGGTGTCACTACAGCGCAGTCGCTGTTCATCGGTGATTCGCGCAGCGATGTGCTGGCTGCCCGCGCTGCTGGTGTGCCCTGTGTGGCAGTGAGCTACGGCTACAACCACGGTCGGCCGGTGGCCGAAGAAGAGCCAACTATGGTCGTCGATAGTCTCGCCGAACTGCTCTAACGGCATGTAGTTGCCTGAACCGAGCGGCTGCGCTACCTTGGCCGCTCGTTATTCCCCTCTTCGAGATGCTCCCGTGGTGGTCACCGGCAAACTCTGGATGAAAGTCATCAAGGCCCTGGCCCGTTGGCGCTGGCGCGCCTGACATTCATCTGCCGCGACAGGCGGCCCGTTCGCTCCGACCGATTTTCCAAGCCACGAGGCTGATCATGATCCATGAAGAATTCCTGCGTTTAGCCGCTGAAGGCTACAACCGCATTCCGCTTGCCTGCGAAACCATCGCCGACTTCGACACGCCACTGTCGATCTACCTGAAGCTGGCCGACGCGCCCAATTCCTACCTGCTCGAGTCGGTGCAGGGCGGCGAGAAATGGGGCCGTTATTCGATCATCGGCCTGCCGGCGCGTACCGTGATGCGTGTGCACGACCACGAGGTGGTGGTCAGCACTGATGGCATCGAAGTCGAGCGCCACCAATGCGCTGACCCGCTGGATTTCGTCGAGACTTTCAAGGCGCGCTACAACGTACCGACCATTGCCGGTCTGCCGCGCTTTAACGGCGGCCTGGTCGGTTACTTCGCTTATGACAGCGTGCGCTACGTGGAACCGAAGCTGGCCGGCGGCGCCAACCCGGACACCCTGGGAACCCCGGACATCCTGCTGATGGTCTCCGACGCGGTGGTGGTGTTCGACAACCTGGCCGGCAAGATGCACGCCATCGTGCTGGTCGACCCAGCCGAGCCCGACGCCTTCGCGCGTGGCCAAGAGCAACTGCAGGCCATCCTGCACAAACTGCGGCAGCCGTTCACACCGCGCTTGGGGGTAGACCTGAACCGTGCCGCCGGTGAGGAGCCAGCCTTCCGTTCCAGCTTCAGCCGCGAGGATTACGAGCGTTCGGTCAATGCCATCAAGGATTACATCCTCGCCGGCGACTGCATGCAGGTGGTGATCTCCCAGCGCATGTCGATTCCGTTCAAGGCGGCACCTATCGATCTGTACCGGGCGCTGCGTTGCATCAACCCGACGCCGTACATGTACTTCTTCAATTTCGGCGACTTCCACGTCGTCGGCTCGTCGCCGGAAGTGTTGGTGCGCGTGGAAGACAACCTGGTCACCGTCCGCCCCATCGCCGGTACTCGTCCGCGGGGCGCCACCGAAGAGGCCGACTTGGCGCTGGAAGAGGATCTGCTCTCCGATGCCAAGGAAGTCGCCGAGCACCTGATGCTGATCGACCTGGGCCGCAACGACACTGGGCGCGTCTCCGAAATCGGCTCGGTGAAGCTGACCGAGAAGATGGTCATCGAGCGTTATTCCAACGTCATGCACATCGTCTCCAACGTCACCGGCGAGCTGAAAAAGGGGCTGACGTCGATGGATGCCCTGCGCGCCATCCTGCCGGCCGGCACCCTGTCTGGCGCACCCAAGATCCGCGCCATGGAAATCATCGACGAACTCGAACCCGTCAAGCGTGGTATTTACGGAGGTGCAGTCGGTTACTACGCCTGGAACGGCAACATGGACACCGCCATCGCCATCCGCACCGCGGTAATCAAGGACGGCGAACTGCACGTCCAGGCCGGTGCCGGCATTGTCGCCGACTCGGTTCCTGCGCTGGAGTGGGAAGAAACCCTCAACAAACGCCGCGCCATGTTCAAGGCCGTTGCTTTGGCGGAGCAAGGCTCGCTTTAAGCCGATGCCCATAAAAAACGGGTGGCCTAGGCTACCCGTTTTTTTATGGGTCACGAGGACGGTTCCCGGGTGTCGCTGCGCTCGACGCCGGGCTACATTTCGGTCTGCGTAGCCTGGCGTTGAGCGCAGCGATACCCAGGGCCGATCTCAGCCCTCCAGCTTGGCCAGCGCGGCGCCTGCATCCAGGTACGCGCCGGCCTGTTCGCGGATGGCCAGCTTGCCGCTGGCGGGTGCGGTGATTTGCGTTTCCATCTTCATCGCCTCCATCACCGCGATCACCTCGCCGGCGGCTATCTGGGCACCGTCCTCGACAAGCCAGGCATGCAGGTTGCCGGAAATCGGCGCGGTCACCAGGCCTTCTTCCGCTGCGGGGGGCGCTGCCTGGGGCGCCGCTTGCGTGCCACCGGCCAGCGGCGCTAGGCCTTGTAGCAAGGCGCTGGGCAGGCCCAGCTCATGGCGTTTGCCATCGATCTCGATAAAGGTGCGCAGCACCGCTGCGCCAGCGTCCGGCAGGGTGCGCGGCGCCAGGGTGATCTGCTCGGCGAAGTCGGTCTCGATCCAGCGCGTGTGCACGGCGAAGCGCTCGGGGCCGGTGAAGTCGTCGTGGGCCATGACCGCCTGGTGGAACGGCAGAACCGAAGCGATGCCTTCGATTTGGAATTCAGCCAGTGCTCGGCGGGCGCGAGCGATGGCCTGTTCGCGGGTGGCGCCGGTGACGATCAGCTTGGCCATCATCGAGTCGAAAGTGCCGGGCACTTTCGAGCCGCTTTCCACGCCGCTGTCCAGGCGCACGCCGGGGCCGCTCGGGGGGCGGAATGCATCGATCTGCCCAGGGGTGGGCAGGAAGCCCTTGCCTGCATCTTCGGCATTGATGCGGAATTCGAAGCTGTGGCCACGAGGTGTCGGCGTTTCGCTGAATGACAGCGGCAAGCCGTCGGCAATGCGCAGTTGCTCGATCACCAGGTCGACGCCGCTGGTTTCTTCGGTCACCGGGTGCTCGACCTGCAGGCGGGTGTTCACTTCCAGGAACGACAGGGTGCCGTCGCCGCTGAGCAGAAACTCCACGGTACCGGCGCCGACGTAGCCAGCCTTGGCGCAAATGTCGTGGGCGGCCTGGTGAATGCGCTGGCGCTGTTCGTCGCTGATGAACGGCGCTGGCGCTTCTTCCACCAACTTCTGGTTACGGCGTTGCAGTGAGCAATCGCGGGTGCCGACCACCACCACGTTGCCGTGGGTGTCGCCGAGAATTTGTGCCTCGATGTGCCGTGGGCGGTCGAGGAACTGTTCGACGAAGCACTCACCGCGGCCGAACGCCGCCTCGGCTTCGCGTACCGCCGAGGCGTACAGCTCGGCGACTTCGTCCATGCGCCAGGCGACTTTCATGCCGCGACCGCCGCCGCCGAATGCGGCCTTGATGGCGATTGGCAGACCATGCTGCTCGGCGAAGGCCACCACTTCGGCAGCGCTTTGTACCGGGCCGGGAGTACCGGCCACCAGAGGCGCGCCGACCTGCTGGGCGAGCTTGCGGGCCTCGACCTTGTCGCCGAGCACGTCGATGGTTTCCGGATTGGGGCCGATCCAGATCAGACCCGCATCCTGCACGGCACGGGCGAAGTCGGCACGCTCGGAGAGAAAACCGTAGCCGGGGTGTACAGCATCGGCACCGGCGCGCTTGGCGATGGCCAGCAGTTTGCCGATGTCGAGGTAGGTGTCGGCGGGGCGCTCGCCGTCCAGGGCGTAAGCTTCGTCGGCCTGGCGGACGTGCAGGGCGTCGATGTCGGCGTTGGCGTACACGGCCACCGAGCCAACGCCATGGTCGCGGCAGGCACGGGCGATGCGCACGGCGATTTCACCACGGTTGGCGATCAGTACTTTTTTCATGGGATCTCTTTCGCGTCGGCAGTGGAAAGGAGGGCGTCGGCCTGCAGCTCGGCGAACGCATCGATCGGGTTGAAGCGGATCTGCGCATTGATCGGTATTTGCCCGGCCAGGTCCAGGTGATGGCTGGCCACGGCGGCAATCACCGGGTAGCCGCCAGTCAGCGGGTGGTCGGCAAGGAACAGCACCGGCTGGCCACTGGCAGGCACCTGAATGGCGCCGAGTGAGGTGCCTTCGCTGGGCAACTCGTCATGATTGCAGCGCTCCAGCGGTATCTCACCCGCCAGGCGAATGCCTACGCGATTGGATTGCGCAGTGACGCGCCACAGCTGGCTGCTCAGCCGTTCGATGGCGGCGCTGGTAAACCAGTCGCTGCGCGGGCCCATCACCACATCGAGGGTGACGATATCGGTGGCGCTGGGCAGGGCAAAGGCTGGTGTTTCGCTCACCGATACGCTGCTGCCACCGATGGTTTCGTTGAAGCCCAGCTGGTCGCCTGCTGCCAGAGCCGGTGGGCCAACCTGGGCCAAGGTGTCGGTGGCCAGGCTGCCCAATACGGGCGCAACAGCGAAGCCGCCGCGAATTGCCAGGTAGCTGCGCAGCCCGGCTTTAGGGGCGCCGAGGCTGACCTGGTCGCCGTCTTCCAATTCGATGGGCTGGTAATTGCCGGGCTGCCATTGCAGGCCGCTGGTGGTGGTCACGGTAAGTGGTGTCTGCGCGCCGGTGACGGCGATCAACGTACGGCCATGGCAAACGAAGCTCAGGCCGCCGAGCACCACCTCCAGGCACGCGCTGGACGACGGGTTTCCCACTGCACGGTTGGCCGCTCGCAGCGCGCCACGGTCCAGTGCGCCGGACATCGATACACCCTGATCGGTATGGCCGGCACGGCCTGAGGCCCTGCAGCACGCTTTGCAGGCCGGGGGTGAGAATTTCCAGATGGGCGCCACTGGGCGCTTCGCGGGCTGCAGGCTGTTCGTGGGCAGGAAGACCGCCGGCTGGCAATGGCCCGGCATCCTTGAAACGCACTTTGTAGCCAGGGCGGAGCAGGGCCGGTTCGTCGCGGCTCAGATCCCACATCTGCAGCGGCGTGACGCCGATGATCTGCCAGCCGCCGGGGCTGGCCTTGGGGTAGATGCCGCTGAAGTTGCCCGCCAGCGCCACGGCTCCAGCCGGGATGCGCGTGCGTGGGGTTTGTCGGCGCGGCACCTGAAAGCCAGCGCCGCCGTTGAGATAGCCGAAGCCCGGTGCGAAGCCGCAGAAGGCGACCTCGTAGTCCGCGCTGGTATGGCGGCTGATTACTTCTTCACGGCTGATGCCCAGCAAACCGGCGACCTCGTCTAGATCCTCGCCGTTGTAATGCACGGGGATCTCGACCCTGCGGCTGTCCCGCGTGCTGCGCTTGCTCAGGTCGCGGCGGGCTATGCCGTTGATCAGCACCTGCCGGTCGATAGTGCTGGGACGGTACTGGATCAGCAGGGTACGTGCAGCGGGGATGATTTCATCGATGCCGGCGATGGGCTCGGCTTGCAGCGAGTCAAACAACGCCAGTGTTTCGTCCAGATCGGCCAGTTCCACCAGCAGCGCATCCAGATTGACGGGGAGAAAACGCACTGGAAGCTCCTACACATGGTACGTGCTGTCAGGCACGTCGGTGATGAACATATGGCCCGGCGAATGGGTGATGGCGAAGGGCACACCGGAGGCCATGACGGCTGCCTGGGGGGTCACGCCGCAGGCCCAGAACACCGGGATTTCACCAGGCTCGATGCGCACCGCGTCGCCGAAATCGGGGCGCTGCAGGTCGGCGATGCCCAGGCGTTGCGGCTCGCCGATATGCACCGGGGCGCCATGCACCGACGGGTAGCGCGCGGAAATCCCCGCTGCTTCGGCGACGCGATCCGCAGGAATCGGCCGCATCGATACGACCATCTCACCATGCAGACGGCCCGCCGGGCGGCAGGCGCGGTTGCTGCGGTACATCGGTACGTTGCAGCCATCGGTGATGTGTCGCACGTCGATGCCGGCTTCCTGCAGCCCGGTCTCGAAGGTGAAGCTGCAGCCGATCAGAAAGGCCACCAGATCCGGGTGTTCAGCCCAGGCCGCACTCGCATCGCTGACTTCCTCGGCCAGTTTGCCGTCGCGCCAGATGCGGTACAGCGGCAGGTCGCTACGCAGGTCGGCGCCTTGGGCCAATACCGTGTGTGGGCTGCCGGCGTCGCTGACGTCCAGCACTGGGCAGGCCTTCGGGTTGCGTTGCGCGTAGAGCAAAAAATCGTAGGCCCAGTCGCGGGGCAGGGCGATCAGGTTGGCCTGGGTCATGCCTGGCGCGATGCCGGCGGACGGGGCGACCAGGCCGTTACGGTATTGCGCACGGGCGTCGCGCGCGGCGGCAATGGCGGCTTGTTGGGCACGCTGCAGGGCGTTCATCGGGCCGCACCGGCAAAGGATTGCAGGGACACGCCGGCTTGTTCCAGTAGCTGGCGCACCTGGCGGGCCATCTCGATGGCGCCGGGGCTGTCGCCGTGCACGCAGATCGAATCTGCATTGATGCGCGTCAGGCTGCCGTCGATGGCTTCTAGCGTGCCGCTCTCCACCAGGCGCAGCATGCGTTGCGCGACCTGCTCGGCGTCGTGCAGCACGGCGCCTGGCTCACGGCGTGACACCAGGGTGCCTTGCGGGGTGTAGGCACGGTCGGCGAAGGCTTCGGCCACGCAGCTTAGGCCTTCGCCGCGGGCCAGTTCGATCAGGCTGGAGCCGGCCAGGGCGACCAGCACCAGGCTCGAATCGACGGCGCGAATGGCCTCGATCACCGCCAGGGCTTGGCGCTTGTCGTGGGCAATGGTGTTGTACAGCGCGCCGTGGGGTTTGACGTAGCGCACCGACGTGCCGGCCGCATGGGCCAGCGCCTGTAGCGCACCGATCTGGTAGATCACGTCGGCGGTCAACTCGTCACTGGCCACGTCCATGTTGCGGCGGCCGAAGCCGACCAGATCCGGATAGGCCACGTGGGCGCCGATGGTCACGCCTTTGGCCGTGGCGGCTTTCAGGGTGCGCAAAATGCCGGCCGGGTCGCCGGCGTGAAATCCGCAGGCGACGTTGGCGCTGGTGACGATGTCGAGCATGGCGGCATCGTCGCCCATGCGCCACTGGCCAAAGCTTTCGCCCAGGTCGCTGTTGAGGTCGATGTTCGGCATGGTGGGTCTCCTGAATCAGGTCACGTTGATGAAGGCGAAGATCGGGCCGACCGATTTGGCGGCCATGTACCAGGTCAGTGCGCAGACGATGGCGCCGAGCACCAGCAGCCAGCGTGGGTAGTGGTAATCACCCATGAGGTCGCTTCGGCGCCAGCCCACGTAGGTGAAAATGCTCAGGCCGATGGGCAGAATCAGGCCGTTGAAGCCGCCTGCGAACAGCAGCAGGGCGGCTGGCGCGGTGCCCAGCATCAGGTAAATCGTTAACGAAATGGCGATGAACACCACCGTCGCGCGGTTACGGCCGCGCTCGTCGATGGAGTCGCGGAACACGGTAATGAACGACATCGAAGTGTAGGCCGCGCCGATCACGCTGGTGATGGCGGCCGCCCACATGATCAACCCGAAGGCGCGCAAGCCAATATTTCCCGCGGCCGCCTGGAAGGCCTGTGCGGCAGGGTTGGCGCCCTGGCCTGAGGTGTCGATGACCACGCCGCTGGCGACCACGCCGAGGATGGCCAGGAACAGCACGTAACGCATCACTCCGGTGACCAGAATGCCGCTCAAGGCTGCGCGCGTGACCTCCTTGATGTTTTCCACGCCGGTCAGGCCGCGATCGAGCAGGCGATGGGCGCCGGCGTAGGTGATATAACCGCCCACCGTACCGCCGACGATGGTGGTGATGGTGGCGAAGTTGATGGTGTCCGGCCACACCGTCTGGCGCAGTGCTTCGCCCAGCGGTGGGTTGGAGGCGAAGGCGACGAACAGGGTCAGGAGAATCATCACCACGCCGAGCACGACGATCATGCGGTCGATGGCCAAGCCCGCGCGATGCGACATGAAGATGCCAATCGCCACCAGGGCGCTCAGTGCACCGCCCCATTTCGGATCAAGGCCCATCAGTGCATTGAGGCCTAAGCCAGCCCCGGCGATGTTGCCGACGTTGAAGACCAGGCCGCCGAAGATCACCAGTAAGGCGAGCAGGTAGCCGCTGCCGGGAATCGCCGCGTTGGCGACCTCCGAGGCGCGCATGCGAGTCAGGGTGACGATGCGCCAGACGTTCAGTTGCACCACGAAGTCGATGAGGATCGACGCCAGGATGCCGAACGCGAACGCCGCGCCCATGTTCGCCGTGAAGGTCGCAGTTTGGGTGATGAAGCCCGGGCCGATGGCCGAGGTCGCCATCAAAAAGACGGCTGCAAGCAAGGAGGAACGACGTGAGCGGGCGAATTCGCCGGTGGTCTTGGCCTGCATGGAACACTCCTGAGGGCTGGGTAACGTGTGCAGGGTGTAAGGCAAGCACCGTGCCATCTGCCCAGGAATAACGCTCAGTTGTTGATTTTACTTGGCTTTATTGTTCAACAATACCATTTATATTGATGATCTATTTGCACCGTTTTGTTACCTCGTTACTCAGCTGTGTTGCAGTATGGTGCGCGCGGTGACAATGCATGGCGCTTGCTTGCAGCGGCCGGCTCGGAGACCATCAGCCCCCTTCGGCTCTTGCCCGTGTGTGCGGAGCCCAGCGTTTGCTTGGTGGATTGGTGATGAACAAAGACGTGCCTGACAGCCCACGAACCCTTGGCGAGACCGTGACTGCGGAAATCCGCCGCAAGCTGGTCGACGGCGAGCTGGTACCTGGGCAGCGGTTGTCCGAGGCGGCGTTGAGTGAAAGCCTGGATATTTCCCGCAATACGCTGCGCGAGGCCTTTCGCGTGCTGACCCAGGAAGGCCTGCTTAAGCACGAGCCCAATCGCGGGGTGTTCGTCGCGGTGCCTGACATGGCGTCGATCATCGAAATTTACCGGGCGCGGCGTTTCGTCGAGTGCCAGGCGCTGGTGCAGGCTTATCCCAAGCACCCGGCGGTCAAACGCATGCGCGAGGCGGTAAGCGCGGCGCAACGTAGCGCTGAGCAGGCGCACTGGGGCGCGGTGGGCACGGCCAACATGGCCTTCCATGCCGCCATCGTCGAACTCGCCGACAGCCAGCGACTGAACACCTTTTATGGGCACCTGTCTGCCGAGCTGCGCCTGGTGTTCGGGCTGCTCAACGACCCTGAGTTCCTGCACGCGCCGTACATCGATATGAACGCGGCGATTCTCGAACATCTGGAAGCTGGGCGCCCGGACGAGGCGGCCAAAGCGCTGGATGCCTACCTGGTGCAATCCGAACGCACCATCCTGGCGGCTTATGCGCGGCGCGGCTGAGCGTCGCTAAGCGCGTAAGCGCCTGGCTCCTCGGCGCATAGCCTGTCAGTGTTGCCAGCTGTGCTGGCTCGGCTGTCGATGTAGGCAGCCAGGTGATGCAGTTCGATGAATTTGGGCGCCTTGGCGCTGCTGTCCAGGGTGGTGATCGGCAGGTTCAGGCGCCCGGACGCGATGGCGCGAATGAAGTTGTCCGGGCTCAGGTGACGAAAGTACACCGTACGCACTCGGTCGATGGGCACCAGCACGTCGCCGTGGGTGCGGAAAAGTAGCTCCAGCGTCTGGAGCGGCAGAGGCGGCTCAGGCTGAGTGTTCATGGCAAGGGCTCGGTATCGGGTGACTCCCGGTTGATAGGTGTGGTCAATCTTCGGCAAAGCGCGACGATTTGAGGATGCCGCCCACCAGGTGAATTTTGCTGACGTTATCCTGCGTGATGTGAATGGGCGGATGGTTCTGGTTGACGCTGTCGAAGCGGTACATGCCATCACGCAGGTAGATGTATTCCTTGATCATCGCCTGGCCATCGAGGGTGCGCACCATCACTTCATCGCCGGCATGGAAGGCCTTGTTCGGTTCGATCAGCACGTACTCACCGTTCTTGATCCGTGGATGCATGCTGTCGCCACTGACCCGTAGGCCGTAGGCGTTCGGGTCGTCACTGTGGATGCGCAGGTAGCCGTCTCCATGGCCGACGGGAAAGTCGATTTCTTCGAAATACCCATGGGTGCCCAGCTGCGCATGCCCCACCACCGGCACTGCGCCGCCGCGGGCATGGCCCACATCCAGCGTGTCATTTGCCGCATTGGCAGGCTCGGGCAGTGCCTCGCTGCCAGCGAGCTCGGCGATGCTGACGCCAAGCGCCGGTGCAAGCAGCAGCAGATCGGCCAGGCTGGGCTCGCGCAAATCACTTTCGTAATTACCGATTCGCGATTGGGACGACCAGCCACAGGCCTCGGCCAGCAACTGTTGGCTAAAGCCTCTGCTCTTGCGTAGGCGCTTGATGCGTTTGCCGAGGGTTTCCATGATGACGCTCCATTAATCACGGTGTGAAATATTTATAGCGCAATTTGCGCCTTGAATAAAACACGTTTCGTGATTATTTTTGTTTTGTCGATCTCCGGTAGGACTCGACGAGTTTTGGCCTGGCATGCGCAGCGAGCGCGAGGGGCTTACCCGCTATCGCCGTCAGTAGGGCGGCAGGAGGAGTATCATGATTTCCTATATCGACGACGCGCTACAGATCTGGGCTGACAAAAGGCTGGGCATGGCGCGCGATCTTTCTTCCGGCTTCGGGGGCAATGTCATCGCTTCGCTGATGGCTACACAAGGCGTGTTGATTCGCGGCGAGCGGGGGAGCCGGGTGTTGCTAGACAGAACCGCCGAGATCGAATGGATCGTCAGCAAGCACCTGTCATCCGAACAGCGGCTGGTCGTCAACGAGCAATACTGTGGCCAGGCCAATTCACAGAGCGAAAAATGGGTGGCGTGCGGTTGCAGTCGCTCACAGTTCTATCGGCGCCTTGGGCAGGCGCATAAGGCCATCCAGTTGCACCTCCTGAAGCGCGCCGCCTGAGCGCGCTTTTCACATCCCTCCCTAGCGAGTTTGACCGCTGGAAACCCCAGGCTCGGCTTGCGTCAAATCCTTCCAATACGCCCGACTGTTCACCGACACGGTTTCGATCAGCGTGTCGGTGGAGGCGTGCGCGTCTGATTTATCGAGGCGTTGCGTGTACCAAACCTGGTCGTATCCGCTTTTTCTCAACGCGTTTCCGCTGATGGCCGCAGGTGCCTTGTGACCCTGGGAATCGGGGGATATAAATTGATCAACGTCAACGAGGTGGGCCAGTAGGCAGCCTCGTAAAGCCCGGCCTGTCAGCGCCGGGCTTTTTGTTTCTGTCGTCGCCTGGCAAGCGATGACCAAGGGCCCTGCAGACGTGCGGGGCTTTTTTATGTCCGCCGCTCAACGAGGCGCAGGGGCTCGCTACCAGGCAAGCCGCCGCTCGTTGCTGCGGCCTCTAATAACAACCTCCGCAGCATAGGGGGACATCGTCGTGGCCGCTGGCCACGGGGAGGATTTTGAAAGTGAGCGAGCCCGGTAGCGTGTTAATGGCTGGCACCTTGGGAGTCAATCTGCCCGCGATCTTGAATAGCATCAACGGAGAGGCTGCGGTCGGGGCCTTGTTTGGAGCACTGGTTTACTTCACCACGACACAAGAGCTGCCGTTATGGAATCGCCTGACGTTCTTCATGACGTCCTTCGTGATGGGGTATCTGTTCACCCCGGCGATCGTCGATTTCGAATTCTACGGGATGCGTCCTTTCGCCTATTCCGGACCGGCAGGTTTTGCCGGTGCGGGACTGGTGGTAACGATCATGCTGGCGGCAATCAAGCGTCGAGGGGCTCCGCCTGGAGCCGAGGCGCGAGGAGGCAACGATGATTAGTCTCGTACTCACGCATGCGACGTTCTGCCTGTGTGGCGCTGTATTCGTGCGCTTGTTCACCTACCGCCGGCAGGGGGCACGTTTCAGACGCGGTATGAGTTGCATGGCGATGTTGCTGATGGGCAGCTCGGGATCGGCGATGTTGCAGATCGCCCTGGGCGACCTGTGGTTGCCGGCCCAGGCATGGTCGCTGGTGCTGTTACTGGCGGTGTTCGCCGTGGCGGTGTTTCGCTCGGGCGGCAACCTGGCAGGCGTCATCCGTGAGAGCCACCCCGGCTGTTCGGACGCGCCCGCCGAGGATCGGACGTAAAGATTTACCAGGCTGGCGCGTTGCTGCGCTGACGTCGGCCTGTAACGAGCATGCGGCGCAGCCTGTCTGCGATTGCGTGGCATCACCCCTTGGGGCCGCTGGCTGGCCCTTTCATTCAACCGTTCCACTTCATCAAGCCCGCAGCATGCGGGCTTTTTTTCGTCTGGAGGAAATACCATGAGCATTAAAACCTTTGATCAAATGGCCGCAGCCGGTGAGTTTCCGCTTATCGGTTTCAACGCTGCAGGGTTGGGTAACAACCCCTACGTGGATCCCATCACCACGGCTTCCCTCGACACGCACTACCGCACCATCGCACCGCGAGGCCATCAACCCGACTACATCAAGTCCTATGCGGGCGGTTTGAATGGCAAGCCATTCGCCGTTCGCCTGCCATTCGCTGGTGAACGAATCGCGATTCTCGGCGCTGGGGGGAATTTCACCTTGCGCCAGGGCTACATCGAGGAAATTCGCAAGGCCATCCGCCATGTGCATAGCTGGGGCGGGTATTGCCTGCTCGACATGCACAACTACGCTCGCTGGTATGTCCGTGCCTCCGGCCCGGTAGCCGGGCGAACGGTACAGTCCTGGGGCGGCGGCTATGCGCTGTGGACATCGATCGGCGCGTCTGACTGCCCGGTTGATTACCCACTGCTGGCACGCATCTGGGCGGCCATTGCGCAGACGTTCAAGGACGAGCCCGGCATGCTCGGCTACGGGCTGATGAACGAGCCGCACAATGCGGGCACTCAAGCCGATGGCGGGGTGAACGTCGAAGCCTTGTGGAGTGCCAATGCACAGCGCCTCATCAACGCGGTTCGTGCCGAGGACTCGCGGCATTTCATCACCGTGGCGGGCAATGCCTTCAGTTCGGCACTGCACTGGCCGGCTCGCTCGGATGTGCTCAAGAACCTCACTGACCCTGCTGGTCGCCTGCTTTACGAGGCGCACCAGTACCCGGACAAGGAAGGTGCCGGCGGCGGTAAGTGGACGACTGCCAGCGAGTCGATCAGCTATCGCGATCGTGTTGCGGACTGGCGTCCGTACGTCGATTGGCTCAAGGCCAACGGCAAGCGGGGTATCGCCGGGGAGTTCGGTGGGCCGGATCATGTGCCTGGCATGCGTAGCTACTTCACCGAGCTGCACAAGTACTTCGATGCCAACCACATCTTGCGCTTCCAATGGCTGGCAGGCCCGGGTGATGCCGACGACGCGCCCAATGGCATGGATCGCAACGACGGCACCTTGAAGCCGAACACGCGCTCGCTGATGGCGCGCATCGGCAACACCACCACCGCCTACGGGCCTCGTTAAACCCATCGACATGGCCCGCTTCGGCGGGCCATTCCTGATAGGAGAATTCTCATGGCTCGTATTACTGCTGCCCAGGCGGGCGGCACCAACGTGCTCGCATTTCTCGACATGCTCGCCTGGAGCGAAGGCACCTCGACCATCCCCCACAGTGATGACGGCTACAACGTGCTCGTGGGCGGTACGCTGTTCGGTGATTACCGCGCGCACCCGCGAAAGCTGATCGACCTGCCGCGCTATCGCATCAAGTCCACGGCGGCCGGGCGCTACCAGTTTCTGGCCCGCACCTGGGACTCGATCGTCAGCCTTTACCACTTCCATGGCCGTTTCACGCCAGAGGCTCAAGACCTGGCTGCGGTGAAACTGCTCGATGAGTGCGGCGCGCTTGCACATATCCGCGGCGGGCGCATCGAGCGCGCCATCACCGCTGCCGCGCCAATCTGGGCCAGCCTGCCTGGCGCGGGCTACGGTCAGCGTGAACATAAGCTGAGTGCTCTGTTGTGCAACTACGAACAAGAGCGCGCTGCTGAAGCCTGCGACCAGCACGACCTGCTGGCCAGGTACAGCGCATGCGGCGGACAGGTGGCCGCATGAGCTGGCTATCGCTGATCCCGCTCAACTATCGCGTACTCGCGAGCGCTGGCCTGGCTGTGGCGCTACTGGTTGGCGCCGCCGGCCTTGGCTGGCTTGCCCAAGGCTGGAGACTGGGTGAACGGATGGCCGAGCAGGGCCGCGAGTTCGAACAGCAGATCGCCGCACTCGAAAAAGGGTATGCCGACACGCTGGCCATGGCCCAGAGAGCCGCAGCCAGCGAGGCCCGACGCGCGCACGAAAAACGCCTGACGCTGGAACAGCAGCTGCAGGCCACATCCCAGAACCAACACAGGAGACTTACCGATGCCGAAAAAACTGCTGCGCGCCTGCGTGATCGTCTCGCTACTGCTGAGCTACGGTTGTCAGTCCTCCTCGCCAGTTCTGACGCCACAGATGCCGGTGGTAGCGCAATGTCTTCCACCGCCGCTGCCGGACGTTTGGTGGATGGAACCCACCGAGCCGACATTGACGCAGGATCTGCTCAACGAATTGTCGGCATCGTCGAGCGAGGAGACCGGGCGATCATCGCCCTAGCAATGTGTCAGGCCTATGCGCGAGAGATAAGCCTGGATCACTAGCGCTGCCGGCCACTCGCTATGGGTGGAGATCCGCCGAGGGCGGCTCGGCCCCGGTCAGCAGCGTCTGCTGATCGCCGGCGACCAGAGTGGGCAGCCGGGCGGTGAAGGAGGTGCCGTCCGCTTCATTCGAGACGACGCAAATCGTGCCGTTGTGTCCCCTGACGATCTCTGCGGCGATATACAGACCCAAACCCAGGCCCTCGCGCTGTCCCAGTTCCGAGCGGGTGTAGGGCTGAAAGAGTTTGGGCATCAATTCGGGATCGATCGGCACGCCCTCATTCCACACACAGAGCACCAGATGGCCATCTTCCACGCCGACATTCACCTTCATCGTGGTGCCGTGGCGACCGTGGGTGACGGCGTTGGCCAGCAGGTTGGAAAGCAGCTGGCAGAGGCGCACCGGGTCGCACAGGTTCGCCCGTGGCACGTTCACCGAGTGCTCGATGACCGCGGCAGGATAGGCCTCAGCAATTTCGTTGATGACGCGCTCGAAGTCATCCTGCAGGTTGGCAACCATTTTGGGCTCGACCGGAATACCGCTGCCAAGCCGCCCGCGAGCGAAGTCGAGGATGTTCTCGATCAGCGAGCCCATACGTTTGGCACTGCTTTGAATCGCCGTGGCGAGTCGACGTTCTGGGCGATCCAACAGCTTGGATTCGAGAATGTCGGCACCCATCCTGACCGCGCTCAATGGCGTACGCAGGTCGTGGCCGAGCACTGCGATCAACTGTTCACGCAGATGCCCGGTCTCTTTCTCGACCTCCAGCTCTCGCTGGCTTCGCTCCACGGAGGCCTGCATATCCAGATTAGCCGCGATCAGCTGTGCGAAAAGCGTGAGCGTTTCGGTAATCACATCTATATCAAGGTTGGCTGGCGCCGGGTCGATAGCGCAGAGCGTGCCGAAAAACTCTCCATTGGCGCGGATGATCGGGATCGAGACGTAGCTCTCCAGCCCATAGAATTTGGGCGTGTGGTGCAGGGAGAACACGGGATGTTCACTGGCGTGACCGAACAGCACCGGCGTACGGTGTTGGCGGATCTCGTCGCAGATGGTGGTTTCCAGTGCGAGCTCGTCGCCGGGCTGGAGCCCGAATTCGATCGAGTCATCGACCGCGCAGGTGACCCACTGTTTGTCGGTGACCCGGGCAACGGCCGCGAAGCGCAGGCCGGTCACATGCTTGACCATGCGCAGGATCATCGGAATTGCCTCGATCTTCGCAACGGCGCGAAGGTCGGGGCCAAAATTTATCGTCGACATTTTGGCCGTTCCGATTGCAAAGAGCACAGAGTACAGCAGTCGCTTTTACCGCTCACCGAACTTTACAGTGGCCCTAGCTCCGTTGCATGACGAGCAGTGTGATATTGCACGCTGTAACGCGCTGGGCTACTGTGCGGGCAGATAAACGCGAGACCTTCCCCGTGAATGCCAGCAGCACCCTTCTGATGCAAATCATCAAAGCCCACGCCCGTTGGCGTTGGCGCGCCTGATCTCTTTTTCTCCGGCCATGCCGGAAGATTCTCTCTGCCTTGCTCCAGCCCCAGACAGTCAGTGTTCCCAGCATGAAATAATGCGGGTGCCAATGAGGGTGTTGATAACAAGGCGATTGGCTGAAGAGCAGTAAATCAAAGGGTTAAATCTAAAATGCTGCTGATGATCGACAACTACGATTCCTTTACCTACAACGTGGTGCAGTACCTGGGCGAGCTGGGTGCCGATGTCCACGTTATCCGTAACGACGAACTGACCATTGCCCAGATCGAGGCCCTGCAGCCCGAGCGCATCGTCGTTTCTCCGGGCCCGTGTACGCCCACCGAAGCTGGAGTGTCCATCGAGGCCATTTTGCATTTCGCTGGCAAGCTGCCGATTCTCGGCGTCTGCCTGGGCCACCAGAGCATCGGCCAGGCCTATGGCGGTGATGTGGTGCGCGCCCGTCAAGTGATGCACGGCAAGACCAGCCCGCTCTTCCATGAGGACAAAGGCGTGTTCGCCGGCCTCAACAATCCACTCACCGTGACCCGCTATCACTCCTTGGTGGTCAAGCGCGACAGCCTGCCGGACTGCCTGGAAATCACCGCCTGGACGGCCAATGAAGACGGCTCCGTCGACGAGATCATGGGCCTGCGCCACAAGACCCTGAACGTTGAAGGCGTGCAGTTTCACCCCGAGTCGATTCTTACCGAGCAGGGCCACGAACTGTTCGCCAACTTCCTCAAGCAGACCGGAGGCATGCGCGCATGAACATCAAGGAAGCCCTCAACCGCATCGTCACCCAGCTGGATCTGTCCACCGAAGAAATGCGCGACGTGATGCGCGAGATCATGACCGGGCAGTGCACCGACGCGCAGATCGGCGCTTTTCTCATGGGCATGCGCATGAAGAGCGAGACCATCGATGAGATCGTCGGTGCCGCCAGCGTGATGCGTGAGCTGGCCGCGCCAGTGGAGATCGCCGCCGAACGGCTGGTCGACACCTGCGGCACCGGCGGCGATGGCATGAACATCTTCAACGTCTCCACCGCGGCAGCCTTCGTCGTCGCAGCGGCGGGCGGCAAGGTGGCCAAGCACGGCAACCGCGCAGTCTCGGGCAAAAGCGGAAGTGCCGACCTGCTCGAGGCCGCTGGCATCTACCTGGGTCTCACGCCGGTGCAAGTGGCGCGCTGCGTCGAGACCGTCGGCGTTGGCTTCATGTTTGCCCCCTCGCACCATGGCGCGATGAAGCACGCCATCGGCCCGCGGCGTGAGCTCGGTCTGCGCACGCTGTTCAACATGCTTGGCCCGATGACCAATCCGGCTGGCGCCAAGCACCAGGTGGTTGGCGTATTCAGTCAGGCGCTGTGCCGGCCGATGGCTGAAGTGCTGCAGCGGCTTGGCAGTGAGCACGTACTGGTGGTGCATGCTCAGGATGGCCTCGATGAGATCAGCCTGGCCGCTCCGACCTTCGTTGCCGAACTGAAGAACGGTGTGGTCAGCGAATACCGCATCCAGCCCGAGGATTTTGGTATCAAGAGCCAGAGTCTGATCGGCCTGACCGTCGATGGCGCGGGGCAGTCGTTGGAACTGATCCGCGATGCACTGGGCCGGCGTAAGAGTGAGGTCGGGCAGAAGGCTGCCGACATCATCGTGCTCAATGCTGGTGCTGCACTCTATGCTGCAGACCATGCCGACAACCTGAGCGATGGAATGAGCCTGGCCCATGACGCGCTGCACACCGGCCTGGCCCGAGAGAAAATGGAAGAATTGGTGTCCTTTACCGCGGTATTCAAACAGGAGAATGAAGGGTGAGCATTCCCACCGTTCTGGAGAAGATCCTCGCCCGCAAAGCCGAGGAAGTCGCGGCCCGACGTGCGATCGTCAGCTTGGCCGAGGTCGAGCGCGAAGCCCGCGCGGCCGATGCACCACGTGGCTTTGCCGCCGCATTGATCGAAAAGGCCAAAAGCAGGCAGCCGGCGGTGATCGCCGAAATCAAGAAGGCATCGCCCAGCAAAGGTGTGCTGCGCGAGAACTTCGTGCCGGCAGAAATTGCCCTGAGCTATCAGGATGGCGGTGCGACCTGTCTGTCTATCCTCACTGATATCGACTTCTTTCAGGGCGCTGACCGCTACCTGCAGGAAGGGCGCAGCGCTTGTTCCCTGCCGGTGATCCGCAAGGATTTCATGATCGATCCTTATCAGATCGTCGAAGCGCGGGCGCTAGGCGCCGACTGCGTGCTGCTGATTGTCTCGGCGCTGTCCGATGCGCAGATGGGCGAGCTGGCGGCGACGGCCAAGGCCTTCGATCTCGACGTGTTGGTGGAGGTGCATGACGGTGACGAACTCGAGCGTGCGCTGAACGTGCTCGATACGCCGCTGGTCGGCGTGAACAACCGCAACCTGCACACCTTCGAGGTCAACCTGGAAACCACTCTCGACCTGCTGCCGCGCATTCCCCGCGACCGCCTGGTAGTGACCGAAAGCGGCATCCTCAACCGTGCCGACGTGGAGCTGATGGAAATCAGCGACGTGTTTGCCTTCCTGGTCGGTGAAGCGTTCATGCGTGCGGATAATCCCGGTGCCGAACTGGAGCGTTTGTTCTTTCCCGAACGTAAGCGCTTTGTCGTCAGTCATGATGTTGACTGACTGAATACTACAACGGCGCTCGAGGGCGCCGTTGTAGTATCTGGTGGCCGCCTTAGAGCGACAGGCGCATGGACAGATCCACCGCCTTGACGTCCTTGGTCAAGGTGCCGATGGATACGTAGTCCACGCCAGTCTCGGCAATGCTGCGCAAGGTGATTTCGTTCACGCCTCCAGAGGCTTCGAGTTTGGCGCGGCCGGCATTAATGCTCACGGCGCGGCGCATATCCTCGAGCGACAGCTCATCGAGCATGACGATATCGGCGCCAGCAGCCAGGGCCTGTTCTAGTTCTTCCAGGCTTTCCACTTCCACTTCGACCGGTTTGCCGGGTGCGATGTCGCGTGCAGCAGCCACTGCGGCTTCGATACCTCCACACGCGGCGATGTGGTTCTCCTTTATAAGGAAGGCGTCGAACAGCCCGATGCGATGGTTGTGGCAGCCGCCCTGGGTGACTGCATACTTCTGCGCCAGGCGCAGGCCGGGCAGGGTCTTGCGGGTATCGAGCAGCTTCACTCCGGTGCTCTGCACCAGCTCGGCGTAGTGCTGGCAGCGGGTCGCCACTGCCGATAGGGTCTGCAGGAAGTTCAGCGCGCTGCGTTCGCCACTAAGCAGCGCCCGTGCGGGCCCTTCGAGGTGGAACAGCGCCTGGTTCGGCGTTACCCGCTGGCCATCCTGCACCTGCCAGTGCACCGCTACGCGCGGGTCGAGTTGGCGGAATACTTCGTCCACCCAGGCGGTGCCGCAGATCACTGCATCTTCCCGGGTAATCACCGTGGCATGGGCTAAGCGCGATTCGGGGATCAGTTGAGCGGTGATGTCGCCACTGCCGATGTCCTCGCGCAAACTGCGGCGGACGTTAGCCTCGATTTCGGCGCGAAGTTCGGTGAGCAGTAGGTTCGGCATGGGGCCTCCGATTGGCTGAGGCGGCGATTATAGGGGCAGAGATCGTTGCTGTTACGTTCATCGGCTAAAAATGAACCCTGAAGGTAACGCCCGGTCACATACGCGAGTCTGGTGAAGACAGCCCCAGGCACCTGTGACGCACGTCATATCCGCAAGTATTTGTTTTGGTATCTCCAGCAGCATTCCTATAATGTTCTGCCATGGAAGTATTGACGTCACATCGTTGACGTTAAGATGACGCTCGCATTCCTGTTCCAGCTTGCTCCGCCAGCGCCGTGCGCAGGAGATCGTGATGAAAACCGATGCCAACGTGGTGCATCTGAACAAAATGGTTTCTGACACGGCTCAAACGGCGGCTGTTAGGCTACCTGCGTCTCTTGTTCAGGTTCGTGACCGGGCTGCCACGCAGCTCAAACAGGCTCTGCAAGCGTTATTTGACAATGCTGACGATACCCTGTTCGACATGGCTGACCGCGCCACGAGCAACGCCGAGCAGAATGCGTTTTTCGAAGCCATGCGTGACCTGCGTCTCAAGCGCAAAGGTATCGAGCGTGGCTTTCTGCAGAAGGTTTTCGAGTCCTTCGCCAGTCTGAATCAATATGTGGTTGGCAAAGCGCCGACACTCGATGCAGTTTCCTTCGACAGTCTGTCGCTTGTGCAGAACGATGAGCTTGAAGAAACCGTCGCACTGGATTCCATGATTGCCAAGGTGATGAGCCGCGACCAAGTGGCGCTCACCCACTTGACCACTCGCCTCAATGCCGTGGTCAGCAAGAAACTCGATGACAAATCCAACCCGCTTGGGCCGGTTTCGCTTAGCGAGCTGTTCCTCGATTCGTGCAGCGGTTTGGGCGTCGAGATCAAAGTCAAACTGATCATCCTCAAGTTGTTCGAGAAATACGTACTGAGTGGTCTCGAGCAGTTGTATGGCGATGCCAACAGCATTCTGGTCGAGGCTGGAGTGCTACCCGAGTTGAAGTCCGCGCCGGCTCGCCGTAGTACCAACTCCAATCGTCCGGCTCGCCATGAGCAGGCAGAAAGCGTCGACTTGTCCTCCGCCGGCTATGGGGATGACGAGGTGCGTGAGGTCTTCAGTGCATTGCAGGAGCTGCTTTCGCAGTCCCGTGATGGCGAATTCGCGCGGCGCCAGGCCCCGGCCAATGCGATGCCGATTTCCACCAACGACCTGATGCGTTTGCTGTCGCACATGCAACAGCGTGCGCCCATTCAGGCTTCAATGGATGTCGATCTGCGCGGGCAACTGGAACATCTGCTGACCCGCGCCAGTGCCAAGAGTGGTCGGGTGCGGGTGGTTGGCGAAGTCGATGAAGATGTCATCAACTTGGTGTCGATGCTGTTCGAATTCATTCTTGATGATCGCAGCCTGCCGGATTCGCTGAAAGCGCTGATCGCGCGTCTACAGATTCCCATGCTCAAGGTCGCCGTTCTCGACAAGACCTTTTTCAGTCGTGGTAGCCACCCAGCGCGCCGCTTGCTCAATGAAATCGCGACTGCGGCGTTGGGTTGGGGCGAGCATGACCACAGCCAGCGCGACAGCCTGTATCAGAAGATCGAACAGGTGGTGCAGCGGTTGCTCAACGACTTTACCGACGATCCTGCGATCTTCTCCGAGTTGTTGGCGGATTTCCTGGCCTTCACTGGCGATGAGCGTCGGCGCAGCGAACTGCTCGAACAGCGTACCCGCGATGCAGAAGAGGGCAGTGCCCGTGCCGAGTTGGCGCGCCGGGAAGTTGAGCAGGCGCTGAACGAGCGGCTGCTGGGCAAGACAATGCCGGAAGTGGTCGTGCGCCTGCTGCGTGAGGCGTGGAGCAAGGTGATGATGCTGACGTGCCTCAAGCACGGCACCGATTCCGAACAATGGCAGGCATCGCTGGCCACCATGGACGAGTTGATCTGGAGTGTGGAGCTCCATGAGAACCCCGAGGCGCGTCTGCATCTGCTTGAACTGGTGCCCGGGTTGCTCAAGGCACTGCGTGAAGGTATGGCCAGTGCGGCGTTCGATCCTTTCTCCACCAGTGAATTCTTTGCACAGCTCGAAGCTTTACACGTGCAGGCATTCCAGCGCTTCAAGCGATCCATGCCTGATGTCGAGCGCAGTTCTCCAATCGAGTCGGATGATGTTCAGCGTACGGCGCTCTCTGCCGTCGGCATTGAGTTGCCTTTGCTTGAATTGCCTCCTGAAGATGAAGAGAGCGTTTCGGCCATGGTCGAGGTGCTCGAAGAGATCGTCTTGCTGGCGCCAGGGCAGACGCGTGTCGAAGAAGAAGAGCCGGTACTCGCCAGCGATGACGAGGCGCTGCAGCATGTAGATGCACTGCGCGTCGGTAGCTGGGTAGAGTTTCAGGAAGACGAAGAACACAAGTTGCGCTGTAAATTGGCCGCGATCATCAAGCCAACCGGTAAATTCATCTTCGTCAATCGTACGGGGATGAAGGTATTGGAGAAGTCCCGCGCTGGCCTGGCAATCGAGTTTCATCGCAATGCCGTGCGCCTGCTGGACGATGCGTTGCTGTTCGACCGTGCGTTGGAGTCGGTAATCGGCAATTTGCGCCGTCTAAAGAACGCCTGAGCCCGCTCTCTGCGCAACCCGTTCCTCCCCCTTGCGGCCTAATTAGGCCGCAAGTCGTTTCAGCCGCCTGTAAACGCTTTCACCTCGCCGCAACTTGCGCTGCAGCCTGAACAGCCCCTAGAGTGTGCGCTCGTTCGGGGAGCACGTATGCACAAGCAACTCGAAGACGGCTGGTATCAAGGGATTCAGCACTGTCCTTCGCCCAATTTCAATGAGCGCCCGCAGGCTGAGATTTCCTTGCTGGTGATTCATAACATCAGCCTGCCGCCTGGCCAGTTCGGCACCGGACAGGTGCAGGCGTTCTTCAGTAACTGTCTGCAAGCTGATGCGCATCCGTACTTTGCCGGTATCGCCAGCATGACGGTGTCAGCGCACTTTCTGATCGAGCGTGACGGTACCGTTATCCAGTTCGTATCGTGCCTGGATCGTGCCTGGCATGCCGGTGTTTCCTGTTTTGATGGCAGGGAGAACTGCAACGACTTCTCTCTGGGAATCGAGCTCGAAGGAACCGATCACCTGCCGTTCACGGACGCGCAGTACGCTGCGTTGACCGAATTGACCCGCGTGCTGCAGAGCGCGTATCCGGCGATTAGCGTCGAACGTATCTGCGGGCATAGCGATATCGCGCCTGGGCGCAAGACCGATCCGGGGCCTGCATTCGACTGGACGCGGCTGCGCCGCGCATTGATGACTGATAAGGAGGCATCATGAGTTTCCTGGTGTTGCTGCTGGTGCTGTGGATCGAAAAGTTCTCCTCCTGGCGCCAGCGTGTTCAACATGACGAGCCCTGGCTGCGTGCGCTCGGGCGCCTGGAGCGTAGCGGCACGACCAGCGATTCGCCGTGGCTGGCGATCATCCTGCTGGTTGGTGTGCCGCTGTTGATACTGGCGTTGATCCTGAAGCTGCTCGCGCCGCTGGCCTATGGCTGGCTGCTTTTGCCGTTACACCTGCTGGTGGTGACCTACAGCCTTGGCCGTGGCGACCTGCTGGCCGCCCTCGGGCCTTTTCGTGACAGCTGGCGGCGCGGTGATGGCGAGGCGGCCTACCTGGTGGCGCAGCGTGATCTGGGTGTCGACGGCGAGGGTGAAGCGACGCTGCTGCCCAACGTACAGACCTTCATGGTCTGGCAGGCGTACCAGAGCTTTTTCGCGGTGATCTTCTGGTATGTCCTGCTCGGGCCTCTGGCTGCGCTGGCTTATCGGTTGCTGGCGTTGCTCGTCGAGCACACTCAGTCCGATGCCCTGCGTGAGCGTGCTGGTCAGTTGCGTCATGCCTTCGACTGGTTGCCGGTGCGTGTGCTGGCTGCCAGCTTTGCGCTGGTCGGCAATTTCATCGCTGTGAGCCGTGCTCTGCTCCACGAAGCCCTCAGCTGGGACATTTCTGCTGCCCAACTGGCCTCCGGGGCCGCCCGCGCCGCAGCCGAGACACCGGAGCCGCTGCTAGGCGAAGCCGGCGTGGCCACGCTGGACAGCCTGTGGCAATTGCTGGTGCGCACTGCCATCCTCTGGTTCGCCGCCATTGCCCTGTGGACGCTGTTGTTTTAGTCCTGCCAGCCGAACAGCTGCATGGCGTTGCGGCTGCTGGCCGTGGCCAGCACTTCTGGGGCAACCCCGAGCAGCGGTGCCAGTGCACAGCAGATGTCTGGCAGGTGAACGGGGCTGTTGCGCAGATTAGGATGCATGGCCGGCGCCATGTCCGGTGAGTCGGTCTCAAGCACGATGGCATCCAGCGGTAGCCTTGCAATCACTTGGCGCAGGCGTTTGGCCTGGGGCCAGGTCGGTGCCCCGCCGAGGCCCAGCTTGAACCCCAGCTTCAGGTATTCCCTGGCCTCCTCGTAGCTGCCGGTAAAGGCATGGATGATGCCGGCGCGGGGTAGCCTGAAACGCTTCAGTGCCTTGATCACCGGTGCATGGGCGCGGCGCACATGCAGCAGTGCCGGCAACCCGAAACTCTCGGCCAGCGCCAGTTGCGTCTCGAAAAGCATTTGCTGGCGCTCGCGGTTCAGTTCTTCCAGATAGTAATCCAGGCCGAACTCGCCGATGGCGCAGAGCTTTTCATGGCCGTGCAGGCGCTCCAGCCAGTCCTGCAATAGCTGAAGATCCTCCGTACGGTGCTCATTCAGGTAAACCGGATGTAGGCCGAAAGCCGCGTACAACCCCTCATGTTGCTGCACCTGATCCCACAGGCGTTGCCAGTTGCCGTGCTCGACACCCAGTACCACGAGCCGCTCTACGCCGAGCGTGCGGGCTTGCGCCAGTACCTCGATGCGGTCGTTATCGAAGTCGGGAAAGTCGAGATGGGTGTGGGTGTCGATCAGTTGCATAGTGTTCTGCCGGGCAGGTGAAGAGTGGGTTGAGCAGTGCCTGCGTACAAATGGGGTGCAACATTCTGTGAGTCATTCCCGCCGTTGGCCAGTCGAACCTCAAAGGGACGGCGGTTGTGGGGATCGTCGAAAGCAAAGGGCGGCCGCATGATGCGTCTTCGCAAGATACTTGGCTGGTGCCTTGCCAGTCTGTTGTTGTTGATCGCAGCGCTGATGTTGTTTCTGGTGCTGTTCGACTGGAACCTGCTCAAGCCAACGATTAATTCGCGAGTGTCCGAAGCGCTCAACCGTCCCTTCGCCATCGAAGGCAACTTGGCCGTGACCTGGCAACGCGAACGCGAAGAGCCCGGTCTGCGTGCCTGGATACCCTGGCCGCACGTCTCCGCCGAGCAGCTTAGCTTGGGTAATCCCGAGTGGGCCAAGGGCGATCACTTCGTCAGCCTGCAACGTGTCGAGGCCAGTCTGTCACCGCTGCCGCTTTTGTGGAAAACCGTTTCCATCCCGCGCATTCACCTGACCGGCGCCGACGCGGCGCTGGAGCGGCTCGCCGATGGCCGTGACAACTGAACCTTCGATCTCAGTGCACAGGAGCAGTCGGACGAGGAGCCGGCAGCACCCTGGGTGATGGATATCGGCACCATCGGTTTCGACAAGGCGCAGGTGCGCTACGACGACCAGACCCTGCAAGCCAGCGTGAATCTACTTGTGGAGCCGCTTGGCGCACCTATCGCCTTCAACGAAATCGTCGGCAAGACCGCCAGTCAACAAGACGAAACCGCAGTGACGCCGCAGGATTACGCCTTCGCCTGGCAGGCCAAGGGCCGTTACAAGGGCCAGGCGCTGACCGGCAGCGGTAAGATCGGCGGCCTGCTGGCCCTGCAGGATGCTCGCCAGCCATTCCCGGTGCAGGCTGACGTACGGGCTGGAACCACGCGTGTACAGGTCGCCGGTACATTGACCGATCCGAAGAACCTCGGTGCTCTCGATCTGCGCCTGCGGCTGTCGGGCGCCAGCCTTGGCAATCTCTATCCATTGACCGGCGTGACGCTGCCGGACACTCCAGCCTATTCCACCGATGGCCGTCTGGTCGCGCAGCTGCAGGACGTCGACGGGCCGCTGTTCCGCTACGAGAAATTCAATGGACGTATCGGCGACAGCGACATCCATGGTGACCTGACGTTCGTGGCTCGCGAGCCGCGTCCCAAACTGTCCGGCGCGCTGGTCTCCAACCAACTGCGTTTCGCCGACCTGGCGCCTTTGATCGGTGCGGACTCGAACGCTGAGAAGAAGGAGCGCGGCGCCGCCAGCGTTCAGCCGGGCAATAAGGTATTGCCGGTCGAAGAGTTCCAGACCGAGCGCTGGCGCGACATGGATGCCGACGTCAGCTTCACCGGTAAACGCATCGTACACAGCGAGGAGTTGCCATTCACCGACCTATTTACCCACGTGGTACTCAACGAAGGCATGCTCAGTCTCGAGCCCCTGCGTTTCGGCGTGGCCGGTGGGCGTCTGGATTCAACCCTGCGCCTGGATGGCCGCGGTACGCCGCTCAAGGCGGAGGCGCAGTTGCGCGCCCGCAATTTCCGCCTGCGCCAGTTGTTCCCCAGTGTGGAGGTGATGCAGAGCAGCCTGGGAGCTCTTAATGGCGACGCGACGATCAGTGGCGCCGGCAATTCGGTGGCGACCCTGCTGGGCAGCTCCAATGGCCGCATCAAACTGCTGATCAACGATGGCCGGGTCAGTCGCAACCTGATGGAGATCGCCGGCCTGAACGTCGGTAACTATGTGGTCGGTCGCCTGTTCGGTGACGACGATGTGGAGATCAACTGCGCAGCCGCCAACCTGAATATCAGGCAAGGCGTGTTGAAGCCGGAGTTGATGGTGATCGACACCGAAAATGCATTGATCGGCATCGATGGCACGGTGAATTTCGCTAACGAGCAGCTCGACCTGACCATCACCCCCGAGTCCAAGGGCTTCCGGGTCTTCTCGCTGCGCTCGCCGCTCTACGTGCGCGGTACCTTCAAGGAACCTCGCCCGGGCGTGAAGGCTGGCCCTCTGCTGCTACGTGGCGCCGGCATGCTGGCGCTGGGCGCGCTGGTGGCGCCCGCTGCGGGGTTGGTTGCGCTGGTGGCGCCGAGCGGCGACCAGCCCAACGAATGCGCACCGCTATTGGAACAGATGCGCCAGGGCGCTAATCGTTGAAACGGATTTTCAGGTGCCGCTCGATGGCGTCCAGGCCGGGCTGATAAGTTCCGTCCAGAGCGTCGAGCAGGCGTTGGAATACCCGGTCGGCAATGCGCTCGTGCTGCTGTGAAATCGCGTTGACGCGCATGGGCAGGAAATCCAGTAGCTGGGCATCCCCGAACGTGCCGAGGCGCAGGCGGCTGGTATCCATTTCCGGGTGCTCGTACAGCGCATCCAATACACCCTCGAGCAGCACATAAGCGGTGGTCACCAGTACGTCTGGCAAGCTGCCCTGAGCCATCAGCTCACGCATCTGCCGATGGCCCCATTGGCGGCTGAACTGTTCACCATGACTGACGCTGATCAGGCCATCAAAATCCGCCAGGGCGTCGCGAAAGCCCTGTTCGCGAGCCTGGCTGATTGGCAGTTCCGGGCGGGCGCCGATCAGGGCGGCCTGGCGTGGCAGCGGCTGCAGCAGGCTTCTGGTCAGCAACTCGCCGGCCTGACGATCATCGCTGATCACCGAGTACAGGTGGCTGGGATCCAGGGCGCGGTTCACCGCGATCACCGGAGTGCCGGCCGCAATCAGTTGACGGTATTCGGGGGCGTCCTGAGGCAAGCAACTGGCGACGATCAGCGCATCGCAGCGGCGCGAGCGGAACAGCTCGAGCAGTTGCCGCTCGCTGTCCGGCCGGTCATCGGAACTAGCGATCAGTAACTGATAACCCGCTTCCCGGGCGCGCTGTTCGAGCAGCTTGGCCAGGCGCGCGTAACTGGGGTTTTCCAGATCCGGGAGGATGAAGCCGAGGCAGCGGCTTTCTCCACGTCGCAGGCCGGCGGCTTGTGAGTTGGGGCGGTAGTCGTGCTTCTCCACCACTTCCAGTACCCGCTGCACGGTAGCCGCACTGATCCGGCGCTTGGCAGCCTGGCCGTTGATCACGTAGCTGGCGGTGGTCAGCGATACGCCAGCCAGGCGGGCGATGTCGGTCAGTTTCAAGGTGCGTCTCCTCTGGCGGACTTCAAGGATTACCGATTATCAGGTAACGTGCCAGCGCTAGATGAAACGATTCAGCAAACGAGTCGACTAAGCTAACAAGAATGTCCGCCAAGTCCGTGCAGCGCGCCGGTCTTGCTCGAGGAGAAACGTCATGCTCGAACTACACCCTTCGCAGATCCAGATGGGCCGACAGGCCGCGGACAAGCAGCAGGCGCTGGCCGAACTGGCCGATAGCCTGGTCGCTGACGGCCTGGTCGCGTCCGGCTATCTGGATGGCATGCAGGCCCGCGAACGGCAGGGCTCGACCTACCTGGGGCAGGGCATCGCCATTCCGCATGGCACGCCGGAAACCCGCGATCAGGTGTTCCAGACCGGCATGCGCCTGATCCAGTACCCGCAGGGCGTGGACTGGGGCGACGGCCAGCGTGTGTACCTGGCCATCGCGATTGCCGCACGCTCCGACGAACATCTGCGTTTGCTGCAACTGCTCACTCGTGCGCTTGGCGAAGGTGACCTGAGTCAGGCGTTGCGCGAGGCTCAGGATGCAGATGCCATTCTTGCTCTGCTGCAGGGCGCACCTCAGGAGTTGGCTCTGGATAGCCAACTGGTGGGGCTGAGCGTCAACGCTGAGGATCTGGACGAACTGGCCTGGCAAGGCGCCCGCCTGCTGAAGAAGGCCGGCTGCACAGCCTCCGGCTTTTCCGGCAGCCTGGTTCAGGGCGAGCCGTTGCCGTTGGGTAACGGGCTGTGGTGGCTGAGCAGCGAGCAGGGCGTCGAACGCCCGGGCCTTGCTTTCGTGACCCCGTCGCAGCCGCTGCAGCAGGCTGGTCAGCCGGTAGCCGGGTTGTTCTGCCTCGCCTGTCTGGGTGAAGGGCATCGTAAAGTGCTCGAGCGTCTCTGCGATCTGCTGATCGCCGGGCAGGGCGATGCCCTGGCACACGCCACCACCAGCCGCGGCGTGCTCGAAGCCCTGGGCGCCGAGCTGCCTCCTTATTGGCCGCTGTTGCGCATCACTCTGGCCAATGCTCACGGGCTGCACGCCCGTCCGGCCAAAACACTGAGCGAGCTCGCGCAAAGTTTCAGTGGTGACATCCGCGTGCGTCTGGCCGAGGGCGCTGCGGCCGGCGTTTCGGCGAAGAGCTTGAGCAAGCTGCTGGCGCTGGGCGCACGACGTGGTCAGGTACTGGAGTTCAGTGCCGAGCCCACGATCGCTGACGACGCATTGCCGGCTATCGAAGCGGCTGTTCGTGCCGGTCTGGGTGAAGAGGTCGAGCCGCTGCCGCCGGAGTCAGCCGAGCAGGTAGTCGATTCGCCGCCCCCGCCTGAAGTGGACGCAGCGCCCAGCGCGCCATCTGCCGGCACCCGTTTGCAGGCAGTCGCCGCGTCGCCGGGTATCGCCAGCGGCCCTGCTTTCGTGCGCCGAGTGCCGCGCCTCGATTATCCAGCCGAGGGTGAGGGCGTCAGCGTAGAGCGGGCGCGCCTGGATGCCGCTCTGCAGCATATCGATGGCGAGATTCAACGGCTGGTCGAGCGTAGCCAGGAAGCCAGCGTGCGCGACATTTTCGTCACCCACCAGGCGATGCTGCGCGATCCTGCCCTGCGTGAAGACGTCGATGCGCGCCTGGCGGCGGGCGCCAGTGCGCAGGCCGCGTGGATCGGCGAGATCGAGGCGGCCGCGACTCAGCAGGAATCGCTCCACGATGCATTGTTGGCGGAGCGCGCCGCCGACCTGCGTGATATCGGTCGCCGTGTGCTGGCGCATCTCTGTGGCGTCGAGGCGCCTCAAGAACCCGCCGAACCCTACATTCTGGTGATGGGCGAGGTCGGCCCTTCGGACGTCGCCAGCCTCGACCGTAAACGCGTCGCCGGTATCGTCACCGCTCGCGGTGGTGCTACTGCGCACAGCGCGATCATCGCCCGCGCTCTGGGGATTCCCAGTGTGGTTGGTGCCGGTGAAGGCCTGCTGGCCTTGCAGCAGGGCACTCGACTGCTGCTCGACGGTGACCGCGGTCAGGTCTGGGTCGCGCCGGACGATGCTACCCTGGCTCAGGCCGAGCGTGAACGGCAGGCCAGCGAGCAGCGTCGCGAACGTGCCCATGGTGAGCGCATGCATCCGGCGCGTACCCGTGATGGTCACGCAGTCGAGGTCGCCGTGAACATTGGCGCCAGCGGTGAAGCTGCCGCTGCGGTCGAGCTGGGCGCCGAGGCTGTGGGCCTGCTGCGTACCGAGCTGGTGTTCATGGATCACTCCCAGGCGCCGGACGTGGCGACTCAGGAGGCCGAGTACCGACGTGTGCTCGATGCCCTGCAAGGCCGGCCGCTGGTAGTGCGCACGCTGGATGTGGGGGGCGACAAGCCCTTGCCCTACTGGCCTATGCCGGAGGAGGAAAACCCCTTCCTCGGTGTGCGCGGCATACGCCTGACCCTGCAACGCCCGGACATCATGGAAACCCAGCTGCGCGCCTTGCTGCAGGCTGCCAATGGGCGCCCCTTGCGCATCATGTTCCCGATGGTCGGACAGATCGAAGAATGGCGCGCAGCGCGCGAGATGGTTGAAAGGCTGCGTCAGGAAATTCCGCTGGACGACCTGCAGCTGGGCATCATGATCGAGGTGCCATCCGCCGCTCTGATGGCGCCGGTGTTGGCGCGCGAGGTGGACTTCTTCAGTATCGGTACCAACGACCTGACCCAGTACACCCTGGCCATCGACCGCGGCCATCCCACCCTGTCGGCCCAGGCGGACGGCTTGCATCCATCGGTGCTGCGCCTGATCGGCATGACCGTTGAGGCTGCCCACGCTGAAGGTAAGTGGGTCGGCGTCTGCGGTGAGCTGGCGGCCGACATGCTCGCCATCCCGCTGCTGGTCGGGCTGGGTGTCGACGAACTGAGTGTCGCCGCACGCAGCATCCCGCTGGTCAAGGCGCGAGTCCGTGAACTGGATCTTCATCACAGCCAGGTGCAGGCGCAGCAGGCCCTGACCCTGGGCAGCGCCGCTGCGGTGCGGGCGCTGGTCGAGGAGACACACTGATGGCGCGCATTCTCACCCTGACCCTGAACCCGGCGCTGGATCTCACCGTCAGCCTCGATACCCTGCAGCCCGGTGCGGTCAATCGCAGTCTGGGGATGAGCAGTCATGCGGCAGGCAAGGGGCTCAACGTCTCCCAGGTGCTCGCCGATCTCGGCCACAAAGTCACCGTCAGCGGCTTTCTCGGCCAGGCCAATGCTGCGCCGTTCGAGCAGTTGTTTCAGCGTCGTGGTTTCATCGACGCGTTCGTGCGGGTGCCCGGCGAGACCCGTAGCAACATCAAACTTGCCGAGCGTGACGGCTGTGTCACCGATCTCAATGGCCCCGGGCCGGAAGTCGATGCGGCGCATCAGCAGCAACTGCTGGATCAGTTGGAACAGATCGCCGTTGGGCACGACGCTGTCGTCGTCGCCGGCAGTCTGCCGCGCGGTGTGACGATCGAGTGGTTCGGCGCACTGCTGCGTCGCCTGGTTAGCCTCGGCTTGCCGCTGGCGCTGGACACCAGTGGTGCAGCCTTGCGTGCCGGCTTGACGGCGGAACCCTGGCTGATCAAACCCAATGAAGAGGAACTGGCCGAGGCCTGCGACCTGGCGTCGGCATCTCCCGAGCGCCTGGATGACGCCATCCGTGAGTTGCAGGAGGGGGGCATCAAACATGTGCTGCTGTCGCGCGGCGCGCAGGGCGCTGACTGGTTCGGCCCCCATGGCGTGCTGCATGCGCAGCCGCCACAGGTCGAGGTGGTCAGCACCGTTGGTGCTGGCGACTCGCTGCTCGCCGCTACCTTGCATGGCCTGCTCAGTGACTGGCCTGCCGAGCGCACGCTGCGCCTGGCGACGGCGGTGGCCGCCCAGGCGGTCACGCAAATCGGATTCGGAATTCACGATCGGCAACAGCTGGCCCGCCTGGAAGCGGCGGTGGCTGTGACGTCGAAACAATAACAAGAGGTCGTTGCAATGAATGTGCTGATCATTACCGCCTGCCCCAACGGCCAGGTCACCAGCGTTCTGTGTTCGCGCCTGTTGCAAGCCGCCGCCGAGCGTCTGGGTTGGTCTACCCAGGTTGAAGTGCATGATCCCAAGGCGATCGGCTCGCCCTTGAGCGAAACCGATATCGCCGCGGCCGAACTGGTGCTGGTGGTGAAAACCGGCGAGCTGGATCTGCAACGCTTCGTTGGCAAGCGCGTGGTGCAATCCACGCCGTCCGAAGCGCTGGCCGACCCGAAGCAGTTTCTGCTGGTCGCTGCCGAGCAGGCGCAGGTGCTTGAAAAGGCCGCGCCGGTGGCGGCTGCCTCGTCTGGTGGCAAGCCGAAGCTGGTGGCGATTACCGCCTGCCCAACCGGTGTCGCCCACACCTTCATGGCTGCCGAAGCGCTGCAACAGGCTGCCGAGCAGTTGGGTTACGACCTGAAAGTTGAAACCCGCGGTTCGGTTGGTGCGCGCAATCTGCTCGACGACGCCAGCATTGCCGCCGCTGATGTGGTGCTGCTGGCCACGGATATCGAGGTCGAGACCGAGCGTTTCGCCGGCAAGAAAGTCTATCGCTGCGGCACCGGCGTTGCCTTGAAACAGCCCAAGCAAACTCTGCAGAAGGCGCTGGCCGAGGGCGTTGCGCAGCAGGGGGCTGGGCAGTCGCAGAGCGCCGATGCCGGCAAGTCGGGCAGCAAGAGCGGCCCATACAAGCATCTGCTGACCGGCGTGTCGTTCATGTTGCCGATGGTGGTGGCGGGTGGTCTGTTGATCGCCCTGTCCTTCGTGTTCGGTATCGAGGCGTTCAAGCAGGAGGGCACGTTGCCTGCCGCGCTGATGAAGATCGGTGGCGAAGCAGCCTTCGCGCTGATGATTCCCGTGTTGGCAGGTTACATCGCCTATTCGATCGCGGACCGCCCGGGGCTGGCGCCAGGGATGATTGGTGGCATGTTGGCCAGTGCCCTGGGTACCGGTTTCCTGGGGGGCATCATCGCCGGCTTCCTTGCGGGTTATCTAGCCTTGGCGCTGAATCGCTGGTTGCGCCTGCCGCAGAGCATTGAGGCGTTGAAACCGATCCTGCTGATACCGCTGCTGGCCAGCCTGGTCACCGGCCTGGCGATGATCTACGTGATCGGTACGCCAGTCGCCGGGATCATGGCGGCGCTGGAAGTGTTCCTGCAGAACATGGGCACTACCAATGCAATTCTGCTCGGGCTGCTGCTCGGCGGCATGATGTGTGTGGATCTAGGTGGGCCGATCAACAAGGCAGCCTACGCGTTTTCCGTTGGCCTGCTGGCATCGCAGAGTTACGCACCGATGGCCGCGACCATGGCCGCCGGGATGGTGCCGCCCATCGGCATGGCCATCGCCACTGTGCTGGCGCGCCGCAAGTTCAGCCAGACAGAGCGCGAAGCTGGCAAGGCGGCGGGTGTGCTGGGGTTGTGCTTCATTTCCGAAGGGGCGATTCCCTTCGCCGCGAAGGATCCGCTGCGGGTCATTCCAGCCAGCATCGCCGGTGGCGCGCTGACTGGTGCGCTGTCGATGTACTTCGGCTGCAAGCTGATGGCGCCGCACGGTGGCTTGTTCGTGCTGCTGATCCCCAACGCGATCAACCATGCGTTGCTGTATCTGCTGGCAATCGTGGCGGGCAGTCTGGTGACCGGCGTGGTCTATGCGCTGATCAAGCGCCCTGAAGTCGAAGCCCTGACGGTCGCTGCCAAGGCTTGAAAGTAGGGCAGGGCATCCACGGATGCCCTGCCAGTGGTTCAGCGAGTGCCGAAGACCACCATGGTCTTGCCTTTGACGTGCACCAGGCCCTGTTCTTCCAGAGCCTTGAGTACGCGCCCGACCATCTCCCGAGAACAACCGACAATACGGCCGATTTCCTGACGGGTGATCTTGATCTGCATGCCATCCGGATGAGTCATCGCATCGGGCTGTTTGCAGAGGTCGAGGAGGGTGCGGGCAACGCGACCGGTAACGTCGAGAAACGCCAGGTCGCCTACCTTGCGAGTCGTGTTGCGCAGTCGCTCGGCCATCTGTGTGCCCAGCGCGAAGAGGATGTCCGGATCTTGCTGAGTCAGTTCGCGGAACTTGGTGTAGCTCAGTTCGCCGACTTCACATTCAGTCTTCGCACGAACCCAGGCGCTACGCTCTTTCTCTACACCTTCCTTGCCAAAGAGCCCCATCTCGCCGAAGAAATCCCCGGGATTGAGGTAGGCGATGATCATCTCACGGCCATCATCGTCTTCGATCAGGATGGTGACCGAGCCCTTGACGATGAAATACAGCGTTTCGCTGCGATCGCCTGCATAAATGATGGTGCTTTTGGCTGTATAGCGACGGCGATGACAATTCGCGAGGAGTTTGTCGAAGTTTTTGACTTTAGGTGTGAGAGTGATTGCGACCATGCCTGAGTCCCGAATATAGAAAGATAAGCCTGACAGACGCGGTAAGTGACGCCGCCTAGACCCAAGTGCTTGACTATCTCGCAAGGCAGATGCCGGCTCTCTGGTGTGTATAGCGATATCTGAAAGCGCCTTTAACACAGCAGATGCCCACATTTTTGCAGCGGAATATGACGTTGCATGCAATGCGTTGTGATCGATAGCGCCCTGGTGGATATCTTGTTCTTATCGACTGATAACGATGTGTCGCGCTTCGATATCAGTGATTGTGCCACTAAAACGGCATCATCATGAACAGGGATACTTCCAGAGGAACTGTTTTGTGAGGTATTGCACGTTCCGCTTGTGAACTCTAGCAGCATCTGTGGCACCCGTCGTAAAAGTCGCCCTGTGATAAGCTTTTGGTCTTTTAAAAGGAGGGGCCGCAACGATGAAAGCTCGCGTTCAATGGGCAGGCGAAGCGCTGTTTCTAGGCGAGTCGGGTAGTGGCCATGCGGTGGTGATGGACGGCCCGCCGGAAAATGGCGGCCGCAATCTGGGCGTGCGCCCGATGGAGATGTTGCTGATCGGCCTGGGTGGCTGCAGCAATTTCGATGTGGTGAGCATCCTCAAGAAATCCCGCCAGCCAGTTGAAAGCTGCGAAGCCTTTCTTGAAGCCGAGCGCGCCACTGAGGATCCCAAGGTTTTCACCAAGATCCATCTGCATTTCGTGGTGAAAGGCCGTGGTTTGAAAGAGGCCCAGGTCAAGCGTGCGGTTGAGCTGTCTGCCGAGAAATACTGCTCGGCCTCGATCATGCTCGGCCGTGCCGGTGTGGAAATCACCCACAATTACGAAATCGTCGAACTGGGTGCTTGAAGAAGAAGGGCGATCCATTGATCGCCCTTCTTCTATTGGTCAGATCCGGTAGGTGGTCTTGGTCATGAACTTCGAGAGTAGCGTCATGCCCAGTTTGACTGGTGCCGGGAAGCGCGCACCGCCGGCATCCAGCGCGCTGTTGGCGTGTTCCTGCTCGTCGCGGCGCATCTGTTCGAGGATGGCTCTGGATTTGCCGTCTTCTTCGGGAATCTGTTCGAGGTGTTCATCCAGGTGCTTGACCACCTGGTCTTCCGTTGCCGCGACGAAACCCAGGCTTACCCGGTCGCTGATCAGACCGGCCACGGCGCCAACACCGAATGACAGCCCGTAGAACAGCGGATTCAGCACGCTCGGGTGACTGCCCAACTGGCGAATGCGTTGTTCGCACCAGGCCAGGTGATCGATTTCTTCATCTGCCGCATGCTCCATCGCCGCACGCACGCGTGGCAGCTTGGCGGTCAGTGCCTGACCCTGATACAGCGCCTGCGCGCAGACTTCCCCAGTGTGATTGATGCGCATCAGACCAGCGATGTGGCGAGTCTGTTTCGCGTCGAGCTGCGCCTCGGGTTCGACGATGGCTGGCGATGGACGGCTCGGCTGGCCACTGAAAGGCAGCAGCGTGCGCAGCGCCATGTCGGCTTGCAGCAGCAGGCGGTCGACGGGCGAATAATGGCGGTCTTTGGCCATGAGGGTTCTCCGGCGAGGACATGAGCGAGCAGTTTACCGCAAAAGGACTGCCGTGTTCGGCGGTCGGCAGTAGCATCGAGGCGCAAACGTGTGCTGCCTCTCCAGTTGTGCATTCGGCACTTGCTCGGCGCTGTCGGTTGGCGGGAGTATGGCGCTGCCTCTAGGGCATAAGGAGTTGCTGTGAAGAACGATATTCACGACCTGGGATTGGTACTCGATTCCAAGGTCAAGCTGGTGCTCATCGAATCATGGGATGAACGGCGCGTACTGGAGACGCTTACCGGTCTGGCGGTACGCCGTGGCCTGGGTCTGCTCACTTGGTCGGTCACCGAAGGGCTGCAGCGCGCCGGCTTTGCCGGAGAGACTTTCGCCGAAAGCGGTAGTACCGAACCGGAAGCTGCGTTGCGGCTGATCAAGGCCGACCCTCAGGCAAACCTCTACGTGTTGTGCGACCTGCATCCCTTTATGGTCGATAATCCTAAGCTGGTGCGCCTGCTCAAGGAAATCGCCATGGCTGATGGCAGCCAGGCGCCTACGGTGGTGCTGGTGTCCCACGCCTGCAAGTTACCGCCTGAAGTGCAGCGCTATGCGGCGCGTTTCAACCTGGCGTTGCCTGGGGAGGACGAACTGCTGGGGATCGTCCGCGATGAGGCCACGCGCTGGAGCGAGCGCAACCGCAATCGCCGTGTCCGCACCGACAACCGCACCTTGCAGCAGGTGGTGAAGAACTTGCGTGGTATGAGCCACGCAGAAGCACGGCTGCTGGCGCGCAACCTGATCTGCGACGACGGTGCTATCACCCAGGAAGACCTGCCGGAGCTCAACAAGGCCAAGTTCGAGCTGCTCGACCTCGATGGCGTACTCAGTTACGAGTACGACACTGCGCGTTTCGCCGATGTCGGTGGCCTGAGCAACCTCAAGCGCTGGCTCGGCGAGCGCCAGCGAATCTTCTTCGACGGCACAGGTGTCGACCTGCCAAAGGGCGTGCTGCTGGTCGGCGTACAAGGCTCGGGCAAGAGCCTGGCGGCCAAAGCGGTAGCCGGGCTGTGGGGCTTGCCGCTGCTGCGCCTGGATTTCGCCTGCCTATACAACAAGTTCTTCGGGGAAACCGAACGCAACCTGCGCGAGGCACTGAAGCTGGCCGAGCAGATGTCGCCCTGCGTGCTGTGGGTCGACGAGATCGAGAAAGGCCTGGCAAGCGGCGATCAGGACGGCGGCGTTAGCCAGCGCGTGCTCGGTACGCTGCTGACCTGGATGGCCGAGCGAAAATCATCGGTGTTCATGGTCGCTACGGCCAATGTCATTGGTCGCCTGCCGCCCGAGCTGGTGCGCAAGGGTCGCTTCGACGAGTTGTTCTTCGTCGACCTGCCGGACGTGGAAACCCGCGCCGAGATCTTCCGTATCCATCTGCAACGCCGCGAGCTGGATGCCACGGCCTACGACCTGCCGCAGTTGGCGGCGGCAAGCAGCGGTTTTTCCGGGGCGGAGATCGAGCAGGTGGTGGTCAGCGCGCTGTACGCCTCTCAGGCGCAGCAGCAGTCCGTCGACCATGGCATGCTGTTGCGTGGTATCCAGGCCACGTCGCCTTTGTCGGTGATCATGGCTGAGCCACTGGCCGAGTTGCGGGACTGGGCGCGGGGGCGGACGGTCAGCGCAAATTGAAGTGGTCGATCAAGCGCGGCCAAAACGCCGGTTGAGCCGCGCCGCGAATCGGCGCACCAACAGCCGTGGGAAGAACCGTGGCGCCAGGCTCAGCAGGCGATTACGCCAGCCGGGAATGATGATCGCGCGGTTCTTGTCCAGACCACGCACCGCGATCAGTGCAACTTCCTCGGCGCTGAGCATCAGTTTGCCGTTCTCCAGCGCACTGGCATCGAGTTGGGCGTTGCGGAAGAACGCGCTGCGCGTCGGCCCGGGGCAGAGCACCGACACCTTGACGCCGTAAGGTCGCAGCTCTTCGCGCAAGCCTTCGGAGAAGTGCAGGACGTAAGCCTTGCTCGCGTAGTAATTGCTCATCCATGGCCCTGGCTGGAAAGCAGCTATCGATGCCACGTTGAGGATCTGCCCGCTGCCACGCCCGGCCATTACCGTGCCGATGGAGTGGCACAGGCGCGCCAGGGCCAGCACGTTCACTTCCAGCAACTCCTGTTCACGGCTCCAGTCCTGGGCAACGAATGCGCCGGCGCTGCCGAGCCCCGCATTGTTTACCAGCAGCTCGATGACCAGACCGTTCTGCTCGAGCTCGTGCATCAGTCCGGATAACTGCAGGGGTTCACTGAGGTCGCAAACACGGAACAGGACTTCGACGGAAAAGCGCTGCGTCAGCTCGTAGGCGATGCTTTCCAGTGCGTCACGATGGCGTGCGATGAGGATCAGGTTACGCCCGCGGCGTGCCAATGCTTCGGCCAGGGCAAGGCCGATACCACTGGAAGCACCGGTGACCAGGGCATAGCGGGGCATGGCGTTCTCCTGATGCTGTCCGTGACGGGCGTATAGCCTATCCGCAACAGGCCTGTCAGCGCTGCAGTGGCAACGCCGACAGGGAAAATAAATGCAGCGGGATCGATCAGGATCCGCTCACCATCTGGTCGAAGAACATGCTGAGCACGGCCAGGATGGCAAAACCGCTTAGGAACAGCGTCAGCAACCCGCCGACCATCAGAACGATAAACAGGCCGGCCAGCAGATTGACTGCCAGGCTGTTGGGCGGCGGTTCCGGGCCGAAGCGATTGCTGCCGACGGTGCCTGGTACTACCAGCATGATGATCCAGAACACACTGTTGACGATCGGCACCAGGTTGAGCAGCCACAGCCAGCCCGTCCAGCCCATGTCGTGCAGCCGCTGCACGCCGATCTGCACACTGATTACCAGCATGCCGATAGCCGCGCCGATGATCAGGATACTGCCCAGAATTTCCGACAGCAGGCTGACAGCGGATAGCGCGGCGATCAGCACAGTGAAGCCAAACATAAGCACCAGTGACCAGGCCAGGTAGCGCATGCGGCCAATACGCCCATTGAACGAGTTGACTTTCAATTCGCCGACCTGACCGGCGTAGGTGTCGATATTGGCGCGAGGTGGTGTGTAGGGCGTTTGCTGCAGATTCGACACGATCGGCGCCGGTTGCGTCAGCGTGCTGTCGGCGAGGGTCGCCTGGCGAGCCAGGTACTTTTCGATGATCACGCCGCAGGCCGAGCATTCAGCCGCGTTATCTTGTTGGTGGCCGCATTTCGGGCAAACCATCGATTGTTGTGGTTGCGCCTGTGTCAGGGGTGCAGCGCTGACGGTCTTCTCCTCGTCCGTTTCCACGAGACTCAGCGCAGCTGACAGGTCGGGCTCCTTGCGTGCTTGGGCGCCGGCACGCTGCAGTACGGTCAAATACTGGTTGGCTTCGTCTTCTGCCAGGTCGCGCTTCAGGGCGATGGGCCCCCGACCGAACAGGCTGTCGATGCGCGCGCGGTCACTCTTGAACAGGCTGGCCAGATTGGCCTTGACTGTGTCCATCGAGGTGTCGGGCATCAGGCTGCCATCGAAGACGATTTTGTAGCGGAGCTGGCTCATGCGCGCGTCCTTGTCTGCACGGGAGAGAGTTGGCAGACCCTATCGTTCCATCATGCCTTCGACAAGTGACCATGGGCGACTTTCGAACACGGCTGAGTGTTGGTTCTCAGCTTGCTGGCAGCTTCGACGTTAGGGCCAACTGATACTCGCGATCCAGGCGGGTAATCAGCTCGCTGACCGAGGGCACATCAGCAATTCCGCCTACGCCCTGACCCGCCGACCAGACGTTCTTCCAAGCCTTGGCTTCCTCATCGAGTGGCTTGAGCTTGGCGCCAGGGTGAGCGCCTTGTAGGGTCTGCATGTCGAAACCTGCTCGTTCCAGGCTCTGGCGCATGAAGCTGGCAGGGACGCCGGAGACCGCTGGTGTGTGGATGATGTCGCTGGCACGGGCCTCGATGATCATCTGCTTGTAGTCCTGGCCCGCAGTACTCTCCTGAGTGGCGACGAAACGAGTGCCCATGTACGCCAGGTCGGCTCCAAGTATTTGTGCTGCGAGGATTTCATGACCGCTGTTGAGGGCGCCCGCCAGTAGCACGGTCTTGTCGAAGAACTGACGGATCTCCGCGATCAGCGCAAAGGGGCTCCAGGTTCCTGCATGGCCACCGGCTCCCGCTGCGACGGCGATCAGGCCGTCGACACCCGCCTCGGCGGCCTTTTGCGCATGCCGGCGGGTGGTGACGTCATGGAAGACCAGGCCGCCATAGGCATGTACGGTATCGACGACCTCCTTCACCGCACCGAGGCTGGTGATGATGATCGGCACCCGGTGGGCTGCGCAGATGGCGAGGTCTTGCTCCAGGCGCGGGTTACTGGCGTGTACGATCAGGTTGACGGCGTAGGGTGCGCTATCTTCCTGTAGGCCTGTTTCGATCTCATCCAGCCAGGCCTCGAAACCTGCGCTGTCACGCTGGTTCAGGGCCGGGAAGCTGCCGACGATGCCGTTGTTGCAGCAAGCGGTCACCAGCGCAGGGTTGGAAACCAGGAACATCGGTGCGGCGACCAGCGGCAAACGCAGACGCTTTTCCAGCAAAGCGGGCAGAGACATGGAGGGCTCCTTGGCAGGTCTTGGTCAGAACGGTTTGACCACCACCAGGATGACGATGGCGATCAGCAGCAATACCGGTACTTCGTTGAACCAGCGATAGAACACATGACTACGCTTGTTCTCGCCGCGGGCAAGGCGCTTGTACATGGCGCCGCAGACATGGTGGTAGCCCACCAGCAGCAACACCAGTGTCAGCTTGGCGTGCATCCAGCCCTGACTCATCCAGCCCGGTACCATCACCAACAAGCCAATGCCGAATACCAGAGTGGCTATCATGGCCGGGGTCATGATGCCGCGGTACAGCTTGCGCTGCATGACGCTGAAGCGCTCGCGGCTTGGCGCGTCCTCGCTCATTGCGTGATACACGAACAGGCGTGGCAGATAGAACAGCCCGGCAAACCAGCAGACCATGGCGACGATATGCAGAGCTTTGATCCACAGGTAGAGCATTGCCGTTCCTCTCGGTAATAAGTGCTTCGATACTAGTGCCCATGGTCTCAATAGTCATCAAGACGGTTGGCCGCAGGCGGGTCCGCCTTTATGATCGTCATCTCTTACCAGCCTCGAGGCACCCGATGCCTGTATCCGCCATCACTTCGACAACACTGCCTGCCCGCCATCGCGGCGCGCGCGGGTGGCTGGTCTGATGTCGGGTTGGGAAGTCCGCCCCAGCAATCGCGCCCATGAGCGGCGCCTTCGTGTTGCGCTGATCCTTCTGTTGATGGCCGTACCCAGCGCTTTCTATCTGGGAAGTTGGTGGCAGACCCGAGCGATGCAGGATCAGGGCGTCGAATCACAGGCAATGCAGGCTCGACTCGACGAGCAGGTGCGGGAGTTGGACGAGCTGCGTCAGCGCATGGCGGTACTCAGCAGTGGCGAGCAACTGGCCCAGCAGTCCAACGAGCAGAGTCGCCAGACCATCAAGCTGTTGGAAGAACAGAACTTCAAGCAGCAGCAGGAGCTAGCCTTCTATAAGGGTGTCTTGGCTCCAGATAGCCGGGTCGATGGGCTGCTTATCCGCAGCTTTGACATCCACCCCACCGAGCAGCCGGGTCTGTTCCGTTTCAAGATCATGCTCAGTCGGGTAGGCAAGGATGACAAACCCATGCAGGGGCGTTTGCATGTGCAGGTGGAGGGGCGCCAGGCCGGCAAGGCGAAAAGCCTGCAACTGGCGCAATTGAGTGGTGATTTGCCGGACGGTTCGACCGAACAGTCGATTCCGTTCGCCTTCAAGCACCTGCAAGCGATTCCGGAAGGCGGGCGCCTCGGGGAGCTGCAGCTCCCCGAAGGGTTCGAACCGCAGCAGATACGTATCAAGGCGGATGTCGAGGGTAGCAAGCCCGTCGAACGTCAAATCGAATGGACTGACTGATAAGTGATGGTTCGCGATGTGGAATAAAGGCAAAGGCAAGGCAGACATGCAGCGCTTCACTGGTAAAACCAGCCTGATTGCAGCGGGCGCGGTATTTCGCGGTGACCTAGAGTTTCAGGGCGCCGTGCAGATCGATGGCAAGGTGCTCGGCGATATCCGCACCGAGGAAGGGCTGGTGCGGGTCAGCGTTGACGGGCAGGTTGAAGGTGAGGTGCGGGCCCCCCATATAGTGATCGATGGCGAGATCATCGGTGATGTCTACGCCAGCCAGCACGTTGAGCTAGGGCCGCGGGCTCGGGTGCGCGGAAACCTTTATTACGGGCTGATGGAAATGGCCATGGGTGCGCAGGTCGAGGGTGGTTTGCGGCCTATCAAGGAGCAGGGCAGACCGTTGGAGCTACCCGAGAGCGTGGACGACGTAGAATAGTTGACCGCTTTTCTCGGGTAAGCGGATAATGTAGCGCTACAACGCAGTATGGCGCCTGGCGCCGGGAGAGAAACATGAGCGTCGAAACCTTCACCCCCACCGCAGCGATGCAGTTCACGCAAGGGGCGGCAAGCAAGGTTAAGAACCTGGTTGATGAAGAAGGCAACCCGCGTCTGAAGCTGCGCGTGTTCGTCACCGGCGGCGGCTGCTCCGGTTTCCAATACGGTTTTACCTTCGATGAAGACGTTGCCGATGATGACACCATCATTGAGCGTGAAGGTGTCGCTCTGGTGGTCGACCCGATGAGTTTCCAGTATCTGGTGGGCTCCGAGGTGGATTATCAGGAGGGCCTGGAGGGGTCGCGTTTCGTGATCAAAAACCCTAACGCCACCACCACCTGTGGTTGCGGTTCATCGTTCTCGATTTGAGTTTGCCATTCATAAAAACGCCGCGCATTTGCGCGGCGTTTTTCGTTCTGTTTGCTGTAATCAGGCTGGGTAGATCGCACCTAGTACTCGTAACCCGCGTGCCCCGGTAACCTCCGGACGGTTACCGGGAATGCCATTGAGGCAGCAATGGGCGAGCCACGCGAATGCCATGGCCTCCACCCAGTCGGCCGGTACGCCATGATCGTCCGTGCTGCTGACCTTCGCGCTAGGTAGCAGCGCCTGCAAGCGAGCGATCAATGTCTTGTTGTGCGCACCGCCGCCACAGACCAGCAATTCGCTGCAATGCGGTTGGGCCTGTTGTAGCGAGAAGACGATGCTGGTTGCCGTCAGCTCGAGCAGCGTGGCCTGCACATCTGTCGCCTTGTACCCCGGCTGCTTTTCCAACTGCTCCATCAGCCATGGCAGGTTGAACAATTCGCGACCGGTGCTTTTCGGGCCGGTTGCCTGGAAGAAGGGATCGCTGAGAAGTGCCCTGAGCAGCGCGTCCTGTACCTGTCCGCTCGCAGCCCAGGACCCATCGCGGTCGTAGGCGTGCCCTTGATGATGGTGAATCCAGGCGTCCATCAATACGTTGCCTGGGCCACAATCGAAACCCAGTGCCGGCTTGCCTTCTTCGAGTAGGCTCAGGTTGCTGAAGCCGCCCACATTCAGGATTGCCCGTGCCGAATCGGGGCTGGCGAACAGTGCCTCGTGAAATGCCGGCACCAGTGGTGCACCCTGGCCGCCCGCCGCGACATCACGGCGACGGAAATCGGCAACCACGCTGATGCCAGTGAGTTCGGCAAGCAGGGCGGCATTGCTGATCTGGATGGTGAAACCCCGCGCTGGCTCGTGGCGCACGGTCTGGCCATGGCTGCCAATGGCGCGGATGGCCTGTGGTTGGAGGTTCTGTTTGGCCAGCAGGCTATGCACGCCTTCGGCGACCAGCTGTGCCCATTGCTGTTCGGCGATGGCCGCGCGCGCGAGCTCGTCCGGGCCAGAGCTGCAGAGTGCCAGCAACTGTTCACGGAGCGAGTCGGGGAGGGGCTGGTAATGATGGGCGAGCAGCTTGGTGTGCTCGCCTTGCTCGATAAGGGCGATGTCCAGCCCGTCGAGACTGGTGCCGGACATCACGCCAAGGTAGAGCATCGGCTTAACGCTTGTTCAGCGCGAGCGTTGTGGCTTTTTCCTGATCCATGCGTGCCATAAGTGGCTTGCTCATCTGCAGGAAGCGCTGTTTGTCCTGACGGGCGATCGGATCGGACATTGGGAGTTTTTGGCTCAGCGGATCTACGTGAGTGCCGTTGACCTGGAACTCGTAGTGCAGGTGTGGCCCTGTGGACAAACCGGTAGTCCCGATATAACCGATGATTTGGCCCTGCTTGACGCTACCGCCTGTGCGTACGCCTTTGGCGAAGCCCTGCATATGAGCGTAGAGCGTGCGATAGCGGCTGCCGTGTTGCAGCACGATGGTATTGCCATAACCGCCTTTACGCCCGGCCAGAATGACCTTGCCATCACCTGCCGCCTTGATAGGCGTGCCGCGTGGCGCCGCGTAATCCACACCTTTATGGGCGCGAATCTTGTTGAGGATCGGATGCTTGCGACCGTTGGAGAAACGCGAGCTGATGCGGGCGAAGTCTACTGGGGTACGGATGAAGGCCTTGCGCATGCTGTTGCCGTCGGCATCGTAGTAGCTGACGTTGCCCTGCTTGTCGGTATAACGCACGGCGGTATAGGTCTTGCCCCGGTTGGTGAAGCGTGCTGAGAGAATGTTACCTGTACCGACCGACTTGTCGGCAACGACCTTATCTTGGTAGATGACTTCAAACTCGTCGCCCTGGCGAATATCCATAGCGAAGTCGATGTCATAGCCAAAGATGTTGGCCAGATCCATGGTCAGGTTGTGCGACAGACCGGCGCGCTTCGCGGATACGAACAGCGAACTGTTGATCACGCCGTGAGCGTAAGCGTCACGAACATCCGGCTTGACCAGCTCGCGCTTGAAGTCATAGCCCTTTTCCGTCTTGCTCAGGCTGACGCTTTCCAGGTCGCTGAGCTTGCTGTGCAGGCTTTCCAGCTGGCCGTCTTCGGTGAGTTTGAACTGCAACTCCTGGCCGACCTTAAGGCGGCTCAGTTGCTTGGCTTCCTTGCTGCTGTTGATCACGTCATGCAGGGTGTTTGCGGACAAGCCGACCTTGCTGAATACCGTGGAAAGCGTATCGCCATTGGCCACTGCAACGGTTTTGCTGAGCGGATCCTCGGGTGGCTGTTCGGCTACCTGAGGCTCGGCCTCCAGCTCGGCGTTCTGGGTGTCTTCGCTACCTTCAATTTGTGCGAAAGGCGACTCATCGGCGGGTTGCTCTTGTGCCACGTCCGCCGGAGGCGTTGGCAGGTTTTGCTGAACCTGCTCCGAGCCGTTGTCCATGTCGAGATTGAGAAAGGTCTTTTTCGCTTCTACTTCCCGGGAAGGGAAGACCAAGAGAGCTAGGCTGAGCAGCGCGGCTACGCCGCTCGCTGCGATGATGTGGGTTTTGGGGTAGAGCGGCGGCGCTTTAGTTGTCGAGGTCATAGGGCTGCTTTTTGAAGTGAAAAGATGAAGAGGAAAAAGAAGAAACTGATGAATATGCAGTAACTGTATAAAATATAACCAAATCCACCTTGAGGCAACCCTGAAAGTGATGGCTGGCACGCCTCTGGTTTTACTCTGGGCAAAACTTGTCATTTGTCCGTGATCTTGTATGGTTGGTTCCCTTTTGAATTCGGTGATTGTGAGTCCCTATGAAGTCGGTTGAAGAGCAGCTCGCGCTGATCAAGCGCGGTGCGGAAGAAGTCCTGGTTGAAGCAGAGCTGATTGAGAAGCTCAAGCGTGGCGAGCCGCTGCGTATCAAGGCCGGCTTCGACCCGACTGCGCCAGATCTGCATCTGGGCCATACCGTGCTTATTAATAAGCTGCGCCAGTTTCAGGAGCTGGGGCACCAGGTGATCTTCCTGATTGGCGACTTCACCGGAATGATCGGCGATCCTAGCGGCAAGAGCGCTACCCGTCCGCCGCTTACCCGCGAGCAGGTTCTGGATAACGCCGAAACCTATAAGCAGCAGGTGTTCAAGATCCTCGACCCTGCAAAGACCGAGGTTGCCTTCAACTCCACTTGGATCAATGAGCTGACGCCTGCCGACTTCATTCGCCTGGCTTCCCAGTACACCGTGGCGCGGATGCTCGAGCGCGATGACTTCGACAAACGCTACTCCGGCAATCAGCCTATCGCCATCCATGAGTTCCTTTACCCGCTGGTGCAGGGCTATGACTCCGTTGCGTTGCGTGCCGATGTCGAGTTGGGCGGCACCGATCAGAAATTCAACCTGCTGATGGGGCGTGAGCTGCAGCGCGCTTATGGTCAGGCGTCTCAGTGCGTGGTCACCATGCCGCTGCTCGAAGGTCTGGATGGTGTGAAAAAGATGTCCAAGTCTCTGGGCAACTATATAGGTATCCAGGAAGCGCCCGGCGTCATGTACAACAAGCTGGTGTCTATGCCGGATGCGCTGATGTGGCGTTACTTCGAATTGCTGAGCTTCCGTTCCATGGATGAGATCGAGCAGTTCAAGAAGGATGTCGAGAGCGGCGCCAACCCTCGCGACATCAAGATCAAATTGGCCGAAGAGATCGTGGCGCGTTTCCATGGTGAGGAGGCTGCTGCCAGTGCGCACCGTTCTGCCGGTAACCGAATGAAGGATGGTGAGTTGCCGGAGGATCTGCCTGAGCTCGAGCTTGCCTCTGCCGAGGACATGCCGATTGCAGCTCTCCTTAATAAGGTAGGGTTGGTAAAGAATGCTGCAGTCGCTCGCGATTTACTGGGATCCGGCGGTGTGCGGGTAGATGGCGAGGTAGTTGACCGTGCTTTCGTATTCAAGCTGGGCGCGACCCATGTTTGTCAGGCCGGGAAGAAGGCCTTTGCTCGGGTTTCACTAAAATCCGAATAAATCTGAAATAAACCATTGACCTGAGATTCTGGCTGCCTATAATGCGCACCACTTCCGGCGCAGCCTGATCTGAAAACTCCTTGTTAATCAGGAAGTTAGAAGAAAATAAGGGTTGCACGGACGGCGAATTCGAGTAGAATGCGCCGGCATCGACAGGGTGGTTTGAGTGGCTCTGTTGGTGGTTCGATCAGGTTTGATCGAAGGCGGTAAAGAGGGTGTTGACAGCAGGTTGTAACGCTGTAGAATGCGCCTCCCGCTGGAGAGAAGATGATCTGGTTGGGTGCTGCAAGGTGTTGAGAAGAAAGAAAAAATTCTTCAAAAACAACTTGACAGGAAGTGAGGCTGCTGTAAGATGCGCGCCTCGGTTGAGACGAAAGACTTAACCAAACGTTCTTTAACAATTGAATCAAGCAATTCGTGTGGGTGCTTGTGAGCTAAGACTGAGGATCGCAAGATTATCAGCATCACAAGTAAACACTCGTAATAGAGAGTTTTTTCTTCTTAATTGAAGAGTTTGCGATTGCTGAGCCAAGTTTAGGGTTTTCTCAAAACCCATGCAGTATTGAACTGAAGAGTTTGATCATGGCTCAGATTGAACGCTGGCGGCAGGCCTAACACATGCAAGTCGAGCGGTTGACGGGAGCTTGCTCCCTGATTCAGCGGCGGACGGGTGAGTAATGCCTAGGAATCTGCCTATTAGTGGGGGACAACGTTTCGAAAGGAACGCTAATACCGCATACGTCCTACGGGAGAAAGCAGGGGACCTTCGGGCCTTGCGCTAATAGATGAGCCTAGGTCGGATTAGCTAGTTGGTGAGGTAAAGGCTCACCAAGGCGACGATCCGTAACTGGTCTGAGAGGATGATCAGTCACACTGGAACTGAGACACGGTCCAGACTCCTACGGGAGGCAGCAGTGGGGAATATTGGACAATGGGCGAAAGCCTGATCCAGCCATGCCGCGTGTGTGAAGAAGGTCTTCGGATTGTAAAGCACTTTAAGTTGGGAGGAAGGGCAGTAAATTAATACTTTGCTGTTTTGACGTTACCGACAGAATAAGCACCGGCTAACTCTGTGCCAGCAGCCGCGGTAATACAGAGGGTGCAAGCGTTAATCGGAATTACTGGGCGTAAAGCGCGCGTAGGTGGTTTGTTAAGTTGGATGTGAAAGCCCCGGGCTCAACCTGGGAACTGCATCCAAAACTGGCAAGCTAGAGTACGGTAGAGGGTGGTGGAATTTCCTGTGTAGCGGTGAAATGCGTAGATATAGGAAGGAACACCAGTGGCGAAGGCGACCACCTGGACTGATACTGACACTGAGGTGCGAAAGCGTGGGGAGCAAACAGGATTAGATACCCTGGTAGTCCACGCCGTAAACGATGTCAACTAGCCGTTGGGTTCCTTGAGGACTTAGTGGCGCAGCTAACGCATTAAGTTGACCGCCTGGGGAGTACGGCCGCAAGGTTAAAACTCAAATGAATTGACGGGGGCCCGCACAAGCGGTGGAGCATGTGGTTTAATTCGAAGCAACGCGAAGAACCTTACCAGGCCTTGACATGCTGAGAACTTTCCAGAGATGGATTGGTGCCTTCGGGAACTCAGACACAGGTGCTGCATGGCTGTCGTCAGCTCGTGTCGTGAGATGTTGGGTTAAGTCCCGTAACGAGCGCAACCCTTGTCCTTAGTTACCAGCACGTAATGGTGGGAACTCTAAGGAGACTGCCGGTGACAAACCGGAGGAAGGTGGGGATGACGTCAAGTCATCATGGCCCTTACGGCCTGGGCTACACACGTGCTACAATGGTCGGTACAAAGGGTTGCCAAGCCGCGAGGTGGAGCTAATCCCATAAAACCGATCGTAGTCCGGATCGCAGTCTGCAACTCGACTGCGTGAAGTCGGAATCGCTAGTAATCGTGAATCAGAATGTCACGGTGAATACGTTCCCGGGCCTTGTACACACCGCCCGTCACACCATGGGAGTGGGTTGCACCAGAAGTAGCTAGTCTAACCTTCGGGGGGACGGTTACCACGGTGTGATTCATGACTGGGGTGAAGTCGTAACAAGGTAGCCGTAGGGGAACCTGCGGCTGGATCACCTCCTTAATCGAAAGATCCCAGCTTATTCATAAGCACCCACACGAATTGCTTGATTCATTGCGAAAGACGATTGGGTCTGTAGCTCAGTTGGTTAGAGCGCACCCCTGATAAGGGTGAGGTCGGCAGTTCGAATCTGCCCAGACCCACCAATTGTTGAGGGTGCAGGCCTTGGAAGTATTGGGGCCATAGCTCAGCTGGGAGAGCGCCTGCCTTGCACGCAGGAGGTCAGCGGTTCGATCCCGCTTGGCTCCACCATTTACAGCCTTCGACGTTGATGTGAATAGAGTTCAGAAATGAGCATTCCTGTTTAGGCAGATGAGTGTTGATTTCTGGTCTTTGACCAGTCAGAAAAATCGTTCTTTAAAAATTTGGGTATGTGATAGAAGTGACTGATTGATTACTTTCACTGGTAATTAATTTGGTCAAGGTAAAATTTGCGTTGTTCTCAAGTGCAAATTTTCGGCGAATGTCGTCTTCACGTTATAGACAGTAACCAGATTGCTTGGGGTTATATGGTCAAGTGAAGAAGCGCATACGGTGGATGCCTTGGCAGTCAGAGGCGATGAAAGACGTTGTAGCCTGCGATAAGCTCCGGGGAGTCGGCAAACAGACTTTGATCCGGAGATCTCTGAATGGGGGAACCCACCTAGCATAAGCTGGGTATCATGCACTGAATACATAGGTGCATGAGGCGAACCAGGGGAACTGAAACATCTAAGTACCCTGAGGAAAAGAAATCAACCGAGATTCCCTTAGTAGTGGCGAGCGAACGGGGACTAGCCCTTAAGTTGATTAGAGATTAGTGGAAGGTTCTGGAAAGTTCCGCCGTAGTGGGTGATAGCCCCGTACACGAAAATCTCTTTTCAATGAAATCGAGTAGGACGGAGCACGAGAAACTTTGTCTGAATATGGGGGGACACATCCTCCAAGGCTAAATACTACTGACTGACCGATAGTGAACTAGTACCGTGAGGGAAAGGCGAAAAGAACCCCGGAGAGGGGAGTGAAATAGATCCTGAAACCGTATGCGTACAAGCAGTGGGAGCCTACTTTGTTGGGTGACTGCGTACCTTTTGTATAATGGGTCAGCGACTTATATTCAGTGGCGAGCTTAACCGAATAGGGGAGGCGTAGCGAAAGCGAGTCTTAATAGGGCGTTTAGTCGCTGGGTATAGACCCGAAACCGGGCGATCTATCCATGGGCAGGTTGAAGGTTGGGTAACACTAACTGGATGAACCGAACCGACTACCGTTGAAAAGTTAGCGGATGACCTGTGGATCGGAGTGAAAGGCTAATCAAGCTCGGAGATAGCTGGTTCTCCTCGAAAGCTATTTAGGTAGCGCCTCGTGTATCACTGCTGGGGGTAGAGCACTGTTTCGGCTAGGGGGTCATCCCGACTTACCAAACCGATGCAAACTCCGAATACCAGCAAGTGTCAGCACGGGAGACACACGGCGGGTGCTAACGTCCGTCGTGAAAAGGGAAACAACCCAGACCGTCAGCTAAGGTCCCAAAGTTATGGTTAAGTGGGAAACGATGTGGGAAGGCTTAGACAGCTAGGAGGTTGGCTTAGAAGCAGCCACCCTTTAAAGAAAGCGTAATAGCTCACTAGTCGAGTCGGCCTGCGCGGAAGATGTAACGGGGCTCAAACCATACACCGAAGCTACGGGTTCATCTTAGGATGAGCGGTAGAGGAGCGTTCTGTAAGCCTGTGAAGGTGAGTTGAGAAGCTTGCTGGAGGTATCAGAAGTGCGAATGCTGACATGAGTAACGACAATGGGAGTGAAAAACTCCCACGCCGAAAGACCAAGGTTTCCTGCGCAACGTTAATCGACGCAGGGTGAGTCGGCCCCTAAGGCGAGGCAGAAATGCGTAGTCGATGGGAAACGGGTTAATATTCCCGTACTTCTAATTACTGCGATGGAGGGACGGAGAAGGCTAGGCCAGCACGGCGTTGGTTGTCCGTGTTTAAGGTGGTAGGCTGATTTCTTAGGTAAATCCGGGAGATCAAGGCCGAGAGCTGATGACGAGTTGTCCTTTAGGACGATGAAGTGGTTGATGCCATGCTTCCAGGAAAAGCTTCTAAGCTTCAGGTAATTAGGAACCGTACCCCAAACCGACACAGGTGGTTAGGTAGAGAATACCAAGGCGCTTGAGAGAACTCGGGTGAAGGAACTAGGCAAAATGGCACCGTAACTTCGGGAGAAGGTGCGCCGGTGAGTGTGAAGGGTTTACCCCGTAAGCACATGCCGGTCGAAGATACCAGGCCGCTGCGACTGTTTATTAAAAACACAGCACTCTGCAAACACGAAAGTGGACGTATAGGGTGTGACGCCTGCCCGGTGCCGGAAGGTTAATTGATGGGGTTAGCTAACGCGAAGCTCTTGATCGAAGCCCCGGTAAACGGCGGCCGTAACTATAACGGTCCTAAGGTAGCGAAATTCCTTGTCGGGTAAGTTCCGACCTGCACGAATGGCGTAACGATGGCGGCGCTGTCTCCACCCGAGACTCAGTGAAATTGAAATCGCTGTGAAGATGCAGTGTATCCGCGGCTAGACGGAAAGACCCCGTGAACCTTTACTATAGCTTTGCACTGGACTTTGAGCTTGCTTGTGTAGGATAGGTGGGAGGCTTTGAAGTGGGGACGCTAGTTCTCATGGAGCCAACCTTGAAATACCACCCTGGCAACCTTGAGGTTCTAACTCTGGTTCGGTTATCCGGATCGAGGACAGTGTATGGTGGGTAGTTTGACTGGGGCGGTCTCCTCCTAAAGAGTAACGGAGGAGTACGAAGGTGCGCTCAGACCGGTCGGAAATCGGTCGTAGAGTATAAAGGCAAAAGCGCGCTTGACTGCGAGACAGACACGTCGAGCAGGTACGAAAGTAGGTCTTAGTGATCCGGTGGTTCTGTATGGAAGGGCCATCGCTCAACGGATAAAAGGTACTCCGGGGATAACAGGCTGATACCGCCCAAGAGTTCATATCGACGGCGGTGTTTGGCACCTCGATGTCGGCTCATCACATCCTGGGGCTGAAGCCGGTCCCAAGGGTATGGCTGTTCGCCATTTAAAGTGGTACGCGAGCTGGGTTTAGAACGTCGTGAGACAGTTCGGTCCCTATCTGCCGTGGACGTTTGAGATTTGAGAGGGGCTGCTCCTAGTACGAGAGGACCGGAGTGGACGAACCTCTGGTGTTCCGGTTGTCACGCCAGTGGCATTGCCGGGTAGCTATGTTCGGGAAAGATAACCGCTGAAAGCATCTAAGCGGGAAACTTGCCTCAAGATGAGATCTCACTGGAACCTTGAGTTCCCTAAAGGGCCGTCGAAGACTACGACGTTGATAGGCTGGGTGTGTAAGCGTTGTGAGGCGTTGAGCTAACCAGTACTAATTGCCCGTGAGGCTTGACCATATAACACCCAAACAATTTGGCTGTTAGACGGTAGAAGTCGACAGTAATGCCGAAAATTTGTAAAAGAACACGCAACACCAACTGATATCACATACCCAATTCGGGGAAGCGACCTAAACATCGACTCCCCAACCGGATTGCTTGACGACCATAGAGCATTGGAACCACCTGATCCCATCCCGAACTCAGTAGTGAAACGATGCATCGCCGATGGTAGTGTGGGGTTTCCCCATGTGAGAGTAGGTCATCGTCAAGCTTCTACTAGAAACCCCAGATCTCGACAGAGGTCTGGGGTTTCGTCTTTGCGGCGAAGGAAAAAGACCGCTGCAGCAGGTCGAGCGTAGGAGTCGGCGAGCCACGGGCACGAGCTTCGCCGGCAAGCCGCCTCCTACAACGATCGGAGGCCCTTCCCTGGTTCGCTTCACCCGGCACTCAGCGGGTCTCGATCTTGGTTGCAGGGGTTATCGGCTGATCGGCAAGGCTCGTAAAATTGATAAGGGCGCGCGGAGATCTGCTTCCCGGAAGCGTTTTTGGATAGAGCGATGCAATTGCACTTCCGGCCTCGGTAGGCAGGGACGAACCTCGTCGCTATCATGCGCACCTTATTGCACGGCAGGTTCGGCATGCAGCCTTTATTGCGACTTTTACAAGACGGCCAGTTTCATTCTGGTGAAGAGCTCGGTGTTGCGATTGGTGTGAGCCGCGCAGCGATCTGGAAGCGGCTGCAGTTGCTTGAGGCTGAATTTGACCTCCGGATCCATAAGGTGCGTGGTCGCGGTTATCGCCTTGAGGCTCCTCTTTCTCTATTGGCGTGTGATGCTCCCGAATTCTCCACGGTGTGGCCTATCACGCTTCTGCAGCAGGTTGACTCCACAAACGCAGAAGCCATGCGCCGTCTGGTCGCTGGTGCTATTCCTCCTTTCTTGGTTGTTGCCGAGCAGCAGATAGCGGGGCGCGGGCGCCGAGGGCGAAGTTGGGTCAGTCCCTTCGGGGAAAATCTTTACTACAGTCTGGTGCTCCGTATCACTGGCGGTATGCGCCAAATCGAGGGCTTAAGCCTGGTTGTTGGTCTTGCCTTACTGCATACCATTCGAGACTCCGGTGTTTCGGATGTTGGCCTGAAGTGGCCCAATGACTTACTTGTGGGGGGGCGCAAGATCGCCGGGATACTCCTGGAGTTATCCGGTGACCCTGCTGACGTATGCCATGTGGTCATCGGAATTGGTGTCAATATCAATATGCGGGTAGTGGCGGGTGATGTCATTGATCAACCATGGACGTCGATTAGGCAGATCTTGGGGGAGCAAATTGACCGCAATGGTTTTTTGAGCAGTCTGGGTATACAGCTTGAGCGCTACCTGGAGTTGCACCGTCTGCATGGTTTTACCGCTTTGCGTGGACAGTGGGAGGCTAGCCATCTATGGCAGGGCCGAATGGTGTCACTTACAGCCGGTGTGCAGTCGGTGGACGGCCGTGTACTAGGAGTGGATGACGCCGGTGCGCTGCGGCTCGAGGTTGATGGTGATGAGCGCGTTTTCAGTGGCGGTGAGCTCAGTTTGAGGTTGCGTGATGATTCTTGAGCTTGATTGCGGTAACAGCTTTATCAAATGGCGTGTCCTTGCCCGGCGCGACGGTATTCAGGTGCTTGAAGGTGGGGTTGTTGGCAGCGATGAAGAGTTGCTCAGCGTTCTGATCTCTCGCTTTCCTGGAGGGGTTTCCGCCTGCCGTCTCGTTAGTGTGCGCACAGAGGATGAAACTCGGGGCTTGGTAGAGGCCTTGGAGGTGCGTTTCGGTATTGACTGCATGATTGCCGCGCCTGCGAAGTTACTGGCGGGTGTGAGCAATGGCTATGATGAATATCAGCGTTTGGGGCTTGATCGCTGGCTTGCAGTCGTCGGTGCTTACAGCGTAGAGCGCCGTGCTTGTCTAGTTCTTGACTTGGGAACTGCAATTACCTCTGACTTCATTGATGCGACCGGCAATCACCTGGGGGGGTTCATCTGCCCAGGGATGCCGCTCATGCGTAATCAACTGCGTACCCATACTCGGCGTATTCGCTATGACGATGCTGTTGCTGAGCTCGCGCAGCACAGTCTTTCGCCTGGTCGTTCTACCGCCGAAGCTGTAGAGCGAGGTTGCCTGTTGATGTTGCGTGGCTTCGTCGATACGCAGCTCGAGCTGGCTCGCCAGCAATGTGGTGGTGATGTAGCGGTGCTCCTTACTGGTGGAGATGCAGCATTGGCCGCAGACTGGGTGGCTGCGGCGAATGTGGTGCCGGATCTTGTGTTCATTGGCTTGGCTATCGCCTGTCCGCTGGTGAGGGAATAAGTTATGCGCTGGTTTTTCATGCTGTTGGTGGTGCTGAATGCCTTCTATTACGTGTGGCACCAACAGCAGGCCCCATTGCATGCAAAGGAGGTCGCTCCCTTGTCGCTCTACCAGGACAGTCGCCGTGATATTCAGTTGCTCAGTGAGTCCGAGCCTCGACAGCGACGTGCTCCTGTAGTTAACGAAGCGCCGGCTGGGGAGACAGTGTGTTTGTTCTTGGGTAGTTTTGAGGAAGATGCGGGGGCCGAGCAGGTCGAGCAGCGCCTGCTCAGTCTGGATATTCGCTCGCAGACTCAGGTCGTCGAGTCTGCGGGTGCTGTCGATTATTGGGTTTATCTGCCGCCGCTGGCTTCCCGCCAGGCGTCACTGAGGCAGTTGCGAGAGCTGCAGGCGCGCAAGATCGATAGCTACATCATTACTCAGGGCGATCTATCCAACGGTATCTCCTTGGGGATCTTTCCCCGTCATGACTCTGCCGACAGTGTGATTTCGCGACTGCGTGGTTCGGGTTACGAGCCATTGCTGCGTGAGCTACCGCGGGCGAACCGCCGTCACTGGGTGCGCATCGCCCCAGAAAGCCGGCGTTTGGTCGATGATTCACTGCTCGAGCGTTTGTCTTTGGACTTCAAAGGTTTACAACACCAATTAATGCCGTGTGAGGGGGTTGCAAGCTCTCAATAGAATGCATAGAATGGCGCCCGCTTCGCAGGGTGGCCATCTTAATCGGTGGGTATGCGAAGTTACTGTTAGTGTCGCTAAGCTCTGGTTTTTAAATGAGAAAGTGCTTGACAGTAGGGTGGCAGATATTGAAAATGCCGCCTCCTTATGGAGGGATTCCCGAGCGGCCAAAGGGATCAGACTGTAAATCTGACGTCTACGACTTCGAAGGTTCGAATCCTTCTCCCTCCACCAGATTTAGGCGTGAGCTGCAGGCTACGCGGGCATAGTTTAGTGGTAGAACCTCAGCCTTCCAAGCTGATGATGCGGGTTCGATTCCCGCTGCCCGCTCCAGCTTAGTTGTTCGTGCAACATATTTGCTCATGTAGCTCAGTTGGTAGAGCACACCCTTGGTAAGGGTGAGGTCAGCGGTTCGAATCCGCTCATGAGCTCCATTTAATAAAGGCAGATATGCGAGTATCTGCCTTTGTTTTAATGGTGCTATCACTCGCTGAATTCTTCGTTCGGAGGCGGTCAAAATGGCTAAAGAAAAATTTGAACGTAGCAAACCTCACGTCAACGTTGGCACTATCGGTCACGTTGACCATGGTAAAACCACGCTGACCGCCGCTCTGACTCGCGTTTGCTCCGAAGTTTTCGGTAGCGCCGTAGTTGCTTTCGACAAGATCGACAGCGCGCCGGAAGAGAAGGCTCGTGGTATCACCATCAACACTGCGCACGTTGAGTACAACTCTTCGATTCGCCACTACGCGCACGTTGACTGCCCGGGTCACGCTGACTATGTGAAGAACATGATCACCGGTGCTGCGCAGATGGACGGCGCTATCCTGGTTTGCTCCGCTGCTGACGGCCCGATGCCGCAGACTCGCGAGCACATCCTGCTGTCCCGTCAGGTAGGTGTTCCGTACATCGTTGTCTTCCTGAACAAGGCTGACATGGTTGACGACGCCGAGCTGCTGGAGCTGGTGGAAATGGAAGTGCGTGACCTGCTCAGCACTTACGATTTCCCGGGCGACGACACTCCGATCATCATCGGTTCGGCTCTGATGGCGCTGAATGGTCAAGACGACAACGAGATGGGCACCACTGCCGTCAAGAAGTTGGTTGAGACTCTGGACAGCTACATCCCAGATCCAGTGCGCGCTATCGACAAGCCGTTCCTGATGCCAATCGAAGACGTGTTCTCGATCTCCGGTCGTGGCACCGTGGTAACTGGCCGTATCGAGCGTGGCATCATCAAGATCCAGGAAGAACTGGAAATTGTTGGTCTGCGTGATACCGTCAAAACCACCTGTACTGGTGTTGAGATGTTCCGCAAGCTGCTCGACGAAGGTCGTGCTGGTGAGAACTGCGGCGTTCTGCTGCGCGGCACCAAGCGTGACGACGTAGAGCGTGGTCAGGTTCTGGTCAAGCCGGGTTCTGTCAAGCCGCACACTACCTTCACTGCAGAAGTGTACGTGTTGAGCAAAGAAGAAGGCGGCCGTCATACTCCGTTCTTCAAAGGCTACCGTCCTCAGTTCTACTTCCGTACTACTGACGTGACTGGTAACTGTGAGCTGCCGGAAGGCGTTGAAATGGTAATGCCAGGTGACAACATTCAGATGACTGTCACTCTGATCAAAACCATCGCAATGGAAGAAGGTCTGCGTTTCGCCATTCGTGAAGGCGGTCGTACCGTCGGCGCCGGCGTCGTAGCAAAGATCATCGAATAATCGTTTGATCTGTCCCCGTCGGGCCGGCATAATGGTCGGCCTGATTTTGTATTAGGTCAGTAGCTCAATTGGCAGAGCGACGGTCTCCAAAACCGTAGGTTGGGGGTTCGATTCCCTCCTGACCTGCCATTTTCTAGTGAATTTGGCGTGTCTTCTCACAGGATCCTTGTTCATGAATGTTAAGTCTGAAGCCAAAGACTCTCGCTTCGATCTGCTTAAGTGGATTGTGGCGGCCCTGCTTGTGGTTGTAGGGGTGGTCGGTAATCAGTACTTCTCTCGGTGAGCCGATTCTGTACCGTGTCGTTGCATTGCTGGTTCTGGCGGTAGCTGCTGCTGCTGTTGCCCTGCAGACGGCAAAAGGTCAGGCGTTTTTCGCACTGGTCAAAGAAGCCCGCGTCGAGATTCGCAAGGTTGTCTGGCCAAGTCGTCAGGAAACCACGCAAACCACGCTGATCGTCGTCCTAGTCGTGCTGGTCATGGCTTTGATGTTGTGGGGGCTCGATTCGCTCCTCGGTTGGCTTGTGTCGTTTATCGTAAGTTGAAATAGGATTTCCCGTGGCTAAGCGTTGGTACGTTGTGCATGCTTACTCGGGCTACGAGAAGCATGTAATGCGTTCGCTGATCGAGCGCGTAAAGTTCGCCGGAATGGAAGATGATTTCGGCGAGATTCTGGTTCCCACTGAAGAAGTGGTGGAAATGCGTAATGGCCAGAAGCGCAAGAGCGAGCGAAAGTTCTTTCCAGGTTATGTGTTAGTGCAGATGGAAATGAACGAGGCTACCTGGCACTTGATCAAAGATACCCCGCGCGTCATGGGGTTCATTGGCGGTACTGCCGATAAGCCTGCGCCTATCACTGAAAAAGAAGCTGACGCTATTCTGCGTCGTGTTGCCGATAATGGTGACAAGCCGAAGCCAAAAACCTTGTTCGAGCCGGGCGAGATGGTTCGTGTGGTCGATGGCCCGTTTGCTGATTTCAGTGGCGTCGTCGAAGAAGTGAATTACGAGAAAAGCCGTATCCAGGTGGCAGTGACCATTTTTGGTCGTTCAACACCGGTCGAGCTGGAGTTTAGTCAGGTCGAGAAGTCGTAACTGACAACCGCATCCCATACCCCGCAGTCATAGACTGCGGGGTTTTGTTGTCACTGGGATAAACAGGCAATAACCGGGGAGCCGCGAGGCGCTAGAACCCGTAACTGGAGTAGCTAATGGCTAAGAAAATCACGGCTTATATCAAGCTGCAAGTAAAGGCCGCTCAGGCCAACCCGTCGCCACCCGTCGGCCCGGCTCTGGGTCAGCACGGCGTGAATATCATGGAATTCTGCAAGGCGTTCAACGCCAAGACTCAGGGCATGGAACCTGGTCTGCCGACTCCAGTGATCATCACTGTTTACAGCGACCGTAGCTTCACCTTTGAAACTAAGAGCACCCCAGCTTCCGTGCTGCTGAAAAAAGCAGCCGGTCTGACCAGTGGTTCGGCTCGTCCGAATACCGTCAAGGTCGGTACCGTTACTCGTGCCCAGCTCGAAGAGATCGCCAAGACCAAGCAGGCTGATCTGACTGCAGCTGATATGGATGCAGCCGTGCGTACTATCGCCGGTTCTGCTCGTAGCATGGGCCTCAACGTGGAGGGTGTGTAATGGCTAAGCTGACTAAGCGCCAAAAGGCTATCGCGGCCAAAGTAGAGCCGGGCAAGGCTTACAGCTTCGTCGAAGCTGCTGCTCTGCTGGCTGAAATCTCTGCTGTCAAGTTCTCCGAGTCCGTTGATATCGCTATCAACCTCGGTGTTGACCCGCGTAAATCAGATCAGGTTGTTCGTGGCGCTACCGTGCTGCCGAACGGCACTGGCAAAAGCGTTCGCGTTGCCGTGTTCACCCAGGGCCCGGGCGCTGAAGCTGCTCTGGCTGCCGGCGCTGACCGTGTAGGCATGGACGATCTGGCTGCTGAAATGAAAGCCGGCGACCTGAACTATGACGTGGTCATCGCCTCTCCGGATGCCATGCGCGTTGTTGGCCAGTTGGGCCAGGTTCTCGGCCCGCGCGGCCTGATGCCTAACCCGAAAGTCGGCACTGTGACTCCGGACGTTGCTACTGCAGTCAAGAATGCCAAGGCTGGTCAGGTGCGTTTCCGTACTGACAAGAACGGCATTATCCATAGCTCCGTTGGCAAGGTTGGCTTTGAAGCCGACAAGCTGAAACAGAACGTGGAAGCACTGCTGGCCGACCTGAAGCGCCTGAAGCCTTCGACCTCGAAAGGCATCTACGTCAAGCGCGTGACCCTGAGCACCACTATGGGCCCGGGTCTGGTGATTGACCAAGGTTCGCTGGACGCTTAATGAATGACTGCAGGCGCATGTAGTGCGCCTGCAGCGAAAAAATTGGGGTCCCTGCCTGGCGGGGGCTATCCAAGACCGTAGGGGGCGCAAGCCTCAAACCCGAAGAGCAATCTTCAACCCTACGCAGATGGTGCTCCCGATTCTTACCGAATCAGACACCAAAACGCCGTCCGGCCTTGGTCGGGCGAAACGGTAACATCCAGGAGTAAACCCGTGGCAATTAAACTCGAAGACAAGAAGGCCATCGTCGCTGAAGTCAACGAGGCTGCCAAAGCTGCCCTGTCTGCTGTTGTGGCTGATGCCCGCGGCGTGACCGTAAGCGCTATGACCGGACTCCGTAAAGAGGCCCGCGCATCTGGTGTGTACGTACGTGTTGTACGTAATACCCTGTTGCGCCGCGCTGTTGAAGGCACTCAGTATGATGTGCTCAACGACGTGTTCAAAGGCCCGACCCTGATTGCTTTCTCCAACGAACATCCGGGCGCTGCTGCCCGTATCTTCAAAGAGTTCGCCAAGGGTCAGGACAAGTTCGAGATCAAGGCAGCTGCGTTCGAGGGTCAGTTCCTCGCAGCCAATCAGATCGACGTACTGGCAACTCTGCCGACTTATGACGAAGCCATTTCCCAGCTGATGAGCGTGATTCAAGGCGCTACCAGCAAACTGGCTCGTACTTTGGCGGCCGTTCGCGATCAGAAAGAAGCCGCCGCCGCTTAAGGCACGCCATTCTTTCTCACGCTATTTGTTTAATTTGACGGTCGCGAAGGCTGTCCCCCAATACAGGAATTAGAGTCATGGCTCTGTCTAACGAAGACATCATCGAAGCAATCGGCCAGAAAACCGTTCTGGAAGTTGTTGAACTGATCAAAGCAATGGAAGAGAAGTTTGGCGTTACTGCCGCTGCTGCTTCCGCTGGTTCAGCTGCTGTTGCTGCTGTTGCCGAAGAGCAAACCGAGTTCAACGTCATCCTGACCGAAGCTGGCGAGAAGAAAGTGAACGTCATCAAGGCTGTTCGCGAACTGACCGGTCTGGGTCTGAAAGAAGCTAAAGCAGTTGTTGACGGCGCTCCTGGCGTGGTCAAAGAAGGCGTGTCGAAAGACGAAGCCGAAGCTGCCAAAAAGGTTCTGGAAGAAGCAGGCGCCAAAGTCGAGCTCAAGTAAGCGACGACATTGCGTCTACAGCCCGCGCGAATCGCATAAGGCTGACGGCTGGTGGCTCTTGCCACCGGCCTTTTTCCGTTCTAACTCGGCTCTTCGGTAGCCCAGGCTTGGAACGTGAAAAACCCACCAACGAGGTGGAGCAAACCTAGGGTTTGCACGAGTTTCTGGCTGCTCCCGTCGGAGAAGCCAAATAAGCAGGTGACCAAGCTGGGGAACGCTGATGGCTTACTCATATACTGAGAAAAAACGTATCCGCAAGGACTTTAGCAAGTTGCCGGATGTCATGGATGTGCCTTACCTCCTGGCCATTCAGCTGGATTCGTACCGCGAATTCCTGCAGCAAGGCGCGAGCAAGGAACAGTTCCGCGACATCGGCCTGCATGCGGCCTTCAAATCTGTATTTCCGATCATCAGCTACTCCGGCAACGCTGCCCTGGAATACGTCGGCTATCGTCTCGGCGATCCAGCCTTTGATGTCAAAGAGTGCACGCTGCGTGGCGTGACCTATGCCGTCCCGCTGCGTGTAAAAGTGCGCCTGATCATTTTCGACAAAGAATCGTCGAACAAAGCGATCAAGGACATCAAGGAGCAGGAAGTGTACATGGGCGAAATTCCGCTCATGACCGAGAACGGTACCTTCGTTATCAACGGTACCGAGCGAGTGATCGTTTCCCAGTTGCACCGTTCCCCAGGTGTGTTCTTCGACCACGACCGTGGCAAGACTCACAGCTCGGGCAAGCTGCTGTATTCCGCTCGCATCATTCCTTACCGCGGTTCCTGGTTGGACTTCGAGTTCGATCCTAAGGATGCGGTATTCGTACGTATCGACCGCCGCCGCAAACTGCCGGCTTCGGTTCTGCTGCGTGCGCTGGGCTATAGCACTGAAGAAGTGCTGGATGCTTTCTATACCACCAACGTTTTCCATGTAAAAGGCGAAGGCCTGAGCCTGGAACTCGTTCCGCATCGCCTGCGCGGTGAAATCGCCAGCCAGGACATCCTGGATGGCGCTGGCAAGGTGATTGTCGAGCAGGGGCGTCGTATCACCGCTCGCCACATCAACCAGTTGGACAAGGCCGGTATCAAAGAACTGGACGTGCCGTTCGACTACCTGATCGGCCGCACCAGCGCCAAGGCGATCGTGCACCCGGCTACCGGTGAGATCCTCTGCGAGTGCAATACCGAGCTGTCGGTCGAGCTGCTGGCCAAGATCGCCAAGGCTCAGGTCGTCCGTATCGAGACCCTGTACACCAACGACATCGACTGTGGCCCGTTCATCAGTGACACGCTGAAGATCGACAGCACCACCAATCAGCTGGAAGCGCTGGTCGAGATCTACCGCATGATGCGTCCAGGCGAGCCACCTACCAAGGATGCCGCTGAAACGCTGTTCAACAACCTGTTCTTCAGCCCTGAGCGCTATGACCTGTCTGCGGTCGGCCGGATGAAGTTCAACCGTCGTATCGGTCGTACCGAGATCGAAGGTTCGGGCGTGTTGTGCAAAGAAGACATCGTTGCCGTTCTGAAGACGCTGGTCGACATCCGTAACGGCAAGGGCATCGTCGATGACATCGACCACCTGGGTAACCGCCGTGTACGTTGCGTCGGTGAGATGGCCGAGAATCAGTTCCGCGTTGGCCTGGTACGTGTTGAGCGTGCGGTCAAAGAGCGTCTGTCGATGGCCGAAAGCGAAGGCCTGATGCCGCAGGATCTGATCAACGCCAAGCCGGTTGCGGCGGCGGTGAAAGAGTTCTTCGGTTCCAGCCAGCTTTCCCAGTTCATGGACCAGAACAACCCGCTCTCCGAGATCACCCACAAGCGCCGTGTTTCGGCTCTTGGCCCGGGCGGTCTGACCCGTGAGCGCGCAGGCTTCGAAGTCCGCGACGTACACCCGACCCACTACGGCCGTGTGTGCCCGATCGAAACGCCGGAAGGCCCGAACATCGGTCTGATCAACTCCCTGGCAGCCTATGCCCGCACCAACCAGTATGGCTTCTTGGAAAGCCCATACCGCGTTGTTCAGGAAGGCAAGGTTACCGACGAGATCGTGTTCCTGTCCGCTATCGAAGAGGCTGACCACGTTATCGCCCAGGCATCGGCGACCCTGAATGACAAAGGTCAGCTGATCGACGAACTGGTAGCTGTTCGTCACCTCAACGAGTTCACCGTCAAGGCGCCGGAAGACGTCACCTTGATGGACGTTTCGCCGAAGCAGGTTGTTTCGGTTGCAGCGTCGCTGATCCCGTTCCTGGAACACGATGACGCCAACCGTGCGTTGATGGGTTCCAACATGCAGCGTCAGGCTGTACCCACCCTGCGTGCTGACAAGCCGCTGGTTGGTACCGGCATGGAGCGCAACGTAGCGCGCGACTCGGGCGTTTGCGTCGTGGCTCGCCGCGGTGGCGTGATCGACTCCGTCGATGCCAGCCGTATCGTGGTTCGCGTTGCCAACGATGAAGTCGAAACTGGTGAAGCTGGTGTCGACATCTACAACCTGACCAAATACACCCGCTCCAACCAGAACACCTGCATCAACCAGCGTCCGCTGGTGAAGAAGGGTGATGTGGTGGTGCGTAGCGACATCATGGCTGACGGCCCGTCCACCGACATGGGTGAACTGGCGCTGGGTCAGAACATGCGCGTCGCGTTCATGCCGTGGAACGGTTACAACTTCGAAGACTCCATCCTGCTCTCCGAGCGCGTGGTTCAGGAAGACCGCTTCACCACGATCCACATCCAGGAACTGACCTGTGTGGCGCGTGACACCAAGCTCGGCCCAGAGGAAATCTCTGCGGACATCCCGAACGTCGGTGAAGCTGCACTGAACAAGCTCGACGAAGCCGGTATCGTCTACGTTGGTGCTGAAGTTGGCCCTGGCGACATTCTGGTTGGCAAGGTAACGCCGAAGGGCGAAACCCAGCTGACGCCAGAAGAGAAGCTGCTGCGTGCGATCTTCGGTGAGAAGGCCAGCGACGTTAAGGACACCTCCCTGCGCGTGCCGACCGGCACCAAAGGTACTGTCATCGACGTACAGGTCTTCACCCGTGACGGCGTCGAGCGTGATGCTCGTGCTCTGTCGATCGAGAAGAGCCAGCTGGACGAGATCCGCAAGGATCTGAACGAAGAGTTCCGCATCGTCGAAGGCGCGACCTTCGAGCGTCTGCGTGCCGCTCTGGTTGGCAAGGTCGCCGAAGGCGGCGCTGGCCTGAAGAAAGGTGCTGCGATCACTGACGAAGTGCTCGACGGTCTGGAGCGTGGCCAGTGGTTCAAGCTGCGCATGGCTGAAGATGCACTGAACGAGCAGTTGGAAAAGGCTCAGGCCTACATCTCCGACCGCCGTCAGCTGCTCGACGACAAGTTCGAAGACAAGAAGCGCAAGCTGCAGCAGGGCGATGACCTGGCTCCAGGCGTACTGAAGATCGTCAAGGTCTACCTGGCAATCCGTCGTCGCATCCAGCCGGGTGACAAGATGGCCGGTCGTCACGGTAACAAGGGTGTGGTCTCGGTGATCATGCCGGTCGAAGACATGCCGCATGACGTGCATGGCACGCCGGTCGACATCGTTCTGAACCCGCTGGGCGTACCGTCGCGTATGAACGTCGGTCAGATCCTCGAAACCCACCTGGGCCTCGCGGCCAAAGGGTTGGGCGAGAAGATCAACCGTATGCTCGAAGAGCAACGCAAGGTCGCTGAGCTGCGTAAGTTCCTGCACGAGATCTACAACGAGATCGGCGGTCGCAACGAACAGCTGGACACTTTCTCGGATCAGGAAATTCTGGATCTGGCGAAGAACCTGCGTGGCGGCGTGCCAATGGCGACGCCGGTGTTCGATGGCGCCAAGGAAAGCGAAATCAAGGCCATGCTGAAACTGGCAGATCTGCCAGAAAGCGGTCAGATGCAGCTTATCGACGGGCGTACCGGCAACCAGTTCGAACGTACGACCACTGTTGGTTACATGTACATGCTGAAACTGAACCACCTGGTGGACGACAAGATGCACGCGCGTTCCACGGGTTCCTACAGCCTGGTTACTCAGCAGCCGCTGGGTGGTAAGGCGCAGTTCGGTGGTCAGCGCTTCGGGGAGATGGAGGTCTGGGCTTTGGAAGCTTACGGCGCCGCCTACACCCTGCAGGAAATGTTGACCGTCAAGTCGGACGACGTGAACGGCCGTACCAAGATGTACAAGAACATCGTGGATGGCGATCACCGCATGGAGCCGGGCATGCCCGAGTCCTTCAACGTGTTGATCAAAGAGATCCGTTCGCTCGGTATCGATATCGATCTGGAAACCGAATAACACGACGTGAATCGGCAGCGGGGCTTTATGCCCGCTGCCTGCTCCGCCAGGAGGAAAGGCCTTGAAAGACCTACTGAATTTGCTGAAAAACCAGGGTCAAGTCGAAGAATTCGACGCCATCCGCATTGCATTGGCTTCGCCGGAGATGATCCGTTCGTGGTCGTTCGGTGAAGTTAAAAAGCCGGAAACCATCAACTACCGTACGTTCAAGCCCGAGCGTGACGGCCTGTTCTGCGCCAAGATCTTTGGCCCGGTAAAGGACTACGAGTGCCTGTGCGGTAAGTACAAGCGCCTGAAGCACCGTGGTGTTATCTGCGAGAAGTGCGGTGTTGAAGTCGCGCTGGCCAAGGTTCGTCGTGAGCGCATGGCGCACATCGAACTGGCTTCGCCGGTTGCTCACATCTGGTTCCTGAAGTCCCTGCCGAGCCGTATTGGTTTGCTGATGGACATGACCCTGCGTGATATCGAACGCGTTCTCTACTTCGAGAGCTATGTCGTTATCGATCCAGGCATGACCACCCTCGAAAAAGGTCAGCTGCTGAACGACGAGCAGTATTTCGAAGCGCTGGAGGAGTTCGGTGATGACTTCGACGCCCGTATGGGTGCTGAGGCTGTTCGCGAGCTGCTTCACGCTATTGATCTGGAGCACGAGATTGGTCGTCTGCGCGAAGAGATTCCGCAAACCAACTCGGAAACCAAGATCAAGAAGCTGTCCAAGCGTCTGAAACTGATGGAAGCGTTCCTCGGCTCGGGCAACCTGCCTGAGTGGATGGTGCTGACCGTTCTGCCTGTTCTGCCGCCAGATCTGCGTCCGTTGGTTCCGCTTGATGGTGGTCGTTTCGCGACGTCCGACCTCAACGACCTGTATCGCCGCGTGATCAACCGTAACAACCGCTTGAAGCGCCTGCTCGATCTGTCCGCTCCGGACATCATCGTGCGCAACGAAAAGCGTATGTTGCAGGAAGCTGTCGATGCACTGCTCGACAACGGTCGTCGTGGTCGCGCTATCACCGGTTCGAACAAGCGTCCTCTGAAATCCTTGGCTGACATGATCAAGGGTAAGCAGGGTCGTTTCCGTCAGAACTTGCTCGGTAAGCGTGTTGACTACTCCGGTCGTTCGGTAATTACCGTAGGCCCGACTCTGCGTCTGCACCAGTGCGGTCTGCCGAAGAAGATGGCACTTGAGCTGTTCAAGCCATTCATCTTCGGCAAGCTGGAAATGCGCGGTCTCGCGACCACCATCAAAGCGGCCAAGAAAATGGTCGAGCGCGAACTGCCAGAGGTTTGGGACGTTCTCGCTGAAGTGATCCGTGAGCACCCGGTTCTCCTCAACCGTGCACCGACCCTTCACCGTCTGGGCATCCAGGCGTTTGAACCAGTACTGATCGAAGGTAAGGCTATCCAGCTGCACCCGCTGGTCTGTGCTGCGTACAACGCCGACTTCGACGGCGACCAAATGGCCGTGCACGTACCGCTGACACTGGAAGCCCAGTTGGAAGCGCGCGCGTTGATGATGTCGACCAACAACATTCTGTCGCCAGCCAACGGTGAGCCAATCATCGTTCCGTCGCAGGACGTTGTATTGGGTCTGTACTACATGACCCGTGAGGCGATCAACGCCAAAGGCGAAGGCCGTGTATTCGCAGATCTGCAGGAAGTTGACCGGGTTTTCCGTGGTGGTCAGGCGTCGCTGCATGCTCGCGTAAAAGTTCGCATCAACGAAGTGATCAAAGACCGCGACGGCAGCATCACCAAGAACACCCGTATTGTCGACACCACTGTCGGCCGTGCGCTGTTGTTCCAAATCGTGCCGGCTGGCCTGTCGTATGACGTGGTCAACCACTCGATGAAGAAGAAGGCCATCTCCAAGCTCATCAACCAGTGCTACCGCACCGTTGGCTTGAAAGACACGGTGATCTTCGCTGACCAGTTGATGTACACCGGTTTCGCCTACTCGACCATCTCGGGTGTGTCGATTGGCGTCAACGACTTCGTTATCCCGGATGAGAAGGCGCACATCATTGACGCCGCCACCGAGGAAGTTAAAGAGATCGAATCGCAGTACGCCTCCGGCCTGGTAACTCAGGGCGAGAAGTACAACAAAGTGATCGACCTCTGGTCCAAGGCTAACGACGAAGTGTCCAAAGCGATGATGTCGAACCTCTCGAAAGAGAAGGTTATCGACCGCGATGGCAAAGAAGTCGAGCAAGAATCCTTCAACTCGATGTACATGATGGCCGACTCTGGTGCGCGGGGTTCTGCTGCGCAGATCCGTCAGTTGGCCGGTATGCGTGGTCTGATGGCCAAGCCGGACGGCTCGATCATCGAAACGCCGATTACTGCGAACTTCCGTGAAGGTCTGTCGGTACTTCAGTACTTCATCTCCACTCACGGTGCGCGTAAAGGTTTGGCGGATACCGCACTGAAAACCGCGAACTCCGGTTACCTGACTCGTCGTCTCGTCGACGTAGCCCAGGATCTGGTAGTGACCGAGGTCGATTGCGGCACTGAGCAGGGTCTTTACATGACTCCGCACATTGAAGGCGGCGACGTCGTCGAGCCGCTCGGTGAGCGCGTACTGGGCCGTGTCATTGCCCGAGACGTGTTCAAGCCTGGCACCGAAGAAGTCATCGTCCCGGCCGGCACCTTGGTCGACGAGCAGTGGGTCGAGTTCATCGAGCTGAACAGCATCGACGAAGTGGTCGTGCGTTCGCCGATCAGCTGTGAAACCCGCTATGGCATCTGCGCCAAGTGCTACGGTCGCGACCTGGCTCGTGGTCATCAGATCAACATCGGTGAAGCAGTCGGCGTCATCGCTGCACAGTCGATCGGTGAGCCGGGTACCCAGCTGACCATGCGTACGTTCCACATCGGTGGTGCGGCAAGCCGGACTTCGGCTGCCGACAGCGTACAGGTGAAGAACGGCGGTGCGGTTCGTCTGCACAACCTGAAGCACGTTGAGCGTCTGGACGGTAACCTGATCGCGGTATCGCGTTCCGGTGAGTTGGCCATCGCTGACGAGTTCGGTCGCGAGCGCGAGCGCTACAAGCTGCCGTACGGTGCGGTCATTTCCGTCAAGGAAGGCGACAAGGTCGACGCTGGCGCCATCGTCGCCAAGTGGGATCCGCACACCCACCCGATCGTTACCGAGATGAAAGGTACCGTCACCTTCGTAGGTATGGAGGACGGCATCACCATCAAGCGTCAGACCGACGAGTTGACTGGTTTGACCAACATCGAAGTTCTCGATGCCAAGGATCGTCCGGTTGCTGGCAAGGACATCCGTCCGGCCGTGAAACTGGTTGATGCCAATGGCAAGGATCTGCTGCTGCCAGGTACTGACGTGCCAGCACAGTACTTCCTGCCTGCTAACGCCCTTGTTGGTGTGGCAGACGGTGCTCAGGTTGCGGTCGGTGACGTTATCGCCCGTATCCCGCAAGAAACTTCGAAGACCCGTGACATCACCGGTGGTCTGCCGCGCGTTGCTGACTTGTTCGAAGCGCGTCGTCCGAAAGAAGCGTCGATTCTGGCGGAGATCAGCGGCACCATCGCGTTCGGTAAAGAGACCAAAGGCAAGCGCCGCTTGGTCATTACGCCGACCGATGGCAGTGATCCGTACGAAGAGCTGATCCCGAAATGGCGTCACCTGAACGTGTTCGAAGGTGAGCAGGTCAACAAGGGTGAAGTTATCTCCGACGGTCCGAGCGATCCGCATGACATCCTGCGTCTGCTGGGTGTCAGCGCCTTGGCCAAGTACATCGTCAACGAGATCCAGGACGTTTATCGCCTGCAAGGCGTGAAGATCAACGACAAGCACATCGAGACCATCCTGCGCCAGATGCTGCGCAAGGTCGAGATCGCCGAGTCGGGGGATTCCACCTTCATCAAGGGCGACCAGATGGAGCTGACCCACGTACTGGGCGAGAACGAGCGTCTGTCCGAACAGGACAAGTTCATCGCCAAGTATTCCCGCGTACTGCTGGGTATCACCAAGGCGTCGCTGTCCACCGAGTCGTTCATCTCGGCGGCATCCTTCCAGGAAACCACTCGCGTCCTCACCGAGGCCGCGGTTACTGGCAAGCGCGACTTCCTGCGTGGCCTGAAGGAGAACGTGGTCGTGGGTCGTCTGATCCCGGCAGGTACCGGCCTTGCTTACCACAGTGAGCGCAAACGTCGTCGCGAGGCTGACAAGCCTGTGCGTGTGAGCGCGAGCGAAGTGGAAGCGGCGCTGACCGAAGCGTTGAACTCCAGCGAAAATTGAGAGCGAGCCCTGACTGCTTGGCAGTCGGGGCCCGTGTCTTGACTAGGGGGGCGAGTCTCTTTAGACTCATGCACCCCTAAATATGGCAGGGCATAAGCCCTGCCATTTATTTATGGTGTAAATAAATAGCGTCGAAAGACGGACAGTGGAGCTAGTAGATGGCAACTATCAACCAGCTGGTGCGTCAGCCGCGCAAGCGTATCGTCGAGAAATCCGACGTACCTGCGCTGCAGAACTGCCCCCAGCGTCGTGGCGTATGCACTCGTGTGTATACCACCACGCCGAAAAAACCTAACTCGGCACTGCGTAAAGTTTGCCGTGTTCGCCTGACCAACGGTTTCGAGGTTTCCTCGTACATCGGCGGTGAAGGCCACAACCTGCAAGAGCACAGCGTCGTGCTGATCCGTGGCGGTCGTGTAAAAGACTTGCCAGGTGTGCGTTATCACACCGTTCGCGGCTCGCTGGACACCTCGGGTGTCAAAGGCCGTAACCAGGGTCGTTCGAAGTACGGTACCAAGCGTCCGAAGTAATCGGCCGTCGGTACTGAATGCAGTTTCTAATTTTATTGAGTCGATAAGAGTAAGGTCGGGCGTAACCTGATGGTTACAGTTCCGGGCTAACCTGAAGACCGTTTGAGGGCTTATCAAATGCCAAGACGTCGTGTAGCAGCCAAGCGCGAAGTGCTTGACGATCCAAAATACGGAAGCCAAATCCTGGCCAAGTTCATGAACCACGTGATGGAAAGCGGCAAGAAAGCCGTTGCCGAGCGTATCGTTTATGGCGCCCTGGAGAAGGTTAAAGAGCGTAAGAACAGCGATCCCCTGGAAATCTTCGAGAAAGCTCTCGACGCCATCGCTCCGCTGGTCGAAGTGAAGTCGCGCCGTGTAGGCGGTGCTACTTACCAGGTTCCGGTCGAAGTTCGTCCGTCCCGTCGTAACGCCCTGGCCATGCGCTGGTTGGTGGATTTCGCCCGTAAGCGTGGCGAGAAATCCATGGCCCTGCGTTTGGCTGGTGAACTGTTGGATGCTGCAGAAGGCAAAGGTGCTGCAGTTAAGAAGCGTGAAGACGTGCACCGTATGGCTGAAGCCAACAAGGCTTTCTCGCACTACCGCTTCTAATTTTAGCGTCACTCAATTTGCGAGGGCTTTATGGCTCGTACTACACCGATTAATCGCTACCGTAACATCGGTATCGTGGCTCACGTGGATGCTGGTAAAACCACTACCACCGAGCGCGTCCTTTTTTACACCGGCAAAAGCCACAAAATGGGCGAGGTGCATGATGGCGCCGCGACCACAGACTGGATGGTGCAGGAGCAGGAGCGTGGTATTACCATCACTTCCGCTGCTATCACCGCCTTCTGGAAAGGCTCCGAGAAGCAGTACAAGGACGAGCACCGCTTCAACGTCATCGATACCCCCGGGCACGTAGACTTCACCATTGAAGTTGAGCGTTCTCTGCGCGTACTCGACGGCGCGGTCGTTGTGTTCTGCGGTACCTCGGGCGTTGAGCCTCAGTCGGAAACCGTATGGCGTCAAGCCAACAAGTACGGCGTTCCGCGTCTTGTTTACGTAAACAAGATCGACCGTGCCGGTGCAGACTTCCTGCGCGTTATCGGTCAGATCAAACAGCGTCTGGGTCACACTCCGGTGCCGATTCAGTTGGCTATCGGCTCGGAAGATAACTTCCAGGGTCAGATCGATCTGATCAACATGCAGGCTGTGTACTGGAACGATTCCGACAAGGGCATGGTTCCTGTTCGCAAGGACATCCCTGCCGAGTTGCTGGAAGAGGCCGAAAAATGGCGCGGCAACATGGTAGAAGCTGCGGCTGAAGCCAACGAAGAGCTGATGAACAAGTACCTCGAAGGTGAGGAGCTCACCAACGAGGAAATCAAGGCCGCTCTGCGTCAGCGTACTATTGCTGGTGAGATCGTTCTGGCTGTTTGCGGTTCTTCGTTCAAGAACAAGGGTGTTCCCCTGGTTCTCGACGCCGTTATCGACTTCCTGCCTGCGCCTACCGACATTCCTGCTATCAAGGGTTCCAACCCTGATAACGAGGAAGAAGAGATGGAGCGTCATGCGGACGACAGCGAGCCTTTCTCGGCTCTGGCGTTCAAGATCGCTACCGACCCATTCGTGGGTACCCTGACCTTCGTCCGCGTTTACTCGGGCGTGTTGGCATCCGGCGACGGCGTGATCAACTCGGTCAAAGGCAAGAAAGAGCGTGTGGGTCGTATGGTGCAGATGCACGCAAACGCCCGCGAAGAGATCAAAGAAGTACGCGCTGGCGACATCGCTGCTCTGATCGGCATGAAGGACGTCACCACTGGTGAGACTCTGTGCAACGCTGACAAGCCAATCATCCTGGTTCGCATGGACTTCCCGGAGCCGGTTATTTCGGTTGCCGTAGAGCCCAAGACCAAGGATGACCAGGAAAAAATGGGTATCGCTCTGGGCAAACTCGCTCAGGAAGACCCGTCTTTCCGCGTCAAGACCGACGAAGAGACTGGTCAAACGATCATCTCTGGCATGGGCGAGCTGCACTTGGACATCCTGGTTGACCGGATGCGCCGTGAGTTCAACGTCGAAGCCAACATCGGTAAGCCTCAGGTTTCCTATCGTGAGCGCATCACGAAGAACTGTGAAATCGAAGGCAAGTTCGTGCGTCAGTCCGGTGGTCGTGGTCAGTTCGGTCACTGCTGGATCCGTTTTGCGCCTGCTGATGAAGGTCAGGAAGGTCTGCAGTTCGTGAACGAAGTAGTGGGCGGTGTGATTCCGAAGGAATACATCCCGGCTATCCAGAAGGGTATCGAAGAGCAGATGAAGAACGGCGTCGTTGCCGGCTATCCGCTGATCGGCCTGAAGGCTACCGTGTACGATGGCTCTTACCACGACGTCGACTCCAACGAGATGGCGTTCAAGGTGGCTGCTTCCATGGCGACCAAGCAACTGGCCCAGAAGGGTGGTGGTGAGTTGCTCGAGCCGATCATGGCGGTAGAGGTTGTTACCCCTGAAGACTACATGGGTGACGTGATGGGCGACCTTAACCGCCGTCGCGGCATGATCCTCGGTATGGAAGACACGATCTCCGGTAAGGTTATTCGTGCTGAAGTTCCGCTGGGCGAGATGTTCGGTTATGCGACCGACGTCCGTTCCATGTCTCAGGGTCGCGCAAGCTACTCTATGGAATTCAAAAAATACAATACAGCTCCGTCGCACATCGTCGAGTCTGTAACCAAAAAACAAGGCTGATTCAGCCCTTTAGGCAAGGAGTTAATTGTCGTGGCTAAAGAAAAATTTGAACGTAGCAAACCTCACGTCAACGTTGGCACTATCGGTCACGTTGACCATGGTAAAACCACGCTGACCGCCGCTCTGACTCGCGTTTGCTCCGAAGTTTTCGGTAGCGCCGTAGTTGCTTTCGACAAGATCGACAGCGCGCCGGAAGAGAAGGCTCGTGGTATCACCATCAACACTGCGCACGTTGAGTACAACTCTTCGATTCGCCACTACGCGCACGTTGACTGCCCGGGTCACGCTGACTATGTGAAGAACATGATCACCGGTGCTGCGCAGATGGACGGCGCTATCCTGGTTTGCTCCGCTGCTGACGGCCCGATGCCGCAGACTCGCGAGCACATCCTGCTGTCCCGTCAGGTAGGTGTTCCGTACATCGTTGTCTTCCTGAACAAGGCTGACATGGTTGACGACGCCGAGCTGCTGGAGCTGGTGGAAATGGAAGTGCGTGACCTGCTCAGCACTTACGATTTCCCGGGCGACGACACTCCGATCATCATCGGTTCGGCTCTGATGGCGCTGAATGGTCAAGACGACAACGAGATGGGCACCACTGCCGTCAAGAAGTTGGTTGAGACTCTGGACAGCTACATCCCAGATCCAGTGCGCGCTATCGACAAGCCGTTCCTGATGCCAATCGAAGACGTGTTCTCGATCTCCGGTCGTGGCACCGTGGTAACTGGCCGTATCGAGCGTGGCATCATCAAGATCCAGGAAGAACTGGAAATTGTTGGTCTGCGTGATACCGTCAAAACCACCTGTACTGGTGTTGAGATGTTCCGCAAGCTGCTCGACGAAGGTCGTGCTGGTGAGAACTGCGGCGTTCTGCTGCGCGGCACCAAGCGTGACGACGTAGAGCGTGGTCAGGTTCTGGTCAAGCCGGGTTCTGTCAAGCCGCACACTACCTTCACTGCAGAAGTGTACGTGTTGAGCAAAGAAGAAGGCGGCCGTCATACTCCGTTCTTCAAAGGCTACCGTCCTCAGTTCTACTTCCGTACTACTGACGTGACTGGTAACTGTGAGCTGCCGGAAGGCGTTGAAATGGTAATGCCAGGTGACAACATTCAGATGACTGTCACTCTGATCAAAACCATCGCAATGGAAGAAGGTCTGCGTTTCGCCATTCGTGAAGGCGGTCGTACCGTCGGCGCCGGCGTCGTAGCCAAAATCATCGCGTAAGTGATGATTTAAGAAAAAGCCCCCGCTTGCGGGGGCTTTTTTATTGGGTTGACACCTGCTAGGGGCGTCTATAGAATCACGCCTCCTTTTAACGGGCGTATTGCGTCCGTTGGGAATAGCAGCTTGGAATCTGAGGTCAAAATGCAAAACCAACAAATCCGTATACGGTTGAAGGCTTTTGACCATCGCCTGATCGATCAATCAACCCAGGAAATCGTGGAAACCGCGAAACGTACTGGTGCTCAGGTGCGTGGTCCGATTCCTCTGCCAACTCGCAAAGAGCGGTTTACCGTTCTGACTTCGCCACACGTCAACAAAGACGCGCGCGATCAGTTCGAAATCCGTACTCACAAGCGCGTACTGGACATTGTCCAGCCAACGGATAAAACCGTTGATGCGCTGATGAAGCTCGATCTTGCGGCTGGCGTGGAAGTGCAGATCAGCCTCGGCTAAAACCTGTCGGTTTTAGTCGTGTAACGCTCTGAAATGGGCGGCCATAGCGGGTGAAAGCCCCGTACACTCATGAGGTTACAACATGACTATTGGTGTAGTCGGTCGAAAGGCGGGTATGACCCGTATTTTCACCGAAGAAGGTGTCTCCATTCCGGTTACGGTCATTGAGATCGAGCCGAATCGCGTCACCCAGTTCAAAACTGAAGAATCCGATGGCTATCGTGCAGTGCAAGTCACTGTCGGTGAGCGTCGTGCTTCTCGCGTTACCGCTGCTCAGGCAGGTCACTTCGCCAAGGCGAACGTCGCGGCAGGTCGCACTGTTCTGGAATTCCGTCTTGAAGAAGGCGACTACCAGGCTGGTGATCTGATCAACGCTGAAATATTCCAAGCTGGTCAACTGGTCGATGTGACTGGTCAGTCCAAAGGTAAAGGCTTTGCCGGTACCATCAAGCGTTGGAATTTCCGCGGCCAGGACAATACTCACGGTAACTCCGTGTCCCACCGCGTTCCGGGTTCGATTGGCCAGTGCCAGACTCCCGGTCGTGTCTTCAAGGGCAAGAAAATGTCCGGTCACATGGGTGCTGAGCGCGTGACTGTGCAGTCCCTGGAAGTAGTGCGCGTGGATGCTGAACGCAACCTGCTGCTGGTCAAGGGTGCCGTTCCTGGCGCTACTGGCGGCAACTTGGTTGTACGTCCGGCTGCCAAGGCTCGCGGTTAAGGGGAAGCTGACATGCAATTAAATGTAAATGGCGCTCAAGCGATCGAAGTCTCTGATGCGACTTTCGGTGGCGACTACAACGAGACCCTGGTTCACCAAGCTGTCGTAGCCTACATGGCTGGCGGCCGTCAGGGCAGCAAGCAGCAGAAGACTCGTTCCGACGTTTCCGGTGGCGGTAAGCGCCCGTGGCGTCAGAAGGGTACTGGCCGTGCGCGTGCTGGTACCACTCGTGGCCCGATCTGGCGTGGCGGTGGTGTGACCTTCGCAGCTCGTCCGCAGAACCATGATCAGAAGCTGAACAAGAAGATGTATCGCGCTGCGATCCGGTCGATTCTTGCTGAGCTGGTCCGTAGCGACCGTCTGGTAGTGGTTGAAGACTTCGCTGTCGAAGCTCCGAAAACCAAAGAGCTGCTGGGCAAGCTGAACGACATGGGTCTGACTGACGTTCTGATCGTGTCTGACGCTGTCGATCAAAATCTGTACCTGGCTGCTCGCAACCTGCCGCATGTTGATGTTCGTGATGTGCAGGGTTCCGATCCGGTCAGTCTGATCGCGTATGAAAAGGTGCTGATCACCGTTTCTGCCGTGAAGAAATTCGAGGAGCTGCTGGGATGAACCAGGAACGCGTATTCAAAGTGCTGCTTGGCCCGCACATCTCCGAGAAGGCCACGACTCTGGCAGACAAGAAAAGCCAGTTCGTTTTCAAGGTTGCAACTGACGCAACCAAGCTGGAAATCAAGAAGGCCGTCGAAAGCCTGTTCAGCGTGAAGGTTCAGCATGTGACTACTCAGAACGTTCTGGGTAAGAGCAAGCGCACCGCTCGCGGTCTGGGCAAGCGTAACGACTGGAAGAAGGCGATCATCTCCCTTCAGCCAGGCCAGGATCTCGATTTCGCCACCAGCAGTGCTGAGTAAGGAAGGGGTGCATCATGGCAATCGTTAAATGCAAACCGACTTCCCCGGGCCGCCGTTTTGTGGTCAAGGTGGTCAATCAGGAGCTGCATAAAGGCGCTCCTCATGCTCCACTGCTCGAGAAGAAGTCGAAGACTGGCGGTCGTAACAACAACGGCCGTATCACTACCCGTCATATCGGTGGTGGTCACAAGCAGCACTATCGTCTGGTCGATTTCCGTCGCAACGACAAAGATGGCATCCCTGCCACTGTCGAACGCGTTGAATATGACCCGAACCGTACCGCGCACATCGCTCTGCTGAAATATGCAGATGGTGAGCGTCGTTACATCATCGCACCGAAAGGTGTGAGCGCCGGCGATCAGCTGGTCGCAGGTTCGATGGCGCCGATCAAGGCTGGCAACAGTCTGCCGCTGCGTAACATTCCGGTTGGTTCGACCGTTCACGGTATCGAGCTGAAGCCGGGTAAAGGTGCTCAAATCGCTCGTTCCGCTGGTGCTTCGGCTCAGCTGATCGCTCGTGAAGGCGTCTACGTCACCCTGCGTCTGCGCAGTGGTGAAATGCGTAAAGTGCTGGCCGAATGCCGCGCGACCCTGGGTGAAGTCTCGAACTCCGAGCACAGCCTGCGTTCGCTGGGTAAAGCTGGTGCCAAGCGCTGGCGTGGCGTTCGCCCGACCGTTCGTGGTGTTGCCATGAACCCGGTCGACCACCCACACGGTGGTGGTGAAGGTCGTACCTCTGGTGGTCGTCATCCGGTGTCTCCATGGGGCTTCCCGACTAAGGGCGCGAAGACTCGTGGTAACAAACGCACCGACAACATGATCGTCCGTCGTCGCAAGTAACTAGAGGGATACGACAGTGCCACGTTCTCTGAAAAAAGGTCACTTCATCGATCTTCACCTACTGAAGAAGGTCGAAGTAGCAGCAGAAAAGAATGATCGCAAGCCGGTTAAAACCTGGTCGCGTCGTTCGATGATTCTGCCGCAAATGGTCGGTTTGACCATCGCCGTGCATAACGGTCGCCTACACGTCCCAGTTCTTGTGAACGAAGACATGGTCGGCCACAAACTGGGCGAATTTGCCGGCACTCGTACCTATCGTGGGCACGTGGCTGACAAGAAAGCCAAGCGTTAAGGGGTAGGGAAATGGAAGTAGCCGCTAAGTTGTCGGGCGCTCGCATCTCCGCCCAGAAAGCCCGCTTGGTCGCCGACCAGATCCGCGGGAAGAAGGTGGGCGAAGCGCTCAACCTGCTGGCTTTTAGCAGTAAGAAAGCCGCGGAAATCATCAAGAAAGTGCTGGAGTCGGCAGTAGCCAACGCCGAGCACAACGAAGGCGCAGACGTTGATGACCTGAAGGTCAGCACCGTTTTCGTCAACGAGGGGCGTTCGCTTAAGCGCATCATGCCGCGTGCCAAAGGCCGCGCTGATCGCATCGTCAAGCGGTCTTGCCATATCACTGTCAAGGTTGCCGACAAGTAACGGAGTCGTTCAGATGGGTCAGAAAGTACATCCCACTGGCATACGCCTGGGAATCGTCAAGGAACACACCTCCGTCTGGTATGCAGACGGCCGGACTTATGCGGACTACCTGTTCGCTGATCTGAAGGTGCGTGAATACCTCCTCGACAAACTAAAAAGCGCGTCCGTAAGCCGTGTCGAGATCGCTCGTCCGGCTCAAACCGCACGCATCACCATCCACACCGCTCGTCCCGGCATCGTGATCGGCAAGAAAGGTGAAGATGTTGAAAAGCTGCGTCAGGACCTGACCAAGCAAATGGGCGTGCCTGTGCACATCAATATCGAAGAGATCCGTAAACCGGAACTCGACGGTATGTTGGTTGCGCAGAGCGTTGCTCAGCAGCTGGAGCGTCGTGTGATGTTCCGTCGTGCTATGAAGCGCGCGGTACAGAACGCCATGCGTATTGGTGCCAAGGGCATCAAAATCCAGGTGAGCGGTCGTCTCGGCGGTGCGGAAATCGCACGTACCGAATGGTATCGCGAAGGTCGTGTGCCGTTGCACACCCTGCGTGCCGATATCGACTATGCCACGTACGAAGCGCACACCACCTACGGTGTGATCGGTGTCAAGGTTTGGATCTTCAAGGGTGAGGTCATTGGTGGCCGCCATGAAGAACTGAAACCGCAAGCACCTGCGCCTCGTAAAAAAGCTGCTAAGTAAGGGGTACGCCACATGTTGCAACCAAAGCGTACGAAGTTCCGCAAGCAGATGACAGGCCACAACCGTGGTCTGGCACAGCGCGGTAGCAAAGTCAGCTTCGGCGAGTTTGCGCTGAAGTCTGTTGCCCGCGGTCGTCTCACCGCCCGTCAGATCGAGTCCGCTCGTCGTGCTCTGACTCGTCACGTTAAGCGTGGCGGGAAAATCTGGATTCGCGTGTTCCCTGACAAGCCAATTTCCAAGAAGCCTCTCGAAGTGCGGATGGGTAAAGGCAAGGGTAGCGTCGAGTATTGGGTAGCCCAGATCCAGCCAGGTAAAGTCCTGTACGAGATCGAAGGCGTTTCTGAAGAGTTGGCGCGTGAGGCTTTCGCCCTGGCTGCTGCAAAGCTGCCGCTCGCCACCACTTTTGTTAAGCGGACGGTGATGTGATGAAGGCGAATGAACTTCGTGAAAAATCAGCACAGCAGTTGAACGAGCAGCTGCTCGGCCTGCTGCGCGACCAGTTCAATCTGCGTATGCAGAAAGCAACTGGCCAGTTGGGGCAGTCTCACCTGCTCTCGCAAGTTAAGCGCGACATCGCTCGTGTGAAGACTGTGCTCAACCAGCAGGCAGGTAAGTAATCATGGCTGAAGCCGAAAAAACAGTCCGTACGCTGACTGGCCGTGTTGTCAGCGACAAGATGGACAAGACCATCACCGTACTGATCGAGCGTCGCGTTAAGCACCCGATCTACGGTAAATATGTCAAGCGTTCGACCAAGCTGCACGCGCACGACGAAAGCAATCAGTGCAAGATCGGCGACAAAGTTTCGATTACCGAAACACGTCCGCTGGCCAAGACCAAGTCTTGGGCTCTGGTTGAAGTTCTCGAACGCGCAGTGGAAGTCTAAGGACTAGGGGTCGGAGAAATTATATGATTCAGACTCAATCCATGCTCGATGTGGCCGACAACAGTGGTGCACGCCGCGTCATGTGCATCAAGGTGCTGGGTGGCTCGCATCGCCGCTACGCTGGCATCGGCGACATCATCAAGGTCACCGTCAAGGAAGCAATTCCGCGCGGCAAAGTGAAGAAAGGTCAGGTCATGACCGCGGTTGTGGTTCGCACCCGTCACGGCGTTCGCCGTGCCGACGGTTCGATCATCCGCTTCGACGGCAACGCTGCTGTTCTTCTGAACAACAAGCAAGAGCCGATTGGTACCCGTATCTTCGGGCCAGTGACCCGTGAACTTCGTACTGAGAAGTTCATGAAGATCGTCTCGCTCGCCCCTGAAGTGCTTTAAGGAGATCCGACATGCAAAAGATTCGTCGTGACGACGAGATCATCGTGATCGCCGGCAAAGACAAAGGTAAGCGCGGTAAGGTGCTCAAGGTTCTCGCTGACGACCGTCTGGTCGTCGGTGGTATCAACCTGGTGAAGCGTCATACCAAGCCGAACCCGATGTCGGGCGTTCAAGGCGGTATCGTCGAGAAAGAAGCGCCGCTGAGTGCTTCCAACGTTGCCATTTTCAACGGCGAAACCAACAAGGCTGATCGCGTTGGTTTCAAAGTTGAAGACGGCAAGAAAATTCGTGTCTTCAAGTCCACCCAGAAGCCGGTTGGCGCTTGAGAATCATAGGTAAAACACCATGGCACGACTAAAAGAGATTTACCGGAAGGAAATCGCGCCCAAGCTGAAGGAAGAACTGAAGCTGGGTAACGTGATGGAAGTTCCGCGCATCACCAAGATCACCCTGAACATGGGCTTGGGCGAAGCGATCGGTGATAAGAAAATCATCGAGCACGCAGTTGCCGACCTCGAGAAGATTACCGGTCAGAAAGTCATCGTGACTTATGCCCGTAAGTCGATCGCTGGTTTCAAAGTTCGTGAAGGCTGGCCGATTGGCGTCAAGGTTACTCTGCGTCGCGAACGTATGTACGAGTTCCTGGATCGTCTGCTGTCTATCTCCCTGCCGCGCGTGCGTGACTTCCGCGGCCTGAATGCCAAGTCCTTCGATGGTCGTGGTAACTACAGCATGGGCGTGAAAGAGCAGATCATTTTCCCGGAAATCGATTACGACAAGATCGATGCGCTGCGTGGTCTGGACATCACTCTGACCACTACCGCCCGTTCGGATGATGAAGGCCGCGCTCTGCTGCGTGCTTTCAAATTCCCGTTCCGTAACTGATTGGAGTAGGAACATGGCCAAGACGAGCATGAAAAACCGCGAGCTGAAGCGTCAGCTCACGGTCGCCAAGTACGCCAAAAAGCGTGCCGAGCTGAAAGCTACCATCGTCAATCCGGAAGCCTCTCCGGAAGCGCGTTGGGAAGCTCAGGTCGCCCTGCAGAAGCAACCCCGTGATGCCAGCGCTTCGCGCCTGCGCAACCGCTGCCGCATCACTGGTCGCCCGCACGGTGTCTTCCGCAAGTTCGGTCTGTCGCGCATCAAGCTGCGTGAAGCAGCCATGCGTGGCGACGTACCAGGTCTGGTTAAAGCCAGCTGGTAAGCCGCTGCGGAAACCGCCGGAGTTAGCTCCGGCGGACAAGCAATATGAATCAAGCCCCTTTTGGGGCTTGATTCATTTTTGATCAGTCTCTAGAATGCCCGGCTCGCCTGAGTCCGGATTTCCGTGAGTTCTGGTGATTCTTAGCCGAGAGGCTAATTCTTTTTGTATCAGGAGCGTCTAGCCCATGAGTATGCAGGACCCGTTAGCGGACATGCTAACTCGTATCCGTAATGCCCAGATGGCTGAAAAGTCCGTCGTAAGCATGCCTTCTTCTACCCTGAAGGTGGCCGTAGCCAAAGTTCTCAAAGACGAAGGTTATGTTGCGGGTTATCAGATCAGCGGCGAAGCAAAGCCGCAGCTGTCCATCGAGCTTAAGTACTTCGAAGGCCGTCCGGTTATCGAAGAAGTGAAGCGCGTCAGCCGTCCTGGCCTTCGCCAGTACAAATCCGTCGATGATCTGCCGAAAGTTCGTGGCGGTCTCGGTGTTTCCATCGTCTCCACCAACAAAGGTGTGATGACGGACCGCGCTGCGCGCGCTGCCGGTGTCGGCGGCGAAGTGCTTTGCACTGTGTTCTAAGGGGGGATAAGCATGTCTCGCGTTGCTAAAAACCCCGTCAAGCTGCCAGCTGGTGTAGAGATCAAACTCGCCGGCCAACAGCTTTCGGTGAAGGGTGCCAAGGGCGCTCTGGAACTGAACGTTCACTCGTCCGTTGAAGTTCTGCAAGAATCCGGTGAGCTGCGTTTCGCTGCTCGCAATGGTGATCAGCAGACTCGTGCGATGGCTGGTACTACCCGTGCATTGGTTAACAACATGGTCATCGGCGTAAGCCAAGGCTTCGAGCGCAAGCTCCAGCTGGTGGGTGTTGGTTACAAGGCACAGGCCAAGGGCCAGGTACTCAATCTGGCGTTGGGCTTCTCTCACCCTATCGACTATCAACTGCCGGAAGGCGTTGTGGCCGAAACCCCGAACCAGACCGAGATCCTCATCAAGGGTGTCGACAAGCAGCTGGTTGGTCAGGTTGCTGCGGAGATTCGTGATTTCCGTCGTCCTGAGCCTTACAAGGGCAAAGGTGTTCGTTACGCTGACGAAGTCGTCCGCCGTAAAGAAGCCAAGAAGAAGTAAGGGGCTAGGAAATGACCGACAAAAAAGTTACTCGTCTGCGTCGCGCTCGCAAAGCACGCCTGAAAATGCACGAGCTCGAAGCCGTGCGTCTCTGCGTGTACCGCTCTTCGCAGCACATCTATGCCCAGGTCATCTCGGCCGACGGCAGCAAGGTTCTGGCCAGCGCCTCTACCTTGGACAAAGCACTGCGTGACGAAGCCACTGGCAACGTTGACGCGGCCAAGAAAGTTGGTGAGCTGGTTGCTGAGCGTGCGAAAGCCGCAGGTGTGACTCAGGTTGCATTCGACCGTTCTGGCTTCAAGTACCACGGCCGCGTCAAAGCGCTGGCTGATGCTGCTCGTGAAGGCGGGCTGGAGTTCTAAGTTATGGCAAATAACGACCAAAAGCGCGACGAAGGCTATATCGAGAAGCTGGTTCAAGTGAACCGCGTTGCCAAGACCGTTAAAGGCGGCCGTATCTTCACTTTCACCGCGTTGACCGTGGTAGGTGATGGTAAGGGTCGTGTAGGTTTCGGCCGTGGCAAATCTCGTGAAGTGCCGGCTGCTATCCAGAAAGCTATGGAAGCTGCTCGTCGCAACATGATTCAAGTCGATCTGAACGGCACCACCCTGCAGTACGCAATGAAGTCCGCCCATGGCGCTTCGAAGGTTTACATGCAGCCTGCTTCCGAAGGTACCGGCATCATCGCTGGTGGCGCAATGCGTGCCGTCCTGGAAGTCGCCGGTGTGCAGAACGTTCTGGCCAAGTGCTACGGCTCTACCAACCCTGTGAACGTGGTTCATGCCACTTTCAAAGGTCTGAAGGCTATGCAGTCTCCGGATTCGGTTGCAGCCAAGCGTGGCAAGAGTGTCGGGGAGATTCTCTAATCATGGCTAATACCGTCAAAGTGACTCTGATCAAGAGCACCAATGGCCGTTTGGCCAACCATAAAGCCTGCGTCAAGGGTCTTGGCCTGCGTCGCATCAATCACACCGTCGAAGTTCTGGATACCCCAGAAAATCGCGGCATGATTAACAAGGCTTATTACCTTCTCCGTGTGGAGGGTTGATCCATGTACCTGAACGATTTGAGTCCAGCGCCGGGTTCCCGTCGCGAGAAGCACCGTCCGGGCCGTGGTATCGGTAGTGGCTTGGGTAAGACTGGTGGCCGTGGCCACAAGGGTCAAACCTCCCGCTCCGGTGGCACTATTGCTCCGGGTTTCGAAGGCGGCCAGCAGCCTCTGCACCGTCGTCTTCCTAAGTTCGGTTTCGTGTCTCTGAAAGCTATGGATCGCGCAGAAGTGCGTACTTCCGAGCTGAACAAGATCGAAGGCGACGTAGTTACTCTGCAAGCGCTGAAGGATGCCAATCTGATTAATCAAAACGTACAGCGTGTGAAAGTCATGCTGTCCGGTGAGATTACTCGTGCGGTCACCCTTAAAGGTATCGCCGCCACCAAAGGTGCGCGCGCGGCTATCGAAGCAGCTGGCGGTAAGTTCGAGGAATAAATGGCTAAGCAAGGTGCTCTCTCTGCGCTGGCTGGTGGCGGGTTGTCCGAGCTCTGGGCTCGTCTGCGCTTTCTGTTCATGGCGATCATCGTCTATCGAATCGGTGCGCATATCCCAGTTCCAGGCATAAACCCTGATCGTCTGGCTGATCTGTTTCGACAGAATGAGGGACCATTCTTAGCTTGTTCAACATGTTTTCCGGCGGCGCGCTGGAACGGATGAGCATCTTTGCACTGGGGATCATGCCGTACATCTCGGCATCGATCATCATGCAGTTGATGACCGCCGTCAGTCCGCAGCTGGAACAGTTGAAGAAGGAAGGTGAGGCTGGTCGTCGCAAGATCAGTCAATACACCCGCTACGGCACCTTGATCCTGGCTTTCGTCCAAGCTATCGGCATGTCCGTTGGTCTGGCGAGTCAGGGTGTAGCGTTTTCGGTCGATTTCGGCTTCCACTTCGTTGCAGTCACCACGTTTGTGGCGGGTGCGATGTTCATGATGTGGTTGGGCGAACAAATCACCGAGCGCGGTGTTGGCAACGGTATTTCGATGCTGATTTTTGCGGGCATCGTAGCCGGTCTGCCGTCGGCGATTGGGCAGTCTTTCGAGTCTGCTCGGCAGGGCGATATCAATATCTTCGCCCTCATCGCCATCGGTTTGTTGGCAGTAGCGATTATCGGTTTTGTGGTGTTCATTGAGCGTGGCCAGCGTCGTATAGCTGTGCACTACGCCAAGCGTCAGCAGGGCCGCAAGGTCTTCGCGGCGCAGACCAGCCACCTGCCGTTGAAGGTGAACATGGCGGGCGTAATCCCGGCCATTTTCGCTAGCAGCCTTCTGTTGTTCCCGGCCTCGCTGGGTGCCTGGTTTGGTCAGTCCGAAGGTATGGGCTGGCTGCAGGATATTTCGCAGGCTATCGCTCCTGGTCAGCCGTTGAACATTTTGCTGTTTAGTGCAGGGATCGTTTTTTTCTGCTTCTTCTACACAGCGCTGATGTTCAACCCGAAAGACGTAGCGGAAAACCTGAAGAAGTCCGGTGCCTTTATTCCGGGTATCCGTCCCGGTGAGCAGTCTGCACGCTATATCGATGGCGTTCTGACTCGCTTGACCATGTTCGGTGCTCTGTACATGACGGCCGTATGCTTGTTGCCCCAGTTCCTGGTGGTGGCGGCCAACGTACCGTTCTACCTTGGCGGGACCTCGTTGCTGATCGTGGTAGTGGTTGTGATGGACTTCATGTCGCAAGTACAATCGCACCTCGTTTCGCACCAGTACGAATCCCTGATGAAGAAAGCCAACCTGAAGGGCTACGGCAGCGGCATGCTCCGCTGAAGTGTCCATAAGGTTCGAGGAGTTGGTGATGAAAGTTCGTGCATCGGTGAAAAAGCTGTGCCGTAACTGCAAAATTATTCGCCGTGAAGGTGTTGTGCGGGTGATTTGCAGCTCGGAACCGCGTCACAAACAGCGCCAAGGCTGAGTGTGATCGAAGCTATAAGCCCGGCAGCTAGTGCGCTGCCGGGTTGATTATTTGTTTCTACAGCGATAATATCTTGCGCCCCATTTCTTGGCTTCCGGGGCGTAGGTAGCTGTCAATTGGAGTTCCACTGAATGGCCCGTATTGCAGGCGTTAACATTCCGGATAACAAGCACACTGTTATCTCGTTGACCTACATCTTTGGTGTTGGTCGCACCACCGCACAGAAAATCTGTGCAGCTACCGGTGTAAATCCGGCGGCAAAGATCAAAGATCTCTCTGACGAGCAGATCGAGCAGCTGCGTGGTGAAGTCGCCAAGGTTAATACCGAAGGTGATCTGCGCCGTGAAGTGAACATGAAAATCAAGCGCTTGATGGATCTGGGCTGCTACCGCGGTCTGCGTCATCGTCGCGGCCTCCCGGTGCGCGGTCAGCGTACCAAGACCAACGCGCGCACCCGTAAGGGCCCGCGTAAGCCGATCCGCAAGTAATCGCGTTCGCGAATCGACAGGAATTTAGTCATGGCAAAACCTGCTGCTCGTACTCGTAAGAAAGTCAAAAAGACGGTGGTTGATGGCATCGCCCACATCCACGCTTCTTTCAACAACACAATCGTGACCATTACCGACCGTCAAGGTAACGCCCTGTCTTGGGCTACCTCCGGTGGCTCGGGTTTCCGCGGTTCTCGCAAGTCCACCCCGTTCGCTGCCCAGGTGGCTGCTGAGCGTGCTGGTCAAGCTGCGCTGGAATATGGCCTGAAGAACCTCGACGTAAACGTCAAGGGCCCAGGTCCGGGTCGTGAGTCCGCAGTCCGTGCTCTTAACGGTTGCGGTTACAAGATCGCCAGCATCACCGATGTGACGCCCATCCCGCATAACGGATGCCGTCCTTCGAAGAAGCGTCGCGTGTAATCAGGAGACAGTGAGAAATGGCTCGTTACATTGGTCCCAAATGCAAACTGTCTCGTCGTGAAGGCACAGATCTTTTCCTGAAAAGCGGCGTTCGCGCCCTGGAATCGAAGTGCAACCTCGAAGCAGCCCCAGGTATTCACGGCCAGCGCCGTGGCCGTCAGTCCGACTACGGCACCCAGCTGCGTGAGAAGCAAAAAGTTCGTCGTATCTATGGCGTACTCGAGCGTCAATTCAGCGGTTACTACAAAGAAGCTGCCGGCAAGAAAGGCGCTACTGGTGAGAACCTGCTGCAACTGCTCGAATGCCGTCTGGATAACGTTGTTTACCGCATGGGCTACGGTGCTACCCGCGCTGAGTCCCGTCAGCTGGTTTCGCACAAAGCGATCAGCGTTAACGGTAAAACTGTAAACGTACCGTCGTACCAGGTTAAAGCTGGCGACGTGGTTGCAGTTCGTGAGAAATCGAAGAATCAGCTGCGCATCGTTCAAGCTCTCGAGCTGTGTGCCCAGCGTGGCCGCGTTGAATGGGTAGATGTAGACACCGAGAAGAAGTCTGGCGTTTTCAAAAGCGTCCCGGCTCGTGGTGATCTCTCCGCTGACATCAACGAAAGCCTGATTGTCGAGCTCTACTCCAAGTAAGGGCTAGAAAATAGGTGCATCCATGCAGATTTCGGTAAATGAGTTCCTGACCCCCCGCCATATCGATGTGCAGGTGGTCAGTCCGACCCGCGCCAAGATCACTCTCGAGCCTCTCGAGCGTGGTTTCGGCCATACCCTGGGCAACGCGCTGCGTCGCATCCTGTTGTCCTCCATGCCTGGCTGTGCAGTAGTCGAGGCCGAGATTGATGGTGTACTCCATGAGTACAGCGCCATCGAAGGTATTCAGGAAGACGTAATTGAAATCCTGCTTAACCTTAAAGGTCTGGCAATCAAGCTGCACGGTCGAGACGAAGTTACACTGACTCTGGCGAAGAAGGGCTCTGGCGTCGTAACCGCTGCCGATATTCAGCTGGATCATGATGTTGAAATCGTCAATGGCGACCACGTAATCGCCAACCTGGCCTCTAATGGCGCGTTGAACATGAAGCTCGTCGTAGCTCGTGGTCGCGGCTATGAGCCAGCTGATTCGCGCCAGAGTGATGAAGACGAAAGCCGCAGCATTGGTCGCTTGCAGCTCGACTCTTCCTTCAGCCCGGTGCGTCGCGTGTCGTACGTGGTGGAAAACGCTCGTGTTGAGCAGCGTACCAACCTGGACAAACTGGTTATCGACCTCGAGACCAACGGTACCCTGGATCCTGAAGAGGCCATCCGTCGTGCTGCAACCATTCTGCAACAGCAGTTGGCTGCATTCGTCGACCTCAAAGGTGACAGCGAGCCTGTTGTAATCGAACAGGAAGACGAGATCGATCCGATCCTGCTTCGCCCGGTTGATGACCTGGAACTGACCGTTCGTTCGGCCAACTGCCTCAAGGCAGAAAACATCTACTACATCGGTGACCTGATCCAGCGCACCGAAGTAGAGCTGTTGAAAACGCCGAACCTGGGCAAGAAATCCCTGACTGAAATCAAGGACGTTCTGGCTTCCCGTGGTCTGTCCCTCGGTATGCGCCTCGACAACTGGCCGCCGGCAAGTCTGAAGAAAGACGATAAGGCTACTGCCTGATCGTCATCATCACCGAACGTGAAGTTTGGTAAGGAATTGAACCATGCGTCATCGTAAAAGTGGACGTCACCTGAGCCGTACCAGCTCTCACCGTAAAGCTATGTTTCAAAACATGGCGGTGTCGCTGTTCGAGCACGAGTTGATCAAAACTACCCTGCCGAAAGCCAAGGAACTGCGCCGCGTTGCCGAGCCGCTGATCACCCTGGCCAAGGAAGACAGCGTTGCCAACCGTCGTCTGGCTTTCGACCGTACTCGTTCGAAAGAAATCGTCGGTAAACTGTTCAACGATCTGGGTAAGCGCTACGCCACCCGTCAGGGCGGTTACCTGCGTATCCTCAAGTGCGGTTTCCGCGCTGGCGACAATGCTCCGATGGCTTATGTTGAGCTGGTTGACCGTCCGGTCGGCGGCGCAGTAGAAGCTGCCGAGTAAGGCATCGTTGCAAGAAGAACCGGGCTTAGGCCCGGTTTTTTTATGCCTCATTTTTAGTTAAAAACTATCGGTCTGTAAGGCCTTATTCATTTGAGAGTTCGCTATCGCTCGTCGATACTCAATGCCAATCCCGCTCAGTCGGGAACGATTAGGCTTGGTAAGGAGATAGACGATGAGTGAGAAGACTGAAGGCAAATGCCCTTTCTCAGGGAGCGCTTCCGAGAAAACACCGAAGCATACCGCTGGCGGCGGCACCGGTAACCGCGACTGGTGGCCGAACCAGCTGCGTGTCGACCTGCTGCACCAGCACTCCTCCAAGTCCAACCCATTGGGCGAGACTTTCGACTATGCCGAAGCTTTTCAGTCGCTTGATTACGAGGCGCTGAAAAAAGATTTGCGTGCATTGATGACCGACACGCAGGACTGGTGGCCGGCCGACTTCGGCCACTACGGCCCGCAATTCATCCGCATGGCCTGGCACGCCGCCGGCACCTACCGTACCGGCGATGGCCGCGGCGGCGCAGGGCGTGGGCAGCAGCGTTTCGCACCGCTCAACAGCTGGCCGGACAACGTCAATATCGACAAGTCGCGCCGCCTGCTGTGGCCGATCAAGCAGAAGTATGGCCAGAAGATTTCCTGGGCCGACCTGCTGGTGCTCACCGGTAATGTCGCCCTTGAGACTATGGGCTTCCGGACTTTCGGCTTTGCTGGCGGACGTGTGGACACGTGGGAGCCGGATCAGGACGTCTACTGGGGTACCGAGAAGACCTGGCTGGGCGGCGATAGCCGCTATGGCAAGGGTGCGGCCGGCGATAATGACGATACAGGCGTGGTCGTGGCCGATGAAGAGCTGCATGGCCAGGAGCATGATCGCACCGACGACCAGGGGCGCAACCTGGAAAATCCGCTCGCTGCCGTGCAGATGGGGCTGATCTACGTCAACCCTGAAGGCCCAGAGGGAAATCCCGATCCGCTCGCGGCGGCCCATGACATCCGCGAGACTTTCGCGCGCATGGCCATGAACGACGAAGAAACTGTCGCGCTGATCGCCGGTGGCCATACCTTCGGCAAGACCCATGGCGCCGGGCCGGCGGACAACGTCGGCGCCGAGCCCGAGGCCGCCGGTCTCGAGGAGCAGGGCCTGGGCTGGGCGAGCGCATTTGGCAGTGGCAAGGCCGGCGATGCGATCACCAGTGGCCTGGAAGTGACCTGGACGACCACGCCTGCGCAGTGGAGCAACAACTTCTTCGAGAACCTGTTCAAGTTCGAGTGGGAGCTGACCAAGAGCCCGGCGGGCGCCCACCAGTGGGTAGCCAAGGGCGCGGATGCGATCATTCCTGATGCGCACGATCCTTCGAAGAAGCATCTGCCGACCATGCTGACCACCGACCTGTCGCTGCGTGTCGACCCCGCATACGAGAAAATCTCCCGACGTTTCCTGGAGAACCCGCAGGCATTCGCGGAAGCATTCGCCCGCGCCTGGTTCAAGCTGACCCACCGTGACCTCGGTCCGAAGTCGCGCTACTTGGGGCCGGAAGTACCGAAGGAAGACCTGCTCTGGCAAGACCCACTGCCGGCCGTCCATCACCCATTGATTGACGATGCTGACGTCGCGGCGCTCAAAGAACGTGTACTGGCCTCTGGTCTTTCGGTGTCCGAGCTGGTCGGAACGGCCTGGGCTTCGGCGTCTACCTTCCGTGGATCCGACAAACGCGGCGGTGCCAATGGTGCACGTCTGCGCCTCGCGCCACAGAAGGAGTGGGCCGCCAACCAGCCTGAGCAGCTGGCCAGCGTTCTGGCGATTCTTGAGGGTATCCGTGGCGAGTTCAACCGCACCGCCACCGGCGGCAAGCAGTTGAGTCTGGCCGATCTGATCGTGCTGGCCGGTAGTGCCGGTATCGAGCAGGCCGCCAGCAAGGCCGGTCACGCGGTAAGCGTACCGTTCTCTGCCGGGAGGGTAGATGCCTCGCAGGAGCAGACTGACGTCGAGTCCTTCGCTGTGCTCGAACCGATCGCCGACGGTTTCCGCAACTACCTCAAGGGGCGCTACAGCGTGCCTGCCGAGGCGTTGCTGATCGACAAGGCGCAGCTGTTGACCTTGACCGCGCCGGAATTGACGGTGCTGATCGGCGGCCTGCGTGCGATCAATATCAACGTGGGTGGAGCGGGCCATGGGGTGTTCACCGTCAAGCCGGGGGCGCTGAGCAACGACTTCTTCGTCAACCTGCTCGACATGGGCACGGCGTGGAAGGCAGTGCCGGGTAATGACAACCTTTATGAAGGACGTGACCGCAAGAGCGGTGAGCTGAAGTGGACTGGCACCCGTGTCGATCTGGTGTTCGGCTCCAACGCCATCCTGCGTGCTCAGGCGGAAGTCTATGCCAGTGCCGACGCTCGCTTCATCGAGGACTTCGTGGCGGCATGGACCAAGGTGATGAACCTCGACCGTTTCGATCTTGCCTGACGGCTGACCGGGCGCCCGCCCGGTCTTTCGAGTCGATACAGCCAGCGCCTCCTTAATGGAGGCGTTGTGCTTTTTACTTGACCGTAGCGTATGTGGAGCGGAGCATTCATCCATTCCACCGAGTGCAGCAAGGATTCCTAGGCATGAAAGGCCATATTGAAGTTATCGATTATCTGAAAGTGCTGCTCAAGGGTGAGCTGGCGGCGCGCGATCAGTACTTCATTCACTCGCGGCTTTACGAGGACTGGGGTTTCAGCAAGCTCTACGAGCGCATCAATCACGAGATGGAAGAAGAGACGCAGCACGCTGACGCGCTGCTCAAGCGCATCATCTTCCTCGAGGGTGTGCCGGACATGGTGCCCGACGCCTTCACCTTCGGCCAAACCGTGCCCGATGCGCTGAAGCTGGATCTGGCGCTGGAGTACCAGGTGCGTGCTGCGCTGAGCAAAGGCATCGAGCTGTGCGAGCGGCATCAGGATTACCAGAGCCGCGATATTCTGCTGCTGCAGCTCAAGGATACCGAAGAGGATCACGCCTACTGGCTGGAGATTCAGCTGCAGCTGATCGGCAAGCTGGGCCTGGAAAAGTATCTGCAGGGCCAGATGTAAATCGCAGGCAAGAAAAAGCCCCGCACATGCGGGGCTTTTTCGTTAGCGAGGGTGATCAGGCCCTGTCACGCTCCAGCAGCGGCTTGAGGAAGTGCCCTGTGTGTGATTGCGGCATTTCCGCAACCTCTTCCGGCGTACCGTAGGCGATGATCTGGCCGCCTTTGGAGCCACCCTCCGGACCTAGATCCACCAACCAGTCGGCGGTCTTGATCACGTCTAGGTTGTGCTCGATCACCACGACGGTGTTGCCGTGATCGCGCAGGCGGTGCAGCACGTCCAGCAACTGCTGGATATCGGCGAAGTGCAGACCAGTGGTCGGTTCGTCGAGGATGTACAGGGTCTTGCCGGTATCACGCTTGGACAGCTCGCGTGACAGCTTGACCCGCTGCGCCTCGCCCCCGGAAAGAGTGGTCGCCGATTGCCCGAGCTTGATGTACGAAAGGCCCACGTCCATCAATGTCTGCAGCTTGCGCGCCAGCGCCGGCACTGCATCGAAGAAGCCACGGGCGTCTTCGATGGTCATCTCCAGCACTTCGTGGATGCTCTTGCCCTTGTACTTGATCTCCAGCGTTTCGCGGTTGTAACGCTTGCTCTTGCACACGTCACAGGGCACGTAGATATCCGGCAGGAAGTGCATCTCCACCTTGATCAGACCATCGCCCTGGCAAGCCTCGCAGCGCCCACCCTTGACGTTGAATGAAAAACGGCCAGGACCGTAACCCCGCGAGCGGGATTCAGGCACGCCGGCGAACAGCTCGCGAATCGGCGTGAACAGCCCGGTGTAAGTGGCCGGGTTTGAACGTGGCGTACGTCCGATCGGGCTCTGATCGATATCCACGACCTTGTCCAGATGCTGCAAGCCGTCGATGCTGTCGTGAGTTGCTGCTTCCAGCGTAGTGGCGCCGTTCAGGGCGGTGGCGCTGAGCGGAAATAGGGTGTTGTTGATCAGCGTCGACTTGCCTGAGCCGGATACGCCCGTCACGCAGGTCAGCAAGCCGATGGGAATATCCAGGTTGACGTTCTGCAGGTTGTTACCGCGAGCGCCTTTGATTTTCAGCGACAGCTTCTTATCACGCTGTGTGCGTTTGGCCGGTACGGCGATCTTCTTGCGACCTGACAGGTACATGCCGGTCAGCGAGTCCGGGTGAGCCATGACTTCGGCGGCGGTACCTTCTGCGACGATCTGGCCGCCATGCACGCCAGCGCCTGGGCCGATATCGACCACGTAGTCGGCCATGCGGATTGCGTCCTCGTCGTGCTCGACCACGATCACCGTGTTACCTATATCGCGCAGGTGGCGCAGGGTGCCGAGCAGGCGTTCGTTATCGCGCTGGTGCAGACCGATGGAGGGCTCGTCGAGGATGTACATGACACCCACCAAACCGGCGCCGATCTGGCTGGCCAGACGGATACGCTGCGCCTCGCCACCGGACAGGGTATCGGCGCTGCGATCCAGGGTCAGGTAGTCGAGGCCGACGTTGACCAGGAACTGCAGGCGTTCGCAGATTTCCTTGAGAATCTTGCTGGCGATCTCACCACGTCGACCTTCCAGGGTCAGGCTGCCGAAGTAGTCGCTGGCCGAACCGATCGGCATTCCAGTGACCGCTGGCAGGGTCTTTTCACCGACCCACACGTGGCGAGCCTCGCGGCGCAGGCGAGTGCCACGGCAGTCCGGGCAGGGCTGGGTGCTGAGGAACTTGGCGAGTTCTTCACGCACGCTGGTCGATTCGGTCTCGCGATAGCGCCGCTCGAGGTTGGGCACGATGCCTTCGAACGGATGCGAGCGCTTGACGATATCGCCACGGTCGTTGAGGTACTTGAAGTCGACGTTCTGCGATCCGCTACCGGCGAGAATCACCTTCTGGTGATCACTGTCCAGCTCTGCGAAGGGTTTCTCCAGGCTGAAGCCATAGTGGGAGGCCAGGGAGCCGAGCATTTGGAAGTAGTAGACGTTACGTCTGTCCCAGCCGCGTATTGCGCCTTCGGCCAGGGTGAGCTCACCGTTGACCAGGCGTTTGTTATCGAAGAACTGCTTCACACCCAGACCGTCGCAGGTCGGGCAGGCCCCAGCCGGGTTGTTGAAGGAAAACAACTTGGGTTCCAGCTCGCTGATCGAGTGACCGCAAACCGGGCAGGCGAAGCGCGCGGAGAAGATGATTTCTTCACCTTCTTCGCCCTCCATCGGCGCGATCAGCGCCAGCCCGTCGGCCAGCTTGAGGGCCGTCTCGAAGGATTCGGCCAGGCGCTGCTGCAGATCGCCGCGGGCTTTGAAGCGGTCGACCACGGCATCGATGCTGTGCTTCTTCTGCTTGTCGAGCTTCGGTAGTTCGTCCAGCTCATAGAGCTTGCCGTTGACCCGTACGCGCACGAAACCCTGGGCGCGTAGTTCGTCGAACACGGCGAGGTGCTCGCCTTTGCGCTCGCGAATCACCGGGGCCAAGAGCATCAGCTTGCTGCCTTCGGGCAGGGCAAGCACCTGGTCGACCATCTGGCTGACGGTTTGCGCTTCCAGTGGCAGGTCGTGATCCGGGCAGCGTGGTTGGCCAGCTCGGGCGTAGAGCAGGCGCAGGTAATCGTAGATCTCGGTGATGGTGCCGACCGTCGAGCGTGGGTTGTGCGAGGTCGATTTCTGCTCGATGGAGATGGCTGGCGACAAGCCTTCGATGGTGTCGACGTCAGGCTTTTCCATCATCGACAGGAATTGCCGGGCGTAGGCCGACAGCGATTCGACGTAGCGGCGCTGGCCCTCTGCGTACAGGGTGTCGAAGGCCAGGGACGACTTGCCCGAGCCAGACAGACCGGTGATCACGATCAGCTTGTCGCGTGGCAGGGTCAGGTCGATGTTCTTGAGATTATGGGTGCGTGCACCCCGGATCAGAATCTTGTCCAAAACAGCCTCGCGTGGCGGGCGGATAAACCGCCGAGTATACGGGGGGCGACAGCCGTGCGGCAAAGCGCCGCTGCTGTGCCCGTAGGGCTTCGACTGGTAGAATCGCCGGCTTGTTTCAACAGGTTATCGACGATGCGCGATTCGCACAGCGAACGCATGAGTGGCGCGGAGACTCGGGCAGCCGGTGGGCTGGCACTGGTGTTCGCATTCCGCATGCTGGGCATGTTCATGGTACTGCCGGTATTGGCTACCTATGGGCAAGAGCTCGCCGGTTCAACCCCGGCCCTGATCGGCTTGGCCATTGGCGCCTATGGTCTGACCCAGGCCTTTCTGCAGATCCCCTTTGGCGTGCTGTCCGATCGTATCGGTCGGCGACCGGTGATCTACTTCGGCCTCGTGGTGTTCGCCGCGGGTAGTCTGCTGGCAGCCAATGCCGATTCCATCTGGGGGGTGATCGCCGGTCGCGTGCTGCAGGGTGCAGGGGCGATTTCCGCGGCGGTGATGGCGCTATTGTCCGACCTGACCCGTGAGCAGCACCGTACCAAGGCCATGGCCATGATCGGCATGAGCATCGGCCTGTCCTTCGCCGTCGCCATGGTGGTCGGGCCACTGCTGACCCGCGCGTTCGGGCTGTCCGGCCTGTTTCTGGCCACCGGCGCCATGGCTCTGCTGGGGATCATCATCGTTGCCGGCATGGTGCCTGCCAGCACCGGGCAGCTGCAGCACCGTGAATCGGGGGTCGCCAAGCAGGCGCTGTGGCCGACCCTGAAACATCCTGACCTGCTGCGTCTGGACTTTGCCATCTTCGCATTGCACGCCATCCTGATGGCCAGCTTCATCGCCCTGCCTCTGGCGCTGGTGGAGCAGGGCGGCCTGCCCAAGGAGCAGCACTGGTGGGTTTACCTAACCGCTCTGCTCGGTGGTTTTTTCCTGATGGTGCCTTTCATCATTTACGGCGAAAAGAAGCGCCAGATGCGCCGCGTGCTGATCGGCTCGGTGATCGTACTGCTTTGCTGTGAACTGTATTTCTGGGCGTTCGGCCATGGTTTGCGCAATCTGGTGCTTGGTATCGTGGTGTTCTTCACCGCGTTCAACCTATTGGAGGCCTCGCTGCCATCGCTGATCAGCAAGGTGGCACCAGCGGGCGGCAAAGGCACTGCCATGGGCGTTTATTCGACCAGCCAGTTCCTCGGCTCGGCCCTTGGCGGCATCATGGGCGGCTGGCTGTATCAGCATTACGGGTTGGCCGGCGTGTTCGGCGGCTGTGCGCTGTTGACGCTTCTTTGGCTTGCCTTTGCTGTTACTATGCGCGAACCGCCGTATGTAACCAGCCTGCGTTTGCCGCTATCGATCGCGGCGTTGCAGGAAGCAGGCTTGGCCGAGCGAATTCAGGCAGTGCCCGGAGTGGCGGATGCCGTAGTGGTGGCCGAAGAGGCTGCCATCTATGTGAAAGTGGATACCCAACAATTGGATCGCACGTCGCTGCAGCGCTTGATCGAAGCGGCGCCGGTGACGTGCTGAAAGTAGGAGAGCGTTATGGCCCGTGGGGTTAACAAAGTTATTCTGGTCGGTACCTGCGGACAGGATCCGGAAACGCGCTATCTGCCCAGCGGCAATGCCGTGACCAACCTGAGCCTGGCTACCAGCGAGCAGTGGACGGACAAGCAGACTGGGCAGAAGGTCGAAAAGACCGAGTGGCACCGCGTTTCGCTGTTCGGCAAGGTTGCGGAAATTGCCGGTGAGTATCTGCGCAAGGGTTCTCAGGTCTACATCGAGGGCAAGCTGCAGACCCGCGAGTGGGAAAAAGACGGTGTGAAGCGTTACACCACCGAAATCATCGTCGACATGCAGGGCACCATGCAGCTGCTTGGCGGCCGTCCAGACAACGCTGGCGGTGGCGACTCCGCCCCGCGTCAGTCGCGCCCGGCACCGCAGCGCGAGCCGCAGCAACAGGCTCCGCGTCAGTCCGCTCCGCAGCAGCAGCAGAAGCCGCAGCCGGCTCAGGACTACGACAGCTTCGATGACGATATCCCGTTCTGATCGTCAGCCGTGACAGCAAAAGGCCCCGCAATGCGGGGCCTTTTCCGTTCTGCTTGTTGCCCGCGTTTAGGCAGGGCTGAAGAGGCGTTTACGCAGCAGACCCTGGCAGATCCATAACACCAGCGCGATGCTGATGCCGCACAGGTTGGCAAGAACGTCCAGCTGGCTGAATTCGCGACTAGGCTGCAAGTAGTGCTGCAGCCATTCCAGTAGCGGCGCCTGGATGTAGAGCAGGCTCCACAGCAGCCAGCCGGGTACCGTAGGGAAGGCGATACGGCTGACCAGTGACAGGCCGGCAAAGGCCAGCAGGTGCAGGAACTTGTCCGATTCGTCGAACAGATCCGGCGGTGGCTCGGGGCGGAACAGGCCGTAGGCGAGCACCGCACAGCAGGCCAGGAACATCAGCTTTCTCAAATTTTTCGTCCTTTCATTGTCTCTTTGCTTGGCACTATGACCACTGCATCCGGCTCGGGTTGCCGGCGATGCCGATTGGGTGATCAGGTGTCCTCGATCCATCGATGGGCGTCAAGGTTGTGCGTGGTTGATGACGCCGCGGGGTAAAAACAGCAAAATGCAGGCCATAGGGCTGAACCGTCCGGGATCTGCCGAGAATTTAGCGGTTGGCGCGCCATTGCGCGGTGCACGCTTAAACCCGATTGTGGAGCCTCTAGTTTCGTTATGCGCATGCGCCTGTTGTTGCTGGGTGGTGGCAGTACGCTGGGTCGGGCGTTGATTCGCCTGGGAGCCGAAGAAGATATCGGTTTCCTCGCACCCCGTCCGCCGGCCCAGGGTTGGGATGCCGCCAGCCTGACTCAGTTGGTCGACGATACCCGCCCCGATGCGGTGATCAACCTCGCCTATTATTTCGACTGGTTTCAGGCCTCGCAGGTCAGCGAGGAGCGCTTCGTCGCTCAGGAACGTGCTGTGGAGCGCCTGGCTGAGCTGTGTCAGCACCATGATATTCGTCTGCTGCAGCCCTCCAGCTATCGCGTGTTCGATGGCGCCCGCGCCACTGCATACAGCGAGAAGGATGAGGCGCAGCCCCTTGGCCTGCGTGGGCAGGTGCTGGCGCGCATGGAACAGAGCGTTCGCGCCCTGTGCCCGCGGCATGTGTTGCTGCGCTTCGGCTGGGTGCTCGATGACAGCCCGGACGGGTTGCTGGCGCGCTTCCTGGTTCGAGCCGAGCGTGCAGAGGCGCTATTCCTGGCCGATGATCGGCGGGGCAATCCGACTCCGGTAGACGATGCTGCGCGGGTCATCCTGGCCGTGCTCAAGCAGCTCGACTGCGCCGCGCCGCTGTGGGGCACCTATCACTATGGTGGGCATGAGGCGACCACGTCGCTGGCGCTCGGCCAGGCGATCCTGAGCGAAGCCAGGCACATCCGTCAAAACCTCCTCGAGGACATCTCCGGCCAGGCCCACGCCGTGCGCGGGGATGCCGCTGATGAGCCGCAGCACGGGGTGCTGTCGTGCAAGAAGATCCTTCACACTTTCGGCGTCAAGCCGCGCGCTTGGCGTGCCGGTCTGCCGAGCCTGCTGGAGCAGTACTATCGTCATGTCTGATCAACCCATTCTCGTTACCGGCGGTGCCGGTTTCATCGGCTCCAACCTGGTCGACGCCCTTCTGGCGCGTGGCCATAGCGTTCGCGTGCTGGACAATCTGTCCATGGGCAAGCTGGCCAATCTGCCGGTGGATGATCCACGGCTGACCTTCATCGAAGGTAATGTGGCGGACGCGGGGCTCGTCAGTCGGGCCGTTGCCGGGTGTGGCGCAGTGGTGCATCTCGCTGCCGTGGCGTCGGTGCAGGCATCGGTGGACGATCCGGTCAGCACCCACCAGAGCAACTTCATCGGTACTCTGAATATCTGCGAAGCGATGCGCGAGCACGGCGTGCGCCGCGTTGTATTCGCCTCCAGCGCCGCGGTGTACGGCAACAATGGCGAAGGTCAGGCGATCGATGAAAACACCGCCAAGACACCGCTGACCCCCTATGCGGCCGACAAGTTGGCCAGCGAGCATTACCTGGAGTTTTACGCGCGTCAGCATGGCCTGGAACCGGCGATCTTCCGCTTCTTCAACGTTTTTGGCCCGCGTCAGGATCCGTCCTCGCCGTATTCCGGGGTGATCAGCATCTTCACCCAGCGTGCCCAGCAGGGCCTGCCGATCAGTGTGTTCGGTGACGGCGAGCAGACCCGCGATTTCTTCTATGTCGCCGATCTGGTCGAGTTGCTGCAGCAGGCGCTGGACGCCAAGCAGGTGGCACAGGGCGCGGTGAATGTCGGATGGAACGAGACGGTGAGCCTCAAGCAACTGCTGGCGCAGATCGGCGAATTGCTTGGCGGCCTGCCGGCAGTTACCTACCTCGATCCACGCGCGGGTGATATCCGTCATTCCCGTGCAGACAATGGTCGCCTGGCCGAGCACTACCAGTTGCCGGCGCAGACCACACTGCGCGATGGGTTGGCTGCTTTGCTCAATAGCTGAGTCGTCAGATACCAGAAAGCAGAAAGCCGGCGTTGCCGGCTTTATGCGTTTTAGGGGGGCTTGGCAGCTGTGCACGGACTTTCGACCTGGGCAAATGGCCGCTACAAGGCGAAAGCGGACGGTGAGCAGAGCTTTTGTGGGAGAGGCTTTAGCCTCGATTTTGCCTAGCTAGGCGTAAAGAGCTCGCGGCTAAAGCCCCTCCCACGAGATCGAGAACGGCCGCTCCCGCCACATTGCGCTCGTAAGCAGGTTCCTAGAACTTGTAGCCCAGGCCAACCATGTACACGAACGGATCGACGTCGACGTCTACCTTGGCGCGTACGCCGAGGCCGGGGTGATCGACGTAGGCCGTGGTGTCGATGTCGATGTAGCGCGCCTGGGCGTTGACCAGCAGGTTGTCGGTGAGCATGTAGTCGGCACCGACCTGCCAGGCCAGGCCCCAGGAATTCTTCGCCCGGAAATTATCGAAGCCGGCTGTGCTGGCGCGGCTGCCCACGTGTTCGTCGTAGATCCAGGTGTAGTTGATGCCAGCGCCGACATAGGGCTGGAACACCGATTTCGAGTCGAGCGGGTAGTAGACGACGCTCAGGGTCGGTGGCAGGTGTTTCAAGGTGCCGAGTTTGCCGTTGGCGGCATCCAGCGCGGTGCCCTTGATCTTCACGTCATGTTCGAACGGCGTGGCGGCGAGTAACTCGATGCCGATGTTGTCGGTGAGCATGTAGGCGAAGTTGAGGCCCAACTGAGTGTCGCTGCTCATGGTCGCCTTGCCGTCCAGGTCAGTGCCGGCAAGGCCGCCGCGGTCCACCTTGACCGTGGAGCTGTCGGCTTTCGGGTTGACCGTGATGGCGCCAGCGCGAATGAGGATATCTCCGGCCTGGTGCGCCTGCGCCGCAGGGGCAGCCAGCGCCAGGGCGATCAGAGGGGCAGAGAACAGCGACTTGTACATGGTGAGCTCCTAACGGGTCATGCGAGTAATCTCGGATGACGTCAGGTTAGGGCGCATGGCGAAGCGTCCTTTGACTCAGCTCAATGCTCGTGGACTGCAAGGTGCGACTTTTTGCCACGATGTCAGTTGGCCGGCAGCTCGTACGGGTAGATCTTGTCCGCTGCCATCTGATAACCGACTTCGGCCAGGTCGCTGCTGCTGTGCTCGACCTTCACTGGGCCCTCGATCCAGAACGGCTGATACAGCGCGTCGAGCAGCACGCCCAGTTCGGCGGTGACATGGATGATCTGGTTGGACGGCGGTGGCGGCACATGGATGCAGGCGCCGAAGTAGGGCACCAGCAGGAACTCGGTGACGCGGCCCTCCTCGGTCACGTCCAGCGGCACGATATAGCCCGGAATCTTGACTTGCTGGCCGTCCATCTCCTTGACTACTGGAGCCGATGGGAACTGCTGCAAGGAGACAGCTCCCCCTTCTGAAAGTGCATCGCCCAACTGTGACATGTCGTGCATCGGCGTCATCTGGGCGACCTGGGGCGGTGCGTCCTTGGGGATCAGTTCCTGCCAGTTCAGTGTGCGCAGTTCGGCCGCCCATAGCGGAGCCGCTAGGGTCATGAGAAGGGCGATGAGCAGAGCGCGAAGCATGACACTACCTCTTGATTGAAAACGGAGCCGCTGCCGGCTCCGAATATATTCAGAGGCGGATAGACAGGCCATCTGCCAACGACTGCCGATAGGCCCGCCAGGCCGGCACGCAGCCCATCAGCAGAGCGGCCGCCAGAATAGCGCCGAGCAGCGTCCACTCATAGGGTGTCGGTGCACTCAATGGCAGATACAGCCCGTAGTTGGCCTGCACATAGCTCTGTGCGCTGGCGATGCTGCTGTACAGCAGGGCGACACCGGCGACGACGCCCGCCACGGCCAGGGAGAAGGCTTCGAGGATCAGCAGGCTGGCGACGTGCCACGGCCGCGCCCCCACCGAACGCAGGATGGCCATCTCCCGGCGCCGCTCGTTGAGGCTGGTGAGGATGGCCGTGAGCATGCCGATCAACCCCGTCAGTACGACAAACAGCGACACCACGAACAGCGCCTTTTCTGCCGTGCCCATCAGGCTCCACAGCTCTTGCAAGGCAACGCCAGGGAGAATCGCCAGCAGCGGTTCGCCGCGGTACTCGTTGACCTCGCGCTGTACTGCGAAGGTGGCGATCTTGCTCTTCAGACCGAGCATCACCGCGGTGATGGCCTTGGGCTGCAGGTTCATCTCCCGAGCCTGGTCGGCGCTTATCTTGCCGGCGCCGCGGGCAGGTACGCCGTTCTGCCAGTCGACGTGTAGCGACTCCATGCCCTCCAGGGAAATATGCAGGGTGCGATCCACCGGCGTACCGGTCCGGGCGAGGATGCCGCTGACCACGAACGGCTTGTCATCGTGTTGCTGCAGGCTGATGGCCGCCACGCCATGGGACAGCACCAGTTTGTCGCCGAGCTTGTAGTTCAGGGCCTGGGCCACTTCGGCGCCAAGCACCACGTCGAACAGATCGTGAAAGCGTTCGCCCTGGGCAACCTGCAATGCCTGGCCGCGACCGTAGTGGTAATGGTCGAAATAACCCGCGTCGGTGCCCATCACCCGGTAGCCACGGTGCGAGTCGCCCAGGGAAATCGGGATGGCCCAGTCGACCTGGCGGTGCGCGGCGAGCTTCTCGAAACTGTCCCAGCGGATGTTGTTGGTGGCGTTGCCGATACGGAATACCGAGTACAGCAGCAGGTTCACGCTGCCGGAGCGGGCACCTACGATCAGGTCGGTACCACTGATGGTATTGGCGAAACTGGCGCGTGCTTCGGTGCGCACCCGCTCCACGGCGAGCAGCAGACACACCGACAGGGCGATGGCGAAGACCGTGAGCAGAGCGGTGAAGCGGCGGTTGGCCAGGCTGGCCAGAGCGAGTCGTAACAGGAACACCTCAGACCTCCTGGGGTTTGCTGGCGCGGTTGAGCTCGGCCAGCGACAGGCTGCGGTCGAACAGCGGGGCCAGGCTCTGGTCGTGGCTGACGAACAGCAGGCTGGCGCCGACATCACGGCATTCGCCGAACAGCAGTTCGAGGAAGGCTTGGCGTGCATCGGCGTCCAGTGCCGAGGTCGGTTCGTCGGCGATCACCAGTTCCGGTTGGCCGATCAGTGCGCGGGCCGCCGCTACGCGTTGCTGTTGGCCGATGGACAGCGAATCCGCGCGCCGTTCGAGCAGCTCCGGGCGCAGGCCGAGGTGCTCCAACAGTTTCGCCGCCGCCTGATCAACGCTGCCATAGCGCTGCGCCGCGCGTTGTGCACGGAGGCTGGAGAAACGGCAGGGCAGTTCGACGTTGGCGCGAACGCTGAGGAACGGCAGCAAGTTGAATTGCTGAAAGATGTAGCCGGTGTGGTCGACACGGAAACGATCCCGGCGCGCGGCCGAGAGGGCGGCGAGATCCTCGCCGAGTAGGCGAATGTTGCCTCGGCCAGGCTTCTGCACGCCGCCGAGCAGGCCGAGCAGGGTGGTTTTGCCGCTGCCGCTGGGGCCCTTGAGAAACAGGGTTTCGCCGCGCTGCAGGTGAAAATTCGGGATATCCAGAAGCTCGTCCTGGCCGGGCCAGGCGAAACCGAGGTCGGTGAGTTCGATCAGTGCTGAGGTCATGGGGGCTGCTGGCGATGGAGGTGACGGGGGCAAGTGTGCCAGTCATGGGCGCGAAATGCTGACCCGAGGGGTGTTGCAGGACGTGTGCGAATGCGGATGCCTCCTGCTGGAGGCATCCGCCAAGCCGATCAGAGCGTCAGTTGTGCATTGGCCGGCGTCGACTCGACACCCTGCTGGCCGCTTGGGCCGATCAGTTGCACGTTGATCTTCTGGGTCGCCGGGAACTGTTTGTAGAAGGCCGACAGGTCAAGTGTCTTCAAGGCGTCCGGCTGTTTGCAGGTGAAGCTGTAGTCGGCATCGATATCGCTGTGCTCGTGGTGATGCTCGTCGCCGTCAGCATGTTCATCGTGGTCGTGGTCGTGGTCGGCTTCAGCGTTGCCGAACAGCGGGCTTTGCAGTTCATGCTCGGTGAGGCTGCAACCGGCAGCAGCGGGCAGGCCGAACAGCGCGAGTGGTTTTTCCAGCAGAGCGCGAGCGGCGGCGACGGTTTTCTTGTCGGCCTCGCTGGTTGCGGCGTGCTCGAAGCCGACGATGTTCATGGCCGGGCTTTCCAGTTCGATCTCCAGCTCGTTGCCCTCGAGCGCGACGTTCAGCGTGGCGACGCCATGCTCATGCTTGCCGAGGCTGCCGTGTTCATGGTCGTGATCGTGGTCATGGTTCTGCGCGTGAGCAGCGGCCAAGGGAAGCAGGGCGAAGGGCAGGGCGAGCAATAGGCGGCGCATGAAAAGGCTCCGATGCGTTGAAGGTATTGATACGTTATAACAAATTTATGGACGGAGATAGAGGGATGCTTGGTTTGCCTGCCTGTGGGAGCATGGCGTCCGGATAGTTTGGAGGTGGTGATGGTGCGTATTCGTGGACGGATCGGCGACTGGCCGGTGGATTTGACGGTGGAGCTCGATCCACAGGACTGGGCGCAGTTGGCGGCCGCTGTACCGGTGTCGCCGGTTGTTACACCCCAGGCCGTTCAGCCGGATCAGGACGTGCAATGGCAAACGGTGCTTGAGCTGTTGCGCCGTGCCGGACGTGTCGAGGGGCCGCAGTTGCTGGCGCAGCTGGCCGCTCTGGCTGGCGGTGAGGTGGCGGGTAAGCGTTTGTTGGTGCGCCTGCGTCATTGCGAGCAGGTACGCATGGAAACCGGCCCGGACGCGCCGGTTTATTGCTGGGTAGAGCAGCGGTAGCCGGCAGGTATCGGTAGGAGCCGGCTTGCCGGCGATAGCGATGTTGAAATCAACATTGCATCGCCCGCAAGCGGGCTCCTACCAGGCCGCATGACCGAGCGCAGTAGTTTTCGCACAGTCTGCTGCGGGACAGGTTCTCGGAATCAATAGAGCGCCTGATACACCCGGCGACGGTAGGTGGTCACCAGCGGATGCTCGTTGCCGAGCAGGTCGAACACCTGCAACAACGTCTTGTGCGGCAGGCCATCAGCGTAGTTGCGGTTGCGCACGAAGAGTTTCAGCAGAGCGTCCAGAGCCGGTTCGTACTGCTGGCGGGCGAGCTGCTGAATGGCCAACTGGTAGGCGGCTTCGTCGTCCTCCGCATTCTGCGCCAGGCGGCTTTTCAGCGTGGCGGCATCCGGCAGGTTGGCCGCTTCACGCAAGAAGGTCAGTTGTGCGCGGGCTCCGGCCAGGGCCTGTTTGTGTTCATCACCCTTGACTGCATCGAGTACCTGTTGTGCCTCGCCCAGCTCGCCGCGCTCTGCCAGGCAGCGCGCATACAGAATCAGCGCGGCAGCGTTGCTGTTGTCCTCGCCGAGCTTCTGCTTGAGCAGGGCTTCAGCCTCGCCGATGCGGCCATCGGCGAAGGCTTGCTGGGCGACTTCCAGCAGATCGGCCTCGGGCGCTTGAGGCTCTGGAACATGGGGCTGCAGCAGGGCGCGTATCGCCGATTCGGGTTGCGCGCCCTGGAAACCGTCGACCGGCTGGCCATTCTTGAACAGCACCACTGTCGGCAAGCTGCGGATGCCGAAACGGGCGACGATTTCCTGCTCGATATCGCAGTTCACCTTGGCCAGCAGCAGCTCGCCCTGATAGCCCTCGGTGATCTGTGTCAGCAGCGGCATCAGCGCCTTGCAGGGCGCACACCACTCGGCCCAGAAATCCACCAGTACCGGCTTGCTGAACGAGTTCTCGATCACCAGCTGTTCAAACTGGACGGCGCCATTGATATCGAAGATGTACGGGGTGTCGCTCATGGTCGGTCTCTGTCCGGGCGAAAAGTGGGTGTGACTATAAATGTGGGCGCAGGTGCGCGGCTACAAGGGGCCGCCGTCGGCATGATAGAGGCTGACGTGGCGGAAGGTTTCCGGCTCCGCCAGATCCGGCCAGGTGCAGCCCTCCAGGCCGCCGATGCGGCGATAGGCCGGATGACTGAAATCCCGCACGCGAGAGTCAGCAACCAACACCTGGCGGGCATGTTCGAGAACACGATCGAGCAGCGGCAGGTTGGCGCGGTCGTAGAGCACGTCGGCGACGATCGCCAGATCGTAGTCGCGGCGCTCGGCGAACAGATCGCTCGAATACTCCAGCTGCACGCCATTGAGTTCGGCATTGGCCTGGCAGGCGGCAAGCGCCAGCGGATCAAGGTCGCAGGCTACCACCTGCGCCGCACCAGCCCGCGCGGCAGCGATGGCTGCCACACCCGAGCCGCTGCCGACATCCAGAACCCGCTTGCCGCGCACCCATTCCGGGTGCTGGGCCAGCCAGTCCACCAGCACCAGGCCGCTGGCCCAGCAGAAGCACCAGTAAGGCGGCTCCTCGAGAATCCGTCGGGTTTCCTCGGGGCTAAAGCAGCGATCCATGTTCGCCGGGTCGATTAACCACAGGCGCAGGTCGGTACCCGGCAGAATGGTCGCGCTCAGGCGGGCATCGCCGAGCAATTCGCCCAGGGCTGCTTGCAGGTGGTGCGGTGGAGTCACAGCGCAGGCGTTACGCGGATTTCACCGAGCGTCTGGCTCTGCGGCTCACGGATCAACTGGCTAGGCATGTGCAACACCAGCTTGCCCGACTGATGCACGCGACCGCGCAGCTCCACGCGAATGCCCTGGTCGAAGTTCTCGGGGTTGAACTGCAGGCGGAACGGCAGCGGCGTACCCGTTCCACGCAGTTGGATATTGCCCAGCAGTTTGTGAGGTAGACCGCGTTCGTTTATGGTCAGCAGGGCCAGTTCCACATCGGCGCCCGCGGGCACGTCGAGCAGGGTGCCAGTGAGGTCGCGCAGATGCGCCGGCGTCGCAGCAGGCTCCTGTTTGGGCGCAGGCGCTGCGGGTGGGGCCGCAGGTGGTGGTGTTTCGCCGGCGCAAGCGACGAGCAAGGCGGCGAAACTGAGCAGGGCGAGCGGGCGCAATGGCATGGAGGGATCCTGGCAGGCGGGCAATGCCTGGATTCTCCCCATAGCCACCGGCGAATGCAAAGGAAAGTGGCCCTGCGGCGCTTGGCACCGGGTTGGGTGGATGCGCTACCATGCGGGCTTTCCCGCCTGGCTGTTCCGACCATGCACTGCCCCTTCTGCTCTGCCAACGACACCAAGGTCATCGATTCGCGTCTGGTCGCCGAGGGCGATCAGGTGCGTCGCCGGCGAGAATGCCTGGCCTGTGGTGAGCGTTTCACCACCTTCGAGACCGCCGAGCTGGTGATGCCGCGCCTGATCAAGCAGGACGGCAGCCGCCAGCCCTTCGACGAAGACAAGCTGCGCGCCGGCATGCAGCGTGCGCTGGAAAAACGCCCGGTGAGCATCGAGCGGCTGGAGGCGGCCATCGCCCATATCAAGCATCGACTACGGGCCACTGGCGAGCGCGAGATCAAGTCGCTGGTGCTTGGCGAGCTGGTGATGACCGAGCTGCAGAAACTCGACGAAGTGGCCTATATCCGCTTCGCTTCGGTGTATCGCCGCTTCCAGGATCTCAATGAATTCCGTGAGGAAATCGACCGTCTTTCCCGCGAGCCCAATCAGGACTGAGATGAGCACCAGCGATCAGGCATTCATGGCTCGCGCGCTCGAGTTGGCGCGCAAGGGGCTGTATTCCACTCACCCTAATCCCCGTGTCGGTTGTGTGATCGTGCGCGACGGCAAGATCATCGGCGAAGGTTGGCACGCCAAGGCTGGCGAGCCCCATGCCGAGGTGTACGCCTTGCGTCAGGCTGGCGACAAAGCGCGCGGCGCCACCGCCTACGTCACCCTGGAACCCTGTAGCCACCATGGGCGTACGCCGCCTTGTGCCGACGCTCTGCTTGAGGCCGGTGTCGCCCGCGTGGTCGCGGCGATGCAGGATCCCAACCCGCAGGTGGCCGGCAGGGGGCTGTTGAGGCTGATGAATGCCGGCATCTCGGTGCAAGGCGGTGTATTGGAAAGTGAGGCGCGGGCGCTGAACGCCGGCTTCGTCAAGCGAATGGAAAAGGGCCTGCCGCTGGTGCGCGTCAAGCTCGCCATGAGCCTGGACGGGCGCACGGCCATGGCCAGCGGCGAAAGCCAATGGATCACTGGGCCGGCTGCTCGTGCAGCAGTACAACGGCTGCGCGCGCGTTCGAGCGTGGTTCTGAGTGGTGCCGATACGCTGTTGGCCGATGCCGCCCGCTTGACGGTAAGGCCCGACGAACTGGGTCTGGGCGCCGAACTCACGGCCTTGGCTCAGGCGCGTCCGCCGCTGCGCGTACTGGTCGATGGGCGTTTGCGTGTTCCGCTGAGTGCGCCGTTCTTCCAGGCCGGTTCGGCGCTGGTGGCGACATGCGCGGCGGCGGCCTCGCGGGATCGCTACCTCGATGAGGGTCACGAACTGCTGGCGATACCGGGCAACAACGGCCATGTCGATCTGCGCAAGCTGCTGCTAGAGCTTGCTAGCCGGGGGGCCAATGAGGTGTTGGTCGAGGCCGGGCCGAAACTGGCTGGCGCTTTCGCCCGGCTGGGCCTGGTCGATGAATATCAGTTGTTCGTCGCACCCAAATTCCTTGGCTCCAGCGCCAGGCCGCTACTCGATCTACCTCTGGCGCGGATGGCCGAGGCCAAACCGTTGAAGATCGTCGACATACGTGCTGTGGGCGACGATTGGCGGATAATCGCGGTGCCCGAGTCCGCCACGTAAGGTTCGCCGTTGGCACACGCCCTCCGTGCACCGCCACGGCAACTATGGTAAAACGCCTCTCGGCCGCACAGCGCGGCCACAACGTTCTCAGGGCGGGGTGTAATTCCCCACCGGCGGTAATGGCGCGCAATGCTCCTAGCCCGCGAGCGCCCGGTATGGCCACCAGCCGCCCGGGGACAAGCAGATCCGGTGTGATTCCGGAGCCGACGGTATAGTCCGGATGAAGAGAGAGCGGGATTGCCTGGCTGGGCGCCCTTGTGGCTGCCGCATGTCTGTACTGTCCCTATCGATCAAAACTGCCCTGTTTTAGCCATAAACAGGAGTTGAACATGTCCATTACTTCTCAAGTACGCCGGGTCGCCTTCGTGCAGGCCTGCTGGCACCGCGAAATCGTCGATCAGTCCCGCAATGCCTTTCTCGAAGAAATGCAGCGCCAGGGCTATGCCGCTGGCGAGATCGACTGCTTCGAAGTCGGCGGCGCCTTCGAAATTCCCCTGCATGCCAAGCGTCTGGCCAAGAGCGGCCGCTATGCTGGCATCGTCGCTGCCGGGCTGGTGGTCGATGGTGGCATCTACCGTCACGAGTTCGTCGCCCAGGCGGTGATCGAGGGCTTGATGCAGGTGCAGCTGGAAACCGACGTGCCGGTGTTCTCGGCAGTGCTCACGCCCCACCATTTCCATGCCGGCGAAGAGCACCAGACGTTCTTCCGCGAGCATTTCCTGGTCAAGGGTGCCGAAGCGGCGCGTACTTGTGCCGATACGCTGCGCAAGCTCAAAGAACTGCCGGTCTGACGAGGAGCACTTAATGTTCACTGGAATCATCGCATCCATCGGCAGCATTGCCGCCATCACCCCCAAGGGCGGCGATGTGCGTGTCTACGTCAAGACCGCCAAGCTCGATCTGGCTGATGTGGCTCTGGGCGATAGCATCGCGGTCAATGGTGTGTGCCTGACCGCGGTCGAATTGCCAGGCGACGGCTTTTGGGCCGATGTCAGCCGCGAAACCCTGGCGCGTACTGCCTTTATCGATCTCAAGACCGGTAGCCCGGTCAATCTGGAAAAGGCCCTGACGCCGACCACTCGCCTGGGTGGCCATCTGGTTAGCGGTCATGTCGATGGCGTCGGCGAGATCATTTCCCGTGAGGAGAACGCCCGCGCCATCCAGTTCAAGGTGCGTGCCCCGCGCGAGTTGGCCAAGTACATCGCCCACAAGGGTTCGATTACCGTCGACGGTACCAGCCTCACGGTGAATGCCGTGGATGGTGCCGAGTTCGAACTGACCATCGTGCCGCACACCTTGGCCGAAACCATCATGGCCAACTACCGCCCCGGGCGCCGGGTCAATCTCGAGGTCGACCTGCTGGCCCGTTACCTGGAGCGCCTGCTGCTCGGTGACAAGGCCGCCGAGCCCAGCAGTGCCGGGCTCACCGAAGGTTTTCTCGCCGAACACGGCTACCTGAAGAATTAAGGACACCGCCACCATGGCACTCAACAGTATCGAAGAGCTGGTCGAAGACATTCGTGCCGGCAAGATGGTCATCCTCATGGATGACGAAGACCGCGAGAACGAAGGCGACTTGATCATCGCCTCCGAATGCGTGACCGCCGAGCACATCAACTTCATGGCGCGCTTTGCCCGTGGCCTGATCTGCATGCCGATGACCCGTGAACGCTGCGAAACCCTCAAGCTGCCGCTCATGGCACCGCGCAACGGTTCCGGCTTTGGCACCAAGTTCACCGTCTCCATCGAAGCCGCCGAGGGCGTCACCACCGGCATTTCCGCCGCTGACCGTGCCCGCACCGTGCAGGCTGCTGCCGCGAAGAACGCGGTTGCCGAAGACATCGTCAGCCCCGGCCATATCTTTCCGCTGATGGCTCAGCCAGGTGGCGTGTTGGCGCGCGCCGGCCACACCGAAGCGGCCTGCGACCTAGCTCGCATGGGCGGCTATGAGCCGAGTGGGGTGATCTGCGAGATCATGAATGACGACGGCACTATGGCTCGTCGCCCGGAGCTGGAAGTATTCGCCGAGCAACATGGCATCAAGATCGGCACCATCGCCGACCTGATCCACTACCGCATGCTGCACGAGCGCACCGTTACCCGCGTGACCGAGCAGCCGCTGGATAGCGAAGTCGGTCAGTTCCATCTGGTCACCTATCGCGATTCGGTGGAAGGCGATGTGCACATGGCGTTGACCCTGGGCACCATCTGCCCGGAAGAGCCGACCCTGGTGCGCGTACACAACATGGATCCGATGCGCGACCTGCTGATGGTGCGCCAGCCTGGCCGCTGGAGCCTGCGCGCGGCGATGACCGAAGTGGCCAATGCCGGTAGCGGCGTGGTGCTGCTGCTCGGCCATTCGCTGGACGGCGACGAAGTGCTGGCGCATATCCGTGAAGCGGATGGTGCCACCAGCAAGACGCCGAGTACCTACAGCACGGTCGGTGCCGGTTCGCAGATTCTGCGTGACCTCGGTGTGCGCAAGATGCGCCTGATGAGTGCGCCGATGAAGTTCAATGCGATATCCGGTTTCGATCTGGAAGTTGTAGAATACCTGCCCCCGAAATAACGGGTGACTATCGCGGTGAGCTACCTTTAGCCCACCGACACTATTTTCAGGGCCTGCCATGGCAGGCCCTGGCTCTTTAAAGACAGCTCGAGAACTCGCTATGACACTCAAGACTATCGAAGGTAATTTCATCGCTCCCGAGGGTCGCTTCGCCCTGGTGGTCGGCCGCTTCAACAGCTTCGTGGTCGAGAGCCTGGTCAGTGGTGCCGTCGACGCCCTGGTACGCCATGGCGTGAGCGAAAGCGACATCACCATCATCCGTGCGCCAGGCGCCTTCGAAATTCCGCTGGTCGCTCAAAAAGTCGCCCAGCGCGGCGAGTACAACGCGATCATCGCCCTTGGCGCAGTGATCCGTGGCGGCACGCCGCACTTCGAATACGTGGCGGGTGAATGCACCAAGGGCTTGGCCCAGGTGTCCATGGAGTTCGGCGTACCGGTCGCTTTCGGCGTGCTGACCGTCGACTCTATCGAGCAGGCCATCGAGCGTTCCGGCACCAAGGCCGGCAACAAAGGCGCCGAAGCTGCCCTGTCCGCGCTGGAAATGGTCAGCCTGCTGGCACAGTTGGAGGCCAAGTGAGCCAGAACGACAGTAAGCCAGTCAAAAAGGGCCCAAGCGCCAAGGTACTTGCCCGCCGTCAGGCGCGTACGCTGGCAATGCAGGCACTGTACTCCTGGCATATCGCCGGGCAGGCGCTCAACGAGATCGAGGCCCAGTTCCGGGTCGACAACGACTTCAGTGCGGTCGACGGGGCTTACTTCCACGAAATTCTGCATGGCGTGCCGCGTCAGAAGACCGAGATCGACAGCGCGTTCGAGCCATTGCTCGATCGTCCGTTGGCCGAGATCGACCCGGTCGAGCTGTCCATCCTGCGTCTGTCCACCTACGAGCTGCGTAACCGCATCGATGTGCCGTACCGCGTGGTGATCAACGAAGGCATCGAGCTGGCCAAGATCTTTGGCGCCACCGACGGGCACAAGTTCGTCAATGGCGTGCTGGATAAGCTGGCGCCGACGCTGCGTGCCGACGAAGTCCGCGACTTCAACAGCAAGCGCTGAGTGTGTTGGGCGAGTTCGAGCTGATCCGTCATTACTTCGCTGCTGCCGCCTGCGCGCGGGCGGCCGATGGTGTGGTGCTGGGGATTGGCGACGACTGCGCCCTGCTGGAAGTGCCCGCTGGTGAACAACTGGCGGTGTCCACCGATACCCTGGTCGCTGGCGTGCATTTTCCTGCTGATGCTGCTGGGCGCTTACTGGGCCAGCGCGCGTTGGCCGTCTCGGCCAGTGATCTGGCCGCCATGGGCGCGACGCCTCTAGCCTTTACCCTGGCGCTGACCCTCCCTGATGTTTCCCCTGACTGGCTGGCCGACTTCACGGCCGGGCTGGAAAGCATGGCGAGCCAGTGCGGCATGTGCTTGGTCGGTGGTGATACCACACGCGGGCCCTTGAGCCTGACCCTCACCGTATTCGGCCGAGTGCCGAAAGGCCTTGCGCTGACCCGCTCTGGGGCGCGCGCAGGTGATCTGCTGTGTGTCGGTGGTTCGCTTGGCGATGCGGCGGGCGCTTTGCCCTTCGTGCTGGGCGAGTGTGAGGAGCAGGACGGTACTAGTGAATTGCTGGCGCACTATTGGTCGCCGTCACCGCAGCTGGTACTCGGCCAGGCCTTGCGTGGGCTGGCCACGGCGGCGCTGGACATCTCCGACGGCCTGCTCGCCGACTGCGGGCATATCGCCAGAGCATCCAGTGTGGCGTTGATCGTCGAGCAGCAGCGCGTGCCGTTGTCCACGGCTCTGCGTGCCTGCGCGGGCGACGAAACTGCACGCCAGCTGGCGCTTGGTGGTGGCGATGACTACGTGCTTGCCTTTACTCTGCCTGCCGAGAAACTGGACGGGCTGCGCGCCATGGGGCAGCCTGTACACGTGATCGGTCGGGTCGAGGCCGGGCAGGGCGTACATGTGCAGGACGCCGAAGGCCGAGCCATCCAGCCGCTGAAAAGTGGCTACCAACATTTCGGATCGCAACGTGACTGATCATCCCAAACAAGTCCCCGCGGAATTCGTGCCGCCCTCCGTGTGGCGCAACCCTTGGCATTTCCTCGCCTTTGGCTTCGGCTCAGGTACTCTGCCGAAAGCGCCTGGCACCTGGGGCTCGATGGTCGCGGTGCCGTTCATCCCGCTGTGGCAGATGTTGCCGGACTGGGGGTACTGGTTGATGCTGGGCGTCACCATGCTGTTCGGTGTCTGGCTGTGCGGCAAGGTGGCCGAAGATCTGCGCGTACACGACCACGAGGGCATCGTCTGGGACGAAATGGTCGGTATGTGGATCACCCTGTGGCTGGTCCCGGAAGGTTGGGGCTGGGTGCTGGTGGGTTTCCTGATGTTCCGCTTTTTCGACATCCTCAAACCATGGCCCATTCGCTGGATTGACCGGCACGTTCACGGCGGTTTCGGCATCATGCTTGATGATGTGTTGGCAGGTGTTTTCGCCTGGCTGGCCATGCAGTTGCTGGTGTGGGGCTGGGGCAACGGCCTGGCGACCAGCCTGGGTTTCGCCTAACCCTGGAGGTGCGATGATTCACGGTTTCTGGCTGGCTTTACTGTTGTCGTTGAGCGTCTGCGCCCAGGCGAGCAGCGAGGTGCCCGCGAACATCCGCATGGCCAGCGATGTCTGGGTGGATCGCATCAATGCTGACGGCACGGGCCTGTCCTGGGACATCCTGCGCCTGGTGTTCGAGCCCGCCGGGGTCAAGCTGGACATGCAGATCGTGCCCTACACCCGCTCTGTAGGCCTTGTGCAGCGTGGTGAGGCGGATGCCTGGGTGGCGTCCTACCAGAACGAGGTCAGCGGCGGTGTGGTGTACCCGACCTGGCACTACGACTCGGACTTGATCAGCGCCCTGAGTCTGGCCAGCAAGCCCCTGCCAGATCAGAAAGCGCTCTCCGCTTCCCGTCTGGTGTGGATGCGCGGTTACGAGTACCAGCGCTACATTCCTGGCCTCAAACACTACAACGAGCTGCTGCGCCGTGGCGGCATCCTGCCGATGCTTGCCTACGATCATGCCGATTACTACATCGATGCCCAGCCCGAGGTTCAGGAGGTGCTTGCGGGTGCTTCCGAGCCGTCGAAGTACCGGGTCACCGACCTGATTCGTTTACCGTTGTACATCGGCTTTGCCGATACCCCGCGCGGCCGAGCACTGGCGAAACTGTATGACCAGCGCATGGCCGAGCTCGTTGAGCACGACGCGTTGCGTCCGGTCTTCGAGCGCTGGGGCCAACACTACCCCTTCGATTAGGCAAGAGAGGCAGGGATGCGTCGATTGATCTGTGGCATAGCAGGCCTGTTGGCTGCTCAGTTGACTCTGGCTGCGCCGCAGGTGCAGGTCGTCGGCCTGTTCCCGGGCGCTGCAGTCATTTCGGTCGATGGCCAGCGCAAGTTGGTGCGTGTTGGGCAAAGTGGGCCTGGGGGCGTGCAGGTGGTGAGCGCCGACAGCCGCAGCGCCGTGTTGCGAGTCGACGGCGTGGAGCGCAGCTACAGCCTGAGCCGTGAATACAACACCAGCGGTTTCGTTGAGCCGCAGAAACAGACCCTGAGTATAGCCCGCAGCAACGGTGGCCATTACTGGGCTGAGGGCGCGATCAATGGCCGCTCGCAGCAGTTTCTGGTCGATACCGGTGCTACTTCTGTTGCCCTCAACGAAACCCAGGCCCGCCGTCTTGGCATCGACTACCGCACGCGCGGGCAGCCGATTCAGGTCAATACTGCGAGTGGTACCGCCCGCGGATGGCGCATCACGCTCGACAAGGTGAGTGTCGGCGCACTGCAGGTGCTGGGCGTTGAAGCCGTGGTGCTGGAAGGCTCATCGCCGAAGGAGGCACTGCTTGGCATGAGCTATCTCAACCGGATTGGCTGGCGGGTGGAAAATAACCTGCTGGTGTTGGAGTCACGTCTTTAGACCTGAAGAGCTGGCGGCACGTATGTCGCCAGTTTGCTTACGCGGCTAGTGATGATCGTCAGTAGCGGCTTTCGGCATGTCGCGGTACAGCCGGCTGACCAACGGCCCGATGGACAATCCCTGCAGCAGGATCGACGTGAGCACGACGATATAGGTTAGGCTCAGTAGCAGGTCACGTTCCTCACCCAGCGGCAGCGACAACGCCAGGGCCACCGAGACGCCACCGCGTAAGCCGCCCCAGGTGAGGATGCGGATCGCACCGTGTGACACCTGCCTGCGCCCGCCAGCACTGCGTCGCATGATCAGAATGGCCGGTGCAACCGTCAGCAGGCGGGCCATCAGCACCGCGCCGCCCAGCACGAACGCCGCGATGATGTGCAGCCAGGAGAACGGCAGGAGCAGCAGTTCCAGGCCGATCAGGGCGAACAGCAGGGCATTGAGGATTTCATCGATCAACTCCCAGAAACCGTCCACGTAGCGGCGTGATTCGTCCGACATCGCATGCTTGCGGCCCATGTTGCCGATGATCAGACCGGCCACCACCATGGCGATCGGCCCGGAAACGTGCAGCCGTGCAGCCAGTGCCGCGCCGCCGAACACCAGCGCCAGGGTCAGCATCACTTCGACCTGGTACTGATCGATGCTACGGATCATCAGCAGCACGCCGTAGCCCATCGCCGCGCCCAGCAGCAACCCGCCAATCGCTTCGTGGATGAACAGCCAACTGATGGCGCCCAGCGTCGGCGTACTACCCAGTTGCAGAATGCCGAGCAGGATGGTGAACACCACGACAGCGGTGCCGTCATTGAACAGCGACTCGCCCACGATGGTGGTCGCCAGCGGCTTCGGCGCGCCCGACGACTTGAGGATGCCCATCACCGCGATCGGGTCGGTGGGTGAGATCAGCGCGCCAAACAGCAGGCAGTAGATGAAGTCCACGTGCCAGCCGAACAGGGCAAAGATGTAGAACGCCAGTGTGCCGATCACGCTGGTGGCGATCAGTACGCCCACGGTGGCCAGCAGGCCGATGGGCCATTTGTAGCTGCGCAGGTCGCTCAAGTCCACGTGCAGCGCGCCGGCGAACAGCAGTGCCGGTAGGAACCAGGTCATGAGGATGTCGGAGAAATCGATGCGGCGGATGATTTCCTGTGCTTCGATCTCGATCAGCGGGTAGCCGAGTTGGCTCAGGCCCTGAACGATCAGCGAAAAGATCAGCGCGGTGGCCATCACACCGATGCTCGGCGGCAGGCGTATGAAGCGATAGTTGACGTAGGTGAGCAGGGTGGTGAGGACGATGAAGGCGGCTACGAGGTCGAGCACAGGGTCTCCTTTGAGGGCTGGTGTTCGCCATCCCGGCGAATACCTTGGAGGCCCGATGATACCTGCCTTGTAACTGGATGTGTGGCGATAGTGGGCGTTTGTACATGGCAGAACGATGGCAAAAGGGTTGAACCGTAGCGGCGTATGAGGGGTCGAGTACACATGGGCCGGGAGGCTGCGAGGCGTATTTGCAGAGGCATGCAGAACGTCTGGCGAGCGATTTTCCCTTCCGGTGTTTGACGGCTGGCGCGCAACGCGTTCGGCCAGCTCGACGGGCTGTTGCCCGTTGTCGATTGGAGTCGAAACATGCTGAAAAGCTTGGGCAAGGTGCTGCTGGGCGCGGTGGCGCTGGTTGCGGTACTGGCCTTGCTGATCCACTGGATCACCCCCGCTGTGTTCGAAGAGCACCGCGAAGACCTGGCGTACTACCTGCAGGCGCATCTGTATCTGGTGTTCATGTCGATGTTCGCTGCACTGGCCGTGGGCATTCCTGCCGGCATCCTGCTGAGCCGACCCGGCCGCGAGCACAGCGCCGAACGCTTCATGCAGGTGTTCAACGTGGGCAATACCGTGCCGCCGCTGGCGGTGCTGGCGATTGCCCTGTCCATCGTCGGTATCGGCAATGGCCCGGCCGTGCTAGCGCTGTTTCTCGCCTCGTTGCTGCCTATCGTGCGCAACACCTATGAAGGCCTGCGCAACGTACCGAGCTCGCTCAAGGAAGCGGCCACCGGGATTGGCATGACGCCCGGCCAGGTGCTCTGGCAGGTCGAACTGCCGAGTGCCGTGCCGATCATGGTCGGCGGCGTGCGCGTCGCGCTGGCGCTGAACGTCGGTACCGCGCCACTGGCCTTCCTGATCGGCGCCAACAGCCTGGGTAGCCTGATCTTCCCGGCCATCGCCCTGGAGAACCAGCCGTTGCTGATTCTCGGCGCGGCAGCCACTGCCTTGCTGGCACTGCTGCTCGACGGCCTGGTAGCGGCCGTCAGCCGTTTCTGGTTCGAGCGTGGGGTGGCCCGTTGAAGGAATCCATGATGAAGTCTTTAGTTCTGTGCCTCGGCCTGCTGCTGGCTACCACCAGCCAGGCGGCCGAGATCCGTATCGGCGCCAAGGTGTTCACCGAGCAGGCGATCCTCTCCGAGCTCACCGCGCAGTATCTGCGGCCCCACGGCTATCAGTCGCGCATCGTCGGCAACCTGGGCAGCACCATCGCCTGGAACGCCATGAAGAGCGGCCAGCTGGATCTGACCTGGGAATACACCGGCACTTCGCTGGTGGCCTACAACAAGGTCACCGAGCGCCTCGACAAGGAAGCCGCCTACCAGCGCGTCAAGGAGCTGGATGCCAAGACCGGCGCGATCTGGCTGGCGCCTACCCGCTTCAACAATACCTATGCCCTGGCGCTGCCGGAAAAGGTCGCCGAGGAACACCCTGATATCAACAGCATCAGCGACCTGGCTGCGGTCACCAGGCAGCCGGGTGATGGCAATCGCCTGCTGGCACTGGATATCGAATTCGCCAACCGCTCCGACGGCCTCGATGGGCTGGTCAAGGAATACGGTCTGACCTTCACCCGTAACGAGATTCGCCAGATGGATCCTGGCCTGGTCTACACCGCACTGCGCAATGGCCAGGTGTTCGTTGGCCTGGTGTACACCACCGATGGCCGTCTGGACTCCTTTGGCCTGCGCCTGCTTGAGGACGACAAGGGTTACTTCCCGGACTACACCGCCGCTCCGGTAGTGAATGCCGACTACCTGAAGGAACACCCCGAATTGGAAGCGCTGCTCAAACCCCTGGCCGAGAGCCTGGATGACGCCACCATGCGTCGCCTCAACGCCCGCGTCGATGTCGATCGCGTGACGCCTGCTACGGTGGCCGCCGATTTCCTTCGTGAACAGAAACTGATCGAGGGGGATCGTTGATATGGATTTCATGACCGCTTTCCAGCACATCGACTGGGCGCAAGTCGCCAGCCTGACCGGCGAGCACATCGCCCTGGTGGGCATTGCCGTCGGCCTGGCGATCATCATCGGCGTGCCGCTGGGCATTCTGATGACCCGTTTCCCATGGATTGCCGGGCCGCTGCAGGGCGCCGCTACCGTCGTACTGACGTTGCCGGCCATCGCGCTGTTCGGCCTGTTGCTGCCGTTCTACTCGCAGTTCGGTCAGGGCCTCGGCCCGCTGCCGGCCGTCACTGCCGTGTTCCTCTATTCGCTGCTGCCGATCCTGCGCAACACCTACCTGGCGTTGACCAGCGTCGAACCGGGCATCCGCGAGGCGGGTAAAGGTATCGGCATGAGTTTCTGGCAGCGTTTGCGCATGGTCGATCTGCCCATCGCCGTGCCGGTGATCCTGGCCGGTGTACGCACCGCCGTGGTGATGAACATCGGAGTGATGACCATCGCCGCGACCATCGGCGCCGGCGGCCTTGGCGTGCTGATTCTCACGGCCATCAGTCGCAGCGACATGGCCACCCTTTTCGTCGGTGCAGTGCTGGTGAGCCTGCTCGCCATCGTTGCCGACCTGTTTTTGCAGTGGCTGCAGAAAACGCTCACTCCCCGTGGCCTGAAAGCCGCCCACTGAGGACCCGAACATGATCGAACTCGACAAACTCACCAAGACATTTCACCAGAAAGGCAAGGACGTCGTTGCCGTCAACGAAGTCAGCCTGACCGTCGACGAAGGGCAGATCTGCGTGTTCCTCGGCCCATCCGGTTGCGGCAAGAGCACAACCCTGAAGATGATCAACCGGCTGATCGAACCGACCTCCGGGCGCGTGCGTATCAACGGCGAAGACACCACCGGCATCGACGAAGTGACCCTGCGCCGCAACATCGGCTACGTGATCCAGCAGATCGGTCTGTTCCCCAACATGACCATCGAGGAAAACATCACCGTGGTGCCCAAGCTGCTCGGCTGGGACAAGAAGCGTTGCCACGAGCGTGCAGTCGAGCTGATGAGCATGGTGCAGCTGGAGCCCAAGCAGTACCTGTCGCGCTATCCCCGTGAGCTGTCCGGTGGCCAGCAGCAGCGTATCGGCGTGATCCGCGCCCTCGCAGCCGATGCACCGGTTCTGCTGATGGACGAGCCCTTCGGCGCAGTCGACCCGGTCAACCGCGATGCCATCCAGAACGAGTTCTTCCAGATGCAGCGGGCGCTCAACAAGACCGTGATCATGGTCAGCCACGACATCGACGAAGCCATCAAACTGGGCGACAAGATCGCCATCTTCAAGGACGGCAAGCTGCTCCAGTTCGATCATCCGGATACCCTGCTGGCACATCCGGCAGACGACTTCGTCAGCGGTTTCGTCGGTCAGGACAGCACCCTCAAGCGGCTGCTGCTGATCCGTGCCGAAGACGCCGCCGACGATGCACCGTCCGTGTTGCCGGAAACCGCGGTCGCCGATGCCGTCGAACTGATGGAAGAGCACGACCGCCGCCACCTGGTGGTGACCGACGCGCAGAAAAAGGCCCTCGGCTACATCCGCCGCCGTGACCTGCGCGGGCAGGGCGGTTCGGTACAGCCCTTCCTGCAGCCATTCAACGCCACCGCCTCCCACGACGAACACCTGCGCATCCTGCTGTCGCGCATGTACGAGTTCAACCGCTCCTGGCTGCCGGTGCTCAGCGCCGACAACGACTTCCTCGGCGAAGTCACCCAGGAATCCATCGCCGACTACCTCAGCTCCGGGCGCTCGCGCGGCAAGAGCAGTATCGTCTCGCCGGCTGAGCAGGTGGCGGTCTAAACAGGGGGGTGGCGCCCTGCCTTGGGGCGCAGTGACCGTGTCCGCTCCGCGAAACCACGGTATGCCCATCATTCGCCGCGGGGTCGCGGCTCCTACAGGATCTTGAGCATCCGCAACTCCGTAGGAGCCCCGACCTCGGGGCGAAGCGATCGCGGCTGTTTGGCAAAGCTCAAGGTACGCCTGCCATCGTTTCGGCGAGCGGCGTAGCTGCAATGGCTTGGTCTCCTGACGATGCCATTACCTCGTGACCGCAACTCGCGTAATCTATCTGAGAATTATTATCTTTGATGGGTGCCGCTCCCGGCCCCTGGGAGCGGCAATGTCGGCCAGCCTGGCACGCATTCTGATCATCGAGGACGACCGTACCCTGTGTGCACAGCTTGGTGAGCTGCTGCGCGGGCAGGGATATGCCACCAGCTCCAGCCATCTGGGCGAAGCGGGGCTCGGCATGGCGATCAGCGATGCGCCGGATCTGGTGCTGCTGGACGTGCTGCTGCCGGATCTCAATGGCTTTTCCGTTCTGCGCCGCCTGCGTGAGCACCAGCAGACGCCGGTGATCATGCTGACTGCCTGTGGCGCCGAGGAAGAACGCATTCGTGGCCTGCGCCATGGCGCCGATGACTACCTGCCCAAACCGTTCAACATCACCGAGCTGCAACTGCGCATCGATGCCGTGTTGCGGCGTACCCGGGTGACGGACAGCGTGCGCCCGGCAGACGTGCAGCAACTGCAGGTCGACGAATTGCGCCTCGAGCGTCATGCCCAGCGGGTCACGGTCAACGAGCGCGAGGTCAGCCTCACGCCGATCCAGTTTCGTGTGCTCTGGCATCTGGTCAGCCACCGTGGTGAAGCGCTCAGCAAGCCCTACCTGTATCGCACGGTGCTGGAACGCGATTACAGCAGCTACGACCGTAGCCTGGACATGCACATCAGCCGCATACGCCGGTTGCTGGGAGAGGCGGGCCTGGCGACGGATCGCCTGCAGACCCTGCATGGCCGGGGTTACGTATTCCAATGAACCGGCGCCTGTTCTGGAAGCTGTGCATCGTCATCGCCGTGGGCAGCGTCGGGCTGTTCTGGATCATCGCCCGGGTCGCCTGGCAGACCGAAGAGCGCATGAGCTTTATCGACGCCGAGCACCAGCGCACGCTGCGGCACTATGGCGAACAGGCCGAGTCGCTGTATCGCGGTGGCGATCACCAGGCGCTGGAGCGCTGGCTCAATACGTTGCAGCAGCAGGAGCAGACCTGGGCCGCTGTGGTGCAAGCCGAGGTGCGGCCGCTGGCCGGCGAGCTGTCGCCACGCTTTCAAGAAGGTTTCGGCCTGGGCCGTGATGTCAGTTGGAAGATCCACCTGTATTTTGCGGAAAACCCGATCATGGATATTCCCTTCAGTGATCGCAGTGCCAGCTTTCTGATCCAGCTGCCCCAGCGCATGCGCCCCGGCCTTAACTGGCACTACGCCAAATTGTTGTTGCAACTGGTGGTGCCGCTGGTGCTGCTACTGATCGTCTGCCTGGTGCTGTACCGCCACTTGATGCAGCCGCTACGGCGACTCGAACAGGCCACGCGGCAGTTCAGCGATGGCCGCTACGACGTACGGGTGCGCTCGTTGCTCGGCTCGCGCAACGACGAGCTGACCAGCCTGGCGGATACCTTCGACGCCATGGCCGAGCGTACCGGGCAACTGATCATCGACCAGCGCCAGCGTCTGGCGGACATGTCCCACGAATTGCGTACGCCGCTGACCCGCATCGAAATGGCGGTCAGCCTGGCCGAGCAGGGCGCCGACAGCCGCGTGCTGCTCGAGCGCATCCGTGACGATTGCAACGGCATGCGCCAGTTGGTCGAGGATGCCCTGACCCTCAGCTGGCTGGAGAACGAACGGCCGCAGTTGCGTGACGAAACCCTCGATCTCACCGAACTGCTCGACAGCATTCTCGATGATGCGCGCTTCGAGTACCCGGATCGTCAACTGCTGGCGCATCTGCCGGGGCAGGCGGTGCTGGCTGGCAGCAGTCATCGCGCGCTGGGGCAGGCCATCGAGAACGTGGTGCGCAATGCCCTCGACCACACGCCGCCAGGTGGGGTGGTCGAGGTCGACCTGCAGGCCGATGAGCAGGCCTGGCAACTGCAGATCCGTGATCATGGCCCGGGCGTTGACGAACAGTGGCTGGAGCGGATCTTCCAGCCGTTCTTCCGGGCGGGCAGCGAGCGTGCCGGTTACGGCCTCGGATTGGCGCTGGCGCAACGGCAGATTCGTGCCACTGGCGGCAGCATCCGGGCGAGCAATCGAGAGGGTGGCGGCCTGCAGATGACCATCTGCCTGCCGCAGCAGGCGAGCGGCCAGTCGTAACAGTTGTAAAAGTTGTACGTCCCCAGCGCTATATTCGATAAGAATTTGCAAATACGAAATATTTGCATCTTTCTTGGGGAGGGATCATTCATGCACCGTTGTCCTTATCGACTGTCATTGCTGGGCGCCTTGGTCACCGGCGGTTTTCTGGGCAATGCCCAGGCGCAGAGCACTGCTTCGTCGCTGGAGCTGGCACCCAGTTCGGTGACGGCGGTGGCCAGCGAGCGCGCTGAAACCGTCGAGGCCGAGCAGATCCAGCGCCTGCAGGCCAACGATCTGCAGGACGTGTTCGAGAGCAACCCGGAAGTCACCGTCGGCGGCGGTGCAGGGATCGCCCAGAAGCTCTACCTGCGCGGTTTCGAAGATACTCAACTGAACATCACCATCGACGGTGCCAGCCAGGCCGGGCAGACCTTCCACCACACCGGTCGCATCGGCATCGAGCCCGAGCTGCTCAAGCGCGCCGAAGTGCAGGCCGGTACCGGCGATGCCACCGCTGGCCCGGGTGCGCTGGGTGGCTCTATCCGTTTCGTGACCAAAGACCCGGACGATCTGCTGCGCGAGGGCGAGTCCTTTGGCGCGTTGGTCAAGGGCGGTTACTTCAGCAACGGCGAAGGCTACAAAAGCAGTACCAGCCTGTACGGCCGCTTCAACGAGAGCTGGTCGGCGCTGGCGGTGGCCAGTTATCAGGATCAGAACGATTACGAAGACGGCAACAACGACGACGTGCTGGGCACCGGCGCGCGGCAAAAGCTCGGCTTCACCAAGCTGGTGGGCAAGCTCAGCGAATCCCAGACCCTGCGCCTGAGCTACGAGCAGCGCACCGACGACGGCGAGCGTAGCCAGCGCCCGCAGTGGATTCCCAGCGGCTTCAACCGCCTGTATCCAATGCGCAGCGAGCGGGAAACCTGGACGCTCAACTACGCCTTCAAACCGCTGGACAACGACCTCGTCGATGTCGAGCTGACCACCTTCCATAACGAAGTCGAGCTGCAGCAGGACGGGCGTTTCGGCCTGTACTTCGGCGGCACACGCAGCAGCGGTTTCGACATGCGCAACACCAGCCACTTGGGGCGTCACACGCTGACCTACGGCGTCGATTATCGCGACGACCGTGGCACCCTCGGCCCAGAGGGTAATCGTGAAGAGACCAGCGAAGATGGCAGCATCCTCGGCCTCTATGTGCAGGACAGCCTGCAACTGACCGAGCGCCTGCAGATCGGCGCCGGCCTGCGCTATGACCGTTACAAGCTCGATGATCGCGACGACCAACGCTTCCGCGAAGACGGCGTCAGCCCCAACCTCAGCGCGCGCTATGCGCTGACCCCCGAGCTGACCCTACTCGCCGGTCATACCCGTGCCCTGCGTGGCCCGCAGGTACGCGATGCCTTCAAGATGGACTCCTCGCGCAATGACCCGAACACCAAGGCCGAGCGCGCTCGCACCAGCGAGGTCGGTTTCGAGTATCGGCTGGCCAGCTGGGAGCTGTCCGGCAAACTCTACGAGACGCGCATCAAGGACGCCGTCGCCGACCCCATCGGCGCGCCCAACGTTTACGGCAACATCGGTGACCTGAAGAGCGAAGGCGTGCTGCTGCAGACCGCCTACCACTGGCAGCGCGTGAGTGCCGGGCTGAGCTACCACCACAACAATGCCCGGCTCGATGGCCGCCGCCTGAACGTCTACGAACACAACGGCCAGGGCACCAGCCTTGGCGACACCTGGACGACCTTCGCCGATTACCGCGCCACCGAGAACCTCACGGTTGGCTGGCAGGGCCGTTTCGTGGAGAGCATCGACTCGTTGCACACCGGGGAGGGCACGGTGAGCAAACCGGGGTATGGCGTGCATGACCTGTACGCGGAGTGGCTGCCGCTGGCGGCGGATCGCCTGACCTTGACCCTGACCCTGAAGAACCTGTTCGACAAGCAGTACCTGGATCACGCCAGCAACGAAGACTTCACCCACATACCCGACTTCGAGGGCGTTCGTGGTTCCTACGAGCCAGGTCGTGAAGTGCGCCTCGGTGTGGCGCTGCGTATCTGATGGGTTGGTCGATCCGTGCGCCCGGTGTGATGCCGGGCGTTTTGCTCATCTTGCTGGCACTGCAGTCCACCTTGGCTAACGCCGGGCAGGTGCTCACCGATATCGCCGGGCGTCAGGTCGAAGTGCCCGCGCAGGTGCAGCGCATCGTCCTCGGCGAGGGGCGCCTGTTGCCGGTGCTGGGGATTCTCGAGGGCCAGCAGGTGCTCGACCGTCTGGTGGGTATGCCGGCTGACCTGGCGCTGATCGATCCCGGCACCGACCGGCAGTACCGCGAAGCCTTTCCGGCGTTGCAGCAGGTGCCGCGCATTGGCCAGGGCTCGGCCGATACCTTCAGCCTGGAACAGGTGCTGAGCCTGGCGCCGGATCTGGCGATCTTCAGCCTGTCCGGCCATGGCCCCGGCAGCCACCAGCAGCGTCTTACCGAGCAGTTGCAGCGTGCTGGCGTCGCGGTGTTGTTCGTCGATTTCCGTGAGCAGCCGCTGATCAATACGCCGCTGAGTATCCGCCTGCTGGGCCGTGCTCTGGGGCGCGAAGCGCGTGCAGAGGCATTCGTCGCGGCCCACGCCAGGGCACTTGCTGCGGTGAGCGATGAATTGCCAGGCCCGCCCGGCCCCCAGGTGTTTCTGCATAGCCGAGCCGGGCTGGGCGATGGCTGCTGCGAAAGCATGGCGCGCGGCATGCTCGCCGGCCTGCTGGAAGCAGCCGGTGGCCGTAGCCTGGCAACGGACTATCTGCCGGGGCATGCCGGTGTGTTGAGTCTCGAATTGCTGCTCAGCCAGCCGGTGGATCATTACGTGGCCAGCGCGGTGGGTTCGGCGAACAGCCTGGCCGAGGGCGCGCCCTACATTGCCCTGGGGCCTGGCGTGCAAGCCGAGCCGGCCCGTGAGTCGTTGCAGCGGTTGGTCAGCAAGGGCGGCATCCGCCACCTGGCGGCGATCCGCAATGGGCAGACCCATGCCATCTGGCACGGTTTCTACAACAGCCCCTTCAATGTGGTGGCGGTGCAGGTATTCGCCCGCTGGCTGTATCCCGACGTATTCGTCGACCTCGACCCTCAAGCCACGCTCGCGCAGTTGTACGCCGAGTTTCAGCCGGTGCCGCTGCAGGGCACCTACTGGATCAGCCTGTGAGTGCTGGCGAACTGCGCCGTGGTTATCGGCGACTGGCCTGGCGCCGGGTGATCTGCCTGGGGATTCTGACCCTGCTACTGGGCGCGTCCTTCATCAGCGACCTGGCCACCGGCCCGGCGGGCCTCGGCTGGTGGCAGGTGCTGCAGGGGTTGCTGCAGCCGGAAAATCTGGCGCCTGCGCAGTGGGTGATCATTCATGAAGTACGCGTACCGTACGCGTTGATGGCCCTGGTGGTCGGTGCCAGCCTCGGGCTGGCCGGCGCGGAAATGCAGACCGCCTTGAACAACTCCCTGGCCAGCCCTTTCACCCTAGGCGTTGGCGCCGCCGCGACGCTGGGCGCATCGCTGGTCATCGTGTTCAGCCCGTCGCTTGGCAGCCTGGGGCAGCAGGTGCTGTTGCCGCTGGCGGCGTTCGTTTGCGCCTTGCTTGCTTGCCTGCTGTTGCTGCTGATGGCGCGCCTGCTCGGCCCCGCGCTGCACACCCTGGTGCTGTTCGGGATCGCTCTGTTGTTCGGGCTTAATGCGCTGGTCGGCATGTTGCAGTTTCTAGCCAGCGCCGATGCCTTGCAGCAGATCGTCTTCTGGACGCTCGGCAGCCTGGCGCGTGCCGATCTGCAGCGGGTCGCGCTGGTTGCCGGGGTGCTGTCGCTGTGCCTGTTGTGGGCCATGAGTCAGGCCTGGGCGATGACCACCTTGCGAGCAGGGGAGGAGCAGGCGCGCAGCCTCGGTATTCGTGTCGAGCGCCTGCGCGCGCTGGCGCTGTTACGGGTCAGCCTGCTGACCGGGGTGGCGACGGCGTTCGTTGGTGAAGTGGGCTTTGTCGGCCTGGTCGGCCCCCATGTAGCGCGCCTGCTGCTCGGGGAGGATCACCGCTTCTTCCTGCCCGGCAGCGCCCTTGCCGGCGCCTTGCTGCTGTCGCTGGCATCGCTGGCCAGCCGCGCCTTGCTGCCCGGCGTCATCTTGCCGGTCGGCCTGGTGACCGCAGTGGTCGGGGTGCCGCTGTTCGTGGCGTTGATCCTGGCCCGTGGGCGGAGCGTGAGTGGATGAGCCTGCTGATTCGCGATCTGCGCTTGGCTCACGGCAAGCGACTGGTGCTGGAAAACCTGAGTCTGGAGCCTATCGAACCCGGCGCCATGGTGGCGGTGCTGGGGCCGAACGGGGTGGGCAAGTCGACCCTGATCCGAGCCCTGGCGGGCATGCACAAGGCGACAGGAGAGGCGCTGTTGGGAGACAAGGCGCTGCTCGGTATTGCGCCCTGGCGACAGAGCGCGCGCGTCGGCTATCTGCCGCAGCATCTGCCCCAGGCGACCTCGCTGCTGGCTTATGAACTGCTGCAGGGCGCTTGCCGGGCTCGCGGCGCAGCAGGGGATACGGACGCTCGCATTTCCGCCGTGCTGTCACGGCTGGGCATCGAGTCGCTGGCGTTGCGGCGCCTCAGTGAGCTGTCCGGCGGGCAGCGCCAGTTGGTCGGCCTGGCCCAGGTGCTGGTCAGCGAGCCACGTCTGTTATTGCTCGACGAGCCGACCAGCGCCCTGGATCTGCGCTGGCAGTTGCGGGTGTTGCAGGTGGTACGTGAACTCACTCAGGAGCAAGGCTGCATCGCCCTGGTCGCCTGCCATGACCTCAACCTGGCGCTGCGCCATTGTGATCGCCTGCTGTTGCTGGCGCCCGGCGGCCACTATCGGCTGGGCACGGCAGATCAAGTACTGGATCCCGACTGGCTACGGCTGGCATATGGCGTCGAGGCGCGTATCGAGCGTTGCTCCGCCGGCTGGCCGCTGGTGCTGGCGGATCGAGCGGTAACCGTTTAAGGCTCCGCTTCAACCAGCGGCAGTAGTCAGGCCTGCTCGAAGATCACATAGACCTTGCGGCAATGCTCCAGCACTTCCCAGGTGCCGACGAAGCCGGCCGGGATCACGAAGCGGTCGCCGACGCGCACGGTCTTGGCGTTGCCTTCGCCGTCGCGCAGCACGGAAACGCCCTGGAGGATTTCGCAGTATTCGTGCTCGGTGTAGCTCACCGTCCACTGGCCGACGTCGCCCTCCCAGACGCCCGCATTGAACTGGCCGCAAGGGCTGGCGTAATGGTTGCGTACCTGCTGCAGCGGGTCGCCCTTGAGGATTTTTTCAGGGGCGGGGCGGTACTCTTCGCCGCTGCCGCCGCCCTGGGCGAAATCGACAATCTGTTGGATATTCATATTCGCTTCCGTGGTCAATCCGAGAACGTGCAGCGATCATCCCATGCCCATCGACGGCCCGGGGCGGCGCGGCGTAACAGGCTGTTGAAAACCACCTGCGCTTTTCAACGGGCCGCTAACGATTGGCTCGAGTCTATGTTTAATAAATTGAACGTAACAAGGGGATTCCCCGACGAAGTGTCAAGAATATTGAAAATCCTGCGGGCGCTGGTTTAGTGTGGCTCGCAGTTTCCAAGGCGTTAAGCGCCTTTACCGACGAATGAGGATGACCGAATGACCCGTTTGACTCGTGCCGACTGGGAACAGCGTGCCAAGGATCTGAAGATCGAGACCCGTGCCTTCGTACAGGGTAAGTATCAGGCCGCTCAGAGTGGCGAAACCTTTGAGTGCATCAGCCCGGTCGACGGCCGGGTGCTGGGCCAGGTCGCCAGTTGCGATCTGGCTGACGCCGAGCTGGCGGTCAAGTCGGCGCGTGCGGCATTCGACTCGGGCGCCTGGTCGCGCCTTGCACCGGCCAAGCGCAAGCAGAAGATGATCCGCTTCTCCGAACTGCTGCTGGCCAATGCCGAGGAGCTGGCGCTGCTGGAAACCCTCGACATGGGCAAGCCGATCAGCGATTCGCTGAGCATCGACATTCCGGCGGCGGCCAACGCCATCCGCTGGAGCGCCGAGGCCATCGACAAGGTCTACGACGAAGTCGCGCCGACGCCCCACGATCAGCTCGGCCTGGTCACTCGCGAACCAGTCGGCGTAGTGGCCGCCATCGTGCCGTGGAATTTCCCGCTGACGATGGCTTCCTGGAAGCTCGGCCCGGCGCTGGCCACCGGTAACTCGGTGATCCTCAAACCGTCCGAGAAATCCCCGCTGACCGCCATTCGTGTTGCGGCTCTGGCTATGGAAGCGGGTATTCCGGCTGGTGTGCTCAACGTGCTGCCCGGCCATGGGCACACCGTGGGCAAGGCCCTGGCGCTGCACATGGACGTCGATACCCTGGTGTTCACCGGTTCCACCAAGATCGCCAAGCAACTGATGATCTACGCCGGCGAATCGAACATGAAGCGCGTGTGGCTGGAAGCCGGCGGCAAGAGTCCGAACATCGTCTTCGCCGATGCACCGGATCTGCAGGCCGCGGCCGAATCCGCCGCCAGCGCCATCGCCTTCAATCAGGGCGAAGTGTGTACTGCAGGCTCGCGTCTGTTGGTGGAAAACTCCATCAAGGAGCGTTTCGTGCCCATGGTGGTCGAGGCCCTGAAAGGCTGGAAGGCCGGCAACCCACTCGATCCGGACACCACTGTCGGTGCGCTGGTCGATACCCAGCAGATGAACACCGTGCTCGGCTACATCGAGGCCGGCCACAAGGACGGCGCCAAGCTGGTGATCGGTGGCAAGCGCACCCTGGAAGAGAGCGGCGGCACTTATGTCGAGCCGACCATCTTCGATGGCGTGACCAATGCGATGACCATCGCCCGCGAGGAAATCTTCGGGCCGGTGCTGTCGGTCATTGGTTTCGACAGCGCCGAACAGGCCGTACAAATCGCCAACGACACCATTTACGGCCTGGCCGCGGCGGTGTGGACGGCAGACCTGTCCAAGGCGCACTTGACTGCCCGCGCGCTGCGTGCCGGTAGCGTGTGGGTCAACCAGTATGACGGTGGCGACATGACCGCGCCGTTCGGTGGCTTCAAACAGTCGGGTAACGGCCGTGACAAGTCGCTGCATGCCTTTGAAAAGTACACCGAACTGAAATCGACCTGGATCAAACTCTGATCCCATGACGGTGAGGCTCGCCAGCAGGTGAGCGTGATTGACCCAGCGGCCGGGCTCCATAGAGCCCGGCCGCTGTGCTTTAGCTCTGGAGTCAGCAATGCGTTGGGGAACCTACTTCGCCGTTTGCGCGGCGGTCATCAGCATCGGCTTGGCGATGGGCACCACCATGCCGCTGGTGTCCTTGCGTCTGGAGAGCTGGGGTTATGGCTCGTTCGCCATCGGCATCATGGCGGCCACGCCGGCCATCGGCGTGCTGCTGGGCGCCTCGCTGGCCGGACGGCTGGCTTCGCGGTGCCCCACGCCGCGGCTGATGCAGCTATGCCTATTGGTGGGTGCGCTGTCGGTCGCCGGGTTGGCGCTGATGCAGAGCTACGCCGTGTGGCTGCTGTTGCGCCTGCTGCTTGGCGTGACCCTGACCGTGGTGTTCATCCTCGGTGAAAGCTGGATCAACCAGTTGGCCGTGGAGAAGTGGCGTGGCCGCCTGGTCGCGCTGTACGGCACCGGTTATGCGCTGAGCCAGCTGTGTGGGCCGTTGCTGCTGAGCGTGCTCGGCACCGATACGGATCTGGGCTTCTGGTTCGGTATCACCTTGCTGATCGGCGGCTCGCTGCTGCTGATCGGCCGTACCGGTGCACCCGTGGTCGATGCCCACAGCGCTTCGGGGCGCGGTTTGCTGGTGTTCTGCCAGCGTATGCCGGCAATCGCCTGGGCGGTGGCGCTGTTCGCGGCCTTCGAGGCGATGATGCTCACCCTGCTGCCGATCTACGGCCTGCGTCAGGGGTTCACCCAGGAAGTCGCGCTGTTCATGGCCAGTGTGGTGGTGGTTGGTGATGCGGCGTTGCAGTTACCCATCGGCCTGCTCGCCGATCGCATCTCGCGGGTCACGCTGTTCCGTGGCTGCGGCGTGGTGCTGCTGTTCTCCAGCCTGGGCATTCCGCTGCTCCTGCATACACCGCTGATCTGGCCGGTGCTGGTGCTGTTCGGCGCCAGTGCTGGCGGCCTGTTCACCCTGTCGCTGATTCTGATCGGCGAGCGCTTTCGAGATGATCAATTGGTTCGAGCCAACTCCCACGTGGCTCAGCTATGGGGCATCGGCTGCCTGATCGGCCCGCTGGCGACCGGGGCGGTTAGCCAGTGGGTCAGCGGGCATGCCTTGCCGATCCTCATGGCGCTCGGCGCGGCGGGGTTCGTGTGGCTGGCCTGGCGGCCTGATGCGTTCGACGAGCGCGTCACCCTATAGCATCTTCTCCAGCCCGATAACCCGCGAGAACCAGGCGTTGAAATGCTGCCAGCGGTTGCCGGGTTCTTCGTGCAGCTCGAAGGTTTTGCCGTCGTCCTCACCGACCCAGACCATGCGTGTGCCGTCGCCGTCAGGCTGCAGGCGCACTTCGTAGCTGACCGAGGGTTTCATGCCCTGTAGGGCCAGTTCACGCAGGTAGGCCGCCAGCTTGGGGCTGTCCACCAGCACGCCCACCTCAGTGTTCCAGAGCACCGAGCGCGGGTCGACGTTGAAGGAGCCGACGAAGGATTTCTGCCGGTCGATCACCAGCGCCTTGCTGTGCAGGCTGGAATCGGAACCGCCACTGAAACTGTAAGCCGGGGGTGAGTCGGCGCCCGGTTGACGGCGCAGCTCGAACAGGCGGATGCCGTGCTCGAGCATTGCCTGCCGGTAGGGCGCGTAGCCACCGTGCACGGCGGGTACGTCGGTGGCCTCCAGGGCATTGGTCAACAAGCGGATATCCACGTCCTGGTCGGCCAGGCCCGTGAGGAATTCCAGGCCCGCCTGAGCCGGCACGAAGTAGGCAGAAACCATCACCAGATCACTCTTGGTGGCCTGCAAATGGGGGCCTAATTGGGTGGTTAGCAGCAGGTGCGGATCCGGCTCGCCACTGGCCAGCACCTTGCTCGGCGCATCCCACAGGGCGAAGCCGGGCGCCCAGATCAGCTCCCCCAGCCACTTCTGCAACTGTGGTTCCTGTTGGTAAGCGAGCAGGCGCTTGTAGAGTGTCGGCTGTTCCACGCGGGCGGTGTCCAGGTAATCACGCAGTCCCTTGCGTGCCTTGTCCAGATCCTTTTGCGAAGGTTGCTGCCAGACGAACTGCTCGATGGGTTTGCTCAGCGAGCTGTTCCAGTACTGGTCGAAACTCTGCGACAGATCATGCGCCACGGGGCCGACGGCCAGCATGTCGATGTCGGTGAAGTTCATGTTCGGCTCGGCGTCGAAGTATTCGTCGCCCAGGTTGCGGCCACCGACGATGGCCGCGGCGCTGTCGGCCAGCCACAGTTTGTTGTGCATGCGCCGGTGCTGCTGTGACAGGTTCAGGCCACGGCCGAGCAGGCGCGTGACGCCGGTCATGCGGCCGAGGTGCAGCGGGTTGAACACGCGGATCTGGATATTCGGATGGGCCGCCAGCAGGGCGATCTGGTAGTCCTTGCCGTCGCTGGTGGTGTCGTCGAGCAGAAAGCGGATCCGCACGCCACGATCCGCCGCTTGCAGCAACTCCTTGACCAGTGCCCGAGTACTCAAGCCGTCATGCACGATGTAGTACTGCAGATCGAGGCTGTGCTGCGCCGCGCGAATCAGTTCGGCGCGGGCTGCGAAGGCCTCGTTGCTCGCCGGCAACAGGCGAAACCCAGAATGCCCCTGATGCTCGGCAGCACGTGCTTCAAGCGCTGCGCCGAAAGAAGAGTCGGCTGCAGGGATGGCCTGACTGGGCACGATGGGCACCTGATTGGCGCAGCCAGCGAGGCTCAGCAGAAGAATAAAGAGCAAGCGCAAGGGCACAGTCGCAGCCTCCATCGGCTGTCTGGGGGAGTGCTGATAGGACGCCGCTGCGCTTGAAAAGATTCAGTCTCTAGATTCTTCCAACATGGCCGCCACGGTTTCGCCGACCTTGCGCACGGCCGCTTCGATGCTTGCGGTATGCCGTGAGGCGAAGTTCATGCGCAGGCAGTTGCGGTACTTGCCGGCGGCAGAAAAGATGCTGCCCGGCGCGATCTGCACCTTGTGCACCGCCAGTTCGCGGTTCAGGCGCTGGCTGTCGAAGCCCTCCGGCATTTCCACCCAGATCATGAAACCGCCCTGGGGCTGGCTGACCCGTACCGAAGGCGGAAAGTAGCGGCTTACCCAGTCGCTCATCTGATCCAGGCCACGGGCATACTGCGCGCGCATACGGCGCAGATGCGGCTCGTAATGACCGCCTTCGATGTACTCGGCCAGCGCCAGCTGCGGCAATTGGGCGGTGGCGCCAGTACCCATGTACTTCATGTGCAGTACCTGATCCAGGTAGCGGCCTGGGGCGATCCAGCCGACCCGGAAGCCCGGCGCCAGCGTCTTGGAGAACGAGCTGCAGAGCAGTACTCGGCCGTCGTCGTCGTAGGACTTGATGGTGCGCGGGCGCGGGTAGTGGAAGGCCAGCTCGCCATATACATCGTCTTCGATGATCGCCACGTCGTGGCGCTGGGCGAGTGCCAGCAGTGCGCGTTTGTTGGCCTCCGGCATGATATAGCCCAGCGGGTTGTTGCAGGTGGGGGTGAGCTGTATGGCCTTGATCGGCCACTGCTCCAGAGCCAACTCCAGCGCTTCCAGGCTGATGCCGGTGAGCGGGTCGGTCGGCAGCTCCAGGGCCTTCATTCCGAAGCCTTTGAGCGCCTGCATCACGCCATGGAAACTCGGCGAGTCGACGGCGACGATATCGCCAGGCTCGCAGATCGCGCGGATCGCTGCGGATAGCGCTTCATGACAGCCGGTGGTGATGACGATGTCTTCATGGCTCAGCTGGCAGCCTGAGTCGAGCGTCAGGCGGGCGATCTGTTCGCGCAGGCGCTGGTCACCGTGAATGCTGCCGTAGGTCAGGGTCTGCAGATCCTGCTTGCGGCTCAGGCGCGACAGCGAGCGCAGCAGTGGCTTGAGGGTCGGGCTGTCGATGTCCGGTCGGCCGCGACCCAGTTGGATGAAATCGTTGCGCGGTGCAAAGGCGATCTGCTCCAGCACCTGATCCCACTGCGACACCTCGACTGGTCGTTGGGGTGCCCGACTGATCTTCGGCAGCGCTGGTTTGGCACGGCCCTGGGGGACGAAATAGCCGGATTTCGGCTTCGGCAGGGCGAGGCCGCGATCTTCCAGGTGCCGATAAGCCTGCTGCACGGTGCTCAGGCTGACCCCGTGCTCCTGGCTGAGGGCGCGTACCGACGGCAGGCGATCGCCCGGGCGATACAGCCCCTGTTCGATCCGCTCGCCAATCAGCTCGGCCAGGTTGGTATAGAGGGTCATGGGCAGCGCCTGTATGCAGAAAGTGAATCGGAGACCGGTACAGATGGCCGCGCAACCAACCATTCAGTTGGGTTTCGCTGAGATCTGTATGGATTTAATTCCGTTTTTTTGGATCTGTCATGCACTTTCATCACTTGCCATCATGATCTCCCATGACCACCCGGTGCAGGAGAGCAAGATGAACGGATTAAGCGATGTGCGATTGACCCTCAGTAGCAGCGAACTGAATGGCTCGGCACGGCAACCTGTGGCGGCGCTGGTGCCATCACATGAGGTGCTGACCCATCGCTGGAAACTGTTCATGCGCCGCCTGGTGACCCGCCGCGCGCTGCTCGAGCTGAGCGATGCGCAACTTCGCGATATCGGTCTGACCCAGGATCAAGCCCGCAGAGAAGCTTCGCTGCCGTTCTGGAAACTCTGAGTAGGTCACGTAGCCCGGCGTTGAGCGTAGCGATACCCGGGATGGGATGCCCTGGGTATCGCTGCGCTCAACCGCAGGCTACGGACAACAATCACCACCCGCGTTTGGAGCGCTGGCGCTCAGGCCAGCTCTTTTAGTCGGTGCCAGAGCATGCCCAGCGCCAGCAGTGGCGAGCGCAGGTAGCGGCCGCCAGGAAAGGTCATGTGCGGCACTTTGGCGAACAGCTCGAAGCCGCCGCCAGCCTGCCCGGTGATGGCCTCGGCGAGCAGCTTGCCGGCCAGGTGCGTGGCGTTCACGCCGTGGCCCGCGTAGGCCTGGGCATAAAAGACGTTGGGCTGATCCTTCAGTTGACCAATCTGCGGCAGGCGGTTCGCGCCGATGCCGATCATCCCGCCCCACTGGAAGTCGATACGCACATCGTCCAGCTGCGGAAAGACGGCCAGCATCTTTGGCCGCATGTAGGCGGCAATATCCGCAGGATCACTGCCGGAGTAATGGCAGGCGCCCCCGAACAGCAGGCGGCGATCGGCGGACAGGCGGTAATAATCGACCGCCACCCGTTGATCACAGAGCGCCATGTTCTGCGGGATCAGCGCGCTGGCCTGCTCTTCGCTCAATGGCTCGGTGGCGATGATGTAGCTACCGGCCGGCAGCACCTTGCCGCCCAGGGTCGGGTTCAGGTCGCGGATATAGGCATTGCAACCCAGCACCAGTTGCCCGGCACGCACCACGCCCTGAGCCGTGTGCACACGGATTTCACTGCCGTAGTCGATGCGTGTGGCCGCCGAATGCTCGTACAGCCGCACGCCCAGGCTGTGCGCCGCAGCGGCTTCGCCGAGGGCCAGGTTGAGTGGGTGCAGGTGCCCCGAACCCATGTCGATCAGTCCGCCGACATAGCGGCCCGAACCGACCACTTCGTGCATTTGTTCCGGTTGCAGCAGACGCAGTTCGTGACGATAGCCGAGGCTTTGCAGCTCGGCGGCGTCCTCGGCGAAACCGGCGAGGTCGCGGGGCTTGTTGGCCAGGTCGCAATACCCCCAGGTCAGGTCGCAGGCGATGCCGAACTGCTCGACCCGGCGGCGCACGATCTCCACCGCTTCGAGGCCCATCAGTTTCAGTTCGCGCACGCCGCTGGCGCCGATCACCGACTCGAACTGCTCGACGTCGTGGCCGACGCCGCGAATCAACTGCCCGCCGTTACGCCCGCTGGCGCCCCAACCGATCCGATGGGCCTCCAGCAACACCACCGACAGGCCCTTCTGGGCAAGTTCGATGGCCGTGTTCAGGCCGGAGAAACCACCGCCAACGATGCATACATCGGCGCGCTGCTCGCCCTGCAACGGCGGATAATCGACCTGCAGGTTGGCGCTCGCGGCGTAGTAGGACGGGGCATGCTCGGCGCTATGAACCGGCGGGTGGGCACGGGCGGTCATGTGCGAAATCCTGAGTTTTGTGTTTGTAAAAATTGACGAAGCATAAGCGCTGACTTTGCCCTGCGCCAACCCGCGATGGCGCGCAGAGGATGCTGGCGTCGCATCCTTTGCCGCAGGCGGGCTCGCCTGTACCATGCGCGCCATCCATTTCCGAGCCGTGACCATGAGCTGCACCAGCCGTAAGATCGACCTGCTGCGCCGACAGATTCCGCGTTTCGACTGCGTGCCGGGTTGTCACGATTGCTGCGGCCCGGTGACCGCATCCTCGGAAGAAATGTCACGGCTGCCGCGCAAGACCGCCGCCGAGCAGGAGGCCGCACTGGCCGAGTACAACTGCGTCCATCTCGGGCCTCAGGGCTGCCAGGTCTACGACCAACGCCCGCTGATCTGCCGCCTGTTCGGCACTACCGCCAGCCTGCCGTGCCCCCATGGGCGTGGCCCCGAGCAGCCTATCGAGGCGAGCGTCGAGCGCCAGGTGCACCAGCTCATCGCCAGTACGCGGCAGGTGTTGGTCTAGGCATTTGGCGGGGCTCTGATGGTACCCACGCTCCCGTGTGAGAACTTCAACCGGGGGCGCTGCGTCGGACATCAAGTAGGGTGGATAACGCGAAGCTTATCCACCCATCACGGCATAAGGCTGTGCCGACGTTGGGTCAACCGGTGGAAAACGCTTCGCGGTTTTCCACCCTACGGTCTGTTGCCGTTCGCCTAGCAACTTGCCGCTGCTTATTCCGGTACCGGCAGCGCCAAACTCTCCTTCACTTCTTCCATCACGATATAGCTCTTCGACTCGCGCACATGGGGCAGCTTGAGGAGGATGTCGCCGAGCAGTTTGCGGTAGCTGGCCATTTCGTTGATGCGCGCCTTTACCAGGTAGTCGAAGTCGCCGGAGACCAGGTGGCACTCCAGTACGTGGGGCAGTTTGAGCACGGCGCGGCGGAAGTCGTCGAAGGTGTCGCCGGATTTGTAGTCCAGGCTGATCTCCACGAATACCAGCAGGCTGGCCTTGAGGTTCTGCGGATTGAGGCGGGCGTGGTAGCCCATGATGATGCCTTCGCGCTCCAGGCGGCGTACGCGTTCCGTGCAGGGTGTGGTGGACAGGCCGACCCGTTCGCCCAGCTCGGTGAAGGAGATGCGCCCGTCCTCCTGGAGGATGCGCAGGATGTTGCGATCTATCTTGTCCAGCTCCCGGCGGCTCTGGTGTTGGGTGCGCATGGTTGGCCTCCTCCATGAAAGGCAATTAAACCAAGAACTCCTTTTGAATATAGGCCTATATACAGTGAAAAGCACTGCTATTCACTTTCTATACTGTACGCATCGACTTCTCAGAACGTAATACGCCAGTGCATCGTCGCGGCGAGGAGAAAATATGCGGGTTCTGGTGCTTGGTAGCGGTGTGATCGGTACGGCCAGTGCGTATTACCTGGCCCGTCAGGGTTTTGAGGTGGTGGTCGTGGATCGCCAGAATGGCCCTGCCATGGAAACCAGCTTCGCCAACGCTGGCCAGGTGTCGCCGGGCTATGCCTCGCCCTGGGCGGCGCCAGGTGTGCCGCTCAAAGCCATCAAGTGGCTGCTGCAGAAGCACGCGCCACTGGCGATCAAGATGACCGGCGATATCGACCAGTACCTGTGGATGGCGCAGATGCTGCGCAACTGCACCGCCAGCCGTTATGCGGTGAACAAGGAGCGCATGGTGCGCCTGTCCGAGTACAGCCGTGACTGTCTCGACGAGCTGCGTGCGGAAACCGGCCTTACGTATGAGGGGCGTCAGCTCGGCACCACGCAGATCTTCCGCACTCAGGCGCAGGTGGATAACGCCGCCAAGGACATCGCCGTACTGGAGCAGTCCGGCGTGCCCTACGAGTTGCTCGACCGTGCCGGCATCGCCAAGGTCGAGCCGGCGCTGGCCAGCGTCACCGACAAGCTCGCCGGTGCCCTGCGTCTGCCCAACGACCAGACCGGCGATTGCCAGATGTTTACCCGCAAGCTAGCCGAGATGGCAGTTGCGTTGGGTGTGCAGTTCCGTTTCGGTGAGACCATCCAGCGCCTGGATTTCGCAGGTGACCGCATCAACGGCGTGTGGATCGACGGCAAGCTGGAAACCGCCGACCGTTACGTGCTGGCGCTGGGCAGCTACAGCCCGCAACTACTCAAGCCGCTGGGCGTGCGCGCGCCGGTGTATCCGCTCAAGGGCTATTCGCTGACCGTGCCGATCACCAACCCGGACATGGCGCCGACCTCGACCATCCTCGACGAGACCTACAAGGTCGCGATCACCCGTTTCGACCAGCGCATCCGCGTTGGCGGCATGGCCGAAATCGCTGGCTTCGATCTCAGCCTCGATCCACGTCGCCGGGAAACCCTGGAGATGATCGTCGGTGACCTTTATCCACAGGGCGGCGATCTGAGTCAGGCCGATTTCTGGACGGGCCTGCGCCCGGCAACCCCGGATGGCACGCCAATCGTTGGCGCAACACCGTATCGAAACCTGTTTCTGAACACCGGACACGGTACCCTAGGCTGAACCATGGCCTGTGGCTCCGGGCGGTTCCTCGCGGACATCATCGCCAGGAAGCGCCCGCAGATCAGCAGCGAAGGCCTGGATATTTCCCGTTATGGCACAACCAAGGAGTCGAACACCCATGTCCATACAGCGCCTGCGAACTGAACCGCGTCTGAGCGAAATCGTCATTCACAATGGCACCGTCTACCTGGCCGGCCAGTTGGATGAAGACCATAGCGAAGGCATCGAGGCCCAGACCAAGGCGACCCTGGACAGCATCGACGCGTTCCTTGCCGAAGCCGGCACCGACAAGACGCGCATCCTGTCGATCACCATCTTCCTGAAGAACATCGATGATCGTGAAGGCCTGAACAAGGTCTGGGACGCTTGGGTACCGGCTGGCCAGTCTCCGGCCCGCGCCTGCGTCGAAGCCAAACTGTATTCGCCGGATGTGCTTGTGGAGATGACCGTGATTGCTGCTTTACCCTAAGGGCCGGCTCACGATCTACCGAGATGTCCCGACTGCAATAAGGCGGAAGCAGACGTAGGGTGGATGGCGCTCTTTTCATCCACCATTGCCATCGCAGAGCGGTGGACGGATGAAGCGTCGTCCACCCTACAAATGACCGCCACCGCCTTGTAGTGTGTCTTCTTCCGTTATTCGAGATAACCATGCGTCCCGCCCGTGCCCTGATCGATCTGCAAGCCCTGCGTCACAACTATCAACTGGCTCGTGAACTGTCCGGCGCGCGCGCGCTAGCGGTGGTCAAGGCTGATGCCTACGGGCACGGGGCGGTGCGCTGCGCCCAGGCGCTGCAACCTGATGCAGATGGTTTCGCGGTGGCCTGTATCGAAGAGGCCTTGCAGCTTCGCGAGGCAGGGATCAGCGGGCCTATCCTGCTGCTCGAGGGTTTTTTCGAAGCGGCCGAGCTGGAGCTGATCGACAGGCACGAGCTGTGGTGCGTGGTACACGCACAATGGCAACTCGAAGCCATCGAGCAGGCGAGTCTCAAGCGTCCGCTCAATGTCTGGCTGAAACTCGACAGCGGCATGCACCGGGTCGGTTTCCACCCTGCTGATTATCAGGCGGCCTACCGGCGCCTGCTGGCCAGCGGCAAGGTGGCGAAGATCGTGCTGATGAGCCACTTCTCCCGCGCTGACGAACTCGACAACGTGCGCAGCGACGAGCAGCTGGCGGTGTTCCTCAAGGCCCGCGAAGGGCTTGCCGCCGAGGTCAGCCTGCGCAATTCGCCAGCGCTGCTCGGTTGGCCAAGCATCCCCAGCGACTGGTCGCGCCCCGGCATCATGCTCTACGGCGCCACGCCTTTCGAGCAGGCTCACGATATCGCTGCCCGGTTAAAGCCGGTCATGACGCTGGAGTCGCGGGTTATCAGCGTGCGCGACCTGCCCGCCGGCGAGCCGGTCGGCTACGGCGCGCGCTTCACCAGTGAACGCGCGACCCGCGTGGGTGTGGTCGCCATGGGCTATGCCGACGGTTACCCGCGTCACGCACCTACCGGCACACCGGTACTTATCGATGGTCAGCTTTCGCAGATCATCGGCCGTGTGTCGATGGACATGCTCACCGTCGACCTCAGCGATCTGCCCGCTGCCGGGCTGGGCAGTCGCGTCGAGTTCTGGGGCTCGGGCGTGTTGGCCAGCGATGTCGCCATCGCCGCAGGCACCATTCCCTATCAGTTGTTCTGCAACGTGCGGCGCGTGCCACTCATCTATAGCGAAGGCTAGGCTGTTTCAAAGTGTTCAGGCTGTTGTAAATACTGAACACTGTTGCCATGATGCGGCCAATTCCATGTCTTTCCTGAGGGCATCCAACATTGGACGTCGGTCTACGCCTGCAATCGATCCGTAAGCTCAAAGGGCTTTCCCAGCGCGAACTCGCCAAGCGTGCGGGGGTTACCAACAGCACCATCTCGATGATCGAGAAGAACAGCGTAAGCCCCTCGATCAGCTCGTTGAAGAAGGTGCTGGCTGGCATTCCCATGTCGCTGGTGGAGTTCTTTTCTCCCGAAGCTGAGCAGGACAATCAGATACAGGTGGTCTACCGCGCCAGCGAGTTGACCGATATTCACAGTGGCGCGATCACCATGAAGCTGATCGGCAAGGCGCATCCGAGCCGGGCCATTTCCTTTCTCGACGAAACCTACCCGCCGCACAGCGACACCGGCCTGGAGATGTACGCCCACGAGGGCGAGGAGACCGGCATGCTGGTCGAAGGGCGCCTCGAGCTCACCGTCGGTGATGAAGTGTTCGTTCTCGAGAGCGGCGACAGCTATTACTTCGAGAGCAGCAAGCCTCATCGTTTTCGCAATCCCTTCGATCAACCGGCCCGGTTGATCAGTGCCACCACCCCGGCAAACTTCTAAAACCGTGAGCGGCAGCGTGGCAATTCACGCTGCCGTTGATCTATGTCATGGGTTCAATATCCCTGCGACAAGTTGGGTCATTTCCGCCATCTGGGCCAGTCGTTATAATTCGCAGGCTTGCGAAACCGTGGCCGCAAGCTTGACTAGCCACCCATGAGGGCATCTGTGTGAACCCAATTAGAAGCATGCTGGCGGTGCCGGCATTTGCCCTGGCGCTGTTGGCCTTGAATGCCCAGGCGACCACCGACGAGGCGATAGCCGAGCGGATCAAGCCCGTCGGCCAGGTGTGTGTCTCCGGGCAGGAATGCAAAGGTATCGAGGCTGTTGCGGTTGCTACCGGTGGTGCTTCACGCAGCGCCGATGACATCATCGCCAGGCACTGCACGGCGTGCCACACGCCGGGGCTGCTCGGTGCACCGAAGATTGGTGATACGGCTGCCTGGAAAGTCCTCGCGGACAAGCAGGGTGGTGTTGACGGCATCCTCGCCAAGGCGATTGCCGGCATCAATGCAATGCCGCCGAGGGGCACCTGTGGCGACTGCTCGGACGACGAATTGCGCGCTGCTATCGAGAAAATGTCCGGGCTCTGAGAGGCCGTTTCTCGTGTGCCAGAGCCGCCCCAGGGCGGCTTTGTTGTTTCCGCTTGATGACAAAATTGCAGCAAAAGGCCAGATGGGGCAGTCCAACACACACTGCCGTGACCATTTGCCTGGAGAGCTGCATGCCCCAACAGTGTTCTATCGAGCAAGCCGTTGACCACGTTCTGAACGAAATTGACGGGCCTATCCATCTGGGTTTGCCACTCGGCTTGGGCAAACCCAATCGCTGGGTCAATGCACTCTATGCAAGGGTGCGCGACATGCCCGAGCGCGAGCTGACCATCTACACCGCCCTGTGTCTGGGGCGTCCACGTGCCGGCCAGGATCTGCAGCGACGCTTTCTCGACCCCTTCGTCGAGCGTGTATATGGCGATTATCTAGAGCTGGATTTTCTCGCCGACCTGCAGGGCGACACGTTGCCGGCCAACGTGCGCGTCGAGCAGTTCTTTTTGCAGCCCGGCAGCCTGCTCGACAGCGATTCCGCCCAGCAGGACTACACCAGCAGCAACTACAGCCACGCCGCCCGCGACATCAACGCCAAGGGCGTCAATGTGATAGCGCAACTGGTTGCCGAGGATGCCAGCCGCCCTGGCCATTTCAGTCTGAGCTGCAACCCGGATATCACCCTGGATTTGTTGCCCTTGGTGCAGGCAAGGCGCGAGCGCGGCGAAATCATTCTCTGCCTCGCTCAGGTTCACGACCATCTGCCCTACATGCCCGGTGATGCCGAACTGCCCCGTGAAACCTTCGATATTCAGCTGCAGGACGCCGAAGCCAGCAGGCTGTTCTCCACCCCGAACATGCCGGTGACGGTGCAGGATCACTGCATCGGCCTGCACGCCAGCAGCCTGGTGCGTGATGGCGGCACCCTGCAGATCGGTATCGGCGCGATGGGCGATGCGGTCAGCGCCGCTTTACTGAGCCGCCATGCCAGTAACGCCAGCTACCGTGCGGTAGTGGCCGATCTGCAGGAAGGGCAGGCGCATCCGCTGACTGCGCTGCTTGGCGATCAGCAGCCGTTCGATGTAGGGCTCTACGGTTGCAGCGAAATGTTCGTCAACGGCCTGCTGGCGCTGACCGACGCCGGGGTGATCCGCCGCGTCGTTTACCCGGATGTGCGGGTACAGCGCCTGGCCAGCGCCGGTGCGCTGGATGCCAATGGTCACCCACGCGGCGTGCAGGCCATGCTCGACGCCGGGCTGCCGGAGCGCCTGGATGAAGCGACCCTGAACTGGATGCAGGAGGGCGGGCTGCTGGATGCCAACCTCAAGCTGCAGGGCGAGAACCTGTTGTTGCCAACCGATCAGCAATGCTCCACCGAACTTTCCGACCCGCTCAGTCAAGCGGCCCTGCGCGATTACCTGACGCCGGCCAAGCATGGCGTGTGGGTGCATGGCGGCTTCTTTCTGGGCCCGCAGTCGTTCTATCAGCGTCTCGCCGATATGGATGCCCAGCAGCGCAGTCGCTTCGGCATGACCGGCATCGGCTTCATCAACGAGCTGTACGGCGAGGAGGCGCTCAAGCGCCTGCAGCGCGTCGAGGCGCGCTTCATCAACAGCGTGTTCACCGTCACCCTGCTTGGCGCGGCGGTTGCCGATCAGCTGGAAGATGGGCGTGTACTCAGCGGCGTGGGCGGGCAGTACAACTTCGTCGCCCAGGGCCATGCGTTGCCGGATGCGCGCTCGATTCTGCTGCTGCGCAGCTGGCGCGAATCCGCAGGCGAGGTGAGCTCGAACATCGTCTGGGAATATGGTCACGTGACCATCCCGCGGCATTTGCGCGACGTGGTGATCACCGAATATGGAATCGCCGATCTGCGCGGCAAGACCGACGCCCAAGTGATCGAAGCCCTGCTGGGCGTCAGCGATTCACGCTTTCAGGCACAGCTGATGGAGCAGGCGATCGAGGCCGGCAAACTGCCAAAAGATTTTCGGCTCGATCCGCGCTTCACGGACAACACACCCGAGCGCCTGCAGGCGATTGCCAATCGGCATGGGGCGTCATTCGCGGAGTATCCGCTGGGCAGCGATTTCAGCCCGGAGGAGCAGGACTTGTTGCGCGCCCTTACCTGGTTGAAGGGCAAGTTCCGCCTTAGCGAAGTGCTGGAGCTGGGCAAGGCGGCGCTCGATCCACCGCCCGCCGAAGATTTTCCCGCGCACCTGCAACGCATGGGGCTGGAACAGCCCGACGGCTTGCGTGAGGAGCTGTACCAAAGGCTGTTGCTCTCAGGATTGAAAGCGACAGTTACTCGAGGAAAGTGACCTTGCCGCCGGCCAGGGACTGGATGCGCGCCAGGGATTCGATGCGATAACCCTCGGCGTCCAGCGTCGCGCGGCCGCTCTGGAACGACTTCTCGATCACCACGCCGATACCGGCGATGCTGGCGCCAGCTTGGCCGACCAGATCGATCAGCGCCTTGGCGGCGTGGCCGTTGGCCAGGAAGTCGTCGACCAGCAGCACGTGGTCATTGGCGTTCAGGTGCTTGGAGGAAATCGCCAGGGTGCTCTCGGTCTGCTTGGTGAACGAGAACACCTTGGAGATGTAGAGGTTATCGGTGAGCGTCAGCGATTGGTATTTGCGGGCGAAGATCACCGGCACACCCAGCTCCAGGCCAGCCATCACCGCCGGGGCGATACCGGAGGCCTCGATGGTGACGATCTTGGTGATGCCCTGATCTTTGAAGCGCTCGGCGAACTCGTGGCCGATCTGCTGCATCAACTGTGGGTCGATCTGGTGATTGAGAAAGGCATCGACCTTGAGCACCTGATCGGACAGGACGGTACCTTCACTGCATATCTTCTGTTTCAACGACTCCACGATCGATCCTCTGGGCTCAAGAGCAAAGCGGCGGATTTTCCCTCAAATTGCCGATCATTTGTAGCGAAACCGCACGCGCAGAGTTCCGTTCATCCATTGCAGGCATATGTTCAGCGCTCAGGCGCTTTTGGTTAGCCGCCGCAGGATGTCCTTGGGGATGCCGCGGGTGTCCAGTGGCAGTTTGTCCGGCGCCGGCTCCAGGCCCAGTTCGAACAACCAGTTGAGGGCGTATTCGCGCAGTTGCTTCTGTTCGTAGTCGTGCCATTGCTGGCGCAGCACAGGGAAGTAGTCGATTTCGTAATCGAAGGCGCGCAGCGGCTTGCGCCCGGTCAGGGCTGCGCTGAGCAACGGGTGTGCGTTGAGGTCGTTGAGGGTGAACAGAAAGGACTCGCGCATGGCCACGCGCTGGGCGCCGTCGAGGTTGGGCACGGCGGCGTAGCGCTCGGGGTTCAGCTGGATCTGCTGATGTTCATCGCTGCCCTGATCTTCCGGTGACAAGGTCAGCACGGTACCGGCCTCCAGGTCGAGCCAGTGCTCCAGGGTTTCGCGACCATTGATCAACTGGGTCAGGGTGTCGAGGTCGAGAGTGAGCGTGCGCATGGTTCCGGGCCTCTTGCAAAAAATAGCTGGACGATAACGGATGACCGGCAGCAATGGCCGGCCTCTCACTCTGACTACGAAATGTTACGCAGGTGCCCGTCGAGGTACTGGGCTCGGTGAAAACGTAGCCTGGGTTGAGCTGCGCGATACCCAGGTAAATCTAAGCGTATGTCGCTGCGCTCGACCCGGGCGGCTTAGCGCTTGAGCATGGCGCGCATGCTGGCCAGGGCGTCGTTGCCGCGAGCGGCTTTGACCTCCACCGGCGCCTCTTCCATGCCTTCCCAGATAAGGTCTTCGGGTGGCAGTTCGTTGAGGAAACGGCTCGGCGAACAGTCGATGATCTCGCCATACTGCTTGCGCTTGGCGGCGAAGGTCAGGGCCAGGTTGCGCTTGGCGCGGGTGATGCCTACGTAGGCCAGGCGCCGCTCTTCCTCGATGGTGTCGGCTTCGATGCTGGAACGGTGGGGGAGAATCTCCTCCTCGAAACCGATGATGTACACCGAGGGAAATTCCAGCCCCTTGGAGGCGTGCATGGTCATCATCTGCACACCGTCGGCGCCTTCTTCCTCTTCCTGCTGACGTTCGAGCATGTCGCGCAGTACCAGCTTGCCGATGGCGTCCTCGATGGTCATGTCGCCCTCTTCGTCCTTGTCGAGGGTGTTCTTCAATGCATCGACCAGGAACCAGACGTTGCCCATGCGCGCGTCCGCGACCTTGTCGCTGGACGCGTTCTGGCGCAGCCAGTTCTCGTAGTCGATGTCCATCACCATGCTGCGGATGGCGGCGATTGGCTCGTTGACCACGCACTGTTCGCGCACGCCATCCATCCAGCGTTTGAAGCGCGCCAGGCGATCGGTGTAGCGGCTGTCCAAGTGTTCGCCGAGGCCGATTTCGTCACTGGCGGCGTACATGCTGATCTTGCGTTCGTTGGCGTAGTTGCCGAGCTTTTCCAGGGTCGTGGAGCCGATCTCCCGGCGCGGCACGTTGATGACCCGCAGGAAGGCGTTGTCGTCGTCTGGGTTGACCAGCAGGCGGAAGTAACTCATCAGATCCTTCACTTCCTGACGGGCGAAGAAGCTGGTGCCGCCGGAGAGGCGATAGGGAATCTGGTGGTGCTGCAACTTCAGCTCCATCAGCTTGGCCTGGTAGTTGCCGCGATAGAGGATGGCGAAATCACTGTAGGGGCGCTGGGTGCGCAAGTGTTCGGTGAGAATCTCCAGCGCCACGCGCTCGCACTCGGCGTCTTCGTTGCGGGTGCGGATCACGCGGATCTCGTCGCCCATGCCCATCTCGCTCCACAACTGCTTTTCGAACGCATGAGGGTTGTTGGCGATCAGGGTGTTGGCGCACTTGAGGATGCGGCTGGTGGAACGGTAGTTCTGCTCGAGCATCACCACCTTCAACGACGGGTAATCCTCCTTGAGCAGGTTGAGGTTCTCCGGTCGTGCACCGCGCCAGGCGTAGATTGATTGGTCGTCGTCGCCCACCACGGTGATCTGGTTGCGCATGCCCACCAGCAACTTCACAAGCAGGTACTGGCTGGAGTTGGTGTCCTGGTATTCGTCGACGAGCAGGTAGCGGATGCGGTTCTGCCACTTCTCAAGGATGTCGGTGTGCTCCTGGAACAGCTTCACCGGCAGCAGGATCAGGTCGTTGAAGTCCACCGCGTTGTACGCCTTGAGCGTGCGCTGGTAATGCAGGTAGACGATGGCGGCCGTCTGCTCCTTGGGGCCGCGGGCATTGGCCAGGGCTTCGTCAGGTAGGATCAGGTCGTTCTTCCAGCTGTCGATGGTGTTTTTCACCTCATCGGCCCCGTCGTCGCCTGCGTACTCCTTCTGCATGATGTCGGTCAGCAGCGCCTTGATGTCGCCGTCGTCGAAGATCGAGAAGCCGGGCTTGTAGCCCAGGCGCGCGTATTCCTTGCGGATGATGTTCATGCCCAGGTTGTGAAAGGTCGACACGGTCAGGCCGCGGGCCTCGGGGCCTTTGAGCAGGGTGCCGACACGCTCTTTCATCTCGCGAGCGGCCTTGTTGGTGAAGGTCATGGCGACGATGTGCTGGGCACGGATACCGCAGTTCTGCACCAGGTGGGCGATCTTGCGGGTGATCACGCTGGTCTTGCCGGAGCCTGCGCCGGCAAGCACCAAAAGAGGGCCGCCGACGTAGTTCACGGCTTCTTGCTGCCGGGGATTGAGTCGGGACATTGAGGCTACCGCTAAGGGAAATGGCCGCGCATTTTAGCTGAAAGTCTTATGTCATTCGTGGCTTTGATGACGGAAGTTAGCCACCGCCGACGGCCGCGCTTTTACGGTGCTCGATCCCTTGCGGTTATGTGACCGGGTTTGCGGCGAGTTTCGCCGCTGGGCTTGTCGGCTCTGCGCGTTTGTCGCAGGATGTCCCGCGTTTCACATGGAAGTGCTTGATTTGACGCCGGATATGGCGCATTTAGAGGCGATTTTTTCGTCCGTACTTTCGTGCAACGGGGGAGTTTCTTGAGCGCATTCGTCGAGCCATCGCGCCTGATCCTGCTGGCTGAAACGCCGCAGTGGAGCGAGTTGCTGCACGAGCGCCTGGAGGCTCTGGGCGCCACAGCCACGTTAATATGTGCCGCCAATTGGCCTGCCGCCGTAGCGTTACTCGAGCAGAGCCATGACGTGGTATTGCTGACCACTGCGGCTCATCTGCCTGCCCCGCAGCAATGTCGCGCCCCCATTATCCTGTTACTGGAAAGCGAGCCCGAACACGCGCCGACTCAGGTGTGTGATTGGCTGGTGCGCGATCAACTGAGCGATGACGTTGTGCGTCGCTGCCTACGCTATGTGCGCGAGCAGGGTCGCTTGCAGGCCACCCTGCAGCACCTGACCGAGTTGGACGCGCTAACCGGAATCGCCAACCGCCAGGGTTTCCATACCCTGCTGGCAACTCGCCTAGCTGATCACCGTCGTCGCGGCTTGGCGCTGGTGCATCTGGATATGGACAACTTCCACCAGGCCAACGACACCCTTGGGCACCGTGCCGGTGATCATCTGATCTTGCAGGTGGTCGCGCGCCTCAAGGGGCACCTCGGGCGTGGCGATCAACTGGCACGGCTCGGTGGTGACGAATTCGCTCTGCTGCTCGATACCCGGGACGATCCCGCGCGTGCTAAACGCTGGGTGCAGCGGGTAGCCGACGCCTTGGGTGAGCCTTATTGGCTTGAGGGAGAAAGCCTGCTGCTGGGGTGTAGTCTCGGCGTGGTTCACGCCAAACCGGAGAGCAATGCCGATACCCTGATGTGGCATGCCCATGTTGCCATGCAACAGGCCAAGAGCCGCCAGGGCTGTACCTTTCACCTATATGACGAGCGCCTGGATCGCGACATGCGCAGCAAGGCCGATCTGCAGCGTGAGTTGCGTCGGGCGCTACGTCGTGAGGAGTTGCAGCTGCACTATCAGCCTAGGCTTTGCTTGCATACGGGCGAAATCGTCGGCCTGGAAGCGCTGGTGCGTTGGAAGCATGAGCAGCACGGTTTGTTGATGCCTGGCGAGTTTGTCCCGCAGGCCGAGGAGTGTGGGCTGATCGTGCCGCTCGGTTATTGGGTGATCGACCGTGCGCTGCGCGACATGCAATGGTTGAACGGGCGCGGCCACCCGGCGCTGCACATGGCCGTCAACCTGTCGTTCCGCCAGTTTCAGGACAGCCAGTTGCTGCCGACCCTGGAGCGTCTGATCGAGGGCTGTGGCATCGACAGTAGTTGGCTGGAGTTCGAACTTACCGAAACCGCCGTGATGCGCCGTAGCGAATACGTGCAGCAGACCATGCGGCGCCTTGGCCATCTCGGTGTGCGCTTTTCCCTGGACGATTTCGGTACCGGCTTCTCGTCGTTCGAACACCTGAGCAATCTGCCCATCGCCCTGCTGAAGATCGACCGCAGTTTCGTCACCGGCATGGAGTTGCGCCCGCAGAGCCAGCAACTAGTGCAGGCGATGATCAACCTGGCTCACAACCTGGATCTGCAGGTGGTGGCCGAAGGCGTGGAGAATGCCGAGCAGCTGCAACTGCTGCGTGAGTTCGGCTGCGATCAAGTGCAGGGTTATCTGGTTAGCAAGGCGATGCCGTTGGCCGAGCTGGCGCGCTTTCTGTCGGCGGGCGTGCACCAGTCGCTCCGCTGCGGTCGACCCTAACCGCTGCGATCCGGATTCGCAGGCAGCCGCTTATGACAGGTAGGCCTGCATGGCTTTCGGCCGTTGCAGGCGCGCAATCTTCCAGCGAAAGCCCAGCACCAGGCCGCTCGCCGTAACCGCCAGGCCCGCAGCCAAGCCCCACCACACGCCGTGGGCGCCCCAGCCGGCCGGGAAGGCCAGCAGCCAGGCCAGCGGCGCGCCAATGCACCAGTAGCCGGTCAGGCCGATCACCAGGGTCAGACGGCCGTCGTTAAGACCACGTATCGCGCCCATGGCGATGCTCTGCAGGCCGTCGAACAGCTCGAACCAGGCGGCGATCGCCAGCAGGCTCACCGCCAGGGTGACGATATCGGCGAACGCCGGATCGTGGCGGTCGAGGAAAAGGCCGATGATCCACTCCGGCAGTAGCCAGAACGCCAGGGCGAACAGCAGCATTAGCGCAGCGCCCATACCCATGCCCAGGTGGCCGGCCAGGCGCGACATGTGCAGGCGGTCGGCGCCGTAATGCATGCCGACCCGAAAGGTCACCGCATAAGAAAGACCATGGGGCACGATAAAGGCCAGGGCGACCGACTGCATGGCGATCTGGTGCGCCGCCAACTGCACGCTGCCCAGGGCACCCATGCACAGGGTGGCGAAGGTGAACAGGCCTTGCTCCGCGGCATAGGTGCCGCCAATCGGCAGGCCGAGGCGAAGTAGGGCGCGGATCTCGGCGCGCTGCGGGCGACCCAGGCCGCCGCGCAGCTTGTAACGCTGGTAGTTCGGCGACATCAAAATGTAAAGCCCCAGGGCCAGCGCCATGGCGCTGCTGACCAGCGCGGTGGTCAGACCGATACCGCTCAGGCCCAGGTCTACGCCCAACCAGCCTTTGATCAACGCATAGTTAATGACAAAGTTGGCAAGGGTGCCGACGATGCTGATGGTCATCACCGGGCCGGGACGGCCGATGGCGCTGGTGAAGCCGCGCAGGGCCATAAAGCACAGGTAAGCGGGCAGGCCCAACGACAGCGGGCGCAGGAAATTCATGGCCTGACTGGCGGCGTCGGGATCCTGACCCAGGTGCGGCAGCAGCGGGCCAAGGCTATTGAGGCACAGCGCGCTGATGACGCCCAGCAGCAGGGCCAGCCACAGGCCGTTGCGCAGCAGGCGAGTGACGCCCTCAGGGTCGCCAGCGCCGTGGCGAATGGCGATCATGCTGCCCACGGCGGCGATCACCCCCGTGCAGAAGATCGAGAAAATGAAGTAGCAGGTCGCGCCCAGCGCGCCGCCGGCCAACTGCCCAGGGCCGAGCATGGCCATCATCAATGTATCGGTGAAGATCATCAGCGCATGGGCCAGCTGCGCGGAGATTAGCGGGCCTGCCAGGCGTAGCAGTGCACGCAGCTCGTGACCAAGGGGATTTTTCATGATGAGTAAAACTTCGGTAGGGTAAGCATCCCCAGACTGTCGGGAGATGAGCAATGACGGCTATTCTCCGGTTTGTAGCCGGTGCCCACAAAAGGAAAATAGCGATGCCAGGCATGATTAAAACTCATGGTTCAATGCAGTGATGCGGCGCCTGCCACCTCTCTATGCCCTGCGCGCCTTCGAGGCCGCTGCGCGGCATTGCTCTTTCACCCGTGCCGCTGATGAGCTGGCGATCACCCAGAGCGCGGTGAGCCGGCACATTCGTAGCCTGGAGGATTACTTCGCCTGCCGGCTGTTCGAGCGCCGCGGCCGGGCGGTGCACCTGACCGAGCCGGCGAGTCTGCTGCTGCCGGGCGTGCACGAAGGTTTCGAGTCCCTGGAGCGGGCCTGCGCGACCCTGCTCGTGGAGGATGGCACCTTGCGTCTCAAGGCGCCTTCGACCCTGACCATGCGCTGGCTGCTGGCGCGCCTGTCGCTGTTTCGCGCCCGGCATGCAGGCTTCGAGGTGCAACTCACCAGCGCCTGGATGGATCTCGATCGTGTGGATTTTCTCCATGAGCCTTTTGACTGCGCCGTGTTACTCAGTGCGGGCACCTTCAGCAACGAATGGCATAGCGTGCGGCTGTTCGAAGAATGGTTGATCCCGGTCTACGCGCCCAGCGCCTCTGGCGAAAAGCCGTGGGACGTTAGCCGCCTGCAGCAGGCCGAGCTGGTACACCCGACGCCCGACCGGCGTGACTGGCGCCGCTGGCTGCAGGCCATGGGCCTGACCGACCAGGTGTCGCTCAAGGGCGGCCAGGTGTTCGACACCCTGGAGTTGGGCATCGTCGCTGCCGCCCGTGGTTACGGCGTGTCGATCGGCGATCTGGCCATGGTCGCCGAGGACGTGCTGCTGGGCCGCCTGGCGCTGCCCTGGCCGACTGCCGTGTCCAGCGGCGAAAGCTATTATCTGGTGTGGCCCAAAGCCCGCCGCGGTCAGGAGCGTTTCGAGCGGCTGGCCGAGTTCCTGCTCGCCGAAGTGGCGGCCATGCAATTGCCCGAGGTCGAGTTGCGGCGCTAAGGGTCTGTTGCCGTTTCAACGCGAGCCGCGTTGCCGCGTTAAATCTCGCCAGGCGAGGCGGAGGACGTAGGGAATGGCGTTCCCTTTTCAAGTCCTTCAACGACGCATGGCGAGATTTAACGCGCAACCCGCAGGGCCGGGCCCGTTTTGCCGTGATGCAGCGTTTCTCGCCGGCTCATTTAGCTCACTAAACTTCGCGGCTCGTACCTTGCCTCGCGGCAAAACGGGTTCCGGCGCGGCCGTGCGTGAAACGGCAACAGAGCCTAGTAAACGCTGAAAACTTTCATCGACGAGACGTTTTTATTACTCCACGTAAAAAATGGGGTGATAGCGTCATGATGGCCATTGACGCACTAAAACTCTCAAGTATTCTCCGCGCTCGCCGACGTACAGGCTGATCACAATTTATTCAATTACTCCATACAGGGACGATGGAGCTCGGAGATATTCATGAACCAACCTCGTTCCCGTATCGCCTGGCAACTGGCGACGGCCCTTGCCGCCATGCTGGTGCTGCTGATCAGTGTCAGCACGCTGTTCGCGCTGCGCTCGCTGAGCAGTGCCAACCTCGTTACCCGTGAAGAGCACCTGGGCAGCGAAGCGCGCCTGCTGGCTGACCAACTGAGCACCTTTCACGACAGCCTGCGAGAGAGCACACAGCGGCTGGCTGGGTTGTTCGAGCGGCGCTTCAGCAGCGGGTTGAACGTCAGCTCGGACGAGCGGGTTGCGGTCGGTTCACTGCAGGCCCCAGCGTTGTACTTGGGCAGCACGCTGTTGAATAACAACTTCACGGAAGTCGACGAGTTCCGCCAGCTCACCGCGGGTGTGGCGACCATCTTCGTGCGTGACGGCGATGATTTCGTCCGTGTGACCACCTCGCTGACCAAGCAGGACGGCGGCCGTGCCATCGGCACCGTGCTCGACCGCAATCATCCAGCCTACGCACGGCTGCTGGCCGGCAACAACTATGTTGGCCGGGCGCTGCTGTTCGAGCGCTTCTACATGACCCAGTACACCCCGGTGCGTGACAGCGCGGGTCGAGTGATCGCCGTGCTGTTCGTCGGTTTCGATTACACCGATGCGCAGAACGCCCAGTTCGCCAACCTGCAGCGCTTCCGTATTGGCAGCACCGGTTCCCTGGCGCTGCTCGACGATCAGAGCAAGTGGCTGGTTCCCCCTTATGCCGCACAGCGCCCCGAGCAACTGACCGCCAACATGGCCAGCGTGCTGGGCAAACCGGGCAAAGGTGGTTTCTGGAGCGATGGCGAGCAGCAGTTCTACAGTGTCGCCGTGCCGTTTCCCGGCGGCCCGTGGACGGTCGTGGCGAGCATGCCGGAAGAGGAAATCCAGGCGGTGACCTGGCGCGTCGGCAGCCAATTGGCGATCGGCAGCCTGGTGACCCTGGTACTCGCCGTGCTCGCGGTGATCTGGCTGTTGCGTCGCAAGCTGCGCCCGCTTGGCGATCTGGTGCGTCAGGCTCAGGCGCTAGGCGCCGGCGACCTGAGCGTGCGTCTGCAAGTCAGCAGCCATGACGAGATCGGTGAGCTGTCGCGCAGCTTCAACCAGATGAGCGAAGCGCTGTCGACCATGGTCGCCCGCATCCGTAGCTCCGCCGGCAATGTCAGCCAGCGCGCCGAGGCGCTGTCCGGTCTGTCGCGCGGTGCCTATGAAGGGATCGAACAGCAGTCCGGTGAGATCAGCAGCATGGCCGGTGCAGTGGAAGAGTTCAGCGCCACCTCGCTGAACATCGCCGACAACATGCGCAGCACCGAACGCATGGCCAGCGAGAACGCCAGCCAGACCCGTATCGGGCGTACCTCCATGGATGAGGCGTCCAACGCCTTGGAGCAGATTTCTACCTCGCTGAACAGCGCCGCCAAGGTCATCGACAGCCTTGGTCAGCGTTCCCAGGAGATCGGCGGCATCCTCAGCGTCATCACCTCGATCGCTGACCAGACCAACCTGCTGGCGCTCAACGCGGCCATCGAGGCCGCCCGAGCCGGTGAGCAGGGCCGTGGTTTCGCCGTGGTCGCCGACGAAGTGCGCAGCCTGGCGGGTCGTACCCGTGAAGCGACCACCGAAATCTCCAGCATGATCGGCAGCATCCAGGGCGAAACCAGCAGTGCGATCAGCACCATGGAACAGGGCCGTCAGTTGATGCAGAACGGTCTGGAGCTCAACGCCAAGGTCGCTGCAGCGCTGACCCATATCGCCGAGCAGACCAACGCCGCTGGCGAGCAGTTCGCCGCCATCACCACCGCGACCAGCGAGCAGAGCAGCACCGCCACGGTGCTCAGCAGCAACCTGCAGAGCATTGCCCAGGCCAACGGCGAACAGCGTGAAGTGATTGCCAACCTGGCCCATACCTCCAAGGAACTGGAGACCCTGGCCGCCGATCTGCACCGCGAAGTCGAGCGCTTCCGCTAAGCGCTCGCTACGGCACGCGCAACTGTCTGGCAGTTGCGTTTGCCACCTTGCTGCCCTGTTCTGGGCATCTGAAACCCCGCTGTCATCGTCGTGAAAGCACTCTGTGCCAGGCTCAATGCCGGGCACGAGGTTTTCGTGTGGGGGCCGCGGCTGTGCAGCATTTCGCTGTGTTTCGTGTGGAATCCAAAACGCTTGGGAAACGACAGTGCCCTCAGGGACAATTTTTGATTGATCTGAGCGGGGCATGGTCTTAAAGTCCGCGGCCGAACGTCCATGCTGGCAACGATCCATCCGGCTCAAGTACTGACGACGAGAGGTTGCGGCGCCTGATTCCATGCACGGCAATTCTCGGCGACATGCCTTGGGAAGTAGGCGAACCAAAGTGGGGAAACTGATCAGACGTTCCAGGCCTGGCAACAGGCTTTCCGGCCTGTTGTTAATGGCCGCCCCCGACACCCGGTTGAACCTGTGCCCGGTTCAACTGCCCGAATCATAGTGTTCATGGTTTAGCCATTTGGAGCCCCGCATGTCGATCAAGGTCGAAGATTACTACCCACGCGAAACCTTCAACCGCATGAAGAACTTCGCAGACCAGCATGAAACGCCGTTCGTGGTGATCGATACCGCGATCATCAAGCAGGCCTATGATGACCTGCGCGCCGGTTTCGAATTCGCCAAGGTGTACTACGCCGTCAAGGCCAACCCGGCGATCGAGATCATCGAGTTGCTGCGCGACAAAGGCTCGAACTTCGACATCGCCTCGATCTACGAGCTGGACAAGGTGCTGTCGGCTGGCGTCACCCCGGATCGCATGAGCTACGGCAATACCATCAAGAAAGCCCGTGACGTTCGCTACTTCTACGAGAAGGGCGTGCGCCTGTTCGCCACCGACTCGGAAGCCGACCTGCGCAACATCGCCAAGGCCGCACCGGGCTCGAAGATATACGTACGTATCCTCACCGAAGGCTCGACTTCTGCCGACTGGCCACTGTCGCGCAAGTTCGGCTGCCAGACCGACATGGCCATGGACCTGCTGATCCTCGCCAAGCAACTGGGCCTGGTGCCTTATGGCATCTCCTTCCACGTGGGCTCGCAGCAGCGCGACATCGACGTGTGGGACGCTGCCATCGCCAAGGTCAAAGTGATCTTCGAGCGCCTGAAGGAAGAAGACGGCATCGTGCTGCAGATGATCAACATGGGTGGCGGCTTCCCGGCCAACTACATCACCCGTACCAACAGCCTGGAAACCTACGCTGAAGAAATCATCCGCTTCCTCAAGGACGATTTCGGCGACGAACTGCCGGAAATCATCCTCGAGCCAGGCCGCTCGCTGATCGCCAACGCCGGTATCCTGGTCAGCGAAGTGGTGCTGGTCGCGCGCAAGTCGCGTACCGCCGTCGAGCGTTGGGTGTACACCGATGTGGGCAAGTTCAGCGGCCTGATCGAAACCATGGACGAAGCCATCAAATTCCCGGTCCTGGACCGAGAAGAAGGGCGAGATGGAAGAAGTGGTCATCGCCGGGCCGACCTGCGACAGCGCCGACATCATGTACGAGCACTACAAGTACGGCCTGCCGCTGAACCTGGCCAGTGGTGATCGCCTGTACTGGTTCTCCACCGGCGCCTACACCACCAGCTACAGCGCGGTTGAATTCAACGGCTTCCCGCCGCTGAAATCCTTCTACCTGTAAGCCTTACGCTGACACCAGACGCCCGCACTTGCTGCGGGCGTTTTGGTTTCTGCGGGGCAGGTCGATACCGGTTGGCATCGGTGCCTTGCCAGGGGGAAGCGGGCGGCGCGAGAATGCAGACACTTCTCTGCGGTAATTAAGGATCTCCGATGCCCGATCCCGTTGCAGCCGGCCTGCGCCTGGCGCCCGATGCACTCACTCGTCCCTTCTCGCCTCAGCAGTTCGCCTTCACCACCACCGATGATCTGGAACCTTTCCGTGGCGTGCTTGGCCAGGAACGTGCCGTCCAGGCGCTGCAGTTCGGCGTGGCCATGCCGCGCCCTGGTTACAACGTATTCGTCATGGGCGAGCCGGGCACCGGGCGGTTCTCCTTCGTCAAGCGCTACCTGCGGGCCGAGGGCAAGCGCCTGGAAACCCCGCCGGATCGCGTCTACGTCAATCACTTCGACGAGCCTCGCGAGCCCCGTGCCGTGGAACTGGCTGCCGGTACTGCCGGGGAGTTCATCGCTGATATCAACGTGCTGATCGACAACCTGTTGGCGACCTTTCCCGCAGTGTTCGAGCACCCATCGTTTCAGCAGAAAAAGAGCGCCATCGACCGCGCGTTTAACAAGCGCTACGACCAGGCACTGGATGTGATCGAGCGGCTGTCGCTGGAGCGCGGCATCGCCTTGTACCGTGACAGTACCAACATCGCCTTCACGCCGATGCTCGAAGGCAAGTCCGTGGACGAGACCGAATTCGCCCAGTTGCCGGAAGCGGATCGCGAGCGTTTTCACGCCGATATATCCATGCTGGAGGAGCGCCTCAACGAGGAGCTGGCCAGCCTGCCGCAATGGAAGCGCGAATCGAGCAACCAGCTGCGCCAGCTAAACGAGGACACCATCACCGTCGCGCTGCAGCCGCTGCTGGCGCCGCTCTCGCAGAAATACGCCGAGAACGCAGGCGTATGTGCCTACCTGCAAGCGATGCAGGTGGACTTGCTGAAAAGCGTGGTCGACCTGCTCATCGAAGTGGAAAAAGCCGACGCGCAGACCCGCAAGATGCTCGAAGAGCTGTACGCGCCCAGCCTGATCGTCGGCCACCACGCTAACGGCGGTGCGCCGGTGGTGTTCGAACCCCACCCGACCTACGACAACCTGTTCGGCCGTATCGAATACAACACCGATCAGGGGGCGCTCTACACCAGCTATCGTCAGCTGCGCCCGGGCGCGTTGCACCGTGCCAATGGCGGCTTCCTGATTCTCGAAGCGGAGAAGTTTCTCAGCGAGCCGTTCGTATGGGAGGCCCTGAAGCGCGCCCTGCAGTCACGCAAACTGAAGATGGAATCGCCGTTGGCCGATCTGGGCCGTATCGCCACGGTCACCCTCAACCCGGAAACCATCCCGCTGCAGCTCAAGGTGGTGATCATCGGCTCGCGTCAGCTCTATTACGCGCTGCAGGACGCCGATCCGGATTTCCAGGAGATGTTCCGGGTGCTGGTCGATTTCGACGAGGACATTCCCCTGGCAGACGACAGCCTGGAGCAGTTCGCCCAGTTGATGAAAACCCGCACCAACGAGGAGGGCATGGCGCCGTTGAGCGCCGCGGCCGTGGCTCGTCTGGCGACCTACAGCGCACGCCTGGCAGAACATCAGGGCCGGCTGTCGGCGCGCATCGGTGATCTGTTCCAACTGGTCAGCGAGGCCGACTTCATCCGCAACCTGGCCGGTGAAGCCGTCACCGACGCCGATCATATCGAGCGCGCGCTCAAGGCCAAGGCCACGCGCACGGGGCGGGTCTCCGCGCGGATCATCGACGACATGCTGGCCGGTATCATTCTCATCGACACCGCCGGTGCGGCCATCGGCAAGTGCAACGGCCTGACCGTACTCGAAGTTGGCGACTCGGCCTTTGGCGTGCCGGCGCGTATTTCCGCGACCGTCTATCCGGGTGGCTCGGGTATCGTCGACATCGAACGTGAGGTCAATCTCGGTCAGCCGATCCACTCCAAGGGGGTGATGATTCTCACCGGCTTCCTCGGCAGCCGTTACGCCCAGGAATTCCCCCTGGAGATCTCCGCGAGCATCGCTCTGGAGCAGTCCTACGGCTATGTGGACGGTGACAGCGCCTCGCTCGGCGAAGTCTGCACGCTGATCTCGGCCCTCTCGCGCACGCCGCTCAAGCAGTGTTTCGCAATCACCGGGTCGATCAACCAGTTCGGCGAAGTGCAGGCGGTCGGTGGGGTCAACGAGAAGATCGAAGGCTTCTTCCGTCTCTGCGAGGCGCGTGGGCTGACCGGTGAGCAGGGGGCGATCATCCCGCACTCGAACGTCTCCACCCTGATGCTCGACGAGCGCGTCCTGCAGGCCGTGCGTGCCGGGCAATTCCATGTCTATTCTGTGCGCCATGTCGACGAGGCGCTGAGCCTGCTGGTCGGCGAAGATGCGGGTACGCCGGACGACAAGGGCGTGTTCCCAAAAGGCAGCGTCAATGCCCGAGTGGTCGAGCGCCTGCGTGAGATCGCCGAAATCGGCATGGGCGAGGAAGACAAACCCGAGCAGGCCAAGGAAGCGCTGACCGCTGCGCTGCCAGAGAAGGCGCCGAAGAAGCCGCGGGTGAAAAAGCCGTCGGTCGAGTGAGTGGGGACGCGGGCAAGTTGATCAATTCATGAACGCCTCGCCCGCGGCTACCCAGTCTGCTAGATGGCCGCGCTTGCTCACCTGTCATGCACAGAGTTATCCACAGGTTCTGTGAATAAAGCTACCTTTGCCGATGAGGGTTACGGGTGTAGGCTGCAAGTCTGTTCCCGCGAGGATTGCCGCCATGTCGCGTAGCCTCTGCCTGACCCGCGAGTACCTGGGCGTAACCACCCGCATCGAATGCGCGGTGCTGCCGCTGGCGGGTGAGCGCGGGCTGTGGACATTGATCTGCATCGCCGGCATGTCTGCCAGACAACCCTCCGCTGTCAAGGCGCAAGGCCCATTCCACGGGCCTTTGGTGGTCGAAGAACTGCTTGATGAGATCGCCGAAAGCCTGGCTGTGCAAGGCTACGGTGCCTGCAGCGAACCGCTTATCTGGCGCCTGCATGCCCAGGCGGAGTTACGCCGCCTCAATGGTGACAGTAGCCATTCAAGTGTTATCCACTTGTCCGGGCCCGATAACTGACCGCAAGGCGTATCAGGCACCTTTTCGGGGCGGCAAACGGTCTGCTGCGGCGTTGCGTCGCAGTTTTTATCCACAATCTGCATGACAGCCACGCTTTGCGTTATATGGGCTTCTTTGCGACTGCCGGTTGTGGCTTGCCTGCGCTCCAGCGCTGGGTATACTCGCGCGCTGTTTCAATCATCTGTGAGAGTCCATGGAACGCTTTATCGAAAACGCGATGTACGCATCGCGCTGGCTGCTGGCCCCCATCTATTTCGGCCTGTCGCTTGGCCTGCTGGCGCTGGCATTGAAGTTCTTCCAGGAAATCATCCACATCCTGCCCAACATCTTCGCCATGGCTGAAGCCGAGTTGATTCTGGTGCTGCTGTCGCTGGTCGACATGGCCCTGGTCGGTGGTCTGCTGGTGATGGTGATGATGTCCGGCTACGAGAACTTCGTTTCGCAGCTGGATATCGACGAAGGCAAGGAAAAGCTCAGCTGGCTGGGCAAGATGGATTCCAGCTCGCTGAAAATGAAGGTGGCGGCCTCCATCGTGGCGATCTCCTCGATTCACCTGCTGCGGGTGTTCATGGATGCGCGTAACCACGATCCCGAGCACCTGAAGTGGTATGTGATCATCCACATGACCTTCGTCGTTTCAGCCTTCGCCATGGGTTATCTGGACAAACTGACCAAGCACGACTGATCGTCGACATGGTCAAGGACGCCCGGCTTTCCACTGGAAGACCGGGCGTTTTGTTATCTGTGTGGCAGTAATCTTATAGTGGCTGCTCCCACTATCGAGGACATGCCATGACTTTGCCCGAATTGCTGCGCTCGGCTCGCAGTGGCGCGGTAAGCGAATTCGAACTGATTTCCCTGGAAGGCGGCATCTACCTGCTGCAGATCATTGGTGCCCAGCGGCGTTGTCACCTCGTCGATGACGCCGGCCGCAATCTGCGCCTGCGTTCGGTTGAGCACGCCAGGGATCTGCTGCAGGAGTTGCCGGAGGTGCCGTTGTTCCTGGTGCATGCGTCGGCCTACGACGAAATGTGCGGCCTGCCAGGCGGAACCCGCGACGCGCTACGCGTGCCTGTCAGCCTGCGCAGTAGCTGGTGAGCCGTGCTAGGCTAGCCGGCCTTTTTCCCAGCTTGCGGAGCGGCAATATGTCCGAACTCAATCTTTCTACTGACGAAGCGCGCGTCAGCTACGGCATTGGCCGTCAACTCGGTGGCCAGCTGCGTGACAACCCGCCGCCGGGCGTCAGCCTTGACGCCGTATTGGCTGGTCTGTCCGATGCGTTCGCCGGTCAGGAAAGCCGTGTCAGCGAAGCCGAACTGTCGGCCAGCTTCAAGGTGATCCGCGATGTCATGCAGGCTGAAGCCAAGGCCAAGGCCGACGCGGCTGCCGGTGAAGGCCTGGCCTTCCTGGCCGAGAACGCCAAGCGCCAAGGCATCACCGTGCTGGGGTCCGGCCTGCAGTACGAAGTACTGACCGCAGGCGAGGGCGCCAAGCCATCGCGCGACGACAGCGTGCGCACTCACTACCATGGCACCCTGATCGACGGCAGCGTATTCGACAGCTCCTACGAGCGCGGCCAGCCGGCCGAATTCCCGGTCGGTGGCGTGATCGCTGGCTGGACCGAGGCCCTGCAACTCATGGGTACCGGCAGCAAATGGCGCCTGTACGTGCCGAGCGAACTGGCCTACGGCGCCCAGGGCGTTGGCAGCATCCCACCGCACAGCGTGCTGGTTTTCGATGTCGAGCTGCTCGACATTTTGTAATCGTTGCATGGGGCGGATCGGGCGCTTGGCCCGTTCCTTCCGCCCACCATCGCGATGGCACAAGGTGGGCGGTGAAACGTCCACCTTAAGCTTTGAGGCGACTATCGCCACCTGTCACGGGCGCAAGGCTCGTGCATAGCAGTACAGGAACAGGCTACGAACCAGCTCCTTGAGTACCAGCGGCTCGCTGGAGCTCAGTTCGTGCAGATCCAGGTCACCCTGTTTACGCAGTTCATCCAGCGCCTCTTCCTCGAGAACGGCGCAGACTTCGCCTGTTTCCCTGTGCAGGATGCGCAGATAGGGATGAGGGCGATCCAGCCAGGCATCTATCAAGTAAGTCATGCTCATCATCTCCCTGAGTCAGTGGTAGATATGAGAATAATTCTTATTACGTTAATAGCAAGCTTTAATCGTGGCCTTTCGTCGATCCAATCGTCAGCAGTGGTTTCCAGTCTCTGATGATGTGCGGCGGACGGCAAACTCAGAGCGCGGGCCACAAAAAAGCCCGTCATGTAGACGGGCTTCGGTACGCTGCTCTTGCTAGCTAGTGCGTGCGAGCTACCGCAAAGTGGCTCAGCTCCACCAGCGCGTCGCGGTACTTGCTGGCTGGCAGGACTTCCAGGCAGGTGATGGCGCGCTCGGCGTAGTCGCGGGCCAGGTTGGCGGTGTAATCCAGGGCGCCAGCCGCTTCCACGGCATTACGGATGCTTTCCAGGTCTTCCAGGCCACCTTTCTGAATCGCCTTGCGTACCAGGGCAGCCTGTTCCGGCTGGCCTTCGCGCATGGTGTAGATCAGCGGCAGGGTGGGCTTGCCTTCGGCCAGGTCGTCACCGACGTTCTTGCCCAGGGTGGCCGCATCGCCCTTGTAATCGAGCAGATCGTCGACCAGTTGGAAGGCGACGCCCAGGTGGTCACCGAAGGTGCGCAGTGCTTCGTTCTGCTCGGGCGTGGCCTCGGCCAGCGCGGCAGCGCTCTGGGTCGAGGCCTCGAACAACATGGCGGTCTTGCCGCGGATGACTTCCATGTAGGTTTCTTCGGTGGTGCTGGCATCGCGGATCTTCGACAGCTGCAGCACTTCGCCTTCGGCAATCACCCGCGTGGCCTTGGAGAGGATCTTCATCACCGGCATCGAGCCGAGTTCGACCATCATCTCGAACGAGCGTGAATAGAGGAAGTCGCCGACCAGCACGCTCGGTGCGTTGCCCCATTGCGCGTTGGCCGTGCTGCGGCCGCGGCGCATGTCGGACATGTCGACCACATCGTCGTGCAGCAAGGTGGCGGTGTGCAGGAACTCGATGGTGGCGGCCAGTAAGCGCAGCCGGTCGTCGCTCATGCCCAGAGCCTTGCCACTGAGTAGCACGAGCAATGGGCGCAGGCGTTTGCCACCAGCGGAAATGATGTAGTCGCCGATCTTCTCGACCAGCGGGACGCGGGAAACCAGCTGCTGACGGATAATGCCGTCCACGGCGGTAAAGTCATCCGCTACCACACTGTAAAAAGCCTGGGGTTGCATCAGCGACACGTGCTCCTTCTAGGTTGCGCGGCATGTTAGGTGCTGTTGAGGTTTCAGTGCAAGCCGAAGGGCAACTGGGGCGCTCTGATAAAGGCGGCAAAGCCTATGTGGCGCGGTGGTGGCGTCAAGGTGAGCGCTTATGGCGCTTGCACAGCCCTGGGGGCTTGCGTACAATCGCGCACCCTGAACTTCCCCCTGGGTATTTCCCTGCCTTACGCAATTGCAAGGGTGTCCTTCCGGCCCCAAGCAGCCATGCCAGCCGACACTTATTCCTATAAAGCGCTGGGTGAGCAGGATTAACGGAGATTTACCATGTACGCAGTAATTGTTACTGGTGGCAAGCAATACAAAGTCACCGAAGGCGAATACCTCAAGGTCGAGAAACTGGAAATCGCCACTGGCGAAGCAGTGACTTTTGACCGCGTGTTGCTGATCGGCAACGGTGATGACGTGACCATCGGCGCACCCGTCGTTGACGGCGCCAAGGTTGTAGCTGAAGTCGTTTCGCAAGGTCGTCACGATAAAGTTACCATCATCAAGTTCCGTCGTCGTAAGCACCACATGAAGCGTCAGGGCCACCGTCAGTGGTTCACTGAGATCAAAATCACCGGTATTCAGGCCTGATACGTCTCGTCTGAGCCCTTTATAGGAGTATTGAACTCATGGCACACAAAAAAGCTGGCGGTAGTACCCGCAACGGTCGCGACTCAGAAGCTAAACGCCTTGGCGTGAAGATGTATGGCGGCCAGAAAATCATTCCTGGCAACATCATCGTGCGTCAGCGCGGTACCCAATTCCACGCTGGTTACGGCGTTGGCATGGGTAAAGATCACACTCTCTTCGCGAAAATCGAAGGCGTGATCAAGTTTGAAGTAAAAGGCGCGTTCAACCGCCGTTACGTGAGCGTCGTCGCAGCTTAATCGCGACGTTGCTGGAAAAGCCCCGTCCTGCGACGGGGCTTTTTTGTTTCTGTATCCTATGGCGTGGCTTCTCTCTGCTTTCCTGTCTGGGAGGTGGCTGCAAGGCACGTACTTCGTGGGTTCTTGCCAAACTGTCCTGGGTTAACGCGGGCGGTTTCAGGGCAATTTTGCAAGCACCCGGTGTTTCTTGTTTCAGTGACCCGCGTTTTAAGCGGGAGGCGTATCCATGAAATTCGTCGATGAAGTATCGATTTCTGTAAAGGCTGGTGATGGTGGTAACGGCATGATGAGCTTCCGGCGCGAGAAGTTCATCGAGAACGGTGGCCCCAACGGTGGTGATGGTGGTGACGGCGGCTCGATCTTTATCGAGGCTGCCGCGAACCTCAATACGTTGGTGGACTACCGCTATACCCGTCGTTTCCAAGCGCCCAATGGTGACAAGGGTGGTAGCACCGATTGCACCGGGGCCAAGGGTGAGGATCTGATTCTGCCGGTGCCGATTGGCACCACGGTAATCGATGCTGGTACTCAGGAAGTGATTGGCGACCTGACCAAAGCCGGGCAGCGGCTGCTGGTCGCTCAAGGTGGCTGGCATGGCCTGGGTAATACCCGCTTCAAATCCAGTACCAATCGTGCGCCGCGGCAGACCACGCCAGGTAAGCCGGGTGATGCGCGTGACCTCAAGCTGGAATTGAAAGTGTTGGCGGATGTTGGCCTGCTCGGCCTGCCCAATGCCGGCAAGAGCACCTTGATCCGTTCGATTTCGGCGGCCAAGCCGAAGGTCGCCGATTATCCCTTCACCACCTTGATTCCGAATCTGGGTGTAGTGAGTGTCGACCGCTACAAGAGCTTCGTGGTTGCTGACATTCCAGGGCTGATCGAAGGTGCTTCCGACGGTGCCGGCCTGGGGATTCGTTTCCTCAAGCATTTGTCGCGTACTCGCTTGCTGCTGCATCTTGTCGATATGGCGCCGCTGGATCTGACCGATCCGGCAGAGTCGGCTGCCGTCATTGTTGCCGAGCTGACCAAGTTCAGCCCGTCGCTGGCGGAGCGTGAGCGTTGGTTGGTGCTGAACAAGGCCGACCAGATCCTCGATGAGGAGCAGGAGGCGCGGGTCGCTGAAATCGTTGCGCGGATCGAGTGAACCGGCCCTGTGTATGTGGTTTCTGCGCTGGCGCGAGAGGGCACTGAACAACTGTGCTATGACATCATGGATTTCCTTGAGGCGCGCGCTGAGCGCATCCAGGAAAATCCGGAATATGCATCTGAGTTGGCCGAACTCGATACCCGAATCGAAGATGAGGCGCGCGCTCAGTTGCAGGCGCTGGATGATAAGCGTGCCCTGCGCCGCTCCGGTGTCCGGCCTGTCGCGGAGGCTGAGGAGGATGACAGCTTCTGGGATGAGGAAGATGAAGAGGATGGCCCGGAAATCATTTACGTCCGGGACTGATGGGACGACAGACGCCGCTTTTTAGCGGCGTTTTTGTAAGTTCGGCTGTTGCCGTCGGCGATGGCTTGCGAAAATGTGCTTCTGGCTAGGGTTGGACAACATGCGTGACAAGGTAAGTGGTGCGCAGCGCTGGGTGGTGAAGATCGGCAGTGCCTTGCTGACTGCTGATGGCAAGGGCTTGGATCGCGGCGCCATGGCGGTGTGGGTCGAGCAGATGGTGGCGCTGCGTGCGCAGGGCGTCGAGCTGGTGCTGGTATCGTCCGGTGCGGTGGCGGCGGGCATGAGCCGTCTCGGCTGGACTGCGCGACCGAGTGCCATCCACGAGCTGCAGGCTGCGGCCGCCATCGGGCAGATGGGGCTTGTGCAGGCTTGGGAGTCGAGTTTCGGCGAGCATGGCCGACGCACGGCGCAGATCCTGCTGACCCATGATGACCTGTCCGATCGCAAGCGCTACCTCAATGCACGCAGCACCTTGCGCACGCTGATCGATCTCGACGTGGTACCGGTGATCAACGAGAACGATACCGTGGTGACCGACGGCATTCGTTTCGGTGACAACGACACCCTGGCGGCGTTGGTGGCCAACCTGGTGGAGGCCGACCTGTTGGTGATCCTTACCGACCGCGACGGCATGTTCGATGCTGATCCACGTAACAACCCCGATGCCCAACTGATCCACGAGGCGCGTGCCGATGACCCGGCGCTGGATGCCGTTGCCGGCGGTGTAGGCGGCGCGCTGGGGCGTGGTGGCATGCAGACCAAGCTCCGCGCTGCACGACTGGCGGCCCGTTCCGGTGCGCATACAGTGATCGTTGGTGGTGCCATCGAGCAGGTGCTGGCGCGCCTCAAGGCCGGCGAATTGCTTGGCACGCTGCTGGTGCCGGAGCGCGGCATGCTGGCGGCCCGCAAACAGTGGCTGGCGGGGCATCTGCAGACGCGTGGCACTCTGGTGCTGGATGCCGGTGCGGTCAAGGCGCTGGTGTCTGATCGCAAGAGCCTGCTGCCGGTTGGCGTGAAAGCGGTGCAGGGCAGTTTCCGGCGTGGCGAGATGGTGGTGTGCGTGGCGCCGGACGGTCGTGAGATCGCCCGCGGCCTGGCTAACTACAGTGCGCTCGAGGCGCAGAAGATCATTGGCCGTCCTTCGGATGAGATCGAGCGGCTGCTGGGCTACGTCGATGAGACCGAGCTGGTGCATCGCGATAACCTGATTCTGGTGTAAATGGCTGCTTTGGAGGTTGCGATGCGTAGGCTTCTGTTGGTTGCAGCAACGTTGATGGCTTTGCCCCTGGGGGCTATGGCCGAAGAGATCGGCCAGGTGTCTACCGTCTTCAAGTGGGTGGGGCCGAACGACAAGATCGTCGTCGAGGCGTTTGATGATCCAAAGGTGGCGGGCGTGACCTGTTACCTGTCGCGGGCCAAAACCGGTGGTGTGAAGGGTGGTCTCGGTCTGGCGGAAGACCGTGCCGAGGCATCGATTGCCTGCCGGCAGGTTGGCCCGATCAGCTTCGCCGGTGAGCTCAAGGATGGTGAGGAAGTCTTTCGCGAGCGTACGTCGCTGGTGTTCAAGACCATGCAGGTGGTGCGGTTCTTCGATCAGAGACGCAACACCTTGGTGTATCTGGTCTATAGCGACCGGATCATCGAAGGCAGTCCGCAGAATGCGGTGACCGCCATTCCGATTCTGCCCTGGCCGGAAGCGCAGTAACTCCCCTGGCGCGCAGCATTCGCCGCGCGCCTTGGGTGTCTGTGAGCACGTTCCTTTTGCCGGTCTCAGATCCGGAACCGCGCCACCAGTGTGTTGAGGTCGACGGCCAGGCGTGAGAGCTCCTGGCTGGCCGCGCTGGTCTGGTTGGCGCCGGCGGACGTCTGCAGCGACAGGTCGCGAATGTTCACCAGGTTGCGATCGACTTCCCGGGCGACCTGAGCCTGCTCTTCCGAGGCGCTGGCGATCACCAGGTTGCGTTCGTTGATCATGGCGATCGCTTCGGTGATCTGCTCCAGGGCGCTGCCGGCGCCTTTCGCAACTTCCAGTGTCGAGCGTGCCCGGTCATTGCTGTTCTGCATGGCGACGACGGTTTTCTCGGTGCCCGCCTGAATGCCGCCGATCATGCCCTCGATTTCCTGGGTCGACTGCTGAGTGCGATGCGCCAGAGCGCGAACCTCGTCAGCGACCACGGCGAAGCCGCGCCCGGCATCGCCGGCTCGAGCTGCCTCGATAGCGGCGTTGAGCGCCAGTAGATTGGTCTGCTCGGCAATCGAGCGGATCACATCGAGCACTTTGCTGATTTCACGAATACGCTCGGCGAGTTGCTCGACTTCGCTGGAGGTGGCAGTTACATCCTGGGTCAGTTGGCTGATCGATTCGACCGTTTCGCGTACCTGCTCACGGCCCTTCAGTGCCGTGGTGTTCGATGCCTGGGAGGCTTCCGAGGTGCTCACCGCGTTGCGCGCCACTTCTTCCACGGCAGCGGTCATTTCGTTGACCGCTGTAGCGGCCTGTTCGATTTCGGTGTTTTGTTGATGCAGGCCGCGCGTCGAATCTTCAGTGACCGCATGCAGTTCTTCGGAGGCCGATGCGAGTTGGTTCGACGAGTCGGAAATACTCTGAATGGCGGCGTGCAGGTTCTTTTGCATGGCCTGCAGGGCGGTCATCAGGCGGGCTGGCTCGTCCGTGCCCTTCACCTGAATGCTCTGGGTCAGGTCGCCGGCGGCGATGACCTCGGCGACGCGCAGGGATTCGCCCAGTGGCCCGACGATGCTGCGGGTCAGTACGACGGCCAGTAGCACGGTGAGGGCAAGGCTGATGACCAGCGTGGTGATGACCATTCGTTCGGCGTCGTCAAACGTAGCTTGGCTGGCGTCCGTGGACTTTATGGCGCCGTCATTGTTGAAGCTGGAAATGTTCTTGATGGCCGCCGCCAACCCGTCGGCATAAGTGGACAAGGGGCCGTTGGCCAAGCGAGTGGCTTCGTCGAGGCGTCCGGCGCCCGCCGCGCCTGTCACCTGCTGCTGCAGGTTGGCGTATTCGTCGTAGGCCTTGTGAAGTTGATCGAGCAGGGCCTGCTCCTGCGGCGAGCCGACCAGCTTGGCGTAAGCGTCGAACTGTTGCGGAACCGCCTTTACCAGGCCGTCGATCGTACTGAGGGTGCTCTGCCGTTCGGCTTCGTCGGTCAGCAGCACGCTGCGCAGTGTCAGGGCGCGGATGCGGCCTATGTTAGTGGCCAGGCCTTCGGCGGTGATCAGTGATGGCAGCCAGTTATCGCGGATCTGATCCGACGCGGTGTCCATGCGGTTCATCTGTGACAGCGCAAAGGCCCCAAGCCCCAGCAGCAGGGCTGCCAGTAATGCGAACGCCAGGCCAGCGCGCTTTCCTATATTCAATCTTCTCAGCCACATAACGAACATCCCTTTCGTTATCCGCGCACCATGCAGCGGACGATGTCAGGGTATCGGCAGATCGATCTTGGGCTTGAAGTGGTTCGGGGGCAGGTCGGTTGTACTTTTTTACAGGCAATAAAAAACCGACCCTGAGGTCGGTTTTTCACGAAACGGGTCGTTTAAGCAGCAGCTTGGCTGAGTGCTTTAACGTGACCGTTCAGGCGGCTCTTGTGACGAGCGGCCTTGTTCTTGTGGATGATGCCTTTGTCGGCCATACGGTCGATAACAGGCACAGCCAGAACGTAAGCAGCTTGTGCTTTCTCGTGGTCTTTGGCGTCGATAGCCTTGACTACGTTCTTGATGTAGGTACGAACCATGGAGCGCAGGCTGGCGTTATGGCTACGACGCTTCTCAGCCTGTTTTGCGCGTTTTTTGGCAGAAGGTGTATTGGCCACCGTCAAGCTCCTCGAAAACTATGGGTTACAAACAAATAAGGCCGCGAATCATGCAGGCGAGTGGCGTGCTTGTCAAGGCGGATCACTGCTCGATCATTACGAACTGCCGGACGGGAAGGGTGCTTTCTCGGCGTGGGGATTCTACACTCGCCGCCCGTGCAGGTGAATGCCGCACGAGCAGGAAATTTTGTGGTCTGTGTCTGGCGCAATGCAGCAACCGCCCCTGGTTGATGTGCATGACGTTGACCAACGCTTCGAACCTGAATCAGGGCGCTTTCGCTGAATGAACTTACTCAAGTCGCTGGCTGCTGTCAGCTCGATCACCATGCTGTCGCGGGTTCTCGGCTTCGTGCGCGACACCATCATGGCCAGGATATTTGGCGCCGGTATCGCCTCGGATGCCTTCGTGGTGGCCTTCAAGCTGCCTAATCTGCTACGTCGCATATTTGCCGAAGGCGCCTTTTCTCAGGCCTTCGTGCCGATCCTGGCGGAGTACAAGACGCAGAAGGGCGAGGAAGCAACCCGAACCTTCGTCGCTTACGTGGCCGGTCAGCTGACTCTGGTGCTGGCCCTGGTGACGCTGCTTGGCGTGCTGGCCGCGCCGTGGATCGTCTGGGCGTCGGCGCCGGGCTTCAGCGATAACCCCGAGCGTTTCGAGCTGACCAGCGATCTTTTGCGAGTGACCTTTCCTTATATATTCCTGATTTCGCTGTCGTCCTTCGTCGGCGCGCTGCTCAATACCTGGAACCGCTTCGCCGTACCGGCTTTCGTGCCGACGCTGCTCAACGTCAGCATGATTTTCTTTGCGCTGTTCCTGACCCCCTATTTCGACCCGCCGATCATGGCCATGGGCTGGGCCGTGCTGGTTGGCGGGTTGCTGCAGTTGCTCTATCAATTGCCGCATTTGCGCAAGATTGGCTTGCTGGTGCTGCCGCGTCTCAATCTTCGCGACAGCGGCGTGTGGCGTGTGTTGCGGCAGATGGGCCCGGCGATTCTCGGCGTGTCGGTGGCGCAGATATCCCTGATCATCAACACCATATTCGCCTCCTTCCTGGTGGCCGGCTCCGTGTCGTGGATGTATTACGCCGACCGCCTGATGGAGTTGCCTGCCGGTGTGCTGGGCGTGGCGCTGGGTACGATTCTGCTGCCGTCGCTGGCGAAGACCCATGCTGGCGAGGATCCTGCCGCCTACTCGAAGCTACTCGACTGGGGGCTGCGTCTTTGCGTTCTGCTCGCGCTGCCCTGTGCGTTGGCTTTGGCGCTGCTGTCCGAGCCATTGGTGGTGGCACTGTTTCAGTACGGCAAGTTCACCGCTGCCGACGCCGACATGACCCAGCGCGCCTTGCTCGCCTACTCGGTGGGCCTGCTCGGCATGCTGCTGGTCAAGGTGCTGGCCCCTGCGTTCTATGCCCGCCAGGATATTCGCACACCCGTGCGCATCGCCATGTTTACCCTGCTGATGACGCAGGTGATGAACGTGCTGTTCGTCTTCGTTATCCCGCTGGCTCATGCTGGCCTGGCCCTGTCCATCGGCTTGGCGGCCTGTCTGAATGCGGGGCTGCTGTTCTGGAAATTGCGCGCGCGCGGCTTCTACCAGCCGCAGCCTGGCTGGGGCTTGTTTGCCGGCAAGCTGCTGGCGGCGGTGCTGGTGATGGTCGTGGTGCTGAGCGGCATGCTGTGGCTGATGCCGGCTTGGGCCGATGGCAATATGTTGCAGCGCTTGCTGCGGCTGGGCGCATTGGTTGCGGCTGGGGCGTTGAGCTATTTCGCGGTGCTGGGCATTCTCGGTTTTCGTCTGCGCGACTTCGCCCGTCGTTCGGTCGGTTGAGTGAGTGTGCCGCGCTAATCTGTGGTGCCAGTAATAGAGCACCGTATCAACCTACCCGGCGCCAGCCGCTGTGCGTATAATTGGCCACTTTGTGAGCAAGAAGTGCGTTATGCAGCTGGTTCGAGGCCTTCATAATCTGCGGCCCCAGCATCGGGGCTGCGTCGCCACCATCGGTAATTTCGACGGCGTTCATCGTGGCCACCAGGCGATTCTGGCGCGTTTACGTGAGCGTTCGGCGGAGCTTGGCGTACCGAGTTGCGTGGTGCTGTTCGAGCCGCAACCGCGTGAATACTTCGACCCCAAGGGCGCACCTGCTCGGTTGAGCCGTCTGCGTGACAAGCTCGCGCTGCTGGCTGCCGAGGGTGTCGACCGTGTGCTGTGCCTGGCCTTCAACCCACGCTTGCGCGAGTTGAGCGCGGCCGAGTTCGTGCAGCGCGTATTGCTCGATGGCCTGGGTGTTCTGCATCTGGAAGTGGGTGACGATTTCCGCTTTGGTTGCGACCGCGCCGGTGATTTCGCCTTTCTGGCCGAGGCCGCACAGCGCGAAGGCTTTACCGTCGAGGCGGCCAAGACCGTGGAGGTCGATGGTCAGCGGGTCAGCAGTACGCGCGTGCGTGAGGCCCTGGCCAACGGTGATTTCAAGGTCGCCGAAGGCATGCTCGGGCGGCCGTTCCGAATCGTCGGGCGGGTGCTGCACGGGCAGAAGCTTGGGCGTCAATTGAATGCGCCGACCGCCAACGTGCAGCTCAAGCGCAAGCGCGCACCGCTGACCGGGGTCTACCTGGTCAGCGCCGATATAGATGGCCGGCCATGGCCGGGCGTCGCCAATATTGGCGTGCGCCCCAGCGTGGCCGGTGACGGGAGCGCCCACCTCGAGGTGCACCTGCTGGATTTTGCCGGCGACCTGTATGGCCGGCGTTTGACGGTGGCATTCCACCACAAGCTGCGCGATGAGCAGCGTTTCGCCTCACTCGAGGCACTGAAGACGGCAATTGCTGCCGATATTGCCGCCGCCCGCGCCCATTGGCACGGCCAACCGCTTAAGTGAAGAGCCGAGATGACCGACTATAAAGCCACGTTGAATCTTCCTGATACCCAGTTCCCGATGAAGGCCGGCCTGCCGCAGCGCGAGCCGCAAATCCTGCAACGCTGGGACGACATTGGTCTGTATCAGAAGCTGCGTGAGATTGGCGCCGACCGGCCGAAGTTCGTCCTGCACGACGGCCCGCCCTATGCGAACGGCAGCATTCATATCGGTCACGCGCTGAACAAGATCCTCAAGGACATCATCACCCGTTCCAAGACCATCGCGGGCTTCGATGCGCCTTACGTTCCGGGTTGGGATTGCCATGGCCTGCCGATCGAGCACAAGGTCGAAACCACCTTCGGCAAGAATCAGCCTGCCGATCTGACCCGCGAGCGTTGCCGCACCTACGCCGGCGAGCAGGTCGAGGAGCAGAAGGGCAATTTCATCCGTCTCGGCGTGCTGGGCGAGTGGAACAACCCCTACCTGACCATGAACTTCGCCAACGAGGCCGGTGAAATCCGTGCCCTGGCGGAGATCGTCAAGAAAGGCTTCGTGTTCAAGGGCCTGAAACCGGTCAACTTCTGCTTCGACTGCGGCTCGGCACTGGCCGAGGCCGAGGTCGAGTATCAGGACAAGAAGTCCGACGCCATCGACGTTGCCTTCCCGGTCGAAGATGCCGACAAGTTGGCCGCCGCATTCGGGCTGGCCAGCCTGAGCAAGCCGACCAGCATCGTCATCTGGACCACCACGCCCTGGACCATTCCGGCCAACCAGGCGCTGAACGTGCACCCGGAATTCAACTACGCCCTGGTGGACGTCGGTGATCGCCTGCTGCTGCTGGCCGAAGAAATGGTCGAGAGCAGCCTGCAACGCTACGGCCTGCAGGGCGAAGTCGTCGCCATCGCGGCGGGCGCCAAGCTGGAACTGATCAATTTCCGTCATCCGTTCTACGATCGCCTGTCGCCGCTTTACCTGGCCGACTACGTCGAGTTGGGTGCCGGCACCGGTATCGTGCACTCCGCGCCTGCCTACGGTGAGGACGACTTCTACAGTTGCAAGCGCTACGGCATGAGCAACGACGACATCCTCAACCCGGTACAGAGCAACGGCGTCTATGTCGACTCGCTGCCGTTCTTTGGTGGCCAGTTCATCTGGAAGGCCAACCCGGCCATCGTCGCTAAGCTCGAAGAAGTCGGCGCGCTGCTCAAGCACGAAGCGATCAACCACAGCTACATGCACTGCTGGCGCCACAAAACACCACTGATCTACCGCGCCACTGCGCAGTGGTTCATCGGCATGGACAAGCAGCCGAACGAGGGGTCGACTCTGCGTGAGCGCTCGCTGGCGGCCATCGAAGAAACCCAGTTCGTACCGGCCTGGGGCCAGGCGCGTCTGCACAGCATGATCGCTGGTCGCCCTGACTGGTGCATCTCGCGTCAGCGCAACTGGGGCGTACCGATCCCGTTCTTCACGCACAAGGAAAGCGGCGAGCTGCACCCGCGTACCGCCGAGCTGATGGAGCAGGTGGCGCAGCGCGTCGAGCAGGAAGGCATCGAAGCCTGGTTCAAGCTCGACACCGCCGAGCTGCTGGGTGACGAAGCCGGCCAGTACGACAAGAGCCGTGACACCCTGGACGTCTGGTTCGATTCGGGTACCACTCACTGGCATGTGCTGCGCGGCTCCCATGCCGAGCTGGCGCATCCGAATGGCCCGGCCGCCGACCTCTATCTGGAAGGCTCCGACCAGCACCGCGGCTGGTTCCACTCATCCTTGCTGACCGGTTGTGCCATCGACGGTCACGCGCCGTACAAGGAACTGCTGACTCACGGTTTCACCGTCGACGAGCAGGGCCGCAAGCAGTCCAAGTCGCTGGGCAACGTGGTCGCGCCGCAGAAGGTCATCGACAGCCTGGGCGCCGACATCCTGCGCCTGTGGGTTTCCTCCACCGATTATTCGGGCGAGATGGCGGTCTCCGACCAGATCCTGCAGCGCAGCGCCGATGCCTACCGGCGTATCCGCAATACTGCACGCTTCCTGCTCTCCAACCTCAGCGGCTTCGATCCGGCTCAGCACCTGCTGGCCCCCGAGGACATGCTGGCGCTGGATCGCTGGGCCGTGGATCGCGCCCTGCTGCTGCAGCGCGAGATCGAAGAGGCTTACACCAGCTATCGCTTCTGGAACGTGTACCAGAAAGTGCACAACTTCTGCGTGCAGGAACTGGGCGGCTTCTACCTCGACATCATCAAGGATCGTCAGTACACCACCGCCGCCGACAGCGTGGCGCGTCGTTCCTGCCAGACCGCCATGTTCCATATTGCCGAAGCGCTGGTGCGCTGGATCGCGCCGATCCTGTCGTTCACCGCGGACGAAATCTGGCAGTACCTGCCGGGCGAGCGCAACGAGTCGGTAATGCTCAATACCTGGTACCAGGGGCTGAGCGAGCTGCCAGCCGGTTTCGAGCTGGATCGCGCCTTCTGGGATCGTGTCATGGCGGTCAAGACCGCGGTCAACAAGGAACTGGAGAACCAGCGCAGCGCCAAGCTGATCGGTGGCAACCTGCAGGCCGAAGTGACCCTGTACGGTGAAGCCTCGCTGGTTGCCGACCTGACCCGTCTGGGCGATGAACTGCGCTTCGTGCTGATCACCTCCGGCGCCAGCCTGGCACCATTGGACGCCGCGCCGGTTGAAGCGGTGCAGACCGAAGTTGCCGGCCTGAAGCTGAATATCGTCAAATCCGGCCTGACCAAGTGCGCGCGCTGCTGGCACTTCTGCGCCGACGTCGGTACCCATGCCAACCACCCGGAGATCTGTGGCCGTTGCGTGGACAACATCGAAGGCAAGGGCGAGGTACGCCATCATGCGTAACGCCCCGGCCCGCACCACGGAGAAGCCGTCATGAGCGCGCGTTTCGGCAAGCTCGGCTGGGTGTGGTTGAGTGTGGTGGTCTTCGTGGTCGATCAGATCACCAAGTACTGGTTCGACAACAACCTGCAGATGTACGAGCGCATCGTGGTCATCCCCGACTACTTCAGCTGGACGCTGGCCTACAACACCGGCGCGGCCTTCAGCTTCCTGGCCGGTGCGGGCGGCTGGCAGCGCTGGCTGTTCACCCTGATCGCCCTGGTGGTCAGCGTGGTGCTGGTGGTGTGGCTCAAGCGTCTGAAGCCCGACGAGACCTGGCTGGCCGTCGGCCTGGCCCTGGTGCTCGGCGGTGCGCTGGGCAACCTGGTGGATCGCGTGGTGTTCGGCCACGTGGTCGACTTCATCCTGGTGCACTGGCAGAACCGCTGGTATTTCCCGGCGTTCAACCTGGCCGATAGCGCGATCACCGTCGGTGCCGTACTGCTGGCGCTGGACATGTTCAAGAGCAAGAAGTCGGAAGAAGAGGTGGCACGTGACTGATGTACGTATCGGCCCGGATCGGCAGGTAACCCTGCATTTCGCGCTGAAGCTGGACAACGGTGATGTCGTCGACAGCACCTTCGACAAGCAGCCGCCCACCTTCAAGGTCGGTGACGGCAACCTGCTGCCGGGGTTCGAGTCCGCGCTGTATGGCTTCAAGGCCGGCGACAAGCGCAGCGTGACGGTGCTGCCGGAGCAGGGCTTCGGTCAGCCGAACCCGCAGAACGTTCAGGTCATGCCGCGCTCGCAGTTCCAGGACATGGAGCTGTCGGAAGGGCTGCTGGTGATCTTCAACGACGCTGCCAATACCGAGCTGCCCGGTGTGGTCAAAGCCTTCGATGACGCTCAGGTGACCATCGACTTCAACCACCCGCTGGCTGGCAAGACGCTGACGTTCGACGTCGAGATCATCGACGTCCAGGCGATCTGACGAGACGCCAGCGGATCAGACGGACATTCCTCGTGAACGCGCTGTCTATCGCGTAAGGTCTTTTGGGCTTACGCGATACACTCTCCACTCAAGCTTCCGTGCCGAGCGTGCCATGCATATCAAACTCGCCAATCCCCGCGGTTTCTGCGCCGGTGTCGACCGCGCCATCGAGATCGTCAACCGCGCCCTCGAGGTGTTCGGTTCGCCGATCTACGTGCGTCACGAAGTGGTGCACAACAAGTTCGTGGTCGAGGATCTGCGCTCCCGCGGCGCGATATTCGTCGAAGAGCTGGATCAGGTGCCCGATGACGTCATCGTCATCTTCAGCGCCCACGGCGTATCCCAGGCCGTGCGCAACGAAGCCACCAACCGTGGCCTGAAAGTGTTCGACGCCACCTGCCCGCTGGTCACCAAGGTACACCTGGAAGTGGTGCGCTACAGCCGTGACGGCCGCGAGTGCATCCTTATCGGCCATGCCGGTCACCCGGAAGTCGAAGGCACCATGGGCCAGTACGACGCCAGCAATGGCGGCGCCATCTACCTGGTAGAAGATGAAGAGGATGTCGCCAAGCTGCAGGTACGCGACCCCGACTCCCTGGCCTTCGTGACCCAGACCACGCTGTCGATGGACGACACCAGCAAGGTCATTGATGCCTTGCGCACACGCTTCCCCGCTATCGGTGGCCCGCGCAAGGACGACATCTGCTACGCCACCCAGAACCGCCAGGATGCGGTCAAGCAACTGGCTGACGAGTGTGACGTACTGCTGGTGGTCGGCAGCCCCAATAGCTCCAACTCCAATCGCCTGCGCGAGCTGGCCGAGCGTATGGGCACACCTGCTTACCTGATCGACGGCGCAGAAGACCTCAAGCGCGAGTGGTTCGAGGGTGCCCAAGGCATCGGCATCACCGCCGGCGCCTCTGCCCCTGAAGTGCTAGTGCGCGGTGTGATCGACAAGCTTGGCGAGTGGGGCGCCAGCAACGTCCAGGAACTCGACGGCCGCCCCGAGAACGTGACCTTTTCCATGCCGAAGGAACTGCGCCTGAAAGCGGTGTAGCGCTGATGCAGTGCACTCGAAGCCAGGGCAGATGCCCTGGCTTTTTTATGGGCGCCGTAAAAGGTCTTGCCACACACAGCCCGTCAGCGGTGCCGGGAGTTACCGCTGCCCACGGCAATTGCCTGTTTCACGTGTTGTTGGTGGCTTGGGTTCTAAGAGCGGCGCTTTGAAATCACTGGGCACTCGATTGCCATCCTGTTGACCAATACCTAGCCTCGTTCACTTATGCCCGCCATCGCCTGGCGCTGGGGGGGAGCATTCAACAGGAGGATCAACATGGCTCACGAGCAAATCGTCATCACCACGCCAGACGGCCGATGCCCGGCCCACGTGTTCACGCCGGCTGGTGGGCAGGGCGGCCCGGCGGTCATCTTCTACATGGACGCCGGCGGCATCCGCCCCGCGGAGCTCGCCATGGCTCAGCGGCTGGCCGATGCGGGCTACGTGGTGCTACTGCCGGATCTGTATTACCGCTACGGCGCATACGGGCCGTTCGACCCCAGAGAAGTGTTCAAGGGTGACTTCCGTGTGATCCTCGGGCCACTGATGGCAACCACTGGCAATGCCAAGGCAGCAGCGGACACCGATGCCTATCTCGCCTACCTTGATCAGCGCAGTGACGTGCATGGGCAGCGGGTCGGCGCGGTGGGCTTCTGTATGGGTGGCGGTATGGCGATCTCTGCAGGTGGTACGCGACCCGAGCGTTTCGCGGCCATCGCCAGCTTTCACGGTGGCAACCTGGCGACCGACGCCGCTGACAGTCCACACCGCTCTGCGCCTGCGCTCCAGGCCGAACTCTATATTGCTGCGGCCGAGGGCGATGGCAGTTACCCGCCGGAGATGGCCGAGCGTTTCGAGAAAGCACTGAACGATGCCGGCGTGACCTTCAATTCGCAAACCTACCCCGCCAAGCACGGTTGGATGAAGCCGGACTTTCCCGTCTACGACCAGGACGCCGCCGAACATGGCTGGCGCCAACTGCTCGCGTTCTTCGGCCGTACTCTGGGCTGAAGGCAAATTGCGCCCATAAAAAAGCCGGCTTGTGGCCGGCTTTCGTAAGGCAGGTTGTGCTTACTTTTGATAAGCAGCAGCCGCCTTGGTGATTTCGGCGCGGGCGGCTTCTGCGTTGCCCCAGCCTTCGACTTTGACCCACTTGCCTTTCTCGAGATCTTTGTAGTTCTCGAAGAAGTGCTTGATCTGCTCGATCAGCAGTGGGGGCAGGTCGGTGTATTCCTGGATGTCTTTGTAGATGGTGGTCAGCTTGTCGTGCGGGACGGCGATCAGTTTGGCGTCGCCACCGGCTTCGTCGGTCATGTGCAGGACGCCAACCGGGCGGGCGCGGATCACCGAGCCTGGGGCCACCGGGTACGGCGTCACGACCAGCACGTCGAGGGGGTCGCCGTCGTCGGCCAGGGTGTGCGGGATGAAACCGTAGTTGGCCGGGTAGAACATCGGGGTGGCCATGAAACGGTCGACGAACAGGCAGTCGGTGTCGTGATCGATTTCGTATTTGATCGGCGCGTGGTTGGCCGGGATCTCGATAGCGACGTAGATGTCATTCGGCAGGTCTTTACCGGCCGGAACCTTGCTGTAGCTCATGGGTGACTCCCTGATGTGCGCCAAAAAAAGTGGCGCGATTATAGGTGGATTCCCGCGTCGTTGCCATTACAGCCATTGGTCGTATCCGGCTGGGCGGGGTTGGGTTCCTGATAGTCCGGGTGTTCGACCTGCAGGCGGCGCAAACGTGCCAGCGGATCCTGTCGATAGAACAGACGCAACTGGGCGTAGACCGCTGGAAAGGCCTCGTCGAGCAGGTCGGGAGCGTTGAAGAAATACTCGCTGGTCACCGCAAAGAACTCGGCGGGGTTTTCCGCTGCATAGGGATCGATAGCGGTCTGCGCCTCCTCATCGGCGTCCAGCTCGGCGTTCATGCTGTCGAACGCTTGCTGCATGGCAAGGGCCCATTGCTGGATATCCATATTGCTGTGCAGCGGCGGCAGGCCGTTGGCGTCGCCACCGAGCATGTCCAGCTTGTGTGTTAGTTCGTGGATCACCAGGTTGTAGCCTTCCCAGCCGCCGCTGGCCTGTACGCCGGGCCAGGCGAGGATCACCGGACCCTGTTGCCAGGCTTCACCGCTGTGCTCGCCATCCCACTCATGTTCGATACCGCCTGAGTCGCGATGGCGTTGCGGGCTGACGAAGTCGTCCGGATAGAGGATGACCTCGTGAAAGCCCTGATACCAGTTGAGATCGGCTAGGCCGAGCAGTGGCAGTTCCGCCAGCGTTGCCAGGGCCAGTCGGTCGTCGTGGTCGAGTTCGAGGCCGGGCAGGGTAGTCAGGTGTTTGTTGTGCAGAAACAGCACGGCGCGCTCGCGCAGGCGCTGCTCTTCTTCTTCGCTGAATCCGTCGAGAATCGGCAAGCGCTGGCGCACGATGGCCCAGCTGCTGTCGCTGACAGGGTTGCGGGAGAGGATGCGCCGACGGCGCCAGGCGCTAAACGACCACATGACAAAAGCTCGATTGCAGGGTGGCGTCACCTTAAGCAGGCCATCCGCTTACCGCAAGCGCGCAGGCGTTACGCGCTGTTGAAGGGCAAAGGGATGCCTGTTTGCCAGGCAGGTGCACCTGGCAGCGCCACGCGACTGAGTCTTGCTCGCCTGGGCACTCCTGGCAGGCAGGGTGCGGGGCGCTGCTGTGCTAATCTGCGGCCATGTTTTCACTCGGTTCGCCCGGCTTTCGGCGCGCCTGTTTTCGAGGTTTTCATGCATATCCACATTCTCGGCATCTGCGGCACGTTCATGGGGTCGCTGGCAGTACTGGCCAAGGAACTGGGCCATCGCGTCACCGGTTCCGATGCCAATGTCTATCCGCCCATGAGTACCCAGCTCGAAGCTCAGGGCATCGAGCTGATGCAGGGCTACGATCCTGCTCACCTGCAGCCTGCACCCGATCTGGTGGTGGTAGGCAATGCCATGAGCCGCGGCAACCCGGCGGTCGAGTACGTGCTCAACAAGGGGCTGCCCTACGTGTCCGGGCCGCAGTGGCTGGCCGACCATGTGCTGCAGGGGCGTTGGGTGATGGCGGTGGCGGGCACCCACGGCAAGACCAGCAGTTCGAGCATGCTCGCCTGGGTGCTCGAGCATGCGGGCATGGCGCCGGGCTTCCTGATTGGTGGCGTGCCGCAGAACTTCGGCATTTCCGCGCGTCTGGGCGATACGCCGTTCTTCGTCGTCGAGGCCGATGAATACGACAGCGCGTTCTTCGACAAGCGCAGCAAGTTCGTTCACTACCGCCCGCGCACCGCGATCCTCAATAACCTCGAGTTCGACCACGCGGATATCTTCCCGGATCTGGCGGCCATCGAGCGCCAGTTCCATCATCTGGTACGGATCATCCCCGGCGAAGGCCTGGTCATCCACCCGGCCAGCGAAACCGCGCTGGCGCGGGTGATCGGCATGGGCTGCTGGACGCCCGTGCAGACTACTGGCGAAGGTGGGCAGTGGCAGGCACGTCTGCTGGCTGCCGACGGCTCGCGGTTCGAGGTGAGTTTCGACGGCAAGGTCGAGGGCGTGGTGGAGTGGGGCCTGACCGGCCAGCACAACGTCGCCAATGCCTTGGCCGTGCTGGCTGCGGCGCGGCATGTCGGTGTGGTGCCGGCGCTGGGCATCGAGGCGCTGGGACGTTTCATCAATGCCAAGCGGCGTATGGAAAAGGTCGCCGAAGTGAGGGGCGTGACCGTCTATGACGACTTCGCCCACCACCCGACAGCCATCGCCACCACCCTCGACGGCCTGCGCAAGCGGGTTGGTGACGAGCAGGTCATCGCGATCATCGAACCGCGCTCCAACTCCATGAAACTCGGCGCCCATCGCGATGGCCTGGCGCAATCCGCCGAGCAGGCCGATGCGGTGTTCTGGTACGCGCCGCCGAATCTGGGCTGGGATCTGGCGGCTACCGTGGCTGGCGCTGCCAATCCGACTCAGGTCTGCGATTCGCTGGAGGCGATCATCGATGGGGTCAAGGCGCTGGTGCGTCCCGGCACCCAGGTAGTGATCATGAGCAATGGTGGCTTCGGCGGCCTGCACGGCAAGCTGGCCGCGGCGCTGGAGGCATGAGCGTGGCTGGCCCGGAGCGCATCACTCTCGCCATGACCGGCGCCTCCGGCGCGCAGTATGGGTTGCGGCTGCTCGACTGCCTGGTGCGTGAGGATCGGGAAGTGCACTTCCTGATCTCCAAGGCTGCGCAGTTGGTGATGGCCACCGAAACGGACGTCAGCCTGCCGGCCAAACCCCAGGCCATGCAGGCGTTTCTCACCGAATACACCGGCGCCACCGATGGGCAGATTCGTGTCTACGGCAAGGAAGACTGGATGGCCCCGGTGGCCTCCGGCTCCGGCGCACCCTCGGCCATGGTGGTGGTGCCGTGCAGCACTGGCACCCTGTCGGCGATCGCCACCGGCGCCTGCAACAACCTGATCGAACGTGCCGCCGACGTGGCCCTCAAGGAGCGCCGCCAGCTGATTCTGGTACCGCGCGAGGCGCCGTATTCGAGCATTCATCTCGAGCACATGCTCAAGCTTTCCAACCTGGGCGTGACCATCCTGCCGGCCTCGCCTGGTTTCTATCACCAGCCGCAGACGGTGGATGACCTGGTCGACTTCGTCGTCGCACGGATTCTCAACTGCCTGAATATCCCTCAGGACATGCTGCCGCGCTGGGGCGAGCATCACCTCAACAGTGGCGATGAGTAAGCACGCGCTTTGCGCGGTGTTGCTGGCCTGTCTGCATGTGGGCGGCTGCGCCACCGCGCGTACCCTGGACGCCGCAAAGCCAGGTGCGCCGGTGGTTTACGCCGGTACTCGGCTGGACTGGTATGCGCTGCAAGGCGGTTGCTGCCCGGTCGAGCGTTTCGGGGCCGAGGCGCCTGCCTATGCTGCGGTTGACCTGCCGGCCAGCGCCTTGCTCGATACCCTGCTGTTGCCGCTTTCTCTGGCCAAGGCTCTGGGTATTGGTTTGCAGGTCAGTGGGGGAGGTTGAAGTATGAGAGCCAGTTCACGATCTTTCGGCTCGACTTCAGCGCCTTGACTTCAAAAAGGCGCAAGCGGCCGGTGAATGCCTGGCTTTTGTAGGAGGGGCTTTAGCCCCGAGCTCTTTGTTTGCCTTGATAAAAAGCTCGGGGCTAAAGCGGATCGCCGCCCGGCCCCTCCTACACGTTGCGCAAACGTCCGCTTCTGCCCCAGAGTGTGTAAAAACACTTTCGTATCGTGGATGCCTCGGCCCAGCGCAGTTGGGCGAGTCGATTGCCCACGCATTTGCCACGATCAGCACCGGTAACGCTCCGGAGCGCTTATGAAGCGTTTTAGCTCCACCTGGAGCAGCAAAAGCCGGGGGCTTTTACACCGCCATTGCCTTCAACAAGCCTTCGGCACCGATGATTCTCATGACCCGCTTCATGTTGTAGGCGAGCACATTCAGACTCATCTCCGCGCTGACGCCGGCCAGCCTACGTGTGAGGAAATGTGTGGATCCCATCCATTGTTTGAGCGTCCCGAAGGGATGCTCAACAGTGCGCTTTCGGACTCGCATCATGTCCGGCGCATGGTTCAGCCGGTTCTGCATTTCGTCTAGCACGGCTTCATGCTCCCAACGCCGCACTCGTCGCTGCTTGCTCGGCGTGCACTGAGTTTTCAGGGCGCAGCTCTGGCAGTTCGAACTCCAGTAGCAGTGCATGTTCAGGCCTTTCTCGACGCTGGAGAAACGCCAAATCAATTCCTCACCAGCTGGGCAAACGTATTCATTTTTAGCTGCGTTAAAAACGAAGGCATCTTTGTTGAAACGCCCGTCCGCTTTAGCTCCTGAAGTCATCGGCTTGGGTACATAGGCGGTAATTTTTGCATCATGGCAGGCCAGGATTTCCTCGCTTTTGAAGTAGCCTCGATCAGCCACGACCGACAGCGTTTCTGAACCAATGGCTTCCCGCGCCTGCTTAGCCATCGAGCTGAGTTGGTCGCGGTCAGAGCCAACGTTCGTGACCTCGTGAGCAACGATCAAATGGTGCTGGGTATCGACCGCCGTCTGTACGTTGTAGCCGACGATGCCATTGCCACGCGTCATCATCGAGCGGGCATCGGGGTCAGTCAGTGAAACCTGTTTGTCTGGAGAGTCGTTGAGCTGAGATTCGATTGCCTGAAGCTCTTTCATCTGAGCTTTGAGCTTGGCGATTTTCTCTTCCAGGCGCGTAGCATCTGGCTCAGCGGCGCTTGGCACTTGCCGATCAGCTGCATCAAGGGAGGTCAGGTAACGGTTGATGCTCGACTCGATTTCTTCCATTCGCCGCTTCAGTTTGGCGCTGGTGAAATTGCGGTCGCGGTTGTTCACTGCCTTGAATTTGCTCCCGTCGATGGCCACTAGGTTTTCGCTAAACAGCCCCAGCTGCTGGCACAGCACAACGAACTGGCGGCACGCGCCGCGAATGGCTTTGCTGTTGTCTTTTCGGAAGTTGGCGATGGTTTTGAAGTCGGGCATCAAGCGCCCGGCTAACCACATCAGCTCGACATTGCGCTGAGCTTCTCGCTCAAGGCGTCGGCTCGATTGGATGCGGTTCAGATAGCCGTAGATATAGATCTTCAGGAGGATCGCAGGGTGGTATGCCGGTCTGCCGGTTTCGGCTGGAATGACGCCATCAAAACCCAGCGTGGCCAAGTTGAGTTCATCGACGAAGACATCAACCACACGTACCGGGTTGGTATCGCTGACGTAGTCGTCGAGGCTCTCGGGAAGTAAGGCGCTTTGCCCTCGGTGCTCACCCTGGATAAACCGTTTCATGGGCTTCCCTTGCGATGAAGTTCTCAGAAATCATAGCAAGGGTATGTCCGGGCGTTTTTACACACTCTGGCCTTGTAGCAGCCTCTTTAATGTCGCCTAAAAAGATCGTGAACAGATTCTTAGATCGGCGTCAGCAGCGGCTCACCACGGAAATGCCGGTCGATATTCTCGAGGAACTGCGTCAACGACTGTTCCAGCGCCTGGGGCGAGTTGCCGCCGACGTGCGGGGTGACGATCAGGTTGTCGAGGTCAAGCAGCTCGTTGGGCGGTAGCGGCTCGCTTTCGTAGACATCCAGCGCCGCGGCACGGATGCGTTTTTCACGCAGTGCACTGCCTAGCGCGGCGGTGTCCACCACGCTGCCACGCGCCACGTTGACCAGATAACCCTGCGGCCCCAGCGCGTCGAGCACCTCGGCGTTGACCAGATGGAAGGTCGAGGCGCCGCCAGGAATGGCTACCACCAGGCAGTCGCTCCAGCGCGCCAGTTCCAGGGCGCTGGCGAAGTAGCGGTGCGGGCTGTCCGCTTTGGCCGAGCGATTGTGATAGCCCACCGGCATGTCGAAGGCTGCTGCGCGGCGGGCGAGTTTTTCGCCGATGGCACCGAGGCCGAGAATGCCCAGGCGCTTGCCGCACACACCATCGGTCATCGGCAGCGCATCGCGCCAGATGCCGGCGCGGCAGGCAACGTCCAGGCGACGCACATCGCGAATGGCAGCCAGCAGCAGAGCCATGGCGTGATCGGCGACGCAGTCGGCATTGCTGCCGGCGCCGTTGCTCATGGCGATGCCACGGGCACGGGCTGCCTCGAGATCGACCTTTTCATAGCCCACCCCGAGGGTGCCGACGAAGCCCAGTTTCGGCAGGCGAGCGATTTCTTCGCCGGTCAGGCCGATGGTGCCGATGGTCAGTACCGCCTGCACGTTGTCGGCGTGCTCCGAGATGGCCGCTTCCCGCGCTGCGGCATTGGGCGCATGGGTTACTTCGAAGCGCTCGGCGATACGCGCCAGACTGGCCTCGCTGAGCGGGTTGAGAATCAGCAGGTGCGGTTTCATGGTTTCTCCAGTTTCAGGGGGCCGCGACTTCGTGGCTTGCAACGGGCAGCGACTGGCACACGTCCACCCACTCGGCTTCGACCAGCTCGGCCATGCGCGCCGGGCTGATACGCACTGCGCTGTGGATACTGCCCGCAGCCGGCACTACTTCTTCGAACGCGCGCAACGACACATCGCAATACACCGGCAGTGGCGTGGCGAGCCCGAACGGGCACACACCGCCGACCGGGTGGCTGGTGAGGGCGAGTACGCTGTCGGCATCGAGCATCTTGGCCTTGCTGCCGAAGGTTTCCTTGATCTTGCGGTTATCGATGCGCGCATCGCCGCGGGCGACGATCAGCAGATTGCGCTCGCCCATGCGAAAGGCCAGGGTCTTGGCGATCTGCCCGGGCTCCACGCCATGTGCCTCGGCGGCCAGGGCCACGGTAGCGGTGCTGGTGTCGAGTTCGATGACGTGCAGCTCGGGCGCCTTCTCGGCGAAGAAGGCACGAACGGATTGCAGGCTCATGGGGCGGCTCCCGGTGCAAAGCCACAACCTTGTCGCGTCATGTGCGGGGAGGTCAAGCCCAGGCTCTGTACGAAAAGTACCTGCGCTCGGTGATGCTTCGTTAAAAAGCAGCTCGGAATGCTCATTTACAGCTCGTAAACTCCGCTTCCTCACTGCTTTTTGCCTCGCCTGACCTTCGCTCGGAAACTTTTCGAACAGACCCTAGTCAGGCAATTGCAGGCGGCTGCGCCCGCGGCTGATGTCGGCGAGCAGGCGCTGCAGGGCGTCGATGTGCGCCTGCGGCACGGCCAGGTGCAGTTCGGCGCCATGGGCGTCGAAGGTTTCCTGCTCCAGTACGGCATCGAATTCGCCCAGGCGCGATTTGAGCAACGCCAGCTCGGCGAACCCGCAATGGCAGGAGCAGGAGAGGCGCGCAACCTGCTCCTGGCGCTCGGCGTTTTGCAGGCATTTGTTGGCGCTGCCGCCATAGGCGCGGGCCAGGCCGCCGGTACCGAGCTGGATGCCGCCGTACCAGCGCGTCACCACCACGGCCACGCCATCGAAACCTTGAGCTTCGATGGCGGCGAGGATCGGCCGGCCTGCGGTGCCGCCGGGCTCGCCGTCGTCGCTGAAACGATATTGTTGGCCGAGCTTCCAGGCCCAGCAGTTGTGCGATGCGCTCGGGTCGCTGAGCTGCTCGACGAGCGCCTGAGCATCCGCTGTATTGTTGATGGCGCGGGCCTGGGCGAGAAAGCGGCTCTTGCGGATTTCCTCGCGGTAGTCGCAAGGAGCGAGTAACAGAAAGGACATCAGACGCTCGGTTTCAGTCCGCAGCCCTTGAGGATGATGCGCACCAGATTATCGGCAGCTGTCTGGTAATCCTGCTTGGTCAGGCGCGAGCGGCCACTGACACGGCAGATCTCGGAGGCGAAATCGGCGTAATGCTGGGTGCTGCCCCAGAGCAGAAAAATCAGGTGCATGGGATCCACCGCATCCATCTTGCCGACGGCGATCCAGCTTTCGAACACGGCCGCACGCTCGCGAAACCAGCTCTGGTGATCCTTGCCGAAATGCTGCGACAGGCATGCGCCGCCGCTTATCACTTCCATGGCGAAGATGCGTGAGGCCTTGGGGTAGCGGCGCGAGTATTCCATCTTGGCGCGAATGTAGCGCTCAAGGGCTTCGGACGGGTCATCCTCGGCGCGCAGGTTGCTAAAGGCGCTGTCCCACAGGGTGAGTATGTTGTTCAGCACCGCCAAATACAGGCCCTGCTTACTGCTGAAGTAATAATGCAGGTTGGCCTTGGGCAGGCCCACCGCCTGGGCGATGGTGTTCATGCTGGTGCCCTTGAAGCCGTGCCGGGCGAACTCGTCTTCGGCAGCGGTGATGATCGCTTCTATGTTCTTCTGCCGGATCCGGCCATTCGGCTTGCCGGAGGTGGCGCTATTGGCGGGGGCGTCGAGGGACATCGGAGGCTTCCGTTCTGGTCAGAGGGCACAGCGCAAGAACAGATACTCCAGAACCCGCCGACGTGACAAGCGCTTGCCGCCGAAAATATCTGGCCGGTCTCACTGCCGGCCAAGGTATTCGCTCAACTGAAGGCCTGGACGATGCGCTCACGCAGCTCGGTATTGGGTAGTCGACCCTGGCCGGCCTTGAGGTTGTCGACCACGTAGCGCGGGTTCGAGGTGGCCGGAATCACTGCGGTAACCGCTTCGTTGGCGAGGATGAACTTGAGCAGCAACTGCGCCCAAGAAGTCGCGTCGATTTCGGTGGCCCACTCCGGCAGCGATTTGCCTTTGACCCGGCTGAGCAATTGCGCCCGCTGGAACGGGCGGTTGATCAGCGTGGCGATGCCGTGCTCGGCGCAGTAAGGCAGCAGGCGTTTCTCGGCATTGCGCTCGGCCACCGAATAGTTGAGTTGGACGAAGTCGACCTTCTCCTTGGCCAGCACCTCGAGCAGGTCGTCTTGGGCCGACTCGATGTAATGGGTGATACCGATGTAGCGCACCTTGCCCTGCTCGCGCAGCTCACGGGCCAACGCCAACTGCGTGGTGGTGTCCTGCAGGTTGTGCACCTGCAGCAAATCCATCTTGTCGGTCTGCAGGGCCTTGAGGCTCGCCTCGAACTGCGCCAGGCCGCGCTCGCGGCCGGTGCTCGACAGTTTGGAGGCGAGAAATGCCTTGCCCTGGGTTTTGGTGCGCCTGAGCAGCTCGCCGGTCACCGCCTCGGCAGCGCCGTAGCTGGGCGCGGTATCGATCAGCGTGGCGCCGCCATTGATGAAAGCTCGCACTACCTCGTCCAGCGGTTTCAGGCTGGCATCGTCGAGGCTCACATTGAAGGTTTGCGACGTGCCCAGGCCGATCACCGGCAGCGCCTCGCCACTCGACGGAATCTTGCGTTGCAGCAGCGGGGCCGGATTCACAGCGAAAGCGAAGCCCGGCAACAACTGGCTACCGGCCGCGAGGGTCATCAGGGCAGCGCTGCCCTGCAGGAAATGGCGACGATTGGGCATGACGTGCTCCGTTGGCTGATCGAAGAGACAATGGCTTGAGACTAGACGCCCAGCCTCATGGATTGTCGACAGCCTGTTACCGAGTATGTCGCTAGCGATTGGCCGGCGAAGAAGGAACCAACCTTTGCGAAGGCCATCACAGCAGAGCCCATCAGCTTCTCTGATACGTCTGGAATGTTTAGGTTGCCTGCCTGAACCGTTGCCGAAGGATCCTGCAACCCGTGTTGTCTCGCCATCTGTTTTTACCCGTATTTGCTCTGCTGACACTGCTGGGCGGTTGTACCCAGTACCGCGAAGTGCCGCCGCAAACTGCCGAAGGCCAGGCCTGCGTCCAGCAGTGCAACGAAACGCAGCGGGCCTGTGAGCGCAGTGAGGATGAGTCCTACCAAGGCTTCAAAGTCATCTATGACAGCCAGAACCAGAGCTACCAGAACTGCCTGCATTCCACCGAAGATCCCAATCTCAAAACGCTGTGCCCGAAGCCCACGGCAATCGACGGGCCTGACTACCGAATCTGCTCGGAGGTCTACAAGAACTGCTTCGTCAAATGTGGCGGCAGCTACGAGAAGATCGAGTAAGCGCTGCATGGCAGGGTGGTTGCGATAGCAGCCGTTTGTTGAGTGCTTTTGTGGGAGAGGCTTTAGCCTCGATTTTGTCTAGCTAGGCGTAAAGAGCTCGCGGCTAAAGCCCCTCCTACAAGTTACGCGAACGGCCGCTTTCGCCTTGTAGCAGCCAATTCAAACGCACATCTAACTGTTCAAAAACGACCTCTCACGCGCTCGCCGCCAGCTCATCGAGAAAAGTCTCCAGCACCAGGTGCGGGCGGCGGCCCTTGCGCGTCACCGAGGCGAGGTTGAGGTCGTAGAAGCGCGTGTCGGCTTTCAGTGCACGCAGGCGGCCTTCCTTGATCCAGGCGGCAGCATAGTGATCCGGCAGGTAGCCGATATAGCGCCCGGTGAGGATCAGAAAGGCCATGCCTTCGCGGTCCGAGGCGCTGGCCGTGCAGTTCAGGGCCTGGTAGTGATTCTGGATGTCCGGCGGCAGGCGAAAGGTCGGGGCGATGGCGTCCTGTGCATTGAGGCGTTCGTCCGGCAGTTCCTTGTCATCCACATAGAACAGCGGGTGGCCGACGGCGCAGTAGAGCAGCGAGCGCTCGTCGTACAGCGGTTGGTAATCGAGGCCGGAAAGGCCGCCCACCATCGGCACCACGCCCACGTGCAGGCGCCCGTCGAGCACGCCCTGTTCGACCTCGCTGGGCGGCGTCATGCGGATATGCACGCGCACGTCCGGGCCGCGATCCTTGAGGCGGGCGAGGGCGCCGGTGATGCGCATGTGCGGCACCGTCACTAGGTTGTCGGTCAGGCCGATATTCAGCTCGCCGCGCAGGTGCTGGTGCAGGCCGTTGACCTCGGTGCGAAAGCTCTCCAGCGCGGCCAGCAACTGCTGGGTCGACTGGTAGACCTCGCGCCCTTCTTCGGTCAGGGCGAAGCCAGCACGGCCGCGCTGGCACAGGCGCAGGCCGAGGCGCTGCTCCAGGTCGCTCATCTGCTGGCTGATCGCCGAGCGGCCGATGCCCAGCGCGCTCTCCGCAGCGGAAAAACCGCCACACTCGACCACGCTGCGAAACAGCTTGAGCAGGCGGATATCGAAATCGCTGACCTGGGCGAGAGGTTCGGGGCGTCGGGCACTCATTGTTTAGTAAGCCTTGAACTGAAGATAAGAAGAGTGCTGTTTTACTGACTCTATGCCCGTGGCACCTTTGCTGGCAACTGATGCACTTACTTGTGGGAGCGGCTTCAGCCGCGATTGCTGTCGATTCTCGCGGCTAAAGCCGCTCCCACGTTACTCCCGATCACGCCGCCACTGCCGAGGCCATCGCCATGAACATGCCGCAGACCGCCACGCCGCCCCTGGCCAGCCAGCTCAAGTTGGACGCCCACTGGATGCCGTTTTCCGCCAACCGCAGCTTTCAGCGCGACCCGCGGATCATCGTCAGCGCCGAAGGCTCCTGGCTGACCGACGACTCCGGTCGCAAGGTCTACGACAGCCTGTCCGGCCTGTGGACTTGCGGCGCCGGTCACTGCCGCAAGGAGATTCAGGAGGCCGTGGCCAAGCAGCTCGGCACCCTCGATTACTCGCCGGGTTTTCAGTACGCCCACCCGCTGTCGTTCAAGCTGGCCGAGGAAGTCGCCGACCTGATGCCGGGCGACCTCAACCACGTATTCTTCACCGGCTCCGGCTCCGAGTGCGCCGATACCGCCGTGAAGATGGCCAAGGCCTACTGGCGCCTGAAGGGCCAGGCCAGCAAGACCCGCATGATCGGCCGCGCCCGTGGTTACCACGGCGTCAACATCGCCGGCACCGCGCTCGGCGGCATTGGTGGCAACCGCAAGATGTACGGCCAGTTGATGGATGTGGATCACCTGCCGCATACCCTGCAGCCGGGCATGGCCTTCACCAAGGGTGCGGCCGAGACTGGCGGCGTCGAACTGGCCAACGAGATGCTCAAGCTGATCGAGCTGCATGACGCCTCCAACATTGCCGCGGTGATCGTCGAGCCGATGTCCGGCTCGGCCGGCGTCCTCGTGCCGCCTGCCGGTTATCTGCAGCGCCTGCGCGAGATCTGCACCCAGCACAACATCCTGCTGATCTTCGACGAAGTGATCACCGCGTTCGGGCGCATGGGCAAATGGACGGGCGCTGAGTACTTCGGCGTCACCCCGGACATCGTCAACGTCGCCAAGCAGATCACCAACGGCGCCGTGCCCATGGGCGCGGTGATCGCCACGCGGGAGATCTACCAGACGTTCATGGGCCAGCCGACGCCCGAGCACATGATCGAATTTACCCACGGCTACACCTACTCCGCCCACCCGGTCGCCTGCGCTGCCGGCCTGGCTTCGCTGGAGCTGCTCAAGCGCGAGAACCTGGTGCAGCAGTCCGCCGAGCTGGCGCCGAAATTCGAGAACGCCATCCATGGTCTCAAGGGCGCCAAGCACATCGTCGACATCCGCAACTGCGGCCTCGCTGGCGCGATCCAGCTGGCGCCCCGTGATGGCGACCCGTCGATCCGTCCCTTCGAGGCCGGTGTGGCACTTTGGAAAGCCGGCTTCTACGTACGCTTCGGCGGCGACGGCCTGCAGTTCGGGCCGATGTTCAACGCCAAGATCGAAGACCTCGACCGCGTGTTCAGCGCCGTGGGCGATGTCCTGCAAAGGATCGACTGATGGCTGTCCGACAGCAGGCGGTAGCCACCGTGCAGGTGGATAACGACGAGGTGATCGTCACCGAATGGCGGTTCGCGCCGGGTAGCGAAACCGGTAGCCACCGGCATGGTTACGATTACGTGGTGGTGCCCATGACCGACGGCACGCTGCTGCTGGAAACCCCGGAAGGCGACAAGCACGCCCCGCTGGTGGCCGGGCAGAGCTACTTCCGCAAGGCGGGGGTGGAACACAACGTGATCAATGCCAGCGACCATGAAGTGATCCTCGTCGAAACCGAAATCAAAGCGCATTGAAACCATTCATGCAGGAGCTAGCCGGCTAAGCCAAGTGTCACGCCGCTCCTGCACAGATACGCATAACGAGGAATTTTCATGACCACCATCCAGCACCTGATCCACGGCGAACTCACCGACGGCCAGGGCGGCCGCAGCGCCGAGGTTTTCAACCCCGCCACTGGTGAAGCGGTACGCCGCGTCGCCCTGGCCGATGTGGCCACCGTGCAGCAGGCCATCGACTCCGCCAAGGAGGCGTTCCCGGTCTGGCGCAACACGCCGCCGGCCAAGCGCGCTCAGGTCATGTTCCGCTTCAAGCAACTGCTTGAGCAGCACGAGGACGCGATCGCCAAACTGATCAGCGAAGAGCACGGCAAGACCGTCGAAGACGCGGCCGGCGAACTCAAGCGCGGTATCGAAAACGTCGAATACGCCTGCTCTGCGCCGGAAATTCTCAAGGGTGAATACACCCGCAACGTCGGCCCCAACATCGACGCCTGGAGCGACTTCCAGCCGGTGGGCGTGGTCGCTGGCATCACCCCGTTCAACTTCCCGGCCATGGTGCCGCTGTGGATGTATCCGCTGGCCATCGTCTGCGGCAACTGCTTCATCCTCAAACCCTCCGAGCGCGACCCCAGTTCTACCCTTTACATCGCCCAGTTGCTGCACGAAGCCGGCCTGCCCAAAGGCGTGCTCAACGTCGTGCACGGCGACAAGACCGCAGTGGATGCATTGATCCAGGCGCCGGAGGTCAAGGCCCTGAGCTTCGTCGGCTCCACGCCGATCGCCGAGTACATCTACGCCGAAGGCAGCAAGCGCGGCAAACGCGTGCAGGCCCTGGGCGGCGCCAAGAACCACGCGGTGCTGATGCCCGATGCCGACCTGGATAACGCCGTCAGCGCACTGATGGGCGCCGCCTACGGTTCCTGCGGCGAACGCTGCATGGCCATCTCCGTGGCCGTGTGCGTGGGCGACCAGATCGCCGATGCGCTGGTCGACAAGATCGTTCCGCAGATCAAGGCCCTGAAGATCGGCGCCGGCACCCAGTGCGGCCTCGACATGGGCCCGCTGGTCACCGCCGCGGCGAAGGACAAGGTCACCGGCTATATCGACGCCGGCGTGCAGGCGGGTGCCGAGCTGGTGGTGGATGGCCGTGGCCTGAGCGTGTCCGGCAACGAAAACGGCTTCTTCCTCGGCGGCACCCTGTTCGACCGGGTGACGGCGGACATGATCATCTACACCGACGAGATCTTCGGCCCGGTGCTGTGCATCGTCCGCGTCGACAGCCTGGAAGCGGCCATGCAACTGATCAACGATCACGAGTATGGCAACGGCACCTGCATCTTCACCCGCGACGGCGAAGCCGCGCGGCTGTTCTGCGACGAGATCGAAGTCGGCATGGTCGGCGTCAACGTACCCCTGCCGGTACCGGTGGCCTACCATAGCTTCGGCGGCTGGAAGCGCTCCCTATTCGGCGACCTGCATGCCTATGGCCCTGACGGTGTGCGCTTCTACACCCGCCGCAAATCCATCACCCAGCGCTGGCCACAGCGCAAGACCCACGAGGCCGCGCAGTTTGCGTTTCCGAGTAATAGCTGAGGGGATGTGAGATAGATGAAAGGCCGGTCGAGAGATCGGCCTTTTCATTAGTGGCGATAATTGCGTCGGCAATTCCTGGGTATCGCTACGCTCAACCGCAGGCTACGCGCTACCCCGTAGCCCGGCGTCGAGCGAAGCGACACCCGGGAATCTCCACGCCGCCCTACAATCCTTCCCCGGTAAACATCTCGTCATTACCATCCCCCGCCCAATCCGCCGATAACAACCCCGCCGCCACATAACGATGAAACTACGACCACGGCCAATCCACCACCCGCTCCACATGCCCATGCTTGCGCGGATTGTGATGGATGTAATCGACATGCCGGGCAAAGTCCTCGTCGTCACGAATCCGGTGCTCCCAAAACCGCTGCTGCCAGATACCTCGCTCCCCCTTGCGTTGCCGGCTGGATGATAGGCGCTCGCCCGGTAACAGGGCCCGTGAAAAGCCGCTCTTAATCAGCCGCCAACGCACCGCGAAATCCGCATCGCCCGTTGGCAAGGTGCAGAGCGCATGCAAGTGATCGGGGAGGATAACGATGGCGTCGATGCGCCAGGGATGCAGGCGCATCACATGCGTGAAGCTGGCGCGCAGCAAATCAACATGGGTAATTAGCAAATCGCTATCGCGTTTAGCTAGATTGACCGTGAAAAACCAGGTAGCGCCAGGCGTTTTGTCGCGGCGGTAAAGCACCATTGTCTGCAGTCCCTTGCAGAAGAAACACCATTCAATGTAGCCCGGGTCGAGCGGAGCGACACCCGTGAATCGGCCTCCTAGGTATCGCTTCGCTCAACCCAGGCTACGGGCTTTGTTGTTCGTGTGATTTTGCGGAGCCCACTCTCGAATGGGTAGCCTGGGTCGAGCGAAGCGACACCCGAGTGGCGGTGTCCCGTGTATCGCTAAGCTCAATTCAGTCTACGGTCTAGATTGCATTCCGGCGCCGCTTATTCGTCGCCTGATTATTTGGTTTCGCCCTTACGGCGACTCACTTTTTTCAAACGCCAAAAAAGTAAGCAAAAACGCTGTGCCCCATCATCCGGGTCTCGCTGCGCTCGACTTCCCTCACTCCATCATTGCTCCGAGGGCCCGCCGCGAAGGGCCATCCCTGGCCCATCGCGGCTCTCGCGGCATCCATGCCGCTCAACCCTCTACACAACGATTCCGTTCGGCCTCCTGAAGGGGCGATTGGCGTATGTCTGACATATTGTGCTGAGTTCAATTGCGGAAAGGTTCGTGTTGTCCACCCTACTTGCTTGAATATATTGCGCGAGGTTTTGCTGTTGGAGTTTTTTGTGTTGTCCTCTTTTGAAGTTACAGGCTATGTAACAAGGTATACTCAATAGTGGCTGGGCCAGCTTTGTGGATGATAAATCGTGATTTTTTAAATCCGTACTCTGTTCCTGGCAGATAGTCTAATGTCACGTCCTGAGTGAACGAGGGTTTTAGCGTTCCTGCTACAGTGAACTCTCGGTATAGGAAACGAATTTTCCCGTCAAGAATTCCAGAATAGATAAGTTCGCTACGAACCGGATACTGCTCAGCGCCTGAGACTACCTCTGTAATTTTGTCTGCCTTAAGGTTCGTCGCTGAATTTAGCCTAGCTGTGTAGTAGGTTGTGCCCTTCGATTCGAGCCATTTCCAATAGATTTTGTCGGCTTTATCTACACGGCCGCTACTAGATAACAGACCACCTTCGGCAAGCTTCCCGTCAGATGTTTTGAATACTCCAGGGTAACGGAAGAAGTGACCGTCTACAGATATGCCTTCCGAACGAAGAGTTGTGGGATATAAGGTAAAAGAAATTTTGCTCAGCTTATGCGTGATATCAGATGTGGCGGAGGCTCCCATTGAAACAACTAAGAATGAGGTTTTTGCCGGGGCAAGTATAAGGTTGCCTCCAGTAATCATGTCCTCACCAACAGCAGCTATATTTTTTTGAGCATCAGCAATAGTTTCTCGCGGTAGTGGCATGCCTTGGTCTTGAGGTGGCTTTTGTACATTAGCTATCTCGGTTGTACATCCGGAAAGCAATGCTAGGAATAAAACTGGTAGTGACAGGCTTTTCATTAATGATGCTCTTTTGGATTTTTTTATTGAAGGCGTTTGATGTTTTTTAATCTTTAAGTGGTTCGGCGTGTTTTAGCCTACGCAGCACGACAATTCGAAGCTATTACCGAATTCAAGGCTGATGCCGTTGACCTAATATCCAGATTTATGAGGCTCGTCGGCGTCAATCAGGACGGCGAGGTGTTTTTGGTGGGCGGCAGGCGCGTTCTTGCTGGCCATGGTTCTTCCTTGAGAGGCGATGGCCGACCTTACTGCGAAATACTGGCGGTGCGCCACTAACTGCTGATGGCTTTTGGTCGCAGAGCGTTGCATGAGATTAGGCGAGCGTGCTCCCGCTGGGCTGTAATTTGCTCCGGTATGAGCAACAAAGCATTGCAGATAAGGCCGTATTTCGAATCAATTCGTCACCCTATGATGGCCCGGAATCTTTCTCTTCGAGGCTATGCCATGAGTGCTCTGCGTCTGTTGCGCCCTTTGTTGTTCGGTAGTGTCGTGCTGTCCATGGCTGGCCATACATTGGCGGCCGAGCCGTTGAAGCTGGAGTTGTACAACCCGGGCGAGCGCTCGATTTTCCCTGTGTCGTCGCAGATCGTTTCCGGGCCGACCGAGGCGGTGCTGATCGATGCGCAGTTCCAGAGCAACGATGCGCAGGCGCTGGTCGAGAAGGTGCGTGCCACGGGCAAGAAGCTCACCACTGTCTATATCAGCCACAGTGACCCGGATTACTACTTCGGCCTGGATGTGATTCACCGCGCCTTCCCGGACGCGAAGATCGTCGCCACTGCCGAAACCGTGGCGGCCATCAAGGCGAACAAGGACGGCAAGCTGGCGCATTGGGGGCCGATCCTCAAGGACAACGCGCCGAAGGCTCTGGTGGTGCCGCAGGCGCTGAGCGAGCCGAAGCTGACGGTGGACGGCCAGGTGCTGGAGATTCGTGGGCCGGAGCCCAAGCGTACCTTTGTGTGGATCCCGTCGCTGAAGACGGTGGTGGGTGGCATTCCGGTGTCGGCCAATATCCATGTGTGGCTGGCCGATACTCAGACCGAGCAATCGCGCCGCGACTGGCTGGGCACCCTGGACGCCATCACTGCGCTGAAACCGACCAAGGTGGTACCGGGCCATTACCTGAACAATGCCGATGGCAGCGTGCCGGATTCGCCGCAAGCGATTACCGATACCCGCGACTATCTGTTGGCTTTCGAGCAAGAAGCAAAAAAGGCCAAAGACTCGGCGCAGCTGATCGCAGCGATGCGCGAGCGCTACCCGAATCTCGCGGAAGAGTCATCGCTGGAGCTGAGCGCCAAGGTCATCAAGGGCGAAATGAAGTGGCCGCAATAAGCCCCGCCTGAACCGAAATGAAATCGCCCTGCCCGGCAACGGTGCAGGGCGATTTCGCGTTGTTACCGGTTACAACGGACGACTTCTCCCCATCGCAACCCTCACCGGTATGGCGACCGCTCTGGAATCACCCTCGGGTCTCTCAAACACGATTCCAGTTAGCGCTCACCAACCGTGCACTTATAAACCCGGTGTTTCGGATTGTTGCACCAGCTTGGACGATGCCTTGCTCGGTTGAGGTGCGTAGTTGGTGGCAGTCTGCAGCGATCGTGGCGCCTTTTTAATCGAAAATGACGCATTCTTTGGAACGACTATCCACGCTTATGCCGTTGAGCATTCCCAGCACGTATTTCAGTTATACCTTCGGCCGTTGGACGTGGAAGTGGCATAGGGCTTGCTCTTGCAGCAGGGCCAATCCTAAAACTCCTCAGGAGCACGTCCATGCCTCACAAGTCTTTTCAGAAAGCTTTCCTGGCGCTAGCGGTTACCGGCGCATTGGGTTTTTCCTCTCTTGCGCATGCCGATATCGTTATAGGTGTGGGCGGCCCCATGACCGGCGGCAACGCGGCTTTCGGTGATCAGCTGTGGCGTGGCGCCGAGCAGGCGGCGGCGGATATCAACGCCGCGGGCGGCATCAATGGCGAGCAGATCAAGCTGGTCAAGGGCGACGATGCCTGTGAGCCGAAGCAGGCCGTTTCCGTAGCCAACCGCATGGTCGACTCGGACAAGGTGGTCGCAGTGATCGGGCACTTCTGCTCGTCCTCCACCATGCCCGCTTCCGAGGTGTATGACGAGGCGGGCATTCTTGCTATTACTCCGGCTTCGACCAACCCGCAGGTCACTGAGCGCGGCCTGTCCGCGATGCTGCGCATGTGCGGCCGCGACGACCAGCAGGGCATCGTCGCCGGTGATTACATCGTCGATCAGCTCAAGGCTACCAAGATCGCCGTGGTGCACGACAAGGACACCTACGGCCAGGGCCTGGCCGACGCTACCCGCGCGCAGCTCAACAAGCGTGGCGTGAAGGAAGTGATGTACGAAGGTCTGACCCGTGGCGAGAAGGACTTCAACGCTCTGGTCACCAAAATCCGCGCGAGCGGTGCCGAGGTCGTCTACTTCGGTGGCCTGCATGCCGAGGCCGGCCCGCTGGTTCGGCAGATGCGCGAGCAGGGCGTGACCGCCAAGTTCGTCTCCGGCGACGGCATCGTTACCGACGAACTGGTCGGCACCGCTGGCGGCCCGCAATACGTCGATGGCGTGCTGATGACCTTCGGCGCCGACCCGCGTCTGATTCCTGATGGCAAGTCAGTGCTCGAGAAATTCCGCGCCAACGGCTACGAGCCAGAGGGTTACACCCTGTATTCCTACGCCTCCATGCAAGTGGTTGCCGCCGCATTCACCGGCATCAAGGGCACCGACGGCGTCAAGGCCGCCGAGTGGCTGAAGGCCAACCCAGTCGCCACCGTGATGGGCAAGAAGGAATTCGACGAGAAGGGCGACCTGAAAGTCTCTGACTACGTGATGTATCAGTGGGGCGCTGACGGCAAATACAAGCAGCTTTAAGAGAGAGCCAGTTCACGGTCTTCAGGGCAGGCGAGGGCGGCATTCGATTAGGTGGGCTGAAGCGGCCCACCCTACCGGATCCGCATGAGCCGTAGGATGGGCTTCAGCCCACCGATTTTGGTAAGGGCGCTCAGTGCCCATAGGAATGAGCTACTGCGTTCGATCTCGGACGCAGAGCGTCCTTCCAGGTATTCCCACGCAGAGCGTGAGGAACGATCCGATGAAGGTGCACCGCTTTTTCTGATGGGTATCGCTTCGCTCAACGCCATCCTACGGCTCATGCCGATCGTGAACGAAACTCCAAACCCGGTGGGTCATGGCCTGCCGGGGCTGCTGCGGTCGCCTGGCGGCTGCGCGCTTTTTTCCGTCACTGACTCAGAGATTCTTCAATGGACGGCATTTTCCTGCAGCAACTGGTCAACGGCCTGACCCTCGGTTCGGTCTACGGCTTGATCGCCATTGGCTACACCATGGTTTACGGCATCATCGGCATGATCAACTTCGCCCACGGCGAGGTGTATATGGTCTCCGCCTACCTGGCGGCCATTGCCATCGCGCTACTCGGTTTCTTCGGTGTGCATTCCTTCCCGCTGGTGATCCTCGGCACGCTGGTCTTCACCATCGTGGTCACCGGGGTGTACGGCTTCGCCATCGAACGCATCGCCTACAAACCGCTGCGCAACTCCACACGGCTGGCGCCGCTGATCAGCGCCATCGGCATGTCGCTGATCTTGCAGAACTATGTGCAGCTCAGCCAGGGCGCGCGGCAGCAGGGTATTCCGACCATGCTCGAAGGCGCGTTGCGTCTGCACGTGGGTGACGGTTACGTGATGATCACCTACACCAAACTGTTCATCATCGCGGCGGCCATCATCGGCATGCTGGCGCTGACCTTCATCATCCAAAACACCCGCCTGGGGCGCATGTGCCGCGCCACTCAGCAGGATCGCAAGATGGCGCAGATCCTCGGCATCAATACCGACCGGGTGATTTCCTACGTGTTCGTCATCGGCGCTTCCATGGGCGCGCTGGCGGGGGTGCTGATCACCCTCAACTACGGCACTTTCGACTTCTACGCCGGCTTCATCATCGGCATCAAGGCCTTCACCGCAGCGGTGCTCGGCGGCATCGGTTCGCTGCCTGGTGCGATGCTCGGCGGGCTGATTCTCGGCGTTGCCGAGGCGCAGTTCTCCGGCATGGTGAATTCCGATTACAAGGACGTGTTCAGTTTCTCGCTGCTGGTGCTGATCCTGATCTTCCGTCCCCAGGGCCTGCTGGGCCGTCCTCAGGTAACCAAGGTGTAAGCCGTGAGTACGACTTCTTCTATCGATGTGAAAAAGAGCCTGATCGACAGCCTGATGGCTGGCCTGATCGCGCTCATCGTGTTTGGCCCCGTGGTCGGCGTAGTGCTGCAGGGGTATGACTTCAACATGCGGATCGACCGCGTGGCGTGGATGGTCGGCGCGGTGATGGTCGGCCGCCTGCTGCTCAGCCTGTTCCTGCAGACAGGCAAAGGGCGCACGGTGCTGGAGGGCTTCGAGCGCTCCGGCGGTGGTGTCGGCGTGCAGCCACCGGGCTACGTGTCGCGGATGCGCTGGATCATTCCGGCGCTGATCGTGCTGGCGATCATCTTTCCGTTCTTCGCCAACAAGTACTTGCTGACGGTGATCATCCTCGGCCTGATCTACGTGCTGCTCGGCCTGGGCCTGAACATCGTGGTCGGCCTCGCCGGGCTGCTCGATCTGGGCTTCGTCGGCTTCTACGCCATCGGTGCCTACGGCCTGACCATGGGCTATGAGTACCTGGGCCTGGGCTTCTGGAGCATGCTGCCGCTGGCGGCGCTGATGGCGGCCTTCGCCGGTACGATACTGGGCTTTCCGGTGTTGCGAATGCACGGGGATTACCTGGCCATCGTCACCCTGGGTTTTGGCGAGATCATCCGCCTGGTACTGACCAACTGGCTGGAACTCACTGGCGGCCCCAACGGCATGAGCGCGCCGGCTCCGACCTTCTTCGGTCTGGAGTTCGCCCGTCGTGCCAAGGATGGCGGCGTGCCGTACCACGAGTTCTTTGGCGTGGCCTACAACCCCAACATGAAGTTCCTGTTCATCTATGCGGTGCTGGTGCTGGTCGTGCTGCTGGTGCTGTACGTCAAGCATCGCCTCACGCGCATGCCGGTCGGCCGCGCCTGGGAAGCGCTGCGCGAGGATGAAATCGCCTGTCGCTCCATGGGCTTGAATCACGTGCTGGTCAAGCTCTCGGCCTTCACCCTGGGGGCGTCCACCGCCGGTATCGCCGGCGTGTTCTTCGCCACCTATCAGGGCTTCGTCAACCCGACCTCGTTCACCTTCTTCGAGTCGGCGCTGATTCTCGCCATCGTGGTGCTCGGCGGCATGGGGTCGACGGTTGGGGTGGTGATCGCCGCCTTCGTGCTGACCATCACCCCGGAACTGCTGCGCAGCTTCGCCGACTATCGGGTGCTGCTGTTCGGCATTCTCATGGTGGTGATGATGATCTGGCGGCCTCGTGGGCTGATCCGCATCAACCGCATCGGCATCGCCCCGCGTAAAGGAGTCGCGCCATGAGCGACAACATCCTCTCGGTCGACAGCCTGATGATGCATTTCGGTGGCATCAAGGCGCTCAACGACGTCAACTTCTCCATCAAACGCAACTCGATCTCGGCGCTGATCGGCCCCAATGGCGCCGGCAAGACCACGGTATTCAACTGCCTTACCGGCTTCTACTCGGCCACTGGCGGCAAGATCCTGCTCAATGCGCAGAGCAAGCAGACCGATGTGATCCGCATCCTCGGCGAGCCCTTCGCCGCGGACGATTTCATCAAGCCCCGGCAGTTCGGCTCCCGGATCTGGTACAAGATGTTCGGCGGTACCCACCTGGTCAACCGCGCCGGCCTGGCACGCACCTTCCAGAACATTCGCCTGTTCAAGGAAATGACCGTGCTGGAGAACCTGCTGGTGGCCCAGCACATGCTCGCCCAGCGCAGCCTGATCGCCGGTATCCTCAACACCCCCGGTTACCGGCGCACCGAAAGCAAGCTGCTGGATACGGCGTTCTACTGGCTGGAGGTGGTCAACCTGGTCGACCACGCCAACCACCTAGCGGGCGAACTCTCCTACGGCCAGCAGCGCCGCCTGGAAATCGCCCGGGCCATGTGCACGGGCCCCGAGCTGATCTGCCTGGATGAACCGGCCGCCGGCCTCAACCCGTCTGAAACTCACGCGCTGAGCAAGATCATCCGCCTGCTGCGCGACGAACACGGCCTGACCGTGCTGCTGATTGAGCACGACATGGGCATGGTGATGAGCATTTCCGACCACATCATCGTGCTCGACCACGGTCTGGTCATCGCCCAGGGCGGCCCTGACGCCATCAAGAACGACCCGAAAGTGATCGCCGCCTACCTCGGTGCGGACGAGGAGGAGGTGGCATGACCGACATCAACGTGGCTCCGATTCTGGCGTTCAAGGACGTCGACGTGCATTACGGGCAGATCCAGGCGCTGAAGAAGGTCAACCTGCATATCAATCCAGGCGAGACGGTGAGCCTGATCGGCGCCAACGGTGCGGGCAAGTCGACGCTGCTGATGTCGATCTTCGGCCAGCCGCGGGCCAGTGGCGGGCAGATTCTCTATCAAGGAGAAGACATAACCCGTAAGAGCACCCACTTCGTGGCCTCCAACGGCATCGCCCAGTCCCCGGAAGGGCGCCGGGTGTTTCCTGACATGAGCGTCGAAGAGAACCTGCTGATGGGCACCATCCCCATCGGCACCAAGCATGCCGCCGAGGACATGCAGCGGATGTTCGAGCTGTTCCCACGGCTCAAGGAGCGGCGCAATCAGCGGGCGATGACGATGTCCGGTGGCGAGCAGCAGATGTTGGCTATCGCCCGGGCGCTGATGAGCCGACCCAAGCTACTGCTGCTCGACGAGCCGTCGCTGGGGTTGGCACCCATCGTGGTCAAGCAGATCTTCGCCACGCTGCGCGAGCTGGCGCAGACCGGCATGACCATCTTCCTGGTCGAGCAGAACGCCAACCACGCCCTGCGCCTCAGCGACCGCGCCTACGTGATGGTCACCGGCGAAATCCGCATGACCGGCACAGGGCAGGAGCTGCTCGGCAACCAGGAAGTACGTAACGCCTATTTAGGTGGGCACTGAGCATCATCGCAGGCTAGCCAAACCCCTTCGCGCCGAGGGCGACGCTCCTACGGGATACGCAATTCCCTGTAGGAGCCGCGACCCCGCGGCGAATGATGGGGCCGACGCAGTTTTGCAGAATGAATGCAGTCATTTGCCCGTGCTCACGTCATCCAAAAGAAACGCTTAACTGGAACTACCGCTCGCGCCCTGCGCATAAGCGGCAAACCACTGCTGCAGGTTTTCCATCAGTGTCATGACATTTCTCCTCTCGAACATGGCCTCAGGGTAGGCCTGCGCCTGCGTCATGGCCGCTTGTTTGTCTGGATCGCGTCGATAGGTTTTACGGATGACGCTGCGGTCTGTTGCCTCAGGTCATGGGCAAGCGCGCTCCGATAGGGCACGCTGCACCCATCTACTGCCAAGGAGACTCCCATGATTCGCAAGTTTGTCGTCGCCTCCGTGCTGGTTCTCGCCAGTGCCCCGTTGTTGGCTGCCGAGTGTTCGGTGGAAGTGCACTCCACCGACCAGATGACCTTCGATACCAAGGAGATCGAGGTCAGCAAGAGCTGCAAGACCTTCACCATCGAGCTCAAGCACGTCGGCAATCTACCCAAGCATGTGATGGGGCATAACCTGGTGCTGGCGAAAACTGCTGACGTGCAGGGCGTCAGCACCGATGGTATTGCAGCCGGTGTCGACAAGGGTTACCTGAAGGAAGGCGACGAGCGTGTGATCGCGCATACCAAGCTGATCGGCGGTGGCGAGTCCGATTCGGTGACCTTCGACGTCAGCAAGCTGGACGCAGCGCAAAGCTATCAGTTCTTCTGCTCGTTCCCAGGCCACGCGGCGCTGATGAAAGGCGCGCTGACCTTGGTCGACTAAGCATCCCGAGTACAGCAAAGGCCGCTGCTTCGTCAGCGGCTTTTTTGCATCTGTGTAAAAAGCCTGGCTGCCGCAGAGTTACACACAAAGCCTGTTGATAAGCCTGTTTCGAAGGTGTGAGCAACACGACGTAGCGCCGCTCGCGCCTGGGCTGTAGCCTTTAGCGCTTTTTTTGATCAGGCAATTTTTTGATTAAAAACAGCGACTTATATTCATCGCCTGGATGCGAGTCAGATTGTCCACGACTCCTGTGGGCAGGGCTGTGGATAAGATGAGCATGCCTGTCTGCAGGGCACGAGCGACGTGGCTTGTAGCGCGATGATCATTATCTGATCAGTTGCATGGCGGCTGGAAAAAGCCTAGCGAAAGGCTTTCGAAGTCAAGAAATACTTCAATGATTTCAGCTGCTTGAGTAAAACCATCTAGCGATGAGCGGAGGGTTATCCACGACAGCTGTGGAGCAAGCTGTGGATAAAGTGGGAGTAGCCTGGTGCAGGCCAATGGATCTGGGGCCTGCCGCGGGCTGATGTTTTTTCAGCCAATCGCGGCAGGCGCCGGTTCAGTCTTCTGCAGAGTCGCTCAGGCCCAGCCCACGCCAGCGTTTGGCACCGATCAGGATGAAGCGCAATTGCTCGATCATCTTGGTCTCAGGGCGCTTGTGCAGGGGCAGAGAAGAAGACTGCGCGTCGATCAGTTCCGGCAGGGTGGCGAACACGGTTTTCACCACCAGATCCGCCAGCATGCTGCGCGCCGGCTCATCGAGGTGCTGCAGCTTGGGCATCAGGCTGAGGTCGCTGGCCAGGTCGGCGGCGATATCTTCACGGAAGGTGGCCAGTGCCAGGCGCACGGGCAGCGAGCCGCCAAACTGCTCGCGGGCGAGAAACAGGAACTGGCCACGGTTCTGCTCCACGGCGCTGAGAAAGATCTGCACCGAGGCGTCGATGATGCCGCCCAGCTCGAATTCGTTGCGCCGTACCTGGCGCAGGGTGATGCGGAAGGTTTCGCCCACTTCGGCCACCAGGGCGAGGCCCAGGGCGTCCATGTCCTTGAAGTGCCGGTAGAAGCCGGTCGGCACGATACCGGCGACGCGTGTCACTTCGCGCAGGCTGAGGCTGCTGAAGGCGCGGCCGCTGTCCAGCAACTGACGGGCTGCATCCATCAGCGCCTGGCGGGTAGGGTGGTGTGAACTGTTTGCTGCCATCGAATCGCTTCCCTGTTCAGCTCGATCCGGAATCGTAAAGCAAAACCCCGCCATGCGGCGGGGTTCGGAGTGCTCACGCCGCCACTTAGTGGCGGTTCTTCAGGCCGTAACCTTCGTCGAGCATGCCGGGAACGTCGGCAGTTTTAGGTGCGTAGTCTTTGGGCATTTCCATGTCGCGCGGCGGCGTCAGGCGTTCGCGCTTCTCGGTGCTTGGCTCGGCATGCAGGGTGGCGAGCAGGCGTTGACGGGTCACTTCGTCGAGGGCCAGGCGATCGGCACCGTGGGACAGGTGCTCCTGTACATCGTGGTAACTCTGGGTCAGTTTTTTTACCAGATTAGCGGTGGTCGTGAAGTGGGTGACTACTTCACTTTGGTAGGCCTCGAAACGTTCCTGCATTTCGTCCAGTTGGCGCTGGGTGCGGCTGGGCGCAGCGTGAGGTGCCACGCGAGCGATCAGGAAACCGATGGCAATGCCAGCGACCAGGGTAAGTGCCGGTAGCAACCAGGCGGTGAGCGTCTGTTCCACGAGTCCTTCCTCTCTAAACGGCTTTGCTTTACGTTAACGGCTGGAACCTGCGCTGTACACCGCTAAGTGCTGGTGTGCGCAGGATAAATGCTAGACGAGTCGACCCTGTTCGAGGTCACGGAGTTCACTGTTGCTCATCCGCGAAACCCCCGTAATGATCGATGGCCCGAGTGGCCAGCTGGAAGCCCTTTGCCTGGAGGTGGCCGAAGCGCGCGGTGTCGCGCTGATCTGCCACCCGAATCCCGTGCAGGGCGGCACCATGCTCAACAAAGTGGTGTCGACGTTGCAGCGTACCGCTCGTGATGCGGGCTTTCATACTCTGCGTTTCAACTACCGCGGTGTCGGTGCCAGTGCTGGCAGCCATGACATGGGTACGGGTGAGGTCGATGATGCTGAAGCTGTCGCTCACTGGTTGCGCGCGCGTTATCCCGAATTGCCGCTGACCTTGCTCGGGTTTTCCTTTGGAGGGTTCGTCGCCGCCAGCCTCGGCGCGCGCCTGGAACAGCAGGGCATCGAGCCCGCGCAACTGTTCATGATCGCTCCGGCGGTGATGCGCCTGGGCGCCGACAATCCGCCTGCCGAGCGCTGCCCGCTGGTGGTGATCCAGCCGGATGCCGACGAAGTGGTCGAGCCGCAGCTGGTCTACGACTGGTCAGCCAACCTCGGGCGTGCCCACGAGCTGTTGAAAGTGGCAGAATGCGGACACTTCTTCCACGGCAAGCTGACTGATCTCAAAGATTTACTGCTGCCGCGTCTGTGAGGCGCAGCCGTCTTCCCCTTTTGATTTAAGCGATCTTCATGACCACTCGTATCCTTACCGGTATCACCACCACCGGCACGCCGCACCTGGGTAACTACGCTGGCGCCATTCGCCCGGCCATCGTTGCCAGCCGCAGTGCCGATATGGACTCCTTCTATTTCCTCGCCGACTATCACGCGCTGATCAAGTGCGATGACCCGGCGCGCATTCAGCGTTCGCGTCTGGAAATTGCGGCCACCTGGCTGGCGCTGGGGTTGGATACCGACAAGGCGACGTTCTATCGGCAGTCCGATATCCCGGAAATCCCCGAGCTGTGCTGGCTGCTGACTTGCGTCGCGGGCAAGGGCTTGCTCAATCGTGCCCACGCTTACAAGGCCTCGGTCGACAAGAACGTCGAGAGCGGTGAAGACCCGGATGCGGGCGTGACCATGGGCCTGTTCAGCTACCCGATCCTGATGGCCGCGGACATCCTGATGTTCAATGCGCAGAAGGTGCCGGTCGGTCGTGACCAGATCCAGCACGTGGAAATGGCCCGCGATATTGGCCAGCGTTTCAACCACCTGTTTGGCCAGGGCAAGGATCTGTTCAAGCTGCCCGAGGCGGTGATCGAGGAAGACGTGGCGACTTTGCCGGGCCTCGACGGCCGCAAGATGTCGAAGAGCTACGACAACACCATTCCTCTGTTCTCCAGCCCCAAGCAGTTGAAGGACGCCGTGGCGCGCATCGTCACCGACTCCAAGCTGCCCGGCGAGGCGAAAGATCCGGACAACTCTCACCTGTTCACCCTCTACCAAGCTTTTGCCGCACCGACCCAGCAGGCCGACTTCCGTGCCGCGCTGATCGGCGGGCTGGCCTGGGGCGAAGCCAAGCATGCGCTTTATGAGCTGCTGGATGCCGAGCTGGGTGAAGCGCGCGAGCGTTACCACACGCTGATCGCCCGCCCGGCTGACCTCGAGGACATTCTGCTGGCTGGCGCCGCCAAGGCTCGGCGTACCGCGACGCCGTTCCTCGGTGAGCTGCGCGAAGCGGTTGGCCTGCGCTCGTTCCGTAGCCAGGCAGCAGGTAGCGAGAGCGTGAAGAAGAAGGCTGCCAAGCGCGCCCGTTTCGTCAGCTTCCGCGACGAAGACGGCAGCTTCCGTTTCCGTCTGCTGGATGCCGACGGCGAGCAGCTGCTGCTGTCGCCATCCTTCGCCGATGGCAAGGCGGCAGGCCAGGTGAGCAAACGCCTGCAGGCCGGCGAACCGCTGGATATTCGCGTGCAGGGCAACACCTTTGGCGTGTGGCTGGATGAGCAACGGGTCGGCGAAAGCCCCGCATTCGCCGATGCGGCAGCCGCCGAAGCTGCTGTCGCGCGCTTGCGCGAAGCGCTGGCGCCGGAAGAAGCCTGACACCTATAAGCAGTCGGGCGGTCTGAGACCATAGCCCCGCTGCTGATAGGGCCAATTTGCCAATCCTCGGGGGCGTCGTTAAAGTGTCGCCCCCGCTTCATTTGCCCGGTTTACGCACTATGACTCCGCTCGAACGCTACCAGGCCGACCTCAAACGTCCGGACTTCTTTCACGATGCCGCTCAGGAAAAGGCCGTGCGCCACCTGCAGCGTCTGTACGACGAGCTGATCGCTGATGATCGCAGCAAGCCCGGCGTGCTCGGCAAGTTGTTCGGCAAGAAGACCGTCACCCCGGTCAAGGGCCTGTACTTCTGGGGCGGCGTCGGCCGCGGCAAGACCTATCTGGTCGACACCTTCTTCGACGCACTGCCGTTCAAGGAAAAGGAACGTACTCACTTCCACCGCTTCATGAAGCGCGTGCACGAAGAGATGCGCACTCTCAAGGACGTCAAGAACCCGCTGACCGTGATCGGCAAGCGCTTCTCCGAGCAGTTCCGGGTGATCTGCTTCGACGAGTTCTTCGTTTCCGACATCACCGACGCGATGATCCTGGCGACCCTTCTTGAGGAAATGTTCAAGAACGGCGTGACCCTGGTATCGACCTCCAACATCGTTCCGGACGGTCTCTACAAGGACGGCCTGCAGCGTGCTCGCTTCCTGCCGGCCATCGAGCTGCTCAAGGTGCACACCGAGATCGTCAACGTCGACAGCGGTATCGACTACCGTCTGCGCGCGCTGGAGCAGGCCGAGTTGTTCCACTTCCCGTTGAACGAGGCGGCTGAGCAAGGGCTGGAAAAAAGCTTCAAGAGCCTGCTGCACGAAAACGCCAGCGTGCAGGAAAATGAAGCGCTGATGATCGAGAATCGCGCCATTACCGCTCGGCGTGTGGGTGGCGACGTGGGCTGGTTCGACTTCCGCGAGCTGTGCGACGGCCCGCGTAGCCAGAACGATTACATCGAGCTGGGCAAGATCTTCCATTCGGTGATCCTTTCCAACGTCGAGCAGATGAGCGTAGCCAAGGAAGACATGGCGCGCCGCTTCATCAACCTGGTGGACGAGTTCTACGACCGCAACGTCAAACTGATCATCTCCGCCGAAGTGGAGCTCAAGGATCTTTACACCGGTGGTCGGCTGAGCTTCGAGTTCCAGCGTACCCTCAGCCGTCTGCTGGAAATGCAGTCCCACGAGTTCCTGTCACGCCCGCACAAGCCCTGATCGGCTGACTGCAATGCCAAAGGCCGCAAGCCCGCTTCTGGACTAGAAGCACGGCTCGCGGCCTTTTCGTTTCAGGTGCTGCTGGCCTGCTGTGCCTGTTGCTGGAACTGCTGGCGATAATGGTTCGGCGACAGGCCCGTGTGCTGTCGGAACAGTCGGGCGAAGAAGCTGGCGTCGTCGTAACCGATTTCGTAGCTGATGGTCTTGATGCTTTTCGGTGACGAGGACAACAGCCCCTTGGCCGTTTCGATGCGCAGCCGTTGTAGGTAATACAGCGGTTTGTCACCCGTGGCGGCGTGGAAGCGGCGCATGAAATTGCGGATGCTCATGCCGTGATCGCGGGCCATGTCTTCGAAACGAAAGCGCTCGGCGAAGTGATCTTCGAGCCATTGCTGGATCTGCAGGATCTTTGGATCCTGATGCTGCTTCTGGCCGCCGAAGCCGATGCGCCCTGGCGTGTAGTTGCGGCGCACCTCGTAAAGGATGTCGCGGGCTACGCTCTGTGCCACGCTGGTGCCGCAGAAGCGTTCGATCAGGTAGATATACAGGTCGCAGGCCGAGGTCGGGCCAGCCACGCAATAGAGATTGTCGGCGTCGGTCAGGTGTTTGTCCTGGTTAAGTACCACGGCCGGAAAACGCGTGGTGAACTCACTGAAGAAGCGCCAGCAGGTGGTCGCTTCCTTGCCGTCGAGCAGGCCGCTGGCCGCCATCCAGAATACCCCGTTAGCTTCCCCGCACAGGCTGGCGCCCGCGGCATGACGTTCGCGCAGCCAGTCGAACACCTGCGGGTAACGCTCGCACAGCGCGTCGTAATCGTCCCAGAATGCCGGCAGAATAATCAGCTCTGCCTTGTCGTCCAGTGGGCCATCGACGGGTAGCTGCACATCGCTGAAGCTGCGCACTGGCAAGCCGTCCGGACTGACCAGGCGAACCTCGAAGGTCGGTACCAACCCCAGTCCCTGCTGTTTGCCGTGGCGCAGGCCGGCCATATGAAAGAAATCTCTGGCTTGCATGAGGGTCGAAGCAAATACGCCGGGCGTGGCGAGAATGCTCACGCGAGTGAGCGTGGAGGGCAGGCTGGGCATGGCTGTTTTTCTTGTTCTAGTGATTGGGTCAGCTGATGGTAAAGCCGTCAGGCTGTGGCTGAATCGTCTTCTTTTATTCCGGCTGCGTCCAGTCTGGTTTTGTAATCTTCGTCCAGGGAGCCGTCGACATGATTGCCTTTTCCGAACTTGCCGCTTCGCCATTCGCCGACTGGGATGGCACGCCGGCTGCTGCGAGAACCCTGCAGAAACAACTGGCCGAGCAGGTTCGTCTGGAGGATGACTACCCGCCGCTGCGGCTGCTGGCGGGTGTCGATGTCGGCTTCGAGGACGGCGGTGAGATCACTCGCGCTGCGGCGATATTGCTGGATGCCGACACCTTGCAGCCGCTTGCCGAGTGCGTGGCGCGCATTCCCACCAGCATGCCTTACGTGCCGGGCCTGCTGTCCTTTCGCGAACTGCCGGCGTTGATCACGGCGCTGGCGGGCTTGCCGCAGGAGCCGGATCTGATCGTGGTCGACGGTCATGGCATCGCCCACCCGCGGGGGCTGGGGATCGCAGCGCATCTTGGGGTGGTCAGCGGCCGGCCGACCATCGGCGTGGCGAAGAATATTCTTACCGGCCATCACGCAGAATTGGGGGAAGAGCGGGGCGACAAGGTCGAATTGCTCGACCGTCAGGGGCGACAGATCGCTTGGATGCTGCGCAGCAAACGCAAGGTGCGGCCACTGATCGTCTCGCCGGGCCACCGGGTCAGCATGGATCGAGCCGTGGAGCTGGTGATGAGCTGGGATAAAGGTTATCGGCTGCCTGAACCAACCCGCCTAGCCGACCGCTTGGCATCGCGCCGCGATACCAAGGGGCCGAAACTTCTTTAGCCAGGGTTACCTGTGTTGCGGATTTGGTGGGCTGAAGCCCACCCTACTCAATGGATACTCAATTGGCGCTTGCGAGGTACGAGTCAGTCGTAGGGTGGGCTTCAGCCCACCACTGGCAACTGCCACCGCTCGTCCGGAAAACAACCGCCGTCAGGGCGCCGGATTCGGCTGGGTCTTGTGGATCACCTCGATACCTTCCAGCACGGCATCGCTGAGTTTCAGCTCGCTGCTCGCCAGGTTTGACTCCAGTTGCTGCAACGAGGTGGCACCGATGATGTTGCTGGTCACGAACGGGCGGCTGGTGACGAACGCAAGGGCCATCTGTGCTGGATCCAGGCCATGTTCGCGGGCCAGGGCCACATAGCGCGAGCAGGCTGCTACGGTTTCTGGGCTGTTGTAGCGGGCGAAGCGGCTGAACAGGGTCAGGCGGGCGTTTTCCGGACGAGCGCCGTTTTCGTATTTGCCGGACAGCATGCCGAACGCCAGGGGCGAGTAGGCCAGCAGGCCGCACTGTTCACGAATCGCCACTTCCGCCAGGCCCACTTCGAAGCTGCGGTTGAGCAGGTTGTAGGGGTTCTGGATGGAGACCACGCGGGACATGCCGCGGCGTTCTGCGGCTTGCAGGAATTTCATGGTGCCCCATGGCGTTTCGTTGGACAGGCCGATGTGGCGGATCTTGCCGGCTTTGACCTGCTCATCCAGGGCATCGAGAATTTCCTCGATGGGCGTGAAGTCGCTGTCCTGATGGTTGTAGCCGAGCTGACCGAAGAAATTGGTCGGACGCTCTGGCCAGTGCAACTGATAAAGGTCGATCCAGTCGGTCTGCAGGCGCTTGAGGCTGGCGTCCAAGGCAGCAACGATGTGCTGGCGGTTGTGTTTGAGCTGGCCGTCGCGGATATGGGTGATGCCGTTGCCGGGGCCGGCGATCTTGCTGGCCAGGATCCAGTCGGCGCGGTCGCCACGCTGCTTGAAGTATTCGCCGATGATCTGTTCGGTCTTGCTATAGGTTTCGGCACGCGGCGGGACCGGGTACATCTCCGCAGTGTCGATGAAATTGATGCCGTAGGCCTTGGCGCGATCAATCTGCGCAAACGCCTCAGGGGCGTCGTTCTGTTCGCCCCAGGTCATGGTGCCCAGGCACAGGGCGCTGACATTGAGATCGGTTCGGCCGAGCTGGCGGTATTCCATTGGAGAGCCCTCTGATAAAAAGCGCATACAAGCAGGTTGAAATTTTTTTCGCAATCGTCATAATTCCGCACCTCTTTCTGCGGTGGAAGTGATGCGCCGCCTGCCGAAGAATCTTGCCGTACGCGGTCGCGCTGACCCGAGCCCCCGATAGCGCCCGAATTCGGCTGCCTTTGACTTGTCAAAGTAAGCACTATTCAGTAAGATCCGCCGTCTAATTTTGCAGGGCGGCCCCTGAGGCTATAAAGAATGAAAACTTTTACCGCTAAACCAGAAACAGTAAAGCGCGACTGGTTTGTGATCGACGCTGCTGGCCAGACCCTGGGTCGTCTGGCTACTGAAATCGCTAGCCGCCTGCGTGGCAAGCACAAGCCTGAGTACACCCCTCACGTTGACACCGGCGACTACATCGTCGTTATCAACGCCGAGCAGGTTCGTGTGACCGGTGCTAAAACCACCGACAAAATGTACTACTCTCACTCCGGTTTCCCGGGTGGCATCAAGTCGATCAGCTTCGACAAGCTGATCGCCAAGGCGCCTGAGCGCGTGATCGAGACCGCGGTTAAAGGCATGCTGCCGAAGAACCCGCTGGGTCGCGACATGTACCGTAAGCTGAAAGTCTATGCGGGCGCTGCTCACCCTCATACTGCTCAGCAGCCCCAAGAACTGAAGTTTTAACGGAATAGTTCATTATGTCGGCGACTCAAAATTACGGCACTGGCCGTCGCAAAACTGCAACCGCACGCGTTTTCCTGCGTCCGGGCACTGGCAAAATCTCCATCAACAACCGCACCCTGGACACCTTCTTCGGTCGTGAAACTGCCCGCATGGTAGTTCGCCAGCCGCTGGAGCTGACCGAGATGGTCGAGAAATTCGACATCTACGTCACCGTTGTCGGTGGTGGTGTGAGCGGTCAAGCCGGTGCGATCCGTCACGGTATCACCCGCGCTCTGATGGACTACGACGAGACTCTGCGTCCGGCTCTGCGTAAAGCAGGCTTCGTGACTCGCGATGCTCGTGAAGTAGAACGTAAGAAAGTTGGTCTGCGTAAAGCGCGTAAGCGTCCTCAGTACTCCAAGCGTTAATTCGCTTCGGTACTCAAAAACGCCCAGTTTCCTCACGGAGCTGGGCGTTTTTTATTTCTACTTTCGGCCAGGCTTTCTTGCCTGCTCCGCTCGAGCGCTGCGTTTTCGGCCTACCTATCGCTTCGTTGATGCGCGTCATGAGTCAGCGTGCCTGCCTGTGCGAATCTCGCGCCGGGTTGCAGTCAGGCTTATCGATGTACGCGACCATCTGGACTTTTACATCAATTCCCTTGAGTGACGTAGCAGGTAATAACCTGCTTCAGCGGCTGAGACCTGGGAATGGATTAAAGTCTGCGATGACCCCTGAATGGATACGGCCGCGTGACGCTCTGTTCTGCACTGTTTTCAGCTTCTTGAAAGCGGGCATAAGCATTTTCTGGATGGCTTCTTCATTACCGTCTGGCCGCTTTTCTGCGCACCCAACACTTACTTATTAAAGGCCTGAAAAACAGGCTGGAAAGCCGATGGGAGACGACTGAATGAGCAATGACGGCGTGAATGCGGGCCGGCGTCGCTTTCTGGTGGCAGCCACTTCAGTGGTTGGGGCTGCTGGAGCGGTGGGGGCTGCAGTTCCGTTTGTGGGGTCGTGGTATCCGAGCGCCAAGGCCAAAGCCGCAGGTGCTCCGGTCAAGGTGAATGTTGGCAAGATCGAACCTGGCCAGCAGATGGTCGCCGAGTGGCGCGGGCAGCCGGTATTCATCATGCGGCGCACCGAGGAGATATTGAGCAACCTCGGCAAGATCGAGGGGCAACTGGCTGACGCGGACTCGAAAAGCTCGGTGCAGCCCACCTACGTCGATCCGAAGACCCGCTCGATAAAACCGGAAATCCTCCTGCTGGTCGGGCTGTGCACGCACCTGGGCTGCGCACCGTCATTCCGTCCTGAGGTAGCGCCTGCCGATCTCGGCGAAAATTGGGTCGGTGGCTATTTCTGTCCGTGCCACGGTTCCCGTTACGACCTCGCCGGACGTGTCTACAAGTCGCAGCCGGCGCCGCTGAACCTGCCGGTGCCGCCGCATACCTACGAGTCGGCTGACGTGATCATCATCGGCGTGGATCAGGAGCAAGCATGATGAGCAAATTCATGGAGTGGGTGGACGCACGCTTTCCCGCCACCAAGATGTGGAACGACCACCTCGCTAAGTACTACGCACCGAAGAACTTCAATTTCCTGTACTTCTTCGGCTCCCTGGCCCTGCTGGTGCTGGTCAACCAGCTGCTCACCGGCGTGTGGCTGACCATGAGCTACACGCCCACCGCCGAAGGTGCCTTCGCCTCGGTTGAAGGCTTGATGCGTGATGTGCGCACCGGTGATACGCCGCACGGCGCGATCCTGCGCTACATGCACTCGACCGGCGCGTCGGCGTTCTTTATCGTCGTTTATCTGCACATGTTCCGCGGTCTGCTCTACGGCTCTTACCAGAAACCCCGCGAGCTGGTGTGGATCTTCGGCATGCTGATCTACCTGATGCTGATGGCCGAAGCCTTCATGGGCTACCTGCTGCCGTGGGGGCAGATGTCCTACTGGGGCGCCCAGGTGATCATCTCGCTGTTCGGCGCCATTCCGTTCATCGGCGATGCGCTGACCGAGTGGATTCGTGGCGACTATCTGATCTCCGGTATCACCCTGAACCGTTTCTTCGCCCTGCATGTGGTGGCCCTGCCGATCGTCATTCTCGGGCTGGTAGTGCTGCACATTCTGGCGCTGCACGAAGTCGGCTCGAACAATCCGGATGGCATCGACATCAAGAAGTACACGGACGAGAACGGCATTCCACTCGACGGCATCCCCTTCCACCCGTACTACACGGTGAAGGATATCGTCGGCGTGGTGGTGTTCCTCTTCGTGTTCTGCTTCGTGGTGTTCTTCTTCCCGGAAATGGGCGGCTACTTCCTCGAGAAGCCTAACTTCGAGCAGGCCAACCCGTTCAAGACGCCCGAGCACATCGCCCCGGTCTGGTACTTCACACCCTTCTACGCAATCTTGCGGGCGATCCCCGACAAGCTCATGGGCGTGATCGCCATGGGCGCCGCCATCGCCGTGCTGTTCGTGCTGCCCTGGCTGGATCGCAGCCCGGTTCGGTCGATGCGTTACAAGGGCTGGCTCAGCAAGCTGTGGTTGCTGGTGTTCTGCGTGTCCTTCGTCATCCTCGGTGTGCTGGGCGTTTTGCCGCCGAGCCCGGGCGGTACGTTGCTGTCGCAGGTGTGCACCTTCCTGTACTTCGCGTACTTCATCCTGATGCCGTTCTACACCAGGATGGAAAAGACCAAACCGGTTCCTGAAAGGGTGACAGGCTGATGAGAAAGCTATTTGCTGCATGTGTGGTCGCATTGCTGCCGGCTCTGTCTCTGGCGGCCGGTGGTCATGGCGTGACGCTGGACAAGGCTGATATCGACCTGACCGACAAGGCGGCGCTGCAGGATGGCGCGCGTACGTTCGCCAACTATTGCATGGGTTGCCACAGTGCCAAGTTCCAGCGCTACGAGCGCGTCGCTGCGGACATTGGCGTTTCCGCAGAGCAGATGATGGAAAACCTGGTGTTCACCGATGCCAAGATTGGCGATCACATGAACATCGGCATGAAACCCGAAGACGCCAAGCGCTGGTTCGGTGCCGCACCGCCCGACCTGACGCTGGTTGCTCGGGTGCGCGGCAACGACTGGCTGTACACCTACCTGCGTACCTTCTACGACGATCCGGCGCGGCCGCTGGGTGTCAACAACCTGGTGTTCCCCAACGTTGGCATGCCCAACGTGCTGGGTGGCCTGCAAGGTCGCCAGTACATGGGCTGCAAGCAGGTGCAGGTGGTGGACAACGGCAAGAAGCAGTACGACCCGTTGACCGGTACGCCGCTCACCATTGAGGCCTGCGATCAACTGGTGCTCGAGCCGAACAGCGGCCAGCTCAGCTCGCAGGCGTTCGATGACAAGGTACGCAATCTGGTGACCTTTCTCGCCTACTCGGCAGACCCCAACAAACTGCATCTGCAGCGCATCGGCACCTATGTGTTGTTGTACCTGGCAGTCTTCTTCGTCTTTGCCTATCTGCTCAAGCGCGAGTACTGGAAAGACGTGCACTGACCGCATCCGGTATCATGGCCGACCTGCGCGATTCCTCTGGGGTTGCGCAGGTTTTTTGTGGCCTGCCATTTACGCTGGCCACTTTTGAGGCCGTCGCGAGTAACGTCAAAAACGCTCCTGGCGATTTGTTATGACCTACCATCCCTGGCGGTCGCCCTTACGGGCCGTCGCGAGTGACTTCGAACGTCTCTCCCGGCGATTTTTTGTGCTCTAAAAACTGGAGGATCGCCTTGGCTGCGACCAATAGGTTGGCTTGTTATTCCGACTCTGCCGACCACTATTCCCACCGCGTACGTATCGTGCTCGCCGAAAAGAGCGTCGCCGCGGAGATCATCAGTGTCGAGCGGGGGCGTTCCCCGACCAAGTTGCTGGAGGCCAATCCCTACGCGAGCCTGCCGACTCTGGTCGACCGTGACCTGGCGCTGTACGAGCCGACGGTGATCATGGAGTACCTGGATGAGCGTTACCCTCATCCTCCATTGATGCCGGTATATCCGGTGGCCCGCGGCAACACGCGACTGTTGATGCACCGCATTCAGCGTGACTGGTGCTCGCTGGTCGACCTTATCCTCGACCCACGCAGCAAGGAAGCCGCCCGCGTGCAGGCGCGCAAGGAGTTGCGCGAGAGCCTGACTGGCGTCTCACCGCTGTTTGCCGAGAAGTCATTTTTTCTCAGTGATGAGTTGAGCTTGGTAGACTGCTGCTTGCTACCGATTCTCTGGCGCCTGCCGGTGTTGGGGATCGAATTGCCAAAGCCGGCCAAGCCGCTGCTCGACTACATGGATCGGCAGTTTGCCCGCGAGAGTTTTCGCCAGAGCCTGTCCGACGTCGAACGTGACATGCGTTAACCCATTTTCTGTGCGCGCCGCAGGCGGCGTGTCCAAGCCCAGGAGGTTTGATGAACTCCAGTCGTCCCTATCTGATTCGTGCACTCTACGAGTGGATCGTCGACAACGATTGCACGCCTCATCTGCTGGTTAACGCCGAGTATCCGGGCGTCAAGGTACCTACGGGTTTCGTCAGCGACGGGCAGATCGTGCTCAACGTATCGCCTAGCGCTATACGCGAATTGGCCATCAAAAACGAAGCAGTGAGTTTCGAGGGCCGCTTTGGTGGCGTTGCGCATAGCCTGTTCGTGCCATCGTCTGCGGTGCTGGCCATTTATGCGCGGGAGAATGGCCAAGGCATGGTCTTTGACCTGGAGCCGCCGGTTACGCAACCCGAGGTCGAAGATGTGGAGGACGAGCAGGGGCCACCTGACGATGCGCCGCCACGGCCCAGCGGACGACCGAGCCTCAAGGTCGTCAAGTAAGAGAAGCGCTCGTGCTTGAGTCGAAAAGCCGGTCAATTGACCGGCTTTTTTATGGCTGCTATCCATGCTGTATCAAGCGCAGTAAGCGTGCTTTGAAATTTCGTGCAATCTGCCTGAGCTGTTTGGTTCGAACATGCAGTTTGCACGGGAAATGAGTCTGTGGTTATTTTATAAGTATTTGTTTTTTAAGGTTTATTTTTGTTTATGGGAAGTGGCACAGCACTTGCGATAACTAAGGGGAAGCCACAGCCGGTAGTTGGATGTGGCCAACTCGAATAATCAGGAGTGTTACCCATGAAACAGCCAATCAATAAGTTCGCTTTTGCCGCTATCACTGCGACCGCCCTGAGCTTGTCCGTGGCGGGTACCGCTTTCGCCGATACCTACAGCAGCACCCAGCCAACCATGCTGGCCGCCAATACCATGGACAAAGCTGAAGAAGCTGTGTCCGATACTTGGATCACCAGCAAAGTGAAGTCCACCTTCCTGGCAGATGACGGCCTTAGCGCTCTGGACATCAAGGTTGAAACCAACAAAGGTGTGGTTTCCCTGTCTGGTGTAGTCAAGACCGATGCTGAGCGTGACCTGGCTGTAGCCAAGGCTAAAGAAATCAAAGGCGTACAAGCGGTTTCCGCTGATGGCCTGAAATCTGCCGATTGATCATGTTTTCGAGCAGGCTCGTATGAGTCTGCTTTCTTCCCTGGATACAGGAGAGCTGAATCATGAATTCCGACATTATCAAAGGTAAGTGGAAGCAGCTCAGCGGCGATATCAAAACCCGCTGGGGCAAGCTGACCAACGACGACGTGGATGTCGCCGAAGGCCATAGCGAATACCTGGCTGGCAAGCTGCAGGAACGCTACGGCTGGACCAAGGAAAAGGCAGAAGACGAGTTGCGCGATTTCCGCAGCAAGTACTGACTTGCCGCTGGCGCTCGATACGCCACCGTTTTCACAAAAAGCCCCGGCCGCGATGCCGGGGCTTTTTGTTTTCAGGTGTCATGACCGGTAACGCCTGGTTGCACCGCAGGTTCAAGTTTGCCTTCAACGAGCCGATTACATTGACACATTCGTCGGGCACAGGACGTAGCATGTCGACTATCACGCCCACCACCACGGCGCCCGTCAAGACCTCGGCCGCTCGTGCCAGCGGTGACGCATCCGCGACAACGTCGAGCGCTGCCAGCGAGCCTGAACAGCAGCGGCCCTCGGTCACCGTTACCCTCAGCGACTACGCGCAAAAGCGCATGAAGACCATGCGCGAAGCGTCGGCCAAGTTGCGCGCCATGCAGGCTAACCAGCAGGAGTCCCGTAAGGAGGCCGCCCGCCAGCGCCTTGAAGACATCAAAAAACGCATCGAGATGCTCAAGCAGTTGGTCATGGCCCTCGGGCCGAGCGCTGCGAAGGGAGCACTGCGACAGATCAAGCAGCTGGCTCAGGAGCTCGGCCAGGCGGCTTCAGTGCTTAAAGAGCCTTCCGGCGGCAGCGGCGGCGGCGCTCAGGCATCGATCGGCACTCGCGAAGGTGCTCAGGCAACTGAAACGGCCACTGCGGTCGATGCGGCCAGCGAGGTGCTGCCGGATGTCGAGGCCGACCCCGAAACTGCGATGGGTAGCGCCGCTGCAACGGAAGAACCGTCTACCGAGGATGGCGATGCCGAGGGTGAAGGCGACGGCGATGAGCAGGCGCAACCCCCCATGGAGCGAACCCGTAATGACCGCGACGACCAGCAACGCCGCGCCGATGCCGAAGAACTGAAAAAGGTCGCCCGTCAGCTCAAGCAACTGCTGGCCATGGTCAAGGCGCAGCTCAGCGCCGCGCCGGACGAGGAGAGCAAGAAGCTGCTCGGCGATATCGACAAGCAGCTAGCCGACGTCGAAAAGGCCGCCAGCGACATGGGTGGTGGCGGCGTTTCCATTTCGGTTTCTGTCGGTTCGACGGTGTCGATCAGCGTTTGAATCGCAGCGGTAGGGCTGGCTTCGCTGCGGGTTACGCGAGAATCGAGGCCAGGGCTGCGCGGTCGATATTGGCACCGCTGAGCACCACCGCCGCGCGCGCGCCCTGGTTGATTTCACGCTCCTGGATCAGTGCCGCCAGGGCGGCCGCTCCAGCGCCTTCGGCGAGGTTGTGGGTGTCTTCGTGGAGAATGCGAATTGCCTGGCGGATCTCGTCGTCATCGACCCGCACGATGCGCGCGGCACCGGCTCGGATGATCTCCAGCGCTTCTGGCTGTGGCATACGGCAGGCCATGCCATCAGCGATAGTGTCGGCACTGTCGGTACAGATGACCCGCCCGGCGGCGAAACTCTGTGCGTAGGCATCGGCGGCACTGCTCACCACCCCGATCACTTCGGTATCCAGGCCGAGCAGGTCACGGGTGCGGATTACCCCGCAGATGCCTGAGCCCAGGCCAATGGGCACATAGATGCGCTGGAGTGGCGGTGCTGCCTCGAACAGTTCCAGGGCGTAGGTGGCCACACCGCGGATCAGATCCGGGTGCAGCGAGGGTACAAAGTGTAGGCCGCGCTGCTCTGCCAGTTCCGCGGCTTTGGCGCGGGCCTCGTCGAAGTCGCGACCGTATTCGATCACCTCGGCGCCCAGGGCGGCCATGGCTGCATTCTTTTCACGGGCGTTGCCTTGCGGTACCACGATGCTGATCGACAGCCCGGCCTTGCGGGCGGCCAGTGCCATGCTTTGCCCGTGGTTGCCTCGGGTGGCCGACACCAGTCCTACGATTGCCGGTTCGCGGCGCAGCAGCGCATCCACATAGACCAGCCCGCCGCGCACCTTGAAAGCGCCCGTCGGCGTGTGGTTCTCGTGCTTGACCCACACTTCGCAGCCCAGCCGTTCGGCCAGCAGCGGCCAGGCGAACTGCGGCGTCGCCGGGACGTTCGGGCGAATCAGGGTGGCGGCTTGGCGTAGCGCTGCAAGGTCGAACATCTGGGAGCTCCCGGTTGGCTTTGACCTGATGCTACGGCCCTGTCATTGTATGGGTAAATGTTTATATTGCATGGCAAGCAATGTGGTTACCTGATCTGCAAGGCAGCTCGCTGCCGACTTATCTGGCGCTGGTCGAAGCGATTTCCAGCGCCATCGGCAAGGGCGAACTCAAACCCGGTGAGCGCCTGCCGCCGCAGCGCCGGCTCGCCTGGACGTTGGGCATCAACCCGAGCACGGTGATGCAGGCCTATCGCGAAGCTGCGCGGCGGCACCTGGTGTCCGGCGAGGTTGGGCGCGGCACCTACGTATTGGCGGATAGCCACGAAGCCAGCCTGTTCCACCTCAAGCAGCCCGGCCAGCCGGCGCAGGGCATCGACCTGTCGACCAACGTGCCTGTGCACGACGGCGACAGCGATGACCTGTCGCGCACCTTGCAGCACCTTATCGTGGAGGGCCGCATTGATGCGTTGCAGGCCTACGCGCCGGCCGAGCTGGAGCTGCGTGGGCGGCTGGCTGGCAGCCTGTGGCTGCAGCAGCGCGGTCTGCACTATCCGCCTTCGCAGGTGCTGCTCTGTGCCGGCGCTCAACAAGGTGTCACGGCGGCGCTACTGGCGTTGTGTGAGCCGGGCGATCCGGTGTTGGTCGAAGCCTTCACTGCGCCGGGCATCAAAGCCGCCGCGCGTCAGCTACGGCTGCCGCTGCACGGTGTGGGAATGGATGAGCGCGGAATTGTGCCCCAAGAGCTTGATCGCCAGATCCGCGCCACAGGCGCAAAGGTGCTGGTGCTCACGCCTTGCCTGCAGAACCCCACGGGCAGCAGCATGGACGCCGAACGACGCCAGCGTATCGCCGAACTGGTGGAGCGCCACGGCCTGTGGCTGATCGAGGATGACGTCTACGGCGCGTTGGGCAATCAGGCGCCGCTGACCGCAGCGGTAGAGGCGCGCAGCCTGTTGATTACCAGCCTGTCGAAAACTGTTGCGCCGGGGCTGCGATTGGGGTTCGTGCATGGCCCGGAAGCGCTGCTCAAACGCATCGATCCGCAAGGGCACGCCACCGGCTGGGCGGTCTCGCCGTTGTGCTTGACCCTGGCCTGCGAGTGGATAGAGGACGGCACCGCAGCGCGCAAATTGGCCTGGCAACGTGACGAGTTGCAGCAGCGCTGGCGGCTCGCCGCGCGGGTGCTCGGTGCACGTATGCCTCAGGGGCGCGAGGTCGCCCCGCACCTGTGGCTGGAGGGGCCCGATAGCCGTGACCTGGCTGCCGCTTGCCGGGCCGCAGGTGTCGACGTGGTGCCCGCCGAGGTGTTCGCCGTTGGCCCGGCTGCGGCCAGCGCGATTCGCATCAGCCTGGCTGCTGCCCGCAGCCGCGTGGAGCTCAAACAGGCACTGGAGTGCATCGTCGGCGCATGGCCGCAATGAGCGACGCTCGCGCACTTGCACCCTGGCTGTAATGCGTGTCAGCTATGCTGCGTGAATTCCACGATAAGGATCCATGCATGTCCCTTTCTACAGACGGTGCTTTTATCGTCGTCAACTCTGCCGAAGAAGCCGTCGACCGTCTGGCCGAGCTGCACCAGCGCGCCACCGAAGGCCTGAGCCAGGCGCTCAAGCGCTACCTGAAAGATCGCATCCGTCCTGATGCCGAGCAGCAAGAGCTGTTTCGCTACCCCGAACTGCGTGTGACCTACGATTGCCAGGGCGAGGTGCCGACCACCGTGCGCGCCTACGCCAAGGTGCAGGTGCCGGGCACCTACAGCATCACCATCACCCATCCGGCTGCCTTCCGCAAATACCTGCTGGAGCAACTGCGGCCGTTGATGGCGGATTTCACCCTGACCGTCGAAGTGGGTGTCAGCCAGCAGTACATTCCCTATCCGTACGTGGTGGAGCAGGGCGATGAGCTGGCCGGCTCCGGCGTGACCGCGGCAGAGCTGGCGCGGGTATTCCCCAGCACCGACCTGTCGGCCGCCACCGATGGCACCGCCGACGGCCTCTACGACTGGGAAAATACCGACCCGCTGCCGCTGGCGCTGTTCGACGCCGCCCGGGTGGACTTCTCCCTGCGTCGCCTGGTGCATTACACCGGCAGCGACTGGCGCCACGTGCAGCCATGGATTCTGCTGACCAACTATCACCGCTACGTCGACCAGTTCATTCGCAATGGTCTGGACATGCTCAATGGCGAGTCGCGCTTCGAGCGCATGGTGCTACCGGGCAACGTGGTGATCGAGCGGGGCATGCCCGAAGGCGAGATGCAGGCGATCATCGAGACCGTGGTTTGGCACCGCTACCAGATGCCGGCCTACCACCTGCAGGCCGCCGATGGCGATGGCATCACCCTGGTCAATATTGGCGTCGGCCCGTCCAACGCCAAGAACATCACCGACCACCTGGCCGTGCTGCGTCCGCATTGCTGGCTGATGATCGGCCACTGCGGTGGCCTGCGTCAGTCGCAGACCATCGGGGACTACGTGCTGGCTCACGCCTACATGCGTCGCGACGGCATTCTCGACCGGGTGCTGCCACCGCACATTCCGCTGCCGGCCCTGGCCGAGGTGCAGCAGGCGCTGCAAGATGCCGCCGCGCAGGTGACCGGCGAGCGTGGTGATGATCTCAAACGTCGGCTGCGCACCGGCACCGTACTGACCTACGACGACCGTAACTGGGAGCTGCGTTGGGCGCAGGAGCGTCCGCTGATCAACCTGTCACGGGCCGTCGCGGTGGACATGGAAAGCGGCACCATTGCCGCTCAGGGCTATCGCCTGCGCGTACCGTACGGCACTTTGCTGTGCGTGTCGGATAAGCCGCTGCACAGCGAGATCAAGCTGCCGGGCGCAGCGGGGGCCTTTTATGAGCGGGCGGTGACTCAGCACCTGCACATCGGCATCGCCGCCCTGGATTTGCTGCGCGGGCAACTCAACTCGTTGCACTCGCGCAAGCTGCGCAGTTTCGATGAGCCGCCGTTCCGCTGAAGGTCGCCGAAGGCTCCAGGCTCAAGCGAGGTGGGCTTGGAGCTACTTCTTCGGCTTGCCGACCATCATCCGCCAGCGGTTGCGGTTGAGCAGCACGTAACCGGTCAGTTGCATGCCCGCAGCTATCATCAGGCTACGGGTCAGATCCGGGTCAGTCGGGCTCGGCCCGTTGTAGATGGCGTACAGGGCATACACGACGCCGATCAGGCCAAGGATGAAGAACACCAGGCCGAGAATGGTCAGGCGATGAAGATTGCGTAGAGACATGGCAGAAATCGTCATGGATAACGGGCGGCCAAACTAACCCGGAATCGGTGGCTTCGCCAGTCGCTGTCGCCACACGTGCGGTGCGTGTCGATGTCCGGTAACGCGTTTTTGCGTAATTGGTACGAAAAAAAACGCCGGATTTCTCCGGCGTCTTTTATTTCTCGAGATACCTCAGTGATCCACTGCAGCTCCAGCGCCACGTGGTACGCGGATGTCTTCCACCAGGTGCTGGATGTGCTCCGGCGGCGGTGCTGTCATGCGCGAAACCACGAACGCGATGACGAAGTTGAAGATCATCCCCAGGGTACCGATCCCTTCTGGCGAAATACCGAACCACCAGTCGGCGGCGGTTGCCGTCGGGTCGATGAACTTGAAGTAGACGATGTAGCCGAAGGTGAAGGCCAGACCGACCACCATCCCGGCGATTGCACCCTCCTTGTTCATGCGCTTGTAGAAGATCCCCATGACGATGGCAGGGAAGAACGAGGCCGCAGCCAGGCCGAAGGCGAACGCCACCACCTGCGCCACGAAGCCCGGTGGATAGATGCCAAACAGACCGGCAATCACCACCGCGACACCCGCAGCGATACGTGCGGCGAGTAGCTCCTTCTTCTCGCTGATGCCAGGCATCAGGTTGCTCTTGAGCAAGTCATGAGAGATTGACGTGGATATCACCAGTAACAGACCGGCAGCGGTGGACAACGCCGCCGCCAAGCCGCCCGCGGCGATCAGTGCGATCACCCAGCCCGGCAGCCCGGCGATTTCCGGGTTGGCCAGTACCATGATGTCGTTATCGACATACACCTCATTGGTAGCCGCAGTTGGTGCGTTGGTGAGTAACCGCTGGCCTACGTCGCCTCGTTCGGCGGTGTAGGTCGGCTTGCCTGCGAAGGCGGCACCTGGGCCATACTGGATGACGCCATCGTTGTTTTTATCCAGCCAGCCAATAAGCCCGGCGTTTTCCCAGGTTTTGAACCAGGTAGGGACTTCTTCGTAGCTTGTATTGGGCACGCTGTTCAGCAGGTTGATACGGGCGAATGCCGCAACCGCTGGCGCCGTGGTGTAGAGGATGGCGATGAACAGCAGGGCGTAGCCCGCTGACTTGCGCGCATCCTTCACCGTCGGAGTGGTGAAGAAACGCACAATGACGTGTGGCAGGCCAGCGGTACCGACCATCAATGCCATGGTGATGAAGAACACATCGGTGGTGGACTTGCTGCCATCGGTGTAGGGCGTGAAGCCCAGCTCGGCGCCCAGGCCATTGAGGCGTTCGACAACGCTCTGGCCGGTACCGGTAACCTCGCTACCGAAACCCAGTTGTGGGATCGGATTGCCTGTGATCATCATCGAAATGAAGATCGCTGGAACCATGTAGGCGAAGATCATCACGCAGTATTGCGCCACCTGGGTATAGGTGATGCCCTTCATACCGCCGAGCACGGAGTAGAAGAACACGATAGCCATGCCAATGATTACGCCGGTTTCGATGTCCACTTCCAGGTAGCGCGAGAACACGATGCCAACGCCGCGCATCTGTCCGGCAACATAGGTGAACGAAATGAAGATAACGCACACCACCGCCACCATCCGTGCCGTCTGGGAGTAGTAGCGTGTACCGATAAACTCTGGAACGGTGAATTTGCCGAACTTGCGCAGGTAGGGCGCCAGGCACATGGCCAACAGCACGTAGCCGCCGGTTCAGCCCATCAGGTAGACCGAGCCATCGTAACCGGCAAAGGCAATGATCCCCGCCATTGAAATGAAGGAGGCGGCGGACATCCAGTCCGCACCGGTGGCCATACCGTTGAGTACGGGATGCACGCCTTTGCTGGCGACGTAATACTCGCTGGTGGAGCCTGCTCGGGTCCAGAGAGCAATACCGATATAGAGCGCGAAAGTGCCGCCAACGAACAAATAGATTAGAAACTGAGTACTCATATTGGCGGCCTCACTCTTCGTGTACGTTGTACTTGCGGTCGAGGCGATTCATCTTCCAGACATAGAAGAAGATCTCGAGCACAAACACGTAGATGGAGCCTTGCTGAGCGAACCAGAATCCCAGGGGGAAGCCGAACGCATTGATGGTGTTCAACTGATCGACGAAGAGTATTCCGCAGCCGAATGATACGGCGAACCAGATCACCAGCAGCCAGAGCATCAGCCGTAGGTTCTCTTTCCAATAGGCTGTGGCAGCCTCTTGCTTGGACAGGGCCATGTGAGCCTCCATAGGTTGTTATTTTTGTTATGGCACTATGAAACTAGCAGGCATGCGGTTTTATGCAGGTACGACTTTGGTCGTACGGTGCTTCGCCAGCGCTGTTACCGTTCCAGCGTAAGTCGTGTTGCTCTGCGCAATCTCCTCCGTGCCGGGGGGCGACTGGTTTGGCGCAGCATGCTGGCAAGGGATAAGTGCCCGGGTTTTCCCTTGCCAAGTCTTCCTACGACACATGGCGAGACTTTCCGCGTAAACCTATACGGCGATGGTGTGAGGGACTTCGCACCACTGCCAGTCTTGCGAACGCCAGCATTAAGGTCGCAGTGGGGCTGACGTTTGAGAGGGAGGTCAGGTACTTGTCGAGTAATGTCTACTGAGGTTGTGCGGGCAACCCCGCGTCAATGATCTGCTGGACAATGACTTGCATACCGGTACGGCTGTAGTGAGGTTACGACGACTTTTCGACACCCAAAGAAAAACCCCTGACTTTCGCTAGGAAAATCAGGGGTTTATTTGGTGGAGCCGGGGGGATTTGAACCCCCGTCCGCCAGTTCTCCACTGTCGGTACTACATGCTTAGCCGTGTCTATTAAGTTAATCCTCAGCCGCCCGACGGGCAGGGTGCTTTGGACGAGTTGTGTGAGTTTTAGCCGCTTCGTCCACAACGTACTACGCGGCGATCCTGTTCTGCATGACAATCACTTCAGGTTTACAGGCATCCCCTAGTGATCGCTGGAGCCGAAGCTACCAGAAGGACTAGTCGCGCCGCTTACGCAGCGAGAGCGTAGCCCTCGTAGTTTTCGTCATTGGCAACTATAGAAAGTTGCAACAGTGGATTTACGACTTCTGTTACCAAGTCGGCATGCACCTCGAGCTTCGCTACCGGCGTCGAATCCTAATCGGCCCCAAAAGCGTGCAAGGCGTGCAGTGTACGCCAAAGGTCAGGTGGAGTCGACCGGCATGCACTGCCCCTGCTGAATCAGGCCAGCGTTACGGCTGGCCTGGTTCTCATCAGCTGGTTGCGCCGCTGCCGTCGTCGCCTGGGGCGTCGAGCAGTTGCAGAGCACGCTCAGCGTGAGTGCCACAGGCTTTCAGGTCGCCAGCAGCCTGAGCATCGGTGGCTTGCTTCTTGGCTTCTTCAACCTGGGATTTCAGCGGGTCGGCGATGGTGGCTTTGGCGGCCACGGCATTGTCGAGTTTCTGCAGGTTGACGGTGCACAGGTCATCGGCTGCGAAGGCTGGTGCGGCCAGTACGGCAGCAATGACGAACATGGATACGCGCTTCATGTGGTAATCCTCTCATCACGAATAGGTTCCCGGTGCCGCCCTGCTTGAGGGTGAGGAGAGCCGGGAGCGACCAACCCAAATCATTTGGGCTTACTGAAGCTGACTGGCCTTTCGTGCCGAGGGTTCAGTGTTTTTCTGGTGGCGCATGGCCTGCATCAAGTTGGTGCAGATAAATCCAGTGGATCGGCGTGTACCAGCACCTCTGCCTGGGCGAATTCGCTGCGGATAGCATCCTCGACCTGTTCGCACAGCGCATGGGCTTCATTGAGGCTCAGGCTGCCCGGCAGATCGACGTGCAACTGCACGAACCAGCGGGTGCCGGACAGGCGCGTGCGCAGGTCGTGGATGCCGATGACGCCGGGCACCGCGCAGGCCAGTTCGCTCATGCGCGTGCTGACGTCGGGGTCGAGCTCCTGATCCATCAGCACGCTGACCGACTGGCGGGCGATGCTGAAGGCGCTCCACAGGATGTAGGCGGCGATGCCGATGGCGAACAGGGCGTCGCCCTGTTGCCAGCCGAAATAGGCGAGCAGCAGAGCGAGGAGGATGCCGCCGTTGAGCAGCAGGTCGGAGCGGTAGTGCAGCGAGTCGGCATGGATCGCCGTGGAGCCGGTCTGCTGCACTACATGGCGCTGGAACAGCAGCAGGGCCACGGTGAGCGCCATGGACAGCAGCATCACCGCGATACCCAGCGCCTGCGCATTGAGCGGCTCGGGGTGGCGCAGGCGGTCGACGCCCTGTACCGCGACGAGTATCGCGCTGGCGCCGATGAACAGTGCCTGGCCCAATCCGGCGAGGGCTTCGGCCTTGCCATGGCCGTAACGGTGATCGTCATCGGCGGGACGCAGGGCGATGTTCACAGCGATCAGATTGAGCAGTGAGGCGGCGCTGTCGAGCAGCGAGTCGGTGAGGCCGGCCAGCAAGCTGACCGAGCCACTGGCCCACCAGGCGACGGCCTTGCACAGCACCAGCGTCAGCGCTACGCAAAGTGCGGCGGCAGTAGCTTGACGCATCAGGCGGGCGTGCTGGCGGTCGACGCTCATGGGTTATCCATGCTGTAAGCGGAGGGCGAGCCCGTCGTCTGCAACGGGCCGCAGGCAGGTCAGGCAGCGGGGCGCAGGCCGTAAGCGGCTAATTGTTCGCTGCTGCCGCTGTGCTGGATCAGGCGCGGATCGTCGAGCGGCAGGCTGTGGCCGGTTTGGGTTTCGATCAGGGCCTTGAGCTTGGCGGTGTCGACCTTGCCATCGGCATCGACCACGTCCTTTAGGGAGTCTGGGCTGACCTGGGCGCTGAGGCCACCTGGCAGGTAGATCGCGCCAGTGGCGAAGTCGACACCGAAGGCGATCAGGCCGGGGATCACGTAGAACAGGATGCCGATGGCGTTGAGGCCGACGATGAGCGGGTCGACACGGCCTTCGATCTGCCCGCGACGATCCGGATAGAAGAGGGTGCCGCAGGCGGTAAGTTGAGTGAACAACGTAACGGCGAGAACGCCGCCGATAACACGGGATTTCGTGCGCATCGAGCACCTCCAGAAAAAGTGGACGCCACTATAGCAAGGCACTGATTGCAAAGCTGCTGTGGCGCTGCGAACACGTAGCTTCCGATGCCATCTGACCGGCGAAGCCAGGAGGCGGTTCGCCGTATAATCGCCGGCCGATGATGGAGCCTTGATGAATAACCTGCCGATCGATTCCCTGCTGCCCGACCTCTGCCGCGCCCTGGCCGACCGCGATGAGGTGGTGCTCGAAGCGCCGCCTGGCGCCGGCAAGACCACCCGCGTGCCGTTGGCTGTGCTCGATCAGCCGTGGCTGGCCGGGCAGCGCATCATCATGCTCGAACCTCGTCGTCTGGCCGCGCGTGCCGCTGCCGAGCGGCTGGCCAGCGAGCTTGGCGAGGCGGTCGGCGAGACCGTGGGTTATCGCATTCGCCTGGACAGCAAGGTCGGCCCGCGCACGCGTATCGAGGTGGTCACCGAGGGCATCCTCGCCCGGCGCCTGCAGGATGACCCAGCGCTGGAGGGCGTTGGCCTGGTGATCTTCGACGAATTCCACGAGCGTAGCCTGGACGCTGATCTGGCCCTGGCGCTGACCCTCAACGGTCGAGCGATGTTTCGCGGCGCCGACAGTGGCGAGGCGCCGCTCAAGGTGTTGCTGATGTCGGCCACCCTGGAGGGCGAACGCCTGGCCGAGTTGCTCGACGATGCCCCGGTGCTGCGCAGCGAAGGGCATATGTACCCGGTGGATACCCGCTGGGGCGCACCCTGGCAGGCGGGCGAGTGGCTGGAGCCGAAAGTATTGCAAACCGTGTTGCAGGCGCTGGCCGATGAACCGGGCAGCCTGCTGGTGTTCCTGCCCGGTCAGGCGGAGATCCGGCGGGTGGCCGAACAATTGGGCGAGGCGCTGGCCGAGCGATCCGATGTGCGCGTCTGTCCTCTGCATGGTGAGCTGGAGCTGTCGGCCCAGCGTGCTGCCATCGAACCGGCACCGGCCGGGCTGCGCAAGGTGGTGTTGGCGACCAATATCGCCGAGACCAGCCTGACCATCGACGGCGTGCGCGTGGTGGTGGACGCCGGCTTGGCACGAGTGCCGCGTTTCGACCCGGGCAGCGGCATGACGCGTTTGGATACCCAGCGCATTTCCCGAGCTTCTGCCACCCAGCGCGCCGGCCGTGCCGGGCGTCTGCAGCCGGGTGTGTGCTACCGGCTGTGGTCGCAGGCTCAGCATGAGCAATTGTCTGCCTATTCCTCGGCGGAAATTCTCCAGGCCGACCTGGCGGGGCTGGCGCTGCAACTGGCGCGCTGGGGCGTTGAAGTCGACGAACTGGTGTGGCTCGACCCACCGCCTGCCGCTGCCTACGCCCAGGCTCGAGAGCTGCTGCAGCGCCTCGGCGCACTCGATGTCCGTGGCGCGCTGACCGCCCATGGCCAGGCCATGGCCGAGCTGCCGGCGCATCCGCGTATCGCTCATCTGTTGCTGCGTGGGCAGGCCCTTGGTCTGGGCGAACTGGCCTGTGATCTGGCGGCACTGCTGGGCGAGCGCGACATACTGCGCGGAGCTGGCGCCGATCTGCACAGTCGCCTGGCCCTGCTCTCTGGGGAGCGCAGCGCAGGGGGAGGCGCCGCCCGAGGTGGCGTGCAGCGAACCCGGCAACTGGCTCGGCAGTTCCAGGGCTACCTGCGCCGCGTACCGGTCAGCGAGGCGGTCAGCGACCCCGCGCATGGCCGCTGGCTGGGTGCGTTACTGGCCTTCGCCTACCCGGATCGTGTCGCCCGGCAGCGTCGCGAGGGCGGCGCCGAATACCGCCTGGCCAATGGCCGCGCGGCGCTGTTCAACGAAGCAGATGCTCTGATGAAGCACGCCTGGCTGGTGGTCGCCGACCTGGGCAGCCGCCAGGGACAGCGCGAAGAGCGCATCTACCTGGCCGGTGAACTGGAGCCGGCGCTGTTCGATTCGGTGCTGGTCGAACAGGTGGCCAACCAGGATCTGCTCGAGTGGGATGAGCGCGAAGGTGTGTTGCGTGCCGAGCGGCAGCGCAAGGTGGGCGATCTGGTGTTGTCCAGCGAGGCGCTGGCAGGGCTGAGTGCTGAAGCGCGCACCGCCGCGTTGGTCAATTTGGTGCGCCGCAAGGGCCTGGCGCTGCTGCCGTGGACGCCCGAGCTGCGCCAGTGGCAGGCGCGGGTCATGCTGCTGCGCGGGCTCGATCTGCGGAGCCAGGCAAGCAGCGAGTGGCCGGACGTTTCGGATCCGGCACTGCTCGCCAGCCTGGATGCCTGGCTGGCGCCGTATCTGGGCAAGGTCACCCGGCTGAGCCACTTCGGCAACCTCGACCTGCCGTCGATGCTGCAAACCCTGTTGCCCTGGCCGTTGCCCCAGCGCCTAGACGAATGGGCACCGCGCAGCCTGCCGGTGCCCTCCGGCTCGCGCATCGGCCTGGATTACAGCGAACACCCACCGGTCTTGGCGGTGCGCCTGCAGGAACTGTTCGGCCTGGGCGAGACGCCGCGCATCGCCAATGGCCGGCAGCAGGTACTGCTGCATCTGCTATCCCCGGCACGCCGACCGGTGCAGGTGACCCAGGACCTTGCCAACTTCTGGCGCACCACCTATGCCGAGGTGAAGAAGGATTTGAAGGGGCGGTACCCGAAGCACTACTGGCCGGACGATCCATTGATCGCCGAGCCCACGGCGCGGGTCAAACCGCGTAAGTAACTGTGCGGCTCAACCTAGGCGCTAGGGCAATCTGGCCGAGAGCTTTACTCACGCGGCCCGAGCCTTTATTCAGAGCGACCGCCGCTTCGTAGCCTGTGGTTGAGCGAAGCGATACCCAGGGTTGCGATTTCCCGGGTATCGCTTCGCTCAACCACAGGCTACGGGATTCGGGTCACCTGGCGGGGCTCTGTCAGCCGAAGTCGCGCGGCTTGATCCTCACCCACACAGCAGCCCGCCCAGGTCGCTTGGCACGCGCCCAGTCCAGCGTTTGAATGAGCGGCGCAAGTTGGTGATGTCGTTGAAGCCCAGGTACTGGGCGACTTCTTCGTTGCTGTAGCCCTTTACCTGGTAGAGGTACAGAGCGAGGTCGCGACGCGTGTGGTCGAGTTGCTCCTGAAAGTGCGTGTGGTGTTTGCCGAGCCGGCGTTTGAAGGACGCCGGGCTGGTATCGAAGGCTGCGGCGACCCGTTCCAGGCTCAGTGGATGGCGGATGTGCTGGCTGAGGTGCTCGTGCAAGCGATCAAGAAAACTGGCCTGCCAGCCCCAGGCATGTAGTTGCTCGCTGCAGCTGTGACGAGCCACCAAGGCGCCAGTGGAACCAGCGGCTGGCCAGGCGCGCAGCAGGTATTCGCGAGGCAGGCTCATGACGGTCGATGGGCGCTCGAAGCTCAGGCTATCGCCCAGGTGCACCCAATACTGCTCGACGTAGGCAGGCTCCATGTAGGCAAACTGGAAGCGCCATGGCAGGCGTTCGTGCTGCTGGCGTCGGGCGAGGGCGACCACTGCGGTCATGCTCGCTTCGAGCAAGAAGGTGGTCAGCTCGCCAGCGCCGCAACTGTCGCGCCAGTAGAGGTGCAGATAGTGCTCGTCCAGGTGCATGACGGGCGTCAGCAGCGGTGAAAGCAGTGCCCGGTATTCACTGATCCGATCCAGTGCCTGCAGCAGATTGTCAGCCTGTTCGAGTAGTTGGCTACCTGCGCCGTAATGCCCGGGCCACAGACGTTGACCGAATAGAAAGCTGGTGTCGGGCGAGCCGAGCAGACGCCTTGCGTTGTCAATCAAACGCAGGAATTGTTGCGGGCTGATCAGCGCACGACCGGTGACCACATCGTCATAGAACAGCTCGCAGCCACGCAACAGGTTATGCGTGTCGATGCGTCGCGACCTGGCAAGGTCTATCAACACCGCGGGCAGATGGTGCGCGGCGATGAAACGGTTATCGGCGTCATAGCCGCCTTGCAGCGGGGGCAGGCTCATGCGCTGCGCGCCAGGCGAGGTTTGGCCTGAGCGAGGGAGGTATTAAGGCGTTTGAGCAACTGCGCTTCGTCTTCGTCCAGCGCCATTACCACAGCGGTTGTGGCCTGCAAGTACAGGCGCTCACCGTGGCGTTGAGTGCGATGAGCAAGGTTGGCGATGCTCTGGCGCATGTCGTCGGCCATTATCCTTGCCTGGCTCTCGCCGGTGTCCGGCAGCACCGCGACGAAGCGGTCGCCGGCCAGTCGGCAGAGCATGTCTTGCTGGCGCAGGTTGAACAGCAGCAACTGCGCCATCACCTGCAGCACCTGGTCGCCTTCTTCCTGGCCGTAGCGCTGGTTGATCTGGTTGAAATCGTCCAGGTCGATAGCGATCAGCGACAACGGGCGCTGCTCGGCCTCTGCCTGCTCAAGCGCCTGTTGCAAGTGCTGGCGCAGGTATTGAGCGCCGGCGAGGGGGATGAGCGTGTCGAACAGACGATGCTCGCGGAACAGCTGTTCGCGCTTGCTCATCTGCGCGCTGATGGCGCGTTGTTCCTGTTGCAGGTGATACATGCCCAGAGTCAGCAACAACATGCCCACCGGCATGGGGGCGGTTTCCAACCAGTTGTCCCACACGGCTTCAGATGGCAGGCGAATGAACTCGTCCAAGGTGTCCATCCACATCGAAAACGCGGTGCAGCACAGGCCCAGCGACAGCAGACGGGTCACCCGCCCGGCGGGTCGGCCACGCAGCAGCATGTACAGCCAGCCGCAGAGAATCACGCAGGTGCCGCCTTCGCCGGCCACATCCATCCAGTTGATCTCGGCCCAGTACTTGATGTTGCCGGCCGCCAGGTAGATCAGCAGGCCGCCGTTGGCCGCCAGGAATAAACCGCCAAGGGTCATGCCATGCATTTTCAACAGCGACTTCATGGTGCATCTCCTGCCGCCGATTGCGGGTGCGCCGAGCATGCCCGGCGAATATCTCAGAACGATGACGCTCACTTGTCCTTGGCAGAGCAGGGCAAACCATCCGGCCCGGTCTCGCCCTGGCAGAAGCGCTCGTTCTGCTTTTGCAGCCGTGGCTCGTGCAGGGTTTTGTTGCCGCTGGCATCGCGCTGTATATCGAAGGCGTCGTAGAGCCGGTCGTCAGCCGTGTAGGCGCGCACGCTCAGGCGGTTCTGCTCGACGCTGATGGTCTGGAACAGTTGGGTGTCTTCGGCAGTGCGATCAGGCTGCGTACGGGCGCGATCATTGAGGCCGTACATTTTCGAGCCGGTAACCGAGACCATGTACACCGGGCCGATAGGCTGATTGGTCTGCTGTGCCTTGGCGCTGGCATCGCGGCCTGCTTCGTGGGTCAGGCGGCTGTAGCAGTGGTCGTGGCCCTGCAGCACCAGGTCCACCTTGTAGCGTTCGAGCAGCGGCTTCCAGGCGGCCTTGAGTTCTTCAGTGTCTTCGGGGCGGGCGCAGGTGTAGATCGGCTGGTGCATGACCACGATGTTCCAGGTTGCCTGGCTGCTTTTCAGCGCGTTCTCCAGCCAGCTGGTTTGTGCGTCGAGCGTGCCGAGGTCTAGTGCCGAGGTGCCATCGAGCACCACGAAACGAACCCCCTGATAATCGGTGAAGAAGCTGGTGTCACTGACACCTTGCGCGCCGTTGCGTGGCAGGGCGAACTGGGCGGGAAAGTGCGGGCCGAGGGTGCGGCTTTCGCTGCCGTCGGCCAGCAGGGTGTCGATGTATTCATGGTTGCCGGCTGCCGTCACTTGCGGAATGGCGGCGTAGGCCCAGCCGCCTGCCTGGTTCCATTCGCCCCATTCGTCGTCGTGGGCAAGTTCTTCCCGTGAGGCGACTAGGTCACCAGCATGCACCACCAGCGCAGGACGCGCCACGCTGCGTAACGCCTGGCGAATGGTGCGCGAGGCGACGGCGAGGATGTTGTTCTGGGTATCACCCAGATACAGGAAGGTGAACGGCGCGAAGTCTTCCCGCGCGGTGCGAAATTGTTGCCACTCGCTCCAGCCAGCACTGCCTTTCACGCGGTACACGTAGGTAGTATCGGGCGTCAGTTGTTCTAGGCGCACCTGGTGGTAATTGGACGGGCCGTTGTCGCTGTCCAGGCGACGGGTGGTGCCGCTGAGCTGCTTGGCCTGGGCGGTGAGTTGCGGCCCGGCAAGCGCCGGCCCGAACTCCAGCAGTGCTTCGCTTTGCTGCACATCCGTACGGAAGCTGACCGCCATTTGCACGGCTGCGTTCTGGCCGGGCGTTAGCACGATGCGGTCGGCGAGATTGCCCGCTGCATAGGGCTGGCCTACGGAGCGCGGTACGGCCTCGTTGGCAAGCGTTGACGAGGCGGCCAGTGCACAGGCGAGCAATGATGCATACAACAGGGAGCGAGACATTCGCGATTCCTCATGAGCCGTTCGGCGTGATGGGGCGTCACGGAAACAAAGCCACATGACGGTTCGGTGAATTCATGGGGGGTCGATTCGGCTCATCTGATCGCTGCAGGCGAGGGCACTTTTTTCAGGATGAATTCAGCTTGGCGCGTGTGCACCTGCACGGCGATAGCGAGGTGGATGGCCCATCGTGGGCAAGGTTAGATGCTCATGTTTCTTGATGGGAGATGCGTCGAGCCCGCCCGTTCGCGAGCATTGTGGGTGTTGTCATCCCTCGTTGATGAAAGGCTGCTCAGTCGTCGAGAGGTCACGCTCGCCTGCGGGAGTTGGGGGTCAATCGAGCTCAAAACGCGCTGAATTGCGTTTGAAAATACCGCTTTAGAGGCATTGCCACGCCGTGTGTCATGCAAGTGCCACAAATGATTTCTAACGTCCGCAGCCATTCCTGGTATCGCCAGGGGCCATTGGAACGAGGGATTCAAGGTGGCAATGCCTTTTCGTCAAATCCGTAATGCCGGATTCAGGGTCAGCCTGCTGACCATCGCCATAAGCGCTGCGCCAGCCTGGGCAGAGGAAGAAGCGGTCGAGCGTGTCGAGGTGATCGGCCAGGCCGCGAGTATCGACAAGGCACTGCGCGAGCAGAAGAGCGCCGACAGCATCAAGAGCGTGGTGCATGCCGATGGCGTCGGCCAGCTGCCGGACGACAACGCCGCCGAAGCGCTGCAACGCATCCCCGGCCTGTCGGTCGAGCGCGATCAGGGCGAAGGCCGTTTCGTCAGCGTGCGTGGTATCGCGCCGGATCTGAACAGCGTGACTATCAATGGCACCCTGGTACCTGCCCCGGAAGGCGATCGTCGCGCCGTGGCGCTCGATGTTCTGCCGGCCGAACTGGTGCAGTCGCTGTCGGTGGTCAAGAGCCTGACTCCGGACATGGATGCCAACTCCCTCGGCGGCACCATCGAGGTGGAAAGTCTCTCGGCGTTCGACCATGACGGCCTGTTCTACACCTTCTCCGCCGAAGGCAGCCACGACACCAACGTCAGCGAGAACAGCCCGAAATTCTCCGGCGCGATCAGCGACCGCTTCAGCCTCGGTGACGGCACCGACAACTTTGGCGTGGCTGCGGCGTTCAGCTGGCAGAAGCGCAAGTTCGGATCGGAAAACGTCGAGACCGGCGGCAACTGGGATTTCTCCGATGGCGCCCGGCTCAATGAGGTTGAGCAGCGTGATTATGAAATCACCCGTGAGCGCACTGGCTTCGGTCTGAACTTCGACTACCAGCCGGACGACTACTCCAACTACTACCTGCGCACCCTGTACAGCAAGTTCAAGGACACCGAGACCCGCAACGCGGCAGGTGTCGAGTTCGCCGACCCACAAGCTTCCGGCGAACGCGGCGATGCCGAGGGCTGGCGCGACCTGAAATCGCGCCAGGACACTCAGGAGATCCAGTCCTACGTGATCGGCGGTGAACGCATGATCGACCTGTGGACGCTCAGCGGCCAGGCCGGTTACAGCCAGGCCACCGAAAAGGATCCGGGCGGTATTGCCGGTGCCAAGTTCGTGGGGGATTTCGAAAACGTCGGCTTCGATGGCACGCGCAAACCCTATGTCAGCGTGGGTAGCGATTTCTACGACCCGGCTTCCTTCACGCTCGATGAGGTAGAGGTGGAGAAGGTCAACGGCAAGGATCAGGAAAAGAACATTCGCCTGGATCTGGCCCGTGACTATGACCTCAGCGGCAACGCCGCACAGGTCAAATTCGGCGGCAAGCTCAGCCGGCGTGACAAGACCAGCGATACCGAGGTCTGGGTCTACGACGACTTTTCCGGCGTCGATCTGGGTGGTTTCCAGAGCGGCAACGTCGATTACTCCCTGGGCAACTATGGCAATGGCATCAGCGCCGGGGCGATCAAGGATCTGATCGGCGGCCTGGATCGGGATGCGTTCTACGACGAGGAAAACTCGCGCATCAATGACTTCGACATGCGCGAAGACATCAACGCCGCCTACCTGATGAACAGCCTCGACGTCGATGACTGGCGCTTCATCGCGGGCCTGCGCTACGAAGGCACCGAGTTTGAAGCCAAGGGTACCGGCCTGCGTGACGGTGTGTACGAAAACACCCAGAGCAAGAACCGCTATGACCATTGGTTGCCTGGCTTGCATGCGCGTTATCAGTTGTCGCCTTCCACGGCCATCCGCGCTGCCTGAACCAATACCGTGGTGCGGCCGACCTTCGGCCAACTGGCGCCGGGCTTCGCCATCGACGGTGGCGATGCTTCCTTCGGCAATCCTGATCTCAAGCCACTGGAGTCGATGAACTTCGACCTTGGCATCGAGCATTACATGGGCCGCGCCGGTGTGCTGTCCGGGTTCGTGTTCTACAAGGACATCGACAATTTCATCTACAACACCGACCTCGCCGGTACCGGAGCCTGGGCCGATTTCGATGAAGCGCTGAGCTTCGAGAACGGCAGCAGCGCCAAGCTCTACGGCGTCGAGTTGGCCTACTCGCAGAAATTCGACTGGCTGCCTGAGCCCTGGAATGGCGTGCTGGCGGGCGCCAACCTGACCCTGAGCAAATCCGACGCGAGCATCGAGGGTCAAAGCGCCAAACGTTCCATCGAGATGCCCAACCAGTCCGATACCGTCGGCAACGTCATGCTCGGCTGGGAGAACGATCGCTTCAACATGCGTGTGGCGGCCAACTACAAGTCCAGCTACCTGTACGAGATCGGCTCCATTGAAGACAAGAATCAGGATCTGTATGTCGACGATCAACTGTTCGTCGACTTCAAGGCCGGTTACTTCCTCACGCCGGATCTGCAACTGACCTTCGAGGCCCAGAACATCACCGACGAGTCCTACTACGTCTACACCGGGCGCCACGGCTACAACGCCCAGTACGAAGAGTACGGCCCGACCTACAAGGTTGGCCTGACCCTCACGCATTTCTGATGATCATCGAGGGCGCCCGGTGCGCCCTCTCAAGGACTCCTTGTTCCCATGCGTATGTTCAATCTGTCCCTGTTGGGGCTGTGCGTTGCGCTGGCCGCTTGCCAGAGCACTACCGCGACACAACCGGTGTCTACCCTGGCGCCAACGATCTCTATCAACGATGCGCTGATCGAGACCGAAAGCACCCAGTGGCTCGCACCGCAGTCATTCCTGGCAAACGCCGAACGCCTGCAAATCGGCCCCAAAGCCCTGCAGGTGATCGACCGCAACGCTAAGGTGCTCAGCGAGTTTTCCGGCCGTTTCGAAACGCTCGACCATCGTGCAGATGATAGTGGCCTGCTGGTCGCCACCCTCGACAAGAAGCGTCAGCAGGCGCTGGTGACAAGGCTGCAAGGCGATGCGTGGGGCAACGCCCATTACCTGCCGAAAACACGTTTTGCCATCGAGGGGCTGTGCCTGTACCGCGACAGCGCGCGCAACGACTATCTGTTTCTGGTGGGCGAAGAGGGCATTGGCGAGCAATGGCTGGTTGCCGAAAACGGACGGCCGCTGAATGAAGCGCGCCAGGTTCGCGCTTTGAGCCTGCCGCCGGAAAGCGGCTTCTGTCAGGTCGATGACCGCAGCGAAAGCCTGTACGTCAACGAGGAAAATGTCGGTGTCTGGCGTTACCAGGCTGGCGCCGAAGCGCCGCTAGTGCGTGCGCCGGTCGAGCTGCTCGCACCTTTTGGTGCGCTGGTTGAAAGTGCAGCGGGCATGGCGGTGCTGCCCGATGCCCTGTTGCTGCTCGATTCTGCAGCGGCGAACCTGCATCTGTATCAGCGCAGTGCCGAGCAGTGGCAGCGTGCTGGTGTGGTGAAGCTAGATGGCCTCAAGGAGCCGGAGCAGGTCAGCGCCCGGGCCACGGCCAAGGGCCTTGAGCTACTACTGATCGATGATGACGGAACACGTAGCGCAACCCTGAATTGGGCGCCGAAAGTGACGCCGCAAGCGACAGTCATCGCGCAGATCGCCCCGCTGGTTCAGACCGATGGCGTGCCCAGCCTTGGCGATGCAGCGGATGATCCGGCGATCTGGGTCAACACCCTTCATCCCGAACGCAGCCGCGTGCTGGGCACCGACAAGAAAGGTGGCTTGCTGGCTTATGACTTGGCGGGCAAGCAGGTGCAGAACCTGCGCGTAGGCCGCCTCAACAACGTCGATATCCGTCCCGGCTTCCAGCTTGGCAATCGTCAGGTGGATCTGGCTGTGGCCAGTAACCGCGATCACAACAGCCTGCACCTGTTCGCCATCGATCAGGCCAGCGGCGAGCTCAGCGATATCGGCCAGCTCGCCACGCCGCTCGAGGAAATCTACGGGCTGTGTCTTTTCAAGGATCGCCAGGGCGCCATCCACGCTATCGCCAACGACAAGGACGGTACCTTCCTTCAATACCGCCTCGCCGGTAATAGCGGCAAGGCGACCGGCCAGTTGGTGAGGCGCTTCAAGACCGAGACCCAGCCGGAAGGCTGCGTGGCCGATGACCGTAACGAGCGCCTGTACATCGGTGAGGAAGACGTGGCGGTGTGGGCGCTGGATGCCCGCGGCGATGCGCAGACCTCGCTGGAGAAAGTCATCGCCATTGGTGGCCCGCTCAAGGACGACATCGAGGGGCTAGGGCTCTATCACGGCAAGCAGCGCGACTACCTGGTGATTTCCAGCCAGGGCAACGACAGCTACGTAGTGGTCGAGGCCAAGGCGCCCTACACGCTACGCGGCAGTTTCAAGGTTGGCCTGAATGCCGAGCTGGGCATCGACGGCGCTTCGGAAACCGACGGCCTGGAAGTCACCTCGGCCAACCTTGGTGGGCCATGGAGCGCCGGCCTGCTGGTGGTGCAGGACGGTCGCAAGCGCATGCCCGAAGGTAATCAGAACTACAAATACGTGCCCTGGTCGGCGGTCGCCGACGCGCTGGGGCTGGAATGAGGTGCCGGACGTCGCGCCTGTCATCAGCGCGCAACGTCCCTGTCTTCCAATGTGAGCCATGGTGCTCGTGCAACCGAAGGAATCCATGATGCAAAACCAACCCCACCTCGAACACATGACCGTCTGGGGCCTCATCACCGAGGCCAGCATCGTGGTGCAGGCCGTGATGCTCTGCCTGGTGCTGGCATCGCTGATCAGCTGGTACCTGATCGTTCAGCGCGGCGCGGTGCTGCGCCGTAGCGAGCGTCTGGCGAAGACCTTTCTCAAGCGTTTTCGCAGTGATGAAATCGGCGGGCTCTACCGCGAAGGCACACAGCAGGAACTACCGGCGGACGCCGCCCTGCAGCGTATCTTTCTCGCCGGTTATCAGACCTTCAACCAGTTGCAGCCGCATGCCGGCAACAACCCGGACAGCGTGCTCGACGGCGTGGAGCGCAGCCTGCACGTGGCCATCGCCGAGCAGGAGGAGCGCCTGGAAAAAGGTCTGCCGTTCCTTGCCACCGTGGGGTCGGTCAGCCCGTACATCGGCCTGTTCGGCACCGTGTGGGGGATCATGAATTCATTTCTCGGTCTGTCCCAGGTGCAGCAGGCGACCCTCTCGACCGTGGCGCCAGGTATCGCCGAGGCGCTGATCGCCACTGCCATCGGCCTGTTCGCAGCCATCCCGGCGGTGATGGCTTACAACCGTTTCTCGGCGCGCACCCAGACCCTGATCGCCCGCTACTACGCCTTTGGCAACGAACTGCAGGGCCGTCTGCACCGTCGTCTTAACGGTACGGCGCCAAGCATGGCCGCCGCTGCCTGAGGAGGGATTTTCCCATGCTGGTCAGACCGACGAAAAAACACGGCCTGAAAGCCGAAATGAACGTGGTGCCTTACATCGACGTGATGCTGGTACTGCTGGTGATCTTCATGGTCACCGCGCCGATGCTGGTGCAGGGTGTACAGATCGAACTGCCCAAGGTGCCCGCCGAAGCGCTGCCGACGCCGAACGAGCAGCGCATCGTCACGCTCTCGGTCAAGGATGACGGCACTTACTACTGGAACCTGGGCAGCGAAGTGGACACCGAGTCGCAAACCGACAGCGCAGTGGACAAGGCGCAGATGGGCGCCAAGATCGCCAGTATCGTTGCCGAAAACCCGGAGACCCAGGTGTATATCCGTGCCGACCAGAATGCCGACTATGGCGCCGTGGTCGCTGGTATCGCCGAACTGCAGCGTGGCGGCGTCAGCCGTCTCGGGCTGATCACCGAGGCGCCCTGAGATGAATACCCAGACCCTGGAACTGCACGAGCCGCGTTTCTCCTGGCCTGCCTGGCGCGAGCACAGTTTCGCGTTGGGTGTGGCGGTGGCGTTGCATATCGGTCTGGCGTTCGTGTTGCTCAACCTGTCGCACAACGCACCGATGCCGCCTGTGGTTTCTGCGGTGATCACCACTCAGTTGGTCTCGCTGCCCGCGCCGGCCGTGCAACCACCGCCGCCAGCCGCTGCACCCATGCCGACAGTGACAGCGCCAGAACCGGCGCCAATGCCGGAACCGGTGGTCGAGAAGCCTCAGGTACAGAAGGCGGATCTGGCGCTCAAGCGTGTGCAACAGGAACAGCAGGAAAAGCAGCAGCGCATCGAACGTGATCGCCAGCAGCAACGCCGTGACGAAGCCCTGCGCCAAGAGCAGGTTGTGCGAGAGGAGCAGCAGCGTCAGACGCGCGTGCATGAACAGCAACTCGCCCAGGCCCGGCAGGCTGAGGCGCAGCGACAAACAGCCGCCGCGGCCGCGCGTGCCGAAGCAGCTGCTGTCAGCCGTCAGTACCTGCCGATCGCCAAGGATGCCCCGGACTATCCCCAGCGCGCCCTGGATCGCAAAATCGAAGGGGAGTGCACCGTGGCTTATCGAGTGAACGTCCAGGGCCGGGTGGAAGACCCTCAGGTGGTAGGCGACTGCCACCCGCTGTTCGTCAAACCCTCACTGGCAGCAGCGAAGAGCTTTCGCTACCAACCAAAGGTGGTCAACGGCCAGGCGGTCGCCGTGGCGAGCGTGAAGAACACCTTCACCTACAAGATTCAGTAAGACGATCCCCGTAAAAGGGGGGGGCGCAACGTAGCCTGGGTCGAGAGAAGCGAAACCCAGGATTGCGAGTCCCCGGGTGTCGCTGCGCTCGACCCAGGCTACAAGGGCGAATGTCGCTTAGAACCGTAGCCTGTGGTTGAGCGAAGCGATACCCAGGGCAATATCCCCGGGTATCACGATCGCTCAGGAGGCTGCTCAGCGCACCAGGCAGGGCTTCTTGTTATCGAAGGTCCAGCCGCTAATCAGGTACTGCATGGCCACGGCGTCGTTGCGCGCGCCCAGGCCCATGCCCTTGTAGCACTCGTGGGCCTTCGCCACGGCGTCCATGTCCAGCTCCACGCCGAGGCCCGGTTTCTGAGGCACCTTGACCAGCCCCCCTTCGATACGGAACGGCTCCTTGGTCAGGCGCTGGCCGTCCTGCCAGATCCAGTGGGTGTCGATGGCGGTGATCTTGCCCGGCGCGGCGGCAGCCACGTGGGTGAACATGGCCAGCGATACGTCGAAGTGGTTGTTCGAGTGCGAGCCCCAGGTCAGGCCCCAGTCGTTGCACATCTGCGCCACACGCACCGAACCCTGCATGGTCCAGAAGTGCGGGTCGGCGAGGGGAATGTCGACCGATTGCAGCTGGATCGCATGGCCCATCTGGCGCCAGTCGGTGGCGATCATGTTGGTCGCGGTCGGCAGGCCGGTGGCACGGCGGAACTCGGCCATCACCTCACGGCCCGAGTAGCCATTTTCGGCGCCGCAAGGGTCTTCGGCATAGGCGAGCACGTGATGTTGGTCACGGCACAGGCGGATGGCTTCCTGCAGCGACCAGGCGCCGTTGGGGTCGAGGGTGATGCGTGCATCCGGGAAGCGTTCGGCCAATGCGGTGACCGCTTCGATTTCCTCATCGCCGCGCAGCACGCCGCCCTTGAGTTTGAAGTCCTTGAAGCCATAACGCTCGTAGGCGGCTTCGGCGAGGCGCACCACGCCCTGGGCGTCCAGCGCTTCTTCGTTGCGCACCTGGAACCAGGCGTTGTCGGCATCGGCTTCCTGGCGATAGGGCAGGTCGGTTTTCTTGCGGTCGCCGATATAGAACAGGTAGCCGAGCATTTCCACGGCATCGCGCTGCTGGCCTTCACCGAGCAAGGCGGCCACCGGGACTTCCAGGTGCTGGCCGAGCAGGTCGAGCAGGGCGGCCTCCACGGCGGTGACGGCGTGGATGGTGATGCGCAGGTCGAAGGTCTGCAGGCCACGGCCGCCGGAATCGCGGTCGGCGAAGGCCTGGCGCACCTGGCCGAGCAGCTTCTGGTACTGGCCGATGGATTGGCCGATCAGCAGTTGGCGGGCGTCTTCCAGGGTCTGGCGAATGGCCTCGCCGCCCGGCACTTCACCGACGCCGACGTGGCCTGCGTTGTCGCGCAGGATCAGCAGGTTGCGGGTGAAGTAGGGCGCGTGACCACCGCTCAGGTTGAGGAGCATGCTGTCGTGCCCGGCAACCGGGATGACCTCCAGAGAGGTGATGACCGGGGTACCTGTATGAGTGTTGTTATTGTTCATCGCTTGACTCCTGTTGCCGTGGTCGGCGTTGCGGATGGTCTGGCTGCCTCGCCGGGCAGCAGTAACGGTGTCGCAGGTGGTGAAAAAGATAACGTTATCATCATAGACAGATAACGTTATCATTCAAGCACGAACTTTGTGATTTTTGCTCACGGTAGTGTTCAAGATGTGGTCGCATGCGATAGCCCGTAGCCTGGGTTGAGCCGCGCGATACCCAGGCTACGAGAGGCGGTTTCCCGTCAGGCCGTGCTGCCGCGTTCGATGATTGCGAACCCGGTGTCCATTGGCGCCTCGGCGCTTTGGCCGTCGAAGCGGCGCAGCAGGGCTTCGGCGACCTGCCGGCCCATCTCCGTGGCATTGACGCTCACTGTTGAAAGCGCAGGGTTGGCGAACTGGCCGTTGAGGGTGTCGCCGAAGCCCAGTACTGCGAGGTCGCCGGGCACACTCAGGCCTCGGCTCGCAGCCTCTGCCAGCACGCCGAGGGCTACGGTATCGGAACTGCAGAAGATGAAGTCCGGCGTTTCACCGGCATCCAGCAAGTTGGCCAGACCTTTACGGCCGACTTCCCAGGTGGCGGGCAGCGGCAGTGTCTGCACCGCGACAGTGTCGGCGCCCAGGGTGCTAAGCCGTTCGATCACCGCGTTGCAGCGTCGCAAGGCACGAGGATCATCGACGCCGATTACTGCCCAGCGGCGATACCCTTGGGCGAAGAAGTGCTCGGCCACGGCGGCGCCAACCCGCTCGTGGGAGAAGCCCACCTGCATACCCAGCCCGTCATCGCTTAAATCCCAGGCTTCGACCACCGGAATCCCGGCAGCCGCCAGACGCTCGCGGCTGGCCTGGGTATGAAAGGTGCCGGTGAGCACGATGCCGTCAGGGCGGCGGCCGAGAATCGCCGCGAGCAAGGCTTCCTCATATTCGGGGGTGTAGCCACTTGGCCCGACCAGGGTGTGATAACCGGCTTCGGCGAGGCGATCCATGATTGCCTGCACCACGCTGGCGTAGATCGAGTTGGCGATGGTCGGCAGCACGATGGCCACCAGGCGGCTTTTGCTGGTCGCCAGGCCACCAGCCATCAGGTTGGGCACGTAACCCATGGCTCGCACCACTTCCAACACGTGCTCGCGGGTGGCATCGCTGACCAGCTCCGGGCGCTGGATCGCCCGCGACACGGTGATCGGCGACACACCGGCCTTGAGCGCCACGTCCTTGACCGTGATCGGCAGGGCGCTGAGGTCTCCGCGGTCTTTGGCCAGCTCTCTGCGCGATTTTCTTGCCACGGGGTCGTCTCGGTCTTGAACGGTGGATTGTCCGGCAGGTTACGGCAGGGGCGCGGCGTTGTCGCCCGTGCGCAACATGTACAGGCGGAACACCACCACGGTGGTGAATAGCTGAAAGAGGCCAAGCAGCAGATCCAGCAGCAGGCGCCCGGCAGGCTCTGCCGCGATATCGCCGGCCCAGAAACCAACCAGCCACGGCGGCACCATGACCAGCATCACGCAGGTGAGAATCGGCCAGAAATGCCCTTGGGTCAGTTGCAGGCTCTGGTGCAGCGCCTGCAGTGGCGACATCCCGCGCAGCACCAGCAGGTAGTCGGAAAACACCAGGCGCACCATCAGCCATAGCCCCGGCAGGATGAACAGCGAGGCGCCGAGCATGATCGCCAGGGTTCCGATGCCGGCCAGCAGCACGAAGCGCGGCCACAGGCTCAGGCTCATGGCGACCAGCGCGCCCCTGGCCGGCAGCTCGCCGCGGCTGCGTGCGTCGATGAAGAGGATCAGCGCGGCGCTGTACAGCGGGTAGAAGAGCAGCCCGAGCAGCACATCGTAAAGCGGTACCTTAGCGGCTGCGACCAGACCTTCTAGCTGCATGCTCAGCGCGGCTTCTAGTAGCAGGAAGGGCAGGCACAGGAGAATGATCTGCAGCAGGTTTTGCTTGAAGAAGAACAAAGCGTCACGCAGGGCGTCGAGGGGATTCATGGAAAATCGCGGCCAGAAAAACAGGCCGTCATCATACGAGGGCGTCGGTTTCTCGACCAGTGATCCGATTACCATCGGGTAATGGCTTTCGACCCGAAGGGCGCGAGACTGGCATACTGGCCGCCGTGCAAACCGCGCGAGCCCTTGTGAGGATGTCCGGTGAAGAAAATAGCCGTGTTCGCCGACGTACAGAATCTCTATTACACCGTGCGCCAGGCCTATGGCTGTCACTTCAATTACACGGCGTTGTGGAACGAGCTGGCCGGCGGCGGCGAGATAGTCGAGGCGTACGCCTATGCCATCGACCGCGGCGATCCCAAGCAGCAGCAGTTCCAGCAGATCCTGCGCAACCTCGGCTTCACCGTGAAGCTCAAACCCTACATTCAGCGCAGTGACGGTTCGGCAAAAGGGGACTGGGACGTGGGCATCACCATCGACGTGATGGACGCGGCGGCGAACGTCGACAGCGTGGTGCTGGCTTCCGGTGATGGTGATTTCGACCTGCTGCTCGAACGCATTCGCCAACGTCATGGCGTCGAGGCCGTGGCCTATGGTGTTCCCGGGCTTACCGCACAATCGCTGGTGCGCGCGGCCACTCGTTATGTGCCCATCGAGGGGCATCTGTTGTTGAAACACTGAGGCTTTACGTGAAACCCATTGCTGTCATCGACTTCGAAACCACCGGCATGTCGCCGGTTCAGCAGGCGCGCGCCACCGAAATCGGTGTGGTGATCATCGAGAACGGGCAGATTACTGCTCGCTACCAGAGCCTGATGAACAGCGGCGCCTGGGTGCCGCCATTCATCGAGCAACTGACCGGCATCAGTAATGCCATGCTGCGCAGCGCTCCCCCGGCAGCCGAGGTGATGCATGAGGTCGCCGAGTTCGTTGGCGACATTCCGATGCTGGCGCACAACGCCTCATTCGATCAGAAGTTCTGGGACGCCGAGCTGGGCCTGATCGGCCGCGCGCGTGTCCAGCCTTTTGCCTGCTCGCTGCTGTTGTCGCGGCGTCTGCTGCCTGGCGCACCGAGCCATAAGCTCGGCAACCTCAATCGCTGGGCGCGGCTTCCAGATACTGGCAAGGCTCACCGGGCCCTGGCGGACGCGGAAATGGCTGCCAACCTGACCCTGCACCTGTGCAGCCTGCTGCGTGAGCAGTACGGCCGCAACGTGGTCGATCATGATTTTCTGCGTCAGCTGCAGGGCATGTCCGCAGCCAAGGTACGCGCGCTGCTCGGCTCAGCGAGCTAAGTGCCGGTCGAGCAGTCAGTCGGCTACTAATAGTTCTCATTTACTTTGCCTCGAGGCGCTCTCTATACTGCCCGCCCCCTGATGGCTGACGCCGTCGAAACATGGCCGAGGTGGATGATGGAGTGGGGCGGAATCAATTTGCGCTGGGCCTACACCGATCTGCTGCTGAGCCTGAGCCGGCGTACCCATTGCGTGCAACGTGCCTATGACGTGCTGCACGATGCCTTCATTCGCTTCGTGCTCGCCAACCAGCGTGGCGTCATCGAACAGCCCAACGCCTACCTGCGGCGCATCGCCCATTCTGTACTGATCGACCATTACCGCGACGCCTCGCGCTATCAGCAGTTTCCCGAGGCTGGTAGCGAGCCGCGCATGGATTTGGACGATGGCGCCTCGTTCGTCCCTTCGGCTGAGCATCTGGCCGATATCCAACAGCGTCTGGACGCCCTGCAGCGCATTCTCGATTGCCTGCCGCCGCGCTGTCGTGAAGTATTCTGGCTGGTGCGCATCGAAGGGCACCGCCAGGTGGAAGTCGCCGCGATGCTGCAGATCAGCACCACGATGGTCGAGCGCCACCTGGTGCGTGCCTTGCTCGATCTGCACGAGGCCCGTGAGCTGCTTTGCCCATGAGCGCGCGGCGTCGTGAGGCGGCGCACTGGTTCGCGCGGCTGCTCGAGTTGCCGGACGATCACCCCGAGCGTCAGGTCTTCGCCAACTGGCTGGCCGCCGACCCGCGCAACGCTCAGGAATTTCACAGCTTCAAGCGCCTGTGGGGCGACTTCTCCAGCACCGACCAGACCCGTGCCCTGGCTGGCGCCATGGAAAACGTCGGGCGTCGGCGCTTCCTGCGCAACGGCATGCTCGGCGGCTTGCTGCTCGGCGGCCTGGGCTCCTGGCTGCTGGCCCGCAATGCCGCGCGCCAGGAGCTGCAGCTGTTCACCGGTATCGGTGCGTTGCGGCGCATGCAACTGGCCGACGGTAGCGAGGTGCAGCTGGATGCCGATACACGCATTCAGGTGCTCTTCGATGACCGCGTGCGGCATCTGACGCTGTTGCGTGGGCGAGCCATCTTCGACGTGCGCCACGACCCGCAACGCCCCTTTGTGGTGGATGCCGGCGCGGCACAAGTGCGGGTGCTGGGAACCCGTTTCGTGGTCGAGAAGTTCGACCGGCGCGTGCAGGTCAGCGTGGCCCGTGGCCGGGTCGCGATGACCAGCGGCGAGCGGCGCATCGAACTGGGTGCCGATCAGGTCGGCCTTTATCTTGAGTCTGTCGGGCTGCGGCGTTCCGATCGCAAGGCGGCGGGCGCTTTCGGCTTCAGCAGCGGCAGCCTGGTTTTTGAACAGGCCGACCTGGGCGAGGTGGTGGCCGGTCTTGCCCGTTATCGCGAAAAGCCGCTGCGCCTTGAGCAGCCTGTCATGCCGCAGACCATCACCGCCGTTGTGCAAATCGCCGATATCGAGGCATTCGTTCAGGCCTTGCCGCAGCTTGCCGGGGTACGCCTGCAGGAGCGTGCCGACAGCACCCTCTTGCTGCCGCGCTAAAAATTTTCGCGTTCCAGGTTGGGCTTTTCGGGGCCTGCTCCGTCAAGGGGTATCCGAGATCATCACGAGACCCATCATGCTGCGCACATCCCTGAGAACACTGGTTACCGCCAGCGCCCTGACGCTGGCACTGGGCGTACAGGCCGCCCCTGTCGAACTGGATCTGCCGGCGCAGCCACTGGCCGCAACCTTGAAGCAGCTCGCCAGCCAGGCCGGGGTGACCCTCGCCGTCGATGATCGGCTGGTCGCAAGCCGCTCGGCGCCTGCGCTCAAGGGCACCTTCGCCATCGACGACGCATTGCAGCGTCTGCTCGCCGGTTCGGGGCTGGTAGTGCAGCGCAGCGGCGATGTCTGGCTGATCATGGAGCGCGCGCCGTCCGCGGCGCTCGACCTGCAGGCCACCACCATCAGCAGTGATCTGGCGAACAGCACTACCGAGGGTACCGGTTCCTACACCACCCGTGCGGTCACCCTGGGCAAGGGCGCGCAATCGCTGCGTGAAACTCCGCAGTCGGTCAGCGTGATCACCCGCCAGCAGATGGACGACCGCAACTTCACTTCGCTGGATCAGGTGCTCTACAGCGCACCGGGCATCACCCTGCAGACGCGCAACTTCGGCGACCATCAGTACAACTCCCGGGGCTTCGAGCTGGGCGCCGATGCCTATCTGGTCGATGGCATGCCCGGCGTGATTCACAGCCCCACTGGCTGGATGACCCCGGACACCGCCGTCTACGACCGCGTGGAGATTCTTCGCGGCGCCGCCGGCCTGCTGGTCGGCAACGGCAACCCGGGCGGCGCGGTCAATCTGGTGCGCAAACGGCCGACTGCCGAGCCACACTTTTCGGTGACCACCCGCGCCGGCTCCGACGATTTCTACCGCGTGGACCTGGACGGCAGTGGTGCGCTGAACGAGTCCCGCACCCTGCGCGGTCGTGCCTTGGTGGCCTATGAGGATCGTCAGTATTTCTACGACCGCGAAGCCAGCCGCAAGCCACTGTTCTACGGCATCGTCGAAGCCGATCTGAATGATGCCTCGACCCTGTCCGTCGGCCTGCGTCGGCAGACGGGTGTCACCAGTGGCTATTCGATCTTCGGCCTGCCGCGTTACAGCAATGGCAAGGCCCTCGACGTTTCCCGTTCCACCTCGCTGGCGCAGGACTGGAACCGCCACGAAAGCGAGCAGACGGAAGTCTTCGCCGACCTGGAATATCGTCTCAACGAGGACTGGACCAGCAAGACCTCGCTGACCCGTGCCGAAGGGGGCTTCGATCAGCGTTCGGCACTGCCGCAAGGCGCGATCAACCCGGCCACCAACACGGGCTCGCGGCTGTTTCGAACGCTTTACCGCAGCGATGACGTGACCAACACCGGCATCGACAGCAACCTATCCGGCAACTTCGAGGCCTTCGGCCTGCGCCACACGCTGATGGTTGGCGCCAACTGGTCCCGCGAGAACCAGTACAGCAAGAACGCCAATATCAATACCGCTGCTGGTGCTGGCGCCATCGACGTCTTCAACCCGAGTCATCAGGCACTGACCAGGCCGACACGCAATGGCTGGACGGCGATCAACGACAGCGCCGAGACGCGTTATGGGGTTTATGCCAACACGCGGCTGTATCTGAGCGAGCCACTGAGCGTGGTGCTGGGGGGGCGGTTGAGCTGGTACGAGTACGAAACGGAAGAGACCATCAGTGGAGTCAAGGCGGCGAATCGTCAGGATCATGAATTCACGCCCTTCGTCGGCATCATCTACGACCTCAATGACCAGTGGTCCTGGTACGCCAGCTACGCCGATATCTTCCAGCCGCAAAGCGATTACCGCACGGCAGCGGGCTCGCTGCTGGAGCCAGCTGTTGGCGTCAACTACGAAACCGGTATCAAGGGCGAGCTGTATGACGGACGCCTGAACCTCTCCGCCGCGCTGTTCTACATCAAGCAGGATGACGTGGCGGCAGAAGACCCCAGTGGCGCGCTCTGCGATTCGAACATCGATGGCCTTTGCTACCTCAACGCCGAGATCCAACGCAGCAAGGGTTACGAGCTGGAGGCCAGCGGCGAACTGCTGTCCGGCTGGCAGGTGGCTGCTGGCTACACCTTCAACCAGACCAGCAAGGCCAGCGGTGGCCCCACCGACTATCAGACTCCGAAGCACCTGCTGCGCGCTTCCACCACCTACCAGTTGCCCGGCGCGCTCAATCGCCTGACCGTTGGTGGCGCCGTTTCCGCACAGAGCGGCTACAGCACCGATACCTACGGCCCAGAGGTAAGCAACGCCGGCCGTGCGGTCTACGATGCACTGGCCACCTGGAAAATCGACCAGCACTGGACTATCGGCCTCGACGCCAAGAACCTGTTCGACAAGAAGTACTACAAGTCCGTGGGTGAGCTGCGTCGCGGTAATTACTACGGCGATCCACGCAGTTACATGCTGACCCTGCGCGGCGAGTTCTAAGCCGCGTGCTGGAACACGTAGCCTGGCGTTGAGCGAAGCGATACCCAGGATGTCCACTCCGGGTATCGCCGCGCTGCAACTGCTGAGCGGCCGCTACCCGGACAGGATAAACTGTGCGGCATCTCCATTGCCCACCACGTTGCCCGCCATGACCTTCGCTTCCCTCGGCCTGATCGAACCCCTGCTGCGCTGCCTCGACGGCCTCGATTACAAGACCCCGACGCCCGTCCAGGCCCAGGCCATCGGCCCGATCATCAAGGGCCGCGATCTGATGGCCGCGGCGCAGACCGGTACCGGCAAGACCGCCGCCTTCACCCTGCCGATCCTGCAGCGCCTGATGATGGAAGGCCCGACCGTCGCCAGCAATTCGGTGCGCGCCCTGGTGCTGGTACCGACCCGTGAGCTGGCCGAGCAGGTGCAGCAGAGCGTGCAGACCTACTCGCAGTTTCTGCCCCTGAGCAGTTACGCGGTGTACGGCGGCGTGAGCATCAACCCGCAGATGATGAAGCTGCGCAAAGGCCTCGACGTACTGGTTGCCACCCCCGGCCGGTTGCTCGACCTGTACCGCCAGAACGCAGTTAAGTTTTCCCAGTTGCAGGTGCTGGTGCTCGACGAAGCCGATCGCATGCTCGACCTGGGCTTTGCCCGCGAACTGGATGACCTGTTCGCCGCCTTGCCGAAGAAGCGCCAGACCCTGCTGTTTTCCGCGACCTTCTCCGAGGCCATTCGCACCCTGGCCGGCGAAATGCTGCACGACCCGCTGAGCATCGAAGTCAGCCCGCGTAATGCCGCCGCCAAGTCGGTCAAACAGTGGCTGATTCCGGTCGACAAGAAGCGCAAGGCCGAGCTGTTCCTGCATCTGTATCGCAGCAAGAAATGGTCGCAGGTGCTGGTCTTCGTCAAGACCCGCAAGGGCGTCGACGAGCTGGAGCAGGAACTGCTGGCCGCGGGCATTCGCGCCGACGCGATCCACGGCGACAAGCCACAGCCGACTCGCCTGCGCGCACTGCAGCGCTTCAAGGCCGGCGAAGTCGACGTGCTGGTCGCCACCGACGTGGCCGCTCGTGGTCTGGATATCGACGACCTGCCGATGGTGGTCAACTTCGATCTGCCCATCGTTGCCGAAGATTACGTGCACCGCATCGGCCGTACCGGGCGTGCTGGCGCCACCGGCCAGGCGGTGTCGCTGGTCTGCGCCGACGAGGTGCAGTTGCTCTCGGCCATCGAGGCACTGATCCAGCAGGTGCTGCAGCGTGTCGACGAGCCGGATTTCATTCCCGATCACCGTGTGCCGCAGACGCTCGCTGGCGGCCAGGTAGTAAAGAAACCGAAGAAACCGAAAAAGTCCAAGGTGGTGGGCGGTGGTAAATCCGGCAGCCTGGGCCGCTGGATGGAAAACGACGAGCCCGCCGCACCGCCGGTCAAGGCCATCCGCAAGGTGCCGAGCTTCGGCGGAAAGCCGAAGAGCGGGCGTTAGTGCTGATACGCCGCGCCAGCGAGGTGGATGTCGACGCGATCACCGCGATAGTCCACGAAGCCTACGCACCCTACATTCCGCGGATCGGCAAAGAGCCGGCGCCGATGCTCAATGATTACCGCCAGGTCATTGAGCAATGCAGGGTGTTCGTATTGGAATTGGACGGTGCGGTGAGGGGCGTTTTGGTGCTGGAGCATGAGGGCGATGTCCTGCATGTGCAGAACGTCGCGGTGTGCGATCAGGGCCGTGGCCAGGGGCTGGGCAGGCAACTGATGAGCTTCGCCGAAGACCAGGCTCGGGAGCTGGGTTGTGTGGCCATCGAGCTGTACACCAACGAACGGATGACCGAGAACATCCTCTTCTACCCGCGTTTGGGATACCGGGAAACACGCCGGGCAGTTGAAGACGGTTACGCCCGGGTGTTCTTTCGAAAGGCGATCCAGGGCCAGGATGCGTAACGCAGAGGCCCTGGGTATCGCTTCGCTCAACCCAGGCTACGCCTGTTTCACCCCGTTCAAGGCATCTCTATTTTCAGCCAAGGCCAGCGCGCTTGGTAACTCTGTGCCTTGTGCATAAACATCGCAGGGTGCGGATTTAGCGGATTGATGCGCAGTATTCCTTGTTGCAGCTCATCCAGGCCGTGGGTGCTGTATACCTCGCCACTACTGACATCTACGCCCACACAGGTTGCCTTGATCAAGTAGCGGTCGATGCCATCAAAGACGCTCTGCAGTCGTGGGCATGGAGCGCCGAACCTCTGCTCGTACCAAAGGTGCACACGGGCCTGGTTGCGTACTTCGATATTGCTCGCTAGGTGAGCGCAGGCTCTCTGCACTCGCTCGATGATCTGGTTTTCGGCTTCCCAAGACACATCCTGGTCGAAGTAGAAAACATCGTAATCCTTGATGCCCCAATCCGCAGGCTGACCCGCTTGCAGGTTCCAAACGGCTTGGAACAGGCAGCCGGCAGTGAGCGTGCAGGCTGGAATATCGAGCTTGGGAAGTAGCTGCAGCAGCGCCTGATTCACAGGGTTGCTGAGGGCCGCCTCGAGCAGTTGTTGACCACTGATGGCGGTGTTCATGGAGACGTCCCCAGCCGTGGTCATGGCGTTCCCGGGTTCAGATATTCTGCCCGATCCGCCACAGCACGCCGCTCGGGTCGAAGATGATGAACTCGCGGATGCCCCAGGGCTGGTCTTGGGGTTCGATGGTGCGCACACCGAAGCGTTCGGCGAGGTTTTCCTTCTGCACGTTGGCCCACCAGGCTTCGACGTCATCGACCAGCAGGTGCATGACGAAGTTGTCTGCCTGCTCCTTGACGTAGAAATTCTGCAGCAGGAAAGCGTTGTGTTCGCCGTTGCTGAAGTAGCTCATTTCATCCGACTGCCAGCCGGGTTTGAAACCCAGTGCGGTGTAGAAGGCCTGGCTGAGTGGGTAGTCCTTTGCCGGAATGAAAGTCTTGAGTTCGACGCTGGTCAGCATGGGGATCCTCCCGATCCGTGGGTTATCGGTTTTTGGTTCGCAGCCAGCGGGCGATGCCCTGGCCGGCCATGCGGCCACTGGCGAAGCAGGCGGTGAGCAGGTAGCCGCCGGTAGGCGCTTCCCAGTCGAGCATTTCCCCCGCGCAGAAGGTGCCGGGCAGAGCGGTCAGCATCAACCCTTTGTCGAGTGCTTCGAAAGGCACGCCACCAGCGCTGCTGATCGCTTCCTCCAGCGGGCGCGGTTGGCGCAGTTCGATGGGCAGGGCCTTGATCGAGGCGGCCAGGCGCTGGGGATTGGCGTAGTGCTCGGCGGGGGTCAGCTCGCGCAGTAGTGCAGCCTTGACGCCATCCAGCCCGGCCTGACGATGGAGGTGTTTGGCCATGGAGTGTGAGCCACGGGGCTTGCTCAGGGCCTTGCTCAAGGCGTCCTCGCTGCGCTGTGGCAGCAGGTCGAGGTGCACCGTGCAGCTACCGTCACGGGCAATGCGCTGGCGAATGCCGGCTGATAGCGCGTAGACCAGGCTGCCTTCGATGCCTGTAGCAGTGAGCACGAATTCACCCTGGCGCTGCGCTTCACCGCTCAGCCCCAGGGCCACGTTCTTCAGCGGCGCACCGGCGAATTTCTCGCGCAGCAGCGGGCTCCAGGCGGCTACGTCGAAACCGCAGTTGCTCGGTTGCAGCGGCGCAACGGGCACGCCGGCCTGCTGCAGATGGGCGACCCAGCTGCCGTCGGAGCCGAGCCGCGGCCAACTGCCGCCGCCCAGGGCCAGCAAGACCGCATCGGCGTGCACCGCGCGCTCACCTTCGGGGGTGCCCACGCGTAGGCTGCCGTCGCCATTCCAACCCAGCCAGCGGTGCCGGGTGTGCAGGTGCACGCCGGCTTCACGCAGGCGTTTGAGCCAGGCGCGTAGCAGCGGCGCTGCCTTCATGTCGGTGGGGAACACGCGGCCCGAGGTGCCGACGAAGGTCTCGATGCCCAGGCCATGAATCCAGTCGCGCAGGGCATCGGCATCGAAGCCTTGCAGCAATCTGTCGATCTGCCCTTGGCGCTCGCCGTAACGGCTGACGAACGCCGGGTAGGCTTCGGAGTGGGTGATGTTCATACCGCCGACGCCAGCCAGGAGGAACTTGCGGCCCACCGAGGGCATGGCGTCGTAGAGGTCGACCCGCAGGCCGGCACTCGCCAGCACCTCGGCAGCCATCAGGCCGGCTGGGCCGCCGCCGATGATGGCGACCGAGTGGGAGGTGGGCGTGGGGATATCGGTCATGGCGGTGTCGGCTGGGCAAAGGGGGAAGTTTACCCGAGCCCTCGTTGCTGCCATACCCGCGCGGCGCTGTGATGCAGTATGCCGTGGCGGCGGGCCAGGGCGTGGCGATCCTTGCTGTAACCGCCACCGATCACGCCGACCACTGGAATGTCGCGGCCCAGGCAATGATGCAGCACGGCTTCGTCGCGGGCGGCCAGGCCGGCGTCGCTGAGTTGCAGATAGCCGAGGGCATCGTCGCGATGCACGTCGACGCCGGCGTCATAGAGCACGATATCCGGCTGATAGAGGGGCAGCAGATAATCGAGGGTGTCGTCGACGACTTTCAGGTAGTCGCGGTCGCCCAGGCCACGAGGCAGTGGGATATCCCAGTCGCTGCGGGCCTTGCGCGCCGGGTAATTCTGCTCGCAGTGCAGCGACACGGTGACGGCGTTGTCCACGTGTTCGAGCAGCCGCGCGGTGCCGTCACCCTGGTGAACATCGCAATCGAAGATCAGTACGCGATGCGCCTTGCCGCTTTCCAGCAGGTAACGGGCGATCACCGCCAGGTCGTTGAAGATGCAGAAGCCTGCCGGGTAATCGTAGTGGGCGTGGTGGGTGCCGCCTGCCAGGTGACAGGCCAGGCCGTGCTGCAGCGCCTGTTCGGCCGCCAGCAGCGAGCCGCCCACTGCTCGTACGGTGCGACGTGCCAGCTCCGGGCTCCATGGCAGGCCGAGGCGGCGCTGATCTTGGTGGCTCAGCTCGCCGCTCAGGTAACGCTCGATATAGGCGGGGCAATGGCAGAGGGCGAGGATGTCCGCAGGGCAGATTTGCGGACGCAGCAGGTCGGCATCCCGGGTCAGTCCGCTGTCCACCAGGTGGTCGCGCAGCAGGCGGAATTTCTCCATCGGAAAGCGGTGGCCTTCGGGAAAGGGCGGGCTGTAGTCGTCGTGGTAGATCAGCGGCAGGGGCATACAATGGCGGCGTTTGGTGAACCCTGGGCAGTATGCACGAGAAGCGAAATGGATGTGATCGAGCTGCAGACGCCGCGCCTCTACCTGAGCGCCTGGCGCGACGAAGACCTCAATGAGCTGGCGACCCTGTGCGCTGACGAGCAGGTAATGCGCCATTTTCCGGCGCCGTTGAGCCTTGAGCAGAGCCAGGCATTACTGGCGCGCTTGCAGCAGCACTTCAGGCAGCATGGGTTTTGTTTCTGGGCGCTGCGGCGTCGAGAGGACGGACGCTTCGTCGGCATGACCGGGCTGGCCCATGTCGGCTTCGAGGCCGCCTTCACGCCGGCGGTGGAAATCGGTTGGCGATTGCTGCCGGAACATTGGGGAAAGGGATACGCCCAGGAGGCCGCTCGTGCGGCACTGGACTGCGCCTTCGAGCGCCTGGAGCTGGAGCGATTGGTGTCCTTCACTGCCACCGTGAATGCCCCCTCGCAGCAGGTGATGCAGGCGCTCGGCATGCAGCCGGCCGGCAGCTTCGAACACCCAGCGCTGGCGCCCGGGCACCCGCTACGTCCGCACCTGCTGTATCGGATCATGCGCGGCGAATGGCCGAAGCGGGGCTGAGCCTGTCGCCTCCGTCCTCATGCCACGATTCCTGACAGGCGGCAAAGGCATTACCATTCACCGTCCGCGCACCCCGCGCGTGTCGCAGTATTGCCCTGGGTAGAGGGGCCGTGGAGAACCGTATGAGTCAAGTCCTGCAAGAATTGGTGGCGCTGCTGAGCCTCGAGGCCATCGAGGAAAACCTGTTCCGTGGCGTCAGCCAGGATCTCGGTTTTCGCCAACTCTTCGGCGGTCAGGTGCTGGGCCAGTGCGTGTCGGCGGCCACTCAGACGGTCGAGACTGATCGCCATGTGCACTCGCTGCATGGCTACTTCCTGCGCCCAGGCGATGCGGCTCTGCCTGTGGTGTATCAAGTCGACCGCGTGCGTGACGGCGGCAGTTTCAGCACCCGCCGGGTAACGGCGGTGCAGAAGGGCAAGGCGATCTTCACCTGCAGCGCCTCGTTCCAGTACCTAGAAGAAGGGCTCCACCATCAGGCGCAGATGCCTGACGTACCGGGCCCTGAAGGGCTGCGTTCGGAAACCGAACTGGCCAGTCTGGTGGCCGACTCGCTGCCGCCTCGAGTACGCGAGCGTGTGCTGTTCGACAAGCCCATCGAAATTCGCCCGGTGACCGTCGATAACCCATTCGCGCCCAAGGTCAGTGAGCCGGTCAAGTACGTGTGGTTCCGCGCCGACGGCGAGTTGCCGGACACACCTGCCATCCACAAGTACCTGCTTGGCTATGCCTCGGACTTCAATCTGCTGACCACCTCGATGCTGCCCCACGGCGTATCGGTGTGGCAGAAGTTCATGCAGGTGGCCAGCCTCGATCACTCCATCTGGTTCCACGGCAACCTGCGCATGGACGACTGGTTGCTCTACGCCATGGACAGCCCCTGGGCCGGTAACGCCCGAGGTTTTTCCCGCGGCAGCGTGTTCAATCGCCAGGGGCAACTGGTCGCCTCGGTGGCTCAGGAAGGCCTGATTCGTCTGCGTGAAGACTGGCGCTGAAACGATGTGGAAATGACGCCAAAATCTTGATCTGGTGGACAGTTTTTTCATCGTCGCTGATAGCGGGTGTCCTTTTTTTCTGTAGGACATTTGCTCAGGGCTTACTCGCTCTTCTCTCACGTCAAAAAATATTATCCATTTGAATCAGTATTTTGGTGGCCATATTGGACGGCTTTCGAAAATAAGGCTGCTTTGTTGACGTGTGCAATTGCCTGAACGTGGTCGACCCTTGTCCTGTCTCCCCCTTAACGCCCGGATGTGACTGTCCGGGTCTCTGAGCATGGGAGTTTCTCGAGTCTGCAGGAGACGGTTATGCGGCGTTCAGCGCTACTGGTTTCATCCCTTTTGGCCTTGGCCATTGGCTCGACGGCGAATGCAGCCGGTACCGTTACCGGTCAACTTGGTATTCAACTGGTCATCACCGATGGCTGCACCGTGGGTAATGGTGGCTCTGCCGGGGGCACCTTCGGCAATATCGACTTCGGCAGCGTTGCCGCCATCACCGCGCCGCTTGAAGCGCAGTCCGTGGGTTCCGGCGGCGGTGGCTCGTTCAGCGTGACGTGCAACAACGGCACCGATTACAGCGTGACCCTCGACAGCGGCGGCAATCCCGCCGGCGGCCAGCGCAACATGAGCAATGGCACCGATCTGATCGCCTATAACCTGTTCCAGGATGCCGGCCGCACCACGCCTTGGGGCGACGGTAGCAACGGCGGCGACACGCTGGATTCGACCGGCAACGGCGAAGTGCAGGAGATCGTCGTCTATGGCCAGGTGCCGCCTCGCGCTGCCGTGCCGTCGGTGGGCACCTACACCGATACCGTGCAGGTGACGGTGGCCTGGTAAACGCCTGCAGGCGATTCGCCCAATCGCTTGCGAACCCGCTCTCTGTCTGGAAACTGCCATGACCGGCTACCGGCCCGTCCTACTGGTGGCGCTGCTGGCGCTCGCCCCGGGTGTACCCACTGCCGCGACCAAGACCGCTACCATCGGCCTGTTCGCCGAGATACTGCCTGCCTGCAGCGCGGGCAGCACGGCAGCGAACGACCTTGGCCAGTTCGGCACCTTCGACCTCGGCACCCATTCCATTCTGCGCCCTCCACTGGATGTGGTCGGCCAACCGGGCAATGGCGCGCTGCGTGTCAATTGCCTGAGCAACACGCCCTATCAGGTGCTGATCAGCGCCGGTGGCAGTGGCAACGTCAACGCCCGGCGCCTGCAGGGGCCAAGCGCGCAGATCGCCTACAACCTCTACACCTCGGCAAGCTACCAGACCGTTTGGGATAACACGGTGGGCATTAGCCGCACCGGTACCGGCCAGGATCAATGGCTGCCGGTTTATGGCCGGGTACCGGCGCAGCGTTCCCCTGCGGCGGGCATCTACCGAGATACGGTAACCGTCACGGTGAAGTGGTGACGTCGATGCGACGCGCCTGGCCATTCGCGATTCTGCTCGCCGCACTGGATGCGCTCGCTGATACCGGCACCAACGAGCTACGTGTCGACCGGCAATTTCAGGTTCGTGCGGTGATCACCGCCGGTTGCCTGCTCGGCAGCGGCGGCAGCGATGTGACCAGCTACGGCAACATCAACTTCGGCCAGATCAGCAGCCTCGGCAACCCGGTGAGCCGCACCAGTACGCCCGGCAGCGGCACCATCGTGCTGCAGTGCACGCCGGGCATCGCGCTGACCATCGGCATCGGTTCCGGGCACCAACACCGGCAGCGTGACAGGCGGGCGGTTTCTGGCCAAAGGCAGCGAACGTCTGCGTTATCAACTATATAAAGACAGTGCCTTCAGCGATGTCTGGGGGGACGGCAACAACGGTGCCACCGCTCTCAGCGCGACGTTTCCCTCTGCTGGGGGTACTCAAAGCTTTCCGGTTTATGCCCGGTTGTTCAGCGTCACCCCCATGCCCAGCGCGGGTATTTACAGCGATGTAGTCACCGTTACCGTCAGTTATTGAACAGGGAGATCCACATGGCCCGAGCGGCATGGCAGCACCTCGATTTTCTTCATGCCAGAGCAGGGGCTTTAGTTTTACTACTGATGTTCGCGGGCCATGCGGCCGCGGCCAGTTCGGTGTTGATCTGGCCGATCAATCCGGTGATCGAGGCCGAGCAGAAAGCAGTGGCGCTGTGGCTGGAAAACCGTGGCCAGGCACCGGTCAATCTGCAGATACGGGTCATGGACTGGAAACAGTCGGACTTCGAGGATCGCCTGGACGCGCAGCGTGAAGTGGTCGGTAGCCCACCGGTGGTGACCATCGCTCCGGGCAAGCGGCAGATGATCCGCCTGATGGTTATGCAGGCGCCGCAGGCCGGGGTGCAGCGAGCCTACCGGGTGCTGATCGACGAGATGCTCGACAGCAATGCGGCCCCTGATCCGCAATTGGGGGTGAAGTTTCAGATGCGCTATTCCATCCCGCTGTTCGTTTTCGGCAGCGGCGCTGCGCCGGAGGGCGCCGCCGAGCAGCCAGGCAAGACCGTGCAGACCCTGGCGCCAAAACTCGTTTACCAGATTCAGCAGCAAGGCGGCACACGCTTCCTGCAACTGCGTAACGAGGGTACTGCCCATGCGCGATTGTCGGCGGTGAGGTTCGCTGGCGGCGGCAAGCAGCAGGTGATCGCCGAGGGTCTGCTCGGTTACGTGTTGCCCGGTGCGCAAATGCGCTGGCCGTTGCCCCCGGGTGCTGATGGCGCGGTGCTGGAGGCCATGGTCAATGACCGCAAAGAGCCCCTGTCGATACCACGGCAGTGATCATGCGGCTCGGTGGTCATTGAACGATGCCCTTTGCAATGCGTGTTGCCCTGGCCCATTGGCTCGGCGCTTTGCTGTTGCTGGTGGGGCAGGGGCTGCAGGCGCAGCAGATGCCCGATGAATACGTTCTCTATCTGGAACTGGTGGTCAATGAACTGTCGACCGAGCGGATCGTGCCGGTGACCTATCGCGCCGGCCGCTATCTGCTCGACAGCGACGAGTTGCGCGCTGTCGGCGTGCCGTTGGCCGAGGATGCCAGCGGGTTGCAGGATCTGGCAGACATCCAGGGGCTGCAGAGCGGCTATCAGCAGGAGTTTCAGCAACTGAAACTGACCCTGCCCAGCGATTGGCTGCCCGACCAGGCGGTGGGGCAGACCCAGGTTTATGACGGGATGGCGGCACAGAGCTCGTTCGGGGCACTGCTCAACTACGACTTCTACTACAGCGACAGTGACGAAGGCTCGCGCCTGCTTAACGGCTGGCTGGAGCAGCGGGTGTTCGGCAGCATGGGGCGGCTCAGCAACAGCGGCGTATATCGCCATGCCTTCTCAGGCAACAGTGCTCAGGGCGATGGCTACATTCGCTACGACACCTTCTGGCGCTACAACGACCAGCAGCGGATGCTCAGCTACGAGGCCGGTGACCTGATCACCGGGGCACTGACCTGGAACCGTGCGGTGCGTATCGGCGGGGTGCAGCTGTCACGCAATTTCGGTCTGCGCCCGGATCTGATCACCTATCCGTTGCCCAGCTTCAGCGGCGATGCCGCGGTACCGACCTCGGTGGATCTGCTGATCAACAACAGTCGGGTCAGCAGCGAAATGCTCAACCCCGGCCCCTTCACCATCAGCAGCGTGCCCTTTATCAGCGGCGCGGGCACCGCGACTGTCGTCGCCACCGATGCACTGGGACGTCAGGTGGCCACCGAGGTGCCGTTCTACGTGACCAACACGCTACTGCAGAAGGGGCTTTACGATTACTCGCTGTCCGCCGGCAAGCTGCGTCAGGACTACGGTGTGGAGAACTTCGCCTACGGCAGCCAGGCCGCCAGCGGCACGTTCCGCTATGGCGTGAGCGACGGTTTCACCCTGGAAAGTCATGGTGAAAGCGGTGATGACCTGCGCCTCGGCGGTCTGGGCGGCACCTTCGCGGTAGGCACCTGGGGCACCCTGGGAACCTCGCTTTCCTACAGCGAGCACGCCGGCCAGCGCGGCCAGCAACTGAGCCTGGGCTACAGCTATTACTCACCGTTGTTCGGCCTCGCCATGCAGCGCGTGCAGCGCGACGAAGCCTATGCCGACCTCAGCGTGATCAGCGCCCTGCAGAGCAGCCGTGGGATTTCGGGGCTAGCAAAGACCACCGATCAGGTGACCCTGTCGCTGAACCCCAGGCGCATCGGCAATATCGGCATCGGCTATTTTGCCAGCGAGATGCATGACGGTACCCGCAGCCGCCTGATCAACTTGTCCTGGTCACGTGGGCTGCCTGGCAACAGCAACCTGTTCCTGTCGCTCAACCGCGAAATCGGCGAGCCCGGCTATTCCGCGCTGCTGCAGTGGATGATTCCCTTCGACCTGCGCTCGACCCTCAGCGTCGGCGTGGAACGTGATCGTAACGGTGGCTATCGACAGCGCAGCAACTTCGGGCGCAGTGCACCCAGCGAGGGTGGCGTGGGCTACAACCTGGCCTATGCCGCGGGCAACGGCGACCGCTACGCCCAGGCCGACATGACCTGGCGCGCGCGGCATGCCCAGTATCAGGCTGGCGTCTACGACGATGGCGGGCGGCGCACCTACTGGGGCGATGTCAGCGGCTCCGTGGTGGCAATGGGCGGCGGGGTGTATGCCAGCAACCGCATCGACGACGCCTTCGTACTGGTCAGCACCGATGGCTATGCCGGGGTGCCGGTGAGTTTCGAGCACCAGTTGCTCGGCGAAACCAATTCCCGAGGGCATCTGCTGGTGCCCTGGGTGCCTTCTTACTACCCGGGCCAGTACGCCATCGATTCACTGGGGCTGCCGGCCAATATTCGCACCCCGGAGGTCGAGCGCAGCATCGCGGTGCACGAGGGCAGCGGTGCAATGCTCGACTTCGAGCTGCGCCGGGTGGTGGCGGCGAGCATCGTGCTGATCGACAGTCGCGGTGAAGTGTTGCCCCGTGGCAGTCAGGTGACTTTGCAGGATAGTGACCGGCAGGCCACCGTTGGCTGGGACGGCCTGGTGTATTTTGAAGGGCTGCAGAAAAACAATCGCTTGCAGGTGGCGTTGCCCGATGGCGGTCAGTGCGCCGCGGGGTTTGAACTGGAAAGCCTCGATGAGGAAATGTCCCTGGTGGGGCCACTGACATGTCGTTGAAGGAGGCGAAGGTGAGAGCGATTCTGCTGGCGTTACTGCTGACGTTGCCGGGGCTTGCCGCGGCGGAATGCACCGCGCCGGGATCGACGGTGTCGCTGGGCACCACCAACTCCCTGAGCCTGATCACCACCGCACCCCAGGCAGCCGGTAGCGGTGGCATTCTGTGTACGGGTAGCCTGACGCTGCTGGCCAACAACTTCATGCGCGTCACCCTGAACGGCGCAGCGGTTCTAAGCCGCGATGGCCGGCAGATTCCGTTGCAGGTGTTCACCAACTCCGGTTACACCAACGCCCTGCAGCCTGGCCAGCCCGTTACCCTCAATGGCGCGACCCTGTTGAACCTGGGTGGCAGTGGCGCGACGGTGCCGCTGTATTTTCGTACCGCCACTGGCGCCAACGTACAGGCCGGCACCTATACCGCCACCCTGAGCCTGACCTGGCAGTACGCCGTGTGCACAGGCCTCAGCGCTCTGGGTATATGCACGAACTGGAGTCGCAGCCCAGGGGTGCCACTGCCAACCTGTGTGGTGCTGGTCTGCAACCCGCCGGCCTCCTGGGGAACGGGCAGCCCGGTTACGGTGACGGTCAGCCTGGTGGTCACCAAGGCCTGTGTGATCAGCAATAGCGAGCTGGTGATGGATTTCGGTACCCAGGCGCTGGTCAGCCAGTTCGCGCCGGTTACCCGCAACATCGGTGTCACCTGCACCAATACCGAGGGCTATACCGTGGGCTTCGACAACGGCCAGAACTACCAGGGGCCTTGGCGGCGCATGGCCAGCGGCAGCAATCGGCTCAACTACAACCTGTATTTCCCCAACACCACCACCGTCTGGACTACCAGCCAGACGCAACCGATGGTCGGCAACGGTCTGCAGCAGAGCGTGCCGTTCCTGGGCATCATCGATCCCAACCAGGCCAACGTACCGGTCGGCACCTACACGGACAACGTGACGGTGATCATCATGTACTGAGCAGGTATGCTGCGCTCTCGATTCTGCAGTTGCCGGAGGGGCGATGAGTCTGCAGCGCTACACCCATTGGGTTTTCGATATGGACGGCACCCTGACCATCGCCGTGCATGATTTCGCTGCCATCCGCGTAGCGTTGGATATCCCGGCCGAGGACGACATTCTTCATCACCTGGCCGCGCTTCCCGCGGATGTCTCACGGGCCAAGCATGCCTGGCTGCTCGAGCATGAGCGCGAACTGGCCGTCGCCGCGCGGCCAGCGGCAGGGGCAGTTGCGTTGGTGCGCGGGTTGCACGCGCGCGGGCTGCGCCTCGGCATCCTGACCCGCAATGCCCGTGAGCTGGCGCTGTTGACCCTGCAGGCCATTGGCGTGGACGACTGCTTCGCACCGGCCGACATTCTCGGTCGCGACGAAGCACCGCCGAAACCCGACCCCGGCGGCCTGCTGCACTTGGCTGACCGCTGGCAGGTGGCGCCCCAGGACATGGTCATGGTCGGCGACCATCGCCATGATCTGGCCTGTGGCCGTGCCGCCGGCAGCGCTACCGTGCTGGTGAATCTGCCGACCAATCCCTGGCCGGAATTGAGCGATCACTTCGTCGCCGATTGCACGGCTCTTCAGCGTCTGGCCGTGGGCGCTCCGGCCGTCTGACAACAGGCATCACCAGCCTGCAGGTCATCGAGAATCGGGCAGTCGGGGCGGTGGTCGCCCTGACAGTGATCCACCAGACTCTGCAGCGTGTCGCGCAGGGCTTCGAGCTCGGCGATCTTGCCGTTGAGCGCGTCAATATGCTCCACGGCCAGGGCTTTTACATCGGCGCTGGCCCGTTCGCGGTCGTGCCACAGGGCCAGCAGCTTGCCCGACTCGGCCAACGAGAAGCCCAGGTCACGAGCTCGGCGGATGAAGCGCAGGCGCTGCAGGTCATCGTCGCCGTACTGGCGATAGCCACTTTCGCTGCGCCCGGCGCTGGGCAGCAGGCCGATGGCTTCGTAGTAACGGATCATCTTGGCACTGAGCCCGGTGTGCTTGGCCGCCTGACCGATATTCATCGTTTTACTCCTCGAGGTGCTTGGGCCGCCAGGTTTTCAGCAGCAGGGCATTGCTCACAACGCTGACGCTCGACAGCGCCATGGCCGCGCCCGCGAGCATCGGGTCGAGGAGCCCGAAGGCGGCCAGGGGAATGCCCACTAGGTTGTAGATGAAGGCCCAGAACAGATTCTGGCGGATTTTCGCGTAGGTGCGCCGGGCGATATCCAGGGCGGCGGGTACCAGTCGCGGATCACCGCGCATCAGGGTGATGCCGGCCGCCTGCATCGCCACATCGGTGCCGCCGCCCATGGCGATGCCGACATCCGCTGCAGCCAGGGCAGGGGCGTCGTTGATGCCGTCGCCGACCATGGCCACCACACCAGCGGCTTTCAGCTCACTGATGATCCGCGCCTTGTCCGCAGGCAGAACCTGAGCATGAACCGAGTCGATCCCCAACTGCCTGGCGACAGCCTGTGCACTGCCTTGGTTGTCGCCGCTGATCAGGTGGCTGGCGATATGCCGGCTGCTTAGCGCTCCGATCGCTTCACGGGCGCCTTCTTTCAAGGTATCGCCAAAGGCGAACAGGGCAAGCACACGCGGCTTGGAGCCCGACTCGATCAGCCAGGACAGGGTGCGCCCCTCGGCTTCCCAGGCCTGGGCCGCCATGGCCAGTTCGTGTGGCTCGCTGGCGCCGCTTTCCTGCAGCAGGCGACGATTGCCCAGTTGCAGCGACCGGCCCTCGGCCTGACCGGCAATGCCGAGGCCGGCCAACGCCTGGCTGGCGCTGACAGGCGCAAGCGTCAACGCTGCCTCCTGACAAGCCTGCAACACCGCCTTGGCTAGTGGGTGCTCGCTGCCTTGCTGTAGCGCCCCGGCCAGGCGTAGTGCCTGGTTGGCATCGAGGTCGACGGTTTGTAGGTGGGCGATACGCGGTGCGCCGGAGGTCAGGGTACCGGTCTTGTCGAACGCCACCACCGTCACGCCATGGGCGATCTCCAGGGCTTCGGCATCCTTGATCAGGATGCCGTGCCGGGCCGCCACGCCGGTGCCGGCCATGATTGCCGTTGGCGTTGCCAGGCCCAGGGCGCAGGGGCAGGCGATCACCAGAACGGCCACGGCATTGAGCAGCGCGTTTTCTAGGCCCGCCCCCAGGCTCAGCCAGACGATCAAGGTCAGCAGCGCGATCAGCAGCACCACTGGCACGAATACCTGGCTGACCCTGTCCACCAGCTTCTGGATCGGCGCCTTGGCGGCTTGGGCGTCCTCGACCAGGCGGATGATCCGTGAAAGCACGGTTTCTGCACCCAGAGCGGTGGTCTCGATCAGCAGACGACCCTCGCCGTTGATCGCCCCGGCTGTTACCGAGTCGCCCGGTGCCTTGGCTTGCGGCAGGCTTTCACCACTGATCAGTGCCTCGTCGGCGTGGCTGTCGCCTTCGAGCACTTTGCCGTCGACCGGAAATCGCTCGCCCGGCCTGACCAGTACCTGGTCGCCCAAGCTCAGTGCACTGACGGCAACTCGTTGCTCGATGCCGCCCTGCAGGCGCGTGGCCTCATCGGGGCGTAACGCCTGCAGCGCACGGATGGCACTGGTGGTCTGACGCTTGGCGCGGCTTTCCAGGTATTTGCCCAGCAGGATCAGGGCGATGATCACTGCAGAGGCTTCGAAATACAGATGGGGTGTGCCCCCCGCCGGGGTGATCGCCCACTGATAGAGGCTCAGGCCGTAACCGGCGCTGGTGCCCAGGGCGACCAGCTGATCCATATTGCCGGAGCCGCTGCGCAGGGCGTTCCAGGCGGCTCGGTAAAAGCGCGCACCGAGGACGAACTGCACCGGTGTAGCGAGTAGGAATTGTGCCCAGGCTGGCAGCATCAGGTGCACGCCGAAGGGCACCAGCAGCATCGGCAAGACCAGCGGCGCGGCGAGCAGCAAGGCCAGTGCCAGTCGCCAGCGCTCGGCCTGCAAGCGGCGGTCGTTGGCGTCGCCATGCGCCTTTGGTGCATCCACTGTGCTGGCCAAATAGCCGACGGCCGACACCGCCGCCAGCAGCGCCTGGGTATCGACACCGGTGACCACCTGCACGCGGGCTTGCTCGGTGGCCAGGTTGACGCTGACCGCCAGCACGCCGGGCTGCCTGCTCAGCGCGCGCTCGACGCGACCCGCGCAACTGGCGCAGGTCATGCCGGAAATAGCCAGATCCAGGCTTTCACTGGGTATCTCGTAGCCAGCTTTCTGTACGGCCGCCACCAATGCCGGTAGTTGCTCGGCAGGTGCTTCGACACGCGCACGCTCGCTGGCCAGGTTGACGCTGGCTTCAGTGACCTGAGGGACACCTCGCAAGGCGCGCTCGACCCGACCGGCGCAGGTTGCGCAGGTCATACCGGCGATCGGCAAGTCGAGGGTGGGCGGCGTGGGCATGATCATCTCCGGCGAATCCTGGCGGGTATGTACAGGATCAACCTTGACCTATGGGGAAGGTCAAGCCCCAGAGATGCTCATGTGGCAGGCAGGCAGGATTACTGGCTGGACGGTGCCGGAGTCAGGTAGGGGCCGGATGGGCTTAGGCCGATGCGATAGCGACGAATCTCGCCGGCAGTCAGGCTCAGCCGCTGGCTGTCGAGCGGGGTGATACCGGCCTGGCAGCTTTCGGTGCCGATCATGCCCAGGCGCACCGACACATCGCCGGGCGGCAGGTTGAAGGACACCGACTGGCCCTGGAACAGCCGTGCGGCCAGCTGATCCTGCAGGTAGACGCCGAACTCGCATGGCGATGCCACTTCCAGGCGCTCGCGGGAGATGATCAGTACGGCATAGCCATCTCCCAGGGTGGTATGCGATGGCAGTACCTGGGCGAGGGCTGGCAAAGGCAGAGCGAGAAACAATGAGAAGAGGAGGCGGCGCATGGTCAGACCAGATGGCTATGGGGTTTTTCAGAGCTTGGCCGAGGTTGGCCGGTTCAACAAGTTCGAGGGTTGACCTTGACCCGATGGCAAGCTCGATACTTTTCCACTAATCGAATGATTGCCCACGAGGGCAGAGGAGATGACGATGCAGATATTCAAGGTAGATGGCATGACATGCGCCCATTGTGAGCGCTCGATCACCGATGCCGTACAGGCGATCGATGCCTCGGCGCAGGTGCAGGTGGATCTGAGCGCAGGCGAGGTCAGGGTGCTGGACCTCGCATCCGGTCGATCAGGTGCTCAAGGCGATCATCGACTCGGGCTATAAGGCCGAAGCGTTGCCTACGGGGCGAACCTAGGCCTGCAAACAGTGATGCCAGGTCAGGCCACACTGCCAGTCGCTGCTAGTTCCAATCGCTGATCAGGCCGCGAAACAGCCCGTCGATCATCACCGGCCCGTCGTTCTGCGGGTCGAACAGGCTGTTGTCGCGCAGCCAGTCGCTGAGCATGCCGACGATCAGCGCGTGCAAGGTGCGCGCTGCGAGACGCGGCGTCATGCCCGGTCGAAGCCGAGGCTGCGCGGACGAATGCGCGAAAATCGCCTCGCAGAGGTCGATGAATTGATTGATGAAGGCTTCGTGGCGCTCTTCGGCCTCGCGCAGCTCCTCGGTGAACTCGCAGCGATGCAGCAGGATCGTGAAGATGCGCCGCTTCTGCTCGTCCAGCGCGATACCCGCGATACCTTCCACGCAAAGCTCGCGCAGTGACTGCAAGCCGTCGCCGGATTGGCTCTCTTGCAGGTGCCTGGCCAGTTGCTCCGGGGGCAGGCGCACCTGGCTGAGCATGTCGTGAAACAGATGAGCCTTGTTCTGAAAGTGCCAATAGACCGCGCCGCGGGTCACGCCCGCATGCTTAGCGATATGCTCAAGGCTGGTGTGGGCGACGCCTTTTTCCAGAAACAGCATCTCGGCGGATGCCAGAATGGTGTTGCGGGTCAGTTCTGCTTGCTCTTTGGTTCGACGCATACGACAGGAATCAAATCGGTTCAGGAATGGCGAGTGTAATTATTTTTTTGTCCCAAGGTTTGTTTTACAGACGAACTTGTATGTAATTGTCGGCATCCATTCTTTAAGGAGCCTCCAGCGCTCCGCCCGTTGACCCGGCCCGGAGCCGGGACTCTCGTCGAGTACCTTGCAAATGACGTTTCGCCTGTTACTGATCCTTGGCGCACTCAGTGCCTTCGGCCCCTTGGCCATCGACTTCTACCTGCCCAGTTTTCCCGCCTTGGCGCTGGCCTTCGATACTGACACCGAGCATGTTCAGCTTTCCCTGGCCTCCTACTTCGCTGGTCTGGCCATCGGGCAGTTGCTCTATGGCCCGTTGGCTGACCGTTTCGGGCGGCGCATTCCGCTGCTCGTCGGGGTATCACTGTTCACTCTCGCCTCGCTGGCCTGCGCCGTGGCGCCCAGCCTGGAGTGGCTGATCGTCGCGCGCTTCGTGCAGGCCTTGGGCGGTTGCGCCGGCATGGTGGTGTCGCGCGCCGTGGTGCGCGACCTGTGTGACCCGATCAGCTCGGCTAAAGTGTTCTCGCAACTGATGCTGGTGATGGGGCTAGCGCCGATCCTCGCGCCCGTGGCGGGCGGGCTGCTGCTCAACCTGTTCGGCTGGCCATCGATATTCGTTTGCCTGACGCTGTTCAGCGCGGCTTGCCTGGTCGCCTTGTATCTGTGGCTGCCGGAAACCCTGAACCCCAATGTCGAACCGGCTCCGCTGCGCGGCGCGCTCGGTGAATATCGCCGGCTGTTCGCCGATCTGCCCTTTATCGGCCATGCCCTGACGGGGGGGCTGGCGATTGCCGGCATGTTTGCGTACATCGCCGGCTCGCCCTTCGTGTTCATCGAACTCTATGGCATTGCGCCAGAACACTACGGCTGGCTGTTCGGTACCAACGCCGCTGGCTTCATCCTGGCGGCACAGGTCAACGCCTGGCTGGTATCACGCCAGGGGCCGGCCTACTGGGCCAGGCGCATCGTCTGGTTCTATCTGGGTTGTGGCACGCTGTTGCTGCTGTTGTCGTGGGTGCATACCCAGTCACTTTGGCCGCTGATGGTGCCGCTGTTCGGCTGCATTGCGTCGCTGGGCATTCTGCTGCCGAACACCTCGGCCTGCGCCATGGCAGGGCAGGGGCGTCATGCGGGAAGCGCATCGGCACTGATGGGCAGCCTGCAATTCACCATCGCCGCCACTGCCGCGTCCATGGTCGGCGTGCTGCACGACGGCAGCGCCGTACCGATGGCGTTGGTGATCTTCTGTTGCGGCATGCTGGCAGTGCTGGCTTCGCGCTTCACCCGCTGGGCTGAGAAGCGCGCCGGGCACCCCCACGGCTGACCCGATGTTCAGCTTGCCATGCGTTGCCTCTCCGGCAGCGCGTGGGGGGCCTGCACTCTCGCTTCGAGGGTCGCCACGAACTGGCGCGCTTCCCCTTCGCTGCGAAAACTGACCTGATGCTTGCCGAGACTCACTTGCCAGTGAATGCCGAGAGGGCCTTTTAACGCACGTATCCGGATATTCATGAGGGTGACTCCCAGTGAGCGTGCGGACAGTCTAGCCGCAACTGGGGTAACCGCTCTGATGCAGATCAACGAGGCGACGGACGTCACTTCTCGGCGAGTGAAACGCGGTAGAAACATTTCCTGCAGGCAAAAAAAGACCCGGCAAAGAGCCGGGTCAATAACCGTGATTAGCCTGATGAGGAGATAATCTGAAGAGTCCGACCTAAGGTCTCTTTAGCTTATCGGCTGATCTCGCGATCAGTTGATGTAAATAATAGCAATTCTCATTTCTCAGTCAACGGCTAATTGGAAATTATTTTCATTCATCGCGGCGATAGCCTTTTGCAGGCCTTGAAACGACGAACCCCGGTACTTGGCCGGGGTTCGATAACAGCTTGTAAGCTCAACCGGGCTGACGTAGCCCGGTGACTTCCTTGTTGAGCAGGTCGATGCGCCGCGCCATGCTCTCGACGAGGCTATGGGCGATGCGCGGGTTGCTTTCCATCAGGCTGAGGAACTGATCCTTGGGGATCACCATCACCGTGCAGGCTTCACTGGCAACCACCGTGGCACTGCGCTTTTCATGGGTGAACACGGCCATGGCGCCGAAAATCTCGTCTTTCTGCACGTCGCCTACCTTCAAACCGTCTACGAAGGCTTCGGCATGCCCCTCGATGATGATGAATACGTGATCTGCTTCGTCGCCCTGATGGATCAGCGAGTCGCCTTTGCCAAAGTGCTTGAAGCCGGTGGCAGGCCGTACTTCCGGCTGTTTGATGCGCGCCAGTGCGTCTGAAAGCAGGGCGGTGTGGCCCACCAGGTACTGAATGAACAGTTCCTGACGAGGCTCGCTGGCATAGATGTGCTTGAACACTTCGCTGCGCGAATAGGGAATCAGCGTCACTGGTTCGTCGCTGGTATAGCGGCAGGTTGGTAGATCAATACCTTGGCGCAAGCCAACCAGGTCGCCTTCCTGCAAGTAGAACAGCGGCCGCTCATCGACCAGGGCATGTAGCAAGCCGTTGTCGATGATGAATAATTGGTTGCCCGGCAGTTCGCTCGCCAGATCCTCGCTGCGCTCGACTTGTAGCGCTACGCCGCATGGGCTTAGCCCGTCGAGTAATTTCCCGGGGATGCTCTGCAATCGGCTGATCAGTTGGTCGGCGTAGGCCGGTTGTTCCCCGAGTAAATACATGATGATTCCTTGAGCTACTCATGCTGGATGCGCACGAAAATCCCTGAGACGATAATCTGCGCCGCGCTCCAGGTAAATCGCTCTCGCTAGAGGTTGTGAACCAACGCGTATTCTACGCCAGTACAGTGACACCTAAGCCCGCGTTATCGGGGCTATGCAGCCTCATGAATTTTGACGGGCCGGGTCAGACAGACTGGTCGTTGCGAGCGCGGCGAGACCAATCATTACGAATGAAGCGCCCTTTGCAATGGAGCAGAATTAGATCTTACTGTCGTTGGCCGCTTCTTCGAGTTGTAGGTTGAGACTCGCCTTGCGGGTTGGCGGCAACTCGCTCCAGTGAACGTCCAGCAGGGCGCCTTCAATAGCATAGAGCAGAACTTTGGAAGCCCTGAACCCGCGTGCCCGGACGGCTCTATAAGCATCGACCGCGCCGTAGCGGCGTAAGTCATCTGGATTGTGGATGCCGACGGCGTGAAGCCACTGCGACGAGGTCTTGCCCAAGTTTTTAAGATGCTGCAGTTCGTCGTTCACTGAATCTCCTTTTCGCAGCCGTTTTGCAGATGGGTGCTGCGTGGCCGCCCTATTGGGAGAAAGTGTAGCGGCCGTTGGGGCAGGTGCTCGAATGGTGCGTTACACGCTGCTACAGGTGGTTGGGATGCGTGCGGTATCGCAAGCGTGTGCCAAAGTTCATCGACATGAGAATTTCATCGGCACTCAACTCGGCAGGGAAATAGGCGCCGGATATTTGCGCATGGGCAATGCTGGCGCCTTCGAGCTGTGCAGTACGTAGGTCTACGCCGCGCAGGTCGGCCCCACGGAAGTAGGCATTGCGAAAGTCGATGCTTTCGGCGTTAAGGGTACGCAGATCAAGGCCGCGAAAATCGCCACCGCTCAGGTCGATGTCAACGCCTTGCGGCCGCTGCGCGTTGAAGGCGGCGACATCATCGTTATGCAGAAGGCGGTAGAGGGGACTATCCAGCTGGCTGGGTTGACTCATGATGGCAGTGATCCGATGGGGGCTCACTGCCAGTATAGAGCGGCTTGGCGGCGTTGCTCGACAGGTTTACAGGTTTGGGAAGCGCAGGCGAATGACGTTGACCAGTTCGTTGAGGCTAGCGCTGTCGTGGGTGTCTACACGCTTGCTATGCGCCAGTTCGCTTTCGTCGAGAGCGTCCTGCCCGGCACGCTGGGCTTCGATCACCTGCAGCGTGGCGTCGGAAGGGTCATCGCCCTGTAGCTGACGCTGCTGCAGCCAGCTGTTGATGACCGAATCGGGCGCCTGACAGTCGGCGATTAGGAAGGGCACCCCGGTCTCTTCGGCGATCAGTTGGGCTGCCTGGCGCTGCGGGCGTTTGAGGTAGGTGGCGTCGAGCACCACCGGGTAACCCGCATGCAGTGCCAGATCGGCCAGTTGATTCAGACGCTCGTACACCGACTTGCTGGCATCGTCGCTATAAATGCCGGTATTCAGCTGATCGTCGGCATTCGCCTCTTGTTCGCCCAGCAGGCGTTTGCGCTCGACATCCGAACGGATGCGTATTGCGCCGAGGGCCTCGACCAGGCGTAGCGCGACCTGGCTCTTGCCGACCGCCGATACGCCATGAGTAACGGCCAGGAAGCGCGCCGGAATGGCGCTGTAACTTTCCGCCAGGCTGGCGTAACCGCGGTACTGGCGCAGGATCACCGCTCGTTGCACGGCATCCTGCTCCTGGCCAAGGCGGAACAGCGCGACCTTGGCGCGTACCAGCGCGCGGTGGGTCTTGTAGAGATTGAACACCTTCAGAGAGCCGTAATCGCCAGTGTGCTCCAGCCAGCCGTTGAGCAGGCGCCGTGCCAGGCACTTGAGGCCGCGGTCTTCAAGATCCATGACCAAGAAGGCGGTATCCAGTGCGATGTCGGTCAAGCGGAAAGGCTCGTTGAACTCGATGCAGTCAAACAGCGTGGCCTGGCCGTCCAGTAGCGTGGCATTGCCGAGGTGAATGTCACCGTGGCACTCACGGATGAAACCATCGCGGGCTCTGGCCTCAAGATCTGGCCACAGGCGCTCGAGGCTGGTTTCCACCCAGCTTTCCAGGGCGTCCAATTGCTGCAGATCGGCCTTGTCGTTGAGCATCGGGCGGATCTGCTCGAAGTTCTGTCGTAACGGCGCAACGATGGCCGTGGCATTGCACAGCGAGTGGTCGCTGGCGACCTGAGGCGTTTCCTGGTGAAAGTCGGCGATCTGTTTGGCCAGTGCGTCGATATGCGTTTCGTTCAGTTCTCCCCGAGCTTGTACCTGAGCCAGAAGTTGCTCTTGGGGGAACTGACGCATCTTCAGGGCGTATTCGATGATTGAGCCTTCGCCATCCAGTCGTGGGGCATCGGCGCTGCCGCTGATCGGCAGCACCTCCAGATACAAATCCTGAGTCAGGCGCTGATTGAGGCGTAGCTCCTCCTGACAGAAGTGCTGGCGGGACTCCAGGGACGTGAAGTTGAGGAAGCCGAAATCCACCGGTTTCTTGATCTTGTAGGCGTAAGGGCCGGTCAGTACGACCCAGGAAATATGGGTCTCGATGACACTGAAACCGTCCACCGGGTGCGGATAAAGGGCCGGGTTCTGCAAGGCGGTAATCAGGGCTTGGCTCACGGGTGATCCTTGACTTGGATAGGAGGAGAACAGGCGCGCATTATGGCGCCTCGCTGCAAGGGTGCAAATCGATAGGCGGCAATCCTGTTTCAGCGCGACCTGCAGTGCTGTTGCGAAACGTGAACAGCCTCTCGGCAGTGCCTGCCGACGTTTCGCAAAGTGCGTATAATGCCGCGCCATGACTCGTACCCGATCTTCTCGCTCCCGTTCCAAACGCCGCCCCCGTGGCATGCGCCCCTTGCTGGGCTGGGCTGTAAAGCTTGGCCTGGTGGGTTTGGTGCTGTTCGCCGGTTTTGCGGTTTACCTCGATGCCATCGTTCAGGAGAAATTCTCCGGCAAGCGCTGGACTGTTCCGGCCAAGGTCTATGCCCGGCCTTTGGAGTTGTTCGTTGGTCAGAAACTGGCCAAGGATGATCTGCTCAAGGAGATGGATGCCCTCGGCTATCGTCGTGAAAGCTCGGTAAATGGCCCGGGTGCCGTGGCCGTGTCGGGCAATAATATTTCCCTGCATTCGCGCGGCTTCCAGTTCTACGAGAGTGCTGAGCAGGCGCAGCAGGTCAATGTGCGCTTCTCCGGCGATTATGTCGCGGCGCTGACCAGGGCCGACGGCAAAGACTTGGCTGTGGCGCGTCTGGAGCCGATGCTGATCGGCGGTCTGTACCCTGCACATCAGGAAGACCGTGTGCTGATCAAACTCGATCAGGTGCCTGCCTATCTGGTGGAAACCCTGGTGGCCGTCGAGGATCGGGAGTTCTTCAATCATTACGGCGTATCGCCGAAGTCCATCGCCCGTGCCGTGTGGGTCAACGCCACTGCCGGCCAATTGCGCCAGGGTGGCAGTACCCTGACTCAGCAGTTGGTGAAGAACTTCTACCTGACCAACGAGCGCAGCCTGACCCGCAAGATCACCGAAGCCATGATGGCGGTGCTGCTGGAACTGCATTACGACAAGCGCGAGATTCTTGAGGCGTACCTCAACGAGGTGTTCCTCGGTCAGGACGGCCAACGCGCCGTGCACGGCTTCGGGCTGGCCAGCCAGTATTTCTTCAGTCAGCCGCTTTCCGAGCTCAAGCTCGATCAGGTGGCGCTGTTGGTGGGTATGGTCAAGGGGCCTACCTTCTATAACCCGCGCCGCAACCCTGAGCGGGCACTGGCCCGGCGTAACCTGATTCTCGACCTGCTGGCCGAGCAGGGCGTGGTATCCCCGGAAGAAGCCGCCGCCGCCAAAGAGCGCCCGCTGGGCGTCACCCAGCGCGGCAGCATGGCCAATGGTTCGTTCCCCGCGTTCCTCGACCTGGTTCGCCGTCAACTTCGTCAGGATTACCGTGATGAGGATTTAACCGAAGAAGGGCTGCGCATCTTCACCAGTTTTGATCCGATCCTGCAGCTCAAGGCCGAAGATGCATTGGCTGAAACCTTCAAACGTCAGGCTGGACGCAAGGGTTCCGACCAGGTCGAAGCTGGCATGGTGGTCACCAATCCTGAGACCGGTGAGATCCAGGCCTTGATCGGCAGCCGCCAACCACGCTTTGCCGGGTTCAACCGTGCGTTGGACGCGGTGCGGCCCATTGGCTCGCTGATCAAACCGGCAATCTATCTGACCGCTCTCGAGCGCCCCAGCCAGTACACCCTGACCAGTCGCGTGCTGGACGAACCGTTCTCAGTGAAGGGCCAGGATGGTCAGGTATGGAAACCACAGAACTACGATCGCAAGGCACACGGCAGCATTTATCTGTATCAGGGCCTGGCCAACTCCTACAACCTGTCCACCGCCAAACTAGGCTTGGAACTGGGCGTGCCGAACGTGCTCAAAACCCTCGAGCGCCTAGGTGTGTCGCGGCAGTGGCCAGCCTATCCGTCGATGTTGCTGGGTGCCGGTGCGCTGACGCCGCTGGAAGTGACAGGCATGTACCAGACGCTGGCTAGCGGTGGCTTCAATACGCCGTTGCGCGGGATTCGTAGCGTACTGACCGCCGAAGGCGAGCCGCTCAAGCGCTATCCGTATCAGATTCAGCAGCGTTTCGACGCAGGCTCCATTTACCTGCTGCAAAACGCCATGCAGCGCACCATGCGTGAAGGCACTGGCCGCTCGGTTTACAGCCAGCTGCCAGGCTCGCTGACCCTGGCAGGCAAGACCGGTACCAGTAACGATTCGCGGGACAGCTGGTTCGCTGGTTTCAGCCAAGACATCTTGGCCGTGGTGTGGATGGGCCGTGACGACAACGGGCCGACTCCGTTTACCGGCGCGACCGGTGCGTTGCAGGCCTGGACGGGCTTCATGCGGCGGGCCGACCCGCTGCCGCTGGACATGCCGATGCCGGACAACGTGGTGCAGGCATGGGTGGATGCAGCGACCGGGCAGGGCTCGGCAGAGAATTGTCCGGGTGCCGTACAGATGCCGTATATTCGCGGCAGCGAGCCGGCTCCTGGGTCAGGTTGTGGTATTCAGGCCCCCGTCGACTCGGTGATGGATTGGGTGAAAGGCTGGTTGGAATAGAGAGAGGTTTGACGTGAGTAAGTGGTTGATTCCCGTTTTGACTGCCTCGGTGGTGCTGGGAGGTTGTGCCAGCGTGCCGCGTGGTTCCATTCCGGTCGTGGATTCCGGTACATCTGCGTATGAGCAGGACGATCGACCCGGCAATGGCTACAGCAATGCGCCTGCAGCGACGCAGCAACCGGCTCAGCCCTCGTCGGATGATGCCGGCGTGGTGGTGATGGTGCCAGGCGGCGGTAACCCGTCGGCGCCAATCGATACCTATGCGGCGCCGGCTGGGGCTTCCGCCAACGGAGGCGGGCTGACATTCGACGAGCCACCGCTGAGTAGCGAACCGTTGGGCTCGACGACTTACGGCAGTGCGCCGCCGTCTCAGCCGTCGACGCCGAGCGGCATCCCCAGTGCTAATAGCGGTGGCTTGGCTGCCGATGAACAACTGGATGGCCCGGTACTGGCACTGCTGACCAGTGCGCAACAGCAGCAGACTGGCGGCGACCTCAATGGCGCCGCTTCCAGTCTGGAGCGCGCGCAGCGTATTGCCCCGCGTGAACCGCAGGTTCTCTATCGTCTTGCCGAGGTGCGTCTGGCCCAGGGCGATGCCGCTCAAGCCGAGCAGTTCGCCCGTCGTGGCCTTAGCTACGCCAGCGGTCGTCCGGCTCTGCAGGCCAGCTTGTGGGATCTGATTGCCAAGTCCCGTGAGCAGCAGGGTGACGCAGCAGGTGCGGCCCAGGCTCGTGAGCGTGCGCGAGTCAATCTGTGACGGCTGCACCAATAACTCATATCGCCGATCAGCTGTTGCTGGTCGAGCGCGCGTTGCGGGTGCAGGGCTGGTGGGACGTAGCACCGCCGAGCGAGGAGGCGCTGGCCAGTGAGCAGCCGTTCTGTGTAGACACGCTGGACTTCGCTCAGTGGCTGCAGTGGATCTTCCTGCCACGCATGAAGGCCATTATCGAATCTGGTGCCGATCTGCCCGCCGTATCCGGCATTCTGCCCATGGCTGAGCAGGTCTATGGTGCGAACAGCCGTGCTGCAGCCGAATTGCTCAAGGCGCTCGGCGATTTCGACCGGCTGATTACTGCGGGCTGAAGCCCGCAGCCTTTCTCGTTACTTGCAGTTCTCGCCGATCGCTTTCTTGCTATCGGCTATGCGCTGCTGACGCTCATCTTCGCCGAGACGGCGCATCTCTCCACCATCTTCCACGCGCACCCGCGGGTTGTTCTCCAGCTGTGCGAGATTGTTGCGCTGGTTCTCGCAGTACTTGCGTAGTTGCGCTTGCTGCTCGGCCACTTCCTTCTTGACCTTGGCGTCGGCTGCTGCCTGTTCCGGGTCGGCTATGTCCTGAAAGGTCGGTGCTGGCTTCGACTCCGTGGACGGTGGTGGCGGTGTGGCCTTATTGACGGTGCTGGCTTGCTGACCCTGCGGCGGTTGTTCGCTGAAATGGGTGACGCCTTGGGCGTCGACCCACTTGTATACCTGGCCGGCCATGGCGGTGGTGCTCAGCGCGAGCGCCAAGCTGGTGGTGATGAGCATGCGGCGCATGGGAATTCCTTTTAGGGCAGTTTTGCCGAACCTTGCAGGGCCGGAACGGGATTTCAGGGGCAGTGCCTCGCGCAGCGGACGCACATGGCGGCAGTGCGGAGTCTCTGCTGATTACTATAACCAAATCGGTTGGTTGTCCATCCTGCGCTGCTTCACATCGGCATGGGATTTTCGTGGTTCACGGCACTCTTTGGCTGCGGCGAGCGTGGATATCCCCTGCGAATCGCATATTCCATCACGGATTACTTGACTTGCCGTCTTCGAATAACAACAATCGAATGCTCGCTGCAGTGGGGTCAGCCGCAAGCTGGCTCCAGCTCAGTAGACATGAGGCGCTACCCGTGCCGACCCTTCGTTACACCCGCAACGCGTTACCTCGCGCTGGGTGGGAAAGTCCCGCAACACATCAGGGATTGTCCCAATACTTGCTCAGTTGTAGCTGACGTAGTCGGCGACCACAGTCGCTCATGCTCTGCTGACAGTAAACCTACTCGGGCCGTACCTGCAAAAGGGCGGTTTTCTGGCGTTTTAGAGGTGAACAACGTGGAGCTTTTATCCGGCGCTGAAATGGTCGTCCGCTCATTGCGTGACGAAGGCGTTAAGTACATCTACGGGTACCCGGGCGGTGCCCTCCTGCACATTTACGATGCCTTGTTCAAAGAGCCGGAAGTGACGCACATCCTGGTTCGTCACGAGCAGGCGGCGACCCACATGGCAGACGGTTATGCCCGTGCCACTGGCAAAGCCGGTGTGGTACTGGTTACCTCCGGTCCAGGCGCAACCAATGCCGTTACCGGTATCGCCACTGCCTACATGGATTCGATCCCAATGGTGATCCTCTCCGGTCAGGTGGCCAGCACCGTGGTTGGCACTGATGCCTTCCAAGAAGTCGACATGGTCGGTATTTCTCGCCCGATCGTTAAGCACAGCTTCATCATCAAGCATCCTTCGGAAATCCCCGAAGTGATCAAGAAGGCTTTCTATCTTGCCGAGTCTGGGCGTCCCGGCCCTGTGGTCGTGGATATTCCCAAGGACATGGGCGACCCGACGCAGAAGTTCGAATACAGCTACCCGAAAAAGGTCAAGCTGCGCTCCTATAGCCCTGCGGTTCGTGGGCACTCCGGGCAGATTCGCAAAGCCGCGGAAATGCTGATCGCGGCCAAACGGCCGATCATCTATGCCGGCGGCGGTGTGATTCTCGGTGGCGCGTCTGCGCACCTGACCGAACTGGCTCGCGCGCTGAACGTGCCGGTCACCAATACCTTGATGGGCCTTGGCGCCTACCCAGGCGATGATCGCCAGTTCGTCGGTATGCTCGGCATGCATGGTAGCTACACTGCCAACCTGGCCATGCACCATGCCGATGTGATTTTGGCAGTCGGTGCGCGCTTCGACGACCGGGTCATCAACGGTGAAACCGCGGCCAAGTTCTGCCCGAATGCGAAGATCATCCATATCGATATCGACCCGGCGTCGATTTCCAAGACGGTCAAGGCCGATATCCCAATCGTCGGCCCGGTCGATAGCGTGTTGATCGAGATGGTCGCAGCACTCAAGGAAATCGAGCTGCGTCCGGACAGCGAGTCGCAAGCCACCTGGTGGAAGCAGATCGAAGAATGGCGCGGCGGTGGGCGCCTATTCCCTTATAACGAGGGTGACGGAAGCATCATCAAGCCACAGACCGTGATCGAGACCTTGTCTGAAGTGACCAAGGGCGATGCCTTCATCAGCTCCGATGTCGGTCAGCACCAGATGTTCGCAGCCCAGTACTATCGTTTCAACAAGCCAAACCGTTGGATCAACTCCGGTGGCCTGGGCACCATGGGCTTCGGCTTCCCGGCGGCCATGGGCGTCAAGCTGAACTTCCCGGATAGCGACGTAGCCTGCGTCACCGGTGAGGGCAGCATCCAAATGAACATTCAGGAACTGTCGACCTGCCTGCAGTACGACCTGCCGGTAAAGATCATCAACCTGAACAATGGCGCGCTGGGCATGGTTCGCCAGTGGCAGGACATGCAGTACAGCAGCCGTTACTCGCACTCCTACATGGAATCGTTGCCTGACTTCGTCAAGCTGGCTGAGTCTTACGGGCACGTGGGCATGCGCATCACTGATCTGAAAGACCTCAAGCCGAAGATGGAAGAGGCCTTTGCGATGAAGAGTCGCTTGGTGTTCCTCGACATCGCCGTGGATACCAGCGAGCACGTCTACCCGATGCAAATTCGGGGTGGGGCGATGCGCGACATGTGGCTGAGCAAGACGGAGCGTACCTGACATGCGTCATATCATTTCCCTGCTGCTGGAAAACGAACCGGGAGCGCTGTCGCGTGTGGTCGGCCTGTTCTCCCAACGTAACTACAACATCGAAAGCCTGACCGTGGCACCAACCGAAGACCCGACCTTGTCGCGTCTGACGTTGACCACCATTGGCCATGATGACGTGATCGAACAGATCACCAAGAACCTCAATAAGCTGATCGAAGTGGTCAAGCTGGTGGATCTGTCGGAAAACGCGCATATCGAGCGCGAGTTGATGCTGGTCAAGGTCAAGGCCACTGGCGCCCAGCGTGCCGAGGTCAAGCGCACCACTGACATCTTCCGTGGCCAGATCGTCGATGTGACACCGAGCGTCTACACCATCCAGCTGGCCGGTACCAGCGACAAGCTGGACAGTTTCATTCAGGGCATCGGCACCGCGCTGATCCTGGAAACCGTACGCAGTGGCGTCACCGGTATCGCTCGCGGCGATAAGGTACTGAGCATCTGATCGCAGCACTGAAGAAGCCCCGCCCTGTGCGGGGTTTTTTTTGCCTGGAATTTACCGTTGGCGGTTCCAGAAGGCTGCGATCAGCGGATCCTTGAGGCGCTTTTCCAGCGCGAACAGGCCGATGTCGTATGCGGTCAGTGGCGGCTGGATATCGTAGAGGCGGATGCGTGCGGCCAGCGGGCTGTTGTCCAGCACGATCTGCGGCACTACACCGATACCGAACCCCAAGCTCACCATGCTGACGATGGCTTCGTTGCCGCTCACCTGGGCATAGATATGCGGTTTAATGTTGTGGCTTTTCAGCCAGCGGTCGGTGCGAGTGCGGGCAAGGCCTTCTTCCGAGAGAATCATCGGCACATCCTCCCAGCTTTGTGCGCCGGGACGCCTAAGTTGTTCGTCGCTCAACAGCTGCGGGGACTGAGGGCCGATGAAGCGCAGCTCCGAACGGGTGATCGATTGGAAGACGACGCCGGCTGGCAAGCTGTCGGGGAGGGCGCCGATGGCAAGATCTTCCTGCCCCTGCTGCACGCGTTCGACAGCCTTTGCCGGATCGCCTGTGTGCAACTTCATCTCGATGCGTGGGTAGTCCTGGCGGAAGCTGCTCAGGATGTCATAGAGGAAGCTGTAGCTCGCCGTCACCGAGCAATACAGGGAGAGCTCCCCATGCAGCACCAGTTGATCTTCCTTGAAGGTTTGGCGAATGGCTTGCCAGCCGTTCATGACATCGTTGGCGTACTCACGGAATTGCTGTCCCTCGCGAGTCAGCCGCACTGAGCGGTTGTCGCGGATGAACAGCGGCGCACCAAGCTCCTCTTCGAGTTGCTTGATGCTGCGACTGAGCGCGGAGGGACTGACGTGCTGCTCGCGGCTGGTTTTGCCGAAGTGCAGGTTGTCTGCCAGAGAAAGAAAGAGTGTAAGCGCGTGGCTATCCATTGGTGTTTCATATATCGGCATGTTGTGTTGCAAATATATCATTTTACGCAATGGGACGGATCACTTAAGGTGGCTCCGTCGCGGTGCTCGCACCCCCTCCCTTTCGATTCACAAGAGCCAAGAACATGAAAGTTTATTACGACAAAGATTGTGACCTCTCCATCATCCAGGGCAAGAAAGTTGCCATCATCGGTTACGGCTCCCAGGGCCACGCTCAGGCGTGCAACCTGAAAGACTCCGGTGTCGACGTCACTGTCGGTCTGCGTAAAGGTTCGGCCACCGTTGCCAAGGCTGAGGCCCATGGCCTGAAAGTGACCGACGTTGCTGCTGCCGTTGCCGCCGCCGATCTGGTCATGATCCTGACTCCGGACGAGTTCCAGTCACAGCTGTACAAGAACGAAATCGAGCCGAACATCAAGCAAGGTGCCACCCTGGCCTTTTCCCACGGCTTCGCGATCCACTACAACCAGGTTGTTCCGCGCAGCGACCTCGACGTGATCATGATCGCGCCGAAAGCACCGGGCCACACCGTGCGTACCGAGTTCGTCAAAGGCGGCGGTATCCCTGACCTGATCGCGGTTTACCAGGACGCTTCCGGCAACGCCAAGAACGTCGCCCTGTCCTACGCTTCGGGCGTTGGCGGTGGCCGTACCGGCATCATCGAAACCACCTTCAAGGACGAGACAGAAACCGACCTGTTCGGCGAGCAAGCCGTTCTCTGCGGCGGTACCGTCGAGCTGGTCAAAGCCGGTTTCGAAACCCTGGTTGAAGCTGGCTACGCGCCGGAAATGGCTTACTTCGAGTGCCTGCACGAGCTGAAGCTGATCGTTGACCTCATGTACGAAGGCGGTATCGCCAACATGAACTACTCGATCTCCAACAATGCCGAGTACGGCGAGTACGTGACCGGCCCTGAAGTCATCAACGCCGAGTCCCGTCAGGCCATGCGCAATGCACTCAAGCGCATCCAGGACGGCGAGTACGCCAAGATGTTCATCAGTGAAGGCGCCACCAACTATCCGTCGATGACCGCCAAGCGTCGTAACAACGCCGCTCACGGTATCGAAATCATCGGCGAGCAACTGCGCTCGATGATGCCGTGGATCGGTGCCAACAAGATCGTCGACAAGTCCAAGAACTGAGTCCGATTCGATCAAGAAAGAACGCGGCCCTGGCCGCGTTTTTTCGTTATGGGCCAGGCTTCTGGTATAAAGCCCGGACGCTAATGCCGACGTTAGGGCGAACGCTTGCCCAGCGACTCGGTCGAAAATTCAAATCCGCAACAAGGTGTTGTTCATGAGCGAGCGTCCGCAAGAGCCAAAATCGTCCAAGGACGATGAGAGCTTACTGCCCATCGACGAGCATATTGAGGAAGGGCATGACGACGAGGGGCGCAAGGTTCGCCATCGCGGCATCTACCTGTTGCCCAATCTGTTCACGACCGCGAACCTGTTCGCCGGCTTCTACGCCATCATCAACGCGATGAACGGCAATTTCTACGTGGCTGCAGCGGCGGTGTTCGTGGCCATGGTGCTGGACGGCCTCGACGGTCGCGTCGCACGTCTGACCAATACCCAGAGTGCCTTCGGCGCCGAATACGACTCGCTGTCCGACATGGTCGCCTTTGGTGTGGCGCCGGCGCTGCTGGCTTTCGAGTGGGCACTCGGCAGTATGGGCAAGGTCGGCTGGATGGTCGCCTTCATCTATGTAGCAGGTGCTGCGTTGCGCCTGGCGCGCTTCAATACGCAGATTGGCAGTGTCGATAAGCGCTACTTCATCGGTCTCGCCAGCCCGGCTGCAGCTGGTGTGGTGGCGGGTACCGTATGGGCGTTCAGTGATTACGGTATCCAGGGCTCGAACATGTCCTTTGTCGTGGCCATCTTGGTCGCAGCCTCGGGCATGCTGATGGTCAGCAATATCAAGTACAACAGCTTCAAGAATCTCGACCTGAAGGGGCGCGTGCCCTTTGTTGCGATTCTCGCTGTCGTGCTGGTGTTCGCTGTCGTGTTCAGTGACCCGCCGCGAATTCTGCTGCTGATTTTCCTCGCTTATGCCGCTTCTGGTCCAATCCAGTACCTGCTGCGTCTGCGTCGTCGTCAGACCAACGAGTGATGTAATTTCCTCCAGACTCCGTAGTCTATTGGGTAAGTCTGTCCCGATACTGCGGAGTCATCATGCTAATCAAGCTCCCCCAGGCATCTGAGTGCAACGCGTCGGATGTTACCTCCGAGTCCGTTTACCTCTCTCGCCGCACCTTTATGTCAGCTACTGCCGCCGGTGTGGCGCTCGGCAGCGTTCCAGCTTGGGCGCAGTCAGCCACTGCTGAGCGCTATGCGGATGTCGAGGCTGGTCAGCCGCCGGCCTGGCTGAGCGAGCGTATCGCTGCCACCAAGTGGGAGGCGGTGACCGTCAAGGACGAACCAGTGACGCCGTTTCGTGATGCCACCCACTACAACAACTTCTATGAGTTCGGCCCGGACAAGTCGGATCCCGCGGCAAATGCCGGTAGCCTGAAAACCGAACCATGGTCGGTAGTAATTGATGGTGAGGTTGGCAAGCCAGGGCGTTACGCGCTGGAAGACTTCATCAAGCCCTATCAGTTAGAGGAGCGCATCTACCGCCTGCGCTGTGTCGAGGCCTGGTCGATGGTGATTCCCTGGATCGGTTTTCCTATCTCTGCGTTGCTCAATAAAGTCGAGCCAACCTCCGCGGCTAAATTCATTCGTTTCGAAACCCTCAATGATCCGGACAGCATGCCGGGGCAGCGCTCGCGTTTCGGCTTGATCGATTGGCCCTATGTGGAAGGGCTGCGTCTGGATGAGGCGATGCATCCGCTGGCCATCCTTGCCGTGGGCATGTACGGCCGTGAACTGCCTAACCAGAACGGCGCGCCGCTGCGGTTGGTGGTGCCATGGAAGTATGGCTTCAAGAGCATCAAGTCCATCGTGCGCATCAGTCTGGTCAGCGAGCAGCCGCAGACCACCTGGCAAAGCATCGCCGCGCAGGAGTATGGCTTCTACGCCAACGTTAACCCCACTGTCGACCACCCACGTTGGACGCAGGCTCGTGAGCGGCGTCTGCCCAGTGGGCTGTTCAGTCCCAATGTGCGCGAAACCCAAATGTTCAACGGCTACGCGGAAGAAGTTGCCGGGCTCTATAGCAACCTCGATCTGCGGAAGAACTATTGATGCGTCATCCGTACTGGCGGCTTTGTGTGTTCTTGCTGGTTGCGGTCTGGCCGCTCTATTGGTTGTACCAAGCCTGGCTCTTCGCCCTGGGGCCCGATCCGGGCAAAGTGCTGGTTGAGCGTCTCGGGCTGGGAACGCTGATTCTATTGCTCATCACCTTGAGCATGACGCCTTTGCAGAAAGTGAGTGGATGGTCTGGCTGGATTTCCGTGCGTCGCCAGCTCGGGCTCTGGTGTTTTACCTATGGCGTACTGCACCTGATCGCCTACGCGGTATTCATTCTCGGCCTGGACTGGTCGCAACTAGCCGTCGAGTTGCGTAAGCGGCCTTATATAATCGTCGGCGCCATCGCCTTGTTCGGCTTGCTGCTATTGGCAGTCACCTCCAATCGATACAGCCAGCGACGTCTGGGCAAGTCTTGGAAGAAGCTGCATCGCCTTATCTATCTGATCCTGCCCCTAGGATTGCTACATATGTTGTGGATTGTGCGTGCGGATCTTGAAGAATGGGCTGTCTATGCACTTATAGGGGGACTGTTGCTGGTGCTGCGGATTCCCCCGGTAATGCGCCGAATCCCGCGGATTGCAGGGATAAGGGTGGAATCGGCAACAAAAACGAAATAAACCATTGACCTGAGATTCTGGCTGCCTATAATGCGCACCACTTCCGGCGCAGCCTGATCTGAAAACTCCTTGTTAATCAGGAAGTTAGAAGAAAATAAGGGTTGCACGGACGGCGAATTCGAGTAGAATGCGCCGGCATCGACAGGGTGGTTTGAGTGGCTCTGTTGGTGGTTCGATCAGGTTTGATCGAAGGCGGTAAAGAGGGTGTTGACAGCAGGTTGTAACGCTGTAGAATGCGCCTCCCGCTGGAGAGAAGATGATCTGGTTGGGTGCTGCAAGGTGTTGAGAAGAAAGAAAAAATTCTTCAAAAACAACTTGACAGGAAGTGAGGCTGCTGTAAGATGCGCGCCTCGGTTGAGACGAAAGACTTAACCAAACGTTCTTTAACAATTGAATCAAGCAATTCGTGTGGGTGCTTGTGAGCTAAGACTGAGGATCGCAAGATTATCAGCATCACAAGTAAACACTCGTAATAGAGAGTTTTTTCTTCTTAATTGAAGAGTTTGCGATTGCTGAGCCAAGTTTAGGGTTTTCTCAAAACCCATGCAGTATTGAACTGAAGAGTTTGATCATGGCTCAGATTGAACGCTGGCGGCAGGCCTAACACATGCAAGTCGAGCGGTTGACGGGAGCTTGCTCCCTGATTCAGCGGCGGACGGGTGAGTAATGCCTAGGAATCTGCCTATTAGTGGGGGACAACGTTTCGAAAGGAACGCTAATACCGCATACGTCCTACGGGAGAAAGCAGGGGACCTTCGGGCCTTGCGCTAATAGATGAGCCTAGGTCGGATTAGCTAGTTGGTGAGGTAAAGGCTCACCAAGGCGACGATCCGTAACTGGTCTGAGAGGATGATCAGTCACACTGGAACTGAGACACGGTCCAGACTCCTACGGGAGGCAGCAGTGGGGAATATTGGACAATGGGCGAAAGCCTGATCCAGCCATGCCGCGTGTGTGAAGAAGGTCTTCGGATTGTAAAGCACTTTAAGTTGGGAGGAAGGGCAGTAAATTAATACTTTGCTGTTTTGACGTTACCGACAGAATAAGCACCGGCTAACTCTGTGCCAGCAGCCGCGGTAATACAGAGGGTGCAAGCGTTAATCGGAATTACTGGGCGTAAAGCGCGCGTAGGTGGTTTGTTAAGTTGGATGTGAAAGCCCCGGGCTCAACCTGGGAACTGCATCCAAAACTGGCAAGCTAGAGTACGGTAGAGGGTGGTGGAATTTCCTGTGTAGCGGTGAAATGCGTAGATATAGGAAGGAACACCAGTGGCGAAGGCGACCACCTGGACTGATACTGACACTGAGGTGCGAAAGCGTGGGGAGCAAACAGGATTAGATACCCTGGTAGTCCACGCCGTAAACGATGTCAACTAGCCGTTGGGTTCCTTGAGGACTTAGTGGCGCAGCTAACGCATTAAGTTGACCGCCTGGGGAGTACGGCCGCAAGGTTAAAACTCAAATGAATTGACGGGGGCCCGCACAAGCGGTGGAGCATGTGGTTTAATTCGAAGCAACGCGAAGAACCTTACCAGGCCTTGACATGCTGAGAACTTTCCAGAGATGGATTGGTGCCTTCGGGAACTCAGACACAGGTGCTGCATGGCTGTCGTCAGCTCGTGTCGTGAGATGTTGGGTTAAGTCCCGTAACGAGCGCAACCCTTGTCCTTAGTTACCAGCACGTAATGGTGGGAACTCTAAGGAGACTGCCGGTGACAAACCGGAGGAAGGTGGGGATGACGTCAAGTCATCATGGCCCTTACGGCCTGGGCTACACACGTGCTACAATGGTCGGTACAAAGGGTTGCCAAGCCGCGAGGTGGAGCTAATCCCATAAAACCGATCGTAGTCCGGATCGCAGTCTGCAACTCGACTGCGTGAAGTCGGAATCGCTAGTAATCGTGAATCAGAATGTCACGGTGAATACGTTCCCGGGCCTTGTACACACCGCCCGTCACACCATGGGAGTGGGTTGCACCAGAAGTAGCTAGTCTAACCTTCGGGGGGACGGTTACCACGGTGTGATTCATGACTGGGGTGAAGTCGTAACAAGGTAGCCGTAGGGGAACCTGCGGCTGGATCACCTCCTTAATCGAAAGATCCCAGCTTATTCATAAGCACCCACACGAATTGCTTGATTCATTGCGAAAGACGATTGGGTCTGTAGCTCAGTTGGTTAGAGCGCACCCCTGATAAGGGTGAGGTCGGCAGTTCGAATCTGCCCAGACCCACCAATTGTTGAGGGTGCAGGCCTTGGAAGTATTGGGGCCATAGCTCAGCTGGGAGAGCGCCTGCCTTGCACGCAGGAGGTCAGCGGTTCGATCCCGCTTGGCTCCACCATTTACAGCCTTCGACGTTGATGTGAATAGAGTTCAGAAATGAGCATTCCTGTTTAGGCAGATGAGTGTTGATTTCTGGTCTTTGACCAGTCAGAAAAATCGTTCTTTAAAAATTTGGGTATGTGATAGAAGTGACTGATTGATTACTTTCACTGGTAATTAATTTGGTCAAGGTAAAATTTGCGTTGTTCTCAAGTGCAAATTTTCGGCGAATGTCGTCTTCACGTTATAGACAGTAACCAGATTGCTTGGGGTTATATGGTCAAGTGAAGAAGCGCATACGGTGGATGCCTTGGCAGTCAGAGGCGATGAAAGACGTTGTAGCCTGCGATAAGCTCCGGGGAGTCGGCAAACAGACTTTGATCCGGAGATCTCTGAATGGGGGAACCCACCTAGCATAAGCTGGGTATCATGCACTGAATACATAGGTGCATGAGGCGAACCAGGGGAACTGAAACATCTAAGTACCCTGAGGAAAAGAAATCAACCGAGATTCCCTTAGTAGTGGCGAGCGAACGGGGACTAGCCCTTAAGTTGATTAGAGATTAGTGGAAGGTTCTGGAAAGTTCCGCCGTAGTGGGTGATAGCCCCGTACACGAAAATCTCTTTTCAATGAAATCGAGTAGGACGGAGCACGAGAAACTTTGTCTGAATATGGGGGGGCAGATCCTCCAAGGCTAAATACTACTGACTGACCGATAGTGAACTAGTACCGTGAGGGAAAGGCGAAAAGAACCCCGGAGAGGGGAGTGAAATAGATCCTGAAACCGTATGCGTACAAGCAGTGGGAGCCTACTTTGTTGGGTGACTGCGTACCTTTTGTATAATGGGTCAGCGACTTATATTCAGTGGCGAGCTTAACCGAATAGGGGAGGCGTAGCGAAAGCGAGTCTTAATAGGGCGTTTAGTCGCTGGGTATAGACCCGAAACCGAGCGATCTATCCATGGGCAGGTTGAAGGTTGGGTAACACTAACTGGACGAACCGAACCGACTACCGTTGAAAAGTTAGCGGATGACCTGTGGATCGGAGTGAAAGGCTAATCAAGCTCGGAGATAGCTGGTTCTCCTCGAAAGCTATTTAGGTAGCGCCTCGTGTATCACTGCTGGGGGTAGAGCACTGTTTCGGCTAGGGGGTCATCCCGACTTACCAAACCGATGCAAACTCCGAATACCAGCAAGTGTCAGCACGGGAGACACACGGCGGGTGCTAACGTCCGTCGTGAAAAGGGAAACAACCCAGACCGTCAGCTAAGGTCCCAAAGTTATGGTTAAGTGGGAAACGATGTGGGAAGGCTTAGACAGCTAGGAGGTTGGCTTAGAAGCAGCCACCCTTTAAAGAAAGCGTAATAGCTCACTAGTCGAGTCGGCCTGCGCGGAAGATGTAACGGGGCTCAAACCATACACCGAAGCTACGGGTTCATCTTAGGATGAGCGGTAGAGGAGCGTTCTGTAAGCCTGTGAAGGTGAGTTGAGAAGCTTGCTGGAGGTATCAGAAGTGCGAATGCTGACATGAGTAACGACAATGGGAGTGAAAAACTCCCACGCCGAAAGACCAAGGTTTCCTGCGCAACGTTAATCGACGCAGGGTGAGTCGGCCCCTAAGGCGAGGCAGAAATGCGTAGTCGATGGGAAACGGGTTAATATTCCCGTACTTCTAATTACTGCGATGGAGGGACGGAGAAGGCTAGGCCAGCACGGCGTTGGTTGTCCGTGTTTAAGGTGGTAGGCTGATTTCTTAGGTAAATCCGGGAGATCAAGGCCGAGAGCTGATGACGAGTTGTCCTTTAGGACGATGAAGTGGTTGATGCCATGCTTCCAGGAAAAGCTTCTAAGCTTCAGGTAATTAGGAACCGTACCCCAAACCGACACAGGTGGTTAGGTAGAGAATACCAAGGCGCTTGAGAGAACTCGGGTGAAGGAACTAGGCAAAATGGCACCGTAACTTCGGGAGAAGGTGCGCCGGTGAGTGTGAAGGGTTTACCCCGTAAGCACATGCCGGTCGAAGATACCAGGCCGCTGCGACTGTTTATTAAAAACACAGCACTCTGCAAACACGAAAGTGGACGTATAGGGTGTGACGCCTGCCCGGTGCCGGAAGGTTAATTGATGGGGTTAGCTAACGCGAAGCTCTTGATCGAAGCCCCGGTAAACGGCGGCCGTAACTATAACGGTCCTAAGGTAGCGAAATTCCTTGTCGGGTAAGTTCCGACCTGCACGAATGGCGTAACGATGGCGGCGCTGTCTCCACCCGAGACTCAGTGAAATTGAAATCGCTGTGAAGATGCAGTGTATCCGCGGCTAGACGGAAAGACCCCGTGAACCTTTACTATAGCTTTGCACTGGACTTTGAGCTTGCTTGTGTAGGATAGGTGGGAGGCTTTGAAGTGGGGACGCTAGTTCTCATGGAGCCAACCTTGAAATACCACCCTGGCAACCTTGAGGTTCTAACTCTGGTTCGGTTATCCGGATCGAGGACAGTGTATGGTGGGTAGTTTGACTGGGGCGGTCTCCTCCTAAAGAGTAACGGAGGAGTACGAAGGTGCGCTCAGACCGGTCGGAAATCGGTCGTAGAGTATAAAGGCAAAAGCGCGCTTGACTGCGAGACAGACACGTCGAGCAGGTACGAAAGTAGGTCTTAGTGATCCGGTGGTTCTGTATGGAAGGGCCATCGCTCAACGGATAAAAGGTACTCCGGGGATAACAGGCTGATACCGCCCAAGAGTTCATATCGACGGCGGTGTTTGGCACCTCGATGTCGGCTCATCACATCCTGGGGCTGAAGCCGGTCCCAAGGGTATGGCTGTTCGCCATTTAAAGTGGTACGCGAGCTGGGTTTAGAACGTCGTGAGACAGTTCGGTCCTATCTGCCGTGGACGTTTGAGATTTGAGAGGGGCTGCTCCTAGTACGAGAGGACCGGAGTGGACGAACCTCTGGTGTTCCGGTTGTCACGCCAGTGGCATTGCCGGGTAGCTATGTTCGGGAAAGATAACCGCTGAAAGCATCTAAGCGGGAAACTTGCCTCAAGATGAGATCTCACTGGAACCTTGAGTTCCCTAAAGGGCCGTCGAAGACTACGACGTTGATAGGCTGGGTGTGTAAGCGTTGTGAGGCGTTGAGCTAACCAGTACTAATTGCCCGTGAGGCTTGACCATATAACACCCAAACAATTTGGCTGTTAGACGGTAGAAGTCGACAGTAATGCCGAAAATTTGTAAAAGAACACGCAACACCAACTGATATCACATACCCAATTCGGGGAAGCGACCTAAACATCGACTCCCCAACCGGATTGCTTGACGACCATAGAGCATTGGAACCACCTGATCCCATCCCGAACTCAGTAGTGAAACGATGCATCGCCGATGGTAGTGTGGGGTTTCCCCATGTGAGAGTAGGTCATCGTCAAGCTTCTACTAGAAACCCCAGATCTCGACAGAGGTCTGGGGTTTCGTCTTTGCGGAGCAGAAAAAAGACCGCTGCAGCAGGTCGAGCGTAGGCGCCGGCAAGCCACGATCAAGAGCTTCGCCGGCAAGCCGGCTCCTACAAAGGTCGTCCTGCGCGTGAGGGGCTTTGGTTTTGATGGGCCTTCCTGGGTGTCGCTGCGCTCGACCCAGGCTACGGAAGACGCAACCCTATGGCCTTGGCGTGGTGGTGGCCCGTGGTGGAAGGATGGAGCGTCTTCCACCCTAAGCATGTCCTGAAGTGCCTCTGTTGCCTGGGTTAGCCGACCTGAGGTTCACTGGGTCGCTCACATGCTTCTTGCCTACGCACAACGAACGTAGCCCTGTGATGCCCGGGAAATGTTTGCAAGCGGAAATAATCAGCACAACTGTGCGCCGCCGCCGGGGTCTCGTTTAGAATGCTTCGATACTTTCGAGAATTCCATCCATGCCAGAGTTGGCCGAGCAGCAGTCGTTAGCTGAAGTACCTCTGACGGAGCTGGTCGCATGCCATGAATGCGATCTGCTCATGCGTAAGCCGCACATCGGCGACGGTGAGAGCGTTGAATGCCCACGTTGTGGTTATGAGCTCTACAACCATCGGCATCAGGTGGTGCGCCGCAGCCTGGCTTTGGTGCTGGCGGCGCTTCTGCTGTACGTCCCCGCGAATTTCCTGCCGATCATGCACCTCACCCTGTTGGGGCAAACCGCTAATGACACGGTGTGGAGCGGGGTGCTCGGTCTGTATGACAGCGGCATGCAGAGCATTGCCGTGGTGGTGTTCCTGTGCAGCATGGCGGTGCCGCTGCTCAAGCTGCTCTGTCAGCTGTTGGTGCTCCTGAGCATCAGTCTGAAGGTTGGCCGGGGTTACGGGTTGCTGCTCTACCGCATTTATCATCACATGCGCGAGTGGGGCATGCTTGAGGTCTACCTGATGGGCATTCTGGTTTCCATCGTCAAACTGGCCGATATCGCAGCCTTGTCTCTGGGCTTCGGTCTGGTCTGTTTCATTGCACTGCTGTTGGTGCAGGTCTGGTTGGAGGTGACTATGTCGCCTCACCAGATCTGGGAAGCCCTGGCGGGGGAGGATATCAGTGCGCGCCATTGATGCCGGGTTGCTGATCTGCCACGAATGCCATCAGATCAATCGCCACGAGCCCGAACTGAAGCGGCAGTTCTGTTCGCGCTGTGGCGGACGTGTACATCCACGCCAGCCCAATAGTCTGGTTCGCACCTGGGCGTTGCTGGTGACCGCAGCCATCCTCTACATTCCCGCGAACCTGCTGCCGATCATGACAGTCAACTCCCTCGGCAAAGGGCAGCCGGACACCATCATGTCTGGTGTCATCACGCTGGTAGAAAATGGCATGCTGCCGATCGCTGCGGTGGTATTCATCGCCAGCATCCTGGTGCCTACCTTCAAGCTGGTCGGCATCGGCTTGCTGCTTTATTCGGTGCAGCGTCATCAGCCGATGTCGGCTCGCCAACGAATTTTGATGTACCGCTTCATCGAATGGATCGGGCGCTGGTCGATGCTGGATATCTTCGTCATTGCCATTCTGGTGGCGGTGGTCAGATTCGGCAGTTTGGCGAGCGTCGAGCCAGGAATAGGAGCGGTGGCTTTCGCCAGTGTAGTGATCCTGACCATGCTGGCCGCACTGACCTTCGACCCTCGATTGATTTGGGATAATACGGAATCGGATGACGACCATGAATGATCTGCCCACGGCCAGGACGCGTCCGGCTTCCAACTGGTCTGCGATATGGGTGCTGCCGCTGATTGCTTTGCTGATCGGTGGCTGGCTGGGCTGGCGTGCCTACAGTGAGGCGGGTATCCAGATTCAGGTGGTGTTCGCCAGTGGTGAAGGCATCGAAGCCGGCAAGACCGAGGTGGTCTACAAGGGGATGTCGATCGGTAAGGTATCGAGCCTGACCCTGGATCAGAGCGAGAAGCAGCGCGGAGTGATCGCCACGCTGGAGATGAGTAAGGACGTCGAGTATCAACTGCGTTCCGGTACGCGTTTCTGGCTGGTCAAGCCGAGCGTCAGCCTCGCCGGTATCACTGGACTGGAGACGCTGGTCTCCGGTAACTACATCTCCGTTAGTCCAGGAGCAGGTGAGCCGACCTATGATTTCCAGGCGCTGCCCCAGGCACCTCCGCTCTCTGATGAACAACCCGGCCTGCACCTGATCCTCAAGGCCGAGCGACTTGGCTCGTTGAACCGTGATAGTCCTGTGTTCTACAAGCAGATTCAGGTCGGTCGGGTGAAAAGCTATGAGCTCGCCAATGACCAGACTTCGGTCGATGTGAAAGTATTCATCGAGCCGGCCTATGCCGATCTTGTGCGCAAACATACGCGTTTCTGGAATGCCAGCGGCATCAGCATCGATGCCAATTTCTCGGGGGTGAAGGTTCGTAGCGAATCCCTGGCCAGTATCGTGGCAGGCGGCATCGCTTTTGCGACGCCGGAACATCGCAAGGACAGCCCTCCCACCGATCCTAGCAAACCCTTCCGGCTTTATGAGGACTTCGATGCAGCGCAGGCAGGCATCAAGGCCGTGGTCAAACTGACCGACTTCGAGGGCCTGCAGGCCGGGCGTACGCCTGTGATGTACAAAGGTATTCAGGCCGGTACGTTGAAGAACCTGAAAGTCGATCCAGATTTGAAGAGTGCTACGGCGGAATTGGCCATGGATCCGCTGGCCGAGGATTATCTGGTTGAAGGCAGCCAGTTCTGGGTGGTCAAGCCGTCGATCTCACTGGCAGGCATTACCGGTATCGAGGCGCTGGTCAAAGGTAACTACATCGCCATCCGTCCCGGTGAGCTGGGCGGCTCGCCGCGTCGCGAGTTCGTTGCGCGGGCCAAGGCGCCGCCGCTGGATCTTGGTTCCGAAGGGCTGCACCTGGTGCTGTTCAGCGATACCCTCGGCTCGGTGGACGTAGGCAGCCCGATTCTCTACCGGCAGATGAAAGTGGGTACGGTGCAGAGCTTCCAGTTGTCGCGTGACAACAAGCAGATCGTGCTCGGCGTGCATATCGAGCCTGAATACGCTGGGCTGGTTAATCGAACCACGCGCTTCTGGAACGTCAGCGGCATCACCTTGAAGGGTGGTTTGTCCGGCATCGAGGTCAAGAGCGAATCTTTGCAGACGCTCATATCGGGAGGCATTGCCTTCGAGACCGATGATTTGAAAGCGCCGGCTGAGCCGAAGCGCGTACAGCGCTTCAACCTGTTTGCCGACCAAGAAGCGGCCAGGCAGGAAGGCGATGTAATCAGCATTCGCGTGGAGCGTGGCGACGGCATGTCACCGGGCACTGTCATCCGCTTCAAGGGGCTGGATATCGGCAAGATCGAGCGGGTCGAACTGACCGACGATCTGCAAGCGGTAAACCTGCACGGGCGCATAACCACTGCTGCTCGGGAAGTGTTGCGGCCTGGATCGCGGTTCTGGGTGGTCAAGCCGGAAGTCAGTTTGAGCGGCGCGCAGAATCTCGACACGCTGATCGGCGGCCAATACATCGAGGTGCTGCCATCGGAGCAGAAGGATGGTCGGCAGAACCAGTTCGTTGCGCTCAAGGGTGCTCCTGAGCAGGTGATCGATGAGCCGGGGCTGCGTCTGGTGTTGAGCGCCGCGAGGCGTGGCTCTCTGAAGGCTGGTGCGCCAGTCACCTATCGCGAGATTCAGGTTGGCAAAGTGACTGGCTATGAGCTGGGAGCAACTGCCGACAGGGTGCTGATCCAGATTCTTATCGAGCCGCGTTATGCCGGGTTGGTGAAAACCGGCAGCCGCTTCTGGAACAGCTCGGGGTTCGGTGTCGATGTCGGCTTGTTCAAGGGCATGACGGTGCGCACCGAGTCTCTGGAGACCCTGGTCGCAGGGGGTGTTGCCTTCGCAACGCCAGATACCGAGAGCAATACCGCCAGGCCTGGTCAGACCTTTGCGTTGTTCGACGAGTATCAGCCGGAGTGGCTGGAGTGGGCGCCGAAAATAGCCTTGCCCAGATAAGCGTCACTGAAAGCAAAAGGCCCGCGTAAAAACACGGGCCTTTTGCGTTGTGCAGCGCTATCAGGCCGGCTCGGCCGCATCCTGCTCGCTGCTTGCCGGTGCTTCGGTTTGCTCGCGGCGTTTGATGTACTTCCAGTCGGCTTCGTCGATGTAGATGCCGTTCGGCCCGCTGCCACCTTCCAGGTCGATGGCCACGGTGGCCGAGACCTGGGGTTTCACCGAGGCGAGAATCGGCACGAAACCGAGCTGCAGGCTGGTCTCGATCAGCGCCTGCTGGTTGCGCTCGTCGATGTCCGCTGCCTCGTCGAGGTAGTAGGGCAGGCGTACACGGCCGGCTTGATCGCGATCCATCAGGTGCAGCAGCAGGTACATGTTGGTCAGCGCCTTGATGGTCATCGTGGTGCCGTTGGAAGCGGCGCCGTCGATGTCGGTGTGGATCACCGGCTGGCCGTGTACCTTGGTGATTTCGAAGGCCAGCTCGAAGAGATCTTTGAGGCCCAGTTGGTTGCCGTTGGCAGCCACCAGGCGCGACAGGTAGTCCTTGGCTTCTTCGTTCTTCACATCCTGCTCGCTGCTCTGTTGCAGGTCGAATACCGACAGGGTTTCGCCTTCTTCGTACTGACCGGCGCTGTGGATGATCTGATCGATATGCCGCAGGGCATCCTTGTTCGGCGCGAGGACGATGCGGAAGCTCTGCAGGTTGGACACCTGACGCTTGTTGATCTCGCGGTTGAACAGCGCCAACTGGTGCTCGAGGTTGTCGTAGTCGCTGCGGATGTTGCGCAGGGTACGGGCAATGTCGGTCACTGCGGCACGACGTGCCTTGGCCAGGGTCAGGGCTTCGTCCTGACGGTGGGCATAAGCGTTGACCAGCAGCTTCAGGCGGCGCTCCATGTCGTCTTCGCTGTCGAACTTGGCGACGCCCTTGAGGCGCACCTGGGCGTATAGCGCCTCGATCTGCCCGTCGATGCGTTGCAGGCCCTGCCAGGTGTCCTGGTAGTCGTTGAGCAGCGGCAGCAGGTTGTCCAGTGAGTCGTCGACCGGCTCCATGTAGGGGGTGCCGAAGGGCAGGTTGGCGGGCAGCAACTGGCGACGGCGCAGGGCGTCTTCCAGCGTGCGCTCCTTGGCTTCCAGATCGGCGATCTGACGGCCGATCAGTTGCAGCTTGGCGGACAGTTGCTGGACGCGCTCGGTGAAGGCATCACTGGCGCGCTTGAGTTCGTCCTGGGCGCCTTCCAGCTGGGCGAGTTTTTCCAGCTTGCCGTCTTCCTCGGCAGCTAGCGTCTGGCTGCGACGGAAGTCTTCCAGCGCCTTCTGGGCGTCGAGTACGGCCTGGTACAGCTGCTCGGCCTGGGCCTTGCTGGCGGCGCGGTCGGCTGCCACCGACTGCTGGGTCTTGAGCTGCTTGTATTCGCGGTCGAGGCGATCCTTCTGGTCACGCAGGGCAGCGCGGTCGGCCAGGGCCTGCAGGGCAGGCGGCTCGATATTCGAGAGGTCGATATCCAGACCGGGCACCTGGAAATGCTCGCCCTTGAAGCTGTCGAGAATCGCTTCCAGGGATTTGACCCACACGTCGCCGTCGTCGAGCTGAATGCCTTTCTCGCCGAGCGGCAGGCTGAACAACTGACCGTTGAACAGGCGCATCAGGCGATCGACGTCAGCCTGGGAGAACTCTTCGCGCAGGCGCGAGTAGCTGTTGTTGTCGGCGTGGTCGAGCTGCTGCTTGACCGACTTGAGGCGTTTTTCCAGATCGCGCAGACGTTCGTCCAAGTCTTCGCTGGAGAACTGACGGGACTGAGCCAGAGCGCCGGCCAGTTCGTCGTGGGCATCCTTGGCGGCCAGCAACTGGGCCTCCAGTACCTTGACGTCGTCGACCAGCGCGAAGCGGTTCTTCAGCACCGCCAGCTCACCGAGCCAGCGCTGGATCTCGCTGATCTCGCGCTCCATGCGCATCAGTTCCTGAGTGCCGCCGCGCTGATCGTTCTGCAGGCCGTCCTGCTCGTTGCGGTAGTGCTCGGCCTGGATCACCAGCTCTTCCTTGCGTGCATCGGCGTAGTCGTGCCAGGTGCCGAGCAGCGAGTCGAGCAGCGGCGACAGGCGATGCAGCTTGCCGCGTAGGTGTTCGCGCTGGTTCACGCCGGATGCCAAGGCCTCGATCAGCGGGCCGGCGGTGACCAGCGCCTGGTAGTCCTGCTCCATGCGGCGCACGTCGCGGAAGGCTTCTTCGGTGGCGGCGATGTAGTCGACGCTGCCGGAGCGCAGGCTGTGCTCGAAGGCATCGAGGAACAGCTGCTTGAGCTTGGCGGCGGTGATCTCGCGCATGTGCAGCAGGTTGATGAACAGCGCGCGGAAGGTTTTCAGGCTCTGCTCGCTGGTCGAGCGCAGCGGAATCAGGGTCAGATCCAGCGGGATGCTGGTGTGCCCGCCGACCAAAAGGCGACGCAGCTCGTCGGGCTTGAGCTCATAGGCGGTGATGCCGGCCTGGCCGAGGTTCTTGAACAGCTCGCGCTGACGCAGGCAGGTGCCGCCCTGCTGGTAGTGATCCAGATCCAGCTCGCCCGCATAGGCGAAGAACTGATGGCCGAAGCCGCCACCGGGGCCACGCCCGGCCACGCCGATCACGTGGGGGCCATGGGGCAGGGCGACTTCGACGAGGATGTAGCTGGTGTCGGTGGCGAAGTAGAACTTGCGCGACTGCTCCAGGCTGTACTTGCCGAAACTCATGTCCGACATGCGCGCCAGGATCGGGAACTGCAGGGCGTTGATCGATGCCGACTTACCGAGGTTGTTGGCGCCATACACCGACAGCGGGTTTTCCAGCGGAAACAGGCCGAGGCTGTAGCCAGCGGTGTTCAGCAGAGCGAAGCGGCGGATGCCGTAGCGTTCCTGGGTCATGCGTCTTGCTCCTGTGCAGCGCGCTCTTCGGCCAGGGCACGGGCCATGGCGTCTTCCTCGGATTCTTCGACGGCATCGTCGAGGGTGATGATCGGGTCACCACTGTCATCGTCGATCAGTACCGGGGCCGGCAGCGGCAGGTCGGTGCTGTGCAGGCTGGCGGCCAGGTCGCGGTCGTGCTGCACCGCCAGACAGACATCGAGGAAGCGATGCATCGGCGGCAGGAAGCGGTACACGCCGTTGCTGTCTTCGGCGAAGCCGAGTTGGGTGAGGCGGCGGATGACCTTGTCTTCCAGCTCTTCGTGGGTGGTGACTTCGGCTTGCAGGAACAGGTCGCGGTACTTGTCGAGCAGCGCTGGCAACTCGTCACGGCCAATGGTGCCGCCATCGAGTACGGACAGTGGGTCACGGCCCTGGTCAGCCAGGTGCTCGACCAGAATGAAGGTGAACAGCGCCAGGCGCTGGGCGGTCTTGTTGACCTGCGGCGCGGCCTGTTCCGGGACAAAGTAGTAGAAGCCGCGTGGGTCGCACACCAGCTCGAAGCCCAGGGCGCGGAACAGGGCGCGATATTGATCCTGCATGCTCGACAGCTGGGCGTAGCACTCGGGCTCGCTGCGGGAGATGTGGTAGCCCTTGAACAGGTCGCGGAACGCGGCCGCGAGCTGGGTCATTTCTTTCAGGTCGATATTCATGTGCGGTGCTCGTTGGCAGCTGGAGCCTGGGCTACAGCCGAGAATTCGTGATGGTCGGTGGTGGACAAAGGGCTAGGCACTCGGGCGACCCACCAGGGCATAGGAGCTGATACTGATCTCGTGCTCGCGGGTCAGGTAGACCTGGCGCTCCAGGCGATCGCGCTGGAAGCGGCCTTCGCGCGACAGGCGCGAGAACCAGTAGAGCAGTTCGTCGGTGGCGCCTTCGGGCTCCTGCTCCAGCAGCCAGGTCATCAGATCCGGCAGCGGCAGCGACTGCTCGCAGCGGTCGATCATTTCCCGGGCGGTTTTCGGTGCCCGTGGGCTGTCGCCCTTGCGCTTGCCGCTGGCCTTCGGGAAATGATTGGGCTTGGCCTCGAAGCGAGCCAGGGCATACACATAGGCCTCGACCTGGGACGCGCTGCCGAGGAAGTTGCTCTGCGGGCGGGTGAACATCGGCATCGCTGCCTGCGGCACCGCCTCTATGCCCTTCTTGCGGATCACCGACAGGGCTAGCGCCGCGCCACGGGTCACGGCGTTGTGCCTGCGTGCTTCCTCGCGTAGCGGCAGCAGCAGCTCGCGGGCCTTGCGCAGGGTCAACTGGGCGGTGGTCTGCATTTCCAGGATACGGGCGTGGGTGCGCAGCAGCAGGTCGTCATCGACCAGTTGGCCGAGGCGCTGCTGTTCGCCGAGCAGCTTGAGCAGCACCTGCTCGACGCGGCGCACACCCTGCTCGAAGGCGCCGTCGGCGGCGACCAGCTGAATCATCGGCTCGACGTACTCATCCCAGGTGGCTAGCACTTCGGCGTAGCGCTGGCGCAGCGGGATCTGCCGGTCGCTGGTCTTGGCCCGTTCGGCCACGCCTACCAGTGCCTGCTCATCGTTGCCGAGCTTCTTCAGGACGTCGCGAACGCGCATGTCGAGCAGGCGCAACTGACGGGCCAGGTCGTTGCCGTCACGTATCTCGAAGGCATCCTGGATATAGCCCGCCAGGCGCTCGAGGTGGCGCAGGTAGGCTTCGATTTCCAGGCACAGGCCGAGGCGATGCTCGCGGCGCAGGTAGGCGAGAAAGTCGTGGATCTGTGCGTTGAGCTCGAAGCGGTTGGGGCTCTTGGCCACCGGCACCAGGATGTCAAGGCGGATCCACTGATCGAGCAGGGCGGTGACGTCCACCGCGGTGCTTTGCGGCGGTAGCTGCGCGGTGAGCTGCTTGCGCAAGTCCACCAGGCTCAGGGTGCCGCTATCGAAGCTTTCGCAGAGTGGTTCGAGCAGCGCCCAGTGCTCGGCAAGGGCGCGCAATACGCGTTTGGGATCGATCATCGCGGGGCTGTCGCTCGATTTCGAAAAAACGCCGATTGTACGGGAAAGCGGCATGTCGCTGCATTGTCACGCGGCCGTCATCGCGGGTGGGCATGCTCGGCGGCGAATCGACTGAACGATGCTGCTCCGGTCGTGGCCTGAAATATCCGTAAATGGACAAAATATGCTCAGCGGTCTTTCGATCTGTGGCGGTTGTCGGCACAATTCGCGTCCGCTTTTTTCAGGAGGCTGGCGGGCTCCTGTTGGCCGACCTTTATTACGGACTGCGCAATGATCAAAACGCCGTACTACCTCATCGACAAACAGAAGCTGCTGGGCAACATGGAGAAGATCGCCTACGTGCGCGAACACTCCGGGGCCAAGGCGCTGCTGGCACTCAAATGCTTTGCCACTTGGTCGGTGTTCGACCTGATGCAGCAGTACATGGACGGCACCACATCAAGCTCGCTCTACGAGCTCAAGCTCGGTCGCCAGAACTTCGCCGGCGAGACCCACGCCTACAGTGTGGCCTGGGCTGACGACGAGATCGAGGAGATGCTGGCCAACTGCGACAAGATCATCTTCAACTCCATCGGCCAACTCGAGCGTTTCGCCGAGGCGTCCGCGGGCAAAGTGCGCGGCTTGCGCGTGAATCCGCAGGTGAGCAGCTCGGATTATTTGCTGGCCGACCCGGCGCGTCCGTTCAGCCGCCTGGGCGAGTGGGATCCGGCAAAGATCGAAGCGGTCATCGGGCAGATCTCAGGCTTCATGTTCCACAACAACTGCGAGAACGGCGACTTCGGCCTGTTCGATCAGATGCTCAGCCACATCGAAGAGCGCTTCGGCCATCTGTTGCACAAGGTCGAGTGGGTCAGCCTCGGTGGCGGCATCCACTTCACCGGCGAAAATTATGCGCTGGATGCCTTCTGCGCGCGCCTCAAGGCGTTCTCCGAGAAGTACGCTGTGCAGGTTTATCTGGAGCCAGGCGAGGCGGCGATCACCAACAGCGCTTCCTTGGAAGTCACCGTGCTCGACACCCTGTACAACGGCAAGCACCTGGCGGTGGTCGACAGCTCCATCGAGGCTCACCTTCTCGACCTGCTCATCTACCGTCTCAACGCCAAGCTGGCGCCGAGCGACGGTGAGCACACCTATATGGTGTGCGGTAAATCCTGCCTGGCCGGTGACATTTTCGGGGAGTATCAATTCGCCGCGCCGCTGGCCATCGGCGATCGCCTGTCGTTCGTCGATACGGCGGGTTACACCATGGTCAAGAAGAACTGGTTCAACGGCCTGAAGATGCCGTCCATCGTGGTCAAGCAGCTCGACGGTAGTGTCGAGGTGGTTCGCGAGTTCGGTTTCGACGATTACCTGTCCAGCCTTTCGTAACAGCCGGAGTGTGGACGTAGGGTGGCCCAGGGCGCGTAGCCAACGCTTCTTTTGTCCGCCGTATTTGGTGGACGGATGAAGCGACGCCCACCCTACAAGTCACGCGTAGTGATACCGCAGCGTGCGGGTAGGGTGGGCTTCAGCCCACCAGATCGAATGGCTTTCAGCGCCGTGCTCAGGCGTGAGCGGGTGAGTTGGCTTGTGATAGCGCAGTAACTTTCTCAACACATGCAGTATCTGGAGGTGAAACAATTGAAGCAGAACGTCCTTATCATTGGTGCAGGAGGTGTCGCCAAGGTGGTGGCCCACAAGTGCGCGCAGCACAACGACGAACTCGGTCGTATTGCCATCGCGTCACGGAACATCTCCAAATGCCAGGCCATCATCGACAGCGTCAAGGCCAAGGGTAGCCTCAAGGTGCCCGCCGACATCCAGGCCTTCTCGCTCAATGCTCTGGATATCGAGGCGACCAAGACGCTGATCCGCGAGACCGAATCGCAGATTGTCATCAACGTCGGTTCCGCCTTCCTCAACATGTCGGTGCTGCGTGCCTGCATCGATACCAGCGTGGCCTATCTGGACACCGCCATTCACGAAGAACCGGGCAAGATCTGCGAAACGCCGCCCTGGTACGGCAACTACGAGTGGAAACACCTCGAGGAATGCCAGCAGAAGAACGTCACCGCCATTCTCGGCGTGGGCTTCGATCCGGGTGTGGTCAATGCCTATGCGGCGCTGGCCCAGCAAGCGCATTTCGACCGCATTGATTCGATCGACATCCTCGACGTTAATGCCGGCTCCCACGGCAAATATTTCGCCACCAATTTCGACCCGGAAATCAATTTCCGTGAGTTCACCGGTCAGGTCTACAGCTGGCAGAACAGCCAGTGGACGACCAACACCATGTTCGAGGTCAAGCGTACTGATGATCTGCCCGTTGTCGGCGAGCAGAACCTGTACCTGACCGGTCACGATGAAGTGCACTCGATCTCCAAGAACCTCAACGTGCCCAACGTGCGTTTCTGGATGAGTTTCGGCGAGCACTACATCAACGTGTTCACCGTGCTGAAGAACCTTGGCCTGCTCTCCGAGCAGCCGGTAACCACAGCAGAAGGTCTGCAAGTCGTGCCGCTGAAAGTGGTCAAGGCCGTGCTGCCTGATCCCGCCTCGCTGGCGCCGGGCTACACCGGCAAGACCTGCATCGGTGATCTGGTCAAAGGCACCAAGAATGGCCAGCCGCGCGAAGTGTTCATCTACAACGTGGCCGACCACGAAGAAGCCTACGCCGAGACCGACAGCCAGGGTATTTCCTACACCGCAGGCGTACCGCCCGTAGCCGCTGCGCTGCTGGTCGCCCGTGGTGAGTGGGACGTGCAGCGCATGGTCAACGTCGAGGAGCTGCCGGCCGAGCCGTTCCTCAAACTCCTCGATGTGATGGGGCTGCCCACCCGCATCAAGGATGAGCACGGCGACCGTCCTTGGGATCAGGCGCTCTGAGCCCCCTCGGTTGAACGAAAAAGGATCGCCTCGGCGATCCTTTTTCGTTTCTTGGCGGTTGCTTAAACGCTGAAGCGGTTCACCAATCGGCTGAGGTCTGCAGCCAGTCGGGACAGCTCGTGGCTGGATGCGCTGGTCTGGTGGGCGCCGGTTGCGGACTGTACCGACAGGTCGCGAATGTTCACCAGGTTACGGTCGACTTCGCGGGCCACCTGGGCCTGCTCTTCTGCCGCGCTGGCGATCACCAGGTTGCGCTCGTACATTTCACCGATCCCGGTGGTGATCTCTTCCAGCGCCGTGCCTGCGCTCTGCGCCAGTTCGCGGGTCTCGCGGGCTCTGCTGCTGCTCGATTGCATGGACGTCAGCGCCTGGCTGGCGCCGGTACGCATACTGGAGACCATCTGCTCGATCTCCTGGGTGGAGTTCTGCGTGCGATGGGCCAGCGCCCGCACTTCATCGGCCACCACCGCAAAACCGCGGCCGGATTCGCCAGCACGCGCCGCTTCGATGGCCGCGTTGAGCGCCAGCAGGTTGGTCTGTTCGGCGATGGCACGGATCACGTCCAGCACCTTGCCGATTTCCTGGGATTGCTCTGCGACACGCTGCACCAGCGTCGAGGTACTTTCTACTTCGCCAAACAGGCCACTGATGGCGGTAATGGTTTCCGAGACCCGCGTTTGCCCGACCTGGGCGGACTGGTTGGAAGCCTTCGAGGCCTCCGAGGTCGACACCGCATTGCGCGCCACTTCATCCACTGCTGCGCTCATTTCATTGACGGCAGTGGCGGCTTGCTCGATCTCGTCGTTCTGCTGCTGCAGCCCGCGGCCGGCTTCTTCGGTCACCATGTTGAGCTCTTCGGCAGCCGCGGCCAGTTGAGTCGAGGAGCCGGAAATCTCCGCCAGGGTTTCGCGCAGGCGCTGCTGCATCTGCGCCAATGAGGTCTGCAACTGGCTGACTTCGTCGCGGCCATCGACCTCGATGCGTTTGGTCAGGTCGCCATCGGCTACGTGCTGCGCGGCCTGCACAGCATTCTTCAGCGGGCCGACGATGCTGCGGGTCAGCAACCAGGCCAGCAGTACGGTGACCAGCGCGGCAAGCACGATGACGGCGATGACCACCAGGCGCGACTGGGCATATTCATCCGCCGAGACCTTGCCTTCCTGTTCGATGCCTTTGCCGTAGATTTCGCCCAGTTCGGCAAGTTGTGCGCCAGTGCCATCGACCACGGGCTTCATGTCCACCAGCAGTAGTTTGTTCAGCGCTTGCCGATCACCACTGCGCGCCAGTACGAACGACTCGGCCATTCCACGCTGATAAGCCGCGAAGTCCTTGCGAAACTGGTCATAGATGCGCTGCTCGTCCGGTGTATCGACGAAGGGCTCGAAGTCCTGAATGTTCTGCATGAGGACCTTGTTGCGCGCCTCGTACTGACCCACATAGGTGTCGATGTTTTTGGGATCGGGGTCGAGCGCTACACGCAGGGAAATCGTACGGATGCGCAGCATGTTCTCGCGGATGGTGTCGACGTTGCGGATGCTGGGCACCCAGTCGGTTTCGATGGCAGTGGCTCGTTCGCGGATGCTCGACATGGTGAGCAGCGAGAAAATGCCTAGAAAGGCCACCATCAGTGCGATCAAACCAAATCCAAAGGCAGCTCGGGGAGCAATGTTCCAGTTGCGTAATAGCATGACGGCCTCGTTAGCTCGGGCAGGTATTGTTGTAATGTGAGCAATATATCGGCTGCTGGCTATCAGGCTTGAACGGCAGATAGAGGGCTTTGGATACGCGTTCTTTGCTTGAATTTTAGACACTTGCAGTTGCAATTGGGCGGTCGTACGATGACCGATCACAATAACCATAACAATAAGGTGTTCGACTATGTTCAAGCCGCTCGTACTCGCTGCCGCTCTTGCTTCGTCCATGATGTTGCAGGCGCATGCAGCAGATACCTTTGCCTATATTTCCAGCCCCAACGACGGGCTGATTTCCCAGTACCGGCTGGACGAAAGTAACGGTGCCATCACTCTGGTCGAGCAGACCAAGGCGGGCGATAAGGTCAATCCCATGGCGCTTTCGCCAGACGGCAAGACGCTCTTCGCCGCGCAACGCGTCGCGCCGTTCACCGTGCTGGTCTACAGCATCGACGCCAAAACCGGGCACCTGGAAAAGCGCAGTCAGGCGCCATTGGCCGACAGCCTCGCGTACATATCGACTGACCGCAGCGGCCGTTTTCTGATGGGCGCTTCCTATGGCGGTGCAGTGCTCACCGTTCAAGCCATTGATGCCGAGCAGCGTGTTTCTGACAAGGCCGAGGTCTACAAAACCGGCCCGTTCGCACACTCGATCCGCAGCGATATCAGTGACCGTTTCGTCTACGCCGGTAATCTGGGCGCCGACAAGGTGCTGCAGTTCAGCCAGGACAAGAAAACCGGCGCGCTGACCCCCATCGGTGATGGCTTTGCCAGCACCGCCGCCAAAACCGGCCCACGGCACATCGCGTTCTCGCCCAATGGCAAATACCTGTATGTGGTGGGTGAGCTCAGCGGTACGGTCACCGGTTTTGCCATCGACCCCACGAGCGGTGCTTTGAAAGAAGTCAGCCACGCCAACGGGATTCCCGAAAGCCTGGGGCTTGCTCACGGCGAAGCCCGCAGCGCCGCCAACAATGACCTCAAGGATGACCCCACGCCGCGTATTTGGGCCGCCGATATTCGCCTGTCGCCAGACGGCACATTGCTGTACATCACCGAGCGCACCACCAGCTCGGTATCGGCCTTCAAAGTCGACCCAGAGAGTGGCAGCTTGAGTTTCGTCGGCAACTACCCGGTCAAGGAGAAGCAGCCGCGCAACATCGCGTTCTTCCCCGGCGGCAAGTGGCTACTGGTTACCGGTGAGAAAAGCCAGACTATCGGCAGCTACGCCATCGGCGAAAAGGGTAGCCTCAAGCGGGTCAGCGAGGCGGCATCTGGTGATGGCGCGCTGTGGATCGAGATCCTGCAGCCCAAGCCCTGATCGGTTTTCAGGCCCACAAAAAAGGATCGCCGCAGCGATCCTTTTTGTTGCTGTACGCAGAGCTGATGCGCTTTGTGGGCTGCAAGCTATCTCGACTATACCGTCACAACGCCCAGTAGTACCGCCGAAGCCAGCATGATCAAGCTGATGCCCCAGGCCCATAGCACGGTGTAGCGGATGTGCTTGTACAGCTCGACGCCTGCCAGGCCAATGGCCAGGTAGACGCTCGGCACCACGGGGCTGATGCCGAAGCCGGTGTTTTCGCCGATCAGCATGGCATTGGCCACGGCGGCCGGGTCAACACCTGCCGCTACGGCGACATCGCGGATGACGGGCAGCAGTGCGAAGTAGTAGGCGTCTGGCGAGAACAGCATACCCAGTGGCACGCCGAAAGCACCGATGATCACATGCAGCCAGTTGCCCGAGCCTTCCGGCAGGATATTGATCATCCAGTGTGCCATGCCGTCGGACATACCGGCGCCGGCCAGTACGCCCAGCAATATGCCCGCAGCGAGCATCACCAGGGCCATTTGCATGGCGTCGCTGGCGTGACGTAGCACCGCGTTGTTCTGTTCTGCCAGGCTTGAGTAGTTGATGACCAGTGCAATGCCCAGGCCGACCATGAAGCAGGCGAAGAGCGGAAACGCCCCGGTGAACAGGCAGACAAGGATGATCAGCGTTAGCGCCAGATTGGCCCAGTAGCGCCAGTCGCGTGGGCTGAGCCGGTGCGCAGTATCCGCTGCCGGCGTTTGGTCAGCAGTGTAATGGCCTGCCACGCCACCGTTACTGGCGAGGTTGCGCTGGGCGCGTAAACCGAGGAATACCGCCAGGCTCATGACCAATGCCAGACCGATCACCTGGATCGGGATCAGGGATATCCACAGTTGCGAGGCATCAATGCCGGTCACCGCCGACGCGCGTGCGGTGGTGCCGCCCCAGGGCACCATGTTCATCACGCCGGCGCTGAGCACCACCAGGCACAGCAGCATCTCGCGACTCATACCCAGGCGCAGGTACAGCGGCAGCAGGGCGGGGATGACCAGCAGAAAGGTCGCCGCGCCGATGCCGTCCAGGTGCGTGACGGCAGTCACTGCCACGGTGACGATCGCCACCGCCAGTGGTCTGCCCTTGGTGCTTTTGAGCAGGAAGGTCACCAGCGGAGCGAACAGGCCTCGTTCGCGCATGACGCCGAAATACAGGATGGCGAAGATGAACAACGTGGCCGTTGGCGCGACCGCCTTCAGACCTTCGGTGATGAATTTGCCGATCTCACCGAGGCCGAAGCCAGCCATGACGCAGGCGATGACAGGCAACGTGACGAACGCCACCAGTGGCGTAACGCGCCGCATCAGGATCAGGGCGACGATGGCGAACATCAAGGTGAAGCCGAGGGCGGTGATCATGTCGATCTCTCCGATTTTATTATTGTTGGAGTCGTGAGGCTGATAGCGCTGGCGTTATCAGGGAGCGGGCAGCCTCAGGTCGAGCAGCCTGTAGCTGAGGCTCTTACCGTGGCGGTCGATGCCGGGGCTGGCATTGACGCCACCTTCCAGGGCGTTTTCCACCACGAAGTTGAGGCCGCCCAGGTTTGGCAATTCATAACGGCGCACGCTGCCGATCTGGCGGTGGGCCAGGCAGCTTGCAACGCGTTCCGTGGTCAGTTCGGCCGCCAACCAGGCGTAATGCGCCGGGTCATAGGCGAACACCGCCACGCTGAGCATGTTGCCCTTGTCGCCTGCGCGGGCATGGGCGTAGTCGCATAGCAATACTTCGTCGCTCATCAGAACCACTCCACCTGTTGCTGCACCGCGGTGCGTGGGATCAGGAAGCTCGCCGTGCCCAGGGATTCACTCAGGTGCCGGCGCACACCACCACCGCCTGCGGGGCCGTTGGTATAGAGCGACTCGGCGTCGAGCAGGAGGTTTTCCAGCAGTGCCTTGTCGTGGTCGACGAAGCTGATGCGCAGGCGCACATCCTGCGGATCCCGCGCTTCGGCCAGGCGCTGCTGCAGCCACTCGCCCCGGGCATCGTTGAACAGGCTGGCGACGCCGATCAGATCGATCCACGGCGTGAGCCGCGGCGCGAGGCGCGCGCAGCGTTGTAGCAGAACGTCCCGGGCCAGTGCGGCGCGGGCGAGGGCACCGGGCCCTGCATAAGAGATTTCCGCCTCGGCGAACCAGTTGCCGCGCAGACCGATCAGCCCTTTGAGTTCGGCTGGGCGTGGATGACCGCGTATGCCCTCGACCTGCACGAGGTCAGGGCCGACCTGGCGGACTCGTGCCTGGCTCAGGTCGAGGGTCACGTCCGGAGTCAGGTAGGCGGCCGGGTCATGAACTTCGTAGAGCAGTTGCTCCTTGACCGTGCGCTCGGTGACGCAGCCACCGGTGCCGGCGGCTTTGCCGATGGTCACGCGGCCATCGGCCTGGATGCTGGCGATCGGGCAACCGACGTTGGCCAGATCCGGCACGTCCTTGAGGCCCGGATGGGCGAAATAGCCACCGCTGACCTGGGTGCAGCATTCGAGTAAATGGCCAACCGCGGTGGCCAGGGCGATGCGATCCCAATCCTCGGCCTGCCAGCCGAAGGCATGGCGGAGCGGGCCAACCGCCAGGCTGGGGTCGGCCACGCGACCGCAGAGAACGATATCGGCCCCCTCGTCCAGTGCCTGAACGATGCCATCGGCACCGGTGTAGACGTTGACCGACACCACCTCGCCGTCGAGCGTCTCCGGCAGCCAACGTTGCAGTGCCTCGCTCGAGTCGAGCAGGTCGTCACCCAGTACGCAGGCGATGCGCGTCGCTGCGAATCGACTTCCCTGCAGTTGCTTGCGCAAGCGCCGGGCCGCGGCACTGGGATTGGCCGCGCCGCCATTGGTGATAATCGGGATGCCGGCATCCAGGCAGATCTCCAGCACTGGCTCGAGAAAGTCGAACAACCGGGTGGCGTAGCCGCTTTCGACGTCGGCCAGGCGCCGCAGTTGTGCCTCGGCCAGGGTGCGCTCGGCGAGCAGTTCGAAGAACAGGAAGCGGCGGCCGTCGCGAGCGGCCAGGTCGCTGGCCAGCGCCAGGGCGGCATCGGGCCGATCATTGGCGAAACCTGCCCCACAACCGATATGGACTGTTGTCATCATTATTGATCCAGGTCGATGGTCTGCCAGCAGCGTGCAGGGTCTGGATTTAGTTGTGAATTCGAAATGTGATATGAATTGATAAGTTAATTTTATGAGTCGGTGGTCATGGATATCAGCTTTCGCCAGCTTCAAGCCTTCGTGCTGATCGCCGAGCAGCGCAGCTTCAGTCGCGCTGCCGAGCAGATTCATCTTTCGCAACCGGCACTCAGTTACAGCCTGCGCAAGCTCGAAGAGGCGCTGGGGTTGTCACTGTTCGCGCGCAACACCCGCAGCGTGGAACTGACCGAAGCCGGGGTGCGCTTTCTCGAGCAGGCCCGCCGCCTGCTGTGCGACATGCACAACGCGGTGCACGACGCCCATGAACAGTTGCATCTGCAGAGCGGTTCGCTACGTATCGGCGTGCTGCCCTCGGTCGCCATCGAGCCGCTGCCACGGGTGCTGGTCGACTATCGCCAGCGCTATCCGGGGATCGAGATCAGCCTGCGCGATGGCCGCGCCGGGGAAATCCGTCAGTGGGTGAGCAACGCCGAAGTGGACTTCGCCATCACCTCGGTGGCGGACGAACCCGGTGTGCTGGATTTCCAGCCCCTCTACGACGACAGCCTGGTGCTGCTGGTGCGAGGCCTGGCCAGGCTGCGTGGCGAAAAGCTGGTGGTCGCGTTACGAGATCTCGACTATGTGGCGACTACCCGGGATACCAGCCTGCGCACCATGGCCGACCAGACTCTCGAGCACATGGGCCTGCTGCGCGAACCGGCGTGGGAGGTCGCCTACATGAGCAGTGCTGCAGCATTGGCGCGTGCGGGCCTGGGCTATGCGTTGTTACCCGCGAGCGTGGTGGATACCTTCAATAGCGACGGCAATCTATCCGTCCACCCGCTGCCGGCTGCACCAGCCCGTGGCATCGGTGTGCTGCAGCGTAAACCCTGCTACCTGAGCCCACCGGCCCAGGCTTTCGTCAGCCTGCTCAAGCAGCATGCTAGCAAGCCTGGCAGGTAACCCTCTATGCAGATGGGGCTACCCCCAGCAGGCGATTCACGCGACAATCACAGCCCTTGAAAATCGATGTGCCAGGTACCTGACGTTTGAATACCGAGTTGCGCCGCCGTGCCTACCTGGATGCCATGCAAGTGGCCAGTTGGCTGCCGCGTGTCGAGTTACCTTTTGCGGCGCCCTCGCGGCCTGAGTTACTGGTTTCTTTCGAACCAGAGCCCGAGGTAGTCGTGGCGCCCCAGGCGCCGACGCCAGCGCGACCGCCACTGCCCGTGGTGGTGGCTGCTGGTAATGAGGTAGTGCGCGAGCGGCCTCGCATCGAAGTTCCCAAGCCAGGTTCGGCAGGCAAGACCGATGAGCCGGAAACGGCCGCTGAGGTCAGTGCGGTGCCGCCGCGCGTACGCCCGACACCGCCCCCGCGGTTTTCCTTGCAGCTATTGCGTGCTGGCAGTTGCGCGCTGCTGGTCGAGCTGCCAACGGGCGAGCCGTTCCAGAGCCGCGATCCGGCCTATCTGTTGCTCAAGGATCTGCTGCGCGCCGCTGGCTTGCCGGACGCTCCGCTGATCATTGGCGAGCCGGTGCGCTGGCCACTACTGGTGCGCGGCAATATGGATCAGGGGCCGCAAGCGGCCCTGGATTTCGTGCAGAGTTTCATCGGCGCGCGGCTGGAAGAGCAGGAGCCCTGTGCCTGCCTGTGGCTGATCGGTCTGCCGGCGATTCGCTTTGCAGGCGACGCTGACGCCGAAGCCTACAACCGCGAGCTGCAGGTCGAGGAACTGGGCGCCGTCTGGGCGCTTCCGGGCCTTGAGCTGTTGATGGATGAGCCGCAGCGCAAACGTGAACTATGGCAGGCCATGCAGCGAGTTCGCCGGCGCTGGTTGGAGGCATCGGCATGATCAATGACGCGATTTCCTTTCGCCGGGCGACCGAAGCGGATATCGATGCTGTGCTGAAGATCGAGTACGCCGCGTTCAGCCACCCTTGGACGCGCGGTATCTTTCTCGACAGTTTGAAGTCTTACGAAGTCTGGCTGATGTTCGAAGGTAGCCAGCAGGTGGGCCACGGTGTGATCAACGTGATCATCGATGAAGCCCATCTACTCAACATTACCGTCAAACCGGAAAGCCAGGGGCGCGGCCTGGGGTTGCGCTTGCTGGAGCAACTGATGGAGCGCGCCGCTCAGCTCAAGGCTGGGGAGTGCTTTCTCGAACTACGTTCGAGCAATCAGGTTGCTTATCGTCTGTACGAGCGATACGGCTTCAATGAAATTGGCAGGCGCCGGGATTACTACCCGGCACCGGGCGGTCGTGAAGATGCGCTGGTGATGGCCTGCACGCTGGTCGAATGATCTACCAGCGGCGTGTCTGAAGGCGCATCTCGCGCTCTTCATCGACGAGGCTCAGGTCGTACTCATCCAAAAATGTTGGCAACAGCTTGCCACTATCCGGGGCAGCGGCTCTACCGCTCTCGCTCCGAGGCTGTTTGGCGACTATGCCGTCGCGCGGGCTCCCGGCTTCGCGCAAGCCCTTGGGCGAAAGCGCCTCTACCTCATCATGAAGAACGGGTGATTCGCTCCGCTTCTCGATGACCCCCTGTGCGCTGCTTGCTGTTGTCTTGTCAGTCATGACGAACTCCCAATCTGTCGATGGCTATCGGGGTAGACGGCCGCACGGACTGAAAGATTCAGCGTTTCGTGCGCCGCCCTTGGCCGGCAAGCGTCGAGGTGGATGGAAATCGCCTTGTCAAAAAGGGCTGTGCATCCGTATGGTGCGCATCGACCTTTTCCGGGAGCCGCTGGCATGAGCGACCTCAAGCACCTGTTCGACAACAATGAGCGCTGGGCTGAAACGATCACCCAGAATGACCCGGACTTCTTTCCCCGCCTGGCTCGCCAGCAGACGCCGGAGTATTTGTGGATCGGCTGTTCGGACGCCCGCGTGCCGGCCAATGACATCGTCGGGCTGCTCCCCGGCGAGTTGTTCGTGCACCGTAATGTGGCAAACGTTGTGCTGCATACGGATCTGAATTGCCTCTCGGTGATTCAGTACGCGGTCGATGTGCTCAAGGTTCGGCATATCCTGGTCACCGGTCATTACGGTTGCGGTGGTGTACGTGCAGCCATGCACGACACGCAATTCGGTTTGATCGATGGCTGGCTTCGCAACATCCGTGATCTCTACTATGAGCAGTACGAGCACCTGGCTGTTCTCGCCGACGAGGAGGCGCGTGTCGATCGGCTTTGCGAGCTGAACGTGATGAAGCAGGTGGGTAACGTCAGCCGAACCAGCATCATCCAGAACGCCTGGCACCGTGGTCAGCCGCTGTCGGTGCACGGCTGCATCTATGGCTTGAAAGATGGGCGCTGGAAGGATCTCGACGTTACCGTCAGCGCTGCCGAGCAACTGCCCGAGCAGTACCGCCTGCGCCCGCTGCAGCCATGAGTACGCCAGCAGCGTCGCGTAAGCTGGCCATTGCCGGTGTTCTCGTGGCCGTGCTGTGCTGGGCCGGCAATGCGCTGGTGGCTCGGGCCTTCGCCGGTGAAATTCCGCCCTTTACCCTGGCGTTCTGGCGCTGGAGCCTGGCGCTGGTGCTCGTGCTGCCCTTCGTTGCACTGCCCTTGTGGCGCCACCGTGCCGCCTTGCGGCATGCCAGCTGGCGCTTGTTGGTAATCGCCGCGTTTGGTATCGCCGGTTACAACACCTTCCTTTACAGCGCAGCGCAGACCACCGCGGCGATCAATATCACCTTGGTCAACACCTGCATCCCGTTGATGACCTTCATCTTCGCCGGGCTGCTGCTTGGCGAGTGGCCGGCGCGGCGTGCCTGGTGGGGCATGGCGCTGGCAGTGTTGGGGTTGTTGGTGCTGATCTGTCGGGGCGACTGGCAGATACTGGCCGGGCTGGCGTTCAACCGTGGCGATCTGATCATGTTGCTGGCGGTGCTCGACTGGGCGCTCTACACCGTGTTGCTACGGCGCTGGCGCCATTACCTGGCGCCGATCCCACCGTTGGCGCTGCTCGGCATCTTCATGCTACTGGGGGTGCCGCTGATTTTGCCGTTGTACCTTTACGAAGTCTCCACGGGCGCTCAAGTGCTGGCGACGCCTGCTAACTTGGCCGCCATTGCGTACACCGCGATATTCGCTTCGCTGCTGGCCTACTTGGGGTGGAACAACGGGGTGAAAGTGCTCGGTGCATCGACGGCCGCCATGGGCAATTACCTGATGCCGGTGTTCACTGCCATTCTCGGCTGGATCTTGCTGGGAGAGGCGTTGCTGCTGTTCCACTGGGCCGGTGGCGCGATGATCTTCGCTGGCCTGCTGCTGGCGACCTTGCCGAAGCGTTCGCAGCAAGCGGTGAGCTGAAGTGGATCGTCGCCCAGCCCACCCGATTGCTCAGCGATAAGCCGCCAGCACTTGGTCGATCTGCAGATCCAGGCTCTGCAGGCCGCCGCCGGAGAGGTACCACAGTGCCGGATCCAGGTAGACGATACGTTTGGCCTGGGCTGCTGGTGTACTGGCCAGTGGTGAGTGAGCCAGGGTGGCGACGTCCAGCGGTGTTGCGCCAATGGCGGCGCTGCGATCAATGATGAAGATCACTTGCGGATTGGCGGCGGCGATGGTCTCCACGGTCATCGGCTGCGGGCGCTGGCGGGGTGCATCCGCTGCCTGAGGGGGCGGAGCGGGCAGGGTGCGTTGGGCCTGCAGCAGCGAATAGATCACTGGCTGCTCGGTCGGCGAGAAACGGCCATCATTGTGGGTCAACACCAAGGTGCGCTTGTCTGACGAGGCGACGACTTGGCGCGCCTTGTCGGCTTTGCTGCGCAGTGTGGCGAGCGCCTGTTGCGCTTCGGTGGACTTGTCGAAGATCTGCCCGAGCAGCTCGACGTTGTGGGCCACACCCGCGAAGTAATCCCCCGCGGTGATGCCCATGTCCAGCGTCGGTGCCACCTGCTGCAGGGCGTCGCGGCTTTCGCCCTGACGCCCGGTGATCAGGATCAGTTGCGGCTGCAGGGCACGCACCGTGTTCACGTCCGGGGTCTTCATGCCGCCGGCATCGCGCAACTCACCGGCCTTGTCCGCCAGGTAGGGCGGCACATTGGCGGGAGTCGCCACCACGCGATCACCAGCGCCGAGAGCGATCAGCGTGTCGTAGCTGCCGTAATCGTAGCTGACGACCCGCTGCGGGTCGCGAGCGATGTCGACCTGCCCACCGGCCTGGGCGACGCTGACGGTATTGGCACGTTGCTGGGTGTCGTGGCTGCAGCCGGCAATGGCCATGGCCAGCAGTGTAAACAGAGTGACCTTCTTCACCTCAATGATGCTCCTTGGCGTGCTGGATCACGGCTGATATGCCGAAATCTTCAGGGCGGGGAACATAGCACTCACGGCTGATCGAGAAGCTTTCTCAACGGGTAAAGATTGCAAACGTACGCGCTGAAAGCCTTTGACCGTGGTCTTTGTAAGGCTAATTTGCGGCGTCGGAAAACTTTGCACGATGTTCGCAGGTCTATGCCGTTGGCTGGCGTGCGTCTCGAACGCAGCGCCGTAACGGGCATAACGGCAAAACCTTGCTAGTGTTATGTCATCTGCGGAAGGATGGATCGTGAGTTAATGGATTACTCGCACGCCTCTCGAGCTTTCAAACTCAATACCGTCGCTGCGCTGGCGGCGTTTTTCGTGTCTCAGCGCAATGCCCGCTGGCACGCACTGATAGTGCTGGCGCTGGCGCTTTTTCTGAGTGGCTGCGCCCGCAACCAGGATAACCGCGCCTTCCTCAGCAACAGCTCGCCTGCTGCGCCCAGCGAACTGTTCCAGACGCATTCAGACCGCCTTGCCACCATCGGTATGCGCAACAACCTGAACAGCCTTTACCGCCTGATGGGCAAGCTCTACCAGCGTAATCCGCGGGAGTGGCGCAAGAGTGGTCTGGGTGATCGCGAGGCCACCCAGCGTGCGGTACAGCAGGCTATCGAGCAGGGCAGGCCGCCAGCCGCACTGGACGGTAGGCAGGACATCGTCGCCCTCAGCTACGCGCTGAGCCCGGAGTTTCAGGGGGACAGGGTCGGCGCTTTCATCTATGCCATCGGCAGCATGCTGGTCACCGCCCATGGCGGCAACACCCAGTTCTACATCACCGACACCATCGACGCGCAGTTCGTGCACAACGCTGCGCGCAATATCGAGAAGGCCACCTGGCTGCTGGCGACCCGGCGTGATGCCCAGGGCAATCCGTTGCTGTTGTCCAACGAGCTGTCCGAGCAGGGGCGCAACCTGAGCTTCGCCGTGGAGTTCGGCAAGATCGTCGCGCGCCTGGATTACCTCAGCGACGTACTCGACGAGCGCTACCGGCGTATCGGCGTGAATTACGCCCACAGCCTGATGTTCCTGAACTTCCTGCCAGTGCAGTAAGCACTCGCCTGCGTGGCGAGCGCTTAGGATCAGACCTTTCTGACGAACTCGGACTTGAGCTTCATCGCGCCGATACCGTCGATCTTGCAGTCGATATCGTGGTCGCCATCGACCAGGCGGATGCCCTTGACCTTGGTACCGACCTTGACCACCAGCGACGAGCCCTTGACCTTGAGATCCTTAATCACGGTGATGGTGTCACCATCCTGCAGGACATTGCCGACCGAATCCTTGATCACCTTGGTGTCATCGGCCGCCTCGCCGGCATTGGCCGACCACTCGTGGGCGCATTCCGGGCAGACCAGTTGGGTGCCGTCTTCGTAGGTGTATTCGGAGTTGCAGGCGGGGCAGGGTGGCAGCGTGCTCACGGAGGATCCTTCTGAGACCAATGATAAAAAGGCCGCAGATTATATAGGGTTTTATCGCCAGCCGGTGGATCGGCGCTTCAGGCGTCCGGGAGCAGCGCCTCGGCTTCGATTTCGATCAGCCACTCGGGCTCCGAAAGGCCGCTGACCACGATCCAGGATGTTGCGGGAGGTCGCTCGGGGAAGAACTCGCGCAGTGCATCAACGATGCAGGCTTGCTCGTTGCGGGCTACAGCCGCGATATAGATGCGCAGCATCAATACGTTCGTCATGCTGCCGCCAGCGTGTTCAAGGATCTTGCGAATGTTGTCCAGGGCCGCATGGGTCTGACTGGCCAGGTCTTCGCCGACCAGGCGTTCCTGAGCATCCACCCCGATCTGTCCGGACAGGTGAATGCGCCGTCCGCCCTGGCTAATCACCGCCTGGCTGAAACCATATTGCAGGGTGTCGAATACCGAATCCGGGTTTAGTGTCTGCCTGTGCATCAATGCCTCCAAGGCTAGAAAAACGGCCAGGCAGTCTAGGGCAGACTTCACCATCGGATAATTCGAGAGTTGTTGCCAGTTGTACGATGCGGGTATGGATAACCCGAACTCATGCTGGGTTCGCCACCTCCAACTCTTAGCAGTCCCTTGATCCGGGATCGGGAGCTGCACCTGTTGATGATTCACCGGGCCGCGAGCGGGCGATCCGGCATAGCCAGTGGAGGCGCTATGTTTTTACCCAAGTTAGAGGGTGTCAGCCTGTTTCAGGTGATGAAGAAGACGGTGAGCGACTTTATCGAGGACGAGCTACCCACCTACGCGTCGGCCCTGGCCTTCCAGATGTTCTTTTCGCTGTTTCCCTTCCTGTTGTTCCTGGTCGCACTGATCAGCCTACTGGATATGCAACCGTTCTTCGATTGGCTGCGACAGCAGGCGGAGCTGGTGCTGCCGTTATCGACGGTAGAACTGGTCAACCCGGTCATCGATCAGTTGCAGACCCAGAAGGCTGGTCTGTTCTCGATCGGTATCGTGGTTGCGCTGTGGACAGCATCGTCAGCAGTGCGCTCGACCATGGATGCGATGAACAAGGCCTATGGCGTGAAAGAGGGGCGCAAGCCCTGGAAGCGTATTCCCCTGTCGCTGCTCTACACCATCGGTATTGCCGCCGCGCTGCTCACCGCTGCCGCACTGATGGTGCTCGGCCCGCAGGTGATGAGCTGGCTGGCGCAGCAGATTGGCATCGAGCAGATTGTCGTCACCCTGTGGAACTGGCTGCGCTGGCCGGTGGCGATTTCCCTGCTGATGATCGTCGTGGCGGTGGTGTACTTCGTGGCGCCGGATGTCGAGCAACGCTTTCGCTTCATCACGCCGGGCTCGGTGCTGGCGGTGGTGGTGTGGATCGCCGCGTCGGTGGGCTTCGCCTATTACGCGCAGAACTTCGCCAATTACAACGCCACCTACGGCAGTATCGGGGCGATCATCATCTTCCTGCTGTACCTGCATATCTCCTGTGCGGTGCTGTTGTTCGGCGCCGAACTGAATGCCGTGATCGAGCATTTCTCGAAAGAAGGCAAGAAGCCGGGCGACAAGGAAATCCTGCCGGAAAACGAGCCCACTACCTGACGGTGGGCTGTGCCGTCGGCCAGGTCAGTTGCCCGCTGTCGCTGAAACGACGGGTACCGAACAGGCCGTCGGCGAGTTTGCCGCGTAGCTGATACGGCAGGCTTTGGCCAGGTTGATAGACACTGGCGCCCCAGGCCTGACGGAACACCGAGTAGGCGGAGATGGTGACCGGCACGCTGATCACGGTCTCGCCGAAACGCGGTACCTGGCCGCTCTGGTCACTGACGCCCCGGGCCAGGGGCTGATCATTGATATCCAGCTGCAGCGACACGCCATTGAAATCAATGGCGCTTTCGTTGGGGTTCTGAACCCGCAGTTTCACCGCAAAACGCACTTCCAGGCCTTCACCTGGCAGTGGCTCGAGGCCGACCAGGTCGATATGCAGCGGGTCGCGCGGCGCCCAACTGGCGCATGCGGTGAGAGCCACGACTAGAAACAGGGTGGTCAGATGGCGCAGGGGTGCTACGAAGCGCATGGCGTTCTCCGAGGGTAATCGATCATGCAGTTGTGACCGCGCATGGCACCGTTCGACTCAGACCTTTGCCCGCTGCTTGGCGCCAAGCACCAGCGCGATTCCGCCCAGTACGGCCAGTGAACTCAAGCTCAAGCGCAGGCTCAGTGCTTCGCCGAGGAGCAGGCTGCCAGCCAGGGCGGTGATGATCGGCACGCTCAGTTGCACGGTGGCCGCCTGAATGGCCTTGAGCTCGCTGATGGCCGTGTACCAGATCGCATAACCGAGGCCGGACGCCAGGGCGCCGGAGGCCAGGGCATAGAGAGCGCCGGGCATGTCCCAGCTGGCGCTGTTGATCAGTACCAGGCTGAGCAGCACGGCGACGGGCACGCAACGCAGGAAGTTGCCGGTAGTGGCGGCGAGTGCATCGCTGGCACCGCGCCCCATTAGCGAGTAAGCGCCCCATGCCGCGCCCGCGAACAGCATCAGCAACGAGGGAACAAGTGCGGGTGCACTGGCGCCGGGTAGCAGCAGTACCAGCAGCCCGGCGAAGGCCAGCAGCAAACCGGCAAGGCTCACCGGGCTTGGTCGTTCACCCTGCCGCCAGCCCCACAGCAACATGCTGATCTGCACCGCGCCGAACAGCAGCAGGGCGCCTGTGCCGGCATCCAGGCTGACGTAAGCAAAGGAAAACGCCGCCGCATAGATGAACAGAGCGGCGGCGCCATACCAACTGCCTCCGACGGGAGCGCCGCTGTGGCGCAGGCGCAAGAGCAGCGTCAGCATCAATGCGCCGCTGAACAGGCGCAGGCTGGTAAAGGTGGCGGGGTCGATCTGCGTGGTTTTCAAGGCCAGACGGCAGAGCAGAGAGTTGCCCGCGAAGGCGAGCATGGCAACGGCAGTGAGGAGCAGCGTGCGTGCTGACATGGGCCATCCTTTTGCGCAGGTTTGGCGGTGAGTCAAGCCGCTTGGGCGCGGCGGCAGCCTATTGCCGCTGTGTTGACTGGTGGGATGAATGTAAACACTGCCGGCGTTGGGAGAGTATGCCCAGAACGTCTTGGAGCAGCACAGCCGCTTGCTAGGGTCAGGCGCTGCGCAGGGCCTTGCTGTACTGCAGCATGTCGATCATCGCTTCCACCATGGCATGAGCATGGGCGCCAAGGTCATAGGCCTCGGGGTTGAGCAACCAGTGTGCCTGGATGCCATCCATATAAGCGTGCAGACAGATGGCCGCACGCTGGCAGTCCAGATCGGCAGGCAGTTGGCCGCGGTTCACGGCATTGCGTAACGTCTTTGCAATGCGCTGATCGCAATCTTGGTTGAATGTTTGCATCTGTTGGCGCAGGTCGCCGAGTTCAGCGGTGTATTCGCATTTGTATTGCAGAATTTCTCCAACCCGGCGGCACTGGGCGTCGCTGTACATGCGCAGGAGTAGCTGCACCAACAGCTTGCGCATGCTGCCCAACGGATCGGGCTCGTCCTCGCTTTCGCAGGCGCGGGCCAGCTCTTCCTGGGGCAGCATGAGGCGATCGAGCATGGCCTGGAATACGTCGACCTTGTTCTGGAAGTGCCAGTAGATGGCGCCGCGTGTCACACCGGCCGAGGTCGCGATATCGGCCAGCGAAGTGCTGGATACGCCTTTGGCATAGAACACTCGCTCGGCCGCATCAAGAATGTGCGTACGGGTTTCTTCGGCTTCCTCTTTGGTGCGTCTCGCCATTTGGGCAGTTTCCACGGTCGAAAAAGTGGATGAAAACCCTGGTGCAGGGTCTCAGGCGTCCACAGTGTTACATAAAAGATGCGTTTACAAACATTCTCGGATGTAAGTATATTTGCCGTCTATTCCTACTATCCACCTCGGCTATCTGCCCAGGTACCGCCCGTACGGCTCGAATCAATATGACAATGAGGTTCTTTCAGATGCAGAAGAAGCCAGCCTTCGCCGCTATGGTTTCCGCTATCGCTCTGGCCACGCTGACGCTCGCTGGTTGCAGCGACGATGCCGCGCCGCCGCCCCGCCAAGCGCCTACTGTGGGCATTGTCACGCTGCAGGCCGAACCCTACACCCTGACCACCGAATTGCCGGGCCGCACCGCTGCGTACCGAATTGCCGAGGTGCGCCCGCAGGTCGATGGCATCATCCAGAAGCGCCTGTTCAAGGAAGGCTCGGAAGTCAAGGCTGGCCAGCAGCTGTATCAGATCGATGCGTCGGTCTATGAGGCCGCTGCCAAGAGCGCTCAGGCCACCCTGGCATCCGCCAAGTCGCTGGCCGAGCGTTACAAGGATCTGGTCGCTGATCAGGCCGTGAGCCGACAAGCCTATGACGAAGCCCAGGCCGCGCGCCTGCAGGCAGAGGCGTCACTGGAGCAGGCCCGCATCAATGTGCGTTACACCAAGGTGCTGGCGCCAATCGCCGGTCAGGTTGGTCGCTCTGTGGTGACCGAAGGTGCTTTGGTCAGCAACGGCCAGACCAACGCCATGGCGACCATCCAGCAGCTCGATCCGATCTACGTCGATGTGACCCAGCCAAGCAAGGATCTGCTGCGCCTGCGCCGCGACCTGGAAAGTGGCCAGCTGCAAAAGGTCGGTGAAAATGCCGCCAAGGTTCAACTGCGCTTGGAAGACGGCAGCACCTACGAGCATGAAGGCACCCTGGAATTCTCCGAAGTGTCAGTCGACGAGGGCACTGGTTCGGTCACCTTGCGCGCCGTGTTCCCCAACCCGGATCACAATCTGCTGCCCGGCATGTTCGTGCATGCGCGGCTGGCCGCCGGGGTCAATCAACAAGCCATCCTCGCCCCGCAGCAAGGTGTAACGCGCAATCCCAAGGGTGATCCGACCGCACTGGTGGTCAATGCGGAAAACAAGGTCGAGCTGCGTCAGCTCAAGGCCGAGCGTACCGCAGGCAATCGCTGGGTCGTTCGTGAAGGCCTGAACGCCGGTGACAAGCTGATCACCGAAGGTCTGCAGTTCGTGCAGCCAGGTGCCGAGGTGAAGACCACCGAAGCGAAGAATGTCGCTGAACCGCAGCAGGCGTCGGCTTCCGACCAGGCTGACAACCGCTAAGGAGCGATTACACGATGTCGAATTTCTTCATCGACAGGCCGATTTTTGCCTGGGTGATCGCGCTGGTGATCATGCTGGCGGGCGGTCTGTCCATTCTCAAATTGCCGGTCAACCAGTACCCGAGTATTGCGGCCCCGGCCGTGAGCATCCAGGTCAACTACCCGGGTGCTTCTGCACAAACCGTGCAGGACACCGTGGTGCAGGTGATCGAGCAGCAAATGAACGGTATCGACGGGCTGCGTTACATCAGTTCGGCGAGCAACTCCGACGGCAGCATGGAGATCATCGTTACCTTCAACCAGGGCACCAACCCGGATATCGCCCAGGTTCAGGTACAGAACAAGTTGCAGCTGGCAACGCCATTGCTGCCCCAGGAAGTGCAACAGCAGGGTCTGCGCGTCACCAAGTCGGTACGTAACTTCCTGCTGGTAATCGGTGTAGTGTCCACCGATGGCAGCATGACCAATCAGGATCTGTCCAACTACATCGTCGCCAACATGCAGGATCCGATCTCCCGTACCTCGGGTGTCGGTGACTTTCAGGTGTTCGGTGCCCAGTACGCCATGCGTATCTGGTTGGATCCCGCCAAGCTCAACAACTTTCAACTGACCCCGGTCGACGTACGTACCGCCGTGCAGGCGCAGAACGTGCAGATATCCTCCGGTCAGTTCGGTGGACTGCCGGCCAGCCCTGGTCAGCAACTCAATGCCACCATCATCGGCAAGACCCGTCTGCAAACGCCCGAGCAGTTCCGCGATATTCTGCTCAAGGTCAACCGTGACGGTTCCCAGGTGCGGCTTGGTGATGTGGCCAAGGTCGAGTTGGGCGGTGAGAACTACAACATCCGTGCGCAGTTCAATGGCAACGCAGCATCCGGCCTGGCGATCAAGCTGGCTTCCGGCGCCAACGCGCTGGATACCGCCAATGCGATCCGCGCCACGATCGATGAGCTGAAACCCTTCTTTCCGGCAGGTATGGAAGTGGTCATGCCATACGACTCCACTCCAGTGGTGAAAGAGTCGATTCACGGCGTGATCATGACCCTGATCGAAGCGTTCGTGCTGGTCTTCCTGGTCATGTACCTGTTCCTGCAGAACTTCCGTGCCACGCTGATTCCGACCCTCGCCGTACCGGTGGTTCTGCTGGGTACCTTCGGCGTACTCGCGGTATTCGGCTACAGCATCAACACCCTGACCATGTTCGCCATGATTCTGGCCATTGGCCTGCTGGTGGACGATGCCATCGTGGTGGTGGAAAACGTCGAGCGGGTGATGCGCGAAGAGGGGCTCTCGCCGCTCGAGGCAACGCGTAAATCCATGGGCCAGATTCAGGGCGCACTGGTGGGCATCGGCGTGGTGCTGTCGGCGGTATTGCTGCCGATGGCCTTCTTCGGCGGCTCGGTGGGGGTTATCTACCGGCAATTCTCCATCACCATCGTTTCGGCCATGGTGCTCTCGGTAATTCTTGCACTGATCTTCACCCCGGCGCTGTGCGCCACCATGCTTAAACCCATCGCCAAGGGCGATCATCACGAGAAGCGCGGTTTCTTCGGCTGGTTCAACCGCACCTTCGAGCGCAGTGTTAACAGCTACGAGCGTGGTGTGCGCAGTGTGGTCAAGCGCAAGGCACCGTTCCTGATCATCTATGCGGTGATCGTCGGGGCGATGATCTGGCTGTTCACCCTGATCCCGTCGGCATTTCTGCCCGAGGAAGATCAGGGCGTTCTGTTCGCCCAGGTACAAACCCCGTCCGGCTCCAGCGCCGAGCGTACCCAGGCCGTCGTCGACGACATGCGCAAGTACTTGCTCGAGGATGAGAAGGATGTGGTCAACTCGGTATTCACCGTGACCGGTTTCAACTTCGCCGGCCGTGGGCAGAGTTCGGGTATGGCGTTCATCATGCTCAAGCCATGGTCCGAGCGTACCGCCGCAGGCACCAGCGTATTCGACCTCGCGCAGCGTGCTCAGGGCCGATTCTTCGGTGGTGAGTTCCGCGATGCCATGGTCTTCGCCTTCGCCCCGCCAGCGGTAATGGAGCTGGGTAACGCTACCGGTTTCAACTTGTTCCTGCAGGATCGTGCCGGCGTCGGTCAGGCGACCCTGAACGAAGCGCGCGACAAGTTCCTGCAACTGGCCAACCAGAGCTCGGTGCTCAGCGCCGTGCGGGCCAACGGCCTGCTCGACGAGCCGCAGTACAAGCTGCTGATCGACGACGAGAAGGTGCGCACTCTGGGCGTGTCGTTGTCAGACGTGAACAGCACCCTGCAGATTGGCTGGGGTGGCAGTTACGTCAATGACTTCATCGATCACGGTCGCGTCAAGAAGGTGTATCTGCAGGGCGAGAGTTCTTCGCGGATGAACCCCGAGGACCTGGATAAATGGCACGTGCGTAATGACCAGGGCCAGATGGTGCCGTTCAGCGCCTTCGCTTCTGGCGAGTGAACCTATGGTTCGCCCAAACTGTCGCGCTATAACGGGGTGAGCGGTATCGAGATTCTCGGTACGCCAGCACCAGGACACAGCTCGGGTGAGGCCATGGCCGAGGTCGAGCGGATTGCTGCCGAGTTGCCGCAGGGTGTCGGTTTCGCCTGGACGGGACAGTCGTACGAGGAGCGCCTGGCGGGCTCGCAAACGCTGGCACTCTATGCACTGTCGTTGCTGGTCGTGTTCCTGGCTCTGGCAGCCCTGTACGAAAGCTGGTCAATTCCGTTCTCGGTGATATTGGTGGTTCCGCTGGGCATCATCGGTGCGCTGCTGTTCACCTTGGGACGCGGGCTGTCGAACGACGTCTTCTTCCAGGTGGGGTTGATCACGACCATCGGTTTGTCAGCGCGTAACGCGATTCTCATCGTCGAGTTCGCCAAGTCCTTGCACGAACAGGGTATGAGCCATCTTGAAGCTGCAGTGGAGGCGTGCCGCATGCGTCTGCGCCCGATCATCATGACTTCCCTGGCGTTCATCCTCGGTGTGGTTCCGCTGGCGATTTCCAGCGGTGCCGGTGCCGGTAGCAAGCACGCCATCGGTACGGGCGTGATCGGCGGCATGCTGACTGCGGCGGTTCTGGCGATCTTCTGGATTCCGCTGTTCTATGTGGTGGTCAGCTCCATGTTCAAGGACAAGAGCGTCAAAGAAACTAACGAGAAGGAGGCCGGCCTGTGAGGCAGTCCCTGTTGTCTCTGGCAGTCGCGAGCATCGTGCTCAGCGGCTGCAGCATGATCCCCGACTACCAGCGCCCCGGGGCGCCAGTCGAAGGTGCCTGGCCTCAGGGCCAGGCTTACGAGGGCAGCACCGTGCCGGGCTCGGTCGCCGCGGCCGATCTCGGCTGGCGCGAGTTCCTGCGTGACCCGGCGCTGCAGCGTCTGGTGGAAGCCTCTTTGAACAACAACCGCGATCTACGTGTCGCCGCGTTGAACGTTGAGGCGTATCGCGCCCAGTACCGCATCCAGCGCTCCGAGCTGTTCCCCAACATCTCGGCAGACGGCAGCGGTACCCGTCAACGTACGCCGGCCGATCTGTCGCAGACCGGTCGCTCCACCGTTGGTGGCCAGTACAGCGCGACCGTTGGTGTGAATGCCTGGGAAGTCGACTTCTTCGGTCGCCTGCGCAGCCTCAACGAACAGACCCTGCAGCAGTACTTCGCAACTGAAGAAGCGCAGCGCAGCACGCAGATCAGCCTGATCGCCAGCGTGGCCAACGCCTACCTGACCCTGCAGGCTGACGAGGCGCTGCTGAAGCTGACGCGTGACACCCTGGGAACCTTCCAGCGCAGCCTGGAGCTGACCCAGCGCAGCTTCGACGTCGGCGTGACCGATGCACTGGCCCTGAGCCAGTCGCGCACCTCGGTGCAGACCGCCCAGGCCAACCTGGCGCAGTACACCCGTCTGGTCGCCCAGGATCGCAACGCTCTGGGCGTGCTGCTGGGTGGCCCCGTACCGGCCGATCTGCCTCAGGGTGAAGGCCTGGACAAGCAACTGTTGGCCGATGTACCGGCGGGACTGCCATCCGATCTGCTGCAGCGTCGTCCCGATGTGCTGCAGGCCGAGCGTGAACTACTCGCTGCCAATGCCAGCATTGGTGCCGCGCGTGCCGCGTTCTTCCCGAGCATCAGCCTGACCGCCAACGCCGGCACCGCCAGCAGCCAGCTGTCGGGTCTGTTCGATGGCGGTTCGGGTACCTGGTTGTTCCAGCCGCAGATCAACCTGCCGATCTTTACGGCCGGGCGTCTGCGCGCCAACCTCGACTATGCCGAGATCCAGAAGAACATCCAGGTGGCAAGCTACGAGAAAGCGATCCAGACCGCTTTCCAGGAAGTTTCCGACGGCCTGGCCGCTCGTGGCACCTTTGAGGAGCAACTGCAGGCTCAGCGCAGCCTGGTAGAAACCTCCGAGAACTACTACGACCTCGCCGATCGCCGCTTCCGCACCGGGGTGGACAGCTACCTGACTCTGCTCGATGCCCAGCGTCAGCTGTTCAGCGCGCAACAGGAACTGATCGGCGTGCGTCTGTCGCAGCTCACCAGCGAGGTCAACCTGTACAAGGCGCTCGGTGGTGGCTGGAACGAACGTACCCAGGCAGCACCTGCGCCAGTCGCTGCACCGCAATCCTGATTCACTGCGGCCAGGCCAAAAAAAGCCCCGGAATTCCGGGGCTTTTTCATATCCGCGATTCGCCGGTTACGGCGTCTGCACACGGGGCGAACGGTTCATCTTGTGGCGGATCAGTTGGATCACGCCCGGCAGGATCGAGACCACGATGATGCCGATGATCAAGTAATGCAGATTGCTCTGCACCGCCGGCAGGTTGCCGAAGAAGTAGCCGCCGTAGGTAAACAGGGTCACCCAGAGAATCGCCCCGACCACATTGTAGGCGGCGAAGTGGGCGTAGTTCATGCGGCCCATGCCGGCGACGAAGGGCGCGAAGGTACGCACGATGGGCACGAAGCGCGCGAGGATGATGGTCTTGCCGCCGTGCCGTGCGTAGAAGTTCTGGGTGACTTCCAGGTGGCTGCGGCGAAAGATTTTCGAGTCCGGGTTGCTGAACAGCTTTTGGCCCATGAAGCGGCCGATGGTGTAGTTCAGTGCGTCGCCGAGGATCGCCGCGGTGATTAGCAACAGCACCAGCAGGTGCACGTTCATGGTGCCGTGCACGGCGATGGCGCCGGCCACGAACAGCAGCGAGTCGCCTGGCAGGAAGGGGGTGACCACCAGGCCGGTTTCGCAAAAAATGATCAGAAACAGGATCGCGTAGATCCAGGTGCCGTATTGGGCGGTCAGGGCCGCCAGGTGCTGGTCGATATGCAGGATGAAATCGATAACCAGGTGAATGAATTCCATCGAGGGCTCCAACGATATGCGCGGCCCGGCGCGTTCAGGGGCGGGCTGCTTGGGGGCGGCATTATGCTCGCGTCAGCGTGCAAAGGCGCGTGCTACAAGGGTTCAGGCAGTCGTTTGAGCCGTGCTTAGCACAAGCGTTCCGTCGAATAGGGGCGCGGCGACGAAAGACTAGGAAGTAGGGAGGGGCGCAGCAATCAGCGGCGCTGGGGCGCGGTAATGTGCAACTCGGTGTTTTGTGCTTCTTTGGCCGGTACGGCGAGTGATTCGCTGCCCGTTGCATCCTGCAAGGCACGCTGTTTGGCATTGGCCGCCATCTTCTCGGACCAGGCGAACTGCAAGTCGCGGTACTGAGGTGCCACAGCCGCGCTGTTCAGGCGTGCCTGATCCTGCCAAAACGCAGCGTCGCCACGCCACCATGGATCTTCACCCACAGCAGGTGCTTCGACAGTGATCGGCGTCGTGCGCGCAGTAATGTTTGGCACTGCGATGGTTTGCGGCGCCGCCGGCTGTGGCTCAGGGCGCAGCATGGCGAACAGAAGCGCCCCTCCATAGGCCAACACAGCGCCTACGGCTACAGCCGCGGCACCCAGCATCAGCTCGTTGCGCGGGCTGTAAGCTTTACTAAAATGAGCTTTCATCATCCATCTCTAGAAGAGAAAAGGCCGACACGTACGCATGGCGGAAACGTTCGTGAATAATAGCCACTTCCGCGCAGCTAATAAGCTTTTTTGCGTATCGGCATGCTGCGCTAGAGCGGTTACTTGGCCTTGATGATGCGCTGGATAGTACCGGTATCTTTGTTCAGCAACACGTAGTCGGTACCGATCTTCACCCAGTGCTCCTGATCCTTGTCTTCCGGCTCCGGCAGGTCGTGCTTTTTCAGATCCTTGATGGCGTAATCGTCACGCCAGTATTTGTGTGGCGCGGGGGTACCTTCCTTGAGATCGCCGATGTGCATCGGATCCTTGGCTTGCGGGTCTTCCTGATCAGGTTGCTGCTTGAGCACCTGCTCCTGATAGACCTCACGGGCCGGCTCCTGCTCTGCCGGATCGGCCGCGTGGGCAAGGCCGGCGACCATCAAAGTGCCAAGCAAAACGCTGAGGGTAGGCGTGGTTTTCATCGGTGACTCTCCTTAATCCGTGTCCATGATTATGGACAGGAGGAGGTTGCAGAAAACTCAACCTAAATTTTCAGGTGCCGTCTGCGGCCGGATATTTCAGCCGTGCGGTGTTACATACGACAAGAGGGAGGTCATACAACCGCCGAACGGTGCTGTTTCTCCATGAACCTTCGCTGCGGTAGTGCGCCTATTGTTGACGTTCAGCTATTCGAGTCAATCATGCCTGTTTCCGTGTTTCTCGCCCTGGTCTTCGGTTGTGTCGGTGCTGTGCTGGTGGGTATTGGCATGTCCCGTCGCCGCGCCAGCAAGGATTGGCTACAGGTTCAGGGGCGAATCATCGCCAGCGAGTGGGGGCTCAATACCTCGAGTCGCTATCCGCGTTTCGAATGGCGCGACGAACACGGCAAGCTGCACATGCACGAGAGCAGCATGAGCAGCTGGCGCCACTACCGCAAAGGCGATGCGGTAGCGGTGCGCTACGATCCGGCCTTCCCCAAGCGCGCGGTGATCGACACCCCGGTACAGCGTGGCGCCTCGTTCTTCTGGCTGGGCGTGCTGCTGTTGAGCATCGCCGGTCTGTTCCTGCTCGTCGAGCTGGTGCTGCAGTAACCACTCCCTCCGGCCGATCCCCTCGGCCTGCGACGATTCAGCACATACGTCCAATCGATAAGCCGACCCCGGCGGCATAGTGGCTGCACGGTCGTCGTGCGCCTGAGCGCCCGTCACTTGTCACGTCGCTGGCCCTTGCATGGCCATGCGTTTCGTCGATTTCGCTACGGGAGATGCCCTTGAAGCCGTTGCTCCGCGCGTCGTCATCCGCCTTCGAGCGTCTCAGTGCGTGGCTTGGCTGCGTGTATCTGGCAGGAGGCCGGTGATCATGACTGCCGTTCAACCCAGCGACGTGGTGACCTTGGTCATCCAGCACAAGGTGCGCCCCGGTCATGTGCCGGCCTATGAGGCCTGGCTCAAGCGTGCCCTGACGGCCGCCGAGCAGCAGAGTGGTCACCTGGGCGTGAACGTGATCCGTTCGGACGGCCAGAGCGACACCTTCACCACCGTCCTGCGTTTTGCCGAAAGCTGGCAGCTGGATGAGTGGATCGCCTCCGACCGCCGGCGCCTGCTGATCGACGAGGTATTGCCACTGCTCGAAGGCGGCGACCAGACCCAGGTCAGCCGCGATCATGAATTCTGGTTCACCCCCGAACACGCCCAGGCGCCGCAGCCACCGAAGTGGAAGCAGGCGGTACTGACCTATCTGGTCATCTGCCCGCTGACCATGCTCATCCCGCAATTGTGGCTGCCGTTGTTCCAGCAGTACCCGGCCCTGGGTGGAGTGGTAGCGAGCAACCTGCTGATCACCCTGTGCATCGTCGTGCCGGTGGTGTTCTGGATTATGCCGGTGGTCACCCGCTGCTGCGCGGGTTGGCTGAGCGCCCGTTGATTTCCCCATCCATTGCGATACCCGAGAGGACACGCCCATGAGCACTTTCACGACCCGCGACGGCACCGAGATCTATTTCAAGGATTGGGGCAGCGGCAAGCCCGTGCTGTTCAGTCATGGCTGGCCGCTGGACGCGGACATGTGGGAATACCAGATGGAGTACCTGAGCAACCGCGGCTATCGCACCATCGCCTTCGACCGCCGTGGTTTCGGGCGCTCCAGCCAGCCGTGGACAGGCTACGACTACGACACCTTCGCCGACGACATCCATGAACTGATCGAGCACCTTGACCTGCGTGAGGTGACTATGGTCGGTTTCTCCATGGGCGGCGGCGACGTCAGCCGTTACATCGGTCGCCACGGTACGTCGCGGGTCGCCAAGCTGGCGCTGCTCGGTGCGGTCACGCCGATCTTCGGCAAGGCAGCGGATTTTTCCGAGGGTGTCGATGAGTCGGTATTCGCCGGCATCAAGGCCGGTCTGCTCAAGGATCGCGCGCAGTTCATCGCCGATTTCGCCACGCCTTTCTATGGCATCGACAAGGGCCAGCAGGTCTCTGATGGCGTGCTCAGCCAGACCCTCAATATCGCCCTGCTGGCATCGCTCAAGGGCACCGTGGATTGCGTCACCGCATTCTCGCAAACCGACTTCCGTGCCGACCTGGCCAAGGTCGATGTGCCGACCCTGGTGATTCACGGCGACGCCGACGCCATCGTGCCGTTCGAGACCACCGGCCGGCTTGCTGCGCAGATGATCGAAGGCTCCGAGCTGAAGGTGTACGAGGGCGCGCCCCACGGTTTCGCCGTGACCCACCAGCAACGCCTCAACGAAGACCTGCTGGCCTTCGTGTCCCGCTGATCACCCGGAGCGCCCAGCCATGACTTCAGATCCCAAAGATCCCAAGCGCCGCCAGGTCGTCGCTGCCGGCAGCCTGCTTGGCGCCGCTGGCGCGCTCTGGTCTGCCTTACCTTTCGCCGGTCGCGCCGGCTACGCATTCGGAGCGAACATGAACGACGCTGACCTGATCCTGCTCAACGGTAAATTCCACACCGTCGACCCCGAGCGGCCGCACGCCACTGCAGTCGCCATCAAGAACGGTCGCTTCATCGCCGTGGGTAGCGACGCCGAAGCCATGGCCACCAAGGGCGCAGGCAGCAAGGTCATCGACCTGAACAAGCGCACCGCGATTCCCGGCCTCAACGACTCGCACCTGCACCTGATTCGTGGTGGCCTGAACTACAACCTGGAGCTGCGCTGGGAGGGCGTGCCGTCCCTGGCCGATGCCCTGCGCATGCTCAAGAACCAGGCAGACCGCACCCCCACGCCGCAGTGGGTACGCGTGGTTGGCGGCTGGAACGAATTCCAGTTCGCTGAAAAGCGCATGCCGACCCTGGCCGAGATCAACCGGGCGGCGCCGGACACCCCGGTGTTCCTGCTGCACCTCTACGACCGTGCCTTGCTCAACCGCGCCGCACTGCGTGTGGTCGGCTACACCAAGGACACGCCGAACCCGCCCGGTGGCGAGATCCAGCGTGACAGTAACGGCGACCCGACCGGCATGCTGATCGCCCGCCCTAACGCCATGATCCTCTACTCGACGCTGTCGAAGGGGCCTGCGCTGCCTCTGGAATATCAGGTCAATTCGACGCGGCAGTTCATGCGCGAACTCAACCGCCTGGGCCTGACCAGCGCCATCGATGCCGGCGGCGGTTACCAGAACTACCCGGACGACTACCAGGTGATTCAGCAACTGGCCGACTCCGACCAGCTCACCGTGCGCATCGCCTACAACCTGTTCACCCAGAAGCCCAAGGAAGAACTGGCCGACTTCCAGAAATGGACGAAGACCGTCACCTACGGCCAGGGCACCGACTACTTCCGCCACAACGGCGCGGGCGAGATGCTGGCGTTCTCCGCTGCCGACTTCGAAGATTTCCTCGAACCGCGCCCGGATCTTCCGGCCGGCATGGAGGCCGATCTCGAACCGGTGGTGCGCCACCTGGTCGAGCACCGCTGGCCGTTCCGCCTGCACGCCACCTATGACGAATCCATCTCGCGCATGCTCGACGTGTTCGAGAAGGTCAACCGCGACATCCCGTTCAACGGCTTGCCGTGGTTCTTCGACCATGCGGAAACCATCACCCCGCGCAACATCGAGCGGGTTCGGGCACTGGGTGGCGGCATCGCCATCCAGCACCGCATGGCCTTCCAGGGCGAGTACTTCGTCGACCGCTACGGCGCCAAGGCCGCCGAAGCCACGCCGCCGATCAAACGCATGCTCGCCGAAGGCGTGCCGGTCGGTGCCGGTACCGACGCCACCCGCGTGGCCAGCTACAACCCCTGGACATCGCTGTACTGGCTGGTCAGCGGCAAGACCGTGGGCGGCACCGCGCTGTATCCCGAAGGCTTGTCTCGCGCCGTTGCGCTGCAACTGTTCACCCAGGGCAGCGCCTGGTTCTCCAGCGAGCAGGGCAAGAAAGGCCAGATCAAGGTCGGGCAACTGGCCGACGTGGCGGTGCTCTCGGCGGATTACTTCAGCGTGACCGAAGAAGCCATCAAGCACCTCGAGTCGGTTCTTACCGTGGTTGGCGGCAAGGTCGTCTACGGTGCGGGTGAGTTCGACACGCTCGGCATTCCGCCGCTGCCGGTACTGCCGGAATGGTCGCCGGTGGCCAAGGTGCCTGGGCACTGGAAGCCGTCCGCACCGCTGCAAGCCGCCGTGCACCAGTGCATCGGCTCTTGCGCGGTACACGCCCACAGCCATGAGCGGGCGCGGCAGAGCAAGGTGCCAATCAGCGACTACGCCGGCTTCTGGGGCGCCTTCGGCTGCTCGTGCTTCGCGTTCTGACGCCTTCCACCTGATCGCACTGCGATCGGCAGGTAGTGGTGCGCGCCGTAGGGTGGATCGGGGCGCGTAGCCGACGCTTTTTTCATCCACCACACGCTCGCGGCTCCGGTGGATGGGTGAGGCGTCACCCACCCTACTGGGTTTGTAGGAGCTGGCTTGCCCACGAAAGCGGTCGTGGGTTTCAAGCAGGCGTCGCGGCTGAAATCGCTTCGCCGGCAAGCCGGCTCCTACGGGGCTGACGTCTGCACTGCAGCGCCTTGTGGTGGATGACGATTGTTCATCCACCACGCTATCGAGGTTCCGGTGGATGGGTGAAGCGTCATCCACTCTACGGAGTTGTAGGAGCGGGCTTGCCCGCGAAAGCGCTGGTGGGTTTCACGCAGGCGTCGCGGCTGAAATCGCTTCGCCGGCAAGCCGGCTCCTACGGGAGCTGGCGTCTGCACTGCAGCGCCTTGTGGTGGATGACGATTGTTCATCCACCACGCTATCGAGGTTCCGGTGGATGGGTGAAGCGTCATCCACCCTACAGAGTTGTAGGAGCGGGCTTGCCCGCGAAAGCGCTGGTGGGTTTCACGCAGGCGTCGCGGCTGAAATCGCTTCGCCGGCAAGCCGGCTCCTACGGGGGCTGACGTCTCCACCGCAGGCACACGCATTTTTTCAACGAACACCGATCGTCATTGTGCGGTTTACGAGAGCAGCCATGGAAAGCGTCATCAAACAAACACCCGCCAGCCCCTGGAGCCCGTTGCGCAGCCGCGTGTTTCGCTGGTTGTGGCTGGCCAGCATCGCTTCGAACATCGGCACCTGGATGCACGAGGTGGGTGCTGGCTGGCTGATGACCTCGCTGTCGGCCAGCCCGCTGGCGGTGGCTATGGTGCAAGTGGCGGCGGCCTTGCCGATGTTCTTTCTGGCACTGCCCGCTGGCGCCCTGGCGGACATCGTCGACAAGCGTCGCTACCTGCTCACCGTGCAGTTGTGGATGGCCAGCGTGGCGGTGCTGCTCGCCAGCCTGACGCTGCTCGACCTGATGAACGTGCCGCTGCTGCTCCTGCTGACCCTGGCCATGGGCATCGGCACCGCGCTGATGATGCCGGCCTGGTCGGCACTCACCCCGGAGCTGGTCGGCAAGGATGAACTGCCGGCCGCGGTGGCGCTGTCCAGCCTGGGCATGAACGTGGCGCGGGCCATCGGGCCGGCCATCGCCGGGATTCTGGTCAGCCTCAGTGGCCCCTGGCTGACCTTCGCCCTCAACGCCGTGTCGTTCTTCGCGGTAATCGCCGCGCTGTACGCCTGGAAACGCACGCCTATGGTGAGCATCCTACCGGCCGAGCGGCTGTTCGGTGCGGTGCGCCTCGGCGTGCGTTATGCGCGCAGTGCCAAGCCGCTGCAGGCGGTACTGGTGCGTACGCTGGCGTTCTTTGTCGGCGCCAGTGCCGGCATGTCGTTGCTGCCTCTGCTGGTGCGTCGCGAGCTGCAGGGTACGGCGGTGGATTTCGGCATCCTGCTCGGCTGCGTGGGCATTGGCGCCATCGCCGGGGCGATGTTCCTGCCCAAGCTGCGCGAGCGGCTGCGCAGCGATGTAATCGTCGCCGCTGCCAGTGTCGCCTATGCCGTGGTGCTGTTCGGCCTGGCCTTTATCCGCGATTTCAGCCTGCTGCTTCCGGTGATGCTGGTCAGCGGCGCCGCCTGGATTTGCGTGCTGTCGAATCTGCAGGTGGCCGCGCAGACTTCAGTGCCGAGCTGGGTACGGGCCCGGGCGCTGGCGGTATACATCCTGGTGTTCTTCGGCTGCAGCGCGCTGGGCGGCATCGTCTGGGGTTCGCTGGCCAGTGAGTTTTCGCTGACCGTCGCGCTGGCTGGCGGCGGCGCAATGCTGCTGCTCGGCGTGCTGCTGTCCTGGCGTTTCCACCTGCCGGTCACCGCCGCCGAAGACCTGGCGCCTTCCGTGCACTGGCCCGCGCCGGTACTCAGCGCCGATATGGATCGCGAGCGCGGCCCGGTGATGGTCACCCTTGAGTACGACATCCCCGCCGAGCACGCCGCCGCGTTCAGTGAGGCCATGCTTGCCGTGCGCGCCATGCGCCGGCGCAACGGCGCGCTGTCCTGGGGCCTGCTGCAGGACAGCGAGAACCCGCAGCTCTGGCAGGAATTCTTCTTCGATGCGTCCTGGCTCGAGCACCTGCGCCACCACGGCCGCGTCACCGTCGCCGAGCAGCGCATCGAAGCCAACGCCCGGCAGTACCAGCGCGACGGCGTCGCCGTGCGCATTCGCCACCTGCTTGGCGTACCCATACCGCGCGCCCCGCAAACCCCTTTATCAAACACCCCTAACGCAACAGGAGTATCACCATGACCGTTCCCTACAAGCGCCTCAACAAAGATGACGCCGTCGTTCTGCTGGTCGACCACCAGGCTGGCCTGATCTCCCTGGTTCAGGACTTCAGCCCCAGCGACTTCAAGAACAACGTGCTGGCCCTGGCCAACTGCGCCAAGTTCTTCAACCTGCCGACCATTCTCACCACCAGCTTCGAGCAAGGCCCCAACGGCCCGCTGGTTCCCGAGCTGAAAGAACTGTTCCCGGACGCGCCGTACATCGCCCGCCCTGGCCAGATCAATGCCTGGGACAACGAAGATTTCGTCAAGGCAGTCAAGGCCACCGGCAAGAAGCAGATCATCATTGCCGGCGTGGTGACCGACGTCTGCGTGGCGTTCCCGACCCTCTCGGCCATTGCCGAAGGCTTCGACGTGTTCGTGGTCACCGATGCATCCGGCACCTTCGACAAGACCGTGCAGCAAGCTGCCTGGAACCGCATGAGCGCTTCCGGTGCACAACTGCTGAACTGGTTCTCCGTGGCCTGTGAGCTGCATCGCGACTGGCGCAACGATATCGAAGGCCTGGGCGCGCTGCTGTCCAACCACATCCCCAACTACCGCAACCTGATGACCAGCTATTTCACGCTGACCGCCAACAAGTGATGACATCCGGCCGCGGTGCTCGAGCACTGCGGTCGGCTTCTGGAGCACCTCTTTGAACCGTACCGATCTTCGCAAAGTCGACTTGCACCTGCTGGTCGTGTTCGAAAGCCTGATGCACGAGCGCAACCTCACGCGTACGGCGGAGAAGCTGTACCTCGGCCAGCCGGCGATCAGCGCGTCGCTGACCCGTCTGCGCGACTATTTCAACGACCCGCTGCTGGTTCGCAACGGCCGCGAGATGGAGCCCACGCCCCGTGCCCTGGAAATCTTCCGGCGCCTGCCAACGGCGCTGGATGGCATTTCCCAGGCGATCAGCGAAGTGAGGGACTTCGACCCGAGCAGCAGCACCGCGGTGTTTCGCATCGGCATGTCAGACGATGTCGAGTGCGGCCTGCTCCCGCAACTGCTCGCCCACCTGCGCCAACAGGCGCCCGATTGCGTACTGGTGGTACGCAACGCCAACTTCCTGCTGCTGCCGGGGCTGCTCGCTACGGGCGAGGTGTCCATCGGCATCAGCTACACCACGCAGTTGCCGGCCAACGCCAAGTGCCGCAGCCTGCGCGACATCCGTGCCATGGTCATCCGCGCCGCTGACGGCTCGCCGCCGCTGAGCCTGGACGACTACTGCGCGCGGCCCCACGCCCTGGTGTCGATGTCCGGCGACCTGTGCGGCAACATCGACCAGGATCTGGCGCGCCTCGATCGCTCGCGCAAGATCGCCCTGGCGGTACCGCACTTCAATGGCCTCGGTGCGCTGCTGCGCAACTCGGACATGATCGCCACTATCCCCGACTACGCCGCCGCAGCGCTGGTGCAGGGCGGTGGGCTGGTGATGGAAGAGCCGCCGTTCGAGATCGTCCCCGCGCAACTGACCATGGTCTGGCGTGCCGCCCAGGATATGGATCCCGCCGAGCGCTGGCTGCGTGAGCAGATCCTGCGTTTCATGGGCGTCTGATTCCGCCTTTCTGGCCGCGTGCCAGCAACACTTTAGTGTTGCGTTGAGGCAGCCCTTGCGGGTCTGCCGCGCAGGCTGTCGTACCCTGATAATCGACGTACGATTACTCACCCGACACCTGCCAGACATCCACGCCTGGCCGTGTCCCTCCGTGTTTCGAGATCCGCATGCCCACCAAGACCGTGGCGATCCTGCTCTTTCCCGACGTGCTGATGCTCGACGTGGCCGGCCCTATCGAGGTGTTTTCGGTCGCCAACCGCTATCTGCCCGAGAGCGATCACTACCGCATCGTCACCCTGGGGGCGTCGTCGCTGGCCGTGCGCGCTTCCAACGGCATCGTCATGCAGGCAGACCAGTTGGCCGAAGAGGCGCCGGTCGCCTACGACACCCTGCTGGTGCCGGGCGGCCCCGGTGCCTATAACTTCAGCCACCCGCATCTGCACGCCTGGCTGCGTGACGCCGCTGCGGCGTCGCGTCGGCATGGCGCGGTGTGCACCGGCGCCTTCATCCTCGGTGAAGCCGGTTTGCTCGACGGCCATCGTGTGACCACCCATTGGCATTATCTGGATCGCCTGGCCAAGCGATATCCCAAGGCGCACCTGGAAAGCGATCAACTGTTCACCAAGGACGGCAAGCTGCTCAGCTCCGGCGGCGTAACGGCAGGTATCGATCTGGCGCTGTCGATCCTCGCCGACGATCACGGCAAGAAGCTCGCGCTGGATGTGGCCAAGGTGCTGCTGGTGGTGATCAAGCGCCAGGGCGGCCAGGCCCAGTTCAGCCCTCTATTGCCACCGACCGGGCAGGGCGCCACGCCCCTCGAGCGGGTGCAGCAGCATGTATTGGATAACATCCACGAGCCCTTCAGCGTCGAGCAACTGGCCGAGTTGGCCGCCATGAGCGTGCGCAACTTCGCCCGGGTATTCACCCGTGAACTGCAGATGACGCCCATGGATTTCGTGCTCAATGCCCGCATCGACCACGCCCGCAGCCTGCTGGAAAGCACCGACCTGCCGCTGAAGACCGTGGCTTTTCGCAGTGGTTTCGGCAGCACCCGGCACATGCGCCAGATGTTCGATAAACGCCTGGGGCTGACCCCGGTGCAGTACCGCCACCAGTTCGGCTGACCGCTGTCGGCAGGCTAGGTGAAGGCGCACCCGCTGCGGCGCTCATGCTCGCAGCCCGCCGCAATCCACCATGGGCGCCACCTCCTGGCGCTGACGAAAGCCGCGTGCCAGAGCGGTTCGCCTGTTGTCCGTGATGGGCACCTGTATGGCCGAATCGACACCCTATTACTGATGTCGCGCTGCCGGCGAACGGCGGAGAATGATTCTCTTATCACAGCAAGGAGCGGCGTATTGCCGACTGGTCGAGACCCACGGGGTTCGGCTTGGCGGGGCGCTGAAACGGTCATGCACGATCTCGACACCGGTGGCGAAGACACAGTCCTGCGTTTCGGCCGTTTCGAACTGCACCCGCAGCGTCGCCTGCTGCTCGATGGCGACCGCCCTTTGCCGATAGGCGCCCGCGCGCTGGACATCCTGCTGGTGCTGGTGGAAAGCGCCGGCAAGATCGTCAGCAAGGAGACCATCATCTCCCAAGTCTGGCCGAAGACCTTCGTCGAAGAGATCAACCTGCGCGTACACATCTCGGCTCTGCGCCGGGCACTGGGAGTCTGCCCGCAGTCGCGGGATTACATCACCAACGTGCGCCAGCGCGGCTACAGCTTCGTCGCCTACGTCGAACAGGTCAGCCAGCGTACCGGCGATCTCGACCTGCAGCCCTGCGGCGTACCGAGCCTGCCTGGGCGGCCGGTACGCATCGAGGGCCGCGATAAGCTGATCGCCGAGCTGACCCGCCGTCTGCAGAGCCGCCGGCACATCTCGCTGATCGGCCCCGGTGGCGTCGGCAAGACCACCGTTGCCCTGCGCGTTGCCCAGCAGCAGCTCGGCCACTTCCGCGACGGTGTGCGCTTCGTCGACCTGGCGATGGTCAGCGATCCGGCTCAACTACCCACCGCGCTCGTTTCGGAGCTGGGCCTCGTATTACCGCCCGGTCAGGATGCTCAGGCCTTTCTGCTCGCCACCCTGGCGGATCGTCACATGCTGGTGCTGCTGGACAACTGCGAGCACCTGATCGACGCCTGCGCCGCGCTCTGTGAAGCCCTGCTGCAGGCTGCGCCAGCGCTGCGCATTGTCGCCACCAGCCGCGAGGCCCTGCGCACCCGCGAGGAGTACGTGCAACCGCTGGCGCCGCTGGACATGCCACCGCTGGGCAGCCATTTGCGCCTGGCCGCTGCCTTGCGTTATCCCGCCGTGAAGTTGCTCGCCCGGCGCATCCGCGCACGGCAGTCGGGCTTCCGCCTGCGCGAGACCGACGTGCCGCGGGTCGTCGAACTCTGTCGGCGGCTCGACGGCCTGCCCCTGGCCATCGAACTGGCCGCAGCGCAGCTCGACGTCCAGAGCCTGGAAGGCATCCTCGCCCAGTTGGAAAACCACAGTTACCTGAGCCTGCTCGGCCGACGCACTACGCCGGCTCGCCATTCCAGCCTGATGGCCTCGCTGGACTGGAGCTACGCGTTGCTCGACGAACACCAGCGCCAATGCCTGCATGGGCTGTCGGTGTGCGACGAATACTTCACCGTGGCCGATGTGCGCAATGCGCTGGCAGGGTTGCCGATCAGCGACAGCGAGCGCTGCGGTTCACTGTCGCGGCTGGTCTCGCTGTCGCTGATTGGCCTGCGCCGCGACGGCGATCTGGTCTACTACCACATGCTCAACAGCACCCGTGCCTATGCCGCCGAGAAGCGTTGCCAGGCTGCCATCGTCTCGGCACAGGCCCTGCCTACGCCCGCTTAGCAGGCCACCTGCTGCGGCATTACCGTCATGGGGTTCGTAGCCATCTGCTGACGCTTCCAGGCCAGCGGGCTCATGCCCATGCTCTTGGCGAATACCCGGCAGAAATGCGCCTGATCGAAGAAGCCGCAGTCCATGGCGATAGCCGTCAGCGACAGCGACGATTGCAGCAGCATATCCCTGGCTTTTTCCACTCGCTGCTGGCGCAACCACACGTGGGGCGACAGGCAGGTGCTCTCCTTGAACTTGCGGGTGAAATGGCTGCGTGACAGGGCGCAGGCCTCGGCCACTTCGGCCACCGAAATACCGGCATCCAGATGATCGAGCATCAGTTGCTTGGCAACATCCTCCTGCCAGGCGGTGAGCCTGCCGATCACGGGCGCAGCCACATGGGCGACGAGGGTGGGGCGGGGCTGTGTTGCTCGATTCATGGTGATGTCCGTATTCGCTGGCAGCGCCGCAAGAGCGCGGAACTGCGCGGCGTTGCAGGGAACGCCGCGGGCTATACGGATTGTTGGAGAGCAGAGCGGTGGGGGCGAGTTGCGTAATGTTAATTAAGGTTAAGGGCGGCGGTTAACGTTGCGACATCTCAGCCCTGCGGCCAGGCATCGATGACCCCGCGCTGCATGGCGATGGCCACCGCGTGGGTGCGGTTACGCGCCTTGAGCTTGTCCATGATGCTGCGCATATGGCCCTTCACCGTGTCTTCGGAAATCGCCAGTTGGGCAGCGATATCGCCATTGCCCAGCCCCTGGGCAACGCTGCTGAGCACTTGGATTTCGCGGGCGGTGAGGGTGTCCTGGGTGATGGCGTCGAACAGCTCGCTGGCGATCGGTTCAGGGAAGTAGCGCTTGCCCGCCGCCAGGGTGCGGATGGCCGTGACCAGTTCCTTGCGCAGCATGCTTTTCAGCAGGTAGCCACGGGCTCCGGCCTGCACCGCCTGCAAGGCCCGCGCGTCGCCGCTGTAGGTGGTGAGCACGGCGATGCAGGCATCACTGAACTGCCGGCGAATCGCCTGAATCGCTTCGGTGCCGTTGAGGCCGGGCATCTGCAGATCCATCAGGGTCACGTCCGGGCGCAGCGCGGCGAAACGCTCCACGGCCTGCAGGCCATCGGCGGCCTCGCCAACCAGCAGGATGTCATCGTGGGCTTCGAGCACCGCGGCGATGCCTTCGCGCAGTAGCGGGTGATCGTCGACTACCAGCAGGCGAATGGGGGAGTAGTTCATGCATCGTCTTCCGTTCGGGGGCGCGCTGTCAGCCAGCGCCGCCAGACACTTCGGGTTGGCCCGGCATACGCCAGGCGGGCGCTCAGTTCCAGCTGCACGCGGGTTCCGGTACCGGGCAGCGGCCGCACCTCGAGCCGTGCGCCGACACCGCTGGCGCGCTCGTGCATACCGCGAATGCCCCAGCGCCCTGGCCGGCCTTGTGCTGCGGCATACGAGGCGGGGATGCCCTGGCCATCATCATCGATGCGCAACTGGAAGCACCGCGCACCATACACCAGCCCGATCTCTATCCGCCGTGCGGCGCCATGGCGTAGCGCATTGCCGATGGCTTCGGCGGCGATGCGGTAGGCCTCGTCGTGCACTGCTGCCTGCAATGCGCGCCTGTGGCCTTTGACCTGTACGGTAAAGGCAATGCCCGGTTCATCCAGCGTTGCCCCCAGGCGTTCGAGCGCGGCGGGCAAGTCGATACCTGGGCTCGGCTGACGCAGTTCCTGCACGCGCTCGCGGCCTTCGTGCATCAGCTCGTCGGCACGATCCAGGGCGTGCTCCAGGCGTGGCCGCGCGGGGTGGTCGGCTGTCAGCGTGTCGGTCGCTGCCTGGAAGCGCAGCATCAGGCCCTGCAAACCTTGCAGCAGGGTGTCGTGTAATTCTCGGGCGATCCGCTCGCGTTCGCTCTGTTGGGCTTGGAGCCGGAGTTGCAGGCGCCGTCGATCCCTGTGCACCACCAGACGATGCAGCCACCACAAGCCAAGCAGCATTGCCGCGCCCAGCGGCAGGTAAAAGATCGGGCGCAGGTAGAACACCGGCTCCACACTGAACGCCAGCACGTTCGGGGCTGCCGGCTCGCCGCCGCCCTGGTCGAAGGCCTGCACCTCGAAGCGGAAGTCTCCAGCCGACAGTCCTGTATAGATGGCCCGGCGCTGGCGCCCGGCTTCGATCCAGTCGCGGTCATAGCCCTGCAAGCGGTAGCGGAACGACAGACTCTGTGGTGCCCGCAGGTTCAGCGCCGTGTAATCGATGACGATGCGTTGCGTATCGGCAGGTAATCGCAGTGCGGCTTGCAGCGGCATGGGCGCACCGTCCACCTGCAGCGCTTCGATCACCACCGGCGGCAACGGCGGGGCGGGCAGTTGGCGGGCCGGGTCTATCCAACTCACCCCGGCGCTGGTGGAAAACCACAGCCGCCCATCCGGCCCGGCCACCGCCGTGGGCAAGGGCAGCACCCGGTAGGGATCGTTGGCCAGGCTGCCGTCCAGGCCGATGGAACGGTAGCGCAGGCGGTGCTGCGGCTCGGCCAAGGCGCGCTGCAACTCGGCCGTAGGCAGCTGCACGATGCCGGCCTTGCCATGCACCCACAGATCGCCGCCAGCGCCGGGGAGGATTGCGTAGATATTCTCGAACTGGCCGTTGTCTGGCAGGTGCAGGGTCTGGAAACGCTGGCCATCGAAGCGCGCCAGGCCGTGCTGGCCGCCCACCCAGGACGTGCCATCGTGATGCAGTTGAGCCGTAACGTGGCCGATGGTCAGGCCATCCGCCGCGCTCCACTGGCGCACCTGATCGCCCAGGCGTGTGACCAGCAGATTGTCCCGGTAGCCGAACCACAGACGGCCGTCGCCATCGGTACCTGCACTGACCGGCATCAGTTGGCTTGGCGCCTCGCTGGGGCCGGCTATCGCCTGCCAGTCCGCACCGCGCAGCACAAAGAGCCCGAGCCGGTTGATCGACACCCACAGGGCACCATCCGCGCCAACCGTCATCGCCCGTATCGAGGCATCGTCCGGTGCCTGTGCGGGTAGTTCGGCCTGCCGCTCGATGCCCGCAGGCGTACCGCGCCAGACCCCATGGGGGCCGCCGACCCAGACATTGCCAGCGGTAGTGGCGATCAGGCTGGTGACCGGCTCGGGCATCGGCCAGCGCTGCAAGTCGTTGCCCAGCAGGCGCATCAATCCCTGGTTATTGCTGGCCGCCCATAGCGCGCCGTCAGTCGCTATCGCCAGTGCGGCATTCAGCGTGCCGGCGGGTAGCGGTGCGGCGCTCAGCTCGCCGAGGCGAAAACGATCAAGGCCGCCACTGCTGCCAGCCCACACCGTGCCGTCGCGATCTTCCAGCAAGGGCCACAGGTAATCGGCACTCAATCCCTGGGCACTGGTGAGCTGTTCGGCATCAGCCTTGTTCAACGGCGCATCAGCGGCCGGATAACGACGCAGCCCGTTGCCCGGTGTGCTCGTCCAAAGCCCGCCGCTGTGGTCGAACAACAAACCGTTGATGGGCGAGTCCAGAGCCTGGCTCTGCAAGCGCGGCGCCCGTCCTGGCAGCACCCGGTGCAGGCGATTGACGTAGCGCTCGGCGACCCACAACGTGCCGTCCGCCGCCTGGGCGATCTGGCTGGCCCAGTCGAGCTCGCCCGCTACTTCAGTGAAATGCTGCGCACCGGCAGGGCGCTGGTACAACCGCGTGCTGCTCGCCGCCCACACGCCACCATTGCGGTCGACGAACACCGCGCGGGCGCTATTCGCCATAAAACCTTCGGCCTCACTGACCCGTTGCCAGCGCTGCCCATCGAAACGCGCCAGCCCGTCATGGGCGGCAGCCCAGAGCGCGCCGCTGGCCTCGCGCGCGAAACCGTAGAGGGCGCCGGTCGGCAGCCCGTCCCCAGGCGCGAAGTAGCGGGAGGCCTGCCCCTCGATCAGCCGTGCGCCACCGGCCCGCAGCCCCACCCACAGGCCAGCATCCACCGCCAGCAGGCTGGCTACCGTGCCCAGTGGCTGATCGTCGCTGGGAAGATAGGGCACGAAGTGGAAACCATCGAAACGCAGCAGCCCGTCATCACTGCCTAGCCACAGGTAACCATCTGCCGTCTGCGCCAGTGCGCCTACCTGGTTGGGGCCGTCATCGTCCGCCGTCGTCCAACGGTGATGCTCGCGCACCGCCAATGGTTCCGCGTGAGCCGTCAGCACGGCTAAACTCATCAGCACAGCCAACAGCCAGACGCAGCCGCGCTTTGCCAATACAGGCAGGCCGTCGGTTAGGGGCAGGAGAGGGCAGTTCACGGCAGGCAGTCAGGGTAAACGCGGAAACGCCGATTGTGCGCCCAGGCTTGCAGCGATGCCATAGTGTTAGGGTGACAGGCAGCACAGCACAACGAATGTGGGTGGGACTAAAATTGCCGCCCCCAACAGGCCTGCACGAATCGGTTTACAGCTGTGCACTGAACTCAGAGCTACCAACGCCGCTCTGAATGTTCACCTGCATCGATAATCACCAGCCAGGAGGGCTGAGTCATGGGATTGGAAGACCACGAATGGTGGCGTGAAGAACGCCGCCAACAGGGACATAGCGCATCATGGGACAACTTCAGAGCCAAACCTGAAAACGACACCCCCACGCCTGACGCCAGCGTCCTCAGAATTCAGCGCCCCGCCAAACTGCGCGTTACCCCCTCTTATCTGCACCTACACGCCCAACAGCTCCTCGACGCCCGCGAAGGCTCCAGCACCAGCCGCTTGCTGCTGATACTCGGCGTGGTCGCCTGTGGGTCGATGGTGGCGGTGGGGTATTTTGTGTTTTAGGTGTTGTTTAGCTGGATTCAGTCTCATGAAGTAGAAGGCTTATTGTTTGGTAAGCCTTTTTGTTTTTGGGAGATCGGATACTGAGAATTATGAAAAAGCGCCACTTCCCGCGGTTAAAGCTGGAAGCTAGCAAAAACTGGGCTTCAAGCCGGCTCCCGAGGTGGCGCCCCTTCGCTAAGCTGTCCCTGATACTCATCTAGGAATATCTGAATTTGTTGCGTGTTGCGCAACATGCTACGCTTCGCCAATGATCAAGTCTTTCCAGCACAAAGGGCTACGCAGGCTCTTCGAAACAGGCAGCACGGCAGGTGTACAAGCAACCCATGCCAAACGGTTACGGATGCAGCTGGCAGCACTGGATACAGCCATGACGGTAGACGACATGGATATCCCTGGCTTCCGCTTGCATCCACTCAAGGGAGAAATGCGTGGGCGCTGGTCGATCATGGTGAATGGCAACTGGCGGCTGACGTTCGAGTTTCGCGACGGAAACACTTATGTCCTGGATTATGAGGATTATCACTGATGAACATGCACAACCCGCCTCATCCCGGTGAATTCATCACCGATATCTACCTGGAGCCGAACGGCATCAGCGGTCGTGAGCTGGCCGAAAAGCTGCGCGTAGCCCCCTCGACCCTAAGCCGTGTACTCAAGGGCACTAGCCGTGTTACGCCGGAAATGGCCCTACGCCTCTCGATAGCACTTGGTCGCTCGCCTGAAAGCTGGCTAGCCATGCAGGATGCTTACGACTTATGGAATGCCCGCCAGCACGTAGACCTGCAGCAGGTTGGAAGGCTGGCGTTTGCATGAGCGAGTTAAGAAAGCTACTTGTGCGAGTAAGCCTCTAAACTGTCTCTAAGTCGTGAAGCTCGATAAAGGTGCAGTATTCATGCCGTATCATATTAAATTTGAATGTCCTCCAATGGGAGTCGCTCTCTCATCAGGTAGAAGTGGCGAGGAAGTTGCAGTTGCATATCGTGAATTTACTTCCTCTGAAGATGGGGAAGTTTTTATTTCTCGGTTGGAAAGTTTTCCTTCCGGTGTTCTTGACTTGCTAAACATGGTTCCAGCAATTAAGCCGTCTTCAGTTGATCATCTTGTTGTGTTGATTAAGTCAGATGGTAGTGCGGATGTATATATAAATGAATTGGAAATCATAGGGAGGGCTAGGGTAAGACGTTCTGTTAAGAAAGGAGATCCTGTTTTCGATGGTGATATTGTTGACTTTCAGGAGATTACTTTTGAAGGGCTTGATATTCCTGATGATGTAGCGGTAATGGTTCTATTTTCTCAGGGCTGGAGAAAGGGCCTTTTCTTTGACTTTGGGCCAATACTTCCTACTTCGATTAAGAGAGATTTTAGTCTGTTTAGGGTTCTTGGTGGTTACTATAGCTATCTTGCTTTCCAGCAGTATTTTAAAATTACAGATGGTGAGTGGGATAGCTTATTAACGTCAGGTTGGTTTCCATTTGTCGGTTTACAATCAAGTACTTTAAAATCCTTGATCGCCTATGTCCGGCAAGGTTGGGATCCTGATCAGTTATTGGTAGACATTGCGTCTAGCATTAAGGAACGTATTGAGCAGCTTAAAGTTGTCTGGGCCACTCAGGATCTTCTTCAGCCACATTTAGATCTGTTTTCATGCGCGTTAGAGCGTTTTGATCATGAGGATTATATAAGTGCCACTGCAATTCTTTATCCAAGAATTGAGGGGCTCTTGCGTGGCATGCAAGCAATATCCGGAGGAACTTCTTTTAAACAGGACAAGTTGGTCGGTGCTCCCTCAATAATTGCATCCAGACATGTGCATCAATACTCTCGATTGCTTCCTGAAAAGTTCCAGAGGTTCTTAGAGTCCGTATACTTTGCCTCCTTTACACCCGATAATGTAACTTCGCTCTCCCGGCATACTGTCTCACATGGTGTGGCGCCTGCAGAACTATATTCTTTAAAAGCAGCAGTGCTCGGTATTCTAATCGTTGAGCAACTTTGTTTTCATCTGCCGCCGCGTCCTTCTACTGATAAGGGTTCGTGAGTGTTTTTTTTGCTCAGAATGTTATTCTAAATACTCTTCTATATCTTTAATTAAAGCCGTCTCTCCGGTACTATCAAACGCTGCTATGTATTCGAATACGATTTCAGCTTGTAGGTTTTGGAGGTGATGTCTCTTGCTGCTGCGGCATATGATGTGCCCTTTTTTATTATCATTTCGCTTTAGCAAGATAAACACTCCCTGTTCATTTTTATAGGATCCGGCCAACCCTGCCTGAGATAAGGTGCTTTATTCTCTACGCCGCAGGAGTGGAGAACACATAGGCAAAGGAGTGCAGCATGAAGAAAATCATCGTTTTATTGGCTATGGGCTTTGCGGTCTGGCATTTCTATCTGAAACCGCCAAGCAGCCCGGTGATCACCAATATCGGAGCGGATGGTTCGGTACTGAGCAACCCGGTGATCGAGCAGCCAGCGCCCGCGTTTTCCCTCGAGCGCTTCATACCCACGTTCGCCTCGGCGGGGACAGAAGCTCAGCCAAAGCCCCAGTCACAGTCCACCTCGACCTTTCGTTGCGACGGTCGTCAGCACTGCTCGCAGATGAGCTCTTGCGAAGAGGCAACCTACTTTTTACGCAATTGCCCAGGCACGAAGATGGATGGCAATAACGATGGCGTGCCCTGCGAGCAGCAGTGGTGTGGCTTGCGATGAAATACCCGATCCCTGAGATTATTGGCCGGAGAGAGTCGGCAGATGAAATCGAATGGCTCTAACCCATCACTGCTTATGGTGCCGAGAGGTGTTGAGGATGGCGCTTGCATCACGGGCGAGTGCCAGCAAGACGACCCAGACCACACTGAGGACTTCCTGCTGGCCGAGATCGTTCGCGCCCGCTCAGGTGGTGAAACCGTATCGGTGGATATCGATGATTTGATCGCCGAAGCCAAGGCCGGCACTCATGAGTAATCCGAACGAGGAGAGCAAGTCGCCACGGCCGCATTCGCGGAACGGTTCTCCGTGCGGGTGTAGTGGTTTATACACGACGGGCCAAGCTAACCCACATCCTGCGGCACACCTTCGCCAGTCATTACATGATGGGGGGAGGGGCATTCTCAGTTTGCAGCGCATCCTGGGGCACTCATCCATCACGATGACTATGAGGTATGCGCACCTGTCGCCTGATCACTTAGCCTCGGCCCTTCGACTATCGCGACTGCAGCAGAGCAGCTACGCCATTGCCTTGTAAACATGTGTGCATGTCCACATGCATGCAAGCATGATAGCAATGACTGCATTGATTTCATTTGGAGGGCTCCATGGCAACTATCACTATTCGAAATCTGGATGATGACCTCAAGGCCATGCTGCGCGTTGTTGCTGCTAACCACGGGCGTTCCATGGAGGAAGAGGCGAGATTGATCATCCGCCAAGCGTTGACCAAGCAAGACAAAAAAGGTGGTTTGGGTAGCCGCATTCATGCCCGTTTTTCTGCGCTGGGTGGTGCTGACCTCGAAGTGCCTGATCGAATCACCAAAGCCAAGGCTGCGAGCTTCGACGAATGATCCTGATAGATACCAACGTGCTGTCGGAGCTGATGAAAGCGAAGCCAGCGCTAGAGGTTCTGTCCTGGATTGATCAGCAGCCTGCAGGTGAGCTTTATATAAGCTCCATTACTGTGGCTGAAATCCTCTATGGAATTGCTCGACTGCCTGACGGTCAGCGCAAGACGGCTTTTGCTGATCTGGCGGAGTTGATGTTCGATGAGGACTTCTCTGGGCGTGTTCTGCCGTTCGATACAGATGCAGCGATTCGCTATGCCAGTTTGGCTGCAGCTAGCGAGGCGAAGGGGCGAGTGTCAGATATGGCTGATGCGCAGATCGCTGCCATTGCGGCTTTATACGATGCGCCTGTTGCTACGAATGTCCGGCACTTCGATCACCTAGGGGTTCGCGTCATAAACCCTTGGGTTGATTGATCGTAGTGGACACACCGTAGTCACTTTGTAGTGACTAGCGCGCACAAAAAAGGGCTTACCTTTCGGTAAACCCTTGTTTTGTTTGGTGGCTACGCAGGGACTTGAACCCCGGACCCCAGCATTATGAATGCTATGCTCTAACCAGCTGAGCTACGTAGCCGAGTGGCGCGCATTTTCCGCATCTGCCCCTAATGTGTCAAGCCCTGGGGCAGAATAAATTTACGCACTTTCAATTGCTTAGCCGAGCGGCTGCGGTTTTTTCGTGGGCGTTGGGTGATGGCGTGGCTTCAGCCGACCTCGATACGGTTGCGGCCGTTCTTTTTGGCGCGGTAGAGGGCGGCGTCGCTGCGGCACAGTGCGGTGTCCGGGGTGGTGTCCTGGCGGTCGAGCAGGGCGATGCCGATGCTCAGGGTCAGGCGGATCTGTTGGTCGCCGATGAACAGTGGCTCGTCCTTCAGGCAGTGCTGCACACGGCAGGCGAAGTCTCGGGCCTGGATAAGGCCCGCGCCGCTGAGTACCACGGCAAACTCTTCTCCGCCGACACGGCCGGCCAGGTCACTCTTGCGCAGCTGCTCGCGGAGGATGCGGCTGAAATGGCGTAGTGCCTGGTCGCCGATTGCGTGGCCCCATTTGTCGTTGACGCGCTTGAAGTGATCCAGATCGCACATCAGCAAGCTGGAAACGCCCACGTCGCCGCGCTGGATACGGGCCAGTTCGGTTTCCAGGTAGCCCATGAATACCCGGCGGTTGGCGAGCTGGGTGAGGCCGTCGAGGGAGGCGAATTCCTGCAGTTCGCTTTCGATGCGCTTGCGTTCGGTGATGTCGGTGACCACGCCGTGCCAGAAGATGCTGCCGTCTGCTTCGCGCTGCGGCCGTGCTTCGCCCAGACGCCAGCGTAGGCCTTGGCGGGGGAGCAGCACGCGGTATTCGATGTGCCAGGTGCTGAGCTCGTGCTCCGCCTGCTTCCGGGCCTTCTGGTAGATCGCGATGTCGTCCGGGTGTACCAGCGCATGGAGGATTTCCGGGTCTTGCTGTATCTGCTCGCGGGTTACTTCGAACATGTCGTAGACGCCGGCGCTGGCATAGGTGATGTGGCCTTTGCCGTTCGGCAGGCTGCGGAACTGGAAGACCATGCCGGGCACCTGGTCGGTCAGCCGGGTGATCAGCTCGACACTGCGCTGTAGGCGCTCGGAGAGCTCGCGCAGAGCAGTGATGTCGGTGGTGGTGCCGAGCATGCGCAGGGCATTGCCCGACTCGTCACGGGTGACCACCTTGCCGCGGCTGCACACCCATTTGTAGTTGCCGTCGCGGCACCGCAGGCGGTGTTCCACCTCGTAGTTCTCGGTGTGGCCGCGCAGGTGCGCTTGCAGGGCCTGCTGCACGTAGATGAGGTCATCGGGGTGGACGCGTTCGTAGCTGTCCGCGATGCGGTTACTGACTTCTTCTTCGGCGTAGCCGAGCAGCGCTTTCCAGGCGGTGGAGTAGTGGATCTCGCCGGTGACCACGTCGCGATCCCAGATGGCCGTACCGCTGCCCTGAATGGCCAGGGCCATGCGGCTTTCCTCGGCGAGCAGGGTTTCGCTGGCCTGGCAGGCAGCGGCTTCACGGCGGATCTGTTCGAGCAGGTTGGCGGCGCTCTCGGCGATATCGTGCAGGGACAGTAATTGCTCTTCACTGAGCCGCTGGGGCTTGGTGTCGGCCAGGTAGAACACGCCCAGGTAGCCACCCTCACTGCTGCGCAGCGGATAACCGGCGAAAAAGCCGGGCGGCGGTGCAGCCTGTGGCGCGGTGTCGAGTCGGGTGTCGGGCAGCAGCAGGGGCGAGTGGCCGAAGCTGGTGCGTATGACCAGTTCCTGCAAGTAGGCGCTGAATGTATCGGGCAGGCGCTGCTCGGGCTCTGTAGAGCCGCTGAGGAGGGTGTCGGTTGCGATCCTTGCGAGGGTTACGCCACTGAGGCGTTTTGCGAGCCGGAACAAAGCGTCGAAACGGGCTTCCGCGGGGGCGGCGTTCGACGATTCCTGCAGCTCATCGTCAGGTTTCAAGGTACTGCGCCTGCTGGTGAGGGCAGGGCCAGTATACTGCGGCGCTAGAGCAAAGCGATGGTGGGTGATGGCTAAATGCCGCCATTTTACCGCCGTTCGTCTGCTTGGCAGTGATGGAATGCCTGCAGGTGCCGTGGTTTCAGGCTTTCAGGGCTTTTCAGGCGGGTGCAGCAGGCTAGGCGAGGGCATGCAGAAACGACGAAGCCGCGTTTCTACGCGGCTTCGTCTGGTCACGGGGGCGGCTTAGACGTTAAAGCGGAAGTGCATCACGTCGCCGTCCTTGACGATGTATTCCTTGCCTTCCAGGCGCCATTTGCCCGCTTCCTTGGCACCGGCTTCGCCCTTGAACTGGATGAAGTCGTCATAGGCGACGACCTCGGCGCGGATGAAGCCTTTCTCGAAGTCAGTGTGAATCGCAGCAGCGGACTGCGGTGCAGTGGCGCCGACCTTGACGGTCCAGGCGCGCACTTCCTTCACGCCAGCGGTGAAGTAGGTCTGCAGGTTGAGCATCGAGTAACCGGCACGGATCACGCGGTTCAGGCCTGGCTCGGTCATGCCCATGGTCTCGAGGAACATCTGCATTTCTTCCAGATCGTCCAGCTCGGCGATTTCGGCCTCGATCTTGTTGCACACCGGTACCACGATGGCGCCTTCGGCGTCGGCGATGGCTTGCACCACGTCGAGCAGCGGGTTGTTCTCGAAGCCGTCTTCGGCGACGTTGGCGATGTACATCACCGGCTTGGTGGTCAGCAGGTGGAAGGTCTTGGCCAGACGCTTCTCGTCGTCACCCAGGGTCTTGAGCAGGCTACGGGCCGGCTTGGCTTCGGTGAAGTGCGGGATGAGTTTTTCCAGCAACGCTTTCTGCGCCACGGCTTCCTTGTCGCCGCCCTTGGCGGTACGGGTGACGCGCTGCAGTTGTTTCTCGCAGCTGTCGAGGTCGGCCATGATCAGTTCGAGGTCGATGATCTCGATGTCACGCTTGGGGTCGACGCTGTTGGCGACGTGGATGACGTTGTCGTCTTCGAAGCAGCGCACCACGTGGGCGATGGCGTCGGTCTCGCGGATGTTGGCGAGGAACTTGTTGCCCAGGCCTTCACCTTTGGACGCGCCTGCTACCAGGCCGGCGATATCGACGAATTCCATGGTGGTGGGGATCACACGCTCGGGCTTGACGATCTCCGCCAGGGCGTCGAGACGCGGGTCGGGCATCGGTACGATGCCGCTGTTCGGCTCGATGGTGCAGAACGGGAAGTTCTCGGCCGCGATACCGGATTTGGTGAGGGCATTGAACAGGGTGGACTTGCCGACGTTGGGTAGGCCGACGATGCCGCAATTGAATCCCATGGTGTGTCCCTCGCGCCAAAGGCGGTAGATAAAATTAGAGAGTGGCTTTCTGGCTGTGCAGCTTGCGCATCGCTACCGTCCAGTCACCGGCGAGTATTTCCGGGAGGACGTCGAGGGCGAAGCCGATGCTGGTATCCAGCAGTTCCTGCTCGCCACGCGGAGCGCGGCCGAGCACGAAGTTGGAGACCATGCTGGCGTGCCCGGGGTGACCGATGCCGAGCCGCAGGCGGTGAAACGTATTCTGGTTGCCGAGTTGCGCGATGATGTCGCGCAGCCCGTTATGCCCACCGTGCCCGCCACCCTGTTTGAGTTTGGCGACGCCGGGAGGCATGTCGAGTTCGTCGTGGGCCACCAGGATTTCTTCGGGCTTGAGCTTGAAGAAATTCGCCAACGCCGCCACGGACTGGCCGCTGCGGTTCATGAAGGTGGTGGGGATGAGCAGACGAACTTCGCGGCCCTGGTGATTGAACTTGCCCACCAGGCCGAAATACTTGCGATCTACGCTGAGGTTGACGCGCTGGCTATCCGCCAGGCGCTCAACGAAAAGGGCCCCTGCATTGTGCCGGGTCTGGTCGTATTCGGGGCCCGGGTTACCCAGGCCAACGATCAGTTGTACGGCAGTCATACAGGAGCCCTTTCTTGAAGCTGGCGTGCACCTAAGTGCACAGCCCGTCGATATTACTCGGCGGTGCTTTCGCCTTCGCTGTCTTCTTCTACACGAACGCGCGGCAGGTGGATGCTGGCAACCGGCAGATCGCTACCGTGGGCCAGAGCAACCAGCTCAACGCCTTTCGGCAGTTTGATGTCGGACAGGTGAACGGTCTGGTCGACTTCAACGTTGGCCATGTCGACTTCGATGAACTCCGGCAGGTCTTTCGGCAGGCAGGAAACTTCGACTTCGTTGGTGCTGTGCAGCACTTCACCGCCGCCTTTCTTGACGCCAACCGAAGTGGCTTCGTTGATGAAGTGCAACGGTACGTGGGCGGTCAGTTTCTGGCCGGCAACGACGCGGATGAAGTCAGCGTGCAGAACGAAGCCTTTGGCCGGATGGCGTTGCAGGGCTTTGATCAGAACGTTTTCTTTCTTGCCATCAACGGTCAGGTTCAGCACGTGGCTGAACGCAGCTTCGTTTTCCAGCAGCTTGGCGAAATCTTTAGCAACCAGGCTGATGGACAGAGGCGCTTTGTCGCCACCGTAAACTACGGCAGGAACCAGGCTGGCGTTACGACGCAGGCGGCGGCTCGCACCTTTCCCCAGGTCGGAACGCGCTTCGGCATTCACAGTAAATTCAGCAGTCATTTCACTTCTCCAAAATAACCAAACCGCCCGTTACGCTTGCGACCAGCGACGGGGCGGTTCAGTGAAAGACCTGGCCAAATGGCCAGGCATGTTTTCTCAACGGCGTTCCGGGTTAGCGGAACATCGCGCTGATAGATTCTTCATTGCTGATGCGGCGTACCGCTTCAGCGACAACCGGCGCGATGTCCAGTTGACGAATACGCGAACAGGATTGCGCGGCAGCGGACAACGGGATGGTGTTGGTCACCACCAGTTCGTCCAGCACCGAGTTCTCGATGTTCTCGATGGCGCGGCCCGACAACACCGGGTGCGTCGCATAGGCGAACACTTTGGCAGCACCGTGTTCCTTCAGCGCCTTGGCCGCGTGGCACAAGGTGCCGGCGGTATCGACCATATCGTCGACCAGGATGCAGGTACGGCCTTCCACGTCACCGATGATATGCATCACTTCGGAGTGGTTGGCTTTCTCACGACGCTTGTCGATGATCGCCAGATCCACACCCAGCGACTTTGCCACGGCGCGAGCACGCACCACGCCGCCAATATCCGGGGAGACGATCATCAGGTTTTCGAAGCGCTGATCTTCGATATCGTCCACCAGTACTGGCGAACCGTAGATGTTATCTACCGGGATATCGAAGAAGCCTTGAATCTGATCCGCGTGCAGGTCGACGGTGAGAACACGATCGATGCCTACGACGGTCAGCATGTCGGCCACAACTTTGGCGCTGATTGCCACGCGGGCGGAGCGCGGACGGCGATCCTGGCGTGCATAGCCGAAGTAGGGGATGACAGCCGTGATTCGGGTGGCTGAGGAGCGGCGGAAGGCGTCTGCCATCACGACCAGTTCCATCAGGTTGTCATTAGTTGGCGCGCACGTCGGTTGAATCAGGAACACGTCTTTACCGCGGACGTTTTCGTTGATTTCAATCATGATTTCGCCGTCGGAGAATTTTCCGACCGAAGCATCACCGAGGGGGATGTGCAGCTGACGAACGATACGTCGCGCCAGATCGGGGTTAGCGTTCCCCGTAAAGACCATCATCTTGGACACGCGCAGTACCTGTCGGCTGAGGGTAACCTGGATGAGTAAAAATGGCAGGGGCGGCTGGATTCGAACCAACGCATGCCAGGATCAAAACCTGGTGCCTTACCGCTTGGCGACGCCCCTGTATCGTGTGTGACGCAATGCTGCTCAATTCGGTATTACGAGCCACCCTTGGGTGGTTATGGCAGGGGCGGCTGGATTCGAACCAACGCATGCCAGGATCAAAACCTGGTGCCTTACCGCTTGGCGACGCCCCTGTAACGTATAACCGATGCTACGCATTCACTTCCTGACCAGTTCTTGTAGCCTGCGATGCAACATCGAAACGTTGGCACCTTGTGCAACAAAACTTGGCAGTGTGGCTGGAAGTTGGCGGGCGACTTTATCAGCATCGTCCCTGTTTGGGAAGCTCCCAAACACACAAGCTCCAGTACCGGTCAATCTTGTTGGAACAAATTTGTTCAGCAAGATCAGCGCGTTACGAACAGCTGAGTAACGCTTCTCAACGACCGGCTGGCAGTCATTACGACCACCCCCCTCAAGAAGGCTGCGAACTTTAATGGGCGGCGTATCGCGTGTCAACTCAGGGTCGGAGAAAACTTCTGCTGTGCTGACAAGCACTTGCGGTACAGCGACGAGAAACCAGGGTTCCGGTAGCGCCACCGGCGTGAGTTTCTCGCCGACGCCTTCGGCGAATGCCGCACGGCCGCGCACGAATACCGGCACGTCGGCGCCCAGGCCCAGGCCCAGTGCTGCCAGGCGATCTTCGCTCCAGTCCAGCTTCCAGAGATGAGCGAGGCCGAGCAGGGTGGTCGCCGCATCCGAGCTGCCGCCGCCTATGCCACCGCCCATGGGCAGCTGCTTGTTCAGCCAGATGTCCGCCCCCAGGTCCGTGCTGCTTTGCTCCTGCAACTGCCGCGCGGCGCGCACGATCAGGTTGCTGTCGTGGGGCACGCCGTCAATCTCGGTATGCAGGCGGATGACGCCATCTTCGCGCAAGCTGAAGCCGAGCTCGTCACCGTGATCGAGGAACTGAAACAGGGTCTGCAGTTCGTGATAACCGTCTGCACGGCGGCCAAGGATGTGCAGCATCAGATTGAGCTTGGCCGGAGCCGGCAGAATCAGTTCGGCGTGAGCAGGGATGGCGTGAGTCGTCATGGGGCGATGGCTGGCGAGAGGGGATGAGAGATTACCGCAGGCTACGGTTGCGGCCAAATACCGCACCCAACTGTAGGAGCTGGCTTGCCGGCGATCAGTGTCAGCGCGCGATACGGGAATGCATCGCACGCTGACGCACTGGGGTGGGTTACTGGCCGAGCTGGCGCGGTTGCCAGTCCTTGATCACCAGGGTCACCTGAATGTCGTGGCCTTCGAGGCGCAGGCGCTCGGGCAGCCAGTAGCCGTTCTGCTCGGCGTAGCTCGTGTAGCTTACTTCCCAGCCATCCTGGCTTAATTGTGCCAGGCGGCTGTCGGCGTCCAGGGTCAGGCGGCTTTTGCTGTCCGGCGCAGGCAGGCCACGAATCCACCACAGCAGATGGGAGACCGGCAGGTTGAGGCCCAGTTGCTGTTGCAGCAGTTCTTCGGGCGATTCGGCCTGGTAGCGTCCCTGGTTGGCGACTTCCAGCTGTACGTCGCCAGGGCGCCCGGTGAGGCGTGCGGCGCCGCGGCCCAGGGGGCCAGATAGGCGGATGTCGGCATAGTCCTGGCGTTGCAGCCAGAACAGCGTGCCGCTGCCGGAATCGCGTGGTGCGCGGATGCCGACCTTGCCGTTGATCTGCCAGCCATCGAGGGTGCTGATCTGTTGCTTGTGCGCCTGCCAGCGCGCCGGGTCGCCGAGGCCCTGTTCCACCGCTTCACGGGTGGACAGGCCGGAGCAGCCGGCGAGCAGGGTTGCCAATGCGAGTGCGAGTAGGGGGCGAAACGACATCAAGGCCTCTCTGATCCGGTTAGGCGCTGTACGGTGCTGCGCAGGATTTCACTCTCGGGCTGTTCCTTGAGCGCTTCGCGCCAGATCTTTCTGGCCTCGCGTTGCTTGTTCTGAGCCCACAGTGCTTCGCCCAGGTGAGCGGCGACTTCGTGATCCGGGAAGCGTTCGAACGCCTGGCGCAGCAGCTTTTCCGCTTCCGCGAGATTGCCCAGGCGGAAGTTCGCCCAGCCCAGGCTGTCGAGAATCGCCGGATCTTCGGGGTTGAGGTCGTGAGCCTGCTGGATCAGCTCCAGGCCTTCCTGGTGGCGATCGGTGCGGTCGACCAAGGTGTAGCCGAGGGCGTTGAGCGCCATGGCGTTGTCCGGCTCGCGGTCGAGAATGGTGCGCAGATCCTGTTCCAGTTGCTTCAGGTCGTTGCGCGGCTCGGCAAGCATGGCGCGGGTGTAGAGCAGGTTGATATCGCCAGGGTATTGCCCCAGTGCCTGCTGGATCAGCGCCCAGGCTTTGTCCGGCTCGTTCTGTTTGGACAGCGACTCGGCTTCGATCAGGTACAGCTGCAGCGCGTAATCCGGCTCACTGTCGCGTGCTTCGGCCAGATGTTTAGAGGCTTCGGCACCGCGGCCATTGGCGATCAGCAGGTCGGTCATGCGTGCCTGCGCTGGCAGGTAATCGTTGCCGCCACCGACCATGGAGTAGGCGAGCAGGGCTTCGTCCACTTCGCCCAACGCTTCATGAGCGCGCCCCAGGTTGTACTGTGCCGGGTCGACATGGGCGTCGCGCGCGACCAACTCTTCCAGGTAAACGATGGCTTCACGCCAGGCTTCGGCTTCCAGGCAGACCAGTGCCAGGGAGAAGCGCAGGTCGTCGTCTTCAGGGAACTGCTGCAGCAGCGAAGAAAACTCGCTGCGTGCCTCATCCATGCGGCCTAATTCGACCAGTTGGCGGGCATAGGTGAGGCGCAGGCGCTTGTCGTTGGGGGTCTGCTCCATGCCTTTCTTGAGCAGCGGCAGGGCTTCTTCGCCACGACCCAGGCTCTGCAGCAGGCGTGCACGTAGCAGCAGGGGAGCCGACTGGTCATGCTTGGCATTGCTATTTTCGAGCAATTTCAGGGCTTCTTCGGGGCGGTCGTCCTGCTGCAGGAGCAGTGCCTTGCCGAACAGCAGTTGGCCGTCGTTCGGGTACTTGCCGAGCAGGCGGTCGAAGCTCTGCAGTAGGCCAGCGCGGGTGTCCGGATCTGAGTCCGCCGCCGACAGGGCGAGGAAGTCGAAATGGGTGTTGCCCTGACGCTGCAACACACGCTCCATGTACGTCATGGATTCGTCATAGCGACCAGCGCGCGCCAACTGCACGGCAGCACCGCGCTGCGCGTCGACATTGTTGGGAGCGTTCTTGGCCCAGACCAGCGAAAGGTTCAGTGCCTCTTCGTCAGCCCCCAGGTATTCGGCGATACGGAAACCGCGCTCGGCGACGCCTGCATCTTGAGTCGAATTGGCCTGCTGGACGTAATTGCTCAGCGCGATGTCGAAGCGATTGCGCTGCCCCGCCAGTTCGGCGGTGAGCAGTGCCAGCAGGGTTTCCTGGCTGAATGAGCCGTAAACCTCTGGCGCCAAGGCCTGCGCTTCGTTGCCTGGTTCTTCCACGGGCACGTTACCGTCCGGAGCGGACGGCGAAAAAGTCTGGCAACCACCCAAAAAGGCAAGGGCGGTCAGCAATGCGATGGGTCTATTCATAAGGGAGAATGCGACTAACCTGCGGTTTTGGCCATCATGACACAAGCCGTTGGGCAAGCCCATGGGCTGGCCGTGTGTCCTGGCGATGTGAGCTTGGACTGCCGAACGCAGGCAGTGTTGCATCTGATCAGGGGGCTTATTTATTGGACGGCGCGCTGCCGTGATCAGTTGGGCTGAGTAATTCTCATTGCCTGTGATCAAGGCAGACTATCGTCGGCATGCATTGGGCAATGGTTGTCCTGCACTGATCGAAGTAGGACAATTGTCGGCTTCCACCCCCCTGTCAGCGACGTGCATGGCCTTTATCGCCCTCGGTATCAACCACAAGACCGCTTCGGTGGATGTCCGCGAGCGCGTGGCATTTACCCCAGAGCAGCTAGTGGAGGCCTTGCAGCTGCTTTGTCGGCATACGCCAAGCCGTGAGGCGGCGATCCTGTCGACCTGTAACCGCAGTGAATTGTATCTGGAGCAGGAGGGGCTGAGCGTCGATGCTGTGCTCGGTTGGCTGGCCGATTATCATCATTTGAGCCTCGAAGAGCTGCGCGCTTGTGCTTACGTCCATGAAGATGATGCGGCAGTTCGTCACATGATGCGCGTCGCCTCGGGCCTCGACTCGATGGTGTTGGGCGAACCGCAGATCCTTGGCCAGATGAAGTCCGCTTTTGCCGTGGCTCGCGAAGCCGGCACCCTGGGGCCGTTGCTCGGGCGGTTGTTTCAGGCGACCTTCAGCACCGCCAAGCAGGTGCGTACCGATACCGCCATCGGCGAGAATCCGGTATCGGTGGCCTTCGCAGCCGTCAGCCTGGCCAAGCAGATCTTCGCCGACCTGCATTGCAGCCAGGCACTGCTGATCGGCGCGGGCGAGACCATCAGCCTGGTCGCCCGCCACCTTCACGATCAAGGGGTCAAGCGAATCGTCGTGGCTAACCGTACCCTGGAGCGTGCCAGCAGCCTGGCTGAGCAGTTTGGCGCGCACGCCGTGCTACTTTCCGATATCCCGCAGGAACTGGTGCACAGCGATATCGTCATCAGCTCTACTGCCAGCCAGTTGCCGATTCTCGGCAAGGGCGCGGTGGAAAGCGCTCTGAAGCAGCGCAAGCACAAGCCGATCTTCATGGTCGATATCGCCGTGCCGCGGGACATCGAAGCTCAGGTCGGTGAGCTGGACGACGTCTACCTGTATACCGTCGATGACCTGCACGAAGTCATCGAAGAAAACCTCAAGAGCCGCCAAGGCGCTGCCCAGGCCGCCGAGCAACTGGTCGCCACAGGTGCCGATGATTTCATGCTGCGCCTGCGTGAGCTGGCCGTGGTGGACGTGCTTAGGGCTTACCGGCAACAGGCCGAGCGCCTGCGTGACGATGAACTGGCCCGCGCCCAACGCATGCTCGCCAATGGCGCCGCCGCGGAAGATGTGTTGGCGCAACTGGCCCGTGGTCTGACCAATAAATTGCTCCATGCACCCAGCGTGCAACTGAAAAAATTCTCCGCCGACGGGCGCTCCGACGCACTGGGTGTGGCCCAGGAGCTCTTTGCCCTCGAAGAAGGCGCATCGTCCGGCTTGGTCAATAAATAGAAGGCATGCAATGAAAGCTTCGCTGATCAACAAACTCGACATGCTGCAGGATCGTTTCGAAGAGGTCACGGCCCTGCTCGGCGATGCCGAGGTGATCGGCAACCAGAACCAGTTTCGCGCCTATTCCAAGGAATATGCTGAAATCGAGCCGGTGAACATGGCCTTCCGCGAGTTCCGCAAGGTGCAGGCTGACCTGGAGGGCGCCCAGGCGCTGCTCAAGGATAGCGACCCGGACATGCGCGAAATGGCTGTGGAAGAAGTCGATACCGCCAAGGCTCGCCTTATCGAGCTGGAAGACAGCCTGCAGCGCATGCTGCTGCCCAAAGACCCCAACGATGGGCGCAACGTGTTTCTCGAGGTGCGTGCCGGTACCGGCGGCGACGAGGCGGCAATTTTCTCCGGCGACCTGTTTCGCATGTATTCGCGCTATGCCGAGAAGCAGGGCTGGCGCGTCGAAGTGCTGTCTGCCAGCGAAGGCGAGCACGGCGGTTTCAAGGAGGTGATTGCCCGTGTCGAGGGCGACAATGTGTTCGCCAAGCTCAAGTTCGAATCCGGCGCGCACCGTGTGCAGCGCGTCCCGGAGACCGAATCCCAGGGCCGTATCCATACCTCGGCCTGCACCGTGGCGGTGTTGCCCGAGCCGGACGAACAGATGGCCATCGAGATCAACCCGGCCGATCTGCGCGTCGACACCTATCGCTCCTCGGGCGCTGGCGGCCAGCACGTCAACACCACCGACTCGGCGATCCGCATCACCCACATTCCCACCGGTACGGTGGTCGAGTGTCAGGAAGAGCGCTCGCAGCACAAGAACCGCGCCAAGGCCATGGCCTGGCTGGGTGCCAAGCTCAAGGATCAACAGGACGCTGCCGCGCACAAGGAAATCTCCGACACGCGCAAGCTATTGGTCGGCTCCGGTGACCGCTCCGAGCGTATCCGTACCTACAATTTCCCCCAGGGCCGGGTCACCGATCACCGTATCAACCTGACCCTGTATTCGCTCAACGAAGTGATCGCCGGTGGCGTGGATGCGGTGATCGAACCGCTGCTCGCCGAATACCAGGCCGACCAGTTGGCCGCGCTGAGCGATTAAGCCCTGAGTCGGTTCAGGAAGGATGTCGTGCTGCTCATCTACCCGACAGTTCGTACTGTGATCGATAAATCTCCTGTAGGAGCCGGCTTGCCGGCGAGCATCGCGAAGACGGCATCGCTGGCAAGCACTCGGCGTCCCCCTCAGCTCCCTCGAAAGGTGGTGTGTCATCGCTTCCATTGAGTCTTTATTGAATGCCGCTGAACTGCCGGACTCGCCCAGCGCCCGTTTGGACGCCGAGCTGTTGCTGGCTCACGCGCTGGGCAAACCGCGCAGCTACCTGCGCACCTGGGCCGACCGCGAGGTCGAGGCCGAATCTACGGTACGTTTTGCGGCCAGCCTGGCGCGCCGACGTAGCGGCGAGCCGGTGGCGTACATTCTCGGGCGCCAGGGCTTCTGGAGCCTGGATCTGGACGTCGCGCCGCATACCCTGATTCCGCGCCCCGATACCGAGCTGTTGGTGGAGACCACGCTGGCGCTGTTGCCTGGCGGCCCGGCACGGGTGCTCGATCTTGGCACTGGCACGGGCGCCATCGCTCTTGCGCTGGCGAGTGAACGACCGGCTTGGCAAGTGATGGGTGTCGACCGGGTCGAAGAAACCGTGGCTCTGGCGGAAAGTAATGGTACGCGTCTGGGGCTGGACAATGCCGCGTTCAGATCGAGCCATTGGTTCGCTGGGCTGGACGGCGAGTGTTATGGGCTGATCGTCAGCAACCCTCCTTATATAGCCAGTGATGATCATCATCTGGAGGAGGGCGATGTGCGCTTCGAACCGAGCAGTGCGCTAGTTTCGGGCCTCGACGGCCTGGACGATATCCGACTGATCATCGAGCAGGCGCCGGACTACCTGGCGGCACCCGGCTGGCTGTTGCTGGAACATGGTTTCGATCAGGCCGAGGCAGTACGCGATTTACTGATGATCCGTGGCTTCGCCGAGGTTCACAGCCGACGCGATCTGGCCAATCATGAGCGCATCAGCCTGGGGCGGTGGCCGCATGAGTGAACACTTGAACGATGAGGAACTGCTGCGCTACAGCCGGCAGATTCTGTTAGCGCAGATCGATATCGATGGCCAGTTGCGCCTCAAGAGCAGCCGCGTGCTGATCGTCGGCCTCGGTGGGCTCGGCTCACCGGTGGCGTTGTATCTGGCGGCGGCCGGGGTTGGTGAGCTGCATCTGGCCGATTTCGATACCGTCGACCTGAGTAATCTGCAGCGGCAGATCGCTCACGACACCGCGAGCATTGGCCAGAGCAAGGTGGATTCGGCGCTGGCGCGGCTGGTGGCCATCAATCCCGGTGTTCATTTACATGCGCATCGGCAGGCAATGGATGCGGGCTCCTTGGCCGCTGCGGTCGCTGCGGTCGACCTGGTGCTCGATTGCTCGGATAACTTCAGTACCCGCGAGGCAGTCAACACTGCTTGTGTTGCTGCACGCCGGCCCTTGGTCAGTGGCGCCGCGATCCGTCTGGAGGGGCAGCTTTGCGTTTTTGATCCGCGTCGTGATGACAGCCCTTGTTACCACTGCCTTTACGGCCATGGCAGCGAAGCCGAACTGACCTGTAGCGAAGCCGGGGTGGCAGGGCCGCTGGTTGGACTGGTCGGTAGCCTGCAAGCGCTGGAAGCATTGAAAGTGCTGGTCGGTTTTGGTGAACCGTTGGTAGGGCGCCTGCTGCTGATCGATGCCTTTGGCTCGCGATTCCGCGAGCTACGGGTCAAGCGTGATCCCGGCTGTACCGTATGCGCAAACCGCGGCCATGAGTGAAGCTCCAATTGGCGTGTTCGATTCCGGTGTAGGCGGCCTGACGGTGCTGCGTGAGATACGTGTGCTGTTGCCGAACGAGTCGCTGCTCTATGTGTCCGACAGCGGGCACGTGCCTTATGGCGAGAAAAGCGCCGAGTACATCCGCGCGCGTTGCCGCGCCATTGCCGAATTCCTCCTGGCTCAAGGTGCCAAGGCGCTGGTGCTGGCCTGCAACACTGCCACAGTGGCCGGGGTGGCCGAGCTGCGGGCGCTATACCCTCAGTTGCCCATCGTCGCCATGGAGCCTGCGGTCAAGCCGGCTGCGGCTGCAACCCGCTCCGGCGTGGTTGGGGTGTTGGCCACTACCGGCACTTTGAAAAGCGCCCGCTTTGCCGCGCTGCTCGACCAGTTCGCCAGCGATGTGCGGGTGATTACTCAGCCTTGTCCTGGATTGGTGGAACTGATCGAGGCGGGTGATCTGGACGATCCGCGACTGCACCAGTTACTGCGCGGTTATGTCGAGCCACTGCTCGCCGAGGGCTGCGATACGCTGATTCTCGGCTGCACCCATTACCCGTTTCTCAAACCGTTGCTAAGCCAATGGTTGGGGCCGTCGATCAGTCTGATCGACACCGGCGCCGCAGTGGCCCGACAACTGCAGCGCTTGCTGGGAGAGAGAGAGTTGCTGGCTGGCGGGCCGGCAGCGCCAGACCGGTTCTGGTGCAGTGGTGAACCGTCTGCCATGCAGAGAGTCATGCCGCAGCTATGGGGCAGCGCCGAGCAGGTGAGTGATTTTATCCAAACGAGCTAATGGGCCATTGGCCATTGGCCATTAAATATTTTTAGAACAAATGGAACTTAGCTCAACTCTGTAACTATAGTTTTCCCGTGCCTCACTTAAAACAGTCCGTGATTTCTATAAGAAGGGTGTTTCCAATGAAGAAACTGGTTGGCTTGGCCGCTGCAGTTGCGTTGTCTCTTGGGTCGGTTACAGCGGTTCATGCTGCAGGATTGACCTTTTCGGTAGGTCAGTCTGGCGACTCCACCATGGTCTACCGTCTCGGTGCCCAGTTCGATTTCAACAGCCGCTGGTTCGAAAGCAGTGTCGGCCATCTGAGTGGCTACTGGGATGCGGGCTACACCTATTGGGAAGGTGATGATACCTCCACCAACCACAGCATTTCCTTTGCGCCAGTATTCGTTTACGAGTTTGCCGGGCAGAACGTCAAACCCTACCTGGAAGCGGGTATCGGCGTAGCGGCGTTCTCCAATACCAAACTCGAGTCCAACGACCTGGGGTCTTCGTTCCAGTTCGAAGATCGTATCGGTGCTGGTCTGCGTTTTGCGGGCGGTCATGAAGTCGGGATTCGTGCGATTCACTACTCCAACGCTGGCATCAAGAGCCCTAACGATGGTGTTGAGGCGTATACCGTGCACTATCGGCTGAATTTCTAAGCGTTATTCACCGCTAAACCACGTGTAAAAAACCGGGCGAGTGCCCGGTTTTTTATGCGCGCAATAAGCTCGCGGCTGAGTCGCGCAAGGCGTGTTCAGCGATAGGCATTGACGATGCCTTGGCGCTCTTCCAGGCACTCGGGGGCGCCCATCTCGTATTCGCGGCAAAGCAGTGGGCGCACCGAGTAGATCGTGCAGCGCATGGTGTCGCGATCCAGTGCTGCGCACCAACCGTCATCCAGGCGGAGCATCACCTCGCCGCCCCATTCATCGTTGTCGATAAAGCGCTGCGGCACACCGGTATCGGTGATCAGTATCACTTCCAGTTGGCAGCAGCAGGCCGCACAGGTGCTACAGCTGACCTCGGTGCTTTCGGGAATCTGTGTATGGGGGATGTAGTCGTCGATGCTCATCGCGCTAGTTTACGCCAGGTGCGGCTGTACGGGAGTGGATTCAAGCCGGTCGGTTGTCCACCGCGTAAAGCCTGGCGAAACCATGTAGCACGGGCAGCACCGCGGCCCAGATTAGCGCCAGCACAGCCAGGGTGATCGTGCTGCCGTAAGGGAAACTCACTCCGCTCAAGGCGGCGCCGGCGTAGTAAGACAGCGGCGCGAAGCAAACGCCGAGCAGGCTGGCGCGCCACCAGGGCCGCGCGGTCCAGGCCAGGCAGTGGCACAGCGTGGTACCAAGTAGCAGCCACAGTAGACCCAACCACAGAGGAACGAGCTGGCGAGGTTCGCCAAAATCGAATACGCCGAGTTGCAGCAGAAAACTGTCCAGCGCGCTACCTGCCAGGAACACGCTCATCAGCAGTTTGCCTTCGCGTTGCCAACTGCCGATGTAAAACAGGTGCACCAGCATGATTACCGCCACCAGCCACAACCAGGGGCCGCCGCCGAGTACACAAGCGAACCAGCCGATTTGAAAGAGGATGGCGTTGAGCAGGTTTTTAGGCACCGAATCGTCCAAGTAGCGGTTGTGGGCGCGCTGCCGGTTTGGCCAGCAGCAGTTGAGCGGTGCCGATGGTGCGCTCGATAAAGCCGCCCTCGCAATAGCAGAGATAGAACTCCCACAGGCGGAAGAAGAATTCGTCGTAACCCAGGTGCTCCAGTTTGTGTCGCGCCTGCTGCAGGTTTTCGTGCCATAACCGCAAGGTGCGCGCGTAGTGCAGGCCGAAGTCTTCCATGTGGTGCAGGTTCAGATCGGTCTTGTCTGTGACGATCTGCAGCATGGTGTGCAGCGATGGCAGGGCACCACCGGGGAATATGTAGCGCTGGATGAAGTCGACGCTGCGTTTCGTCTGCTGGTAGCGCTGGTCGCGAATGGTGATGGCCTGCAGCAGCATCAAGCCGTTGGGCTTTAGCAGGCTGGCGCATTTGTCGAAGTAGGTGGGCAGAAAGCGGTGGCCGACTGCCTCGATCATCTCGATCGACACCAGCTTGTCGAACTGCCCGCTGAGGTCGCGGTAATCCTCCAGCAGCAGGGTGATGCGATCCTGCAAGCCCAGTTCGGCGATACGTTGCGCGGTGTGGGCGTGCTGTTCGCGCGACAGGGTGGTAGTGGTCACACGGCAGCCGTAATGCTGCGCGGCGTAGATTGCCATGCTGCCCCAACCGGTACCGATTTCTAGCAGATGGTCATCCGCGGTCAGCGCCAGTTTCTGGCAAATGCGCTCCAGCTTGTTCAACTGAGCCTGTTCCAGGCTGTCGTCTGCACTCAGGAATTGGGCGGCGGAGTACATCATGGTCGGGTCGAGAAACTGTTCGAACAGGCTATTGCCCAGGTCGTAATGGGCGGCAATGTTGTCACGCGACCCTTGCCGGGTATTGCGATTGAGCCAGTGCAGGCCGTGCAGCAGCGGCCGGCCGAGGCGTGCCAGGCCGCCTTCCAAGGCGTCGAGCAGGTCGAGGTTGCTGGCGAATATGCGAATCACAGCGGTTAGATCCGGGCTACTCCAGTAACCGTGGATATACGCCTCGCCGGCGCCGATCGAGCCATTGCTGGCGACCATGCCCCAGATCGCACTGTCGTGCACATCGATATGCGCGCTCATGCTGGCGTGCGAATCACCGAACTGCAGGTGTTCGCCGCTCTCGGTGATGTGCAGCGAACCGTGGCGCAAACCGCGTAACTGGCGAAGCACTGCGCCGCGCAACAGGCTGGCGCCGATGCCCGCGCTGGCGCGCACCGACCGTTTGGCGCTCGTCAGATCAGGGCTTTTCATGGTGCGCGTCCTCGGCTGGGCGGGCTATCTGGAAGTTGCCGTTGGCAGCTTGGTGATTGAATAGGGGGATGCGTTTGCACAGCAGGCGCAAAGCCTGCCAATAGATAGCGGCCAGGGTCTTGCCGGTCATCCAGGGAAAATTCACCAGATGGCGGTGTATGCCTGTCCGGTGCAGCGGCTGGCGGTGCAGACTCAAGGTGGCGTCGAAGAGTTTTTCGTCAGCCTGCCAGTCCGCCATGTGAATGCCCAAACGCTCGCCTACCGGGCTGAACGCCATGCGGTATTCGAGATCGCGAGGCAGAAATGGCGAAACGTGGAATGCTTTATCGAAACGCACATGCTGATGACCATCACCCGAGACCGGCAGCACATAGTGGTAGCGCTCGCGCCAGGGCGTATTGCGCACCTCGACCAAAATCGCCACTAGCCTGCCGGCTTCATCGTGGCAGTAGAAGAAACTCGCCGGGTTGAACGCCAGGCCCCAGCTACGAGGCTGCGCCAACAGGCAGATCGACCCGTTCGGACGTTTGCCCAGAGCCTTTTCCACCAGTTGGCGTACGGCTTCGATCAGGCGTACGCCCTGGTCGATATGCCCCGGTAGGAAGTCACGTTCGCGCAGGGAAAATGGCGCCCAGCGGCCATGACCGGACAGGGGCGATAACGCCAGCACCTGGTCGAGCTCATCCAGATCCACGTACAGCAGGCCCATGCGATAACGAAACTGGTGCGCTCGCGGCGAGAAACGCCGGTGCTGCACCCAGCCGCTGTACAGCGCGCTGTTCATCAGAGGCTCTCGCCAAATGCGCTGGCCACGCGCAGCGCGCTGACCACGCCGTCTTCGTGGAAACCGTTGGCCCAGTAAGCACCGCAGAAGTAGCTGTGCTGGCTGTCCTGCAGTTCTTCCCAGCGTGCTTGCGCGGCGATGCCGGCAAGGCTGTATTGCGGGTGGGCATAGCTGTAACGGGCCAGAATCGTGCTTGGGTCGATGGCCTCGGTCTGGTTGAGGCTGACGCAGAACGTGGTGTCGCTCACGATGCCTTGCAGGATGTTCATGTCGTACGTCACCGCTGCCGGGCGCTGTTCGCTGCCGCCCAGCCGGTAGTTCCAGCTAGCCCAGGCCAGGCGACGCTTGGGCAGCAGGCGGGTATCGGTGTGCAGCACCACGTCGTTGCTGGAGTAGGGCAGATCACCGAGGATCGCCTGCTCGGCTGCGCTGGGTTGTGCCAGCAACGCCAGTGCCTGGTCGCTGTGGCAGGCGAAGATCACCTTGTCGAAACGCTCCACACCAGCGCTGCTGTGCAAGGTCACGCCCTCGCTGTCGCGCTCCACTCGCTGCACTGGGCAATTGAGGCGGATACGCTCCTTGAAGGATTCGCTGAGCGGCGCCACGTAACTGCTTGAGCCGCCGTCGACCACGCACCACTGAGGCCGGTTGCTGACCGAAAGCAGGCCGTGGTTCTTGAAGAAGCGCACGAAGAACTGCAGGGGGAAAGCCTGCATATCGCTCAGTGAGGTCGACCAGATAGCAGCGCCCATCGGCACGATGTAGTGATGGATGAAGCGTTGGCTGTAGCCGCCGCGTTTCAGGTAATCGCCCAGCGTGGTGTCTGGCGCCAGACGATTGTGTTGCAGGTCGTCGAGGGCGGCGCGGTTAAAGCGCAGGATGTCGCGCACCATGCCGATGAACGCGGGTGAAAACAGGTTACGGCGCTGGGCGAACAGGGTATTGAGGTTGTTGCCGTTGTATTCGACGCCGCTGACCGGGTCGCTCACCGAGAAGCTCATCTCGGTGGCTTTGTAGCCGACGCCCAATTGATCTAGCAGACGGATGAAGTTGGGGTACGTCCAGTCGTTGAAGACAATGAAGCCGGTATCGATCGCATAGGGCTTGCCCGCTACTTCGACATTCACGGTGTGAGTGTGGCCGCCGACCCAGTCGCTGGCCTCGAACACACTGATGTCGTGACGCCGCGCGAGCAAGTACGCGCTGGTGAGGCCGGAGATACCGCTGCCGATGATGGCAATCTTCATGAAGCGTCCTTGTCAGTGCGGGCCAGGCGTTTGCCCAGTGCCAGTTGCAGGCGTGCGGGCAGCCGGCCAAGCAGGCACATTGCGGCGATGAACGGACCGGGAAAGGCGATTTCCAGGGGGCGTGCGTCAAGTTTGTTGGCGATATGGTTGGCCGCTTTGCTCACGGACCAGCGCATGGGCATGGGAAAGTCGTTGTTCTCGGTCAGCGGTGTATCGACGAAGCCAGGGCTGACCACAGTGACGGCAATGCCTTCGTGGGCAAGATCCACGCGCAGGGACTCGAGCAGATAACGCAGCGCCGCCTTGGACGCCCCATAGGCACCCGCACGCGGCAGTGGCAGGTAGGTGACCGCGCTGGCGACGCCAACTAGATGCGCCGACTTCGCTTGGCGCAGCAGCGGCAGCGCCGCGACGATGCAGTGGCTGGCCGAGAACAGGTTGGCGCGCATCACGCGCTCGACCATGTCCGCCTCGAAATGACTGGCGTCGATGTATTCACAGGTGCCGGCGTTGAGAATCGCGCAGTCGAGGGCGCCCCACTGTTCGGTAAGGCGCTCGGCAATGGCGTTGACCTCGGCGGCTTCGCTGAGATCGCCCGGCAGTACCAGTACCTGGCCGGGGAAGCGCTCGGCCAGCACCTGCAGTGGCTCTTCCCGGCGCGCGCTCAGGGCCAGATGATGGCCATCGCGCAGCAGGCGCTCGGCCAGGGCGTTGCCGATGCCGCTGCTGGCGCCGGTCAGCCAGATGCGTTTGCTGAAGGCGCTCATGCCAGCCTGCCTTTCAGCCAGCGAATGACCGAGCCGAATACAGGCAAATGTTCGTAAAGCAGGTTGCCGACGTCGAAGAAATCGCGATGGCTGTATACGCGGCCATCGCGCCAGCGCAAGTGGGAGCAGCCGGGTACGCAGATCTCTTCACCCCCACTGAGGCGCGGATGGCGATAGCGCATCGTCCAGCGCAAATAGCCCTCACCCTCGGTAACCTGGTCATAACCCTGAAAGTCGAAGTGCAGTTCGCGAACGTTGGCGTATAGCTGCCCGAAGTAGCGCCGCAGCTCGGCCAACCCATGAATCTCATGCAGCGGGTCGCGAAACTGAATGTCGTCGCTGTACAGCTCGCCGAGACGATCCAGGTTGTGCTTGTCCAGGGCGGCGAAGCCACTGGCGAAACGCTGCAGAAATTCGCTCATGAGGGCTCACTTGCCGAGGGCAGGTTCTTGAACGCATCCAGGGCACGCTGGCGGCTGGCGCGCAGATCGACGATGGGCAGCGGGTAGTCCGGGCTGCTTCCGAACAGACCCTTCTGCCCCTTGCTACCGGCGTGCGGGTCGTGAATCGCCTTGTCGCTGAGCTTGGCCAGTTCCGGCAGCCAGTGGCGGATGAAGCGGCCATCCGGATCGAAACGCTGTGACTGGCTGACCGGATTGAAGATGCGGAAGTAGGGCACCGAGTCGGTGCCGGTCGACGCGCTCCACTGCCAGCCACCGTTGTTGGCGGCAAGGTCGCCGTCGATCAGGTGGCGCATGAAGAAGCGCTCGCCCTCGCGCCAGTCGATCAGCAGGTTCTTGGTCAGGAACATCGCCACCACCATGCGCAGACGGTTGTGCATCCAGCCGGTTTCCAGCAACTGGCGCATCGCCGCGTCGATGATCGGGATGCCGGTGCGGCCTTCCTGCCAGGCCTGCAGTTCCTTGCCGGCGTTGCGCCACGGCAGGGCCTCGGTGTCTGGGCGGAAGGCGCGGTGCATGGATACTCGTGGATAGCCGACCAGAATATGGGTGTAAAACTCTCGCCAGATCAGCTCGTTGACCCAGGTGACGGCGCCCTGATTGCCGCTTTCGAACTCACCCTGATTGATGTTCAGCGCCGTGTGCAGGCACTGACGAGGCGATACCACACCCGCCGCCAGGTAAGCGGACAGCTGGCTGGTGCCGGGGCGTGCGGGAAAGTCGCGGTTGTCGTGATAGTCCTCGATCCATTCATCGGCGAAGCGCTGCAGTCGTTCGCGAGCGACCTGTTCGCCGGCCGGCCAGGTATCGCGCAGCGCCTGGCTGGGCGTTTCGAAGCCAGCGACGCTACCCGGCACCTGGTCGGCGTCGATCTTCAGCTTGGCTTGGGCCTTGGGCAGTGCTACCAGGGGCGGCAGCGCGCTGTGCAGACGCTGATAGCAGACGCCACGGAACTGGCTGTAGACCTTGAAGTAGGTGCCCGTGCGAGTCAGCACGCTGCCGGGCTTGAACAGCAGGCGATCGAGGTGGCTGTTGAAGTTGACGCCACGTTCGTCCAGTGCGGCGGCGACATCACGGTCGCGGCGGGTTTCGTTGACGCCGTATTCCTCGTTGACGTGCACTGCAGTGGCTTCCAGTTCCTGGGCCAGCTTGCCAAGTACCCTGGGCGCTGCGCTCCATTCATCCGCCTCGCGAATCAGCAGCGGCACGTTGAGGCGCTGCAGCTCCACACTCAATTCGGCCAGGTTGCGCAGCCAGAAATCCACCTTGCTCGGTGCATCGTCGTGCTGGCGCCACTGAGCCGGGCTGAGCAGGAATACGGCGACGGTAGGCCCGGCCTGCATGGCCGCAGCCAGCGCGCTGTTGTCGGTGACGCGCAGGTCGGTTCGAAACCACATCAGTTGCAACATGAGTCGTCCTATTCGAGCAGATGGCGATCAGCGAGCGTTTGCAACGCTGTCAGGGGATCGGCCATGAAAGTGATGTCTGCGCCCTCTGGTGCATTGGCGATCAGTTGCTCACCACGCGCCTGGTCTTGAACCCCGATCAACAGGCAGGGAATGCCGTGGTCGCCCAGCCACTCATGTAGCGACGACTCGGCATCGGGGTTGGAGTCCGCTTCGCAGAACAGCAGCAGGGCGCGGGGTTGCAAGCGGGCGATGGCCAGCGGCAGTTCACTGGGCGGAATCGGCCCGTCGAAGGCGTCGACCGGGCAGCCGGCTGTGCCGATCAGCCAGGCACACAGCCACAGCTGCGGCGACATCGGTACTTGGCAGAGATTGATCAGCAGCAGCGGCTTGCCACTGTGCTGGCGGTTGTCGTGGTAGACCCGTGCACCGAGCTTGCTGCGCAACCAGCTGTGCAGGAACAGCCGTTCGGTCTTCGCGCCGGCGCGCTGTGGCCAGCGCTCCTCCAGGATTGCCAGCAGCGGCAGGAGCAGGTGCTGGCAAAGAATCTGTGGTGGGTAGAGAGCCAGTTCGGCATTGAAGCGTTCGTCCAGCTGGCGCTCGTCGAGTAGGTGGATGGCATGGCACAGCTGCTCGCGTTTTTCCTGCCACTGCGAGGCCTGGTCGGCTGGCAGCGGCTGATCGGCACGCAGCAGGCCCTTGACCTGGCCGACCGATACCCCGCGATTGAGCCAGCCGAGCACGGTGTGGATGGTCTGCACCTGCTCCGGAGAGTACAGGCGGTGGCCCTTGGCGGTACGGTGCGGCACGATCAGGCCGTAACGGCGCTCCCAGGCGCGCAGGGTGACCGGATTCACGCCAGTCAGGCTGGCCACGTCGCGGATCGGCAGGTAGCCGTCGGCAATGGCATCGCGGTAAGCCTCGGCGCTCGGGTCTGGAGAGATTGGTTGGTTCATAGGGCGTTCCGCAGGCTGAGGTTTTCCGGGTGCGGTTGCAGGTAGACCTGCTGCTCGATGTAGCTGTCGGGGTGCTGGCGGAAGTGGTGCTTGAGCAGGGTCAGCGGCACCACCAGTGGCACGATGCCCTGCCGGTACTGCTCGATGAGCTGCTGCATTTCCTGCTTTTCCGCGGCGCTCAGGGAGCTTTTCAGGTAGCCGCTCAAGTGTTGCAGCACGTTGGCATGCGTGCCGCGCGTCGCGCAGCGTTTCAGCGCGGTCATCAGTTCGCCGATGTAGTGCTCGGCCAGGCTGTGTAGGCCCTGCCCGGACAAATCGCTGAGTAGGCGACCGAGGCGTTTGTAGCGCAGTGGGTCGGTGGCCATCAGCAGGTATTTATGGCGGGCATGGAATGCGATCAGCTTGCCGCGGCTCAGGCCGGATTCACAGAGCGCCTGCCACTGCGCGTAGGTGAATACCCGGGTCAGGAAGTTCTCACGCAGCACCGGGTCATTGAGCCGGCCATCTTCCTCGATGGGCAGGTTTGGGTGGCGTTCGCACAGCACCGCGGTGTACAGGCCGCGGCCTTTCGGCTCGCTGGGGTGACCGTTGTCCTGATAGACCTTGACCCGTTCCAGGCCACAGGACGGCGACTGCTGCATGACGATATAGCCGCAGATCGGTGGCAAATCGGCAGCCACCTGCTCGCCATAGGCGGTCAGCGCCTCGGTGTGATCCTTGTCAGGATGTACGGTGCCCACGGCACGGGGCGCTGCCGGGTCACCGACCAGGCGGATCGGCTCGCGCGGCGTACCCAGGCCAATGGCGACTTCGGGGCAGAAGGGCACGAACTCGAAATAGTCGCTCAGTTGATCCAGACATAGCCTTGAGGCTTTGTGCCCGCCGTTGTAGCGCACTTCGGCGCCGAGCAGGCAGGCACTGACGCCGAGCTTGGGTTTTTCGCAGTGGACGGGCATAGCGCACCTTCGAAATTATCTTGTACAAGGATTTATTTTTGTACAAGTTTCATTTCATATTAGGCGCGATCTTGTACAAGTCAAATGCTGTGTACAGCTTTTGTCCGCATCAGGTGCAATAAACGACGTCTCAACGCCAGCCCATCTTCCAGTTGTCGGCATCCTGAAGAACGCGCCAGTCGATGCGCTGGCCACGTTTGCTGAGTATGGCCTGCAGTTCCACTTCCAGCACCGTGCCTTCCTCGTCGCAGAACAGTTCGGTGACCAGAAAGTGCTTTTCGCGGTTCTGTGGCGTGGCTGCCGTCCATTTGGAGAGCAGCAGCTTGCGCGGGGTCAGGCGATGCTTCGCGGTATTCATTGGTTATGCGCTATGAGTTTGCGGGCCGCTTCCTGACCGCTGAGCCAAGCACCTTCGACCCGGCCGGACAGGCACCAGTCACCGCAGGCGTAGAGGCCCAGGTCGGCGTCAGCCAGGGCGCCCAGTTGATGCGCTGCCGTGGGGCGGGCGTACAGCCAGCGGTGGGCGAGGCTGAATACAGGGGCCGGTACTGCGCAGCCGATCATTTCCGCAAAGGCGCCATGCAGATGCTCGATCACCTGCTCCTTGGAAAGATCCAGGTGCTGGCGACTCCAACTGCTACTGGCGTGCAGCACCCAGGTGTCCAGGGTGGTATCGCGGCCCGGCTTGCTGCGGTTGCGCGCCGTCCAGTCGAGCACCTCGTCCTGCACGAAGCAGCCTTCCAGGGGCGTCTTCAGCGGCTCTTCGAAAGCCAGTGCCACTGCCCAGGTGGGCTCCATCGTTACGCCGGCCACCGTGGCGGCGAGTTTCGGTGCTGCAGCCAGCAGGGCGCTGGCCTGGGGCGCCGGAGTGGCGATGATGACGTGGCTGAATGGGCCGTGGCTCTCGCCGTCGGCATCGAGCAGGTGCCAGTGCTGCTCGCCGCGAAATACCTCGGTGATACGGCAGGAAAATTTCACCGGGAGTGCGCCCAGCATGGCGCGTGTAATCGCGCTCATGCGTGGCTTGCCGACCCAGCGAACCTGTTCATCGGCTGACGGGCTAAGTGTGCCGTTGGCGAATTGATAGAGGCTGGGCGTCCATTCCTCGACCCAGCCGCGCGCCTGCCATTGCTGGACGGTGGCAGCGAAGCGGCGGTCGCGGGCGGTGAAATATTGAGCACCCAAATCAAGGGTTCCAGCGTCGCTGCGCTTACTGGACATGCGACCGCCGCTGCCACGGCTCTTGTCGAACAATTGCACCGGGTATCCGGCGGCATGCAGTGCCTCGGCCGCGGACAATCCGGCGATACCGGTGCCGATGATGGCGATGGGAGCGGTACTGGTCATGTTTACCTCGTGTGCTATCGGGCTGTTGCGACCGTAAGGTCGTCAGCCCACTGGGCCCCAAGGCTACGCCTTGGACATGGGTCGTACAATGTACAGTTTCTGTATAAGCTTATGTCCGCAGCAGCACCGTACCTGCAGTCAGGGCATCTATTCTTCAGAATAGGTGCGGGTGGCAATAGTTTCCCTGTTTATGTCGGCTGCTTGTGCTGCCGGGCTATTGTTGTTGAGCATCATCCTGCAACAGCGTCGAGCCTTGTGAGCACACCACAGTGAGGAATCTGCCATGCATATCCTGATCACCGGCGGTACTGGCCTGATTGGCCGCGCGCTTTGTCGTTACTGGCTCGAGCAGGGGCACCAGTTGACGGTATGGAGTCGCCGCCCGGAGCAGGTGGCAGCGCTCTGCGGTACTCGTGTACGCGGTGTCGGGCGGCTGGAGGATATCGGTGCCGAGCCGCTGGATGCCGTCGTCAACCTGGCCGGTGCGCCCATCGCTGACCGCCCCTGGAGCAAAGCGCGCAAGCAGCTCCTGTGTGAAAGCCGCATCCACATGACCGAGCAATTGCTGGCCTGGCTACAGAGCCGTGAACAGAAACCCACGGTACTGCTGTCGGGGTCGGCAGTCGGCTGGTACGGCGATAGTGGTGAGCGCCTGATTGATGAGCAGGCTTCGCCTGGAGTGGATTTTGCCGCGCAGCTTTGTGTGGCCTGGGAAGACACCGCGCAGCAGGCGGAGGCTTTTGGCATTCGCGTGATCCTGCTGCGTACCGGTCTGGTGTTGGCGAAAGAGGGTGGCATCCTCAAGCGTATGGTTACGCCGTTCCGGTTTGGGTTGGGTGGCCGCATAGGCAATGGCCGCCAGTGGATGCCGTGGATTCATATCGCTGACCAAATTGCCCTGATTGATTTTCTCTTGCAGCAGGAGCAGGCGCGCGGTCCCTATAATGCCTGCTCACCGCACCCGGTACGCAACCGTGAATTCGCCAGCGAACTCGGCCATGCCGTGCACAGGCCTGCCATCGTGCCGTTACCGGCCTTTGCGCTGCGTGCCGGTCTGGGCGAGATGTCGTTGCTCCTGCTGGGTGGCCAGCATGCTCTGCCGGTCAGGGCGCAGGAGGCCGGCTTCGAATTTCGTTTCACGCATCTCGACGTGGCTTTGGTGGATTTGCTGAGCCTTCATTAACAGGATGATATTGCATGACCGATCACGCCTTACTACTGGTCAATCTCGGCTCGCCCGCCTCCACGGAAGTCGCGGATGTCAGGAGTTATCTCAACCAGTTTCTGATGGATCCCTATGTGGTCGATCTGCCGTGGCCGCTAAGGCGGTTACTGGTGTCGCTGATTCTGATCCGCCGCCCGGCGCAATCGGCCCATGCTTATGCCTCGATCTGGTGGCCTGATGGTTCGCCGCTGATCGTGCTCAGCAAGCGTTTGCAGGAGGCGATGAAAATCCAGTGGACCCAGGGGCCGGTCGAACTGGCCATGCGCTACGGCGAGCCCTCGCTGGAAACCGTGCTGACCCGTCTCGCCAGCCAGGGCATCGAACAGGTCACCCTTGCGCCGCTGTATCCGCAGTTCGCCGACAGCACCACCACCACCGTGATCGAAGAAGCCAAGCGCGTGGTGCGTGAGCGCCAGCTGCCGATCCGCTTCGCCATCCTCCCACCATTCTTCCAGGATCCCGATTACATCGACGCCCTGGCCGACAGCGCCAGGCCTTACCTGGAAAAGGACTTCGATCACCTGCTGCTGAGCTTCCACGGCTTGCCGGAGCGGCACCTGCGCAAGCTAGACCCGACCAATCACTGCCTGCGCGGGCCCGACTGTTGCCGCACGGCGCCGCCGCAGGTGCTGTCCACCTGCTACCGCGCCCAGTGTATGCGCACAGCCGAGGCCTTCGCGACGCGCATGGGCCTGCGGCCGGAGCAGTGGTCGGTGTCGTTCCAGTCGCGCCTCGGCAAGGACAAGTGGATCGAGCCCTACACCGAAGCGCGCCTTGACGAATTGGCGGCTCAGGGCGTGAAAAAGCTGCTGGTAATGTGCCCGGCCTTCGTTGCCGATTGCATCGAGACGCTGGAAGAGATCGGTGATCGCGGTCGCGAGCAGTTCGTGGAGGCCGGCGGCGAGAGCCTGGAGCTGGTGCCTTGCCTGAACGACCACCCAGGCTGGGCGGCAGCGCTCAAGCGACTTTGCGAGCGGGCGCCGCAAAGCCTGGGCTAAGACCGAGCGCCCAGCTACTGGAGCTGGGCGCGACTTATCTCAGGGCTTGTTTATATCTTAAATGTCTGGCGCGTCGTCGGCAGATTTCTTCTTCCAGCCGTCGTTGCCCGGCAGGATCAGGTTCAGCACGATGGCGACGATGGCGCACAGGGCGATGCCCTTGAGGCCGAAGTCGTCCGGGCCGTCGCCGGTACCGATCAGCACGCCACCGATCCCGAACACCAGGGTCACCGAAACGATCACCAGGTTGCGCGCTTCGCTGAGGTCGACGCTGTGGCGGATCAGGGTGTTCATGCCTACCGCGGCGATGGAGCCGAACAGCAGGCAGAGAATACCGCCCATTACCGGCACCGGAATGCTCTGCAAGATAGCGCCGAACTTACCAATGAAAGCCAGGGTGACGGCGAAGATCGCCGCCCAGGTCATGATCTTCGGGTTGTAGGCCTTGGTCAGCATCACCGCGCCAGTGACCTCCGCGTAAGTCGTGTTGGGCGGGCCGCCGAACATACCGGCTGCAGATGTAGCCAGGCCGTCACCGAGCAGTGTGCGGTGCAGGCCTGGCTTCTTCAGGTAGTTCTTGCCGGTGACGCTGCCCACGGCGATCACGCCACCGATGTGCTCGATGGCCGGAGCCAACGCCACCGGCACGATGAACAGAATCGCCTGCCAGTTGAACGCTGGTGCGGTGAAGGCCGGCACTGCCAGCCAGGGCGCGTCGGCAACATGGCTGAGGTCGAGGGCGCCGAAATAGATCGACAGTGCGAAACCCACCAGAATGCCCGAGATGATCGGCACCAGACGGAAGATGCCGCGCCCGAAAACGGCGACGATCAGGGTGGTCAGCAGGGTCGGCATGGAAATCCACATCGCCGTGCTGTAGGGCAGCAGTACGCTGCCGTCACCGGCTTTGCCCATCGCCATGTTGGCGGCGATCGGAGCCATGGCCAGGCCGATGGAAATGATCACCGGGCCGATTACCACCGGTGGCAGCAGGCGGTCGATGAAGCCTGTGCCCTTGATCTTCACGGCCAGGCCGAGAAAGGTGTAGACGAAACCGGCTGCAACCACGCCGCCCATGGTTTCCGCCAGGCCGAACTGGCCCTTGGCGAGAATGATCGGGGTGATGAACGCGAAGCTCGAGGCCAGGAACACCGGTACCTGACGGCCCGTGACGATCTGGAACAGCAGGGTGCCCAGACCCGCGGTGAACAGTGCCACGTTAGGGTCGAGGCCGGTGATCAGCGGCATCAGCACCAGGGCGCCGAAGGCCACGAATAGCATCTGCGCGCCGGACAGCACCTGACGCCACAACGGATCGTTGAATTCGTCGCGCATCGATCAGGCGTCCTTCTGCTTGGTGCCGAAGATCTTGTCGCCGGCATCGCCCAGCCCGGGGATGATGTAGCCGTGTTCGTTGAGACGCTGGTCGATGGACGCGGTGTAGATCTTCACGTCCGGGTGGGCTTCGTTGACCGCTTTGATGCCCTCGGGGGCAGCGACGAGCACCATGGCGCGGATTTCCTTGCAGCCGGCCTTCTTGAGCAGGTCGATGGTAGCGACCATGGAAGCACCGGTGGCCAGCATCGGGTCGATGATCATCGCCAGGCGCTCGTTGATCTCCGGTACCAGCTTCTCCAGGTAGGTGTGCGCCTTCAGCGTTTCTTCGTTGCGGGCCACGCCGACGGCGCTGACCTTGGCACCCGGAATCAGGCTGAGCACGCCGTCGAGCATGCCGATGCCAGCACGCAGGATCGGCACCACGGTGATCTTCTTGCCGGAGATCTTCTCGACCTGCACGGGGCCTGCCCAGCCGGCGATTTCGTAGTTTTCCAGCGGCAGATCCTTAGTCGCCTCGTAAGTGAGCAGGGCGCCCACTTCCTGGGCCAGTTCGCGGAAGTTCTTGGTACTGATATCCGCGCGGCGCATGAGGCCGATCTTGTGGCGAATCAGCGGATGGCGGATCTCGAGGACTGGCATTGCGGGGTCTCCGGCAAAAATGGGCAAAAAACACGCTAGATTAAAGCATTGCGTAGCGCTGTGGGCGCTGCGCATGTGGAACTTTTTAAAAACCGCTCGCAACGGCCATGCCACTTGTCGAGCGCATCCGTGGACGCTTGCGCCTCATCTAGCGGATGGGTAACGTGCCGCCTTTTTCTGACCCGGTGATCAGCTCTTACGCCGGAGCCATTCATACCGTGCGAACCGACGCCCGCAGAGCCACGCTTCTGCTCACAGTCGCCGCCAATGAGGACATGACATGCCCGCCGATCTCGCCCACATCCGCCAGGTAATGACCGAAGCCGACTGCCTGTATAGCGAAGCCGAAGTGGAAGCCGCCATCGCCCGCGTCGCCGTTGCCATCAACGCCGAGCTGGCCGAGCGCAACCCGGTGGTGTTCTGCGTGATGAATGGAGGGCTGATCTTTTCCGGCAAACTGCTGACCAAGCTCGACTTCCCCCTGGAAGCCTCCTACCTGCATGCCAGCCGCTACCGCAACCAGACCAGTGGCGGCGAGCTGTTCTGGAAAGCCAAGCCGGAAGTCTCGTTCATCGACCGCGACGTGCTGATCATCGACGACATCCTCGACGAAGGGCACACCCTGGGCGCGATCATCGACTTCTGCCACCACGCCGGCGCCGCCAAGGTGCATACCGCCGTGCTGATCGACAAGGATCACGACCGCAAGGCGCGGCCGGACCTCAAGGCCGACTACGTGGGCCTGCCGTGCGTCGACCGCTACATTTTCGGTTACGGCATGGACTACAAGGGCTACTGGCGCAATGCGCCGGGGATTTATGCGGTGAAAGGGCTCTAAAGGTTCGTCGATTCGTCGGACTCTGATCGCCAGCTCTCGCAGATCGCCCGGGCGCGGGGTAGATCCTGGGCATAGCTCAGGCGGCCGTGGGCACTCTGCAGGCCGGCACGGCGCAGCTTCAGGCGCAGCGACGGCGAGGCGCCGCTGACGATCAGTGAAATGCCGTGCTTGCGGTACTCCAGCACGATGCTGTGCAGTGCCGCGAGGGCGGTCATATCGAGCATAGGCACGGCGCTGACGTCGAGAATCACCACCCGGATATGCGGATCGAGGCGGCGCAGGGCGCCGAGCGTGCGCTCCGCTGCGCCGAAGAACAACGGGCCGCGAATGGCCAGGGCCTGCACATGCTCCGGCAGGTCATTCAGGGCCTGGTGGCTGTGCCGTGGCAGGCTGCGCGTGTCGGTCAGTTCGCTCATGCGCTTGATGAACAGCCCAGCGGCCAGCAACAGGCCGACGCCAACCGCCAGCACCATGTCGAACAGCACCGTGAGCAGCAGGCAGGTCAGCAATACCAGCACGTCGCTGCGTGGAGCGATGCGCAGGGTATGCGCTACATGGTGGGCTTCGCTCATGTTCCAGGCGACCATCAGCAGCAGGGCGGCCAGCGCGGCCATCGGCAGGTAGCTGAACAGCGGGGCGAGAAACAGGATCGCCGCCAGCACCACGGCAGCGTGGATGATGGCTGCCAGGGGCGAGCGGGCACCGGCTCTCACGTTGGCGGCGCTCCGGGCGATGGCCGCGGTTGCGGTGATACCGCCGAACAGTGGCGCGACCAGGTTGCCGATGCCCTGGCCGAGCAATTCGGCATTGGGGTCGTGTTTGCTGCCGGTCATGCCATCGGCGACCACGGCGCAGAGCAGCGATTCGATGGCGCCGAGCATGGCGATGGCGAACGCCGGGGCCAGCAACTGGCGGATCAGCTCGAAGGACAGAATCAACGGCTGGCCATCGGCGCCAGGCAGATGCCAAGGCCAGGCGAAGGTTGGCAGAAAGGGTGGAATGCCTGGGTAACTGACGCCGTCGACGACGTAGCTGAAGCGCTCGCCCAAAGTCGACACCGACAGACCGCCTCGATCCAGCAGCAGGCCCAGCAGTGCACCGACTGTCAGTGCCACCAGATGCCCGGGGATGCGCGGCACCAGCCGCGGCCACAGCAGCAACACAGCAAAGCAGGCCAGCGCCACCAGGCTGTCGCCCAAATGGATGCCGGGCAGGGCCTGGAACAGCAACTGCAATTGCTCCACGTAATGGCTCGGTTGTCCGGCCAGTTGCAGGCCGAGCAAGTCCTTGATCTGCAGCGTGGCGATGACGATGCCGATACCCGCGGTGAAGCCAAGCGTGACCGGGTAGGGCACGAACTCGATCAGGCGACCGGCCTTGAGCAGGCCCAGGGCGATCAGGATCAGCCCGGCCAGCATGGTGCACAGCAGCAGGCCGCCGATGCCGAACTGCCCGGTGATCGGCAGCAGAATCACCACGAAGGCTGCGGTGGGGCCGGAAATGTTAAAACGCGAACCACCACACAGGGCGATCAGCGGCGCTGCGACCAGCACGGTGTAGAGGCCATGTTGCGGCGCCACGCCGACGGCGATCGCCAGGGCCATGGCCAGCGGGATGGCGATGATGCCCACCGTGAGGCCAGCGCTCAGGTCGCCACGCAGGCTGGCCCAGGAGTAACCGCGCAGGCTCTGGCGACAAGCGGCGAACAGGGTGGGCATCGTGGCAATTCCTGGGAGATTGCCGCCAGTATAGGAGCGGGTAGAGGGCGTGGTGGTTGACTTAGGTCGCGTACCGCTCAAGTCGTGCTGGTGTTAGAAAGGTCGGCTGCGTCTGAGTCCTGCACCCTGCGTTGAGCGGTTGCGGCGCCGGGGTTACACTGCCCGCCCCGTGTGGTCTGGTTTGTTGGAGTGAGCGATGCGTAAAGACAAGAAGCAGGTGATTGGCGACGAAGTGAGCGATGAGCAGATCAAGCTGTTTCTCGCCGTGGAGCCGGCTGACGCCACGCAGCCCTCGCTGCACAAACTGGTCAAGGCCTACCGCGGTCTGCGTGACCACGACTTCGAGCGTTTCGTGGGGTTCTTCGTCGAAGCCGGTTATGACCTCGATGCCAAGGATGCCGACGGTAATGACTTCGTCGCCCTGATCAAGGATCAGCGTCAGTCCGAGGCTTACATCCAGGCAATCACCGCTGCGCGCGGTTGATCGCCAGCGGGTGACGGCGTCCTGTCGTCGCCCGCTCTGATCGTCTGACGGCTAATCGCCGCGTTTACTGTCGATCCTGTTCAGACGATTGCCCTCGAAACGCAGAAAGTAGTTCATGCCGTTGCGCGGGCCGTAATTCCATTCCTCTATCTGCACTTCATGGGTGAAGCCGTAGCTGTCGGTCTGTTCCTTGTAGCCGATGAATGCGCGGTTGTTTGGTTCGCCACATTTGGACAGGACTTCGGCGGTGCTGTCGCCGCTGCTCGCCAGAGCGCTGCCACAGCGCCAGGTCGCTGCGTTGGCGGTGCCGGCCAGGAGCATGAGCAGGGTGCAAGAGATGAGTGTCTTCATGGTCGTCATTGCTGGCGTTTGCGCTCGATGCGCGTCAGCCGATTGCCCTCGAAAGTCAGGATGGTGAACATACCGTTGCTGGGCTCGTAGGCCCATTCCTCGATATTCGTTTCGCGCCTGTCGTAGCCGCCCAGGGTGTAGCCGACAGGGTCGCGGAACGCCGGCTCGCCGCATTTCTGCATCACCTCGAAGGTGCGATCGCCGAGGTTCACCAGCTTGCTGCCGCAGCGCAGGGTATCGGCCTGGCTCAGCAGTGGGGCGGCGCAAAGCGCCAGCATCAGACCCAGTCGTTTCATGTCGTCACTCGCTGCCCAGATGAAGGGGGGTGGCCACACGGCCGTCGCTGGTGGCCTCGCCGAAGCTGACGTCGAGCAGATAGACGCGCTCAGCAGCCAGCTTGCCGCTATCGACCAGATAGTCCTTGATCGCTGCCGCACGATCCTGTGCCAGCTGGCGCAGCAGGCCACGGCTGTCAGTCCAGGATTCGACCACGGCATCGCGCAGGCGCTGCGTGCGTTCGTCACTGTCCAGGTCGGCCCACTCGGCAGGCGGCTGCTGTTTCAGGCGCGCACGGTAGATGCCTTCCAGCAGTGGGGCTTTTTCGTCCTCAGGCACTACCAGCAACTCGGCGCTGGCCGGCACCTGATCACCGCGGCGTTGCATGATGCGATATAGATAATCCTGATACTCGCGCTCGAGGCGCTGCGCGGCCAGCAGTGGGCCGTCGCTGCTCTGTGCGCTGGCGCCTTCGATTTCCAGGCGCAGGGTAGGACGCTCCTGCAGGGCGCTGGAGAGTACGTCGAGAGACTTCTTCGCCTGGCCGTCCAGTTCGTCGCTGCCTGCTGCGAAGACTACGGTGCTCAAGTCCATCTCGGCGCCGCCACTGACCAGCCCGCCGATGAACTTGAACGGAGCCTGGGCGGCACGCAGCACCAGATTGCGCAGGGTCTGCCAGACGATCGGCATGACACTGAATTGCGGGTTGTTGAGGTCACCTTCCAGCGGCAGCTCGATAGAAATGCGCCCCTGGGTGTCCTTGAGCAGGGCCACGGCCAGGCGGATCGGCAGATCCACCGCATCCGGGCTGTCGACCTTTTCACCGAGTTGCAGTTGCTCGACCAGTACCTTGTTCTGGGCGTTCAGCTTGCCGTCGTTGATGCGGTAGTGCAGGTCCAGGTTGAGGCGGCCCTTGCGGATGCGGTAGCCGGCGAACTTGCCGGAGTAGGGCGTCAGTGTGGTCAGCTCGACCTGCTTGAACTGGGTGGCGATATCCAGGCTCTGCATTGGGTCGAAAGGCGTCAGGCTGCCCTTGATGCTGACCGGTGCGTAGCGGTCGACCTTGCCGCTGATATCCACAGGCGCCGGTTTGCTGCTGGTGCTGTCGAGAGTGCCGATGCGGCCATTGAGCTGCTGCACGGCGGTGGCGAAGTTGGGCCTGAGGCTGAAGTCGGCGAAGTTGGCCGAGCCATCCTTCAGGCTGACCTCGCCGATGCGAATCGCCATCGGCTTGTCGGCGGTGGCCGAGGACTGCGCCTGGGCGGCATTGCCGGCAGGTTGCTTGATGATCAACTCGTTGACGTTGGTGGTCAGGTCTTCGTTGATGATGAAGCGTACGTAGGGCTGTTCCAGGTCGACTCGCTCGATGTCCAGGCGGTCGCCGTGTCGATAGTCTATGCCGCCCAGATCCAACTGCTTCCAGCGCAGCAGGTCGCGATCCTTGAGGGTGTCGAGGGTGTGCAACTGAGTGATCTGGGCCTTGCCTTGAACACGCAGCGCCAGTGGCTCGATTGCCGTGAGTTCAACGCCAAGATCGCTGCTCAGCAGGCCGCTGCGCAGCTCCAGGTGCACAAAGGGGCTGAGGTAGGCCTGTGCTACACGCAGGTCGATATTGCGGGTGGCCACCTTCAGGTTGGCGGTGGTCGGGCTCAGTTGTACCTGTCCCTCGGCCTGCAGCTTGCCCTGTTTGCCGACGCCGGTATCCAGCTTGAGCGCGAAGGGCGAGGTGCCGAGGCTGTCGAAGTTCTGCATGTCCAGATCGAGCGGGCCAAGCTCTACGGCGACTGCTTCGCTCGGTACACGGTCGATCAAATGGGCGTGATAGTCGCGCAGTTGCACGTCCTTGACCTGCACCTGCCAGGGTTTGCCAGGCTCTTTCGCAGCTGGTTGTGTGGCGTCGCCGGCAGGGGCGGTCGCTTCGGGCTCTGGCGCATCTGCCGCTGGCGCCTGCTTCGCGGCTTGCTGCGGTTTGCCGGCCAGGAGCTTCTGCCAGTCGAGTTCGCCATCGGCTTCGCGGGCCGCCCAGGCTTCCAGTTTCTGCCCACGTACCTTGCCGATCACCACCTGCTGTTTGGCCAGATCCAGAGACGTTTCGCTGACCTCGAGGGAATCCAGCTTCACCAGCGGCTTGCCGTCCGGTGCCTGCATGGCGAATGGCGCGACCTTGATGCGGGCGTTGCTGAGCAGCAGCTCGGTGCCGTCGCGCAGGTTCAACTGATAGTCAGTCGACAGGCTCACGACGCCTTTCTCGAGCACCAGCGGAACGGCGTCGCGCACGTAGGGCCAGAACGCTTTCATGGGTTCGTCGGTGATCTTCAGCGTGCCGCTGGAGCTAATCGGGCTCAGGCTCAGCTCGCCACTCCAGTCGATACGACCGCCAGCCGGGCCGGTAGCGACGAGCGTCATATCGGCGTTGTCGTCGGGCAGGGTGCTGAGGTTGTGCAACTCCAGGTTGAGGTCGTCGTAGTGGATGTCGATCGGCTCCTGCGGGCGCAGATCCTGGAAGTGCAGATTGCCACCCAGCAGTTCGATGCGGTCGATGCGCAGGGGGAACGGCTCGCTGGCTTCTTCCGGCTGCTGCTCGCTGGCCGGCAGCTTGAACAATTGCGCCAGGTTGAGGGTGCCGTCCTTGTCGAAGCGCACTTCGGTGTGGGGCTTCACCAGCGTTACGTCGGCCAGGTGCAGGGCGCCGCTCCACAGGCTGTCCAGTTGCAGATTCACGGCCAGATGCTCGAAGGCTACCTGTTCCTTGCCTGGCTCACCCAAGTGCAAGCCCCAAAGATCCAGTTCCAGTGTGAAGGGGTTGAGTTGCAGGCGATCCAGCCGCGCCGGCTCGTTCGCGTATTGCTCCAACTGCTGATTGGCGATGCGCAGCGCAATGCCGGGCAAGATGAGGAACCCGATCAGGCTGTAAAGGCCGAGGGTAACCAATAAGGCGGTGGTGGCGCGTCGCAATCCTTTGGGCATGGTCTTGCTTCATCTTCCTGGCGAGAGTGCCTTGGATTATGGCATGAGCCCTGGGTTCCGCGAGACGCTGCGCCCGTTCAAAAATGCAGGACGAGAGTTTTCAGCGGCGGGTTGCCATCGGTGGAAGGGAAATCCGTAGCTGGCAGCAACTGTTCATGCTCGCGCACCGGGCGGCCCAGTTTGCTGGCGCAACGCAGCACCTGCTCGCGCCAGTCGGCCATGGGTACTTTCGCCAAGTTGTTGCAGCACACCAGGGTGCCATGCTCGGCGGTGGCGAGAATCGCCGGTTTCAGCAGGCTCTGGTAATCACGCAAGAGATCGACGGTGCCGAAGGCGCTCTTGGCCCAGGCTGGCGGGTCGAGAAACACCAGGTCGAACTGGCGCTGCTCGAGTCGTGGGTAGCTCGGCAGCTTCTGCCCGCGGCGTGCGGCGATGGGCAGTCCGGCCCACTGACGGATCGCCGGAAAATAGTCGGACTGGACGAACTGCATGGGTGGCAGCTCTGGGTTGAGCGCGCCGTTTTCGCGGCCGACCGCGAGGTTGCCCTCGGCGAAATCGAGGTTGACCACTTCCCGTGCGCCACCGGCCGCCGCATTGAGGCCGACGCCGCAGGTATAGGCGAACAGATTGAGCACGCTTCTGCCGGCGCTGTGACGCTGAATCCAGCCACGGGCATTGCGCAGGTCGAGAAACAATAGTGGATCCTGCCCAGCGTGGCGGCCGCGGACGCGGTAATCGAGGCCCCACTCTTGACCCGTCTGATCGGCCAGGGCCTCATCACTCGCGGTATAGACGGGGTCGTTGCGGTCGACACGCGAGTTGCCTCTGGAGCGGTCGTTGTAGACCAGCAGCGTGTGCAGCCCGAGCGTTTCGTTGACTTGTTCGTGCAAGGCCAGCAGTTCGTCGCGGGTCAGCGTCTGGTGAAAGCTCTGCACCATCAACTGCTGGCCGTAACGGTCGATGGTCAAGCCGCCAGCACCTTCCTGGCTACCGTGGAACAGACGATAGCAGTTGGTCTGCTGTGCTTGCAGCTCGGCGATCAGGGCGTGGCGATTGGCAAGCGCGCTGCGCACTGCCTGGTCGAGAGACGGCATGTGCGGCGACTCTGTAAATTGGAAGGTGCGGAGTTTATCACCCTCAATAGGGCGGCAGGCCCATGCGTATCCGCGACTTGTGCAATGAGCCACTGCGTACCGCCCAGCGGATGATCGGTGCGATGGCGTGCACGCCACTGCGGGTCAGGCGGCTGCGCAGCGGTGTCATGCGCTGGTCGAGCATGATCTGCGCCCAGTCGGGTAGCAGGTCGATGCCGGCTTGCAGGAACAGTTGGCCAACCGGGGCGGCCAGTCTGCTTGGTGCTGGCGCGGCGAGCAGGATGCGCAAGATCTCGTGGGAGCGCTCGTCGCACAGCAATTGGCCGCGCATGCGCTCGAGATAGGCTGCTATCTGCACCCGATTACGGGGTACCTCGGTGGCCCCCAGGCGCTCGGCGACCAGGGCGATTTCTGCGTAGTAACGATCCTGATCGGCTTCGCTCATGTGCGGATTCAGGTAGCGCAGGTGCGCCTGCAGAAAGCTGTACACCTCTGCCACATGCACCCAGGTCAGCAGGTGCGGGTCACTGGCGGCATAGGGGCGACCGTCCGGCGCGGTGCCAACCACGTGCAGGTGAATGCGTTTGACCTTGTCGATCAGCCAGTCGGCATCTTTGCTACTGGCGAAAGTGGTGCCGGAGACGAACTGGCCGGTACGGCGCAGGCGACCCAGTAAGTCATCGCGGAAATTCGAGTGATCCCACACGCCAGCCAGTGCCAGTGGATGCAGGGCCTGCAGCAGCAAGGCACTGACCCCGCCGATGAGCATGCTGGTGAAGTCGCCATGGATGCGCCAGCACACCGAATCCGGGCCGAACAGGCCGGGATCGCCCTTGGGGTTCTCGAAATCGATCTGCCCCAGCGCGATGCCGCTGAGGCTGAGTACCTGGCTTTCTATACGACGGCGGATGACTTCCATGGCGCGAGGTTAATGTGCCCCGCTGCATGCCACAAGTCAGCGGCCGGCTTGAGATCGTCCCGGGTATCGCTGCGCTCAACGCCGGGCTACCGAACCTTGCGTAGCCTGCGGTTGAGCGTAGCGATACCCAGGGAGCCTGCGTCAGGAATTCAGCCGCTCGGCGACCAGGCTGTCGACCACCGCCGGGTCGGCCAGGGTCGAGGTGTCGCCCAGAGTGTCCAGCTCGTTGCAGGCGATCTTGCGCAGGATGCGACGCATGATCTTGCCCGAACGGGTCTTCGGCAGGCCCGGCGCCCACTGGATCAGCTCCGGTTTGGCGAAGCTGCCGATTTCCTTGCCGACCAGGCTTAGCAACTCCTTCTTCAACTCGTCGCTCGGCTCGATACCATTCATGGTGGTGACGAAGGCGTAGATGCCCTGGCCCTTGACGTCATGGGGGTAGCCGACCACTGCCGCTTCGGCTACGGCGTCGTGCAGCACCAGTGCGCTTTCCACTTCTGCTGTGCCGATACGGTGGCCGGAAACGTTGATCACGTCGTCGATGCGACCGGTGATCCACCAGTAGCCGTCCTCGTCGCGGCGTGCGCCGTCACCGCAGAAGTAGTAACCGGGGTAGGCGGTGAAGTAGGTCTCGAGCATGCGCTGGTGATCGCCGTAGATACTGCGAATCTGGCTTGGCCAACTGGCCTTGATCGCCAGTACGCCGGCACCGGGGCCATCGATTTCCTTGCCTTGCTCGTCCAGCAGCACCGGTTGTACGCCGAAGAACGGGCGAGTCGCCGAGCCGGGCTTGAGGTCGGTGGCACCCGGCAGTGGGGTGATCATGATGGCGCCAGTCTCGGTCTGCCACCAGGTGTCGACGATGGGACAGCGCTTTTCGCCGACCACGTTGAAGTACCACTCCCAGGCTTCCGGGTTGATCGGCTCGCCGACGCTGCCGAGCAGGCGCAGGCTGCTGCGCGAGGTTTTCTTCACCGGTGCTTCGCCTTCGCGCATCAGCGCACGCAGAGCCGTCGGCGCGGTGTAGAAGATGTTCACCTTGTGCTTGTCGATCACCTGCCAGAAGCGCGACGTGTCGGGGTAGTTGGGCACGCCTTCGAAGATCAGGCTGGTGGCGCCATTGGCCAGCGGGCCGTAGACGATGTAGCTGTGCCCGGTGACCCAGCCGACATCCGCGGTGCACCAGTAGATATCGCCATCGTGATAGTCGAACACGTACTTGTGGGTCATCGCCGCCTGCAGCAGGTAGCCGGCGGTGCTATGCAGCACGCCCTTGGGTTTGCCGGTGCTGCCGGAGGTGTAGAGGATGAACAGCGGGTCTTCGGCATCCATGGCCTCGGCGGGGCAGTCGGCGTTCACCTGCTGCACAGCCTCGTGGTACCAGAGGTCGCGCTTCTCGTCCCAGTCGACCTTGTTGTGGGTGCGCTCGACCACCAGCACGGTGGACACGTTGGGGCAGCTCTTCAGGGCCTTGTCGACATTGCTCTTGAGGGGAATGTACTTGCCACCACGCACGGCCTCATCGGCGGTGATCACGGTGCGGCAGTCGGCATCGAGAATGCGGTCTCGCAGGGCATCCGGCGAGAAGCCGCCGAACACCACCGAGTGCACGGCGCCGATGCGGGTGCAGGCGAGCATCGCGTATGCGGCTTCCGGGATCATCGGCATGTAGATGCACACGCGATCGCCTTTCTTCACGCCGCGTTGTTTGAGCACGTTGGCCAGCCGGCAGACCTGCTCGTGTAACTGCCGGTAGGTGATGCTGGCCGAGTCCTTGGGGTCGTCGCCTTCCCAGATCAGCGCTACCTGATCGCCACGCTTGGCCAGGTGGCGGTCGATGCAATTGTGGCTAATGTTCAACTGGCCGCCGGAAAACCAGCGAATGTCGCCCTTGCTCAGGCTGCCGCTGGAGACTTCGTCCCAGGGCTTGAACCAGTCGAGAAAGGCCTTGGCCTGTTCGCCCCAGAACGTCTGGGGGTCGTCGACCGATTGGCGGTAGAGGCGCTGGTAGGCGGCGTCGTCGATGTGGGCACGTTGGCGTGTTTCGTCGCTGACGGGGTGACGGCTGATCGTGAACATGGCGGGGTACCCTTGTTGTTATGTTCGCAATGGGCACCTCTAAAAACTAACTGCGTTGCCATCGCGGCGTTAAAAACAGGCTCAAAATGCTCATTTACATCAGTAAAGTCGAGCGCGACCCCGGTCGCTTTTCGCCTGTTTTTGCCTTGCGCTGACTGCCTCGCCGACGTTTTTAGAGGTATCCAATAGACACTAAGGGTAGCAGCCAAGTTTTATTGGTCGACTCGGACGAGCCTGGGAGTGACGCAAAGTGTTGCGGGCGCTCGCCGATAAGCGAGCGCCGGCAATCGATCAACCGCGATGGCGACTGCGGAAGTAATTGATCAGCCCCTGAGTGGAGCCGTCTTCGGCAGTGCTTGGCTCGCTGCCGACCATGCGCGAATAGACGCCCTTGCCCAGCTCCTTGCCGAGTTCCACGCCCCACTGATCGAAGGCGTTGATGCCCCAGATGGCGCTCTGGGCAAACACCTTGTGCTCGTACAGGGCCACCAGCGCGCCTAAGCGGCGGGGGCTGATGCGTTCGAGTACCAAAGTGTTGCTCGGCCGGTTGCCGGGGATCACCTTGTGCGGTGCCAGGCTCTGGATGTCCTCTTCGCTGAGGCCCTTGCCGCGCAGTTCGGCCTCGGCTTCCTCGCGGGATTTGCCGAGCATCAGGGCCTGGCTCTGCGACAGGCAGTTGGCGTAGAGCCACTGATGGTGGTCGGCAACCGGGTTGTAACTGACCACCGGGACGATGAAGTCCGCCGGAATCAGCTGGGTACCCTGATGCAGCAACTGGTGATAGGCGTGCTGGCCGTTACAGCCCACGCCGCCCCAGATCACCGGCCCGGTCGAACCACTGACCGGGCTGCCGTCCTGGCGCACGCTCTTGCCGTTGGACTCCATGTCCAACTGCTGCAGGTGCCGGGTGATGTTACGCAGGTAGTGGTCGTACGGCAGGATGGCCTGGCTCTGGGCGTCCCAGAAATTGCCGTACCAGATGCCCAGCAGCGCCAGCAGGATCGGCATGTTCTGCTCGAACGGCGCGGTCTTGAAATGCATGTCCATGCTGTAGGCGCCGGCCAGCAGTTCCTTGAAGTTGGACATGCCGATGGACAGGGCAATCGGCAGGCCGATGGCCGACCACAGCGAATAACGCCCGCCAACCCAGTCCCACATCGGGAAAATGTTCTCTTCGCGGATACCGAATGCCACCGCGGCTTCACGGTTACTCGAAACGGCGATGAAGTGGCGATAGAGCTCGGCCTCGGAGCCGCCCTGAGCCAGGTACCAGCCACGAGCGGCCTGGGCGTTCTTCAGGGTTTCCAAGGTGCCGAAGGATTTCGACGAAACGATGAACAGGGTGGTTTCGGCCTGCAGCTTGGCCGACAGCTCGTGGAACTCGCTGCCGTCGATATTGGCCAGGTAATGGCAGCGCACACCGCGCTGGGCAAATGGCAGCAGCGCCTCGGAAACCAGTTGCGGGCCGAGGAAGGAGCCGCCGATGCCGATGTTCACCACGTCGGTGATGGGCTTCTCGGTGTAGCCGCGCCACAGGCCATTGTGGATGCGCCCGACCAGTTCGGTCATTTGCTGCAGTACACGCTGGACATGGGGCATCACGTCGACGCCGTCGACCAATACCTTGTCGCCGAGCGGCCGGCGCAGTGCGGTGTGCAGCGCCGGGCGGCCTTCCGAAGCATTGAGCTTCTCGCCGTCGAACATGGCGCGGATCGACTGCTCCAGACCGGCTTCGCGAGCCAGCGCCATCAACAGTGAGATGGTCTCGTCGCTGGCCAGGTTCTTCGAATAGTCGAGAAACAGGCCGCAGCTGCTCAGGGAAAACTGCTCGAAACGTTGCGGGTTGCCAGCGAAGGCGTCGCGCATGCTGAAGTTCTGCATGGCCTGGCGATGCTGCTGCAGCGCCTGCCAAGTGGGGAGGGCGAGAACATCGAGCGGCTGTTGGTAATACGCCATGGGGCTTCCTTGTTGAGGCATTCGGTTGGCAGGCTTCAGCGATGATTACATACCAAAAAGCCCGGCTGATCGTCCGGGCTTTCGAGTGTATCCGGGTTTTTGTACCCGGTGGAGGTGGCCGTCAGTATCCCTGGTCGAGGGTGAAACTCAGGTTGTCGATCAGCCTGGTGTTACCTAGATAGGCCGCTACCAGCACCACCAACTCGCGGTCGCCCGGGCTGAGTTGGCGCAGGCTCTGTGCTTCGCGCACTTCCAGGTAGTCGGCGCGCAGACCGGCATCGGCATGCTCGCGCTGCGCCTGGGCAATCAGGGCGGGCAGGTCGCGTTCGCCAGTCTGGATAGCCTGGGCAATCTGCTGCAGCGAGCGGTAGAGAACCGTGGCGGTGTCGCGCTGCTCATCGCTCAGGTAACCGTTGCGCGACGACAGGGCCAGGCCGCTCTCGGCGCGCACGGTGGGCTCGCCGATGATCTGGATCGGCATGTTGAGGTCGCGCACCATGGTGCGGATCACCGCCAGTTGCTGGAAGTCCTTCTGGCCGAACACCGCCAGATCAGGCTGCACCATGTTGAACAGTTTGGTCACCACGGTGGCGACGCCTTCGAAGTGACCAGGACGGCTGGCACCGCAAAGCCCCTCGGACACGCCAGGCACGCTGATGCGAGTCTGCTCGCCCATGCCGCCCGGGTACATCTCGAGGGCGTCCGGGTGGAAAAGCAGATGGCAGCCTGCGTCGACCAGGCGCTGCTGGTCTGCCTGGAGGGTGCGAGGGTACTTGTCGAGATCTTCGGAGGGCCCGAACTGCATCGGGTTGACGAAGATGCTGGCGACCACGAAGTCGCTGCGTTGCGCGGCCTTTTCCACCAGTGCGGCGTGGCCGGCGTGCAGGTTACCCATGGTCGGCACCAGGCCGATCTGCTTGCCTTCGGCACGGGCCTGAGCAACAGCAGCGCGCAGCTCGCGCACGGTCTTCACGGTGTTCATGCGGAGAATCCGTGTTCGGCGGCCGGGAAGCTGACAGCCTTGACCTCACTCACATAGGCGGCGAGGGCGTCCTGAATGCTGGCCTGGCCGGCCAGGAAGTTCTTCACGAACTTGGGCACGCGGCCGCTCAGCGACAGGCCCAGCATGTCATGCAGCACAAGCACCTGGCCGTCGGTTTGCGGGCCGGCACCAATGCCGATCACTGGAACCTTCACCGCGCGGCTGATTTCCCCAGCCAGTTCGCTCGGAACGCATTCGAGCAACAGCATGGCTGCGCCGGCCTGCTCCAGGGCGATAGCGTCCGCCACCATCTGGCGGGCCTGGGCCTGTTCACGGCCCTGCACTTTATAACCGCCGAGAATGTTCACTGCCTGCGGGGTCAGCCCCATGTGCGCACACACCGGTACACCGCGCTCGGCCAGTCGAGTGATGGATTCGGCCAGCCAGGCAGTACCTTCGACCTTGATCATATGCGCACCCGCCTGCATCAGCAGGCCGGCATTGTGCAATGTCAGCTCGAGCGTGGCGTTGGCCATGAATGGCAGGTCGGCGACGATCAGCGCACCCTCGTTGCCGCGCTTCACGCTGGCGGTGTGATAGACCGTATCGGCCATGCTTACCGGCAGGGTGCTGTCATGCCCCTGTAGCACCATGCCCAGCGAATCGCCAATCAGCAGCACTTCCACACCGGCTTTGCAGCAGGCGCTGGCAAAAGTGGCGTCGTAGCAGGTCAGCATGGTGATCTTCTCACCCTTCTGCTTGAGCGCTCGCAGGGTGGTCAGGGTTACATCAGGCATGAACGTATCCTCACTCGGAACCTGTGCGGGCCTGTTGAATGCAGGCTCTCGTGGAGCAGGTTCTTTCTGGCATTCAAGAGGCAGCGGGGCTGCCTCGATTCGGCCTGTTTAGCGGCCCTTTTTGCTCCGGCATGGGGCAATGGGTGGCTATAGTCCCGATGGCGGGGGGGCAAGTCAATCGAATGTGTTACCGCGCTGTTACGTCGTTACCGCCAGCGGCAGAACCACCCGCTTCAGGGTGTCAGGCGTTCCAGGCCCTCGAACGGGCAGGCCGCCAGCAGTGCGCCGAGGCTGCGTCCATCGGGCAACTCCAGGCCAGCAGCGATTTCCGCGAGCGGGTAGAGCACGAAGGCTCGCGCGTGCATGTGGTAGTGCGGGACGCGCAGTCGTGGCTCGTCGATCAGGCGTGCGCCGAACAGCAGGATATCCAGGTCGAGCGTACGCGGGCCCCAGCGTTCGTGGCGTTCGCGGCCCTGACCCCGTTCGATGGCCTGCAGCGCATCGAGCAGCTGCAGCGGTTGCAGATCGGTCTCCAGAGCCGCGACCGCATTGGTGTAGCGCGGCTGGCCTGGCAACAGCGAATCGCTGACATAGAAGGAGGAAACTGCCGCGAGACGAGTGCCTGGCAGGTGCTGGAGCGCGGCGAGCGCCTGGCGCAGTTGCTCGGCCGGCTCGGCGAGGTTGCTGCCCAGGCCAATGTGGACGCGTTCCATGCTTACTCGGCTGTGCCGCCGCCCTGAGGGCTACGCTTGCGCTTGCTGCCGCCACTGCGGCGGCGCTTGCGGGGGGCGCCAGGTACGTCGTCCTTGCTGGACAGGTCGCGGATCATCACCCGGCGGTCGCTGTCGCTGGCGTCCTGGTAATCCGTCCACCAGTCGCCGAGGCCGCCGGTTTCCTCGCCCGCGCTCTCGCGCAGCAGCAGGAAGTCGTAACCGGCACGGAAGCGAGGGTTTTCCAGCAGCAGGTCGGCGCGCTTGCCGCTGCGCCGTGGCAGGCGCTCCTGCATGTCCCAGATCTCGCGGATCGGCAGGGTGAAGCGTTTCGGCACGGCGATGCGCTGGCACTGTTCGGCGATCAGTTCGTGAGCCGCTTCCTGCATGGCCGGAATGGCCGGCATGCCGCGTTCCTGGAGGCGGATCACCCGAGCCGGCAGCGCTGGCCAGAGCAGCGCCGCGAACAGGAAAGCGGGGGTGACCGGCTTGCCTTGGTGAATGCGCAGATCGGTGTTGTCCAGGGCGTTGCGGATCAGCGTGTCGGTGTATTCCGGGTTCTGTCTCAGCGCCGCGGCGCTGGCCGGGAACAGTTGGCCGAACAGGCCGTAGTCCACCAGCAGGTCATAGGTGTAGATGGCGTAGCCGCTGAGAAACAGCTTGAGCACTTCATCGAACAGACGCGCCGCAGGAATGCCGCCGAGCAGAGGGGCCAGGTCGAAGATAGGATCGGCGCTGTGCTTCTCGATATCGAAGTCCAGCTTGGCGGCGAAGCGCACGGCACGCAGCATGCGCACCGGATCTTCCTGATAACGCTGCGTGGGGTTGCCGATCAGCCGCACCAGGTTGTTGCGGATGTCGTGCATGCCATTGGCGTAGTCGAGAATCCGCTCGGATACAGGATCGTAGTACAGCGCATTGATGGTGAAGTCGCGGCGCTGGGCATCGTCTTCCAGTGTGCCGTAGACGTTGTCACGCAGAATGCGGCCGCTCTCGTTGCGCGAGGACTGATTGGTGTCCTCTTCCTCTTCACCTTGCGGGTGATTGGCGCGGAAGGTGGCGGTCTCGATGATCTCGCGGCCGAAGTGCACGTGAACCAGCTTGAAGCGGCGACCGATTACCCGGGCATTGCGGAACTCGCCCCTGACCTGCTCGGGTGTGGCGCTGGTGGCGACGTCGAAGTCCTTGGGCTCGATGCCCAGCAGCAGATCGCGTACGCAGCCACCGACCAGATAGGCCTCGTAGCCTGCGGTCTGCAAACGCTCGACCACGCTGATGGCGTAGCGGCTTATCTGCCCGCGCTGGATGGGGTGCTGGTTGTTGTTCAGCACATGCGGCGTACTGTGAGGCTGGTGAGCGCGGCGCAACGGCGAACGAAGGGACTTGAACAGCTTTTTCAGCATGGAGGGCACTGTATGACGAAATGAATGGCCAGAATAATGTAAAGGCGCAGAAATAGCGCGGATTCTAGCATTGAGTCGCAGATGGGTGTAAGCGGGGGAGGGGAAGGCCGGTGCGCAAGCTACTGGGGGAGCCGAAGCTCCCCCATAAAATGTTGCTATGCGTTTTTCTTGTTATGCGGGCTTGTTGTTTTTGTTTGATCGCCCGTCCCGGAATCCAGCTGTCCGGAAAACCTCCCGTCATCGGGAGCAAGAGCAAACGGATTACTTTGGATGCTGACGCTACCTCGGGTCTTCAACCCAACCAGAGCCGGTGCTGTCTATCGACAGTTTTATTGTTCTCTATCTGGTTACAGGGCAAGGCCCTATGAGGAAATCCTCTCCAAAAGAATCAGTTAGCTACGTCTCCTGCCGTCTTGTTCTTATTGTGCTGGAGTCGCTTCGTCTTATTTTTATTGTCTTTGGTCATGCTTGTTATTGTTGTTGTGCAAGAGATAAAGCATTCTGCGTGCCAGTTTTTATTTTTAATTTAAAAACAAGGGCTTGGTGATTTTAGTATTTGTTATGAGCAGAAAAAAGCCGGGGTTACGTTACCGTAAACCCCGGCTTTGTTACGTGCTTCGCTCGGTGCGGTAACAGCCGCCCTAGAGCCTTCGCACACTATTCGCTGGTGACACTCGATTTGCGGCGTGGAATGCCCAGGCGCTGGCGGCGTTCCCACAGGCACTTGCGGCTGATGCCCAGCTTGCGGGCCAGCTCGGTCTCGGTCATGTGATCCTGGTGCTCGAGTACGAAGTGCTGGAAGTAGTCCTCCAGTGACAGATCTTCACTGGGATCCTGGCTGGTAGCGTTGACTGTCCCGCTATGCGGCGGCAGGCCGATAAAGGCGTGGTCGTCCAGATCTTCCAGTTCGATGTCGATGCCGAGCAGTTCGGCATTGATGACGCTGCCCTCGCAAAGGATTACCGAACGCTCGATGGCGTTCTCCAGCTCCCGTACGTTTCCCGGCCAGCTGTAATGATGGATCGCTTGCTCGGCATCTGGGGCGAAGCGCAGGTCAGTACGGCCCATGCGTGTGGATTGACGCAGGAGGAAGGCGCGGGCAATTTCCAGCACATCGCCGTCGCGCTCACGCAGTGGCGGTAATTTCAGGGCGATGACATGCAAGCGGTAGTAAAGGTCTTCGCGGAACTGGCCTATTTTCGACAGGGTTTTCAGGTCGCGGTGGGTGGCCGCGATCAGGCGTACGTCGACCTTCTGCGATTGCACCGAGCCAACTCTGCGGATTTCACCTTCCTGCAGTACCCGCAGCAGGCGCGCCTGGGCTTCGAGGGGCAGTTCGCCGATTTCATCGAGAAACAGCGTGCCGCCGTCCGCGGCTTCCACCAGACCGGCGCGGCTCGCGCTGGCGCCGGTGAAGGCGCCTTTTTCATGGCCGAACAGTTCCGACTCGATCAGCGATTCCGGGATTGCCGCACAGTTGACTGAAATCATCGGCGCCTTGGCGCGCTTCGACAGGTTGTGCAGTGCACGTGCGACCAGTTCCTTGCCGGTGCCGGACTCGCCTTGCACCAGTACGTTGGAGTCGGTCGGGGCGACTTTGCGGATCTTGCTGTACAGCTCCAGCATCGCAGGGCTGGTGCCGATGATGCCGATTTCTCCGTTGGCAGCTTTGTCGCTTTTTTCCGCCGCACGGGCTGCTGCGGGGGCGTCGCCCGAGTGACTGCGCACCGCCTGGCGGTCACGCAGGATGCGCGCCACGGCTTGCAACATTTCGTCATGATCGAAGGGTTTGGCGATGTAATCCACCGCGCCCATTTTCATCGAGTCGACCGCCGAGCGCAGGCTGGCATAGCTGGTCATTATCAGCACCGGAGCGCCTTGGGCCAGTTTGATCAGCTCGGTGCCCGGTGCGCCAGGCAGGCGCAGGTCACTGACCACTAGGTCGAACCCAGGGATATCGAAACGCTCCTGGGCTTCCTGCACCGAACCGGCCTCGCTGACCTGGTACTGGTTGCGTTCTAACAGGCGACGCAGGGCAGAGCGGATGATGGTTTCGTCTTCGACGATCAGGATATGAGGCATTTAATCGAATTCTCTCGACGGTCTCGGAACCTGCTTCCACGGTGCCTGCAGCCAAGCCGGGCCACGCGCGTCGTCGGGAATGCGGTTCTTCGGTGTTTAGGTTGCCAGTGGCATTGCCTCGATATGCCTGGGCAGCGTCACCCTGATACGAGTGCCACGTTGCTGCTCAAGGTCAATCGGGCTGTCGATTATTATCTGGCCATAATGCTCTTCCACGATGGAATAGACCAGCGCGAGGCCGAGTCCGGTTCCTTTACCGGGATCCTTGGTGGTGAAGAACGGTTCGAAGAGCTGATCCATCACGCCCTTGGGGATTCCGCTGCCTTCGTCCTCGACAATCAGGTCGACGGTGTGCTCCGAGACTTCGCTGCGCACCCGAATGGCGCCGCCGTCTGGCGAGGCGTCGCGAGCGTTGCTCAGCAGGTTGATCAGCACTTGTGCGAGGCGCTGTGGATCGCCTTCTGCCCAGTGTTCAGGGCTGCACAGGTTGAAGAATTGCACGTCCACACTGCGCCGGTTAAGCGCCAGCAGACCAATAGCTTCCTGGGCCACCTCGGCCAGGCATACCGGCTCGTCGGCCTGTTGATGACTGCCTGAGTGAGCAAAGTTCATCAGCGAGTGGACGATGCGCGTTACCCGTTTGGTCTGTTCGAGAATCTGTCCGCTGATTTCGGTCAGTTCGGGATCACCTTCGCGCTCTTCGCGAAGGTTCTGCGCCAGGCAGGCGATGCCGGTGATCGGGTTGCCGATTTCGTGAGCGACGCCAGCGGCGAGACGGCCGATGCTGGCCAGGCGCTCGGAGTGCACCAGTTTGTCTTCGAGCATCTGCGTTTCGGTCAGGTCTTCGACCAGCAGCACCAGCCCGCTGTTGCCCGGTGCAAGGGGTTCGGCGATCGCTGCCTTGTGCAGATTGAGCCAGCGGATCTGGCCGTCCAGCGGCAGACGTTGTTTGTGCAAATGTTCGTCGGGTATCTCGATGAAGCGCTGTAGCAGGTCACGCCAGGGCTCCCCGAGGGTCGACAGGCGTGAGCCGACGATATGCTGCGCTGGGATTTCGGTAAGTTCTTCCATGGCTTTGTTCCACATCAGGATCTCGTGATCCTTGGCCAGGGAGCAGACGCCCATGGGCAATTCCTGCAGCGTTTGGCGGTGGTAGCGGCGCAGGGTGTCGAGTTCGGCGGCAAGGCCGGTGAGGCGCGAGTGATAGTCCTCCAGGCGGCTCTCGATGAAATGGATATCTTCGGCCACGTAACTCTCGCTGCCGGACTTGTAAGGCAGGAAGGATTCCACGATGTCCTGGGCAACGCTCGGGCCCATCAGGCCGGAGAGGTTGGCCTCCAGGCGGTCGCGCAGACGGCGTAGAGCGTAAGGGCGTCTCTCGTCGAACGGCAGTTGCAGATCGCGCAGGGCTTGCTCGATCTCACGCTGGGCGGTCTTGGCGCCCAGTGGCTTGGCCAGTTGAGTGGCGAACTCCTGGGGCGACAGGGCCAGCAGTTCACGGCGCTGCGGGCGGCGCACGTTGTCCACGGCGCAGGCTTCGGCGGCGCTGTCTTCTTCTGGGCTTGAGTCGGTGAATACCGAGACCAGGGTGAACACCAGCACGTTGGTTGCCAGGGAAGCGATGGCCGCCAGGTGCCAGCTGCTGTCATCCAGTACGTAGACCAGATCGAGGATCGGTACATAAAGGCCAGGCAGGGTGCCCAGCAGTGGCAGCAGCATGCTCACGGCCCACACTGCGATACCGGCCAGCAACCCGGCGATAAAACCGCGCCGGTTAGCGGTCGGCCAGTACAGTACCGATAGCACGCCCGGAAGAAACTGCAGGGTGGCGACGAAGGAGACGATGCCCAGGTTGGCCAGGTTCTGCTCGGCGTCGAGCAGGGTATAGAACGCGTAGCTGGCGAGGATGATGGCGACGATCAGTGCGCGGCGCGTCCATTTCAGCCAGCGGTAGATGTTGCCCTCGGCCGGTGGCTGGTACAGCGGCAGCACCACGTGGTTGAGCAGCATGCCAGACAGTGCCAGGGTGGTGACGATGATCAAACCGCTGGAGGCCGAAAGCCCGCCGACGTAAGCGATCAGTGCCAACGTGGGGCTGTCCACCGCAATACCCAGGCCCAGGGTGAAATACTCCGGGCTGGTGGTCGAGCCCAGGCGCAGGCCGGCCCAGAGAATCAGCGGTACCGCCAGGCTCATCAACAGTAGGAACAGCGGCAGGCCCCAACTGGCGCTGACCAGGGCGCGGGGATTGAGGTTCTCGGTGAAGGTCATGTGGTACATGTGCGGCATGACAATAGCCGAGGCGAAGAACACCAGCAGCAAGGTGCGCCACGGGCCTTCCTGTAGCGGTGTATGCAGGCTGGCCAGGGCTGCCTGGTTGAGTACCAGCCACTGTTCCAGATCGCGCGGGCCATCGAATACCGCATACAGCGCATAGAGGCCGATAGCGCTCATGGCAAGCAGCTTGACCATCGACTCAAAGGCGATAGCGAGCACCAACCCTTCGTGCTTTTCCCGTGTGGCCAAGTGACGGGCGCCAAACAGGATGGTGATCAGGATGAACAAGCCACAAAACGCCAGCGCGATCTGCGGTTGTACCGGTTCGCGGGTGAGAATACTGATGGCGTCGGTAACGGCCTGGATTTGCAGTGCCAGCAATGGCAGCACAGCGACGAGCATGCAAATGGTGCTTAGCGCGCCGGCCCAGGTACTGCGAAAGCGAAAGGCGAACAGATCGGCCAGTGACGACAGCTGATAGGTGCGGGTGATGCGCAGAATCGGGTAGAGCAGCACCGGCGCAAGGAGAAATGCCCCTGTCACGCCCAGATAACTGGCGAGAAAACCGTAGCCGTACTGGTAAGCCAGGCCGACAGTGCCATAGAAGGCCCAGGCACTGGCGTACACGCCAAGCGACAAGGTGTAGGTCAGTGGGTGGCGAATGAGTTGGCGCGGAATCAGGCCACGGTCAGCGCACCAGGCGACGCTGAACAGGACAAGCAGGTACGCGGCGCTGACCAGCATCAGCTGGGTAAGACTAAAGCTCATCGGCATCACGCTGACTCTGCAGAATGAAGGTCACTACGATGAGAATCAGCCAGAGCATATAAGGCCGGTACCAGGCGCCGTTGGGGTCGATCCACCAGTCCATGATGGCGGGCGAGAATAGGTAGATGCCCACTACCAGGATCAGAACCAATCGATAGATATACATGCCGCGTCTCGCTACTGAGTATGGCGATGGTAACGGAAGCGCAGTGCGCTGGCTAAGGTGCTGTTATGGTGCGTGATGTTCGTCGTGGGGCATGACCTGCCCTTTGCTGGGGCAGGGTCTTCGTCAAAGCGTTCTGCTCGCTGCTGCAGGCTGGCGCTGGCACAAGTCTTGCGCTTGCATCTCTATCGCCCAGGCTTGTAGGAGGCCGCCGTGTCGATTCATGTCGCGCTGCACCATGTCACCCATTATCGCTATGACCGTGCCATCAACCTGGGGCCGCAGATCATTCGCTTGCGCCCGGCACCGCACAGTCGCACACGGATTCTTTCCTACTCTTTGAGCGTCGAACCGGGCGATCACTTCATCAATTGGCAGCAGGATCCCCAGGGCAACTACCTGGCGCGCCTGGTATTCCCGGAGAAGACCCGCGAGTTGCGCGTCGAGGTGGATCTGGTCGCCGAGATGGCGGTGTTCAACCCGTTCGACTTCTTCCTGGAACCCTATGCCGAGCAAATCCCCCTGACCTATACGGCAGGCGAGCAGCGCGAGCTGGCACCCTATCTGGTCAAACTGCCGAGCGAACCGCGCTTTGCCGAGTACCTGGCGAGCATTGATCGCACGCCACGACCCAGCGTGGATTTCCTCGTGGCCCTGAATCAGCGCCTGGCTGCCGATATCAATTACTTGATTCGTATGGAGCCGGGCGTGCAGACGCCCGAGCAAACCCTGCTCAATGCCTCCGGCTCGTGCCGCGATTCATCCTGGCTGCTGGTACAACTGTTCCGTCATTTGGGTCTGGCCGCACGGTTTGTCTCCGGGTACTTGATCCAGCTCAGTGCCGACGTCAAATCCCTGGATGGGCCTTCGGGTACCGAGGTGGATTTCACCGACCTGCACGCCTGGTGCGAAGTTTACCTGCCGGGCGCGGGCTGGATCGGGCTTGACCCTACCAGCGGGCTGTTCGCCGGCGAGGGCCACATCCCTCTGGCCTGTAGCCCGGAGCCCTCGTCGGCGGCACCCATCAGTGGGGCGGTGGAGGATTGCGAAAGCGAGTTCAGCCACGAGATGCGCGTGGAGCGCATCTGGGAAGCGCCGCGGGTGACCAAACCCTACAGCGACGACCAGTGGCGCGACATCGTCGCGTTGGGCCAGCGCGTAGATCAAGACCTGCAGGCCGCTGACGTGCGTCTGACGATGGGCGGCGAGCCGACCTTCGTCGCCCTCGATTACCCCGATGACGCCGAATGGAACACCGCGGCCCTCGGGCCCAACAAGCGCCGCTTGGCCACGGATCTGTTCCTGCGCCTGCGTGAGCATTATGCGCCGGCTGCTCTGGTGCATTTCGGCCAGGGCAAGTGGTACCCGGGTGAGCAGTTGCCACGCTGGTCGCTGAATGCCTTCTGGCGCCGCGATGGCCAGCCGGTCTGGCGCAACGCCGAGCTGCTGGCTGACGAAGGGCGCGACTACGGCGCCGATGCGGAAATGGCCGCACGTTTTCTCGCCAACCTGGCCGAGCGCCTGGGTGTGGAGGCTCAACACTGCTTCCCGGCTTATGAGGATGGTCTCTACTATCTGTGGCGCGAAGGGCGCTTGCCCGACAACGTCTCGCCTGAAGATGCGCGGCTGAAAGACCCGCTTGAGCGTGAGCGCCTGCGCCAGGTGTTCGATCAGGGGCTGGATCGAGTGATCGGGCATGTTCTACCGTTGGCGCGCGATACGCGCCGGGCCGGCTGGCGCAGTGGTTCCTGGTACCTGCGCGATGAATATTGCCGCCTGGTGCCTGGCGACTCGGCGCTGGGTTACCGCCTGCCACTGGATTCGTTGCCCTGGGTCAAGGCTGAGGAATACCCCTACGTGACACCGGCAGACCCTTCTCAGGTATTCGCGCCGCTACCGTCCTCTGCTGAGCTTCAGTACCAGGAACGTGGCGTTTGGAATGGTGGCCGGGGGACTGGATCAGGCAAACCCAAGCGTGGTCAGTCAGCTGTGGATGTCGTGCGGACTGCGCTGTGCACTGAGCCTCGTGGCGGTCGCCTTTACGTGTTCATGCCGCCGCTGAGCGATCTCGAAGACTACCTGGCACTGGCCGCCGCCATCGAGGAAACCGCTGCCGAGTTGCAGTGCCCGGTGCTGCTCGAAGGCTGCGAGCCGCCGAATGACCCGCGCCTGCAATTCTTTCGCGTCACCCCGGATCCCGGTGTGATCGAGGTGAACATCCACCCTGCAGCGAGTTGGGACGAGTTGGTCGAACGCACCGAGTTCCTTTATGAGCAGGCCCGCCAATGTCGCCTGAGCAGCGAGAAGTTCATGATCGACGGCCGTCACACCGGCACGGGGGGCGGTAACCACTTCGTCCTTGGCGGGGCCACGCCGGCCGATTCACCGTTTCTGCGCCGTCCGGATCTGCTGCGTAGCCTGATCAGCTATTGGCACAACCACCCGTCGCTGTCCTATCTGTTCTCCGGGCTGTTTATCGGCCCGACTTCCCAGGCGCCGAGGGTCGACGAGGCCCGTAACGATTCGCTCTACGAGCTGGAAATCGCCTTCGCGCAAATGCCCGAAGCGGGGCGCGAGTGTCCGCCCTGGCTGGTTGACCGGTTGTTGCGCAATCTGCTGATCGATGTCACCGGCAATACCCACCGTGCCGAGTTCTGCATCGACAAACTGTATTCGCCGGATTCGGCCTCGGGGCGCCTTGGTCTGCTCGAGTTGCGTGCTTTCGAGATGCCGCCCAATGCGCGCATGAGCCTTGCCCAGCAACTGCTGTTGCGGGCGCTGATCGCGCGTTTCTGGAAAGAACCCTACAAACCGGCGCGCCTGGTGCGCTGGGGCACCGAGTTGCATGACCGGTTTTTGCTGGCGCATTTTGTCGAGCAGGATTTCGCCGACGTGCTTCAGGAACTGGCGCAGAGCGGCTACCGCCTGGGTGCTGAATGGTTTGCCGCGCACTTCGAATTCCGCTTCCCGCGCGCCGGGGATCTCAACGTCAAAGGCATCGAGCTGGAGCTGCGCCAGGCGCTGGAGCCCTGGCATGTACTGGGTGAGGAGGGCGCGGCTGGCGGCGCGGTGCGTTATGTCGATTCGTCTCTCGAACGCATGCAGGTCAAGCTCAATGGCCTGACACCGGATCGCTACGTACTGACCTGCAATGGTGTGCCGGTACCATTGCGCAGTACGGGCAAGGTCGGCGAGTTCGTCGCCGGTGTACGCTTTCGTGCCTGGCAGCCGGCGGCCTGCCTACAGCCAACGATAGGCGTACACGCGCCTTTGATATTCGACTTGGTGGATACCTGGATGAATCGCTCCATCGGCGGATGCCAGTATCATGTCACCCACCCGGGCGGGCGCAGCTATGAAAGCCTGCCGGTGAATGCCTATGAAGCTGAAAGTCGGCGCCTGGCGCGCTTCTTCCGCCTGGGCCATAGCCCGGGTAAAAGGCCGCTGCTGGCACCCATCAGTAATAACGAACTGCCCATGACTCTGGATTTGCGCCGAGTCTGACGACAGCGCGGGTTGGCAGCGGCTATTCTGTAACGCCGCGATGCTTAAGGTGTGTTCCCGTTTCGGCATGACTGAGCTGGAAACGGGAGCAGCCCCTAGCCTGTGGGTATGAGAAGACACTGTCGAGATCTTGATGCCAGACCTGCTTGCCGATTATCCGCTGACTGATGCGGCTTACCATGAGCTGCTCGATGCCAAGGGAGAGGTGCGTCCGCACTGGCGCAAATTGCTGGCCCAGTTGCAGCGCAGCCGCCCGGCACAGCTTCAGCAACGTCAGGCCATGCTGACCCGACAGATTCAGGAGAACGGCGTTACCTATAACGTTTACGCTGATCCTGATGGTGCGGATCGCCCCTGGGAGCTGGATCTGCTGCCCAACCTGATTCCCGCCGCCGAGTGGCAGACCATCGCTGCCGGGGTGGCGCAACGTGCCGCGTTGCTCGACAAGGTATTGGCCGACCTTTACGGACCACAACAGCTGCTGGCCGACGGCCTGCTGCCGCCAGAGCTGGTGTTCGGTCACGAGAACTTTCTCTGGCCTTGCCAGGGCTTGCAGCCACCGGGTGGCACCTTCCTGCATGTGTATGCCGTTGACTTGGCGCGGGCCCCCGATGGCCGCTGGTGGGTGACGGCCGATCGCACCCAGGCGCCTTCTGGCGCCGGTTACGCCCTGGAAAACCGGCAGATCGTTTCCCGCGCCTTTCCCGAACTGTACCGTGATCTTGGCGTGCAGTACCTGGCCGGGTTCTTCCGCACCCTGCAGGACACCCTGGCGCGTCAGGCACCCGCCGATGGCGAGACGCCGCTGGTGGTGGTGCTGACCCCTGGGCGATTCAACGAGAGTTACTTTGAACACCTGTACCTGGCCCGTCAGCTCGGTTATCCGCTGGTGGAAGGTAGCGACCTGACCGTGCGTGACGCCACCCTGTATCTCAAGACGCTGGCCGGGTTGCGCCGCGTGCATGCGGTACTGCGCCGTCTCGACGACGATTTTTGCGATCCCCTCGAGCTGCGTACCGACTCTGCTCTGGGCGTGCCCGGTCTCCTGGAGGCGGTGCGTCAGGGCCGTGTACTGGTTGCCAATGCCCTAGGTAGTGGCGTGCTGGAGGCGCCGGGCCTGCCGGGCTTCCTGCCGGCGATCAGCGAGAAGCTGCTGGGTGAGCCGCTGCTGCTGCCCAGCATTGCCAGTTGGTGGTGCGGCGAGCCGCCGGTACTGGAGGAGGCGCTGGAGAAATTACCGGAGCTGCTGATCCGGCCGAGCTTCCCGTCACAGAGTTTCACCCCGGTATTTGGCCGTGATCTGGATGCTGCGCAGCGTGCTGAACTGACCGCACGCTTGCGGCTGCGCCCTTATGCATATGTCGCTCAGGCGCTGGCGCAACTGTCCCAGGCACCGGTCTGGCAAGCCGAGGAAGGCAAGCTGCAATCGCGGGCCATCGGCATGCGCGTGTTCGCCGTGGCCAGTGCCGACGGTTACCGGGTGATGGCGGGCGGCCTGACCCGAGTCGCTGCGCAAGCCGACGCCGAGGTGGTGTCGATGCAGCGCGGCGGAGCCAGCAAGGACACCTGGGTACTCGGCGAGCGCCACGGCCCTGGTGAGCCCTGGCAGGGTATGCGCCCGCTGGGCGCCGCCGATCTGGTGCGCAGCGACCCCTATCTGCCGTCGCGAGTGGTGGAAAACCTGTTCTGGTTCGGTCGCTACAGCGAGCGCTGCGAGAACAACGCGCGGCTGCTGCGCATCATGCTCGGCCGTTACGTCGACGACGATGATGACCCGCAGGCCTTGGAGGCTGCGCTGGATCTGGGCGAAAGTCTCGGCTTGCTGCCGGATGAAGAGCACGGCGCGCTGGATGCCCGGCTGCTTGAGGCGGTGCTTGGGGACGAATGGCCGGCCAGCCTGCGTACCAATCTGCAACGCCTACAATGGACCGCCGGCAGCGTGCGTGGCAAGCTGTCCCAGGCCAACTGGCAAGCGCTGGTGGAGCTACAGCGCGATGCGCAGAATCTGGAAGCCCGTGGCGGCGACTTTGGGCAGTTGCTGGATTTTCTCAATCGACTGCTGATGTCGCTGGCGGCGCTCTCCGGTTTCGCGCTGGACGACATGACCCGTGACGATGGCTGGCGCTTCCTGATGATCGGCCGCTGCATCGAACGCCTGCAGTTCCTCTGCGACAGCGTCGGCAGCTTCCTGCGTAGCAGTACGCCGGATGATCAATCGGCTCTGGAGTGGCTGCTGGAACTGGGTAACAGCAGCATCACCTACCGCACCCGCTACATGGCGTCGGCACAACTGATTCCGGTACTCGACCTGCTACTGCTCGATGAGCAGAACCCCCACGCAGTACTGTTTCAGGTGCGTACGCTGTTGCGCTCCCTGGAGCGCCTGGCCGAACGCTTCCATCTGCCTGAGGCGCCGGCGCTGGCACAGCTCGAACGGCAATTGAGTGCTGTCGATCTGCACAGCCTGGAAAACCCGCTGTTCGGCGCTCGGGGCATTCGCGCGGTACTCGACGGCCTGGCCGATCTGCTCGAGGCCATTGGGCAGGCGTCCGGCAAGGCATCGGATGAGCTGGGCCTGCGCTTTTTCGTGCACGTTGCCGCCAGCCAGGGAACCCGGTCGTCATGAGTGCACGTTATCAGGTGTTGCACGACACCCATTATCGCTACGCTTCGCCGGTATCCCTGGCCCAGCAGTTGGCCCACCTGTGGCCGCGTGACTGTGCCTGGCAACGTTGCGAGGAGCGCCATCTGCAGATCACCCCGCAGCCCTGTCAACGTCACGATATCGTCGATGTATTCGGCAATCCGTTGACCCGCCTGGCCTTCGAGCGGCCCCATGACGCCTTGAAGGTCTGTGCGAAGCTGAATGTCGAAGTGCTGCCGCGGGCATATCTGGATCTGCAGGATTCACCGTCCTGGGAGTCCACCTGTGAAGCCCTGGGGTATCACGGACGGCCGTGGGAGCCAGAGTTGCTGGATGCCACGCGCTACCGTTTCCAGTCACCCTACGTGCGTCTGAAGCGCGCCTTCAGCCTGTTCGCTGATGATTGCTTCCTGCCCGAGCAGCCGCTGCTGCTGTCGGTGCGCGCGCTGATGCAGAAAATCTTCGACGAGTTCACCTTCGATGCCGAAGCCACTCAGGTGGCGACGCCGTTGCTCAAGGTGCTCGAGGAGCGTCGCGGGGTCTGTCAGGACTTCGCCCACCTGATGCTCGCCTGCCTGCGCTCCCGAGGCCTGGCAGCGCGTTACGTCAGCGGCTATCTGCTCACCCAACCGCCTCCCGGCCAGCCGCGTCTGATCGGTGCCGATGCCTCGCATGCCTGGGTGTCGGTGTATTGCCCGCGCAATGGCTGGGTGGACTTCGACCCGACCAACAACATCCTGCCGGCGCTGGAACACATCACCCTGGCCTGGGGCCGCGACTTCTCCGATGTTTCCCCGTTGCGTGGGGTGATTCTCGGTGGCGGTGATCATGATCCCGAGGTGCAGGTGACGGTCATGCCGTTGCCAGCCAACTGAGCGTGTCAGCCCGCTGAGTGGCGGGCTGTGGGGCTCAGCCGAGAATTACACGAATGACCGCAATTAGCTGGAAAGCACAGAAAAATCCCAAGGCGATGCGCATCGGCTTCGACAGATTGCTGCCCAGGCTTTCGCGCAGCGGCTGGAGCATGAACTGCGGCGTCAGCGCCAGGCCAATGACCAGCGAAACCACGGCGAACATTGAAAAGAACTCGCTGCTCATGGGCGGCACGCCCGATGTGAAGCCATACAGCAGGCAACCGATGGCCACGGCGAAGAATGCCCCGGAAATCAGGCGCTCCTTGGGTGTCCAGGAAGAAAAATTCACAGGCGTACGCTCCACAGGCGAAATCGATGGAGCGCAGTATAAGGAATGCCGAGTTCCAGGGCAGTAGCCAGAAACAAACAACCCTCCCCCGTAGCCTGCGGTTGAGCGCAGCGATACCCAGGGCGCGATCTTACAGGTATCGCTGCGCTCGACACTGGCTACCAAGGGCGTGCTTTACAACACCCCGGCCTTTTTCCACGCCAGATAACGGTTGACCAGCTCGGGGCCGAGTTCGCCCGGGCGGGCGTCCAGCACCGGGACGTTGTGAGCGGCCAGGCGCTCGTGCAGGGTGTTGCGTGCGTTGAGGTAATCCACGGCGCCGCAGTAGTTCAAGGCCGACTCGTAGTCGCGCACCTGGGTATGTCGAAGACTGTCGAGCACTTCCTCGCGCAGGCTGGCGATCAGCACCCGGTGCCGACGCTCCAGACGTTTCACCGCGCCTAGCAACTCCTCGTCGTCTTCGTCACGCAGGTTGGTGATCAGTACCACCAGGGCGCGTCGGCTCTGGCGGCTGAGCAGGGTATCCGCCGCCGCGGCGTAGTCGGCCGGGCGCTGGGTGCTCTGCAAGTCGTAGACCGTGTTGAGCAGCACATTGACCTGAGCCTGCCCTTTGACCGGCGCCAGGTAGCGGCTTTGCTCGCCGGCGAAAGTCATCAACCCCACGGCATCGCCCTGGCGCAGCGCCACGTAGCTGAGCAGCAGGCTGGCGTTGAGCGCGTGGTCGAAATGCGACAGCTCGCCGTCCTGGCTGCGCATGCGCCGGCCGCAGTCGATCAGGAACAGGATCTGCTGGTCACGTTCGTCCTGATACTCACGGGCGATAGGCGTGCGCTTGCGGGCAGTGGCCTTCCAGTCGATCTGCCGTAGCGTGTCGCCATCGCGGAATTCGCGTAGCTGATGGAATTCCTGCCCAAGGCCACGACGTTGTTGCTGGCGCACGCCCAACTGGGCGATCCAGTCGTCCACGGCCATCAGTTGAGCGCCGTACAGGCGGGCGAAATCCGGGTAGACGCGTGCTTCGTCGCGCACGTCCAGATAGCGCCGCGACTGCCAAAGACGCAGCGGGCTGGGCAGGCTGACCTCGCAGCGTGGAAAGACGAAATGACCACGCAGCAGCGGGCGCACCCGGTAGCTGAAGGTGGTCTGTTCGCCTGGGCGCAGTTCGACCTGTTGCGGCAGATGCTCGACAGCCATGTCCTGCGGGACATGATCGAATACCTGGATGTGCAGCGCACGCGGGTAGGCGTGATGGACGGTCAACTGCACATCGCTCCAGCGACCCAGTGGCAGGTTGCCCGGCAGGTGCCGCTGCAGACGCGGCGACGCCTGGCGGTACAGGCGCAGGGCGTCGATCAGCGCGGCGCCCGTCAGTACCAGCAAGGCTCCCCACCACAGCGCGACGAGGCGCTCCGGCACGGCGATGGACAGGGCGTCCAGCGCGCCGAGGAAGATGGCGACCACCAGCAGCCCGGCCAGCAGGCGGAGCAGGAGGGAAGAGGGCTTCATGCCGCGCTATCCAGGGTCGAGGTGTTCATAGACGGGGTGCGGGAACCTGATCGAGCAACTGCAGCAGCACCTGATCGATGGACAGCCCTTCGATATCCAGCTCCGGCGACAGGCGTACGCGGTGGCGCAACACGGCCAGAGCGCAGCCCTTGACGTCATCGGGCAGCACGAAATCGCCGCCACGCAGCAGGGCGCGTGCGCGGGCGCCGCGTACCAGCGCGATGGAGGCGCGCGGACCGGCACCGATGGCCAGGCCTGGCCAGCTGCGGGTCGCACGGGCCAGGCGCACAGCGTAGTCGAGTACCTGTTCGTCCAGCGGTAGATCGCCGGCGATCTTCTGCATGATCAGCACGTCCTTGGCCTGCAGCAGGGTGCGCAGGGGCGTGACTTCGAGCATGTCGGCCTTGGTCGAGCGCGATACCTGCCGCACCATGCTCAACTCTTCGTCCTGCTCGGGGTAATCCATGTGCAGTTTGAGCATGAAGCGGTCGAGTTCGGCTTCCGGTAGCGGGTAGGTGCCTTCCTGCTCGATGGGGTTCTGAGTGGCCAGCACCATGAACGGCAGCGGCACTGCCAGAGCGCGGCCCTCCAGGGTCACCTGGCGCTCCTGCATGACTTCCAGCAGCGCGGCCTGGGTCTTGGCCGGAGCACGGTTGATCTCGTCGGCGAGCAGCAGGTTGGTGAAGATCGGCCCTTTGCGCAGCTTGAACTGTTCGCTCTGCAGGTCGTACACGGCGTGGCCGGTGATGTCGCTGGGCATCAGATCCGGGGTGAACTGGATGCGTGCGAACTCACCGCCGAAGCAGCGGGCCAGGGCGCGCACCAGCAGGGTCTTGCCGAGGCCGGGTACGCCTTCGAGCAGTACGTGACCTCCAGCGATCAGCGCGGTAAGTACGTCGTCGATGACTGCCGTCTGGCCGATCACCGCCTTCTGCAGCTCCTGGCGCAAGGCCTGGGCCAACTGGCTGGCACGCTGACGCTGCTGGGCGATATTGCTGGCGGCTGGTGCGGCGGTGGTGCTGGCAGGCTCGCTGATCGGACTGCTCGGCTGGTCGGGCGTATGTTCGCTCATAGGGCATTCCTGAGTGTTTGCAGGTGGGCGACCTGACGGGTGAAGTCGCTGGCGGAAAGGCGTTTCTTGCTCAGTGGGCGCATGGCCTGGCTGATGGCTGTGGAAGGCTGGCGGCTGAGGCGGCCGAGAATCTGCCACTGATCGGCGACGCCCAGGCGCTCGAAGCCGGGATGCCGGCGTCGGGCGCGACGCAGGATGTCCTGCTGCAGGTTGTTCAGCAGGCGCTGCTGGCCTCCGTGACGAAGCAGGAAGTCGGCCGCACCGCGCAGGTGTTCCTGCAACTGCCTACGGCTCGCCGGTTGCGGCTGCAGCAGTGGGCCGCGGCGCTGACCGACGTGCCACAGCCCCAGGAGCAGCAAGAGGCCGAGGGCCAGCAGAGCCGGAGTGAAATGACGCTGCAGGAGGGTCAGCAGATTTTCGCGGTCGGCGTTGTAGACCAGGGTCACCGCGCTGTCCTGGGTCATGTACCAGAGTAGCCAGGCGTTGTCGTAATCGGCCAGGTTGGCGTTCTGCCAGACCCAGGCGTCGGTGACGATGCTGATCAGCCCTTCGCCGTGATAGATCTGCAGCAGGTGCGTGGCTTCGCCGCTATTGGCCCAGACATGGGCAAGGTTGTTGGCGTCGTACAGGTGGAAGTCGGTATCGAAATCGACATAGGCGGGTGCCTGCTCGTTCTCTAGATACAGCTTGGTCAACTGCGGATAAGCATCCGTCGGCTCTTCCTGGCTTTCCTCACTAGCGGGCTCCGCGGTTTCCTCGTCGGCAGCGCTGTCTGCTTCTTCCTCGTCTTCGTCGAGTTTCTCGACCGGGTATTGCTGCACGTTCAAGGCATCGAGCAGCAGGTCGCCGCTCTTGCCTTGCTCTTCGTCCCACATGCGTTCGGCGATAAATAACAGGTGACCGCCCTGTGCTGCCCACTGTAACAGGCGTTCGTTCTGGCGTGGCGTCAGGTTGCTGCGGTTACCGAGCAGCAGCAGGGTATGGCCGCGGCTGGGTAATTCGGCCAGGCCGGCAAGGTTGTCGGAACGCGCCACGTCCAGGCCCTGTTTGCGCAGAAAGTGCTCGGCGGCCAGATAGGGGTTGGCACGTGCCTCCGGAGATGGCCCGTGGCTCACTACATCTTCGTAGGGCTCGGCACGGCTCAGCATGTAGCTGCCGAGCAGGCCTAGGCCCAGTACCAGCAGGGCGCCGATGACGAAACGTGCGGTGCGGTTCATGGCCGGCCACCGTGTTCGATCAGGCGTCGCCAGTCATTGCATAGGGCCGGGCGCGCCTCTGTCGGCGGCAGGTGGTGGCCGTAGGCGAGGTTCTGCCAGTGACGGGTCAGGGTCTGGCTGAAATTGCTGAGTTCCGGATCGTCGAGGCCGTCGACCAGGGGCAGCACCTCGGCTTCGGTATGAGAACTCTTGAGCGGCAACTTGTGGTCGTGAATCAGGCGGCTGAGCAGGGCGCGGTAAAGCAGGCCCAGGGCTGCCCGTGGGTCGTCCTGCCAGAGACGTTCGGCGGTGCTGGCGACATCGTCCGGCAGGCTCTGTGGCAGTACTTCCAGGCCGAACAGTTGGTCAGGTGATTGATTTTTTACCGGCATGCGCAGCCGAGTACGGCCAGCGAAGGTGCTCAGCCATTCGCGGTAGCGCCAGAGCACCAGGCCGATGATGCCGATCAGTAAGGCCCACAACAGGGCTTCGAAGAACAGCGCGATGCCTTTCAAGGCCGTCCAGTTCTCGAGCATCTCGAACAGGCTTTCCAGCGCCTTGCGGGTGTCTTCCGAGGGTTCTTCCTGCTTGGCTTCGTCGCCAAAGCGCCAGCGCGTCACCGTCTCGCGGTTCTCGAAGGGTGGTTCGTCGAGAATCGCCAGCACCGATTCGCGCGAGGCCTCGCTGCTCAGCGGCTGCGCGAGCATGCGCGGAGCCTGTGGCCCGTTCGGGTCTTCGCTGGGCAGCGGGCAGCTGTGCGGCGTATCTGCCAGGGCTGGCGTCGGCACGTTAATCAACAACATGCCGCAGCCCAGCAACAGTGCGTAGGCGACACCGGTGAGGCGCTGGCGCAGACGACGGAAGGTCAGTTCGATGTCCCAGCCTTCCAGCGCAGTGCGACGGTTCAGGTACAGGCTGAAACCACAGGCGACGTAGATCGGCTCCCAGAGAATCAGCAACAGCACGTAGGCCAGGTTGGAGAGGTGCTCCAGCCAGAACCAGTCGCTGGTGTCGCCATTGATCAGGCTCTGCCAATCCCACTCGGTGGATACCTGAGTGGGTATCAGCAGGTAGACCAGGCTGCCCAGCCCGATCCACAGGGCCGTCTCGAGGTGCACGCCAACCACGGTCAGCCAGGTTGCGGCGCCGGCATCACGTTGCGCCAACACGTTGAGGCGTTGCGTACGTTCCTTGCCCTTGAGGCCTTCGAGTTGCAGTACTGGCAGGTCGAAGCTGCGCGACGGGCTGAAGCGTCGCCAGGTCAGGCTGGCCAGCAACTGCGGTTTGAGCAGGCCGGGGAAAGCCTTGAGTGCCTGCTTGAAGGTCGGCGTATCGCCAAACAGCGCGCGCGAGAGAATGTACAGCGGTAGCCGTTCGTAGGCCGGCTTCAGCCACCAGAACACCAATATGGCCCAGGTGGGGTACTGCCACAGCAGCGCACAGAGCAGGGCGAAAATCGGTACGGTGACGGCCGCCCAGCTGGCCATCAGCAGGCCGCGATGACGGCCTGCCATGAGCACACCGAGATCGATGGCTTCCCAGGGCGTGCGCGGGCGGATCGCCACGCTGGCATCAGTCAGGCGCATGCTGCCCCCGACCGGCCAGGCACAGGTAAGCCAGCACTAGCGTCCAGAGTCCGGCGCCCACCGCGTATTTTATATGCGCGGTGGCGAAGGTCATGGACGACCAATAAGCCTCGATAAAGGCGGCGATCAACAGAAACAGCGCAGCGCCGCCCAGCAGGCGTACCGCGCGCGTCGCGGCCAGGCGTAGGGCTTCGCCACGCGGCAGGCGCCCGGGGGCGAGCAGCGCCCAACCGAGCTTGAGGCCCGCGGCGCCGGCCAGGGCGATGGCGGTCAGCTCGAAGGCACCGTGACCGATCACGAATGACCAGAAGGTTTCGCTGTAGCCCAGTTGCGTCAGGTAACCGGCCACAGCACCGATCATCAGCCCGTTGAACAGCAGGAAGAACAGGCTGCCGACGCCGAACAGCAGGCCGCTGGCAAAGGTCTGAAAGGCGATGCCGATGTTGTTCATGATGTAGTAGCCGAACATCATCCAGTCATCCCCGGAGTCGCGTTCGCCGAAGCGTCCGAGGCGCGAGGTGTCGGGGTCGTACATGCTCTCCATCTCGCTGACCCGGCCGGGATCCATGACGCTGTAGACGAGATCCGGAAACAGGTAAACGAGGGTGCCCATGACAGCCAGGCTGCCGAAGAACAGCAGGCTGGCGATCGTCACCAGGCGCCATTCCTCACGTACCAGGCGCGGAAACCCAGCCAGTACGAAGCCGATCAATTGCGGCCCGATGGCGCTGCGGTGACGATAGAACTGTTGGTGGCCGCGCAACGCCAGTTGCTGCAACTCATCGATCAGGTGGTTGCTGTAGCCGCGCTCCCTGGCCATCGCCAGGTGCTGACAGAGGCGCCGGTAGTCGGCGGCGAAGGTACGGCTTTTTTCCGCTTCGGCGCTGCCTTTTTCCAATCGACCTAACTGCTCGCTGAATGCCTGCCACTGGGGCTGGTGCCTGGATTCGAAAAGACTCTGCTTCATGTCGGACCCAGCAAGCTGCGGGCGATGCCGTTGATTCTGCCTTCCGCCTGCTCGGCATCCACCTGCAGGGGCGCGGCGAGAATGGCCGCCAGCTCGGTGCGCCGAGCAGTCGATAGCCCTTCACCGCGTTCGGCGAAGGCGAGCATGGCGCGCTGCTCGGCGAAGTCGAGAGGGAAGGGCGCACGCAATGCTTCGGCCTCGGGCAGATTGGGGCGTTCGATGGGCTGATCGCGATAGACCACAAGAGTACCGGCAGCAATGTCGCCGAGACGTTTGAAAGCGCGATTGCTCAGGCAACTGATGATGCCCAGGGTATAGGCGAATGGCAGCAGGTCGACGAAGCGCAACAGGTTGCGGGTCAGCGAGGCCGGCCAGCCGATTGGTGTGCCATCGTCATGTACCACGCGCAGGCCGAGTAGTTGCTTGCCGGGTGAGCGGCCCTGGTTGAGCACTTCGAACAGCACCATGTACCACCAGGTCACCAGAAACAGCACGATAGTCGCGAGGCCCATGCCGAGTTGGCCGAACATACCTAGCGTCAGGTAGACGACCGCGAGAATCGCGCCGCGGATCAGCAGGTCGATGGTAAAGGCCAGCGCCCGTGGTACCAGGCCGGCTGGGCGCAATGCCAAGTCGATGCCTTCCGGAGTTTCCACCTGATAGCGCGTGTCCAGCACCGGGTGCTGTTGTCGAGTGAGAGGGGAAATAGAAGAGGGCGGCATCGTCACGTCATATGAGCAAAGCCCGATGCTAGCCAGCAGCGAGTCAGGAAGCAACCTGGCCGCGAGAAACGCGGCCAGGTGAGGGGGGGCTTAGCGAGTAGCTGGCAACACGCCGAAGATGGTGCGGTACAACACGCCGATGGCCATTACGAACAACGGTACGGTTCAGATCAGGCCGATGAACACCGGGATGGCACTGATGGCGAGGATCAGGCCGAGCAGCAGGAACAGGCCGAATACCTTGAACCAGTGCTGAGTGATGGCCTTGCGCGACACTTCCATGGCCTGCCAGGGCGACAGGCCACGCTCGACGATCAGCGGAATTGCCAGCATGTAGGCGACTGCCAGATAGATGCCCGGAATCAGCAGCAGGATCATGCCGAGGTAGATAAGCAGCATCATCAGTACGGCTGCGATCAGCAGCGGTACGGTGCGGCCGAAATGGGCGAAGATTTCATTGAAACTGAATGGCTGGCCTGCAGCGCGGCGAATGCCGATCATGTTCAGGCCGGCGATGAAGGGGTAGGTCACCGCAGACGCGAGAACGGTTGTAACGATCTGACCGATGATGATCAGCGCCAGGTTATTGCTGAATACCGTGAAAATGCCGAGTGCGCCACCAATCACGAACATGGCGACAAACATCACCACGTAAAAGATCAGAAAGCCGCCGACGATGATGCCTTTGGTGCCCTTGGTCAGTTGCCAGGCTTCGCTGATCAGCGCGCTGATACTGAAGTCGTAGCCACGGCTCAGGGCCTGCTCGATGCTCGGCGCATGATCGCTGTTGGGCGTTTCCTGCAATTCACTGGTGGGAACGGCGTAGGGGTTCGTGGAGAGAGTGTCACTCATGATTCATCCTTGGCGAGTGTGAGTAAGATTGTTTCGTAATATTAATGGCTAGGCTAAAGCGTCACAAGGGCAAGCGCCCTGCCGCTTTGCTCAGGCGTGAGGTCGGTCAAGCTTTTCATCGTGTTTGTGGTTTGTGATGAACCTGTAACGAACCTAGACTGCAGCGCTCAATCGCCATAGGAGCACCTCGTGCCCACCAGCCTCTTCTGGTACGACTATGAAACCACCGGCATCGACCCGCGCCGTGATCGGCCACTGCAGGTCGCTGGTATCCGCACCGATGAACAGCTCAATGAAATAGAGGCACCACTCAACCTATATTGCCAGCCCAGTGATGACATCCTGCCGCACCCTGCCGCCTGCCTGATTACCGGCATCGGCCCTGATCGGCTGGCCAATGACGGGCTGGGCGAGGCCGAGTTCATGACGCGCGTGCATGCCGAACTGGCGCGCCCTGGCACCTGCGGGGTTGGCTACAACAGCCTGCGTTTCGATGACGAGGTGACGCGATACAGCCTGTATCGCAACTTCTTCGATCCCTATGCGCGGGAATGGCAGGGCGGCAATAGTCGCTGGGATCTGATCGACATGGTGCGAACCGCCTACGCACTGCGCCCGGAGGGCATCGAGTGGCCGCAGGGCGAAACGGGGGTCAGTCTCAAACTCGAGCAACTGACCGCTGCCAACGGTATCGCGCATGGTCAGGCCCACGATGCGCTGTCCGACGTGCGCGCGACCATTGCCCTGGCGCGCCTGGTGCGTGAGCGCCAGCCAAAACTCTACAATTACCTGTATGGGCTGCGCGGTAAGCAGAAAGTGCTGGATCAAATACGCCTGTTGCAGCCGTTGGTGCACGTGTCCGGCAGGTTTGCCGGGGCGCGTCACTATCTGGGAATCGTATTGCCGCTGGCCTGGCATCCGCGTAATCGCAATGCACTGATCGTCTGCGACTTGCACCTCGATGCCGCTCCGTTGCTGAGCGAAGATGGCGAAACGTTGCGCCGCCGCCTTTACACCCGTCGAGACGAGCTGGCCGAAGGGCAGCAACCGGTGCCGCTCAAACTTATCCATATCAACCGTTGTCCGGTGGTTGCTCCCTTGAGCGTGCTACGCCCTGAGGATTGCCAGCGGCTGCAATTGGATAAAGCCGATTACATGGCCCGCGCACAGCGTCTGATCGATTGTCAGCTCGAGTGGCAGGACAAATTGTCGCAGGTCTACGAGGAGGAAAATTTTGCCGCCGGGATTGATCCGGAACAGCAGTTGTATGACGGCTTTATCGGAGATCGTGATCGACGATTGTGTGAGCAAGTGCGCAATTGCGATCCACAACAGCTAGCAACTCAACGCTGGCCTTTCGATGATCATCGGTTGCCCGAATTGCTGTTCCGTTATCGGGCTCGCAACTTTCCCCTGACCTTGAATGACGAGGAGCGGCAGCGCTGGCACGAACTCTGTCAGCAGCGCCTGAGTCAGCCTGAGTTCGGTGCACCTAATACGCTGGCGAGTTTCGAGGTGGAAATGGTGCAGTATCTGGCCACGGCGACAGATGCTCAGCGAGTGGTATTGCAGGGGTGGAGAGAGTATGCCGAACACTTGCGCCAGCGTTACACGCTGTAAATCTATAGATGGATAGTGCGGTGAGCAAAGGGCAGGATGGGGCTGTGGATCAGCGCACGCTGAGCTAACCTGGCTCTGTTCATGGTGATCCTTGCTACGGGATTAACTTAAGCGCGCCCATAAAAAACGCCAGCAGTGCTGGCGTTTTTCATGGACTCACCGCCCCGGCATGGCATCAGCCCAGCAGGGTGACCCAGCTTTCAACGACGTCAGCGCCCCACTTGGCTTTCCACTCTTTCAGCGTCTTGTGGTTGCCACCTTTGGTTTCGATGACTTCGCCGGTATTCGGATTTTTGTACTGCTTAACTTTACGAGCGCGCTTGGTGCCAGTTGTTGCAGCTTTGGCATTACGGGTAGTTTTGCCGGCTTTGGCATCTGGATCCAGCAGAGCGATGATGTCGCGCAGCGACTTCTGGTATTCGCCCATCAAGGTGCGTAGCTTGCCTTCGAATTCCAGTTCTTTTTTCAGTTTGTCGTCTTGCGACAGGTTCTTCAGGCGCTCTTGCAGTTCTTTGATGTTTTCTTCGAGGCTGCGGTATTCGGTGATCAACGACATGTGCTTACCTTTAATCTAGGGGAGTGGCCAAGTGTTGCTTATAGTAGACATCGGTTAATTGTAAGTAAACCGCTTTGTAGTAAAGCGTGTTGTTATAAAAAATTAAGTTGCAAACTGCGGCACGAATTCACTGTTTATTGGCACTTGAAAGATGCGGGAATTAATCCTGTTTTCAGCGCACGGCGAGCGCATTATTACTCCCATCTGCGAGGTTTTTTTCAGTGCCTGTGGGGCATGCAGACGAAGGGATTGCGGTAAGTGCAGTAGGGCTACTGCAGTTTTTCGTTAGTCTGGCTAAAATGCGCGCCTTCGCTATTTCTCTGGAGTTGTTCATGCGCACTTTTCGGCTGGTCATCGCCTGCCCTGACCGTACCGGCATCGTCGCCAAGGTCAGTAACTTTCTGGCGACCTACAACGGCTGGATTACCGAGGCGAGCCACCACTCGGATACGCAGAGCGGCTGGTTCTTCATGCGTCATGAAATTCGCGCCGATTCGTTGCCCTTCGATCTCGATGGCTTCAATCAGGCGTTTTCGCCGATCGCTCGGGAATTCTCCATGGAGTGGCGGATCACCGATTCGGCGCAGAAGAAGCGTGTGGTGCTGATGGCCAGCCGCGAGTCACACTGCCTGGCCGACCTGCTGTACCGCTGGCACAGCAACGAACTCGATTGCGATATTCCCTGCGTGATCTCCAACCATGACGACCTGCGCAGCATGGTCGAGTGGCACGGCATTCCGTTCATCCACGTGCCGGTGGATGCGCAGAACAAGCAGCCGGCCTTCGATGAGGTCGCGCGCCTGGTGGAAGAGCACCGTGCCGATGCCATCGTGCTGGCCCGCTACATGCAGATCCTGCCGCCCAAATTGTGTCAGGACTATGCCCACCGGGTGATCAACATTCACCACAGCTTTCTGCCGTCGTTCGTGGGAGCCAAGCCTTACCATCAGGCCTCGCTGCGAGGCGTCAAGCTGATCGGTGCGACCTCTCACTATGTGACCGAAGAGCTGGATGCGGGCCCGATCATCGAGCAGGATGTGGTGCGCGTCAGCCATCGCGAGAGCATCGAAGAGATGGTGCGCCTCGGCAAAGATGTCGAAAAGATGGTGCTTTCCCGTGGTCTGCGCTATCACTTGGAAGATCGGGTACTGGTGCACAACAACAAGACCGTTGTGTTCGATTGATCTATGTCGAGGTGGCCGAACAGTGCTGCATCGGTGCCTCTCTGTGATGAGGCTCTCGTATGAGCAAGACAACCAGCACTGCTGATCGGCCATGAGCGACGACACGCCTCGCCAGCCCGGTACTGCAACGCCACCGCCCACACTGGGTGAAGGATGCGTGCGGCGTTACGATCCTGAGGCATTGAGCGAGGAGGATGGCACCGAGTTCGAAGGTGCCGAGGCGTTATGGCAGCGCTTGCAGCGTGAGAATGACGCTACGTCGGACAAGTAGGTCGGACATCAACGAAGAAGGGCGCCAATGGCGCCCTTCTTCGTTTTCAGCGATCAGATGCGGAAGCTGCCGACCAGATGTGTCAGGCGAGCCGCTTGCTGCTCCAGATCCGCGCATGCCCGCAGGGTGGCCTGGAGGTTTTCCACGCCTTCCTGATTGAGGGTGTTGATTTCGGTGATGTCCATGTTCAGCGCCTCGATCACCGAGGTCTGTTCTTCCGTAGCGGTTGCCACTGACTGGTTCATGCCGTCGATCTCGCCAATGCGCGTGGTAACACTGCCCAGTCGCTCGCCAGCCTGGTTGGCGACCGCCACGCTTTCCTCGCTGTAGCGCTGGCTCTCGGTCATGGTAGTGACCGATTCGCGGGAGCCGATCTGCAGTTCTGCGATCATCTTCTCGATTTCCTGCGCCGATTCCTGGGTGCGGTGGGCGAGGTTGCGCACTTCGTCGGCGACCACTGCGAAACCGCGACCTGCCTCACCGGCGCGTGCCGCTTCGATGGCGGCGTTGAGAGCGAGCAGGTTGGTCTGCTGGGAGATGCTCTTGATCACTTCGAGTATCTGCCCGATGTCCACTGTCTTGCCGTTGAGCATCTCGATCTTGGCGCGGGCGTCGATGACCTTGGTCGACAGCTCGGTCATGGATTTGATCGCCTGTTGCACCACCTTGCCACCATCCTCGGCCTGCAGGCGGGCGTCCGACGCCTGATTGGAGGCGTCTGCGGCGTTGCGGGCGATCTCCTGGGCGGCGGCGCCGAGCTCGTTGATCGCTGCTGCAACGCTATTGGTGCGGCTGGCCTGTTCGTCCGAATTGACGATGGACGAGTTGGAGGCGTTGACCACCAGTTTGGCGACTTCGTTGACCTGGGCAGTGGCCGAGGACACCTCGCGAATGGACGCATGGATACGTTCGACGAAGCGGTTGAACGAACTGGCTAGAGCGCCGAATTCATCGTTGGACTGAATGGCCAGGCGTTTGGTCAGGTCGCCCTCGCCGCGGGCGATGTCTTCCATGGCCTTGCCCATGGTGGTCAACGGCTGCATCAGCACACGGATCAGCACGCCGAGCAGAGCGATGATCAATGCCACTGCAATCAGCGTGGCGATGGCCGCTGACAGGCGGAATTCATCCAGCTCCGCATAGGCCAGGTTCTTGTCGATGGACAGGCCGACATACCACTGCACATCGGGCAGGCCCTTGACCGGGGCGAATGTCAGCAGCCGATCCTGACCATCCTGTTCGACCTCGGTCAGTTTGCGGTCGAGGCCGATGCTGGTGTTGGGGTAGAGGTCGCGCAGGTTTTTCATTACCAGATCGGCCTGGGGGTGAACCAGTACGGTGCCGTCCTTGCTGACCAGGAAGGCGTAACCGAGATCACCGAGCTCGATGGAGTTGATGATCTTCACCAGCGTATCCAGGCTGACATCGCCGCCGGTCATGCCGAACGGTTTGCCGTCCGGGCCGCGCACGGGTGCGATTGGCGAAATCACCAGCGAGTTGGTGATCTGATCCACGTAGGGCGCGGTGAGGACTGTACGGCTGGCCTGGGCGGTGTCCTTGTACCAGGGACGTGTACGCGGGTCGTAGCCGGCGGCCATCTGTGTGGGCGGGCTGGAAAGGAAACGTCCATCACTTTCCAGGCCGATATACGTGGAGAGAAAAGCGCTTTTGTACACCGGGCGGGAGATGACCTCCTGCAGGTTGCCTCCGGCAATGGCCAATTCCAGGTTCTGGGCGAGGCTCTCGACCAGCAGAATACGGCCCGACAACCAGCTTTCGATATTGCCTGCCGCAGCGTTGCTGGCCTGGCTCAGGTTGTTCTGGAGTGCCTGCTGGATGCTGTTACGCTGGCGGCTATCGTTATAGAGGCTGAACAAGGCGAAGGCGAGCGTGACCACCAAGGTGGCGGCCAGCAGAATCTTGTGGCTGAACTGCAGGTTTCTCGTCATGGCATCTTGCGTCCGGAAGTCACTGGAACCAGTCTTGGGGGCGTCGCCATCTGGCGAGTGGAGCGGGGCGGAGGATCGGCGAAGGCTGATCGGTCATCGCCCGGCGTTTATGTCGGCATTGAAGTAGCAAAGCTTTAGTCCAGAGGACGGAATCATGTCGTTGAATCAGCAGTTCATTTTGGGTGATGGCGGCGATGGCCAGGCAGTTGGTCAGTCACTGCGTCTGGCCAACCGCCATGGCCTGATCGCAGGCGCCACGGGAACCGGCAAGACGGTGACCCTGCAGCGCCTGATCGAGAACTTCAGTGATGCGGGCGTCGCGGTCTTCGCCGCGGATGTGAAGGGGGATCTGTGTGGTCTTGGCGCCGCCGGGGCTCCTCAAGGAAAGATCGCTGAACGTATCGCCAGCATGCCCTGGCTGGCGCACAGCCCCAAGGCTTATCCGGTCACCCTGTGGGATGTGCACGGGCAAAGCGGTCATCCGCTGCGTACCACCCTGAGTGAAATGGGCCCGCTGCTGCTCGGCGCACTGCTCGAACTTACCGACAGCCAGCAGGCAGCGCTGTATGCGGCGTTCAAGGTGGCCGATCGTGAAGGTTTGCTGCTGCTCGACCTGAAAGACCTCAAAGCCCTGCTGACTCATCTGAAAGAACAGCCGCAGGTGCTGGGCGCCGACAGCGCGCTGTTCACCAATACCTCCGCGCAGGCGTTGTTGCGGCGTCTGGCCAGCCTGGAACAGCAGGGTGGCGAGGCACTTTTCGGTGAGCCGGCGCTGCAGCTCGAGGACATCCTGCAGCCGGATGGTGATGGTCGCGGGCGCATTCACCTGCTCGATGCCAGCCGCCTGGTTCACGAAGCGCCCAAGGTCTATGCGACCTTCCTGTTGTGGCTGCTGGCGGAATTGTTCGAGCAACTGCCCGAGCGCGGAGATGCGGACAAACCGGTTCTGGCGTTGTTCTTCGACGAGGCCCACCTGCTTTTCGCCGATACTCCGAAGGCCCTGCAGGCGCGGCTGGAGCAGGTCGTGCGGCTGATTCGTTCGAAAGGCGTGGGCGTGTATTTCGTCACCCAGTCGCCGAGTGACCTGCCGGACGATGTGCTGGCGCAACTGGGGCTGCGTATCCAGCACGGTCTGCGGGCATTCACCACCCGGGAGCAGAAGGCGCTGCGCGCAGTGGCTGACGGCTTTCGGCCCAATCCGGCGTTCGACTGTCTGTCGGTGCTGACCGAGCTGGGTATCGGTGAGGCCCTGGTGGGGACGCTAGAGGATAAAGGCACGCCGGCGATGGTGCAGCGTGTCGCCATCGCCCCGCCGCAATCGCGTATCGGGCCGCTGGAGGCAAGCGAGCGCGCAGGCCTGATTCGCCAGTCACCGCAGGCAGGGCGCTATGACAAGGCATTCGACCGGGAGTCGGCCTACGAGATTCTGACCGCCCGTGCGACTCAAGCGAGTGAGCAGGTGCAAGCGGGCAAGGCACCGCCGTCCACTGTCAGCGTGGCTGGCGAGTTCCTCGGCGGGTTGGCTGGTCAGGCAATGAAAAGCGCCATGCGCCAGGTCGCCAATCAACTCGGTCGGCAGCTGGTTCGCGGTGTGCTGGGGTCTTTGCTGGGCAGCAAGTCCACGTCCAAGCGACGCTGAATACTGCACCGCCGGCGGTGTGCTCGGGCACGCCAGCCGGCACCGGTCAGCGGCTCAGGCGCTTTCGGCTCTGGCTTCTTCCTTGCTGGACAAGTCTTTCTCGATCTTCTCGATTTCTTTATCGAATGCCTGATCGAGCAGGCTGGCTCGTTTGCGCCAAGGCTTGCGTTCCGGATCCGGTTGGGCGGCGTAAGTAATGACCTCTCCGCCGTATACATCCTTGTAACGCTGCGCCTGGCGCTCGAGTTCGGCGCGCAGTTCGTCTTTCGTCACGATAGTACCCATGGTTTCTGATAGGAGAAGGGCGACAACGTAAGACCGGGCGGTCTTACTGATACGGTCGCCACATCTGTTTGAAGCGCTTGCCCCTACTAAAGTTCCGGCTATTGGCATCAAGCGCAGCGGGAAGTCAGGGGGACAGTGGCTGATTATCGTCAAAGTGCAGCGAAAGTCCAGCGCAGTCGCCGCGAGTTGTGACCCATGTTGTGTCAGGCCAGCGTGCGGTACTGCAGGCTGAACGTCAGGCTGTGGCTCTGTCCCTTGTGCAACAGCACCAGCCCGGGCTTGCCTGGCATATGGTGTGCGTTGACCGGGTGGCTGACTGGTTCGAAGCAGAAGAACGGCTTTTGCTCCGGGCAGAACAGTAAGTACAGGTCGCTGCCTGTGGCGCTTATTTCCAGGCTGTAGCCGGCGTCAGGCTGCAGGATGCGCGCCTGACCGTTCCAATCGATAAAAGCGTTGTCGGTGTGCTGCGCCGGGAGATCACGCGCTTCGTTGAAGTCCCAATGTTCCGGCAGGTCGCTCAGTTGCGTTGGCAGGCTGTTCGCGTCGCAATTCCAGACCTGCCTCGCGCGGGCCTGCAGGCGGGTCGCCGGCGTACGGGGGAAATACGGGTGCAGGCCCAGCCCATGCCACATTGGCGCGTCGGCCCTGTGGGTGACCTGCAGCTGGATGTCCAGGCGGCCTTCGTGCAGACGGATGCGTTGCTCTGCGATGTAAGCGAACGGTGTCTGGCTTTCCAGGCGCAGCAGTGCCGAATCTTCACTGTGCTCGACTACTTGCCAAGGTTGCTGCCAGGCGCTGCCGTGGATCGGCAGTGGCGAGTTGTCGGCATTGGCCTCCAGCGCGAGCCAGCCTTTGGGGTTGTCGAAACCGCCCTCGGTGATGCGGTTCGACCAGGGTGCCAGCGGGTAGCAGCCAAGCTGGCGAGGCGTGCCGGCTTGCAGGGCTTGCTCATCGCTGTGGCGCAGTAGGGGCTGAGCGCTGTCTTTGACCATCCAGTTGGCGATACTGCCGCCAGTCCGAGGCGCCAATGTGAGCTGGGTAAAGCGATCCTGCAGATGCAATGTGTCGAGCGGCATAGTGCGGTACCTGTGCAGTTAACGAGTCATTTGCCGGAGATAAACGAAGAACGTGTCATCATACAACCGCCTGTTATATGATGCGGTTTGACCATCCAGACGATATCGATTGCTATGGAAAATCAGAACACACCACCACGTGCGCGCCGTAAGCATCGCAGCCTGGCTCAGGAGCTGGTCGCGGAGTTGTCCGAGCGCATTCGCGATGGAGTGATCAAGCGTGGCGAGAAGTTGCCGACCGAGTCTGCGATCATGGAAGAGCAGGGCGTCAGCCGCACCGTAGTGCGCGAGGCCTTGTCGCGTTTGCAGGCTTCCGGGCTGGTGGAAACCCGCCATGGCATCGGTACCTTCGTTCTGGATACACCCAATCCGGGTGGCTTTCGCATCGATCCGGCGACCATCGTCACCCTGCGTGAAGTACTCGCCGTTCTCGAACTGCGCATCAGCCTGGAAGTCGAGTCGGCTGGCCTGGCTGCGCAACGACGTACCCCTGAGCAGCTGGCTTCCATGCGCCAGGCGCTCGATGCGCTGAATGAAGGCGCCGCCCACGAAAGTGATGCGGTGTCGTCCGATTTCCAGTTTCACCTGCAGATCGCTCATGCCACCGGTAATCGCTACTTCACCGATATCATGAGCCATCTGGGCACCAGCATCATTCCGCGCACCCGGTTGAACTCGGCGCGTATCGCCCATGACGATCACTCTCATTACATGGCGCGCCTGGAGCGCGAGCATGAGCAGATTTTCGAGGCCATCGCCCGCCAGGACTCCGATGCGGCACGTGCCGCCATGCGCCTGCACCTGACCAACAGCCGTGAGCGGCTGCGTCAGGCCCACGAGGCCGCGGAAGTGGTCGTCAAGCAGGCGTGAGCCCTGCAAGGTAAAAGCGGGCTGGTGATCCAGCCCGTTTTCAGCACCGCAGTACCGACGCACAACTGATCGCAGGTAGATATTCAGGCGTCCTTGCGATAGGTCAGTAGAACAATCCCCGCCAGCACGATCGCGCCGCCGATCATCTGTATACCGCTCAATACTTGATCCAGCAGCAGCCAGCCGAACAGCAGCGTGGCGATGGGCTCCATATTCATCACCGGTGCGTTCTTGGCCATGTTCAGGCGCGGCACGGTGACGAACAGCATGCAAAAGGCGATGCCGTAGAGCAGTACCAAGGCGCCCAGCGCGATCCAGCCGGTTTCGTTGCCCGGCAGGTTCATGCCGCCAGGGATCAGGTCGGCGCTGCCAGCCAGTGCCATGCTGCTGAACACGATCATCAGGGTCAGCATGCTGCGCACCGAGCCGCGCAGGCTCGACAGCTTGTGGTCGGTGATCCACAGCGCGCAGGCGAATACGCAGGCGGCGAGGAACGACACGCTTACTCCAACTACCCATTCCGGGCCGGCCGGTTCGCTGGCGCTCAGGCGTGCGGGAAGATCCAGGGCGAACACCAGGCCGAGCAGAATCAGGCCCATGAGCATCACCGTGCGGCGCGTCGGTGCCGAGCCACCTAGCGCCCAGGTGAGCAGGGCGAGCAGGATCGGGAAGGTATTGCCGATCAGCAGCGCAAGCGCCACTGGAATGCGCGCCACGGCGGAGTACAGGCAGATGCTCTGGGTGGCGATCAGCAACCCCAGCAGCAGTTGCCAGCGCCAGGCGCCAGGTGGCATCTGCAGCGCTTGGCGCTGCCAGAGAACGATGCCCAGCAGCACCAGCATGGTGACACCGGAACGGCACAGGATTGCCAGGAGCAGGCCAGTGTCGTTGTCGAAAGCGATGCGTGCAGCGATGTGGTTACCAGCGAAGGAGCACGCCAGCAGGGCTAGCAACAGCACGGCGATATGGCGGGGAAACAGGGCAGGGGCAGTCATTGGCAGCAATTTCCATATTGATTGAGCCGGTTAGTGAGGTGTTGTGACGGCTTGGTGACCGTTCTGCCTCGCTAAAAAAAACGGCGGGTCGCGTTATGCACGCGACCCGCCGCGGGTGTAGCAGTATCAGAGTACGACGCTAGGCAGCCACAGCGAGATTGCCGGGATGTAGGTCACGGCCATCAGCACCATGAACAGAGCCGCGTAGAACGGCAGCAGAGCCTTCACGGTGTTCTCGATGGTCACTTTGCCGATCGCCGCACCGACGAACAGCACCGCACCCACTGGCGGTGTGATCAGCCCGATACCCAGGTTGACCAGCATGATCATGCCGAAGTGTACCGGGTCGACGCCGAACGAGGTCACCACCGGCAGCAGGATCGGGGTGAGGATCAGGATCAGCGGCGCCATGTCCATCAGCGTGCCCAGAACCAGCAGCATGAAGTTGACGCACATCAGGATCACGTAGCGGTTGTCCGAGAAGGCCAGGAACGCGGTGGTGATCTTCGATGGAATTTGCATCAAGGTCATGATGTAGCCGAACGCGGCGGCGAAGGCGATCAGGATCATCACGATCGACAGCGTGCGTACGGTGCGATGCAGCATCTTCGGCACCTCACGCCACTTGTAGTCGCGATAGATGAACATGGTCACGAAGAATGCCCAGATCACCGCTACGGCAGCCGACTCGGTGGCGGTAAACACGCCAGAGAGGATGCCGCCAAGGATGATGACCATGGTCATCAGACCCCACAGGGCTTCGACGCAGATCTTGATCGCCTGACGCAGCGGGATCACTTCACCTTTCGGGTAGTTACGCTTCTTGGCGAACCACAGGCACAGCGCCGCCATGGTGGCGCTCATCAGCAGGCCTGGGCCAATGCCGGCCATGAACAGCGCGGCAATGGACACCGTACCGCCAGCGGCGAGCGAGTAGATCACCGAGTTGTGGCTGGGCGGAGTGAGCAGCGCCTGCACCGAACCGGCAACGGTCACGGCAGTGGCGAACTCACGTGGGTAGCCCTTCTTCTCCATTTCAGGAATCAGCACCGAGCCCACCGACGCGGTATCGGCCAGCGAGGAGCCGGAAATGGCACCGAAGAATGTCGACGCGGTAATGTTGACCAGTGACAGACCGCCGCGCACGAAACCAACCAGTACGCCGGCAAAGGCGACCAGGCGACGAGCCATGCCACCTTCAGCCATGATCGCACCGGCCAAAACGAAGAAGGGAATGGCTAGCAGTGAAAATTTGCCCACGCCACCAGCGATTTGGATCATTACGGCATGCAGTGGGATATCGATCCACCAGGCGCCAATCAGAGCCGAGATGCCGAGCGAATAAGCAACGGGAACGCGTAGCAGGATCAGTGCGATGAAACTGCCTACGAGAATGGCGGCATCCATTACACAGCCTCCTTGGAGTCTTCGACCGCTTCGAAATCAACGACGCGGCGTTTGCTTTGATCGCCGTAGAGCAGTTGCTCAATAACGAACAGCAACGTGATAAAGCCGCCCACTGGAATTGGCATGTAGCTGATGCCCACGCGAACCGATGGCAAGGTGCTCAGGTACTGGTTCCAGGTCGCCACGCACAATTTGTAGCCCCAAATCAGCATGAACAGGGCAACGGCACCCATGGTCAGGCGAACGAACAGGGTGATCAGCGATTCCAGGTTTGCCGGCAGCCGATCGGTTAGTGAAGTCACAGCCATGTGAGCACCTGCGCGGAAGCCAGCAGCAGCACCGACGAAGGTGAATATTGCCATTAGCAACACGGCGATGGGCTCGGGCCAGCCCAGTCCTTGACCCAGCACGTAACGGCTGAAGACGCCCCAGGGGATGATCGTAGCCATGATCACGATTGCCAGGCTGGCAGTCAGGATACAGGCACGGTAAATGGCGTCATTGACGCCTAGAACCAGGTTTTTCATGAGACTTCACCGGTGGCGTGGTGCCGACAGCATGTCGGCACCACGCATTCGCGAGGGGGATTACTGGACTTCGGAAATGCGCTTCATCAGGTCAGCATACGGCGCGCCGTATTTGGCACGTACCGGGGCGGTCGCATCATAGAAGGGCTTTTTGTCGACAGTGATGAATTCAACACCGGCGGCCTTGAGCTTCTCTTCGCTGGCCGCGGACTTGGCGTCCCACAGTTGGCGCTCTTCCAGCTGGGCTTCCTTGGCGACCTTGGTCACGAGGGCTTGCTGTTCTGGCGTCAGCTTGTTCCAGGTTGCCTTGGACATGACGATTGGCTCAGGCAGGATCAAGTGGCCAGTCAGGGTGTAGTACTTGGCGTTCTGGAAGTGGTTGTGCTCAAGCATGGTTGGCGGGTTGTTTTCTGCACCGTCAATCACGCCCGATTGCAGGGCGCTGAAGATTTCACCGGTATCCATGGCAATACCGTTGGCACCCATGGCGCTCATCATGTCGATGAACAGCGGGTTGCCTTGTACGCGGATCTTCATACCCTTGAGGTCTTCAATCTTGCGTACTGGTTTCTTGGTGTAAAGGTTACGGGTACCGCCGTCCATCCAGGCCAGGGCGACCAGGTTGAATTCGGAATTGGTGATCTTGTCGAGGATTTCCTGACCGATTTCGCCATCGATGATTTTGCGCATGTGGGCTTGGTCACGGAACACAAACGGCATGTTGAACACGTTTACATCCGGTACTACCGGGCCGACGATACCCAGACTGACGCGAGTCATCTGTACAGCGCCGATCTGCACCTGTTCAACCACTTCCTTCTCGGAGCCGAGCACGCCACCGGCGAACATCTTGAAGGTGATATCGCTATCGCTAGCGGTCAGTTTCTTGCCCATGTTCTCTTCGGCGACCACGGTCGGGTAACCGGCCGGATGGACTTCGGCGAACTTGATTTCAAGAGCGTTGGCTACGCTAGACAGGCCAAGCGCCAGAGGAAGTGCAGCGAGGAGAAACTTGCGTTTGAGGTTCATTGTGAAGCTCCGTTTTGTTGTTGTATGCGTGCAGGATTGAAGCTCCGGGGTGACCCGTTTCGTGTGCGGGTTCCTCGGATGTTGGAAATTAGAATCGCAACGGTGTTTCTTCAAGGCCACTAACGTCTGGCTGCAGCGCAAAAACACCACCGGCCAGAGGTTGATCGTCCAGGTTGCCGCCCGGGCGAATCGAAGTGACGTACAGGGTATCGAGGTTGGGGCCTCCAAAGGCGCACATGGTCGGCTTCTTCACCGGCACTTCCAGCGAGCGATCAAGGCGACCAGCTGGCGTGAAACGGTGAATCAGGCCGGCATCGTTGCCGCAGATCCAGTAGCAGCCATCGGCATCCACTGCGGCGCCATCAGGGCGGCCGGGGTAGTCGTTCATGTCGACGAACAGGCGACGGTTGTGCGGCGTACCGCTGTCGATGTCGTAATCGAATGCCCAGATGAGCTGCGCCGACGGGTGCGAGTCGGACAGGTACATGGTGCGGCCGTCCGGGCTGAAGCCCAGGCCATTGGGAACGATCAGGTCATCGAGCAACACCGGGAGGGTGCTTTGCCCCGTACCATCATAGCGATACAACGCGCCGACGTTGGCGCCTGCCGCCATGTCCAGAAGCATGCTGCCTGCCCAGAAACGGCCCTGACGATCACAACGACCATCGTTGAAGCGCATGCCTTCGCGAGCATGGCTGACTTCGACCAGGCGTTCGCCGGTCAGCCGACCATCGTCACCGGCGCTTAGCTGGAAGATGCCGCTTTCCATGCCAGCTATCCAGCTGCCGTCAGCGCTCCGGGCGATGCAGGCGAGCATCTCGTCGGCTTCCCAGCTTTGTGTGGTGGCGTCGGCCAGGTTCCAGCGGTACAGGCGCTTGTTGGGGATGTCGGTCCAGTAAAGGGCCTGATCCTGCACGCTCCACACCGGGCTTTCGCCCACGCTGTTGCGGGCATCGAGAATCAGTTCGGCTTGCTTGGGCATGTCCGACCTCTTTTATTGTTATCGAGTATGCGAGGTATCAGTTGTCGCCGAACGGGCCGGCTGCCGTGAAGGCGCCGCCATGGTAGAGGGCGTTGGGATCGTCTGCCGCCACTGCAGGCTGGGTCTCGACCTTGTCGCGGAATACTTCGGAGTTGTCCTTGGGCGCGTAGCCCAGGTGAGCGGCCTTGCTGTTGTCCCACCACACGGTCTTGTTCGCCGACGCGCCGTAAACCACGGTGTGGCCGACATTCGGCGTGGTGAGGCCACGTTCGATCAGTTGCACCAGGTCGTCGTAGCTCAGCCAGGTGCTCATCATGCGGCGGTTGAGCGGCTCGGTGAACGAGGAACCGATGCGGATGCTGACGGTTTCGATACCGTAGCGATCGAAGTAGAAGCTGGCCATGTCCTCGCCGTAGGACTTCGACAGTCCGTAGTAACCATCGGGACGGCGCGGGGCGTTGGCGTCGATGGTGTCGGTCTGCTTGTGGAAACCTATGACATGGTTGGAGCTGGCGAAGATCACACGTTTGACGCCATGGCGACGTGCGGCTTCGTAGATGTGGAAAACGCCGCTGATGTTCGGGCCGAGGATTTCCTCGAATGGACGTTCAACCGACACCCCGCCAAAGTGCAGGATCGCATCGACACCTTCAACGAGCTGATGAACGGCCTGCTTGTCGGCCAGATCGCAGAGCTGCACCTCGATGTGCTCACCTTCGGCCGGCGCCATTTCGACGATGTCCGAGAGACGCAGGATCTTGGTCAGGGGCTGCAGACGTTCGCGCAGTACCTTGCCCAGCCCGCCAGCTGCGCCAGTGAGCAGCAGACGATTGAAGGGTACTTGGGCGTTGGAAGTCGTAGTCATGGGCGGGAGGCCTGTTCTCTGCTTGTTGTTATTTAGAGATTGTCATCTGTTGTCGTATGACATGGGTTGGATTATCGGCATCCATCTATTCGTTTGTCAACGCGGTCACAAAACTACGATATCGTGTGATCGAGGCGCTCTATGAGGCTGTTTGGCCTGATGTAGAGCGGCTTGTGCAGGTTTTTGCAGCGCTGCTGGCAAATTGATTGCGTGCTCCTTCTTAAGTCTAGGTTGTCAGACAACTTAGCGTCTGTATGCGACGCTCGTGAGTCGCTGGGTCAGCGCATGCGCGCGATCAGGCGTCTGGCCGTTTCAGGGTTCAATGCGCCTTCAGGGAAGCGGCCGGCAAGAATCGCACGTGCCTGCTGCACGGTTCTCTGCACTTGGTAGATAATCGCTTCCGGCACCATGCCGCCAATGTGCGGTGTGGCAATGACCTCACTGTGTTGGGCCAGGGTTGCGGTGGGGTGATCATCATGGCCCCGCCCTACGTCAATAGCTGCACCCGCCAGATGACCATTGCTCAGCGCTGCACTGAGGGCCGCTTCGTCGACTAGACCGCCACGGGAGGCGTTGATGAAAAACGCACCAGGCTTCATCTTTGCGAAGAAATCCGCGTTGGCCAGGTTGTCAGTTTCCTTGCTGTAGCGCGCCAGGCAAATCACCTGATCGGAGCGCTCAAGCAAGGTGTCGAGACCAACGCATTCGATACCCTCCGGGCTGCTGGTCAGGTAAGGGTCATAGGCAAGGATCTGCATGCCCAGCGCCTGGAGAACCGGTGCAAGGGCGATAGCGATATTGCCAAAGCCAATGATCCCGACCGTTGCACCGGCTAACTGGCGGCCCATGTGCTGCGCGGGGATTTGGCCATGCTGATACGCGCTGAAGTAATGTGGCAGCCGGCGTGCGAGGTTGATCATCTGGGCGACGATCCATTCGCTGACCGCATTAGTGAAACCCGGCCCGGCCTGGGTGACCAGTACGCCGTGCCGGGAGGCGGCATCGATATCGATGCTCTTGGTGTCCATGGCACAGCGTATGTAGGCCAGCAAGCTCGGTACTTCGCGAAACAGTCGTTCTGTCCCGGCGGTCGGTTTGTCGGAGATGATCAGGTCACAGGTGTTGGCCAGTTCGATCAATTCGTTCTCGCTCAGTACCCCCTCTTTTGAACTCAGCACCAACTCGCCGAGCTCCGCCAGTTCGCTCATGGCTTTTTCGCCGTACCACGTCTTCACGCTGGACGGCGGGTAGGTGAGCAGAATTCTTGCCATTAGCGGTCTCCCTGGTTCAGTAGCCGTAAAGTTCTGCCGGATTGTGCACGGCAACTCTCTCTCGCATCTCGTGACTTGCGAGCCAACCGAAAAGCAATTGCTGGAGTTGATATGTGCTGAGGCTGGCATCGCCGCGGGCGGTATGTGGCCAATCGGTCGCCCATAGCAGCCGATCGGGCATGAGCGCTGCCGCGCGTTCGGTGAAGGCTTGATAATGGCCCAACGCGGACGCGGAGCAATCGCTGAACAGATAGGGTGCTGAGAGCTTTATCCACAGATTTTTCTTGTGCTTTGCCAAGTCGAATAGCGCGTCGAGGGTGCCCGCATCTGTTGTGGGTGAGCAGGATGCGAAGTGATCCAGCACCACCGGGCCGTCAAGGCGCTCGATGTGCTCGAAGGCGTTGGGCAGGGCTTCAGGCTTTAGGAGCAGTTGCAGGTGCCATTGCAGGCTGCTGATCTGCTCTTCGACATCGGCAAGCTGTTCCAGTGTGGGGCCATTGGCGGCAAGGGTATTGAGGCGTACGCCGCGAACGCCAAGTTGGTGCATGACGTGTAGCTGTTCGAGTGGCGTATCGCGGGCGATGACCGCCACGCCTCGCGCCTTGGGGCCAAGCTGGGTGAGCGCATCGAGCATGCAACGGTTATCGGTGCCGTATACGCTCGGCTGCACCAGCACGCAGCGTTCTACACCCAGGCTGTTGAGCTGCGCCTGGTAGTCGTCTGCGGTGGCGGTAGGCGGTCGGTAGTCAGCCCCGCTTGCCAGCGGGTAACGGCTGTGATCACCGAAAATATGCGCGTGGCAATCACAGATCATGTCCATGGGGAGAGTCATCGGCTTTGGCTCTTGCTGTGCTGCAGTGACCCGCCGCGGCGAGTGGCCGCAGCGGATGCCCGGTTTACTGAACGGCTTCGATACGCTCGATCAGCTCGGCGTAAGGTGCGCCGTATTTCTCGCGGACGGCTGCCGTGGCGTCATAGAACGGCTTGCGATCCACCTGGATGAACTCGACCCCCGCAGCCTTCAGCTTCTCTTCGCTTTCTGCCACTTGCTTGTCCCAGAGGGCGCGTTGCTCGATCTGAGCCTCTCGGGCGAACTTCTTCACCAGCGCTTGCTGCTCGGCACTGAGCGCTTCCCAGGCCTTCTTCGACATCACCAAGGGTTCGGGAATTATCAGGTGGCTGGTTTCACTGAAGTACTTGGCCACCTGTTGGTGGTTCTGCGCGAGCATGACCGCAGGATTGTTCTCGGCGCCATCGATCACGCCTGCCTGCAAGGCGCTGAAGGTTTCCCCGGTGCCCATGGCAATGCCGCTGCCGCCTAGGGCATTCATGGTGTCGAGAAACAGTGGGTTTTCCATCATGCGCATCTTCTTGCCTTTCAGGTCGGCGAGCGAGCGGACGGGAGATTTGCTGTAGAAATTGCGCGAGCCGGCGTCCATCCATGCCAGGCCAACCAGTTCGAACTGGGAATTGGTGATTTTGTCGAGAATCTCTTGGCCGATTTCGCCATCGATGACCTTACGCATGTGTGCGCTGTCGCGGAACACGAAGGGCATGTTGAAGACGTTCACGTCCGGTACTACGGGGCCCACAACACCTAGGGAGACACGCGTCAGTTGGATGGCGTTGATCTGGGTCTGTTCGATGGCTTCTTTTTCTCCGCCCAGTACGCCGCCGGCGAATACCTTCATGGTGATTTCACCGTTGGTCGCGGCGCTGAGCTTTTCCCCCATATGCTCAATGGCTGTAATGGCTGGGTAGCCCTTGGGTTGCGTATCGGCAACTTGCAAGGTCATCGCGCTTGCCAGGGAGGGGAGCAGCAAGGCAAGGGGAAGTGCGGTCGACAGCAGGGTGCGTCTGAGTTTCATGGTCATGTCCTTTCTTGTTGTTGTCAGGGAACTGGATGACGATGTGTTCAGCAAAATGAGCGCAGGTTCTAGCAGGAGAGCGGCATGTGCCTTGGGTTAATGGGAAAGGGGCGTTAACGCGTGGCGTACCTGTCGTGTTGTAGGTCGTCATATGACGGAGTTTGCTCAGCCAATTCTGAGCTTGTCAACAACGTGGGGCCGGCTTCTGCGAAGCCTCATGAGTGGGTCGGCGTTGTTCAGGAGAAAGTATTCGCTTTCATTTTTGTCGTACGATAACGTATCTCTAGCAGCCGAGGCTGCCCTCCATTTCAGCTCGCTTTACAGGTGTTCGAAGAATGACCCCACAAGAATTAAAAACTGTCCTCTCCTCCGGTCTGCTGTCTTTCCCGCTGACCGATTTCGATGCCCAAGGCGAATTCAACCCAGAAGGCTATGTACGTCGCCTCGAGTGGCTGGCCCCGTACGGCGCTACCGCTCTGTTCGCCGCTGGCGGTACTGGTGAATTCTTCTCCCTGGCTGCCGACGAGTACTCGTCTGTCATCAAGACTGCAGTCGACACTTGCGCCGGCAGCGTGCCAATTCTCGCTGGTGTAGGCGGTTCCACTCGCCAGGCTATCCAGTACGCGCAGGAAGCCGAGCGCCTGGGTGCCAAAGGCCTGCTGCTGCTGCCGCACTACCTGACCGAAGCGTCGCAGGAAGGCGTTGCCGCGCACGTTGAGCAGGTCTGCAAATCGGTGAAGATTGGCGTAGTCGTCTACAACCGTAACGTCTGCCGCCTGACCGCTCCGCTGCTCGAGCAACTGGCCGAGCGCTGCCCGAACCTGATCGGTTACAAGGACGGTCTGGGCGACATCGAGCTGATGGTGTCGATCCGTCGTCGTCTCGGCGATCGTTTCAGCTACCTGGGCGGCCTGCCGACCGCTGAAGTCTATGCCGCTGCCTACAAGGCACTGGGCGTACCGGTCTACTCGTCGGCGGTGTTCAACTTCATCCCGAAAACCGCGATGGACTTCTACCACGCCATTGCCAAGGACGATCACGCCACCGTCGCCAAGATCATCGACGACTTCTTCCTGCCGTACCTGGACATCCGTAATCGCAAGTCCGGTTATGCCGTGAGCATCGTCAAGGCAGGCGCGAAGATCTCCGGCTACGATGCAGGCCCGGTTCGCGCGCCGCTGACCGACCTGCTGCCCAACGAATACCAGATGCTGGAAGCGCTGATCAAGGCTCAAGGCCCGCAGTAAGCCTTCTTTGACAATGCTTTAAACCCGCTTGCTGCCCTTTTGCGGCAGCAAGCGGGTGTTGTTTCTTTCAATGCCCTGTAAATGCAAACAGGGTACGCAATGCTTCCTTTCTCGCTGCATGCCGCCCTTCGGGTGCGCGTGTTTGTATTGCATTTTTCGGTGCTCGCGTCTCCCGTCAGGGGGTTAGCCGAACATGACCAATCAATGCGTCGACATCTACTCCCTTTTCGACTGGCGGAGGGTGTAAACGCGTCCGTCGAAGACGGTGAGTGTTCAATGATCGGCGCTGCGGTTAGTTATCGATGTCTATGCAGTCCCGGATAGCGCGGCTGCAGCTTGGCAGCATCGAGGGTCAGAACGCTGGCGTCTGTACCTGACCTTTGGTGTAGAACGCGCGCAAATTTTCCAGCACGAGGTCTTCCATGGCCTCGCGAGTCTCTCGCGTGCCGCTGCCCATATGCGGCGCCAAGACGACGTTGTCGAGTGTCAGCAATGCCTGGGGCACATCCGGCTCATGCTCGAATACATCGAGCCCGGCACCGGCAATGGTGCCCCGCGCCAAGGCCTCGATCAGAGCCGCTTCATCAATGACTGAACCACGGGCAACGTTGATCACAAAGCCCTTCGAACCAAGCGCTTGGAGTACCTGCGCATCGATCAGGTGACGGGTCTCGGCGCCGCCCGCCACGGTGATCACCAGAAAATCGCTCCAGCGCGCGAGCTCCACGAGCTGCGCTTCGAATCGATAATCCAGATCGTCGATCCGTTTACGGTTGGTGTAGGCGATCTGCATGTCGAAGCCGCTGGCTCGTTTGGCCACCAGGCGGCCGATCTGACCGAGGCCGACAATGCCCAGGCGCTTGCCGCTCAGCCGTGTCGTCAACGGGTAGCGGGCTTGCGGCCATTGGCCGGCACGCACGTAACGATCGGCTGCGCTGAGTTGCCGTGCGCAATCGAGCAGCAGGGCGAAGGCCATGTCCGCGACACAATCGCTCAGGGTGCCGAAGGTTCCGGCCACCTGTATGCCACGCTGCTGTGCACTGGGCAGGTCGATTTTGTCGAGGCCGACGCCTCGGCAGGAGATCACTTTAAGATCAGGCAGAGCCGCCATGATCGACTCGGGTACTCCAGTCGGGGCGGCGGTGGCGATACCGCTAATGCGTTGGCCATGTTCCTCAAGGTAGCGCAGCGCATCCGCCTGCTCCCACAGGCGGTGAATCAGGAAGTCGCTCGCCAATGCAGTATCGAGCGTGGGTGAGAGTGGGCAGAGTTGTAGAACTTCAGCAGTCATCGCTTGCTCCTCTGATCAGACGTCAGTGACTGGGCGTGCTTGAGGGGGACGCGATTTGGCAAACTCTTTGTACGCGGTCACGAGCACCACGATCAGGGCGGCCAGGAGTACAACGCCGGAAATCGGTTCGGTGATAAAGGGCAGCAGATCGCCTTGGCTGCTCATCAGGCCGCGGCGCAGGTTGACCTCGATGATTGGCCCCAGAATGAAGCCGAGCAGCAGGGGCGTGACGGGAATCGAGGCCTTTTTCATCAGCCAGCCAATCAGCCCGAAAAGCAGCATGCAGCCGACATCGAACAGTCGATTGTTGATGCCATAGGCGCCGATCACGCAGAGCATCATGATCAGCGGCAGGAGGATGTGCTTGGGCACCGACAACAGGCGCACAAAGCCGCGCATGAAGCTGAACAGGCCCACCACCATCACCAGGTTAGCGATCACCAGCGCGGTGAAAATCCCATACACCAGCAGCCCCTGGGTTTCGAACAACATCGGGCCCGGGGTGATGCCGTGAATCATGAAACCGGCCAGCAGGATCGCTGCGGTGTTGTCGCCGGGAATCCCGAGCGTCATCAGCGGCACCAGGGCACCACCTGTCGACGCGTTGTTGGACGACTCGCTGGCAACCAATCCATCGGTGATACCCGTGCCAAATTTCTCTGGGTGCTTGGAGTATTTTTTCGCGGCGCCATACGCCAACAGGTTGCACACCGAGCCACCCAGGCCGGGGAGTATGCCGATGCCTGTGCCGATTAACGAAGAGCGCAACCAGTTGCCGAAATGGCTGAAGCCGGCGCGTACGGAAAAACCCATCTGGCGCAGGTTGTAGTTGGCCGCTGCCGGTGGCTTGCTGCTGTCTCGCGATTCCGCCTCTTCCAGCACCTGAGAAACGGCAAACAGACCGATCAGTGCCGGGAGCAGGGCGATACCGCCATCGAGCTCCGCCCAATTGAAAGTGAACCGTGGGAATGCAGTGATGGGCGCCATGCCAATGAAGGAGATCACCAGGCCAACGGCGGCAGCACCCAGGCCGCGCGCCAGCGATCCACCGCTGAGACCTGCTACCAGTGTCAGCGAGAACAGCGCGATAGCGAAGTATTCGTAGGGGCCGAACTGCAGCGCCACTTCAGCCAGCTTGGGAGCGACGAAGAACAGTACGGCGAGGCTGAAGATACCGCCCAGAAATGAACAGATGATCGACACCGACAAGGCTTTACCGGCCTGACCTCGCGAGGCCATGGGGTGGCCGTCGAAGGTGGTAGCGATTGAGGCGGGTGTGCCGGGAATCTTCAGCAAGATCGCTGAAATCAGTCCACCCGATGTGCCGCCGATATACAGGCCCATGAGCAGCGAAAGGCCATCCACGGGGGACATGGCGAACGTGACCGGAAGAAACAGCGCAACGCCCATGGTCACCGTCAAACCAGGGATGGCGCCGATGACGATACCCAGTAGGGTGCCGCCGGTAATTAATAGCAGCGTTTGCATATTGAGTACGGAAAGAATGCCTTCTATAAGCATGTGTTGCTCCTCAGCCCAGAATTCCAGCGGGCAGGCTGATATCGAATATGTTGACGAACAGGTAGTAGAAGCAGGCGGCCGGCAGCAGGGCGATGACCGCGAACTTCAGGTAGGTGCGCTTGGCGTCCTTGGCCAGGATCAGCATCTGCAAAAAGCCATACAGCGCGGAGGCCGGCAGAAAGCCCAGAGGCTCTAGCAACGCCAGGTAGATACCCATGATGACCGCGCTCGCTGCAGCGGCGGGCAGGCCTACGAACATGGGCGTCGGTGTGCTTGGCTGGTCTGCGCTCGGGACGTCTGGCGCGGATTTTTGGCGCCAGCCATCGATGATCAGTATCACGCCCACGACCAACAGCAGTGCCGCGGTGAGGCGCGGCACGAACGCCGAGCCGACACCGATGGCGGCAAATTCCCTGATGTTCATGCAGGCCCAGAACAGCAGGGCGCTGAGGGCCAGGAAGAAAATCCCGGTCAGCAGATCCGGGCTGGGTAATCGTTTCGCTACACGCATTGTCTTTTCCTCGTCACGACGGTCGCCCCGGTACTTGAAAGCGTCGGGGCGACCTGGCACCTGTTACTGCCCGGTGAACAGCTTCTGGAACTGCTGGAAGTAGCTGTACTGCTTTTGCGCATAATCAGTCGCAGCAGCCGGTGCCATGTAGGTGGGCGTGAGGAAGAACTTCTTCGCGTCTTGCTGATACTCGGGGTTCTCCACGACGCGTTTCACCGCCGCAGAAAACGTCTCGACGATTGGCTGAGGAGTGCCTTTGGGCATGGCGAAGAAGAAGAACTTGTTGAACTCCATGGGGAAGCCCGCTTCGCCAGTGGTGGCGACATCAGGCATCAGTGGGTTGCGTTCAGGGGACAGCAGGCCCAGGTTGATGAAGTCGCCGGAGCTGAAATAGTCCTTGGCGATGCCGTACTGAACGTTGATCAGGTTGACCTTGTGCCCGCGCAGGGCAACGATTTTCGCCGAGTTACCGCCGACGTCGACCAGGTTCATGTCGATGCCCAATTGCTGTTGCGCAGCAATCCCCACCAGGTGCGGATAACCGCCGGTGAGCATGCCGAAATCGACCTTGCGGGGGGTGGCTTTGGCGTACTCGACCAGCTCGGGCATGGTCTTGAAGGGCGCGTCCTTGTGGGTCGCCAGCACGGTAGTGTTGTCCAGCAGGGCGATGGCGACCATTTCCAACGAATCGATACCGACATCTACAATCCCGGCGAGCTTGGGAACCATGGCTTCGCCGTGGAAGAACATCGCGGTGTAACCGTCTTTCTTCGCCGACATGACGCGGCGCATACCGATGGTGCCACCGCCGCCGTCGACGTTGACGACGACCAGCGATTGGCCCAGCTCTTTCTCCAGATATTTGTTGAATAAGCGGGCATTGGTATCGGTGTCGCCACCCGGTGATACGGGCACCACGATCTGGATGGTCTTGGCCGGGTAACTGTCGTCAGCCTGGGCGAGTCCCGCGCCCGTGCTGAAGGTGAGGGCGGCCAGCAAGCTTATGGCGGTGCGTAGGGAGGTGGTTCGCATGGGTATTTCCTTCTCTTGTTATTGTGTCGCGAAGGGGGCGCAAGCCGAGTGGCTCCAGCGATTTGAGTCGATGGGGCCACCGGAGCGGTGTGGTACGTGATCGAACAGCTGGAGAGCCGCGTTCTAGTTCGCGAGCGATTGCATGTTGTTGATGGGGGAAGGCGTCGTGGTGGGACAGACGCTGCGTGCGGAGCATCGCGATTCGGCGTAACGGAGGGCGATGCTGTAGGTATTGCGGATGGGTGTCGTCATGTCGCGCACCTTTGTCATTGTCGTTTCGTAACGGCTTTTTGGCTGGTGTTGTCGTACGACTGGTTGGCTGCAGATGTTCTTTAGCCATGCCCGCTGGAGGAACATTTTTCGCCAGAAAGCGACTTTTCGCCAATCTAAAGGATGGAATTTCCAATGTAATTGGAGATTTACCGAGGTTTTTCCTGTTTTTTGGACATTTCGTTGGACTTTACGGTTATTGCCCTGAAACGGTGCAATTAGTAGAAAAATGCTTCCGGGGACTTTGAATTTTTACAGTTGTACGATAACGTATGACTTCAGTTGCCGGTAACGGCCTTCATGTCCTCATCCAAGGTGTAAGAAGAATGACTCCACAAGAATTAAAAACCGTCCTCTCCTCCGGCCTGCTGTCTTTCCCGCTGACCGACTTCGATGCCGCTGGTGAATTCAACCCGGCAGGCTACGTTCGTCGCCTCGAGTGGCTGGCCCCGTACGGCGCCACCGCGCTGTTCGCCGCTGGCGGTACCGGTGAGTTCTTCTCTCTGGCGGCCGACGAGTACTCGTCGATTATCAAAACTGCCGTCGACACCTGCTCCGGTAGCGTGCCAATCCTCGCTGGCGTAGGTGGTTCCACTCGCCAGGCCATCCAGTACGCACAGGAAGCCGAGCGCCTGGGCGCCAAAGGTCTGCTGCTGCTGCCGCATTACCTGACCGAGGCCTCGCAGGAAGGTGTTGCTGCGCACGTCGAGCAAGTGTGCAAGTCGGTGAAGATCGGTGTGGTGGTCTACAACCGTAACGTCTGCCGCCTGACCGCTCCGCTGCTGGAGCAACTGGCCGAGCGCTGCCCGAACCTGATCGGTTACAAGGATGGCCTGGGTGACATCGAACTGATGGTGTCGATCCGCCGTCGTCTGGGTGATCGTCTCACCTACCTGGGTGGTCTGCCGACTGCTGAAGTCTATGCCGCTGCTTACAAAGCACTGGGCGTACCGGTTTACTCGTCTGCGGTGTTCAACTTCATTCCGAAAACCGCGATGGACTTCTACAGCGCGATCGCCCGTGAAGACCACGCCACCGTTGGCAAGATCATCGATGACTTCTTCCTGCCGTACCTGGATATCCGCAACCTGACAGCCGGTTACGGGGTCAGCATCGTCAAGGCCGGCGCGAAAATCTCCGGTTACGACGCAGGTCCGGTTCGCGCGCCGCTGACCGACCTGCTGCCGGCCGAGTACGAGCAGTTGGCTGCACTGATCAAGAAGCAAGGCCCGCAGTAAGTACGACCACCTCGCTGAGGTGTTGAAAGCCCGGGCGCTATTGCCCGGGCTTTTTGGTTTCTAGGGAGCAATAGCCGATTACAGTGCTATGTACGCTTGCCGCTAGTTGCCGTCCGATCCGCTGGTTAAGATGCGGCTTCCCTTGCACAGTCTGCGGCCCTTCATGGCAAAGAAATCCTCTCGCTCCTCATCTTCTCTTGCCCCGTCCAACAAGGGCGCGAGCGTTACCCTGATCGATGTGGCCAAGGTGGCTGGCGTTTCGCCGATCACCGTATCGCGGGCGCTGCACCGGCCCGAGGTGGTCAGCGAGGATGCCCGCAAGAAAGTGCTCGAAGCCGTGCGGGTGACCGGTTACGTGCCGAACATGCTGGCCGGCGGCCTGGCCTCGAACAAGAGCCGCCTGATTGCCATCTTCGTGCCGACCATCGCTCACTCGATCTTCGCCGAGACGGTGCAGTCGTTGATGGATCACCTGACTGCCGCTGGCTACCAGACCATGATCGGCCTCACCGGCTATTCCGCCGAGCAGGAAGAGCGCCTGCTTGGCGCGGTACTGGGCCGCCGGCCCGACGGCATCGTGCTGACCGGCACGCTGCACACCGAGGAAAGCCGCTTGCGCTTGCAGGCCGCCGGTATTCCTGTGGTCGAGGCCTGGGACTTGGGCGCATTGCCCATCGACATGCAGGTAGGGTTCTCCCACGAAAAGGTTGGCCAGGCGATTGCCAATCATCTGTATCACAAGGGCTATCGCCGTTTCGCCATCGTCTCGGTCGATGACGTCCGGGCCCTCCGGCGTAGCAGTAGCGTTGTCGCGCAACTCAACACGCTGGGTATCGATGAAGTGCCCATGTCCGTTCTGGCGGCGCCTGCCACCATGCAGAGTGGCCGGGAAGGGCTGCGCCAGTTGCTCGACGCGGGGCATGCACCGCAGGTGATCGTCTGCAGTTCGGACACCGTGGCCCAGGGCATATTGGCCGAAGCGGCGTGTCAGGGCATCGAAATTCCCGGTCAGTTGGCGGTGATGGGCTTTGGCGACCTGTCCAGCGCCGCTCATTTTCACCCGTCTTTGTCGACGGTGAATGTCGACGGCGCGCGCATGGGCAAGCTGGTCGCCAGCGCGCTGCTTCAGCGTTTTCGCGACGACACCGAGCAGCAACCGATACGCCTTGATACCGGTTTCACGCTGGTCGATCGCGCCACCACCTAACCTCTTATCAGACAACTGACAACGTAACAAGAAATTGCTTGAATGATTGCGCAATCATAGTAAAGTCGGCTCTGTAGCGAACTGCGTGGTGCCTTGTTATCTGCTGTTTTGATTGCGCAATCATAGAGTTGCCGGTCACTGAGCGGGGGGCGCCGTCAGCCAATAAGGATAATAAAACCGTGAACATCAGTATCCGCACACCTTCTCCATGCTCCGCAGCGGGCAATGTCCACCGGCGCGCCTCTGCGCCAATTGTCTTGAGACCCAGCCCGGGTTTCATGACGGCTGCTGCCACGGGATAGCAGCCCAGGCACCGCTTTTTCAAAACTTCGTTGATTCCGCCCGCGGGCGGCTGGCGCGTCCGCACGTGCTTGGTGGCAACCGTTCAGTAATAAAAATAACGCTTGAGGTGAAATCTCCATGGGAGACGCTAAGAAGACCCACGTCCGTTACCTGATACTGCTGATGCTGTTTCTGGTGACGACGATCAACTACGCGGACCGAGCGACCATTGCGATCGCGGGCTCCAGTATGCAGAAGGATCTGGGCATCGATGCGGTAACCCTCGGCTATGTATTCTCGGCGTTCGGCTGGGCCTACGTGATCGGTCAAATTCCAGGCGGTTGGCTGCTTGACCGCTTCGGCTCCAAGCGCGTGTATGCCGCAGGCATCTTCATCTGGTCGCTGTTCACCCTGTTGCAGGGGTTCGTCGGCATGATGCCGGTGGCCTGGGCCGTGGTGACACTGTTCGTGCTGCGTTTCATGGTCGGCTTTGCCGAAGCACCGTCGTTCCCGGGGAACGCGCGCATCGTCGCTGCCTGGTTCCCAACGGCGGAACGGGGCACGGCATCGGCGATCTTCAACTCGGCGCAGTATTTCGCCACTGCATTGTTCGCGCCGTTGATGGGCTGGATCGTCTACACCTACGGCTGGGAGCACGTATTCGTGGTCATGGGTGTGCTGGGCATCATGTTTGCCGGCGTATGGATGAAGACCATCTACAACCCCAAGGAACACCCGCGTATCAGTGCTGCTGAAGTCGAGCACATCGCCAGCAACGGTGGTCTGGTCGACATGGATCAGGCAAAGAGCGGGGGCGGACCGAAGTGGAATTACATCGTCCAACTGCTGACCAATCGCATGATGGTCGGTGTCTACCTGGGTCAGTACTGCATCAATGGCATCACCTATTTCTTCCTCACCTGGTTCCCCGTGTACCTGGTGCAGGAGCGCGGTATGACCATTCTCAAGGCTGGCTTCATCGCTTCCTTGCCGGCCATCATGGGGTTCTTTGGTGGTGTGCTCGGTGGGGTGATCTCCGACTGGCTGCTGCGTCGCGGCTACAGCCTGACCCTGGCGCGCAAGCTGCCGATCATCTTCGGGTTGCTGCTATCGACCAGCATGGTGCTGTGCAACTACGTGTCGGCCGAGTGGATGGTCGTCGGTTTCATGACCCTTGCATTCTTTGGTAAAGGTCTCGGCGCCCTTGGCTGGGCCGTGGTATCGGATACTTCGCCCAAGCAGATCGCCGGCCTGTCCGGTGGGTTGTTCAACACCTTCGGCAATATCGCGTCGATCACCACCCCGATCGTCATTGGTTACATCATCAGTGCCACCGGCTCGTTCAAATGGGCGCTGGTGTACGTAGGCGCCAACGCACTGGTGGCGGTATTCAGTTACCTGTTCATCGTCGGGCGTATCCAGCGCGTGGTGTTGAGGGATGAAAACGGCCTGGCGATCAATGATCAGGCGTCGCCCTCGCTGACAACCTGACTCCGCTCATGGCCTTGCCTGGCAACCCTAGGTGAGGCCTTGAACGTGTTTAAGACAACAAGAAAAGGATTAGCCTCATGGAACTCATTCAACATCTGGACTCCCCGCGTTACATCCGCCTGCACGCCGACGACAACGTCGGCGTCGTGGTCAACGAGCAGGGTGTGGCAGCCGGTGGCCGTTTCGCCGATGGCCTGGAGGCGCTGGAGGGCATACCGCAAAGCCACAAGGTATCGCTGGTGGCGATTCCCGAAGGTGGCAACGTGGTGCGTTACGGTGAGGTGATCGGCTATGCCCTGAAACCTATCGCTGCCGGCACCTGGGTGACCGAGGCGGTGCTGCGCATGCCCGAACCGCCAGTGCTGGACAACCTGCCCAAGGCGACGCTCAAGGCGCCTGCGCCGGCGCCGCTGGAAGGCTACACATTCGAAGGCTTCCGTAACCCGGACGGCACCGTCGGCACGCGCAACATCCTGGGCGTAACCACCACGGTGCAGTGTGTGGTCGGGGTGCTCGACCATTGCGTCGACCGCGTGCGCAAGGAAATCCTTCCCAAATACCCCAACGTCGACGACGTGGTGGCGCTGTCGCACAGCTACGGCTGTGGCGTGGCGATCAATGCACCGGACGCCGTGGTGCCCATCCGCACCCTCTACAACATCAGCCGCAATCCCAACCTCGGCGGCCAGGCGCTGGTGATCAGCCTGGGTTGCGAAAAACTGCAGGCCAACCAGTTGATGGATGGCGACCAGTTGACCAACGGCATGGACGAGGAGGAGTGGCTGTTCCGCTTGCAGGATTCCAGCACCGGCTTCGTCGGCATGGTCGAAGAGATCATGGCCATGATCGAGACGCGCCTGAAGGTGCTCGATCAACGTCGCCGCGAAACCGTACCGGCTTCCGAGCTGGTGGTCGGCATGCAGTGCGGCGGTAGCGACGCGTTTTCCGGCATCACCGCCAACCCAGCGCTGGGCGTAGCCTCGGATCTGCTGGTGCGCGCTGGCGCCACCGTGATGTTCTCGGAAAACACCGAAGTGCGTGACGGCATCCACCTGCTGACTCCGCGCGCCTCGACCACCGAAGTGGCCGATGCGCTGATCCGCGAGATGGATTGGTACGACCGTTACCTGGAACGCGGCATGGCCGATCGCAGTGCCAACACCACGCCAGGTAACAAGAAGGGCGGCCTGAACAACATCGTCGAAAAGGCCATGGGCTCCATCGCCAAATCGGGCAACAGCCCCATCGTCGGCGTGGTTTCGCCGGGCGAGCGGATTCGTGGCAAAGGTCTGTACTTCTGCGCCACCCCGGCCAGCGATTTCATCTGCGGCACGCTGCAATTGGCGGCCGGCATGAACCTGCACATCTTCACCACCGGTCGCGGCACGCCTTACGGCTTGTCCATGGTGCCGGTGATCAAGGTGGCCACACGCACGCAACTGGCGGAGCGCTGGCCGGATCTGATCGACGTCGATGCCGGGCAGATCACCTCGGGGCGCATGACCCTCGACGAGATGGGCTGGCACATTTTCCAGCTCTATCTGGACGTCGCCAGCGGCAGGAAGCAGACCTGGGCGGAGAAGCATCGCCTGCACAACGACTTGGTGCTTTTCAATCCGGCTCCAGTGACCTGAGAACCAGCCTAAAGTCAGCTGCGCGTCGGCCCTGCGGCGTTAAAAACAGGCTCGGAATGCTCATGTACAAAAGTACACTCCGCTTCCTCGCCTCTTTTTGCCTTGCAGGGCTCTAGCTCGCAAGACTTGAGGCCGGTTCGTTTTATAGCGCGATGATCACTGCCGCGTTGCTTTCGCTTGCGCAGTGGCAGGTATCATCTGCTTCTCAGCCAGAATCAGAGGAGAGCTGCATGAGTCGCCCCAACGTGCTTCAGGTCGGTCGTTTCCCTAGTCGCTTCAACGAGCGTCTGCAGCGCGACTATCAACTGACCCGCCTTTGGGAACAGCCCAAGGATTATCTCGCCGAGCACGGTGCCGATATCGACATCGTGGTCACCTCGGCTCGCTACGGTTGCTCGGCCGAGCAACTGGCGCAGATGCCCAACCTGCGGGCCATCTGCAGTTTCGGTGTCGGCTACGATTCGATTGCCGTCGATGAGGCGAAAGCGCGGGGCATCCCGATCAGCACCACGCCGGACGTACTCAACGAATGTGTCGCCGACACGGCCATCGGTCTGCTCATCGACACCGCACGGCAGTTCTCCGCTTCCGATCAGCATGTGCGGCAGGGCAAATGGCTCAAGGGCCAGTACCCGCTGACCCGCAAGGTCAGTGGCAAGAAGCTGGGTATCGTCGGCTTTGGCCGGATCGGCAAGGACATCGCCAAGCGTGCTGCCGGTTTCGACATGGACATCCGCTACCATAATCGCCGTCCCGATCCGACCACCGACTATGGCTACGAGGCCGATCTCAAGGCGCTGGCAGGCTGGGCCGATTTTCTGGTGCTGGCCTGTCCGGGTGGGGCGTCGACCCATCACCTGATCGATGCCGCGGTGCTCGAGGCGCTTGGGCCGCAAGGCATCGTCGTGAATATCGCCCGGGGCAGCGTGATAGATGAGCAGGCGCTGGTCGCTGCATTGCAGGCCGGTACTCTTGGCGGTGCAGGGCTGGACGTGTTCGAAGATGAGCCGCGAGTGCCCGAAGTACTGTTCGAGATGCCCAACGTGGTGCTGTTACCCCACGTTGGCAGCGCCACCGAGGAAACCCGGCTGGCCATGGAGAACCTGGTGTTCGATAATCTCGATGCCTTTATCGAGCGTGGTGAGCTGGTCACTGCGCTCTGACCGAATAGGCGGGTCGCCTCGGCGGCCTCGCTTATACGCGCCGGGCCACAAGCCTGACCGCGGTTCTTACCCTTGAGCGTCACCCGGTGCGCCACAAGCGCACCGGTCTCTTCAGAACCTGTTCACGATCCTGTTAGCACACCGCCTGTGGGAATGAGTGGGGACGCCCAGTCGATGCCCGTGATTTCGCGCGCATGGCGCGCTCCCACAGTCTTGGCCAGGGCAGGTATCTCTGTGGCCAGTAGCGCCGAACTACCGCATAAAGTTGGTAACTCTGTTCTCAGACCAGCGTGGTCTCGCGCCTGGCGATGAATTCCATCATCTTCTGATTGCCATCGAGAATATCGGTGCAGATCGCCTGGCGCGCCGCAGCGCCGTCGCCTTTTTCCAAGGCGCGCAACACTTCCCAATGATGTTCGATGGCCATGCGTTCGTTGAAGTCGCCGTAGGCCAGGGCGATCAGTGGGCCGGTACGCATCCACAGGCTATCGAGCACGTCGCGCAGCAGCGGCATGCCGGCAATATCGGCCAGGGCAAAATGAAAAGCCTGATTGAGCTTCAGCGCAGCGACCAGTTCACCGCTGTGCACGGCTTGCAGGTTGTCGCGAATATTGCTTTCGAGCATCTGCAGTTGCTCGGCTGTCACCTTGCCGGCTGCGGTTTCCGCCGCCAGACCTTCAAGCGCCAGACGGATGCTGCGGATCTCGGCGTACTGCTCCTGGCTCAGTACCGGCACGCGAATATCTCGCGGCGTTTTGAGAACCAGGGCCTTTTCCTTGGCCAGTTGCAGAATGGCGTCGCGCACCGGTGTGACGCTGGTGCCTAGCTGCTCGGCCAGGTCGCGGATGCGCAAGCGATCGTCAGGCCGAAAGCGACCGGTGATCAGCGCCTCGCGCAGCAATGCATAAACGCCACTGCCCAGGTAGGCATGGCTGAGACCATCGATGGGGTACTTCATGGCAGTGACTTCCGGAGCGCGGGCGCGCGGATTCTACCGCGGCGAACGTCACACGTGCTGCCCGCCATTGACGTGAATTTCTGCGCCGTTGACGTAACCCGCGCCCGAGGTACACAGAAAATGCACCAGCGACGCCACCTCCTCGGGTTTGCCCAGGCGATGCATGGGAATGTCGCGTTCGACGATCAGCTCGGTACCCGAGGACAGAATCGAGGTGTCGATCTCACCGGGAGCGATGGCATTGACCCGCACGCCGTGGCAGCCGAACTCATGCGCCATCTCCCGGGTCAGGGCGGAGAGGGCGGCCTTGGACGCAGCGTAGGCCGAGCCCGCGAATGGGTGCACCCGTGAACCGGCGATGGAGGTGACGTTGATGATGCTGCCCTTGGCTGCCTTCAGCTCTTCGAACAGGCCGCGGGCGAGCAGGGCCGTGGAGAACAGGTTGACGTTGAACACCTGGATCCAGGTCGCGTAGTCGCTGCCCAGCACGCCGAGGCGCTGGCCTTCGTCGCCCTTGGGCGACACGCCGGCATTGTTGACCAGTGCATCCAGGCGCCCGCCAAGCTTTTCGCGTATTAGCGGCAGGCTCTCCTCCAAGTGCTCGATGTCCTCCAGATCCAGGTGGATATGGTTGAGCTTGCCTTCCGCCCACGGGCATTCAGCCACCCAGTCATGCCGCGAGGCGGTGAACACCCGCCAACCGGCCGCGTTGAAATGCTTCACCGTGGCATGGCCGATGCCGCGGCTGGCGCCGGTCAGCAGCAGCGTTTTCTGATCGCTCATTGCGTATCTCCCGGAATAGAAGGCGTGCTCAGGCACAACTGCCTGGATGGATCATGGCTCAATTAAAAATATGATGCATCATAATTTTCTGGGTGTTTTAATGGCCCTGCCGTGCAAGCCAATAACAACAATTAGATGGCCTGATGAACGTTGTCAGCCTCCCAGCGCTAGGCTCCCGCTCCACCCCCAGGTACCTAATGGTTCTTGTAGGTAAAGCATCGGTGTTTCTTCCTTGAAGCTGCCCTTACCCAATCAGTGCCAAGTGAGGCCCTGCCAGGAGCAACCCTCAATGTTCAAGAAAACCGCATTACTGATCGCCATCACCTGTAGCGCCGCGACCTTGCAAGCGGCGGAAAAGCTCGCCGTGGTTTCCTTCGGCGGTGATAACAAGGTGGTTCAGGAAAAAGCCTTCTACAAACCCTTCGAAGAGCGCGAGAAGGTGCGTATCGAAGCCTCCGCGTACAATGGCGAGATGGCCAAGATCAAGGTCATGGCCGATACCGGTCAGGTCACCTGGGATGTCGTAGAAGTGGAGACCCCGGAACTGATCCGTGGTTGCAGTGAAGGGCTGTTCGAGCCGCTGAACTGGGCAAGCATCGGCAAGCGTGAGGATTTCATCCCGGAAGCGGTGAGCGAATGTGGCGCCGGCATTTTCATCTGGTCGACGGTGCTGACCTACGACAGCAGCAAGCTCAAGGGCACGCCGGCGGGTTGGGCGGATTTCTGGGACGTGGAGAAATTCCCCGGCAAGCGTGGCCTGCGCCGTGGCGCCAAGTTCACGCTCGAGTTCGCCCTGCTCGCCGATGGCGTGGCGCAGGCCGATCTCTACAAGGTGCTGGGTACCGACGAAGGTGTCGAGCGGGCGTTTCGCAAACTCGATCAGATCAAGTCGAACATCCAGTGGTGGGAAGCCGGCGCGCAGCCGTTGCAGTGGCTGGCCGCCGGGGACGTGGTGATGACTTCGGCCTACAACGGTCGGGTTACCACCGCACAGAATGAAGGCCGCGATTTCGTCATGCAGTGGAACGGCAGCCTCTACGACCTCGATCACTGGGCAATCGTCAAAGGCAGCAAGAACAAGGAGCTGGCCGAGAAATTCATCGCCATGGCCAGCACGCCGGAACTGCAGAAAGTCTACGCCGAGGGGATTCCCTACGGCCCGACTAATATCCATACGACTGCGATGATCGATCCGGCGATCCAGAGCAGCCTGCCAACGGCGCCGCAGAACCTGAAGAACGCACGGGCCATGGATATCGAGTTCTGGATCGACCACGGCGAAGATCTGGAGCAGCGTTTCAACGCCTGGGCCAGCAAGTAAACGCGCGGTGCCCGGCCGCCTAGAAGCAGCCGGGCACCGCCAGTAAGCAGTCTATTGCGGAGTGTATGGATGTGTCGCTGAATACCCTGGTTGTGCATGATCCCTTGTTACAGGCGCAGCCGGCCCGGGTCAGCCCGGTGCGAGCTGGCGCCATCGCCAGTGAATGCTTTGGCGTGCTGGGCGCGATCCGGCCGTTGGCTGGAGAGCGCGATCTGAATTTCCAGCTGTCCTGTGCGGACGGCTCATCCTACCTGCTGAAAATTTCCCATCCCCTGGAGAATCCCCAGGTGGTGGACTTCCAGAATCAGGCCTTGCTGCATATCCAGCGGGCCGATCCCGAACTCCCTGTGCAGCGTGTATATGCCGCACGGGATGGGCGCTATGCGGTCTCCGTCGATATCGACGGGCAGCAGATGCTGGTGCGTCTGTTCTCCTTCGTCGAGGGCTTGCCGCTGCACCAGGTGGCACAGCGCAGTTCGGCGCTTCGCCATAACCTGGGCGAGGTCATGGCGCGGCTCGACCGCGCGCTAGGCGACTTTCACCATCCTGCCTCCAGCCATGAACTGCTGTGGGACATGCAGCAAGCCACGCGGTTGCGGCCATTGCTGCAACACATCGATGACGGTGAACTGCGCGATCTGGTGACGCGGGCGCTGGATGCCTTCGAGGGCCAGGCACAGCCGCGTTACCCGCAGCTGCGTGCGCAGGTCATCCATAACGATCTCAACCCGCACAACGTCATCGTTGACCCCCTGCGTCCGGAGCAACTGCTCAACATCCTCGACTTCGGCGATATGGTGCACGCGCCGCTGATCAATGAAGTCGGCGTGGCCGCCGCCTATCAGCTGGGCAGTGAGGGCGACGTGCTGGCGCCGGCGCTGACCTTCATCGCCGCTTATCACCGCCTCAATCCGCTACACGATGCCGAGCTGGATATCCTCGCCGAACTGATCTCCACCCGGCTGGTGATGACCATCAGCATCACCGCCTGGCGGGCCAGCCTGCACCCGGAAAATCGCGACTACATCCTGCGCAACGTGCGTCAGGCGAGTGCCAGCCTACGCGGCCTGGCGGCCATCTCCAGCGATACGGCGCGCAATCGAATTCGTCAGGCCTGTCTGGGAGCGTCGCAGCCATGAGCATGATCAACGGTTTCAGCGCCGCCGATGCGGCGCGTTTGAGCGACAGGGAAAAAAGCCTGATCGAGCGTCGTGAACGGCTGCTTGGCCCTGCCTACCGGCTGTTCTACGAACGCCCGCTGCACACGGTGCGCGGCGAGGGCGTGTGGCTGTACGACGAGAACGGTCGCGCCTATCTGGATGCCTACAACAACGTTGCGTCCATCGGTCATTGCCACCCGCGCGTGGTACAGGCCATCGCCGAGCAGGCGGCGCGCCTGAATACTCACACCCGCTATTTGCAGGAAGGCATTCTCGATTATGCCGAGAACCTGCTCGCCACCTTTCCCGCTGGCCTGCAGCAGGTGATGTTCACCTGCACCGGCAGCGAAGCCAACGACCTGGCCCTGCGCATTGCTCGCCATTACACCGGCGGCACCGGGGTGATCATCACCCGGTTCGCCTACCATGGCGTTACCGGCGATATTTCCGCTCTGTCGCCGTCGCTCGGCGCGAGCATCCAGCTGCCCGTCCATGCGCGCATCGTGCGCGCGCCGGACGCCTATCGTCTGGGGGCCGAGCAGGCGGGCAAGCTGTTCGCCGAGGACGTGCGCGCCGCCATCGCCGATCTGCGCGCCAACGGCATCAAGCCTGCGGCACTGCTGATCGACGGCATCTTCGCCAGCGATGGGATATTTCCAGGCCCTAAGGGCTGCATCAGCGAAGCAGTGGGCATCGCCCAGGCCGAAGGGCTGCTGTATATCGCCGATGAAGTGCAGTGCGGCTTTGCCCGTACCGGCGAACACATGTGGGGTTTTCAGCGGCACGCCGTGCAGCCCGACCTGGTCAGCCTCGGCAAGCCGATGGGCAATGGTCAGCCGATTGCCGGCGTAGTGGTGCGCCCTGAAGTGCTCGAGCCTTTCGGGCGCAGCATGCGCTACTTCAATACTTTCGGCGGCAACCCGGTGTCCTGCGCCGCTGGCCAGGCCGTGCTGAATGTGATTCGCGACGAAGGCCTGCAGCAGCGTTCGGCGCAGGTCGGTGGCTATCTGCTCGACGAGCTTGGCAAGCTCAGCGAGCGTCACGAGCTGATCGGCGATGTACGCGGCGCCGGAATGTTCCTCGGCGTGGAACTGGTGAGCAACCGGCAAAGCAAAGCCCCGGCGGCGGAGCAGACGCGGCGGGTGGTCAACGGCATGCGTGAACGTGGTGTGCTGATCAGCGCGGCCGGGCCGCTGGAGAACATCCTGAAGATTCGCCCACTGCTGGCCTTCGAGAAGGCGCATGCCGATCTGCTGGTCTCGGCATTGGACGAGGCGTTGCAGGCGCTGGCTTAGCGCTCCAGGCAGGGCATTCGTCGCCTTCTCCGACCGCTGCTGATCACCCGGCTAGAGTAGGACTACGTCGGGGCGCACGGGCGCTTCGAATGTGGACGATGAGTGGAGGAGGCGATGAATACCATCACCCAGAACGCGGCGGATCACGCCAGCATCGAACAGACGTTGAAGCACTGGAGTCAGGCCGTTACCGACAAGGATCTGCCGCGTATCCGCGAACATTACTGCGACGATGTGGTGGCTTTCGATGCGGTAGGGCAATTGCAGTTCAAAGGGCGCGATGCCTACATGGCGCACTGGCAAACCTGCATGGCCGCCTGCCCAGGCCCTACCTTGTTCGATGTGCAGCAGTTGCACATCGAGTTGGGGCAGGATTTGGGCTTCGGCTATTTTCTTTGCCACTGCGGGGGAACCAACGAGCAGGGGGAAATGCAGTCTTCATGGATGCGGGTCAGCCAGTGCTATCGCAAGCAGAACGATCACTGGCTGATCGCCCATGAGCATTTCTCCATCCCCTTCGACATGCTCACCGGGCAGACGGCTTTCGGTCTGCAGCCTTAAGCGCAGTCAGGCGCCCGGTTTGCTGTCCAGTGCCTTGCAGCTGGCCGCGTAGTTCTGTCGGCAAGCGCTCTGGAACAGGCGACGAGCTTGGTTTGGGTCACGTTCGACACCCTGGATGCCGCGCATATAGAGGTTGCCGAGAATGTGCTGAGCCATGGGATTGCCGCTACTGGCGGACTGGTTCAGGTACTTGAGCATGGCCTGCGGGTTGCCGAACTCAGGGTTGTCGCGCCCGGTGTACAGATAGGCGAGGCTGACGGCCGCTTCGGCATGGCCGCGATCGGCTGCCTGTTTCCACCAATATTCAGCTTGTTTGAGATCTTTTTTCGGGTTGCCGACGAAGTAGAAACTGCCGAGCTTGAACTGGCTGTCCAGGTCGCCGCGTTGCGCCAGGCTGCTCAGGCGCTGGAAGTCGGCGTCTCCTGCCTGCTTTTCGGGCGTCACCGCTGCGGCTGGATCCTGGGTGGCGGCGGGTGCCTTGTCTGAATCTTCCCGGCTGGCACAACCGGCGATCAGCAGGATGCCGCATACGAGCAACAGGGGAGTGGTCAGGTGTGAAAGTCGGTTCATTGCTTGGCTCCAGGGCAAGGACGGGCTGTGCTCGGTGACCGGTTCTGGTCACGCAGCCGCCAGTGCTTCGATTGTTGTGGGGGGTTCGACCCGGTTGCAGCTCAACGGTTCGTTCATCTGGGTAAAAGTCGAATCGGCTTGGCGTTGTGAAATTAATCGTGTATTTTTTCATGAAATATATTTCGATAATTTCATTTTATGTTCAAGCAATCCGCCCAGCATGTCGGTACTTACTATGCCGGCACCTACCCCGGCCCGATTCCACTTCGTCCTGCTCTGGAGGCTAGCCTCGATTGTGACGTACTGATCATCGGCGCCGGCTTCAGCGGGTTGCATACCGGCCTGCGGCTGGCGCTGAGCGGCAAACGTGTGGTGCTGTTGGAGGCCAGCCGTATCGCCTGGGCGGCCTCTGGGCGTAACGGTGGGCAGGCTTTATTGGGTTGGTCCTGCGATATGCCGCCGCTGGAAAAGGCGCTTGGCCTCGATGGCGCGCAGCGGCTTTGGGAGAGCATGTGCTGGGCAGCCGAAGAAATGCGCGAGCTACCGGGTCGCCATGGTTTCGACGTGGATTATCGGGTCGGCAGCTTGTGGACTGCCGTACAGGCGCGCCGTGTCGCTCAGTTGCGCGATGCCCAGAGCGACGCGCAGCACAAGTGGGGTTATCAAGACTTGCGCCTGATCGAGGGCGAGGAGCTACGCGGGTGGGTCGATAGCCCACGCTACATCGCGGCGCTGCATGACGCCCGGGGCGCTCATCTCAATCCTCTGAAATTGGCCCAGGGCCTGGCGAGGGCCATCGAAAAGGCTGGAGGGCTGATCTTCGAGCAGAGCCAGGTGCTCGGTTACAGAGAGGTGCCTGGCGGCTATCGTGCGCGTACCGCTCGAGGTGAAGTGCGGGCCGATGTGCTGGTGCTGGCGTGCAATGCCTATCTCGATGATCTGGACAGATCCCTGTCCCGGCGCATTCTGCCAGTGGGCTCCTATCAGGTGGCGACGGCGGTGCTCGATCCACAGCTGGCGCGTTCGCTGCTGCCCCATGACAGCTGCGTGATCGACAACCAGTTCGTCCCTGACTATTTCCGCCTTACGCCGGACAACCGCCTGCTGTTCGGCGGTGGTTGCACCTATCTGGGGGGCTTGCCCAGCGACGTGCCCGCGGCGACCCGGCCCTACCTGGAACGGGTGTTTCCGCAGCTCGCCGGTGTGGATATCGAGTTCGGCTGGGGCGGGCATATCGACGTCACCATGAAGCGCACACCCGATATCGGTCGCCAGGGCCAGCGTTACTGGCTGCAGGGATTTTCCGGGCACGGCGTGCTGCCGACCCTGGCTGCGGCGCGGGCAGTGAGCGACTCTATTCTCGGCGATGAGCAGTTGCTGGCGCTCTATCAACGCATCGGCAATCCGCGTTTTCCCGGCGGCTCCTGGCTGGCTGCGCCGCTCGAAGCGGCGGGCAAGGCCTGGTACCGGCTGCGCGACAGCATCTGAAGGACAGCGCCATGGACATGCAAGAAGAAATCGAGGGGCTCGCGATCCTGATTCGCGACCTGCGCAAGCACAAGAACCTGACGCTGGGTGAGCTGGCGGCACGTATCGGTCGCTCGGTGGGCTTTCTGTCCCAGGTCGAGCGCGGGTTATCACGGCCGACCGTGGCTGATCTCACCGCCATCAGCGAGACCCTGGGGGTGCCGACTACCTATTTCTATAGCCTCGCCAAGCCGCGGGTGTTGCCTTGGGTCACCCGGCCTGACGAGCGTCGCACGCTGTATTACGCAGGCGGGATCACCGACGTGCTGGTGTCGCCAAGCATGTCGGCTGGTTTTGCAATGCTGGAAAGTCACCTGGCGCCCGGCGCCACCAGTGGTGATGGGCACCTGAACGACAGTTCGGAGCAGGGCGGCTTCGTGCTCGAAGGGCAGTTGAGTATCTGGCTGGACGATCAGCCGGATCCCGTCACGCTGGGCCCCAACGACAGCTTCCAGTTGCCGCCCCATAGCCAGTTTCGTTACGCCAACCTCACTGATCAGCCCGCACGGGTACTCTGGGTGTTCCGCTAAGCGGACACAGGAACCTCGCCATGACCACCGACAACCTGCTCGACGAAGTCCGTATCTTTCGCGCCGCTCACCCTGACGTCCGTTATGTGGATCTGATCTGTCTGGACATTCCCGGGCATTTCTACGGCAAGCGCTATCCCATCGACATGCTGGAGAAAGTCGCGGCCGGCAGCCTGCTCAAGCTGCCGCAGAACTGCGTGCTGCTCGGCGCCCAGGGCGGCCTGCACGTGATCGGCGACTACTGCTTCAACGATGGCGACCCCGACGCAACGCGCCGGCTGATTCCCGGCACGCTCAAGCCGGTACGCTGGGAAAGCCAGCCGCTGGGTCAGATGCTGATCAGCTCCGATGGCACCGAATCGCCCATTGAGTTCGAGCCACGGGAGGTGCTGTCGCGGGTGCTGCAACGGCTGGCGGTCAAGGGCATTCGCCCGGTGGTGGCCTTCGAGCTGGAGTTCTATCTGTTCGACCGTACGCTCAAGGACGGCTTGCCGCAGTATCCGCGCGACACCCTGTGTGGCGATGAGGATGATCAGCCCACTCTGCACATCGACCGGCTGTCTCGGTTTTCCACAGTGCTGCACGAGATCGTCGAGGCGGCCGAGGAGCAGGGCATCGATGCCAACGTGATCACCGCGGAAATCGGTCCCGGGCAGTTCGAGATCAACTTCGGCCATTGTGATGATGGCCTGCAGGCGGCGGACTGGGCGGCGCTCTTCACGCGGCTTACCCGCGGCGTGGCGCTCAAGAACGGCCATCGGGCCAGCTTCATGAGCAAGCCCTACCTCGATGCTCCGGGCAGCGGCATGCACGTGCACGTCAGCCTCTATGACGAGCAGGGCAACAACCTGCTGGCTGTCGATGAGCAGCGCCCGCTACGTCACGCGGTGGCGGGTTGCCTGGAGTGGCTACCGCACTGCATGCCGATCTTCGCTGCGCACCACAACGCCTATCGCCGCTACGGCTCACGGGTGAATGCCGCGAGTCGTGCCAGTTGGGGTTATGAAGACCGCGATGCCTGCGTGCGTATTCCCGATTCGGACGCCCGTAACCTGCGCATCGAACACCGCTTGGCAGGTGCCGACGCCAACCCCTATCTGGTGCTGGCGGCGATTCTGGCGGCCATGGAACATGGTCTGGAGCAGCGCATTGAGCCCATCGCACCATTGAACGAGAACCGTCAGAGCGGTATCGACTTCCCCATGGACATGCTTTCCGCGGTCGCTGCCATGCGTCACCATCCGGCGGTGAACGCCGGGTTGGGCGAGGAGTTCGTTATGGTCTATTGCGAGAACAAACGCCAGGATCACCTGGCGTTCATGGAGAGCATCAGTGCCCGCGAGTATCGCTGGTTTCTATGAAGACGTTCTAAGCCACAAGCTTGACGCTTTACGCATGCCCCTAAGCTTTTCGCTGCCCTAACGGAACAGTGACCAGCTCACTGCATAGTCGTTGAAGCCCAGCCCCCAGAGCGCTACGGTCAGTGCCAGAATCAGCTCCAGCAGCAGCACTCCGATGGCTAGGGTACCGCCAGAGATGGTCAGCCCCTCATTAACCGGGATGCGCAAGAATGCCGGCATGCCGATATAAAGGAGGCGAGCGCTGTAGGCGAGAGCGATGATTCCAACCACCAGCAGCAACCAGGCTTTCGGGTAGAGCAGTGCAATGCCGGCGATGAACAGCGGCGTAGCGACGTAGCCGGCAAAAACGATGCAGCGGCGGCGACTAGGGCGGCTGGCGAAAGAGTCTGACATCCAGTGGATAACATTACCCATGATGGCGACGCCGAACAGCATCAGAATATAAAATACGAGGCCCAGTACCGCTCCCGTCGGCACAGCTACCTTGTAAGCCTCTCCACCCAACTGCCAACCGATTTGGGTGGTGCCGATAAAGGCACTGATTACCGGGATAAGCGCCATCAGCAGTACGTGATGGGCGTAAAGGTGCGTGATGCTCTCCTTTTCCCGGTCGATGTTGCGCCATTCGCTGCCTGGGTTGGCCAGCAGTCCCCAAATGTGGTTGATCATGACTCTTCTCCTCTGGCTCCAGCATTCGTGCCGGTATGAGATATCCGAGAGCTGATCAGTCTGGATCGTGCGGCTTCCGCAATTCAATTCAGCCCTCACAAGGTATGAGTGAAGTTCACCCCAATAGGTTTGACCAGAAATTTGCCGTTTGCCGCCATCGCCTCGTCGAGAGCCATGATGATCCTGCCATAGCCACTGTGGGCAGGATGCTCCAGGCGTTCTCGGCACTAGGCCATGGGTCGTAACGAGGTATGTCGATTGTGCGTAATGGACTTTGTGGTGCTTTGCCCCTGAGGCCTTCAATGGCAGGCTTTATAGGCCTTATTAAGACAGGGGAGGGTGTTAGCCCTTCATTTTGTGTGTGCTTTTTGGCCTCTGCCCCGGCCAGAGTAAAAATGCTATGTTCCGCACCCTCTTCGGCAGGGGTAGATCATGAGCGACGATAAGGCACGCAATCCATCCACAGAGCAGCTGGATACTGGCAAGCGCGGCGGTTGCCTGTGGCTGACCCTGCTAGGTCTGGCTTTTATCGTGCTGGTCTTCGGCATCATCATCTATGCCATCACTCGTGAGCAGACTGCCGATATTCAAGCCAATGAACTAAGTGCTATTCAGGCTTGCTGGATCAAGGCAAACGACCCCACGGCCAAGCCAACCTCGCGCGCTTTCGCGACCGATAGCTGCAAGGAAATGGAAAAGCAGTTCCGTATCAAATACGGTCGTGAGCCCGAGTAGATGAGCAAGGATCAGACCGCTCCGTCGAAGCGCTTTCTGCTGATTCTGTGCCTGCTGTTGCTGGCCATCGTGCTGGCGATCGGCGCGTGGGTGTGGGGGCGTTTTGGTGTCGCGTACCTGCGCCCCTTCGGCGATCAGGAACAGGCGGTATTCTTTCAGGGCGGCGGGCTCAAACTGCCGGCCGAGCTCGCCGGGCCTGGCAAGATTCGCGTGGTGCATTTCTGGGATCCCCAGTGCCCGTGCCACAAGGAAACCGACGCTCACCTCAATTATCTGATCAGCCTCTACCGTTTCTCCGGGGTCGAGTTCTACAGCGTGCAAAAGCCGGGGAGCGAGGGCGAAATGCTGCCGTTCCTGCGCGGCAAGCTCACGCCGCTGGAGTCTCTGGAAGGTATGGAGTCGATTCCGGCCAGCCCGGCCATCGCCATCTGGGATCAGCAAGGCCGTCTGGCCTATGCCGGCCCTTATAGCGAGGGGCTGGTGTGCAACTCCTCGAACAGTTTCGTAGAACCGATCCTCGACGCGCTTTCAGCCAATCGTAGCGTTTCCGCAGCCAATACCATGGCAGTAGGTTGCTACTGCGACTGGAAACCGGCAGAAGGATCCTGATTTCAGGCAATTCCCTGGCTTTTGAAGGGGTATTGCTGTGCGACATATTGCCGCGCAATTCTGGTGATATGAGCCACTATTATGAGTCGCAACATATCCATTTATCCGTAGCCCGTCAGCGGGCCGCGGTTTTGTCTCGCGCTGTAGGTGCGGTCATATGGGGCTTTGCGAGTTAAGCGAGATGTCACCGGGCGCAGGGTTGCGGCCGGCGGTGTAGGGCTGGGGCATTGCGGGGCGAGCTATACACCCCGACTATTTGTAGGCCCATCGTCGTTATGCGGTTGGTTTTTTTGGCTGCGTAACCGAAAATGTCGCCCCCTCCGTTTAGTAGTTTCGATGCTGAAACGATTTCGGTGCGCCTGTGCACCGTTTTCCTGGCATGCCCTGCCGTATTGGGTATCAGGCTGAACAGAACGCTATGTGGGATATCACTTTGCTGAAGGTCGTGAAATGAGAGAAGAGAAGTACCACCGCTTGTTCCGCACGCTTCTGACGATTGTCGTGGCCGTCTCCCTGAGTGGCTGCGATTGGATTCTTTTCGATTCGAAAGGCCAGATCGGCATTGAGCAGCGCAACCTCATCATTACCGCCACTCTGCTGATGCTGATCGTGGTGGTACCCGTCATTTTCATGACCATTCTGTTCGCCTGGCGCTATCGCTCCTCGAACAAGGACGCGACCTACGCGCCTGAGTGGGCTCACTCGCACAAGATCGAGGTTATCGTCTGGGGCGTTCCCTGCGTGATTGTTGCCGTGCTGGCAGTCATCACCTGGAAAACTACCCACGAGCTCGACCCGTACAAGCCAATCGAGTCCGATGTCAAACCGCTGGTCGTTGAGGTGGTTTCGCTGGACTGGAAATGGCTGTTCATCTATCCGGAGCAGGGCATCGCTACCGTCAATGAACTGTACATACCAGAAAATACCCCGCTGAGCTTCCAGATCACCTCGCAGAGCGTGATGAATACCTTCTTCATCCCGCAGCTGGGCGGCATGGTTTACGCCATGGGCGGCATGCGCACCCAACTGCACCTGATTGCCAACGAGCCAGGCGAGTTCTTCGGCCTGTCTGGCAACTACAGCGGTCATGGTTTCTCGGGCATGAAGTTCAAGGTGCATTCGACCAGTAACGAAGAGTTCGAGCAGTGGGTGACCAAGGTAAAACAGTCGCCAGACACGCTGACCTTCGATGGCAGCTATCAGTTGCTATCCAAAGCGAGTGAAAACAACCCAGTCGAGTACTTCAACGCTCAGCCAGGTCTGTTCCGTCAGATCCTTGGCCAGTACATCGATTACAAGAGCAACCCCGTGAGCGAAGCCGCGCACGATTCAGGTGCGGAGGAATAAACGATGTTCGGAAAGCTGACGCTAGACGCAATACCGCTGCACGAGCCCATCCTGGTAATCACGATGATTGCTGTGGTTTTGGGTGGTCTTGGGCTGTTCGCCGCCCTGACCTACTTCAAGAAGTGGGGCTACCTGTGGCATGAATGGCTGACTTCGGTCGACCACAAGAAAATCGGCGTGATGTACATCCTCGTCGCCCTGGTCATGCTGCTGCGTGGCTTCGCCGACGCAATCATGATGCGTACCCAGCTGGCTATCGCCACTGGCGGCTCTGAAGGGTATCTGCCACCGCACCACTACGATCAGATCTTCACCGCTCACGGTACGATCATGATTTTCTTCGTGGCCATGCCAATGGTGGTCGGCCTGATGAACATCGTGACGCCACTGCAGATCGGTGCGCGTGACGTTGCCTTCCCGTTCCTCAACTCGTTGAGCTTCTGGCTGTTCGTGGTGGGTGTGCTGCTGACCAACATTTCGCTGTTCGTGGGCGAGTTCGCCATGACCGGCTGGGTTGCGTATCCACCGTTGTCAGGCATCGAGTACAGTCCGGGAGTCGGGGTCGACTATTACATATGGGCCTTGCAGATATCCGGTATTGGTACGCTGCTGACCGGTGTGAACTTCTTCGTGACCATCATCAAGATGCGTGCCCCTGGCATGACCCTGATGAAAATGCCGATCTTCACCTGGACCATTCTGTGCACCAGCGTGATCATCTGCGGCGCCTTCCCGATTCTGACCGCCGTACTCGGCATGCTGACTCTGGATCGCTACCTGGATTTCCACTTCTTCACTAACGAAGCTGGTGGCAACCCGATGATGTACGTCAACCTCCTGTGGGCCTGGGGCCACCCTGAGGTGTACATCCTGATCCTGCCGGCCTTCGGTGTGTTCTCCGAAGTGACGTCGGTGTTCGCTCGCAAGCGTCTGTTCGGTTATGCCTCGATGGTTTGGGCTACCGTGGCGATCACCGTGCTGTCGTTCGTGGTATGGCTGCACCACTTCTTCACCATGGGCTCTGGCGCCAGCGTCAACGCCTTCTTCGGTATCGCGACGATGATCATCGCCATCCCGACCGGTGTGAAGATTTTCACCTGGCTGTTCACTATGTACCGCGGTCGTCTGGAGTTCACTTCGCCGATCCTGTGGACCCTGGGCTTCATCATTACCTTCTCCATCGGTGGTATGACCGGCGTACTGCTGGCCGTTCCAGGTGCTGACTTCCTGCTGCACAACAGCCTGTTCCTGATCGCCCACTTCCACAACGTGATCATCGGTGGTGCGGTATTCGGCTACATGGCCGGTATCACCTTCTGGTTCCCGAAAGCGTTCGGCTTCAAACTGCACGAAGGCTGGGGCAAGGCGTCCTTCTGGTTCTGGATCGTCGGTTTCTACCTGGCGTTCATGCCGCTGTACATCCTCGGCTTCATGGGCATGACCCGTCGTCTGAACAGTACTTCCAACCCAGAGTGGGAGCCGTGGCTGTACATCGCCGTAGTAGGCGCCGTGCTGATCGGTATCGGTATTCTGTGCACCTTGATCCAGTTCGCTGTGTCGATCATCAAGCGCAAGGAACTGGCCGATGTAACTGGCGACCCATGGGACGCTCGTACGCTGGAATGGTCGACCTCGTCGCCACCGCCGTTCTACAACTTCGCGGTAACCCCGCGCGGCGATCGCATCGACGAGTTCCACGAAATGAAGCGTGACGGTCTGCCGGCTGCGCCAAGCAAGTACTCGCCGATCCACATGCCGAAGAACACCGGCGTTGGCCTGATCATGTCCGTAGGCGCTCTGGTCTTCGGTTTCGCACTGATCTGGCACATCTGGTGGCTGGCTGCATTGAGCTTCGTGGGTACCTTCGCCGTTCTGATTCGCAACAGCTACAACACGGACGTCGACTACTACGTGCAGCCCGATGAAATCGAACGCATCGAGAAGGCACACATTCAAGCAAAGGCTAAGCAGGCTTAAACCATGTCTAGTGAAGTGATCAGCAACCACGCTGCTCATGCCGATGAGCATGAGCACGAACATCACCACGACGCGGGTGAGATGAAGGTCTTCGGGTTCTGGATTTACCTGATGACCGACTGCATCCTGTTCGCGAGTATCTTCGCAGGCTTCGCGGTGCTCAGCACCGCGTACGCCGGCGTGCTGCAACTCCGGCAGATCTGATCGACCTGAAGCTCGTTCTGGTCGAAACATTCGCTCTGTTGTTCTCGAGCATCACCTACGGCATGGCCATGTTGGCCATGTACCGTGGCGACAAGAGCAAGGTGCTGGCCTGGCTGGCAGCTACCTTCCTGTTCGGTGTGGTGTTCATCTCGATCGAGCTGTACGAGTTCCATCACCTGATCCACGAAGGTGCCGCTCCGCAGGTCAGTGCCTACTGGTCCGCGTTCTTCACCCTGGTCGGCACCCACGGTCTGCACGTCAGTGCCGGCCTGGTGTGGATGGCGGTGATGATGCATCAGGTCGCTAGCCGCGGCCTGACGCCGGTCACCCAGACCCGCCTGAGCTGCCTGAGCCTGTTCTGGCACTTCCTCGACGTGGTGTGGATCTGCGTGTTTACCGTTGTCTATCTGATGGGGGCTCTGTAATGGCTCATGATCACCACTCTGCCGCAGGCGCGAGCCATGGCAGCACCAAGGATTACGTCGTCGGTTTCGTACTGTCGGTAATCCTCACCGTGATCCCGTTCGCGATCGTGATGAATCCCGTCATGTCGAAAGCGGCCACGCTGTTCACCATCGTCGCTTTCGCGGTCGTGCAGATCTACGTACACCTGGTGTACTTCCTGCACATGAACACCTCGTCCGAGCAGCGTTGGAACACGGTGGCGTTCGCGTTCACCATCCTGATCACCATCATCGTCGTAGCGCTCTCGATCTGGATCATCTGGAGCATGCACTACTACATGATGGCCAACTAAAAAGAGAGCAGCCTGATGTTCAAGCAATACCTGCTCCTGACCAAGCCAGGCATCGTCTTCGGAAACATGATTTCCGTCGCCGGTGGCTTCTTCCTGGCTTCGAAGGGGGATATCGACCTGATGCTGTTCCTGGCAACAGCACTCGGCGTCGCTCTGGTGATTGCTTCCGGTTGCGTGTTCAACAACTACATCGATAGGGACATCGATGTAAAGATGGAGCGGACCAAGAACAGGGTGCTAGTTAAAGGCCTGGTTCCGCCGACACATGCCATCATTTACGCCTGCATCCTCGGGATTGCAGGCGTTGCCTTGCTCTATAAAGCTACGAATCTGCTTGCAGTTGGCCTGGTCCTGATGGGCTTCGTCGTCTACGTCGGGCTTTACAGCCTGTACCTCAAGCGCAATTCGGTTTATGGAACGCTGGTTGGCAGTCTGTCGGGCGCCGCTCCACCCGTTGTGGGCTATTGCGCTGTAAGCAACGAGTTCGATATGGGAGCAGCGATTCTGCTGCTGATCTTCAGTCTCTGGCAGATGCCCCATTCGTACGCTATTGCCATCTTTCGTTTCAATGACTACCAGGCCGCCAACATTCCGGTGTTGCCAGTGATCAAGGGCATTCCTGCTGCCAAGCGCAGCATCGTCCTGTACATCGCCGCGTTCCTGGTCGCCACCTTGATGCTGACCATCAGTGGTTACGCCGGTTACAGCTACTTCGTGGTAGCAGTGGTCAGCGGCGCCTATTGGTTGTGGATGGGGGTGTCGGGTTACAAGGCTGTCGATGACAAGGTCTGGGCACGCAAGCTGTTCGTGTTCTCGATCGTCACCATCACTGCGCTGAGCGTGATGATGTCGGTGGATTCCCAGTCCACGCCGAGCCAGATGCTGATGACATCGGTCAACCACATCTGTGGCGCCGATAATCTCAGTGGTTTTTGTGCGGCGTTCGCCTCGCGCTGAATTCGGCAAGTGAATCGAGCGGGCCCCGTCATCACCGATGACGGGGCCCGTTTTCGTTCAGGGCTGATAAGGTGTCTGGCATGAAGGGTTCAGCTATTTGGAGAAAGACCGTGAATGAGCAAGACTCCTTCATCAAGGGGCTCAAGGAGCGCCTGCCCGATGATCTCAAGGATTCGTTCAGTGACGAGCAGCTCGATGCGCTAAAGGTTGCCTTTGGCGCACGCCAGTGGGGGCGCCATCCTCTGGATCTGCGATGGACGCTCAAGCTGTGGCGCTGGCGCTATTACTTCGTGCTGCTGGCCGGTCGCAACAAGCGCGACCTCAGTCGAGCCCAGCAGGATCTGTCGCTGACCGCCAAGGCGATAGGCATCAGCTTGTTCCTGCTGGTGTCGCTGGCGCTTGGTCTGCTGTTTCTCTACCTGCTCAAGTCAGCCCTGGGCATCAACCTGTTTTCCGGGTTTTCGCTGGGCCTGTGGGACTGGTTCAAGAGCGGCTGAACAGCAGCGCCTTCAGCCCGCCTTCGGGCTCGGCGTCCGGAAATTCCGGTGGGTTTTCCAGACGCTGATCGAAGCGCAGTTCGGGGGCCTCGGCGGCCATGCCGGTGATCAGGAAGTCGCTGCCGATGTTGGGGTCGTTGACGCAGGCCAGTACGCGGCCTTCGGCACTGAGCAGTTCGGGGAGCTTACGGAGGATTTTCTGGTAGTCGCGGGTGAGGGCGAAGCTGCCCTTCTGGAAGGACGGTGGGTCGATGATGATCAAATCATAGGGGCCATGGCGTTTCACCTTGCCCCATGACTTGAACAGCTCATGGCCAAGAAAGCTGACTCGGCTCAGGTCGTGGCCGTTGAGGCGATGATTATCGCGGCCACGGCTCAGCGCCGCCTTGGCCATGTCCAGATTGACCACATGCTCGGCGCCACCGGCAAGCGCCGAGATGGAGAAGCCGCAGGTGTAGGCGAACAGGTTGAGCACCCGTTGGTCTTTGGCATTCTCGCGTACCCAGTGTCGTCCCAGGCGCATGTCGAGAAACAGGCCGGTGTTTTGCTTGCGACCCAGGTCGAGAAGATAGCGCAGGCCGTCTTCTTCGATGACCCACTCCTCGGGCAACTCACCCACCAGGCACTGCATCGGGCTGTCGGTCTGATAACGATGCTGCAGCAGCAGGCTGTGAGCTTGGCTGCGCTGCCATTCGCCGGACTGGCTCAACTGCAGCAACATCGTCTGCAGTGTCTGGAGTTGGTCTTCTGCTGGCTCTCTGAACAGGCACACCAGCACGATGCCCTGCAGCCAATCGACGGTGATGTGTTCAAGTCCTTCCCAGCAGCGGCCGCGGCCATGGAACAGACGCCTGGTATCCGTCGGCGCTTCATTCAGGGCGTGGTTCAGGTGCTGCTGCAGAAAAGCAAGGTTGTCCGGTGTCATGGGGCTCTATCGTTTGCCGGGGCGCAGCAGTTTAAAGCAAAGCAGTGGCTCGCTCATGGTTGCAGCGTTTTTGCGGTGTCATAAAAAAGCCCGTCACGAGGACGGGCCAAATATGCCATGACACTGGAGTAAAGCGATGCGGTGTAAGCCTTACAGGATCGACAGCGGGTAGTTGAAGATCAGGCGGTTTTCGTGAAGATCCTGGCCAACGTCACGACGGACGTCGGAGTTACGCCAGCGCACGCTGAGGTTCTTCAGGGTGCCGTCCTGGATGGTGTAGGCCAGTTCGGATTCGCGACCCCACTCTTCGCCATCCTTGCGGCCATCGGCTGCGTGGATGCTGTCGCCGCTGACGTAGCGGTTCATCAGGGTCAGGCCCGGAACGCCGACACCGGCGAAGTTGAAGTCATGACGCACCTGCCAGGAGCGCTCGTTCGGAGCGTCGTAGCTGTTGGTGAAACCGTCGTTGACCAGGGTGCCGCCACTGGCGCCGTCGACACGCATGAACTTGGTCGAACCGTTGAGCTTCTGGTACGCCACGGTGAAGGTGTTGCTGCCGGTCTTGGCGGAGAAGCTGCCCTGATAGACCTTGTTGTCCAGCTTGCCTGCTTTGGCAGCGCCTTCGTCCTTGCCATCTACATAACCGAGGTTGGCGCCCAGTACCCAGTCGCCCACCGGTTGGCTGTGTGTCAGTTGCAGGTAGCTTTGTTGGTAGATGTCTTCCAGTCGTGCGTGCCAGACGCCGACCATGGTGTTGTTGCCGTTGAATTTGAATTCACCACCACCGAAGTTGAAATCATCGCCGGCGATACCGTTGTAGGAGATGTCCTCACGGCTGGCGTCGTTACGCTGGCTGTTCTTCCAGAACTGACCGCCATACAGGGTCAGGCCGTCGATTTCGCTGGAGGTGAGTTGCGCACCCTGGAAGGTCTGCGGCAGGGAACGACCATCGTCCGCACGCAGAATTGGCAGTACGGCGAACCACTCACCGACTTTCAGTTCGGTCTTGGAGAGCTTGGCCTTGGCAGCAACGGCGGTGCGGCCGAAGTTGTCAGCGGCCTGGCCATCACCGTGGATCGGCATCAGTTGGGTGTTGGCGGCGCCGCGGTTGCCGTCCAGCTTGATGCTGTACAGGCCCAGTACGTCGAGACCAACGCCGATGGTGCCGGCGGTGTAGCCGGAGCGGGCATCGAGAATGAAGCTCTGGGTCCAGCCTTCAGCCTGGCCTTGACGCTCGCCGCGGATCACCGGATCGGTGCCGTTCAGATAGTTACGGTTGAAGTAGTAGTTGCGCAGGCCGAGGGTGACCTTGGCATCTTCAACGAAGCCTTCGGCCTGGGCGGCCATTGGCAGGGCGCTTGCTGCGATAGCCAGTGCGATGAGGCTAGGTGGTAGTGCGGCGATGATTTTCATTGTTGTTGTGCTCCCGTTTTCTGAACAAACCATCCTCTGTCGATCAGTGATCAACATGCCGTGAGGAGGGTGTGGATAGCCCTGTGCAGGGCGACAGACCCGCGTGCGGACACGCAGGACTCTGCCTCAGGCCCTAGCCGTCGGCGAATAAGTGGCGCGCAGATATTGAGATGAATGCGACGGACTGGTAGAGAAACCCGAGTCGATTTGGCGTGCGAAGAGCGTGAATGCTTCAGTCTTCATGGTGCGACCTTTTTTGTTTTTATAAGGCTGTGTTGTCATACAACATTGCCGCTGATTATCTGCAGCTCTCAATCGGCTTGTCAACGCACTCTGTAAAAAAGTTCCGTTCGGAACGTTTTTTACGCAGAAAGCAATTCCTAAATGTTAGCAATACCGCATGGGCTGTGGCTTTGCAGTTATCGCTACGGCTTATTCTTGGGTATCTGTGCGAGCTTGAGTATACGACCTTGGCCGCAGACAGACTGATAAGAAATGTTGTGTGATAACGTATGACGATATTTATCAGTGCAGGAAATCTCATGCCGCATTGTCTTGTCGAGGGCTCACGCTCCCTGGAAAAAACGCTCGCTGGCAGTGAGCTGGTCGCGCTGGTTCATAACGCCGCAATGGGTACAGGATTGTTCAGGGAGGGCGAAGTGAAGGTGCGGCTGAGTCTTTACGATCACTACAGTGTCGGCGGTAGCCAGAATGATTTCCTGCATGTGATCTTCTACCTGCTGGCGGGGCGCACGGACGAGCAGAAGAAAACCTTGTCTATGGCCATCGTGCGTTCGCTGGTAGAGCGCCTGCCAGAGGTGGAGAGCATTTCTCTGGATGTGCGGGACATGCGCCGTGAAGCCTTCAGCAATCGGCGCAGTTGCCTGGACGCAGACTGATCGAGTGAGCAGGGCGGCAGAAACTGCCGCCCCAGCGGTACTTAACCGCGGTAGTAGCGCTGCGCCACGAACGGCGTCTTGGCGACCTTCATGGCAACGCGTTTGCCGCGTACCAAGGCCCACACATCGCTGTCCACGGCGACGTGACTGCTCTGCACGTAACCCATGGCCAGCGGCGCACCCAGGCTTGGGCCGAAGCCGCCACTGCACACCTGACCGATGATCTCGCCATCGGCATTCACCAGCTCCGCACCCTCACGTACCGGCGTGCGCTCCTGAGGCAGCAGGCCGACACGTTTGCGGGCGACCCCTTCGCGCTGTTGCGCGAAAATGCGCTCGGCACCGGGGAACCCGCCGGGGCGAGTGCCATCGGCTCGCCGCGCCTTGGATACTGCCCAGAGCAGGCTTGCCTCGACCGGCGTGGTGTCGGCACTCATGTCATGGCCATACAGGCACAGGCCGGCTTCCAGGCGCAGCGAATCGCGGGCGCCCAGGCCGATCGCCTGAACTTCCGGTTCGGCCAGCAGGCTGCGCGCCAGCGCTTCTGCATGGGCGGCAGGTACCGAGATTTCGTAACCGTCTTCACCGGTATAGCCGGAGCGGCTGACGTAGCAATCGACCCCGAGCAGGCGCACTGCCGCGAATTGCATAAAAGTCATTTTCGCGACTTCCGGTGCCAGGCGGGTAAGTACGTCAACTGCCTTGGGGCCCTGCAGGGCGAGCAGAGCGCGTTCGAAGCGCGATTCGATCTGGCACTGGTTGGCGATGTGCTGCTGCAGGTGCATCAGGTCTTGATGCTTGCAGGCCGCATTGACCACCAGAAACAACGTGTCGTCACCGAGGTTGGCGACCATCAGGTCGTCAAGAATGCCGCCGTTTTCGTCAGTGAACATAGCGTAGCGCTGCATACCCACCGGCAGGTCGACGATATCCACCGGCACCAGGCTTTCCAGGGCCTTGGCGGCGCCCGTGCCACGCAGGATGATCTGGCCCATGTGCGAGACGTCGAACAGGCCGGCGGCTTCGCGGGTGTGCTGGTGTTCCTTCATCACGCCGAGCGGATATTGCACCGGCATCTCGTAGCCGGCGAACGGCACCATGCGTGCGCCCAGCTCCAGGTGCAGTGCGTGGAGGGGCGTTTTCGCCAGAATTTCAGAGCTCATTGCACTCTCCTGTATAGGTCGTGAGCGGCCCGCAGCAGCGTGCGGGCATAGAGGAATCGGGCTGCCGAAGCGCTCGGCAGCCCAGGCGCAATCAGGCGTCCTGATAAGCCTCGATGGGCGGGCAGGCGCAGACCAGATTGCGGTCGCCGAACACGTTGTCGACCCGGCCTACCGGCGGCCAGTATTTGCCGTCGATCAGGCTGCGGGTCGGGAAGACCGCCTGTTCGCGGCTGTACGGATGCGTCCACTCACCCACCAGTTCAGCGGCGGTGTGCGGGGCATTCTTCAGCGGGTTGTCGTCGACATTCAGCTCGCCGCGCTCGACCGCACGAATTTCCTCGCGGATGGCGATCATGGCGTCGCAGAAGCGATCCAGCTCTTGCTTGGACTCACTTTCGGTCGGCTCGATCATCAGCGTGCCAGCCACCGGGAAGGACATGGTGGGGGCATGGAAGCCAAAGTCGATCAGGCGCTTGGCTACATCGTCGACGCTGATGCCGCTGCTGTCCTTGAGCGGTCGCAGATCAAGGATGCACTCGTGGGCCACCAGGCCGCCTTCACCGCTGTACAGCACTGGGTAGTGCTCTTCCAGGCGACGGGCGATGTAGTTGGCATTGAGGATCGCCATCTGCGACGCCAGGCGCAGGCCGCTGCCGCCCATCATGCGGATGTACATCCAGGTGATCGGCAGGATGCTGGCGCTGCCGAATGGCGCAGCGCTGACCGCGCCGACCTTGCGTTGCATGTGAGCGTGGCCGGGGAGGAACGGCGCCAGGTGTGATTTCACGCCGATCGGGCCGACGCCCGGGCCGCCACCGCCATGGGGAATGCAGAAGGTCTTGTGCAGGTTGAGGTGGGAGACGTCACCGCCGAACTTGCCTGGTGCACAGAGGCCGACCATGGCGTTCATGTTGGCGCCGTCGATATACACCTGGCCGCCGTTGTCATGGACGATGGCGCAGATCTCGCGAATGCCTTCCTCGAACACTCCGTGGGTGGACGGGTAGGTGATCATGATTGCTGCCAACTGATCGCGGTGCTGCTCGGCCTTGGCGCGCAGATCGGCGATGTCGACGTTGCCGCGGGCGTCGCAGGCAGTCACTACTACGCGCATGCCGGCCATGTGGGCGGTGGCCGGGTTGGTGCCGTGGGCCGATTGCGGGATCAGGCAGATGTCGCGCTTATCGTCGCCGCGGCTCTGGTGATAGGCGCGGATCGCCAGCAGGCCAGCGTATTCGCCCTGGGAGCCGGCGTTGGGCTGCAGCGACACGGCGTCATAGCCGGTGGCAGCGCAAAGCATGGCTTCCAGCTCGTCGGTCAGTTCCTGATAACCGGCGCTCTGTTCGGCAGGGGCGAAGGGATGCAGGTTGCCGAACTCAGCCCAGGTGACGGGAATCATCTCGCTGGCCGCGTTCAGCTTCATGGTGCAGGAGCCCAGCGGGATCATGCTGCGATCCAGGGCCAGGTCTTTGTCGGCGAGCTTGCGCAGGTAGCGCATCAACTCGGTTTCCGAGTGGTAGCGATTGAATACCGGGTGCTCGAGAATCGCCGACTGACGCAGTTGTGCAGCAGGCAGGCCAGTATCGTCCGTCTTGGCGAGGGCCGCGAAGTCCGGCAGGGCCTTGCCGTCTGCGAACAGTGTCCAGAGTTGTTCGATATCCGCCTGAGTGGTGGTTTCGTCGAATGACAGGCCGATACGCTCGGCATCCACTTCGCGCAGGTTGATGCCGGCTGCACGGGCTTTCTGGTGCAGCGCTGCGGTCTGCTCACCGCTGCGCAGGGTCAGGGTATCGAAGAATGCCTGTTGCTCGATCTGCAGACCGAGCGCCTGCAGGCCGCGGGCGAAGATCAGCGTCAACTGGTGAACGCGCTGGGCGATACGGGTGAGCCCCTGCGGGCCATGGTAGACGGCGTACATGGCGGCGATATTGGCCAGCAGCACCTGAGCGGTACAGATGTTGCTGGTGGCCTTCTCGCGGCGAATGTGTTGTTCGCGGGTCTGCATGGCCAGGCGCAGGGCCGGGTTGCCGAAGCGATCCACCGAAAGGCCGACCAGGCGACCCGGCATGTCGCGTTTGAACGCGTCACGGGTGGCGAAGTAGGCGGCATGTGGGCCACCGAAACCCAGTGGCACGCCAAAGCGTTGAGCGCTGCCCAGCGCCACATCGGCACCGAATTCACCTGGCGCTTGCAGCAGGGTCAGGGACAGCAGATCGGCCGCGACGGCTACCAGAGCGTTGGCGCCGTGGAAGCGCTCGACCACTTCGCGGTAATCGAAGATGTCGCCATTGCTCGCCGGGTACTGCAGCAGAGCGCCGAAGAAGGCGCTGGCGTCGTCGATGGCGGCTTCGTCACCGACCACCACGTCGATGCCCAGCGGCTCGGCGCGGGTACGCAGTACGTCGAGTGTCTGCGGGTGGCAGTGCTGGGAGGCGAAGAAGGCGTTGGCGGCCTTGTTCTTCGACAGACGCTTGCAAAAGGTCATGGCTTCGGCGGCGGCGGTGCCTTCGTCGAGCAGCGAGGCGTTGGCGATCGGCAGGCCGGTGAGGTCGCTGATCAGGGTCTGGAAGTTCAGCAGCGACTCCAGGCGGCCTTGGGATATCTCGGGCTGGTAAGGCGTGTAGGCGGTGTACCAGGCCGGGTTCTCCAGCAGGTTGCGCAGGATCGGCGAGGGCGTGTGAGTACCGTAGTAACCCTGGCCGATGTAGTTGAGAAACAGCTGGTTCTTGGCGGCGATGGCCTTGATGGCTGCCAGCGCATCGGCTTCGCTCTGGCCATCGCCAGCGGGTAGCACGCTGGTGCCCTTGATACTGCCCGGGATGACGCTGGCGGTCAGTGCATCGAGGTCGCTGAAACCAAGGGTTTCCAGCATGGCAGCGGTATCTTGGTCACGTGGGCCGATGTGGCGTGCGATGAACTCGTTGCGGGTGGTCAAGTCGGTCATGGTTTTCTCTCAAGCGTCGGCTTTGGCGTTGAGCAGGCGCTCGTAGGCGTTCTGATCGAGCAGGCCGGCCACTGCATTGGCGTCGGTTGGACGGAAGCGGAAGAACCAGCCCTGTCCCAGCGGTTCGGCATTGATCAGCTCAGGGCTGGCTTCGAGGTCGGCGTTCACTTCGACCACTTCACCGTCGAGCGGCATGCCGATATTGCTCGCTGCCTTTACCGACTCAAGCACGGCTACTTCTTCGCCGGCGGTGTAGGCCTGCAGCTCAGGCAGTTGAACGAACACCACGTCACCCAGTGCGTCTTGAGCGTAGGCGGTGATCCCTACGGTGACCAGCCCATCGGCCTCCTGACGCAGCCATTCGTGCTCGACGGTAAAACGCAATTCGCTCATGGGGACTCCTTGGTGATTTTCGGCCCGTCTGTGCGGGCGCGGTTAATGGGTAAAGCCATTAGCAAACTAGGTGCCAGTTTGTTTTTTGTATATAAATCAATGACATAATGTTTTTAAGTGAGTGAAATCAGGCGCTTTGTATCGATTTCGATACGAAGTTCGCCGCCTTTCGATGTGGGTTCACTTAAAGGCCCCGAATGTCGCAGCTGGCAAACTCCGTGTCGTATTGAATACGCTGTGTCTAAATCAATACGAATGGCTGGGAAGTGCTGAATCAGGGCGGCAGGAAGGCGCAATCAGTGCAGCGCAGTGCCCGTACTCAGCTGGCGCAGTCGATCGCCAAGCCGTACATGCAGCGATGGGTCGTCGCACAGCAGCAGGGCACGCTGGACATCGAAACGCTCCGCCTGTGGGCAGTCGAGGCGCTGATAAAGGTCGGCTCTGGCCAGATGATCACTGACGTTGGGAGGCGCCAGCTGTAACACGCGCTCGGCATCTTTTAGGGCGGCCAGATAGTCCTCGTCTTGCATGTGCAGATAACGCAGGTTACGTGATAGCCGTACGATCATGCTCCGCGCATCGCAACCCAACATGTGTTCGGCGCTCAGCTGTGCCTGGGGGCCGATATAGCGCAGCAGCAGTTCACGGCAGTCGCGGGTATAGAGCCGCCGCCCGCCACAGGGATCGAGCAGGTGGTCGGCACCGGGAACACGCAACAGGAAGTAGCCGGGGAAGTTGACACCCTGCAGGGGGATGCCCAGGCGCCTTGCCAGCTCCACAGCGATCAGCGCGATGCTCAGGGGCTGGCCACGACGGCGCAGCAGCACCTTGTGCAGCAGCGCTGCCTGCGGCCGAACCGGGTTGTCGTCGTCTGCATAAAAGTGCAGGTCGTTGAGGCGCCGCAACAGGGGCTGCGCGAGTTCCTGCGGGGGGAGGCTGGGGAGGCCTGCATCGACCTGATGTTTCAGGCCGTCGAGCTCGCTGACGATCAGTTTGGGTTGCACGGCCATGTCGTGTTCGGCAGCAACCCACAAGGCCGCTTCGAAGAGCGCCGGCTGCTCGGTGTTCAGACAGGCAAGGCAGTGGTCACGCGCACTCATGGTCACCTCCCGTGGGTGACCTCTGTTTTAACCGTGCGCGCGCCTGACGTCTAGAGCTGAAGGCCGAGGATATGTTGCCGGCGATTTGTGCGCCGCCGGCTGGTGATCATTCCGCCAGTGCCTCACTGCCCAGCTCGGCAAGGGCATCGGGCTGGTTCTTGAAAGCCTTGGCGAACACATCGCGGTTTCTGGCCATGTAGATGCCCAGCTCTTCGCCCTGCTCATCGCTGAGAGACGGCACCGCCTTTTGCAGCACTTCGCTGAGTAGTTCAGCCAGCTCCAGCATCTTGTCGTGACGGTCGGCTTCGGCTTTATCCATAAATAAACGCTCCGGATCTCGACTGCTGCGGTACACCACTTCGACGGCCATTCATCACCTCTACGCCTTCACGCTAATGGTTGAAAATATACTGTGTATGCATACAGTTGTGGCAAGCATAATGAACCGCGCTGCATTTGAACAGGGTAAACGTGAATCTTGCTGTGCGCGGCATCTTGTCACGCGCTGCAGGTTGCCGCATCCGTGCCTTTTTGGCGACGGCGGGCTTCTCTGTGCCAAGGCAGTCGCTCCGGGCCAGCTTCGCTGGTCTTGTTCCTGCATGGGAATGTCACGCAGACGCGCCATGATGGCTACGTTTCGGCTGCATCAATAGTTAAAGGGGAAGGGTATGAAGTGGGTAGATAACGGCCGCAAGCAGATGCACAAGGGCGCGAATTCGATCGGCAACCTGTTCGTCGAGGGTTTCCACTACCTGGGCCTGTTCGTCATCGGTGGGGCGACTGCCTGGGCGTCCGTGGCAGCCTTTATGGGCATGCTGGAAAAGGGCAGTGCCAGCGTGGACGACATTCTGCTGCTGTTCATCTACCTGGAGCTGGGGGCGATGGTCGGCATCTACTTCAAGACCAATCATCTGCCGATCCGCTTTCTGCTGTACATCGCCATCACCGCGTTGACCCGTTACCTGATCGGCGACGTGTCTCACCACAAGGCGCCGGATATCGGCCTACTGTACCTGTGTGGCGGTATCTTCTTCCTGGCGCTGTCGGTGTTGGCGGTACGCTTCGCGTCGTACAAGTTTCCGTCCAGCAAGGCCATCGATTCGACTGGCGACGTGGTCGGCGATAATTACTCGGAGAAGTAGTCAGTCATTCAGCGGGGCGAACAGCGCCTGCAGGTCGTCTTCGCTGAGTTGCCATTGCGCCTGGCTGCCGCCTTCTTCCAACAGGCCGCGCGCCAGGCTGGCCTTGGCGTGCTGCAGTTGCTGGATCTTCTCCTCGACGCTGCCACGGGCGATCAGCTTGTAGACGAACACCGGCTTGTCCTGGCCGATCCGGTAGGCGCGGTCGCTGGCCTGGGCTTCCGCTGCGGGGTTCCACCAGGGGTCAAAGTGGATCACGGTGTCGGCGGCGGTAAGGTTTAGGCCCGAACCGCCCGCCTTGAGGCTGATCAGGAAGACCGGAAACTGCCCAGCCTGGAACTGCTGTACCGGCGTGCGGCGATCACGGGTGCTGCCGGTGAGCTTGGCATAGGCAATACCGCGGGTTTGCAGCTCGGCTTCGATCAGCGCCAGCATCGAGGTGAACTGGGAGAACAGCAGCACCCGACGGCCTTCGCCGATAAGCGCTTCGAGCATTTCCAGCAGGCTGCCGAGCTTGCCGGAATCGCTGCTGCTCAGTTCTTCCGGGGCTTCGTCCAGCAGGCGCAGGTCGCAACACACCTGGCGTAGACGCAGCAACGCTTCGAGGATGACGATCTGGCTGCGGGCCAGGCCCTGCCGGGTGATTTCCTCACGTACCTTGCGATCCATGGCCAGGCGCAGAATTTCATAGCGGTCGCGCTGTGCCGGGGTCAGTTCCACCCATTGGGTGATCTCGGTCTTCGGTGGCAGCTCGCGCGCTACCTGTTCCTTCTTGCGGCGCAGCACGAAGGGTTTGATGCGTCCACGCAGATGCGCCAGGCGCTGCTCGTTGCCATGCTTCTCGATGGGCGTGCGGTAGTCGCGGGTGAAGCTCTTACTGTCGCCGAGCCAGCCCGGCATCAGGAAGTTGAACAGCGACCAGAGCTCGCCCAGGTGGTTTTCCAGCGGCGTACCGCTCAGGCACAGGCGTTGTTGCGCGTTGATCTGGCTGGCGGCGAGAGCGGCCTTGCTGCGCGGGTTCTTGATGCTCTGGGCTTCGTCGAGAATCAGCAGATGGAAGCGTTGCGCGGTCAGCGTCTTGAGGTCGCGTGGCAGCAGGGCATAGGTGGTGAGCACGATGTCGTGTTCGGCGATCAGCTTGAACTGGCTGCGGCGCTTGGCACCGTGCAAGGCCAGCACCTTGAGGCTCGGGGCGAATCGGGCGGCTTCATCCTCCCAGTTGGGGATCAGGCTGGTGGGCATGACGATCAGGGCCGGTTGCTGCAGGCGGCCGTTCTGTTTTTCCAGGAGGATATGCGCCAGGGTCTGCAGGGTCTTGCCCAGGCCCATGTCGTCGGCCAGCACGCCGCCTACCTTGAGTTCGGCCAGGGCTTGCATCCAGCCCAGCCCCTGCAGCTGATAGGGGCGCAGTTGTGCCGCCAGGCCGTCCGGCGCGCTGACCGGCTGCAGCGTGGTGTGCTGCAGACGCTGGGCGAAATCGCGCAGATCGGCGCCACCCTGCCAGCTCAGCTCGGGTTCCTGCTGCAGCACGTTGAGGCGCGTCGCATCGGCGCGGGGCAGGCGCACCCGGGTGCCGATGTCTTCGCCGTCACCGATGAACAGTTCACCGAGCGCTGCCAGCAACGGCTTGAGCCGTGCATAGGGCAGGGCTACGCGGCGCTGGCTGTGGGGCAGGGTGACCAGCAGCATTTCTCCATCCTGGCGCTGTGCCAGGGCTTCGCCGGAAAGCAGCCAGGGCGTGCGTCGAATGGCCTGGAGCAGGATAGGCAGCAGGCTGATGCGCTGGCCTTCCACTTCGATCCCCAGCTCCAGGTCGAACCAGCCCTGTTCGGGAACCTCATCGACATCGGCGTACCAGTCGTCGATCTGTGCCAGGTTGTACTGAAAATCAGGTTGCACCTCGACCCGCCAGCCTTCTTCGCGCAGGGCCGGTACCTGCTGCTGCATGAAGGCCAGCCAGGCTGCGTCGCCCTGCAGTTCGAAGTGTTCGCCGGGATGCTGGGCGAGCGCCTCGCTCTGCCGCAGGGCCGTGCGCAGGCCGCCTTCTTCCAGGCGATGACGCAGCTCGGCTTCGCGGGCCCCATCACGCACGATGCGCAACTGATGGGTCGGGCCGAGGCGATACAGCAGATCCTTGGCCGGCTTGCCCGCTGCGCTGTGGCCCTGATAGTCGAAGGCCAGTGCTGCGCGGTGCTGGGTCTGTTCCAGCATGCGGCCCTTGCGCGCATCGAAGTGCACGCGTACATGGCTGCCCAAGGTCAGCACGGGGATCGGCGGCACATTGTCGATGCGAGTTTCTTCCATGGGCTTTTCGACGACGATCAACGAGCCCAGATCCTCACCGGAGCGCTGGCGCGCCTCGAGGGTGAGCAGGGCGGCGGCGACATGCTTGCAGTTGAAACCCACTGGGCAACTGCAGTTACCCGTCACTCCCCAGCCCTGTCCGTAGGGATGCAGGGTGATGCGTTGCTGGTACGGCCGTTCGCCGCTGCCCAGGCAACTGGCGAGCAGGCTGTGATCCTTGAGGCTGAGCAGGCGGCTGAGCCCGCGGGTGGCGTAGTCCTGGCCGCGGCGCAGCGCACCGTCATCGAAATCGCCGCGCCAGTCGGCCTGCTGCAGGTGCAGGATGTCTGGCATCAGGCTACGTCTCGGAGGTCAAAAGCAGGCTTCGGCATGGGGCGATGAATACGATGGCAAGCCGTCGATGGTCTCACAGCCTGAGCGGGATTGGCAGATCAGATGCGGCTGACGTGCCCGCACCAAGGCACGTCTAACACTGACCTGCGTTGTCATCGCGGTGCCGCGTTTATTTGTCTTCGGTCTTGATGGCGCCGCGAATGTTCATGGCTGCCAGGCACAATTGCAGCACGATCAACGCATACGCGTGGCTGTAGAGACCCCAGATGATCCACAGCAGATTGCTGGCCATGAATACCCAGAAGCCCAGGTTGCGCCGCTGGCGCTGTTTCGAAGCGATCAGCCAGGCCGCCACGACGGTGACCAACATAGCCGGCCATTGCAGCCAGTCGATGTACTCCATGAATGCGCCTGTTTACCGAGAAGGACTTCAGGTGCGACCGGGCTATCGAGTGGGTGTTCGACTTTTCAGACCGACTCGCTCTCTCGCTGCGCCTTGTCGGCGTACATCTCGTCATCGGCCATGCGTAGCAGATCGCTGGCGGTTTCACCGTCCTGGGGCGCGATGGCGATACCGATGCTGATACCGATTTGCAAGGTCTGCTGATTGAAGACGATTGGCTCGCTGAGGGCCTCTTCAATGCGCTGCCCCAAGCGAATCGCCGCCGCGCGATCGAGGCCCGGCAGCAGCGCTGCAAACTCGTCGCCACCGAGGCGCGCTGGCATGTCGACACGTCTTAGCAGGCCGCGCAGCCGTTTGGCACTGACCTTGAGAACCTCGTCCCCGGCGGCGTGACCGTAACGATCGTTGATCTGTTTGAAATGATCGAGGTCGATCATCATCAGCGCGAAAGAGGTGCGCCGTCGCCCTTTAGCATTCAGTGCGTTGGCGACGCTGTGGTCGAAAAGGCGGCGATTTGGCAGGTCGGTCAGTGCATCCAGGTAGGCCAAGGTGTTGAGCGGGCGCAGCAGGTGTCGGTTGACCAGCAGCACCACCAACGCAGAAAGCAGCAAGCTGGCTACTAGCAGATAAAGCTGGAGGGTCTCGATGCGTGCGTGGGCGGCCATGGTCCGGCCCAGAGATTTGCCCATGATCAGCAGTACCTCACTGGCGCCCTGGGCATTGACGTTGGCGAGCGACACCGAGCGCATCAGGTATTCATTGCCTTCGTCTTGCAGCCTCCAGGTGGCGCCATCGACCAGTGCCGATGGATTGCCTAGCAAGCGCTCGAACGTACTGTTCAGGGTGTTGCCATGCAATTGCCAGGCGCCATTCTCGCCACGGGAGAGGAATACGAATTCGGTGTCGGTGACCCGCTTGAGATCCTCGGCCAGGCCGTCGTCGATGGCGAAGCCCAGGGTGAGTTCGGCCTGTGGCGTGGGCATATTTACCACGCTGTGGATCAACTGGTAGAGCACGCCGCTCTGGCTGCGCAGCATGGCGATAGGCATCTGCCCGTCAGCGCTGCCGGATTGTGCGGCGGCCTTGAGGAGGGGAACGATATCGGCCTGTTGCAGCTCGCTGGGGACACTGGCGATCAGTTGCCGGTCGAGGGTATTGAGCACGGCGATATCGGCCTGCAGGCGGCTGCCATGATTCTGCAGCATGGATTCGATAGTCGCTCGTTCGCCAATGGCGATGGCCTCCTTGAGGCCGTAGTCCGCCGCTAGCACGGCCGCACCCTGAGTCAGCTGACGGTGGCGTAGTTCGAGCAACTGGTCGACCACTTGAGCGGTGGTTGCCAACTGCGTGGCAGTGGTGTCTTCAACGATGCCGCGATTGGTACGCACACTGACCAGATAAATGACGATCTGCACGATCAATAGCGCAGCGAGCAGCGCAAACATGATGCGTCGCTCCTGGGTTTTGAGGTGCCGGCTGGTTCTCATCGACGTTCCGATCAGGCTTATTGGTAACGAGTGTAGAGCAGTGATCGCCCCGCAAGTGCCGCTTGCTCAGGGCATTCTTTTGAATATCCGCTCGGAGAACAGCATCTGGGCGAGCAGCGGATAGCTCAGATAGTGCAGCGCGAAGATCACCACGCCCATCGGGCTGGGCTCATCCTGCAGCGTCATCATGGTCAGCAGGCCGACATACAGCAGCGCCAGCATGCCGCCGTACAGCCACACCAGGCGGCGACGTTCACCGCGGGTTGGCGGGCGGCGTTGCTGCCAGGCGAACAGCAAAGCCATCAGCGCCGCTACGCTGGCGGCGATCACCAGTGTGGCCAGCACGCCGCCGAGTTTGACGAAGCTGCGCAGCAACAGGTTGAGCAGCACGGCTGCGACCACGCCAATGACAGCGTAACGAGTCATGGCGACGGAAGAATGGGATGGGGGCATGGCGGCACGGCTCGGTGCAAAAGGTGGAGCTCTGAGTCTCGCCGCTGGCGCCAGGTTCTACAAGGTGCGATCCAGACCGAAGCGGCGACTCAGTATGCGATCCAGCAGTGCGCCGGGCAGCAGAGCAGCGAGCAGCGGCAATGCGCGGCTGCCATTGCCGAGGCGCAATACTCGTGGTCGCTTGCCGCTGTTCACAGCCGCGAGCACGTTGCGGGCAACGTGGCTGGCAGGCGTCGGATTGTCCTGGGACGCCATGGCGCGGGCGCGGATGCCTTCACGCATGGGCCACCAGGGCGAGTGCTCGCCGATCAACTGTTCAGCCTGGCGACTGGCTTGGGAGCCGAAACTCGACTCGATGGCGCCGGGCTGCACTTCCAGCACACCGACGCCGAAAGGCGCCAGCTCCAGGCGCAGGGCATCGCTGAGGGCGTGGACGGCAGCCTTGGAGGCGCAGTAGGCGCCCGCGAACGGGGTGACCAGTACGGCGGAGACACTGCCGATGTTCACCACCAGCCCTTTGTTGCAGCGCAGCAACGGGAACAGCGCCCGGGTCACGTCGACGATAGCGAAGACATTGGTTTCGAACTGCCGACGCATCGCTGTGGCACCGCCATCGAGCAGCGGGCCCATGGCGCCATAGCCGGCGTTGTTGATCAGTACGTCAAGGCCGCCGATGCGTTCCTTGAGCGTCGCGGCCAGTCGCTCGACAGCGTCGGCGTCGTCCACGTCCAGTTGCACGGCGTTGAAGCCGGCTGCGCTCAGGCGTGCCACGTCTTCCTCTTTGCGGGCGCTGGCCCAGACTTGGTAGCCCTGCTGCAGAAAGGTGTCCGCCAGTGCGCGGCCGATGCCACTGGAACAGCCGGTGATCAGAACCGTGGGGTGGCTCATGGGCAATCCTTGTGTTTGTTGTTATCTGGATCTTTTCAGGCGCCGGTCAGCGGCTGAACGTACCTTGCAGCTGTTCGGCACGAAACTCCAGGGTGCTGGCGCGATAGCCGCTACGCAGGGTAGGCAGGGGCAGGCAGGTTTGCCAGTCGGCCCCCGGCAGCAATTCGCCAGGGCCGCTGTAGCGCGGGGTTTCGTAAAGCCGTTGCGCCAGGTTGACGCTGTCGCCTGGGCGGTAGGCGGCTACCTGCCAACGCAGCTCCAGCAGTGCGGCTTGGCTACCGTTGTGCAGGTGCACGCTCAGCGGGCGATCTGCCGGGCAGCTTTGCGGCGCATGGCTCAGGCGCAGCTCCAAGTGAGCCAGGTGGCGATTCTCGCGGCTCTCTTGCCACAGCACCCAGCTCGATACCAGCCCCAGGCCAACCAGTGCGGCAAGGGAAATGGGCAGGGCTTTGGCCGGGTAGCGGATCAGCAGGATGAACCAGCTGAGCACCAGAATCGCGCCGAAAATCATCGCTAAACCTTGAACGTCGAATGTGTGCCAATCCTACACAAGCCCGGCTGCCTCGGCACCCGTGCAGGGGTTGGCGGATGTTTCCAGCGCCGATCAGTCCGGGGCGTGGTCGCGCAGGAACACCAGCTTGTCGACGCTGGAGTCCTTGGCCGAGAAGCGGTAACCCTGGGCGTCGAAGTCCTTGAGATCCTGCGGATTCTTCAGTCGCTCCCTGATCACGTGGCGAGCCATCAGGCCGCGGGCCTTTTTGGCATAGAAGCTGATGATCTTGTATTGGCCGTTCTTCAGATCCTTGAACTCGGTATCGATGATGCGCGCCTTGAGTACCTTGCGCTTGACCGCGCCAAAGTACTCGTTGGAGGCCAAGTTGAGCAGCACATCGTCGCCCTGAGCCTGCAGTGCCTCGTTCAGCCACTCACTGATGTGCTCGCCCCAGAAAGCATAGAGATCCTTGCCGCGGGCGTTGATCAGCTTGGTACCCATTTCCAGACGGTAGGGCATCATCAGATCCAGGGGGCGCAGCAGGCCGTACAGGCCGGAAAGCATGCGCAGGTGCTGCTGGGCGAAATCGAAATCCGCCTCCGCGAAGCTTTGCGCATCCATGCCGGTGTACACATCGCCCTTGAATGCCAGCAGCGCCTGCTTGGCGTTGTGCGTGTCGAAGGCCGGCGTCCAGCTGCCGAAGCGCGCGGCATTGAGGCCGGCGAGTTTGTCCGACAGGTGCATCAGCTCGGCGATTTGCGCGGGGGAGAATTCGCGCAGCTGGGCGACGAGTTCCTGGGAGTGGTCGAGGAACTCGGGTTGGGTGAAGCGTGACGTCACCGGCGCGGTGTCGTAATCCAGGGTCTTGGCGGGTGAAATCACCATCAGCATAGGTCGTCTCCTTCAGCGGAGCGCCGATTCTAGCCGATTCGGTGACAAGAGCAGTTAGCCGGCAGGGAAGAGGGGGCAGGGTTCGCCAATGGAGCGCTGCAGCAGGACTTATGACTTTAGCGGTGAGCTGCACGAGCGCCAAGCGTCATTCGTCTAACCGAAAAATAAACTTCAAAAATCTGAAAAGATCATTTTCCTGTCACATTTTTTGGAGTATCAACGAACTGTGGTTTGCCGCGAATCGATCATGATGATCCACCGTCGCAGGCCACGCCTTGAAAGACCGCCGAACCCTGCAGACAGGTGGCGGCCATCGGCCCTCATCCGTGTGCATCTCTCCTTTAAGGGGGAGTCGGTGGCCCTGTGTGGCGGAGCGCCGTCCTGGCATTCCGTCACTGGATCCGACAAGAGGTGACGAGTATGGATGACCACGGACGCATCAAGCCCACCGCCCCAACCTTGTATGCCCTCGACACCAATGTCCTGATTCACGATCCCAACGCGCTACTCAATTTCCAAGAACACCACGTTGCCATTCCGATGACCGTGCTGGAGGAACTCGACAAGCTGAAAACCGGCAAGCAGGGGGTCGCCGCCGAGTGTCGCCAGGCGATTCGTCTGATCGACAAGATCCTCGATGGCGCCAGCCCCGAGGAAGTCGAGCACGGTGTACCGATTCAGCGTGGCAAGAACGAGCCCCGCGGTTTTCTATCGATTCTCATGAGTAAGAGTGCGGCGCCGGTTACCTGGCTGCCGGAAGACCTCAACGACAACAAGATCATCAACCAGCTGGTCGAGCTGAAATCACGCCGGCCGGGCACCTCGGTGGTGCTGGTGACCAAGGACATCAACATGCGCCTGAAGGCGCGTGGCTGCGGTCTGGATTCCGAGGACTATCACACCGACCAACTGGTCGACGACATCTCGCTGCTCTCCAAGGGCTATCACAACGTCGAAGGCGCCTTCTGGGATCGTGTCGCCAAGGTCGATACCCGTCAGGGCCATGGACGCACCTGGCATCGCGTGCAGTTGAGCGAGGAGCTGCCGGGTGTCAACGTCAACGAATTCATCATCGACGAGCAGGGTTTCGTCGGCTGGGTCAAAGAGGCTGAAGGCGGCGAACTGCTGATTCTCGATCTGCATCAGGAGCCGCTGATGCACCAGGAGGCTTGGGGCCTCAAGCCGCGGGACATCTATCAGGCGCTGGCGCTCTATGCGTTGCTCGACCCCGATATCCACCTGGTCAACCTGACCGGCGCTGCAGGCTCCGGCAAGACCATCCTGGCCCTGGCGGCGGCCATCGAGCAGACCATGGTCAACAAGCGCTACCGGCGCATCATCGCCACTCGTTCGGTACAGGGGCTGGATCAGGAGATCGGTTTCCTGCCCGGTACCGAGGCCGAGAAGATGGAGCCCTGGCTGGGCGCCATCACCGATAACCTCGAAGCCCTGCACATGGACGACGAGAACACCCACGGCAGCGTCGACTACATCCTGCAGAAGGTGCCGTTGCAGTTCAAATCCCTGAACTACATTCGCGGGCGCAGCTTCCAGCAGAGCCTGATCCTCATCGACGAGTGTCAGAACCTCACCCCGCACCAGATGAAGACCATCATCACCCGCGCCGGTAGTGGCTCCAAGGTGATCTGCCTGGGCAACCTGGCGCAGATCGACACGCCCTATCTGTCGGCACCCAGCTCAGGCCTGACCTACCTCACCGAGCGGTTCAAAGGCTTCGAGCACGGCGTGCACATCACCCTGCAGGGCGTTCCACGCTCGATACTCGCCGAGTACGCGGAAAGCCATATGTAGCGGCAGGCAACCTGTCTCGAGTGGCAAGCGTGACGAGAGCTGCAACCTCGTCACGCTCTTTTGGCTTGAAGCCTGAGGGTTGAGGCTTACAATCTCCGCATCATTCATTCGGAGATTGCCCGTGCTCACCCATCTCGACTCCCAGGGGCGCGCCAATATGGTCGACGTCAGCGACAAGGCGCAGACCATACGCGAGGCCGTGGCCGAGGCTCGCGTACGCATGCGTACCGAGACGCTGCAGATGATCGTCGACGGCGAGCATCCCAAGGGCGACGTTTTCGCCGTAGCACGCATTGCCGGCATTCAGGCCGCGAAGAAAACCTCGGATCTGATTCCGCTGTGCCACCCGCTGATGCTGACCAGCGTCAAGGTCGAGCTGCAGGCCGACGGTAATGACGCCGTGCTGATTCGCGCCCGCTGCAAACTCACCGGGCAGACCGGGGTGGAAATGGAAGCGCTCACCGCTGCCAGCGTCGCCGCGCTGACCATCTACGACATGTGCAAGGCGGTGGATCGCGGCATGGTCATCGAGCAGGTGCGTTTGCTGGAAAAGGTCGGCGGCAAGAGCGGCCACTTCCTGGCAGACGAGGGCGAGCGATGATCAGCGTGCAGTACTTCGCCCGTTACCGCGAAACCCTCGGTCTGGATGCCGAACAACTGCAACCCGGCTTTGCCACCCTCGACGAGCTGCGTCTGCACCTGCTGGCGCGCGGCGGGGTGTGGGAAGTGCTCGCCGAGCGCGGCTTGATGTGCGCACGCAATGAAGAGCTCTGCGCGCTGAGCGAACCGCTGGTCGATGGCGACGCGGTGGCGTTCTTCCCCACGGTTACCGGAGGCTGAGATGGGCATTCGTGTACAGCAGGCGGTTTTCGATCCGGGGCTGGAGACCAATGCCGTGCATGCGGCCAATACCGGTGTCGGTGCGGTGGCCTGTTTCGTTGGCTACGTGCGTGATTTCAACGATGGCCGCGATGTGGCGGGGATGTATCTCGAGCACTTCCCCGGCATGACGGAAAAGGCTCTGGTCGGTATCGAGTCCCAGGCGCGCGAGCGCTGGCCGCTGCTGGGCGTCGAAGTGATTCACCGTGTCGGCCGGCTGGAGCCGGGCGAGCCAATCGTCTTCGTTGGCGTAGCCAGTGCGCACCGACAGGCGGCGTTCGAGGCCTGTGAGTTCATCATGGACTACCTGAAGACCCAGGCACCGTTCTGGAAGAAAGAGGACACCGCCGACGGCCCGCGCTGGGTCGAAGGACGGGAGAGCGACCAGGCATCCGCCCGACGCTGGCAGAGCGGCGACTGATCAGGTTTTCGAGCAGGCTCGAAACTGCACGCCTCAGCCGAACTCGATGAACACCTTGAAGAACAGTGGCGCAAACATCGACAGCGCGCCCAGGCCGGTTAGCCAGATGCCCCATTCCTGCTCGCGGTTGTTGAAGCCGATTCCCAGCAGCAGAAAGCCGCTGACCAAAAGCACGATCATGATGTGGAACGCGTCCATGGCGATGCCTCCTCTGGAAGTCTTGCCTGCCAGGAGCTGCGCCGCTGCGTGTGTTACTGACGCAGCGGCGGCATCCACTTTGAGCGTAGCTGACGCGTGATCTTGCCGCGTTGATCCATGGCAATTCGCGAGATCAATAATGCCCCTGGCAAGCATCCGCCTGCCGCCGGCGAAACACCTCGATTCAGAGCCGTTGCGCTGCCTTGCCGATTGACGGTGCAGCGATTTAGTTCGCGGTCGGCGCCTGCCGTGATTAAAATCGCCGCCTGAACAGGCCGTGTGAAAACGTAGCGAGCGAAGGTCAGGCAAGGCAAAAACCGGCGAAAAAGCGCAGTTTACGAGTTGTAAATGAGCATTTTGAGCTGGTTTTTAACGCCGCATGACCGAGCGCAGTAGTTTTCACACAGCCTGTGAATTCTCCTGCTACCCAAGGATCCTGTTATGCCCCGTATCGGAACCCCCCTGTCGCCTAGCGCGACCCGTGTGTTGCTGTGTGGCTCGGGTGAGCTCGGCAAGGAAGTGGTGATCGAGCTGCAGCGCCTCGGCGTCGAAGTCATCGCCGTCGACCGTTATGCCAACGCTCCGGCCATGCAGGTGGCGCATCGCAGCCACGTGATCAGCATGCTCGATGGCGCGGCGTTGCGCGCGGTGATCGAGCTGGAGAAGCCGCATTACATCGTGCCGGAGATCGAGGCGATCGCCACCGCTACGCTGGTCGAGCTGGAAAACGAAGGCTACACGGTGATCCCTAGCGCACGTGCCGCGCAATTGACCATGAACCGTGAAGGCATCCGCCGCCTGGCCGCCGAAGAACTGGGCGTGCCGACCTCGCCGTATCAGTTCGCCGACTCCCTCGAGGAGTTCCAGGCTGCGGTCAGCGCCATCGGTTTCCCCTGCGTGGTTAAGCCGATCATGAGTTCGTCGGGCAAGGGCCAGTCGGTGCTCAAGGGCGCCGATGACGTGCAGAAGGCCTGGGATTACGCTCAGGCTGGCGGTCGTGCTGGCAAAGGCCGGGTGATCGTCGAAGGGTTCATCGACTTCGATTACGAAATCACCCTGCTGACCGTGCGCCACGTCGGCGGCACCACCTTCTGTGCACCGGTCGGTCACCGTCAGGAGAAGGGCGACTATCAGGAGTCCTGGCAGCCTCAGGCGATGAGCCCGGCCGCACGCGCCGAGGCTGAGCGCATCGCCCTGGCCGTGACCGGTTCTCTCGGTGGCCGTGGCCTGTTCGGCGTCGAGCTGTTCGTCAAGGGTGATCAGGTGTGGTTCTGCGAAATTTCCCCGCGCCCCCATGACACCGGTCTGGTGACCCTGATTTCTCAGGATCTGTCCGAGTTCGCTCTGCATGCACGGGCCATTCTCGGCTTGCCGATCCCGGCGATCCGCCAGTTCGGCCCGTCGGCCTCGGCGGTGATTCTGGTCGAAGGCGAGTCGCAGCAGGTCAGCTTCGGCAACCTCGGCGCCGCGCTCACCGAGCCGGATACCGCACTGCGTCTGTTCGGCAAGCCGGAAGTCAGCGGTCAGCGCCGCATGGGCGTGGCGCTGGCCCGTGATGAGTCGCTGGAGGCTGCACGCGCCAAGGCGCTGCGTTCGGCGCAGGCGGTGAACGTCGAGCTGTAAGAACCTGTTCAAGTCTGCTGCGAGTCGGCACTGCTGCGTTAAAAACAGGCTCGGAATGCTCATGTACAAAAGTACACTCTGCTTCCTCGCCTGTTTTTGCCTTGCATTGCTCTAGCTCGCGAGACTTTCAAAAGGTTCTAAAACTTAGAGTCAGCGGGAGTACTGCTCCTGCTGGCTGCTTCACCTCTGCAGGGCCTCCCAGGCCCGTACCTCGAGTACCCGGCTGCCGCTGGCCTTGAGGATTTCCAGGCGGTAGCGGCCGACCTGCAGGCATACGGCGCTGTCCGGGATGTTCTCCAATATTTCCGTCACCAGGCCATTGACGGTCTTCGGTCCGTCGACCGGCAGGCTCCAGCCCAGGCCGCGGTTCACTTCGCGTATGTAGGCGCTGCCCTTGATCGACCAGGTACCATCGCCTAGCGCATGAAATTCGCTCGGGTGCGCGGTTTCCACGGTGCTCAGGTCGCCGACGATCTCTTCCAAAATGTCTTCCACGGTGACGATGCCCATGGCTTCGCCGTACTCGTCGACGACGATACCGGTGCGGTACTTGTGCTGCTGGAAATTCACCAGCTGGGTGGCCAGCGTCGTCCCCTCCGGCACGAAATAGGGCGCATCGCAGGCCTGCAGCAGGCTGCTTTCGTTCAGCTCGCCACGGCCCGCCAGGCGCCGCATGTGCAGGATGCCTTCGGTCTGGTTGAGGCTGTCGCGATACACCGGCAGGCGGGTGTGCGAGGCATTGCGGATCTGCTCGGTCAACGGCGTGCTGCTGTGCAGGTCGATGCCGGTGGCTTCGTGGCGCGGAATCATGATGTCGTCGACGTTGACCCGATCCAGTTCGAGCACACCGAGCAGCATGGCGCGTCTTTCGCTGGGCAGTGGCAGGTCGTCGGCCTGCAGTGCGCTGCGCAGCTCTTCGAGACTGAGGTCATCGTGCTGGCCTGGCGCGGGTTTGCCGATCCTGCTGCGTAGCGCCTGGCTGATGCTCAGCAGCAGGCGGGTCAGCGGTGACAGCAGTGTGCTGAAGAGCGTCAGCGGGCGGCTTGCCGGGTAGGCGAACAGCGGCGCCGGCAGAATGGCCAGTACGCGCCCGAGCGGATGGGCCAGCATCAGGGCGGCCAGGGTCAGCAGGAACGGTGAAATGGCCAGAGTCGCGGTGCCGCCCTGGTTCAGCGCGAGCAGAGTGGCGGCCACCGAGGCGGCCATGGTGCTACAGATGGTGCCGATACGCAGGGTGGCCGAGAGGCGCTGTGGTTGATCCAGTAGGCGGATCAGCCGAGCAGCGGCACGATGGCCTTGGCGGGCTCGGTGGCGCAGGCGATAGCGATTGAGGCTGAACAGCACGGTACGCGCGCAGATAAAGAACGCGGCGCAACCCAGCAGCACAAGTAGCAGCGCTAGCTGGGGTAGGGGAGAGGGTGTGTCCACGATCAGATGTGGAGGATGAATTCGCGAACCAGCTTGCTGCCGAAGAATGCCAGCATCAGCAGGCAGAACCCGGCCAGCGTCCAGCGGATCGCCTTGTGCCCACGCCAGCCAAGCTGGTGACGGCCCCACAGCAGCACAGCGAACACCACCCAGGCAAAGCAGGACAGAATGGTCTTGTGCACCAGATGCTGGGTGAACAGGTTATCAATGAAGATCACCCCGGACAGCAGCGACAGCGAGAGCAGTGCCCAGCCGCACCACAGGAAGCCGAACAGCAAGCTCTCCATGGTCTGCAGCGGGGGGAAGTTGCGGATCAGTCCGGACGGATGTTTGTGCTTGAGCTGATGATCCTGCACCAGTAGCAGCAGCGACTGGAACATGGCGATGGTCAGCATGCCGTAGGCCACGATCGACAGCAGGATATGGGCGAGGATGCCGGGGCCTTCTTCGAGCGGCTGGGTGGTGCCGCTGGGCATGAACTGAGCGCACAGTACCGTGAGGCCGCCGAGCGGGAAGAGGAACAGCAGCAGGTTTTCCACCGGCATACGTTGGCAGGCTAGCAGGATGAGCACGATCACCGTATAGGCGATCAGGCTGGCGGCATTGAAGAAGTCCAGAGTCAGGCCGGCGCTGTTGTGCATCTGCATGAACAGACTGCCGCCATGGAAGAACAGGGCAATCACGCCAAGAAGCGCCAGCACGCGTTTGCTGGGCGTGCTGCGGCGTGTCAGGTGCAAGCCTTGGTAGCTGGCGGCGCCAAAATAGAAAATGGCTGCGGCGAGGCTGGGCAACAGAGGGTGCATAGATCCTGAATGACAAGGCCTGAAAGGCGCTGAGTGTGGCACACAACGGTGGTTGTCAAAAGACCGCAAGTGGTATCAGGTCTCATATGTCGCAGGGGCTCCGATAAAGAAGCCTCAACAGCAGGGCAGTCTCCGTTATAATCCCGCGTTTACTGCCAGCACATCCGGCCCGATAGGAACGCGCATGTTCGAAAATTTAACAGATCGCCTCTCGCAGACCCTGCGCAGCGTCACTGGCAAGGCCAAGCTGACCGAGGACAATATCAAGGACACCCTGCGCGAAGTGCGCATGGCGCTACTCGAGGCCGACGTCGCGCTGCCCGTGGTCAAGGATTTTGTCGCTCGGGTCAAGGATCGTGCAGTCGGCACCGAGGTGTCGAAGAGCCTGACGCCTGGCCAGGCGTTTGTGAAAATCGTGCGCCTGGAGCTGGAAAGCCTCATGGGTGCGGCCAACGAAGATCTTGACCTGAGCACTACGCCGCCAGCGGTCGTGCTGATGGCCGGTCTGCAGGGTGCGGGCAAGACCACCACCGTTGGCAAGCTGGCGCGGTTCCTGAAAGAACGTAAGAAAAAGAGCGTGATGGTGGTGTCCGCGGACGTTTACCGTCCCGCCGCGATCAAGCAGCTGGAAACCCTGGCCAGCGACATCGGCGTGACGTTCTTCCCGTCCGATATCACTCAGAAGCCGGTCGCTATCGCTGAAGCGGCGATTCGCGAAGCCAAACTCAAATACATCGATGTGGTGCTGGTGGATACCGCCGGTCGTCTGGCCATCGATGCCGAGATGATGGCCGAGATCCAGGCGTTGCACGCGGCGGTCAAACCGGTGGAAACCCTGTTCGTGGTCGACGCCATGACCGGTCAGGATGCCGCCAACACCGCCAAGGCCTTCAACGACGCTCTGCCGCTCACCGGTGTGGTGTTGACCAAGGTCGACGGTGATGCGCGGGGTGGTGCCGCACTATCGGTTCGCGCGATCACCGGCAAACCGATCAAGTTCATCGGCATGGGCGAGAAGAGTGACGCGCTCGAGCCGTTCCATCCCGAGCGGATCGCTTCGCGCATCCTCGGCATGGGCGACGTGCTCAGTCTGATCGAGCAGGCCGAGCAGACCCTCGATCGTGACAAGGCCGAGAAGCTCACCAAGAAGCTGAAAAAGGGCAAGGGCTTTGATCTCGAAGATTTTCGTGACCAGTTGCAGCAGATGAAGAACATGGGCGGCCTTGGCGGCCTGATGGACAAGCTGCCGCAGATGGGTGGCGTCAACCTGTCGCAGATGGGCGGCGCCCAGGGCGCGGCAGAAAAGCAATTCAAGCAGATGGAGTCGATCATCAACTCCATGACGCCTGCCGAGCGCCGTGACCCAGAAATCATCAGTGGTTCGCGCAAGCGCCGCATTGCCCAGGGTTCTGGCACTCAGGTGCAGGACATTGGTCGGCTGATCAAGCAGCATAAGCAAATGCAGAAAATGATGAAGAAATTCACCGCCAAAGGCGGCATGGCCAAGATGATGCGCGGCATGGGCAGCATGATGCCGGGCGGCGGTATGCCGAAGTTCTGAAGCTTCTGTGCCGGTCTATCGACGGCCGGCGGAAAAAGAGATTTGCAAACAGCCGCATAATCCTTAGAATATGCGGCCTTTCGGGCCTAGGCCCATTTTGATGTGTGCCTCAAGTTAGCACCGACTACAGGAACGATGTTCACATGGTAACTATTCGTCTCGCTCGTGGCGGCTCCAAAAAGCGCCCCTTCTACCACCTGACCGTGACCAACAGCCGCAATGCGCGCGACGGTCGCTTCGTAGAGCGTATTGGCTTCTTCAATCCGGTCGCTTCGGGTGCTGAAATCAAGCTGTCCGTGAATCAAGAACGCGCTACCTACTGGCTGGGCCAGGGCGCGCAGCCGTCTGAGCGTGTTGCTCAGCTGCTGAAAGAAGCTGCCAAGGCTGCTGCCTAAGCACTTTATGAGCACGACGCCGGCTCCCGCCGAGGATCTGATGGTTCTTGGCAAGATTGTCTCGGTGCATGGCGTCAAGGGTGAGGTGAAGGTGTTTTCCTTTACCGATCCTCTGGATAACGTGCTCGACTACCCTCGCTGGACGCTGCGGCGCGATGGCGAGGTGAAACAGGTTGAACTGGCTGGTGGACGCTTGCAGGGCAAGGTTCTGGTCGCCAGGCTGAAAGGGCTCGATGATCGTGAGGTTGCGCGTACCTACGCCGGCTTCGAGATCTGCGTTCCCCGCAGCCAGCTACCGGAACTGGAAGACGGCGAGTTCTACTGGTATCAGCTGGAAGGTCTTAGCGTCATCGATCAAGAAGGGCAATTGCTCGGCAAGATCGATCATCTGTTCGAGACCGGTGCCAATGATGTGATGGCGGTCAAGCCGTGCATCGGCAGCCTCGATGATCGCGAGCGCCTGTTGCCGTATACGCAGCAGTGTGTGTTGTCGATCAGTCTTGAGACTGGCGAGATGCGGGTCGACTGGGATGCGGATTTCTGACGCCATGCCTAGCTTGCGCGTCGATGTCATTACGCTGTTCCCGGAAATGTTCGCCGCCATCGGCGATTACGGCATTACCAGCCGTGCGGTCAAGCAGGAGCTGTTGCAGCTGACCTGCTGGAACCCACGCAGTTACACCACGGATCGTCATCACACCGTTGACGACCGCCCCTTCGGTGGTGGTCCTGGCATGGTGATGAAGATCAAGCCGCTCGAAGATGCCTTGGCTGATGCCAGGCAGGCCAGCGGCGGTCAGGCGAAGGTGATCTACCTTTCGCCACAAGGCCGCCCGCTGACGCAGGCGGCGGTACGCGAGCTGGCGAAGGAGGAGCGTTTGATCCTTATCGCTGGCCGCTACGAAGGCGTCGACGAGCGTTTCATCGAAACGCATGTCGACGAGGAATGGTCGATTGGCGACTACGTCCTGTCCGGCGGTGAGCTGCCGGCCATGGTGCTGATCGATGCGGTAACGCGCCTTTTGCCTGGTGCATTGGGTCATGCAGATTCGGCCGAGGAAGACTCCTTCACGGATGGCTTGCTCGACTGCCCGCATTACACCCGTCCGGAGGTGTATGCGGATAAACGTGTTCCTGAGGTGCTGCTTGGCGGCAACCACGAACACATCCGGCGCTGGCGTTTGCAGCAGTCCCTGGGGCGTACCTGGGAACGTCGTGTCGATCTTCTGGATAGCCGCTCGCTTTCTGGGGAAGAGAAAAAGCTGCTGGAGGAATACATCCGCCAGCAGGACGATAACTAATGTATCGATGGCCGGCCTGACGGCCCGTCTTAGGAGCGCAGCATGACCAACAAAATCATTCAGCAACTCGAAGCTGAGCAGATGGGTAAAGAGATCCCTACCTTTGCCCCGGGCGATACCGTAGTCGTCCAGGTAAAAGTAAAGGAAGGTGACCGTCAGCGTCTGCAGGCGTTCGAAGGTGTAGTAATCGCCAAGCGTAACCGTGGTCTGAACAGCGCTTTCACCGTGCGCAAGATCTCCAGCGGCGTAGGCGTTGAGCGTACTTTCCAGACTTACAGCCCGCTGGTTGACAGTCTGTCTGTCAAGCGTCGTGGTGACGTTCGCAAGGCCAAGCTGTACTACCTCCGCGACCTGTCCGGCAAGGCAGCACGTATCAAGGAGAAGCTGGCTTAAGCCACGCTTCCCTCTCGAAAAAAGCAGCCGTTGGCTGCTTTTTTCGTTTCTGGCGTTTGTTGAAGTGGCAGCAAAGTGGCGGTAGCCGCCGTTCGATTTGGTGGGCTGAAGCCCACCCTACGGTTAGATGCACGGCTGTAGGGTGGGCTTCAGCCCACCAATTGGCGCCCCACAACGAACGGCTGCTCTCGCCTTGTAGAGGCCTTTCTTATTAGGTGCGATTTTTGTATCTACTACGCACACCACAGTCGTGAGCAGGTTCTGAGTGATGACCCCCAGAGAGCAGGAAATCCAGCGGCGTACCGAGCTTTCCGAAACGCGCGTGGCCAAGGCGGTGTTTCCGCCGACTACCAATCATCACAACACCCTGTTTGGTGGTACGGCCATGGCCTGGATGGACGAGGTTTCGTTCATCGCTGCTACCCGTTTCTGCCGGCTGCCGCTGGTTACGGTGTCCTCCGATCGTATCGACTTCAGTCATCCGATTCCGGCCGGTACTATCGTTGAGCTGGTCGGCCGCGTGAGTGCGGTTGGTAACACCAGCATGAAGGTGCAGGTCGACGTGTTCGTCGAGGACATGTACGGCGCCCGTCGAGAGCTCGCCATTCGTGGTGCTTTCAGCTTCGTGGCGATGGGCGAGGACGGCAAGCCAGTGCCGGTGCTGCCGGGTTTCTGATCGTGCGCGTGCCACTGGCGCCGCCAAACCTTTGCTGTTTCAGGGGTAACCGATGTCTGCAGTCGACCATCCGCTGATCGAGCGTTTCATCGAGACGTTGTGGCTGGAGAAAGGCCTTTCCGTGCACACCCGGTCGGCGTACCGCAGTGATCTGGCTTTGCTCAACGGTTGGCTGCAAGGTCGCGACGTCGAGCTGCAGGCAGTGGGGCGCGAAGTGTTGCTCGATCATCTGGCCTGGCGCATGAATGAGGGCTACAAGGCGCGCTCCACGGCGCGGCTGATTTCCGGGATGCGCGGTTTTTACCGATTTCTGCTGCGTGAGGGTGTGATCGAAACCGACCCGACCTTGCAGGTGGATATGCCGCAGCTCGGTCGGCCGCTGCCCAAGTCGCTGTCCGAGGCAGATGTCGAGGCACTGCTGGCGGCGCCTGATCTGGGTGATCCCATCGGGCTGCGTGATCGCGCCATGCTCGAGGTGCTGTATGCCTGTGGGCTGCGGGTCAGTGAGCTGATCGGCCTGACCCTGGAGCAGGTCAATCTGCGTCAGGGGGTGGTGCGTGTGTTCGGCAAGGGCAGTAAAGAGCGCCTGGTACCCATGGGTGAGGAAGCGATCCGCTGGGTCGAGCGTTATTGTCGCGAGGCGCGGCCGGTTTTGCTCGGCGGGCGACCAGGTGATGTGCTGTTTCCCAGTCTGCGCGGCGAGCAGATGACCCGGCAGACCTTCTGGCACCGCATCAAGCATCAGGCCAAGGTGGCCGGTATCGCCAAGTCGCTGTCGCCGCATACCTTGCGCCACGCTTTCGCGACCCATCTGCTCAACCATGGCGCGGATCTGCGTGTGGTGCAGATGCTTCTGGGGCACAGTGATCTGTCCACCACGCAAATCTACACCCACGTGGCGCGGGCTCGCTTGCAGGCGTTGCATGCGCAGCACCATCCGCGGGGATGAATCGGTTGCGGTGGTTCGCGCTTTGCATCCTGGCTCTGCGGCCTGCAGCTGCGGTTGTGATAATCTTCGTTCTTCCCTCGTCACCCCGTCGCTCGATAGGAGTATTCATGCGTGTGACCCGCATTTTCGCGGCCATGGCCCTTGGCCTGGTCAGCACCCTCGGCCATGCCGCCGATCCGGATCAGACGATCCGCAAGAACCTGTTGTCGATCCAGCCTGATCTGCCGATCGAAGCCATTGCCGAAAGCCCGATGCCCGGTGTCTATCAGGTACAGCTCAAGGGCGGTCGCCAGCTGTATGCCAGCGCCGACGGGCAGTTCGTCATGCAGGGTTATCTGTTCCAGTTCAAGGACGGGCAAGCCATCAACCTGACCGAGGCTGAAGAGAGCCGCGCCATCGCCAAGCAGATCAATGCCATTCCTGCCAAGGACATGGTGGTGTTCGCGCCCAAGGAGCCGAAAGCGCATATCACCGTGTTCACCGACACCGACTGTGGTTACTGCCAGAAGCTGCACAGCGAAGTATCCGAGCTCAACAAGCAGGGTATCGAAGTGCGTTACCTGGCTTTCCCGCGTCAGGGGTTGGGCAGCAAAGGTGCCAAGGATCTGGCCAGCGTCTGGTGCTCGAAGGATCGCCAGGCGGCGATGAATCAGGCCAAATCGCGTCAGTCGGTGGCTGAGGCTACCTGCGAGAATCCGGTGGCCGAGCAGTATCAGCTCGGGCAGATGATCGGCATCAATGGGACGCCAGCGATCATCCTGGAAAACGGCAAAATGATTCCGGGCTATCAGCCCGCAGCGCAGTTGGCAAAACTGGCGCTGGAAGCCAAGTGATTTGAAGGGCTAGTCGATTGACTATCCATTGGCCGCTTCGTAATGTGCGGCTCTTTTTCCACGCCTGGAGCAGGCTCCGGGCGTTCTATGCAGTGCAGTTGGGGAGTCTAGTGTGAATCCGGTCAAAGTAGGCATCTGTGGGCTGGGTACCGTCGGTGGCGGTACCGTTAATGTGCTCAAGCGCAACGCCGAGGAAATCGCGCGTCGTGCCGGGCGTGGCATCGAGGTGGCGCAGATCGCTACCCGTACACCCAAGCCTCAGTACCAAACGACCGGCATTACAATTACTGACGATGTCTTCGCGGTGGCCAGCAACCCCGAGATCGACATCGTCGTAGAACTGATCGGCGGCTACAGCATCGCTCGTGAGCTGGTGCTCAAGGCCATCGACAATGGCAAGCACGTGGTGACCGCCAACAAGGCGCTTATCGCCGTGCACGGCAACGAGATCTTCGCCCGCGCTCGCGAGAAGGGCGTGATCGTCGCCTTCGAAGCGGCGGTGGCTGGCGGCATCCCGGTGATCAAGGCGATTCGCGAAGGCCTGGCGGCCAACCGTATCAACTGGTTGGCGGGGATCATCAACGGCACCGGCAACTTCATCCTCAGTGAAATGCGCGAGAAGGGCCGTACCTTTGAAGACGTGCTGGCCGAGGCGCAGGCGCTGGGTTATGCCGAAGCTGATCCGACCTTCGACGTCGAGGGTATCGATGCGGCCCATAAGCTGACCATTCTGGCGTCCATCGCGTTCGGTATTCCGCTGCAGTTCGACAAGGCCTATACCGAGGGCATCACCAAACTGACCACCGCTGACGTCAACTATGCCGAAGCGCTGGGCTATCGCATCAAGCATTTGGGCGTTGCACGCCGTACCGAGGCCGGTATCGAGCTGCGCGTGCACCCGACGCTGATTCCCGCCGACCGTCTGATCGCCAACGTCAATGGCGTGATGAATGCGGTAATGGTCAATGGCGACGCTGCTGGCAGCACGCTGTTCTACGGTGCTGGCGCTGGCATGGAGGCGACCGCTTCGGCGGTGGTGGCGGATCTGGTCGATGTGGTGCGTGCCCTGACCACCGATCCGACCAATCGCGTACCGCATCTGGCCTTCCAGCCGGATTCGCTGTCCGACCATCCGATCCTGCCCATCGCTGAATGTGAAAGCGCCTATTACCTGCGTATTCAGGCCAAGGATCGCCCTGGCGTTCTGGCTCAGGTGGCGAGCATTCTGTCGGAGCGCGGCATCAATATCGAATCGATCATGCAGAAAGAAGTCGAAGAACAGGATGGCCTGGTGCCGATGATCCTGGTCACTCATCGCGTTGCCGAGCAGCGCATGAACGACGCCATTTCGGCACTGGAGGCGCTGACCGATGTGGTCGGCAACGTCGTGCGCATCCGCGTCGAACAACTCAGCTAATTCAGCCGCACGCCGCGCTTTGCATCGCGGTGTGACGCTCAACCGAAGGTTTGCAGACAATGCGTTATATCAGCACTCGCGGCCAGGCACCGGCCCTGAATTTCGAAGATGTTTTACTGGCCGGTCTGGCCACTGACGGCGGCCTCTACGTGCCGGAAAATCTGCCGCGCTTCACTCAGGAGGAAATCGCTTCCTGGGCGGGCCTGCCGTACCACGAGCTGGCGTTCCGGGTGATGCGCCCGTTCGTCACCGGCAGCATTCCGGATGCCGATTTCAAGAAGATCCTCGAAGACACCTATGGCGTGTTCGAGCATTCCGCCGTGGCGCCGCTGCGCCAGTTGAATGGCAACGAGTGGGTGCTTGAGCTGTTCCATGGCCCGACCCTGGCGTTCAAGGATTTCGCTCTGCAGCTGCTCGGTCGCCTGCTCGATTACGTGCTCGCCAAGCGCAACGAGCGCGTGGTGATCATGGGTGCCACCTCGGGTGACACCGGCTCGGCGGCCATCGAGGGCTGCAAGGCCTGCGACAATGTCGACATCTTCATCATGCACCCGCACAACCGGGTATCTGAGGTGCAGCGTCGGCAGATGACCACCATCCTGGGCGATAACATCCACAACATCGCCATCGAGGGCAACTTCGACGACTGCCAGGAGATGGTCAAGGCCAGCTTCGCCGATCAAGGCTTCCTCAAAGGCACTCGCCTGGTTGCGGTCAACTCGATCAACTGGGCGCGGATCATGGCCCAGATCGTTTACTACTTCCATGCGGCCCTGCAGCTCGGTGGCCCGGCGCGTTCGGTGGCCTTCTCGGTGCCGACCGGCAACTTCGGCGACATCTTCGCCGGTTACCTGGCGCGCAACATGGGCTTGCCGATCAGCCAGCTGATCGTCGCCACCAACCGCAACGACATCCTGCATCGCTTCATGAGCGGCAACCAGTATGCCAAGGGCGAGCTGTATCCGACCCTATCGCCGTCGATGGACATCATGGTGTCGTCGAACTTCGAGCGCCTGCTGTTCGATCTGCATGGTCGCAATGGTTCGTCGATCGCTGCACTGATGACCGAGTTCCGCCAGACCGGCGGCTTTACCGTTGAGGACGATCGCTGGACCGAGGCCCGCAAGCTGTTCGACTCCCTCGCCGTGAGCGACGAGCAGACCTGCGAAACCATTGCTGAGGTGTACGCCGCCACTGGCGAGCTGCTCGACCCGCACACCGCCATTGGCGTGCGTGCCGCTCGCGAATGCCGTCGCAGCCTGGCTGTGCCGATGGTGGTGCTGGGCACGGCGCATCCGGTCAAGTTTCCGGAGGCGGTGGAGAAGGCCGCCGTCGATCAGTCGCCGGAGCTGCCGCCGCACCTGGTTGACCTGTTCGAGCGTGATGAGCGTTGCACTGTGCTGGCCAACGACCTGAAGACCGTGCAGCAATTCGTAGCCGCCCACGGTAATCGCGGCAAGCCGCTTTAAGCGACAGCGTTGCCGCTTGAAAGGCCGGCCACCGCAGGGTGCCGGCCTTTTTTGTGCTTGGTTTTCGCTGCTTGCGGGCGACGGCGCGAACGCTCTCGTAGCCTGCGGTTGAGCGAAGCGATACCCAGGAGGGTGCTTGAAATTTAGACCGATCCCGGGTTTCGCTTCGCTCTACGCCAGGCTACAGGTACGCCGTTCAGTGCCGGTTGATTGCGGCGATCGGTGCCTTTTGGCAGGCGCGTTTGTCGAGTTGCCCGACATAGGGGTTGGCCCAGCCCATCACGCAGCCCATCAGTTGGTTGCGTTGGCGCTCCCAGTGTTGCGCGGGGTAGGTCTTGTTCCAGGCGCTGAACAGCTGGCGGTTCTGTTTCGACAGCCTGAGTTTGTATCGGTCGCTCATGTACAGGTAGGTGCGGGCGATCATGCCGCGTACTTCCTTGCGGGGCATGACCTTGCGCGCCTTGAAGTCGACCACTGTCGGACAGGCGCCGTACTGGCTGGGTTGTTGCGGTAACCAGCCGAAATCGTAGTTGCTGCGATCGCCATTCACTTCGCCAATCGCCGGCACCAGATTGTGCAGGTCGGCTTCGGCGCGGCGGAATACGTTGTCGTTCTTGCTGCAATTCTTGCGGCCGCCGTTTTGCCAGCACTGGCGTTGATGGCCGATTTCCCAGGCTGAGACGATATGCTCCCACTCGATCCGGGACGCGCGGTTGGCATTCTTGCGTGGGGTGTAGCCGCAGCTTTTCAGGTCGACGCGGTTGCCGCTGAAGCTGCAGCCACAGTAGAACTCCACCGACTGACGTTCGTAGAGCTTCCAGCCAATCTTCTTGGCTTGGCTGAAGGTTTGCGGCGGTGCGGCGAGGAGAGGGGTGGATAGGGTGATGCAGAGCAGAGCGAGGAGGCTGCGGGACGACATGCGGCTTTCCGAAAAAGGGGCGAATCATACCGGTTCGCTGCCGGATGCCAAGGCTAGCCAATTGATGGCGCGCCCTTTGTCTGCATGCTTTTGCGCAACTGCGAAAGGGTCGGCGGATTTTTCTTCGTGGAGCCGATTTAATTGCTGGGATTTTCTCCGCGTCGTCTTTCCCTTCTTATGATTTCGGGCCTGTTTGGCAAGACTGAAATTAATCACATGTGATGGATTGAAATATCACATGTGATGATCTAGTCTGCGTTTCATGGAAAACAAATCGTCAGCTCATTACCAGCGTCTCTTTCGCCAGCGTTTGCGCGAACAGGGTCTGGTGAAAAAGGAAGTCTGGATACTGCCCGAGCATGCCCAGCGGCTCTCGGCGGTCGAACGGAAACTGCGCCAGTCTCAGTCGGAGCTGGCTTCAATGGAGGAGGGGGTGAGCATGCCTCAGGTTTGGACTGCACAAACGTTGTTGGATGCGCTTTCAGGGGCAGAGCCGTTTGCTGATGGCCGCGCAGCCGTCGAGTTGATTCAGGGCGCCGATGCCAGTTTGCACGTGACCATGAAGGACTATGGTGATCTGCCGCTGTTCATCGCGGTATTCGGTGATCAGATCATCGTCGAGGCGCTGCTCTGGCCTGCCACTGATGTGCGCGATACTGCCGCTTTCAACGAGGAAGTGCTGCGTAGCCACAAGCTTTTTCCGCTCTCCAGCGTCGGCCTCGAAACCCTGCCCGACGGGCAGGCCTGCTACACCATGTTCGGTGCGTTGAGTGCCTCTTCGATCCTGCCCAACGTGGTGCTGGAGATCGAAACCCTGGCAGACAACGTCATCAAGGCGACCGAAGCCTACGAAGACTTCCTCAAGGCCAGTGCATAAGGAGAAACGCTGATGAACGTCTGGAGCAAATTGCTGACGGCGCTGCGTGGCGGTGCCAACGAATTGGGTGAGACGCTGGTCGATGGGCAGGCTCTGCGCATTCTCGATCAGGAAATCCGCGACGCCGATGTCGAGCTGCGCAAATCCAAGGAAGCCCTTGCCGAGATCATGGCCAAGCAGAAGCTTGCCGCCGAACGTGCCGGTAAATCCGCAGCCAAGGTCACCGAGTACGAGCAGTACGCGCTCAAGGCCCTGGAGGCGGGCAATGAGACACTGGCTGGCGAAGTGGCCGGCAAGATCGCCAACCTGGAAATCGAGCTGGCCAGCGATCGTGAGCAGGCTGATGGCTATGCCGCCAGCGTGGCGCAGTTGCGCAAGGCCGTGAGCCAGGCCGAGGCCAACATCAAGCGCCTGAAGCAGCAGGTGGACACGGTCAAGGCGACCGAAAGCGTGCAGAAGGCGCAGATGGCCGTGGCTCAGCGCTACGGTGGTTCCCAGGCCAAGCTGCATACTGCGGTCGAGTCGCTGGAGCGCATCAAACAGCAGCAGGCCGAGCGTGCGGCGAAGATGGAAGCCGCGGCCGAGCTGGCAGAGGCGTCCAACCCGGATGACTCGCTGGATGCCAAGTTGCGTGCGGCAGGTATCGTCGCCGACAAGACCAGCGCCGACAGCGTGCTGGCGCGTCTCAAGGACAAGGCCAAGCCCTGATTCATCGGGCCAGCCACGGTACGTGGCTGTGGTACGTCATGAATGGTGGGGCCAACAGGCTCCGCCATGTTTTTCAGGGATAGGAAATCATGGAAATCTTCCTGCAGATCTCGCTGGCTTTCCCCACTGTCATCTTCAGCTTCCTGCTGTGTCTGGCAGTGGTGTACTGGGTCATCGTCGCGTTTGGCCTGATCGAGATCGACGTGCTCGACATCGAAGCCGACTCCGCACTGGAAGGTTCGGCTGCGGCACTCCTGTCCAAGCTCAAGCTGCGTGACGTACCGCTTACCCTGGTACTGACCCTGCTGTTCTTCTTCGCCTGGTTCATCAGCTACTTCGCCGACCTCTGGCTTCTCGGCCTGTTGCCGCTGGAGTGGCTGCGCTACCCACTGGGCGCGCTAGTGGCAGTGGTCGCGTTGTTTCTTGCCGTGCCTGCGACTCGCCTGCTGTGCGCGCCGCTGCGCCCGCTGTTCCTCAAGCTGGAAGTGACCAGCAGCAAGAGTGTGCTCGGTCAGACCGCCGTGGTGCGTAGTGGTCGGGTGACTGCCAGCCATGGCGAGGCCGTACTCGAAGATGGTGGTGCCGGGCTGATCCTGCGGGTTCGGGCCGACGAACAGCTGGGCTTCAAGCGTGGCGACCGTGTCGTTTTACTGGAATACCTGGAAGCCCAACATGCTTACCGGGTGATAACTGAAGAAGAGTTCCGGGGTATCTGATGCGCTGATCAGCGTCTGCCGGGCAGCAGTTCGGCAGGCCGTGATCCAGCTTTCAGCCGGTTCCATCCGCCTCAAAGGAGATTGAGCGCAATGTATAACCTTCCACCGTCGTTGATTCCCGTGCTGGTCGGGGTTGGCCTGGTCGTCCTGCTGATCGTCGGGCTGCTGGCCTTGTTCAAGGCCTTCTATATCAAGGTTCCCCAGGGAACCGCGCTGATCGTCAACGACATGTCGTCGACGCCCAAGGTGCACTTCACCGGCGCGTTGGTTTACCCGGTCATCCACCTCAAGGAGTTCATGAAGATCTCCCTGATCACCCTGGAAGTCGACCGCCGCGCCAAGGACGGGCTGATCTGCCGCGACAACATGCGCGCGGACATCACCGTGGCGTTCTACTTGCGCGTCAACGAGACTCAGGAAGACGTGCTCAAGGTCGCCAAGGCCATCGGCGTGGAGCGTGCCTCCGATCGCGCGGCGGTGAACGAGCTGTTCAACGCCAAGTTCTCCGAAGCCCTGAAGACCGTCGGCAAGCAGTTCGACTTCGTCCAGCTGTTCGAGAACCGCCAGGAATTTCGTGATCGCATCGTCGAAGTGATCGGCAACGACCTCAATGGTTACGTGCTCGAAGACGTGGCCATCGATTACCTGGAGCAGACCGCCAAGAGCTCTCTGGATCCGAGCAACATTCTCGACGCCGAGGGTATCCGCAAGATCACCCAGCTGACCGCTGCGCAGAACGTCATCACCAATGACCTGGAGCGCAACGAAGAATTGGCGATCAAGAAGAAGAACGTCGAAACCCGCGAGGCGACGCTGGCCCTCGAGCGTCAGCAGGCCGATGCCGAAGCACGCCAGAAACGCGAGATCGAAACCATCCAGGCCCGTGAACAGGCGGAGACCCTCAAGGTCAAGGAAGAAGAGCGTCTGAAGGCCGAGCAGGCGCGTATCCAGACCCAGCAGGAGCTGGATATCCGCGCCGAGAATCATCAGCGCGAAGTGGAAGTGGCGCAGCAGAACCGCCAGCGTGCTGTGGTCATCGAGGTGGAGAAAGTCACTCGCGCCAAGGATTTGGAGGTGGTGGCCCGCGAGCGCGAAGTCGAGCTGCAGCGCATCGAGAAGGAAAAGGCGCTGGAAGAAGAGCGCAAGAACATCGCCAGCGTGGTGCGCGAGCGGGTTGCGGTCGAGAAGACCGTGGCTCAGGAAGAAGAGCGCATCAAGGAAGTCCGCGAGGTTTCCGAAGCCGAGCGCATGAAGCAGGTCACCGTGATCAATGCCCAGGCCGAAGCCGAGCAGGAGCTGGTGCGCCAGGTCAAGCAGGCCGAAGCGGACGAAACCCGTTCCAAGCACAAGGCGGTGGAAATCAACAACCTCGCCCAGGCCGAGCTGGAGGCTGCTGCCAAGAGCGCCGAGGCGAAGAAGAAGCTCGCCGAAGGTATCGAAGCCGAGCGCGCTGCGCCGGGTCTGGCCGATGCGCGGGTGCGTGAAGTCACCGCTGCGGCCAAGGAGAAGGAAGGTCTTGCCGAGGCTCGTGTGCAGGCCGAACGTCTGATTGCCGAAGCCAAGGGCGAGCAGGAGAAGGGCCTGGCCCAGGCTCGTGTGACCGAAGCGCAGGCGGCAGCCAAAGAGAAGGACGGCCTGGCCGATGCCAAGGTGCTGGAAGAGAAGCTCGGCGCGCAGGCACGAGGCGAAGAGCAGCTCGGTGTGGCCAAGGCCAAGGCGACCCAGGATCTGGGCATGGCCGAGGCGCAGGTACTGCTGGAGCGTCTGAACGCCGAAGCGGAAGGCCTGGGCAAGAAGTTCGGTGCCCTCGACGCGCTCAGCGACAACGCCCGTCAGCACGAAGAGTTCCGCATGCAGTTGGAGAAGAGCTTCGAGGAAGCCATGGCCGCCATCGCGGCGAACAAGGAAATCGCCAAGGATCAGGCCGAGGTGCTCTCGGCGGCGCTGTCCAAGGCGAAGATCGAGATCGTCGGCGGCGAAGGCGACTTCTTCAACTCGTTCGCCAAGTCGCTGTCGGTGGGCAAGGCCATCGAGGGTGTGGTCGGCAAGAGCCCGGTGGTGCAGGACGTATTGGCACGACTGCTGAACGGTCGCGGCAGCGAAAGCAAAGCGGCGGATGCGGTAGACAGCTCCAATACCTGACCGAACTCGCACCCAGCGTACGGAATGTTGCTGGGTGCGAGTGAGGCACGATTGGATTCTAGGGGGCTCCCTCTGAAACTAAAGTGGGCGGTTAGGCGCTGCGATTCCTCGACGCGAGCTGCTGTCGTGCTTTCCAGTGACGCTATGCCCATCTTCACTTAATAAGGAAATTACATGGACTGTCCAAAATGCCAGGCCGCGATGGAAAAAGTACCGACGCAGGATGGCGTGATCGACCGCTGCATTGCCTGTAAAGGGCTGTGGTTCAACATGCTCGAACACGAAGACCTGAAGCCCTACGCCAAGCAGCTTGATATAGGCAGCGCCGAATTGGGGCGCTCGCAGAACACGAACGACCGTATCAATTGCCCGGAGTGTGCCAATAGCCCGATGACGCGCATGGTCGACCCTGGCCAGCCGCATATTTGGTTCGAGCGTTGCCCAACTTGTTTTGGCAGTTTTTTTGACGCTGGCGAGTTTCGCGATTTGGCATCGACGACCTTGAGTGACTTCTTCAAGCGCTTCTCGTTAACGGCACGCCCCTAGGCGTCCGTTTTTTGTGTGCGCAGGCGCACGCCAGTGCTAAAGAAATGTATTCCCCCGATTAGGAAGCTTGTATGTCAGAACCAAGAGATCATCTGGAAATGACCTTTCGTTCGATCCAGTGCTTTGCCGACGATGGCCGCCTGGATGCAGACGAACTGGGCTCGCTGCTGGCGATCGCTGAGCGCGACGGCGTGATCGATGACAACGAGATTCGTGTGCTGACGCGGATCATCGCCCGCATCAAGCCGGAAGAACTCGACCAGCCGATGCGCGACAAGCTCGCCGAAGTCGCCAGGAAGATCGGTGCCTGAGCACCGCTAGAAATCGCTTTTCGCGCCGCCCTCTCGCGGTAGGCGCGCTTTTGCTTGCAGACAGCGCAGATTCAGGAAGACCACGATGTCGGACGCCCAAGCCGAAAACACCCAGCAGGACATTCTCGACAAAGCCGTTGCCGAAGGCGGTGCCTATGAGGTGCTGCACAAGCGCCTGCAGGAGCAGGGGCTGCGCCTGCGGCAGAATACCGAGGCACTGAACGAGCAGCGTCTGCAGGAGTTCGGCAGCAGTCAGATGGAGGTGACCGGTCGGGTTCGCATCCGTACCGAGAACAACTGCATCGCCCGCGATATCGTCCAGGTCGGCGACTGGCTGCTGTTCGGCTACAACGTGTTCCTCGGCCTGAAGAAGGAAACCGCAGTCGCCGACGTGTTCTCGCTTTATCGGCTGGTGGAAGGTCCGGAGGGTTACGAGGCCGAGTCGATCGCTCTCGATGGCACCTTCCTGGCGCAGAGCGGCTTCGTCAACGACTTCAACGAGCTCTACACCTACTACAAGAACACCCGGCTGCTGCAGCTGGCGATCCGTGACGGCAAGCTGCTAGCCAGCTTCCAGATCGGCGAGCGCATCACCGACATTCGCGTGTTTCGCTGGTCACTGTCACTCGACGGCAAGGACGTGCGCTACATCGACAACCGCGGCGAGCGCGATATCGCGCTGCCGGCGCCGTTCGATTTCGAATGGCAGAAAACCACCCGTGACATGACCGTCAACGGGCGCTTCCCGCACCTGAACATCCTCGACACGGTATTCGTCGAGACCATCGGTGGCGACCTGACGATCAAGGTCGAGAACAACACCGAGAAGGGCGAGGGCATCTACCGCGAAGAGGTGGTGGACAAGACCCAGTCGCTGGACGATGCCCAGGTCGAATTCGCTGCCCTGGGCAGCCTGATTCTGCTGAAGATCCTGCCGTACCGCGAGGAGCAGTGGCGCTATCTGGTGTTCAACCGCCTGACCCGCAAGGTCGAGCGCATCGATGCCATCGGCCTGGCCTGCGTGCAGCTACCCGAAGATCACGGCATCATCTTCCCCGGCGGTTATTACCTGCAGAACGGTCAACACAAGACCTTCGAGCAGTCGATGGCCGGCATGCGCTTCAAGCGCTCGGTGCGTTCGCCCAATGGCGAGGACGTGCAGTACATCTTCTACCACCCGGGCGAAGGCCGGGCGGTACTGCTGACCTACAACATGGTCACCCGGCAGCTGCAGAACCCGATCTTCGGCCACGGCTACGCGCGCCTGGAAGACGGGCGCATGGTGATCTTTTCTGCCGAGGGCATTGAGCCGACGCGCATCCACCCCATGCAGATCTGGCAAACGCCATTCTGCAGCGAGGAGTACGCCGCCCGTCAGCCGGCACGTAGCGGTTTCTTCGGGCGAATCGGCAATGCCGAGCTGGTACGCGGCGTCTCCGACCTGTTCAACCTCAGCCGCGAGATCGACAGCCGCGAAGTCTCGGTGCCGCGCTACACCCTGCTGTGTCAGAACACCCGGCGGCTGTTCGACGTCTATCACTGGCTCAGCGATCCGCAGTGCGCGGGCATGGCACCGTTGCTGCGCGAGATTGCCGCGACCGGCGAGCTGGTGCTCGACGAGTTCGAAAAGGTCGAGAGCATTCGCCAGCAGTCGGCCACGGCCATGGCCAGTGCGGAAAGTCGCCAGAAAGCGCTGCTCGAGAGCCTACGCTCGGAGAGCTGGGACAAGGTCGAGCAGTACGTCGAGGTACTCAACGCCATCACCGCCCAGCGCGGCCAGTTGCTGACCATCCGCGATTATCGCTATATCGACGTGGCGCGTATCGACGCCATGGAGCAGGCTCTGCTCGAAGCCCGCGAGCAGACCGCCGCCGCCACTTCGCGTTACCTGGCAGGCGATGCCGCGCTACAGCCGTACCACGATAATCTGCAGGCACTCGATGCCCAGGCGCAGAAAGCCGAGACCGTGGCGCAGCTGGCCGAACCCCTGGCGGGGCTGGGCGGCATGGCCGCCAACCTGGACATGCTCTCCGGGCTGATGGCCTCGCTGCAGATCGACGATGCTACCGAGCGGACTCGCATCGTCGACGCCATTTCCGAGGTGTACGCCAAGCTCAACCAGGCCAAGGCGCGAGCCGAGCAGCGCCGCAAGGGGCTTGGCTCGACGGAAACCGTGGCGCAGTTCGGTGCCCAGTTCAAGCTGTTCAGCCAGAGCATCACCAACGCCCTGGCGCTGGCCCAGGATCCCGAGCGCTGCGACGAGCAACTGTCGCGCCTGCTGGTGCAGCTTGAAGAACTGGAGAGTCAGTTCGGCGACCACGAGCAGTTTCTCGGCGACATCCTGGCCAAGCGCGAGGAGCTGCTGGAAACCTTCGAGGCCCACAAGCAGACTCTGCTCGACGAGCGTCAGCGCAAGGCTCAGGCCTTGCTCGATGCCGCCCGGCGCATCCTCGACAGCTTGGGCCGCCGCACTGCACGTTTCGACCAGGCCGAGGAGCTGAATGCGTTCTTCGCCGCTGACCCGCTGATTCTCAAGCTGCGTGAACTGGCCGAACGCCTGCGCGAGCTCAAGGACAGCGTCAAGGCCGATGATGTCGAGGCGCGTCTGAAGGGCGCCCGGGATCAGGCCGTGCGTGCACTGCGCGACAAGAGCGAACTGTTCGAAGAGGGCGGTGATGTCATCAAGTTGGGGCCGCGCCACCGCTTCGCCGTCAACACCCAGGAGCTGGATCTGACCCTGCTGCCCCGTGGCGACGCGCTGTTCCTGCACCTGACCGGCACCGATTTTCTCGAACCCCTCCACGACCGCGAACTGGAGTCGCTGCGCGATTACTGGCAGGTGGCGCTGGAGTCGGAATCGGCCGCGCTGTATCGCGGCGAGTTCCTCGCCGGTCTGGTGCTCGACGCCGCCGTGCGTAACGCCGAGGGGCTCAGCCTCGACCTGCTCAAGGTGCAGATGAGCCAGCCCGAGGAACTGATCAAGCGCATTCGCGAGTTCGCGGCCCCGCGCTACAAGGAAGGCTACCAGAAGGGCATTCACGACCAGGACGCCATGGCCATCCTGCTCAGGTTGCTGGCGTTGCGCGAAGGCGCCGGGCTGCTGACCTACACGCCTCTGGCCCGTGGTTTCGCACTGTTCTTCTGGAACCGCTGGCGCGAGGACATGGACGCCGCCCACTGGGCCGAGCGCGCCCACACCTGCGCCAACATCCGCAAGCTGTTCGGTCGCGATGACGGCCTAGTGCAGTTGCGTGCTGAAGTGCTGGCGGCGATGCAGGGTTTCCTGGCACGCCACCCAATGCAGCTCGAGGCGGCACTGTTGCGTGAGGCTGCCGAGTATCTGGTCGAAGAGCTGGCTGCCGAGCGCGTCGAGTTCGTGGTCAGCAAGTACGCCCGCGATCTGCTCGACGGCCTGCGTCAGCACCTGCAGAGCGCACACATGTGGGACGGCTATCTGCAGGCTCAGGAACGCCTGCGCGGAAGGCCCGATCAGCGCTGGGCACTGGCAGAGAACTGGCTGCGTGCCTATTGCGCCGAGCAGAGTGCGGCCTCCCAGGCCTATGTACCCGAGGCCGTGGCCCTCGGCCTGATTGATGCCGAGCTGCCGGTTCGTGTCACCGAGGTGGATCTGCAGGTGCGGGTCGATGGCCTGCTCGGCGATCATCTACGTATCGAGCAAGGCACCCTGGCGTTCGCTCTGGACGATTTCTTCCAGCGCCTGCGTCACCACCGCGAGACCTTCCTGCCGGCTCTGCAGCGTTATCAGGCGTTGCGTCAGGAGGTGGTCAATCGCGAGCGCGATGCGTTGCGCCTGAGCGAGTTCAAGCCACGGCCGCTGTCCTCCTTCGTGCGTAACAAGCTGATCAACGATGTATACCTGGGTGTCATCGGCGACAACCTGACCAAGCAGATGGGCACCGCGGGCGAAAGCAAGCGCACCGATCTGATGGGCCTGCTGATGCTCATCTCGCCGCCTGGCTACGGCAAGACCACCCTGATGGAGTATGTGGCTCACCGTCTCGGTCTGATCTTCATGAAGATCAACGGCCCGGCCCTCGGTCACGAGGTGCGTTCCATCGACCCGGCTCAGGCTCCTGACGCCACTTCCCGCCAGGAGCTGGAGAAGCTTAACCTGGCGCTGGAAATGGGCAACAACGTGATGCTCTACGTTGACGACATCCAGCACACCCACCCGGAATTTCTGCAGAAATTCATCTCGCTGTGCGACGGTACCCGACGCATCGAGGGCGTGTGGAAGGGCCGCACCAAGACCTACGACATGCGCGGCAAGAAGTTCTGCGTGGTGATGTCGGGCAACCCCTATACCGAGTCCGGCGACGTATTCAAGATTCCTGACATGCTGGCCAACCGGGCGGATATCTACAACCTGGGCGATACCCTGGGCGGCATGGAAGAGGCTTTCGCGCTCAGCTACATCGAGAACGGCCTGACCTCCAATCCGGTGCTGGCGCCGCTGGCCACTCGTGATATGGCCGATGTCTATCGCTTCGTCGCCAAGGCCGAAGGCAAGCCGTTTTCCAGCAACGAACTGAGCCACGGTTACAGCGGCGCCGAGGTCAACGAGATCGTCTCCACCTTGCAGCGCCTGATGCAGGTGCGCGACGTGGTGCTCAAGGTCAATCAGCAGTACATCGCCAGTGCTGCCCAGGCCAACGAGTACCGTACCGAGCCCTCGTTCAAGCTGCAGGGCAGCTACCGCAACATGAACAAGATGGCCGAGAAGATCTCTTCGGTGATGAACGACGCTGAGCTGCTGCAACTGATCGCCGATCACTACCAGGGCGAATCGCAGCTGCTGACCACCGGCGCCGAGGAAAACCTGCTCAAGCTCGCCGAGCTGCGTGGCAACCAGACGCCTGAACAGCTCGAGCGCTGGGCGCAGATCAAGCGCGATTTCATGCGCAACAAAGCCATGGGCGGCAGCGACTCCGACATCGGCGGGCGCGTGGTGGCGCAACTCAACGACCTGGTCGAGGGTGTGCGTGGCCTGAGCCGCCTGGGCGAGAGCAAGCCCGCTACGGCCGAGGTGCCGTGGCAAGAATTGCTGGCTGGGCTTGAGCGCCTTCGCGAGGTGAAACCGTCGGTAAAGGTCGCCGTTCAGGCCGCGCCTCAGCCGGGCGTACAGGCGTTGCTCGAACGCCTCGCCGATGGCTTGCAGGACGGCGTGGTGCCGTTGATCAATGCCATGGACAAGAAGATCGATATCGACCTGGGTACCCACAAACGCATGGGCGACATGGCCAGCCAGTTGCGTGAGATCGCTCGCCTGATGGGGCAGGGCGGCGACACGCCGTGACCCTCTGGCTGCTGCCGCGCCTTAAACTGCTGCTCGGCATCGCCGCGCTGATGGTCGTGCTGCAACTGGTCAACAGTCTGGATGGCTATAGCCTGAACCGCTGGGGGCTGATTCCACGGGTGCTGGAAGCGCTCCCCGGCGTACTTCTGGCGCCCTGGCTGCACGGCAGTTGGCTGCACCTGTTCGGCAATCTCAGCGGCTTCCTGGTACTGGGCGCGCTGGCGCTGCTGGAGTCGCGCAGCGAGTTCATTCGCGCCAGCCTGTTCATCATCGTCGCCAGCGGCCTGCTGGTCTGGCTGTTTGGCCGCCCGGGCATTCATGTCGGCTCCAGCGGCTGGTTGTTCGGGCTGTGGGGGTTGCTGTTGGGGCGCGCCTGGTTCCGTCGCAGTTTCACGGATCTGCTGCTGGCGGCCCTGGCCCTGGTGCTCTATGGCGGCTTCTTCTTCGGCCTGCTGCCGCAGCAGGGCGTGTCGTTCGAATATCACCTGGCCGGCGCATTGTGCGGCGGCCTTTACGCTTCATGGCAGCGTGGCGGGCAGAAGCGCCGCGCACGTCGTACTCGATAAGGGGGCAAAATGGACTTCAATCGCCTTGACCAACAACTGCGCGATAGCCTCGCCGATCTCAGACTGAGCAACGAGGAGCGTGACGAGTTACGCGAACTTGGCAACGACCTCTCGGCCGATCAGGTGCGATACCTGCGTAATCGCGCTTTTGCGCTTACCCGCGAGCTGATCGGCAACCCAGAGAATGCGCTGCCAGCGCTGAAGTGGCTGGAGCAGGTGATCAAGACCCTGGAGGTGCGCTGCTCGCCGGTTCGCGGGCATGCCACGGCGCATTTCAGCCCAGGGGAGAGTTGCCGTCAGCGCATTCGCGACCTCTGTCGGCAGGCCCGAGAGTCGGTGGACGTGTGCGTCTATACCATTTCCGACGACCAACTCAGCGACGAACTGATCGCCGTGCACCGTCGTGGCGTGGCCGTGCGAATCATCAGTGACAGTGAAAAGCGCTTCGACGTGGGCAGCGATATCCAGCGACTGATTGATCAGGGCGTGCCGCTGCGCATCGATGACAGCCCCTTCCACATGCACCACAAGTTCGCCCTGTTCGACCGCCGCCTGCTGCTCAATGGTAGTTTCAACTGGACGCGCAGCGCGAGCACCAGCAACGAGGAAAACCTGCTGGTGACCGACGACCCTTATCTGGTCGTCGAGTATGCGCGGGAATTCGACAAGCTGTGGACGCGCTACCGCCCCGGTTGAGCGGTAGCGAGGAGTTGGCCTCCGAGATCAGCGACGCAGCGCTGGCAGAAGCGCCTGCCAGCTGTCTGGCAGGTGTCGGCGCAGGGCGCTGGTCATCGCTTCACGGCGTTTCTGGTAGAGCAGACCCAGGCCGATGACGGCCAGGCCGATCAGACTGACCACCACCGGGAACAGCAGCGAGTCCTCGAACACGTCGTGGGCCAGGTAGCCGAGATAACCCGCCACGCCCAAGGCGCCGAAGACCATGAACAGCGGCCGACGCAGCAACACGGCGAGGCCGATCAGGCCCAGATTGATCAGGCAGTAGAGCAACTTGCCAAACTCGCTGCCGCTGTCCATCAGGCTCAGACCGCCCCAGAAGGCGGTGAGCCCTGCCAGGTAGCCCCAGAAGGCAAAATCCTGTTTGCTGCGCCCGTCGACCAGCAGGCTGCCGAGCAGAATCAGCAGGCCGAACCACAGGGAGACATCACGGCGCTGTTCCCAACTGAAGTACTCGCCATGCAGCAGCTCGCTGAGATCCATCGACATGAACCAGAGTGCCACGGCAATCGGCATGACGATGAACGGGAAGGGCATCAGGCGAAGTACCAGCAGACCCACCACGATGGTCGCCGCCTCCATGAACAGCCAACCGCCTTGGATGTAGCGGTAGTAATCGACGTAGTCGGTTTGCGTGTCGCCCAGCGGCCAGAAGCCGAATACCCGCTGCCCGGCGAATACCACCAGCGGCGTCATGCTCACTGCCACCGCTGCCAGCAGCCCGCCGGGAATCGGCTGGCCGCGCTGCCACAGGCTGCGGCCGGTGAGCAGAAACAGCAGTAGGTAAGTGCTGCTGATCAGCAACAGAGCGGTGTCACCGATACTCATCCAGGCTTCGGTCATCAGCCAGCCCATGGCGCCGATGATCAGCAGCGCACCGAAGTAATAGGCCACGTGGGAGAGTTGAAAGCTGGGGCGGCTATGCGGGTCGTGCTGGAGAAAATCCAGCAGGGCCTGATCCTGGCCGGGCTGCAGAACGCCGGCCTGGACGGCGCGGCTCAGGTCGCTGCTGTCGATCTTGAGTGTCATGAACGAATCCCTGTACTGGCGTGACACCTTGTCGGCCGGTGCAGGCACAGGGCGCTACGCGATGAAGCGGTAGATGGAGCGGCCAGAGCGATCAATCACTCTGGCCGACACTGCTTGGTGGCTGCTGTCAGTTCTTGCGCGGTACCGGTTTGAGCAGCTCTTCGGGCGGCATTTCACAGGCGATCTTGCGGCCCAGCAGCGCTTCGATGCCAGGCAGTGCGTAGGCGTCGTCTTCGCCAGCAAAGCTGATCGAGGTGCCGCTGCTGCCGGCACGGCCGGTACGACCGATACGGTGTACGTAGTCGTCCGGGGTTTCCGGCAGGGTGAAGTTGATGACGTGGCTGATGGCATCCACGTGAATGCCACGGCCGGCAACGTCGGTGGCAACCATCACGCGGATCTTGCCTTCGCGGAAGCCTTCCAGCGCGCGGATGCGTTTGTGTTGCGGCACATCACCAGACATTTGCACGGCGCTGATGCCGTCGCGGGTCAGGCGTTCTTCGATGCGCCGCACTTCGTCCTTGCGGTTGGCAAAGACCATGACGCGAATCCAGTCGTTCTGGGTGATCAGGTTGTACAGCAGCTTGTATTTATCGCTGCCGGCCACGGCATAAACATGCTGTTCGACCGTGTCGCTGGCGACGTTCTCTGGTTCGATCTCGACGATGGCCGGGGCGGTGGTCCACTGCTTGGCCAGGTTCATCACGTCTTCGGTGAACGTGGCAGAGAACAGCAGGGTCTGGCGCTCACCCTTCATCGGTGTTTGGCGGATGATCTGGCGAACCTGGGGAATAAAGCCCATATCGAGCATGCGGTCGGCTTCGTCGAGCACCATCACCTCGACCATATCCAGGTGCACTTCACCGCGTTGGTTGAAGTCCAGCAGACGGCCCGGGGTGGCGACCAGGATGTCGCAGAAGCGTGATTCGAGCAGCTTGAGCTGCTTGTCGAAATCCATGCCACCAACGAAGCTCATCACATTCAGGTTGCTGTACTTGGTCAGGTCGGCGGCGTCTTTGGCGATTTGCACAACCAGCTCGCGGGTCGGCGCGATAATCAGTGCCCGTGGCTCACCCATGTAGCGGTCTTTGGGCGGCGGGGTCTGCTGCAACTGGGTGATGATCGAGATCAGGAAGGCCGCTGTTTTGCCTGTACCGGTCTGGGCGCGGCCGATGGCGTCTTGGCCCTTGAGGGTGTAGCCCAATACTCCAGCCTGGATTGGCGTGCAATAAGGAAACCCGAGGTCGTGGATGGCGTGCATCAGCTCCGGTGACAGGTTGAAGTCGTGGAAGCGAGTCTTGCCAGGCGCAGGCTCGGTCTTGAAGTCTTCGAGCTTCCACGTATCGACGGGCTTGGTCACGCGTTCGCGGCGAGGTTTTTCCGGCTTGCTCTGGGCGGGCTGCGTAGCGGCGGCCGAGTCTTTCGCGTGCCGCGGTTGGCGTTCCTCGCGAGCAGGGCTGGCGGGCGGCGGGGAGGGCTCGAGGGTCGTGGAGACTGAGCTGTGTGGCTCATTTTCGGTTTTGCCGAATATTTTTTTGAGTGCTTTGAGCACGGTCATCTCGTCGGTTGATTAAGGAATGAACGGCGGTCAGTGTAAAGCAAGACGCGTACATGGCGAAGTACCCTACCGATAGCGCCGTTTCAGGGCTAGCGATCAACCAGGCGGCAGGCTTGCAAGCAGCAGGCGCTGGACGTTGCCACCCATGATTGCGGCTATCTCTTGCCGACTGAAACCGGCGCCGAGCAGGCCTTCGGTCAGTTGTGCGAGGCCGCTGACATCGAAAGGTGCATGGATGGTGCCGTTGAAGTCCGAGCCGAGCGCGACATGCCGAATGCCGACCAGATCAGCGGTGTAGCGAATCGCCTTGACGATGGCGGCTACCGAGGTCGCGCAGACGGCCGTGTCCCAATAGCCGATACCAATCACCCCGCCGGTGGCAGCAATGGCGCGCAGGTGCCGGTCGCTCAGGTTGCGGGTACCGGGGCAGGTGCCTTCGACGCCGCCGTGGGAGACCAGCAGCGGGCGTGTGGCGATGGCCAGCACGTCATCCATCAGCGGGCGTGAGGCATGAGCCAGATCGATCAGCATGGATTTTTCTTCGAGGCGGGCGATCACCTGCCTGCCTAGCGGCGTCAGGCCACCCTTTGCCAGGCCGTGGGCCGAGCCGCCGATCTCGTTGTCGAAGAAGTGGGTCAAGCCAGCCATGCGAAAGCCGGCATCGTAGAGACGGTCGACGTTAGCCAGTTGTCCCTCGAGCGGATGCAGACCTTCGGTGGCCAGCAGGGTCGCAACACGGCGGGGATCCTGGTTCCAGGCTTGCAGGAAGGCGGCCAGATCGGCCCTCGTCCTGATCAGCACCATGTGGCCATCGCTGCCTGCCGTCGCCTCCCGCAACTTTTCGGCCTGGTGCAGGGCGCGCTGCAGCAGGCTGTTCCAGGTCGCCCGAGGCCAGCGCTGGGCCATGGCGAGCAGGGTGATGGTGTCGCTATCGGCAGCGTTGCTCTCGTAGTTCAGACCGCGTGGCGATTGGGTCACGGTGGAGAACACCTGCAGGCCGACACGGCCTTCCAGCATGCGTGGCAGATCCGAGTGCCCGTAGCTGTATCGCTTGAGCAGATCGCGTTCCCAGAGCAGCGCGTCGTCGTGCAAGTCGGCGATGAACAGGGTGTCATGCAAACGGGTGGCTGCCTCACTGGCGGGGTAAGGCGCTGGTGATTCGACGCTGTTCATGCGCCGGTCGAGGATGCTGGGCAAGGTGAAGAACATACCTGCGGCAACGATAAGGGCAACCGGAACGATCAACAGGCGTTTACGCATCGGGAGCATCCGCAGAAAGATATGGGTTCTGGCAGCATGCCACGCGGTGACGGCATTTCAGTGACAGAGGCGGTTGCGGCCTGCGTCTTTGGCCCGGTACAGCGCTTGGTCGGCGCGCTCGATCAGGTTGTTCAGGCTGTCTTTTTGCGTCATCTGCGTTAGCCCAAGGGAAATGGTTACACCCGGCTGGGCGCCGAGCGGTGAGTAGAAAGCGCTGATCTGCTCCAGGCTTTCACGCAGGCGTTCGGCTATGTCAATGGCCTGCTGCAGCGACAGCTCCGGCAGCAAAACCACGAACTCTTCACCACCGAAGCGAACCAGGCTGTCGCGTGCGCGTAACTGCTTGCGTAGGGTGTGGGTAACCAGGCACAGGGCATAGTCGCCAGCCAGGTGCCCGTGTTGATCGTTGTAGTCCTTGAAGTGGTCGACATCGAGCATCAGCAGGTTCAGGGGCTGATAGCTGAATAGGCAGCGGGTGCGTTCGCGTTCGAATATATGCTCAAGCCAGCGCCGATTGAAGGCGCCGGTGAGCTTGTCGACATTGGCGTTCTGCTCACTGTCGATCAACTGCCGGTTGCCCTGGCGTACACGGCTGCAGAGCACTTCCAGCAGATTCTGCATCATCTGCGGTGACTGTTGGAACAGTGTGCTCAGGGCGTCACGGTGTAGGCGCAGAACGCTGCTAGGCTCGGTGACCACCACATAAGCGCTGGGGTGCCCGTTGTCGATAAAGCTGATCTCGCCTGCGCAATCGCCTGGGCGTAGGGTGTTGACCGGCTGGTTGTCCAGAGAGCCCAGGTAAACCTTGAGGCCGCCGTTGACCACGATATAGAGGTACTGATTGCGCTCGAACGGCGAGAGCAGAACTTCGCCGGTATCCAAGTCGCAGGGGCGAAAGGAGTCGAGCAGTCGCGTCAAACTACTGAGTGCGACGTTGTTGAACAATCGCAAATGACGAATCTGCTGGAGATCGGTCTGCCAATGGGCGGCCTTCATGGCATCAGCATCCTTGCTCGACAACGATTAACGATTGGCACCGCTAACGCTCCCTGGGTCGATGACCCCATTCATGGCGAAGGTAGGAGCCATATCTCAGCGACAGTATCCGGCGGCTGAGGGGTTGACAATGAACTTGCGTAATGGCCTGGGTTGTCAGTGTGCGGATTGTGATATCCATCACATCTCCGCGTCTCGCGGAAATTACCGTTGCAGACGTGCTGCCAACCAGGCGCCGATATCGCGTATTTCTTCCTGTAACACTTCATGGCCCATGGAATATTCCTGCCACGTTACGGCGACATCGCGCGCGCGAAGCCAATCGTAGGCGGCGCGGCCCATATCAGGCAGCACCACAGCATCCTGATTGCCGTGCAGGCAGTGCACCGGTATGCCGCGTTGCAGGTCGCTCAGCGGTACTTGATCGGAAAAGGTCGGTGCGTAGGTGGAAAGTGCCAATACGCCACCCAGTGGGCCCTGCCAGCGCAAAAACGCGGTATGTAGCACCACTGCACCGCCCTGCGAAAAGCCGGCAAGGAAGATACGTGCTGGATCGATGCCGTCGTCGCGCTGTGCTTCGATAAGGTCGATGACCTGTTGTGCCGATTGCTCGAGTTGGTCGCGATTGATCGCCCGGGCCGGACTCATGGCGAGAATGTCGTACCAACTCGGCATCTCCCAGCCACCATTAATGGTCACTGCTCGCGTAGGTGCCTGGGGCAATACGAAGCGGGTACTGCGTAGCGACTGCTGCAGCGCTTCGGCTACCGGTTGGAAGTCGAAGCGGTCTGCACCCAGACCGTGTAGCCAGATGACGCAGGCGTCCGCGGGAAGTGGGGACTGAAGTACCAATGTGGTGTTCATGTGTTGCTCCATTGTGGGGCCTTCGCTCTTTTTTGGTGCGATGTACTTTTTAGGCACTACGCTAATCCGTGAACAAGATGTCGCAAGATTACAAGTTTCGCCCTTGACCTGCCCATGCCATGGGAAAAAACAAGGGATGGTATGGGCTTTGCTATAAACCTGAAGACTGATGTCGTTGGCCTTATGCGGTAACACCGCCTACGGTTACGGAGCAGACGGGAAAGCCGATTTGATGGGGTTTCCAAAAGGTTCGCAGGGCGCTGCATGCCAGGCGATTTGCAAATTTGCTATCCGTCTCAGGCCCGTTCACCAATGGGCCGGTGCGAGAGTTGATGACCCACACTCGAACAGGTCCTACACTCGCGCCGAGGTCTGGTCACTGGTCGACACCGTTGCTGCCAACAGTGTCGACATGCCCCAAAAGGGTACGGCGATCCGACTGAGACTCCAACACAACAAAAGCAACCGGAGAATGTTCAATGAAGATGGTTAAAACCACCCTGGCGATGTTGACCGCCGCCGCCGTTCTGGGCGCTGCAGGCATGGCCCACGCCGGTGCCACCCTTGATGCTGTGGTAAAGAAAGGTTTCGTACAGTGCGGCGTCAGCGATGGCCTGCCGGGCTTCTCGGTACCAGATGAGAAGGGCAACTATCAGGGTATCGACGTCGATATCTGCCGCGGTGTAGCCGCAGCGGTATTCGGTGACGCGACCAAGGTCAAGTACAGCCCCCTGACCGCCAAAGAGCGTTTCACCGCGATTCAGTCCGGTGAAGTCGACATGCTCTCGCGTAACACCACTTGGACCAGCTCGCGCGACGGCGGCATGGGCCTGGTTTTCACCGGCGTGACTTACTACGACGGCATCGGCTTCCTGGTTAACAAGAAGCTGGGCGTTGCCAGCGCCAAGGAACTGGATGGCGCGACCATCTGTATCCAGGCAGGCACCACCACCGAGCTGAACGTCTCCGACTACTTCCGCTCGAACGGCCTGAAGTACACCCCCATCACGTTCGACACCTCCGACGAGAGCGCCAAGTCTCTTGAAGCTGGCCGTTGCGACGTGCTGACCTCCGACCAATCGCAACTCTACGCACAGCGCATCAAGCTGGGCGCACCAGGTGATTGGGTTGTACTGCCGGAAGTGATCTCCAAGGAGCCGCTGGGCCCGCTGGTTCGTCGTGGCGACGAAGACTGGATGGCTATCGTCAAGTGGACTCTGTTCGCCATGCTCAACTCCGAAGAGCTGGGTGTCGACTCGAAGAACGTCGAAGCCCTGGCCAAGGAAACCAAGAACCCTGACGTCGCCCGTATGCTGGGTGCCGATGGTGAGTACGGTAAAGATCTCAAGCTGCCGAAGGACTGGGTTGTCCAGATCGTCAAGCAGGTCGGTAACTACGGTGAAGTCTTCGACCGTAACATCGGCAAAGGCAGCGAGCTGAAAATCGAGCGTGGCCTCAACGCTCTGTGGAACAAAGGCGGTCTGCACTACGCTCCTCCAGTGCGTTGATTGACCTGTCGCCCGGCAGCCTGCTGCCGGGCGATTTTCGTTCCGTTATACCTGGGGCATTCCCATGCAGAAAAACATCGGCGCACCGCAGGGGTTCTCCCTCAGCGATCCACGTGTGCGTGCCTGGCTATTCCAGATCATTACCGTTGTGGCCGTGGTCGCAATGGGCTGGTTCCTGTTCAGCAATACACAGACCAACCTGCAACACCGGGGCATTACCTCCGGCTTCGATTTCCTTGAGCGCAGTGCCGGCTTCGGCATCGCCCAACACCTGATCAGCTACACCGAAGCGGACAGCTATGCCCGCGTTTTCGTTATCGGGCTGCTCAACACGCTGCTGGTGTCCATCATCGGTATCGTGCTGGCCACCTTCCTCGGCTTCCTTATCGGTATCGCGCGGCTTTCGCCGAACTGGATGATCAGCAAGCTGGCGACCGTCTACATCGAAATCTTCCGCAACATTCCGCCGTTGCTGCAGATTCTCTTCTGGTACTTCGCCGTGCTGCTGCCACTGCCTGGTCCGCGCGCCAGTATCAGCTTGGGCGACAGCTTCTTCCTCAGTAACCGTGGTTTGAACATGCCCGCCGCTGAAGCGACTGGCGCCTTTTGGCCGTTCATGGTTGGCGTGCTGATCACCATTGTTGCCATCGTGCTAATGACCCGTTGGGCCAACAAGCGCTTTGAAGCCACAGGCGTGCCGTTCCACAAGTTCTGGGTTGGTTTGGGATTGGCGATTGTCATCCCGACGCTGTTCGCCTTGATCTTCGGCAGCCCGCTGCACTGGTCGCTACCTGAGCTCAAGGGATTCAACTTCGTTGGCGGCTGGGTGATGATCCCGGAACTGCTGGCGCTGACCATCGCGCTGACCGTCTACACCGCGGCCTTCATCGCCGAAAACGTGCGCTCCGGGATCAACGCGGTCAGCCACGGGCAGACCGAAGCGGCTCGCTCTCTGGGCCTGCGCCCGGGCCCGACCCTGCGCAAGGTGATCATTCCCCAGGCCATGCGGGTGATCATTCCGCCGCTGACCAGCCAATACCTGAACCTGGCGAAGAACTCCTCTCTGGCGGCCGGCATCGGCTATCCGGATATGGTGTCGCTGTTTGCCGGTACGGTACTCAACCAGACGGGGCAGGCCATCGAGGTGATTGCTATCACCATGAGCGTGTACCTGGCGATCAGTATCAGCATTTCCCTGCTGATGAACTGGTACAACAAGCGCATCGCGCTGATCGAGCGGTGATGGACCTAGCGCAATGAGCACGACCCATACTTTCAAACCGGATCAGCCACCACCCAGCGCCAGCGTTGGTGTGGTGGCCTGGATGCGTAGCAACCTGTTCTCCAGCTGGCTTAATACGCTGCTGACCTTCTTCGCCATCTACCTCATCTGGCTGATGGTGCCACCGCTGCTCAAGTGGGCGTTCATCGACGCCAACTGGGTGGGCACCACCCGCGCCGACTGCACCAAGGAAGGCGCTTGCTGGGTGTTCATCCAGGCGCGCTTCAGCCAGTTCATGTACGGCTTCTACCCTAGCGAGCTGCGCTGGCGTGTGGATCTGACCGCGGTGCTGGCAATCGTTGGCGCTGCGCCGCTGTTCATTTCCAAGTTCCCGCGCAAGGCCTTCTACGGCATTGGTTTTCTGGTGATCTACCCGATCGTCGCCTGGTGCCTGTTGCACGGTGGTGTGTTTGGTCTGGAAACCGTACCGACCAGCCGTTGGGGCGGCCTTATGCTGACGCTGGTGATCGCCGCCGTCGGTATCGCCGGTGCGCTGCCGCTGGGCATTCTGCTTGCCCTGGGGCGTCGCTCCAATCTGCCTGCGGTAAAAGTGGTTTGCGTGACGTTCATTGAGTTCTGGCGTGGCGTTCCACTGATCACCGTCCTGTTCATGTCCTCGGTGATGCTGCCGCTGTTCCTGCCTGAAGGCATGAGCTTCGACAAGCTGATGCGGGCGCTGATCGGAGTGATTCTGTTCCAGTCGGCCTACATCGCCGAAGTGGTACGTGGTGGTCTGCAGGCGATTCCCAAGGGGCAATACGAAGCAGCTGGCGCCATGGGCCTGGGCTACTGGCGGATGATGGGTCTGGTGATCCTGCCGCAAGCGCTCAAGCTGGTGATCCCGGGCATCGTCAACACCTTCATCGCCCTGTTCAAGGACACCAGTCTGGTGATCATCATCGGTCTGTTCGACTTGCTCAACAGCGTCAAACAGGCAGCAGCCGACCCGACGTGGCTGGGCATGGCGACCGAGGGCTATGTGTTCGCCGCCCTGATTTTCTGGATTTTCTGTTTCGGCATGTCCCGTTATTCCCTCCATCTGGAGAGGAAACTGGACACTGGCCACAAGCGTTAGGAGTCACTTAGATGAGCGAAGCAAACAAGCAACCCAGCGCCGAGCCGATCATTCAGTTGCAAGGCGTGAACAAGTGGTATGGGCAGTTCCACGTACTCAAGGACATCAACCTGGATGTGCGTCAGGGCGAGCGCATCGTGCTCTGCGGGCCGTCGGGCTCGGGCAAGTCCACGACCATCCGTTGCATCAACCGTCTGGAAGAACACCAGGCCGGTCGCATCGTGGTCGATGGCACCGAACTGACTCGCGACCTCAAGCACATTGAAACCGTGCGCCGCGAAGTGGGCATGGTGTTCCAGCACTTCAACCTGTTCCCGCACCTTACCGTGCTGCAAAACTGCACGCTGGCGCCGATGTGGGTTCGCAAGATGCCCAAGCGCAAAGCCGAAGAAATCGCCATGCACTTCCTCGAGCGCGTGCGTATTCCCGAGCAGGCCCACAAGTATCCGGGGCAACTGTCCGGTGGGCAGCAACAGCGTGTGGCCATCGCCCGTGCCCTGTGCATGAAGCCGAAGATCATGCTGTTCGATGAGCCGACCTCGGCACTCGACCCGGAAATGGTCAAAGAAGTACTCGACACCATGATCGGTCTGGCCCAGGACGGTATGACCATGCTCTGTGTGACCCACGAAATGGGCTTTGCCCGTACCGTGGCGGATCGGGTGATCTTCATGGACAAGGGCGAGATCGTCGAAGAGGCCGAACCAAACGCCTTCTTCGATAATCCGCAGAACGAGCGTACCAAGCTGTTCCTCGGGCAGATCCTGCACTGAGAACGAGCTTACGATCTGCTGCGCGTCGGCCCTGCGGCGTTAAAAACAGGCTCGGAATGCTCATGTACAAAAGTACACTCCGCTTCCTCGCCTGTTTTTGCCTTGCAGGGCTCTAGCTCGCTAGATCGAAAGCGCGTTCTTGATGGTGGATGCGTATTTGAAGGGAGCCTCAGGGCTCCCTTTTGCGTTCTGATGAGGGCGTATCAATGGCCGATATGCCCATCGTCGGATTGGCGTTTTGCGGCGATACTCTGCGTATCGCCAAGGAGCTCAACCATGTCTCACCCGAATGCCGATGTGATCACCCGTTTCTACCAGGCCTTCCAGCAGCTGGATGCCGAGCGCATGGTGAGTTGCTACGCGCCTGATGTCCGTTTCAGCGATCCGGCATTTGGCACCCTGACCGGTGACGACGCCGCAGACATGTGGCGCATGCTGACCACCCGCGCCAAGAAGTTCTCCCTGACCTTCAGTGATGTGCAGGCCGATGCCAATGGTGGTAGCGCCAGCTGGGTAGCCACTTACCTGTTCAGCCAGACCGGCCGCACGGTGGTCAACCGTATCCAGGCGTCGTTCGTGATTCGCGACGGATTGATCGTCGAGCACCGCGATCACTTCGATATGTGGCGCTGGTTCGCGCAGGCGCTGGGTTTTCAGGGCATGCTGATCGGCTGGACGCCGTTGTTAAAAAACGCCGTGCGTCGAAAGGCCAGGAGCGGTTTGCGTCAGTTTCAGTCCTCCCGTGCGTCAGACGAACATCAAGGTGTAGAAGCGCGCAGCTGAACGGAGTGGTAGGCTTCTCGGTCTGAATCTTCATCGATGAATGGCCCTGTGCATGTAAAGGGTCGGTTCGTTGCGTGAAAGTCCGTCTACCAGAGTATTTCGATCATGAGTGTTATGTCGCTATCACCCAGTAAAGCCAAGGCATGGAGCGTTCACGCGGTAACCGCCAGCGGGGTAATCCTTGGCATGTTGGCGCTGCTCGCGCTGATTGAGGGGAGGGCGGAAAGCTGCCTGCTGTGGCTGGGATTAGCGCTGCTGGTCGATGGCCTGGACGGCACGCTGGCACGTAAGTACGACGTCAAGGTGGTGCTGCCGCACTTCGACGGTTCGACCCTCGATCTGGTGATCGATTACCTCACCTACGTGTTCATCCCGGCGATCTTCGTCTATCGCTTCATCCCGCTGCCCGAGTACACGCTGCTGCTGTCCGTGGGCATCATTCTGCTGTCGTCGCTGTTCTGCTTCTGCAACGTCAACATGAAGAGCAAGGACAACTACTTCGTCGGCTTCCCGGCGGCGTGGAACGTGGTGGTGGTGTATCTCTATCTGCTCGACTTCCAGCCGTGGGTGACCTTCCTCGTCATCATGATACTGGCGGGCCTGACGCTGACCCGCATGAAGTTTCTGCACCCGTTCCGGGTCAAGCAGTTCATGGCGCTGAATATCGCGGTGACGATGATCTGGATGCTCGCCTGTGCAGGACTGATTATCCAGTTCCCGACCCAGCCGCTGTGGTTGCTGGCACTGTGGGGCCTGTCTTCGGCGTACTTCGTCGGTATGTGCGTATGGCGCTCTGCCCGCGAATGGTTCGCTTGATCGCCGGCAATGAGCGCCACGCCGGATAAGGTCTGGTTCGTCTACCTGGTGCGCGCCGCCAATGGCGCGCTCTATTGCGGCATCAGTGACGATCCACTGCGCCGCTTCGCCCAGCACCAGAGCGGCAAGGGCGCCCGCTTCTTCTTTTCCAGCCCGGCAGTGGCCCTGGTCTACAGCGAAAGCTGTACCGGCAAGGGCGACGCGCTGCGCCGTGAGCGGGCGATCAAGCGGCTGGGCAAGGGCGCCAAGGAGGCGCTGGTGGCCACCGGTAGCCTGATGCATGTCCTTGATGAGCACTCATCAGCCCCAATGGGTTCTGCCTAGTGCCAGCAGCAAGCTGAGTTAAGCTGCAGGCCTCATCCGTTCCCGGAGGTCTCCAATGTCTGAGCTCATCCTGCACCATTACCCCACGTCGCCCTTCGCCGAAAAGGCGCGTCTGTTGCTGGGTTTCAAAGACCTGGCCTGGCGCTCGGTGCAGATTCCACCGGTAATGCCCAAGCCAGACCTCACCGCCCTTACCGGCGGCTACCGCAAGACGCCGGTGCTGCAGATCGGTGCCGATATCTACTGCGACACTGCATTGATCGCGCGCCGCTTGGAAGTCTTTCAGCCGCAGCCGGCGCTGTTGCCGGACAACCGGGCGTTCGCCATCACCGCCTTCGCCCAATGGGCCGACTCGGTGGTGTTCCAGCATGCGGTCAGCCTGGTGTTCCAGCCCGAGTCCATCGCCGTGCGCTTTGCCAAGGCACCCCCGGAGTTCGTCCAGGCCTTTATCGCTGACCGCGCCAAGCTGTTCGCCGGTGGGCAGGCCAGCCGTTTGCCCGCCGAGCAGGCCAAGCACCAGTGGCCGGCGTTCATGGCACGTCTGCAGGCGCAACTGGAGGCGGGTGGTGGTGACTTCCTGTTCGGTGAGGCGAGCCTGGCCGATATCGCCATGGCTCACCCGCTGTGGTTCCTGCGCGCGACGCCGGTGACCTCGCCACTGGTCGATGGCTACCCGGCCGTCGCGACCTGGCTGGATCGGGTGCTGGCACGTGGGCACGGCAAGCCCGAGCCGTTGAGCAGTGAGGAGGCCATCACGGTGGCGCGTGAGACTACTCCGGCACCCTTGCCGGCAGAGACGTTCAGTGACCTCAACGGTTTCGCCAGCGGTCAGGCCGTGGCGATATCGGCCATCGACTACGGCGTGGATGCCGTAGAAGGCGAGTTATTGTTCGCCGGGGTGGAAGAGCTGATTGTGCGCCGCGAGGATCCCCGCGCCGGGATCGTGCACGTGCATTTTCCACGGCTTGGGTTTCATATTGAAGGGCGTTAGTCGTTGCGGTTGCTGAAGGGTGGGACGGTAACCCACTTTCCCCTGTGGGAGCGTGCGGGGACGCCTAGTCCATGGCCGTGATTTTTTCGCGGGCATGGCCCGCTCCCACAGGTACTGTGCAATGGCCGCATTTAGCTTTCGGGGCGGAGGATGGGCCGGGCCGCGTAGGTGCAACCCATTGCCATCCTGGGCTTCCTCACCAGGGCGCGTTGATCGGTAGAGAATTCGATAAAGATCGCGGCTAAAGCCCCTCCCACAAGCAGCATCAACCGTGGGAGCGGTTTTAGCCGCGAGAGGTTTGGCAGTCGGCCTGACCCATCGGTCTACTGCTTCAACGCTGATCCGGGAGCAGGAAGTTGCCCGGCCCGGCGTTTTCCAGGGTCGGCACTTCGGCTTCGTCCTTGAGGTCGACGCCCGATAGCTGGCGTCGGCAGGCCTCACGCATCAGGTACATCAGGCGGAAGGTCGCCATGCCGTAACTCAGGCCTTCCAGGCGCACGTTGGAAATGCAGTTGCGGTAGGCGTCATTGAGGCCTACCCGCGGCGCGAAAGTGAAGTACAGGCCCAGGCTGTCGGGGGAGCTGAGGCCAGGGCGTTCGCCGATCAGGATCACCGTCATCTTCGCCCCCAGGCGTTCGCCCACTTCGTCCGCCACCGCGACCCGGCCCTGTTCGACCAGGGTGATGGGCGCCAGTGTCCAGCCTTCTTCGCCGAGCTGATCGAGCAGCCTTTCCAGAAACGGCAGGCTGTGGCGGCGCACGGCCAGTGACGACAGGCCATCGGCGATGACGATAGCCAGGTCGTAACCACGGCCCTTTTCTGCGGCGTACTCATCCAGCGCGGCGGCGGACTCCTCGTTGAGGCGTCGGCCCAGATCCGGGCGTTGCAGGTAGGTGTGCCGATCCGTCGCGGCACTGTGCACCAGCAGGGTGTCGAGCCCACGCCCCTGCAGCTCCTCACGCAGGCCCTCATGGTCAAACGGCAGGTGCACGGCGTCACGGGCCTGCGCATGGGCGAACTGGAAGTCCAGCTGCGCGGCAGTTGGCAGGCTGGTGCCCGCCCGCCCGAGGGCGATACGGGCCGGGGTCAGTTGCCGCAACTGCTGCCAGGGGTTTTCGGTAGCGGGGGATTTGTCTGACATGACGTCCTCTTAAGCCAGTTGCGCCAAGGCTTTGCGGAACACCGGCGGCAGTTCGTCGCCCATGCGTAGTTGACCGCCCTGTTGCTGGAAGATGCCCATGCGCGCCAGCCACTGTTCGAATTCCGGCGCTACATGCAGGCCGAGCACCTTGCGCGCGTAGAGGGCATCGTGGAACGAGGTGGTCTGGTAATTGAGCATCACGTCGTCGGAGCCGGGAATGCCCATGATGAAGTTGATACCGGCGGTGCCGAGCAGGGTCAGCAGCGTATCCATGTCGTCCTGATCGGCTTCGGCATGGTTGGTGTAGCAGATGTCGCAGCCCATGGGCACGCCGAGCAGCTTGCCGCAGAAGTGATCCTCCAGGCCCGCGCGGATGATCTGCTTGCCGTTGTAGAGGTACTCGGGGCCGATGAAGCCGACCACGGTGTTGACCAGAAACGGGTTGAAGTGCCGCGCGACGGCGTAGGCGCGGGTTTCGCACGTCTGCTGGTCGACGTCGTGGTTGGCGTTGGCCGACAGGGCGCTGCCCTGGCCGGTTTCGAAGTACATCAGGTTGTTGCCCAGGGTGCCGCGCTTGAGACTCAGGCCGGCGTCGTAACCTTCCTGCAGCACCTTGAGGGTGACCCCGAAACTGGCGTTGGCCGCCTCGGTGCCGGCGATCGACTGGAACACCAGATCCAGCGGTGCGCCGCGCTCGATGGCGGCGATGGAGCTGGTGACGTGGGTCAGCACGCAGGATTGGGTGGGGATTTCATAGCGCTGGATGATCGCATCGAGCATGTCCAGCAGGGCGCGGATCGAACTCGCGCTGTCGGTGGCCGGGTTGATGCCGATCATCGCATCGCCATTGCCGTAGAGCAGGCCGTCGAGAATGCTGGCGGCGATGCCGGCCGGGTCGTCGGTGGGGTGGTTGGGCTGCAGCCGGGTGGACATCCGCCCGCGCAGGCCCACCGTGTTGCGAAAACGCGTCACGACACGGATTTTTTGCGCGACCAAAACCAGATCCTGCACACGCATGATTTTCGACACGGCAGCCGCCATCTCCGGCGTCAGCCCCGGCGCCAGGGCGCTCAGGCTGTTTTCGTCGGCGGCTTCACCGAGCAGCCAGTCGCGCAGGCCGCCAACCGTGAGGTGGCTAACCGGGGCGAAGGCGGCTGCATCGTGGGTGTCGATAATCAGCCGGGTGACTTCGTCCTTTTCGTAGGGGATCAGCGCTTCCTGCAGGAAATGCTTGAGCGGTACGTTGGCCAGGGCCATCTGTGCCGCGGCGCGTTCGGCATCGCTTTGCGCGGCGACCTCTGCCAGATAGTCGCCGGAGCGCGCCGGGCTGGCCTTGGCCATCAGCTCGCGCAGGCTGTCGAAGCTCCAGGTCATGTTGCCGATGGTATGAGTGAAGCGAGCCATATCCTTTCTCCCGGGCACCTCTAAAAACTACCTGCGTTGTCATCGCTGCGTTGAAAACAGGCTCGGAATGCTCATTTACAACTCGTAAACTCCGCTTCCTCGCCTGTTTTCGCCTTGCGCTGACTGCCTCGCCTACGTTTTTAGAAGTGCCCTCATTGTCGTGGCCGCCGGAGCGGCCACTTGGGGTCAATCAGCGCAGGGAGCGTTCGGCGGCCTGGATGGCGGCGAACTCTTCCTCCGGTGTGCCGGACACCAGGTGGTGGCGGCTGTACAAGGCGAAGTAGGCAATGAACAGAGCGTAGATGATGGCAGCGCCGATCACGACGCGCAGGTCGACCAGGAAGCAGGCCACCAGCGCCACGGCAGCCAGCACCAGAGCCACCGAAGACGTCACCACGCCACCAGGTGTCCGATAGGGGCGTGGCATGTCAGGACGACGGGTGCGCAGGGTGATGTGCGCCGCCATCATCAGCACATAGGACACTGTGGCGCCGAATACCGCGACCAGAATCAACAGGTCGCCCTGGCCGGTCAGCGACAGGCCGAAGCCGATGATGCCCGGTACGATCAGAGCCATCACCGGTGCCTTGTTGCGGTTGGTCAGCGACAGGCTACGTGGCAGATAGCCTGCGCGCGACAGGGCGAAGATCTGCCGCGAATAGGCGTAGATGATCGAGAAGAAGCTGGCGATCAGGCCGGCCAGGCCCACTAGGTTGACGAACTGGCTCATCCAGGTGGAACCGCCGTAGACCTTGACCAGCGATTCGACCAGCGGGTTGCCCGAAGCCACCAGCGACTGCGCACCGGCAGCGCCAGGGCCGACCAGCAGGATCAGCCCGGCAAACACCAGCAGCACCAGTACGGCGCCGATCAAGCCGCGTGGCAGGTCGCGCTTGGGATCCTTGGTTTCCTCGGCGGCCAGCGGCACGCCTTCTACCGCCAGGAAGAACCAGATGCCGTAGGGCAGCGCGGCCCAGATGCCCAGGTAGCCGAACGGCAGGAAGCTGCTGGCGCCAGTGGCTTCGGTAGCGGGAATATCGAACAGATTGGCGACCTGGAAGTGCGGCACCATGGCCACGATGTACACGCCCAGGGCGATGGCCGCCACGGCGGTGATGACGAACATCAGCTTCAGTGCCTCACCGGCACCGAGGATGTGAATGCCGATGAACACCACGTAAAACACCAGGTAGATGATCCAGCCACCGATGCCGAACAGCGACTCGCAGTAGGCGCCGATGAAGCAGGCGATGGCTGCGGGGGCGATGGCGTATTCGATGAGGATCGCCGTGCCGGTGAGGAAGCCGCCCCACGGGCCGAAGGCGGTACGCGTGAAACCGTAGCCGCCGCCTGCGGTAGGGATCATCGAGGACAGTTCGGCCAGCGAGAAGCACATGCACAAGTACATGGTCGCCATCAGCAGCGTGGCGATGAACATGCCGCCCCAGCCGCCTTGCGCCAGGCCGAAGTTCCAGCCGGCGTAGTCGCCGGAAATCACGTAGGCAACGCCGAGGCCTATCAACAGGATCCAGCCGGCAGCGCCTTGCTTCAATTGTCGGTTGGCGAAGTACTCGGCGCCAACGGCTTCGGTTTCCACACCACTCTGTGAGGGTGTGGACAGTGTCTCTTTGGACATTTTAGGACTCCTTCACGCCCGCCGCGGTGCGGCGAGCGCTGCTTTATGGGTTGGCTATCTATGGCAAATCGGCAGATCAGAAGAAGCCCAGCGGATTGATGTCGTAGCTGATCAGCAGGTTCTTGGTCTGCTGGTAGTGGTCGAGCATCATTTTGTGGGTTTCACGCCCGACCCCGGACTTTTTGTAGCCGCCAAAGGCAGCGTGCGCCGGGTACAGGTGGTAGCAGTTGGTCCATACGCGGCCGGCCTTGATGCCACGGCCCATGCGGTAGGCGCGGTTGATGTCGCGCGTCCACACGCCGGCGCCCAGGCCGAACTCGGTGTCGTTGGCGATGGCCAGGGCCTCGGCTTCGTCCTTGAAGGTGGTCACGCCGACCACCGGGCCGAAGATCTCTTCCTGGAACACGCGCATCTTGTTGGTGCCCTTGAGCAGGGTCGGCTGGATGTAATAACCGCCCGCCAGGTCACCCTCGAGCTTCTCGGTGGCACCGCCGGTGAGCAGCTCGGCACCTTCCTGCTGGGCGATCTCCAGGTAGCTGAGGATCTTGTCGTACTGCTGCTGCGACGCCTGGGCGCCGACCATGGTTTCGGTATCCAGCGGGTTGCCGCGCTTGATGACCTTGATCTTCTTCATCACCTCGACCATGAACGGCTCGAAAATCGACTCCTGCACCAGCGCGCGGGACGGACAGGTACACACCTCGCCCTGGTTGAAGAAGGCCAGCACCAGGCCTTCAGCGGCTTTCTCGATGAACGTCGGCTCGGCCTGCATGATGTCTTCGAAGAACACGTTCGGCGACTTGCCGCCCAGCTCCACGGTGCTCGGGATGATGTTGGCGGCGGCGCATTTCATGATGTGCGAACCAACCGGCGTGGAGCCGGTGAAGGCGATCTTGGCGATGCGCGTGCTGGTGGCCAGCGCTTCGCCGGCTTCACGACCATAACCCTGAACGATGTTGAGCACGCCCGGCGGCAGCAGATCGCCGACCACTTCGGCGAACAGAGTGATCGACAGCGGCGTCTGCTCGGCAGGCTTGAGTACCACGCAGTTGCCGGCCGCCAGGGCTGGCGCGAGCTTCCAGGCGGCCATCAGCAGCGGGAAATTCCAGGGGATGATCTGCCCGACCACGCCCAGCGGTTCGTGGAAGTGATAGGAAGCAGTGTGTTCGTTGATCTCCGCTGCGCTGCCTTCCTGAGCGCGGATGCAGCCGGCGAAATAACGGAAGTGGTCGGCGGCTAGCGGCACGTCGGCGTTGAGAGTCTCGCGCACGGCCTTGCCGTTGTCCCAGGTTTCCGCCACGGCGAGCAGTTCGAGGTTGGCTTCGATACGGTCGGCGATCTTCAGCAGAACCAGCGCGCGATCCTGCACCGAGGTTTTGCCCCAGGCATCGGCGGCGGCATGGGCAGCGTCCAGGGCCTTGTCGATGTCCTTGGCGTCGGAACGGGGGAATTCACCGATCACCGAGGCATCCACCGGGCTGGTGTTGGTGAAGTACTGGCCACCGACCGGGGCGACGAATTCGCCACCGATGTAGTTGCCGTAGCGCGGTTTGAGGGTGATGACTGCGCCTGCAGTACCGGGTTTGGCGTAGATCATGACAGTTCTCCCAAGGACGGTTTCTTGTAGTTGTAAGGGGGCGGGTCGCTAGTGCAACCGAAGCGCGCTTGAACTATGAGACGAATTCATGTGGCCGACTTGACGCTAGGCGAGCCTGGCTGTTCTGCAAAGTCAAATTTCGTGAACCGTCGGGAGCGTGTCGTGATGGGTCAAATGGTGAGCCTCGTTTTGGTGCAGGTGTTTCCGAATGACTCGTTTTGGGGCTCTCTCCAATCGACGTTTTTTCACCGACCGGTGGCAGAGGTCTAGTCAGCGGGCATCCCGGCTGTTGAGTAAGGGCCGGCGTGCTTCTTGCTTCCAGACATAAATTGTCACGAAGGAAACACTGATGAGCCCCGTTATCGCCCAGTTCGATCAGTCCCCCGGTTTGTCGTTGCTGGCAGGCGGACAAGCCAATAACGGTGTATTGGCGGCTGCAGCCAGCGGCCTGTGCGGCTTTATCGCAAAGCACGGTGGCGATGCGGATCGCATTCTTGGCGTCTCCGGTATCGACCCTGAGTCGCTGCGCCACCCGACGCTAAGCCTGGCCTTGCCCAATTACTGTCAGGTGTTGGAGGAGGCCTCGCGGCAATCCGGCTGCGACAATTTCGGCCTTTACTACGGGCAGCAGTTCAAGCCTCAGGCGCTGGGCTTGCTTGGCTATATCGGGCTTTGTTCCGCGACGGTCGAGCAGGCGCTAATCAATTTCTCCCGTGCCTTCCCCCTGCATCAGCGCAATAGCCTGATTCGCCTGGTGGATGAAGGAGAGTGCTACCGCTTCGACTATCAGGTGCGCCATGGCGCCATTCTCTGCCGCCGTCAGGACGCCGAGTTGACCCTGGGCATGGTGCTCAATCTGGTGCGTCACGTACTCGGCCATCAGTGGGCGCCGCGGGCCGTGCATTTCGAGCACCCGCGACCCGAGCACTGGCATGAGCACTGCAAAGTCTTCGATGCGCCGGTGTACTTCGAGCAGCCATTCAACTCGCTGGTCATTCCCAAACGCGGCCTGGATCGCGCCATGCCGCAGAGCGACCCGGTGTTGCTGCTGGTCATGCAGGACTCGCTCAGCCAGCTCAGCAACCTGAGCGGGCGAGGAGAGCGGGATATTGCCGATGACGTTCGCGAGCAGATTCGCCAGCAGTTGCTGACGGGCGAGCCTGTATTGGAATTGGCTGCCGAACAGCTCGGTATGAGCAGTTGGTCACTGCAGCGTCGGCTGCGCGAGCAGGGCCTGAGCTTTTCGACGATGGTGGACAAGCTGCGCTGCGAGCTGGCCACTCACTACCTACGCCAGCACCAGCTCCCCATCTCCAACCTGGCACCGCTGCTCGGTTACTCGGAAGTCAGTGCTTTCTCACGCGCCTTCCGCCGCTGGTTCGGCGTCAGCCCACGGCAGTGGCGACACGACAGCGATGGTGTCGGCGGGCGTGCTCACTGAGTGCGTGTTCAGTACGTTGCGGCAATGCTCGCCCGCTTGAGCATGATGGCGAGGGCAGACCAAATCACCCGGTTCTGATCAGGGGCGCAGATAGGCCTGCAAGCTGTCGTGCCCGCCGATGATCAGGTCACGGATGACATCGCACTGCTGGCCCTGAGGATCGGGTTCGCGGTTATCGAAGCGCGCGAACCACTGGATCAAGCTCTGCTCCTGCCCGCAAATGGGGATCAGTTTCACGGTCATCACGTAGTTGTCCACCGGTAAAGGTGCTTGCTCGAAGCGGTAGGAAAAACTCAGTTGACTGTCATCCACCGCCAGCAGTCGCTCGCGCAGAATGGCGCCGTTTTCCAGGGTAAGGCGGCGGATACAGCCAACCACGCCGTCTGGCTGGTTGTCCTCGATCGAACTCTCGGAAATGGCCGGGTGCCATTGGCTGATGCCACCGAATTGCTTGAGCAGGTTCCATACCGGTTTGGCGCTGCTGTCGATCAGTGCGTTGTAGTGGACTGAAGGCATTGCTGGGCTCCTGCAAGCTGTGGCCTGCATAACTGCTGAGAATGGGATTGATAAAGGCCGGGCCGCGTTCTGCGGGCACGACCTGGGCGCCGGGCTGGGCTGCGTCGAGCAGCGCCCGTGTTTTCATCGCCGAGTTAAGCCGTCCCTGACTGGGTCGCCGAGGGCAGGGCGGTGGCCAACAGCCGTTGGCCACCGAGCACAGATAGTGCGGCCCTGGAACGGGCCGCGAGCTACGGCCATGACCTCAAAGCCGCTGTGGCTTGGCCGCTTATGGTCGCGCCAACTGTTGAACGGACTCGCCGATCGGCGTGTCTCCCTGGGTCAGTTCGATGATCACTCTGCTTACGGTAGGGCGAAGGATGATCTCCAACAGCGTGGCAGCCACGTCGTCGCGTGACACTTCGTCATAGGGGATCGCCAAGCCGGTGCGCACCTTGCCAGTACCCGCAGTGTCGAGCAGGGTGCCGGGGCGCAGGATGACCCAGTCCAGATCGCTTTCGGCCAGATGCACGTCGGCCAGCTTCTTGACCGCCATGTAGTTTTCGAAGGTCTCCGATACTTGCTTGCCGCGAGAGGCTTCGGGGAATGCGGAAACCAGCAGGAAACGCGGGACACCTGCCTTGCGCGCTGCCGCGACCGCCAGTTCCAGGCCCTGGCCGTCGATGGCGTTGGTCATCTGTGGGCCGCCCTTGCCGCCTGCGCCAGCGCTGAACACCACCACATCGCTGCCAGCCATGAGCGCTGCGAGCGCATCCACATCCAGCTCCAGCAGGCTGCCCGGTACCGGGGTCGCTCCGAGCGACTTCAGCTCCTCGGTCTGTTCCGGGTTGCGGTACAAGGCCAGTGCCCGATGACCGTTCCTGCTCAGTTGCTGGGACAGGCGGCGGCCAATCTTGCCGGCGCCGCCGACTATGAATACCTGGCTCATCTTCGTCTCCTTTCATGGGGTGGGGTTCGAGCGACACACGGTCGTGAAGGCCCCGGCTCGGCAGTTCGATCCGCTCTGCCGGGGCCAGCGTCTGGTCAGAGAAATCAGCCTTCGAACTGGTGATAGACCTTGGCGATGACCTTCCACGCACCGTCGATGCGGATCAGCGTCAGGTAATCGTTGTAGTCGGCACCAATGGCATCGTTCTCCATATCTACGCGCACGACGGCGGTGGTCGGGGTGATCGCCAGCACATCCAGGCGGGTGCTGATGTCGGGGGCTTTGCCGTTCTTTTCGATGAAGTCGAATAGGTTGGCAATCGGGCCACCCAAGAGTTCACCGTTGGTGAAACCGTACATCACCGCATCCTTGTGGAAAGCCTCTGCCACGCGTGCAGCGCTACCGACCCGCAGGCCATCGACGTACTTCTGAGCCACGGCGATCACGGCATCGTACTCACCGGTGGCAACGGCCTTGATGTTCTTGCTCATAGCTTTTCTCCAGGTCAAAGAGAGCGTGCCTACACGGGCTACAAATTACGGTGCGACGTGGGTGTGGTAGATCTTGCTGACGACCATCCATCTGCCCTCGACTTTCAGCAGGTTGAAGAAGTCGGTGAAGCAGAAGCCCGAGATGTCGTTGGTATCGATACGGGCGCTGGCAGCAGTGCCGACGATATCGATATTGACGATTACTCCCTTAGCCTCAGGAGAGGGGCGGAAAGGCGGGTTGTCGATCGTGTCGAACAGACCCTGAATCGGGCCGCCAGCCAACTTGCCGTCGGCATCGACGCCGAAGATGGTTGCCTGCTCACTGAAGGCAGGTTTCATGATGCTGCTCTTGGCTTGCTTACCGCCTTCGTTGTACTGGTTCAGTACTTCGACAATGGCTTGGTATTCATATACGTAGGTGGGCTTGTTCATGGTGTCGTCCTTTCTTGGGAGTTGGTGAATACGCCAGTGAGGCCTTCGCGTGCGAGAAACCGCCTCTTCGTGGCGTCAGCGCAATACGTCTTGAACCCTCACCAGTCCTGCCGGGTTGGCGAGATAATCAGGTCGTTCACGGTTACGTTGGCCGGCTGGTTGAGTGCGTAAACCACTGCTTTGCCGATGTCGTCAGGGGAGATGGCGATCTTGTTGAGTTCCTTGGCGGCCTTGCGCCCCGAGGGATCTTCAACCTTGTCTGCCCAGCCGGTGTCGATCACGCCAGGGCTGATAGTGCCCACACGAATGCCATGCTTGACGCCCAGCTCCTTGCGCATCGACTCGGTCATGGCCTGCACGAAGAACTTGCTGGCGCTGTACACCCCGGCAGCTTCACCGACCTGATGACCCGCGACGGAGGCCATGTTGAGTACGTGGCCCGACTTCTGCGCCAGCATCTGCGGCAGTACCGCAGCGATCATGTTGAGATAGCCCTTGATGTTGACGTCGATCATCTTGTTCCAGTCGTTGACGGCGATGTCGGCCCAGTTGGAGAACAGCATCAGGCCTGCGTTATTGATCAGGATGTCGATAGAGCCGTATGTGTCCTTGGCGAATTGCGCCAGGGCATGGGCGTCGTCGAGGCTGGTCACGTCAGTTACCTTGCCGACCGCCTCAACGCCGTTGGCGCGTAGCTCCGCGACGAAGGAATCAAGCGCCGGACCGTCGATGGAGGCGGCGACGATGCGCACGTTGTAAGCGGCCAGCGCACTTGCAGCGGCGGCGCCGAGACCGGACGACGCGCCGGTAATGACCACGACTTTCTGATCCAGATAATTCATGTATCGACCCTTCATACCTGCGCCCGCGACAGCGAGCGCGTGAGTGGTGGCGAATGGCCGTGCACTCGCCATGGACGGCTCCGGCTGCGTGGCGCCGGACGCCTCTCAGTAGTTACCAGCCGGCCAGTCGGTGTAGCCCTTGGCTCCGCCGCCGTAGTAGCTCTCGCGTGGCGCGATGGTCAGTTCTGCACCGCTGCGCAGGCGCTTTACCAGGTCCGGGTTGGCGATGAACGGGCGGCCAAATGCGACGGCGTCGATCTTGTTCTCGGCGCGGCGTTCGATGGCCATGTCCAGGTCGTAGTTGTTGTTGCCGATGTAAGGGCCCGCGAACAGACCGCTCAAGGCATCCATATCGACACCTTCAGGCACGTCGCGACTGGTCGCCGTAGCGCCTTCGACGAAATGCAGGTAGGCCAGGTTGAGTGAATTGAGCTCAGGCACCAGGTAGCCGAACAGGGCCATTACGTTGCTATCCGGCGGCGTATTACCGGCGTCGGGCGTCACGGGGGAAAGGCGGATGCCGACACGTTCGCTGCCCCAAATCTCGATCACTGCGCGGGTGACCTCCAGGGTCAGGCGTGCCCGGTTCTCGATAGAGCCGCCGTACTGGTCGGTGCGCTGGTTGGTTGAGTCGCGCAGGAACTGGTCGAGCAGGTAGCTGTTGGCCGAATGAACTTCCACACCGTCGAAGCCGGCACGCTTGGCGTTGCTGGCTGCGACGCGGTACTGCTCGATAATCCCGGGGATCTCGCCGGTTTCCAGCGCGCGGGGCATGGACACTGGCACGAACCCCTCGGTGGTGTAGGTATCGCCTTCGGCTTTGATCGCCGAGGGTGCAACGGGTGCCTGACCATCAGGCTGTAGCGCGACGCTGGAGAAGCGGCCGACGTGCCAGAGCTGCAGCACGATTTTGCCCCCCTCGGCATGCACGGCGTCGGTCACTTTCTTCCAGCCAGCGGTTTGCTCCTCGCTCCAGATTCCTGGCGTAGCGGCATAGCCACGCCCTTGCGCGGAAATGTTCGTGGCCTCTGCGATGATCAGGCCAGCCGAAGCGCGTTGTGCGTAGTAGGTGGCGTGCAGTTCGTTGGGGATACCGTCTTCCGCATAGCGGCTGCGAGTGATCGGGGCCATGACGATGCGGTTGGAGAGCTCGATGGCGCCCATGCGGGTGGGCTCGAACAGGTCGGTACGAGTGGTATTGTCAGTCATGTGAAATCCTATTTAGTAGACCAGTCGTCTAGTTTTCAGGTAAAAAAAAGCCGCTCACCCGAGCAGGCTTTTCGTCATGGTTAGTGCTGATTCGAAGGGCCGAGTAGAGCGGTTTACTTTGGCCATCAGAGAGGCGCCGAGCCACATCTGATAAAGGGCCTCGGCTAGCGCAACGCTGTCCGTGGTAACGACGCTGCCATCACTGATACCGCGCTCGATGCTCCCGGCAATCAGCTTGACGATTCTGCCGGTACCTTTATCCAGCACCTGACGCATGACCTCGGAGAGGTCGCAAACTTCCGCACCCAGTTTCACCACCAGGCATTTGTTGTAGAGCGAGTCGTCATGCTGGGTTTCGATCCAGTACTGGAAGTAACCCAGAAGGCTCTCTGCTCCATTGGCCTGTTGATTGAGAATCGGGGCTATACGCGCCAGATACTCATCGAAATACTCGTCTAGCAATGCCTGCCCGAATTCTTCCTTCGATTTGAAGTAGTAGTAAAACGACCCCTTGGGCACACCTGCGGTACTCAACACTTCGTTGAGGCCCACTGCGGTGTAGCCTTTGTGAGTCATCAGCGCCCTGGCAACAGTAAGGATGTGCTCGCGCATTTCGTTAGCGGGTTTCTTCATAGTGAAAATAGCCTATCAGCAATTAGACCAGTCGTCTATAAGGCTTGGCTCAATGGTCATCATGCTGGGTGGCGCCGTTCTGCATGGCACAGAGATCGTTGCTGATAAGTCAGAAGTAGTTCTCCGGGCGAAAAGCTGGTCGCTAAGGCCTCAAGGCGCCTCAGGTCGTCATCATGCTCGGGCCCATACCAGCATCGCCTTGGCTCCCCCTGCGGCTTTTCGTATGATCGACACCCCGATACTGGAGTCTTCCGGCGTGAAATCGTTACCTAAAAGTGCTCCATCGGGCTCGGCTCTGCAGGCGGGCGCTAAGTGGGATCTAAGCAGCGCTGTGAGTCAGTTGTCGTGGGACGATTTGCGCATCATCAAAACGCTCAGCGAGTGTGGCAATCGCACTGATACGGCCAAGAAGCTGAGTATCAACGTATCTACCGTGTCGCGCCGAGTGGCCCAAGTCGAGAAAACGCTTGGGGTCGCTCTGTTTGATCATCGTCGTTCGGGATACATGCTCACCGCTGAGGGCGAAGAGTTGCGCGCACTAGGCGAGCGCGTCGAGCTGGATATCGTCAGCGTCGCACGGCGCGTATCACGCGCAGGCGAGGGGCCACTGGGCAAGCTCAGGATCACTACCAGTGACTCATTGCTGCTGTATTTCCTAACGCCCATCATCGCGGACTTCAAGGCGCTCAACGGGGGCATAGCGATCGAAGTGTTGGTCGGCAACCAGACGTTGAGCCTTGCTCGTGATGAGTCGGATATCGCGGTACGAGCGACCAAGAAACCGTCCGAAAGCCTGGTAGGTCGCAAGCTCGCCACCATCGCCTGGGCGTCATACGGCAGCGTTAAAAACTCGCCAACGTCTGACCCTTTCGCTGACGATCAAGCCTGGGTGTCTTACTCCGGAGGCTTATGCGGGCTCAAGGCAACAGGCTACGTGGAAAGCAGAGTGCTCGCTCACTGCATCTCGTATCGCACCGACTCGGTCGCGGCGGCAAGCGCTGCGATCGTGGCGGGACTGGGTTTCGGGTATCTGCCTTGCATGCTGGGCGATATCACGCCCGGTCTGGTGCGCGTCGGCCCTGTAGTGACTGAACTCCAGGACGAGCTGTGGCTGCTCACTCACCAGGACATTCGCAAGTCGTCGCGAGTGAAAGCATTCATGACCTTTTGCGGCGCTGCCGTCGCAGAACTAAAACCGCTGATCGAGGGGCAGCGGCCTCTCCCGGTCGAGTAGCTCGACCGGGAGTATTGCTCACGCCTGCCGCGCGCCAGTGACGGCCTTGCAGACGATTTCAATCAACTGCGCGCGCTGTGCCAGTCTTGATACACCAATGATGTTGCTCGCGCACTGCGGACGTTCAGTACCAAAGGCGGCCTTGCGAACATTACCAACGACGGCGAATGCCGCGTCCATGTCCAATACATACAGCGTTTCTTCAACGACATCTTCAAGTGTGGCGCCGTAGAGCGCGAGCAGCTTGGCGATGTTTTCGTAAGACGTACGCATCTGTTCGCCCATCGATGAGAAATCGCTGGGTCGGCCATTACTATCCAGCGGCGCCGGGGCTACCAGGTTGCCGTCTTCATCGTGATTGAACTGGCCTGAGATATAGATCTCGTTCCCCACCTTTCTTGCCTGTGGATAGCCATAGCTTTCCTCCCATGAAACGCCCCAGTAAGCGGTTTGCTCGTTGAACGGTTGTGAAGCTGCCATTGCATTCTCCTTGCACGTGACGGGCCGCTGGAGTGCGACTTCGCGAGTTATTACGAGGCAAAGGCTAGCAGCATCGATGCATTCTTTATGGCGCATTTTTGCACTATCGGTAGCGCAATAATGCGCGAGAGGCTTCGCGATCTTTCGGTTAGATTTTTACTCGAACTCGGGCTGCAGCTGCTTTGAACAGCACGGCATGCCCCCTGGCAGAACACACATCAGTACCCCTGCCGGGAATCGTGAAAAGACCCTCACTCCACCGGAAGGTAATCGCAATGAACAATTCCAAGACTGAAGTTCTGACGCCTCTGAACAGCCAACTGATTTTCATCGACCAGCAGCCCCAGATGGCCTTTGGTGTGCAGAGCATCGACCGGCAGACGTTGAAGAACAACACCGTGGCTCTGGCAAAGGCAGCGAAGATTTTCAACGTACCCACCACCATCACATCAGTGGAGACCGAAAGTTTCTCCGGTCACACGTACCCCGAACTGCTTGCAGTGTTCCCTGATGCGCCGCTGCTAGAGCGTACCTCGATGAACTCCTGGGACGACCAGAAGGTGCGCGACGCGTTGAAGGGCAACGGTCGCAAAAAAATCATCGTTTCCGGGCTGTGGACTGAGGTGTGCAACACCACCTTCGCGTTGTCTGCCATGCACGATGCCGATTATGAGATCTACATGGTGGCAGATGCCTCCGGTGGCACTACGAAGGAAGCTCATGATTACGCCATGCAGCGCATGATTCAGGCCGGCGTTGTACCGGTGACATGGCAGCAAGTGCTGCTGGAGTGGCAGCGTGACTGGAAGAACCGTGAGACCTATGACGCGGTCATGAATCTGGTCAAGGAACACTCCGGCGCCTACGGCATGGGTGTCGACTACGCCTACACCATGGTGCACAACGCGCCTGAGCGCGTCGAACACGGCCCGACCCTGGCACCGGTTGCCGCAACTCGCTGAGCCAGCCTTGGCCTCCACCACGTGGGTCTGACCTGCCTGCTTCGGCTGCGCCGGGTCGTCCGCCCTGCCGACGCCATCACGGTAGCGTTGCACCGGCTGATGAGTCGTCGGCGGGGAGTACGAAGAACGAGTTGCCTGTTGTGAGTTAGCGCCAGGCGGTAGACACCGATCTTCGTTCACTTCTCGCTCTGTATTCAGCGCTGACCTCATTCAACGTCTTTACGTATTTGCTCTTCACACAGGTATCGCCATGAACAGGGATAAGTGCACTGTGCTCTCCAACGTCGCCTGCATTTCGGCTGGGCCGCTCAAACCGTGGCAGGAAAGGCTCGCCAAGCAGATGATGCTGGACAACTTAGAGGCTGGTATTGCGGTATCCACGCTCGCTGACGCATGCGCAATATCGCGCAGTCACTTCACTCGAAAATTCAAAAAGAGCACCGGTTTGGCTCCTCAAGAATGGCTGCGTCAACAGCGCGTCTATCGGAGCAAAGAACTGCTAGAGAACTCGTCGATGCTCCTCATAGAGATTGCAGTAGAGTGTGGGTTCTACGATCAATCGCACTTCTGTCGGGTATTCATGAAGGCTGAAGGCATGACACCTCTGGCCTGGCAACTGCGGGTGCAGGCCGCTGCGTGACGATCGACAAAGGTCGGGATTCTCCACCAGCTTCAGTGTCACGAGGCGTTTGCCAATCTGAAGGTAGTAGTTCCCAACTTTGTTCCTATTGAAGGCTTCAAACCTGGAATTTGTGAAAGGTATGCAGGTAGTTTCAATAGGGCTCGACGAAGCGCTGCTTAAGGAGGAGGTTGACGATAGAGGCTGCTAATGCCGAGAGCGGCCTTACAGAAGAAATCATTTTGAATGCTTACCCGTCACTTGGGCTCAGTACGCCGCCAAAATCCCCTGCGGGTTGTAGCCGTGGATCACCGTGTCGTTGACCTTGAGCACCGGCACGCCGCGGCCGCCCAAGGCATCGTAGGCGCGGCGGGCTTCGGGGGACTCTTCGATATCCAACTCGGTATAGGCGATACCGCGCTCGCCGAGAAACTCCCGGGTCTTGGCGCAGTAGCCGCACCAACTGGTGGCGTAGAGAATCACCTCACCCTGGCCGGCGACCTGCTGGCTGTTGCCAAACAGCATGGGCTCGATGCGATCCCACTGTTGCCAGGTCGCCAGTACCGCGAGAATCAGCAAAATCCTTTTCATCGCGCAGTCCTTTGTTTTGTCAGGTCGGCTAATGCAGTCGCTCAGTCCTTGCGACGTTTCAACTGGTCGGTCAGCTGGGTCGGCAGGTTGCGGATGATCAGGGTGCCTTGCGTTTCGTCGTATTCGACTTTCGAGCCGAGCAGATGGGCTTCGAAGCTGATCGACAGACCTTCGGCGCGCCCGGTGAAGCGCTGGAACTGGCTCAGCGTACGCTTATCGGCTGGGATTTCAGGTGACAGGCCGTAGTCCTTGTTGCGGATATGGTCGTAGAACGCTTTGGGGCGCTCTTCGTCGATCAGCCCTGACAATTCAGTCAGGGTGATCGGCTCGCCCATCTTGGCCTGGCTGGAGGCATAGCCGACCAGTGTCTTGGTCTTCTCGCGGGCCTGTTCTTCGGGCAGGTCTTCGCTTTCGACGAAATCGCTGAACGCCTTGAGCAGTGTGCGGGTTTCGCCAGGGCCGTCGACGCCCTCCTGGCAGCCGATGAAGTCACGGAAGTATTCCGAGACCTTCTTGCCGTTCTTGCCCTTGATAAAGGAGATGTACTGCTTGGAGTTGGCGTTGTTGCGCCATTCGGAGATGTTGATCCGTGCGGCCAGGTGCAATTGGCTCAGATCCAGGTGCTTGGCGGCGGTCACGTCCAGCGCGTCGTTCACTGCCACGCCGTCGTTGTGGTGCAGCAGGGCGATGGCCAGGTAGTCGGTCATGCCTTGCTGGTAGTGAGCGAATAGCACATGGCCGCCGGTGGACAGGTTGGATTCTTCCATCAGCTTCTGCAGATGCTCTACGGCCTGGCGGCTGAACGCGGTGAAATCCTGACCTTCATCGAGGTAGGTTTTCAGCCAGCCACTGAACGGGTAAGCGCCGGACTCTTCATGGAAAAAGCCCCAGGCTTTGCCCTGCTTGGCGTTATAGCTTTCGTTGAGGTCGGCCAGCATGTTCTCGATGGCCTGGGAGGCGCCCAACTCGCTGTCGCGGGCGTGCAGCACGGCAGGGCTGCCATCAGGCTTCTTGTCGATCAGGTGGACGATACAGTGACGGATCGGCATGGAGGATCTCTTCAGGCGTTAACGCAATGGGGCCGCTGCAAGGCGGTCGAAGTGATGCAAAGTTTACCCGACTGTTGCCGCAGCGGTCGCCCGTGACTGCCGTAATGCCTGCAGACGTTCGATGACATAACGCAGGTGCATGTGCAGTTCGTACAGTTCGCTGGAGTAGGAGAGGGGCACATCAATCTTGTCCATTTCCGCCTCCAGGTTCTCCAAGCGCTGAATTTCCTGGTTGAGATCGGCAGGCAGGGTGCCGTCGTGCAGTTGCCGGTCTATTTCACGCAGGTGTTTGTACCAGCGGTAGATGCGCGCTCGGATGCGCCAGCGGTATAGCGGGCCGATGGCCTTGATGAGCGGAAACAGCAAGACCAGCAGCGGAATGGCAAGGATGATGTACCGGTCGGCCAGAGAGGCGATGCGAAACGGCAGGTAGCGCTGCAAGATCGGCAGGCCGTTCTTATAGAAATACTCGGCTTCGTCGAGCGTCTTCAGGGTGCGTGGTGGCGCCGCCGGGTATTGATCAGGGGCGTCGAGCAGGTTGCCATCCTTCAGCACTTCGCGAGCGGCGGCGAGAATCAGCGGGGTCAGCGACGCGTGGAACTCGCCATTGGCCAGTAGGGTGGCGGCAGGGCCCAGGGTGACGATATCGCGGTCGGGGGTATTGCTGGGCAGGTCGAGCAGGCCTTCGCCCACCTCCAGACGGCTCAGGTAGGGCAGGCGTGCCTTATAAGCAGCGCTGCGGCCGAGGCCGATCAGGTGCAGATTGGGGTCGCTGGCCAGGCGCTGGATCAGTGCGTTCTCCGCCGGGCCGAGAAAGAAACCGGCATCCAGTTCGCCGGCGATCAGTGCATCGGCAGCGCGGTTGCCACCGATGGCCTGCCATTGTTCGGGATACTGATCGGGTGTGATGCGATTGGCCTCTAGCAGCGCATAAATCACTGCGCCTGAGCCACTGCCGGGTGTGCCGATGGCGACTCGCTGGCCGAGCAGATCCTTAAAGTGGGCGCTGCTCTGTGCGTTGCGCACGAACAGCCACAATGGCTCTTGGTACATCACGCCGAGGCCGAGCAGCGCGTCACGCTCGGGCATTGTTAGGGTCAGCTCTTGGCCGCTCTGCACCAGCGCCAGTTGCACCTCGTTGCTGCGCAGTTTGTCGAGATTGTCCCGCGAGCCTTCACTGTTGATCAGCGCGAGGGTAAACCCCTCCCTCGCCAGTTCGTCACGCAGTTTCTCGCCGAAGGCATGGTAGCCACCGCTGGCGCTGCCCGTCGCCATGCTGGCGTGCATGGGCGGCGGCGGCGCCACGAAGTAGAAGAGTGCCGCGACCAGTGCCGCGAGTACCGGAATAAGCCAGAAATTGGCCAGCAGCATGATTTTCAGGTCGTTGAGTACACGTGGCATGGCGCTTCCTTTCGACGAATCCGCTCAAGGATAGAACCCTACCGCGCTGTCAGTCACCCCTGGGAGCCACTTTCGGCCATCGGCATGCCGGTACGGCGCGCGTGACGCCTGCGATCGAGCAGCATCAGCACACCCAGCAGGCCAATGGCATACAGCGCATCGATGCCGAGCATCAGCAGGATGCCGCCGCAGAGTAAGGCGCTGATACCGGCCAGCCAGCGCCACAGGCCTTTGAGCAGTATCCAGCCGGCGGCCATGCTGAGCAGGTAGATGACGATGAAGTTGCCATTGGCATAGCGGATCAGTTGATCCAGCGGCAGCCCCAGGCTCCAGATCACCGTGGTGCTCAGTGCGCAACTGAGCACCACCAGCAGCAGCGCCCTGGCCGGCACACCATTGGTATTACGGGCAGCCAGCAGGCGCGGCAGCTTGCCTTCGTCGGCCAGGCTCCAGATCAGCCGCGCGAAGCCCTGGATATACACGTTCATGGAAGCGAAACACGCCAGGTAGCCGATGCTCGCGCTGAGCCAGCGAGCCTGGTCACCGAACAGCATAGCGAGCATGCGCGGCATGGACGCGGCGTCAGTGCGGGCATCGCCGTAGGCATGCAAACTCAGCACCGCCACCGAGCAAGCCCAGTACACCAGGCCGGCAAGTACCACGCCGAGCAACAGTGCCAAGGGAAAGTCGCGTTGCGGGTTCTTGAACTCCTCACCCAGATGGGTGAAGGCCTCGATGCCGACGAAGCACCAGAACATCACGCCCAACGCCACTGGCATCAGTTGCCAATTGCCCGTCAGTGGCGGCAGCAACGGTTGTTCTGTGTGGGGCAAGTCTGCTTTCCACCAGATCAGTGCGATGGTGGCGACGATGGCCAGTGCGATAGCGATCTGCACGCTACCCGAGGTACGCGCCGGGCGTTGGCCGAGCAGCAGGATGATGCCCAGGGTGACCAGTTGAATGGCCAGAACCGCCAGGTCGCTGAGCGCGAACAGCGCGTGCCAGAACCCACTGGCAATGTTCAGCGCGGCCGGTAAGCCCACGGGTAAAACTGCCAGGAACAGAAACGCGCTCAAGCGCTCCATGCGCGCGCCGAACGCACGGCCAATCAAGTGCGGCGCACCGCCTGCATGGGGATAGTGGCGGCCGAGCTGGGCGAAGGTGAATGCCATCGGCAGAATCAGCACGATCAGCAGCAGCCAGGCCCACAGGGAAACTTCGCCGGCTGCCGTGGCGGCCAACGCGGGGATCACGAAAACTCCGGTGCCGAGCAGTGATGTCGACAGCAGGCCGATCCCTTGCAGCAGCCCCAATTCCTTGTTCAATCGACTCATGTTGTATGCTCTCGCTCGTCCTGAAGTGGCGGCTGCGTCCAGTTGTGGTGCGCTGATTCGCCAGGCAGTTATGGTAAAGCCGCGCGGCCTCGATCGCTGCTGGCGAAGCGTCGGCGACGACCGACGAAACGGCGGCAATGCCCGTCATCCTGTTATGCAGATTGGTGCAGAGAGCGCGAGTGGATAAGTTCGACCAAGGCATCATCGCTTTGCTACGCGCCGATGCGCGCCTGACCGTCACCGAGGTCGCCCGACAGGTCAACCTGTCACGCACCGCCGTGAGCGAGCGCATCCGCCAACTGGAAGCGGGCGGCGTGATTCAGGGTTACCACGCCCGCATTGCCGAGCCCACCCACATCGTGGTGCAGGCCTATCTGGAGCTGTTCTATACGGGCGGGCGCTGCGAACAATACGTCGAGCGCATGCGCGTATTCCCGGAAGTGCGCCGCTGCTCTGGCATCAGCGGCGAAACCGACATGCTGATCTACCTCGAAGCCGCCTCCATGGAGCGGCTGGCGCAAGTGCGTGGCGAGATCGAAAACTTCCCAGGGGTGCACAAAGTAAAAACCCATATGGTCGTCAAAGACTGGCTGATGTGAGTCAGGGCTGTGACGACCATGCATTGCCAACTCAGCGGTATGCCGAACAAGCAAAGGCTCATCCGAGCGGGCTGACCACCCCGGCAAAGCCCTGGCCCAATACATGGGTATAAATCTGCGTGGTTCGCACATCGGCATGCCCGAGCAAAGTCTGCACGGTACGAATGTCGCTGCCCCGGCGTAAAAGCTCGGTGGCAAAGGTATGCCGAAATGTATGGCAGCCTGCGGGCTTGTGCAGCCCGGAGCGGCGCACAACCTGCCTGACCGCTTTCTGAATCGAGCTGACGTGGATGTGATGACGCACCACGTTGCCATGTTCATCCATGCACACACCTCGGGAAGGAAACAGCCATTGCCATTCCAGTGAGCGCCCCGCATTGGGGTATTTGCGGTGCAAGGCGAAAGGCAGGCTGACCGGTACCTGGTAAAAAGTGTCTTGTCGCTCCCAAGCCGCGAGCATGCGTGCCCGCCGCTCCTGCAGCATCGTGATAAGCGAGGAAGGTAACAAGGTCGTCCGATCCTTGGCGCCCTTGCCGTCATGTACGGTGATCACCTGCCGATCAAAATCCACATCCTTGATACGCAGGCGAGCAGCCTCCACCACGCGCAAACCGGCACCGTACATCAGTGAGGCCAGTAACTGATACGGCTGGCCAAGCAGGGCAATCAGTGCCGTTGCCTCAGCATGCGTCAATACACAGGGAATGCGTGTCGAGCGTTTGGCGCGCACCACCTCACCTAGTTGGCCCAGTGGCACTTCAAGCACTTTGCTGTAAAGAAACACCAGCGCGTTCAGCGCCAGGTTCTGGGTCGCGGCAGCCACCTTGCGATCTACCGCCAGCCACGTAAGAAAAGCACTGACCTCCACAGCCCCCATCTCCATCGGATGGCGCAACCGATGGAAACGGATGAAATAGCGAATCCAGTACCAGTAAGATTGCTCGGTGCGAATGCTGTAGTGATGCACGCGCATCACTGCGCTGACCTGCTCTCGCAGGCGAGGCTTGGAGGGTGAACGATCCATGTCGACTCCACTGTGGTGTTGCTGGTTTTATATACAGTAGTGGCGGCAAGGGGAATACACAAGTCAAGCGAGTACGGTGGGTGGTGAGGTGTGTGGGCTTAAGGTACTGATAAATAAGTATTTTTATTATGATGGTGCTGGGTGGTGCGGCATTATGCGGAATTCTCTACTATTGCTTTAACGAAGAATTCCATCTAATCACTGTTAGGTGTAAACAATGCCGTATATTCGCGTCAAACACATCTGGACTGATGACAACGGCATGGTGCAAATTGACATCCAGGCATCTAATGGTGCTCAAGTAGCCGAGCAAGATTTTTTTGCATATCCAGAAACGATAATTCAGTTTTGCAAAGCACTAGCCGAATTTCCTTTCATACAAAGCAATAAGGCCTGCCTAGAATACGGCGCTGATCCAAAATATTATTGCCACTTCTACCTTTCAGCTGTGATGCTCAACAACCAAGGGCACTCAGCATTTGAGTTGCGGTTTAACAACAGGTTAGCGCCACCGCTTAAAGCTGAAGGCGCGTTCTACATGGCATGCGAAGCAGCAACGATAAATAGCTTTAGCAAAAGATTATTACATTGGTTAGAAAACCAAGAAACAGTACTTCTATTCGAGTGGTGCAACACCTAACAAACGGTTCAAATCGTTCGCTTCGCTCACCGGGACGGGCTAAAGCCCGCCCCTTAACCAAACGTTAGGTGCCCAATCATGTACTACGAACTGGAAGGTTATGAGTTTGACTGGTTCGCGATTGACGACAATGGTCAAGTTGCACTTTTTGCTACGGCTGGCGAGGGTTTTATCCCCTCTGCGGTGCTAGATAATCACACCTATCATTCGGCACTCTCTGAGAGTTTAAGTACGCCAAATTATGGTACAAAACAGATATGGCAAGACTATGCGGCAGCCGGGTTCTATGTATTTGATTGGTGCTTGCCTGGTGGGCCGTACAAGAAACAAGCAAGTCCATGTAATGAGATTACTAAGCAACTCAAGCTAGAAATTCTATCAATCAGAAATCTGCCAAAAATCTCAGGATTGTTTTCAAACCTCAACGAGTTTAAGTCTTGTGCCCCGAGCACCTAACTAGCGGTTCAAGTCGTTCGCTCCGCTCACTGGGACGGGCTAAAGCCCGCCCCTTAGCCAAACGTTAGACGCTGCACAGCCACCGAAGGGAGCCCTCATGTATTCGCATGTATTTTTTGGTGTCACTGACTTTGAGCGTGCTTTAGTTTTCTATAACCCTTTAATGTCTTGCTTGGGCCTAGAAACTCGTTTCTGTGATCGAAGTAGGCCTTGGGCCGGCTGGCATAGCGCTGGCGGCACTCAGCCCCTCTTCCTCATAGGGAAACCATACAACGAACAACCGCATAATTGTGGCAACGGCAGCATGGTGGCTTTTCAAGCCAATAACCGTGCAATAGTTGATGCCGCCCATAAAACAGCACTAATCAACAGTGGTATTTGCGAGGGTAAACCAGGCTTGCGCCCTGAGTATCATGAAAATTATTACGGCGCATACTTCAGAGATCCTGATGGCAACAAAATTTGCATTGCTTGTCACGCACCTGAAGGCGCAGCTAATGTCCTCGTAAGCAGCGTCTAACAAGTGGTTCAAGATCGTTCGCTTCGCTCACTCTGGACGGGCTAAAGCCCGCCCCTTAACCAAACGTTATAGGGCAAACATGGATAACCTCGACAAGGTTCGAAAGCTCATACCGCTGTGGTACGCCCACAGAAAGTGGGGCGAGGAAATTCTTATCCGTGTATTTGATTTGAAATCCGCTGAGGAAATACTAAACCCAGAAAACCGAGGAAATAACCCAATCCCCGGGACAAACTGGATGTATCGAACTCACGGAGTTGGCGTGGATATATATCGAACCGCAGGTGTAGGCGGAATTGATTTCGATTTTAATAGGGCAGACCCAGATGCATGGCGCCTACAAGTCTTCTTTGAAAAGCAATACAACGAAGGAAATCTGCCTTTCGTGGAGTATCGAGAACTTTATGAAAATGAAGACTTGCTACAGTGCTTCATAAAAATGGCGCTTGAAGGGCAAGCCCTATAACAAATGGTTCAAATCGCTCGCTTCGCTCACTGGGGCGGGCTAAAGCCCGCCCCTTAACCAAACGTTAGGCTCGAAACAAGATCCAATCCACCCAAACCTCAAGGAAGAAAATGAAATATATCATCCTCATAATGCTAGCTGTCGGCGGTTACTACGCATACACAAACTATGCAGTAGAAAACACCACCGTGGACAGCTATCAGGCTCTACTCAAAAAAGTAGAGACGACAGAGGTAACCCTACAAGAGGTAAAAACTGGCTCAACCATGCTGGCTGAGTTTTTCTGCAATGATGCCGAGTTCCAAAAAAGCGGAGGCTCTAGCGTTAGTACTTGCATGAGTAAACTCAATAACTATCGCGAAATTTGTGAATCTCGAATCTTCAATAATGCACCTGCTACCTTTACCACCAAAGAGCAGGTAATTGCCACTGCAAAAAGCTACGTAGTTTGCACTGGCAGCACCAGCTAGCATAACAATTGGTTCAAATCGTTCGCTTCGCTCACTGGGACGGGCTACAGCCCGCCCCTTAACCAAACGTTAGGCCTTATATGAGAACCATCGAAGAGCTAGAGCTACGCGCGGCATTTCAGATAGCCCTGCTCGGCATGATTAGCCCAGATATACGGTCAATCTCTTTCGACTATATTCCCTCCCTGAGCCTGCTAAAATTTCGCACAAATTTTGCGTCATCACCCCACGAGATGGCTCTCGAAAATATGTCTAGCGTTCTCACCGAAGTCGAAGCCGGGGTTTCCTTTCGCTTAGCCGAAATTGAAGAAGAATATTTAGTAATTCCAGCATCGACCCGACCAAATAATCTCAGTAAAGTTTTATTTGTGCGGTGTGAGAGCCCGGTTTTCCTGCCACCGGCCTAACAAGTGGTTCAAACCGTTCGCTTCGCTCACTGGGACCGGCTAAAGCCGGCCCCTTAACCAAACGTTAGCTCTCACAACAAAATCGGTGTGGCCATGGACAACTACCAGAATCCCAAACCAGGCAAGACTTATATCAGCCCATCGCTACCGGCATTTGGGAACAAGGAAAGACGAGTAAGAATTGCCTCAAAGGTACTTGCATCTGTCAATGGATATGACTATGCAAAGGAACGCGACGAAATTGTTTTGCGCGAAAAACCAGATGCAGCCACTTACATTTCCGCCAAATTTTTAGAAGACACAAGAAAAATATTTGTACTTACGGTTCAAAAATTTATTTCAGAAAGCGGAATGCCTTATGGCAGCGGCTTTTCCTTCGTAGGGGACGAGATAGGAAAGTTTTGCGAATTTTTAGCAAACATCCAATCCGCAAGCTTTCAGAGTAATGGCACGATCAACATTACAGATGAAGAACTCAGGAAAATTGCACTTACGTCAAACCAAGCCAAAAATCTAGTTATAGACAACGAAGAGCTATTTGCAGAGGTTCTACGTCAGTCCATTACCAAGAAAGATGTTATTGCAATTGCATACCGTAAGCGACAACTTGCAATTTTCAGAAAACTTCTTGACGACTCTGAATATTTCGATGAGCTAAAGGCAAAGAAAAATTGCAAAAATGAATCCCTCTGGCAACAGTTCTTTGAAAAAAACCCTTGGATATTTGGTTACGGCTTGAGTTACCTGTATTCCTCAGGTCTAGATGATAAAAAATTGGAGCAGGTGGTGCGTGGCTATCACGTGGCGCAAAGCGGGAAGCGCGTTGATGCGCTGCTTAAAACCAAAGCACTCGCGTCGACACTTTGTTTCGTTGAGATAAAAACACACAAAACACCGCTACTGAGCACTACTCCCTACCGTAGCGGTTGCTGGAGCCCCTCAGATGAACTAAGTGGCGCTGTATCACAAGTTCAGGGAACTGTTTCCTACGCTGGCGAGAGCATATTTGGAAAACTCTCACTAACAGACTCGAATGGTTTCCCCACTGCCGAAGAAGTATTCAATTTTCATCCAAAATCCTTCGTCGTCATTGGCAGCCTTTCACAGTTTTTTGGTGAGAATGGCATCAACCAAGAGCAGCTCCGCTCCTTTGAATTATATCGCCGGAATACCTTCCAGCCTGAAGTAATAACATTCGACGAGCTTTATGAACGCGCCCTCCACATAGTTGATGCAGGTGAAAGCTAACAAGACGCTCAAATCGCTCACTTCGTTCGCTGGGACGGGCTAAAGCCCGCCCCTTAGCTTAATCGTTAGACGCTGCACAGCCACCGAAGGGAGCCCTCATGTATTCGCATGTATTTTTTGGTGTCACTGACTTTGAGCGTGCTTTAGTTTTCTATAACCCTTTAATGTCTTGCTTGGGCCTAGAAACTCGTTTCTGTGATCGAAGTAGGCCTTGGGCCGGCTGGCATAGCGCTGGCGGCACTCAGCCCCTCTTCCTCATAGGGAAACCATACAACGAACAACCGCATAATTGTGGCAACGGCAGCATGGTGGCTTTTCAAGCCAATAACCGTGCAATAGTTGATGCCGCCCATAAAACAGCACTAATCAACAGTGGTATTTGCGAGGGTAAACCAGGCTTGCGCCCTGAGTATCATGAAAATTATTACGGCGCATACTTCAGAGATCCTGATGGCAACAAAATTTGCATTGCTTGTCACGCACCTGAAGGCGCAGCTAATGTCCTCGTAAGCAGCGTCTAACAAGTGGTTCAAGATCGTTCGCTTCGCTCACTCTGGACGGGCTAAAGCCCGCCCCTTAACCAAACGTTAGCTACACCAAAACGTGAGGAAATCTCAGAATGAAGTATCCAATTTCAGGCTCGTGTCAATGCGGTCGTGTTACATACAAGCTCCATAAGCCGCCGATAGCGGTAGCAGCATGCCACTGCAAGCAATGTCAGAAGCTTTCAACTAGCGCATTCAGCATCACTGCAATGGTAGATTCTGATGCTATTGAAATTAATGGAGAGTTGAGCGAATGGAGCAGAGTTGCTGACAGCGGAAACACTAGTGTAGCTAAATTCTGCCCCGTCTGTGCCAATCACATTTATCATTACAACCCGAGCAATCCTCAACATCTAATGTTAAAGCCTTCAACGCTTTCAGATCCCACCATCATAAATCCAACTATCCATGTTTGGACTAGCGAGAAACAAGATTGGTATACCATTCCCGAAGGCGTGGTGGCTTTTGAAAAACAGCCGTAGGCAGCTAACAAAAACAAACAGTGGATCGTCAAACGCTAGCGCGTTTGCCGCCCGCTGTTGTTGGCGTTAGATATTTATGCCAATAATCGAATTGTTCACAAATGCGTCGACTTGGACAAATGAGAATCAGGGTGTTCTCACTGTCGCACTTTTTATAGTCACCATTATTTTTGGCTGGTTTAGCGGTATTTTTTCAGCTTTGCGTCGGAAGCCAAAATTCAAAATAGAAACTATTCCCGGCCCAACGTTCAGCTGCACATATTTAACTGGAAACAAGCACAACGAATATGATGCACATCAAACAGCCATTGCTATATATTTGTATATCTCAAATGTTGGCGCTGCACCATCAAGCATTCACAAAATCAGAATTGCTTATCATTGGAACCTAACGCCATGGGGTTTTATTTGGTTGAAAAATACCATTGGCTGGTTTTGGATTGAGCACCAAGCAGTAGCAATTACTGATTTTCAGGCAAGAATCGGAGGTAGCATAAAAGTCTACCCATTCCTGACACAGAAAAATTATCTGTCACCCGCCAAGTCAGAAACCTTTCTCGAAGTAGGACAGTCCACAAATGGCGTTGTCTACTTTGAGCAACCCGAGAGCTGGGGCGGTTGCTTCCCCAAATCCGACAAACAGCAAGTAAAAGTCAAAATAGAAATTACCGATGTATTTAGTCGCCGTCATAAAGCCACAGTTAAAATCCCAGCAGTATCACTAGAAGAAGCCCGAAAATATAATCCAGAGTTTGGAAGTACGTTTTTCAACATTCAAAACACAGAACCATCCAGCAATTAAGTTTAAACATCTAACAACTGGTTCAAACCGTTCGCTCCGCTCACTGGGACGGGCTGAAGCCCGCCCCTTAACAAAACGTTAGAGAGAATCATGGAAAGCCACGCAATTTTCATATCAGTTGTAGTTGCAGTAATTTCACAGCGCTCATCGGAAATTCTATTGAAATGGCACGATGCGTTAGCCGGATATTTTTATACCGAAACAGAAAGTTTTATTCGTCTGCTTTACTCAATGTCAAGCCAGCCAATAAACTCTTTATCATGGTTTCTTCCAGGTGTAGTTGTCGGTTTTCTTTGCACAAAAAATCCAATTAAAAACGGCTTATATGCTGGTGCAATCTCAGGTGCGACAATGAGTCTAATTGATATGGCGCTTGCCAGTTCACAAACTCACGAATCTTATAGCAAACTAGATCAGGTGGGTTTTGCAGTAATTCTTACAGTCCAATATTCAATACTTGTCCCTATATCTGCTGCTTTTGGTTACCAGATCAATAAGCGGCGGATTACTCTCTAACAATTGGTTCAAATCGCTCGCTGTGCTCGCTGGGACGGGCTAAAGCCCGCCCCTTAACTAAACGTTATACGGCTTAAGGTGCCTGGCATGTCTAAGCTCATTCTTGAAGGCTATATCGTGGTGTCCGACACTGACCTCGCAAAGGTGATGGCGGAGTTGCCTGCCCATATCGAGCTGACACGCGATGAGGAAGGCTGTTTGTGCTTCGAGGTTACCCAGAGCACGGATGTCGCGAACATTTTTTATGTCTATGAAGAATTCACCGGCCGGGTTGCGTTTGAAGCGCACCAGCAGCGCGTCAGTTCGTCCGATTGGGGTAAAGCCGCTGCGAATGTTCAAAGGCACTATAAAGTGACGGAAGCTCTTTGATAGCTCAGCCGTATAACCAGTCGCTTTTACCGGAAAGTTTCTCCACCGTTTCGCGGCTACAAAATTTCCGCAAAGCTCTACGTTAGATCTACAACCAATAATTAAATATGGAGTTCCTAGTGAAAGTTGCATACAGGATAGCAACGCCTGACGATACGGCCGAATGCATCGCTTTGAGAGGAAAGACGAGAGAAAATGCTTTCTCTGTCGAACAATTGGAAGAGCTCGGTATTACTTTAGAGAGCTGGAAAACAGGAATTAGCGATGGCTCCTTGCCTGGTTGCGTTGGTGTTAGTGAAGGGAAAATTATTGGCTATTGCTTCGGTGACAGCGAAACTGGAGAAATCGTTGTCTTGGCACTATTGCCAGCATATGAAAATAAAGGTGTTGGCAAAGCACTATTAAATAAAATGATCGAGTCTTTCCACTCTTTAGGGTTTGAAAGACTTTTCCTCGGATGCTCATCCGATCCGAAAACGCGGTCATATGGCTTTTATCGACACCTAGGCTGGCGTTCCACTGGTCTATTTGATGATGCCGGCGATGAGATACTCGAATATTACCCCTAATAAATAGTTAGGTTATAATTAGCACCGTCTAACAAGTAGTTCAAACCATTCGCTGGGCTCACTGGGGCGGGCTAAATCCCGCCTCTTAACCAAACGTTATCTCTCTCGGGCGTTTACTATGTACTACCTGATCGTGAAGTACCTTATCACCGCAGGTATTGTGGTGCTTGTCTCAGAGCTAGCCAGACGTAGTGACAAGCTCGGCGGATTCGTTGCGGCCATGCCATTGGCTACAGTGTTAACACTGATATGGTTGTACGTCGAAAACCAACCCTCAGCAAAAATAGAAAACCATGCATGGTATACGTTTTGGTATGTGCTTCCGACGCTACCTATGTTTTTGATTTTTCCCATATTGCTTCCACGCATCGGGTTTTGGCCTGCCTTGTTTGCCTGTTGCATCATTACGGTAGGTTGTTTCGGTTTTCTGGCTTTTACCGTTCGCCGCTTTGGAATTGTGCTTCTGTAGTAGCGTGATAAGCGGTTAAAGTAGTTCGCCTACATTCCCGTAGGCAGGACTAGCGTCTGCCTTTTAACCAAGCACTATTCATTAAGGTCTGACAATGAGTGCGCCAGTAGTACAAGAAGAAATCAGTGGTTGTGGGATTGCATCGGTGGCTAATATTCTCGGCAAAACATATTCAGAAATGAAGGCCATAGCCAACGGCATGAATATTCATGCGTCAGATGAGGCGTTGTGGTCTGACACGCAGTATGTTCGTCGCCTGCTGGCCTGCGCTGGCGTTCAAACATCAAAAAGCGAAGTTCCTTTTGTATCTTGGGAGGCATTGCCTGATCTGGCGTTGTTGTCCATCAAGCATCATCGAGAAAAGGGTGTAAATTTCTGGCATTGGGTTGTGTTCAAACGTGTGGATGATCAGCCTTTCGTACTGGATTCAGCTAGCTATCTGCCTTCCAATATTCGCCAAGACTTTGAGGCCATGCAGCCCAAATGGTTTATCGAGGTCATTAAAGCGTAGCCATTCGTTCAAATCGCTCACTGGCTCGCGTTAAAGCCTGCCCCTTGATTAACCGTTGTGCACAATGAATGACCCTGTGCATCACTCTAAAGATAATATGAAGCGACGACTTTGTTGGGTTAATGGTGAAGCTTTGCAACGTACAGTCGATGTTTTCTAACAGTATTGACGCTGACGTGGATGCACTGATTCGGCTAATACGTTTACCGGCAGGCGCGGCAGCGCACTTTAGCGCTGCATCAATGATGCATAGGCTTCCATCAGAAAATCCCAATCTTCGTCGGGCATCGCCCCGCGATGGCGTTTGAGCTGGCGCATGTCGTGGCGTGAGGCATCCTTTTTGCGCCAGCGGCGACGGCTTTTTTCCAGGTCGAGTAGGGCGATCTCTGCGCTGGGTGAGTTGTCCTCAAGATCGCTGACCTTCACGAAGATATGCTTGGCATAACAGCAACCATGCTGCCAACGGCCCTGATGCAGGCGCTTCAGGGTGTTGGCCAATGCCGTCAGCATGCATATCGACTGCTCGGCGCTTCGCTCCTCTGCGTACCACTGGTCGAGGCTGATAAAGCCTGGCAGTGCCTGGGTGATCAACAGCGCCTGCCATTGCCCGGCTTGTTTTCTTGCCGAGCCGTACACCAGTGTGGGCACGGTGACGCCCAGCCGAGCGAACGCCTGGTAGGCCAGCAGCTCACGGGCGATGGTCGGGCGGCCCCAGGGATGGCGCAGGCTGCGATACAGGTGGCCGGTCTGGCGTTTGCTGTACAGCGCTGGGGATGACGGGTTGCGTGGTTGCAGCAGTTGCACGCCGCTTTCGCCATCGCGGCGCTGGTTTAGGGGTTCCACCCAGGTGCCGCTGCGCTGCCACCAGCGCTCGAAGGTGGAGCTGGGCTGAACGGCCGATTGAAAGCCGAGTAGCGTGGCCATCACAGCACCTCGCGCTTGCGCAGTACGTAGGTGCGCCACATGGCATAACCGGGCAGAAAGTCGCGGTGGCCGAGCACCTGGAAGCCTGCGTCGAGAAACTCGCGCTCGATCTCGTCGCGGCTTACCACGAAGCGGTTTTCGCCAGCGCCACGGCGACGTTCCAGGCGATTGCGCCGCCAGGCTTTGTAGTTGCCATCGACCCACAGTGAGACGATCACCGTGTCGCGGGTGACCCGATGAAACTCGCGGAGTGCAGCCAGACGATGCTCGGCCGACTTGAAGTGATGCAGCAGGCGAATGCAGAACACGCAGTCGACCGAGCTGTTGCCAAGGCCGATATCGAAGGCTGACGTCTTGAAGGTTTTCACCCGGGCGACCACTTCTGGCGGCTGGGCGGCGAGGGCGGTGGCGAGCATGTCGGCGGAGTTGTCGGCTGCCAGGATCACCCGGTTCGGGTGTTCGGCGAGCATTGGCCAGAAGCGGCCCGCCCCACAGGGCAGATCCAGTACCAGGTTGGGGTCGCTGGCCAGGCGCAAGGCACTGCGACCGACCTGAACGTCGCGCCAGTGAGAGAGGCGCCGGGCCAGCCCATCCTGGTGTTTGTGCAGATAACCCTGAGCATGTTTCTGATCGTATTTGCCGGAAAAGGCGAGATCGATGGATCTGGGTTTGGACATGGCGAGGCACCTTGGTGGTTGTGCCCCGATCTTATGAAGCGGCTTCTGATGAACCCGTTAAAAGGATGTGAAAAAAGCGTTAGGCCGGCACCTTGAACGACACCTGAAAACAGCTGCCGGCAACCGGCAGGCTGTGTAGCGATATGTGCCAGCCCTGGTGCGCGCAGATGCGTTTGACCAGCGAGAGGCCCAGGCCCAACCCTTCGCCACGGGCCTGTTCGCCGCGCACGAAGGGGTCGAAAATCTGCTCATGATGCTGCTCTGGAATGCCCACGCCGCTGTCCTCGACGCGAAATCCGTTGGCGTGCAGGGTCAACGTCACAAAGCCCGTTTCGGTGTAGTGCAGGGCATTGCGCAGCAGATTGGCCATCACCGTACGCAGCAAGGTCGGGTTGTAGACGGCATCGTTCTGCGCCTCCACGTCCAGGCGGAAATCGAGACCTTTCTCGCGCATCAGCGGTGACCAGATATCGACCTGCTCATCGGCGATCTGCCGCAGGCTGGCGCTGCCCGCGAAGAGGCTTTCGTTGCCCTTGACCCGAGCCAGTTGCAGGAAGGTCTGCACCAGATCCTGCATTTCGGCGCTGGCTCTTTCGATGCGCTCCAGTTGTTTGCGTTGGGTGGGTTCGAGGGCGACTTGGGCGAGCAGCTCGCACGAGCTGGCGATGACCATCAACGGCGTGCGGAGCTCATGGCTGACGTCGCTGGTGAACAGGCGTTCGCGCTCCAGAGATTGGCGCAGGCGCCCCAGGGTGCTGTCGAAGGCCGCCGCGAGCTGGCCGACTTCGTCGTCCGGGTATTCCGGTGCCAGGGCGGGCGCCAGTGGCAGCAACTGGTCGCGGTGACGTACCTGATTGGCCAGCTTGCTCACCGGGCGCATTACCCGTTCGGACATGATCCAGCCCAGGCCCAGGGCGCCGAGTACGGAGAGCAGAAAACCGGCCAGCACGACGTTGAACAGCACCTGTTCGCGCTTTTCGAACTCGCTCTGTTCCTGTACCAGCAGATAACGCCCGCCGCCGATGAACTGGGTGAAGATGTAGAACGCTCGCTCGCCCTCGACCTGCTCGCTGAAGCCCTCCGGCAGGTCGGCATAGCGGCTGGGGATAGCGTATTGCGGATAGCCCGAGGCATAGAAGCGGGTTTTAGCGTCAAGGCGTGGGGCCTGGTCGTTCTTCAAGTCCTGCTCCAGAACCGCGCCCAGTTCGAGGGCAAGTTCTTCGGAAACCAGGTGCTCTTCGATCAGGTGAACGATAGCCACGATGCTCAGGGAAAAGATGCCGCTGACCAGTATGGTCATGGTCACGAAGGCGATAAGAATGCGCCGCCGGAACGGTTGCTTAGTGCCCATCGCGATTCGCCACCAGGCGGTAACCCACGCCGTGCAGGGTTTGCAGCAGCGGCGTGGCAAAGGGTTTGTCGATGGCCTGGCGTAGCTGGTGGATGTGGCTGCGCAAGCTGTCGCTGTCCGGGCAATCGTCGCCCCACAAGGCCTCTTCAAGCGCCTCGCGGCGCACCACGGCGGGCGAGCGCTGCATCAGTACGGCGAGCAGTTTCATGCCCAGTGGGTTGAGCTTGATGGGGATACCGGCGCGGGTCACGTTCAACGTGTCGAGGTCGTAGGTGAGGTCGGCAACTTCCAGCATCCGTTGGCGATTGCCATTGGAGCGGCGCAGGATGGCTTCGATGCGGGCGACCAGTTCGGACAGCGCGAAGGGCTTGACCAGGTAGTCGTCGGCCCCGGCGCTCAGCCCTTGCAGGCGATCTTCCAGGGCGTCGCGTGCGGTGAGCATCAGGATCGGAATGCTGCTGCGCGCTTCTTCGCGCAAGCGCCGGCACAGCTGATAGCCATCCAGGCCGGGTAGCATGATATCCAGCACGATCAGGTCGTAATGGCCCTGCGTGGCCAGGTGCAGGCCGGATAATCCGTCCTGGGCACAATCTGCCGCGTAACCCTTGAGCTGCAGGTAATCCAGGATATTGGCGAGGATGTCACGGTTGTCTTCGATTACCAGAATGCGCATACAACGTTCTCTTCACCGTAATTGACGTTTTCTTCACGAGGCATTGACGAGGCCCTCACAGGGTCAGCGCAAGACTGTCGCTCGTTCATCCAGCCAGGATCATACGATGCCACAGCTCCGATATGCCCAACTACGCTACCTGTCGATTATTCTGCTCGCCTGGGCGGTTACCTTCCTGCTCACCCGCAGCGCACTGCTGATTGGCTATTGGGGCGAGGCGGGTGCCAGTGGCGCCGAGATCCTGCGGCTCTATGCGGTCGGTGTGGTCTACGACGCGGCCTTCCTGTTGTATGCGGCGCTGCCGATCTCGCTGTATCTGCTGATGTGCCCGCATCGTGTGTGGCGCAGCCGCGGGCATGTAGTTTTTCTTCATCTTTTACTGGGCGTCAGCCTGTTCGCCATGCTGTTCACGGCCACTGCGGAGTGGCTGTTCTGGGACGAGTTCGGCGTGCGCTTCAACTTCATCGCCGTGGATTACCTGGTTTACTCGGAGGAGGTGATCAACAACATTCTCGAGTCCTATCCGGTGTATCCGCTGATCGCGGCCCTGGCGATGGTGGCCTTGATGCTGACTCTGGCCATGAACAGGATCGTGACTCGCGCCGTATCCGCACCGCTAATGCCCAAGAAAGCTGCATTGGGCGCCTGGGGGGCGGTGCTCGCCAGTGCGTTGCTGGTGACGCTGGCGATCAATCAGAGCTTCCCCCGTGGCCTGGGCGGTAATGCCTACCAGAACGAGCTTGCCAGTAATGGCCCGTTCCAGTTCTTTGCCGCGTTTCGCAACAACGAACTCGACTACTTGACGTTTTATGCCACCGAGCCTGATCAGCAGGTGGGTTCGCTGTTACGCAACGAGGTGGCGGAGGGCAACGCGCGCTTCGTCACCCAAGACCCGGAGGATATTCGCCGGGTTATCGATAATCCGGGGGCTGAGCAGCACCACAATGTCGTGCTGGTTACCATCGAGAGCCTCAGTGCCCGTTACCTGGGCAGCTTCGGCGACAGCCGTGGCCTGACGCCCAACCTGGACGCGCTGCGTAGCCAGAGCCTGTTTTTCAACAACCTTTACGCCACCGGCACGCGAACCGACCGGGGCCTGGAGGCGATTACGCTTTCCGTGCCGCCGACACCGGGGCGTTCCATCGTCAAGCGCATCGGCCGCGAGTCTGGCTATGCCAGTCTGGGGCAGCAGTTCAAAGACAAAGGCTATGACAGCGTGTTCATCTACGGTGGCCGCGGTTACTTCGACAACATGAACGCGTTTTTCAGTGGCAACGGTTACCGGATCATCGACCAGAGCAGCGTGGCTGCTGCCGACATGACCTTCCAGAACGCCTGGGGCATGTGTGACGAGGATCTGTACGAGCAAACCCTGCGCACCGCCGATGCGGATCACGCTGCCGGCAAGCCGTTCTTCCTGCAATTGATGACCACCTCCAACCACCGCCCCTATACCTACCCGGACGGCCGCGTCGACATTCCCTCCGGCAGTGGTCGCGAGGGCGCGCTGAAGTACACCGATTACGCCATTGGCCGCTTTCTCGCCGAGGCGAAGAACAAGCCCTGGTTTGCCGACACCGTGTTCCTGTTCGTCGCCGACCACACCGCCGGCAGTGCGGGCAAGGAAGACCTGCCCGTGGCCAATTACCACATCCCGTTGTTCATCTACGCCCCCGGCATCATCAAGCCGGCCGAGGTGTCCACGCTGACCAGCCAGATCGATATTGCGCCCACGCTGATAGGGCTGCTGGGCTTCGATTACACCTCGACCTTCTTTGGCCGCAACGTGTTGCGCGGCAACGCTGGCGCGGGCCGGGCGTTAATCGGCAACTACCAGCACCTTGGGCTGTTCGACGGTCATGACCTGGCCATCCTCAGCCCCAAGCGAGCCATGCGCCGCCATGACGATGCGCTGGGGCTCAGCCACGAAAGCGTGGTCAAGGCTGACGACCCGCTGGTGGCGCGCGACATTGCCTACTACCAGGGTGCCAGTCACGCCTTTACCCAAGGCCTGCTGAGCTGGCAAGCGAGCACGCCGCAAATCGTTGCCAAGCATCCCTGATCGCGTCGATTGCCGAGGAGTTTCACCATGCTGATTTCCGCTAAGCCAACCGATTCGCGGCCCTTCGATTTCAAGCTGTGGCTGGGCATTCCGCTTGGCTTGATGGCCTTGCTGTTGGTGATCGATCCCGCGCCGCTGGATTTCGCCTTGGCCAGGCTCTTCTACGATCCCGCGATGGGGTTTATCGGCAAGGGCAGTTTCTGGCTGGAAGATGTGTTGCACGATCAAGCCAAGAACCTGGTGATCGCTCTGGGTGTGCTGTGTATCGCTGCATTCCTGTTCAGCCTGTTACCCGTGAAACTGCGTAGCTGGCGCCGTGAGTTGGGGTACTTGGTGCTCATGCTGAGCCTGGCGACGAGCATCGTTGTGCCGCTGAAAACCCTCACCGGTGTGCAGTGCCCGTGGAGCCTTACGGCGTTTGGCGGTAAAGAGGCGTTCAGCCCGCTGATCGGTGCGCGCCCCGTGACCGACAAACCAGGGCGTTGCTGGCCGGGCGGGCATGCGTCTTCGGGCTTTTCCCTGCTCGCGCTGTTTTTCGCGCTGCGTGATCGCCGCCCACGTTTGGCTCGGTGGACACTCGCCTTCGCGTTGACGTTGGGCTGCGTGTTATCGCTTGGGCGCATGCTGCAAGGCGCGCACTTCCTCTCCCACAACCTGTGGACGCTGCTGTTCGACTGGGTGATCGCCGTGGTCGGTTACCGCGCGCTGCTGTATCGCCCGGCTGCCCTCGCAACCTCGACCCCGAGGCGAGTGCCGATGCGCTTGCAGGCAACCCGCGAAGGAGAGCGCCGATGAGCCTTTTCAGCCCTCGGGCACTGTTGCTCGCGATTGTTTGTTGCCTGCCGCTGACGTCTGCCTGGAGTGGCGTTCAGTCGGGCGTTGCCAAGCCGGCAGATCCACGTTGGGCGATGACGGTCGACAAGACCTTCAATCTCTACCGCATGCAGCCCGACCTGTATCGCAGTGCCTTGCCCAATGCCGCGCAGCAAGGCGAGCTGCAGCAGTTGAAAATCGCCACGGTGATCAACTTCTATCAGCGCAGCGATGCCGAGTGGCTGAGCGACCCGCGCATCCGCCAGATCCATCAACCGTTGCACGCGGATCGTATGGACGACGCCGATGTGCTGCAGGCGCTGCGCAGCATTCGTCAGGCCCAGGCTGACGGCCCGGTGTTGATTCACTGCAAGCACGGGCAAAACCGCACGGGGCTGGTAGCCGCCATGTACCGCATCGTCTATCAGGGCTGGAGCAAGCAGCAGGCCATTGATGAAATGCGCGAGGGCGGCTTCGGTGGCAGCGAGCGCTTCGAGGACGCCGAGCGTTACCTGCAGCAGGTCGACCTGCTGCGCTTTCGTACTGCCTTGAACAGTGGTGCGTGCAGCACCAGCCCCTGGGCCTACTGCGCGCTGAAGGAAAAACTGCTCGATGCCCTTAACGGGTAAGGAGGAAGCCATGACGATGAACAACGCGAGCCGGCTGTTACTGGCGGTGCTGCTCGTGCTGTTGCTGAGTGCGTGCCAGAGCACCCGCGATTATATGCTGGCGCAGGGCTACTCTGCGGCCTTCGCCACCGGGTATGAGGACGGTTGCGTGAGCGGCAACAGTGCGGCCAAGGCGCTCGGCGCGTTTCGCAAAAACGTGCCGGTGTATCTCAAAGAGCCTCAATACGCCACTGGCTGGGATGACGGGTTTCGCCAATGCCAGGCCAGCGCCAACGCAGAAATCGAACGGCGTTTGCAGCCCGACAGCGACGACGACCGTGAGTGGCGCCGGCACGTGGATCAGGATATGGCCAAGGCACTGAGTCGCTCGTTGAAGCACGACTGAGCACCGGTTCACGATTCTTTTCTCTGCAAGGGCCGACGCGCAGCAGATGATGAACAGCCTCTAAGCGTTGCCCCTGGCGCGAAGCGATAGCAGCCATCCTGCGCTACAACTGTGTGACCACCATTCGCCGCGGGGTCGCGACTCCTACAATCTCGAGTTACACGCAAGATGAGCGTCCGACGCCAATTGTGTAGGAGCGTCGCCCCCGGCGCGAAGCGATAGCAGCCATCCTGCGCTCCAGCGGTGTGACCACCATTCGCCGCGGGGGCGCGACTCCTACAATCTCGAGTTACACGCAAGATGAGCGTCCGACGCCAATCGTGTAGGAGCGTCGCCCCCGACGCGAAGCGATAGCGGCCATCCTGCGCTCCAGCGGTGTGACCACCATTCGCCGCGAGGGCGCGACTCCTACAATCTCGAGTTACACGCAAGATGAGCGCCGGACGCCAATCGTGTAGGAGCGTCGCCCCCGGCGCGAAGCGATAGCGGCCATCCTGCGCTACAGCGGTGTGACCACGATTCGCCGCGAGGGTGCGGCTCAAAAAACGTGCTGGCTCGAGGGGCAGCCGAGATCGTGAGCAGGTTCTGGGTGATCAGCGTGTCTTTAAAAAGTCACACAGGCAGGGCACATTGGAGCGCGTATTTACCCACGATTTAGGCGCAGAAGCGCGGCTATGCCGATGCGTAGCGCTTGATGCCGCAGCTTCGTATTGAGATAGCGCATGCCTGATGCCTCCCGTGACGACCGCCGGGCGTGGTCGATCTTCTTGATTTTTCTGCGCCTGGGGCTGACGTCCTTCGGTGGTCCGGTTGCGCATCTCGGTTATTTTCGCGACGAGTTCGTCAGCCGTCGCCGCTGGCTCGATGAGCGCAGCTATGCGGAGTTGATCGCGCTTTGTCAGTTTTTGCCTGGCCCGGCCAGTAGCCAGGTGGGCATGGCGATTGGCTTGTCCCAGGCCGGCTATCGTGGTGCGCTGGCCGCCTGGCTCGGCTTTACCTTGCCCTCTGCGGTGCTGCTAATTCTGTTCGCTCAGGGCATTGCCGGGCAGGGCGATGCCCTGACGTCTGGTGCGCTACAGGGTTTGAAGATCGTCGCCCTGGCTGTTGTCGCCCAAGCCGTATGGGGCATGGCCCGCACGCTTTGCCCGGATACCCCACGCCGAGCGCTGATGCTGGCGGCGGCCGGCCTGGCATTGCTGGTGCCTGGGGTTGTGGGGCAACTGGCGGTGATCATCAGCGCCGGCTTGCTGGGTGCGGTGCTGTTCAAGCCCGCCAAGCAAAGCGCGGGTGATGGGTTGCCCATCAGCATCAGCAAACAAGCGGGCGCCCTCTGGTTGCTGGTGTTCGTGGCGCTGCTGTTCGGCTTGCCCGTGCTGGCCCTCTCGCTGGAAAGCCCGATTCTGAGCGTGGTGGACGTGTTCTACCGCACGGGATCACTGGTGTTCGGCGGTGGCCACGTGATGCTGCCGCTGTTGCAGGCCGACGTGGTGGCAAGCGGCTGGGTGAGCAACGACCTGTTCCTGGCCGGCTATGGTGCCACTCAGGCCGTGCCTGGCCCGTTGTTCACCTTCGCGGCGTTTCTCGGCAGCGCCATACCGGCGCCGCTATCGGGTTGGGGCGGCGGCCTGCTATGCCTATTGGCGATCTTCGCGCCGTCGTTCCTGCTGCTGGCGGGCGTGCTGCCGTTCTGGGCTCGGCTGCGCACCCGCCCGCGGGTGCAGGCAGCGATGCTCGGCGTTAACGCCGGTGTGGTTGGTCTGCTGCTGGCCACGCTGTACCAGCCGGTCGGCACCAGCACGATTCTCAGCCCTGTGGATTTCGTGCTCGCGCTGCTTGCCCTGATCGCACTCATGGCTGGCAAATTGCCGCCCTGGCTGGTGGTGCTGGCTGGCGCGCTGATCGCCTGGCTAGTAACGTAGCGTAGACTTTGATCAATAAGAGAGGCAGCAATGGCTTTCGACTGGCATGGCGGCACCATCACCCGCGATACGCCCATTGGCGACGATTATCGAAGTACCCAGAAAGTACGCCGTTTCATGTCTGAACAGTGCGGGGCAGGCTTCCGTTTCGACCGGCCGTTCATGGCCTGGATTCGCAGCGGAGCGCCACGCACCATGGGCGATGTGGTGGACGAGTGGAAGCGTCTTAACGGCTAAACCGGGGCGAGCGCCTTGCAGTAAGACGCTGCACAGGCTCTGTTAGCGCCTCAAGTGCCGCCGTTCTGCAGGCGCTGTACCAATGGCGGTAGTTCACTCATACGTTCGATCAGGTGCTCAACGCCAAGCTGGCTCAGAGTTACGCCATGCTCTGGTGGAATGTGGCTGGCGCCCAGAAAGCCGACTACCTGCATGCCGGCCGTCAATGCGGCGGTCGCGCCGGTGACGCTGTCTTCCACGACCAGGCAGTTGCGTGGATCGACGCCAGCACTTTCCGCAGCGAGCAGGTACAGGTCCGGTGCAGGTTTAGGGCGCTCGACCTGGTCGGCGCTGAACGCACCACGGTTGACCCGTTCGACCAGCTCGCAGCGTTGCAGCGCAAAGGCCACCGCGTCTGCATAGCTGTTGGAGGCCACGGCCAGCGGCAGGTCGATCTTCAGCAGGGCATCGCGTACGCCTTCGATCGGCTGTACTTCAGCGCGGATCAGCGCCTTGATGCGGGTTCGGTTTTCTTCCAGAAAACCCTCGGGCAGGCGTTTGCCGAAGTGCGCCTCGACCCGCGCGAGAATGTCACGGCTCTGCAGGCCGAAGGTGCCGGCCAATACTACGTCCAGCTCATGGGCCGGGTAGTGTTCGGCCAGTGCCGCGTGCAGGTGGCGCTCGGCGATGATCTCGCTGTCGATCAGTACGCCGTCGCAGTCGCAGATCAGCAGTTCGATGGGCAGTTTCGGCTGCATGGCAAGCAGTCTCCTAAAAGGCGGGAAGATTGTGTAACACAGATCCCACCTCAGTTCGAACCGCTGGGCATCACCTCAGCAGGCCTTTGCAACAGCAGCAACGGCAACCCGACGCCTAGCACCACCAAGCCAAGCAGCGCTCCCGCACCCGCATACAGCGCGCTGGAGACGAACAGCGCCAGGCAGCTACCCGCGAACAACACCGGCATCAGTGGATACAGCGGCACACTGAACGGCCGTTCGCGATTCGGCTGTAGACGGCGCAGGCGCAGCAGAGAAAGAGCGGTCAGGCACATGAACAGCCAGAACACTGGTGCGGTGTAGGCCACCATGCTCTGCACGCCGTTCTCGCTCAACGCACCGAAGAGGATCAGCGGCAGGGTAATCAGGCACTGCACCAGCAATGCCCGTACCGGCGTTGCCGCGCGGTCGTTCCAGGCGCCGAGCATCGACAACTGCGGTACGTCCCGCCCCAGCGCGTAATACACCCGCGAGCCGGTGAGAATGGTGGCGTTCAGCGTGCTGATCGCGGTGATGCAGATCAGCACGCTGAGCAGCACGCCGCCCCAGGGGCCGGCGACGATGGTCATCAGGTCGGCACCGATGGCGGTCGACTGGCGCAGGCCTTCGAGGCCGAAGATGTTGATGAACACCAGATTGGCCAGCAGGTACACGGCGGTCACCACCAGCGTGCCGAACAGCAGCACGCGGCTCATGTTGCGTGCCGGGTTGCGCAGCTCGCCGGAGAGATAGGCCGCCTCGTTCCAGCCGCCGTAGGTGAGCAGCACGAAAACCATGCCCATGCCGAGCATGCCCGCCAGGTTGCCGCTGGCTTGTGTCGCTACCGCAGGCACGGCCGCGACCGTCATGTCCGCAACCGGCTCGGCCAGCAGCAGGCCGGCGAGGGTCACCGTGACCAGCGACGCCAGCGTGATGCTGGTGAACAGCACCTGCAGGCGTTTGGATTCATGGGTGCCGAGGATATTCAGTGCGGTCAGCGCCAGCACCACCAAGGTGGCGTGCCAGGCGCTGCCATATTCACCCAACGGCAGCAGGCGCTGGGCGTAATCGCCATAGATGAACGCCACCACGGCGATTGCGCCGGTCTGGATCACCGTGCCTCTGGCCCAGGCGAACAACAGGCTGACCTGCCGGCCCCAGGCCAGGTTGAGGTAGTGGTATTCACCGCCGCGATCCGGGTAGCTGGCGCCAAGCTCCGCATAGCACAGCGCGCCGACCAGCATCACCAGGCCACCGGCCAGCCACAGGCCGATATACACGAAGGCATTGTCGGCGTGCTGGGCCACCAGTGGTGGGAAGCCGAAGATGCCGACGCCGATCACCACGCCGACCAGCATGGCGACGCCGTCGATGACCGACAGGCCGGGTTGTCGTGCCGCTGTGCGTGCGTTCATGACTTAGCTCCGTCGTGCGCTCCAGCCGGTCACCGCGCCTTCGGCGGAAATCGGTTCGATGCGATCACCCTCGACCTGGCCGACGTACAGCTTGCCGTCGACCTCGAAGCGCAGCTCGGTGCCATTCAGGCGGCCGCGCAGGTTTTCCTGATGTTGGGTGGTGCCGCTGATCTCCTGGAAGCGCTGCTGCAGGTCGACATGAAAGGTTTCGCCTTCACTCTCGATCTGCCAGTTGCCGGCAATCTTGGCCGGGACTATCCACAGGTAGATGCGTGCGCCTTCGACGATATCGCTGCGATCCGGCTCCCAATCCTCCATGCTGAAGGCGTGGGAAACCACGCGAGTTCCGGGTTCCAGGGTGTCGAGGATCACCGGGCGCAGGCGCATGTTGACGGAGTTCAGCAGGTACATGGTCAACACGTCGGCATCGGCGATGTCCTTCTTGAACAGGTCGCCTTGCTCGAACACCACCTTGTCCGCGACACCGGCTTGCTGCGCGTTGGCTTCGGCCTCTTCGATGCGCTGCGGGTTCAGGTCGATACCGTAGGCAGCCTTGGCGCCGCGATCCTTCACCGCCGAGATGGCGATGCGACCGTCACCTGATCCGAGATCCACCACGTAGTCATCCGGGCCGACATTGGCCATTTCCAGCATGCGCGCCACTACCGGTTCGGGCGTGGGCACGTAGGGCACGTCGAGGGCGATCGTCTGGGCGTGGGCGGTGGCACTGTGCAGCAGACCAAACAGGGCCAGTGCAGTGGCGCACAGGGAGAAGGGGCGGGCGGACGCGGTTCTCATCGGCGGATACTCCTCAGCGGGATCGGTAAGGGGAGGGGAACGATTTTCCGACCGAGGTCTTGGCGCCAGGGTTCGACCCGTGATCCGGCCCGTGCCGGGCAATTCGCCGCAAATAGGCTCGCAGCGCAGGTGGTACGGTCGCTGCAGGGTGTGTTACCTGATGTGAAACCATTGCCTTGGCAGCGCCGAAAAGGCATGGTGGCCGGATTTTTCAGTCACGGGATCGGGCCATTCATGCGCCTTCTGCACACCTCCGACTGGCACCTGGGCCAGCACTTCATGGGCAAGACGCGCCAGGCCGAGCACCAGGCGTTCTGCGCCTGGCTGATCGACCAGGTGCGCGAGCACGACGTGCAGGTGGTGCTGGTGGCCGGGGACATTTTCGACACCGGCTCGCCACCCAGTTATGCCCGTGAGCAGTACAACCATTTCGTCGTGGCCTTGCGCGACACTGGCTGCCAGCTGGTGGTGCTCGGCGGTAATCATGATTCGGTGGCCATGCTCGGTGAGAGCCGTACCTTGCTGGCTCAGCTCGGCACCCGGGTGATTCCCGGCGTTGGCGTTCACCTGCAGGATCAGTTGCTGGTGCTCGCTGGCGCCGATGGCCAGCCGGCGGCGCTGCTCTGCGCCATTCCCTTCATCCGCCCGCGTGATGTGTTGCGCAGCGAGGCGGGGCAGAGCGCGGCGGACAAGCAACTGTCGCTGCAACAGGCCATCCACGGGCATTATCAGGCGCTCTTTGAGCTGGCCATGGCGCGTCGTGCCGAACTGGGCGCGGCCTTGCCGATCATCGCCACCGGGCACCTGACCACCGTTGGCGCCAGTGCCAGCGAGTCGGTGCGGGAAATCTACGTCGGCGCGCTGGAAGCCTTCCCGACGTCCTCCTTTCCTGCCGCCGATTACATCGCGCTTGGCCATATTCATCGGCCGCAGAAAGTCGGCGGCCTCGAACATATCCGCTACAGCGGCTCGCCAATTCCCCTGAGTTTCGACGAAGCCCGCCAGCAGAAGGAGGTGCTGTTGGTGGACGTGGGCGAAGGCGGCTTGCGTGAGGTGCGTGCGCTGCCCGTGCCGCGCTTCCAGGCCTTGCAATCGATACGCGGTTCCCTGAAAACGCTACCTGCCACCCTCGCCGAAGCTGCCATCGACGGCACGCCCGAGCGCCCGGTCTGGCTGGAAGTGCAGGTCGAAGGCGACGATTACCTCAGCGACCTGCAGGTGCGTATCGCCGCGTTATGCGAAGGCTTGCCGGTGGAGGTGCTGCGTATCCGTCGCGCCCGCGGCACCGCGGTGGCCAGCCTGCACGGTGAGCAGAGCACCCTTGATGAGCTGACGCCGGAGCAGGTGTTCGAGCAGCGTCTGCTTGGCGAAACCTTCGAGCCGGATCAGGCGCAGCGGCTGCATGGCCTCTACAACCAGGTGGTGGCTGACCTGCGCGACGAGTCGGCCTGATTCAGACCTGTTTATGATCTTTTAGCCCAGGTTCGTCGATTTTGGCAGCTAGGTGGCGAGAGCAGCCGGTCGCGATCGTGTTTTAGTGGGAGGGGCTTTAGCCGCGATTGTGCCTGCCTAGGCGTAAAGAGCTCGGGGCTAAAGCCCCTCCTACGAATTCGCTCAAAGCCCGCCGTCAAGTTGTAGCTGCCGCTTCATGCTCATAAAGGTCATGAACAGGCTATCAGGCCTTGAAGAAACTCACCCGCTCCATCAGGCGGCGTGCCAGAGAAGACAACTCCTGGCTGGCCGCAGACACCTGAGTGGAGCCGGCAGTGGTTTCCACCGTACTGGCGTGGATGCGACTGATGTTCTGGTTGACGTCCTCGGCCACCAGGCTTTGCTGCTGTGCGGCGCTGGCGATCTGCGCGCTCATGTCCTTGATCGCGCCGACCTCCTGGCGAATGCGCTCTAGCGCCTGCTCGGTCGCGGTGGTCTGTTCGACGGTCTTGCGCGCCATCTGACTGCTGGTCTGCATGATCTGCGCGGCGCCGCTGGCGCCGGCCTGGAGTTTTTCGATCATTGCGCTGATTTCTCGGGTCGAGGCCTGGGTTCGGTTGGCCAGGGAGCGCACCTCGTCGGCCACTACGGCAAAGCCGCGGCCATGTTCACCGGCACGCGCCGCTTCGATTGCGGCGTTCAGCGCGAGCAGGTTGGTCTGGTCGGCGATGGCGGTAATCACTGCGATGATGGTTTCGATGTTGCTGCTGTCGCGGGCGAGTTGCTCGACCCTGTCCGCGGCCGAATCGAGCACGCTGGCCAGCTCCTGAATCGCCTGGCCACCTTGCATCACCAGGTGGCTGCCATTCTCCACTTCCGTGTCGGCGGCGCGTGTTGCCGCTGCAGCGGTGCCGGCATACCCGGCAACTTCGTTGACCGTTGCAGCCATCTGGTTGATAGCCGCTGCCATCTGTTCAGCCTCTTCGGACTGAGCCTGCAACTGCCGGTTGTTGCTGGCCGAGGTGGCCCGTAATTGATCCGACGACTGATTCAACTCGTTGGCAGCGCTACGCACCTGGCTGATGGTATCGCTCAGACGTGCACTCATGTCCTTGACCGCGCCCATCACGCTATTGGCGTAGCGGGTTTCGATTTTCTGGTCGAGGGCGCCGCCTGCCAGACGCTGAATGACCTGGGCCACCTCGTGGGGCTCGGCACCGAGGGTCGAGCGCATCTGGCGGATGATCAGCATCGAAACGATCACGCTGAGCAGAATTGCCACGGTGGTCACCGCCACGATCAGCAGGGCGAAACTGCCGGCCGTTTCGCGCACGCCACCCAGGCTGGTGGTGACTTCCCGTTCCTGCAAGTCGATGAAGGTATTGATGCGCTTCAGCCATTCCAGGTAGGCGGCTGCAACCTCTCGGGACAGCAGCGTTTGCGCCCCCTCGACATCACCGGTTTGGCGCAGGCTTATCAGGCGCTGGGTAAGCTCGCGAGTACTGCCCTCGATGGCCTTGATCTGGGTGAGCTGGCGTTGTTCTTCCGCGCTCGAATTGCTGGCCGCAACCAGCTTGTCGAGGGGCGCGGCGGACTCTTGGTAGAAGGCATTCAGCCGCTCGATGTTCCGCAATTGGCTATCCAGCGCTGCGGCGTCGCGGGCCAGTACCAGATCGCGAATGGCAATCGCGCGGTCGTGCACACTGCCCCGGAAATTGATGGCATAGCGCTGTTTGAGGCTGGCACCTTCGCTGACCTCGCTAAGACTGCTGTCGATGACTTGAACACGCTGAATGCCCACCAGCGCGATCAGAATCATCAGCGAAAGCACCAGACCGAATCCCATTGCCAAACGCTGGGCGATCGTTAACGGTTGAGACATGTGCAGCGTACCTTTAGGAGGGGTGTGGCCATCCCCGTCGAGCAGAGTGAGGTGCATGCGCTGAAGGGCGGCCTGAGGACGCTGAGGCTATTGTTTCTGTACGGGAAAGCAAGCGTTTAATGATGGCTAATTGATGCTATAGCGGGCGTCTATCGTGCATGGTGCCGACGTTTGCAAACGAGGGGGCGGCATTTCCGTCGGGGAGGGAGACGAGCTTCTTAGGCGGTTTCGCTGCGTGAGGTATTCGGCCCGCTGCCGGGCCGAATACGGGCTTGATCATTCAGCTCCCATCAAACGCGGAATTGCCCCAGCAGGCGGCTGAGCTGCTCGGCCAGTTGCTTGAGATGCTGGCTGGCGGCACTCGATTGCTCGGCCGACTCGGCGGCGCTGTGGGCCAGCCCGGCGGTGTGGGTGACGTTCTGGTTGATGTCGTCGACCACATGGGACTGCTGCAGCGTGGCGCTGGCGATGGAGGCGTTGAGCCCAGTCAGGTTGCGCAGCGATTGGGCGATCAGCACCAGGCTTTCGCCAGCCTGGCTGGCCTGTTCGACCGTCAACTGCGACGCCCGGCTGCTGTCGCTGATGGCTTTTACCGCGGCCTCGGAGTTGCCCTGCAGGCGTTCGATCATGCCCTGGATTTCTGCGGTGGATTTCTGCGTGCGCTGGGCCAGCAGGCGAACCTCGTCGGCCACCACGGCAAACCCACGGCCCTGTTCGCCGGCGCGTGCCGCTTCGATGGCGGCGTTGAGCGCCAGCAGATTGGTCTGTTCGGCGATCGAGCGGATGACCTCCAGTACGCCACCGATCTGCGTGCTTTCCGTGGCCAGTGACTGGATCACCGTCACGGCCTTGTCGATGGTGCCGGACAACTGGTCGATCTGCTTCAGGCTGGCGTCGATATTGCGCTGGCCCTGTTTGGCCTGCTCCTCGGCGGTGTGCACTTCGCTGGAGGCGTGTTCGGCGTTCTTCGCCACGTCCTGTACGCCGTAGGTCACTTCGTTGACGGCGGTGGCGACCAGTTCCATCTGCTGGGCCTGCTGCTGGCTGTGCTGCTGCGCAGCGCTGGAAATTTCGCCCAGCGAGCGCGCGGCCTGATCCAGGGAGCCTGCAGAGTCGAGCAACTGGCGGATTACCTGACGCATCTTGCCGGTGAAGGCGTTGAAGTGTCCGGCCAGGGCGGCCAGTTCGTCGCGCCCCTGATCGTCGAGGGTATGGGTCAGGTCGCCTTCGCCGCTGGCGATGTTGGACATCGCGGTTACCGCTTGCTGCAAGGGCAGGGAGATACTGCGCGAGATCATCACCACCAGAACGATCAGCAGCAGGGTAGCGGGTACGCCGATAGCCAGGGCGCGCAGGGCCTGGGATTTGAATTCGGCCTGCACGTCATCGACATACACGCCGGAACCAATGATCCAGCCCCAAGGCTGGAACAGCTCGACGTAGGAAATCTTCGGTACCGGATCGACGCTGCCTGGTTTTGGCCAGCGGTAGTTGACCGCGCCTGCGCCCTGGCTTCTGGTGATGGCGACCATGTCGTTGAACAGCGCCTTGCCGTCCGGATCCTTGAGCCCGGAGAGGTTCTGCCCTTCGAGCTTGGGGTTGGTCGGGTGCATGATCATGGTCGGCGTCTGGTCGTTGATCCAGAAGTACTCCTGGCCGCCGTAGCGCAACCCGCGAATAACTTCCATCGCCTGTTTCTGCGCCTGTTCGCGGCTCAGGCTGCCGTTGGCTTCCAGGCCCTGGTAGTACTTGAGCAGGCCAACGGCGCTCTGTACCACGTGCTGGGTCTTCTCGGCCTTTCCCGCATACAGACCGATGCTGATCTGATTGAGCATGTAGCCGCCAAGCAGCACCAGCATCAGGATCGGCAGCACCATGATGAGCCACAGGCGACGGTTTATCGGCAAGCGACGTAAGCTGTTCATGGGCGCATTCCTGATTGTTGGAATTATTGTTTTCTGCCGCGCGACACTTTCTTTCAGCACCTGATAGCACTTCGGCAGCACCGCGTAAATCTAAATAGTGGGCGGCCGAGATTTTCCTGTCAGAAAATGACCGCAGCCCCATGGCAGAGGCTCTGGCGGCTATTCAGGTGAGCGCTTGAAAGGAGCAGAAGGCACTGGCCTGACCGCGAAAAGGGCGCAGCTGTCAGGCCGAGCCTGGCTCTTGTCGGGAGGGGGGAGACTGGAGGGCGACGAACAGTTGCGAGGCGCCTGCTCAGCAGGGCCTCGTGGAGGTCAGCAGATATCGATCTGGTAGCGAAAGTTGTCCGCCGCAGCCCGCGACAGGCGGTATTCCAGCGGGCTGCGGTCGTAGCCCAGGGCGGTGCGCTCGATCACCACGATAGCGTCACCCTGGCCAATGGACAGCGTCTGGGCAATCTCGGCGTTTGCCGAACCAACCGTGAGCGTTTCCCGTGCCGAGGCGATGCACTGGCCGCACTGCCTTTCGTAGAAGGGGTAGAGCAGGTCACCGAAGGTATTCGAGTCGATATCCAGCAACACGATGAAACGTGAAGCGGGCAGCCAGATTTCCTCGTGGAACAGGGTGCGGTCTTCGATTACCCGCAGACGCTCCATGCGCAATACCTGCTCGCCGCTTTTCAGGGCGAGTGCCTTGGCAACCTCCTTGGAGGGCTTCTGCAGTTCCTTCGAGAGGATTTGGCTGCTGGGCGTCTCCCGGCCGCCGCTGGCATTCACCTGACGAAAGAAGCGAGCCAGCGACGAATCGAAATTCGGTCGGCGCACGAAGGTGCCGCGCCCCTGGCTACGCAGCAGCAGCCCTTCGTTGACCAGCGTATCGACCGCCTTGCGCACCGTGCCGATGGCCACGCCATACAGCTTGGTCAGTTCCGCTTCGGTGGGAATCGGCGCACCGGGCGACCATTCGCCCGCAGCGATCTTGGCCAGCATCTCCTCACGCAAACGTTGGTACAGCGGCAGGCGTTGGTCGTATCCGAGTGTCGAGGCGTTCATAGCGTGTTGTTGTCCGGTTGCCACAGGCTGGCGCCACTCTACCACCGGCGGGTCGATTGACAGAATGTCCGAGTCAGATATATGGTCAACTATTCATATATATGACTGGATGTCGTTATAACAGCAGGCGGCCTTGATGCCGGCCTCTACAACAATCGATCAGGTATTTCCTTCATGAGCATTCCCAGCCCTGCCATTACCGGCGTCGACACCCATGCGCACATCTTTCGCCAAGATCTGCCCATGGTTGCCAATCGTCGTTACAGCCCGCATTACGATGCGTTGGTCGAGCAGTACCTCGAGCATCTGAATAGCCACGATCTGTCCCACGGGGTGTTGATCCAACCGAGCTTTCTAGGCACTGACAATAGCTTCATGCTTGAGGCTCTGCGCCGTCATCCGGAGCGTCTGCGCGGTGTGGCGGTGGTTGATGCGTCTGTCAGTGACGCGCAGTTGGACGAGCTCGCTGCAGCCGGCGTGGTAGGCATTCGCTTGAACCTGATTGGCAAGGCGCTGGAGGACTACACCGGGCCTGAGTGGACGGCGCTTTTCGTTCGCTTGGCGAGCCGTGGCTGGCAGGTGGAAATTCAGCGCGGCATCGATGACCTTGCGCAGATCGTGCCGGCCATCGTCGCCACCGGTGGGAACGTAGTGATCGACCACTTCGGCCTGCCGACTGGTGGCATCGACCCGCATAACCCCGGCCACCAGGTTTTCCTGCAACTGCTGGGCGATTCGCGCGTATGGCTCAAGTTGTCGGCCGCATACCGCAGCAAATCCGACCCGCTCAGGGCAACTGCACTACTGGCCCAGGTGCGCCAGGCGGCGGGTGGCGTCGAGCGCTTCCTGTGGGGCAGCGACTGGCCCAACACCCAGTTCGAAGATCGGACAAACTATGCCGGTCAGTTCGAGTTGATCAAGACGCTGTTGCCGGATGCGGCCGAGCGTCATCAGGTGTTGGTGCATAACCCCGGCAAACTTTTCGGCTTTACCAGTACCTGCTGATCCCATTCGAACAACAAATAGGAAGCCTTCATCATGATGAGCCTGCTCGTCGTTGCGGCGATCGTCGCTGCCGTAGCCCTCGGCTACAAGACCAAGATCAACATCGGTCTGTTCGCCATTGCCTTTGCCTACCTGATCGGTTGTTTCGGCATGGGTCTGAGCCCATCCGAGGTCATCAGCATGTGGCCGGTGAAGATTTTCTTCATCATCTTTTCTGTATGCCTCTTCTACAGCTTCGCCACGGTCAACGGCACATTGGAGAAGCTCTCTGAGCACTTGATTTATCGCTGCCGTAGCGTGCCGCAGTTGCTGCCGTTCGCGGTGTTCTTCACCGCCACCGTGATCGCTGCAATGGGCGCAGGGTATTACACGGTGTTGGCGTTCATGGCGCCGATCACCCTGTTGCTCTGCCAGCGCACCGGCATGAGTCTGATCGTCGGCGGCATGGCAGTGAACTATGGTGCCTTGAGCGGCGCCAATTTCATGTCCAGCCAGAGCGGCATCATCTTCCGCGGACTTATGACCAACGCCGGTATCAGCGACAACGATGCGTTCATCAATGCGATCGGGATCTTCGTCAGTACCCTGGTCATTCCGTTGCTGGTGATTTCCGCCTTCGTGTTTCTGACCCGTCAGGGCCGCGCGATGAAAACCGCCGTGTTCGATGTTAGCGAGCCAACGGCGCTGAATCGTGAGCAGAAGATCACCTTGTGGCTGACCCTGGCCATGATGGCCATCGTCCTGGCTGCGCCGATTGCCCATATCGCACTGCCTGGCAATACCACCATCAGCTTCATCAACGCGAAGATGGATATTGGCCTGATCGCCAGCATCTTCTCGGTGATCGCATTGCTGTTGAAACTGGGTGACGAACGCAAGGCCATGGCTTCGGTGCCCTGGGGCACGCTGATCATGATCTGCGGTGTGGGCATGCTGATTTCGGTGGCGATCAAGGCCGGCACCATCGATGTACTGGCGTCGTGGATCGGCGGCAGCATCCCTCCGGTGCTAGTCCCTGTGGTGTTTGGCGTGGTGGCGGCGTTCATGTCGCTGTTCTCCAGCACCCTGGGCGTTGTGACCCCCGCATTGTTTCCCATGGTGCTGCCGATTGCCTCGGCTCTGGGGCTGGAGCCGATGGTGCTGTTCATCGCCATTGTGGTTGGCGCTCAAGCCACCTCGATTTCGCCATTTTCGTCGGGCGGCAGCCTGATTCTTGGCTCCTGTACGTCGGAGCAGAGCCGTGCCTCGCTGTTCCCGCAACTGCTGTTCAAGGCCGCGCCCATCGGCTTCGTCGCCGCTCTGGTGTTCAACGTGCTGCTGACGTTCGTCTACTGAGGCCAGCGCCAGACACAAAAAACCGCAGCCAGGCTGCGGTTTTTTGTGTGCGACGTATTTACGTAGCCTGGTGTTGAGCGAAGCGATACCCAGGGACGGTTAAATGCCGTTCGACTACTTGGGCTGCAGCTCCAGCAGACGACCGCCGCTGCCATCTTCCAGCAGCCAGATGCTGCCGTCCGGGCCTTCCTGCACTTCGCGGATGCGTGCGCCCATGTCGTAACGCTCGGTCTCGCGGGCGTTGTCGCCGTCGAAGGCGACACGCACCAGTGCCTGCGAGGACAGCCCGCCGATCAGACCCGCACCGTCCCAGCCCGGAAAGTGCTCACCTTGATAGATGACGAAGCCAGCCGGCGAGATGACCGGGTTCCAGGTGATCTTTGGTGCTTCGAACTCGGGGCGGGTGTCGTGATCGGGGATTGGCTTGCCGCCGTAGTGATCGCCGTTGGAAACCTCCGGATAGCCGTAGTTTTCGCCACGTACGATCAAGTTCAGTTCGTCGCCGCCAGCCGGGCCCATTTCGTGTACCCACAGCTTGTCCTGGGCGTCGAAGGCAATGCCGAGCATGTTGCGATGGCCCAGCGACCAGATCTGGGCAGCGACGCCGCCCTGATCGGCGAACGGGTTGTCGCCAGGTAGGCTGCCGTCATCGTTCAGGCGCACCAATTTGCCGAGATTGGCTTTCATGTCCTGGGCCGGGGTGAATTTCTGCCGCTCGCTGGAGGTGATCCACAGCTTGCCGTCCGGGCCGAAGGCCAGGCGATGGCCGTAGTGGCCGCTGCCGCTGACTTTTGGCGTCTGCTGCCAGATCACGCTCAGCTCGGTCAGCGCACCGCTGCCGTCGTCGTTGAGCTGCAGCTTGGCGCGGGCCACGGCGGCGCCACGGGTATCGCCATCACCGGCTTCGGCATAGCTGATGTAGACCCAGCCGTTGTTGGCGAAATCCGGGTGCAGGATCACGTCACCGAAGCCACCTTGGCCGCCATAGGCGACTTCCGGTACACCGGCGATATCGTGGGTCGCGCCGCTTTTCGGGTCGACATGCTTGAGCGCGCCACGCTTTTCGGTGACCAGCAAAGTGCCGTCGGGCAGGAAGGTCATCGCCCAGGGCTCGTCGAGGGTGGCACGGGGTTCGGCGGTGAACGGCCATTGTGCCTGGGGCAGGGCGTCGGCAGCCTGGGCGCTGAGGGTGGCGAGACTGAGTGCGATACCACCGAGCAGGTGGTGGACGGGACGAACCATGGCGAATCTCTCTCCTTAAGGACGGATCTCACACGTTACCCGCGCCTTGCGGGGGTAGCCGGACGTTTTTGTTACGACGCACGTCAAGCGCGTTGGTTCGAGTCCGATCCCCGCAGCTCGGCAACAGTGCCACAATAGAGGCCTGCCATTGATCCGAGCTAAGCACCGTTTCCATGAAAATCCTCAGCCTGCGCCTGAAAAACCTCAACTCGCTCAAGGGCGAGTGGAAGATCGATTTCACCGCCGAGCCCTTCGCCAGCAATGGCCTGTTCGCCATCACCGGGCCGACTGGCGCGGGCAAGACCACCTTGCTCGATGCCATCTGCCTGGCGCTGTATCACCGTACGCCGCGCATGGAACGGGTCGGCGGCGAGAACGAGCTGATGACCCGGCACACGGCCGAGTGCCTGGCCGAGGTCGAGTTCGAGGTGAGGGGGCAGGGCTATCGCGCGTTCTGGAGTCAGCGGCGCGCGCGGGATAAATCCGATGGCGCGTTGCAGGGCGCCAAGGCAGAGCTGGCGCGGCTGGATGGAGAGATCATCACCGACAAGCTCAGCGAGAAGCCTCGCGAAGTGGAGCGCCTGACTGGCCTCGACTTCGGCCGTTTCACCAAATCGATGCTGCTGGCCCAAGGCGGCTTCGCCGCTTTTCTGGAAGCCTCCGCCAACCAGCGCGCCGAGCTGCTGGAAGAGCTGACCGGTACCGACATCTACGGGCTGATTTCCCAGCGGGTGTTCGAGCAGACCCGCGATGTGAAAACCCATCTCGATCAATTGCGCGCCCGTGCCGAGGGCGTCGAGCTGCTTGGCGACGAGCAGCGCCAAGCCCTTGGTGACGAGGCGGCGCAACTGGTGGTCGCGGAGGGCGAGACGCAGAGCGCGTTCGCCGAAGCGGGCCGACAGCGGCAGTGGCTGACCGATCTGGCGCGCGCCGAGGCGCAGGTCACAGCAGCTGCCAGTCAGGTCGAGGCCGCGACCCAGGCCGAACACGAGGTGGCCAGCGAGCTCACGCGCTTGCACAAGAGCGAACCCGCGCAGCGGCTGCAGCCGGCGTATCAGGCGCGGCGCGAGGCTGCCCAAGCGTTGGCGGCCAGTGAAGATCAACAGCGAGCGCATCGTCAGGAACTTGCCGAGGCCAGTGCAGGCCTGCACGCCAACCTGAAGCTGGCAGCGCAGGCCAGTGCTGCGATTGCCCTGGAAAAGCACGAGGCGTTGCAGCAACTGGGCGATGAATGCCGGGCCCTCGATGTGCAGTTGCAGGCCTCTGCCGACCATGAACGACTGAGCGCCCAGCTCAGCGGCTGGCAACACGCCTTCGAAGCGCGCGATCAGGCACAGCAGGCCATTGCCGCTCTGCAGGTCAAGCAGCAGGTTGGCGCCGATCAATTGCAGCGGTTTCAACTCAGCCTGGACGATCTTTCCCGGTCGGTGCAGACTGCCACTCAGGCCAAGGCCGATGCCGAGCAGCGTGTGGCCGAGGTGGACGAGCGTTGGCAGAAGGCCCTGGCCGGGCGCAGTGAAACCGACTGGCGCAATCACTGGCAGCAGGTGCACGCCCGCGGCAGCGCACTGGAGCAGCTTGGCCAACTGGCCGAGCGACGTAGCCAACTCCGGCAGCAACAGCAGCGTGTTGCGACCGGTCTTGCCCGCCAGCAGCAAGGCCTGAGCGAGCGCGAGGCCGAGCTATTGGCGCTGCGCGAGCGCTACCGCGAGGTGAAACAGCGGCTGACCGATCAGGACAAGTTGCTTGAGCAGGAGCAGCGTATCCAGGCGCTGGAGGCCTACCGCACTCAGCTCCAGGTTGGCGAGGCTTGCCCGTTGTGCGGCTCCACCGAACATCCGGCCATCGCCGCCTATCAGGCACTGGACGTATCGGCGACCCAGCGCGAGCGCGATGAGGCGCGGCAGACGCTCGAGGCACTGACCGAGCAGGGGCAGAATCTCGGCAATCAGCTTGCCGCTCTGCAGGCCCAAGTGGCGCAGAGCAGGGAGCAGGAGCAGGAACTGCAGCGCCAGCTCGATGCGCTGGCGGCTGCCTGGCAACGTCAAGGTGAGGTGCTCGATCCATTGCCCGATGACGAGCCGGCACTCGCTGCCGCGCAAACCCGGCAGATCGCCGAACGCGTCGAGGTCGACGCTACCCTGAAACGGCTCGATGGCCTCAAGCAGGAACTGGAGCGTGCTCGTCAGGGTGCCAATATCTGCAGCCAAAAACATGCCGCTGCCCAGCAGCAACTGAATGCCGTCGAGCGCGACCGTGATCTCGCCCAGGCGGCGGCGCAGGCACTGGACGAACAGCTCCGGGTGCAGCGCGAGCATCACGGCCAGGTCGAAGCCGAACTGACGGCACAATTGGCCGCCTTTGGTCATGCGCTACCCGATGACGGTGCCGCTTGGCTGGCCGATCGCAAGGCCGACGCCGGGCGCTGGCAGGAGGCGCAGCAGCGGCGTCAGGCGCTGGCACAGCAGCAACCAGGCTTGCAGCATCAGGTCGCCGATGCGGACAAACAGGCACATCAGTGGCAGGCACGCTGGCAGGAAGTGGGTGGCGAACCGCTGGTTGCCGTGTTGCTGGATCAGGCCGCTGCAAGCCTCGAATCTGCCCAGGCAAGCTGGCAGAGTGCAGAGCGGCGCTGCCTGGAGTTGCGCATCACCCTGGACGGTTTCGCGCAGCGGCAGGTCGCCCTGAACGAGGCCGAGCAGAGCGCTGCGGCTCATTGGCAGGCAGCACTGGCAGGCAGCCCATTCAGCGATGAAGGCGAGTTTCTGGGCGCCTTGCTCGATGATAGCCAGCGCGAACAACTGCACGCGCTCAGGCAGCGCCTGGAAAAAGCCCAGACCGAAGCGCGCGCGCTGCAAGCATCGGCTCAGGCTCAGTTGGCCGTGCTGCGTACCGAGCCGCAGACAGAGCATAGTGCTGAGCATCTGGACGAACAGCTGCAGGCCTTGCAGGCGACATTGAGACAGCTCGGCCAGCGGCAGGGCGAAATTCGCGGGCAGTTGCAGGGCGACGAACAGCGCCGCCTCAATCAGCAGGCGTTGTTCGAGGCCATCGAGGCACAGCGCCGCGAGTACGACAGCTGGCAGCAACTCAATAGCCTGATCGGCTCGGCCGATGGCGCCAAGTACCGGCGTTTCGCCCAGGGGCTGACCCTCGGCCATCTGGTGCACCTGGCCAATGGTCAACTGCAGCGTCTGCATGGTCGTTACCAGTTGGCGCGCAAGTCTCTGGGCGAGCTGGAGCTGGAGGTGATCGATACCTGGCAGGGCGATGTGGCCAGGGATACTCGCACCTTGTCCGGCGGCGAAAGTTTTCTGGTCAGCCTGGCCCTGGCTCTGGCGCTGTCCGATCTGGTCAGCCACAAGACGCGCATCGATTCGCTGTTTCTCGATGAAGGCTTCGGTACCCTGGACGGAGAAACCCTGGAAGTGGCTCTCGATGCGCTGGATAACCTCAACGCCAGCGGCAAGATGATCGGTGTGATCAGCCACGTCGAAGCGCTCAAGGAGCGTGTCGCCGTGCAGCTCAAAGTCAGCAAGGGGGTTGGGATGGGTTACAGCACGCTGGAGAAACGTTATGCGGTTTAAAGTTCTGCTGCTGTGCCTGCTGGCGGGCTTTGCCCACGCCGAGGATGCACAGAAGGATCATGGCTTGCAGGTGATGGACGAGCGAGGGTGCGTGCTTGGCAACGCGAACATGCAGGCGCCGACCCTGACCCTGATGGCCGCTGCCTATAGCGAGTCGGAGGCGCGCAAGGCCATGGCGTTGTCGCAGATGAAAGAGGCCCTGGAGGCCGGCTGCCCGGTCGATGAGCCTGACCAGGTGGGCCTGTCCGCCCTCAATGGCGCCATCCTCTATGACGAGCCTGAGCTGGTGAAGCTGCTGCTCGAAGGCGGCGCCGATCCGCGGCGCAAGATCGTCAGCCCGAAGACCACGCTCAATGGCCTCGATTCTTTTGCCTTTCTCGAGCTGCTCGGCAAGCGCGACGGCAAGCGAGATCGTAAAGCCATCAAGGCGTTGCTAGAGGCCAAGCGTTTGTAAGTGTTTGGCAAGACATCGGCGGTTGCAAATTCTCCGCGGAACCATGTGGCGGCTAGGGCTATCTGTTGTAGGTATTTTTAATCGCCTCCGTGCAGATATTTCTCACCTATTCGGGTACGCCCATGCAAAGACGTAACCTCCTGAAAGCCTCCATGATGATGGCCGCTTGTGCCGGACTTCCAGCCGGGCTGTTCAGCCTGCGCAGCTTCGCCGAAACCGCTGACGGCAAGGCCGAGCCTTTCGATTTCAAGCAACTGCAGGGGCGTGCCAAGAGCATGGCCGGCAGCGCCTACAAGAGCACCGCTGAGGTGTTGCCCAAGACCCTCGCCGAGCTGACGCCCCAGCAGTTCAATGCCATCCAGTACGACCCGGCGCATTCGCTGTGGAACGAACTGGGCGGGCAACTGGATGTGCAGTTCTTCCACGTCGGCATGGGCTTCCGTCAGCCAGTGCGCATGCACGCCGTCGACGCCAAGAGCCGGGTCGCCCGCGAAGTGCATTTTCGCCCCGACCTGTTCGAATACGGCAAGAGCGGTGTGGACGTAGCGCAGCTCAAGGGTGACCTGGGCTTCGCTGGCCTCAAGGTGTTCAAGCAGCCGAACATCGCCAAGTACGACATTTTGTCCTTCCTCGGTGCCAGCTACTTCCGCGCCGTAGACAACACCGGCCAGTACGGCCTGTCCGCTCGCGGCCTGGCAGTCGATACCTTCACCGACACGCCGGAAGAATTCCCCGATTTCACTGAGTTCTGGTTCGAAACACCGGACAAGAACGCCACCCGTTTCGTGCTCTACGCGCTGCTCGACTCACCGAGCGCGACCGGCGCCTTCCGCTTCGATATCGATTGCCTGGAAGACCGCGTGGTGATGGACATCGACGCCCACATCAATGCCCGCAAGACCATCAAGCAACTGGGCATCTCGCCGATGACCAGCATGTTCTCCTGCGGCGGCCATGAACGCCGCATGTGTGATTTCGTCACCACGGCGATTCATGACAGCGACCGCCTGTCCATGTGGCGTGGCAACGGCGAGTGGGTCTGCCGACCACTGAACAATCCGGAGAAACTGCAGTTCAACGCCTTCGCCGATACCAACCCGAAAGGCTTCGGCCTGGTGCAGTTCGACCATGACTTCAAGTCCTACCAGGACACCGTGGTCTGGTACAGCCGCCGGCCAAGCCTGTGGGTCGAGCCGACCACCCCGTGGGGCGAGGGCAGCATCGATCTGCTGGAGATTCCCACCACTGGCGAGACCATGGACAACATCGTCTGCTTCTGGAACCCCAAGCAGGCCATCGAGCCCGGCACCTCGCTGAACTTCGGCTACAAGCTGCATTGGGCTGCGCTGCCGCCGGTCAAACCGACCCTGGCGCAAGTGCATGCAACCCGCTCCGGCATGGGCGGTTTCACCCTCGGCTGGGCGCCGGGCGAGCACTGGCCGAAAGAGTGGGCACGACGCTTCGCCATCGACTTCGGCGGCGGCCCGCTGGCCAAGATGGACGCCAAGGCGCAGGTCGAGGTGGTGGTCGAGGCCTCTCATGGCGAGGTAAAGGATTACAGCATTCTCGCCCTGTACCCGGACGTCGAAGGTTTCCGCGCGCAGTTCGACTGGTTCCCGACCAGCGACAGCGTCGAGCCGGTGAACATGCGTGCCTATCTGCGCCGCGTCGACAACAAGGAGGTGCTCAGCGAAACCTGGCTGTACCAGTACTTCCCGCCGGCGCCAGCAGAGCGTCGCTATCCGGACTGGAAAGCCGAGTCCTAACGAGTCAGGGCAGGCGCCCCTTTGGGCGGCGCTCTGCCCACGCTTCCAGCTGGCCTGATAGACTGGCGCACTTTCCCGAATTCCAAGAAGTGCGCAATGGCCCAGCCGTCCACGACCTACAAGATCGATCTCAACCTGACCGATATCGATCGCAGCATCTATGAAAACCTGCGTTTCACCGTGGCCCGCCATCCTTCGGAAACCGAGGAGCGTCTCGCGGCGCGGCTGATCGCCTATGCGTTGTTCTATCAGGAGCATCTGGCCTTCGGGCGCGGCCTGTCCGACGTTGACGAACCGGCGCTGTGGGAGAAAAGCCTGGACGGTCGCGTGCTGCACTGGATCGAAGTCGGCCAGCCGGACAGCGAGCGCATCACCTGGTGCTCGCGCCGTACCGAGAAGTTCAGCCTGGTGGCCTACGGCAACCTGCGCGTGTGGCAGACCAAGTGCCTCGACCCGGTGCGCACCCTGAAGAACATCAACGTGGTCGCCCTGGGGCAGGAAGCATTGGCCGATCTTTGCCTGGATATGCCTCGCGCACTGAGCTGGAGCGTGATGATCAGTGATGGCGAGCTGTTCGTCACCGACGAGCGTGGCCAGCACGAAATCCCCGTGGAATGGCTGGCCGGCGAGCGAGCGCTGGGCAACTGATCCGAGCCGCGACACGTCTTTTGGCCTGGCGCGGCCCCCTGTTTCACCGCAAGAGTAGAATCCGACGTCCATGCGTATCGAGTCCCGCCCGCTTCCTGCTTCTCTTCCCGACCTGGGTAATCTGCCACCGTTGTTGACCCGCCTTTACGCGGCCCGAGGGGTGCTCTCGGCAGTGGAGCTGGAAAAAGGCCTGGCGCGGCTGATCCCGTTCACCCAGCTCAAGGGCATCGATGCGGCAGTAGCGCTACTGGTCGAAGGTCTGCGCGAGCGCCAGCGCCTGTTGATCGTCGGCGATTTCGATGCAGATGGCGCCACCGCGAGCACCGTCGGCATGCTCGGGCTGCGCATGCTGGGCGCTGCCCATGTCGATTACCTGGTGCCGAACCGCTTCGAGTACGGCTATGGCCTGACGCCGGAAATCGTCGCCGTGGCGCTGACCCGCGAGCCAGAACTGCTGATCACCGTGGACAACGGCATCTCCAGCATCGAGGGCGTCGCGGCGGCCAAGGCGGCCGGGCTGAAGGTGCTGGTCACCGACCATCACCTGCCGGGCCACGAATTGCCTGACGCGGATGCCATCGTCAATCCCAACCAGCCCGGCTGCACTTTCCCGAGCAAGTCGCTGGCCGGCGTCGGGGTGATTTTCTATGTGCTGCTGGCGCTGCGTGCGCGGCTGCGCGAACTGGGCTGGTTCACCGCCGAGCGCCCCGAGCCCAACCTGGGCGAGCTGCTCGATCTGGTCGCCCTGGGCAGCGTGGCCGACGTGGTGCCGCTGGACGCCAACAACCGCATTCTGGTGCACCAGGGCCTCGCTCGCATCCGTGCCGGCCGCGCGCGGCCGGGGTTGCGGGCGTTGTTGGAAGTCGCCGGCAAGCAACATGGGCGCATCACCTCGACCGACCTGGGCTTCATTCTCGGCCCGCGCCTGAACGCCGCCGGGCGTCTCGACGACATGAGCCTGGGTATCGAATGCCTGCTCTGCGAGGACGAAGGCCTGGCCCGTGACATGGCCGTGCAGCTCGATCAGTTCAACCAGGATCGCAAGGCCATCGAGCAGGGCATGCAGCGCGAGGCGCTGGCTCAGCTCAAGGATCTGCCCCTGGAAAACCTGCCGTTCGGGCTGTGCCTGTTCGAGGCCGACTGGCACCAGGGGGTGATCGGCATCCTCGCCTCGCGCCTGAAAGAGCGCTATCACCGCCCGACCATCGCCTTCGCCGATGCCGGCGAGGGCCTGTTCAAGGGCTCCGCGCGCTCGGTGCCGGGCTTTCATATCCGCGACGCGCTGGATGCCGTGGCCTCGCGCCATCCGGGGCTGATCAGCAAGTTCGGTGGGCATGCCATGGCTGCTGGTTTGTCACTGCCAGCCGAGCACTTCGAGACCTTCGCCAAGGCGTTCGATGAAGAAGTTCGTCGTCAGCTCTGCGAGGATGACCTGACCGGGCGGCTGCTGTCCGACGGTGTACTGAGCATCGACGAATTCAATCTGCCGCTGGCCCGCGAGCTGCGCAATGCCGGGCCCTGGGGGCAGCACTTTCCCGAGCCGCTGTTCCATGGCGCGTTCCAGCTGGTGCAGCAGCGCATCGTCGGTGAGCGCCACCTCAAGGTGGTGCTCAAGAGCGAGTGCGGCAGCCTGCAGCTGGACGGCATCGCCTTTGGTGTCGACCGTGAGGTCTGGCCCAACCCGACCGTGCGCTGGGTCGAGCTGGCCTACAAACTGGACGTCAACGAATTCCGTGGCCAGGAATCGGTGCAGTTGCTGATCTCTCATCTGGCGCCGCGTTAACCAGCCTCTGGTTCTTCACGTCTCTTGAACGTTGCCCACAGGCCGATTGTCTATCTGCCTGTGCGACTCGGCCGTACGCGCAATATCTTGACGCAATCTGTAACCAACGGCGGCCAGGCTTCGCAGTAGATTCGTTCGTTCTTGAACCATTGGAGATCTCCATGAATACGCGCGGCTTGCTCGATCAACTGCTGAAGTCCGGGCAGGAATTGCTGCAACAGAAAACCGGCGGCAAGTCCTCTTCGGGGCTTGGCGGAGCGCTGGGTGGATTGCTGGGCGGCAGCAGTGGCGGCGCCGGCAAAGGTGACAACGGTGGCATCGGCTCGATGCTCAAGGGCGCCGGTGGCGGTGCCGCGCTGGCCATGCTGCTGGGCAACAAGAGTGCCCGCAAGATCGGTGGCAAGGTGATTACCTATGGTGGCCTCGCCGCGCTGGGCGTGATCGCCTACAAGGCCTATGGCAACTGGCAGGCCAAGCAGGCCGGTGCGCCACAGGGCGAGCCGCAAACCCTCGACCGTCTGCCTGCTCCTCAGGTGGAGCTGCACAGCCAGGGCATTCTCAAGGCGCTGGTGGCCGCGGCCAAGGCCGACGGCCACGTTGACGAGCGTGAGCGCGAACTGATCGAAGGCGAGTTCAGCAAACTGGCCAGCGACGCCGAAACACAGCGCTGGCTGCAGGCTGAGCTGAACAAACCGCTGGATCCCGCTGATGTGGCACGTTCAGCCACCACGCCGGAAATGGCCGCGGAAATGTACGTTGCCAGCGTGCTGATGGTCGACGAAGAGCACTTCATGGAGCGCGCTTATCTGGAAGAGCTGGCCCGTCAACTGAAGCTAGACCCGGCCCTCAAGGCCGAACTCGAAGCTCAGGTTCGCCAGGATCTGCAGTAACCCCGCCGCATCATGCTGCCGGCGGTTCCAAGCCGTCCGGCAGCCATATTTCTTCCTCCCTCCTGACACTCAAGCGCCTGTTGCTACAGTAAATAGGCCTGTCTTGCTTGCGCTGTAAGCGCAACGCCCATAGAGTCCGGCGCATGACCTGTGGGCGCTGCTCGCAGGCTTCATTTAGAGTCTCGGCAGATGGGGTTGAATGTGAAGAACTGGACTGTTCGCCAGCGTATCCAGGCAAGTTTTGCGATCATCATCGCGATCATGCTGTTGATGGCCGCAGCATCCTTCGAGCGTCTGCTCAAGGTCGAAGGCGGGGCTACTCGCCTGCTGGACGATGCCATGCCCGGCATGTTCCACATCACCCAGGTGCGCAGTGCTTGGACGGAAATGTTCCACCAGACCATCGTGCAGGTGAGCATCAGGGAGCAGCACACCCTCAGCGACGCCGACCGTCAGCTGATCAAGGTGGCCAGCGACAAGCTGGTCGCGTCTCTTGCCGATTACCGGGCCACTATCCGCGATGACAGCGATCGTAGTGCACTCGAGGCTTTCAATCAGACCCGCGAATTGTTCGCTCAGCAGCAGGCCAGCGTACTGGCTGTATACGACGAGGGGCGTCCCGTCGAAGCGAGAGCCCTGCTGGCTGGGCAACTGACCGATACCTGGAACGTTGGGCGTACTCAGCTCACTTCAATGATCGAACTCAATCGCGACGTGGCCTACTCCTCGGCCGAGGGCATCGTCTCCGCAGTCGACCGCGCCGAGCTGAGCATGGCTATTTCGGTGGTGCTGGCGATCATCGCTGCATTCGTCTGTGGTTACTTTCTGATGCAGGCGATCACCCGTCCGGTTCAGCAAGTGGTGCACACCCTGCAAGCGCTGGCCAGCGGGGATCTGACCGCGCGCCTGAACCTGGGGCGCCGCGACGAGTTCGGGGCCATCGAAACCGGATTCAATGGCATGGCCGAAGAGATCAAAACCCTGGTCGCGCAGGCGCAGCGCTCGTCGGTACAAGTGACCACCTCGGTGACCGAGATCGCCGCTACCTCGAAGCAGCAACAGGCCACCGCGACGGAAACCGCGGCCACCACCACGGAGATCGGTGCTACGTCCCGGGAAATCGCTGCCACGTCGCGTGATCTGGTGCGCACCATGACCGAGGTATCCGGCGCCGCCGAACAAACCTCGACACTGGCCGGGGCAGGGCAGTTGGGCCTGGCTCGCATGGAAGACACCATGCATCAGGTGATGAGCGCCGCCGAGCTGGTCAACGCCAAGCTGGCGATCCTCAACGAGAAGGCCGGCAACATCAATCACGTGGTCACCACCATCGTCAAAGTCGCCGACCAGACCAACCTGCTGTCGCTCAACGCCGCCATCGAAGCGGAGAAGGCCGGCGAGTACGGCCGTGGCTTCGCGGTGGTCGCCACCGAAGTGCGTCGCCTGGCCGACCAGACTGCCGTCGCCACTTACGATATCGAGCAGATGGTGCGCGAAATCCAGTCGGCGGTTTCCGCCGGGGTGATGGGCATGGACAAGTTCTCCGAGGAAGTGCGCCGCGGCATCGGCGAAGTCGGCCAGGTTGGCGAGCAGCTCGCACAGATCATTCATCAAGTGCAGGCCTTGGCGCCGCGTGTGCTGATGGTCAATGAAGGCATGCAGGCGCAGTCCACCGGTGCCGAACAGATCAATCAGGCGCTGGTGCAGCTCAGCGAAGCCTCGTCGCAGACCGTCGAGTCGCTACGCCAGGCCAGCGCATCGATCGATGACCTCAATCTGGTGGCGAACGGTTTGCGTACCGGCGTCAGCCGATTCAAGGTCTGAGCCGGTGAGCGAAACGGGCAGGCCATCGCCGGGGCGGCGTAGCCCCGGTCAGCTGTTCCTGTTGTTCAGCATGGGCACGGATCGTTACGCCTTGGATGTTCGCGAGGTCGTCGAGGTGATGCCGCTGCGCAGCTTCAAGCAGATTCCAGCAGCGCCGGATTGGGTCGCTGGGTTGTTCGCCTATCGCGGCAAGCCGGTGCCGGTGCTCGACCTGTCTTTCCAGGCGCTCGGGCGGGCGGCCATCGTGCGCACCAGCACACGTCTGGTGATCGTCAACTACCAACCCCAGGCGAGCCAGCCTGCGCGCATGCTGGGGCTGATTCTGGAACAGGCCAGCGATACCTTGCGCAGCCCCGCCGAAGCGTTTGTCGACTCAGGCGTGAGCTTGCCGGACGCCCGTTACCTGGGGCCGGTGCTCAAGGCCGAACAGGGTCTGGTGCAATGGGTTCGCGTGGCCGATCTGCTCGACGAACCGGTGCGTGATCTGCTGTTCGCGGCGACTCTGGAGGCCGGTGTATGAGCGGCCGTTTCGAGCGCCTGTTGCATGGCCTGATCGGCCTCGATGCCGAGTCGGTTGGCCAGGTGGTGATCGAGCGTGCGGTTCGCCAGCGCGTCGCCGCCCTTGGCTGTGCCGACGAAGAGGCCTATTGGCTGCAACTGCAGGCCTCCGCCATCGAGCAGCAGGCATTGGTCGAAGCCGTGGTGGTGCCAGAGACCTGGTTCTTTCGCTATCCGGAATCCTTCGTCGCGCTCGCGCAACTGGCCCGCGAGCGGGTCGCGCAGATCATGGGCGTTCGCCCACTGCGCATACTCAGCCTGCCCTGTTCGAGTGGCGAAGAACCGTATTCCATTGCCATGGCGCTGCTCGATGCCGGGCTGCCGGGCGACACCTTTCGCATCGACGCCATGGACATCAGCGAGCTGATACTGGTTCGTGCACAGCGAGCGCTGTACGGGCGCAATTCGTTCCGTGGCGACAACCTGAGCTTTCGTGATCGTCACTTTGTCGAGACCCCGGAAGGCTTTCAGCTCAAGGACGAAGTACGTCGCAAGGTGCGTCTGCTCGCCGGCAACCTGCTGGCCCCCGGTCTGCTGGCCGGCGAGGCGCCCTACGATTTCGTGTTCTGTCGCAATCTGCTGATCTACTTCGACCGACCGACCCAGCAAGCCGTGGCGGCCGTGCTGCAACGGCTGATGCGTGACGACGGTGCGTTGTTCATTGGCCCGGCCGAGGCCAGCCTGTTCAGCCAAGTCGGCATGCAGGCCTTGAACATCCCGCTGGCCTTCGTGTTTCGCCGAGCCAGTGACAAGGCGCCGCGCCTCGCTGCCTCGCTGAGCCAAGTCGCCCCGGTCATACCCGCGCGTGCCAGGGTCGCAGCACCTGTCGCTGTCCCGAACAAGCCGCCAGTGCGCCGGGTGCCTGCCGCAGTACCTCCGCCCGTGGCTGCTGGCGCAGGCGATGCCGCCCTGGCTGAAATCGCCACGCTTGCCAACGCCGGGCGCAGCGCCGAAGCCCGCACGGCCTGCGAACGCTATCTCGCCGCGTACGGGCCGACGGCCCAGGCGTTCTACTGGCTGGGCCTGCTCAGTGATGTGGCCGGGCGTAGCAGCGAGGCCCAGGACTATTATCGTAAAACCTTGTACCTGGCGCCCAAGCACGCCGAGGCGCTTGCTCACCTGTCGGCGCTACTCGCCTCCCGTGGTGATCTGGCTGGCGCCAAGCGCCTGCAGCAACGTGCCGGGCGTGGAGTGAGCCGCGATGACCGATAGTCTTCTGCCGCTGAGCGATATCGAACGGGCGGATATCGACGATTGCTGGAACCGTATTGGCGTGCAGGGCGACAAGTCCTGCGAGCGCCTGGTGCAGCACATCCACTGCCGCAACTGCGAGGTTCACGCATCTCTGGCCACCCGCCTGCTGGATCGCTTCGCTCTGCAGCGCAACGAGGATGAGCCGGAGCGTGAGTGGGTAGAGGAGGACAGCTGCGAGCGCCGCTCGATTCTGATCTTTCGCGTTGGCGAGGCCTGGTTGGCGCTGCCGACCCGTGCATTGAGCGAGGTGGCGACGCGCACCTCGATCCACTCTTTACCACACCAACGCTCACTGGGCTTGATGGGGGTGACCAACGTACGTGGCGCCCTGGTGGCCTGTGTCTCATTGGCTGAAATGCTTGGGCTGGACAGCGCCGAGATGGCTACCGAGCGTCGCGTGGTGCCGCGCATGCTGATTTTCAGCCTTACGGACGGCCCCGTGGTCATGCCGGTCGACGAGGTGGAAGGCATCGAAGCCATCGCCGTTATTCAGGTGGTCGAGGCGGGCAATGGCAGTGTGCCGATGGCACGGCGTTTCGCCTCCGGGGTTCTGCAGTGGAAAGGTCGCAGCGTGACCCTGCTCGATGAGCAGATATTGCAGCAAACCATCGCCAGGAGCCTTGGATGACGCCCGATCAGATGCGCGACGCTTCGCTGCTGGAGTTGTTCAAGCTCGAAGCCGAGGCCCAGACCCAGGTACTCAACAACGGCTTGCTGGTACTCGAACGCGATCCGCGTCACGCTGATTCCCTCGAGGCCTGCATGCGCGCAGCCCATTCCCTAAAGGGCGCAGCGCGCATCGTCGGTCTCGACGCCGGGGTGAAAGTCGCCCACGTAATGGAGGATTGCCTGGTCGAAGCCCAGGAAGGGCGCTTGTTGCTGCAGTCCGAACATATCGATGCACTGTTGCAGGGGGCCGACATTTTGTTGAGCCTGGGCTCGCCATCAGGGGTATCGAACGGGGCGAACGGCGAAGTCGACGCATTGGTCGAACGCCTCGGTACGTTGGCACGGGGTGGGTACGTGTCGAGCCCCCGCCCGCTGGTGCCGCCGCAATCCGCTACTACGCCAGAGCCGGAGCCGGAGCCCGTTATTCAGGTACCGATGGAGCCGCAAGCGACACCTGCCAGGCAGAGCAGGCCCGAAAGTAGCGAAGCATCGGGCGAGGGGCGTAGTCGTATCCTGCGCGTCAGCGCGGAGCGACTCGATCATCTGCTGGATATCTCCAGCAAGTCGCTGGTCGAGTTCCAGCGCATCAAACCTCTCGGCGATGGCCTGCAGCGCCTCAAACGTCTGCAAACCGTCGCGCGCCGTGCCCTCGATGTCGCCCGTGAAGCGCTCCCCGCAGGCAGCATCGATGCGCAGGCCGAAGCCATGCTGGTGGAAACCCGCCAGGCGCTCACCGAGTGCCAGCAGGTGCTGGCCCAGCACATGACCGATCTGGACGATTTCGGCTGGCAGGGCGGCCAGCGTGCCCAGTCCCTGTACGACGCCGCGCTGTCTTCACGCATGCGACCGTTCGCCGATGTGCTGTCCGGCCATGAGCGCATGTTGCGCGATCTTGCTCGCGCGCTCGGCAAGCAGGTGAGGTTGGTGATCGAGGGTGAAAGCACTCAGGTCGACCGCGACGTGCTGGAGCGCCTCGAGGCACCGCTGACGCATTTGCTGCGCAATGCTCTGGATCATGGCATCGAGCCGCCCGAGTTACGTCTGGCACGCGGTAAAGACCCTGACGGCCAGATACTGATTCGCGCCCGCCACCATGCCGGCATGCTATTGCTGGAACTCAGTGACGATGGTGGCGGCGTTGATCTGGACAAGCTGCGCAGTGCGGTGATCAGCCGAGGTTTCGCCACCGAGCAGACCGGCGAGCAACTGACCGAGGAGGAGCTGCTGGCCTTCCTGTTCCTGCCCGGCTTCAGCATGCGTGATCAGGTCACCGAGGTGTCCGGCCGTGGTGTTGGCCTGGATGCCGTTCAGCATATGGTGCGGCAACTGCGCGGCGGTGTACGCATGCAGCAACGCCAGGGGCAGGGTTCGACCTTCCACCTGGAGGTGCCGCTGACGTTGTCGGTGGTGCGCAGTCTGGTCGTCGAGGTCGGTGGCGAGGCCTATGCCTTGCCGCTGGCGCATATCGAGAGAATGACGCGCCTGCAGGCCGAGGACATCGTTCAACTGGAAGGACGTCAGCATTTCTGGAGCGAGGGGCAGCATGTCGGCTTGATCGCGGCCAGCCAGATTCTTCAGCGGCCCGAAGGCAAACCCAGCGACAACGGCATCCCTGTGGTGCTGATCCGTGATCGCGACAACCTGTTCGGTCTGGTGGTGGAGCGTTTCGTCGGTGAGCGCACGCTGGTGGTGATGCCGTTGGATGCACGGCTCGGCAAGGTGCAGGATGTGTCGGCAGGCGCGTTGCTGGACGACGGTACGCCGGTGCTGATTCTCGACGTCGAGGACATGCTGATGTCGGTGGCCAAACTGCTCGGCAGTGGTCGCCTGGAGCGGGTCGACCGTAGCGTCCGCCAGCTCGCCGGTGTTCAGCGCAAGCGCGTACTGGTGGTCGACGACTCACTGACCGTGCGCGAGCTGGAACGCAAGCTGCTGCTTGGTCGTGGTTATGACGTGGCGGTGGCGGTCGACGGCATGGATGGCTGGAACGCCCTGCGCGCCGAGCACTTCGATCTGCTGATCACCGATATCGACATGCCGCGCATGGACGGTATCGAACTGGTCACCCTGGTGCGCCGCGACAGCCGTCTGCAGTCGCTGCCGGTGATGGTGGTGTCCTACAAGGATCGCGAAGAAGACCGCCGGCGTGGTCTGGATGCCGGAGCCGACTATTATCTTGCCAAGGCCAGTTTCCATGACGAGGCGTTGCTCGACGCCGTGGTCGATCTGGTTGGAGAGCCGCACGAATGAGGATAGGGATCGTCAACGACATGCCGCTGGCGGTGGAGGCCTTGCGCCGGGCCCTCGCTCTGGAGCCTGAGCATCGCATCGTCTGGGTCGCGGGCAACGGCGCCGAAGCGCTGCAGCACTGCGAAGTCGAACTGCCGGATCTGCTGCTGATGGATCTGCTGATGCCGGTCATGGACGGCGTCGAGGCCACTCGGCGCATCATGGCGCAGAGCCCTTGCGCGATCCTGATCGTCTCGGTGGATATCGAACAGCACGTCAACCGCGTGTTTGAAGCCATGGGTTACGGCGCCCTGGACGCGGTCAATACGCCGTCGCTGGGTGGCGATAGAACGGCGGATGCGGCTACGTTGTTGCGCAAGATCCAGAACATTGGCTGGCTTATCGGCCAGAACACCAGCCGTAAGCGCAGTGTTCCTGCGCAGGTGCCAGGCAGGTCTGTGACTCGTCGGCTGGTAGCTATCGGTGCCTCGGCAGGTGGCCCGGCGGCGTTGGCGTCGCTGCTCAAACAGCTACCAGGCGACTTCAACGCCGCGGTGATGCTGGTGCAGCATGTCGATGAAGTGTTCGCTGCCGGCATGGCCGATTGGCTGGCCAGTGAGTCGGCGCTGCCGGTGCGCCTGGCCCGCGACGGTGAGCAGCCGCAGCCAGGCGTGGTGCTGCTGGCGGGAACCAACAACCATATGCGTCTGCAGCGTAATGGCGAACTGACTTATACCGAAGAGCCAAGCAGCTATGTCTATCGGCCCTCCATCGACGTGTTCTTCGACAGCGTGGTCGAGCACTGGACGGGTGAAGCCATTGGCGTCTTGCTCACCGGCATGGGGCGCGATGGTGCTCTGGGCCTGAAGAACATGCGCGCGCGAGGGTTTCTCACCATTGCCCAGAACCAGGCCAGTTGTGCGGTGTATGGCATGCCAAAAGCGGCTGCGGAACTCGATGCTGCGAAGGAAATACTTGCGCTAGAGCGCATCGCGGCCCGTATCGTTGAGCTATTTGGCTGATAGATTTACCCTGCGGTTAAATTTTTAGAGACTCGCCTTCAATCTGGGTGGGGTCTGGAGACCAATATGCAAGCCCCCCCAAATTCCACGGAAGAACTTGGCTCACCCAAGGAAGGCGCGGTCATGGTGCTGCTCGTCGACGATCAGGCGATGATCGGCGAGGCAGTGCGCCGCGAGCTATTGGGCGAGGGCGGCATCGACTTTCATTATTGCGCCGATCCCACTCAGGCAGTCGCGGTGGCCGAACAGCTACGTCCGACGGTGATCCTGCAGGATCTGGTGATGCCTGGCGTCGATGGTCTGACCCTGCTGGGTGCCTATCGGGCGCGGCCCTCGCTGCGTGATGTGCCGATCATCGTGCTGTCGACCAAGGACGATGCGACCGTCAAGAGCACCGCTTTCGCATCGGGTGCCAATGATTATCTGGTCAAGTTGCCGGACACCATCGAGCTGGTAGCGCGCATTCGCTATCACTCTCGCTCTTACACCGCGTTGCAGCAGCGCGACGAAGCCTACCGCGCCCTGCGTGAAAGCCAGCAGCAGCTTCTGGAAACCAACCTGGTGCTGCAGCGCCTGATGAACTCTGATGGGCTGACCGGACTGTCCAACCGCCGGCACTTCGACGAATACCTGGAGATGGAGTGGCGCCGCGCTCTGCGCGAGCAGACGCCGATGTCGTTGCTGATGATCGATGTCGACTTCTTCAAGAGCTTTAACGACAACTTTGGCCATGTCGCCGGCGATGATGCCCTGCGGCGTGTTGCCGAGGCGCTACGCAGCTGCTGCAGCCGTTCCAGCGATATGCCGGCCCGCTACGGCGGCGAAGAGTTCGCCATGGTGTTGCCTAGCACGTCGGCGGGGGGCGCACGGCTGCTGGCCGAGAAGGTTCGTCGTGCGGTCACCGATCTAGGTATTGCCCACGACAAGCCTGAGCCGGGCTCGGTGTTGACCACCAGTCTGGGCGTTGCGACCCTGGTACCGCGTGCCGGGCAGACCTCCCTGCAACTGGTCAACCTGGCGGATCGCGGCCTTTACATGGCGAAGCAAGCGGGTCGCGACCAGGTTGGTCTGGTGAACGACACCAGCTCCCTGGCCTGAATCAAGCAGGCGAGCTGTCGATCTGCGGCTCACCATGAAACACCGCACGACCGCGGCCATTCTGCTTGGCGCGATACAGGGCCTGATCCGCCTGCTCTACCACCTGCTCCAGATCGGCATCATCCTGCGGCCACAGCGCGCCACCGATGCTGCAGCCGATCTGCAGTTCGCGACCCTCCAATTCGATCACTGCGCCGAGTGTCTGAATCGCCCGCTCGGCAACTTGGCGGGCTTGCCCGGCCGCTTCATCGAGCGGTACCTGCAGGATCATCAGAAACTCGTCACCGCCCAGGCGCACCACCAGATCCCCTGCACGCAGGCAGCCGCGCATACGTGAGGCCGACTCACGCAGAACGTGATCACCCACGGCGTGGCCGTGCTGATCGTTGACCGGCTTGAAACCGTCCAGATCCAGATACAGCACCGCCAGCCCGTATGGCGTGCCCTGGCTACGCTGCTCAGCCCGCGGCAGGTACCTGGCCAGGGCTGCGCGGTTCGGCAGGCCGGTCAACGGGTCATGGTGGGCACGGTTGTCCAGGGCACCGAGCTCGGCGTGCTGATGGGTCAGGCTTTCCACCAGATGGCGGATGGAGTGGCTGAGCTGAGCGATTTCCCGCGGACTGTCGATTTCCGGAATTACGGTGATCTCGCCATTGGCGAGGCTATCCGCAGCATTGGCGATGGTGCGTAGCGGTCGGGTGATGTAAGTCGCCAGCAACCAGCCACAGGCTGCGAACAGCAGCGCTAGAGCGCTGCCCCAGAGTACGATGGTGGTGTGGATCGCCCGTACCGGTGCGTCGGCCAGCGCCACGGCCTGACGGGCGACGACCATCCAGCCCAGGCCCTGATAGTCGAGATAACCTTGGCTGAGCGCTAGGCCGGTCAGGTACTGGTCGCCGTCTGGCCACTGCTGCACGGCCCAGTCGGTGTTTTTGCCCGGCAGAGCCTGCATGGCGGGAAGGTGCAGGCGCTGGCCGATCATTTTCGTGGGGGCCAGCAGCAGGGTACGGTCGCGACCGACCACGAAGAACTCGATCTGCCGACGATCTTCGATGGGTTTGAGAATCGCCTGGCGCACCTCGTCGGCCCATGACCATGACAGGTGCGAGGCCAGTACGCCGACCAGACTGCCGTCCGGGGCGTATACCGGCAGGCTGATATCGACGAACTTCATCGCCTCGCCCGTCGGGTTGGGCAGCAGCTTGGCCAGCAGCACAGCCTCGTGCACGTCACCTATGAACAGGCCCTTGCTACCCTCCAGGAATACCGGGCGCTGAGCAACGCTGGCGCCTTCCAGAATACGGTTGCTGGAGGCCAGTACCGTGCCCTGGGGGTCGGTGAAGCCGATCCACGCGATGCTGGGGAATTCGCCTTGCAGGTGATCGAGCAGGCGGCGTACGTCATCGATGTCATCCGGCTGGCGCAGCACGCGCAGGCTACCGATGACCTGCAGCATGCTGGCGCGGCTCTGCATGTCGCGGTCGAGGCGGTCAATCATCATGTAGGACGCTTCAGCCAGGTCGCGGCCCACGTCCTCGCGAATGCGCTGTGCGGAATCCTGGCTGATCAGGCTGCCCAGCAGCCAGCTCAACAGGCTCACCAGCAGGGCGATCGACAGGGCGAGACGGCTACGCAGGCTTTGGGCACGAAACATGGTGCGCGATGATCCTTCAACGGCTGAGTGGGCAGCCTCTCGAGTATAGATGGCCATTGGTCTGTCGCAGGTCGATTGATAGCGCTCGGCATGCTGCCAGGGAACAGCGAGTCGGGTATACTCGTCGGCTTTTCCGAAGTTTTACCTGCGAGTGCCGACAGCCATGGAAATCAACCCGATCCTGAACAGCATCAAGGACCTGTCCGAGCGCACCCAGACTATTCGGGGGTATCTTTGACTACGATCACAAGCATGATCGTCTCGTCGAAGTAAACCGCGAACTCGAAGACCCGAACGTCTGGAACAAGCCGGAATACGCCCAGAGCCTGGGCCGTGAGCGTGCCACGCTGGCGCTGATCGTCGAGACCATCGACGACCTGACCGGCAGCCTGGCCGATTCCCGCGACCTGCTCGACATGGCCGTCGAAGAAGACGATCAGGGCGCGGCCGACGATGTCGCCAGCGAGATTGAGCGCCTGCGCGGCATACTCGAAAAGCTGGAATTCCGCCGCATGTTCAGCCACGAGATGGATCCCAACAACGCCTATCTGGATATCCAGGCTGGCTCCGGTGGTACCGAGGCGCAGGATTGGGCCAATATCCTGCTGCGCATGTACCTGCGTTGGGCTGACAAGCGCGGCTTCAGTGCCGAGATCGTCGAGCTGTCCGAAGGTGAAGTCGCCGGCATCAAGGGCGCCACCGTGCACATCAAGGGTGAGTACGCCTTTGGCTGGCTGCGCACCGAAATCGGCGTGCACCGCCTGGTACGCAAAAGCCCGTTCGACTCTGGCGCCCGTCGCCATACTTCGTTCTCGGCGGTGTTCGTGTCGCCCGAGATCGACGACAAGGTCGAGATCGACATCAACCCGTCCGATCTGCGCATCGATACCTACCGCTCCTCTGGTGCGGGTGGTCAGCACGTCAACACCACAGACTCGGCGGTACGTATCACCCACGTGCCGACCAATACCGTGGTGGCGTGTCAGAACGAACGTTCCCAGCACGCCAACAAGGACACCGCCATGAAAATGCTGCGGGCCCGGTTGTACGAGCAGGAAATGCAGAAGCGCAACGCGGCTTCCCAGGCGCTGGAAGACACCAAGTCCGATATCGGCTGGGGTCATCAGATCCGCTCCTACGTGCTCGATGACTCGCGCATCAAGGACCTGCGTACTGGCGTCGAACGTAGCGACTGCCAGAAGGTTCTCGATGGCGACCTCGACCAGTACCTCGAAGCCAGCTTGAAACAAGGCCTGTAATACCTTTTGGTTCCGCCCCAGTGGGGGCGGCGACTATCCCGTGATGGAATCCCGACGAACATGAGCGACCAACAACCCGACCAGCAGCAACTGCAACAGGAAGAGAACAAGCTGATTGCCCAGCGCAAGGAAAAGCTTGCTGCCATCCGTGAGCAGGGCAACGCCTTCCCCAACGACTTTCGTCGCGACAACCTCTGCGCCGACCTGCAGAAACAGTACGTCGACAAGACCAAGGAAGAGCTCGAAGCCGCTGCCATTCCGGTCAAGGTTGCCGGTCGCATCATGCTCAACCGTGGCTCCTTCATGGTCATCCAGGACATGAGCGGGCGCATCCAGGTCTACGTCAACCGCAAGACCCTGCCTGAAGAAACCCTGGCAGCGGTCAAATCGTGGGACATGGGCGACATCATCGCCGCTGTCGGCACCCTGGCCCGCAGCGGCAAGGGCGACCTGTACGTCGAGATGACCGACGTGCGTCTGCTGACCAAGTCGCTGCGTCCGCTGCCGGACAAGCACCACGGCCTGACCGACACCGAGCAGCGCTATCGCCAGCGCTACGTTGACCTGATCGTCAACGAGGAAGTGCGCGAAACCTTCCGCGTGCGTTCCCAGGTGATCGCCCACATCCGCCGTTTCCTCGCCGAGCGCAACTTCCTCGAAGTGGAAACGCCGATGCTGCAGACCATTCCCGGCGGCGCCGCGGCCAAGCCTTTCGAAACCCACCACAATGCGCTGGACATGGGCATGTTCCTGCGTATCGCGCCGGAGCTGTACCTCAAGCGGCTTGTTGTTGGCGGGTTTGAGAAAGTCTTCGAGATCAACCGTAACTTCCGTAACGAAGGCGTTTCGACCCGGCATAACCCCGAGTTCACCATGCTCGAGTTCTACCAGGCCTATGCCGATTACGAAGACAACATGGACCTGACCGAGGAACTGTTCCGCGAGCTGGCCCAGAGCGTGCTGGGCACCACCGACGTGCCGTACGGCGACAAGGTGTTCCACTTCGGTGAGCCTTTCGTGCGCCTGTCGGTATTCGACTCGATCCTCAAGTACAACCCGGACATCACCGCCGCCGATCTGCAGGATCTGGACAAGGCGCGCGAGATCGCCAAGAAAGCCGGCGCCAAGGTGCTCGGTTTCGAGGGACTGGGCAAACTGCAGGTGATGATTTTCGAAGAGCTGGTCGAGCACAAGCTTGAGCAGCCGCACTTCATTACCCGTTATCCGTTCGAAGTGTCGCCACTGGCCCGTCGCAGCGACGATGATCCTAGCGTGACCGATCGCTTTGAGCTGTTCATCGGTGGCCGCGAGATCGCCAACGCCTATTCCGAGTTGAACGACGCGCAAGATCAGGCCGAGCGCTTCCAGCAGCAGGTGGCCGACAAGGACGCCGGTGATGACGAGGCCATGCATTTCGACGCCGACTTCGTTCGCGCCCTCGAATACGGCATGCCGCCCACTGCCGGTGAGGGCATCGGCATTGACCGCCTGGTGATGTTGCTGACGGACTCACCGTCGATTCGCGACGTCATCCTGTTCCCGCACATGCGTCCGGAACTCTAAGGGTTTACCAGAGCCGCCTTCGGGCGGCTTTTTATTACCTGTGATTCAGCGCCTATCCTGTTGATGGACAACTGGTTTGGATGCTTGACGTGCTGCGTCGAGGGAATGGACTATCAGCGCGTGGCGATCCCTCGATCGTTTCAAGGAGAGCATGATGAAAGCCTGGCGCGCACTGGTGGTGCTGTCGTTTCTATTGTTGAGCGGTTGCCTGGTGACCTTCAAGGAGCCGATCCCGGCTAACGAAGCAGCGCCAATTCCGCTGCTTGGCACCTGGTCGCGCACCGACGAGTGGGGCGAGCTGCGCTTTCTGGACATCAGCCGTTCGGGCTCCAATCTGTACAAGGCCGATGCCTATACCGACAGCATCGACAACGTCGCCAGCCTGCAGAGCTACAGCTTTACCGTCGCCCACCATGGCCGGCGCTGGTACCTGTCGGCGGGTGTGCCCAAGCGCATGGGCGCGAATTTCGCCATCGGCGGTTTCGAGCTGACCCACAATAATGAACTGGTGCTGTTCAACCTCGACGTTGAACGCATTCTCCAGGCCATCGACAACGGTGAGCTGAAGGGCAGCACCGTGGAGATGCCGCAGGGCGATGGCGTTCTGGTCTCCAGTGGCCTGGAACAGGTGTTCGCCTACCTCAATGATCCGGCTAACTCCGATGTGTTTGTCGAGGTGGCGCGCTATCAGCGAACCGGGCCATGAGAGCCGGTTCGGCAATTCCAGCAACGCAAAGAGGATTCTCATGAACAGCCACACAGGGCTCGACGGTTACCAACTGGTCGTGCGCGCGCTGTCCGATCGTATCGTCGAGGCGCAGACGCCGATCCGTGTACTCGATGCGGTGAAATGGGACGACTCCATTCGGCAGACCTTTCTCAAGCACAAGGGCAAGGAGCTACCGGCGATCGATCGTAGCTACTACGACAGCCGGCCGCTGGCCTTTGACCCGGCCGCGAAGAAGCTGGAGCTGCAGAACATCGAGCGCGACATCACCCGTCAGCTCGGCCAGTTCAACCCGGTGGGGCAGATCATGCGGCGCATGTGCCGCGAGTACCGCATGGTCATCCGCATGCTGGAGGCTCGTGGTACCTCGGATTTCGGGCTGATTTCCCAGGAGCTGTACGGCGCGGCGTCCGACGCCTTCCATGCCGGTGACCCGACCCTGGCCGATCTGGGGCTGATGTTTTCCGGTTACCTGAACAACATCGACAGCCGTGGCGACCTCAAGGACGAACCCAAGACGCTGAACGCCAAGGATGCCGTCGCACTGCTGCAGAACCGACTGAACCTGGTGTTCGGGGAGAGCGACAGCACCATTCGCGTGTTCGAGTCCGACGGCATTCTTGCCGATGCGGCCGCCGGTGCCGATTACATCAAGATCCGTAGCGACGCCATGTTCAACGAGCGCGACGTCAAAGCGCTGGAAGTACACGAAGGCCTGGTGCACGTGGCCACCACGCTCAATGGCCAGAACCAGCCGATCTGCACCTTCCTGGCCAAGGGGCCGCCCTCGTCGACGGTCACCCAGGAAGGCCTGGCCATCCTCATGGAAGTGATCGCCTTCGCCTCCTATCCCAGCCGTCTGCGCAAGCTCACCAACCGTACTCGTGCCATTCATATGGCCGAGCAGGGTGCGGACTTTTTGCAGGTCTGTGATTTTTACCGGGAGCAGGGCTTCAGCCTGGAAGACAGCTACAGCAACGCCAGTCGCGCCTTCCGAGGCTCCGCCCCGAACGGTCTGCCCTTCACCAAGGATCTGTCTTATCTGAAGGGTTTCATCATGGTCTACAACTACATCCAGCTCGCGGTGCGCAAAGGCAAGCTGGAACAGATCCCTTTATTGTTCTGTGGCAAGACCACGCTCGAAGATATGCGTACGCTACGCCAACTGGTCGATGAGGGGCTGGTGAGCCCACCCAAATACCTGCCGCAGCAGTTCCGTGACCTCAACTCGCTGTCGGCCTGGATGTGCTTCTCCAACTTCCTCAACCACCTGAGCCTGGATCGGATCGAAGCCGACTACGCCAATATTCTCTGATTGCATGCCAGAGGGGGATTGGCGGCGTTTCGCTTCGCCGATCCCCACTTCAATGCTCCCTGTCATCCTCTGTCAGGGTGTTTTTCGAGATGTGTGCATGAGCGAGCGCAACTCCATTCCCCTGATTCTCACCGCCATCGGCAGCATCGCTGCTACGGTCATGGTGCTTGGCTACTACGGCTACCTGCACTTCGCCAAACCGGAGGATGCCTTGCTGTTGTCCGAGTTCACCATGCTCAAGACCGTTCCCGGCGAGGACTACAAGGTGAGTCTGAAACCGGCCGATCAGGTTGCCCAATGCATTGACGGCGTATTGGTGCTGTTCGATCTTCAGCAGAAGGGGCTCAGCGGCGTGCTGGTGGATGACCGCAAACGGGCCGTGCGCTGTAACGAGTGAGGAGCCGAGAAACAACAAACCCCGCAAAAGCGGGGTTTGTTGGGTAGAAAATCTGCGTTCCTCGAGAGGAGCGCAGAGAGTCCTAGGCAGGCCGGGGCCTTTAGTTGCTCATCGACGAACGTGGAGCAACCGGCTTGTTGTCGTTGGAAATGGTGACTTCCACACGACGGTTCATCGCACGACCGGCAGAGTCGGCGTTGCTGGCGACCGGGTATTCCTTACCATAGCCTTGGGCGACGATGCGCTCAGGGCCTACGCCCTGACGTACCAGTGCAGTACGTACGGAATTTGCGCGGCGCTCCGACAGGGTCTGGTTGTAGCTAGCTGCACCAGTGCTGTCGGTGTAGCCTTCGACGATTACCTTGCGATCAGGGTTTTCCTGCAGGAACTGGGCGAGCTTGGTGATGTTGTGCATGCCACCTGGCTTCAACTCGGAGCGATCCAAGTCGAACAGCACGTCACCAAAGGTGACCAGTGTGCCGCGCTCGGTCTGCTTGGCGTTGAGGCTGTTCTGCAGTTGCTTGATCTGCGCGTCACGGGCTTCCAGGCGAGCCTGAGCACGTTGGGCGCCAGTTTGTTCCAGACTCGCCTCGGTGGTGCGCAGGGCAATGGTCTGACGCGCGACTTCGATGCGTTGGTTGGCCAGGTAGGAGAGCTGGTCGACTTTCTTCTCGTCTTCCTTCTCACGGTAAGCGCGCTCGGCTTTCTCCAGCGCTTCACCGGCATCCTTGGTTTCCAGTGCTGCAACCTTCACCGCTTGCGGGTCAGTTTGCAGGGTGGAGTAGCCGCTACGTGCCTGTTCCAGGTTCACGTTAGGTTGAGAGGAGCAGGCAGCCAAGCCAACGCTCAGAGCCAGCAGGGCGGGAATCATCACTTGTTTACGCATGGTCGTTCATCCTTTATTCAATTGGCGAAGTCTGACGAGGCCGTTACTGGCCCTGGGTCGGAGCCGGCTGAGCACTGCGCATACCTTCCTGACGCAGTTCCTCGATGCCTTGTTGGGCATCTTTCAGCGCTTTGTCGGCCTTGGCCGCTTGGGTTTTACGAACGGCTACGCGTGCATCCCACTCGGCTTGTTCAGCCAGGCGCTTGGCTTCTTCGTAGTTCTTCTCGATGACTTCGAGCTCAGCCTGCTTCAGCTTGTCCTGAGCCGACTTGGTTTCCACCGCGGCGAATTCGGTACCGCCGGAGCTTACGGCTTCGTTGACGGCCGACTTGGTCACAGCCAGTTGCTCGCTGGGCGGATTGCCCGCGCAACCGACAAGCAGCAAGCTGCTGCCGATAGCCAGTGCCGCAACCTTCCAGCCGGCTAGTTGAGTACGAGCGTTTGGGGCAGTTTTAGTGGTCATGGTGTGCAACTCCATTGGTAAATTCCTGGCAAACAGTCGGTTCCCACAATGGTCACCTGCCGTTCGGGCAACTCAGGAGCGATAGCAGCTGAGTAAGTTTTTCCCCGGCGACCAGCGGTCATCACGGCATAACCCTGTGAGTTGGCTTAGACAGGAAACGTTCAGCAAAAAAGTTCGTGTTGCCAGGATCGCGTCGCCAGAAAAATGTCGGATGCCTCGTCATTCGGCGCTTTCCGGTGTCCAGAGCGCAAGATCCTGGCAGGCTCTTAATGACCTGTTTCCTCTTCGTTGGCGTTCATCTCATGCAGGTAATGGCGCGCCAATTCGAGAAAACGCGGCGTTGGGCCTACGTCTTCATAGACGGGGTTGCCTTCCTCGTCGGTGGCCACTACATGAGTGCCCTGTACGTATGGCAGGCTCGCCTCGAGGTCTTCCAGAGCGGCCCCCAGCAGCTCGGCCAGCAGCTCTTCCGGGCGTCGTTTGGGATACATGTTGCCGAGCGCGGCCAGACGCGCAGCTGACTCCACATCCAGGTGCACCTGGTAAGGCGTACTGACCAGGCGGCCGGTAGCGTTCTGTTCCCATTGCTGGACGAGTTCGCGGATCTTCATAGGTACCTCGGGGTGGGGCGGGTTCTCTGTTACAGACCTGAGCCCTTGGGCTCCGTTCCGATTGCTCGTGCTTGCAGGTGCGCTGTCTGAACTGGGCAAGGCCAAGAGGTGCTTTACTGCTTTGGTCGTAGGGCTGCTTGTCAGGTGCTCCCAGGCTGGGCACTCTGAACGTTCACGCAGTGGCGCAGGGACACCGGTATGACGCAAATCGACGCACGTCTACGCGAGGACGTTCACCAGCTTGGTGAGCTGCTTGGCACTACCATCCGTGAGCAGTATGGCGATGCCTTCCTCGACAAGATCGAGCGCATCCGTAAAGGGGCCAAGGCGGCGCGCCAAGGTTCGGCGGATGGCGCCCGGCAACTCGGCGATACCCTGGATGGGCTGAACGACGACGAACTGCTGCCAGTGGCTCGCGCATTCAACCAGTTCCTCAACCTGGCCAATATCGCTGAGCAATACCACCGGGTACGTCGGCGGGAGGTGGACGAGGCACAGCCCTTCGAGAACCGCATATTCGATGAGCTGCTGCAGCGCCTGCGTGCAGCGGGCCATGACCGCGAAGCATTGGCGCGCCAGGTGGGACGGCTGGATATCGAACTGGTGCTCACCGCTCACCCTACCGAGGTCGCGCGGCGTACCCTGATCCAGAAATATGACGCCATTGCCGCGCAACTGGCTGAGCAGGATCATCGTGATCTCTCCGCCGACGAGCGCGAAGCGATTTCCACCCGCCTGCAGCGGCTGATCGCCGAGGCTTGGCACACCGAGGAAATTCGCCGTGTGCGGCCGACACCGGTGGACGAGGCCAAGTGGGGATTTGCGGTCATTGAAAACTCGCTGTGGTACGCCCTTCCGACTGTGCTGCGCAAGGCCGACCAAGCGCTGCAGCGGGAAACCGGGTTGCGCTTGCCGTTGGAGGCGGCGCCGATCCGCTTCGCCTCTTGGATGGGCGGGGATCGTGACGGCAACCCCAACGTGACGGCCAAGGTGACCCGCGAAGTGTTGTTGCTGGCGCGCTGGATGGCTGCGGATCTGTACCTGCGCGACATCGACAGCCTGGCCGCCGAACTGTCCATGCAGCAGGCCAGCGATGAGTTGCGCGCGCGCGCTGGCGATAGCGCCGAGCCGTACCGCGCACTGCTCAAGCAGGTTCGCGAGCGCTTGCGTGCAACGCGTGGTTGGGCCCATGAGTCGCTCGCTGGGCCGGTCAGCCCACCCGCCGCTGTATTACATGACAACCGCGAGCTTTATGAGCCGCTGCACCTTTGCTACCGCTCACTGCACGAGTGCGGCATGGGCGTTATCGCAGATGGGCCATTGCTCGACTTCCTGCGCCGGGTCAGTACCTTTGGCTTGTTCCTGGTACGCCTGGACGTGCGCCAGGACGCGACGCGCCACGCTGCTGCGCTCGGTGAAATCACCGATTACCTGGGTCTGGGGCATTACCAGGAGTGGGATGAAGCGCAACGCCTGGACTTTCTGCAGGCTGAGTTGGCCAGCCGTCGGCCGCTGCTGCCCACTGATTTCCGCCCTGCTGGCGAGACCGCCGAAGTGCTGGCGACCTGCCGGGAGGTGGCAGCCGCGCCTGCCGCATCCCTCGGCTCCTACGTCATCTCCATGGCCGGTGCCGCGTCCGATGTGCTCGCGGTGCAACTGCTCCTCAAGGAAGCCGGGTTGCGCCGGCCAATGCGTGTGGTGCCGCTGTTCGAGACCCTGGCGGATCTGGACAACGCCGCAATCGCCATCGAGCAGTTGCTCGGCTTGCCAGGTTATCGCGCTAATCTTCATGGCCCGCAGGAAGTGATGATTGGCTACTCTGATTCCGCCAAGGATGCTGGCACCACGGCCGCCGCCTGGGCGCAGTACCGCGCCCAGGAGAGTCTGGTGGATATCTGCCGCCAGCATCAGGTCGAGTTGCTGCTGTTCCATGGCCGCGGTGGCACCGTGGGGCGCGGCGGTGGCCCTGCCCACGAGGCGATCCTGTCGCAGCCGCCGGGTTCGGTGAACGGGCGTTTCCGCACCACTGAGCAGGGCGAGATGATTCGCTTCAAATTCGGCATGCCGGACATCGCTGAGCAGAACCTCAATCTCTATCTCGCTGCGGTGCTGGAGGCGACCCTCCTGCCGCCACCCGCTCCAGAGCCGGCCTGGCGCGCGCAGATGGATCGCCTTTCTGCCGATGGTGTGGCTGCCTACCGCAGCGTGGTGCGCGAGCATCCGCAGTTCGTCGAGTACTTTCGCCAGGCGACGCCGGAGCAGGAACTTGGCCGTCTGCCGCTGGGCAGCCGACCGGCCAAGCGGCGTGAGGGGGGAGTGGAAAGTCTGCGGGCGATTCCATGGATTTTCGCCTGGACGCAGACGCGCTTGATGTTGCCCGCGTGGCTGGGCTGGGAAGCCGCCTTGAGCGGCTCGCTGGAGCGTGGTGAAGGTGAGGTATTGCGAGATATGCGCGAGCACTGGCCATTTTTCCGTACGCGTATCGACATGTTGGAAATGGTCTTGGCCAAGGCTGACGAGTCTATCGCCAGGCTTTATGACGAACGTCTGGTTGATGCTGAATTGCATCCGTTGGGCGTGCATTTGCGCGACCTATTGTCGCAGGCGGGCGAGGTGGTTCTGGGTTTGACTGGGCAATCGCAGTTGCTTGCGCACAGCCCCGAAACCTTAGAGTTCATCACCGTGCGTAACGCTTACCTGGATCCGTTGCATCTGCTACAGGCTGAATTGCTGGCACGCTCTCGACAGCGTGAGCAGGAGGCGGGGAGCGCTCTGGAGCAGGCGTTGCTGGTCAGCGTAGCCGGTATCGCAGCGGGCTTACGCAATACAGGCTAAGGGTCTCGGGTGCGACACGGGCGTATTATTGCGATATGCAAAATATGCCGTTAATGGCAGCAAAAAGTCGTATAAGAGCGGCTCTTTGTTCAGATCGTGTCGGTTTGGACTTTGGTTGTATGGCGGCGAACCGAAAATATGCTGCAAGCTGCGTGATGTCGCCTGGAAATGAGGCCTTGGTCGCATTTGCCTGCGTCTTTCAGTGGCTTGTGCGGCTCAGGGGCGCTGTGTATCTTGGTCGACCTTCTGGCAGTACGGCCTCTGGCTGGCCTGCCGAAATTGTTCGAGATTGGCCCCACGAGGCGAGTCCACCATCACTACCAAGAACTTGAGGAGCACATCGATGCGCGTGATTCTGTTGGGGGCGCCCGGTGCCGGCAAAGGTACTCAGGCTGGTTTCATTACCAAGAAATTCTCGATTCCACAGATTTCCACCGGTGACATGCTGCGTGCAGCGGTCAAGGCCGGTACCGAACTGGGGCTGGCCGCGAAGAGCGTGATGGATGCTGGCGGTTTGGTTTCCGATGAGCTGATCATCAATCTGGTCAAGGAGCGTATCGCTCAGCCGGATTGTGCCAATGGCTTCCTGTTCGACGGCTTCCCGCGCACCATTCCTCAGGCTCAGGCCCTCAAGGATGCAGGCGTGCAGATCGACTTCGTGGTTGAAATCGCCGTTGATGACGAAGAAATCGTCGGGCGCATTGCCGGCCGCCGGGTACACCCGAACTCCGGGCGCGTATACCACACCGAGCACAATCCACCGAAAGTCGCCGGCAAAGACGACGAAACCGGTGAGGATCTGATCCAGCGCGATGACGACAAGGAAGCCACCGTGCGTCATCGCCTGTCGGTCTACCACTCGCAGACCAAGCCGCTGGTGGATTTCTACCAGAAACTTTCGGCCGCCGAAGGCACGCCGAAGTACAGTGCCATCGCTGGTGTCGGCTCGGTCGAGCAGATCACCTCCAAGGTACTGGCGGCGCTCAGCTAAGCCATGTTTACCTGACATCAACGGCCCGCTTGCGGGCCGTTGTCGTTTTTGGGCATGTCGATGGCTGTACGGGGTAGGCCAAGGTCGTTCCTGAACCGTGAATGGAGCGACGCCCTATCTAGTATCGAGCGGGTCAGGCCTTTCCAGCATCGAGCTGCCACTTTCGGCATGCATCACTATTCCAGGGTAAGCAGCCTATGGCGGCTACGGCCCCGAGCTGCTCTCCTGGTTTCATCGACCGTCACTTACAGTTGAGGAAGGCGGCTTTACATCAACCACCCCATCAGAGTGAATTTCATGACCAAGAACAGAAGATTTGCCTGCTTGCCCATCGCCATCGTGGCATCGGCGCTGAGCGCATCCGTCGCATTGGCCGACGGCGCCCCGGAAAAAAAGGGCGAGTGCTCAGTTGACCAGTTCACCATGGCGCTGCGGTATCAGCAGCAATCAGCGGAAGTTCGGGCCTTGCAGATGCAGGCTTACAACATCGCCACCGAGAAACTGGACGCCGCGGTGGCAGCGGCAGAAGATCCTTCGAAACTGGCCATCGTCTCCGATGTGGACGAAACCATCATCGACAACTCCGCGCTGCTGGCGCGCGATCTTGCCAATTGCCATACCTACGACGGCTGGGACACCTGGCTGCCCTGGGAGCGCGATGGCAATCCGGTGCTGATTCCGGGCGCCAAGAAGTTCCTCGAGCATGCCGACAAGCTGGGCGTGGCCATCCGCTATGTATCGGATCGTTCGCAAGAGCAGAAGGAATACACCCTGACGGCGCTGAAGAAACTTGATCTGCCGCAGGTCAGCGCAGAAAGCGTGCTGCTACTCGGGCCGCCCAAGGTCGAACGCCGTGCGCTGGTCGCCAAGGACTACCGCATCGTGATGCTGCTCGGCGACACCCTGCATGATTTCGATGCACGTTTCCGCAAGACGCCGGTGTCGGAGCAGCGCGCGACCGCCGAAGCCGAGTCTGCAAAATGGGGCACCGAGTGGATCGTGTTCCCCAACTCCGGCTATGGCACCTGGTCGAAAGAGCCCCTGAAGGGCTGGGACGCCAAGCCCGTCATCGAGAAATGGTAAGCGAGCCGGCCCGCCTGCTGGTGGGCTGACCCAAAGACCCGCCGGTGCCTGTCAGGGGCATCGGCGCGGGCGGTACAGCGCTCCGCCGCACCGCCTCACGGGATCTATAACCCGCCGCTTGACCCGCTGTGCTGGAAAAAAACGCCTCAAACCGTTTTAATGCCCGCCCGCTCAGCCACCTCTACAGATCACCATGACCACTCTGCTGGCCCTCGATACCGCCACCGAAGCCTGTTCCGTCGCCCTGCTGCACGATGGTCGAGTGACGAGCCACTACGAGGTGATCCCGCGCATGCATGCGCAGCGGCTGTTGCCGATGATCAAGGCGCTACTGGGCGAGCAGGGCGTAGCACTGTCCGCGCTAGACGGCATTGCCTTCGGTCGTGGCCCCGGCGCCTTTACCGGCGTGCGCATTGCCATTGGCGTGGTACAGGGGCTGGCGTTCGCGTTGGATCGCCCGGTGCTGCCGGTGTCCAACCTGGCGGTGCTGGCACAGCGCTCGCTGCGTGAACACGGTGCCACCCAGGTCGCAGCGGCCATCGATGCGCGTATGGATGAGGTGTACTGGGGCTGTTACCGCGCTGAGCAAGGCGAGATGCGTCTGGTTGGTCATGAGGCCGTGCTGGCTCCCGAGCAGGCACTGCTGCCGACCGACGCCGCTGGCGATTGGTTCGGTGCCGGCACTGGCTGGGGCACCTTCGCACCGCGTATCGCCGCGCAGGTCGCTGCCAGTGACGACGGCATGCTGCCCCACGCCGAAGACCTGCTGAGCCTGGCGCGTTTCGCCTGGGCGCGGGGTGAGGCGGTGGTCGCCGATCAGGCGCAGCCGATCTACTTGCGTGACAAGGTGGCTACGCCCAAGATGCCGCCACCGGCTGGATTTTGAATTTGCCGACGGACGAGCCGTCCTTTTGTCGTCAACTTCCCGCCATGCATTGCCAAGGTCGTGTGGTGCAGCTAAATTGCCAGCACTTCCGCACGCCTTTCTGCCGAGCCTTCATTGATGCGTATCGACGGTAACATCGCGCCCTACTCACCGGATCGTGGCCCTCGCTCAGGGACTGCGGTTACGCCCTATCGTGAGGCGAACCGGGAAGAGGAAGTAAAGCGCGAACAACCGGCATCGACCGCGGCTACTCAGGGCTTCGAACAGACCCCGCAGATCCGTCGTGTGCAGCAGACCAACGCCAGCACCGACAACTTCCCGATGCGCTCGCTGGATGTCACTTACCAGCCAGCCATGAGCAATCGCGCAGCCCAGGCCATCGCCAGCTACAGCAGCACCGAAGCCTACGTGCGCGACATGGACGCACAGCAGGTGCTTGGGCTCGACCTGTACGCCTGATCGACTTCCGGTATGCCTCTATCGCTGTACACAGGGCACAATAGCGGCCTTTGAGTCCTCAGCGATTTGCGATGCTTCCCTATTTCCTTGGTTGCCCCTCCTGGAACGAGACCGCCTGGCGCGGCAGTTTCTACCCAGCTGATCTCAATCTGGCTGACAGCCTCGAGCACTACTGCCGCGTCTTCAATGCGGTGGAGGGCAATACCACGTTCTATGCCCGCCCTGATCAGGACAAGCTGGCTCGCTGGGTGCGGCGCATGCCCGAGCAGTTTCGCTTTTGCGCCAAGGTGCATAAGGACATCAGCCACGAAGGGGATCTGCGCGATCAGCTCGACAGCACCCAGGCGTTTCTCGACCTGCTGGCGCCGTTGGGGGAACGAGTGGCGCCGTTGTGGCTGCAGCTTCCGGCGATGTTCGGGCCTTCACGGTTGAGCGAACTGGCGGTGTGGTTGGATGAGTTCGCCCAGCGCCGACTGGCCGTCGAGGTACGCCACCCAGCGTTCTTCGACAAGGGCGATGAAGAGCGCGCGCTCAATCGCCTGCTGCACGAGCGTGGTGTCGAGCGCATCTGCCTGGATTCCCGTGCGCTGTTCAGTTGTCGTTCCAGCGATCCGGCGGTGTTGCACGCGCAATCAAAGAAGCCGCGTCTGCCGATTCGCCCGGCGGCGTTCAGCGACAGCCCGCAAGTACGTTTTATCGGTGGGCCAGATCTCGACGCCAATCAGCCCTTTCTCGAGCCTTGGCTGGACAAGGTCGCGGCCTGGATCGAGCAGGGCCTGACGCCCTACGTATTCCTGCACACCCCGGACAACCACCTGGCCGCCGCCCAGGCGCTGCGCTTTCATCAGGCGTTGAGCGAACGCCTGCCGGGCTTGCCGCCGTTGCCCCCATACACCGACAACGAGCCCCGCGCCGAGCAGCTCGGCCTGCTCTAAACGGCTAGGTAATCAGGCAGCGGCGTGGCGAAAGCGGCCGGTGAGCAGAGCTTTTGTGGGAGAGGCTTTAGCCTCGATTTTGCCTAGCTAGGCGTAAAGAGCTCGCGGCTAAAGCCCCTCCCACGAGATCGCGACCGTCCGCTTCTGCCTTTTTTGCAGTCGCTCATGCCAGGCGCAGATGGTTGTCCCAGAGTCCAGCCGGGAGCCCCAGGGGCTGCATGGCGATGCGTTCGCTGCGGCAGTCGTAGAGACGGCAGCGGCCGATGCCGGCGCTGACCACGAAGCCGTTTTCCACCGCACCGACGCCAGCGCAGTCGGGCAGGGCGGCGTCCAGGCGCACTGCACCGCTGTCCAGATCCCAGATAAACAGGCGATTGCCGCGTGGCGCAGTCATCGCCAGTAGACGCAGATCACTGTGCACCGCCACGCTGGCGGTGTACTGGTTCATCATCTGGCGTTGCGCATCGGCCATCGGGAAGTGCTGGAACGGCTGGCCGGGACGTTTGATCGCCACCAGCGGCACGGCGTTCATGGAGTCGCCCATGTACTGCTGGCCACTGATGATGGTGCCGTCGCTGGCCACGGCCAGGTGGCGCACGCTGTTCATCTGCTCGGGCAATTGCTCCTTGCTGTGCAGGGTGCCGTCGCGGGCCATCAGTACCAGGCTGGCTTCCATGGCATTCAGGTTCATCTCCACTCGGCTTTCCGCCTCGGTGCGGATGCCGCCGTTGGCCACCACCAGGGTTTCGCCATCCGGCATCCACAGCACCTGGTGGGGGCCCAGGCCGTGGGTGGACAGTTCGTCGCGACGCAGCAGGCGCTCGCCTTCCAGTCGATAGGCGCCGAGTACACCACGACCGGGGTCGCGGGTGTTGTTCTCGGTGGCATACAGCCATTCACCATCTTTGTGGAACACCGCGTGGCCGTAGAAATGCCGATCGCTCTCGCTGCGCAGCGTTTGTAGCAGGCGGCCGTCGCGGGTGTCGATCAGGTAGCTCTCGGTGCTCGGTCGGCGACCGACGAACAGCGCCATGGGTAAGCTGGGATGGGGCACCACATCATGGCAGCGCTCGGTTACTTGAGTAGAGAAAGCGCGCTCGCCATCCAGCCGGTAACCGACGGCGTAATGTTTGCCGCCCTGGTCGTTGCGGGCCGACAGCAGCAGGGGCTGCTCCCCGGTGTGGCTCAGCTTCCAGCCGCCCAGTGCACCGGCCGCCAGAACCGTTGCACTCAGGCCGAGAAAGGCTCTGCGTTTGATGCTCATCGGTCAGTCCCCGTCGTTGGCATTGAAGCCCAGCTGGATGCCCAGTGCACGGGCCAGTTCGCCATCATGCAGGCGGTGCAATACGTTGAGGCTGTCGTAGAATTCGTTGAGGGCCTTGCGCCCCTCTTCATCGCCGAGCAGTTCGCCCAGCGGGCGCTGCAGACCGGTGAGCTTCTGACGGGTATCGGCATAGGCTGCATCGATACGTTGCTTGAGGTCGTTATGGTCGCTGCCGAGCAGAGCCTGGATGCCGTCCTTGTCCGCGCCACGCCAGATGCGCTCGGCGCCGGCCAAGCTGGCTCCGATGTTGGCCAGGCTGGCTTGGCTGCGCCAGGCTTCGGCCTGATAGGGCTGTGGTAACCCCTTGCTCTGCCGGCCCATCGGTGCGCCGAGCTTCTTCTTCAGGCTGTCGATAGCGGTGATCTGGGTACGCAGGAGATCGGAGATCGCCTCGCCGGCTTCGGCATAGCGCTCGTTGGGGAAGGTATTGAACTGGTTGAGCGCGCCATTCTTGGCTTGCCATTGTTCCAGCACCGAATTGGCCAGAGCCTGCTGATGTTCACCGATAGCCACCAGCAGGGGGCAGTAGCGGGCTTTCTGCTCGGTATCCTGCAGGTCGATTTCCGGATCATAGAGCAGGTATTCGTAAGCGGTGAGACCCTGGACGACGACGCTGGATTTCTCCAGGTCGGCAGGGCTGAGCTGTGGCTTGCTCTTGACCAGCGCCTGCACCTGACGCGCTACCAGGTTCTTCTTGTCCGGCCAGAACTGCACCTGCCAGGCGCGATTGCCTTCGGCAAGCGGCCCTACGGCCAGTGGCTGCAGGCTTGCCCAGGCGCTCTGCGCGGTGAGGAAGGCCTGGCGAGGGGCAGCCAGATCCTCTTCGCCTGCGCAGAACGACTTGGCACTTTTGGCCAGGCCGGTATCGGCTTCTTTCCAGGTGATATGGGCGGGCAGCAGTACGCCTTCGGCCAGCGCGGCGCTGACCGTGGCCTGCGGATCGGCAGGTGAGCAGGCGGCCAGAGTCAGGCCCAGCAGGGCGATGGTCAGCGGAGAACGGATCATGCGCGGCTCCTTACAGTGAGTTCAGAAAGGCCAGAAGCGCGGCGCGCTCCTCGCTGGAAAATGTCAGAACGTGGCGTTTGGCGGCTTCGGCTTCGCCACCGTGCCAGGCGATGGCTTCGAGCAGGTTGCGTGCGCGGCCGTCATGCAGGAACTGTGTGTGGCCGCTGATTTTCTCGGTCAGGCCGATACCCCACAACGGCGCGGTACGCCATTGCCGACCGCTGGCGCGGAATTCGCTGCGACCATCGGCAAGGCCATCGCCCATGTCGTGGAGCAGCAGGTCGGTGTAGGGGCGAATGGTCTGGTTGGCCAGTTCCGGTTCGGCCGCATCGGCGGCAGTGACGAAGCTTGGTGTATGGCAGCTCTGGCAGCCTGCGCGATGGAACAGGGTCTTGCCTGCCAGCACCTGGGCGTCGTCGGCCTTGCGACGAGCTGGCACGGCGAGGTTGCGGGTGTAGAACAGCACCATCTTCATTATGTTGTCGCTGACCTCCGGCTCGCCACCGTGGGGCGCCTCGCGACAGGCGGTTTGCGTATCGGTGCACTGGTCGCGGGGCACAACGCTGCTGGTCAGGCCCATGTCGTGGGCGAAGGCGTGGGCGTTCTGCTGGTTCAGGGTTGGCTGCCCGGCTTTCCAGCCGAAACGGCCGAGTACGGTTTTCTGCTGCACATCGTCCCACACCCAGTTGGGCTGCCCGGCGATGCCGTCACCATCGTGATCCTCGGGATCGGCGTTGGCCAGGATGGACTCCTGTGGAATCGCCTCAAGCAGACCAAGGCCGATCATCGGCGGTGCGACCCGCGCTGAGAACTGCGTATCCGGGTGCATCGGCCCGTAGCCAAGCTGGCTGATGTTCAACTGCGGCTTGCGCAGCTCGATGCTGTACCCGTCGTCGAACTGCACGCTGTGGGTGCTGTACTCGACGCGTACCTTGCCTTCCGGCGTTACGCCGGGGTTGGCCATGTCCTGCAGCTGCGCGCCGTATTTCGGCTCGGGCAGCACGCCCTGGCGCTCGATGATCCACTCATCCGCGCTGCCGGCAGGAATCGACAGACGCACCAGCATCGACACGGCGTTGACGCTGCCGGGCTCGGGCGGATGGCCACGGCCATCGCGAATGTGGCAGTTCTGGCAGGCATTGGTGTTGAACAGCGGGCCGAGCCCGTCCCGAGCGGTGGTGGTGGACGGCGCGATCACCCAGGGGTTGCGGAAGAAACTGTTGCCCACGCTGAAATCCAGGCGACGCTCGGCCTTGAGGTTGGCGGAGGGCAGGGAGAACGCGTTGTGGTCGCTGCGCGATACCGTGGCTGTGCCGCCGGAAAGCGCTTCGCCAGGCTCTGCTTCGGTAAAGCGCGGGGACTGGTCACACGCCGCCAGGCTGAGGGCCAGGCCCAACAATGGCAGCAAACGACCGGATGGCGCAGGCATCGACAGAGTCCGTGACAGGAAAATCAAGGGCGGGAATCTTAGCAGCCTATGCAGCTTTAAATAAGATGGATTTGCGTTTCAATACCATCGCAGAGGACATTCGATCCAGTTTGACTCGCACTTAAAGCGAGGTAGATGTCTCTACGATTTCCGCCAAGTTCTCCTGTGGTACCCAGCCTGTATCCAGAGTCCCATCTCGAACGCACCAAACCCAACCGTTGAGTTCTTTCAGTCCTTTGAGCTGTTCTCCCTTACGAGCATCCAGTTCTCTGGCGGTGTAATCCTCTCGAGCGTATGCAGCACCCTTGCCGGTAACCTCTATGACTTGCAGCGGGACCCAGCCGCCTTCGTGCATTTCGGTGCTGCAGAAAAACCAGTCATTCCAATCCTCCGCCCCCTCGTACCGCTCACCCACCTTCAACGGTGTGCCCTTGCTGAACGTGATTGGGTCGGGATATTCGCTCGTGTGCGCAACCTTGACGATGTATAGCTTCATGCTGATGTTTACTCTCCCGATTGGTTCTGCTCAGTAAGGCGGTAGCCGCTCCATAGGGTAAAAATCGCACAGAAAAAAAGCCGATGCGAACTGCTTCGCATCGGCCTGCTTTTACCCAGCGTTGCGGCGAATCAGAACTCGTGGTCGGCGGTGTCTGGGTTCAGATCGCTGATGCCCAGCTTGCCAGCCGCCTGCTCGATGGCACCGGTCTGTTTGACCAGAGCCGCGATGGCGTCACGCACCAGTTGCTGGCCTTCGGTGTTGTCGGCGGCGATCAACTGGTCGAAGTGCTGACCCTTGTTGGCGCTGTCGACCAGGGCCTGCAGCTTGGCTTCGGTGGCTTCCAGGTCGGCTTTCAGGGTGCTGTCGGCTGCGGCGTCCGCCTTGGCGACCAGCGACGACAGGCTCGGACCAGTCAGGCTGGTGCCGTCGGCCTTCTTGTACTCGCCCAGGTAGACGTTGCGAATGCCCTTGCCGTTGTAGAAGTGCGAGTTGTGGGTGTTGTCGCTGAAGCAGTCATGCTCGTCTTCGGTGGAGTTGGCTTCCAGCGCGACTTTCATGCGCTCGCCGGCCAGTTCGCCGAGAGACAGGCTACCCATGCCGAAGAGGATCTTGCGCAGACCGTTCTCGGCAGATTCGCTTTCCAGGGTGGCGCGGTAGTTGTCGGCCACGCCGGCTTTCCACTGGCCAGCCATTTCGTCGAGGTCGGCGACCAGCAGTTCGGTAGCGGCCTTCAGGTAGGCACGACGACGCTCGTTATGGCCGCCAGTAGCGCCATCACCGACCACGTAGTCGGTAGCCGGGCGTTCGCCAGCGCCTGGGCCGGTGCCGTTCAGATCCTGGCCCCACAGCAGGAACTCGATGGCGTGGTAGCCGGTGGCGACGTTGGCTTCGGAGCCGCCCAGCTCGTTCAGACTGGCGAGCAGATCCGGGGTGATTTCGGTGACGTCGAGCTTGTCTTCGCCGACTTGAATCTCAGTGTTGGCGATGATGTTGGCGCTGGCACCCGGGTTGCCCAGAGCGTGCTGGTAGTCGGCGGCGACATAGTCGATCAGGCCTTCATCCAGCGGCCATGCGTTAACCTGACCTTCCCAGTCGTCGACGATGGTGTTGCCGAAGCGGAACACTTCGCTCTGCATGTACGGCACGCGGGCGGCCAGCCAGGCTTCGCGGGCAGCCTTGAGGGTTTCCTCGTTAGGTGTGGCGAGCAGGGCGTCGATGGCCGTCTGCAAGGTTTTGGCGGTGCTGGCGGCGTCGTCGAACACGGCTGAAGCGATGTCGGCATAGTGCTTGACCACGGCCTGCGCAGCGGCTTCGTCGAAGGCGCCGGCTGCTGCTGGTGCACTGCTGGTGCTCGCTTGCGGAGCCGGCGCAGCGGCTTGGTTGGCAGGCGCTTTGTCTTCACCGCAGCCCGCGAGGGCAATGGCGATTGTCAGCAGGCTGGCAGAGGCCAGGGGCATACGAATCATGACGAAATCCTTTGCGTGTTAATGGGGAGCGCGCGCGGTCGTCCACGCGAGCTGCAACATAATGCGAAAGATTTTCATTTTACGCAAAGGCTGGGTGTGCTACTGCCGCTATTTGCGGCTGTAGCAACAGGCTCACAGGTATGCCGAATCGCGCTGGACGCTAGAGTGGCATCGGGTTGCTGAGCTGGTGGGCGCGGCTGGATTGCTTGAGGTACTGGGTCAACTCGCGCGCCGGTAATGGTTTGCTGTAGAAGTAGCCCTGACCTTCATGGCAACCCTGGGCGATGATGTAAGCCTCCTGCTCGGCGGTTTCCACGCCCTCAGCGATAACCTGCATACCCAGGCTCTTGCCGAGCTGGATGATGGCGCGAACGATGGTGGCATCATCCTCGTCGTTGAGGAGATCCTGTACGAAGCTTTTGTCGATCTTGATCTTGTCCAGCGGCAAGCTCTTGAGGTAACTGAGTGACGAATAACCCGTACCGAAGTCGTCGATGGCGATCAGTGCTCCGGAGCGGCGCAGGCTGAGCAGATGCTGGGCGGCGGTGCTGATGTCTTCCATCAGGCCGGTTTCGGTCACTTCCAGCTCCAGGCTGCGGGCGGGCAGGCGGTACATCTGCATCAGGTTGTTGACCACCCGTGGCAGCTCGGCGTGGTGCAACTGCACGGTGGACAGGTTGACCGCCATGCGCAGGTCGCCGTAGCCCTGATCGTGCCACTCGCGAAGCTGGCGGCAGGTCTGATCCAGCACCCATTCGCCTATCGCGATGATGCTGCCATTCTGTTCGGCCAATGGGATGAACAGATCCGGCGCGACGAGGCCGTGTTGTGGGTGTTGCCAGCGTAGGAGGGCTTCGACACCCACCACGCGGTGATCGCGGAAGCTGATCTGCGGTTGATAGACCAGGTGCAGTTGGTTCTGCGCCAAGGCCTCGCGCAGGTCCTTTTCCAGCTCGCGGCGGCGGCGCATCTCGCTGTCGACACTGGCGATATAGAACTGGTAACGGTTGCGTGAGCGGCTTTTGGCCAGGGTCATGGTCTGTTCGGCTTTCTGCAGCAGCTTCTCGGGGCTGTCGCCGTCTTCCGGGAACAGGGTGATACCGATGGTTGCACGCAATTGCACCATATGGTCGTCGAGGGCGAAGGGTGCCTCGAGGTCGTCCAGCACGCTTTGCGCCAGTTCTGCTGCCTCATAGGGCTGTTCGATATCGGCCTGCACCAGCACGAACTGATCGCCACCTAGGCGCGCCAGGGCGCCCAGACGGCCGCTGTGGCTACGTAAGCGGTCAGACAACGCCAGCAGCAACTGGTCGCCAGTCTGGTAGCTGAATTGCTCGTTGATGCCCTTGAAATCATCCAGCCCAACGCACAGCACGGCAACCCGGCGCTGCAGTCGTCCGGCGTCTTCGAGGATCTGTTCGAGCTGCTGTTGCAACTGCTGGCGATTCGGCAAGCCGGTTAGGAAGTCGTACTGGGACATGCGCCGCAAGCTGCTTTCGGCTTCGCGACGCAGGTGAGTATTGCGTTCGATTGACGCGAGTAACTGGTTGGCTGTGTTAATCCATAGCCCGAGTTCGTTCTTTTCGTTGCCCTTGAGCATCGGCAGCTTGTTCTCGCTGGGCCGGTCCGGGTTGATGCTGCTCAGGTGTTCGATGATCTTGGCCAACGGCTTGGTCAGCAGCCAGTAATAGACCAGGTACAGCACCAGGCCCATGGCCAGTGCGCGCAGTACGCCGGAAATGAAAATGATCACCGAATTGGTGATGAAGCTTTCCCCGTACAGGGCGGTATCGAGGGTAATGTTCAGGTCGCCGTAGTATTCGTTATACGGTTCACGGCCGACCAGGCGGGTGGTGAAGTGTTGCTGCTCGCCGAGAATCGGGTCGGTTAGCCAGCGAATGGGCAGCTCGGCCAGTGGTCGGTCTTTCTCGGCCAGCATCTGCTCACCAGGGTGCCCGATGGCAGCTTGCCGCACCGATTCATGCTGAAACAGGCCTTCGACGACCTGCATGCCCATCTCCCGGTCGAGGCTGTAGACCGCCTGAGTCGAGGGATCACGGAACATGCCGAGAATACGCTGGGCATCGCTGGTGATCGAATGGCGGGTCTTGTAGACATCGAACACGATCTGGCCAAGGCTCAGCACCACGCCAACCGCAAGCGCGGACAACAGCACGACGCGAAGCAGTTTCACGGACAGACTGTGCTTGAGTTCCAGCTTCAAATGGCAGTTCCTTGTGCGATACCGGGCGCCGGATGGGGTTGAGTATTGGCAAAGTCGCGGTAGCAGTCAAAGGCCATAACTGCACGGCGCTCATCCAATAGTGCCGGTTTCCCGCAACACCTGCATTGTTTCGGAGACAGCTCCCAACTCTTGAGTACCGTCCGTCGATCCCGACGCACCGCTGGTGTGCCGAAATGGGCGTTGTGCAGATGAAAAAATGCCCCCCTGACTCGCGTCAGGAGGGCATCTCTAATCAAGCAGACGTTCGCTTGCAGGCAAGCGTGACGTCAGGGATCAGGCAGCGAAGTTTTTCGCTACGAAGTCCCAGTTGACCAGGTTCCAGAACGCCTCGACATACTTCGGGCGGACGTTGCGGTAGTCGATGTAGTAGGCGTGTTCCCACACGTCGCAGGTCAGCAGCGGGGTATCGCCTGCGGTCAGCGGGCAACCAGCACCGATGGTGCTGGACAGCGCCAGGGAGCCGTCAGCCTTCTTCACCAGCCAGCCCCAACCGGAACCGAAGGTGCCGATGGTGACCTTGCTGAATTCTTCCTTGAATTTCTCGAAGGAGCCAAAGGATTTTTCGATGGCCGCAGCCAGTTCGCCAGTCGGTTGACCGCCGCCGTTCGGGCTCAGGCAGTTCCAGTAGAAAGTGTGGTTCCATACCTGGGCCGCGTTGTTGAAGATGCCGCCGGAGGAAGTCTTGACGATTTCTTCCAGGCTCTTGCCTTCGAACTCGGTACCGGGCACTAGGTTGTTCAGGTTCACGACATAGGTGTTGTGGTGCTTGTCGTGGTGATACTCCAGAGTTTCCTTGGAGATGTGCGGCTGCAGAGCATCGTGTGCATAAGGCAGCGGCGGCAATTCGAAAGCCATGGTTATTCTCCTAATCAGGTCAGTTGCGATGAGCGCAAGGCCGATCACGGGCGGCCAAACAAGCGTCGGCGGATTTATACCCTTTGCGACGCAGGGCAGGGATCATAGCACCGGGGCTACTCTATAACCACGCAGCAACTGTGCGGGATAGAGCCCTCGTTGGCCATCAGGCCGATCAGGCGTGAAAGCGCCTCAGGCGATCTTCATCGTCGCCACACCGGCGAGGATGATCAGGCAGGCCAGCAGGCGAATCGGCGGCAGGCTCTCCTTCAGCCACAGGCTGCCGATCAGCAGGGCAAACACCACGCTGGTCTCGCGCAGGGCCGATATCAGCGCCACCGGTGCCTGGGTCATCGCCCAGATGACGATGCTGTAGGCAAACATCGACATCGCTCCGCCGAACAGCCCGGCTTTCCAGTGCGGGCCCAGCTCGCGAACGATGCGTGGGCCGCGCTGGCCGAGAATTATCAGGGCCATCACCAGGCCGTTTACGGCGAATAACCACAGCGAGTAGGACAGCGGGTCGCCATTGGCACGGGCACCGCTGGCGTCGGACAGCGTGTAGCCGGCGATGAACAGGGCGGTCATCAGCGCGCTGAACAGCAGGCCGCCACTGGCTTTGCCGCTGCCACCACGAACCGCCATCAGCCAGATGCCGGCGACCAGCACCGCCAGGCCGAGCAGTTGCCCGGCCGGCAGGACTTCACCCAGCAACAGCACCGACAGGCCCGCCACCAATAGCGGAGAACTGCCCCGGGAAATCGGATAGACCTGACCGAGGTCGCCGTATCGATAGGCGCGGCTGAGAAAGACGTTGTAACCGATATGCAGGATTGCCGAGAGGACGATCCACGGCCAGGCCGCGGCGTTGGGCATGGCTACGAATGGCAGGGCCAGCAGCGCGACGCTACCAGCGCCGATCTGGATCAGCGAGGCGGTGAGAAAACGATCCAGACCGATTTTCAGCAGCGCGTTCCAGCCCGCGTGCAGGGCCGCCGAGGCGATGACCATGAGAAAGACGCTGGTTTCCACACAGGCTCCGGCAGATTTCGACAAGGGCCGCAGCATAGCACTGGCACCAATCTCGAGGCCTGCCTGGGTTCAAAGCGGACTGGCGATCAGTTGCCAGGCAATCGCGAACATCATCGCGGCGACGATTAGATCGATGATCCGCCAGGTCAGCGGGCGAGCCAGCCACGGCGCCAGCCAGGCTGCGCCGAGGGCCAGGCACATGAACCACACCAGCGAGGCGCTGGCGGCACCCGCCGCATAGGCCTCGGGGACACTCTGCTGGGCGCCCAGGGAGCCGATCAGCAGCACGGTATCCAGATAAACGTGGGGGTTGAGCAGGGTGACCGCCAGGGTCGCCAGCAACACCGCGCGCAGCGAACGAGGTGTGCTGCCCTGTACTTCGAGGGCGTTCGGCCGGCAGGCACGCAGCAGAGCCTGGGCGCCGTACCAAAGCAGAAAGGCCGCGCCGCCCCAGCGTGCGACGCTCAACAACAGCTCACTTTGCGCCAGCAGGGTCGCCAGACCGAACACCCCGGCGCTGATCAGTAACGCATCGCAAACTATGCACAGCAACGCCGCCGGCAGGTGATGTTCGCGGCGCAGGCTCTGGGCGAGGACGAACGCATTCTGTGCGCCGAGGGCGATGATCAGGCCGGCGGTGATCGCCAGGCCATTGCTGTAGCTCTGCCACATGATCAGTGCGCCCTTTCTGGATGAGAGAGAAGGAAATTGCCGAGAGCTGACATGACCGATGCATCCTGAGTAGGGGAGAGATGGCTATCAGTCTGCGGTGATTGCTTGTATAAGAAAAAGAAATATTACTGATCGCTCATTAGGAAAATCGATTGCTCGATTACAAGTTGCTGGCTGCCCTTGCTGCGGTCGTCGAACAGGCTGGCTTCGAGCGCGGCGCCCAGGTTTTGGGGCTGTCGCAATCGGCGGTGTCCCAGCGCATCAAGCTGCTGGAGGCGCGCATCGGGCAGCCGGTGCTGCTGCGGGCCATGCCGCCGACGCCCACCGATGTCGGTCGGCGGCTGCTCAACCATGTGCAGCAGGTGCGCCTGCTCGAGCGTGATCTGCAGGAGCAGGTGCCGGCTCTGGAGGTTGACGGTGAAACCCAACGGCTGCGCATCGCCGTCAATGCCGACAGCCTGGCGACCTGGTGGGCTAGGGCAGTGGCGGACTTCTGCGCCAGTCACCGGGTGCTGCTGGAACTGGTCGTCGAGGATCAGGAAGTGGGCCTCAAGCGTATGCGCGCCGGTGATGTGGCGGCCTGTGTGTGTGCGGCTGAACGCCCGGTCTCAGGCGCTCGCAGCCTGCCGCTCGGCGCCATGCGCTATCGGGCTATGGCCAGCCCTGCCTTCATCTCCCGACATTTTCCCAACGGCGTGACGGCCGAGCGCCTGGCCCATGTGCCGGCAATCGTGTTCGGTCCAGGATGACCAGTTGCAGCACCGCTACCTCAGTGAGCTGGGGCTCTCGGGCAGCTTTTTGCATCACCTGTGTCCTTCGTCGGAAGGTTTCCTGCGCCTGACCGCCGAGGGCCTCGGCTGGGGCATGGTGCCCGAGCCGCAGATGCACGAGGCGCTGGCCAGCGGTGAGCTGGTCGAGCTGCTCGCCGACCGGCCAGTCGATGTGCCGTTGTACTGGCACCACTGGCGCAATGGCGGCGAGTTGCTCGACCGCCTGACCGGGCATTTGCATCGTCATGCAGGTGACTATCTGGTGCCATTAGCTTGAGCGGTCTGCTGCGACCGGGCGCCAGGCTTTATAGTGCGCCGACGAGCGAGCGGAGGACGTGATGATGATTCTGGTCACCGGAGCAAGCGGTTTCATTGGCGGGCGCTTTGCCCGTTATGCCTTGGAGCAGGGCCTGGACGTGCGCGTGACCGGACGCCGAGAAGAGGCCGTGGAGCACCTGGTACGCCGTGGCGCTCAGTTCGTGGCCGGCGACCTCAATGACCCGGAGCTGGCCCTGTCGCTGTGCAGCGACGTCGAGGCTGTGGTGCATTGCGCCGGTGCCGTGGGCGTGTGGGGGCGCTACGAGTACTTTCATCGCGGCAACGTGCTGCTCACCGAGAACGTCATCGAAGCGTGCCTCAAGCGTCGGGTTCGGCGGCTCGTTCACCTGTCGTCGCCGTCGATCTATTTCGATGGGCGCGATCATGTCGGTTTGAGCGAAGAGCAGGTGCCGAAGCGTTTCTCCAGCCACTACGCACGTACCAAGTTTCTCGCCGAGCAGCGCGTGTTCGGCGCTCAGGAATTTGGCCTGGAAGTGGTCGCTCTGCGGCCGCGCTTCGTCACCGGGGCGGGCGATGTGAGCATCTTCCCGCGGCTGATCGCCATGCAGCGCAAGAAGCGCCTGGCGATTATCGGTAATGGTCTGAACAGGGTCGACTTCACCAGCGTGCACAACCTTAACGAGGCGCTGCTCAGCGCCTTGCTGGCCGCCGGGCCGGCCCTGGGCAAGGCCTACAACATCAGCAATGGTGCAGCGGTGCCGCTCTGGGACGTGGTCAATTACGTGCTGCGCCAACTGGAGTTGCCGCTGGTCACCCGCCACGTGCCGGTCGGTCTGGCGCTTAGCGTGGCAACGCTCAATGAAGGGCTCTGCAGCCTCTTGCCGGGGCGCCCCGAGCCGTCGTTGTCACGACTGACCGTGGATGTGATGAGCCGTAACTTCTCGCTGGATATCAGCCAGGCGCAGCAGCACCTGGATTACCAAGCCAAGGCTGGTTTATGGCCGGCGCTCGATGAGTTCTGTCGCTGGTGGCGGGCTCAGGCGTAGACGCGCTGGCCCCGATATACGCGCACTGAGGTGCTTGCCAGATGAATGCCGTTGGCGTGGTGCGGGTTCGCAGCTTCTGCCATGGGCGTGTCGCTAAGTTGAGCCAGGCGTAAGCCCAGATCCCGGGTTTGCTGGTCATTGGAGAGCAGGCAGGCGCTCAACATGGCGGTTACTGCCTCCTGCTGACTGAGGCGGATGTCCACGGCGAGTTCCTCGCGCAAACGACGACGCAGATTCTTCATGCAGTCCAACACTTCTTTGTTCAGTTCCATGAGCGATCCCGTGCTTGTGAAAAGAAGGCGGTGATTCAGGCAGGGTGACGATACCCATCGTGGTCATGGGCCCTGAACGTTTAGCAAGGTGTGTACCAGTTCACAGACTGCGGAACCTGGCCGGTTTGAGCGGGTCTTTTTGCGCAATACGCCCCGCAGCGGTGCAGCCATTTCCTGATGGCACGACACTGAAGCGCCTCGTACGAATCGGTATACTGCGCGGCAATCTGCCTCCACCGTGGTTTTCTCAAGGTCTCCCTACATGCGTAACGATGCCCACGACGAATTCGATGACGTGCCCAGCCTGACGCCGGATCGCCGCGATCAGGACGATTTCGACCCCGAGCCGCAGCCCTACGCTCGTGCCGCTGCTCCTGGCAAGACCGCCGCGGCACCCCGTGCAGCCAGCACCGGCCCGCTGTGGGCGCTGGTGGGGGCGCTGAGCATCGCCCTGGGCGCCGTGGGCTGGTGGAGCTTCCAGCAGATAAACCTGATGGAGCAGCAACTGGTCGCTACTCAGGAAAGCTTCGCGCGTATCAGCGAAGAAGCGGCGGGCCGCATTCAGGACATCTCCGGCAAGGTGGTGGCGGCTGAATCCAACGTCACCACCGGCAGTGAGGCCCTGCGCCTGCAGGTGCGTCAGCTGGAAGGCAAAGTTGCCGAGCTGACCAAGCAACAGCAGGCCGCTGGCGGCCAGCAGAGTGGCCAGGACAAGCGCATCGAGCAACTGATCGCCGACCTCAAGGCCCAGCAGGGCGACAGCGGCAAGTACGACGAGAGCTTGAAGACCCTGGGCGGCGCACAGGACTCGTTGAAAAGCGAACTGGCTGCCGTGAAAAGCGAGCTGGCCACCCTGAAGAGCGGCCAGGCGGATGCCGGCAAATTGGCTACTCAGGTCAAGGGCCTGGCGGGTGATATCGAGGCACTCAAGAAGGCTGGCAATTCCAACGCAGCTGTCGATCGCCTGGAGCAGGATCTGCTGGTGCTCAAGAGCCAGATGGATAATCGTCCGGCTGCCAGCAGCAGCGGTAGCAGCACCGCCGAGTTCGATTCGTTCCGCGCGCAGACCACGCGCAGCGTCAACACGCTGCAGGCGCAGATTCAGAATCTGCAGCAGCAGATCGACGCCCGCTAAGGACGATCTGCTGCGCGTCGGCCCTGCGGCGTTAAAAACAGGCTCGGACAGCCGCTCGCGGCTAACGCGCTTTAGCGCGGCCCGAAGGGTGAGCGAAGCGAGTCATGCTCATGTACACCAGTACACTCCGCTTCCTCGCCTGTTTTTGTGGGGGCGCCTAGCCCTTGCAGGTCTCTGGCTCGCTAGATCGTAAGTGCGACTCCGATTTGCTATTTTAGAGAATTGCCAGTCAACAAAAAGCCCGCGTAAAACGCGGGCTTTTCTTTGCGCGGCGAAAATTACAGGCGCGGGTAGTCGATGTAGCCGACCGGGCCCGAGCCGTAGAAGGTTTCGCTGTGCGCTTCGTTCAGCGCTGCGCCTTGACGCAGGCGCTCCGGCAGATCCGGGTTGGCGATGAAGGGCACACCGAAGGCCACCGCATCGGCTTTGCCGCTGGCCAGCCAGGCGTTGGCCTGATCCTTCGAGAAGCGCTCGTTGGCGATGAATACGCCGCCGAAGGCTTCCTTCAGGCTCGGCGACAAGCTGTCATCGGCTTCCCGTTCGCGGGCGCAGAGGAAAGCGATGTTGCGCTTGCCGAGTTCGCGGGCCACGTAGGTAAAGGTTTGCGCACGATTGGAGTCGCCCATGTCGTGGCTGTCGGCGCGAGGCGATAGATGCACACCGACGCGGCCCGGTTCCCAGACGCTCAGCACGGCATCGGTGACTTCCAGCAGCAGGCGCGCACGGTTTTCCAGGGAGCCGCCATAGTTGTCGGTGCGCTGGTTGGTGCTGTCCTGCAGGAACTGGTCGAGCAGATAGCCATTGGCACCGTGGATTTCCACGCCGTCGAAGCCGGCAGCCTTGGCGTTTTCTGCGCCCAGTCGGTAGGCGTCGACGATGTCGGCGATCTCTTCGATTTCCAGGGCGCGCGGGGTCACGTATTCCTTCATCGGGCGAATCAGGCTGACGTGACCGCCAGGCTTGATGGCGCTGGGGGCTACCGGCAGCTCGCCGTCCAGGTACGACGGGTCGGAAATCCGCCCCACGTGCCATAGCTGCAGAACGATCTTGCCGCCGTTGGCATGCACCGCCTTGGTCACGCCGCTCCAGCCACGCACCTGATCATCGGACCAAATGCCCGGAGTGTTCGGGTAGCCCACGCCCATCGGCGTGACTGATGTGGCTTCGCTGATGATCAGCCCGGCCGATGCGCGTTGGACGTAGTACTCGGCCATCAACGCATTGGGCACGCGACCTTCGTCGGCGCGGCAACGGGTCAGCGGTGCCATGATGATGCGGTTGGCGAGTTCCAGATCGCCGATCTTGATGGGGTCGAACAGTGTGGTCATGGTCAGGATCCTTGGGTCATTCGCTCAGAACGGGTTGATGTACGGATGTGCGGTTAGAAACGGTCAGCGCCAGGCAATCAGGCGGCGGTTCGTAGTTCCTCGCCGATCAGGCGCAGGAAGGCATCGATGGTTGCATCGTTGCGTTTGAAGAAATTCCACTGGCCCACCTTGCGGCTGGTCACCAGACCGGCACGCTGCAGGGTGGCCAGGTGCGCCGATACGGTGGATTGCGATAGGCCGGTACGCTCGTCGAACTTGCCAGCACACACGCCGATGTCGAGGGCATGATCCTGCAGGGCGAAATTCGCTTCGGGCTCCTTGAGCCAACGCAGGATGTCGCGCCGCACCGGATGGGCCAGGGCCTTGATCACGTCGTCCAGATCGATGTCGTCGTTACTCATCGGTTCTCCTGATATCGGTGCAGCGCAATATCGCGATGCAGCGAACTCTATATCGGGACTTGGCGATATACAGATCGTTCAGGCAGATAGTGCATATCGACCGGTGTGATGGCGCGCCCCTCGCAGCCGGCCGGCCGAGGCTTTACTCTGTACGCCATGAATTACCTCGCACATTTGCACTTGGGCGGTGATGCGCCCGCCGAATTGCTCGGCAGCCTGTATGGCGATTTCGTCAAAGGTTCGCTGGCCGGGCAGTGGCCGGCCGCCATCGAAGCCGGCATCGCGCTGCACCGGCGAATCGACGCCTTTACCGACAGCCATGCGCTGCAGGCTCAGGCACGGGCACGCTTTCCCGCAGAACGTCGGCGGGTTGCCGGGATCTTTCTCGATCTGTTCTTCGACCATTGCCTGGCGCGGGACTGGCAGCGTTACAGCGATCAGCCGCTGGATCGTTTCACCACCCGCGTTTACCAGGTGCTGGCCGCCGAGTCGCAGTTACCCGGCCACCTGCAGCACATGGCACCGCGCATGGCCGCTCAGGATTGGCTGGGCAGTTACCGGGATTTCGAGGTGCTCGGCCAGGTGATCACCGGGATGTCACGGCGGCTGTCGCGGCCTGGCTTGCTGGATGGCGGTCTGGACGACTTGCGCCGATTGTACGAGCCCTTGAGCGAGGACTTCCGCGCCTTCTACCCGCAGCTCATGGCCTTCGCCCGCGAGCAGCGAGGTTAGTCTTCGTTCTGCAGGCCGAGTCGTTCGAGCAGTGCCGGGTTGAGCTTGTTGCGTCTGGCACCTTCGAGATGTGCACGCAGGCGATCCGCGGCACCAAGGCGGTCGCCGCGCTCGATCAGGTCGAGAATCTCCAGATGCTCCAGCACCTGCTTGCGGCGTGTCGGCCGCGGCAGATCAACGCTGTACTCGACCAGGCGGCGCAGGCCGTTGAGGCGTTTCAACGATTGCAGCAAAAAGCGGTTGCCCGAGAAGCCGGCGATGATCTCGTGGAATTTCGAGTTGGCTTCGAACAACTCCTGAGTGGTCATCGTCAGGTAGCCGGTGGCGGCGATGTATTCCTGTTGCTGACGACACAGCGCCAGCACCTTCTGGTCGACCTGAAAGGTCGGTGAGAGCAGGCCGGCCGGCTCGATGGTCACCCTGAAACTGAAGCTTTCCTCGTAGGCCTCTATCGAGTCGATCACCGGCAGCATGCGCCAGCCCTGGCCGGTGCGCTGTTCGGCCCAGCCTTCCTGCTGCATGCGCAGCAGCGCCGAACGTAGCTCAGTGCGCGATACGCCGAACTGGCGCATCAGGTCGATTTCGCTGAGGTGCTCCGGGAGCTGACGCGACAGGCGCAGCTCGACGAATTTCATGTACACCGAATCTTCTTCGGCTTCGGCGATCTCCAGCACCAGGTCGTTGAGATCGTCTGCAGCTCGGGCGAGGAAGAAGCCACGGTTGCGGTCGTGCTTGAGCATGCCGCGCTCGGTGAGATGGTTCAGCACAAACTTCACTGGCGTACGCGAGGTATTGAGAGTCTGCGCCAGGTGGGACTCCGCCAAGTGATGGCCGACGGGCAGGCGCTCATGCCGAACGTAGGCGATGACCTCGCGGGCGACGCGTTTCTGCAAAGCAGTGAGAACCATCGGGTTGGTGTTTTCCTGAGCCATGGCAGTGGGCATCGAATTGTTGTTTGGGGTGCTGTCGGTGTGGCCGATTTCCTCAGCCAGGCGCTGCATTCTGCTACGTAATCGGCTGCGCGCAAAGATCCCGCAGTGCCTGGTTACGATAAGTGAATATTGTTTTTTGTGTGAATTAAGAGCAATATTGCCACCATTGATTAGCTGAGATAACTCGTTTTAGAGGGGTTGATCTCGGTTTTTCCTGCGAATGGATGAGCTGCATGGTGACAAAAGTCATGATCGTCTGCGGCCTATCCAATTCTCTCCAGCGCCATCGGCGCTCGATCAGCCGCCGCGCCGGCCCATCCGATCGCGTTGCCGCCGTACTGCAGTTGCATGCACCTAAGGGGAAACAATGTTCAAAGGCCACTGGCTGAATTACCTGGGAACGCCGCTGGTTGGCGTGATGGGAGCTCTGATCGCCAGCGCCATCGGCTGGCCGCTACCCTGGATGATCGGCTCACTGGTGGCGGTCATTCTGGTGCGCTGCACCACCGCCTGGCAGTTACAGCCGTTCCCCGGCGGCCGCAAGTTCGGCCAGTGGATCATCGGTATCGGTATTGGCTTGCACTTCACCCCAGCGCTGGTCGGGCAGATCGCCGGGCACTTGGTGCCCATCGTCATCGGTGCGTTGATTACCGTGCTGAGCAGCATCGTTGGCGTCTGGTTCATGCGCCGTACCGGGGAAACCATGGCGACTGCATACTTTTCCAGCATGCCCGGCGGCTCTGGAGAAATGGTCAATCTGGGGGCTCGAAATGGTGCCGAGCTTACCCGTGTCGCGGCGGCGCAAAGCTTGCGGGTGGTTGCGGTGGTGTTGCTGGTGCCGGCGCTGTTCAAGTTCATGATGGGCGAGGGCGAGGTTCACCTGCACGCATCCAACCCGGATTGGCCCTGGCTGGCGTTGATTCTGCCGCTGGCAGGCGCCGCCGGTTGGCTGCTGCACCGGTTGAAACAGCCGAATCCCTGGTTGTTCGGGCCGCTGCTGGTCAGCGCGTTATTCAGTATTGGTTTCGACCTGAGCAGCACGCTACCGGCCGGTGCCAGCCAGGTTGGGCAGCTGATGATCGGCAGCGCGTTGGGCTGCTTCTTCAACCGAGCCTTCTTCCGTTATGCGCCGTCGTTTCTGGCCCGCACCCTGATCACCACCCTGGCGATGATGCTGGTGGCGTTCGTGGCTGCCGTGCTGATCGGCTGGGCGAGCGGGTTGGATTTCCAGTCCCTGACTCTGGGCATGATGCCGGGTGGGATCGCCGAGATGAGCCTGACAGCGGAAACCCTGCAGCTGGCTGTGCCGCTGGTGACTGCTATGCAGGTGATCCGCTTGTTCCTGGTGCTGTTCTTCGCCGAGCCGATTTTCCGGCGCTGGCTGCGCCAGGAGAATCAGCTCTCGATGCGCTAGCGTCAGCTTCAGGCAGCCTGGACGGCGTCCTGGCTATCGTCTGCGCCGTACAGCGCTGTATTGACGGCTGCATGGGCGCGCCGGGCCAGCTCGTTACGGTTGCCCGAGCTGCTGTCGATCGGTTCCAGCAACTGGATCTGCACCTCGGCGACATCGCTGCTCATCAGGCGCAGCAGGTGCGAGAGCATGTCGTCGTCGCCGATGAAGGGCGCTACAGGGCAGCGCTGGCCATCACGCAGGTAACGGATGGCCACTGGCTGCAGATCGATACCGCTTTCGATGGCGCTGCTCAGCAAACGGCCATGGAAAGTACGCAGCGCGGTGCCATCGCAGGTGGTGCCTTCGGGGAAAATCAGCAGGTGCCTGCCGCCGTTCAGGTGTCGGCCTAGCTGCTGATTCAGCAATCCGCCATCGCCCGCACCGCGGCGGATGAACAGGGTGCCTGCCTTGTGTGCCAGCCAGCCGGCGATCGGCCAAGTACGTACCTCGGCCTTGGACAGGAACGACAGCGGCGCCAGCATTCCAATCAACGGGATGTCTGTCCAGGAAATGTGATTGCTCAGCCACAACATGGGCTTTTGCGGCAATTGCCCGCTAACGCTGACACGAAAGGGCAGTGCGTTGCTCAGGCGCGCCATGAACCAGCGGGTCATACGCTGGCGCAGGCCCATCAGGTCACGGCGAGTCAGACGTTCGATGGGAACCAGAGAAGCGGCGAGCAGGGTACCTGCAGCGATCACCGCCAGCAGGCGGATCAGGCGCACATACAAACGCAGTTTACTCATAGGCGGTTTCTGACCTGCTGGGCGGTTGGTGGGCGCATGCGCTGGCTGCCGCCGTGAATCGAAGGCGACGGCCAGCGGCGCATTATTTACCGCGTCCGGCCGCCACCAGCAAGTTTTCACTCAGACTGCCGCCTTGAAGTGCCGTGCATAACGTGGGCACAGCTCGTCACGCTTGAGCAGGATGAACACGTCGGCGACCTGGAAATCCTTGTCCCAGCACGGCTCGCCACACACCTTGGCGCCCAGGCGCATGTAGGCCTTGAGCAGTGGCGGCATCTCGGCGATGACGTTGCCGGAAAGCTCCAGGGCGGGCAGCGGGGTTTTCGGTTCCGCACGCAGGTGTTCGGTGCACAGGTGGCGCTCGCGCAGGCGCTGCATGATTGCCTGTGCCTGAATGCCGCCGTCCTGCATGGGGATGCTGGCGCAACCCATCAGGTAGCGATAACCACCTTCGTTGAGCACCTCGGCCAGCTCGGCCCACAGCACGGCGATGGTGCCGCCGTTGCGGTAGGCGCTGTCCACGCAGGTGCGGCCGATTTCCAGCACCGGCCCTTGCAGGTGACGCAAACCATGCAGGGCGAATTCCTCTTCGCTGTAGAAGCGCCCGAGGCCAGCGGCTGCATGGTGGTCGAGCAGTCGTGTGGTGGCTACCAGCTCGCCGCTGTTCAGATCACGTACGCCGATGTGTTGGCAGTGCAGGTCGTAGTCATCCATGTCCAGGCCCAGCTCGGCGCCTTTTAGTTTGGCGTCGAACTCGGCGCTGAACACACGGAAGCGCAGGGCCTGTGCTTCGCGCAAGGCGCGCGAGGTGGTCAGGCGTTCTGCCTGCAGGCGACGGGGAGCGGTACTGCGCGCGGGTGCCATGGCGTTCTGGGTCATGCCTTACCTCCGTTGCGGGTCGGGGCAGCCCTGCTGCGCACTCGAACCGGATTGGCCTGCTGACCTGAGTAAACTCAGGAAACAACTGCAGGCTAGGCAGGGCGGGTGTCACCACTGTGAAGCTTCGATGATGCTTGTGTGACAGGGTGCGAGGTGATGATCACCAACTAGCAGGTTCAGTCTTGCCGCAACCTTGCTTACCATGTGCGTCCGATAGTTTTGAGTGTGTGCGCCGATGTTCTTCGTCAGAAACCTGGCTTTGCCCTTCATCCTGATCATCGGCGGCGCGATCCTGATGATGGCGTTGGTGTTGCTGTCACAGCAGGGTGGTGTGTTGGCATCCTGGGCGCCGGCCGTGCGGGCGCTTTTTCCCTGGATGATTCTGCTGCCGGCGGGCGGCGCGTTGTGGGCTGCACAGCGCCTGCTGCAGATCTGGCGCTGGCGCCGCGGTACCCTGAATGGCGACTGTCAGCGTTGCACCGGCGTGATGGCGGGTGATCGCTGCCGGATGTGCGGCCAGCGGCCTTGATGCACCCCTTCCGTAGCTCCGCCTGTGTGGCGCTTTGCAAGGCGCACGCGGGCGGCTATCTTGGCGCATCCCCAGCCCTCGGCCGAGATGCCATGCGCCCGTCGTCCTTCCTTCCACCCTGTGAGCGTAATTGATGCCCGGTCAGGTATTTCCCTGGCGGGAAGGTAATCGCTTCACCCTGCTCAACGACGGCCCGGCCTTCTTTCCGCGGATGATCGCGTGCATCGACGCGGCCCGTGAGACGGTCGAGCTCGAGCAATATCTGGTGGTCAGCAGCGCCTGTACCGATGCCCTGTTGCGTGCCCTGTGCGAGGCCGCGCAGCGCGGCGTGGCGGTGCGCTGCCTGTTCGATGCGTTCGGTTGCCAGGGGCTCAGTCAGCGTGACCGGCAATCGATGCTCGATTCCGGCATACAGCTGCGTTGGTACAACCCGATACGCTGGCGCCGCGGCGCGCGCAATCTGTACCGTGACCACCGCAAGTTGCTGGTAGTCGACGACCGGGTCGCCTTCGTCGGCGGCACCGGTTCCACCGATGAGTTCTGGACGCCCGGTGAGCCGGTCAGTGCCTGGCACGAAGTGATGGTGGAAATCGACGGACCGCTGGTAGTCGACTGGTTGCAGCTGTTCGACCGCCAGTGGCAGGCCAACAACGCGCGCTTTGCCTGGCGCCCGTATCTCACCCCGCACCGCAAGCCGCTGCCCCAACTGCCGCCAACCGGGACGGGTTGGGGCAGGGTGGCCTATGCCGATGCACGACAGCACCGCGATATCCTGCAGTCGCTGATTCGTGCCTTGAATGGTGCACAGCAGCGCGTGTGGCTGGCCACGCCGTATTTCCTGCCTACCTGGAAAGTGCGTCGGGCGCTGCGCAAGGCTGCGGCGCGGGGCGTCGACGTGCGTTTGCTGCTCAGTGGCCGGCACACCGACAACCCGCCCGTGCGCTTCGCCGGTCAGCGTTACTACCCGCGATTGCTCAAGGCCGGGGTGCGCATCTTCGAATTCCGTCCGCGTTTCCTGCACCTGAAAATGGTGCTGGTGGACGATTGGGCCAGTGTCGGCTCCTGCAACTTCGACCACTGGAACCTGCGCTTCAACCTGGATGCCAATGTCGAAACCCTGGATGCGGATTTCACCGCGGCGGTGCAGCAGAGCTTCGAAACCGATTTCCCGCAGAGCCGTGAGGTCGACTTACAGATGTGGCAGGCGCGGCCGTTCTGGAAGCGTCTGCGTCAGCGCCTGTGGGGCTGGCTGGATCGCCTGGTGGTCAACCTGCTCGATCGACGACGTTGATGCGGCCCAGCACCCGCAGGTAGAGGCTCATTGTGGTACCGGCACCGGGTGCCGTCTCGACCCGCACATCACCACCGGTGTTGTTGGCAAAGTCACGCGCCTGTGCCAGGCCCAGTCCGGTTCCGTGGCCTGCCTGCTTGGTGGTGAAGAACGGGTCGAACACTTTGCTCGCCAGTTCTGCGGACATGCCCGGCCCGTCGTCCTTCACAGTGAGTACCAGGTAAGCACCGTCGCTCAGCAATGAGTCACCTGCGAGCTGTTGCTGGCGCGTAGCGATTTGCACCTGACCGCGGCCTTTCATGGCGTCGCGGGCATTGCTGAGCAGGTTGAGTACCACGGCCTGCAGCTGCACTTCGTCGCACATCACGGCCACGTCTTTGGCAGCCAGGTCAAAGCTCAGTTCGATGGCATCGCCCAGGGTGCTGGCGAGTAGGTCACGGGACGTTTCGATGCGTTCGCTGATATCGATACAGGCCAGTTCCGGGCCATCCTGGCGTACGTTGGCCAGTAGCTGACGGATCAAATTGCCGCCTTGTTCCACTGCCTGCAGCCCGGTCTGGCAGAAACGTTCCACCTCTGCAGGTCGACGCGCACGCAGATGAGCCATCTGCAGGCTGGCGCTGAGTACTTGCAGCAGGTTGTTCACATCATGGGCGATGCTCGCGGTAAGCATTCCCAGCGATGACACCCGCCGTACGTGGCGCAGCGACGCTTCGGCTTCGCGATGCTGGGCCTGGGCCTTCTCCAACTGCACGACCAGTTCACTGGCGCGCCGCTCGCGTTGCACTTCGAGCAGGCGCAGTTGCAGCAGGGCTGCCGTTTGCCGTGCCAACGCTTGCAGTGAGTTGCGCTGCACAGCGCTGAGCGTACGTGGCCGTGTATCGATCACGCAGACGGTTCCTAAAGGATGACCTGCATCGGTGCGAATCGGCGCGCCTGCGTAAAAACGGATGTACGGCGGGCCGAGTACCAGAGCGCTGTGCTCGAAGCGTGGATCCTGGCTGGCATCTTCCACCACCAGCAGGTCGTCGGGTTCGAGAATCGCATGGGCGCAGAACGCCAGATCACGATGGGTTTCGCCGACCTCCAGGCCGATACACGCTTTGAACCACTGCCGCTCACGGTCGACCAGCGAGACCAGGGCGATGGGCGTTTCGCACAGGGTGGTCGCCAGTTGCACCACATCATCGAAACCCTGCTCCGCAGCGGAATCGAGAACGTTGAGGTGTTCGAGCGACAGAACGCGCTCTTCCTCATCGATCGGGAAGGGGGCAGGGCGATGGGACATCGGAGGTACCGCAGAATAGGAATGGCGGCATGATGCGCTGTGCCCCTATAGACAGCAAGTAACTTGTGAGGCGATCAGATCGCGCTGATTTTTGCCTTGCTGGCTGCGATAACAGGTGGCTTTAGGCTGATTGCGCAACCACTGCAGATGAACTGATTTAGACGGGTATAGGGCTAGATTGAGGCTGCAGATGCTCAGAGTCGCCTCTCGAAAGCTGCTGAGTCGGCCAGGATTTCTGTCCGACTCCGCAGTATGTCGAATCATCTGGCTAGTGTGGCAGCCAGGCGAACGCACTAATGCCGCTTAGCGGTAGCGTTCCAGCCAGTGGGCGTAGGGCGCTGGCAGCGTCCAGGAGGCTTTGTCGACACCCAGTTCCTTGGCGGCGAAGTATGGCCAGTGCGGGTCGGCCAGGTGGGCGCGGCCGATGGATACCAAGTCGAGGTGACCGGCTTTGACTGCTTCTTCCGCCAGTTGTGGCGTGCCGAAGCCCCAGGCGGAGGTTACCGGCAGGTCGGCCTCGCGGCGCACGCGTTCGGCGATCGGGCCCATGAAGGCCGGGCCCCATGGGATGTTGGTATCAGGGATGGTGAAGCCGACGCTGACGCTCAGCAGATCCAGGCCACCGGCCTTGAAGCGGCGGGCCAGCTCGATGGACTCTTCGAGAGTCTGCTCGTCACGGCCGTCGTATTCGAGCACGCCAAAGCGGGCTGTCAGCGGCAGGTGCTCTGGCCAGACTTCGCGAACGGCGGTGAGGGTTTCCAGCATGAAGCGGCTGCGGTTGTCGAAGTTGCCGCCATAGGCATCGGTGCGCTGGTTGGAGTGCTCGGAGAAGAAGCTCTGGCCCAGGTAGCCGTGGGCGAAGTGCAGCTCGATCCATTCGAAGCCGGCATCACGGGCGCGGCGGGCGGCGTCGACGAAGTTTTGGCGTACCCGGGCGATATCTTCCAGGGTCATGGCGCGTGGCACTTTTGGCAGGTTGGCGCCAAAGGCGATGGCCGACGGTGCGATGGTTTCCCAGCCGCGCGAATCGTTATCGGCGATATGGTCGTCGCCTTCCCATGGGCGGTTGGCGCTGGCTTTGCGGCCGGCGTGGGCGATCTGGATGCCTGGCACTGAGCCGGCGGCCTTGATGGCTTGCACCACCGGGACGAATGCCTGGGCGTGTTCGTCGCTCCAGATGCCGGCGCAGCCTGGGGTGATGCGGCCTTCCGGTGCAACGGCGGTGGCCTCGACGACCACCAGGCCTGCGCCGCCACGGGCCATGCCGGCCAAGTGCACATGGTGCCAGTCGTTGATGAGGCCATCGTCGGCCATGTACTGGCACATCGGCGGGATGGCGATGCGGTTGCGAAGGGTGACGTCTTTCAGCTTGAAGGGTTCGAACAGCGCAGACATGGGCAAACTCCAGATTGATTCGTTAGTTACTGTAGTTCGATCATAATCGAACTATGGCAATTGTCGATAGCCCCGTTATCATGTGCAGCATGCGCCCTTTCAAACATCCCGATCCCCGTGACCTGACACTCGAGCGTCTGTTGTACGCCCTGAGTGACCCTGTTCGCCTGGAGATCGTTCGCTGCCTGGCCGGTGTGACTGAGGCCACCTGTGGTGAGCTCGATGGTGGCCGTCCCAAGTCCAGCATGTCTCACCATTTTCGAGTGTTGCGCGATGCCGGCCTGGTGCACACGCGCAACATCGGCACCACGCACATGAACTCCTTGCGTAGCGCCGAGCTTGATACGCGCTTCCCCGGGCTGCTGAGCGCCATTCTTTCGCAGCACTGATACGCCTCTCATAACAACCGATTCTCGTCTTGCCGCATTCGCCGGTGTGCTCGGCTGCGCGCGTTTATTGGTTGAACCACGATTTTGCCGCCTCGGTCTGACCTTGCAGATGGCCTCGAAAGGCCACGGACAATCCGTAACCTGATGAGAGAACCTTATGCAGATCTTCGAAGCATTACGTGAAAGCCACGATCGCCAGCGGGCAATGGCCGAGGCGCTGGTCGCCACCCAGGGCGATTCGCCGGAGCGCGCCCAGTATTACCGTGAGCTGAAAGAGGAGCTGCTCGCCCATGCTCGAGCGGAAGAGCGGTTCTTCTACTCGCCGTTGATGAAGCACGACTCTGGTGTCGATCTGTCTCGCCACGGTGTCGCCGAGCACCACGAGATGGATGAGTTGCTTGAGACCCTGGAAGAAACCGACCCCTCCAGCCCTTCGTGGCTCGCCACCGCCCGCAAACTCAAGGACAAGATCTTCCATCACCTGGAGGACGAGGAGCACACCTTCTTCCAGCAGGCCGGGAAGATGCTCACCCAGCAGCAGAAAACTGCGCTGGCGACCGACTACGTCAAGGACTACGAGGAAGCATTGGGCTGAGAGGGCTGGTGCTGCAACCTGGTGTTGGGAGCGTTATTCCGTCACCAATTCGCGTACCCGCGAAGCCAGCGCTTCCAGGGTGAAAGGCTTGGTCAGCACCGCCATCCCCGTGCGTAGCTGGCCATCGGTGAGCAACGAGTTTTCCGCGTAGCCGGTGATCAGCAGTACCGGCATGCTGGGCCTGCTGGTCAGCGCAGCATCGGCCATCTGCCGGCCGTTCATGCCACCCGGCAAGCCAACATCGCTGATCAGTAGATCGACCTGGGTCTTGGATTGCAGAATGCTCAGCCCGGCAGCGCTGTCGCCGGCCTCGATCACGTTGAGGCCGAGCTCTTCGAGCACCTCGGTTACCAACATGCGTATGGCCGGTTCGTCATCGACCACCAGCGCCGTCTTGCCGGTTCCCTCGGCTGCCAGATCGAGCCCGGCGATCGCCGAGGGTGTCGCCTCGACTTCGGCTTTACCGTTGTGGCGGGGCAGGTACAGGGTCACGACCGTGCCTTCACCCACCGTCGAGGTGATACGCATCTGGCCACCTGACTGCTTGGCGAAACCGTATGCCATGGACAGGCCAAGCCCCGTGCCTTCGCCCATCGGTTTGGTGGTGAAGAACGGCTCCACTGCGCGGGCGACGATCTGCGCCGGCATGCCCACGCCGTTGTCCAGCACCGCCAGGCTCAGGTAGTCGCCTTCGGGCAGATTGAGGGTGGCGCCGCGCTTGGCATCGATCCACAGGTTCTCCGTGGTCGCTTTGATCACGCCGCCGTTGGGCATGGCGTCGCGGGCGTTGATGCACAGGTTGAGGAGGGTGTTTTCCAGTTGCGATGCATCGACCAGGGCTGTCCACAGGTTCGGCTGCAGTTCGCTTTCCAAGTGGATGCTCGGGCCGACGGTACGCTGGATCATTTCCAGCATGCCAGCGATCAGCAGGTTGACGTCCGTCAGCTTGGGCAGCAGCGTTTGGCGCCTTGAGAAGGCCAGCAGCCGATGTGTCAGTGCGGCGGCACGCCGGGTGGCAGTTTCTGCCGAGCTCATGTACTTGGTCAGCTCATGGAAGCGGCCCTGCTCGATGCGCAGATGCATCAGTTCCAGCGAGCCGGAAATGCCCGCGAGCAGGTTGTTGAAGTCGTGGGCGATGCCGCCGGTCAATTGCCCGATCGCCTCCATCTTCTGGGACTGTCGCAGCGACTCCTCGGCCATGTGCTGGGCGGTGACATCGCGGCCGACGAAGTGGAATACATCACTCACGGAGTCCGGAGCCGCTGTCCACAGGAAGGATCGCGCATCACCCGCCTTGCAACGCAGGCGGCTGGTAAAGCCGCTGACCTTTTCGCCCTTGCTCAGGCGCTCCAGGAGCCCGAAAACGTCTGCCCGATCTTCCTCCACCACTATCTCGATAAATGGTGTGCTGAGCAGTTGCTCGGCTTCCCAGCCTAGCAACTGAGTCCAGGCCGGGTTGATGGTTTTGAAGTAACCGTCTAGCCCTGCGGAGCCCATCAGATCGTTGGTGCTTTCCCACAGGCGGTCGCGCTCGGCAGTGCGTTTTTTCAGCTCGGCACGGTTGAGCTTTTCCCGGGTTACATCCCGTGCGGAGCAGTACGTTTTGCCACCACTGGGAACGGCCACCCAAGACAGCCAGCGCCATTCACCGTCCTTGCAACTGAAGCGATTTTCCAGGCCCAGTGCGGGCTCGCCGGCCAGCTTGACCTGCTGCCAGACGCGCTGCGTATCGGCTTGGTCGGCAGGGTGCACGAATGCCAGGAAGTGGGTGTCAGCCAGCTCCTCTTCCGACCAGCCAAGAGTCGTCTGCCAGGCGGGGTTGGATGCCTCGAAATAACCGTCGTCGTTGAGTACGCCGAGCAGATCCGGCGTTATCTGCCAGGTACGACCGCGCTCGAAGGTCTGCGCGATGACTTTCTGTTCGAGTTCGGCGTTGAGTGCCATGACCCGTGCAATGGCGCGATCACGTTCGCCTTCGATGGCGCGCCGCTCCTCCACATTGATCAGTACGCCAGGGAAGCTCAGCCCACTGCCATCGGCAGCCAGTTCCACGCGACCATTGGCCTCCAGCCAGTAATAGCAGCCGTCGGCACGGCGCACACGATACTGGTGGGCGTAGGGGCCGCCACGGGAGATGACTTCGTTGATTGCCTCGAGCAGGCTCTCGATATCATCAGGATGAACGGTTTCGACAACCTGCTGCAGGCTCAAACCTTCACGGCCCAACGCGGGATCCAGGCCGAAGTTGTGCGCGAAGGCTTCGTCTACGGTGAAGCGGTTGGTGGGCAGATCCCAGAACCAGGTGCCGATTATGGCTCCCGCAGCCAGGGCCAGTTGCACCCGCTCGGCGTTGGCGATGGCGGGTTGCTGAATCGTCACCACCTGAGTGGTTTCGATGGCCACATTGAGGAAGCCGGCGATTGCGCCTGAAGTGTCCTCCAGGGGGCTGTAGGAAAACGTCCAGTAGGTGTCCTCGGGATAACCGTTGCGGGTCATCAGCAAGTACATGTTTTCGTGATGAGTCGGTTCGCCGGCCAGCACCTTGTCCACCAGCGGGCCAATGGTATCCCACACGTCGGGCCAGACTTTCTGGATAGGCTGACCCAGTGCACCAGGATGGCGGTTGCCGAGAAAAGGCACATAGGCATCGTTGTAAAGGAGGGTGCGTTCGGGCCCCCAGGTTGCGCACATGGCGAAACTGCTTTTGCTCATGATGCCGTAGGTGGTGCGCAGCGCATCCGGCCAGGTTTCCAACGCTCCGAGTGGCGTCAAAGCCCAATCGAAATCTTTGAGGGTGGATTGCACGGAGCACCTTGCGCTGGCGGATGGACGACGTGGAGAGTTTGCCATTAGAGGTGTGGTGGTTCACAGGGGCATTGTTTTCAGCAGCCGAGATTGTGTGGATTCGCTGCCGCCATACAGCGCTGAATTGGCTCACTGATTACCGTGGGAAACTTGTACAGGTGATTCTGTTTGTAGAACTTATTGATGGCCAATTGCTCGAATTTGTAGAGCGGCCGTTTCGCTGGTTGCGCCCATTCCTACAGGGAAAGCCAATGGTTAATAGCGGCAAACAGAATTTCCGTGTCGATAACACCTCATCCGGGGACATCTCCGGCTCCGGCAAGAACATCTTCTTTGCGGCGGTAGAAACCACCCGCATGCCGATGATAATCGCCGACCCGAATCGTGACGATAATCCGATCATCTTCGCCAATAACGCCTTTCTGGAGATGACCGGTTACAGCGCCGAAGAAGTCGTCGGTAGGAACTGCCGTTTCCTGCAGGGACCGGAAACGGATCGCGCGGTGGTCGCGCAGGTTCGTGAAGCGGTTGCGATGAGGCAAGAACTGGCCGTCGAGCTGATCAACTACCGAAAAGACGGCTCGACGTTCTGGAGTGCGCTGTTTATTTCGCCGGTCTACAACGACGCCGGTGAGCTGATTTATTTCTTCTCTTCCCAGCTGGATATCAGCCGTCGTCGTGATGCCGAGGAAGGTTTGCGCCAGGCGCAGAAAATGGAAGCGCTGGGCCAGCTCACGGGTGGTATCGCCCATGACTTCAATAACCTGCTGCAAGTGATGATCGGCTACCTCGAGGTGCTCGACCGTACGATAACCAAACCTGCATACGACCAGGAGCGCATGCAGCGCTACGTGCGCAACTCCCGTAATGCCGCTGATCGTGCTGCCACCCTTACCCAGCAATTGCTGGCATTTGCGCGCAAGCAGAAGCTCGAGGGCCGCGTGCTCAACCTCAACGGGCTTATCAACGGCTTCCAGGAACTGGGTGAGCGAACCCTGGGCCAGTCCACCCTGCGATTGACGCTCGAAAAGACGCTCTGGAACTGCCGGATCGACCCGACGCAGGCCGAAGTCGCCTTTCTCAATATCCTCATCAATGCCCGCGATGCGCTTGAAGGGCGTGAGCATCCGACGGTCGATATCGAAACCAAGAACGTGGTGGTCGACGACCTGGGCAGCATGTCTTATGACGGTTTGATGCCGGGGCGTTACGTCAGCATCGCCATCACTGACAACGGCATCGGCATGGCCGAGAGCGTGAGTACACGAGTGATGGATCCGTTCTTCACCACCAAAGAGGAGGGCAAAGGCTCAGGCCTCGGCCTGTCGATGGTCTATGGCTTCGTCAAACAGTCCGGCGGCACGGTGAGGATTTATTCCGAAGAAGGTGTTGGCACCACGTTGCGCCTGTATTTCCCCGCGGATGACAGCCAGGTCACCCAGCGTCTTGCCAAGGAGCAGCCAGGCGAGCGCAATGGCACTGAGCGCGTGCTGATCGTGGAAGACCGGCCGGATGTGGCCGATCTGGCCAAGATGGTGCTCGAAGACTATGGCTACATCGCCGAGATCTCCATGAACGCCCGTGAAGCGCTGCTAATGCTCGACATGGCCGACTACGACCTGCTGTTCACCGACCTGATCATGCCTGGTGGAATGAATGGCGTGATGCTCGCCCGCGAAGCCAGGCGTCGCAAACCGGGGCTGAAAGTACTGCTCACCACGGGTTACTCAGAGAGTTCTCTGGAGAGCACCGACGCTGCCGGCAGTGAGTTCGAGGTGATATCCAAGCCATACGTGCCGACCGATCTGGCCCGCAAAGTGCGCCAGGTCATCGAGGGGCCGACAGGCGTTGGCTGATCCTCACTGCTGCCTTAGCTTGCTTATAGTGAGGAGAATCTTCAGCGTTAGCCGAGAGCGTGAGCGCTCCGATAGGTTCACACAAACGAACCGTATGACGAGCGGTATCAATACAGTGCGAACCGATTTGCCCATCGTTGCCTCACATTATTATGGACAACTATATAAATAGATTTACCTCTGAAACAGGCTGCCGACTTGACCTTGAAAAAGGCCCAACCGGCATATGCTTCAAAGCGATGTCAGCGGACGGGCAATGCGTGGGGAGCAGGTGCCTGAGTAAGGCCCAACTGGAAAACTGCGCCTTGGTGCAAGCCGTTATGCTCGACTTCATCGCTCAAACCAATAGGGTGCTGGAACCAAACAGGAGGCTTGCCTCCTCGGCGCATATGCCTAAAAAAGATACTGGCCCTGCTCCGCGCTGCTAGCCCTGTGTTGAACAGATACTCGATGTGCAGCGAACGGCATTGCCTCTATTGGCAGCGGGGCTAAAGCACCATCGTTTTTGCATAAATCCCATGGGGTAAGGCAGTTCTGCAACTACCTTGCTTGGCGCGACGTGTTTACAGTGCACGTCTTCGTTCGAGCAGGTGTTCGCGTTATGAATCTTTGGTTTCGCCTTTTTCTGATGCTGCTGCGCCGGCCATGGCGCCGGCCTGTATCTGCGTTCGAAACCACCGTCGTGCGCATGCGCGTCTGGCCGCTTGATCTCGACCTTAACCGCCACGTCACCAATGGCCGCTACTTCACCCTGTCTGATGTCGGGCGTATGGATTACGTACTGCGCAGCGGTGCGTTTCGGGTAGCGCTGCGTCATCGTGCCCTGCCTATCGTCGGTGATGTATGGGGCAAGTTCCGTCGTGAACTGAAGCTGTTCCAGGCTTTTGAAATTCATACCCGGATGTTGGGTTGGGATGAAAAATGGAGCTTTATCGAACACCGATTCGTGAGGGATGGCCGGGTGCTGGGCGTGGTCATCATGCGCGGCTTGTTCCGTGGGCCGAAAGGCAACGTATCGCCAGGTGAGTTCGCGTTGGAACTGAACTTGCCCGAACAGTCCCCGCCACTGCCCGACTGGTTGAGCAACTGGTCCGAGAGCTGCGACCGCTTGAGCAGCCAACTGCGTGATGAAGAGCAGTGAGTGGCGGCGCCATGGCCACGTAGCCAGTCGCTACGTGGCCATGGCCGTCGTCTAGAAGTCCAGCGTCAGGCCTGCATAGATCGCCCGACCATCGCCGGTAGCGTGTAGCGATTGCTGCACACCGGCACTGTCGTCATACCAGGCGTATTCGTAGTAACGGTCGGTGATGTTCTTGGCCTGCACATCGACGCTCAGGGTTGGCGTGACCTGATAAGTCGCCCCCAGATTGAGCAGCACATAATCGCCGAACTTGCCGGTGCTGTTGGTGCGTTCGAGGTAGTAGTCGCTCTGGCCGTTGACCCAGGCGGACAGCTCGAGCTCAGGCGTCAGCTGATAGGTCGAGCCAGCGGCGTAAAGGTGATGAGGCACGTGATCCATCTCCTTGCCCTTGCTGGCCGGCAGGTTGGGATTGGGCTCGAGGATCTCCGAGAACTGCCGCGAGTAGGACAGCCACATGCTGCTGGCGTCGCTGGGGTACAGGTTGAGCTGTACATCCCAGCCTTTGCGCAAGGTTTTCCCGACGTTCTCGGCATCGCCAACGGCGTCGTTGAGCTTGCGCTGCACTTCATCCGAGGCCTTCTGCTCCCAGTAGGCGATCCGGCCATCGATCCAGGCGGCTGGCTTGAACTTGATCCCGGTTTCCCAGCCATCGTTGATCGACGGTTTCAGGTCGTCGCTGAGGGTCGCCAGGCGATACGCCGCCGACCCGACCCCGACCTGATAGCTGCGGCCCCAGTTGGCATAAAGGCTGGCTTGCTCCCAGGGCGAGTAGACGACGCTGATCTTTGGCTGTTTGATCAGACCATAGTCATTGACGTCGGCATGCTCACCGCTCAACCCGTTGACGTAGCCGCCATAGAGCTTGTCGACCCGGTACGCCGGGATGATCTTCAGCGTGTCGGTCGGCTCGATCACCGCCTGCACATAGGTGCCGTAAACATTCAGGTCGAACTGCTGATCGCGGGTCTGCGCCACGCGGCTGCGCTGTTGCGTGCGATAACGCAGGCTCTCGTTCTCCTGGCGCTGTACCTCGGCACCACCCTCCAGAGCGAAGGCATGCAGATGCTCGACCTCAGGGCGCCAGGTCAGGCTGCTCAGCGCGCCGTACTGGGTTTCGTCGGCGTAGCGTTCCTGCTGCGACGAGGTGCGCCAATACTGCGTCCAGCGGCGGTCTTCGAAAGTATTCACGTAGGCCTTGCTGGCCCAGCTCAGGGTATCCGAGAGGTTGGCATCCAGGTGCAGGCTGAGCTGATTCATTTCCCGCTCACCGGTGTCGGTGGCGTTGTTGGCATAGGACTGCCGTGGCCGCTCGCGAGAGTCGGCCCGACTCAGGTAGCCCGCTTCGTCGGCATCGGCGGTGTAGTGCCGGGCGATCAGACCGGCACGCCAGGCGTCATCGTCTGCGGTGTAGAACCACTTACCGGCGAAGCTCATGCGCTCGGCCTTGGCATGATCCCGGTAGCCCTCACTGCCTTGGTAGCTGAACGAATAGTTCTGGCTCCAGTTGCCGTCCTCGACGCCCTTCACCAGTTGCAGCTCACGGGTGTCGAAGCTGCCGTAGCGCAGCCGCAACTTGCCGTCGTTGCCGCCCTGGCGGGTATTGATGCTGGCGTTGCCGGCGATGTTGTGCAGCCCGTAGCGCGGGTCGTTGGTGCCGCGTACCACTTCGATACTGTCGATCTCCAACGGGAAGACCATGTCGATGAAGGGCATGTTGCCGTCGTTGGTATTGCTGGGAATCCCGTCGATCAGCAGCTTGACGGCATTCACCTCACCCTCGCCGTTGAAGCCGCGAAACGACAGCTTGCCGGAGGTGGTGCCCTGATTGAATTGGGTCAGCATCACGCCGGGCGCACGGTTGAACAGTTCCCAGCTGTATTGCACCGGCTGCTTTTCGAGGATGTCGGCGCCGAGCACATCGACCGAGCTGAGAATGTTGTGGCTGGCCAGCGGGCCGGCTTGCCCGGCAACGACGCTGACCGCGCCCAGGGTGACGACCGAATCGCCGGTGTTGCGGGTGTCGGCAACGGCCTGGCTCAGCGGCGTGAGGGCGAACAGGCAGGAGAGCATGACGGTTGGCGCCGAACGGCGCGCGAGTGGCAGCAGCAGAGCGGTGTCTGTTGTTTTCATCAAAGGTTTTTCCACGCGAAATAGGTGACGCTGTTTCCCGACCGCGCGCAGGCGCAGGCCGATGGAATCAGGCTGATTGGGTCACACGGCGAGGAAGCGGGAAGGGGAGGCGCGAGGATTCAGGGAGGGCCATAGATAGCGCGGTGGCGGTTGCGCCAGGCTGCGCACGACGATTGGCGACGGCATTGCCGAGAGCAGGTGGCCAATGTTCCAGCTCGCGGTATTGAGGGCGACGGCCAGGGAAGAGGACGAGCACAGCGGGCAGTTGAATTGCGCACTCATCTGCTGGGACTGGCTGGAGCTGCCGTCTTCGTAGCTCTGGCCGTGATCACTGCCAGAGGCGCAGTAACCGCCGTTCAGGCCGCTGAGGGCAAGGCCGCTCATCTGCCCGTGATGAATACCGCAGACGAACAGGCTAAACAGGACGCTGGCGTAGAGCATCCATGCAATCAGTGACCGTTCATGGCGGGCGAATTTCATGGGGCCAAACTTTACCACCGCGGTAAGGTTTGGCGAGGGCACCTAGCGTGGTGAATTGCCGCACTGACGGCTTTGGGTGAAGACGAGCAAGGCGCGGAGATTTGATCCCCGCGGCTGCCGTGTTTCCAGCGCACATTGCGTGCGCCAATCGTCAGGCTAGTGTGGCGAGGTCGGCGGCATTGAAGCCTGGCAGCGGCTCACCGTTACGAACCTTGTTGGCCCACTGCGCGTCGGAGATCAGTACACGGCCCACGGCGATCAGGTCGAACTCTTCACGCTCGAGGCGCAGGTGCAGATTATCCAGTACGGCGGCATCGGAGCCCTTGCCGCCAAAGGCGCCGAAGAAGTCGCCATCTAGCCCTACCGAGCCGACGCTGATGGTCGCTGCACCGGTGAGTTTCTTCGCCCAACCCGCGAAGTTGAGGCCGTGCTCGCCGTCGATGTCCGCGAACTCCGGCTCCCAGAAGCGGCGCTGCGAGCAATGCAGGATATCCACGCCAGCCTCGACCAGCGGCGCCAGCCACTGGGTCATCTCGTCAGGCGTGGTCGCCAGACGTGCGGCATAGTCCTGCTGCTTCCACTGGCTGACCCGCAGGATCAGCGGGAAGTCTGGCCCGACGGCCGCGCGAACGGCGCGTACCGCCTCCGCTGCAAAGCGCGAGCGCTCGGCGATGGTCGCGCCACCGAAGGCGTCCGTGCGGGTGTTGGTGCCCGGCCAGAAGAACTGGTCGATCAGGTAACCATGGGCGCCATGCAGCTCGACCGTGTCGAAGCCCAGGCGTTTGGCATCCGCTGCCGCGGTGGCGAATGCCGCCACGGTGTCGGCGATGTCTTCCAGAGTCATGCTCACGCCGCGCGGATCATCGGGGGCCACCAGCCCGGACGGGCTTTCCACCGGCGCATCAGGCACCCATTCGCCACGGGAACGGGTCGAGCCGGTGTGCCAGATTTGTGGGCCGATACGCCCGCCAGCCGCGTGTACGGCCTTGGCCACTTCAGCCCAGCCAGCCAGCGCTGCATCGCCATGGAAGAATGGAATGCCCGGCATGTTGCGCGAGGCCGGGCGGTCGATCACCGTGCCCTCGGTCAGGATCAGGCCCACGCCGCCGGCAGCGCGACGGCGGTAGTACTCGGCATGTTGCTCGCCGGGAATACCTTCGGGCGCCAGGGCACGGGTCATGGGCGCCATGACGATGCGGTTGGGCAGATCCAGGCTTTTCAGTTTGAAGGGGCTGAACAGTACATCGTCGGACATGACACGCTCCATTTGGGTTAGTGGCCGCTGCATATTCAGCGGTACTGCTAATGCGGTGAATCGGGGAATTCGGCAGCGCCAAGCGGGCGCTGCCAGGCTGATCACGCAGCCATTATTCGGGCCAGCACAGCCTGGTGAAGCCAGCGCGGCATCGCCCACATGAACACGACATTCAGCTTGTTGGCAACACCAGGGACCACGCTGATACGCCCGCCATTCATGGCGCGAATACCTGCAAGCAGCACGGGCGGCGTCTGCATCACGAATGCCCTCATTCGATGTGGGGAGGCGCACCTTGGTTGGGCTCGGCGTATTTAAAATGATGGTCGTAATCTTTTATGTCAATAAAATTGATTATGATCGACATCAATGTATGCTTGACGCTTGATAGGCGATGCACCAGGAGGCATGTGGATATGCGAGTGACCAAGGCTCAGGCCCAGGCGAACCGAGCGCTGATCGTCGAAACAGCCTCTGCTCTGTTTCGTGAGCGTGGCTATGACGGCGTGGGTGTGGCGGATCTGATGGCCGCTGCCGGCTTCACGCATGGCGGGTTCTACAAGCACTTCGGCTCCAAGGCTGACCTGATGGCGCAATCGGCTGCCTGCGGCATTTCAAAAACGCTGGAGCGCAGTAGCGGTGTAGACGCCGCCGCGTTCTTCAACTTCTACGTTTCCCGACAGCACCGTGATGAGCGCGGGTCTGGCTGCACCATGGCCGCGCTTGGCGGCGACGCGACGCGTCAACCGGACGAGATCAAGGCGATATTCGCGCAGGGCATCGAAGGCATGCTGGCGACGCTCGATCATGAGGGCGATACGCAAGGGCGGGACGCGCGAGCGCAAATGATCGGTTTGTTCGCCCAAGCAGTCGGGGCGATCGTGTTATCCCGCGCCTGCCCGGACGATTCCCCGCTGGCAGACGAGATCATCGACCTGTGTCGTTCGCAGATCCTTGCAGCCATACCCGAGAACGCGAGCTAGCGGCATCGTCCCTTCGTTGTGCTTGGCTGATGACCGTACTTTTCATAACGCACCTGCGGCCCGTAAAAAGAGGGAGCCTAACGATGACCATCTACTACCTGGACGACCTGGAACCGGGTCAACGCTTCGCTGGCACTACCCGGGTTCGTCTCGACGCGGAGGCCATCAAGACCTTCGCTGCCGAGTTCGATCCCCAGCCATTCCATCTCGACGAAACCGCTGCCAGTACTTCGATTTTTGGTGCACTGGCCGCCAGTGGCTGGCACACCGCCGCGCTGACCATGCGCCTGCTGGTGGACTGCGAGCCGAAACTCGCCGGCGGCATTGTCGGCGCCGGCTTCGACGAGCTGCGCTGGCCGCTGCCGGTCAGGCCTGGCGATGAACTGCGGGTGGAACTCGAGGTGCTGGAAGTGCGGCCATCCAGATCCAAGCCTACTCAAGGGCTGGTCAAGCTGCGCACCACCACGCTGAATCAGGATGGGCAAGTCGTGCAGGTTTCCGTGGGCAATCTGGTGGTGCCTCGTCGCCCTGAGCAATAGCGCCAATCGACCTCTAACAGTGGCCGCCTGACGGCGGGGGAGAACAGCATGAAATACACCACGTTTGGCAAAACGGGCCTGCAGGTTTCCCAGGTGGCGCTGGGCACGGGTAATTTTGGAACCGGCTGGGGCTACGGTGCCGACCCGGATACCAGCGAGGCCATTTTCAACGCCTACGCCGAAGCCGGTGGCAACTTCATCGATACCGCGGACGTGTACCAGTTCGGCCAGTCCGAGGCGCTGCTCGGTACGCTGCTTGAGGGTCGCCGCGAGGATTTCGTCCTCGCTACCAAGTTCACCAACGGCGCGGCACCCGATGCCAACCGCTTGGTCACCGGTAACAGCCGCAAGGCGATGGTCGCGTCGGTCGAGGCGAGCCTGAAGCGCCTGAAAACCGACCGCATCGATATCTACTGGGTGCATCATCCCGACGCTGTTACGCCCATGGAAGAAGTGGTTCGCGGTCTGGATGATCTTGCTCGCGCCGGCAAGATTCTCTACGCGGGCCTGTCCAACTTTCCGGCCTGGCGTCTCGCCCATGCTGCCACCCTGGCACAACTGACCCGCGCCGTTCCCATCGCGGCGGCGCAGTTCGAACACAGCTTAGTGCATCGCGATCCCGAGGCCGATCTGTTCCAGGCGTCCCACGCGCTAGGCCTCGGTATCGTCACGTGGTCGCCACTGGGCGGCGGCATGCTCACGGGTAAATACCGACAAGGCGAGAAGGGCAGGGCCGAAGGCTTCGGTGGCCGGGTATTCCAGGCCGAGAACTCGACGCAGCGCACGCAGATTCTCGACGTGCTGATCTCGGTTGCCGATGAGCTGGGCGTCAACCCTGGCCAGGTTGCAATTGCCTGGGCCGGTACTCACGGCTCGGTGCCGATCATCGGGCCACGCTCCCTGGCGCAGCTCACCGACAATCTTGGTTCCCTGGCGCTCGAACTGTCGGCCGAGCAGATCGCTCGCCTCGATGCGGTAAGCGATCTGGGCCAGGCGACAGCAGCGAGAACCCCGGTTTCCTGGGCTTCGGGCAACCTGCCGAGAATCGTTGCCTAACAGAGCGTTGGCGGCGGGTCGATGAAGTGCGGAACGCTGCAGCAGAGCCGGGCACTTACGAACGCGCCGGCCCAGTCTCGACCTGCTCGCGCAGCAGTTGCAGATAACGGCGTGCGCCCAGCCCCAGGGGGCGGCTCTTGTACCAGATGACATCGACCCACAGGCGTATCTGGCTGGCCATGTTGTCGAACTTGACCGCGGCCAGTACGCCCGAGGCGATCATCGGCTGAACCAGCGGCTGCGGCAGGTACGCCCAGCCCAGGCCGGCCTGCACCAGGTCGAGGGTGGCCAGGTAACTGTCCGTGAGCCACACGCGGTGGGAAAGCACGATCTGCGGGTCGGAGGCGTTGGGGTCGCCGCTGGCCACCACGATCTGCCGTGTGTCCGCCATGTGCGCTTCGTCCAGCGGTTTTCCCTCTCTGGTGAACGGGTAGCCTGGCGCGGCGACTGCGGTAAGCAACTGGCTGCCGGCTTCGGCAAAGGCTTCGCGTTCGTCGATGCCGGGGCGCTCGAACATCAACGCCACCTGCACGCTGCCGTCATGCAGCATGCGTACCGCATCGGCCTGGGCTGCCGAGCGTATTTCTATCTCCAGGGTGGGGAATTCCCGGGCCAGGGTAATCAGCGGCTGGCTCCAGGCACCGGTCTGCAGCTCCGGGGCCATCGCCAGCACCAGCCTTCTCTCCAGGCCCTTGTGCAACTGCAGCGCATGGGCGTCGAGCAGGTTCAGCTGACTGGCCACCTGTCTGGCCTGGGGCTCCAGTGCGCGGGCAGCTGGTGTAGGCAGCGCCTTGCGGGTCGAGCGATCGAACAGGATCAGATCCAGTTCCGCCTCCAGCTGCGACACCGCCATGTTCACGGCCGAGGGCACACGGCCCAGGACGCGCGCTGCCGCGGAAAACGAGCCTTCGTCGATGACGGCGAGAAATACCCGAAGAGATTCGCTGGTGAACACCATGGTTGTCAGTTTCCCTGATAACAGTCGTCTTTTTGTATCAGATTTATGCGCTTAGCATCCAGCCCATGAAACCCGTGGGATGAGGTCGGTATGTTCAGGGCAATGGCAGGTCAGGTGGCATTGGTCAGCGGCGCTGGTAGCGAGAGCGGCATCGGCATGGCCATTGCGCGCAGGCTCGGGGCGGCTGGCGTAAAGCTGATCGTCACCGCCAGCAGCGCGCGCATCGCCGAGCGTGTAGCCGAGCTACGCGCTGCGGGCTTCGAGGCCGAGGGCTGTGCGGTCGACCTCACCGACGAAGCGCAGACGCAGGCGTTCGCAGACTGGGCCGAGGCGCTCTGGGGGCGCATCGACATCCTGGTCAACAACGCCGGCATGGCCATGCAGGGCAGCCCCGAGCCCTTCGTCGAGGTGTCGAAGATGAGCCTCGACGTATGGAACCTGTCGATCTCGCGCAACCTGACCACCGCCTTTCTGCTCACCCGCGCCGTGCTGCCGGGCATGCAGCAGCGCCAATATGGCCGTGTCGTACACGTCAGCTCGGTGACTGGCACGCGGGTCGGCAATCCGGGGGAGGCCGGCTACAGCGCGGCCAAGGCCGGAATGCTCGGTTTGAACCGGTCACTGGCGCTGGAAGTGGCCGGCCAGGGAATCACCGTCAATTCGGTAGCGCCGGGGTGGATCACCACCGCCGCCACCCACCCCGAAGAACAGCGCGCTGCGGCCTACGTGCCCGTGGGCCGCGCCGGCTATCCCGAAGAAGTCGCCGCTGCAGTGGCCTTCCTGGCCTCACCGGAGGCGAGCTACATCACTGGTGAGTCGCTGGTGATCGATGGTGGCAACAGCCTGATCGAGAACAAGGCGCCCTGAGCGCCAACCCCTCTTTTTATCCCCTCAAGCGGCCTGCGGGCCGAGGAGTAAACCGATGCAACCCGTCGTTCTGATTACCGGTGCCCTAGGCGGTATCGGCCAGGCCATGTGCGAGCGTTTCAATGCGGGTGGCTGGCAGGTCTTCGGCACGGATCTGGACGCCACCGCGCTCGCCGCGCTGCAGGCCGAAGGCAAGCTGGCCGGCGCGCATGCTGCCGACATTCGCAAGCCGAGCGCCTGCAAAGACGTCGTCGCGTCGCTGCTCGCCAGCACCGGCCGGCTGGACGCACTGGTGAACTGCGCCGGTGTGTGGCGTGAAGGCCCGGTGGAATCGTTCAGCGAAGAGGATTTCGACATCGTGCTGGACGTCAACCTCAAGGCCACCTTCTTCATGTGCTCGGCCAGCATCCCGGCGCTGCGCGAGAGCAAGGGCGCCATCGTCAACATCTCCAGCGACGCCGGCCGGCAGGGCAATCGCAATGCTGCCGCCTACTGCGCCAGCAAGGGCGCGGTGACCCTCATGACCAAGGCGCTGGCGCTGGATCTAGCGCCTTCAGGCGTGCGCTGCAACAGCGTGTCGCCGGGCGATGTGGAGACTCCGATGCTGAAGTTTCAGGCCGAGCATTACGGCAATGGTGACCAGCAGGCGTACTACCAGGATCTGCTGGCCAAGTACCCGCAAGGCGACGCGGCGCGTTTCATCCAGCCCGGCGAAGTGGCCGATCTGGCGTATTTCCTCTGCCAGAGCAGCGCGCCGGTCCATCACCGGCGCGGACATGGTAATCGACTGCGGTGTGTCGGCCGGCAACTGAGCGTTGCGGCGACCCGTTCATACAACATTTGGAGTGTCCTTCATGTTCAACAGTGGAATCAGCGAGTCGGCGGTCGCAACCTTCGTGGCCGGTGAACGCGAGCGTTTTCTGCAGAGCAACCCGAAATCCGTCGAGTGGGCCAAGCGTGCCCGCAAGTCACTGTTCGGTGGCGTACCGATGCACTGGATGAGTGACTGGTCGATGCCCAGCTCGCTGTTCGTCAGCCGAGCCAAGGGCGCGCGTTTCTATGATGTCGACGGCCACGAGTACATCGACTTCTGCCTCGGCGACACCGGTAGCATGTTCGGCCATTCGCCCGAGCCCATCGCTCAGGCCATTGCCGAGCAGGGCGCCAACGGCCTGACCACCATGCTGCCGGGTGAAGACGCGGTGATCGCCGGCGAGTTGCTCGCCGAGCGCTTCGGCTTGCCGTTCTGGCAGGTGGCGACCACTGCCACCGACGCCAACCGTTACGTGATCCGCTGGGCCCGTGCGATCACCGGGCGCAAGGTGCTGCTGGTGTTCGACGGCTGCTACCACGGCACCGTCGACGACGTGATGGTGCGCTGCAAGGAAGGCCGCACCGTGCACCGTGGCGGCCTGATCGGCCAGGCACGCAACCTGGCCAAGACCAGCCGCGCCGTGCCGTTCAACGATGTCGCCGCGCTGGAGGCAGCGCTCGCTCAAGGTGATGTCGCGGCGATTCTCTGCGAGCCGGCGATGACCAACATCGGCATGGTGCTGCCCGAGCCGGGCTTCATGGAAAAGGTTCGCGAGCTTAGCAAGCAGTACGGCAGCCTGCTGATCATCGACGAAACCCACACCATCTCCACCGGCCCCGGCGGCTGCACCCGCGCCTGGAACCTCAAGCCGGACTTCATCACCCTCGGCAAGCCCATCGCCGGCGGCGTGCCGTGCTCGGTGTACGGCTGCAGCCACGAGATGGCGCAGGCCATGCGCCTGGCTCAGCAACATGCCAGTGAAAACAGCCACGGCCATGGCCACAGCGGCATGGGCACCACGCTGTCGGCCAACGCGCTGGCCATGCGCTGCATGCGCGTGAACCTGGAAGAGGTGATGACACCGACCGCCTACGATCACATGCTGCCCCTGGCTGCACGCCTGGCGGCGGGCTTGCGTCAGCTGATCGGCAAGCACGGGCTGAACTGGTCGGTGACCGAGTTGGGGGCGCGCTGCGAATTCCAGTTCTGCGCCACGGCGCCAAAGACCGGTGCCGAAGCCGAAGCAGCCTTCCATGACAGCTTGCAGATGGCCTTGCACCTGTACCTGATCAACCGTGGCATCCTCATCACACCGTTCCACAACATGACTCTGTGTTGCCCGGACACCAGCGCCGCCGACGTCGACAAGCTGCTCGCCACCCTCGATGCAGGGCTGACCGAGCTGCTGGCGATTCCCGGTGCCCGTGCCTGACCTGTGCTGTCGATTGACCGCCGCGATTCTGCTGCCACGCCCTGAAGGCGGGCAGGGGATTACAGCGGTGTTTTCTGTAATTTTTACGAGAGCTGACCATGCAATTCGCCGATATCCAGGAAGCCCGCGACTTTCTCGCCGCCCACCCCGAGGTGCGCAGCATCGAGCTGATGCTGATCGATGCCAACGGCGTGCCGCGTGGCAAGCTGCTGCACCGTGATGAACTGCTGGCGATCTATGAACATGGCCGGCCGCTGCCCAGTTCGATCCTGGCCTTGACCATCCAGGGTGAGGATGTGGAAGCCACTGGCCTGGTCTGGGAAGTGGCCGATGCCGACTGCTGGACCTATCCGCTGCCTGGCAGCCTGACCCTGCAGCCCTGGCGCAGCACACCTACCGGGCAACTGCAGGTGAGCATGCACCCGACCCAGGGCCTGCCCGCCACGCCGGCCGACCCTCGGCATGCCCTGGTGCGGGTGATCGAACGGCTCAAGGCCGATGGTTTTTACCCGGTAATGGCCGTGGAACTGGAGTTCTACCTGCTGGACAAGCAGCGCGACGCCGCGGGGCGGCCGCAACCAGCGCTGCAGAGCAATGGCGTGCGACCTCAGGCGCCGCAGGTGTATGGCGTGTACGAGCTGGAGCAGTTGCAGCCGTTCCTCGACGACCTGTATGCCGCTTGCGACGTGCAGGGCCTACCGGTGCGCACGGCGATTTCCGAGTACGCGCCTGGCCAGGTCGAGCTGACCCTGGAGCACCGCTTCGATGCGCTGCAGGCCATCGACGAAGGCATTCGCTACAAGCGCCTGGTCAAGGGTGTCGCCAACAAGCATGGGCTGCAGGCCTGTTTCATGGCCAAGCCGTTCGGCGATCTGGCCGGCAACGGCTTGCACATGCACGTGAGCCTGGCCGATGAGCAGGGCAACAACCTCTACACCAGCGAAGACCCACAAGGCACGCCGCTGCTGCGCCACTCCATCGGCGGCATGATGGCCACGCTGCTCGACTCCCTGGCGATCTTCTGTCCCAACGCCAACTCGTTCCGCCGCTTCCAGGCCAACAGCTACGCACCGCTGGCCAAGAGCTGGGGCGTGAACAACCGCACCGTGTCGTTCCGCGTGCCGGGTGGCCCGGCCAACAGCCGCCATATCGAGCACCGCATCTGTGGCGCTGACGCCAACCCCTATTTGGCGGCAGCGGCGATTCTCGCCGGCATCCACCACGGCATCCGCGAGCAGATCGACCCGGGCGCAGCCATCGTCGGCAACGGCTACGAGCAGGCCACCGAATTTCTGCCTACCGACTGGCTCACAGCACTGCGTGCCCTGGAGCAATCAACCTGGGCCAGAGAGGCGCTGGGCGAGGCGTTCCTCAAGGTATTTCTGGCGATCAAGCAAACTGAGTACCGCCAGTTCATGGCCGAGGTCGGCGAGCAGGATTGGCGTTGGTATCTGCACCACGCTTGAGTGGCATAGCTAGGCAGCAGCGCCGCGAGCCACGGACAACATCGCGCGGCTCGCTGCCTGGATTTGGGCCAAGCAAAACACCTGTTCTCACAGTATGATGGCGTATAGCTATGTCGTGCCTCGCGCCAGTGGTGCGCCGGCATGACGCTGCGCATCGTCGGGAGAGGGCATGGGCACGGATCTGCTGAGCAAAGCGCAACTCAAGGAGCTGGTGCGACGGGTCATCGTCGCCCAGGGCAATGCCTTCATCAAGGAACTGCTGCGTGGCACCAGCGTCCGCATCGGCGCGACCAAGGAAGACTTCGCCGACAATCTGGATGCCGCCATCGATGCCGACGAGCTGACCCAGGAAGGCCTGGAGGCATGGCTGGCGGAAGTCGAAGGCTGGGGCGATCAACACCTTTATCTGATTCAGCCGCCGCAGGTGGAGATCGGCGCGCTGGCCGCCGGTATCGCGGCCAGCCCCCATGCCGCTCTGCTGCAGGCGAGTGCCAGCCTGGATTTCCCCGAGGCGCTGGAGCTCAAGCACATCGGTCTTGGCGATGGCGGTCTGTCGATGCTCTGGCATCAGGGCAAGGCTGGCTGGAATCGCTGGAAACCCAAGGACTTCGCCATCGAGGAAGGACTGGAGCGTTATCGCTTCGATGCCTATCGGCAGCGCCTGGATCGCAGCGTGGTTCGCTACGAGTGGCGTTTTGGCGATCCCTATGCCGCGATTCTGATCCATCGCAACCCTGATATTGACCACAAGGCCGTGTTCCAGGATGTGCGCATGACCCTGGCAGCGATCGGCTGCCCGGATGTCGCTCCGCTGCCGATTCCGCTCGACCAGGCGGTGAAAGTGGCGGCGATGAAGGGCAAGGGCGTGCATTCCACCCGCTTCGAGCTCGATGGCGGCTATGTGGAAATGGCCTCGACCCTCGCAGAAGGTGGCATCGACGCCGTGGAGCCGGTGCGTGTGGTGCTGCAGGCTGTAGACACCGGCCAGTTCGACAGGGCGCAGGGCATGCTGCATTTTGCCGCCGAAGAGCATGGCACCAGCCGCCGTATCGCCGTTCAGGTTTATGGGCGCGAGGCGCGCTTGCGGATCTGGGCGCAGTGCAAGCGCGAGGACATCGTGCGTATCGTCGAGCTGCTCTGGGAGTACAACAACGCGCCATGAGCCCGTCATCACATGGCCGCTGGCAAGCGGAAATCGACCGGCGCCTGGAGCAGGGCGTCGAGCTGGAATTTACCCTGGCGCAGTTCGCTGGGGTAGTCGGTGCCCAGGACAGCGACACAGCACTGCAGGCCTTCCTCGACAACCTGGTCGCATCCACCGCAGCACGCAGAATCGATTCCTACCGCTGCCCCTTACGCGGCTGCGACAGGGTGCTGCCGCCCGGCGGCCAGCCTACGTCATGCCCTTACTGTCACACCGACTATCTGCAGGACGGCTGTGAGGTCATCGCTGAACATTTCTACCGTCTCGTGGGCGAAACCAGCCGCGATATCCGCTGGGTGATCGTTATCCATGGCATGAACAGCCGCGCCAAATGGCAGGAAGCGTTCAGTTGGGAAATCGCCAATCGGCTCAGCTATTCCGCTCCCGTGCTCATCTACAAATACGGTTGGGCGACCATCGACGTGTTCGCCCGCTGGCTGCACGATCAGCTCGCCAAGCGATTGGGTGAGCGAATGAGGATTGCCATCGAACAGGCGGAGAAAAGCCGGCTTCCGACCGCGCCGGACATCATCGCCCACAGCTTTGGCACATTGCTGTTGTCGCGTGTGCTGGAGAACCCGGATTTCGCCGACCTGAAGTTCGGCCGCATCATCACTGCGGCAAGCATCGTGCGTCCGGATTTCGATTGGGATCGACTGATCGCCGAGGGCCGCGTGGAAGCGGTGCTGAACCATGTCGGCGGCCAGGATGGTGCGGTGCCCTATGCGCAGTACGCCATTCCCGGTGCGGGCCCCGGTGGGGTAGCGGGTTACGACGCAAAGACCGTTCTCAATGTGCGTACCCAGACTTATCGCCATTCGGGCTTCTTCATTCCCGAGAACCTGCGCGTGCTGATATCACGTGAGGGCCTGTGGCATGGTTTTCTGACTCGCCCGCTGGCGCACTTTCGCCCGCCTGGCAGCTTCGTACCCGAAGCCCGCTGGCGCCCAGCGTCGTTGCTGGCGCGCATCCCCACACGTGCGTTGGCATATACGGTGTTTTGCCTGCTGGCGCCGTTCTCGTGGCTGCGCCGGCGGCTGGATCCTTGAGCGCGTTCTGAACAGTAGTGCCGTGCACCAGCAGGCACAGCCAAACGCCAGGGCGCTTGCGAAACCTGGCGTTTGGGTCGGAGTAGGGCGCTGCTGATGCGCCCGGTATCAGTTGCTCGGCCGCTGCTTGGTCGAGTCCAGCTCGCTCTTGCTGGCAGTGGTGATCTCGGTGATTTGCGCGGACTTGGCAATCGCGTAATCGAAAGTGTCCTGCATCTTGGCGATGGCTTCGGTCGGCGTTCCTTTCAGTCCGCCACTGGCTGCCCAGTCGAGATTCCAGACCCCTGACAGATCGTCCGCACCCGCCACGTCGTGGGTTTCGATGGCGGTGAATACGTCAGGATGGCGCTGCATGTACTTGGCCGCCTCGACGACATCGCTGGGCACCTTGCCCGACGTGTCGTTGGCCAGTTGCGAGACTTCCTGTTTGGTAATCGCACCCTTGCCGTTCTGGCGCATGTAGTCGGCAATGGATTTGCTGGACTTGGCGATGTCCAACTTCGCATCGAATGCCGAAGTCGATGAACTCGGCGTATTCGGGTTACCGCCAGTAGGCGAAACGGTAGTAGACATCGGCCCTGCTCCCTCAGTGGATGAATGACACGTGGCAGCGATACTGCCGTCACCACTGACGTTATCAGCAAGCAAATGGCCACTGCGCATTGCCTTCACAGCAATTCGCAAACACCTGAAAATTTCACAGCGTTTCACAGTGGGCTGAGTTGCCAGCAGGCCAAGCTGACGCACCGCTATTGACGATGCGCGCTCGGTCTCTGTAACGGTTGCGGCTAGAGGCGCGGGGCGCTTTTCACGGTTGAAAGCGCTCTTTCGATCGCCTCGTGTGGTGTTGAAGCGAGGGGCTGTTCGACGTGGTTGTACTTGCTGTTATCCAGAATAAGCACCTGGGCTGTCTGAGCCAGCTTGTCGACGTCATAACCCAGGTCGATACAGGCACCCAAAACGGCCAACATGGCCTGCTCCAGCACCATCTCACTATGCGTAGCCATATCTGCACCTCAGCGGTGGCCTGTAGCCGGCCGGAAGAAAGATCAAGCGAATGTGCTGCTACTGATGAGGTATGACTACGCAGCAACCAGAAGGATTCAGCTCATGTTGGCGCGCAGCGCAGTCGACCGATGAAATGTCATCTGGACGACGAGCAGATTGCGAGATGGCTCGTTTCGATAAACGTGCTTCAGAGGAGCAGCAGTTTTGTTTGACGGGTTCTGAAGCGACAGTTGACGGGGCTTTAGGGGCTGATTTCAGTCATAACCTTCATTCTTGAGCGGTAGCGAGGCCCATCAAAGCAGCCATGCCGGCGGTTGGCTGAACCTCGAGTTCGTCACGAAGGTGCTGAACTAAAGCGCGGGCTGCAGGCGTTATGCTGCGGTGGGGATTGGTGAGCGTATACAGCACTGCCGCTTTCGGGTGTTCGGCTGGGCAGGCCTGTTGCAGGCGCCCGGCTCGTAGATCGTCGATGCAACTGTGCAGCGGTACGCAGGCCAGGCCTAGGCCGGCACGGGCGGCGTCGAGCATCGACTGGTAATCGTGTAAGCATAGCGCTGCTCTGTCCAGCGCCTTCTCCCCATCTACCAATAGCCAGGGCCGTAGGCCCGTGGAGGATCGGGTGGTAAGAAGATCCATATCGCTCAGCTCATCCAAACGGTTGGGATTACCAAGGTTACTCACCTTCTCGGGGCTGCCCACAATCACCATTTCCAGGCGTGCTATGGCCCTCGACACGATGTCGTTGCTATCGCCAGGCACCTCATGGAGGCTGAGCGATATATCCAGGTGATTGTTCGCCAGTTCAGTTTCACCATCGGCCTCACTCAGGTAGAACTCGATATTTGGATACCGATCTCTGAACGTGCGCAGGCAGGTATAGAACCAGGGCGACAATACTCTGGGCGCGGATAGATGAACGGGGCCACGTGGTGGGCCATTGGCATCCCTGGCGATCTCCTCGACCGCTTTGGCAGCGTCAAGCATATCCAGCGCATGACAATAAATGCGTGAGCCGATCGGGGTGAGATGAAGAGCCCGTGGCCTGCGGATAAGTAGTTGCACGTCCATGCGCTTTTCGAGCTGGATGATTCGCCTGCTCAAATTGGACTTGGCGACTCCGGTACGCTGTGCGGCGGCAGAAAAACTACCCGCCTCCACCACATGAACCAGCCAGTACAGATCGGCCAGGTTGGCGGCGCGTAGCGAATATCGGGGGGGCGGCATTTGGGACGACGTGTGGTCGTATATGGGACGCTGCATCATGTCTATCCACGAGGCTTTGCGTTATCTTATCGCGCTCCTGATGTTAGGCCTTTTGTTACGCCGGACAGCGCTTTTGCTCGCAAGGATAATCGCGTTGATCTATTACCGGTCGTCGGCCGAACCCATGACGTTAATTGGGCTGGAGTGATGCAGAACAATTTCAACAATGCACCGCATATTTTGCTGATAGACGATTCGCCCGAGGAAATACGGGGGTTGGTCGTCGTGCTGCGTCAGCAAGCCTGGCAGTTGTCCATGGCCAGCGACGCCCGTCAGGGCTACCAGCGTGCCCTGTCGCTAAAGCCCGACCTGATTCTGCTCGACGTCCGCATGCCTGGTATGGATGGGTTTACCCTCTGCCGCTTGTTGCGCGAGGCGCCTGCAACCTGCCGCGTTCCCATCATATTCCTGACCTCCTCCGCAGCTGTGGAGGAGCGACTCGAGGGGTTGTCATTGGGGAGCGTCGATTACGTCTTGAAAGGCTGCGACCCTCAGGAAGTTCTGGCGCGCATCCGAATCCACCTGCAACTGGCATGGCGTGAAACGGCGCCCGAGCAAACCCAGCTTCCCGCAGAGCCGGGCAGTGATGACCAGGTTTCGTTGCGTGTGGCCATGCGCTTGATCGCTCAGCACCTCGATGATATGCCTTCCCTGGCAGAGCTTGCCCGCAAGACGGGTACCCACGAAAAGCGGCTTTCGAGCATTTTTCGCGAGCATCTGGGCTGTACGGTGTTTGCCTACATTCGCGAAGCCCGGTTGCGGCGTGGCCAGGAACTGCTGGCCGAGAGTGCGATGGATATTCAGGACATTGCCGATCAGGTCGGGTTTCGCAGCGCCTGCAATTTCACTACGGCATTTCGAGAGCGCGTGGGCATGACGCCAAGCCAGTATCGCCAGCAAGCCCATAACAAGGGTTCGTCGCAGCGAACTGATGCGGACTAGTCATTATGCAAGGCTCATCCCAGTACGATGATCGCTATGGCTCATCCGATGCGGCACCGTGCTCACCCCTTCGCTCCTGTGTGGGCATGAGCAGGGTTTGGCTCAGTGCTTTGCTGCTGGTGCTCATGTGCCTGTGCAGTCCTCTGGTATGGGCCGTCGACGCCTGCCAGGCTGCACGTGTGGATTTGGCACCACAGATACAGATGCTCGAGGATTCCGACGCCAGGCTCGATGCCTTGCAGGTTTCCCAGCTGCCCGCCTCGAAATTCAGCCCGGCATCGCCTGAGCTGCTTGGGCAGGAGTACAGCCATTCAGCCTTTTGGCTACGCTTCGAGGTCGAGAATCGAGATACCCGAATCTGCCAGCGTTGGTTGACCGTCGGCGAACCGCGGCTGCACGACATTCAGTTGCATGTGTTGCGCGGTGCCAGTTGGCAAACGCAAGTTGCCGGTGCGGCGTATCCGCTCGAGCAATGGCCGCTAGCCGAGCGCCAGCCGGTGTTCGAGCTGGTGCTCGAACCAGGTGAACGCGCTCAGGTACTGGTAAGGGTCACCACGCCCACGCTGCTGCTGTTGCACCCGGTTCTGTGGAGTGAAACCGCTCTGCTTAAAGACAGACAGCGGGTTTCGCTGGGTGACGGTATCACCCTCGGTATCGTGCTGTTGGTGGTGCCTTTCAGTCTGGTCGTCGGCTGGATCGTGCGCTCTCGGTTGCTGGCGGTTCACGCGGCAACCGTATTCAGTTACGTCACGGTGACCTGGGTCGCCAGTGGCTATCTGATTACCTGGCCTGCGCTGATGCCCTGGAGTCTGCCCATATGGTCGCTGTTGAGCGTACTGTCTTTTCTGTTTTTCCTGGCTTACGCCCGCGAACTGTTACAGGTTCGCCGCCTGCCTGCGCGTTGGGGCAGGCTCTACGATCTGATCCTGCTGCTATTCATCTGTGCGTGCCTCTGGGGCCTTCTGGTCGATTCGGCCCAGGGGCGACCGCTTGCTGAGTGGTGCACGCGGGTCGCCGCTTATCTGCTGCTGCCTGCGACACTGTTTACGGCCTGGCGAAGAGGCCTGCCGCTCAGCTGGATGGCCTGGGCAGTGCCTGGTTTCATGCTGCTGCAGTTCCTGGTGCGCTATGTCCTGCAACTCGACCAGTTGCCCTGGCAGGCCCGCGGCAGTGTGTTGAGCTTGTCCTCGACGTTGCCGGGGGTGGCGATACTGGTCTGCACGCTGATCACCGAAGTCAGCCGTAGCCGGCGAAGGGAAAAGCGCGCACTGACCGCCCTGGAGCGCCAGCAAAAGGCCGAGCAGGAAAGGCTGGAGAGTACCGTCGCCTTGCGCACCAGCCAGCTGCGCGAGTCGCTGCGTGCCCGCAGTACGCTGATGGCGCGAATCAGCCATGACCTGCGCTCCCCGCTGGTGAGCATCATCGATTACGCGCGCCTCGTTCAGGCAGGTGTCGCACGTGATGATTTTCCCCACAAAATCGAACGCAATGCTCGGCAACAGCTGGAGCTGATCGACGAGTTGCTGGAGTTTTCCCGCAGCGAGCTGCAGCAGTTGGAGTTGACGCTGGCGCCAGGTTATCTCTACGGCTTCCTGCGCGAGCTGGAAGAAGAGGTGGCCTTTCTGGCTGCACGGCAGAACAACCGGCTCGAGTGCCGTTTTGCCGCTGATCTACCCGCATTGGTGCGGGCGGATTTTCGCCGCTTGCGCCAGGTATTACTCAACTTGCTGGGTAATGCCGCGAAATTCACCCACGACGGCTGGATTCGCTTTGAAGTCGATGCCAGTGCCGAAGCGGACGGGCGGGTGCGACTGAGCCTCAAGATCAGTGACAGCGGCATCGGGATCGATCCTCATGCAGGAGAGCAGTTGCTCAAGCCATTCCAGCGTGGCCGAGGTGTCGAATCCTATGACGGCAGTGGGCTTGGGCTGTCCATCGTCACTCAGTTGCTGATCCATATGGGCAGTGAACTGAAGCTGGAACGGCTGGAGCCACGGGGCAGTTGTTTCGCGTTCGAGCTGGTGTTGGAGCCGGCCGGTGAAGATGAGTTGGAAAGCAGCTTCATCGACGAGCATGGCATCGACGTAGAGGGCAATGGCCGGCGTGTGCTGCTGGTCGATGACTTGCAGCAGAATCGTGAGTGGTTGTGCGATTTGCTGTCCGGTTACGGGTTCGATGTGGACTGCGCCGAGAACGGTCTTCAGGCGCTCGAATGGTTGCAGCGCGACACGCCCGATCTGCTCGTCACCGATCAGCGCATGCCGGGTATGGACGGCTGGGAGCTGCTGCATACCCTGCGCTTGAGCTGGCCCGATTTGCCAGTGCTGCTGTATTCGGCGGCGCCCGCGTTGCGCCCGGCAGGCATGTCAGCGCAACTGCGTTTCGATGCCACGTTGCTCAAACCGGCATCGAGCCGGGATCTGATGGCCTGCATCGATACCCTCAGCCGAAGCGGCGCACAGCGGCAGGGGCCAGCATGATGAGGCTCAGACGAACCTTGCCGCACCTGCTGGGCCTGATGTCGCCGTTCGCGGTATGGGCACAAACTGCCGCCCTGCAACTCGATGAAATCAATGTCAGCGCTCGTCATCGTGAAGAACGTGTGCAGGAGGTACCGATCAGTCTCGTTGTGGTTGAGGGAGCGCAGTTTGGCGGGGCCGGCCTGGATACTATGAATGCGCTGGCTGCGCGCATTCCCGGGTTGACGCTCAGCGCTCCCAACCCTCGCTATGCCGCCTACGGAATCCGTGGGCTGGGGTCGAGCTCCGCTAACGACGGGCTCGATGGCAGCGTGGCGGTATTCTCGGACGGCGTTTATCTCGGTCGCCAGGGCATGTCCCTGCAGGATCTTGGCGATATAGAGCGGGTCGAAGTGCTGCGCGGCCCGCAGGGCACGTTGTATGGAAAGAACGCCACGGCAGGCGCGATCAATATCCTCAGCCGGGCACCCAGCTTCGTCAGCGAGGGGAGTGCCGAGGTGAGCATGGGCCAGGACGGCCTGCGCCAATACCGTGCGAGCCTGTCAGGCCCGCTAATCGATGAAGTGCTGGCTGGCAGGTTGAGCCTCTACGACGCTGCGCGCGACGGCGCCATCGAGAATCGCTATAGCGGCCGTGCAGTAGCAGGTGAAGACAGGCAGGGCGGGCGAGGGCAGTTACTGTGGGAGCCCAACGAGTTCTTCAGTGCTCGGTTGATCGGTGAGTATGCCGTGCAGGATGAGAGCGCAGTGCTGGTTGCCAGCAACCTGAGTGCGGTGACTCGTCAGCGTGCCGCCTTTGTCGGGTATTCGCCGCCTCCTGTAGACCCCTACGCCCGCCGCATCGATCACGATGAAGCCAACCGCCTGGAGACCCGGCAACGCGGTCTGACGCTGCTACTCGACAACCATCTCGATCACGACATAACCCTGAGCAGCATCTCGGGCTATCGGGATTGGGCCTATGACAGCAAGAGCGACGCCGACAGTATGGCGCTGTCGATAGCTCGTTCGGCCGTGGATATCGACCATCGCCAGTTCAGCCAGGAACTACGCCTTGCGCAGACGCTCGATGAAAAGTTCGATTATGTGCTGGGTCTCTACTACCTGCGGCAACGCTTTCAGCGCCAGAGTGATGTGCGATTTGGCCCTGATGCCGCGGCATTCTTTCTTGGCGACCGTGCGGAACTGACGTCGCTTGGCGTAACCCCTGGCATGGTGCCGTCGACCTTGCTGCAAGGCGCCCATCAGGATATTCGCGGGGAGCAGAAAAGCGACAGTCAGGCGGTGTTCGGGCAATTCACCTGGAGCCCCACTGAGCGACTCGCCATCACGCCGGGGCTGCGTTATACCCGCGAGCGCAAGCGCGGGCGTATTACCCGATCCGTTGATGGCCTGGCTCCGCTCGGCAGCGATCTGGTGTCGCAGCTCGGTGGCACGCTGCTGCGCGATGTTGCGCTGGGCGGCCAGTACCTGCGCCGCAACAGCATCGAGGAACATAACCTTTCCGGGCAGTTAGCGATCAGCTATCAATTGACCGATGCGGTTACTGGCTATGCCAACTGGTCACGAGGCTACAAGGCCGGCGGCATCAACCTCGAAGTGACGGGGCAGCAGGTGCCACCTACATTCGGCCCGGAGCGGGCTACCTCGATGGAGGTTGGCTTCAAAAGCCGCTGGTGGCAGGAGCGGCTGCTTGTAGACATGGCGTTCTACCAAACGGACGTCGACGACTACCAGGCATTGAGCAACAGCAAGGCGGTCGATGATCTGTCACCGCCACTGCGCGACAGCCTTATCAACGTGGGCAAGGTACGCCTGCGCGGTGTGGAGCTCGATAGTCGAGTGCTGTTGAGTGGCCATTGGCAGTGGCATCTTGCTGCCGCCTTGAGCGATGCACGCTACCGCTCGTTCGAGAACGCGCCCTGCGCGCCGCAAAGCGCAGCATTGTCGTGTGATCTTTCGGGCAAGCGGCTGTTCAATGCACCGCAGTGGAGCGCGGCAACCGGCTTGAATTACCAACGACCATTGGCGCTCGGCTTGGCGTTGTTTGGGGCGCTGGATTACAGCTGGCGCAGTGGTTCATACGGGGTTCTGGAACGAGGTGCCGGCAGTTATCAGCCTGCCTACGGGCTGACCGATCTGCGTATCGGCATAGGCCGTATCGATCAGCAGTGGGCACTCGAGCTATGGGCTAAAAACCTGTTCGACCAGGATTATGCCAGTGCGGTGTACGCCACCCTGGGCTCTGGAGATTACGGTGTTTTACCGGGCCCGCAGCGCAGTCTCGGCATGACCTGGCGAGCTCAGTACTAGCGCTGCTCGCGATTCATCCGGGCGCCTTCTCAGGCTGCACAGCCGCGTACGTGAGTTCGCTTCGAGGTAGCCCGCTCACCGCTCTCATTCGGCCTGCTTTGCAAAATAATCACGGATATCCGCTGCGGCAAAAGTCCCATCCGGTTGGGCAAAATTTGATCGTTCATGGCGTGAGTAGACTCCGCGGGCTCTTCATCCATCGGCTTGACCCGATGGTTGGTTTCCCAAATTTCATGGAGTTGTACGATGCCAGTTCCTCACAAGGATTCCGTTCGCGCGGGCAAGCATCTGCTGTATTGCGCCGTCGTTCTGGCGGGTTCCAGTGCTGCCCCGCTGGTGTTTGCGCAGGCTGTGCCCGACGCAGGGCAGTTACTTAACGAGCACCAGCAGACCCAACCTTCCGAACCTCGCTCCACTCAGCCGCCAGCTGCCTTCGAACTGCCATCGGGTACCAACCAGCCAGGGGATTCCGGCCTTCGGGTGCAGCTCAAGGCAATCCGTTTCAGCGGAGATACCGCGCTGGCCGAAGCCGAGAATCTGCAAGAGCTGATCAAACCCGTTCTGGGCAAGACCCTCGACCATGCCGGTCTTCAGCAACTTGTCGACAGCCTTACTCGTTATCTTCGTGGCCGCGGCTATGTACTGGCTCGTGCTTATCTGCCGCGTCAGGATCTCACCGAAGGCCAGCTGGAGATCGCCCTGGTCAAGGGCCGCTTGCAGTCCGGGGCCTCGCGCATCGAAATGAGCGGCGCTACCCGCAGCAGCCACGAGCGTTTGCATGGGATCGCCGACAGCGCCCTTGCCGAAGGCGAGGTGTTGCGCGTCGAAGATCTGGAGCGGGCGTTGCTGCTGATCAACGATCAGCCGGGCATCAGTGCCCAGTCGGCGCTGGAGCGCGGCGTCGAGCCCGGCACCAGTCGCCTGTTGATAAATGCCAAACAGGGCCCGCTGCTCAATGGTGGCGTGTCGACTGACAACTATGGCAATCGCAGCACCGGCACGGCGCGCGCCAATGCACAGTTGAGCTTCAACGATCCGCTGGGCATTGGTGATCAACTGAATATCGGCGTCAGCAAAAGCACTGGTAGCGATATTGTCGGTGGCTCCTACAGCCTGCCGCTGACCGCTTCCGGGCTACGTCTGAATGCCGCGGGCTCTTACCTGCGTTATGACGTCGACCAGGAGCAATTCCGCCCCCTCGATCTGCGCGGTACTGCGCGCAGCGGTTCGCTGGGCTTGAGCTACCCGCTGATTCGCTCGCGACTGGAGAACCTCAATCTATCGGCGACCTACGAGTACAAGGCGCTGGAGGATCGTGCGCTGGGTACCAATCTGCGCGATCGGGAATTGAACAATATCGTTCTGGCCATGAGTGGTAACCGTTTTGACGGCTTTGCCGGCGGCGGCGTGACCGACGCCATGCTGGCCTTGACGCTGGGTGAGCTCGACCTGTCCGGCAACCGTGACGACCAGTTCGCCGACAGCGTGAGCGCTGACAGCGATGGCAGCTTCCATAAGCTGAACCTGCGCGTGTCGCGCTTGCAGAGCCTGGGTGCCGCGAGCCCGTGGACGTTGTTCGGCGGCATTTCAGCTCAGTGGGCCAGTGACAACCTCGACTCTTCCGAGAAATTCCTGCTGGGTGGCCCAGCCGGTGTACGTGCTTATCCGGTCGGCGAAGCCTCTGCGGATCATGGCTGGCTGGCCACCCTTGAACTGCGCCGCAACCTCGATCTGAACCTGCCCGGCGTGACACTGCAGGGGCTTGGGTTCTTCGACACCGGCCGTGTCTGGCTGCACGAGAACCCCTGGCCTGGTTCGATCAACAATACCGGCGACACCAACCGCTACGACCTGCATGCCGTGGGCATAGGCGCCAACCTGTGGGCGGGTGATTTCAGTGTCCGTACCGCTGTCGCGCGCACGCTCGATAACAACCCAGGTCGTGGTTTGTCCGGCCTGGATGCAGACAGCCGTGCCAGCGACTGGCGCGCCTGGATTCAAGCCTCGTACGCATTCTGATCAAGTCATTGCGGTTATTTAAGAATTTTAGGAGCACATCATGAAGCGGGCTTCGTTGAACCATCTTTACCGTCTGGTCTGGAGCGATGCCGATCAGGCATTCGTCGCTGTAGCAGAACATTCCACCTCACGCGGCAAGCGCGGCGGCGCCATCGGTTTCCTCGCCGCTGTCGGTCTGCTGGGCAGCGGCATGGCCCTGGCGGCCGACCTTCCGACTGGAGGAGCCATCGTCGGTGGCAGCGGTAATATTTCTCAGAACGGTAGCCATATGGTTATCGATCAGCACAGTGGCAAGCTGGTTACCAACTGGAATAGCTTCGATATCGGCAGCGATGCCAGTGTCACGTTCCACCAGCCTGGCGTCGACAGCATTGCCCTGAACCGCGTGATCGGTGGCGGTAATGCCAGCCAGATCCTTGGCAAGCTCGATGCCAATGGCCAGGTGTGGCTGCTCAACCCGAACGGCGTGGTGATCGGCAAGGGCGCCGAGGTCAACGTCGGTGGGCTGGTTGCCTCTTCGCTGCAGATCAGCGACCAGGATTTCCTCGCCGGTAAAACCACCTTGAACGGCGGTGCCGGTGCGGGCGCAGTGCTCAACCAGGGCACCATCAATGCAGCGAAAGGTGGCGTGGTCGCTTTGGTCGGCCCCCAGGTTGGTAACAGCGGGACGATCCAGACGCCGGGTGGCAGCACGGTAATGGCAGCTGGCGACAAGGTGACACTGGACTTCCAGGGCGACGGCCTGGTCGGTGTCAACATCGAGCGTGGTGTGCTCGATGCTCTGGTTAAAAACGAAGGTCACATCAGCGCCGACGGCGGCCTGGTGGCGTTGAGTGCGCGATCGGCTGATGCTGCTTTGAACAGCGTGATCAACAACACCGGCATCATCGAAGCCAACGGCCTGGTGGAGCGTGGTGGGCGCATTCTTCTGGATGGTGATGCCGAGGGTGGCCTCACGCAAATCGCAGGTACGCTCGACGCTTCCTCCGTGCATGGCAAGGGCGGCGACATCGTCGTGACGGGCGAGCGTATCGCCATTGCCGATGCGCAGCTGGATGCCAGCGGCGCGGCAGGTGGCGGCACGATCAAGGTCGGTGGCGGCTGGCAGGGCAAGGATGCCAGCGTGGCCAATGCCTCGCAGGTGACGGTCGAGCGCAGCGTGAAGGTCAAAGCCGACGCGACCCAGGCCGGTGATGGCGGCACGGTGGTGTTCTGGTCGGACGGTGACAACCGTTTCGCGGGCGACATCTCGATCCGTGGTGGTGAGCAGGCAGGTAACGGCGGCAAGGCTGAAGTGTCTGGCAAGCAAACGCTTCAGTATGCGGGCAAGACCGACGCGCGTGCAGCCAAGGGGCGTACGGGTGATCTGTTGCTCGATCCGACCACCATCATCGTTTCCGGTGGCAGCGGCACCAGTGGCGACTGGTCGAACGGCAGCGGTGCCGTGACGGTGTACGAGAAGACGCTGGAGGAGCAGACGGCCAACGTGCTGATGCAGGCCACTAACAGCATCCAGTTCGCGGATCTGAATCTCAATGGCGGCGATGGCACCATCAGCATGCAGGAAGACGTGAGCTTCCGTGCAGAAGTTATTCGCGATGCAGTAACCGGGTCTGGTAACCGGGGTGATATAAAATTTGATAACAACCAGAACGGTCTCGTTGTATCAGGGACTGGAAGTATTTATTTTCAGTCCGGTGGTGTTGGGACTGGTTCTATCAGCAACGTATTCAACCTCACCGCACTAGGTCAGGGTGTTAATCCGTCGATTGCAGATATTCCCTCTCACAACGTGGCTGTGATCGGTAGCGGTACGCCTGGAGCAGGTAGTATCACTTTGCTGGGCGCAGATGGTTTAACGGTTGGCGGCGCGATTTCTACCAATGGGGGGTATGTACGCCTTTCTGGTGACTCGGATGTCGGCGGACAGGGGCATTTCACCCTGAACACACCTATCAATACCGAGGGTGGCAACTTATATATCTCCTTTGGTTCAGGTAACAACGGTAGTGCGACACTGTTGGGTGATATGGTCTTGGGTAATGGCCGCCTGTACTTTGGTGATGCCATTAACGCAGCGGGCGGCCAAGGTTTGGGTGCCTCTACAGGTAACAAGATTCTCGGTGGTCTCCTCAGCCTCAGTGGCGACGTGAACTTCAGTACACCCCTGACAATGAAGGGGGGCGCTTCCGTTTACACCGACGGCGCAATCAACTTCACCAGCACGGTCAATCTGGACACTGGCACTGACCTGCTGACCCTGCGCGCCAACAACGTCGACTTCAGCCAGGCGACCTTGCAGAACCTGTCCACGGCAAGCATTCGCCTGGAGCCCTACGACGCGACGACCAATATCCAGCTGGACAGCAGCAGCGGTAACGCTGGTGGCGGCATCTTCCTGGATGCGAGTGCGCCCGCGACTGATATCAGCAAACTGGTGGGAATCAAGAACCTCACCATCGGCCGTGCCGACGGTACGGGTACCACGACCGTTGAAGCTTCCGGCTTTGGCTTCAGCGCCAACAACAACCTGACGCTGCTCAACGGTGATATCCAGATCGATGGCGCGCTGCGCAACACTGACGCCAGCGGACACATCATCGCCCAGGCTGGCACCGGCGATATCGTCATCGGCAGCGGCGGCACAGTCACCGCTCAGGGCAGCGGCGACGCCGTCGTATTGGTCGCCGAGCGTAACCTCGTCAACAACGCGGGCGCCAACGCGCTGGTTACCGACAACGGCCGCTGGCTCACCTATTCCAGCAGCCCTCTGGACGATACGCGTGGCGGCCTGGATGTCGCTTTCAAACAGTACGCCGCGCAGTATGGCGATACGGTGCTGGGTAGCGGCAATGGACACCTGTACAGCTACGCACCGAAGGTGAAGGTTGAGCTGCAGGGAGAGGTTCGCAAGACCTATGACGGCGACACCGCCGCGACCGTCAACAATGCAAACTTTGACATGAGCGGCGCAATCGATGGCGACACCATCGACGTGCTCTCGTTTGGTAATGCCTATTACACCGACAAGAATGCCGGCGCCGGAAAGGGCGTAACGGTAGACGACGTCGAGGTTTCCGAGGCGACCAATGGAAACGTCAAGGTGTACGGCTACCAGGTCGACGCCTCCAGCGTAAGTGGTGATGTGGGGCAGATCGACCGTAAAACCTTGACCGCGACCGCCGACGTAGCCAACAAAACCTACGACGGCACTACCACTGCTGACCTGAGCAATATCTCGCTGGTTGGCATCGTAAGTGGCGACCAAGGCAAGGTCACCGGCACTGGCGATAAAGGCGCGTTCATCGACAAGAACGCAGGCCAGGACAAATCGGTTACCGGCTCGGGCATCGCGCTGACCGGCGATGAGGCGAACAACTATGCATTCGATACCGATGCGCAAATCGGCACCGCCGACATCGACCGCAAAACCCTGACTGCGACCGCCGACGTAGCCAACAAAACCTACGACGGCACCACGGTTGCTGACCTGAGCAATATCTCGCTTATCGGCATCGTCGACGGTGATGAAAGCAAAGTGAACACCAGTGGTAGCACCGGCGCCTTTATCGACAAGAACGCAGGTCAGGACAAATCGGTCTCCGGATCGGGCATTGCGCTGACCGGCGACGAGGCGAACAACTACGCATTCGACACCGATGCACAAATCGGCACCGCCGATATCGACCGTAAAACCCTGACCGCGACCGCTGACGTAGCCAACAAAACTTACGACGGCACTACGGTTGCTGACCTGAGCAATATCTCACTGATCGGCATCGTTGACGGTGATGAAAGCAAGGTGAGCACCAGTGGCACCGGCGCCTTTATCGACAAGAACGCAGGTCAGGACAAATCGGTTACCGGCTCGGGCATCGCCCTGACCGGCGACGAGGCGAACAACTACGCGTTCGATACCGATGCGCAAATCGGCACCGCCGACATCGACCGCAAAACCCTGACCGCAACCGCCGATGTGGCCAACAAAACCTACGACGGCACCACGGTTGCTGATCTGAGCAATATCTCGCTGATCGGCATCGTCGACGGTGATGAAAGCAAGGTGAACACCAGTGGTGGCACCGGCGCATTCATCGACAAGAATGCAGGCCAGCACAAATCGGTCACCGGCTCGGGCATTGCGCTCACTGGTGACGAGGCGAACAACTACGCGTTCGATACTGATGCACAGATTGGCACCGCCGACATTGAACGTAAAACCCTGACCGCAACCGCCGATGTGGCCAACAAAACCTACGACGGCACCACGGTTGCTGATCTGAGCAATATCTCGCTGGTTGGTATCGTCGATGGTGATCAAGGCAAAGTCACCGGCAGTGGCGACAAAGGTGCTTTCATCGACAAGAACGCGGGCGAAGGCAAGTCTGTTACCGGCTCGGGCATTGCCTTGACCGGCGACGAGGCGAACAACTACGCATTCGACACCGATGCGCAAATCGGTACCGCCGACATCGACCGCAAGACCCTGACCGCGACCGCCGACGTAGCCAACAAAATCTACGACGGCACCACGGTGGCTGACCTGAGCAATATCTCGCTGATCGGCATCGTCGATGGCGACCAGGGCAAGGTCACCGGCAGTGGCGACAAGGGCGCGTTCATCGACAAGAATGCGGGGCAGGATAAATCGGTTACCGGCTCGGGCATCGCCCTGACCGGCGATGAGGCGAACAACTACGCATTCGACACCGATGCGCAGATCGGCACCGCCGATATCGACCGTAAGGTGGTGACTGTCAGGGTTGATATTGCCGACAAGCCGTACGACGGCAGTAGCACGGCCATCATCCGGGATATCACTGTTGACGGTATCGTTGTCGGCGATGCTGTCGGTGCAACGGGGAACGCTGCGTTTGAAACACCGACGGCGGGCCAAGGGAAAACTGTAAGCGTTACCGATTTGCAACTGCAGGGTGGCGACGCATCCAACTATCTGTTGGCTGATCAGCCAGTGATCGGCGTCGCCAGCATTCAGCCGCCATTCTTCACACCGGTTGGTTTGATCAATGCACCGGAAGGCGTTAATGGCACTGGCGTAGCGGTTAAGCGGCCTGATAATCAGGTGATCGTGGAGGGCCAAGCCACTGTTCAGCCGATTCTGTCTACGGCGCTGTTCAGCGATACGCCCAGCCTAGCAACGACCCCAGCAAGCATCGGCATGGGTGACGCGTTGGTTCTTCAGGATGCTGTTCTAACTGGTAACGGCAGGATGAGCCTGGCGCTGCTCGATGGTCGCTCAGAGCCCGCAGTGCGTAAAAGTCTGGCAATTTATCGAACCCGTTCGGGTGAGCCGCTAAGTGCAGAAGGTCAGTACGCCGCGACTGACATGGGCAATAGCATCACGCTGGAACTGGCCGATACCGGAAGCCGCCAGGCGCCTGTGCTGCAACGCTCTGGCTCCAGGTCGGTGGAGGGGGTCGTCACGTTGGCCAATGGGCAGCTGTTGAACCTTCAGGTAACGGTACTGAGCGATGGTGTGCTGATGGTTCAAGTGCCGCTTATGGCCAGCGATATCCCTAGCGATGAGCTTGCTGCATACGGTCTTGCGGTAGCCAAGAAACGCTTGGGAACCAGCGTTCGCAATATTGAAACCGTCGTGGTCGAGCACGCGTTGAGGCAGGCCAAGGTAGTGGCGGTGAAGTCGATGGAGGTGGTTAGCCGCTAAAACACTGCCCTGATGCCCTCACCAAAGGCATCTCGTACCTAATACAAAACCCCTGCACTTAGCCACGAGTCAGGGGTTTTGTATTTTTGGGGCAGTTTATCGGGCCAAGTACGGGCAGAGCACTTTCGGCGTATTGCAGGTGGCGAATCGGCGCTCGCATTCAGAGAGGCAGCGAAGATAGCGGGGCGTAATCAGCCTCCAAAACAGTTGACTCTGTAGTCGCTACAGCCTTTATGTTGCCCGCCATCATTTGGCAGCAGCGCAAGTCGTTGCCTGCTGTGGCCAGCAATACGGGATGTGTATGAACCACCTCAGGTCTAGCGTTTGGTCTCTGTTACTCACTGCCTGGCTATTGGCGCTGCTTGCCACGCTGGCGGTGCTGTTCGTTGGTGAGGTCATGGGGCAGGTTCCCTGCAACCTGTGCTGGTTTCAGCGTGCCTTCATGTTTCCGCTGGTGGTCATCCTGGGGGTCGCCTGCTACCTGTCCGATGCAGGTGTCTGGCGTTATGCCCTGCCTGTCGCCATCGCCGGTCTGCTGGTCGCGCTGTACCACAACCTGCTGTATTTCCGAGTCATCCCCGAAGCCATCAAACCCTGCGGCATGGGCCCGTCTTGCTCTGGTGCAGACATGACGGTACTCGGCAGCGTGCCGCTGCCTTTGCTGTCCCTTGGGGTCTTCAGCTTGATCGCTGTTCTACTTTTGCTCGTTCGCCGGAGGTCAGTTGCATGAGTCGCCGTATCGTGGTCGTTGCCGTTATCGTCCTTGCTGTCATTGGCTTCGCTCTTGCGGGGTTTCTCTATCCGAGAGAGGAAGCACCTGCCTACCAGCCGGTTCCGGCTGATACAGCCGCCACCGAGGCACCGCGTGCTGCGAACCTGGTGCGGTTTCATTCACCAAGCTTCGGCCCTGCCAATGCGAGCGTGACAGTCGTCGAGTTTTTCGACCCCTCATGCGAGGCGTGCAGGGCGTTCTATCCAATCGTCAAACAGATGATGGACAAGCACCCAGGGGATATCAGGCTGGTTCTGCGCTATGTGCTCAACCATAAGGGCTCGGAAGAAACCGCACGGATCATCGAAGCGGCGAGAAAGCAGGATCTGTTCATTCCAGTAATCGAGGCCGTGCTGGATTCTCAGCCTGCCTGGCATGACGACCCTCAGGTCATTGCCGCCTGGCAGGCAGCGGAGCGTGCCGGGCTGGATGTGCCGAAGGCCCGTGAGGACATGATGTCGGCTGAGATCGCTGCCGCGCTGGAAAAGGATACTGCTGACGCCCAGCGCCTGGGCGTACGCGGCACGCCGACGTTCTTCGTGAATGGTCGCCCGCTCACCCAGTTCGGTGCCCAGCAGCTTTACGACCTGATCAGAAGCGAGCTCGACAAGAGCGCTCGATAATTACCTTGTGGGTACGGCTGGAGGATGTCCACGGTTCCCAAGGGGCTGTCTGATTACGAGGCCAAGGAGTTTTCAAGATGGATTTTCTGAACAACCGTTTCCCGCCTGTGCTTGTTGCCTGCGTGTTTGCAGTGCTGATGTGGCTCAGTTCGGCGGACGCGTTTGGCCATGTTTCAGCGGCACGACTGGTTATCGCCTTGCCGTTATTACTGTTGGGCGTCGCGGTCTGCCTGGCAGGGGTAAACAGCTTTCGTCGAGCGCGCACCACCGTCAACCCGCTGGTACCGCAGGAGGTTACCAGTCTGGTCAGCACCGGCATCTATCGGCACAGCCGCAACCCGATGTATCTGGGCTTTGCTGTCGTACTGCTGTCGTGGGCGATCGTTCTCGGCACGCCACAAGCGGTCATCGGCGTAGTCGGGTTCATCGTCTACATCAACCGCTTCCAGATCGCACCGGAGGAACGTGTCTTGTCGGAGCGCTTCGGGGCGTCTTTTACGGCTTATCAGGCCCAGGTGCGGCGCTGGATTTAGCACAAGAAGTCTTGCACAAATGCCCAGCGCGTGGGCAGCTCCGCGAACCGGCTGAAGGGTTAGATTTATTTTTGCTGCAGCTCTGAACCTCCGTTTTTGAAAGCGGGCCGGGTGAGGGCGACAACCTCAACCTAAGCGAAAAGAGGCAGGACATCCCAGGCCAGCAGGCCGTCTTTGCTGTCGCGAAAGTGATGCTGCTTGCGCATGACGAATCTCTCTGTGTGCTGCCCAAGGCCTCGAAATCGCTGAGCCGTTGCAACTGTTCTGAACTGAGGTGCCGTGACGGGGGTCTGCCGTTGCAATCCAGTAAAGGTACTACCCAAATGACCCACTTCGATGCCGACCGCCAGCGCCTGGAGCGATACGATGACCAGACCAATGAATACTTGCTGGCGATCATCACCGACGAAGACCATGCCTCGCAGATCGAACTGGAAGATGGTCAGGTCGCCTGGCGCTCGACCTTGCGGCATGACCGCCTGCACCGCGTTGTTGACGAAGCGGGTCGCGCGCATTATCGCTTCGAGGAAATCTTGCCCGAGCAAGGTGGCGAATTCCAGCTGGTCAGCTTGATCGCCGAAGGCGGTCGGGGTGCGGAATTCTCCGAGTTGGTGATGTTCGGCAAGCGCCTGCTGACCTTCGACGACCGCACCGGTCTAGTCTGCGAGATACGCGAGCACAACCAGCTGATCCCGCGACAGATCCTCATGACCGGCAGCGGCGATGAACGCTTCAAGGGCTTCAAGAGCGAATGGGCCACGCTCTGGGGCGATCACCTGGTAGTCGGTAGCCACGGCAAGCGTCCCGAGGAGGAGTGGGTGAAGGTGGTCGGCCGTGACTACGGCCTGCAGAGCATCGATTGGCAGGATCGTTATGCACTGATCCGCGAAGCGCTGGGCGTGGGCGAGCAGGGGTACGTGATCCATGAGGCGGCTGAGTGGCATCCGTACCGACGCCAATGGCTGTTTTTCCCCCGCAAGGTATCTACCGAGCCCTTCGATGAGGAGGTCGACGGTCGCGAGAGAGGTAGCAACAAGCTGGTAATCGCCAGTGAGGATTTTAGCGACATTCAAGTGCTGGAGATTGGTGAACGAGTGCCCGAGCGCGGCATTTCCTCGTTCAAGCTGGTACCCGGCCACCCCAACGAATGCATCGGCCTCAAGAGCGTGGAGATCGGTGATCGCACCGAGAGTTACCTGTTCTGCTTCAACCTCGACGGTGAGATTCTCACCGACGACCTGTTCATCGGAGCCTACAAGTGCGAAGGGGTGGAATTTCTCTAGTCGGCGCGCAAGGCTGATGCAGGCGGTGTTGCCCCTGCATCGCGGCTCAAAACCGATCCTGCAACTCTGTCGCCCGTAACGCCTGCTCGAAGCGCTCCAGGAAGATCGCTTCGGCGTGGGTGCGTTTCTGGTCGCGGTTCCAGAGCAGGTAGACGTCCACGTCGATGACGCCCTCGGCAGGCGGCAGGCGCCAGACTTCGCCGGCCTGCACGTCCTTGGCGACGATATGTTCCGGCAGGCAGCCGATGCCATAGCCGGCGGCGACCAGGCGGCGTATTTCGTCGAGGCTCGGCGAGGAGGCCACGATGCGGCCGGTGAAGCCCTGCTGATCCCTGAAGATAGTCAGTGGCGAGAGGTTGCCGCCGATCTGGTCGCTGGTGAAACTGACGAAGTTCTCGCTTTGCAGGTCGCCGAGTTTCAGGTTCTTGCGCCCGAACAGGGGGTGGCGCTTGCCGCAGAAGAACGCATAGCGTTGCTTGAGCATCACCCGTTGTTCCAGGCGTGACTGCGGCGTTCGGCACAGGCTCAGGCCGAAGGAGGCGGTTTTCTGCAGCAGCGCGCTTACCACGTCGGAGCTGCGCAGCACGTCGAATTCGAACTCGACCCTGGGGTAGTCGACATGGAAGTTGGCCAGGAAGTCGTCGTAGAAGCTCGATTGGATACGGCTGATCATCAGCATGCGGATCTTGCCGGCAACGTTTTCCTCCGGGGCGTCCAGCGCCGGGCCGAGGCGCGAGACGGTGCCGTAGAGTTCGGCAGCGATCTGCATGACTTCCTCGCCGGCCCTGGACAGCGCGATGCGTGGGCCACTGCGAATTACCAAGGCGCTTTCCAGCTGTTCCTCGAGGCGTTTGAGGGCCTGGCTGACCGCCGGCTGACTCAGGTGCAGGCGGGCTGCGGCGCGGCTGATGCTGCCTTCCTGGCCGATCACCAGAAAGGTACGCAGCAGGTTCCAGTCCAGCCGGTCGTTGAGGAAGCGACGGGCCTCGGGGTTGCGATGGCCGGGGTTCATGGGTTTTTGATTATCCGTCGTGCTTATACTTGAGTATTGATATTAGAAGCTTTGCTTAGCATAGGTGCGGGGGCATGATCTGGCAATGCACCGCCAGAGTGCGACCGATCCCGTACCGGGGATGTGCTTTTCCTCCTGCCTATAAAAACGAATCCGGGAGCTTGCGATGACTACACCCACCTCCACGCCGCGCCGTGCCGCGGCGGCTGCCTTCATTGGCACCACGATCGAGTTCTACGATTTCTATATCTACGCCTTCGCCGCCGCGCTGGTGTTGGGGCAGCTGTTCTTCCCCAGTGACAACGCGGTGCTGAGCACCATGGCGGCCTTCGCCACCTTCGCCGTGGGCTTTATCGCGCGGCCGTTCGCCGGGGTGGTGTTCGGTCATCTCGGGGATCGTCTCGGGCGTAAGAAGATGCTGCTGTTCACCATGGTGCTGATGGGCGTGGCGACCACTTGCATCGGCCTGCTGCCAACCTACGCCCAGGCCGGTATCTGGGGCCCGATCGGACTGGTCGCGCTGCGCTTCCTGCAGGGTATTTCGGTGGGTGGCGAGTGGGGCGGCGCGGTGCTGATGGCCAGCGAGCACGCGCCCAAGGGCCGCAAGGTGTTCTTTGCCTCCTTCGCCCAACTGGGTAGTCCGGCTGGCCTGCTGCTGGCGCTGATCGCCTTTCGCGCCATCAGCGAGATGGATCAGGACGCGCTGATGAGCTGGGGCTGGCGCGTGCCGTTCCTGCTGAGTGGCGTGCTGATGATGGTGGGGCTGTTCATCCGCTTCGGTGTTCCCGAGTCGCCGGAGTTCGCCAAGGTCAAGGAGCAGAAGCAGACCTCCAAGAGCCCGGTCAAGGATGTCATCCGCCATAGCTGGCGGCAGATCCTGTTCGCCGCTTTGGCGGTGACCATCGGTTCCGGCGGGTTCTTCTTCACCAACACCTTCATGATCACCTACGTGACGCAGTATCAGGGCATATCCAAGTCGACCATTCTCGATTGCCTGTTCCTGGTGACCATTCTGCAGTTCCTCTCCCAGCCGTGTTCGGCACTGCTCGCCGAGCGCTTTGGTGAGGGGCGCTTCCTCAAATGGGTGGCGGGCCTGTGCATGCTGGTGCCGTACCCGATGTTCCTGCTGGTGCAGACCGGCAACCTGATCTACATGACGGCGGGTATCGCCCTGGCCGTATTGCTGTTGGCGGCGCTGTATTCGGCGATCGCCGGCTACATGGCCGAAGCCTTTGCAGCGCAGGTGCGTTACTCCGGCATTTCGATTGCCTATCAACTGGGCAGCGGCCTGACCGGTGGTTTGACGCCGCTGATCGGCACCTACCTGGCCGGGCAGTACGCCGGGCAATGGTGGCCGCTGGCGCTGTTCTTCAGCGTCCTCGCGCTGATGTCGCTGGTTGGCGTCATCGGCCTGGCCCACCTGCGCGCCAGCGAGCGGCAAACCGTCAGCCTGTCCAACCCGGAGGCCGTTACCCCATGAGCAAACCCGATACCCTCACCGAGGTCGAATGGCAGGCCCGTTGCGACCTGGCCGCGCTGTACCGGCTGGTCGCCTACTACCGCATGACCGACCTGATCGACACGCACATCACCCTGCGCGTGCCAGGCCCCGAGCATCACTTTCTGATCAACCGCTACGGCGTTGCCTTCGAGAAGATGCGCGCCAGCGATCTGGTGCTGATCGACCTGCACGGCAATGTCGTGGATCGTCTGGATGGCCAGGGCCGGGTCAACGCCGCCGGCTTCGTCATCCACTCGGCGATCCACGCTGCACGGCCGGACATGCAGTGCATCGTGCACACTCACACCGCCGCTGGAATGGCCGTGGCTGCCCAGCGTGACGGCCTGTTGCCGCTCACCCAGCATGCCCTGAAGTTCTACGGCAACCTGGCGTATCACACCTACGAAGGCATCGCGCTGTCGCTGGATGAGCGTGCTCGCCTGGTCGCCGACTTGGGCACGCACAATGCGATGATTCTGCGTAACCACGGCTTGCTGGCCGGCGGTCAGAGTGTGGCGCATGCATTCCACGAGATCTATTTCCTCGAGCGTGCCTGCCAGGCGCAGATTCAGGCGATGGCGGCAGGCGTGGCGTTGAACATCCCCAGTGAAGAAGTGTGCCGGCATACCGCGGCGCAGTTCTCCCGCGATGGCGTCGAGGGCATCATCGACCTGGCCTGGCAGGCCGCCCTGAGCCTGATCGACGATCAGCGCAACGATTGGTGCAGCTAGGCTCATGGCGCGCATCGTATTGCTCTGCCGAGAGCCGAAACTGGAGGACTGGCTGGCCGGTCTGTTCACTCGACATGCGCCGCATCTGCAGGTGTTGCGCCCAGGCGAGGAGGGCGCCGAGCAGGCCGAGGTCGCGGTGTGCTGGTATCCCGCTGCCGGAAGCCTGGGCCGGCTGCCGGCGCTGCGGCTGATCCACTCTATCGGCTCGGGCGTGGATCATCTGGAACATGACCTTTCGCGGCCACGTTCGATTCCCGTCTGCCGCGTGGTGGATCCGGATCATAGCCAGGGCATGGCCGAATACGTGCATTGGGGCGTGCTGCATTTTCACCGCGGCTTCGATCAAGTGCTCAATGGTCGCCAGGCCCGGCAGTGGCAGCGGCCGGTGCAACGAGCCGCGCGGGACTTCAAGGTTGGCGTCATGGGCCTGGGCTCCATCGGTACGCCAGTGGCCTCGCGGCTGGCGCAGGCGGGCTACACCGTTCGTGGCTGGGCCCGCACCGCGCGGCAGCTCCCGGATGTCGCCACCTTCGCCGGGGACACGTCGCTGCCCGAATTTCTCGATGGCCTCGACCTGCTGGTCAATCTGCTGCCGCTGACGCCCGCGACCCGCGGTCTGCTCAACAACGTGGTGTTTGCACGCATGGCCGAAGGGGCGGCACTGATCAACTGCGGCCGCGGCGAGCACGTCGAAGAGAGCCATCTGCTCGAAGCGCTGGCCAGCGGTCAGCTGCGCGGCGCGCTGTTGGATGTGTTCGCCGAAGAGCCGCTGCGCGTGGATTCGCCCTTGTGGCAGGCGCTCGGTGTGTGGGTGACGCCGCACATGGCCTCTGCCGCCTCCGATGCCTGCATCGCCAGCCAGATCGCCGGCAACCTCGAACGCCTGAACGCCGGCCTGCCCTTGAACAATCAGGTCGACGCCGAACTGGGCTACTGAAACGACAGGCGCTGCTGGCCGTCAGCCCCGGTGCTGGCCGCCGGCACCGCAAGACCAACGCTTTTGACGAGAATCGCCATGAAGACTTTCTTCCATCCGCACCAACGTCTGCATCACCCATGCTCCTACCTGTCCCGCGGGCAGATGCGCGAGCCCCAGGAAGTACCGGCGCGTATCGATCCGCTGCTGGCCATGGCGCGCCAGCTCGGCTTCGCGCTGATCGAACCCGAGGATCACGGCCTCGCGCCGCTGAACGTCGTGCACAGCAGCGCGTATCTGGAGTACTTGCGAGACGCCTACACGCAGTGGCACGAGGTGGACGAAGACTGGGGCGACGAGGTGATGTCGAATATCTTCATCCGCGAGAACAATCCGCTGCGCGGCATCCTCGGCAAGACCGCGCGCTACCTGGCCGACGGCAGTTGCCCTATCGGTGAGCATACCTGGCAAGCGGCTTACTGGTCGGCGCAGTCCGCCGTCGCTGCCGCTGTTGCAGTGAGTGACGGCGAGCCTCAGGCCTATGCCCTGTGCCGCCCGCCGGGCCATCACGCCCGTGCCGAAGGAGCCGGTGGCTTCTGCTTCCTCAATAACGCCGCCATTGCCGCAGAAGTGCTCAGGGCGCGCTTCGACAGGGTGACCATCCTCGATACCGACATGCACCACGGTCAGGGTATCCAGGAGATCTTCTACGAGCGTGACGACGTGCAGTACATCTCCATCCACGGCGACCCGACCAACTTCTACCCGGTGGTGGCAGGTTTCGATGACGAGAAGGGCAGTGGTCCAGGTGAGGGCTACAACCTCAACCTGCCGATGCCCCACGGCGCGTCCGAGGCGGATTTCTTCACCTACCTCGGCCAGGCCGAGCAGGCCCTTCGCGACTTCGCGCCGCAGGTGTTGGTGCTCTCGCTGGGCTTCGACATCTACGAGAACGACCCGCAGTCCAAGGTCTCGGTAAGCCATGCCGGCTTCAGGGAACTGGGGCGTCGCATCCGCGCCCTTGGCCTGCCCTGCGTGGTGGTGCAGGAAGGCGGCTACGACATCGCCACCCTCGACGAAAACGCCTCACAGTTCTTCAAGGGGTTGCTGGGCTGATCGTCATGGGCTGCAAGGATCCGGCACAAACCTCTCCAGCTGCGGGCATGCCCATTCCACGAATGCGCGCACCCGCGGAGAGAGCTGCAGGGAATGCGGGTAGACCAATTGGATCGGCAAATCCGCCGGTTCGAAATCCTCTAGGACTCTCACCAGGCGGCCATTGGCGAGCTCGTCCGCTACCTGGTAATGCATTAGCCGGGTGATGCCTAACAGGCTGTTGAAAAACTACCTGCGTGGCCATCGCGGCGTTAAAAACAGGCTCAAAATGCTCATTTACAACACGTAAACTCCGCTTTTTCGCCTGTTTTTGCCTTGCGCTGGCTGCCTCGCCAACGTTTTTCAACGGCCTGCTAACCCTTCCACGCTGGCCTGGCTGGCAGCGCGGATCTGATTGCATACCAGCCTAGGCGTGATGGTTTCGGCGAGTTCCTTGCCCTTGTGGCGGTAGTAGCAGTGGCGGCCTTGCGAGGCCAGCGCGATGCAGGCGTGCTCGCTCAGTGATTGCGGTGTGTCGATGGTCGGAGCGCTGCGCAGGTTGCTCGGGCTTGCGCAGGTGACCAGGCGGGTGGCGCCGATTGTGCGGTTTACCCTTACGTCGTGCTGGCGCCTGAAGGCGGTGTGGATCTCAGCCCGTACCACCACGTCGCGCGGTGGCTCGAGTGGGTAGAGGCACTGCCGGGCTATCTGTCCAAGCCCTGAACGACTGCTGCATACGCCGATGATGCAGCAGTACTGCAAGTTGAGGTGCAAGCGGTTGCCTGGCACTTTCACTCCAGGCAACCGGTTGTGGGCGATTCTCTGTTGGGCAATACCGCCGATTTTTCAAAATATTTCGGTCGGGAAATGGATGTGAACTAACGCTCCAGCGACACGATCCTTTCCTATGCGCAGTCAGCGCGAGCCTGACGGGCAGGTGCATTCGTACCGAGCCTCGATCCAGTGTCGCTGAACGATAAGGAGCCGCCGTGACCGTTACCACCCACCCCGTCTATCGACGCACGCCAAGCCCGCTACATGCGATCCTGCTTGCCGGAGCCGTCCCCCTGTTTCTCGGCGCCTTGCTGAGCGACATCGCCTACTACAAGACCTTCCAGATCCAGTGGAGCAACTTCGCCGCCTGGCTAATCGCTGGTGGGTTGTTGTTCTCCGGTCTGGCGTTGCTGTTCGCGCTGGTCAATCTGATCCGTGCCGACCGCAAGGCCGGGCGCCCGGTCATGTACTTCCTGCTGTTGCTGATTACCTGGGTGCTTGGGCTGGTCAACGCCTTCGAGCACGCCAAGGACGCCTGGGCCATCATGCCGGCGAGCCTGGTGCTGTCGGTGATAGTGACCCTGTTGATCACCATTACGGCGTGGATCGGTCTTAGCGGCCTGCGTTCGGGAGGTGTCGAATGAGAACTGCAAGCTCACTGACTGTCCTGAGCATGGCGCTGTTGCTGAGCGCCTGCGGCGGCGAAGCGGATACCACCATGGATCGTGGCCCGGATCCCAAACTGCCGGAACCACAACGCGGTTTTTTACCCAGCATGAAGATCGCCGAACCAGAGGAGTGGGGCGATCAAAAGCCTACCGTGCCCGAGGGTTTCAGTGTCACGGCGATCGCCACCGACCTGCGTATTCCGCGTCAGACGCTTGTGCTGCCCAATGGCGATATCCTCGTCGCCGAAGGCCGCGGCGGCAACGCTGCGAAGCTCAAGCCCAAGGACGTGATCGCGGGTTATATCAAGGCTCAGGGCAATACCAAGGTCAAAAGTGGCAATCGCCTGACACTGCTGCGTGACGCCGATGGCGACGGCACCTACGAGGTTCAGACGGTGTTCGCTGAAAACCTCAACGCGCCATACGGCCTGGCCTTCTTCGAGGGCAAGTTATACGTCGCCAACCAGGATGCGCTGGTCAGCTTCGATTATGAAGCTGGGCAGACCGAAGCCGGTGGCCCACCGACCAAGGTCACCGACCTACCGTCGGCGATCAACCATCACTGGACCAAGGCGCTGACCATCAGCGAGGACGGTCGGTACTTGTACGTGGGGATCGGCTCCAACAGCAATATTGGCGAGCGCGGCATGGAAGTCGAAGCCGACCGCGCGCTGGTCTGGCAGGTCGACGCCGAGACCGGCGCTCACAAGCCTTACGCGACCGGTTTGCGTAACCCCACGGCGCTGACCATTCAGCCTGAGACCGGGCAGCTGTGGGCCGTGGTCAACGAGCGCGATGAGCTGGGCCCGGATCTGGTGCCGGATTACCTGACCTCGGTGCGTGAAGGCGAGTTCTATGGCTGGCCCTACAGCTACTGGGGCACGACAGTTGATACGCGCGTGAAGCCGGGTAACCCGGACAAGGCGGCAAGTGCCATCAAACCGGACTACAGCCTTGGCTCCCACGTCGCCGCGCTGGGTGTCGACTTCTCCATCCCGGAGATGGGCGAGCAGTTCGCCAACGGCGTTTTCGTCGGTGAGCACGGCAGCTGGAACCGTGACAATCCGGTGGGCTACAAGGTGATCTTCGTGCCGTTCAATGACGGGCGTCCGGCGGGTGAGCCGATCGACTTCGCCACGGGCTTCCGCACCGACGAGGGCAAAACCCGCGGCCGGCCGGTGGGCGTCACCGTCGACCCGAAAGGCGCACTGATCATCGCCGACGACCTCGCCAATACCATCTGGCGCGTGACGCGTAATCAGTAAACCGTGAACCCCGGGGCGGGCAAGCCGCCCCGGGGATTTCCCATACAACCCGCCGTTCACCGCGAAATCGCCAATTCGCTGATCGGCACCAAGCGGGCGTCAGACCCAACCCTCCTTGAAGCCCATCGATATCCGCATCGCCGCCAGAGCAATGCTCGCCTTGCAAGGCCGTTTTCAATTGCAGTAGGCCCGGTCTTCAGACTACTCGCGGGCAACTTCCTGCTCACTCTCGTAATGGCAGGCACCCCGTAAAAGTGGCCGTCAACGCATGGTTCGCGTGGCTACTCATTCCTTTCAGAATTGTAATTTCCCCATCACCTTGGCGTTAGCTCCCGGGCGGAAGATAGCGTTTGGCCAATGTTTCACGAATTACAAAAGTGCCACCTATCTATAAGAAAACTGCCCTAACGTCTGGAGCAACCATGAAGAAAAAAGCCGCACTGTCGCTTGCCGTCATGTCAGCGATCGTTGGAAGCAATTGTGCAATTGCGGATGAGCAGAAGGAGGGGTTCATCGAAGGCAGTAGTTTGAGCATCCTCAACCGTAATTTCTATTTCAACCGTGATCATCGCAACGGCGAAACCGCGCCGGGTGGTGCCGGTTATTCCGAGGCCTGGGCATACGGCATCATTGGCAAATTCGAGTCTGGGTTCACCCAGGGCACCGTTGGTTTTGGCGTCGATGCCTTTGCCATGCTCGGTATCAAGCTCGACACCGGCGGTGGCCGCAATGGCGGGCGCAGTTCGTTCGATGTTCTGCCGGTGGATCGCGATGGCGAGGCGCGCGACGACTACAGCAAGGTCGGTGGCGCACTGAAGGCGCGGGCATTCGATACCACGGTGAAGGTCGGTGATGTATTTCCTGCCACGCCGGTCGTTCATTACGGTGACTCGCGATTGTTACCCGAGTCTTTCCGCGGGGTTACCTTCGTCAACAACAGCCTGGATGGGCTGACCTTGCAGGGTGGTCGTTTGCACTCGATGAGCCAGCCGGTGTCGAGCAACATGCGCGACAACTTTGCGACCTTTTACGCGGGCGGTGTCGATTCGCCGTGGGTCGGCTACTTCGGTGGTGATTACAGCCTGAATGAAAACATCAGCTTCAGCGCTTACAGCAGCCGACTGAAAGACGCCTGGGATCAGTACTACGTGGGTACGTCCCTGCGCTACCCGATCAGCGATGAGGTGGCACTGATCGGTGGCTTCAATTATTACAAGGCGGTAGACGAAGGCTCCCAGCAACTGGGTGAATTCAACAACAGCATCTGGAGCGGCAAGCTTGGCGTGCAGTTCGGTGCTCACACACTGGCGCTGACGCACCAGCGCAACAATGGTGACGACGACTTCGATTACCTGCGCCAGGCCGACTCCATCTACCTCGACAACTCGATCCAGTACAGCGACTTCAACTCGCCCAAGGAAAAGTCCTGGATGCTCCGTTACGACCTCAGCATGGCGCCCTACGGCGTGCCAGGGCTGTCCTTCATGGCGCGGTATGGCAAAGGAACGGACGCCGACTATTCCAATGCCAACAGCGTCTACATGCGCCGGGATGCAGACGGCAATCCGTTGACCGACCAAAAGCGCTGGGAGAGGGACTTCGAAGCCAAATACATCGTGCAGACTGGATCGCTCAAGGATATGAGCTTTCGCATTCGTCAGGCCAACACACGGGCGACTCAGTTCGAGTCGGATCTGGACGAAGTTCGCTTGATAGTCGAATACCCACTCAGCGTTCTCTAGTAGGTGCTGTGTATGTAAAGGTAACTAGTGATTGATTGCAGGATTGTAATGTTCCAACAACGCTCTTGTTATCTTCGCCGGATATAGTCATTGCATGTCCCTTGCAGCGTTCGGAGTTCTTCGAGCGCTCACCCTATTCACCTTTGAAGCATTCATGCTCCTTTGGAAGAGGTGAATCCTGGCGCCCCTGGTGGGCGCCTTTTTTATGTTCGCTCGATAACTTCGGTGTTGCCATTTCCCATGTGCAGGGACTACTGAGTCGCAGCCATTAAAAAGCCGCCTGAAGAGGCGGCTTTCATATACAGCACTTCTGTATCATCGCTGGTTGACGCATTGTCCTGGCATCGTATAGCGCACGGAATGCAACGATCCTTGCGAGTCTTCATAACTCATGATCTTCTTGAAGTTGCCGCAGGTGCTGATGTCTTCTGTCGTGTGCACCAACTTCGCCACGTCGATTTTCATGCCATAGGCATAGTCACGAATCAGCGGGGCGGGCTTGCCCGTGCTCGCCGCGTACTCCTGCATGATCGCGCTGCTTTCGTTCTGGTACTTCTCGTGGAGTTTCTCGACAGATACTTTGGCTTGAGCAAAAGACGCACCGCTCAGCAGGACAAAGGCAACCAGATACTTACTCACTTTCATAACTGCACTCCTCTTTAAATGTGCAGTCATTATCTGTTGCCGATGCTATCGCCAGCGTGGCGTGAATATTACATTGTTGACAGGAAGGCGCCTGGCGGAACGTATTCAATAATCAGGAAGTTCTAACGTGGAAACGTCAACTGGAAGACAGTCGTCTCACCAACGGTGGAGTCAACCCCGACACTACCGTGGTGCAGGCTCATGATCGAACGCACGATGGACAGTCCCAGCCCCGTACCGCCATCTGCCCGACACCGGCTGGCGTCGACGCGATAGAAACGCTCGAAGATATGCGGCAGGTGCTGCTGCGGTATGCCGCTACCGGGGTTGCGGATGGACAGTATCGTCGAGCCTTCGCGCTCTTCGATGTTCAGGTCGATGGTGTTGCCTGTCGGCGTGTGTCTGACCGCGTTGGAGAGCAGGTTGGAAATGGCGCGCTGGATCATCAGCCGATCACCTCGCACTGCGCCGGTACCTTTGACGGCGAGGGTTATGTGCTTTTCTTCCGCTGATGTGTGGAACAGATCGACAACCCGGCTCACTTCATCGCCCAGGCTGATGCTTTCGAATTTCACCAGCGCGGCCGGGTGGCTGACGTGGGCGATGAACAGCATGTCGGAGACGATGCGGGCGACTCTTTCGAGCTCTTCGATGCTGCTTTCAAGAACCGCCTTGTACTCTTCCGGAGTGCGTTGCCTGGACAGCGAAACCTGCGCTTTGCCCATCAGATTGGAGAGCGGAGAGCGCAACTCGTGCGCGAGGTCGTCGGAGAACTGCGAGAGCTGTTGAACGCCGCCATCGAGACGATGAAGCATGAAGTTGATGCCTTCGGCCAGCTCACCCAGCTCTTTGGGAAGGCGCTCAACCGGTATGCGGTGGGTCAGATTCTGGGTGGAGACCAGTGCGGCTATCTTGCCGAAGCGCTTCAGCGGTTTGAGCCCGCGCTGCACCACCCACCAAGCTCCACCTCCGATGAGCAGGAGCACGAACGGCAATGCACTCAGGGTGTATTTGAAGTAGGCGCTGAGCAGGTCTTCGTCGTTGGTGCGATCCATCGCAAGGCGCACGATGATCTTGTTGCCATCGACCAGGCGCATCGCCGTCGTGGCAATGAGGATGTTGTGGTCGCGGCTATCAGTGCTTTTGCCATAGGTGATTTTACCCAGCGCCGTGTCATTGGCAGGTAAGGCCGCGGGCAGATCGTTGATGCTGAGCAGCTCGCGCACCTCGGCGCCTGATTCATAGAGGGTCAAGCGCAGGTTGTCGTGGCCGAGCACCAGGTCGAGCAGTTCATGTGGTTTGTCTCTCAGGTTACGCGTGGTCAGCTTGTCTTCGGCCAGCCTGTGTTCTATCTGGCTCAGCTTGCCGCGCAGGCTTTCGGTCGCCAGTGAAGACAGCTCGTGGGTCAGTGCGAAGTAGGCCAGTATGGTCAGCAGAACCACCAATGCTGCGCCCATGAACACTACCGAGAGGCCGAGGCGCATGGACAGACTGGCGGGCTTCATGAGCGCTCCTCGAGCACGTAGCCAACACCTCTGAGGGTGTGGATCAGCTTGTGCTCGAAGGGGTCGTCGATCTTGGCGCGCAGGCGTCGAATGGAGACCTCGACGACGTTGGTGTCGCAATCGAAGTTCATGTCCCACACCAGTGAGATGATTTGCGTACGGGAAAGCACTTCACCCGAACGGCGCATCAGCAGGTGAAGCAGCGCGAACTCCTTGGTCGTCAGGTCGATTCGCTGAGCGCCACGAAAGGCCCGATGGCGGCCTGGATCGAGCTCGAGATCGGCCACCTTTAAGACGTCTGGTACATGGGTTTGCTCGGTTCGTCGCAGCAGTGACCTGACCCTGGCCAGCAGCTCGGGGAACTCGAACGGCTTTACCAGATAGTCGTCTGCGCCAAGATCCAGCCCTCTGATCTTGTCGGCCAGCCTGCCGCGCGCCGTCAGCATGATGACGCGGGTGCTGGTGCTGCGCCTGATGTTCTCGAGAACCCCCCAGCCATCCATTTCCGGCAGGTTCACATCGAGTATTACCAAATCATAAATATGTTGTTTGACCAGATGTAAACCGTCGATACCTGTTGCTGCTCTATCTACCACATAACCGCTTTCGCTAAGGCCTTGATGGAGGTATTCGGCAGTTTTAGGCTCATCCTCGATAATTAGGATTCGCATTGTTAGTGTCCTGAAGGGATTGATTCGGTGATTGTTCTGATCGTTATTCTTGGGGACGAAACGCTAGGGTGGATCAAGAAATTCTAAACCCTGTAGTCACTCAAGGGTAAAGGCTCTTGGCCGCTATTTACGGGGGCTGTGGCAACCTGACGCAGCCCTGTGACGGCTCTGTTCCGTTCGTACGGACGCTGGGCTTGCGAGTCACCAAGCGACATGAGTGCTTGCCGGCAGGGTTATTTGGCGAGGCGATCTTAATGCAAAAGTTTTTGCCGAAAGAGTGGATTACATATTTGTAATCTTGCGGTCACCTTGGCGATAAGCGCGCCTAATTAGATTTAGCCCCAATCACTACTTCGAATAGTCATCGGTCGTTCGGCTGCCGCACTTGTGGTGTCGACACTGTATTGATTGAGGGCTTAACCATTGTCTGCCAATCCAGGTTTTTTGGGATGTTCACGGGGCATAACGCTGGTGCTCGCCGCGACGGTTTTTCTGTGGGCGGGGGAGGCCAATGCCAGTGCCGCGGCTCTGACGCTGCCTGAGGCGCTGCGGCTTTCCCAACAGAACAACCCCACGTTGGCCGCTGCCGGCTGGGAGCTGGACATCAGCAAGGCCGAACGCAAACAGGCCGGGTTGCTGCCCAACCCGCAGTTGTCGTGGGAGGTTGAAGACACCCGCAGCGATACCCGAACCACCACCGTGCAACTGACCCAGCCCATCGAACTGGGCGGCAAGCGCGGGGCGCGTGTCGATCTCGCCGAGCGTGGCATGGATGTCGCTGCCCTCACGGTAGAGCAGAGTCGCAACGCGCTGAGGGCGGACGTTATCCAGGCTTTTTACGCAGCCCTGCAGGCCGGCATGCGGGTCGAGCTGGCCAATGAGTCCCGTGAAGTCGCGCAGCGCGCGCTCGGCATTGCGCAAGGCCGGGTCAAGGCCGGCAAGGTTTCACCGATAGAGCTGACGCGTGCCCAGGTGCAACTTGCCGAACTACAGCTGGAGTCCAGCCGAGCCAGCCGTGATCAGGGCATTGCACAGGCTCGTCTGCGCCTCGTTCTGGGCGAGGAAGAGGTTGCCGACACGCTTCGGCTGCAAGGTGATGCGACCCGTATTCCGGAGCTGCCGTCCGTTTCCCGTTTGCTGTCGGCACTTGGCGGCAGTGCCGAGTTGCGTTCTGCGAGGCTGGCCATCGAGCAGCAGGAAGCCTCCTTCGCTCTGGAAAGAACGCAGCGTATCCCCGACCTGGACGTCAGCATCGGCAGCCAGTACAGCGCTGCCGACCGCGAGCGCGTGAACCTGGTCGGGCTGTCCATGCCCTTGCCGCTCTTCAACCGCAACCAGGGAAATATCCTCGCGGCGGCGCGTCGTGCCGACCAGAGCCGTGACCAGCGCAATGCCACCGAGCTGCGGCTGCGCAACGAAATCGCCACCTCGGCGGATCAGTGGCTGATGGCCAAAGAGGAAATCCGCTCCTTCGAATCGATGATTCTGCCCTCGGCTCAGAGCGCCGTCGAAAGCACCGCGCGTGGTTTCGAGATGGGCAAGTTCGGCTTCCTCGATGTGCTCGACGCGCAGCGCACGTTGATCCAGTCGCGCGCGCAATACATCCAGGCGTTGTCTGCGGCCACCGAGTCGTGGGTGCAGCTCGAACGCATCCTCGGTGACGTCACCGCTGTCGAGTGAGCCTCGGCACTCATCACGCAGATTTTCATTTTCAGAATCGCCATGGGGCGCCTACTGCTTCGGTAGGCGCCCGGCTTATCCATTCGGGAGTATTCATGAGTAAGAAATTGGCCTTGGCGATCAGCCTCGCCCTTGGGATTGGTGTGGCCGGTGGTGGCGCCTGGTACCTGAATGAACGCTCGGCCGATCACGCGAGCGAGGACGCCGCCAGCCACGCCGAAGAGGGGCATGCCGACAGCGAGAGTGGGCATGACGAGCAGCAGGCTGGGCCCAACGGCGGTGAAATCCATACCCAGGGTGCCGTCAGCCTGGAGCTGGTAGCCCCCGAAAGTGAGGACGGTTCGAAGCCGATCTCCATTTACCTGTTGAAAGATGGCAAGCCCATTACGCCGTCAGCGAATACCTCTGTCACCCTCGACGCGACACGTGCCTCGGGTGAGCAGGTTACGCTCGCATTCACGCCGCAGAAGGCTGCATTTGTCAGTCCGGTGGGCATCGCTGAGCCGCATTTCTTCGACGCGAAAATCACCGTGCGAAGCGCAGAACAAACCCTTGAGTTCGCCTACGCGAAGACCGAAGGGCTGCTCGAACTGACCGAGCAGCAGATAAAGATTGCAGGCATCCAGAGCGAGAAATCGCAACCTCGGATCATCGATTCCACGGCCCGACTGCCTGGAGAAATCCGCTTCGACGAGGATCGTACCGCCCATGTGGTACCCCGCATTGCCGGCGTGGTTGAAAGTGTGCCCGTCAATCTCGGCGACATGGTGCACAAGGGCCAGACGCTGGCGGTCATCGCCAGCCAGCAGATTTCCGATCAGCGCAGCGAGCTTGCGGCAGCACAGCGCCGTAGCGAGTTGGCCAGAACCACCCTCGACCGCGAGAAGCAGCTATGGAAGGACGGCATCTCCGCCGAGCAGGACTATCTGCAGGCACGCCAGCTCTCGCAGGAGGCGGATATCGCCCTCGGCAATGCCCAGCAGAAGATCAACGCGCTGGGTGGGCAAGGGGCGTTATCCCAGGGCAATCGCTACGAGCTGCGTGCACCGTTCGACGGCACCGTCGTGGAGAAGCATTTCGTGCTGGGTGAGGTGGTCGATGCATCGAGCAACGCCTTCACGCTCACCGATCTGAATCATGTGTGGGCCACGTTCAACGTCGCGCCAAAGGATCTGGCGGCCATTCAGGTCGGCAAGACGGTTCAGGTGTTGTCACCTGAACTGCAGACCCAAGTGGAGGGCAGTATTTCCTACATTGGCAGCCTGCTGGGCCAGCAGACGCGCACCGCGACCGCCCGCGCGGTGCTGACCAACCCCGATGGTGCCTGGCGGCCTGGCTTACCCGTCGCCATCGAGGTGGCGACCGCATCCCGTGAAGTGGCCGTCACTATTCCGGCCGCAGCCGTGCAGCGTATCGATGAGCAGACCCAGGTATTCGTCAGGGTCGAGAAAGGATTCGTTGCCCAGCCGGTAACGCTGGGGGTGACCAGCGATGGTTTCGTCGAGGTCACGCAGGGCTTGAGTGCCGGCGTCGCGGTTGCATCGCAGGGCAGCTTCATCCTCAAGTCCGAGTTTGGTAAAGGCTCTGCAGACCACGCCCACTGACGGCCACCAGCGAGAAATCTAATGTTCGAGCGTATTATCCAATTCGCCATCGAGCAGCGCTTTGTCGTGCTGCTTTTCGTACTCGGGATGGCCGGTGTGGGGATCGCCAGCTATCAGAAGCTGCCGATTGATGCCGTCCCCGATATCACCAACGTCCAGGTGCAGATCAATACCGCTGCTGCAGGTTTTTCGCCGCAGGAAACCGAGCAGCGCGTGACCTTTCCCATCGAAACCGCGATGGCTGGGCTGCCGCAACTGATACAGACACGTTCTCTGTCGCGCTCCGGGTTTTCACAGGTCACAGTGATTTTCGAAGACGGTACGGATCTGTACTTCGCCAGGCAACTGGTCAACGAACGCCTGCAGATGGCCCGCGCACAACTTCCCGTCAATGCGGAAACGGCCATGGGGCCGATTTCCACAGGGCTGGGGGAGATCTTTCTGTGGACCGTCGAAGCCCAGCCCGGTGCCACCAAGGAGGACGGTAGCGCCTATACCGCCACCGATCTGCGGGTCATCCAGGACTGGATCATCAAGCCGCAATTGCGCAACGTGCCCGGCGTTGCGGAGATAAACACCATCGGCGGTTTCGCCAAGGAGTTTCAGGTCGCCCCGGATCCCCGCCGGCTGGCCGCCTACCGGCTGACCCTGAGCGACCTGATCACTGCGCTCGAACGCAACAATGCCAACGTGGGCGCGGGGTTCATCGAGCGTAACGGCGAACAGCTGGTGGTTCGCGCACCGGGGCAGGTGTCGGACGAGAAAGACATCGCCAACATCATCGTTTCGAACGCCGGCGGCACGCCGATTCGCGTCAGTGACGTGGCGGACGTGCAGATTGGCCGCGAACTGCGCACCGGCGCGGCGACCGAGAACGGCCGTGAAGTGGTTCTCGGCACCGTGTTCATGCTGATCGGCGAGAACAGCCGCAGCGTGTCTCAGGCCGTATCGGCCAAGCTGGTGGAGATCAACCGCTCGCTGCCGAAAGGGGTAGTGGCGGTCGCCGTGTATGACCGAACCAACCTGGTCGACAAGGCCATCGCCACCGTCAAGAAGAACCTCATCGAGGGGGCGATTCTGGTCATCGCGGTGCTGTTCCTGTTCCTGGGCAATATCCGTGCGGCGATCATCACCGCCATGGTGATTCCGCTGTCGATGCTGTTCACCTTCACCGGGATGTTCGCCAACAACGTCAGCGCCAACCTCATGAGCCTGGGGGCGCTGGACTTCGGCATCATCGTCGATGGTGCGGTGGTGATCGTGGAAAACTCGATCCGCCGGCTGGCCCATGCTCAGCAGCACCACGGCCGCATGCTGACCCGCGCGGAGCGCTTCCGCGAGGTGTTCGCGGCGTCCAGGGAGGCCAGGCGTCCGTTGATCTTCGGTCAGTTGATCATCATGGTCGTTTACCTGCCGATCTTTGCCCTCACCGGGGTCGAGGGCAAGATGTTCCACCCCATGGCATTCACGGTGGTGATCGCGCTGCTGGGGGCGATGATCCTTTCCGTGACCTTCGTGCCCGCCGCCATTGCGCTGTTCATCACCGGCAAGGTGAAGGAAGAGGAGGGCATGGTCATGCGCTCGGCGCGCCGCGCTTACCAGCCAGTGCTGGCGTGGGTGATGAGCCATCGTACCCCGGTGTTCGCCGCCGCTCTGCTGGTGGTCGCACTCTCCGGCCTGGTCGCCACGCGCATGGGCAGTGAGTTCGTGCCCAGCCTGAGCGAGGGCGACTTCGCCCTGCAGGCGTTGCGGGTACCCGGAACCAGCCTGACGCAGTCGGTGGAAATGCAGCGCCGTCTGGAAACCGCGCTGATGGAAAACATGCCGGAGATCGAGCGCGTCTTCGCCCGAACCGGCACCGCGGAGATCGCCGCCGACCCGATGCCGCCGAATATTTCCGACGCTTACGTGATGCTCAAGCCCAAAGAACAGTGGCCGGATCCAGACAAGTCACGGGAAGCCCTGATTGCCGATCTGCAGCGTGTCAGTGCCACGGTGGCCGGGAGCAACTACGAGCTGTCGCAGCCGATTCAACTGCGCTTCAACGAGCTAATTTCCGGGGTGAGGAGCGACGTGGCGGTCAAGGTGTTCGGTGACGACATGGACGTACTCAACAAGACCGCTGGCGAAATCTCCGAGGTGCTGGAATCGATCAGCGGTGCTTCCGAGGTCAAGGTCGAGCAGACGTCCGGCTTGCCGATGCTGACCATCAACGTCGACCGCGAAAAAGTCGCGCGCTACGGCCTGAACATCGGCGACGTGCAGGACACCATCGCCTTCGCAGTGGGCGGGCAGCAGGCCGGTACCGTGTTCGAGGGCGACCGCCGCTTCGCTATCGTCGTGCGTCTGTCCGATCAATTGCGCACCGACGTGGACGGCTTGTCGCGCCTGCTCATCCCCATTCCGCCGCGCCCTGGCAGTGTGGCGGATCAGATCGAGTTCATTACCCTGGCGGATGTCGCCAGCCTCGACCTGGTGCTGGGCCCCAACCAGGTCAGTCGTGAAAACGGCAAGCGCCTGGTGGTGGTCAGTGCCAACGTTCGCGGTCGTGACCTGGGCTCGTTCGTGGAGGAAGCCGGGCAACGTATCGAGCAAGGCGTGCAGATACCCACTGGCTACTGGACGACCTGGGGCGGCCAGTTCGAGCAGCTGCAGTCAGCGGCCAAGCGGCTGCAGATCGTGGTGCCGGTTGCACTGCTGTTGGTTCTGACTTTGCTGTTCATGATGTTCAACAACCTCAAGGATGGCCTGGTGGTCTTCACCGGTATTCCCTTCGCACTGACTGGCGGTGTGATGGCGCTGTGGTTACGTGATATTCCCCTGTCGATCTCTGCAGGCGTAGGGTTTATCGCATTATCCGGGGTGGCCGTTCTCAACGGCCTGGTGATGATCGCCTTCATCCGTAGCCTGCGCGAAGAAGGGCGCCCGTTATCTGCTGCGATCACCGAGGGAGCCCTGACACGCTTGCGGCCTGTGTTGATGACCGCCCTGGTCGCCTCGCTGGGGTTCGTGCCCATGGCATTGGCCACCGGTACGGGTGCCGAAGTTCAGCGGCCATTGGCGACCGTGGTGATCGGCGGAATTCTTTCCTCCACCGCACTGACCCTGCTGGTGCTGCCAGCGCTGTATCAGTGGTTGCACCGCCGAGACGAGGACGAGCAGGCCACAGCGGAGAGCCCCCGCTAGCCGCCGTTTGTTTTCAGCCGGAAGCACACGGCAAGAGACTTCCAGCCCAAGTCGATTTACTGTTGCGGCGTCAGATAGCGCAGCGGCAGGGGAGTCGAGCCATGGGCACAGATACGAACGGCCGAGACTGGGTGCTGCGCAGTCACGTTCCGGGTCGGGTGGAACGTATCGAGGCGTATTTCAGCGGCCATGGCTACGACCCGCATCGCCACGACTCTTACGCCATTGGCCGCACGCTGTCCGGCGTGCAGAGTTTTCGTTACCGGCGGGCCATGCGTCACAGCCTTCCTGGCGGCACGCTGGTGTTGCATCCGGATGAGCTGCACGACGGCATGGCGGGCACCGAGGACGGTTTTCGCTATCGCATGCTCTATATCGATCCCGTGCTGATCCAGCAGGTGCTGGGCGGCAAACCGCTGCCCTTCATCGCTGGTGGGCTCAGCGATGACGCGCGTCTGCGCTGGGCCACCGAGACGTTCATGCAGGCGATGGATCATCCTCTCGAGCCGCTGGAGGAAGACGATGCCATCTATGACCTCGCTCGCGCGCTGGATGCGGTGGCCGGCAAGAGTCGCGGGCGTCGCGCGTTCGATTATCCCGCTGCGCAGCGGGCCAGGGAGTACATCCACAGCCGCAATGGCGCGAGCATCACCCTGGACGAGCTGGAGCATGTCAGCGGGCGCGAGCGCTGGAGTCTTTCCCGGGATTTTCGCGCGCTGTTCGGCACCAGCCCTTACCGCTATGTGACGATGCGTCGGCTGGATCGCTGCCGTGAGCTGGCGTTGGCGGGTATCGGCATGGCCGACGCGGCGCTGATCGCCGGATTCTTCGACCAGAGCCACATGACGCGTCATTTCGTCAAAAGCTTTGGCCTGTCCCCGGCTCGCTGGCTGAGCATGGTCAGGTTGCAGGATCGTACAAGATAGCGCTCCGGCGCCTCGCTAGAGTGGTGAAAACCAACCGAGGAGCCGCCCATGCCCAGCCAGAATCCGTTGTCGAAACACCCCGTCAATCTCGAGCAGAAGTTGGCCCTGATCCACGATCAGTGGTCACCCAGAGTGGTCGCGGAAATGAACGACTACCAGTTCAAGGTCGTGCGCCTGCAGGGCGATTTCATCTGGCATTCCCATGCCGAGACAGACGAAGCCTTTTTCGTCCTCGATGGGCAATTGCGACTCGATTTCCGTGACGGGCAGGTAACGCTTGGTAGCGGCGAGCTGTACGTGGTGCCCAAGGGTGTGGAGCACAAGCCTTACGCCGAACGAGAGGTGAAGCTGATGCTCATCGAGCCGCGGGGTGTGCTGAATACCGGAGAGGAGGGCGGTGAGCGTACGGCGATAAACGATCTGTGGATCTGACGGCTGGGCTGGCGCTCATTGCGAACGCCAGCCCTTCGCCGTTACGTCAGATACCTCAGGTACCGCTCTTCACTTTCGTCCAGATCCGCGTGCGGATGCGGTCGATGTTCAGTGGCATGGCTTCCAGCGCATAGAGCTTTTCCATAACGTCATCGGGCGGGTAGACGGTGGTGTCAGCCTTGAGTGCCGGGTCGACCAGCGCGTCGGCCTTGCTGTTGCCGTTGGCGTAGTGAACGTAGTCACTGATGCCGGCGATCACTTTGGGCTCCAGCAGATAGTTCATGAAGGCGTAGGCGGCCTTTTCGTTGGGCGCGTCCTTGGGGATGGCGACCATGTCGAACCACATCGGCGCGCCTTCCTTGGGGATCACGTAGGCGATGTCGACGCCGTTGCCGGCCTCTTTGGCGCGGGCGCTGGCCTGCATGATGTCGCCTGAGAAACCCACCGCCATGCAGACGTCGCCATTGGCCAGTTCACCCACGTATTTGGATGAGTGGAAGTAGGCGACGTTCTTGCGCATCTCCATCAGCAGCGCTTCGGCCTTCTTGTAGTCCTCGGGCTTCTGGCTGTGGTGCGGCAGGCCCAGGTAGTGCAGGGCGATGGGCAGCATTTCCGGGCCGTTGTCGAGAATCGCCACGCCGCACTTGCTCAGTTTGGCCATCAATTCGGGCTTGAAGATCAGATCCCAGGAGTCCAGCGGTACGTCGTCGCCGAGTACGGCCTTGACCTTCTCGACGTTGTAGCCGATGCCGGTACTGCCCCACAGGTAGGGGAAACCATGGTGGTTGCCCGGATCGTTACCTTCCAGGGCCTTGAGCAGCGTCGGGTTGAGGTTCTGCCAGTTGGGCAGCTGGCTCTTGTCCAGCTCCTTGAGCGCGCCGCCTTGAATCTGCCGGGCCATGAAGTGGTTGGAGGGGAAGACCACGTCATAGCCGGAGCGGCCGGCCATCAGCTTGGCGTCGAGGGTTTCGTTGCTGTCGTAGACGTCGTAGTGGGGTGTTACGCCGCTGGCCTGTTGGAAGCTCTTCAGGGTGTCGGGAGCGATGTAGTCCGTCCAGTTGTAGATGCGTACGTCCTGCGCTGCCTGGCTGACCGAGGCGACGAGCATGAGCGGGATGAGCGATTTCAGCATGGGAGACCTCAACTGTTGTTGTCGATGTTTTGGAGGCAGCAGTCAGAAAATCAGTACATAGGTTTTACGCAGCGTTTCTTGTATGTCCCACACGCCAGTGGTGTTGGCCGGCAACATCAGCGCGTCGCCGGCTTTTATTTCGATCGGCTCGCCTACGTCGGGGATGAACGTACAACGCCCGGCGATGAAGTGGCAGAACTCTTGTTGCACGATTTGTCGGCGCCAGCGCCCGGGCGTGCATTCCCAGATGCCGGTTTCCACGCCGTCGTCGCGCTCCAAGCAGGTCACCGAAGTGACGGCGGCGGGCTCGCTGAGCGGCACCGCGACCGGGTTGTGTTGGTCGAGTGCGACGCTGTCGGTATTACGAAAGTGGGTGATGGTCATGGCTTGCAACCTGAGTGGCGGATGAGGGTGTTCACTTCATGAAGCCTTCCATCAGGCTGGCCACGCGCTGCGCCATGTAGCGCTGCCACGGGCGGCTGGATGGGTCAGCCAGCAGTTTGTCCTCGCGCACGAAGCTGCGGATGATGGCGTTGTAGCCGAGCCAGCGGCAGGGCTCCGGTTCCCAGCGCGGCAAGTCCTGCACACGGGTGTCGTGACGCACCCAGGGCTGGCGGGTGAGCAGGGTGTCGTTGCCGAGGATCAGGTCGGCCAGGGTGCGTCCGCCGAGGTTGCTGGCGCCTACGCCCTCACCACCGTAACCACCGGAAAGGGCGATACCGTTGCCGCGGTCGCAGAGCATGTGCGGATGGAAGTGCCGCGCCATGCCCAGGTTGCCGCCCCAGGCGTGGGTGATGCGCACATTGCGCAGTTGTGGAAACAATTCGCTGAACAGGTAGCGGCGCAGGCCACGTTCTTCGTCGTTGAGGTTGAAGTCGCTGCGCAGGCGGCTACCGAAGCGATAGCCGCCGCGAGCGCCGAAGATCAGACGGTCATCGCGGCTGCGCTGGCCATAGGTGACCTGGCGGCTGGTCTCGCAGAAGGCTTGGCCGCGCTCCAGGCCGATCTCCGCCCAGGTCGAGGCGGACAGTGGCTCGGTGGCGACGATCAGGCTCTGCACCGGAATCTGATGGCGGCCGAGCGGCGGCAGGTTGGCGGCGTAGCCTTCCACTGCAGGCATGATCCAATCTGCACGCACTTCGCCCGCTTCGCAGCGCACGCTGCCGGCCTGCCAGCTCAGGGCCGGCGTGCCTTCGTAAATGCTCACGCCCAGCGCTTCCACGCAGCGGGCCAGGCCGCGCACCAGCCGGGCCGGCTGAATGGTCGCGCAGTGTGGCGTGTAAAGTGCGCCATAGGCGCCGGGGATGCGCAGTTGCTGGGCGAGTTCTTCGGCGGGCAGCCAGCGGTAGTCATCGTCACCCAGGCCTTCTTCGCGATAGCCGCGCAGGTACTCGCGCAGGCGCAGTTCCTGCTCCGGGTAGCGGGCCGCGCAATACAGCACGCCGCCCTTGCGGTAATCACAGTCGATCCCTTCGCGTTGTAGCACCTGGCCGACTTCATCGGGAATGCCATGCAGCAGGTCGTAGGATTCACGCCGGGCCTGCGGGGTCAGGCCGGAAAGCAGGCGATCCTCGCCGAGCAGGTTGCCCATCAGCCAGCCGCCATTGCGCCCGGATGCACCGAAGCCGGCGATCTTCGCCTCGACGATGACGATGCGCAGCTCGGGAGCCTGGCGCTTGAGGTAGTAGGCCGTCCACAGGCCGGTGTAGCCCGCGCCGATGATGGCGACATCTGCCTGGATATCGCCTTGCAGCGATGGGCGCGGTGTCAGCGGCTCATCCAGTTGATCCATCCACAGGCTGATATTGCGCCAGTCGTTCATGCACCGCTTCCACGCAGAATGTATGCAGCAAGACTAGAAGCCCGATCAGGCGTTGTCTTGCGCGCGTACCCGCGCGTAGAGGTCTTTTAGGTAGGCCTTGGGTGACAGGCCGGTGTGGCGGCGAAAGGTGCTGTAGAAGGCGGTCAGGGAATTGAAGCCGGCTTCGAAGGCCAGCTCGTCCATGCGCCGCAGGTCGTTGCCTGCCTGCAGGCGTTGCAGCAGGTGCTGCAGGCGCGCCTGGTTGACGTAGCGGTAGAAGCTCTGGCCGAGCACCTGGTTGAGCAGGTAGGAAATCTGATTGCGGCTGTAGCCAGTGGCGCTGGCCACCTGCTGCAGGCTCAGGGCTGGGTCGAGAAAGGGCTGCCGGCGCTGGAAATAGTCCTGTAGGCTGCCTGCGCCATGAAGCCCAGCTGGCGGGTCGACAGGCCCAGTTTGCTGATCGCCGCGCTGGTCTGTATCGGTGGCCGCGTGTCCTGACCTTCATGCACCAGCGAGGCGTATTCGTTGACCCGCCAGATCAGCCCGTCGCGCACGGTGATGGCTTCAGCGGTGCGGAACGACACCAGGCCCTCGCCGCCATGCAGCGTGGTGCGGTACTGGATGAATGCGGTATGGCCGTCGATGCGGATGCGGTCGGTGTGTTCCAGCGCTTCGTCCGGGTGGCGCGGCATTGTGCTGAGCACGTAGTCGCGCAGTTCGGCCAGGCCCATGCTGCGGTTGAGGAAGAAGTCGTTGTACTCGACCTCTGGATGATAGAGCGCCATCACCGCATCCAGATCACGGTACTTCCAGCTGTAGTGATAGCGCAGCACGGTTTCGCGGGTGCGTTCGGTCTGGGCGGGGTCGTCGGGGATATCTGGCATGCCGGTTTCGTCCAAGGCGCAGAGGCCAGCTTGCCCGACTCCGGCTGAGGCCTCAAGTGGATGGCCGGGATGAGCCGCGCGTGATCAACGTGAGTAAAACTTGTTTTTAACGTTAATCGATTGAGTTTGTTTCACTCGGTCGCGGCCTCGACAATGCACGCCATCATTTATGCATTGGAGATACCGCCATGGCCCTGGCACACAGCCTCGGATTCCCCCGAATCGGACGTGACCGCGAACTGAAGAAAGCCCAGGAGGCTTTCTGGAAAGGCGAGCTGGACGAAGCCGGCCTGCGTGCCGTGGGCAGTGAGTTGCGTGCCCGGCACTGGCAGGTGCAGAAGGATGCCGGTATCGAGCTGCTGCCGGTCGGCGACTTCGCCTGGTACGACCAGGTGCTGGCCCATTCCCTGACCTTCGGAGTGATACCCGAGCGTTTCCGGCCTGCCAGCGGCAAGCCGACCGTGGATACCCTGTTCGCCATGGCCCGCGGGGTGAGTGGCGACAGTTGTTGCGGCGGCGCCCATGCCCAAGAGATGACCAAGTGGTTCGATACCAACTACCACTACCTGGTGCCCGAGTTCACTGCAGACCAGCAGTTCGCCCTCAGCTGGGAGCAACTGTTTGAGGAAGTGGATGAGGCCCGTGCCCTGGGCCACAACGTCAAGCCGGTGGTGATCGGCCCGCTGACCTACCTGTGGTTGGGCAAGCTCAAGGGCGAGGCCCAGGGTTTCGACAAGCTGGAGTTGCTCGAACGTTTGCTGCCGCTCTACGGGCAGATATTCCGTCGTCTGGCCGAACAGGGCGTGGAATGGGTGCAGATCGACGAGCCGATTCTGGTGCTCGACCTGCCTCAGGAGTGGAAGAACGCGTTCGAGCGTGCCTACAACAGTCTGCAGCGCGAACCGCTGAAGAAGCTGGTCGCCACCTACTTCGGCGGCCTCGAAGAGAACCTAGGTCTGGCGGCCAACCTGCCGGTGGACGGCCTGCACATCGACCTGGTGCGTGCGCCACAGCAGTACCCGACCATCCTCGACCGCCTGCCGGCCTACAAGGTGCTGTCCCTCGGCGTGGTCAATGGCCGCAACGTGTGGCGCTGCGATCTGGAAAGCGCCCTGGCGGTGATCGGCCATGCGCACAGCCGGCTTGGCGAACGCCTGTGGATCGCGCCGTCCTGCTCGTTGTTGCACAGCCCTGTCGATTTGCAGCGTGAAGATCAACTGGATGCCGAACTGAAAGGCTGGCTGGCCTTCGCCACGCAGAAATGTGCCGAGGTGGCGCTGCTGGCTCGCGCCGTCAATCAGCCGGACGCTCCCGACGTGCGCGCCGCGTTGGCCGAGAGCCGCACCGTGCAGGCCAGTCGAGCGGCGTCACCACGTATCCACAAGCCGCAGGTGCAGGCGCGCCTGGCCGCTGTGACCACCCGCGATAGCCAGCGTGGGGCGCCGTTCGCCGAGCGCATCGCCAAGCAACGAGCCGGCCTCGATCTGCCGCCGTTCCCGACCACCACCATCGGCTCGTTCCCGCAGACCGCGGCGATTCGCCTGGCGCGCCAGGCCTTCAAGCAAGGCAAGCTGTCGCTGGGTGACTACACCGACGCCATGCACAGCGAGATTCGCCATGCGGTGGAGATTCAGGAACGCCTGGGGCTCGACGTGCTGGTGCACGGCGAGGCCGAGCGCAACGACATGGTCGAGTACTTCGCCGAGCAGTTGGACGGCTACCTGTTCACCCGTTTCGGCTGGGTGCAGAGCTACGGTTCGCGTTGCGTGAAACCGGCGGTGATCGTTGGCGACCTGAGCCGACCCCAGGCCATGACCGTGGAGTGGATCCGGTATGCGCAGAGCCTCACGGGCAAGGTGATGAAGGGCATGCTCACGGGCCCGGTGACCATGCTGATGTGGTCGTTCCCACGCGAAGACGTAAGCCGCGAAGTGCAGGCCCGGCAGTTGGCCCTGGCGATTCGCGACGAAGTGGTCGACCTCGAGCATGCCGGCATCCGTATCGTGCAGATCGACGAAGCGGCATTCCGCGAGGGGCTGCCGCTGCGTAAGGCTGACTGGCAGCAGTACCTGGACTGGGCCACGGAGTCGTTCCGGCTGTGTGCCAGTGGAGTGCGTGACGAAACGCAGATCCACACCCACATGTGCTACAGCGAATTCAACGATGTGATCGAGTCCATCGCCGCCATGGATGCGGACGTGATCACTATCGAAACCTCGCGCTCGGACATGGAGTTGCTGCAAGCCTTCGAGGCCTTCGAGTACCCCAACGAAATCGGTCCGGGCGTCTACGACATCCACTCGCCGCGAGTGCCGGACACGGCCGAAATGGTCAAGCTGATGCGCAAGGCCGTGCGCCGCATCCCTGCCGAACGCCTGTGGGTGAACCCCGATTGTGGCCTGAAAACCCGCGGCTGGCCGGAGACCGAAGCCGCGCTGGTCAACATGGTCGCCGCCGCCCGTCAGCTGCGCAAAGAGCTGGCCTGAGGCTCCGCGCGCTTTGAAGGAGTCGGGCGCGCTCAGTCCTGCCGGCGAAAGCGGTGACGGATTCCATGCTGGTGCTGGGGCAGAGATCGATTCGCTGGCAAGCCAGCTCCTACGGTCTTTTTCCGTCGGTAGCCCGGCGTTGAGGGTAGCGATACCCGGGAGCGATCTCCCTGGGTATCGCTACGCTCAACCACAGGCTACGGTTTGCCGCTCAGCTCGCCAGGTATTGCTCGGTCGAGATAACGGTCGCATAGGCGAATGCCAGCGCGGCCATATAGGCTGCCTGCACCTGGGCTGCAGGGACGTTGCTGCCTTCGAATTCCTGATCGCGTGTCGCGCAGGCGTCATGGATCACCGTGGTGGTGTAGCCGAAGTCCGCGCTGGCGCGGGCGGCGGCATCGATGCACATATGGCTCATGGCGCCGACCAGGGTGATCTGTTCGATACCCGCCTTGTCGAGTTGCGCCTTCAGGTCGGTGTCGCGAAACGCGTTGACCTTGTGCTTGAGCACCACGCTCTCACCCGGCAGCGGCTGCACGCTGGCATGGATATGCGCACCCGTGGATCCTGCGGCGAAGAAGGGCGCACCGTCGCCTTCGAATTCGTGACGCACGTGTATGACCGTATCACCCGCCGCGCGGGCTGCGGCCAGTACACGAACGGCATTTTCGGTGGCCGCGTCGATACCATGCAGCGGCCATTTGCCGTCAGCGAAGTAGTCGTTCTGGATGTCGATCAGAATCAGGGCGCGCTTGCTCATGATGTTCTCCGTGGGAAGGGGGTGGCCTACACCTTAGCCTGTGCTCCATCGATAGGGGAGGCGGGCGGTTTTTCCGGTTGGCGGCGATCTTTCAGACCGAATCTTCGGCCGCCTTGCCGGCCGGGTTCTCGCGGGTCGGCATGGCGAGTATTTCCGGCAGCACTTCGCGCGCGAATACGCCGTGCAGGCGCCACAGCTCGGCGACCGGGTCGAGGTGATGATCGACGCGAATATCCCACAGCGGATACTCCTCGCGGTCGACGATATAGATCACCGCCGAGGACTCGCCATGCCGATCACCGCCACGGGCGTCTCCAGCTTCTAACCCACTGATCAGCCGCTCGACCAGCGGGCGATTCTCGCCATGGCGAAAGGCATCCGCTACGGCGTCCAGCACTTGTGGCCCGACCAGGCGATTGCCCTGCACGGAAAACTGTTCGCCAGAGAGCGAGCCGGCCCATGGCAGGCATTCTTCGCCCGTCCAGCAGACGCTGTCGCCTTCGCGGTCGATCAACGCCAGCTGGCGCAGCTCCATGCACGGGTCGGTTTCCATCAAGCGTTTCAAGGCGGCGGGGGCCGAATGGCCCTGGCGTAACAGCGCCAAGCCATCGAGCCCCAGGTACGGGTTGACCTGCGCCTGGGTCGCCACTGCGCCAGCTCCCGCGGCGGCGTGGCTGAGCAGTTTGCCAACGGCAGGCATGGCGGTAGCGGCGGCAACCCCGAACTGGCCGGTGCGCGGGCAGCGTGCAACGATGGAAAAGGTCATGGGCAACTCCGTTTGTGAGCAGGCTTTTAGGCCGCCCATGGCGCGTTATCGTTCCACTTACCTGTCATCGTGACGCTATCAGTATTTGTTGATAAGCATTATCATTCGCCGAATTGCCGCCACGCTTCTGGCGCATTTTCACGAGCAACTCCACTTCATGGTCGACCAGCCGTCTTCGCCCAAGCCTCGCCAGCCCGATCCGTCCGCGACGGAGCCGGTACAGCGCGATGCCTTCCTGCGCACCTTTCTCGCCCGTCGTGAACAGATGGAAGCGGTGTTGCGGCGGCGCGTCGGTTGCCGGGCGACCGCAGCGGATCTGGTGCAGGAGCTGTTCCTGCGTTTCTGGCGACGGCCCAGTGCGCCGCTCGAGGACATGGGCAGTTACCTGATCCGCAGCGCCCACAACCTGGCCATCGATCATTTGCGCAGCGAGGGCGCGCGCACTCGCAACGAAGCCGGGCTGCTGCCCGAACAGCGTGGCGACAGCAGCGTTTCCCCGGACGCGGCTCTGGAGGCTGGCAGCGATCTGCGCCGCGTGGAGGCCGCGCTGCGGCGGCTGCCGGAGCGAACCCGGCATATCTTCCTGCTCAATCGCATTCACGGTCAGACCTACGGGCAGATCGCCCGCAGCATGGCGCTTTCCCAGAGCGCCGTGGAAAAACATATGATGCGCGCCCTGGAAGCCTGCAAGGCCAGCGTCATCGACACGCCGGCCAGCCACTCACACGGAAGCGCCGCGCCATGAGTCACGAGTCATATCTACAGGAGGAGTCACTGTCGCGCATCGAGCAGGACGCCTGGCTGTGGCTCGGCCGTTTGCAGGGCCAGCCGGGCGACAAGGTGCAGATGGCCTTCGAACAGTGGCTGGCCGCCGCGCCCGAGCATGTCGATACCTTCGTGCGCATGCAGTCGCTCTGGCACCTGAGCCGCCCTGCTGCCCAGCACCTCGCCGAGGAAGAGGCTGCCGCCCTGCAGCAGTACCTGCGCCCGCCGACGAGCAGGCGCCCGTATTGGGCTTCGGCATTGGCGCTGGCCGCCTGCCTGCTGCTGGTGGTCTGGGGAGGCGGGTGGCAGCCACTGCGCTGGGTCGATGACCTGGGCGCGGATATTGTCTCGGCGCCCGGGCAGCTGCGCAGCGTGACGTTGAGCGATGGCTCCACCGTGGTGCTGGATGCCGACAGCGCCATCGCCGTCGAATATGGCGCAGGCGAGCGGCACATCGAGCTGCGGCGCGGCGCGGCGTATTTCAGCGTGGTGCCAGGAGATATTCCCTTCACCGTGGCGGCTGCCGGTGGCGAAGCGCGGGTGCTCGGCACACGTTTCGAAGTACGCCGGCTCGATGACGGCGCGCGGGTTTCGGTGATGCAGGGCCGAGTGGCCGTCCGCGGTGGCCCCGCGGACACGGCGAGGGTACTCACTGCCGGCCAGCAACTGAGTTTTGCCGATGGGGTCAGCGGCACGCTGCAGGGTGTCGATGTCGACGCGCTAACGTCTTGGCGTGATGGTCGCCTGAGTTTCTATCGCGCACCCTTGGGCGAGGTGGTGGCCGAGCTACGCCGCTATTACCCAGGCCGCATAGTGCTGCTCAGCGATGAGCTGCGTGAGCAGCGGGTCAGTGGCAGCTTCGCCAGCCAGAATCCCCAGGCCATTCTCGATGCCCTGCAGGCGGTGGTCGGCTTCGAGCAACACAAGGTGCTGGGGCGGCTGATCATCCTGCGCTGAAAATAATTTCGCTGGAGGATGAGGTAAACCCTGTCGGCATCCGTGTACTGCTTTGAATGCGACTTTTTCGCAACGAGAACCAGCACCCGGGATGAACAAAGCCATGAATCACCGCACCATGCGTCGGCAGGATGCCACCTTGAAACATGTGGGCCTGGCGGCGCTGCTGCTGAGCGCAGGTATGCTGCCACTGGCTCAGCCCGCGCTAGCCCAGGCCGTTGCCGATCAGGCGGCGACCTACGCGTTCGCCATACCGGCGCAACCGCTACCGCAGGCACTCGACGCGTTCAGCCGAACCACCGGACTCAACCTGGTATACACCGACGAAGCGCCTTACGCCGTGCAGGCTCCGGCGCTGCAGGGGCGCATGAGCGTCGAGCAGGCGCTGGCCCGTTTGCTGGCCGGCTCCGGCTTCACCTACCGCCAGGCCGGTACCAATACCGTGGCGCTGCAGGCGCTGCGCAGCGAGGGCGCGGTCAATCTGGATGCCGTGAACATTCAGTCGCAACGCAGCACGGCCTACAGCTATCAGCCACCTGAAACCACCTCGCTGATGCGCAGCGACACGCCGTTGCTGGAGATTCCCCAGGCCGTTGCCGTGGTGCCGGCGCAGGTGCTGCAGGATCAGCAACCCCAGAATCTCGACGATGCCCTGGCCAACGTCAGTGGCATCACCCAGTCCAATACCCTGGGTAGCACGCTCGATGCGGTGATGAAGCGCGGCTTCGGTGACAACCGTGACGGCTCCATCCTGCGTGATGGCATGCGCACCATCCAGGGCCGCAATTTCACCGCCACCGCCGAGCGGGTCGAAGTGCTCAAAGGGCCGTCGTCGATGCTCTACGGTATTCTCGATCCGGGTGGTGTGATCAACGTGGTCAGCAAGAAGCCGCAGCTGGAAAGCTACCGCGCCATCACCGGCCGTGCCTCGACCTTCGGCCACGGCAAGAACGGCAGTGGCGGCACCCTCGATGTCACCGGCCCGCTGGGCGAAACAGGCCTGGCCTATCGGTTGGTCGCCGATTACGACGACGCCGACTACTGGCGCAGCTTCGGCAATAACCGCGACAAGACCTTTGCGCCCTCGCTTGCATGGTACGGCGAGGACACCACGGTGACCCTTAGCCATGAGTACCGCGAATATTCGGTGCCTTTCGATCGCGGCACGGTGTTCCGTGACGGCAAACCCCTGAACGTTCCTGCCGAGCGCCGTCTGGACGAGGCTTACAACATCACTGACGGCCGCTCGCATCTGACCATCTTCGACCTGTCCCATCAGCTCAACGAAGACTGGAAGGCCCACTTCGCCTACAGCTACAACCGCGATCGTTATGACGATTACCAGGCGCGAATCTTCCGCGCAGAGAGCGACGGCACTTACACCAGGCGCCTGGACGGCACCCAGGGCGCGGTCAGCACCTCGCACTTCGCCACCTTCGACCTGGACGGCAAGGTGATGCTCGGCGGGATGCAGCACGATCTCCTGATGGGCGTGGATCACGAGTACCGCAAGTTCTATCGCGCCGACCTGCTGCGTCAGAACACCGGCATTCGCTTCGATCCGTTCAATCCTGTCTACGGCGTGGTACCTGTGCCGACGACGGTGGCTGCTTCGGACAGCGACCAGACTGATCGTGTGGTCACCCAGTCAGCTTTCATTCAGGACTCCATCCACCTCAACGAGCAGTGGATCTTCGTCGCTGGCGCCCGCTATCAGCTGTATGACCAACTTGCCGGGCGTGGACGGCCGTTCAACAAGAACACCGATATCGACGGCCAGGTCTGGGTGCCTCGCGTGGGTCTCGTCTACAAGCTCAACGACGAGCTGTCGCTGTACGGCGGTTATACCGAGTCCTTCAAGCCCAACTCGACGATTGCACCGTTGAGCAACGGCGTGACCATCAATGGCGTGCCGCCGGAGGAGGGTAAATCCTGGGAACTCGGCGCCAAGCTGGATATGCCGGGGCGCATTACCGGTACGCTGGCGCTGTTCGATATCGTCAAGGAAAACGTCCTCGTCACCCAGACCATTGGCACTGAAACCATCGCTACCGGCGCTGGCGAAGTGCGCTCCCGCGGTGTGGAACTGGACGTTACCGGGCAACTGACTGACAGCCTCAGCCTGATCGGCACGTTCGCGCTGACCGATGCTGAAGTCACCAAAGATCCGGATCTCAAGGGTAACGGGCTGCAGAACGTCGCCCGGCAGACCGGTTCGCTTTCCGCTGTCTACGACTTCGGCGCGCTGTTCGGCGGCGACCGCCTGCGTGCAGGTGCCGGTGCGCGTTACGTCGGCGAGCGGGAAGGCGATGCGGGCAACACCTTCACCCTGCCTTCCTATACGGTGGCCGACGCCTTCGCCAGTTACGACACCCGACTCGGCGACAACAAGCTCAAGCTGCAGCTCAACGTCAAGAACCTGTTCGACAAGACCTACTACAGCTCGTCGGTGAACACCCTTAACGTCTCGGTGGGTGATCCGCGCCAGGTTCAAGTGTCCAGTACGCTGGAGTTCTGATTGCGCTCACACAGCTTGCAGGGTGGGCGCAGTAGCCATTGCTGAAATGGGCCGGTGGATCAATGGAGCGTGATCCACCGAGAAATCAGATCACCCTGAACCCGTGTGTCCCATCCCGGCCCAGTTGCTCGACCAGGCCGAACTCCCAGTCCAGATAACCCTGCATCGCTTCGCGTGGGTTGTCCGTGCCTTCGTAGGGGCGGCAGTAGCGGTCGCTGCGTGGCACGGCCAGGTGCTGTTCGCCGGATTCGTCGGATAGGCCGGCGGCGAACCAGGCAGCGTTGCCACCCGCGAGCAGGAACACCGGTTTGCCGGTCAGTGTGTGCAATTCGCTGACCACGAAGCGGGCCAGCAGGCTGCTGCCGCAGGTGAGTACGTAACGCTCGGCCACCGGCAGGTTTTCCAGAGCCTGCGGCAGTTGTGCGCGGATAGCCCAGTGAGCGCCGGCGATGTGGCGTTTGACGTGGTTGGCGCTGGTGGTGAAGTCGATCACCACGGTATCGCCTGCTGCCAGCCAGGTTTGCAAAGTCTGCGGGCTGATTTCCTCGGCCTGCGGCAGAGCGGGCAGAGGAACAGGCCAGGCGCCGGTTTCGCTGAAAGCGTTCTGTGGCAGGTTGTCCAGCACGTGCACCTCCCAGCCCAGTTGGGCCAGCCAGGAGGCGCTCATGTTGGCGCGCACGCCGTCGTCATCGGCGAGCACGATGCGCGCACCGCGTACGCTGGCGAAGTGATCGGTTTCCTGTACCAGTTGGCCACCGGGCGTGGAGCGTGAGCCGGGCAGGTGGCCAGATTCGTATTCTTCCGGTGTGCGCACGTCGAACAGGTAAGTGGTGCGCGCTGGTTGTGCCTGCCAATGGCTCAGGTGTTCGAGCGTGGCACGGCCGACGCCGGCCTTGTCGGCCACGGCGCGTGCCGAGCGTGCAGCCTGCTCATGGTTTTTCGCGCTCACCTCGCCGAAGCGGCGGCTCTGGCCATGTTCCAGCTGCTGACCAGCCAGAGTCCAGCCGATGGTGCCGTTGCGCAGCGCGGCGACCGGGTTGGGCACGCCGGCATTCACCAGCGACTGGGTACCGATGATGCTGCGGGTGCGCCCCGCGCAGTTGACGATGATCTGCGTGGCCGGATCAGGCGCCAGCTCGCGGGCGCGCAGCACCAGCTCGGCACCCGGTACGCTGATTCCGCTGGGGATGCTCATGGTCTGGTATTCGTCGAAGCGGCGGGCGTCGAGCACCACCACGTCGGCCTTGGCATCGAGCAGCGCCTGTACCTCTTCGGCGGCCAGCGATGGCGTGTGGCGTTGGCTTTCCACCAGTTCGCCAAAGGCCTTGCTCGGTACGTTGACGTCGCGAAACAGCTCGCCACCGGCGTTGCGCCAGCCGGCCAACTGGCCCTCCAGGAGGGCTACGTCGCTGTAACCAAGTTGCAGCAGGCGTTCAGCGGCTACCTGGGCCAGACCTTCGCCATCGTCATAAACGGTGATCGCGGTGTCGCGGCGCGGCACCCGCGCGTAGATTTCCAGCTCGAGCTTGGACAGCGGGATATTGGCGGCGAACAGTGGATGTTCTTCGGCAAAGGGCGCTTCTTCGCGCACATCGATAAGGGCGACTTCCTGCTGTTGCAGCAGGGCGGTGCGGATATCGGCGAAAGAGCGGGTGTCGACTTGGCTCATGGTTCAGGACTCGTGTTGGGCAGGCTGCCGCTGGGCAATGGAAGGAGGTGTGGAGTAGCCGGAGATGAACAGTTTTTCGCTGCCGTCTTCGCGGTACACGGCGCGATGCACCGCACCGATGTCGGCACCGTAGACGTGGATGCTGATCGACACGCGATCATCGAAGGCATTGCTGACTTGATGGATGTCGCCGATGCGCGGCGATACCGCTTCTACCTGGCCGGGCTCGAGGCGCACGACGTCGCCATCGGCGTGCAGGCTGCCGTCGGCCTGGCGGCTGAATCCCTGGGAATCCTCGGCGCCACGCAGCATGCCGATCAACCCCCACACGCGGTGGTCGTGCACCGGTGTGCTTTGCCCTGGGCCCCAGACGAAGCTGACCACCGAGAAACGCCGCGCTGGGTCAAGGTGCAGCAGGTACTGCTGGTAGCGCTCGCTGCTGGGCTGCGCGAGTTCGTTCGGCAACCAGTCGTCATGGTTGACCAGTTGCTGCAGCAGCTCACCACCGCGTTCGATCAGGGTGCCCTCATCGGGCTCGCTACTCAGCAGTTCCGAGAGTCCGGTAACGAAGATGTTCAGGCGTTGCGGCTGTGTGGGGTGACTCATGGCGGGTAATCCGTAGCGGTTCGAAGCCTAAGGTAGCAATCCGCTATTGATTATAAAAATTCAATTTATGCATAAGCTAATATGCGAATTGAGTAATTTTTTGGTGGGTCGCTCGGCTTGCCTTCTCCCCCTGCGCTGTTCATCCGTCGCTCATGATCGGGTCATTTCCATCATCACCACGTGGGCGTAGCCCTGGCTTGAGCCTGTCTCGCTATTTTTGATTATTTTGCATATTAGGATATTCCTAAAATGAATTTCATTTCCTTCCTGTCTATCTATAAATTTATAAAAATTGGCCAGTAAAGACGTTTTAATTATAAGTGAGCGTCTGCAGAACCTTGGCTCCCGGACATGACCACGTGACAGGAATTGCGACATGAGCGTTGAAATCATCGGCATGATTACGGCTGCACCGGCTTCGGAAGTGGATCAGCCACTGGGCGATGCGGTGGATCCGGCGTTCGTCGCCCGGTTTGCCCAGGCCCATGAGGCGGCAGGCTTCGACCGCGTACTGGTCGGCTACTTTTCCAACGGCCCGGAAGGCGCGGTGGTCAGCTCCTTTGCCGCCGCCGCGACTCGCAAGCTGGGCATTCTGCTGGCTTATCGACCGGGGGTGATCGCGCCGCCTCTGGCAGCCCGGCAGCTCGCCACGCTGGATCAGTTCAGCGGTGGGCGCCTGGCGCTCAACGTGGTCAGTGGCGGCAATGACGAGGATCTGCAGCGCGACGGCGATTATCTCAGTCACGCTCAACGTTATGCCCGTACCGACGAATACCTGCGGGCGCTGAAGGCGATCTGGACGGCCGAGCAGCCGGTGGATTTCAGTGGTGACTTCTATCGCTTTCAGGGTGCTTCGCCGGCAGTGCGCTGCACTCAGCGGCCGCACATCCCGATCTATTTCAGCGGTGCGTCGACAGCGGCGGTGCAGGTCGCAGCGCAGCATGCCGACACCTACATGCTCTGGGGCGAGCCCCTGGCGTCGGTAGCCGAACAGGTTGCCAGCGTGCGAACTGCAGCCGCCCTGCAAGGCCGTACACCGAGGTTTTCGGTGTCATTCCGGCCCATCGTCGCCGACACCGAAGAGGCCGCCTGGAAGCGTGCTGCCGAGATACTCGAACAGATTCGCGAAAATCGGATTCGCCTGGGCTTGCCACTCACCGAGCACGCCCCCGAAAACGTCGGTTCGCAGCGCCTGTTGGCGGCTGCGGGGCAAGGCGAGGTACTGGACAGCCGCTTGTGGATGGGCGTCGCCCGGCTGACCGGCGCGCGCTGGAACTCTACCTCACTGGTCGGCACGCCCGAGCAGGTCGCCGCGGCGTTGGGTGAGTACTACAAGCTCGGGGTTTCCACCTTTCTGATTCGTGGTTTCGACCCATTGGGCGACGCCATCACCTATGGCCAGGGACTGATCCCTGCCATTCATGAACATATCGCCCGTCTGGGCAACCTTCCTGAGGAAACCTTGCAATGAAATTGTCCGCACTGTTGCGCACCGCGCTGGCTGGCGCGTTCCTGGCCGCGCCTCTGGTTCAGGCGGCCGAGCAGATCACCCTGCGCGTGGGTGACCAGAACTACTACAACGTCCGCGCTTCGGTGGAGGCATCCGGTGTGCTGGAGGGCGCGCCCTACAAGGTCGACTGGAAGCACTTCCAGTCCGCCGCGCCGGTTGCGGAAGGCCTGGATGCTGGCGCGCTGGATCTGGGCTTTCTCGGTGATTCGGGATTTATCTTCCTGGCTGCCAAGGGCGCGCCAGTGAAGCTGATCGGCGTATCGCGGCAGAACCCGGACACCATCGCGCTGCTGGTGCCCAAGGATTCGCCAGCCAAGACCATCGCTGACCTGAAAGGCAAAAAGGTCGCTTACTGGCCGGGAGCTTGGAGCCAGCAGTTGACCCTGCGGGCGCTGGAGAAAGCCGGGCTACCCCGCGACTACGTGGAGTTCGTCAAACTGATGCCCATCGACGCTGCTGCGGCGTTGCCACAGGGCAGTATCGACGCGTTCCCGGTGTGGGAACCCTACATCTCCCAGCAGATCGTGTTTTCCGGCGCCAAGCCGATCATCACCGCCCGCGACCTGATGCCGGGGCTGTCGAGTATCGCCGCCAACGCCGATACGCTGGATACGAAACGGGCCGCTATCACCGATTTCCTCGGTCGCCTGCAGAAGGCCCGCGCCTGGGTTGAGGCGAACAAGGAAACCTACGCGGATTTGTGGGCGAAGAAGGCCAATCTGGATCCTGCCGTGTCCCGCCACTGGATCGGCCAGGCCAACATGAGCGTCGGCCCGGTGGATGAGCAGGCAGCCCGTGATTATCAGGACACCGCCGACTTCCTCGTCGAAACCGGCGCATTGCCCAAGGCATTCGACACCAAGGCGGTTATCGACACCTCTTTTGGCAGCGCCTTCAAGTAAGCCAGGGCCTGCCACCGTACCGGCGGAGCAGGCAACATCATGACCGTTTCTTTCGAGCCCAGTGAGCGTACCCACGCAGCCGCTTTCGTCGCGTAATCGCCATTGGAGTCTGTCACATGTCCCGTATCCGTTTTACCGTCACATCTCTTCTCGCCGCCTTGTCGTTCAGCAGTTTGTTGCAGGCCGCCGAGCCCGTCACCATTCGCCTCGGCGATGTGAAGGGTGATCGCTACGCCTCGCTGCGCGCTTCGGGCGAGCTGGAGAACCTCGATTACAAGGTCGAGCTGACACCGTTCGCTGCCGGTGCCCCAGTGCTCGAAGCGCTGAATGCCAATGCCCTTGACGTTGGCTTCACCGGCGATATCCCGTTTCTGTTCGTACATGCTGCCGGTGCCCAGTTGAAGGCAGTAGGTGCCTGGCGCTACAACACCGCGACCGTGGCCCTGGTGGTGCCTGAGGGTTCAACCGCGCAGAGCGTGAAGGATCTCAAAGGCAAACGCATTGCCGTGAATCGTGGCGGCTGGGGGCATTTTCTGGCTCTTGGTCTGCTGGAGAAGAACGGCCTGACCGACAAGGACGTGACCTTCTCCTTCCTGGGGCCGGTCGATGGTCGTGCCGCGCTAGTGCGTGGCTCAGTGGATGCCTGGGTGCCGTGGGAACCCTACACCTCCAATGCCATCCTGATCGACAACGCGCGGGTGATTGCTGATGGGCGCGGCATCATGAGCGGCTATTCCTACGCCCTGGCCAGCGAAAAAGCCCTGGCGGATGCCGACAAGAAAGCCGCCATCGGCGACCTGCTGGTTCGCCTGGCCAAGGCCCAGCAGTGGGCGCTTGCCCATCCAAAGCAAATGGCTGACTCGCTGTCCGAAGACCTCAATATTCCCCAGAACGTCGCCCGGCGCTGGGTGGAAGAGGCGCGCATCCAGCCCGCCGCACTGGACGAGGAAGTCGCGACCAGCCTGCAGAAAGCCGCAGACTTCTTCCACCGCCATGGCGTGCTACCGAAACAGCTGGATGTGCAGCAGGCATTCGATTTCAGCCTGGCGGGGGATGTGCGTAAAGCAATCGCGGAAGATCGGCCGCAGGCAGCTCGCTGATAGCGAAGAAACAGGCGTAGAGTTTCTGCGCGAATGGCAACCAGACTGCTACCCGATGGGTTCGCTCCCTGTGGCATCGTTAGTTGGGGGTAGGCTGTCGGGCAGCTAATCGGCACGCTCGAAAACGATTCTGACCTTTGCGCCTCCAGGGCGATGGAAGCTTTCGATCATCTGGTTGCCTTGTACGTCCATGCGCAGTTCCCGGGTCGTCCGCACGTCGCCGATCCAGTTCGGGAACGATGAACCCTCCACGGTATTGCCGCTGAAGTTGCCTTGTGCATCGATGGTATAGCGGCCATACAACGCCAGACTGCCTGCTATGACGGCGCGATTTTCCGCGTCGGTTCCTCTGCCACGTTCGTTGGACTGGAAGCGTGGAATGCGTGGGTCGTGCAGGAATTCCACGAAGTACATATCCGGTGTGAAGACCAGTCTGCCGCGTGGCTCGGGCCCGTAGGGGTAAGACGTCATGCCATCGATTTCAATTGTGGCGGCGATCAGGTTCCAGGTGCCGGCGACCCTGTTAGGTTCCTGCGCGGCCACGCTGCTCGCGCCGCCCAGCACGAGTGCAGCGGCTATGGTCATTCGGACTAACTGATACAGACTCATCTCAGGCTCCTTGGCTGTCGGCTGAAAAGGCTACAGCGCGCTGGGCTTCGAGCGATTCGAGGCGCTGGGTCAGCGCGCGATGGATGTTTTCGTAGGCAGTACTGCCCAGAGCCAGCCGCAGGGGAGGATGAGCCGAGTCGGCCGCCTGTATGATCGCGTCGACCGTATTAGTGGCATCTCCACGGATCTCGAATGCGCCTGTGGCGATCATCTCGTGAACCTTGCCTGCCGGTGTGTCCTGGTAAACGCCGGAAGGAGTTGCCAGATCGAGCGCCGCGGCGAAGTTCGTGCGGGTAGGGCCCGGTTCGGCGAGGATGAAGTCGATCCCGAACGGTGCTACCTCCTGCGCCACGGCCTCGACGAAGCCTTCGATACCCCATTTGCTGGCGTGATAGAGGCTGAAGCCGGGATAGGCAATCTGCCCACCCTCGGATGACACCTGGACGATGCGCCCGCCGCCCTGAGCGCGCAGGTGCGCCAGGCTGCTGCGGATCAACTGGATCGAGCCGGTCAGGTTGGTGGCCAGCAGCCGGTCGATCTGTTCGTCGCTTACCTGTTCGCTGGCACCGAACAGGCCGTAGCCCGCGTTGCTGACGATCACGTCGATACGGCCGAAACGCTCGAAGGCGTGATCGATCAGGCTATGAATCTGTGAGGTATCGGTCAGGTCAAGCGGCAGTACCTGAAGGTGTTCCCCGTAAGCGCTCAGTAGATCCTGCAAGGCCTCGCAGCGGCGTGCTGTGGCGATTACCCGGTCACCGCGCTCCAGCAGTTTGCGGGTCATTATTTTGCCAAGTCCGGATGTGGCTCCAGTGATAAGCCAAGTCTTGTTCATGGTTAGCGCTCTTTGGTGAGTTCAGATCACTGTAATCATTCACCCTGTTGAGATAATCGGCTTTAATCCGCATGAGCTGGTGAATGGGAGTGAACAATGAATAGGCCGACGCTGACCGATCTCACCGCATTGATGGCCGTGGCGCAGCACCGCAGCTTTCGCAAGGCTGCCGATGAACTGGGGATCTCCCGCTCTTCGCTCAGCCACGTGATTGCCGCGCTGGAGCGCAGGCTGGGTGTCCGCCTACTGCACTGCACGACACGTAGCGTGGCGCCGACTGAGGCAGGCGAGCATTTTCTGCAGCGCTTGGTGCCGGTATTGCAGGGGTTGGATCAAGCCATCGATGCGCTGACCGAAGAGGGTGGTCATGTCACCGGAACCTTGCGCATCAACGGCGGCGAGGAGGCCATGCGCGTATTGCTCAGGCGAGTGGTGCCGACCTTCCTGGAGCGTTATCCGCAGGTTTCACTGGATCTGGTCACCGATGGTCAACTGGTGGATGTCGTGCGCGAGGGCTTCGATGCCGGCATTCGGCTGCAAGAGGCTGTGCCGCAGGACATGATCGCAGTCGCCCTGAGTGAAGATTTTCGTTTCCTGGCAGTGGCTGCCCCGGGTTATCTGGCTAGCGCCGGTAGGCCGCAAACACCCGAGGACTTGCGCGCGCATCGCTGCATTCGTCAGCGCCTGCCGAGTGGCAAGCTGTACCGCTGGGAATTCGAGCAGCGCGGGCAGGAGATTGTCGTCGACGTGCCCGGCGCCATGACTCTTAACCATACGCAACTGATGATCGAAGCCGCGGTCAACGGGTTGGGCATCGCCTATGTGCCGGAAATGGCGGCACAGCGATGGTTGGAGGAGGGGGGCTGATCGCCCTGCTGGAGGGCTGGTCGCCGCAGGTTGGCGGGCTGCGTCTGTATTACCCGGGCCATCGCCACGTATCGGCAGCGTTGAGGGGATTTATCGACGTGATGAAAAGCGTTCGTTAGCGACGCCATGTGGCCGTGACAGGCGCATGGTATCGAGCGTTCTTAGAGCGGCGTCTTGTCCTGCTCTTCTGGGTGATCCTTGACCACGCCGGGTACGTGTAGCCCGCTTTCAGCGACTTGGCTGCCTTCCAGTTGCGGTTGGGTCACCCAGGTGAGGATGTCGTAGTAACGGCGGATGTTGCGCACGAAGTGCACTGGTTCGCCGCCGCGGGCGTAGCCGTAGCGGGTTTTGCTGTACCACTGCTTCTGCGACAGGCGTGGCAGGATCTTCTGCACGTCGAGCCACTTGTTGGGATCAAGCCCCTCGGCTTCGGTCAGCTTGCGGGCGTCTTCCAAATGCCCGCCGCCCACGTTGTATGAAGCGAGGGCGAACCAGGTGCGATCCGGTTCCTGAATACTGTCTGGCAGTTGTTCCTTGACGTGCACCAGGTACTTGGCGCCGCCCTGGATGCTCTGCTGAGGGTTGAGGCGGTCGGACACGCCCATCGCCTGGGCGGTGCGCAGGGTCAGCATCATCAGGCCGCGTACGCCAGTCTTGGAGGTGGCGCCGGGCTGCCAGAGCGATTCCTGATAGCCCACGGCAGCGAGCATGCGCCAGTCCAGATCGTTTTCCTGTGCCGCCTTGCGGAAGTGTTTTTCGTAACGCGGCAGGCGTTGCTGCAGATGCTGGGCGAAGGTATAGGCGCCGACGTAGCCGAGTACATCGACGTGGCCGTAGTAGCGCTCCTTCAGACGTTGCAGGCTGCCGTTGTCCTGAGAGCGGCGCAGAAAACCGTCGACCTGATCGAGCAGGCTGGTGTCTTCGCCCTGGGCAACGGCCCAGCCCAGGTTGCGCGAATCGCCGAGGTCGAAGCCAACGCGCACGTTGGGGAAATACACCTGGTTCATGGCCAGCTCGTTGGAGTCGACCAGGGTCAGGTCGATCTGCCCTTCATCCACCATGCGCAGCAGGTCGACCACTTCCACATCGGCCGATTCCTCGTACTGCAGCTCTGGTTCCTCGATCTTCAGCGCGGCCAGCTGTTCGGCATGGCTACTGCCCTTGAGCACCAGAATGCGCTTGCCGACCAGATCCGCAGGGCGGCTCGGGCGACGTTGGCCGTTGCGGTAGACGATCTGCGGGGTGACTTCCAGATAGGGCACGGAGAAGCGCGCACTTTGCTGGCGCCCCTGGCTTTCCACAAGGCCGGCGGCAGCCAGCACTGGGCCGTTGGGCTGGCCTAGGCGGGAAAATAAGTCGTCGAGGTTGTCGGCGGTCTGGATTTCCAGTTTTACGTCGAGGTCGTCGGCGAAGCGCTTGACCAGCTCGTACTCGAAGCCGGTTTCGCCGTTACGATCCTGGAAGTAGGTAGCCGGGCTGTTGCGGGTTATCACGCGCAGCACGCCTTCCTCCTTGATACGCTCAAGGCTGCTGGGAGGTTCCGCGCAGCCGCTGAGCATCAGGAGTAATCCGATCGCCGAGAGCCAGCCGGCGTAGCGCTTGCCAATCAGGTAAGGGGAGGGCATCGGCGCAGTATACGCCAACGTCGTGCCGTTCCATATCTGGACAGCGAAGCCGCGCTCTGCTAGGCAAACGTGCTTTTTTCGACGTATTTCGCTCGTCACCCGCCAATCGCCGCACGGCGCGAGCGGGCGTGCCGCGAACGACGCTTTAGGCTAGAATATGCGGCCTCAAAGTACACCCCCTTCCCAGAGGCTGTCCCCGATGTTGATCCTGCGCGGCGCTCCCGCCCTTTCTGCTTTTCGTCACGGTAAATTGCTCGAGCAACTGACCGGCAAGGTTCCCGCTGTGACCGGCCTTTACGCCGAGTTCGCACACTTTGCCGATGTCGACGGTGCGTTGAGTGCCGATGAAGAGCAAGTGCTGGCCCGTTTGCTGAAGTACGGCCCGAGTGTGCCGGTGCAGGAGCCAAGCGGTCGTCTACTGCTGACCATCCCGCGTTTTGGCACCATTTCGCCCTGGTCGAGCAAGGCCAGTGACATCGCCCTCAACTGCGGTCTCGGCAAGATTCGCCGCCTGGAGCGGGGTATCGCCTATTACGTCTCGGGCGAGCTGAGCGACGCCGATGTGCAGCAGGCGGCCGCCATCCTGCATGACCGCATGACCCAACTGGTGCTGAGCAACCTGGAAGACGCCGCCAAGCTGTTCAGCCATGCCGAGCCCAAGCCGCTGAGCGCCGTGGATATCCTCGGTGGCGGTCGTGCCGCGCTGGAAAAGGCCAACACCGAGTTGGGCCTGGCCCTGGCCGAAGACGAAATCGATTATTTGGTCGAGGCCTTCCAGGGCCTGAAGCGCAACCCGCACGACATCGAACTGATGATGTTCGCCCAGGCCAACTCCGAGCATTGCCGCCACAAGATCTTCAATGCCAGCTGGGACATCGACGGCCAAGCCCAAGAAAAATCCCTGTTCGGCATGATCAAGAACACCTACCAGATGAACAGCGAAAACGTGCTGTCCGCTTATAAGGACAACGCGTCGGTCATCGTCGGCCACACCGCCGGGCGTTTCTTCCCGAATCCTGAAACCCGCCAGTACGGTGCGGTGCAGGAGCCGGTGCATATCCTGATGAAAGTGGAAACCCACAACCACCCGACGGCCATCTCGCCGTTCTCGGGTGCTTCCACCGGTTCTGGCGGCGAGATTCGCGACGAGGGCGCTACCGGTCGCGGCGCCAAGCCGAAAGCCGGCCTGACCGGTTTCACCGTCTCCAACCTGAACATCCCCGGCTTCGAACAGCCTTGGGAACAGGCCTACGGCAAGCCTGAGCGCATCGTCACGCCGCTGGACATCATGATCGAAGGCCCACTGGGCGGCGCTGCGTTCAACAACGAATTCGGTCGTCCGGCGCTGACCGGCTACTTCCGTACCTTCGAACAGTCGATCAGCACCCCCCATGGCGATGAAGTGCGCGGCTATCACAAGCCGATCATGCTCGCCGGTGGCATGGGCAACATTCGTGAAGATCACGTGCAGAAGGCCGAAATCACCGTTGGTGCCAAGTTGATCGTGCTCGGCGGCCCGGCCATGCTGATCGGTCTGGGCGGCGGCGCCGCTTCGTCGGTCGCCACCGGTGCCAGCTCGGCCGATCTGGATTTCGCCTCGGTACAGCGCGAGAACCCGGAAATGGAACGCCGTTGCCAGGAGGTCATCGACCGCTGCTGGCAGCTGGGCGACCAGAACCCCATCGCTTTCATCCATGACGTTGGCGCGGGTGGCATCTCCAACGCCTTCCCGGAACTGGTCAACGATGGTGGCCGCGGTGGTCGCTTCGAACTGCGCAACGTGCCCAACGACGAGCCGGGCATGGCCCCGCACGAGATCTGGAGCAACGAGTCCCAGGAACGTTACGTACTGGCCGTCAGCGCTGTCGATTTCGACCGCTTCCAGGCCATCTGCGAGCGCGAGCGCTGCCCGTTCGCGGTAGTCGGTGAAGCCACCGAAGAGCCGCAACTGACCGTAACCGACAGCCATTTCGGCAACACCCCGGTGGACATGCCACTGGAAGTGCTGCTCGGCAAGCCGCCGCGTATGCACCGCTCGGTAACCCGTGAAGCCGAGCTGGGCGATGACTTCGACCCGAGCACCCTGGACATCACCGAAGCCGCCGAGCGCGTATTGCGCCACCCGGCCGTGGCCAGCAAGAGCTTCCTGATCACCATCGGCGACCGCACCATCACCGGCCTGGTTGCCCGTGATCAGATGGTTGGCCCTTGGCAGGTTCCGGTGGCCGACGTCGCCGTCACCGCCACCAGCTTCGACGTCTACACCGGTGAAGCCATGGCGATGGGCGAGCGCACGCCGCTGGCACTGCTGGATGCCCCGGCGTCCGGTCGCATGGCCATCGGTGAAACCCTGACCAACATCGCTGCTTCGCGTATCGAGAAACTGTCCGACATCAAACTGTCCGCCAACTGGATGTCTGCTGCGGGTCACCCGGGTGAAGACGCGCGTCTGTACGACACGGTGAAAGCCGTCGGCATGGAGCTGTGCCCCGAGCTGGGTCTGACCATTCCGGTGGGCAAGGACTCGATGTCGATGAAGACCAAGTGGAGCGAAGAGGGCGCAGAGAAGAGCGTCACCTCGCCGCTGTCGCTGATCGTCACCGGTTTCGCGCCGGTCGCCGATGTGCGCAAGACCCTGACGCCCGAGCTGCGCATGGACAAGGGCGAGACCGATCTGATCCTGATCGACCTCGGCCGTGGCCAGAACCGCATGGGCGCTTCGATCCTCGCCCAGGTGTACAGCCAGCTGGGCCGTCAGGCGCCGGACGTCGACGACGCCGAAGACCTCAAGGCGTTCTTCGCGGTGATCCAGGGCCTCAACGCCGACGGTCACCTGCTGGCCTACCATGACCGCTCCGATGGCGGCCTGCTGGTCAGCGCGCTGGAAATGGCCTTCGCCGGTCATTGCGGCCTGAACCTACAGCTCGACGGCCTGGCCGAGAGCCGCGAGGAGCTGGCGGCCATCCTCTTCAACGAAGAGCTCGGTGCGCTGATCCAGGTTCGTCAGGACGCCACCCCGGATGTGCTGGCGCAGTTCAGTGCTGCCGGCCTCGCCGACTGTGTCGCGGTGATCGGTCAGCCGGTCAACAACGGCGATGTTGCCATCAGTTTCAACGACCAGCCGGTGTTCACTGGTCAGCGTCGCCTGCTGCAGCGTCAGTGGGCTGAAACCAGCCACCGCATTCAGCGTCTGCGTGACAACGTCGACTGCGCGGATCAAGAGTTCGATGCGCTGCTGGAAGAAGACAACCCTGGCCTGAGCGTCAAGCTTGGCTTCGACGTCAACGACAACATCGCCGCGCCTTACATCAAGAAGGGGGTGCGTCCGCAGGTTGCCGTGCTGCGTGAGCAGGGCGTCAACGGTCAGGTGGAAATGGCCGCGGCCTTCGACCGCGCCGGTTTCGCTGCGCTGGACGTGCACATGAGCGACATCCTCGCCGGTCGTGTCGACCTGAACGACTTCAAGGGCCTGGTCGCCTGTGGTGGCTTCTCTTATGGCGACGTGCTCGGCGCTGGTGAAGGCTGGGCCAAGTCGGCATTGTTCAACGCCCGTGCCCGCGATGCCTTCCAGGGCTTCTTCGAGCGCAAGGACAGCTTCACCCTTGGCGTGTGCAACGGCTGCCAGATGCTCTCCAACCTGCACGAGCTGATTCCGGGCAGCGAGTTCTGGCCGCACTTCGTGCGCAACCGTTCCGAGCAGTTCGAAGCCCGCGTCGCCATGGTTCAGGTGCAGGAGTCGGCATCGATCTTCCTGCGCGGCATGGCAGGTTCGCGCATGCCAATCGCTATCGCCCACGGTGAAGGTCATGCCGAGTTCGAGAGCGAAGAGGCACTGCTGGAAGCCGACCTGTCCGGCACCGTCGCAATGCGTTTTGTCGACAACCACGGCAAGGTCACCGAAAACTACCCGGCCAACCCCAACGGCTCGCCGCGCGGGATCACCGGCCTCACCAGCCGTGACGGTCGCGTGACCATCATGATGCCGCACCCGGAGCGCGTGTTCCGCGCCGTGCAGAACTCCTGGCGCCCGGATGACTGGCAGGAAGACGGCGGCTGGCTGCGCATGTTCCGCAATGCGCGGGTGTGGGTCGACTGATCCACAGTCGGTGACAAGAAAAACGCCAGGCATTGCCTGGCGTTTTTCGTTTCAGCGCTACGTATAAGTCTATATCCGCAGGGTAAGGGAGGTATCTGACCCTCCTCGGGAAACCACAGGGTCTTCGTCGCGCCTTAACCCACCATCGCTGCGACCCACAATGCCTTCAGGCGAAGTGTGCGACGCATCGCCCAATCCCATTACAACGTCTTTCTAGCCGGGAACGGTGCCTCCTGAAGCGAGTCTGAATATGTCAGCAGTGTCGGCTGTGTCACGCATCGGATGTGTCAATGTGCCATTATTCTGTGACATGATTAGCTTATTGTTTTCAGCGACTTGCAGCGGAGTAGTTGATGTACAAATTTTGTTTCTACGTTCCGGAAAGTCATCTGGAAAGCGTGAAGTCGGCCGTATTTGTAGCGGGCGGCGGGCGTATCGGCGAGTACGAGCAATGCTGTTGGCAAACGCTTGGCCGCGGCCAGTTTCGCCCGCTTGAGGGCAGCACGCCGTTCATTGGTCAGAGCGGAGAGCTGGCAACGCTCGCGGAGTGGAAAGTCGAACTGGTGGTCGCCGATGAGCTGATCCACAACGCGGTCAAGGCAATGAAGAAAAACCATCCTTACGAAATGCCCGCTTTCGAAGTGTGGCGTTTGTCCGATCTGCAGTTCTGACTCAGCCTGCTGCCCGCCAGCAGGCTATCGATAGATCGACTTCCGCAATCTTTGCCGCGCTCGAGGCGCCCATTTCGAGCCTTAATCGGTGACTGCCAATTCCTGCTCGCTTTCCTGCTCGGGCCGACGCTGGATGCTGCCGCAGGCGAGCAGGCCGACCTCGAACAGCAGCCACATCGGCACTGCCAACATGGTTTGCGAGAACACGTCGGGTGGGGTCAGCAACATGCCCACCACGAAGCAGCCGACGATCACGTAAGGCCGGCTACGGCGCAGCGTGTCGACATCCGTCAGCCCGGCCCAGACGATGATGAAGGTGGCCACCGGAATTTCGAAGGCCAATCCGAATGCCAGGAACAGCGCCAGGATGAAGTCCAGGTACAGGGCGATATCGGTCATCATTTCCACGCCGTCCGGCGTGACGCTGGCGAAGAAGCCAAACATCATCGGGAACACCGCGAAGAACGCGAAGGCCATGCCTGCATAGAACAGCAGAATGCTCGAGACCAGCAGAGGTACCGCGATGCGCCGCTCGCGGCGATACAGCCCCGGCGCCACGAACCCCCAGGCCTGATGCAGCAGCACGGGCATGGAGATGAATACGGCGACCATCATGGTCAGCTTGAATGGCGCCAGGAAGGGCGACGTCACGCTGGTGGCGATCATGCTCGCGCCTTCTGGCAGGTAGCGGCGCAGCGGTTCGGAGATCAGCGTGTAGAGCGTCTGCGCGAACGGAAACAGCCCCAGGAACGCCAGCACAATAACCAGCAGGCAGCGTACCAGTCGCTTGCGCAGTTCTCCCAGGTGGGCGGTCACTGGCATGTTGCTCATATTGTGCCCTCGGGTTTGGCAGCCGTCGGCTGCTGCTCTGCTTGGAGGTTGATATTGCGACGCAGCTCCTGCTCCAGTTGCCGCAACGGCGCAGCGTCCAGTTCCTTGCTTACGGCCTGGGCATCCAGTTCACGTTCGACCTGATCGCGCAGCATGCCCATCGCCCGCTTTGCCTGGCCAAGGCCGCGACCCAGCGTACGGGCTGCGACCGGCAGGCGTTCCGGGCCTAGCACCAGTAGCGCCACAACACTCACCAGCAGTAGTTCGGTGAAGCCTACTTCGAACATCAGGCCTGACGATCCGCTTGGGTGTGGGACTGTTGAGCGGCTCCCGGCAACGGCGCCTGTTGTTGCACCTGCGCGGGCGTCTCGTCTGTTTCACTGTTACTGGCCATGGATTTGCGGAAGCCCTGGATGGTTTCTCCAAGATCGCCACCCAGCGTCTTCAGACGTTTGCTGCCGAACAGCAAGAATACGATCAACAGCACGATGACCAGTTGCCAGATACCGATGCCGCCCATTGCGAATCTCCAACACTATGAAATTGAAGGACTAATTTGCCTGCGCTTTATGACGCTACGGTGACGTGGTGATGACGAAAAGGGGCGTTTGCCACGTCTCTGCAACATTCAGCCTGTTGACTGTCGACTCTTGGTTCGAGGGGTGAGCGATGGGGGGCAGACGGCAGCGCGGCGCAGCGTTATTGATGGTACTGGTGGCCTTGGCCATGCTCGCCGGTGGGCTGGCGTGGATGGTGCAACAGGGGCGGCAGCAGGTCGATGCGGTGCGCTTGCAGCAGCAGCGAATTCAAGCACGGGCAATGGAAGTCGCCGGTCTGGCCTTCGCCGAGCAAGCCCTCAGGGATCCGGCTTGGCGGCAGAGCCCGCTTTTCTGGCAAGCCCTGCGTGGGCAGCCGCTGCGTTACGATTTTGCTGGCGGTGCGGCGACCTTGCGCATCCGCGATCTGCACAGTTGCTTCAACGTCAATGCGCTGGCCGGCCAGGAGGCTGAGCGTGCCGAGCGTCAGCTGCAGTACCTGCTCGGTGACGACCTGGCCGCCGAACAACTGGTGCATGCCCTGGCCGACTGGATCGACAGCGACGGCCAGAGCCGCCTGCACGGCGCCGAAAGCGACCAGTACCTGCGCCAGACGCCGCCTCGGCTCGCCGCCAATCAGCCCATGGTGGACATGAGCGAACTGAATCTGCTGCTCACGCCGCAACCTGGGCGACAGCAGCGTTATCCCCAGCTCTGTGCGCTGCCGCAGACGTCGGGCTGGCGGTTGAATGCCAATGCCTTGAGCCTTGAACATTTGCCTCTGCTCGATGCCCTCTACGAAGGTGAGTTCGCGCGCTCGCTGCTGACTCGCATCATCACCGGCCGACCAGCCAATGGTTACCGTGACGTGGCCGCCTTGCGCGAAGCAGTGGGCGCCGTGGACGACCCGACCTTCGAGCGCTTGAGCGAAGGGTTACTGCTCAACAGCGGTGATTTCATGCTGCAGCTCGAATTCGAGCAGGATGGCCGGCTGATCAGCAGCCAGTTCCAGGTGCAGGCTCAGGGCGTGGTGCGCTGGCACGCACAGGTGCCGGTGCAGCGAGTGCAAGTGATCAGCCGCGAACCCTTGCCGTTCGCTTTGTAGCGCAAGTCGCCTACTTGCGTAGGAGCCCGCTTGCGGGCGATGCGACCAATCGCAGGCTACGAAGCGGTTGTTCAGATGAATTGACAGGGCGTTCGCGGATCGCCGGCAAGCCGGCTCCTACAATATCGAGGCGCCTGCAAGAGGAGCGTCCGGCACCACATTTGTGGGAGCGTCGACCTCGGCGCGAATGCGCTGGTAGCCATTCTGAACGTCCGCGTTGTTGCCACCATTCGCCGCAGGGTCGCGGCTCCTACGATGCATGGTGATCTAATCCGTAGGAGTCCGCTTGCGGGCGATGCGAGCAGATGGGCATGCCGTTGCCACCAATCGCAGGCTGCGCACCGGGTGTTTTGGTAGCCGGTGTCGAGCGTGGCGATACACGGAAAGAAGGGCCTGGACGTCGAGGAGCTCGATCCAGGCAAAGAGAGATGGCACGGGATGACCCCGTGCCGCGTGGGTAGGTCAGACGCCGATTTCGCCGCCGTCGTTGCGCTGGATCACCACCGTGGAAGCACGTGGGCGGACGCTGGTGCTGGCTGGTGTTTCGTCCGTGGCGACGTCGGTGGATGGCCAGTTACCCGGATGCTGGATATTGACGAAGATCGTCTTGTTGTCCGGCGTGAAGGCGATGCCGGTCACTTCGCTGCCGTTGGGGCCGACGAAGAAACGGCGCAGATCCGCCTGGTTTTGCGCGTTGACCGGTACCTGCTCGCCGTTGGCGTCGACCAGGTTGGTGGGGATTACCGCCAGCATCTGGTCGTTGGTGTAGCTGGTCACGCTCGATTCGCCGTTATCGGTCTGGATCCAGAGAATCCCGCGGCTGTCGAAGCTCATGCCGTCCGGGCTGGCGAACTGGTTGAGTTCGGTCAGGCCGGAGCGGTTGATATCGGGCGTGCCCGAGGCGTTGGCGCCGAATACGAAGATGTCCCAGGCGAAGCTGAGCTGATCGTCGCTGTCATGCCAGCGGATCACATGGCCGTGACGGTTCGGGCCGCGTGGGTTGGCAGCGTCAACTGCCGCCGCAGTGCGTGCGCTGTTGTTGGTCAGGGTCAGGTAGACGTCGCCATTGAGCGGGTTGACGGCGGTCCACTCCGGTCGATCCATCGGCGTCGCGCCCACGGCATCGGCTGCGCCTCGGGTGTTGAGGATAATGCCCGGCAGGTCAGTGAACTTGGTGCCCAGGGTGCTGCCATCGTTGGTCGGCGTGGCGGCTACCAGCGGGATCCATAGACCGCTGCCGTCGGCGTCGAAACGTGCGACGTAGAGAGTGCCGCTGTCCATGTACTTGGCGCCGGTGGCCAGGCGATCGCTCGGGTTGGCGTCGGCAGCATCCCACATCGCGTCGGAGACGAACTTGTACAGGTACTCGTTGTTGGAATCGTCGCCGGTGTAGAACACCACTGGCTTGCCGACTACCGGCAGTGCCGGCCAGCAGCCTTCGTGGCGGATGCGGCCCAGGGCGGTACGCTTCACGGCGCGGGTGCTGGAGTCGTACGGGTCGATCTCGACGATGTAGCCATAGGTGCTGGCTTCGTTGCGGTAGTCGTCGGTCGCCGATGCGCCGCTCGGGGTGATGTTGAAGCGGGTGAATTCGTCGTCCTGTTCCGACGCATCCCCGGCAGCGGTTTCCCAGCTATAGCGGCCTGTGCCGGTGCTGACACCGATACGCGCCTGATCGGCAGGGCGGTTGCCGGTGTTGATGAAGATCGACGGCCAGTTCTCTTCGCAGGTCAGGTAGGTGCCCCACGGGGTGTAACCGTTGCCACAGTTGTTGTTGGTGCCGCGGGTCTCGGTGCCGGCGGTGGAGAACTTGGTCTTGACGTGATCGGTGCCGCGCATCGGGCCGGAGATGTCCATGACGGTGGCGGTGGTGAAGCGGCGGTTCAGCGGATCGTTATCGACCACCTGCCAGCGGCCGCTGACCTTGCTGATGCGGATGACGCCAGCGCCGTGTGCGTTGATCTCCTTGCGTACTTCCTCGGCCGGGCGCTGACCGTTGACGAAGGTCTGGCCGTTCGGGTGCAAGGCGTCTTCGTCGATGTACTCGTAGTTGATCGCCAGCAGGCCATCATCGGAGCTGCCGTTGATGGGGAAGAAGTGCATGCCGTCGTGGTGCATGCCTGCCGAGTTTTCCTGCTCGATGGAGGTGTTGCTGCCATCGGCTTGCCAGGTGCCACCGGCGCTGTTGAACGGCGTTCCCCAGGGGGCCAGCACATAGGCGCTGTAACCGGCAGCTACCACACAGGCATCGGTGCGCGAGCCGGCAATGGACTGGAAGCCGAGGGCCAGTTTCGGCTCCGCTGGTGGCTCGGTGGAGGGGCTGTCGTTGCTGGAACCGCCGCTGTCAAAACAGCCGGTGAGGCCGGTGCCCGCGATCATGGCGATCGCGGCGCCCAGGCCACCGCGCATCACGCTGCGGCGGCTCAGGTACGAATCCAGAACCGATGCCATCGGCAGGTTGCCACTGGGGTTACGGTCCAGGTTATCGCCGGTATCTCGACTCATCAGGTCATGTCCTTTTTCTGTTGAAGCGGCTTGAGGAAACCGGGACTTTAGAGACCGAATGTGATGATTTTCTGGCAGTTCTGTTAACGGCTATTGAAAGCTTTGTGACGCTACCTTTCTGATTTATCTGATTTTTTCCATTGGCGGTCAGGCGGGGGCTGTCGAATAACCGCCATTAAACTGTCACATAAGCTGCCCAGTATCCCGCCCCGACAATGCATAAAGGTGAGGCGGGTGGGGCGATGACGAACATCGGCAGACGTGAAGTGATGAGCTGGATGGGCATCGGTGCAATGACGCCTTTGCTTGGCGCCTGCTCGGGCTTCGCGACCCCGCGTCAGGACGGACAATCCGAACTGGAATTGCTGTATTTCGCCGATACGCTGGATGCCCGCCAGCCTGGCCAACCGGTAGTGCCTGCGACTCGGCTGGGACCGGTTTCGCACCTTGGGCGAGCGCCCTGGCTCAGTGGCAGCAATGCCCACCAGTCGCGCAGCGAACTCAATCCACTGCTCGATGCACGTCTGGCCGAAGGTGTCAGCACGGGCGGCTATGCAGTGTTGGGTGCCTTGCTGGAAGAGCTGCGCCAGCGCCACGGTGCCGAGCGCTGCCTGACTCTGGAAAACGGTCAGGGCTGGAACGGCAGTGGCCTGGCTTATCTGACGCAGGGAAGCAGTGGCGCACAGGGCAGCCAACTGCTTGGCAGCGAGGTGCGGGTCAGCAGCGATGAGCGCGTGCTGTGGCCGCAACGCTGCGCTGGTCTTTATCGGCATTTCGCTCGGCCCGTCGTCGGCGCCGGCCTGGCAGACGCCCAGTCACAAACGTTGGGCATCGAACCCTTCACCATCATCCGGCGCGCCGGGGTGCGGATCGCGGTCGTCGGGGTGACCGACCCTTATGCCGCCGATCAGAACGCCTCCCTGAAACAGTGGTACCAATCGCTGCTGCCGGCCTTCAAGAAAGCACGTGCCCAGGCCGATCTGATCATCGCCCTGGCCGATGTGGGTACCGGGCCCGGCCTCTGGCTGGCCGAGCGGCTGAGCGATGCCGATCTGCTGTTGTGTGCCCGCGGGCAGGATTTCTGGCCGGCGCCGATCGAGGTGCTGCAGACCAGCGGCAGGCTGGTGCCGGTAGTGCTCGGTGGCTGTCGGGCCAGCGGTGCCTTTCATATTGGGTGCCAGCGGCAGGCCGGGCAATGGCAGTTCGTTGCGCGTTTTCACCCCGCGTTCGAGCAGTTGCTTTCACCGGCGGGCCAGGCGCACGCCGCACGCTTGCGTACCCAGCTGCAAGGCCAGCGAGCGCCTCACGCCGCCTGGCTCGATCAGCCTCTGGCGAAGGCGCCACAAGCGCTGTGGCGCCGCGATACCCGCGGTGGCAGCTGGGATCGCCTTTTGCATCAGGCGCTGTCCGATGACGGCCAGATGCAGGTGCTGTTGCCCGGTCTGCGTTATGACAGCCCGGTTGCCGCCGGCCAGGCGATCACCCGTGAACACCTGATCAGCCTGACTGGTGGCTATCCGGCTCCCGTCGTGGAAGCGCCGCTCAAGGCTCTCGAAGGCGTGCTGGAGAGTGCAGCGGATCAGCTGTTCGGCAACCCCTTGTTGCTCGACAACAGTCGTGATCTGCCGCGTTGGCAGGGGCAAACCTGGCAGGTCAATTACAGCCCGACCGGCAAGCGTGTTTCCGGCCTAGCTCCGCTCCACGGCCTGTGCCGCAGTATTTCCATGGCCTACGACGCCAACGCCGGTGAACCGCTGTGGCAGCGCGTCGAGGCGTGGTTGGTCACGCAATCGAGCGGTTGGCAGTTACCTGCTCTGCATCTGCCCAGCGTGCGTTATGTGCAAGGGCATCCCGGATGGCATCCCAGAGGCGTCAGTTGATCAGCGCACAGCGATTGTGGGGCGGCCTGTGGCTGACCCTCGGTGCCTGGCTGGCGGCGCAGTGCGTGCTGCAACTCAGCCGTGAACCGCAGCCGGCCCGTGCCGTTGCTGTCGATACGGCCGCGCTGCCGGGGCTGCTGGTGGGCCACTGGCAAGTGACCGCCGACAGCGGTGCATTGCCGTTGACGCGCCTGCCGGTTCAGTACCTCGGCAGCCTGCGTGCCGTGCCGCTGAGCGCCTCGGTGGTGGTGCTGCGCTATGGCCAGCAAGTGCGCAGCTTCAGCCGTGGGCAACGCCTGGGGCCCGGCGTCGTGCTGCAGGACATCGACGAGACGGGGCTGATTTTCGATAACCAGGGGCGGCGCGAGCGCTTGCCCTGGCCGCCACGGCCTGCCGTGACCGGCTTCAAGCGGCAAGGATAAGAGATGATCGTTCGCTATTGCCTGGCCGCTCTGCTGGCCTTGGGCGCTACCCAGATTCTGGCCGATGACGTGCTGGATCTGCCGGTCGCCGAGTCGCCGCTATACGAAGTGAACTTCGTCGACACCGAGCTCAGCGAGTTCATCGACAGCGTGTCGCAGATCACCGGGACGACCTTCATCGTCGACCCGCGGGTCAAGGGCAAGGTCACCGTGCGCACGGTCGAGCGCCATGACAGCGAAGCGATCTACGACATCTTTCTCGCCCAGTTGCGTGCCCAGGGATTTGCCGCGGTCAACCTGCCTAACGGCAGCGTGAAGATTCTCCCCGATCAGGCCGCACGTCTGGAACCGGTGCCCGTGGACCCCAGTGGCGGGCAGCAGGCCGGCGGCGACGGTATCGCCACCCGGGTGTTCAGCGTGCGCAATGCGGCCAGCGAACAGTTGCTCGGCATCCTCAAGCCGCTGATCGACCCACGGGTGGGCGTCATCACGCCGTATCCTGCCGCCAACCTGCTGGTGGTCACCGACTGGCGCAGCAATCTGGAACGAATCGATCGCCTGCTGGCCGAGCTCGATCAGGTCAGTGACGAGCCGTTGCAGGTGATGCCCTTGCAGCATGCCAGCGCTGCCGATACCAGCGTGCTGATCACTCGCCTGCTGGCCAGCGAGAAGGGCGGCGACAGCGCCCAGGTGATCGCCGACCCGCGCAGCAACGCCTTGCTGGTGCGCGGCAGTGCCGACAGCCGCGAACGGGTGCGCGCCTTGCTGGCGCAGCTGAACCGGCCGGGTGGCGAGCTGCGCAGCTCCAATACCCAGGTGATCTACCTGCGCCATGCCAACGCCAGTGAGGTGGTCAAGGTGCTGCGCGGCCTCAGTCAGGAGGCGCCACAGGCACCCGGCGAGGGGGCGGAGGGCGCCCAGGCTGCGCGCTTGCCGATCAGTGATTCGGGCGTGCGCCTGGAGTACGAGGAGGGTACCAACGCGGTGGTGATGGTCGGCCCGGACAGCGAGCTGGCGGCCTACCGCTCCATCGTCGAGCAACTGGACATCCGCCGCGCCCAGGTGGTGGTCGAGGCGATCATCGCCGAGGTCTCCGATTCCCGTGCCGAGGAGCTGGGCGTGCAATGGCTGTTCGCCGACGAGAAACTTGGCGCCGGGGTGGTCAACTTCAGTGCGGGCGGCGCGAACATCGCGGGTATCGCCGGTGCCGCGGCCAGTGGTGACAACGCCGCTCTCGGTGAGCTGCTTTCGGGTGTCAACGGCGCGACCGCCGGCATCGGCCATTTCGGTGGAGGGTTCAATTTCGCGGTGCTGCTCAACGCGCTGAAGAGCAAGAGCGGCTTCAACCTGCTGTCCACGCCGACCCTGCTGACCCTGGACAACGCCGAGGCGTCGATTCTGGTTGGCCAGGAAGTGCCCTTCGTCACCGGCTCGGTGACCCAGAACAACAGCAACCCGTACCAGACCATCGAGCGCCGCGAAGTCGGTGTGAAGCTGCGCATCAAGCCGCAGATCAATATCGACAACAGCGTGCGCCTGGATATCGTCCAGGAAGTTTCGTCGATCGCCGACTTCGCCTCGGCCAGCGACGTGATCACCAACAAGCGCGAGATCAAGACCAAGGTGATGGTCGAGGACAACGGCCTGATCATTCTCGGCGGGCTGATCAGCGATGAAGTTAGCAGCAGGGATCAGAAGGTGCCGTTGCTAGGTGACATTCCCGGGCTCGGCCGGCTGTTTCGCTCCACGGGCAAGAGCGGCGTGAAGCAGAATCTGATGGTGTTCATTCGTCCGCGCATTCTGCGTGACGGGCCGAGCATCGCCAGTTTCAGTGCCGACAAATACCAGAACCTGCAACGCGAAACGGCGCTCAAACTACCCGCACTGGACGGCGACGCCAGGCTGCAGCAGCTCTTTCCGGCCAGCCGCGCGCGCCTCGACGAGGGCTTCTGGTAATGAGCCTGTTGCCCTATCGCCTGGCTCGTCAGACCGGCGTGGCTTGGGTGCCGGCTGATGACGGCTGGAGCCTGTGGCTGTGCGATGACGCCGATAGCGATCAACTGCAGGAGTTGCTGCGTGTCGAAGGCGCGCCCGGATCGGTGTGTCGCTTGCCGCGGGCCGAGTTCGAGCAACGTCTCGGCCTGCTGTATCAGGCCGGCGAGGGGGCGAACGCGGCGCTGATCGAGGGCATCGGCGAGCAGGTCGATCTCGACAGCCTGATGAATGACATGCCGCGCATCGAGGATCTGCTCGAGAGCGATGACGAGGCGCCGGTGATCCGCCTGATCAACGGCCTGTTCGCCCAGGCGCTGCAGTTGCAGGCCTCGGATATCCATATCGAAACCTTCGAGCAGAGTCTGGTGGTGCGCCTGCGCATCGACGGCCATCTGCGCGAAGTCCTGCGCCCGCCACGGGCGTTGTCGGCCATGCTGGTGTCGCGGATCAAGGTTATGGCGCGGCTGGACATCGCCGAAAAACGCCAGCCCCAAGACGGTCGTATCACCCTGCGGGCTGCTGGTCGCGAAGTCGACGTACGGGTTTCCACGCTGCCGGGCATTCACGGCGAGCGGGTGGTGATGCGCGTGCTGGACAAGCAGGCCAGCCTGCTGGCGTTGCCCAATCTGGGCATGCCGCCTGCGGTGGAGCAGGGCCTGCGTGCCTGTCTGGGCCGCCCCAACGGCATCGTGCTGAGCACCGGGCCAACCGGCTCGGGCAAGACCACCACCCTGTACGCCAGCCTCAACAGCCTGAATGACGGCAGCCGCAATATCCTCACCGTCGAAGACCCGGTGGAATACGCCATCACCGGTATCGGCCAGACCGCCATCAACCCGCGTGCCGGGCTGACCTTCGCTACTGGCTTGCGAGCGATCCTGCGCCAGGATCCGGACGTGATCATGCTCGGCGAAATCCGTGATCGGGAGACCGCACAGATCGCCGTGCAGGCCAGTCTCACCGGGCATCTGGTGTTGTCGACCCTGCATACCAACAGCGCAGTGGGCGCCGTGACGCGGCTGCGCGACATGGGCATCGAGCCCTTCCTGATCGCCTCCTGCCTGCGTGGCGTGCTCGCCCAGCGCCTGGTTCGCCGCCTGTGCAGCTGTGCCGAGCGTCGACCCTTGCAGGACGCCGAACGGCAGTTGATGCCGGAGCTGGCCGACCTCGAACACAGCTTTCATCCAGTCGGTTGCGAGCAGTGCCAGGGTAGCGGCTATCAGGGCCGCCTGGGGCTCTACGAATTCATCGAACTGGATGCCGGGCTGATCGCGCTGCTGTACAGCGGCGCCAGCGAGGTGAGCATGCAGGCCTACCTCGAGGATCGACGGCAGAGCCTGTCGGCCATGGCCTGCGACTGCCTGGCACGCGGCGACACCAGCCTCGCCGAAGTGCTGCGCGCGGTGCAGGGCTGAGTATGCCGACCTATCGCTATCACGCCGTCGACCTGGCCGGCAAACCGCACAAGGCCAGTCTGCAGGCGGACAGCGAGCGCCACGCCCGGCAGCTATTACGCGAGAGTGGTCTGTTCGCCCGTGAGCTGCACCGTCACGACCCGCAAAGCCGGCAGCCACGTCGTCAGCGGGTCAGCCGCGCGCAGTTGTGCGAGCTGACCCGGCAACTGGCGACTCTCACCGGCGCAGGCATTCCGCTGGTCGATGCACTCGGCACTCTGGAACGGCAACTGGTCCAGCCAGCCCTGCGCAGCCTGCTGGTGGCGGTGCGCGGCTCCCTCGCCGAGGGCGTTGGCCTGGCCCGCAGCCTGGCGCGTCAGGGCGGGGTGTTCTCGACGCTGTATTGCGCGCTGGTCGAGGCGGGCGAGCGCTCCGGTCGCCTGGCCCAGGTACTTGAACGCCTGGCCGAGCACCTGGAACAGGTCCAGCGGCAACAGCACAAGGCCCGCACCGCGCTGATCTATCCGGCCGTGCTGATGGGCGTTTCCCTGGCCGTGGTGATCGGCCTGATGACCTTCGTGGTGCCCAAGCTCACCGAACAGTTCGCCCATGCCGGGCAGAGCCTGCCGTGGATCACCACGCTGCTGATCGGCATCAGTAATACGCTGGTGCTGCTTGGCCCGTGGTTGCTGGGCGCGGCACTGCTGGCAGCGTTGGTCGGCAGGCTGCTGCTGCGCAAGCCGCACTGGTGCCTGCGCCGCGATGATCTGCTACTGCGCCTGCCCCAGGTCGGCGTGCTGTTGCAGGTGCTGGAGAGCGCGCGGCTGTCGCGCAGCCTGGCGATCCTCGCCGGCAGTGGTGTGCCGCTGCTGGAAGCCCTGCAGGTGGCGACCGCCACGGTCAACAACCGGCGTATCCGTTTGGCGCTGGAACGGGTCGGCAGCGAGGTGAAGGGCGGCGTCAGCCTGCACCGCGCCCTGGAGGCCAGCGGCCATTTTCCTCCGTTGCTGCTGAACATGGTCGCCAGTGGCGAAGCCAGCGGCACCTTGCCGGACATGCTCGAACGCGTGGCGGACAACCAGGAGCGTGGCTTCGCCCGCCAGGTGGACACCGCCATGGCGCTATTCGAACCCTTGATGATTCTGGTGATGGGCGGCGTGGTGCTGTTCATCGTAATGGCCGTGCTGCTGCCAATCATGCAGCTCAATCAGGGCCTGACACTGTGATGAGGAGAGCCATCATGCGCAGCAATCGTTTCACTCAACGGGGCTTCACCCTGATGGAAATCATGGTGGTGATCTTCATCATGGGGCTGCTGATCGCCGTGGTCGCGCCCAGCGTTCTGGGCAGCCAGGACAAGGCCATGAAGCAGAAGGTGATGGCCGACCTGTCGACCTTCGAGCAGGCCCTGGACATGTACCGCCTCGACAACCTGCGCTTCCCCAGCAACGAGCAGGGGCTTGCGGCATTGGTGACCAAGCCCACCGTCGAACCGCTGCCGCGCTCCTGGCGCGCCGACGGTTACATCCGCCGCCTGCCGCAGGACCCTGGGGCAATGCTTACCAGTACCGCAGCCCGGGAGAGCACGGCCGGGTCGATATCTATTCGTTGGGTGCCGATGGTGTCGATGGCGGCGAAGGCATCGATGGCGACCTGGGCAACTGGAATCTTTGAGCTGCGGCTTATGACCCTTTGCCAGAACGCGATGGTAGTCAACCAACGTAGGGTGGACGACGCTTCACCCGTCCACCGTTCCACTGCCGCCATGCTGGATGAAAAGCGCGTCATCCACCCTACGCCTGCGCAGCGCGGGTTCAGCCTGCTGGAGCTGTTGGTCGTGCTGTTCATCGCCGGCCTGCTGACCAGCCTCAGCGTGGCCTGGCTCGACAGCGGCCAGGCGCCGGCGCAGCAGGCGCTGGAACGCCTTGCCGCCGCCAGCCGCACCCAGGCGGGAGTGGCGCTGCACGCCGGGCAGATTCATGGCCTGCGCTGGAATGGCCTGCGCCCGGAGTTCGTGCGCCAGGTGCGGGAGAACGATCTACTGCGTTGGCAGGTCGAGCCGGTAGCGCTGGGCGAGTGGCCGGCGGCGCTGAGACCTGACTGGCCGGCTGCTGGTGAGCCGCGTCTGGTCTTCACGCCAAACGGTGTCGGTCGTCCGCAGGCGCTGCGCTGGCAATGGCCGGAGGGCGGTGAACAGTGGCAGTGGGACAGCGCCGGTCGCTTGCAGCGGACGTCGCTGCCATGAAGCGCCAACGGGGTTTCACCCTGCTTGAAGTGACGGTCGCCCTGGGTATCGCCGCCACGCTGGCGGTCATGAGCAGCCAGGTCCTGCGCCAGCGCCTGGCCGTGCAGCAGAGCGTTCAGCAGCATCAACTGGGGGCGTTGTGTGCTCGTGAGCTGGAGGCACGTTTCGCGGTCGAGCAGCTATGGCCTGCGCAGAACAGCCTCACCGGGGTTCTCGTCCAGGGCCACGGGAACTGCCACTGGCAACTGCAAATGCAGGGCACCGGTGTACGGGATCTGCGGCGTGCCGAGTTGAGCCTGTTCGCTGATGGCGATCGCCGCGAGTCGCTGGGGCTGTATCAACTGTTTCTGGTGCGCCCGTGAGGACGTGGCAACGTGGCCTGACCCTGGTGGAGCTGCTGGTCGCCCTGGCGCTCACCGCCTTGCTCGGTGTGCTTCTGGCTGCCTTGGTCAATGGCTGGATCAACGTTCGCGAGCGCTTGTCACAGGGCTCGCCAGGCATGCCGGTACTGGATTTTTGTCTGGCGCTGGAGCGTCGTTTCGATACCACCGTGCTGCGTCAGCTGCATGAGCGGCGCTTGCCGCTCGCCTTGAACTGGCTGGACTGGAAGCCGGATGAACTGCAACTGCAATGGGTGGCGCTGGGCGCCTGGCCAAGCGCAGAAGGTGGCGCACGCCTGCAGCGTCAGCGCCTCGTTTACGACCGTCGCAGCCAGCATCTGCTGCTGCAGGCATCCAGTGATCTGTACGCCGCGGCCGCACCGGTCTGGACACTGCGCGAGCAGTTGGATCGGGTGGAGTCGGTGAGTTTTACCTTTCGCCAGGACAGCCGCTGGCTGGCCTGGCCATCTACGGACAGGTTGCGCCCGGACAGGGGCGTGCGCCTGACTTTTCAGCGTGATGGAGCACCCTATGTTTGTACGTTTGCCTTGCCTTGGGGCCGCTCATGAAGCGTGAACGCTGGCGCCGCCGCGCGGCACGTCCCTGGCTGTTACTGCGCCCAGGTACCCATGGCGAGGCCTGGCAGTGGGCGCAGATTGAGCTGGGGCACGTGCAGGCCTCTGGTTCTGGCGCGCCGCCCCCAATTGCTGGCGCGCGGGTGGCGCTGGTGCTGCCGGGTGAGCTGTGCAGCCATTTTCAGGTACCCGCGCCGCCGGGGCTGAAACGCCACGAGTGGCCGTTGTTGCTCGAGGATCGCCTGCTGCAGAACGCTCAGACGACGGCCTGCGGATGCCTGGGCCGTGAGCCCGGCTCCCTACAACTGGTCTGCGTCGACCAGGCGCTGCTGGATGGCTGGCTCGACCAGTGTGCTGCGTGGCAGCTCGACGTGCAGCGCTGCTGGGCGGAGTTCCAACTGCTGCCGGCGCCGTATCCAGGCACTGGATGGTGCTGGCAACGGGACGCGCGGTTGAGCCTGTTCGTGGGTAGCAGCGCCGAGGCACGTCAGCACTGGCTGGCCTGGCCCATCGAGCTTCAGGCAGCAGCACCCAGTGGCATTTGGGGAGAACTCGAGATGCAGGCGCTCGAGGGGACTTGGCCTGAGCGTTTCGCCGCGCTGGATGGCCTGCCGACTCTGTTCGAGCGCCGCCGCGCCAAACGCCAGGTTCGCCAGATGGGCCCTGGTCTATGGCGCCTGCCTGCCGCCTGTCTGGCCCTGGCCGTGCTCTGGGTTGGCCTGTGGTCCAGCCAGCAGTGGCGGCAGCAGGGCATCTATCAAACGCAGGTGGAAGAAGTGGTCGGGCCAGTCGCTTCTGCCCGTGACGCGGCGCAACGGTTGAAGCAGCAACGCCAGGGGGCAGATGAACGACAGCTTCGCTTGCGGCAACTGGAGCACCTGCAGACCGAACTCGATGGCTGGCTGCGCGCCAACGGTAGCTGGCAATTGAGCGCTGCTCACTTCGACGGTCAGCGTTGGACGCTGCGCCTGCAAGGGCATGAGGTCATCGACGAGTCACCCTGGCAGGCGATGGCCAGCGCCATAGGCGTAGCGGTGCAGGTGAGCGAGGCAAGCGACGAGCTTAATCTGACCTTCGACCTGGGAGCCGCATCATGAATCTGAATCTTGAGCGCCGCGGTATGCGGTTGCTGGCGGTCGTGATCGTCGCCGTGTTGCTGGCGCTGCTGGCCTGGCGTGAAGGCCGGCAGCACTGGCAGGCGTTCGGCCAGTGGCAGACGCTGGCTCAGTCGGCCCTGGCGCTGCGTGCCGAGAGGACGTTGACCGCCGATGACCTGCAGCAGGCCGCCAAGGCCCGTGAAATCAGCATCGAAACCCTGGACCCCGGCAGCGAAGAGTGGCTGGTGCGCGGCCAGTTGAAAGATGAGCGCGTGCTGCAGGACTGGCTCCTGCAGCTGGAACGAGAAGGCGCACGGCCGCTGCGTTGGGGCCTGCAGCGTGGCGAGTCGGCGTTGCACTTCGAATTGGCGTTGCAACGATGACGCGGCGTCGTTGGCTGTGGGCGTTGCTGGTCTTTGTCATGACGCTGCTGGTCGAGCTGCCCGCCCGCTGGCTGTTGGCGCCGCTGTCCGTGCCGCTGGCAGGCATCAGCGGCAGTATCTGGCAGGGGCAGGCCGAGCGCCTGGGCGATCTCGGCCCGTTGCGCTGGAATTGGCAACCCTGGCGGCTCAGCGCGCAGGCGAGTGCTGGATATCAGGGGCAGCGCTGGCAACTGCAGGTGTCCGGCTGGCCCTGGGCCTGGCATGCCTCGTTGCAACCCGCCAGCGATCTACATACGTTCGTAACCGGTTACCGCTTGGCAGGGCAGTGGCAGGGCAGCATCGAGTTGCAGGGCAGTGGAACACGCTGCCTGTCAGCCAACGGGAATTTACAGGGAGAGGGTCTAGCGCTGCTGGCGCCCTGGCAGCTGGACCTGGGACAAGCGCGTGTGACGCTCGATTGCCGCGCCGGCTGGAAGTTGGCTGGGCAGTTGAGCTTGGCTGGTCAGCATCAGGCCGACCTGGCGGCTGATCTGCTCGCCCGGCAGGCCAGGTTGACGGGGCGAGTCGAACCCGGCGCGGCACTGCAACCGGTGCTGGTCAGTGCGCAATGGCTGGCGCCGGGCGGCACCGAGGTGGCGCGCAGCATCCGCTGGTAAGCGCCTCGCCTAAGAGCCTTTTCAAAGTCTCGCGAGCTAGAGCCATGCAAGGCAAAAACAGGCGAGGACGCGGAGTTTACGCGTTGTAAATGAGCAGTCCGAGCCTGTTTTTACGCAGCAGGGCCGACGCGCAGCAGACTTTGGATAGGTTCTCAGGGGCGAATCTCGATCAGCGTGCCGTCCTTCACCATTGCCCAGACCTCGCGCATATCGGCGTTCTTCATGGCGATGCAACCTTCTGTCCAGTCCAGGGTGTGGAAGAACCACTCGGGGTATTCGTCGTCCACTGGCGTACCGTGGATCATGATCATGCTGCCCGGCTTTACTCCGGCGGCTTTCGCCTGGGTCTGATCGCGGGCGTTGGGGTAGGAAATGTGCAGGGACAGCTGGTAGTTCTCGCTCTTGCGGCGCCAGTCGATCCAGTAGAAACCTTCTGGTGTGCGCAAGTCGCCTTCGCGCTGCTTGGCGCCCACGGGCTGCTTGCCCAGGGAAATGCGATACGACTTGAGGGTTTCACCCTGGCTGATCAAGAGCAGCCGGCGCTGGGATTTTTCCACCAGGATCTTGTCGACGGTCGCGGCGGGAGAGGCAGGCGAGGTGGCAGCCTGGCCAGCGAAGGTCAGAGAGAGCAGGGTGAAGGCGAGCAACCAACGCATGGGATTTCGACTGAGCGGATGGCCGGCGAGCGGCGGAGGCTCATTCTAAGGCAGGCGTATAGGGGCGCCTAGGGGATAGCGACAAGAGCCGCGATTGGCATTGGTAGCCTGGCGTAGAGCGAAGCGAAACCCAGGAAGCGGTATCCGCTCTACTCAAGCCAGCAAGACCGAGCAGCGCTCCCCGCGCATCGCTCCGCTCAGCGACAGGCTACGAAAGCGGGCAGCGACACCCAGGGGACTCCCCCCGGGTATCGCTTCGTTCAACGCCGGGCTACTGCCTGTCAGGACAGCGACGGCAGTTCGTTGGGGCGCAGATCGAACACCAGCACTTCGGCCTGTTCGCCGTTGCTCAGGTGCAGATCACGCACATCGCGCAGCCGTACACCATCGCCGGCCTGCAACGGCTGGCCGTTCAGTTCGATGTTGCCGCGAGCCACGTGAACGTAGGCGTAGCGGTTCTCGTCGAGCTGCAACTGAGCCTGCTCGGCGCCGTCGAACAACCCGGCATACACCCGCGCATTCTGCCGCACGGTCAGCGAGCCATCGGCGCCGTCCGGCGAAATGATCAACTGCAGGCGACCGCGTTTCTGCGCTTCGCTGAAGTGCTCCTGCTGATAGCGTGGCTCGGCCTGACGCTCGCTCGGCACTATCCAGATTTGCAGGAAGTGCACCGAGTCGCTGGGCGAGTGGTTGAACTCGCTGTGCGAAACACCGGTGCCGGCGCTCATCAGTTGCACGTCTCCAGGGCGGATCACCGAGCCGGTGCCTAGGCTGTCCTTGTGCTCCAGGGCGCCTTGCAGCACGTAGGAGAAAATCTCCATGTTGCGGTGCGGGTGCTCGCCGAAGCCCTGGCCGGCAGCCACGGTGTCGTCGTTGATGACCAGCAGGTCGGAGAAGCCCCTTTCTTTCGGGTTGTTGTAACTGGCGAAAGAGAAGGTGTGAAAGGAGTTGAGCCAGCCATGGTTGGCGTGGCCACGATCGGTCGATTTACGGATAGCCAGCATGATGAATCCTCCTGTTGATGATCGCTGCCTGATTCGGCGGCATGGGAGAAGTCTACTGACTATCTGTGGATTGATTAACCGGCTGAAATTGGAATGATTGTCTTCTTTGGGTTGACTATTATCCAGGGCTCAATCGCCCATGTGTTGAACCTGTTCCTTGATGAAATCCGAGAACACCTGCACCGCCCGCGCAGATTGCCGGTGTTGCGGATACACCGCGTAGACCGCCGCCGCAGCTGGCCAGTGCTTGTCGAGTATGGGAACCAGTGCGCCACTTTCCAGCGCCTGACCGACAATGAAGGTGGGCAGGTAGGCGACGCCCATGCCGGCGATGGCTGCATCACGGATCAGTTCGCCATTGTTGGCGCGCAGCTGACCACGCATGGTCAGGTTGCGGGCCTTGCCCTGATCGCGCAGGCGCCATTCGACATGCCGGCTATGGCCGTAAAGCAAGCAGGCATGCCGCTGCAGATCATCGAGGTTTTCCGGCGTGCCGTGCTCGTGAAGATAGGCCGGGCTGGCGCAGAGAATGGTCTGCATGTCGGTCAGGCGCTTGGCGATCAGGCTGGAGTCTTCCAGCGTGCCGATGCGGATCGACATGTCGTAGCCGTCGGCGAGCAGGTCGACGGCACGATCATTGAGGTCGATTTCCAGATTGATGTGCGGGTGCTGCTGCATGAACAGCGGCAACAGGTGGCTCAGGTGCAGGGTCGCGAAGGTCATCGGCGCACTGACCCGCAGGGTGCCGCGCAGCGAAGCCCCCTGGGCCGACACCAGTTCCTGAGCGTCGCGCAGGTCGGCCAGGATGGTGGTGGCCTTGTCATGCAGCAGCAGGCCCAGTTCGGTGGCCTGCAGGCGCCGCGTGGTGCGGTTGAGCAGGCGCACGCCGAGCAGTGCCTCGAGCGCGGCGACACGCCGACTGACGTACTGTTTGGTGACGCCGAGGGCATCGGCGGCTGCGGTGAAACTGCCGGTGTCGAGGGTAGTGACGAACAGGCGCAGGTCTTCGACGTTCATGGGCTTCTCATCGGTTGGCCTGCGATTATTACCGGGTGCGTGGGCTTCACGCCATCGGCTATCCTCGGCGTCTGCCCTAATTGCCCAGGACGCTGCGATGTTCACCAGCAAATTGCCGTCGATCGGCACCACCATCTTCACCACCATGTCCCAGCTCGCCGCCCAGACCGGCGCCATCAACCTGTCCCAGGGCTTTCCCGATTACGATGGCCCCGAGGCACTGCGCGAGGCCGTCAACCGGCATATCGCTGCCGGGCACAATCAGTACGCGCCGATGACCGGCCTGCCGGCGCTGCGCGAGCAGATCTCCCTGAAGATCGCGCGCCTGTATGGCCGCCAGGTCGGTGTGGACAGTGAGGTGACCGTCACGCCCGGCGCGACCCAGGCGATCTTCTGCGCGATCCAGGCGCTGATTCACCCCGGCGACGAAGTGATCGTCTTCGACCCGAGCTACGACAGTTACGACCCGGGCGTCACCCTGGCTGGGGGCCGCTGCGTGCATGTCCCGTTGGCCAGCGGCGATTTCGCCATCGACTGGCAACGGCTGGAAGCGGCGCTGAGCCCGCGTACCCGGCTGATCATCCTCAATACACCGCACAACCCCAGCGGTGTGCTGATCAGCCGCGAAGAACTGGATCGCCTGGCCGCGTTGATCCGCGACCGTGACATCTATCTGATCAGCGACGAAGTCTACGAGCACCTGGTGTTCGATGGTCGCCAGCACGCCAGTGTGCTGAGCCATGACGAACTCTATGCCCGCGCCTTCGTGGTCAGCTCCTTCGGCAAGACCTATCACGTCACCGGCTGGAAGACCGGTTATGTGGTGGCGCCACCCGCGCTGAGCGCCGAGCTGCGCAAGGTTCATCAATACGTCAGTTTCTGCGGCGTGACCCCGCTGCAGTGGGCGCTGGCGGACTTCATGGCCGCCTGCCCCGAGCACGTGGACGAACTCCCCGGCTTCTACCAGGCCAAGCGCGATCTGTTCTGCGACCTGCTGGGGGACTCGCGCTTCACCTTCAGCCGCACGCCGGGCACCTATTTCCAACTGGCCGACTATTCGGTGATCCGCCCTGATCTGGACGACGTGGCCATGGCCCAATGGCTGACCCGTGAGCACGGCGTGGCGGCGATTCCCGTGTCGGTGTTCTGCCAGACGCCAGATCCGGCGCAGCGTCTTGTGCGCTTCTGTTTCGCCAAGCGTGAAGAGACCCTGCGCCAGGCGGCGGAAAAACTACGGCAGATATAATTGCGCCGCGGGGAAGCGAACTGTAGGAGCGCCGCCCCCGGCGCGATGGTGGTGGCCATCACGCAGAATCGCGGGCGTGACGATAATCGCTGCGGGGTCGCAGCTCCTACAACTGGACAACGCAGCTTTATTCACATCGCACGGAACCGCATCCAGCAAGAGAGGCATTGATGAGCGAAACAACCAATCTGCAACTGGCGCTGATCCAGAGCGACCTCGCCTGGCACGATCCCGAGGCCAATCGCGGGCATTTCGAAGCGCAACTGCAACAGGCTGCTGGCGCCGATCTGGTCGTACTGCCGGAGATGTTCAGCACCGGCTTTTCCATGCAGTCGGCCGAGCTGGCCGAACCGGAAGGCGGCCCCACCAGCCGCTGGCTCAGCGCGCAGGCACAGCGGGTCGGCGCAGTGATCACTGGCAGCCTGATCATCCAGGCCGCCGACGGCAGTTATCGCAACCGCCTGCTGTGGGCGCGACCCGATGGTTCGCTGGCGCATTACGACAAGCGCCACCTGTTTCGCATGGCCGGGGAGCACGAGCACTACGCGGCCGGTGACCGGCAGGAGGTATTCGAGGTCAAGGGCTGGCGAGTGCGGCCACTGATCTGCTACGACCTGCGCTTCCCGGTCTGGAGCCGTGATCCTCAGGGCACCGACCTGCTGCTCTACACCGCCAACTGGCCCGCGGCGCGGCGTCTGCACTGGAACCGGCTACTGCCGGCCCGGGCGATCGAGAACCTGTGCTACGTGGCAGCGGTGAACCGCATCGGTGTGGACGGCAAGAATCACCCCTACAGCGGCGACTCCCAGGTGCTGGACTTCCAGGGCGACAGCCTGCTCGATGCACACGACAAGGCCGGCGTGTTCCATCAGAGCCTCGATGGCGCTGCATTGACTGCCTATCGCGAGCGTTTTCCAGCTCATCAGGATGCTGATCCGTTCGAGTTGCGGTGATTCGCAACGGCTAGCTGGTGCGAGTTGTTACTGATCTGTATGGAGATTGGGAAACCCGAGATGGTTTGATGTTGGTTACCACCGTGGCTTAGCTACTAAAGTATTGCTTGTATTCACGCGAAAATAAGAAAGGGACAAGAAAGGGGCGGATTTATTTTTGACTAATAAATCTGTCCCCCTTCTCCTCTTTTCCTTTTAAAAAAATCGCTAGGATAAGGTGTTTAACTATTTACATCAATTCCGATTAGGTGAGATTTCAAGAAATCTTCAACACCGAGGCTGTTAGAGAAATCAAAAAAGAAAGATAGTAAGTTATCATCAGCCTCGCACACAGGCTCTGACATCTCTTCTGGAATGCCCGAAACAACATAAGATCTATTAGCAAAAAAACCGACAACCATGAGTGTAAATATCAAGGTATTTTGCTCTACACCTCCATCGGTAAATTTTTTTTCATTTAAGCAACCTCCTTGGAGATCTTCATCATCAATATAATATGAAAGATCACGAGCTGAAACCACCAGCCGATCAGACAGCCACAGCCAGCACTTGTTTATTGCCGTCTGGCATACATTATAAGTCTCGGGTGCGGCGCTTAAATTATTTAAAATTCTCTCCGCTGCCAAAAGCAAAACAGATGCTTTCCTAGCCCATGGCTGACGCAATAATTCGCTATTATCTTTATCAGTTAACAATTTTTCCACCCTGCACAAGCACTGTAAGTTTGTTAGGCATTGCTTTCGAACCATCCGCGGTGACTCGAACAATGACTGAAGGATAACGCTCGCTAAACTGCTTTAAAACACCAGAAACCTCACTGGTACCGCCTAATCCTGCACTGCACTTATTACAAACACCAGACATGTTAGATATCTTCAGGTCTATAACCTTCCCTGCAAGCTGTTCACTATTCAGTGCTGTCAAGTCAATCTTATGAGCCATATTGTTTAAAATGTCTTCTTCCGCATGTCTCGTAAAAAGAGGGTTGTTATAAGGGGACTTAACGGCTCTGTCAGCTCCATAAAGTTCATCTAAACTAGGCAAGCTAGCCTGCTTCCTTAATCTTGGGGAAAGCCCCTCAAATAAGTCATTATCGAGACCTGGGATATCAGTGCGCGCAACAGCAATTGTATCACCTTCAGGTACCCCATACTTATTTCTAACTAAAGCTATATCTTCAGTGGTAGCAATTTTAAACCACTGGCCACTTTCCTGTGTAGGGCTTAGTAGTGCCAACGTGCCGCGTGTGGCTGCAGGAAGCTTCCCTATAAGCTTTGCAGCCCCCTGAACGGCAGTTACAGCACCAACTATATCAGCAGCTAAACGCCCGCCTTCGACGCCATTCGTAATTGCACCATCCCAGTTGGCATCCTCTCTGGCTTGTCCTAAGCGGTTCAAGCGCTCTTCATAGCCCGCTAGGATTTCCGCTTTGACGGAAGCCCGTACGTCTGGATCGTTGAGGATCGCATTCAATCCATCCACAGTTTCTTTAAAATGCGTTGCGACCTGTACAATCCCTTCAACGGTGTCCCATGCGACTACTCCAATCCCCGCTCCAACACCGATGCCAACTCCCAGGTCTTGCTGAGCACTAACTAACTCCCAGTAGGTCGAAATTTTTAGCCGGCACCAAGCGTCAACGCAGCTCTCTAGTTGCTTCTCGCGCTCCCGTTCTTGCCAATGCGCCAAGTAGTTGTGAACTGTTCCTTCTGTCGCGACAGCGCCTCCAGATGTAGCGCTGCCACCAGCTGCAGCAGCAGCTACGGCACCTATAACGGTACTGCCAATAACTTGAGCATCTCTTGGTAGATCTTTGAGGTACTGGTGGGACGCTTCGGCAGCTCCTGCGCCTAACGCGCCAGTTGTGACACTACCGCCAGCTAGATTTGTAATTACCCCACCGACCAAAGCGTGTAAGGCGACCTTCGCTGTTCCTCCATCCGCCCAAAGGTCTCTTACTGAGGAAGCTGCTTCTTTGAGCTCACGTGCCTCAGCTTCGTAGCGCTCTGCAGTGGCAACATCTCCTTCAGAGCGGGCTTTCTCGGCACGTAGCGTCAAGAGGTCTGAATAGGTTTCTTGCTTACGCGCCTCACCTAATTTCTTAGATGCATAATCACCAACAGCTTCAAACCCTTTCTGCGCTGCGATCCCTAACAGTTCGCTTTTCGCGCTGTATTGACTGATTGCTGCGCTATCAGTCTCTTCATGCGCTCCTGCAACGTCACGACTGATGTCAGTTTGCAGCTCTTCGCCTTCATGATTACGAATAGCTCCTTCGCCTATTGCTGCCTTGGTATCGCCCCCTTCGAATTTGGCAATAGGAACGCCTGCGTTGAAGCCGGTACCCTCTTGGGCTTTACCCTTGTTGCCCCAAGTATCGCCGTCGCTAGAGCCGCTATAGCTGAAGCTACCCTGGCCTGCCTTGTCACTGTTTTTCAGGTCTTCATGTGTTAGCGTTTCCGTAACGAGCACCAGATTGCCGGTCGTGCTATCGATCTGACTGCCCTTGAGGTGGGTGTTTTGTGCAACATCGATATGCAAGCGATCATCGGCTGTGATGGTGGCGGGCCTATCAACCGCTAAGCGATCACGAGTACTTCCGCTTGCATTGGCGCTGTACTGACTACCGACAGTGAAAGAGGCGCTGGCGCTTTTTTGATCTATCGCCCCTTGCTCACTGATCAGATCCAAATTACGCCCGACAGACATTTGCACGTTGCCGCCATGCAAATTGCCTCCGATGATCGTGGTATCGCGTCCACTATCAGTAACGAGAGCCTGGCCGGCAGTTACGCTCGCATTTTGGTATTGCTCACTGTCACCACGGCTTGCATTTCCATCAGCACCGAAATAGAAACCGCCGTTGTAACCGACAGTCACGCCACCGCCGCTGGAGCGCTCCTTGCTAGCGTGCTCAGCAGAACGGATGATGATGTCGCGACCACCAACGAGATAGGCTTCTCGCACAGCGCTAACTTGGGTGCCGTCTTTAAGAGCGAGGTCTCTTCCGGCCTCCAGATAAATGTCACGACCAGCCGCCAACTGGCTCCCGCTTTGCTCATTCCATTCTGACTGGCTGCGTTGGTAACCGAGTCGGCCATTGATACCGCTGCTCAGGTCAAAGCCATAGGTCGCAGCTGTATCGCTCCCAGTTGACTCACCACTGCCAGCAGAAGGGTTGTTGCTATACAACCGATAGCCCAGCACGGCGGCGTTTTGCCACTTATCCTCGTTTTCATCGGTCTTGGCGATGTTATTAATGTTGTTCAGCAGAGGGTTCGATTGAGCGGCCGCACTTAAAATCTCACTGGCGGATTTACCTTCGCTAAATGCACGCGCCATCTCACCCAGACCAAATATATCTCCTTTGATCCCTAGGCTATTGGTAGTGTTATTACGATCACGATGTGTAGCACCAACAGTCAGATCTCGCCCAGCGATTACGTCTATATCGCGGCCGGCTTCAGCTTGGAGATTTTTGGCAATGACATCCTGGCCGGCACTTATGGAAATATCTCGACCAGCCTGGATTTCCAGCGGCGCACTCGCGGTGGAGTTGAAATCGGTATGGGTTCTATCAACCGAAGCCATGGAGTTGCTGACTACGTCATTACGGTTTTCATACGAGACCGACGCACCGTTCAACAATGCATCACGTACGGCCTCAACAACCACATCGCGATCCGCGAGCAACGCGGCCCCTTGAGCCTTCACATCCTGTCCAGCGCTTAACGTGATATCACCAGATGTAGCGACGATACTGCTAGGTTGAATACTGGGTGACGTAATGTCCGCACGCTCTTCGTGCGGGCGTAAGCCAACAGCAAGGCCTACGCCTCCCTGCATAACATCGCGATACAGTACGTCTTTATTCTCAGGACTGTGGATGTGAATATCACGACCAGCGTCGATCTTGACGCTATCCGCCACGAGGTTGGCACCAGCTATTTCAGTGTCACGGCCGCTCTTGAGAGTTAAATCGCCTTCGGCGGAAATAGCGCTTTGGATTTCTATCTGCTGCGTTGCACGATTGTAGCCATCCAGATAATCCACATCGTGCATCACCCCGACACCGGCAGGACCCTTTGCGGGACTCTTCAGTAATCCACCACCGTAGTTTTGAGTCTTGTCGGTCTCGGTGATTTCATGCGTTTGTGTTGAAGAAGCGATTCGAATATCACGAGTAGCCTCGATCTTCGCATCACCACCTGATAGCAGCTGCGATCCGTTGACTTGGACATCGCGCCCGGCGTCGATAAGCATATCTTGACCGGATTGAATCAATGAGGGCGCTACACTTTGCGTATTAACCCCAAGAATGTTCTTGGTCGCCTCGTAAGCATCGCCGACATAGATGCGCTCTTCCTCAGATGTATAGGGAGATGAAGACTTCATACCCAGCGCGATGCCAATGCGTTGACTTTCCTCCCATACCTTTTGAGCGCTCTCACTGGAGCTCGCGACAATATTTACATCGCGGCCAGCGCCTAGCGCTACATTCCGCCCGGCGCTGACACCACTGCCAACAATATTGATGTCGCGTTCGGCATTAAGGGTGGCATCTCGCTCTGCACTAACCTGGCTACCAACGCTAGTACTACTCTGCGCTTCCTGCCCTGTCTTCTTAGCCGACGCGAATGACAACATTCCGCCAGACAAGGAAGGGCCAACTTTCTGCTTATATTCCTGCTGTAGGCTATACGCTTTGTCATTGGCCGCTACCAGGTTGATATCACCCGTGTCCTTCACCAGCCCTGCGCGCAGCTCGACGTCGTTTCCTGCATCGGTGGTGCTGGCGCGCAGGCGAATATCGTTACCCGCCGCGATAACCACGTCGTTACCCGCTTCCAGTTCACTGCCGACCTGGGTGGCACTGGTCTTGAGCTGGCTGCTGCCACTCTTCGAGAGGCCGAGGAAGCCGGATTTGGTTTTCTTCGAGTAGGAGCCATGCTCTTCGACACCGGACAGCACGGCCACATCGCCTGTGCCGCCAACCAGTAGGTCGTTACCCGCAGTGAGCTGGCTGCCGATGACGGTGACGTCACGACCACCATCAAGATTCAGGGCGCCGTTAGTAGCCTTGCTGGTATTGATGGTGAGGTCGTTGCCCGCCTCGATCACCGAGGCGACGTTGGTGCTGTCGTAGCTTTCAGTCTGCGTGGTCTTGCTGCGTCCGAAGGAGCCTTTTTCTTCTTGAAGTAGTAGGAGGCACTTTCATCCTTGGCCGAGAGCACCTGTACGTCGTTGCCGGCATCGATATCCACGTCGTTTTCAGCACGCACATTGCTCGCCGCGACGGTCAGGTCATTGCCGGCTTCGAGGCTGAGGTTACGACCGGCCTGAATATCGCTCGATTGCTGAGTGATCTGATCACGGCTCTGGGTGATTTTCTTGCTGCGTGACAGAAAGTGGCTTTCATTGGCGGCTGAACTGATCAACAGATCCTCACCAGCCTTCATGTCCAGATCGCGCAATGCATTGACTTGGCTAGCGACTACTGCCAGATCACGCCCGGAGCGGATATCCAGATCCTGCCCAGCCTTAACCTCCGCCCCGAGCTGAGTGACTCGCTCATCAAGGAAGCGGCTACCAATCGACCGGCTGACACGGGACTCTATCGAGGTGATGTTTACGTCACGGCCAGCAGCGATCCCCAAATCACCATGGCTATCCAGGGAACTACCAACATTTCGAACGTCGCGGCCAGCAACAATCTGAAGATTATTAACTGCCTCGATTCGCGCAGCGTTATCGGCAAAGTCCTGAACAGTCCGGTGCCCGCCATAACTGACTTCATGACGTGTCACGCTGCGGTCATTAATGATATCGCCGGCCTGTGCGGTAAGACCTACATCACGCCCAGCAATGATGCCGCCCATGGCGTTTCGGATACTTTCTGTGGCCAATAGCTGCAAACGGTTGCTGGCCTCTAACAGGCCGGCGTTAGTGATGTTGCCTGCAGTGGCCGTGAGGTTTTCGCTCGCACGCAGAGTGCCCTGGTTGAGCAGCTCACCGCCGCTGATCAGCTTAACCTCGCTACCTTGAATCAGCGCTCCATTGGCCGCCAGACGACCCTCCGCCTGAGCCAGGTAAAGTACCGGCACTAGTACCTTCTCACCCGCGACTTCGTGCTCTTCCAGCCAAACGATGTCATGAGTTAGCGCCGCCACTTGCTCAGCGCTCAAGGTCACTCCCAGGCTTAGGTTCAGTCGATCCTTGCTCGCAACAGCGTTATCCATTAGATAACGGAACATCGCCTCATCGCTGGTCAACCCTGCCAGATAGCGCTGGCCAGTGCGCGCTACTATGGCTTCGCGTACAAGGCGCTGCTCATACAAACCGTCGCCCAAACGCTTTTGCGAATTATCGGGGTCATAGCCAAGATTGCCTAACAGATAATCCGAGCTCACAAATTGTTTGAAGTCCGTCAGCACAGGATTGGTTTCGATCAGATACTTATGGCGGACGGGCGGGGCCGATGCGACAGGCAAACTTTGAACGCCTACCACTTCGGATAAATCAATACCTGGCAAACCCGCTGCACCCTGATCGTTTTGTGTATTCAGAGGTTTAGCGGTGATGGTCTCGGGAGCCTGAGAGGCTTTGCCGGCACTGAAGCTCGGCGAAGTTTGATAGCTGGCCTGGCTAGCCCCGGCAGGCACACCCTGGACGGTGCTGGAGCTCAAAGAGGTACTTGTCTGATCGCTCAGACGAAATAGTCCATTGCTACCCTGGGGCAAAACGAAGCCGGGAAGCGATAATGGGTTTACCTGTTTTTGTTGTAGATCAGGAGGAAGCTGTTTATTGAGATAAAAAACAGTTCTAGCTGACTTACTAACGCTAGTTTCAACAACTCTTTGCGCAGTCTCCCCAGGCGTCGAGCCAGCCTGTTCTACGCCATTTGAAATTTTATCGGACGCCGTAATGTTAATATTCCGCCCAGCCTGTATCACCGCCTGAGCTGCTCCAGAGCCAGTGCTACCCACAGTAAAATCAGAAAACGGAGTCGCATTTTTAATAAAACCTGGCGCATCAACCCTTATACCTGAAGAGTACTTACCCCCTTCCATAACCAGGTCATTTGCATCTGGATGCTTAACATAGTTAGAACCTAAAAATATCTCAAATGTCCCGATACGCTGATATCTGTCTCGACCAGCTGGTTCACCACCCGTTACGCGAGTAAAAGGCCTAACCCTCGACTCAACTCCTGAAGAATTCCAGAATCGAAAATCACGTGCATAACTAGCATCATTGTAAGAGTTATAGCTTACTATTTGCCGCCACATGTCCATCGACGGATTCAGCTTTATATATTTATAATTAGTTCCGCTATTGGTGGCGATAGATGAATTCTCAAAACTTCCCACGCGGGCAATGAAATCTCTCCCGGCGCTCACTTGAGAAGCAGAGTTTAAAAACTCTTGAGCATCCAATTGAAAGTCTCGCCCCGAGACAATATTGGCGCTTGGCGAATCTTCTAGGATCTGAGTTTCGAACTCGCTAACCCAAACTAAATGTGAATTTCTATCCACTACACCAAGAGAGCTTGAGCAAGAAGAGCAACGAATTCCTATTGCCGATGACTTGTTAACGTGCACAACTTCAAACTGATCTTTCTTGTTTTCAAGAAGTCTCGACTTAATCGTTAAATCACCACCACTTTCTACATTTCCGGATAGGTTGCTAAACTCCCTTGACCATGTTCCATAATCATCACTGGCAACGTCAATTTCGCCAAGACCGTATATGTCTGCATATCTATTAGTAAGATCATCCACCCGGAGCGCCATGTTTCCAGAGCTGAAAATAAGGCCATTCTCGTTGGTTATGGTCGGCGAATAGATTTTGAGCGTTTCGCCACCGCCCAAGGTGCCGTAATTATTTAATACGTTCGCTTTAACAGTCAGAGCACCTGCCGAGGTCAACCTCCCACGATTGGTCAGCGTTCCGGTGCTACCGATGGTGCTCACAGCTCCGCCCCTGATACGACCATCTGCCGCCAGATCAATACCGGCTGCCTTCAAGCTCAAGTCACCTAAGCTGTTCAATTGCCCTGCACCGCTGTAGGTACCTGTCAGGTCGAGGCTGAAAGTACCATCGCTGGCAAGCAAACCATCGTTTACCCAAGTGCCTCCGGTGCCGGTAAGTGAATGACTGGCTAACAACTGGCCAGAGGCAGTTTGAGTGAAATTGCCGATGTTCAGCTCTAATCGACCAGCTTGCAGTACTCCGCTATTGATCCAACTATCGGCAGTCAATCTCAACGAACCGTTGGTAATCAGATCTCCGCCTGCGCCCAACACCTGAGCGGCACTCAGCCCGAATTTTCCTGTGCCCACATGGAGGATGCTGCCACCGTGGTTCTGCAGGCTGTCGGCGTCGAGCGTAAGATCCGTATTTGCGGTTTCGATGCGACCATCGCGGTTGTCCAGGCTATTAGCTGAGATATGGGTATCGCCGGTGCTGCCCAGTGCTCGCAGACTGCCGAAGCGGTTGTCGAGACCAGCGATAACCAAGCTCAGGCTGCTTGTACTTTCAGCAATGCCGTAAGCGTTGTTCAAAGTCCCCGACAGGCCGAAGTCGATCCGCCCGGCCGCGACCTTGCCACCCTGTCCCGGGGCTGAGCCCTGATTGTTGAAGTCGCCTGCAACGAGGTCGAGCAACAGGTGGGCATACAGACCACCACCCTGGTTGTTGAAAGTGGCGTCGCCCAGATCAATCGAGGTGCTGCCGGTCGAGGCCGAGATATGCCCACCACGGTTGTTCACCCCCTGGGCACTGACGCCGAGCGTCTGTGCCTGTGTGGTACCGCCGTCGTTGTCGAAAAGCCCTGCACTGATCAGTTTGAGCCAGCCGCTGAGACTGCTGAGCACACCGTCACGGTTATCGACACTCGTGACGCGTTGCACGTCTAGATTGCCGTCACGGCTCTGGATCTGACCTTTCTGATTATCCAACTGGCCATCCAGAGCAAGGAGTAGATCTCCCTGGCTGCTCAAGATGCCAGCGGTGTTATCGATCCGTTGCGCGCGGATGCCGATGGAGCCCTGCTGGCTATGGATCATGCCGCTGCTGGCATTGTTTAGGCCGCCGGTCAGCAGCAAGTTCAAGCCAGTTTGCGCAGCAATGATGCCGCCGTTAGCGTTGTTCAGGGTGATGGCAGTTAAGTCGAGAAGGCTCTGGCTAATCAGGCTGCCGTTCTGGTTGTCGATGGCATTTGCTTTAAGCACCAAAGGGCCGACGCTAGCCAGTTTACCCAGCTGGTCATTGAGCAGATTGCCGCTGAGTGCGATGCCGAGCGCCGCGTTGCTAGCGAGCTGTCCGGCACGGTTGTCTAGTGTGGCCGCATTCAGGCTAGCGGCTTTGCTACTGCCGATCTTTCCGGCGTTGTTGTTCACCGTATCGGCATTAACCGTCAGGGCGCCCTGGGTGTCGATCTGACCGTCGTCGCTGTTGTCGAGGGTGCCGGTCAGGCGAAGGTCGAGGTCACCGCCACTGGAGACGATACCCTTGGTGCTATTGTTGAGACTGGCGGCTTCGACTTCGAGCACGCCCTTGCTGACTAGGGCACCTTCATCGCTGTTGTTCAGTATGCGCTGGCCGCCAGCGAGTTTTACGCTCAGTGCTCCCTCGCGACTGGACACGGTGCCGCCCACGTTGTTGTCCAAGTTGCCTGCGGCGATCTGCACACCTTGCCAACCGGAGATCAGTCCGCCTGAGGCGTTGCGCAGAGTTCCATTGCCAACGTCGAGGTCAAGCTGACCGGCGCTGATGATGCGACCCTGCTCGCCGTTGTCGAGGGTACTAGCGCGCAGCAGGTAACCCAGCTTGCTGGAAATCTCCCCACCATCGCGGTTGTCCAGCTTGCCCAGTGCCTGCAGGCCTAGTGGCCCGTTGGCAGTGAGCAAGCCACCGCGGTTGTCCAGGTCGCCGCCGTTAAGGTCGATGTTCACACCCGCTTCACCGATCAGGCGACCTTGTCGCTGAATCAGTTCAGTCACCGTCAGTTGCATGTCTTTCTTAGCGGACAGTTCGCCACCGCGGCTGCCAAGATGCCGACTGGAATCTAGGCGAGTAGCCGTGAGATTAAGGGCGTCGGCGCTCGTGATTAAACCGTTGTCACGGTTATCTACAGAGCCAGCATTGAGTGTGAAGGCCTCTCGGCTGCTTAAAACTCCACCACGGTTGTCGAGATTCCCGGAATTGATATCCAGCACTGAATGGCTAAGCAGACGGCCAGCCTGGTTGTTCAGCGTTCCGGTGACCACCTCCATGGCCCCATCACTTACCAGAACACCCTCGTTGCTGTTGTCCAGCGAACTGCTCTCAATACTCAAATCATGAGTTGCAGAAATGAGGCCATGATCGCTATTCAACAGCGCGCCAGTGAGCATTAGCTGTATGTCACTTTTGCTAGCCAATACGCCGGCAGATGAGTTGTCCAGCCTGCCAGCTGTAACTTTCAAATGGTTGGCCGAAAGCACACCCTTGAGGCTGTTTATCAGCGCCTGACTAATCTGCAATTGCAAATCTTGAGCACTGATAACACTGCCGCCTCGGTTCTCGAGTTCCCGGGCCTGGAGTCGGAATCCTTGATTACTGGAGATTTCACCACCAGCGTTGTTGTTGACCTTACCGAGGTTTCTCAACAGCAATGCACCTGGTGTGGTGATCAGCCCTTTGCTGCTGTTGTCGAGATCGCCACCTTGCAAGTCGAGGGTCAGCGCAGTTTCGCTGATCAGTTGGCCGCCACCATGTTGATTTAAAGCGCTGGCTGTTACCTCAACGACTCCCTTGGATGCGATAACACCATGATCCTGGTTGTTCAACTGGCTGGCACTCACCGTAACACTGTCTGTTGCAGTGATGAGCCCTTGGTTATTGTTATCAATCTGCCCGGTTTTAATATCCAGTGCTTGACCGCTACTTATCGCGCCAGCATTGCCGTTATCCAAACTGCTGCTTTGGATGGTCAGTTGGCGATCGCTTACAACCGTGCCGCCTTGGTTATTCAGGTCTCCAACCTTTACATTAAGTGAGGAGGCGCTGGAAAGTAGGCCACCCGCTCCGTTGTCGATGCTACCAGCCTCAAGGTGCAACTTAGCGCCACTTAGAATCTTGCCTTGATCATGGTTAGCCAAAATCCCATCGACTTTCACATCGACCGCATTACGACTAGTCAGGGTACCACCGGCACTATTGTCCAGGCTGCCGCTACTTAGAGTCAGACCATCGCGGCCTGAAAGCACACCCTTGGCATTGTTTAGTAACCTCTGGGCATATAACTCCAGGCTTTGATCACCAACGATCAACCCAGCATCACTGTTGTTCAGCACTGCGGTAGATTGGCTATCGTCAGATTGCACTCGGATGAGGGCTTTGCCCGGCGTGGAGATTTCACCTGCGGCGTTGAGCAATGCCTCGCGAGCGCTGATCTGTAAGCCCTCGACCGCACCAATCAAACCGCCCTCTCGGTTGTCGATCTTGGTCGCGTCAAGGCTCAGATTTCCCTGGCTGAGCAGTTCGCCGCCGCCCCTCTGTTCAAGATGGCCGACCCTAGCCTCTAGATCACCCTTCGCACTCACGCGGCCTTGGTTACGATTGTCCAGGTGGGCAAGATCAAGGTCGATACGTGTCTTACCACTGAGCACACCTCCCTGGTTACTAAGGTTGCCCTGCTTAAGACTGATCGCATCATCAGCAAGAATCCGACCATTCTGGTTGTCGATGGCTGCATCGCTCACGCTTAGGCTGGAGCGGCTGGATATCAATCCGTCGCTGCTGTTGTCGACAGAGGACGCACGGATAGACTGCGCACCTTGGCTGGCTAGAGTTCCTTGAGCATGGTTATCCAGGTGACCGCTAAGCGTAATGTCCAGTGTCCCCTTACTCGCCACTGAGCCTTTGTCACTGTTGTTCAGGCTGCCGGTGACGACATTAAGACGTTCTTCAGCGAAAATATTGCCTTGGCGATTATCTAGTGCGCCCTCATTCCGTACGCTGATGTCCAGCTGCCGGGCTGAAACCTGCCCTTCGCGGTTATCGACACTGCCAGTGGCCACGCCTAACTTGGCCTGGCCTAGGACACGCCCCTGTCGGTTGTGCAAGTGCCCGGTCTCAATTCGGGTCAGCGTATTGCCGCTAAGCGTTCCTCCCTGGTTATCTAGCCGCTGAACAGCCTCGATGTGCAGTTGGCCGTTTCCAAGCAACGTGCCGGAATTTCGCACATCCTGGCCGCTAATTTTCAGGTCGGCTGCGGTTCGGTTGTTGTCCGGGCCGACACCTGCTTCGATTACCCCCAGGTTGAAGATCTGCGCTCCCTCGAGGGTCATCTCGCCGCCTGAAGCCAGGCTCTGCTGAACCTTGAGTTCGCCTTGTGCACCTACACCGACTTTGCCTGCTGCGTATGTTTTGCCATTTAACGCCACCTCCTGTGCTGCGATAGCAAGATTTCCGCTAGCGGAGGTTTGTCCAAGGGTCAGCTTGCCGTTGGCATCGATCTGAATATCACCGGCACTGGCGGCCATATCGCCGGCCAGTTTCACGCCCACACCAGCCTCGGTACCCACCAGGCGAATCGCCCCGGCGTACATACCGCCCAGGGCCGAGCTGTCGATGGCCAGCTGTGGTTTATCGCTGCTGTCGTCGGCCTTGGCGGTGGCCTGCAGAGTGGCGGCATCCACGTCGTTGCGGCCAGTGATGACGTTCAGGCGTTTGGCGTGGATCTCGGCGTTGAGCTTGGCGCTACGGGTGATCAGGTCGAACTGGTCGACGTTGCTTGCGTTGAGGCCGGCGCCTTCGATGGCGATATCACCGCCGTCGACGTTGAAGCCACCCAGTCGGCCGTTCTCGATCACCGGTGTACCGGTGGTCAAGGTCGCGCGCGGGGTGTTGATGAAACCGCAGCCATCGCAGGTGATGCCATGGGGGTTGGCGACTATGACGTGCGCAGGCTGCCCGGCCACTTCCGTATAGCCCTTGAGCTGACTGCGGTTGCTGCCGGTGACCTCGTTGAGGATGACATTAGCGGCACCGTTTTTGAGATTCTGGTTGCCGGTGATGTAGCCGCCCAGTTGGCTGGGCACGAACGCCTGGGCGCCGTTGTTGAGGATCAGGCCCTGCTGGCCGACGTTATAGTCGGTGAATTTGTTGTGCGACAGACCACTGCCATTTGGCGTGGCGATATTGACGATCGGCACACCATTGCCGGCTTGGCCAAGGGTGGTATTGCCGCCCGCCTGGGCATCCACGGTCAGTTGCGCTGCCGAAGCGACGATGGGGTTGAGGAACATCACGCCGGCAACGATCAGGGCGATGTTCTGGAAGATGGGGCTGCGAACGTCCATGTCAGTGTGCTCCAGGGCGCAAACGAATTAGAAGTCAGAAGAACAGGTCGAGGCGGAAGTACACCGGGCGCTCGCGCTCGGTGATCACATCGGGGCGTTCCAGGGAATGGGCGAAGGTCACGGCGGCGGCCAGGTGCTCACCACGGGCGCTGAACTCCACGGCGTTGCCGCTCATGCGGCCGCTGGCGAGGCCGTTGTGCTCGCCGCGCTGGATAACGCCAACGTCGTAGGCCAGCGCCATACCGTATTGCTGCACGAAGGGTTGCAGCGGTGCCCAGGTGACGGGGCGGGCTCAGCGCAACTGGTTGCGCCAGTAACCGCCGCTGTCGCCCGACAGGGACTGATCCTTGAAGCCACGTACCGAGTTGAGCCCGCCAATGCTGATGCGTTGCGAGCTAAACAGTACGTCTTCACTTTTCTGGCCGGTGGCCAGGCTGTCGAAACTGAAGCGCTCGCCCCACAGGCTGAAAGGCTGCAGGTAGCTGAGGGTCAGGCTGTATTTGTTGTAGCGCGCCACGGGTGCGTCACCGCGCGGATCACCGTTGTTCTGCGCATCCAGGGCGCCGATGCCACGCTGCCAGCCGATATCGGCGTTGACGAAGGCAGTGCCAACACGTCGGCCATGATTGAAACCCAGTTGCCATTCGCTTAAGCGATTGCTCGACGGATCGATGCGGTTGCCGAGGATGAAGTTGTTGGTACGCACATGGCTTATGCCGGTGTTGAAGGCAGTCTTGCTGACGCTGTCACGGTGCAGCACGCGCTCGGCGCGCAGGGCATGCTGCTGGCTGTCGCCATCGGTCTCGAAGGGAAAGCCATTGCTCTGGCCCAGGGTGCGGTAGTAACTCTGGCTGTAGCTGTAGTCCATGCGCCACCAACCATAGGGGATGCTGTAGGACAGGCTCTGCGCATGGGAGTGGCGGTAGCTGTCGCTGACTGCATCGCGGCTGGCGCGCAGGCTCAATTGATCGGCCAGGCCCAGCGGGCTGTCCCAAGTCAGGCCCAGGCCCCACTGCTGCTCACCGGTGCTGCGCTGGCCATCGTTGTGGCGATTGATGTTGGCGTGCCAGGGCTTGCTGCGCTCGCCTTTGAGGCCTACCCGGCTGCCGCCCACCTGCTGGCCGGGAACCAGTTCCAACTGGGCCGGACGCGACGGCAGGCGGTTGAGGTTGTCGACCAGTTGCTCCAGCTCGCGTAGGTTGAGGATCTCGCCCGCTTCGCCAGGAAAGCTCATCGCCAGTTCGCGGTCGCTGGCCAGGGCGGAGCTGTCGAGGCCTTCGAGGCGGCCTTCGACCACGGTGATCTTCAAGGTACGGGCCGACAGATCCTGCTGCGGTAAGTAGGCCCGGGTGGTGACGTAACCGCGATCAACGTAATGGTTGGTGATCGCCTTGAGCAGTTCGTTGAGCTGGCTGACGCCCAGGCACTTGTCTGCGAACGGAGCGAGAATGCTGCTGCGGTCAGCCTCGGACAGCAGGCTGGCGCCCGATATCTCGATTTGATCGATGGCGAAGCAGCGCTCGTCTTTGGCAACCGGTGGCACAGTCAACTCGGCGCGCTTGCCGGGTAACTGCTGCAACTCCTGCAGGCGCTGCTGCTGCTCGTCCAGCAGGCGCTCCTGACGGTCGCGGATCAGATCCTGCGTCAGCGGCGTGGGTCGGTTCGCGGGCAGATCGATGGGAGGCGTCTGTGCCGATACGGGGAGCGACCAGCTGGACAGGCAGAGGCATACCACCGCAGATCCATTGCGGAAGACCATAGTTTCATCCCTGAAAGAAGAACGTCGTTTAAGGCCGCGAATTAAACCACATAGCACATAGCCATCAAAAGCCGTTCGGCGGAAGCGAATCACAATTTCAGGCGCTAACCTGTGGGGCCTTGCGATTAGCCCTTGATGGGTATCGCTTCGCTCGACGCCATCCTACGGCAAGGGCGCGTTTACTTTATTGCCTCAGTACGCGCTGGCCTGGTTGAGCATGGTCACTTCGTCGGCGCTCAAGTGCAGGCGGGTGGCGGCGACCAGATCGGCCAGCTGCCGGCTCGACGTGGCACTGGCGATGGGCGCGGTGATGCTCGGACGGGCGATCAGCCAGGCGAGGGCGACCTGGGCCGGCGTCGCGTCACGGGCTGCGGCGACTTCATCGAGCGCGGAGAGGATGGTGACGCCGCGTTCGTCCATGTAGCCCTTGACCATGTCGGCGCGGGCGCCAGCGATATCGTCGCGGGTGCGGTATTTGCCGGTGAGAAAGCCGCTGGCCAGGGAAAAGTAGCTGATCACCCCGATGCCGAGTTCCTGCACCACCGACTCCAGCTCCTCTTCATAGGTCTTGCGCTCGTGCAGGTTGTAGTGCGGCTGCAGGCTCTGGTAGCTCGGCACGCCCAGGCGCTGCGCCACCTGATGCGCTTCGCGCAAGCGCTCGCCGCTGTAGTTGGAAGCGCCGATTACCCGCACCTTGCCTTGCTTGATCAGGCGGGAGAAGGCGCCCAGGGTTTCTTCCAGAGGGGTGTCGGCATCGTCCTGATGGGCCTGATACAGGTCGATGTAGTCGGTCTGCAGGCGTTTGAGCGAGTCCTCCACGGCTTTCTGGATGTAGTCCGCCTTGAGGCCTTTGCCGCCGTGGCCCATTTCCATCCCGACCTTGGTCGCCAGCACGATACGTTCGCGCTTGCCGCTGCGTTTCAACCATTTGCCGATGATGCTTTCCGACTCGCCGCCCTGGTGGCCGGGGGCCCAGGCCGAGTACATGTCGGCGGTGTCGATGAAGTCCAGGCCGTTGTCGACGATGGCGTCGAGCATGGCGAAGGACTGCGCTTCGTCCAGCGTCCAGCCGAATACGTTGCCACCGAAGGCGATGGGCGAAACCTGGAGGCCGGACTGACCGAGAGTGCGTTTGGACATCGAATGCTCCTCGAGTTGATGGGGCGTCAGCGTGTGACCGCCCGACCGTCTGCGAGGTTCGCCTGGTAAACGCCTTGGCTAAGCGCAGGCATACCGCAGAAACGCGACCGGCCCGGTTCGCGAGGGCGAAACCGGGCCGGTCGCGGGTGACGATTGGCCTGCGTTACGCGGCGTGCTCGTCCTTGGCCAGGGAGGCCATGTCGATCACGAAGCGGTATTTCACGTCACTCTTGAGCATGCGCTCGTAGGCTTCGTTGATGTTCTGGATATCGATCATCTCGATTTCCGAAACGATGCCGTGCTCGGCGCAGAAATCCAGCATCTCCTGGGTCTCGGCGATGCCGCCGATCAGCGAGCCGGCCAGGCGGCGGCGCTTGAAGATCAGCCCGAATACTTCCGGCGACGGGTGCGGTGAGTCCGGTGCGCCGACCAGGGTCATGGTGGCGTCGCGCTTGAGCAGCCCGAGGAAGGCGTCCAGGTTGTGCGGCGCGGCAACGGTGTTGAGGATGAAGTCGAAGCTGTTGGCGTGGGCGGCCATCTCGTCGGCATTCTTCGATACCACCACTTCGGCCGCGCCGAGGCGTAGGGCGTCTTCACGCTTGTTCGGCGAGGTGGTGAACAGCACCACGTGAGCGCCCATGGCGGCGGCGATTTTGACGGCCATGTGGCCAAGGCCACCAAGGCCGACCACGCCGACTTTGTCACCGGGCTGGACATTCCACTGGCGCAGCGGCGAGTAGGTGGTGATGCCTGCGCACAGCAGCGGTGCGACGGCGGCCAGGTTGTCGGTGTGGCTAATGCGCAGGACGAATTTCTGGTCGACGACGATGTTGTCGGAGTAGCCACCAAAGGTGTTTTCGCCACCGAATACCGGGCCGTTGTAGGTGCCGGTGAAACCGCTCTCGCAATATTGCTCCAGCCCTTCGGAGCAGGATGGGCAGCTCTGGCAGCTGTCGACCATGCAGCCGACGCCAGCCAGATCACCGACCTTGAAGGTCGTTACGGCGCTGCCCACTGCGGTGACCTTGCCGACGATCTCGTGGCCCGGTACTGACGGGTAGAGGGTGTTCTTCCACTCGTTGCGCGCTGTGTGCAGGTCGGAGTGGCAGACGCCGCAGTAGAGAATGTCGATCTGCACGTCGTGGGTACCGACGGCGCGACGCTGAAAGCGATGGGGCGCGAGAGGTTTGCTGGAGTCCTGGGCGGCGTAGCCGAGAATGGTGGTCATGGGCAATTCCTATCGTTTGCAATGCGGCTGCGTTGGCCGCGGGGGATGATAAGCGTAGCGCCGGACGCTCGATTGTCGATTGCACAATCCTGCTGCGCTCTGTCCTGATCCTCCACCGATGCTTATTTACGCACGAGGTGGGAATGCCTTGGCAGGACGCTCTTCGTGCGGTTTTCCTGGCAGGCGCGCAGGGGGCGGAGCGCCCGTGTCTGGTCACCACGCGGAGCGTGGGAACGAGCAAGCAGGCATGCGGTTTCGTCGCCTGGGGCGAGCCAAGGCTTTCCCGGGTATCGCTGCGCTACACCCAGGCTACGGATGCGGGCTTATCGGCTATTGAGACGGGCGCGCAGCAGCGGCGTGAGCTCATCGAACAGCGTTTGTACCGAGCGCAGGGCCAGGCAATCGGGGCGGGTCAGTAGCCACAGGTCAGTATTGCAATCGACCAACGCGTCGCTCAGGCGTTCCACGCCATCCAGGCTGTGAGCCATGAAGTCGGGCAGGGCGGCAACGCCGAGGCCGGCTTGCACCAGTGTGGCCAGCGCCGACATGCTGCTACAGCGGTAGCGCGGCATCAGGCTGGGGTGAGCCTGATGCCGCCAAGCCACGGTGATGTGGTCGGACATGGAGTCGTCCGGGGTGATCCACGGCAGCGCAGTGGGCGCTTGCAGGAAGAGTTCGCGGTATTCGGGGCGACCGCAGATGTAGTAGGCGGTGTGCCCCAGATGTCGGCCGACCAGGTGCTCGGGGGGAGTGTTGGACAGGCGCAGGGCAATGTCGGCGTCGCGGCGGCTGAGGTTGGCGAAGGTGTTGGTGGTCGTCAGCTCCACAGACAACGCCGGGTAGCGTGGCATCAGTTCGGCCAGGCTGGGCAGTAGTAAGTTTTGCAGCACCGCGTCGGTGCAGGTCAGGCGCACGGTGCCACTGATGACTTTCTCACCGTGTTGCAAGGCGATGCGCGCCGCATCCAGAGCTTGTTCAGCGCGCTCGGCCTGCTCGGCCAGCGCCTGAGCGCTTTGTGTCGGCATATAACCACGGCGGCTTTTTTCGAACAGTGCAACCCCGAGGCTGGCCTCCAATTTACGGATGGCGCGAAACACCGTGGAAACGTCCACATGCAATTGTTCTGCGGCCCGCGCTAGAGAGCGCCCGCGTATCAGAGCGAGTACCAGGGCAAGATCGGCATGGCTGATCTCATATTGCGTTGATGCAATCATGAATTGTCTAAATGCCAGTATCGGTTGCGTAATCGCCCACTTATACTCAGACCGTTGCCTTGAATCAAATCCGCGCTGCGGATACTCAGAATAAAGAGGCGCCAGGCTCGTGAGATATCTTCCGCGGGCGCGCCGAGCCAAAAGGAATGCGTCCCATGACTTCGGTTACCCCCCGTGTCGTCCAGCTCAACGAGGCGAACACCTTTCTCAAGGATCACCCGGAGATCCAGTACGTCGACCTGCTGATCACCGACATGAATGGCATCGTGCGCGGCAAGCGTGTTGAGCGCGCCAGCCTGCACAAGGTCTATGAAAAGGGCATCAATCTGCCCGCGTCGCTGTTCGCGCTGGACATCAACGGTTCGACCGTAGAAAGCACCGGCCTTGGTCTGGATATCGGCGACTCCGACCGCATCTGCTACCCAATCCCCGATACCCTGTGCAAGGAGCCTTGGCAGAAGCGCCCAACCGCGCAATTGCTGATGACCATGCACGAGCTGGATGGCAAGCCGTTCTTCGCTGACCCTCGCGAAGTGCTACGCCAAGTGGTGGAGAAGTTCGACGAGCTGGGCCTGACCATCTGTGCCGCCTTCGAACTGGAGTTCTACTTGATCGACCAAGAGAACGTGAACGGCCGTCCGCAGCCGCCGCGTTCGCCGATCTCCGGCAAGCGCCCGATCTCCACGCAGGTCTACCTGATCGACGATCTCGACGAGTACGTCGACTGCCTGCAGGACATGCTCGAAGCCGCCAAGGAGCAAGACTTGCCGGCCGACGCCATCGTCAAGGAAAGTGCCCCGGCGCAGTTCGAGGTCAACCTGCACCACGTCGAAGACGCCATCAAGGCCTGCGACTACGCTGTGCTGCTCAAGCGCCTGATCAAGAACATCGCCTACGACCACGAGATGGACTCGACCTTCATGGCCAAGCCCTATCCGGGCCAGGCGGGTAACGGTCTGCACGTGCACATCTCGCTGCTGGACAAGAAGACCGGCCAGAACATCTTCGCCACCGAAGACCCGGAGCAGCACGCCCCGCTGCGCCATGCCATCGCCGGCATCCTGGAAACCATGCCTGCTTCGATGGCCTTCCTGTGCCCGAACGTCAACTCGTATCGCCGTTTTGGTGCGCAGTTCTACGTGCCCAACGCGCCGAGCTGGGGCCTGGACAACCGTACCGTGGCGGTACGCGTGCCGACCGGCAGCAGCGATGCCATCCGTATCGAGCACCGCGTAGCAGGCGCCGATGCCAACCCGTACCTGATGATGGCGTCGATCCTCGCCGGTATTCACCACGGCCTGACCAACCAGTTGGAGCCGGGTGAGCCGATCGAGGGCAACTCCTACGAGCAGTTGGAACAGAGCCTGCCGAACAACCTGCGTGACGCCTTGCGCCAGCTCGACGACAGCGAAGTGATGAACAAGTACATCCGCCCGGAGTACATCGACATTTTCGTCGCCTGTAAGGAAGCGGAAATGCACGAGTTCGAGACGACCATTTCCGACCTCGAATACAACTGGTACCTGCATACGGTCTGACGGAGCGGCGCAGCCTCACCGGCTGCTAACGTCGCGCCGCCTGTATGCCAGCCCCGGCCTTTACGACGGGGCTTGCCACGACGCTGACGGCCGCGCGGCCTTAGCCAAGTACACCGAACTAGAAACCGCTTGTCTCTTGCCGACGCTAGTGCGGCAGGCCGGCAGCCGGCTTCATCACGATTGCGCGCTTTGATGGTTTTAGGGAGTTTCGCATGACTCAACACGTCGATAGTTACTACGCCGCCTCGCGCAATCCGCGAGTCGATTACCCCATGCTCGGCGAATCCGTCGAGACCGATGTCTGCGTCATCGGCGCCGGTTATACCGGGCTGTCCACGGCGCTGTTCCTGCTCGAGCATGGCTTTCGCGTCACCGTGCTGGAAGCTGCCAAGGTCGGCTTCGGCGCCTCGGGGCGCAACGGCGGGCAGATCGTCAACAGTTACAGCCGCGACATCGACGTCATCGAACGTCAGGTCGGCGCGCGTCAGGCACAACTGCTCGGCGAGATGGCCTTCGAAGGCGGGCGCATCATTCGTGAGCGGGTCGCCAAGTACAACATCCAGTGCGATCTGAAGGACGGTGGCGTATTCGCTGCCATCACCCCGAAGCAGTTGGGCCATCTCGAGTCTCAGAAGAAGCTGTGGGAGCGCTACGGCCATACCCAGCTGGAGCTGATGGACGAGCGGCGCATCCGCGAAGTGGTCGGCACCGACCGTTATGTCGGCGGCATGCTGGACATGAGCGGCGGTCATATCCATCCGCTCAACCTGGCTCTGGGGGAAGCCGCTGCGGTGGCCTCCCTGGGCGGTGCGATCTACGAGCAGAGCCCGGCGACCCGCATCGACCGTGGCCCGCAGCCGGTGGTGCACACGCCGAACGGGCAGGTGAAGGCCAAGTTCGTGGTGGTGGCGGGCAACGCCTACCTGGGCGGCTTGATGCCGGAACTGGCAGCTAAATCGATGCCCTGCGGTACTCAGGTACTGACCACCGAGCCGCTGTCGGACGAGCTGGCCCATAGCCTGTTGCCGCAGGATTATTGCGTGGAAGACTGCAACTACCTGCTCGACTATTACCGCCTGAGCGCCGACAAGCGCCTGATCTACGGCGGCGGCGTGGTCTACGGCGCCCGTGACCCGGCGGACATCGAAGCGATCATCCGACCCAAGCTGCTCAAGACCTTCCCGCAGCTCAAGGACGTAAAGATCGATTACACCTGGACGGGCAACTTCCTGCTGACCCTGTCGCGCCTGCCGCAGGTCGGTCGTATCGGCGACAACATCTACTACTCCCAGGGTTGCAGTGGCCATGGCGTGACCTATACGCACCTGGCCGGCAAGGTACTGGCCGAGGCACTGCGCGGCCAGGCCGAGCGCTTCGACGCTTTTGCCGAGCTGCCGCATTACCCGTTCCCTGGCGGGCAGTTGCTGCGGGTGCCGTTCACGGCCCTGGGCGCCGTTTACTACCAGTTGCGTGATCGCCTCGGTATCTGATGCTGTGCCTGCCGGCGTGAGCCGCTGGCAGGCTTTTCCGGAGAAAAAACCATGACCCGCATGCCCCTGATCGGCGTTACTGCCTGCCGGCAGCAACTTGGTAAATACGATTCGCACACCGTAGGCGATAAATACGTCGAGGCGGCGGCTTACGCTGGCCTGCCGCTGGTATTGCCTGCGCGCAGCACGCCGAGTGATCCGCATCAGTTGCTCGATCAGTTGGATGGCATCCTGTTCACCGGCTCGCCCTCCAACGTCGAGCCGCGTCATTACCAGGGCACGCCTAGCCTGGAAGGCACTCAGCACGATCCACGTCGCGACGCCAATACCTTGCCGTTGCTGCGTCTGGCCATCGAGAAGGGCGTACCGGTGTTCTGCATCTGCCGGGGCTTCCAGGAGCTCAACGTGACGCTGGGTGGCACCCTGCACCAGCGTGTCCAGGAGTTGCCGGGCTATCTGGATCATCGTGAGCCGCAGCGCGAGTCGGTTGCCGAGCAGTACGCAGCGCAGCACGCGGTAACCGTGCAGCCGGGCGGGGCGTTCGAGCGTATCGGCTTGCCGGCGCAGTTTCAGGTCAACTCCCTGCACAGCCAGGGCATCGATCGCCTGGCTGACAGCCTGCGCATCGAGGCTCAGGCACCGGATGGCCTGGTAGAGGCGGTATCGATAGCGAATTCGCCTGGTTTCCTGATCGGCGTGCAGTGGCACCCGGAATGGCGGTTCAGCGAAAACCCCGAGTCGCTGAAGCTGTTCCAGGCCTTCCGCGATGCGTGCCAGGCATATGCACTGACACGGTAAACACGCTGAATCCGCCTGAACCCTGTCAGGTTCGAGGCGCTCTGACGAACAATTCCAAAATGCTGGCAGAGGCTTATGAGTGAATCATCGACCGTCCAGGGAACACCTGTAGCCGGAGCTTCCGCCAAGGGGCTGGCGCAGGGCAAGGTCGGGCTGTTGGCCTGCGTGGTGTTGGGCATTTCCACCATCGCGCCGGTCTATACGCTGACCGGCGCCCTTGGCCCGACCGTCCGTGAAGTCGGTGTCTACCTGCCTGCTGTGTTCATCGTCGGCTTCCTGCCGATGCTGCTGGTGGCACTCGGTTATCGGGAGCTCAACGCGGCCGAGCCGGACAGCGGCACCTCGTTCACCTGGTCTGCACGGGCGTTCGGGCCGATGATCGGCTGGATTGGTGGTTGGGGGCTGGTCACTGCCACGACCATCGTGCTCTCCAATCTGGCGGGCATCGCGGTGGACTTCTTCTACCTGTTTCTCGCCCAACTGACCGGGCTGGATTGGCTGGCGGGTCTTACCCAGAACCTGCTGGTGAACATCGTCACCTGCTGCATCTTCATCGCCATGGCGGTGTGGGTGTGCTGCCGCGGTATCGGCATGACCATGGGCGTGCAGTACACGCTGGTTGCCTTGCAACTGGTGGTGCTGATCGGTTTCGCGCTGGCCGCCTTCGCCGCTGCGCCGGACAGCTCGCCGGTGGTCTTCCATCCCGAGTGGTTCAACCCGTTCAACATCGACTCGTTCTCTGCCTTCGCCGCCGGTCTGTCGCTGTCGATCTTCATCTTCTGGGGTTGGGATGTCTGCCTGACGGTCAGCGAAGAATCGGTGGGCAGCGAGAAGGTGCCTGGGCGCGCGGCGACCATCACCGTGCTGCTTATCCTCGCCCTCTACCTGTTCACTGCGGCGGCTACCCTGCAGTTCGCGGGCACCGGCGATACCGGCCTCGGCCTGGGCAATGCGCAGATCCAGGAAAACGTCTTCGCCCACCTGGCTGGCCCGGTGATGGGGCCGTTGGCTATCCTGATGTCCATCGCGGTGCTGGCGAGCACGGCGGCGTCCCTGCAATCCACCTTCATTTCGCCTGCGCGTACGTTGCTGGCGATGGGGTATTACCGGGCGGTGCCGAAGCGTTTCGCCAGCGTGCATCCGCTTTCGCAGACGCCACGTTACGCGACCATCGCTGCAGGCATCGCCACGGCAGTGTTCTACGTGACCATGCGCACCCTGAGCGAAAACGTGCTGGCCGATACCATCACCGCGCTGGGCATGATGATCTGCTTCTACTACGCGCTGACCGCCTTTGCCTGCGTCTGGTATTTCCGCCACAGCCTGTTCGACAGCGTCCGCCACTTTTTCATGCGAGGGCTGTGCCCGTTGGTGGGGGCGGTGATGCTGTCGATCATCTTCTGGCAGACCACTTTCGACAGCATGTCGCCAGACTTCGGTAGTGGCTCCCACATCGCTGGGCTCGGCCTGGTGTTCGTGATCGCCGTGGTGATTCTGCTGCTGGGCCTGGTGCTGATGTTCATCGCCCGCTGGCAGTCCCCGGCATTCTTCCTCGGCAACACCCTGCAGCGGCAGGTGAAGCCCGTGAAAGAGCCTGCTGGTAGCCTGGGTTGAGCGCTAACAGACCGTAGCCTGGTGTTGAGCGAAGCGATACCCAGGAGATTTCCCCGGGTGTCGCTGCGCTCGACCCAGGCTACAGAACCATCGCTACAGCCATCGCTTCAGAAACGACAAAGGGACGCCGAGGCGTCCCTTTGTGCGTTACCGGCTAATCGTCAGGCTGCCTGGGTTTTCCCGTCGGCTTGGCGAATGGCGCGGTTGAGTGCGCTGAACAGGGCGCGGAAGCTTGCGGTGGTGATGTTCTCGTCGATGCCGATGCCGTGCAGCGGGCGTTGGCCGTCGAGGCGGATCTCGATGTAGCAGGCCGCCTTGGCGTTGGCGCCAGCGCCTATAGCGTGCTCGTGGTAATCCATGATCTCCACCGACAGCGGTACGCTCGATACCAGTGCTTCCAGTGCACCCTTGCCAGCACCGCTCCAGCGTTGCACGGCGCCGTCTACCTGCACTTGCACCTCGACGTTGCTGTCGCCGTTCTCTTCCTGCAGGCGGTGACCTTTCAACTCGTAAGGTGCCTTGGCTTGCAGGTATTCACGCTCGAGCAAACCGTGAATCTGCCCGGCAGTCATTTCCAGGCCAAGGCGATCGGTTTCGCCCTGAACCACCTGGCTGAACTCGATCTGCATGCGACGCGGCAGGTTGATGCCGTACTCCTGCTCGAGCAGGAAGGTGATGCCACCCTTGCCGGACTGGCTGTTGACACGAATCACTGCCTCGTAATCGCGGCCGATGTCGGCCGGGTCGATTGGCAGGTAGGGCACTTCCCAGACCTGGCCTTCCTTCTGCTGGGCGAAGCCCTTGCGGATGGCGTCCTGGTGCGAGCCGGAGAAGGCGGTGTGTACCAGGTCACCGACATAGGGGTGACGCGGGTGCACCGGAATCTGGTTGCAGTCTTCGACCACCTTGCGCACGGCGTCGATGTCGGAGAAGTCCAACTGCGGGTCGATGCCTTGGGTGTAGAGGTTCAGCGCCACGGTCACCAGGCACACGTTGCCGGTGCGCTCGCCGTTGCCGAACAGGCAGCCTTCGACACGGTCGGCGCCCGCCATCAGGCCCAGCTCGGTAGCCGCCACGCCGGTGCCACGGTCGTTGTGGGTGTGCAGGCTGATCAGCACGCTGTCGCGCTTGTCGACGTGCCGGCCGAACCACTCGATCTGGTCGGCGTAGTTGTTCGGCGTGGCGTTCTCGATGGTGGCCGGCAGGTTGAGGATCAGCTTGTTCGCCGGGGTCGGCTGGAACACCCCGATCACCGCGTTGCACACCTCGACGGCGAAATCGATTTCGGTGGAGCTGAACACTTCAGGCGAGTACTCGAAGCCCCATGCGGTTTCCGGTGCGGCTTCGGCCAGGCGCTTGATGGTGGTGCCTGCGGAAACGGCAATGGCTTTGACGCCAGCCTTGTCCTGGTTGAAGACGATCTTGCGGAAGCTCGGCGCGCAGGCGTTGTAGTAATGAACGATGGCCTTCTTGGCGCCCTTGAGCGATTCGAAGGTGCGCTCGATAAGGTCGTCGCGAGCCTGGGTCAGTACCTGGATGGTGACGTCATCCGGGATGTGGCCGCCTTCGATCAGTTCGCGCACGAAGTCGAAATCGGTCTGCGAGGCGGACGGAAAGCCCACTTCGATTTCTTTCAGGCCCACGGCGAGCAGGCACTTGAAGAAGCGCATCTTCTTCTCGGCATCCATCGGCTCGATCAGCGACTGATTGCCATCACGCAGGTCAGTGGACAGCCAGATCGGCGCCTGGTCGATGATCTTGTCCGGCCAGGTGCGATCTGGGATGTTGATCGGGGTGAAGGCGCGGTACTTGTTCGATGGGTCTTTGAGCATGCTCATGGAAAATTCCTGAAGACGAAGGCCGGCAACGGCCGAACTGAAAACAAAAAGATGAAGAGGGGATAAGCGGGGAGCGGGTTTGCCGACGTACTTGGGCGCCAACAGACCCTAGCGCAGTCGCTGGGCGACCAGGCATAGATTGGCGTGTTGCCGGAGGAGGATGAGGGTTTGCGAGGTATTCATGTGGCTAACCCTACCCAGTGAGGGGAAAGCTGGCAAGCCTGTCTTGGAAATTGGTGAAAGCCACCAAGACTTGGTCATAGATGATTTTTTATTGCGGTAATTTGGTTATTTCAGCTTTTGCATTGCGGCAGGCAACCTGGCGTGGTGCCACGCCAGGTTTTGCTCCGTCAGCTACCGGCTTGTAGGGTCGGCCGCAGCTCGCGCATGTCGGCGCCGCTCGGGTGCTGGAATACGCGCAGACCGAACTCCGGAAGGATCGCCAGCAGGTGGTCGAAGATATCCGATTGATACCCCTCGTACGGCACCCACGCCACGGTATTGGTGAAGCAGTACAGCTCCAGCGGCAGGCCGTCGCCGGTGGGCTGCAGTTGGCGAACGATCTGCGTCATGTTCTGGTTGATGCCCGGGTGCTGGCGCAAGTAGTGCTCAACATAGGCGCGGAAGGTGCCGAGGTTGGTGACCCGGCGTGTGTTGGCGGGCTCCTGTGCAGCTTCGGCCAGCTCGGTGTTCCAACTCAGCAACTCGCTCTGCTTGCTGCTCAGGTACTGACCGAGTAGCAGGAAGCGCTGTAGGTGGGCGATCTCTTCCGGGCTGAGAAAACGCACGCTGGTCTGATCCAGGAATAGGCTGCGTTTGATGCGACGGCCGCCAGATTCCTGCATGCCCCGATAGTTCTTGAACGGATCGCTTATCAGGCGCTTGGTCGGGATGGTGGTGATGGTCTTGTCCCAGTTCTGCACCTTGACGGTGTGCAGGGCAATGTCGATCACGTCGCCGTCTGCATTGAGCTGCGGCATTTCGATCCAATCGCCGACACGAACGATATCGCTGGAAGAAATCTGCACGCTGGCCACCAGTGAAAGCAGGGTGTCCTGGAAAATCAACATCAGTACCGCGGCCATAGCGCCGAGGCCCGAGAGCAGAATCAGCGGCGAGCGGTCGATCAGCGTCGCGACCATCAGGATTGCGGCAATCGCATAGATGACGATGGTGACCACCTGGATGTAACCCTTGATGGGTTTCAGGTGCGCGCTCGGCCGGCGTTGGTACAGGGTGTTGAACAGGTTCAGCACACCGCCGATGGCCAGGGCGATGGTCAGGATAATGAAGGCGCTGCAGACGTTATCCACCACCGTGACCACGGCAGTAGGCAGGTGCGGGACGACCTTGATGCCGCTGGTGATAATCAGCGCCGGCACGATGTTGGCCAGGCGGCGTACTACATGGGAATCGGCCAGGGCCTTGTCCTGGCCCATGCTGGTGGATCGCAAGCCACGGTAAAGGCCGCGCACCAGAATGCGCTTGACGATCCAGTTGGCCAGCCAGGCGCCTATTACCAGCAGGGCTAGGCTGATCAGCGTGTGCAGTTCGGGGTAGTGTTGCAGCCACTCGAGGGTGGACTGGTAGTGCTCTTTCATCGCGTTTCTCGCTTGTTTCATTGACTGTCCGAGGCGAGGCTCGGATCGCGGCGGGCACGTACCATAGCAAACGCAGGCTGCAAGTGGGCGAGCGTGGGCATTACGCTTGCCTCTCAGGTCTAGGGTTGAGCTCGATTCGCGGCGAGGAACAGGACGCTGGAGCCCGAGTCTTTGCTTGTTGGGCTGCGGGGTGATTAGTCCTGACGGGCCGTGGTACGCAATGTAAGGCTGGCCGGTGCTTTAACTGGCGTAGGCGTATTCCCCACCTCTTTCCAGAGCGCGCTGGTAGGCGGGGCGGGCATGAATACGTTCGAGGAAGGCCTTAAGCCGAGGGCGGCTGGCATCCAGACCGCCTCGCGACGTGGCCGCCTCCAGTGGGAAACTCATCTGAATATCGGCAACGCTGAACTGCTCACCGGCGAACCAGGTGCTCTTGCCCAGTTCGCCTTCCAGATAGTCCAGATGCAGCTGCAGTTGTGGGGTCACAAATGCCTTCTTGACCTTCTGCGCAATGCCGCGGGCGATGGGTTTGACGAAGAAGGGCATCGGGCTGCTTTCCACCTTGTCGAACACCAGCTTGAGCAGCAGCGGCGGCATCGCCGAGCCTTCCGCGTAATGCAGCCAGTAGTTGCAGCGCAGGCGCTCGGGGCTGTCTGCAGGCGGCAGCAGGGCTGGGCCATAGCGGTTAGCCAGGTAGTCGATGATGGCGCCGGACTCGGCCACCGTCAGGTCACCGTCGGTAATCACCGGCGACTTGCCCAGCGGATGCACGGCGCGCAATTCTGGCGGGGCGAGCATGGTCTTCGGGTCGCGCTCGTAACGCTGGATCTGATACTCCACGCCCAGTTCTTCGAGCAGCCAGAGAATGCGCTGCGAGCGCGAGTTGTTCAGGTGATGGACGGTGATCATCATGGCTCCCGGTCGGTGAGGACGCCGATAGCCATCTGCAGCGCTGCATGCAGGCGATCAGCGAGTAGTCGTCACTCTACACGCCAACGCCGGGCGCGGGTTAAGGCTTGAAAGCGCCAATGAAGATCGCTGGGTCGACTCGTGCGTCGTTGAGGCTGACGTTCCAGTGCAGGTGCGGCCCGGTCGCGCGGCCCGTAGCACCGACCTTGCCAAGCACGCCGCCGCGCGGCAGCTCGTCGCCGACCTTCACGCCGATCTCCGACAGGTGACAGAACATGCTGATCAGGCCCTGGCCGTGGTCGACGAAAACGGTCTTGCCGTTGAAGAAATAGTCGCCCACCAGGATTACCTTGCCGGCCGCCGGTGCCTTGATCGGCGTACCGCGATTGGCAGCGAAATCCAGTCCGGAGTGCGGGTTGCGCTCCTCGCCATTGAAGAAGCGGCGCAGCCCGAACGGGCTGGACAGCGGGCCGTTGACCGGCTTGTCGAACATCAGGTTGCTGGGCTGGCGCGGGCTGAACTGCTGGTAGGCGCGGGTCTGTTCGGCCAGCTCCCGCTCGATGCGCGCGAGGTTCTTGGCGTTGGGATTGACCTGCTGCTGGTTCTTGATGGTGATGCGCTGCTCGACGTAGGTCTTGCTGCCTACCTGAAAACTCAGGCGCTGGCCGCCCGATTCGATCTGCTGGGTGCCGGGTTTGACGCTCAGCGGGATGCCGACGATGGCGATCCAGCGCTGCTGATCTTCATGCACCACCAGCACCGGTTTGCCCTGGTAGGTAGCGCTGGGCGCACTGGCCGAGGCGCCGAGGTCGACCACGGCAACGCCACCGGGCACCGGTTTGTTCAACAGGCGGCTGATAAAGCCTTCGGCGTGAGCGGGCAGGGCGAGGCAGAGGGTGAGCAGCAACAGCAGGGAGCGCATGGGGTTTCCTTATCGATGTCAGTCCAGCAGCGAAAGTGTGACCGGTGCAACGTGGTTGTCTTCGACGCGTACATCCAGCTCGCCTTCGCCCAGGCGCGCCTTGAGGCGTTGCCCTGGTTGGGTGGCGGCGGCGCTGCGGATGGCCCGGCCACGGTCGTCGAGCAGGATGCTGTAACCGCGGCCGAGGGTGGCCAGCGGGCTGACCACGTGCAGCGTCTGCATCTGGCTCTGCAGCAGCAGGCGGCGCGCCTTGAGCCCTTCTTTCATGGCCCTTGGCAGACGCTCGGCGAGGCTGTCGAGGCGCTGGCGCAGCAGCTTGAGGTGACGCCCCGGATGCTGCCCGGCCAGGCGCGCCTGCAGCTGCGCGAGCTTGTGGGCGCGCCCATTGACCTGCTGCACATAGGCGCGGCGCAGGCGCATGTCGAGATCGTCGAGGCGCTGGGCCTGCTGGCGCAGTCGCTCGCCGGGGTGGCGCATGCGCCGGGTAAGGCCCTCGAGGCGCATGCGTTCACGGGCCAGGCGGCCATTGATGGCCAGGGTGAGACGGCGTTGCAGTACTGTGACCCGCTGCACCAGGTCATCGCTATGGGGCGCCAGCAGTTCGGCTGCGGCTGACGGTGTAGGGGCGCGTACATCGGCGACGAAATCGCTGATCGACACATCGGTTTCATGGCCGACCGCACTGACGATGGGCGTGACGCAGGCATCCACGGCGCGCGCCACGGCCTCTTCGTTGAAGCACCAGAGATCCTCCAGCGAGCCACCGCCACGAGCGAGGATCAGTGCATCGAAGCCCTGGGCATCCGCCAGCTTCAAGGCGCGGACGATCTGCGCGGTGGCCTCGCGGCCCTGTACGGCGGTAGGGATCAGGCTCAGTTCGACCTGCGGCGCACGGCGGCGAAACACGCTGATGATGTCGCGTATCACCGCGCCGGTGGGCGAGCTGATGATGCCGATGCGCCGGGGGTGAGCGGGCAGGGGGCTCTTGCGTTCGGCGGCGAACAGGCCTTCGGCGCCAAGCTTCTCCTTCAGGGCCTCGAAGGCCAGGCGCAGGGCGCCGTCACCGGCCGGCTCCACGGAGTCGAGAATCAACTGATAGTCGCCACGACCCTCGAACAGCGAAACCTTGCCGCGCACCTTGACCGCCAGGCCGTCACGCAGTGCCTGGCGTACCCGCGCAGCGTTCTGTCGGAACAGCGCACAGCGCACCTGGGCCTGACTGTCCTTGAGGGTGAAGTAAATATGCCCGGAGGCCGGCCGCGCCAGGTTGGAAATCTCGCCTTCTACCCAGATGCCGCCGAAGACATCTTCGAGCAGCAGGCGTGCGCGGTTGTTGAGCTGGCTGACGCTGAGCACCTCGCGGTCGAGGTTCAGGCGTTGGAACGGGTCTTTGATCATGGCGGGCATCATAAGCCGAGGCGCGTGTGGCCGAAACCGTGCGTCATCAAATGAAGCAGATACGCCGCCTGCGACGCGACGCCGCTGCAGTTGCAGCGGGCTCTGGCGTATCATCGGCATGCAAATGATAATCCTCTGCATAGACATCCTTGTCGCCCAGGCTGCGACTGCCTCGAGCCAGCATGAATCCGACTTCTCCATTCTCTGCACCGCGCGTCCTGGTGGTCGACGACCATCGCAAGATTCGTGAGCCGCTGGCCGTTTATCTGCGCAAGCACGCTTTCGACGTGCGTACCGCGGAAAGCGCCGAGGGCATGTGGCAGTTGCTCGATGCTCAGCAGTTCGACGTGGTGGTGTTGGATGTGATGCTGCCGGACGGTGATGGCTTCGAACTGTGCAGCCGCTTGCACCGGCGCAACGGCGTGCCGGTGATTCTGCTGACCGCTCGCGATACCACCAGCGACCGCATCCGTGGGCTGGATCTGGGCGCCGATGATTACCTGACCAAGCCCTTCGAACCACGGGAGCTGGTGGCACGCATCAACAGCGTGCTGCGCCGGCGCGGCGCGGTCAGCGCCGAGCCTGCGCCGGTCGAGTCGGCGCCGCAGCCATTGGTGCGCCATTACCAGTTCGCCGGCCTGGCGTTCGCCAGCGGCAGTGGCAGCCTGAGTGACAGCAACGGGCAGGCGACCCGTCTGAGCACGGCGGAAGGGCGCTTGCTGCAGGTCTTTCTCGACCACCCGAATCAGGTGCTCGATCGCGCCCGGCTGATCGACCTGACGGCTCGCCCGGACAGCGATGTGTTCGATCGCACCATCGACCGCCAGGTCAGCCGCCTGCGTCGCAAGCTGACCGACAGCGCCGGCTGTGACGATCTGCTGCGCACCGTGTGGGGCGGCGGTTACATGCTGGTCGCGGAGGTGACGCGCTCATGAGGTTGCTGGCGCGCCTGTGGCCGCAGCGGCTGGTTCATCAGTTGGCGGTGTTGCTGATCGTCGCGTTGCTGGCATCCCATGCTATTGCCGTCCTGCTGCTGCAGCGCACCGGCGCGCTGGTGCATCCGCTGTCCCGTGCCCAGGTACTAGAGCGTCTGGGTACCGCTTACCACGCGGCCGTGGAATTGAATCACGGCGATGGCGAGCGCCTGTTGATATCGATGGGCGGCGTCGAGGCGCGTTTCTGGATCGCCGCCGAGGCGGATGTTCCGGGCTTCGAGATGCACCCGGAAGAGTTACGCCTGACCGCCGAGTTGGCCAATGAGCTGCAGGCTCCTGCAGACCTGATCCACATGCAGCTCGAACGCATCGGCGGCGGGCCCGCTCGCGAAGATGTGCTGAGCCCCGCCGGCTGGGAGCCGTTGCGCCTGCGCAGCAGTATCAGGCTGCCGTCGGGGCTGTACCTCAATGCGTTGCAGCATCCATCCGGCGCCTATGAATGGAGCCGCCTGCTGGCGTACGCCTTGCCGGTGAGCATCGTGCCGATTCTGTTGATCCTGCTGTTCTTCATGGCCCGAGTGGTGCGCCCGTTCAGGACGCTGGCCGCCGCCACCGAGCGCATCAGCCGGGGCGAGCGCATCGCACCGTTGTCGCTGTTCGGCCCGCGCGAGGCGCAGGAACTGAGCCAGGCCTTCAACCTGATGCAGGAGCGCCTGGCTCGGCACGTGGAAGGGCGTACTCGGATGCTCGCCGCGCTCAGCCATGACCTCAACACGCCTTTGACCGAGCTGCGCCTGCAGCTCGAGTTGCTCGATGACGGCCCTTTGCGCGAGGACTTGCTCGACAGCCTCGACGAGCTACGCGCGATGGTTGCCGAGACGCTGGACTTCATCCGCGACGATGCCGTGCAGGAACCGACGGCGCGCCTGTCCTTGACCGGGTTGCTCGATGACTTGGGGCGGCGTTATCGCACCCTGGGGCAGCCGGTCAGTTGGCAGGCTGGGCCCGAGGTTTTCTGTCGTTGCCGACCGCTGGCGCTCAAGCGCGCGCTCACCAACCTGATCGACAACGCCCTGCAACACGGCGGCGATGCGATGATCAGCCTGGAACGTATCGAAACGGGCGAGATAGGCCTGGAGATCCTCGACCACGGGCCGGGCATCGATCCTGCGCGACTGGAACAGGTGTTCGAGCCGTTCGTGCAGCTCAATGCCGAGAAAAGCGCGAGGGGGTTGGGTCTCGGTCTGGCCATCGCCCGCGCGTGCGTGCAGGCCCACGGTGGCGAACTGACCCTGGAAAACCGCCCGCCCGCTGGCCTTTGCGCGGTGTTGCGTTTACCCGTGGAGGGGCGTTGAATTGCGCCGCCAGGCTGCGCTCCGATCGTTCCTCACGCTCCGCGTGGGAATGCCTCCGCAGGACGCTCTGCGTCCAATCCGGGTGCAGTGGCGGGCGCGGAGCGCCCAGGGCCGAATTCCCACGCGGAGCGTGGGAACGATCAAACATCTCGCTGACACTGATGCGCTCAGCCTTGGTTTTCGGCCTTGAGGAAGTCCACGAATGCTCTGAGCGGCGAGGGCACGTGGCGGCGGTCGTTGTAATACAGGTAGGGACCATCGAATGCCTGCCACCAGTCTTCCAGTACCGGCAATAGCGTTCCCTGCTCGAACAGTGGCCCGAGGTATTCCTCGAAGGTGTACATGATGCCCACGCCACCGATAGCGGCGCCCACTTCAAGATCCTGGGACGATGAGAGCAGCGGCCCTTGCGGCGGAACACGCACGACGGCACCGTCTTTTTCGAACTCCCACACGCCCAGCTTGCCGCTTTCGAAGCGATGACCGATCAAGCGGTGGTTGAGCAGGTCTCTGGGGTGCAGCGGTGTGCCGTATTTTTGCAGATAAGCAGGCGATGCGGCTGCCACGAAGCGCTGCCGGCGAGGCCCGATGGGCACCGCGATCATGTCCTTGGCGACACGTTCCTCATAGCGCACCCCCGCGTCGTAGCCGGCAGCGATGACGTCGATGAAGGTGTTGTCCATCGTCACTTCCACGCTCACACCGGGATAGCGTTCAAGAAAGGTGGGGATCAGCCGCGGCAGCACGAAGCGGGCAATCGGCACCGGGACGTTGAGGCGTAGCGTACCGACCGGGTGTAGCGCATCGTCATCGAGGTCGCTGAAGGCTGCGCCGATTTCGTCGAGGGCAGGGCGCAGCCGCTCCAGCAGCCGAGCACCCACATCCGTCGGAACTACGCTGCGCGTAGTGCGGTTGAGCAAGCGCACGCCCAGGTCGCTTTCCAGTCGGCGGACGCAATCGCTGATCGATGACGCCGACATACCACGCTTTTGCGCCGCTACCCGAAAGCCGCCGGCTTCCACGACCGCTGCAAACAGTGCGACATCCGTGAGGTTGGGCTGGCGCATGGCTGTGCTGCTCCGCAGAGAAAATTGGATTGTACGAGTGGTCGTACATAGCGTCCATTTTTATACGGCTTATCGCAGGTAATTCCAGGGTGAACAATGCCTCACGTCGACGCATCGCTTCGCAGCGGCTCGTCAGATCATTACCTACGTGAGGATCGAACAATGACAAACATAACCCTGCAGATGAACCCATTGAGCGCCGTCAGCGCCGCGTGGCGCAAAGGCCTGGCAACCGTTGGCCTCGCCCTCAGTTGCATGCTGGAAGCTGGTGTCTCCAACGCCCAGAGTCAACCAAAACCGGATTGGAGCCTGGCTGACATGCCCTCGCAGAGCGGGCGTATCTTCCTCGTTACCGGCGGTACCAGCGGCATGGGCTATGAAGATGCCAAGGCCCTTGCAGCGGCTGGCGCCGAGGTGGTGATTGCTGCACGCAACCCAGAGCGCGGAAAAGAAGCCATTACCCGCATCAAACAGGAAGTTCGGGGTGCCCAAGTGCAGTTCGAGGCGGTCGATCTGGCTGATCTGGCATCGGTCAAAGCGCTGGGCGAACGCCTCAATGCGACCTTGCCGCGCCTCGATGGCCTGATCAATAACGCCGCTGTGATGGCGCCCCCAGAGCGAGCCACTTCAGCAGATGGCTTCGAGCTGCAACTGGCCACCAACTATCTGGGACATTTTGCCCTGACTGGCCATGTGCTGCCGCTGCTGCGTAAGAGCAACTCCCCTCGTGTCGTCACGCTATCCAGCATTGCGGTCGGGCGCGGCAGCATCAACTTCGCGGATCTGCAATCCGAGCAGGCCTACAACCCTTACGCATCCTATGCCCAGTCCAAACTGGCCGTTCTGATGTGGGCCTTCGAGCTGCAACGCCGCAGCGAGGCGCAAGGTTGGGGCATCCAGAGCATCGCCGCGCACCCAGGTGTTGCCGTGACCGAGCTGATCAAGCGCGGGCCTGGTCTGGATAGCGACTTTGGGCGCGAATGGGCCAAGGATCGCGAGCGCTATCACTCCGCTGCCCAAGGCGCATTGCCGACCCTGTATGCAGCCACTGCGCCGGACGCGCGGGGCGGTGCTTACTACGGACCGATCGGTGAGGAGGAGAAGCGTGGGCCGCTGGGGCTGGCTACCGTGCCAGTTGCGGCGAAGGACGCCGAAGCAGCGGCTCGCCTGTGGCAGGTTGCCGAACAACTGACCGGCGTCAGCTACCGCTGAACCAACGCCAGGAGCGCCGATCATGTTTTCAGCAAATCTGGTGCGGCGCTTCGGCGTCGCCATCAACGCCGAACGCCACGAACTGAGTCCCGCACTTGCGGGGTTCGCCCTGTTTTTCTGCCTGTTCTCCGGCTATTTCATGCTGCGGCCCATTCGCGAGTCGATGGGCATCATGGCCGGTATCGAGAACCTGCAATGGCTGTTCACCGCCACCTTCGTGGTCATGCTGGTGGCGGTGCCGTCGTTCGCCTGGCTCAGCTCCCGGGTGCCGCGTATCCACTTCGTCGACTGGGTCTACGGGTTCTTCTGCCTGAACCTGCTGGCCTTTGCCGGGCTGTTTCAGCTCAGTGATGAGAACGTCTGGCTGGCACGGGTGTTCTACGTGTGGATCTCGGTCTACAACCTGTTCGTGGTCTCGGTAGCCTGGAGCTTGATGGCTGATGTGTTCGACGGGCGTCAGGCCAAACGACTGTTTGCGTTCATCGCGGCTGGCGCCAGTGTCGGCGGCCTGGTAGGGCCGGCCATGAGTGCGCTGCTGGTCGGCGTTATCGGCGAGTCCGGGTTGATGCTACTGGCGGCCATGCTGCTAGGCGCCGCCCTGGCGCTCAAGGCACCGCTGATGCGCTGGCGGGAGGTCGGCGGCGCTGGCAGGCCGGGCGCTGCACCTACGGAGAGCACTCGCAAGCCGGTGACGGGCAATCCATTCAGCGGCCTGACTCGTGTTCTGCAATCGCCTTACCTGTTGGCGATCGCCGGCTTCGTGGTGCTGCTCGCGACCGTGACGACCTTTCTGTACTTCGAGCAGGCGCGCCTGGTGGCTGAGCGCTTTCCTGATCGCGAGTCGCAGATCCGGGTATTCGGCATCATCGATGTGATCGTACAGGCCGGTGCCTTGCTGTCGCAGTTGTTCATTACCGGGCGCATCGCTCAGAAACTGGGCGTACGCATGCTGCTGGCAATCGTGCCGATATTGGTCTGCGTGGGCTTTATCGGACTTGCCCTGGCGCCGACGTTCGCCATGCTGGCGGGGCTGATGATCGTCAGACGCATCGGCGAGTACGCCTTCGTCAGGCCAGGTCGGGAAATGCTCTTCGCGCCGCTGGATGCCGAGAGCAAATACAAGGCGAAGGGTTTTATCGACACCGTCGTCTATCGGGCTGGCGATGCGATCAGTGGCTGGTTGAAGAGTGGCCTGGACATGCTCAGCCAGGGTGCGGTGCTGGTGGCAATCGTGGGTGCGCTCTGCGCATTGGTCTGGGGAGCACTCGGCTGGTACCTGGGCAGGCAGGCCGACGAGATGAGCAAACGCGCCACGCCGGAGGCGAAAGAGGGCACGAAGGTGCTGCTGGCCAGTCACTAATGATCGTTCCTCACGCTCTGCGTGGGAATGACTTTGCAGGACGCTCTGCGTCCTACTCCGGTGCGGAAGCGGGCGCGGAGCGCCCGGGGTTGCGTTCCCACGCGGAGCGTGGGAACGATCAAATAGCCAGCCACCATCGGCGTTGAATGGCTTTGGTGGGCTAAAGCCCCACCCTACGGTTCACGCCTCTGGGGAGTAGGGTGGGCTTTAGCCCACCACATCGATCGTTCCTCACGCTCCGCGTGGGAATGCCTTTGCAGGACGCTCCGCGTCCGACTCAGGTGCAGTAGCGGGTGCGGAGCGCTCAGGGCATCAGAAGTCCAGCGACGCACCCAACCAATAGGTGCGGCCATAATTGACCGTGCCGTCGTCCTCATCGTTAAGGCGTTTATTACCCAGGTTGTAGATGGCCGAGTTGAGCGTCAGGTTCTGCGTCAGCTTGTACGAGCCGCCGATGTCGGCAGTGGTGTAGGCGCGGGACGATTGGCCGGTCAGCGTGGCGCCATATTCCTCGCCGCTGTAGTTGGTCGCAGCCCAGGCCAGGGTTCGGTCATTGATGTCCCAGTCGGCACGCAGGCTCGCCTTGCGCTTGGGTGTCAGCGACAGTGGCCGGCCCTTGTCGACGCCGCTCTTCTGCTCGGAATCCAGATAGGTGAAGTTACCTTTGATCGCCACGTTGGCCAGTGCCTGCCAGCTGCCGCTCAACTCCAGACCGCGGATCACCGCTTTGTCCACGTTGACTCGCTCCATCACCGTCAGGCCCTGCCACTGTTCGGCGGTGGTGACGGTGGACAGCTTGTCCTTGAAGTCGTTGTAGAACAGCGTGGCACCGGCCGACAGGTCGTCACGGTTCGACCACATCGCGCTCAGCTCGTAGTTGGTGCTGCTCTCGGGCTTGAGGTTGGAGTTACCGAACTGCACGAAGCGGTTGCGGCGCACCACGGCGTAGTCATCGATCACCGCGCGCAGTTCGGGCGCCTTGAAGCCGCGGGCTACGCCGCCTTTCAGCGTCCACTCGTTATTCAGGTGCCAGACGCCATAGACGCGCGGATTGACGTGGCTACCGTACTGCTCGTGATGATCCAGGCGCACGCCAGTGGTGAGGGCGAAATCGTCGGTGATCGACCACTCGTCTTCGGCGAAAAGGGCCTTCTGCACAACCGAGTATTCCTCGTTCTCACGCTCGCGGGAGGTGCCGCGGTTGGCCTGGTTCCAGTCGGTCAGCGTGGCTTCGTTCCACTGCACGCCGGTGGTGGTGATGTGGTAGTCGGTTGGAATCACCAGTTTGCCGTCCAGCACGCGGTTGCGGATCTCCGGCTTGCGCCCGAACACGTCAGCCTGCGCCGGTGTCGCCTTGCCCTCGCGGCTGGTGGTTTCTTCGGCGAAAGACAGCGTCGAATCCGCCCAGCCCCAGCGGCCGTCGTGGGTCAGCGACCAGTGATCACGGTTGTTCTTCTGTTCGCGGGTCGACCAGTTGGCGCTGAGACCATCGCCATTCTTCAGGCGCGAGGCGCCCGCTTCGAGCAGGAAGTCATGATTCTCGGTCGGCGTAAGGGCCAGGCGAGCGGTCAGGCTCTTGTTGTCGGACTTGGCGAAGCCTTCGTTGGCTTCGGCGTCATCATCGGCCTGGCGGTCGAGGTAGCTGCCCCACACCTGCAGGCCGAGCACCTCGTTGATCAGTGGGCCATTGAGGTAGAACTGGGTGTTGCGGGCATTGCCCTGATCGCTATTCGGGCGCGCCGAGTAGTCATAGGAAATGTTGCCACCCCACTCGGGCGATACCTTGCGGGTGATGATGTTGATCACCCCACCGATGGCATCCGAACCGTACAGCGACGACATCGGCCCGCGCACTACTTCGATACGCTCAATGGCCGCAGTCGGCGGCACGAAGCTCTGCTCATAACCACGGTTGCCATTGACCCGCGAATCGCGCCCGCTCTGGCGTTTGCCGTCGACCAGAATCAGCGTGTAGTCGCCAGGCATGCCGCGGATCTGGATATCGGTCTCGTTGGCACCGCCGTTGACGACGACGCCTTCCACGTCACGCACCGCATCACCGAGGTTCTGCACCGAGCGCTTGCGCAGATCATCACCGCTGATCACGGTGACCGAGGCCGGGGCGTCTTCCAGATTCTGGGCAAAACCGGAGGCGGTCACCACCATGTCGTCCAGCTCGACGGTGTCGGCATAGGCGAAGGTGCTGCCAGTGGCCAGGCAGAAAGTCGCCAGGCGAATCAGGGTGCCAATACGGCGGCGAGGGAAGGGCGCGTGCATGGAATATTCCTTACGAATCGTTTGCAGGCGCGAATCGTATGCATCCATGGGCGTAAAGGTTGGACAAAGTGAGACAGCGTGGTCGCATGGCCCGGGAACTCGAGGCGATTACTGGAGGATCGCCGCCAGCAGCTAAATCTGCCGGAACAGTGCTGGGCCGCTATGTGAAGGCTAGATATACCAATGCCACGCTCGACAATGCCCACGATCATCCATGCATGCTTCCATGACCGCGATTGACGAGAAGCCCAAAAGGATCGATGTCGACACGACGCATGCGATTGTCAGCCAACCGCTGCCCTTGTCGGCGCGAAAGGCCTTGATGGAAGCGATCAGTCCCATGGCCAGCAGAGCAAGCGCTATGTGGGACATAAGTAACTTTAGAATCAACTCGCCAAAGCCCCTTGGCCCATCACCGCGGATTATCAGCGCCTCTCTGACGAATAGAGAGAGCAGAGCCGAGTTGAATAGGTTGTAGGCCAGGCATGCCACCAACGCTCTTGGGTTTTTCCGGCGGCCATTAAAGGGGCTGCTTGTCGGTGTGCCGGTATGTCCGCACGGCGTTGGCTCGGGACGCTTTAGCATGGCGCTACTATTTCACCCGAATGCCTTCGCCGCAGCGGGCGGTAAAAAGCTCCAGACGATCACGGCGCTCCGTGTCATCGCTGTGATCCTGATTCGACAGTCTGTTGGCGTGCCTTATAGCTGCGTTGAACGAAGCCTCCTCGCTGGCCGAGGCAGATTCAAAGGCGCCCCGAACCCTGTGGTATTCGTCGAACTGCGCGTCCCAGCTTCTGAACACCAGGTTGTATTGATGATCCTCGTCGTCTTCATCGTATTGGGCAGTATCGATTTCCAGGGCGACACGGCCTCCGAAGTTAGGGACGGGCGAGCGCAACGCTACCCAAGCCATGCTGGTATCGGGCGAAAACCTCACCACGACAAGACCCGGTTGCCATTCGACGCACCAGTAGATGGCTCCTGCACTGAGTAGGTAACTGTAACGAGCACCGGTTTGCAGTATCGCTGCCGGCCCGTCGAGATACTCCTCATCGCTCAGCGGTTGCAGATGAGGGATCACGCAGCGGGTGAGGTAGCCAGCGTCTTCTGGCGCGACCGGGCCGGTGTAGAGACCGTCGGGGCATGATTGTTCACTGACGGGTACGATGTACTTCATAGGCGGCATTGAATCTTGAAAGATTGGTTCAGTAAGGAGCGCGGTGGACACGCTTCGCGTTGGCTACGCGCCCCGATCCACTCTACATGGCGGGGCTACTTAGTCACTGCACGGGCACGGTGTACCACTGCCTGGCTCTGAGAGTTATCGTTCGTTCCGGGATTTCGACGTCCGTATCGCCGATGGTCACGTTGCCCAAGTGCAAGATCCAGCGCGATCCTGCCTCGGGTGGTGCGGTGTTGAAGCGCAAATCAACGCCGCCGTACATTCCGCCGCTATCGTTGGGATTGACTGCCGGTTCGCGTACGTCGATATCCGGAATTTTCCCTGCCCATGGAAGCCCAGGTGTTATGTTTTCCGCGTCCGGGCTGGTTATGTAAAGCGTTGGCGTGATGCGTTCGCCGTTTTCCTTTTTTATATAGGCGTCTTTGGCTGAGTAACTCATAGAGGCCGAGCCTCTTTTGAAGTCATTCACATACAGATAGATCCAGGTGCTGGACGTGTCTACATAATGAATTTTCGTGGCGAGCTCGAAGGGCTGCGGCGTGCCCCCGGTGCTGATTGTAAATCTGTGAACACTTGGCCATGCGGCCTCGCCCTCGAACCAGGGTTGGGGCGGTGTTGAACCGATGCAGGCACTGAGCAAAAAACAAAGCGCATAAACAGTGCTGATCTTCCATGGCTTGCACATGACTACCTCTGCGGCCGACGTTTGGTTGAGGGGCTTTAGCCCGCGCCAGGAAGCTGTATGGCGTATTAGCCACAGGCGCCATTCAGCCTGTGAGTGCTCAGCTCTCAGGCAAAACGGCTGGCGCCTCGGCCGCCTCATTGGCCTGTTTCAGCCTGTCGGCCTTGCAGATGTACTTGGGCTTGTTCTTAGGCGCCAGTTTGGCATTGGCCTTTTTGGCGTGGGCCTCTAACAGCTGCTTGATCTTCTTGCGGCGGTTCATGGTCTACCTGCTTTGAGGCCAGAGGGCCTGATACAAAAACGCCCATTGAACCAGGCTGACGCTGTGCGTCATTCCCGACCCGATGGGCGTTTGTCGTGAGGGTAGGGGTTAAACCCGCTCAGCCCACATATCGTATTCATCGGCGTCGACGATACGCACGCGCACCTTGTCGCCCGGCTGGAAGTCGGTGCCTTCGATGAACACGCTGCCGTCGATTTCCGGGGCATCGGCGCAGGAGCGGGCTACGGCGCCCTGGTCGTCGACTTCGTCGATCAGCACGTCCATTTCACGGCCGATCTTCATCTGCAGGCGTGCGGTGCTGATGGCCTGTTGGTGGGCCATGAAGCGATCCCAGCGATCCTGTTTGACGTCATCCGGGACGATATCCACATCCAGATCGTTGGCCGGCGCGCCTTCCACCGGCGAGTACTGGAAGCAGCCGACGCGGTCGAGCTGGGCTTCGGTCAGCCAGTCGAGCAGGTACTGGAAGTCTTCTTCGGTTTCGCCGGGGAAGCCGACGATGAAGGTCGAGCGGATGGTCAGGTCCGGGCACTGCTCGCGCCACGACTTGATGCGCGCCAGGGTGCGGTCTTCGAAGGCCGGGCGCTTCATCAGTTTGAGTACGCGCGGGCTGGCGTGCTGGAAGGGGATGTCCAGGTACGGCAGGATCTTGCCAGCAGCCATCAGCGGGATGATGTCGTCGACGTTGGGGTACGGGTACACGTAATGCAGACGCACCCAAACGCCCATGCTGGAGAGCGCTTCGCAGAGCTCTTTCATGCGCGTTTTGACCGGCTGGCCGTTCCAGAAGTCGGTCTTGTACTTGAGGTCGACGCCGTAGGCGCTGGTGTCCTGGCTGATCACCAGCAACTCCTTGACGCCGGCCTTGACCAGGCGCTCGGCCTCGCCCAGCACGTCGCCCACTGGGCGGCTGACCAGCTTGCCGCGCATCGACGGGATGATGCAGAAGCTGCAGCTGTGGTTGCAGCCTTCGGAAATCTTCAGGTAGGCGTAATGGCGCGGGGTGAGTTTGACGCCCTGCGGTGGAATCAGGTCGATCAGTGGATTGTGATCCTGGCGTGGCGGCACCACGTCATGCACCGCGTTGACCACCTGCTCGTATTGCTGCGGGCCGGTGACCGACAGCACGCTGGGGTGCACCTTACGGATCGCGCCTTCTTCGACGCCCATGCAGCCGGTGACGATGACCTTGCCATTCTCCTTGATCGCTTCACCGATCACTTCCAGCGACTCGGCCTTGGCACTGTCGATGAAGCCGCAGGTATTGACCACCACTACGTCGGCGTCCTGGTAGGTCGGCACGACTTCATAACCTTCCATGCGCAGCTGGGTGAGAATGCGCTCGGAATCGACGAGTGCTTTCGGGCAGCCAAGGGAGACGAACCCAACTTTCGGGGTGGCGGTGGTGGTCATGCGGGCGAACCTCAGGCTGAGATGATGCGGGCGCTCGGGCGCCTCTGATCAAAAAGTGCGCAATTCTAGCGGCATGGCTGCGCTAACACCAGCGTCGTACGTCGATTGCGTGCGCGTGCCGCTATTCGTTTGGCCGCAGTCAGTGAGTGCCGCCCTGGCGTTTTTGGATTGCCGTGATAAGCCGCTGGGCCAGCGCCGGGTAATCCTTGTCATAGTGGTGGCCACCGGGCAGCTGCAGGTTCTCGCCGACGGCGTCGGGTTGAGTGCAGCCGCTCTCGGGCGCTTCTTCTGTGCCGTAGACGCACAGCACCTTTTCCGCCGGTAGCTTGGCCAGTTCCGGCCCGGTGGCCGCTTCGCTGGCGTCTTTACCGAGCCAGCCCTGAACACGAATTTCGAAAGCACCGCTGCGCGCCAGGGCTAGCAGCAGAACGGCGTCTACCTGGCTCTTGTCGCTGTCCGGCAGACGGTTGTAGAGCGCTGGCATTACGTCGGCGCCGAAGGAGTAGCCGATCAGCACGAAGCGTTTGGCGTGCCATTTTTCCCGGTACTCGCGCATCAATTCGGAGAGGTCGCTGGCGGCTTGTTCGGGGCTCTTGCGCTGCCAGAAGTAGCGCAGGGTATCGACGCCAACCACCGGGTAGCCACGCTCGGCCATCTGCTCGGCGACCGCCTTGTCCAAGTCACGCCAGCCGCCATCACCGGAGTAGAACAGGCTTACTGTATCGCCGGGCTGGGCTGCCGGTACTTCGACCACCGGCAGGGCATCGCCAGTGCCTTGCAGCAGGCGACGCAACTGGGCCGTGAGCAGCGCCTTGGGCGCGGTCTGGTAGTCGCCGATCAGGGTTTCTGCGTTGCTCTGCTGGCGGACGAAGCGGGCGCTGGCGTCATCCGGGTTGTCGTTCCATACGGCCAACCAGTGGCCGTGGGCACTGCTGGCCGGGGGAGGTGTGCCGCAATCGGGCTTGGAGAGCGAGAAGCCGACTGACAGGGCCTGAGCCTTGTCGTCGGTCTGGGCGGCAAGCCAGCGCCAGGCGAGCATGGCGGCGTTGTCGCTGCCAGCGAACAGGTTCACTGGGCCGTCCATCTGTGCAGTGGCTTCTTGCAGACGTTTGGCCTGCGCCTCACAGCTCTGCTGCGTGGCCTGGTACTGACCGATCATGGCGTGATTGGATTGCGCCAGTTCCAACAGCTCGGCATCGCTGAGTTGCTGGTCGGTGGGCAGGGCCAGGAGCACGCGACGTTGCACGCTATCACCCGGCGTGGCGAGCACCAGGTCGCCGCCGGTGGCCAGTGGCTGGCGTGCCAGGCTGGCTTCGGCGGGCGGCCGCAGCCAGTAGTAGAGACCGCCAGCGAGCAGTACGAGCAGGAGGATCAGTATCGGTATCAGGCGTTTGGCAGTAGGGGTCATCAACGTTTCACCAGTCCGGTAAAACCACCGGCGATCAGCGCGGCGGTATCGGTCAGCGCCACCAGCGGGTCGAGTCCGGCAGGTACGGCCATGTAGCGGGGCTCCCAGTCCGGCTGGAACTTGTCCTTGAAGCGGCGCAGGCCCTGGAAGTTGTAGAACGCCTCACCGCGCTGGAACACCAGGGCGCCAAGACGCTGCGCCAGCGGCGCACCGCGACGTGGCTGCAGGCCGGAAAGCGGCACCATGCCGAGGCTGAAGCGGGCGAAGCCGGCTGCCTTGAAATGCAGGATCAAGCCGAGCATGAGGAATTCCATGGTCAGCTTTGGTGCATCCGGCAGCACACGCATCAGATCGAGAGTGGCGAGGTCCCGGCTGTCGGTCTCCAGCAGATTGGCGAAGGCCACGGCGCGGCCTTCGACTCGCGCGACGACGATGCGGAAGTGGCGCAGATAGGCGGGATCGAAACGACCGAGGGAAAAGCCTTTCTCGCGCATCTGCTTGCCGTTCAGCCAGGCGTCGGAGATGCCGCGCAATTCGTCCAGAGGCGCTTGGCCGGGCTCGAAGAATTCCAGCGCCAGGCCGTCGCGCTGCCCGCGGTTCCAGGTGTAGCGCAGATCTTTCATGGTCTTGCCGGTGCTTTCCAGGTCGAAGCGATTCAGGTCGACCCGGGCTTCTTCACCCAGCTTGATGGCGGTCAGGCCAATGTCCATGTACAGCGGCAGGTTCTCGGCGCGCACCTGGTAAAACACCGGGCGGGTGTGATGGCGGTCGCACAGGTCGCGAAATTGCCAGACCAGTTCGGCACGCCGCTGCGCCGTACCGATGGGGTCGAACAGGGCGACCATGCTGCGGGCGCGGCGCGAGTACATCAGAAAGGCATCGCCTTGCGGATGTACCAGCAGTGCCTTGTCGCCGGTCAGCGCCAGGCCGCCATCGGCCTGACCGGACGCTTTGACGATCTGCGCTGCGCGATCCAGCTCTTCGCTGCTCGGCAGAGTGATGGCCGGTGGTGCGGCGCGCAGCAGCCAGGCGAGGAACACCACGCCGAGCAGCAACACACAGCCGAGCGCGGCACGCAGGCCACGTGGTGCGTCAGCGTTGACCGCGAACTGCCACCACAGCTGGTGTTCGTAGGGGACGTCCTGATAGGCGAAGAACAGCAGCCAGATGGAGGCGCCGAGCACGCAGGCGCTGGCCGCCAGGTGCCAGGGCGAGAAGGGCAGCTCCATTATGCGGCTGGGGCGATAGAAGTAGGGGCGGAACAAGGCCAGCAGGCCAGCGGTGATGCTCAGCAGCAACGCTTCCTCCCAGTCAAAGCCCTTGAGCAGCGACAGCACCGCACCGGTGATCAACAGCCCCAGGGTCATCGCCCAGGCCGCAGAGAGACGACGGCGCAGCCCTTGGGCCAGCAGCAGGCAGAGCAGGCCGATCAGGCTGGCGCCGAAGTGCGAGGCATCGATCAGTCGGTGCGGAATGAGAAAGTCGAGAATCTCCAGGCGTTCATCCAGGCTCGGCGTCGCGCCAGAGAACAGCAGCACCATCCCCGAGATGAATACCAGCAGCGCCAGGACTGGAGCGGCGAGACCGCTGGCGGCACGAATCGCCTGGCGCGCATCGACCAGGCGACGCAGCTCCATGGCTAGCAGCAGCAGACACGCCACCAGCAACGGCAGCACGATATAGATGAGGCGATACAGCAGCAGCGCCGCAGCCAATGGAGCAGCACCGAGCTCGTTGGCGAAAGCCGCCAGCAGCACCGCCTCGAACACGCCCACACCGCCGGGTACGTGGCTGAGGACGCCAGCGGCCAGAGCCAGCAGGTAGACGAGCAGGAAGGTAGTGAAGGGCGGCGCTTCGGGCAGCAGCAGATACAGTACACCCGCTGCGGCGCTGACATCTATAAGGGTGATCAGTACTTGGAGCAGGGTCAGTCGTGTGTCGGGCAGGCGCAGCAGGTGCCTGCGTAGTCGCACGGTCACGCAGTCCGGGGCTGGTCTTTCCGCCAGGCGAGCGCGATGCAGAGCCAGAAGCAGCGCCGCGCCGAGGGCCAGAAGTACCAGGCAGAGGCCGATCAATACCGGCGATGGCAGATGCAGGGCGGCTGCCGCTGCGCCAGGATCAGCCAGGGCCGCAAGGGCTGCCAGCAGGGGCAGGGCGCAGCCGAGTGACAGGCTGGCGAATACCGTCATGCGCGCCACATCGCCAGCGCCGATGCCGTGGCGGGCATACAGGCGATAGCGAATCGAACCACCGGAAAGCATCGACAGGCCGACCGCATTGCCGATGGCGAATGCGCAGAAGCCGCCGGTGGCCAGTGTGCGGGCTGGCAGGCTGACGGCTGCGTAGCGGCTGGCCGACCATTCGTAACCGAGCAGGGCGATGAAGCCCAGAATGGTCAAGCCAACGGCGCCGAACAGGTTCACGGTCGGCACAGCCAGGATGGATTGGTGCAGAGCGCTGGGATCGAGTTCATCAAGCAGATGCCGGCAGGCAAGCAGCGCCACCACGAACAGCAGCAGCGCGACACTCAGCCCCAGCGGCTGGCGGTATCGATCCAGGCGTTGGCGCCATAACAGGAGTTGAGATTTGGGCAGGGAAGGTGGAGCAGTAGCGTCGGAGCTGGCGCGCATCGGATACCTCTTGGGTAGTGCGGCTCAGATTGGAAGGCGGAAGCCAAGTTTCTTTGTGTGACAAATAATGTATGGGTACAGGCGTGCCGCTTCAAGGTGTCCATGCCGGACGCTATGAAAGATTTATCTGCAAGAAGAGGATAGTGCTTCAGGTGGGGTTGTGCGGGAGGAGGGTGGGGCTTTTCAGGCGCCCATAAAACAAAAGCCCCGACAGCTAGGCTGTCAGGGCTTTCGTTTCGAAGGTGGTTGCGGGAGCCGGATTTGAACCGACGACCTTCGGGTTATGAGCCCGACGAGCTACCAGACTGCTCCATCCCGCGCCGGCAATTCTATACAAAAGCGGACTTCTGTCAATCGATTTGTGCTTTTCAATCAATAAGTTAAATCGGCAGGGCGGAAAAACAAAAAGGCCACTCGATTGAGTGGCCTTTCTGAGTATCTGGTTGCGGGAGCCGGATTTGAACCGACGACCTTCGGGTTATGAGCCCGACGAGCTACCAGACTGCTCCATCCCGCGCCGGCAATTCTATACAAAAGTGGACTTCTGTCAATCGATTTATGCTTTTCAATCAATAAGTTAAATTGACAGAGCGGAAAAACAAAAAGGCCACTCGATTGAGTGGCCTTTCTGAGTATCTGGTTGCGGGAGCCGGATTTGAACCGACGACCTTCGGGTTATGAGCCCGACGAGCTACCAGACTGCTCCATCCCGCGGTCGCCATTCTATTCATCTGAGGCATGCTGTCAACGCTTATCTCGGAAAAAACTGTTTTCCGTTCAATCAGTTAGCGGCGCTGCGCAACTGCCGGGAGTCGCCCAGCCCCTGCCATGCGGGCCTTTCAGGCGGTTTTATGGCGCCAGCGCGTCGGGTGCGGGTAGGTTATAAATGCGTAACTTCGAACTGGAAGGCTGTTCTTATATACAGTAAGGTGCCTATCCACCTTTGCCCGCCGCTGTTCGTGGTCGGCCAGTTTTCTCGTTTTCAGGTTTATGGCGCAGCGAAAGATCATTCACGTCGACTGTGACGCCTTCTACGCCTCTGTCGAAATGCGCGACAACCCAGCTCTGGCCGATAAACCCATGGCGGTGGGTGGCTCGGCGGATCGGCGTGGAGTGATCGCCACCTGCAACTACGAGGCACGTGCCTACGGCGTGCGTTCGGCCATGGCCTCGGGGCATGCGCTGAAACTGTGCCCTGACTTGCTGATCGTCAAGCCACGCTTCGACGTCTACCGCGCTGTGTCCCGGGACATTCACGCGATCTTTCGCGACTACACCGATCAGATCGAGCCGCTGTCCCTGGATGAGGCCTTTCTCGACGTGTCCAACTGCGAGCACTTCGGCGGCAGCGCTACACGTATCGCCCAGGACATCCGTCGTCGGGTATCCAGCGACCTGCACATCACCGTGTCGGCAGGGGTCGCGCCGAACAAGTTCCTGGCCAAGATCGCCAGCGACTGGCGCAAACCCAACGGCATCTTCGTGATTACCCCCGATCAGGTCGAGGACTTCGTCGCCGAGTTGCCGGTCACCAAACTGCATGGCGTAGGCAAGGTGACCGCCGACAAGCTGACCCGCCTGGGCATACGCACCTGCAGTGATTTGCGCCAGTGGAACAAGTTGCGGCTGGTGCGCGAGTTCGGCAGTTTCGGCGAACGCCTTTGGAGCCTGGCCCATGGTATCGACGAGCGTGTGGTGCAGACGGACAGCCGCCGTCAGTCGATGAGCGTGGAAAATACCTACGATCAGGATTTGCCAGATCTGGATGCCTGCCTGGCGCAATTACCTGCGCTGCTGGAAGAGCTGGAACGACGCATGACCCGCCTGGACGGCAGCTATCGGGTGGGCAAGCCTTTCGTCAAGGTCAAGTTCCACGACTTTACCCAGACCACCCTTGAGCAGGCCGGCGCTGCTCGTGATCTGGACAGCTATCGAGTCCTGCTCAGCAACGCCCATGCGCGCGGCAATCGACCAGTGCGCTTGCTGGGCGTGGGTGTGCGGTTACAGGATTTGCGTGGCAAGCATGAGCAGCTGGATCTGTTCACGCAGCGTGAGCCGTAAATAGGCGGAGCTGTGCCAGTAGTCCCCAAAGCGCATCGCCGGCAAGCCAGCCCCTACGTGTGGTCTGTGCAGAACTGGCAAGGGCTAGGCGCCCCCACGGCTCCTACGGTTTAGGATCCGTGCACAACAGTTGCCAGACACCGCACCGTGTAGGAGCCCGCTTGCGGGCGATCAGGGTTTCCCGCCAATCGCCACTTTGACCACTGCTCTTACTCGTCAGGCCACAACCGGATCGGTTTGCCACTGGCCGGCCACAGGCGCAGTTGCTCGATCGGCGAGATATCCCAGCGTTCGATGGTGCTCAGGCTCTGCAGGAAACGGCTTTCCTGTTCCATGAGTGCCGGTGCGCACATTTTGCGAGTGCTGCCGGCTTCGCTGAAGGTCAGCTTGTTGCCGTCACGCTGGTAACTGGCGAACCAGTGGTTGCAGCCGGCGTTGCCGTAGGCGCGGCCGTCGTCACCCAGGGTGATGGTCAGATGGCTGTTGTCGATCAGCGGACGTTCGCCAATCCATTCGACGCGGTAGACGCGTTCGGTTTCCAGTTGCACCGGTTTGCCGGCGCAGCCAGCCAGGGCAGCGGCAGCCAAGCCCAGGGCGAGAAGCGGTTTCATCAGGCCTCCTTTTTCAGACACGCAGGGCACAGGTGTTTTTCCTGCTGTTTACGCCAGCCGAGCTCCACGAGGCGAGCATCGGCAGCGGGCGTCTGGGCTTTCTTGCCCAGTGCACTATCGACCGCGAATTCGAAGTCCAGTTGCTTGTTGCAACTGTCACAGGTGACTTGCCAATTGAAAATCGACAGTTCGGTAAAGGCAGGCCCATGGGCGACCGCGACCCACTGGCCGGGAGGATTGATCAGGTGGCGAACCTTATCGACCTGCAAGCGCATGCTCAGGTCACGGCTGCCCTTGAGGCTGACCACCAGGGCGTCGTTGCTCTTGATCGAGCCGCCGTTACCGGTGACCTGGTAGCGGCCGGGAGCCAGCGCACGGCACTCGATCAGGGTGTGTTCGGGGTTGAGCAGGTTGTAGCGGAAATCGTGTTCGGCCATGGTTCCTCCGGGTGAGGAGGGCATTCTAGCAGGCCGTGATTCAGGAGGGCGGCGCGGCGAAACGTTGTTTGATCACGTTTCGCTGCTGGATCTTCAGGCTGCTGGGAAGATTTCGCGTAGCGCGGCGCGATAGAAGTCAAACGCCGCAACGGCACCGCTGACTGCTTCTTCGCGCTGATCCTCGGTCAGTTCCAGGCCATCGAGCAGAGCGACGAACTGGCGCCAGTGCAGGCCGCGACCATCCGGGTGGGCCGCCAGGTGGCGGGCACCATTCTCGGCATCGAGGCCGATTTGCTGGGTTTCCTTGAACAGAAAGGCCGCGCCCAGGTTGGAGCCTTCGCTGCAGTACAGCCAGCCCAGTGCCGCATGCGTGCTGGTGGGCACCACCGCTGGCGGGGCAGGTGGCACCAGCAGATCCAGGTCGGCCATATCCGTGCAAACCGCCTCGAAACGCGGCAGCTCACTCAGGCCCGGCAGCAGGCGATTGAGTTCGATATCGTCGTACAGCGCATCAATGGAGCCATGGAAACGATGCTGCAGGCGCAGGAAATAGCCATAGCGCAGCAGGCTCTCGAACGGACGAGCCTGCATGACCAGTGTGTCGACGCTGTCATGGTCGCGGCTGGTGCCGGCTTTCAGGCGTTTGGTCAGCGGCAGTTGTGCGGTGGAGGGGGGAGCTGCTGTCATCTGACGGTTCCGGGAAGCGGGCTTGCACAGGGCTGGCAGTGGGACATTGGATGGCTGTTCATCGGTGGCGGCAGCGCGTCATTGATCGACGTTCGCTTCTTGGCTCAGGCGTTCTATGGCCTGCTCCAGCTCATCCAAACTGCTGCTGCGAATGGGCTGATCCTGCTTGAGCTGAGTTTCGCTGTGCTGACAGGCTGCGCGCAGTTGCGGCACGCCGCAGTAACGGGTGGCGCCATGCAGGCGGTGGATGCGCTCGATCAAGGCATTGCGGTCGCCATCGGCGCGGGCCTTGCGGATGGCCTGGAGATCTCCTGGCAGCCCGGCCAGCAGCATGCTCAGCATGTCAGCCGCCAGGTCGGCCTTACCAGCCGCCAGGCGCAGGCCTTCCTCGTTATCCAGTACCGCGGTGGGCGGCGCTACGATGTCGGCAGGGGCATGGTTCTGATTGGCGCCCTGCAACGACAGACCTGTCCATTTGAGTACGACCTGAGCCAGTTGCCGTTCGCTGATCGGCTTGGTCAGGTAGTCGTCCATGCCGCTCTGCAGCAAGGTGCGTTTTTCGTTGGCTAGGGCGTGGGCGGTGAGGGCGACAATGGGCATCGGTGTGCGGCCGATATCGTGTTCCCACTGACGGATGGCCTCGGTGGTCTGGCGACCATCCATCCCTGGCATCTGCACGTCCATGAACACCAGGTCGAATTCTTGTTCCCGGGCGATCGCCAAGGCGTCGAAACCGCTGCTGGCGACCGTGACCTGGGCACCCATGCCGTCGAGCAGGGTTTGCACCAGCAACAGGTTGGCGGCGTTGTCGTCGACGCACAGGATGGTCGGCGAGTGTGTGGTGCTGCGCCGCGCCTGCTGGCGTATTTGCTTGGGGACGATCAGTTCGGTCAGCGTACGTTGCAGCTTGCGCGTGCAGACGGGTTTGGCCTGCAGTTGGCTATGCCAGTCGGGCACACAGTCTTGGTAGTGCGATTGCTCGGTGGTGGGGCAAAGCACCACGGTTTTGCAGCCCAGGTGCTCAAGATCCCAGGTGTGCCGGCCGAGCTGCTCGGGTGGTAAATGGCTGGCCGTTACGCCGAGCACTGCACAGTGGAAAGGCTGTGCAGATTGGCTGGCCGTGCTGACAGCCTCGCACAAACTGTTCAGGTCGCTGAATACGCTGACGTGCAGTCCGCAATCTTCCAGTTGATGCTGCAGTGCCTGGCAGGCCAATTCGTGGGCTTCGAGAATGGCGGCTCGACGTCCCGAGAGGGCGCGGGGCTGGTCTTCAGCATCGCTGCGGGCCTTGGGCAGGCTCAGGCTGACCCAGAATTCGGAGCCTTCGCCGGGCGTGCTGTCCACGCCGATTTCGCCGCCCATTTGCTCGATCAGGCGCTTGGAAATCACCAGGCCCAAGCCGGTACCGCCGGCTTGGCGGGACATGGAATTGTCTGCCTGGCTGAAGGCCTGGAACAGCGCACGCAAATCCTCTTCCGCCAAACCAATACCGGTATCGCGCACGCTGATGCGCAGTTGCGCGCGATCTGCCGTTTCTTCTTCGAGCATGGCGCGGATGACGATGCTGCCTTCGCGGGTGAACTTGATCGCGTTGTTGACCAGGTTGGTGAGCACCTGCTTGAGGCGCAGTGGATCGCCGGACAGCGACAGTGGTGTATCGCGATAGACCAGCGAGAGCAGTTCCAGCTGCTTTTCGTGAGCGGAAGGAGCGAGGATGGTCAGGGTGTCCTGCAGCAGGTCGCGCAGGTTGAACGGTATGTTTTCCAGCACCAGCTTGCCGGCCTCGATCTTGGAGAAGTCGAGCACCTCATTGATGATGCTCAGCAGGCTGTCGGCGGATTTTTCGATGGTGCTCAGGTAGTCCTGCTGGCGCGGGCTCAGTTCGCTTTTCTGTAGCAGGTTGGTGAAACCGAGAATGCCGTTGAGCGGGGTGCGGATCTCGTGGCTCATGTTGGCCAGGAACTCCGACTTGATGCGGCTCGCCTCCAGGGCCTCCTTGCGGGCGAAGTCCAGTTCGATGTTCTGGATCTCGATGGTTTCCAGGTTCTGGCGCAGATCCTCGGTGACCTGGTCGATGCTGTGCTGCATTTCTTCCTGGGCATTCTGCAGGGACTCGGCCATGCGGTTGATGCCCGAGGCGAGCTCGTCCAGCTCATGGCTGCCCAGTGGTGGCAGGCGGGTTTCCAGGTGGCCATCCTTTAGCAGGGCGACGCCATTCTTGATGCGCAGCAGGGGGTCGTTGATGCTGCGGCTCATGCGCAGCGCCAGCAAACCGGTGATGATCAGCCCGGTCACCACCAACAGCAGACTGGTCAGCAGGCTGCGGTAGCCGCTGAGTAGCGTGTTGTGATGCGACAGTTCCAGCTCCACCCAGCCGATCGGAGCGGCCACCGAGGCGGGCTGCTCTTCTCCGCTAAGGGTTAGGTGCTGGGCCATTACCGGCAGCAGAAAACGGGTCGCGTCCTGGCTGCTAAGTTGGGCGACACCCACGGTATCGCTGTCGATGATTGGACGTTCATTGAGCATGCTGGGGCCGGCATGGGCCAGGCGGTCGTTCTGCGTGGTGAGGAAGCTCACCGCGCGCACGTCCGGCTGTTCCAGGGCTTCGTTGGCGATGCGTTGCAGCAGCGATTCGTCGCTGTGCAGCAGAGCAGGCGCCGCCAGGGGCGCCAGTTGCTCGGCGATCATGTGCCCGCGCTGCAGCAGTTGCGCCTGCAGCCCGGAGAGTTGCATCCAGATGAAATAGCCACCCAGCACCAGCGCCAGCAGGCTGGTAGGCAGCAGGGTAAGCATCAGTACCCGGCCCTTGATGCCGATATCCTTGAACACGCGACGTCCCCTTTCAACGATGTCAGGCAGTGTAGCGATTCCGCTGCGCAGACGCTTGCCTGGCGTTTGGCGGCTTACCGGGAATGCTGCTAAATAGTAGAATCGTTCACATTTGCTTTCAGAGCGCACTCGTCATGATGTCCCCAGCCACCCATGCCATCCGTATTCTCGCGGTAGAAGATGACCCGGCTCTCGCCTCTCATCTGCAGGCTCATCTGCAGGATTGCGGTTTCGAGGTTACCGTCAGCCGCGATGGTAGCGAGGGGCTGCGTCTGGCTCAGGAGCAGGATTTCGACTTGATCCTGATGGACATTCTGCTGCCCGGCAGCAATGGCCTGGACGTGCTGCAGCGCCTGCGTGAAAGGCGTCGTGTGCCGGTGATTCTGATGTCTGCGCTGGGCGCCGAGCAGGATCGCATCGCCGGGTTCAGCAAGGGCGCTGACGATTATCTGCCCAAGCCATTCAGCCTGGGCGAGCTCAGCGTGCGTATCGAGGCGATCCTGCGCCGGGTGGCCTACGAGCGGCGTGAGCAGCCGCCTCCCTTGCAGGAGGGCGCGCTGAAATATGACGAGGATCGCTCCGATGTCTGCCACGACGGTCACTGGGCGTTGCTGACGCCTACCGAGTACCGTCTGCTGGAAACCTTTTCCCGACATGCCGAAGAGGTGCTCAGCAAGGCCTTCCTCTATCAGCACGTGTTGCACCGCGGTTATGCCCAGCATGACCGTAGCCTGGACATGCACGTCAGCAACGTGCGCCGCAAACTCAAACACATCGGCTACACCGGCATGCGCCTGGAGTCGGTCTGGGGCAAAGGCTACGTGCTGACCGGCCGGGAATCCTGAGATGCCAGGCCGGCACTCGCTGTTCTGGAAACTGGTCTTCGGGCTGGCGCTGTTCTGCCTGCTGATCATCAGCCTGCATGTGGATCTGGACAAGCGCGTCTACGATTCGATGTCCGTTTTGTCCGAGTCCAGCCAGCGAGCGTTGAGGGATTTTGCGCAAGAGGCCGAAAGCGCCTGGAAAGAACGAGGAACCCCTGGGCTGGACGACTTTCTTCATGAGCTGCGCGAGCGTGAGGAGGTCTGGGCCATGGTGGTTAATGACGATCACCTGTCGCTGTCCTCACAGGCGCTTACTAAAGAGGAAGTGTTGCGCCTGGACTTCGTGCGTGCTCTCGGCCAGAAGGTCGGCCGGCCAGGCGGCAGACCGACCTTTTATGTGCCCTTCAGCGACGGTCACACTCGTTTGGTGATGGAACTGCCTGCGCGACTGGATCCGCGTTATTACCAGCCGTTGTGGGAGTTTCTCCTGCGCAAGGTGCTGCCGGCATCGCTCGCCATACTGCTTGGCACGTTGCTGTACCGCTTGTTCATCGCGCCACTGGTGATTCTCCGCCGACAGGCCACCACCCTGAGCGCCGGTGACCTGAGCGCCCGCGTCGGGCCACCGGTAGCCGCCCGCAAGGACGAGCTGGGCGAGTTGGGACGCGCTTTCGATCATATGGCCGAGCGCTTGCAGGGTACCGTCGCCTACCAGCGGCGCCTGCTGCGCGACCTGTCCCACGAGCTGCGAACGCCACTGAGCCGACTGCGCGTGGCGGCTGACGGCGAGAGCGATCCGCAGGTACTGCGTCAGCGCCTGGATCGGGAAATCACCATCATGCAGCGCCTGGTGGAAAACTCTCTGGAGCTGGCTTGGCTGGATTCCGAGCGCCCGCAGTTCGCCCGTGAACCGATTCGCTTGGTGCAGCTCTGGGACATGCTGGTCGAGGATGCCTGTTTCGAAACGGGCTGGTCGAGCGACCAGTTACTGTTCCAGGTGGATGAAAGCTGTCTGGTCGCCGCCAACCTGACCAGTCTCGCCCAGGCCCTGGAGAATTTGCTGCGTAATGCCATCCGCCACTCACCAGCCGATGGCAGCGTACGTCTGCTGGGAGAGCAGGAAGGGGATAACTGGCACCTGCGCCTGGTCGACAGCGGGCCAGGCATCGATGTCCGTTACCTGGAAACCATTTTCGAACCCTTCGCGCGCCTGGATAGCGCGCGTCCTGGTGATGGTGGTTTTGGCCTTGGCCTGAGCATCGCTCGCAGCGCCATCGCCTTGCAGGGCGGCCGCCTGTGGGCCGAAAGCCCGCCTGGGAGCGGCCTGCAAATGCACCTGCTGCTACCGGCCGCCCAGCTTCGCGAGCAAAGTGTATAGAGTGTAAATGACGTTTACTCTCATATGATATTTACTATCATTTGCGCCGTTGTGACGGCGGGGACGCCTCTAGAATGGCTGCCTGAGTAATCAGTTCCGACATCCCCGTCCGCCGATTTCTGCCCACTTGGGCGTGACGCGTATGGGGTTGAAGGGACGTCTATGAATCCGAAATACAAACCGAACCTGCTGGCCACGGCCATCATGCTGGCGTTCAGTGCGCCAGCGGCGGTGACTGCGCAAACTACCGAAAATGATCTCGCTGACGACGCATCCATTCTGCATGTCGCCGAGAGCCAAAATCCTGCGATGGAGCTTGGCTCCACGGTGGTGACCGCTGCAGGTACGGAAGTGGATCTGCGTGATGCCCCAGCCAGTATCAGCGTGGTAACGCGCGAAGACATCGAGCGTAAGCCGATGGCCAGCATTGCCGAAGTGCTCGGCACGCTGCCTGGTGTCACTGGCGGTTACTCGGCAACCGGCGCGGGTTCGAAGATTTCCTTTCGCGGCATGCCGGATCGATACACCCTCATTCTGATCGACGGCAAGCGCATCGGCAGCTCGCAGCTGTTGGGCCACCGCCCTGACACCATTCCTCAGGATCTGGACTGGCTATCGCCCGAGTCCATCGAGCGTATCGAGGTGGTACGTGGCGCCATGTCATCGCTGTACGGTTCGGAGGCTATGGGTGGGGTGATCAATATCATCACACGCAAGGTCTCACCCGAGTGGGGTGGTTCGATCACCTCCAACTACAGCCGGCCGCAGCCCAGCGACTCGGGCGACACATCGCAGATCGGCGTCAACGTCAGTGGCCCGCTGACCGATAGTCTCGGGCTGCGCCTTGGTGGCAGCTTCAGTGATCGTGAGTCAGATTCGGGCTCCACGGGGTCGACCGGCGCATTGTCGAAAAACGTCAATGCCAAGCTCAATTGGCAGGCCTCGGAGAACCACAGTTTCAGTGTCGACGCATCCGCTGGTGAGGAGCGTGCCCGCTCGTTCGATGACGTGGAGGCGCGCGCAGCCGCAGGCGATACCAATGAGACGTTCGGGTCTTCGAAAATGATCAGCCGCGGTTTCGGCATCGGCCACGAAGGCCGTTTTGGCGAGGTGGGTACCAAGCTCGATCTCTACGTCAACACCTTCGAGAACAAAGCTGATGAGCTCGAAAGTGCCAATGGCGGCGCCAAGTCGAAGGAAGCCGTCGCCGACTTCAAGTTCGACGTGCCTTTCGAGCTGGGCTTCAGCCAATGGCTGACCGCAGGCCTGCAATACAAGGAAGAGGAGGTTGAGAACCCTGGCAACATCGGCAACATCGCTGCGTTCATCCCTCCAGGCCAGGCCGAGGCATTGACTGCCGACAAGAACCCGGAAGGATGGGCCTGGGCAGTGTTCGCCGAGGATCAGATTTTCCTGCGTGATGACCTGACGCTGACTCTGGGTCTGCGCACTGATCGCACCGATGGTTTCAGCGCCCACACCAGCCCTCGTGCTTATCTGGTTTATCACCCTGCCGAGGCCTGGACGATCAAGGGCGGGGTTTCCAAAGGCTTCCGCGCACCGAACCTCAAAGAGCGTTCCTTGAGCTCGGGCACTTCGTCGATGGGGATGGGGTGTACGTCACTGGCACCGCTCGGTTACATGGGCGGCCAGTGCTTCATGGTTGGTAACCCGGATCTGGAGCCCGAAATCAGCACCAACTATGAGCTGGGTGTAGCTTTCGACGAAAACGAATACCGGTTCGAAGCCACCTACTTCACCAGCAAAATCAAGGACATGATGCAGAACGGCTTCCTGGGTCAGGTCAATGGAATCTGGTACACCCAGCAGTACAACATCGAGGAAGCCAAGACCAGTGGCGTTGAGATGTCGTTCGGCGTGCCGATCAGCACCACAGTGTCGTTCAGCGGTAACGCGACCTACATGATCGAGTCGGAGAACACCACGACAGGCGAAGCGTTGTTGATGACGCCAGAGTGGACTGCCAATGCGCTGCTCGAATGGCAGGTCAACAACCAGCTCTCCACCTACGTATCGACTCAATATCTTGGCAAGCAGTTATACCGGCCTTCCGCGACTGGGGCCGACAGCTTCGCTGAAGCTAATACCACGGTGGATCTGGGTGGCAACTATGCCGTCAACAAGAACCTGACGCTGCGCGCTGGCGTACAGAACGTCTTCAATGACGCCGTGGAAACCGACGACGATTACGGTGACGGCGACCCGCGCACGTTCTACGTCGGGTTTACCAGCCGTTTCTAATCGGGCTGTATGAACCGCACATCCAGCTTCCTCTTACGCCGAGCGTATGAGGAAGCTGGATTTTGGCGTTTTGATGCGTTTGCTTTTACCAAGACTGGAGATTGCCAATGAGCCGCCGAGAGGGCTATGTGATCGACGTTCCCTATCCGCTGCATTTCCATAAGGAAATGCAGCCGGTGTGGATGAGCTACATAGCGACCAGCCTGGCGTGTAGAGCTCCGGATATCGTTCGCCCGTATCGATACTGCGAGCTTGGCTGTGGCGCAGGCATCAACCTGTTGGTGGCGGCTGCGAGCAACCCTCTAGGGGAGTTCGTGGGTGTCGACTTCAATGCTGGGCATATTGCACTGGCCCGGCAGGCTGCGCAGAGCATTGGGCTGACGAATGTAGAGTTCATCGAAGCCAGCTTTGCTGACTTCGCCAAGCAGGATCAGCAGCCGTTCGACTTCATCGCCTGCCATGGCACCTGGTCGTGGTTGCCGCCTCAGGCTCAGGCCAGCATCTTGAAGGCACTGCACCGCTACCTGAAACCGGGCGGCCTCTTTTATCTGCACTATATGTGTTACCCCGGTGCGACACGGCTGACCGCCATTCAGAAGGTGCTGCATGAGGTCTCCTTGGCCATGCCCGGCGATTCGGCAGAGGCTGTTCGTCACGGCGTTGAGCTTCTTCGCAGTCTGGCGGATAACGGCGCAGGGGCGTTCGAAGACAACCCGGGCCTCAAGGATGAGTTGGCAGCGCTGGAAAAAGAGCACCTGACCTATCTGGCTCATGACTTCCTGACCGATTTTTGGCGGCCACAACATTGCGCCGACGTGCATCGGATCGTGGCGCAGGCCGAGCTGACCTATATCGGGAGTGCAGACTGCTTCGAGAACATGGATAGCCTGTCCATTCCAGGCAATATTCAGCCGATTCTTGCCGGTCTGCCGTCGACCGCTCTGCGCGAGACGGTCAAGGACACCGCCCGCAATCAGCACCAGCGTTTGGACGTGTTTCAACGACAAGCTCAGGCCATCGGCGCCGAGCAACATCTCGCCGAACTGGATCGTCTCCAGTTCATGGCATTACCTTCGATGCCACCGTCGGGCGGATTGGTTTTTGCCACGCCGATCGGGTCGATTCCGGGGCCGGAAGCGATTTTCGATCCGCTGCTGCGGGCGCTTGGCTCGGGGCCAAAATCATTTTTCGACTTGCGTCACTTGCCGGCGTTTTCCGCAGAACCCGGTGTCTTGTTGCAGGCGTTACAGATGTTGATGTGGGGCAGTTATGTGCATCCGTTACGTGCGGATAAAAACACTGCCACGGCGTCTGCCAGGTTCGATGAGTGGCTGGCGTCCGAGTCGATAGGCCTGAGCCTGGTGGCGACCTGCGGAACGGCTGTGATGCATAAAAGGTGAGTGCCGTTCTCGCTACCCATCTGGCAACAACCCGGCGTGGTGGCCTCATGAAGACGCCCGGCTTTACATGTGTAAATGAAAATACCGAGCATTTTTGCCGCAGTATTGCCGCTGCTGACAAACCACAACCATCGTCATTGCACTGCGGCCGGCTGCCAGGTTGCAGCCGTTCGTTTCACCGTAAAGAAAGGATATTCCGATGATTGCTAGCCTATCCCGATGCTCACGTTTGTTGGCGTTTTCCGGCCTGGTCGCGCTGCTGCCACTGGGCACTGCGCTGGCCGAATCACGCACCCTAGATACGGCCTTTGGTGCGCTCGAGTTGCAGGGCACGCCGCAGCGCGTGGTCACCCTGGGCGAGAATGCGCTGGATGTGGCGCTCTCGGTTGGCGTCAAGCCGCTGGGCAGCGTTGCCACGCGCGGCGGCAGTGACGTATCGGAATATCTGAAGGGCAGGGCGGGCGACGTCAAGATCGTCGGCACCGCCCGGGAAACCAATCTGGAGTCGGTGTTCGCTCTGCAACCGGATCTGATTCTGGCTTCGCCGGAACTCACCAAGGATCAGTACCAGAAACTCAGCCTGATCGCGCCGACCGTGGTGCCCAAGGGCAACTCGTTTCAGGACTGGCGCAACAACGTCGAGTTCTACGGCGAGGCGCTGGGCAAGGCTGATGAAGCCAAAGCCGCCATCGCGGCAGTCGACACGCGCATCGAGAGTCTCAAGAGCAAGATCGAGCCGGGTCAGGTCGCTTCCGTGGTGCGCTGGAGCCCGCAGGGGCCGGGCGTGATGTCCCAGCACCTGTTCGTGGGCCAGTTGCTGAGCCAGCTCGGCTTCAAGGGCACGGCGATGGCATCGGAGTTGACCAAGAAGCCTCACAGCGATGCCTTGAGCCTGGAAAATCTGTCGCGCATCGACGGTGACTGGCTGTTCCTCGCGACCCTCAACGCCGATGGCGACAAGGCGCTGGAGCAGGCCCGTCAGCAGCCGGCATTCGCCCGTTTGAAGGCGGTCAGCAGCGGCCATGTGCAGAGCGTCGACGGGCAGATCTGGAGCAGCGGCAGCGGGCCGCTGGCGGCCAACGTGATTCTCGATGACGTGGAGAAGGCCGTCGCCTCGCAATGACCGGCGATGTGAAGGGCGGTCGTCTGCCACTGGCCAATGCGCTGGTGTGGGTGGCCGCGTCGTTGGCGCTATTGTGCGTTGCCAGCTTGCTGATCGGAGCGGGTGAGGTCGGCATCGCACGCAGCCTGCTGGCGCTGTTTGGCGCAACGGATGATGAAGCGCGCTTCGTGCTGTTCGAGTTGCGCCTGCCACGCACGTTGCTCGGCGTGCTGGTCGGTGTCGCCTTGGGTGCTGCGGGTGTGGTGCTGCAGTCGGCCACCCGCAACCCGCTTGCCGAGCCCGGTCTGCTGGGTGTGAGTGCCGGTGCGTCCTTCGCCGTGGTGGTGGCGATCAGCCTGGGCGCCAGCGCGGCCACCCTGAATCTCGGCGTGGCCATCGCTGGCGCGATGGCGGGTTGCCTGCTGGTATTGCTGGTCACTCAGGTGCGCGGTGTCGGTGATGACCCGGTACGTCTGGTGCTGGCCGGTGCAGCCTTCTCGGGGATTCTGACCGCCATCAGCACCTTGATTCTGCTGCACGACCAGCGCAGCGCCGACGAGATTCGCTTCTGGATCATCGGTGCCCTGGCCGGTCGTCCTCAGGACGTATTGACCTGGAGTGCGCCCGGCCTGTTGCTGGGCTTGCTGCTGCTCGTGCCGTTGATCCGCCCGCTGGCTGCGTTGGCCCTCGGCGAGAAGATGGCCACCGGTCTCGGCCACCATCCTGGCCTGACACGTCTTGGCGCCTTGCTGGGCGTCGCCGTATTGGTCGGTACCGCCACGGCGGCGGCGGGGCCCATGGCGTTCGTCGGCCTGGTAGTGCCATTCGTGGCGCGCCGTCTGGTCGGGCCGGACATCCGCCGCACCATCGGTTTGTCGCTGTTGCTCGGGCCGATCATCGTGTTGTTCGCCGATATCCTTTCGCGCCTGCTGGTCAGCCCCTACGAGCTGCCGATTGGCGTGGTGACCGCATTGATCGGGGCACCGGTGCTGATCGCCGTGGTGCGCAGCCACAGGTTGCCGACCTTATGAACAGCCCTCTGTCGTCAATGCCCGAGGCACCGAGCGGATACTGGCTGCTGGCACTTGGCTCGCTGCGGGTGCTGTTGAACCGGCGCGGTGTGTTCGCCGCGCTGGGGCTCTCGGCTGCGATCGTGCTCATCACCGGCGTCAGCCTGTCATCCGGCGCCGCTGGCCTGTCGCCGTGGACGGCTCTGGCGGCTGCGTTCGGCCAGGGCGAGCCGATGCACGTGTTTCTGGTTCAGGAGCTGCGTCTGCAGCGCCTGGTCGCCGGCCTGCTTACCGGCGCGGCATTCGGGATCGGTGGCTGCCTGCTGCAGACCTTGGCGCGTAACCGTCTGGCTACTCCGGGGGTAATCGGCATCGACGACGGGGCCACTGCCTTCGCCGTGGCTTCCATCGTTGCCGTACCCACGACCCTGGCACCTTCCGTGCTGGCGCTTACCGGCGCTACCACTGCGGCGGTGCTGGCTTTCGGCCTGAGTGCTGGCGCGGGTGCCCGTGGCTATCGCTTCATCGTGGTCGGTATCGCCGTGGGTGCGGTGTTCGGAGCGCTGACCAATCTGATGCTGGCACGCGCCGATATCGATGCCGCTAACGTGGCATATCCCTGGACGGTCGGCAGCCTCAACGCGCGGCCGGCGCAGGCCATCTGGCTGCTGGGCATCGGCCTGATCCTCAGTCTGCCGCTGGTCAAGTACCTGGCTCAGCGTCTGGAACTGATGCGTTTTTCCGACAGCGTGGCGGTGGGCCTTGGTGTGCGTCTTAGAGCCATGCGCCTGCTGACGTTGATCACCACCGTGCTGCTCACCGCGCTGGCCGTGGCAGTGGCCGGCCCGGTGGGGCTGGTCGCCCTCGCCGCGCCAGAGATGGCGCGCTACCTGAGCGGTCATCGCGGCGTGCCCGTGCTCTGTTCGGCGTTGGCCGGTGCGTTGTTGATGACGTCTGCGGACTGGATCGGGCGCACCTGGCTGGCGCCCATCGAAATTCCCGTCGGGGTGATCACCGCCGTGGTTGGCGGGCCCTATTTGTTGTGGATCCTGTTGCGCCAGCCGTCGCGCAGGCTGACATGAAAGGCCGCCTCCATTCGGCGGCTGTTGCGGAGTTGAGCCGATGACTACGTCTAACCTGTTCGCCACCCGGCCCGCGGCCGAGGTCACCCTGCAGGCCGAGAACCTGAGCCTGGGGTATCCCCATGCGTCGATCATCGAGGGGCTGTCGCTGCGCATTCCGTCAGGGCAGGTGACCGCCATCGTCGGCCCCAATGGCTGCGGCAAGTCGACATTGCTGGCCGGCCTGTCTCGCCTGCACAAACCCAGTGCGGGTGCGGTGCTGCTCAATGGCCGGGCCATCGGCAGCCTGCCGTCGAAGCAGGTGGCGCGGCAACTGGCGCTATTGCCCCAGGACGCCAATGCGCCCGACGGCCTGACCGTCTCCGAACTGATCCGCTTTGGTCGCCAGCCGCACCAGAGCCTGCTGCGTCAGTGGTCGGCGGAAGATCAGGCCATCGTCGAAGAAGCGCTGCGTGTAGCCGACCTGCAAGCACTGGCCGAGCGCCCGTTGGAGTCGATGTCCGGTGGTCAGCGCCAGCGCGCCTGGATCGCCATGGCGGTGGCGCAGCAGACGCCATTGCTGTTGCTCGACGAACCTACCTCGGCCCTGGATCTTGGTCACCAGATCGAAGTCTTCGAGCTGATTCGTGATCTGGCTTCGGTAGGCAAGACCGTGGTCATGGTGGTGCATGACCTGTCCAGTGCCTGCCGCTACGCCGATCATCTGGTGGCGATGAAGGCTGGGCGGATCATCGCCGAGGGTGCGCCCGCCGAGATCGTCACTCCGGCACTCGTCGAGGAGCTCTACGACGTACGTTGCACGCTGATGCGCGATCCGCTCAGCGGCACACCGGTGATCGCGGGTGTCACGAGGCGCTAGATCAATCCGTTATTAGCTTAGATCCGCTTGTTCGCAAGCCTTTTCCCGTGTGTCTGCGAGGCAGGGAACAAGGGCTCCAGCACTATTAGGCAATCGCTGCGAGCCGGTCGATGTCGATGCAGCTGATAGTAGGGCTCGGGCCCTTTTGCCGGTATCATTACGGCCCCCTGCAGCCGTCTGGACTCGATCGACGCTATGACCCCGCAATACCCCACGATCGCCGAATGCGTCGGCAATACGCCTCTGGTTCGCCTGCAACGACTGGCTGGCACCACCAGCAACACCCTGCTGGTGAAACTCGAAGGCAACAACCCGGCCGGCTCGGTGAAAGATCGCCCGGCGTTGTCGATGATCACCCGTGCCGAACTGCGCGGTGATATCGAACCCGGCGACACGCTGATCGAGGCGACCTCGGGTAATACCGGCATCGCGCTGGCCATGGCTGCGGCGATCAAGGGTTACAAGATGATCCTGATCATGCCGGACAACTCCAGTGCCGAGCGCAAGGCGGCGATGACCGCCTACGGCGCCGAGTTGATCCTGGTGAGCAAGGAGGAGGGCATGGAAGGTGCCCGTGACCTGGCTCTCGCCATGCAGGCCGACGGCCGCGGCAAGGTGCTCGATCAGTTCGCCAACGGCGATAACCCGGTCGCCCACTACACCGGCACCGGCCCGGAAATCTGGCGCCAGACGGGCGGGCAGATCACCCATTTCATCAGCTCCATGGGCACCACCGGCACCATTATGGGCGTGTCGCGTTACCTCAAGGAGCAAAACCCAGGCGTGCAGATCGTCGGTCTGCAGCCGATGGAAGGCTCGGCGATTCCGGGCATCCGTCGCTGGCCGGAAGAGTACCTGCCGAAGATCTTCGAGTCCGAGCGCGTCGACCACATCGTCGACATGGCACAGGCAGAAGCCGAGGACGTGATGCGCCGCATGGCGCGCGAGGAAGGCATCTTCTGCGGCGTTTCCTCTGGTGGCGCGGTCGCGGCCATGCTGCGCCTGTCCCAGCAACTGGAGAACGCGGTGCTGGTTGCCATCATCTGTGATCGCGGTGACCGCTATCTGTCCACTGGCGTGTACGACGCCACGGCGAACTGATGGCCGGCAAGAATGGCGGTCTGCGCTTCCAGCCGAGCGGCGGCACGCGTGCCGCTCAGGTGCCGGTCGGCAAGAAACAGCGCCTGAAGATCGAGCGCCTGGCCAACGACGGCCGCGGTATTGCGTTCATCGAGGGCCGAACCTGGTTCGTCGGCGGTGCGCTGCCCGGTGAAGAGGTCGAAGCCAGGGTGCTCGGCGCTCGTAGCAAGGTGGTGGAGGCGCGCACCGAGCGGGTATTTCAGGCCAGTCCCGACCGGCGCGACGAGCCGTGCGTACACGCCCGCGTGTGTGGCGGCTGCAGCGTGCAGCACATTCCCCATGGCGAACAGCTTGCTCTGAAGCAGCGCATGCTTGCCGAGCAGCTCGAGCGTCTTGGCGGCTTGCAACCCGAAGTCTGGGCCGAGCCGCTGACCAGCTCCGAATTTGCTTACCGCCGTCGTGCGCGTATCGCCGTGCGTTGGGATATGCGCGGCAAGCGCCTGGAAGTCGGCTTTCGCGCAGCAGCCAGCCAGGACATCGTCGCTATTGGTGAGTGCCCTGTGCTGGTCGAACCGCTGCAGCCGATCCTGCGTGCTTTACCAGCTCTGCTGGGCGGGCTGCAGGCGCCTCGTGCGATAGGTCATGTCGAGCTGTTCCAAGGCACCGCCAGCGCCGTTCTGGTGCGCCACACCGAAGCATTGAGTGAAGTGGATCTGGCTCGTCTGCAGGCATTCTGCTCGGTGCATCACGCCCAGCTATGGCTGCAGGGCGAAGGTGAGCCGCAAGCGGTGGACGCTACGCAGCAATTGGGCTACCGCCTGGACACCTGGAACCTGCAACTGGCCTATCGCCCTGGCGACTTCGTGCAGGTAAATGCCGCCGTTAACGAGGCGATGGTGGCCCAGGCTTTGCAGTGGTTGGCGCCGCGTAGCGATGAGAGAGTGCTGGATCTCTTCTGCGGCCTTGGCAACTTCGCGTTGCCGCTGGCCCAGCAGGCGCGCGAAGTGATTGCCGTGGAAGGTGTGCAGGCCATGGTCGAGCGCGCGGCAGACAATGCCCGCGCCAACGGCCTGACCAATGCGCACTTTTATCAGGCGGACCTGTCCAAACCGCTATCTGACGCGGGCTGGGCTACGGGAGGTTTCGACGCCATTGTGCTCGACCCGCCGCGTGATGGTGCGCTGCAGGTGGTTCAGCAGATTGCGCGTCTAGGGGCTAAACGATTGGTTTACGTATCGTGCAACCCGACGACCCTGGCGCGGGACAGTGGCGAATTGTTGCAACAGGGTTATCGGTTGAAAAAAGCCGGTATTCTGGACATGTTTCCGCAAACGGCACATGTTGAGGCGATGGCGCTGTTCGAGCGTTGAGAGTCTACTCAGCAAGCGTTGTGTATCGTCTCAGCGGCTGGCTCGCTAGCTGTTGAGCAGGTTTCAGGATGTAGATAGATAATAAGTGCAATGGCGTAAAGGGATTGCGCCGATGTGGTCAAACCGACCGGCTCGCAGAAGCCTGGCGACATTTAGCGGGGCACGCCCCGCTGTAGGGAAGGTAAAGATGGTTCAGGTTAGAGCGCACCAGCCCACCAACGATGATGGCAGTATCAATCTCGAGGCTTGGCTGGAGCACGTCACGAGTGTCGATCCGGCACTTGATCGCGATGCCCTGCGTGACGCCTGCGAGTTCGCTCGAGCAGCCGAGCAGCAGGCCAATGCGGCGCAGAACCTGTGGACTGAAGGTGCCTCCAGCTTCAGTGCCGGGCTGGAGATCGCTGAGATCCTCGCCGACCTCAAGCTCGATCAGGATTCTCTGGTTGCGGGTGTCATTTACCGCGGCGTACGCGAAGGCAAAATTCCTCTGGCTGACGTTCGTCAGCGTTTTGGCCTGGTGGTGGGCAAGCTGATCGAAGGCGTGCTGCGCATGGCCGCCATCAGCGCCAGCCTCAATCCGCGTGGTGAGTCTCTGGTGCTGGGGTCTCAGGCCCAGGTCGACAACCTGCGCAAAATGCTGGTGGCGATGGTCGATGACGTGCGTGTCGCCCTGATCAAACTGGCCGAGAGAACCTGCGCGATTCGCGCGGTGAAGGACACCGACGAAGACCGCCGCCAGCGCGTCGCCCGTGAAGTCTTCGATATCTATGCACCGCTTGCCCACCGTCTGGGTATCGGCCATATCAAGTGGGAGCTGGAGGATCTGTCCTTCCGCTACCTCGAGCCCGAGCAGTACAAGCAGATCGCCAACCTGTTGCACGAGCGTCGGCTGGATCGTGAGCACTACATCAACGAAGTGATGGAGCAACTGCGCGAGGAACTGGAAGCCACTGGCATCCAGGCCGACATCAGCGGCCGGGCGAAACATATCTATTCGATCTGGCGCAAGATGCAGCGCAAAGGCCTGCAGTTCAGCCAGATCTATGACGTGCGCGCAGTACGCGTGCTGGTGCCGGCGGTGCGTGATTGCTACACGGCGCTGGGTATCGTGCACACCCTGTGGCGGCATATCCCCAAGGAGTTCGACGACTACATCGCCAACCCCAAGGAGAACGGCTACCGCTCCCTGCATACTGCGGTGCTGGGTCCCGAGGGCAAGGTGCTGGAAGTGCAGATTCGCACCTCCAACATGCACGAAGAGGCCGAGCTCGGCGTATGCGCCCACTGGCGTTACAAGGGCACCGACGTCAAGTCTGGTTCCAGTCATTACGAGGAGAAAATTTCCTGGCTGCGTCAGGTGCTCGAATGGCATGAGGAGCTGGGTGATATCGGCGGTTTGGCCGAGCAGTTGCGTGTCGATATCGAGCCGGATCGGGTGTACGTATTCACTCCCGACGGCCATGCCATCGACCTGCCCAAGGGCTCTACGCCGCTGGACTTCGCCTACCGGGTGCATACCGAGATTGGCCACAACTGCCGCGGGGCCAAGATCAATGGCCGTATCGTGCCGCTTACCTACAGCCTGCAGACCGGCGAGCAGGTAGAGATCATCACCAGTAAGCAGGGCACGCCGAGTCGTGACTGGCTGAACTCCAACCTGGGGTACATCACCACCTCGCGAGCGCGGGCGAAGATCGTTCACTGGTTCAAGTTGCAAGACCGCGACCAGAACGTCGCAGCCGGCAAAACGATGCTCGAGCGCGAGCTGGCGCGGGTTGCATTGCCGACGGTGGACTTCGAGAAGCTCGCCGAGAAAGCCAATCTGCGTACCGCCGAGGACATGTTCGCCTCCCTGGGTGCTGGCGACTTGCGCCTGGCTCAGTTGGTCAACCTGGCGCAGCAACTTGTCGAGCCCGAGCGTGGCCATGAGCAGCTCGAGCTGATTCCGCGCAAGGCTCAAGGCTTCAAACCGGGCAAGCGTGGTGATATCCAGATCCAGGGTGTCGGCAACCTGATGACGCAGATGGCTGGTTGCTGCCAGCCGCTGCCGGGCGACCCCATCGTTGGCTACATCACGCTGGGCGCGGTGTCAGTATCCACCGTCAGGATTGTGCCGCTGTCCTGCAGCTCGGTGGGCGCGAGCCGGAGCGGATCATCCAGGTCAGCTGGGGGCCGGTGCCAGTACAGACCTACCCGGTGGACATCATCATTCGCGCCTACGACCGCTCCGGTCTGCTGCGTGACGTGACCCAGATGTTGCTCAACGAGAAGCTCAACGTGCTGGCGGTCAACACGCGCTCCAACAAGGAAGACAACACCGCGTCGATGTCGCTGACGGTTGAAATTCCGGGGCTGGATGCGCTTGGTCGCCTGCTCGGCCGTCTGTCACAGTTGCCCAATATCATCGAGGCGCGTCGTCACCGGGCGCCTTGACCCGCCAGACAAGCGCGAGGCGCACCTGCGTCTCGCGTTTGCACCGACTGGAATAGTGCATGTACCAACTTACCGACCTGCTCAACCTGATGGCCCGCCTGCGCGATCCGCAGCACGGTTGCCCCTGGGATCTGCGCCAGTCCTACGCCAGCATCGTGCCGCACACCCTCGAAGAAGCCTACGAAGTGGCGGACGCCATCGAGCGTGAGGCGTTTGCCGAACTGCCTGGCGAACTCGGCGACCTGCTGTTTCAGGTGGTTTACTACAGCCAGCTGGCCCGGGAGGAAGGGCGCTTCGAGTTCGCCGATGTGGTCGATGGCATCACCCGCAAGCTGGTTCGTCGCCATCCCCACGTGTTTCCCGATGGTGACCTGTACGGCCCTGTGGATCAGCCGCGGCTGAGTGAAGAAGAGGTCAAGCAGCGCTGGGATACCATCAAGGCCGAAGAGCGTGCCGAGCGCTCAGCGGCACCCCAGCAACTGTCATTGCTCGATGACGTGCCCAATGTATTGCCAGCCCTGAGCCGAGCCAAGAAGCTGCAAGGCCGTGCCGCCCGCGTCGGCTTCGATTGGCCTGATGCGCTGCCGGTGCTCGACAAGGTGCGCGAAGAGCTGGATGAAGTGCTCGAGGCGATCAGTGAAAATGATCCCGAAGCCATTGCCGAGGAAATCGGTGATCTGCTGTTCAGTGCCACCAATCTGGCGCGACACCTGAAGGTCGATCCGGAATCGGCGCTGCGGGCAGCCAACGGCAAATTCGAGCGGCGCTTCCGTTTTATCGAGCAGGCATTGCGCGAAGCAGGGCGCCCCATCGAGAATTGCACGCTGGATGAGCTCGATGCCCTGTGGGGCGAGGCCAAGAAAAACGAGAAGCTGCGAGGCTGCTGACTCAGGACGGCACAGCCACCTTGATAGAAATCCGATGGGCGTGTCCCATCTCATTAAATTGTCTGCGGATAGGAAGGTTATGGCGATTTCATTACGTGACCAGTTGCTCAAGGCCGGGTTGGTCAACGAGAAGCAGGTCAAGCAAGCCAGCAAGCAACAGCACAAGCAGCAACGAATGGTGAAGAAGGGGCAGGCCGAGGAGGACAAGTCCGGTCAACTGGCCGCCCAGCAGGCCAAGGTCGAGAAGGCTGCCCGTGACCAGGAGCTCAACCGTCAGCAGCAGGAAAAGGCCGAGCAGAAAGCCCGTGCTGCGCAGATCAAGCAGTTGATCGAGATTTCCCGGTTGCCCAAGCTGACCACCGAGGATTACTACAACTTCGTCGACGACAAGAAGGTCAAACGCCTTTCGGTCAATACGCTGATGCGCGACAAGCTGAGCCGAGGCTCCCTGGCCATCGTCCGCCATGGCGGCGGCTATGAAGTGATTCCCCGTGAAGCGGCGCTGAAGATCCAGGAGCGCGACCCGCAGCGTATCCTGTTGCTCAACACGCCAACCGAAGCGCCGGACGAGGATGATCCGTACGCTGCGTATCAGGTGCCTGACGACCTGATGTGGTGAGTGCCTGACATTGAAAATTGAAAAGCCCGCGATCTGCGGGCTTTTTGTTGCGATTCCGATCAGTGCGAGTGGGCGACTTCGGATGACTTCAGTTCCGCCTGGTAGGCGACTGCCTCTTCTTCAGAGGGGAATATGCCGACCAGCTGGTCGTTCTGGTGGACGTCCCAGATGCGTTTGCCTTCGGCCTGGGCTTCATGAGACATGTGGTGTTCGTCACGCTCGGTCACTACTACTACGCTCATTATTCTTTCTCCAGTTTTGCCGGATAGATGCGGCGCAAAGCCTTTACGGTCGCGCTTAGGCTGCTAAGCAACGACACGATTACGACTGTAGTAATTAGTTACAAGTTCCGCAAGCGCTTCGTTTGCGGATTTGCTGTGGCGCTGCAACAGCACAGTCTGTCTGCGTTTTGCAGGCACAAAAAAACCGGGACATGCCCGGTTTTTCTTTGCTGCGGCTTGAGGTCAGTCGCGACGACCTTCGACCGTCTTGCCGTCGACCGTGCCCGATTTGAGCATGATCTGGTATTCCTTGCCGTCCTTCTCCACCTGATGCAGACGCACCAGCAGGTAGTCCCAGTCCTTGGCGAACCAGAGGATGGTCTTACGGCTGCTCTGTGTCGGGTCACGCACGCGTTCGACCTTGATGGCATCGATCAGGCCGGCGCTGGTACGTACCACTTCTTCGCCAAGCACGCGGAAGTCGTAGGTTTCGATTTCGTCACCGTCGACTACCTGGTAGCTCATGCTTTTCTCGCCAGCGGCAACGTCATGCTGAAGGGCGAGCTGGTAGGTAGACTTGTCCTGCATGCCGCGATTGAGCGGGAAGCGCACGGGGTCGCCACGATCGCTGCCGATCACCTGTTTTTGCGACCAGTCGAAATCGAATTCGACATCCTTGCTCTTGCCGAGACCGCTGCGTTCGAACTTGTAGCTCTGCGGCAGGAAGGCATCGTCCTCGACCGTGAAGGTGCTTTGCTCGGTCAGTCCGGCGACCAGCATGGAGGCCTTGAAGACCAGCTGCCAGCGTCCATCGTCTAGTTTCTGCAGGCTGCGTTCGGCCGAACCGCTGACCGGTACCTGTTTCCAGTCGGCGGTATAGCTGGCGGAGAAGGGCTTGGGCTCTTCGGCTAGGGCAGGCAGGCTGAACAACGCCAGGGCTAACATTAGGGCGCGGCGCATGGAGTCTCCTTGCAGTTGATGAGGTAGCCGGTGGCCGGCAATGCATTGCCGTCGAGCAGCGGGCCCGACTCGCCGAGGCGCAGACGGCCTTCGGCGAACCAGCGTACGGCGAGCGGATAGATCTCATGCTCTTGCACGTGAACCCGCTGCGCCAGGCTGGCGGCAGTGTCTTGCGACTGTACCGGGATTACTGCTTGTACGACCAGAGGGCCACCATCGAGTTCCTCCGTCACGAAGTGCACGCTGCAGCCATGCTCGGCGTCTCCAGCCTCCAGGGCGCGTCGATGGGTGTGCAGGCCTTTGTGACGAGGCAGCAGCGATGGGTGAATGTTCAGCAGGCGCCCGTGGTAGTGGCGCACGAACCCGGGGGTGAGGATGCGCATGAAACCGGCCAGCACCACCAGCTGTGGCGCGAAGTCATCAATGGCCTGCATCAGCGCCTGATCGAAGGCATCGCGCCCGTCGTATTCGCCATGCTCGAGAACGCGGGTAGCGATGCCCGCGTCCCGCGCTCGCTGCAGGCCGAAGGCATCGCTGCGATTGGCGATCACCGCGGCGACTCGCGCCGGGTTTTCGCCCTGGTCGATGCTGTCGATCAGCGCCTGAAGATTGCTACCGGTGCCGGACAGCAGCACCACCACGTTGCAGGGTCGCGGCATCAGTGGCTTTTCAGGTTGTTCAGCACGACGCGCTCTGCGCCTTCGGCGGCCGCGGCGATCTGACCGATGACCCAGGGCTGCTCACCCGCAGCGCGCAGGGTCTGCAGGGCGACTTCAACCTGCTCCTGAGCCACGCAGATGACCATGCCCACGCCGCAGTTCAGCACGCGGTGCATTTCGTGCTCGTCGACGTTACCTTTTTCCTGCAGGAAGTCGAATACCACCGGACGCTGCCAGCTGGCCACGTCGATCACTGCCTGGGCGTTGTCCGGCAGCACGCGCGGGATGTTGTCGAGCAGGCCGCCACCAGTGATATGGGCCATGGCCTTGACCGCGCCGGTGTCCTTGATCAGCTTGAGCAGGGGTTTGACGTAGATGCGCGTCGGTGCCATCAGCAGATCAGCCAGCGGCTTACCGTCGAGTTCGGTCTTCTCGATGTCGGTGCCGGATACTTCGAGGATCTTGCGGATCAGCGAGTAGCCGTTGGAGTGCGGGCCGGAGGAGGGCAGCGCGATCAGTGCGTCGCCAGTGGCGACCTTGGAGCCGTCGATAATTTCGGCTTTCTCCACGACGCCGACGCAGAAACCGGCCAGGTCGTAGTCTTCGCCTTCGTACATGCCGGGCATCTCAGCGGTTTCGCCACCCACCAGCGAGCAGCCAGCCAGTTCACAGCCAGCGCCGATACCGGTGACCACGGTAGCCGCCACGTCGACGTTGAGCTTGCCGGTGGCGTAGTAGTCGAGGAAGAACAGCGGCTCGGCACCGCAGACCACCAGGTCGTTGACGCACATGGCGACCAGATCCTGTCCGATGCTGTCGTGCTTGTTCAGGTTCAGGGCCAGGCGCAGCTTGGTGCCCACGCCGTCGGTGCCGGACACCAGTACGGGTTGCTTGTAGCCGGCCGGGATCTCGCACAGGGCGCCGAAGCCACCCAGGCCACCCATGACTTCAGGACGGGCGGTGCGCTTGGCTACGCCCTTGATGCGCTCGACCAGGGCTTCGCCTGCGTCGATATCTACACCTGCGTCCTTGTAGCTGATGGAGGGTTGCTTGCTCATAGATCCAGGCCTTTGGAAGGGGAAAAGTCGGAATAGCACCGGCCCCTCGGGGCCGTTCTGCGAAGGCGCGCGATTTTATCAGGCTTGCCCGGCAGCGGCCAGCCACAGCGCTGGGTGGAGGCTGATCGATGTGTCCTGTCAGGGTTGAAAATGAAACCCATGTCCTGGGAGCAGGTCACAAACGAGCACGGCGTCAGCGTCTTGCGTGGCAACGCGGCTTGCGATGCGATAGCAACAGCCCCTAAGGTATAACGCCTCGGCTTCTGCCGTGCGCCGTCTTCTTTCCGTCGAGAGTCCCAATTCATGCGCCCGACCTTCCGCCCGCTGCTTCTCTGCCTGTCGCTCTTCAGCCTGCCGACCCTGGCGGCTACGGTCAGTGACCTCTATCAGGTGAAGGAGCCGGTCGCCAGCCAGCAACCCGAGGAGCGTGATGCTGCCTTGCAGCGCGCCGTGGAGACGCTGGTGCTGCGCCTGACCGGCAAGCCGGAGGCGGCCAAGGGCAATGCGCTCGCGGAGCTGCGCAAGGATCCTCAACAGATTGTCAGTCAGTATGGTTACGAAGGTGATCACCTGGTGGTCGATTTCGATGCCGTCTCCACGGATCGCTCGCTGCGCCAGGCAGGGCTGCCGCTGTGGGGGGTCAATCGCCCGGCCATTCTGGCCTGGTGGCTGAATGATACGGCCAATGGTTCGAACATGGTCGGTGATGGTCAGGCCAGCGCTGAACCTTTGCGCCTCGCTGCCCAGCACCGCGGCCTGCCGCTGCGCCTGCCGCTGGCGGATCTCAGCGAGCAATTGCTGGCCACCGACGAAAACCTCGGTGCCAAAGATCCTGCTCCTCTGCGCTCGGCCTCGGAGCGCTACGGTGCCGATGCGTTGCTGGCGGTTCGTGCCAGCGAGGCTGATGGCAAGTGGCAGGCCAGTTGGCAGCTGTGGCTGGGCGAAGAGCGCGAGCAGGGCAAGGCCGAAGGTGCCGATCAGGCAGCTCTGGCCGATGCCGTGCTGCTGGCGGTGAGCGAGCGCCTGGCACCGCGCTTTGTCGTCGCGCCGGGTGCAAGCACTACTCAGACCGTAGAAATCATCGGTGCCGATCTGTCGCGTTACTCCGAGCTGCAGCGCGTGCTCGAACCCTTCGGTGCGCAGTTGCAGTCGGTGCAGGGCGATCACCTGACCTACAAGGTCAGCGCCAGCGTCGAGCAACTGCGTACCCAGCTAGCGTTGCTGCAACTGCGTGAAGTCTCCGCCGCCGAACTGGCTGCCGAGGCGCCGGCCGAAGCCGAGGCGCCAGTGCCCGTGGATGCCGGGCAGGTGCCTGTCGAACCTCAGGCAGCGCCTACTGCGCCCGCTATCGTGCCGCGTGACGATGTGCTGCGTTTTCGCTGGTAGACTGCCAGCAATATAAACCGAACCGTTTCACTATCGATTGCTCCGGGCTGCTGCCGCTTGCCCCGGTAGCAGTCGAGTGCGCCGTGAACTGTCACTTCCCCTCTGAGGATTGAGCATGCCCCTTTCGTCTCGCTGGCTATGGATAGCTGCATTGCTGGTGCTGGGTGGCTTCCTGTACGTACTGCATCCGATCCTTTCGCCCTTTCTGATCGGCATCCTGATCGCCTACCTCGGCGATCCGTTGGTGGATCGTCTTGAGCGTCTGAAGCTGTCGCGCACCTGGGGCGTGATCGTGGTGTTCACGCTGTTCACGTTGCTGATAGCGCTGGCGATGCTGGTGCTCATCCCGATGCTCGGCAAGCAGTTGGCGCGCCTCTACGAACTGCTCCCGCAGATGCTCGACTGGGCGCAGAACCAGGCGCTGCCGTGGGTTCAGGTCAAACTGGGGCTCAACGAGGGCTTCTGGCGTTTCGATCAACTCAAGGCGGCGATCTCCGGACACTTGGGGCAGACCACTGATATAGCCGGGCTGATTCTTTCCCAGGTGACGGCTTCGAGCTTGGCGCTGATGGCCTGGGCCGCCAACCTGCTGTTGATTCCGGTGGTCAGCTTCTACCTGATGCGCGACTGGGATCTGCTGGTCGCCAAGCTGCGCAGCCTGGTGCCGCGCGACAACGAAGGCGTTGTAGTGAAGCTGTTCGCTGAGTGCCATGAGGTGCTCGGCGCCTTCCTGCGTGGGCAGTTACTGGTGATGCTCGCGCTGGGGGTGATGTATTCGGTCGGCCTGATGGCCATCGGGCTGGAGTTGGGCCTTTTGATCGGTCTGCTGGCCGGCCTGGCGAGCATCGTGCCCTACCTCGGTGTGGTGGTCGGGATCGGTTCGGCGCTGATTGCCGGTCTGTTCCAGTTCGGCGGCGATCCCTATCCGCTGCTCGCCATCGCAGGGGTATTTATCGTGGGGCAGATGCTCGAGGGCATGCTGCTGACACCGCTGCTGGTCGGTGATCGCATCGGCCTGCATCCGGTGGCAGTGATTTTCGCCATCATGGCGGGCGGCCAGTTGTTCGGTTTCACCGGTATTCTGCTGGCATTGCCAGTGGCGGCGGTGATCATGGTGTTGTTGCGCCATGTGCACGACCTGTACAAGCAGTCCGAGGCTTACAGTGGAGAGAAGCCCGGAGTCTGAAAATCTCGGCATCGCTTTGGTTGTGTAAACCCTTGTATTGCCTTGGAAAGTACGGCAATGACAGGGCGCCTCCAAGGGTATAGACTTTGCCACCTTTATCCAGAGCCTCGATCTGGCTCCGACGAGCCTTGCCCCCAGCATGAAGCCGATTCAGTTGCCCTTGGGTGTGCGTCTGCGTGACGACGCCACCTTTGCCAATTACTACCCGGGCGCCAATGCCGCAGCCCTGGGTTATGTCGAGCGTCTGTGCGAAGCCGATGCTGGCTGGACGGAGAGCCTTATTTATCTGTGGGGCGGTGAGGGAGTCGGTCGCAGCCATCTGTTGCAGGCCGCCTGCCTGCGTTTCGAGCAGATCGGTGAGCGCGCCGTCTACCTGCCGCTGGCCGAGGTGGTGCAGTACGGTCCGGAAATTCTCGACAATCTCGAGCAATTCGAGCTGGTTTGTCTGGATGATCTCGAAGCTGCCGCCGGGCAGCGCATCTGGGAAGAAGCCCTGTTCCACCTGTTCAACCGCCTGCGCGACAGCGGCCGCCGTTTGCTGTTGGCGGCCAATGCCTCGCCCCGCGAGTTACCGATCAAGCTCCCTGATCTGAAATCACGGCTGACCCTGGCACTGGTGTTCCAGCTGCAGTCGCTATCCGACGAAGACAAGCTGCGCGCGCTGCAATTGCGCGCCTCGCGGCGCGGGCTGCATATGAGCGACGACGTGGGGCGCTTCATCCTCACCCGTGGCGAGCGCAGCATGAGCGCCTTGTTCGAACTGCTCGAACGCCTCGATCAGGCCTCATTGCAGGCCCAGCGCAAGCTGACCATTCCCTTCCTGAAAGAAACCCTTGGCTGGTAGTCGGCGTTGGGGCTCTGGCCCGTTTGCCGCAGGCATTCAGCCCAATCCGCAGCGTGATGACCATTCGCCGGCGAGCCGGCTCCTACGGATCTTCATCGGCCACGGTCATGCAGGAGTCCGCTTGCGGGCGATCCTATTCCCCGGCAGCGCCGATGCGCTGGTACTGCCCGCACCAGCGGGTGTAGAAAAGCGCGCTGGTGAACAGGCTCAGGCTGAGGATGATTTCCAGCCACCCGAACAGTTGCTTGGACGGGTCGAAGGCCGCGAGCACGCCCTGGATGAAGTACAGGTTGACCACGAAGCAGGCCCAGGAATGCGTCCGCGGATGGCCGCCGATGATGCCCGGTGCAAGCAGCAGCAATGGCAGCATCTGGAAGGCCAGCACCGCCCACAATAGTGAGCTGGGCACCGCTGCGTAGCCCAGGTTCCAGATCAGCAGCAGCGCCGCCAGGCCCATAAAACTGGCCAGGCTCAGGTAGCGGCACAAGCGCAGACGTGGCAGCAGCCAGTCGACGCTGGGAAGCGGCTTAGCGGTGCTGCCCACGGTCATTTCCCAGTTTGACGGCGATGCTCGCCAGGCGTTGGCCCAGGGCGCGGCACAGGATGATTTCGTGCTCGTCCAGCGCGCGCTTGCCGTCGGCACCTGCGTGGTGACTGGCGCCATAGGGCGTGCCGCCACCGCGTGTCTCGACCAGTGCCGATTCGCTGTAGGGCAGGCCGGCGATCAGCATGCCGTGGTGCAACAGCGGCAGCAGCATCGACAGCAGCGTGCTCTCCTGGCCGCCATGCAGGCTGGCGGTGGAGGTGAATACGCCGGCGGGCTTGCCGACCAGGCTGCCGGTCAGCCACAGGTTGCTGGTACCGTCGAGGAAGTACTTCAGCGGCGCCGCCATATTGCCGAAGCGGGTCGGACTCCCCAGGGCCAGGCCTGTGCAGTTTTTCAGGTCATCGAGGGTGGCGTAGGGTGCGCCCTCGGCCGGAATCGTATCGCTGACCGCCTCGCACTCGGCAGACACTGCCGGTACGGTGCGCAGGCGTGCTTCGAGACCCTGCATCTCGATGCCGCGAGCGATGTGGCGGGCCATCTCGGCAGTGGCGCCATGGCGGCTGTAATACAGCACGAGGATGTAGTCATTGCTCATGGCAGCAGATCCAGTACGTTCTCGGGAGGGCGACCGATCACTGCGCGGTCGCCAGCGATCAGGATCGGGCGTTCGATCAGGCGCGGGTGAGAGGCCATGGCCTCGATCAGTTGCGCTTCGCTGAGCGTTTCGTCCGCCAGATTCAGCTCGCGGTACTCGTCTTCGCCTGTACGCAGCAGTTGCCGCGCAGGGATGCCTAGCTTGGTCAGCAGGTCGCGCAACTGCGTGGCGCTCGGTGGCGTCTCCAGATACAGCAAAACCGTTGGCTGCACGCCGCGCTCTTCGAGCAGTTGCAGGGCGCCGCGAGATTTGGAACAGCGCGGGTTGTGGTAGAGCGTCAGATTGGTCATGAGGTGGTCGCTTCTGGCGGCAGGTGGACGCTATTCTAACCGCGTAGGCGCCCTGCGCTGAACTGGGTGCGTCAATAGATACGAACCTAAGTGCGCGCCCAGCGTCTGTTATGCGTTGGCTGCATCGCCCTTGCCCGATTTCGGCGGGCTTTCAGGTGCTTTGGCCTCAACGCTACCCGGCTTTTTTCGATTCACTGGCGCAGCGCACTGACGCCGTGCTGAGCGTGATGTCTGTAGGACGGTAGTTCGCGAGATATGGATCGGTTCCGAGAGGTAGGTATGCAGCAACGTTTGCGCGACGGGTGGGAGTTCGTGCGATTTCTCTGGCATCGGTTTTTCGAAAACCGTGGTGCCGACAATGCGGCGGCACTGACCTACACCACGCTGTTTGCCGTGGTGCCGATGATGACGGTCACCTTTGCCATGCTGTCCGCGGTTCCCGCTTTTCAGGGCAGCGGTGAGCAGATCCAGGCATTCATCTTCCACAACTTTGTGCCGTCAGCGGGTGAAGCACTGCAGGAGTACCTGAGTGATTTCACCACGCAGGCGCGTCAACTGACCTGGATCGGCGTCGCGGTATTGGCGGTGACGGCATTCTGGATGCTGGTGACCATCGAGCGCACCTTCAACACCATCTGGCGGGTTCGGCAGCCGCGTCGGGGTATTTCGACCTTCCTGCTGTATTGGGCGATTCTCAGCCTTGGGCCGATGCTGCTCGGCGCCGGGTTTGCCGTCAGCACCTATATTGCCTCGCTTTCGCTGCTCAGCGGGCCAGATGCTGTAGTGGGTGCCAAGACACTGCTGCGTTTCACCCCGTTGTTGTTCAGCGTTGCGGCTTTCACACTGCTCTACGCCGCTGTACCCAACGCCCGTGTGCCGCTGCGACATGCGTTCTGGGGTGGGCTCTTCACCGCAATACTGCTGGAGCTTGCCAAGGCGCTTTTCGGTATCTACGTGCGCCTGTTTCCAGGTTACCAATTGATCTACGGGGCGTTCGCCACGGTGCCGCTGTTTCTGTTGTGGATCTACATGTCCTGGCTGATCGTGCTGGTCGGCGCCGAGCTGGTGTGCAATTTGGGCGTGTCCCACCATTGGCGCAAGCAGGCGATGCCCCGCGTGCTGGTGCTGTTGGGCATTCTGCGGGTTTTCCAGTCGCGGCAGCGAACGGGGCTGAAGGTGCGTCACCGCGATGTGCAGCGGCAGGGCTGGTTATTGCCGGGGCATGAATGGGAGGAGGTGTTGAGCTTTCTCGAGAGTCAGCGTCTGGTTGCCTGTACCGGGGGAGACAGCTGGATGCTCAGCCGCGACCTTGATCATTATTCGTTGCAGCAGTTGCTGGAGCGTAGTCCTTGGCCGCTACCGCACTTCAATCAGTTACCGGCAGAGCTGGACGAGCCCTGGTATCCCGCATTGCGCCAAGCTTTGCAGCGCCTTCATGAGGAGCAGACGCTGCTGTTCGGTGACAGTCTGGCGCACTGGCTCGAAGGGGATGGGAGTGACAAAAAATGACAGATTGCGCGCCAGTTGAGTGCTCGGCTGGGCAAGGATGCTGTTGCGACGCTCGATGAAGCATGGTTATTTCGACGTTTAACTGGCGTCAGCACAATGGCATGATTCTGGCTAAGTGCCATACTCAATAGGTTTTCGATATCCGAGTCGGGGAATGCATGCCATGAGTAACGCTACAGGGAAGGTTGTCATGCTCCATTCACGTGATAGTAAGGCCGCGCTGGAAAGCCTGAATCGCATCACCGGGCTCACATTCAGCCGCTGGCCCGAGTCTCTCGTTTGCATCGCGCAAATGGGCACGCCACCAGGCGCATTTTCGAGCCCCCTTGAGTCAGGCGCTGGTGCACCCGCCAGTCAGGCGTTCGCCTGATTTCCTTGCGTTTGCGCGATCACTGGCTCGACGGCTTGTACGAATAGCTCTTCCACCTTCACCTCGATTCGCGGCAGCGCCGTACGCAGTCGAATCTGCATGTCCTCAATGCGCTGCGAAACGGGTAGGCGCGCTATGCCTGACAGAAGGATTCTGTCCTGGGCGCCCACTTTGGCGTGATCCAGATTCACCGAACGCAGTTGGCCAGCGTCGCGGTAGCTGACCTGCAGGGATACCAGGCTGTTGGCTTGACCTGGTAGATGCAGCCAGGCGGCGATGTTGAATTCGGCCACGCGGCCATCGTAAGCGGTGAGCTGCAGGTGCGCGCCCTCGATGAGGTGTGCGGGTACCTGGCCGATCAGCGTGTCGTGAGCGTTGGGCATGGGGCTTTCCCTGGCTGCTAAGGACTTCAGCGGGAAATTATAAAGAGCCCACCTGTTCCAAGACTGTGCGCCAGGCCGGCCTTCGGTGTGACCTGGCTCTCATTTATGGCAGTTCGAGAGGGTGGCGGCTCACCGTGGCGCTTGCCAGGTTGCAGGGAGGCAGTTGAAGTCGGTTCTGGCTGACCGCGTTGGGTAGCTGCAGCCAGAGATTCTCTTCGTCGGCGAATTGATCGCGCGGCACCCACAGGCCGTGGTGCCAGCCGTTACGGGGCTTTGGTGTGCTTTGCAGTATGCCGAGATGGGACTGGCTGCTGGGGGTGCGCCTGAGCCAGGTCGGTTGCGCTAGGCCCTTCAGGTAGCGCAGGCCGAGATGCAGGCCTTCGGCATTCAGATGCCGCCAGCAGATCAGCGCGAGAACGTCGCTGTCGGCGATCAGCAGCACCAACTGGCCGATGGGCAGTGTGCCCGACGCCTTGGCCGAGCACAGCAGGCGTGCGCCGCCTGGGCCGATATCGAGAATCTGCCCAGGCGTGCACTGCGGGCGTTGTTCGAGCAACTGGGCATGAATGGCCGGTACGCCAATCGCCAGTCGACAATCGCTTTGCTGCGGTGTGCGCAAGTGCCGGCGTTGATTGTTGCCTTGCCAGTGCTGCTGCACCCGCTCGAGCAACTCGCGTTCTGCGGCGCTCTGCAGTGGTGCCGGTTCGCTCAGCGCTACCAGTAGGGCGCCCAGTTCCAGGCGCCGCAATGTGTCGGAGCCTGCTTCCGGTCGTTGCAGATAGGTGAGGCAGGGTTGAGCCAGCGTCAGGTCGATCAGCGCGCCTTCGGATTTGTCCTCTGTATCCCATGGCAGCAGTCTGGCGGTCGCTGCCAGCGGTGCCAGGGCAGTGAACAGCCGCTCGCTTTCTTCTGGATGCAGATGCGGCGGGTTGCTGAGAGCCAGTAACAGTGTCTGTTGGTAAAGGCCGCGTAGCGTGTCGGCGGGCGTTGGCAGAAACGCTGCTGCCACGGGCTCGTCGAGGCAGTCCTGCTGTTCGCCTAGCCAGTACAACAAGTGGCTATCGCGCCAAAGCTCGGGTGCGGGCTCACGATACTGTTGATAATGGCGCAGAAGCGTCTGTGCAATGAAGTGCTGAGCCATATACAGGCACCAGGCCAGATGCGGGCGCGATGGCTTGTGCCCCTGAAATATCTGCAGCAGCAGGCGTTTGAAGCCAATGGCCAGTTCACTGCACAACATGCGCAGTGACGCTGAGGCTATAGCGTGGCCAACTGCGTTGTAATGGCGATATTCATCGCTGAAATTTTGCAGCGTACGTTGTCTTTCGAGTAAGGTCATTGCACTGCGGTTGAGGCGCGCAAGCAGAGCCAGCGTCTCCTGCAATCCTGCTTCTACAGCCTGCTGGCGCGCTGCGCAGAGGCGCTCGGCCAGTTCGGTTTGGGTGATCGAATTGGTCTGCGGCGCGTCGGGCACGTCGAGCTGCGAGGCATCCAGTGTCATAGCAACCCTACCGGTATGAGGACCGTTTCCATGGTAAAGCGACTCCAGTCAGTCATTCGGATCATGATGGTGCTCGCCGCCGGGTTGGCGCTGGCGGGATGTGGGGATGACTTCGGTGTCGACCAGCATGGGCGAAAGGTAGCGGTTGAGCGTCTCGAAGGCCAGTGGCTGGTTATCAATTATTGGGCTGAATGGTGCGGCCCCTGTCGTTCCGAGATCCCCGAGTTGAATGCGTTGACCCCGGAGCTGGAGAAACAGTCGATAGGTGTGTTTGGCGTGAACTTTGATGGTTTACAGGGTGATGAGCTCGCCCGTGCTGCCGAGGCGTTAGGCATCGAGTTCACCGTACTGGCCAAGGATCCCGCCGAGCACTATGGATTGCCGCCCAGCGATGCGCTGCCGGTGACCTACATCGTCGACGACAAGGGCAAGGTGCGCGAGCGGTTGCTTGGCGAACAGAATGCCGAAGGCCTCAAGGCGCGCCTGAGCGCGTTGCGGCAGGAGGGATGATGCGTTGGGCGGTCTGAGTCTGCACGGCTATGTGACGGGGCGCGTTCAGGGCGTTGGCTTTCGCTAGAGTACTGCTGCAGAGGCCTTGCGACTGGGGCTGTCTGGTTGGGTACGCAACCTGAGCGATGGCCGGGTGGAAGTGTCTTTTGAAGGTGACTTGGCTGCGGTACGGGCATTGGCGAGCTGGCTGGAGAGCGGAACGCCGCAGGCGAGGGTGGCCGAGCTCGAGCTGCAGGAGCAGCCCTGGCAAGGGCACACGGAGTTCGGCGTACAGTGGTGAGGTCTGCAGCCCGTCGACGCTAGTGCGCAGGCCGAAGAGCTGCTGCACGGTGTGACAGGCTCTAGTCTTCGCCGGGATCGGCGACCAGGCGGCCTGCGTTATCGGTGAGCGATTTGAGAAACTCCGCCTGTAATTCCGGATCGTTGCGGGTCAGCTCGATAAGGCTCTGCTCGAGTTCGCTGGCCTCTTCTTCAAGTCCTAGTTCAGACAAGCGCTTGACGCGATGCACCCACTGTTCGACTTCCGCGCCTTCCAGGTCGTCATAGACCAGGTCATGGGCCTCACGTAGCTTGCCGCGCAGTGTGCGGCTGACTAACACGGTGGCCTCTGCGCTGGTGGAGTCCTGATCGTCCGTCACCGTTAATAGCAGTGTGCCGATACGGGCGATATCCTGATCGGCGAAGGGGGCGTCGAGCAGGTTCAGCCGCAGTACGCCGTTACGGTCGGTCAGCAGTTCGTGGGTTTGCTCGTCGGCTTTGATCATTACCGGCCGTTCTGCCCACGGCAGGCTGGAGTATTCGGTACGGGTTTCCTGGCGCTTTTCGTCGATTCCGGCCAGGTTCTGTTGCGAGCGGCCGTTGGACTCGACGTTCATGAACGGGTTGATGCCCGCCACGCCGTAGCTGATCCAGTCCTTGGTCGCCGTATCCGGCAGGCGGCCGAGGGCCACCACGTTAAGGACATTGGCGCCAACGCCGCCGACGATAGCCACCGCACCTAGCGGAACTTCGTAGATCTCGCGCCAGGGTTGATAGGGTGTGTAGCGATCATAGTGGCGTGTGACCTCGAAGGGCGTCACTTCGAAGACCTTCTGCTCGTGCACCCGCACACGACGCTGCGGCAGCTCCAGAACCTGAGGCTGGCCGACGTCGATCTGCAGGCTGTGGCTCAACAGTTTGCGCTCGACGCGCTCCTCGTGCTCACTGCGCTGTGGCAAATGATTGGCACAGCCGGTGAGGAACAAGGCGCCACAGGTAGTGGCGCCGACGAGGCGTAAGGTGCTTCGCTTGAACATGACGGCTCTTTGGCGGGTCAGCGGCGGATACGGTTCTGAATGAACGACAGGACATCGGCAACGGCAACCGGCTGAGCCTCGATTTCTACGCGGCTCTTGTATTCCAGATTGCCTTCGGCGAGGCCGCGGTCGCTGACCACGATGCGATGCGGGATGCCGATCAATTCCATGTCCGCGAATTTGATGCCCGGACTGGTCTTTTTGTCACGGTCGTCGAGCAATACGTCAAAGCCGGCAGCGGTCAGCTCCGCATACAGCTTGTCGGTCGCCTCGCGTACCGCATCGGTCTCGTAGCGCAGCGGTACCAGAGCGATCTGGAAGGGTGCCAGGGTGTCGTTCCAGATGATGCCGCGCTCGTCGGAGTTCTGTTCGATGGCAGCTGCCACCACACGGGAAACACCGATGCCGTAGCAGCCCATGCTCAGGGTGACCGGCTTGCCGTTTTCACCCAGTACCTGGCAGTTCATCGATTCGCTGTATTTGGTACCCAGCTGGAAAATGTGCCCGACTTCGATGCCGCGCTTGATTTCCAGGGTGCCCTGGCCGTCCGGGCTCGGATCGCCGGCCACCACGTTGCGCAGGTCGGCAACGGTCGGCACAGGGAGGTCGCGCTCCCAGTTGACGCCGAAATAGTGCTTGTCGTCGATGTTGGCGCCGATGGCGAAATCGCTCATCAACTCCACCGAGCGGTCGATAATGATCGGCAGCGGCAGATTCAGCGGGCCCAGAGAGCCGGCACCGGCACCGATGGCTGCGCGCAGCTCGGCATCCGAAGCCATTACCAGCGGGCTGGCAACGCCCGGCTGGTTGCCGGCCTTGATCTCGTTCAGCTCGTGGTCGCCACGGATGATCAGTGCGATCAGCTTGCCTTCTTCTTCAGCATGCACGATCAGTGTCTTGATGGTGCGCTCGATAGGCAGATCGAAGCCATCCACCAACTGCTGGATGGTTTTCGCATCCGGTGTGTCGACCAGGCGCAGCTCTTCACTGGCTGCCGGGCGAGTGGCCTCGCGAGGAATCGCTTCGGCCTTCTCGATGTTGGCGGCGTAGTCGGAGACATTGCTGAATACGATGTCATCTTCGCCGGAGTCGGCCAGTACGTGGAACTCGTGGGAGCCAGCGCCACCGATCGAACCGTTGTCGGCTACCACCGGGCGGAAGTTCAGGCCCAGGCGGGTGAAGATATTGCAGTAGGCCTGATGCATGCGGTCATAGGTCTGCTGCAGGGAAGCCTGATCAGCGTGGAAGGAGTAGGCGTCCTTCATGATGAATTCACGGCCACGCATCAAACCGAAGCGTGGGCGAATTTCATCGCGGAATTTGGTCTGGATCTGGTACATGTTCAACGGCAGCTGCTTGTAGCTGTTCAGCTCGTTGCGGGCCAGGTCGGTAATGACCTCTTCGTGGGTCGGGCCAACGCAGAACTCGCGGTCATGGCGATCCTTCACTCGCAGCAGTTCCGGGCCATACTGCACCCAGCGGCCGGACTCCTGCCACAGTTCGGCAGGCTGAATGGCGGGCATCAACACTTCCAGAGCGCCGGCAGCGTCCATCTCTTCACGCACGATCTTCTCTACCTTGCGCAGGGTGCGCAGACCCATTGGCAGCCAGGTATAAAGACCAGAGGCGAGCTTGCGGATCATCCCGGCGCGCAGCATCAACTGGTGGCTGATGACGACAGCATCGGAAGGCGTTTCTTTGAGGGTCGAAAGCAGGAACTGACTGGTACGCATGATGGGCCGTTCTGTCGGTTGCAAAGGGGATTTTTATGACTCGGCATTGTACGGCGACAGCTCTGTGGCGTACAGGACGCAGAGTATCGGGGGGATGGCAACGAGGGTGCGCGCGCCAAAGTGGGGCGCTGGTTTTGAATTGATAGTCCGTATTGGTGCGTCTGTGGCTGCCCGGAATCGATCATTGGCCGGTTCAATGTGCTTGGTCGTGGCTGATTTGCCTTGAGGGTTTCTTGCAGTCAATAAAAAACCCGGCCGAAGCCGGGTTTTCTGAACTGTTATCAGGCTTGCGCGAGATTACAGAACGCTGAGCGGGTAGTTCACGTAGAAGCGGACTTCGTTGGTGTCGGTGCCCACTTCAGAGTTGCCGCGCAGAACCGAGCTACGCAGACGGAAGGACAGATCCTTGGCCGCGCCGCTTTGAACGGTATAACGCACTTGGTTGAAGAGCTCGTGCTCTTTGCCATCGGTGGCGGAAATTGCGCCGTCGTCATCACGCGAGGTGATGTTGTCTGCCCAGATATAAGCGGTTTTGAAGCTCAGGCCTGGAACGCCATAGGTGGCGAAGTCCAGCTCGTAGCTTGCCTGCCAGGAGCGCTCGTCTTCCTGGTTGAAGTCAGACAGGAAGCTGTTGGCTACGAAGATTGCGCCGCCGCCATCACCAACACCATAGTCGAAGCCTTGGCTGCCGGTGTTACGCTGGTGAGCCAGGATGAAGGAGTGAGCGCCTACGCTGTAAGTAGTCGCCAGGCTCCAGATGGTGTTGTCGCCACCATTGCCGAACTGGGAATCGTAGTCGCTCTTGTAAACGTTGAAGTCGAAGCCAAGGGACTGCTCTTCAGACAACGCAAGCGTGTAATTTACGTTACCGTAGTGGCGCTTGTAGGCATCTTCCAGATCGCTGTGGTAGTAAGCGACGCTGAGATCATCGCTTACAGCGTAAGAACCGCCATATACGTCGATGGATTTCAGAACGCCATCGTCAAAGCTATCGCGGCCCGACTGGTTCATCGCATTTTGCGCGGTGAAACGACCAACATTCAGCTCGAGACCTTCGATCTCGGTGCTGGTGATCATGGTGCCTTCGAAGGTTTCCGGCAGCAGACGGCCGTCATCGTAAGCCAGTACTGGCAGGGCTGGCAGTTGCGAGCCATAGGTCACTACGGTGTTGGAGAAACGAGCCTTGACCGCAGCGTTAGCGATGCTCAGGTCTTTGCCTTCGTTCTCCGGGAACATGCCAACACCACGACGGCCGCCGCCAGTGTCGAGCTGCCACAGAGCGCCAGCGTAAGCATTGACGCCAAAACCTACGGTACCTTGAGTGAAGCCGGATTCGAACAGAGCACGAGCGCTGGCGCCCCACTCTTCGGAGTAACCATTGCCTTGAGTACCGCGAGAAGCACCGTTACGGGCATCACGGTTGTAGTACATGCTGCGCGCAAGGAGCGACAGGCTGCTGTCTTCCACGAAACCCTTGGATTCGGACTGATCCGAAGCCACTGCCATTTGAGAGGTACCCGCGGCTACTGCCAGGGCGATTACGCTCCACTTCATCACTCGCATCGTGATTTGCTCCTTTGGTTTAGAAGAGTACTTCCGCTGCTCAATTGGTTGTTATGGAGAGCAGCTCTATTTCTTTTTGTGTCGGATGGAACTTATAGCACGGCGCTTTGTATGGCGATAGTTTCAATCTATCCATTGGTCGCGCGCTACAGCTCCTCACAGAGCGGGTAGAGCGTGCCGCAATTTACAGATTTCCCCGCGTGCATGACCTACCGACTATTTCTCAGCTCTTGATCAGGGCGCGGCTACGTTACCACGTTGCCCTGAAGAAGCGCGTTGCAAGCCATAAAGCAAGACTCGTGCTCAAAATGCCAAAGCTGCAAATTAATTAGGTATCAGGGCCGTGAAAGGGCAGCTTCACCAATCAAAAATACAAATACCCGACCTAAATTTCTCATTTTTGCCTTGGTTGATAGGTTGCTTATTAATAGGCTCAAATCTTTGTCTTTGCTTATTTGATAATGATTTTTAATTGAGCGTCCGGGAACTTCTTTGATGTTTACTTTGGGAAACAATATGGTGCGCGCAAAAAACTGTTCGTAGCATTTGTGCGGCTTTTTGGTGCGCTATCGGCAGGGTTAAATTTCCAGGGCATGCCCGGTATGCTGGATGCCTAATTCGGTCGCCTTCATACTTTCGGCGGCTACCTCAATCGTTGAGTGGTGAGTTGATGTTCGTTCTGGATCCCCGTCTGCAGCAGGACACCTTTGTGCTGGGCGAATTTCCCCTGAGTCGGTTGTTGCTCAGCAACGATGCACGCTATCCATGGTTCATCCTGGTTCCGCGCCGTGAGGACGTCAGTGAGGTCTTCCAGCTCAATGCAGAAGATCAGCGCGCGTTGTGGGCGGAAACCGCTCTGCTGGCCGAAGTGTTGAAGGATGCGTTCCAGGCGGACAAGATCAATATTGCCACGTTGGGCAACGTGGTCAGCCAGCTGCATATGCATGTGATCGTGCGTTATCGCGCCGACGATGCCTGGCCCGCTCCCGTGTGGGGGCGCCACCCGGCAAAGCCTTATGAGCAAGAGCAGGTGTCCGCCCTGCGCGACAGGCTGCAGTCGGTCATGCCGGCACAGTTTCGATTCGGAGACGTATAAGTGAAGGTACTCGAAGATCGCATCGTCGAGCTGGAGAGCCGTCAGGCCTTCCAGGACGACACCATCCAGGCGCTCAACGATGCGCTGGTGGAGCAGCAGAAGCTCATTGAACGGCTGCAACTGCATATGCAGGCGCTTGCCAAGCGGCAGGACGAGGTCAGCCCTTTCGGCGCGTCTCAGGATGAAGCGCCGCCGCCTCATTATTGAGTGCCTGCTCTCGAAACGAAAAAACCCGCATTGCTGCGGGTTTTTTGTTGTGCCGGTGACTTAGCGTCTGGTCGGCAGCGCGGCGATCACGTCTTCGGCCTGCAGGCCTTTGTCGCGTTGCATCACGGAAAACTCCACGCGCTGGCCTTCTACCAGAACGCGGTGGCCCTCACCGCGGATGGCGCGAAAGTGCACGAAGATATCTTCGCCGACATCGCGGGAGATAAAGCCAAAGCCCTTGGAGGTGTTGAACCACTTGACCGTACCGGTTTCGCGATCACCCAGATCCTGCGCTACCGATGCCTTATGCCGCTCAAAACGCAGGTTGGTGGCCAGGTGCAGAGCAACGGCGATGGCGATGGTCAGCAAGCTGAACAATAGGGCGGGTTGTTCGGCGATCAAAGGCAGTGGGGCGAGCAGAATCAGCGCTTGCAGCAGCGTGCCTAGAATCAACAGGGCGCACACCAGATTTTGTAGCTGTTGGCGCAGGCTGTTGTGCCAGATGGGGAATTGAGTGGCCAGCAGTAGATTGAGAAAGCCAAAAAGAGCCAGGCACAGGGCGTCTGGATTCTGTAGGAACGGCTGGGCTTGATCACCCAGGCTAGGTGTAGTGGACAGCAGCAGGGCGGATAGCCCGACTAGAAGGTGGACGATTTTCAACATGTTCAACGCACTCACTTAATAAAGGAACACCAGGAAGAGCTGGCTCCACGCGATTTGCCGTGACGTAAGGGCGATGGAATAAACGAGAGGGCCAGCCTATGCGTCTTCCCAAGGCTGGGCTGACGGCACGGGGCGTATTTAACAGCAAAGGAAGGGGCTTCTCAAATCAGCGGCGCTGATAGCGTGCTGTTACTGCCGGGGAAATAGATGTGCAGGCATCAGAACGATGGCCGCCAGAGTGGTGACCATCGTCAGAGCCGAATCAGGAAGCCAGCAGGCTGCGCAGCATCCATGCGGTTTTTTCGTGAACCTGCATGCGTTGGGTCAGCAGGTCTGCGGTCGGCTCGTCACTGACTTTGTCCAGCAGCGGGAAGATGCCGCGGGCGGTACGCACGACCGCTTCCTGGCCCTGCACCAGCAGCTTGATCATTTCTTCGGCGTTGGGCACGCCTTCTTCTTCCTTGATCGACGACAGGCGAGCGTAAGCCGCATAGGTGCCTGGAGCCGGGAAGCCCAGTGCGCGAATGCGCTCGGCGATCTGATCGACGGCCAGTGCCAGTTCGGTGTACTGCCCTTCGAACATCAGGTGCAGGGTGTTGAACATTGGCCCGGTGACGTTCCAGTGAAAATTGTGGGTTTTCAGATACAGGGTGTAGGTGTCGGCCAGCAGACGCGACAGGCCTTCGGCGATGGATGCGCGATCCTGTTCGGCGATTCCGATGTTGATTTCCATGGATTTTTCTCCTGATTTGATGAGGGAGGGCGTGCTGCCCAGGCAATGGACAGAGCCTATCACGGTGGTTAAAGGACGCGATGTGCTTTGTATCAATGGCAGCCATTGCGCAAAACTATGTGTGGCAGTGTCAGTCACTTGCTCGGCTGCGCCGACCTGCTTAACCATATATAATCGGCTGCTTTGCTGCAGCGACAGACCGTCTGGCTTGTCCGCGCCAATCCACGCAATGCGTATTGCTGGATCGGACGAAAGACGCCGGCTCGCGGTTCAATGAATTTCAGACTCAAGAGAAGCGATTATCCCCATGATGCGCAGCCACTATTGCGGCCAGTTGAACGAAAGCCTGGAAGGCCAGGAAATCACCCTCTGCGGATGGGTTCACCGTCGCCGTGACCACGGTGGTGTGATCTTCCTCGATATCCGTGACCGCGAAGGCCTGGCTCAGGTGGTGTTCGACCCGGATCGCGCCGACACCTTCGCCAAGGCTGACCGTGTGCGCAGCGAATACGTGGTCAAGATCACCGGCAAGGTACGCCTGCGTCCGGCTGGTGCGGTCAACGCCAATATGGCCTCGGGCGCTATCGAAGTGCTCGGCTATGAGCTGGAAGTGCTGAACGAAGCGGAAACCCCGCCGTTCCCGCTCAACGAATACTCCGATGTCGGTGAAGAAACCCGCCTGCGCTATCGTTTCATCGACCTGCGTCGCCCGGAAATGGCCGAGAAGCTCAAGCTGCGCTCGCGCATCACCAGCAGCATCCGTCGCTACCTGGACGAGAACGGCTTCCTCGACGTGGAAACGCCGATCCTCACCCGCGCCACGCCGGAAGGCGCCCGCGACTATTTGGTGCCGAGCCGTACCCACGCTGGCAGCTTCTTCGCATTGCCGCAGTCGCCGCAGCTGTTCAAGCAGTTGCTGATGGTCGCCGGCTTCGACCGCTACTACCAGATCGCCAAGTGCTTCCGCGATGAAGACCTGCGTGCCGACCGCCAGCCGGAATTCACCCAGATCGACATCGAGACCAGCTTCCTCGACGAAGCCGACATCATGCATCTCACCGAGACCATGATCCGCAACCTGTTCAAGGAAGTGCTGGACGTCGAGTTCGCCGAGCTGCCGCACATGACCCTGGCCGAAGCCATGCGTCGTTTCGGTTCCGACAAGCCCGACCTGCGCATCCCGATGGAGCTGGTCGACGTTGCCGATCAGCTCAAAGATGTCGACTTCAAGGTCTTCTCCGGCCCGGCCAACGATCCGAAAGGCCGCGTTGCCGCGCTGCGCGTACCGGGCGGGGCGAGCATGCCGCGCAAGCAGATCGACGACTACACCAAGTTTGTCGGCAACTATGGCGCCCGTGGCCTGGCCTACATCAAGGTCAACGAGCGCGCCAAGGGCGTTGAAGGCTTGCAGTCGCCGATCGTCAAGAACATCGCCGAGCCGAACCTCAACACCATCCTCGATCGCGTCGGTGCGGTTGACGGTGACATCGTGTTCTTCGGCGCTGACCGCGCCAAAGTGGTCAACGATGCTCTGGGTGCGCTGCGCATCAAGCTCGGCCATGACCTGAACCTGCTGACTGCTGAGTGGGCGCCGTTGTGGGTTGTCGACTTCCCGATGTTCGAGGAGAACGACGATGGCAGCTTGACTGCCATGCACCACCCGTTCACTTCGCCGAAATGCTCGGCCGAAGAGCTGGAGGCCAACCCCGCCGCAGCGTTGTCCCGTGCCTATGACCTGGTGCTCAACGGTACCGAACTGGGTGGCGGTTCGATCCGTATCCACGACAAGGGTATGCAGCAGACCGTGTTCCGCGTGCTGGGCATCAGCGAAGACGAGCAGCAGGAGAAGTTCGGATTCCTGCTCGACGCCCTCAAGTACGGTGCACCGCCCCATGGTGGTCTGGCCTTCGGCCTCGATCGTCTGGTGATGCTGATGACCGGTGCCAGCTCGATTCGCGAAGTCATCGCCTTCCCGAAAACCCAGAGCGCTGCCTGCGTCATGACTCAGGCGCCGGGTGTGGTAGACGGCAAATCGCTGCGTGAGCTGCACATTCGCCTTCGCGAGCAACCCAAGGCGGAGTAAGCGCCAAACGGTATGCCGAGCCCAGGGAAACCTGGGCTCGTTCATTGTGAAATCTGAAAAAACTGGAGTGGAATATGGCCGGTCATTCCAAATGGGCCAACATCAAGCACCGCAAGGGGCGCCAGGACGCCAAGCGCGGCAAGATCTTCACCAAGCTCATTCGTGAGCTGACCGTCGCCGCCAAGCATGGCGGGCCCATCCCGGCGGACAACCCGCGCCTACGCCTGGCCGTCGACAAAGCGTTGACCAACAACATGTCCCGCGACGTGATCGACCGTGCCATCGCCCGCGGTGCCGGCAACAACGAAGCCGACAACGTCGTCGAGTTCAGCTACGAAGGTTATGCGCCGAGTGGTGTGGCGATCATCGTCGAAGTGATGACCGACAACCGCAACCGCACCGCTGCCGAAGTGCGCCACGCGTTCACCAAGTGTGGCGGCAACCTGGGCACCGATGGCTCGGTGGCTTACATGTTCGAACGCAGAGGGCAGATCGGCTTCGCTTCGGGTGTCGACGAAGATGCGCTGATGGAAGCTGCGCTGGAAGCCGGTGCCGATGACGTGGAGATGGGCGATGACGGCGCTGCGCTGGTCTCGACCAGTTTCACCGAGTTCCACGCGGTGAACGAAGCGCTGAACGCCGCCGGTTTCAAGGGTGAAGAGGCGGATATCGCCATGATCCCGTCGATCAGCGCGCCGATCACCGATCTGGAAACCGCGCAGAAGGTATTCAAGCTGATCGATATGCTCGAAGATCTGGACGACGTGCAGAACGTCTACCACAACGCCGAAGTCTCCGACGAGATCATGGAGCAGCTCGGCTGATTCCACGGCGTTGTTGAAAGCCGGAAGTCGCCATTGGCGCTTCCGGCTTTTTTATAGCCGGTCGCTTCCCGAGCCACTTTCATGGTGAAAAGCGGGCCTGTGGACGCTTATGACCGACAGGCTGTGGGTTCTGTGGATGACGGCGGGCTATCGGCGACCCTATACTCACGCCTGGATAAATAGACAGTGTGGCAGCCAATGCCACTGGTGGATGACAGGCATGACGCTGATTCTGGGGATCGATCCGGGTTCCCGCATTACCGGGTACGGTGTGATACGCGATACCGGGCGCACGTGTGAATACGTGGCGTCAGGCTGTATTCGGACAGGCAATGGGCCATTGCCGGAACGTTTGCAGATCGTCTTCCGCGGCGTCAGTGAGGTGATCCGTACCTTTGGTCCAGTGACCATGGGTATCGAGCAGGTATTCATGGCACGTAATGCCGATTCGGCACTCAAGCTCGGACAGGCTCGCGGTGCCGCGATCGTCGCTGCGATGGAAGCAAGCCTGGAAATCAGTGAGTACACTGCCACCCAGGTCAAGCAGGCCGTGGTCGGAACGGGTGCTGCCGATAAGCAGCAAGTGCAAATGATGGTGATGCACCTGCTCAAGCTGATGCAGAAGCCGCAAATCGACGCCTCGGACGCCCTAGGTATCGCCCTGTGTCACGCTCATCATCGGCAGAGTCTTATCCCTCATGGTCTGGCCAGCGCCAAGCGGCGCGGTGGGCGGCTTCGCTTGTAACCCGCGCATGATCTGCTGCGCGTCGGCGCTGCTGCGTCAAAAGCAAGCTTTAGCTCGCTAGATCATGAGCAGGCTCCAGGTTCTCTACTATTGAAAGGAATGCGTCGGTGATCGGACGTTTACGCGGCACCCTGGCGGAAAAGCAGCCGCCACATTTGATTCTGGATGTGAATGGTCTGGGCTATGAGCTGGAAGTCCCCATGACCACGTTGTACCGTTTGCCCTCGGTGGGTGAGCCGCTGACGCTGCACACCCATCTGGTGGTGCGCGAGGATGCGCATCTGCTTTATGGTTTTTTCGAGAAGCGCGAGCGCGAGCTATTCCGCGAGCTGATTCGTCTGAATGGCGTAGGCCCAAAGTTGGCGTTGGCGTTGATGTCGGGTTTGGAGGTCGATGAGTTGGTGCGTTGCGTGCAAGCTCAGGACACGGCCGTGCTGGTGAAGATTCCTGGCGTCGGTAAGAAAACCGCCGAGCGCCTGCTGGTCGAGCTCAAGGATCGCTTCAAAACATGGGAGACCGTACCTGGCATGGCAAGCCTGGTGGTTGAACCTCGTGTGGGTGGCGCAGTCACAAGCGCGGAGAATGACGCGGTCAGTGCGCTTATCTCCCTGGGCTACAAACCGCAGGAAGCCAGTCGCGCCGTTTCGGCGGTCAAAGAAGATGGGTTGAGTAGTGAAGACATGATTCGTCGCGCTCTGAAGGGAATGCTGTAGATGCTCGAGGCAGATAGGCTGGTTACGGCAGGTAGCCGCGACCGTGATCGCGACGAGCAGGTCGACCGCGCGATTCGACCGCTGTCGCTGGCCGAGTACATTGGGCAACCCGTCGTCCGCGAGCAGATGGAGCTGTTTATCCAGGCGGCCCGCGGTCGCAAGGAGCCGCTCGATCACACGCTGATCTTCGGCTCGCCAGGGTTGGGCAAGACCACCCTAGCGAACATCATCGCCCAGGAAATGAACGTTTCCATCAAGAGTACCTCGGGTCCCGTGCTTGAGCGTCCAGGTGATCTGGCTGCGCTGCTGACGAACCTTGAGCCCGGTGATGTGCTGTTCATTGACGAGATTCACCGTCTGTCGCCCATCGTCGAAGAAGTGCTATACCCGGCGATGGAGGATTTTCAGCTCGATATCATGATTGGGGAGGGGCCTGCCGCTCGTTCGATCAAGCTCGATTTGCCGCCTTTCACTCTGGTGGGGGCGACCACCCGAGCCGGGATGCTGACCAATCCGCTGCGTGACCGTTTCGGCATCGTGCAGCGTCTCGAGTTCTATAACACCGAAGACCTGGCGACCATCATCATGCGAGCCGCCGGCATTCTGGGCTTGCCGATTGAGGCCAAAGGGGCGTTCGAGATCGCGCGCCGGGCCCGCGGTACGCCGCGTATCGCCAACCGTTTGCTGCGCCGCGTGCGCGATTTTGCCGAAGTGCGCGGGCAGGGCGAGATCACCCAGCAGATAGCCGACCTGGCCTTGAACTTGTTGGATGTGGACGAACGGGGATTCGACCATCAGGATCGCCGCTTGCTGCTGACCATGATCGAGAAGTTCGATGGCGGCCCGGTTGGTGTCGATAGTCTGGCTGCGGCGATTAGCGAGGAGCGGCACACCATTGAGGATGTGTTGGAGCCCTACCTGATCCAGCAGGGTTACATCATGCGTACGCCGAGAGGACGAGTGGTGACCCGGCATGCTTACTTGCATTTTGGTCTGAATACGCCGAAACGCATGGATGAGCGGCCAGTGCTCGACCTGTTTACCGATGGAGAGGGTCAATGAAAAAAATACTTGTCGCGCCGATTGGCAAGACTCGGTGCGGGCACTAGAGTATGCGCGCGCAATACGCTGCTCAGCCGTTCGCCCATCGCTGTCGTGTTTACTACGAAGATACCGATGCCGGTGGCGTCGTTTATTACGTCAACTACCTCAAATTCATGGAGCGGGCTCGCACCGAGCGGCTGCGCGAACTGGGTTTCGCCCAGTCGACGCTAGCGGGTGAGGGCCTGTTGTTCGTCGTGCACTCCAGCGAGGCGCGCTATCACGCGCCGGCGCGGCTGGACGACGAATTGCTGGTGAGTGCTGAGGTAACTGAATTGAACCGTGCCAGCCTGCGCTTTCGTCAACAGGTGAGGCGGGTGATGGATAACGCGCTGCTCTGCGAGGGGCAGTTTCTGGTGGCCTGTGTGCGCGCCGATAATTTCAAACCCCGGGCCATGCCTCCGTCTCTGCGAACAGCCTTCGCCGAACAGGATGGTACCGGTACATCTACTGCAGGAGAGTAAGCGTGGAAGCCAACGCCGTTGACCACATGTCTATGTGGAGTCTTATCAGCAACGCCAGTCTGGTGGTGCAGTTGGTGATGTTGATCCTGGTGGCCGCATCGGTCACTTCTTGGGTCATGATTTTCCAGCGCAGTAGTTTGCTGCGTGGCGCCAAGCGTGCGCTGGACAACTTCGAGGAGCGCTTCTGGTCCGGTATCGACCTGTCCAAGCTTTATCGTCAGGCAGGCAGCAACCCGGATCCGGATTCCGGCCTGGAGCAGATCTTCCGTGCCGGTTTCAAGGAGTTCTCCCGCCTGCGTCAGCAGCCTGGTATGGATCCGGATGCGGTCATGGACGGCGTTGCCCGTTCCATGCGCGTCGCCATCTCTCGTGAGGAAGAGAAGCTCGAGCAGAGCCTGCCGTTCCTCGCCACCGTCGGTTCCACCAGTCCGTATATCGGTCTGTTCGGTACCGTATGGGGGATCATGAACTCTTTCCGCGGTCTGGCTCAGGTACAGCAGGCCACCCTGGCAACTGTCGCGCCCGGTATTGCTGAAGCACTGATCGCTACAGCTATCGGCCTGTTCGCTGCGATTCCTGCCGTTATTGCCTACAACCGTTTCGCTGCCCGCGGTGAGATGCTGATTTCTCGTTACTACACATTCGCCGACGAGTTCCAGGCGATCCTGCACCGTAAAGTGCATAGCAGTGAAGAATAAGCCTTAGGCATTCATAGATAGGTTTTCAGAGCCATGGCCAGAATTCGCAATAGACGCAAGCCCGTCGCCGAGATGAACGTGGTGCCTTACATCGATGTGATGTTGGTGCTACTGGTCATCTTCATGGTTACGGCGCCGATGCTCAATCAGGGGGTCAAGGTCGACCTCCCTCAGGTCAGCAGCGAAGTGCTGCCGCAGGACAACGACTCCCAGGTACTGACCATCTCCATCAAGTCCGACAAGTCCTACTACTGGAACATGGGTACGGAAGTCGACACCGATACCGTGCAGGATCGCGCTCTGACCCTGGATGAGATGACGCGTGCCGTCACTGCCATCATCACTCAGACCCGCAGCCAGGGTAAGCAGGTGCAGGTGTTCGTACGTGGTGACAAAGCCGTCGATTACGGTACGGTGATGTCCGCTATGGGTGGCTTGCAGCAGGCTGGCGTAGGTAACGTCGGTCTGATTACCGAGGCGCCCTAATGCGGCAGCGTGAACGCTCACCTTCGGAAAATCTGTTCTGGCCGGTGGTCTGGGCCGTAGGTTTGCACGTGCTGATGTTTGGCATGCTGTTCGTCAGTTTTGCCTTTGCCCCTGAACTGCCGCCAGCAAGACCGATCGTGCAGGCTACCCTTTACCAACTGAAGTCGCAGAGCCAGGCAACTACCCAGACCAACCAGAAGATTGCGGGCGAGGCCAAGAAAACCGCAGCACCGCAATTCGAGACTGAACAGCTCGAACAGAAAAAGGCCGAGCAGGAAAAGCAGGCCCAGGCCGAAGCGCAGAAACAGCAGGTCGCTAAAGCAGCGGAACAAAAGAAAGTCGAGGAAGCTCAAAAGGCCGATGCGGCGAAGAAGGCAGAGGCAGATGCCGCGACGAAAGCAGCCGAGCAGAAGAAGCTGGCTGATGTCGCCAAGGTAAAAGCCGCGCTTGAGGCCGACAAGAAAAAGGCCGCTGAAGCGGAAGCGAAGAAAAAAGCCGCGGAGGATGCCAAGAAAAAGGCCGCCGAAGAGGCCAAGAAGAAAGCAGCAGCCGATGCAGCGAAAAAGAAAGCTGCCGAGGATGCCAAGAAAAAAGCCAATGCCCAGGCAGCTGAGCGCAAGGCGGTTGAGGACAAGAAAGCAGCGGCTTTGGCCGAGCTGCTGTCCGATGACACCGAGCGGCAGCAGGCGCTCGCCGAGACTCAGGGTGATCAGGTTGCAGGTAGCCTCGATGATCTGATCGTCAAGCTGGTAAGCGAGCAGTGGCGGCGGCCGCCGTCGGCGCGCAATGGTATGAGTGTTGAAGTGCTGATCGAGATGTTGCCCGATGGCACCATCACTAATGCCAGTGTCAGTCGCTCCAGTGGTGACTCACCGTTCGACAGTTCAGCAGTACAGGCAGTGCGCAACGTGGGGCGTATTGCAGAAATGCAGCAACTTGATCGTGCCACGTTCGATCGGCTTTACCGGCAGCGTCGTGCCGTCTTCAAACCGGAGGATTTAGGTCTGTGAATACCCTGATGCGAATCGTTGTACTGGGGCTGGCCATGCTGGTCGGTAGCGTGCAGGCGGCTGATCCCCTGGTGATCAGCACCGGCACCGATCGAGCCACGCCGATTGCCGTGGTGCCGTTCGGCTGGCAGGGCGGCAATGTGCTGCCCGAAGACATCGCCACTATCGTTGGCAATGATCTGCGCAACTCCGGTGTGTTCGAGCCGATTCCACGGCAGAACATGATCAGCCTGCCGACTCAAGGCAGCGAAGTCATCTATCGTGACTGGAAAGCGCTGGGCGCCCAATACGTGCTGGTTGGCAACATCGTGCCTAACGGTGCGCGTTTGCAGATTCAGTTCGCTCTGTTCAACGTAGCCACCGAACAGCAGGTACTGACCGGCAACGTTGGCGGCAGTGCCGATCAACTTCGCGACATGGCTCACCATATCGCCGATCAGTCGTTCGAGAAGCTCACCGGCGTCAAGGGCGCGTTCTCCACTCGCATGCTGTACGTCACTGCAGAGCGCTTCGGAGTAAACAACACCCGTTACACTCTGCAGCGTTCGGACTATGACGGTGCTCGCGCAGTTACCCTCCTGCAGTCCCGTGAGCCGATCCTGTCGCCGTCGTTCGCGTCCGATGGCAAGCGTATCGCCTACGTTTCCTTCGAACAGAAACGTCCGCGCATATTCGTGCAGCACATTGATACCGGTCGTCGCGAGCAGGTCACCAACTTCGAAGGCCTCAACGGCGCTCCGGCTTGGTCGCCTGATGGCAGTAAGCTGGCGTTCACGCTGTCGAAAGACGGCAACCCGGAAGTCTATGTCATGGATATAGCTTCCAAGAACCTGCGCCGCGTTACCAACCACTACGCCATCGATACCGAGCCCTTCTGGGGCAAGGACGGTCAGACGATCTATTTCACCTCTGACCGCTCGGGCAAGCCACAGATTTATAAGACCAACATCAATTCTGGTGCGGTCGAACGAGTGACCTTCGTCGGCAACTACAATGCCAACCCTAAATTGTCTGCCGACGAGAAGACCCTGGTAATGATTCATCGCCAGGATGGTTACACCGTGTTCAAGGTAGCTGCACAGGATCTTGAGCGTGGCAATCTGCGCATTCTTTCAGATACAAGTTTGGATGAGTCGCCTACTGTTGCGCCCAATGGAACGATGATAATCTACGCTACCCGCCAGCAGGGGCGGGGAGTCCTGATGTTAGCGTCCGTTAACGGTCGCGTTAGGCTCCCTCTACCTACCGCTCAAGGCGAAGTTCGAGAGCCATCCTGGTCCCCCTTCCTGAACTGATGCGCGGTGCTTCACCTGTTTGTATGCTTAACACACTGGGGTTCATTAGGAGTTACACATGGAAATGCTGAAATTTGGCAAATTTGCTGCGCTGAGCCTGGCTCTGGCAGTGGCTGTTGGTTGTTCCTCCAAAGGCGGTGATACCGCTGGCGAAGGCGCTGTAGACCCGAACGCTGGCTACGGTGCAAACACCGGCGCTGTCGACGGCAGCCTGAGTGAAGAAGCCGCTCTGCGCGCTATCACCACTTTCTACTTCGAATACGACAGCTCTGACCTGAAGCCGGAAGCCATGCGCGCTCTGGACGTTCATGCCAAGGATCTGAAAGGCAATGGCGCTCGCGTCGTCCTGGAAGGCCACGCTGACGAGCGCGGTACCCGCGAATACAACATGGCTCTGGGCGAGCGTCGCGCCAAGGCCGTTCAGCGTTACCTGGTACTGCAGGGCGTTTCCCCTGCTCAGCTGGAACTGGTTTCCTACGGTGAAGAGCGTCCTGTTGCTACCGGCAACGACGAGCAATCCTGGGCTCAGAACCGTCGCGTCGAACTGCGTAAGTAATTCGATATGCGAATGTGCCGACGTGTAGTAACCGTTATGGCGCTGAGCCTGCCGCTTGCGGCTTGGGCTCAGATTCCCGTACAGGATGGCAGTACCGGTAACGGTGGTGCCAGTCCGAATGCCGGTTACGGCACGTCTGGCGCCTACGCTGGGGGTGGGGTGGAAACCCCATCTTCGGCGCAGGGCATGCTATTCAATCAGCTCCAGCAGATGCAGCAGGAAATCGCGCAACTGCGTGGCATGCTTGAAGAGCAGCAGAACGATATTCAGCGTTTGAAGCAAGAAGGCCTGGAGCGATACCAGGATCTTGATAAGCGTCTGAGCAGTGGTGCCGCAGCTGGTGCTGCAGCCACACAGAATTCTCCAGCCGCAGGTGCCAGCAATGGCACCGGTGGTTCCTCCGCTGGTGACGCAGGGCAAGCGCAGGCCTCCGGCGAGCCGGCAGACCCGGCGAAGGAAAAGCTGTTTTACGATGCAGCTTTTGACCTGATCAAGGCCAAGGATTTCGACAAGGCCAGCCAAGCCTTCGCAGCGTTCCTGCGTCGTTATCCGAACAGCCAGTATGCGGGCAATGCCCAGTACTGGCTGGGTGAAGTTAACCTCGCCAAGGGTGATCTGCAGGGTGCCGGCCAGGCCTTCGCCAAAGTCAGCCAGGCCTATCCGCAGCACTCCAAAGTGCCGGATTCGCTGTTCAAGTTGGCCGATGTGGAAATTCGCCTAGGCAACAATGACAAGGCCAAGGGCATTTTGCAGCAGGTCATCGCCCAGTATCCGGGCACTTCGGCTGCCCAGCTGGCTCAGCGTGATCTGCAGCGCATCCAGTAAGCCTCGGCTTTGAACGAAGCCCGCGCCTGTCGCGGGTTTTTTGTTGCCTGCAAGCGGGGAGTTGGCCGGCAGGTCGTCGCCAGCGATGTCAAAAATGGCTACCGCCCATTTTTTTCGTTTAGAATCGCCGTCCTTTTTCGCAACGGAGGCGGATGGCCTGTTTCGCCGTCACGCCCGTGGCCCCTATGAAAGATACCCTGCGCATTACCGAGATCTTTTTCTCGTTGCAGGGGGAAACGCGTACTGCCGGCTTGCCGACGGTATTCGTGCGCCTGACCGGCTGCCCCCTGCGCTGTCAATACTGCGATACCGCCTACGCCTTCAGTGGCGGGGAAATCCTCTCGCTGGACGCCATTCTCGAGCAGGTGGCGAGCTACCGTCCGCGCTATGTGTGCGTTACCGGTGGCGAACCGCTGGCGCAGCCCAACTGCATTCCCTTGCTCCAGCGTCTGTGTGACGTCGGTTACGACGTGTCTCTGGAAACCAGTGGCGCGCTGGACGTTTCCGCTGTCGATACTCGGGTCAGCAAGGTCATTGACCTGAAAACCCCAGGTTCGGCCGAGGTGGCCCGCAACCGCTACGAGAACATCGAGTATCTGCAGCCGCGGGATCAGGTCAAGTTCGTGATCTGTTCGCGGGAGGATTATGACTGGTCGGTGAGCAAGATCATCCAGTACGGTCTGGCCGAACGCGCCGGCGAGTTGCTGTTTTCGCCGAGCCACCAGCAGGTGAGTGGGCGCGAGCTGGCTGAATGGGTGATTGCCGACAATCTGCCGGTGCGCATGCAACTGCAGTTGCACAAGATTCTTTGGAACGACGAGCCGGGGCACTGACATGAGTGAAAAGAAAGCAGTCATCCTACTGTCCGGTGGCCTCGATTCCGCGACGGTGGTGGCGATGGCCAGGGAGCAGGGTTACAGCTGCTATAGCATGAGCTTCGACTATGGGCAGCGACATCGTTCCGAGTTGCAGGCGGCCGAGCGTGTCGCGCAGCAATTGGGCGTGGTCGAGCACAAGGTGATCGGCATGGATCTCGGCGGTATCGGTGGCTCGGCGCTGACCGATGCCAGTATCGATGTACCGCAGTCCCCCACGACTGGAATTCCAGTGACCTATGTACCGGCGCGCAACACTGTTTTTCTAGCCTTGGCTTTGGGGTGGGCCGAGGTAATGGAGGCTCAGGACATCTTTATCGGGGTTAACGCGGTGGATTATTCCGGGTATCCGGATTGCCGGCCGCAATTCGTCGAGGCATTCGAGCGCGTTGCGAACCTCGCAACCAAGATGGGAGTGGAGGGGCGACGCATCTCTATTCGGGCTCCGTTACAGATGATGAGCAAGGCTGAAATCGTCCAGACGGGCTCGCGTTTAGGTGTCGATTACGCGTTGACCGTCTCTTGCTACCTGGCCGATGGCGACGGGCGTGCATGTGGAAAATGTGATAGCTGCCGTTTGCGCTCAGCCGGCTTTGCCACCGCCGGCATACTCGATCCAACGCGTTATCAATAGATTATTTTCTGCTGGGTGTTGAATTTCTGATTTAAATCAGTATTATAGCGCCCGCAGCACGGGTCGTTAGCTCAGTTGGTAGAGCAGTTGGCTTTTAACCAATTGGTCGTAGGTTCGAATCCCACACGACCCACCATTTAAAGTCTTCCTTGCGAAGACGCAATAAAAAGCCCGGATCTTGGAAAAGATCCGGGCTTTTTATTGCGTGTAATATTTGCGGCTAAAGCCCGCTGACGGCTCGTGAAAGCCGTTAGCGGCTTGCATCACACTTTAACGATCCAGCCTTGCGGCGCTTCGACATCGCCGGACTGCACGCCGGTCAGCTCGCTGTACAGGCGGCTGATGATCGGGCCGACCTCTTTCTCGCTGTAGAAGACGTGGAGCTTGCCCTCGTACTCGATACCGCCAATCGGGGTGATCACCGCCGCAGTGCCGCAGGCGCCGGCTTCCTTGAAATCGCTCAGGCGATCGATGAACACGTCGCCTTCGATAACTTTCAGGCCCAGGCGGCTTTGTGCCAGTTCAATCAGCGACAGGCGGGTGATGCCTGGCAGCACTGATGGTGATTTCGGGGTGACGAATTCATCGTTGTGGGTGATGGCGAAGAAGTTAGCCGAGCCCACTTCCTCGATCTTGGTGTGGGTCTGCGGATCGAGGTAGATGCAGTCGGCGAAGTTGTTCTTCTTGGCTTGTGAGCCCGGCATCAGGCTGGCTGCATAGTTGCCACCGACCTTGGCAGCGCCAGTGCCTTGTGGCGCGGCGCGGTCATAGCTGGAGATCACGAAGTTGTTCGGTTTCATGCCGCCCTTGAAGTAAGGGCCTACCGGGATGCAGAACACCGAGAAGATGAACTCGGGCGCGGTGCGCACGCCAATGTTGTCGCCAACGCCGATCACGAACGGGCGCAGATACAGCGCGCCGCCGGAACCGTACGGTGGGATGAAGCGCTCGTTGGCGCGTACCACCTGCTTGCAGGCCTCGATGAATTGCTCGCTGGAAGGTGCCGGCATCAGCAGGCGGGCGCAGCTGCGCTGCATGCGCAGGGCGTTCTGATCCGGGCGGAACAGGTTGATCGAGCCGTCCTTGCAGCGGTAGGCCTTGAGGCCTTCGAAGCACTGCTGACCATAGTGCAGGGCCGTGGAGCCCTCGCTGATGTGCAGCACGTTGTCTTCAGTCAGGTTGCCCTGATCCCACTCGCCGTCGCGCCAGTGCGACAGGTAGCGCTGGTCGGTCTTGATGTAGTCGAAACCCAGCTTGTCCCATTCGATGCTTTCGTAAGCCATGACATCCTCAATTGCTGAACGACCACTGCGGGGCACGCGCGCAGTCGATGTTTTCCAGAGTAGTGATAACGATGATCCATACAGAGTTCGCATCCGGCCTCTGCGGTACTGAATCTGGTCGGCCATGTATGGCCGTCTTGCCTGGCCGCTAGCTGTCGCTCGCCCAGGCAGCCGTGTCCTGATGCTGATGATGCGGCGGATTATCGTGGCGATCAACCTGTGGATCGACGCGAGGTCGTCCGTGTGATTGAAAATCGCCCGGCAATGCACTTAACATGCGCGCCCGCGCAAGGTTTGCAGCCCGCTGCTGTCTAACCTGCGACACCCCTCTGCGTGTTCCGACCAGCCTGACGGGTCTGGCGGTATACTCAGCGTTCCGTGCTCATAGACCTCGATAGGGCTTGACGACATGACGCAGATTGCCGAACGACTTCTTGTCCAAGCTCATCTCGATGCCAAACAGCCAGAGACGCTGACGGCGGAGCAGGAAGCGTTCTACCGTGATGAAATTGGCAAAGAACTGAAGCGCCAGAATGCCGTTCTGGTCGCCCACTATTACTGTGATCCGGTGCTGCAGGCGCTTGCCGAAGAAACGGGTGGCTGCGTGTCCGACTCGCTGGAGATGGCCCGCTTCGGCAATCAGCACTCGGCGCAGACCGTACTAGTCGGCGGCGTCAAGTTCATGGGCGAGACGGCGAAAATCCTCAACCCTGAAAAACGTGTGCTGATGCCGACGCTGGAGGCTACCTGTTCGCTTGATCTGGGTTGCCCGGTCGATGAGTTCGCCGCGTTCTGCGATCAGCATCCGCAACGCACCGTGGTCGTCTACGCCAATACCTCGGCGGCGGTGAAGGCGCGTGCCGACTGGGTGGTGACGTCCAGCTGTGCCGTCGAGATCGTCGAGCACCTGATGGATAACGGCGAGAGCATCATCTGGGCGCCTGATCAGCACCTTGGGCGTTTCATCCAGAACAAGACCGGTGCCGACATGCTGCTCTGGGACGGTGCCTGCATCGTCCATGAAGAGTTCAAGGCCCGTCAGCTGGAAGAAATGAAGGCTCTGTATCCGGACGCGGCAGTACTGGTTCATCCAGAGTCACCGACCGCGGTGATCGACCTGGCCGATGCCGTGGGCTCGACCAGCCAGTTGATCGCCGCTGCGCAGCGGATGCCGAACAAGACCTTCATCGTTGCCACCGACCGCGGCATCTTCTACAAGATGCAGCAGCTGTGTCCCGACAAGGAGTTCGTTGCGGCGCCGACAGCCGGCAATGGCGCCGCCTGCCGCAGTTGCGCCAGTTGCCCCTGGATGGCGATGAACACTCTGCAGCGCACCTTGCAGTGCCTGCGCGAGGGCAGTAACGAAGTGTTCGTCGATCCGGCGCTGATCCCCCGGGCGATCAAACCGCTCCAGCGTATGCTGGACTTTACCCAGGCGGCACGCCTGAAACTCGCAGGAAACGCCTGACAGCGGCTTTGAGCGGCAAGCCACAAGCGTCAAGTAAGGCGCTTGTGGCTTACGCCGATGTGCAATCTCCCCGAATTCGCCGGCGCTGCAACTTGAGGCGGCGTGATCAGCGCAGCATTTCTTCCGTCATGCGCTTTTCTTCGATCAGCTCTTTCTGGCGGGCGTCGATGCGTGAGGCCAGCTGGAAGTTGTTGCTGGCGCGGCGCTTGGCGAAGTCGAGCTGTTCGATGGCCTGGTTGAAATCCCCTACCAGCGCGAAGAACTCGGCCCGGGCCTGATGCAGGCCGATGGTGTTGCCGCTAAGGCCGCGAACTTCCGCCACCTGATACCAGACGTCCGGATCTTTCACGCGGCGCTTGAGCAGATCATTGAGTGCTTGCTCCGCCTCGGGGATTTTGCGTTGTTTGAGCAGCAAGTCGATACGCGCTTGGTTCAGCGGGTAATTGCCGGGGTACAGGTCGAGTAATCGCTTGATGCGTTGCTCGGCCGCTGGGAGGCTGTTGGCTGCCGAGTCGAGGCTGATCTGCGCCAGGTTGTAGGTGACGTCGTCTGGGGCTTTTTGCAGCAAGGGCGCTAGCGTATCGCGTGCTTCATCGAACTGGCTGCCCTTGATCAGGGCGATGGTCAGGCCGTAGCGGGCGGCGTCCATGTTGGGGTTTTCATCGAGCTGGGCACGGAAGCGCTTGGCAGCGATGCCCGGCGTTTCTTCATAGGTCAGTTGTACGCGTGCACGCATCAGCTGGTAGCGCAGGCTGTCCTCGGTGCCTCCAGTCTGGTACTGCTCGGCGCGGTTGCGGGTATCGGCGATACGCGATTCGGAAACCGGGTGAGTCAGCAGGAATTCGGGTGGCATGCGGTCGTAGCGGTACTGACGCATCAGGCGCTCGAACATGCTCGGCATCGAGCGTGGGTCGTAGCCGGCCTTTTCCAGGTTGACCAGGCCGATACGGTCAGCCTCCTGCTCGTTCTGCCGGGAAAATCGGCGTTGTTCCTGAATCGCCGCTGCCTGGGTCGACGCGATGGCGGCGATACCGGCATCGCCGGCACCTGCTGCGGCTGCGACGATACCGGCGAGCATCGCTGCCATGACCGGCAACTGCATGCGCTGCTGGGCTTCCAGGCCGCGGGCGAAGTGGCGCTGCGACAAGTGAGCGAGTTCGTGAGCGAGTACCGAGGCGTATTCACCTTCGGTCTGCGCATAGAGGAACAGCCCGCCGTTGACGCCGATGATCCCGCCTGGCGCGGCGAAAGCGTTGATCTGTGGGCTGTTGAGCAGGACGAATTCGAGGCGCCGATCCTGTACCTGGCTGGTTTCCGCCAGACGGTAGACGCTGCTTTCAACGAAGTCCTTTAACTGAGGGTCCGACAGCTGGCTGACCTGGCCGCGAACGATGCTCAGCCAGGCGCGGCCTAGTTGATATTCCTGTTGCGGAGAAACCATGGCAGAGCTCGCGTCGCCGAGTGATGGCAGGTCGTTGGCCATCGTTGGTTGTGCCAGCAAGCAGGCGAGCGTCAGCAGGGTAGGGCGCAGAACATTCATGCATGGAGCTCTTGTTGGATCAGTGCCGTACTGTAGCCGGGAGGCACTTGCCTGACCAGCGTTGGCGGGCCTTGGGTTATGCTGTCGGCCTGGAAAAACGGAGGGCGTTATGGGGGATGGTGCGGTGTGGCAGGGCGAGCATCAGGCCGAGCTGGATGCGTGTGGCTTGAATTGTCCGCTGCCTTTGCTCAAGGCCAAGATGGCCCTCAACGGCCTGGCCAGCGGTGACGTGCTCAAGGTGCTGGCCACGGATGCCGGGTCGCAGCGCGATTTTCGGGCATTCGCGCGGCTGGCTGGCCATGAGCTGCTGCATGAGGAGGCCGAGGGCGAGGTGTTCCGTTACTGGCTGCGCAAGGCGTGATGCCGGGCTGAATGTTCTGCAATGAAAAATGCCGCTCGAGAGCGGCATTTTCATATGTATCAGGCTTTGTTGAGGGCTTCGGCCGCGGCCAGTACTTCGTCGACATGGCCGGGTACCTTGACACCTCGCCATTCCTGGCGAAGCACGCCGCTCTTGTCGATCAGGAAAGTGCTGCGGTCGATGCCCAGGTATTCCTTGCCGTAGAGCTTCTTCAGCTTGATCACGTCGAACAGTTGGCAGACGCTTTCGTCCTTGTCCGAAATCAGCTCGAAGGGGAAGCCCTGCTTGGCCTTGAAATTTTCGTGAGTCTTCAGGCTGTCGCGCGATACGCCGATGACCACCGTGTTGGCCGCAGTGAAGGCCGCGTGGCCATCCCGAAAGCCCTGACCCTGTGTGGTACAGCCCGGGGTGTTGTCCTTCGGATAGAAGTAGATCACCAACTGCTTGCCCTTGTAGGCGGCCAGGTTGAACTCGCCGCCGGTGGCGGTGGCGCTGAAATCTGCAACCGGGGAGTCGATAGCGACAGTCATGAAGCGCTCCTTATGGATTCTGGGGACGCCAGGGTTCGATTAGTGCGTCGAGGTTCAGTGCATCGGCGAAGTCGAGGAACTGATCGCGCAGCCAGCTGATCTGGGTGCCGGCGGGGAGGGTGACGGTCAACTGGGCGTTGAGCATGGTGCCGCCGGTCTGCGGAGCCTGGTAGGTGTCGCAGGTCAGGGCCTCCAACTCGACCTGGTGGTCGATGAAGAACTGGCACAGTTCATTGAGGATGTCCGGGCGGTACACCGAGCTGATGTAGGCCACGTAGGGCAGTGCCTGAGGACGCACCTCCGAGGCGGCGCTGCGGATCACGTTGGCGGTGAACTCATGCTTCTTGGAAAGTGCCGGCAGGCCCGTCTCCAGGCGTGCCAGCGCATCCCAGTTGCCCGATACTTGCAGCACCAGTGCGCTGTAGTCTCCATGACGGCTCAGGCGCGTGCTGACGACCGCGCAGCGGTTTTCATGGCTGGCTCGGCACAGTACGTTGGTCAGCTCCATGGCGTTGGTGCCGAGAGCACTGATGACGAGGAATTGTTCGCGAACTGGGGGGGTGGACATGCAGCCTTCCTAAACGTTGAGCGCTCGGCGCTATAGACAGTGCCAAACAAACACGCAGGGTAGCGAAAAGCGCCCGCCAGGGGAATGACCAGATACCGCTATCGCCAACCGCATTATTGCACTCAATGCCAGAAGTCACGGCCGCTCACACCGCCTGCTACTTCGCTTGTGCAAGGCTGGTAGCGCCAGTACCATTACGGCTCTCTTTTTCGGCAGGAGCGGTTGCATGATTGCGGGCAGTATGGTGGCACTGGTCACGCCCATGGATGCACAGGGTAATCTCGATTGGGACGCCTTGAGCAAACTGGTGGATTTCCACCTGCAAGAGGGCACCAATGCCATCGTGGCAGTCGGCACCACCGGTGAGTCGGCGACACTCGATGTCAATGAGCACATCGAAGTGATCCGCCGCGTGGTCGGTCAGGTCGGCGGGCGCATTCCGGTAATCGCCGGTACGGGTGCCAACTCCACTCGCGAAGCGGTCGAACTGACCCAGAACGCCAAGAGCGCTGGCGCCGATGCCTGCCTGCTGGTCACGCCGTACTACAACAAGCCGACTCAGGAAGGCCTGTACCTGCACTTCCGCCATATCGCCGAAGCCGTGGCCATTCCGCAGATTCTCTACAACGTGCCGGGCCGTACCGCCTGCGACATGCTGCCGGAAACCGTCGAGCGGCTGTCGAAGGTCGATAACATCATCGGCATCAAGGAAGCCACCGGCGACCTGCAGCGTGCCCGTGACATTCTTGACCGGGTCAGCGCGGATTTCCTGCTCTACTCCGGCGACGACGCCACAGCGGTCGAGCTGATCCTGCTGGGCGGCAAGGGCAACATCTCCGTGACGGCCAACGTGGCTCCGCGGGCGATGAGCGACATGTGCTCGGCTGCCATGCGCGGTGAAGCGGCGATCGCGCGGGCGATCAATGATCGGTTGATGCCCCTGCACAAGAACCTGTTCATCGAAGCCAACCCGATTCCGGTGAAATGGGCGCTGAACGAAATGGGCATGATGGCCGACGGCATTCGCTTGCCGCTGACCTGGCTGAGCCCCCGTTGTCACGAACCGCTGCGTCAGGCCCTGCGCCAGTCCGGTGTATTGGTCTAATCGAGGAATTACGACGCATGAAGCGACTGGCCGGACTTTCCGCACTTGCTCTGATCATCACCAGCACCAGTGGCTGTGGCTGGGTCTGGGGCGAAAATGGCTACTTCCGTGATCGCGGTAGCGATTACCTGACCGCACGGCAGACTGCGCCGATGCAACTGCCGGCCGATGTCGAGGCCAAGCGCCTCGATCCACTGCTGCCCGTGCCCAATCAAATCCGCAACAGTGACGTGCAGGGCGAGTACGACGTACCGCGTCCGCAAGCACTCGCTGTCAGCGAGAACGTCAGCGAGTTCAGCCTGCAGAACAGCGGTGACTCCAGCTGGCTGGTCGCTCAGCGTGTTCCAGCTGAAGTCTGGCCGGGTGCCCGTCAATTCTTCGAGGATGGCGGTTTCCGTATCGTCGACGAGCGCCCGCAGACCGGTGAATTCAGCACCGATTGGAAGCGTTTCGACGCGCTGTCCAGCAGCATGCAGAGTCGTTTGAGCGGCCGCGTTGCCGGTCTCGATAACAACGCTGAAACCCGTGTGCACGTGCGCCTCGAGCCGGGTGTGCAGCGCAATACCAGCGAGATCTTCGTGGTGACTGCGCAGCGCCCCGCGGGCAGCACCACCGAAGTGCCGTTCACCGAGCGCAGCGTCAACAAGACCCTCGACGCCGCACTGCTTGATGAACTGCAGACCAGCCTGACGCGCAGCGTCGAGCAGGGCGGTTCGGTATCGCTGCTGGCCGGTCGTGACTACGACGCACCAAACCGTGTGAGCTTGTCCGCTGACGGTAACGGCAACCCCATACTGAACCTGAATACCGACTTCGACCGCGCCTGGTCCGGCGTTGGCCGCTCGCTGCGCATGGCTGAACTGCGTGTCGACGACATCAACCGTACCCTGGGTGTTTACTACGTCAACCTGGCCGAAGGCCCGCAGCGTGCCAACGAGAAGCCTGGCTTCTTCAGCCGCCTGTTTGGTGGCTCGGACAGCAAGGACGAAATCGAGGCCCGCGCCGAGCGCTATCAGGTTCGCTTGACCGCCGTTGGCGACACCGTGCAGGTAACGGTCGAGAAAGACCTCAATACCGTTGCGCCTGCTGATGTGGCACGTCGTGTACTTGGCATGATTCAGGAAAACCTCGGCTAAGTAACCTTGGGCGAGTGGTTGGCGATAGGCGAAACCTCCAGGGGTTTCGCCTTTTGTTTTCACAGGCAGGCCAACTGGGGCCTCTAAAAACGTAGGCGAGGCAGTCAGCGCAAGGCATAAATAGGCGAAAAAGCGGAGTTTACGAGTGGTAAATGAGCAATTTGATTGGACTCGCACACGAGCCTGTTTTTAACGCAGCGATGACAACGCAGGTAGTTTTTAGAGATGCCCTCCGGTGCTGTTGTTACTTACCCGGCCGTCGGTCGTCACCTTTGACGAAGAGCGGCGCGACTTTCACGCGACAAGGCGGAATCTCGATATGACCACACCTTCCCTGAGCCTGAAAAAGATCTATTCGGGCAAAGTCCGCGATCTCTACGAGATTGATGACAAACGCATGCTGATGGTCGCGACCGATCGCCTGTCGGCCTTCGACGTGATCCTCGAACAGCCGATTCCGGACAAGGGCAAGATTCTCACCGCCATCTCCAACTTCTGGTTCGACAAGCTGGCCCACGTGGTGCCCAATCACTTCACCGGTGATCGCGTCGAAGACGTGGTGCCGGCTGCCGAGCTGCCGCTGGTCGAGGGCCGTGCCGTGGTCGCCAAGCGACTCAAGCCGGTTGCCGTGGAAGCCATCGTGCGCGGTTACATCGTCGGTTCTGGCTGGAAGGAATATCAGAAGAGCGGCACCGTGTGCGGTATCCAGCTGCCCGCCGGCCTGAAGGAAGCCGCCAAGCTGCCGCAGCCGATCTTCACCCCGTCGACCAAAGCCGCCGTGGGCGACCATGACGAGAATATCTCCTTCGCCCAGTGCGAAGCGATCATCGGCGCCGAACTGGCCGCCAAAGTGCGCGACACCTCCATCGCCCTGTACGTGGCCGCGGTGGAGTACGCGGCCACCCGCGGCATCATCATCGCCGACACCAAGTTCGAATTCGGCCTGGATGAAAACGGCACCCTGACCTTGATGGACGAAGTGCTGACTCCAGACTCCAGCCGCTTCTGGCCAGCCGACAGCTACGCCGAAGGCACCAACCCGCCGAGCTTCGACAAACAGTTCGTGCGCAACTGGCTGGAATCCACCGGCTGGAACAAGGAGCCGCCAGCCCCTGCCGTGCCAGCCGATGTCGCGCAGAAGACCGCCGATAAATACCGCGAGGCGCTGACTCGGTTGACTGCCTGATTCTCTTCGTCGGGGATCAGAAAACGCCGCCGACCCAGTAATGGGCGGCGGCGTTTTGGTTTATAAGAAGGGGCGTTTTTGAAGTTTGCTAGACAACCTGAATGCGCGATACCAAGATGATTGCCATCAAAAACTAGCAGTGGAGAGGGCTCTTCATGGTCTGGAAAGGCACACTGCGTTCAATGCAGGCAGCATCCCGTCGAGCTGAGCTTAGGCAACGCGAACTCGAAAAGCGCTGTCGAGACTATGCAAAGATGAGGGCGTTGAGCAGGCAGCGTATGAAGTCGAAGTCTACGACAATCACATTGACCTTCTGCTTACCGTTCACCAGTAGAGTGCCGAACGTATTGATTAGCAGGCTTGTGCTATACGAGCCGAGCCAATATGCCCAGTGATGCACCGGTCAACAAATTGGCTGGCGAAGCTAAGTTTGATGAATTGCCCGCCTGTAACCACCGCCGAAGCGTACCTACTGGCGCCGCTAAAGCAAATCGTTGGGGCGCCTGAGGCGGGCCTGATCTGCACAGGCCAGGAATGTCTCGATTACTTGACTGCGGCGCTCGGCTAAGCAATACAGATATGTCTCGGTGTGCACTGGGTCGCCTTCCAGGCGTATAGCCTTGAGGTTGGGGCCTGGGATGTACTCGGCTTCTGACACTACGCCCAATCCAATACCTCGCGCCACCGCCTCGCGCAGTGCCTCACGGCTGCCAATTTCCATGATCATGCGCGGCGTCACTTCGCGCTCGGCCAGCGCCTGCTCAAACGCCAGGCGAGTGGTCGAACCTTGCTCGCGTCGTAACATTGGCTGGCCCTGCAGCTCTTCTATTCGCACCGTGTCGTGCTGAGCCAAGGGATGTTCATGATGGGCGAATACGATGATGCGATGACGGGCATACAACGTCGAGTGGAAAGCTGGATCCTCATGCAGGCCAGCCAATACCCCGATATCCGTCACGTAGTTCTCCAGGTCAGCTAACACCGACGCTGAGTTACCCACGCGAATAGACAACTCGACCTGGGGGTAATCTCGACGATAGGCATCGACCATCTCGATAACGTGAAACGGCCCAACTGCACCCAGACGCAGTTGCCCTCTGACCAACGCACCTGAGTCTCGTAATAGCCCGTGTGCTTCCGCTTCAAGAGCCATCAGTTGCTGCGCGATTGGCAGTAGCTGCCGGCCAACCGTCGACAGTTCGGCACGGCGACCACGGCGGTGAAACAGTTCGAGATTATGCAGCCTTTCTAAAGCCAGTATCTGCGTCGTTACGGTCGGCTGGCTGAGTCCGAGTGATCGTGCACCCGCGCTAAAACTGCCCTGGCGTGCCACTGCCAGGAAGGCACGTAGCTTACTGTTCGACAACTATAGATTCCTTCAATAGTTTTGCGAGAAAACCAATATTGAATCGATGGCATGACGGTCACATTACAAAACTAGGGTAGGCGGCATTCCAACCACAACTCGGATATGCCATGAAAACTCTCCGCAAGCTGTTTTGCGCTGTCAGTGTGTCGTTGCCGCTGTTAGTCAGTAGTGAAGTGTTTGCCGAAACGGCATTGAGGATCGGCCTCATCCCCTCCGAAGACTCGCAGTCGATGATCGAGAGCAGCCAGCAGGTGCTTGATCAACTGCAGGCCAAGCTGGGTATGCCGGTCAAACCATTCGTGGCGACCGATTACAACGGTGTGATCGAGGCTTTGCGCTCGAAGAAACTCGACGTCGCTTATCTGGGGCCGTTCTCTTACGTGCTCGCGAGCAAGGTAGCCGATGTTGAGGCTTTCGCCGTTGCAGTGACGAAGAAAACTGGGAAGAGCGCGTATCGCAGTGTTGTCGTGACGCGCTCTGGCAGCGACATCCAATCGCTGGCAGATCTAAAAGGCCATACGTTCGCCTTCGTCGATCCAAGCTCTGCCTCTGGTCATCTCTTCCCCAAAGCAGGTATCGAGCAGGCCGGTTATCAGCCAGATGAACTGTTTTCACGGGTGATTTTCTCGGGCTCACACGATGCCAGCATCCTGGCGGTGGCCAATCGAAAGGTGGATGCGGCGGCTGTGGCCGACCGTATTCTTGCCACCGCCACGGCGCAGGGCCAGGTCAAACAGGACGAATTGCGCGTCGTATGGAGCTCTTCAGATATCCCCGAGTCGCCGATGGTCTGGCGCAAGGATCTGGATCCGGCGCTGAAGCAGAAGCTGGCTGCAGCACTCGCCGAGGTCAAGGACATTCCCTGGGGGGATCAGGGCATGCTCAACGGCTTTCAACCGACCAGTGACAGCGCCTACGACGTGGTTCGCGACACCGCCAAGGCGCTCGATCTCGACCTGAGCAAAATGAAATGATCAGCGTCCACCAGCTTACCAAGCGCTATGGGGACAACCCCGTACTGCGGGGCATCGATCTGCAGATCGGCGCTGGCGAGTTCGTCGTGGTGCTCGGCCAGTCTGGCGCGGGCAAGTCCACGCTGCTGCGCTGCATGAACCGCTTGGCTCATGCAGATGGCGGCACGCTCCAGGTCGCCGGAATCGATGCCATGCAAGCGCGTGATGAGCGTGCCCTACGCCGCCAGGTGGCGATGATTTTCCAGCACCACAATGTGGTACCTCGCCTCTCGGTGTTGAAGAACGTGCTTACTGGGCGCCTGGGATCGCTGTCGACACTGGCCTCGGTTTTGCAGCTTTTCAGCCGAGCCGATGTGGAGTTGGCGCACCAGTGTTTGCGCCGGGTAGAGCTGATGCACAAGGCTGAAGCCCGCACTGACTCTCTTTCCGGCGGGCAAATGCAACGGGTCGGTATCGCGCGCGCGCTGGCTCAGCAGCCCAAGGTTATCCTCGCCGACGAGCCTGTTGCGAGCCTTGATCCGAAGACTGCGCGCCTGGTCATGCAATACCTGCGTGATGCCAGTCGGGATCTGGGAATTACCGTGGTTTGCAACCTGCATCAGGTGGACTTCGCTCGCGAGTTTGGCGATCGCATCATCGGTCTGGCACATGGTCGTCTGGTTTACGACGGCGACGCGGATGGTCTCGACCAGCCTACGCTGCATCGCATCTATCCCGGCGCGAACGAAGACAACCCGGTCGACGCCGAATGCTCTTCGCAGCTGCGTTACAGCACTGGTCTGGGAGGCTGACATGCGCACCCAAAATTACCGCTGGATGGTAAAAACTCCAGACAGCCTGCGCGGTTGGGCTTCAACTGCCTCACTGGTATTGATACTGGTGGTCGTATTGCACTGGAGTGCAAATGGCGCTCAGCTCAGTTGGGGCGAATTGGCGTCAGGCCTTCCGCAAATCGGCGATTTTCTCTCGCGTTCGGTGCCGCCAAATCTGGATATCTTGCCCAAGTTGATCGCACCGGCCTTAGAAACCTTGCAGATCGCAATCTGGGGCACGCTGCTGGGGATCCTCTTTGCTGTACCTCTGGCCTTTCTCGCTGCTCGCAATCTGCAGAGCAACTGGTGGCTGTACCAAGGCACCCGGCAAGCGCTCAACATCATTCGCAGTATCAACGAGCTGATCCTCGCTCTGGTCTTCGTGTCCGCTGTGGGCTTGGGGCCATTTCCCGGTGTTTTGGCGCTGGCAGTACATGGCGTAGGCATGCTCGGTAAGTTCTTCGCTGAAAGCATCGAAGAGATAGACCAGGGGCCCCTTGAGGCACTTCGCGCCACCGGTGCTCGGCCTCTGCAAGTGATCGTGTTTGGTGTGCTACCGCAAGTCATCACGGCCTGGATTGCCGTGATCCTCTACCGCTTCGAGGTCAACCTGCGCTCGGCAACCGTGCTCGGCATGGTCGGTGCGGGCGGTCTCGGCTTCGAATTGGTCAGTAGCATCAAACTGTTCAAATATCAGGAAACGGCCACCTGCATCATCGTGATCACGCTGATGGTGATTGCCGCCGACATGATTTCGAATCGACTGCGCGCCTCGATTCAACAAAACGGTAGGCACTGAGCAGCCTTCCGGCAGCTACTCCACAAGGCTGTGTTAACCAGCGCGGTCTCTCCAGGCAACTACACACAACCTAATCGAGCGGAGCATCGCAGCGGTGACGCACGTCTTCTCTACGACAAATGATATCGGCTCAGCCGATGCGGAGCTCGAATCAATCGATTTGAGCCGAATTAGCCTGGCGGCGAACATGGCCCCACATTCAAACAACAATAAAGGAACTGCCATGCCTGCCCACTTCCACAATCCAGTTGCTACCTATTTTGGTAGTGGCAGCCTGAGCCAGATCGCAGCGCTCACCGAAGGCCAGACGGTCGCCCTGGTGACTTTCCCCGAGGCGCGCGGTCTGGGTGTGATAGACAAGATCCAGGCGCTGTTGGGCGAGCGTCTGATTCATGTGGTGGAAGACGTGCAGCCTAACCCGGATGTCGCACAACTGAGTGCGACATACGAGCGTTTCTGGGCGCAGGCTGGCAGCTGCGAAACGGTGCTTGCGGTCGGTGGCGGCAGTGCCATCGACACCGCTAAAGCACTGATCGTCGGCACGGCGTCCGGGCGTTTTGATGAGCTGTTGACGCTGCTCGGCAGTGGCAAACCTTTCACACCTGCGCGCTGCAAGGCGCTAATCGCAGCGCCTACGACCGCAGGCACCGGTAGTGAAGTGACGCCATGGGCGACCATTTGGGACGCGGGGCAGCAAAAAAAGTATTCGCTGCATCTGGAGTGCACCTGGCCCAAAGCGGCAATCATCGATCCTGATCTCATGCTTACAGTCCCAGCCGGCGTGACGGTATCTACCGGGCTCGATGCACTGTCACATGCGCTGGAATCGATTTGGAACGTCAATGCCAATCCGATCTCCGACACCTTCGCGATTTCCGCGATTGAAGATATTCTCGAATGCCTGCCAGAGCTGCGCGAAAACCTGGGAAGCCGCGAACTACGTGCGCGCATGGCGCTGGCGGCACTCAAGGCCGGGATGGCCTTCTCCAATACCAAAACCGCGCTGGCTCATTCCATTTCCTATGAAATGACTCTACGCCACGGCCTGCCACACGGCATCGCATGCTCCTTCACCTTGCCCTACGTGCTGGGCCTGGCTTGGGGGCGAGATGCGGTTCGGGATCAGACACTACAGCGTGTGTTCGGGCCTGATCTCGCCGAGGCTCAAGCGCGCTTGCGCAGTTTCCTCCACCGCCTTGGCGTAAAGACCGAGTTCACCGACTACGGGGTGACGGAGGCCGAAGCGCAGGAGATGATCCTCTTTGCCATGCAAGGCGCTCGCGGTAAAAATTTCATCGGCTCGCGTGCCGCCTGATACACCGCCTACTCAACGTGGGCGGTTGTTAAGGCCGCCTGTTTCCTGTTGCACCGAATAAGAGTGCCGTTCCTTCAACAGCCTGGTTGGAGGAAGCGTAACAAGAAGGAAAATATGATGAATCGTGAGCATTCTCTGTCTGGTCTCGCTGTGCCCGCCAACCCATCCTTTCGCGTCGCTCAGTGGCGAATGTTGCTGGCGGCAATGTTCTGCTACCTGTTTTTTTATACCGGTCGGCAAACCTTTGGGTTCGCCATACCTGGCATGCAGGCCGAGTTTGGGCTGACCAAGGAGACGCTTGGCTGGATCTCCGCCGCCATGCTCTGGGCCTATGCCATTGGCCAGGCTATCAACGGTAACCTTGCGGATAAGTTTGGCGGCCGTCGCATCATGAGCCTCGGGGCCGTCCTGTCCTGTGGCGCGAACTGGATAACCAGTTTTGCCACAGGCTTTATGAGCCTAATTCTGCCTTGGGGGCTCAATGGCTACTTTCAGGCGCTTGGCTGGGCGCCTGGCAGCCGGCTGCTTTCCAACTGGTGGGGCGTTCATGAGCGCGGCAAGGTGTATGGCTTTTATGTGTTCGCAGCCGGCTGCGCCTCAATCCTCTCTTACGTCACTTCGATAGTAGTACTGGAAGTACTGCAATTGGAGTGGCGCTGGATTTTTCGTCTGCCAGTACTGCTAATGCTGGCAGGGGGGATTCTGTTCTTCATCATTGCTCGAGAGCGTCCGCAGGATCTCGGTTTTGAGCCATTGACCGATACCGGTGTGGCAAACAAGGACGATGTCTCGCAAGAGGCCTCTGTCGACGAAGTAGAGACCTCAGCGCAGCGCTACAAGGCGGTTTTGAAGAACGCACGCCTGATCATTGCGGCTGTTTCGCTAGGCTTCCAGAACGCCGCGCGCTACGGCCTGATCGTCTGGGTGCCGGTGCACTTTCTAGGTGCCGACTGGAAAAGCGGTGACGGCTGGATCGACCCCAAGTGGATTACGGTGGCCCTGCCGGTCGGCATGGCTGTGGGCGCGCTAAGCAATGGCTGGGTCTCGGATAAACTTTTCGGCTCCAAGCGTTACAAGGCAATCATGCTATACATGGTTCTCGGTGCAGCCACCAGCTTGTGGATGTGGAGTCTACCGGCACACAGCACCATTGGCCTGGTCGCTCTGTTCCTCTGCGGTTTCTTTGTTTACGGCCCGGCATCCAGCTTCTGGGCGCTGTGCCCGGACTTGGTCGGCGCCAAGCGCGCGGGTACCGCAACCGGGATCATGAATTTCTCTTCCTACCTGTTCGCGGGTCTCGCTGAACCGCTGATTGGCGGAATACTGGACAGCACTGGTAATACCTCGTTGATCTTCGTAGTAGTCGCCATCGCTTGTGGCTGCAGTGCGCTGGTCGCCCTGTTCGTGCGGCGCTGAGAACCGGAGTACAGAGCGATGTTTCAGTATCACAAGTGGTTGCGTTCCTTTCATGCGGTGGCCAGAACCGGTAGCTTCACATCTGCTGCTGAGTACCTGAGCGTAGGGCAGCCGACGGTTAGCGAACAGGTCTGCGCATTGGAGAACATGTTCTCCGTCGAGCTGTTCCATCGTCGCGGCCGGTTCATCGAAATGAGCGCAGCTGGGCGTCAGCTGTACGCGATCACTCAGGGGGTGTTTGGCCAAGAAGAAGAGGCCATGCAATTACTGCAGAGCTTTCGGCAGCGTAAGGCAGGAATGCTGCGCCTTGGCGCGGTATCTCCCCCCATCGCCATGAGTCTTACCTACGCCCTGATGCAGCAATACCCGGATGTGGAGCTGGAAACGTCTTTTTCTTCAGAGCACGAGACGCTCGAAAGGCTCTACAACTTCGATATCGATGTGGCGATCCTGGCGCTTTCGGAGTTCGATCATCGCCTGCACACACAGCTCTATCGGCGCTATCCGATTGTCGGCGTGGTTCGCGATGACCATCCGTGGGCTGGTCTGGAGCAGGTTCGAATTGAGCAGATTCGCGGCGAACGGGTGGTCTTGCGCGAACGCGGCTCGCGCACCAGGCAGTTGGTGGAGGAAGCCTGTCAGCGAGCCGGTATCGAGCTGGACTGCGCGATGCAACTCAACAGCCGGGAGGCAATCGTGCATGCCATTGCTCAAGGAATCGGCATCGGCTTCGTGTCGGCGGTCGAGTATGCAGAAACGCCTGGCACCCGGCCGATCACCTTCGTCGACCACCCGTTTCATATCGAATACCACCTGTGCTGCCTGGGCATACGTCGTAACCGACCGATGATCGCCGAGCTGTTCGAGAGCAGCTTACCGCCACCGACCTGATTGCAACCGAATTCATAACCCAGCCTGCCCTGCCGACGGGGAGGACAGGCCTCACTCATCCTTCGTTTGGAGATACACCATGAACTACAAGCAGCCCACTCAATTGCAAGCCGCGATTCTCGACTGGGCAGGTACCGTCGTCGACTTCGGTTCTTTCGCCCCAACGCAGATCTTCGTTGAAGCCTTCGGCGAGTTCGGCGTCGAGGTTTCCCTTGAGGAAGCGCGCGGGCCCATGGGCATGGGTAAGTGGGATCACATCCGCACGCTCTGCGACCTGCCTGCCGTTGCCGAGCGTTACCGCGCGAAGTTTGATCGAACTCCGACCGATGCTGACGTGACAGCCATCTACGAGCGTTTCATGCCGCTGCAGATAGCCAAGATCGGCCTGCACTCTGCATTGATTCCCGGTGCATTGGATGCCATTGCGGCGTTGCGCGAAAAGGGTCTGAAGATCGGCACCTGCTCCGGCTATCCGGCGGTAGTGATGGCCAAGGTCGTGGAGCTGGCTCGGCACAATGGTTACGTGCCGGATCACGTCGTAGCCACCGACGAAGTGCCCAATGGTCGCCCCTATCCGGCTCAGTCACTGGCCAACGTCATCGCGCTTGGTATCAGCGATGTAGCAGCCTGCGTGAAGGTCGACGATACCTGGCCTGGCATTCTGGAAGGCCGCAGCGCTGGCATGTGGACAGTGGCACTGACCTGTTCGGGCAATGCCCTTGGCATGACGTATGAGCAGTACAAGAACACGCCTCAGGACAAGCTGGATCAGGAGCGCATTCGCATTGGCCGCATGCTGGAAGGCTCGCGTCCACACTACTTGATCGACACCATCGCCGATCTGCCAGCGGTGATCGATGACATCAACGCCCGCCTGTTGAGAGGCGAGGTGCCGCAAAACACCTGAGCCCTGCACGATGTATCTCTGGGGCTGTCGGCAAAGGCTGACTGCCCCACACTCGGTCGCGATGTAGCGGCCAACCGACAATAAGAGGTGATCACCATGATCTACGTAAACCCTGGATTACCTGGCGCCGTCGTCACCCTCAAGCCGCGCTACGGCAACTACATCGGTGGCGAATTCGTCGCGCCAGTCGCGGGCCAGTACTTCACCAACACCAGCCCGGTGGATGCCTCGGTGATCGGCGAATTCCCTCGCTCCGACGCCAAGGACATCGACAAGGCGCTGGACGCTGCCCATGCCGCCGCCGATGCCTGGGGCAAAACCTCGGTGCAGGATCGCGCGCTGGTTCTGCTGAAGATTGCCGACCGCATCGAAGCCAACCTTGAACTGCTCGCCGTGGCGGAAACCTGGGACAACGGCAAGGCCGTGCGCGAGACCCTAAACGCTGACGTGCCGCTGGCCGCCGACCACTTCCGTTATTTCGCCGGCTGCATTCGCGCTCAGGAAGGCAGCGCAGCGGAGATCAACGAACACACCGCTTCCTATCACTTCCACGAACCGCTGGGCGTGGTCGGGCAGATCATCCCCTGGAACTTCCCGCTGCTGATGGCCGCCTGGAAGCTCGCGCCAGCCCTGGCGGCCGGCAACTGCGTGGTACTCAAACCTGCCGAGCAGACGCCGCTGTCGATCACCGTATTCGCCGAACTGGTCGGTGATCTGCTGCCGCCGGGCGTGCTCAACATCGTTCAGGGTTATGGCCGTGAAGCCGGCGAGGCGCTAGCCACCAGCACGCGCATCGCCAAGATCGCTTTCACCGGCTCCACGCCGGTCGGCTCGCACATCATGAAGTGCGCTGCCGCCAACATCATCCCGAGCACCGTGGAGCTGGGCGGCAAGTCGCCGAACGTGTTCTTCGAAGACATCATGCAGGCCGAGCCGGCGTTTATCGAGAAGGCCGCCGAAGGCCTGGTGCTGGCCTTCTTCAACCAGGGCGAGGTGTGTACCTGTCCGTCCCGCGCGCTGGTGCAGGAGTCGATTTTCGAGCCGTTCATGGTCGAGGTGATGAAGAAGATCAAGGTCATCAAGCGCGGCAACCCGCTGGATACCGAAACCATGGTCGGCGCCCAGGCGTCGCAGCAGCAGTACGACAAGATCCTCAGCTACCTGGAGATCGCCCAGCAGGAAGGTGCCGAGCTGCTCGCCGGCGGCGCCACCGAGAAGCTCGAGGGCGACCTGGCCAGCGGTTATTACATCCAGCCGACCCTACTCAAGGGCACCAACAAGATGCGCGTATTCCAGGAGGAGATCTTCGGCCCGGTGGTCGGCGTGACCACCTTCAAGGATGAAGCCGAGGCCCTGGCCATCGCCAACGACACCGAGTTCGGCCTGGGCGCCGGCGTGTGGACGCGCGACATCAACCGCGCCTACCGCATGGGCCGTGGCATCAAGGCCGGCCGCGTATGGACCAACTGCTACCACCTGTACCCGGCGCACGCTGCCTTTGGCGGCTACAAAAAGTCCGGGGTCGGGCGTGAAACCCACAAAATGATGCTCGACCACTATCAGCAGACCAAGAACCTGCTGATCAGCTACGACATCAATCCGCTGGGCTTCTTCTAAACGGTGCCAGACAAAACCTGCTAAGCAGGTTTTGTCTCAATCTCCAAGCGACCGATTTTGGCCCAGGCTGTGTAAAAACGCTTTTGAGCACACAGGGCGCCTGAAACAGAGCTAAAAATCAAGCCTCTATGCGAAACCTTGGTCTGCTGAGCTAGCGACAGCTCTTAGGTTTTACGCTGGTGTATGTAGTTCGGTTTGGGTAGAGCCTTTTTACACACACACATACCGGGCCGAAAGCTGGCCTTATAATTAGCTGTTGTTGAGCAAGTGGCATTCAGCTCCGCGGCGTCCCACCTACCTGCACGTCACCCTCCAGAGCTTTCCACAAAAACTCCAGAGCTTTCCGCAAGAAGCCATCACCCATCTACCTCTACATTCCGTCATCCGCTTCTGCGTTATGAGGTCGCCAGATACCCGTATCTGAGCTAGACCCAAAGCAGGGGTATCCCACAGATAATCTGCATAACAAGAGGATGGGCGTGATGTTCAAAGCCAGTCACGTCTTGCACCAGGAGTTCCTTGACCGGATCTCCGCTGCTAAGGCCGCCGATTTTTTCCCTGTCATCAGCGCCAACTACAGCGTTGACGAGGCAGCCTATCTCGGCGAACTGCTGCAGCTGGCCGATCCCGGTGCTGCCGGTATCGAGGCCGTTCGTCAGCAGGCGCGCAGCCTGATTCAGGACGTGCGTGGTCGCGACAACGCAGTCGATACCCTCGATGCGCTGCTGCGTCAGTACAGCCTGGATACCCAGGAAGGCCTGATGCTGATGTGCTTGGCCGAAGCGCTGTTGCGGGTGCCGGATGCTGCCACCGCTGATGCCTTGATCCGCGACAAGCTCAACGCCGCCGAGTGGGAGCGCCACCTGGGCAAGAGCGACAGCGTGCTGGTCAACTTCGCGGCCTGGGGCCTGGTGATGACTGGCAAGGTGGTCGATCCGCAGACCAGCGATGGCCGCCCGAAGAAGGTGCTCGGGCGCCTCATTCAGCGTTCTGGTGAGCCGGTGATCCGCGCGGCCATGAACCAGGCCATGAAGCTCATGGGCAAGCAATTCGTGCTCGGCCGTACCATCAGCGAAGCGCTGAAGAACGGCCGCCCGGAGCGCGAGAAGGGCTACACCTATTCCTTCGACATGCTCGGCGAAGCGGCATTGACCGCCGAAGACGCCGAGAAGTACATGGCCGACTACCGCAAGGCTATCGACACCGTGGGTGCCGAACCGCAGGTCGGCCCAGGCCCGAAGCCATCGATCTCGATCAAGCTCTCGGCACTGCACCCGCGTTACGAAGTGGCCCAGCGCGAGCGCGTGCTCACCGAGCTGTTCGCCAACGTGCGCGAGCTGGTGATCCGCGCGCGCAAGCTGAACGTCGGGATTTCCGTGGACGCCGAGGAGGCGGATCGCCTCGAACTGTCCCTGGAACTCTACGAGAAGCTGCTGCGTGATCCGGCCGTTGCCGGCTGGGGCGAGTTCGGTCTGGTGATTCAGGCCTACTCCAAGCGCTGTCTGCCGGTGCTGGTCTGGCTGACCCTGCTGGGCAGGGAGCTCGGCGAGAAGATGCCGCTGCGCCTGGTCAAGGGGGCCTACTGGGACAGCGAGATCAAGCAGTGCCAGGTGTGGGGCCTCGATGGCTACCCGGTATTCACCCGCAAGGAAGGCACCGATACCTCCTATCTGGCTTGCGCTCGCTACCTGCTCAGCGAATTCACCCGCGGCGTGATCTACCCGCAGTTCGCCAGCCACAACGCGCACACCGTCAGCTGCATCCTGGCCATGGCTGCCGAGCAGTCGTCGCCGCGCGAGTTCGAGTTCCAGCGCCTGCACGGCATGGGCGATGCGCTGTACGACACGGTGCTGGAAAAGCACAGTAAAACCGTACGCATTTACGCGCCGGTGGGTGCTCACAAGGATTTGCTGCCGTACCTGGTGCGTCGTCTGCTGGAGAACGGTGCCAACTCGTCGTTCGTGCACCAACTGGTCGACCCGAGCGTGCCGGTCGAATCGCTGATCGATCACCCGGTCACCCAACTGAGCAAATTCGCCAGCCTCGGCAATAACAAAATCCCACTCCCGCCGGCGCTGTACGGGGGCACACGGAAAAACTCTCAGGGCATCAACATGAACATCCAGAAATCGCTGACCGAGCTCGAAAACGCCTACAAGCCGCAACTCGACCGTCAATGGCAGGCTGCCCCTGTGATTAACGGCCAGACCCTGAGCGGCACCGCCCAGGAAGTTCGCTGCCCCTTCGACCTGAACAAGGTGGTCGGCACAGCCCAGTTCGCCAGCGCCGCTCAGGCCGCCCAGGCGCTGGATGGCCTGGGCGCCGCCTGGCCGCGCTGGAATGCCGTCGCTATCGACGAGCGCGCCGGTATTCTCGAGCGCCTGGCTGACCTGCTGGAAAGCAACCGTGCCGAGCTGATGGCGCTGTGCACCGTGGAAGCCGGCAAGTCGATGCAGGATGGCATCGACGAAGTCCGCGAAGCGGTGGATTTCTGCCGTTACTACGCACAGCAAGCGCGCCTCAAGCTGGGCCGCGAAGAACTCAAGGGCCCGACCGGCGAGCGCAACGAGCTGTTCCATGAAGGCCGCGGAATTTTCGTCTGCGTCAGCCCGTGGAACTTCCCGCTGGCCATTTACCTCGGCCAGATCAGCGCCGCTCTGGTGGCAGGTAACGTGGTGCTGGCCAAACCGGCCGAGCAGACCAGCCTGATCGCCGCTCGTGCCCTGGAGCTGATGTTCGAAGCCGGCCTGCCGAAGGATGTGATCGCCTTCCTACCGGGCGACGGTGCCACCCTGGGCGGCGTGTTCTGCCGCGACCCGCGCGTCGCAGGCGTGTGCTTCACCGGTTCTACCGACACAGCACGGATCATCAACCGTCAGTTGGCCGAGAAGGACGGCATGATTGCCACCCTGATCGCCGAGACCGGCGGCCAGAACGCCATGATCGTCGACTCCACCGCACTGCCCGAGCAAGTGGTCAAGGATGCCGTCGGCTCGGCCTTCACCAGCGCCGGTCAGCGCTGCTCGGCACTGCGCGTGCTGTATGTGCAGCGTGATATCGCCGACCGGGTGATCGACCTGCTCAAGGGCGCCATGGCCGAACTGAAGATCGGCCCGACCCATCTGCGCGAGAACGATATCGGTCCGGTGATCGATGCTGAGGCCCGTGAAGGTTTGCTGGCGCATATCAATCAGCTCAAGGGCGAAGGCAAGCTGATTGCCGAAGCCTCGCTGCGTGCCGATCTGAACGGCCACTTCATCGCACCGGTCGCTTTCGAGATCGGCGGTATTCACGAGCTGAAGAAGGAACAGTTCGGCCCGGTGCTGCACGTGGTGCGCTTCGACGCGGGCGATCTGGAAAAAGTGGTCGCGGCGATCAACGCCACCGGCTATGGATTGACCCTTGGCATCCACAGCCGAAACGAGGAAACTGCCGCCCGCATCGAAGCCCTGGCACGGGTCGGCAACCTGTACGTGAACCGCAACCAGATCGGTGCGGTGGTCGGCGTACAGCCGTTCGGCGGCTGCGGCCTGTCCGGTACCGGCCCGAAAGCCGGTGGCCCGAGCTACCTGTTGCGCTTCGTCAACGAGCGCACCACCTCGGTGAACACTACTGCGGTGGGCGGAAACGCCTCACTGCTGTCGCTGGGCGACGAGTGATACCAACGGGCAGAAATCATCAGGTTTCTGCCCGTTTTGCTATTGGGGGCGTATGCCCCGAATCGGTAATGCCACCAGCAGAGTGGCATGCCTGGAGCGCGACCGTGACCGATGGTCGTGATGTGCCAACTGGGCCGGGTAACCCCCGGTTCGAATAAAAACAAACGAGAGGGGCATTCCCCAAATGACTGCAAGTACTCCCATGCTGGTCACCTTCGTGGTCTATATCCTGGCCATGGTGCTGATCGGCTTCATCGCCTACCGCGCGACCAAGAACTTCTCCGACTATATCCTCGGTGGCCGCAGCCTCGGCAGTTTCGTCACCGCACTGTCGGCTGGTGCCTCGGATATGAGCGGCTGGCTGCTGATGGGCCTGCCGGGCGCGATCTTCATCGCCGGTATTTCCGAAAGCTGGATCGCCATTGGCCTGATCCTCGGTGCCTGGCTGAACTGGCTGTTCGTCGCCGGTCGCCTGCGTGTGCATACCGAGCACAACAACAATGCGCTGACCCTGCCGGACTTCTTTACCCACCGCTTTGAAGACAACAGCAAGCTGCTGCGGATTTTTTCGGCGCTGGTCATTCTGGTGTTCTTCACCATCTACTGCGCCTCGGGCGTGGTGGCCGGTGCGCGGCTGTTCGAGTCGACCTTCGGCATGAGCTACGACACGGCCCTGTGGGTCGGCGCGGCAGCGACCATCCTCTATGTGTTCGTCGGTGGTTTTCTGGCGGTGAGTTGGACGGACACCGTGCAGGCGACGCTGATGATTTTCGCGCTGCTGATCACCCCGGTATTCGTCATCCTCGCCCTTGGCGATTTCGATGCTGCCATGGTGACCATCGAGCAGGCCAATCCGGCCAATTTCGACATGTTCCGCGGCCTGTCCTTCGTCGCCATCATCTCGTTGCTGGCCTGGGGGCTGGGTTATTTCGGCCAGCCGCACATCCTGGTGCGCTTCATGGCCGCTGACTCGGTCAAGTCGATACCGGCCGCGCGCCGCATCGGCATGACCTGGATGATCCTCAGCCTGGGTGGTGCGGTAGCCGTTGGTTTCTTCGGTATCGCCTACTTCGCCAACAACCCGGCGCTGGCCGGCCCGGTGACCGAGAACAGCGAACGCGTGTTCATCGAATTGACCAAGATTCTCTTCAATCCCTGGGTTGCCGGCCTGATCCTGTCTGCCATTCTTGCGGCGGTAATGAGCACCCTGAGCTGTCAGTTGCTGGTCTCGTCCAGCGCCCTGACCGAAGATTTCTACAAGGCGTTCCTGCGTAAGGATGCCAGCCAGACCGAACTGGTCTGGGTCGGTCGTGGCATGGTGCTGTTGATTGCGCTGGTGGCCATCGGTATCGCCTCCAATCCGGATAGCAAAGTGCTGGGCCTGGTGTCTTACGCGTGGGCCGGTTTCGGTGCGGCCTTCGGTCCGGTGGTGATTCTGTCCCTGGTATGGAAAGGTATGACCCGCAACGGCGCGCTGGCCGGCATGGTGGTCGGTGCGGTAACCGTGGTGGTGTGGAAGAACTTCATTGGGTTGGGCCTGTACGAGATCATCCCAGGCTTCATTTTCGCCACCCTGGCTATCGTGGTGTTCAGCAAGATCGGTCGCCCGGCAACGCCGACGATGGTCAAGCGCTTCGACGAGGCCGAGAAGGAGTATCAGGACGCGCACCTCTGATCGCTGTCTGATTATTCGCTTGGCAAAAGGCCCGGACTCATCTCCGGGCCTTTTCGTTAGCGCTGTCTGTTAAGCTGCCGCGCCGCGATAGGGAGACCACCATGAGCACATCCAAAGACCCGCTTCACGGCTTGACGCTACAGGCCATTCTGACCGATCTGGTCGAACACTATGGCTGGGACGGTTTGGCTGAACGCATCGATATCCGCTGCTTCAAGAGCGACCCGAGCATCAAGTCGAGCCTGACCTTTCTGCGCAAGACGCCCTGGGCACGGGAAAAGGTCGAAGCGCTGTACCTGAAGCTCAAGCGCTAGCTTTTCCCGTTATTCTACGGCCGTGCGCCATCCTACCGAGGAGAGGCTGCGCACCCATCCTAAGGCTATCTATCGCCCCAACTGCGCGGTCTGCTGTGACGCCGGGGCGCACAGGGTGTGAGCGCCCGGTTGCAGGTAGGGCGTGAGGATCGGCGCCATGCCCTTGAGCACCTGTACCGGCAGCGCCGAGGTGAAGCGGAAGTTCTCCGCCGCACGGCCCGGCACGAAAGCGGTGAGGGTGCCGAAATGATCCGGGCCGAGAAAGAACACGAAGGTGGCAGTGCGGTTCTGTACCCGTGAGCTAGTCACTTGGCCAGTGCGGGCCACACTGCTCAGGCGATTGTCGCCGGTGCCGGTTTTGCCACCGAGAGTCAACGGACTGCCATCGGCCAGGGTGAAGGTACCTTGCAGGCGTCGCGCCGTACCGCCCTCTACGACCTGAGAAAGCGCTTCGCGCAGCGCGGCAGCGACTTCCGGCGCCATGACCCGTCTGCCGGGTTCCTGTACATGACCCAGGCGTGTTTCGTAGGGCGTATTGGCGGCGAAGTGCAGGCTGTCGATGCGCACGGTAGGCAAGCGCATCCCGTCGTTCTGAATGATGCCGATCAGCTCGGCCAGCGCTGCCGGTCGATCACCGGAGCTGCCGATGGCGGTGGCCAGCGACGGTACCAGGTGCTCGAAGGGGTAGCCCAGGTTCTGCCAGCGCTGGTGGATATCCAGGAACGCTTCGACTTCCAGCATGATGCGGATGCGGCTGTCCCGGGCGCTTTTATGGCGGCTCTTGAATAGCCAGCCGTAGACCTCCTGACGTTCGTCGAGGCTGGCGGTTACGGCGTCGCCGAAAGTGGCCTGGGGATGATCGCTCAGGTAGGCGAGTAGCCACAGCTCCAGCGGATGCACCCGGGCGATATAGCCCTGATCCGGCAGGCTGAAGGCGCCCGGCCCATAGCGCGTGTACAGCTCATTGATGCGTTTGTCGCTGACCTTCACGCTAGGCAAGTGGGCTTTGATGAAGCTGGCGAAAGTCGCCTGGTCAACGTCGGGCATCAGGTAGCGGTGTACCGCTGCCAAGCGCGTGTCGGTGAGGCGCAGGCCGCCGATAAAAGTGTCCAGACGCTGCTGGGCGGATTGGCCCTGGTACTTGCGCCAGAAGCGCAGTAGAAAGGTGGTGCCTTCGCGGTCGGCGAAGTGGCTCAGGTATGCCCGGCGGCGTGGATCGCTATCGTCTCTGAGCAGTTCGGCGCTGTTACCCGGTGCCTGGTAGGTGCTGTAGCGCACCAGATCACGCATCAGGCGGATGAACGGCAGGTTGATCGATTCACGCAAGGACTCACGCAGGGTCGGCAGTCGGCCGTTGTCCTCGCGGCGGAAGTTGCCAAAGGTGTGCAGGCCGCCGCCGGTGAAGAAACGCTCATTGGGGCTGGCCGAGTAACGGCGCTCCAGGGCAGCCTCCAGCATGCTGGAGAGATCGCTGGCCGGGTTGCGGCTGAGGTAGTCGATGGCCCAGCGGCTGAGCAGATCCTGATCGGCGACCTCCACGCTGCGCAATTGGGCGGGCGTCTGCCCGGCATGGCGCTGGTGCAGTTCGGCAATCATCTCCAGATAAGTCGCCAAAACCCGAAGTTTTGCGGTGGAGCCCAGTTCCAGTTTGCTGCCCTCGTTGATATCGAAGGGCTGGTTGGTGTTGTCGGTCTGCACTCGCACTTGGTTGCCGCTGGGTGTGCGTTCGAACAGGGTGAAGCTGTAGCGCACGTCAGCGGTTTTGCTGGGTGACAGCAGGCGGTCGCCGAACAGGCCGACGCTTTCAGCGAATGCGGGGTCGGCGAGCTGTTCGAGGTAGAGGCTGACCTGCTGCTGCAGATCCGAATTTAGGCTGGAGCGCGCATCCAGATCGAGACGGTCGAGTCTGTAGTAGGACAGATTGAGCAGGCCGGCCAACCGCGCCCGGGCCATGCTGATGCCTTTGTCACTATCAACGCGTTGCAGGTTGGGGTCGGTCTGCCAGTCGCGGTAGATCACTTGCTGCGCCAGAGCGGCATCACGTAGGTCTTCATCGAGAACACCGCCGCTGGCCAGCAGGCGCAGATGGCTGTCAGTCAGCTCGGCGAGCTCATCACGACCTTTCGACAGGTAGTACGAGGGCCGGCGCTGGGCGATCATCAGCGACAGTACCTGGCGCAGTGCCAATCCCCGCTTGGCCAAGCTGGTATCGTTCGAGCGCTGCGGGTCGAGCAGGCGGTTGGTGGCGGCGAAATCGGCGCCGTACCAGATGCGCAGGCCGTCAGCCAGGCCGTGCACCTCGCCGTGCCCCGGCGCAGCCGAAAGCGGCACGCTGTTGAGGTAATCACGCACGATGTTCTGCCGGGCTTCGAGGGTGTGCGGGCCGCCCTGATAGGCGCGCACGCTGGCCGAGACCATCTGCCGCAATTTCTCCGCTGGCGCATGGGTGATGCCATCTGGCGAATGCCGGTACTTCTCCAGTTGCGTGGCCAGGGTACTGCCGCCGGCAGACTGATCCTGCATGCCGACATACTTGCCGATCTGCGAGAGCGCCGCCTTGCTGAAGCGCGGCCAGTCCACCGCCGGGTTGGCTTCGGCAGGTTCGCTCGCCAGCAGCTTGCGATCCTCGATGAACAGCAGGCTGCCAACCACCAGTGGTGGGATGGCGGTGAAGCTCGGGTAGCGTTGCCGTGGATTGCGCACGGTGTAGAAGGGTGAGCCACGGCAGTCTTCGATGTTGACCCCGGTCTGCGACTTTTCTGCGAAGGGCGGAAAGAGGCCCCTTTCGGCGTACGCCATCAGCGCCGGAGAAAAATGACTCTGCTGCAACACCTCGAAGCCCCTGCTCTGCAGACGTTCGACGAGGGTGGGCAGATGGCTGTAGCCCATGCGCTGATCGAAGGGGCCAGCGCCCGGGTAGATGATGGCGTCGCTGGGGCCGTTTTCGACCTGATAGGTCAGTTGTGCGGCGTAGCGGCTCAGTTCACTGGACTGGAAGTAGGCGGTGCGCAGCTCATAGATCAGCAGGGCTGCGCCGATCAACAGCAGGAGCAGCAGGATGACGCCGACGGCCCAGCGCACAGGGTGGGACTGCCGCCGGGTTTCGAGCTGCACCGCGGTAGCGGCTTTGCGCTCGCTTACAGGCTGTGCTGAGTCGGATCGCCATAGTGCGCCCATAGTGAAGTGGCCCTGGCTTGTCCTTTATCTTTAGCGTAGTCGTTGAGCGGTGTCGTGCTCTGTCCGCTGAACAGAAAACTCGTGTCGGAACATGAACGGCGACTTTTGGCGGGTGCTCTACGCTGGGCGTGACCCGCTGGCGTATGACCTGAACCCGCGAGTGTCCGGCGGGTCAGGATGCAATCAGCAGGAGGAACCATGATGCGAACACTTGAATTGGCCGGCACTCAGGTACCGGTGATAGGCCAGGGCACTTGGCGGATGGGTGAGAATCCGGGCCAGCGGCGGGTCGAGGTAGCGGCGTTGCGTGAAGGTATTGAGCGCGGCCTGCGCCTTATCGATACGGCCGAGATGTATGGCGAGGGCGGCGCGGAGGAGGTGGTCGGCGAGGCGCTCGTTGGCAGGCGTGATCAGGTGTTTCTGGTCAGCAAGGTCTACCCGCACAACGCCAGCCGTGCTGGCGTGGCGGCGGCCTGTGAGCGCAGCCTGAAGCGCTTGGGCACCGATCATCTCGACTTGTATCTGTTGCACTGGCGCGGGCAATACCCGCTGGCGGAAACGGTAGAGGCTTTCGAGCGCCTGCGCGAGCAGGGCAAGATCGGCCGCTGGGGCGTGTCTAACTTTGATCTCAATGACCTGGAAGAACTCGGTGACCCAGCCTGTGCCACCAACCAGGTGCTCTACAACCCGCAAGAGCGCGGTGTGGAGTTCGACTTGTTGCCGTGGCAGCAACGCCAGGGTATGCCTTTGATGGCTTACTGTCCGCTGGGGCAGGGCGGGGCGTTGCTGGCCAACCGGGCCATATGTCAGGTCGCGGAGCAGCATGGCGTGAGCGCTGCGCAAGTGGCGTTGGCCTGGGCGCTTCGCCATCCGGGTGTGTTGGTGATTCCCAAAGCCGGTGACCCGCAGCATCTGGCCGAAAATGCCGCCGCCGCCGACCTGCAGCTCAGCGAAGCCGATTTGCAGGTGATTGACAGCGCCTACCCCGCGCCAGGGCGCAAACAGAGGTTGCAGATGGTGTAGGGGAGGTTGGAGCGCAAGGTGGGCGTCGGATGGCGTTGAGCGAAGCGATACCCATCAAGAGCCGTGCATCGAGCCCCGATAGCGCGGCAAGGCCACGGTCAATTCGCCCCTAGGTCGGGGCTCCCACAGGGTGGGTGATACACGCGACCCTGGTAGGAGCCGCGCCCCCGCGGCGAATGGCGCAGGCAGCAGCAAATGTGCGGCAAGGCTGCAGTCGATTTCTGCTATAGGGCGACATTCTTCGCGCAGCGCTGAAGCCAATCTCACCCTCCGCAAAGAGGGCGAGATTAATGCCTCAACCCGCGACCAGCACCCGAATGGCTTCCAGGCGCAGGGCGGCCTTGTCGAGCATGGCCAGGCCCTGTTCGCGTTGCTCACGCAGGGCTACCAGTTCGCTGTCGCGCACGCTCGGGTTGACTGCTTGCAGGGCGGTCAGGCGGGCGAGTTCTTCGTCCAGCTCGGCAGCCAGGCGACGCTTGGCTTCGCTGACGCGTTCGACATGGCGTGGCTGGATCTTCGCTTCACCGGCCGCGATCTGCGGGTTGAGCGCATCACGCTGCGCCTGTACGAACTTGTTGGCGCTGGCCCGGGGCACGCTTTCCAGCTGATCGTTTAGGGTTTCGAAGGAGACCTTGCTGGCCAGATCGTTGCCATTGCCATCGAGCAGGCAGCGCAGCGCCGCCGGCGGCAGGTAACGACCCAACTGCAGGCTGCGCGGCGCAACCACTTCGCTGACGTAGAGCAGCTCGAGCAGCACGGTGCCGGGCTTGAGCGCCTTGTTCTTGATCAGCGCCACCGAGGTGTTGCCCATCGAGCCGGAGCGCACCAGATCCATGCCGCCCTGCACCATGGGGTGTTCCCAGGTCAGGAACTGCATGTCTTCGCGCGACAGCGCCAGGTCACGGTCGTAAGTGATGGTCACGCCTTCGTCGTCGCCGAGCGGGAAGCTGGCATCGAGCATCTTCTCGCTGGGGCGCAGGATCAGCGCGTTGTCCGAGTGATCTTCGCTGTCGATACCGAAGGCGTCGAACAGTTGCTCCATGTACATCGGCAGGGCGAACTGGTCGTCCTGCTCGAGGATCGCTTCGACCAGCGCTTCGCCTTCACCGGCACCACCTGAGTTGAGTTCCAGCAGACGGTCGCGGCCCGCATGCAGTTCGCTTTCCAGGCGCTGGCGCTCGGTGGTGGCTTCGTCGATCAGCGTTTGCCACTGACCATCGTCGGCGTTTTCCAGCATCGGCAGCAGGCGGCTACCGAACTGGTGCTGCAGGGCGTTGCCGGTCGGGCAGGTGGCCAGGAAGGCGTTCAGCGCCTGGTGATACCACTGGAACAGACGCTCTTGCGGGCTGTTTTCCATGTACGGCACGTGCACCTGAATCTTGTGCTTCTGGCCGATACGGTCGAGGCGGCCGATACGCTGCTCGAGCAGATCCGGGTGCGCAGGCAGATCGAACAGCACCAGGTGATGGGCGAACTGGAAGTTGCGGCCTTCACTGCCGATTTCCGAGCAGATCAGCACCTGGGCACCGAATTCTTCGTCGGCGAAGTAGGCGGCGGCGCGGTCACGCTCGAGGATGCTCATGCCCTCGTGGAACACCGTGGCCGGGATGCCGGAGCGGACGCGCAGGGCGTCTTCCAGATCCATGGCGGTCTCGGCGTGGGCGCAGATGACCAGTACCTTGAATTTCTTGAGCATCTTCAGGGTGTCGATCAGCCACTCGACACGCGGATCGAAGCGCCACCAGCGTTGATCTTCCTCGATGTCCGCCTGGCCCTGGTAGCTGACTTCCGGGTACAGCTCGGCATGCTCGCCCAGCGGCAGCTCCATGTACTCGTCGGGGCTCGGCAGCGCGTAGGCGTGCAGTTCGCGTTCGGGGAAACCCTGCACCGCGGCGCGGGTGTTGCGGAACAGCAGGCGGCCGGTGCCGTGACGGTCGAGCAGTTCGCGGGTAAGGCGGGCGCTGGCTTCGATATCGCCGTCGGCGACCGCGGCGAGCAGGGCTTCACCCTCGGCACCCAGGAAACCCTGGATGGTCTTGTGGGCGGCGGCGGACAGGCGACCCTTGTCGAGCAGCTCCTGTACGGCTTCGGCGACCGGCTGGTAGTTGGCGCTTTCGGCGCGGAACGCCGCCAGATCATGGAAGCGGTTCGGGTCGAGCAGGCGCAGACGTGCGAAGTGGCTGTCCTGGCCGAGCTGTTCGGGGGTGGCGGTGAGCAGCAGCACGCCTGGGATCACTTCGGACAGCTGTTCGACCAGGCTGTATTCGCGGCTGGCCTTTTCCGGGTGCCAGACCAGGTGGTGGGCTTCATCGACCACCATCAGATCCCAGCCGGCGGCGAACAGCGCGTCTTGGGCCTTTTCGTCTTCGCAGAGCCATTCCAGAGCGACCAGCGCCAATTGCGCGTCTTCGAACGGATTGCTGGCATCGCTTTCGATGAAGCGTTCGGCGTCGAACAGCGCCACTTCCAGGTTGAAGCGCCGGCGCATTTCCACCAGCCACTGGTGCTGCAGGTTTTCCGGTACCAGGATCAGCACGCGGTTGGCGCGCCCCGAGAGCAGTTGGCGATGAATCACCAGGCCGGCTTCGATGGTCTTGCCCAGGCCCACTTCGTCGGCCAGCAGAACGCGCGGGGCGATCCGGTCGGCGACTTCACGGGCGATGTGCAGCTGGTGGGCGATAGGTTGTGCACGCACGCCGCCCAGGCCCCACAGCGAGGATTGCACCTGCTTGCTGGTGAACTCCAGCGTGCGGTAGCGCAGCGAGAACCAGGGCAGCGGGTCGATCTGCCCGGCGAACAGGCGGTCGCTGGCGAGACGGAACTGAATGAAGTTGGACAGCTGGGTTTCCGGCAGGGTGACGTTCTGGTTCTGCGCGTCGAGGCCATGGTAGACCAGCAGGCCATCGACATCGTCGACTTCGCGCACGGTCAGCTTCCAGCCTTCGAAGTGGGTGATCTCGTCGCCCGGAGAGAAACGCACGCGGGTCAGTGGCGCATTGCGGGTTGCGTACTGGCGGGTTTCTCCCGTGGCCGGGTAGAGCACGGTGAGCATGCGGCCGTCCTGCATGAGGATGGTTCCCAAGCCCAGTTCCGCTTCGCTGTCGCTGATCCAGCGTTGCCCCGGTTGATACTCCGCCATGCTGCCTGTCTCCACCTGTGAAAAAGCCGGCTATGGTAACGGAAACGCCGGGCCTCGGCCAAAGGTGCATGGTGCGGATTTGGCACTTACTGACGGATACCCGGTCAGAAAGTGTAGTAAGAACCCACTAAAGCTGCCTGCTCAACGGCCGACATACCCCAAAAGGGGATTTATCCATGCTGCCACCCATCCCTAGTAGCCTGATCCCGGTCACTGCCCAGCAGGACGTGGTCAAGCCTCGCCCGGAAATCGCTCCGGTAACGGCGACTGCCGAGGCAGCCCAGGAGGATGCGGTCGGTCTGGACAAACGTCACCCTCAGGAAGTGGAAGAGCGCCTGCGCGAAGAACAGCGTCGTCGGCAACGGCGGGGTTACAGCGCAGCAGAACTCGCCGAGGGTGATGTCGATGAAGCGGACGAGCCTGCCATCGAACAATTGCCCCGCCAGGGGCTGTGGGTGGATGTCGAGGTTTGACTAGTGCTGATCCCACCCCGACCACTCAGGCCGGCCTGTTCGACAGACCCGATCTGAACCTGCCGGATGCCGACCTTAGTTATCTGCCTGCCTGGCTTGACGGCCCTACGGCGGATCATTGGCTCGAGCGACTGGTCAGTGAGACGCCCTGGCAGCAGCCCGAGGTCGTGCTCTATGGCCGTCGTCATCCGGTGCCGAGGCTGACCGCCTGGTATGGCGATGCCGACGCCAGTTATCGCTACTCCGGGATGATCCATCAGCCGCTGCCCTGGACGCCGCTGCTCGCCGAGATTCGCCAGCGGCTCGTAGATGCGCTGGGGTGCCCACTCAATGGCGCGCTGCTCAATTACTATCGCGACGGCCAGGACTCCATGGGCTGGCACAGTGATGATGAGCGCGAGCTGGGCGATGAGCCGCTGGTGGCCTCCTTGAGCCTGGGAGGCGAGCGGCGTTTCGATCTGCGCCGCAAGGGCCACAACCGCATCGAACATTCGCTTACGCTGGCGCACGGCTCGCTACTGGTCATGGGCGGAAAGACCCAGCATCATTGGCAGCATCAGGTGGCGAAAACGCGCAAGCCGTGTGCGCCGCGTTTGAACCTTACGTTTCGTCTGATCCGGGCGCCGTTATGAGCAACGATGTGAAACTGATCGACTTCACCGCCGAGCGCGACAAGCGCATCCATGACCTGCGCGACAAGAAGCTCGAGGACATGCGCAATGCCTTCGAGCAGGCCTTGCCGATGCCCAAGGGCAAGAAGAAGTCCAAGGGCAAGCCGAAGAAGCGCTGACGGTTCGCCGCGCTGCACGCTGCTGTCGCCTGCTTTGCCCTCTGATTCCCCGCCGCGCATTCCGCTCGTGGATGCGCGCATCCTTTTCCGTTGATTCAGATCACCTGCTGCCAGCCGTTTGCGGCCGGCGTAGCGCTGCCCTTGATCTGGATCAATGGCGCCTAGCCCTGCGCTGTTAACGTAGCCCCATACCCGAGCAACGGATGCAGGAGGCAGCATGTTCGTCGATGTGGTGGTTCTCGCCGGTATCGGCACCGTGGGACTGATGCTCCTTTTCTGCGCCGGGTTCACGTATTTCATCTGGAGAGATGCGCGCAAGAAAAAGCCGCACTGAAACCGGATTCACGAGCACGCAAGGCATTGGGGCGACTTCGGTCGCCCTTTTTTTGTCCGTTTTTTGTGGCCCGTCACCCCTGGCGGCCAGTTTTCTGGCGCGGACGAGATGTGAATGCGGGAAAGCCCTCTGGACAGTATATAGTTAGCTAGCTAATAATTTGCCCCTCTGCACGGAGGCGGAACCGTTTCGCTACGGCTATGTTCAGAGCTGAGATCTTTTTAGGTAACCATCGTGCGTGATTCCCTGCTGGCGTTCATTGCGCCAAGCTCGCAAGCCATTCAATTCGCGATCAAGACCCTGCTCGGTGGTGGTCTGGCGCTCTGGCTCGCGTTGCGTTTGGGGCTGGAGCAGCCGCAGTGGGCATTGATGACGGCCTTCATCGTCGCTCAGCCGTTGTCTGGCATGGTGGTGCAGAAGGGCCTGGCGCGGTTGCTCGGCACCCTGGTCGGCACCTTTATGGCCGTGGTGATGATGGCGCTGTTCGCCCAGACGCCGCTGCTGTTCCTGCTTGCCTTCGCGCTGTGGCTGGGGATGTGTACGGCAGCCTCGACCATGCTGCGCAGTTCCTGGTCGTATGCCTTCGTGCTCGCCGGCTATACGGTGGCGATCATCGGCTTGCCGGCTATCGGCAAGCCCCAGGTGATCTTCGACGAGGCCATCGCCCGTTCCACGGAGATCTGCCTGGGCATCGTCTGCGCCACGCTCAGCAGCGCCTTGCTGTGGCCGCAGCGTGTCGAGCGCCAACTGGCGCAGCAGGCGCGCAATGCCTGGCAGACCGGCGTCAAGGCCGCGCGCCAGGCGTTGACTGGTGAGGGCGAAGCCCGACAGGGGCTACTTGAAGCGTTGGCCCGCATCGTCGCCGTGGATGCCCAGCGTGAGCACGCCTGGTTCGAAGGTGAGCGGGGTCGCCAGCGCGCCATTGCGCTGCGCGTGCTCAGTCGCGACCTGCTTGGCGTGCTGCGCCTGGCCCGTGGTGTGGCGCGGCAATGGCGACAGTTGAGTAGCGGCGAGGCTGAAGCCGTCGCCCCCTGGCTGCAGGAGGTGGACGAGCGACTGCAGGAGGCCCAGGGCGATCTGCCGGAGCTGATCGAGCGTCTGCGCCAGGCCGCTCAGGACAATGAGCTGAACAGCGGCCAGCAGTTGTGCCTGGAGCGCATGGCGGTGTTGCTGCTGCGTATCGAGGATGCCAGCCGGGCCTTGCTCGCCGTCGAACAGGGCAGGGCACCGGCAGATGCGCCGCGCGCGCTGTCCTGGCATTACGACTGGCAGAGCGCGCTGGTGTACGGTTCGCGCAGCGCCCTGGCGTTTCTGGCAGTGGCCTCCTTCTGGCTGGCGACCGCCTGGACCCACGCTACCGGCGCCATGTTGTTGGCCTGCGTGGTCTGCAGCCTGTTCGCCCGGCTCGAGGCGGCGCCGCAGATCGGCATGATGTTCTTGCGCGGTATTTTCTATGCGTTGCCGGTGGCGTTCTTCGTCGGGCAGATCCTGATGCCGCAGATCGACGGTTTCGTCATGCTCTGCCTGGTGCTCGGCGTGCCGCTGTTCTTTGGCGTGCTGGGGATGGCCAGGCCGCCGATTGCTGCCACGTCGACCTCCTTCTGCCTGCACTTCATCGTGTTGTGTTTGCCAGCGCCGGGCGTCGGCTACAACGTCGAGTTCTTTCTCAACGAGGCGCCGGGGCTGCTGATGGGCGTCGGTTTCGCCGTGTTGGCGTTCCGTCTGGTCGGGCTGCGGAACCCGGTATGGCATGGCCGCCGCCTGATGCATGCGATTCTGGTGGATCTTGGCCGCCTGACCCGGCGTGAGCTGGGCCGTGCGGAAAACTGGTTCGGTGGGCGTATGGCCGACCGTTTGCTGCAGCTCGCCCGGCATTATCCGGCGCGCCCGGATCAGGCGCGCAGCCGTTGGGACGACGGCGTGGCCGGTCTCGATCTGGGCGACGAACTGTTGCACCTGCGCGCCTGTCTGGCCCATGCCGATCCCGAGCTGGCCCGTTCGCAACGCCGCTTTCTACGGCGTCTGGATAGTGTATTGGAACGCGGTCCAGCGCCGGGCCGCGAGGACGATCTGAATGGCCCCGTGGCGGATCTGCAGGACGCACTGCGCGCCTGTGCGCCCAGTGTCGATAAGCGTTTGGCCGAGGCCGCGCTGCTGCAATTGCAAACCGGCTGGCGCCACTGGTGCCACCTGAGAGGAGAGGCCCATGGGCTTGCATGAGTGGTCGCTGGGCGGCGTATTGCTGAGCCCCATGGCGGTCTACGCGGTATTGGCACTGCTGCTGACCGGCGTATTGCGCCTGGGGCTGCAGCGCGTTGGATTGGCACGCTGGATCTGGCACGAAGCCTTGTTCGACTGTGCCCTGTTTGTCTGTGTTTTGGCGGTCATAATTGCCGTGCTGGCACGTTGAGGAGAGAAAGCATGCGTTCGACGATTCGCGTCGGCATTACCCTGGCCATGGTGGTGGCGGCGATTTTTGCCGGCTCGTGGATCTGGCAGCACTACATGTATTCGCCCTGGACCCGCGATGCCCGGGTGCGGGCCGACGTGGTGACCATCGCGCCGGACGTCTCGGGCTGGGTGGTCGAGCTCAAGGTGCGTGATAACCAGCAGGTCAAGGCCGGCGACCTGCTGATGACCATCGACCGCGACCGTTACCAAGCCGCGCTGGAAAAGGCCCAGGCGGTGGTGGATATCCGCAAGCAGCAGCTCAATTTGCGCGAGCACGAAGCCTCACGTCGCGCGAGCCTTGGCTCGCAGGCGATCAGTGCCGAGCTGCGCGAGAACGCGCAGATCAACGCCGAGATGGCACGCAGCGAATTTCGCGAGGCCCAGGCCGACCTGCGCATCGCTCAGCTCAATCTGGCACGCAGCGAAGTGCGCGCGCCGCGTGATGGTCAGGTCACCAATCTGGTGCTGGCTCAGGGCAATTACGTGACGGCCGGCCAAGCGGTGATGGCGCTGGTGGATACCGCGTCGTTCTACGTGCAGGCGTATTTCGAGGAAACCAAGTTGCCACGCATTCAGGTCGGTGCGCCGGTCGAGGTGTGGTTGATGGGCGGCGAGCAGGAGATCCGTGGCGAGGTGGAAAGCATCAGCCGCGGCATCACCGATCGCAATGCCAGCCCGGACGGCCAGTTGCTGGCCAATGTCGAACCAACCTTCAATTGGGTGCGCCTGGCCCAGCGCATCCCGGTACGCATCAAGCTCGACGCCATGCCGGAAAACGTCCCGTTGAGTGCCGGCATGACCGCCAGCGTGCGGGTGGAATAAACCCGCAAATCCCTCTTTCGTAACCCGGGTCGAGCGCAGCGAAACCCGGGGCATTGCTCTGGGTATCGCTTCGCTCAACGCCAGGCTACGCGCGGATGATCAGCAGCGTGCGGGTGGATCTGTAGGAGCCGCGCCCCCGCGGCGAATGGCACAGGCAACCCCGAAACCGAAACATGCCCACGATTCGCCCCGGGGTCGGGGCTCCTACAAATAATGCAGCGTCTGGCGATCCGGTACGTGTTCGATGCTCAACCGCGCTGCACGCTCGCCGGGGTTCTGCGTATCAGCACTTCGCCGTGGCGTACCGATACCAGGGCATAGCCTTGGGTGCGGATCATCTCGTAATCGTCGGGTGCCGAGAGAATCAGCAGGTTGGCTGGGCGGCCCACTTCCACGCCATAACGCTCGCCCAGGTGCAGGGTGCGGGCACTGTTATCGGTGATCAGGTCGAGCCCGCGTTGCAGGTCTTCGTAGCCCAGCATGTGGCAGATATGCAGGCCGGCTTCGAGGATGCGCAGGATGTTGCCGTTGCCCAGCGGGTACCAGGGGTCGACGATGGAATCCTGACCGAAGCAGATGTTCATGCCGGCGCGGTCGATCTCGGCCACACGAGTCAGGCCACGGCGTTTCGGGTAGGTGTCGAAGCGGCCCTGCAGGTGGATGCTCTCGGTGGGGCAGGAGATGAAGTTGATCCCTGACATCTTCAGCAGGCGGAACAGCTTCGAGCAGTAGGCGTTGTCGTAAGAGCCCATGGCGGTGGTGTGGCTGGCGGTGACGCGCTCGCCCATGCCGCGTACGCGGGCTTCTTCGGCCAGTACTTCGAGAAAACGCGACTGCGGGTCATCGGTTTCGTCGCAGTGCACGTCCACCAGACAGCCCGTGCGCTCGGCCAGATCCATCAGGAACTTGATCGACGACACGCCCTGGTCGCGGGTGTTCTCGAAATGCGGGATGCCGCCAACCACGTCGGCGCCCAGCTCCACCGCCTGCTCCATCAGCGCGCGACCATTGGCGTAGGACTCGATGCCCTCCTGGGGAAAGGCGACGATCTGCAGGTCGATCAGGTGACGGGTTTCCTCGCGCACTTCGACCATCGCTTTCAGCGCGGCCAGGGTCGGGTCGGTGACGTCGACGTGGGTACGCACGTGCTGGATGCCGTGGTCGACCAGCATGTCGATGGTCTTCTTGGCGCGGGTCTTGGTGTCCTCGTGGGTGACCAGGGCCTTGCGCTCGGCCCAGCGTTCGATGCCTTCGAACAGGGTACCGCTCATGTTCCAGTTCGGCTCGCCGGCGGTGAGGGTGGCGTCCAGGTGGATATGCGGTTCGACGAAGGGGGCGATCACCAGGTTGCTGGCTGCGTCGAGGTCGCCTTCGGTCGCGTTGACGGCGGCCGGCTGTGAGGTGATGGCGGCAATCTTCGAGCCGTCCAGCGCGATGTGGAAAAGACCTTCGCGGCCACGCAGGCGGGCGTTGACGATGTTCATGGGGTACTCCTTGGCAGGCTATGAGACGACAGGCGGCGAATCAGCAGGGCGATACTGATATTGAGCCGGTCGTGAGGATCATCGAACGAGCAGCCGGTCAGCGCTTCGATACGTTGTACACGGTAGCTCAGGGTGTTGCGGTGTACGCCCAGGCGTTGCGCGGCCAGGGCCAGGTTGGCGTTCTCGAAGAACCAGGCTTCGAGCGTCGGCATGAGCACCGGTTCGTGGCGCGAATCATCGCCGATCAGTGGCCCCAGCGTACGTTCGACGAAACGTTCCAGCAGGCTGCGGTCGCGGATGGCGCCCAGTAGTTCGATCACGCCCAGTTCGTTGAAGCTGCACAGCCCCAGCCGCTCGGGAAAGGCTTGGGCGGCGACCAGCGCCTGACGGGCCTGACCGAGCGCGCGGGCGAAGCGCTCGGGGTGATGGCTGCCACTGCTGAGGCCGAGCACCGCGCGTTGTGGCTGGAGGCGTTCGTCCAACTCGCCGAGCAACTCCATCAGCAGCGTGCGATTGCGTTGTTCGTCGTGGCTGCTGGCGCAGGGTAGCAGGGCGATCCAGTGTTCACCCTGGCTGATCAGCGGCAGCGCGTCGCCGAGGCGCTGCAGGCAGTGTTCGAGGCGTTGCTGTAGGCACTGACGGTTGTCGCGCAGCAGGCGTTCGCCGCTGTCGGCAGCCTCGCCATCGAACAGACGCTCGCCATTCTGCAGGCGCAGCAGGGCGATCTGGCGCGGCACGCCCAGCGGCAGGTCGAGGCTGGCGGCGCGCTGCAACAGGATCTCCAGGGACTGATAGTCGCCTTCCAGCAACTGCTCCAGCACGTGCTGGCGCGAACTGCCGAGCATCTGTTGCTGCACCAGCGCGGTACCGATGGCCTGGGTCACCACCACCATCTTTAGCTGGTAAGGCTGTTCGAGCAGCGGAAGGCCGAGGCGATCGGCTTCGGCCACCACCGTTGCCGGAATGCTCTGGATGTACTCGGCGCCGGTGAGAATCACCAGACCGGCCGTGGCGCGCTCGACTGCCTGGCGTACCAGAAGCAGCAGGTTGGCTTCGTCACGAGGGTGGTTGATCCCGGTCACGAAGACCAGCTCGCCGCCCATCACCCAGTCGGCGATATCCTCGTTCTCGGCCACGTATGGCCAGCGCACCGGGTTGCCCAGCGCGGCCTGGCCCGCGCGCAGGCGCAGGTCATGCAGGCCGGGCAACGCCAGTACATCGGCGACGCTCAGGCTCATGCGCCGGCGACCACACCGCGGGCGGCGAACAGTTTCTTCGCCTCGAACAGGCTGACGTACACCAGCGCAGCGACGGCGATGCCAACTAGCGGCGCGACCCAAGGCGAGAAGTAGGCGCACAGCGAACCGACGGCATAGGCGCCCAGGCCGACCCAGTTGAACGCGGGCAGGCGGGTCTCGGCGAGCAATGGGTACTTGCCTTTATGGCCGTAGAAGTAGTCCGCCATGATCACGCCGCCAATCGGCGGGATGATCGAGCCGAGCAGGATCAGGAAGGGGATCAGCAGGTCGGACATGCCGCCGATGGCCAGCAGGGTGCCGATCCCGGCGCCGACCACGGTCACCGTCTTGCGGCGCCCGGTGCGCAGCAGGTTGCAGCCGGCTGCGGCGAAGTTGTAGATGGTGTTGTCCTGGGTGGTCCACAGGTTGAGGAACAGCATCACCACCGCCGCCATGGAAAGGCCCTGCAGCACCAGCACTTCGACGACGTCCGGTTGCTGGTAGACGATGGCGCCATAGGCACCGGCAACGATCATCAGGCCATTGCCGAGAAAGAACCCGACCATGCTGGCGATCACCGCGATGCGCCCGCTGCGGGCGAAACGCGTCCAGTTGGTGGCCTGGGTGGCGCCGCTGACGAAGGTGCCAAAGACCATGGTGATGGCCACGCTCAGGCTCATGCTTTGCGTCGGTTCGACGGCCATCAGCGCGCTGAGGCCGCCGATGTCGTCGGTGGCGATCCACAACGAGCAGATCAGCAGGGCGAGCATGGCCGGTACCGAGATCCGCGACAGGATATCCAGGCCTTTGTAACCGATGAATGCGGTGACGCAGAAGCCGAAACCGAACAGCACCATGAGCGGGATGGTCAGCCCTTGCGGCAGGCCGAGGATTTTCACCAGCACGATGGCTACCGTCGCGGTGCCCCAGGCGTACCAGCCGATCTGGGTGAAGCCCAGCAGCACGTCGGACAGCTTGCTGCCCGCCTCGCCGAAGCAGAACCGGCCCATCAATACCGAGTTCAGGCCGCTGCGGCAGGCGATGAGGCCCAGCACCGCGGCATAGGTACCCAGCAGCAGGTTGCCGATAACGGCGGCCCAGATCAGCGTTTTGAAGTCGAAGGCCATGCCGATCTTGCCGCCGGCGAACATGGTGGCGGTGAAGAAGGTGAAGGAGAACAGCATGATCGAGGTGGAGAACAGACCCTTGCGGGCGCCTGCGGGAACCTCGCTCAGAGGGTAGTCGCTGTCGGTGGTCGGGTGCGTCATGGCCAAGCTCCACGGGGTGAGAGAAGGCATGGCTATAGCAGGTGACGTGCCAACTGACGGCGTTGGCGGGTCGTACAGTGCGGGCTGTGCGATGTGCACAATGAAATGCGGATTTTCAGCGTTTCTGCGGATTATCTTTGTTGAGAATCACCAGTGTTGACCTGTCTTGGTGCGATGCCGTCAGGGCATGCACCAAGAGGTCACGGACGAACTCAGCGGGTGCCGAGGAAGTCGCGTTTGCCGATCTCGACACCGTTGTGGCGCAGGATCGCGTAGGTGGTGGTCAGGTGGAAGTAGAAGTTCGGCAGCACGTGATCGAGCAGGAAGGCCTGACCCTGGAAGTGGGTCTCCTTGTCACGGCGCTTGAGGGTGGTGGTGCGGTCTTCGCTACCGTCGAGCTGCGCGGCGCTGATGCTGCTCACGAACTCCAGAACCTTGGCGATGCGCGCCTGCAGTTCGGCGATGCTGGTTTCGTCATCGGCGTGGCTTGGCGCTTCGACGCCAGCCAGCAGGGCGGCACCGGTTTTCGCGGTATCGCAGGCGATCTGCACCTGGCGGCTGAGCGCGAACATATCCGGGGCGAGGCGTGCGTTCAGAAAGACGCTCGGGTCGATCTTGCGCGCTTCGGCGTTGGCCGCAGCGATACCAAGGATGGTCGACAGGTTGTTCAACTGACGGGTGAAGACCGGAATCGAGATGCTGTGCATGGACAGGGACATGGTGTGCTCCAGAGAGATTTAGAGGCGCAGGTCGGCTGACCTGCGCAAGATATGAACAAGCAGGCGCTTGAAAAACGTAAGCGAGGCAGCCAGCGCAATACCGATGGCGGCCCCGCAAAAATAGGCGAAAAAGCGGAGTGTACGATTAGTACATGAGCATTTTGAGCCTGTTTTTAACGCTGCGATGGCAACGCAGGTAGTTTTTCAACAGCCTGCTAGCCGATGGTGATCGGTGGCAGGGTCGCCAGTTCGACAGTAAACGCTTTGCGTGGCGCAATGATTTCCGCCTCGCCATCGACCACCAGCTCGTCGTTCTGGTTGAACACGCGGGTGGCGATCAGCACGCGAAATTTGGGGCGCTTTTCGAGAATTTCCAGGCGCACGGTGAGGGTGTCGCCCAGTTTCACCGGCTTTTGGAAGGTCATCTGCTGGCTGACGTAGATGGTGCCAGGGCCGGGCAGGGTGCAAGCCACAGCCGCGCTGATCAGCGCGCCACTGAACATGCCATGAGCGATGCGCTCCTTGAACATGGTGGTGGCTGCGTATTCGGCGTCCAGATGCACAGGGTTGTGGTCGCCGGAAACGGCGGCGAACAGCAGGATATCGCGCTCTTCAACGGTCTTGCTGTAGGTAGCGGTCCGGCCGACTTCGAGTTCTTCGTAAGGGGTGTTGCTGCTCTGGGTCATTGAGTGGGTTCCTGAGGATGTAATGGTCGCTGCTGGGGCTGCGCGAGCGCTTGTTCCAGCCAGTCGATCAGGTCGCGGGTGACCTCGTCACGATTCAGCTCGTTGAGCAGCTCGTGGCGGGCCTGGGGATAACGTTTGAGGGTTGTACGGGTATGCCCCGAGTGGCTCAGGGCATCGGCCAGATCCTGCAGGCGCCGGCCCTGGCTTACCGGATCCTGGTCGCCGCCGATAATCAGCAGCGGCAGTTGCGGGTCGATTTGTTTCAGCTCGATCGTTCGGGTGATCTTCTGCAGGCCTCTGAGCAGGTCTAGCCATAGCTGGTTGGTACAGCGAAACCCACACAGCGGGTCTGCGATGTAGCGGTCGACCTCTGCCGCGTCGCGGCTTAGCCAGTCGAAGGGCGTACGAGCAGGCTTGAACGCTTTGTTGAAGGCGCCGAACGACAGCCGGTCGATCAAGGCGCTGCGCCCGGTCGCCCCTTGTCGCCAGCGTTCGAAACGGGCGATCAGCGCGGCAGCCCGGTAAATCCGCCGGGGCTGGTAGTTGGAGCCACTGAGAATCGCGCCCTGCACGCCGCTGCTCTGGTGCATCAGGTAAGCCATTGCGATATAGCTGCCCATGCTGTGGCCGAACAGAAAGAGTGGCGTTTGCGGTTGCTGCTGACGGATGTGGTGATTGAGCGTGGAGAGGTCACCGACCACTCGCGCCCAGCCATCCTGATCGGCGTAGTGGCCCAGAATGCCGTGCTGCGCGGTGCGCCCATGCCCACGTTGATCAACGGCGTAGAGTTCGAATCCTGCCGCCACCAGTGCATCACCCAGGCGCGAATAACGGCCGCTGTGCTCAGCCATACCGTGGGCAAGCATCACCACTCCCCTTGGGGCGTGCTCGGCATGCCAGTGGTTGACGTACAGGGGTACGCCATCACTGCTGTCGAGCCAGAAGGTGTGGTGCTGCATGGCAATTCCTTGAGCCTGCGGGTGGCGTGCATTGTAGACCGCGCAGGAGCTGAAATTCACGGTATTGATTGTAGGTTTGCGAGCAGGTGGTCGGCTGCTAAGTTCACTGGGTTGACTGGTGCCTTAAGGCTAAACGGATATTCAGGGAAATGAGGACAACAACAATGCAGCCTGATTTCTGGAACGATAAACGCGCCGCTGGCGTGGCCAACGATATCGACATGTCGGCCTACCAGTCGGTGGTCGAGGTGTTCGAGCGCTCCTGCAAGACCTTTGCGGATCGCCCCGCCTTCAGCAACCTGGGTAGAACCTTGACCTATGGCGAGCTGGACGAACTGTCCAGTGCATTTGCCGCCTACCTGCAGCAGCACACCGATCTCAAGCCTGGCGACCGCATCGCCGTGCAGATGCCCAACGTGCTGCAGTACCCCGTCGCGGTGTTCGGTGCGTTGCGCGCCGGGCTGATCGTGGTCAACACCAACCCGCTGTATACCGCCCGCGAGATGCGCCATCAGTTCAAGGATGCCGGCGTGCGTGCGCTGGTGTACCTGAACATGTTCGGCAAGCTGGTGCAGGAGGTACTGCCCGACAGCGAAATTGAGTACCTGATCGAAGCACGCATGGGCGACATGCTGCCCACGCTCAAGGGCTGGCTCATCAATACGGTGGTCAAGAAGGTCAAGAAGATGGTGCCCGACTACCATCTGCCCCAGGCGTTGTCGTTCAAGCAGGTGCTTCACGATGGCGCCAGCCTCTCGGCTCGCCCGGTCAGCGCCACCCAGGATGATATCGCCGTGCTGCAGTACACCGGTGGCACCACCGGGGTGGCCAAGGGCACCATGCTGACTCACGGCAACCTGATCGCCAACATGCTGCAGGCCGATGCCTGCATGTCCCAGCACGGGCCTGACGGCATGTCGCTGATGAAGCGCGGCCAGGAGGTGATGATCGCGCCGCTGCCGCTGTACCACATCTATGCCTTCACGGTTAATTGCATGTGCATGATGGTCAACGGCAATCACAACGTGCTGATTACCAACCCACGGGACATTCCGGGCTTCATCAAGGAACTGGGCAAATGGGACTTCTCCGCGTTGCTGGGGCTCAATACCCTGTTCGTGGCGTTGATGGATCATCCGGATTTCAAAAAGCTCGACTTCAGTCACCTCAAAGTCACCAATTCGGGTGGCACCGCGCTGGTCAAGGCGACCGCCGAGCGTTGGCAGAGCCTGACCGGCTGCACGGTGGTCGAAGGCTACGGCCTCACCGAAACCTCACCGATCGCCAGCGCCAACCCCTATGGCGAGCATGCGCGGTTGGGCACGGTGGGCATTCCGGTACCGGCCACCGCCTTCAAGGTCATCGATGACGATGGCAACGAGTTGCCGCTGGGCGAGCGGGGCGAGCTGTGCATCAAGGGCCCGCAGGTGATGAAGGGCTACTGGAATCGGCCGGATGCTACCGCCGAGGTGCTGGATGGCGACGGCTGGTTCAAGTCCGGCGATATCGCGGTGATCGATGAGGACGGTTTTGTACGCATCGTCGACCGTAAGAAGGACATGATCATCGTCTCCGGCTTCAACGTGTACCCCAACGAGATCGAGGACGTGGTGATGGCCCATGACAAGGTTGCCAGTTGCGCGGCCATTGGCGTGCCCGATGAAAAATCCGGGGAGGCGGTCAAGCTGTTCGTGGTCAAGCGCGACGCCAGCCTCACGGCCGAGGAGTTGAAGGCCTATTGCAAGGACAACTTCACCGGCTACAAGGTACCGCGGCACATCGTGTTCCGGGATTTGCTGCCCATGACCCCGGTGGGCAAGATCCTGCGACGCGAGCTGCGCGACAATCCATGACGGCGCTGTTGGCGTAACCCCATGGCGAGGGGATATCCGGGCGTTCTTCCCGGGTATCGCTTCGCTAGACCGTGGCGACGCGAGCGAGGGCTGGCGTCGCTTTCTGCGTTTCATGCACCTCTCCAATTGCCAATCTCATCCGACAGGAAAAGCTGCAGGCGTCTATCATGGGCGTTGCCTGCCATTCGATGATTTTTGCCAGCCAATCGCGAGTGGGAAAAAGCTTTGTGACCATATGTTTTTATTTGGTCATTTTCAGTACTGATCAGCCTTTTCGAGCTCTGGTCGGTATCTGGCAACTCTGCTACTCTCGGCCCGCTTTGCGCCTCACAGGGGCGAACAGGCAGGCATACATACAACAAACAACCGCATACGCGGTGAAGACAAGCAGTTGCTTAGGAGTGGGTGTCCATGACCGAAAACTTCTGGACGGACAAGTATCCCGAGGGGATCGCGGCCGAGATCAATCCGGACCAGTACCCCAACGTTCAGGCGGTGCTGAAGCAGTCCTGCCAGCGTTTTGCCGACAAGCCCGCGTTCACCAACCTGGGCAAGACCCTCACCTACGGCGAGCTGTTCGAGCTCTCCGGCCACTTCGCTGCCTATCTGCAGCAGCACACGGATCTGCAGCCCGGCGACCGCATCGCCGTGCAACTGCCCAACGTTCTGCAATACCCGGTAGTGGTTTTCGGTGCGTTGCGTGCCGGGCTGGTGGTGGTCAACACCAACCCGCTGTACACCGCTCGCGAGATGGAGCACCAGTTCAAGGATTCCGGCGCCAAGGCGCTGATCTGCCTGGCCAACATGGCCCATCTGGCCGAACAGGTGGTACCCAAGACCGGCGTGAAGACGGTGATCGTCACCGAGGTCGGCGACATGCTGCCGCCGCTCAAGCGTCTGCTGGTCAACGCTGTGGTCAAGTACGTGAAGAAAATGGTGCCGGCCTACAACCTGCCAGCCGCCATCAAGCTAACCGACGCCTTGAGCCAGGGCCGTGGCAAGGCCGTGAGTGAAGCCAACCCCGGCGCCGAAGAGATCGCCGTGCTGCAATACACCGGCGGCACCACCGGCGTGGCCAAAGGCGCGATGCTGACGCACCGCAACCTGATTGCCAACATGCTGCAATGCCGCGAGTTGATGGGCTCGAACCTCAACGAAGGCAGCGAGATTCTGGTCGCGCCGTTGCCGCTGTACCACATCTACGCCTTCACCTTTCACTGCATGGCGATGATGCACTGCGGCAACCACAACCTGCTGATCACCAACCCGCGTGATCTGCCGACCATGATCAAGGACCTGTCCAAGTTCAAGTTCAGCGGTTTCGTCGGCCTCAATACCTTGTTCGTCGCGCTGAGCAACAACGAGGGTTTCCAGAAGCTCGATTTCTCCAAACTCAAGGTCACTCTGTCCGGCGGTATGGCACTGCAGCAAGCGGCGGCCGAGCGCTGGAAGCAAGTAACCGGCTGCGCCATCTGCGAGGGCTACGGCCTGACCGAAACCAGCCCGGTGGCCTCGGTCAACCCGATTACCAATATCCAGCTGGGCACCATCGGTATTCCGGCACCGTCCACCCTGTTCAAGGCGATCGACGACCAGGGCAATGACCTGGCACTGGGTGAAACCGGCGAGCTGTGCATCAAAGGCCCGCAGGTGATGAAAGGCTACTGGCAGCGCCAGGAAGCCACCGACGAAGTGATCGATGCCAACGGCTGGTTCAAGACCGGCGACATCGGCATCATCCAGCCCGATGGCTACATCCGTATCGTCGACCGCAAGAAGGACATGATTCTGGTGTCCGGCTTTAACGTCTACCCGAACGAGCTGGAAGAAGTGCTGGTGGCACTGCCGGGCGTGCTGCAGTGCGCCGCCATTGGCGTGCCGGACGAGCGTTCCGGTGAGTCGATCAAGGTGTTCGTGGTGGTCAAACCGGGCATGACGCTGACCAAGGAGCAAGTCCTGCAGCACATGCACGACAACCTCACCGGCTACAAACGACCCAAGCAGGTCGAGTTCCGCGAGAGCCTGCCGACCACCAACGTCGGTAAGATCCTGCGCCGCGAGCTGCGCGATGAAGAGTTGAAGAAACTCGGCAAGAAGTAACCCTTCGCGCCGTAGCAAAGGCCCTGCAGTGCAGGGCCTTTTGCGTTGTGGAGATTGTGGCGTTTCGACTCCCGTAGCCTGGCGTTGAGCGAAGCGATACCCAGGAAAATACCCCGGGTGTCGCTACGCTCGACCAGGCTACGTAAAACGGCTTCGGCTAGTCGGCTTTCAGATACCGCTCGTAAAACTCCAGAGTCGCCACGTTCTTGTCCTTGGACTCGAACATGATGTCGAAGCGATCAAGAAATTGCAGAACGTACTCGTTCGTCCACCCATTCCACATGCGTGCGCTGTGGCCGTAGAGCTCACGTTTGGACACGACCTTCAGCACCTCGGGCATTTCCAGTTTCTGCTCGGCGCTCAGCCCCAGCTCCTGTAAACGCTCCTGGGGTTGAGACAGGTGCATGGTCGGCCGCACGCCACGCCAGCTGTCGATGATGCGCGCCACGCGGTCAGCGTGAGGGTCGATGTAGTCGTCCTCATGGATCCAGCAGTGGTGCACGTCCAGCACCACCGGCGCCAGGTCGGCGAGAGCCAGGCAGGCGTCGAGGCCATAGGTCTTCTCGTCGTTCTCGAAGGTGATGCAGTGGCGCGCTTCCTGGGACAGGCGCGCCCAAACTGCACGAGTACCGTCACCGCCCAGCTTGCCGGCGATGTGCAGGTTGCATTTGAAATCCTGGAACTGCCGCCCGTAGCCCATCATGCGGATCATGTCGGCGTGGTACTCGAACTCGGCGACGCTGTTCTCGACCACGTCCGGCCTGTCCGAACCGAGCACGCAGTACTGGCCGGGGTGCATGGACAGGCGGATACCCGCCGCACGCGCAGCCGCGCCAATCGCCGCGAAGCCTTCGATCAGTCGCTGCTGGATGACGGGCTGCCGATAGAAGGCGGCGACCTTCGGGTGGCTGTAGAACGGCAGCAGATCGCTGCTCAGGCGCAGCATCTGCAGCGGCTCTGGCAAGGTGGCGACGTAGGCCAGCAGGCGCAACTGAGCCTGCAGGTTGTGCTCGACGATCTCGACCAGCTTGGCGTGTGCGACCGGCTGGGCGACGCTGTCCATCCAGCGCAAGGTCGTGGTGCGTGGGTTGAACGCCGCTTCGATGATTTTCAGCTCGCCGGCCGGCAGGCTGCGATCAGGGTGACGGTATTGGCAGGCGAAGCCAATGCGGGGTGACGACATGGAAAGCCTCGGAAGTGAAAGTCGCTGTGTGGCATCGGACGCTGATGACGGCATTTCGCTCAGGGATTAGTTGCGCACCCAGCGTTGTCGCGTCCAGCCACTGAAGGCATCTACGGCAAGCACCAGCAACAACATGGCAAGGATCACGGTGCTGGCCTGGGCCTCTTGAAACAGGCTGAGGCTGACGTAGAGCATCTGGCCTAGCCCGCCTGCGCCGACGAAACCCATGACCGCGGCCATACGGATGTTGTTCTCCCAGCGGTACAGGGTGTACGCCAGCAGTTGTGGCCATAGGTTGGGCAGGGTGCCGTAACAGAAGGCCACCCAGGCACCGCCGCCCTGCAGGCGAATGGCGGCGGCTGGCTCCGGCGGGGTGTTTTCCAGCGCCTCGGCGAACAGCCGACCGAGTACACCAGCGGTGTGTAGCGCCAATGCCAGCGTGCCGGCGTTGGGGCCCAGGCCGGCGGCCAGCACCATCAGCAACGCCCAGACGAGCTCGGGAATGGCGCGCAACGCATTGAGCAGCAGGCGCGTAACGCTCTGCAGCGGCCAGCCCAGACGACCTGCTGCGGGCAGGGCGAGGAACAAACCCAGTACGGCGGCGAGCAGGGTGCCCAGTGCCGACATGGCCAGGGTTTCCTTGGCACCCTGCACCGTGGCCTGCAGGTGCTCGATACTCAGATCCGGGCTCATGAAACGCAGCGCGTAGCTGCCCATCTGTCCCAGGCTGTCGCCGCTGAACAGGCCGAGCAGATCCAGACCCAGGTACACAAAGGAGCAGCCGACCGCTGCGAGGATGGCCAGCACCAGCAGGCCATTGCCCAGGCGCTTCATGCGAACCTGCCGCGCAGCAAGCGGCTGAGCTGGTCGGCCAACAACACTAGCGCCAGGAAGGTCAGCAGCATGCTCGCCACTTCTGCACCGGCGAACATGCGCATGGACAGATCGATCTGCTGGCCAAGGCCTCCCGCACCGACGAAACCCATTACCACCGATGCACGCACTGCGCACTCCCAGCGGTACACCGTATAAGAGGTCAGTTCGCCGGCCGCATTGGGTAACACCCCGTAGGCGAAGGCCGCCAGGCGTCCGCTGCCTGATTGCAGCAGGGCATGCATCGGGCGTTGATCAACCGACTCGAAGATTTCCGCATAGACCTTGCCGAGCATCCCCGCATAGGTGATGGCGATGGCCAGCACGCCTGCGGTAGGGCCCAGGCCGACGGCACGCACGAACAGCAGCGCCCAGACGATTTCCGGCACGCTGCGCAGAATGATCAGCAAGCCGCGCACCGGCCAGCGCAGGCACTGGCCGAGCAGGCTGGGTCGCCCGTCGCGAGCGGCTGCCGACAGCGACAGCGCGCGGCTTGCCAGCAGGCAGGCCGGCACCGCCAGCAGCAGCGCCAGGGCCATGCCGGCGGTGGCGATGGCGAGGGTCTGCAGGGTGGCTTCCAGCAGCAGGGCAAGGAAATCGGCATCGTGCGCCGGTGGCCAGAAGTCCTTGAGAAAGCTGCCCATCGACTGGGTGCTGTCCGCCTGCAGCAATACCGCCAGATCCAACTCGGCCAGCCGAATGCCCGGCCATAGTAGGGCAATGGCCAGCAGGCTCAGGAGCAGGCGTGGAACCGCAGCGGGATCGCGTCGGTCGCCTCTCAGCATCGTGGCGCCCAGGTGCTGGCGGGAGCCTCGCTGTGCGGGTGCGCGGGCGGGTCGAGCTGCTCGTTGGCATACAGGGCATCCAGCCGCTGCCTGTCGACCTCAGCGGCACTCAGATCAAAGACCACCTGCCCATCGCGGATGCCAATCACTCGTGGAAAATGCGCCAGGGCCAGTTCCACGGAGTGCAGGCTGGCGACCAATGTCACTTGATTAGCCCGTGCGTGACTGCACAGGAGTGACAGGGTGTGATCTGCCAGGCGTGGATCCATAGCCGACACCGGCTCGTCGGCAAGCAGCAGCTCTGGCGCCTGATACAGCGCTCTGGCAATGCCGACCCGTTGCAACTGGCCGCCAGACAATTCGCCGCAGCGCGCGAACAGCTTGTCGGCCAGATCCAGCTTGGTCAGCTCAGCACGCGCACCGGGAATGTCCAGTGGATGCAGCAAGTTCAGCAGGCTCTTGCCCAGGCCCCACTGGCCGAGCTTACCGGCCAGCACCGCGGTTACCACTCGTTGCCGCGAGGGCAGCGGTGGCGCCTGATGAATCAGCCCGATACGTGCCCGCAGACGTTGGCGCTGGCCGCTGGATAGCTGCCAGGGATGCTCACCAAGCACCTGCAATTCGCCCGTACTCGGTGCCAGCGCGGTAGCCAGCAGATTGAGCAGGCTCGACTTGCCGGCACCCGACGGGCCGATGATCGCTACCCGCTCGCCGCGCTCGATGTTCAGGTGCAGATCCTCGAGCGCCTGAACGCCGTTACCGTGCCTGAGGCCGATGCCGGACAGCCGTAGGCTCATTTCAGCAGGTCGGCCGCGCGTGCAGCTTCTTCGATGCCTTTGTAGTTCTCGGGTTTGGTGTCGATGAAGCGGCTCGCCGCCTGCAGGTCGAGGATTGCCTTGTGCTCCGGGTTGGCCGGATCGAGTGCAAGGAAGGCCTGCTTGATCTTCTCGGCCAGCGCCGGGTCGAGGGTGCCGCGTACCGTCCAGTTGTAGTCGAAATAAGCCGGCGTGGTGGCGAACACCTTGACCTTGTCGGTATCGACCTTGCCGGTGGTGACCAGTTTGTCCCAGACGCTGGCGTTGAGTACGCCAGCGTCGACTTTGCCGGCCTGTACCCAGGCAGCGGTGGCGTCATGGGCACCCGAGTAGGCTACACGGCTGAAGAATGCTTCCGGCTTGATGCCGTCCTGCAACATGAAATAGCGCGGCATCAGGCTGCCCGAGGTGGACGACACTGAGCCAAAAGCGAAGGTCTTGCCCTTGAGGTCGCTCAGGGATTTCACGCTCGGATCGGCGCTGATGAATTTGCTGGTGAACTCGGCATCCTGCTCGCGCTGCACCAATGGAATGGCGTTGCCGGTTTTCAGGTGTACCTGAACGAAGGTGAAACCGCCCAGCCATGCCAGATCGAGGCGATCAGTAGCCAGCGCCTCGACCACGGCGGGGTAGTCTGCCACTGGGACGAACTCCACCTTCATTCCCAGTTGCTGTTCCAGGTAGGCACCCAGCGGCTTGAACTTGCGTAGCAGCTCGGTCGGCGCCTCGTCGGGAATGGCTGACACGCGCAGGGTTTCGGCTGCAAAGCTGGTCAGGGCGGAAACGGACAGGGCGAGGCCGGCGGCGAGCGCCAGAGTGCGCTTGAGCATGGGAGTTCTCCGGTTCAATAGCGGAAAAAGCGGATAGAAACGCCCAGACAGGCGCTTCGAATGATTCGTTAGAGAGCGCGGCGATTATAGGAGGCGTCGTGAGAAAGACCAGCTTTGCCAGGGTTTGTTGACGTTTTAGCGAAACCTGTAGGGCCAAGCTGTCGCGGCCGTGAATGAAAGAGCCGCAGCCCCTATAATCCGCGACCTGTTTCCCGTTACCGAGAGCGTTGCCATGAGTGAGCCAATCCGCCTGACCCAGTACAGCCACGGTGCCGGTTGTGGCTGCAAGATTTCCCCCAAGGTGCTGGACGTGATTCTCGCCGGCAGCGGCGCACAGAACCTTGACCCCAACCTCTGGGTGGGCAATGCCTCGCGTGACGATGCTGCGGTGTACGCCCTCGACGACGAGCGCGGCGTGGTGTCGACCACCGACTTCTTCATGCCCATCGTCGATGACCCGTTCGACTTCGGCCGCATCGCCGCTACCAACGCCATCAGTGATATCTACGCCATGGGTGGCGATCCGCTGATGGCCATCGCCATTCTTGGCTGGCCGGTCAATCTGCTGCCGCCTGAAGTCGCACGCGAAGTGATCCGTGGTGGCCGCGCAGTCTGTGATGCCGCCGGTATTCCGCTGGCCGGTGGGCATTCCATCGATGCTCCGGAGCCGATCTTCGGCCTTGCGGTGACCGGCGTGGTGAACAAGCGACACATGAAGCGCAACGACACCGCCCAGGTCGGCGACACCCTGTATCTGACCAAACCATTGGGCATCGGCATCCTCACCACTGCCGAGAAAAAGGCCAAGCTGCGTGCCGAAGATGTCGGCCTGGCCCGTGACTGGATGTGTACCCTCAACAAGCCGGGCAGCCGTTTCGGCAAGCTCGAAGGCGTCACCGCAATGACCGACGTGACCGGCTTCGGCCTGCTCGGCCACCTGGTGGAAATGGCCGACGGATCGGGGCTCAGCGCACGTCTGGACTACGCCGCCGTACCGCGCCTGCCGGGCGTCGAGCACTACCTCGCCGAGGGCTGTGTGCCGGGCGGCACGCTGCGTAACTTCGACAGCTACGGCGAGCGCATCGAGGCGCTCAGTGACGAGCAGCGTGACCTGCTCTGTGACCCGCAGACCAGCGGCGGTCTGCTAATCGCCGTCAGCGAGCAGGGCGAGGCCGAGTTCCTTGCGGTTGCCGCCGAGCTGGGGCTGGAGCTGGCGCCTATCGGCGTGTTGGTTGAGCGACAGCGCCACGCGGTAGAGGTGTTCTGATGCGTGATGACGCCCGCAACTACCGCGACCTTTTTCTCACCGACGTACCGATGATGGATACCCGTGCTCCGGTGGAATTCGGCAAAGGTGCCTTTCCCGGTGTGCTCAACCTGCCATTGATGACTGACCTTGAGCGGCAGAAGGTCGGCACCTGCTACAAGCAGCACGGCCAGGATGCCGCCATCAAGCTGGGCCACCAACTGGTCGGCGGCCAGACCAAGGCTGAGCGTGTCGAGGCCTGGGCAGCGTTCGCGAGGGCCAATCCGCAGGGTTATCTGTATTGCTTTCGCGGCGGTTTGCGCTCGCAGATCGTTCAGCAATGGCTCAAGGAAGCCGGCATCGACTATCCGCGTGTGGTCGGTGGCTACAAGGCCATGCGCACCTTTCTGCTGGAAACCCTCGAGCAGGCGGTGGAGCAGTGCCAGTTCGTCGTGCTTGGCGGCATGACCGGCACCGGCAAGACCGACGTGCTGGCGCAACTGCCTAACGCGCTTGATCTCGAAGGCCATGCCAATCACCGCGGCTCCAGCTTCGGCAAGCGTGCCACCGGCCAGCCTGCGCAGATCGACTTCGAGAACGCCCTGGCCGTCGACATCCTCAGAAAGCGCGCGGCGGGTATCGAGCAGTTCGTGGTTGAGGATGAAGGCCGTATCGTCGGTAGCTGCAATGTGCCGTTAGCGCTATACCAGGGCATGCAGGGTTATCCGCTAGTCTGGCTGGAGGACAGTTTCGACAGCCGTGTCGAGCGCATCCTGCGTGATTACGTGGTCAACCTGTGCGCCGAGTTCATCGCCACGTATGGGTCGGAAAACGGCTTCGAGCTGTTCGCCGAGCGACTGCTACAGAGCCTCGACAATATCTATAAGCGCCTGGGTGGCGAACGGCACCAGCGCCTGCTGGCGATCATGCAGGCCGCTCTGGACGAGCAACAGCGCAGCGGCAAGGTCGACCTGCACCGCGGCTGGATCGAAGGCCTGCTGCGCGAATACTACGACCCTATGTACGCCTACCAGCGCGAGGCCAAGGCCGAGCGCATCGTGTTTGCCGGCGACGAAGCATCGGTGATCGAGTATTTGCGTGACCGCCGCGCCTGAATGCCTTAGCCGGTTCGCGTCTGAAAGTGCCCGCTACCCGGCTTGAAGCGCGCTGCCATGACCATCAGCGCCAACGTGGCGACGGCCATGGCCAGCCAGCTCAGGCGCAAGTCGTCGGTGTACTGGCGCAGCAGGCCAGCCAGCAGCGGGGCGCAGGCGGCGATCAGGTAACCACCGCCCTGCACGAAGGCCAGCAGGTCGCCGGTCTGGCGTGGGTCGTCGAGATGATCCTGGGCCACCACCAGCGAGAGCGGGAACAGCGCACCGATACCGATGCCCACCAGGATGCAGATCGGCACCACCAACTGCAGCGGTGCCAATAGCAAGCACAACAGGCCGGCCAGCAACGACAGCAGCACGACGGCAAGCAGAATGCGGCGATCCGCAAAGCGCGCCAGCAGGCTCGATGCCAGCAGCCCGGCGGTCACCTCACAAAGCGTCAGTGCTGCCAATAGCAGGCCGCTGGACTGAGCGCTCCAGCCCAATGCGGTGTAGTAGGGCGGCAACCAGGCCAGCACCAGGGTGTAGCCGGCTGTGCCGACGCCGAAGAACGCCATCAGCAACCAGGCTCTGGGCGAACGCCAGGCATCCAGATGTTCCACCTCGCCGCTCGGCGGCGCACTGTCAGTGGGTGCGGCTTTGTTCCAGAGCAGAGCCGCACCGACCGCCGGAAAAGCCCACAGCGCCAGAGCCCAGCCCCAGCCGACCCACTGCGCGAACCACGGCGTGAGGGCCGCGCCAAACGCGGCACCGCCCATGATGGCGCAGCTGTAAAAGCCGATCAGGCGGCCGCTGTCGTTGCTGAAGCGTGCCTTGATCAAGCCAGGCAAGAGCGCCTGTACGAAAGCGATGCCAGCGCCGGCCAACAGTGCGCTGACGATCAGCGGTGTCGCGTGCGGCTGCACTCCTCGGATCGCACAGGCCAGGGCGATCAGCACAACGCCGACGAGGATGCCGTTCTTCTCACCCAGGCGCCGGCGCAGTAAACCGGCAGCCAGTGCACCCAGGCCCATGATCACGATTGGCAGGCTGGTCAGCAGGCTGGCGCCAACATGGCCAAGGCCGGTGTCGAGCTGGATACGGTCGAGCAAAGGGCCGAGCGCCGCCAGCACCGGGCGCAGGTTGAGGCCGAGCAGGACGATGGCGATCAACAGCAATGACTGGCGCTTCATCGTTTGTTCTCCTGCGCACCACGCCAGGCCACCAGCAGCACACCACCGACGATGCACAGCGCCGCCAGCAGCATGTTCAGGCTGCCGCGTTCATCCAGCAGCGTCACCGCCATGGCCGCGCCCAGCATCGCCGCCACCGAGCCGATCTGGCTGAGGTACACCGCGCCAGCGAGCTTCTGCAGCACGAAATACAGGGCGTAGACGATGGCGAACAATGCCATCTGTACCAACAGCAGGGTGATCGCCAGGCCGCTGTTCAGGGTGGGGGCGAGCCTGACGTCGAACAGTGCCAGAGGCAGCAGGAGCAGGGCGCCGCCGAGCAACATGCCGGGCGCCAGCGACAGTGGGCTGGCACCTGCCGGCCAATAGCGCGAACGGTAGATATTGCCCAGGCCCAGAAACACCGGCACGGCCAGCGCGGCGATGATCCACAGCAGCGGGCTGTCGCCACTGTGCAGCTTGTCCAGCGCCAGCAGCAGGCTGCCGCCCAGGCCAATGCAGATACCCAGCAGGCGCACGCGGCTCAGTGGCTCCATGCGCAGCGCCAGTGCCAGCAGGTAGGTGATCAGCGGCGGAAACGCCAGGCACATGGAGGCGAAGCCGGCACCGACGTGGGGAATCGAGCTGAACAGCAAGCCATTGGGCAGGGCGATGCTGAGCAGGCCCGAGCCCAGGTAGTAGCGTTGCAGGGGAGGGCTTAGGCCCGGCGCCTCGCCACGCAGGCGGGTGAACACCAGCAACAGCAGACCACCACCCAGCAGGCTCCACAACAGATAGGCTACCGGCGCCCAGCCTGCTGCACTGGCCAGCTTGACCAGATTGCTGGTCAGTCCCATCAGCGCGCCGATGGCGAGCAACAGCAGCAGCGCGAGAAGTGGTCGTGAATTGGAGGGGGACATGGCTGGTTCCATCGGATGAATACGCTAAGATGGCAACATTCTTTTTGAAAAGTATCTTGATGGCAAGATAAATCGAGGGCGACATGCAGGATCGTGCACAACTGGCCGCCGAGCAGTGGCAACAGCAACGCCCGGATCTGGACGGGTTCTCCATGGCGGTGATCGGTCGCCTAGGTGAGTTGAGCCAGGTGGTCAGCCGTGATCACCTGCTGCCGTTCTTCGCCGCTTACGGCTTGCAGGCCGGTGAGTTCGACCTGCTCGCCACCCTGCGCCGTTCCGGCGAGCCCTATGCCCTGATGCCCACCGCACTGTACGAAAGCGCGATGATTTCCTCAGGCGGCATGACCAGCCGTATCGACCGCCTGGAAAAGGCCGGGCTGATCGAGCGCCGCCGCCACCCCAGCGATCGTCGCGGCATTCTGGTGGCGCTGACGGCGGCAGGCTTTGAACTGATCGACAGCATGCTCAGTGCCCATGTTGATAATCTGCAGCACGTTCTCGCAGCCCTCAGTGACGAGGAAAAACAGCAGCTGCATGCACTCACCGGCAAGCTGTTGGTTAGTCTGCAGTCGGGTGAATGAACGGCGGCGAACACACGTCTTTCAGAACCTTGATCATCGGCTTGATCGCCCAGGTGTGATCGCTGGCCACGCGCCGGTTGGCATGCAAGCCTGCAACTTCAGGCGGTCTCCGGCATATAAACCACTGCAGTAGACGCTGGAGCGTCGAAGGCAGCGTTCCCATGCAGAGCGTGTGAACGATAAAAAATTAGTCACTGAAGAGGAATGACATCATGCGTATATCGATGCTCTTGGGCGCCATGGTGCTGTCCTGCATTTTTGCCGGGCCAGCGTTTTCGATGGAGCCAGCGGGAACGGTTGTTCGTATCGCCCAGCTTGTTATAGATCCAGCACAGCTCGCTGCCTATCACGCAGCTGTAAAGGAAGAGATGGCCGACTCGGTTCGCCTGGAGCCTGGCGTTCTGGCGATCTACTCCGTTGCGGAGAAGGATCACCCGAACAAGCTCCATTTCTTCGAGATATACGCCGATGAAGCCGCTTATCAGAGCCACATAGCATCGCCTCATTTTCAAAAGTATCTGAAGACGACCAGTGGAATGATCTTGTCCAAGGAGCTTCTTGAAACAGAGCCTGTGCAGCTCAGTGCCAAGGCGAAGTGATTCTCTGGATGGGCAGGGCGTAGGGTGGACGACGCTTTATTCGTCCACCATCGGGTGGTTGCGGCGCTGGCTCATTAGAGTGTGATCCACCCTACGTCAGGATCGCTCCCATGCTCCAGCGTGGTAGCACAGTCCAGGGCGCTCCGCGCCCGTATGGGCCCATGAAGTCACCCAACAGCGGACGCGGAGCGTCCTGGAAGGCATTCCCATGCGGAGCGTGAGGAACGATCGGCTCTGCGCCTACATCCGGTGATGCTCGATCAGGAAGTCCACGAATACCCGCACCCGCACCGGCATGGCCGAGCCGCCTACGAACACCGCGTGAATCGGCTCCCGGTCGCCGGGGTTCCAGGCTTCCAGCAGCTGTATCAGGTCGCCTCGCTGCAGATCTTCGCTCACGCTGAACTCGCCGATGCGGGCGATGCCAGCACCTACCCGGGCGAGTTGTGCCAGCGCTTCACCGCTGCTGCATTCGATATTGCCGCTGACCTTCATGAAGAACTCGTTTCCATCGCGCACGAACGGCCAGTTGGGTTCGGCACGGCGGAAGTTGAAGCGCAGGCAGTTGTGCCCCAGCAGGTCTTCCGGTTCCTGGGGGAGGCCATGGCGCTTCAGATAATCCGGCGAGGCCACCACCACCTGGCCGGTGTCGCCGATCTTGCGCGCGGTCAGCGGGCTGTCGGGCAGATTGCCAAAGCGCACTGCTACGTCGGCCTGGCCGCCGAGAATGTCGACCACTTCGTCACCCAGGGTCAGGTCGACGGTGATGTTCGGGTAGCGCGCGCTGAAGGCTGCCACCAGGGGCACGATGGCCAGCCGCCCGTGGCCAAGGGCCGCGCTGACCCGTAAACGGCCCCTGGGTACGCCCTGGTCGGCGATGGCTTCTTCGACCTCGGCCATGTCCGCCAGAATACGCCGGGCGCCACGCAGGTAAGCCTCGCCCTCGGCGGTGAAGGTGATCGCCCGGGTGGTGCGCAACAGCAGGCGAGTGCCAAGACGCTGTTCGGTACGCGCGATGATCCGGCTGACCGCCGAGGGTGTCAGCCCCAATGCACGCGCGGCGGCCGACAGGCTGCCTTCCTGCGCCACCGTGGCGAACACGCTCATTTCACCTGAGCGGCCGTTGAAGTCCATTTGTGCTCCTAAAGCAAAAGTGCTTTCCAGAAATGCTATCTACCGCCTGAAAAGGCTTGATCGTAGCATTCGCAGCATAGATAAGGAGCCGCTCATGCACATCAATCCACCCCTAGTAGCACTCGCCATTGGTGCCTTCGGCATCGGCGTTACCGAGTTCGCCCCCATGGGCATGTTGCCGAGCATCGCCACGGATCTCGGTGTTTCCATTCCCGCGGCAGGCCTGCTGGTCAGTGCATACGCGTTGGGCGTACTGCTCGGCGCGCCGCTGATGACACTGACCACCGGCAGGATTCCCCGGCGTTATCTGCTGATCGGGCTCATGGCGATCTTCACCCTGGGCAACCTGATGTCCGCCCTGGCGACCGATTACTACAGCCTGATGGTCGCCCGGGTGGTCACCTCACTGAACCACGGTGCGTTCTTTGGCGTTGGCTCCATCGTCGCCGCCAGCGTGGTCGCCCCTGAGAAACGTGCCGGGGCGGTGGCGGCCATGTTCATGGGCCTGACCCTGGCGACCATCGGCGGTGTGCCGCTGGCTGCCTGGTTTGGCGAAGTGCTCGGTTGGCGCACCGCATTCTGGGGGATCACCGGCCTCGGCGTGGTGGCGATGGCCGCGTTGTGGTTCGCCTTGCCAAACCTGCCGGCGCCGAAGAGCGTTGGTGTAATGGCCGAAGTTCGCGCGCTGGGCCGTGGCCCGGTGCTGGGGGCATTAGCGCTGACCGTGGTCGGCTCGAGTGCGATGTTTACCGTGTTCACCTATATCGCGCCGATCCTCAGCAGCGAGACCCGTGCGTCCACGGCCTTTATCACCGCCATGCTGGTGCTGTACGGCGTGGGCCTCACGCTGGGCAACATGTGGGGCGGTAAGGCCGCCGACCGCTCCATCGACCGCACCCTGATCGTTTCGCTGAGCGTGCTGATTGTTGTACTGCTGGCGTTTACCGTACTGATGCGCTGGCCGCTGCCGGCCGCCGTGGCCATCCTGATCTGGGGCATCGCCAGCTTCGCCATCGTGCCGCCGCTGCAGATGCGCGTAATGGAGGCCGCCAAGGGCGCACCCAACCTGGCCTCGGCGGTAAATATCGGCGCCTTCAACTTCGGCAACGCGATTGGCGCTGCGCTGGGCGGCGCGGTGATCAACGCAGGGCTGGGATACCCGGCGATTTCACTGGCGGGGGCGGCGATGGCGGGGTTGGGGTTGTTGATGGTGTTGGGGTTTGCTTGGCGATCTCGAACTGTGGCGGCTGCGGTGGTGTGAGGGGCAGTGTGAATCGGGGACAGACCACGGCTTGAAATTAATCGTGGCCTATCCCTGATTACTTCCGGACGCTTCAGTCAGGAGTCGCGGATAGAGTGGCCTATTGCCTAACGTGTACTGCGCGACCTGCAGCCTCATCGTGCCGTGGCATCTCGACCCGAACTTTAAACCCGATGAAAAGAGCGGCGAGCAGCATTACACCGCCTCCGGTAATAAATACACCGGTCACGCCGCCCAATCCAAAGACAAGTCCACCCAACGCCGCGCCCGCTGCGATCGAGAATTGCACGGAGGCGACCACCATGCCGCCCGCTGTTTCCGCTTGATCCGGAACAGCGCGTGCGACCCAGTTAGACCACGCTACCGGGACGCCACCGAATGCCAATCCCCACAGCGCCACCAGCAGCACCAGGCCTGCTGTCTGGACGGGGAGCCAGATCATGGCAAGCGCTGCTACGCCCACCAGTGCAGGCATCAATATCAGAGTGGTACGCAAGCTGCGCTGCATTAGCCAGCCGGCCAGCAGGGTACCTACGAAGTTGGCTACACCGAACCCGAGCAGCACCAAAGACAACCCATCTACGTCAATTGCAGCAATGCTTTCGAGGCCAGGGCGGATGTAGGTGAACAGTGCGAACTGCCCCGTATGCGCCAGTATGCATCCCAGCATTCCCATTGCTATGCCATAGCGGCGGAGCAACTCCATCACCGATGCTGTTCGTACGCTTTTGCGTGGCGCCATGACGGGGAGCGTGAATAGCTGGAAGAGCAGAGTCAGAGCGCCAACAGCTGCTGCCGCTACAAAAGCACTACGCCATCCATATAGTCCGCCCATGTAGCTTCCTAGCGGTACCGAGACTACGGTACCGACGGCAATACCGCTGAAAATGATGGACAGCGCACGTGGGACGAGATTCGCCGGAACCAGGCGCATGGCAATGGCTGCAGCCATGCTCCAGAACCCACCCAATGCGATGCCTAATAGGACTCGCATCGCTAGGAGTACAGTGAGGCTTGAAGAAAGCGCCACCAGTAGGTTGGAGACTATCATCAGTACGGTGAAGCCCAGCAGCACCAGACGCCGATCAAGCTTGCGAGTCAGGCCAGGAACCAGCAGGCCAGCGAACAGCGCCACCACTGCCGTTACGGTCACCGCCTGGCCGGCAAGAGCCTCCGAAACGCCAAGGTCTTTAGCCATCGGGGTCAATAGACTTGCGGGTAGATATTCTGCAGTCAGTAACCCGAATACTCCCATCGCTAAAGAAAATACGGCCATCCAGGCCGACCCTGGTGACTCCACATTGACCGCATCGCCTGGTGCAGTATCAATCACATCATTGCTCATCTGAATAGATCCTAGATAACGATTACAGCCGAAAGTCTAGGGGCGGGAGCTAGGATGAACTATGATGCCGAGTCCAGTTTTTTTGATCGAAACACCGAATATGGCTGAAGTCGAACAATTTGCCTTGTCGTCCGATCTCATCAGCGAGCTGTTGACGGGCATGCGTCTGCGCGGTGTCCAGTATCGCCGCATTCAAACCGGCCCGTCGTTTGGCCTGGGCTTCGATGACAGGCCGAAACACGCGCACTTTTATTATCTCGCGGTTGGTACGGCCTACCTGCTTGCCGGTGACGGTGCTGTAAACGTGCTCTCGGCGGGCAGCGCAGTCTTCATGCCTCAAGGTACAAAGCATCAGTTGCTTTCGGACACGCAGATGTCATCTAAACAGATCGACAGCTTCGAGGCCGTGCCTTTAGGGGAGGCTGTTAGCGGGGTCGATACATGCCCCAGTACTCACCCAACGCCAAGCGCAGTACTTTTTTACGGTTGCATGGAGTTCGACCTGGGCGGCATGCATGGCCTTGGAAAGCTGATGCCTAGCGTCATGGTGGCTGACACCGAAGGGCAACGTTACGCTGGCCTCCTGCCCATTCTGGACGCTATGAAACGTGAGGTCTGCTCTGGGCGTATCGGCTTTGCTGGGATTCTTGCTCGATTGGCAGAAGTAGCTGCCGCGATGATCGTTCGTGGGTGGATTGAGTGCGGTTGTGAGAACGCCTCCGGCCTTGTAGCAGCGTTGCGCGACCCACGTCTCGCACGTGCGATATTGGCCCTGCATCGTCAGCCCGGTAAAGAGTGGACTGTTGCTGAGTTGGCTGCACAATCCTATGTCTCGCGTTCTGTATTTGCCCAAAGATTTCAGGCCACGATAGGCGTGCCGCCGCTGCGCTATGCCACGGAATTGCGAATGCGCCTTGCCAGCGAGTGGCTCAGCCAAGAGAAGCTGTCGATCGATACCGTAGCTCATCGTCTTGGCTATACCTCTCAAGCTGCGTTCAGTCGGGCATTCAAGCGAATTACCGGGCAGTCACCGGGAGCCATTCGGCAACTGCTTGCGTAAGCTGAAGCTAGCATGGTGCCCATCTATTCGATGTGGGCGAGGCTAGATAGTTACGTTCAGAAGAGGGGGCAGATTTATTTATTGGCTGTAACGAGCGCTTCTGGCCGGTAGCGGACACCCGCAACAGGCTGCTTTCGGCCAGAAGCGGATCTTTGGGATTGCAATTTCCATACTAGCCGGAGAAAAGCGCTGACCACCTGTCACTGAACAAGGCGATGGCCAGGCCGGCGAGCATCACCAGCGTGCCGATCAGCTTGACGGGAGACACCGGCCTTTCCAGTGCCCCCATCAATCCGAAGTGATCGATCACAAGTGACGAAATGATCTGCCCGGCAATAGCGAGGCCCAGCAGGGCTGACAGACCGATTTTTGGCGCAAGCACCACATAACTAAGCAAGGCACCGGCACCCAGCAGACCGCCCAGCAGGCTCCACCAGGGCTGGGCAGGTATAGCCGCCAGTGAGGCCACTATCCCGCCGCGCATCAATGAAAAGACGCCCAGGCATACCGCACCGGCAGTAAATGAGAACAGCGCCGCCGCTACGGAATCTCCACCCACACCTTTAGCGAGTTGGCCATTCAGCGTTGTCTGCAGGGTGATGCCAAGCCCCGCGCAGACGGCCAGGAGGTAGTAGGCTGCGTTCATCTCACGCCTCCTTACTTGGCTGACTCAGGGGCAGGAATGTCTCGGCAAAAATATCCTGCTGATAGCCTGCAGCAGCAAACAGATGCTCACGGGACTCGTCGATTGCGGCCCGCAGTTGCTCGCTGTCCACGCCCAGCACCTTGCCGCCGCGCTTGACGATGCGACCGCCAATGATGACCGTGTCGACATTGCTGCGTTCGGCCGCGTGTACAACGGTGCCGAATGCGTTGCCTGACGGGTAAAGGTTGATGTCCTGCGCGTTTATAAGGATCAGGTCGGCCTGTTTGCCGGGGGCCAGGCTGCCGACTTTGTCCTGCAATCCGGCACAGGTGGCACCGTCAACAGTGGCGGCTTTGAGCAGGCCATGAGCGGGCAGGGTCACCGGATGATGTTCTGCACCGCAGCAGCGCTGCTGGTGCATGCCCATGACGCGCTGCAGGTAGAACGCCACCCGCATCTCCATGAACATGTCACCGCTGTAGGAGGTTTCGTTATCGACACTCAACCCCGGGCTGATGCCGTGACGCTGGGCCGACTGCATGGCGAACATTCCATCTTCAATGCCGTAGTGGGCATCTGAACGCGGGCATACGTTGACCCGCACGCCAGCCTCGCGAAGGATTTTCCATCCCGCGTCGGGTAGCGCGGTGCAGTGGTTGAAGATATTGTCCGGGCCCAGCATTGCTTGCCGATGCAGCCCTTCGAGCTCGGCCGCCATCGCGCCGCCAAAAAACTCGGTAATGATCGGCAGGCCCAGTCGCCGGGCTTCAGCCCATAGCTCAGGTTCCAGCTGCGCCATCACCGCCAGCGAGAGCAGTGGGTTGTCGCCGTTCTTGACGTATTTTTCCTGCAGGCGCTCCAAGTTGCCGGGCCAATGGGCTTTGTCCCATTCACCAGAAACTGGCGCACCGGAGGCGTGTACAGAGCGGATACCAGCATCAAGCAGCGCCTCGACCGCGGCGTCGGAGTGAGCGCCGGTACGGCTGTTATGCGAGTTATCCACCACTGTGGTGATGCCCGCATCGATGCAGCCCAATGCGGTCAGCAGATTGCCGATATACATGTCAGCCGGGCGGTAGTATTTGGCGAACGAGAAGTGCGTGGCGTTGCAGTAGTCTTCCAAGGTTTCGGCATTCGGATTGACTCGACGCAGTTGCCCTTCCCAGGAGTGACGATGGGTATCGACCATGCCGGGCATGGCAATCATGCCGGATGCCTCGATCACCACAGCGTCGCCGGCTTCGATGTTTTCTCCGATGGCCGTGATGGTGCTGCCTTCGATAAGGATATCGCCGCACGCCAGATTGCCGATATCGCCGTCCATGCTCAGCACAGTGGCGCCGCGGATAAGTGTGCGGGCGGCCGGAGCGGCCGGGGCCTTCACGATGCTGCGGTTGTATTCAGTCATTTTCAGTACACCTCTTCAAATTTCGTTGGAAGAAATGTACGCAGGGCGATACTGCGGGAAAAAGATGGTTAAACTGTTTTTATTATTCAATATTGGCGAGTAATAACGTCTTTTCCGATCACTGCTTTGAGGCTGCTAACAGTCATGGATCGTATTCAAGCGATGCAGGTTTTCGTGCGTGTGGCTGAGGCAGGAAGCTTTATCCAGGCGGCGCAGACGCTTTCTTTGCCGGCCTCGACGGTGACCAGTAGCGTTAAAAATCTTGAGAAGTACCTGCAGGTGCGCCTGCTGAACAGAACCACGCGGCGGGTCGGCTTGACGCCTGAGGGCGCACAGTATCTGGCGCAATGCCGGGAAATATTGGAGCTGATCGAACACACGGAGACCAGCCTGACGGATTCAGTAAAAAGACCGCAGGGGCGTTTGCGTGTCGATATGCCGGGCGGCATTGCACACTTCATCGTTATGCCAAACCTGCAAGACTTTTACAGGCGTTATCCGGATATCTACCTGATGATAGGTGTCAATGATCGGCAGGTTGATCTGGTGCAGGAGGGTGTGGATTGCGTCATTCGCACAGGCGAGCTCGATGATTCAACGCTCGTTGCGCGCCCACTCGGCCGGTTTCGCTGGGTAACCTGTGCGTCTGCCGCCTATCTCGAAGAAAACGGTACTCCGCAAACTCCGCAGGATTTGTCTCACCACCGGGCCATCCATTACTTCTCGGGCCGCGCAAGGCAAACAGGCGAAATGCGCTTCGCCCGTGGCACCGAAAAGATCTCAGTCCCGGTGAGCGGCACAGCGGCTGTCAACGAGACTGGGCTCTATATAAAGATGTGCCTTGAAGGCTTCGGGCTGGTGCAACTCGCCGAGAACGTGGTTTCCGAGCATCTGCGAGAAGGTCGGCTGGTCGAAGTGCTTACTGACTGGCAGCCTGCGTCCGTGCTGGTCACCTTACTATATCCGCATCAGCGCTTTCTTTCGCCAACCGTGCAGGCATTTGCTGACTGGATCACCGGGCTCGTTCGCGACGGCGATTCAGCTACTTGCTGATCAGAAAAAAGCTGCCTTCTCCTGACTCAAAAACACAGACTCAGCTCAGCGATGAGCGGGTTCGAGTTGAACGTTACGCCCGGCCAGCATGCCGGTGAAGGCGCCGGCAATGGAGATTGCGGATGTGATCAACAGCGGTGCTGTCCAGCTACCGCTCCAGTCGTGCAGTTCGCCCAGCAGCAAGGGGCCTGCGGCTGCCATCAGATAGCCGACGCACTGCACCATTCCTGACAGTGCCGCTGTGTCGCCGGCATTTTTTGTGCGCAAGCCGATGAACGTCAGGCCGAGCATCATGCTGGCGCCAGAGCCGAAGCCCAGGAACGCGGCCCACAACATGGCGTAGCCCGGCGCATAAATAAGTCCGATCAAGGATAAGGTGGTTAACAGGCTGACGGTAACAGCTGCCAGTCTCTGGTCTTTGAGATGGCGAAGCGTGGCCGCCAGAATCAAGCCGGGTATTGCCGTGGTCAGTTGAAGCGTGCCGTGTACCGTTCCTGCTAGCTCGGGAGATATGCCATGATCCATCAAAATGGTAGGCAGCCAGCCTACGGCGACATAAAAAGGCATCGCATTCAGCCCCATGAACAGTGTGACCTGCCATGCCAGTGGCGATCGCCAGACGGACACGGTTGCGGATTGTTTTGGGCCGGACAGATTCACGTGATCGTGTTTTTTCAACTGCGGCAACCACACAACCAGAGCCAACAGCGGGGCTGCGACTAACAAACTCAGGGCAATCGGCCATCCCCATGACTGGGTCAGGGGAATGATAACGGCTGAACCGACAGCGCCCGCTGCGCCCATCGTGATGGAGTAAGCGCCGGTCATGGACGCCATTTTCGTTGAGAAGTCACGTTTAATCAGGCCGGGCAGCAGCACGTTTCCCAGGGCGATCCCGGTGCCTATCAGTATAGTACCGACGTACAACGCCCATGCGCTGCCTGTGGAACGGAGCAGGATGCCCGATGAAATGACCACCAGTGCACCGAAAAGCGTGCGCTCAATTCCGAACCTGCGGGCGACCGATGCGCTGAGCGGGGAGAAGGCGGCAAAGGCAAGTAATGGCAGTGAAGTAAGGAGGCCTAGAGCTGATGCGCTCAAGCCAAAATCATTCTGGATGAGCGGCAAAACGGGCGCGATGCCCGTAAAGGGAGCGCGCAGATTTACGGCAATAAGTAGAATGCCCGCGACGAGCGCGATGTCATGCCACTTGTTTTTTGTGTCTGACATATTCTCTATCTGTCCTCTGAAAAGAAGACAACTGTAGAGAGCTTCAGAATTATCTAATATAGATATCAAGACAGCCGATACCTATATTATGCCAATCTCAAACAATGTCGTTTCCTCGCCAGAAGATTTCGATTCAGACCTTTTTGCACAAGCAGCGATTGCCCTCAAGGTTGCACCCAAACTCAATCATTCGGGTGCCAGCCCGCATGATCATCGTAAAGGCCAGCTGATCCTGTCTTTGCACGGTGCGGTGAGCTGTGAGGTGCAAAATGCACTTTGGCTTGTCCCTCCCCAGCACGCGGTATGGATTCCCGGCGGCACGCCGCATAGTTGCCGCGTGACCGAGAACGCCCGAACCTGCTTTCTGTTCGTTGAGCCCGGCGCGGCAGTCATGCCTGAAGCGTGCTGTACGGTTGCCATCACGCCCCTTGTCCGGGAGTTGATCCTGCATCTTGCTGAACAGGAACCTTCTTATCTTTCCGAAGGCAAGACAGCACGGCTGGTTGCAGTCCTACTTGAGCAGCTTTCCGATGCGCCACTGAAAGAGCTGCATTTGCCGATATCCGACCACCCCAAGATCAAACAAATCGCGGATACGCTCTTTACAGACCCCGGCGACCGAACCACTTTGCGCGAGTGGGCTACCCGGCTTGCAACCAGTGAACGAACGCTGGCCAGACTTGTGGAAAGCACGACCGGGTTGAGCTTCGGACGCTGGCGCCAGCAACTGCATTTGATGATCGCACTGAGTCATCTGGCGGAAGGAGTCTCCGTGCAGCGTGTGGCGGGCATTCTGGGATATGACTCTGTTAATGCCTTCATCACGATGTTCAAGAAAGCCTTGGGTAAACCGCCTACACAGTATTTTTCCTCTCTGCGCTAATGCTCTGCTGGCTGATACAAAGCGCCGAGACTGTAGAACGATCACGATCTGTCTGCTACAGACCGGTAGCCGACCTTAGTCAAAGGAAGTTTCCGGCCTATGGCGATAACGCTCTGAGCAACAGGTCAATACACGGAGACGACTTGCTATGCTGCCCTCCCTATCGGCACGAATACGGACGGAGCATGGAAATTCGGCTGACCACAATCGAAGACTGGTTGCGCTTGAAGCAGGTACGGCTTGCTGCACTTCTGGATTCACCCACAGCCTTTGGCGTGAGCTATCAGGCGGCCGCCGATTACTGCGACGAGCAGTGGAAACAACGAGCCTCATCGACGGGTACGGTTTTCTGGTTGGCGATCGCCGATCACCAGGTACAGGGAATGATCGGAGCTTCGGTCAGCGAAGCGGGGCGCTTCAACCTGATCGGCATGTGGGTCGAACCGGCTGCACGAGGCCTCGGAGTGGCACCACGCCTGGTTGATTCGGTCAAAGCCCTCGCCCAGGAACAAGGCCATGAGCGCGTATACCTGGATGTCTCCCCGGAAAATGCGCGTGCTGCACGGTTCTATTTAAGGCAAGGGTTCTCATTTCTGGATGAGTGGGAGAGCCTGGAGAGTCATCCGCATATCCGAGTACAAACAATGGCCTGGACTGCTGAAGGATGAGGCAGAGTCGCGGCTTGGCCGGAAGCGGACTCTGGAAACTGGCCGCTACCGGCCAGAAGCGGACGTTTAGAGCAGAGAAATAAATCTGTTCTCTTTTCCCAATGGACATCATTGCGGCGTACGCAAGGCTATCGCGTGGTGCGCGCAGCACTCTCTACAAAAGCACCTTAGCACTTGGCGCCGCACAATTAGGCGAAGCATGGACTTCGCGTACACTAACGTTATGCTTGAGCCAATGCACTAACGAACAGCTCGTAGAGTGCTTGTGGTGGTATTGGGGGGGGGGATACGCAACTAGCACGGTTGAAGTTACAAGCGCCAGCTGAGTGCAGCGTGAGTGCCCCACCAGTTAAAAGAAAACTGATGCTCTGGCGACTCCTGAAGTAGCTGGCATTTCTTTCTTCATCTGTTCCGGCACATGGTTGAAGGTCTAGCCTGTAGCGTGCAGGATCGGGTTGGATGGTACAGCGGTTCTTACACCCATCAACTTGATCTAGAAATTGCCTCTTTGCTAATCAGTGTCTGCGCTCGCACATATTGTCCTGGCGTAACACCCATTATCCGACGGAACATGGCAATGAAAGCACTAATATTTTCGTAGCCAAGCTCAATCGCCGTTGTCGTCACTGACATCCCCTCGACCAATAGTTGAATTGCGCGCAACGTGCGTGCACGTTGTCGCCATTCAGAAAAACTAAAACCGGTTTCAGCGACCAGACGCCGGGCAAGTGTTCTAGGTGCCATACCTGACCAAGCAGCCCAATCCTCAAGTGATCTATTGTCATCAAGCTGAGCAAGTATCGCATCGGTGATACGCCTCAAGCGCGGGTCATTGGGGTGCGTCAGACCGATGGGTTCAGCGGGTGAGGTAGCAATTTCATCCAAGATGACTGCTGCAACCCGCGACTCCATTTCGTTGCGGGGTGGTTGTCCCCACGACGCAGCGCGGCTTACCGCTTCGCGCAGCAAACTGCTGACCCTAAATGTGCATGGCATTTGATGCAGGATCCCGCACTCTTGCTCCGCGATATAGACCATCGCTCCTGCAAAAGCGCCATGTGACATCATCGCGTGTGCGACACGGGGAGGTATCCAAATGGCATGGGTAGCCGGCACTATCCATGAGCCGCCGTCAGTGCTGACGGAAAGCAGGCCGGCAAGGCTTGCGATTAGTTGGCCTGTCGTATGAGTGTGGGGCGCCGTTTCGCGGATCGCCCGGTCGCATTGCTCTATCGCCAACAGTGGCATAAGCGCGCGGTTCATGGCTGGTTTACGTTATCCAATGTCATATCCGAGGTAGCCATATCCTGAATGCCTAATGGAGAATAAGACCGGTCAGAGGAATACTCAATGTCTAAAAATCGCAAATGTTGCTTCTCTTGGATTGGCCTGATTATGCGTACCTCTCACACATTTATTTTCTGTGTTTTGGCCGTAACAGCTGGATGCGCAAGCTCACCTCCCTATTTGCCCGTGAACCTTTAAAGGATCATTTGATGAATTCTAACCACATGGTGCATGCCGTCGATCATATTGGCTTCGCAGTCAGTTCATTGGAAGAAGCCATTCGCTTCTGGACAATTGGACTTGGGTTCACTCTTGAGCGTCAGTCGGAAATGGGCGGATCATTCATTTTGCAAGTAACCGGCACCGCCGATCCGAGCGTGCGAACGGCGATAGTCAAAGGCCCGGATGGCAGCCGAGTAGAGTTGCTGGAGTATTCGCAGGGTGACCGCCACGGTATCACTCCACCTACGGCATCAGCGATTGGTTCGGCGCATTTGGCATTGAGAGTGCAAGACATATACGCCGCACTCGAACGCATTGAGCAATCAGGCTGGAAAGCAAGAGGCAAGCCTCAAGCGATTCCCGCAGGCCCACGCAAGGGAACTCTAGTTGTATATGTGACCGGGCCAGATCATATCACTCTGGAGTTGATGCAGGCCAATGAGTAGCTTCCTGCCGAAGGCTGTTAAGCTTATTTCCCTAAAACAATTACTTAAAGCGCTCTCCGTCGCGCATGACGTCTCATGGCAAACATAAAGATCATCACCTTCAAGTATACAGCTGGCGTAATCATACACTTCGCCGGCCAAATAAAATTTGGATTTCCTTTCTGTCACTCCATTGCGCAGATCGAAAAGCTAAAGCCCTATTAGTTCGCTAGAGCGCAGATCACTAACGCGTAAAGGCGCAAATCTTAAATTACCGCCATATAGGATCTATCAATGACTGCTTTTGGCGGCGGACATTCCTGAATTAGCAGCTTCTAGCCTTTCGTCCCTGTTGCGAACATCCGCGCTCCCAGGCGTTTGCTCTCCATCTTATGCTGCAAACCTGAGCGAGTTCAAAGATCCCGCAGCATCAATCGCTGCTCCTTACCCCACGCCCGAAAAAACTCCTGCACCTGCCATCCACGCTTGGCGTAGTAGTCGCTGCGATCATAGGTGTGCAAGTACAACCGCGTGGTGCCGTTGGCCTTTGCGGCGTCGCAGATGCCTTCTATCAATTGTTCCGTCAACCCTCGCTTCCTTGCCTGCGGGGCGATAAAGACGCAGGCTAGCCAGGGCCCCAGCTCCGGGCGTTCGGGCAAGTCGTTGGCGGCAAGTGCAGCGCCGCCAAGTAGCTGGTCATTCTCTAGGGCGATCAGACATTGCCAATCACCGTTGCCCTGGCCTTCCGCGAATTCGCGTTGCCAATCGGCCAATGGCTGCTCAACAAACTCGTATGCGAACTGCTGATGCAGCCACTGCGCCAGGGTGTCGCTGTGTTGCATATGGTCACGCAGCCAAGCCAGGCGGGGCATGTGAGAGTCTTCCTTGTTTTTGGATCAGTACGCGTATGTGGCCGCAAGGAGGGAATAGGGTCAAGCGCAACGGTGAAAAGGTGACTGAAACGGTGACAGATTTATTTTTCTTCCGGAATGACCGCTTCTGGCCGAGGCTGTGTAAAAACTTTTTTGAGCGCGACAGGTACTCAAAACCGGACTGGAAATCGCGCATCTGGGCGAAATCCACATCTGCTGACGCGCCGATAAATTTCAGATTTCACGTAGAGATGCGCACTTCAATTTTGACGAAGCGTTTTTACACACCCTGGGCCGGTAGCTGCCCGTCGTCACCAGCTGCTACCGGCCAGGTGCGGTCAGTCGATATAGTCTCCGATCAATGGCGATCCAGCCTGATCGCAATAAAATCGCCACACTGAACCGCTGAATTTGATCTGACAGTCATAGGCTTCAAAGCAGGTAACTGTCAGATCAAATCGCGATCACTACAAATGAGCGACATCTGGCCTGCATGTTTCTGACAGCGGCCAATTCTGATCATCATGTTTTCCAGTAGTAAAAGCCGCCCCCTCGATATGGTAAACCTTCGGTTCTTCCGAAAAATATTCCTCCAAGCCCAGCATGAATATCCGATGGTCTTCACTCGCTTCGAAGCCCGGCGTGTGATCCTCGAGTGAAGCCCAGCGCACTATCAGGTTGAATTGCTCGGGGGTTTCAATTCCTTGCGCGAGCATGTGGCCGCCGTAACCCTTTGCGCGGGTGAGCAAAGGCGCAACTTCGGCGAATGCACGTCTGAACGCTTCAGTGCGTTCTTTGTGAACGGGGAGTAGAGCGATCTCATAAATCATGGTGTTCCTCCAAAATAACTTAAACAGTTAAAAGTACGCACTTACGAGATGAGCGATGGCTCGACTGCAATCGCGATTTTTCCCTGGAGACCGTTGTTTGGGCTCTCCAGCCGGGCATGGGCGAGCGCAAGGTCGGCAAGCGAATAGACCGCGCCAACGTGCGGGCGCAGCTGACCGCGCTCTACCAATGCGCTCAACTCATCGAGCTTGCCGCGGTTCTGTCTGGTGAAAACGAAGTGATAACTCGCGTTCTTACCCCAGGCCTGCACGAGGTTTTGTGGCTGGGCAATGTCCACAATTGATACCACGCGGCCAAGTTGTGCGAGCGCGTCGGGGCTACGCGACAATGTGTTGCCGCCGATGGTGTCGAACACCACATCGACGCCGTGTCCACCGGTTTCCCGCAGGATGGCGTCGACGTAATCCTCTTTCTCGTAGTCGATGAGCACATCGGCGCCCATGCTGCGTGCGAACTCAAAGTTGGCTTCGCGCACGGTCGTGAATACCCGCGCTCCAATGGCTTTTGCCACCTGGATCGCGACATGACCGACGCCTCCCGCGCCGCCGTGGATCAGAATGCTTTCCCCCACTCTGAGCGCCGCTCGCACGGTCAGTGCTTCCCACACCGTCCCGCCAACCAGGGTCAGACTTGCGGCCTCAAGATGGCTCAGTGATGGCGGCTTCTTCCCGATAATGCTTTCGGCCGCAACGTGGTACTCGGCATAACTTCCTGGCCCGTCGAATATTTGCGGGGTGTACCAGACTTCGTCTCCCGGCGCGAAGGTCGTCACACCCGGCCCAACTGCTTCGACAACGCCCGATACGTCGTGTCCGGTAATGGCCGGCAGTGGCACCAGGTCGGCATAGTCGCCACGTCGAACCTGATAGTCCAAGGGGTTGATGGAGGTTGCGTGTACCCGCACCAGGACTTGCCCTGCACCCGGCACTGGTTTGGGCACGTCGCGCAACTCGAACGATTCCGGCCCGCCAAATGATTTAAGTATCATCGCTTTCATTAGTAGATCCTCGTTTCGGTAAAAAGGGATATCGGGATTTGTCGATATATAAGAGTAAAAAATTACAGCTCCTTACCTATGATCTCGGCAAGAGCACTGATGTTTGCTTCATTGCGCTTGTAGTAGGTCCACTGCCCGATGCGCCGGACTTCGACCAGGCCCACTCGTTGCAGCGTCGCAAGGTAATCGGACACCGTCGACTGCGACAGGCCGACGCCTTCTTGAATGCTACTGACGCAGACGCCCACCGTATGAACGTCCCCTTCATCCTGTGGAGGGAAGTTCTTCGCCGGATCCTTCAACCCCTTGAGGATTTCAAGACGCGTACGGTTTGAGAGGGCTTTGAATATATCGATCAATTCCATGAGCCTGATAATATCGAGATTTACCGATATGTCAATGAGGAGGCAACCGCCCGTCGGCATGCAGTCCGAGGGTTGCTGCCCGTGTAGGGTCGCCAGACTCCGTCTATCGACGGCCCCACCCTGCACGCCTTGGCGTGGAATCTGCGACAATCCCACCTTTCTCCGCGACCCGCCCGAGCCTGATGACCGACGTCCCCTTCGATATCGCTGCCCTGCAGAACAACCTCGACCACGCCATGATTGCCGACCGCCATCGTTTGCGTCGGCAGTTGCATGAGCTGCAGAAGAAGCCCGACGAAGCCAAGCAGGCGCAGTGGCTGGAGCGTTTTCAGGCGTCTTGCGCGAAGGTCGAGGCGCGGCGGTTGAGTGTGCCGGTGATGCGTTATGACGATGCGTTGCCGATCGCGGCCAAGCGCGATGAGATCAAGGCGGCGCTGGCCAAGCATCAGGTGCTGGTGATCGCGGGCGAAACCGGTTCGGGCAAGACTACCCAGTTGCCGAAGATCTGCCTGGAGATCGGTCGTGGCCAGCACGGCCTGATCGGCCATACCCAGCCACGCAGGCTGGCGGCGCGCAGTGTGGCGACGCGGGTGGCTGAGGAGATAGGCACGCCGTTGGGCGAGCTGGTCGGTTATCAGGTGCGCTTCGAGGATCAGAGCAAGGACACTTCGCTGATCAAGCTGATGACCGACGGCATTCTGCTCGCCGAAACCCAGCACGACCGCTATCTGGAAAAGTACGACACCATCATCGTCGACGAGGCCCACGAACGCAGCCTCAACATCGACTTCCTGCTCGGTTACCTGAAGACCTTGCTGCCGCGGCGGCCCGACCTCAAGGTGATCATCACCTCGGCGACCATCGATCTGGATCGCTTCAGCAAGCATTTTGGTGGGGCCGGCCTTCCGGACGCTCCCATCGTCGAAGTATCCGGCCGCACCTATCCGGTGGAAACCTGGTACCGGCCGTTGGCTGCCGAAGTGGATGAGGAGGGCGAGCGGCTGCTCGACGATCTCACCGTCGATCAGGGCATTCTCGCCGCGCTGGACGAGATCGCCGCCCATGAGAATGCCGAGGGCAAGCGCCCGGGCGACGTGCTGATTTTCCTGCCGGGTGAGCGCGAGATTCGCGATGCTGCGGAAGTGCTGCGCAAGGCCAACCTGCGTTTCACCGAAGTGCTGCCGCTGTATGCGCGGCTGACGCCAGCCGAGCAGCAGAAGATTTTCGCGCCCATGGGTGGGCGCAAGATCGTGCTGGCCACCAACGTCGCGGAAACCTCGTTGACGGTGCCGGGCATTCGCTATGTGATCGACAGCGGTACGGCGCGCATCAGCCGTTACAGCTACCGCGCCAAGGTGCAGCGCCTGCCCATCGAGGCGGTTTCCCAGGCCAGTGCCAACCAGCGCAAGGGCCGTTGCGGCCGGGTCGAGCCGGGCATCTGCGTGCGCCTGTACGCCGAGGAGGACTTCCTAGGTCGGCCCGAGTTCACCGATCCGGAAATTCTGCGCACCAACCTGGCGGCGGTGATCTTGCAGATGCTGCACCTGCGCTTGGGCAGCATCGAGGATTTTCCCTTTATCGAGCCGCCGGATGGCAAGGCCATCAGCGATGGTTTCAACCTGCTGCAGGAGCTGTCGGCGGTCAGCCGCGAAGGACAACTGACCCCGCTGGGGCGTCAGCTGGCACGCTTGCCCATCGACCCGCGCCTCGGCCGCATGGTGCTGGAGGCCGCCAAGCTCGGCAGCCTGCAGGAGCTGCTGATCGTCACCAGCGCGCTGTCGGTGCAGGATCCGCGCGAGCGACCGATGGATCGCCAGCAGGCGGCCGATCAGGCCCATGCGCAGTGGAAGGATGTGGATTCCGACTTCGCCGCGCTGATCAACCTGTGGCGCGGCTTCGAGGAAAAACGCCAGGAGCTTGGCTCCAGCCCGCTGCGTAGCTGGTGCAAGAAGAACTTCCTCAACTACATGCGTTTACGCGAGTGGCGCGATTCCCATCGCCAGTTGGTGTTGTTGGCCAAGGAGTTGCAGCTCGATGGGTATCGCTCCGCTCAACGCCATCCGACGAAAGATGCGGATGCAGCGTCGGAGCAACGCGATACCCATGGCGGCGACTCGCGTCCGCAGCCGACCACCGACACCAAGGTCAATGTGATTCTCCGCGAACAGGCCGAGGCCAATGAAGCCGCGCAGCGCGCCAAGGGTTACGCGGCTGTGCACAAGGCGATTCTCAGCGGTCTGCTCAGCCAGATCGGCCAGAAAACCGAGGAGGGCGATTTTCTCGGTGCCCGCCAGCGGCGCTTCTGGGTGCACCCGTCGTCGGTGATCGGCCGCAAGAAACCCAACTGGATCATGGCCGCCGAACTGGTCGAGACCACCAAGCTGTTCGCTCGCCAGGTCGCCAAGATCGAGCCGGACTGGATCGAGCCGCTGGCTGGTCATCTGATCAAGAAGAACCACTTCGAGCCGCACTGGGAGAAGAAGCGCGGCCAGGTGGTGGCGTATGAGCAGGTGACCCTGTACGGGATGATCGTGATCGGCCGCCGGCCCGTGCATTACGGGCCCATCGATCCGCTGGTGGCGCGTGAGTTGTTTATCCGTGAAGGGTTGGTGCGTGGCGAAATCAATAGCCGCACCAAGTGCCTGAGCGCCAACCGACTGCTGCTGGAGAAGCTCGACGAGCTGGAAGCCAAGGCGCGCCGCCGCGATATTCTTGCCGACGAGGAAACCCTGTTCGCCTATTACGAGGCGCGCATTCCCCAGGACATCTACCAGACGGCAACCTTCGAGAGCTGGTACAAGCGCGAGAGCGCCAAAGACCCACAGCTGCTGATGATGCGCGAGGAAGACGTGCTGGCCCGCGAGGCGCTGGAAGTCACCGCCGCCCAGTATCCCGACACCCTGCATATCGGTGAGCTGCAGTTGCCGCTGACCTATCACTTCGAACCCAACCACCCGCGCGACGGCGTGACCCTGCGCGTGCCAGCACCGCTGTTGCCACAGCTGCCGGGCGAGCGCCTGGAGTGGCTGGTGCCAGGGCTGATCGAGGCCAAGGCCATCGACCTGGTGCGCGGCCTGCCCAAGGCGCTGCGCAAGAACTTCGTGCCGGTGCCGGACTTCGTCGGTGCGGCCCTGAGCAAGCTCACCTTCGGCCAGGGCAGCCTGCCGGAAAGCCTGGCTCGCGAGCTGCAGCGCATGACCGGTGCGCGTATCGACAGTGATGCGTGGGTCGAGGCAACCCGCCAGCTCGAACATCACCTGAAGATGAATATCGAAGTGGTCGACACCCACGGCAAGCTGCTCGGTGAAGGTCGGGATCTGGCCGAGTTGACCGCGCGCTTCGCCGAGGCCAGCCAGGCCGCGTTGGCTATTCCGCAAACGGACAAGGTGCAGAAACCGGTTGAGGCCAAGGGCTTCGCCCAGGTCGCCGAGAAGACTCAGCAAAAGGTTGCAGGGCTCTCCTTGACCGTGTTCCCGGCGCTGGTGGAAGAGGGCGGTGTGGTCAAGGAAGGGCGCTTCCCGACCCAGGCCGAAGCCGAGTTCCAGCACCGCCGCGCCCTACAGCGCCTGCTGCTGCAACAACTGGCGGAGCCTGCCAAGTTCCTGCGCGGCAAGTTACCGGGGCTGACCGAGCTGGGCCTGCTGCACCGCGACCTGGGCCGGGTCGATGCGCTGGTCGAAGACATTCTGCTGGCCAGCCTCGACAGCTGCATTCTCGAAGGCGAGCAGCCGCTGCCCCGTGACGGTGCGGCGCTTGCCGCCCTGGCCGAGAAAAAGCGCGGTGCCTGGGCCGACCACGCCGAGCGGCTGGCCCGTCTGACCCTGGAAATTCTCAAGCTCTGGCACGGCCTGCAGAAGCGCTTCAAGGGCAAGATCGACCTGGCCCAGGCAGTGGCGCTCAACGACATCAAGGCGCAGCTGGGTAATCTGGTCTATCCCGGTTTTGTCCGCGAAACGCCTGGCGAATGGCTCAAGGAAGTGCCGCGCTATCTCAAGGCCATCGAACAACGCTTCGACAAGATCGCCGCGCAGCTGCAACGCGACCGGGTGTGGAGTGGCGAACTGGCCGGTTATTGGGAGCAGTACCAGGCGCGCCTCGGCAAGCACCTGCAGGAAGGCAAACGCGACGCCAACCTGGTGCTCTACCGCTGGATGCTCGAAGAGTACCGCGTGTCGCTGTTCGCCCAGCAGCTGGGCACGAAGATGGCGGTGTCGGACAAGCGCCTGAGCAAGCAGTGGAGTCAGGTCGAGGGTTGATACCGGGGGCTTTTGTAGGGATTGGGTGTATCAGGAGAGATTTGGATGTCGACATTTGCTTGCTCACTCGTGGTGAACGGTCAGCTCTCGGCTGCTGAGCGCCAGGCACCCCTCGTACCCTGGTGGAGCTTCACCAAAACCGTACTGGCGGCGACTGCCCTGACCCTGGTGCGTGATGGGCTGGTATCGCTCGACGAGGTGGTGCTGGGTGGCCCCTTCACGCTGCGCCAGTTGCTGAAACACGAGAGCGGCCTGGCGGATTACGCCGAGCTCGCCGACTACCACGCCGCCGTCGCCCGTGGTGATGTGCCCTGGTCAGCCAGTGAAATGCTGGAACGCCTCGATGCTGCGCGGCTGCGTTATCAGCCTGGCGTCGGCTGGGGTTATTCCAATGTCGGCTACCTGTACGTCACCCGATTGATCGAGGAGCTCAGTGGCAGCTCACTCGAGAGCGCCATCGAGCAGCGGGTGTTGCAGCCGCTCGGCGTGTCTTCTGTTCGCCTGGCGAAGACGCCTGCCGACTTGCGCGACGTCGATATGGGCAGCGCTGCCGCCTACCAGCCTGGCTGGGTTTATCACGGCTTGCTGGTCGGTAGTGTGTCCGATGCCGCCTTGCTGTTGGATCGGCTGCTGGGTGGCAGCCTGCTGCCTGCGGAGCTGTTGGAGCAAATGCAGGCACGGCGCGTTCTGGGTGGGCCTCTTCCAGGGCGACCATGGATCGTTGCTGGCTATGCCTTGGGTTTGATGCAGGGCGACGTCGAGGGTGGCCTGGTTCTCAGCGGTCATACCGGGGTTGGGCCGGGCAGTGTGATTGCGGTGTACCGCTGCACCACGGATGCCGGCACGGCGACCTGCGCGGTGTTTCAGAAAGACGCCCGCGAAGGCGATGTGGAAGCTGAACTGGTCGCCTCGCTTGGTCGCTGTCGCTAGCCGTCACATGATCCCGGCTAGGGGACTGACGCTTAACCCAGCCACCATCGCGGTGCTGGAACGGTGGACAATAAAAGCGTTGTCCACCCTACGGCCAGGCCCATGGGCAGGCGCGTCGACCTTGCCCTCGGTAACGCTGCACTCGACCCAGGCGGCTTGCCTGGTAGGCTGGTTTAGTCGATCACGGTCAGATCAGGCCATCTGGCTAGCCACTGTTTGCTTTGCAGGCGCTCCAGAAACAGACGCCTTTTCTCGTCTCGAAACTTTCCGGCTGGCCGTACCACGAGGTCGAACAGGTCTTCCAGGCCAAATGGCGCGGCAATCTGCAGTTCGTCGTTGGCATCGAGGCGCACCGCGACTGCCGTTGCGGTCTCGGGCCAGTACGTCATTGCATCCGTCGCTGATTCATAAGGTCGATCACCATTGCGCAGGTGCATGCGTGCCTGGTTTTTCACCGACCAGTTCAGCGTGTTGTCGACGCGCTGCAATTGGGCTTCGAGCTGACTGTCTTGCTCTTGCGACGCCCTGTCCGTATCGAACCAGATCACATCGATGTCAGGCGGCAAGGGTGAATGCGTCCGCTCGTGCAGGCGATCCCAGACAGCACTGCGTAGGAAGCCCGCGGCCACCCAGCCATCCGGCAGGTGCAGGTCGCGCAGGTGCTGCAGTATTCGCCAGCGATGTTCGTCGGTGCTGAGCAGAGTCTGAATGCAGGTGAGGTGGTTCATGGGCGAATCGTATCAGGCGCAGCATGGTCACCCACGGCTCTACGAATGTGATCGTGGATTGAGCGGCGCACCAGGGATTTATTTCTTTTGTGCGTGGTCATTCACGGTGGATTGCGTGTTGCTTCGTCATGCTTGTTCAGCGACATCGCCACCGACCTGCGTACACATAAGGAGCATGTGATGGAAATGAAGATATTGGCCAGCGGTATTGGCGCAGCTCTACCCAAGACCAGCATTGGTTTCAGCCTGTTCAGTGGTGTTTATATCCAGCTAAGACGTTCCAGCGCCGATCAACCTCAGACGTTCGGTATCGCCTCGGGGTTCGAGATCGGTGGCAACAGCGGCACGTTGATCGCCGGGCATATCGAAACGGCCTGGATGAAGATCGACACGACCAAGCACGCCTGGCTGTGCAGTCGATCATCCCTGGTCGGCAAGTTGGGCGAGGTGGAGCTGAAGGGGACACTGGCATTCAGTGGCACTGTGGACGTGAACTTCACCATCTTTGATGCGAACAACGAATCCACGTTCTCTCTCAGCCGAATCAAGGTCGAGTCCAAAGGTGGGCAACTGGCGGACACCAAGATTCGTGGTGTGATCAAGGACATGATGGGCAAGACCCAGAACGGGAGCGCGCTCTGTGCACAGCCGTGACGTGGGACGCTTCTCCCGCCTAAAGACATTCTGCAACCTGCTCCTGCTGGTGCTTCAACTGATCACCGTGGCGGCCTATTGGGGCCTTGCCGATGCCAGGCCCGACTATATGGCCATCAGCCAGGGGCTTTACCCGGAAAGCGAGCGGCTGATGAACAGCCAGCTCGCCGACTGGCTGGTTTCCATGCCTGCTTTTGTGGTGGTGGCTGCCGTCTTCGTCGCGAGTGTTGCCAAGGAGTTTGCCGGCCTTTCCAAAGGGCGGCGGATTCTGCTCAACCTGGTGCTGCTGATCGCCCTGGCGGCGGTGTTCGGTCTCGCGGCTTCTCAGCTCCATCCGGTCGTTTAGGGGGGAGGGGATGGCGCAAGTCGCTGCGTTGGTGGCGTGGGCTGGGGCTAGTCAGAGGCCCATGCGTAGCGTCGCCCCGGGTGCGAATCGATGGCTGCTGCGCCGCACTCTCCGGCCTGGTGCCTAGCTTTTGATGGCTCCCACGGCCCAGCGTGAGAGCCCCGGCCTGGTCGCGCTGCGCCGGCGTTGCCTGGTCAGCAGGGACGCAGAGCGCCCGGGATGCATTCCCACGCGGAGCGCGGGGAACGATCAGGCGTAACGGTAAGGCCTGGTGCGTGCGGATCAGGCCATATCGCTGTCGCGAAACTCCTCGGCCAGAAAGTCGATCAGTGTGCGTACCGAGGGCAGTAGGCCGCGGCGGGACGGAAAGATGGCGTGGACGATGCCGCATTTTGGTTCCCAGCCCGGCAGCATCTCTACCAAGGTGCCGGCGTCCAGATCCTCGCGCACCGCGACCCGCGGGACGTGGGCAATGCCGACGCCCGCCAGGGCGCCGTGGCGCAGAGCGATCAGGTCGTCGGTGACCATGCGCGGGCGATGGGGGATCAGCAGCTTTCCCTCATTCGGGCCGAACAGTTCCCACTGGTATTCACGTTGCGAGCCACCCCAATGCAGGCTTGGTAACTGGCCCAGTTCGGCAGGCTGAAACTGCTCCGGCAACTGCTTGAGAAAGTCCGGGCGTCCAACCAGGCACTGGCGGCTGTTGCCCAGTATCTTCATCACCATGTCGGTGTTTTCCAGCGGCGGGAAGCGCACCCGCAGGGCGATGTCGAAGCCTTCGTGGAGCAGGTCGACGCGGCGGTTGGTGCTCTCGATGAACAGCTCCACGGCCGGGTAGCGCAGCATGAAGCGCGTCAGCATCGGCCCGACCCAGGAGTTGAGTAGGGTGGTCGGGCACGCCAGACGCACCAGGCCGCGAGGCTCGCTGAGGTTGCGCTCGATCACTTCGGCAGCGCCTTCCGCCTCCACGCGCATGGCCACGCAACGCTGGTAGTACTCCTGGCCGATCTCCGTCAGCGAGCAATGGCGGCTGGTACGGTGCAGCAGGCGCACGCCCAGGCGCTCTTCGAGTAGGGCGATGCGTCGGCTGAGTTTGGACTTGGGAATATCCAGAGCACGGCCGGCGGGCGCGAAGCCGCCGTGTTCTACCACCTGGGTGAAGTAGTAGAGGGTGTTGAGATCTTCCATCGATATACCGTTCTGAAAATGGAACGCTGTAGACGATTTTTGCCATCTGGTGCGTTGAGGGTGTCGAATTTAATCTTTACCACATGCAGCGACAACTGCACGACACCAACCAAATCCAGCCGAACGACTCGGCAGCCAACTGAAAATAGAGGATCGCGCCATGACTACTTCCTTCACCTACAACCGCCTCGACAAAGACAACGCCGTCGTTCTGCTGGTCGACCACCAGGCTGGCCTGCTCTCGCTGGTGCGCGACATCGACCCGGACAAGTTCAAGAACAACGTGCTGGCCCTGGCTGACCTGGCCAAGTTCTTCAACCTGCCGACCATCCTCACCACCAGCTTCGAAACCGGCCCCAACGGCCCGCTGGTACCCGAACTGAAAGAGCTGTTCCCGGATGCGCCGTACATCGCTCGCCCTGGCCAGATCAACGCCTGGGACAACGAAGATTTCGTCAAGGCGATCAAGGCCACCGGCAAGAAGCAGCTGATCATCGCCGGTGTGGTGACCGAGGTGTGCGTGGCGTTCCCGGCACTGTCGGCGCTGGAGGAGGGCTTCGAGGTATTCGTGGTCACCGACGCTTCCGGCACCTTCAACCAGATCACCCGTGACGCGGCCTGGAACCGTATGTCCAACGCTGGCGCCCAGTTGATGAACTGGTTCGGCGTGGCCTGCGAGTTGCACCGCGACTGGCGCAACGATGTGGAGGGGCTGGCGAAGATCTGCTCCGATCACATCCCTGACTACCGCAACCTGATGACCAGCTACGCGGCCCTGACCGGCAACAAGTAAAGGTCACTCGGCAACAGCAAGGCACCTGTACGCAGGTGCCTTTTTCTCGTTGGCTGTAAGCGAAACCGCTGCCGCGCGAACGGTGAGAGCCGAGTGGCGTTGATAGCAGCGGCAAGCGTGCCTTGCCTCGCTCACCTTATGCTGCCGCACGCGATACCATCGACGGCGCCTGCAACGCGGCACGCCCTGCCAGGCAGGCGAGCACACCCGCGACCACCAGCAGCGCGGCACTCAACTCGAACGTTGCACGGTAGCCGCTCAGGTCGAACACCAGCCCACCCACAGTGGCGCCCAGTGCTATCGCCAGCTGGATGATCGCCACCATCAGCCCACCGCCTGCTTCGGCATCGTCTGGCAGGGTTTTCGCCAGCCATGTCCACCAGCCGACTGGCGCCGCCGTCGCCACCAGCCCCCAGAGGCCGAGCAACAGGGTAGTGGCTGCCGCCGAGGCACCGAAGGAAATCAGCGCCATGGCGATTGCTGCCATCAGCAGCGGGATGGCGATCAACGTGCGATACAGGCCTCTTTTGAGGAATACCTCGATTGCGAAGGTACCGACCAGACCGGCTACGCCCAGTACCAGCAGCATCAATGACAGCGTGTTTATGCCGACGTGGGTGACGGTTTCCAGAAACGGGCGCAGGTAAGTGAACAGCATGAACTGGCCCATGAAAAAGACACTCACGGCGATCATGCCCAGCGCCACGGGCAGGCTTTTCATCAGCCGGAAGACATTGCTGCTTTTGCCGCTGCGCTCGGTTTTGATCGAGGGCAGGCTAAGCAGCAGCCAGATAGCAGCCAGCGCGGCGACCGGCACGATGCAGAAAAACGCGCCGCGCCACCCGATCAGCGAGCCGAGAAAACTGCCCAGAGGTGCTGCAATCACTGTTGCCAGCGCGTTGCCGCCGTTGACGATAGCCAGTGCCCGAGGCACTTGATCCGTGGGTACCAGGCGCATCGCCGTTGCCGCCGATAATGACCAGAAGCCACCGATGGCGACACCGATCAGGGCGCGGCCCAGCATGAAGATCAGGTAGTTCGGCGCGAACGCCACCACCGTTCCGGAGACGATCATCAGCAGCGTCAGCGAGAGGAGCAGCCGCTTGCGATCGACGCGTGCCGCCAGCGCTGCGATGACCAGGCTGGTGAGCAGGGCGAACAGCCCTGACACGGCGATGCCCTGGCCGGCCTGGCCCTCGGTGATTTGCAGGTCTGCTGCAATCGGCGTGAGTAGGCTGACCGGCATGAACTCCGAGGCGACCAGGGCAAACGCGGCGAGCGACATGGCAAGTACGGCGCCCCAGGCGTGGGGGGCCTGGGGCGCTGACGAAAGAGGTGTGGGGGGCATGAATGAATCCTGTGTTTCCCGGATGCTGTCCGGTGTGGCAATGGCCAGCCGCAACGGGCCGGCGAATGGCCTATTCGGGGTGGCCGCGAAGGCCAGGGAAGGGCGTTTGCAGTTGTAGAGCGGAGACTGACCGGACGGGGGCATGTGGCGTTCGGCCAGTCTTGCTTGTGGTTACTTCAGGTTCTTGTCGAAGAAATTGGTGATCGTCTCGAAGGGGATTTTGTCCAGTCGGTCATAGAGATCCACATGGTTGGCATCCTTGACGATCAGCAGCTCCTTGGGCTGTGCGGCGGCCTTGAAGGCGTCTTCGCTGAAGTAGCGCGAGTGCGCATGCTCACCGGCGATGATTAGAATCGGCCGTGGAGAAATTTCCGCGATGTTGGTCAGCAACGGCAGGTTCATGAACGGCAGCGGCGTGGTGGTGGTCCAGGCACCATTGGAGTTCGGCGAGTTCTTGTGGAAGCCGCGCGGCGTGCGGTAGTAGTCGAAGAATTCCTCGATGATCGCGCCGTCGTTGCCGCTGAGCTTCTCCGGCAGGATGCGCGGCCCCGGCATGGGCGTGCCGTTCTGGGCATCGACCCAGCGTTGCTGGCTCAGCTGCTCCAGGGTCTGCGCGCGTTGTTGCGGCGTCAGGCTATCGTTCATGCCCTTGGCCATGACGCGCGACATGTCGTACATGGCGGTGGTGACCACGGCCTTGATGCGCGTATCCACCGCTGCAGCACTCAGGCCCATGCCTCCGAAACCGCAGATGCCGATGATGCCGATGCGCTGGCGATCGACCGATTTCTGCAGCCCGAGGAAGTCGACCGCGGCGCTGAAGTCTTCGGTATTGATGTCTGGCGAGGCCAGGTCGCGGGGTTCGCCGCTGCTTTCACCGGTGTAGGACGGGTCGAATGCCAGTGTGATGTAGCCACGCTCGGCCATGGTCTGGGCGTACAGACCAGATGACTGTTCCTTCACCGCGCCGAACGGGCCGCTGACGGCCAGGGCAGGGAGCGGCTGGCTACCGCGCTCCTTGGGCAGGTACAGGTCGGCTGCCAGGGTGGTGCCGTAGCGGTTCTTGAAGGTCACTTTCTGATGGTCGACCTTGGTGCTTTGGGGGAACGTCTTGTCCCACTGCTGGGTAAGCGTCATGGTCTTTTCTCCTGTCGCGCGTTGCGCTTCCTGGGCCAGTGCGGCCGGCACGCTGGCGAAGGCTGCGATGCCGGCAAAGAGGGCGCTCTGGATCAGCCCCAGGCGTGAAAACGAGTTGTCCATGGAATGCACTCCGGTGGTGATGCGATCGATGATCTGTCGCAGGCCGTGCCATTCTGCGTAGCTGCCCACGCGGTCTGTAGCGCATTTCACTGGATTACTTGCCCGATCCGATGAGCTTGCCGGCTTTCGATGGGAAGGTTGTGACGAGCGCGTTAGAGTGCAATGACGACGCAGATACAGGCTTGATGATGAACAGACACAACGCGCAAATCGCATCACTTCAAGAGTCGCTCGCGCAGAGTATCGGTGCGCGCATTGCACGGCCGGGGGATGACAAAACCGCTATTGCCGGGCTTGGTTTCTTCAGGCGTGAAGAGCCGTCGCCACCGGTGGTGTGCATGGTCGAGCCGAGCATCATCCTTGTCGCCCAGGGCGAGAAGCGGCTGTGGGTCGGCGGCGAAGGCTACCCATATGATCCCTCGCGCTTTCTGGTCACCTCGCTGAATCTGCCGGCCAACTCCGAAGTACTGGTGGCGAGCCCACAGCGGCCCTGCGTGGGGTTGACCCTGAAGCTGGATTTGCGCGTGCTGGCCGAGCTGATCGCCGAGGGTGGTTTGCCGACCAGCCGTGATCGGTCCGCAGGCACTGGGGTGGGGATCGGTTGCACCACCGCGCCGCTGCTGGCGTCGTTCGAGCGGCTGCTGGCGCTGCTGGATGAACCGGAAGCCATACCGGTGCTCGCGCCGTTGATCCAGCGCGAGATTCACTATCGCCTGCTGATGGGCGACCAGGCGGGCAAGCTGCGCCAGATCACCTCCGTCGATGGTCAGGGCTATCGCATCGCCAAGGCCATCGACTGGCTGAAGCTCAACTTCGCCACGTCGCTGCGTGTCGAAGAACTGGCCGCCCGTGTACAGATGAGCGCGCCGACCTTTCACCATCACTTTCGCCAACTCACGGCCATGAGCCCGCTGCAGTACCAGAAGTGGCTACGCCTGAACGAGGCCAAACGGCTGATGCTCAACGAGCACCTGGACGTGTCCAGCGCTGCTTTCAAGGTCGGCTACGAAAGCCCGTCGCAATTCAGCCGCGAGTACAGCCGCCTGTTCGGCGTGCCGCCCAAGCGGGATATCGCCGTATTGCGCGGGCACGCGGATCGCCAGGCGTCTGAGCAGGGGCAACTCGCCGGTTAGATTGGCTGGGAAGGCGGGACGGATTCGCGTGTTCCAATCAGCGGAAGCCTGGCCAGCATCGTCTTGAGCGCCAGGGCGTCCCAGGGCAGATGTTCGGCGATGCCGATGCCGACTACATCGGCGCTGGCGGAGAGGTCACTCAACACCTCGACGACTTGCGCCATGCTCAGCTGGCCTTGCGCGACGCCATCGAAGGCGCCTTCGGGCGTTGTGGGGTTGGCAAACAGCAGCCCTCGGAAGAACGCCGGATCCAGCGCATCCAGGTCGAAGTGAATGGCCAGGTGTCTGGCGCCCGTGGCCTTGAACCATTCGATCACCGGCTGGCTGCCTCGCTCGGCGAGCAAGGAGGGGCTGACATTGCCGAGCCCCAGGCGTTGAATCTCTGCTGCTTCCCACTCGCTCGGATCATGCAGGCCCAGATACAGAACGTTCTGCGCCTTGAGGGGGCGCGGCACGGCGTTGACGAAGTCGGCGTCGCCGTTGCCCAGCAGGTTGCCGAGCACCATGGCATGGGCATGCTGGAACTGCGCCGGGGTCATGAGATCCGGGTGGGCATCGATCCAGAGGACTGCCAGCTCGCCGTCGTAGCGTTCGTTCAGGTAGGCGAAAGGGGCGAGGTCGACGAGGCAATCACCGCCCAGTACCACCAGTCGGTCGGGACGATGCTTGTCGATCAGCGCCCGCGCCGCTGCCGCCTGGGCGAGTAGGACACTACGGCCGACGATGCCGTTCTCGAGGGCGAGCGGCGCGTCATCCGGCGCTGCCACAGGCACTTCCTCGACCGGGCCGTCGGCTTCGGGGGCCAGCCAGGCCAGGAGTTGCGAGCCGAAGTGATAGGGCGGATTGTTGCCGCCCTGCCATTGGGGAAACAGTAGGCGCAGCGTCTTGCCGGTGGATTCGGACATGGGATCTCCTGAGGTTCGGGGGCTCGAAAACGCGCTAGCGGCGCGATCAGCCCAGTGCGCTGCCAGCCACTTTGCGCAGCTCGCCCAACAGTACGTCGCGCCCTTGATACAGCGCTGCCGAGGGAATGGCGTGAAGCTTTTCATCGACCTGTACCAGCAGTTGCGGCACGCCACGGATGCCAAGCCTGTTCATCAGCTGTTGAGTCGTGTCGATGCGTGTCTGCGTCTGTCGGGCCAGCGCGTTGTCCGTTTCCAGACGCTGGCCCAGCTCCGTGGCGTCTATGGTGTGGCCTGCGTCGCTGAGAAACCTGGCCGTCACCTCGGCGACGACCTGTGCGCTGGAGGTGTTCGCGCCCGCCACATACCTGGCGACCTGCAACTGCCTGAGCAGTCCAGGCTCCAGCCCGTTGCCGATCAGCTGAACCAACGTCAGGGCCCGGTTGATGGCGGTGGAGTCGAATGGCGTGGCGCTATCCATCAGCACCTTGTCACGGTATGCCTCGCTGAACACTTCGCCGGTCGCCGCGGCAATGCGTTGATCGTTGCTCCACGCATAGCCCGCCCAATCGGCCGACATCTCCCGCGCCCCCAAGCCCGAGAACAAGCCGCTGGGGCACATCTCGAGCCGCTCAGGCCAGGCCTGTGCCAGCGTGGTCAGTGCTGGGGAGCTGGCGTAGCACCAGCCACACAGGGGATCGAAGATGTACTGAAAACGAACGGATGCCATGGCCAAAAGCCCTCGTGGAATGCTGATGGCGGCACTGTATTTGTTTGTTGGGCGGCGATATACGGGCCTATAGTTGACGCTTTGTTGCTTGAGACGAGCATATGGATCGCATCACGGCCGCCAAGGTGCTTCTGGAGACGGTCGCGCGTGGCAGCATCTCGGCGGCCGCGGCTCACCTCGACATGTCGCGAGCGATGGCAACCCGCTACATCGCTTCCATGGAGGAGTGGGCCGAAGCGCGCCTGTTGCATCGCACCACCCGCAAGCTCAGCCTGACGGCGGCGGGGGAGCAGGTGTTGCCGATTTGCCGATCGCTGGTGGCCTTGTCCGATGATGTGCGGGCGTTGGGCGTGGAGGCCGAGCGTGAACCCAAGGGGTTGCTGCGCATCACCGCGTCCTCGATCTTCGCCGAGTACTGTTTGACCGATACGCTGATGGCATTCCTGCAGCGGCACCCGGCCGTTTCCATCGATCTGCAGATCGTCGATCGCATGACCAATCTGGCGGAAGACGGAATCGATCTGGCGATCAGGGTCACCAACGAGCTCGATCCCAGCGTGATCGCGAAAAAGCTCGGTGAGGTGCGCTCGTTCATCTGCGCGAGCCCGGCGTACCTCGAGCGCCACGGCTGGCCGAGCGATATCCGCGATCTGGCGGCACACAATTTCCTCACCTATGCCTACTACGGGCGCAGCATCTGGCACTTCAATAGCGGCGGCGAAAACACCATGGTGCCGGTCACGGGGTGCTTCAGCACCAACGAGGCGTCCATCGTCGTACGTGCGGCCATGAGTGGAACCGGAATCGCCATGCTGCCGCATTTCGCTGCCGAACAAGCGATCAGGGACGGGCGCCTGGTACGCCTGTTCCCGGCAGCGGAGATAAAGCCGCTGGGCATCTACGCCGTGTACCTGTCCAGGCAGCGGATGCCGACAGCGCTACGCGCGCTGATCGACTTTCTGTCCACGCACCTGGCGGTGTGAGGCTGGTTCTGGGCTCGCCGGGTCATCATGAACTGCGCGTATTCCGAGCTGACGATTGAATAGTCGCCCTCGCAGAGCCAATGGAAGACGTCTTACTATCGAGCCCATTGCGGATCGGTCGTGAAGGCGATGGTCAGCCAGCGGTTGGGGCCTTCATCGCCAATCGCTTCACCAATGGCGTCGCGCAGCCTATCCCAGTCGTCCAGGGTCTGGGCCGGCCAGTCCGCAGGCACGATGAAGTACAGCTCTACCTGCAGGGCGCGGCCCACCTTGGCCACGTAGGCCTCATAGCCGATGAAGCCTTGCTGGGCCACCACGCCGGAAGCCACCTCGTCGACGTGCATCTTCAGCGCTGGCGGCGTGACGAGCAGAATATCGGCCAGCGCCTGGCGGATGGTCAGCAGCGGCATGGGGAGAATCACCAGGCAGATGATCGCCAGCACAGCAGGGTCGATGTACGGGCCAAGCCAGCCATAGACGTTCGAGGCGGTCAGTTCGCCCAGCACGAAGGCGATCAACAATGCCAGCGAGATGCTCCCGGACATGACCCAGGCCTTGGCGTCCAGGGCCACGAATTCCGAGCGGATGAGTTTGTTGGCGCGGAACTCCAGGACGGCGAGGCTGAAGCAGGCGACGGTTGCAACGAGCGCGTAGATGATCGCGAAGCCGAAATCGAGGGGTTTGCCGCCAGCCAGCAGGCTGCCGACCGCGTTGATCAGCGCGTACAGCGTCACGCCGCACAACAGCGTGCCGTTGAGCGCGAGCACCATGGGCTCCAGGTGCCAGAACCCCATATTGAAACGTTCGGCGAGGCGGCGGTTGGCGTCGCTGTTGGACGTGTGCTTGCGAATCAGGGTGGCCACGATCAGCGCCAGGCCGCTCATGCTGGCATCGGCGAGCGAATAGACGCCGTCAAAGACGATGGAGAAGGAGCCCGACAAGAGGCCGAAGACGATACCTCCACCCGCCAGCAGCAGGGTGACGGCGATTGATAGGCGCAGGATGCCTTGTTCTGTGTTCATGATCGATTACCGGGTACTGGGGCGAAATGCCAGGGCGAGATCTGTCACGTCGGAGACTCAAAAACTATCTTTAGGCTGGCCGGTTCCCTGGGCTTGGTGCCAGGAACGGTAGTCGGATTGGCTAACGACAGGCTCTGACGGAGCAGTTCCTGCACCTGCATTGCAGGAGCCTGGGGAGGAGAAACTGGCCAGCTCGATTGATATGGGCCAGTCAGTATAAGTTAGCGTCTGTGCATGGAAAATTGGCGAATCGGCAAGCCTTCAATGCATTTATGCAATGTTCGGCAGGCCCTGAAGGGGGGCAGTCTGGCCGATCCACCAAGCTGCTGCCTTAGAGCCCCGTTTGCCTGACGAGAGCGGCAACCAGTATCCCGGCAGCAATCGCCGGCAGTGGTTTTTTGACCAGCAGCATGACGATCGCCGTGCTGGCCAATGCCAGCCGTGCCCCGTTGTCACCCTCCAGCGCCAGGGGGGCCAGTAGTGCCACCAGTACCGAGCCGGACATGGCGCTGATGAACTGCTGGGTTCTGAGGTTTATCGGCACGAACGACATGACGAAAATACCGCCCCAGCGGGTAGCGAGCGTCACCACTGCCATCACGGCGACGACGATCATGGCGCCGGCACCGGTCGATTCGATCATCATGCTTTCTTCTCCATCCACAGGGCACCAAGCATGCCGCCCGCCAGTGCGCCGACGACTACATGGCTATTGCTGGGTAAATACCAGTAGGCCAGCAGCGAGGCGCAGGCCGCGACCGTCCAGATGATCAGAATCCGCAGGTTCTTCTGGCCGCCGACCACCATGGCCAGCAGGAAGCAGCCCATGACCATGTCCAGGCCGAAGCTCACCGGGTCGTCGATTGCACTGCCGAAGTAGATACCCAGCCAGGTTCCCAGTAGCCAGGCTGCCCACAGCGCCACGCCGCCACCGAGCAGCAGCCCCAGCCCCGGCTTGCCAGAGCCGAAGGCCTGCATGGACATGGCCCAGTTGGCGTCTGACGCGACCAGCATGACGCCGTAGCGCTTGGCTGGCGGCAGGTTGCTCAGCCAGGGGTACAACGTTGCGCCCATTAGCAGGTGACGGGCATTGATCGCGAACACCGTCAGCGCCAGAGGCACTAGCGGTATGTGGGTGCCCCACAGATCCAGCGCCGCGAACTGTGATGCCCCGGCGAAGACCAGTGCGCTCATGACGAGGCTGGTCTCGGTGCTCAACCCCGTCTGTGTGGCGGCCAGCCCGAAAGCCAGGCCGAACAACACGACGAAGGCCGAAATAGGCAGGAATGCCTTGAACCCATCCCAGGCGATAGAGAGGTTGATTGCTTGCAGGTCTTTACCGCTGTTCGACAACATATCGTTCCTGTTTATGCATCCGCTGCGCTCATCTACGGCGCAGTCGTGATCTCTCCGCTAGCGCTGTTGATTCGACTTTCTCCGCACAGGGTGCGGTGAGCCCATGGGGAAAGTATGTGTCGGGTGTATTCTTCCCGTAAATCGCATAATTCAGCTGCCTGTTATTCGAATTACGAATGCAGCCGGGAAGATTCAATGCGATTTGCTCAAGCCGTTTGCTCCAGTAATCGACGGGGCCTCATTACTCTGCCTCTGACAGCGGCGGGGTGCGCGGTGGAATCTGGCGTTTCGAGCCGGTCGACTCGTAGGCACAGGCCAGGCGCAGCAGCGTCGAGTCATCGTAGGCGCGGCCAGCGAAGGTCAGCCCGACGGGCATGCCGATATCGGCCATCACGCCCATCGGCACGGTGACTGTGGGCACGCCGAGGTGGCGAATGGCGAGGTTGCCGTTGGCGACCCAGATGCCGTTGCTCCAGGCGATGTCCGCAGAGGCGAGGTTGACGTCGGCATCCGCCGGGCCCACGTCGGCGACTGTGGGGAAGAGCACGGCGTCGAGCTTGAGCGTGTCCATCCATTGCTCGAGATCGATCTGCCGGGTCTGCTCCAGCCCGCGCAGGCCATCGGGCAGCGTGGCAATCTCGTTCCACGGGGTGATGCCGCGCTCGGCCATGCGCACGTACTCGTCCATCCCGGCGGCCAGATCATCCTCGCGGTTGGGCAGGGTGCCTGGGTCGTGGGGGAAAATCAGCGGCCCATCGACGTCGGCTAGGCGATTGAGTTTTGGATCACCATTGGCACGCAGGAAATCATCGAAGGCCCACGCCGACAGCTCCCAGAGTTCGTCATGCAGAAATTCTTTGGAAACCAGGCCACGGTTGAACACCGTCGAGGCGCCAGGGCGATCACCCTCGCAGTTGGAAACCAGCGGGAAGTCGACGTCGATCACTTCGGCACCGGCACTTTCCAGTGCCTTACGGGCGCTCTCCCACAGTGCGATCACCGAGGCGCGGGTATTGATCCGCTGCCCGGTTGGCCCGCCGATGCCTGGCGACTCGCTGGTGCCCGCTTCGGGGTCGGCATTGATGAACATGCGCGGTACGCCGAAGCGTTTGCCGGCCAGTGCGCCGGCATCCGCAGCCAGTGTGTGATAGGAGTCGGGGCGCACCGAGGAGGCGCTGGGAATCGGCACCCAGGGCTGCAGGCGCCACAGATCGCCACGGGTGTCGGGGTCATCGGCGACGACCACGTCGAGCACTTCGAGCAGATCAACCATGCTGCGCGCGTAGGGCACCACCACGTCCATGGTCGGCGTCAGCGGCCAGTTGCCGCGCACCGAGATCACTCCGCGTGACGGTGTGTAGGCGCACAGGCCGTTGTTGGAAGCCGGCCCGCGGCCGCTCGACCAGGTTTCCTCGGCCAGGCCGAAGGCGGCGAAGCTGGCAGCCGTGGCGGTACCTGCGCCATTGGATGAGCCTGAGGCGAACGGTGCGGTCAGGTACTCGGCGTTGTACGGGCTTTCGGCGCGGCCGTAGACGCCACGCTGCATGCCGCCGTTGGCCATGGGCGGCATGTTGGTCTTGCCCAGGCAGATAGCGCCGGCAGCGCGCAGGCGTTCGACGGTAAAGGCGTCGCGGTGAGCGAGCAGATCCTTGAAGGCCGGGCTGCCCGAGGCGGCGGTCAGCCCTTTGACCAAATAGCTGTCCTTGGCCGTGTAGGGGATGCCATCGAGCGGCCCTAGCGTTTCGCCACGGGCGCGGCGTGCGTCGGATGCCTCGGCCTCGAGCAGCGCGTCCGGGTTGCGCACCACCACCGCATTCAGCGCGGTGGCCGTTTGCGAGCCGTCGTAGGCATCGATCCTGGCGAGGTAGGCCTTGACCAGTTCGACCGCCGTGGTGCGACCAGTCTCGAGCGCGGCGCGCAGTTGGGCAATGGAAACTTCGGTTACCTCGATCATGATCTCACCACTGGTTGCTGACAGGCGGGCGACGTCTGGCGTCATGCTGCACCTGAAGGGGATGGAGGGCTCGAGCAAAGCCGGCACGGGCGCCGATTCTAGCGCGCGAGGGGCCGCCCGGGCGATCAAGTCATTGTCGATCCTCGCCGGGGATGGTTCCCGACGTCCGATACTGTAGATTGCCGTTTTCGACTTTCGCAGATGCGCAGCGATGGACAACCCGATCAAGCCAGTGAGCCTGGATAAAGCCTACCGGCTGCTCAACCACGGCCCCACGGTGCTGGTGTCGGCCCGCCATGACGGCGTGGACGGGGTGATGGCCGCCGCCTGGGCTTGTGCCCTGGATTTCGATCCGCCCAAGCTGACCGTGGTGCTGGACAAGATCACCGCGACCCGCGTGCTGGTCGAGCGTAGCGGCCAGTTGGTCATTCAGGTGCCCACGGTCGCGCAGCTGGAACTGACCCATCAGGTCGGCTCGCGCAGCCTCAACGACGAGCCCGACAAGTTGGCCACTACCGGTGTCGAACTCATCACCCTGAGCGATCAGGATCTGCCTTTCGTCGCGGGCTGCTCTGCGTGGCTGGCCTGCCGCCTGATCGTCGAGCCGCACAACCAGCAGACCTATGACCTGTTCATCGCCGAGGTGACCGGTGCATGGGCCGATTCTCGAGTATTTAGCGACGGACGCTGGCACTTCGAGGACGCCGATCCTGCCTGGCGCAGCATCCATCACGTAGCCGGCGGTCACTTTTATGGGATCGGCGAGGCGCTGAGCCGCAAATGATCCGCGCTGCGTGTTGTCTTAGCAGGGCATGAGGCGAAGGCGCCATTGCCTGGCGCCTCAACGGCTACCGGAGTTCGAGATGAAATCACTGATCGGTTTTACCCTGATGCTGGCTGTGCTGACCGCCACGGGCGCATCCGCCGACGAGCGCTCGCCGCAGACCATCCGCGTGATTCCCAAGGCTTACGTTAGCCCAGGCGCCAGTGGCAGCGTCGACACCTATGAGCGTCAGGAACGTTACAACCTTTATGGTGGCCAGCGCATACCGCAAGGTATCGATTCAAGCCGTTATGAAAGTGGCCAGCGCAGCTCGACCTTCGAGAGCCGCGGCGGCATTCGCCAGAGCACCGAATATCCGAACGGCTATGAGGTTCAGCGCTATCCGGGGCAGGGCACGCAGCAATATCAGCAGCGCCGCTGATGCTGCATCGGGCATTAGACTTTGGTCTAAAAAGCACTGGGCTTCGACTAAGGTCGTCTGTCGCAGGCTGAGCACAGATTTACAGTTATCCCAACCAGCATCCAGCTGGGTGAGGATAACAATAAAATGAACGACAGCATTTATCGGCGGATCGAGCAAAGTCCGCATTTCAAGGAGCTGGTAGCCAAGCGTGAGCGGTTCGCCTGGATACTCTCCGCCATCATGCTTGGCATCTACATCGGCTTCATTCTGCTGATCGCCTTCGTGCCCGGCTGGCTCGGCACACGTATCACTGATAGCTCTCCGATCACTTGGGGTATTCCCGTAGGCCTCGGCGTAATCCTCTCGGCCTTCGTGCTGACAGGTATCTACGTACGTCGTGCCAACAGTGAATTCGACCACTTGAACCAGGTGATCCTGGATGAGGTGGGCAAATGATCGGCCGTATCCTCTCCGCTCTGGCCCTTATGGCCCTGGCCCCAGCTTTGTGGGCCGCCGATGCATTGACTGGTGAAGTACAGCGTCAGGCCGTCAATACGCCCGCAATTCTGATGTTCCTGGCCTTCGTCGGTGGCACGTTGTGCATCACCTACTGGGCTTCCAAACGTAGCAAGTCCACGTCTGATTTCTATACCGCGGGGGGCGGTATCACAGGCTTCCAGAACGGCTTGGCAATCGCTGGTGACTACATGTCGGCGGCGTCCTTCCTGGGTATTTCCGCCCTGGTGTTCACGTCCGGCTACGACGGTCTGATCTATTCGATCGGCTTCCTGGTCGGCTGGCCGGTGATCCTCTTCCTGATCGCCGAACGCCTGCGTAACCTGGGCAAGTACACCTTTGCCGACGTGGCGTCCTATCGCCTCAAGCAGAAGGAAATTCGCACCCTGTCAGCCAGCGGTTCGCTGGTGGTGGTGGCGTTCTACCTGATCGCGCAGATGGTCGGCGCCGGCAAGCTGATCCAGCTGCTGTTTGGCCTCGACTACCACGTGGCGGTTGTGCTGGTCGGTATCCTGATGGTGATGTACGTGCTGTTCGGCGGCATGCTGGCTACCACTTGGGTACAGATCATCAAGGCAGTGCTGTTGCTCTCCGGTGCGTCGTTCATGGCGTTCATGGTGATGAAGCACGTTGGCTTCAACTTCAACACCCTGTTCACAGAAGCAATCAAGGTTCACGCCAACGGCGAAGCGATCATGAGCCCCGGCGGTTTGGTGAAAGACCCGATTTCGGCGATTTCCCTCGGCCTGGCGCTGATGTTCGGTACTGCCGGTCTGCCGCACATCCTGATGCGCTTCTTCACCGTGGGTGACGCCAAGGAAGCCCGTAAGTCGGTGTTCTACGCTACCGGCTTCATCGGTTACTTCTACATCCTGACCTTCATCATCGGCTTCGGCGCGATTCTGCTGGTCAGCACCAATCCGGCCTTCAAGGACGCTGCTGGCGCTCTGCTGGGCGGTAACAACATGGCAGCGGTGCACCTGGCCAACGCCGTGGGTGGCAGCATCTTCCTGGGCTTCATCTCGGCCGTGGCTTTCGCCACCATCCTCGCGGTGGTTGCCGGTCTGACCCTGGCCGGTGCCTCGGCGGTATCCCACGACCTGTATGCCAGCGTGATCAAGAAGGGCAACGTCAACGAGAAGGATGAACTGCGCGTATCGAAGATCACCACTGTGTGCCTGGGTGTCCTGGCCATCGGTCTGGGGATTCTCTTCGAGAAGCAGAACATCGCCTTCATGGTGGGCCTGGCGTTCTCCATCGCGGCGAGCTGTAACTTCCCTGTGCTGTTCCTGAGCATGTACTGGAAGAACCTGACCACCCGTGGCGCAATGATCGGTGGCTGGCTCGGCCTGATCACTGCCGTGGTGCTGATGGTGCTCGGTCCAACCATCTGGGTCACGGTGCTCGGTCACGAGAAGGCGATCTTCCCGTACGAATACCCGGCGCTGTTCTCCATCATCGTGGCATTCGTCGGTATCTGGTTCTTCTCGATCACCGACAAGTCCGAATCGGCTGCAGAGGAACGTGCGCTGTTCCTGCCGCAGTTCGTACGTTCGCACACCGGCCTGGGCGCCAGTGGCGCTTCGTCTCACTGATCGATCCTGCTGTAAGGAAAAGGGCGACCTGAGGGTCGCCCTTTTCTTTTGTTGCGATTGGCAATCAGGCGTTAGCTGGCCAGGTGCGTTTGCAGTGTTGCGCCGTCGGGCTAGCAGGCTGTTGAAAAACTACCTGCGTGGCCATCGCGGCGTTAAAAACAGGCTAAAAATGCTCATTTACAACACGTAAACTCCGCTTTTTCGCCTGTTTTTGCCTTGCGCTGGCTGCCTCGCCAACGTTTTTCAACGGCCTGCTAAGGCTAGCTCTTGTATAGGTGGCACCTGCGCTTGAGGTTGTTCCTAGCTTGGCTCGAGCGTTGTGTCGCGATCAATATGGATACGGTTACGGCCTGCGCCCTTGGCCTGGTAGAGCTGCTGATCCGCACGCTCCAGCCAGCTTTCCCATCGTTCGCCCGCTCGTAGCACCGATCCACCCATGGAAACCGTCACCGCGCCGCCAGGGCTGCTCAGGTGCTCGGCAATCTGCGCCTGCAAGTGCTCTGCAGCCGAGAGCAGCCCTTGTTGATCGGTGTTGCCCAGCAACAGCAAAAACTCTTCACCACCAAAGCGAAACAGCCGATCTTCTTGGCGGACGCTGCGCTGGGCCAGTTCGACGAAATCCACCAGCACCTGATCGCCGGCCTGATGGCCGAAGCGGTCGTTGATCTGCTTGAAATGGTCGAGATCGATCAGGAGTACCGCGGCGCTGATGTCATGCCGGCGAAGGTTGGCCATGGCGATCTTCAACTCGTCGTTCATCACCCGGCGATTGCGGGCACCGGTCAGCGGGTCGCGGGTGGCCCAGGCGTGTAGCTGTTCGCGCTGATGTTGGGTGCGGTAGGCAAAGATGAAGGTCAGCACGCTGGCCATCAGCGCGGTGACCAGAAACGACAGCATCTGATAACGGCTTTCGAATACCGTACCCGGCAACAGCAGGGCGTACACCGCCAGCGCTGCGACCACCAGTACGGTGGCGAGCAGCGCCCTTGGCGGTGACACCATGAAGAAATTGAAGAGGATCAACGGGTAGATCCAGAACAGCCCGTTGACCCCCAGATTGATGGTGATCAGCGTGGCGCATAGCGAGAAGATGCCGGCCAGCCAGACACCGGGCTTGACCGTGTCGCCGGTGCGCCAGGCATGGATGACGGCCATGATGGTCGACAGCACGATCACCGTATCGGCGATGCTGACCAGGTAGTTGCCGTGCAGGGCTCGATAGACGGCATAGGGCGAAATGCCGAGCACGCCGAACAGACCCATGAGGGTGATGATCGACAGTTGGAAGTCCTTGCGCAGCCGCGCAAGCAGACGCTTCACGTGAATAGCCATGGTGCTTTCATTCTTGTTGTGGACGCGCATGCTCGATGACTACGGACAGGTCGCTGCCCATAGGAGTTCAACCCCGGTCAGCCGTTCACATTGGCGAGCGCTTTGGCGGGCGGCAAGTGGGGGAAGTGGTCAAAGTGCCAGCATATACGCCAGGAAGTACGAACGGTGCACTTCAGCGCAGCATGGCGACCAGTGTTTTGGTACGCCGGTAGCGGGCCAGGCGCTCGGCCAGCGGCGAGGGCAGCTCGTCACAGGGCTGAAAACCCAGGCGCTCGTAGAGCGGCTGCAGGTCAGGGTGGCAGAACAGCCAGGTAGGCTTATCTGTCTCCTCTAGCGCCGCGGCGATCAAGGTGCTGGCCAGGCCTTGTTGGCGCCGCGCTGGCGCGACCAGCAGGCTGGTCAGCCAGTGGCCGTGAGCTGCCTCCTGCAGACAAAGTGCGGCAACAATCTCGCCGTCCCTGGCGACCCAGACCTGATGGTCGCCGCGGGTGCGCATGGCGGAGCGGTGGCTGCGATAGAACTTGTCCGCCAATGGGCGCAGATGATCGGGCAACAGGCAGAACACGGGCATGGCAGGCTGCAGCGTTGAATGGCTGGCCAGTCTAAGTTGCGGGCGAGAGTGAAACCAGTGGTTCGCGCCTGATCAGCCGTTCGCTTGCAGTTGCCGTTGCGCGCTGATTTCCGGCAGATCCTCGCGACGCAGGTAGATGCGTAGCGGCTCGCCGAGGTTCAGGCGTTCGTCGATGCGCAGATCGGACAACAGGCCCAGGCGTTCGCGTTTCAGGGTCATCAGTTCGGGCGTCTCGCCAACTGCCCAGACGAACTCGCTGGTCGGCGTGATGCTGTCTTCGGCGATATTGAGGCCAAAGGAGTCTTCACTGAAACGCACGATGTGCTGACCAGTCTTGACGTTGAAGCCGACGAACCCTTTCAACTGGTCGGCGGCTGCGCAGATGTCGGCAGAAGTGATAGCCATGGTGAACCCTCGAGGATACGGAGCGGATCACCACAGGCTACGCACTGGAAACAAAGAGACCTTGCTGCAGATCAATGGATGGCAGGCGGTTCAGTGGACGCCTTGTCGCAGAAGCTCGGATTGCGGTGGAAACCCTGGCCCTATGATCGAGGCTGTCGATAGGCCTGATGCACTCAGCCTTCGGGATCGATGCCGCGCGGTAGGTCTGCATCGCGAATCGAGTTGGAGGCCCGATAGTTCGGCGCTTGCAGGGCGCTGCGGATTTTTTCGTAATCCTCGTACGAAAGGCCGCTGCGGCTGATCATCTCCAGGGCGAACTGCTTGACCTCGGCGTTTGTGTAAGGTCGTTCAGCGGCTGACTGCGGGGCGGCGCAGCAGCGGCGCCAGGTCGTCGGTGCGCGGGTCGTGGGCGCTCAGCCAGCGCAGCTCTTCCAGCTCGGCTGCGGGCAGTACCGGGTGTGGGAGCAGGGCCCTGAAAATATCGGCCTCGACCCGGGTATCCGCTTCGTTGGCGGCGACTTCGCCGAAATGGCCCAACTGCACGAACGCCGACTCGGGCAGATGCAGATCCAGCTCTTCGTGGAGTTCACGCAGGAGCGTCTGCAGCGGTGTTTCGCCCTCATCACGTTTGCCGCCGGGCAGCATGAACATGTGCGTGCCGCGCTTGCGCACCAGAAGCAGGCGACCCGTTTCGTCGAACAGGCAGGCTGCTGCGATGTGCAGAGTACGTGGGGGCATGGCTCAGTGCAGATTCTTTGGCTGCATCAGGTCGTCGAGCAGGCCGACTTTCACTGCCATCAGTGGCGAGTTGTTGATCCACACATTGTCGATGACGATGGTGCGGCCGATGTCTTCCTTGTCGGCAGCCACGAGCAGGTAGTAGGTACCGTCTTCCGGTGCTTCGCCATCCCAACCCAGAGTGGTCATGCCAATTACGCTAGACGAGCGGGCGGGCTTGTTGGGAATCACCGTGCCGTAGGCGTCCATCAGAACCGCGTGCGGCTTAAGGGCGAACTTGTTGATGCCCATGCAGGTGTGATCGCACAGCGAGTTGACGTTTAGACGATAGCGCTCGCCCTGTTTCAACTGGAGGGAATACAAACGGTAGTTGGACAGCGAACTGCCAAACTGCATGTTCGCGCTCCCGACCTTGCCAGGTGGCAGAGCGGAATGCGCATTAAGCGGCAGCGGAACAACCTGGGCGTTGTGGATCGCTTCCAGGTTGCTACGAACGATAGTGTCGTGGTCGGCCGTGGTGGAGGGCGACGACGATTGAGGCGCGCTACTGCAAGCTCCAAGCATTAAGCAGGCGGCGAGAACGAGTGACTTGTGCAAGATGCAGCTCCTGTGCGGCAATGTTCCGCTCTGCGATTTATCCGCAAAGAAGGAAGCCGCACAGTATAGCCGGTTATTGCGGCAATACCGTGATGAACTGCCGCAATTGGCCTCTGTTAGCCTGCCAGACCTACATAGACGTTCTGTACATCGTCATGGTTGTCGATGGCTTCGAGGAAGGCTTCGACTTCTTCACGCTGCTCGGGCGTCAGGTTCGCGACCGGGTTTTTCGGGCGGTAACCGAGGTTAGCCGAGTTCACTGTGAAGCCTTGTTCCGGCAGTGCACGGCTGACCAGATCGAGATCCGTCGGCTCGGTGATGAACAGGGTGTTGCCTTCATCGGCTTCGTCGAAATCCTGAGCGCCGGCTTCGATGGCCGCCAGTTCCGGGTCGGCGCCGCTCTCGCTGGAGGCCTCGATCAGCCCGACATGGTCGAAATCCCAGGCGACCGAGCCGCTGCTGCCGAGCTGGCCCTTGCGGAATAGCACGCGAATCTCCGCTACGGTGCGGTTCACGTTGTCGGTCAGGCACTCGACGATCAGCGGCACCTGGTGCGGTGCGAAGCCTTCGTAGGTGGTGCGTTCGAAGTTGACCGTCTCGCCGCTCAGACCTGCGCCTTTCTTGATCGCCCGATCCAGAGTGTCCTTGGGCATCGAGGCTTTCTTGGCCTGATGGATGGCCAGACGCAGCTTGGGGTTCATGTCCGGATCGGCGCCGTTACGCGCGCAGACCATGATCTCCTTGACCAGGCGACCGAAAATCTTGCCTCTGGCGTTGGCGGCGGCTTCTTTAGGTTTGGCTTTCCACTGGGCGCCCATGTCTGTTCTCTCGACTATGCGGATGATGGATAGGCGCAGCCTTGCGTTGGCGGGTAAGGGCTGCGCGGCGAATCTGGTGGCGGATTTTAATCCGTCGTCGCCGCGCTGGCACCCTGCAAATTGCTTTACAGCCTCATAACGCGTGCAGCAATGCCAGCGTCAGGGCGTCTGCACCAGTTGATTGACCAGTTCCAGCGCCTTTTCGAATGATGGGTAACCGCTTTTGGCGACGTCCAGTTCGGAATAGTCGGCGCGATATTCCTCCGCGCGTATGAGGTCGGCCTCGTCGACCAGGTAGGGCTCCGACCAGATCTTGTAGAGCAGGGCCACGGCATAGGGTTGCTGCTGCGCGGCAGCATCTTCCAGCTTCTTGAGCACTTCTTCGGTCTGCGGGCCTTCGCGAATCATCAGAATCGCCTGATAGAACTCGACCTCTCCGCGTTCATCCAGGCTTTCCGCGCGGCGTAGCAGGGCGTTGACCAGCTCGTGGCTTTCCATGTCGCCGGACGCCACCAGCATCTTGGCTTGCAGCATATCGTTCTGGTAAAGCAGTTGTTGGTCGCGGCAGCTGTCGCCGCTCAGGGGCTCGTCGCAGGAAGTCGAGGAGGCGCAGCCACCGAGCATCAGGCTCAGCAGCAGGCAGCCAACGCCGTGTCGGCAATCAATCATAGGTATCCCTCAGGCAAATCTGATGTATCGACCAGCACGGCGTCGCCGGGTTCGACCAACCGACGATCTTTGTGGTGCGCGCGAGCCGGCCCGATCAACGCAATGCCTTCACCGCAGCGCCGATGAAGGCATAGGTTTCCATTTCCCGCTCATCCATTTCCGGCTTTGGCCAGGTGCTCCAGATCACCGCCACGACCTTTTCCTTGGGGTTGATATAAAGGAACTGGCCAAAGATGCCTTGGGCCTCGAAGGCGCCACCGTCGTGCTCCGGTAGCGCTGCGGCGCCGGTGGGGAACAGCCACCACTGGTAGCCATAGCCGAGCGCGTATTCGCCGTCATACAGCTTGCCGGGTTCCAGGTGCGAACCTGGGGTGGCGCGGGTGGCACTTACCAGCCAACCGGCAGGCAGGATGCGCTCGCCGTCGATCACCCCGTCATTGAGGATGAATTGGCCGAAGCGTCCGTAATCGCGCAGGGTTGCGGACAGGCCGCTGCTGCCGATTTCCTGGCCAGCACGGCTGTCCAGTTGCCAGAAGGCATCGCGCTCCATACCCAGGCGCGACCAGATGCGCTCGGAGAGGTAATCGCTGGTGGTCATGCCGGTTGCTGCGCGAACCAGTTCGCTCTGCAGGTGGGACTCACCCGTGCTGTAGGCGAATGTCGTGCCTGGGGCGTGGGCTTTCTTGAGCCCGGACATCTGCTTGAGCAGGGCGCCAGGGTTGTTGGCCAGTTGCAGCTCGAACATGCGACGCCGGTCGGATTTAGGGTCGCGGTAGGTTTCGTCCCAGGCCGCGCCCGAGCTCATCTGCAGCATCTGTTCGACGCTCACACCGTCATAGGCGCCGCCCTTGAGTTGTGGCAGGTAGCGGGTCAGCGGGTCTTTCACGCTGGCGATACTGCCCTGTTGCACGGCGGCACCTATCAGCGTCGAGGAGATCGACTTGACCACGCTGAACGACGTCCAGCGGGTACTGGCGTCGTTACCCATGGCGTATTTTTCCAGCGCGACCTTGCCGTCCTTGATGATCAGCACGCCGCCGACCTGATTGCGGCGCATGAACTCGTCGACACCCAGTGACTGGCCGTCGACGCTGTACTGCACCGGTACTTCGGCACGGGCTGGCAGTGGATAGACCTTGGGGCCGCGGGGCACGGTACGGGTGAAGAACAGCTCGTCCATGTGCCGGTAGGTGCCAGGTTGGTAGGCCGGACGCAGCTCGTAAAGATCCTGGGCACGGCCGATCCGCTCGGGTTTTTCGGCCGGAGGTGTCTGCGAACTGGCGCAGGCACCGAGCAGCAGGGCGATTGCGGGTAGAACGAGGGCGTTGCGGCATGCGGCTCTGGTGCTCATGGTGCTTTCCCGATCATGGCTGTTGGCTTCAACCATAGCCGATAACGGCAGCGAGCAGCCGCTGAACCGTGGGCCGGAGAGGTTGAACTGTCGTTCGTCGACGTCGCTCTATTGCGTACGTGCATGAAAACCGACTTACCTGACGGAGACCTACATGGAACTTCCCAATAAAGACCTCGGCACCCTGTTCGCACAGCTGGGGCTGGATTCCGACCCGGCCAGCATCGACGCCTTCATTGCCGAGCACTATCCATTGCCCGATGAGGTCAAGGTGTCCGAGGCGCCGTTCTGGAACGAATCCCAGGCGGCGTTTCTGAAAGAAGAGCTGCTCGAAGACGCCGAGTGGGCGCCGGTGGTCGATGAGCTCAACGTGCGCCTACACGAGAGCAAGCCGGTTTAGCTAAACCTCCGTCAGGCGCTGCAGCTCGCGCCTGACCATGGCCGCGTACTCGGGAGGCGACAGGCTGTATAGCTCGCTGGCTACCCAGCCCAGCCAGCGAGGCCCGAGCGCCGCCTGCTGCTCCAGCAGACGCAGGGCTTCGGCGCTGGCCTGCTCGGCTTGTTGCTGGTGAAAGTCGGCGCGGCTCATAGCGAGATCTCTTGCGGTTCAATGGGCGTGGTGCCCATTCTCGCCACGTGCAGATGCTTGGTAAACCGCTCCTTGCGCGTTAGGCTCGCGGTTTCTGCGCCTGGTCGAGACTCAAGCGATGCTTTCAGTGGTGAATTTCAAAGACAGGATTGTTGCACTGCGCCCTGGCGATCAGGTTGGCGTAGCAGCCGATGTCGATCTGTTTTATGCCTTCGAAAGCGACCGTGGGCGCATCATCAATTCTGCGGCCATCCGCCGTCTGCAACAGCGCACCCAGGTATTTCCCCTGGAGCGAAACGCCGCGGTGCGCAGCCGCCTGACCCATTCGATGGAAGTGCAGCAGACAGGGCGCTTCATCGTCCGCACGCTGTATGTGCAACTAGGTGAGCGCGCCGTGGATTACGGCCTGGATGGCTTGCAGGGCGCGCTGGAAAGCCTGGTGGAAATGACCTGTCTGATGCATGACATCGGCAATCCGCCGTTTGGCCACTTTGGTGAGTTCGCCATCGGTGAGTGGTTCGATCGTGGGCTGGACGGCTTGTTTGCCGTAGCTTTACCGCAACCGCCGTACAACGACGAACTGCACACCCGAATGCGTGCCGACCTGCGCAATTTCGAAGGTAATGCCCAGGCCGTGAGGCTGGTGGTCAACCTGCAGCGCCTGCGCCTGACCTACACCCAGACCGCGGGTCTGCTCAAATACCTGCGCCCCGCCTATCAGCCGAAGCCTGCCAAAGGGGCTGCCAACGCCTACCTGAACAAGAAACCGGGCTTCTATCTTTCCGAGGAAGACTTCGTCACGGGCCTGCAGCAGAAGCTGGGTCAGCAGCCGGGGACGCGCCATCCGGTGGCCTACATCATGGAGGCGGCCGATGACATTTCCTATTGCCTCGCCGATATCGAGGATTCGGTGGAGAAGGGCATTCTTGGCGTTGCCGAGCTGGCGCCGCTGCTGATCGACACCTTCGCAGGCATGCAGTCGCCCGATGTGCAAATTCCCGGCTCGCTTCACTCGTTCCGCAGCCTGGTGGAGCAGGCGCTGGAGAGCTATCACCAGGAAGAAATCAACAAGGCTGGTGAGTTCTTCGTCAAGCTACGGGTCAGCATGATCCACCCGCTGGTGCAGCACGCTGCACGTCAGTTCATCGATAACATCGAATCGGTATACGCCGGCACACTGGACCGTGCGCTGATCGAGGACGACAGCCTGCCTCACGCCATCGTGCAGACTTTCAAGGATGTCGCCATGGCGCGAGTGTTCTGCCACCGCGAGGTGGAAACCCTGCAGTTGCAGGGCTACCGAATCATCCAGGGCTTGCTGGACAGCTATGGCGCGCTGCTGCGCGTCGATGCGCAGACCTTTCTGGAATTGACCGAGGGTCAGTGCCGTCGTGAGGCCTATCTGCAGATGCTTGTGCGGCGCCTGCCGGGGCAACTGCTCAAGGCCTACCGTCAGGCTGTGCGCGAGTCAGTCGGGAGCGATCAGGCCGCCTGGGAGTTCTACTACCGCTGCCGTTTGCTGCAGGATTTCATCAGCGGCATGACCGATCAGCATGCACAGGACGAATACCGCACGTTGTCGGCCTTGTAGTTCAGATGTTCTTCCAGATCAGCTGCAGCCCTGCGACCAGCATGCCTATGCGGGCGATGCGGTAGAACCAGGTGTGGTTGATCCGCGACTGCAGCCACAGGCCCGTCCATACGCCGAGCGGTACGATGGGCGCGAGCATCAGACTGAGCAGCAGATTCTCCCGGCTGAACTGCCCGAGCCAGGTGTAGGGAATCAGTTTCATGGCATTGGTCAGCAGAAAGAACATATTGATGGTGGCCACGTAGCGCACTTTTTCCAACTGCTGCGGGAGCAGGTGCATCATCACCGGTGGCCCGCCGGCATGAGCAACGAAGCTGGTAAAGCCGGCCAGCGACGAGAGGATCAAGCCGCGCTTTGGCTGCAGTGGGCGAGGTGCTGGGTCGGTCTTGAGCAACCCCATCAACACGAAGGAAATGGCGATGAGGCCGATCAGCAGGCCGATCAGGTTCTCGTTGAGCAGCTCGAAGGTCAGCGAGCCGATGGCGATGCCGATCAGCGCGCCGGGCAGCATGACCTTGAGGTTGGCCACGTCCCACTTGCCCCAGTAAGCCTTGAGCCCGACCACGTCGGCCAGGCAGAGTATCGGCAGCATCACCGCCACCGCCTGCATCGGTGAGGTGGCCAGGGCCAGCAACGGCACCGCGATGCCGCCCAGCGCGCCGCCGAAGCCGCCTTTGGAAAGGCCGGTGAGAAAAACTGCCGGAATGGCGAACAACAAGAGGTCGACGAGGGTCATTGCACTGCAGCCCGATCAGGAAGCGCGCAGGGTAGAGGCTGTTGCCGCTGCATCGCAAGTCGGCTGATTCCCGCTGTCACTCAGGAGTGCCCCGAGCATGTCGAACGCCAGCAACGTAACCAACCAGGATCTGACCGCTCGTTACGCGTTTGCCAAACGCGTAGCCGTGGAAGCCGCCGAGCGCGGCATGAGCTACTACGCACGGCGCCACAGCCTGGCCGTGCAGCACAAGGGCGATGACCTGCAGGATGTGGTGAGCATCGCCGATCAGGACGTGGAGGCCTTCATTCGCGCCGAGCTGGCCGCGCATTTTCCCGAGGACGGCATCGTTGGCGAGGAGGGCGGTAGCGGTGGCCTGGAGGCTCGCTGCATCTGGGTGATCGATCCCATCGACGGCACCGCGTGCTTTCTCAATGGCTTGCACAACTGGTGCGTGTCCATCGGTCTGCTGGTGGATGGGCAGCCGCTGCTCGGGGCGATTGCCGATCCCAATCACGATGAGCTGTTCCATGGGTTCATCGGCCACGGTGCGTTCGTCAACAAAACGCCGCTGGCGGTTCATAGCGCCTGCCATGTGCGTGAGGGGCTGGTCGGCGTGGGCACTACTCACCGGGCGGGCAAGGAGAACTTCTTGCCCTTCGTCGGTGCGCTGCTGGATGAGGGTGGCATGTTCCTGCGCAACGGTTCCGGCGCCCTGATGACTGCCTATGTGGCGGCTGGTCGCCTGATCGGTTATTACGAAACCCACCTGAAAAGCTGGGACTGCCTGGCCGGCCTGGTGCTGGTACGCGAGGCCAGTGGTCGGCATAACGATTTTCTGCGTGGCGATGGGCTGCTCGGCGGTAATCCCTATCTGGTCGCCGCGCCGGGTGTCTACGAACAGCTGGCGGCTATGGTCGGCCCGTCGCTGGACGCCGATTGAGGCATTGTCATGTGGAGCTGTATTGCGCGAACAGTTGTTCGCCGGTCAGCTCCCGCGTCTGATTGGCGAAGCAGTAGTAAGCGGGTTTGGCATCAATGAATACCTGGCTTTCGAACTGCCAGTTCTCCTCGCCGTCGAGCAGGCCCACCGGCACTGCGTAGAACCCACCACTGGTGAGACGATAGAACAAGTGGGTGCCACATTCCGCGCAGAATGCACGCTCGGCCCACTCTGAAGACGCGTAGGTGCGCATATGCTGTTGCCCGCTGAACTGCGCGGTTTCCCCTTCGACCACCAGCAGCGGGCCACCGCCCCATTTGCGGCACGTTGCGCAGTGGCAGGCGCTCACGTTTGCAGTGCTGACCCGCAACGTAAGGCTGACCGCCCCACACAGGCATCTGCCGTGTTTCTCAAGATGAGCCATGCTGCGCGCTCCTAAAAATTAGCCGGTGGTTCGGTGCAGCCGCTGCGCGCCTACTGGATGGGAGACGCACCCTGAACCACACGATGAATGAACTGTAGCTTGCCGATCACCGCGGCGGGCAACACGAAGGGGTAGAGATCCTTCTGGCCCATGCTGCGCGCCAGTTCGTTGAGCATGGCAGCCAGTTCGATCCAGGCGTTGACGAACTGCAGGAACTCTTCTGCCAGTGGATCGTTCGGGTCATACAACGCCGCTCGGGTGAAGGGCCGGAATTCCAGCTCCACGTCACCGGCACGCATTCCGAAGCTCAGGGCGGTGTCCAGGGTATCCATCATGTGCAGGTAGTGGGCCCAGGTTTCCGCCCAATCTTCCCAGGGGTGCATGGTGGCGTAGGCGCTGACGAAGGAAGTTTGCCAGTCGGCCGGCGCGCCCTGCTCATAATGACGCTGCAGGGCGGTGCCGTAGTCGGCACGTTCGTCACCGAACAGCATCCGGTAATCGTTCAGCCACTGGCTGTTGGCGATCAGCCGATCCCAATAGTAATGGCCGACTTCATGACGGAAGTGGCCGAGCAGGGTGCGGTAGGGCTCGCGCAACTGGATGCGGGTCTGCTCGCGCACGTCGTCGTCGGCTTCGGCGATGTTCAGGGTGATCAAGCCATTGGCGTGCCCAGTGGTGGGCTGCTTGCCTTCGGCATCCGGGCCGAGAAAGTCGAAGGCCAGGCCGTTGATCTCGTCCTGAGTCTTGCTGATCAGCGGCAGGCCCATGGTCAGCAACTGCGCCACCAGGCGGCGCTTGGCGGTTTCGAAGCGCGCCCAGCGCCTATCGTTGTCCGGCACCGACAGGTCGGGAATGGTGCGGTTGAGCTGGCAGGCCGTGCACAGACCGGCGCCGTACATGGCCGGTAGCAGCCAGTTGCAGCCCGCGGCGGTATGCAGATTGTCGCAGCGCCGGTAGCGCCAGCCCTGCGGATCACCGTCCACCCGCCATACGTCGGTTTGCTCGCTGGCCACCAGGGTTACCACCTGGCCGCGTTCTGGCTCGTAGCCCAGCGGCGATTGGCAGGCCAGGCACTGACTGTTGCGGAAGAAAATCGGCTGGCCGCAGGTGCATTGTCCCAATGCCTTCTGGCTGGGCGTGCGAGCCTGTTTTGCCGAATCGCCAATGCGCAGGCCGAGGGCTTGGAAGAACCGGTTCATATCATGGCCTCGCGGAAGGTGGGAACTACCGGAGCGATAGAGTGGTGCGGTGGTGGGGCGGTTCCGGCATTTTCTGTGGCCAGGGCGGCGTGCCGGGGAAAGCGGGCGAGCGGCCTGGTGCCGTGGGGCACCAGGCGCGGGATGATCAGTCCTGGCGGCTGGTCACTTCGAGCAGGTGATAACCGAATTGGGTTTTCACCGGGCCCTGAACCACGTTGACCGGCGCGCTGAACACGACGGTGTCGAATTCCTTGACCATCTGGCCCGGGCCGAACGAGCCGAGGTTGCCGCCGTCACGGCTGGACGGGCAGCTGGAGTTGTCTTTGGCGACCTGGGCGAAGTCGGCACCGCCTTCGATGGCAGCTTTCAGTTCGTTGCACTTGTCTTCGGTAGCAACCAGGATGTGACGGGCAGTGGCTTTGGCCATGGGGGAAACACTCCATTCAAATGAGCTGCCGAGCGTACCGGATTCATTCGGTGAGTCAAATTCGTTAGGGGCGCCAGTCGTCGCGCAGGCTGTCTTGCAGATGCTCCACGAAGGCGCGCACCTTGGGCGTCAGTTCGTAGCGATCACGCACGCATAGGTAGTAGTCCAGAGGTTCAGTAAGCGCCTGCCTTCTCGAATGCTGCGGGTTGGCAAACAACTCCTGAAGGCGACCACTGGCCAGATAGGGCTCGGCGACAAAGGCAGCCAGGCGCGTGATACCGCCACCGTTGGCGGCAACCCTGGCGAGCACGTCGATATCGTTGCTGACCAGCGCCACGCGAATCTGTGCATCGAAGCGAATCCCATCGCGTACGAACCGCCAAGGCATCAGGCGTCCGTCCACGGCAACCTTGAAAGCCAGGCAATCGTGCTCGCGCAAGTCTTCTGGGGTGACTGGCGTTCCGGCTTTGTGCAGATAGGCCGGCGACGCGCAGTAGATCGATGGCACGCTGGCAATATGCCGTGCCACCAGGCCATCTTCGAGCTGCTGTGGGATACGGATGCTGATATCCACCGACTCCTGAATATGATTGACGCTGCGGTCGGTGGTGACCAGCTCGCAGGCGATACGCGGGTGGCGGGCGGTGAAGGCGGGCAGCAACGGCGCGAGGACATGCCGACCGAATGCGGCGCTGGACGCGATCCGCAACCGACCTTGAGGCGTGTCGTGTGCTTGCGTGGCCGTGCTGCGTGCCAGCTCCAGGTCGCGCAGCACATCGCGCACCTGCTCGAAATACAGCGTACCGCTTTCGGTAAGTGCCAGGCTACGGGTTGTGCGCGTCAGCAACCTCACGCCGAGGGAAGACTCCAGTCGGGCGATGTTCTGGCTGGCTGCAGCGGCGCTGATACCCAGCAGGCGAGCGCCCGCAGCGATGCTGCCGGTTTCCACCGCCTTCACGAAACTCTCGATGCCGCGCAAGGTATCCATGGTAAAGCTTTCTACTGATGGTCGAATTGATAAGGTTAGCTTGGTACTGACCTTACCTGCGGCCCGCTACTCGCTGCAACGGGCCGCCGCGATAATGGCCGCCTCTGCCGCACCTTGGCGGCATCTCACTATTCGAAGGATTTAGCCCATGCCTGAAGCAACCCGCAGCCGTACTCGCCGAAACTGGAAGTTGCCGGCCAAGCTGTCGCCGGTGGCCTTCGCCTTTTTCATGTCCGGCATCATGGCGTTTCTCATGAGCCTGGTGATCACCGCCACCAACCGCGGTTTCAGCGATGGCTATCTGGGAGCGGTGCTGGAGGCTTACCAACTGGCTATGCCGGTGGCGTTCGTTTGCGTGATGGGCGTTCGGCCTGTGGTGCTGCGCCTGGTTCAGCTGACCGTGCGGGCTTCATAAAGCAGGAGATTTGGGCGCCACTTTGTGAGATGTATCCAAAAATGACAGGAAGTTACTAAATGATTCCTCTGTCGATGGTAGGCTAGCGCCCGAAATTCAAGCCGATCTCATGGAGCGTTACATGTTGTTCAAGGAGTTGATGCTGGCCAGCCTGTTGGCCACGGTAGTTCCCCTGACCTGGGCCAACCAGGCACCCACCGAACAGGAAGCCCCCGCTGCCGAAGCCGCTGACAGCGATTACATCAGCGAGGAACAGTTTCTCGACAGCCTCGATTTCCGTTCCGGCAAAGTGGTGGTCGGCAGCAACCTGGCGACCCTCGATCTCCCGGAAAATCTGGTGTTTCTCGACGGTGCCGACGCCGAGCGCGTGCTGGTCGAAGCCTGGGGCAACCCGCCAGACGACAAGCTGCCGCTGGGCATGATTCTGCCCAAAGGTGTATCGCCGATGGCGGACGAATCCTGGGCCGTTACCGTGGAGTACGAAGAAAACGGCTATGTGTCCGACGAGGACGCCGCGGACATCGACTACGCCGACATGCTCAAGGATCTGCAGGACGGCGCCAAGGCCGAGAACGAGTGGCGCACCGAAAACGGTTACGAGCCCATCGCTATCGTCGGCTGGGCCTCCGCACCGCACTACGATGCCGCCGGCAAGAAGCTGCACTGGGCCAAGGAAGTGAAATTCGGCGATAGCGAAGAGCACATCCTCAACTACAACATCCGCGTGTTGGGCCGCAAAGGCGTACTGGTACTGAACTTCATCGCCGGCATGCATCAGTTGCCGCAGATAGAAGAGAACCTGCCGGCAGTGCTGGCCATGACCGACTTCAACGACGGTAACCGCTATGCCGACTTCAACCCCGATCTCGACGAAGTCGCGGCCTATGGCCTCGGCGCGCTGATCGCCGGCAAGGCCGCTGCCAAGGTTGGCCTGTTCGCTGCCGCACTGATATTGCTCAAGAAGGCGTGGTTCCTGCCCGTACTGCTGATTGGCTGGGTATGGCGGCGCATGACAGGAAAGAAGAAGGAGCAGCCTCAGCCTGCAGCGCCTGAGCCGCAGGTACAGCCTGAGGCCAAAGCCGAGATCGCCCCACCGGTAGCACCGGAGCGTGTTTCCAGCGTGATGGATCTGAACAATCCGCGCGAGGATGACAAGCGCTGACAGCAGCACTGCGCTGACAAAAAAGCCCCGGCCAGTGCCGGGGCTTTTTATTGGTCGATGGAAAAGCGCTTCGTCCCTGACCTCCGTAGCGGCGATCCGGGAAATCAGATGTAAGAGCCAATGATGATCAGCAGCCACAGCAGGCTGCCCGGTAGCATGCACAGATAATTCGCGGTGCTGAAGCGGCTGTTGCTCTGGCCGGTTGGATCGTCGCTGGCCAGGTTGGCTTTCTCCTGGATGATCGACAGCGGCCACGCCGGCAGCATGGTGCCAGCGAGCAGCAGCAAGATTTCCAGGGGCACACCGATATGGCCGTCCAGGCGCGAAAGGCCGTTGCTGGCGAAGACCAGGACAATGTACATCCACGCCGCGCTCGCATATTTCCAGTCGCCCAGACCCTTGGCCTGCAGTTGTGTGAGGATCAGCCGGCACAGTGAATGGATGAAGAAGATATGAAAGATCGAGCGCGCTGCCGGGCTGATCTTCTTAGGGCGCATGGTCGCTCGCTGGCTATCCCATTGCTTGTAGGCCCAGTAGACCGCGTAGAACCCGAGCGTCGTGAAGAACAGCGCGTAGAGTTTGCTGGTGGAGGTGACGAAGAAGCTGTCGCGGGGGCGTTCGTCGACCAGTAGTGGGGCGCTGGGCGTTTGATACAGGTTATCCATTGACCTTGCTCTCGCAGACACTGCCCTGTCAGGCAGCGTGATGGTTTAGCGTTCATCACGTATTGCGCGGTGACGAACGACTCCTTCAGGAGTGCATGGCAGTTTACAGCGCAATGGCTGGGCGCAGCAGGGCGGGGATCTTGAAAGCGGTGGGCCAAGGCAGCCCACCGCATCAGGTTTTCAGCAGTAGCGATCGAGCAGGCGATCCTGCTTGGCCGGCTGGCCTGTCCACTCATGCTCCAGGGTGCGCAGTACGTTGCCCAGGAAGTCGCGGTCTGCGGCGGCGCGGCGGCCTACGTAGCCTTGTCCACGGCGGTAGGTGCGCAGGCGAGTGCGCATGTTCGGCCGCTGACTGACGAACTCGTGTTCCTCCTGATCCGCCGGCAGGCAGTCGATGCGAACTTCGCCCGACTCACAGACCCAGAGGATATGGTTGTCCAGGCTGTCCTTGCGCTTGGCGAACAGTTGAGCGAGGTCTTCGATGGTCGGTTTCTTGTTCAGGTTCATGGCGTGTACCCCTTCATTCGCTGATCTGTCTAAGGCGCCCGCTTGCGGTGCGGTGCCGTCATTGCCCGTGGCGTTTGAGTGCTGCCGAAGACCGTGTAGCGATGTGTAGGTATCGCTACGCAGCGGCGGCTAACGGAGGTCGGGACGATGCGGGGAGAGGAAATCAGCTGAGACGGGGCCGGATGCAGGTGATCCGCAGGATCAGCCACAGGCATCATGACAATGTCTCGCTAACGCTCTCGTCCTCGCAGGACGCTCGACTTCATCAATCTGCCTTGTGGGCAGTACATATCGTGGAACGCTCGGCTGGTGTTACCGAGTTTGCCCAAGTGCCCTTGTCAGGGCTCCCGTCAGGGGAGGCAGGCTCATCATGCAAAAGCGCGAAGGGGTCGTCAATAGGTTTTGTAGTGTTTTTTTAAAGTCACTACAAGATTGCTGGAAATCTGATCCGAGGTGTCTGCTGCGCCTAAAAATGACCATCGGGTCAGCTGGCGAAGAGGCGCCCATCACGTTCGCGCTGAGCATCGCGCTGCATCGATTCGAGGTTCTTCTCGATGGTCTCGCAGAGTGCATCCATCTGGATCTGGTGTTCGCTGGCCTTGAACGGGCTCTGCAGGTCGCTGCCTACCCGCTCGATCGCCAGCAACATGAAGCCGACCACGGTCGATGCCAGCGGGGTGAACCATTCCAGGCTTTCCACCAGGCCGATGGGCACGATCATGCAGAACAGGGTGATGAACAGGCGCGGGAAATACACGTAGGGATAGGGCAACGGTGTGTTGGCGATACGCTCGAGACCGCCCTGGCAATTGGAGATGTCGACCAACGTCGACTCCAGTCGGGTCAGGCGAATGCTGTCCAGGCGTCCAGCCTTGTATTCACTGGCCAGCATGGCGGCTGAGCCGTTGAGAATGTCGTTGGGGAAATTATTGGTGGTATGCCGACGCTCGAACTCGTCAGCCGCCACGAAGGAGCGTACTTCGTCGGCGCAGGGCTCGTTACGCAGGCTCGCCGACAAGCTTCTGATATAGGCCACATGGCGGCGCAGCAGCACCACTTTCACCGAGTTGCCGCCATCATCGTCGTCTATCAGGGTCAGCACCTGACGGGCGAAACTGCGCGAGCTGTTGATCAGTGCGCCCCAGATGGTGCGCGCCTCCCACCAGCGGTTGTAGGCACTGCTGTTGCGGAAGCTGGTCAATACCACCAGGGCTGAACCGAGCAGGGTCAGCGGCATGGAGGGCAGATTGATCTTGCGATCCAGAAACAGCATGTAGTCCACGGTGACGATGATGTCCCAGATCAGCAGCCAGAACAGCGACCAGCCAACATAACCAAAGGTCTTGAAAAGGTAGCGATAACCGCGGGTGATCGAGTGCATCACGTGGGATTCTCTGCAGGGATGAAAGCGAAAGTGCAGAGCTTCGAACGTGAAGCGGTGACAAAGGTTCTGAAATTCAGGAGTCAGCGGTTGCGACGTGCCTTCGCCAGCGCGCAGAAAAAATCAATGTACTGCTCGGGCCCACCGCTGAAAATGCTGTTCAGGCGCAGCGGGTCTTGGGGATCGGTGATGCCCAGCAGTGCCGGCCAGGGCTCCGCCGGGTGTTCACGCAGGTAGTTTGCATCCACGCCTGGGCGCTGCACTTCGCCACGGCTGCTGTCGATATACAGCACGCGATTGTCCTGCCCGAACGCGGTGCCCAAGTCCTGCACCAGGGTGAGAAAGCCACGGTCGCTGCCGCCGCGCAGCCAGGCTGTTGCGCCACTATTGGCCTCGAGCGGAGAGCTGGTCAGGGTGTCGCCGACTCCGACGAGGCGCGGCATATGCAGCGGGTCGAAGCGCTCGCGGGCCAGTTGCAATAGCGCGTCGATATTGGTGGGTGCCTGGCGTACGTTGAAGTCCTCGCCCAGTGGATAGTTTCCAGTGCGCTGTTGGTAAAAGCGGTTGAGGATCACCAGCACGCCAGCTTCCTTGACGGCGCCGCGTAGCATGAACTGCAGATCCGTGGTGCCGGCATTGCTGGCGCTCGCTGGCCGCATGCGTTCGCGGCCCTCGGCATCCCGCCCCAGGTTGGGTGCGTAGTGGATGAAAAACGATTGCTGCAGTCCTTGCCTGGCGGCATCTTCGAGCAACGCCTGTACGAGGTCTGCGCTATCCACCTGCAAGCGGGCGTAGAGCGCTGGGCTTTCGTGCCAGTGGTGATGGAAGGCGTTCAGGTTGAGAGTGGGCGAAACCGGGTTGTCGAGCACGCTGCTTGCCAGCAGTTGATCAATAAGCGGCTTGGCCAGGCTGTAGGGTGGCTGGCTCAGCAGCTGCTGCAGCGACTCGCTCAGGCGTTGAGGCGCCGCAGCCAGAAAGGCCAGCTCTGCGGCGCTGACGCCTGGGTGAGAGACCTGTCCGTGGCGATTCTGTAGTTGTACCCCGCCAGCAGCCAGCCCTGGCAGGTAAAGACCCTGTTCCCGGCATTGCCCGGGCGTGTCGACGGCGCGTTCGATCAGGCTGTTCACACCACGATTGCCGATATGCTCACCATTGGTGAGCACCTGGAAATGACCATCCAGATCGCGGGCCGCGAGGATGTAGCGATGCTCCAGGGTACGGGTAAGCGGATCGCGCACCAGGCTCATGCAGACGCCATCCAGATCCTGGATGATCAGCAGGTTATCGGTGCCTGAGAGGCTCTCCAGCAGGGATTCAGGGTCGAGGGATAAGGTGGTTTCGGTGACAATCATGGGCCCGAGTTTAGCGCGGTTTCGCTTTGATCAGGCGATTGAGTGAAGCGTTTGGCCTAAGCCACTGTCCATGAACAGATAGGCAGTGCGGATTAAGAGGAAGCATGGATGAGTGATTCACCCAAGCACGTTCGGCAAGTGGCCGCTGTGGTGATGCTGTTATGCGCGAGCGTCGCCAGTAGCGCATGGGCTGATGATGCGGTGCAACTGACCAAGCTGATCAACGGCTACCGGGAAGCAGGGCAGGGGTGCGATGGGCAGCCGAGCCCGGCGGCCGGCCCGCTGGCACCCGACAGGCGTCTGGCAGGCCAGAAGGTCAACTCGTCCGAGCAACTGCAGCAGGCTCTGCAACAGGCCGGTTACCAGCCAGAGGCCGTGCAATTGATCAGGGTGACGGGGCCGGACAGTGCCGAGGCTGCCATGGCCATGCTGCGGCAATCGTACTGCGCGCAATTGCTGGATGCCCAGTTTGCTGATGTCGGCGTGTTGCACGAAGGCAATAGTTGGCAGGTGGTACTCGGTCGCGCGCTACTACCGGCACGCCTTGGCGATTGGCAGGAAGAAGGCAAGGCGATTCTGGCGGCGGTCAATGAAGCGCGGGGCACTGCAAGGCGTTGTGGCGATCAGCCGTTCGATGCCGCCGAGCCGTTGAGCTGGAACGATTCTCTCGGCCAAGCCGCGCTGACCCACAGCCGCGACATGGCGATGAACAGCCTGTTCAGCCACCAGGGCAGCGACCGCAGCCTGGTGGGTGCTCGCGCTACTTCAACCGGTTATGCCTGGACGGTGATCGGCGAGAACATCGCTGCCGGCCAGGGCCGTGCGCAGCAGGTGGTCGAAGGCTGGCTGGCCAGCCCTTCGCACTGCTACAACCTGATGAACCCGGACTTTCGCGACATGGGCGCCGCCTACGCCAGCAACCCGCAGAGCCAGGCGACCATCTACTGGACGCAGGTGTTTGGCGCGGCGGGGCGGTCAGGCCTCTAAGCAGGATTAGCATAGATTTGGTGGGCTAAAGCCCACCCTACGCAGGCGCCGTCTTCCTAACGTAGGGTGGGCCGGGCGGCGATCCGCTTCAGCCCACCAATAGCAGCCATTCCACCGAGTGCGAATGAATGGCTAGTGGCTTATCACCCTGGCACTCAAGCCTGAGCATCACTCAACAGCGGCGGCATCGGGCAGTCCAGTGTGTCGGCGACTGCACGCATCAGTTCCGCTTCGCTGGCGCTGATGCGGCCATCGTGTTCGATGCAACGGGCCATGGCCTTGAGCAACTGTGGCTTCTGCAGTGGACGCATCTGGTTGAGGCGGTTGAGGGCATCGTTCAACTGAGTGATGCTCGCCTGCGGTTGTTCGGCAAATACCCGTGGGGTAAACGGCAGGGTACTCCAGGCCGCCTGGAACGCCTCGGTAGCCGCTTCTTCGCTGGCATTGCCAGCCCGCGACAGCGCTACCAGCAGCACACAGCTTTCGGTGCCCAATGCCGCTAGCGGCAAGCGGCCTTGAACGGCGCGCTGCATACCCAGGTTGCGTTCGACGATGCGCAGCAGCGCCCATTCGATCAGATCCAGCTGTTTCGTGCTGATCAGCAGGGTACCGATGTCGCGTTTGAGGCTGACGAAATCCTGGGCCTCAAGTTGTTTGAGTGCCGGAATCGCCAGTTCCAGTAACGGCAGACGTCGGCCGTCCGGTAACTGCTCCAGCATCGGTTCCAATTCAAGCAGCCAATCAGACAGCAGCGGCGGCAGGTTGGCCTGCATCCAGGTCATGCGTTGCTGGCACGTGTCGGCATCACGGCCGAGCAGCAGGCCATAAAGGATCGCCAGGGCGCCGTGAGGATCATGAGCCGCATTACGTAGACGCTCGTCGATCTGCGCCAGGCTCTCGCGTGCCTCTTCGATATGCAGCGACTGCGGCTCACCGATACTGGCGATGGCCACGCCCGCAGCAGCAGCGCTGAAGCCTGAGGTTTCCTCCTGGACGTTCGCTGATGGGCGAGCGGGGCGTTCGAATACTTCGTTGCCAAGCACCACGCCGTCCCAGTTGGGATCGATGCGGCGGATGCGCTCTTCCAGTGGCGGGTGAGTGGCCATCATCTTGCTCAGCGCCAGACCCTGGCCGAAATACATATGGCTGTACTCGGCGGCATGCCCGGCTTCGATCTGCGATCCGCCGCCGAGCTTCTTCAGCGCTCCCGCGATGCCGTTAGGGTTGCGGGTGTACTGCACGGCCGAGGCGTCAGCGAGGAACTCGCGCTGGCGACTCACCGCCGCCTTGATCAGGTTGCCGAAGAAGGTACCGGCGTAGCCGATGATCAACAGCGCCAGGCCGACCACCATAACCAGCGCGACGGCATTGCCTTTGCCCTTGTCGTTGGAACTGCTGCGCGGCGCGTGACGGGTGTGGCTGCCGCCGCGCAGCACCAGTTCACCGATAAGACCGATCAGCAGAATGCCGTGCAGCACCGCTACCAGACGCGTATTAAGACGCATGTCGCCATGCAGGATGTGGCTGAACTCGTGGGCGATGACACCTTGGAGCTCATCTCGGCTGAGCTTTTCGATGGCGCCGCGGGTCACCCCGATCACTGCGTTCTCCGGCCGCAATCCGGCAGCGAACGCATTGATCGAGGGCTCCTCGAGCAGATACACCGGTGGCACCGGCGTGCCAGCCGCCAGCGCCATTTCTTCCACCACGTTGAGCACGCGCTGCTCGTGCAGGCCCTGCGGGTTCAGGTTGAGTAAGCGCCCGCCGAGCCGTTCGGCAACCACCTTGCCGCCTGATCGCAACTGCAGAGCTTTGAATGCCCAACCGAGGAACACAGCGCCGATCACGACTACCGCCACGCTGGCGAGCAGCTCGCCGCTGAGCGCCTGCAGGCTGTAATTACCGTATTGGAAGACCTGCCAGGCAATGGCAATCACCAGGGTGGTGGTGCCAATCAGGGTAATCACCGCCAGTATCATCAGCATGACCAAGCGTGAGCTGTTGCGCCTGGCCCGATCCTGTTGTTCGAAAAAGTCCATCTAATCCGCCGCGCTTAGAAAGACACTTTCGGGGCTTCCTGGATCGCCACGCTGTCGGCGAACTCCAGCAGGGCGGCATCGCTGCCATGGCCGAAGGCGCCGGCCAGTACCACCGGCGGGAAGCTCTGACGATAGGCGTTGTAGGCGGTAACCGCGTCGTTGTAGGCCTGGCGAGCGAAAGCCACCTTATTCTCGGTGCTGCTCAGCTCCTCGCTGAGTTGCTGCATGTTCTGCGAGGCCTTGAGATCCGGATACGCCTCGACCGTCACGTTGAGGCGACCCATGGCGTTCTTCAGCACGCCTTCAGCGTTGGCCAGCAGGTTCATGCTCTGGGCATCGCCGGGATTCTCCGAGGCTTGCTTGAGGCCTTCCACCGCACCGTTCCGGGCGGCAACCACGGCTTCCAGGGTTTCGCGCTCGTGGGACAGGTACGCCTTGGCGGTTTCTACCAGATTGGGAATCAGGTCGTAGCGGCGCTTGAGCTGCACTTCGATCTGCGCGAAGCCGTTCTGGTAACGGTTGCGCAGGTTGACCAGGCGGTTGTAGATGCTGATCACGTAGAACACCACCGCGACCAGTACGGCAATGATGATGAGGGTGGAGATATCCATGAGATGTCCCTATCGGTTGGAAAAATGTGCCGCCATGGTAGCGGAAAGTACGTCAGGCCGTGCGCAGGAGGCCGAATGATCCTGTTCTGGATGTGAGCGGGGTCGCGTTGTCAGTCAGCGTCCGGCTGGGGACCGTAGTTGGTCGGGCTGACGGCGCTCATCTGGATGTTCAGGCGCGGCGTTGCCAGGCTCAGGCCGGATTCGTCCAGGTGCCGCTTGAGCGCCAGGTTGAAGGCACGAGACACCTCCCACTGCTTGATCGGCGCGGTCTTGAAGCGCGCGCGCAGTACCGCGTTGCCCGAATCGAAGCTTTCCACACCCTGGATCTCCAGTGGCGACCAGATGTTGCGGCGCATCAGCACGTCGTTGCGCAGCTCGCTGGCCACGTCGCGCAGCAGCTTGATGGCAGCGTCGATGTTCATGTCGTGGGGCACCGCGACGCGGAAGATGGCGTAGCCGAACTCCCGCGAGTAGTTCTTGATGCTCTTGATCTCGCTGAACGGGATGGTGTGCACGATGCCGTCGATGTCGCGCAGGCGCACGGTGCGAATGGTCAGGCCCTCGACAGTCCCGAGGTGGCCGCCGACGTCGACGTAATCGTCGATGGCCAGTGAGTCCTCGATGATGATGAACAGCCCGGTGATTAGATCCGCTACCAGCGACTGCGCGCCGAAACCGATGGCCAGACCGATGACGCCGGCGCCCGCGAGCAGCGGCGTGACGTTCATGCCCATGTTGGCCAGGGCGACGATCAACGCGATGATGAAGATGCTGATGAACAGCACGTTGCGGATCAGCGGCATCATGGTCTGCGCGCGGGCGTTGGTCTGGCCCTTGCGTGAGCGTGTCAGGGCGTGATGCACCGCCGTGTCGCTGAGAATCCACACCAGCCAGCCGCACGCTAGGGTGGCACCGAGGCCGAACAGTTTCATGCTGATTTCGTGGCCGTCGCCCTCGGCGAAGCGGATCAGCGAAAGCCCCCACACGCGCAGCCCCAGTTCGATGAAGAACAACCAGATGATCAGGCTCAGCAGGAAGTGGAAGAAACTCTGGAAACGCTCGAAATAGGCGGCATGGCGACGATGGCGCAAACGGGCCTTGTGCATGCGCCGGCGAATCAGCCCATTGATGACCATGCAGGTCACCAGCAGCACGGTGCAGACCAGCGATTGCCGGAAGGCGGTGCTGGTGTCGCCAGCGGACACGAAGGTGGCCGCCAGTGAAATGCCCACCAGCGCCAGGGCCGGCAGGTACCAGAAGCTGCCGAGCAGCTCCACTGTCTCGCTGATGCCGCGCTGTTTGAGGCGACGAGCCAGCGGTTGATTGCGCATCAGGTGGGCGATTGGCCGACGGAAGCGCAGGATGAACAGGCCGGTGCACAGCGCCGCCAGCACGTTGGTCAGGGTCGCGGTGGTGTGCGCCAGGTTGGCGCCCAGGCTGGCGATCAGACGCGGGTCGCTGAGCGCTTCGCCAAAGGCCGCGAAGCTGCCGATCAGCCACAGTGGGTGGAACGCGCGACGGCGCAAAATATTCAGGGCCGTGCGCCGGTGCGGGCCGTCGAGCAGGGAAAAGGCGATCACGCAGATTGCCGAGAAACAGGTACCGATCACCAGGGCGTAGGCCAGCACCATGGCCAGGTCGCGGCCCAGCGAGGCTGGCAGCACATAGCTCAGGTAACCGGTGATCAGCAGTGCGGCGAACCAGGGGCCGAGCTTGCGCAGGGCGAAGCGCAGCAGGTCGGTGGGCCGCGGGTTCTGCGGCAGTTCTTCGGCGAGGCCGAAACGCAGGCGCACCTGATGGCTTAGGGCTCGTAGGCCGAAGGCCAGTAAGCTCCAGATGCCGAGAATCAGGGCGAAGTTGCTGACTAGCGCCAGGCGCTCGCCAGCTTCCGGCATCAGCGCCGCCAGCTCGTCCTGGCTACGGCCGATCTCCAGCTGCCAGCGCGCCAGCGGGCTATGGTCGCCGGAAAACTGCTTTTCGATGCCCGTCAGGGTGCTGCCGATCAGCCCGAGCACGCCATCGGGGGTATCCGGCTGGGTTTTTTGTGTGCTGTCGCGCAGGGTCTTGAGGTCATTGAGCAGTTGCGCGCGTTGCTTGTCGTTCTCCAGCGACTGGATCACTTCATCGAGCGAACGATCCAGCGGCTGATCCGCCTGAGTCTGGCTACTGCCGCTGCTGCCCGTGCCGAACAGACCCGGTATGCCCGCCGCCTGAACGGCAGAGTAGGGCAGGGCCAGAAGGAGCAGAACCAGTAGATGGGGCAGCAGATTGTTGAGGCGGATCACGCGCGAGTTCTCCATCACGCGGGCGGGATTTCAAGGAGCGCCCTCAACCGACGGCGCACCTCACTCACGCGTAGTTTTCAGGGCTGAGCTGGCGTTCTACAAGCTCGATGAGGATATGGATAACCTTGATATGCAGCTCCTGGGTGCGGTCGGCGAAATCGCCGCCCGGCGCGCAGATGCTGACGTCGGCCAGGCTTTCCAGCCGCGAGCCGGGTTTGCCGGTCAAAGCAATCACCTTGATGCCCAGTGCCTTGGCCGCTTCGGCGGCCTTGACCACGTTGGGGCTCTTGCCACTGGTGCTGATGGCCAGCAGCACATCACCTTCACGGCCGTGGGATTCCACGTAGCGCGAGAAGATGTGGTCGTAACCGAAGTCGTTGGCCACGCAACTGATATGGCTGGCGTCGCTGATCGATACCGCAGCGATGCCCGGGCGGTTCTTGCGATAGCGCCCGGTAAGCTCCTCGGCGAAGTGCATGGCGTCGCACATGGAGCCGCCATTGCCGCAGGAGAACACCTTGCCCTTGGCCTCGAAGCTGGTCACCAGCAAGTTGGCGGCGTGTTCGATATTGGCCAGCGTCTGCTCGTTGCCGAGAAATGCATCGAGCGCACGCTGGGCTTCGATCAGGCTGTTGCGGATATGTTCGATCATGCTGGCCTCAGGGCAGGTCATGGCTGTTGTAGAAGGCGCCGAGTACTTTCACCAGGTGTGCCAGATCCTGGCTACCGGCCAGTTCGCGGATCGAGTGCATCGCGAAGGTCGGCAGGCCGATATCCACGGTACGCACGCCGAGCTGGCTTGCAGTGATCGGGCCGATGGTCGAGCCGCAGCCCATGTCGCTACGGGTCACGAAGCTCTGTACGGGCACTTCGTTTTCCAGGCACAGGTGACGGAAGAAGCCGGCGGTTTCGCTGTTGGTGGCGTAACGCTGGTTGCTGTTGATCTTGATCACCGGCCCGGCGTTGAGTTTGGGGCCGTGATTGCCGTCGTGTTTGCTCTCGTAGTTCGGGTGCACGCCGTGGGCGTTGTCGGCGGAAACCAGCAGCGAACGCTGAATGGTGCGCACGAAACCATCGCCTTCCGGCAGCACGCGGCGCAGCACTTGCTCGAGCATCGGGCCATCGGCGCCACAGGCCGAACTGGAGCCGACTTCTTCGTGATCGGTACAGACCAGCACGCAGGTTTCATCGTCGCTGGCGTCCAGCAGGGCCTGCAGGCCGGCGTAGCAGGACAGCAGATTGTCCAGGCGCGCGCCAGCGATGAAGTCCTGATTGAGGCCAACTACCGCGGCGCTCTGGGTGTCGTAGAAACTCAGTTCGTAATCGAGCACCGCATCGGCGTTAAAGTCGTGTTCCATGGCCAACTGCTCACTGAGCAGGGCGCGGAAATCGGCGCTTTCACTGCCCGCCAGTTGGGCGAGGATTGGCGGCAGTTCGTTCTGCGCATTGATCGCCCAGCCCTGGTTGGCCTCGCGGTTGAGGTGGATGGCCAGGCTGGGGATCACGGCGATAGGCTGGTAGAAGTCGATCAGGTCGCTTTCCACCTTGCCATCGCGGCGGTAAGTCACGCGGCCGGCCAGGGACAAATCACGGTCGAACCAGGGCGCGAGCAGAGCGCCGCCGTAGACTTCTACGCCGAGCTGGAAGAAGCCCTGGCGTTGCAGTTCCGGGTTCGGCTTCACGCGCAGGCACGGGCTGTCGGTGTGGGCGCCAACCAGCCGGATACCGCCTTCGAGAGGTGAGCGCATGCCCAGCTTGAAGGCGATGATCGAGGAGTCGTTGCGCGTCACGTAGTAACGGCCACCGGGCTCGGTTTGCCAGGGCGCGCGTTCATCGAGGTGACGATAACCAGCTGCCTCTAGGCGCATGGCCAGGCTGCTGGTCGCGTGAAAGGGGGTAGGTGAGGCGTTGAGGAAATCGATCAGGCCTTGGTTCAGTTCTTCGCGCATGGGGCACTCCGGACGGCAATACGCCGAGTTTATCGGATTTGCCCCCGGCGCTGTTGACGTTTCCTTGCGTATGCTGGGATCAGTTCAGGTAGCCCGGTGTTGAGCGAAGCGATACCCGGGAGCCGTATTGAAGTCGGCTTGTTATGTGAATCCCCTCCTGGGTATCGCTGCGCTCAACCGCAGGCTACAGGAGCCGTTGATCAATCCGCTGCGACGGCCACTAGACTGAGCAGCTGATTGTCCCGCTCGGCATACAGGCCGGTCAGCTCGCTACCGGCTGACCATTCTTCGCTCAGGTCGATCAGCAGGCGCAAACGTGCGGTGCTCTGCGTGCGGTCGAGACTGAGCAGCTCAGCGTCCTGAAAGTAGAAGCGCTTGAGTACCAGCGGATAGAGCGCCTTGAACAGGCTTTCCTTGAGGGAAAAAGTCAGACTGATCTGCCAAGCCCGCTGCTCGGACGTTAGATGCGTGATGCGGCTTAGCTCGTCTGCGGTGAGAATTTCACCCGCCAGCCGCTCGGCACGTTCGCTCGACAGACGCCGCTCGACATCCAAACCCAAGCCGCGCCATTGCTGCGTTGGCGCAACGATTGCGGCTGCCCAGCCCTGGCCGTGGGTGATCGAGCCGCTGACCTGTTCCGGCCACTGGGGCGCGCGATCCTCACCGACCGCTGGCGCGCTTGCCACGCCCGTTACCCGATACAAGGCCTCGCGAGCACACACGCGTCCTGCCAGGTGTTCTGCCTGACGCTTGGCGACGCCGCGAACCGGGGGTACGCCAGCGGCCGAGTAGTCGGTTTCATCGACTAGCGCGGAGTCGAAATGCGTGCTGATCAGTTGCGCACCAACTAACGGCCGCGAGAACGGCCAGTGATCGTCGAGAGGGCTGCAGCAGCGGGGCAGGTGGGCTGTATTCATGGCCGGCATTCTGCCGCGCCAGCCACGTCCTTACCAGCCGTGTACGCCGCTCATGTCAGGCAGCTTGTGAGCGATGTCGTTGTGGCAGTCGATGCAGGTGGCTTCGCCACTGGCCAGGCCTCGACCTTAATCTCACTGACCTGTGAGGTAGTGATGCGAATCAATATCCCGCGTGGTTTTTCCGTGGCAGACCACCGAAGCGGGGAGTGGGTGGGGTGTTCAGGCGGGGTTCAGGAAGGGTTCAGGAGAGGTTCAGTCGACGCCAGGCAAGATGATTCTCGAGTTTTTCATTCACCCACTGCCATTCGAGAGGCATCTCATGAAATCGACTCTTACCAAGCTGGCTCTGGCGACTTCCATGGTGTTCGGCGCTGCTACAGTTGCCCACGCCGACAACAACTTCGCTGGCCTGACCTGGGGCCAGACCAGCAACAACATCCAGAAGTCCTCGGCGCTTAACGCCAATATGGGCAATCCGAACTTCGACAGCGTCATCAACAACACCAGCACCTGGGGTGTTCGTGCCGGCCAACAGAATGACGTTGGTCGTTACTACGCGACCTACGAATACATCTCCGGCAGTAACAACGGCCTCAAGCTGCGCCAGCAGAACCTGCTCGGCAGCTACGACGCCTTCCTGCCGCTGAACGAGAACGGCACCAAGCTGTTCGGTGGTGGCACGCTGGGTCTGGTTAAACTGGAGCAGAACAGCCCGGGTGTCTCGCGTGATACCAATGTCGGGTATGCTGCCGGTCTGCAGGCTGGGCTGCTGCAGGAAGTGAACGAAAATGCCTCCGTCGAAGGTGGCTATCGTTATCTGCGCACCAACGCCAGCACCGAGTTCGCCCCGCACGAGCAGGGCAAGGTCGGCTCCCTCGACCTGCATAGCAGCGGTCAGTGGTATCTGGGTGCCAACTACAAGTTCTAAATCTGTTGTAGAGGGTTCGGGTCACCTCGACGGGTGACCCGGCTTCACTCCTGATGAAGAGGGCATGCAACGATGAAATTGCTGGTCGTGGAGGATGAGGCGCTGTTGCGTCACCATCTGTATACCCGACTCGGCGAACAGGGCCACGTGGTGGACGCGGTCGCCAACGCCGAAGAGGCGCTGTATCGCGTCGATGAATACCACCATGATCTGGCCGTGGTCGATCTCGGCCTGCCGGGCATCAGCGGGTTGGATCTGATTCGCCAGTTGCGCAGCCGTGACAAGACCTTTCCCATCCTGATCCTGACTGCCCGTGGCAACTGGCAGGACAAGGTCGAAGGCCTGGCATCGGGCGCTGACGACTACGTAGTCAAGCCATTCCAGTTCGAAGAGCTGGAGGCGCGCCTGAATGCATTGCTACGCCGATCCTCCGGCTTTATTCAGTCGACCATCGAAGCCGGCCCCCTGTTGCTGGACATGAATCGCAAGCAGGCGCTGATTGATGGTACCGGCATGGGCCTGACCGCCTACGAATACCGCATCCTCGAATACCTGATGCGCCACCATCAGCAGGTGGTGCCCAAGGAACGCCTGATCGAGCAGTTGTATCCCGATGACGATGAGCGCGATCCCAACGTGATCGAAGTGCTGGTGGGTCGTCTGCGCCGCAAGCTGGAAAGCAGCAACGGCTTCAAACCCATCGAAACGGTTCGTGGTCAGGGCTACCTGTTCACCGAGCGCTGCCGATGACACCAGGCTTCAGGCGATTGCGAGGCCGCTGGATTTCCTCCCTGCGTCTGCGCCTGATGTTTGGCAGCACCGTATTGGCGGTGCTGTTCATGCTGGCACTGCTGCCAGCTCTGCGGGGCGCCTTCCTGATCGCCCTGGAAAAATCCGTCGAGAAACGCCTGGCCGCCGACGCCGGCGCGCTGATTTCCGCGGCTCGCACCGACGACGGCCAGCTACGCATGCCGAGCAAGCTGCCTGACGAGGAATTCGACATTCCCGACGCCCAGTTGCTGGGCTTCATCTATGACCGTGGCGGGCGCCTGGTCTGGCAGTCGCCCTCGACACGGGACATTTCCGTGTCCTACATGCCGCGTTATGACGGCCGTGGTGATGAACTGCTGCGCGTCATAGATCGCCAGGGCCGGGAGTTCTATATCTATGACGTGGAGATCAAACTGCTGCGCGGTGAGAGCGCTGCTTTCAGCATCGTCACCATGCAGCCGGCCAGCGACACGCAGGCCCTTTACAACGATTTCATGACGCAGCTCTACCTGTGGCTCGGTGGCGCCCTGTTGCTGCTTCTCGGCCTCTTGTGGTTCGGCCTGACCTGGGGATTTCGCAGCCTGCGTGGGTTGCGCGAGGAGCTGGACGAAGTGGAGGGTGGCACACGCGAGCGCCTCAGCGACGAACATCCCCGCGAATTACTGCGCCTCACCGGCTCGCTGAACCGCCTGCTCGATAGCGAACGTCAGCAGCGCGAGCGCTACCGTCACTCCCTGGACGACCTGGCGCACAGCCTGAAAACTCCGCTGTCGGTATTGCAGGGCGCCGCCGAGGTGATCGCCGCCAAGCCGGAAAACCGTGAGCAGTCGCAGATCCTGCAGGGGCAGATCGAGCGCATGAGCCAGCAGATCGGCTATCAGCTGCAGCGGGCCAGCCTGCGCAAGAGCGGCCTGGTGCGCCACCGAGTGTCCATGGCCGGTGTGGTGGACAACCTCTGCGATGCCCTCGACAAGGTCTACCGCGACAAACAGGTGACGGTGCAGCGTCAGTTCGAGCCCTGGCTGGAAATCCCCATGGAACGCGCGGCGCTGCTCGAGTTGCTTGGCAACCTGCTGGAGAACGCCTACCGGCTGTGTCTGGGCCAGGTGCGGATTTGCGCCAGTATCGAAAATGGCGTCTGCCAGCTGTGTGTAGAAGACGACGGGCCTGGTGTGCCGGTCAACCAGCGCGAGCGCATTCTGCGCCGTGGTGAGCGTCTGGATGCTCAACATCCGGGGCAGGGCATCGGCACCGCGGTGGTCAAAGATATCCTCGAGAGCTACGAAGGTGAGCTATTTCTTGAGGACTCCGAACTGGGCGGCGCGGCGTTTCGGGTGCGGATCTAGAGTCGCTTCGAGCGTCTCCCCGACTCACCGAGTGGTAGGCCGTCACAGTAAGCCCGAACACGCCCGAGACGTTCTTCAGTTGCTTTGGTGGGAATCCGCCACGCTTGCCTGAGGCACCGTGCGGAAAACCGCCAAATGCTTTCTTTGCAACGCAAAGGTCTTGTCTAAAAGGCCTGTTTATCAAAGGTTTATCCAGTTTTTCTTGTGTGGCATGGCGCTTGCTTTTGCAGGTTCAAGGTCGCGATAAGCGTGCCTATAACAAATCCCTTCAGGTCAGGAGGGTTGGCGCCTAAACAAGAAAGGTGGTGCGGACGTCGCAGGATGTCATTGCCGCGCCCACGAGGATTCACCATGACTGCCACAGCGAACGATGTTGTCCGTCAACCGTTCTACAAAATGCTCTATGTCCAGGTGCTGGTTGCCATCACCGTGGGCATCCTTCTCGGTCACTTCTACCCAGAAACAGGCGTTGCCCTCAAACCGCTCGGCGATGGTTTCGTCAAGCTGATCAAGATGGTCATCGCGCCTATCATCTTCTGCACCGTCGTTAGCGGCATTGCCGGCATGCAGGACATGAAGGCCGTCGGTAAGACCGGCGGTTACGCGTTGCTATATTTCGAAGTTGTCTCCACCATTGCGCTGATCATCGGTCTGGTCGTGGTCAACGTCGTGCAGCCAGGCGTCGGTATGCACATCGACCCAGCCACTCTGGATGCCAGCAAGATCGCTGCTTACGCCCAGGCGGGTGAAGCGCAGAGCACCATCGGCTTCCTGCTCAACGTGATCCCGTCCACCGTGGTCGGTGCGTTCGCCAACGGCGACATCCTCCAGGTGCTGTTCTTCTCGGTGATCTTCGCGTTCGCCCTGCAGCGCATGGGTGAGTTCGGTCGTCCGGTGCTCGAGTTCATCGATCGCATCGCTCACGTGATGTTCGGCATCATTAACATGATCATGAAGCTCGCGCCTATCGGTGCCTTCGGCGCCATGGCCTTCACCATCGGTCAGTACGGTGTCGGCTCGCTGGTACAGCTCGGTCAGTTGATGATCTGCTTCTACATTACCTGCGTGTTCTTCGTGCTCGTGGTTCTCGGCGGCATCGCCCGCGCTCACGGTTTCAGCGTGCTGCGCCTGATCCGCTACATCCGTGAAGAACTGATGATCGTGCTGGGCACCTCGTCGTCCGAGTCGGCGCTGCCACGCATGCTGACCAAGATGGAAAAACTCGGTGCCAACAAGTCGGTCGTCGGCCTGGTGATTCCTACTGGTTACTCCTTCAACCTCGACGGTACCTCGATCTACCTGACCATGGCCGCGGTGTTCATCGCTCAGGCCACTGACACGCCGATGGACATCACTCACCAGATCACCCTGTTGCTGGTGCTGCTGGTGGCCTCCAAGGGCGCAGCCGGCGTGACCGGAAGTGGTTTCATCGTCCTGGCCGCTACGCTCTCTGCGGTTGGTCACCTGCCGGTCGCTGGCCTGGCACTGATCCTGGGTATCGACCGTTTCATGTCCGAAGCCCGCGCCCTGACCAACCTGGTCGGTAACGGCGTCGCCACCATCGTGGTCGCCAAGTGGTGTAAAGAGCTGGACGAAGACACCTTGCAGCGCGAGCTGGCTTCCGGTGGTCGTCCGGATATCGTGACCCTGCCTGGCGAAACCGCTGGCAAGGCTTCCTGATAGCTGATGTCGTCGACCTTCCCGGCTAGGGGGAGGTCACCTGGCCCGCCCTTGTGGCGGGCTTTTTTATGAGCGACGAAAACACATGACCAATGCTCGGGGCGCGTGAATCATCCCGCAGTGAAAGAAGCCAACATGAAGCGGGTAGGGCGCATTGCTACTATTCTCCAACGTTGGTTTTAGAGTGGGGGAGTGGCAAGCCTTAGCCGATGCAGGCGCGTCGACCTCGGAGCGATGCAATGCTGGTCACACAATGCCGGTAGTTTGTGCCAAACCCCTCAGGGCGTTAGAGGCGGCCGTCCCCGTCCCCGTCCTCGTAGCCTTGGCCTTACCGCGAGTTGATTGATTGCCCTGATATGGCTATATGCGATTACTATTTACAGCCTTAGATAGCCGAGTGCGTTAAAGCGGGATGCGCGCGTTTTCGCCACCCCTTCATTGCCCGGCTCCTACCCTTTCTCCACATGCGCGAACCCATGGTCACCACCGTCATCCTTGGCATGCTTTGCGTGCACCTACTGTGTTTTTGCGTGATGTTCCTGCTGATCAGTACCCGGCTGAGCGGCAAGAAGTTGGGCATGGATGTCTTTGCACTAGGCAACCTTCTGCTGGGGCTCGCCTACATCTTGCAGTTGCTCGGTGGGCCTGCGAGTGGTGGGGTGATCAGTGTCGTCAACCACACATTGACGCTCTGCGCCCCCGTTGCGTATGTCCTGGGCGCCATGCGTTTCTTTGGCCGCCCAACCTCGGTATGGCGGCCACTGCTCACGCTGGCAGGCACCTACACGGCAGTGCAACTGCTGGTGCAATCGACGCTCGGGCTGGAGGCACGCCATGCGTTGCTGGCGGGTTCGTGCGCGGTGCTTTTTCTGGCCATGGCAGCGACGGCTCTCCATGTCAGACAAAACCTGGCCAGGGATCTGCGCGTCGAAATGGTCGTGTTTGCCGTTTTGATCGGCGGCATCTGTGCCCTGAATGCGGCAAAGCTGGTGATGATTCTCGGCGGGGGATTGGAGGCGCTCGACATGAACACCAGCTTCCAGAAGATCTTCTACATTTACATGTCGTTCTTGGGTACGGTGCTTCCTCCCTGTGTCGTCTGGTTGGTTCTGCGCCGCCTTACCGACGAGCTGCGCAGCATGGCCGCACATGACCCGCTCACCCGATTGCTCAATCGGCGCGGGCTGACGGATGGGCTGGACGCGCATTTCCGCTCCCGAACGGCCGGGCCTGCGTACGTGTTCATTGTGGATATCGATCACTTCAAACGCATCAACGATACTTACGGCCACAAAGTGGGCGATCTCGTGCTGTGCCATGTTGCCGAGGCTCTCAGCGCTACCGCCCGCGAAGGCGATCTGACCTGCAGGCTGGGCGGAGAGGAATTCGCGGTCGTCTGCCTCGGCACTGACGGGGCTGGTGCCAGGCAGCTGGCAGAACGCATGCGTACGGCAATCGAGCAAATCGAAGTGCCTGGCATCGGCCTGCACCAACCGATCCGCTGTACGGCAACCATCGGCGTTTCGGATAACTTCACCAGTACGCAAGCGCTGGACGAAACAATGCAGCAAGCCGATGCCGCGCTCTACCGAGGCAAGATGTTAGGGCGCAATCGCGTTGAGTGTGGGGAGGAAGATTACGCAGACCAGGCGCGATCTACGCTGATCTAGGCGCTGTTGATGGGGAGGTGGGGCAGACTTATGTATTGGGCAACATCGGTGCATAAATAGTAAGTCCGTCCTGTTTGCCCTGTATGGATGTGTGCTCGCGTCGCATTTTTAACGCTGCAAGGAGGCAACTGATGCCAGTGAAAGTTGTTTGGAGAGTTGTTTTTGTTTTCATGCTTTGTGTGGCGGCGTTGGTTTTTTATGCTTTCGGAAGCTGGGCTTACGTTGGGGTTCATAACTATCAAGGATACTGCGTTAGTGCAGGAAAAGTGCATGACGTTAAGCTAACCACAGATGAGCGCTTGAATATTGCAGTAGATGAATATTTAGAAAATCAAGACTCTACTGATTTTCATGAGATGGCGTACATTGAAAAAAATAGTAATGGAAGTATGGTTGGTCATGAATTTATGAGGGGGAATTTCAAGTTGCTGATTTACCCTAGTGAGTCAGAATTTTTCAAGGCCAATCCAGCTTGCTGTAGTCGTACATGGGTTTGCTCGAAGGTGATTGGTTTGGCTTCTGGGAGCGTGTCGGAGGCGCCGGTGACGGTGTTTTTGAGTTTTCTCACAAGGTACAATATTCAACAAAAAACGGAGTCGCAAAAGAATTTAATGCGACCCGCACTTTCGTAAGTGTAGACAATTGCGGCGTGGCAGTTATTAAGTCTTATCACTAAGCATCCCCTAAGCTGGTTCGACTCCTACTTGGGAATTAGGGCGTCGGTGGGAAAGGGCTTTGCGCCTGAGACCAAGCGTCTACTCTTGGTGGAAGCCACCGGTTGAATCCGTCTCTAAAAGCAGTCCTCAGGGTTAGCAACCAGATCAGGACAAGTAGCCCCGTTTTACCCCGCTATGACCTGGTGCACGCGCTCGCCTGAAATGGGCAACACTGTTATGTTTTTCAGTTACACCACGTCTAATCGAAGGTCAGAATTTGCTAACCGCCGGTTAATTGCGGTCGTAAGCTTACATCCGTGGGACGCGGCTTTCGAGCTCGTTAAAAAGCCACTCCTGAAAGCTGCGTATTTTGGGCAGCTCAGCGCGCGACTTCAGCACGTTAAACGTATAGCCCTGCACCTTAGGTCCAGTGAGCCCGAGTGGTGCAACAAGGCGGCCCGTCTCAAGCTCTCGCTGCGCGAGCAACAGGCTTTCAAGGCACACCCCAAGACCGTCGACCGCTGCGCTGATTGCCATGAAAGAGCGATCGAAACGGGGCCCGCGCGAGATGTCGAGCGGCACCTTGCGGTGCTGGCGCATCCAGTCTCGCCAGCTCACCAAGCACACCTCACTATGGATCAATGTGTGATGACGCAGATCTTCGGGCGCGCGGATTAGATGCGGCTCTTCTGCCAGCGAAGGAGCACAGAGGGGCACGATAGTCTCCGGCGGGAAGGGCAACACCATCGTCCCTGCGGGCTGAAGTCGCTTCATGCCATAACGAATGTCGATATCCACCCCTTGCGTCAACAGATCCGCGGCGGGCGGATAAGAGGCGTTGAGTCGTACGTCGATGTCTGGCGCTACAGCGCTGAAGCGTGCGAGACGTGGCATTAACCATTGTGTGGCAAAGCTGGGCGTCGAGTGCACGGTCAGGATATCGCTCTTGGCCGTACGCCCCAACTCGCGCGTCGCCATCTCTATCTTCGCAAACGAAGCGCAGACCTCTTCCGCATAGATGCGCCCTGCATCGGTCAGCACCACTGCGCGGTGAACACGGTGGAACAGACGGACGCTGAACTGCTCTTCGAGCAACTTTACCTGATGGCTGACCGCCGATGGAGTCACGAATAATTCTTCAGCCGCCAGTGCAAATGACGACAGCCGAGCCGCGGCTTCGAAAGCCTGTACAGCCTTAAGAGATATCCGATTGTGCATTGAGTTTCACATGAGCTCAGTTCACCTATCCGTCATAACTATTCGTTTGAGCACGAAAAAGCAAGGGAATAGGCTCTCTTCTACTCGCCAAAAGCGCTGCTAAGTGAGAGACGCAGTGCGACGGCTCATTTGCCAAATAGGACGAATGATGACCTTCCAGCGAACTGCAACGCCGAACTAATAATAAGGAGAATGCCGTGCAAAATAGTATCTCACCGATCCACGCCAGGATCGCTGAAAGTGCCTACCGCATCCGCCGTTTCGCGCTGCGGATGGGCGAAGTGCAAGGACAGGGCTATGTCGGCCAGGCGCTGGGCTATGCCGATGTCCTGGCAACAGCCTACTGCCATGCGATGACGCTGAGACCCGAAGACCCGGACTGGGAGGGCAGAGATCGATTCCTGCTATCCCACGGCCACTACGCCATCGCCTTCTACGCAGCACTGATCGAGGCGAAAGTCATCCCCGAAGAAGAACTCGAGACCTACGGCAGCGATGACAGCCGCTTGCCGATGTCGGGTATGGCCACCTACACCCCAGGCATGGAAATGTCCGGCGGTTCGCTCGGTCAGGGGTTGCCTATCGCGGTTGGCATAGCCCTCGGCCTGCGCCTTAAGGACAACCCGGCTTTCGTTTACAACTCAATGTCCGATGGTGAGCTGGATGAAGGCTCAACCTGGGAAGCCGCTATGAGCGCGGCCCACCACAGCCTGGGCAATCTGATCTGCCTGGTCGACATCAATAACCAGCAGGCCGACGGTCCCTCGACCAAGGTGCTGGGCTTCGAGCCGCTCGCCGACAAGTGGGAAGCCTTCGGCTGGCACGTACAGCGCGTTGACGGCAACGACCTCGCTGCGGTGATCGCTGCCTTCGACACCGCGCGCAATCTCACCGAAGCCAAACCGCGCGTGATCCTCTGCGACACCCTGATGGGCAAAGGCGTGCCGTTCCTCGAAGCACGTGAGAAGAATCACTTCATTCGTGTCGACCAGGCTGAGTGGCAGCAGGCCCTCGACATTCTCGACCAAGCCCAGGGAGCTGCCCAATGAGCACCACCGTCAAAAAAACACGCCTGACCACCTCGGCGATGATCGCGTCGATTGCCTCTGAAGGGCAGCGCGTGCAGTCAGCTCCGTTCGGCAAGGCCCTGGTCGAACTGGCCGTCAACCGCCCCGAAATAGTCGGCCTCACCGCTGACCTGGCTAAATACACCGACCTGCATCTGTTCGGCCAAGCCTACCCAGATCGCTTCTTTCAGATGGGCATGGCCGAGCAGTTGCTGATGGCCGCAGCCGGCGGTATGGCCAAGGAAGGCTTCGTGCCGTTCGCCACCACCTACGCGGTGTTCGGTACCCGTCGCGCTTTTGATTTCGTGCACCAGGTGATCGCCGAGGAAAACCTCAACGTCAAATTGTGCTGCGCGCTGCCTGGCCTCACCACCGGCTACGGGCCCAGCCACCAGGCCACCGAGGACATCGCGTTAATGCGTGGCATCCCAGGCATGACCATTGTCGACCCCTGCGATGCCCTAGATACCGAACAGGCCGTGTCGCAGATCGCCAACCACAACGGCCCTGTATACATGCGCCTGCTGCGCGGCAACGTGCCGCTGGTGCTCGACGAGTACGGCTACAGCTTCGAACTGGGCAAGGCCAAGATGCTGCGCGACGGCCGAGATGTGCTGGTGATCTCGTCCGGCATCCTGACCATGCGCGCACTGGAAGTGGCCAAGGCATTGCAAGCGGACAAGGTCGACGTCGGCGTGCTGCACGTACCGACCATCAAGCCGCTCGACGTGGCGACCATCCTGCGTGAAGCAGGTCGCGCCGGACGCCTGGTCGTCGTGGCGGAAAACCACAGCACGGTTGGCGGGCTCGGCGAAGCCGTCGCGACGGCGCTGCTGACTGCCGGCGTGACCCCGCAGTTTCGTCAGATTGCACTGCCCGATGCCTTCCTCGATGCCGGTGCGCTGCCGACCCTGCATGACCGCTACGGGATTTCTACCGAGGCGATGTCGGCAACCATAAAGGGCTGGCTCGGTTGACCGCGGCGTCCCGCTAACCACTCTCTCTACGCGCCGGCTACCGGCGCCACCGCAAGGAATTTTGCATGAACAACGCTCTTCTTCTCGATGGCAAGGTCGCCATGATCTCGGGCGCGGCCTCGGCGCGCGGCATCGGCCTGGCCACCGCTCGCCTGTTCGCCAGTCACGGCGCTAAGGTGGCAATTCTCGACCTGGATGAAGGAGCCGCTGTCGAAGCAGCGGCTGCCATCGGCCTCGAGCATCGCGGCTATGCCTGCAACGTGACGGACAAGGACGCCTGTCTGAAGGCCGCCGAACGCGCCATCGCCGATTTCGGCCAGATCGATGTACTGATCAACAACGCCGGCATCACCCAGCCGGTGAAGACTCTGGAAATCGATCCGGCGAGCTGGGATCGCATCCTCGATGTCAACCTGCGTGGCGTACTGTACCTGTCTCAGGCCGTTATTCCGCACATGCAGGCGCAGGGCAGTGGTTCTATCGCCTGCATGTCGTCGGTGTCGGCTCAGCGTGGTGGCGGCATCCTCGGCGGCCCGCACTACTCGGCGGCGAAGGCCGGTGTGCTGGGGCTCGCCAAGGCCATGGCACGCGAATTCGGGCCGAGCAACATCCGCGTCAACTGCGTGACCCCTGGCTTGATCCAGACCGATATCAGCGCCGGCAAGCTCAGCGATCAGCAGAAGGCCGAGATCGCCGCTAGCATCCCGCTCAATCGCCTGGGAAATGCCGAGGAGGTAGCAGGTGCCTACCTTTTCCTCGCCTCGAACCTGTCGGCGTACATCACCGGAGCGGTGATTGACGTCAACGGTGGCATGCTCATCCACGGTTGAGCAGCACCGGGTTGGCCACGTGCGGGCACTGTCATAAGGTCCGCACGGACGACCTGCAACAAGCAAGACATGCAGACAATATCAATAAGAAACGCAAGGTAAAGCTCATGAAAAAGACACTGATTGCTGTGGCCGCAACCTTTGCATTGGCTACTGCCTCCACCAGTTGGGCACAGCAAGTGCTGCGCCTCTCCCATAACGCCGCACCGGGCAACCCGAAGGCGGTGGCATCCCTGAAGTTCGCCGAGTTGGTCGAGCAGAAGACCGAAGGTCGGGTCAAGGTCGAGGTGGGCGGCAGCGCGCAGTTCGGCGATGATGTCGAATCGCTGACCAATATGCGCCTGGGCACCCTTGCTTTCAGCACCAACTCCCAGGGCAGCACTGCAGGTGTGGTGCCGGAGTTCAACGTGGTCGGCCTGCCTTTCCTGTTCCGCGATCTTGAACATGCCTACAAGGTGGTCGATGGCCCGGTCGGTGCAAAGCTCGATGAGGCCGCCAACAAGAAGGGGTTGGTGGTACTGGCGCTGTGGGATAACGGCATCCGACACACCAGCAACAACAAGCGCCCGATCGTAAAACCCGAAGACTTGCAGGGCATCAAGGTGCGCACCCCACCAGATGCCATGACCCTGGACATCTTCAAGGCACTGGGTGCCAACCCAGGCCCGCTGGCCTTCTCCGAGTTATACATCGCCCTACAACAGGGGGTATTCGATGGTCAGGAGAACCCGCTGATGAACATCTATTCGTCCAAACTCTACGAGGTGCAGAAGTACATCTCGCTGACCGGGCACAAGTACGAGACCACGCCGCTGCTGGCCAGCAAAATGATCTGGGCCGGCCTATCCAAGGCCGATCAGGCGGCGATCAAGGAAGCGGCGGTGGAAGCCGGCAAGCTGAATCGCGAGATGTCGCTGGCGGCGGATATAGAACTGCGGACCAAGCTGACCGAGGCCGGTGTGGAGATCAACGAAATTGACCAGGCCGCATTCGCCCCCAAGACCAAGTCGGTCTACGACAAGTGGACGAAGCAATACCCCGAGCTGGTGGAGCTGATGGTTTCGGAAGCAGGTAAGCAATGATGGCCGTCCAAACCTCCAGCAACGAGCCGTTGCAGTCCGGCGCTCTGGCGCAGATGGCGAGGTGGATGGACAACGTGATCGTGGCGCTCAGCGTGGTCGCCGTGATCACCGCGCTGGTGGCCATGTTCGCATCGTTGATGGCCGAGGTGGTCGTGCGCTACCTGACCAATCAGGGCATGGGCTGGCCCACCGAGATGCCCAACATCTTGTTCCCCTGGTTGGTTATGGGCGGCATCGTGCTGGCTGCCCAACGCGGTCAGCACATCGCCGTCACCGCCATCCAGAGCTGGATCGGTCGAGGTGGCAATCGGGTGTTGCTGGTCGGCCATCAAGCTTTGATCTGCGCCACCTTTTTCTACCTGGCGTGGGTTGGTCTCGATGTGATCGAGATCACTGGTGGTGAGATATATCCGGTCACCGGAATCTCGGCCAAGTGGGCGTATCTTGCCATGATCGTTGGCTTCGTCGGCCTTGCCCTCACCGCACTCACCACGCTGGTTCACCTGCTGTATGCCGGTGATCCCCTTGCTGTTCGCGCACATCAAATCGAGGACGACGTATGACGCTCATGATGCTTCTGGTCTTCGCCGTACTGCTGGGGCTGGCGTTGCCGGTCGGCTACGCGTTGCTGATCAGTTCGGGTGTTGCGGCTGTCACCGTCGGCGGCATCCCCAGCGTAGCGGCAATCGTGAAGATCTTTCAGCCCACGCAGAGCTTCCCGCTGCTGGCTATTCCATTCTTCATGCTCTCGGGCAGCCTGATGATGGGTGGTACGCTGGGCAAGCGCCTGATCGATTTCGCCACCATGCTGGTCGGCCGTTTCCATGGCGGGCTCGGGCAGGTCACGGTAGTGGGTTCCACCGTGTTTGGTGGGGTTTCCGGCTCCGCAGTAGCAGAGGCGTCGGCGCTCGGCTCGATGCTGATTCCCTGGCAGAAGCGCGAGGGCTACCCTGGCGCTTTTGCTGCTGCCGCCACAGCATCGTCTTCGACCATCGCCGGGCTTATTCCGCCGTCGATTCCGCTGATTCTCTATGCTGCCGTGTCAAACCAATCGATTGCCGCGCTATTTCTCGCCGGCTTGGTTCCTGGGCTACTGCTGTGCGTCGGCTTCATGCTGACCTGCTACCTGTCGGGGCGCCTGCGTGGCTTCAAACGGCTGGCCAGTGAAGTCACCATGAAAGGGGTGCTGCGAGTTACCGTTGCGGCAACGCCGGCGCTGGCGATGCCGGCATTCATAGTGATCCTGCTGCGCGCCGGCATCGCGACACCGACCGAGGTCAGTGTGCTGGCAGTGTTCTATGGCTTGATGGTGAGCATGCTGGTCTATCGCGACCTGACCCTGCGCCGGCTCTATGACGCATTAGTACACACCGCCATTACCACCGGTGTGGTGATGCTGGTGATCGCCGCCTCGAGCCTAGTGGGCTATGTCCTTACCGTGGAGTCCGTGCCGACCGCCGTGGCTGAATGGACCGGCGCAAACCCTGAGTTCGCCGTGGATGGTCATCCTCATGCTCAACCTGATCATGGTGGTGGTGGGCATGTTCCTCGACCTACCAGCAGCGATCCTGCTGCTTGGGCCGACGTTCGTCGCCATCGGCAACGCCATCGGTCTCGACCTGACCCAGCTCGGCATCATGATGGTGGTAAACCTCAGCATCGGCCTGTTCACCCCGCCGGTGGGTACCACGCTGTTCATCGCCTCGGCGATTTCACGCGAGAAGGTTGGTGCGGTGGTGCGCGAGCTTTGGCCGTTCTATCTGGTAGCCATCATCGTGCTCGGCTTGGTCTCGTTCGTGCCTGCCTTAATCCTCTACTGATCGGTGCGCCCCCGGTTTTCACCGGGGGCGCGTCATGCAAGGAGTTCTCATGACTACTATTGCAATTGCCGGGCTTGGCTCGATGGGGCTGCCCATGGCCAAGAACCTGCTGGCCGCCGGCCACCCTGTGCGCGGGATAGATCTCAACCCGGTTGCCCTGGCCGAACTTGCGGAGGCTGGTGGTGAGCCGGCAGCGAGCGCGGCGGCCGCCTGCGATGGCGCCGAGGTGCTGATTCTGATGGTGGTCAATGCCGTCCAGGCCGAGCAGGTACTGTTCGACAACGATGCGCTGGCCGCGTTGGCCGAGAATGGCATTGTCTGCTTGATGGCCACCTGTCCACCCGCCGCCGTCGAGCGTATCGCCGAGCGGGTGAGGGCAACGGGGCGCCGTTTCGTCGATGCCCCGGTGTCAGGCGGCACCGCAGGCGCTATGGCCGGTTCGCTGACCATCATGGCCGCCTGCGAACGCGCCACCTTCGAAGCGGTGCAGCCAACATTCGAGGGCATTGGCCAGCGTATCTTTCATGTCGGTGAGCGAGCCGGGCAGGGGGCCACGGTCAAGGCCGTCAACCAACTACTGTGCGGCGTGCACATCGCTGTGGTCGCCGAAGCCTTTGCGCTCGCAGCCAAGGTAGGTGTCGATCTGCCTGTGCTGCTGGAAATCATGGGTGGCTCGGCGGCATCGAGCTGGATGCTCAAAGACCGCGGGCCACGAATGCTACAAGCCCATCCTGAGGTCAGCAGCGCCGTTGATATATTCGTCAAGGATCTGGGCATCGTCCTTGAGGCTGGGCGCGATGCGAAAGCAGCGCTACCGATTGCCTCAGTCGCGCATCAGCTTTTTCTAGCCACCTCGGGGCGCGGAGAGGGTCGCGCAGACGACAGCCAGATCATCCGCAGCTACTACGCCTTGAACGGTATAGCAGCACGGGATTGACACGCGAGCGGACTGAGAATGCAGTGCTCATGTCTGCCGGACGCTATCGCCAGGAACCGGAAATGTTGCGTCGGCCTTGATCCCCGGTCACGTGGTTGCCCCTATTTTCCTGTCGCTGGTGATTGCTCTGCGGTTTGGGTGAGCCTGGCGGGTGATACCTGTCCATTGCCGGAATCTTTGATGTCTTCACCAAACCGTGCCACCAATGGCAAGTACCTTCTCGATCCGGCCTATCACGCGTTACTAGACGAGGAGCCGCAGGCGTGGAACCTCGATATGCTCAGCAGAGGTTATTACCCCAGCATCGCCTGTCGAACGATCGCGCTGTCGACATACTGTTCCATGCTGACGATCTTGCCGTCCTCAAGGCGGTATAGGTGCGCGAAGGTGGCGCTCATGGCTTTGCCGGTGGCCCGGTAGGTACCAGAATACACACCAAAGGCCGCGACCCGGTCGCCATCGGCGAGGTAGGTGTGAACCGTGGCGCGGTAGTCCAGCCATTCGCTCGCTAATCGGCTAAACACATTGGCGACAATTTCGTCCGGCCCGGTATAAGTGCCCGCGTACGGAAAGCCCGCTGCCTCGGTTCAGGTGGCCGTCGGTGCCAGGGTAGCAAGCAGGTGCTTGCCATTGTCCTCTGAGCTGCCTTCATAGGTTGCGCGAATAATCTCCAGATTGTTCATACTGTTACCCCCATTGCATTTCGCCTTTGGCAACTTTGGCACCGATTTGCAAGGCAACGCCCATGCCGGCATCCGGGTAGCGCGCAGTCATTGCGGCGATCAGTGCAGCGCTGTCTGCTGCTTTGCCCAGCTCCTCCTCGAACGCCAGGAGATAATCGCGGGTGTAGCGGATGGCCGAGGCGTCGGTCACCGTGGCAGGTTTCATGTGGCCGGGGACGACCACGGCCGCGTTACGGGTGAGCATGGCATCCAGGTTACGGATCCAGGCTGCACGGCCTTCCGCGCCAGCGGTGTCGGCGGTCCAGACATGCACATCGGCGAACACCAGTACGCCACCGACAATGGCCTTCAGCGACGGCACCCACAGGTAGCGACGGTTGGCCAGGTATTTGGCGTCGACGATCTCGATGGCATGTTCTTCCAGTGTGAGTGTCGGGCCGTCGAATGCCTCAGGCATGACGATGTCTGCCAGGGTCTGCGGCCCGTTCTCTTTCAATTGCGGGCTCCAGGTTGCCAGTTTCTTGGCTACGTTGCCTTGGATGGCGGTCAAGGTAGCGGGCGCAGCAATTACCCGTGCGTCGGGGAACGCGGCTTTGATCGGGCCCAGGCCGAAGTAATAGTCGGGGTCGCTCTGGCTGATGTAGATGGTGGTCAGCTGTTTGCCGCTGCCCTTGATGGCTTGCGCAATGGCTTGGCCGTCGGACAGGGTAAAGCCAGCATCGATCAGCACGGCCTCACGGGCTCCCGAGAGTAGTACTGGCGCGCGGAAGAAACCGTTCTCGCCTGCGGGGAAATGCCGCCAGCTCAGCCCGGTGCCGGTAGCCCAAGCGCCTTTGCTTAGAACTGCGGCTGCGGCACCGAGAGTGGCGGCAGCTTTGATGACAGTGCGACGTGTGGTCATGGAGTTTCTCCTGCTGCGCTGACAGCGCAATTGACAATGGGGTGGACAGTTTCAGGCTGCTGCGAGCTGCTCGATAAGCGCCGTTGGGTTGGCAAACAAGGCGCTGCTATTCAGCACGGAGCGCTGCCCGGCGGATTCGAGAAGCAGAGTAGGAACGCCGCGGGCAGCAAAGGCCTGAAGCAACTCCTGCGCTTGTCTTGTGCGCGCCTTATTGAGGCTGACAAGCGCCGGCTCTGGATGGGCCAGCAGTGCAGCGGCTTCGCTCAGGTCGAGCGCACGCAGAATTTCAACGAGTGAAACTGCTGAGGTGACATCGCGGCCGCCCACGTAGCGCGCCAACTGGATCGCCTTGAGCGCGTCGTACTCCCGAGCCGGGGCTGTCGCAGCCACGGCACTAAGCGCCAGGGTGGCCGGGCCGCTGTCGAAGCGTTGCTGACGATCAGCCAGCACCAACTGCCGATACGCCTCACTGAAATCCTGTCCTGTCTGTGTGGCGATACGCTGGTCGTTGAACCAGGCGAAGTTGGCGAAATCAGTGTCCATCGCGCGGGCGCCTTGGCCGGTAAACAAGCCCGTCGGTAGCAGTTCGAGGGTCAGGCCGGCCACGCCTTGCAACTTGGCAAGCGCTGGCATGGCGCCGTAGCACCAGCCACATAGTGGGTCGTACAAATACTGCAGGGTTTTGCTCATGGGGATGCCTCCGTTTCTTGAGGCTTAGCTTAGGCGCTGCCGATTGACTATTAAATACACACGCGATATATGAAGAGTATGCTAAAGACATACAATCAAGGCGAAACAGGCCTCGGCGCTTTCAGCAACCTGCGGCGCCTCACCTACTTCGCAACCGTGGTGGAAACCGGCTCCTTCACGGCGGCGGCCGAGCGCCTGGGTATTACCAAAGCTGTGGTCAGCCAGCAGGTGGCGCGGCTAGAGCGGGAGTTCAAAACCTCTCTTTTGGTGCGCACCACACGTAGCGTGCGTACTACGGAGGTGGGCCAGGCGTTTTATCTGCGTTGCGCGCGGATCTTGCGTGAGGCGGAGGAGGCGTTCGACGAGCTGGGCGATGCGTCTCAGGAACCGACGGGCACTTTACGCATCACCGCTCCGTTTGATTATGGCGTCGGTGTCGTGGTTCCTGCGATTGCCGCGTTTACCCAGCGTTACCCGGGGTGCAAGGTCGATGCGACGTTCAGTGATCAGACGCTGGACATGATGTCGGGCAATATCGAACTCGCCATTCGCGTAGGCTGGTTGGCGGAGACCGGCCAGCAAGCGCGTAAGATCGGCGCCTTCCAGCAACTGCTGGTTGCCGCGCCGAGTCTGGCAGCCCAGGTGGCAGGCTTCGCGCAACCACAGGAAATCGGCAAACTGCCGTTCGTGGCCAATACGGCTTTGCGCGAGCACCTGCGCTGGACTTTTTCACGCGGCGAACACGAGCGGCAGACTGTCACCTTGCAGGCCTCGATCTTTCTCGATGCCACACTCGCTGTACGTGAAGCCGTGTGCCAAGGTGCGGGTTTGTCGGTGCTGCCGGACTACGTGATTGCCGACGACCTTGTTAATGGTCGCCTGATCCAGGTGCTGCCGCAGTGGCGCCTGCCTAGCGGTGGTATCCATGCAGTGTTCCCGGCGGCGCGCTTTCGCCCAGCGAAGGTTCGTGCCTTCGTCGAGCTGTTGGCGAGCAGTGAGCAACAGCGTCAGGCAGGTGATCGCTGAGTGCAGCCGTCTATTCTCTGAGGGCTGCTGCACCAGGCAGACAACCCCCACGAGAGCCGGCGCTCAACGCTACGCTTAGATCTTGATGAAGTTCTGTGCGGCCAGCGAACCGAAGGGCAGTGAAGCCAGCGGCCCACCGACATCCAACGAGCCCAGGTCTACCGGGTAGAAACCGGCGTCTTCAATGATCTGACGCACGTCTGCTTTTGCTGCAGCATCATCGCCCGAGTAGAACAGCACGCGTTTGCCGCCCGCGACTTCTGGCTCTGGCAGGACATTAACGTCGAGGTGGTTGAACGCTTTGACCACCCGTGCGCCTGGGACGAATTGGCTGAACAGCTCGCTGGAGTGTTTGCCGCCCAGATCGACTGCTTTGATACCGTAGGCTGCGAGCGGGTTGCTCGGGTCGTTGGCATCGGGCGAATCCGGGTCGAGAAACTCGACGGGGTTGGTGCCGTCAACCACGATACGGCCATTCCACGCTGGCAGGCTGCTCATTACCGCTTCGGCATCGCTCCAGCGCACAGCGGCAAACACGATATTTGCGCGTGCGGCTTCTTCGACTGTGCCTGCTTTGATGGTGGGGCCGAGTTCTGCAACCAGTGCGGCCAATGATGCAGGCCCGCGGCTGTTGGAGAGGGTGGCGGAAATGCCTTTTTGGGCGAGCGCTCGTGCGATGTTGGAGCCGAGGGCGCCGGAACCGATAATGCCAATACTCATGGTGTTCTCCTGATAACGAAGGTTCGGAAAGTTGAGCGCTGTCAGCGCCCTGAAGGCTAAGCAGCGCTTTGTCAGGCATTGCCTGGGTTGGCCCTACCTATGGCGTTGTTGTATGTGCTGCGCGATCCAGAATGGTCAGGCGTTAAGTGCGCTGATCTGTTGCTCTGCGGCAGCGATTGCGGCGGCGCGCTGCTCAGCGCCCAGGGCAATACCCTCGGCAACAATGACCTGCGGGTCATGGATACCGATAAAGCTGAGCACGCTGCGCAGGTAGGTTTCACCGTGCTCCATCGCTGCGATGGGCGATTCCGGCCCGTAGTGGCCACCACGGGCAACCGCAAGAATGACCCGCTTGCCGCCAGCAAGCCCCTCCAACTGCCCTTCGGCGGTGTAGCGGAAGGTTTGTCCGGCAACCAGGACGCGATCGATCCAGGCCTTGAGCTGGCTAGGGACGGTGAAGTTGTAGAAGGCAACACCCAGCACCACGATGTCGGCGGCAAGGAACTCCTGCAGCGCGGCGGCGCCGGTTGTGAGATCGTCCTGCATCACGGGTGTCTGTTCGCTCCCTGGGCTCTGCAGCGCGCCGAGATAGGCGCCGGACAGGTGGGCGATGGGGGCGGCCGACAGGTCGCGGTAGGTCACCACTGCATCCGGTGTATCCACCTGCAGTTTTATGACCAGTTGTGCAGACAGCGTGCGGCTGACCGAATGGGCCCCGAGGATGCTCGAGTCGATGTGAAGAATGTGCATGGTTAACTCCTGGCAAGTGGTTGCGTTCGTATGCTTGATCCTTGCGCCGCCTCGCGTCAGGGCCGATAACCCTTGCGCTGCAGGACTGTACCGATGCGCTGAATTTCCGCCTCGCCTTGGGCAAGGGCTTCCTTGCTGGTGTGAACCGAGTAGTAGCCGGTCACCAGCTCATGCGGGTGCTTAACGGCCGAGCCCAAGACAAAGGTCGTCTTGCCCAGAGCAGCAAAATTGATGGCTTGGTTCGACTCCTCGAACACCGCCAGTTCGCCAGAACGAATCGTGCTGTTTGTCTTGAGCTGACCCTCACTGACAGCCACCCAGGCCACGTCGTGACCGGCTGGCGGCGTGTAGCGCCACTGCTCGCCCTCCTTCAAAGTGATGGCCAGGTAGGTCATGTCCGCGGGTGCCGGGATAGCGCTCTGAGCATTGCCGTAGCGACCGAGCAGCACCCGCACCGGGCCTTCCTGGGGAACCTGCTCAGGGGCGAGGTAGTGGCTTTCAGGGGGGGCATTTTCCAGCGCCGCGGGCAGGGCGACCCACAACTGGAATCCGCGCATGGCGCCTTCGCCGACCGGCGTGCCCGAATGCCAAATGCCGTTACCAGCGCGCATCCACTCCACGCCGCCGGTGGGTAGTACGCCCTTTTTGCCGGTGGTGTCTTCATAGATCACTTCGCCTGCTTCCATGAAGGTCAGGGTGGCGATACCAGAGTGCGGGTGCATGCCAAAACCTTGAGGTTTGGCGTTCGGCTGTGTGCTGAAAATATCGAGAAAGACAAACGGCTTCAGCAACTGACCGAGATCACCTGGGCTTACCAGGCGAGTGACCAGTCCATGCGCGCGGCCGTGAGTACGGTGGACGATGGCGCGCGCTTTCTCGTAGGTACGCTCTGTGGTGTAGCCGAGCTCATGATCTTGATAGCTGTGCAAGGGAGTGGGGGTATTCATAGAGTGGCATCCTCGTGACATTGGTGGGAGAGCGTCGGCCCTCGATGTCGCAAGAATATGGCTAACCCGTTTACTAGATAAGATGGCCAAGTTGGATTGCACTCGTCCATTTAGGAGTGTAATGGAGGTGCGCATTTATCTTTTGATGGGCGCTTGGAGAATCTTCCAAGACGGCTATTTTTTCGCGCAAGTTTCTACATCGCTTGGCAAGTGGCCGTTCGATGCCAAGCAGAATTGCGCTGGGCCTCTGCGCGCAAACCCTAGCGCTGCACACCTAGCCATCAACCGGACTGCGATGGCTCGGCCGGGAAGGCTTCTGCCTTGAGTTTGTCCATCACCAGCCCGATAAAAGCCGAGACCGCCAATGGCAAATGCCGACGGCTTGGATAGAGCACATGTAAGCCGTGGCTCTTGCGGTGGTACTGCGGCAGCACTGGCACTAGCCGGCCGGCCTTGAGGTCGACACTGGTGAGCGCGGGTGGAAGCAACGCGATACCTAAGCCTGCGAGGGTGGCTTTACGCAAGGCTTGCGCCGTGTTGGCGGTAAACCGAGTGGGAATTTGTACGTCCTCCTCGGTACCGCTCGGCCCGACAAGGCGCCAGGTCGTGAAACCACTGGGATTGCCGAAGTTAACACTGTCATGGTCGAGCAGATCTGCAAGTGCGCCAGGGTTTCCGTGTGTCGCGATATAGGCTGGGCTGGCCACCAACCCTTCGCGGCTGGCATGGATGAGCTGCCTGCCAACATAGCCCGAGTCAGGTAGCGGGCCTCCGCGAAACGCGACATCAATGCGGTCGGCGATCAGGTCGGCACGCCCATCACTGAGCACGAAATCAAGCTGAACCCGTGGGTGTACGCTCAGAAAGCCGCCGACCCACTCCATCGGGAAAAAGTCGAAAAAGTCAGCCATAGCCGCAATACGCACGCGCCCGATGGGTTCTTGACTACCAGTGATGAGCTCCTGGCCTGCACCCAGCAGCCCGTCAATTGGACCCACACTGCGGTCATGAAAAGCTTGACCTGCGTGGGTGAGCGTCAGCTTGCGAGTCGAGCGCTGCAGCAAGCGTGTGTCGAGGTGGGCCTCGAGCATTTGAATGCGTCGGCTCAAGGTGTTGGGCGGCATGCCCAACTGCCGTGCGGCTTCGGCAAAGCTGCCGCTGCGAACCACTTGCACGAATAAAGCAACGTCGTTCAGGTCGAGCATCTAAACGCGACTCTCTATAGAGCGATCAGGAACACCCGTTTCGCCAACCCGACATCGGGTGCCAGCAGGATGGTCATAGATTGGGTTAAACAGACGTATCACGCCACTGTGTTTTTCTTACTCGCGCCCGGTGTGCGGATGGTGTTTTCGCGTTGCAGTACCAAACACAGCACATTCGCAGCTTGGCTTGTTTGAGCCGGGCAGCGCGGTGTCGTTTCCGGCGCTACAGCACCGACCTGTACCGAAAATTCAAAGCAGGTATGATTTTCTGCCTATATCGGATGGATATTTATCAGTCGTAGTCTCAAGCGCAATGGATCGGGACGCTTTCCCTCGCCACTGGTAGTCCGATGCTCGCCCTGCACGATCACTCGGAACAATAAAAATAAAATTATCCGGAGACTCCCCTATGGGACTCGCGCAAGAAAAAGCCGGTGTCATGCTGTCGTTGAAAAAAGTTTCCAAGGGCGCGGGCGCCGCTTCTTGGGGCGCGATGATTTTGCTCTGGCTGGTCTATGCCATGGACGCGAACTCTCGCCAGATGTTCTTCATGTTGTTGCCCTCCATTACCAGCGAATTCAAGACCAGTCCTGAGTTGACGGGGTTGTTGGCCGCCATCATCACGGTCGCCACGTCTCTGATCGCAGTACCGTGCATGATCTGGGCGGACAAGGGTGGGCAGGGCTGGATGCGCAAGTATCGCCACCTGCCTATAGTCATTGCCTACACGCTGTTTACCTTCCTGACGGGCCTGAACTTTCTGACCGCCTCGCTGGGCATGCTGGTGGCCTTGCAGATTATTTCCCACGCATTTGGTGGTGCCGGGGAGGCCATTGAGGTCACCTCGGTGTCCGAGTGGTGGTCTAAAGAGCGCCGTGGCTTTGCCTTGGGCCTGCACCACACCGGGTATCCATGGGGCACACTGATTGGCGGTCTGGCGATCAGTGCGCTGCTCAATGCCTACGGCCCGGAGAACTGGCGCCTGGCGTTTCTGCTGTTCCCGGTGCCGATGATCATCGTCTTCTCGATCTATTGGTGGTTCTGCACCAAGAAGCGCTATGACTCCTTCGTCATCTGGTCCACAGAATGTGGCAGTTTCTCGGCCGCTGCCCGGGTGCACAAGATGACGCCATCGGCCGTGAGCAAGCTGATCACCCGGCTGGAGAATCGGCTGCAGGTGCGCTTGTTCCAGCGCGGCTCCCGGATGCTCACCTTGACTGAAGAAGGCGCCGCCTACCTGCGTAGCGCAAAGGCCGTGGTGGATGCCATGAGCGAGGCGGACTCGCTGAATGCCAAAGGGCGAGGCGCGACAGCCGGAAACTGTCACGGTCGGTCTGCGCTTTAGCGGTTAGCGTCGGCCAAGCCACTCTCGATGAAGCGAACGGAACTCTCCATAGCCTGCTGACCTTCTGGCAGCATGGTGGCGTAGAAGTGCCAGGCGTGGAACATCGCAGGCCATACTTCCAGGTTCACGCGAACGCGGTTATCAGCCAGGTGAGTTGCAAGGCGCATTGCATCACTCAACATCAGCTCGTTCTCGCCGATCTGCACCAAGATTGGTGGAAGACCGGTGACGTCCGCGAACACTGGTGAGGCCAGAGGATGATTGGCCAATGTGCCGCCTAGGAATGCTCTGGCGAGTATGTCCAAGACAGGCTTGGAGTTCAGAGGATCCAGACCTTCACGGTTGCTCATGGAAGCACCGGTGTGTTCAAGGTTCGCCCATGGCGAGATGGAGGAGCCAACCGCAGGCAATGGAAGCCCCTTCGATTTAGCCGCAACCATGACGCTGACAACCATCGCGCCGCCAGCCGACTCGCCACAGAATGCAATTTTGTTAGCCGGGATTTTCTGCTCAAGCAGCCACTCGTAGGCGCGCAGTGTGTCGTCAATAGAGGCTGGGAACTTGTGCTCAGGGGCAAGGCGATAGTCCGGCATGTACACACGTGCACCGAGCATTTTCGCGTAGTTGCCGCCGATGCCGTGGTAGCCGTCTGGACGACCTACAATGTAGGCGCCGCCGTGGATGTACATCACAACCGCATCGGTTTTGATCTCGTCCGGAGTGACCAGTGTGCCGGGTACGCCGCCCATGTCGACTGCTTCGAATTTAACGCCAGCTGGCGCTGGATTTTGCGCGAGCATTTTTGCGTAAGAGTCGCGGATGTCGCTCATTTTTGTGGTGGTATCGATTCCCTTAAGAACGGGTACCAGATCGCTAAGGCTGTTGGCCCAGGTTTGGACGGCTGCTTGTACTTTAGTGTTCATAATGACCTCAATTGATTGTTGGGAGTGGATTGTCTAATTGAGATACTATGCTTAGTATTGGGGAATAGGGTTCCCCATAACAGGTGCTAAGCCGCCCGAACGTTGAGACCCCCAGAGGTCGCATGGAACTCCATAACCTGAATGATATCGCCGCGTTTGTAAGCTCGGTAAACGCTGGAAGCTTTACTGCGGCGGCAAAACAGCTTGGCCTCACGCGCTCTGCAGTGGGAAAGTCGATAGTCAGGCTCGAGGCTCGTTTACAGGTACGTCTACTGAATCGCACCACGCGTAGTTTGAGCATGACCGATGACGGCCAGGTTCTTTATGAGCGCTGTGTGGGCGTTCTTCAGGATCTGGATGACGTGGAGGATGCCCTTGCGTTTCGTCGTTCGACACCCAGTGGGCGACTGCGGATGAGTCTGCCGGTTGCGTTGGGTAGACTCCATGTCCTTCAGCACATTGAGTGCTGTCTTAAGGATTGGCCCTCCCTGAGCGTGGATATCACCTTTTCTGACAGGCTGGTCGATCTGATCGATGAGGGATTTGATTTGGCCATGCGCATCGGGTCACCGAAGGAAGATTCTCGGTTGTTAACGCGCACTGTGGCCTACCAACAAATGATTACCTGCGCTTCCCCCAAGTATTTGGCTGAGCATGCCGAGCCTAAAACGCCTGAGGATTTATCCGAGCACCAGTGCCTGCATTTCGTGAGCGGTGGGAGATTGCTTCCTTGGAATTTTCGCGTGAATGGTGGCTCTGTGTCCGTTACTCATGGTGGAAGGCTACAGATGGACAGTGCTGAGTCATTACACCAGTCAGCTTTAGCTGGCCTGGGTATTGCGACTCTGCCTTCCTACGTGGTTAACGATGATTTGCGGAGCGGCAAGCTTGTTCAATTGCTTGCAGGATATGCGGAGGCTGCCGAGCCTATTCGGGTTATCTACCCTAGCAAGCGGCACCTCTCTCCAAAAATTCGACTCTTCATCGATAAGCTTGTTGAGGCTTGGTCGCCTTGCCCACCATGGGAACATCATGCGGCGGAAGGTATTCCTCTTACTGCCCCTGCGCGAACTGGTCGACCTGCGTGTGATGCGCCGTAAAAGCATCTTCCCCCGGCGTCGACTTCAGACGTTGGACACGCAGACTTGAGGAACCGCTTCTGGCCGAAAGCGGATGCCAAGAACGGCTTTTTAAAGTAGAAAATCAATCTGCTCCCGTTCTCGTTGACTCTGCCCCTATGGTCAACCCTCACGATGTCTTATCCGCTTCGAATTCCACGTTTCGTGGATAAGGCTATGTATGCAAACGCTATCGTTGGTCACCGGTGCCAACGGGCATCTGGGCAACACCTTGGTCAAGGAACTGCTCGCCAGAGGGCAGCAGGTGCGCGCAGGCGTTCGTGACCCGCAACAGCCCACCGATTTGAACGCGCTCGGCTGCCATGTGGTTCGTGCCGAATTGCTAGATCCAGACTCGTTGCGCCATGCCTTGAAAGGCGTCAACGTGTTGTACCAAGTGGCAGCTGTGTTCAAGCACTGGGCGAAAAAACCGTACGCCGAAATCGTTGAGGTCAATGTGCAGGGCACACGAAACGTATTGCATGCTGCTGCCGAGGCGGGCGTCAAACGCGTGGTGTATGTAAGCTCGGTGGCCGCCGTGGGGCACAACGGCAAGCGGTTGGATGAAACTATCTGGAACACCGAGGCGCAGAATCCATACTACCTTTCGAAGATTCTGTCTGAGCGTGCTGCATGGGAAACCGCAAAAGCTCTCGATCTGTCGATGGTTGCCATATTGCCGTCAGCGATCATCGGCCCGAATGCTACACGGCTGACCGACACCATGGGCTTTCTCGCTGCCGTTCTTGAGCGCAGGCTGGTAATTGATCCGAATTTTCATTTCAATTTTGTCGATGTTCGTGACGTCGCCGATGGCTTGATCCGCGCGGCTGAGAGCGGCCGCCCTGGCCAACGCTACATTCTGGCGAACTCGCAAGCATCATCACTGGCCGAAGTGATTTTAGCGCTTAACGCCTGCTGCCCCGGCTATCGACTGCCACCGCGTGCACCCAAGGCATTACTCCTGCTGATCGCCTGGCTACAAGAGCAGCGTGCAGCCATCACCGGCAAACCAGCCGAATTGTTGCGAAGTCAGGTACGAATGTTTTACGGCGTGCAGCAGCGTTACAGCATCGAAAAAGCGGTCACCGAACTGGATTATCAGCCACGCCCTGCGCAAGAAGCGCTGACGCAAGCGTTCACGTACCTGCTGGCGCGTTGACACCTGAAGCGGGGCCGAATTGCTCGTTGAGTTGTTGCTGTAGCTGGGTGAGATTAGCTTGGCGACTTAACAGGGATTGGATTTCTACGTTCAGCTCCACGCGCTTGGCTTCGATACCCTGATTGGCAAGGGCCAGGGGAAAGGGCACCTGGTGTTGCTTGGCGGCCAGCAGCTCGCTCATTTCCGCCAGTTTGAATCCCACGGCCTGGGCCTGGCGGATCATCTGAACAAGCTTCAAATGATGTGCGGTGTAGAGCCGATAGCTGCCAAGGCGCTGAGGGGCTATCAGCCCCATCCGCTCATACAAACGGATAGCCTTCGGCGTGCAGTTCGCCCGTTTAGCAAGCTCACCTATATACATAAACTACGTCCTGATCGTTTGGCCTGCAGGCTATATAGAGAAATGACAAAAACGCCAAACGACGGTTTTTGCCGGTAACTGCCGCCCACTTCCACCAACATTTAGCCAAAGACGCCAGCCCTAGGTTGATATCGGTTGTCCCAAACAGAACCCTCAAAGAGGGTGCGACCCTTCGGCAGCGTTACGGGCTAGTTACTCCAGCAGGAAACGATCAACGTCGATGGTGTCGATCTGGTCGGCGTGCAGGTGGCGCTCGGCGTAACGCATCGGCAGTCCTGCCTGCAGAAACAGTGCGAACAGGTCGGCATCGATATGGCCTTTGTCGCGAAGCCTAGCCAGGATTTCAATCGACTCTGACAGTGTCTTCGCCTGCTTGTAGGGGCGGTCGGAGGCGGTCAGCGCTTCGAAGATATCGGCGATGGCCATGATGCGTGCCGGAATGGACAGCTGGCTCTTGTCCAGCTTTCGCGGGTATCCCGTTCCGAGCAGGGTTTCGTGGTGGGTGCCGGCATACTCCGGCACCCGCTTGAGGTTCGAAGGCAGCGGTAGATTTTCGAGCATGACGATGGTCTGGATGATGTGCTCGTTGATCTTGAAGCGCTCTTCGGCGGTCAGCGTGCCACGGCTGATACTCAGGTTGTAGAGCTCGCCATGGTTGTAGAGGTGCTCGGGAACGCTGACCTGAAAGCCGTACTTGGGGTCGAGCGCCTTGGTCTCCGGGCGCGGGAAGATATGCTGTTGCTTGTCTGCCAGTAGCCGTTCAACGGCAGGCAGAGGCGCCCCAGGCAGTTCGGCGACGCGCGCCAACTCGGCGGGGGAGAGCCCCAGGCGGTCATCGAAATGCCGCAACCAGGTTCGCTCTGCCGCTTTGTGAAGGGTGCCCACATGCTCGGGGTTCATGAGCTCGCCGCCGATATTGCACCCGGCAATGAAGGCGAATTCATCCTGTAGCGCCTGGGCGAGCTCCTGATACTGCGCATCGGCCTGCAACCGATCCTGACCGTCGAGCACTCGCTGCAGGCGCTCGATCTGCGCATCGCGCAACAACACCTCGAAGCGCATGCGCACCTCGTGGATGCGGTTGTAGATCGTCTCCAGCTTGGTGGCCTTGTCGACCACATGTTCAGGCGTGGTGATCTTGCCGCAGTCATGCAGCCAGGCGCCGATACGGAACTCGCGCCATTCGTCTGCAGTGGTGAAGCGGAAGTGCTCCAGCGGCCCTTCGCTGACATCGCTGGCCGCCTCGGCGAGCATCATCGCCAGCTCCGGTACACGCTCGCAGTGCGCGCCGGTGTAGGGGCTCTTGGCGTCTATCGCGCCGGCCAGTACTTCAATCATGCCGTCGATCAGGGCACGCTGCGAATCGATGAGGTTATGGTTCTCCAGCGCGACGGCCGCCTGGGAGGCCAGCGCGCCAATGAATGACATCACTTGCGGTGAGAAGGCGATCACGCCGCCTGTTTCGACGTCCAGGGCGTTCATGAACTGCAGCACCCCGATCACTTCGCCGCCTCGTGGCGCCAGCGGTACGGTCAGCATGGAGACGGTATGAAAGCCGGACTCGCTATCGAAACCGCGGGTGCCGCTGAGATCAAAGCGGCTCTCGGCGTATACGTCGTCTATGACGACGGTTTCGTTGTGCAGTGCAGCGTAGGTCGACACATGCCGTTCGTTGGGCAGGCCGGTCTGCGGATCATGCAGGGGCAGTTCGATGGTCGGCAGCTCATCGTCCATGGAGCGCAACGCGAAGCGCAGCGTGTTGTGCTCGGTCTTGAGGTACATGGTGGCGGCCTGGGCATTACAGATGCGCTTTCCTTGCATCAGGATATGGCGCAGCAGCGCATCCCGGTCACGCTCGGATGACAACAGCAAGCCGTTCTCGACCAGGCTGGAAAGCTTCATCTGTGAAGCCTGCAACGCCTGGGTCTGGCTTTGCAGGGCGGCTTTCATCTCGATGTGGTTGCGATTGAGGGTCTCGATTTCGGCGAACATCGAAGCCGGCGGCAGTTCGCCGGAAAAATCCATTTGGCGGATTTTCTGGGTGTCCTGCATCAGCAACTTGATGGTGCGATCAATGCTTTCCATGCCGCCCAGCACCAGCGGCATCGTGCACAGCACTATCACAATGGACAGGCAAAGCGAGACCGCTGGCGGAACACCCAGGGTAAGCGCCAATATAGGCACCAGCTGCAAAAGCAGGAAGGTGGTGACCACCAGCTTACTGCTCTTGAACCGTAGTCTGAATCTCGGCTTGATTTGCCCTGATGACATGCTGCAACCTGCGCTAGAGTCCCATCGCGTACTACTTCGTACATCCGGCCACGCAGCGGTGCTGCGGCTGGATGTGCAACGCTCAGTTCAACTCAGGGAAATAGAATGAAGAAGGAGATTACTGTGTTTGCTCGCTTCAGGATATTGCCACTTGCCAGCGCATTGCTGGCATCGGCAGCGCTCGCAGTTGAGCCAGCTACATCAATAGGTTACGTGATGAAGGTACAGGGAGAGGCCACCGTCAGCATAGATGGCACAACGCAATCGGCGACGATTGGCACACCTTTGTACGTCGGTAGCGTGGTGAAAACCGGTTCGGCGGGCTCGATGGGGGTGACCCTGAAGGACAACACCGTGATGTCTTTCGGCCCCAATAGCGAGCTGACTATCGACGAGTTCCTCTTCGATCCGGCACAGGACGAATTGAAACTCAGTGCCAAGATCACTCACGGCACGCTTGATTACATTTCCGGCACTATCGCTAAGCTCAAGCCCAAGGCCGTCGAGATCAACACCCCTACCGGCACCATCGGCGTGCGTGGCACCCACTTCCTCGTCAAGGTCGATTGAGTTCGAATACGGCATGCCTCCAACCTATACGTACGTAATCGCCGTTCTTCTCTTCGCATTGCTGGGCAGTGGATGCGCCTCCAAATCTTATGTGGTGCTGGTAGAAAGCCCCGACGGAAGTACAGGCGCCATTGAGGTCAAAACCGATAAAGGTCTCACTCGCGTCGACCAGAAGGGCTATGCCGTGAACCTCGACGGCAGCAGCGCCAAGCCGTTCCAGGTGGATGAACCCAGGCTCGACAAGGATTTCTCCGCCGCACGGGCAGCACAGCCTGAGTTGCCGAAAAGCTATCTGCTGTACTTCAATACGGGCGGCACCAGCCTGACCAGGAAGTCTCAGGCGGAAATTCCGGAAGTGCTGCAGACCGTCAGGGAACGCGGGCCTTCGGCAGTTTCAGTGATCGGCCATACCGACACCGTTGGCAGCAAGACATACAACGAAGAACTGGGGCTGTTGCGTGCCCGTGCCATTGCCCGCCAATTGCAAGACAATGGTCTTCAGGCGCTGGAGCTCGTGGTTACTTCCCATGGCGAAGGCAACCTATTGGTGAAAACCCCGGACAACAAACCGGAGCCCGCCAACCGGCGGGTCGAAGTCACCGTCCGCTGAAGCCTGCATCGGCTGGCCTTTACTTGCGGGCCATCACCAGGCGGGTGCCTTGCTCACCGTTGCGCAGGCGTTGAAGGTGAAAGGCGACCAGCCCGTCCCCCGGGCGCTCTTCGCTGAGGCTCTCGAATACCGCCAACGCATCAGGATCGGCGCTCTCCAGCAGAAGGTAGGCGGCCTCGTAAGCCTGGTCGCAGGTAACAACGGGCACGACCATCGCCTCAAGCGGCTCGAATACCTGCACGGCTTCGACCTTTCCCTGGAGCACGATTTCGCCAACCGGTCGCATCGGCACTTGAGGGCAGTTCTCACGAATCGCCTCGGACACGCACAGCAGGGTGCCTATCTGCCTGTTCAAACTCTCCAGGCGCGACGTGGTGTTAACCGGATCGCCCAGCGCGCGGTAATCGAAGATCGTCGAGCCGCCGAAATTGCCCACCACCACTTCGCCGCAGTGCACACCAATGCGCGTCTGGCCGAACTCGATGCCTTGCTCGCGCAACGACGCGACGTAGGACTGGGCAAAACGATTGATCTCCAGTGCGCAGGAAAGCGCTCGCTGTTGATGATCGGCCTGCGGGATTGGGGCGGAGAACATGATCGCCACCGCATCCCCGACGATTCGATCCAGCGTGCCCTCATGGCGGAACGCAATGCCAATGACCTGCTCCAGGTAATCATTGAGCAGGCTTACCGCCGCCTCGGGAGTCTGGCGTTCCATCATCGAAGTAAACCCGGTGATGTCGGTAAACACGAAGCTGCACAGTTGCCGCTGACCACCGAGTGTCAGCCGCTCCGGGTGTGCCACCAGATGGCTGACCAGATTGGGGGACACGTAGCGTGAGAAGGCGGCCTGTATCCAGCGCTGTTCGCGCTCGGCAGCCATGTGCCGCACGATACTGGTGGCACCGTACACCAGCATCAGCCCGATCGATGGGGTAAACAGATCAAGCAGCAGCCTATGAGTGACGAAGCCATACCAGGCAGCAGCATTGAGCAGCGCGACCACTATCACCATGAGCACAGCTGATGCCAGGGCGGGAGCGTTCAGCGCCAGCAGCCCCAGTACCAGGCTGCCCAGCAGCAGGGTCAGGCTCTCCACCGCCAGCGCCCAACTCGGCCGAAGCAGTAAGGTGTCCGTCAGCACCTGTTCCAGCGCCTGGGCGTGAACCTCTACCCCAGGAATGATCCCGCCCAATGGGCTGAAGCGCAGATCCTGCAAGCCCTGGGCGGAGGTGCCGATCATGATGATGCTGTTTGCAAGGGGCGGCGCCGACCCGTCCAGCACTTGCCAGGCCGGGATGCTGCGCTCGGGTTGTGGAGGGGTGAAATACACCCAGAGTTCGCCGCTGGCAGCAGTCGGAATCTGCAGCTGGCCAATATCGACCCGCTGTACCCCGGACTCACTGCTGATGATCCGGTAGCGACCGGTGCGCTGTGAAACACGCAGGGCCTCCGACACCAGCGATGGGCGCAACTCACCAGCCAGCGATACGAATAGCGGTACGCGTCGAACCACACCATCAGCATCGGGCCTGAACGTCATGGCACCGATGCCACGAGCCGCCTGCTCCAGCTGTGGCAACGGGCGCGTAGCGCCCTGGAAGGCCGGCACGAACGCAAGCGGGGAGGGGCCTTGCAGCACCATGCCGAAGCGACTCAGCGGTGGCCCGACCTCTCGACCGCTTCGCTCAGCGGCAAATCCGAGCACTGTGTTACCGCGCTTCAGTACATCAGCGAACTGTGCATCATGATCCGGCAAGGCTGCCAGCCCGGCGGCCAACTCGGCTGGCAACTGGTTGTTGCGCAGAAGCTGGGTAGGTGAGGTGCGATCCGGCTCGGCGAACAGTACGTCGAACACCACTGCAGCCGCGCCAGCCTGCTCGAGCTTGTCCACCAGCGCAGCGACCTGCGTGCGAGGCCAGGGCCACTGGCCGATGCGCTTGAGGCTTTCCTCGTCCAGATCGACGATACGCACTGGCGCATCCTGATAATGGCGTGGCTGCCAACGCTGATACTGGTCGAAAACCGCATTGCGGACTTTCTGTACCGGCAGCGGATCGAGCAGAAATACCACTAGGAGGCCCAGCAAGACGGCAAGGCAGAAGCCGCCTCCCACTGAAAACAGACGGAATCTAGGCACGCTCAAAGGCTCTGGGCAGGATAGAGAACAACTTGGTGTTGCGAAGATACCGAAAAAGGCGCCGCATGGGGCGAGTGCTTCACATCGGAGAAAGTAGAGCGCCATCATCCAGCATGAGCCTGATTACGCCCTCAGATGTCGACCTATCAGCGCTTCTGGCTGGTTGCTGCCATGGGTGCGCTAGTAGCGGCTAGCTTCGACCAGCGCGGATTTCACGGGTGGCAGACGCGCGAGGGGGTTAGCAGAGCTTTGTCATACCGAGGTCTAGTCCAGCAGCCAGATACAACAAAGCCCGCACAAGGCGGGCTTTGTTGAGGTGTTTCGTAGCAGGTTTGAGCTGCTAGAAACCGGGATCTGGTCGGAGAGGCAGGATTCGAACCTGCGACCTTCTCGTCCCGAACGAGACGCGCTACCAAGCTGCGCTACACTCCGAATGCGCCGAATTGTACTGAAAAAGTTTTACAGCACAAGGGCTTAGCAAAAAATTTTAAATCGGGGCGCAGCGCTTGGTGCTTACGCCCACGATGGGTCAAAGGTGCTTACAGCTCTTTGACGGTACGAACCTGGTCTTTGTTGACCTTGGTGCGCTTGCCATCTAGTTGTTCGAACTCGTAGAAGCCAGTGTCGTCGTCGAAATCAGGGCGATCTACGGTCTGGATTTCCCGGCCATCGTTCAGAGTGATGACCGACGGCGTGGAACAACCGACCAGGGTAACCAGGCCGAACGCGAGTAGAAATGCAGCGGTAGTCCGTTGCTTCATGACATGTCTCCTTAAATCGAAGCTGAATGATTACTTGGGCTAAGACGGGCGCTTCGAGCCCAAGTTCCACTGTATTTACTGCTTGGCTGGCCTGCACTGCAAGTCCGTTCTACTCAATGAGCTGCGGTGAATTGACGTTGCTCAGGCGCGGATCGTCTGGCGCGCAGGTTAGCGCCACAGGTTGATGATCCTTCAGCCAGCGCTGGGTGCTGCGCTGACCGGCCTGCCAGGCCTGCTCCAGGGAGGGTAGAAGGCTGCGGGGAATTATCGCGAACAGCGGTTCCCAATGGCCGTCGCGCTTGGCCATGACCGGGCGATCGCCGGCCAGCGCGAGGAGTTCATCGAGCAGCGTGCGGTCGACTCTGGGGGCGTCACAGGGCAGCACCAGCAGGAGAGGGTGGCGGGCGATCTGCAGGGCCGCACGAATACCGGCCAGCGGACCCGGATAGTCGGCGCTGTCATCGCCGACGAGGTGGTCGGCGTAGGGCGCGTAGGCTTCGTGATTACGGTTGCAGGAGATGATCAGGTCGTCGGTCAGTGGCCGAACCTGGTCGTGCAGCCATGCGATCATTGGCCGCTCCTGCCAGTGCACCAGGCCCTTGTCGCGGCCGCCCATACGCTGACCGCGCCCGCCTGCGAGCAGTACCACCGAGAGGCTTTGGGGCGGGGCTGAAGTAGGCATGGCAGGGTCTCCGGCGGTGGCGCTGTGGTATAACACCGGCCATTGTTCACGACAACTGGAAGCCTGCCATGAGCCACAAGGCCGATGCGCCATTCGTGCCCCTGAATATCGCCGTTCTGACCGTCAGCGATACCCGCACGCTGGAAACCGACACCTCCGGACAACTGTTCGTTGACCGCTTGAAAGCCGCTGGCCATAGCCTTGCCGAGCGTGTGTTGCTGAAAGACGACCTCTACAAGATCCGCGCTCAGGTCGCCACCTGGATCGCCGAAGACGTGGTGCAGGTGGTGCTGATCACCGGCGGCACCGGCTTCACCGGACGTGACAGTACACCGGAAGCAGTGGCCTGCCTGCTGGACAAGCAGGTCGATGGTTTTGGCGAGCTGTTCCGGCAGATATCGACCACCGATATCGGCACTTCGACCATTCAGTCCCGGGCGCTGGCCGGCCTCGCCAACGGCACGCTGGTCTGCTGCCTGCCTGGTTCGACCAATGCCTGTCGTACCGGCTGGGACGGCATTCTGGCCGAGCAGCTCGATGCCCGTCATCGTCCCTGCAATTTCGTGCCGCACCTCAAGCTCGCCGCTCCCTGCGAGAGCCGCGGATGAGCGAGCAGCATTCGCCGCTGATGCCGGTGGAGCAGGCGCTGGAGCGTCTGCTGGCATTGGCTGACGCGACGCCTATCGAAGGTCAGGAACTGGTTGATCTGGCCGACGCCGATGGCCGCGTGCTGGCCGAGCCGATGATCGCCGGCCTGGATCTGCCGCCATGGCCGAACAGTGCCATGGACGGCTACGCGCTGCGCCTGGTCGACTGGCAGGGCGAGCCGCTGCCGGTCAGCCAGCGCATCTTTGCCGGCACCGCGCCCGAGGCGCTGGAGCCTGGCACCTGTGCACGGATCTTCACCGGCGCACCGGTTCCGCTTGGCGCCGATACGGTGGAGATGCAGGAAAACGTCAGCCTCGGCGATGACGGTCGCGTGCATTTCGATCAGGCCATGAAAGTCGCCCAGAACATCCGCCCCCAAGGGCAGGAGAACCGCAAGGGTGAAACCTTGCTCAGCGCTGGTACGCGGCTGGGGCCGGTAGAGCTGGGGCTGGCGGCTTCGATTGGCCTGGCGCAGTTGCCGGTACGTCGCAAACCCCGGGTGGCGGTGTTGTCCACTGGCGATGAGCTGGTCGAGCCGGGGCAGCCATTGGGCGGCGGGCAGATCTACAACAGCAACCGCTACCTGCTGGTCGCCTGGCTGCAGCGCTTGGGTTGCGAGGTCATCGATGCCGGCATTCTGGTCGACGATCTCGAACGTACCCGCGAGGCCCTCGGCGCCCTGCAGGATGTCGACCTGATTCTTTCCACTGGCGGCGTGTCGGTGGGCGAGGCGGACTTTCTCGGCATCGCCTTGCGCGAGGCCGGCGAGCTGGCCCTGTGGAAGCTGGCGATCAAGCCCGGCAAGCCGCTCACCATCGGCGAGTTCCGGGGGCGCCCGGTGATTGGCTTGCCCGGTAATCCGGCGTCCACCTTGGTAACCTTCGGCCTGCTGGCACGGCCTTATCTGCTGCGCCGCCTGGGCGTACAGAAGGTCGAGCCGCTGGGGTTCGCGGTGCCGGCGGGCTTCGTCTGGGCAAAACCCGGCAAGCGCCGTGAGTTTCTGCGTGCACGCCTGGAAAACGGCAGCGTGGTGCCTTACTCCAATCAGAGTTCCGGCGTGCTGCGCAGTGCCGCCTGGGCCGAAGGGCTGGCGCAAGTGCTGGAAGGCACCACCCTCAAGGAAGGCGACAGCCTGCACTTCATTCCAATGAGTGAATTACTCGGCTGAGGTGTAGAGTCGATAGTCGGCGAGCAGGAGATGGACGGTGTGATTATTTCTCCTGCGCGTTGTCTGCATAGGCAGTCGTTTTCAATCCCGTTTCGGAGCCGTTATGCAAGAGCGTAAAGCGCTGTTGATCCTTCATGGTAAGCAGTCCCTCAACGAAGAGGTGCGCACGGCGGTCAAGACCCAACGCGAGCGCGGCTGGGATCTGGCCGTGCGCCTGACGTGGGAAGCGGGTGACGCCCAGCGTCTGGTCACAGAAGCCTTGCAGGCGGGTTATCAGACGCTGATCGCCGGCGGCGGTGACGGCACACTGCGAGATATTGCCGAAGCGATGGCCAAGGCCAATACGAATGCAAGTTTGGTGCTGCTGCCCCTGGGTACCGCCAATGACTTCGCTGTCGCTGCCGGTATTCCGGTCGTGCCTACCGATGCTTTGGCGCTGCTCGATACACCGGCGCAGCCGATCGACCTGGGTGAGGTCGACGGCCAGCTGTTCCTCAATATGGCGACGGGTGGTTTTGGCTCCAACGTCACTGCCAATACCTCCGAAGATCTCAAGCGCGTGCTGGGCGGTGCCGCCTACATGCTTACCGGCCTGACCCGTTTTGCCGAAGTGCGCTCGGCCTTTGGTCGCTTCAAGGGGCCTGATTTCGAGTGGGAAGGCGAGTTTCTCGCCCTGGGCATTGGTAATGGTCGGCAAGCCGGTGGTGGCCATGTGCTGTGCCCCCACGCGCGAGTCAACGATGGCCTGCTGGATGTGTGCATCGTTCCGGCGGCGTCCGATGTAGTTGGCACGCTGGGGACGCTGTTCTCTGGCGGCTTGAAAGGGATCGAGGGTGTATCGGTTAGCGCTCGGTTGCCCTGGCTGGAAATCGACGCGCCGGAGGGGTTGGATCTGAACCTCGACGGCGAGCCACGTGAGGGGCACAGCATGCGTTTTGCCGCGCGGCCACAGGCGCTACGTGTGCATCTTCCACAACAATCCCCGTTGCTGCATGACTAAGCATGGCGGCGCTGGTTTCCCATCGGCCACTGGTGCAAGATGGCGTTACGCCATGCCTTCAGTAATGCAACGACTGGCCGATAGCTTGACAAGAACATCACGCCGCACAGGAGCGAATAATGGCCGGTATTCTCGACACCGTTGATCAGCGGACACAGTTGGTAGGTGAGAACCGCCTGGAAATTCTGATGTTCCGCCTGGCTGGCCGGCAGTTGTTCGCGATTAACGTGTTCAAGGTGCAGGAAGTCCTGCAGATGCCCAAGCTGACGCTGATGCCGCATCGGCATCGTTTCGTCTGTGGGGTCATTCACCTGCGTGGGCAAACCCTGCCGGTGATCGACCTGTCCCAGGCCATCGGCATGCGGCCAATCGTGCCGGATGAGCGCAGCACTATCATCGTCACCGAATACAATCGCTCGATTCAGGCGTTCCTGGTCGGCGGCGTCGACCGCATTCTCAACCTCAACTGGGAATCCATCCTGCCACCGCCTGGTGGAGCAGGGCGCCACCACTACCTGACGGCGATCACCAAGGTCGACGACCAGCTTGTGGAAATCATCGACGTCGAGAAGGTACTGGCCGAGATCGTGCCTTACGACACCCGTATTTCCAGTGACCGTCTGGCCGATCCGCTGCTGGAGAAAGCCCGGGGTCGCGAAGTGCTACTGGTCGACGATTCCAGCGTGGCCTTGTCGCAGCTACGCGATACCCTGTCGCAGTTGGGGATCAAGATGCATGTGGCCACCGATGGCCTGAAGGCGTTGAACATGCTCAAGGCCTGGGCGGACACTGGCCAGGTGATGACCGACAAGCTGCTGATGATCTTCACCGATGCCGAAATGCCGGAAATGGATGGCTACCGTCTGACCACCGAAATTCGACAGGACGCGCGTCTGCGTGATCTGTACGTGGTGCTGCACACTTCGCTATCCGGCAGCTTCAACGATGCGATGGTGAAGAAGGTGGGTTGCGACAACTTCCTTTCCAAATTCCAGCCCGACAAGTTGGTCGACGTGATTCGCGAGCGGCTGGCGCTCGACGAGCAGTAAGCGCTCAGCGCTACGCGCCTGGCTTGAGCCGCGGCGGCGGTTTGCGTATAACCGCCGTTTAGCTCTAGTCAGGACGCCGGGCCATGCACCTTTCCTCGCTCTACCGTTTTCCTCTCAAGTCCGCTATCGGCGAGTCGTTGCCCAGTCTGCAGCTCGACGGTCTGGGCGTGGCCGGTGATCGCCGCTGGATGCTGGCGAGCGAGGAGAACGGCCGCTTCCTGACCCAGCGTACCTTCCCACAGATGAGCCGCCTGACGGCGCGCTGGAATCAGGCCGGCGGCCTGACCCTCGAGGCACCGGACAGGCCTTCTCTCGACGTGGCGCTGCCGGATCCCGACGAGGCATTGCGTGGAGTGATCATCTGGCGCGACAGTATGCGCGTGCCGGACGCTGGCGACGAGGCGGCGGCCTGGGTCAGCGAATTCATCGGCAAGCCCTGTCGGTTGGTACATGTACCCGCGGAGCGTGCGCGCTATATCGAAGGCAACGTGACAGGGGATGAGAAGGTCGGGTTCGCCGACGGCTTTCCACTGTTGCTGATCGGCCAGGCTTCACTCGACGACCTGGTGGCTCGGGTTGGTCGCCCTCTGCAAATGCTGCGTTTTCGTCCCAATCTGGTGGTGCAGGGCAGTGAGCCCTATGCCGAGGATAGCTGGAAGCGCATTCGCATCGGCGATGTCGAGTTCACGGTTGCCAAGGCTTGCTCACGCTGCATCATCACCACCATCGATCCGCAGACCGGCGAGCGCAGCGCCGATCGCGAACCGCTGACCACCTTGCGCAGCTACCGCCAGCGCGAAAGCGAAATTCTCTTCGGGCAGAACCTGATCAACCACGGTAGTGGTGAATTGCAGGTTGGCATGCCGGTCGAGGTGCTGGAGTAGGTTGATGGTTAGCCAATCATCCTGATGTAGCTCGGGTCGAGCGCAGCGACACCCGGGAAGGTTGCCCTGGGTATCGCTCTGCTCAACCCAGGCTACGGGGGCGGGAGCGATGCGCGCTCTTTCTTGCCGCTTGCCGCTGCCCTATTGGTCGAAATAGCGCTCGTGCCAGCCCACCAGCGGCTGTGGGGCGTTGAGCTTGTCGCCGTAGATCACCGCGTAGGACAGCACGTTCTGCACGTATTGGCGGGTCTCATTGAACGGAATGTTCTCGACCCAAACGTCATACGACAGATGGTTGGCACCGCGCAGCCACTGGCGAACGCGGCCGGGGCCAGCGTTGTAAGCGGCCGAGGCGAGCACCCGATTACCATTGAACTGGCCATAGATCTGGCTCATGTAAGCGGCGCCCAGTTGAATGTTGATGCTGGGCAGTAATGTGTTGTTTGGATTGCTCAGTGGAATACCGAACTTGCGTGCGGTCTCCTTGGCGGTGGCGGGCATGACCTGCATCAGGCCCATGGCGCCGGCGTGAGACTTGGCGTCGGCCATGAAGCCGCTTTCCTGGCGGGTGATGGCGAACACCCAGCTGGAGTGCAGGCCGCGCTTTTTCGCTTCAGTTGTCAGCGATTCGCGATAGGCCATCGGGAAGCGAACGTCGAGGTCGTCCCAGTACTTGGCCTGGCTGATGGTACGGATGGCCGGGAAATACCATTCCATGTCGTAGGCCAGTCTTGCCTGGGCCACCAGTTCGTCGCGGTCGAAGTGCCGGCTGGCGTGGTACCACTCGCGGCGGCCGTCGACGATCTGGCCACGATCATGGAACTCCATGGCGCGACGGATGCCGGGGGCGTTGCGCACTTTTTTCACCACCGCAGCGCTGAGCGGTAGCGGCGCGTTTTTCAAGTAGTAAGGTTCCTTGACCTGATCGGCAGCCATGAAGCCGTAGAAGTCACGCTCCTTGGCCAGGTTGTGGAAAAGAGGTTGAGCGCCCTTGCCGTTGGGTTGTGCCAACTGCAGGCTACGCGCCTGCCAGTAACGCCAGCGGTTGGTGCTGGCCAGGGATTCGGGCATGCGGTTGATCAGCTTGTAGGCTTCGTCCCAGCGGCCCAGCCGCAGCAGCAGGCGTGCGCGCCATTCGCTGACGGTGTCGTCACGCAGGTTGGGATCGTACTTGGCCATCACGTCGAGGGCGCGCGGATCGAAGCGGCGCGCCAGGGTCAGGCCGATCTCGTTGGCGATGGCAATCTTCTCCTGCTCGGAGAAGTGCATACGCTGGGAATAGCCCTCAAGCAGGCTTAGCGCTTGCTCCGGATCCTGGCGGGCAAGGCGGCGCAGGCCGAGGCTGACCACGTCGCCCATGGCGTCGTCGGCTGGCGTGAAGCGCGCGGTTTGGCTGAGAATCTGCGGTTTCTGGCCCACTTCCACGAGCAGCTTGCCGTGGTTACTGAGCGTTGGCAGATCCTTGCTCAGGAAGGTGGCCAGGCTGTAGTTGCGCGCCTCGGCTGCCAGCTTGGTACGTTGCCAACGACGCTGTTCGGTCAGTTGCCCTTCGGCTGCCCAGCGGTCGAATAGACGATCACAGGCTTCGGGCTGCGACTTGCCAACCAGCCACAGCTTCTCGGCGCTGGCATAGCCTTCGGCGGTCTGGCCTTGGTTGAGCTGGCGCTGGCCATTGAGGCAGTCGAGCTCGGTAAAGTTGAGGCCCGGATCATAGTACTTGGCGAAGGTTTGCCATTCGCCACGCTCGGCCAGCCAGCGCAGCCAGCGCAGTTTCATCCAGCTGGCCTGAGGCAGATCACCATGGGCTGCGAGGAAGGCTTCGATTTCGTTATTGCTAGCTGATTTCAGGCGTGCGGTGAGTTCGTCATACGCCAGATAAGGCGTCAGCGGGTAGTCGCTCAGGGCGCTGGCGTAGCGCTGATAAGGCCCCTTGTCGCCCTTGGCAAGAGCGGCCTTGGCCTCATCGTAATACTGGCGTTGCTGGGTCAGGCTCGCTGCCTGGCTCAGGGTTGCCGTGGTGGCGCAAAGAATCAGGCAGCTCAACAGACTGGGCAAACGACAGCGCATGGTACTTCCGGGGGGATCATCTCGTGAGCGGATGCGATCTGGCTGATGCCGGTCGCTCGATGCGCCCTTTTGGGCGGCAGCAGGCCGTATTGGCAGTTGCGGGCGCAGTTAAAGGCAATGGGCGTTAGCTTAGCCTTTTGCCCGCTTGGCGCGAAAGGGCCGCAGCAGTCTGGCGCATGTCTGTTTATGTCACATCGACAGCCGGTGCGTAAGGCCTGACAGACGCCGAGGGCCTTCTCGGTTAGAATACGCGCCCGGTTTTTGGCTGGCGCATGCGCCGGTCAGATCAGTTTCGTGGTGGTCGGCCACGTGGTGAACCCATTGGCTGCGTTCGCACACTCTTTTCGCCACCACCCCAGCGTATTGTCGAGGCAACCCATGACCCTGCTCAAGTTCACCGATGTTTCCCTGGCCTATGGCGCCATGCCGCTGTTGGACAAGGTGTCTTGGCAGATCGCCCGCGGCGAGCGGGTGTGCATCATTGGCCGCAATGGTACCGGCAAGTCCAGCATGCTCAAGCTGGTCAAGGGCGATCAGAAGCCCGATGACGGTGCCGTCTGGCGCGCGCCGGGGCTGAAAATCGGCGAGCTGCCACAAGAGCTGCCGGTCGCCGATGAGCGCACCGTGTTCGATGTGGTTGCCCAAGGCCTGGATGGCGTTGGCGAGTTACTCGCCCAGTACCATCACTTGGCACAGAACTGTGTCACCGAAGAAGATCTGAACAAATTGATGCACGTTCAGCAGGATCTTGAGGCCCGTGATGGCTGGCGCCTGCAGCAACTGGTCGACAGCACCCTGAGCCGTCTGCAACTGCCGGCCGACAAGACCCTGGCCCAGTTGTCCGGTGGCTGGCGCCGCCGTGTGCTGCTGGCCCAGGCGTTGGTCAGCGAACCGGATCTGCTGCTGCTCGACGAGCCAACCAACCACCTGGACATCGGCGCGATCGCCTGGCTGGAAGAAGCCCTCAAGGATTTCCAGGGCGCCGTGCTGTTCATCACCCACGACCGTTCCTTCCTGCAGAACCTGGCCACGCGCATTCTCGAGCTGGATCGTGGCGGCCTGATTGACTGGAATGGCGATTACGCCAGCTTCCTGGTGCACAAAGAGGCTACGCTGGCCGCCGAGGAAACCGCCAACGCGCTGTTCGACAAGCGTCTGGCTCAGGAAGAGGTGTGGATTCGTCAGGGCATCAAGGCCCGACGTACCCGTAACGAAGGCCGCGTGCGCGCCCTCAAGGCGCTGCGTGTAGAGCGCAGCGAGCGTCGTGAGCGTACCGGTAAGGCCAATATTCAGCTCGACACCGCGGAGAAGTCCGGCAAGCAGGTGATGGTGCTCGAGAACGTCAGCTTCGCCCACCCGGGCGGCCCGTTCCTGATTCGCGATTTCTCCATGGTGCTGCAGCGCGGCGACCGTATCGGCCTGCTGGGCGCCAACGGCACCGGCAAGACCACTCTGTTGAAGCTGATGCTCAGCGGTCTGCAACCGACCAGCGGCAAGGTGGAAGAGGGCACCAAGATCGATGTCGCCTACTTCGATCAATTGCGCCATCAGCTGGATCTGGAAAAGACCGTCATCGACAACGTCGCCGAAGGTCGTGATTTCATCGAGATCGACGGGCAGAACCGACACGTGCTCAGCTACCTCGGCGATTTCCTGTTCAGTCCGCAGCGTGCCCGTACCCCGGTCAAGGCGCTGTCGGGAGGCGAGCGTGCGCGTCTGCTGCTGGCCAAGCTGTTCAGCAAACCGGCCAACCTGCTGGTGCTCGATGAGCCAACCAACGACCTTGATGTGGAAACCCTCGAGTTGCTCGAGGAAGTGCTGCTGACGTTCAAGGGCACGGTACTGATGGTCAGCCACGACCGGGCATTCCTCGACAACGTGGTCACCAGCACCCTGGTCTTCGAAGGCGAGGGCAAGGTGCGCGAGTACGTTGGTGGTTATCAGGACTGGCTGCGTCAGGGTGGTTCGCCACGCCTGCTGGGCGTTGGAGAGACCAAGTCGGGTAAGGCCGAGCTGGGCTCCGCGGTCGTCGAAGCCCCCGTCGCTGCGCCCGTTGCCGAGCCGGTAGAAAGCGCACCGGCGGCGAAGAAGAAACTCAGCTACAAGCATCAGCGTGAGCTGGACGCCATGCCCGAGCAGATCGATGCCGCAGAGCAGAAGATCGCCGAGCTGGAAGCGCAGATCGCCGCTCCTGCGTTCTACCAGCAGTCCGGTGAGCACACCGCGGCGGTGCTGGCGCAGTTGCAGGCACAGCAGGAAGAGCTGGAGCGTCTGGTCGAGCGCTGGGCTGAACTGGAAGGCTGATCAGCCTTCGGCCACTATCTGCTGGTTAATGCTACAGCGCCGGGCTTTGCCCGGCGCTGTTCATTGCGGAGCGATCAGGCCGATGGTTTCTTCAGGCTGACGGCCAGCACGTCGCAGGGCGCGCCGTGCAGCACGTCATTGGCGGTCGAGCCGAGCAGAAGAGCCAGGCCATGACGGCCGTGGCTGCCGACGATGATCAGATCGCAGTGTTGCTCAGAAGCGAGGCGATGAATTTCCTGGCGTGGCTGGCCGTAAGCCAGGTGGCGGTTTTCCGCGGTGAGCTGAGGGTGCTTGAGGGCGAAGGCGTCGAGGCGCTCCTTGGCCTGCTCGAACTGCTGTTGTTGCAGCATCGACAGATCCATCGGTACGTCGCCGCCAAAAGCCATGGCCATGGGTTCGACGATATGCACCACGGACAGTTTTGCCTGGGTGCTGCTGGCTAGAGCCTGGGCGCGCTTCATTACCGGGTCGCACTCCTCGGTCAGATCGACGGCGACCAGAATGTGCTGGTAGGGCATGAGATTGTCTCCTTTCAGGGTGACCAATGATTTCAAGTATGGCTGGTTTGAGCATTTACCACAGGTTGCGCAGTGGAGATAGAAATTATGACGGGATGGATCGTTGTCGCACTACTGGTAGTCGCACTTAGTCCCCTGGTCTGGCTGGTGCCATCGCGGCGTCAGCGTGGCCAGATGGACGTTCGCATGGAGGCGCGACGCATGGGCTTGGCGATGCAGCTGGCCCGCGAAGAGTGGCCGTATTGGATGGCCAATACGGCGCCGAGCCCCTGCCCGCAATACCACCATCCTCGGCCTCGTGGGCGGCAGGACAGTTGGTGCTACTGGCAGCGAGAGCCAGGCATATGGCTGAACAAATGGCAGGAGCCTTGTGCTGATCTGCCCCTCGTCGAGCAGCTCTGCAGTTTGCCCGCAGACGTCTACAAGGCTGAAGCCACTCTCCAGATGATCGCCCTGTTTTGGGGGGAGCGGGCCCAGCCGGAATCGTTGCAGGCTATTGCGGCTTTTCTCAAGTCACGTGCCTGAGCAATCTCGCGCCATGGGCGGGGCGTTATCAGCTGTCATGACTGGCTGCTCGTCTGAGCTGGCTGCACGTAAAGATCAGTGACTTCCATCAGTCCGCGAATGATGCTGTCCGAGTACTTGTTGACCAGGAACGGCACGCTTTTCTCGTTGTAATTGAGCAGCGATTTCTCGATGTAGCGCCATTTGGTCGCTACTGCGTCCAGTGCCGTATTGATCTGCGCGCTGTTGCCCGGCAGGCTGCGCAGCGCATCCAAACGGTTGGAAAAGTCTGCTACCTGATCCTCAATGGGGCGCTCGCTGCTATCCCCGGAAAAGCTGGCACCTACCGATGCACTGCGTGCGGCGTAGCTCACGGCGATGCTTTGCATCAGCAGGCTGAGCTGCCGGGTGCTGGCGGTCTGCTCGGATATCGCGCGTGCGTCCGCGCGCTGCAATGCGTCGTACAGGGCCTCACTGGTCGCCAATACCTGGCGGTTGCGTGCGGCCATGTCGGCGACCGGCTGCAGATCTGTGTAGCCCTGCTTCCCCAGCGCGCTCATCAGTGTCGTCAGATCTCGATCATAGGCTTGCCACTCCTCCTGCAGGCGAGTTTGCAGGCGAGCCGCGCCGATGTCAGGCATGCCTGACAGTTTCAAAATCTGTCTGTTGGCTTCCTGGCGAGACTCATCGATCATCCCTGCGTAGCGCTGGTCGCCTTCCATACTGTTGTACATGTAGAAGTCGCCCAGACTTTTCTGCGCAGCTAGGTGCAGGCGCAGAAGATGTTGCAGGTAGGGCGAGGTTTCCGCGGCAGCGCTGAAACCAGGCAGCAGCAGGGTGAAGAGCAGGGCGTGTAGAAGGATGGCGCGCAGGCGTGCAGGCATGCTGGAACCTCGGTGAAGACACATCGTTATTGTTGTTTTAGTCATTCGGTGGCAGCCGAATCGCGCGACTCTACCCCTGGTGTCGAATTTTGGCTAGCGCTAAGTCCAGGTGGAGGCATGCCTGCCGAATGGCGCGTTATCGACGCCATTGATCTGCTTTTCGCTGCAGGCTTTATCAATCACTGTGGGCCGGTAGTGCGCGCTGCAAGTGGCTACAGAACGCCAATTGACAATTCCCGGCTTTTCCGTGAATGTGTGCTCACCCAAATCAAACGGGCGTATGAATTGAGCGTTTGCCGCTTCGGCAGTGCCCAATCCAGTCCGAATATCGCATCGGTGGGTAGCGGAATTTCGTCTACGGTGTTTTGTGGCGTGAGTCTGTGGATTGACTCCGGTGTGTACTGTTCAGATTCCCTAAGCGTGGAGATCAGTTGATGATTTACGAAGGTAAAGCCATCACGGTTAAGGCTCTTGAAAGCGGCATCGTCGAACTCAAGTTCGATCTCAAGGGTGAGTCCGTCAACAAGTTCAATCGTCTGACCCTGAGCGAGCTCCGTCAGTCCGTCGACGCGATCAAGGCTGATGCCTCGATCAAAGGCGTGATCGTCAGCAGCGGCAAGGACGTGTTCATCGTCGGTGCCGACATCACCGAGTTCGTCGACAACTTCAAGCTGCCGGAAGAGCAACTGATCTCCGGTAACCTGGAAGCCAACAGGATCTTCAGTGATTTCGAAGACCTGGAAGTGCCCACTGTCGTCGCCATCAACGGCATCGCCCTAGGCGGCGGCCTGGAAATGTGTTTGGCCGCCGATTACCGGATCATGGCCGAAGGCGCCAAGATCGGTCTGCCCGAGGTCAAGCTGGGTATCTACCCAGGCTTCGGTGGCACGGTGCGCCTGCCGCGCCTGATCGGTACCGACAACGCCGTCGAGTGGATCGCCTCCGGCAAGGAAAATCGTGCCGATGAAGCCCTCAAGGTCGGTGCGGTGGACGCCGTGGTCAGCGCTGACAAGCTGCAGGCCGGTGCCCTGGACCTGATCAAGCGCGCCATTTCCGGCGAACTGGATTACAAGGCCAAGCGTCAGCCCAAGCTGGAAAAGCTTAAGCTCAACGCCATCGAGCAGATGATGGCCTTCGAAACCGCCAAGGGTTTCGTCGCAGGCCAGGCCGGCCCGAACTACCCGGCGCCGGTCGAAGCCATCAAGACCATTCAGAAAGCCGCCAACTTCGGCCGTGACAAGGCGCTGGAAGTCGAAGCCGCCGGTTTCGCCAAGCTGGCCAAAACCTCGGTCGCGGAAAGCCTGATCGGGCTGTTCCTCAACGATCAGGAGCTGAAGAAGAAAGCCAAGGGCTTCGATGCCATCGCTCAGGACGTGAAACTGGCCGCTGTGCTGGGTGCCGGCATCATGGGTGGCGGTATCGCCTACCAGTCGGCGTCCAAGGGCACGCCGATCCTGATGAAGGATATCCGCGAAGAGGGTATCAAGATGGGCTTGGGCGAGGCCTCCAAGCTGCTCGGCAAGCGCGTCGAGAAAGGTCGCATGACCACCGCACAGATGGCCGAATCGCTGAGCGCCATTCGCCCGACCATGTCCTATGGCGACTTCGGCCATGTCGACATCGTCGTCGAAGCCGTGGTTGAGAATCCCAAGGTCAAGCAGGCCGTATTGGCCGAGGTCGAGGCTGCGGTCAAGGAAGACACCATTCTGGCGTCCAACACCTCGACCATTTCCATCAGCCTGCTGGCCAAGGCCCTCAAGCGCCCGGAAAACTTCGTCGGCATGCACTTCTTCAACCCGGTGCACATGATGCCTCTGGTCGAAGTCATCCGCGGTGAGAAGTCCAGCGAGAAGGCGGTTGCCACCACCGTGGCGTACGCCAAGAAGATGGGCAAGAACCCGATCGTGGTCAACGACTGCCCGGGCTTCCTGGTCAACCGCGTGCTGTTCCCATACTTCGGCGGCTTTTCCAAGCTGCTCAGCTTCGGCATCGACTTCGCGCGCATCGACAAGGTCATGGAGAAGTTCGGCTGGCCCATGGGCCCGGCCTACCTGTCCGACGTGGTTGGCATCGACACCGGCCACCATGGCCGTGACGTGATGGCCGAAGGCTTCCCGGATCGCATGGCGGTAGAAGGCCGCACCGCGGTCGACGTGATGTACGAGGCCAACCGCCTGGGCCAGAAGAATGGCAAGGGCTTCTACGCCTACGAGACCGACAAGCGCGGCAAGCCGAAGAAGGTCACCGACCCTGAGGCTTACGAGCTGCTCAAGTCGATCGTGGTCGAACAGCGTGAGCTGAGCGACGAGGACATCATCAACACCATGATGATCCCGCTGTGCTTGGAAACCGTGCGCTGCCTGGAAGACGGTATCGTCGAAACGGCTGCCGAGGCCGATATGGGCCTGATCTACGGCATCGGTTTCCCACCGTTCCGCGGTGGCGCGCTGCGCTACATCGACAGTGTCGGGGTAGCCGAGTTCGTGGCCCTGGCCGACAAGTACGCCGATCTGGGCGCGCTGTATCAGCCGACCGAGAAACTGCGTGAAATGGCCAAAAACGGCCAGACCTTCTTTGGTTAATCGCGCAACGATTGGAGCGAGAGTGAATTTATGAGCCTGAATCCAAGAGATGCAGTCATCGTCGACTTCGGCCGTACCCCGATGGGGCGTTCCAAGGGCGGCATGCACCGTAATACCCGTGCCGAGACCCTGTCTGCGCAGCTGATCAGCAAACTGCTGGAACGCAACGACAAGGTCGATCCCAAGGAAGTCGAAGACGTCATCTGGGGTTGCGTCAACCAGACCCTGGAGCAGGGCTGGAACATCGCGCGTATGGCGTCGCTGATGACCCAGATCCCGCACACCAGTGCCGGGCAGACCGTCAGCCGCCTGTGCGGCTCGTCGATGAGCGCGCTGCACACTGCCGTGCAGGCGATCCAGACCGGTAACGGCGATGTATTCGTGGTCGGCGGCGTTGAGCACATGGGCCACGTCGGCATGATGCACGGCGTCGACCCGAACCCGCACCTGTCGCTGTACGCGGCCAAGGCCTCCGGCATGATGGGCCTGACCGCCGAGATGCTGGGCAAAATGCACGGCATCACCCGTGAAGCCCAGGACAAGTTCGGCGTGCGTTCGCACCAGCTGGCCCACAAGGCCACCGTCGAAGGCAAGTTCAAGGACGAGATCATCCCGCTGCAGGGCTACGACGAGAACGGCTTCCTCAAGGTCTTCGACTACGATGAAACCATTCGTCCCGAGACTACCCTGGAAAGCCTGGCCAGCCTCAAGCCGGCGTTCAATCCCAAGGGCGGTACCGTGACTGCGGGTACTTCCTCGCAGATCACCGATGGCGCTTCCTGCATGATCGTGATGTCCGCCCAGCGTGCTCAGGATCTGGGTATCCAGCCAATGGCAGTGGTTCGCGCCATGGCCGTGGCCGGTGTGGATCCGGCGATCATGGGCTACGGTCAGGTGCCGTCGACTCAGAAAGCGCTCAAGCGTGCCGGCCTGACCATCGACGACATCGATTTCGTCGAGCTTAACGAAGCCTTCGCAGCCCAGGCCCTGCCTGTGTTGAAAGACCTCAAACTGCTCGACAAGATGGAAGAGAAGGTCAACCTGCACGGCGGCGCCATTGCTCTGGGTCACCCGTTCGGTTGTTCCGGAGCGCGTATCTCCGGTACCCTGCTGAACGTGATGAAGCAGAACAACGGTACCTTCGGCGTGGCGACCATGTGTGTTGGCCTGGGCCAGGGCATCACCACGGTGTTCGAACGCATCTGACGTTTAGGTGGTTGCACAACCGGGGCTTCTGCCCCGGTTTTTGTTTTTGGCACTGTGTCGTTGATGCAGGCCGTTCCGGTTCGGCGCGAGGCACGAAATGCCGCCCGAGCGTTTTTATCGAACGAAAAATATTTCCAGGAAGTTGAATGATGTCGCTGCAGCCCGGTCTCTACCGTCACTACAAGGGTCCCGAGTACCGCGTGCTGGGTGTGGCCAAGCATTCTGAGACGGAAGAAGAAGTCGTCGTGTACCAGGCGTTGTACGGCGAATACGGTCTCTGGGTGCGACCGCTGGCGATGTTTTGCAGCGACGTGGAATACGACGGTAAGCGGGTTCCGCGCTTTGCTTTTGTCGAGGCGGAAGCAAGTGTTCTGAGGCGTCCCTGAGACGGCTTCAGGGAACACTTGCCCTTGACCTTGGCTTGACCGCCACTATATATAGCGGGGCCAAAGCAGGTCGCAGGGCACTTTTAGTCGGTTGGATAACGATCCGGCTGATGTGATACGAGCGGCAGCACCACGTTTTTCGGCGTTCGCTCTGTCGAGCGGGCGCTTTCATCGTCGATGCAGCATGCGTCGAGCCGATACGCCCAACAGTTTTTCAGGCGCTTACTCGCCTTTCAATTATCGAATTTCAGGAATTTTCCAATCCATGGGTAAATCGCTGGTCATCGTGGAATCCCCGGCCAAGGCCAAGACCATCAACAAGTACCTGGGCAGCCAGTACGTGGTGAAGTCGAGCATCGGCCACATCCGCGACCTCCCCACCAGTGGCGGGGCGGCAGCCAAGGAGCCTGTCAAACGCGGCAAGGCTGCCGCGGGTGAGGTGCCGGCCCTGTCACCCAAGGAAAAGGCCAAGCGTCAGCTATTCAACCGCATGGGCGTCGATCCCGAGCAGGGTTGGAAAGCCAAGTACGAAATCCTGCCGGGCAAGGAGAAGGTGGTCGAGGAACTGCGCCGCCTAGCCAAAGATGCTGACACCATCTATCTCGCGACCGACTTGGATAGAGAGGGGGAGGCCATCGCCTGGCATCTGCGCGAGTCTATCGGTGGTGACGACAGCCGCTACAAGCGCGTGGTGTTCAACGAAATTACCAAAAAGGCCATTCAAGAGGCGTTTTCTGCTCCGGGTGAACTGGATATCAACCGGGTCAATGCCCAGCAGGCGCGGCGTTTTCTTGATCGCGTGGTGGGCTACATGGTCTCGCCGCTGCTGTGGTCGAAGATCGCTCGCGGGCTGTCTGCCGGACGTGTGCAGTCCGTTGCGGTGAAGCTGGTGGTCGAGCGCGAAAAGGAAATCCGAGCGTTCGTACCTGAAGAGTACTGGGAGGTGCACGCCGATCTGGGCACCGCCAAAGACGCCAACGTGCGCTTTGAAGTAGCCCGCGAGAATGGCGCTGCCTTCAAGCCGCTGAACGAAGCGCAGGCCATGGCCGCGCTGGCGACCCTCAAGGCGTCGAGCTACAGCATCGCCAAGCGCGAGGACAAGCCGACCAGCAGCAAACCCTCGGCGCCGTTCATTACCTCGACACTGCAGCAGGCGGGCAGCACCCGGCTGGGCTTCGGTGTGAAGAAGACCATGATGATGGCCCAGCGTCTCTACGAGGCTGGTTACATCACCTATATGCGTACCGACTCCACCAATCTCTCGGCTGATGCCGTCGAGATGGTGCGTGGTTTCATCGACACCGAGTACGGTAAGCAATACCTGCCGGAGAAGGCCAACATCTACTCCAGCAAGGAAGGCGCTCAGGAGGCGCACGAAGCGATTCGTCCTTCTGACGTCAACGTGCGCCCGACCCAGCTGTCCGGGATGGAGCGTGACGCCGAACGCCTCTACGAGCTGATCTGGCGCCAATTCGTCGCCTGCCAGATGCCGCCGGCCGAATACCTGTCGACTACCGTGACCGTTACGGCTGCGCAGTTCGAACTGCGTGCCAAGGGGCGTATTCTCAAGTTCGACGGTTACACCCGTGCATTGCCACAACTGAGCAAGCCTGGTGATGACGCCGTGCTGCCGGAAATGAAACAGGGTGAAGTGCTCAAACTGATCAAGCTTGACCCTAGCCAGCACTTCACCAAGCCCACGGCGCGCTATTCGGAAGCCAGCCTGGTCAAGGAAATGGAAAAGCGGGGGATTGGTCGTCCATCCACCTACGCAGCGATCATTTCCACCATTCAGGATCGTGGCTACGTGGCGCTGCATAACCGCCGCTTCTATTCGGAAAAAATGGGCGACATCGTCACCGAGCGTCTTTCCGAGAGCTTCTCCGATCTGATGGACTACGGCTTCACCGCCGGCATGGAAGAGAACCTCGATGACGTGGCCCAGGGCGAGCGCGAGTGGAAACACCTGCTCGACGAGTTCTACGGCGACTTCAAGAAGAAGCTCGAGGTGGCCGCCGACGGCGACAATGGCATGCGCGCCAACACGCCAACGCCGACCGATATTCCCTGCCGCGATTGCGGCCGGCACATGATGATTCGTACCGCCTCCACCGGCGTTTTCCTTGGCTGCTCGGGCTATGCCCTGCCGCCGAAGGAACGCTGCAAGGCCACGGTCAACCTGGTGCCCGGTGACGAGATCGCTGCGGATGACGAGGGTGAGTCCGAATCCCGCGTATTGCTCGGCAAGCACCGCTGCCCGATCTGTGCGACGGCCATGGATGCCTACCTGCTGGACGAAACGCGCAAACTGCATATTTGCGGCAACAACCCGGACTGCGCCGGTTATGAGATCGAGCAGGGCCAGTTCCGCATCAAAGGCTACGAAGGGCCGAGCCTGGAGTGCGACAAGTGCGGCAGTCAGATGCAGCTCAAGACCGGGCGCTTCGGCAAGTTCTTTGGTTGCACCAACAGCGAGTGCAAGAACACCCGCAAGCTGCTGCGTAGTGGCGAGCCCGCGCCACCCAAGATGGATGCGGTGAAGATGCCGGAGCTCAAGTGTGAGAAGGTCGATGACACCTACGTGCTGCGTGATGGCGCCTCAGGGCTGTTCCTGGCTGCCAGCCAGTTTCCGAAAAACCGCGAAACCCGTGCGCCACTGGTACTTGAGATCGTCCCGCATAAAGACGAGATCGATCCGAAGTATCACTTCCTGATGAGCGCTCCAGCGAAAGATCCAGAAGGTCGCGCGGCAGTCATCCGTTACAGCCGCAAGACCAAGGAGCAGTACGTGCAGACCGAAGTGGACGGTAAACCCACCGGTTGGAAAGCGTTCTACGACGGTGGCAAATGGAAGGTTGAAGACAAGCGTTGATCTGCCTTGGGCATGCTTCGCTGGAGTGTGCCCATGGCGATCGGGAGAGTGGATATGGCTGGCGAACTGTATACCCGCACGAACCAAAAGATTTTCTACGCCGGGCTTTCTCTGGACTCCTGGCGCAAGGCCGAAGAAGGCCGGGCGATGAATGCCCAGGCGTTGGTGCAGGCCGAACGTGAAGCGACCCTGTTTCATTTGTACGGTGCGTTACTTGGGCTGTGCCATGAAATCGCAGGTTTCTATCGCTTGCCGAACAGCAGTGCCGCGCGTGCCGAGGTATTGCTGGATCGACAGAGCCTGGCTTCTTCACCCAGCCCCGAGTTGGCCGAACTGGTTGAGTTGGCCGAAAATGGGCACACCTGGCTTGGGCAATTATTGGCTGCTCATGCCGAGCTATTCCGGCCTCCGCGCGCCCCGCGCGAGGCTAAGGCCGATCCTGGCGCTACCTCGCTGATCAAGGTGGTAAGTGTCGATGAGGCACAGCCTCCACTTGACCGGGAAACATTGGAGGGCTGGCGTCAGGAGCTGAAAGCACTGGCACAGCGTTTTCGCGTCGGCCTCAGCGAGTGGTGACCGTGCTGGGCACCGACTATTGAAAAGTCCGTTCAGCGCTTAGCGGTTTTTCGCCAAGCGATTGAATGGAGCGGCTGCTACAATGCGCGGCCTTTCGTGGAGAATCCGAGTTATGCCTACTTCCTTCCTTGAAATCGTCGAACTGCCCGATGGGCGTATTGCCCTGCGTCGAGCCGATGATGAGGAAGCACTGGTGGTGTTGGACTTCTCCGAAGATGCCAAGGCCTTTCTCCAGGGCCAGCATGTGGAAGTCGCCAAAGCGATGCTCAATGTCGGCGTGCAAATGGCCGGCAGAATGGCCGAAGGCGATTTTGAGCATGAAGACCAGCCCCGCGTCCTGCACTGATCCGGCTTTCTACCCGCGCCCTCCACGGGCGGTCAGGCAGAAAAGTGACACTCCAACTTCGAGCATTTCTCTGTAAATCGTGGGTCAGCCCAGGCTGATGTTCAGGCTTTGCGCCTGGCCGAGGTGCGCTGCTGCTTCCAGTTGCTGGCGCGCATGCTGGGGCAGGGGATGCAGCCAGCTGACCACCGTATGGCTACGGCCAAGTTTCAAGGCTTCCTGAGCCAGCTGCAGGGCGCTCTGGCTGTTGCGAGGGTGCAGTAGCAGAATCCGCTCACGGTTCAGGCCCGCATCGCGCAGCCAGCTCTGGGTCAGGCTGGCCGGTGGGGCGATCAGGGTCAACCAGCGTTCGTCATCCTTCTCGCTCAGTTCCCGCAGCATGGGCGCCAACAGCGTCAGGCAGTTACCCGCAGCACCTCTCAGCGATACTTCGCTGAACGTGGTTTCCAGTGCTACTGGTTCGGGTTCGGCCACCGCAATGGTCGAGGCCAGAAAGGCATCGAACAGCGGAAGTTGGGTACGGCTCAGCGACTGAGGGAACTGCATAAAGCCTCCAATTAGCGGCGTATGACGCCGACACTCAAGCCTTCGATGATCAGCTCCTGTTCTTCCAGGTTCACTTCGATCGGGGCGAATTCTGTGTTTTCAGCCAGCAACCAGACGGTATTGCCTTCACGTTTGAATCGCTTGACCGTCACTTCATCATCGATACGCGCGACCACTATCTGGCCGTTGCGTGCTTCGCTGGTGGTGTGGACGGCAAGCAGATCGCCGTCGACGATGCCGATGTCCTTCATGCTCATGCCGCGTACCCGCAGCAGGTAGTCGGCCCTCGGGCGGAAGAAGTCCGGGTTGATCCGGCAGGCTTCCTCTATATGTTGTTGAGCCAGAATGGGTGCGCCTGCAGCCACTCGGCCGATCACCGGCAGGCCTTCTTCCTCGGCCTGATTGGGCTCGAAACCCGGGATGCGGATGCCGCGGGAAGCGCCCGGGGTCATCTCGATCGCACCTTTGCGGGCCAGGGCCTTGAGGTGTTCCTCGGCGGCATTCGGTGACTTGAAGCCGAGCGCCTGGGCGATCTCTGCACGAGTCGGCGGGTAGCCGTTGTCTTCCAGGCACTGCTTGATGAAGGCGAGGATTTCGGCTTGGCGGGGCGTCAGCTTGATCATGTGGGCGGCTCTGTCTTTTTATACAGTGACTGGGATTATATACAGTAAGCGTCGCTTGGCAATCCATTGATGTGCGTCGCGCCTGTGTTATCCGCCAGGCGGCGTAACGGGCTATGCTCAACAGGCCATTTTCGAAACCCGGCCGGGATTGCCCGCGACGCTATCGCCAAATGATGACTGAGCATCCAGAATACGGTCTGCGCGACTTGACAGGCGTGCGCGCTGAAACGTATGTTTCAAACACTTGTTTGTCGGATGGATGTCATGGCGCAATCGGAAACCGTTGAACGCATTCTGGATGCTGCGGAGCAGTTGTTCGCGGAGAAGGGGTTCGCCGAAACGTCGTTGCGCCTGATTACCAGCAAGGCTGGGGTCAACCTGGCCGCCGTCAACTATCACTTCGGTTCCAAGAAGGCCCTGATTCAGGCGGTCTTCTCGCGTTTTCTCGGGCCGTTCTGCGCGAGCCTCGAGCGTGAGCTCGACAAGCGCCAGAGCAAGCCAGGGGTGACCTTCAGCCTCGAGGAGTTGCTCGAACTGTTGGTCGAGCAGACCCTGGCGGTGAAACCGCGCAGTGGTAATGACCTGTCCATCTTCATGCGCTTGCTCGGCCTGGCCTTCAGTCAGAGTCAGGGACATCTGCGCAAATACCTCGAAGAGGTCTACGGCAAGGTGTTCCGGCGCTACATGCATCTGGTGCATGAAGCGGCGCCTGGCATTCCTCCGCTGGAGCTGTTCTGGCGCGTGCATTTCATGCTCGGCGCCGCGGCGTTCAGCATGTCTGGCATCAAGGCCCTGCGGGCCATGGCCGAGAGCGACTTCGGCGTGGATACCTCGATCGAGCAGGTCATGCGCCTGATGGTGCCGTTCCTGGCCGCCGGTATGCGCTCTGAAAGCGGAGTGACCGACCAGCGGCTGGCGACTGCTCAGCTTATTCCTCGCAGTAAAGGCCCAGCCATCATCAAGGCCTGACCGTCTTGTCCGGCTTGCGGGCTGCTCGTCGCTGCCCCTAAGCTACCGCCTATATCAGCAGCTGGTTTCGGCATAGCCAGAGCTTGGGTGATCTCCTCACCGAATCGCCAGATATTCATTGCGCTTGGGCGCGAGCATTCGCTTTGCTGCGCCTGTCTGCGTGCCGAATGCGGAACCTGTTCGTGGGGCACTGTCCCATGGCTGTGCGCAGGCCGAGTTTCATATCTGCTGCAAAATCTTTTCCCCAGTGCTCGCTCGATGCGTGGCGCTGATCGATGAAGCGCCTCGCTCCAGCTGAGCGGTGCGGCCACTCAATTAAGGATTACCTGTTGTGAGTACCCCCTTGTATGGCTCCCTGATGGTGGATATCGCCGGCACCTGGCTGGCTGCCGAAGACCGGCAGTTGCTGCGCCAGCCCGAAGTCGGCGGCCTGATTATCTTCGCCCGTAATATCGAGAATCCACGTCAGGTGCGTGAGCTGTCACAGGCCATTCGTGCCGTGCGCCCGGATCTGCTGCTTGCTGTGGATCAGGAGGGCGGCCGCGTACAACGGCTGCGTGAAGGCTTTGTGCGTCTGCCGGCGATGCGCGCCATTGCAGGCTGCGCCGATGCCGAGAGCCTGGCGCGGCAGTGCGGCTGGTTGATGGCGACCGAAGTCCTGGCGGTGGGCCTGGATCTGAGTTTCGCGCCGGTGCTGGATCTCGATCACCAGCGCAGTGCGGTGGTCGGCCACCGTGCCTTCGAGGGTGACCCCGAGCGTGCCACCCAGTTGGCTGGCGCGTTTATTCGCGGCATGGCAGAGGCGGGCATGGCGGCGACCGGCAAGCATTTCCCCGGGCATGGCTGGGCCGAGGCTGATTCCCATGTGGCCATTCCAACCGATGAGCGCAGCCTGGAAGAAATCCGTCAGAACGACCTACGGCCGTTCGCGGCCTTGAGTCGTGATCTTGCGGCGGTAATGCCGGCCCATGTCATCTACCCTCAGGTGGACAGTCAGCCGGCTGGCTTCTCGCGCCGCTGGTTGCAGGACATCCTGCGGGGGGAGCTGGGTTTCGAGGGCGTCATTTTCAGCGATGACCTGTCGATGGCCGGCGCCCATGTGGTGGGTGACGCCGCCAATCGCATTGAGGCTGCTCTGACGGCAGGTTGCGACATGGGCCTAGTGTGTAACGACCGAGCCGCGGCAGAGTTGGCGCTTTCGGCAGTGCAGCGCCTCGGTGTTATCGCGCCCAAAGGGTTGGCAGGCATGCGCCGCCGAGCGTTTCCCGGAATCGATTATCGTCAGAACCCGCGTTGGGCCCAGGCGTTATCTGCCCTGCGGGCAGCGCAATTGGTCGAGTAAGCCGCTGTATCGAAAGCGTCCTGGGTAGACCCAGGCTACAAAAAGTCAGGGCCGCATAAGCGTCCCTGATTTTTTCAGCTTTTCACCGTAGCCAGCAGGCGTTCCAGTAACGCCTCTAGCGTGTTGAAACGCTCTTCCGCACGCTCCATCGGTATGGAGAAGCGGAACAGCGTGGCGCCTTCGAACTTGTAGCGGTTCGGCGCGCTCTGGATCAACTTGATCAGCGTCAGTGGATCGACCGGTGTTTCCGCCGCGAACTCGATGCGCCCACCTTGCGGCCCTGCATCGATCTTCTTGATACCCAGCCGCTCGGCCTGCAGCTTGAGCAGGGTCAGGCGTACCAGGTGTTTGGCTGGCTCTGGCAGCAGCCCGAAGCGGTCGATCATTTCCACCTGCAGCTCTTTCAGGCCGTCTTCGTCGATGGCGTTGGCGATGCGCTTATAGAGGATCAGGCGGGCATGGACGTCCGGTAGGTAATCCTCGGGAATCAGCGCCGGTACACGCAGGTTGATTTCCGGCCCACCGCCCAGCGGTTGGTCGAGGTTCGGCTGCTCGCCCTTGCGGATCGATTTCACTGCTCGTTCGAGCATTTCCATGTACAGGGTGAAGCCAACTGCCTGGATCTGCCCGCTCTGGCCGTCGCCGAGCAGTTCGCCCGCACCACGGATTTCCAGGTCGTGGGTGGCGAGGACGAAGCCAGCACCGAGATCCTGGGCATTGGCGATGGCTTCCAGGCGTTTCTGCGCGTCGTCGGTCATCTGCTTGCGCGGCGGCGTCAGCAGGTAGGCGTAGGCCTGGTGGTGGCTGCGCCCGACGCGACCGCGTAACTGGTGCAACTGGGCCAGGCCGAACTTGTCGGCACGCTCGATGATGATGGTGTTGGCGCTGGGCACGTCGATGCCGGTCTCGATGATGGTCGAGGCGATCAGTACGTTGAAGCGCTTGTGGTAGAAGTCGCCCATCACCTGTTCCAGCTCGCGCTCGTGCATCTGCCCGTGGCCGATGCCGATGCGTGCCTCGGGCACCAGTGCGGCCAGCTCGGCTGCGCACTTTTCGATGCTCTTCACGTCGTTGTGCAGGTAGTACACCTGGCCGCCACGCAGTAGCTCACGCAGCAGCGCTTCCTTGATCGTCGGGTTGTTCTGTTCCATGACGAAGGTACGCACCGAGAGGCGGCGAGCTGGCGGTGTCGCGATGATCGACAAGTCACGCATGCCCGACACGGCCATATTCAGGGTGCGCGGAATGGGGGTGGCAGTGAGGGTGAGGATATCTACCTCACTGCGTAGCGCCTTGAGCACTTCCTTCTGGCGCACGCCGAAGCGGTGCTCTTCGTCGATGATCACCAGGCCCAGGTTCTTGATCTTGACGTCATCCTGCAGCAGCTTGTGGGTGCCGATAACGATGTCGATCTTGCCTTCGGCCAGTTGCTGTACGGCGGCGCTGATTTCTTTGGCACTCTTGAAGCGGCTCATCACCTCGACCGTTACCGGCCAATCGGCGAAACGGTCACGGAAGCTGTTGTAGTGCTGCTGGGCAAGCAGGGTAGTGGGCACCAGAATGGCGACCTGGCGACCGCCATGTACGGCGATAAAGGCGGCGCGCATGGCCACCTCGGTCTTGCCAAAGCCGACGTCGCCGCAGACCAGGCGATCCATCGGCTTGGGTGCGAGCATGTCTTCGCGCACCGCCTCGATGGCGCTCTGCTGATCCGGGGTTTCCTCGAACGGGAAACCGGCGCTGAAGGTGTCGTAGTCGGCCTTGGGGTCATTGAACGCGTAGCCTTCACGGGCGGCGCGGCGGGCGTAGATGTCGAGCAACTCGGCGGCGACGTCGCGCACCTGCTCGGCCGCCTTGCGCTTGGCCTTCTGCCAGACTTCCGAGCCGAGGCGATGCAGCGGGGCGAGTGCATCGTCACTGCCGGTGTAGCGGGCAATCAGGTGCAGGCTGGCGACCGGTACGTAGAGCTTGGCTTCCTCGGCATACATCAGGGTAAGGAACTCGGCGGCTTGGCCGTCGAACTCCATGGTCACCAAGCCCAGGTAACGACCGACGCCGTGATCGATATGCACTACCGGCGCACCTTCGCGCAGCTCGGTGAGGTTCTTGATGACGTTGTCGCCGCCATCGCGGGTCTTTTCACGACGCCGACGCTGCATGACGCGTTGGCCAAACAGCGGGCTTTCCGCTATCAGTGCCAGGTTTTCGAGCTGCAGGCCTTCATCCAGCGGCGCAATGGTGATGCCCAGGCGTTCCTTGCTCGCACAGAACTGCGGCCAGCCATCGACTTCCTTGGGCTTGAGCTTGAGGCGTGCAAGCAGCTCCAGCAGCACTTCGCGGCGCCCGGCGGATTCGGCGCAGAACAGCACGCGGCCCGGGTATTCCTCGATGAAACGACGCAGTGCTGCCAGTGGCTCGCTGCTTTTCGCCTGGATCGCCAGGTCGGGCAGGGCGCTGGCGTCGAAGCGCGTGCGGCCTACGCCCGGCTCGATGTCGTCGGCGCTGACTACGACGCGCGGCCAGTCCTTCAGGCGCGCGAAGCAGTCTTCGACCGGCAAGAAGATATCGGCCGGCGGCAGCAGCGGACGCTCGGGGTCGACGCGGCGTTCGTCGTAGCGGTTGCGCGCGTCCGTCCAGAACTGTTCGGCGGCCTTTTCGATGCCGGGCAGCGAGAATACCTGGGTGTCCTGGGGCAGGTAGTCGAAGAGGGTGGCGGTTTCCTCGAAGAACAGCGGCAGGTAGTACTCGATACCGGCCGGAGTGATGCCGGTGGAGAGATCCTGATAGATCGGGCAGCGACGGAAGTCGACGTCGAAGCGCTCGCGGAAGCGCCCGCGAAAATCGGTGACGGCCTTCTTCTCGAGGGGGAATTCGCGTGCCGGCAGCAGCTTGATCGACTCGACCTTGTCTATCGAGCGCTGGGTCTCTGGATCAAAGGTGCGCAGAGTCTCGATCTCGTCATCGAACAGGTCGATGCGAAACGGCTGCTTGCTACCCATCGGAAACAGATCGATCAGCGCGCCGCGTACGGCGAATTCGCCATGCTCATAAACGGTGTCGACGCAGCGATATCCAGAGGCCTCCAGACGCGTACGCATGTCGTTGACGTCGATGCGTTGACCAACATCCAGCACCAGGCTGCTACCCAGCAGAAAGCGGGTCGGTGCCAGGCGATGCAGCGCCGTGGTGACGGGCACGACCAGTACGCCGTGCTTGAGCTCGGGCAGGCGATACAGCGCCGAAATGCGCTGGGAAATGATGTCCTGATGCGGCGAGAACAGGTCGTAGGGCAGGGTTTCCCAGTCGGGGAAATGCAGCACCGGCAATTCTGGCGCGAAGAAGCTCAGTTCCTGCTCCAGGCGCTCGGCGCTCTGGCTATCGGCAGTGAGCAGCAGGGTGAAGCGCTTCGCAGCGCTGGCCGCTTCGGCAATGGCCAGGCTCAGCGCGGCACCGGGCAGGTTGCCCCAGTGTTGTTTACCGGCGGTGGCCGGCAAGGACGGCAGACGCAGTACAGGCACAGGTGGCTCGCGATTGGTAACGATTTGGCCCCCGATTGTAACTATCCGCGAGGATGGCTGTCAGTGTTTCGACCGCTGCAGATTGCCGACCCATGTGTGTGTCGTCATAATGTAGCCCCTTTTTCAGCCCCTACATGTGGAAGGTATTGCCGTGACTCAGAAGCCCGACCAGTGTCTTGGTGAATGGATTGACCGTGAAGCCCTCGCCGAGGCGATGATTCCGCTGATTGGTCAGCTGTACCGCAACAACAATGTGGTGCTGTCGATCCACGGCCGCAGCCTGATCAACCGCTCGGTCATCGAGATCCTCAAGGCGCATCGCTTCGCCCGTCACCGTCAGGCTGACGAAAACGGCTTGGCCGTTCACGATTCCTACGCCGTGCTCAAAGTGATGAGCGAGCTCAAACTGGGCGCCGCCTCCGTTGATCTTGGCAAGATGGTCGGCAAGTTCAAGGCCGAAGGCCAAGGCCGCAGCATCGAGCAGTTCGTCAAAGACGAACTCGCCGACGTGGCAAACCAACAGAACGCTTCGCCGCGCAAAGGCACCGATGTTGTCCTTTACGGCTTCGGTCGTATCGGCCGTCTGCTGGCACGCATCCTGATCGAGCACACCGGTGGGGGCGACGGCCTGCGTCTGCGCGCCATCGTCGTGCGCAAAGGTGCCGAGAATGACCTGGTCAAGCGCGCCAGCCTGCTGCGTCGCGACTCGGTGCATGGCAAGTTCGATGGCACTATCACCATCGACGAAGAAAACAGCACCCTGACCGCCAACGGCAACCTGATTCAGGTGATCTACGCCAAGGATCCGTCGGCCATCGACTACACCCAGTACGGCATCAAGGATGCGCTGCTGGTCGACAACACCGGCGTATGGCGTGATGCCGAGGGCCTCGGCCAGCACCTCAAGTGCCCCGGTGTCGACCGCGTCGTGCTGACCGCCCCGGGCAAGGGTGCCCTGAAGAACATCGTGCATGGCATTAACCACAGCGAGATCACCGCCGAGGACAAGATCGTCTCGGCCGCCTCCTGCACCACCAACGCCATCGTGCCGGTGCTCAAGGCAGTCAACGACAAGTACGGCATCGTCAATGGCCACGTCGAAACCGTTCACTCGTATACCAACGACCAGAACCTGATCGACAACTTCCATAAAGGTAGCCGTCGTGGTCGTAGTGCCGCGCTGAACATGGTCATCACCGAAACCGGTGCGGCCACTGCTGCTGCCAAGGCGCTGCCGGTTCTCAAGGGCAAGCTGACCGGTAACGCGATTCGCGTTCCGACGCCGAACGTGTCCATGGCCATCCTCAACCTGAACCTGGAGAAGGCCTGCAGCCGCGAAGAAATCAACGAGTACTTGCGCCAGATGGCCATGCACTCGGATCTGCAGAAGCAGATCGATTTCGTCAGCTCTCAGGAAGTGGTGTCCACCGACTTCGTTGGCTCGCGCCATGCAGGTGTGGTCGACGCCGAAGCCACTATCGCCAACGACAACCGTGTTGTCCTGTATGTCTGGTACGACAACGAGTTTGGCTACAGCTGCCAGGTTGTACGCGTGATGGAAGACATGGCTGGGGTCAACCCGCCGGCATTCCCGCGCTGAGTAGGATCATGGCGTGATAAACGGGAGCTTCGGCTCCCGTTTTTTTGCCCTCGATTTCTCTTCTAGGGCGCGTTTCTTATTAGCATGCACAAGAGCGCAGTCGCTGGAGGGCATTAGCTCCCTCCATTCGGGAGGCCAATGCACGTGCTAGCACCTGACGACATCGCTTGCGCAGGCATCTATATTCGCGGTCATTCTGTTGCGTCCTGTAACTGAGCGCTAAAAAAGCAAGCGCTTGGCTAGCGTCTAGTTGTCGCACAACTTTATAATCACGGCGATTTCTTACCCGCGTTCGACATCAGCGCACACCCATAAACGCTATGGGGGTGTGCTGACCATTTGGTTTTCAGGTCTCGGGCGCATTCTAAAAAAAGCTTAAAAACAGTGGTTAGGCAAACCTATGATCAAAATAAAACATGGGCTCGACTTGCCCATCACAGGCGCGCCGGCTCAGCAGATCGAGGCTTCTAGACCCGTGCGCAGCGTCGCAGTCATAGGCTTCGATTACCATGATATGAAGCCCACCATGGCGGTTCAGGTGGGTGATCGGGTCAAGCTGGGCCAGATTCTCTTTTCAGACAAAAAGTCTGAGGGTGTGCACTACACGGCGCCAGGCGCCGGTGTGATCAGCGCCATCCATCGTGGGGAGCGGCGCGTGCTGCAATCGGTGGTCATCGACCTCGAGGGCGATGAGCATGAAACCTTTGCTCAGTACGCCGAGGGTCAGCTGGATAGCCTGGATGCTGCCCTGGTGCGCGAGAACTTGCTGCAGTCCGGCCTGTGGACAGCATTGCGTACTCGTCCCTTCAGCAAGGTGCCAGCTGTCGATGCGATCGCCAGCTCGATCTTCGTCAGCGCTATCGATACTCATCCGCTGGCTGCCGACCCCACACTTATTATTGCTGAGCATGCTGCTGACTTCGCCAACGGTCTCAAGGTGCTGAGCTGCTTGAGTCGAGTGTTTCTCTGTAAGGCCGAAGGCGTGAGCCTGCCCGGCGAGCAGTTGCAGAACGTACAGACGGAGTCATTCTCCGGCCCCCATCCTGCTGGTTTGCCTGGTACGCACATCCACTTCCTCGATCCGGTCAGCGTCAAGAAAAGCGTTTGGACGATCAATTATCAGGACGTGATTGCGGTTGGCAAACTGTTTACTACCGGCCAGTTGTGGGTCGAGCGTGTCGTCTCGCTGGCCGGGCCGGTGGTCGAGCGGCCGCGTCTGCTGCGTACGCGCCTGGGTGCCAACCTCAACGAATTGACCGCTGGTGAACTTGTCCCTGGCGATAACCGTGTGGTTTCCGGGTCGCTACTTGGCGGGCGTACATCGCGTGGTGCCTGCGCTTACCTGGGACGCTATCACCTGCAGGTGTCTTGCCTCAAGGAAGGCAATGACCGTGAAGTCATGCATTACCTGCGTGCCGGCGTTAACAAGCACTCGGTGCTGAATATTTTCGTTTCCAAGCTGCAGAGCGCCAAACGTTTTGCGTTTTCCACCACCACCAACGGCAGCCCCAGGGCCATGGTACCGGTGGGCAACTACGAGGCGGTGATGCCGCTGGATATCCTGCCTACCCAGCTGTTGCGTTACCTGATCGTCGGCGATACCGAGCTGGCTCAGCAACTGGGCTGCCTCGAACTTGACGAAGAAGACCTGGCGCTGTGCACCTATGTGTGCGCTGGTAAATATGAATATGGTCCGATCCTGCGGGACAACCTCAGCCGTATAGAAAAGGAGGGTTAACCCGTGGGTATTCGTGCATTCCTCGACAAGATCGAGCACAACTTCGAGAAGGGCGGCAAGTACGAGAAGTGGTACGCGCTTTACGAAGCGGCCGATACATTTTTCTATCGCCCGGGCAGTGTGACCAAAACCACCGCCCACGTGCGTGATGGCATCGACCTCAAGCGCATGATGATCACCGTATGGGTCTGTACCTTCCCGGCGATGTTCTTTGGCATGTGGAACACTGGCTATCAGGCCAACCTGATCTTCGCGCAAAACCCCGATCTGCTGGCCAGTCAGGAAAGCTGGCGATTTGCGTTGATTGGCTCATTGGCGGGCTTTGACCCGAACAGCCTGTGGGACAACTTCATTCAGGGCGCTGCCTACTTTCTGCCGGTTTATGCGGTGACCTTCATCGTCGGCGGTTTCTGGGAAGTGTTGTTCGCTTCAATCCGTCGTCATGAGGTCAACGAAGGCTTCTTCGTCACCTCGATCCTGTTTGCCCTGATTCTTCCGCCGAGCATCCCGCTCTGGCAGGTAGCGTTGGGGATCAGCTTCGGCGTGGTGATTGGCAAGGAAGTATTTGGCGGCACGGGCAAGAACTTCCTCAACCCGGCGTTGACGGGGCGTGCCTTCCTGTTCTTCGCCTACCCGGCGCAGATGTCTGGCGATGCAGTGTGGACTGCCGTCGACGGCTTTGCTGGCGCGACCTCGCTGAGCATGGCGGCCACGGGTGGCGTGGAGCACATCATCAATGGCGGCGTGACCTGGATGGACGCCTTCATCGGTACCATGCAAGGCTCGCTGGGTGAAACCAGCACGCTGGCCATCTTCATCGGCGGTGCGGTGCTGCTGCTGACCAAGATCGCCTCCTGGCGCATTGTTGCCGGGGTGATGATCGGCATGATTGGCCTGAGCTTGCTGTTCAACACCATTGGCTCTGATACCAATCCGATGTTCGCCATGCCGTGGTACTGGCACTTGGTGGTAGGTGGTTTTGCCTTTGGCATGATTTTCATGGCGACCGACCCGGTTTCGGCGTCCATGACCAATACCGGCAAGTGGATTTTCGGTGCCTTGATCGGGGTGATGGTGGTGTTGATCCGTGTGGTCAACCCGGCCTTCCCGGAAGGCATGATGCTGGCGATTCTGTTCGCCAACCTGTTCGCCCCCCTGATTGACCACTATGTCGTTCAGGCCAATATCAAGCGGAGGCTGGCGCGCAATGTCTAGTCAAAAAGAATCCACTAGCCGGACGCTGATCGTCGCCCTGGCGGTGTGTCTGGTGTGTTCGATTTTCGTCGCGGGTGCGGCTATTGCCCTCAAACCCACGCAAATCGAGAACCGCCTGCTCGACAAGCAGCGCAGCATTCTGGCGATCGCCGGGCTGGGCGATGCGAGCATGAGCGCCGCCGAGGTGAAAGAACTGTTCGACGGCCGTATCAGTGCCCGTGTGGTTGACCTGGATAGCGGAACATTCAGCGACGCTCAGGATCCGCTGACCTTTGATCCGCTTGCTGCGTCCAAGGATCCTAAACTGTCCGAGCAGCTTAGCGGTGCCGAGGATATCGCCTCCATCAAGCGTCGTGAGCGCTTCACCACGGTGTATCTGGTGGAGCAGGATGGCAAGATGGAGACCGTCATCCTGCCTGTGCGTGGTTATGGCCTGTGGTCTACCCTGCACGGTTTTCTGGCGCTCAAGGCCGATCTGAACACCATTGCCGGCTTCGGCTTTTACCAGCACGCCGAGACCCCAGGGCTTGGTGGTGAAGTGGATAACCCTCGCTGGAAGAGTCTGTGGCTGGGCAAGACCCTGTACAACGATAAGGGCGAGCTGGCCATTCAGATCATCAAGGGTAATGTCGATGCACAGAGTCCGCGTGCCGATCACCAGGTCGATGGCCTGGCGGGTGCGACGTTGACCAGTAACGGCGTGAATAATCTGTTGCACTTCTGGCTTGGCGAGAAGGGCTTTGCCCAATTCCTCGCTAACCTGCAGAAAGGGGAGGTTTGATCATGTCCCAGCCAAGCATTAAGGAAGTCCTGCTCAATCCGGTCTTCAACAACAACCCTATCGGCTTGCAGATTCTCGGTATCTGTTCGGCCCTGGCGGTTACCTCGAACCTGAAAACCGCGCTCGTCATGTCGATCGCGCTGACCTTGGTGACGGCGTTCTCCAACCTGTTCATCTCGATGATCCGCAGCCAGATCCCCAGCTCGATCCGTATGATCGTGCAGATGGTGATCATCGCCTCGCTGGTGATCGTCGTGGATCAGGTACTCAAGGCATACGCCTACAGCCTCTCCAAGCAGTTGTCGGTATTCGTTGGCCTGATCATCACTAACTGCATCGTGATGGGGCGTGCTGAAGCCTTCGCCATGCAGAACCCGCCCGTGCTGTCGTTTTTCGATGGCATCGGCAATGGCCTTGGCTACAGCGCCATGCTGGTGGCACTGGGGATCATCCGTGAGCTGTTCGGCGCGGGCAAACTGATGGGTTACACCATCATTCCAGTGGTCAACGACGGCGGCTGGTACCTGCCCAACGGCATGCTCTTGCTGCCGCCCTCGGCGTTCTTCCTGATTGGCCTGTTCATCTGGGCTATTCGTTCGTGGAAAACCGATCAGGTCGAGAAGAACAGCTTCAAAATGGCGCCTCAGGTTTCGAATAAGGAGGCCTACTGATGGAGCACTATCTCAGCCTGCTGGCGAAGGCCATATTCGTCGAGAACATGGCGTTGGCCTTCTTCCTCGGCATGTGTACCTTCATTGCCATTTCGAAGAAAGTTGAGACCGCGATCGGTCTTGGCATTGCCGTGATCGTGGTGCAGGTCATCACCGTACCGGCGAACAACCTGATTTATACCTACCTGCTCAAGGACGGCGCGCTGGCCTGGGCTGGCCTTCCGGATGTCGATCTGAGCTTTCTGGGGCTGCTCAGCTACATCGGTGTTATTGCGGCAATCGTACAAATCCTGGAAATGCTGCTGGATAAGTACGTACCTGCGCTTTACAACGCGTTGGGCGTGTTCCTGCCGCTGATCACGGTGAACTGCGCCATCATGGGTGGCACCCTGTTCATGGTGGAGCGTGATTACAACCTGGCGGAAAGTACGGTCTACGGCTTTGGCTCCGGTCTTTCCTGGGCGTTGGCGATTGCTGCTTTGGCGGGTATCCGCGAGAAGCTCAAGTACAGCGATGTACCTGCCGGCCTGCAAGGGCTGGGTATCACCTTCATCACCATCGGTCTGATGTCGCTTGGCTTCATGTCCTTCTCCGGCGTGCAGTTGTAAGGAAAGGATGAACAGATGAATTACGAAATTTTCCTCGCGATCGGCATGTTCACCGCTATTGTCCTGGCGCTGGTGCTGATCATTCTCGTGGCGCGCGCCAAGCTGGTTTCCAGCGGCGATGTGAGCATCGAGATCAATGGTGAAAAAACCATCGTGGTACCGGCTGGCGGCAAATTGCTGCAGACGCTGGCCTCGAACAATATTTTCCTGTCTTCGGCCTGTGGCGGCGGCGGCACCTGCGCTCAGTGCAAGTGCATCGTCGAAAGCGGTGGTGGCGAGATGCTCTCCACCGAGGAGTCGCACTTCAACAAGCGTGAGGCCCGTGAGGGTTGGCGTCTGTCCTGCCAGACCGCGGTCAAGCAGGACATGAAGATCGAAGTGCCGGAAGAAGTCTTCGGCGTGAAGAAATGGGAATGTACGGTCGAGTCCAATCCCAACGTGGCTACTTTCATCAAGGAGCTCACCCTCAAGTTGCCCGAGGGCGAGAACGTCGACTTCCGCGCCGGGGGTTACGTGCAGCTGGAATGCCCGCCGCACGTGGTCAGCTACAAGGACTTCGACATTCAGGAGGAGTATCGCGGCGACTGGGACAAGTTCAACCAGTGGAAGTACGTGTCCAAGGTCGGCGAGACCGTGATTCGCGCCTACTCCATGGCCAACTATCCCGAAGAAGTCGGCCTCGTTAAGTTCAATATCCGTATCGCTTCGCCACCTCCAGGCAAGGACGATTTGCCACCAGGCCAGATGTCGTCCTGGGTGTTTGGCCTCAAACCGGGTGACAAGGTGACGGTTTATGGGCCATTCGGAGAGTTTTTCGCCAAAGATACCGATGCCGAGATGATCTTCGTCGGTGGTGGTGCCGGTATGGCGCCGATGCGCTCGCATATCTTCGATCAGCTCAAGCGCTTGAAGTCCACGCGCAAGATCAGCTTCTGGTATGGCGCACGCTCCATGCGTGAGGCCTTCTACAACGAAGAGTACGACCAGTTGCAGGCGGAGAATCCCAACTTCCAGTGGCACTTGGCGCTGTCTGATCCACAGCCTGAAGACAACTGGACAGGCCTCAAGGGCTTCATTCACAACGTGCTCTACGAGAACTACCTGAAGGATCACCCGGCGCCGGAAGATTGTGAGTTCTACATGTGCGGTCCGCCCATGATGAACGCTGCGGTTATCAAGATGCTGACCGAGCTTGGCGTAGAGCAGGAAAATATTCTCCTCGACGACTTTGGCGGTTGAGGTGGGATTAGCGGTATTTCGGCCCGTTATCGCTGTCGCTCTGGCGGCAGCCTTAACGGGCTGTCTTCCTTCTGATCGGGTTGAAGAGTTTGGTGGCCCGACCATGGGCAGCACCTACTCGGTCAAATACGTGCGCAGCGAGGGTGTCGCTCCGCAGAGCGAGATCAAGGCCGCCACCGAGGCGATTCTTGCCGAGATTGATCTGCAGATGTCCACCTACCGTACCGATTCTCTGATCGAGCAATTCAACCGCGCACCGGGTGGCAGCTGCCAGGAGATGCCCGAGGGCGTTCTGACGTTGATTGCGGCCGGTAATCGCCTGCATGAAGAAAGTGGCGGCGCCTTCGATCTGACGTTGGAACCGTTGCTTGATCTGTGGGGATTCGGCCCGAAGGGACAGGGCGAAGCCGTGCCGGATGCGCAGAAGTTGGATGCGGCGCGCCAGCGTGTCGGCCAGCAGCATCTGCGTATCGATGGCAGCCTGTTGTGCAAGGATGTCGATGTCGAGGTTGACTTCAACAGCATCGCCGCCGGGTACGCAGTTGACCGGATCATTGCCAGGCTTGGTGAGATGGGCGTAAGTAGCTATCTGGTGGAGGCGACAGGGGAGCTCAAGGCTGCAGGGCGAAAGCCCGATGGTAGCCACTGGCGTATCGGGCTCGAGGCGCCACGAGACGATCAGCGTGTTGCCCAGCGCATCCTGTTGCTCGATGGCTATGGCATCTCGACCTCGGGAGACTATCGCAACTATTTCGAAGAGGATGGTCAGCGTTACTCGCACACCCTCGATCCTGTGACAGGCAAGCCGGTGAACCACCGGTTGGCAGCGGTGACCGTGGCAGATCCATCGACCTTACGCGCTGATGGCTTGTCTACTCTACTCATGGTGCTCGGGCCGGAAGCCGGTGAGGCTTTCGCTGAGCGCAACGCAATTGCGGCATTTTTCGTCGTACGTGAGGGCGACGGTTTCGTCTCTCACGGAACCAGCGCATTCGAGCAGCTATTCGCTGCGGGAGAAGAGCAATGACCTTTGTGGTTGTATTTTTAGTCATGGTACTGGTCGTCGGCATGATGGCCGTAGGCGTGATAATGGGCCGCAAGCCCATTGCCGGTTCCTGCGGTGGCATTGCCAACCTGGGGATCGAGAAGGAATGTTCGATCTGTGGCGGTGACCGACAGAAGTGTGACGAGGTCACCAGCGAAGCAGGCAACGGAGCGGGCGCAACGGTACAGACGTACGATGCGAGCAAGCCCTGATCGCCAATCACCGCGTTGAGCGTTAGGCTAGGCGGCGTTGCGAGATGTTACGTACCAGGCTGTTAGGCCTGGTTCTGCCGAGAACGTTCGATAAGCGTTCCGGTGCGATTTGAGGAGTGAACATGGCGGTCTACAACTACGATGTAGTGGTATTGGGTTCCGGCCCGGCAGGAGAGGGAGCCGCGATGAATGCGGCTAAGGCTGGGCGCAAGGTGGCGGTGGTCGATGACCGTCGCGAAGTCGGCGGTAACTGCACCCACCTCGGTACTATCCCGTCCAAAGCGCTGCGCCATTCGGTGCGGCAGATCATGCAGTTCAATACCAATCCCATGTTCCGTCAGATCGGCGAGCCACGCTGGTTCTCCTTTCCTGATGTATTGAAGAGCGCCGAGGGTGTAATCGGCAAGCAGGTTACTTCGCGTACCAGCTATTACGCCCGCAACCGGATCGATGTGTTTTTTGGTACTGGCAGCTTTGCCGACGATCAGACCATTGAAGTGGTCTGCCCCAACGGTGTAGTGGAAACCCTGTCGGCCAAACAGGTGATCATCGCCACCGGTTCGCGTCCCTATCGCCCGGTGGATGTTGATTTCAATCACCCGCGCGTCTACGACAGCGACACCATCCTCACCCTCAGCCATACCCCGCGCCGCTTGATCATCTATGGGGCCGGTGTGATCGGTTGTGAGTACGCTTCGATCTTCAGCGGTCTGGGCGTGTTGGTCGATTTGATCGATAACCGTGATCAACTGCTGAGTTTCCTCGATTCGGAAATCTCCGATGCGTTGAGCTACCACCTGCGTACCAACAACGTGCTGATTCGTCATAACGAAGAGTACGAGCGCATCGAAGGGCTGGATAACGGGGTGATCCTGCACCTCAAATCCGGCAAGAAGCTCAAGGCCGATGCGTTGCTGTGGTGTAATGGGCGTACCGGCAACACCGACAAGCTGGGCCTGGAAAATATAGGCATCAACGTCAATAGCCGTGGTCAGGTTCAGGTCGACGAGCACTACCGTACCGAAGTCGACAATATCTATGCTGCCGGTGACGTGATTGGCTGGCCGAGCCTGGCCAGTGCCGCTGCAGACCAGGGGCGCTCGGCGGCTGGCAGCATCGTCGATAACGGTAGCTGGCGGGTCGTCGATGACATTCCTACCGGCATCTACACCATTCCCGAGATCAGCTCGATCGGCAAGAACGAGCACGAGCTGACCAAGGCGAAGGTTCCGTACGAAGTTGGCAAGGCGTTCTTCAAGAGCATGGCGCGTGCGCAGATTTCCCACGAGCCGGTGGGCATGCTGAAGATCCTCTTCCACCGCGAAACCCTGGAAGTGCTTGGTGTGCACTGCTTCGGCTACCAGGCTTCGGAGATCGTGCACATCGGTCAGGCGATCATGAACCAGAAGGGCGAGGCGAATACGCTGAAGTATTTCGTCAATACCACCTTCAACTATCCGACCATGGCCGAAGCCTATCGCGTAGCGGCGTTCGATGGTCTCAACCGGCTTTTTTGAGCGGCTCCGGCCGGTGGCCTGAGCCGGTCGGGGATCCTTTCGCCGACTCCCGCGACTGGCGCTGGCCAAACCGCGAGAGCTTCTAAGCAGGCCAGAAAGCCGATCCCTTGTGGATCGGTTTTTTATGGGCGGCACCTGTCGAAAACATACAGGACTGCCTGGTCTGAGCGCGGCGATACCCGGGATTGCCTGATTCACGATGATCGCTGCCCTCGACCCGCTCCCACAGCGTCAGGCCGCGCCTGGCTCGCGAGGCAAAAAACAGGGGTGCGGCCGCCAATCGCCGGCAAACCGGCTCCTACACGACGTTGACGCAGATCCGTAGGAGCCCGCTTGCGGGCGATGCGCCGGTGGCCGTCTTGCGACATGGCGTTATGGCCTCCAATCGCCAGCAAGCTGGCTCCTACATGGCGGCAGCTGTGGAAGACTCAGCCGCGCAGTGTACTCACAGCGATACCGGGAAAATCGGTGATGATGCTGTCGGCGCCGAAGTCGGCGAGGCGGCGCATCAGGGCGGGTTCGTTGACGGTCCAGACCGACACGTGCAAACCAGCCTTCTGGGCCTTGAGCAGGCGTTCCGGGGTGCACAGTGTCCAGTTCAGGGCCAGCAGGTCGCAGCCGTAATTGCGGGCTACCTTGATCGGGTCGAGCCAGGCGTATTCGGCGACCAGGCCACGGGCCAGGTGGGGTGTCAGGCGCTGGGCGGCGCTCAGTACCTCACGAGAACTGGAGGTGATGGTGATCTTGTCGTCCAGGCCAAAACGTCGGCTGAGCAGTGCGATGGCTTCCACCGTGCGTGCGGCGCGTACCTTGGAGGCGCTCTTGACCTCCAGTTGCCAGTGCTCGAAATCGCACTGCTCGAACAGTTCGCTCAGGCGCGGAATAGGGCAGGGATGGCGCCAGCCCGGGCCACCGTGACGGGCGTCGTAGTGAACCAGGTCGGCGGCTTCGTGCTCGACCACCTTGCCGCGCTGGCCGGTGGTGCGCTTGAGCGTCGGGTCATGGATGACCATCAGTTCGCCGTCGCGCGACAGGTGCAGATCCAGCTCGCAGCGGCGTACGCCGTGTTCTAGGCACTGCTGAAAGCTGGTCAGGGTATTTTCCGGGGCTTCGCCCTTGGCGCCGCGGTGGCCGTAGATCAGGGTCACAGTTGCTCCTTACTCGGTTCGTGTGGCGCGCGGCTGTTGGTGGCGCACGCTGTTGATCACATGGTCGTATTCGAAATAGACGCTGAATTCACGATAGTCCCAGCGGGTGATCGGCGGCTTGCCGACGGCGGGATGTTCTTCGTCAGCCAGGCCGAAACGCTCCAGTACCGAGCGTTTGGACTGGCCGAGCTGTGGCAGATCGGTAAGGTCGGCGCCCTGTTGCCCGATGGGGATGGTCAGGGTGTCGGCATGGGTTGTCAGCGGCAGCAACAAAGCCAGTGACAAAATAAATCGACGTGCAGTCATACGGAATCCTCACGAGCCTGGCGGCGCTCCTGCGCCTGGCGTTGCAGGATATGTCGGGCGAGCAGTTGGCGCTGTGCGTCAGTCAGCGCTTCGAATTCGGCGCCGATTTCGAACTGCCCTTCGTGCTCCTGGCAATGCAGCACCTTGGCGCGCAGCAGCAGGCCCAGTGCCTGGGGCATCAGCACCATCTTCATTGCCAGATGGCTATCGACCGACACCGGCTGGGCATTGAAGAAACTGATGCCGCCCTCCGACAGGGTGACCCGCTTCGGTGGGCCGATGTCGCGCAGCAGACTTTGGGCCATGGCCTGCCCGAGCAGGTCGATGCGTTTGTTGACCACCTTGAGGTAGTTGGCCAGGGTACGGTCGCGTTCGCTGATGTTACGCAGCAAGTGCTGGGACTCGAAGTCCATCAGATGCAGTTCGCTGAGCAGGTTGAACAGCGGAGAGGCGTCGTGAAGTTCGTCACTGGCGAGGGCTTCGGCACCCGCCAGTGGGGTGAAATCCAGTGCGATCGTGTCCTCGATACGGTAGTATTCGCGGCGATCATTTTCGTCTTGAGTCGACATGGCGAACCCATGGCAGCGGTGGTGGTCAGAGTGTAAGGCCGCTCGCCAGGCCCCGCCACAAGGACGTTTCTCTTTCCCTCGAACAAGCGCCCCACATGTTCAGACCCCTGTCCGTTTTTCTCGGTACGCGCTACACGCGGGCCAAGCGTCGCAACCACTTCGTTTCGTTCATTTCCCTGACCTCGATGATCGGGCTGGCACTCGGTGTGCTGGTGATGATCCTGGTGCTGTCGGTAATGAACGGCTTCGACCATGAAATGCGCACCCGCGTCTTGGGGATGGTGCCCCACGCCACGGTCGAGAGCTCCAAGCCGATCAGTGATTGGCGCCGCCTCGCCGACCGGGCGTTGCAGAACCCTCAAGTTCTTGCCGTGGCGCCGTTCAGCCAGATGCAAGGCCTGCTGACCAACGATGGCAAGGTACAGAAGGTGCTGATCAACGCCGTGGATCCCGTCGAGGAGCCCAAGGTGTCGATTATCGGTGACTTCTTCCGCGAGGGTCGGCTGGAGGATCTGCAACCAGGCACCTTCGGCATCGTCATCGGCGACAAGGCTGCCGAGAAACTCGGTGTCGGGCTGGGCGACAAGGTGACCTTCGTGGCGCCGGAAGTTACCGTGACCCCAGGCGGCATGTTCCCGCGCCTCAAGCGCTTCACCGTGGTCGGCATCTTTCATGTCGGTGCGGGTGAAATCGACGGTTTCGTGGCCATGACCCATATCCAGGACCTGGCCCGTCTGCAGCGTCATCAGGTCGATCAGGTACAGGGCATCCGCCTCAAGTTCGCTGACCTGTTTCAGGCACCGCGCACTGCCTGGCAACTGGCGCAAAGCTTCGGTGAGCAGGATTACCTGGCTCGCGACTGGACACGCACCCACGGCAATCTGTATCAGGCCATCCGCATGGAAAAAGCCATGATCGGCCTGTTGCTGCTGCTGATTGTCGCCGTGGCGGCCTTCAACATCATCTCCACCCTGGTGATGGTGGTGACCGACAAGAAAGGCGATATCGCCATCCTGCGTACCCTTGGCGCCACGCCCATGCAAATCATGGCAACGTTCATGGTGCAGGGTACGGTGATTGGCGTGATCGGCACCTTGATCGGCGCAGTGCTGGGCATTCTTGCCGCACTCAACATCAGCTCGATCATCGCAGGCGTCGAGCGCCTGCTCGGTTTCAAGTTTCTCAATGCCGATGTGTACTTCATCGACTACCTGCCGTCGCAGCTGATGCTCGCCGACGTGGTGCAGGTCTGTGGTGCGGCATTGGTTCTGAGTTTCCTCGCTACTCTTTATCCGGCCTGGCGCGCGGCGCGCACCCAGCCCGCGGAGGCATTACGTTATGAGTGATCCGGTCGTGCAGGCGCAGGCGAACGCCGTGCTCAGCTGTCGCAACCTAGGCAAGCGCTACGAAGAAGGCCCGCAGGCGGTGGTGGTTCTCGACGACCTGCAGCTGGAGCTTTTGCCAGGTGAGCGGGTGGCCATCGTCGGTAGTTCCGGCTCGGGCAAGAGCACGCTGCTCAATATGCTCGGCGGCTTGGATACGCCCAGCAGTGGCAGCGTCTGGCTGGCTGGTGAAGAACTCTCGGCACTCAACGAGAAACAGCGTGGCCTGTTGCGTAACCGCGCGTTGGGTTTCGTCTACCAGTTCCATCACCTGCTCGCCGAGTTCACCGCGCTGGAGAACGTGTGTATGCCGCTGCTGATCGGCAAGACCTCGATCAGCGAGTCGCGTCAGCGGGCCACCGAGTTGCTCGAACGCGTCGGTTTGGGCCATCGCCTGAGCCACAAGCCTGCCGAGCTGTCTGGCGGTGAGCGTCAGCGCGTGGCGATTGCCCGGGCGCTGGTCAATCGACCCGGCCTGGTGCTGCTCGATGAGCCAACCGGCAACCTGGATAACCACACCGCTCAAGGCATTCAGGATCTGATGCGCGAACTCAGCACGCAGTCGCAGACCGCCTTTCTGGTGGTGACTCACGACCTGCAACTGGCGCGGCAGATGGATCGGGTGCTGAGCCTGGAAGACGGCAAGCTGGTGCACGCCTGATGTTTCGCCCGCTGAGTGTCTTCATCGGCCTGCGTTACACCCGTGCCAAGCGCCGCAACCACTTCATTTCGTTCATTTCCCTGACCTCGATGATCGGCCTCGCCCTGGGCGTGCTGGCGATGATCGTGGTGCTCTCGGTGATGAATGGTTTTCACCGTGAAATGAGCTCGCGCATTCTTGGTATGGTGCCCCACGCGACCATCGTCGGTTCGCCGGCTCTGGCCGACTGGCAGGCGCCGGCCAAGGCCGCCCTGGAAAATCCCCAGGTGGAAGCGGCCGTGCCGTTCGCCGAGCTGGAAGGCATGCTTTCCTACCGTGGCGTGATGCAGCCGATTCAACTGCACGGCATTGACCCCGAGTTGGAGCCGAAGGTCTCGATCATCGGCGATCACATGGTGCAGGGTCGCTTGAGCGATCTGCGCGAAGGCGAGTACGGGGTGATCATCGGTGAGATCACCGCCCGCCGCTTCCAGCTTCAGGTCGGTGATCGCCTGGCGCTGATCGTGCCGGAAATCAGCTCGGTGCCCGGTGGCATCACACCCCGCATGCAGCGCTTGAACGTGGTTGGGGTGTTCAAGGTGGGCGCCGATCTGGACAGCTCTCTGGCTCTGATCAACGTCGCCGATGCTGCGCAGATCCAGCGTCTGGAACCGGGCTCGGTACAGAGTATCCGCCTCAAGTTGAAGGATCTCTATCAGTCACCACAGGTCGCCAGTGCGATTGCCGCACAACTGGGCGAGGGTTACCACGCCAGTGACTGGACACAGACTCAGGGCAGCCTGTTCAGCGCCATGAAGATGGAGAAAACCATGATCGGCCTGTTACTGCTGCTGATCGTTGCGGTGGCCGCGTTCAACATTATCGCCACACTGATCATGGTGGTTGCCGACAAAGGCGCGGATATCGCTATCCTGCGAACCTTGGGCGCTACGCCACGGCAGATCATGGGTATCTTCATGGTGCAGGGCACTGTGATCGGGGTGATCGGTACGCTGATCGGCGGTGTGCTTGGTGTGCTGGCGGCGCTCAATGTCAGTGAACTGGTGGGTTGGCTGGAGCGTATCAGTGGCCAGCATGTGTTCAGCTCTGATGTTTACTTCATCAGCACTCTGCCGTCCGAGTTGCAGGTCGGTGACGTGGTGCTGATCTGCAGTGCGGCGCTTATCCTCAGCTTCCTCGCCACGCTATATCCGTCCTGGCGTGCGTCGCGTACGCAGCCGGCCGAGGCGCTGCGTTACGAATGAGGTGCTAGTCTCGAAAAGGCCGCTATTGATTAGCGGCTTTTTCATTTCTGGATCAGAAGGGTGTCCATGGAAGGGACTCGATCAGGCAACCTGCGTACTGGGTTGCTGGCATTGGTGGCGGGGTTGTTGCTGCTGCGCTTCGTACCGCAATTACCGTCAAGCTCCATATTGCTGATGTCGGGCCTGACAGGTCTGGCGCTGTTGCCTTTTCGCACCTACCCCATCGGGCTGTTTCTGTTGGGCTTCAGTTGGGCATGCACCTCTGCGCAGTGGACGCTGGATGATCGCCTCGACCCCGCACTCGATGGCCGCACCTTGTGGCTGGAGGGCAGGGTGGTGGATTTGCCGGATGTGCGCGAGGATGTGGTGCGCTTTCATCTACAGCAACCGAAATCGCGTCGCGCCGAGCTACCGCAGCTGTTGCGCCTGTCCTGGTATGGCGGGCCGCAGATTCGCGCGGGCGAAACCTGGCGGCTGGCGGTCAACCTCAAACGTCCGCACGGCCTGGTCAATCCGCAGTCCTTCGATTACGAGGCCTGGTTGCTGGCGCAGCGCATCGGTGCTGTCGGCACCATAAAATCCGGACAGCGCTTGAGCGAGGCGGGCGGTAGCAGCGCTTGGCGAGATCGTGTGCGTCAGCGGATGCTCGCCGAGGATCCTCATGGTCGTGCAGGTGGGTTGGCGGCCCTGGTTCTTGGCGATAGTTCTGGCTTGTCGGTGGACGATTGGCGCGTTCTGCAAAGTACCGGCACCGTGCACCTGCTGGTGATATCCGGCCAGCACGTGACGTTGGTGGCCGGCATGTTCTACGGCCTGGTGTTCTGGCTGGCGCGGTTGGGCTGGTGGCCGCGGTTCTTGCCCTGGCTGCCGGCGGCCTGCTTATTGGCTTTTTCTTCGGCGCTGGGGTACAGCCTGCTGGCCGGTTTCGACGTGCCGGTGCAGCGTGCTTGCGCCATGATTGGTCTGGTGCTGTTGTGGCGTTGGCGTTTTCGCCACTTGGGCATCACCTTTCCATTGCTGGTAGCGTTGGTCGCGGTGCTGTTGTTCGAGCCGCTGGCGGTGTTGCAGCCGGGCTTCTGGCTTTCGTTTGGCGCCGTGGGGCTACTTATCCTGATCTTTGCTGCGCGCCTCGGGGCCTGGGCTTGGTGGCGTACCCTGGGGCGCGCGCAATGGGCGATGACCGTGGGGTTGCTGCCGATGCTGCTGGCCCTCGGGCTACCCATCAGCGCCAGCAGCCCGTTGGCCAATCTGATCGCCGTGCCCTGGGTCGGTTTCGCGGTGGTGCCGCCCGCATTGCTCGGCACCTTGCTGCTCCCCGTGCCCTGGCTGGGTGAGGCCCTGCTGTGGTGGGCGAGCTTTGCCCTGGAATGGCTGTTTCGGCTGTTGGCACTGATGGCCGATTGGCTGCCGGCCTGGTTACCCAGCGCCTTGCCGTTCTGGGCCTGGCTGTTGGTGGCGTTGGGTGCCTTGCTGCTCCTCCTGCCCGGCGGGGTACCGCTGCGCGGGCTGGGTTTGGTGCTGCTGTTGCCCCTGCTGTTCACGCCGGTGCAACGGCCAGCTGAACAGCGTGCTGAGGTATGGATGCTGGATGTTGGGCAGGGCTTGTCGATGCTGATACTGACCCGCGAGCACGCTTTGCTCTACGACGCCGGCCCCAGTTTTGGTGATTTCGATATGGGCGAGCGCGTGGTGCTGCCGTCGCTCAGGGCGCTGGATGTGCGTGCACTGGACATGCTGCTGCTCAGCCACTCCGATAACGATCACTCTGGCGGCGCTGAAGCAGTGGCCCGAGGCATACCTGTCAGTCGGATTGTCAGTGGCGAGGCGTCGGTGTTGCCGGCTGTACTGCAGGCGGAGTCTTGCCGGGAGGAAAGCTGGACATGGGACGGCGTGCACTTCAGCACCTGGCGCTGGGCGGATGCCACTGACAGCAACCAGTCATCCTGTGTGCTGATGATCGAGGCCGCGGGGGAACGCATATTGCTGACCGGCGATATTGATGGGCGTGCCGAGCGAGCGCTTATCGATACAGGGCGCGATCTCCAGGCCCAGTGGTTGCTGGCGCCGCACCATGGCAGTCGCAGCTCGTCATCCTGGGCATTGCTCAAGGCGGTCAGGCCTGAGGCGGTGCTGTATTCCCGTGGCCGGCACAATGCTTATGGCCATCCTCATCCAACGGTCGTCTCGCGTTATGTGACGTTTGATGCCAAGGCGCACGACAGCGTCGAGAGCGGCGCACTGCGGATCGATCTCGGTTCATTTGGCGAACCGCATGCGTTACGTGAAATACCGCGTTTCTGGCGGGAAAAATGAGAACCGCAGCCGTCGGCGACATCACGCCCCTATGCTAGAGTGGCGCCACTTTTGCGAAGGGGATTTGCCACCGTGTGGGAACTGGTTATAGCTGGCGGCTGGGTGATGCTGCCAATCATTCTGTGTTCAATCGCTGCCCTTGGCATTATCGCCGAGCGGCTGTGGACGCTGCGCGTCAGTCGCGTTACACCGCCTAACCTGCTGGGGCAGGTATGGCGCTGGATCAAGGACAAGCAGCTTAATAATCAGAAGCTCAAGGAGCTGCGCACGCATTCGCCACTGGGCGAAATCCTTGCCGCTGGCCTGGCCAACTCCAAGCACGGCCGTGAGGTGATGAAAGAGTGCATTGAAGAAGCCGCAGCCCGCGTGGTGCACGAGATGGAGCGCTACCTGAATGCCCTGGGCACGATTGCTGGCATTACCCCATTGCTCGGTTTGCTCGGTACGGTGATTGCCATGATCGACATATTCGGCTCCTTCATGGGCGGCAGCACAGCCAATCCAGCTTTGCTTGCAGGCGGTATATCCAAAGCGCTAATCACCACCGCGTCGGGGCTGATCGTGGCGATTCCGGCACTGTTCTTCCACCGTTTTCTGCAGCGCCGCGTCGATGAACTGGTCGTCGGCATGGAGCAGGAAGCAATCAAGCTGGTGGAGATGGTGCAGGGCGAGCGCGATGTCGACCTGGTCGAGGAGCCCAAGCAGGCCAAGGGGAGCAAGAAGGCGTGAAGTTCAGACGTAGACGGCGTGAGCAGGTCGAGATCAATCTCGCCTCGCTGATCGACGTGGTGTTCATCCTGCTGCTGTTCTTCGTGGTGACCACTACTTTCACGCGTGAAACCCGTATGCAGGTCGATCTGCCCGAGGCTGCCAGCGGCACGCCGCCCGAGCAGAGCGAACTGAAGCAGCTGGAAGTGGTGATATCGGCAGAGGGCGGCTTCTCGCTCAACGGTCAGGCCCTGATCAAGAATGATCTGGATAACCTGATGGCGGCCCTGCAGAAGGAGTCCGGCGGCGACAACAGCCTGCCGCTGACCATCAGCGCCGACGCCAAGACCAGCCACCAGTCCGTGGTCACCGCCATGGATGCCGCCGGCAAGCTGGGCTTCGCGCACCTGCGCATCACCACGGTCGAGACTCAGGCAGCGCCCTGATGGCGAGCTTTTCCGACCGTCTGGTGCAGGCCTGGTATGAAGGGCATCCAGCGTTGGCGCTGTTGCGTCCGCTGGAGGCTTTGTACCGTGGTGTGGTGCAGCGCAAGCGCGCGCGCTTTCTCGCTGGCGTGGGCGAGATTTATCGCCCACCCGTGCCGTTGATCGTGGTGGGCAACATCACCGTCGGCGGTACCGGCAAGACACCGCTGATTCTCTGGCTGGTCGAGCAGTGCCAGGCTCGCGGCCTGCGCGTTGGCGTGATCAGTCGTGGGTATGGCGCCAAGCCACCGAGCCTGCCCTGGCGGGTCAGTGCCGAGCACACTGCCGAGCAGGCTGGTGACGAGCCGCTGCTGATCGTGCAGCGCAGTGGCGTGCCGCTGATGATCGACCCGGATCGCGCTCGCGCCGCTCGCGCCTTGCTGGCCGAGGAGTCGCTGGATCTGCTACTCAGTGATGATGGCTTGCAGCACTACCGTCTGGCCCGTGATCTGGAACTGGTGTTGATCGACGCCGTGCGCGGCCTGGGCAATGGTCGCTGCCTGCCTGCCGGGCCGCTACGCGAGCCCGCTGAGCGACTGCAAAGCGTGGATGCCTGTCTCTACAACGGTGCGCCGAGCGATCCTCAGGGTGGTTATGCCTTTACCCTGGTGCCCAGCGCCGTGATCAACCTGCGCAGCGGCGAGCGCCGTCCGCTCGATCACTTCCCGCCCGGTCAGACCGTACATGCGGTGGCTGGTATCGGTAATCCGCAGCGTTTCTTCACAACCCTCGAGGCGCTACACTGGCGGCCTGTCGCGCATGCTTTCGCCGACCATGCTGCCTACAGCGCCGAGCTGCTGAATTTCTCGCCGGCGCTGCCGTTGGTGATGACGGAGAAAGACGCGGTGAAATGCCGTGCCTTCGCGGCTGACGATTGGTGGTACCTGGCTGTCGATGCTCAGCCTTCGCCAGCTTTCCGCACGTGGTTCTATGCCCGGTTGGATCGTCTGCTCGGCGAGCGGCAGTAACCGCGTCACGCGCTCACTCCTCTTGTTCTCAAGGATTTCCCATGGACCCGAAACTGCTCGATATCCTGGCCTGCCCGATCACCAAGGGCCCGCTCAAGCTCAGCCAGGACAAGACCGAACTGATCAGTAAAGGTGCCGGTCTGGCCTATCCTATCCGCGATGGCATTCCGGTCATGCTGGAAAGCGAAGCCCGCACCCTCAACGACGACGAACGCCTGGACAAGTAAGATGAGCAACGCCTTTACCGTGGTGATCCCGGCGCGTTACGCGTCCACACGCCTACCAGGCAAACCGCTGCAGGATATCGCCGGCAAACCGATGATCCAGCATGTCTGGGAACAGGCCTGCAAAAGCAGCGCAACCCAGGTCGTGGTGGCCACCGATGATGTGCGCATCGTCGAGGCTTGCCAGAGGTTCGGTGCCCAGGTGCTGCTCACTCGCGTCGATCACAACTCCGGCACCGACCGGCTTGCCGAAGTGGCGGCTGCGTTGGGGCTGGCTGCTGATGCCATCGTGGTCAACGTACAGGGTGACGAGCCACTGGTGCCACCTGCGATCATCGATCAGGTGGCAGCCAATCTGGCCACCAACCCTCAAGCCGCCATCGCTACTCTGGCGGAGCCGATCAATGATGTTGCCGCGCTCTTCAACCCCAATGTGGTCAAGGTCGCCAGCGATCTCAATGGCCTGGCGCTGACCTTCAGCCGCGCGCCGCTGCCGTGGGCACGTGATACGTTCGCGGCCGATCGCGATACCTTGCCTGCCAACGTTCCCTATCGCCGGCATATAGGCATCTACGCCTACCGAGCCGGCTTCCTGCAGGACTTCGTCGCCTGGGGCCCTTGCTGGCTGGAAAACACCGAGTGTCTGGAGCAGTTGCGTGCGCTCTGGCACGGCGTGCGTATCCATGTCGCTGATGCGCTGGAGGCGCCGCCTGCTGGCGTCGACACCCAGGAAGACCTCGACCGTGTGCGCCGGCTGCTGGGTGCCTGATGCGCGTTCTGTTTGTTTGCCTGGGCAATATCTGCCGTTCACCTACTGCCGAAGCGGTGCTACGCCAGCGTCTGCTGCAGGCGGGGCTGGCTGAGCGCATCGAAGTCGACTCCGCCGGGACTGGCGATTGGCATGTGGGCAAGGCCCCGGATCCGCGCACCCAAGAGGCGGCCAGTCGGCGAGGCTACGATCTGTCCGGCCTGCGCGGTCGTCAGGTTTCTGCTGACGACTTCTCGCGCTTCGATCTGGTGCTGGCCATGGATGCTGCCAACCTGCGCGATCTGCAGCGTATGCGTCCTGCTCAGGCGCGGGGAGAACTGGACTTGTACCTGCGACGCTACGAGCTGGCTGTGGATGAAGTGCCTGATCCTTATTACGGCGGTAGCGAAGGCTTCGAGCAGGTGCTTGATCTGCTCGAGCAGGCCAGCGATGCATTGCTGACCGAACTCAAGGGGCGGCTATGAGCCTGCTGGTACGCTCTGGTGTGTCACTCAAGGCCTACAACACCTTCGGCGTGGATGTGGCTGCACACTACTTTGCCGAGGCGGAAGATGATGATCAGGTGCGCCAGGCGCTCGACGCTGCGCGCGAGCGGCATGTGCCGTTGCTGGTGCTGGGAGGCGGTAGCAACTTGCTGCTGACCGCCGACGTCGATGCGCTGGTGCTGCGCATGGCTAGCCGCGGTATTCGTCTACTGGCCGATGATGGTCAGCGGGTGGAGATTGAGGTGGAGGCGGGCGAACCCTGGCATGGCTTCGTGCAATGGACCCTGCTGCAAGGTTTTACCGGTCTGGAAAATCTCAGCCTGATTCCCGGTACGGTCGGCGCCTCACCAGTACAGAACATCGGTGCCTATGGCGTCGAGTTGAAGGATTGCTTTCTTGGTCTGACGGCTCTGGATCGCCAGAGTGGCGAGATCCACGAGTTTGATCTGCACGCTTGCGGCTTCGCTTATCGTGACAGTCTGTTCAAGCGTGAAAGTGGGCGCTGGATCATCCTGCGAGTGCGTTTTGTCCTTAGCCGCAATTCGCCGCTACATCTCGATTACGGCCCGGTGCGTCAGCGCCTGGCAGAGCAGGGCATCGAGGCGCCGAGCGCCAGCGATGTCGGTCGCGCCATTTGCGCCATTCGCAGCGAGAAACTGCCGGATCCAGCAGTGCTCGGCAACGCCGGCAGCTTCTTCAAGAACCCGCTGGTGCCGGCTGAGTTGGTGCAGCGTCTGCAGCTGAGTCATGCGGATCTGGTGGCCTATCCTCAGGCCGACGGCCAGGTGAAGTTGGCAGCAGGCTGGCTGATCGAAAAGGCTGGCTGGAAGGGCTTTCGCGATGGCGATGCCGGCGTGCATCGTCTGCAGGCGCTGGTGCTGGTCAACTACGGTCAAGCCAGTGGGCAGCAACTGCTCGCGCTGGCGCAGCGCATCCAGGCGGATATCGCCGAGCGTTTTGGCGTGAGCCTGGAAATCGAGCCGAACGTGCTCTGATCCTCTGCGTAGCCTCGCCGGGTTAGCTGATAGTGCATGCAAAAATGTTGGGCGCGCGCTGTGCAGTCGCTCGCGACGGGTCTCCAAGAATCGCAGGCAATAAAAAGGGATGCCGAAGCATCCCTTTTTTTGTTGCGCGTTACCTATCAGGCTTGCGGCTTGGGCGCGTCCTGATCGTGCTGAGCGCTCTCGTCGACCGGAGTGACGATCACGTCGGTTTGCTCGACCGGCTCGACCGGCTCGTTGGCCAGTTGAGTGTCGACGACGGCTTCGCTCTCGGCTGCCGGAGCAGCGGCTTCGGCTTCAACGACCGCTACGACTGGAGCGGCCTTGGCGGCCTCTTCAGCTTCGCGAGCCAAGCGCTCTTCTTCACGCTTGCGGCGACGCACTTCACGCGGGTCGTTCGGCGCGCGGCCATTGCTTGCAACCGGTGCGGCCTGCTCTTCGACCACTGGCGCTTCAACTACAGCTTCCTCGACTGCGGGAGCAGCCTCAGGTGTGGCAGTGAAAGTGGTCTCGGCGACTGGCGCTTCGATGGCCGGTGCTTCGATCACTGGCGTTTCGGCAACAGGTGCTTCGACGACGACCGCCTCGCTAACTGGCTCGGCCGCGACCGGAGCTTCCTGCTGCACTGCTTCGAACTTCGGTGCCGAAGCGCGTGGGCGTTCGATTTCAGCCAGGGGCTCGATCACTGCATCGGCGCGCTCGGCAACTGTTTCTGCCGGTACTTCGACTGGCGCTGGAGCGTCTTCGACCACAACGGCAGCAACTTGTACGCGCTGCTCGATCTCGACCGCTGGCTGTACGTCCTGTATGGCGGCAGGTGCTGCGGTTTCGGTAGCGGCAGGGGTGGCTGCTTCCTGAGCGACCGGCTGTTGTGCAGCTGGCTGCTCGGTTTCAGCGATAACCGCGGCCACGGTGGCGGCGGCAGCGATGCTGGCACCATCTACCGGCTCTTCCGAGTTGTCGTCACTGCCTTCGATCGGGTTGCCATCGGCATCACGCTGACGCTCACGACGATTGCTGCGGCGACGCTGGCCACGGGAGCGGCGACGTGGGCGGTCACCGCTTTCATTACCTTCCTGATCGTCGTCTTGCTGCTCGTCGTTGTTCAGCACTTCGTCTTCAGCGGTGTCTGCCTGAGCCTGCTCGGCGCGTGGTTGACGCTCCTCGCGAGGTTGACGTGGCTGACGCGGCTCACGTTGCGGGCGCTCGGCGCGAGCTTCTTCACCGGCTACGGCTGCGGTTTCGTTCTGCGGCTCGGCATCCAGCGGGGCGCGCAGTTCGCGCGGCTGACGCTCTTCGCGCGGACGACGCTCACGGCGGTTTTCCTGACCTTCACGCGGTTCGCGCGGCGGACGGGACTGACGCACTTCCTGAGGCTCGCGAACTTCCACGTTCTCACGCGGCTGGCGATCTTCACGTGGGGCGCGAGGCTGACGTTCTTCACGCGGTGCACGCTCTTCACGAGGCGCACGTTCCTCGCGCGCTGCGCGATCTTCACGTGGGGCACGTTCTTCACGCGGCTTGCGCTCTTCGTCGCGGCGGTTGCCACGGCTACGATTCTGCTGGCGACCGTTGCGACGCTCGTCGCCACGCGGCTGACGCTCGCCTGGCTTCTTTTCGACCACGGTTGGTTTCTGCTCTTCGGCACCGGCGAACAGGCCCACCAGGGACTTCACCAAGCCTTTGAACAAACCGGTTTGCGCGGTGGCGGCAACAGGCGCTGCAGGTGCAGCTGCGGCAACTTCTGGCGCAGGCGCGCTGCGTTGTGGGGCGGCCTTGAGCGCGGCTTCCTGGCGAACCAGAGTGCGGGTCGCGGCTGCCGGCTTTTCTTCCTCGACTTCGACCGTGGCCATTTCGTAGCTGGTCTGGGTGCTCTGGGCTTCCGGGCTGTCGTCACGGATGCGCTGCACTTCGAAGTGCGGCGTTTCCAGGTGATCGTTCGGCAGAATGACGATGCGCGCACGGGTACGCAGTTCGATCTTGGTGATCGAGTTGCGCTTCTCGTTGAGCAGGAAAGCGGCGACCGGGATTGGTACCTGGGCACGAACCTCGGCGGTACGGTCTTTCAGGGCTTCTTCTTCGATCAGGCGCAGAATCGCCAGCGACAAGGATTCGACGTCACGGATGATGCCTTGACCGTTGCAGCGCGGGCAGACGATGCCGCTGCTTTCGCCCAGCGATGGGCGCAGACGCTGACGGGACATTTCCAGCAGGCCGAAGCGCGAGATGCGCCCGACCTGAATGCGCGCGCGGTCGGCTTCCAGAGCTTCACGCACTTTTTCTTCGACTGCGCGCTGGTTCTTGGCCGGCGTCATGTCGATGAAGTCGATGACGATCAGGCCGCCGATGTCGCGCAGGCGCAACTGACGGGCGATTTCTTCGGCGGCTTCCAGGTTGGTCTGCAGGGCCGTTTCTTCGATGTCGCTGCCTTTGGTGGCGCGCGCCGAGTTGATGTCGATGGACACCAGGGCTTCGGTCGGGTCGATGTAGATCGAACCACCGGACGGCAGCTTCACTTCACGCTGGAAGGCGGTTTCGATCTGGCTTTCGATCTGGAAACGGTTGAACAGCGGCACGCTGTCTTCGTACAGCTTGATCTTGCTGGCGTACTGCGGCATCACCTGGCGAATGAAGGTCAGGGCTTCTTCCTGGGCTTCGACGCTGTCGACCAGTACTTCGCCAATGTCCTGGCGCAGGTAGTCGCGGATGGCGCGGATGATGACGTTGCTTTCCTGATAGATCAGGAATGGGGCAGGGCGATCCAGGGACGCTTCTTTGATGGCGGTCCACAGCTGCAGCAGATAGTCGAGATCCCACTGCATTTCTTCGCTGGAACGACCCATGCCGGCGGTGCGCACGATCAGACCCATGTCGTTGGGAATGTCGAGGCCGTTGAGGGCTTCACGCAGTTCGTTGCGCTCTTCACCTTCGATGCGGCGGCTGATACCACCGGCACGCGGGTTATTGGGCATCAGCACCAGGTAGCGGCCGGCGAGGCTGATGAAAGTGGTCAGGGCTGCGCCCTTGTTGCCACGTTCTTCTTTCTCGACCTGAACGATGACTTCCTGGCCTTCCTTGAGCACGTCCTTGATGTTGACGCGGCCTTCGGGGGCCTTGCTGAAGTATTCGCGGGAGATTTCTTTAAGCGGGAGAAAACCGTGGCGGTCGGAGCCGAAGTCGACGAAGGCGGCTTCGAGGCTGGGTTCTACACGGGTAATACGCCCTTTGTAGATGTTGGATTTCTTCTGTACGCGGGCGCCGGACTCGATGTCCAGGTCGTACAGGCGCTGGCCATCTACCAGCGCTACACGCAACTCTTCGGGTTGAGTTGCGTTAATCAGCATTCTTTTCATGTGGTACCAATGGTTTCCGGTGCTGCTGGAAGCCGCGTTAGGCACACACGACGATCAGGGTCGGTGTCAGGCGCGTCAGAAACGGGCGTAAATCGTTTCATTGTCGAGCGGCAGCAGCCAGTTGTGCTGGGCCGCGACGGACGTCTCCTGCTTGCTGTTTTGACAGAAAGCACTCAGAACCTGCTAACGATCTGCTGCGCATCGCGCCTTGCTGCATTAAAAGCTGACTTGGAAGGTTCATTTACACCAGTAAATTCTGCTTCCTAGCCTTTTATTGCCTTGCATGGCGCTAGCTCGCGAGACCGTATACACGTTCTCAGTCAGGAGGAGGAATCAAGGGTCGGTAGCGGACGAGATAAAGCGTCTTGGATAAAGCTGTTTGCTACGCAGGCCGACCGTTGTGCATCTCCACCCTACACGTATCGCTGAAAATCGGGTGCCGCTCGCGAAAAATCCGCAGCGGGTTGGCATTACCGCAACCGTCCATAGTGGGCAGGTCGCGCATCTGTGTGTCAGGCCTTATTTCCGAGTTTCTCGAGCAGCCTTGGTGGCCTATTGCTCTCTGAGAATCCCGTCGGACGGCCTTACGTCCTGAAAGGGTTGCTTGATTCACGATGGCGATTTGGCAACTTCCGCGAATCAGGCCGCTTTTGGCGGCATTCGCGACTATAGCAGCAATGATTAAGTGCTTCAATTGCATAAAAATTGTATGATCGCGGCCATGACGACACCCACTACTCCAACCTCCGGCGTTCAGCTGATTGAGGTCGCGCCTGAACTCGCGGGTCAGCGCATCGACAACTTCCTACGTACCCAACTCAAGGGCGTGCCCAAGACCTTGATCTACCGCATCCTGCGCAAGGGTGAGGTGCGGGTTAACAAAGGGCGGATCAAGCCCGAATACAAGCTGCAGCCTGGCGATATCGTGCGTGTTCCGCCGCTGCGCCTGGCCGAGCGCGACGAGCCCGAGCCGCTGGCTCAGGGGCTACTGCAGCGCCTGGAAGCGGCCATCGTTTATGAGGACAAGGCGCTGATCGTGCTGAACAAGCCGGCCGGCATCGCCGTGCATGGCGGCAGCGGCCTCAACTACGGGGTGATCGAGGCGTTTCGCCAGTTGCGTCCGGATACCAAGGATCTGGAGCTGGTACACCGCCTAGACCGTGATACCTCCGGGCTGTTGATGATCGCCAAGAAGCGCAGCATGCTTCGTCACCTGCACGAGCAACTGCGTGGTGACGGCGTCGACAAACGCTACATGGCGTTGGTGCGTGGCCATTGGGCGACGGCCAAGAAACAGATCAACGCGCCGCTACTCAAGAGCAATCTGCGTTCCGGCGAGCGCATGGTCGAGGTCAATCAGGAGGGTAAGGAAGCGCTGACGATCTTCCGTGTGCTGCGCCGTTTCGGCGAGTTCGCCACCCTGGTCGAAGCCAAACCGGTGACGGGCCGTACCCACCAGATTCGCGTGCATGCCCAGTACGGCGGGCATTGCATCGCCGGTGACAGCAAGTACGGCGATGATGACTTCACCCGCGAGATTCGCGAACTGGGCGGCAAGCGCCTGTTCCTGCATGCCTACGAGCTGAACATTCCGTTGCCCGAGGGTGGTGTGCTGAAGCTCGAAGCGCCGGTTGACGATATCTGGGCGCGTACCGTGGAGCGACTCAGTGCGTGACTACAAACTGCTGATTTTCGACTGGGACGGCACGCTGGTCGACTCCATTGGCCGCATCGTCGCAGCCATGCACCAGGCTGCCGACCAACGCGCCATGCCGCGACGCAGCGACGAGGCGGTCAAGGGCATTATTGGCCTGGCGATGCCTGAGGCGATCAGGACGCTTTATCCGGAACTCACCACAGCCGAGCACGTCGAACGCTTCCATGCTGCGTACAGCGACTGTTACCTGGCCATAGATCGGATACCGTCGGGGTTTTTCCCGGGCGTCGAGCAGAGCCTGGCGAGCTTTCGTGAGCAGGGCTATCAGTTGGCCGTTGCCACTGGCAAGAGCCGCCGCGGCCTGCAACGGATTCTCGATGCGTTGGGTTGGCAGGACTATTTCGATATCACGCGGTGCGCCGATGAAACGGCAAGCAAGCCCGACCCCAAAATGCTCCACGAGATCCTCGAGTATTGTGGGGTTCCTGCCAGCCAGGCGCTGATGGTCGGTGATGCCTCGTTCGATCTGTTGATGGCGCAACGCGCGGCTATGGATTCGGTGGCGGTCGGTTACGGAGCGCAGACGCTGACGGCGTTGAGTGCCTACGAGCCGAAGTTGTCGATCAACCATTTCATGGAATTGAGTGCCTGGCTGAACCAGACGGTAGCCGAGCCCCTAACCGAGGAGATTGAGCATGTGGGGTGATAGAAAGACGCCGGTGGTCTCCGAGAGCGATCCGAAGAGCTGGAAGCTTCTCGAGAAGACGCTGCTGGCCAGCGTGCATGAACAGCGACGTTCGCGGCGCTGGGGGATTTTCTTCAAGTTGCTGACCTTCATTTATCTGTTCGGTGCACTGGCGCTGTTCTCGCCGCTGCTCAACTTGCAGGGCGGCTCCAGTAGCACACCGCATACAGCGGTGATTGAAGTTCGCGGCATAATTGCGGATAAGGAGGCGGCCAGCGCCGACAACATCGTTGGCAGCCTGCGTGCAGCGTTCAAAGATCCCTATACCAAGGGTGTGATCCTGCGCATCAATAGCCCAGGCGGCAGCCCGGTACAGTCGGGTTATATCTATGATGAGATCCGTCGTTTGCGTGGCGAGTATCCGGCCACCAAGGTGTATGCGGTGATTTCTGATCTGGGGGCTTCGGGCGCTTATTACATCGCCAGTGCCGCCGACCAGATCTACGCTGACAAGGCCAGTCTGGTGGGCTCTATCGGCGTCACTGCGGCCAGCTTCGGTTTCACCGGTTTGATGGACAAGCTGGGTGTCGACCGCCGCGTTTATACCTCGGGCGAGCACAAGGCGTTTCTTGACCCGTTCCAGCCGCAGAAGCCTGAAGAGGCTGCGTTCTGGAAGACCGTGCTGGAAACCACCCATAAGCAGTTTATCGACAGCGTGAAAAAAGGCCGTGGCGATCGCCTCAAGGATGCCGAGCATCCAGAGTTGTTCTCTGGCCTGATCTGGTCCGGTGAGCAGGCGCTGAGCCTGGGCCTGATTGATGCCCTGGGTAATACCAGCTACGTGGCGCGCGAAGTGATTGGTCAGCAAGAGCTGGTGGACTTCACCGTGCAGGAAAGCCCGCTGGATCGCTTTACCAAGAAACTGGGTGCCAGCGTCGCCGAGCAACTGGCGATGTGGATGGGCTTCCAGGGCCCGGCACTGCGCTGATTGCCTGAGACGCAATAAAAAGCCCCGGCCAAGTGCCGGGGCTTTTTATTGGGCGATCACTTCGCAGGTATCAACGCTCGTCGAGGGCGAAGGCTGTCAGCGTAAACGTGGGGATGCCCATGTCCTGCAGTTTGCGCGAACCACCGAGCTCCGGCAGGTCGATGATCGCGGCCGCTTCATGCAGGCTGGCCCCCATGCGCTTCACCAGCTGTACGGCAGCGAGCAAGGTGCCGCCCGTGGCGATCAGGTCGTCGACGATCAATATATTGTCGCCTTCACACAGGCTGTCGGCGTGCACTTCCAGGAAGGCCTCGCCGTACTCGGTCTGGTAGCCCTGGCTGAGAACGTCGGCCGGCAGTTTGCCCTGCTTGCGGAACAGCACCAGCGGCTTGTTCAGCTCATAGGCGATGATCGAACCAATCAGAAAACCACGGGCATCCATGGCACCAACGTGGCTGAAGTCAGCCTCGACATAACGCTGGATCAGGCTATCGATCACCATGCGCAGGGCGCGCGGCGATTGGAACAGCGGCGTAATGTCGCGAAACACCACGCCCGGTTTCGGGAAATCGTTAACCGGGCGGATGAGGGTCTTGATACTGAATTCGTCGAAAATCATCGGTAATCCTTGTAACGGTCAATTGGGCCTTCGGCCCCATCAGCCATTAAGGTTACCACCGGCCAGGGCGCACAGCTCGATCGGGTCAAGAATATGCACTTCCTTGCCTTCGGCCTCGAGCAGTTTGCTCTGCTGGAAACGGGTGAACACCCGTGACACGGTTTCCACCGCCAGGCCCAGGTGATTGCCGATTTCGTTGCGCGACATTGCCAGGCGGAACTGGTTGGCAGAGAAGCCGCGGGCACGGAAGCGCGCGGACAGGTTGACCAGGAAGGTGGCGATGCGCTCGTCGGCGGTTTTCTTCGAGAGCAGTAGCATCATCTGCTGATCGTCGCGAATCTCGCGGCTCATGATGCGCATCAGTTGGCGGCGCAACTGTGGCAGGTTCACCGACAGTTCATCGAGGCGCTCGAAGGGAATCTCGCAGACCGAGGTGGTTTCCAGTGCCTGGGCAGATACCGGGTATGCCTCGGTATCCATGCCGGACAGGCCGACCAGTTCGCTCGGCAAGTGGAAGCCGGTGATCTGCTCTTCGCCCGCATCGCTGATGCTGAAGGTTTTCAGTGCGCCGGAACGCACCGCAAAAACCGAATTGAAGGTGTCGCCCTGGCGGAACAGAAATTCACCCTTTTTCATGGGGCGGCCGCGCTTGACGATGTCGTCGAGCGCATCCATGTCCTCGAGATCCAGCGAGAGGGGCAGGCAGAGGCTGGATAGGCTGCAATCCTTGCAGTGTGCCTGATGAGTTGTACGCAGCTTGATGCTTTCGGACATCGCCCTTATCCCTGAGGTATAGACACAGAAGTCGTAAGGGTACCGCACCAGAGGAGTGCGCGGCCAGACAATGAGGCGCGCTCAAGTGTCGCTCCCCCGTGCCGATAGCCTTGAACGAATGATTTGATGAACTGGAGCTTTGTGATGCGTGTGGATAGTCCCGTTTCGGTCGAGCGCAGTTTCGTGCCGACCAGTTCGGCTGCAACTGCCACAGCGGCGCCTGCCGAAACGAGCGAGGACGCCTCGACTGCTGCGCCAACTGCCGGAGCCAGTGCTGAGCCGGGCGTAAAGGTCACTCTGTCGGCCGAAGGCCTGATGAAGTCGAAGTCCAGCGACAAGAACAGCGATATCGACGAGAGCGGCCTGCCCGACAACGTCAAGCAGTTGCTCAAGATGATCCGCGAGCTGAAGGCGCAGCTTGCCCAGAAGATGGCCGAGTTGCAGGCGATCATGGCCCAGAGCGATATGGACGACGAAACCAGGCAGGCAAGTGCCCAGGCCCTGCAGACCGAAGTCGGTTCGATCAGTGGCGCGCTAACCACCGCCACTGCCGAGCTGGCGAGGGTGATGAGGGATCAGAAGCTCACCACCGAACAGAGCGCCACTGTCGGTTCGCTGCTGAACGGGTGAGCCAGGCATCTGCGTGGCGCGGTTCAGATCACCCGCGAGAAGCGCTGCAGGTTCTGCGCGCCTAGATAGCGGTCGAACAGCATGCACAGCGAGCGCACCATCAGCCGCCCTGCCGGCAGCACTTCGATGCTGCCGGCTCTCAGTTCGATCAAACCGTCGCGATCCATCTGCTGCAAGGCCGGCCAGGCGTCGGCGAAGTAGCTGCGGAAGTTCACCGCGAAGCGCCGTTCTATTTCCGTGAAGTCCAGCTGGAAGTGGCAGATCAACTGCTGGATTACGGCGCGTCGCAAGCGGTCGTCGTCATTGCATAGCAGGCCGCGCTGGGTCGCCAGTTGCTGGTTATTCAAACTGCGTTGATAAACTGCCAGGTCGGCGCTGTTCTGGCAGTACAAATCGCCGATCTGGCTGATCGACGAGACACCGAGGCCGATCAGGTCGCAGTGGCCATGGGTGGTATAGCCCTGGAAGTTGCGCTGCAGGCTGCCATCTTCCTGAGCGCTGGCTAGCTCGTCGTCAGGCAGGGCGAAGTGATCCATGCCGATGTAGCGATAACCGGCGCTCGCCAATTGTTCGATGCTGCCCTGCAGCATGGCCAGCTTGTTCGCCGCACTGGGCAACTGGTTGCTGTCGATGCGCCGCTGCGGCATGAAGCGTTCCGGCAGGTGGGCGTAGTTGAACAGCGACAGGCGATCCGGTTGTAGGGCGATCACCTGTTGCACGGTGTGGGCGAAATTCTCCGGGGTTTGTTGCGGCAGGCCATAGATGAGGTCGATGTTCACCGAGCGAAACTGCAGGGTGCGCGCGGCCTCGATGATGGCGCGGGTTTCTTCCAGGCTCTGCAGACGATTGATCGCGCGCTGCACGTTGGGGTCGAGATCCTGCACGCCGAGGCTGACGCGATTGAAGCCCAGTTCGCGCAGCAGGCCCATGGTCGACCAGTCCGCTTCGCGAGGATCGATCTCGATGCTGTAGTCGCCGGAGTCGTCGTCGAGCAGGGGGAAGTGCTCGCGCAATTGCGTCATCAGCCGGCGCAGTTCGTCATGGCTGAGAAAGGTCGGGGTACCGCCGCCCAGGTGCAGCTGTTCAATGTGCTGGCGCTTGTCGAGATGGCGGCCGATCAGCGTCATCTCCAGTTCCAGCGCTTGCAGATAAGGCTGGGTGCGGCCGCGATCCTTGGTGATGACCTTGTTGCAGGCGCAGTAGTAGCAGATGTTGGCGCAGAACGGCAGGTGCAGATACAGCGACAGTGGGCGCAGGGCTCGACGGCTTTCGCGCAGGGCGTGGAGCAGATCGAATGAGCCCATGCCGTCATGAAATTGCACGGCGGTCGGGTACGAGGTGTAGCGCGGGCCGGCTTGATCGTATCGGCGGATCAGGTCGGAATCCCACTGGATGGCGTCGAGCATGGCGAGCTCCGCTTAAGCATTGGGTGCTCGGCAGTCTAGGGCGCGCCTGGGCGGGGCTTTTTGATCTGAGTCATGGGGCGCGGCAGAGCGCTACCGTTGCGCCTGTCTCTTGGCCAGGCAACGAGATGGCTTCAAGTAGTCCTAGTGCCCCATCAGCCAGTGCTGGTGCGGGCCGGGCAGTGTCCACAGGCCGAACAGCATCACCAGCAGGCCACCGGCCATGCGCACGCCACGCTGGCGCAGCAGGCGGCCCAGGCGCTCGGCCGCCAGGCCGGTGGCCAGCAGCACCGGCAGGGTGCCGACGCCGAATGCCAGCATCAAGGCGGCGCTGTGCAGGGCGTTACCCTGGCTGGCCGCCCACAGCAGGGTGCTGTAGACCAGCCCGCAGGGCAGCCAGCCCCACAGGCCGCCGAGTACCAGCGCACGGGACGGGCTGGTGATCGGCATGAACCGGCGGGCAAGCGGCTGCAGATGTCGCCACAGGCCGCGGCCCAGTGCTTCGATGCGCGTCAGGCCGCTCCACCAGCCGGCCAGGCAGAGCCCCATGACGATCAGCAGCAGTCCAGCGATGCTGCGCAACACGACCGCCAGCGGGCCGCTGGCCAGCGCCCAACCCGCCAGGCCGAGCAATAGTCCTGCGACGGCGTAACTGAGAATGCGACCGACGTTATAGGCCAGTAGCAGGCGCAAGCGCTGATCACGCTGCTCAGGAGGAATGGCCAGGGTCAGGGCGCTCATCAGCCCGCCGCACATGCCCAGGCAGTGGCCGCCGCCAAGCAGCCCGAGAATCAGCGCGGACAGCAAGTGCGGCAGCAGGTCAGTCATGGGGTTTCTGGTCTGGCTCGCATGCCTGCTTCACCGCCGCTTTGTGGCGAGGGTCATCGTCGTCGAAGAGGATGCGATGGGCCGGGCTGTCGAGATCGTCGTACTGGCCGCTGTCGACCGCCCAGAAGAACAGCCACACGGCGAAGGCGACCAGCAGCAGGGCAACGGGAATCAGGATGTACAAGGCGGTCATGATGATTTTCCCAGGCGCAGCGCATTGAGCACCACCAGCAATGAGCTGAACGACATGCCCAGCGCGGCCCAGATCGGGGTGATCCAACCGAGGGCCGCGAAGGGCAGCACCAGGCCATTGTACAGCCCGGCCCAGGCCAGGTTCTCGATGATGATGGTGCGGGTGTGGCGAGCCAGGCGCAGGGCGTCGACCAGGCTGCCCAGGCGATTGGATAGCAGCACCGCGTCGGCGCTGGTCTTTGCCAGGTCGGAGGCCGAGCCCATGGCCACGCTGATATCGGCTCCGGCGAGTACCGGCACGTCGTTGACGCCATCGCCAAGCATCAGCACGCGCCGCCCTTGTGCTTGCAGGTCGCGGAGGACGGCCAGCTTGGCATCTGGTGTCAGACCACCCTGTGCTTGCTCGATACCCAGTTGAGTGGCCACTTCGCCGACCATGGGTGAACTATCGCCGCTGAGCAGGAGAATCTGCCAGTTACGAGCACGGGCTGCCTCGATCAGCGCAGGGGCGTCGTCACGCAGGCGATCATCGAGGACGAACCAGGCCAGTGGGCCCTGTTCATCACCGAGCAGCAGCCACTGGCCCTGATCCCCCGGAATATCGGGTGCTGGGCTGGCGCTGAGTGCGCTGACGAACGCGGGCTGGCCAATACGCAGCCGGCGGCCACCCACAGTGCCCTGCAAGCCCAGGCCGGGGAAGCTCTGCAATGCTTCGACAGGCGCTGCAGCATGGCCAAAGGCGCGGGCGATGGGGTGTTCGGACTGACTTTCCAGGGCGGCGGCGAGGGCCAGACAGGCATCGCCATCCAGGCTGCCCAGCGGGTGCACGGCGCGCAGGGTGAGGCGGCCTTCGGTGAGGGTGCCGGTTTTGTCGACGATCAGCGTGTCGATCTGCTCCAGGCCTTCCAGCACGTGACCGCGAGTCAGCAACATGCCCTGTTTGTGCAGGGTGCCGGTGGCGGTGGTCAGGGCGGTTGGCGTGGCTAGGGCGAGGGCGCAGGGGCAGGTGGCGACCAGCAGGGCGAGGACCACCCAGAAGGCGCGCGACGGATCGAGTTGCCACCAGACCAGGCCGACGATGGCGGCCACCACCAGAACGATCAACAGGAACCACTGGGCGACCCGGTCGGCGATTTCCGCCAGGCGCGGTTTTTCGCTCTGGGCGCGTTCCAGCAGGCGCACGATGGCCGACAGCCGGGTGGCGTCGCCCAGTGCCTGCACCTTGACGGTGAGCGGGCCTTCGACGTTGAGCGTGCCGGCCGTTACGCCATCACCGATCGTGCGGGGTTGCGGCAGGTATTCGCCGGTGAGCAGGGATTCGTCGACGCTTGAGTGGCCTTCCAGTACCCGGCCGTCCGCAGGCAGCAAGGCGCCGGGTGGTACCTGTACCCGGTCACCGACGCGCAGCTCACTGAGCAGGATGCGCTGGCTCTGGCCGCGTTCATCCAGGCGCAGGCAGGAGGCCGGCAGCAGCTTGACCAGCTGCGCGGTCGCCGCTGCAGTGCGTTCCCGGGCGCGACGTTCCAGGTAGCGGCCGCTGAGCAGGAAGAGGGCGAACATGCCCACCGCGTCAAAATACAACTCGCCGTGGCCCGTTACCGTGGACCAGATCCCCGCGGCATAAGCGCCGCCGATGGCCAGCGAAACGGAAACGTCCATGCTCAGGTGGCGGGTGCGCAGGTCACGCAGGGCGCCACGGAAGAACTGGCCGCAGCAATAGAAGACGATGGGGGTGGTGAGAAACAGGCTGACCCAGCGCAGGATGCTGTCCAACTCCGGGCTCAGGTCGACATTGAATTCCGGCCAGGTGGCCATGCTCGCCATCATCACCTGCATCCACAGCAACCCGGCCACTCCCAGCTCGCGCATGGCGCGGCGGTTTTCCCGGGTCAACTGCTCGGCAGCGGCATCAGCATGCCAGGGATGGGCGGCATAGCCGATACGGCGGATCGCGCCGAGCAGTTCGCTGAGCGGCAGGGTGCTCGCGTCCCAGCGCACCAGCAGGCGATGGTTGGACAGGTTGAGGTTGGCTTCGGCTACGCCCGTCAGGCCGTGCAGGTGTTTCTCGATCAGCCAGCCACAGGCCGCGCAACTGATGCCTTCGATGAGCAGGCTGGTTTCGCTCAGCTCGCCCTGATGTTCGACGAAGGGCTGCTGCACGTCGCTGCGGTCGTACAGTGCCAGCTCGTCCGGCAGTACCAGGGGCAAATGCCGAGGATTATTGGCGGTCTCGCTGCGGTGGCTGTAGTAATGCTCAAGGCCATTCAGCACGATGGTTTCGGCCACCGCCTGGCAACCGGGGCAGCACATCTCGCGGGATTGCCCCAATACCACGGCCTGGAAGTGCGTGCCCGCGGGCACAGGCAGAGCACAGTGGTAGCAGGGCGTGGGGACGGCCTGAGCAGTCCCGAGGGCTGGGGCGTCGATCAGGCTTCATCCCCGAGCTGGACGCTCTGGCCGGGTTGCAGGGTTTCTTCCTCGAACAGGCGCCAGTCCTGGCCGCCTTCCTGGCCGATCAGCTCGACGAAGCGCCGGCCCTGCACGCTGTCCTGCAGGTTGCCGCGATACAGGCCCTCACCCTGATGCTGCAGCACCACGCGACGGTCGCGCTCGGGCTGGGTGGGCGATACCAGGTTGAGCACCAGTTGCGCCGGCGCGCTGCTGCCCTGCAGGTGCAGCTCGGCAATGCCGCGCTGATCGTCGAGGTCGAGGGTGGCGCGCAATTGCAGGCGCACGGCCAGGTTCTCGCGTTCCAGCGACTGGTTGATGCCCTTGCCGACGTCGTAGTAATCGTCGGAGATCAGCCCCGGCGGGTTGCGTGTGGCCACGGTCAGCAGGGTCAGCCCCTGGATCACCGAGTAGCCGAGCAGGGCGATCAGAAACCACGGCCAGAACTGCTTGTACCAAGGAGCGGGTTGAGTCTCTTCGTTCATGGCTGGCCTGCTTTCTCTTCTCGGTGTTGGTGCTTGGCTTGGGTCATTCGCTTTGGCGTTTCGCTTCAGTCCACCAGCCCATCAGCCTTGCAGCTATCGCACGCTGGGGCCGATAAACCGGCTACTGGCGTCGTTGTGGATGCTCTCGTCATCCGTGGCGCGGATGCGGAAGGTGATTTCGTTGGTGCTGGATGGCAATTTTTCGGCATCGATGGACAGCTCCACCGGGATCGCCAGCACTTCGCCGGCCAGCGCGCGGACTTCGCGACGGCCTTCGTAGACCAGGCCGTCCAGGCCATCGGCCTCGATGCGGTAGACGACGTCCTGTTGCGCCTTGTTCATGATCTTCAGGGTATAGACGTTCTCGATCCGGCCCTGCTCGTTCTCGCGGAAGAGTACCCGATCCTTGAGCACGTCCAGCTCCACCAACGGGCGATTGTTCAGCGCCCAGCCGAACACCGCGAACATCGCCAGCAACGCGACCGCATAGCCGATCAGGCGTGGGCGCAATAGTTGGGTCTGCTGCCCGGAAAGGTTGTGCTCGGTGGTGTAGCTGATCAGCCCGCGGGGGTAGTTCATCTTGTCCATGATGCTGTCGCAGGCATCGATGCACGCGGCGCAGCCGATGCATTCGATCTGCAGGCCATCGCGAATGTCGATACCGGTCGGGCAGACCTGCACGCACAGGGTGCAGTCGATGCAGTCACCCAGGCCCTGGGCTTTGTAATCGGCGCTCTTCTTGCGCGCCCCGCGGGCTTCGCCACGGCGCGGGTCGTAGGAAACGATCAGGGTGTCCTGGTCGAACATCACGCTCTGGAAGCGCGCGTACGGGCACATGTGAATGCACACCTGCTCGCGCAGCCAGCCGGCGTTGCCGTAGGTGGCGAGGGTGAAGAAGCCGATCCAGAACAGCGCCCAGCCACTGGCCTCGAAGGTGAGCAGTTCGCCGAGCAGTTCGCGGATCGGCGAGAAGTAGCCGACGAAGGTCACCGCGGTGATCAGCGAAACGCCCAGCCAGATGGCATGTTTGGCGAAGCGGCGGAGAAACTTGGCGGTGCTCATGGGGGCTTTTTCCAGCTTCATGCGCTGGTTGCGGTCGCCCTCGGTGACCTTTTCCGCCCACATGAAAATCCACGTGAAGACGCTCTGCGGGCAGGTGTAGCCGCACCACACACGGCCGGCGAAGACGGTGATGAAGAACAGCCCGAAGGCGGCGATGATCAGCAGCGCCGAGAGCAGCACGAAATCCTGGGGCCAGTAGGTGGCGCCGAAGATGTGGAACTTGCGTTCCGGCAGGTTCCACCACACCGCCTGGTGGCCGTTCCAGTTCAGCCACACGGTGCCGAAGTAGAGGATGAACAACAGGGCGCCGCCGGCCCGTCGCAGGTTGCGGTAGAAACCACTGAAGGCGCGGGTGTGGATTTTCTCGCGACTGGCATAGAGGTCGATGGTCTCGCCTGCAGCAGCGGGCGTGACGTTCTTGACGGGGATCTGTTGGCTCATCGAGGGCTACCACAACGGTTGGTCGGGCATGTCGCGACCGATACTTGCCGGTCGCAATCGTTCGCTGCGCCGATGGTACGCCTCCAGCCCTCATCGGGCTTGCGGCTACCCGTCGCAGGGATCAGGTATGACCATCCTAGGCGCAGCATCGAAACCCCGCCCTGACCCAGATCAGTGCGCTCAATCTTTCTCCTGATTTCGCTCCGCCACGGGCTCTTTGTCACGCTGCGACAGGCTGTACACGTAGGCGGCCAGCAGGTGCACCTTGTCGTTGCCGAGAAAGTCCTCTTGCGCCGGCATCTGGCCGCTTCGGCCGTAGCGGATGGTCTGCTGCACCTGAGCGAAGCTGGAGCCGTACAGCCAGACCTTGTCGGTCAGGTTGGGCGCGCCAAGCACCTGCATGCCCTTGCCGTCGGGGCCGTGGCACATGGCGCAGCTGCTGTTGTAAAGCTGCTTGCCCTTGTCCACATCCACGGCGATATCCGCCGGGTTTTCCAGTCCGGAGAGGCTGCGGGTGTAGGCGGTGACGTCACGCACGCCGTCATCGCCCAGCACCTCCTGCCAGCCAGGCATCACGCCCTGGCGGCCCTGCATGATGGAGGTCTTGATGGTCTCCGGGTCGCCGCCGTACAACCAGTCATCGTCGGTCAGGTTGGGAAAACCGAAGGCGCCCTTGGCATCGGAGCCGTGGCACACCGAGCAATGGTTGGCAAACAGGCGACCGCCTATTTTCAGCGCCCGCTCGTCCTTGGCCACATCGGCGATGGGCATGGCGGCGTACGTGGCGAACAGCGGGCCGTAACGGGCATCGGCGACGGCCATTTCCCGCTCCCATTGGGCGACTTGCGTCCAGCCTTCGTCGTAGCCCGGCAGCAGCCCCCTGAAGTTGCCAAGGCCGGGGTAGAGCAGCAGGTAGCCAAAGGCGAAGATCAAGGTGCCGACGAACAACAGGAACCACCAGCGTGGCAGCGGGTTGTCGTATTCCTCGATGCCATCGAAGCTGTGGCCGACGGTTTGGTCGGTGTTGTCGGGGCGCTGGCCCTTGCGGGTGGCGAAGATCAGCCAAGTCACCGCCAGCAGCGTGCCGAGGGTGAGCAGGGCCACGTAGAAACCCCAGAAGGTGCTCATGGCCTGTCGCTCCCTGCACCATCGTTGCTGTCCTTGCGAGCCTCCGGCTCATCGGCGAAGGGCAGGTTGGCTGCCTCGTCGAAGCTGGATTTGCGCTTGTTGCTGTAGGCCCACAGCACCACGGTGACGAAGGCGATGAACACCACCGCGGTGCCGATGCCGCGGATGGTGCCGATGTCGGTCAGGAAGGCTGGCATGGGCTCACCGCTTGTTCTGAATGGCGGTGCCGAGCACCTGCAGATAAGCGACCAGAGCGTCCAGCTCGCTGCGCCCCTCGACCGCTTCCCCGGCCTTGGCGATATCTTGATCGCTGTAGGGAATGCCGAAGTCGCGCATGACCTTCATCTTCTCGGCGGTCAGCGCACTGTCCAGCTTCTTGTCGGCGAGCCAGGGATAGGCCGGCATCTTCGATTGCGGTACCAGGTCGCGCGGGTTGATCAGGTGCACGCGGTGCCAATCATCCGAGTAGCGGCCGCCGATGCGCGCCAGATCTGGCCCGGTGCGCTTGGAGCCCCACAGGAAGGGATGATCCCACACGCTTTCGCCAGCCACCGAATAGTGGCCGTAGCGTTCGGTCTCGGCGCGGAACGGGCGGATCATCTGCGAATGGCAGCCGACGCAACCTTCCTTGATGTACACGTCGCGGCCTTCGAGCTGCAGCGCGGTATAGGGCTTCATGCCAGCGACCGGCTCGTTGACCACGTCCTGGAAGAACAGCGGGACGATCTGTGTCAGGCCGCCGACGCTCACGGCAATGACCATCAGCAGGGTCATCAGGCCAAGGTTCTTTTCGATCAGGTCGTGTTTCATCCGTTGGCACTCCCTGACTGGGCAACGGGAATCCGTGCGGCGGCATCGTACTGCGCCGGCTGGGCGGAGCCGATGGTGCGCCAGGTGTTCCAGGCCATCAACAGCATGCCGCTGAAGAAGATCGCGCCGCCGATCATGCGCACCACGTAGCCGTTGTGGCTGGCCTCCAGGGACTCTATGAAGGAGTAGGTGAGCGTGCCGTCTTCATTCACCGCCCGCCACATCAGGCCCTGGGTGATGCCGTTGACCCACATCGCGACGATGTACAGCACGGTGCCGATGCTCGCCAGCCAGAAGTGCACATGGATCGCCGCCAGGCTGTGCATCTGCTCGCGGCCGAACACCCGGGGGATCAGGTGATACAGCGAGCCGATGGTGATCATCGCCACCCAGCCAAGGGCGCCGGCATGCACGTGGCCGATGGTCCAGTCGGTGTAGTGGGAGAGGGCGTTGACCGTCTTGATGGCCATCATCGGGCCTTCGAAGGTCGACATGCCGTAAAACGCCAGGGACACCACCAGAAAGCGCAGGATCGGATCCGTGCGCAACTTATGCCAGGCGCCGGAGAGGGTCATCATGCCGTTGATCATGCCGCCCCAGCTCGGCGCCAGCAGGATGATCGACATCACCATGCCCAGGCTCTGGGCCCAGTCCGGCAGGGCGGTGTAGTGCAGGTGGTGCGGGCCGGCCCAGATGTACAGGGTGATTAGCGCCCAGAAGTGCACGATGGACAGGCGATAGGAGTAGATCGGTCGCGCCGCCTGCTTCGGCACGAAGTAATACATCATCCCCAGAAAACCGGTGGTGAGGAAGAAGCCCACGGCGTTGTGGCCATACCACCACTGGATCATCGCATCGGTGGCGCCGGCATACGCCGAGTAGGACTTGAACAGGCTGACCGGCACCGCTGCGCTGTTGACCACGTGCAGCATCAGGGTGACCAGGATGAATGCCCCGTAAAACCAGTTGGCGACATAGATGTGGCGTGTCCTGCGCCTGGCGATGGTGCCGAAGAACACCACCACGTAGGCCAGCCAGACGATGCCCAGGAGGATATCGATCGGCCATTCCAGCTCGGCGTATTCCTTGCTGCTGGTGTAGCCCATCGGCAGGCTGATCACCGCCGCGACGATCACCGCTTGCCAGCCCCAGAAGGTGAAGGCCGCCAGGCGGTCGGACATCAGCCGTACCTGGCAGGTGCGCTGCACCACGTAATAGCTGGTGGCGAACAGCGCGCTGCCGCCAAAGGCGAAGATCACCGCATTGGTGTGCAGCGGGCGCAGGCGGCCGAAGCTCGTCCACTCCATGCCCAGGTTCAACTGCGGCCACACCAGCTGCGCCGCGATGAACACACCCAGTGCCATGCCGACCACGCCCCAGACCACTGTCATCACCGCGAACTGGCGGACGACCTTGTAGTTGTAGGCAGCCGGACTGCTTGCTGGGCTCATGCTGGGTTCCACGCTGGGCTGGGTGCTGCGGATGGGGCGATAGATATTTTGGGCGGCGCGAGTATCCCCGACCGGCAGGGGCGGTGCAATGCATCGGAAATATGCGGAAAGCGCTCTGTAGTGAGCTTTGCTGTGTTTCGAGAGGAGGCGCGGCCAATGGTGGCGGGACTTTGGGGCGAGAGGACATTACCGAAGGAGTAGAAGCCTGCGACCTGGGAACCTGTATTTGTGGGCGGGGCTTTGTGGGAGGGGCTTCAGCCCCGAGCTTTATCCGGTGCAAACAGCTCGGGGCTAAAGCCCCTCCCACAGTAGGCTGCTCTCGCTAATTGCATTCAAAGTTGCTGGAGCCTGGCTGAAAATATTGAGCTGATTTTCAGAGCCACACTGCATCCCAAAAGGGGTAATCGCCGATACGTTTTACCAGGCCTGCACGTAGAGGATTGGCAACGATGTATCGTGCAGTTGGCAGTATGTCCTCCTCACGGCGTAGCGCTTTGTCATGGAAACCCTCTTGCCAGAGTTTGCCTTGGCGGCCGAGCCGACTATTCACTTGCAAGGCGCTGCGTCCTTTGACGCGATGCAGCAATTCGCTGAGCGAGCCTTGTTGCAGGGATACCAGCCAGTGCAGGTGATCTGGCATGACTACCCAGGCGAGCGACTCAGCCAGCCCCAGGTTTTCGACACTTTGCAGTTCACGAACAAGAAGGCGACCGAGTGCGAAACTGGCAAATACTGGCTGGCGGTTTTTAACGGTGGCAGTGAGCAGGTAGATTTGATTGATTTGCGAGGTTCGGCCACTGCGCAAACTGACTGAGTGGGGCATTCCGTTGCCTCCTGAGTAGGTAAAGCAACGGTAGCTGATAGATGGCGACCTGCGTAGGAGCGGCTTTAGCCGCGAGCTTTATCGCCCGACCAGACACCAAAGAGCTCGCGGCTAAAGCCACTCCTACACATGGGCATTATTCGCCTGGTTGCGGTTTGCGGCTCAGGCTCAGCACGTAGGCCGCCAGCAGATGCACCTTGTCGTTACCCAGATACTGCTCCTGGGCAGGCATCTGACCATTGCGGCCATAGCGGATGGTTTGCTGCAGCTGCGCCAGGCTGGAGCCGTAGATCCAGCCACCCGGGTGCGTCAGGTCTGGTGCGCCGAGCAGGGCCATGCCGGTGCCGGTCGGGCCGTGGCAGGCCACGCAGGTGCTGTCGTACAGCTGCTTGCCCTTGTCCAGATCGGTATTGCTTCCTTCCGGCAATGGCAGTTTGGCCAGGCCATTGCGCACATAAGCCGCCACGTTGCGCACACCGTCATCACCGAGCACCTCACCCCAGGCTGGCATGGTGCCGATACGCCCGTTGAGGATGGTGGTCTTGATGGTTTCGGCATCGCCGCCCCAGCGCCAGTGCTGATCCGTCAGGTTGGGAAAGCCCACCGCGCCCTTGGCATCCGAGCCGTGGCAGATCGAGCAATAGGTGGCGAACAGCCGGCCGCCCATCTTCAGCGCCTGTTCGTCCTGCGCCACCTGCTCCAGCGGCATGGCCGAATACTTGGCGAAGATCGGCCCGTACAGGGCGTCGGCCTTGGCGACTTCGCGTTCCCACTGGGCGACTTGCGTCCAGCCGTCCTCATAGCCTGGCAGCAGGCCCTTGAAATTGCCCAGGCCCGGATACAGTGCCAGGTAGCCAGCCGCGAAGATCAGCGTGCCGAGAAACAGCATGAACCACCAGCGCGGCAGGGGATTGTCGTATTCCTCGATGCCGTCGAAGGAATGACCCATGGTCTGATCGGTGGTGCTCTTGCGTTCGCCTTTGCGGGTGGCGAACAGCAGCCAGAACAATGCGACCAGGCTGCCGACCGTCAACAGCGTGATGTACCAGCTCCAGAAGGTGGTCATGGGGTGTCATTCCTCGAAGCTTCTTTATTAGGTTCATCGGCGAAGGGCAGGTTGGCTGCATCGTCGAAGGCCTTGGCGCGTTTGCCGCTATAAGCCCAGAGCGTCACGCAGGTGAACGCGATGAAAACCAGTGCAGTGCCGATGCCACGTAGCAAACCGATGTCGATAAAGTCGAAAAGCATGAGGTCACCTCTTGTTTTTCAAGGCAGTGCCGAGCACTTGCAGGTAGGCGACGAGGGCGTCCATCTCGGTCTTGCCCTTCACAGCAGCGGTTGCGCCGGCGACGTCCTCGTCCGTATAGGGCACGCCGAGAAAACGCATGGCTTTGATCTTGGTGGGCGTGTCCTTGCCGTCCAGCACGTTCTCGACCAGCCACGGGTATGAAGGCATTTTCGACTCCGGTACCACGTTGCGCGGGTTGTAGAGGTGTGCGCGGTGCCACTCATCCGAGTAGCGGCCGCCGACGCGCGCCAGATCCGGCCCGGTGCGCTTGGAGCCCCACAGGAAGGGGTGATCCCACACGCTTTCACCGGCTACCGAGTAGTGGCCGTAGCGCTCGGTTTCGGCGCGGAACGGGCGGATCATCTGCGAGTGGCAACCCACGCAGCCTTCCTTGATGTACACGTCGCGGCCTTCGAGCTGCAGCGCGGTGTAGGGCTTCATGCCGGCGACCGGCTCGTTGACCACATCCTGGAAGAACAGCGGGACGATCTGTGTCAGCCCGCCGATGCTCACGGCGAACACCATCAGCAGGGCCATCAGGCCGACGTTCTTTTCGATGATTTCGTGTTTCATCAGTGGGCTCCCTGTACCGAGAACTGCGCGGCCGCTTCCAGCTCTTCCGGCTTGCTGGCGCGCACGGTCTGCCAGGTGTTCCAGGCCATCAGCAGCATGCCGGCGAAGAAGATCGCGCCGCCGATCACCCGCACCACGAAGCCGGGGTGGCTGGCCTCCAGTGCTTCGACGAAGGAGTAGGTGAGCGTGCCGTCGCTGTTCACTGCACGCCACATCAGGCCCTGGGCGATGCCGTTGACCCACATCGAGGCGATGTACAGCACGGTGCCGATGGTGGCGAGCCAGAAGTGCGCGTTGATCAGGCCGATGCTGTGCATCTGCTCACGGCCGAACACCTTGGGAATCATGTGGTACAGCGAGCCGATGGAGACCATGGCGACCCAGCCGAGGGCGCCGGCATGCACGTGGCCGATGGTTCAGTCGGTGTAGTGGGACAGGGCGTTGACGGTCTTGATGGCCATCATCGGCCCCTCGAAGGTCGACATGCCGTAGAACGCCAGGGACACCACCAGAAAGCGCAGGATCGGGTCGGTGCGCAACTTATGCCAGGCGCCCGACAGCGTCATCATGCCGTTGATCATGCCGCCCCAGCTCGGCGCCAGCAGCACCAGCGACATCACCATGCCAAGCGATTGCGCCCAGTCCGGCAGCGCGGTGTAGTGCAGGTGGTGCGGGCCGGCCCAGATGTACAGGGTGATCAGCGCCCAGAAGTGCACGATCGACAGGCGATACGAGTACACCGGGCGCCCGGCCTGCTTGGGCACGAAGTAGTACATCATCCCCAGGAAGCCGGCAGTCAGGAAGAAACCCACCGCATTGTGGCCGTACCACCACTGGATCATCGCGTCGGTGGCACCGGCATACAGCGAATAGGATTTGGTCAGCGTGACCGGCACTTCCAGGTTGTTGACCACATGCAGCAGCGCCACGGTGAGGATGAACCCGCCGAAGAACCAGTTGCCGACGTAGATATGGCTGACGTTGCGCTTGATGATGGTGCCGAAGAACACGATCGCGTAGCTGACCCAGACGATGGTGATCAGGATGTCGATCGGCCATTCCAGCTCGGCGTATTCCTTGGAGCTGGTGTAGCCCAGCGGCAGGGTGATGGCCGCCAGCAGGATCACCAGTTGCCAGCCCCAGAACGTGAAGGCCGCCAGCTTGGGCGCGAACAGCGTGGCCTGGGAGGTGCGCTGTACGGCATAGTAACTGGTAGCGAACAGAGCACAGCCGCCGAAGGCGAAGATCACCGCGTTGGTGTGCAGCGGGCGCAAACGGCCGAAGCTCGTCCAGGGCAGGTCGAAGTTGAGCCACGGCCAGGCGAGTTGCGCTGCGATAAGCACGCCGAGCCCCATCCCGACTATGCCCCACACCACCGTCATGATGGCGAATTGGCGAACCACCTTGTAGTTATAGGCGGAACTGGTTGTTGTGTTCATGTCTGGCTTTCCATCCACGGTTATGGGCAGATCATCTGCAGCCCCCACGCGGATCGGAATGACCGCACGGTAACAGAGGGCTTTTTATGAGCGAGGCAAGCATGCGAGAAGGGCAGCAGAGCGGTATTGACGCCGGTCAACAGGCACAGGGAAGTCCAGCGACAGAGCTGCTGTGGGATCGGCCTGCGGGCGACAGCCTGGGCACACTCATCCTCGCCCATGGAGCCGGCGCGCCGATGGACAGCGATTTCATGAACCGGATGGCAGAGAAACTGGCGGCCCGTGGGCTGACGGTGGTGCGTTTCGAGTTCGACTACATGGCCGCGCGCCGGCAGGACGGCAAGAAACGCCCACCCAATCCCCAGGCGAAACTGCTCGAGCGCTGGCGCGAGGTGCATGCCGCCGTGCGACAACAGGTCACCGGGCCGCTGGCCATCGGCGGCAAGTCCATGGGCGGGCGTATGGCCAGTCTGCTGGCGGACGAACTGGAGGCGGATGGCCTGGTTTGCCTGGGCTATCCCTTCCACGCCATCGGCAAGGCCGACAAACCCCGCACTGCGCACCTGGCCGATCTGAAGACACCGACCCTCATCGTCCAGGGCGAACGCGACGCAATGGGCGACCGCCATACCGTGGCGAGCTATCAGTTGTCACGAGCCATCGAACTGGTCTGGCTGACCGCCGGCGATCACGACCTCAAACCATTGAAGGTCTCTGGTTATAGTCATGAGCAGCATTTGGAGTCGGCCGCCGATGCCGTAGCGGCATTTCTCACGCAGGACGCCGCCGGCCATTGAGCCGTGGGGCAAGTGGGTCGGATCTTCGCGGCTTGGATTCGCAAAGGAATCAAGAATGGGTGATCGCGGCGTATGGCCGTGAGGGCGCATGAAACGTAGGGTGCATGTCGCGAGATAACGTTATTTAAGCAAGCAGTGTCCTTTCTGCAGACCGGCTATCGCCCGGCGTTACAACGCCTTCGCGACCATATTGTCGACGTGCCTGGCCGAGCGTAGAATCGCCGCCGCAGGCCATCCCTATACCTATAATTTTCCGCTCTCGCATCCGCCACTCCCCGCGTTCATCGCCCCGGGAGCGCGAGCTGCCGTGTGCGTGTTCGTCGTGTATGGGGCTCTATTTTTTCGTTCGCTTCCTACAGCCGTTCGCTGCCCTCCAGGCTGCGGGCGAAAGGCCGTTGTAGCCAGCGTTCCCCAAGGGCGGATATCACCCGAATGAACACACCCGAGCAGGCGCACAGCGGTAGCTGGCTGAGCGTGATTGCACTGGCGCTGGGCGCCTTCATTTTCAACACCACCGAATTCGTGCCGGTGGGCTTGCTGAGCCAGATCGGCCACAGCTTTGACATGACCACCGCGAGCGTCGGCCTGATGCTGACCATCTATGCCTGGGTGGTGGCGCTGGCGTCGCTGCCGCTGATGCTGCTGACCCGCAATATCGAGCGGCGCAAGCTGTTGGCTTTCGTGTTCATGCTGTTCATCGCCAGCCACGTGCTGTCGGGGATCGCCTGGAGCTTCAGCGTGCTGATGGTCAGCCGTATCGGCATCGCCCTGGCCCATGCGCTGTTCTGGGCGATTACCGCGTCCCTGGCGATCCGCGTGGCACCTGAAGGCAAGCAGGCGCAAGCCCTCGGTTTGCTGGCGACCGGCAGCGCCCTGGCCATGGTGCTGGGCATTCCTCTGGGCCGCGTTATCGGCGAGGTGCTGGGCTGGCGTACCACCTTTACCGTGATCGCCGTGGTGGCGGGCGTGGTGGTGCTGTGCCTGATGAAGAACCTGCCGCTGCTCCCAAGCCAGAACTCCGGCTCGCTGCGCAGCCTGCCGGTGCTGTTCAAGCGCCCGGCGCTGGTCACCGTGTACGTGCTCACCGCGCTGGTGATTACCGCCCACTTCACCGCGTATACCTACATCGAGCCGTTCGCGCTGGAAGTGGCGGGTATCGCTGGAGACATGATCACCGTACTGCTACTGCTGTTCGGCTGTGCCGGCATCATCGGTTCCATCCTGTTCAGCCGCTACAGCGCACGATACCCGCGCGGTTTCGTGATCGCGGCGATCAGCGTGCTGAGCCTGTGCATGCTGTTCCTGCTGCCAGTGGCTCGCGAACATGCTTACCTGGCGACGCTGAGCGTGGTCTGGGGCATCGCCATGATGTGCTTCGGTCTGGCGCTGCAGGCCAAGGTGCTGAACCTGGCCTCGGACGCCACCGATGTGGCCATGGCGCTGTTTTCCGGCATCTTCAATATCGGCATCGGCGGCGGTGCCTTGCTCGGCAGCGTGGTGAGCAGCCAACTGGGCGTGGCCAATGTGGGCATCGTCGGCGGTATGCTCGGTATTGGCGGTTTGCTACTGTGCTGCGTGACCACCTATCACTTTTCCAGGCCGCTCAAGCCGCAATTGCTCTGAGCGGCGCAGCAGCTTTTAAGCCTGGGTCGTTTTCAGGCGTCTACCTGAACGATCCGCGCCAGATGTTCCCGGTAAAGGCTCACGTCGCGCTCGACGTCGGGGCGCTTCATCACGTCCACGCAGAGGAAGGTCGGCAGGGCGCTCATGCCGAGGAACTGCTGAGACTTGTGGAACGGGAAGTAGACGGCATCCACGCCCTTGCCTTCGAAGAAGTCGCTGGGGTCGTCGAAGGCCTGCTGCGGGGCGTTCCAGGTGAGCGAGAGCATGTACTGTTTGCCGTGGATCAGGCCGCCGCTGCCGTACTTCTGTGAGGCATCGGAGCGGGTGCGACCATCGCTGGCGTACAGGCTGCCGTGGCCTTCGGTGAACACTTCGTCGATGTATTTCTTGACGATCCACGGCGCGCCCATCCACCAACCTGGCATCTGGTAGATCACCACGTTGGCCCAGAGGAATTTCTGCACCTCTTCGGCGACGTCATAACCCCCGTCGATCTCGGTGGTCTTGAACTCGACGCCGGCCCCGTCGAGAAACGCTGCGGCGGTTTCATGCAGGGTGCGGTTGAGTCGACCATCGGAATGGGCGAACTGCTTGCCGCCATTGAGGAGCAGAATCTTCTTCATGCTGGGTTACCCGTAACTGATTGAATGGCGCCAGGTTACGGGCTCCCGTGCAGGGGAAAAATGCCTGCATGGGCAAATCACCATTGACTGAAAAGCATGAATCTCCCGCTATTTGCTGTTGTAGGGTGCAAATGGCATTCACCACGGAGATTCCCATGTACGGCTTCATCCTTCACGCCCATACCCGCCCGGAACGGGCCGAGGCCTTCGAGCAGTTGTTCCGCGCCCATGTCGAGCCAAGTCGCGCCGAGCCCGGCTGCATCGAGTACCACATGCTGCGCGATGCGCAGGATCCTACGCTGTTCATCTTCTTCGAGGTCTGGCAGTCCCGCGAGCACCTAGCGGTGCACAGCGCCTTGCCGCACATGCGCGACTTCCATGAGCGGCGCATGGAGTACCTGCGCCGGGATTTCGAGATTCGCGAGATCGAGATGCTCAGTCCGGCGTCAGCCAGCCTGGCGGATTGACGCCCAGCCACCCATCGCCGGCAAGCCGGCTCCTACAGGATCTGGGTTACCGCCAGTGCGTAGGAGCTGGCTTGCCGGCGATTGGGCCTCAGGCCTGCAGCGTGTGCCCACCTCGTGCAGGGGAGCAATGCGACCCTATTGGAGCGCTGCTTCGAGGTGGCTCACAGAATGACCCGCAGGCACTGGCCGGCGTGATACAGCGAGAAGCCGGTCTCGTACATGCTGCTGCGCAGCTCTGCGCCGCGCAGTGCCTGCATGGGTGAGAAGGGAGTGGGCAGCGCTGCGCTGTCGTCGCTCAACAGGAATTGCGCCAGGGCTTTGCCGACCACCGTACCGGTGGTGTTGCCACGGCCGTTGTAGCCTGTGACCGCGACCAGCCCGGGCGCAGGCTCGAAAAGACGCATCAGGTGATCGGGGGTGAAGTCGATGCAGCCCGTCCAGTGCAGCTGCCATTCGACCTTGCCCAGCGCCGGGAAGTAGTGCTGCTGGATGCGGTCGGCCCAGCCGCGGATGAACCAGTCCGGCTTGTTGTTGGCGCGCCCCATGCTGCCCAGCAACAGGCGGCCATCGGCGTCGCGGCGGATGCTGCTGAGCACTGTACGCGTGTCCCAGGAACCCTGGCCGTGGCGCAGTACCTGATCGGCCGCAGCGCCCTGCAGTGGCACCGAGGCGACCTGGTAGTAATAGCCGCGGAAATAGTGACGCTGCAGCTCCGTCCATTCGCCCTCGGTGTAAGCGCCTGTGGAGATGATCACCTTCTGCGCGTTCACCGCGCCCTGGCCGCTGCGTACCTGCCAGGCATCACCAGAACGGGTCAGCGCTTTTACCAGGGAGTGTTGGTGGATGCGCCCACCGAGACGCATGACGGCGCGGGCCAGGCCCATGGTGTAGGCCATTGGGTTGATGGTGCCGGCGCGGCGGTCAAGCAGCGCGCCGGTGATCTTGTCGGTGCCGCAGTAGTCGGCACAGGCCGCTCCCGTGAGTAGTTCGACATCGGCACCGCGCCGCCGCCACTGCGCTTCGCGATCCTTGAGGTCGGCCAGGCCGGCGGCGTTGTGCGCCATGTGCAGGGTGCCATCGTTGCGTGCCTGGCAGTCGATGCCAAGGCGCTGGATCTGCGCGAACACCGCGGCGGGCGCCTGACCGAGCACCTCGTTGAGGCGGCTGCCGTGGCGCTGGCCCAGGGTGGCCTCGACATCATCGGGCTTGATCCAGGTACCCGCGTTGACCAGGCCGACGTTGCGCCCCGAGCCGCCGTGGCCCACTTCATGGGCGTCGAGCACGCAGACCGTGCGCCCCTGTTCGAGCAGGTGCAAGGCGGCCGACAGCCCGGTGATGCCGGCGCCGATGATGCAGACATCTGCCTGCACATCGCCATTCAGCGGCCCGGACAATGATTCGCGCGGCGTAAGCGTTTCCCACAGACAGGCATGCTGCAATTGACGCATGGCGCGACCTCGCTCAGTCGAAAACGATGCCCTGGGCCAGGGGTAGCTGGCGCGAGTAATTGACGGTGTTGGTCTGCCGGCGCATATAGGCCTTCCAGGCGTCGGAGCCGGATTCGCGACCGCCGCCGGTTTCTTTTTCGCCCCCGAAGGCGCCGCCGATTTCCGCACCGCTGGTGCCGATATTCACGTTGGCGATGCCGCAGTCGCTGCCCGAGGCACTCTGGAAGCGCTCGGCTTCGCGTACGTCGAGGGTGAAGATGCACGACGACAGGCCCTGGGGCACGTCATTGTTCAGCGTCAGGGCATCCTCGAACTCGTCGTAGCTCAGCACGTAGAGAATAGGCGCAAAGGTTTCATGGCGTACGACGTCGGTCTGGCCGGGCATTTCGACGATGGCCGGGCTGACGTAATAGGCATCCGGGTAGCGCTCCTGCAGCTGGCGCTCGCCGCCGAATACCGTGCCGCCTTCGTCGCGGGCGCGGGCCAGGGCGCTCTGCATGGCGTCGAAGGCCTGCTTGTCCATCAGCGGGCCGACCAGGTTGTCCTGACGCGGATCGCCGATGCGCACCTTGCCGTAGGCCGCCTTGAGGCGGGTGACCACTTCGTCCTTGACCGAGCGGTGGGCGATCAGACGACGCAGCGTAGTGCAGCGCTGCCCTGCGGTGCCGACGGCGCTAAACAGGATGCCGCGCACGGCAAGGTCGAGATCGGCGCTGGGCGCCAGGATCATCGCGTTGTTGCCGCCCAGTTCGAGGATGCTGCGACCGAAGCGCGCTGCCACCCGCGGCCCGACTTCGCGGCCCATGCGGGTGCTGCCGGTGGCGCTGATCAGCGGCACGCGAGCATCGTCGACCAGTGCCTCACCCGCTTCACGGTCGCCGATGATCAGCTGTGCCAGGCCTTGCGGCGCGTCGCCGAACCGCTTCAGCGCCTTGTCGAACAGGGCTTGGGAGGCGAGGGCGGTCAGCGGGGTCTTTTCCGAGGGCTTCCAGATCACCGCATTACCGGCTACCAGCGCCAGGGTGGTGTTCCAGGCCCAGACCGCGACCGGAAAATTGAAGGCGCTGATCACCCCGACCACACCCAGCGGGTGCCAGGTCTCGCGCATATGGTGGCCGGGGCGTTCGGAGGCGATGGTCAGGCCGTACAGCTGGCGCGACAGGCCGACGGCGAAGTCACAGATGTCGATCATCTCCTGCACTTCACCCAGGCCTTCCTGGGTGATCTTGCCGGCCTCGATGGACACCAGTTCGCCCAGTGCAGCCTTATGCTCGCGCAGCACCTCACCGAAGATACGCACCAGCTCGCCGCGGCGAGGGGCAGGCACGTCACGCCAGGCCAGAAATGCCTGGTGGCCGGTGGCGATCTTGGCGCGCACTGCTTCGGCATTTTCCAGCGTCACGCCGGCGAGCCGGCTACCGTCGATTGGCGTGTAGACGGCATGTTCGCCGCTCTGGAAGGCGTGTGCCTCTACACCGAGGCTTTCGAGCAGTTGACCGAGCATCGTTCTCTCCTGCGTTGCAGCCTGGCGACGATCTGGCGTGCTGGGTGCCCGATCGTCGGCAGGCTCTGAATAGGGGCGTCGTTTACAGCGACTTCACGCAGTATCGACCCGAATGTTTTTTTCGAACAAACGACCTTTACGCACCACATCATTCCCCCAGAGAATGAACCATCGCTGCCCGAGCTCTCGGAGTTTTCATGTCCAAACGCCTGCTTCCCACCATGGCCGCCCTGCAGTGCTTCGAGTCGGCAGCCCGACACATGAGCTTTACCCGTGCCGCCGAGGAGCTGCACCTGACCCAGAGCGCGGTCAGCAAGCAGGTCGCGCAACTCGAGGAAATGCTCCAGCATCTGCTGTTCCATCGCATTCGCCGGCGCCTGCAGCTAACCCCCGCGGGCGAGCTGTATCTGGCCGAGGTCGACAAGATCCTCACTCAGGTCGATATCTCCAGCCGCTACATCCTCTCCTACGGCGGCGAGACCGAGGTGCTGCGGGTATCAACCCAGCCCACCTTCGGGGTGCGCTGGCTGATCCCCAACCTCAAGGGGTTCTCCAAGGCGCACCCGAACATTCATCTCGATATCCGCAACGAGCTGGAGCCCTTCGACCTCGTCCAGGCCAAGGCCGACGTGGCGTTCTTCTATGGCAATGGCACCTGGCCCGGCGCGGTATGCACCGAGCTGTTCGGCGAGGACGTGATCGCGGTCTGTGCGCCGTCGATCCTGCCAGCTGCGGCGTTCACCAGCGCTGGTGACCTGACTTCGCTGGTGTTGTTGCAGTGCGCGTCACGACCTGAAGCCTGGCACCAGTGGTTCGACGAACAGGGCATCGACACTGAGTACAGTTACCACGGCCCGCGTTTCGACACCTTCTATATGTGCATTCGCGCCGCCCAGGACGGTTGTGGGGTCGCCCTGGTGCCGCGCTTTCTGGTCGAGGACGAGCTGGCCGAAGGCAAACTGGTGATCCCCTGGCAGCACCTGAAGGTCAGCGAAGGCGCGCACTACATCGCCTGCGCCGAACAGTCGCTGGAGTTGCCGAAAGTGCGGGCGCTGGTCGAGTGGGTACTGGGCAAGGCCGGAGTGGAAAGCGCCGTGCGACGATGATCGTCGCGCAGCATTCCCTGGCGGAATGAAAAGCTGATGAGATGTCGGTTGCCAGGCACCGGCGGGCTACGCAGAATCCTGATCAGGCGGCAGCCGGCCGCTGGCTCTGATTCGAGGGAGAAACCACTCACCATGAACACCTCCGCGTTCGTCAGCCCGGACAGTATCCGTGCGCAGTTTTCCCGTGCCATGTCCGATCTGTACCGGAGCGAAGTGCCGCTCTACGGCACGTTGCTTGAGCTGGTGGCGCAGACCAACGCGCAGGTCATGCAGGGCCGGCCCGAGGTTGCCGAACATCTGCGCGTTACCGGCGAGATCGAGCGGCTGGACGTGGAACGCCACGGTGCCATTCGCCTCGGCACCGCCGATGAACTGTCGACCATTCGCCGGCTGTTCGCGGTGATGGGCATGCAGCCGGTGGGCTATTACGACCTGGCCCCGGCAGGGGTGCCGGTGCATTCCACGGCGTTTCGCGCCACCCATGAAGCGTCGCTGCAGGCCAGCCCGTTCCGGGTGTTCACTTCGCTGCTGCGTCTGGAGCTGATCGAGGATGCCGGATTGCGCGGCATGGCCGCCGAATTGCTGGCCAGGCGGCGCATCTTCACCCCGCGTGCCATCGAACTGATCGAGCAGTGCGAGACCGCTGGCGGCCTGCTGGCTAGCGAGGCGCACGAGTTCGTCGGCGAGGCGCTGGAGACGTTCCGCTGGCACACCCAGGCGACGGTCAGTGCCGAACAGTATCGGCAACTGCACGATCAGCATCGTCTGATCGCCGATGTGGTGGCGTTCAAGGGGCCACACATCAATCACCTGACACCGCGCACTCTGGATATCGATGCGATTCAGGCCGGCATGCCGCGCCACGGCATCACCCCAAAAGCGGTGATCGAGGGGCCGCCGCGGCGCAACTGCCCGATCCTGCTGCGCCAGACCAGCTTCAAGGCGCTGCAGGAGGCGGTGGCCTTCGTCGGCCAGGATGGCCCGCAAGGCAGCCACACCGCCCGTTTCGGCGAGATCGAACAGCGCGGTGCGGCGCTGACGCCGAAAGGTCGCGAACTCTACGACCGCCTGCTCGACAGTGCCCGCGAGGCCCTGGGTGAAACGCCGAGCGAAGCCAATGCCGGGCGCTACGACGCGCTGATGGCCGAACACTTCCAGGCCTTCCCCGACGATCATGAGGCCATGCGCCGCGATGGCTTGGCCTACTTCCGCTACTTCGCCACGCCCGCAGGTATCGCCGCGGCGTTGCAAGAGGAGCGCCCGCAGCAACTTGATGCCCTGATCGAGGCTGGCCATGTGCGCTTCGAACCGCTGGTTTACGAAGACTTTCTGCCCGTCAGCGCGGCGGGGATCTTCCAGTCCAACCTGGGCGCGGGCGCTCAGGCTGATTACGCCATCGACTCGAATCAGGTGGATTTTCAGGTAGCCCTGGGCGCTACCGTGCAGGACGAACTGAGTTTGTACGCCGACACCCAGCGTCGCTCGCTACAGGCTTGCGCCAAGGCTTTGGGTCTCGACTCACTGAGCTGACACCTAAGAACCTGTTCACGATCTTTCGGGGCATGCGTACGGGCAACTACAAGGCAAGAGCGGTCGTTCGCGTAGCTCGTGGGAGGGGCTTTAGCCGCGAGCTCTTTACGCCTAGATAGGCACAATCGCGGCTAAAGCCCCTCCCACAAAAGAAAAGCAGCAGCGCCTGATGACCGCTTTCGCCACGTCGCAATCAAAATAGATAAAGCCCTGCATGGAGATCGTGAACAGGCTCTAAGAGGCTGGACATTCTGCGCCGCTGACGCCAAGGTCGCCTCTTTGCGTAATCGAGAGCGATCCATGTTCAAACGCAGTCTGGCGTTCGTCCTTCTGGCTGTCTTCCAGGTAACCCCCGTGTTGGCCTGCGCGCCCGGCGAAACCCAGGTGTGCCTGGGCGGCTGCATCTGCGTACCTGACCCGAACGGCGTACTCGGGCCGATGCAGGAGCGTGCCGGAACGATCTCGGCCAATGCGCTGGAAGGCTGGATTTTGCGCTCGCGTGAGTCGGCCACGCGGGAAGGTACCTTGCCGATTCCCGCTGAAGTCCGGCGCCAGTTGCTGCCGTTCTATGCCGCCGAATTGCTCGACGCCGTGCGCTACAAGGTAGGCGACTTCGATGAGCTGAGCGCCGCGCGCAACGTGATGCAGAATCCCGATATCAAGGCGGTGACCCTGGTCGACATCATCGTGTTTCGCAATGCCCAGATGGCTGAGCTGGATGTGGCGCTGTGGGCCCACGAGTTGCTGCACGTGCAGCAGTACCGGGAGTGGGGCACTGCCGGCTTCGCGGCGCGTTACAGTCGTGACTTTAACGCGGTGGAGGCGCCGGCCTATCGACGTCAGGCAGAGATTGCGCGCATTCTGCGTGAACAGGGGCGTAACTGAGGTTAGATCACGTGCGCGATCCATCGCGCAGTGCGATCACGCAAAGCACCATGGCTGCCAAGTTCAACGTCAGCGGATTGAACGCCTGGGTCAGCAACGCTGGCGCAACGATAGCCACATCCACCAGCAGGCCCAGCAACGCCGCCAGCGCCGCGTAGAGCGGCCAGCGCTGGCGACGCAGCAGTACGATTATCAGCCCCAGCAACAGTTCGGCAATGCCCGTCAAGGGAAGCAGGCTGTGAGGCATACCATGGGCGTCGAGCAACTGCAGTTCGGTGGCATCCCTGAACAGCAGTTTGGGCACCAGGCCGTGGTAGATAAAGATCACGCCCAGCGTCAGGCGCGCCAGCAGGGCGTCAGTCATGCAGGAAGCGCTCGCGGTCTTCGGGACGGGGTAACTGGCAGTGCGCATGGCGGCCGAACAGGCGATAACGGTTGCGGGCGATGGGATCGTACGCCCAGTCGCGCACGCCCCGCGGTATGACGCGCAGTACCCCGAGCCACCGCCAGGGCACCGGCAATTGTCTAAGGATCGCCAGAATCGCATCGCTGCGCTTCAGCGCCCGATCACCCTCGACATAGAGCAGCGTGTCGAAATGATCCAGCGGCATGCCGAACCAGGCGAGGATCGCCTGGCCTTGGATGGATTGCACGCTGCACAGCTTGAGTTTGCCAGCGCGGTCATGGCGGATCAGAAAGCGGCTCCAACCATTGCACAGCTTGCAGACACCATCGAACAGCACGACTCGATCACCGGCCTGCAAATAGGGTGGGTAAGTCATGCGTATCCTCCATGTCGACGATGTGCCCAGAGTAGCGCAGCGGCAGGCTCAGTAATGGATATCTTCGCGGGCGTGGGAGCACTGCCTGACCAGCGCGTAGATGGACACGCTGAGCAGCAGGAAAATCGCTGCGATACAGGAGGTGAACACCAGGAAGTTCATGCGGCTGTGCTCGTAACGCTCGCGTGGGAGTTGAACGTCTGGGAACAAGCGCGATTGCATGATCTCTATGGTCTGGCCAACCACGTAGGTAGATGCGCCTGGTTGGCGCTGTAGTTCGAATACGTCTACAAAGCGTGTTCCGTCTGCCTTGCTGAAGCTGTACTCGTACTGTCGAACATTATCGTCGTACGGCGGTATCTTTATAGCGGTGACCACACCTTCCATTGTTGCCGGCCACACCTTGATCATCGCAACCGTAGCGCCGCTCTGCGCCAGAAAGGCGATAAGAGCGAAGGCGGGAATCATCCAGATGGCGAGGGAGGACAGGGTGAACAGGAAGTCGCGCTGTTCTTCTCTGGGGTAGTACATGTTCGTCAGTCCTTGATCGCGTAGTGCTGTCGATCCAATTAGCAGGCTGCTCGAAAGCAGGGGCGCGAGCAATTGATCGCAGGCCCTCATTTATAGCCTCAGATCAGCTTCTGGCGTTGCGCTTCTTCCAGGCTGCTGCGGGTCAGTTGGACAAGGATGTTATCCGCTGACTCGTTGAACGGTACGGCGAAGATCAGCAGAGAGAAAATTGTGCGGCCATACAAGGGGTTGGCCCGCGATGGCGCCATCTTATGATGTGGGCAGCCATGAAGCCAGAACCAGCGGCCGAGTTTGTGAGGCATGCCTGATGTCGTGCTGCGCAGAAGGGAGGCTCACGGTGTCGCCTGTCTCGGTTTTGCCGGGGGTAGACATTGCTAGTTGCGTAGTCTTTCCCGTTGCACTTTTACCAACGCTTGATGTCAATGTGCTTCCACGCTGACCGGCTCACGAGGGCTGCGCTTTTTTACCCCTGAAAATTGTTCCTACTGTGCACCTGCCTTCTATGCTTGATGGCAGGTCGGCATGCCGTCGTGCTGTTCCCACGGTTCGCTCAATAAAACGCCTAAATGGCCGATGACCTTCAACAAGATTGCTTCTGGAGCAAAGAGCATGTTCGGTAGTCGATTTAAAAAAGAATTACAGGTCAAGGATGCCGAACTGTCATTGCTCCGGCAGCTATATCAGGGTATCCAGACCGAGATGATCATGCTGACGGTCGATCCCGAGTATCGAATCATCGATTGCAATGCCAACTTCACCCGCTTCGTCGGTTACAGCGTCGAGCAGCTGAGCAACCGGCCGATGAGCGATATCGTGCCGCCATACGTGAAGACCTTGCCGTGCTTCAAGAACCTGCGCGAGTCGGTTCGAACCGGTGGTTCGGTGCGTGACCGCTATCGCTTCCTGCGCGCAGATGGCGCGCTGGTATGGATTCAGGCCTGCTGGCAACCGGTGGTGGACGAGAGCGGCGTAGTGCGGCGCATCCAGTGCTTTGGTACGGAAATTACCGAGACCATGAACCGTGCGCGGGAGAACGAAGACTTCATCAACGCGTTGCTGCGCTCCACCGCAGTGATCGAGTTCGACCTCAGTGGCAACGTGCTGACCGCCAACGATCAGTTTCTGCAGGCCATGGGTTATGGTCTGGAGCGCATCAAGGGCAAGCACCACAGCCTGTTTTGCGATCCTCAGGAAACCCATACTCCCCAGTACAAGCAGTTCTGGGAGCGACTCAACCGTGGCGACTTCGTCGCCGGCCGCTTCAAGCGCATCGACAGTCATGGTCGAGTGGTTTGGTTGGAGGCGACCTACAACCCGGTACACGACACCCAGGACAAACTCTACAAAGTGGTGAAGTTCGCCACTCTGGTCACCGATCAGGTCAACCGCGAGGAAGAGGTCAACGAGGCCGCAGGCATTGCCTACGGAATTTCTCAGCAGACCGATACCAGTGCCCAGCGCGGCGCCCAGGTGGTGACTGATACCGTGCAGACCATGCAGCGTATTTCCGAAGAGATGACCTCGGCATCTCAGGGCATCGAGGCACTCGGCAAGCAGTCGATCCTGATCAGTACTATGGTGCAAACCATCGGCAGCATCGCCCAGCAAACCAACCTGCTGGCGCTCAATGCGGCCATCGAGGCAGCGCGTGCGGGGGAACAGGGTCGCGGCTTCGCCGTGGTTGCCGATGAAGTCCGCCAACTGGCCAGCCGCACCAGCAGCGCTACCGAAGAAATCGTTGGCGTGGTGCAGGAAAACCAGAAGCTAGTGGACGCCGCGGTACGCGATATGGCCAGCAGCCGCACTCAGGCCGAAGCCGGGCTCGAACTGGCCAACCAGGCCGGGGGCGTAATGGCCGAAATCCGCCAGGGCGCCAAGCAGGTGCTGGCTGCGGTGGAGCGTTTTGCCAGTCAGTTGAAGTGAGTGGTAGGCAGGAGGTGGTTTGTCTATCTCCTGCCAGTCACCTCGGTGCTTGGATAACTGTCTTGATATAGCGCGCCGGTACCTGGATCAGCCGGTCGCTCTCTGCCGTGGTCTTGAACGACAGCGTGTCGCCCATCAGCCAGACCACATGCACGTTCTCCAGTGAGCAGCGCTCGTCGAGCGCCAGAGCCTGCCTGGTTTCTGCATCGCAGTACGCATCTTCGAAGATGATTCGTTCGGCCTGGTAGTTGCCCAGGCCGATGCTGCGGACGGTCTTGTCCGGCAGCGCGGTTAACAGACCGCTGTAGAAGGCGATCAGCAGTGCGAAGAACGTGGCGAAGTGCAGGGTGAAACTCCAGCCGGCCACGAAGCTGATGGCACAGAATCCAGCGAGGGCACTTATCAATAGCGGGGTGCCGTAGACGACGCAGGCCCGCAGCAGGTCGCTCTCAATTCGGTCAATACCGGTGGCTGCGTCGCGAATGATCAGAAAACTGAAGAGCGCGACGATCACGGCCGGAATATAAGCGGACCACATGTAGCGCAGAAAACTATAGCTGCGCAGTTCTAGTAGCTTTTGCACCGCCAACCCTGAGGCCAGAGTCATCAGCGCTGGAATCAGAAAGATTGCCGGCTGGAATAACGACGTGTGGTTGATTGTCACGTACATCACGCTGAGCGCGCTGGCGGCGAATGGCGCTATGTAGACCAGGCCGATCAGAATGCCCACGAACCGGTAGCTCTGCCTGTCGCTGGACAGGCGGAAATAACGCAAGTCCTCCTTGATGGCCGGTGAGTTGGTGAATCCGTAATGCAGCCAGGCACCCGGCACCATTAGCAGCAGCACGTAGGTACCGATGAGTACGAAGCCAAGGATGGCAGCGGCCAGTAACAGTGAGGAAAACTGAAACAGATCGAAGGTCGGGTAGAACCCGTGCCTATTGAAATAGAACAGAAAGATGGCGAAGCCGAATAATGGCGGGCAGAACTTGGCGACCGGCGAGGAGTATTGGCTGAAAAAGCGCTGCGAACGCTCGATCACCTGATCGATCAGTTCGTCGCTGTCCATCGAAGGTTTATCCAGCCAGCGGGTCATGCGGCAACATCCTTGTCGATAGTCGAGGCGGGCTCATCGGTGTGCCCGCCTGCGTAGATTCCTTGCTAGATCGCTCTCAGTGCGGCGCGCGCTGCCGTGCGGTTTTCATCAGGTCTTCAGGGGTGATATGGCCGACCACCTGAGCCGCGGCGCTGCCGGCAAGCGGCAGGCCGAGGATGTGGCCCTTCATCTTGCCGATCACATGCATTTCACAGGGCTTGCAGTCGAACTTTAGGGTTAGCACTTCATCGCCGTGTACCAGTTGCATCGGCGCGACCTTGGTCTTCACGCCGGTGACACCCTTGGCCTGTTTTGGGCACAGGTTGAAGGAGAAGCGCAGGCAGTGTTTGGTGATCATTACCGGCACTTCGCCCAGTTCTTCGTGGGCCTCGTAGGCCGCGTCGATCAACTGCACGCCGTGGCGATGGTAGAACTCGCGTGCTTTGTGGTTGTAGACGTTGGCCAGGAACGACAGGTGCGACTCCGGGTACACCGGGGGCGGCGTGCTTTCGGCCTTGCGCCCGCCACGTGGGTGGGCGGCGATGCGTGCTTCGGTGAGTGCTTCGATGGCCTCGCGGCGCAGGTTCTTGAGCTGCGAGTTCGGAACGAAGAACGCCTGGGGTGCATCCAGTTCTACGCCTTGGGCGTGGTAGATGGTAGTGCCCAGTTGGGTGAGCAGATCACGTAGCCCGTCGAGGGCCTGCTCCGGTTTGTTGGCGGCACCGAATGGGCCGTCCAGGCTGGCGGTGGCGCTTAGGCCTTCTTCGCTGGTAACGGTCAGGGTCAGGCGTTCTTCGCGCAAAATGACTTGCCACTGGATGCCGATGCGGCGCTCGGCAGAGGTCTTCTGTAGCGCCTGCTGCCAGTTGTGATCGAGGTTGCGGCTCAGCGGATGGTTGGGGCGCAGGCGGAACATGCCGGCCGGCATCTCGTTGGGCTCGACGCGGTAGCGCCAGCGCTTCTCACCGTCTTCCTCGAACTCTTCTTTCAACTCGGCGATGTTGGTGCGAAAACCCACCACTTCGCGTTTGACCAGTACGTTAAGGCCATCACCGTTTGACAGCGGCTCATGGGTGACGGCGATCAGGTCGCGCTTGTTCACTTTCTCGACGTGGCCAACGGAGAGCCCGGTAAAGGTCGGCGAATCGAAGGCGCCGATATCGACCTTGCGGTCGGTGACGAAGTAGTCGGTGCTGCCACGGTGAAAGGTCTTGTCCGGGTTGGGCAGGAAGAAATGTGCGGTGCGGCCGCTGGAGGCACGAGCGAGATCCGGGCGCTCTTCGAGGATGTCATCGAGACGCTGGCGGTAGTAGGCGGTGATGTTCTTCACGTAGCCCACGTCCTTGTAGCGGCCTTCGATCTTGAACGAGCGTACACCGGCCTCGACCAGGGCGCGCAGGTTGGCGCTCTGGTTGTTGTCCTTCATCGACAGCAGGTGTTTCTCGAAGGCGACCACGCGGCCCTGATCGTCCTTCAGGGTGTAGGGCAGGCGGCAGGCCTGGGAGCAGTCGCCACGGTTGGCGCTGCGGCCGTTCTGGGCGTGGGAAATGTTGCACTGGCCGGAGAAGGCCACGCACAGCGCGCCATGGATGAAGAATTCGATGGCGGCATCGGTTTCATCGGCGATGGCGCGGATTTCCTGCAGGTTCAGCTCACGGGCCAGTACCAGCTGCGAGAAGCCGGCCTGGTCGAGGAATTTGGCCCGGCCCAGGGTGCGGATGTCCGTCTGCGTGCTGGCATGCAGCTCGATCGGCGGGATGTCCAGATCCAGTACGCCCAGATCCTGCACGATCAGCGCATCCACGCCCGCGTCGTAGAGTTGGTGGATCAGCTTGCGCGCTGGCTCCAGTTCATCGTCATGCAGGATGGTGTTGATGGTGGTGAACACCCGGGCGTGATAGCGGCGGGCGAACTCCACGAGCCCGGCGATATCGCTGACGTCGTTGCAGGCATTGTGCCGCGCGCCGAAGCTCGGGCCGCCGATGTAGATGGCGTCGGCGCCATGCAGGATGGCCTCGCGGGCGATGCTGACATCACGGGCAGGGCTGAGCAGTTCCAGGTGGTTCTTGGGCAAGGACATGTTTTTTCTTTATATGAGCTGAGCACGGTCAAGCGCGCATTGTACCGGGCTGTCGCGGCGAGGGCACGGGTGATATGCCGGACGGCTGACAAGGCTTTTTGACAACCGCCATCTGTGGGACAGTAGCGACCTTTTTTGCAGGGGAGCGTTTTCGATGGATAACAAGGGGCTCGAAAAGCTCGATCAATTGCTGCTCAAGTACGGCAACGATGATTCCATTCTGTCTGCCAGCGAGTTGGATGGTTTTTTTGCCGGCATCGTCTCGGGGCCACGGCAGATCGACCCGGGCACCTGGTATCCGGCCATCTGGGCCGACAAGTTGCCGCGCTGGCCGAGCGACAAGGAGGCGGAAACCTTCCGTAAGCTGGCCATCGAGTTGATGAGCGAAGCGGCTTACATGCTCGGTGAAGAGCCGGACGATTATGAGGCGATCTTCCTGGCCGACGACAATGGCAAGGGCGAGAAGCTGATCGTTTCCGAGTGGTGCTCGGGTTACCTGCGCGGTGCGAATACGGCGGGCTGGCTCGATGATGGCTTGCCCGAGGCGCTGGAAGTCTCATTGGCGGTGATCATTCTGCATGGCGCCGAGAGCGGTTCGGAAGCGCTCAATGCCATGTCCGATGACGAGTACGATGCTTCCGTCGCCACGCTCGAACCAGCTGCTGTGGCGATTTACGCGTACTGGCAGGAGCATCTTGAGCCGTTGCTGCCGGTGCGCCGTGACGAAACCAAGGTTGGCCGTAACGACCCATGCACCTGCGGCAGCGGTAAAAAGTACAAGCAGTGCTGCATGTAACAAATCTGCGCCGCTACAGCTGTTCGTGTTGCGACACCGGCAGAGCGTTACCTGAGTGTGTGCCGAACAGTTGCATCACGTCCTCGACGGACAACCACCAGTTGCCCTGCCATTTGAGCGCTTGCAGTCGCTGATCGGCGTTGCTCAACTGGTGGTGCTGGGGCATCTCAGAGTGGATGAGCAGTGCCGGTAATAACTCATCACACAGCCAGCCTTGCAAGCGCGCAGCACGATGAGCGCTGCAGTGCCGGCTCAGTTGCAAAAGGTTTTGCAGGTCGATCCTTGCTAGAGGCGAGTGCTCATTGCCGAAGAGGATGCCATCCGGCCTGCAGTGATACAGCAGGGCCGCGTGAATATCGGGGAACTCCAGCGCCTGGCAGATGGCCTCGGCCGTGAACCAAATACGGCCATCGTTACTGGCGTGGACGATGACCTGCCGGCCATCGAAACGAAACTTCAACGGCGTGCTCATGGCGCTCTCCCTGTGCATGATTGGCCTTGCTGTAATTGCAATGAAACCATGAATTTCATGTAAGATTCAACCGCATGTTCAATCAAGCATGGAAGCGGAATTAACGTCCGCCCCATGAATGAAAAAACCGAATTTGCCCAGCGCCTGCGCGACGCCATGCTCGCTGCTGGTTACCCTGATCGTCCCGCTGTACTGGAACGAGAGTTCAACTCCCGTTATTGGGGCCGTTCGGTGACCTTCCAGGCAGTGTCTCGCTGGCTCAGGGGCCAGGCCATTCCGTCGCAGGACAAGTTGCAGGTACTGGCCGAGTGGTTACGCATCGAACCGCAGGCGCTGCGCTTTGGCGAACGTGCCGCTTTAGCGGTGCGGGAACAGCGTGGGCGTTGGGAAGACCCACTGTTTTATCCCGAGCGAGAAGCGATCGAAGCCTTCCTTGCGCTGTCGCCCCAGCAGCGCAAGGTGGTGCGCGACGTCATTATGGCTTTCGCCCAGGCCGATGAGGCTACTGCCAAGAAACCGGGTCGCGACTGAATCAGGTGGTACCTTGTGGTCGCTTCAAGTTGGCGATTTTGTTCTGGCCAGAGTTGAAAACGGCTGCTGTTCTCCCTCAATACTTCGCGGGTTCTGGCCAGGCTTTCGCTCTCGCGCTGAGATGAAGGTCGATACATCCTGACGCTGTGCACCCACTGCAGCGCCAGGAAGCCCAAGTAGTGAGCCCACTTTCTATACGTCTGGCATCTGCCAACGGATGGTTGATGCTTATCCGGCATCTGCATGTTTTGTGGCAAGTGCATCAACGATGATTGATGCCGACCTTGCTGAATGACTGCAGCCGTAGGCGCCGGACTGCCGGCGATTGGTGGTTTCAGTGGCAACCCTGCCGGATGGCCACCATCGCGTCGCCCGCAAGCGTGCGGCTACGCGAGTAACTCGCCAAACGCCTTGTCAGCCTCCAGTACCGCCGGCAGTGCTTCGAACAGTTTGGCTAGATCCACTTCCTCGAACAGCGGGCCTTCCAGATCCTGGCGGGCTTCGTCGGTCAGGCCGTGTGCCTCGAGGCTTTCCTCAACATGAATGGATTGCGCCACCAGGCGCGCATATTGACCGCCGTCCGGCGCTTGGCCGGGTTTGCCCTGATAGGCGATGGCATTCTGGATGAGTGCCGGCAACTGCCAGCGCCTTGCCAGCTCGGCACCGACTTCCGGGTAGCCAAAGCCAAGTTGCAGGGTTTCCTCAGCAGCCTGGGCGGCGGCTTCGCGGTGCGGGTGACGGTTCAGGCGGCGGGCAAAATCCGGTGCGCCGCTCTGGATTAGCAGTTCACCGATGTTGTGCATCATGCCGCAGGTGAAGGCCGCGTCAGCGTCCAGCTTGAGCTGCTTGGCCAGGGCGCGCGCGATGCTGGCAACGCGAAAGCTGCGAATCCAGAAGCTTTTCAGGTCGAAGCCGGTGTCGACCTTGAAGGCACCAGTCATGGCCGAGGCCAGAACCAGCGTGCGCAGGGTGTTGAAGCCAAGGCGCATGGCAGCATCTTCCACGCTGCTGGCCTCTCGCGAGCCGCGAAAGCGTGCGGAGTTGGCCAAGCGCAGTACCTTGGCGGCGATCACCGGGTCACGCTCGATGTTGCGTGCCACGCTTTCCAGGCTGGTAGCGGGGTTGTCGAATTGCTGGATCAGATCCTGGGCGACCTTGGGAACGCTGGGCAGGGTGTGTATTTCGGCGAACAGGCTGGCGATATCCATATGATGCTCCTGGGCAGATTCCGGGGGACGATATGGAGTTTCAGCATAGCCGTGCTGCAGCTACCTGCCAGGCCTGGCGCGGGCTTTTTCGAGGTGGCGTGGTGTTTGGCAGAACGAAAAACGCATGTATTTTCAATGCCAAGGCGGTTATCAGGTGGCAGCTGCCGCCTCATCGCTGACGACCTGATTACGTCCCGCGCGTTTCGCGGCGTAGGTGCGCCGATCCGCTGCGCTCATCAGCTCGTCCAGGCGTTCGCCATCCTGCCCGAGGTTGGCGACCCCGGCGCTGAGTGTCATCTGCAGCGGCGTGCCCTTGAGCTCCACGGGCATACCGGCCAGGCGCTCGCGCAGGCTTTCGGCAATCGTGGCGGCCTGTATGGCATTGGCATTGGGCAATAACACCGCAAACTCCTCGCCACCCAGGCGACAGAGCAGGTCGGTGGCGCGCAGGCGCTGCGATAGCACGGTGGCGAAATGGCGCAGTGCCTGATCGCCCGCTTCATGGCCGAAGCGGTCGTTGATCTGCTTGAAGTGATCGATATCCAGATACACCAAGGCCAGCGGGGTATTGTTGCGGCGTGCGTGGTGGCGCTCGCGATGGAACACCTCGGCGAGTTTCGAACGGTTGGCCAGGCCGGTGAGGTTATCGGTGCTGATCAGCTCGATCAGGCGCCTTTCGGTGAGAACCCTGCTTCGTTCATAGGTGTGGGAGAAGATGGTGATAGCCAGACTCGCTAGGCCGATGTCGAGCATAAAACCCAGGTTGTCCATCGGGTCTTTTTCGGCGTAATGCAGGGTATACAGGTACAGCCCCAGGCTGACGAACACTAGTGAGCCGATCAGCCCCAGGCGCAGGCCGAGCAGCAGGTAGAGGATGATGGGGATGGTCTGGATCCAGGCAAAGATACCCACCGATGTATGTGGGTTGGCCAAGGTGAGCATCATCACTGTCAGGAAGGGAATCAGGTAGATGATGGTCAATGCTCGCAAGTGACGGGTACGCTCGACGACCATCAGCATGTACAGCGACAGCAGCGTATAGACCGCTTCAAGGCTTACCAGCAGCCAGAGCCCGCGGGTTGCGTTGAATATCGAGAAAAGTACCCCGAAGCACATCGTTACCCACAGCAGGGCCTTGAGCATCATGCGTCGGGTCTGATCACTGTGGTCGAGCGGTTGGGGCATCAATACGGCCTGCTGGCATTTATGACGAATAAGCGTAGCGGCACGCCGCGAGGATTGCAGCTTTGATCGGCTGGCGTGGCGAAGCTGCGGTAATTTTGCAGGATGATGTCATTATGCCGCTACGGGTATTTCGCCAATTGCTTGCGCAATACGGGGCGCATATCCAATGAGGCGGTACAGCCGTGCTGGAAAGCTGCCTCCAGCCATTTCAGGTTGCGCTCGATAACCTCGCGGCTTTCCGGTGCCTGGCTATTGCCAAGGATGTATTCGGCCTCTGCGCGGAACTGCCCATGGCTCAGCGCATTGACCTGAGCCGGGGCAATGGCGAAGCACTGGCTGGCTCTTATCGGCAGTGGGTAATAGGCCATGGCAGGATCGTCGTGCTGCAGTGATTGCTCGACAGCATCGAGCACGGCCAGGTGTTCAGGGCTGGTGAATTCGAAGCGTTTGTAAGCGGTGTCGCACTCCTGAACATTCAGCACGGCCGCGGCCACAAAACCTTTTCTGGCCAAGGCATCCAGAGAAGCACAGCCTTGGCGCCGGTTCTCCAGTGCCACGACGGGATCCTTGCTCTGCTTCTTCAGGCGTATTTGCACTTGAAATAGCTTCGCAGCCGGGTGCCCGAGCTGCGCAGCGCGATCGATATTGGTCGTGAAGTCATCAAGGTGGCGGTCGAGTCGCTCGGCGTTACCGCTCTGTTCGTTGGTCAATTGTTGCAGCTGGTTCAACGCCTCCATCCCCTGTCCATAAAAAGCCTCGGCTCTGTTGCTTGCCGCCACTGCGGTGAGGCTGAACAGGCAGATGCATAGCGTGAGGAGGCAAGCGAATGAAGAGTTGTGCATGTGAGCCCGATGATGTGAAAACTTGAAGTTAAGGCGTACGACAGCGGTTCTAGGTAAGGATTCGGCGCCCACCCGACAACGTTACCAATCGAGCAGCCAATGCAGAGCGAAGCGCGATCTTCGATCTATGGCAAGAACAAATACTTGCGTACCGCACAGGTGGCTTTCATACCGGGTTCCACCACAACGTTGCATGGATATCGACTAGAACAATCAATTCAAGCCTTCACGGCGCCGCCGCATATCCCAAAAGATGTAGAACGACGAGAGAGCGGAGGCTTTCAATATGTCGAACTGTCTATGTGGCAGCGACATAAACGAATTTGTTGCAGATAGCAATTTTTATCATCGTTAATGAGCGTCTTTGCAAGATGGCCAAGTAGCCAGCCGCTACTAAGATGTTGATGAAAGCCATACTTTTCCTGAGTAAAGAAGCGCTAGATAGGATCAGGCAAGAAACTCAGTGAAATGAGCTATCTGGCATCACATGCCTGTTGATATAAAAACGTATTTTTAGCGCTTTCCTGTCACGGCACCTGGCGATTCTGTAAGGAAAATACAGCTATTAGTCGTTTCAATAATGAAGGTGCGTCCGAATTGAGCCCGTCGCCGAGCTCCACGGATACATAGAATAAATATATATAGCCGACCGAGATTAGAACCATGGAACTTAACGTCAACGGCAACAAGTATGAGGTCGAGGCGGAGCCTGGAACTCCGCTGCTGTGGCTTATCCGCGATGATATTGGCCTTACAGGAACGAAGTACGGCTGTGGGCTGGCCCAGTGTGGAGCTTGCGCCGTCATGGTCGACGGGTTCTTGGTACGTTCCTGTGTAACGCCTGTTGAGGGTGTGGCCGGCAGGGAAATCCGCACCATCGAAGCCGTAGAAGATGACGAACTCGGCAAGCGAGTCGTTGCCGCCTGGGTCAAACATCAGGTGGCCCAGTGCGGATATTGCCAGTCCGGCCAGGTCATGGCTGCGACTGCTTTGCTCAAACGCACGCCCAATCCGACGGAAGCAGAAATCGTATCGGCGATGACCAACCTCTGTCGTTGCGGAACCTACAACGCGATCAAGTCGGCGATCAGTGAGCTGTCCTCAGGGCAAGTTTAGGTTCTCTTACGTTTACGACTTTTGGGGTTAAGCAGTACGAGCTACTGAATCTCGCCCCGAGCCCCCTATGAAGCCGCAGCAATCGCGCTTCCACTGATACGACGGAAGGACAGGCCATGGTTATGCTGGATAACTCCACCGGTCAAGACGGCACTTTTGCGTCTGTAGAACCGGTCAATATTTCTCGGCGCAGGTTTCTCCTGGCCTCTGCTGGTATTACAGCGGGCGCATTGGTGATCAGCTTCGGCATTCCGATTGAAGAAGCGCGGGCAGCACAGAGCATCAAGGCACTTGCTCCCGGCACACGCGTACCGGCGTTCCTGGAAATTCGGGCGGACAACACCATTCATTTGAAAAGCCCGTTCGCTGAAGGTGGCCAGGGCATCTTCACCGGCCTGGCGCAAATTGTCGGTGAAGAACTGGATGCGAGCCCCGAGAGCTTCTTTGTAGAGATGGCACCGCCTGGTGGCGACTACATGGTGATGGACAATGGTGGGCGGTTCACCGGCGGCAGCATGTCGGTTCGCTCGAGTTACACGACCATGCGAAAGCTCGGCGCTTCGGCCCGCTTAATGTTGCTTCAAGCGGCATCTGAGTTGTGGGGCGTACCGATCACGCAACTCACCACCGAGCCAGGTCGAGTCATTCACCTCGCTTCAGGGAAGTCGGCGAGCTATGGCGAACTCGCGCAAACAGCGCTGGATCGTCCCATCCCTGATCCCGAGCAGGTTCAGCTCAAAGACCCAGGAAGCTTTCGCTGGATCGGTAAGCCGGTCAAGCGACTGGACGTGTACGAGAAGTCGACCGGTAAGGCTATCTACACGATTGATTGCAGTGTGGACGACATGCTTCATGCTGCCGTCCAGCACGCGCCTCGGCTCGGTCTGGAGGTGGGCAGCTTACGCAACGAAGCGCAGGTCAAGGGCATGCCGGGTGTCCACTCCGTGCATGTACTGCCCGGTGCCGTGGCGGTGGTAGCGCCGCGCTGGTGGAACGCCAAGCGTGCGGCAGAATCGCTTCAGGTCGAATGGAAGGAGCCGCAAGACAAGTCGGCGATGCGTTACATGCCAGCAGACTTTTCTACGCAGGCTTACCGGGAGCAGCTCACCAGCGATCGTGACAAGGGCGATGTGGCGGAGGAGGAGGGGGAACTGACGAAAGCGTTCGACGGTGCACGCAAGACTGTCGAGGCAAGCTACCACACCCAATACCTCCACCATGCTCAGATGGAACCTCCTTCAGCGCTCGCGCGTTTCGATCGCGACGGAAGTCTGGAAGTCTGGTTGCCCAACCAGGCTCCCGATCTTTTTCTGGCCGAGATTCTCAAGCAGACCGGCCTCGATGCTTCGCGCGTCAAAGTCCACTCACCGTTGTTGGGCGGCTTTTTTGGCCGGCATTTCATATACCCCAACGCATCGCCCTATCCGCAGGCAATCACCCTGGCTAAAGCGGTTGGTCGCCCGGTCAAAGTCATCTGGAGCCGCGAGGAAGAGTTCCTGCGCGATCCATTGCGACCTATGGCCGTCGTGCACATGCGGGGCGGGGTTGATGAACAGGGTATGCCGGTTGCGCTCGAGGCGGTCACTGTCACCGAGGGGCCGACTGAAGGTATCGCCAACAAACGTGGTGAAAAGATCGACCCCACGGCAGTCGAGGGGCTGACGGAAAAAAGTTATCGGATACCCAATCGCCGGATCGCCCAGCGCTACGTGAAAACGCCGGCGTCGCTCGCTTACTGGCGGTCGGTAGGTAACTCCATCAACGACTTCGTTTACGAGGCCTTTCTGGATGAGCTAGCCGATGCCGGCAACCAAGATCCTTACGACCTGCGGATGAAACTGCTGCAGGGCAACGAGCGGTTGACCAACTTGCTGATTGCCGTCGCTGATCATTCTGGTGGTTGGAAGCGTGGCCCGTTCACTGCCGAGGATGGCTCTCGCCGTGCGCGTGGTGTCGCAATGGCGTCGCCGTTTGGCTCGGAGGTGGCAGTCATCGCCGAAGTCTCGATTCTCAATGGTCAGGTCAAAGTGCACGATATCTGGCAGGCAATCGACCCTGGCAGCATCGTCAACCCGGCAATAATCGATGCCCAGGTCAATTCGGCGGTCGCCCTTGGTTTGTCCCAGGCATTGATCGAAGAGGCGGAGTACAAGAATGGCCAGCCTGTAGCTCGCAACTACGACCTCTACCGCGTCTTGCCGATGGCGATGATGGCGAATGTGCACGTCCGGATAGTCGAAAGCGGCGCCAAGATGGGGGGCATCGGTGAGCCGCCTTTGCCCGCTGTCGCACCCGCTGTGGCGAATGCTGTTTCCAGACTCACCGGGCAGCGGATTCGCAGCATGCCTTTTTCGCATTACAGCTTCGACGCCTGAGAAAGGAATGCACCGTTGAAAAAGACAATTACATCCCTCCTGGTGGGCGGCATCGTGGCTGCAGCGGGTTTGGCCTGGTTCGTCACTCGCACGCCTTACTCACCGTTGGCGAATCAAAGCGCGGCCGCAGCGACTCCCGAGCTGATTCAACGCGGTGAGTATGTTGCCAGGCTGGGCGATTGCGTTGCCTGCCACAGCACTCCGGATGGTGCTCCGTTTTCAGGGGGCTATGAAATGGCAACCCCGTTGGGCTCCATCTTCACCACCAACATCACACCCGATCCAGAGACTGGAATCGGCAATTACAGTCTGGCCGAGTTCGACCGCGCGATACGCGCTGGTGTGGCGGCAGACGGGCACCGCCTCTACCCGGCGATGCCTTACCCGTCATACGCCAAGTTCAGTGACGATGACATTCGCGCCCTCTATGCATTCTTCACCCAAGGGGTTGAGCCTGTTCGTATGGAGAATCGGGAAAGTAAGATTCCCTGGCCGCTCAACATGCGATGGCCCATCGCGATGTGGAACGCTGTTTTCGCGCCAGAAGGAGCCTATGAGGACAAGCCCGGGCAGGATGAGTTGTGGAATCGCGGCGCCTACATCGTTCAAGGGCCAGGCCATTGCGGTAGCTGCCATACGCCTCGCGGAATAGCGATGAACGAGAGGGGGTTGGACGAAACCAATCCACTGTATCTGAGCGGCGCGTTGCTGGATGGCTGGTACGCGCCGAGTTTGCGGCAGGATCCTAATACGGGCCTGGGGCGTTGGAGCGAAGAAGAGATCGTCCAGTACCTGCAGGTCGGGCGAAACGTGCACAGCGTCGTCACCGGCACCATGACGGAGGCATTTAATAACTCGACTCAATACATGACGGATAAGGATCTGGCTGCCATCGCTCGCTATCTTGGATCACTCCCCGGTGACCCCGAGAGAGACGGCCCCGCCTGGGATCCTTTACTGGCGCAGCCGCTCCAGGCAGCGGACATGGCAAAACCCGGCTCGAGCACCTATGTGGCCAAGTGCAGCTCCTGTCACGGTATCGATGGGCGAGGCCAGGGGCAGTGGATGCCGCCCCTGGCGGGGGCTTCCTCTTCGATGTCAGAACATAACGCCACCTCTATCAATGTGACTCTGAACGGTTCGGATCGGGTTGTCGCACAAGGCGTGCCTGATGCGTACCGCATGCCGCCGTTCCGCAATCAGTTGAGCGATACCGAGATGGCAGAAGTGCTGACTTTCATTCGTACCGCCTGGGGCAACCAGGGCGGCGCAGTGACTGCGGCTGAGGTCGGCGAACTGCGAGAGCGAACCAGCCCCGCAAGCAGCAACCCGATCATTCTGCAGATGCGCTGATGGTTACTCGAGTGTGGCTCGCGCGCAGTAGCGGCGTGTGTTGAGCCGGGCTTGGCGGGTTGTCGAGTCAATGATCGAGCTGTGAACCGCGCCTTGTATTGGGTGACAAGGCGCGGTTGCTTACTGTTTCAAGAAAGCCTATTCAGCCTGTTCAACCCTGACGGTAATGGGGCCCGGACGATCCAGAAAGGAGATATCCCCTTCTATATCCCCAAGAATCACGATGCCAGGTGAGGGGACGCGGCCCTTACTGTAATAGATGACGAAGTGATCAGGTCCCCAGAGCCCGATCGTGCCTGTCGAGAAGTCTCTCTGGCGATTTACTTCCGGTAGCGGTGACGGTAAGTCGCCAGTCTTTTCCTGACGAAGGTGATCGCGCATCTCTATCGTTACCGGCAACATCGCTACCAATGCCTGTGTCGCATCATTATCGACCAGACGTGCCGTTGCATTACCCCATTCTGACGATATCAATATCCGCTCTTGCGCAACTGTGTGGCCCGCCAGAATGAACGTGAGGCTGCCAGCGAATAGAAGGGCTCGTTTCATTACTCTGTCCTGGTGTGGTCTGTTGTGATAACTGCTTATTCGGCAGGATTAAATATACGTGAGTCGTGATAATTCTTCGACGCTTGCAAACTATCGAATAGTCGTACCTTTTCCTCAGTTATCCGGGCAGCGTGGGCCCGAATTGAGCTGAGTAAAGCTCAAGAAATGCCGATCTCCTTGGCTGTCTTCATATTGCATGGTCACGGGCACTAGGCCGCAAGCTTCTTTGGGTTCAGAAATCGAGATCACTCTCGCTACATCTAAATCCATGCCGTAGCGGTATTGAGCCGTAGCTGTATTGCCAAGGGCGGGTGAGGCGTTTGCAGCCATTACGAATGAGGATGTCAGTAGAGCGGTAGCAAGGATTGCGATGATTTTCATATTGCACCTGTTTGGTTGTGATTTTGGGAGTCGCTAATGTGAAAGGGTTGTTGCATAGTGATTGGTTATTGCCGAACTTTTCGATTGGGTGACGTTGATCGATGTTAGTCTCCTCGTCTCTGTTACGTGTTTTTAGTGCGAGCGGTGTCGCACTTATTAATGCCATCCAGGAAGTGTTAATTAGGATTGCCCATGAGTTTGATCTGCGTTCTGGTTAGATTATGATTGCGCGACTGTCATTCAGATGACCGGTGGATAACATTTTCGTCAGAATGGCCTAGAGTGTTTTCTGACAGAAATGTCAGTTGGATGTCAGCTGCCTGTTGGAAACGTTCTGTATGATGAATGACTATAAAGTTGGCTTTAGCTATCAGGTGGAATATATGAGGTTATTGCTTGTGGAGGATGAAGAAAAAACTTCTTCCTACATAAATCGAGCGTTTAGTGAACTGGGGTTCACCGTTGACGTTGCCTCCACGGGAACCGTAGGGCTCCACCTTGCATTGGAATATGACTACGATGCAGTTGTTCTGGATGTAATGCTTCCTGGTATGGATGGTTATAGCGTCCTCGAAAACCTGCGTATGACTAAACAGACGCCTGTCTTGATGCTGTCTGCACGAGGGTCTGTCGACGAGCGTGTAAAAGGCCTGAGGCATGGTGCAGATGACTATCTTCCAAAGCCATTTTCTCTCATAGAGCTAGTCGCACGTATCCAGGCACTGTTGCGCCGACGCCCGAGCGATGGGGCCGACATCGCGCAGCTGCAGATCCACGATCTTCATCTGGATTTATTGTCGAGGAAAGTTTCGCGAGCTGGAGAGCGTCTGGAACTGACAGCCAAGGAGTTTTCCTTGTTGAGTCTTTTGGCCAGGCACCAAGGGCAGATTCTGTCGAAAATGATGATTGCAGAACAGATCTGGGATATGAATTTCGATAGCGACGCCAATGTTGTCGAAGTCGCAATAAAACGACTCAGAAGCAAGATTGATGCTCCGTATGAAATGAAGTTGCTCCATACCGTTCGGGGTATGGGTTATGTTCTTGAGGTACGCCCCGAGCGCCAGTCGGCATAGAGTGAGTTCAATGATAAAAAAATCAGTGTCCGGCCGCCTGGCTTTGATGTTTGCAGTTGCGTCCGTGCTAATTGCATCGGTGTTTGGTTTTTCTTTGCGAGTGGCGCTGCATCAGTCGCTGGAGAGCCAAATGCATAACGAACTGTTATTCCGGGAGTCGCTCATGGAGCCATGGATAAGCGCTCGTACCAATTTTGATGACTGGCAAGCTGTTGTCACCAAAGTGACGGACTTGTCCGCTGCCGAGGGCGGGCGAGTTCGTTACTGGGTATTGAGTGAGGATTCGCTGTATCGAATAGGCGGGCAGCCGCCTGCGGATGTGGATTTTTCATCTTTGCCAAGTGGCTTTAATCAAGTGCCAGGCTCAAGTGAAGATGCGTGTGCTCTTTACCTGTTGATCTCGGATATTTCAGTTAATGGTGAACGACCCGCGCTCAGGTTTGTTGTTGCAATAGACTCTACGCCATATATGGGCACGTTGAGTGAGTTTACTCGCGCCCTGTTGTTCATCAGCGTGTTTAGCGTGCTTCTTGTTGCCTTGTTAGGTTATTTTATTTCCAAAGTTGGAATGCGCCCCATCAATAGCTTGAGTGATCAAGCGCAGCGTCTGGCTCCCGGGAAGTATGGGCAGCGTCTGGATGCGGCAGTCCTCCCAGAAGAGTTGAAGGAGTTGGCCGTTTCCTTCAATGGGGTGCTTGAACGACAGGAAGTGGCGTGGATGCAACTGGAGAGCTTTAACGCTGATGTCGCTCACGAGTTGAAAACACCACTGACTAACCTGATAGGGGAAACCCAGTTGGCACTCTCTCGTGAGCGAGATACCCATGAATTGGTGGAGCTGCTGGAGTCGAATCTGGAAGAGTTGGAAAGGATGACCTCCATCGTCAATGACATGCTTTTTCTATCTCACGCTCAGTCCGGGGTGCGTGCGACCCAACTAAAAGAAGTATCTTTGCGTGAAGAAACGTTTAAAACCGTTGAGTATGTCGAGCCTCTTTTTCAGCAAAAGAACAATGTTGTTACAGTCGAGGGCGATGGGGTGGCATGCATCGATCGACAGCTCTTCCATCGCTCATTGGCGAATTTACTGGATAACAGTTCCAGGCACGCCATTGCAGGCACTACGGTAACGGTTTCCATCACTACGCGAGGCAACATGGCTGTGGTGTCTGTTGCGAATTATGGTGAGCCCATTGCGGAAGAGCATTTGAAGCGCCTGTTCGAGCGTTTTTACAGGGTCGACGGTGCGCGAGCCGGAAGTGACACTCATCATGGGCTTGGTCTTTCAATAGTCAAGGCTGTGGCGACCATGCATAAAGGCGATGTGTTCGCTAAGAGCTTGAATGGAGTGAATACGTTTGGCCTTACCTTGGCAATCGGCAGTATTGTTTCAGGGCATCTAGATGCTTCTGAGTCGAAAAATGATGTTGAATTCGATGGTGATCGTGTGTGACGGGCTGAGTCCAACTCCAGTTGCCGCTGGCTTGTCGTCGAGGCAGTAGTTTCGAATCTACGTTGATGAAAATTCTTGAGTTGTTCTAGTTTTCCCGCCTTCAAGTCTGTTGGGCAGGGGGCACGCTTGATACTTTAATTTTCTTTGCAGTGTTTATGCTAAGGGAGACATTATGGCCATTGAAGCTGTAACGACTATGAAGATCAAAGCAGTTGAAGCGAATGCGGCAAGAATTGACACGCTGTTGGCTGTGGGCGTTGAACACCTGTCCAGTTTTTCTGGTTGCTTGAATTGCTCGTATACGCGTAGAACTTCAGGATGTCCTGAGTGGATACTCAGTACCTATTGGGCGGATAGTCAGTCTTTGAATGAAAGTATGAGTTCACTTGAGCTTAATAATCTCCTCAAGGATATTTGTGAATGCGCTTTGGGTGTCGATTTTCACTGTTTCATGGCCGACGACGAGTGAGCTGATAGCTTGTATTGATGCCTTCCTCTATTGATCTCAGCGGTAGCTATCCTGGTTTTCCATAGCCGCTCCACGTTCAAGTTCAGAGTGCAGCCTTCCATCACCGCGCATCTCATGCGTTTTCCAACACCATTTACCTCGTGGGCCTTGATGCCCAGCCACACGGCGGTATTTCTGCCCATTTTTCAGAGCTGCCTATTCGGTAAGGGTGGAAATCGTTCTGCGCGGCCCATTCTTCAGCAAAGGATTACCCATTCCTTTTCCCGTTATGGATGCGCCCTTGATGCGTTCCATTTACAGGCGTCTACAACACGAGGGTAAGCGGCTTGTTGGCCATTGGATTGGCTCTTGCTGATGGTTAAAAGGTTGCCCGCGATAGAGCTACGCATGACCGACAACTGTCTGAGCTCGGCATGCCTGCGAACCGTCCGCGCTATCGGCGGTGCATCTTTACTGCGGCCAGCCCGGAACTTGTAATTTTCCCTTTCAGTCCTATCTCTCATTCAGCGGCGCCAGGCGTCGCATCAGCACGTCGTACAAGGATGTCTCACCTTTCATCGCTCAACCGAGGCGCCCATGAATTCCGAAGAGCAAACCCTGATCGATGGCCTGTTCTCCCGCTTGCAGGAGGCCGAGCACCAGGGGGGACTACGCGATACCGAGGCCGAAGCGCAGGTCAAGGGGCACCTGGCCCGCCAGCCAGCCGCGCCGTATTACATGGCCCAGGCGATTTTGATTCAGGAGGCGGCGATCAAACGCCTGGATCAGCGCGTGCGTGAACTGGAAGCCCAGGCCGCCGAGCAGCAACGACAGCGCTCAGGTAATGGCGGCTTTCTCGCCGGCCTGTTCGGCGGCGGCCAGCCCAATAGTGCCGCACAGCCTGCGCAGCGCCCGGCGGGCTGGGGTGAAACCCGCTTCTCGCAAAACACTGCGGCTGCGCCGGCTGCCAGTGCGCCTGCTGGTGCAGCGGCTGCTCAGGGCGGCGGCTTCATGCGCGGCGCCTTGCAGACGGCGGCCGGCGTGGCGGGCGGGGTGATGGTCGCGGATCTGCTGACCAGCATGTTCCAACACGATCAGCCTCAGGAAATCGTCGAAGTCATCCGTGAAGACCTGCCCGCCCAGGACAGCTTCGCCAGCAGCTTGGACGATGCGCCCTACGCCGGCACCGACGACATCGACACCGATGCCTTCGATAGCTCGGATTTCTTCGATGACGGCGATACGTTCAGCTAGGTAATCCAGACAGCCCTGGCGCAATAGGCGTCGGGTGCAGGTCGTCATTTACTGTGAATCTTGCACGTGCGGGTCGAGTCCATCGATCACCTGTGGGCCGGCTCTGCCCAGCATCTTTCACACGTCAATGAGGTTTCTATGGATCTGCACATCAAGGGGCGCGTTGCGCTCATCAGTGGCGCTGCCGGGGGTATTGGTCTGGCCACGGCAAAGCTGCTTGCCGAAGAAGGGGTTCACCTGCTGCTGACCGACAAGGATCAGGCCGCCCTGGACAAGGCAAGTGCCGATCTGCCTGGCGACGCGCTGAGGGTCGCCGCGGACATGACTCGCCAGGATGAGGTCGATGCGCTGGTCAAGGCTGGCGAAGCCCGCTTTGGGCAAATCGATATCGTGGTGCATGCCGCCGGTGTCACAGGTGCCAAGGGCGACCCGCTGGAGTTACCCGACAGTGACTATCAGGAAGCCTGGGCCACCGATTTCTTTTCCGCCGTGCGCGTCGCTCGGGCCACCATTCCTGCCATGCGCCAGAGGGGATGGGGGCGATTGGTGTGCATCACCTCGGAGAACGCCGTTCAGCCCTACTGGGAGGAGGCCGTCTACAACGTATCCAAGGCCGCACTCGGCGCCTTCGTGAAGAACCTGTCTTACAAGGAAGCCGCTTACGGCGTGCTGTGCAATACCGTGGCCCCGGCTTTTATCGAAACCAACATGACCGACGGCATGATGCGTAAGCGGGCCGAGGAAGAGGGCGTTTCCTTCGACGAGGCGGTGGCGAGCTTTCTCGAGGAGCAGCGCCCCGGCATCGTCCAGCAGCGCCGTGGCCGGGCTGAGGAGGTAGCGGCAGCCATTGCCTTGCTAGTCTCCGAGCGGGCCTCGTTCATCAACGGTAGCAACCTGCGGGTGGATGGCGGTTCGGTTCAGGCCGTGCAGAACTGAGCCACTGCTGCGGGTTGATCAGACGGCCGAGGTAGAGCTGCCGTTCAAGGTACGATCGACCAGGCGAATGCTGTTACGTCCGCCGCGCTTGGATTGATAAAGCGCCACGTCACCTTGTTCGATCAGCGCTACCAGGCTGGCAGGCGGTTGATCGAACAGGCTGGCGCCGATGCTCAGGGTTACCGCTTCTGGGGTGGCGAAGGTTTGCGCGGCCACGCCATGGAACCGCTCGCGCAACGTATCGCCCAGCCTCACGATGCGTTCCTGGGACGCATCGCGCAGCAGAATCACGAATTCGTCACCGCCAAGTCGGGCAGCCAGTGAACCGTCGGGTAGCACCAGGCGAATCATCTCGCCCAGTACCACCAGCAAGCGGTCGCCTGCACTATGCCCGTGCAGGTCGTTGACCAGCTTGAAGTTGTCGATATCGATCAACAGCAGCGCGCCAGGGCGAGACGGAGAAACCTCGTTGAGCAGGCGTGGCGCCCGTGCTTCAAGGGCGCGGCGGTTGTACATGGCGGTGAGCGGGTCGCGGGCAGCCAGCCGCTCGATGCGTTTCTCGCGGCGATAACGCACGGTGCCAGTCATCGACAGGGCGATCAGCATGAGCGCCATCACGCCTTCAACCAGCGAGATCTGGATGATCTCGCCACGAAAGGCCGCCAAGTCGATCAGCGTGCCTGGGACCAGCACTGGGATGGTCTTGGCGATGTAGAACAGACCGTGGCCGAGCAGCACGAAGCGCAGCTGCGCGGCACCGGCACCCAGGGATTTACCTTGGGGGCGCAGCAGCCAGCTGGCCCAGAGCGCCGTCAGCGCAACTGACAGTGAATTGACCAGCAACATCACCTTCGACCACTGCGGCCCTTCCGGCAGGAGCAGCATGGCGAACCAGGCGATCACCATCAGGCACCAGGCCCGAGACAGGCGAGTCTCGGTGAAGCGTGCCACGCCGACCAGAAACAGCCAGTGCGCGGTGATCAGCAAGCCGTTGGCAAACCAGATACCGATCAGTAACAGGCCGCTGCCGCGCAACAAGGCGAGCGTCGAGCCCACGCTGATCAGTGCGAAAGCAGCGCTCCAGAACAGCAGCGATGGCTCTCGCACAGTATGCCATTCGATTGCCAGATAAAGCGCCGCCGCCAAGGCGAGGGCGATGGTGATCGTCAACATGGTTAAGGGATCGAGCGCCATGTTCTGATAAGGCCTGCTTGTTTATGTGTTGGGCGTGCTGCGTTGATCGCGTGGGGCTTCCAGCCGGTGCACATCGTGCAAACGGCTGCGATTTTTCGGCCGCGATTGTAAGCGTTCGGTTGCCAATTTCAGACGGGGCCAGGCAACGAAACGGATGGATGGCAGGCTTTTTTCACCTGCCACTCCAGCGAGTCCGTAGTGCTGCTCGCCCGCGCCGCGCTTCATTCAGTCTGGCAGACGGCAAGGCGTTTTCCACTGGCGGGCCAGGGCTTGGCCAGTCAGTGTGGTTTTGGCCTGACCGTCAGGCTGACCAGGCGGGTAACGACCAGGCCGATGTACATGACCCCGGCGAATTGTTCGAGCATCACCAGCGCCCGGGCGAATGGCTTTAGCGGCAGGATATCGCCCAGGCCGACGCCCGACAGGGTGGTGAAACTCAGGAACAGCAGTTCCACCCAGGTACGTTCCGCTTCCGGGTTGATGGCTGCGGTGAAACTACCAGGGCTCAGCAACTGGCACACGGAAAAGGCGTGGGCGAACGCCCAGGCCAGTAGGGTGAAGGTGGCGCCGACCGCGAACAGCTCATCGGTGCTCGCTCGCTGGTCTTCCATCATGTAGGCGATCAGGCCGCCAGCGGCATAGAAGTAGAAGCTCGACTCCATTGCTGCCAGCAGAATCGCCAGCACAGAGCTGTATTCGAACTCGACCGCCACGGTCAGCGCCAGGATGCAGGCGGCCTGAGTGAAGGCAATCCACTGGATGGTCGGGCTGCTGCGCACCATGCGCAGCGACATCGCCAGCACGATGATGCCGAAGGCTCCCACGATGGCGCGGCCTTCGGACAGCCGCTCCATGAAGGGGTAGAGCACGATGCCCAGCAACTGCACGAATAGCAAACTGGCAGAGGGATAACGAATCAGGTACGAGTGAACCTTGGGCATTGAATTGAACCAGGAGGAAGGGATGCAGAGGGCTGTGGCGAGCGCGCGAGCGATTTTGCCGGGCAGTCTAATGTATCCCGAGTGCCTATGTATGCTGCCGCACCGGCCGTCTGCTAGCGGCGAGAGCGGGGCTGATGCCGAAGGATATGGTAGGCCTGCTGCACATGTTCGACACCCTCGTTTGCCTGCTTGCCAACCAATATTGAACGCCCAGTTATTCAGTGTGCTCGCGCTGGGTTGTTTGCAATGCCTGAGTGAATGACACCACTGCTTGAGCCGCCTCGACAGGCGCTGCTTGCAGCAAGAAGTGTGGCGCGTTGATAGGGGCAACTTGCACAGCGGGGGATATACGCTGGATATGCTTGAGCGCGCTGGTAGGAACGACGCGATCGTGCTGTGCGAGAAGATAGAGCATTGGTACGTCGATAGTTCCAAGCTGCATGGAGACCTCTACATCAAGGACGGCATGCAATCGCGCGCGTAATGCTCGCGCCGACACCAGCGACATTGCTGCTGCGAACGCAGCCCGCAACGCTGGCGTCGAGAAACGACCAAGCAACAGCGTACTGAGAACGGGCAACGGCGCGAGCTTGACGGGCAACAGGCTAGCGAGATGCCGCAGCGGGCCAAATGCCGGCCGTGGGTTGCGAACGAAGGTGCTGCACAGAACGATGCCTACTAGACCCGGCGGTCGCGAGGCCGCAATGGCCACAGCAACAGGGCCAGAAAAGGATGCGCCCAACAAGATGAAGCGGCCACTGCTTGGCAGCGATTGACGCGCATGGGCTTCCAGTTCGCTATAGCCAAGTGCATCGACGGCTGGATAGCTAACGACCTGAACAGCGACGTCTTGTCCGAGAGCCGTTATGAATGGCTCGAACAAGGTGCCTGTACCATCCGTTCCTGGTAGCAGCACGAGGGTCAGCATCGTTATCACCTTCGACAAACTACCTTGCGAAGCGCCATGCCCTGGCTTGCCGGTGCAGTCAGTGCAAAGCCGAACTGCTGATAGAGGCGATACGCCTCGCCGTCGGCGATCAAACTGACGTACGCTGATTCTGGCACTTCGCGGGCGATGAAGTCGCTGATCGCGGCCATGATCTGCTTGCCCAGGCCACGCCCCTGATGGGCCGGCAGCACCGCGATATCCACCACCTGATAGAACGAGCCGCCATCACCGATCACGCGGCCCATACCGACCGGTTCGCCAGCACAGAGAATCTGCACGGCGAACAGGCTGTTGGGCAGGCCACGGGTTGCAGCTTCGACGGTCTTGGCGCTCAGCCCGGCTGCGATCCGCAGGTGGCGATAGGTTTCCACCGACGGTATGGCGTGCACGATAGAGTAAGTGGGGGCGTTTTCTGTCATTCGATTAGTCCTTTGCTGGCCACGATAGGCAGCATGCTGTTACCTGCTGCCAGGTGATTACCAGTTAAAAAGCAAATTCGTCGGCGGGCCGGAGCGGGTAGCTGACGCTTTATCCGGCCACCGTTTGAGATTACTTGCTGTCACGGTCTGGCATCGCTGCCGGTAAGGGCGGCGTGGTAACGAGCCAGCAGCAACGGTAAGCCCTTCTCGCGCCAGAAAACCAGACTGATCCCACCCGACGACATGCCGCCATGGCTGTGACGCTCTACGAATACGGACGACTGCGTCGAGGATGGCGATAGGCCAAGCAGGCGCTCGAAGGTGTCGTCGAGAATGGCGGCCAGCTGCGCCTCGCTTGGCGGAAGCGGCAGGGTGGCCAGCGTCTCGCTCATTTCCTGCCACAGATAGGGATCGCCTCGCAGGCCCCACTGGATGGGCGCGGGCTGGAACAAGGCGGATAGGGTGTTGGTGGACATCGATTCAGTTGTCTCTGCAGGGGGGGCGTATGCCGTCAGTCTGCGTCTGTGGCGTTGCGCAGCCTTATCGCCCGAGCCGACATGTAGACGCGATTTGAGACCTCATCCAGGGACTCCATACCGGCAATGAAGCGACCATTTTCCCACGGCGCGTAATCGTTGAAGCTGCCCATGCCGCCGTAAACCGACATCACAGAGCACGCCAGGCCTGTCAGTTCATCCGCATCGCAACTGCTGCCCGCCAGCGCTTGGGCAGTCGACAGGCAATTGCGGAAATGAGCGCCCCAATGGCTATGGGCGTCGAAGGAGAGAATGTCGGTGAGCGCCGCAAGGTGAGCGATCAGTTCATTCAGCTGGGTTTGCGGATTGGTCATGGCGCGCCGGGTGGTTGATCTGCATCGAACGGTGAGTATGCCTCAAGCGTTTCTACGCTCAGGCTCCGCCCCATGGATAAATACCGTGTAGGTATCGGCGGGCCGGTTGCCGTCAGCCCGGTCGAGTGCATGGCCGATGGCGCCGCGATGATAGGTGCCGTGGTTGATCAGGTGAAAGATCGCTTCTTCACGGCTCAACATGCCCTGTTTGCCATCCACGAAAACAAAGCGAATGGGCTCCTGAAGTTGCCCAGGCGCGAGGCCATCGAGGTACCCGGCCAGCCATTGGTTGGCAGCCGTCAGCCTGCGGTCGAGTTCATCGAGCTTGGGCAGGGTATCGGTGTTGGTACTGCCATGCGGTGCCGGCTCTCCAAGTAGCCGTGCGCGGAACAGCTCTTCAACGCGAACCATATGGTTGAGCTGCTGCCGCGCGAAGGCCAGCGCTTCAGGCTGCGTCAGCGGGTCGAGCTGAGCTACCGCGTCCAGCGTTCGACGATCCGCCCAGGCTTTATATTGGAGAGTGTTGTGGATGAGCATTGAGTTGACCTTAGGCGCTGTTTGAAGAGGGGAGTCCAAAAACATCATCAGGCAAACATTACCTAAGGTTCGTAGGAGAATCTGAGCGCGTAGCTGAAGCTTTTTCCGTCCACCGCTTCGAAATTGCAATGGTGGATGAAAAAGGCGTCAGCTACGCGCCCCGATCCACCCTACTTGCTCAGATCAAGAAGTGGCGGAAGCTTTATCAGGCCGGCTTGCACTATGGTTAGAGCGGCTATGACGATGGTTAGCCAGAACATTTTTCTTTGCGTGGATATGCTTTCGGAGTGTTTTCGCTCTTCTTCCTCGTACAGCTCTATGGCAGCGATTCCATGACCAGTAATTTTGTAGTACATCTGTGATTTATTTAGATGTTCTGTTTCTGCTAAAGCATCTAAATAAAGCTCTATGCGGTGATGTTGTTCGTCGCGGTTTGGGTGTAAGTACCAGCGAATGTCATACATCAATGTCATTATATCTAAAGAGGATATTTCGCTTTTTCCGTTGAGCTCGGTGTTAAGTACTGTTTTGAGAATTTCAATTCGTTGCTTAGTGATAAGCTTCTTTTGGTTATAGATAGTTTGTGATATTTTGCTATGGGTAGAGTGGAGCCATGCTTTAACGTATGGCGCTCTGAAAATCACGCCGATTGCAAAGTCCCGCCAGCCAAAATATGTTGTTGTGTAAAGCCCGTGGTAGTGTGTGAATTCAAACTCATATTCGAGTAGCGTTTCAAAGCTGTGCGTTGTGTTGATTGAGTATTTGTTTCCGTCATATTCTAAGCATCCTAAAGAGTCTCCATCCATGGAATAGACAATAAGCGCTTTGTCAGCCCCGGTGAATGCGCGAGTCGTGTAGCAATTAACGGCAGCGCCTTCATCTCCTGAGCGTGGGATGCTATTTGGTGATGGCCGGCGTAGTGCTATTTTTAATAATGATTTTTTGAATATAGACTTGATCATGGCTTTGTGTGTTGGCGTGGAAGTGCAGGGTGCCACAAGCTCTGCTTGCGGCTGTCTCGCTCGACTGCAGGGTTATGCATACGGTGCACCCGGTTCCGCAACTTCAAATGCTTCGTTATATAGATCTTCTGTCATAAAAAATGTTCTTGCGAGATTGTGCATGTGTTCAATCTCGATCATTCCATCCAGTCGGAAAAACTTTTCGTACCTGTCGCCCTTTACTTTTCTTGACTTCTGAAGAAATAAATCGAGATCCTCATCTGAGAACTCGATCACCGCTCCATCAAGGTGGCAAACGTAGGTCTTGAAATCATGCGACAGTGCATGGAGATAGTGAGCATGCGAATTACCTGGGGTGTACTGCCAGGTTTGGAGCTGCAGCAACTCTCCTCTCCTGTCACTCGTTTTGTCGAGCTGCATCAGAAGGGTTTTGTGATGGCCATTCTCAACGTACTCCGGAAAATAAAACTTACTTCGCATCTGTCCTTTGCTCAGCGCTATGCTGACTGCCTTTTGAAAAGGCACGCCGAAAACAGGCGCGCTGCCGCATATGGGGGAGTACGAAGTAACCCGAAGTGCTGCCTGCTCCCATAGCGATTCATGACTGGCGAGATAGTTTGCGGTCATTAGATTAAAAGGGGCGGGGAATAACGGTATATTGCCATCTGACAAGAATAGGTCGTGATGCCAACCACGTTTGCGAATGGAGATGTTTTTGCACGGAAGAAGGCCGTCTTTTGTAAACAACGGTTCAACCAATGACGTAAAGCGCGCTTCATTTTCGAGATGAGCACTCATGTGAGAACCAGCGGCCCCATTCTTATGCATAACTATAAACAGACACCAGCTGGTGCATAACTCCGCGAACGGACGTGGCGTATAACACCCTGGCCATTTTCCTGAACCCATCTACACCGAGGCACACGATGAGGAGGTATCGTTTTTTGCGTGTTATGAACCACGCCCACTGGACTCTGGCAAGGGCGCGGGACTCTCCTTGTCATCAGGTGCACGTATAGCCTGGAGCATAGCACCCCACCAACACCACTTACCGATTAAACCGCGCCACCAACGAATACTGCCCCTGCGCCGTGCTGGTCAGTTCCTCACTCAACAACGCCGTACTCTGCGCCTCACCTGCCGTCTGGTCGGACAGCTGAGCGATGGTGGTGATATTGCGGCTGATTTCGTCGGCCACGGCGCTTTGTTCTTCGGCAGCGGCGGCGATCTGCTCGGCCATTTCGGCGATGTTGGCGACGGCGTCGCTGATGCCAGCGAGGGCCTGGTCGGCTTGTTGTACGCGCTCGACGCCTTCGTCGGCCTGTTTGCGGCCGATATCCATGGTCAGCACCGCTTCGTCGGCGGTGCGTTGCAGTTTGGCGATCAGTTCGTGGATCTGCCCGGTGGACTGGGCGGTGCGCTGAGCCAGGGAACGCACTTCATCGGCGACCACGGCGAAGCCACGGCCCATTTCGCCGGCGCGGGCGGCTTCGATGGCGGCGTTGAGGGCCAGCAGGTTGGTCTGGTCGGCGATGCCTTTGATCACGTCGACCACGCCGCCGATTTCGTTGCTGTCGCGGGCCAGGCGGGTGACGGTTTCGCCGGTTTCGCCTACCGAGAGCGACAGGCGCTGGATCGCCTCGCGGGTTTCGCTGGCGATGGTGCGGCCTTGCTGGGTGAGGCGGTTGGCTTCTTGGGTGGCGATGGCGGTACGTGCCACGTTGTTGGCCACTTCCAGGGTGGTAGCGGCCATTTCGTTGACGGCGGTGGCGACCTGGTCGGTTTCCTCACGCTGGCGCTGCAGCCCTGCGGAACTGTTGTGGGCTAGCACGTCGGCCTGAGTAGCTTGTTTGGCGAGGTTTTCGGCGCTGTCCTGCAGGCGGGTGAGGCAGGTTTTCAGGCGTGCTTCCTGGCTGAGGATGGACAGTTCCAGGCGACCCTCCACGCCACGGCTGTCGGTGTACATTTGCGCGATCAGCGGGTCGGAGGTGCTTTGCTCGGCTAGTTTCAGCAGGCGTTTGATACCACGGGTCTGCCAGGCCAGACCCAGCAGGCCGAGCGGGATCGACAGCGCGGCGGCGGCGATGAAGCCCCAGGTGCTGTCCAGCCACGCGCCGACCAGGAAACCGACCTGGCTGACCAGAATGAACGGCAGCCAGTTCTGCAGCACCGGTAGCCAACGGTCGCGGCTCGGTATGGCAGCCTTGCCAGCGTTGATGCGCGCGTAAAGCAACTGGGCGCGTTGAACCTGCTCGGCGGTGGGTTTGGTGCGCACCGACTCGTAGCCGGTGACTTTGCCGTCATCGAGAACTGGCACCACGTAGGCGTTGACCCAGTAGTGGTCGCCGTTCTTGCAGCGGTTCTTGACGATGCCCATCCACGGCCGGCCGGCCTTCAGGGTGTTCCACATATGCTCGAACACGGCAGGCGGTACATCAGGGTGGCGCACCAGGTTGTGGGGCGCGCGGATCAGTTCGTCTCGTGAGAAACCGCTGATGTCGACGAAGGCGTCGTTGCAATAGGTGATCTGGCCCTTGAGATCTGTCGTCGAGATCAGACGCTGTTGCGCCGGAAACGTCCGCTCGTTCCCGGTGATCGGCTGATTGTTACGCATGGCATCTACCCTGATGATTTTTGATTTATCGCGTACGCGCGGCAGGGCTAGGAGTGTAACCGGATTTTGAGGTGGATCACATTTTGACGCCGGTATAACGGCAGTCCATTGGTGTAATGGTGTTGGCAGGCGGGCGGGAACATCGGCGTACGAGGAGGGCGGAAGACGGGGGATGTGAGATCGATAGTGGTCTGTGAGAGCGCATCCCCGGGTGTCGCCTCGCTCCACCCAGGCTACGGATAGCAGCGGGCGCCGCATCGCTGCGGCGCCCGTTTTATTGCTATCAGCCAGCGATCAATTGGCGCAGCACGTAGTGCAGAATGCCGCCTGCCTTGAAGTACTCCACTTCGTTGAGGGTATCGATACGGCAGAGCAGTTCGACGCTGCGCTGCTTGCCGTCTTCACCGGTGATTTCCAGGGTCAGCGGCATGTGCGGGCGTACCTCGACGCCGTCCAGGCCCTTGATGGCCAGGGTTTCCTTGCCGGTCAGGCCCAGGCTCTTGCGGTCGGCGCCGTCGGTGAACTGCAGCGGCAGCACACCCATGCCCACCAGGTTGGAGCGGTGGATGCGCTCGAAGCTTTCGGCGATCACCGCTTTCACACCCAGCAGGTTGGTGCCCTTGGCGGCCCAGTCGCGGCTCGAGCCGGTGCCATATTCCTTGCCGGCAATCACTACCAGCGGCGTGCCTTCCTCTTGATAGCGCATGGACGCGTCATAGATGGCCAGCTTCTCGCCGCTGGGCACGTGCAGGGTGTTGCCACCCTCTTCGCCATCGAGCATCTCGTTGCGGATGCGGATATTGGCGAAGGTGCCGCGCATCATCACTTCGTGGTTGCCGCGACGCGAGCCGTAGGAGTTGAAGTCACGCGGCTCCACGCCTTGCTCGCGTAGATAGCGGCCAGCAGGGCTGTCGGTCTTGATGTTGCCGGCAGGCGAGATGTGGTCGGTGGTCACCGAGTCGCCGAGCAGCGCGAGGATGCGTGCGTTGGCGATGTCGGTAATAGCCGGTGGCGCCTGGTCGATGGCCTCGAAGAACGGCGGGTGCTGGATGTAGGTGGAGTCGTTCTGCCAGGTGTAGGTGTCGGCTTCGGGCACGGCGATGGCCTGCCACTGCTCGTCACCGGCGAACACTTCGGCGTATTCCTTGCGGAACATGGCGGTGCTGACCTTCTGCACCGCCTCGGCGATTTCCTTCTGGCTCGGCCAGATATCGCGCAGGTATACCGGTTTGCCGTCGCGGTCTTCGCCCAGCGGCTCTTCGGCGATATTGATCCGCACGCTGCCGGCCAGGGCATAGGCGACTACCAGGGGTGGCGAGGCCAGCCAGTTGGTTTTCACCAATGGGTGCACGCGACCCTCGAAGTTGCGGTTGCCGGACAGCACCGAGGCCACGGTCAGGTCATGATCCTGAATGGCCTTCTCGATCGGGTCGGGCAGCGGGCCGGAGTTGCCGATGCAAGTGGTGCAGCCGTAGCCGACCAGATCGAAACCGAGCTTGTCGAGGTACTCGGTCAGCCCCGCCGCGGCGAAGTACTCGGTCACTACCTTGGAGCCTGGAGCCAGCGAACTCTTGACCCAGGGTTTGCGCTGCAGGCCTTTTTCCACGGCCTTCTTGGCCAAGAGGCCGGCGGCCATCATCACGCTCGGGTTGGAGGTGTTTGTGCAGGAAGTGATCGCCGCGATCACCACGGCGCCGTCGCTGAGCGGATGACGCTTGCCGTCCATCTCGTAGTGGATTTCGTTCTGCGCGGCATTGCCGACGGCCACGCCACCGCCGCCTTCGCTCTCCAGGCGGCCTTCTTCCTTGCCGCTGGGTTTGAGCTGCAGGCCAAGGAAGTCATCGAAGGCCTGGCTGACATTTGGCAGGGCGACGCGATCCTGAGGGCGTTTCGGGCCGGCCAGGCTGGCTTCCACCTCGCCCATGTCCAGCGCCAGGCTGTCGGTGAATACCGGCTCGGTACCGGCGTTGCGCCACATGCCCTGGGCCTTGGAATAGGCCTCGACCAGTTTCACGGTTTCCTCGGGTCGACCGGACAGACGCAGGTAGCCGAGGGTGATCTCGTCGACCGGGAAGAAACCGCAGGTGGCGCCATATTCCGGTGCCATGTTGGCGATGGTGGCGCGGTCTGCCAGGGGCAGTTCGGCGAGGCCGTCGCCGTAGAACTCGACGAATTTACCGACCACGCCTTTCTTGCGCAGCATCTGGGTGACGGTCAGCACCAGGTCGGTGGCGGTGATGCCTTCCTTGAGCTTGCCGGTTAGCTTGAAGCCGATCACTTCGGGAATCAGCATTGACACCGGTTGGCCGAGCATCGCCGCTTCCGCTTCGATGCCGCCCACGCCCCAGCCGAGTACGCCAAGGCCGTTGATCATGGTGGTGTGCGAGTCGGTGCCGACCAGGGTGTCAGGGTAGGCGAAAGTCACGCCGTCTTCGTCCTTTGTCCACACGGTGCGGCCAAGGTACTCCAGGTTGACCTGGTGACAGATGCCGGTGCCTGGCGGTACCACGCTGAAGTTGTCGAAGGCACTCTGGCCCCAGCGCAGGAACGCGTAGCGCTCGCCGTTGCGTTGCATTTCGATCTCGACGTTTTCGCCGAACGCCGCTGGCGTGGCGAACTTGTCGACCATCACCGAATGGTCGATGACCAGGTCAACCGGCGACAGTGGGTTGATCTTCTGCGGATCGCCGCCGGCCTTGGCCATGGCGTCGCGCATGGCGGCCAGATCGACCACAGCCGGTACGCCGGTAAAGTCCTGCATCAATACGCGGGCTGGGCGGTACTGGATCTCGCGGTCGGAGCTGCGTTTCTGCAGCCAGTCACTCATGGCCTGCAGGTCGTCGCGGGTGACGGTTTTGTCGTCTTCCCAGCGCAGCAGGTTTTCCAGCAGCACCTTGAGCGACACCGGCAAATCGTCGATGTTGCCGAGCTGCTTGGCTGCGTCTGGCAGGCTGAAGTAGTCGTAGGATTTGCCGTCCACGTCCAGTGTGCGGCGGCAGTTCAGGCTATCGATGGAAGGCATCGTGCATCTCCTTGTGGCTTGCACGGTACAAGCCGTTCTGGTTTTGGCAGAGGTTCTCTCCGACTCTGCGCACTGGTTCCCTTACGGCTTGCGATGAGCCGTCGTCCGGTCTTGCGCCTGGCGTGAAAACGCCTGTGCGGCGGGCCGGTAAATGCCGGGATTCTGTTCACTGGACAGGGGGCAGGCGCCGCGGGTTCCAGTTTTCGCTATCATGCGCGGCCCAAGGAGAGCCCTGATGAATACTTTGTTACTGCACTGCCGCCCCGGTTTCGAGAACGAGGTGTGTTCGGAAATCTCCGAACATGCGGCGCTTCTCGATGTGCCTGGTTATGCCAAGGCCAAGCCGAATACCGCCTGTGCGGAGTTCATCTGCAGTGACGAGGAGGGCGCTGAGCGGCTGATGAAGGGGCTGCGTTTCAGCCAGCTGATCTTTATCCGTCAGTGGGCGCGGGGGCGCTTCATGGAGCTACCCGAGAAGGATCGCATCAGCGTGCTGCTCGAGCAGCTGGCGCCGTTGCCGGCCTTCGGCAGCCTGTGGCTGGAGGTGCTGGACACCAACGATGGCAAGGAGCTGTCCGGCTTCTGCAAGAAGTTCGAAGGCCCGCTGCGCAAGGCCCTGACGGCCGCCGGCAAGCTGGTGGAGAACGCCCGGGCGCCACGCCTGCTGCTGACCTTCAAGAGTGGCCGTGAAGTGTTCCTTGGCATGGCCGAGGCGCACAACTCGGCAATCTGGCCCATGGGCATTCCGCGCCTCAAGTTTCCTCGGGAAGCACCAAGCCGTTCGACCTTGAAGCTCGAAGAAGCCTGGCACACCTTTATTCCCCGCGAGCAGTGGGATGAGCGCTTGTCAGACGAGATGACCGGCGTCGACCTCGGTGCCGCGCCCGGTGGCTGGACCTATCAACTGGTGCGCCGTGGCATGCTGGTGACCGCTATCGACAACGGTCCGATGGCCGAGAGCCTGATGGATACAGGCCTGGTGCAGCATCTGATGGTCGATGGCTTCACCTGGAAGCCCAAACAGCCGGTGGACTGGATGGTCTGCGACATCGTCGAGAAGCCTGCGCGCAGTGCCGCGCTGCTGGAAACCTGGATCGGCGAGGGGCATTGCCGTGAAGCGGTGGTCAACCTCAAATTACCGATGAAGCAGCGCTACGCCGAGGTGCGCCGTTTACTCGAGCGCATTGCCGACGGCCTGGCCGCGCGCAAGGTCAAGGTCTCCATTGCCTGCAAGCAGCTGTATCACGACCGCGAGGAAGTGACCTGTCACCTGCGCCGGCTGGATAAATAAGCTGCCCCTTACTGAGCAACGATTCGAATTGCTGCGGAGCCCGTGATGCTTGATACCACCCCCGATGACACCCTCGACGCCACCGGGCTGTTTTGTCCGGAGCCGGTGATGATGCTGCACAACAAGGTGCGCGATTTGCCGGCTGGCGGTTTGCTCAAGGTCATTGCCACCGATCCCTCGACGCGCCGTGATATTCCCAAGTTCTGCGTGTTTCTCGGCCACGAACTGGTCGAGCAGGCGCAGGACGCCGATACCTATCTGTACTGGATTCGCAAGAAGGTTGATTGAGTGGTTCAAGGCGAAAGCGGACGGTGAGCAGAGCTTTTGTGGGAGAGGCTTTAGCCTCGATTTTGCCTAGCTAGGCGTAAAGAGCTCGCGGCTAAAGCCCCTCCCACGAGATCGCGAACGTCCGTTCCCGCCTTCTTGCTGCCAATTCACGCTTGGCCGCCTTCACGCTCCGGCGCTTCGACCAGCCAAATCCGCCGCTTGGCGCTGCTTTTCAGGCGTAGGGTCAGCATCAGGGCGGCGCAGGTCAGGCCAACAATCAACCCTTCCCATAACCCCGCTGGGCCGCTGGCTGGGCCGAACAGGTCGGTCAGGCCCAGGATGTAGCCCACAGGCAAACCGATGCCCCAGTAGGCGAACAGGGTCATGATCATGGTCGCGCGGGTGTCCTGATAGCCGCGCAGTGCGCCTGCGGCAGTGACCTGCAGGGCATCGGAGAACTGAAACAGAGCGGCGTAGACGATCAGGCTGGCGGCCAGAGCGATCACCTCCGGCGCTGGGGTATAGATCTGCGCGATTTGCTCGCGCATCAGCAGCATGCAACTGGCCGACACGCAGGCGTAGGCCAGTGCGGTCACCATGCTCACCCCGGCAGCGAAGCGTGCCTCACGCGGCTCGCCGCGGCCCAGGGCCTGGCCCACGCGCACCGTGGCGGCCATGCCAATGGAGTAGGGGATCATGAACACCAGCGAGGCGAAGTTCAGGGCAATCTGATGCCCGGCGACCACCGTGGCGCCCAGCCCGCCGATCAAGAGCGCAATCACCGCGAAGATGCTCGATTCGGCGAACACCGAGATGCCGATCGGCAATCCGATACCCAGCAGGCGCTTGATCAGCGGCCAACTCGGCCGCTCGAAGCGCTGCAGCGGTGTGGTGTCGTTATAGGCCGGTGCACGGCGAATCCACCAGATCATGCCCAGCAGCATGAACAGCATCACCATCGCTGTGGCCCAGCCGCAGCCGACGCTGCCCAGTGGCGGCAAACCAAGCTTGCCGTAGATGAGCACGTAGTTCAGGGGGATGTTCAGCAGTAGCCCGAACAAGCCCACCACCATGGCTGGGCGGGTACGGCCCAGGCCGTCGCTATAGCAGCGCAGCACATGGAACAGTGCTACGCAGGGAAAGCCGAACGCCACGCCGTGCAGGTAGCCCATGGCCGGCTCGATCAGATCCGGGTCGACCTTCATCAGCCGTAGCACGAACTCGGCGTTCCACAGCACGGCGCCTGCCATACAGCCCACCACGAGGGCCAGCCACAGTGCCTGGCGCACCAGTGGGCCGATCTCCCCATGCTGCCCGGCACCAAAGCGTTGCGCCACCTTGGGGGTGGTGGCCAGCAGAATACCGGTCATCAGCAGGAATACCGGCACCCAGATCGAATTGCCCAGCGCCACCGCCGCCAGATCGCGGGCGCTGAAACGCCCGGACATCACCGTATCAACGAAGCCGATGGAGGTGTACGCCAGTTGCGCGATGATGATCGGGGTAGCCAGGGCCAGCAGCGTGCGCAACTCGGTGCGTACGCGCTGCAGGCGGGAAAGGGCAGGCATCGGGGTTCCGTGATCCGTGGAAAACCGCACAGTCTACGCGTTGACGGATCGGTCAGGAAAGGCGCCGGGAAACTGTTTCAGCGCCGCACAGCCGAAGCGCAGATGTTTTTCGTGCAGAGACCGGGCGGTGCATCCGGTTAGAATGCCTGCCTGATTGCGGAGATCTCCATGCGCATAGTTGCCGACGAAAACATTCCCTTGCTCGATGAGTTCTTCGCTGGTTTTGGCGAGATTCGTCGCTTCCCTGGTCGTGCCATCGACCGTGCCGCCCTCGGTGAGGCTGAGCTGCTGTTGGTGCGCTCAGTGACCAACGTCGACCGCGCACTGTTGGAGGGCAGCCAGGTGCACTTCGTGGGCACCTGCACCATCGGCACCGATCATCTGGATCTTGGGTATTTCGCCGAGGCCGGTATCGCCTGGAGCAGCGCGCCGGGCTGCAACGCACGCGGCGTGGTGGACTACGTGCTCGGTAGCCTTCTGGTGCTTGCCGAGCGCCTGGGCAGCGACCTGACGCAGCGCACTTACGGTGTGGTCGGCGCCGGCCAGGTCGGCGAGCGGCTGGTGCGCGTGCTGCGTGCTCTGGGCTGGCGGGTGCTGGTCTGCGATCCGCTGCGTGAGCGCGCCGAAGGTGGGGATTTCGTCGACCTGCAGCAGATCATCGAGCAGTGCGACGTGATCAGCCTGCATACGCCGTTGACGCACGAAGGTGAGTTCGCCACTCGGCATCTGATCGAGGCGCAGCGCTTGCAGGCGCTGCGTCCCGGCGCCTGGCTGATCAACGCCAGTCGTGGTGCAGTGGTGGATACCGCCGCGTTGCGCGAGCATCTGCAGCAAGGGGCCGATCTGCACGTGGTGCTGGATGTCTGGGAAGGCGAGCCACTGGTGGAGCCGGCCCTGGCTGCGCTGTGCCATATCGCCACGCCGCACATCGCTGGTTACAGCCTGGACGGCAAGCTGCGTGGCACTGCGCAGATCTATGATGCGTTCTGCGAGTATCAGGGCATCTCGCCGCAATTTACGCTGGATGCTCTGACGCCCGAGCGCTGGCTACCGCGCCTCAGTATCGGCGCTGGCAGTGATCCTGCCTGGGCACTGGCGACGCTGTGTCGAGCGGTCTATGACCCGCGTCGTGATGATGCCGACCTGCGCCGCAGCCTGGTCGCTGACGTGCAGGCGCGCAAGGCCGGCTTCGATCTGCTGCGCAAGCAGTATCCGATGCGGCGCGAAATAGAGGGGCTAGATGTCGAGCTGCTCGGCAGTGACGAGCGACTGCAAGCGCTGATCACGGCGCTGGGCGCGCGCGTGATCAGCGCTGGTTAACAGCCTGGGTGGTCAGGAAGGGTTTTCATCCTTGGGCTTGAACCACTGTTCGTCCAGCTCGTTGCAGGCTTGCTGGATCATGCTTTCGGTGATCGGTATTTCCCGGCCGCGAGGGTCGATCACGGCGCCATGGCTGGTTTCCGACTGTGCACTGGCTTGATTGGTGTGTTGCTCGTCAGGGCTGCTCATTGTGGTTTCCTCATCAGGTGTTCGCGCTGTCTACCGGCATCTATGCTTGGCGACGTTATCTGGCGATGGGGGGCATCCCAATATGGCTTCAACTTTGCCCAGCCATACTGTCGCAAAAAATTACCGGATAAAGAAGAGAGTCCGTCGAACGGTTTTGGCTTTGAAGGGAGAGCATGGAGTGCTGAGATCATCGTTGTTGCTGTTGGGTTGGCTGCTGAGCCTGCACGTACTTGCCGTGGAACCGGCGAAGTTGGTGAGTGGGGCTCGCGAGCAGGTTGGCGTGACTCTGTCCTACGATCCCGCTTACCGGCGCATCGACTATCCTGGCGGTGATGTGCCGATGGAAACCGGTGTCTGCACTGACGTGGTGATCCGCGCGTTGCGTCTGCAAGGCCTGGATCTGCAGCAAGCGGTGCATGTGGACATGGCCGCGAATTTCTCCGCCTATCCGAAGCACTGGGGGCTGAGCCGCCCGGATCGCAATATCGACCATCGCCGCGTGCCCAATCTGATGACCTGGTTCCAACGCCAGGGCATGGGGCAGCAGGTCAGTCGGGATGCCCGCGATTATCGCTCGGGCGATATCGTCACCTGGGATCTGGGGCGCGGTCTGACGCATATCGGTATCGTTTCCGATCGTCTCTCCGCTGCGGGCGAACCGTTGATCCTGCACAACATCGGCGCCGGTACCCGTGAGGAGGCCATTCTGTTTCGCTTTCCCGTCATTGGTCATTACCGCTTCGCACCGGGCTAAGCCCAAAAACGACAAAGCCCCGCGCCTGTCAGGGCTGCGGGGCTTTGTTGCGGACACGTATCAGGCGTGGTGGTAGCTGATTACGCTGTCCTGTTCCTTGAGCATCTTGCGCATTTCGGCCGGAATGTTGCCGGCTCTGACGGCGAGCTCGAGGCGGATGTCTTCGAGGCTTTGGGCGAAAGCGTTCGAGTCGTTCAGCTGCAGCTTCTGCAGCACCCGGCTGTAGGCGGTGGTATCGGCTTCATCGATCAGGGAGAGAACGATGCTGCCGTCCGGGCGAGGCCGACTGAAGGTGGCGCGTAGGGGGGCGAATAGCTGGTCGACAAGCTGTCGATTACTATTTTCCATTGACGAACTCCAGTTGAAGTATGAATACCTATGAGTAACTAGGATTCATTTAGTTCGACGATGGCTACTATTTCGCTCCCTTAATAGTGACGTTGTTTGCAAATTCACTGATTGGATCAGCGACGCAGCGCCTTGCGGGTGCGTTCGATCACGCCTTTCAGGGAATCGTCGCAATATTGGCCGGGGTAAAGGCGTTGGCTGTGCTGCGCGACACCGGTGTGATCCACGACTGTGAAGCTGAAGCTGCCCTTGCGGGTTGCCAGGATATGGCAGGCAAGCGGGGCGAAAGCGTTGGACAGGGTATGGATAGCGGTCTGGATTTGTTGGTTGGTATTCATAATCGGGTGTTTCCTGAAACTACGGGCACATAATCGCGCCATAAGAGAGGGCTCCGGGCACTGGCTTGGGCCAATGGGATTGATTATCGGAGCGGACTGCGCGCTTTTAAGTTCCACCTATATAGTGAGGTGAAAGCTAGAGCGGGTCTGTACTTCGGAAGGCTGGCGACGGTCTGCGCGTGAGCGGGACGGCCAGATCAGTCAGCGGAGGGGGTCTTGGCAGTTGTGCGTGCATCCTTTGGATGCCGATTGCCAGGAAACCATCGAGAAGGCCATAAGGCCGAATGACTTGCAGCGTGGTACGAACGGGACGGACTATACGTGGCTGTATAAAATTTAGCCAGCCCTGATTGCAGTCTTTTTCATGTCCGCCGATCGGCGTCGCACTGATAGGCCTATTTGAGCTAGCATTAGTCCTCTTTTGCTTTCCTCTGGCGACGGTTTTCAATGAGTTATCAGGTTCTTGCACGCAAATGGCGCCCGCGGTCGTTTCGCGAAATGGTCGGGCAGACCCATGTGCTGAAGGCACTGATCAACGCACTCGACAGCCAGCGCCTGCATCATGCCTACCTATTTACGGGTACGCGGGGCGTGGGCAAGACCACCATCGCGCGGATCATCGCCAAGTGCCTGAACTGCGAAACCGGCATCAGCTCCACCCCGTGCGGCACCTGTTCGGTGTGCCGGGAGATCGATGAAGGCCGTTTCGTCGACCTTATCGAAGTGGACGCCGCCAGCCGCACCAAGGTGGAGGACACCCGCGAGCTGCTCGACAACGTGCAGTACTCGCCGAGCCGCGGGCGCTTCAAGGTCTACCTGATCGACGAAGTGCACATGCTCTCCACCAGTTCCTTCAACGCCTTGCTCAAGACGCTTGAGGAACCGCCACCCCACGTCAAATTCCTGCTCGCCACCACCGATCCGCAGAAGTTGCCGGTTACTGTGCTGTCGCGCTGCCTGCAGTTCTCCCTGAAGAACATGCCGCCAGAGCGCGTGGTCGAACACCTCACCCATGTTCTGGGTGCCGAGAACATTCCTTTCGAAGACGACGCCCTGTGGCTGCTCGGCCGTGCGGCCGACGGTTCCATGCGCGACGCCATGAGCCTGACCGACCAGGCCATCGCCTTTGGTGAAGGCAAGGTGCTCGCTGCCGATGTGCGCGCCATGCTCGGTACCCTCGACCATGGTCAGGTGTACGGCGTGCTGCATGCGCTGATCGAAGGTGACGCCCGTGGTGTGATCGAAGCGGTGCGCCAGCTCGCCGAACAAGGCCCGGACTGGAGTGGCGTGCTGGCGGAAATGCTCAATGTGCTGCACCGCGTGGCCATCGCCCAGGCGCTGCCGGATGCCGTGGATAACGGCCAGGGCGACCGCGACCGGGTTCTCGGCCTGGCCCAGGCACTGCCGGCCGAAGACGTGCAGTTCTATTACCAGATGGGCCTGATCGGCCGACGCGACCTGCCGCTGGCGCCGGATCCGCGTGGCGGCTTCGAGATGGTGCTGCTACGCATGTTGGCATTCAGGCCAGCGGGCGAGGGCGCTGCCCCGAGGGTGGCGCTAAAGCCACTGGGGATCAGCCAGGCCAAGGCTGATCCCCAGACAACTCCGGTGGCCGACGTAGCATCTGCTGCGTCGACCCCTGTTGTCAGTGCTGCGCCGCAGATTCCGGTCGCCGCTAGCCAGCCTGCGCCGGCCGCAGTGGTGCAGCCAGCAGCAGAGCCTGTTGTCGAGCCAGCGCCCGTCCCGCCAGCGGCAACTGCGCCCGTGGCCCTTGCTGCCCCGGCGCCCGTGGTAACGCCGCCGTGGGAGGAGGCTCCGGTCGAGGCCAAGGTCGTCGAGCCCGTAGCACCGGTCAGCGAAGCGCCTCAGCCGCCTGCCGCCGTGCAGGCCCAGCCAGAACCGAAGGCAGAAGAGCCGGCCAAGGTTGCGCAACCCGAGCCGGAGGCGGCACTGCCCGTTCCGGAGCTGGCCGACGTGCCGGTGATCGACAGCAACGATCTGAATCCACCCGACAGCGATGACGAGCCGCCACCCGGTGACTACGACTACGTGGCGATGGATGCCGAGAATCTGGATTACGATTTTGCCGATGTACTCGCCGACGAGCAGCCGGAAGCCGAGCCCGAGCTGGCGTCACTGCCGGCCACCGGCCTGGCGGCAGACTGGCTCGAGTTGTTCCCGAAGCTGGGCCTGAGCGGCATGACGGGCAGCATCGCCGCCAACTGCAGCCTGATCGCCGTCGAGGGTGACAAATGGTTGCTGCACCTGGATCCTGCCCACAGTGCACTGTTCAACGCGACCCAGCAGCGGCGCCTGAACGATTCGCTCAATGCCTACCATGGCCGTGAGCTGCAACTGAGTATCGAATTGATCAAGCCTGAGCAGGAGACACCCGCCCAGGCAGCAGCGCTCAAGCGCGCTAACCGCCAGCGTGATGCCGAGGCCTCGATCCACAACGATCCACTGATCCAGCAGATGATTTCCCAGTTCGCCGCCTCCGTGCGCGCGGGCAGCATTGAACCCGTCGATACCGTCGTTAATCCCTGACTACCGAGGACAACATCATGATGAAAGGTGGCATGGCCGGCCTGATGAAGCAGGCACAGCAGATGCAAGAAAAAATGCAGAAGATGCAGGAAGAGTTGGCCAATGCCGAGGTAACCGGTCAATCCGGTGCTGGTCTGGTCAGCGTGGTGATGACCGGTCGCCATGACGTCAAGCGCGTCAGTCTCGACGACAGCCTGATGCAGGAAGATAAGGAAATCCTCGAAGACCTGATCGCCGCTGCCGTCAACGACGCGGTGCGCAAGATCGAAGCCAACAGCCAGGACAAGATGTCCGGTATGACCTCCGGCATGCAGCTGCCGCCCGGCTTCAAGATGCCGTTCTAAAGCAGTCGATTTTGGTGGGCTAAAGCCCACCCTACGGCCCGCGCGCATAGGTAGGGTGGGCTTTAGCCCACCGAATCGCACGACTGCTACCGCCGTGAAGCCTCCGTAACAACGCTTTCCCCTATCTCTCCGCTTTCATCGTCGAGCCTCGCACCATGAGCTTCAGCCCCCTGATCCGCCAACTGATCGATTCCCTGCGCGTCCTGCCCGGCGTCGGCCAGAAGACTGCCCAGCGCATGGCCCTGCAGTTGCTCGAACGCGACCGCAACGGCGCCGTACGGCTGGCCCAGGCGCTGAACCAGGCCATGGACGGTGTCGGTTACTGCAAATCCTGTCGCAGCCTCAGTGAAGAAGAGCTCTGCCAGATTTGCCTCGACCCGCGCCGGGACGACAGCCTGCTCTGTGTGGTTGAAGGGCCGATGGATGTGTACGCCGTGGAGCACACCGGTTTCCGCGGGCGTTATTTCGTGCTCAAGGGCCATCTCTCGCCGCTCGACGGGCTGGGCCCGGAGGCCATCGGTATTCCCGAGCTGCTGAAGCGCATCGAGGCCGGCCAGTTCAGTGAAGTGATTCTGGCGACCAACCCGACTGTGGAAGGCGAAGCGACCGCCCACTACATCGCCCAGCTGCTGGCCGGCAAAGGCCTGGTGGCTTCGCGCATCGCCCACGGCATGCCGCTCGGTGGCGAGCTGGAGCTGGTGGACGGCGGCACTCTGGCCCATGCCCTGGCTGGTCGCCGGCCGATCAACATCTGATATCACTTCACGATCTCTATGTCGCCGTAGCCTGGGTTGAGCGAAGCGATACCCGGGAAATCGTCCCATGGGTGTCGCTATTTTCAACCCAGACGGCCGGCCAGCAAACCACGAATTCCTGTAATTTGCTTCTGAGAAGCATTACCATTCATGCCTTGTCCAGGTGCGGTCATGGTGTGCTCGATGTCGCTTGTTTCCTCTCAGCAGTCCCTGCAACAGTTGTATCGCGAGCACAGCTGCTGGTTGAACGGCTGGCTGCGTAGGCGGCTGGGCTGCGCGGAGAATGCGGCAGACTTGGCGCAAGACACCTTCCTGCGTGTGCTCAGCAAAGAGCGCGAACTGCCAGCGCTGCGTGAGCCGCGGGCCTATCTGTCGACCATCGCCCATTCGCTGTTGGTCAATCACTGGCGGCGCCAGGCGATCGAGCGTGCCTACCTCGAAGCCCTGGCCTTGCAGCCGGAGCAGCATGCTCCCTCGCCGGAAGCGGCCGAGCTGATCATCGAAACCCTGCTGGCCATCGACGCCATGCTACTGCGCCTGCCGAGCAAGGTGCGCGAGGCGTTTCTGCTGTCGCAACTGGACGGGCTGACCTACGCAGCCATCGCCCTGCGCCTGCAGGTTTCCGAGCGCATGGTGAAGAAGTACATGGCCCAGGCGATGCTGCAGTGCCTGCTGCTGGCCGAGGGCTGAGCCATGAACGCCGATCACCGAACCCTGCAGGAAGCCGCCGAGTGGTTTGCGGTACTGGCCGATCCCCCTGTCAGTGACCATCAGCAGCAGGCCTGGCGGCAGTGGCTGGCGGCGCGGCCCGAGCATGCGGTGGCCTGGCAGCGAGTCGAGGCGATCAGTGGCCAGTTCACCCGACTGCCCACCGATACCCGCCGCCAGGCTGCCGGCCAAGCGCTGCGCAGCACAGGCCGTAGCCGCCGCCAGGTGCTTGGCCTGTTCGCACTGCTGGGCGCAGCCGGCGTGCTGACGGTGGCGGGGCAGGGGCGTCCATGGCGCGCCTGGGTCGCCAGCGAACGAACCGGAACCGGCGAGATCCGCGATACGCGTCTGGCCGATGGCACCCACCTGTGGCTCAGCAGCCGTACCGCAGTGGATATCGACTACAGCGCGTCCGCCCGCCTGCTGCGTCTGTTCCAGGGCGAGGTGTTGATCGAGACGGCCCAAGATTCGCGTCCGTTGTTGGTGCAGGCCGCGTACGGGCGACTGCAGGCACTGGGCACCCGTTTCGGCGTGCGTGAGGGCCATGGCTTCACCCAGCTCAGCGTGTTCGCCGGCGCGGTGCGTATCGAGCCCGGCAATGGCGCTGCGCCGGTTGTTCTGCAGGCAGGCAACCAAGCGCGTATCGGCCCTGATGGCATCGCTGCGGGCGAGCCGGTGGATCGCGCCCGCGAGGCCTGGAGCCGCGGCGTGCTGCTGGCCGATAACCGCCGGCTGGACGATTTCATCGAGGAACTGGCCGAGCACGTACCGGGCTATCTCGCCTGCGATCCGCGGGTGGCTGATCTGCGATTGGTTGGCGCCTATCCGCTGGGCGACACCGGGCGCATTCTCGACGCGCTGCAGGGCAGCCTGCCGATACGCGTCAATCGCCGCCTGCCATGGTGGGTGACGCTCGAACCGCTAGAGGCCTGAAGAACTTGTGCTGTGCGGCGTTTTCGCGTCCTTCGCAAAAAAATCGCAATCAGTGGTTCCCCTTTTTTAGTTTCGCTTGGCTTCAGTGCATCCGGCCCTTGCGTGTCATGCGCGGCCCCTGCAATGAGGAAGTCCCATGTGCTCGAGTCACCGCTTCGCGCCGACCTGTCTGCGGCGCTCCATTCGCCTTGCCACACTGACGCTGGCGGCATTGTCGCCGCTGCTTGGCCATGCCCAGGTCGTCGAGGCTGACAGCTACCAGCAGAGCGCTCGCAGCTACCAGATTCCCGCCGGCCCGCTGTCGGCGGCACTAAGCCGTTTCGCGGCCGAGACGGGTGTGCTGTTGTCGGTGGATGCACGCCTTACCGAAGGCAAGCAGAGCCCCGGCCTGCAGGGCGAGTTTGGCATCGACGAGGGGTTCTCCCGCTTACTGCAGGGCAGTGGCCTGCAGGCCACCACGGACGGCAATGGCGGTTACTCGCTGCAGGCTGCCAGCCAAGCCAGCGCAGGCTCCCTCGAACTGGAGAGCACCGCCGTCCGTGCCTTCGCCCTCGGCAATGCGCTGGGCAGCATGGACGGCTATAACGCCACCCACAGCAGCGTATCGACCAAGACCAGCAAGGAGCTGCTGAAAACCTCGCAGAGCGTTTCGGTGGTCACCCGCGAGCAGATCGAGAAACAGGGCGCCGCCAGCGCTGCCGATGCGATGCGCTACACCCCGGGCGTGCTCACCAACCCCTATGGCAATACGCACCGTTACGACTACCTGGCGATCCGCGGGATCAACGATGGTTCGGTGGACAACATTATCATCGATGGCCTGAAGTCCATGGGCGATCCCGGCTCCTACAGCAGCCTGCAGATCGATCCGTACTTCATCGAGCGCATCGACGTGCTCAAGGGGCCGTCCTCGGTGCTCTATGGCCGCAGTAATCCCGGTGGCCTGGCAGCCATCAGCACCAAGCGTCCCGAGTTCACCCAGGCCGGGCGGGTCGATATCTCCTATGGCAACAACAACCGCAAGTCACTGGGTTTCGATGTCACCGGGCCGTTGAACGAGAACATCGCCTATCGCGTGGTCGGGCTGGCCAAGGATGCCGACTCCCAGGCCGATCACGTTACCGAGACTCGCTATGCGCTGATGCCCAGCCTGGCGCTGAATCTCAGTGAAGACACCTTCATGACGCTCTACGTCTACCTGCAGGACGATCCCAACGGCGGCTACCACGGCAGCCTGCCGGCCTCCGGTACGCTGCACAAACGCAATGGCCAGCGCATTTCCAGCAGCTTCTTCGAGGGCGACCCGGCCGTCGAGGAGTTCACCCGAACCCAGCAGATGGTCGGTTATGAGCTGGAGCATCGTTTCGATGACACCTGGAGTGCCCGACAGAATTTCCGTTATGTGGATGCGCGGGTGTCGAACAGCCAGATCTGGGGTTCGGGTTACCTGAGTGACACCAGCAACGAGCTGTACCGTGGCTACAGCGGCGGCCAGGAGCGTCTGCATGCGTGGATCGTCGACAACATGCTGCAGGCCGAATTCGCCACTGGCGCCGCCCTGCACACCGTGGTGCTGGGCCTGGATTATCAGTACTCGAAGAACAAGATCGCCGACCAGCGTGACGGTTCGATACTGCAGCCGCCAGGTTCGGTCACGCCCATCGACGTGTTCGATCCGGTCTACGACAACAATGGCCTGACTGCCATCACCCCGGTGACCGACGCTCTGCGCCGGCAGAAACAGACAGGTCTGTACGTGCAGGACTTGATCGAGATCGACAACTGGAACCTGTCCCTGGGCCTGCGTCAGGATTGGTACGACGTGTCCATCGACGATGAGATCAACGGCCAGAACGACAGCCAGGGCGAGAAGCTCAGCGGCCATGCCGGCGTGCTCTACGCCTTCGACAATGGCGTGTCGCCCTACGTCAGCTATTCGACCTCGTTCAACCCGACGTCCAACTACTCCAGCGGGGCGCAGATTCTCGACCCGACCACGGGCGAGCAGTGGGAGGCCGGTATCAAGTTCCAGCCGCCCGGCACCGACGACCTCTACACCCTGTCGTTCTTCAATCTGGAAATGGAAAACCTCTACGCCAAGGAAAACAGCCTGGTCACCGACAGCTTCTACAAGGGCGTGGGCGGGATCGAGTCCAAAGGCGTCGAGCTCGAGGCGCGTTTCCGGCCCATCGACAATCTGCAGCTGATGGCCAGCTATACCTACGCGGACGTTTCCTACAGCAAGTCCTATTTCGTCAACAGCGGCACGGGCGTGGTGGATGCCAAGGGCAATAACCCACCGCAGACCCCCGAGCAGATGGCCACGCTGTGGGCGGACTACAGCTTCACCGACGGGGCGCTCGCCGGCGTGACGGTTGGCGCCGGTGCGCGTTACGTGGGCAAGAGCAAGGGCAGCGAGCTGAACGACTTCGAGGTGCCGTCCTACACCCTGTTCGATGCGTCCGTCGGCTATGACCTGACCCAGGTCGGGCTACGTGGAACCTCGCTGCGGCTCACCGCCAACAACCTCACCGACGAGTACTACGTGGCATCCTGCTATTCGGCAGCGGCCTGCTATCTGGGCGAGGAGCGCAGCGTTACCGCAACCCTTACGCAAAGGTTCTAGGGCAGATGTAAAAAGCGCGTCACCGACCCAGATCGGCGACGCGCTTTTTCGTTTCTGCGATCAGCCTGCATTGCGCAATCTGTGCATGTCGCGCAGTGGTGGCGCGCCGAACAGGCGGCTGTATTCACGGCTGAACTGCGAGGGGCTTTCGTAGCCGACGCGGAAACTGGCCGAAGCCGCTTCCAGGCCTTCGCTGAACATCAGCCGGCGAGCTTCCTGCAGGCGCAGTTGCTTCTGGTACTGCAGCGGGCTCAGGGCGGTGACTGCCTTGAAGCGGTGATGCAGGGTCGAGGCGCTGAGGTTGACCTCGCGGGCCAGCTCCTCGATGCGCAGCGGTTTGTCGTAATGCTGGTTGATCCATTCGATCGCCCGGGCAATGCGATGGCTCTGGCTATCGGCCATGACCAGTTCGCGCAGGCGCTGACCCTGGGGGCTGCGCAACAGGCGATAGAAAATTTCGCGCAGCGCCAGTGGCGCCAGCATGGCGGCATCGCGCGGAGTGTCGAGCAGGCGCAGCAGGCGGATCACCGCATCGAGCATCGACGGATCAAGGCGGTCGACGAACAGCGCGCGGTTGGGGCCGGGGTTTGGCAGACCAATCGGGCCCGCCTCGGCGAGCAGGCTGCTGATCATCGCCGGGTCGATGTCCAGTTTCAGGCTCAGGTACGGCAGTTCGGGTGTCGCTTCGACGACCTGGCCAGTAACCGGCAGGGTCACCGAGGCCACCAGGTAGTTCAGCGGGTCGTAGAAGTACTGCTCCGCACCGAGACGAATCTCCTTGCGGCCCTGGGCAATGATGCACAGGCACGGGCGGTAGAGCGTCGGCATCGGCAGGCTGGGCGCTGCCGTGTAGGCGAGGCTCAAGCCTTCGATAAGGGTGTCGTGCATGCCTTCGCCGGGCGCTTTGCGCTTGATCAGATTGGCAAGTTCGAGTTGCCGGGCGGCCAGTTCATCGAGCTGATCGGGTTGCATCATGGGGTCACTCCTGATTCTGGGCGCAGATTATCCGGGAATTGCCCAGACGTCCTGCGCGGCAGGCGTAGTCCACAGGAATGGGCAAGCATATGAGAGAAATAGGCAATTTCACAGCTGCACGCCAGCTCTCACGGGAGCGGGGTAATTACTCTGATCTCCCTTTCTGCAGGATTGGGCAAGAATGTTCCAGTAATCGACTAACGCCAAATCACCCTGAGCCCTAACCTCTGTAGCTATCGCGGCGCAGTGAGCCGCACTCACCAGAGGATCTCGTCATGTCCAATATCCAAGAAAAAGTCGTACTGATCACTGGCGCCAGCAGCGGAATCGGCGAAGGCTGCGCTCGCTTACTGGCAGAGAAGGGCGCTCGGGTAGTACTCGGCGCACGCCGTGTCGAGCGCTTGCAGCAACTGGTCGAAGAGATCGGCGCTGCCGGTGGCCAGGCCATAGCCCGCCGTCTGGACGTCACCGATGCCGCCGACGTTCAAGCCTTTGTGGACGCCGCAATGGCCGAATATGGCCGCGTCGACGTGCTGATCAACAACGCTGGCGTGATGCCCCTGTCGATGATCGAGGCGCTCAAGATCGACGAGTGGAACCGTATGATCGACGTCAATATCCGCGGTGTGCTGCACGGCATCGCCGCGGTGCTGCCGATCATGCAGGGGCAGCGCAGCGGGCAGGTCATCAATGTGGCATCCATTGGTGCCTACCGCGTGTCACCGACGGCAGCGGTGTACTGCGCCACCAAGTACGCGGTGCGGGCGATCAGTGATGGCCTGCGCCAGGAAGTGGGCGGTGACATTCGCGTCACCCTGGTATCGCCCGGCGTGGTCGAGTCCGAGCTGGCCGAGAGCATTTCCGACGAGGGCGCCCGTGAGGCCATGCGCGAGTTCCGCAAGATCGCCATTACCCCCGATGCCATCGCCCGTGCCGTGGCCTACGCCATTGAGCAACCGGCGGACGTCGACGTCAGCGAACTGGTGGTGCGCCCCACTGCAAGCATCCACTGAAAGTGCACCTCTAAAAACCATCTACGTTTTTAGAGGTGCCCTAAAAAGTGTCGGCGCCACTGCTGGGCGCCGCCACTCATATCGTGAGGAGAGACACGCTCATGCAGACCCACATCACCGTGCTTGAAGCTACACCTGGCCGCTGCGAGGAATTAGGCGGCTACCTGCGTGACCTACTGGAACCGGTACGTGGCCTGAAAGGCTGCGTGGCATTCGAGTTAGAGAAGGACGGGCAGCGCTGGCAATTGCATGGCAGTTGGCAGTCATCTACCGATCTGGATCGTTACTTCGGTGCACCATTGCTGCAGGAGGTGCTGGACAGTGCCTGGCGTAGTGGGGCTATCCAGCATCTGGAGAGCCGCGCTGCCTGAGCCCTGAAACGACAACGCCCCGGAATTATCCGGGGCGTTGTCGTTTAGCAGCATGTGCTTAGCGCGGTGATCACTCGACCAGCGTCAGGGTCACGTCGATGTTGCCCTGGGTGGCGTTCGAGTAAGGGCAAACGATGTGTGCTTTGTCGATCAGCGCTTTGGCTTCTTCACGATCCAGGCCCGGCAGGGTGATCTTCAGTTCTACTTCGATGGCGAAACCGGTAGGCACTGCACCGATGCCGACGATGCCTTCGACCCAACTGTCCGGCGAAACCTTGTGCTTGTCACGGGCGCCTACGAATTTGATCGCGCCGAGGAAGCAGGCCGAGTAGCCAGCCGCGAACAGCTGTTCCGGGTTGGTGCCCTGGCCGCCAGCGCCACCCAGTTCTTTCGGCGTAGTAAGTGCTACATCGAGTACGCCGTCGGAGGAAATGGCACGGCCTTCACGACCGCCAGTGGCTTCAGCGTAGGCGCGGTAGGCAACGGTTTCGATAGACATGATGGAAGTCCTCAGTTCGTGGTTTTAATTTGTGTGGTAAACATTTGCGCGCAAGTTATTTGCTTGAGGCGGACTCTATTCCTGATTTAGTTGGCGCGCAAGATTTTTTTTGCGGCTCACCGTATCGGGCTCTAGAGCCCGAATCCGTGGCCAGTAGACGAAGCTGAGTGTAGACCTGCCACGCAGGCAGGCAACCCAGGCGCTGGGGTCAGAGACTTTCCTGCAACTGCTTGCGCAGTGCGGTGAGTTCGGCGGTCAGACTGGCCAGGCGTTTGGCGGTCTGTGCGCTGGCGTTGATGATGCAGCCGGGAATCTGCCGAGCTTCATCATGCAGGGCTCGGCCCTTGTCGGTGAGCTGCAGGTGCACCACGCGCTCGTCGCTGCTGCTGCGGGTGCGGGTGAGCAGGCCCTCGGCTTCCAGGCGTTTGAGCAATGGCGTGAGCGACCCCGGGTCGGTCAGCAGCCGGGCACTGATTTCGCCCACCGTGATGCCGTCGCGCTCCCACAGCACCAGCATGGCCAGGTACTGCGGGTAGGTCAGCGCGAGCTTCTTGAGCAGCGGCTTGTAGACCTTGGTCATCGCCAGCGAGGTCGAGTGCAGGGCGAAGCACACCTGATTGTCGAGCAGCAGATCGGCGCAGGTGTCGTCGGTGGTCATGAAGGCTCCGGAATCAGGGGCAGGGCGGATGGCGCAATTTATCGTGCCAACCGCGCCGATACTAGCCGGGGCCTGCAACTTCGGCGCGATTAAGCTGCTTCGGGCCAGGAAACCGAAGACGATTGCATGACCCAGCACAGGCCAGCATGCAGGCATCCAGCATACAATGCCGCACCGCTGACCTTCGTTCTGCAACGCACCTGGGACGCTGGTGAGTAGCCTTGATCAGATCTCACGGGAGTGACGCGCATGAAAACCTCGATGGCCGGTCTCGCCGCCGCACTGATACTGGCGGGTTGCAGCCACACCAAGCCGCCTGTGCCTCAGGTACCTGTAGCCGGCAAGATCAACCCGACACGCGTAATGGTGACGCCTTCCGGTACCGACATTGAGGCAGCCAAAGTCAGCCTGTTCACCGCCATCGACCCGAGCGGCATCAGCTTCGAGTCATTGTTCGGCACCGCTGCCAGCGCGGCTGGCGATGATCTCGCCGTATGCGGGTTCGCCAGCCGCGACGAGCAGCAAGGCGCGCTGTATTTTGCCTATTACAATGGTGAACTGCTGCTCTGGGACGAAGCCGCGCCCCACGGCACCAGCACGGAAAACCAGTTTCTGGCGATGATCTGCTCCTATCGCTGAATAGCCACAGCGGATCAAAGCGGACGTGCTCTCGGCACGTCCGTCAGGGGGCACGCTAACCGAGCAACCTTTGCGGCGCCGGTAGCCGCTTCACGGTTGCTGCTGAGGCCTTGGCGGCCATGCGGCGCTTCGCCGGACAGATGCCGGTCACGCCGCGAAACAAGCCCAGAGCGCCCGCGGCTATGTCCACCAGGCCGATGACTCCGCGCACGGCCAACCCCTTGCGTATCAGCATCACGCCGCCAGCGATGGAAATCACCCGCTCCATAGGCGCCAGGTTGATCGCGTTGTTGTGTTCGGTCTGCTCGGTCATGCTGCTACTCCGTTGCAAGAGGCTTGCTTATCAAGAGGCTTTCTTCAGGGCGCTGATCAGCTCAGCCTTGCGCATGCTCGAGCGGCCGGCTATCTGCCTGGCGCGCGCCAGATGTAGCAATTCCTGTTTGCTCTGGCTTTCCAGTGGGCGGTCGGGGCGCACCTCGCCGCGGCGCGTCGCTACTGCTTGGCGGGCGGAGTCCTGGCGGGCCTTGGCTTTCTCTTGAGCACTGATCGTGCGTCCGGAACCCCCGGCGCGTTCGCCGCCTCCGGATTGCTTGTTCACGGTCGCCCAGGCGCGAGCACGGGCTTCGTCCGTGGGCACGCCACGTTCTTCATAAGTGGCTTCGATTGCAGCAGCCTTGCGTTTCTGGGCTACGGTGTACTTGTCTTTACTTCCGCTTGGCATGGGAGTCTCCTCGAGCGTCATGAATCAGAGACCGGCACGCGGCCAGTCATTTTGTGAAACGCGCTGACCGGGGTGAGTTCATGACGATAGATGAGTGGTCGTCGGCAAATACACCTATGGGTTGAACTCTGCCGCGCGCGTGGCACTCATTGATAAGTACTTTTGTGACAAGGCGCCCCCAGGCTCTGGAATGCGCCTGACAGCCACTGACAAATTCATGAGGAGAGTGACGATGAAACGAGATTGGGAACTGATCCGTGAGCTGCTGTTGCAGATCGAGTCACTGGAAACCGGGCATCATTTCTACCCGCAGGACGTCGGCCAGCACTCTGCCGAAGCCGTCAGCTACCATATTCATTTGATGTGTCAGGCCAATCTCATCGAGTGTTCCCAGCATCACCCGTGGAATGGGGCGCCAGTCGCCATCGCCAATGGCTTGACCCTGACCGGCCATGATCTGCTCGATGGCATTCGCGAAGAAGCACTGTGGGAAGCCAAGAAAGCTTTCCTGCAGGCTCGCGCCGGCGGCATCACCTACGAAGGCCTGAAGAACGCACCAACCGCCGACTCCATGTTGTTCGCCGCCAATAGCGGTGCCGACGAAGGCCACAACGGTCACGTCTATAACTGATTCAGGGAGTGAACCTGTGATGGCCGAGGAAGCAGCGAAAGCAACAGACCACGTCGAAACTTTCAAACAACTGATCCTGGCCAAGCTCAGATATGCGGTCGGCAAGGATCCGGGCAATGCCTTTGACCACGACTGGTTCGAAGCCGTCGCTCTGGCGGCCCGTGATCATCTGGTCGATCACTGGGAGGATGCCTCGCTACAGGTAGACCGCCAGGAGCAGAAGCGGGTCTATTACCTCTCACTGGAATTTCTGATCGGCCGTCTGCTGGTCGACAACCTCAGCAATCTCGGCCTGCTCGACACCGCCCGCGAGGCGCTTTCGCAGCTGGGCGTTGATTTCGAACAGATCCGCGATATGGAACCGGATGCCGCGCTGGGTAACGGTGGCCTGGGCCGTCTGGCCGCCTGCTTCATGGAAAGCATGGCGTCGCTCAATATTGCCGCTCACGGTTATGGCATCCGTTACGAGCATGGCTTGTTCCGCCAGGTGGTGGTTGATGGCTGGCAGCAGGAACACACCGAAACCTGGCTGGATTTTGGTAACCCCTGGGAGTTCGAACGCCCTGAAGTGAGCTACCGCATCGGTTTCGGTGGCAGCGTTGCCAACCTCGCCGGCTCTGGCGAAGTGCCTCGTCACGAATGGCTGCCCAACGAACAGATACGTGCCATCGCCTACGACACGCCGGTGGTCGGTTGGCGCCATTCCAGCGTCAATACCCTGCGTCTGTGGCGCGCCCGTGCTGAGGAGAACCTCAAGCTGGAGCGCTTCAACGCGGGCGATCACTTCGGTGCCGTCGCGGATGTGGTCAAGGCTGAGAGTATTTCCCGTGTGCTGTACCCGGCAGATAGCACCGAAGCGGGCCAGGAGTTACGCCTGCGTCAGGAGTTCTTTTTCGTTTCCGCTTCGCTGCAGGATCTGATCGCCCGGCACCTGGAGCTCAATCTCGACATTCACTCGCTGCCTGACCGCGTTGCTATCCAGCTCAACGACACCCATCCGGCGATTGCCGTCGCCGAGCTGATGCGTCTGCTCGTTGATGAGTATCGTCTGGAGTGGGCCGAGGCCTGGAAGCTCACCGTCGCCACGCTGTCTTACACCAACCATACGTTGTTACCCGAAGCGCTGGAAACCTGGCCGGTGTCGCTGATGGAGCGACTGCTGCCGCGGCATATGCAGATCATCTACCTGATCAACGCTTATCACATCGATTCGCTGCGGGCCAAAGATATCCACGATTTTGACCTGCTGCGCTCCGTCTCGCTGATCGATGAAGAGCATGGCCGACGTGTGCGCATGGGCAACTTGGCATTCCTTGGCTCGCACAGCATCAACGGGGTATCGGCGCTGCACACCAACTTGATGCGCAAGAGCGTATTCAGCGATTTCCATCGCCTGTATCCGGATCGCATCAACAACAAGACCAATGGCGTTACCTTCCGCCGCTGGCTGTACCAGTCCAACCCGCAACTGACCGAGCTGCTGGTCGGCGCTGTGGGCGACGAGTTGCTAGACACTCCGGAAACCAGCCTGCGCAAGCTCGAGCCATTCGCGGCCAAGGCCTCATTTCGCAAGCAGTTCGCTGCTCAGCGTCAGCACGCCAAGCGCGAACTCGCCGAGCTGATACGCGAACGTATGGGCATCAGCCTGGATACCCAGGCGATCTTCGATGTGCAGGTCAAGCGCATCCACGAATACAAGCGTCAGCTGCTTAACCTGCTGCACACCGTGGCGCTCTACCAGGCGATGCGTAACGACCCGGCCACCGACTGGGCGCCGCGGGTGAAGATTTTCGCCGGCAAGGCTGCGGCCAGTTATCACCAGGCCAAACTGATCATCAAGCTGGCCAACGACATCAGCCGTACCATCAACGTGGATCCGACCCTGCGCGGTTTGCTCAAGGTGGTGTTCATCCCCAACTACAACGTCAGCCTGGCCGAGGTAATCATCCCGGCGGCCGATCTGTCCGAGCAGATTTCCACGGCAGGGCTGGAAGCCTCCGGTACCAGCAACATGAAGTTCGCCCTCAACGGCTCGCTGACCATCGGTACCCTGGATGGCGCCAACGTGGAGATGTCCGAGCAGATCGGTCGCGAGAACATGTTCATCTTCGGCATGACCGCTCAACAGGTGGCGGCGCGTTCGCGTCGTGACCTGAACATGAGCGCGGAAGTGGCCGCCTCCGAGCGCCTGGCTGGCGCCCTGGAAGCCATTCGCTCTGGGGTGTTCTCACCGGACGACCCCGGTCGCTATGTCGGCCTGATCGATGGCCTGCTGGCCCACGACCGCTTCCTGGTGTGTGCCGACTTTCAGTCTTACTGGGACGCGCAGCGCAAGGTCGACATGCTGTGGCGCACCCCGGATCGCTGGTGGCAGGCAGCGGTGCTCAATACTGCACGCACCGGCTGGTTCTCTTCGGATCGCACCATCCGCGAATACGCCAAGGACATCTGGAAGGTCGGGGGCATCGGCGACTGAGCGGTGCAGATGTAATGAACAGGCGCCCGTCATCGGTAACGAGACGGGCGTTTTCTTTTGCGTGGAAAAGCGCAATTGTTTGGAGAAAAATGCGCCGCGCCGCTGGTGGTGCCGTGACCTGGTTATGGCCATGTCCTCAAGGTAGGAGCGTCGACCTTGATGCGATGCAATGGCGGCCATACCGAAAAACGAAATATGGCCACCATTCGCCGCGGGGTCGCGGCTCCCACAATGCCTGTACCTAGCTGGTGAGCGCGTGCTGATGCTGCTGATAAGTCCGATAGGCGCGTTCACGCAGTCGCGCACGGCGCGGTGCGTGCTGGCGACGCCAGGATTGGTTGGTTGGCGAGGTGGGCAGAGGAGGGAATTCCTCGGCAAGCTGGGCTTCGAGCTGGTAGCGATTGACCAGGCGCAGCATGCCCCAGAGCATGGCGGCCGATACCAACAGCCAGCCCGAGATCATCAACAGGATGTAGCTTTCGGTACTCATTGTGCCTCCTCGGCCTGTGGGCGAGAGTCGACGCGGATGCGTTGATTGACGCTCGTCCCCATTAGGCATTGGTCTATCACGCTGCAGGCATAATGTTGCAGGGTGATGATTGTTGTGTGGTCGCCCTCGCGAGCGGCAGCCAGGCCGTCGCTCTGACGATGGGCAGGCGCATCCACCAGCGTCCAGGCCAGTGGTGATTTGTGCAGACTGTGTTGCAGGTGCTCCACCTGCTCGCCCGGTAGATGGGCTGCATCATCCAGCCAGCTGTGGTCTCCGATCAGCAGCAGACGCTGCACCCGTGCGGTAGGCAAGCCCTCCAGCAGTGCGATGATGGCGTCGTAGGTTCGTACGAAGCCGTTGGCGTCGCAGCCGGCACGTAGTTGTCGGCTGCTCAGCACCGCGATCACCGCATCGACTCCGGCAACGCTGCGCGCCACGCTGGTGGCGTCGAAGGGGTTGCCGCTCTTGGCGCTCAGTTTCGGCCGCGCGGCAATATCGGTGGGGTCATCGACGATCACGACGACCTGCAGGCCTTTACTCGCCATGGCCTCCAGCAGAGCATCGGTGATCCGGTCGGGTGCGCCGTACAGGGCAATTTTCTCGATCACGTTCGTGTCGCTCATGATGCGTGCTCAGCTCTGGCGAGCATGGCCAGGTTCTTGATCGCCGGTATCGCCCAGCGGCTTGACGTCGATGTCGGTGATTTCGTTCGGCAGCTCACTGCTGTGCAGCGATTCAATATGGTGCCGTGCCTGCTCGGGCGTCAGAGCTGGTGCAACGGCCTGAACCTCGATCGATTTCTTCTGGTTACCCAGCTTGTAGCTGACGAGAAAGTAATGATTACTGGACATTTGAACCTCCTGTCGTCGAGCGTCGTGGTGGGGTTGAAGTCACGCCGCAGATAACCAAACAGACTGGGCTGGGTTCACCCCCGTTCAGGTTTTTCGCCAAACGGTCAGCCCACAAAAAAGCCAAACCTATCGCCCCCGGCAAGGTCGATAGCGAAGCGCCAACAGCGCCTCGGCTGTGGCAGTGCGTTCATGCGGATCCGTGCAGGCTGGGAGCGATCACCTTGAGTTTCTGGGACGAAGTACTGGCCACTCTGGCCAACGAATTTTCCGATTTGAGCACGCCCGAGCAGTTCACCCAGGTCACCCTGCGTCTGCTGTTGGCTGCGCTGTTGGGTGGCTTGCTGGGGTTGGAGCGGGAAGCCAGTGGCAAGGCGGCCGGTATCCGTACGCACATGCTGGTAGCCATGGGCTCTGCACTATTTGTGTTGGTGCCTGCGCAGATGGGCGCCGAGAGCGATGCCATGAGCCGGGTGATTCAGGGGTTGGTTGCGGGTATTGGTTTTCTGTGTGCCGGCACCATCATCAAGGGTGACTCCATGGCCGAGGTGAAGGGCCTGACCACCGCTGCCGGCATTTGGCTGACCGCTGCCATTGGTATCACCGTCGGTATGGGGCGCGAGGCGACTGCTGTGCTGGGCACGCTGCTGGTGCTGTTCATCTTCAACACCGTGCCGCACTTCATCACCTGGCTGGAGAGACGCCCTCGCTGAAACCACTGGAACGCTTGGGCCTGTATGCGCTCTTAGCAAATAGGCCCGCATCCGGAGGCCTCGAGACAGAAGTGGAGTCTGGAATGTTCAGAAACTTCAAGGGATGCATTGCCTGGACGGATGCCATGAAGGATGGCCAGCAATACGTTGGCCTGATCGAGTACCAACCCAAGTGCGCCGGTGCTGCCGTGCAGATGCTCTGGGTGGCTGCTCCCGGCAGTATCTGCGAGAACGAAGCGGAAACTGCTGCTGATAACATGCTGCGCCAGATCCGCGATATCACCATCGATGGCAGCGTGATCTACCGCGATGGCGTCGCACTGTAGCGACGTCCTCCCTTTCCCTGGCAGCCAGAGCTGCGCATTCTTGCGCTATCGGTATTTTCCACGGCTCTAGTCAGTCACCGCTGCCGCTCGTGCTCTGTGGGTGAATCTCGCTGACGATGTGCCCTGGTGGCGTTGTGATAGTCGCTTTCTCAGCCGATTGAAGCCCCTCGGAAACTCTGAACTTTGCCGAAGTCGCCAGGTTCGGAGATAGACAGGTCACGGTGCCTCGGAGCTTTTCATGACCTCGCACGCTAGAGCCTTTTTGAAGTAGCAGGCCGATGTGCAGCAGCTCCTGAAACGCCCCCGGACGTCGCGGCAAACTCGCATTAAGGTACGCACTTTCGCGTACGGCCCATGGCCTATGCCATGGGCAACAGCTTATACGCCTGTCAGGCGTGAGGAGCCCGTTTCGATGCCGTCTGCTCATCTGCAAACCCCTTATTTGCAAGAACCTGTCCGTTTGAATCATGGCCACTTGTCGCTCGAACAGGCGCTCGAGCTGCCGCGTCTGGCCATCGAGGCGGTGGAGCCGCAGATCGAGCAGGGGCGCTTCGCCGTCAAGGCGATAGCCGGAGATCAGGTGACGGTCAGTGCGCTGATCTTCGCCGATGGTCACGATAAGCTCGCGGGCGAGGTGCTGTGGCGCGACGTCGGTGCCGAGGATTGGCACCGTGAGCCGCTGGAATTCATAGGCAACGACCGCTGGCAGGCGCAGATCACCCCACTGCGGGTCGGTGAGACGGAGTTCCTCATCGAAGCCTGGTGGGACATCTACGCCAGTTACTGTTACGAGCTGTCGAAGAAGTTTGGTGCCGGGGTGATCATCAATCTGGAATTGCAGGAAGGCGAGCAGTTACTGCGTCAGGCTGCCGAGCGCGCGGAGGGCGATCTGGGCGTGACCTTGCAGGCACTGGTCGATGAGTTGCTCGAGTTGCAGAGCCTCGACGAGCGCGTGGCGCTGTTGCTGGCGCTGGATACCCAGGCGCTGGTACGCCGTGCCGAAGGTCATCCGCACCGTACCCGCAGCGCCATCTATCTGCTGGATGTGGAGCGCCCGATGGCACGCTTTGCCAGCTGGTACGAGCTGTTCCCCCGTTCGGAAACCGACGATCCCAAGCGCCATGGCACCCTTCTCGATGTCATCAAACGTCTTCCGGCGATCCAGGCCATGGGCTTCGATGTGCTGTACTTCCCGCCGATCCATCCTATCGGCACTGCGCACCGCAAGGGTCGCAACAATTCACTAACGGCTGGCCCGGACGACCCTGGCAGCCCGTACGCCATCGGTAGCCATGAGGGCGGGCATGACGCCATTCACCCACAGCTTGGCACCCGTGAAGATTTCATCGCCCTGGTCGACGCGGCTCGTGAACATGATCTGGAGATTGCCCTGGATTTCGCTATCCAGTGCTCGCCGGATCACCCGTGGCTGCAGGAGCATCCGGGCTGGTTCAGCTGGCGCCCGGACGGCAGCATCCGCCATGCGGAAAACCCACCGAAGAAGTACGAAGATATCGTCAACGTCGACTTCTATGCCAAGGACGCCGTGCCTGAGCTATGGCTGGCGCTGCGTGACGTGGTGCGCACTTGGGTCGAACTGGGCGTGTACCAGTTCCGCGTCGACAACCCGCACACCAAGCCGCTGCCATTCTGGGAATGGCTGATCGCCGATATTCGCAAGAGCCACCCGCAGGTGATGTTCCTCGCCGAAGCGTTCACCCGCCCCGCGATGATGGCGCGCCTCGGCAAGCTGGGCTTCACCCAGAGCTATACCTATTTCACCTGGCGCAACACCAAGGCCGAACTGGAAACCTACCTGACCGAGCTCAACGAGGCGCCGTGGCGCGATTGCTACCGCCCGAACTTCTTCGTCAATACGCCGGACATCAATCCCTTCTTTCTGCACCACAACGGTCGCGCAGGCTTTCTGATTCGCGCCGCGCTGGCGACCATGGGATCCGGGCTGTGGGGTATGTATTCAGGCTTCGAGATCTGCGAAGCCCTGCCGGTGCCAGGCAAAGAGGAGTATCTGGATTCGGAGAAGTACGAGATCCGCGTTCGCGATTATCAGGCACCGGGCAATATCGTCGCTGAAATCGCTCAACTCAACCGCATTCGCCGCCAGAACCCGGCCTTGCAGACGCACCTGGGTTTCAAGGCCTTTACCTGCTGGAACGACAACATCCTGTATTTCGGCAAGCGCACCGCGGATCGAGAAAACTTCATTCTCGTGGCCATCAGCCTTGACCCGCACAACGCCCAGGAAGCGCACTTCGAGTTGCCACTCTGGGAGCTGGGCCTGGACGACGATGCCACCACCCAGGGTGAGGATTTGATGACCGGCCATACCTGGCAGTGGTACGGCAAGGTGCAGCAGATGCGCATCGAGCCGTGGCACCAGCCGTTTGGTATCTGGCGCATCCGCGTTGCGAGCTGAGAGGAGGCATCCGATGGCACGCAAAACCCAGCGCGGAACGTTCCTCAATGACCCGCAGTGGTACAAGGACGCGATCATTTATCAGGTGCACATCAAGTCGTTCTTCGATGCCAATAATGATGGCATCGGTGATTTCGCCGGCTTGATCGCCAAGCTCGATTACATCGCCGATCTTGGCGTCAACACGCTGTGGTTACTGCCGTTCTATCCGTCGCCACGCCGCGATGATGGCTACGACATTTCCGAATACCGCGACGTGCACCCGGACTACGGCACCATGGCCGACGCGCGGCGTTTCATCAGCGAAGCCCATAAGCGCGGCCTGCGGGTGATTACCGAACTGGTGATCAACCACACCTCGGATCAGCACCCCTGGTTCCAGCGCGCGCGTGCCGCCAAACCCGGCAGCAAGGCTCGGGACTTCTACGTGTGGTCAGACAGCGACCAGAAATATGACGGCACGCGGATCATCTTCCTCGATACCGAGAAATCCAACTGGACGTGGGACGCCGAAGCCGGGCAGTACTACTGGCACCGCTTCTATTCGCACCAGCCGGATCTGAATTTTGACAACCCGCAGGTGCTCAAGGAAGTGCTGGCGGTGATGCGCTTCTGGCTGGACATGGGCGTCGACGGTTTGCGCCTGGATGCCATCCCGTATCTGATCGAGCGCGACGGCACCAATAACGAGAACTTGCCGGAAACCCATGGGGTGCTGAAGAAAATTCGTGCCGAACTGGACGCCAAGTACCCGGATCGCATGCTGCTCGCCGAAGCCAATCAATGGCCCGAAGACACCCAGCTGTATTTCGGTGGCCAGGATGGCGGCCCCGGCGACGAATGCCACATGGCCTTCCACTTCCCGCTGATGCCACGCATGTACATGGCCATCGCCCAGGAAGACCGCTTCCCGATCACCGATATTCTGCGCCAGACGCCGGAAATTCCCGACAATTGCCAGTGGGCGATCTTCCTGCGTAACCACGATGAGCTGACCCTGGAAATGGTCACCGACGAGGAACGCGACTACCTGTGGAACTACTACGCAGCCGACCGCCGTGCGCGTATCAATCTGGGTATTCGTCGCCGCCTGGCACCGTTGGTGGAGCGCGACCGCCGCCGCGTTGAATTGCTCAACAGCCTGCTGCTGTCCATGCCTGGTACGCCCACGCTGTACTACGGCGACGAGATCGGCATGGGCGACAACATCTTTCTTGGCGACCGCGATGGCGTGCGCACACCGATGCAATGGTCACCGGATCGCAACGGCGGATTTTCCCGTGCCGACCCGGCCAGCCTGGTGCTGCCGCCGGTGATGGATCCGCTGTACGGCTTTCAGAGTATCAACGTCGAAACCCAGTCTCGCGATCCTCATTCGCTGCTCAACTGGACGCGGCGCATGCTGACCATCCGCAAGCAGCACAAGGCCTTTGGTCGCGGCACGCTGAAAATGCTGACGCCGAACAATCGCCGGGTGCTGGCCTATGTGCGCGAAGCCACCGATCTCGAGGGCAACCCGGAACTGATCCTCTGCGTGGCCAACTTGTCACGTGCAGCTCAGGCGGTGGAGCTGGATCTATCGGCTCACGAGGGCAAGGTGCCGGTAGAAATGGTCGGCGGCTCGTCGTTCCCGCCCGTCGGCCAACTCAATTACCTGCTCACGCTACCGCCGTATGGCTTTTACTGGTTCCTGCTCGCCGAGGAGGCGCAAATGCCCAGCTGGCACGTACCACCGGTTGATCGCCTGCCGGAGCTGACCACTTTGGTGATCAAGAAAGAACTCGACGAACTGCTGCAGCCGCCAGCGCGCACGACCCTGGAGCAGGAGTCGCTGCCGGCCTATCTGCCCAAACGCCGCTGGTTCTCAGGGCAGGGCGAGGATCTGCGCCAGGTCGAATTGCTCTACGCCATCCCCTTTGGTGAGCCGGATGAACTGTACGTGCTCAGCGAAGTGCAGGTCAGCCGCGAATCGGGCAGCAGTGAGCAGTATCAACTGCCGCTAGGTTTCGTCGGTGAGCATGAGGCGGGCAGCAGCGTGCCCCAGCAACTGGCCCTGGCGCGATTGCGTCGCGGCCGCCAGGTTGGCCTGCTGACCGACGGTTTTACCCTCAAGGGTTTCGTCCGCCAGGTGGTGGGCCATCTGCGAGAAAGCAACGTGTTGGGTTGGCAGGGCAGCGAGATCCAGTTCGTGCCCACACCACATCTGCAAGCCCTGGGCGATCTTGCCGAAGCCGAGGTGCAACTGATCTCCGCCGAGCAGTCCAATAGCTCGGCGATCATCGCCGAGCAGGCGGTACTCAAGCTGATTCGCCGTGTGCTGCCCGGTATCCACCCGGAAGCGGAAATAGGTGGCTACCTGACAGCCGCCGGCTTCGAGCACATCGCCCCATTGCTGGGTGAGGTTCGCAGGGTTGATGAGCAGGGCGTACCCCATACGTTGATGATCCTGCAGGGCTACCTGAACAATCAGGGCGATGCCTGGCAATGGACGCAGAACAACCTGGAGCGGGCGATCCGCGATGAGCTGGCCGGCGGTCACTCGCCGCAGGAAAACCAATACACCGCGCTGGCCGAACTGGACGCCTTTGCCGGGCTCCTGGGGCGGCGCCTGGGGGAAATGCACATGGCCCTCGGTCAGGCCAGCGATAACCCGGATTTTGGTTACCAAGAAACCAGCGAGGCCGATGTGGCCGAGTGGTCGCAAAGCATCGCAGGCCAAGTGCGTGAGGCGTTGATGTTGGTGGCCGAAGGGCGAGGGGAGCTCACTGGTGAAGCCGCCAACCAGGCTGATTGGCTGGCTGTGCGGCACGAGCAGATCATCGCCCTGGTGGACGATCTGGCGCGGCGTTCGGCGGGCGGTATCCGCATGCGCGTGCACGGAGATCTGCATCTTGGCCAAGTGCTGGTGGTGCAGGGCGACGCCTACCTGATCGACTTCGAAGGCGAGCCGACCCGCACCCTGGATGAGCGCCGGGCGTTCTACAGCCCGCTCAAAGATGTTGCCGGCATGCTGCGCTCCTTCGACTACGCTGCCGCTATGGCCATGCGCAGCGCCCAGAGCGCCGATGTGACGCCAGAAGCGGAGCACGCACGCCAGCATATCGCCGGGCTCTATCGCAGCCAGGCCAGAACGGCTTTCAACGAAGCCTATCGCCTGGCCGCCGCGGATCTGCCCCATGCCTGGCACGACCGCGAAGGCGAAGTAGCAGCGCTGGCGCTGTTCTGCATCGAGAAGGCGGCCTACGAAATTTTGTATGAAGCGCGCTATCGCCCTGATTGGCTGGAGGTTCCGGTACAAGGGCTGATAGAGCTGACCAAATATCTTTTGGGGAGCGGTAAACGATGAGTTATGGAGAAACCGATCAGCAGGTGGCAGGTATCGACCGCGCCGCCATTGAGTCACTGATCAGGGGTGAGCACGGCGACCCGTTTTCGATTCTGGGCCCACACGAGTTCGCTCACGGTCTGACGATTCGTACCTATTTGCCTGGTGCCCTGGGTGTCGAGCTGATCCACGCCGTCAGTGGCGAAACCCTCGGCTCGCTGGAGCAATCGAGCGTACCGGGGTTGTTCAGCATTCGTGTCGAGCAGCGCGTGCCTTATCGCTACCGTATCAACTGGAGCTCCGGCGTCCAGGAAACCGAAGACCCGTATGCCTTTGGGCAACTGCTCGGCGAAATGGATCTGTATCTGTTCGCCGAGGGTAACCATCGCGAACTTGGCAAGAGCCTTGGTGCCCAGCTGACGACCCATGAAGGCGTGCAGGGCGTGCGCTTCTCCGTGTGGGCGCCGAATGCCCGCCGAGTGTCGGTGGTCGGCAGCTTCAATGGCTGGGATGGCCGTCGCCACCCGATGCGCCTGCGCCAGCCGAGCGGAGTCTGGGAGCTGTTCGTGCCGCGCCTCGGCCCAGGCGAAGTCTACAAGTTCGAGATCCTCGGCCGCGAAGGCCTGCTGCCGCTAAAGGCGGATCCCATGGCGCTGGCCAGCGAGCTGCCACCGGCTACCGGTTCGGTGGTCTCCGCGCCGCTGGAATTCGACTGGCGCGATGGCGACTGGATGCAGCAACGCCAGGCGCAACAGGGTTATCAGGCGCCGATGTCGATCTATGAAGTGCATGCCGGCTCATGGCGCAAAGAGGGCGGTGAAGACGGCCGCGTGCTGAGCTGGAAAGAGCTCGGCGAGCAGCTGATTCCTTACGTGCAGCAACTGGGCTTTACCCATATCGAACTGATGCCGATCATGGAGCACCCGTTCGGCGGTTCCTGGGGCTATCAGCTGCTTTCCCAGTTCGCCCCCACTTCGCGTTATGGCAGCCCGGCGGATTTCGCCGCGTTCGTCGACGCCTGTCACCAGGCCGGCATCGGCGTGATTCTCGACTGGGTACCGGCGCATTTCCCTACCGACGCCCACGGTCTCGGCCAGTTCGATGGCACGGCGCTGTATGAGTACGCGCACCCGTTCGAAGGCTTCCACCAGGATTGGGATACCTATATCTACAACCTCGGTCGCACCGAAGTGCATGGTTTCATGCTGGCCTCGGCGCTGCACTGGTTGCGCGCTTATCACATCGATGGTCTGCGGGTGGATGCGGTGGCCTCGATGCTGTATCGCGACTACTCACGCAAGCAAGGCGAGTGGATTCCCAACCGCCATGGCGGGCGTGAGAACCTGGAGAGCATCGATTTCCTCCGGCATCTCAACGACGTAGTCGCCCAGGAAGTACCTGGTGCCCTGGTGATTGCCGAAGAGTCGACCGCCTGGCCTGGCGTCAGCCGTCCCACTCAGGAGGGCGGCCTGGGTTTCGCCTACAAGTGGAACATGGGCTGGATGCACGACAGCCTCAAGTACATTGCCGAAGACCCGCTGCACCGTCAGCATCATCACCACCAAATGACGTTCGGCCTGCTGTACGCGTTTTCCGAGCATTTCGTGTTGCCGATTTCCCATGACGAAGTGGTGCACGGCAAGCACTCACTGCTCGACAAGATGCCCGGTGATCGCTGGCAGAAGTTCGCCAACCTGCGCCTGTACCTGAGCTTCATGTGGAGCCATCCGGGCAAGAAACTGCTGTTCATGGGCTGCGAGTTCGGCCAGTGGCGCGAGTGGAACCACGACCGTGAACTGGACTGGTATCTGCTGCGTTATGGCGAGCACAAGGGCGTGCAGCAACTGGTCAGCGACCTCAATGGTTTGTACCGCCATGAGCCGGCGCTGCATCGCATGGACGGCCAGGCCGAAGGCTTCGCCTGGCTGATCGGTGATGACGCCAGCAACAGCGTGTTCGCCTGGTTGCGTCAGGACGAAACGGGAGCGCCGCTGCTGGTGGTGCACAACTTCACGCCCGAGCCGCGTAATGGCTATCGTGTCGGTGTGCCGAAAGAGGGCAGCTGGCATGTGCTGCTCAACAGTGATGCCGAGCGTTATGCAGGCTCGAATGCTGGCAGCCAGGGCGCGTTGCTGACTGAAGCGCTCGCCAGCCATGGCCAGCCACAGTCGCTGCTGCTGGATCTGCCGCCGCTCGCCACGCTGGTGATCAAACCGCACTAACGCAGAAGGGGTGGATCGGTAACCGATCCACCCCTTCTGCTATCAGCCTGACTTACGCTGAACCCTAGACGTAGGGCTGCCCAGCGAAGCCGCGCGGCAAGCGGTGGGTGCCCGGCAGCTCGGTAAGGCGTTGCTGCCAGGACGAGCGCCAGTCGGTACGAGGCTGATTGCTCTTGGCCTTGCGGGCAGCGCGTCGGCTGGCATTGCGAGTGTCACGACGGGCCTGCTTGTAGACTTCGGTGTTACGGCAGTTGCGGCACTTCACCCGGTTCAGCTCTTTGCTGGAGGTGACGTTCTCGCCGTGGGTGCCGCAGGCCAAGTGACCGTCGGTCTTGTAATGGGTAACCATGGGTGGATCTCCTTGCTCATGCCGATCCTGGAGCGGAACTTGCTCCGTGTCCGCAGGTCCGTTGATTCGGGCCATAGGTTATTTGTAGACCGCTGCGTTTGTGTCCCGGTTCGAACTGCTTTTTCCGCTGCTTTTCCTATGAGACGGTTCAACGATGGCTGCTTATTCAGGGATGAAGAAGATGCGAGCGAGTTTTCTGGCGCTGCTATTGACCGTTTCGGTCGATGCATTCGCAGCCGGGGATGACGAGCGCCGGGCGCTGTTGGATGCCCAGATTCGGGAGCTGTTTCAGGCCGGGCAGTACCAACGTGCTATCGAACCCGCGCGTCAGGCCCTGGCCCTGGCAGAGCTTAAGGCTGGCGCTGGTGAACGGGTCATCGCCGACAGCCTCGATACGCTGGCGAGCGTGTATGCGAGCCTTGGGCGTTTCGACGAAGCGCTGCCGCTTTACCAGCGTGCCCTGAGCATTCGTGAGAAGGCCCTGGGAGCGGATGATCTCGGCGTGGCTGCGGCGCTGATCAATCTGGGCAAGGTTCACGATGCCCGTGACCAGTACGCCGAAGCCGAGGGTTATTACCTCCGCGCCCTTAACATCCGTGAGCACAAGCTTGGCGCGGACAGCCCCTACGTGGCCGAGAGTCTCAACAATCTGGCTTTGTTGTACACATCCCAGGGTCGCTACGCCGAGGCCGAGAAGGCCTACGGTCGCGCCCTGAGCAACTTCGAGAAAGCACTGGGGGCATCCGATCTCGCAGTGGCGGGCGTGCTCAATAACGTCGGCCTGCTCATGGAAGCGCAGGGCCGCTACGTCGAAGCCGAGCCGCATTACCGACGCGCGCTGGCCATTCGCGAGCAGCGTCTTGGCGGTGACCATCCACAGCTGTCCCTCAGCCTCAATAATCTCGCGGGTCTGTATGCCCGTCAGGGGCGTTACCCAGAAGCCGATGTATTGATGCGCCGCGCCCTGGCCATGGACGAGCGACTGTATGGCTTGCAGCATCCACAGGTCGCCGTGGCGCTGAGCAATCTGGCCGGGCTCTATGGCGTGCAGGGCGATTATGCCAAGGCCGAGCCGCTGCTGTTGCGGGCTCTGGAGATTCGCCAGGCAGCGCTGAATCAGCGTGACCCGGCGATCACCGAAACGCTCGAGGACTTGCTCAACTTGTATCAGGTGTCCGGTCGGCAGGATCGAGCGACCGAGATGCAGGCGCGTCTGGTCGGACGTAGCAGGCATTGAATCGGCTGAAATTATCGTGGATAGGCTGGGGGCTGGCGTTGTCTCAGCAGGGTCATTGCTATCCGAGGATTGTCCGGGTGAAGTCATCGTTCCTGCGTACACCCTGTGCGCTGCTGATCCTGCTGTTGGCCGGCTGTTCCAGTCAGCCGCAGGTGCCCGCGCCAAGACCGGCCGAGGTACGCGCACAGATCGTCCGCCTGATGCCGGTAAATACGCCAGACCGCGAGGGCTGGGCAGCCGATATCTATGCGGCGTTCGCTGCTCAGGAGATCCCGCCGAGCACCGAGAACATTTGCGCAGTGCTGGCGGTGACGGAGCAGGAATCGACGTTCACTGCCGACCCGCAGGTACCTGGCCTGGCGAAGATCGCCCGGGTGGAGATCGACCGTCGCGCTGCCAGCCTGCATATTCCGGGGTTCGTGGTGAATGCCGCGCTGAATATCGAGTCGCCCACAGGTAAGACCTATCAGCAACGCCTGAACAGCGTGCGCACGGAGAAGCAGCTGAGCGCCATTTTCGATGACTTTACCGGCATGGTGCCGCTCGGTCGGCAGCTGTTCGGCACTCTCAATCCAGTACGTACCGGTGGGCCGATGCAGGTCAGCATCGCCTTCGCCCAGGCCAATGCCGAAGGTTATCCCTATCCACCCGATGGCTCGATTCGCCGCGAGGTGTTCAGCCGCCGTGGCGGCATGTACTTCGGTATCGCCCATCTGCTGGGCTATCCGGCCAGCTACCCGAAACCCCTTTATCGTTTCGCTGACTTCAATGCCGGCTGGTACGCCAGCCGCAACGCGGCCTTTCAGCATGCGGTCACCATCGCCTCGGGTATTCCGCTGGCGCTGGACGGCGATCTGATCATTCACGGCACAAGCAAGCCTGGCTCCACCGAACTGGCCGTGCGTTCTCTTGGCAAACGCCTGGACATGAGCGATCGGGCGATCCGCCGGGCGCTGGAGGAGGGCGATACCCTGGAGTTCGAAGAAAGCCGCCTGTACGAGCGGGTCTTCGCTCTGGCTGATGAGGCAGAAGGCATGTCGCTGCCGCGGGCGGTGCTGCCAGGCATCGTGCTGAAAAGCCCGAAGATTACCCGCCGGCTGACCACCGCCTGGTTCGCCGAGCGTGTCGACACCCGTCATCAACGCTGCATGGCGCGGGCTCGATAACCGGCTGCACAAAACTTCCAGAAAGCGTCTAACGGGTCGGTTAGCATGCAAGCTCCGCAGAGCGTGGCGCTGGAGCAAGCATGAGCGCGCAGAGTTGGGTCGACCTGGCCCAGGATGAAGACACCGGTATCGAGACCATCCGCGCGCATTTTCGCGGGCATGCCTACGATCCCCATTGGCATGACGCTTATCTGGTCGGTTTCACCGAACAGGGCGTGCAGCAGTTTCACTGCCGCAAGCAACTGAACAGTAGCCTCGCCGGTCAGGTGTTTCTACTCGAGCCGGGCGAGCTTCATGACGGCCATGCACCGGAGCCGGAAGGCTTCACTTACTCGATGCTGTATCTCGATGCCCAGTGGCTGGAACGCGAGCTGCGCAGCCTGTTCGAACAGGCGCCGGCCGATTGCTTGCCCGGCTTCAGCGCCATCCTGGCCAGTGAGCCGCGCCTGCTCGCGGCGGTCGGCGAGGCTTTTGCCGCGCTGCATCGCCAGGAGATGCGCATGGTCAGGCAGAGCGCACTGGACGCCCTCCTGATGCGTCTGACCGAACAGCTGCACTGGCGTCGGCGCCTCGATCCGGATCCGCGCCTGCCGTTGGTTGCGCAGCGTGCGCGGGATTTCCTGCATGATCAGCATACTCGCGACATTGGTCTCGATGACCTGGCCGCCGCCTGTGGGGTCGATCGCTTTCGCCTCAGCCGCGCCTTCAAGGCAGCTTTTGGCCTGGCGCCACATGCCTATCTGGTGCAACTGCGCCTGGCCCGGGCGAGGCATATGCTGGCCCGTGGCGAACCGCCGGTGCAGGTGGCGGCGGTACTTGGTTTCGCCGATCAGAGTCACCTCGGGCGCTGGTTCCGGCGTGCCTACGGCATGACCCCGGCCCATTACCAGCGTCGTTGCTCAAACCTTCCAGACGCCTGACGCTGCCCGACTCATGATCAGCGCTCGGTTTGTCTGGAGCCTGTCATGACTCAGTTGTTGCCCTTCATGCTGTTCGCTTTCGTCGCGTCGATCACCCCGGGGCCGACCAATGTGCTGGTGCTTGGCAGCAGCGCCCGTTACGGCGTAGCGGCGACCCTGCCGCTGGTGCTCGGCGCCTGTGTGGGGTCTGCGGCAATCGTGGTGGCAGTCGGGCTTGGGCTCGGCGAATTGCTGCAACAGCACCCACGCCTGCAATGGGCAATGGCCTGGTTCGGCGTGTTGTGGCTGAGCTACCTGGCGTGGCGCATCTTCAGCAGCCCGGCTACCGCGTTGAACGCAGACGATGCGCAGCCAGGCGAGCAGCGGCTTGGCCTGTTCGCCGGTGCGGCACTGCAACTGGTCAACCCCAAGACCTGGATGATGGCTTTGGCGGTGGTCAGCGTGTTCGCCACACCTGGCCCCGGGCAGGCCATGCGCGTAACTCTGCTGGCGGCGATCTTCCTGGCTATCGCTTTGCCATGCCTGGGCTGTTGGGCATTGCTCGGACGTGGTGTTGCCAAACTGTTCACCTCGGCCCAGGCCATGACTCGCTTCAATCAGGCCATGGCGCTGCTGTTGCTGATCTCCGCCTGGCTCGGCGCGCCGCTCTAAACCTCCTCCATGACGCGACTTCTTTGTAGGATCCGGCTTGCCGGCGAATGGTGGCCATGACGCGTTGTTGCGGTATGGCTACCACCCCATCGCGCGGAGGGCGACGCTCCTACCGGATTTGCGGTGATCTCACGACCCCGTGTAGGAGCCGCGACCCCGCGGCGAATTGTGAGCACGGTGCCGTTCGTGCTGTGTCGCCGCGATCGTATCGCCCGAGATTTCAACTACCGAATACGCAATGCTTCCAGGCGCTGACGCTGCTTGCCTTGCTCATCGAAATTGTTGGGTGACAACCAGCGCACAAAGGCGTCGCGGCATTGCGGCCATTCGCTGTCGATGATCGAGAACCAGGCGGTATCGCGGTTCTGTCCCTTGATCACGGCGTGCTGACGGAATAACCCCTCGTGAACGAAACCCAGACGCTCAGCGGCGCGCAGCGAGCGGGCGTTGCGTGCATTGCATTTCCACTCCAGGCGCCGATTGCCTAGGTCGTCCATCGCCAGACTCATCAGCAGCCAGATCGCCTCGGTGGAGGCGGGCGAGCGCTGCATGGCGCGGCCAAAAGCGATATGGCCGATTTCGATACAGCCGTCGACCGGCGTGATACGCAGAAAACTGAGTAGCCCAACGGCACGTCCAGTGGTCTTGTCGATCACACTGAAGAACAGCGGGTCGCTGGTGCTTTGCTTTTCCTGCAGCCAGGCATCGAACCCGGCGCGCTCGGCGAACGGGCCGTAGGGCAGGTAATTCCACAGGGCAGGGTCGCTGTCCGGGCCCTGCAGGGCTTGCCAGAGATCATCGCTATGCGCTGTAGCGTCCAGCGGTTCCAGGCGCACGTAGCGGCCATCAATGGCGCTGCGAGGTGGCGGCGAAACGGGTTTCCAGTCGAGCAGGGTGTCGTTGGTCATGGTCTGGGTTCCTGATTACAGCTGCTTGCGGTATTGCACGAAGCCGGAGCGCTCGGCGATGTGATCGTAGAGCTGCATCGCGGTGGTGTTGCTTTCATGGGTCAGCCAGTGCACCCGTGAAGCGCCGGCCAGCTTGGCCTGGGCGTAGACATGTTCGATCAGCCCGCGTCCGGCGCCGCTGCCGCGCACGCTTTCGTCGACGAACAGATCCTGTAGGTAACAGTAGTCGCCGGTCGTCCAGCAGGAGCGGTGGAAGATCCAGTGCACCAGGCCGATGGCTCGCCCTTCGTGCCAGGCGAGGGCCGCATGCATCGGCTCGTCGTCAGCGAGAAAGCGTTGCCAGGTCAGGGCTGTGGTGGCCTCGGGCATCTGCTGCCCGTAGAAGCGTAGATAGCCTTGCCAGAGCGGCGACCAGGCAGCCTGGTCGTCAGCAGTGATTGCGCGTATTTCCATGATCCAGGTCTCCTCGGTGATTAGTCATTCATACGCTGCGCCAGGGCGCGGTCGCGGGGATCAGCACTGGCGCTGAGGCCGTCATGCACACCCTGGCGATCCGCTTCGCTGCGGTTCTGGCCGAGCTTCCATTTGCCTTCCAGGCGCTCGATGGGCAGCGCGAAGCCGACGATGGCGCGCAGCATGCCGGCGATGTACTCCTGGGGTGCATCGTTCAGTGCCCAGGGTTGCGGGCGCGGGTTCTCGTGACGGGCGGTGAGTTCGTCGAGCAGGCTCAGCAGGCGTTCGCCGTCATCGAAAACCGCAGCCTGGCCGTAGGCATGCACTGCGATGTAATTCCAGGTGGGCACCACCTTGCCGTGCTCGGCCTTGGCCGGGTACCAGGACGGGCTGATATAGGCATCGGCGCTGTTGAAAATCACCAGCGCTTCACCACCTTCGGCCAGTACCCGCCAGTGCGGATTGGCCCGCGCCAAGTGGCCGTACAGTGTGCCGTACGGGCCTTCTTCGGGGCGTAGCAGCAAGGGTAGGTGGCTGGCTTGCAGGCCGTTCTCGCCATGGCTGATCAGAGTAGCCAAGCGGCAGCCGGCAATCTCCCGGTGCAGGGCGGCGAGGTCGTTCTGGCGGAAAGCGGAAGGTAAATACATGGGGCATTCCAATCAGTGGATGCGCTTATGCTAAAACTGCTATTGGTCTGTTGTAAGATCCATTTTCAATGACTTTCATGGGGCCAATCGATGGCATCTACAGCTCCTTTGCCGGTCGACCTTTCCGGTCTGCGTCTGCAGCCCGGCAAGGGATTGTCCCGACAGCTCTACCAGGCCCTGCGCGAACGTGTGCTCGATGGCCGTTTGCCTGGCGGCACGCGACTGCCCGCCAGCCGGCAATTGGCCGAGCGCCTGGGCGTATCCCGCAATACGGTGAACCGTGCGCTGGATCAGCTCTATGCCGAAGGCTACGTGGAGGGCCGGGTTGGCGATGGCACCTATGTGGCTGCCATTGCCGCAGTAGCGGAGCCGCCAGTCAGCGAAGCGCCGGGGGCGGCCAGCAGCGCCGCGCTGCAACTGCTCGACGAGCACCATCTGCCGGCGCCGTTATCCGGTGCGCCGCGGGCTTTTCGGGTTGGCGTGCCGGCTTTCGATCTGTTTCCGTTCGAGACCTGGGCGCGGCTGTCAGCGCGTTTCTGGCGCAGGCCGTCACCGGCACGGCTGGGCTATGGTGATCCGGCGGGTGACCCGCAACTGCGCGAGCTAATCGCCGCCTACCTGCGAAGCAGCCGGGGCCTGCAGTGCGATCCGGCGCAGATCATCGTCACCTGCGGTGCACAGCAGGCGATCAGCCTGTGCGCGCAATTACTGGTCGGGCCGGGCGATCCGGTGGCCGTCGAAGATCCGGGTTACCGTGCCGCGGGTCATGCTTTCAGTGTTGCCGGTGCGCAGCTGCGCGGTATTGCCGTCGATGCTGACGGCCTGGATGTCGCGGCGCTGGAGCGGGCAGGGCCGTGTAGGCTGGCCTATGTCACGCCTTCGCACCAGTATCCGACCGGGGTGACGCTGTCGCTGCCCAGGCGCCTTGCGCTGCTCGACTGGGCCGAGCGTAACGACGCCTGGATCATCGAGGACGATTACGACGGCGAATACCGTTACAGCGGCACGCCGCTGGCGCCGTTGGCCGCACTGGATCGTGGGCAGCGTGTGCTCTACGTCGGCACCTTCTGCAAGATCGCCTTTCCGGCGCTACGGCTCGGCTATCTGGTACTGCCACCCCGTCTGGCTGCTGCCTTCGCCCGGCGTCGTGCAGTGGATATGCGCCACTCGGAAATCGGCACCCAGGCGGTAATGGCTGAGTTCATCGCAGCCGGGCATTTCCAGCGGCATATCCGCCGCATGCGCAATGCCGCGCGTGCCCGTCGGGATGCGCTGCTGGCGGGCTGGCCGGAGTCTCTGCCGGGTTGTGCGCCTTTGCCCGATGTGCACGCCGGTCTGCACCTGAGCGTGCGCTGCGAAAGCCTGGCGCGAGAGCGAGAGTTGATCGCTCGCGCGGCTGGCGTAGGGGTGGAGATCAACCCGCTCAGCGTGCAGTGGTTACCCGAGGGCGATACGCCGCCGGATCAGCGCGCCGGCTTGGTGCTCGGCTTCGCGGCGGTGCCGGAAAAGGCTATCGGCGAGGCGCTGCAGGCCTTGCGCGGTGCCTGGAGGCTACCTGGCTAAGTCGCCCTCTGCATGATCCGCCCGATGCGGCTACCATGACCGCCCCACCCAAACACGAGGACGTGTCGATGCGGATGTTGCAGTCTGCCGAATTCCAACCCCGCCTGCGTGAGGGCCTGCTCGAGTTTCCGGTGCACCATATGCGCGGCGGGACGTCTACCGGGCTGGTGATCTGGGAGCCGTTCGCGCCTGCGGATCCGGCGTTGCGTGAGGAACTGCTGCGCCATCTGATGGGCGTGCCCCTGAGTGGCTCGCAGCCCGGCAATCGACAGATCACCGGCCTGGGCCGTGGCGCCCCGACCAGCAACAAGGTGTTCTTCGTCGACTGGGAAACGAGCAGCGACGGCGAGCGATTGGTCAGCACCCTGGCGCAACTGGCCAGTGACCACGCCGCCATCGACTGGAGCGTGAATTGCGGCAACCTATCCAGCGCACTGCCACTCTGGGCGTTGGATGTCGGGCTAGTCGATGCGGCGGCGGGCGAGAGCCGCGATATCAGCATTCGCAACAGCAATACTGGAGTGATCAGCACCGGGCGCATCGGGCGTACTGCCGAAGGTGCGCTGGTCAGCGCGTCGATTCCCGGTGTCAGCGGTGAGTTTCCCTCGGTCGATCTGTTTCTGCATGACCCCGTGGGCGCCAAGACCGGGCAGTTGCTACCGACCGGTCAGGTGGTCGAGCAGATCGACGGGCGTGCGGTGTCCTGTGTCGATGTGGCAGTGCCGATGGTCATCGCCCTGGCCAGCGATTTCGGCAAGACCGCCCACGAGCCGCTGAGCGAGCTGCAAAACGATCAGGCCTTTATGGCCGACTTGCGCCGTGTTTGGGTCGAGGCAGGATTGCGGATGAAACTGCGCCGCCGTGATGGTGAGCTGATGACGGCCGATGAACTGGCGCGCAGCGAAACCCAGCCCAAGGTTTGTATCGTTGGGCCACCCCAGGGAGACGGTAACCTGTCGGTGCGCTACTTCACGCCCCAGGCATTGCATGCCTCGATGGCGGTTTCCGGTGGTTGCTGTTTAGCTGCGGCGGCATTGATTCCGGGTTCGGTGGCCTGGCAGGTCGCCGAGGGGCTCGCAGTGCCGTCGGGCGAATTCGCCGATATCGAGGTGGCCATCGAAAACCCGGCGGGCATTCTTGCCACCACGGTGGTGGCCCGTGAGCACGACGGTAAGCTGCAGGTCAGCAGTGCGGCCTATCGGCGCACCGCGCAGGTATTGCTGCGCGGGCATGTGCCACTATATCGCGCCTCGCCGGCGTTGGTGGCGGCACTGCGGCCGCTATTGGTGGCTGGCGGTTGAACCCGTGGCCTCTGCGGATGCACCATCCTGGCCGTTCTGGCGCAGCGTCTTCGCGCGTTTTTCCAGCACCAGGTACACCACGCAGGCGACGGCCAGTGGCAGCAGGAAGTAGATCGCCCGGTAGCCGATCAGCGCGGCGACGATGCTGCCCTTGGACATTTCGTGCTGCAGCAGGGCGATGAACACGGCCTCAATGACCCCCAGCCCGGCAGGGATATGGGTGATCACCCCGGCGATGCTGCTGATCATCAGAATGCCGAGAATCATCGGGTAGAAGGCTTCTGCTGGCAGCAACAGGTAGATGATCAGCGCCATCAGCGACCAGTTCAGCGCACCCAGGCCGGCCTGCAGCAGGGCCATGGGCAGTGCGGGCAGGGTCAGCTCATGACCGCGGACGCTCCAGGTGCGGCGTTTGGAAAATTGGCAGGCCAGCAGGTAGCCGACGCCTGCAACGAGCAGGCCCAGGCCGATGATGCGTAAACCGGTGGCGCCGATGGCCCAGCCTTCCGGCAGCTTGAGCAGGCCGAACGTGAACACCACGCCGGCGAGCAGAATGTAGCCCAGCCAGTTGGTGATCAGGCTCATGCTCAGTACGCGGGTGATGGTCGACACCTTGAGCCCCAGACGCGAATACAGGCGGTAGCGCAGGGCGACGCCGCCGACCCAGGAACTGAGGTTGAGGGTGAAGGCGTAGCAGACGAAGGTCAGCGGCAGGATCTGCCTTGCCGGTAGTGTGTGGCCGGTATAGGCGCGGCCGATCAGGTCGAAGCTCGAGTAGACGGCATAGCTCAGTGCCGATACGCCAACGGCGGCGAGCAGAATGCCGCTGCTGTAGCCGCGCAGCGCCTCGCTGACTTCCTGCCAGTCGAGGTTCTTGATCAGCATGAACAGCAACACCGGCACCAGGATGAACAGGCACACCGTGAGCAGGCGCTTGGCCCAGCGCCAGACGGGTTTGCCTTGCTTGTCGTCGGGCTTGCTCACGAGACTTTCTCCTGGTCGACCTGCAAGGTGCCGCACTGCGGTGCTTCGACTTTTGGTTGCAGCAGCTTGAGCCGTGGCGAGTGGGCCGGGAACCAGCCGGCGATGGCCGGAAAGTGGCGCAGGAAGTGGAAGCACATGAAGATCAGCGGTGCGCGCCACCAGTAACCGCGCATCACCCGCTTGAGCGGCACCGATTTGCAGCTTGAGGTGGCCAGTTCCATCAGGTGCTCGTATAGGCGGCGGTTGAGGGCCGGGTCACGGACGATCACGTTGGCCTCCAGGTTCAGCGACAGGCTCAGTGGGTCCAGGTTGCTGGAGCCCACGGTCGACCATTCGTGATCGGCCAGCGCAACCTTGCCGTGCAGCGGGCGCTGGCAGTATTCGTAGATGGTCACGCCGTCGCGCAGCAGGTAGTTGTAGGTCAGTCGCGAGCACAGGCGCACCAGCGGCATGTCCGGCTGGCCCTGAAGAATCAGGGTGACCTTTACCCCACGCCGCGCTGCATTGCGCAGTTCGCGCAGCAGGCGGTAGCCCGGAAAGAAATAGGCGTTGGCCACCACCAGGCGATGCTGGGCGTTGCGCACGGCGTCCAGGTAGTGCTGTTCGATAGTGTTGGTGTCGTCGCCATTGTCGCGGATGGCCATCAGCATCCGGCTGTTGCCGGCATGCCGGTGCTGGGTGGGCTGATTGCTGCGGCGCAGGGCTACTTCACGGTCGTCGCGTGCCTCCAGCAGGCGTTCGCTGGCGGCGTGCAGATCAGCAACGATAGGGCCGCGTACACGAACCGCGTAGTCCTGTTTGGCCATCGGCCCACTCGCGATGAGGTGATCGACGCCGAAATTGATGCCGCCGATGTAGGCCAGCTCGCTGTCGATCACCACGATCTTGCGGTGCAGGCGGCGGAACAGGTTGGTACGCATGCCCATCAGGCGCTTGCCCGGATCGAACATGTGCACGCGCACGCCGGCCGCGACCAGGGCCGCGACGTATTCTTTCGACAGGTCGGCGGTACCGTAGCCATCCACGGTGATCTCCACGCGGGCGCCGTTGTGTGCGGCAGCGATCAACGCTTCCTGCAGCTCCATGCCGACCTTGTCTTCGAAGATGATGAAGGTTTCCAGCAGTACCTCGCGCTGGGCGTTGCGGATGCTTTCGAACACGGCAGGAAAGAAATCTTCGCCGTTGATCAGCAAATCGACCTGGTTGCCATCACGCCAGTCGTACTTCATAGCCGTATCTCCACAGCCAACGGTGCATGATCCGACAGGTGTGACCAGGGGCGAGTCGACAGCACCTGCGGGTTGTGAGTCGTTGCGTTACGCACGTAGATGCGATCCAGGCACAGCAGCGGCCAGCGCGCAGGGAAGCTCCTGGCCGGCATGCCATGTTCGCTGACGAAGGCTTCCTTCAGACCGCTGGCGGCCAGCAGCCCATCGGCGCGTTTGCGCCAGTCGTTGAAGTCGCCGGCGACGATCACCGGTGCATCGCTCGGTAGGTTGTCGAGCACCTCGCAGAGCAGGCCGAGTTGCTGCTTGCGATGGACTTCCCGCAACCCCAGGTGTACGCAGATGGCGTGCACTTCGGCGTGACCCGGCACGTCGAGCACCGAGTGCAGCAAGCCGCGCTGCTCCTGAGTGCCGATGGAGATATCCAGATTCTCGTGGCGCAGGATGGGAAATTTCGACAGCAGCGCGTTGCCGTGGTCACCGTGGGGGTAGACGGCGTTGCGGCCATAGGCGAACTGCGGCCACATGCTGTCCGCCAGAAACTCGTACTGCGGCGTCGGTGGCCAGTCTTCGTAGCGCTTGGCGTGGTGCTCGTGGGTACCGTGCACCTCCTGCAGGAACACCATGTCCGCCGACAGCGTACGTACCGCATCGCGCAGCTCCGGCAGGATGAAGCGCCGATTCAGGGCGGTGAACCCCTTGTGGGTATTGACCGTGAGAATCTTCAGCGAATGTACCGCGGTGGCTAAATCGCTCGGTGCCGGTTGGTGGGTGGTCATAATCATGCAGCTCCTGGCGACCTGCTGGGGGCGTTAGGCCGTGCCCCAGTCAGGTCGTACTTCGGTAAGCACGTGTCGGTGTCGCAGAGCGCGCACCTTGAAGTCGTTGTCGAGGTGGCTGTAAACATCGCGCCGGGCAGCCGGACGCGTGCCAGGCATCGTTAAATTCCGACTGGGGGGAAGCGGGAGCGGTTCAAGGTTTTTACTGAGTGAATGGGGTGGGGGCCTGGGCCCATTCGCGACTACAGCAGCGACTTGAGGTAGTCACCGAAGCCGCCGCGGGTGCGGCAATCCAGCCGCGCACTGGTGTATACCTGCGGCAAGCTACTCCAGGCGATATGTGCGCCGATGCGTTCGAAAGCCGCTACCAGTTGCACGTCTTCATCGACCGGGATGGCCTTGAAGCCGCCGGCGCGGCGGTAGCAGGCGGCGCTGAACGATAGATTGGCACCGTGGATATGCCGATGTCCGTCGCGGGCCTGGTAGGCGCTTTGGTAGCGCGCCTGCACGTCCAGACCAAGGTCGCCCCATTCGGCGACCTGCACGGTGCCGCATACCATGTCGGCATTAAGGCTCAACTGACGTACCAGCCAGTCCGGCGCAACGCGGCTGTCGGCATCCGAGCAGGCGATCCAGGTGGCGCCGTGGGACAGCAACCACTCGATACCTGCAGCCCGCGCCAGGCCTACGTTCTGTGCCTCAAGGGTGAGAGTATCGACCGGGTAATTGGCGACGACACTGGCTGATCCATCGGTGCAGCTGTCGAGCACGACCAGGACGCGAACAGCTGTCTTCAACTCGGGGTGAGCGGCGGCAGTCAGCACCGCATCGAGGCACTGGTCGAGTGACCGCTCTTCGTTATGGGCAGGAATGACGACGCCGATCATGCTGGTAACTCTTCACCCGTGGTGGGGGCCAGTCCCTCACGCTGTGCAACCGATGTCGGCTCAGTCCCCCATACCTCAAGCACCATGTCGGCGTCTTCATGGCGCAGAAGGCGTGGCAGGCCCAACGCCTGGTGGATGCGCTCGTGTACCTGATCACCGTTCTGCGGGCATTCGTCGATCGGCCAGCGCCAATGGCAGGCCAGCAGGTTGCCGCCCTGATTGAGGGACGTTCGAGCCCGTTCGATCAGACGATCAAGATCGTCCTTGTCGAGGTAGTAACACAACTCGCTGAGCACGATCAGGTCGAAACTTTCATCCGGCCACTGTCCGGGCAGGCGGGTCTGCAGCAGGCGCACGTTACTGCGATGTGCCAGGCGGTTGCGAGCGAGTTCCAGCGCAATTGCCGAGGTGTCGCTGCACAGCAGATGAGTACAGCGCTCGGCCAGGCGCGCGCTGAGTTCGCCATTGGCGCAACCCGGTTCGAAGATACTGCCGTAGTGGTTGCGCGGCAGCGCGGCGAGCGTCAGGTTGCGCTTGCGCTGCTCGTACCAGCGCTCGCGGAATGACCAGGGATCCTGGCTGCCCTTGTAGAGCTTTTCGAAATAGTTATCTGCGACGCTCATAAGAACACCACCTCGAACGGTTGCTGCAGACGCTCCACGGTAATCGCCGACAGTACCGGCTCGTGGCCCGTGTCCGGATCGCTGTACAACTGGCTGGCAAATGCTTGTATCGCGTGACGCTTGCGCGCCTGAAGCTGCTTATCCAGCTGTAGCTTGCGGGCCCGATCCCACGGGATGCGCAGGTCTTCCGGTGTGGCCCAGTGCCAGGCCCACACCGGTACCTCGTGCATTCGTGCTCCACAGGCCAGTGCTGCTGCCCTGGAGGCACGGCCTACGGCTTCATGATCGCTGTGACCATCTTCACTCCAGGTGGAGAACACTACGTCGCTGGGTTGCAGATAGATGCTGAGAAAGTCGCGCAGCTCGTTTTCCCGAGCGGCTACGCCGGTATCAGGAAACCCCCCGTGAACCCATTGCAGGTGGTCGAGCGGCAGACCCAGGCGCTTCAGCGCGTCGGCGCTCTCTTGCGGGCGGACGATGCTCAGCCGTTGCGGCGTCCAGTAATGTGAGCCCTGGTGGCTGGCACCGCCATCGGTAACCGATATCAGTAAGACGTGGCGTTGCTCGTGCGCCAGCAGTTGCAGCAAGCCGCCGCAACCGAGGATTTCATCATCCGGATGAGGGGAAATGATGACCGCCCGTGACCCTTCCGGTACCAGCTCTGTGCAGTCGATATCGGCTACCTGAGCCAGGTGCCGTGAAGCTTTCCACGCTTGTGGCGAGGTGCCTTGTCCTTGAATTGGATTGGCTTTCATAGCGCCCAGCTCCCTGATCGTTGTTGCGCTGCGAGCTTGCCGAGATCGGCCAGGTCGCGTTCTGCATGGCTCTGTCGCAGGTACACCGGCAGATCGGCAAGATGCCTTGCGAGCGTGCCGTCACGGCAATACGGGGCGGCGCCCAGTGCGCGGCCCACGTGGCGAATCACGTTGTCGACAGCGCTTTCGCACGAAGCCCGTACCCGGCGCACCGGTAATTCGGCGCTCGCCTGCGGGTTGGCGTCGATCCAGCGGGCGCAGTCGCGCAATGCGCTTGCCGCCGCGAGCAGGGCGTTGTCCACCTCGCCGAGGTGGGCGAGGGCGTGAGGTTCATCGTGGCGCGCACAGTGCTTGCGCAGCGCCTCGCCGATCAATTGCGCTGAGCCATACCAGCAGGCGGCGATACCGGCGCCGCCCTGCCAGAAACCCGGGCGCTGGAGGTAGCCACCGGGCGGGCCCACGCAGTAACCGTATGCATCCTTGAAGCACACCTCCACGCTTTGCGTGGCCTGCATGCCGATTGCCTGCCAGCCTTCACTACCGACGCTGACGCCTGGCTGGGCCAGCGCGACGGCCACCAGTTGCTGCTCGCCATTGGCATTCCAGGCGGTTAGTAGCCCATGGCTGAGCACCTTGGCGCCCGAGCACCAGGCCTTGCGCCCATGCAGACGAACACGGCCATCGCTGTGCTCGGCATGCAGCTCGACGCGGGCCTGGGGCGGTTCGGCGGCCCACATGCCCCAGGTACTGTCGGTGGGCGGCGTCTGTGCCGCGAAGTGCTGCATGATCGCCAGGGCGTCCGTGTGCCCTTCGTAAAGTTTGCACAGGCTCAGATCGTGTGCAGCGACCGTGGCCAACGCCTGCCAACGTTGCAGGGTATGGCCACCGCCGGGCTGCGGTAATTGGTCGAGGCCCGCGCGACACAGCGTTTGCAACGCATGGGCGAGGGCCTCGGGTTGGATCGGTGCAGCAAGCGGCAGCTCGTCCAGCAGAACGTCGAGGCGATCCACGGGAGAGCCGCCGCCGGGCTTCATTCCTGCTTTTCCTTGTGCAGCTCGAAGAGCACCAGGGAGCGATGAGTCACGGTGAACTCGTCGCCGAACTGGAATACTTCGTGTTCCGGCTCGTCGGCTCGGTTGGTATCGAGCATGCAGGTCCAGTGGCTGCCCTGGGCAACCTCTGGCAGGTGGAAATTCACCACATCGTGATGCGCGTTGACCACCAACAGCAGGGTCGCATCGGCGCCGCTGCGGCGAATGCCGGTCGGCTGCGCGCGGCCATCGAGCAACATGCCCAGGCAGCGGGCGTTCGGGTCGTGCCAGTTCTCTTCGCTCATCTCTTCGCCATGGGGGGCCAGCCAGGTGACGTCCTTGACCCCCAGTTCTTCGTTGTAGGCACCGACGAAGAAGCGGCCACGACGCAGGATTGGGTAGCTCATGCGCAGCTTGATCAGGCGGCTGACGAAGGCTTGCAGTTGCTTGCCCTGTTCACCGAGGTTCCAGTCGATCCAGCCGATTTCGCTGTCCTGGCAGTAGGCGTTGTTGTTGCCGTGCTGGGTACGGGCGAATTCGTCACCGGCCACCAACATCGGTGTGCCCTGGGCGAGCAGCAGGGTGGCCATGAAATTGCGCATCTGGCGTTGGCGCAGGTCGTTGATTTCCTCGTCGTCGGTCGGCCCCTCGACGCCGTGGTTCCAGGACAGGTTGTTGTTGCTGCCGTCCTGGTTGTTCTCGTCGTTGTCCTCGTTGTGCTTGTCGTTGTACGACACGAGGTCATTGAGGGTGAAACCGTCGTGAGCGGTGATAAAATTCACCGACGTGAACGGACGTCGACCACGCTGGTTGTACAGGTCGCCGGACGCGGTGAGGCGGCTGGCGAGCTCGGCCAACTGACCTTCGTCGCCTTTCCAGAAGCCCCGTACGTTGTCACGGAACTTGTCGTTCCACTCCGCCCAGCCCGGTGGGAACCCACCGACCTGATAGCCACCCGGGCCGCAGTCCCACGGCTCGGCGATCAGCTTGACCTTGCTCAGCACCGGATCCTGGCGACAGGCGACCAGGAAGCTGTGGCGCTCGTCGTAACCGTCGTGGGCACGGGCGAGAATGGTCGCCAGGTCGAAGCGGAAACCGTCCACGCCCATTTCCTTGGCCCAGTAGCGCAGCGAGTCGGTGACCATCTGCAGCACGCAGGGGTGGCTCAGATCCAGGGTGTTGCCAGTGCCGGAATCGTTGATGTAGTAACGCTTGTCGTCGGGCATCAACCGGTAATAGCTGGCGTTGTCGATGCCGCGCATGGACAGGGTAGGGCCCAGTTCGTTGCCTTCGGCGGTGTGGTTGTAGACCACGTCGAGAATCAGCTCGAGGCCGGCGTCGTGCAGGTGCGCAGCCATCTCCTTGAATTCGTTGATGTGCCCACTGGCCAGGTAGCGCGGATGAGGCGCGAAGAAGCCGATGCTGTTGTAACCCCAATAGTTGTTCATGCCTTTTTCCAGCAGATGCTGGTCATTGACGAAGGCATGCACGGGTAGCAACTCCACCGAGGAAACACCCAGTTTGCGGATGTGCTTGATCACGTCGGCGTTCATCAGCCCGGCGAAGGTGCCGCGCTTTTCTTCGGCCACCGACGGGTGACGCATGGTCAGACCGCGCAGATGGGCTTCGTAAAGCACCGTCTTGTCCCAGTCGACGCGATGGTTGCGGTGTTTGCCCCAGGTGTAAGCCGGGTCGACGACCTTGCACTTGGGCACGAAGGGCGCACTGTCACGCTCGTCGAAGCTGAGGTCGCCATCGGGGTGGCCGATCTCGTAGCCGAACAGCGCTTCCGACCACTTCAGTTCGCCAACCAACTGCTTGGCGTAGGGGTCGATCAGCAGTTTGTTGGGGTTGAAACGGTGTCCGGATTCCGGCTCGTAAGGGCCGTAAACCCGGTAACCGTAGATCAGCCCCGGATGTGCATCGGGCAGGTAGCCGTGCCAGATTTCGTCACTGTACTCCGGCAATTCGATGCGCTCGATCTCTTCCAGACCGTCCGGATCGAAGATGCACAGCTCGACCTTGGTGGCGTGAGCCGAGAAGAGCGCGAAGTTGACGCCCAAACCATCCCAGGTCGACCCCAACGGAAAGGGGTGACCTTCGGTAATACGCGAGCGTGGTTGACTCATTCTGGGTGGCTCCTGGTGTCAGGCCTTGGGTTTCTTGGGGGTGGGCTTTGCCGTGGTCGGCTTGGCTTTGGCCGGCGCCTTGGCCGGTTTCAGCACAGCCGGTTTCTCGGCTGCGGCCGGTGCGGTCTTGCTGGCCCGTGGCTTGATCGGCGCGGCAGGCTTGGGCTCGGTGGAGGCAGCTTTCGGCTTGCTCATGCCCTTGGTGGTGGCCTTGGCGGGCGTCTGCTCGGCGTCGGCGAGCTTGGTGGCCATTTCCCAATGGCGTTTGGCCTGGCCGCTGGGTTTTCCTTCGGACTCCCAGATCTGGTAGGCGAATTCACGGATGCGTTCTTCTTTTGCGCTCATGGGTGTGACTCCTGAGAATGGGTCGGGACGATCAGCAGATTGACGGGGACATCGCGCAGTACGTCGCGTACCGCGATATGGCCGTCGCTCGGTAACAGGTCGGCAGAGGAGAAGGCGCTGTGCAAAGCCTTGTCGGACAGAGCCGGAGGCAGGGCGATACGAGTGTCGCCCCATTGGTCATGGGCAATCAGCGGGGTCTGGCTATCGCCCAGTAGTGATGCGGCCAGGCGCGGCACGACCACCAAAGCGTGGGCGTCGCCATGACTGCGCAGGAAGGCGAGCACCTTGCTGGCATGGCGACCCGTTACGGTGAGCGGCTGATAGTCGCCTTTGGCGAACAGTCGCTGATGTTGTTTGCGGGCGGTCAGGGTCGCGGCGATCAGCGCCTGCTTGACCTGGCCGTCGTGCCAGTGCGGCAGCGTCTCGGCAAGCGACGCGTTGGCGTCCAGCGTCTGCTGGCGAGCGGCGAAATCCACTGGGCGGCGGTTGTCCGGATCGACCAGAGAGAAGTCCCAGAACTCGCAGCCCTGATACAGGTCGGGCACGCCTGGCACGCTCATGCGCAGCAGGCTCTGGGCCAGGCTGTTGAGGGCACCGGCGGGCGCGATCCGCACGGCGGCGGCGCGGATCTCTTCACGCAGCTGCCTGCCTTGCCCGCTGCCCAGTAGCTTCTGTAGATAGTCCCGGCAGGCACTTTCGTAGTCGCCGTTCGGGTTGCTCCAGGTGCTGCGCAGCTTGGCCTCGCGAACGGCCTTTTCCTGCCAGGCGGTGACCCGCTCGGCGAGGGCCTGCAGGCCCTGGGAGTCATCCGCCTGCAGATCCAGCGGCCAGCAGGCCAGGAGAATCTGCAAGAGCATCAGCTCATCGCCTGGCGACGGTGCGCTGCCGTCATCGAGCTCCTTGCGCAGCGGTGCCGCCAGCTCGCGCCAGTGTCCGCAGCGTTCGGCGAACCATTCTGCGCGCTCGCTGAGCACCGCTAGCCGGGCGCGGGTGTCTTCGCCGCGCTTGTGGTCATGGGTCGCGGTGGTCAGCAGGTTGGCTGGAAAGTGCCGTGCGCGTTCCAGGCAACCTGCATGGAAGGCTTCCAGCGGCGCGCTGAACTGTTGCGGGTCGAAACCCACATCATTGCGCGACAGCAGCACGGCGCTGCGGTAGCAAGCCGTGTCTTCCACCGCCTTGGCGGCGGCGGGGGAGGTGAGCTGCTGGAAGCGCTCGATCATCTTTGTCCAGAGCTTGCGCTGCGGGCTCGGTGGCAGCTCGGAAAGCACCTGACCGCCGAGCCAGTTGTCGAGGTGTTCGAGCAGCGGCCAGTCGGCTTCGGCCAGGGTGCTGCGCGCGCCTACCAGGGCCTGGTCGAATACCGCCTGATCGCTGGCACTGCGCCCTGCAGCGGAGACGTAGGTGCGATACACCGGGAAGTGCACGATCAGTTCCAGCAGGGCCCGGCGGATGGCGCCCAGGGTCAGGTCACGGGTAGCGATATCATCCCTGGCGATCAGCAGCAGACCTTGAGCCAGCGCCTCGAGATCGCCGGCCAGAGAGGTGGTCAGCACCAGTTGGCGGGCCTGCCGTACTTCTTCCATGAAGTCGACGCCACGGCTGCTGGTCTCACTCCACAGCTGTGCCAGCACGGCCTCGCCCTGAGGATCGTGCTGCAGCAGGGAAACCTGGTTCATGAATTCGTAGCCGGTAGTGCCATCGACACCCCAGTCGCGAGGCAGTTGTTCGCCCTCGCCAAGAATCTTCTCGACGTAGATCGGGAAGCGACTGCCACGCAGTTCGGCCGGGCGCTGCGGCAGCAGGCGCTCGACGCGACGGCGCAGCTTGCGGCAGTAAGCACGCGGGTTGGCCAGGCCATCGACGTGGTCGATACGCAGGCCGTCTACCAGACCCTTCTCGATCATCTCGAAGATCTTCGCGTGGGTCGCTTCGAATACTTCGTGGCGTTCGACCTTGAGGCCGCCCAGCTCGTTGATGTCGAAGAAGCGCCGCCAGTTGATGTCGTCCGCCGCGGTGCGCCAGCTGGCCAGGCGATAGTGCTGGCGCTCGAGCAGTTGGTGCAGCGGCTCGAAACCCTGTTCTTCGCTTGGCCGCAGGCTGGCGATGGCGCGATCGATTGCGCCATCTGACTTGCTGGCTAGGGCAACCAACTCGCGGAACAGGGTGCGCGCCTGGTGTTGGCCGTCCTGGCTGTCATCCAGCGCCGCGAAGCGCTTGCCCAGTGCCTGCAGTTCGGCATGCCCGCTGTGCTGCAGCACGTCGCCATAGGTCGGCGGGTTGAGCGGAAAGCGGTGATCGTAGTGCTTGGCGTAAAGCAGGCCCCGTTCGGCATCGAAGTGCAGCTCGATTTCGCCGGCAGCCAGGACTTCGCCATAGTCGCTGCGCAGGAAGGGCACCAGCAGTTGACCGCGCAGTAGCGGGTCATGGGACTGCCAGTGGATGTCGAAGAACTTGGCGTGGGGGCTGCTGATGCCCCATTCCAGAACGTCCAGCCACCAGGGGTTGGCGTCGCCGCCCACGGCCATATGGTTGGACACGATGTCGAGGATCAGGCCCATGCCCTTGGTGCGCAGGGCAGTCACCAGGCGTTGCAGGGCCGCTTCGCCGCCAAGCTCCGGGTTGATGCGGGTCGGGTCGACCACGTCATAGCCGTGCATCGAACCTGGCCGCGCAGTCAGCAGAGGCGAGGCATAGATGTGGCTGATGCCCAGGCGCGCGAAGTAATCGACCAGGGGCACTGCGTCTTCGAGGGTGAAGCCCTTGTGGAACTGCAGGCGAACGCTGGCGCGCAAATCAGTCATGGCGTGTGCCCTCGACCAGATTGCGTGCCCACTGCAGGCGCTGCAGGCGGTGACTGACCGCCGCATCGTCGAGCATGCCGTCGGCATCTTCCGACCAGCGTCGCCGCCAGTTCGGGTGTTCCTCGCCCGGGCCCGGCAGGTTGGGCTGCTCGGTGGCGGCCATGGCATCTTCAAGTGGCAGCAGCACCAGCGGCGCCGGTGTGCTGCCGATGAAGGCGATGCTGGCGTCCAGTTGCTGGGTGTCGTCCATGTGGTCTGCGGTAGCGTGTCCGTGCTCGTGCAAGGCCTGGTGCAGTGCCTGGGTTTCGTGAGCGCGCAAGTCGTGATCCTGTCTGGTGTAGTCGTCACTACGGTGGCCAGCGGCCTGGCGCCAATGGATGTCGCGGGAGGCAAGCCAGCCGCGGATACTCGGCAAATCGTGGGTAGTGGTGGTGGCCAGGGCATCCCGCGGCCAGTGCGCCGGCGCGTTGAAGCGACCATTGCTTTGCTCGAACAGCAGCACGCGCATGCCGAGGATGTTGCGCTGCGCCAGTTCTTCACGCAGGCCATCGGGCACGGTGCCCAGGTCTTCGCCGATGATCAGCGCCCCGTGGCGCTCGGCCTCGAGGCACAGCAGGCGCAGCAGATCCTTGGACGGATAATTGAGGTAGGCACCGGCACCGGAATCCGCCCCTTCGGGGATCACCCACAGGCGGCGCATGCTCATCACGTGGTCGATGCGCATGCCGCCGGCATGGGCCAGATTGGCACGCAGCATTTCGATGTAAGCGCGGAAGCCGTTGCGTTGCAGGCCGCTGGGTGAGAAAGCGGAAACGCCCCAGTTCTGCCCCGAGCGGTTGAGGATGTCCGGCGGCGCGCCGACGCTCACCGCCTGCAGCAGTTCGGCCTGGCGAGCCCAGGCCTGGCTGCCGGCTGCATCTGCACCCACTGCCAGGTCGGCGATCAGGCCGACCGCCATGCCAGCCTCACGGGCGCTGTCTTGGGCACGGTCGAGGCAACGGGCGATCAGCCATTGGGCGAAGGCGTGGAATTCGACTTCTTCCTGATGGCCCTCGCAGAACTGCTCGACGGCTTCGTTGGCAGGGTCACGGTACTGCTCGGGCCATACGCGCCAGTCCACCGGTAGCCCGTTGAGATCCATGAAACCGCGCAATGCTTCGAAGCGGCAGTGCTGACGCAGGGCGTCGCCGGCTTCGCGACGAAAGTCCTCGAAGTCGTCGCGCAGCGGGTGAGCGCTGGAGCGGAAGTCGGCATGCAACTGACGCAGGATACGCATACGGCTGCCGGCCACACCCGGCCAGTCGATCAGCTCGAGGCTTTCCAGGCGCGCCAGTTCCTCGCCGAGACCACAACCACGAATCGCCTGCTGCAGCGCGTCTTCGCCGAGAATGCTGCCCGGCGCCGCATGCAGCACGTTGAAGAACAAGCGGCTGGAGGGCGAGTAGGGGCTGTAGGTGTGTAGATTGGCGCTGAACATGGCATGCATTGGGCTGATCGCCACCGCATCGGCGCCACGCTTGGCTGCACTGCGAACCAGCGACTCGAGTGCCTGGGTGTCGCCCAGGCCACCATCGTTGGGGCGCCGCAGCGAGTACAACTGGGCACTCAGCCCCCAGATTTTGGCGTTTTCGCGCTTTGCCAACTGAGCCACGCTTGGGCAGGCCGGTGGAGCGACCGCCAGGGTCACTGCACCGCTGGCGATGCGCAACTGGTGATAGCCGGTGATGCCGATGACTGGCAGCCGGCAGCTGTCATCCAGACGGCCTTCCAGACGCTCGCCCTGTTCCAGCTCGATTTCGTAGGGAGTGCCAGGCGGAAAGTAGCGGGTCAGATCTAGTGTTTCCTGCTGATCCAGCGTCACCAGCGGCCCAAGCGCCAGGCTGTCCTGACGCTGTTGCAGTTCAGCAAGGCTGGCCTCGATCTGCTCGCTGTCCTGCACCGCATAACCCAGTGCTTCGAGCAGGCGTCGCTGGTTTTCCGGGGTAACCGATTGCTGGCGACCATCGGCATCGATCCAGTCGACGCTCAGGCCCGCGGCATGGCTCAGTTCTGCAAGGCGTGCATCGCTCATGCTGCGCCCTCCAGTAGAACCCGAATGCTGCGTGGCGGCAGGTGGTCGCTATCCTTGTCCGCGCGATAGGCGAACAGCGTACTGGCGCCCGCGTGGGAACCTGCGGCCACTTCGGCATCGCTCAGGTTCAGGTCGATGCGCAGAATTTGCCCATCACCCAACTGCCAGCTGGCAGCCACTGCGGCGTCGCCCAGTACCCGGCTCTCAAGGGCCTGGCTACCCGGCAGGCGCGGCACGATGTGCTCGCGGCGCAGGCTCAACAGTTCACGGTAGAAGGCCAGCCAGGCTTTGCCGGAAGCAGTTTCGCGGGTTTGCTGATCGGGGGTGGACGTCTCGAATGTACTGACTTCATTCGGGGCGGGAATTTCCTGACCGGAGAACCTGGAGAATTCGCGAAACTCGTTCTGCCGGCCTTTGCGTACCGCTTCGCCCAACTCGTCGTTGTGCGAGGTGAAGAACTGGAACGGCTGTTCGCTGCCCCATTCCTCGCCCATGAACAGCAGGGGAATCATCGGGCTGAGCAGCAGTAGAGCGGTGGCGCTCTTCAGCGCATCGCCATTGGCCAGGCTCGGCAAGCGTTCGCCAAGGGCACGGTTGCCGACCTGATCGTGATTCTGCAGAAACAGCACGAAGGCGCTGGGTGGCAGGTGCCCGCTGCTGCTACCGCGGGCAGTGCCGTGGCGGGTGGTTTCACCCTGGTAGATGAAGCCCTCGCGCAGGCAGCGTGCAAGCTTGTGAGTGGCGTCCTCGGCGAAGTCGGCGTAATAGCCTTCGTGCTCGCCGGTGAGCAGGTGGTGCAGCACGTTGTGGCCGTCGTCGTTCCACTGGGCGACGAAACCACGCTGCAGCAGCTCGGCGTCGTTGTTCTCGTTTTCCAGCACCAGGTGCAGATGGCGCCTGCTGGCTATCGAGCCGTGCAGACGCTCGGCCAGTTCGAGCAGGAAGTCGCGCTCGCCGATGGCATGCACGGCATCCAGGCGCAGGCCGTCGATGCGATAGTCCTGTACCCACATCAGGGCGTTTTCGATGAAGTAGTCGCGCACTTCGTGGCGGCGGAAGTCGATGGCAGGGCCCCAGGGCGTGTGGACGTCCTCACGGAAGAAGCCGCTGGCGTACTGCCCGAGGTAATTGCCGTCGGGGCCGAAGTGGTTGTAGACCACATCGACGAAGACCATCAAGCCCAACTGGTGAGCATGGTCGATCAGTGCGCGCAGTTCGTTGGGAGTGCCGTAGGAAGAGTCCGGAGCGAAGGGCAGAACCCCGTCGTAACCCCAGTTGCGGCCACCGGGAAATTCGCCCAACGGCATCAATTCGATGGCGGTGATGCCCAGATCGCTCAGCGCCTGCAGCCTTTCTTGCACGCCTTTATATCCGCCGAGGGTGCCGACGTGCAGTTCGTAGAGCACCGTCTCCTGCCAGGGGCGACCCTGCCAGTTGGCCGTACGCCAATTGTATTGGTCTGGTGCGTCCACTCGGCTCGGGCCATGCACATCATTAGCCTGCCAGCGCGACGCGGGGTCGGGTACCAGCAGATATTCGTCGATCAGGTAGCGGTAATCGCTACCGGCACCTACCGGTAGCGTTGCCGTGAACCAGCCGTCTTCGCTGGCGGTCATTGCGTGTCGCTGATGGTCTTGCAGTTCTACTGCCACGCTCTTTGCGTCTGGTGCCCAGAGGGCGAAATGGGTGTGACCATGTTCGTCCAGCCAGGCGCCATGTCGTCGGAATTTCTCAACCATCACGCCAATTTCCCACCCGACATCTTCGCGGCCAGCAGCTTGCGGTACAGCGCCGCATAGGGTTCCACCGACTGTGTCCAGTACAGCGGTGATGCCATTGCGCGGGCGCGCATGGCGTTGAGCAGTTCCGGGTTGCGGTGCACGGCCATGGCCCGGCGTACCGCTTCCAGATAACTTTCGCTGCTGGTTTCGTTGAACAGGAAGCCACTGACGCCATCTTCGATGGTGTCGGCCAGGCCGCCGGTAGCGCGGGCAATCGGCAGCGAGCCGAAGCGCTGGGCATACATCTGGCTGAGGCCGCACGGCTCGAAGCGCGACGGCATGAGCAGGAAGTCGCTACCCGCAAACATGCAGCGCGCGTCCGTTTCGTTGAAGCCAACATTGGCGCCAACTCGGCCTGGGTGACGGCGGGCGAGTTCCCGCACTGCGTTTTCCAGGTGTTCTTCGCCTTGGCCGATGATGGCGATGCGGCCACCTTCGGCAACGATGGTGTCAGCGATTTCCAGGGTCAGGTCGATGCCTTTCTGCTGCACCAGGCGCGACACCACGGCGAACAGCGGGCCATCGCTCTGCTCCAGGCCGAACATCTTCTCGACGTGGCGGGTGTTGACCCGTTTGCTCTCCCAGTCGTGGGCCTCGAAGCCCTGTACCAGATGCGGGTCGTTCAACGAGTCCCAGCTCTCGTCGATGCCATTGGGGATGCCGCTCAACTGGTTGAGCTGCACCTTGAACTGCAGCATGCCTTCCAGGCCACAGCCGAATTCCTGGGTAGTGATCTCGCGGGCGTAGTTTTCGCTCACCGTGGTCACGTGATCCGAGTAGACCAGGCCTGCCTTGAGGAACGACAGCTTGCCGTAGAACTCCATACCCTGATGGCCGCAAGCCGAGGAGGGCAAGCCCAGTTCCGGGCTGCACTCCAGGCTGCACAGGCCCTGATAGGCAAGGTTGTGAATGGTGAATACGGTGGGTGTGTTCTGGCCGCGCCAGGTCATGTAGGCCGGCGTCAGCGCAGCGGGCCAGTCGTTGGCGTGAACCACCTCGGGGCACCAACTGAGGCACGCGGTGCCGGCAGCGATTTCAGCGGCAGCCAGGCCCAGACGGGCAAAGCGGATGTGATTGTCCTGCCAGTCACGGCCGTGGCTGTCGGCGTAGGGCGTACCGTCACGGTCATAGAGTTCGGGGCAGATCAGTACATAGACGATCAGGCCGTCGGGTAGGGTCATGCAGCCGACGCGGGCCGGGGGCAGGGCGGCATGGCCGGGAACGCTGCCTACGTCTCGAATGGCGTGACCACTTTCCAGCACCTGACGGTAGCCGGGGATCAATACCCGGACGTCGTGATTGGTGCTCATGGCGCGTGGCAGCGAGGCTGACACGTCACCCAGGCCGCCCACCTTGATCAGGTCGGCGAGCTCGGAACTTACAAAGAGGACTTTCTTCTTGACTGCATGCAAATTGGTGATTTTGCTCTGCGGCTTGAGTGGCATCTCTATCGATAAAGCCTGATCAAACCGTGTTGCCACGACAGCGTTTCCCATAACCACCTCCGATCGATTCTGTCCTTGACCCGTAACTGTTTCTTTCGCTTGCACACTAACGGGAATATGCCGCATGTCGTTCCAGTTGAATCCCGTGTCGGGGCCGGAGGAAAAGCTGCTTTCTAATTATTAATTCCCACGTAGTTCATGACCTAGGTAGGAAAGAAGAAGTTTCGACTATTTTCAATGTCGAGCCGGGCAGCAGGGAACTAATGAAAAGCAGCAGGTTTTCGCTGCGATTACGGCGTAAGTGATTGGTTTTCGACTGTGATAGACACGTCTGGTTGGAGCTTTCAGCTGCCCGTAAGTCGCTCAGGGAGGCGCTTTTCAGGTTTTTGGCCGTATCAGGGCGACAGGCGGTCATGTTGAATTCTATCGTCCCGAGTTTTCGATGGCCTGTATCGGTCTTGTTGAGAGTTGGGCAACTAAGATGAGGGAGGAAGTGATGAGATGCTGGCACTTTAGTTTGATCGTTTGAACAACTATCGACGTTAAAACGCATATGGATCTTTAAGTGTTCAATATTCCCTGTCGTAATTAAGAGTGGACTGTTTGCAGTCGAATGCTGTCTGTCGCAGAAGGGCTGAAGTTTTGCCATTTTTCTTGGCTTTCAGCCTGCATTTTCTGGTCACTGCGACGTAGTACATACGCCTGCTGCCGCACGCTGTTGAAAATCGTGAACGCCTGCCCGTTCGAGAGGCGTCCGTACGAGGCATTCTGGTACTGTGGCGCAGCCCTCAACAGCACCGCCATGGCCATGAACCTCGATAACCGCATCAAATTCCGCCACCTGACCTGCTTTCTCGAAATCGCCCGCCAGCGCAGTTTCGCCAAAGCTGCCGATAGCCTGGCGATCAGCCAGCCAGCAGTGTCCAAGACGCTCAAGGAACTGGAGGAGATTCTCACTGCGGTGCTGTTCGAACGCGGCAAGGGCGGCGTCAGCCTGACGGCTGCCGGTCTGGCGTTCATGCGCTATGCCGGGCCTTGCGTGCAGGCGCTGCGCGATGGCGTGGCGAGCCTGCGCGGAGGTGAGCACGACGCTGGCCATGTGCGCGTTGGCGTGTTGTCGACCGTCGAGAGCCTGCTGATCCCGGAGGTGGTGCGGCGCCTCCATGAGCGTCACGCCGCGCTGGTGATCAGTGTCGCCACTGGGCCGAGCGCCTATCTGCTGTCACAGCTACGCGTCGGCGAGCTCGACCTGGTGGTCGGGCGCATGACCGACAGCCCGGAGATCCAGGGCCTGACCTTCGAGCATCTATATAGCGAGTCGATGAGTCTGGTGGTGCGTCCGGGGCACCCTCTGCTGGCCCTGGGCGACGAAGGCCTGGCGCAGTTGGGTGATTATCCACTGGTGCTGCCGTTGGCCGGCACCACCATCCGCCGCTATGCCGACAGCCTGTTCGTGCAATGCGGGGTGCCGCAGCCTCGACAACGTCTGGAAACCCTCTCGCCGGCTCTCAGTCGGCGTTACGTGCAATGCAGCGACGCGGTCTGGGTCGCGCCGCTGGACGCCGTGCGCCTGGATCTGCAAAGCGGCGAACTGGCGGAGCTTTCTCTGGGCATTCGCGAGCCCGGTGGTTCGGTTGGTATCTGCAGCAATGCGGCACTGCCACTGCCACTGGCTGCGCAGTGGTGCTGCGATACATTACGTGAACTGGCAGCGGAGTACCGAGACCGCCTTCTCTGAGGCGGATCTGTTTGCGCGTACGGCAGCACTGCCAAGCACTGCGTATGCTCGACAGACGCTCGGCATGGCCAAACCGTTGCAGGGGTGAGTCATTCGAACGCAATCACTACCTTTCCTACATGCTTCGCGGCAGCGAAATACGCATAAGCATCGGGGGCGTCTTCAAACCGGAAGGTCTTGTTCACCAAGGTTTCGATCCTGTTTGCTTCGACAGCCCGGATCAGGTCGACGAACATTTTGCGGTTGCCGTTGGCGATACCTCTGATCGTCACGTTCTTGATGATCAGAGACAGGTAGTCAGGGATTGGTGAGTTCTGCCCAGGCGTTACGCCTATCACCGCAATACGGCCGTTGGCGGCTGCTGCTGCTATGGATTGGCCCAGGGTATCCTGGCCGCCAGTTTCGATGATGATATCGGCTCCCGTGTCATTGTTCTGGGCCATGAGCTGTGGAGCCCAGTCAGGATTCTTACGGTAATTTACGGTAATGTCGGCACCGAGCTGGCGAACGATGCCCAGCTTTTCGTCGCTGGAAGACGTGATCGCTACTCGCGCACCGTGAAGTTTGGCGATCTGTAGCGCTGCCAGTGCGACACCGCCCGTACCCAGGCAGAGCACGAGCTCGCCTGGTTTCACCTTGCACACCTCCACGAGCGCATTCCATGCCGTCAGGCCGGCTGAGGCCAGAGTCGCTACGTCCTTGTCTGCCAGGCTGTCCGGTACTCGGATGAGCGACGTGGCAGGCAGCACAATCCGTTCGGCCAGCCACCCGTCGTGAGTGACGCCAATGTCGTGGCTGAACACGGTAGGGCGGAACTCGCCCTCCAGCCAGTCTGGAAAATGCCCGCAAACAACACGGTCGCCAGGCTTGACGTTGGTCACGCCCTCGCCAATCGCGATCACGTCACCGACACCTTCCGAGGTGGGAATCCGCTTCGGGGTCTGCTTGGGGCCATAGATCCCGCGCAGGATCTGCACGTCTCGGCTGATGAGACTTACCATGCGCGGAGCCACGATCACCTCACCCAGTGCCGCAATGGGCTCAGGGCGAGTGGTAAGGGTTAGTGCGTCCAGGCCGTTCTGGGTTCCTATCTGAAAAGCTCTCATCGAATGATCCTCGTGATTTGTACGAATGGGTGCAGCCTATCGCACCAGACGCCGCATGCGGGTCATTGTCCTGGTAGCAATATCTTGGTCTCGTTCGATTGGCTGGTTAAGGTGTATCCACGCGAGCCTCCTGCTACCACCAATGCATCGCCATGGGGCTCCAGGGTTGCCAATATCGCCAGTCTTACCCATAACCTATTGGTTATGGATGGGCGCGCTGTTTTCAATAGGCGCCATGCTCTATCCGCGCGACCATACTTCGCAGAGCCCGTACCGTCGGCCAAGTCTGAGCACGGTCAACGGGTCGACTCCATAATTTCAATAACCGGAGCCTGTCATGCCTGTTGAGGACAATAGCCGTTTCATCATTCGTGATCGTAACTGGCACCCCAAAGCCTTCACCCCCGATTACAAGACCTCCATACCGCGTTCGCCGCGTCAGGCGCTGGTGAGTATTCCGCAATCCATTTCGGAAACCACCGGGCCGGACTTCACCCATCTGAAAATGGGCAAGTACGACAACGATCTGCTGCTCAACTTCAACAATGGCGGTCTGCCGGTAGGCGAGCGCATCCTGGTCTGCGGGCGGGTGATGGATCAGTACGGCAAGCCGATTCCGCATACCTTCGTGGAAATGTGGCAGGCCAATGCCGGTGGCCGTTACCGCCACAAGAACGACCGCTATCTGGCGCCGCTGGATCCGAACTTCGGCGGTGTAGGCCGCGCCCTGACCGACAGTGAAGGCAATTACAGCTTTCGCACCGTCAAGCCGGGCCCGTACCCATGGCGCAACGGCCCCAATGACTGGCGCCCTGCGCACATTCACTTCTCGATCAGTGGCCCGTCGATTTCGACCAAATTGATCACCCAGCTGTATTTCGAAGGGGATCCGCTGATCCTGCTGTGCCCGATCGTCAAGGCCATCGCCAACCCGGACGCGGTACAGACGCTGATCGCCAAGCTCGACATGAGCATGGCCAACCCCATGGATTGCCTGGCCTACCGCTTCGACATCGTGCTGCGCGGCCAGCGCAAGACCCACTTCGAGAACTGCTGAGGAGCCTGTCATGCCTGTCGAACTCTTGCGCGAAACCGCTTCGCAAACAGCCGGCCCTTACGTTCATATCGGCCTGGCGCTGGCCGCCGCCGGCAACCCGACCCGCGAGCAGGAAATCTGGAACCAGATGGCTCAGCCTGGTGCGTCGGGCGAGCACATCACCCTGATCGGCCACGTCTACGATGGCAACGGCCATCTGGTGCGTGACGCCTTTCTGGAACTCTGGCAAGCCGACCATCAGGGCCATTACGACACCGAGTACGATCTGGACAAACCCTTCAACGGTTTCGGTCGCACTGCGACCACCTTCGATGCCGGCAGCGAATGGACGGTGCAGACCATCAAGCCCGGCGTGGTCAACGCCGCCGCCGGGGTGCCGATGGCGCCGCATGTCAACGTCTCGCTGTTCGCCCGGGGCATCAACATCCACCTGCACACGCGCATCTACTTCGACGATGAAGCCGAGGCCAACGGCAAGGATCCGGTGCTCAATCTGATCGAGCAGCCATCGCGCCGTGAAACCCTGGTCGCCAAACGCTGCGAGGTTGACGGCAAGCCGGCCTACCGATTTGATATCCGCATTCAGGGGGACGGCGAAACGGTGTTTTTTGATTTCTGACAGAGGGCTGGATACGTCCGTCGAGCAGATCGACGAGCGTATCCATCAGGGGTTCACGGCGGCACTCGAAGCCCGCAGCTTTCGTGCCGATACCGAGCAGCAGCGAGCAATCGATACCCTGGCGCAGTGGCTGCAAGGCTGGTGCGCGGGGCGTCGTGGCTGGCTGCGCAAACCCGCCGCCGGGGTTTACCTGTGGGGCGGCGTAGGCCGCGGCAAGAGCTTCGTCATGGATGCCTTCTTCGCCGCCGTACCCTTCGCCGCCAAGCGCCGTGTGCATTTCCATGCGTTCCTGCAGGAATTGCAGGAGCGCATGAAGGCATTCGCCGGCCACCCCGATCCTCTGGTGCTGGCGATCCGCGCGCTGGCGCAGGACATCCGCCTGCTGTGCTTCGACGAATTCCACGTGCATGACATCGGCGATGCCATGCTCCTGCGGCGCCTGCTCGATGTGCTGGTCGAGGAGGGCGTCGGCCTGGTCATGACCTCCAACTATGCGCCCGCGGGCCTGTGCCCCAATCCGTTGTACCGCCAGCGCTTCACGCCGGCGATCAACATGATCGAAAAGCGCTTCACCGTGCTGGCGCTGGACGCCGGTATCGATTACCGCGAACTGCCCGGTGGCGGGCAGCGCTGGGGTGAATACCTCTGGCCACAATCGGCGGGCGGCCTGGCGTACCTGGAAAAGTGGCTGGCGCTGGATGACGAGGCGCAGCGCGACCAGTCGCTGACCGTCAACCATTATCCACTGCAGGTAAGGGCACTGGCTCCCAGCCGCGCCTGGCTGGAGTTCTCCGAGCTGTGCGGCAACGCCCATTCCACTGCGGACTTCCTCTGGCTGCTGCAACGCTACCCGCGTATTGCGCTGACGGGGGTGCCGACCCTGGATTCGCAACCCACCGATGCCTGTCAGCGGTTCATCAACCTGATCGATATCGCGTACGATGCCGGCGCGACTCTGCTGCTGTGCAGCGAGTCCAGCCTGGAGCGGCTGTGTCGCGGCTCGGCTCATCAGGACTTCGGGCGTACCCGAAGCCGGCTGAGCCAGCTGCAAGCGCGTGAGCTCTGCGTGATTGAGCGCGCCGGCCACGATGTTGGCAGTGTTAGCGATAAGGAATTCTGAAACCGTGCTGCAAATCTTCCAGATAACCGCGCCGATCTTTCTGCTGATCGGGCTTGGCTATGCCGCCGCCATGAGCGCTGTGCTCAGCCGCGAACAGGTTCGCGGCATCGGTGCGTTCGTGATCACCTTTGCCATGCCGGCGCTGCTGATCAAGACCCTGGGCACTTCGCCAATTCAACAGACCATGATTCCCGGCTATCTGCTGGCTTACACCGTCGGTTCCTGCGTGGCCTTCGCCGCAGCGTTCTGCGTGTCGCGTTGGGTGCGCCGCGATGATCTGTCTGGCTCGGCGATCAATGCCATGGGCATGTCGGTATCCAACAGCGGCTTCATCGGCTATCCGCTGGTGGCTGCGGCCATCGGTTCACCTGCGGTATTGGGCATGGCCATGGGCATGCTGGTCGAGAACCTGCTGCTGATTCCGCTGGCGCTGGTGCTGGCCGAGGCGGGCAAGCAGCAGGGCGGTGGCTGGCTGACCGTACTGCGCATGACCTTCGGGCGACTGCTGAGAAACCCGGTGATCATCGGGATCGTCATCGGGCTGTGCGTGTCGCTGCTGGGTATCGAGATTCCGCCATTGCTGCTCAAACCCATCGACATGCTGGCTGGGGTTTCGGCGCCGCTGGCACTGTTCGTGATTGGTGCCGGGCTGTTCGGCATGAAGGCACGCGGCGTGTGGATCGACGCCGCGTGGATATCCACCGGCAAGCTGATTTTCCATCCACTGGCGGTGCTTTGCGCGTTCATGCTGGTGCCCGGCGTGGATCCGGTCATGAAGGCAGTCGGGGTGTTGTTCGCCTGCTCACCGATGATGAGCATCTTCCCGATCCTCGGTCAGCGCTTCGGCCTGGAGGATCGCTGCAGTGCGACTCTATTGGTTGCCACCGTGCTGTCGTTCGTCACCATCAGCGTGGCGCTGATGTTCATCCACGTCACGCCAGCCTGAGCGCTTGCCCGTCATGGCGGTGATGCGACAAGGTGGTAGGCCGGGCGGCGATCCGCTGAAGCCCACCCTACATGGCTCAATCCTAGGGCGGTAGGGTGTGCTTCAGCCCACCAACTCGAGTGTCCGTTTCCGGCTCTATACCTGGCTACCGAGCTGTTCGGCGCGGCGCAGCCAGTTCTGGCGCTGGGTTTCCGAAGAGGGGCGCACGGGTGAGAACTCCGCCAGGCGGCGGGTCTTGATGCCGCAGAAACCGAGAATGGTGCGCTTCATCTGACGGTGAGCCGGGGCGCCGTAGATCCAGCGGAAGTACCAGCTTGGCGTGTCCTGGGTCACCAGCAGGTCGGCGGTGCGGCCGCTGAGCAGTTTGTCCCACAGCTGCGAGTCACTGCGGTACTTGAAGGCAAAACCGGGCAGCAGCACGCGATCGAAAAAGCCCTTGAGCAGCGCTGGCAAGCCGCCCCACCAGACCGGGTAAACGAATACCAGATGCTGGGCCCAATGAATCTGTCGCTGGGCTTCGAGCAGATCCGGCTCCAGGGTCTGGCTCTGCGTATAGCCTTCGTGCAGCACCGGATCGAAGCTGATCGCCCCCAGATGAATCTGCCGCACCACGTGGCCTTCGGTACGCGCGCCAAGGGCGTAGGCCTCGGCCAGCGAATGGCACAGGCTGTCGCTTTTCGGCGTGCCGATGATCATCAGGATGCGCTTGCCATCACCCTCGAGTGGGGTGGCGCCGCTCTTGGCGGTTTCAGTCATGTTGCCCTGCCTCCAGCATGGTTTCCGGGCGAACCCAGGCGTCGAACTGTTCCGCGGTCAGATGACCCAGCGCCAACGCTGCTTCACGCAGGGTGGTGCCGTCCTGATAAGCCTTCTTGGCGATCTCGGCGGCCTTGTCGTAACCGATATGCGGATTCAGGGCAGTGACCAGCATCAGGCCACGTTCCAGGTGCTCCGCCATGCGCTGCTCATCAGGTTGCATCCCGACGATACAGTGTTCACGGAAGTTGCGACAGCCGTCGGCCAGCAGGCGAATCGACTGCAATACGTTATGGATGATCACCGGTTTGTAGACGTTGAGTTGCAGGTGACCCTGGCTGGCCGCGAAGCCGATGGTCACGTCGTTGCCCATCACCTGGCAGGCGAGCATGGACAGCGCTTCGCACTGGGTCGGGTTGACCTTGCCGGGCATGATCGAGCTGCCGGGCTCGTTGGCCGGCAGGCGCACTTCGGCAAAGCCGCCGCGGGGCCCGGAGCCGAGCAGGCGCAGGTCATTGGCGATCTTCATCAGCGTGGTGGCCAGGGTTTTTAGGGCGCCGGAAAGGGCTGCCAGCGGCTCGTGGCCGGCGAGGGCGGCAAACTTGTTCGGTGCGCTGCGCAACGGCAGGCCGCTCAATGCGGCCAGTTCGGCGGCGATCGCTTCGCCGAAACCGGATGGCGAGTTCAGCCCGGTGCCAACTGCCGTACCACCCTGGGCCAGCTCACAGACCGCTGGCAGCGCAGCGCGGATCGCCTGTTCCGAGTATTCCAGCTGGGCGACGAAAGCCGACAGCTCCTGGCCGAAGGTGATGGGCGTGGCGTCCATCATGTGCGTACGGCCGGTCTTCACCAGGCGGCTGTGGCGCGCGGCCTGATCAGCCAGCGCTTCGGACAGCTCGCCGATGGCGGGTAACAGGTCGCGTTGCACCGCGCCGACCGCGGCGATGTGCATGGCGGTCGGGAAGCAGTCATTGGAGCTCTGGGCGCGATTGACATGATCGTTGGGGTGCACGGGGCTCTTGCCGCCACGCGGGTTGCCGGCCAGCTCGTTGGCACGTCCGGCGATCACTTCATTGACGTTCATGTTGCTCTGGGTGCCGCTGCCGGTCTGCCAGACCACCAGCGGAAATTGCTCGTCGTGCTGGCCGGCAATCACCTCGTCGGCAGCCTGCTCGATCAGCCGAGCGATCTCCGGCGGCAGGTCGCCGATACGGTCGTTGATGCGCGCAGCGGCTTTCTTGATCAAAGCGAGCGAACGCACCACAGCGATGGGCATGCGTTCCTCGCCAATCGCGAAGTTGACTCGCGATCGTTGGGTCTGGGCGCCCCAGTAGGCTTCTTCGGGGACGTCGATGGGGCCGATGCTGTCGGTTTCGGTGCGACTCATGAGGGGGCTCTCCGTTGCTGTTCAGGCAGTTTAGGCTGCGACAACGGCTACACGTTCCACTTCCAGTCGTTTACCAGCGTGTTTGTGTCGCGCCTATCCAGCCCTGCGCAGCCTTTACGGGCACGCGCTCGCCCTGGGCGTCGCGGAGCATGCCGTCGTAGTGGCCGAACCACTGCTGGGTATCGGCGTACAGCAGGCCTAACCGTGGCTTGGCGATATGAACCTGCCGCGGCGTGAAGGTGAGGTCGACCTGGTCATCGTCGGTGCATAGGTGCCAGGGTGCCAGCGGGTTTGTCTGAACCTGGCGCATCTGTACGGCTTGATCGAGGTGCAGCAAGAGTCCACCAAACCACAGGGCGTTCTCCGACAGGCCACTGTGATCCGTCCAGCCCGCGCCGAAATTGCCGCCGATGCCGCCTGGTGCGGCAAATGCGGCGCGCGTCCAATGGCTGTTGAGTGGCCAGACACCGCGGCCGAAATCCATCGACGCGAAGCTCTGGCCGCTGGCGCAGTGATATTCACGATCACCTAAGTGAATACTGCCGCTGGCCGGCAGGCCGACTTGTCGGCAAGTAGCATGAAAGCTTTTCTTGCCGAGCGGTATGACCAAATTCACCGATTCCAAATGGGCGGGGCGCTGTATATCCAGTGCCAGATGCAGGGGCATGCCGCCGATATTCGTCGAGGTGGCGGTCAGGCGAACGCGGCCAGGGTATTCGTTGAAATGAATCTGCAGGCGGGGGTGGTTGAAGGCATGGCTGCCCTGTGGCGTATCCGGCAGGCTGCAACCGCGGCCGAACAGGCTCAGTTGGCTGTGGGCCACATTGTGGCCGCTGTTCAGGTCGAGAAAATAGACAGCGCCGTAGCCGACGTAATCGAGATCGGCCTGAATCAGCGACAGCGTCCAGTCAGGTGTATTGATGCTCCAGTGGTTCCAGCGCTTGCGGCGCCCCAGGTTGCCCGGCAGGGAGCAGTCGACCCGAGGTTGCGACGACCAGCCGGCTGCATCCGGGTTGAAGCGACCTTGCGGGTCACACAACGGAATTGGCGGTGGTAGAACGAAAGGGCTATTCATCAGGCACGTCCATGTGTGCACTAGTCAGTCGCCGAGCATGCAGGCGTTGCTCGTTGGCAAGCAAGTACTGGCATTTCTGGACCTTGCTGGAAGGGTGCGCCAATAGGCATTTAGCGATAGTCATGAGCTCTTGATAGCCAGGCCAAGATCGTTCACCTGTGCGAAAAGGCTTGAGAGGCAAGTGGACGCGGCACAAAATGCGCGACAGTCGGTCAAAGCACCTCACCCTCGTGATCAGGAGTACCCCGATGTCCCGTATCCCCGCACTCTGCATTGCCGCTCTGCTGGCTGTCGGCAGCACCCAGGTGCTGGCCGATGCCCGCAGCCATGCCGCCGATGCCGAGCGCTTCCTGCAGCTCGCCCACGCCGACAAGCTCGCCGTTCCGGTGTACGCCCAGGTTCAGCAGATGTTCGCCCAGCGTTTCGCCGAGGCCAAGGCCCCGGAAAGCAAGCAGGCGGTGCTGGAAACCTACCAGGCCAAGGCCAACGCCGAGCTGGACAAGGCTGTCGGCTGGGACAAGCTCAAGCCCGATATGGTCAAGCTATACACCAGCAACTTCAACGAGCAGGAGCTCAAGGATCTGATCGCTTTCTACCAGTCGCCACTGGGTCAGAAGGTACTGCAGAAAATGCCGGCACTGACCGCGCAGTCGGCTCAGATCACACAGGCCAAGCTGGAAAGCGCGGTACCGTCGGTGAACAAGCTGCTGTCGGACATGGGCACTGAACTGGGCGCCAAGAAGCCCTGATATCCGCCGTGGTCGGCACTGGCCGGCCACGGTTTTCCCTCGCGGAGCAATCGATGTCCAAAATTGAACACCTCCAGACCGCTTTCGCGGCTTTGCAACCTGAGCATCTTGACGTGCTGGACGAGAGCCATATGCACAGCCGCGGTTTGGAAACCCATTACAAGGCTGTAATCGTCAGCCCGCAGTTCGATGGCCTCAACGCCGTCAAGCGCCATCAAAAAGTGTACGGCGTGCTAGGCGATCTGATGAGCCAGGTGCATGCCCTGGCGCTGCATACCTACACCCCTCAGGAATGGGCCGCTCAGGGTATCGCCCCGGACTCGCCGACCTGCCGCGGTGGCAGCAAGCACGACCATTGATCCATTGTGCAGAGTGGTTAGCGCTTCACCGACCACAAGGCCGTTCAGCGCCATAGTCGCCGGGTGCGGTTCGCAGGTTTTCAGTTCTGGCTGCGTTGTGAATGATGGGCTGAAGCGGATCGCCGCCCGGCCCACCCTACGCGGACGTTCCGGTAACGCTGTTACCACTCGACCACGATCTTGCCGAAATGGCCGCCACTTTCCTGCAGCCGAAAGGCGTCTGCGAGATTTTCCAGAGCGAAGCTGCGGTCGATGATCGGGCGTACGCCGGACTGTTCCAGCGCGCGGATGTAGTCCTGCTGATGGCGACGGCTGCCGACGATCAGGCCCTGCAGGCGCACCTGCTTGGCCATCAGTAACGAAGTCGGCACTTCGCCCTGGCGTCCGGTCAGCACGCCGATCAAGGCGATATGACCGCCCACGCGCACGGCGCTGATCGATTGCGCCAGGGTGCCTGGCCCGCCGACTTCGACGACCTGATCGACGCCACGTTCACCGGTCAGCTCCAGTACCTGTTTGCCCCAGTCCGGCGTCTTTCGATAGTTGATAGTGTGATCGGCGCCGAGCTGGCGCAGCCGCTCGAGCTTCTCGTCGGACGAGGAGGTGGCGATCACCGAGGCGCCCATCATCCTGGCGATCTGCAGGGCCGCGATGGACACGCCGCCGCTGCCCAGAATCAGTACGCTGTCACCGGCTTTCAGTCCGCCATCGACGACTAGGGCTCGCCACGCGGTCAGCCCCGCAGTGGTGATGGTCGCCGCTTCGGCATGGCTCCAGCCACGCGGCGCATGGGTGAAGGCGGTGGCGGCGCGTACCGCGTACTGGGTCGCGAAACCGTCGATACCATCGCCCGGCGTGCCGGCGAAGTTGCTGACCGGGGCGAATACGTCGCCGTCCGGCCATTGTGGGAAAAAGCCGGAAACCACTGGGTCGCCGACCTGAAACTCACTGACTCCTTCGCCCACGGCTTCGACCACGCCGGCCCCGTCGGCCATGAGTATCCGGCCATCCGCTGTAGGAATGCTGCCGTTGGCCACCAGCAGGTCGTGAAAATTCAGCGAGCTGGCGTGCAAGGCCACGCGGATCTGACCTGCCTGGGGTTGCCCGGGATCGGCGATTTCGCGGGCTTCGATGCGCTGCAGCCCGCCGGGTGCGCGAATGATCATGGCTTTCATGACTGCTCCTCGACCTTGTGCAGGCCAGTAAATCAATGGACGTAAGGTTCGATTCAGGTCAGGTAGCGTTTGAACCAGGCAATGCTGCGCTCCCAGGCGAGTTCAGCAGCGGCTTCGTCGTAGCGTGGTGTCGAATCGTTGTGGAAACCGTGATTGGTACCGGGGTAAATGTGCGCCTCGTAGGTCTTGCCGGCAGCCTTGAGTGCCGCCTCATAAGCCGGCCAGGTGGCGTTGACGTTCGGGTCTGTCTCGGCGAAATGCAGCAACAGGGGCGCCTTGATCCGAGTGACGTCTTCGGGTTTTGCCTGGCGGCCATAGAAGGGCACTGCCGCAGCCAGTTCCGGGTAGGCCACCGCAGCCGCATTGGATACTCCACCGCCATAGCAGAAGCCGGTGATGGCGATCTTGTCGGTAGTCTGATCGCTGGCCTGCAGATACTCGATCGCGGCGAAAAAATCGTTCATCAGCTTTTCCGGGTCGACCTGTTGTTGCAACTCGCGACCTTTCTCGTCATTGCCTGGGTAGCCGCCCACCGAACTCAGGCCATCCGGCGCCAGAGCCATGAAACCAGCCTTGGCGACACGCCTCGCGACATCCTCGATATAGGGGTTCAGGCCACGATTCTCGTGTACCACCACCACGCCAGGCACAGGCCCCTTGGCATTGGCCGGGCGAACTAGGTAGGCCCGCACCTGGCCGGTGCCATTGGGCGAGGAGTAGTGAAGGTAATCGGCGACGATGTCCGGATCGGTGAATTTGACCTGCTCGGCCATGGCGTAATCCGGGCTCAGGGAGGCGAGCAGGGTGGCTGCAGTAATGCCACCGACGGCGAATCGGGTCGCGCGGTCGAGAAAGTCACGGCGGCTGATCCGACCGTGTACGTAATAATCGTAGAGCTCCAGCAGCTCGGGATGAAAGTCCTTGGCGGTGAGGCGGGTCATGTGAGGCTCCTTGAATCTGCTTGATCGACTCAGGTCGATGCTGGTGCTGATCGACGACGGTAACTGGCGACGAAAAACAGGTGCACCTGCAAAGGTAGCTTACTGATCGTCTGTGCAGGGTAAGGCAGCGTCCTGCCCATCAGCGTTCGAGTCGATCGGGATCATTTCCGTTGGCCACGTACTATCTGGCAGTGGCGCGCTTGGTGCAGCCCATTGCGCGTCGCCCTACACCTGAGCGGTCAACACCAGTAAACTAGCCGGCCCATTTCCAATCCAGCCCATACTCCGGCAACGCCAGAGGCTGTGGCGAGCGATTTGCGGCAGTGGTTTCCCATTTCGTACCCAGTCCGCCCTTTGCGAGGGCGACTACTGAAGGACAGTGACATGACCAACAATATCGTCGTGGCGGCGCTCTACAAGTTCGTTTCCCTGCCGGACTATGAGGCGCTGCGCCAACCCTTGCTCGACACCTTGGTCGCCAATGGCATCAAGGGCACGCTGCTGCTCGCCGAAGAGGGCATCAACGGTACCGTTTCCGGCAGCCGTGAAGGCATCGACGGCCTGTTCGCCTGGTTCGCCCTCGATCCGCGTCTGGCCGATGTCGATCACAAGGAGTCGTACTGCGCCGAGCAGCCGTTCTACCGTTCCAAGGTCAAACTGAAAAAGGAAATCGTCACCCTCGGTGTTCCGGGCGTCGATCCTAACCAGCGTGTTGGTACCTACGTTGAGCCTCAGGACTGGAACGCGCTGATCGCCGACCCCGAAGTGCTGTTGATCGACACCCGCAACGATTACGAGGTATCTATCGGCACCTTCGAAGGCGCCATCGACCCGCAGACTAAATCCTTCCGCGAGTTTCCGGCCTACATCCGCGAGCACTTCGACCCCAGCAAGCACAAGAAGGTGGCGATGTTCTGCACCGGTGGCATCCGCTGCGAGAAGGCCTCCAGCTACATGCTCAACGAAGGCTTCGAGGAGGTTTACCACCTCAAGGGCGGCATCCTCAAATACCTGGAAGAAGTGCCTCAGGAAGAAACCCGCTGGCAGGGCGACTGCTTCGTCTTCGACAACCGCGTCACCGTGCGTCATGACCTCAGCGAAGGCGACTACGACCAGTGTCACGCTTGCCGTACGCCGATCTCGGTCGAGGATCGCGCCTCTGAATACTTCAGCCCAGGCGTGAGTTGCCCGCACTGTTGGGACACGCTGCCGGAGAAGACCCGCGAGGGAGCCCGTGAACGCCAGCGCCAGATCGAACTGGCGAAAGTGCGCAATCAGCCCCATCCTCTGGGCAACAACCCCCGCCAAAAACACGAGGCCTGAGGATGCACGCGCGCCTACTCTATGTAATGGATCCGATGTGCTCCTGGTGCTGGGGCTTCGCGCCGGTGGTCGAAGCGCTGGCAGCCCAGGCCGCCGAGCGCGGTGTGCCGATGGAACTGGTGCTTGGCGGTCTGCGCCGTGATCAGGTGGCCATCGATGCCGCCGCGCGGGTGCGTTACCTGGGCTACTGGCAGGCGGTCAATGCCAGCACTGGTCAGCTATTCAACTTTGATGCCGGGCTGCCCGAGGGCATGCGTTACGACACCGAGGCGGCTTGCCGAGCGGTGGTCACCGTGCGTGGCCTCGACCCGCAGAGTGCCTGGCCAATGGCGCGCCGCATTCAGCAGGCCTTCTACCAGGAAGGTGCGGACGTGACCCAGGCAACGACCCTGGTGCGCTTGGCCGAAGAGGTTGGTATTCCGCGCATCGAATTCGCCGAAGCCTTCGACAGCGAAGAACAGCACAAGGCCACTGCCGCGGATTTCAGCTGGGCACAAGATCTCGGCATCTCCGGTTTCCCGACCTTGCTGGCCGAGAAGGGCGGGCGCCTGGCATTACTCACCAACGGCTATCAGCCACTCGACGCCCTGTCGCCACTGCTCGCGCGCTGGCTGGAGCATGCCATCGATGGTTGATCGCCTGAGCTGGGCGGAAATCCGTCGCCTGGCCTTGCGCCACAAGCGAGCGCTGATCCTCGCCAATCTAGTCGCCGTGCTGGCGACCCTGTGCAGCGTGCCAATCCCCTTGCTGCTGCCATTGCTGGTCGATGAAGTCCTGTTAGGTGACGGCAATACCGCGCTCAAGGTGATGGACAACTTTCTGCCCGACGCCTGGCAAACGGCGGTGGGCTACATTTTTTTGATGCTGGCGCTGACGTTCGTGCTACGCGGCTGTGCGCTGATTTTCAACGTGGTGCAGGCGCGACTGTTCGCGCGGCTCTCCAAGGACATCGTCTATCGCATCCGTATCCGTCTGATCGAGCGGCTCAAGCGTATTTCTCTCGCCGAGTACGAAAGCCTCGGCGGCGGCACGGTGACCACGCATTTGGTCACCGATCTCGACACCCTCGACAAATTCATCGGCGAGACCCTGAGTCGCTTCCTGGTCGGCGTGCTGACCCTGGCCGGCACCTCGGGGATCTTGCTGTGGATGCACTGGAAGCTGGCGCTGCTGATTCTGCTGTTCAATCCCCTGGTGATTTACGCCACGGTGCAATTGGGCAAGCGCGTCAAACACCTGAAAAAACTCGAGAACGACAGCACCTCTCGGTTCACCCAGGCGCTGACGGAAACGCTGGATTCGATCCAGGAAGTGCGTGCCGGTAACCGCCAGGGCTTTTTTCTCGGTCGCCTGGGTGGGCGTGCCCGTGAGGTACGTGATTACGCCATCGCCTCGCAGTGGAAGACCGATGCCTCGAACCGCGCCAGCGGCCTGCTATTCCAGTTCGGCATTGACGTGTTTCGCGCCGCGACCATGCTCACCGTGCTGTTCTCCGACCTGTCCATCGGCCAGATGCTCGCGGTATTCAGCTACCTGTGGTTCATGATCGGTCCGGTGGAGCAATTGCTCAGCCTGCAGTACGCCTTCTATGCCGCCGGTGGTGCGCTGACCCGCATCAACCAGTTGCTGGCACGTCGCGACGAACCGGACTATGTCGGTGGCGCCGATCCGTTCAAGGGCCGTGAAACGGTGGGTATCGATATCCGTGAGCTGACCTTCTCCTACGGTGAAGAGCCAGTGCTCAGTGGGCTGAATATGTCCATCGCGCCAGGAGAAAAGGTCGCCATCGTCGGTGCCAGCGGCGGCGGCAAGAGCACCCTGGTGCAACTGCTGCTGGGCTTGTACACGCCGCAGGCGGGGATCATTCGCTTTGGTGGCAGCAGCCAGGAGGAGATCGGTCTGCCGGTCATTCGTGAGCATGTGGCGGTGGTGTTGCAGCATCCGGCTCTGTTCAACGATACGGTGCGTGCCAACCTGTGCATGGGCCGCGAGCGCAGTGACGAAGCCTGCTGGCACGCGTTGACCATTGCCCAGTTGGCACAGACCATTCGCCAGTTGCCGCAGGGCCTGGATACTGTTGTGGGTCGTTCTGGGGTGCGCCTCTCCGGAGGCCAGCGGCAACGCCTGGCCATCGCACGGATGGTGCTTGCCGAACCCAAGGTAGTGATTCTCGATGAAGCTACCTCGGCACTGGATGCCGCTACCGAATACGCCCTGCACGAAGCCCTGGCGCAGTTTCTCAGCGGCCGCACCACGCTGATCATCGCCCACCGCCTGAGCGCGGTTAAGCAGGCTGATCGGGTACTGGTATTCGATGGCGGCAGCGTCGCCGAAGATGGTGACCACCGCCAACTGATCGCCGACGGCGGCCTGTACGCCAAGCTGTACGGCAATCTGCAGCACTAGGCGGGCTAACCCAGTACGGCGTGGGAGCCCGCTTGCGGGCGATGCAAGAGCGGCCATATCGCAAGATCGGCGTTGGCAAGACGATTCGCCCGCAAGCGGGCTCCTACACTACTGAGCTGTCTGCAGGCTGTGCGGTTGCCGCCAGCCCTGTAGGAGCGTCGCCCTCGGCGCGAAACGATTGTGGCCTGACCGCATCATTTGCGGCGATCCGCCGAGCTACCGATAACGTTCTCTACTCGTGTTGCAGTTTACTGCCCCATTGCTGGATCGCCTTGGTGCGTTGCACGCTGGCGTTGACGGCCTTGTCGAGTTCTTCGTTGTAATCATCCAGCCAGCTGCGCGAGCCGGGGATCATGTCGGCCAGGTCGCGCATGCCGTTCTTCAGGGCCTGCAGGCTCTGCTGGAAGCTCTGCTCCTGACCCAGCAGGGTGCGGCCCATAAGTTTCAGCGCGGCGATGTCCTGGGACGGCGGTGCCGCTGGCGCCGCGGCAGCTGGCGCCGCGGGCGGCGGGGTGGCAGCCAGTTTCAGTAGGGCATCCTGGCGTTTTTGATCCTCTTTGAGGCTGGCCAATTCCTTTTCCAGCGCTTCGGCACGCTGCTGGACGGCGGCGAATGCAGCGGGGTCGAAAGGGGGGGCTCGTCAGCGAGCATCTTCACCACCGCCGAGGTGGCCAGGCTGGAGAGCACGATGAACAGCAGCAGCGCCAAGCCGAAGATCAGCAGGCGGTTGAGGCGGTTGGCCTTTTCCAGCTTGGCCAGGCGCACCTCATCGCTATCAGGCGTGAGATCGAACGCGGCGGTGCTCTCGGCTTCGGAAGGCGTTTCACTGCTCATAGCGGCCTCGTTGTTGGCTCGTCTTGGATGGTTGTCATTCTGGCAGCGTTTACGGTTATCTGCCTGTCATTCGGCCATCATCCCGTCGGCAGCCAAATCGACCATGCTGTAAAGAAAGGTTTACGAGTGGGGGAGATCTGTCGCTCTGAAAGCAGTGAATATTGGCCCGCGCCCATGTGATGTATCGATCCGTTGCCACGGCCTAGTCCTATAGTCGCACTGCATCCCATCTGGAGGCCTTGCCCCAGGCTCTCGCCTCGACTGTCATGAAGCCATAACGACAACGAGGACAACCCATGAACGCCGTGTCCAGAATCGAACAGCACAACCCCATCGGAACCGACGGTTTCGAGTTCGTCGAATTCACCGCCCCTACGCCTGAAGGCATCGAGCAACTGCGCCAGCTATTCACCGCCATGGGCTTCACCGAAACGGCCAAGCACCGCAGCAAGCAGGTGTGGCTGTTCCAGCAGCACGGCGTCAATTTCGTTCTCAATGGCAGCCCGACTGGCCATGTGCACGCCTTTGCCGAGAAGCACGGGCCGAGCGCCTGTGCCATGGCCTTCCGGGTTCGCAACGCCGCCCAGGCTGCCGCCTACGTGAAGGAGCAGGGCGCTACGCTGGTCGGTAGCCACGCCAACTTCGGTGAGTTGAATATTCCTTGCGTCGAGGGTATCGGCGGCTCGCTGCTGTATCTGGTTGATCGTTACGGCGAACAAAGCATCTACGACGTGGACTTCGAGTTCATCGAAGGTCGCGGCCCGGACGACAACGCCGTCGGCCTGCAGATGATCGACCACCTCACCCACAACGTGAAGCGCGGGCAGATGGACGTCTGGTTCAGCTTCTACGAGCGCATCGCCGGGTTTCGCGAGATCCGCTATTTCGATATCGAAGGCAAGCTCACCGGCCTGGTTTCCCGGGCCATGACCGCGCCCTGCGGCAAGATCCGCATTCCCATCAACGAGTCGGCGGACGACAAGTCGCAGATCGAGGAATTCATCCGCGAGTACCACGGTGAGGGTATCCAGCATATCGCGCTGTCCACCGACGACATCTACGCCACCGTGCGCAAGCTGCAGGCCAACGGCGTGGCGTTCATGAGCACGCCGGACACCTATTACGAGAAGGTCGACCAGCGCGTGGCCGGGCATGGCGAGCCGCTGGACGTGCTGCGTGACCTAAGCCTGCTGATCGACGGTGCGCCAGGTGACGACGGCATTCTGCTGCAGATCTTCACCAATACGGTGATCGGTCCGATCTTCTTCGAGATCATCCAGCGCAAGGGCAATCAGGGCTTCGGCGAGGGCAATTTCAAGGCCCTGTTCGAATCCATCGAAGAGGATCAGTTGCGTCGTGGTGTGATCAGCGAGGAGTGAAGCCATGAGCCGCAAATGGATCAGCTTTCCCCTGCGTGAAGGCGAGCACTCGCGCCAGGCTCACTGTGACTTGCCGAGCGAGACCTACGAGCGGGAGATGGGCCGCGAGGGTTTCTTCGGCCCTGTGACCCATCTGCATCACAAGCATCCGCCCACCGGCTGGGTCGACTGGCAGGGCCCGCTGCGGCCCCATGCCTTCGACTTCAACCGGATTGCCAGCGAGCACGACTGTCCGCTGCAGGCGCCGCTGACCCTGCATAACGCCGACATTCGCTTGCGCGTGTGGAAGACCGCCGGCGCCATGAACCACCTGGTGCGCAACAGCGATGGCGACGAACTGCTGTTCGTGCATGACGGCGCAGGGCACTTCTACTGTGATTTCGGGCACCTGGAGTATCGCGATGGCGATTATCTGGTGATTCCCCGTGGCACCGCCTGGCGCATCGAGCCGACAGCGCCCAGCCATTTCCTGCTGATCGAAAACACCGATGGCGCCTATCAGGTTCCCGACAAGGGGCTGCTCGGGCCTCAGGCGATCTTCGATCCGGCGGTGCTCGATTACCCACATATCGATGATGCCTTCAGGGCCCAGCAGGACGAACGCAGCTGGCAGATCCGCATCAAGCGGCGCAACCAGATCAGCACCGTGACCTACCCCTACAACCCGCTGGATGTGGTGGGCTGGCACGGCGACAACACCGTGGTGCGCCTCAACTGGCGGGATATCCGGCCGCTGGCGAGCCATCGCTACCACCTGCCACCGTCGGTACACACCACCTTCGTGGCCAATGGTTTCGTGGTCTGCACCTTCACACCACGGCCGGTGGAGTCCGACCCTGGCGCGCTCAAGGTGCCGTTCTTCCACAACAACGATGACTACGACGAAGTGCTGTTCTATCACCGCGGCAATTTCTTCAGCCGTGACAATATCGAAGCGGGGATGGTCACCCTGCATCCCTGTGGCTTCCCCCATGGCCCGCACCCCAAGGCCCTGAAGAAGGCGCAGACCGACCCAGCCACCTTCACCGATGAGGTGGCGGTGATGATCGACACGCGTCGTGCCCTGGAGGTGGCTGACGCCGCCGCTGCGGTGGACGTTGCCGAGTACGTGAATTCCTGGCGTGCGCCGGGCAAGGAGTCCTGATGAAACTGGCATCACTGAACCAGGGCCGTGATGGCGTGCTGGTGGTCGTCTCCCGCGATCTGTCACGTGCCGTTCGCGTGCCGCAGATCACCCACACGCTGCAGGCCGCCCTGGATCAATGGGCGAGCGTGCGGGCACAGCTGGAGGCGGTCTACCAGCGTCTCAATGATGGCCTGGAGGCCGCCGCGTTCGACTTCGACCAGCGCGATTGCCACAGCCCGCTGCCGCGCGCCTATCACTGGGCCGATGGCAGTGCCTACGTCAATCATGTCGAGCTGGTGCGCAAGGCCCGTGGTGCCGAGATGCCCGAGTCGTTCTGGCACGAGCCGCTGATGTACCAGGGCGGTTCGGATGCCTTCATCCCGCCCCACGCGCCGATCCGCCTGGGTGACGAAGCCTGGGGTATCGATCTGGAAGCCGAACTGGCGGTGATCACTGACGACGTACCGATGGGTGTCACGCCTGCCCAGGCACTCGGGCATGTACAGTTGCTGCTGCTGGTCAACGACGTGTCGCTGCGCAACCTGATTCCCGGCGAGCTGGCCAAGGGCTTCGGCTTCTACCAGAGCAAGCCATCGTCGAGTTTCTCACCGGTGGCGGTCACCCCGGACGAGCTGGGCGAGAGCTGGCGCGAGGGGCGGGTACATCGGCCGCTGGTGTCGCACATCAACGACCAGCTGTTCGGCCAGCCTGATGCCGGCACCGACATGACCTTCGACTTTCCTACGCTGATTGCCCACGCCGCGCGTACCCGCCCCCTGGGCAGCGGCACCATCATCGGCTCGGGCACCGTCTCCAATTACGACCGCAGTGCCGGCTCCAGCTGCCTGGCCGAGAAACGCATGCTGGAAGTGCTCGAACACGGCGAGGCGAAAACCCCGTTTCTCAAGTTCGGTGACCGGGTGCGCATCGAGATGTTCGACGCCGCCGGGGCTAGTATCTTTGGCGCCATCGACCAAGTGGTAGAACGCTACGAAGTTTACTGAACCGCGATGCTATCGGCGCCTTCAAGGCTGATCGCGGCTGAAGCCGCTCCCACGAGGTGGTGTTTCGAAGGTAGCCCGCACCCTGACTTAGGGTCGACGCAACGGGTGCGCATCGATCTAGTGAAGTGCTACGACGCTCCTGATGCGTGGGAGCGGCTTTAGCCGCGATGGCGATGGCACGTTCAAGATTGATCGCGGCTAAGGCCGCTCCCCCAGGTCATGTTAAGGAGCCCGGCATGCTGACGCTATACGGCTACTGGCGCTCCAGCGCCGCTTACCGGGTGCGTATTGCACTCAACCTGAAGGGCCTCGCTTACCGGCACGTGCCGGTGCATCTGGTTCGCGACGGTGGTGAGCAGCACGGCGATGCCTACCGGGCGCTGAACCCCCAGGGCCTGGTGCCGCTGCTGGTGGATGAGGAGAACGGTGGCGTGCGGATCGCCCAGTCCCTGGCGATTCTCGAATACCTCGACGAGATCTTTCCGGTGCCGGCGATCCTGCCTGGTGACCCGGCCCAGCGCGCGGCGGTCAGGGCGCTGGCGCTGCACATCGCCTGCGAGGTGCATCCGCTCGATAACCTGCGGGTGCTGCAGTATCTCGAGCGTGAGTTGGGCGTCTCCGAGGAGGAAAAAAACGTCTGGTACCGGCACTGGGTGGCTCAGGGCCTAGCTGCCGTGGAGCAGGGCCTGGTGGCGTACGGTGAAACATTTTCCCTGGGCAAGCGGCCCGGCTATCTGGAAGCCTGTTTGGTTCCACAGGTGTACAATGCGCGCCGTTTCGACTGTGACCTCGATGCGTATCCTCGCATCCTCGCTCTGACCGCACGCTGTGAGGCCCTCGAGGCATTCCAGCAAGCCGCACCGGATGCCCAGCCCGACGCGCAGTGATCGACGAGAAAACCAAGCCATTCCGCCAGGCCACGAGCCGAGCGGGTTCGATCCCGTCACGGTCGATCACCCACAGGTGACAGATGCCAAGCGAAATGCTCCAGACAGGCCAGCTCAAGCGGGGCCTGAAGAACCGTCATATTCAATTGATCGCCCTGGGTGGCGCCATCGGCACCGGCCTGTTCCTCGGCTCGGCCGGGGTCATGGCGTCGGCCGAACCATCGATGATCCTTGGCTATGCGATTGGCGGTTTCATCGCCTTCCTGATCATGCGCCAGCTCGGCGAAATGATCGTCGAAGAGCCCGTGGCCGGCTCCTTCAGCCACTTCGCCCACGCCTACTGGGGGCCGTTCGCGGGCTTCCTGTCGGGCTGGAACTACTGGGTGCTCTACGTGCTGGTCGGCATGGCCGAGCTCACTGCAGTGGGCAAGTACGTGCAGTACTGGTGGCCAGACGTGCCGACCTGGGCCACTGCGGCGGTGTTCTTCGTCGCCATCAATGCCATCAACCTGACCAATGTGCGAGTGTTCGGCGAGGCCGAGTTCTGGTTCTCGATCATCAAGGTGGTGGCGATCATCGGCATGATCCTGCTCGGTTGCTACCTGCTGTTCAGCGGCGCAGGCGGCGAGCAGGCATCGGTCAGTAACCTGTGGAGCCACGGTGGTTTCTTCCCCAACGGTATCTCGGGGCTGGTGATGATGATGGCCATCATCATGTTCTCCTTCGGCGGCCTGGAGCTGGTGGGCATCACCGCGGCCGAAGCCGATCAGCCGAAAACGGTGATCCCCAAGGCGATCAACCAGGTGGTCTATCGCATCCTGATCTTCTACATCGGCGCGCTGACCGTACTGCTGTCGCTGCATCCCTGGGACGATCTGGTGGCGACCCTCACCGCCGGTGGCGACTCCTACGGCAGCAGCCCCTTCGTGCAGATCTTCTCGCTGATCGGTAGCGACACCGCCGCGCACATCCTCAACTTCGTGGTGCTCACCGCGGCGCTGTCGGTCTACAACAGCGGCGTGTACTGCAACAGCCGCATGCTCTATGGCCTGGCAGAGCAGGGCAATGCGCCCAAATCGCTGCTCAAGGTCGACAAGCGCGGTGTGCCGGTACTGGCGATCTTCTTCTCGGCAGCCTTCACGCTGATCTGCGTGGTGGTCAACTACCTGGTACCGAAGAGCGCACTGGAGCTGCTGATGTCCCTGGTGGTCGCCGCGCTGGTGATCAACTGGGCGATGATCAGTCTGGCCCACATCAAATTCCGCAAGGCCATGCAGGCCAAGGGCGTCGAGCCGTCGTTCAAGGCCTTCTGGTTTCCCTTCGCCAACTACCTGTGCCTGGCGTTCGTGCTGTTCATCCTTGGTGTGATGCTATTCATTCCGGGCATTCGCATGTCGGTGTTCGCCATTCCGTTCTGGTTGCTGTTCATCTGGGGCTGCTTCCAGCTGCGCCAGCGTCGGCTCGCTCGGTAACCAACGGGGCCGCCATCTGCGACACCCGCAGCACAACGCTGCGGGTGTCATTTGTGCCATCTGTTGCCGTGCTGCAACCTTTTGTTGCGCTACAGCAAACCTCTCAGTGAACCTGAAGGTATAGTGGCAACTTAATGGCGCTGCCTTTTTGTTAAGGCTTTGCGCCGCGTGGCCGATTACCTTTCTGAAGCCATGAGTAGCGTCGAAGTAACGGCGCTCGAGCACTGCAATTTATAAAAATAAATGGAGCCGCTTAGATGTTGCATTCTGCCACTCGACTGTTCGTCGACCTTTCCGTAGGCAAGAAACTTCTGATGGGCTTTGGCCTGGTGCTGTTGCTGACCGTTGCCGTGACCGGCAGTGGTTTCGTCGCCGTGCAGGCGGTGATGCAGGGGCACGCTCAGTCCCTCGGGCTGTCGACCATCGACGCGCAGATACTCGGTGCGCGGCGTATGGAGCGCGACTACGCCATCAGCCACAGCGAAGCCGATGCGCAGCGTATGCGTGAGCAGCTCGCCAAGGTGCGTGCCGGCCTGGCCGAGCAGATCGCCAGTGCCACCCCCGCCGAACGCGAGCGCCTGCAGGCCATGGATACCGCCACTGCTGATTACCTGCAGCAGTTCGATGCCAGCGTGCAGCAGCAGGCTCGCGCCAGCGAGGCCCGTACCCAGATGGGCGAAGCGGCCCAGGAAGCGCGCAGCCAGTTCGAGATGATCGAACTGGGTATGTACGATGCCGTGCGTGAGTTACGTCTGGGTGGCGACCAACTGCGGGGCAGCGACCCACTGACCCTGGCGGAAACCGCCTCCAACCTCAGCAAGCGCATGCTCGAACTGCGCGGCCACGAAAGCCAGTTCATCATTGATGGTTCGCCGGCTGCGCTGGAAGACTGGAACTTCGTCAGTTACGACCTGCAATCTTCAGCCAGCGGCCTGATGGTGTGGCTCAATGACGATCAGAAGCGCGCGATCGAGGCTGCTCTGGTGGCGCTCAGTACTTATCAGCAGGCGTTCACCAATTTCCAGGCGCTCTACGAACAAAGCAAAGCCACTGATGCAGCCATGCTCCAGCAAGCCGACCAGGTGCTGGCGCTGGCCGAGCAGGCCAAGAACGTCGAAGAGCAGAGCATGACCGATGACAGCCGTAGCGCCATGTTGCTGCTTGGCAGCATGGGCGGCGCGGCCGTGTTGATCGGCCTGTTCGCGGCGCTGAGTATCAGCCGTTCCATCGTCGCGCCGCTGCGCCAGACGGTGGCCTTCGCCCAGCGTATCGCCGGCGGTGACCTCAGTCAGGATTTGCCGCTTAATCGCCACGATGAACTCGGTCAACTGCTCGAAGCCATGCAGGGCATGACCCGTAGCCTGCGCGATCTGGTCGGGCGGATTGGCGGCGGTGTTGGGCAGATCGCCGCGGCAGCCGAGCAGCTCTCGGCGATCACCGCTCAGACCAGCGCCGGCGTGCAGAACCAGAAGGTCGAAACCGAGCAGACTGCTACCGCCATGCACCAGATGGCCGCCACCGTGCAGGAAGTCGCGCAGAACGCCGAGCAGGCATCGCTGGCCGCTGCAGATGCGGATCGTGAAGCTCAGCAGGGCAATCAGGTGGTGCAGCAGGCGATCAGCCAGATCGGCAAGCTGGCCCAGGAGGTCGAGCAGTCGGCCGAAGCCATGCAGGAGCTGAATCAGGAAAGCGGTCGTATCGGCAGCGTGCTCGAGGTGATCCGCGCGGTTGCCGAGCAGACCAACCTGCTGGCGCTCAACGCCGCCATCGAGGCCGCCCGCGCTGGCGACCAAGGGCGCGGTTTCGCCGTGGTGGCCGATGAAGTGCGAGCCCTGGCGCGACGCACCCATGACTCGACCCAGGAAATCGAAAACCTGATCGCCAATCTGCAGCGTCTGGCCGGTGGCGCCGCGACCCAGATGGAAGGCAGCCGGGCGTTGACTCAACGAACCGTGAGCCTGGCAGGCGAGGCAGGGGAGGCACTTGGCCGCATCACCCAGGCGGTGAGTACCATCGAGCAGATGAACCAGCAGATCGCCGCGGCGGCGGAAGAGCAGAGCGCGGTGGCGGAAACCATCAGCGAGAGCGTTACGCGAGTACGTGACATCGGCGAGCAGAGTGCCAGCGCCAGCCAACAAACCGCTGCATCGAGTGCCGAACTGGCCCGTCTTGGCGTCGAGCTGCAGGGCCTGGTGCGGCAGTTCCGAATCTGAGCCCGTGATACCTGGGAGAGGGTTTCCCGGGTATCGCTGCGCTCAACCCAGGCTACGGTTTATAGCGCCGGGTCTTTCTTGTCGTTTGCGGAGCTGGCGGCTTTGCGGCCTGGGGCCAGATCGGTATCGGCGGGTGAGCGCTCGCCCTGCGGGTACTGGCTCAGCTCGCTGGCCCAGAGCGCCAGTGGCACGGGCGTCGAAGGTTGCCAGATGCGCTGCCAGAGCAGGGCAAGGCGCTGCATGTCACCCCGTTCTGCCGGCCAACGATTGATATAAGGCTGCACCTGCCAGGCGTTGTCCTGCCAATGGGCGAAATCGAAGCGGAACGGGTGGAAGCCGGTCATGCCCAGGCGAATATCGGTCACCACCAGGTGGTCGCCGAGCCTGTCGTAGCGCAGTATGTCATCCGTGAACCATTGCAGCCGTTGGTGAGACGGCGAATCATCCAGCGCCTTCCCGAGCGAGGCACCGCGAGGCATTCGTTCCAATACCGGTGGCGCACTGTCGAACCAGCCCACCAGCGCTTCGTGGTAGTCCTCACCCTCGATCACGATGACTCGCCACAGCAGCGTATTGAACGGCGTCGGCGAGCTGAAGATGGCTTTGGCCTCGATGCCCTGACGGGCCAGCTCTTGCTCCACCCGGTGTTCGGCCATGTATTTGCCGCCCAGGGTCGAGGCCAGGTAAACGGTAGAAAACGCCAGCGCCCAATTCACCACCGGGTTGGCCCGATCTTTCAGGCCGCTGATCAGCCCATAGATCACCGCGCCAAGCAGCGGCAGGCTGTAGATCGGATCGATGATGAAGATGCTCGACCAGGCCGCGGGCGTTGGTGTCAGCGGCCAGAGCAGTTGCGTGCCGTAACTGGTGAAGGCATCGAGCAGCGGATGGGTGATCAGTACCAGCCAGATTGCCAGGAACAGCCGCTGCGCCGAATAACCAGGGTGTGGTCGCCACTGTCGTAGCAGCCATGTCAGCAGCAGGGCAAAACCAGTGAGCACGAACAGCGAATGGCTGAAGCCCCGGTGGTAGGTCATCGCCGCCACCGAGTCGCCATAGTCGATGACCACATCCAGATCCGGCAAGGTGCCCAGCACGGCGCCGTACAGCAGCGCCTTGCGCCCTTGCCAACGCCCCAGCAGAGCGCCCTGAATGCTGGCGCCGAGTACGGCTTGGGTAATCGAGTCCATGGTCTTCTCTGAAATGCCTGCGCGGTCGACTACGTTACTTGAGCGTCTCGCACCTTGTATCGGCAAATTTCAAGCAAAGGTTTCAGCCGATAGAGGCGCTAATCCATGTTGCTGACATGGGCGGACACGATCCGCCAGGCGCCTGCGATGCGAATCCAGGTCTGAGTCTGGCGGCCGGTACGGGGATTGCCCGCACGGCTGAAAGCGATATGAGTGACGGCACTGTCGTTGCCGAAGCTGGTTATCGAGCGCTCGATGATTCGCCGCGACAGCCCGGCCGCCGGCCGGCCATCACGAAACGCGCGGATCGCGGCGCTGCCGTAGAGGTTTTCCGTGGCGCCGTAGCGAACCGTTTGCGGGCTCTGCCAGAACAGCTCGTCCAGTGTGGCGATGTCGTTGCTGACCAATGCCTGTTCGTAACGTTCGAAGGCCGCGCTGACCTGGGCGAGTACCAGAGGATCGTTCAACTCCGGCTCATCGGCTGCAGGCGACCCGTACAGGCGTGCCGGTGTCTGGCATACGCCGCGCCCGAGCAGGCCGGCCTCGCCCCGGGCATCGAGCATGGCGATAGCCACGTTCGGCAAGCGTGCGCGAGGGTCGATCCGCTCGATGTCGATAGCGGCTCCCAGGCCGAAGGGGGCGAACAGCGGGTGCTGGCCTACCTGCCAGTGCGGTGCGCCAGCCGGGCGCCCCGGCAGCCAGCCGGCCATATCGGCGGCGACACCGGTGGCGTGGTGCCAGGCCTGGGCACCGAAGCCGGCGGCATCGATCACGCCGCTGTCGCCGAGCATCGGGCTGATCGGCTCTTCACCCACTTTCAGGCGCGGCCCTTGTGGCGTGTGGGCTGCGGCCGTGCGCCAACGAGTGGGGTCGCCAGCTAGCCTGATGCCGACCTCGATACCGTTGCCGGCCAGCCCCACCAGCAGCGATCGTGCCGTGGGCTCATCGCACAGCGTGTCGAGCAGCAAATGGCAGGCGGCCATCCACAGCGTCAGGAAGAACAGCGGTGTTTCATCGAGCATCCGCTCGACCTCGTCTGCACCTTCCAGTAGCGGCAGCAAGCGTTCCTGCAGTGCCCGGCTGGCACCGCTGGTGACGCTGTGCAGGTCGTCACCGCGCTGCAGCCCGATGACTGCTAGCGGAAGCAGATCGATGGGGCCGGCGGCCAGGGCGCTCTGCAATGCCCGGGCAAGCTCGCCATCGCGCCAGGCCAGACGTTCTATTACCGCCTGCTGGCGCGTGCCGAAACGGATCTGTGGCCCCCGGCCACTGCCCAGGATCGACCAGCAGGGGCGCGGGTTGATCCCGGCGGCATCGACCACCTCGACCAGCATGGTAGTCGGTGAAATCACCGCGGCCAGTGGCGTCACCACATTGAAATCCTGTGCCGATTCGAGGCGCACTTCACCGCTGGTGATCAGGTATTGCGCTGCAGCCTCGCTGTCGGCCCAGCCCTCGTGCAGGCAGCAGAGCACTGCGGATGACAAGACCGGCGCGCTCGGTTGCTCACCGAGACGAAAGGGCGGCCCGGCGTGCAGCAGGGTTCTGTCGGCCAGGCCGATGGCCTCGGCGGCGCTGACCACCCGTTGCCAGACGGGGCGTACGGCATACAGCTTTTCCAGCGCAGGCTGGAGATCGGAGGCTGCCAGATCGGTCATGGGGCACGCTCGCTCGTTGGAGTTTCTAGATATCCAGCACCAGCCGGGCGCTGTTACTGCTGGAGCAGCAGATCATCATGCTGCCGCGCTGAGCATGTTCCTCGGCGGAGTACACCGAGTCCGCGTGCAGCGGATCGCCTTCCACGACCTTCACTTCGCAGGCACCGCAGATGCCTTGCTCGCAGGAGTACATGACATCGGCACCGGCCTCGAGCAGCGCGCCGAGGATGGTTTCGCCCTTGCAGACCTGCACTTCGGTGCCCGAACGCGCGAGCACCACGGTGAAGGTTTCGCTAGCTGTGGCCGGTGGGCTGGCGCCCTGGAAGCGCTCCACGCGCACGTGCTCCAGTCCATGGGCGGCGCTCAGCGTCTCGAGGTCGGCGAGCATGCGCAGCGGGCCGCAGCAATAGATCTCGGTGCGTGGATCGACAGCAGCGAGGATATTGGCAAGGGACTTGCGCCCCGCAGTGCCGGAGAAATGCAGGGTCACGTCATCGCTGCGCTCCAGTGCGTTGTGGAACAGCGTCTGCTCGGCAGACCTGCTCCAGTAGTGCAGATGCACCCTGCGGCCGGCACTGCGCAGTTCCGCGAGCATCGAGAACAGCGGGGTAATGCCGATACCACCGGCAAGCAGCAGCACCGAAGCATCGCCATCGGCGAGCGCGAAGTGGTTGCGTGGTGGCTGCAGGACGAAGGTCTGCCCGACCCGCGCCTGGTCGTGTAGCCAGCGCGAGCCGCCCAGGCCGTTGGCGTCGCGCTTGACCGCCACCACATAGCGCTCGGCATCGCACAGCGGGGTGAGCAGCGAGTACGAGCGGATCTGCTCGTTGGGCAGCACGATGTCCAGGTGGGCGCCGGCCTGTACTGGCGCTAGAGCCAGGCCGTCCAGTGGCTGGAATTCGTAGAGCACGATGTCCCGTGCCCCGTAGCGCATGGCCGTGAGGCGGAACGTCGGCGCGAGCGTTTCAGACGGTGCCATAGTTGATACCCATGCCGCGCAGCCAGGATCGGTACTTCATGCCGAGCAGGTCGGTGCTGTGGTGCAGCTCCTGGCGCAGGTCGGTGGGGATGCGTTCGGGGCGCTGGGTGTCAACGATCGCGCTGTCCTGGGCGTAGACCAGATCCTGACGGCGGCGTACGTCTTCATCGCTGGGCATCGGGTCGAAGTTCATGGCGCAGCAGATGCGCACGATGCTGCGCGTCTCGCTGACCTGCTGCATGGTGAAGAAGGTGCAAAAACGGTCGTTCTCGTTACCCTCGTGGGCGCGCAACGGATCGGAGATGATCAGGCGCTTTTTGAAGTAGGCCACGCCCGGGCGCAGGCACTTGTAGGCGTAGTAGGCGATGACAGGCACCTGGCGCGGGTCGCCATAGGGCTGGGTGACCTGGACTTCCGAGGTGGCCAGCACGCCATCCTCTTCCCACACCTGGTACTGGCCGATGGGGTCCGGTGCGTCCATCAGACCGTTGACGCCGGCATGCACGAAGGGGAAATGCGTCGGGTCGATGAAGTTCTCCAGCGCGCGATAACCGGACTTGAACTCGTACGGCCCGCAGACGACTTTCTTGTAGCTGTCGTCGAGCCATTCGGGAAAGGCGGCGATATCCTGTGCCGGCTCACCCAGGCAGGTCCAGATGAAACCGTAGGCCTCCTTCACATGGTGGGCGATGGCCTTGGCCTTTTTCATCGGCGTTTCGTTGGGCGATGCCGGAATCAGCGTGCACTGCGCGCTGCCGTCGTAGTTCCAGCCGTGGTACGGGCAGATCACCTTGTCGGATGCGATGAAGCCTTTGGACAGGCGCGCGCCGCGATGAATGCACAGGTCTTCCCAGACATAGGCCTGGCCCTTGGAGTCCCGCCAGATCACCAGATCACGGTCGAACAGGGTGGACGGATACAGCGTGCCCTCTACCACTTCCTCGCTGCTGGCCACCACGTGCCAGTCATTGAGCAGGGCGGGTGCCAGCGGGGCGTCCAGGTTGTTGAGATGCTCTTTGCAATTCATGGGTCGAACTCCGTTCCTGCACATAAGGATTCCAGGCCGGCAAAGCGCTGGGATGAAAAGTCGCAGTGCGCGAATGTTTCCAATGGCCAATGAAAAGCAAGAGGTATGCCACGTTTTTTCTATGCGGCTGCAACCCAGGCGTGGCCTAATGAGCCGACTTTCCTGCATGCCCCGTAGTGGCAGCGGGGAGTGGCGGGCTGCCATATAAATGTGCGCAATTTGAGTGGTATGCCACTTATGTGGGCGGGTGTGCTAGCCTGGCGACGCGAATGCGAACAAGAAACCTCCTTATCTGGAGGCATGATTCGTGCTGGGGATATCATCGGCTGGCGATGTCGTCGGCGATTCGAGTGGCGACGTGGATGGCGCTGCCGATAGCGGTGAGCTGTGCGAGCGTAGCGACGCAACTGTTCAATCATCAGTGAGTAGCTGGGAGCTACGGAGCGCAATATGGACAACCAAGAAGTAAAAGCCATGGTCGATGAGGCCGTCAGTCGCTCGAGCCTGTTGGGTCGACCTGGTTTTTTGATACGCCGTCTGCACCAGGTGCATTGCAGCCTGTTCCAGGAGGAAACCCGAGGCCAAGACATTACGCCGGTGCAATACAGCCTGCTCAGTTCGTTGGGCATATTGGGCGAGTTGGATCAGAACACCATTGCCCAGGCCATCGGCCTCGAGCGCACCAGCGTTGCCGAGGTGATTCCCCGTCTCGAGGCGCGTGGCTTGCTGTTGCGCCGGCAGAGCGAGAAGGACAAGCGCGTCAAGCTGGTGAAGTTGACCCGCAAGGGCAAAACGCTGGTGACCAAAATGAACGATGCCGTGCAGCGCGCCCATGACCGTACGCTGGAGGCGCTGCCGGCCGAAGAGCGCGACCTGTTCATGCTTCAATTGATCCGCCTGGTGGAGGCCAGCAACGAGGTCAAAAGCGCCCCGTTGCGGCTACAGCCTGCGAAAGCGGATAGCTGATCGCGGTGTCAGCTCAACTGACGTGCCAGGGCAAGCAGCGCACGGTCACTGCCACGCGGGCCGATCAGCGAAACGCCCACCGGGCCGTCAGCGGTCTGCAACAGCGGCACGGACACCTGGGGTAACCCGCCGACGCCGGCGATGGCGGTCATCCGCTGGGTCGCCAGGCGAATCTGCTCGACCTGCTCGTCGCTGGCCGTCAGGGCGATCGCCGGGCTGGGTGCAGTGGGCAAGCACAGCACGCCGTCATCGCCGAGCAGGGCATCCAGCTCTGCACGCAATATGCCGAGGCGTTTCTGCGCAGCGGTAGCATCCGCCACACTGACGCGGCTGGCATTGGCGAAGCGCTCTTTCACCCCTGGGCCGAACTGCGGCTGGTGCTGGCTGATCCAGTTGCCGTATTCCTGCCAGGCTTCGAAGGCCTGCAAGGTGCGGAAATCGTTGGCGAAGTCGGCCAGCGACGGCAGTGCCTGCCAACCATCACAGGGCAGCGGCAGGCGCGACAGGGTCAGCCAGCTGTTGAATTGCGCCAGCACCGCTTCGCCAGCCTCCTCACGCACGTTGTTGACCAGCAGCACACGGCGTAGGCGAGGTTCACTCGTGGGCAACAGCACCTTGCCGACCCGTTCCAGGGTTTCGCCATCGCGGGCGAACCAGCCCAGGCAGTCGAAGCTGCGTGCCAGTTGCGCGCAATGTGCGTAGTCGAGTGCACCGTGGCTGGGGCGCAGCCCGTAAATGCCGCAGTAGCTGGCTGGAATACGGATCGAGCCACCGGTATCGCTGCCCATGGCGAAATCCACCAGGCCTGCGGCCACCACCGATGCCGACCCGCTCGACGAACCACCCGCCGTCGCACCTGGCACGGTGGGGTTGGGGGGTGTGCCGTAGTGGACGTTGCTGCCGGCCAGGCTGTAGGTCAGCTCGTCGGTGTGAGTCTTGCCCGTCAGCGTGGCGCCCGCGGCCAGCAGTTGGTCGATCAGCGGTGAAGTGGTTTGCGCAGGCGAGTGGCTATCACGCCACAGCGGGTGACCGCAGCCGGTGCGGTGGCCGGCGATTGCCATGACATCCTTGACTGCGAAGCTCAGACCGTCGAGCGGGCCCGAACCGGTGGCGGCAAGGCGGATCGGATCATCGGTGATCATTCCGTTGGCAAGCTTCATGGGCATGTTCCTGACAGTGAGCGATGAAAGATAACAGGTGATTCATGCGACCCCAGCGCATTATCGCCAGTCGCCATGTAGGAGCCCCGACCCCGGGGCGAATATGCGCCGACGCAGATGGTGCGGTGTGGCCGCTATCGCTTCGCGCCGGGGCGACGCTCCTACAGGCTGATGTCTGCAATCACCTCCATGTTGTAGGAGTCCCGACCTCGGGGCGAATATGCGCCGACACGGATCATGCGGTATGGCCGCTATCGCTTCGCGCCGGGGCGACACTCCTACAGGGTGAGGTCTGCAATCACCTCCATGCTGTAGGAGCCCCGACCCCGGGGCGAATATGCGCCGACGCAGATGGTGCGGTGTGACCGCTATCGCTTCGCGTTGGGGCGACGCTCCAACAGGATTGGGGTCTACGCCAGCTCTGCGCTTGCGAGCGATCCCTGTGTTCACTCAGGCCGCAAAGCTGGAATAGGGCGGCAGGATCGAGGCGACGGCGTCGAAGCGTTCACCGTCTTTCAGGCAGAACGCCGGTGTCAGCAGGCGGTCGCTGTAGGCGGCGGTGCCTTCGTTGTCCTTCAACTGGAAGCGCCCACGCTCATCGTTGAGCACGCTGATGTCGGCCGGGTTGCCGATGGCCAGGGTGCCGAGGTCTTTCGGCAGGCCGAACACCTCCACCGGGTTGCAGGTGGCCATGGCCACCACGTGGTTGATGGGCAAGCCCAGGGCCAGCATGCTGGTCATCGCCGAGGCCATGGAGAAGCGCTGTTTGCCGAAGAACATGTGCTCGGTATCCGAGTGCTCTTTCGGTGTGCCCGGCGGCGCGGGTACCAGGGTGTTGTAGCCGTGCATGTCGGCACCGAGGGTGTCGGGAATCACGCCGCCATCGAGAACGATGCGCGCGCACTGGAAGCTGAAGTGCGAGCCGTGACCGACATCCACCTTCAGCCCCATGTCCCTGGCCAGGGTCATGAAGGGGTGCAGCTTGCCGTCGGCGCTGACCACACCGCCCGGATGACGGGAGAACGGGTGGGCGAGGATATCGCCAGCTTTGAGCATCGGCACCACATCGGCGAGGATCGAGTCGGGATGCACCGGGCTCGGGTCTCCTGGGCTTGGCCACAGCTGGCCGAAGTGAATGTACAGCGGCATGCCGGCGCGCCGGGAGATCTCCGCGCTCATCGCCATCACATCGCTGCCCCAGCGTTCGAAGCCGCCCAATTCGGCGTGGGCCTTGAAGCCCTTGATGATGTCGGTATTGGCCAGCGCCGCGCGTACGGTCGCGTCGACGTCCACGCACTCCGGGGTATACAGGCTGGGGTAGAAATGACCCTCCAGGCCGCCGACCAGGTAGGCCGACAGGTAGGCGAATACGCGGGTTTTCTTGGCCTTGACCACATGCTCGCGGAACGCCGGCAGCGTCATGCACGATGGGCCGCCCTGGTCGATCAGGGTGGTCACCCCCGAATGCACGCCTGCGAGGTCGGCATCCAGGCCGAAGCGGCCAGTCACGTATTCGAAGACGTGGCCGTGGGTGTCAATCAGGCCGGGCGTAACCAGCTTGCCGCTGACATCGATCACCGTGGTTGCCGCACCGGCAGCGCCAGGCGCGGTGATCGCCTTGATACGACCATTGCTGATGGCGATGTCGAAATTCCCGTCGTAGCCCTGGGCGGGGTCGATCAGGTAACCACCTTTGAGGATTACATCAGCCATTGTTCTTCACCTTCTACTAGTCGCGAACCCAACACTGCGTTGAGGTATGCCCAAGTGGGTGCAACGGCTGTGCCATTTACCCCATATCCATTTCTATGGAAATCTCAAGATATTGATAAATATAGTTTTATTAATTTATTTATAGAGGGGTATACCACTCTTTATGAGTGCTGGCGGCGAATCTAAATTGCCCTTTACGAACTAAAGTGGGGTATGCCACCTATTTGTGCCTTGTTTTGATGCAGGCGTGATACGCCCTCGAATGGGCTCATGCGCAGCCAGAGCGCAAGCCTGCCTTCGCCTCGAGCAGAACGTGACTGCAGGCAGGGGACTTGCCTGAATGAAGCCTCGCCCATTTAAGTGGCATACCACCCATATCGCGAGCGCTGTTGGGGCGAACAATGCACATGATCCAGTTATAAAAAACCTGAAAATTAATTAACTATTTGATTATTAAGAGTAAAAAATAAATGGCATGCCACTTGCTTTGACCCTTGTGCTGCGCCGGCCGTGGTTTTGCGTGCCCGCATTGATGTCAACGTCAATAACTAGAAGGAAGTCAGCATGTCAGCAATTCGCGACCTTATTTGCTCCACGGCTGTTGCCAAGGGGCACGTTGGTAAATCTCTTTCGGCTATCGCGCTGGCACTGGCGACCACCATCGGCGCCGTATCCATCAGCCAGGCCATGACCGCTGAAGAGGTGAAGGCTCGGGGCTACGTCGTGGTCGCCACCGAAGATGACTACCGTCCCTTCGAATTCATGGAGAACGGCAAGTCGACCGGCTACGACAACGAACTCAAGGATCTGGTAGAGAAGGAAACCGGCCTGGAACTGCGTCAGCAGATCATGCCCTGGGCCGGGATTCTTTCTGGCGTCACCAGCGGCAAGTTCGACATGGCGCTGTCTGCGGTCATGGTCACCGCCGAACGCAAGCAGAGCTTCGACTACACCACGCCAACGGCTGAATCGGCGACCTACTACGGGGTTAAGAAGGGCAGCTCGATCAAGACCGCCGAAGATCTGATCGGCAAGGTGGTCGGCGCTGAAACCGGTAGTGCCTTCCTGGCCGAACTCAAGGCGTTCGACGCCAAGCTCAAGGCCAGTAAAGGCGAGGGCGTGAAGAAAATCATGGAGTACCACGGCTATCCCGAGGCTTATCAGGATCTGGCCCAAGGCCGTATCGATGCGGTGGTCAATACCGATCTGACCTTGCGTGCGCTGGTCAAGGAGCGTGGCGATGTGTTCGAACTGGGGCAGCCGATCGGCGAGCCTGGCCACAAAGCCTGGGCCGTTAAGAAAGGCAACGATGGCGTACTTGAGGTGATCAACAACGCGCTGCTGAAAATCCGTGAAAGCGGTGAGATGTATCGCCTGCAGGAAAAATGGTTGGGCGTGCGCTTCGAGAACATGCCGCTTAACGTGAACTGATAAGCCATCATGAATGCATACGACTACTGGAGCATCCTGCAGGGTGCCTTTGCCACGGTGGGTGTGTCGCTGGTAGGAATCGTGATTGGCATTCCTCTGGGGCTGGGCCTGGCGCTGGTGCGCTGGGCCCGGATCCCGGTAGCCCGGCAACTGGCTTTCGTCTACGTCAGCATTATCAGATCCTGCCCTGCGGTGACCCTGATTCTGCTGGTGTACTTCGGCCTGCCGCAGTTCGGCATTTCGCTGAGCCCGCTGCTCGCCGCACTGATTTCCCTTTCGGTCACCGCCGCTGCATTCAACTGCGAGATATGGCGCGCGGCCTTGCTGGCCTTCGATCGCCAGCAGTACGACGCGGCGCTGGCCTTCGGCATGCCCCGGCGCATGCGGGTGATGCGCATTGTGCTGCCCCAGGTCTGGCAGTCGAGCCTGCCTGGGCTGGTCAACGAGATGACCATGTTGGTGAAGTCCAGCCCGGCCATCGCGGTGATCGGCATGGTCGAGATTACCCGTGCAGCCCAGCGCGTGGGAGCGAGAACCTATGACCCATTGCCGCCGTTGCTGGTCGGGCTGTGCCTGTACGTGGCGATCATCTTTCTGCTGGTCAGGCTGCAGCGTCGCCTGGAGCGCAACGTCCAGGGTCAGGAGGCCGCCGTATGAACCTCAGCGATTTCATCACAGTCTGGCAGCACTATCCGTCCATTCTGGAAGGCTTCATGAACACCCTGGTGTTCATCCTGATCGCCGGCAGCGTCTCGCTGTTGCTGGGGATTCTGCTCACGCCGCTGCTGATGTCGAACCGCGTGTTCATTGGCCGCAGCGCTTCGTTCTACTGCGAGTGCATGCGCTGCACGCCGTTCCTGCTGCTGGTGTACCTGATCTATTTCGGGCTGCCATCGGGGGGTATCCAGCTGAGCAACTGGGTGTCGGGCATCGTCGCGTTGATCATCTACAACACCGCCTACATGGCGATCATCCTCAAGGGCGCCTGGAAGGATCTGCCCCACGACACCATCGAGGCGGGCAGGGCATTCGGCTTCCACGGCTTCGGCTTGCTGCGGCGCATCATCATGCCGCCCGTGCTGCTGCGCGCGACACCGATGATCGGCAACCAGATGATCCAGATCGTCAAGGACAGCGCCTTTCTGGGAATTATCGCCGTGACCGAGCTGACGGCGGCGATCAACGCCATTCAGTCGACCTACTTCATTCCCTTCGCCAGCTTTCTGTCAGCGGTGTTGATGTACTGGGTGATCTGTCTGGCCATCGAATTGCTCACCAACCTATTTACCCGTTACGCCGAGGTGCGCCGCGCATGAGCAGTCTTATGAACAACGTGGATACGTCCGCAACGACCAAGGTGCTGCAGGTGCAGGGCGTGTCCAAGTCCTTTGGTGCCAACCGCGTACTGGCGGATGTGTCCCTGGATTTGGAGCGTGGCGAAGTGCTTTGCCTGCTCGGGCCGTCGGGCTGTGGCAAGTCGACCCTGTTGCGCTGTATCAACTGGCTGGAGACGCCGGACGCCGGCAGCATCCGTCTCAATTCCAAGCGTTTCGGTGCGCACAAGGGCGGCGCCCGGATCGGCGATGCCGAACTGGCGCAGATGCGCTCGCGCATCGGTATGGTGTTCCAGCACTTCGCCCTGTGGCCGCACCTGACCGTACTGGGCAACATCATGGAAGCCCCGGTGCACGTGCAGAAGCGCAACCGCAAGGAGGTGCATGACGAAGCCATGGCGCTGCTCGCCAAAGTCGGGCTTGCCGACAAGGCCAACATGTTCCCGTCGCGGCTCTCGGGCGGGCAGAAACAGCGGGTCGGCATTGCCCGTGCGCTGGCCATGAAGCCGGACGTGCTGTTGTTCGACGAACCCACCAGCGCCCTCGACCCGATGCTGGTCGGCGAGGTGTTGGAGGTGATGCGCGATCTGGCCGCCGAGGGCGCGACCATGGTGATCGTCACCCATGAAATGGAGTTCGCCCGGCAGGTCGCCAGCCGAATCATCTTCATGGATGGCGGCCACATCGTTGAAAGCGGCTTGCCGGAAGCCTTCTTCAGTGCCCCGCAAACGGCCCGCGCCCAGCAGTTTCTAGCGCCGTTCCGGCAGCGAGCCTGAGCTGTGCCGTTGGCCGCGAGCGCTGGTGCCTGGCGACGCTCCGGCGTTATGCTGCGCGGCTCAGCTCATTGCCGGAACCCCCATGCTGGTCATTTCCAACAGCATCCATCTGCCTGACGACGAAGTCGAACTCACCGCCATCCGCGCCCAGGGCGCGGGCGGGCAGAACGTCAACAAGGTGTCCAGCGCCATGCACCTGCGCTTCGACAGCCAGGCGTCGTCCTTGCCGCCGTTCTACAAAGAGCGGCTGCTGGCCCTGCGTGACAGCCGCATCACTGCCGATGGCGTGGTGATCATCAAGGCGCAGCAATATCGTACTCAGGAACAGAACCGCGCTGACGCCCTGGAACGCCTGTCCGAACTGATCCGTTCTGCAGGTAAAACCGAAAAAGCCCGCCGCCCGACCAAACCGACCCTCGGCTCCAAGAAGCGTCGGCTGGAAGGCAAGACCAAGCGCGGGGCGATCAAAGCGGGCAGGGGCAAGGTCGACTTTTAATCCCAGTGCGGCGCAAACCCCGGGTTGGCCAGTCGCTCACCGCGCTCCAGTTTGGCGATGGCTGCCATGTCCTGTTCGTTGAGTGTCAGCTTCAATGCGCCCAGGTTGCTATCCAGGTTGGCCCGTTTGGTGGATGACGGAATCACCGCGAAACCCTGCTGCAGCGCCCAGGCCAGTGCGACCTGTGCTGGATTGGCGGCGTGTTTGGCGGCGATGTCCTGAATCACCGGATCGCTCATCACCTTGCCGTAGGCCAGTGGCATGTAGGCGGTCAGGTGCACGCCGTGTTCCTGGGCGAACTCCACCACCTTGTGGTTCTGCAGGAACGGGTGGATTTCCACCTGGTGGGTGGCGATCTGGTCAGCGCCGACCACCTCCATTGCCTGTTGAAGATGCGCGTTGGTGAAGTTGGACACACCGATCAGCGCAGTCAGGCCAGCAGCCTTGGCCTCCAGCAGGGCTGCCATGTATTCGGCCACCTGCAGTTCGTCATTGGGGGAGGGCCAATGGATCAGAGTCAGGTCGACCTGATCGAGGCGCAGCTTGCGCAGGCTTTCCTCCAGGCTGGGGATCAGCTTGTCGGCGCCCAGGTTGTCGGTCCAGATCTTGGTGGTGACGAACAGTTCGCTGCGCGGCACGCCGCTTTCGGCGATGGCCTGGCCCACTTCGGCTTCGTTGCCGTAGATCTGTGCGGTGTCGATATGCCGGTAGCCAAGCTCAAGGCCGGTGCGTACCGAATCAATGACTTGCTGATCCTTGAGGCGGAAGGTGCCGAGGCCGAGGGCGGGAATCTGTGGCATGTAAGTCTCCTGTTGAATGGACAGCTGTCTGTAGCTGACAGCGATGCCCAAGGGTTGTTGCGCTGGATTCGTGAACCAGTATGTGCCGTGGACTTATGCGGAAAAACCGCGTTTCATGCAGAACATATTTGCGCCGCAATCACGAATGGTCGCCATGAAAACCACCCTCGACGAACTTCTCGCCTTCAGTACCGTGGTGGCCAGCGGCTCCATCAGCGCCGCCGCGCAGCAGTTGGGGCAGACCGCTTCGGGCATCAGCCGTGCCCTCAGCCGGCTGGAAGAAAAGCTCGATGTAACGCTCCTGCAGCGCACCACCCGGCGCCTGGAACTGACCGAGGAGGGCCATGCCTTTCTCGCCCAGGCGCGGCGCATTGTGGCCAGTGTCGAGGAGGCCGAGGAGCAGATGCGCGTGCGCAGGCAGACGCCGGCAGGGCGCCTGCGCGTCAACGCCGCTGCGCCGTTCGTGCTGCATGCGGTGGTGCCGCTGGTAAAAGGCTTTCGCGAGCGCTACCCGAATATCCAGCTGGAGCTGCACAGCAGCGATGAAATCATCGACCTGATCGAGCAGCGCACCGACGTGGCCATCCGCATCGGCCCGCTGCGCGACTCCACCCTGCATGCCCGGCCGCTGGGCAGCAATCGCATCCGCGTGCTAGCCAGCCCGGTCTATCTACAGGAGCGGGGCGTGCCGAGTAGTGTCGAGGCGCTGCACGAGCACAGCCTGCTCGGCTTCACCCAGCCGGAGAGCCTCAACCAGTGGCCGCTGCGCCATGAACACGGCGACCGCTACGCCATCGAGCCCAGCCTGCAGGCCTCTAGTGGCGAGACGCTGCGCCAACTGGCCTTGAGCGGTGCAGGGATAGTTTGCCTGGCGGACTTCATGACCCACCGCGACCGTGCTTCGGGCGAGCTGGTGCAAATCCTCGCGGAGCACACCGTCGAGGTTCGCCAGCCGATCCATGCCGTGTACTACCGCAACACCGCACTGACGTCGCGCATCACCTGTTTTCTTGATTACCTGAGCAGCGAGTTGGGCCAGACGCTGTGAGTTTCACGTGCTTGCAAAGGCGTGAAATACAGGGTGATTCGGGCTGGTTTTCGCTGGCGCCGGGCGCGGGCCGAGTGCACGGATTACCTGGGCTGCAGCACATGTCGAAGTAGTCGTATATATAGGTGGAACTGGCCGAGTGCCACACGGGTCTAGGATGATGGTTGATAAGGAGATACCAAAATGACCAAGTCCCCGTTCTTTCGTCGTCTGGCTGCCATGTTGGCAGTGTTCCATGTCCTGATGATCGCCCAGGTTCCACTCGCCAATGCCGCGATGATCGGTACGGGTGAAGTGCTCACCGAGCAGCAACAGCAGGTCGACCGTCAGCAGCTGCTGTCGATGCTCGACGATCAGCAGGTCAAGGAAAAGCTGCTCGCCATGGGCGTCGAGCGTGATCAGGTGGAAAACCGCATCAACAACCTGACCAGCGCCGAACTGTCGCAATTCAATGCACAGCTCTCCGAAGCCCCGGCTGGTGCGGGTGTGGTCGGCATCATTGTGTTGTTCTTGGTGATCTTCATCATCACCGATATGCTCTGCGCCACAGACCTCTTCAGTTTCGTGAAATGCATAAATCGCTAAGACCGCTCCTCGCTTCACTTCTGATCGTCCTGCTCAGCGCGTGCGCCAGATCTCCGGTACTTTTACCGGAGACTGAGCGCCTGCCTGAGCGGGTCGAGCTCAGCAGCGTTCCCTTCTATCCGCAGACCGCTTATCAGTGTGGCCCCGCCGCTTTGGCGACCATGCTCAATCAGCGCGGTGTGCTGACCACCCCAGGTTTCCTGCAGGATCAGGTTTACATTCCTGGCCGCGAAGGCAGCCTGCAGGTGGAGATGGTCGCAGCGGCGCGTTCTCACGATCTACTCGTTTACCCTCTCAAGCCCAGGCTCGACGCGTTGCTGGCCGAAGTGGCTGCCGGCAACCCGGTGCTGGTGCTGCAGAACCTGGCCTTCGACTGGTACCCGCAGTGGCACTTCGCGGTAGTGGTGGGTTACGACCGTCGTGAGCAGACGCTGATTCTGCGCTCTGGCACCACTCGCCGCTGGGTGACCGACTTCGCCGCGTTCGACAAGACCTGGGCGCGAGGCAGCCGCTGGGCCGTAGTGACCATGCCGCCAGATACTTTGCCCGCGACCGCCGAGCCGACCGTATGGCTCAAGGCCGCCGCTGACTTGGAAGAAGTTGGCCGCAAGGATGTCGCCCAGCACGCCTATCGCACCGCCACCCAACGCTGGCCGGAGCAGGCCGTAGGCTGGTTCGCCCTGGCCAATAGCCGTTACGCCGGCGGTGATCTGCGCGGTGCCGAAGCAGCGTTACGAGAAAGCGTCAGCCGCCAGCCGGACTTCGCTCCGGGCTGGTTCAACCTGTCTCAGGTGCTCGACGAACGCGGCTGCAAAACCGAAGCTACCAGCGCCCGCCAATGCGCCCAACGCATCGCTCCGGACGACAAGCGCTTCACGGTAATCGGCAAGCAGGGCACCGCATCAGGCCAGTGCACCGCCCCCACCGCGTGCCCGGCTCAGTAACCCATCTGGCAAAACAAAACGGCGCTCGAGAGCGCCGTTTTGTATGGGGTTGGTGCATACCGCACGTGAACTGTCTCTTGTAGGGTGGATGGGCGCGCGTAGCTGAGCTGGCGCTCTTTGCGCCCACCGTCAGGTTGATTGATTGCTCCCACGCTCCAGCGTGGGAGCATCGGCTTGGGCGCTCCGCGCCCGCTTCCCGGCTCGCTGGGACGCAGAGCGTCCCAGGATGCATCCCCACGCTGAGCGTGAGGAACGATCAATTGCTGTCCCAGTGCTGGAATAGAAAAGCGTTTTCCACCCTACGAGGGCGATGCGCATCATCTTAGCCTGGGTTGAGCGAAGCGATACCCAGGAATAAGAGCTGGCGTTACGGCGGCGAGGGCAGGGTGGCTACACACCTCAAATCCAAAAAACTCAATTTTTTTAGTCAGTTAGCGAAAAAGGGTATTGACTCTTTAGCGTGCCTACGTAAAATGCGCACCCACAGCAGGCACATAGCTCAGTTGGTTAGAGCACCACCTTGACATGGTGGGGGTCGTTGGTTCGAATCCAATTGTGCCTACCAAATTTTAAATGGTCGCTTCGGCGGCCATTTTTTTTGATCGCGATTCCTGGTTGTTGCCTTTCGGGGTGCTGTTCGCGATTTGGGGAGATTCTCCCAGGCTTTCTAGGGCGCCTTGTCAGGTGTCCGTGATTCTGCAAGCATCCACCGTTTTACACCTTCCAGTGATTGTGGTTCCTTGGCTGGCCTAACAGCTCCTGCCTCTGTATGGCAGGTACGCCAATGGATCGCTTACTGGCTCATCCCAACCCATGTGGCCTTTGGTAGAGGTCACCACTAGGAGAGGAAGCGCCATGCCTATCATTACTCTTCCCGACGGCAGTCAGCGTTCGTTCGATCATCCGGTATCCGTACTCGAGGTGGCTCAATCCATTGGTGCCGGCCTGGCCAAAGCCACCGTCGCTGGCAAGGTCGATGGCCGTCTGGTTGACGCCTGTGACCTGATCGAAGCCGATGCGACCCTGCAGATCATCACGCCCAAGGATGCGGAGGGCGTAGAAATCATTCGCCACTCCTGTGCTCACTTGATCGGCCATGCAGTCAAGCAGTTGTACCCGACTGCACGCATGGTTATCGGCCCGGTGATCGACGATGGCTTCTATTACGACATCGCCTACGAACGCCCCTTCACGCCCGATGACGTCACCGCCATCGAAGCGCGCATGAAAGAGCTGATCGACAAGGACTACGACGTCATCAAGAAAGTAACGCCGCGCGCTGAAGTCATCGACGTGTTCACCTCGCGCAGCGAAGACTACAAGCTGCGCCTCGTTGAAGACATGCCGAACGAGCAGGCCATGGGCCTGTACTACCACGAAGAGTACGTGGACATGTGCCGCGGCCCGCACGTGCCTAACACTCGCTTCCTCAAGGCATTCAAGCTGACCAAGCTGTCCGGCGCCTACTGGCGTGGCGATGCCAAGAACGAGCAGCTGCAGCGCATCTACGGCACTGCCTGGGCTGACAAGAAGCAGTTGGCGGCGTACATCCAGCGCATCGAAGAAGCCGAGAAGCGCGATCACCGCAAGATCGGCAAGCGCCTCGATCTCTTCCATACCCAGGAAGAAGCGCCGGGCATGGTGTTCTGGCACCCCAATGGCTGGACCATCTACCAGGTGCTCGAGCAGTACATGCGTGGTGTGCAGCGTGAAAACGGTTACCAGGAAGTCCGTACCCCGCAGGTCGTCGACCGTGTGCTGTGGGAGAAGTCCGGGCACTGGGGCAACTACGCCGACAACATGTTCACCACCGAGTCGGAAAGCCGCGACTACGCCATCAAGCCCATGAACTGCCCGTGCCACGTGCAGATCTTCAATCAGGGCCTGAAGAGCTACCGCGAGCTGCCGCTGCGTTTGGCCGAGTTCGGTTCTTGCCACCGCAACGAAGCATCCGGCGCCCTGCACGGCATCATGCGTGTACGTGGCTTCACTCAGGACGACGCGCACATCTTCTGCACCGAAGAACAGGTGAAGAAAGAAGCGGCCGATTTCATCAAGCTGACTCTGCAGGTCTATTCGGACTTCGGCTTCAGCGACATCAAGATGAAGCTATCCACTCGTCCGCCCAAGCGTGTTGGCGACGACGCCTTCTGGGATCGCGCCGAGAAAGCCCTGGCCGACGCCCTGAATGACGCTGGCCTGCCGTGGGAATACCTGCCGGGCGAAGGTGCATTCTACGGTCCGAAGATCGAATTCACCCTGCTCGACTGCCTCGGCCGTGCCTGGCAGTGCGGCACCCTGCAGTACGACCCGAACATGCCGCAGCGTCTGGAAGCGAGCTACGTTTCCGAAGACAACAGCCGCAAGATCCCGGTCATGCTGCACCGCGCGATTCTCGGTTCCTTCGAGCGTTTCATCGGAATTCTCATCGAACACTACGAGGGTGCCTTTCCGGCATGGCTGGCGCCAACCCAGGCAGTGATCATGAATATCACCGATAAACAGGCCGATTTTGCCCTCGAAGTGGAAAAATCACTCACTCAAAGCGGCTATCGTGCCAAGTCCGACTTGAGGAACGAGAAGATAGGCTTTAAAATCCGCGAGCATACTTTGCTCAAGGTGCCCCTACCTGCTAGTCATCGGGGATCGCGAAGTCGAGACGCAAACTGTCGCTGTGCGTACCCGTGAAGGTGCTGACCTGGGCTCCATGCCCGTCGCCCAATTCAATGAGTTGCTCGCACAAGCGGTTTCCCGGCGCGGTCGCCAAGATTTGGAGTAATTATTATTAAGCGTGAAATGAGACAAGATAAACGAGCTGCACCGAAGGCCCCGATCAACGAGAATATCTCGGCACGCGAGGTTCGGTTAATTGGCGCTGAAGGCGAGCAGATTGGCATCGTCTCTATTGAAGAAGCGCTTAAAATAGCCGAAGACGCCAAGCTGGATCTGGTGGAAATTTCTGCTGATGCATTGCCGCCGGTTTGCCGGATCATGGATTACGGCAAGCACCTCTTCGAAAAGAAGAAGCAGGCAGCGATTGCCAAGAAGAACCAGCACCAGCAGCAGATTAAAGAAATCAAGTTTCGTCCAGGGACGGAAGATGGGGATTACCAGGTAAAACTTCGCAACCTGGTACGTTTCCTGATGGAAGGGGACAAGGCCAAGATCTCTTTGAGATTCCGTGGTCGTGAGATGGCCCACCAGGAGCTGGGTATGGAACTGTTGAAGCGGGTCGAAGCTGACCTCGCCGAACACGGTACCGTCGAACAGCATCCTAAGATGGAAGGACGCCAACTGATGATGGTCATCGCTCCCAAACGCAAGAAGTAACCTCCAGGGCACGGCAGGCCTTATGGTTATCTATATCAACTAAATGCGGAGTATCCGAACATGCCAAAGATGAAAACCAAAAGCGGTGCGGCTAAGCGTTTCCTGAAAACCGCCACCGGCTTCAAGCACAAACACGCTTTCAAGAGCCACATCCTGACCAAGATGTCGACCAAACGTAAGCGTCACCTGCGCGGTAGCACCATGGTGCATCCGTCTGACGTTGCAAAGGTCGCGCGCATGCTGCGCGTTCGTTAATCTCGGTCAAGATAGAGGAAATAACTCATGGCTCGTGTTAAACGTGGCGTTATCGCTCGTGCTCGTCACAAAAAAATTCTGAAACTCGCTAAAGGCTACTACGGCGCACGTTCGCGCGTATTCCGTGTTGCCAAGCAGGCTGTCATCAAGGCCGGTCAATATGCCTACCGTGACCGTCGTCAGAAAAAACGTCAGTTCCGCGCTCTGTGGATCGCTCGTATCAACGCTGGTGCTCGCGTCAACGGTCTGTCCTACAGCCGTTTCATCGCTGGCCTGAAAAAAGCGTCGATCGAAATCGACCGTAAGGTTCTGGCTGATCTGGCAGTGAACGAAAAAGCGGCGTTTGCTGCGATTGTCGAGAAAGCGAAAGCCGTACTGGCTTAAGTCCCCGACAATCACCGGGTTTCGGCCCGGTGCTAAACGTCACCAATAGGGGAAGAGCCTTCAAGCTCTTCCCCTGTTTCGTATCTGGAGTCTGTAAATGGAAAATCTGGATGTGCTGGTCTCGCAAGCGCTTGAGGCCGTCAGCCACACCGACGATGTGAACGCCCTGGAGCAACTGCGGGTTCACTATCTGGGCAAGAAGGGCGAACTGACCCAGGTGATGAAGACTCTGGGCAACCTGTCTGCCGAAGAACGTCCCAAGGCGGGCGCTCTGATCAACTCGGCCAAGGAGCGCGTCCAGGACGCCCTCAACAGCCGCAAGGATATTCTCGAATCGGCCGCGCTGAGCGCCAAGCTCGCCGCTGAACGTATCGATGTCACCCTGCCGGGCCGTGGCCAGGCATCGGGTGGTCTGCACCCGGTTACCCGTACCCTGGAGCGCGTCGAGCAATTCTTTACGCACATTGGTTACGGTATCGCCGAAGGCCCCGAAGTGGAGAACGACTACCACAACTTCGAGGCGCTCAACATTCCGGGCCACCACCCGGCTCGTGCCATGCACGACACCTTCTATTTCAACGCCAACATGCTGCTGCGCACCCATACCTCGCCGGTACAGGTACGCACCATGGAGTCCCAGCAGCCGCCGATTCGTATCGTCTGCCCGGGCCGCGTGTACCGTTGCGATTCCGATATCACCCACTCGCCGATGTTCCACCAGGTCGAAGGCCTGCTGGTCGACGAGGGTGTGAGCTTCGCTGACCTCAAGGGCACCATCGAGGAATTCCTCCGCGTGTTCTTCGAGAAGCCCCTTGGCGTGCGTTTCCGTCCTTCCTTCTTCCCGTTCACCGAGCCATCGGCCGAAGTCGACATGCAGTGCGTGATGTGCAGCGGCAAAGGCTGCCGTGTGTGCAAGCAGACCGGCTGGCTGGAAGTGATGGGCTGCGGCATGGTGCATCCGAACGTGCTGCGCATGTCCGGCATCGACCCGGAAAAATACTCTGGCTTCGCCTTCGGCATGGGCGTCGAGCGCCTGGCCATGCTGCGCTACGGGGTGAACGACTTACGGCTGTTCTTCGATAACGATCTGCGGTTCCTGGCGCAATTTCGCTAGCACCTCTCGCATTTTGTAATCGAATCGGATCAGGAGAACAGACAGTATGAAATTCAGTGAACAGTGGCTGCGCAGCTGGGTAAGCCCGCAGGTTTCCCGTGACGAACTGGTCGCGCGCCTCTCCATGGCCGGCCTCGAAGTCGACAGCGTCAGCCCGGTGGCCGGCGCCTTCAGCGGCGTGATCGTGGGCGAGGTGCTGAGCACCGAGCAGCATCCAGACGCCGACAAACTGCGCGTGTGCCAGGTCAGCAACGGCAGCGAAACCTTCCAGGTCGTGTGCGGCGCGCCCAACGTGCGCCCCGGCCTGAAGATTCCGTTCGCCATGATCGGCGCCGAACTGCCCGGCGACTTCAAGATCAAGAAGGCCAAGCTGCGCGGCGTCGAGTCCAACGGCATGCTCTGCTCGGCTTCCGAGCTGCAGATCAGCGAAGACAACGACGGCCTGCTCGAGCTGCCGGCCGATGCGCCGGTTGGCCAGGACATCCGCGAGTACTTCGAACTCAACGACGTCAGCATCGAAGTCGACCTCACCCCCAACCGCGGTGACTGCCTGTCGCTGGCCGGTCTGGCCCGTGAAGTCGGCGCCCTGTACGACGTGCCGGTAACCCGCCCGCAGGTTGCTACAGTCGCCCCGGCCCACGACGAAGTGCGCCCGGTCGAGGTGATCGCCACCCAGGCGTGCCCGCGTTACCTGGGCCGCGTGGTGCGCAACGTCGACCTGTCCAGGCCGACCCCGCGCTGGATGGTCGAGCGCCTGCGCCGCGCCGACGTACGCAGCATCGACGCCGCCGTCGACATCACCAACTACGTGATGCTCGAACTCGGCCAGCCGATGCACGCCTTCGACCTCGACGTGATCCAGGGCGGCATTCGTGTGCGCATGGCCGAAGAGGGCGAGAAGCTGGTACTGCTCGACGGCCAGGAAGTCACCCTGCGCGCCGACACCCTGGTCATCGCCGACCATGAACGCGCCTTGGCCATCGCCGGCGTGATGGGCGGCGAGCACAGCGGCGTCAGCGACAGCACCCGCGACCTGTTCCTCGAAAGCGCCTTCTTCGACACCATCGCCGTCGCTGGCAAGGCCCGTTCCTACGGCCTGCACACCGACTCCTCGCACCGCTTCGAGCGTGGCGTGGACTGGCAGCTTGCTCGCGAAGCCATGGAGCGCGCCACGTCGCTGCTGCTGGAAATCGTCGGCGGTGAAGCCGGCCCGATCATCGAAGCGGTAGCTGAAGCGCAGTTGCCGAACATCGCACCGATCAGCCTGCGTGCCGAGCGCGTCGAGCAGATGCTCGGCCTCAAGCTCGACGACGAACTGATCGTCAAACTGCTCGGTGCACTGGGCCTGGGTATCGAAGCCCAAGGGGCAGGGCAGTGGCAGGTCAAGGTACCGAGCCACCGCTTCGACATCAGCCTGGAAGTCGACCTGATCGAAGAGCTGGCCCGCCTGTACGGCTACAACCGCCTGCCGGTGCGTTACCCGCAAGCGCGCCTGGCGCCGCAGACCAAGGCCGAGGCCGTGGCTGACTTGCCGGTGCTGCGTCGCCTGCTGGTGGCCCGCGGTTACCAGGAAGCGATCACCTACAGCTTCATTGATCCCAAACTGTTCGAGCTGTTCAGCCCGGGCGTGCAGCCGCTGACCCTGGCCAACCCGATTTCCGCCGACATGGCCGCCATGCGCGCCTCGCTGTGGCCGGGGCTGGTAAAGGCCGTGGAGCACAACCTCAACCGCCAGCAGCCGCGCGTGCGCCTGTTCGAAAGCGGCCTGCGTTTCGTTGGCCAACTGGACGAACTCAACCAAGAGCCGATGCTCGCTGGCGTGATCACCGGCAGCCGTCTGCCGGAGAGCTGGGCCCACGGCCGTGACGGCGTGGACTTCTTTGATGTCAAGGCAGACGTCGAAGCCCTCCTGGCTGCAGCCGGCGACATCGGCAGCTTCAGCTTCGTGCCGGGCGAGCACAGTGCCCTGCATCCGGGCCAGACCGCACGCATCGAGCGGGAAGGGCGCCTGGTCGGCTACGTGGGGGCCATCCACCCGGAGCTGGCCAAGACCCTCGGCCTCGATCAGCCGCTATTCCTGTTCGAGCTGGTGCTGAGTGAAATCACCCAGGGCCGCATGCCGGCATTCAAAGAGCTGTCGCGCTTCCCCGAAGTGCGCCGCGACCTGGCTTTGCTGGTAGATCGCGAAGTACCGGCCCAGCATCTGCTGGCCGATATTCGTGAGCAGGCTGGTGAATGGCTGACCGACCTCAGGTTGTTTGATGTTTATCACGGTAAAGGCATTGATCCGCTTAGAAAAAGCCTCGCCGTTGGCTTGACCTGGCAGCATCCATCGCGCACTCTGAATGACGATGAGGTGAGCAGCGCAACCCAGAATATCCTCACCTCCCTGGAACAAAGGTTCAACGCCACGTTAAGGAACTAGCGTATGGGGGCACTGACGAAAGCTGAGATGGCCGAACGTCTGTACGATGAACTGGGCCTGAACAAGCGAGAAGCCAAGGAACTGGTGGAACTCTTCTTCGAAGAAATCCGCCAGGCCTTGGAACTCAATGAGCAGGTGAAGCTCTCAGGCTTCGGTAACTTCGATCTGCGCGATAAGCGTCAGCGCCCCGGTCGTAATCCAAAAACAGGGGAGGAAATCCCTATCACGGCCCGCCGTGTAGTGACTTTCCGCCCCGGCCAGAAGCTTAAAGCCAGAGTTGAAGCTTATGCTGGAACCAAGTCATAACGACGAACTGCCTGTCATACCCGGCAAGCGGTACTTCACCATCGGCGAGGTCAGTGAACTCTGTGCGGTGAAACCGCACGTGCTTCGTTATTGGGAGCAGGAGTTTCCGCAGCTCAACCCGGTAAAGCGTCGCGGCAATCGTCGGTATTATCAGCGCCAGGATGTGCTGATGATCCGCCAGATCCGTGCCTTGTTGTACGACCAGGGTTTCACCATCGGCGGTGCACGACTGCGCCTGACCGGCGACGAAGCCAAGGACGACAACACCCAGTACAAGCAGCTCATCAAGCAGATGATCGCCGAGCTGGAAGATGTTCTCCTCGTCCTGCGCAAATGATTTTCGCGAAGAAAAACCTTCCGTAATTCATATGCTTAGTTTATAGTTCCTCCCGCTTTCGGCTAACGCCAAAGGCACCTGCAACACCAGTCGGGGCGTAGCGCAGCCCGGTAGCGCACTTGCATGGGGTGCAAGGGGTCGAGTGTTCGAATCACTCCGTCCCGACCAAATAATCCCAACATCAAAGCTCGATCAGAAATGATCGGGCTTTTTTGTTTGTGCGTTTTTTGATTTGCCTTGGGCGTTGCAGGCTGTCACGCCACAGTAGGTAATCGCTTTATCGCCTGGGCCTCCGCCGTAACACCCTTATATCGGCCTAGCGTGCTGTAGGGGAGGCCTCTTATCTCATGACATACAGCCAGCTCAACAAGTTAAACTCCCGGCTTTTTAATTCCTCCCCAAGGAGTTGTTGCGTGAACATGGAAAATCATTCCCAGACGGCCGCGTTTCTTTCGTCCATTGCCGATCTGCTGCGCGGTGACTTCAAGCAATCCCAGTACGGCCGCATCATCCTGCCGTTCACCCTGTTGCGCCGGATGGAGTGCGTGCTTGCACCGACCAAGGATGAGGTGATCAAGCAGACCTTTGCCCAGGAAGGCCGTCCGGACACCGTGCGCGAGATGATCCTGCTGCGCGCTGCTGGCCAGCAGTTCTTCAACGCCTCGCCGCTGACTCTTGGAACGCTGTCCGATACCCAGACTGCCGCTGACCTGATGAGCTATGTGCAGGCGTTCAGCAAGGACGCCCGCGAGATCTTCGAGCACTTTCACTTTGAAGATTTTGTTCAGCAGCTGGAAGCCGCCAACCTGCTGTATCAGGTGGTGCAGCGCTTCGCCGCGACCGATCTGAGCCCCGACCGCATCACTAACTTCGGCATGGGCATCATCTTTGAAGAACTGATCCGCAAGTTCGCGGAAAGCTCCAACGAAACCGCCGGGGAGCACTTCACACCGCGCGATATCGTGCACCTCACTACCTCGCTGGTGATCACCGGGCAGGATGGCAAGCTCGCGCCCAATAGCATCGTCACCATCTACGACCCAACCGCTGGCACCGGCGGCTTTCTGTCTGAGGGTGATGAGTACATCCAGTCCATCAGCGAGAAGGTCAGCGTGTCGCTGCACGGCCAGGAACTCAACCCGGAGTCCTACGCCATCTGCAAGGCGGACATGCTGATCAAGGGCCAGGACGTGGCCAGCATCAAGCTCGGCAACACCCTGTCCAACGACCAGTTGGCCGACAAGTGCTTTGATTTTATGCTGAGCAACCCGCCGTTCGGCGTGGAATGGAAGAAGGTGCAGAAGCAGATCACCGACGAGCACTCGGTGAAGGGCTTCGACGGCCGCTTCGGCCCCGGCCTGCCGCGTGTGTCTGATGGTTCGTTGCTGTTCCTCCTGCACCTGGTCAGCAAGATGCGTGACCCGCGTGACGGTGGCTCGCGCATCGGCATCATCCTCAACGGCTCGCCGCTGTTTACCGGCGGCGCGGGTTCGGGGGAGTCGGAGATTCGCCGCTACCTGCTGCAGAACGATCTGGTCGAAGCCATCGTCGCGTTGCCCACCGACATGTTCTACAACACCGGAATCGCCACCTATGTGTGGATACTCAGTAACCACAAGGCCGCTGCGCGCCAGGGCAAGGTGCAGTTGATCGACGGCAGCCAGCACTACGCCAAAATGCGCAAATCGCTGGGTAGCAAGCGCCAGTACATCACCGAGGATCAAATCAGCGAGCTGGTGCGCCTGTATGGCAGCTTCGAGGCAACCGCGCAGAGCAAAATCTTCCCCATCGACGCCTTCGGCTACCGCCGTATCACCGTCGAACGCCCGCTACGCCTGAACTTCCAAACCAACGCCGAACGCATCGGCAAAGTGCTGGAAGAAAAATCCCTGCAGAAGCTCGACAGCGCCGCTCAGCAGCACCTATTGGCCGCCCTGCAAGCGATGGACGCCAGCTTGCTGCACCGCAACCGCGAGCAGTTCAGCAAGCTGTTGAAAAAAGCCCTCACCGCGCACAGCGTCAACCTAAGTACGCCGGAACTCAAAGCCCTGATGAGCGCTCTGAGCGAGCGCGACCCCGAGGCGGATATCTGCACCACCAAAGGCCAGCCCGAAGCCGACGCCGGCCTGCGCGATAACGAGAACGTGCCGTTGGGCGAATCGGTGTACGACTACTTTCAGCGCGAAGTCATCCCCCATGTGCCGGATGCCTGGATCGACGAAAGCAAAGCCGACGCGCTGGACGGCGATGTCGGTATTGTCGGCTTCGAGATTCCGTTTAACCGCCACTTTTATGTGTTCCAGCCGCCGCGCCCGCTTGCCGAGATCGACCGCGACCTAAAAGCCTGCACCGACCGCATCAAGCAGATGATTGAGGGGCTGTCGGCATGACAAATTTGTCGGGAGCAAATTTGAACAGCGGCGCAGCCGTTGGCCCCCAGAGCGAGGGCATGGATAGCCCGAGTAGTTTCCCAGCGTATCTGGCGTACAAAGATTCGGGCGTGGAGTGGCTCGGGGATGTGCCCGAGCACTGGAATGTATTACCTGTGAAATGGGTCGGATGGCTTAAAGGAGGCGCCGGTTTCCCTCATGATAAACAGGGTGTTGATTCGCATGAGTTGGACTTTCACAAAGTTAATGCTCTGGCGTCTGCGGATAGCGACGGTGTTCTGCGAACAAGCGAAAACACTATTACTCGCGAAACTGCGAAAGAGCTTGGGGCCTATATTTTTCCGAAAGGGACAATTGTCTTTGCTAAGGTTGGCGCTGCATTGCTGCTCGGGCGGTTAAGAACAATCAGCGCAGAAGCCTGTCTTGATAACAATATGATGGGGCTTATTGTCTTAACGGGAAGAGTTTCGAATCAGTTTGCTCTTTACTCAATGGGTACCGTCCGGTTTGATTTAATTGCAAATCCTGGGGCCGTGCCATCTTTGAATGAAGGTCAGATTGGTAATTATCGATTGGCGATTCCAGGCTTGCCAGAACAAACCAAAATTGCCCGCTTCCTCGACCACGAAACCGCCCGCATCGACGCGCTGATCGAAGAGCAGCAGCGCCTGATCGAGCTGCTCAAGGAAAAGCGCCAGGCCGTGATCTCTCACGCCGTCACCAAAGGCCTCGACCCCACGGTGCCGATGAAAGACTCTGGCGTGGAGTGGCTAGGCGAGGTGCCGGCACATTGGGCGGTGTCTCCCCTGAAATTTCTCGTCGAGGAGAAGGTTGCTGGGCCTTACGGCGCTTCGCTAACCAAAGCCATGTATACCGACTCTGGCTATAGAGTTTACGGCCAGCAGCAAGTCATATCGGATGACTTCTCTATAGGTGACTATTACATCTCCGAGGAAAAATTCAGTGAGATGCAGCGTTATGTTGTGTGTCCCGGAGATGTACTTGTCTCCGTAATGGGCACAATCGGGAGGGTGTCTGTAGTACCTGTAGGGGTTGAGGTTGGAATAATTAATCCCAGGCTTGTCCGTTATAAATTTGCATCAAGTAAGGTCGTTCCGGAATTTGTAAAGATATTGCTTATGAGTTTGCGATATCAAAGTAGGCTGAGGGAGGAGTCGCAAGGCTCGACAATGGAAGGGTTGAACATGGTCATCCTTGGTGACTTGCCTTTGGTATTGCCACCGTTAGATGCTCAACATCCTGTAGTCGCTTTTGTTAAAAGTTATGATTCCAATTTTAACAAGCTAGTGAGCCAGGCCACTTCGGCAGTAGATCTTCTCCAAGAGCGCCGATCCGCCCTAATCTCCGCCGCCGTCACCGGCAAAATCGACGTACGCGGCTGGCAGCCACCGGCCAGTGCGCCAACTCCCGAATTAGTAGAAGAGGCCGTGTAATGGCGGACAGCAAGGAAGCTCAGTTTCAACAAGACATCATCAACGCCCTAGCTGCCCAAGGCTGGCTGGTCGGCACCGCCAGCGGCTATGACCGCCGCACGGCGCTGTATACCGAAGACGTGCTCGGTTACTTCAAGGACGCCTGGCCCGAGCGTTGGGACAAGTTCGCCAAGGCCAACCCGAACAACCCGGATGATGTGCTGGTGCAAAAGCTGGTGCGCGAGCTGGAGCAGAGCGGCACCCTGGATGTGCTACGCCATGGCTTCAAGCTGCCAGCGGTGAAGGTGGAGCTGTGCAGCTTCCATCCCGACCATGGCATGAACCCGGACACTCTCAAGCGCTACCAGTGCAACCGCCTGCGCGTAGTGCCGGAGGTGTCTTATTCGCCGCATGCGCGTGATGCCGCTAGCGGCGGGCAGAGCTATAACCCACGGCTGGATCTTGTGCTGTTCGTCAACGGCATCCCCACCGCCACGCTGGAGCTGAAAAGCGAGTTCAAGCAGAGCGTGGAAAACGCCAAGCGTCAGTACCGCTACGACCGGCCGGTAAAAGACCTGCTCACGCGCAAACCCGAGCCGCTGCTGACCTTCAAGCGTGGCGCGCTGGTGCACTTTGCCGTGGGCCAGAACGAGGTGGCGATGACCACCAAGCTGGCGGGTAAGGATACCTTCTTCCTGCCGTTCAACCTTGGCAGCGCGGAAGGCGGCGCGGGCAACCCGCCTCCGCCCGACGACAGCCAGTACGCCACCGGCTACTTGTGGCAACGGCTGTTCCGGCCGGATGCCTGGCTCAAGGTGCTTGGGCGTTTCCTGCACCTGGACAAGAAAACCAGCGAGGGCTTCGACGGCACGCTGACCACCAAGGAAACGATGATCTTCCCGCGCTACCACCAGTGGGATGTGGTCAACCAGCTGATCGAGACCACCAACGCAGAAGGGCCGGGCAAGCGTTACCTGATCCAGCACAGCGCCGGCTCTGGAAAGTCCAACTCCATCGCCTGGACAGCCCACCAGCTCGCCTCGATGTACAGCGCCGACGGACAGCGACTGTTTAGCTCGGTCATCGTGGTCACCGACCGCACTGTGCTGGACAGCCAATTGCAGAACACCATCTATCAGTTCGAGCACGCCCAGGGCGTCGTGCGACCGATCACCCGCGACGTAGGCAACCAGAGCAAGTCTGAGCAACTGGCCGAAGCGCTGGCTGAGCAGACGCGCATCATCATCGTCACCATTCAGACCTTCCCGGCACTGTTCGACGCGCTGGAGAAGTACCCCAAGCTCGCTTCGGGGCGCTATGCGGTGATTGCCGATGAAGCGCATTCCTCGCAGACCGGCTCCTCTGCCAGCAAGCTGAAGCAGATTCTTGGCAACGATGCGGTTGAGTCCGAGGAAATCAGTGCCGAAGACCTGCTGGGCGCGGCCGTGCAGGCGCGTCAGCCCAACGAGCACATCAGCTATTACGCCTTCACCGCCACGCCCAAGGCCAAGACCCTCGAACTATTCGGCCGCGTGCCCGACCCAACGCTGCCACCAAGTGCCAGCAACAAGCCGGAAGCCTTCCACCTGTACTCCATGCGCCAGGCCATCGAGGAAGGCTTTATCCTCGATGTGCTGCGTAACTACACCACCTACAGCACCGCCTGGAAGATCGCCCACCCGGATGGCGAAGACGAAGAGGTGGATTCGAAAAAAGCGCGCATGAAGCTGGCACGCTGGGTGCGCCTGCATCCGTACAACATCGACAGAAAGGTCGAAATCATCGTCGAGCACTTTCGCGCCAACATTCTTCATCTGCTCAACGGCCAGTCCAAAGCGATGGTGGTGACCAGTAGTCGCCAGGAAGCGGTGCGTTATCAGTTGGCCCTAAAGGCCTATGTACAGCATATGGGCTACGGCGATGTGCACCCATTGGTAGCGTTCTCTGGCAGTGTGTTGGCAGACGAAGTGATTCCCGAGGAAGTGACGGAAAGCAGCAGCCTACTCAACGCCGGCCTGAATGGCCGCGACTTGGCGGACGCCTTCGACACCCAAGATTTCAACGTGATGATTGCGGCCAACAAGTACCAGACCGGCTTCGATCAGCCCAAGCTTTGCGCCATGTACGTGGACAAGAAGCTGCAGGGCGTGGACTGTGTACAAACTCTGTCGCGGCTTAACCGTACGTTCCCAGCGAAGCAGACGTTTATCCTCGACTTCTTCAACACGCCGCAGGACATTCTCGATGCCTTCCTGCCGTATTACACCAGGGCCGAGCTGAGTGATGTCACCGACCCGCAGATCATCTACGACTTGCAGAAGAAGCTGGATGCGGAAGGAATCTATCACTGGCAGGAAGTCGAGGCGTTCGCTCTAGCGTTCTTCGATCCGAAGGCGTCGGCCAGTAAGCTCAGTTATTACTGCACACCCGCCAAGGAGCGCTTTGCCAAGCGCTATGCCTTCTCAGTGGAGTCGCGCCAGCAAGCGCTGGACTTCAAACGCACTGCTGAAGCCAACGGCGATAGCGCCGGCCTAAAAAAGGCCGAGCATGCGTTGAAAGAAGCAGGCGAGCAGATCGACCAGCTCGATCTGTTCCGCAAAAACCTGCAAAGCTTTGTGCGCCTGTACGAGTTCCTTTCGCAGATCGTGCCTTATGAGGATCGCGAACTGGAGCAGCTCTGTGTGTATGCCAAGCACCTGCACCCGCTGTTGCGCGTGGATCGCCTGCAACAAGAGGATGTGGATGTGGGCGAGCTGCAACTGAGCCATTACCGTCTGAGCAAGCGCGCCGAGCACCAGTTACGCCTCAGCGAAGGAGAGGGCGAATACACCCTCAAACCCAGCAGTGACGTTGGTAGTGGCAAGCCTCACGATCCAGAGAAGAAGCGTCTATCCGAGATCATCAATGCGCTCAATGACATCTTCGGCGCAGAAGTGAGCGATGAGGATCAGCTGCAGTTCCTCACTGGTATTGCTCAGCGCATCGGCCGTCAGGACGATGTAATGGCCCAGGTGAACAACCACTCGGTTGAGCAAGTGATGCACGGCCTGTTCCCCAAGCGAGTGCTCGACACCGTACTCGATGCTATGACTGACCATGAGAAGCTATCGCTGGAAGTGCTGGATAATGAAACCAAGAGCCGGGCTTTTGCACTGGTGATTTTGAAGATGCTGAAGTCCGCGACGGGGCATGATGATGACCATCGACGCAGCGTTTAAGTAGCCAACACGGTTAGGGAATAACGATGGCAATTCCGGATTTTCAAAGTGTGATGCGCCCGCTGCTAGTGATTTTGCAGAATGGAGCACCGCTATCTCTTAATGAACTGCGTGACTGTATTGCGGTGGTGTTCTCTCTCTCTGAAGAGGAACGCAAGGAGCGTGTGCCTTCAGGTCAGACATTCATTAACAACCGTATTGGATGGGCCAGAACCTATTTGCACAAGGCGGGATTACTGACCATTCCGGCTAAAGGCATGACACAGATAACATCTCGCGGGCTAGATGCTTTGGCTAATGGCCCAGAGCGGATCACGATTAGTTGGTTGAAGCAGTTCCCTGAGTTTGTGGAGTTCCATACAGCCAAGGCTCAAAGCGTTGAAGTGCCAGCATTACCAGTACCCGACTCAATGGATGCAACGCCTGATGAACAATTGGCCAGTGCTCATCAGGAGCTTGTAAGGGCGCTTGCTGATGATGTGCTGGCTCAGGTCAAAGCGGGCACACCGGGCTTTTTCGAAAAACTGGTGGTCGAGCTGATGATCGCCATGGGTTACGGTGGCTCGCGCAAGGAGGCCGGCAAAGCGACTCAGGCAACTAATGACGATGGAATTGACGGCATCATCAAGGAGGACAAACTCGGTCTTGATGTCATTTACCTGCAGGCCAAGCGTTGGAATAACACAGTCCATCGTCCGGAAATCGACAAGTTCATCGGCGCCTTGACCCGTAAGCGGGCGCGCAAGGGCGTTTTCATCACCACGTCCGATTTCTCCCCTGGCGCTCGTGATGCGGCATTAGGGTTAGATATCAAAGTGGTACTTATCGATGGCGCGGAACTGGCTCGTTTGATGGTTGAGAATAACCTGGGCGTGAGTGTTAAGCAGGTATACGAAGTGAAGCAGATCGATAGCGATTACTTCGCTGAGGAGTGAGGCAGCAGCCATCCAAAAAATACTTTTTAGGGCGCGGCAGTTTGTCTTTAACGTCAAAGCATATGCAGTTTTCCCGCATATGCTTTGACGCTCACTCTTCGCAGCGTGTAACTCAGCCCGTACCCTCCAACCTCTGCTGAATCCGACTGATAAATGCCACCTCGAAGGCCATACGTTCGCTCTCGTCGGGCAGTTCGTCCCTTTCAACGATCAGTCCTGCCCACAGCCAATTGTTCCGTTTGCCGTTTAGCCAGCTTTCGGCGGCGCGTACGCCTTGTTGAAAGGCGGGGCGGCAATCCTTGGCCCAGGCGATTGTCAGGCCTGGATGGCCATCATTGAAGGGCAGGGTTGTGGTCGTGCCTCTAGCCATGGCCGTTTCCTCCCCGCGTTTCCGATAGCGCGCGACGATAGAGCACTGTGAGTTCGTCGAGTAGCTCCTGTGCTGCCATGCAGGCCATTTTTACCCTTAGCGAGTCCGGTCGTTCTCGTTCCTTTCGGGCGAGTTCTTCGAATAGCTCACGGAGAAGCGCGGCACGCAGTTCTGCATCGGCTTGGGCGTTGCGAGTTTGGAAGTTAGTCCCCGAAATAGGGCTTGGGCGTTTGGGGAAGCTGAGTACACGGCCGAACGGGTTAGCCATGGGGCACCTCCAGGAGGGAGGTCAGTGGGCCGTATGGGCGAGCAGGGTGGTGCCCTGGCGTAAAAGCTGGATGGCGCATTTTCCTTATGCTCCCTGGTTTGATTAAGGAGCCGCCACCGCCGTTGTCACGCGGTTATGGTGACGAACCGTACGGGGGTGACAAACCGGAAACCAAGGGAACCGGCCAGGCCGAAGCCTGCCCCGTACGGCCCGCCATAGAAATGCAGTAGCACGGTAATGGATACCGGCTAAGCAATTACGACGCACCGCGTCTTGGTTTTTCAGGTTGTCACACCCGGCCACGGGATAGACCGTGACCGGCGCACTCTAGCTCGCAGGTTTTCAGATGGCAACCTTGGAGCTTTTGGTAAAGGGAGCCCGGCTATTGAGCCGGGCTTTTCGCCGCCATGTGGCTGGTGGTGATATTGCCCACGCTACCGGTTTGCTGGAGATGCTTGCGCAGGCAGCAGTGCTGCTGTTCGCTTGTATCAGCATCTATCTAGCAACCCTGCTGCTACGCCGTGACGAGGTCGGCGCTAACCATTTTCGTGCCTACTTGCATCAACGGAGTCGCTGGTTGCTCAGTGCGAGCGACCAGATGCCTTGGTTGCACCGTGGGCAGGTGGTCTGCTGTTGGCTTTTGAGGGGTTGCGTGTGGCCGCAGCGGACGCAGGCGTAGAGGTTGTCTGCGGGCACTTTCTGGTACTCGGCACGGTGCTCGGGCGGTAGCACCGATAGGCCGGCTTTGACGGTTTCTGGCGGGTAGAAGTAGAGACTTACGTCTCCATCGGTTTCCAGGATGCCGAGGCGCACCTGGCCAAGGTGTTCGACGCCTTGCTGACGCAACTCCATGAAGAACTCTTCGGGTGAGATGTTCAGGTGATCCAGGCTGTTAAGTTCGTACAGCCCGTCCTTGATGATGGTGACCGGTTTGCCTTCCATCCAGTCCGAGAAGCGCTCGCTGTGGCTCATCGCTACAACGATCACGCGGTAAAGCACGAGCAGTGTCGCGAAGACCATGGCCACTGGTAGCAGCGGAACATCCTCGTAGAACGACACGTCGCCGGCGGCCGAGCCAAGTGTGAGGATCACCACCAGTTCGAACAGCGACAACTGACGAATGCCGCGTCGGCCGCTTACCTTCAGGAATAGAAAAACCACAATGAAGGCGAAGGCTGCACGGAACGCCACTTCTCCCAGAAACAGGAAGGGAAAGTCACCCAACAGCATACGCTGCCAATCGAACGCGCTCATTGTTTGCTCCGCCACGCTATGCCGATGTCTTTAAGACCTGAAAACCTGCGTTTGGGTCGAATTACTGAGACTGGCATTTGCCCTCCCGCCTGAGTGGTTTTTCACCTCTCAAACATCCTGCCGGGTGCCCGTAACGTAGCGGTCTGCATACCCGCTCTTAAGCCAGCGACCTATCTGGAAAGCGCTATTCGAGTATCGCTTACACAAATCAGGTTGAACCAAGCCGCGCTGTGCTACGTCTGTGCAATATCAAAGTGATATCGCTCGCTTGGCGAGCATCACTGCATCGTCAGTTCGATGGGTGAATCATCGCGACACCGGCTGGGATGCCGCCTCAGAACCGCGCTTGGAGTGCGGGCTGGTTCAACAAGAATAAGTCTCCAGTTTCCTCATCATATGAATATGCAGTTGGAGCAATCCATGAATACGTGGTTTGGCAATATCAGTGTCACCATGAAACTGGCCTTGGGATTTGGCCTTGTGCTCTTGTTGACCATGGCCCTGGCCATCGTCGGTTGGACTAGCCTGGGCAGCGTGGTGCAACGCAGCGAGCGGATGACGGACGTCAATGACCTGGCCCACACCCTGACCGATCTGCGCATCGCGCGCCTGCAGTACCTGCTCAGCAACGGTGTTCCCGCTGACGCCGAGAAGGTGCAGCAGCGTATTCGCACGCTCGTTCAGCGGCAGCAGGAAATGTTGCCGCACTTTCAGAACCCGGAGAACGTTCGCCTGATCAAGCAGCAGGTGGAGTTGATGGGACAATACCAGCAAGCCTTCGATAAAACGCGTGGTGCTTATGACACCGCCAACAAGACCCGTGCCGAAATGGTCGACCTGGCGGATCGGGCCGGCGAGTTGATCGATCGCGTCATCGACGAAGTGTCACGCACTGCCGCTGGTGACGAAGCGGGTTTTGCGCGTTATCAGGCTATCGCCCGGACCAAGGATGATGTGCAGAACCTGCGCTACCGCGTGGTGAACTACACCGCTGATGCGAATGAGCGCACCGAGCAGGCGCTGAACCAGCAGATCGACCGGCTCGATCAGGGGCTCGGCGCTCTGAGCGCGGTATTCGCCAGCGACTACCGCGAGCAGGTCCAGCAACTCGAGGCCACGGTCACCGCCTACCGCAATCTGCTGGGCACCTATCGCACGGCAACCGCCGAGCGATTGCAGTTGCGCGATGCCATGACTGCTCAGGTACAGGAGATCGTCAAGGGCAGCGATGCGCTGCTGGCGATGCAGGTTACGCTGCGAGACAGTGATTCCGCCTTTGCCAACCGCATGATGATCGGTGCCACGCTGCTGGCCCTGCTGGTGGGCATCTTCGCCGCCTGGCTGATCACTCGACAGATTACCCGGCCCCTGCAGGAAACCCTCGAAGCGGTGGAGCGCATCACCAGTGGTGATCTCACCCACACCCTGCAGGTCAGCCGTCGTGACGAGCTCGGTGTGGTGCAGCAGGGCATCCAGCGGATGGGCAGCACCTTGCGTGAGCTGATTGGCGGCATTCGTGACGGTGTTACGCAGATTGCCAGCGCCGCCGAGGAACTCTCGGCCGTGACCGAGCAGACCAGCGCCGGGGTCAACAGTCAAAAGGTGGAAACCGATCAGGTGGCCACGGCCATGCAGGAGATGTCGGCCACTGTGCAGGAGGTGGCGCGCAGTGCTGCCGAGGCTTCCCAGGCGGCGTCCGATGCGGATCATGAGGCCGGCGAGGGTGATCGTGTAGTGGCGCAAGCTATCGCGCAGATCGATCGCCTTGCCGCGGAAGTCACGCGTTCTACCGATGCCATGAGCGAGTTGCAAAGCGAGAGCAAGAAGATCGGCGGCGTGATGGACGTGATCAAGGCGGTTGCCGAGCAGACCAACCTGCTGGCGCTGAATGCTGCCATCGAGGCGGCGCGTGCCGGTGAAGCAGGGCGCGGGTTCGCTGTGGTGGCTGACGAGGTGCGCGGGCTGGCTCAGCGTACGCAGAAGTCCACCGAAGAGATCGAAGGCCTGATCGCCGGCTTGCAGCAGGGCACTCAGCAAGTTGCAAACATCATGCATGGCAGTCGCGAGCTGACCGACAGCAGCGTGGCGCTGACCCGCAAGGCCGGTGACGCGCTGGGGATGATTACCCGCAAGGTGTCCAACATCCAGGCGATGAACCAGCAGATCGCCGCGGCCGCCGAGCAACAGGGCGCGGTGGCCGAGGAGATCAGCCGCAGCGTGGTCAACGTGCGCGACATCTCCGAGCAGACCGCCGAGGCCAGTGAGGAGACCGCGGCATCGAGCATCGAGCTGGCGCGCCTGGGTAATCAGTTGCAGATGATGGTCAGCCACTTCCGCGTATAGCGCCCTGGCGGTTTTCGACGCCAGGCACTGTGAAAAAGGCCGCTGTCCGACACCCGGGTAGCGGCCTTTTCCGTTGTGAAGCGGTGATGTACGCCGGGCCGAAGCAGATTGCAGGTGTTCGATACCTTGCTGGCGCCGCTCCGGGAAGGAACTCGTAGCCGGCGATGTGCGGATGAACAGAAGGGCCTCTAAAGGCCCTTCTGTCTGTGGTTACCAATCGCAGCGGTAGGGCGTTACTTCCTGGCTTCGATAAACGGCAGGGTACCGCTTGGCAGTACGGTGGTCGGCAATACGCCGTCCCAACGCTCGGCCTTAGTCAATTCGACCAGGCCCGGGTTGCTGCCCAGGGCACGAGCGCGTGCATCAATCGCCTTGGCTTCTGCCTCGCCACGTAGCTGGATGCTTTCCGCCTCGGCGCGAGCGGCGGCAAGAGCCGAATCGGCTTTTGCCTGGGCCTGGGTGACGACGATCTGCGCCTGGATCTGTTCGGTAGCCAGTTGCTGTTCGCGGGTTTTTACCGCGACTTCGGCGCGCATGCGTTCTTCGATGGACTTTTCATAGGCATCGCTAAAGTCGATGTTCTCGACCTGTACGCTGTCGATCACCACCGGACCGCTGATCGCGCCCTTGATGGCGGCCGCGATATCGGTGACCAGCTTGCCACGCTGCTGTACGGCGTTGACGGCGGTGTATTGACCGAAGACGTTTTCGACCTGAGTCGGCACATGGCGGCTGATGGCCCTGGCCAGCAGGCCGTCCAGATCGGCGTAACCCTTGTAGACCGCAGCCACTTCGCCAGCCGGCACGTGCCAGCTGACCGAGACCGACAGCGTCGCGGCCTGCTGGTCACGGCTGTAGGCCTGCAGCTTGTCCCACTTGGTGGCGTTGTTCTGCACGGAGATGGCTTTCGCGCTGTCGATGAAGGGGATTTTCCAGTGCAGGCCGGGGTCAGCGACTTCGATGAAGGCACCGTTGCGCAGCACCACTGCACGTTCTTTTTCGTCGACGGTATAGAAGCTGCTGACAACCGCGATCAGTACTATCAATACCAATCCGGCGATAACGCCCTGCTTCATGTACGTGGCGCCTATATTCTTTTCCAACGTCCTTCCCCTTACTCGCGGCCCGGCTACCTGCCAGGCCATGTTGATGTCTGAACGCTAGACAGTCGTCCGTAAGCGGCGGACACAAAATCCTTTGGCAATCGGCCACATTTCGCAGGCCAGCCGTGTTTTTTGAGCAGGAGCGCACAGTCGTTGGGCCTGTTGCTCGGTGCGGGGTGGCGTCTCGCTGAAAGTCGCCGCCGATTTTTAGCCGATCACGCGGCCTGTGTGTCACACGTCGGCGCTTCGCTCTGTCATCATTCGCCGTCTGATTCTGCACACTCGGGAACCACATCCATGTCGGCGCTGAACCCCGGTCTGATCGTGATCCATGGCAATCGCCTCGAGGAACTGAGGGCGTTGGCGGTGGAGTGGATGCGCATGTATCCGTTGCGGCCGCTGGAGAACGAAGTGCTGCTGGTGCAGAGCAACGGCATCGCCCAGTGGCTCAAGCTGGCCCTGGCCGAACAGGAGGGCTGCGGCATTGCGGCGGCCACGGATGTGAGCCTGCCGGCACGCTTTCTCTGGCAGGCGTACCGCAGCGTGCTGGGCAGCGAGGCGATTCCGCAGCAGTCGCCGCTGGACAAGGCACCGCTGACCTGGCGGCTGATGCGCCTGCTGCCGAGCCTGTTGGGCGAGCCCTGTTTCGCGCCGTTGCGGCGCTTTCTGGCGGACGATGCCGACCTGCGCAAGCGCCATCAGTTGGCCGAGCGCCTGGCCGACCTGTTCGACCAGTACCAGGTGTACCGCGCCGACTGGCTGGCGGACTGGGCCGCAGGGCACGATCAGTTGCGCACGGCCCGTGGTGGTGTGCGTCAGCTCGACCAAAGCGCGCTGTGGCAACCGCTGTTGTGGCGCACGTTGCTGGCGGATGTCGGTGATGAGCACCTGTCCCAGAGCCGCGCGGGCGTGCATCCGCGTTTCGTCGCCAAACTGGCCGAGCTGGATGCGCCGCCCCGTGGCCTGCCACGCCGGGTTACTGTTTTCGGTATCTCTTCGCTGCCGGCGCAGATGCTTGAGGCGCTGGCGGCCATGGCACGCTTCAGCCAGGTGATGCTCTACGTACAGAATCCCTCGCAGCACCACTGGGGCGATATCGTCGAAGACAAGGATCTGCTGCGCCACGAGTATCGTCGGCACAAGCGCAAGTCGGGCGGGCAGGCTGGGCAAGTCGGCCAATTGGGGCTGTTCGACGCGGTGGAGCTGCATCAGCATGGCCAGCCGCTGTTGGCATCCTGGGGCAAGCAGGGCCGCGACTACATCAACCTGCTGGATCAGTACGACGAGCCGCAGCGCTACCGCGAGCATTTCGAGCGCATCGATCTGTTCAGCACAACGGACGAGAGCACGCTGCTCGGCCAATTGCAAAGCGACATTCTCGACCTGCGCCCGGTAGAAGAGAGCCGCACGCATTGGCCCGCTGTCGACCCAGTAGAGGATCAGTCTTTGCGCTTCCAGGTCGCCCATAGCGCCCAGCGTGAGGTGGAGGTGCTGCACGATCATCTGCTGGCGGCGTTCAGCGCGGATCCGACGCTGCGCCCGCGGGACATCATCGTCATGGTGCCCGATGTGAACAGCTATGCGGCGCAGATCCGCGCGGTGTTCGGCCAGTTTGCCAGTGACGATCCGCGCTTCATTCCCTTCACCCTGGCGGATCAGGGGCTGCGCGGCAAGGAGCCGCTGGTGATCGCCCTGGAGCATCTGCTGCGTCTGCCGGACAGCCGCTTCAGCGTCAGCGAGATTCTCGACCTGCTGGACGTGGCCGCGGTGCGCGCCCGTTTCGCCATCCCCGAAGATCAGCTGTCGGTGTTGCGCCGCTGGCTGGAGGGCGCTGGCGTGCGCTGGGGGCTGGATGCCGAGCAACGCGAAGGCCTTGGCCTGGGGGCCGGGTTGGAGCAGAACAGTTGGCGCTTCGGCCTGCGCCGCATGCTGCTCGGCTACGCCGTGGGCGGTGCCGGCGCGCGCGCGGGCATCGAGCCCTATGACGAGATCGGCGGCCTGGATGCCGCGCTGATCGGCCCGCTGACGCGCCTGCTGGACGTGCTGGAAACGCATTGCGACAGCCTCGCCGAGACGCTGCTGCCGGTGACCTGGGGCGAGCGTCTGCGAGCACTGCTGGACGACTTCTTCCTGCCCCAGGACGAGCGCGACGAGGTACTGCGCAACCAGGCCCAGGATGCGCTGGAAAGCTGGCTGGAACTCTGCGATGCGGCCACTCTGGAAGAAGCCCTGCCGCTGGCCGTGGTTCGTGAAGCCTGGCTGGGCGGATTGGATCAGGGCGGCCTCAGCCAGCGCTTCCTGGCGGGCGCGGTGAACGTTTGCACGCTGATGCCGATGCGCGCCATCCCGTTTCGTCACCTCTGCCTGCTGGGCATGAATGATGGCGACTACCCGCGCAGCCAGGCGCCGCTGGACTTCGACCTGATGGGCGGCGATTACCGCCCCGGCGACCGCTCGCGCCGTGAAGACGATCGCTACCTGCTGCTCGAAGCGCTGCTGGCGGTGCGCGAGCGCCTGTACATCAGTTGGGTCGGGCGCAGCATTCGCGACAACACCGAGCGACCGCCTTCGGTACTGGTCGGCCAGTTGCGCGACCACCTGGCCAGCGCCTGGCGCCTGGCGGACGACGGCGATCTGCTCCACGCCCTGACCACTGAACACCCGCTGCAACCCTTCAGCCGCCGTTACTTTTCCGGCAGCGGGCCGCTGTTCAGCTATGTGCACGAGTGGGCTGCGTCGCACCGTGCACCTGTGGCCCAGCCGCTCGAGCAGCCACTGGGTGCTTACCTGGCGGATGCCGCGCTCAATCTGGAAAAACTGCAGCGCTTTCTGCGCGACCCGGTGAAGCACTTCTTCACCGTGCGCCTCAAGGTGCATCTGGACGAAACCGAGCAGGCCGAGCTGGATAGCGAACCCTTCGCCCTGGATGGCTTGCAGCGTCACCAGATCCAGCAGGAGCTGCTGCAGGCTGCAGCCTTGGCGCTGCAAGAGAACCAAGGTGTCGACGCGGCCCTGACGCGGGCCGCGCGGCGCATTCAGCGCAGCGGTCTGTTGCCGGTGGCGGGCTTCGGTGATCGTCTGCGCGCGCAATTGCTCGAGCCGATGCCTGAGCAGCTACGCGGCTACGAGGCTCTGCTGGCGCGCTGGCCCGATCGTTTGCCTTCGCCTATTCGCCTGAGCTTCGCCCATGCCGGCCTGGAACTCGAAGACTGGCTCGGCGAACTGCGCAGTGCCGGCGACGCTCTGGCCCGCCTGGAACTGCAAGCGGGGGGCCTGAAGCGCAAGGATCGCTCGCTGAAGTGGCACCGCCTGCTCAGGCCGTGGGTCAGCCATGTGGTGGCCGCGGCCTGTGGGCATCCACTCACCACCCTGCTGGTCGCCGAAGACGTGCGCCTGGCCTTCGAGCCGCTGGCTCGGGCCGAGGGCGAGCGCATCCTGCGCCAGTGGCTGGAAGCCTATGCCGAGGGCATGCAGGCACCGCTGCCGGTGGCGATCAGAACGGTCGCGGCCTGGTTCGCCCAGCTCGATAAAGACGAGGATGAGGACAAGGCCATAGACGCAGCACGCAAGGTCTACGAAGGCGGCCACCTGGTCACGGGTGAAGTGCAGCAGAGCGCCAGCCTGGCTCGGCAGTACCCGGGCTTCGACGCCCTGCTGCAAAACGGTCAGTTCGCCCACTGGGGCGCCGTGCTCTACAAGTCATTGCTCGATGCAGACATTGCCGAACTCAAGGACGACCAGCCATGAGCCAGCCTACACGCCCCTTGGCGCTGCGTTTTCCGCTGCACGGCAGCCGCTTGATCGAGGCCAGCGCCGGTACCGGCAAGACCTACACCATCTCGGCGCTGTACCTGCGCCTGATCCTCCAGCATGGCGGTGAAGCCGCCTTTCGCGAGCCGCTGCTGCCGCCGCAGATTCTGGTGGTGACCTTCACCGACGCCGCCACCCGTGAATTGCGTGACCGTATCCGTGCGCGCCTGGTGCAGGCGGCCACGGTGTTTCGCGGTGATGCCGAAGGCGACGCCTTGCTCACCACTCTTAAGGCCGACTTCGCCTCCGCCCAATGGCCCGAGTGCGCTCGGCGCCTGGAGCTGGCGGCGCAGTGGATGGACGAGGCGGCGGTGTCGACCATTCACGGCTGGTGCCAGCGCATGCTGCGCGAGCACGCCTTCGACAGCGGCAGCCTGTTCAGCCAGACCCTGGAAACCGACCACAGTGAGCTGCTCGCCGAGGTGGTGCGCGACTACTGGCGCCAGCACTGCTACCCGCTGCAGGGCCTTGCCCTCGAATGGGTGGCGGAGAACTGGGGCGCGCCGGATGAGCTGGGCCTGCGCATCCGCCCGTTGCTTGGCGAAGGCGATAATGGCGCCGCCTTGGCGCTCGGCGATTTGCTGGACGGCACTCTGCTGGAGCGTCAGCGCGCGCTGATCGCTCTCAAGCAACCCTGGGCAGCCTGGGCCGACGAGTTGCAGGGCCTGCTCGAGCAGGCGGCAGCCGAGAAGCAGGTCGATGCCAGAAAGCTGCAAGCGCGTTTCTACACACCCTGGTTCGAGAAGCTGCGCGCCTGGGCACTGGGCGATGATGAGGTGCTGGATATCGGCACCGGCTTCACGCGGTTGACTCCGGACGGCCTGGCCGAGGCCTGGAAGGTTGGGGCGCCGCCTGCGCATCCGGCACTGGATGCCATGGCCGCGCTCAAGGCGCAGCTCGACGGGCTGCCCGCACCCGGCGACGCTGCGCTGCGCCACGCCGCCGCCTGGATTCGCCAGCGCTTCGACCGCGAGAAACGCCAGCGCGCCGAGATGGGCTTCGACGACATGCTCACCCGCCTGGACGACGCCCTGCAGGGCGACAGCGGCCCACGCCTGGCCGAGGTGATTCGTCAGCAGTTCCCGGTGGCGCTGATCGATGAATTCCAGGACACCGATCCGTTGCAGTACCGCATCTTCGACACCCTGTATCAGGTGGAGGCGAATCGCGACGACTGCGGCCTGTTCATGATCGGCGACCCCAAGCAGGCCATCTATTCCTTCCGCGGCGCGGACATCCACACCTACCTGCGTGCACGGCGTGCCACTGCCGGGCGGCACTACAACCTGGACACCAACTTCCGCTCCAGCGAGCACATGGTCGAGGCGGTCAACGGGCTGTTCCACCTGGCTGAGTCCCGTGAGGACGGGCAGGGCGCCTTTCTGTTGCGTGACGACCTGCCGTTCATTGCGGTCGGCGCTCAAGGGCGCAAGGAAGTCTGGACGGTCGAGGGCGAGGCACAGCCGGCGCTCAACCTCTGGCACCTGCCCAGCGACGAGGCGGTCGCCAAGGGGCGTTATCTGGACGCCCTGGCCGGCAGCGCCGCGGCAGAGATCGTCCGCCTGCTGGTGCTTGGCCAGCAGCAGCGCGCCGGTTTTCTCAAGGGCGGGGAGCTGACGGCGCTGCGGCCCAGCGATATCGCCGTGCTGGTACGCGACTTCAAGGAAGCCCAGGCGATTCGTGGCGAGCTGGCCGCGCGGGGCGTACGCAGCGTTTACCTGTCGGACAAGGATTCGGTGTTCGACACCGTGGAAGCCCATGACCTGTTGCTGTGGCTGCGCGCCTGCGCCGAGCCCGATCAGGATCGCCCGCTGCGTGCGGCACTGGCCAGTTCGACCCTAGGCCTGAGCCTCACCGAGCTGGAACAGCTGAACCTCGACGAGCGCTTCTGGGAGGCGCGGGTCATGCAATTTCGTGGTTACCGCCAGCGCTGGCAGCGCCAGGGCGTGCTGCCGATGTTGCGCCAGTTGCTGCAGGATTTCGGCCTGCCACAGCGGCTGATGAGCCGCCCTGACGGCGAGCGGGTGTTGACCAATCTGCTGCACCTGGCCGAGCTGCTACAGCTGGCCGCCGCCGAACTGGACGGCGAGCTGGCGCTGATCCATCATCTTGGCGAGTCCCTGGCGGGGCGTGGTCAGGCTGCCGAGGAGCAGGTGCTGCGCCTGGAAAGCGACGATGCGCTGGTGCGCGTAGTGACCATCCACAAATCCAAGGGCCTGGAATACCCGCTGGTGTTCCTGCCCTTCATCTGTTCCTTCCGCCCGCTGGACGACAAGAAACCGGTGCAGGTGCACGACGGCGAGCGTCGCCGTCTGCTGCTCAAACCCGACGAGGCCAGCCTGGCCCAGGCCGAGCAGGAGCGCCTGGGTGAAGACCTGCGTCTGCTCTACGTGGCACTGACCCGCGCCCAGCACGCCTGCTGGCTGGGTATCGCGGACTTGAAGATCGGCACCGCCAAGACCTCGCGCCTGCACCAGTGCGCCCTTGGTTATCTGCTCGGCGGCGGGCAGCCCCTGGCGCAAAGCGCGCAACTGATCGACTGGCTAAGCCCGCTGGCCGATCCGCCGCGCTGCGTGGCGCTGCCGGCCCCCGAGGCCAGTGATCAGCAATACCGCGCGCAGGATGCCGACGGCTTCGAGCCGCAGTGGCGCACGCCATCACGCCGTGCTGCCGAGCATTGGTGGATCGCCTCCTACAGTGCCTTGCGCATGGAGGAGGGCGAGGCCAGTACGGTGGATCGCCACGACGACGTGTCTCCGGACAGCTCGGCCGTGCAGATCGCCAGTGACGACGAGCGCCCGGCACTGGCGCTGGAGCAGATTCCGGTCTCCGCCCAGGGGCTACACCGTTTTCCGCGCGGGCCGAACCCCGGCACCTTCCTCCATGGCCTGCTGGAAATCGCTGCGGCGGAAGGCTTCGCGGAGATGGCGGCGGCGCCGGACGTGCTGCGTGAGCACCTGGCGCGGCGTTGTCAGCGACGCGGCCTGGAAACCTGGATCGAGCCGCTGTGGCTGTGGCTGCAGGGCCTGCTGGTGCAGCCCATGGCGCTGGGTAACGGCCAATCGGTGAGCCTGGCGACCCTGGGCGAGTACCAGGCGGAGCTGGAGTTCTGGTTCGAGGCCCGCCGGGTCGACGTGCTGCGTCTGGATGCGCTGGTGCAACGCTCTGAAATGCCCGGCGTGGCGCGCCCGCAACTGAGCCCGGATACCTTGAATGGCATGTTCAAGGGCTTTATCGACCTGGTGTTCGAGCATGAGGGCCGTTACTACGTGGTCGACTACAAGTCCAACTGGCTGGGCGCCGACGAGCAGGCCTATACCGCTGAGGCCATGAGCGCTGCCGTGGCCAGCCACCGTTATGATCTGCAGTACGTGCTGTACGTGCTGGCGCTGCATCGCCACTTGCGGCTGCGCCTGGCCGATTACGACTACGACCGGCACATGGGCGGCGCGCTGTACCTGTTCCTGCGCGCGCCGGGGGCCGGGCAATATTTGGCGCGGCCGGAGCGGGCGCTGATCGAAAAACTGGACGCGCTGTTTCTCGGCGAGCCCGTGGAGGTACTGGCATGACGCCGATGCTCGACAATCGTGACGGTCTGTTCGCCCTGCTGGCCGCCTGGAGCGAGCGCGGCTGGCTGCGCGAGCTGGATCGTACCCTGGCGCATTTCTTCGCCGAACTCGATCCCGAGGCATCGCCCTTGCTGCTGCTGGCAGCGGCGCTGGCCAGCCATCAACTGGGCCAGGGGCATGTGTGCCTCGACCTGCAGACCACCCTGGCCGATCCGGATTCGGCGCTGTCGCTGCCGCCGGAAGGCGAGGACGCCGAGGGCGTCAGCCTGCTGCCTTCCGAAGTGCTGGCCGGTCTGAGTACCGATGCCTGGCTGGCGGCCTGCGCGAACAGCGCGCTGCTGCATGATGCCGAGGATGAGGTCGCGCCGCTGGTGCTACGCGGCACCTGCCTGTACCTGCGCCGTTACTGGGATTACGAGCGCAGCGTCGCTGCTGATATCGGCGAGCGCTTGCAGGCCCCGGCGGATGCGCCGGCCGATCTTGCTCAGCGCCTGGCAGTGCTGTTTCCCGAGCCCTTGGAGCTGGGCGGTCAGCGCCTCACCGACTGGCAGAAACTGGCCTGCGCCCTGGCGGCACGGGGGCGCTTCACGCTGATCACCGGCGGCCCCGGCACGGGCAAGACCACTACTGTGGTACGCCTGCTGGCCCTGCTGCAGGCGGCCGCGCTGGATCAGGGCGCACCGTTGCGCCTGAGCCTCGCGGCGCCTACCGGCAAGGCGGCGGCGCGGCTGACCGAGTCCATCGGTGCGCAAGTGGCGACGCTGCCCGTCAGCGAAACGGTGCGCGAGCAGATCCCCAAGACGGTCACCACCCTGCACCGTCTGTTGGGCAGTCGGCCGGACAGTCGGCATTTCCGTCATCAAGCCGCCAACCCGCTGCCGCTGGATGTGCTGGTGGTCGACGAAGCCTCTATGATCGACCTGGAAATGATGGCCAATCTGCTCGATGCGCTGCCGAAGCATGCGCGACTGATCCTGCTCGGCGACAAGGACCAGCTGGCGTCGGTGGAGGCGGGCGCGGTGCTCGGTGATTTGTGCCGTGATGCCGAGGCAGGCGGTTACAGCCATGCGACCGGCGAGTGGCTGGCACGGCAGACGGGCGAGCGGATTGATGATGCGCAACTGCTGACGGGAGAGCGGGCGCTGTCGCAGCACATCGTTATGCTCCGCCATTCCCGGCGCTTCGCCGGTGGTTCCGGTATCGGGCGTCTGGCCTTGGCGGTGAATCGTGGTGCTGCGATGGAGGCACGCGAGGTGCTGGCCGCCGGTGGCGGGGATCTGCACCAGCTACGCCTGGCGGGTGAGCAGGATCGTGCCTTCGAACGCTTGCTGCTCGATGGTTTGCCAGGTGGCGAGCAACGCCCGGTGGGCTACGCCGACTACCTGAGCATTCTCCGTGATCAGCGCCCTGGGCTTTCCGATGGAGAGGAGCGCTGGGATGCCTGGGCCGCGAGGGTGCTGGCGGCGTTTGATCGTTTTCAACTGCTGTGTGCAGTACGCAAGGGCTCTTGGGGCGTCGAGGCGCTCAACGGGCGCATCGCCCATGCGCTGCTGCAGCGTGGGCTGATCGAACAGGAGCATGGCTGGTACGAAGGCCGGCCGGTGCTGGTCACGCGCAACGACTACGGGCTGGGCTTGATGAATGGCGATATCGGCATCGCCCTGCGCTTGCCCGAGCCGGCGCTGGAGGCGGGCGGCCCGTTGCGCTCGGCCTTGCGCGTGGTGTTCCCGCGCAATGACGGGTCGGGCAGCCTGCGCTCGATCCTGCCCAGCCGCCTCGGCGCTGTGGAAACCGTGTTCGCCATGACCGTGCACAAATCCCAGGGCTCGGAGTTCGCCCATTGCGCCCTGGTACTGCCGGATAACCTCAACCCGGTGCTGACCAAGGAGCTGGTCTACACCGGCATCACCCGCGCCCGGGACTGCTTCAGCCTCATCGAAAGCCGCGCCGGCGTATTCGAAACCGCCATCGGGCGCCGCGTCGAACGCCGCAGCGGGCTATGGGAGCGGTTGAGCACATAACCCACCAACAGCGAGTAGGGTGGGGCTTAAGCCCACCACCAACAACACCCACAGCCCAAAGCCCCGAACCGCATGCTCTGAGCCACCAGCCACCAGCCACCAGCCACCAGCCACCGTCGGTGTTGAATGGCTTTGGTGGGCTAAAGCGCCACCCTACGGTTCATGCTCCAAGAGTCATCTCTAGCCAATCACCCTGCGCAGGCGCAGCCCGGCGATCAGGCCGACGAAGCAGAACACGGCGAACAGCCAGCCGGAGGCGGCGCCGGCCATGATGCCGGAGAGCAGGGTGCCGACGGTGCAGCCGAGGGCAAGCATGCCGCCCAGACCGAGCAATATGCCGCCGACGAAGTTGCGCAGGGCTTCCCGTGCGCCTGGCCAGCGCGGTACGCAATCACCGGCGAGCAGGGCGCTGGCCCAGGCGGCGAAGACCAGGCCGAGGATGAACAGGCCATTGTTCGACAGCAGGGTTTCCTTCACCACGGTCGCGCAGCCGGAAAAACCGTCCAAACCTTCCAGGCGTTCGGGCAGCCAGCCCAGGCCATTGGCGGCGGTGCGCGACAGGCTGCCAAGCTCGGCGGTGACGCCCAGCGGGCCAACGCGCAGGTAAGCCGCCAGGGCCAGCGTGCCGATCAGGATGCCACCGACCCAGGTCGGCCAGCGTGCGCCGAATAACAACTGGCGCAGGCTGCTGCTCGGTTGTCCGGGCTCTTCACCCTTGCGGTAACGCAGCAGCAAATGTGCCAGGCCGCCAAGCACCGCCAGTTGCAGCAGCAACGAGCCGCCGTAACCGAGCTGAGCCGGCAGCCAGATCACCGGGGCCTCCTGGATGCTTGCCAGGTACAGGGTGTTCCAGGACAGGAAACCGAGAAAGAAGCCGATCAGTGCACCGAGCAGTGCCAGCACCGAAGCCAGGGCGCCTTCGCCCAAGCGGTACAGGTGGGCGCTGATGCATGACCCGGAAATCGCCATGCCCAGGCCAAACAGGGTGGCACCCAACGCCAATACCCAGCTCAGTGGGCCGATATGAGCATCCGGCGGCAGTCGGCCGCTGGCAGGATCCGGCAGGAAGGCGCCGAAGGCCGCGTGATAACCCAGGGTGCCGACCGCCAGGGCGGCGAGAATGCCGAGCAGCCCGCGCGGATCACGGCGTTCGATGAAGTCGCGGCTGACGCAGAAGAAGCAGAAGCGCGAACGTTGCAGCAGCACGCCGAACAGGCCGCCTGCCAACAGGGAAAAGCTCAAGGCCCGCCCTTCGTTGCTTGGCGTGGCCAGTAACCAGGTGGCTATGGCCAGGGCGAACAGAATCAGGGTGGCGCTGCAGGTGCGCAAGATGGGCATGGAAGGTCGCTCCATTGACGGTTGTCCGTTGGGTGGAATCGGGCAGGTAATGATCGCGGCAGATCCGGGGTATCGCTTCGCTCAACGCCGGGCTACGGGATCCGTCGAGGGCGCCCATAAAAAATCGCCGGGAGCGATTTTTAACGTCGCTTGCGACGGCCCGCAGGGTGGCCGCCAGGGATGGCAGGCCATAAAAAAGGGGCGGACGCCATGCCTGGCGCGTCCGCCCCGTCAAAAGGTGTTTCCCGAGGGTTACTTGCCGCCCCAGACCGTGCCGGCGACGTTGACCACCGGTACGCCGACGGCATTGCCGTATTCGGTCCAGGAACCGTCGTAGTTGCGTACGTCGTAGCCGAGGATTTTCTTCAGGGCGAACCAGGTGTGGCTGGAGCGCTCGCCGATACGGCAGTAGGTGATGATCGGCTTGCTGCCGTCGATGCCCACGGCTGCATAGACTTTCTTCAGCTCTTCGGCGGACTTGAAGGTGCCGTCGGCAGCGACTGCCTGGCCCCACGGAACGTTGACGGCGCCCGGTACGTGACCAGCGCGCACGGCCAGTTCCTGAACGCCCTGAGGGGCGAAGACCTTGCCGTTGTATTCGTCGGCGGAACGGATATCCACCAGTTGTTCGTCGCTGCGTTTTTCCGCGACCGCCAGGACGTCCGGCAGGAAGGCGCGCAGCTCCTTGTTAGCAGCTTTGAGGGTGACGTTGCCGTTGCCCGCGCTGCTGGCGCGGTTGCTCAGGGTGCGTTTTTCCGCTTCCCATTTGACCCGCCCGCCATCGAGCAGCTTCACGTTCTCCACGCCGTAGACATCGAACACCCAGGCACCCCAGGCGGCGAACCAGTTGTTGTTGTCGCCATAGAGAATGGTGGTGGTGTCGTCCGAGACACCGGATTTGCGCAGCAGGCTCTGCAGAGCCTCCTGGCTGGCGATGTCACGCTTAACCGGGTCGACCAGGTCGCTGTGCCAGGCCAGGTTGACCGCGCCTGGGATATGGCCGCGCTCATAGATGCCAGGCACCACGCTGACTTCGATGATGCGTACCTTCGGATTGTCGAGGTTCTTCTCCAGCCAGTCAGTGGTGACCAGAAATTCGCTGGCCGCCCAGGTGGGCGCGGACAGCAGGCTGACGACGGCGATTACGCCAGCGCCGAACAGGGAACGAATGTGCATGTGAGGCTCCTTTTCATCTGATGCAATAGGCGTTGTTGGGTCGGTGTCTTCGGCAGTTCTTATTGATCGTCCTGGCCCTCCCTGTAATGCGCCCTTGGGGTCAGCGCTTCTCTGGCGCCCAGGTGGCGACGTCTACGGCGTCGACCGGCGCTGGCAGCAGGCCTTCCTTGTAGAAGGCGTCGGCGATCTTCTGCTGCTCTTTCAGGCTGCCAGGCTGTACCGCACGAACCTGGTAGCTGCGGCGTGCGTTGGCTTTCTCGACGATGGCCGGATCCAGGTTGCCCCACAGCGGGCCAAGCAGTTCGGCGGCCTCACGAGGGTTGCTGCGCACCCAGTCGCCGGTCTTTTCCAGTTCGGCGAATACGGTTTCCAGCACCTTGGGGTTAGCTTTGGCGAAGCGGGTGCTGGTCAGGTAATAGCGTTGGTAGTCGGCCAGGCCTTCGCCATCGGCCAGGGTGCGGGTCGGCAGTTGTTGCTGGGCGCCGCTGAGGAAGGGTTCCCAGGTTACCCAGGCATCCACGCGCTTGTTCTCGAAGGCGGCGCGGCCGTCGGCGGGTGTCAGGTAGGCGGGCTGGATATCGCTGAACTTGAGGCCAGCCTTGGCCAATGCGGCGATCAGCAGGTAATGGCTGCCGGCGGCTTTGGTGACGGCGACTCGCTTGCCCTTGAGGTCGGCCAGGGTCTTGATCGGCGAGTCTTCACGAACGATCACCGCCTGAGCACCCGGCGAGGGGGCTTCCTGGGCAAAGTAGGTGAGCTCGGCGCCGGCTGCCTGGGCGAACACCGGCACGGTATCGGCGACGTCCGCGGACAGGTCGATATTGCCGACGTTCAGCGACTCCAGCAGCGGCTGGCCACTGGGGAATTCGTGCCAACTGATGGTCACGTCCTGATCGGCCAGCGCCTTCTCCAGCGTGCCCTGACTTTTCAGGATGCTGATCAGGGTCGAAGACTTTTGGTAGCCGATGCGCAGGTTTTCAGCGTGAGCCTGGGGCAGGGCGAGCAACAGGCTGGCGGCGAGCAGTGCGGGACGGAGCAATGACATGGTAAGCCTCATCAATGGCGTGGCCAGCCACTGATTGAGGCGGGTCACGGGACGGTCTGGGTTCAGCAGGGTGTCCGGTGATCCGGTAGAGGCAAACTAGGCGATCTAAAAAATACGAAGCCAATAATTTAAAGGAATTAGCTTAGATGCAATTGCAGGCAGGCCGACGCTCCAGCATTCGCGCCGCTCTGAAAGCCTTGAGCTGGCGCAATGCCGGTATTTGTGGAGGAGCGAAAGAGGGCGTGGCGAGGCGTTTCAGTAGTTGTAAGAAAGCATTTCAGGGCACCTGTACGCCGGCAACATCCAGCATCTCGATCAAGCGGATCAGTGGCAATCCGATCAGGCTGTTGACGTCAGTGCCCTCGGTGCTGCGGAACAGGCTGATACCCAAGCCTTCGGCCTTGAAGCTGCCGGCGCAGTCGTAGGGTTCTTCGGCTTTCAGATAGCGCTCTATCTGCTCGGCGCTCAGGGTGCGAAAATGCACCGTATAAGGAACGCAATCGACTTGGCAGGAACCGTCGCGGCTGTCGAGCAGCACGAGGCCGGTAAGAAAGCTGACGCTCTTGCCGCTGGCTGCGCTGAGTTGTGCGTGGGCGCGCTTATAATCGTGCGGCTTGCCAAGTATCTGCCCATCGAGCACGGCGACCTGGTCGGAACCGATGATTAAGTGCGAAGCGAAACGCCCGGCCAGCGCCTGGGCTTTCTCCCTGGCCAGACGACGCACCAGCGCCTCGGCGGACTCGTCGGGCCGGCGCGATTCATCGATACTTGGCGCAGCACATTCGAAGGGCTGGCGCAGACGGCTCAGCAGCTCGCGGCGGTAGGGTGAGCTGGAGGCGAGAACCAGAGATGACATCGGCGTTGACCTTGTGCGGAACGGGCGCAGAATTCTAGCTGTCGGCAAAGGTGCTGGACAGGCAGAATTTCCTTTGACAGCGCATGGTTGCATCCATAGAATGCGGCGCCTATGTCAAATGGCCCGATTCCACCTCACGTTGATCCACGCAAACTCGCCGATCGTGGTGCCACCCTCCAGGGTGAGTTACCGCTAGCCGATTTGTTGAGGCTCTGCGACCCTCTTGCCGATAATGGCGGTAACGTGCGCGCGAAGTTTTCTTTCGAGCGTGACGAGCGCCATGCTGTGGTCATACACAGCCAGCTTGAGGTCGAAGTCAAGATGGTTTGCCAGCGTTGTCTGGATCAGGTCACCTTACCGATCCTCAGCGAGTGTCATTACGCTGTGGTGAAAGAAGGCGCGAATACCCAGTCCGTGCCGCAAGGCTATGACGTACTGGAAATGGGTGAGGATCCTCTGGATCTGTTGGCCTTGGTCGAAGATGAGCTGTTGCTCGCTTTGCCCATCGTGCCGGCACATGACCCGAAAGATTGCCAGCAGCCGGCGGGCCTTGATGAGCCCGAATCGAGCGAGGACGGGGTGACGCGGTCCAACCCGTTCAGTGTATTGGCACAGTTAAAGCGTGACCCAAACGTTTAGGAGTTTACTAGTATGGCTGTTCAGCAGAACAAAAAATCCCGTTCCGCCCGTGACATGCGTCGTTCGCATGACGCGCTCGAGGGTAACGCTCTGTCCGTAGAGAAGAGCACCGGTGAAGTTCACCTGCGTCACCACGTATCGCCGGAAGGTGTTTACCGTGGTCGCAAAGTGATCGACAAGGGCGCTGACGAGTAAATCTTGTCCGCTCCGATCATCGCGATTGATGCAATGGGTGGGGACTTCGGTCCCCACTGCATTGTTCCGGCCAGCATCGCCTGTCTGGCTGAATTCCCCTCGCTGCACCTGGTTCTCGTCGGCCAAGCCTCTCTTATAGAAAATCTGATCGCTGGTATTCCCGGTGTCGATCGTTCTCGCCTGCAAATCGAGCACGCTGCCGAATCCATCGATATGGGTGAGCGTCCGTCTCAGGCCTTGCGTGGCAAACCGGATTCTTCCATGCGTGTGGCGCTCGAGATGGTGCGCGACAGGCGCGCTCACGCCTGCGTGAGTGCCGGTAATACCGGTGCTTTAATGGCATTGTCACGGCATGTGCTTAAAACTCTGCCGGGCATCGACCGTCCGGCGATGATCGCGGCAATCCCCAATCGCAACGGTGTCTGTTATCTGCTGGATCTTGGCGCCAACGTCGACTGCACAGCCGAGCATCTTTGTCAGTTCGCGATCATGGGGTCGGTGGCTGCCGAGGTGCAGGGCATGGCGTCGCCGCGTGTCGGTCTGCTCAACGTTGGCAGCGAGGAAACCAAGGGTAATCAGCAGGTCAAGCAGGCTGCTGCGTTGCTCGAGGGTATTGAGGGGCTTAACTATATCGGCTTCGTCGAAGGCGACGGGCTGTATAACGGCGATGCCGATGTGCTGGTGTGCGATGGTTTTGTCGGCAACGTTCTGTTGAAGTCCAGCGAAGGGCTGGTGACCATGATTGTGTCGCGGCTCGAAGCGCTGTTTCGCAGCACGCTGCTGGGGCGCGTCGCCGGCCTGTTGGCGTTGCCACTGTTGCGGCGTCTGCGCAGTGAGTTGGCGCCTGCGCGGCACAACGGCGCGAGTTTTCTCGGCCTGCAGGGCGTCGTGGTGAAGAGTCACGGCAGTGCCGGGCCGGATGGTATAAAGAGCGCCATTCGCCGGGCAATGACCGATGTGCAGGAAGATTTGCCGCAGCGACTGAGTGGTCGGATCGAGCACTTAATCCGTAATATGTGACCGCTTAGGATGGGCAGCCATCCAAAATGTCAGTTTTACAGCGCTTGCCGAGGGTAAGCGTTAATTTTTCGACGAGAAGATCACTAAGGGAACCGTTCCATGTCTGCATCCCTCGCATTCGTCTTTCCCGGTCAGGGCTCGCAAGCGCTGACCATGTTGGCCGGACACGGCGCAGAGCACGCGCTGATCCTCGATACCTTCGGCGAAGCTTCGAGCGCCTTGGGCTATGACCTGTGGGCACTGACCCAGCAAGGCCCGGAAGAGCAGCTCAATCAGACCGACAAGACCCAGCCCGCAATCCTGGCTGCCTCCATCGCCTTGTGGCGTCTGTGGCTGGCCGAAGGTGGTGCGCGCCCTGCGTTCGTCGCCGGGCACAGCCTGGGTGAGTACAGCGCGCTGGTCGCTGCCGGCTCCATCGGTTTCTCCGAGGCTGTGAAGCTGGTCGAGCTGCGTGGCCAGCTGATGCAACAGGCAGTGCCGGCCGGGCAGGGCGGCATGGCGGCGATCATCGGTCTGGAAGATGCCGACGTGCAAGCTGCCTGCGCCGAAGCGGCTCAGGGCGACGTGGTCAGTGCAGTGAACTACAACGCGCCGGGCCAGGTGGTCATCGCCGGTTCTGCCGCAGCCGTGGCTCGCGCCGTCGAGGCCTGCAAGGCGCGTGGCGCCAAGCGTGCACTGCCGTTGCCGGTCAGTGTGCCGTCACACTGCGAGATGATGCGCCCGGCTGCCGAGCGCTTCGCCGAGTCCGTCGCCGCCATCGCCTGGCAAGCCCCACAGATTCCGCTGGTGCAGAACGTCAGTGCAGCTGTAGTGGCCGATCTGGACACCCTCAAGCGCGACCTGCTGGCTCAGCTGTACAGCCCGGTGCGCTGGGTCGAGTCGATGGTTCGCCTTAGCGAGCAGGGCGTTACCGACTTGGTCGAGTGTGGCCCGGGTAAGGTGCTTTCGGGTTTGAACAAGCGCTGTGTAAAGGGCGTCAACACGCACAACCTCGACACCCCTGAAGCTTTTGCCGCTGCGCGTGCCGCACTGGCCGCCGTACAGTCCTGAACAAAGGAGAATTCTATGAGTCTGCAAGGTAAGGTTGCACTGGTCACTGGCGCAAGCCGCGGTATTGGTCAGGCGATTGCCCTGGAGCTGGGTCGTCAGGGCGCTGTGGTCATCGGCACCGCTACGTCCGAGGCGGGGGCCGAGCGCATCGCTGCGATCCTCAAGGAAAACGGCATCGAAGGCACTGGCCTGATGCTCAACGTGAGCAACGACGAATCTGTTGTGGCCACTCTGGAAAAGATCCAGAAAGACTTCGGTCAGGTGCTGATTCTGGTCAATAATGCTGGCATCACCCGCGATAACCTCATGCTGCGCATGAAGAACGATGAGTGGTATGACGTCATTGATACCAACCTCAACAGCCTCTATCGTTTGTCGAAGGCAGTACTTCGCGGTATGACCAAGGCGCGTTTCGGGCGTATCATCAACATCGGTTCGGTGGTGGGTGCCATGGGCAACGCTGGCCAAGTGAACTATGCAGCGGCCAAGGCTGGCCTCGAAGGTTTCGGTCGTGCGCTGGCTCGTGAGGTTGGTTCGCGTTCGATTACCGTGAATGCGGTGGCACCGGGTTTCATCGATACCGATATGACCCGTGAATTGCCGGAAGCACAGCGTGAAGCGCTGCTGACACAGATTCCGCTGGGCCGTTTGGGGCAGGCACAAGAGATCGCCAACGTGGTTTCTTTCCTTGCTTCCGATGGTGCAGCTTACGTCACAGGGGCTACTATCCCTGTGAACGGCGGGATGTACATGAGCTGAATACGGGCGATGCCATCGGCGAACGTCTTCGATTCGATACAAACTTGGTAGCAAAATTGCTGGTTTGCATGAAGGGTCGTTGAGGTATTTCCGTGGCTGCCATCGGCTTTCAGCTTGAAAAGCCGAAAACCCTTTCTATACACTTGCCGGCACAACCAGCTGGCTGGATTTGTCCAATAGGAGTGACAACACGTGAGCACCATCGAAGAACGCGTCAAGAAAATCGTTGCCGAGCAACTGGGCGTGAAAGAAGAAGAAGTAACCAACAGCGCTTCTTTCGTTGAAGACCTGGGTGCCGACTCTCTTGACACCGTTGAGCTGGTGATGGCTCTCGAAGAAGAATTCGAGACCGAGATCCCGGACGAACAAGCCGAGAAGATCACCACCGTTCAGGAAGCAATCGACTACGTTACTACGCACGCGCAGTAAGTAGTTCGTCGTTTCCCGAATTGGAAAAGCCGCACGTCTGTAAAGGCGTGCGGCTTTTCTTTGACGGTTCGCTGTAGCCGCAAGAGAAGCGCCGATGGCGTTTGTCTGTTCGGGTGAAATTGCACCTCGAGCCAATCGCCGGATGATCAATCTGCCTGTGCAATGGCTTGCCAGGTGCATCAAGGCGTCGAAAAACCTGATTAAGAGGAGATTGCTGTGTCGCGTAGACGCGTCGTGGTTACCGGTATGGGCATGTTGTCGCCGCTGGGTAACGATGTGCCGAGCAGCTGGCAGGGCATTCTGGCCGGCCGTAGTGGCATCGGCCTGATCGAACACATGGATCTTTCTGCCTATTCCACTCGCTTTGGTGGTTCGGTAAAGAATTTCGATGTCGAGCCGTATCTGTCCGCCAAAGAGGCGCGCAAGCTCGATCTATTTATTCAGTACGGTCTGGCGGCAAGCTTTCAGGCAGCGCGTGATAGCGGCCTGGAAATTACCGATGCCAACCGTGATCGCATCGGTGTGGCGATGGGCTCCGGAATCGGCGGCCTGACCAACATCGAGAACAACTGCAAATCGCTGCTTGAGCAGGGGCCACGGCGAATTTCGCCGTTCTTCGTGCCAGGCTCGATCATTAATATGATTTCCGGTTTCCTGTCGATCCACCTCGGTCTGCAGGGGCCTAACTATGCTATCGCCACCGCTTGCACGACCGGTACCCACTGTATTGGTATGGCTGCTCGCAACATTGCCTATGGCGAGGCCGACGTGATGATCGCTGGCGGTGCCGAGATGGCTGCCTGCGGCCTGGGCATGGGGGGCTTTGGTGCTGCACGAGCCTTGTCCACCCGCAACGACGAGCCGACCAAGGCCAGTCGTCCTTGGGATAAGGGGCGTGACGGTTTCGTCCTGTCCGATGGCGCTGGTGCGCTGGTACTCGAAGAGCTGGAGCACGCTAAGGCGCGTGGTGCCACCATCTATGCCGAACTGATCGGTTTCGGCATGAGCGGCGATGCCTTCCACATGACCTCTCCGCCCGAAGACGGTGCCGGTGCTGCCCGCTGTATGACTAACGCGTTGCGCGATGCCGGCATACAACCTTCTGACGTGCAGTACATCAATGCCCACGGCACCTCCACCTCGGCTGGCGACAAGGCCGAAGTATCGGCGATCAAGTCGGTGTTCGGTGAGCACGCTCACTCCGTTGCAGTAAGCTCGACCAAGTCGATGACCGGCCACTTGCTCGGCGCAGCCGGTGCGGTGGAGGCCATCTTCTGCGTGTTGGCGCTGCGTGATCAGGTAGCGCCGCCGACCATCAATCTGGATGAGCCGGACGAGGGTTGTGACCTGGACTTCGTGCCTCACGAAGCGCGCAAGATGCCGATAGAAGTGGCGCTGTCCAATTCCTTCGGATTTGGTGGAACCAACGGCTCACTGGTATTCCGTCGGTACGCCGATTGATGTTCAGTTGGGTCGACGGTCAGCCGGCCACGACGCTGCCTCTGGTGGATCGTGGTCTGGCTTACGGTGATGGCCTGTTCGAAACCATCGCAGTAAGGGGCGGTCAGCCCGTGCTGCTTGAGCGTCACCTGGCGCGGGTTACTGCGGGTTGTGCGCGATTGCGTATCGACCTGGATGCAGCTCAGTTACGTCGCGAGCTGTCTGCCTTCTGCGCCGAGCTGGGGCAGGGCGTTGCCAAGCTGATCGTTACCCGTGGTGACGGCCAGCGGGGGTACGCCCCTTCTGCCGGAGCGCCGCGGCGCATTCTTCAGGCTGGCGCCATGCCGGCATACTCGCCGCAGCATGGCGAGAGCGGCATCCGCCTATTCCCCTGTGAAACACGCCTGGCCGAGCAGCCGCTGCTGGCCGGTCTCAAGCACCTCAATCGCCTGGAGCAAGTGCTGGGCCGTGCCGAGTGGCAGGGTGGCGAGTTTGCTGAAGGATTGATGCGCGATGTGTCGGGGCGCGTGGTCGAGGGCGTGTTCAGCAACCTGTTTCTGGTGCGTGATGGTGTGCTGTCGACGCCTGAACTGTCGCGCTGCGGTGTTGCGGGTGTGATGCGTGCCGAGCTACTGGAGCAGGCGCAAGCCCTGGGGATTGCCTGTCAGGCACGCGATATCGAATTGCACGAACTGCTGGCCGCAGACGAAGTCTTTCTCTGCAACAGCCTGTACGGCGTATGGCCGGTTCGTGAGTTGCAAGACCGTCACTGGTCGGTCGGGCCTCTCACCCGTAAACTGCAGGCCATTGCCCGTCATCTACTGGACTGCTGATTCGTGATTCGCAAATTACTGTTGGTGCTGGAAATTGCTGTGGTACTGGCTGCCCTGACTCTGGGCTTTGCTGCCTGGCAACAGCACCGCGCCCTCGAGCAGCCCCTGGTGCTCCGCGAGGAACGCCTGATCGAGGTGCCGGCGGGCGCTACCCCTGGCGGCGTGCTCAACCGTTTGGAAGCCGATGGTGTGATCGACGGTGCTTTTTGGCTGCGCCTGTACTGGCGCTTCAACCTGCAGGGCCAGCCGCTGCACAGCGGTGAGTACCGTCTGACGCCTGACCTGCGGGCACGCGACCTGCTCGATCTGTGGCGCCGCGGCGAAGTGGTGCAATACAGTCTGACGCTGGTCGAAGGCTGGAGCTTTCGTCAGGTGCGTGCAGCCTTGGCGCGTCAGGACAAGTTGGAACTGACCCTGAGCGAGCTGAGCGATGCTGAACTGATGGCCAAGCTCGGCCAGCCTGGGCTCAACCCCGAAGGGCGCTTCTTCCCTGATACCTACCGCTATGTGCGCGGCATGAGCGACCTGGATCTACTCAAACAGGCCCATAAGCGGTTGCAGTTGGTACTCGACGAGGAGTGGGAAGGCCGCTCCAAATCGCTGCCGTACAAGGATGCATACGAGGCGCTGATCATGGCTTCGATGATCGAGAAGGAAACCGGTGTTCCCGAGGAGCGCGGGGAGATTGCCGGCGTGTTCGTGCGGCGTCTGGCTATCGGTATGCGCTTGCAAACCGATCCGACGGTGATCTTCGGCCTTGGTGAGCGCTACCAAGGGCGCATCACGCGCGCTCATTTGCGTGAGCCGACGCCCTACAACACCTATACCATCGACGGCATGCCGCCGACGCCGATCGCTCTGGTCGGCCGTGAGGCGATCCATGCGGCGTTGCATCCGCAGCCAGGCAAGAGCTTGTACTTCGTTGCCCGTGGTGATGGCAGTCACGTCTTTTCGGAAACCCTCGACGCACACAACCGTGCCGTCCGTGAATACCAGTTGAAGCGCCGTGCGGACTACCGTTCCAGCCCGGCGCCGATTCCCCGCAACAGCGATAGCGATAAGGACAACCAGTGAGCGGCTTGTTTATCACCCTGGAAGGCCCTGAGGGCGCCGGCAAGAGCACCAATCGAGAGTACCTGGCGGCGCTGCTGCGCGAGCAGGGGATCGATGTGCTGCTGACCCGTGAACCCGGCGGTACGCCACTGGCCGAGCGAGTACGCGAGCTGCTCCTGGCGCCCAGCGATGAGCCCATGGCCAGCGATACCGAGCTGTTGCTGGTATTCGCCGCGCGCGCTCAGCATCTCGCCCAGGTGATCGTGCCGGCGCTGCAGCGTGGTGAAGTGGTTCTTTGTGATCGGTTTACTGACGCGACTTACGCCTATCAGGGTGGCGGTCGCGGCCTGGATGTCGAGCGCATTGCCCAGTTGGAAAACTTCGTCCAGGGCACGCTGCGTCCGGATCTGACCCTGGTGTTCGATCTGCCGGTCGAGGTCGGCCTGGCGCGCGCGGCAGCCCGCGGTCGTCTGGATCGCTTCGAGCAGGAAGGCCGCGAGTTCTTCGAGGCGGTGCGCAGCACCTACCTGCAACGGGCCAAGGCCGAGCCGGCGCGCTATCGCATTATCGATGCCGCCCAGTCACTCGAGGCCGTGCAGCGTGATCTCGATGCACTGCTGCCACAATTGCTGGAGCTGCAGCGTGGCTGATGTCTATCCCTGGCAGACCGAGCTCTGGCAGCAACTGGCCGGGCGGACCCAGCACGCTCATGCCTACCTGCTGCACGGCCCCGCAGGCATTGGCAAGCGCGCGCTCGCCGAGCGTTTGATGGCGCTTTTGCTGTGCAAGTCGCCAGAGGCGCAGCAAGCCTGCGGCCACTGCAAATCCTGCCATTTGCTCGCGGCGGGCAGTCACCCAGATAACTACGTGCTCGAGCCGGAAGAGTTCGATAAGCCGATCAAGGTCGATCAAGTGCGTGCACTGGTCAACTTTGTTGTACAGACCGCTCAATTGGGTGGGCGCAAGGTGATCCTGATCGAACCCACCGAAGCGATGAACCTGAATGCTGCCAACGCGCTGCTCAAGAGTTTGGAGGAGCCATCTGGCAACACGGTACTGTTGTTGATCAGTCATCAGCCAAGCCGCCTGCTGCCGACCATCAAGAGTCGATGCGTGCAGCAGGCGTGCCCCTTGCCAAGCGAGGCGATGAGCCTGCAGTGGCTGAGCGAGGCGCTGCCTGACAGTGGCGAGCAGGACATTCGTGAGCTGCTGTACCTGGCCGCCGGTTCGCCACTGGCGGCGGTAAGGTTGCAGGCGCAAGGTGTGCGCGAGCAGCGTGCGCTGGTTGCCGAGGGTGTGAAAAAGCTGCACAAACAGCAGATTTCCGCCAGTCAGCTGGCCGAGAGCTGGAGCACGGTGCCCTTGCCGTTGTTGTTCGACTGGTTCTGCGGCTGGGCTCATCTGATTCTGCGTTACCAACTGACGCAGGATGAACAAGGCCTTGGCCCGGCAGATATGGGCAAGGTCGTGCAATACCTGGCGCAGAAGACGCCGCAGGCTAAAGTGCTGCAGATTCAGGAGTGGTTGCTGCAACAGCGTCAGAAAGTGTTGGGCAAGGCCAACCTTAATCGTGTGCTGCTTCTCGAAGCCTTGCTGGTTCAGTGGGCAAGCCTGCCTGGACCGGGCTAGAATCGACCCCACGTCACGACATCAGGAATCACGCATGAGCTTGCCACCGAATCTGGGGCCCCGTAACGGCATTCTGTCCCTGACCATCAAGGACAAATCTGTGCTTTATGCCGCCTACATGCCCTTCATCAAGAACGGCGGCCTGTTCATCCCCACGAACAAAAGCTACAGACTCGGCGATGAGGTGTTCATGCTCCTCAACCTGATGGACGAGCCGGAAAAGATCCCGGTCGCCGGCAAGGTCGTATGGATCACCCCGAAGGGCGCCCAAGGCAACCGCGCCGCAGGTGTGGGCGTGCAGTTCAACGAGGGCGACAACACTGCCCGCAACAAGATCGAGACTTACCTGGCCGGCGCCCTCAAGTCCGATCGCCCCACCCATACAATGTAATCACTGCAAGCCACCAGCCGCGAGCGACAAGTAAGCATCGACTTGCTTGCGGCTCGATGTTTGCCGTTGGAGGCTTTACCCCATGCTCATCGATTCCCACTGCCATCTTGATCGTCTCGATCTGACCGCTCGCGGCGGTTCCCTGGACGAAGCGCTGGCCGCCGCACGCGCACGCGGTGTTGGCCATTTTCTATGTATTGGCGTGAGCGCCGATAACGCGGCCACTGTTCGTGATCTGGCGCAGCGTTATGCCGATGTCGATTGCTCGGTTGGCATCCACCCGCTCGATCTCGACGCCGGAAACGCGCCGGCACTGGACTGGCTGCTTGCCGAGATGGATCACCCTGGTGTGGTCGCCATTGGCGAGACGGGTCTTGATTACCACTACGAGCCGGAAGCCGCCCAGTTGCAGCAGGAGGCTTTCCGCCTGCATCTGCAGGCCGCGCAGATCACCGGAAAACCAGTGATCGTGCACACCCGCGAAGCCCGCGCCGATACCCTTGCATTGCTGCGTGAGGCGGCATTGCCACAGGCTGGTGTGCTGCACTGCTTTACCGAGGATTGGGAAATGGCCAAGGCGGCGCTGGATATCGGTTTCTATATTTCCCTGTCCGGCATCGTCACCTTTCGCAATGCTGATGCATTGCGCGAAGTCGCCCGTCAGGTGCCGGCGGATCGTTTGCTGGTAGAAACCGATTCACCTTATCTGGCGCCGATCCCGCACCGTGGCAAGCCCAACCTGCCGGAATATGTGCGCGATGTCGCCGAGTACTTGGCGGTGCTGCGTGGCGTCAGTTACGAAGAGCTGGCGCGACAAACGGGCGAGAACTTCAAGCGGCTGTTCCCCCTGGCTCGTGTGGCCTGAGCACCTTCTGAGTCAAGCGCTTGAGGAGTCTGCGGTTGGCTATCAAAAAAGCTGGGGGCGATTGTGGCATTGCGTGCAATGGCCCCTTTGAACAGGCGTCTTGGGACGTTAGGTAATGTAGGTCAAAAAAAACCCGGCTTCGGGACGGAATCCGGGTCAAGACCATTAGGAGCCAAGCGAAGTGCGCGATCCTCGGCACTTCGGCCGCCGCAACATTTGGGGGATATGCCGCGCCGGTACCTTGAGTATTGGTCATGTATGGTAGACGTCCACTCCCGGTTTAAACGGATTTGGAATACGTTTCTCGTTGCTGAGTGCTCATTTGGTGGCGAGGTGCTGCAGCCGCTTCAGGGTGTGTTCGATGACCCGTGGTTCGGTGTAAAAGTGTGGCGACAGACGGATGCCACCCCCGCGCTGGGCGCAGATGATCTGTTCGCTCTTGAGGCGCTCGTGCAGGGCCCGATTGTCCCAGCCGTCCAGGGAAAATGTGAGAATACCGGCGCGCTTCTCGCGCTCGATTACGCTGCGCATTTGTACACCGGGGATGCCCTGTAGGCCGTCGAGCAGCCACTGCACGCGCTCATGCACGGCCTGTTCGACACTCGGCATGCCGACCTCTTCAAGCAGTGATAGGCTCGCTTCCAGCGCCATGGCGCCGAGCATGTTGGGGCTACCGCATTCGAAGCGTCTGGCGCTGCGGGCCGGCCGCCAGTCATCACGGTCATAGTCGCCGGCGTGCTCGAGCATGTGCCAGCCATATTCGTGCAGAGTCAGTTGCTCGCGCAGATCCTGTCGGCAATAGAACACGCCCAGGCCTTCCGGGCCAAGCAGCCACTTGTGGCCGTCGGCCATGGCAAAGGCGCAGCGGCTGCTCTGCACGTCCATGCTCATGGCGCCCAACTGCTGGATGGCATCGATGCAGAGCAGAACGCCGCGCTGCTCACAGCCGGCCCCCAGGCGTTGCAGATCCAGGCGCAAGCCGCTGGCGTACTGCACCGCACTGATGGCCATCAGGCGGGTGCGTGGCGTGCAGGCGGCGAGCAGGGCGCTTTCGGCATCGCCGTCCTGCAGGTTGACTTGAACGACTTCAACGCCCTGCGGGCGCAGTGCTTCCCAGACGATGCGGTTGGAAGGGAATTCCTCGGTGCTGATGATGATCTGGTCACCGTCGCGCCAGTCCAGGCCGAAAGCCACGAACGACAGGGCTTCCGAAGTGTTCTTGAGCAGCGCGATGTCGGCTCGCGAGGGCGCGTTGAGCAGGCGTGCCAGGCGTTCACGCAGGCGACGTTCTGTTTCCAGCCATTGCGGATAATCACGCGCGCCAGTGCTGATGTTCTCGCGGGCGAAGCGCTCTACGGCCCGTGCGGTGCGTGCCGGCCAGGGTGCGACTGCAGCGTGGTTCAGGTAGTAGAGGTCAGCCGGTTGGGGAAACTCGTCGATGATGGCATTCATGAGCGCGTGATCCGTGCAATTTGGCGTTAGTTAGGCATAATACCGGACTTGAATTCCGACCTTGTCATTTCCTTATGCAGAAAGAACCCCGCAAGATCCGTGAGTTTCGCCGCCGCGAGCAGGAGATTCTCGACATTGCCCTGAAACTCTTCCTCGAGCAGGGCGAGGACAGCGTGACTGTGGAGATGATTGCTGACGCCGTGGGTATCGGCAAAGGCACCATCTACAAGCATTTCAAGTCGAAGGCGGAGATCTACCTGCGGCTGATGCTCGACTACGAGCGTGATCTGAACGAGTTGCTGCATTCGTCCGATATTGACCGTGACAAGGAAGCACTGTCGCGGGCCTACTTCGAATTCCGCATGCGTGACCCGCAACGCTACCGGTTGTTCGACCGCCTCGAAGAGAAGGTGGTCAAGGGCAATCAGGTGCCCGAGCTGGTCGAGCAGCTGCACAGCATTCGTGCCTCCAACTTCGAACGGCTTACCCAGCTGATCAAGGGCCGCATCAGCGAGGGCAAGCTCGAAGACGTGCCACCGTACTTCCACTACTGCGCTGCCTGGGCGTTGGTGCATGGGGCCGTGGCGCTTTATCACTCGCCGTTCTGGAGCAATGTGCTGGAAGATCAGGAAGGCTTCTTCCAGTTCCTTATGGATATCGGCGTGCGCATGGGCAACAAGCGCAAGCGCGACAGCGAGACGCCTCCCGCCTGACACGTGCGACCCGATTCTGGCTGCGAGTAAGCCGACTGGCGCGAAACCTGCTTGGAGCAGTCATTCGCCGGTTTTCCGTCGCCGGTGTCGGGAGAGTTCACATGCGTAATCTGTTCGCCCTGGCCATATTGCTGAGCCTGGCTGGCTGCATGAATGTCAGCGACATGGCCGATGGCGCCACTTACCACCTGCGCGATGCGGGCGTGCTGGATCACAGCAAGGTACGGCGTTCGGCGTCCTGGCGGCTGCAGGGTGATTCGTTCATCTACATTGCCCAGGGCCACTTCGCGCCAAGTGGCAAACACGCATACCCACGGCCCAACGTAGTGGCCGAGGAAGCATTCCGCGGCTTCGTCGAATACTTCCCCATGGTACGCCGCGCCAGAGCCCCCGTCGGCCTGGACGAGGCGCTGGGTGAGGCCCGCGCCGCCGGTGCCCACTATCTGCTCTACACCCGATTCGCCTATGCCGATGACCGTATCGGCACCATGGAGGAGTGGGAAGATCAGGAGGCTTTCGATCGGCTCGGTACCGACCGCAGCGTGCTGCAGCTGATGCTGATCGAGACCAATACCCGTTATCTGGTGGACACTGCGCGGATTCGCAGTCGTGGCGGATTCCTGACGTTCTACGACGCCAGGCCTGAAGACCTGATCCGGGCGCCGCTTGAGGATTATGCGCGTACACTTCTGGGTTTCAGCCGCTAAGCAAACCTCGGAGGTGTGATGAGCGAGGGCGACAAAACCGGTGATCTGCTGGCGCAGATTCCGCCAGCAGGCAGCAAGGGCATGCCGCCCGTGCACCTGTGGAATCCGGATTTCTGTGGCGATATCGACATGCGTATCGCCCGCGACGGCTCATGGTTCTACATGGGCACGCCCATTGGTCGGCCAGCCATGGTACGGCTGTTCTCGACGATCATTCGCCGTGATGGCGACGATTACTTTCTGGTCACGCCGGTAGAAAAGGTCGGCATCAAGGTTGATGACGCGCCTTTCGTGGCGGTCTCCGTGCAGGTGTCGGGGAAGGGTGAAGGGCAGGTGCTGCGCTTCGTCAACAATGTCGGCGACGAGGTCGAGGCGGGTGCCGAGCATCCATTGCGGGTAGAACTGGATGCGCAGACACAGGAGCCATCGCCCTATGTGAACGTGCGGGCCAACTTGGAAGCGCTGATCCATCGCAACGTTTTCTACCAGTTGGTCGAGCTGGCGCAAACTCGTGAAATCGACGGCCAGCCCTGGCTGGGCGTGTGGAGTGGTGGCGTGTTCTTTCCTATCGGGCCGCTGGAATAGCGCCCATGAAAAAGGCTCCCAAGGGAGCCTTTTTCAGTTCAGCACTTACATGTTGGGATAGTTAGGCCCGCCAGTCCCTTCCGGCGCCACCCAGGTGATGTTCTGGGCCGGGTCCTTGATGTCGCAGGTCTTGCAGTGCACGCAGTTCTGCGCGTTGATCTGGAAGCGTTTGCTGCCATCGTCATTGGCGACCACTTCGTACACGCCGGCCGGGCAGTAGCGCTGCGCCGGCTCGTCATACAGCGGCAGGTTCTTGTCGATCGGAATGCTCGGGTCGGCCAGCTTGAGGTGGCAGGGCTGCTCCTCTTCGTGGTTGGTGTTGGAGAGAAACACCGAACTCAGTTTGTCGAAGCTGAGCTTGCCGTCCGGTTTCGGGTAATCGATCTTCTTGCTCTGTGCCGCAGGCTTGAGGCAGGCGTAATCCGGCTTGTTGTCATGCAGGGTAAATGGGATCTTGCCACCGAAGAAGTTCTGGTCGAGCCAATTGATGCCGCCGCCAACCACCGCGCCGAACTTATGGATGGCTGCCCCGAAATTGCGGCTGCGGAACAGTTCATCGTATAGCCAGCTTGCCTTGAATGCGTCGACATAGTTACGCAGTTCATCACCGCCTTCGCGGCCAGCCGCCAGCGCTTCGGCAATCGCTTCAGCGGCTAGCATGCCGGACTTCATCGCAGTGTGGCTGCCCTTTATCTTGGCCACGTTCATGGTGCCGAGGTCACAGCCAATCAGCGCGCCACCGGGGAAAACCATTTTCGGCAGTGCGTTGAGCCCGCCCTTGCTGAGGGCGCGAGCACCATAGGAAACGCGCTTGCCACCTTCAAGATATTGCTTGAATACCGGGTGGTGTTTGAGGCGCTGGAACTCATCGAAGGGCGACAGATATGGGTTGGAGTAGGAGAGGTCGACGATCAGACCGACTACTACCTGGTTGTTCTCCAAATGATAGAGGAAGGATCCGCCGGTGTTTTCCGTACCTAAAACATCCAGCGGCCAGCCAGCAGTGTGCACCACGAGGCCTTGCTGATGCTTGCTTGGGTCGATATCCCAGATTTCCTTGAGACCAATACCGTAGTGCTGGGCGTCGGCTTCGCTGGCCAGATCAAACGTGCTGATCAGTTGCTTGCCAAGGTGGCCACGGCAGCCTTCGGCGAACAGCGTGTACTTGGCGCGCAGTTCCATGCCTGGGGTGTAATAGCCTTCCTTCGGGTTGCCTTCACGGTCGACACCCAGGTCGCCTGTGACGATGCCGCGCACCACGCCGCTTTCATCGATCAGCGCTTCCTGAGCGGCGAAGCCCGGGTAGATTTCCACGCCGAGATTCTCCGCCTGCTGGGCCAGCCAACGGCACAGATTGCCGAGGGAGATGATATAGTTGCCTTCGTTGTGCATGGTCTTGGGCACGAAGAAGCCCGGAACCTTGACGGAGCTGTCGGCATCTTTCAGCACGTAGATGTCGTCGCCTTTGACCGGCGTATTCAGCGGCGCGCCCAGTTCCTTCCAGTCGGGGAACAGTTCGTTCAGGGCTCGCGGTTCGAAGACCGCGCCGGAAAGGATGTGGGCGCCCACTTCGGAGCCTTTCTCTACCACGCAGACGCTGATTTCCTGGCCAGCCTCGGCGGCCTTCTGCTTCAGGCGACAAGCGGCGGACAGGCCGGCAGGGCCGGCGCCGACGATGACGACGTCGAACTCCATAAATTCGCGTTCCACGGGCTATCTCCTCATCAGGGCTCTCTAATTTTTCATGGCGAGCCAGCAACCTTCCCAAGGCACGCTCGCGCAGTATATAGCCAGCCTCGATTAGGGCCAATACAAACGTTTGTTTGAATTTTCTGTAGGCCTGCTAGAATCGGGCTACAACACGAATGGCTCGCAGCCAGGGCGTATTGACCGAGCCAGGTGTGACGGTCAAGATACGGGCGGTTTTGCGCTCGCCGCCTGAGCTATGGTGTCTGCTTGTCTGCATCACCCGCATGCTCGCTTCTGGCGACATTCCTATTCACCGGAGAGTAACGAGGAATCCATGAAGGTTCTTGTAGCTGTCAAACGAGTGGTCGATTACAACGTCAAGGTTCGCGTCAAACCGGACAACAGTGGCGTCGATCTTGCCAACGTCAAGATGTCGATGAACCCTTTCTGCGAAATCGCCGTTGAAGAGGCCGTGCGCCTGAAAGAGAAGGGCGTCGCCAGCGAAATCGTGGTCGTCTCCATCGGCCCGACCCAGGCGCAGGAGCAACTGCGTACCGCTCTGGCACTGGGCGCCGATCGCGCCATTCTGGTCGAGTCGGCCGAAGAGCTGAATTCCCTGGCGGTCGCCAAGCTGCTCAAGGCAGTGGTCGACAAGGAGCAGCCGCAGCTTGTCATCCTCGGCAAGCAAGCCATCGACAGCGACAACAACCAGACCGGCCAGATGCTGGCTGCGTTGACCGGCTACGCCCAGGGCACCTTCGCCTCCAAGGTAGAAGTCAGCGGCGACAAGGTCAACGTCACCCGTGAGATCGACGGCGGTCTGCAAACCGTCGCGCTGAATCTGCCGGCCATCGTCACCACCGACTTGCGTCTTAACGAGCCGCGCTACGCTTCGCTGCCGAACATCATGAAGGCCAAGAAGAAGCCGCTGGAAACCCTGACCCCTGACGCACTGGGCGTTTCCACTGCCTCTACCGTCAAGACCATCAAGGTCGAAGCGCCAGCTGCACGCGGTGCGGGTATCAAGGTCAAGTCGGTTGCCGAACTGGTCGAGAAACTGAAAACCGAAGCGAAGGTGATCTAAATGACTATCCTGGTTATCGCTGAACACACCAATTCCGCGCTGGCACCAGCGACCCTGAACACCGTTGCTGCTGCCCAAGCCATCGGTGGTGACATCCACGTACTGGTTGCCGGCCAGGGCGTTGCCGCTGCTGCTGAAGCTGCCGCCAAGATCGCAGGCGTCGCCAAGGTACTGGTTGCCGACAACGCTGCATTCGCTCACCAGTTGCCGGAAAACGTCGCGCCGCTGGTGGTCGAGTTGGGTAATGCCTACAGCCACATTCTGGCTGCCGCTACCAGCAATGGTAAGAACATTCTGCCGCGCGTCGCTGCGCAGCTGGATGTCGATCAGATCTCCGAGATCGTCTCCGTGGAAAGCCCGGACACCTTCAAGCGTCCGATCTATGCCGGTAACGCCATCGCTACCGTGCAATCCTCCGCTGCCGTGAAAGTGATCACCGTGCGCGCCACCGGTTTCGACGCCGTGGCGGCCGAGGGTGGTTCCGCTGCCATCGAAAACGTTTCGGCGGGCGGCGATTCCGGCAAGTCAGCGTTCGTCGGTGAAGAACTGGCGAAGTCCGACCGTCCAGAACTGACTGCTGCCAAGATCGTGGTCTCCGGTGGTCGCGGCATGCAGAACGGCGACAACTTCAAGCACCTGTACACCCTGGCCGACAAGCTCGGTGCAGCGGTCGGCGCTTCCCGTGCTGCGGTCGACGCCGGTTTCGTGCCGAACGACATGCAGGTCGGCCAGACCGGCAAGATCGTCGCCCCGCAGCTGTACATCGCGGTCGGCATCAGCGGTGCCATCCAGCATCTGGCTGGCATGAAGGACTCCAAGGTGATCGTCGCGATCAACAAGGACGAGGAAGCACCAATCTTCCAGGTTGCCGACTATGGCCTGGTAGCCGACCTGTTCGAAGCCGTACCGGAGCTGGAAAAGCTGGTTTGATCCCGCTTTTGCAGTAACGAAAAACCCGCTCAGTGAGCGGGTTTTTTATTGGTTGCGATCATCTTGGGGTTGAGGGGGCGTCACGCGGCAGGTGCTCTGCTCTGGATGGTCTGTTCTGGCTCATGCTGCTTCAATGCGTCGACGAAGCGGAGGTATTGTGCTGCTGTTTCCTCCGGCCGCTCAAGCATCGGCGCGTGGCCGCAGTTTTTCATTATCACCACGCTTGCGTTGGTGAGCAGCGGCTTCATCACCTCGATGCTGGATACGTCCAGGATGCGATCTTGGTCCCCCCAGAGCAGCAGCGTTGGGGCGCTGATCCGTGGCAACTCGGGTTCCAGGGGCAGGTAGCGTTGCCGCAGATGCTCGAAAATCTGCCGCTGATGCGCGCTGTCGTCGACGGCACGTTGCGCCAGGTACTGGTGGATACGCTCTGGCAGTTGTGGCGGTGCGATGAATAGCCAGTCGAGGAGCTGATCGAACTGCGGCGTGCTTTCTATCAGAAGAGGATTGTCGCCGTGTTCTTCCAGACGCTGAAAGAAGGCGCTGCGCTGCGGCGCATTGATGCCGGCATTGGCCATCAGGGCAAGGCTAGTGACTTGCTGCGGGTAACGGGCCGCGTATAACGCCGCGATATGCCCGCCCATGGAGTGGCCGACCAGATGCAGTCGCCTTATCGACAGTGCATCGATGAACGCAGCCAGGCGTTCGCTTTGGGTGCCGACATCGTAGCTGCCATGTGGCCTGCTACTGGCGCCGAAACCGGGTAGATCGACGATGATGACGTGATAGCGCTCGGTAAGCTCCCGAGCGAACCATAGCCAGGTACTTTTGTCGGCACCGAAGCCGTGTACCAGCAGCACGGTTTCGGCGCTCTGTGGGCCGCCCTCGTAGTAGCTGATGTCCAAGTCGTTTACGCTGGTGCGGCGCTCATGCAGCCCGGCGCGCCATTGCTCGACGTGCTGGTAACTCGCCAGCTGTGCGGCCGGTGACAGGTAAAGGATTACCGCTGCAGCGCTGGCCAGCAGGGCGAATACCATCAGAATGATTTTCTTCATGCTGCGTCTATCACTGATTATCGGAGGCGTAATGAGCTAGCATGTCATGAATCTTCCGCCGGTGGATGGCTGGCCGGTATTTGAATCGAGAGAGTGCCAATGCTTGAGCGAGGTTTAGTCAGGTCAGGGTTGTGGTTGCTCGCCGGATTGATGCTGTCGAGTGGCGTGCAGGCCGCCGGCAAGTGCGAGCGGCTGATCGCTACCGGTAATCCTGAATACCCGCCCTATCTGTGGCGTGACCCCCAGAACCCAGGACAACTGATTGGGGCTACCGTCGATCTGCTCAAGGCGGTTTCCGAAGAGCTTGGCGTTGGTATCGAGGTCGTCTACGCCGGGCCATGGTCGCGGGCACAGGAAGACGTGCGTAGTGGGCGTATCGATATGCTGGCCGGTGCCTTCTTGACCGTGCCACGCCTGGAAAGTATGGACTTCGTTCACCCGGCGTTTTTGTCTACACCAAGCGTGGTCTGGGTACGAAAGGGCAGCGACTTTCCGTACGCCAGTTGGGCTGATCTGCAGGGCCGCACGGGCGATACTCTGGTCAATAACAGCTTCGGGCAGACGTTCGATGCCTATGCCAAGAACAATCTCACCCTCGAAGGTGTCTCTAGCCTGACCCAGGCCTTCCAGAAGCTGCTGCTTGGCCGTACCGATTATGTGCTTTATGAGCGCTATCCGGGGCAGGCGCTAGCCTCGTCTTTGGGTTTGCAGGATGACCTGCAGGTGCTCGAGCCGCCGGTTTCCAGTGAAGGGCTGCATTTGGCGCTGTCGCATAACTCCGCCTGTAACGATGCCTGGTTGCGCGGACAGTTGGCCAAGAAAATGACAGAATTTACCGCCGCTGGCATGCCGCAAACCCTTCTGCAACGCAACTTGCAGCGCTGGAAGGAACAACAGCCGCAAGCGTCCGCCAGTGTTCCGAATCAGTAGGACGAATTTGTGATCTATCGATATACCGGCGCCGCTCTGGCGCTGCTGTTACTTCAGGGCTGTGCCAGCGATCCAGCTCCCAGTGAGCAGATGCGTCTGACTGAGCAGGTGGTCGAGCAGGCTCGTACCGTTGCAGCCGGCGAGACTGTCGCCGAGTTGGTCCAAGCGGAAGACAAACTTGCCCAGGCGCGTACCGCCATGGACGATAAGGCGTATCGCGCCGCGCGTATTCAGGCTGAACAGGCCGAGCTCGATGCCCGTCTGGCCGAGGCTCGCGTGCTGACGCTACGCAGTCAGGCGCAACTTGTGGAGTTGAATCGCCATAACGAACGGCTGCGCAATCAACTCGGAGCGATGCCATGAGCCGGTTGCGCGCATGCGCCGTGGTGCTGCTCGGTATTTCCCTGGCGGGTTGTGCCGGGCTCAATGACGAACATAGCGCTACGTTGGAGGCTGCCCGAGCCAGCTTTCAGGCAGTCAAGGAGGATCCTCAAGTGCTGCGTAGCGCCCCTAAGGACGTCATCCGTGCGGGCGAGTCTTTGGGGCGTGCCGAACGGTTGTCCGGCTATTGGGGCAGCGCCGACGATGTGGCTCACTACGCTTACCTGAGCCAGCGTTACAGCGAGATCGCTCGTGAACATGCTCAACTCGCCATGGATCAGGAGCGCGCGGCCAGGTTAGAGCTTGAGCGCCAGCGCCTGCAATTGGCATTGCGCGAAGCCAAGCTGACCAGCGTACAAGAACAGAACGCCTGGCTTGAGGAGCAGATCGTTAGTCTGGCAACCGCGCAGACGGACCGCGGCTTGGTGATGACTCTTGGTGACGTGCTGTTTGATGCCGGTGATGTACGTCTCAAAACCAACGCCAACCGTACCGTGTTGAAGTTGGTGCAGTTTCTGCAATTGAACCCGCGGCGCATCGTGCGTATCGAGGGCTACAGCGACAGCAGCGGCAAGCGCGAGGAAAATCTGCTCTTGTCCAAAACCCGCGCGCAGACCGTCGCCGATGCGCTGATCGATCTGGGTGTGGATGCCAAACGTATTGAGGTACAAGGCTTTGGCGAGAGCTTCCCGGTCGCGGAAAACGCCTCATCCAAGGGCCGTGCGCAGAACCGCCGGGTCGAAATCGTGTTCTCCGATGAGCAGGGGCGTTTAGGCAGCACTCGCTAAGTCTGCCGGCCAGGAACCCCGTCACTGTACTTCAGGGCGGGGTTTTTTATGGCCTGCCATCTCTGGCGTTCACTCTTTGGGCTGTCACAAGCGGCTGTATCGTCGAGATATTTCAGGGCTGTACCGGTACAGAAACATTCACTTGGAGTACTGTTATGGTTCAGTACCGGGATGAGACAGCCATGACCAATCTGTTGCTCTATCAGCGTATCGCTCAGCAGCTGGCGGACGATATCCGTCGTGGCGTCTATCAGCCCGGCGAGCGGGTGCCTTCGGTGCGCAAAATGAGTGCTCAGCTCAGCGTCAGCCACGCCACGGTGTTGCAGGCTTATGCCAACCTGGAAGACCTTGGCCTGATCCGTGCGCGGCCGCAGTCCGGCTTCTATGTCCATCAGACGCCAGCGCTGACCGCCGATACCCCTGATATCGCTCGGGTCGAGCGACCCGGCCTGGTGACGCGTAGCAGTATCATCAATCAGGTGCTCGGCGAAGCGCGCCGCGAGGGTGTGTTTCCGCTCGGTGCTGCGGTTCCTCACGTCGACTACCTTCCAGTTCGATCGCTGCATCAGCAACTTGCCAAGGTCACCCGCTTTCAGAGTCCACGCGCCTTCAGCTACATGTTCAGCCCAGGTTTCGAGCCACTGCGCCGGCAGGTGGCGATCCGTATGCGCGATGCAGGCGTATTGGTCGATCCTTCGGAAGTGGTGATTACCCACGGTTGCGTTGATGCGCTGCAGATGTCGCTGCGTGTGCTGACGCGCCCCGGCGACCTGATCGCCACCGAATCGCCGACCTATTATGGCCTGCTGCAACTGGCCGATTTGCTCGGTCTCAAGGTCATCGAAATCCCCAGTGATCCAACCACCGGGATCAGCGTCGAGGCTCTGCAACTGGCTGCCAGCCAGTGGCCGATCAAGGCGCTGGTGCTGACCGCGCGCTTGAGTAACCCACTGGGCGGCACCATTCCCGAGGCCCGGCAGAAACAGCTGCTGCGCCTGGCCAGCGACTTCGATATCCAGATTGTCGAAGACGATATCTACGGTGAGCTGATGTTCGAGCAGGGGCGTACCAAGGCGCTCAAGGCCGGGGATCTGGAAGGGCGTGTGGTGTACTGCTCGAGCTTTTCCAAGACCTTGTCACCGGGCGTACGGATTGGCTGGATTATCGCTGGCAAGTATCACGACGAAGTCCAACGGCTGCAGATGTTCACCACCCACTCGGCGTGCAGCGTCACCCAGATGGCCGTGGCAGCGTATCTGGAGAATGGTGGCTATGACCGCCACCTGCGGCATATCCGTCAGGAATACCGCAAGAACCTAAGCGCCTTTCAGTTGGCTGTGCAGCAGTATTTTCCCGAAGGCACGCAGATCACTCGGCCCAATGGCGGTTTTATCCTCTGGGTCAGCCTGCCCGCGCGGGTCAACACCAAGGATCTGCATGTCAGTGCTTTGCAGCAGGGCATCAGCATCGCGCCGGGGTTGATCTTCAGTAACACCGAGCAGTTCAACCACTGTGTGCGCCTCAACTGCGGTATCCCGTGGAATCGCGAAGCGGAGCGCGCGCTGATGACCCTGGGCATGCTGGCCAGTCAGCTCTGTCAGGAGGCGGCGACCAGCGGGTTCTAGAGGCCTACCTTATGCATAACCGGTGAGGCCTGTTCAGGCGCCGCTACTCGCTCGCGTAGAAGGCAGCAGAATCGTCAGGATTCCCAGTAACGGCAGGAACGAGCACAGGAAAAATACGTATTCGATACCGTGGATATCCGCCAGATAGCCCAGGAATGCGCCGCCGATACCGCCGAACCCGAACATCAGGCCGAAGAACAGGCCCGCGATCATGCCGACGTTGCCGGGCATCAGCTCTTGGGCGAAGACCACGATGGCCGAAAAGGCCGAGGCGAGAATGAAGCCGATGATCATGCTAAGTACGCCGGTCCAGAACAGGTCGACGTGGGGCAGCACCAAGGTGAAGGGCGCTGCGCCGAGAATTGAAAACCAGATCACTTTTTTACGCCCGACCTTATCGCCAATCGGTCCGCCGAAGAAAGTGCCCGCAGCGACCGAGCCGAGAAACAGGAACAGATACAACTGAGAGCTGGCGATGGAGACGCCGAATTTCTCGATCAGGTAGAAGGTGAAGAAACTGGTGAAGCCGGACATGTAGAAGTACTTGGAAAATACCAGCAGCGCCAACACCACCAAGGCTGCAGTTACCCGCCGCTTCGACAGCCCATGAGTTGCCTGGCCACCTTGCTTGAGTCTGAATAGGTTGAGGTGATTGCGGTACCAGCGGCTCAGGCCATAGAGCACCAGTATCGCGAATACGGCGAACAGGCCGAACCAGGCCACGTGGCCCTGGCCGTATGGAATGACGATGGCGGCTGCCAGTAATGGGCCGAAGGCGCTGCCCGTGTTGCCACCCACCTGAAAGGTCGACTGCGCCAGGCCGAAGCGGCCGCCTGAAGCCAGCCGTGCAATCCGCGAGGCCTCCGGGTGGAAGGTCGAGGAACCAATGCCGACCAGAGCCGAGGCCAGCAAAATTGCCGGAAAGCTGCCCACGAAGGCCAGTAGCAAAATGCCAACCAGGGTGCATAGCGAACCGGCGGGCAGCAACCAGGGTTTGGGGTGGCGATCAGTGTGATAGCCAACCCAGGGCTGCAACAGCGAAGCGGTGAGCTGGAATACCAGAGTAATCAGGCCGACCTGGGTGAAGGTCAGCCCATAATTGGCCTTGAGTATGGGGTAGATCGACGGCAGTACTGCCTGAATCAGATCATTGATCAGGTGCGCGAGGGCGCAGGCGCCGATCACGCGCATGACCAGAGGGCTGGCCTGTTCAGCGACTGAGCTGGGTGCAGTTGCAGGGGAAGTGGAGCTGATCGACATACGAGACGCTTCCAGACAAAGCAGCGTGCTCGGCAGGCAGTCTGCCCGACGGAAATGCGCTGCTGGATTTCAGGGTTCGGCGCTATCCTAGGCGCGATGAAAATGTCTGTCTCGCGGGAATGGGGATATAACTGTCTCAAAAAGGGCGAAATGATCAAGTTACTGAATGAGCTCGTTAGTGAGATCGATGCCGTGGATTGGCGGGTCAGGTGCAGCGCTACCGATTACCCGAGCGATTGGCATATCGCGCCTCATTGCCATAACAAGCATCAGCTGATTTACGCCATTCAGGGGGTCATGGTCGTGCGCTCGGCATTGGGCCAATGGATTGTGCCGCCGAGTCGAGGCCTCTGGATGCCAAGTGGAGAAACTCACGAGGTTCGCTGCGTAGGGCCTGTAAAGATGCGCAGCGTTTTCGTACGACCTGATGAACTGACGGATTTGCCAACCGAAACCAGGGCCGTGAGCATTTCTCCCCTTCTGAGTGAACTGATCAAGGCTTCTGTCTACATAGCGGAGCCGTACCTGCAGAACTCGCGCGAGGCGAGAGTGATGAGCCTGATTCTGGATGAGCTGGCAGTCTTGCCGACGCTGCCGCTACATCTGCCGCAGCCAACTGATCCACGCATCACGGTTATCTGTTCGACCCTGCAGGCGGATCCCGGAGACGCTTCCACGCTATCCGAATGGAGTGCTCGGCTGAACCTGGATGAAAAAACCATTCAGCGGCTATTTCAAAAAGGCACGATGATGACCTTTGGTCAGTGGCGTCAGCAGGCTCGCCTGCTTCTCGCTCTGGAGCGAATTGCCGGGGGCGAGAAGATCATCAATATCGCTGGCGAGCTTGGCTACGAAAGCCCAAGCGCGTTCACCAGCATGTTCAAGAAGCAATTCGGTACGCCCCCCAGCAACTTTTTTCGATAAGCCACTTTTTTAGCGGCGCCCCATCTTAGGGTCTGTTGAGGTTTCACGCACGGCCGCGCCGGAGCCCGTTTTGTCGCGAGGCAAGGCACGAGGTGCGAAATTTGGCTGGCCAAATGAGCCACCGAGAAACGCAGCATCTCGGCAAAACGAGCCCGGCCCTGCGGGTTGCGCGGGAAATCTCGCCATGCGTCGTTGGAGGACTTGGCAAGGGAACAACAATTCCCTGCGTCCTCCGCCTAGCCTGGCGAGATTTCTCGCAGCAACGCGGCTCGCGCTGAAACGTCAACAGACCCTAGATTGCGTGCGCAAGTATCTGCGTTCGGCGATCTTTCATACGAGCCCCGGTTAACCCGAAACGCGGGGTGCCTGCGTCTACTGGATCAGAGCGACTCTTTTTATCTAGGAGATGCACCATGAAAATGATTCCCCAACCTCTGTTGTGTGGCCTTGCTGGCAGCGTTGTGCTGTCTTTGGCTGCCTGCACTGCCAGTCATGACGATGCTGCCGAGGCGTCGCGCAGCGAGCCACCGGTTGCCACTGAAGCTGCATCGATCCAGAAACAGGTTCGTCCCGCACCGATGATGACGCGCATGGCCGCGCCAATCGCCGCTGATCATGCCTATGCGGCAGTCACCGAAGCCAGTCGCGAGCAGTACCAGCGCCTGACCGCCAATCCCGTGCAGTCGGTTGCCGAGGCACCGGTGTCGACCTTCAGCATCGACGTGGATACCGGCAGCTACGCCAATGTACGGCGGTTTATGAACGAGGGGCGGTTACCACCGGCCGAAGCGGTGCGCCTCGAGGAGCTGGTCAATTACTTTCCCTATGCCTATCCGGTGCCCAGCGGCAACGCGCCGTTCGGGGTCGGCAGCGAGCTGGCGGTGACGCCCTGGAACCCGCAGAGCCGCCTGCTGCGCATCGGCATCAAGGCGTCCGACCTGCAGGTCGCCGAGTTGCCGGCCGCCAACCTGGTGTTCCTGGTCGACGTATCCGGTTCGATGGATCGCCCAGATGGCCTGCCGCTGGTGCAGAGCACCCTGAAGCTGCTGGTCGACCAGTTGCGTGCTCAGGATCGCGTGTCGTTGGTGGTCTATGCCGGTGACTCCAGTGTGGTGCTGGAGCCGACGTCGGGCTCGCGCAAAGCGGATATCCGCGCGGCTATCGAGCAGTTGCGGGCTGGCGGTTCGACGGCGGGGGAGTCGGGCATCCAGCTCGCCTACCAGCAGGCGCAGAAGGGCTTCATCAAAGGCGGCATCAATCGCATCCTGCTGGCCACCGATGGTGATTTCAATGTCGGCATCAGCGACTTCGAGAGCCTCAAGGCGCTCGCTGCCGACAAGCGCAAGAGCGGTATCTCGCTGACCACCCTGGGTTTCGGTACGGGCAATTACAACGAGCGACTCATGGAGCAATTGGCCGATGCTGGCGATGGCAATTACGCCTACATCGATAACCTGCGCGAGGCGCGCAAGGTGCTGGTCGAGCAGCTCAGCTCGACCCTGGCCACGGTCGCCCGGGATGTGAAGGTTCAGGTCGAATTCAACCCTGCCCAGGTCAGTGAGTACCGTCTGCTCGGTTACGAGAACCGCGCGCTGAAGCGTGAAGACTTCAGCAACGACAAGGTCGATGCCGGCGACATCGGTGCCGGGCACAGCGTGACCGCGCTGTACGAGATCGTGCCGGTCGGCAACCAGGGCTGGTTGGAGCCGCTGCGCTATCGTCAGGCGGCGCAAGCGACCTCGGGCGATAGCGAACTGGCCTGGCTGCGCATTCGTTACAAGACGCCCGAGCAGAACAGCAGCCGTCTGCTGGAGACCGCCATCCATGCGCCTGCGTCCTACGCGGCAATCAGCAAAGCCAGTGAAGACCTGCGCTTCGCGGCCTCCGTGGCAGCCTTCGCCCAGCAACTGAGCGGAGGGCGCTACACCGCAAACTTCGATTGGGCTGCTACGGTGGCGCTGGCGCGGGGCAGCCGTGGCGACGATCCTTTTGGTCTGCGCAATGAGTTCGTGCAACTGGTGGAACTGGCGCAAAGCCTGCAAACTGGCGATTCCCGCGCTACCGGAGTCGACTGAGTGTGACCGCCAATCCCCCAACTGCCGTCGAGCCCGGCGATGCCGAGCTGTTGCGTCGCTACCGGGCCGGCGATGCCGCTGCCTTTACGCAACTCTACGAGCGGCATCGCCTTGGCCTGTTTCGATTTCTGCTCGGTTTGTGTGGCGACCATGCGGTCGCCGAAGAGGTATTCCAGGACACCTGGATGAGCCTGATCCGCAGTGAGTCCCTGCAGCGCGAGGCGGCGGTGCTGTTCAAGACCTGGCTCTACCAGATCGCCCGCAACCGCCTGATTGACCACTGGCGCAAGCATGGCAAGCGTCAGCAGCATGAGGACGTGTTCGACGAGCAGTTGCATGACCAGGCCAGTGGCGATCCTGATCCTGAGCAGCAACTCAGTCTTAGCCAGGATCAGGCGCGGATCCAGGCTGCACTCGATGACCTGCCTGCGGAGCAGCGCGAAGTTTTTCTGTTGCGCGCCCATGCCGATCTGGAGCTGCACGAGATTGCCGAGCTGACCCACACGCCGGCAGAAACGGTAAAAAGTCGCCTGCGCTATGCGATGCAGAAATTGCGTCGCCTGCTCAGCGTGACCGAAGAGGTATCACCATGAACGATCATCCGCGCGATCTCGAGCGCGACGAGGCTCTGCTGCGGCACGTGCGCCAGTGCGATCGTGAGCAGCCATCGTCCGCGCTGGATACCCGCATTCTGGCTGCCGCCGCCGAGGCCTCGAGGCCACAAGAGCCGCAGGCGCAGAGTGCCTGGCAGCGTTTGCTGGGCTGGTTGGCTGGCGCATCCGGGCGCGGGCGCTGGTCGGCAGCCTTTGGCTGTCTGGCGGTGCTCGGGTTGGGGCTTGGCCTGAGCCTTAAAACCCTCGAGCAGGTACCGCCTGCCTATGACGCGCCGCCAGCAGCGATGCAGCGCCAGGCTCCTGCACCGATGGCATTGCAGGCGCCGCCAAGCCCTGCGGCGAGTTCGGTAATGGCCGAAGCGGCCGAGGCGCCAAAGATCGTCGCGCGCATGGCGGCCAAGACGGCGCCACTGCCGGGCAATGTGTTGAACGCGCTGCGTGAGATCGCCGATCTGCGGGCGCGCGGCGAGGGGGAAGAGGCCGAGCAGCGGGTCGAGGGCTTAAGGGAGCAACATCCCGATCTGGACGTCGAGGCCGAGCTGATGCGTTTGCCGCAACCCTGACGCACCGCTATGGATCGACAGGCGGTGCTGCCATTCGGGCAGCCCGGCTGGCGTTATTTTTCAGGCGTTTTAGAATGAGTTTTTAACGCAACTGCGTGAACTGCCCCGATGACCTCGACGCGTTACCTATTGCCAATACTCTTTGCCGTGCTGCTGAGCGCTTGTGGCTCCGATGAGCAGGGCGGGGAGACGCCGCGTAAGAACAGTGAGCCGGCGGTTACCACCAGCCAGCCTGCGAGCAAGCCAGCCGAGCCCGCCAAGCAGCCTGCCGAGGCCGCGGCCAAAGAGGTTGCACCTCCGCCTGCCGCAGAGGCGGTAGAGAAAGCTGAGCCTGCTGCGCCCGCCAAAAAGACCGCAGAACGGGCCAAGCCCGAGAAAAAACCACAGAAAGTCGTGCAGGCTCCACCCAAGACCAAGCTGGATTTGAGTCTGCCAAAAGAACTGGCCGCCCAGCTCGACGCCGAAAACCGGGCTGCCGAGGATGGGCTACCGCCAATCCTGCCGGCGTTCTTTGAAGAGAAGAAACCTTCGCTCAACCCCTTCCAGCTCAGCGGCAAGCTGCTGACCGGGGAGGCCGGCACCGAGTTTTCCAATTCGGTCGAAGGTGCAGAGCTGCATTTCGAGTTTCGCCGTTAACCAGGACTGCACGTACTGAGTCGCCCCACGTCTCGGTTTCAAGCCATAGCAATCAGCCGAGACGTATCGGGTAGCTCAGCAGCGTGAAATGCAGCAGGTTGACCAGCCCATGCAGGGTGATGGCGACGCTCAGCCGGCCAGTCAGATGAAATGCCAGGCCGTAGCCGACCCCGGCGATGGCCGCCACTACCGCGAACCATGGGCTGAACGGAATATGTGCGGCGCCGAACAGCAGGGACGCGCAGAGAATTCCCTGCCAGGTGCCGAGCCATTCGACCAGGCACCGCTGCAGCAGACCACGAAACAGCAACTCCTCCGCCAGCACGGCCACCCCCACATTGACGATCAGCCAGGGCCAGAGCATGTCGGGCCACTTCGGCTGCCAGGCCACGACTCCCAGCAGCAGTGCCAGAGTGGGCACTGTGAGCAGTGTCGCCACATATACCTGCATGGCCAGCATCGGTTTGTCGCCTTGTTGTGAGGGCAAGCCAAGCCACCAGGCGAGCAGGGTGCAACCCACCAGCAGTTTGTCCCACGACAGCCGCAGCAGATAGGGCGGCGCGTCGCTGCTGACCCGCTCGGGCTCCCTAATAATCCAGGGTTCGAAGCCGGGCAGCAGGTGCGCTGCCAGTAGTAGGCTGGCGATCAGCACCAATGCATACCAGATCCGCGCGGGCAGACGGTCAGCAACAAGCACCAGGGTGATGAACAGGCAGGCGACGAGCAATCCCACTGGCTCGATGAAGCCCAGGATCACACCCGTCGCGAGGGTGGAAACCGGCAATAGCAGTCGGAGAGATAAGGGCATTGCGCCTCCTGATCGGAGGCGCAGTTTACAGGGCAGTGACCTAGGTTGCTCGAGGACGATCAGCGATCCTGAGCGTCTTTGGCATCCTGCTCGACGTTGCGCTCATGGATGCGTTTCAGCTGATCTTCACTGAGCGGCAGTTTCTTCGCCGTGTCACGTAGCATAAGCAGGCCACCGACAATGGAGCCGATTGCCACAATCAGAATCAACCAGGCATACCAGGGCATATACGACTCCTTCTATGGATAGGTGAGCCTTGATAAGGTCGGTGTTGATCGGCTCTTTACAGAAGACCGTTGGTCGGTTGGCTTCGTTCAGGTTAAAGCAGGGAAGTGCATGTGAGCCCGGCAGGCTGATGAGGGTGAATCATTGCAGCCTGATCCACCGTCGCTTATCCCGTCCTAACGGCGCACCTGCTTCAGGGTTTCGGCAATCATGAACGCCAGTTCCAGGGACTGATCGGCATTCATCCGCGGGTCGCAGTGAGTGTGGTAGCGGTCGGACAGGCCTGCTTCGGTGATCGGCTTGGCGCCGCCGATGCACTCGGTAACGTCCTGGCCGGTCATTTCGATGTGTATGCCGCCAGCGTAAGTCCCTTCGGCATGATGTACGGCAAAGAACTGCCGAACTTCGGCGAGGATCTGCGCGAAATCACGGGTTTTGTAGCCACTCGAGGCCTTGATGGTGTTGCCGTGCATCGGGTCGCTGCTCCACAGCACCTGACGGCCTTCGCGCTGCACGGTGCGGATCAGTCGTGGCAGGCCGGCTTCGACCTTGTCGGCGCCCATACGTACGATCAGATTGAGGCGCCCCGGATCGTTGTCCGGATTGAGGATATCGATCAGGCGGATCAAGTCCTCGTCGGTCATGCTCGGGCCAACCTTCACGCCGATGGGATTGCCCACTCCACGCAGGAACTCGACGTGGGCGCCGTCCACCTGGCGAGTACGATCGCCGATCCACAGCATGTGTGCTGAGCAGTCGTAGAAGTCGCCGGTGAGGCTGTCTCGCCGCACGAAGGCTTCTTCGTAGTTGAGCAGCAGTGCTTCGTGGGCGGTGAAAAAGCTGGTTTCGCGGACCTGGGCTGCGCTGTCCATTCCGCAGGCGCGCATGAATGCCAGCGTTTCGTCGATGCGGTCGGCCAACTGGTGATACTTCTGCGCCAATGCCGAGTTGGCGATGAAATCGAGGTTCCAGCGATGCACTTGGTGCAGGTCGGCAAAGCCACCCTGGGCGAAGGCGCGCAACAGGTTCAGCGAGGCGGTGGACTGGTGGTAGGCCTGCAACAGACGCTGGGGATCGGGCGCCCTGCTGGCCGGGTCGAAGCCGATTCCGTTGACGATATCGCCGCGGTAGGCGGGCAGGGTGACGCCGTCGATGGTTTCATCATTGGCCGAGCGCGGCTTGGCGAACTGGCCGGCCATGCGCCCGACTTTCACCACCGGGCAGCCGGCAGCAAAGGTCATGACGATTGCCATCTGCAGCAATACCTTGAAGGTGTCGCGGATCTTCGCCGCGCTGAACTCGGCGAAGCTTTCCGCGCAGTCGCCGCCCTGCAGCAGAAATGCCCGGCCTTGGGTAACCTCGGCAAACTGCTTGCGCAGCTCCCGTGCCTCTCCGGCGAACACCAGTGGCGGAAAACTGGCCAAACTCTGTTCGACCTGACTCAGCTTGGCGGCATCTGGATAGAGGGGTTGTTGCTGGATCGGTTTGCTTCTCCAGCTGTCGGGGCTCCAAGGCTGACTCATGGCGGCATCTCTTATTTGACGGTCAGCCATGGTAACCGATCCCTGTGGGCCTCAATGCATGCCCGTTCGCGCTATTGCCGGGCATTTAGCGCGTGACCTGAACGCTGTGCATCATCGACAATCGGTCTCAGCCCGGCCTGAGCCGGGGAACGCGATGGTGGAGAATCTGCGCATGCCTGGTTTGCCCCCGGTGGAGGACATGAAGGAAGAGGTGGTACTGGCTGAGGTGCACGATGACTTTGGCGTGATCCGTGTTGTGGAGATTGGCGAATACCGTTTTCTCGAGTTCGGTGAGTCGATCGAGCAGAGCTGCGTATTCACCGCCGACCCGAGTTGGCTGGAGTATGACTACACCCGTGCCATGTTCGCGGGGGCGCTGTGCCATGAAGCCCCGGAGACTGCGCTGTTCCTCGGTCTTGGCGCCGGCAACCTGACCCAGGCGTGTCTGAAGTTCCTGCCGCTCGAGGATGTCGAGACCATCGAGCTACGTCCTGACGTGCCGCGCCTGGCCATGGAGTATCTGGGGCTGGAAGACGATCCGCGGCTGACCATACGCATTGGCGATGCCATGGAGCTGTTGCCGAGTGCGGAAACTGCGGATCTGATCTTCGTCGACCTCTATACCGATACCGGCCCCGGTGTTGGCCACCTGGCTTGGCGCTTTCTCGATGAATGCCGAGCCAAGCTCAATCCGTGTGGTTGGCTGATCATCAACCAATGGGCAGGTGAGGATGGCAAGCCCTTGGGCGCGGCGCTGCTGCGCGGGCTTTACCACCGTCATTACTGGGAGTGCCCGGTGGTGGAGGGCAACGTGGTGGTGCTAGTGCCTGCCGAACTCGATCAGCGCTTTGATCGCGAGGCTGTAAGCCGCCGCGCTGAAGCTTTGGCGGGGCGGCTCGGTTATTCGCTGCTGCCGTTGATCAATGCCGTGCGCATGGCCAGTTGAGGCCGGAATTAACCAGCATCTGCAATGTCTTTTCAGAGGCTGATCAGGTTTCGCTGCAACGTGAGGTGCACTGAAAGCTGGTCAGCCCCTAGAACCATGTTGACGGAGCGATGCCATGAGCGAGCAAGATCTTCGCGTGATATATCGCGCTTATATCGATTGCCTCAATCTTCAGGATTGGGCAAATCTGGGAAATTTCGTTCATGACGATGCGATTCACAATGGCCGGCGTTTGGGCTTGTCCGGTTACCGCGAAATGCTTGAGCGAGACTTTCGCGAGATTCCTGACCTGCGCTTCAATATTCGCCTGCTGACCTGCGAAGAGTCAGTCGTTGCCAGCCGCCTGGATTTTCACTGCTCGCCGAAAGGCCGGTTTCTCGATCTGCCGGTGAATGGCCGCAAAGTCGCCTTCAGCGAAAACGTTTTTTATGCGTTCCGCGCTGGCAAGATCGCCGAGGTCTGGTCGGTCGTCGACAAGGCGGCGATCGAAGCTCAGTTGGCAAGCCGGGCCTGACCGGTCGATCAGTCCGGCAGCAAGGCTGCGGCACAATGTCGCGGATGGCTGGCGTCTAGCTGAAGAGCGGCTTTATTGTTGTAAAAACAACACATTCGTCTGGAAATTCCGGTATAGTGCGCGCCGGCCAATTCATGGCCACGTTCAAGTTGTGCAATTCGCCGGGAAGCTATTTCCGGCAGCCAGTCCGCCAAGCGGGCTATCTTGACGATTCACTTTCCACCACGTTTTCGCAAATCCCCGCCGACCAGGCTGCCAGGGTGACCCACAAGGTCCGTACATGGCATGTGCAGCTTTGGAACATGGGTCTTTGCGGATGCACTAGAGGCAGACCCATGACCCAGGAAATCGGCGGCTTCGCCGCACTCGGACTTCACCCTAATATTCTCGCTGCTGTGCTCGCTGTCGGTTACGAAGAGCCGTCGCCCATTCAGTCTCAGGCCATTCCGGTCATTCTTTCCGGTCAGGACATGATCGGCCAGGCACAGACCGGTACTGGTAAAACTGCAGCCTTTGCTCTGCCGTTGCTGTCGAAAATAGACCCGAGCAAGCGTGAGCCACAAGCGCTGATCCTCGCGCCAACCCGTGAGCTGGCCCTGCAGGTTGCCACCGCGTTTGAGACCTACTCCAAGCAGATGCCTGGCCTGAACGTAGTGGCTGTCTACGGCGGCGCGCCAATGGGCCCGCAGCTCAAAGCCATCCGCCAGGGCGCTCAGGTTATCGTGGCCACGCCGGGTCGCTTGGTCGACCATCTGCGTCGCGACGAAAAAGTACTGTCGACCATTCAGTACCTAGTGCTCGACGAAGCGGACGAAATGCTCAAGTTGGGCTTTATGGATGACCTCGAAGTGATCTTCGAAGCCATGCCGAAAAGCCGCCAGAGCGTACTGTTTTCTGCAACTCTGCCGCATTCGATTCGCGCCATTGCCGAGAAGCATCTGCGCGATCCGCAGCACATCAAGATCGCCACCAAGACTCAGACCGTCTCGCGTATCGAGCAGACGCATCTGATGATCCATGCCGATCAGAAGACCAACGCCGTATTGCGTCTGCTGGAAGTCGAGGAGTTCGATGCACTGATCGCCTTCGTGCGCACCAAGCAAGCGACCCTGGATCTGGCCGCTGCGCTGGAAGCCAAGGGCTACAAGGCTGCTGCGCTGAACGGTGACATCGCCCAGAACCAGCGCGAGCGCGTGATCGAGTCCCTCAAGGATGGTCGTCTGGACATCGTTGTTGCCACCGACGTCGCTGCCCGTGGTATCGACGTGCCGCGCATCACTCACGTATTCAACGTCGACATGCCGTACGACCCTGAGTCTTACGTGCACCGTATCGGTCGTACCGGCCGTGCCGGTCGCGATGGCCGTGCGCTGCTGCTGGTGACGCCGCGTGAGCGCCGCATGCTGCAAGTGATTGAACGCGTGACCGGCCAGAAGGTTGGCGAGGCCAAGCTGCCGAACGCCCAGCAAGTTCTGGACGCGCGTATCAAGAAGTTGACCAATAGCCTGTCGCCGCTGGTCGCTGATGCCGAAGCCAGCCACGGTGAGCTGCTTGATCGCCTGACCGCTGATATCGGTTGCAGCCTGCGTGCCCTGGCCGCCGCGCTGTTGAAAAAAGCCACCAATGGTCAGCCATTGGACTTGGCCAGTGTTGAGCGCGAGCAGCCGCTCGTGCCGGGCGCTGGTGGTGCTCCGCGTGAGCGCCGTGAGCGTGATGGTGAGCGCGGCAGCAGTGAGCGTAGTACTGCTGAGCGTGGTGAATACCGCGAACGTCGTGCGCCAATGCCGCTGGGCGAAGGCCGTGCTCGTTGCCGTACCGCGCTGGGTGCGCGTGATGGCATCGCTGCCAAAAACCTGCTGGGTGCAATCCTCAATGAGGGTGGTCTGGCTCGTGAGGCCATCGGCCGCATCCAGATCCGCGAGAGCTTCAGCCTGGTGGAACTGCCAGAAGAAGGTCTTGAGAACCTGCTGGGCAAGCTCAAGGACACTCGCGTTGCCGGTAAGCCGTTGAAGCTGCGCCGTTATCGCGAAGACTGATCAGCGATGCTGTAACACTCGGGGGAGCCATTGGCTCCCCCGAGTCGTTTTCGGTGACTGAAAAATCGTCCACTCAGGCGCTCGAAGCGGCGACAGCTCTAGGACGATCCCTTCTGCGGCTCTACAATCGGCCGTCCTTGTTTGTGCGATGTGTTGAATGTCTACCTGTCTTGTCCATTCCCTGCCTTATCAGGCCGATCCTGCCGCTTATTTCGAGCGGGTGCGCCAGGCACCGGGTGCGGTGCTGCTGGATTCCGGGCGGCCGACGGCCACGCGTGGGCGCTACGACCTGCTCAGCGCTTGGCCCCAGGCGACCCTTAGCCCGCAGGAAGGCGAGTCAGGCGCCAACTTTTTCGCGCGTTTGCGCGAGGGCTTGGCTGCGCTGGGCGAGGCCGAGCTGCCGGTCGGCTTTGAGCTGCCGTTCGCAGGTGGCCTGCTGGGTTACCTCGGCTACGATTTCGGTCGTCGCATCGAAGTGCTGCCCGAGCAGGCCAGGGACGACCTGGGTCTGGGCGATGCCGTATTCGGTCTGTACGCCTGGGCACTGATCAGCGACCACCTGGCACAGACCAGCCAGCTGGTATTTCACCCATCGCTCTCCAGCAGCGAGCAGGCGCGTTTGCTCTCTCTGTTCCAGGGAGCGCCCTCGGTAGTAGCGGAAGATGCGCCATTCGCCTTGCTTGGGCCCTTCCAGGCCGATATCGAAGCGGATGCCTACGCCAGCGCCATCGCCCGCATTCATGCTTACATCGCTTCCGGTGATTGCTACCAGGTCAATTTCGCCCAGCGCTTTCGAGCCGCTTATCAGGGCGAGCCCTGGCAAGCCTACTGCGCGCTGCGTGAGGCCTGCCCGACGCCGTTTTCCGGCTACCTGACGCTGGCAGATGGTGGTGCGGTGCTGAGCCTCTCGCCAGAGCGGTTCATTCAGGTCAGCAAGGGGCAGGTGGAAACCCGGCCGATCAAAGGGACTCAGCCCCGTGGACGCAACGAGCAGGAAGATGCCGACAACGCCCGTGCATTGCTCGGTAGTCCCAAGGATCGCGCCGAGAACCTGATGATCGTTGATCTGCTGCGCAACGATTTAGGCCGCAGTTGCACGATTGGTTCGATACGCGTACCCGAACTGTTTGCGTTGGAGAGTTACCCGAACGTGCATCATCTGGTCAGCGCAGTGACCGGCGAACTGGCCGCTGATAAAGACGCGCTGGATCTGCTGCTGGGGGCCTTTCCCGGCGGTTCCATAACGGGAGCGCCGAAGATCAGGGCAATGCAGATCATCGATGAGCTGGAGCCAGCGCGGCGTGGTCTGTATTGCGGTTCGCTGCTGTACCTGGATGTGCGCGGTGAGATGGACAGTTCTATCGCCATCCGTAGCTTGTTGGCCAAGGACGGCACGATCAGTTGCTGGGGGGGCGGTGGCATCGTCGCCGACTCGGTCTGGCAGACCGAGTATCAGGAGTCGATCACCAAGGTGCAGATTTTGCTCAGTACCCTGCAGCGCTTTTGCCTTTAGCAGCGGTTAAATGACTGCCTCAGTTGCCATCGCCGACGCTTTCAACTACCTGCTAGGCGAAGCTGTAGATATCCATGCCCAGCGCCCCGAGGGTGAAGCCCTGGTGTTCGATCCGGCAGGTGCCGCCGGCACCGCGGGCGAAGAACAGCGGTAGCAGATGCTCCTCGCTGGGGTGGTTGCGGCGAGCGTGGGGCGCCTGCTGGCGGTAGTCGAGCAGCGCCTCTAGATCGTCACTCTGCAGCTTGTCTACCACCCAGTCGCGAAACTCCGCGGCCCAGGACGTCGCCTTTTCCGGGGCGGCACGCCAGTCCAGCTCGCCGAGGTTATGGGTGATGCTACCGGAGCCGAGCAGCAGGACATTCTGCTCGCGCAGCCCGGCCAGAGCCTTGCCAACCTGGAGCTGCAGGGCTGCGCCTTGGTGGCTGGGCAGCGACACCTGCACCACTGGGATGTCCGCTTGCGGATACATCAGCGACAGCGGAACCCAGCAGCCATGATCGAACGGCCGGCGCTCATCGGCACGGGCGGGAAGGCCGGCTGTTTTCAGGCGCTGCACAATGTCTTCTGCCAGTTGCGGGTTGCCGGGCGCGGGGTATTGCACCTGATAGAGCTCCGGAGGAAAGCCGCCGAAGTCGTGCCAGGTCTGTGGCTGGGCCGCGCTCATCACCAGCAGTTCGGTGCTCTCCCAGTGTGCCGATACCAGCACGATGGCGCGTGGTTTCGGCAGATCCGCGGCAAGACGGGTGAGGGCCACGCCGCTGGCGCCGGGCTGCAGGGCGAGCATGGGTGAACCATGGGAAATGAACAGACTGGGTAGCATGATGACCTCCTGAAGGTAGAGAGATGATCTATCAGCTAGACTGGCTGAACAACGGCTATTTGATGGCTGTTATTATCTGATTTATCGATTGTTTGATGGGGGCATCATGCAGGAAACGTTCTGGCAAACGCGCTGGCAGAATAATCAGATCGGTTTTCATGCCACTGAGGTCAACCTGTTCCTGCAGCGATACTGGCCAAGCTTTGCGGCAGCGGATAGCGCTCGGGTGCTGGTGCCTTTGTGCGGCAAAAGCCTGGATATGGTCTGGTTGGCCGAGCGCGGTCATCGAGTGATCGGTGTGGAACTGACACAAACCGCCGTCGAGGCATTTTTTAAAGAGCAGAGACTGGAAGCATCGGTCAGCCAGGAAGGTGCATTTAAAGTTTACCGGCACGGACGGATCGAGTTGTACTGTGGTGATTTCTTCGCGCTCGGTAGCGAGCAGCTCGCAGATTGTGCGCTGTTCTACGACCGCGCAGCCCTGATTGCCCTGCCGCCTGCGATGCGCGAGCGTTATGTCCGGCACCTGCAGTGCGTAATGCCTGCGGGCAGTAAGGGCTTGCTGGTAACCCTGGATTACGATCAGGCCCTCATGGATGGGCCACCCTTTTCCGTCTGCGATGCTGAGGTGCGAGGCGGATTCGGCAGTGTCTGGGATAGCGAGCTGCTGGAAAGCCAGGACGCGATGGAAGAGCGATTCCGGGCCCGTGGCCTCACTCGCATGGATGAGCGTGCTTATCGGTTGCGGCTGCTCTGAACGGTTGATCGAAAATCCCCTGCAGGGATGACAGATACGAAAAAGGCGACCTCGCGGTCGCCTTTTTCGTTCATGTCGCTATCAGCCTAGGCGGCGCAGAGCTTCGATGCGATCTTCCAGCTTCGGGTGGGTCATCAGCAGGCCGGCCAAGCCGTTTTTGAGACCACCGTTGATGCCGAAAGCGGTCAGGCTGTCAGGCATCTGCACTGGCACGCCCTGTTCGGCACGCAGGCGCTGCAGTGCAGCGATCATGGCGCCAGTGCCAGCCAGTCGAGCGCCGGCTTCGTCTGCCTTGTACTCGCGTTTGCGCGAGAACCACATGACGATGATGCTGGCCAGGATGCCCAGTACCAGCTCGGCGAAGATGGTCGCCACGAAGTAACCGATACCGTGACCGCCTTCGTTCTTGAGGATCGCCTTGTCGACGAAGTTGCCGAAGATACGGGCGAAGAACATCACGAAGGTGTTCACCACGCCCTGGATCAACGCCAGGGTAACCATGTCGCCATTGGCCACGTGGCCGATTTCGTGGGCTAGTACGGCTTTCACTTCATCGGGCGAGAAGCGCTCGAGCAGGCCCTGGCTGACGGCGACCAATGCGTCGTTCTTGTTCCAGCCGGTAGCGAAGGCGTTGGACTCGTAGGCCGGGAAGATACCCACTTCCGGCATCTTGATGCCGGCCTCGCGGGACAGCTCTTCGACGGTCTGCAGCAGCCACTGTTCGTGGCGGGTGCGTGGTTGAGTAATGATCTCGGTGCCGGTGCTCATCTTCGCCATCCATTTGGACAGGAAGAGCGAGATCAGCGAGCCGGCAAAACCAAAGACGGCGCAGAAGATCAGCAGGCTGCCGTGATTCTGGCCGGTAAAGCGATCAACCCCCAGCAGTTTGAGGGTAATGCTGGCGATGACCAGTACTGCCAAGTTGGTTGCCAGGAACAACATAATGCGCATCATGGTGTGAAACGACTCCTCACGGGAAATACAGGCTCAATATGGCGGCTATATAAGGGCTCGCCCTGTGGCTATTCAACCGAGTGACTATTTCAAACTGTGTCGCATGGCCACGGCGTGAGCACTCTGCTGCGCAACGCTGGCAGTGCTTAGATTGGGATTTTCTGGTTTATTTCAATCCCCACCGAGAAAAACCGCGTTTATCGCAGATAACTGAGTGGTGTGGGGATTACAGGCGATGTTCCGCAGAGCGTTGTTCGAACAGGTGTCGGGTCAGTCGCGCAATCCGTTCACCATGTTGCTGAGCCAACGCTTCGCGCAGTTGAAAGGCCAATGTGGCCTGCACTCGACTCACCGCTGGTGGTGGCGTCTCGCCATCCGGTAGGGCGCGCGCGATACCGCGCGACAAACGCAGAAAGCCTTTTTCGCTCAGTACGGCCTGATCCAGGGCGTCATAGCCAATGGTGGACTCGTAGCGCAGATAGCCTTCATCGGCTAGCCATAGCAGTGTGCCCAGGCAAGCTTGATGGCGTTTGCTCGGCAGGCCGAACTCGTCAGGCTCTTCGCGGCCGATCAAGTCTTCCACATACAGCGCAGCCTTGCGCGGGAACACCTGATACAGCATCAGCAGGCTACTGGCTGCGTCCTTGTAAAAGTCGTCGATCTGCAGATCCATGGGCTCAGTCTTGTAAGGTTGGCGGCCTCACGGATGCCTGGGCAGGCGCCCGTGAGCCGGTAGCGTGGTTACTGGCGATAGGTCTTGAGAAAACTACCGATACGTCCGATGGCAAGTTCGAGGTCATCGACGCGGGGCAGGGTGACCACTCGGAAGTGATCCGGCCACGGCCAGTTGAACGCGGTGCCCTGTACCACCAGCAATTTCTCGGAGAGCAGCAGGTCGAGCACGAACTTCTCGTCGTTGTGGATCGGGCAGACCTTCGGGTCGATCTTCGGGAAGGCGTACAGCGCGCCCATGGGTTTGACGCAGCTGACACCCGGAATGTCGTTGAGCAGTTCCCAGGTGCGGTTACGTTGTTCCAGCAGGCGGCCGTTGGGCAGTACCAGGTCGTTGATGCTCTGGTAGCCGCCGAGGGCGGTCTGGATTGCATGCTGGCTGGGTACGTTGGCACACAGGCGCATGTTGGCGAGAATATCCAGGCCTTCGATATAACTGCTCGCGCGGTGCTTGGGGCCGGAGATGGCCACCCAGCCCGAACGGAAGCCGGCCACTCGGTAGGACTTCGACAGACCGTTGAAGGTCAGGCAGAGCACGTCCGGGGCCAGGGATGCGGTGCAGATATGCACGGCGTCGTCGTAGAGAATCTTGTCGTAGATTTCGTCGGAGAACAGTACCAGATTGTGCTGGCGTGCCAGTTCTACGATCTCCAGCAGCACTTCCCGGGAGTACACCGCGCCCGTGGGGTTGTTCGGGTTGATCAGTACCAGGGCCTTGGTATTCGGGGTGATCTTGGCGCGCATGTCAGCGATGTCGGGGAACCAACCGGCCTGTTCATCGCACAGGTAGTGCACCGGATTGCCGCCGGAGAGTGCCACGGCAGCCGTCCACAACGGGTAATCAGGGGCGGGAATCAGCACTTCGTCGCCGTTGTTGAGCAGGGCCTGCATGGCCATGACGATCAGCTCGGATACACCGTTGCCCAGGTAAACGTCTTCGATGCCGACGCCTTCCACCTGCTTTTGCTGGTAGTACTGCATCACCGCCTTGCGCGCACTGAACAGGCCTTTGGAGTCGCTGTAGCCTTGGGCCATGGGCAGGTTGCGGATGACGTCCTGGAGGATTTCCTCGGGGGCTTCGAAGCCGAACGGCGCCGGGTTACCGATGTTCAGCTTGAGGATGCGCTGGCCTTCCTCTTCCAGTCGCTTGGCGTGCTTGAGCACCGGGCCGCGAATGTCGTAGCAGACGTTGGCGAGCTTGTTGGATTTGCTGACCTGCATGGTGAAGAATCCCGAATCGAAGAGGTGCGGCCTTCAGCGGGCCGAGGCGGCGGCGAGCCGTGGCGGGTTGAGGTGTCGAATCATACGTGTCAGCCTGAGTCGGGCAAAGATACAGATAGGGCTTTTTTATCCTGAGGAGGACGGCCTGTGAGCAAACTCGAAAAACCACTGGAAACCTGGCGTGAGGAGTTGTCGGACACTCAGTTCAATATCTGCCGCCTGGGCGGTACGGAGCGTCCGTTCACCGGGGAATATCACGACAGCAAAGAGCCGGGTGTTTATGAATGCGTGTGCTGCGGCACGCCATTGTTCGACTCCGATGCCAAGTTCGATTCCGGCTGTGGATGGCCAAGCTATTTCCAACCGCTGAATGCCGATGTCATCACCGAGCTAGAAGACTTCAGCCATGGTATGCACCGTGTCGAAGTGCGCTGCAGCAACTGTGATGCTCACCTGGGTCACGTATTTCCTGATGGCCCACGGCCAACTGGACAGCGCTATTGCATCAATTCGGTGTCGCTCAAGCACGTGCCGCGCTAGGCGTCGAGCGCAGCTGTGCGAGTGATCATCATTCGGCCCGCTTATAGCGGGCCTTATTTTTGATCAATTGAATTGTGTGCAATTCAGTTGCTAACTATTCTTTTGGCTCCATTACTCAGCGAGCCCGCACCCATGAGTCAAGATCTGTTGGCGATACCCTGCATTACCATCAGTGGCGAGCGTAAGAATCTGGCGGACTTCGGCGCCAAGGCTATTCTGGTGGTCAATACCGCCAGCCAGTGCGGATTCACTCCGCAGTATCAAGGGCTGGAAAACCTCTGGAAGCAGTACGCAGACAAGGGGCTGGTAGTGCTGGGCTTTCCCTGTAATCAGTTCGGCAAGCAGGAGCCGGGCGACGACAAGGCGATCTCCAGCTTCTGCGAGCTGAATTTCGGGGTCAGTTTCCCGCTGTTCCGCAAGATCGAGGTGAATGGCGACGGTGCGCATCCGCTTTACGTGCAACTCAAGCGCGAGGCGCCCGGCCTGTTAGGCACGCAGCGCATCAAGTGGAATTTCACCAAGTTCCTGATCAGTGGCGATGGCCGCAAGGTGACGCGCTATGCACCCACCACCAAGCCCCAGGCACTGAGTGCCGCTATCGAAGCGATGCTCAATGGCTGATCTGAAACTTGACCAGCATCTGTGCTTCAAGCTGTATGCCGCATCCCGCATGGTGGTGCGTGCCTACAAGCCGATGCTCGACAGGCTGCAACTGACCTACCCCCAGTACCTGGCCATGTTGGTGCTCTGGGAGTGGGATGAAACGCCGCCTGCGCAGCCGACCGTGAAGGCGCTGGGGGAGCGTCTGCTCCTCGACTCGGGCACCCTGACGCCATTGCTCAAACGTTTGCAGCACGCGGGTCTGGTTGAGCGTCAGCGTTGTGCGCAAGATGAGCGTGAAGTGCATCTGGGCCTTACCGCTGCTGGTCGTCAGTTGCAGGCCCTGGTGCCTGCATTGAAGCGAGAATTGCTCTGTGAGCATGGGGTCGATAGCCAGGAACTGGAGCCACTACGCATGCAGTTGGATGGGCTTCTACAGCGCATGCGCAGCCTCTGAGTGTTATGTGAGGGGCTAGGATGTGCTCGCAACTGAGGCGGGAGCAGACGCTAGCTCGGCAACCATTGATCGAGCAGGGCGAGTAGCTCTTCGCGGCGGAAGGGTTTCGCTAGGTAATCGCTCATGCCCGCCGCCAAACAACGTTCGCGCTCTTCGGAAAGCGCATTGGCGGTAAGGGCAATGATGGGTAGATGCTGCCACGCCGGGTTGGCGCGTATGCGTCTGCTAGCTTCGTAACCGTCCATCACGGGCATATTGCAGTCCATCAGTACCAAGTCGACAGGTTCTTCCTGCAGTCGCTCCAGCGCCTGCTCACCGTTGTTGGCCAGCGTTACTTCCAGGCCCTGCTTGCCGAGCATGCCTTTGGCCACCAACTGGTTGACCGGATTGTCTTCGACCAGCAGCACACGTGCTTGCTTACGGGGTGTTGTTGCGCGTACCTGTGGCCCGCTCGCGTTCTCTGACGGCTGCTGTAAAGCGCGGCCCAGCGCCTGCAGCAGGTGATGGCGGGTGAGTGGCCTGGCTACCTGTTCCAATGGTGCCAGGGCAAGTGCTTGTTCGGTATCGAGGAAACTGCCGTAAGCAGTGACCAGAATGATCGGTGTGGTGGTCTGCTGACGCAGACGTTCCATGCAGGTCGGGCAATCGCTGATCAGTACGTCGGCATCGATGTCGCTGGCCTGATGGGCACTGTCCAGGCGCTGGTAACCCAAGCCCCAGCGGTTGATCTGCATGGGGAGCAATTCGGCCAAGCCAGTGTTGGCGCTACAGATGGCCAGTACTCGTCCCGCCAGCCGTGGGGGGGAGGAGCCGCTTGTAAGCTTGGTAACGGCAATATCGCGCTGAAACGGCTGCCGCTACCAGGCGTAGAGAGCAATTCCAGTTGGCCATGCATGGCCTCACAAAGACGGCGTGTCAGTGCCAGGCCTAGGCCGGTGCCGCCGAACTGACGAGTAATGTCCGCGCCTGCCTGGGTAAAGGGATGAAAAATACGTGCCTGTGCATCTTCCGCAATACCGATGCCGGTATCGCAGACTTCAATACGGACCTGATTCGACTCGGCACGAATACGGATATCAACGCGGCCCTCGCGGGTGAATTTCAGGGCATTGGACAGCAAGTTGCTGACGATCTGCCGCACCCGTGTCGGGTCGCCAAGCATCTGCGACGGCAATTGCGGGTCAATCAGGCACGTTAACTCGACGCCGGGCAGGGCGTTTTGCGACAGCAGGCTGGCGGTGCCTTCGACCAGCGTGCCGAGGTCGAAGGCGATGTTCTCCAGCTCCAGTTGTCCTGCCTCGAATTTTGATAGATCGAGAATATCGTTGAGCAGATCGACCAGCACCTTGCCGGAGTCATGAGCGATCGACAGCTGCTGGCGCTGCTCGCTGCTCAGCGTGCCTTCCAGAGACAACGCCAGCATACCCAGCAAGCCGTTCAGCGGGGTACGGATCTCATGGCTCATGTTGGCTAGAAATATGGAGCGTGCCTGAGCCATGGCCAGGGCGTCGTGGCGGGCTTGCTGCAGTTCTTCATTGGAGCGGCTGAGGCGACTGTTGGCGGCCTTGAGCTCCACTGTGCGGGCTGAAACGATGGCTTCCAGCTCGCCGAGGTAGTCGGTTAGTCGATCCTCGGCGTTGCGTCGTTGTTCGATCTCTGTGGAAATACTGGCGAGCTGGTTGTTGGCAACTGCTACCAAGACACCGATTTCGTCGCGCTCGTGGCCGGGCGGGCAGGGCAGGCGGGTGCGATCCGGGGTGCGCAGGTCGCGGCTGGCGATTGACTGGACCACCTGGTTCAGTGGCTTGGTCAGCATGAAATAGAACAGCACCAGCAGAATCACCGAGAGCAGCAGGCTGCGGGCGAAGCCATTGACCAGGGTCAACATCGCGCGTTTGAGGAAGTTGCTGCCGAATGCGTAGGTGTCGATGTCCAGTTGCAGCATGCCCAGTTGCTCGTCAGGCGCATGCTCGACTGACAGGCGAGTTTCGAAATGGCGGCTGTTGCCGAACAAGAAGTCGCTGAAGATTCGATAGTTGCTTTCCGCCGCTGGCTGCGTGGTGCTGGCCAGGGACTCGCCATTGCTGTCGACGATGCGTGCGCCGGTCACGGCGGGCGAGCGCAGCAGGCCGGCGACCAATTCCTGGGCCAGCTCGGCGTCGATGTTGTAGGCGATACGTGCGGCAGGATTGTGGCTGATCTCCATCAGCGCACGAATCTCGCGGTTGATGGCGGCGTCTTCACTGGCATAATCGACGCCTATCTGCACCAGGCTGAGCAGCGTTCCGATGATGAACGCCACCAGGACGGTAACGCCAGCCTGTTTGAATGACAGCCGCTGTGTCAGTGGTATTTCCATATAAGGCGCTGTCTCGTTCCGATCGCTGTCCAAGCATAGTCGATATGGCCTGCTTTTCGGCACACCCGCCTCAACATACTGATGATTCGAGGGCCTGACCGTGGATTCCCGTTTGCTTGATTTTCTCCAGCGTGCCGACAGTGTTCTGACACGCCTGGAGCCGCTGCTGCCTGCGATTCGCGAGCCGCTCGATTGGCAGCAATGTCTGGCCGCGCGCTGGCAGCGTGAGGGGCGCAGTGGCTATCTGCAGCCGCTGAAAGTGAGCCTGGACATGAGCCTGAGTGACTTGATCGGTGTCGACACCCAGCGCGAGCAGCTGGCGCGCAATACCCGCCAGTTCGTTCAGGGCATGCCTGCCAACCACGCGTTACTGTGGGGCGCCCGGGGTACTGGTAAATCGTCGCTGGTGCGTGCGCTGCTGGCCGAGCATGCAGGTGCCGGCTTGCGGCTGATCGAAATCGAGCGTGACCACTTGGCCGATCTGCCGCGCGTTGTGGAACAGCTGATGAAGCTGCCGCAGCGTTTCATCCTGTTCTGCGATGATCTGTCGTTCGAGGCGGGAGAGGGCGATTACCGGGTGCTCAAGAGTGTGCTCGACGGCTCCCTTGAGCGTTCGCCGGAGAACGTGCTGCTGTACGCCACCTCCAACCGCCGCCACCTGGTGCCGGAGCGTGAGAGTGACAACGCCAATACCAAGATGGTCGATGGCGAACTGCACCCGAACGAGGCAGTCGAGGACAAGATCGCCTTGTCGGATCGCTTTGGCCTGTGGCTGTCCTTCTACCCCTTCACCCAGCAGCATTACCTGGATGTGGTGCGCCACTGGATCGACGTGCAGGCAGCAGAGGCGGATCTGCAGTGGCAGTGGAGCGAGGATCTGGAAAAGCTTGCCGTGCGCTGGGCGACGGGGCGGGGTAATCGTAACGGCCGCTGTGCCTATCAATTCGCCCGCCAGTGGGTGGGCCTGCAACTGCTGGAGACGTCGCGATGATCGATTTGAGTGAAAGCGGTACGGGCCTCGACGGTTATCCGTTGCTGACTGCCCAGCTCGAGTCACTGTTGAGCGGCGAGCGCGATTTCATTGCCAATGCTGCGCAGTTCAGCGCTTTTGTCTTTCACGAGCTGGAAGGGCTCAATTGGGCCGGTTTCTATCTAGTCAAGGACGATGAGCTGGTGCTCGGGCCGTTCCAGGGCAAAGTCGCCTGCGTACGCATTCCGTTTGGGCGCGGTGTTTGTGGCGCCGCGGCAGCGTCGTTGCAAACCCAGCGGGTGGAGGACGTGCATGCTTTCGCCGGGCATATCGCTTGCGACAGTGCGTCCAACAGTGAATTGGTCATCCCGCTAATCAAGGATGGCCGGCTGATTGGCGTGCTGGATCTGGATAGTCCGCTGCTTGGGCGGTTCAGCGAGGTTGATCAACGAGGAATCGAAGGCCTCGCCGCCGTGCTGCTGCGCGCGAGTGATTGCTGAGATCCGGCGTCTGTTGCCGTTTCAACAACGCGGTTTGCGTTGAAACGGCAACAGCACTAGTCGTATATCGCCTTCTTCTTCCAGTCCCCATCACCTTCCAGCGACTTCAGTCCCTCGTTGAGTTCGCTGGATTCATCGACGGCCTGTTGTCCTGGATTGACCAGCATGGCGTTGACCTGCGCGAGTTGTTTCTGGAACTGCGCCAGCGGCGCCTGATAGCGCGCCACGTCGCTCTGCTTTTGCAGGAACTGCACGCCACGCTCCAGTGCGAGGCGGGCGTGGCCGATCTGTTGCTGCTGCAGCGCATGCCGGGCCTGGTTGCCATAAAGCTCTATATAAAGCTGAGCCAGCATATGGCGTATCTGCTGCGCCCATTGTTTGGCTTCATCGACAGGCAGCAGGCCGGTCTGTGCTGCTTTGCTGATCTGGCCGTGCAGCATTTCCAGTTGAGCGCGAACCTGTTTCGCCCGTTCGTCGTCGGTCACCGGGAAGGGGGCATTGCGAACCGGGATGGCCTCGCCCTGGCCGATAAATTTGCGCAGTTCCTGGGCCATGGCTGCGTAGGCGGCATCCTGCTTATCGACTTCCAGCAGGCGTTCGGCGAAGTGTAACTGCAGACGGCTGAGCAACAGCTTGAGCTCCGGCGTCATGAATTGCCCGGCGAACTGCTCGTTGAGATCGGCGATACGACGGTAGCGCTCGGCTAGATCAGCTTTAAGGCGTGCCTTCTTGCGCTTGTTGTTTTCGGCCAATTGATTCAGATAGGCAATCAGCACCAAGAGGATGATGCCGCCGATTATCGCCAGGGTGATCACGAGCGAGGACATCGCTTTAACCTCTCAAACGCCATTTTCGCACGAGTGTAGTGCTTAGTTGGGGCGCCTCCTAGCGGCGATTGCATTTGATCACGCACTCTTCATGCCGACATTTGCTAAGTTGTGAGGAGGCTCTTGATCATCGGCATGGCAAAGAGCCAGCCAGCCGCCAGTGGAGTGTTCATGTTCAGGTCTTGTGCCATGGCCCTTTAGGGCTCTGTTTAGTGAACTTTCAGGTTTCTCGCCGAACTGCTGAAATCCAGGGTGAAGTCGTTGATTTTAAAAAATATTATTTGAGAGGTTGACGACCGTTAAAAGGCTCCATAGAATGCGCGCCACTTCCAAGGGAATGCCGAAAGGCACAGCGCGGAAGCCGGAAATTCCGGGCAACGTCCCCTTCGTCTAGTGGCCTAGGACACCGCCCTTTCACGGCGGTAACAGGGGTTCGAGTCCCCTAGGGGACGCCACTTCGGAAATGAAGTGGAAGCAACATATGCGGGAATAGCTCAGTTGGTAGAGCACGACCTTGCCAAGGTCGGGGTCGCGAGTTCGAGTCTCGTTTCCCGCTCCAGATTATTGATTCAGCTTGGCAGCTGAATCGTTGTAAAAAAGTTCAAGGGCCCCTTCGTCTAGTGGCCTAGGACACCGCCCTTTCACGGCGGTAACAGGGGTTCGAGTCCCCTAGGGGACGCCAATTTGTTGTAAATGCGGGAATAGCTCAGTTGGTAGAGCACGACCTTGCCAAGGTCGGGGTCGCGAGTTCGAGTCTCGTTTCCCGCTCCAAATAAACGAAAAAGCCGCTCGTTGAGCGGCTTTTTCGTGTCTGCCTTTTGGTGTTTCGAGGCCTGCCAGCACGGGTTGAGTGCTGGCGGGCTTTTTCGTCAGTGGCGGCTGCTTGGTGTCGGCATCGCCAGCAGCTGCTTTTCCTGATTCCAGTCGAACGGTTCGTCGTTTTCTTCGGCGTAGAAGCGGCGCTCGTCGAGTTGCTGGTACAGCTCGATCTCTTCGTCCGGCATGAAGTGCAGGCAGTCGCCGCCGAAGAACCACAGCAGGTCGCGGGGCACCAGGTGGGCGATCTGCGGGTAGCGCTGGAAAATCTGGCTGATCAGATCCTGACCCAGGTACTGGCTGCGTTCGAAATCTACTGGCAGCTCGGCCAGCAGCTCGTCATAGCGCTCGAGAAAGTTGGCATGGCTGTCATCGAGAATCTGCTCGGCTTCGCCCAGGGCGACCAGAATGGTGCGCAGGTGGTTGAGCAGTGCGATGTGGTGATCGAGATGGGTGTTGGCCATGTCCGGTGATCCTGAAAGTAAAACGGGCGCCGGAGTATAAAGTCCACGGCGCCCGCTGTCGTGCCTGCAGTAAGGACTACCTGACCTTGCCCTCGCTCGGCAGCAGCTCTTCCTTGCTGAAGTCATCGACATCGATCACCACGCGACGGGCAACCTCAGCTCGTTGCAGCTGCTGGCCTTCCTCGGCGGTGAGTACGCCGGCAGCCACTGCCGTTTCGATCTCGTTCTGCCCCGGCGTTTCCCGAACCTGCCCGGCCTTGACGGCCTTGTGCAGCTTCTTCTGTAGCGGCTGAGCTTCCTGCAGCAGATTGAAGGCGTGTTGCAGGGCGCCAACCGGGTCGTCCGTGGCGCTTGGGCGGAAGCAGCCTTCGAGCAGTTCTTCGAGTGCCGGGTCGCCCGCATTGCGGCCGATGATCGCCGCGACCTGTGCGTCGAGGTGATCGTCCGGGCCCTGGTGGCGACGGCCGAAGGGGAAAACCAGCACGCGCAGGGCACTTCCCAGCAAGCGGTTGGGGAAGTTGCTGAGCAAATTGTCGATGGCGGTCTCGGCCTTGCCCAGGCTCTCCTCGAGCGCCCAATGCAGCAGCGGGCGGACGTGCTCCGGGTAGTCCTGGTCGTGATAACGCTTGAGAGCCGCAGAGGCCAGATACAAATGGCTGAGTACGTCACCCAGGCGTGCCGAAAGGCGCTCGCGACGCTTCAGTTCACCGCCCAGCAGCATCATGCTGAGGTCGGCAAGCATCGCGAAGGCGGCGCTCAGGCGGTTCAGCGCGCGGAAGTAAGGGCGGCTGATACGGTCGCCCGGCACCTTGCCGAGCATGCCCAGGCTGAGGCTGAGAATCAGTGTGCTGGCGGCGTTGCTGACGGCAAAACCGATGTGTTGCATCAGCAGGTCGTCGAACTCCACCAGCGCCTGATCGCGATCCTCACGATTGGCCAGGGCCATTTCCTTGAGTACGTAAGGATGGCAGCGGATTGCCCCCTGGCCGAAGATCATCAGGTTGCGCGACAGGATGTTGGCGCCCTCGACCGTGATGAAGATCGGTGCTCCTTGCCAGGAGCGGCCCAGGTAGTTGCTCGGGCCCATGATGATGCCCTTGCCGCCGTGCACGTCCATGGCGTGGGTGATGCACTCGCGGCCACGCTCGGTCAGGTGATACTTAAGGATCGCCGAAAGTACCGACGGCTTCTCGCCCAGATCCACCGCATTGGCGGTGAGGATGCGTGCGCTATCCATCAGCCAGGCGTTGCCGCCAATGCGAGCGAGGGCTTCCTGAATGCCTTCGAAGGCCGACAGCGGCACGTTGAACTGTTCGCGCACCTGGCTGTACTGGCCGGTGACCAGGCTGGTGTACTTGGCGGCGCCGGTGCCGACGGCGGGCAGGGAGATGGAGCGACCTACCGACAGGCAGTTCATCAACATCATCCAGCCCTTGCCGAGGTAGTCCGGCCCGCCGATCAGGTATTCCAATGGCACGAATACATCCTTGCCGGAGTTGGGGCCGTTCATGAAGGCGGCGCCCAATGGTAGGTGGCGGCGGCCGATTTCGACTCCGGGGGTGTCGGTGGGAATCAGTGCCAGGCTGATGCCCAGCTCTTCCTTGTCGCCGAGCAGGTGTTCCGGGTCATAAGCCTTGAAAGCCACGCCAAGCAGTGTCGCTACCGGGCCGAGGGTGATGTAGCGCTTTTCCCAATTCAGCCGCAGGCCGACGACTTCCTCGCCGTTCCACTGGCCTTTGCAGATCACACCGCTATCGGGCATGGCGCCCGCGTCGGAACCCGCCAGCGGGCCGGTCAGGGCGAAGCAGGGGATATCGTCGCCACGGGCCAAGCGCGGCAGGTAATGGTTGCGCTGCTCTTCTGTGCCGTAATGCAGCAGCAATTCGGCCGGGCCGAGGGAGTTGGGCACCATCACGGTGGAGGCGAGGTCACCGCTGCGGGTGGCCAGCTTCATGGCCACTTGGGAGTGGGCGTAGGCAGAAAAACCCTTGCCGCCGTATTCCTTGGGAATGATCAGGGCGAAGAAGCCATGCTGCTTGATGTGCGCCCAGGCTTCAGGCGGCAGATCCATGCGCTGGCCGATTTCCCACTCGCTGACCATGGCGCACAGCTCTTCGGTCGGGCCGTCGATGAAGGCCTGCTCCTCGGCGGTCAGCTTGGCTTTCGGGTAGGCCAGCAGCTTATCCCAGTCGGGGCGGCCGCTGAACAGCTCGCCATCCCACCATACGGTGCCTGCCTCGATGGCGTCCTTCTCGGTGGCCGACATCGGCGGCAGCACCTTCTGGAACCAGGCAAACAGCGGTGCGGTGAAGTGCTTGCGGCGCAGCTCCGGTAGCGCCAGGGGCAAGGCGACCGCCAGCCAGAGCAGCCAGAAGATCACCATCAGCCAGCCCGGCGCGTGGCTGTAGGCGCCCATGACGAGCAGGTAGGCGGCAACGATTGCCAGGGCGGGTAGGGGCGCCGTGCGGCGGTGGGCCAAGAAGGCCGTACCGATAACCAGAACGAGCAACCAGACAGCGAGCATGCAAAATCCTCCATGATGGCGATGGCAGAACGACTACCGACGCCATAATCGTAGTCGGCAAGCGCAGAGGCTGCCGACAGGGGCGTTACAGATCACTTCCGGGTGGTCACGACCTGTTGCGTTCACGATAGTGACCCCTGCCGGGGCCGCGTAGTTCGGCTAACAAATTGCGTCTGCGGATGACCTGTTGGTCAGCTCATGAATGGCCCGTACGCGTGCTACATGAACGAGGTCGATAGCCAACATCAGTATGTCTGGCTTTCTTCTTCTGAGCAGAGTGGTAGGGTTGTCAGCGTTTCGGCTCATGGGCTTCTAATAAGGACGATTGGCGATGCTGAAAATATGGGGCCGCAAGAATTCCACCAATGTGCGCAAGGCGCTGTGGTGTGCGGAGGAGGCCGGCGTCGGCTATCAACGTCTGGATGCCGGCGGTGCGTTCGGGGTGGTCGATCAGCCCGAGTTCCTGGCGCGCAATCCCAACGGGCAGGTGCCCGTGCTCGAGGATGGTGGCCTGGTGCTCTGGGAGTCCAACAGCATTGTGCGTTACCTGGCGGCAGCCTACGCACCGGGCACGCTCTATCGGGCAGATCCTGCAAGTCGTGCGATGGGTGACAAATGGATGGACTGGGCGACTTCCACCTTTGCGGGTGCTTTCCGCGATTTGTTCTGGGGCACCTTGCGTACCCCGGTCGAGCAGCGCGATCTGGCGGCGATCGAGGCTGCACGTTTGCGCTGCATCGAACTTCTCACACTGCCTGAGCAGGCGCTAGGCGAGCATGACTATCTATCCGGCGACGCTTTCGGCATGGGCGACATTCCCCTTGGTAGCTTCATCTACGCCTGGTTCGAGATGCCCATCGAACGACCGCCACAGCCCAACCTGCAGGCCTGGTATGCGCGGCTGCGCGAACGACCGGCCTATCAGTGTGCGGTGATGACCGAGCTGAACTGATTCCCCCTGATATTTCGTTGTAATAGTTCGACAATACCCCCATCTAAATCCTGTCATTTTTCATGCGTGCGTATCCTTTATGAGTACTGCTCTGTCGATCCGGCAGCTGACCAAAACCTACGGCAACGGCTTCCAGGCCTTGCACGGTCTCGACCTCGATGTGGCCGAAGGTGATTTCTTTGCCTTGCTTGGCCCTAACGGTGCGGGTAAATCCACCACCATCGGCATCCTCTCGACGCTGGTGAACAAGTCCAGTGGCACGGTCAACGTGTTCGGCCATGACCTGGACGCCCAGCCTGCCGCGCTCAAGCGCTGCATCGGCGTGGTGCCCCAGGAATTCAACTTCAACCAGTTCGAGAAGGTCTTCGACATCGTCGTGACCCAGGCCGGTTACTACGGTATTCCTGCGCGACTGGCCAAGGAGCGTGCCGAGCAGTACCTCAACCAGCTGGGCTTGTGGGACAAGCGCGACGTGGCCTCGCGGGAGCTGTCCGGCGGTATGAAGCGCCGGCTGATGATCGCCCGGGCGCTGGTGCACCAGCCGCGGCTGCTGATCCTCGACGAGCCGACTGCGGGTGTCGACATCGAACTGCGGCGCTCGATGTGGAGCTTCCTCACCGATCTCAACAAGCAGGGCATCACCATCATTCTCACCACCCACTACCTGGAAGAGGCCGAGCAGTTGTGCCGCAACATCGGCATCATCGACCACGGGCGGATCGTCGAGAACACCAGCATGAAAGCGCTGCTGGGCAAACTGCATGTCGAGACCTTCTTGCTGGATCTGAAGCACGACCTGGCTGCCGTCCCGCAGCTTGTCGGCTATCCCGCCAAGCTGGTCGACCACCACACCCTCGAAGTGCAGGTGGACAAAAGCCAGGGCGTCACCGAGCTGTTCCGGCAATTGTCGGCACACAACATCGAGGTGCTGAGCCTGCGTAACAAGAGCAACCGCCTGGAGGAACTGTTCGTGTCCCTGGTCGAGAAGAACCTGTCGAAGGTGGCCGTATGAGTCATGAGCAGTCCGAGTTCAACGCCAACATCGTGGCGTTGCGCACCATCGTCTACCGCGAAGTGCGTCGCTTCATGCGTATCTGGCCGCAGACGCTGCTGCCCCCGGCGATCACCATGGTTCTGTATTTCGTTATCTTCGGCAATCTGATCGGTCGGCAGATCGGTGACATGGGTGGCTTCACTTACATGGAGTACATTGTGCCGGGGCTGATCATGATGTCGGTGATCACCAACGCCTATGGCAACGTGGTGTCGAGTTTCTTCGGCAGCAAGTTCCAGCGCTCGGTGGAGGAGTTGATGGTCTCCCCGGTGTCGCCGCACACCATCCTTATCGGTTACGTCACTGGAGGCGTGCTACGCGGGCTGGCGGTCGGTGTGATCGTGACGATGCTGTCGCTGTTCTTCACCCATCTGCAGGTGCACCACCTGGGGTTGACGGTGCTGGTGGTACTGCTGACGGCGACGATCTTCTCGCTGGGCGGCTTCGTCAACGCGGTGTTCGCGCGCAACTTCGACGATATATCGATCATCCCGACTTTCGTGCTGACGCCGCTGACCTACCTGGGCGGCGTGTTCTATTCGATCACCCTGCTGCCGCCGTTCTGGCAGACTGTGTCGATGGCCAACCCGGTGCTGCACATGGTCAACGCCTTCCGTTACGGCATTCTCGGCGTATCTGACATCCGCATCGGCACCGCCATCGGCTTCATGTTGGTCGCCACGGCTGTGCTCTATGTACTGTGTGTGCGTTTGCTGGTCAGCGGGCGCGGCATGCGCCAGTAAGCGAGGCGAGGTAGGGGGCTGTATGCCCGGCCCCTTACCTGAACCTGCAAGAGAGCCCGCTTGTAGGTGCGTTGCCCTCGGCGCGAATCGATCGTCTCACGAAGTGCGAACTCCTGGTGAACGCTGATCGCCGGCAAGCCGGCTCCTACGGTTGGCGGCTTCAGGTAGCAGGGATATTGCGCTTTGCCGTCTACAGCCAGCCGTAATGCCGGAAGCTGGCGTACAGGCCTACGCAGCCTGCGCCGATCACACCCAGGACTGCGAAATAGCCGTACTGCCAGGTGAGCTCGGGCATGTTGTGGAAGTTCATGCCATAGATGCCGGCGACGGCTGTGGGGAAGGCCAGTATGGCTGCCCAGGCGGCGAACTTGCGTTGCACCACGCTTTGCCGGGACGACTCCAGCAGCAGGCCAATCTCGATGGCGTGATCGGCCATCTCGCGCAGGTTGGTAAGGTCTTCGAGCAGGCGATTGACGTGGATGGCGACGTCACGGAAGTACGGCCGCATGTTCTTGTCGATGAAGGGGAAGTCCAGGTGTTGCAGCTCCTGGCAGATCTCCGCTAACGGGCCAATATTGCGGCGCAGGCGCAACAGGTCGCGGCGCAGTTGCTGAATGCGCACCACCTCGGTATGGGTCATGGCGCATTCCAGCACCGTCTGTTCGAGCTGCTCCAGCTCGGCGTAATAGATATCCATCAACGGTCGGTAATTTTCGATGATGAAGCTGAGCAGGGCGTAGAGCACGAAGTCTTCACCGTGTTCAAGCAGCAGCGGCCGTGCCTCGCAGCGCTGGCGCACCCTTGAATAGGGCGCGGATTCGCCGTAGCGGGCGCTGATCACGTAGCCCTTGCCGGCGAATAACTGAGTTTCCACGAAGGTCAGTTCGTCGCCGACCTGCACCGGCGAATAAAGCACCAGAAACAGCGCGTCGCCGAAGGTCTCGAGCTTGGGGCGGGTGTGTCGTTGCAGCGCGTCTTCCAGGGCCAGTTCATGCAGATTGAACTGCCGCTGCAGGTTGCCGAGCTCTTCGCTGCCAGGATCGTGCAAGCCGATCCACACGAAGTGCTCGGGCTTGCTTGCCCAATCGCGGCCTTCGTCGAGATGGATATCGCTGACCTTGCGGCCCTTGCTGTAAACGGCTGCTGCGACGACTTCGCCCATGGTTGGCCCCGTGCGTAACCTGTTCGCTGCAGCTTACCTGCTTATCTCAACTCGCTCAGCACCTTTGAACAGGCTCTCAGGTGCGAGCCAGCTCGGCATCCATCGAATCGATACAAGCCTGCATGCGTGTACGGCAGGTTTCGATCAATTGAGGCAGGTCATCCATGCTCAAGCCTGCAGTGGGAATCTCGGGCAGTGAACGGATCATCACCTTGCCACTGTTCCAGCTATTCAGGCGCAGGCTTCGCACATAGCTGCTGGCACATACGGGGATGATCGGTACGCCCGCGTTGACGGCCATCTGGAAGGCGCCCCGCTTGAAGGGCAACAGTTCACCGCCGCCATTGCGGGTGCCTTCGGGAAATACCCAGATCGAGGTGTTTTCGTGCTGCAGCGTATGGGTGGTGGCCAGCATCGAGCGCTTGGCTTTGTGCGCATTGCCACGGTCGATCAGCACATTACCCGCCAGCCAGTACAACTGACCGAACAGCGGCACCCATTTAAGGCTCTTCTTGCCAATGCTCACCGTGCGCCTGGGTACCACGCGGCCGATGACATACAGGTCATAGTTGGACTGGTGATTGGCGATGATCACGCAGGGTTTGCTGTGTTCAGCAAGGTTGCGTGTATCGGTCTCTACCCGAATGCGTAACAGCCGCAGTGCCGGTAGAGAATAGAAGCGCGCGCAGAGGCGGCTGTTATCCGGGTGGAAGGGCCTGCATAGGCCCAATAGCAATCCGAGAATGCCTGCGATGATGAAATGCACGCTCATCATCAGCATGCGCAGTACGAAAAGCATAGGTGCGACCCACTCGAAAAAGGTCGCGCAGTGTAGAGGTGGCCCAGGCTTTGGGCAATTGCCAGGCCATTACCAGTGATTGCCAGCATTCATGCATACAGCCCATGAGGCTGCATGCATGAACCTTACAAGGCGTGCTGCTTATCCAGCTCGATAGACTTGTCGAGTGTTTCCAGCAGCGCGGCACGTACCTTGAGCTTGGTCTTGCGGTGGGCGTTCATGTTGATCTTCTTGAACTGCACCGCCACGGCTAGGGCGGTGGCGAGCAACTGCTCGGCGGGCACCACCTTGTCGAGGAAACCGGCATCCACTGCGCTCTGCGGATCGAACATCTCGCCATTGATTACCGAGCGATGGAACGCGGATTTGCGCAGGCGATCACGGGCTAGCTCAATACCGACATGGTGCATGGTCATGCCGATCTGTACTTCGTTGAGGCCGATGCTGAAGGCGCCCTCGACACCGATGCGGTAATCACTGGAAAGCAGCAGGAACGCACCTTTGGCTACCGCGTGGCCCGGGCAGGCGACGATGATCGGATAAGGATGAGCGAGCATGCGCCGCGCCAGGGTCGAACCCGCGGCTACCAGGTCGATGGCATTCTGCGGGCCGGAGGTCATTACCTTCAGGTCGTAACCCCCGGAAAGAATGCCCGGCTGCCCGGTGAGGATTACGATGGCCTTGTCCTGGGTGGCGCGATCCAGGGCTGCATTGAAGGCCTCGATCAGCGCAGGAGAAATGGCATTCACCTTGCCGTTGCTCAAGGTCAGGGTGGCGATGCCGTCATCGAGTTGGTAGCTGATCAGGTCGCTCATGGTCGACTCCTTGTTCTGGATATGCGGCTGACGTTACCCATCGGACGAGGTCAGGTAAAGCGCGAAGGATGACCGACAAGTCAGTGTTCAGGGCCAAGCTGCCCGGGCGAGTGAAGGGAAGATCCCACTTGCAACGTAGTGCCGATGATGGATTGGGCCGATCAGCATTGCCGACAATCTCATCCATACCTGTCACCGCAGATTGGTAAGCCGCCGTTGAGCCCTTGCACTTGCTGGAGCGGGCTGCCACTTGTTGTGGCTTAACCACATGAATCTTCTAAAAAAGTTTTGCCTTTGGGCAACCGTTCGATTACATTAGCGCGCCTCGACAGACAGCATGTCTGGCGAGATCCGGTGAAGTGTCCGAGCGGTTGAAGGAGCACGCCTGGAAAGTGTGTATACGAGAAATCGTATCAAGGGTTCGAATCCCTTCTTCACCGCCACTTTCGAATCAACGCAAACCCCCGTGAATCCTAGCGATTACGGGGGTTTTGTGTTTCTGGCTTCTGAGGGTTAGGACATTTCTAGGGCAAAAGCGCGTTTTCCAGTCCGCTTATGGCCGCTTTAGTCCGATCTGAATTCCATCATCCTGAAAACCAGGCCGGCCATGCTCTTGGTGTCGGAGGGTAGCGCAGTCGTCTACCGGCTCTTCCATGCCTTCCTTGATGGATTCGCGCATACCAGGAACGGACAGCAGGTACAGCGTTTCCTGGATGGCTTCCCAATCATCAGCCGATATCAGCACGGAGTTGCTGCGCTTGCCCAAGATCAGAATCGGCTGATGGGATTCTGTGGACTGATCCATCAAGCCATACAGGTTGCTGCGTGCTTCGCCGGCAGTGAGTGGTTGCATGATGATTGGCCTCCTGGGGATGCTCTCGTCGTACGCTAAGCCGTACGTCATGTTAATGGCTCTTCGTCGTTCAGTGGGTCAGCCGCAAAGCGTCCTGCAGGTGATCGGGGGGAGAGGTGTGCATATCCGTCAGGCGGTCACTGTATAGCCTGAACCTCTAGGATTTCGGCCTCTCGGATTCTATGAGGCCAAATTTTTGGCCTCTCTCGAGGTAACTGTCATGAACGTGAAAAGTACCGAAGGTGCTCAGGATAAATCCAAGAGCTCTGCAAACGGCGGCGCCAAGAATAGTTCGCAAGGGGCGCATCACGACAAGGATAAGTCAAAGCCTGCCGAGCAATCCAAGGCACAGCAACGCGACGATGAAAAGAGCGGACAAAATAAAGGTTCTGCTGCTGCCAGTAGCAAGCACAAGGACGCGGATGAGTCCCCTGGTAATAAATCGAGCGGTAACAAGTCGATCCAGGCTGCAAAGTCGAAGTAACGCGGCGCGCTAATCAGAAGCCCGGCCTAGTGTCGGGCTTTTTCATTGGGCAGGTCTGTATGGGGGCTCAGAATGGCTCTGGGGTACTAGGATCAAGATCCTCAGAGCATCGTAGAATGGCGCTCGACGATGCGCGCCACTGTGAGTCGCCTGCAGTAACGGCTAGCCGCTGCCCACGGTAAATAGCGTGGCCTGCAGTGCGAACATTTGACGTGTGGATACCTCTTTTTGAGTGGGAATGTGGCAGTGAAGTGGGATGTTTTCTGTAGGGTCGTGGACAACTACGGCGATATCGGGGTGGCCTGGCGGTTGGCGCGGCGGTTGGTCGCCGAGCAGGGCGCTGAGGTGCGTCTGTGGGTCGATGACTTGGCCGCGCTCGCGCGTATTTGTCCGCAAGCGGATGCCAAATCAGCCTGCCAGCATTTGTGTGGTGTCGAGGTGCGTCGTTGGGAGCAGATCTGGCAAGTGGTCGAGCCGGCAGATGTGGTTATCGAGGCTTTTGCCTGTGAGTTGCCTAGCCAGTATGTGGCCGCGATGGTTGCATGCTCCGCGCGGACTCTCTGGCTCAACCTGGAGTATTTGAGTGCTGAGGATTGGGTCGAGGGCTGTCATGGGCTGCCGTCGATGCAGAGCAATGGCCTACAGAAGTTCTTCTTCTTTCCCGGTTTTACCGCGGGTACCGGTGGGTTGCTGCGCGAGGGCGATCTGCTCGGCGCCCGTGACGTGCTGCAGCAGGACGCTGGCGCCCGTGAGCGCTTCCTCGAGTCGATGGGCGTGCGCCCGGCCTCTGACGCGCGGCTGATTTCCCTGTTTGCCTACGAGAACGCCTCGTTGCCCGGTTGGCTGGATGCCTTGGCGAGCGATGCTACCCCCAGCCATCTACTGGTGCCCGAAGGTCGGATTCTCGGGGGCCTGCAGCACTGGCTGGGGCAGCCTGTCGACGTTGGCTCAGTGGTGAGGCGTGGTGCGCTGAGTGCTCAGGTGCTGCCTTTCATGCAGCAGGATCAGTACGACGCGCTGCTCTGGTGCTGCGACCTGAATCTGGTGCGCGGCGAGGATTCCTTCGTGCGCGCGCAGTGGGCCGGTCGACCGCTCGTCTGGCACATCTATCCTCAGGAGGAGGGCGCGCACTGGGATAAGCTGGAGGCTTTCATGGCATTGTACTGCCAAGGCCTTTCTGCCGAAGCCAGCGCAGCGCTGCGGACCGTGTGGCGAGCCTGGAATGCTGGTGCGCCAATGAATGATGGCTGGAACGCTTGGCTGCGGTGCAGCGATGAGCTGGCCACCCATGCCCGGGAGTGGGCGAAGTGCCAGGCGGTACGTGCAGATCTTGCCGCGGCGCTGGTGCAGTTTTACCGAAATTGGCTATGATACGCGGCCTCGAATTTTGTAAATCCATTCAGATCCGGATATTCGTATGAAAACCGCACAAGAAATGAAGCCTAACAGCGTGGCCCTGATCGATGGCCAGCCATGGCTGATCCAAAAGGCCGAGTTCACCAAGTCCGGTCGTAACAGCGCCATCGTGAAGATGAAGCTGAAAAACCTGATGAACGGCTCGAAGACTGAAACCGTCTACAAAGCCGACGACAAGATGGAACCGGTCATCCTTGAGCGCAAGGAAGTGAACCTGTCCTACATCAGCGGCGACGACTACGTTTTCATGGATCCGGAATACAACTCCTACGAGCTGCGCGCCGAAGACCTGGAAAGCGTTCTGCCGTTCATTGAAGAAGGCATGAACGACGTCTGCGAAGCCGTGTTCTTCGAAGGCAAAGTGATCTCCGTCGACTTGCCGACCACTATCGTGCGTCAGCTGACCTACACCGAAGGTTCCGCCCGTGGCGACACTTCCGGCAAGGTGATGAAGCCAGCCAAGCTGAGCAACGGCACTGAAGTGAAAGTGGCTGATTTCTGCGAAATCGGTGACTGGATCGAGATCGACACCCGCACCGGCGAGTACAAGTCCCGCGCCAAGGCGCCGGTCTGATCGTCAGGTTTGCGATGTGATGAAAAACCCGGCCTTCGCGCCGGGTTTTTTGTGCCTGCCGTTTATCGCGGGCACCTTACTTATTAGCGGGGTGTGCAGCGGCAACTCTAGATGATTTGCTCCGGTGTGACGCTAACCTTACTCGTCGCGGCCATCCATCATGATGCGCTTGAGCATCACGTAGACCGCGCCGGTTCCACCATGCTTGGCGATGCAGGAAGTGAAGCCCAGCACTTGCGGGTGTTGACGCAGCCAGGTGTTCACATGGCTCTTGATCATTGGCCTGCGCCCGTCGGTGCGTACCGCCTTGCCGTGGGTCACGCGTACGCAGCGAACCTCCAGCTTGGTCGCTTCGGCGAGAAACTCCCAGAGAGTGTCGCGGGCTTTCTCCACACTCATGCCATGCAAGTCGAGGCTGCCGTCGAAAGGGATCTGGCCGAGCTTGAGTTTGCGCATCTGGCCGTCTTGCACGCCGTTGCCGGCCCAGTACAGCGCATCCTCAGGGCCGACATCGATGACGAACTGATCGGACAGACCATCCACCTTGATGGTGTCCGTGCGCAGGGTCGCTGCCTGGCGCAGGGTGGCCAGGCGGGCACGGTCGCTCTTCGGCTTACCGGTGTCGGCGCGATCGTGCTTGATCGGCTTCACGCCTTGCAGCTGTGCCTTGAACAGGGAAAAGTCATCGTCTTGCATCGGAGCCTCCGCAGGGGGCGACAAGTTTACCAAGCGGAGAAGGGCAGGTCAGTCGCGTTTCTTCATCAGGTGTGGCGACATGGCCAGGTCAGCCTTGCGATGGCGTATACGGCGGCGGCATTTGCGCCAACCCACTACACCGCCGTAAAGCAAGACCAGGCCAAGTGCCAGTATGGCGCCGGCATTGCTGGTGGAGTCATTCAGGTTGCCAAGTATCTGCGGCCTGCCCAATAGCGTTGCGGTACCCGCCATGGCCAACAGAATACCGAACGTCGCACACAGGGCCGCAACGGCTGCGGCAACCTGCAAGCGCCAGTTGCCCGAGTTTTTCGGGCGTAGGCGGCGGGCATTGAAACCGTCTGATTGCTTCATGGGGCGACATTTCCTCGAGGGATCTTTTCGCTATGACTGGCAGGAGTAAGGCGGGTTCAAACCAATGCGGCGCCAGGCGACGCATTTGAAGCGGGCTTACAGCAGTGCGCTGGCGTCCGGAACCCAGGCCGCGAAGTTGTCGGCCAGGGCGATCATTTCGATGCGATGCATCTCGGCGGCGCTGATCACTTTGCCATCTGGCGTCGGTAGATCACGGGTGGCGCAGGCGGCGTCGACCACGGTACAGCGGTAACCGTAATCCTTGGTGGCGCGAATGGTGGTGCTGATGCTGGAATGGGTCATGAACCCGCAGACGATCAGATCGAGATGACCGAGGGACTGCAGCTTCTCGTGCAGGTCGGTACCGGAGAAAGCGTTCGGCATGCGCTTCTCAAGGACGATCTCGCCCGGCAGTGGTGCCACTTCCGGGAGATGGTCGCCACGTGGGCCGCGGGGATCCAGCAGGCCACCAGGGATGCCCAGGTGCTTGACGTGAACGATGGCACCGCCCTGGGCACGTACGGCATCCAGCAGTTTGGCGATTTCCGCCAAGGCTGCATCCAGGCCAGGCAACTGCACCACACCACTGCGATATTCTTCCTGGGCATCGATGACCAGCAGAGTCGCATTGCTCAGGTTGGCAGGCGCATGGCCACGACCAGTGAGCTGATAGAACGTTTGCGGGTGGGACGACATGTACGACTCCTTGCTGGCGCGGTTAACGGTGCATATTGTCCGCCTCTATGACGCTGCTGTGAACCTCTCTGTTGGTTGTATTGCAGCGCAGCGGTCTCGGTAACCCAAGTGAATCGTTTCAGCTTCCGAGCACAAGCGCGGGCCTGCCCATCGAACAGGCGCCTGGCAGCGCTGGATTGCCAGGGTAGGCCTGCTAAACTAACGCCTTTTGCCCGGAGCCACGTTGTGACCGATGCCCGCCCAGCCCTGAACACCCGCCTGCGCACGCTGCGCGATTACATCCGCTGGGCCGTGAGCCGTTTTCAGGCAGAGGAGCTGTTCTTCGGGCATGGCACCGACAATGCCTGGGATGAGGCGCGGCAGTTGGTGCTCGGCGCCCTGCATCTGCCCTGGGAAATCGCTGACAGCTACCTGGATTGCCGCCTCGAGGAGGACGAGCAGCAGCACCTGCACGCTTTGCTGCAGCGGCGCATAGAAGACCGTGTACCCACCGCCTACCTGCTTGGCGAGGCGTGGTTCTGTGGCTTGCCTTTTATCGTCGATGAGCGCGTGCTGGTGCCGCGCTCGCCTATCGCCGAGCTGATCGAGCAACGTTTCAGCCCCTGGCTGTCTGGTGAACCGGCGCGGATTCTCGACCTGTGCACGGGCTCGGGCTGTATTGGTATCGCCTGCGCTTATGAGTTCCTCGATGCCGAAGTGGTGCTTGGCGATCTGTCCTACGAGGCGCTGGAGGTGGCCAACCGCAATATCGAGCGCCATGGCCTCGATGAGCGGGTGTATACCGTGCAGGGCGACGGCTTCGCCGGGCTGCCGGGGCAGCGCTTCGATCTGATCGTCTCCAACCCACCCTATGTGGATGCCGAAGATTTCGCCGACATGCCGGCTGAGTATCAGCACGAGCCGGAAATGGGTCTGGCCTGCGGTGATGACGGGCTGGATCTGGTACGCCGGATGCTGGCCGAAGCGGCCGATCACCTGACCGATAAAGGCCTGCTGATGGTCGAAGTGGGCAACAGCCAAGTGCACGTCGAGGCGCTGTATCCCGAAGTGGATTTCGCCTGGCTGGACTTCGCCCGTGGCGGCCATGGCGTGTTCATGCTCTCAGCCGAGCAGTGCCGCGAACATCAAGCGCTGTTTCGCGAGCGTCTCTGAGGCGATGTTCTTGATCGGCCAGCTCGAAACAAAAGTCGCCTGACCGGCCGCTACGTGGCGCAAGCGGCCGTTCGATTTGGTGGGCTGAAGCCCACCCTACGGTTAGATGCACGGCTGTAGGGTGGGCTTCAGCCCACCAATTGGCGCCCCACAACGAACGGCGGCTACCGCCTTGTAGCGGTCGAACAGCCAGGCGACAGGCAGCAGACGGCCGATATCCTCGAGTCTGCGATCAGGCCTCGCGCCCGCCACGGCGCAGCAGGTAGCTGTCCATGATCCAGCCGTTGGCCTCGCGGGCAGCTGCGCGGGTATGCGCGATGCGCTCGGCGACATCGGCGAGCTTGCCGGCGATAAGAATCTCGTCCGGCGTGCCGACGTAGGCGCCCCAGTAGATATGTAGATTTTCGCTAATCACATGGCGGTAGCTGTCCTGTGCGTCGAGCATCACCACCACGCTGTCCACGCCCTCTGGCCAGCCTTCGCGTAGGCGTCGACCAGTGGTGATCTGTACGGCACGGCCGATCTGGTTCAGAGGAATGCGGTGGCGCGCGGTAAGCGCCTGAACGCTGGTGATGCCGGGGATCACCTCGTAATCAAGGCGCATGCCGCCCGTGATCACGCCATCTAGAATGCGGATGGTACTGTCGTAGAGCGACGGGTCGCCCCAGACCAGGAATGCGCCGGTTTCGCCTTCCTGCAACTGGTTGATCAGCTGCTCGAACACCGCCTGCTTGTCACGGTTGAGGCTGTCGATGCTCGCGTCATAGTTGGCCACATCGCGTTCGCGTTCCGGGTTGGTCGCTTCGAGGATTCGATAAGGGCGACCAGGCTCGATATAGCGATCGAGGATCAGGCGGCGCAGGGCGATCAGCTTGTCCTTGGCTTCACCCTTGTCGAGGATGAAGAACACGTCGGCGCGATTGAGCGCCTTGATCGCTTGCGTGGTGAGGTAGTCAGGGTCACCGGCGCCGATGCCGATGATCAGGATGTCTTTCATGCTGCGCGTCTCGTACTTGCAATGGCGCGCAGCATAGCAGTTCGTCACGACAGCTGACCGTAGCCTGCTGCTGAGCGAAGCGATGCGCAGGAGCGAGTTGTCGGCAGGCCGAATGCTCCCCGGGGTATCGCTTCGCTCAACGCCAGGCTACTGGTGTTTAACCAGTCGCCAGGCGCAGGACATTTTCCTCTTCTGCCGATGGCTCGGCGACGCCGGCGAGGAACTCGTCGCCCCAGCGACGGATATCGTTGTAGTTGACGATATCGAACAGCTCGCGCATCCGGGCACGGGCTTCGGCCTTGGGCATGTTCAGCGCCAGGTAGCAGGTTTGCGCCAGGTCGGCGGTGTCGTGGGGGTTGGTCAGTAGCGCGCCCTTGAGCTCCGCTGCAGCGCCGGCAAACTCGGACAGCGCCAGCACGCCCTGGCCTTCGAGCAGGCCCTGGGTGGCGACGAATTCCTTGGCCACCAGGTTGAGGCCGTCGCGCAACGGCGTGATCCACATGACATCGGCCATGGCGTACCAAGCCACCACTTCGTCGAACGGGAAGCTGCGGAAGAAGAACTGCACGGGCGTCCAGCCGATCCGCGCGAAGCGGCCGTTGATGCGCCCCACCGCCTGTTCGATCTGCGATTGCAGCTCGTCGTAAATGGTCATTTCGCGGGCCGCCGGCACGCAGATGCTGACCAGGGTGATCTTCTTGTGCAGCTCCGGGTTGTCGGCCAGCAGTCGCTCGTAGGCCTGGAGTTTTTCAAGAATGCCCTTGGTGTAATCCAGGCGCTCGACCGACAGTACCAATTTGATGCCACTCAGCTCGCTGCGCAGGTTGGCCATCTGCTCGCGGGTTCTTTCCTGCGCCAAGGCATTGCGCACGCGATCGATATCCAGACCGACCGGGTGAGCACCAAGCTTGACTACGCGGCTGCCGGTGTCCACGGCAGTGGTCATGCGCTCCAGCCCCACAGCGCAGCCGTAGGTGATGAAGCGTGGCGCGCAGTTCTGCCGGCTGACGGTCTGCAGCGGCGTGACGCCACGCGCTACGTCGACAAAGTTCTCCACTTGGCGCGGGATATGGAAGCCGATGTAGTCGCACTGCAACAGGCTGCCGATGATCTGCCGGCGCCACGGCAGCACGTTGAACACGTCGGCCGATGGGAAGTAGGTGTGGTGGAAGAAGGCGATGCGCAGATCCGGGCGCAATTCGCGCAGGTAGCCCGGCACCATCCACAGGTTGTAGTCGTGCAGCCAGACGATAGCGCCTTCCGCGGCTTCCTTGGCGGTGCGCTCGGCAAAGGCACGGTTGACCTTGAGAAACACCTGCCAGTCACCCTCGTCGAAGCGTGCGCGCTCCCAGAAGGTGTGCAGGGTCGGCCAGAAGGCTTCCTTGGAGAAGCGCTTGTAGAAGATGTCGACTTCTTCCTTGCTCAGCGCCACCCGTGCGGCGGTTAGTTTCGGATAGCGCTCGGCGTCTACGGTGGTGTGGGTTTCGAACGGCTCGTCGCCTTCCTCGTCGACCGCCCAGGCGACCCAGGAGCCAGGGCGCGAGTCACCGAAGAAACTCATCAGGGTCGGGATGATGCCGTTGGGCGAGGTCGGGCGGCGGCGCTGTACCTTGCCGTCCACGCGGTGTTCTTCGTAAGGCAGGCGGTGATAGACCATCACCAGTTCGGCGCGGCCTGGTTTGGTGGCGCTGCGTTTTTCCGCAGCAATGCCATGTTCGCCGAGGAAGCCGAAATGCACGAAGGCCTGCAGAATACCGCCGCAACCTGAGCGATCCGCCTGCAGAATCCAGGATTGATGCTCGGTGGCCTTGATCAGGTTGGGCTCCGACTCGCCGACGCAGACGCCCTTGTAAGTGCCGTCGAGCATGTTCAAATCATTGAGCGTATCGCCGCAGGCAAGTACTTGACCGGCCTCGATGCCCAGCCAGTCGACCAGGGCCTTGAGGCTGGAGCCTTTGTTCACGCCTTTGGGCAGAAAGTCCAGGTAGCGATCCGCGGAGTAGAGCAGATCGCAACCTAGCTTTTCTGCCGCTGCCAGCAGGGCTGGATCGGCCGCTTGCTCGGGCGTGCAGAAGTACGAGCAGCGGCGCGCTTGCGGTACGTCCTGGCGCTCCAGCTCGAAGCCTTCCAGGGCTTGAGCGACCAGGCTCTCGCCCGGCCAGAGAGCATCGACCTGGCCTTGCAGGCGCTGGATCGGTTGCAGGGTGTCGCCGTGTACGAAGGTGGCGCCGACGTCGGCGATGATAAAGTCCGGTTGTGGCAAGGTCGGGTCGGCCAATAGCGGCAATACCGCTTCCAGGCTGCGACCCGTTACGTAGGCCAACTGAATTTCCGGGTGAGCGGCGATTGTCTGGTAAAGGCTCAGGCGATCCTCGGGATCACCGGCGAGAAAGGTTCCATCAAGATCGGTTGCAAGTAGCATGCGCTGTCTCCCTGTCCATGAGTGGTGCAGTGACGCGCCGACATCAGCCGACGAGCAAAGCGGGCACCTTGAGGTGCCTCTGTTCTGTAGGCGTTTGCCTACGATGAAGCGGTGGCGGGCTCCTGCTCGTCACCTTGGTTACCGTTGTCCGGGTCGTTTTCATCGTCCGACGGTGGGGCGTCGGGCATCAGCTCCAGTACGGTATGGCTGGTGCGTAGCATCGGTACGAAGTGTGCCTGCTCACCGGCGACCAGGTCGCTGACGTGGCGCAGGCGATAGAAGGTGTAGGCCGCCAGCAGCCCCAGGGTTGCAGCGAAATACAGCGGCAGTGCGGCAGCGCCGGTGTATTGCATCAGTATGCCGGCGAGCAGCGGCCCGCATACGGAGCCGACGCCGTTGATCATCAGCAGGCTGCTGGAACCGGAAAGAATCTCGTCGCTGTGCAACTGGTCGATCAGTTGCGCCACGGCGATGGGATAGATGGCGAACGACAGTCCACCGAAGATGAACATCAGCGCCAGCAGCGTGCGCCCGGCAGGCAACAGGCTCATCAGCAGTGCGACGACCACCGCGGCGCTGACTACCCAGAACAGCACCCAGCGCCGATCATGGCTGTCGGAGAAGCGGCCGATTGGCAGTTGCAGCAAGGCGCCACCGAGAATAGTCGCGCTCATCATCAGGCCGACCCCCGACGCATCGAAACCATTGAGGCTGGCATACACCGGCGCCATCCCCCAGAACGCACCAAGTGCTAGCCCCGAGAGGCCGGCCGCGGCAATCGACAGTGGGGCGATGCCGACGATGGCGCGCAGGTTTGTGTGCAAGGTATCCGGTACGCTTGGCTGCGGCTGGCGCGTCAGGGTGATGGGCATCAGCGCCGCGCTGATCAGCATTGCCGCCAGGGCGAAGAGCAGGAACTCACCGGGATCGGCCAGGTTCAGCAACTGCTGAGCAGCAGCCAGGGCACCCAGGTTGACCGCCATGTAAACCGCGAACATCTGCCCGCGTTTATCGTTGGGCACCTGAGCGTTGAGCCAACTCTCTATGACCATGTACAGGCTGACCAGTGCCAGGCCGTAGAGCACCCGCAAGCCAAGCCATACCCAGGGGTCGACGATCAACACATGGAGCAGCGCGGTGATCGCGGCGAGGGCGGCGCAAAAGGAGAATGCACGGATATGCCCAACGCGACGAACCAGCGGAATCGCCAGCCAGGTGCCGAGGAGAAAACCGACGAAGTACCCGGACATGATCAGTCCGAGCATTCCGGTGGAGTAGCCTTCGGCGACGCCACGCAGAGTCAGTAGAGTGTTGAGCAAACCGTTGCCAAGGAGGAGTAATGCGACCCCACCCAGCAACGAGCTGATAGGGGAAATCAAGGACCACATGGCGAACAACCCTAGGGGACTATGCCAGTGATAGCAAGCATGAAGCGCGCCAGTGATCTTTGCGATGGTTATCTAGGTGTTTGAAATATAAAGATTATTTTTGCCGACGAACGGTCTTTGTGTTTTTCTGGGGAGTGAAAGGCACCAGCGCGGTGCGCGAAGGATCGACTTTTTCCCGTTTACGGGGCATTTCATTTGCGCCCATCGGCGCCCTTGGCCAACTCGTCGGTGCGCGCCGCCATGATGAAATCGTTGCGGTGCAGGCCCTTGATCGAGTGGCTCCACCAGGTCACGGTGACCTTGCCCCATTCGGTCAGCAGGGCAGGGTGATGGTTCTCCGTTTCGGCGATTTCGCCCACTGCGTTGGTGAAGGCCAGCGCATGTTTGAAGGTGCGAAAGGCGTAGGCCCTTTCGAGCTGCATCACGCCGTCGCGAACCTCGATGTTCCAGTCGGGAATCTGCCGCAGCAGCTCCGCCAGCTCGGCTTCGCTGACCTTGGGTGCATCGGCGCTGCAGGCTTCGCAGGTGGCTTTGGATAGATCGGTCATAAATGGCTCCGCTGATATGTAGTCAGGACTATGCGAATTGAACATCGTGTAGGAGCCCGCTTGTGGGCGATCGCTCTACCGTCAATCATCGCCCGCAAGCGGGCTCCTACGATCCAAATTGTTATCTGCCCCATCAAGCCGCCTTGGGCGGAAACTTCGGTTCGTGCAGGCCCAGGCGCATCGCCTCCTGAACATGGCCCATGATGTCTTCCTGGGCCAGGGCGAACAGCCGTTGCAGATCCGGCAGGACGAAATACAGCGGCTGCAGGATGTCGATGCGGTAGGGCGTACGCATGGTTTCGACAGGATCGAACTGCAGGTGTTCGGGCTCTGCGGACAGACAGTACACCGCTTCCTTGGGCGAGGAGAGAATGCCGCCGCCATAGATGCGCTTGCCCGCCGGGGTATCCACCAGCCCAAATTCGATGGTCATCCAGTATAGGCGGGCGAGAAACACCCGCTCCTGAGGGCTGGCGGCCAGGCCCAGGCGGCCGTAGGTGTGGGTGAACTCGGCGAACCAGGGGTTGGTGAACAACGGGCAGTGGCCGAATATCTCGTGGAAGATGTCCGGCTCCTGCAAGTAGTCCAGCTGCGCTTCAGTGCGAATGAAGGTAGCCACCGGAAACTGCTGATTGGCGAGCAGTTCGAAGAAGCGTTGAAAGGGAATCAGCGCTGGTACCTGCGCCACCTGCCAGCCGGTCGCGGCGCGTAGTACACGGTTGATGTCAGGCAGTTGCGGAATTCGATCATGGGGCAGGGCGAGCCTGTCGAGGCCATCGAGATAGGGCAGGCAGGCTCGTGACTCGATCACCGCGAGCTGGCGCTTGATCAGCGTCTGCCAGGTGCGGTGCTCGACCTCGTCATAGTGGATAAAGCCGCTCGCGTCAGGCTGCCTGGCGACGTACTGGCTGGCTTTCATCTGGTGATCTCCCTCGCACAACCCGATCTGGTCATGGCTTACCCACCCTGCGGTGCGTTGCCTGTCGTAAGCATGGCGCAGGCTGAGGGTTGTGCGAGGGGCGTGCGCGACCTGCTTGAGGGCCATGACCGAGGTTTTCGTAAAGAAAGGATTACGTTTCGCGCAAACCCTTGTGGTGGGCTCGAGCGGATCCACTAGACTGGCAAGAAACCTTGACGAAAATAACAAGAGCGGCCGTCATGCGTATCAAGATCCATTGCCAGAACCGTGTTGGTATCCTGCGCGACATCCTCGAACTGCTGGTCGACTACGGCATCAACGTCGCACGTGGTGAGGTCGGTGGCGAGCAGGGCAACGCCATCTACCTGCATTGCCCCAACCTGATCAATCTGCAGTTCCAGGCCCTGCGCGCCAAGTTCGAGGCCATCACCGGCGTGTTCGGCGTCAAGCGCGTGGGCCTGATGCCCAGTGAGCGTCGCCATCTGGAACTCAACGCCTTGCTTGGCGCCCTGGAGTTTCCGGTGCTGTCCGTCGACATGGGCGGCAGCATCGTCGCCGCCAACCGTGCTGCTGCTCAGTTGCTCGGCGTGCGGGTGGACGAGGTGCCGGGTATCCCACTGTCGCGCTACGCCGAGGATTTCGACCTGCCGGAGCTGGTGCGGGCCAATCGCTCGCGTATCAATGGTCTGCGGGTCAAGGTCTGCGGTGACGTGTTTCTCGCCGACATCGCACCGCTGCAAAGCGAGCACGACGATAGCGAGGCCATGGCCGGCGCGGTGCTGACCTTGCACCGTGCCGACCGCGTTGGTGAGCGGATCTACCAGGTGCGCAAGCAGGAACTGCGCGGTTTCGACAGCATCTTCCAGAGCTCCAGAGTGATGGCGGCCGTGGTGCGTGAGGCGCGGCGCATGGCGCCGCTGGATGCACCGCTGTTGATCGAGGGCGAAACCGGTACCGGCAAGGAGCTGCTGGCTCGCGCCTGTCACCTGGCTAGCCCACGGGGGCAATCGCCGTTCATGGCGCTCAACTGTGCCGGCCTGCCAGAGTCGATGGCCGAGACCGAACTGTTCGGTTACGGCCCCGGTGCCTTCGAGGGGGCCCGTGCCGAGGGCAAGCTGGGCCTGCTGGAGCTGACCGCAGGCGGCACCCTGTTTCTCGATGGTGTCGGCGAAATGAGCCCGCGTTTGCAGGCCAAGCTGCTGCGCTTTCTGCAGGACGGTTGCTTCCGCCGCGTCGGCAGTGACGAGGAGGTGTACCTGGATGTGCGGGTGACCTGCGCCACCCAGGTCGATCTGTCCGAACTCTGCGCCCGTGGCGAGTTTCGCGAAGATCTCTATCACCGGCTCAACGTGCTCAGCCTGCACATCCCGCCGCTACGCGAATGCCTCGACGGCCTGCAGCCTTTGGCCGAGCATTTTCTCGACCGCGCCAGCCGGCAGATCGGCTGCCCGCTGCCCGGCCTGGCACCTGCCGCGCTGGACAAGCTGGGGCGCTACCACTGGCCGGGCAACGTCCGACAACTGGAGAACGTGCTATTTCAGGCGGTATCGCTGTGCGAGGGCGCGATGGTCAAGCCCGAGCACATTCGCCTGCCAGGTTATGGCGCGGCGCAGCCGCTGGGTGACTTCTCGCTGGAAGGTGGGCTGGACGCCATCGTCGGGCGTTTCGAGAAAGCCGTATTGGAGCGCCTGCACGGTGAATTTCCGAGCAGCCGCTTGCTCGGCAAACGCCTGGGCGTGTCCCACACCACCATCGCCAACAAGTTGCGGGAGCATGGGGTGGGCAAGGAGTAGGCAGAAATAAAATGAGCCCGGTGATCCGGGCTCGTCTGGCGGGCTTCAGCGAGCGCTGACGGGCCGCGCGCGCGGGCCAGGCAGAATGCCGTTGACCGGGTTGCTGCTCAGCAGGCGGGCGCTGGTGATGCCTGCGATCTCATGGCCACGATCATTCAGGCTGTTCATCACCTGATTGACCAGCGCGGTGATGAGGATGCCCGCAAGGCCGCCGCCGCTGTTCTGCTGTTGCTCCGCAGTGCTGGCGCGGGCGATGCCTTTCCACAGTTCCTTGCCGGTACGCAGGTCGACCAGCGTAGCGCTGGCGGCAACTGCCACTTCGCTGCTGATCACCTTGTAGCTGCTGCCGTACTCGGTCACGTCGATGTACAGTACCGTGTCGGCGCCGAAAATTTCGTACAGCTTCTGCGGCGAGACTTCGCGGATTTCCTCGGCGTTGAGCATGCCGTTCTGTTTGAACGTCTCGTTGACCACCGCGACGGGCAGCACGTAGTAGCCCGCCTCGCTCAAAGGCGCGGTGATCAGCGAGTAGACGCTGAAGGACGCTTTGATATCCGGCGATTTGTTGACCGGAGGCAGTACCAGAATGGAGGCCGGGCTACTTTCCTTGAAGGCGCTGTAGTCATAGGGCTGCTTGGTGGCGCAGCCGGCCAGCAGCGCGAGCACGGCCAGCGCCGCGAGTGTTCTGATTGAGTTCAGTAGAGACATGTCGATCACTTGGCGATATTGCGCATCAGGAAGTCCATGTACTGAGCGGACTCGGGGAACAGGGCCTTCTCGGTTTCGAACTGCTGGCGCACCTGATCGGGCTTGCCAATCTCCGCGTACAGCATGCCGAGATGGGCATGGAAGCCTGGCGGCAGAGTGCGATCCGCCGCGCGGGCTTTCTGCACGCTGGCTTCAAGGGCGGCAATTTGCTCTTCGGGGCCGGTGGTGTTCTCGAAGCGCTGATAAACCTGCTGCTGATAGCCATCCCAGTAGTACAGCGATTTGGGCTGCTGGGCGCAGCCGCCCAGCGTTGCAACGGCGAGCAGGGCTGCCAGCAGAAGGGGAGTACGGGCGAGTTTCATGGTCGAGTTCTCCGCGCTCACTTGACCGGGCGCCAGGCGCCGCTGTCGACACCGCTGACCAGGTTGTTCACGGCTTCACGAATCGCCAGGTCGAGTACCTTGCCATTGAGCGTCGAGTCGTAACTGGCGGTGCCGCCGAAGCCGATGACTTCACGGTTCGACAGGCTGTACTCGCCGGCGCCCTGGGTGGAATAGACCACTTCGGAAGTGGTGACGTCGACGATATTGAGGTTCACCTTGGCATAGGCGATCTGCTGTTTGCCGCGGCCGAGAATACCGAACAGCTGGTGGTCGCCGACTTCCTTGCGGCCGAATTCGGTGACGTCACCGGTGACCACGAAGTTGGCGCCTTTCACCTGTTGAGCCTGTTTGGAGAAACCCGACTCCTGCTGCAGCTCTGCCAGGTTGTCGCGGTCGAGCACATTGAAGCGGTTCGACTGCTGCAGGTGGGTGATCAGGATGGTTTTGGCCTGCCCGCCAAGGCGGTCGACGCTGTCGCTGAAAATGCCGCGCAGATAGCTGGAACGGTTATCGAACTTGCCGACGGCGATCGGGCTGCGCGGGCCGTTGTACTGGCTGGTGGCAGTGTTGACCTTGGCGACTTCCAGGGTGCGCGAGCTTTCGGTGGCGCAACCGGCGAGCAGCACGAGCATGCCTGCAAGGCTGGCGGTGATGATCTTGTTCATACGAATCTCGTGAAAAAATGGGCAGGGCAAAGCCTGTAACGGACAGGAAGCTGCCGAACACTTTCACGAGTAATAACGCATGGGACGAATTCGCGACGGCTGCGCGAACCATTTTATGAGTCGATCCATGACGCTAACCCAGATATGGGTGCGGAGTGCTTCCTGCGGCCGCGATTCTATTGGTGGTCAAGGCATTTTGCCAGCTATGCCGATCACCGGTGTGATGAGCTTCGCTTCTTGGCGCCGCCGTTCGCTGCGTGATGTTTACCACGGGCGGTTTAGGTGGTTGCAGTCTCCGGCAGCAACGTGGCGATCAACGCACGCACGCTGCCCGGCAGGGCTTCGAGGTCGCGTACCAGCATGCTGCGTTCGCGCACGGCCCAGGCCTCGTTCAGCTCGATGGTGTGCAGCTTCATGGTGCGACGGTGTCGGCTGGCAGCGGACTCGGGGATGATGCCGATGCCGACGTTGGCTTCCACCATGCGGCAGATGGCTTCGAAGCTGGACATCTGGATGCGCAGCGATAGCGTGCCGCCCAGGGTTTCCACGTGTTCACGCAAGAAGGTCAGCAGCGTGCTGCCGTCGTGCAGGCCGATGTGCTGGTACTGCAGGGTATCGCGCAAGCTGACCTGATCGCGGCCGGCCAGGGGGTGGTTGTCCGGCACCACCAGCACCAGGCGGTCGGTGCTGAAATGCAGCACCTGCAGGCCAGCGGCTTCCACCGGCCCTGCGATGATGCCCAGGTCGGCGCCGCCGTCGAGCACGCCGCGGACGATATCGCGGCTCAGGCGCTCCTGCAGATCCACCGTCACGCCGGGGCGCTCGGCAAGGAAGCCAGCCAGTACTTCTGGCAGGAACTCGGTCACTGCCGTCGTGTTGGCGAAGATGCGGATATGCCCGGCTGAATCACTGCCGTATTCTGTGAACTCGCTTTTCAGGTAATCGACCTGGCGCATGATCAACCGCGCGTGCTGCAGCAGGCGCTGGCCGGAGGGTGTCAGCTCCACGCCACGGCTGTCGCGGTACAACAGGCGGGTGTCGAGCTGGCCTTCCAGCGCCTTGATACGCGCGCTGGCTGCTGCGGGCGACAGTGAGGCACGGCGTGCGCCCTGGGTCAGGCTGGGCGACTCGGCGATGTGGATGAAAAGACGCAAATCCGGCAGATCGAAGTGCATGGTGATCCTGTTCAGGCAGCGGAAGCGGTGTTCAGCATAACCGAACGCCGGTTTATGCAAATGCAAATTCACAGAACGATAAGTGGATTGCATGCTGGTCGCACATAAAAAAGACAGCTGGAACCCACCATGAGCGACTCTGCTTTTTCCGCCTGGATCGGCCGCACCGAAGAATCCCACGATCAACTGAGCCGCAACCTGGTCAAGCGCATCGCCGCGACCCTGGGCGAAGACACGCCCGCTCACGGCGAAGCCCTGCCGCCGCTCTGGCACTGGGCATTCTTTCAAGACCCCATCGCCGAAAGCGGCTTGGGCGGGGACGGTCACCCGGCACGCGGTGGCTTCCTGCCCCCGGCCGACAATCGCAACCGCATGTGGGCGGGCGGTCGCGTCGAGTTCATCGCCGCGCTGCGTGTCGGCGGAGAGGCGACCCGCGTGTCGACCATCAAGCACATCGAAGAAAAGCACGGCCGCACTGGCGCGCTGCTGTTCGTCACCGTGCAGCATGACTACCTGCAGGACGGCGAACTGGCGATCCGCGAAGAGCAGGACATCGTCTACCGCGAGCCCAGCCCGCCCAAGAGTGGCGCCGGCGAGGCGCTGCCGAATGGTGACTGGCGCGAAGGCGTGGTGCCCAGCCCGACACTGCTGTTCCGCTACAGCGCGGTGACCTTCAACGGTCATCGCATTCATTACGACTGGCCCTATGTCACCAACACCGAAGGCTATGCCGGGCTGGTGGTGCATGGCCCGCTGATCGCCACGCTTAACCTGCGCGCGTTCTGCCGCGCCAACCCACAGACCCGCCTGCGTCGCTTCGCCTATCGCGGCCTGCGCCCGCTGGTCGCGCCGCAGCCCTTCGAAGTGGCAGGGCGGATCAGCGCTCCGGGCAAGGCGCAGTTGTGGGCTGGCAACGAAGCCGGCATGGCCCAGCAGGCCGACGTGGAATTCGAATGATTGCACCTGCCTAGGGTGGATCGCGCATCACCGATCTACCCATATCGGCCGCGACAACAACAAGAATCGAGGAATCAAGATGACCCCGGAACAGAACGAAGAACTGAATTTCATCCGCGAAGGCGTACGCGGTCTGTGTGCCGAATTCCCTGCCGAGTACTGGCGCAAGATCGACGAAGAGAAGGGCTTCCCGGAAGCCTTCGTGGCGGCCATGACCGAAGCCGGCTGGCTGTCGGCGATGATTCCGGAACAATACGGCGGCTCTGGCCTGGGCCTGGCCGAAGCCTCGGTGATTCTCGAGGAAGTGAATCGTTGTGGCGGTAACTCCGGCACGGTGCACGGGCAGATGTACAACATGTTCACCCTGCTGCGTCACGGCAGCGACGAGCAGAAAAACTACTACCTGCCGAAGCTGGCCAGCGGCGAGCTGCGCCTGCAGTCCATGGGCGTGACCGAGCCCACCACCGGCACCGACACCACCAAGATCAAGACCACCGCCGTGCGCCAGGGCGACAAGTACGTGATCAACGGCCAGAAGGTGTGGATCTCGCGCATCCAGCATTCCGACCTGATGATCCTGCTGGCGCGCACCACGCCGCTCGCCGAGGTGAAGAAGAAATCCGAAGGCATGTCGATCTTCCTGGTCGACCTACGCGACGCCATCGGCAACGGCCTGACCGTGCAGCCAATCGCCAACATGGTCAACCACGAGACCAACGAGCTGTTCTTCGACAACCTGGAAATCCCTGCCAGCAGTTTGATCGGCGAGGAGGGCAAGGGCTTCCGCTACATCCTCGACGGCCTGAATGCCGAGCGCACGCTGATCGCTGCCGAGTGCATCGGCGATGGTCGCTGGTTCATCGAGAAGGCCAGTGCTTACGCCCGTGATCGCGTGGTCTTCGGCCGCCCGATTGGCCAGAACCAGGGCGTGCAGTTCCCCATTGCCAAGGCCCATATCGAAGTGGAGGCCGCCGACCTGATGCGCTGGCGCGCCTGCGAACAGTACGACCGCGGCGAGAACGCCGGGGCCAGCGCCAACATGGCCAAGTACCTGGCAGCGGAGGCTTCCTGGGCAGCGGCGAATGCCTGTCTGCAGACCCATGGCGGCTTCGGCTTCGCCAATGAATACGACGTCGAACGCAAGTTCCGCGAGACCCGCCTGTACCAGGTGGCGCCGATCTCTACCAACCTGATCATGTCCTACGTGGCCGAGCACTTGCTCGAGCTGCCGCGCAGTTTCTAAGGAGCTTGCCATGAGCACCCATACTCAGCAGCTCGCTGCATTTCTAGCCGATCTCCGTTACGAGCAGATCCCCGCGCAGGTGCTGGATCGTACCGAAGACCTGTTCCTCGATTGGCTCGGGTCGGCACTTGCCAGTGAAGGCGCGCGGCCGATTCCGCTATTCGAAGCCTACGCGCAGAAGATGGGCCCGGCCGATGGCCCGGCGCGCATTCTGGTCAACGGCCGCGGCACTTCGGCGTACTTTGCGGCACTGGTCAACGGCGCATCTTCCCATCTGGTCGAGCAGGATGACCTGCACAACAGTTCGGTGCTGCACCCGGCCACCGTGGTATTCCCGGCGGCCCTGGCGGCCGCGCAGGATTTGGGCAAGTCCGGCCGCGAGCTGTTGCTGGCCTCGGTGGCCGGCTACGAGGCGGGCATTCGCATCGGTGAATTCCTCGGTCGCTCCCATTACCGCATCTTCCACACCACAGCCACGGTTGGCACCCTGGCCGCTGCCGTGGCGGTGGGCAAGCTACTGAACTTCGATAAACAGCAGTTCGTCCACCTGCTCGGCAATGCCGGCACCCAGGCCGCCGGGCTCTGGGAGTTCCTGCGCGACGCTGCCGACTCCAAGCAATTGCACACCGCCAAGGCCGCTGCCGATGGCCTGCTGGCTGCGTACTTCACCGAGCAGGGCCTGACCGGCGCACAGAACATTCTCGAGGGCGAGCAGGGCATGGCTGCCGGGATGTCCAGCGATGCCAACCCGAGCAAGCTATCGGATCGTCTCGGCAGCCGCTGGGCACTGGCAGAAACCTCGTTCAAGTTCCACGCCTCCTGCCGCCACACCCACCCGGCTGCCGATGCGCTGCTGGAACTGATGCAGCGCGAAGGCCTGCGACATGGCGACATCGCCCAGGTGATCACCCATGTGCACCAGGGCGCCATCGATGTGCTGGGGCGTGTTGTGGTGCCGCAGACCGTGCATCAGGCCAAGTTTTCCATGGGCACCGTGCTGGGCCTGATCGCGGTGCATGGCAAGGCGCAGCTCACCGAGTTCGAGAACCTGTCGCTCAGCGATGCTGACGTCAGCGAATTCAGGGACAAGGTCAGCATGCGCCTCGACCCCGAGGTGGATGGCGCTTATCCGGCGCGCTGGTTGGGTCGGGTCGAGGTGGTTACCACCGACGGCCGCACCTTGCGCGGCGCCATTGACGAGCCCAAGGGCGACCCGGGCAACACCCTCAGCCGCGCCGAGCTGGAAGACAAGTTCCGCCGTCTGCTGGCATTCGCCGGCAAGCGCAGCAGCGTTGATGCCGGCGAGCTGATCGCCAAGGTCTGGCGCCTGCGTGACACCAATGATCTGAGCAACCTGGCCTGAGCGAGGAAACGGATATGAACGACGTACAACAACCGCGTCCGCTCGATGGCATCACCGTGGTCAGTCTGGAACATGCCATCGCGGCGCCGTTCTGCACTCGTCAGCTCGCCGACATGGGCGCTCGGGTGATCAAGGTCGAGCGCCCCGGCAGTGGTGATTTCGCGCGCGGTTACGACGAGCGGGTCAATGGCCTGGCGTCGCATTTCGTGTGAACCAACCGTTCCAAGGAAAGCCTGACCCTCGACCTCAAACAGGACGACGCCAGCGAGGTGCTCGACAGCTTGCTGGAAAAGGCCGACGTGCTGGTACAGAACCTCGCACCGGGCGCGGCGGCGCGCATGGGGCTGTCGTTCGAGGCGCTGCATGCGCGCTTCCCGAAGCTGATCGTCTGCGACATCTCCGGTTACGGCGAAGGCGGCAGCTATGAGAAGAAGAAGGCCTACGACCTGCTGATCCAGAGCGAGGGCGGCTTCCTGTCGGTCACCGGCGGGGCAGGCGACGATCAATTGGCCAAGGCCGGCTGCTCCATCGCCGATATCGCCGCCGGCATGTATGCCTACAGCAACATTCTTACCGCTCTGCTGCTGCGTGGCAGAACCGGTCTGGGCAGCCGCATCGATGTGAGCATGCTCGAGAGCCTGGTCGAGTGGATGGGTTATCCCCTGTATTACGCGTACGACGGTGCCACGCCGCCGCCACGTGCCGGGGCCGCCCACTCGACCATCTATCCCTACGGCCCATTCCCCGCTGGCGACGGCGGCACGGTGATGCTCGGCCTGCAGAACGAGCGCGAATGGCAGGCGTTCTGCGAGCGGGTGCTGCTGCAGCCTGAACTGGCGACCGATGAGCGTTTCTCGGCGAACTCCAGGCGTTCGGCCAATCGTGAGGCACTGCGCTCGATCATCGTTGGCACCTTCGCCGTGCTCAGTGCCGAACAGGTGATCGAACGGCTGGAACAGGCGCAGATCGCCAACGCCCACGTCAATGACATGGCCGGTGTTTGGGCCCACCCGCAGCTCAAGGCCCGCGACCGCTGGCGCCAGGTGGACAGCCCGGCAGGCAGCCTGCCCGCGCTGCTGCCACCCGGTAGCAACAGCGCCTTCACGCCGCGAATGGATGCAGTGCCCGCGTTGGGCGAGCACACCGAAGCCTTGTTGGCAGAGCTGGGTTATGCCACGACGGATGTCCAGCGTCTGCGCCAGCAGGGCGCGATCTAGAACTGTTGAAAAGGATCGATGCAATGACCGCACAGATAGTTCGTTCCGCACTGTTCGTTCCCGCTTCGCGGCCCGAGCGGATTCCCAAGGCGTTGGCCAGTGGCGCTGATGTGGTGATCGTCGACCTCGAAGATGCCGTGCAGGAAAGCCTCAAGGTCGAGGCCCGAGGCAACCTGGACAGCTTCCTGAGCGACAATCCCGAGGCGCGTCTGCTGGTGCGCATCAATTCGCCCGAACACCCTGGTCATGCCGAGGATATCGCGCTGTGCCGTCGCCAGCGCGGCGTTGTCGGCGTGCTGCTGCCCAAGGTGGAAAGCGCAGCGCAGGTAGCGCGTGTCGCCGACGCGGGCAAACCGGTATGGCCGATCATCGAAAGTGCCCGTGGTCTGCATGATCTGCCAGCCATCGCCGCTGCGTCAGGTGTCGAGCGGCTGTCGTTCGGCGGCCTGGATCTGGGGCTCGATCTGGGCCTGAACAGCGGCACGGCGGCGGCCGAGCGCATTCTCGATCAGGCCCGTTACACGATTCTGCTGCACAGCCGCCTGGCTGGGCTGGCCGCGCCGCTGGATAGCGTGTTCCCGGCGATTCAGGATCAGGTCGGCCTCGACCGCGCCAGCCGCGATGCTCGCGACATGGGTTTTGGTGGGCTGCTGTGCATCCATCCCAGCCAGATCGCCGTGGTACATCGGGCGCTGGCGCCTTCGGCCGAGGAACTGGCCTGGGCGCGCCGGGTGCTGCAGGCCGGCGAGGGTGGCGACGGTGTTTTCGTGGTCGATGGGCAGATGGTCGACGCACCGGTGGTCGGCCGGGCAAGACGCATCGTCGAGCATGCCGGCTCGTCCGGCTAGCGTTTCCAGGCCAGCGTTCGGCGATGCCGAATGCGCCTTTGCACAATGCTGAATTCCGCCAAAGCAGTTGCGGTTGTAAACAGAGTTCTACCTACCAACAAAAACAAGATGAGGTCACTCAATGCTCAAGCTTTCTCTCAAGGCGCTGGTCTGCGCTGTTGCCGTTTCTATCGCCGGCGTCTCACATGCCGCCGACCCGATTAGTATCAAGTTCGCCCACGTGGTCGCTGATCACACGCCGAAGGGGCAGGGTGCTCTGCTGTTCAAGAAGCTGGCCGAAGAGCGCCTGCCAGGGCGGGTCAAAGTCGAGGTTTACCCGAACTCCTCGCTGTTCGGTGATGGCAAGGAGATGGAAGCGCTGCTGCTCGGAGACGTGCAGTTGCTGGCGCCTTCGCTGGCCAAGTTCGAGCATTACGCCAAGCCGATCCAGATTTTCGACCTGCCGTTCCTGTTCGATAACATGGAGGCTGTCGACCGTTTCCAGGGTAGCGCCGAAGGCAAGGCGCTGCTGACCAGCATGGAAGGCAAGGGGATCACTGGCCTGGCGTATTGGCACAATGGTCTGAAGCAGCTGTCGGCCAATAAGGCGATGCACGAGCCCAAGGATGCACGCGGTCTGAAATTCCGTGTTCAAGCCTCAGCTGTTCTCGACGAGCAGTTCAAAGCCCTGCGTGCCGCGCCGCGCAAGATGAGCTTCGCTGAGGTCTATCAGGGCCTGCAGACCGGGGTGGTCAACGGCACCGAGAACACCTGGTCGAACTACTTCAGCCAGAAAGTGCATGAGGTGCAGCCGTTCTTCACCGAATCCAACCATGGCCTGATCGATTACATGGTGATCACCAATACCAAGTTCTGGAACGGCCTGCCGGAGGATGTCCGCAGCGAGCTAGACAAGATCATGGTCGAGGTGACTGCCGAGGTGAACCGTCAGGCCGATGACCTCAACAAGGAAGCCCGTGCCGCCATCGTCAAGGCGGGCACCAGCGAGATCATCGAGCTGACGCCCGAGCAGCGCGAACAATGGCGTGAAGCCATGCGCCCGGTGTGGAAGAAATTCGAAAGCGATATTGGCGCCGACCTGATCAAGGCGGCCGAGGCGTCCAACCAGGTGCAGTGATTGGCTGGCGAACGTAGAGGCAGCACCCAAGGCCGCTTCCATCAGGAGGCGGCCTTTGTTTTGATGGGGCATTTATTACATGCGAGGAGAGCGGATGAACGTCAGCCAGGCGCTGCGTGAGCGGCGCAGCACACGCGCCTTTTTGGATCGCCCGGTGGCAACTGAGTTGTTGCGCGAATTGCTCGAGCAGGCGGCCCGCGCACCCTCCAGTGGCAACCTGCAGCCCTGGCGCATCCATGTGCTGCAGGGCGAGGCGCTGGAGCGTTTCCGTCAGCACATTGCCTTGCGGCTGGAGGACGACCCACAACCCGACCCTGCGGATTATCCGGTGTACCCGCAGCCGCTGCAGGAGCCTTATCGCACCTCGCGATTCGAGGTGGGCGAGCAGATGTATGCGTTGCTCGGCATCGGCCGTGAAGACAAAGCTGCGCGTCTGGACTGGTTCGCCCGCAACTTCCGCTTCTTCGAGGCACCCTGTGTACTGTTTTTCTCGGTCGACCGTTGCATGGGGCCGGGGCAATGGGCGGACTTGGGCATGTATCAGCAGAGCTTGATGCTGCTGCTCAAGGAGCACGGCCTGGACAGCTGCCCGCAGGCCTGCTGGGCGCGCTATCACCTGAGTGTCGAGCGTTTTCTGTCGATGCCTGCCGAGCACATGCTGCATTGCGCCATCGCGGTGGGCTATGCCGACCCCGACGCGCCGGTCAATCGGCTGGTCAGCGAGCGCCTGCCCCTAGAGGCTTTCTGCACCTTTGTAGAATGAGGACGGCCATTGAAATGCGCAGCGGCTCAGCTGAGTCGCATCTGCCACTGATCCCGGGTGTCGCTTCGCTCGACGCCGGGCTACCCGACCGTAGCCTGGGTTGAGCCTGCGATACCCAGGGCAATCGCTCCTGTTGCAAGTCCCTCCAATCTCCCCCCGCATTCATCATTCCCCCACAAATCCCCTGAACCCACACAGCCCCAGGCAGTCCTTTCAAAACCTCTGAATATTTCAAAGTATTTCTGAAATTGATAACAAGTATTACGAAATGTAATTGGGCTATTCGCTGCCTGGGCAGTAATCTGCATGGCATTCACTGCCTGGGCAGGTAATTCCCGATGCCACATTTCGACCGCGAGCGGTTTTCGCTACAGCACTCACCCGGCCATCTCATTGCGCTGATCAATCAGCTCAAGGACCGCATGCTGGAGCGCCATCTGGTGGACCACGGCGTGACTGCCGCGCAGTTCAAGGTGGTGCTGCTGATCAGCCAGAGCCGCGCCAGCACGCCCGCCGATCTGGTCCGTCTGCTCAGCCTCGACAGCGGGGCGATGACCCGCATGCTCGATCGCCTTGAGCAGAAGGGCCTGCTGACCCGGGAGCGCAGTGTTGAGGATCGCCGCCAGGTACGCCTCACGCTCACCGAGGCGGGCAATGCCCTTGGCGTGCGGGTGCCGCAGATCGCCGCGGATGCCACCAATGAGCTGACCGGCTGCCTGAGCCGCACCGAGCTCGACGAATTCCAACGCCTGTTGAAAAAAATGCTGATGGCCGCCGATGCGTTGCCGCACGTGCCAGGAGAATGATGAACATCATGCCGTTGCGTACCCCACTGACCCTGATTTTCAGCGCTTTGCTGCTGGCCGCCTGTGCCTCGCAGGAGGGCCTGCACACCGAAGGTCATACCCTGGATGCCGCCAGCCTGCAGGGGCAGACTTTTACCGGAAACCTGTCGCCAGCAGCCTGGCCGGCGGGTGACTGGTGGACTCGCCTGGGCGATCCGCAGTTGAGTGGGCTGATCGAAGAGGCTCTGCGCAGCAACCCGGATCTGCAGGTCGCCGATGCCCGTGCCCGCCAGGCCAACGCTGCAGTGCTGGCTGCCGATGCGCAGCGCCAGCCGACCCTGGACGCCAATGCTAACGTCACCCGCTCACGCTCCGCCCGGGTCGACGACCCCAGCGGGCAGGGTGGGCGTTACGGCACCTTGCGCAGCCTGTCGCTGGAGGGTGGCTACCATTTCGATCTGTGGGGTGGCGAGCGTGCCGCCTGGGAAGCGGCGCTGGGCCGTGCCCGTGCCAGTGAGGTGGATCGCCAGGGTGCGCGCCTGACCCTGGCCGCCGACGTCACCCGCGCCTACAACGACCTCGGCCTGGCCTACGCCACTCAGGATCTTGCCGAGCAGGATCTCAAGCGCAGCCGCGACATGCTCGACCTGGCCCGCAGCCGCGTCGATGCCGGCCTCGACAGCGAGTACCAGTTGCAACAGACCCAGAGCCTGGAAGCCGCCGCCGAAGCCAGCCTAACCGCCGCCACCCAGCAGGTGGACAGCGCGCGCATCCGCCTGGCCGTGATGCTCGGCCAGGGTCCGGATCGCGGTGCCACGCTGCCCCGGCCGCAACTGATCGCCCCCACGGCGGTCAGCCTGCCAGCCAACGTGCCGGCCGAGTTGCTCGGTCGTCGCCCTGATCTGGTCGCCGCGCGCTGGCGTGTCGAGGCAGCTACCCGCGACATCGATGCCAGCAAGGCCGACTTCTATCCCAACCTCAACCTGAGCGTTGCCGCGGGCAGCAAGTCGCTGCTCGGCGATGCCATGTTCGGTGGCGCCAGCCGCTTCTTCAGCGTTGGCCCGGCTCTCAGCCTGCCGATCTTCGACGGTGGCGCCCGGCGCGCCGCGCTGGCTGGGCGCAACGCCGATTACGACGTGGCCGTGGCCCAGTACAACCAGACCCTGGTTGGCGCCCTGGGCGATATCGGCGATGGCATCAGCCGCATCCGTTCCCTCGAACAGCAGATCGAGCAGCAACAACGGGCCCGTGACATCGCCCGCAGTTCCTACGACATCGCCATGCAGCGCTATGCCGATGGCATCGGCAATTACCTCGATGCGCTGAGCGTCGAGCAGCAACTGCTGCAGAGCGAACGTCAACTGGCCAATCTGCGTGCCGAGCGTATCGACGCTTCGGTGCTGCTGATGCAGGCCCTGGGTGGTGGCTTCGACGCTGCCGCTCCGTCATCCACTTCCGCACGCTGAGTACTCGCCATGACCGAATCTCAAGCCACTCCCGCTGCCCCCAATTCGGGCAAGCGCAAACGCCTGCTGCTGGGCCTCGGCGTGATCGTCGTGCTATGCAGCGCGGCGATCTTCGCCTACCACGAGCTGTACGGCCGCTTCTATGAAGAAACCGACGACGCCTATGTCGGCGGCAACCTGGTGCAGATCACTCCGCAGATCACCGGCACGGTGACGCGCATCGCCGTGGATGATGGTGACTATGTCGAAGCCGGTCAGCCGCTGGTGTGGCTGGATCCGGCCGACACCGAAGTGGCCCAGCAGAGCGCCGAGGCCAACCTGGCGCGTACGGTGCGTCAGGTGCGCGGGCTGTTCAGCAATGTCGACAGCTACAAGGCCCAGGTGGCTTCGCGCAAGATCGATGTGCAGCGCGCCAAGGCTGACTACCAACGCCGTGTGACATTGGCCCGTAATGGGGCGATTTCCCGCGAGGAACTGGCCCACGCTCAGGACACCCTGAGCAGCGCCCAGAGCGCGCTGACCTCCGCCCAGCAGCAATTGGATACCAACCAGGCGCTGGTCGATGACACCGTGATCGCCTCTCACCCGGACGTGAAAAGTGCCGCCGCACAACTTCGCCAGGCCTTCCTCAATAATGCCCGCAGCACCTTGGTGGCGCCGGTCAGTGGCTATGTGGCTCAGCGTTCGGTGCAGGTTGGCAGCCGCATTCAGCCTGGCGCCGCGTTGATGGCCGTGGTGCCATTACATGAAATCTGGATCGACGCCAACTTCAAGGAAACCCAGCTGCGCGAGATGCGCATCGGCCAGCCGGTGACCGTCGAGGCCGATCTGTATGGTGATGAAGTGACCTATCAGGGCCACGTCGAGAGCCTCGGCGTAGGCACCGGCAGTGCGTTCTCCCTGCTGCCGGCGCAGAACGCCAGTGGTAACTGGATCAAGATCGTGCAGCGCCTGCCCGTGCGCATCCGGCTGGATGAAGAAGCGCTGCAGAGCCATCCGCTGCGTATCGGCCTGTCCACCGCGGTAACCGTGGATCTGCATGACCAGGGCGGTGCCCAGCTGTCCACCCAGACGCCGAGTGAGGCGCGTTTCAGCACCGCTGTTTACGACGCGCCGCTGGTCGAGGCCGATGCGCTGATCGAGCAGATCATTCACGCAAATGGCCCTCAGACCGAGACCGCCACTCAGGCGAAGCAGGGCTGACATGAGCGACGCCAACTTTCGCCCGGCCAGCATGCTGCTGGCCACCATCGGCATCTCCCTGGCGACCTTCATGCAGGTGCTCGACACCACCATCGCCAACGTCGCCTTGCCAACCATTTCCGGCAATCTGGGTGTCAGTTCGGAGCAGGGCACCTGGGTCATTACCTCGTTCGCCGTGTGCAACGCCATCGCCTTGCCGCTGACCGGCTGGCTGGCGCGGCGCTTTGGCGAGGTGAAGCTATTCCTCGCCGCGGTGGTGCTGTTCGTGATCACCTCGTTTCTCTGCGGCATCGCCCGTTCGATGCCCGAACTGGTGGTGTTCCGCGCCCTGCAGGGGCTGGTCGCCGGGCCGCTGTATCCGATGGCGCAGACGCTGCTGCTGGCGATCTTTCCCAGCGCCAAGCGAGGTATGGCGTTGGCGCTGCTGGCAATGGTCACGGTGGTCGCACCGATCATCGGGCCGATTGCCGGTGGCTGGATCACTGACAGTTACAGCTGGCCGTGGATTTTCTTCATCAACATACCGATCGGCATTCTGGCCACCTTCGTGGTCTGGGCGCAGTTGCGCAAACGGCCGGAAACCATCGTCCACCAGCCCATCGACTACATTGGCCTGGCGTTGCTGGTGCTGGGCGTCGGCATGCTGCAGGTGGTGCTCGACAAGGGCAACGACCTGGACTGGTTCGAGTCGACCTTCATCCAGATCGGTACGGCCGTGTCGGTGGTTTCGCTGGTGGCGCTGGTGATCTGGGAGCTGACCGATCAGCATCCGATCATCAACCTGCGCCTGTTCATGTACCGCAACTTCACCTTCGGCACCCTGGCGCTGGTACTCGGTTACTCCGGGTTTTTCGGCATCAACCTGCTACTGCCGCAGTGGCTGCAGACCCAGTTGGGCTACACGCCGATCTGGGCAGGGCTCGCGGCGGCGCCGATCGGCATCCTGCCGCTGTTCCTGTCGCCGCTGGTGGGCAAGTACGCGCACAAGTTCGACCTGCGCCTGCTGGCTGGCGGATCGTTTCTGGTGATTGGCGCGTCGTGCTTCATGCGGGCCTCGTTCAACACCGAGGTGGACTATCGGCATATCGCCGAGGTGCAGGTGTTCATGGGCCTGGGTATCGCGCTGTTCTTCATGCCCACCACCAGCATTCTGCTCTCCAGCCTGCCGCCGAAGGACATCGCCGATGGCTCCGGTCTGGCTACCTTCCTGCGTGTGCTGGGCGGCAGCTTCGCCTCGTCGCTGACCACCTGGATCTGGCATCGCCGCGAGATTTATCACCACGCGCAACTGACCGAACACGTCACGCCCTACGACCCGGCCACGCACCAGTATCTGGAACAGCTCGGCGGCGCGTCGCAATCGGCCTACCTGCAGATCGATCGGGTGGTGGAGAGTCAGGCCTACATGCTCTCGACCGTGGATTACTTCACGTTGATGGGCTGGCTGTTCTTTGGCCTGATCCTGATCATCTGGCTAGCCAAGCCGCCGTTCTCAGCCAAGGGCGCGGCGGAGTCGGGCGGCGGGCATTGAAGTAGCCCGGTGTTGAGCGAAGCGATACCCGGGAGCAGTTCCTTTGGTATCGCTTCGCTCAACCGCAGGCTACGGTCGCCAGTTCAGGCGCTCGCTTCGCTCATCCATTTCGGTTTCGGATAACGGCGTTCTGAAGTACCGGCCTTTAGGATCGCGCCTGGTACGTCATGGCCTATCAGCTCGGGCAGAGTGGCCGCCGCCGTCAGCAGCGCATTGAGGTCGACGCCGGTATCCAGGCCCATGCGCTGGAACATGTGCACCAGATCTTCCGTGCAGATATTGCCGCTGGCGCCTGGCGCGTAAGGGCAGCCACCGAGGCCGCCGAGGGATGCATCGAAGCGGTCGATGCCTGCATTCAGCGCCGCGAGGGCGTTGGCCAGGCCCATGCCCCGGGTATTGTGGAAATGCGCGGTGAACACCGCCTCGGGCCAGCGCTGCAGCGACTCGCGACAGATGCGTTCGACCTGGGCGGGATCGGCCATGCCGGTGGTGTCGCACAGGGTCACGCCTTGCACGCCAAGGTCGAGCAGGCGCTGGGTCAGTTCGTATACTCGCGCTTCGGGTACTGCGCCCTCGAACGGACAGCCGAAGGTGGTCGACAGCGAGGCGTTGATGAACACGCCACTGCCGCGAGTGGCTTCGATGATCTCGCAAAACTGGGCCAGGGACTGTTCCGGCGTCATGCGCAGGTTGGCCAGGCCGTGGGTGTCGCTGGCCGACATCACCAGGTTGATCTCGTCCACCTGGCACGACAGCGCCCGTTCGCAGCCGCGCACGTTGGGTACCAGCACGGTGTATTCCACGCCGTCGACACGCTGAATGCCGCGCATCACTTCTTCGGCGTCGCGCAGGTTGGGAATCGCCTTGGGCGAGGTGAACGAGGTTACTTCGATCTTTGCCAGGCCGGTCTTCGATAACTTGTCGATGAGGGCGATCTTGGCTTCGGTCGGCACGAAGGCCGCTTCGATCTGGAAGCCGTCACGGGTGGCGACGTCCTGGATATAAAGGTGTTTGGTCATGGGGAAGTCCTGGTTGTGTCGGGTTCCGGCTACCGGTATCACGGCTGATCGTTCCTCACGTCGAGGCGTCGAACCGTCCGCGTTGATCGTTCCCACGCTCTGCGTGGGAATGCATCTGGCGACGCTCTGCGTCGGCTGCTCTTGGGTGCGGACGCGGAGCGTCCTGGGCTGAGCTCCCACGCGGAGCGTGGGAGCTATCTGGATGGGTGCCTTATATGATCCCGCGCTCGCGCAGACCCTTGACCTGCTCGTCGCTCAGGCCCAAGCCGGCCAAGACGTCATCGGTGTGTTCACCGAGCTGCGGGCCGCCTTCGCCGATGCGGCCCGGTGTGCGGCTGAGTTTCGGCAGCACGCCCGGCACTTTCAGCGGGCCGGCACTGGTCTGCACGGTCTCGATCATCTGCCGCGCCAGGTAATGCGGGTCGCTGACGATATCGGCGGCGGTGTAGGGATAGCCCGCTGGTACGCGGGCGCCCTTGAGCGCTTCGATCACCTCATCGCGGCCGCGCTGGGCTGTCCATTCGCCGATGGCGGCATCGATCATCTCGGCGTGCTGGCTGCGCCCGTCGTTCTGCGCCAGGCGTGGATCGTCGGCTAGATCAGTGCGGCCGATCAGGTTCATCAGACGCTTGTAGATGCTGTCGCCATTGCCGGCGATCAGCACGTAACTTCCGTCGTTGCACGGGTAGGAGTTGGAGGGTGTGATACCGGGCAGGGCGCTGCCGGCCGGTTCCCGCACGTAGCCAAAGGCGTCGTATTCGGGCACCAGACTTTCCATCATGGCGAACACCGATTCGTACAGGGCGACGTCGATCTGCTGGCCCTGGCCGCTGCGGTTGCGCTCCTGCAGGGCGAGCAGTACGCCGATTACCCCATAGAGCGACGACAGGGAATCGCCGATGCTCACGCCGACCCGCACCGGCGCCTGGCCGGGGTAGCCGGACAAGTGGCGCAGGCCGCCCATGGCTTCGCCGATTACGCCGAAGCCCGGCAGGTCGCGGTAGGGGCCTGTCTGCCCGTAGCCGGAGATGCGCAGCATGATTAGCCGTGGGTTGATCTTGACCAGTTCGTCCCAGCCCAGCCCCCAGGCTTCAAGGGTACCTGGGCGAAAGTTCTCGACCAGAATGTCGGCTTCGGCGACCAGGCGACGGACGATGTCCTGGCCTTCGGCTTCCTTGAGGTTTAGCGTCAGCGACTGCTTGTTGCGCGACTGCACGTGCCACCAGAGTGAGGTGCCGTCCTTGATCTTGCGCCATTTGCGCAGTGGATCACCGATGCCTGGTGGCTCGATCTTGATCACCTCGGCGCCGAATTCGCCGAGCATCTTGCTGGCGAAGGGCCCCGCGATCAGTTGGCCCATCTCGATGACCTTGAGCCCGGCCAGGGCCATGGGTGAAACGGTTGAGTCGGCAGACATGTGCGAATTCCCGATGACTTGGGTTGATGGTGGCGAGCATCGCCCATGGCGTTTATCGCCGCAATCAATCAATCGCCAAGTCTGGCTTCGCGTCTCACGAAGACCTATGGTGTGGCCAACCCTCCGTGGCAGCCGCCGCGGCAGTGAGTCTTTCGCCAATCACGAAGCGGAGTCTGCCATGCGCGTGGATTTTCTGACCCTCAAACTGTTCGTGGCCATTGCCGATGAGCGTAGCCTGACCCGCGCCGCCGAGCGCGAACACCTGGCGCTGGCGGCGGTGAGCAAACGCATCAGCGACCTTGAGGCGCACCTGCGCACGCCCTTGCTATATCGCCAGCCCAAGGGCGTCGCGTTGACGCCGGCCGGCGATGCGCTGCTGCATCACGCGCGCAACCTGCTGGACAATATCCAGCACATGCAGGCTGATCTCAGCGAATTCAGCGAAGGCATCAACGGCCATGTACGCATTCACGCCAATACCTCGGCGGTGATCGCCTTTCTGCCCGAAGATCTCAGCGCCTTCACCGCCCTGCATCCGCAGATCCGCATCGACCTGGAGGAGCGCGTCAGCACCGAGATCATCCATGCTGTGCGCGAAGGCTTGACCGATATCGGTATCTTCGCCGGTCACGTCCAGGCCGACGGTGTGCAGGTGTTTCCTTATCGGAGTGATCGGCTGGTACTGGTGGTGCCGAGCGATCACCCCTTGGCACTGCGCGAGCGGGTAACGTTGCTTGAGACGGTGGGCTACGACTACATCGGCCTGCAGAAGGAAGCGTCGCTGCACACGTTGATCAGCGAGGCGGCGCAGCAGGTCGGTGCGCATTTGCGGGTGCGTATCCAGGTTCGCAGCTTCGAGGCGATCTGCCGGATGATCCACACCGGCATGGGTATCGGCATCCTCCCCGAGCAGGCGGTGCGCACCTATCTGCCGGGTATGGCGGTACGTGCGGTGGAGATCGAAGATGCCTGGGCAATTCGTGAACTGAACATTTGCGTGCGCCAGTACGACAACCTGTCCCTTATCGCGCGGCAGATGGTCGATCATCTTGCCTTCGGCAACGGCGAAGGCAGGCTTGGCCAATCAAGAATGTAGTACTCGCCGGCGCTGCAGTAGAGTTCGCCATGAACAAAGGCATCCGGCAGGGCATAGACCCTCCGAACTAACAACAACAGGAGATCGCCTCATGTCCCGCGTACTTCGCCGCAGCTTGTCCTGCGTGCTGCTTTCCACCGCCATGGCTTTCGGCGCTGCCGTGCAGGCCGAAGAAGTCGTCATCAAGTTCGCCCACGTAGCCTCTGATCAAACCCCCAAGGGGCAGGGCGCGTTGATGCTGCAAAAGCTGGTCAAGGAGCGCTTGGCTGGCAAGGCACGGGTTGAGGTGTACCCCAACTCGTCGTTGTTTGGTGATGGCAAGGAGATGGAAGCCCTGCTGCTCGGCGACGTGCAGTTGCTGGCTCCCGCGCCGGTGAAGCTGGAGAAGTACCAGCCGCGCGTGCAGATCTTCGACCTGATGTTCCTCTTCGACAACGCCGCCGCTTCGCAGCGGTTCGAGCAATCGCCGAAGGGCCAGGAGCTGCTGCACAGCTTCGAGAAAAACGGCATTCTTGGCCTGGCCTACTGGCTCAACGGCATGCGCCAGTTCACCGCCAACAAACCGCTGCATGTGCCGAGCGATGCCCGGGGCATGAAGTTCCGCGTGCAGCCGTCGGATCTGCAGGCCGCACAGATCAGTGCACTGCGCGCCGTACCACGCAAGATGGCTTTCGCCGAGATCTATCAGGGCCTGCAGACCGGTGTGATCAACGCCTCCGACAATCCCTGGTCGAACATCTACAGCCAGCGCCACTACGAGGTGCAGCAGTACATGATCGAGTCCAACCATGCGGTCGGTAACTACATGTTGATCACCAATGCCAAGTTCTGGAACGGCCTGCCAGAGGATGTGCGTGGCGAACTGAAAAGCATCATCGACGAGGTCACGGCTGATGTGAATCGTCAGGCGTTGGCACTCAACGAGAAGGACAAGCAGCAGATTCTCGCCGATGGAAAGCGCGAACTGATCGTGCTCACTGACGAAGAACGCCAGCAGTGGCGCGAGGTGATGCGTCCCGTCTGGAAAGAATACGAAGGCAAAATCGGCAGCGACCTGATCGAAGCCGCTCAGGCGGCTAACGCTGCAGCGCAATAGGCAAACGACTGAATAAGGAGGCTGGCATGCTCGACCACCTGGATCATCTGGTACTGACCGCTACCGACGCCGACGCGGCCACGCATTTCTACGTCGAGGTGCTGGGCATGCGCCTGGAGACCTTTGGCAATGGTCGCAAGGCGTTCTGCTTCGGCAATCAGAAGATCAACCTGCACGTGCGTGGCCAGGAGTTCGAGCCCAAAGCTCATTTGCCGGTACCGGGTGCGCTGGATCTGTGCTTCATCGCCAGCCAGCCCCTGGATGAGGTGATCGCGCACCTGCAGCGAGTCGTCTGGCCGATCATCGAAGGGCCGGTGATGCGCACTGGCGCCACGGGGCCTATCCGTTCGGTGTACCTGCGTGACCCCGATCTGAACCTGATCGAAATCTCCGAGCAGGTGTGAGTTTTGCGATGTTTGAAGGCTGCTAGAAGGCGGAAGCGGCCAGTGAGCAGAGCTTTTGTGGGAGAGGCTTTAGCCTCGATTTTGCTTAGCTAGGTGTAAAGAGCTCGCGGCTAAAGCCCCTCCTACAAAAAGAAAGCTTTGCATCCACCGGCCGCTTTCGCCTTGATCTTGCCGATCCTGGCGCGTCGACAGCACTGAGCGCCGTCCGGCGTGAGCTATTCGCCAAGACCGAAGGCCGCGTTTACTAATCATGAATATCTGCCCGCTAACGTCGGGGTTAGAGTCGGCTTGCCAAAACAATTACAACAACCCTCTCTGGGAGACCGCTGATGAATGCTTTGCAGCGCCTGTGGGATCGGCTCGAGGAAATCGCGGTTGCGTTTCTTCTCGCGGCGATGACCCTGGTCACCTTCTCGTACGTGGTATTCAACAACCTGTACGGTGTTTTCTATTCCCTGGGCGATTCGCTGCCCTTCGCCAACGATGCGATGTTCAGCATCGGTGACGGCATCCTGTATGTCGCCCAGGAAATGACCTGGAGCGTGGCCCTGACCAAGGCCATGTTCGGCTGGCTGATCTTCGTCGGCCTGGCTTGGGGTGTGCGCATCGGCGCGCACATCGGCGTCGACCTGCTGGTGCGCCAGTTCAACCCCGCCAATCAGCGGCTGATGGCCATCCTCGCGCTGATTATCTGCCTGGGCTACTGCGCCCTGATGGCGTATTCCAGCGAGCAGTGGGTCGCTGTGCTGTACAGCGTCGGCACCGGTGCCGAGGATCTGGATCGTTTCGGTGTTCAGCAATGGCACATCGTGATGATCGTACCGATCGGCTTCACCCTGATGTTCCTGCGCTTTCTACAGATTTTCATCCGCGTCCTGCAGGGCAAACAGCAAGGTCTGGGCCTGCACAGCGAAGTGGATGACGCCGTCAAGCTGGCTGAACAAGACAAGGCGGAGACCACCAAATGACCATTGCCTTCCTGTTCGTCGCCCTGTTCGTGCTGATGTTCATCGGCATTCCCGTGGCGATTTCCCTGGGTTTGTCCGGGGCCATGACCATTCTGTTCTTCAGTAACGACTCGGTGCGTTCGCTGGCGATCAAGCTGTTCGAGACCAGCGAGCATTACACCCTGCTGGCGATTCCGTTCTTCCTGCTCTCCGGCGCGTTCATGACCAGCGGCGGCGTGGCCCGTCGGCTGATCGATTTCGCCAACGCCTGCGTCGGTCACATCAAGGGCGGCCTGGCCATCGCCGCGATCCTCGCGTGCATGCTGTTCGCCGCACTGAGCGGCTCGTCGCCTGCCACGGTAGCAGCGGTCGGTTCGATCGTGATCGCCGGTATGGTGCGTTCGGGCTACAAGCAGGATTTTGCGGCCGGTATCGTCTGTAACGCCGGCACCCTGGGCATCCTGATTCCGCCGTCGATCGTCATGGTGGTCTACGCCACCGCGACCGAAACCTCGGTGGGCAAGCTGTTCATGGCCGGCGTGGTGCCGGGCCTGCTGCTCGGCCTGGTGCTGATGGTGGTCATCTACATCATGGCACGCGTGCAGAACATGCCGTCGCTGCCGCGCGCCTCGTTCAAGGAAATCCTCACCGCTGGCCGCAAAGCGGGCTGGGGTTTGATGCTCATCGTGATCATCCTCGGCGGTATCTACTCGGGTATGTTCACGCCGACTGAAGCCGCCGCGGTGGCCGCCGTGTATGCCGCCTTCGTAGCGATCTTCGTCTACAAGGACATGACGGTGCGCGAGTGCCCGAAGGTGATCATCGAGGCCGGCAAGCTGAGCGTGGTGCTGATGTTCATCATCGCCAACGCCATGCTGTTCGCCCACGTGCTGACCACCGAGCAGATTCCGCAGTCGATCACTGCCTGGGTCGTCGAGCAGGGCTTCAGCCCGATCGAGTTCCTGATCGTGGTGAACATCGTGCTGCTGATCGCCGGTACCTTCATGGAGCCGTCGGCGATCATCCTGATTCTGGCGCCGATCCTGTTCCCGATCGCCATGCAGCTGGGCATCGACCCGATCCACCTGGGCATCATCATGGTGGTGAACATGGAGATCGGCCTGATCACGCCACCAACTGGACTCAACCTGTTCGTCACCTCGGCGGTGACCGGCATGCCGCTGACCCGTGTAGTGCGCGCGGTATCGCCGTGGCTGCTGGTGATGCTGGCGTTCCTGCTCCTGGTCACCTACGTGCCGTTCATTTCGCTCGGTTTGCCGAACTTCCTGGGCATGTAGGTCGCGCTGAGCCAGTCATTGTTTTCCTCAACCCGGCCTTTGCGCCGGGTTCTTTTTTGCGCAGGATCAGGAACGCTCAGGTGGGGTTGCCAGTTTGCTGAACAGGGCTTCTGCAGGCATTGGCTTGGCGAACAGATAGCCCTGCAGGAACTGCACGCCGCGCTGGCTGAGGTACTCACTCTGTTCAGCGGTTTCCACCCCCTCGGCGACCAGACCGAGCTCCAGGCGCACCGCCAGGTCGAGGATGTTGTCGAGGAGATGCCGTGACAGAGCGTCTGAGCCGATCATGGAAACGAAGCTGCGGTCGATCTTCAGGTAGTCGACGCGGAACTCGCGCAGGTAGGCGAGGCTGGAGTGGCCGGTGCCGAAATCATCGATGGCGATGCGCACGCCCAGCTTGCGCAGTTCAGCGAACAGTTGCTCAGTCACGGCGGTGGACGTAATCATCTGGCGCTCGGTGAGCTCCAGTACCAGGTTGATGCGTCCGGCAGGAAAGGCCGCCAGAAAGTCGCGGCATTCTTCCAGCAGGTGCAGGGTCTGGCAGTGCGCCGCGGTGATGTTGATGCCGATATGAAAGCCCGGCGGCAAGTCGTCTGCTCGGCTAGTGAAATCTTCGCGCACCTGTTTCATCAGCGCGCTGGTCATGGGCACGATCAGGCCCACACGCTCGGCCAGGGGAATGAACTGATCCGGAGGCACCAGGCCTTCTCTGGGATGCTGCCAGCGCATCAGCACTTCCACGCCATCCCAGCAGCCGTTACGAGCGTCCACCAGTGGCTGGTAGTAGGGAATGAATTCACCCGCCTCCAGGGCGCGCTGCAGCTCGCCGCTGGGGGACGCCGAACGCAGGCTGAAACGGTAGGTCGCGGTGCCGGCCAGCGCCCCCAGCACCAGGAACAGCAGGAACTGCGGCAGATAATGCGCACGCATGTACTGCAGCGAGGCGCCGGTCGGGTAGCTGGCGAGTACCTTGAACGGATAGCGCGACGATGCGGTACTGAAGGGATAGTCGGTGTACTGCGTCACTGCGGTCTGACTGACGATGCCATCGGCGGTCATCCAGTTGGCGCCGACCGTTAGCTGCAGGGGGACTTCCTGGCCATTGACCTGCAGCAGGTTGTTCAGATGTTGACCGTCGATGCCGATGAGCACACCACCGTTATCGCCGCTCTGGCGGTAAACCAACAGGGCGCGTTCCGGTGTGACCGTGTTGCCGGACATCAGGCGCAAGCGGCCGCCGATGTAGGCGGCAGGTTCTTCGGCAATATCGTAAGGCCCCATCAGCGAGGTGCAATAGATGATGCCGTCATGCACCAGATTGACCGAGCGGGCAAAGGGGCTGGCGGTTACCTGACGACGAAGTTGGGATTCCACTTCTGCACAGGGGCGAGCCGAGAGTTCGATCACCGCACCGGCAGCCTGAGCCGCATTGTCGAGTACGACTTCCAGCTGCGCCTGGGCATCCATCGCGCTCTTCTCTGCACGATCCACCAATAGCGTCTCGGCCTGCCAGTACATCAGCGGAATGCCGAGCAGCAGCGGTAGCGCCGCCACGCCCAGTGAGGTACTCAGGCGCCGAACGCGTCCGCGAGAGCGAAGGGTGGAGAAGGGCATGGCGATCCTTGATCCGGGGTGCTTTCGCAAGCTTAGCGAAAGTTGTACGACAAGAATGTCCGCTGCGTCTCGAATTGTTTGCAGAGGTCTGTCATCTGATGTCTTGGCGTTCATTCGCCAGCTTGGTGTGCGAGTTGCGACCAAGGTCTAGCGGCGGTAAGACCATGGTCGAATGGTTGTGAAGGGGGGGGATGGTTACAAATGCGCTTATAGAAGAACAACATCAATAACCGAGGTGAATCAATGAGCGCTGCGTCCCTGTATCCCGTGAGCCCCGAGGTGGCGGCCAATTCGTTGACCGACGAAGCCACCTACAAAGCCATGTACCAGCAGTCCGTGATCAACCCGGATGGCTTCTGGCGTGAGCAGGCTCAGCGTCTCGACTGGATCAAGCCCTTCACCAAGGTCAAGCAGACCTCGTTCGACGATCACCACGTCGATATCAAGTGGTTCGCCGACGGCACCCTGAACGTTTCCTACAACTGCCTGGATCGCCATCTGGAAGAGCGCGGCGATACGATCGCGATCATCTGGGAAGGTGACGATCCGTCCGAGCACAAGGAAATTACCTACCGGCAGTTGCACGAACAAGTGTGCAAGCTCGCCAACGCCCTGCGTGGCCAGGACGTACACCGTGGCGACGTGGTGACCATCTACATGCCGATGATCCCGGAAGCCGTGGTGGCCATGCTGGCGTGCGCCCGTATTGGCGCGATCCACTCCGTGGTGTTTGGTGGTTTCTCTCCGGATGCCCTGGCCGGTCGCATCATCGACTGCGCCTCCAAGGTGGTAATAACCGCGGATGAGGGCCTGCGCGGCGGCAAGAAAGTCCCACTGAAGGCCAACGTCGACGATGCCCTGACCAACCCTGAGACACGCAGCATCCAGAAGGTCATCGTGGTCAAGCGCACGGGTTCCGAGATCAAGTGGAACCAGCACCGCGACATCTGGTTCGAGGATCTGATGAAGGTCGCAGGCAGTGTCTGCGCGCCGAAGGAAATGGGCGCCGAGGAAGCGCTGTTCATCCTCTATACCTCCGGTTCTACCGGCAAGCCCAAGGGCGTTTTGCACACCACCGGTGGTTACCTGTTGTACGCCGCGCTGACCCATGAGCGCGTGTTCGACTACAAACCGGGCGAGATTTACTGGTGCACCGCCGACGTGGGTTGGGTTACCGGCCACAGCTACATCGTCTATGGCCCGTTGGCCAACGGCGCGACCACGCTGCTGTTCGAAGGCATCCCCAACTACCCGGACGTGACCCGCGTGTCGAAGATCATCGACAAGCACAAGGTCAACATCCTCTACACCGCGCCGACCGCGATCCGCGCCATGATGGCCCAGGGCACCGCTGCCGTTGAAGGTGCCGATGGCTCCAGCCTGCGCCTGCTCGGTTCGGTGGGCGAGCCGATCAACCCGGAAGCCTGGAACTGGTACTACGAGAAGGTCGGCCAGTCGCGCTGCCCGATCGTCGACACCTGGTGGCAGACCGAGACCGGCGGTTTCATGATCACCCCGTTGCCTGGCGCCACCGCACTCAAGCCGGGTTCTGCGACGCGTCCGTTCTTTGGTGTTGTGCCGGCACTGGTGGACAACCTGGGCAACATCATCGAGGGCGCTGCCGAAGGCAATCTGGTGATTCTCGATTCCTGGCCGGGTCAGTCGCGCAGCCTGTACGGCGACCATGATCGTTTTGTCGATACCTACTTCAAGACCTTCAAGGGCATGTACTTCACCGGCGACGGCGCACGTCGTGACGAAGACGGCTACTGGTGGATCACCGGTCGTGTCGATGATGTGCTCAACGTTTCCGGGCACCGCATGGGCACGGCGGAAGTGGAAAGCGCTATGGTCGCCCACCCGAAAGTCGCTGAGGCAGCGGTGGTTGGTGTACCGCACGACATCAAGGGGCAGGGCATCTACGTCTACGTGACACTAAATCAGGGGCAGGAACCGTCCGAGCAGTTGCGTCAGGAGCTCAAGACCTGGGTTCGCAAGGAAATCGGGCCGATCGCCACGCCGGACGTGATTCAGTGGGCGCCTGGCCTGCCGAAGACTCGCTCGGGCAAGATCATGCGCCGCATCCTGCGCAAGATCGCCACGGCCGAGTATGACTCTCTTGGCGACATCTCCACCCTGGCCGATCCGGGCGTGGTGCAGCACCTGATCGACACCCACAAATCGATGCAGACTGCATGTGCCTGATCTGATCCAGCCCTGAATGCAAAACGCTCTGCGCCGGTACTGCCGCGTGGGGCGTTTTGTATTGGGCTACCGTTCACTGTCCTTGGTGACGCAACGAGAGCCAGCAACAGGATCGCAGAGCTGCTCTCGGGTTGAATGTCGGGCGAAATCTGATCTCGCCTATTTTTATTCTGTCAAGATGGTCGCGTCGGCGCTCACTTTCATCTGTAATTAGTTGTCGCATCTAGGAAATATCACCTGCCGCGCTATCGCTAGAATGCCGCACTTCCGTGCGACGCCTGCAGCCCTGCGCTACGCTGGCGACGTCACTTCTCCATGGCCCCGGCGATCCGCTTCGGGCCAGCGAAACCCCATCCATGTCAGGAGTTTTTCCTCATGAAAAAGATCGCACTGCTCGGCGCGTTGGCACTATCCCTGCTCTCGCCGCTGACCATGGCCCAGGAGGCCAAGGCGCTGCGTATCGGTATCGAAGCGGCTTACCCGCCGTTCGCCTACAAGACTCCCGACGGCAACATCACCGGCTTCGATTACGACATCGGTGTCGCTCTGTGTGAAGAGATGAAGGTCGAGTGCAAGTGGATCGAGCAGGAGTTCGACGGCCTGATCCCCGCACTGAAAGTCCGCAAGTTCGACGCGGTGCTGTCGTCGATGTCCATCACCGAAGAGCGCAAGCGCGCCGTGGACTTCACCGGCAAGTACTACGCCACTCCCGCCAAGCTGGCGATGAAGAGCGGTGCGGTGATGAACGACGTGGCCAACGACCTCAAGGGCAAGAAGATCGGCGTACAGCGTTCCTCCGTGTATGACCGCTACGCCACCGACGTTTTCGTCCCTGCTGGTGCCGAGATCGTACGTTACAGCTCGCAGAACGAAGTGTTCCTGGACCTCAGCGCCGGCCGCCTGGATGGCACCATCGCCGACTCGGTGAACATCGAAGACGGCTTCCTCAAGACTGACGCTGGCAAGGGCTTCGCTTTCGTGGGCCCGGATTTCACCGAAGAGAAATACTTCGGCGAAGGCCAGGGCATCGCCGTGCGCAAGGGTGACAAGGCGCTGGCCGAGAAGATCAGCGCCGCGATCCTGGCCATCCGCGAAAACGGCAAGTACAAAGCCGTTCAGGACAAGTACTTCAGCTTCGACGTCTACGGCAAGTAAGACCACGCTCTGCTGGGCATGGGTCTGCAGTGTTTAAGCAGGCTCTAGCTCGCGAGATCGTGATTTCTTGTTGAAGGGTGGCACACGCTGACTGTTATCGGCGTGTGCCACTTTTGCGTTGCATTTCCGGCGCCCGATGGCGCGCCCATGAGGTAAGCGGATGCTCAACGGCTACGGCTCGTCCATTCTCGATGGCGCCTGGCTCACCCTGATCCTGGCATTGACCTCGATGGCTGTGGCGATCGTGCTCGGCCTGATTGGCGCAGCCTTTCGGCTGTCGCCGGTGCGCTGGCTGGCAGTGCTCGGTGAGACCTATTCGACGGTGATCCGCGGCATTCCCGATCTGGTGCTGATTCTGCTGATTTTCTACGGCGGCCAGGATCTGGTGAACCGGGTGATGCCGATGCTCGGCTATGACGAGTACATCGACATCAATCCCTTCGTCGCCGGTGTGTTCACCATGGGCTTCATCTTCGGCGCCTACCTGTCGGAGACCTTCCGCGGCGCATTCATGGCCATTCCCAAGGGACAGGCGGAGGCGGGGGCGGCTTATGGGATGAGCGGCCTGCAGGTGTTCCTGCGCATTCTGGTGCCGCAGATGATCCGTTTCGCCATTCCCGGTTTCACCAATAACTGGTTGGTGCTGACCAAGGCGACGGCGCTGATCTCGGTGGTTGGCCTGCAGGACATGATGTTCAAGGCCAAGAGCGCCGCCGATGCCACGCGCGAGCCCTTTACCTTCTACCTGGCGGTGGCCGGCCTGTATCTGCTGATCACCAGTGTCTCGTTGCTGGCCCTGCGTTATCTGGAAAAACGCTACTCGGTCGGCACCAAGGCCGCCGAACTGTGAGGGGCGAACGATGATCTTCGATTACACCGTCATCTGGGACAGCCTGCCGCTGTATTTCGGCGGCGTGCTGGTCACCCTCAAGCTGCTGGCCATTGCGCTGTTCTTCGGTTTGCTGGCTGCCGTGCCGCTGGCGCTGATGCGTACCTCGCGTTCGCTCTGGATCAATGGCCCGGCCTGGCTCTACACCTACGTAATCCGCGGTACGCCGATGCTGGTGCAGCTGTTTCTGGTCTATTACGGCCTGGCCCAGTTCGAAGCGGTGCGTGAAAGCGTGTTGTGGCCGTACCTGTCCAACGCGACTTTCTGCGCTTGCCTAGCGTTTGCCATCAATACCAGCGCGTACAGTGCCGAGATTCTCGCTGGCAGCCTCAAGACCACGCCCCATGGTGAGATCGAGGCGGCCAAGGCGATGGGCATGTCGCGGGTCAAGTTGTACCGCCGCATCCTGTTGCCCTCGGCGCTGCGCCGCGCGCTGCCGCAGTACAGCAACGAAGTGATCATGATGCTGCACACCACCAGCCTGGCGTCCATCGTCACGCTGATCGACATCACCGGTGCGGCGCGTACGGTCAGTTCCCAGTATTACCTGCCGTTCGAGGCGTTCATCACCGCCGGCCTGTTCTATCTGTGCCTGACCTTCATTCTGGTGCGCCTGTTCAAGCTGGCCGAGCGCCGCTGGCTGGCCTACCTGGCACCGCGGCGCAGCTGATCGACCATTTTACGAAGTAGCGGCTCAAGAGAGTGGAAAGCATGTACAAGCTCGAAGTGAAGGATCTGCACAAGCGCTACGGCAGCCACGAGGTGCTCAAGGGCGTGTCGCTGGCTGCCAAGGCCGGCGACGTGATCAGCATCATCGGCTCCAGTGGCTCCGGCAAGAGCACCTTCCTGCGTTGCATCAACCTGCTCGAGCAGCCCCACGCCGGGCAGATCCTGCTCAATGGCGAGGCGCTCAAACTGGTGCCCGGCAAGGACGGCGCCCTGCGCGCCGCCGACGACAAGCAGTTGCAGCGCCTGCGCTCGCGTTTGGCCATGGTGTTTCAGCACTTCAACCTGTGGTCGCACATGAACGTGCTGGAAAACGTCATGGAGGCACCAGTGCACGTGTTGGGCATGAGCAAGGCCGAAGCCCGCGAGAAGGCCGAGCACTACCTGCACAAGGTTGGCGTGGCGCATCGCAAGGAAGCCTATCCGGCGCACATGTCCGGTGGCGAGCAGCAGCGCGTGGCGATTGCCCGTGCGCTGGCGATGGAGCCGGAAGTCATGTTGTTCGACGAGCCCACCTCGGCGCTTGACCCGGAGCTGGTCGGCGATGTGTTGAAGGTGATGCGTGATCTGGCCAGCGAGGGGCGTACCATGGTGGTGGTCACCCACGAGATGGGCTTTGCCCGCGAAGTCTCCAACGGGTTGCTGTTCCTGCATCAGGGCGTGGTGGAAGAGCAGGGCGACCCGCGTGAGGTGCTGGCCAATCCGCAATCTCAACGTCTGCAACAGTTCCTCAGCGGTAGTCTCAAGTAGTTGGGGTTATCATCCCTGCACGCCTCAACCTTTCACTGCCTTCAGAGTCCGACCTGCCCATCATGACTGCCCACCGAATCGGCTTCCTGCTTTGGCCTTCCACCAAGCCTTTGACTCTGGCGCTGGCGGAAGAGGCCCTGAGCGTCGCTCAGCGCGTCCATCCGGAAGTGGTTTACGAGGTGTCGTTCCTGCAGGCCGAAGAGCCTGTCGAGGGCGCCTGGCGCCTGCCGGGCAGCCCTTGGGTCGGCAATTTGGACGGTTATCGCAAGTTGTTCCTGCTTGCCGATGAGCCGCCGGCTGCCGTAGCACCGGCGTTAGCTGCAGCCCTCAAGCAAGTGGCGCGCAATGGCTGCTGTATCGGCGCAGTGTCTGCGGGGGTTTATCCGCTTGCGCAACTCGGCTTGCTCGACGGTTATCGCGCGTCGGTGCACTGGCGTTGGCAGGACGACTTTGCCGAGCGCTTTCCCAAGGTGATTGCCACCAGCCACCTGTTCGATTGGGATCGTGATCGCCTCACCGCCTGCGGCGGCATGGCGGTGATGGACATGCTGCTGGCCCTGCTGGCCCGTGATCACGGTGCCGAGCTGGCCGGTGCGGTGTCTGAAGAGCTGGTGGTCGAGCGCATCCGTGAGGGCGGGGAGCGTCAGCGCATTCCGTTGCAGAATCGCCTTGGCTCCAGCCACCCCAAGCTCACCCAGGCGGTGCTGCTGATGGAGGCCAATATCGAGGAGCCGCTGACCACCGACGAAATTGCCCAGCATGTGTGCGTGTCGCGTCGGCAGCTCGAGCGCATCTTCAAGCAGTACCTCAATCGCGTACCCAGCCAGTATTACCTGGAGCTGCGCCTGAACAAGGCGCGGCAACTGCTGATGCAGACCAGCAAATCGATCATTCAGATTGGCTTGTCTTGCGGTTTCTCCTCGGGGCCGCATTTCTCCAGCGCCTACCGCAACTTCTTTGGCGCCACGCCGCGCGAAGATCGCAACCAGCGGCGCAGCAACAGCCCCTTCGAGCTGACCTCGGCGCCTACTGAGCGCGGCTGAGGCTCTGCCCTGGCTGTCAGTGGCTCCAGATCAGCCCAATCAGCAGATAGCAAAGCGTGGTCACAATGACCACGCTGAACAGGTTGATAACGAAACCGGTCTTGATCATCGACTGGATGCGTATCATCCCTGTGCCAAATACCAAGGCGTTGGGTGGTGTCGCGACGGGCATCATGAATGCGCAACTGGCCGCAATGGTGGCCGGTATAGCCAGCAGTTCCGGTGGTAACCCCTGAGAGACTGCCAGCGCAGCGACCAGTGGCAGGAATGCGGCAGCTGTGGCGGTATTGGAGGCTATTTCAGTCAGCAGGTTGATGATCAGCGTGACCACACCGATGATCAGCAGTAGATGCAGCGTGCCAATATTTTTCAGGCCTTCACCGATCCAGGTCGCCAGACCTGTCGAAGTGATTGCTGCGGCCAGCGACAAGCCGCCGCCGAACAGCAGCAGAATGCCCCAAGGCACCTTATTGGCTGTTTCCCAGTCCATCAGGAAAATACGCTTCGATCCTTCGCGCTGAGCGGGAATCAAAAATAGCGATACGGCCCCAATCATACCGATAAGGGTGTCGTCGATGACCTCGACATACTGCGAGAGCAGCGGCTGGGTGACCCAGGCGGCAGCCGTGCACGCGAATACCAGAGCCACGCGCTTCTCTCCCGCAGACCAGGCACCCAGCTCGCTCAGCTCCTTGTCCAGCACCGAGCGGCTGTCGCCTTCCAGGTTGAAGCCACCGCGGGTCAGCCACCACCAGGTGAAGAGCAGTACGCAGGTCGCTACGGGTACGCCGATCAGCATCCACTGGCCGAAGCCAATCTGCACGTCATGGTTCTCGCTCAGGAACGCCGCCAGCAGCGCATTGGGTGGTGTGCCGATCAGCGTGGAGATGCCGCCGATGCTGGCTGCGTAGGCAATCCCCAGGAGTAGCGCCGTGGCGAACCGCTCATGCTCGCGTTCGTCACCCTGCTGCGTGAGCATGGCGATGACGGACATGCCGATGGGCAGCATCATGATTGCCGTGGCGGTATTGCTGACCCACATGGCCACCAGTGCCGTGGCCAACATGAACCCGCCAACTTGGCGTGCCGGCTGGTTGCCCACCGCTGCCAGCGTACGCAGCGCCAAGCGTTTGTGCAGGTTCCAGCGCTGCATGCCTAGGCCCAGTAGAAAGCCGCCGAGAAACAGGAATATGGTCGGGTTGGCATATGGTGATGTGGCTTCTTGCGTGCTGCCAATGCCCAGTAACGGAATCAGCGGAATCGGTAGCAGAGCGGTGGCCGGGATGGGAATCGCCTCGGTGGCCCACCAGGTACCCATCAAGCCAACAAGGCCGACGGTCATCCAGGCTTCCTGGTTCAGGCCGGACGGTGGTCCGCTGAATAGGCAGGCCAACAGCAAAACGGGGCCGAGGAATAGGCCGATACGTGCGGCGATAACCGCACCGTGGGTTTGTTTGCTTTCACTCATTGTTTTGATCTCGTTCCATCTGCACGGTGTCCAGCTTGGAGGGCCCTGAGCGCTCGAGGGTCAGGTGCAGCTGTTTCAGCAAATTTCCCGAGCTGCTTTAGTGCAGTTTGTTATGCCGCGGGATACGTGGATATATAGTTATCCGGCCCGTCAGTTCGTGAACCTGTGATCGGCGCGGTGGCCCGGTAGGCGTGGTAAACTAGGCACCTTCTTGCAGCCTTAGGTTTGCTGCGCACTGCCATTCCCGTGGCAGCCATGAATAACTGGCCCAAGGGCCGGGAGATGGGACGCATGAACACGACGCAGTTGGTCGATCCCTTCGGCCGGCGCATTACCTACCTGCGACTCTCGGTGACCGATCGCTGCGATTTTCGCTGCACCTACTGCATGAGCGAAGACATGGTCTTCGCCCCGCGTGCGCAGATCCTCACCCTGGAGGAGCTGTACACCGTGGCCGACGCGTTCATCGGCCTGGGTGTCAAACGCATCCGCATCACGGGCGGCGAACCGCTGGTGCGCAAGAATCTGCTCAGCCTGTTGCGTCGCCTTGGCGAGCGCCCGGAGCTTGAGGATCTATCGATCACTACCAATGGTTCGCAGCTTTCGCACATGGCGGGCGACCTGCGTGCGGCCGGCGTCACCCGCCTCAACGTCAGCCTCGACTCCCTGCAGCGCGAGCGCTTCGCCGGCTTTACTCGTCGTGACATGCTCGATCAGGTACTGGCCGGCATCGACGCCGCGGTGGCCGCGGGCTTCAAGCGCATCAAGCTGAACAGCGTGGTGCAGACAGGGCGCAATGATGACGAAGTGCTTGGCCTGGTCGAGTACGCCATGGCCCGCGGCCTGGACATCAGCTTCATCGAAGAGATGCCCCTGGGCAGCGTGGTCAGCCATCAGCGTGAGCAGACCTTCTGCTCCAGCGAGGTGGTGCGCGAGCGCATCGAAGAGCGTTACTCGCTGGTACGCAGCAGCCATGTCACCGGCGGCCCGTCGCGTTACTGGCAGGTCAGCGGTAGCGATACTCGGGTCGGGTTCATTTCGCCGCACAGCAACAACTTCTGCGGCGACTGCAACCGCGTGCGGGTTACCGCCGAGGGCAAGCTGGTGCTCTGCCTGGGGCATGACAATGCCCTGGATCTGCGCACCTTGATGCGCGCCCACCCCGGCAACAGCGAGCGGCTGCGCGACGCGCTGCTCGAGGCCCTGCAGCTCAAGCCTGAACGCCACCACTTCGAGACCGATGAGCAGGTGCAGGTGATTCGTTTCATGAGCATGACCGGCGGCTGAGAACCTGCCCTCCAGACGAGCGGTTCGCGCCCAGGCCGCACGGGCCTTTGCTTGCAGCTGCTCGATGCCAGTCGATGCACCCCGCTGGAAATTGCCCTGAACCTCCGCAACGAGCGCTCACTCCACTTAAGGGAGCGGCCCATACAGGGCTAATTTCTGAAGCTACGAGGAGATTCAAAGTGGATAACAAAGACGTTATTTCGGTACTGAACGACCTGATCGAAACCAGCAAAGATGGTGAGAAGGGCTTCAGCGAGTGTGCCGAGGACGTGAAAGAGCCGCGTCTCAAAAGCTTCTTCACCCAACGTTCGCACGACTGCGCCACTGCTGCTGCCGAGCTGCAGCAACTGGTTCGTGGCTTGGGCGGTGATCCGGAAACCAGTTCGAGCGTGGCGGGTGCCCTGCACCGTGGCTGGGTCGACCTGAAGTCGCTGGTCACTGGCAAGAGCGAAGAAGCCATCCTCAACGAGTGCGAGCGCGGCGAAGACGTGGCGCTGAAGAACTACCGTGAAGCGCTGGAGAAAGACCTGCCAGCCAACGTGCGCAGCGTTCTGGAAAAGCAGCTGCAAGGTGTGCAGCGCAACCACGATCAGGTCAAGTCGCTGCGTGATGCCGCACGCGCCAGCTGATCTGCAGTCGTTGAAAGAAGGATGCCCCCGGGCATCCTTTTTTATGCCCGCCATTCCGGCGACCTGATCGAAAGTGCTCAGCGACTCAGCAGCGCCGCGCTTCCTGCTGCCCCGAACAACCCGGCACTGACTCGGTTGAACCACACCTGACCCTGGCCGCTGCGCAAATAACGGGCTGCCCCTCGTGCACTCAGGGCGTAGAACAGTTTGCAGGCCAGATCCAGCGTCGCCCAGGTGGCGATCAACACCAGCAACTGATCGAACAGCGGCTGCGATGCGCTGATGAACTGCGGCAGAAAGGCAGCAAAGAACAGGATGTCCTTCGGGTTGCTGGCGCCCAGGCCGAAAGCTTTCCAGAACATCCCGCGGGTCGATGGCGCTATCGGTGCGCTGGCATCGCGTACCGGCTGAGCCGCCTCCCTGGAAGCCCGCCAGCTGTGCCAGGCGAGATAGAAAAGGTACAGCGCGCCGACGATCTTCAGCAGGCTGAATACCTGTTCCGATGCCAGCAGCAGGGCACCCAGCCCGAGCGATGAAGCACTCAGCAGGCAGATGGATGCCAGCAAGCCACCGGTGATGGACGGCACTGAACGGCGCAGGCCGTGATTGAGGCTATTGCTGACCATCAGCAGTGACAGCGGGCCAGGAATGATGATCACCAGCAGGGCGGCGCCGCTGAACAGCAGCCAGGTTTCCAAAGGCATTGTCGGTCTCGGCAAGTCAGGCCGGATGTTCCGGCGCTTGCAGGAAACAGTACCTCAGCCAGGTGGCGGTCGACAGGTACAGCTAGCAGCGCAATGACGACCAATGTGTTCATCGAGAATAGTTCTTAATGACGCTGGCCTGAGCCTTTGTTACGCTATATTTCCGTTTTCCCGCTGCTGGCGTTCACCGCCTGCTCCATCGCGCAGTAAAAGGTTTGTCCCTCCATGAAAATCCCCGCGCCTCTCGTCCGTCTCACGGCCGCTCTCTGCCTGCTGCTCAGTGCCGCTGCGCATGCCACCGACTATCCGCTCACCGTGACCGATCTCGCCGGCCGCCAGGTGACCATCGAGCACGAACCCCAGCGCATCGTGCTGCAGGACGGCCGCGACCTGTTCAGCCTGGCATTGCTCGACCGTGAAGATCCCTTCAAGCGCATCGCGGTGTGGAACAACATCATCAAGCGATCCGATCCCAACACCTGGCAGGTTTTCCAGAAGCAATGGCCAAAGAGTTCCGGGCAAGCCGTGGACATGCAGTTCGGTGACGACGGTGACATGAACCTGGAAGCCGTGGTCGCCGGCAAGCCGGATCTGCTGGTGTTCCAGCTGCGCGCACGCAAATCCCTTGAAGGTGCGGGTGTCGAACGCAAACTCTCGGCGCTGAAAATTCCGGTGATCTACATCGACAGCGATCTCGATCCGGTCACCAATAGCCAGCGCAGCGTGGCGCTGCTCGGCAAGGTGCTCGACCGTGAAGCCCGTGCCACCGAGTATCTGGATTTCTACAAAGCGCGGCTGGCGCTGGTTGATCGCCTGATCACCGAGCAGGGTAAGCGCCCGCTGGTGTTCGTCGAAGCCAAGGCCGGGCAGGGCGGCGCCACCAGTTGCTGCTTCACCCATGGCGACGTGTACTGGGGCAAGCTGGTACAGGCCGCTGGCGGTGACAACCTGGGTAGCCAGTTGCTGCCCGGCGCCACCGGTGACGTGACACTGGAAACGGTGATCAGCAAGAAGCCCGACGTCTACGTGATGAGCGGCACCCAGTTCCCGGGCAACACCTCGATCTCGCCACCGTTCGGCTTCGGCCCTACGGTCGATCAGGCCGCCATCGACAGTTCCCTGCAGCGTCTGCTGCAGCGTCCGGGCATGGCCCAGTTGCAGGCCACTCAGCAAAACCGCGTGTACGGCGTCTACCACCAGTTTTACGCCAGCAGCTGGAACATCCTGTCCGTCGAGTACCTGGCCCAGGCTTTCTATCCGCAGGCTGCCGAACGGCTCGACCCGGCGGCGAGCACCCGCACCTTGCTGGGCATGACTGGCCTTGGCCAAGTGCCGGCGATCCTCTTCGGTCAGGCGCCTGCCGGTGAGTGATTCTGCCGTGGGCGAGCTGCCTGCCGACGGTTATCAGCAGCGTTATGCCAAGGCAGTCTGGCAGCGCAGCCTGCTGCTCGTGGGCCTGTTGCTGGTGGCGCTGGTCGCCTTCATCGCCGATCTGGTGGTGGGCTCGGGCACGCTGAGTTTCGCCGATGCGGTGCAAGGCCTGTTCACCCCGGATCGAGTGGACGCCTCCACGCGGGTCATTCTCTGGGAACTGCGCATGCCGATGACGCTGATGGCGGTGCTGGCCGGCACCTGCCTGGCGCTGGCCGGGCTGATCATGCAGACGGTGCTCGACAACCCGCTGGCCGAGCCTTTCACCCTGGGCATTTCTTCGGCTGCCGGGTTCGGCGCAGCGCTGGCGCTGACCTTCAACCTGTCCCTGGCGCAATGGCTGCCGGGTTTCGGTGCCGAGATGGTGGTGACGGCCAACGCCTTCCTGTTCTCGTTACTCACCGTCGGCGTGATCCTGCTGCTGACCCGCGGGCAGATCGGTCTGCAGGCCATCACCCTGCTGGGTATTGCGGTGCATTTCGTGTTCAGCTCGCTGCTTGGTCTGGTGCAGTACGTATCCAGCGTCGATCAGTTGCAGAGCATCGTGTTCTGGCTAATGGGCTCTTTGCTGCACGTGACCTGGAGCAAGGTCGCGTTGTGCGCTGCCATCGCGCTGGTGGCGTTACCGTTGGTGCTGATGCAGGCCTGGGCACTGACTGCCTTGCGTAGCTTCGGCGAGCAGGCGGTGGTGTTCGGGATTCGCGTCAAGCGCGTGCGCACCTTGATGCTGGTGCTGGCGGCGCTACTGGCTGGTGCCGTGACCTCGGTGGTCGGCATCATCGGTTTCGTCGGCCTGGTCGCTCCCCATGTGGCGCGCTTGCTGGTCGGCGAGGATCAGCGCTTCACCATCGGCGTGACGCTGGCCTGCGGCATCATCTTCGTCACCCTGGCGTCCTTGGCGAGCAAGCTGATCGTGCCTGGCGCCGTGCTGCCGATCGGCATGGTTACCTCGCTGATCGGCCTGCCGTTTTTCATCATTCTGATCTTGCGTGACCGGAGGCTGACGTCCCGATGAGTTTTGTCAGTCAGGATTACCGTGTTTCCCTTGGCGGCCGGCCGATCATCCACGACTTCGCCGTACGTGCCGAAGCGGGCCGTACCCTGGCCCTGCTCGGGGCCAACGGTGCGGGCAAGTCGACGTTCATGAAAGGTCTGTGCGGTCTGCTGCGTGCCGAAGGCTCGGCGACCATCGATGGCACGCAACTGATCGGTCTGGAGCCGGCGCTACGGGCGCGGCTGATTGGTTACGTGGCCCAGGATCTGACCCACCTCGACGTGCGCCTGTCTACCTACGAGCTGCTGCTTCTGGCTCAGCACGGCGGTGCACGCGGCTGGGCCACCCAGCGGGACAGCCAGCGACGGGCCAGTGAAGTGCTCGAGCTGCTGGGCCTGCAACGTTTCGCCGAGCAGCAGCCGGGGCAGTTATCGGGTGGCGAGCGGCAGATGATCTCCCTGGCCCTGGCCTTGGTGCGTAGCCCGCGCCTGCTGCTGCTCGACGAACCGACCTCGGCGCTGGATCTGGCCAACCAGCTGCACATGCTCGACGCGGTGAGCGCCTACACCCGCCGCGAAGGCATCGTCACCCTGGCGATCTTCCACGACATGAACCTGGCCAGCCGCTATGCCGACGATGCACTGATGATCCGCGACGGCCGTGTACACGGCTGCGGCACCACCGAAGAAATGCTCACCCCGGCGCATTTGGCGGCCGTATACGGCGTCGATTGCCGAACCCTGAGCGTGGACGACGGCGCCTTCACCGCCATCTACCCGGTATCGGTGATCGGTGCGTAGTCCTTCCCAGGATTACGTCACTGCCCCGTAGGAGCCGGCTTGCCGGCGATTGGCGGCCATGCTGCCAAGCTAGCTGAACACCTGCGGTCGCATCGCCCGCAAGCGGGCTCCTACAGTCCATGCGATCGCGTAGGAGCCGGTTTGCCGGCGATGCTTTCCGCCTAACGCCGGAGCTCGCAATCAGCTATCGCGGCTGTGCACGCTCTGCCCGGCGGCGAAGGTTTCCTTGATTACCCGGTCGTCACCCAGGGTAATCAGGGCGAACAACCGTTCGGCCAAGGTGTTGCTCTGCTTGAGGCGGTAGTCGATCAGCGGCGTGGCCTGGTAATCGAGCACCACGAAATCCGCTTCCTTGCCTGTTGCGAAGTTGCCGATGCGCTCGTCCAGATACAGCGCCCGGGCGCTGCCCAGCGTCGCCAGGTACAGCGACTTGAACGGGTCGAGCTTCTGCCCCTGCAACTGCATGATTTTGTACGCCTCGCTCAGCGAACGCAGCTGCGAAAAGCTGGTGCCGGCGCCGATGTCGGTGCCCAGGCCGACGCGTACCTTGTGCTGTTCCATGCGCCGCAAGTCGAACAGGCCGCTGCCGAGAAACAGGTTGGAGGTCGGGCAGAAGGCGACCGCCGAGCCGGTTTGCGCCAGACGCTCGCATTCCGCGTCGCACAGATGCACCGAGTGAGCGAATACCGAGCGCGGCCCGGTCAATTGGTGCTTGTCGTAGACATCCAGGTAGCCGCTGTTTTCCGGAAACAGTTCCTTGACCCACTCGATCTCCTGGCGATTCTCCGAGAGGTGGGTGTGCAGATACAGATCCGGGTATTCGCGCAGCAGGCGCCCGGCCATGGCCAGTTGTTCCGGCGTGCTGGTCGGCGCGAAGCGCGGCGTCACCGCATAGTGCAGACGGCCTTTGCCGTGCCAGCGTTCGATCAGTTCACGGCTGTCGGCATAGCCTGACTCGACGGTATCGGTCAGCGCCTCGGGGGCATTGCGATCCATCAGCACCTTGCCGGCGATCATGCGCAGGTTCAGCGCTTGTGCCGCTTCGAAGAGTGCATCCACCGATTGCTTGTGCACGCTGCCGAATACCAGTGCGGTAGTGGTGCCGTTGCGCAGCAGCTCTTTTAGGAACACGCCCGCCACCTCATCGGCGTGGGCCTTGTCGGCGAAGCGCATTTCCGTAGGAAAGGTGTAGGTGTTCAGCCAGTCGAGCAGTTGCTCACCATAGGCGCCGATCATTCCGGTCTGCGGATAGTGGATATGGGTATCGATAAAGCCGGGAGTAATCAGCGCGTTTTCATAATGGGTCAGCGCAACGTCAGCCAGACGCGGCAACAGATCGGCAGCATGGCCAACCTCGCTGATCTTGCCGTCTTCCACCAGCAGAATACCGTCCTCGAAGTGGGCGTAGGACGCCTCGATACCGACTTCGGCCGGATCGGCCAGGCTGTGCAGAATGGCGCCGCGGTAGGCGTGGGTGACGTTGGACATGGGGCCTCGATTGCAATCTGGTGGAGCAGGGCTTGGCATCGCGCGCAGGCGAAAGCCTGCAGGGCCGAGCGTACTGAGCGGGGGCGCTCGCCGGGGTGAAAGGGGATTTTGCGGGACAACGCCTCCGCCGACAAGAATGTCGGCGGAGGCGGGCTCAGGACGCCGCGCGCGGGGATAGATCCACCGATTGCGTCGCCGACTCGGCCTTACGCAGTGTTTCCGGCAGGAACATCAGCAGCAGGGCTGCACAGCCGGCAACCGCCGCAAGCACCAGAAAGGCGCTGTCGTACCCGCCAGCTTCTGCCACGTAGCCGGCCAGGCCGTTGCTCAGCGCCGCGCCGATGCCGAACACTAGGCTCACCGCGGTCAGGCTGATGTTGAAGTGGCCGCTGCCCTGGGTCAGATCGCGCACCATAAGAGGGATGAGCGCGCCGAACAGCCCTGCACCGATGCCGTCGAGCAGTTGTACCGAGACCAGCCAGATCGGGTCATCGCTGAGCGTGTACAGCACGCCACGGATCGGCAGGATCAGAAAACCGGCCATCAGCAGCGGCTTGCGGCCCCAGCTGTCAGCGCGGGCACCGACCAGCATGGCAGCAGGGATCATCACCAGCTGGGCGGCGACGATGCAGGCCGAGATAAGCGTGGTGGCCAGATCCGGGTTGGCCAGGGCCAGTTTCTGACCGACCAAGGGCAGCATGGCGGCGTTCGCCAGATGGAACAGGGCGCAGCTCAGCGCCAGTAGAACCAGCGGTGGCTGGCTCAGCAAGTGGCGCAAGGGGGTTAGCGCTGCGCCGGCTTGCCGTCCGCGTGCCTGGTCGGCATCGATGGCGTTTGGAGGAATGCCGAGGGCCGAAATCATGCTCAGCAGTGCCATGCCGGTCATCAGGTAAAACACCGCCGCTGGGCCCCATAGGTAGGCGAAGGCACCGGCGAGCAGGGCCGCAGTGGCATTGCCTGCATGGTTGAAGGATTCGTTGCGGGCTATGCGCCGGGTAAACGCTTTCGGGCCGACGATACCCAGGGTGATGCCGGCCAGCGCGGGGGCAAAAACCGAGGAGGCCATGCCGGCTGCCACCTGGCTGATGACGATCCAGGTAAAACCCGGTTGCCACAGCGCTACCAGGCAGGACAGCGTCACCAATGCCGCCGCCATGACGATCAGCACGCGCTTGTCTTTGGCCCAGTCGACCAGCGCGCCAGCTGGTATCTGCGAGGCCAGTCCGGCCAGCCCGCCGAGCGCCATTACCAGGCCGATGTCGCCTGCCTTCCAGTCATGCACCGACAACAGGTAGATCGCCAGGTAAGGCCCCAGCCCGTCGCGTACATCAGCCAGGAAGAAATTCAAACGATCCAGTTTGGCTGCGCATGCGTATGTCGGCATGATGAATCTCGCGAGGAGGGGATGGAAAGCCAAGGCGGGCGCCCGGACAATGTCACTGGTTTGGCGATTGGATCGCTGCCGGTGATGGGGCGTTCCGTATATGTATGGGCAAGCACGCAGCCAACCTGCGCTGCTGTGCTAAACTCCCCGGCCCTTCTGGCGATTGGCCAGTTTTACGCACTCGAAAGCATTGCGCCTCAAGGACTTACATGACGCTGTGCGCCGCTGACTTGATCCTCTGTTTGGTTGCCGTGACGGCGGGCTTGCCAGCATGCGCCTGAAGTCCATAAAGCTGGCGGGCTTCAAGTCCTTCGTCGACCCGACCACGGTGAATTTCCCGAGCAACATGGCGGCGGTCGTCGGGCCAAACGGTTGCGGCAAGTCCAATATCATCGATGCCGTGCGCTGGGTGATGGGCGAGAGCTCGGCGAAGAACCTGCGTGGCGAGTCGATGACCGACGTCATCTTCAACGGCTCCAACACCCGCAAACCGGTGACCCAGGCCAGCATCGAGCTGATCTTCGACAACTCCGACGGCACCCTGACCGGCGAGTACGCGGCCTTCGCGGAAATCTCCATTCGCCGCCGGGTGACCCGCGACAGCCAGAACACCTATTTCCTCAACGGCGTGAAGTGCCGCCGTCGCGACATCACCGACATCTTCCTCGGCACCGGCCTGGGGCCGCGCAGCTACTCGATCATCGAGCAGGGCATGATCAGCAAGCTGATCGAGGCCAAGCCGGAAGAGTTGCGCAATTTCATCGAGGAAGCCGCGGGCATCTCCAAGTACAAGGAGCGCCGCCGCGAGACCGAGAACCGCATCCGCCGTACCCACGAAAACCTGGCGCGTCTGAGCGACCTGCGCGATGAGCTGGAACGGCAGCTCGAACGCTTGCATCGCCAGGCCCAGGCGGCAGAAAAGTATCAGGAATACAAAGCCGAAGAGCGCCAGCTCAAAGCCCAGCTCACCGCGTTGCGCTGGCAGGCGTTGAACGAACAGGTTGGCCAGCGCGAAGCGGTGATCGGCAACCAGGAAGTTGGTTTCGAGGCTCTGGTTGCCGAGCAGCGCAATGCTGACGCCAGCATTGAACGCCTGCGTGACGGTCATCACGAACTATCCGAAGGTTTCAACCTGGTGCAGGGGCGTTTCTATTCGGTGGGCGGCGATATTGCCCGTGTCGAGCAGAGCATTCAGCACGGCCAGCAGCGCCTGCGCCAGTTACAGGACGACCTGCGCGAAGCCGAGCGCACGCGCCTGGAAACCGAATCGCACCTGGGCCATGACCGCACTTTACTGGCGACCTTGGGCGAAGAACTGGCCATGCTCGAGCCGGAGCAGGAAATTACTGCCGCCGCAGCCGAAGAGTCTGCCGTCGCTCTGGAAGAAGCTGAAGCTGGCATGCACGGCTGGCAGGAACAGTGGGACGGCTTCAATCAGCGCAGCGCCGAGCCCCGTCGCCAGGCGGAAGTGCAGCAGTCGCGCATCCAGCAGCTGGAACACAGCCTGGAACGCCTCAGCGAGCGCCAGCGCCGCCTGGTCGACGAGCTGCAGCAGTTGGCCGCCGACCCCGAAGATGCGGCGATCATCGAGTTGGGCGAGCAGATCGCCGTCGGTGAACTGGATCTGCAACAGTTGCAGGAGCAGGAAGCCGAGCAGGCAGACGGTCTGCAACAGCTCCGCGAAGACCTTCAGCAGGCAGGCCAGGCCCAGCAGCAGGCTCAGGGTGAACTGCAGCGCCTGAATGGCCGCCTGGCTTCTCTGGAAGCGCTGCAACAGGCTGCGCTGGACCCCGGCACCGGCGCGGCAGAGTGGTTGCGCGAACATGGCCTGGACAAGCGCCCACGCTTGGCAGAAGGTCTGCGTGTGGAAGCCGGCTGGGAACTGGCCGTGGAAACCGTGCTCGGCGCCGACCTGCAGGCCGTGCTGCAGGACGATTTCAGCGGCCTGGACTTTTCCTCCCTGAACCAGGGCGAACTGCGCCTGGTGTCGACCGGCAGCGATGGTCAGCGCCTTCCCGGCAGCCTCCTGGACAAGATCGAATCGCCGGTCGATCTGGCCCCCTGGCTGGGCCGCGTGCGCCCGGTCGAGAGCCTCGATCAGGCACTGGCCGAGCGCGCCGGGCTGGCCTCTGGTGAAAGCCTGGTCAGCCGCGACGGTTACTGGGTCGGTCGGCATTTTCTGCGCGTACGCCGTGCCAGCGAGGCGCAGAGCGGCGTGCTCGCGCGTGGGCAGGAACTGGAAAGCCTGGGCCTGGAGCGCGAAGAGCGTGAGGCCGCACTGGCGCTGCTCGATGAACGCTTGCAGGCGTTGCGCGAGCGTCAGCGTGATGAAGAAGAATTACGCGAACAGCAGCGTCGCCAGTTGCAGGATCTGGCGCGTCGTCTGAGCGAACTGAACGCTCAGCTATCTGCCGGTCAGGCCAAAGCCGAACAACTGCTGCTGCGTCGCCAGCGTATCGAGGCCGAGCAAAACGAGCTTGCCGAGCAGCGTGCTCTGGAGCATGAGCAACTCGGCGAATCGCGCCTGCACCTGCAGGATGCGCTGGACAGCATGGCCCTCGACAACGAGCAGCGCGAAAGCCTATTGGCCAGCCGCGACGCCTTGCGCGAACGGCTCGATCGGGTGCGCCAGGACGCCCGCCAGCACAAGGATCACGCTCACCAGTTGGCCGTGCGGCTGGGTTCGCTGCGCGCCCAGCACGACTCTACTCGCCAGGCGCTCGAACGCCTCGAACTGCAATCCGAGCGCCTGCATGAAAAGCGCGAACAGCTTGATCTGAATCTGGAAGAGGGTGCAGCTCCGCTGGAAGAGCTGCGCATGAAACTCGAGGAACTGCTCGAGCGACGCATGAGTGTCGAGGAAGAGCTGCGTTTGGCACGGCTGGCACTTGAAGATGCCGATCGCGAGCTGCGTGATGCCGAAAAGCGCCGTACCCAGGCCGAGCAGCAGTCGCAGTTGCTGCGTGGCCAACTGGAGCAGCAGCGTCTGGAGTGGCAGTCGCTGAACGTGCGCCGCAAGGCCTTGCAGGATCAGTTGCTGGAAGACAGCTACGACCTGCACGGCGTGCTCGCCAGCTTGCCGGAAGGTGCCAGCGAGAGCGCCTGGGAGCAGACGCTGGAGCAGATGGCCGCACGTATCCAGCGCCTCGGCGCGATCAACCTGGCGGCCATCGAGGAGTACCAGCAGCAATCCGAGCGCAAGCGCTATCTGGATGCTCAGAATGCCGACCTGGTCGAAGCGTTGGAGACCCTGGAAAACGTCATCCGCAAGATCGACCGGGAAACTCGCAACCGTTTCAAGGAAACCTTCGACCAGATCAACGCCGGGCTGCAGGCGCTTTTCCCGAAAGTTTTCGGTGGCGGCAGCGCATATTTGGAACTCACCGGCGAAGATCTACTCGATACCGGGGTGACCATCATGGCGCGCCCGCCGGGCAAGAAGAACAGCACCATCCATTTGCTGTCCGGCGGCGAGAAGGCATTGACGGCGTTGGCGCTAGTATTTTCCATCTTCCAGCTCAATCCGGCTCCGTTCTGCATGCTCGACGAGGTGGATGCACCGCTGGACGATGCCAACGTTGGGCGGTACGCGCGGCTGGTCAAGGAGATGTCGGCAACCGTGCAGTTCATCTACATCACCCACAATAAGATCGCCATGGAAATGGCCGATCAATTGATGGGCGTGACCATGCACGAGCCCGGTTGCTCGCGACTGGTGGCGGTGGATGTCGAGGAAGCGTTGGCGATGGTGGATAGCTGAGGCGTCGCCACACAGATTCTGTTGCGTAAAAACTGCCGAGAGCGGCGGTTTTACAGTGTTTGCCGGTGTAAAGTTGTCTTTCGTCGTGCTAGCTTAACGCCCACTTTTGTTGCACGTGGGAAAACGCCATTCAGAACATGGAGTTGGCGCCACGTTTCAAGGTCATCAAGACGGGCCAGGACGCCTTTTTTCATCAATTTTTGCTTTAGGGGTCAGGACATTTCATGGAATTCGGTCTACGCGAGTGGCTGATCATCATCGGTATCATCGTCATCACAGGCATCCTCTTCGATGGGTGGCGGCGGATGCGCGGTGGCAAGGGCAAGCTGAAGTTTCGGCTGGATCGCAGCGTATCCAACTTGCCTGATGAGGACGGTGATCCCGACCTGCTCAGCCCACCCCGGGTGATCGAGCGCAATAACGAGCCATCGCTGGACGAGGACGATCTGCCCTCGCTGAGTGCGCGCGACGTTAACAGCCGTCGCCGTGGCGAGCCGCGCCAGGGCGATCTGGATCTGGCCGCTGACGAGCCAGTGCCGATGTTGCTGACGCCAGTCGGCGACGAAGACAGCGGTCGCGACAGCCTGTCCGCCAAAACCGTGAGCAAGGATCAGGCGCCGGTTGACGAAGTGCTGGTTATCAACGTTATTTCCCGCGATGAGCAGGGCTTCAAAGGTCCGTGCACTGCTGCAGAACATTTTGGAAAGTGGCCTGCGTTTTGGCGAGATGGACATCTTCCACCGCCACGAAAGCATGGCTGGCAATGGCGAAGTGCTGTTCTCCATGGCCAATGCGCTCAAGCCGGGCACGTTCGATCTGGACGACATCGAAGGTTTCAGCACCCGTGCGGTGAGCTTCTTCCTCGGCCTGCCAGGCCCGCGTCATCCCAAGCAGGCCTTCGACGTGATGGTCGCCGCGGCGCGCAAACTGGCTCACGAGCTCAACGGCGAGCTGAAAGACGATCAGCGCAGTGTGCTCACCGCACAAACCATCGAACACTACCGTCAGCGCATCGTCGAATACGAGCGCCGACTGTTGACGCAAAAACGCTAAACGGCAGCTTTTAGCTGCAAGCCCCAAGCTACAAGCCACGCGCTTGGCTTGGGGTTTTTCATTTCTGCGCTGCCGCCGTACCTTGTCGAGAACTACTGCATGAAAGACTCCGCCCAACGCATCCTCGAACTGCGCACCGAACTGGATGTGCACAACTACCGCTATTACGTGCTCGACGAGCCAAGCGTGCCGGATGCCGAGTACGATCGACTGTTCCGTGAGCTGCAAGCGCTCGAAACCGAGCACCCGGAGCTGGTGACGCCGGATTCGCCGACCCAGCGTGTGGGTGGCGAGGCGCTCAGCGCCTTTGGTGAGGTGCGGCATGAAGTGCCGATGCTCAGCCTCGGTAACGCCTTCGAGGAAGACGATCTGCGGGCTTTCGATCGCAGCGTGCAGAGCGGTCTTGGTCTGCAGGGCGGTGATCTGTTCGGTGGTGGCGTGGACGTCGAATACAGCTGCGAGCCCAAGCTCGACGGCCTGGCGGTGAGTCTGCTGTATCGCGATGGCAAGCTGGTGCGCGGCGCTACCCGAGGGGATGGCACCACCGGTGAAGACATCAGCGTCAACGTGCGCACCATCCGCAACGTGCCACTCAAGTTGCAGGGCAGCGGCTGGCCGGATGTGCTGGAGGTGCGTGGTGAGGTGTTCATTTCCCGCGCAGGCTTTGAGCGACTGAATGCCAGCCAGGCCGAGATTGGCGGCAAGACTTTCGCCAACCCGCGCAATGCCGCGGCTGGCAGCCTGCGCCAGCTGGACTCGAAGATCACCGCCAGCCGCCCGCTGGAGTTCTGCTGCTATGGCCTTGGCCAGCACAGCGCCGAGCCGGCCACGACTCAGGTCGGCATGCTGCAGCGCCTGAAGACCTGGGGCATTCCCATCAGCCCCGAGTTGAAGCTGGCCAAGGGGGTCGAAGACTGCCTGGCCTATTACCGCGATATCGGTGAGCGGCGCATGGGCCTTGCCTATGACATCGACGGCGTGGTGTTCAAGGTCAACAACATCGAAGATCAGCAACAGCTAGGCTTCCGCGCGCGTACCCCGCACTGGGCCATCGCCCACAAGTTTCCCGCCATGGAGGAGCTGACCGAGCTGCTCGACGTGGAATTCCAGGTCGGCCGCACCGGTGCCGTGACGCCCGTCGCGCGTCTCAAGCCGGTCAAGGTGGCTGGGGTGACGGTTTCCAACGCAACGCTGCACAATATGGACGAGGTTGCGCGCCTCGGTGTGATGATCGGCGATACGGTGATCATCCGCCGCGCGGGGGACGTGATCCCGCAGGTGATGCAGGTCGTCACCGAGCGCCGTCCTGAAAATGCCCGCCCGATCGCCGTGCCTGAACAATGCCCGGTGTGCGGCTCGGCGGTGGAGCGTACCCAGTTGATTAAGCGCAGCAAGGGCCGTGAAACGATCAGCGAGGGTGCGGTGTATCGCTGCGTTGGGCGCCTGGCCTGCGCGGCTCAGCTCAAGCAGGCGATCATCCATTTCGTCTCGCGTCGCGCCATGGACATCGAAGGCCTGGGTGAGAAAAGCGCCGAGCAACTGGTGGACGAAGGCCTGGTAGGCTCGCCAGCCGATCTCTACACCCTGCAGTTCGAACAGATCGTTGGTCTCGAAGGCTTCGCCGAGGTGTCCAGCCGCAAGCTGCTCGATGCCATCGCCGACAGCAAGCGACCGAGCCTGGCACGCTTCATCTATGCGCTGGGCATTCCCGATGTCGGCGAGGAAACCGCCAAGGTGCTAGCCCGCTCTCTGGGCTCGCTGGAACGCGTCACCCAGGCGCTGCCCGAGGTGCTGACCTACCTGCCGGATGTTGGCCTGGAGGTCGCCCACGAGATTCACAGCTTCTTCGAGGACGAGCACAACCAGACCGTCATCAAGCACCTTCTCGAGCGTGGCCTGGAACTTCAGGATCAGGGCGAACTGTCCGCTGAGTTCGCGGCCAGCACGACGCTGGGCGGGCTGCTCGACAAGCTGAATATTCCCTTCGTTGCAGTGACCGGCGCGAAGAACCTGGCCGAGCGCTTCAAGAGCCTCGACGGTGTGATCGCTGCTGACTGGCTCGACCTGAGTGCCATGAAGGGGCTCAACGAGAAGGCCAAGCAATCGGTGCGGGAGTTCTTCGCCAAGGCGGAAAATGCCGAGCGCGCACGCGCCATCGAAGCGCAATTGCGTGATTTCGGCATGCACTGGGAAAGCGAGAAAAAGGTGGTCGAAGGCCTGCCGCTGGCTGGCCAGACCTGGGTGCTCACCGGCAGTCTGGAAGTGATGAGCCGCGATATCGCCAAGGACAAGCTGGAAGCCCTGGGCGCCAAGGTCGCTGGCTCGGTATCGGCAAAGACCACCTGCGTGGTCGCCGGCCCCGGTGCCGGCTCGAAACTGGCCAAGGCTACCGAGCTGAACGTTGCCGTGCTCGATGAGCAGACCTTTATCGCCAGGCTGGCGGATTTTGGCATCGGCACCGAGTGATTTCGTAGCGACAGCTAATCCCCATCACCCTTATCCGTTGCTTCTCGTAGCCTGGGTAGAGCGCAGCGACACCTGGGAAGGCCCCTGGGTATCGCTTCGCTCAACGCCAGGCTACGGGCCAACGTGCGCGTGGCGTAACGGACTGTAGGAGCCGCGACCTCGCGGCGAATGGCTCGGGTAACCTCGCTACCGAGATATGCCCACAATTCGCCCCGGGGGCGGGGCTCCTACAAATACGATGCAGGGTGCCGCGACCGTGTAGGAGCCGGCTTGCCGGCGAATGGCGGTCATGCCTAGGTTCTGCGTGATGGCCGCAATCGTTCTCGCCCGCAAGCGGGGTCCTACGGTGTATGGCTTGTTTACGAGCCGGCTAGCCGGCGATCCCGGCATCAAACCTCAGCCACCCGCAAACATCATCCAGAACGACGCACCAACACCGACGATGCTTTCCCCGGCCACCAGGCCGGCCGCTGCGGCGATGGTGAAGCGTTCGCCCAGGCTCCTCCAGCGTGACTGAATCACCCAGGCGAGCAGGGCGCCCAGTGCCATCATCAGCGAGATGGAGGCGGGGATGATGAACGCCAGGCCGAATGCCGCCGAACTCGGCAGCAGGCGGGCAAAGGTCGATTGCACGGGCAAGCTGGCTTCCAATATGCCGAACAGCACGCCGCAGAGGGCGCCGACCAGCATGGCCCAGCGAATGCTGCTGTCGATCGAGTCGAGGCCGTAGCCCAGCACTTCGGCTACCGCTTTCCAGGTCGCCACGGCCGGAGCGGGCCATTGCTCGGTAATCAGCATGGCCTGCGGGTCGGGAATCAGAATCTGATAGACCAGCACGCCGACGATGCTGCCGACGAAGATGCCCAGGCACTGGGCGATCAGCTGGTTGTAGGGTTTGGCACCGATGGCATGGCCAACCCGGAAGTCATTGAGCAGATCGGTGCATTGCCCGGCAGCACCTCCAGCGGTATTGGCGGCCATCAGATTAACCCCGACCTGCCCGGGAGCGATGAGGCCAAAGGTCAGCTGGGACAATTGGCCCGTGGCGCCAATTGGTGGAATACCCGTGGCACCCACCACCCGCGCCGCCATGCAGGCGAGGGCGACCGCCAGCGGTACGCTGAGCAGCGCCATCAGCGGGTCGATATCGAACAGCAGTACCTGCAACGTGACCACCAGCAGTGATGCCAGTGCGAGCATGACCAACGGCAGCTTTTCCGGTGCCTGCCTGCTGTTGCTGTCGGGCACCGCTTTGGCCAAGCGCCGGCTGATGCGGTAACGCACCGCCAGGGAGGTGAGCGTGGCGCACACCAGCAATGTCACGCCGGGCCACAACAGCCACTCCACCAAGGGGCCGAATTGCGGGCCGCTGGCGTCTTCTGCGATGGGCACCAGGCCGCTGCCGAGCAACCAGGGCGCCAGGCCACCCCAGGCGATAACTGCACCGAGCAGCAGGGAAAGACTGACGCGAATACCGATGATGCCGCCAAAGCCGATCAGCAGAGGAGAGGGGTCGAGGCTGAAGGTAAGCCGTTCCAGGCTCGCCGATGGCGACCAGCGCGGTAGCGCCAGGAGCGTATCGGCCCACTTGACCAGACCGCCGAGCAACGCCGCCGCGCCCAGCACGTAGAGACGCTGCAGCGCGTCACGGCCATGGTTGTAGACCTGCTGCATGGTTTCCAGGGTGGCGACCGCTTCGGGAAAGCGCAGCCGCGTGTCTTCGACCATGCTACGGCGCAGGTACCAGGCCACCCAGATACCCAGAAAACTCACCGAGAACACCCAGGCCACCAATGGCAGCGTGGGCAGTTGCTGGCCGGTCAGCAGGGTATAGGCCGGTATCGGCGCGACCAGCCCACCGGAGATGATCGACGCGGCAGCCGATGCCGTGGTCTGGTTGATGTTGCTTTCGCGCATGCTCCAGGCGGTGCCCAGGCGCCAACGCACCAGGCTCTGCCAGATCCCGTAGCTGACCAGCAGGGCGATGATCGACATGTTGAACGACCAGCCGATCTTCAGGCCGGAATAGATATTCGAAGGCGTCAGCAAGGCGCCAAGCAGCACACCTGAAAACAGTGCACGGAAGGTGAGTTCGCGGTCGGCGGGCATGGCGAACCTGCGTCTGACGGATGTCGTCGTTTGAGGCGACAGGTCGGCGTGGGTTCAGTCTTATCGAGAGGGGCGTGTTGCGGGGATGCAGCGGGGCGCCTGGTGACGCCCCGCCGATAGATCAGTTGACCGCGTCGGTCAGGGCCTTGGCCGGTACGAACTTCACTACTTTCTTGGCAGCGATTTCGATGGCTTTGCCAGTCTGCGGGTTGCGGCCGGTGCGGGCAGGGCGCTCGCTGACCTTCAGTTTGCCGATACCTGGCAGGGTGATTTCACCACCATTTTCCAAGGCGTCGCTGACGATCTCGCTGAGTTGATCAAGCGCCGCACGGACGGTGGTCTTCGGCGTGTCGATGGCTTCTGCGATGTCACCGATCAATTGGTCTTTGGTAATGGCCATGTGGTTGCTCCTTGGGGATGAAAAAGTGTGGCATTGATTAATGCCCGCGCATCATAGGCGATCGACTGGGCGGTTTTCCCGGTCAATCAGGCTTCATTGTGACCTACCTGCTCACGGTAAATTCCCGTGGCAGTGCTCAATTACGGGCATCCGCCACAGTTTTTCGGTTTACCTGCGTTTTCGGGTGAGAGCGGTGCGATGCTGGCTGTGTGCCTGCGCGGTGAGGCGGATTGCAGCTATGCTGCTGGAAACGACGTACCAGAACCAGTCCATAGCTGTTCGGGGGTTGCCATGCTGCGCTTGCTCGCTGATCTCGGGTTTCGTTCGAAGATCGCTCTGCCGATCATCTTTCTGGCCCTGTTACTGCTGCTGATGGGCGCGCTGGGCATGTGGGGCATCGGCCAGGTCGTCGACTCCAGCAATCGCCTGACCCACCGCTATCTGCCGGGCGTCAGTCTGCTCCTCAATGCTGATCGTGACCTTTACCAGGCATTGGTCGCTGAGCGCAGCCTGTTGGGCGAGGTCGCTGAGAATCATGTAGCTGACCTTCGCAAGTCACAGGTGGACAACGTTAAGCAGGCCGCCGACCGGGTCAAGGCTTATGCGCAGATGCAGCCAGGCGACGAGGCGCTGCGATTGGTCGCGGATTTCGAACGTGCCTTTACCAGTTGGGAGCGCACGGCTGCGCAGGTCGTGCAGTTGGCTGCTACCGATCCTGCTGCCGCGTCGCGACTCAGCTTTGGTGACAGCGAGGCGCAGTTCGATGCCATGCGTGATGTGATCGACAAGCTCGGTGAGCTGGAGGATCAGGCCGCCAATGGGCTGGGCGTTGCCGCCATTGCCCATGGCGAACGCCTGGCCTTGCAGCAGGGAGCGGTGGTGATCTGTGGGTTGCTGGTTTGCTTGTTGCTGATCATCGGTTTCCCTGCGCTTATCACCCGGCCGCTGCACCGATTGCTCACCCGCATCGAGCAGTTGGCCGATGGCGATGGGGATCTGCGGGTGCGCCTGGAGGTGACCTCACGCGATGAGCTGGGGCGCCTGAGTCAGGCGTTCAACCGCTTTCTCGACAAGCTGCAGCCGCTGATCAGCGAAGTAGGTCGCGTGACTGGGGAAGTCGCAAGCTCTGCGCAGAGCCTGGCTGGCATGGCGAGTGCGAATGATCGCCTGATCAACAGTGAGCATGCGGCGGTGGATCAGGTCAGCACGGCGGCTACCGAGATGAGTGCCGCGGTGCATGAAGTGGCGCGCAGTGCTCAAGGCGCGGCGGATGCGGTACGCAACGCAGAAACCCAGTCCCGCGACGGCGCGCGGGTGGTCGGGGCGACCATCCAGTCGATTCGGCAACTGGCGCACGAGGTGGAAAGCGCCTCGGACAGCATCCAGGCCCTCGAGCAGGAAGCAGGCAAGATCGGTGAGGTGCTGGCGGTGATCCGTGGCATCGCCGAACAGACCAACCTGCTGGCCCTTAATGCCGCTATCGAAGCTGCCCGTGCCGGCGAACAGGGTCGCGGTTTTGCGGTGGTCGCTGATGAAGTGCGTGCACTGGCCGCTCGCACTCAGGAGTCCACCAAGGACATCCAGGAGATGATTCAGCGTTTACAGGGCGGCGTGCAGAATGCCGTCAAAGCTACCCACGCGGGCAGCGTCAAAGCGCGCGAAAGCGTCGAACAGGCTGCCGGTGTCGATCAGGCATTGAGCGATACCGGAGATTCGCTGCAGCGCATCAACGACATGGCCGCGCAGATCGCCACCGCCTGCGAGGAGCAGAGCAGCGTTACCGAGGAAATCGCCCGCAACATCAGCGATATTCGCGAGCTTTCCAACGAGGCAGCGCATACCTCGCAACAGAGCACCGCGGCCAGCCAGCGCTTGTCCGAGCTGTCCAACGACCTTGCCCGATTGGTGGGGCGCTTTCGCGTCTAGTCGCTGGCATTAGCGCTAAGTGCTTGAAGCAGTTGTAAGTTCGCCGCAAGCCGGTACAATGGCGCCGGCTCACTGCAAGGTGAGCAGCGTTATGGTGGCCCTGCCGGTTCCCCGCAACGATTACCCGTGAACCTGGTCAGATCCGGAAGGAAGCAGCCACAGCGGGAACATTGTGTGCCGGGGTGTGGCTGGTAGGGTTGCCTCCATTTCAAGACCTGCTCAGGTCGTCTATCTTTTGAATATTTTCTTCGACGCTCGGTACATGCCGCAGTGGCGTTTTCGTGTGTCCGTCGCCTTTGTTTCCTTTGCAGGAACAGTCGAGCAGTGACTGCTGACGCCGTGTGCGCCTGCGCATAAAAAAGCCCGTCACGAGGACGGGCCAAATATGCCATGACACTGGAGTAAAGCGATGCGGTGTAAGCCTTACAGGATCGACAGCGGGTAGTTGAAGATCAGGCGGTTTTCGTGAAGATCCTGGCCAACGTCACGACGGACGTCGGAGTTACGCCAGCGCACGCTGAGGTTCTTCAGGGTGCCGTCCTGGACGGTGTAGGCCAGTTCGGATTCGCGGCCCCACTCTTCGCCATCCTTGCGGCCATCGGCTGCGTGGATGCTGTCGCCGCTGACGTAGCGGTTCATCAGGGTCAGGCCCGGAACGCCGACACCGGCGAAGTTGAAGTCATGACGCACCTGCCAGGAGCGCTCGTTCGGCGCGTCGTAGCTGTTGGTGAAGCCGTCGTTGACCAGGGTGCCGCCGCTGGCGCCGTCGACGCGCATGAACTTGGTGGAACCGTTGAGCTTCTGGTACGCCACGGTGAAGGTGTTGCTGCCGGTCTTGGCGGAGAAGCTGCCCTGATAGACCTTGTTGTCCAGCTTGCCTGCTTTGGCAGCGCCTTCGTCCTTGCCATCTACATAACCGAGGTTGGCGCCCAGTACCCAGTCACCCACCGGTTGGCTGTGGGTCAGTTGCAGGTAGCTTTGTTGGTAGATGTCTTCCAGTCGTGCGTGCCAGACGCCGACCATGGTGTTGTTGCCGTTGAATTTGAATTCACCACCACCGAAGTTGAAATCATCGCCGGCGATACCGTTGTAGGAGATGTCCTCACGGCTGGCGTCGTTACGCTGGCTGTTCTTCCAGAACTGACCGCCATACAGGGTCAGGCCGTCGATTTCGCTGGAGGTGAGTTGCGCACCCTGGAAGGTCTGCGGCAGGGAACGACCATCGTCCGCACGCAGAATTGGCAGTACGGCGAACCACTCACCGACTTTCAGTTCGGTCTTGGAGAGCTTGGCCTTGGCAGCAACGGCGGTGCGGCCGAAGTTGTCAGCGGCCTGGCCATCACCGTGGATCGGCATCAGTTGGGTGTTGGCGGCGCCGCGGTTGCCGTCCAGCTTGATGCTGTACAGGCCCAGCACGTCGAGACCAACGCCGATGGTGCCGGCGGTGTAGCCGGAGCGGGCATCGAGAATGAAGCTCTGGGTCCAGCCTTCGGCCTGGCCTTGACGCTCGCCGCGGATCACCGGATCGGTGCCGTTCAGATAGTCGCGGTTGAAGTAGTAGTTGCGCAGGCCGAGGGTGACCTTGGCATCTTCAACGAAGCCTTCGGCCTGGGCGGCCATTGGCAGGGCGCTTGCTGCGATAGCCAGTGCGATGAGGCTAGGTGGTAGTGCGGCGATGATTTTCATTGTTGTTTTCCTTTGGTGTTGTGAACGTTACCCACCGCTCCCACGGTGGGGTGGAGAGAAATAGTTTCGTCAAGTCAGCCAGCGAACCAGGCACAGGGTTATTGACGGAAACAGCACGAGAATGATGACGCGCAGGATGTCCGAAATCAGGAACGGCACGATGCCCATGAACGCATCACGCATGGGAATGTCGCGAGCCATGCTGGCGATCACGTAGACGTTCATGCCCAATGGCGGGGTGACCATGCCGATTTCCACCACCATCAGGGCGAGGATGCCGAACCAGATGGCCTTTTCCGTCGCGTCCAGACCATAGAAATCCAGCCCCATGATGACTGGGAAGAAGATCGGAATGGTCAGCAGGATCATCGACATGGTGTCCATCACGCAGCCGAGAATCAGGTACAGGATCAGGATCCCGGCCAGCACCAGGAACGGTGGCAGGCCTGCGCCAGAAATCAGTTCGGCGACCGCGTTGGGCAATTGTGAAAGCGCCAGGAAGGCATTCATCACGTCAGCACCGAGCAGGATCATGAAAATCATGGCGGTGGTGATAGCGGTGCCGAGTAACACCTCCTTGAACTCACCGAGCTTCATCTTGCCCAGGGTGAAAGCGAAGAAACCAGTGCCTACGGTGCCAATTGCCGCGGCTTCGGTGGGGGTGAACCAGCCACCATAGATACCACCGAGTACCACCAGGAAGATCAGCAGTACGGGCCACACGCCTTTCTGCGCGACCAGCCGTTGCTTCCACGTCGCACGTTCTTGCGCCGGGCCAGAATCGGGGTATAGGCGCACGTAGATAGCGATGGCGATCATGTAGCCGATGACGGCGAGAATGCCGGGGACAAAGGCGGCCATGAACAGCGTGGAGATATTCTGCTGGGCCAGGATGGCATAGATAACCAACACCACGGAGGGCGGAATCAGAATACCCAGGGTGCCACCAGCAGCCAGGCAACCCACAGCCAGCGAGTTGGAGTACTTGTAGCGGCGCAGTTCCGGCAGTGCCACTTGGCCCATGGTCGCCGCGGTGGCGACGGAGGAGCCACATACCGCGCCAAACCCGGCGCAGGAGCCGATAGCGGAAATCGCCAGGCCACCCCGCCAGTGACCAACCATGGCCGCCGCCGCACGAAACAGGCCAGTGGCCAGGCCACCGCGTGAGGCGAACTGCCCCATTAGCAAAAATAGCGGAATCACCGACAGGTCATAGACCGTGTAGCGCGCATAGGCGACGGTCTTCAGGTAGTTGAGTAGCGGATCCAGGCCGCTGATCGAGATGTAACCGGCGATGCCGGTAAGCATCATGGCGATGGCGATCGGTATGCGTATGGCCAGCAGGATCAGGAGAAAAATCAGGAAAATCCCGCCCAGTGCAACGCTGCTCATGACGGATCCCCTTCACCGTGGAAGTCCAGCCAGGCGGTATACAACGAGACAATCGCCAGCAAGGTAAAGGCCGGTGCGAATGGGGTCATCGACCACCACATAGGGATGCCCATGATGATCGACTCTTCGCCGTTGCTGTATGTATCGAGCGTGCCGACCAGCGAGCGCCAGGCGAGCACGGTTGCGCAGGCAGCCATCAACAGGCAGCCCAGGGTGTCCAGGACGCGGCGTACGGCAGGGGATGATTTCAGGGTGAAGGCGTCGACAATGACATTGGCCCGACGTAACTGACAGAGCGGCAGGAAACTGACCACGGCAATGCCGCAGCCCATCTGTACCAGTTCCACGTCGCCGAGCAATGGCGTATCGAACAAGCTGCGCATGGTGATGCTGTAGGCCGATAGCAGGGTGATGGCCACCAGTACCAGACCACCTGCCAACGCCAGGAGTCGGGTCAGTGTATCCAGCAGTTGGCCTAGCGGCCGAGTGCGATGAGCCTGCTCCGGGGACGCATGGTTTTCGATCATGAGGAAACTCCGCAAGGGCCGGTGCGCCTGCACCGGCCAAGACAACGACGGGATGGACTCAATTGGCCAATTTGGCGTTGTAGCTCTCTACCCGTTCGCGGACTTCTTGCAGCAGCGCTGCACCGTTCTCGTTGCCCTTGCTTTCCACTTCCTTGATCCAGTCCTGATCCAGCTTGCTACCGATGGCGACCCACTTGGCCTGTTCCTCGGCGGGCAGTACGTAGATCTCGTTGCCGCGCGACTCGGCCAACTCGTGGCCGGTGGCAATCACGTTGGTGTCCCAGATGTGGCCGGCTTGGCGCGACAACTCGCGGCCGCTGTTGTTGTCGATGATCTGGCGCAGGTCATCGGGCAGGCTGGCGTACTTGGCGGGGTTCATCGCCAGTATCAGGGCGGTGTGCATCAGCGCCGGCTGGCCGGGCGCCATTTCGGTGTGGTATTTGACCAGCTCATGCAGCTTCAGTGCCGGCACCACATCCCAAGGCAGTACCGCACCATCGACCACACCTTTGGACAGGGCCTCCGGTACTTGTGGCACCGGCATGGCGACGGGTGTAGCGCCGAGCATCGAGATCAGTTTGGTCGACACGCGGTTGGCCGAGCGCAGTTTCAGGCCACGGAAGTCCGCCAGGGTGCGGATCGGCTTTTTCACGGTGTGCAGCAGGGCACCATCGGTCAGGTGCGTTGCCAGCAGGTGGACACCGGTGAACTCCTTTTGCCCGTGAGCTTCGAGGAAGTCCCACATAGCTTGGCTGCTGGCTTCGGAGGAGCGGCTCATGAACGGCAGTTCGAAGGCCGACGCCAGGGGGAAGCGGCCGCTGGTGTAGCCTGGCAGGGTCCAGACGATATCGGCGACGCCATCGCGGGCCTGGTCGAACAGCTGCGGCGGAGTGCCGCCCAGTTGCATGGACGGATAGAACTGAAATTGGATGCGGCCGTTGGATTCCTGGGTAACTTTCTCGGCCCAGGGTTTGAGGAAGTCGGCCTGGGTCACCGAATGAGCAGGCAGGAAGTGATGAATCTTGAGCGTTACTTCGGCTTCGTCTGCGTGTACCTGGAAGCTGATCGCGCTGGCGGCCAATAGAGTCATGAGAGCTTTTGAAAGCTTGAGCATTGCGTATTCCTTTTCTTATTTTTGATGGGTGGCAACTGGGTAACGCTTGGGTGGCCTCTCAGCCCGCTCGATCCCGTCCTCCATGGCTCGCTGCCGCCATGTTGCGAGGTCGAACGTTTTGGTTCAATTCGCTAATCGTCTTAATGGGCGATTAACGAACGAATTGCATGCAAGGGCAAACGTCGCGGTGAAAAGCAGGCGGTGCCCGTCTAGCTCACGTCTTCATACGGCAGGCCGACGTAGTTCTCGGCAATGGTTCGGCGGCCCGCTTCCGAAGAAACAAAGTAGTCGAGCTCGGTTTCCTGCATTCGCCGGCTGAAATCATCGGTATCGGGGAAACGATGCAGCATCGAGGTCATCCACCAGGAGAAGCGTTCGGCCTTCCAGATGCGCCGTAGGCAAATTGCCGAGTATTGCTCGATGGCCTCCGGGCGATCCTCGCGATAGACCTTGAGCAGAATGCGATACAGCGTGTTGACGTCACTGGCGGCCAGGTTCAGGCCTTTGGCACCGGTGGGCGGCACGATGTGGGCGGCGTCGCCAAGCAGAAACAGGCGTCCGTATTGCATGGGCTCGACCACGAAGCTGCGCAGCGGCGCGATGCTTTTCTCGATCGACGGGCCGGTTACCAGGCGCTGTGCGACGGCCTCGGGCAGGCGGGTTTTCAGTTCGTCCCAGAAACGTTGGTCTGACCAGTCCTCGACTCGCTCGTCGGCCCCTACCTGGAGGTAATAACGGGTGCGGGTGGCAGAGCGCATGCTGCACAGGGCAAACCCGCGGGGGTGATTGGCGTAGATCAGTTCGTCATTGACCGGCGGTGTGTCAGCCAGAATGCCGAGCCAGCCGAAGGGATAGACCCGCTCGAACTCCTTTAGCTTATGCGCCGGAATGGATTGCCGGGATACACCGTGGAAGCCGTCGCAGCCGGCGATGTAATCGCAGTCCAGGCGCACAGGCTGACCCTGGTGTGTGAAGGTCAGGTAAGGCTGATCGGTGTCCATATCCTTGGGCTCGACGTCGCCGACCTCGTAAAGGGTAACGGCGCCGTTGGCTTGCCTGGCCTGCATCAGGTCGCGGGTCACTTCGGTCTGGCCGTAGACCGTGACGCTCTTGCCACCGGTCAGCCCCTTGAGGTCGATGTGTTCGCAGCGGCCGTTGAAGGCGAGCTCGAAGCCATCGTGTACCAGGCCCTCGCGATCCAGACGTTCGGCAACTCCGGCTTCGCGCAGCAGGTCGACCATGCCCTGTTCCAGCACTCCTGCTCGGATGCGCCCTAGTACGTAGTCGGGGCTTTGCCGTTCGACGATCAGATTGTCTATACCAGCATTGCTCAGCAGTTGGCCCAACAGCAGCCCTGAGGGACCGGCGCCGATAATGGCGACTTGTGTTTTCATTATTGTTCTCCTGTGGCTCGGCGCCTGCCGACCTGGTTTCGTCGATACGAAACCAGGCTTGGGCACGTTTGTATTTTTGGTAGATAGCAGCAGGCTTTGAAGGCACTATCGGAGTGAATTCATGGATTTTTCGTGGTTGAAGGAGGCCGCATGCTGAAGCGTTCCGAGGTACAGGTGCCGATATTCAAGCTGTACGGGGAAACCACTGCCTGGCCGACCCCGGACTTGATTCACTGCGAGTCGATTCCCGAGCGCAGTCGTTTGCACGGCTGGGAAATCAAGCCCCACCGGCATGGCGATCTGGTTCAGCTGCTGTTCATTCAGGCGGGCTGCGCGGAACTGGAAGTGGAGGGCAGCATTCACCGGGTGGCCACGCCAACGTTGCTGTTGGTGCCTGCCCTGAGCGTCCATGGCTTTCGTTTCTCCCAGGATACCCAGGGCTATGTGCTGAGCCTGGCTCAGCCGCTGGTTGAGCAGATAAGCCTGGGGCTGGACAGTCAGCTGATGAAGCGTTCCGTGTGCTACGCGCTGAACGATGGGGTGGATGAGCTGCATGGCATGTTCGAGGCGATCGCCGAGGAGTACGCACTTCATGCTGCAGGGCGGGATCTGCGACTGCAGGCTTTGATCACCTTGCTGCTGGTGGCGCTGCATCGCCGCTGGCTGGCCATGGCCAAACCCCAGAGCCCGGAGCGCGATCGGGGGCGAGAGCATGTCGACGCTTTCACCACGTTACTCGAGGCGCAGCTGCGTCAGCATTGGTCGATCGAGCGATATGCCCAGGCATTGGGCATCAGCGCGGCGCATCTCAATGCGCTGTGTCGACGTTTGGCGGGGCAGTCCGCATTGCAGATGATCAATCAGCGGCTGGTGCTGGAGGCCAAGCGCTGCCTGGTGTACACCAATATGAACGTCCATCAGGTGTCTGACAGCCTGGGCTTTTCCGAGCCGGCGTACTTTTCCAGGTTCTTCAAACGCGAAACGGGCGTTGCACCCAAGGTCTTTCGCGTACAGCGTTAGAGTGACCGGGCGGCGTGTAGACCGCCCGGTCGAACTGCTTAGGGTTTCGGGATGCCAACGCTATCTGGCGAGATCTCGATAGCCTTGGCCTTGTACATCGACCAGGCGGTAACCGACTGCCAGCGCTTGAGGAACTGCTCGGCTTCGGCGCCGTTGAGGTTCAGGCTTTGTGCGCCGTAGTTCTTCAGGAAGCCCTGGAACTCTTCATTGGCAACGGCTTTGCCGTAGGCTTCGACCAGTTTCTGCTTGATGTCATCCGGTGTGTCCTTGTGCACGAAGGCGCCCCAGAACGGGCCCCACGGCAGGTACTCACCAATCTCTGGCAGGGCTTTGGTGATCGGCTCGACGCCAGGCAGCTCAGGCACCTCTTCGGCAGCCAGTACAGCCAGTGCCTTGAGTTTGCCGGAACGTACCAGCTCCTGTGCCGCAGCCAGACTCAGCGGCATGAAGTCGATGTGTTTGCCCATCAATGCGGTAATGCCGGGGCCATCGCCACCGAAGGTCACTTCACGCACTTTCAGTTCGCCAACGGCATTGACCATGGCGTGAACGGTGCTTGGCAGGCCGCCGGCGCCGGTGGAGCCCATGCGCAGAGTGTCTGGCTTTTCCTTGGCCGCAGCCAGCAGGTCGGCCATGGAGTTGAACGGGCTGTCGGCGTTGGTAGCGATCACCACGACGTTCTGGCCAATGATGTTGACCGGGTAGAAGTCGCTGTAGTCGAACTTGGCCAGGCCAAGCACCGGATACAGCTGTGGGTTTTCGGCGCCCAGCAGCAGGGTGTAGCCGGTAGGTTTTTGCTGCAGCACATAGCTGCTGCCAATTACTGCGGTGCCGCCAGGGCGGTTGTTGAGAATCAGCTTGGTACCCAGCTCTTTCTCCACGTAGGGTGAGAGGCTACGCATCACGTTGTCCGTGGCGCCGCCAGCACCCCAGGGAATCACTGCCTGAATGCTGCGCTCCGGGTAATCGGCATAGGCGGGCAGGGCAAGCGTCAGGGCGCTAAGGGAAAATGCGACGCCAGTAAGTAGTTGCTTAAGCATGTTGGAGACTCTCCATTGGTTGTTTTTATATATCCGTTTCCGGGCATGCGTGACGCGGTGTATCAGGGTTGAACCGATGCGGCCTTGCGTTTGCGTTTGAGCCAGCCGAGCAATGGGGTGTTGCTGAGTAGCACCAGCAGCAGGGCAGCGCTGAGAATCAGTGAAACCGGGCTGCTGACCATCTCCATGAGCAGCTCTTGCGGATTGTCGCCTACCGAAGCCATAGCTTGGCGGTAAGAGGTATCCATCAGGGGGCCGAGAATGACGCCGAGGATGATTGGCCCCATCTGGAAACCAAACGCTTTGAGGAAGTAGCCGAGTACGCCGAAACCGAACATCCAATAGACCTCGGTCATGCTGCTGTTCAGCGAGTAGGAGCCGACGGTGCAGAGCACCAGAATCAATGGAATCAGCACGGCTTTGGGCAGTTCGACGACTTTGGCGAACAGCTTGATGCCCATCATGCCGAAAATCAGCAGGAAGATATTGGCCAGCGCCAGGTTGCCGACGGTGAACCAGAAAATGTGCGGGTTTTCCACCATCAGCATCGGGCCGGGGTTGAGGCCGTGGATAACCAGCGCACCGATGATCACCGCGGTTACCGCATCACCCGGCATACCCAGCGTCAGCATCGGTACGTAGGCGCTGCCTACTGCTGCGCTGTTTGCGGTTTCCGCAGCGACTAGACCTTCGTAGGCGCCTTCGCCAAAAGGGGTTTCTGGATTCTTCACGGTACGCTTGGCGTGGTCGTAAGCCATCAATGCGGCAATATCGCCACCTACACCAGGCAATGCCCCTACCATTACACCGATGGCCGAGGTGCGTAGCGACAGCGGCAGAAACTTGAGGATCATCGCGATCGGCGGAATGATCTTGCTGACGTTCTGCTTGACCACTGCGGTGTTAAGGTTGTGCAGTTGATAGAGCGCCTCGGCTACACCAAACAGGCCAATCATCACTACCACGTAGTGGATGCCGCCCATCAGATCTATCTGACCCATGGTGAAGCGTCCCTGAGCGGTGACCGGATCCATACCGACCATGCCGATGATCGCGCCCAGGGCAACCGCGAAGATGCCTTTGGCCAGACTGCCTTCGGCCAAGCTGCCAACCAGCATCAGGCCGATGGCCGCGATCAGGAAGTAGTCGCGTGGGGCGAATTTTAGTGCCAGTTCACCGAGAACCGGTGCCGCACAGGCCAGTACCACGGTGCCGGCAATCCCGCCGATCACCGACATCACGGTGCTCAGGCCAATGGCGCGCCCGGCTTCACCTCGCTTGGCCAATGGGTAGCCGTCGAAGGAGGTTGCCACGGATGAAGGCTCGCCAGGAATGTTCAATAGGATAGCGCTACGTGAGCCGCCATAAACGCCACCGATGAAAATGCCGACGATCAGCGCCAAAGCGTCATTCACATCCCATGAGAAGGTGAAGGACACCAGGATAGAGACCGCCATGGTTACCGACAGACCGGGAATGGCGCCGATGTAGATGCCGGCGAAGGTACCGAGGGCCGTCAGCATCAGGAGGTTGGGGTCCATCCAGGCCATCAACAGGTAAGAAAAAGTATCGCTCATGGAAGTCTTATCTCAGGGCAGGTAGACGCTGAACGCCAGGGTGAACAGGAGGTAGATGGCCAACACCGAGATGCTACTGGCCAGTAGCGCCGAGAGCACCTTGCCACGCCGCAGATAAACGATGCAGAGCATCAGAAATACGAAGGTGCTGATGTAGAAGCTTGCCCACTGGATTGCGGCCAGATAAAGCACCGAAAGCAGGGTGAAGACGACGATGTGTCGCGGGAAATGTTCGTGGCTGAAGCGTTTCGCCGACGCCGCCCAGCCTTCTCCCTGAGTCGGTTTGCCACGTAGCTCGTAGAGCACGCGTAGTGCGGCGATCAGCAGCACTGCACCGGCCCCGAGGGGAAAGGCACCCGGCGAGCTGATCGAGGAAAAACCGGAAATCAGGTAGGCCTGATACAGCACGGCGATGCTGAAAATCACCAGCAGCACACAGAAGGTGCGTTCACCCACCGGTACTTTTTTCGATGTGGTCATAGGTCACTCCAGAAGCAGTTCATGCTGCCCACGTTGGGGGGGCGTATCTGAATCAGATACGAGCGTCGGTAGGCCTCGACTGCACGGTGTCGGGCCGGCAGGGTGCGATGGGCATGAGCAGATTGATAGCGGCGGGAGAAAGCGATGACCAATCTTCGCCAGGCGAGTTGGCAAGTGTGCGGATGGCCCGTAGGGTCATTTGTTGCGCACGGACAAACACAGTGAAGAGCTGTGGCATGGAGGGCGACCTTTTTATATTTATAGGTTCAGCGTTTGTGCTTTTTATAGGGTTGCCGACTTTAGCGCGGAAACTCCGTAAGACGTGGATCGCATACTGTGCGGTGATCCCGTCTATTTCAATTCACAAAAGGTGTTGTCGTTCGGTTACCGAACAAGAACGAACCAGTTAGTACAAATATTGCGTCGTGATTATGGCCTGTGTTGCACGGCACAGCCAACCCTTGGGCCTGGCGATGGCTTGGCTGGCTCAGGTCTGCGAATCGCAGCGGTTCCGTATCCACGGGAATGTCTTTTAGAATCGCGCAAAATCATCAAAGGATCCCACTATGGCCGGTAGCCAGATAGAAAGGGCATTGAACCTGCTGGAAACACTGGCGGGCGCCGGCGACGTGCCAATGCAGACATTGGCCGAGCAACTGCAGATTCCCAAAAGCGCCACGCACCGCATGCTCACCGAGCTGGTGCGCCTCGGGTACGTGCGGCAAGACGCACAGAGCAGCCGTTATAGGTTGTCGACCAAATTGGTTGCCTTGGGATTTCGTTACCTGGCCAGCAGTGGTGCGGACATCGTGCAGCCGCTTCTTGATCGTCTGGCACGAGAAAGCGGCGAACTGGTACGCCTGGGCGTGATCGAGGGGGAGCGACAGACCTGGATCGCCAAATCCCAGGGCGCTCGCTCTGGTTTGCGTTATGACCCGGACATGGGGCGTGACGCACCGCTGCGCTATACCGCTTCTGGCCACGCCTGGCTGGCCAGCATGACGGACGTCGAAGCGCTGGCGCTGGTGGCGCGACAGCAGATCGCCGAAGACGCGGAGTTCGGGCCCAACGCGCCGCATAGCGATGAACAATTGCTGGGCTATGTGCATCAAGCACGTGAACGGGGTTATGCCGCTGTGGTGGAAACATCCTCGCTCGGCACCTGTGCGCTGGCGGCGGTGATCACTCACCCGCAGCATGCCGGTGTGATCGGCGTGCTGAGCATTGCCGGGCCGAGCGCGCGCATGCCGGTCGAACGCATGGAAGAACTGGCGCCGAGCCTGATCGAGTTCGCTGCAGAGCTGTGCGCTGCCAGCCAGGCGTCGGGGCTGTTCGTGTGAGCATGCAGCGATAGCGTTCGATTAACGCCCCGTGAGTGAGGTGGGTGTTGATTAATAGTGGAACCGGGTTCTAAATTATTTCGGTGAGCGATAGGCTTATCCAAAATAATCAGAAAAGGACTCGTGTCTTGAAACCGCCACTGCGCATCGCCCTGATCGGCGCCGGAATCATGGGCCGGCAACATCTCCATCATTTGCGTCAATTACCTGAGGCAACGCTCTGCGCCATCGTCGATCCGGGGCCTCAGGCTGCGCAGCTGGCGCAGGAGTTCGACGTACCCTGTTTCAGCGACCTGCAAACCCTGCTCGACCGGCGCCTGGCCCAGGCGGTGATCGTCGCCAACCCCAACGCTGCGCACGTGTCTACTGCCTTGCGCTGCATCGAAGCGGGCCTGCCGGTACTGCTGGAGAAACCGGTCGGAGTAAGCCTGACCGAAGTGCGCGAGCTGGTGGAGGCAGTCGAGAACAGTGGTGTGCCGGTGCTGGTTGGCCACCATCGTCGCCACAATCCGTTGATCACCAAAGCCCGCCAACTGCTGCAGGACGGCGCTCTGGGGCGGCTGACCACGGTGACGGCGCTATGGCAGCTACAGAAACCAGACAGTTATTACGACGTTGCCTGGCGCCGCGAGCCCGGCGCCGGCATGCTGCTGACCAATCTGATTCACGACCTCGACCTGTTGCGCCACCTCTGTGGTGAAGTGGAGCAGGTGCAGGCCATCACCAGCAGTGCGGTGCGCGGCTTCGCCAATGAGGACAGCGCGGCGGTGATCCTGCGCTTCGCCAATGGCGCGCTGGGCAGCCTGACCGGCTCCGATGCGGTAGCGGCGCCCTGGAGCTGGGAACTCACCGCCGGCGAGAATCCGGTGTACCCCAGGCAGCCTGATCAGCCGTGTTACCTGCTTGCCGGTACCGGCGGTGCACTGAGCATTCCCCAGCTCAAATATTGGTCGTACGGCACGGTGGGCGCTGGCTGGCACGAGCCGCTGCAAACGCAGGAGCAGCCCTTCGGTGTCGATGAGGCGCTGCGCCGACAACTCGTGCATTTCATTGCCGTTGCCCGCGGCGAGGAGCAGCCACTGGTGAGTGCCGCCGATGCCGGTCGCACTCTGGCTCTTTACGAAGCCATCTGCCGGGCCGCTTGTGATGCCAGTGCCTGCACGCCCGAGCGCTTCTGAGCGCATTCCAGATCAATGCGGTTCGCCGCCGCCGAGAGAACGTCCATGAACAACCACGAGCGCATCTTTTCCCTGGCCAGTCTTACCGTTCTGGAGCTGTCTCCGCCAGAGATGGTCGAGGTGGCAGCCCGTACCGGATACAGTCATGTCGGGCTGCGGCTGATTCCGGCGACCGAGGAGGAGCACCATTTTCCGTTGCTCGCCGACCTCGAGCTACGCAGGCAGACACTCAAGCGTCTGCGTGATACCGGTGTGCAGGTGCTGGATATCGAGATCCTGCGGTTAAAGCCGCAAACCCGCTGTAGCGATTTCGAGGCGGTGCTCGAAGCCGGTGGTGAATTTGGTGCGAGCGAAGTGCTGGTGGCCGGCAACGACCCCGACGAAGCGCGGTTGACCGACAACTTCGCCGAACTGTGCGATCGCGCGGCATCCTACGGTCTGCACCCTCATCTGGAGTTCATGCCCTGGACGGACGTCGCCAACCTGCAACAGGCCGTGCGGATCATGCAGCGCGCCGGGCGTGACAATGGCTGTGTGCTGGTCGACGCCTTTCATTTCGACCGCTCGGCTTCGCGCCTGGAGGATTTGCTGTTGGTGGAACCATCGCGTCTTCGTTATGCCCAACTGTGCGACGTCGCCGGGCCGCGGCCCGATGACATGGCGGAGATTCTGCGCCAGGCGCGCAACGAACGACGTTTCCCCGGTGACGGAGATTGTGACCTGGCGGGACTGTTGCGTTGTCTACCGGCAACTGTTCCATTGAGTCTTGAAATCCCCACGCGGCATTTGCTGGAGCAGGGCGTCAGCGCTGAGTCGCGGGCGCAGGCGGCTATCGACAAAACACGGGCGTTACTGGCACGGTTGCCATCCCACCCATAGCCCATACTGAGATCGACCGCGTCAGAGGTAGGTCGGTGAGCGGGTGCAGGACTGGCTAAATAGTTAGTCAGCTACCGAATATGATGATGTCTGCTGAATCACGAGAGTCCGCATGAGTACCCCGAGTTCGCTTTCAGGCGTCAACCATCCGCTCAAAGGCATCGGCCTGGTGGTGCTGGCGACTTTCCTGTTCGCCAGCCATGACGCGCTGTCGAAATACCTGTCTGGCATCTACCCGGTGGTCATGGTGGTGTGGGCGCGCTATGTCGTGCACACGCTGCTGATGGCCGGCATCTTCCTGCCACAATCCGGCCTGCGCGTGCTGCGTAGCAAGCGACCCGGCCTACAGGCGCTGCGGGCTATCTGTCTGCTGGGCTGCAGTCTGTTCTTCACCACGGGGCTGCTGTATATCCCGCTGGCTGAGGCGACGGCGGTCAACTTTCTCGCTCCGCTGATGGTCACCGCGCTGTCGGTGCCGTTACTCAACGAGCGGGTCAGCCGTGGTCAGTGGGCTGCCGTGCTGGTCGGGTTCGGTGGGGTGCTGATCATCGTCCATCCAGGCGGCGAACTGTTCACGCCGGCGATCCTGCTGCCACTTTGTTCCGCGACCTGTTTCGCGGCCTATCAGTTGCTGACGCGCATGCTCAGCCAGTACGACACGCCGACGACCAGCAACTTCTTCACCGGATTGCTCAATACTTTGCTGATGAGCTGCCTGGTGCCATTCTTCTGGCAACTGCCCGAGTGGCGCCATTTGCCACTTATGTTGGCACTGGGTGCTTGCGGCATGTTTGCTCATCTGATGCTGACCAAGGCGTTTCGTCACGCCGCCCCGGCACTGCTGGCACCGTTCGGCTACTGCCAGATCGTCTTTGCTGGCCTGCTTGGCCTGGTGATTTTCGGTCATGATCCGGAAACCAGTGCCAAGGTTGGTATCGCCATCATCTGCCTGAGCGGCTTGGCCGCCGCGTACCAGCAGCGTAGAAAGCGTTGAGTGGGTAGGGCACGCAGACTATTTTGGCCTGCATGAAATGAAGAAGGCCCTTGCGGGCCTTCTTGTTTTGCGCGGGGCAATCGACTCAGTGGTCGGTGTTATTGAAGCTGTTCTTGCGTGCAGCTTCGTATTCTTCCTTGTCCATCGGCTTGGCGCCTGGCTTGCCCAGGTCGGCCATCGGAATCCGGTAGGTTTCCGGGGCGATGAATGCAGCGATGGCGCACAGGCAGGTGATGCCGAATGCCAGGCCACCGATCAGCATCGGAATGTTGTCCGAGCCGGGCGGTGCGAGCAGGGCGAACACTGCTGGCAGCATAGCCGTCAGCATGGTGCCGACGTTCTGCGCGATGGCCATAGCCGATACGCGGTAGCGGGTTTGGAACAGCTCCGGGTAGAAGCTTGGGAACACCGCGTTGTAGCCCTGGTACACAACGCCCCACATCAGCAGCGACATGATGAAGGCCAGCGGCACGTTACTGATGCTGATGGCGTACAGGTAACCGAAGGCCAGCAGGCCGGAACCCAGTGCACCGGTGATCATGGTCGGGCGGCGGCCGATCTTGTCGGACAGGTTGCCGACGAAGGGAATCACCAGCACCGCGACGATATTGCCCACCACCGGAATCCACAGATACACGCTCTTGTCGAAGCCGATTCCATACGCCGGTTGCACCGCATAAGCCGCACCAAAGATGGTTGCCACTACCGGGATCACGTTCATCAACGCCATCACCATGACCAGGAACATGGTTCTCCAGCTGGTGCTGAACGCTTCGGAGATCGGCGACTTGGCGATCTTCTGCTTGTTCTCTTCATTGACGAAGGCCGGGGTCTCATGGACTTCGCGGCGGATGATGAAACCCGCCAGCAGTACGAAGGCGCTTAGCAGGAACGGGATACGCCAGCCCCAGTCGTTGAACGCCTCGGACGGCATGAAGTACGCCAATGGCAGGAACACGGCAGCGGCAAGTACTTGTCCAGCCTGTACACCCTGCAGGGTGAAGCTGGCGTAGAAACCTCGTCGTCCGAATGGCGCATGTTCGAGAATCATCGAGCTCGCCCCGGAAATTTCACCCGCGACGGCGAAGCCCTGGATCAGGCGCAGCACCACCAGCAGGGCCGGAGCCAGGAAGCCGATGTCGTGATAGGTCGGCAGCAGGCCAACGGCCATGGTCGAGATGCCCATCAGGAACATGCACAGCAGCAGCACGTTCTTGCGGCCACGGGTGTCACCCCAGTGACCAAGGACGAAAGCACCGACCGGGCGCGCCAGATAACCCACGCCGTAGGTTGCCAGCGAGGCAACGATGGCCATCTTCGGGTCGGTGTTGGGGAAGAAAATCTGCGGGAAGATCAGAGCTGCCGCCTGGGCGTAGATGAAGAAGTCGTAGTACTCCAGCGCGGAACCGACCCAGCCGCTGGCTGTAGCTTTCTTGGCTTGTGAACTCGAGGGCTTAGCCATCATTGTCTCCGTTGTTATTAGAGCGCTGAACGAACCGTCAGGATGAGTGCGGATCGAACACCGGCTTAGGCGACCGGCCTTGGATTGGCTTGGTCAGCCCGCTGTCAGGATTATCGAGCGGAGTGTCGCTGGTCAGGGTCGGACGTGCGCGGGAGCTGCTGTTGGCCGAGTGCCAGCCAAAAAGCGTGCGAATGTTATGCGGGTACGCAAGGAGTGGGAAGTGAGCATGGTCGTACTCTTATTGAAATTGTTATGGGTGATGCACGGCCGCTTGAGTGATCTGCGCCTGGATGTGACAGCGCCGCGGTGAGAAATATGGTGTTGCAAATGAAGAAAGGCCGTCAATTCGATTAACGGCCTTATGTTCGATAAACGCACAGAATACTAACTGGTTCGTACACTTTGAATTGCCGCCTCCCGTGTGCGCGCGAATAATCGCTGCAGCCCCCGAAAAATCGAGTTACCGGCTGGTAGAACGACGTACACAACGTCTCGTCGACTACGCTTGCTGGAGCTTGGCCGAGGCCACCACGCGATCCGCAGAGATCGTTATTTACAAGGAGCTGAAGTATGCATCGCTCGATTGCCACTGTTTCCCTGAGCGGAACCCTGCCGGAAAAACTCGAGGCCGTTGCGGCTGCGGGCTTCGACGGTGTGGAGATTTTCGAGAACGACCTGCTGTACTACGCGGGTAGCCCGCGCGACGTGCGCAAGATGTGCGCCGACCTTGGCATCGCGATCACGTTGTTCCAGCCATTTCGCGATTTCGAAGGTTGCCGCCGTGATCGTCTGCAGCGCAATCTTGACCGCGCCGAGCGCAAGTTCGATCTGATGCAGGAGCTCGGCACCGACCTGGTGCTGGTGTGCAGTAACGTCGCTGCGGATTCGCTCGGTGACGAGGAAATCCTGGTCGACGACTTGCGCTTACTGGGTGAGCGCGCTGGCGCACGTGGCCTGCGTATTGGCTACGAAGCATTGGCCTGGGGCCGCCACGTTAATACCTACCAGCAGGTATGGAACCTGGTACGCCAGGCTGACCATTCTGCCGTCGGTGTCATCCTCGACAGCTTTCACACCTTGTCGCTGAAAGGTGATCCAGCGGCGATCGCCGATATTCCGGGTGACAAGATATTTTTCGTGCAAATGGCCGATGCGCCGATCCTGGCGATGGACGTGCTGGAGTGGAGCCGCCATTTCCGTTGCTTCCCTGGCCAGGGCGAATTCGACCTGCCGGGCTTCCTCGCGCCGATCATTCGCACCGGCTACAACGGCCCGCTGTCGCTGGAAATCTTCAACGACGGTTTCCGCGCCGCGCCGCCGCGCGCTAACGCCGTGGACGGCTTGCGCTCGCTGCTCTATCTCGAAGAGAAAACCCGTCAACTGCTGGCCGCAGACGAGCAGGCACCGAACCTCGATATGCTCTTCTCCACGCCGCCAGCCAGTCGCTATCACGGCGTCGAATTCCTCGAGTTCGCGGTCGACGAAGCGGCCGGTGCCAAGCTTTCGGGCTGGCTCGAGCGGCTGGGCTTCGCCAAGGCCGGCGAGCACCGCTCCAAGGACGTCAGCCTGTTGCGCCAGGGCGACATCAATATCGTCCTCAATGCCGAGCCGTACTCCTTTGCGCATGGATTCTTCGAAGCCCACGGCCCGTCTCTGTGTGCCACCGCATTGAAGGTCAAGGACGGTGCGTCGGCACTACAGCGCGCTCGCGATTATCGTGGCCATCCTTATCGTGGGCTGGTCGGGCCGAACGAGCGGGAAATTCCGGCGATGCGTGCCCCCGATGGCAGCCTCATCTATCTGGTCGATCAGGCCGAAGCCGGGCAGAGCATTTACGACAGCGACTTCAAGCTCGATCCAAGCGCCGTGCAAACCGGCAGCCTGGAGCGCATCGACCACATGGCGCTGGCGCTGCCGGCTGACAACCTGGACAGCTGGGTGCTGTTCTACAAGAGCCTTCTGGACTTCGAGGCCGATGACGAAGTCGTTCTGCCCGACCCCTACGGCCTGGTGAAAAGCCGCGCGTTGCGTAGCCGCTGCAGTTCGGTGCGCCTGCCGCTGAACATCTCCGAGAACCGCAACACCGCCATCGCTCACGCACTTTCCAGCTACCGCGGTTCAGGCGTGCATCACATTGCGTTTTCCTGTGAAGACATCTTCAAGGAAGTGGCGCGGGCCAAGGAAGCAGGCGTTCCTCTGTTGGACATTCCGCTCAACTACTACGACGATCTGGCCGCACGCTTCGACTTCGACGACGAGTTCCTCAGCGAACTGGCGTATTACAACGTGCTCTATGACCGTGACGCCCAGGGCGGCGAGCTGTTCCACGTCTATACCGAGGCATTCGAAGAGCGTTTCTTCTTCGAAATCATCCAGCGCAAGAATGGCTATGTCGGCTATGGTGCCGCCAACGTTGCTGTCCGCCTTGCGGCAATGGCCAAATCGCGCAGTGGTAGCGTGCGTCAGGCGAAGCTCTGACCTGTATGTTCAGACGCGGGTATCGGCTGTAGCCTTTACCCGCCGTCCATGTGCAGGATGAACAATAAGAAAGGCCACGATGAGTACCTCTATGACCGTTACCCTTGAGCCTGCGGCCGAAGAACTGGCCACGGCGACCCGCAAACCACGTAAGAACAACCCGGAAAAGACCCGGGAGAACATCCTGCAGGCCGCTATTACCGAGTTCGTACAGCAGGGACTTTCAGGTGCTCGTGTCGACGCTATCGCAGAGCGCACGGCCACTTCCAAACGCATGATCTATTACTACTTCGGCAGCAAGGAACAGCTTTACGTCGAAGTACTCTCCAAGCTGTATGGCGATATACGCAGCACCGAACGACGTCTGCATCTCGATGAACTGCCGCCACCTGATGCAATCCGCCGGCTGGTCGAATTCACTTTCGACCACCATGATCGCAACTCGGATTTCGTGCGCATCGTCAGTATCGAGAACATCCACTACGGCGAGTACGTCAAGCAGTCACCGGAAATCCGCCGGATGAGCAATGTGGTGCTGTTGACGCTAGGCGAAACGCTTAAGCGGGGAGAGAAGGAAGGGCTGTTCCGCGAAGGGCTGGATACGCTGGACGTGCATATGCTGATCAGCTCGTTCTGCTTCTATCGCGTATCCAACCGGCATACGTTCGGGGAGATCTTCCAGATCGATCTACCGGATGAGCAGGTCAAGCTGCGTCACAAGAACATGATCTGCGAAGCGGTGTTGCGCTATATCACTCGCTGAACGGGGGCCGGCCATCATTTATGGCCGGCCCGTAGTGATCAACTGTTCATGCTGTGGAAGTGGTCGAGCATGCGTTGCGCGTCCGCTTCAACGCCGCTGAACAGTTCGAATGCTTTCACCGCCTGAAATACCGCCATGTTGCCGCCGTCCAGGGTTCTGCAGCCAATGGCTCTGGCTTCACGAAGCAGCTCGGTTTCTAGTGGGAAGTAAACGATTTCGGCTACCCACAGAGCTGGGCGAAGCAGCGCCTTGGGAATGGGCATGCCCGGAAGCTTGGCCATGCCCATCGGGGTGGTGTTGACCAGGCCATCGGCGCTTGCCACTGCAGAAGCCAGGTCGCTGCCGGCCTGAGCGCGTGGTGAGCCGAAGTGCTCGTTGAGATTGGCAGCCAGCGCCTGGGCGCGTTCGAGCTCGACGTCGAAAATGGTCAACTGCTCGACGCCTTCACTTAATAGTGCGTGAGCCACTGCGGCACCTGCGCCGCCGGCACCCATCTGTACCACCTGGCCGCGTTTCACGTCACCGAGACCGCGTCGGAAACCTTCCGAAAAACCCAGGCAGTCGGTGTTGTGGCCGATCCGTTTGCCGTCCTTGAAGACCACGGTATTCACCGCGCCAATGCCTCGGGCCTCGTCGGAGAGTTCGTCGAGCAGCGGAATGATCGCCTGCTTGCAGGGGAACGTGATGTTGAGCCCGGTGAAGCTCATGCGTTCGGCTGCGCTCAACAGATCGGTGAGGGCGCTGCTGTCGAGTTGCAACTGATCCAGGTCGATCAGCCTATATAAGTAGCGAATGCCCTGGGCGTCGCCTTCATGCTCGTGCATGGCGGGTGTGCGCGAAGCCTGGATGCCTGCACCGATGAGGCCGGCGAGGATGCTCGGTGTATGGGTGGTCATGGGTGCATCATCCTTTAATGAGTTGGCTGAAGTGTTGCAGTGCTGCGCGATAGCCCCCGCTGCCCAGGCCGCAGATCACGCCGAGGGCGATCGATGAGACGAAGGAGTGGTGGCGGAAGGCTTCACGTTTATGCACGTTGGATAGATGCACCTCTATTACCGGCAGTTCGCTGGCGACCAGTGCGTCGCGGATGGCCACTGACGTGTGCGTCCAGGCGGCAGGATTGATCACGATGCCTGCACAGCGGCCGCGGGCCTTGTGGATCCAGTCGATGAGTTCGGCTTCGTGGTTGGTCTGACGAAACTCGGTAGCCAAGCCGAGCGGTTCGGCAGTGTCGGCGCAGAGGCGGGAGATGTCGGCCAGGGTCTCGTGGCCATAGGTGTCTGGCTCACGGGTACCGAGCATGTTTAGGTTCGGACCATTGAGGATAAGGATGATGGGAGGCATGGTGCTTCCTGTTGTTATTGTGGGATCGCTAATAAAGCTCCGTTAAAAATGTACTAACTGGTTAATTAGGTCAATCCAGTCGTATAGATAGCCGGGACAAAGCGTTCGATTATCGCGCTTTGGCTATTTACGTAAAAAACCTGAAATAAACGGTTGACCTGAGATTCTGGCTGCCTATAATGCGCACCACTTCCGGCGCAGCCTGATCTGAAAACTCCTTGTTAATCAGGAAGTTAGAAGGGAATAAGGGTTGCACGGACGGCGAATTCGAGTAGAATGCGCCGGCATCGACAGGGTGGTTTGAGTGGCTCTGTTGATGGTTCGATCAGGTTTGATCGAAGGCGGTAAAGAGGGTGTTGACAGCGGTTTGTAACGCTGTAGAATGCGCCTCCCGCTGGAGAGAAGATGATCTGGTTGGGCGCTGCAAGGTGTTGAGAAGAAAGAAAAAGTTCTTCAAAAACAGCTTGACAGGAAATGAGGCTGCTGTAAGATGCGCGCCTCGGTTGAGACGAAAGACTTAACCAAACGTTCTTTAACAATTGAATCAAGCAATTCGTGTGGGTGCTTGTGAGCTAAGACTGAGGATCGCAAGATTATCAGCATCACAGGTAAACACTCGTAATAGAGAGTTTTTTCTTCTTAAATGAAGAGTCTGCGATTGCTGAGCCAAGTTTAGGGTTTTCTCAAAACCCATGCAGTATTGAACTGAAGAGTTTGATCATGGCTCAGATTGAACGCTGGCGGCAGGCCTAACACATGCAAGTCGAGCGGTTGACGGGAGCTTGCTCCCTGATTCAGCGGCGGACGGGTGAGTAATGCCTAGGAATCTGCCTATTAGTGGGGGACAACGTTTCGAAAGGAACGCTAATACCGCATACGTCCTACGGGAGAAAGCAGGGGACCTTCGGGCCTTGCGCTAATAGATGAGCCTAGGTCGGATTAGCTAGTTGGTGAGGTAAAGGCTCACCAAGGCGACGATCCGTAACTGGTCTGAGAGGATGATCAGTCACACTGGAACTGAGACACGGTCCAGACTCCTACGGGAGGCAGCAGTGGGGAATATTGGACAATGGGCGAAAGCCTGATCCAGCCATGCCGCGTGTGTGAAGAAGGTCTTCGGATTGTAAAGCACTTTAAGTTGGGAGGAAGGGCAGTAAATTAATACTTTGCTGTTTTGACGTTACCGACAGAATAAGCACCGGCTAACTCTGTGCCAGCAGCCGCGGTAATACAGAGGGTGCAAGCGTTAATCGGAATTACTGGGCGTAAAGCGCGCGTAGGTGGTTTGTTAAGTTGGATGTGAAAGCCCCGGGCTCAACCTGGGAACTGCATCCAAAACTGGCAAGCTAGAGTACGGTAGAGGGTGGTGGAATTTCCTGTGTAGCGGTGAAATGCGTAGATATAGGAAGGAACACCAGTGGCGAAGGCGACCACCTGGACTGATACTGACACTGAGGTGCGAAAGCGTGGGGAGCAAACAGGATTAGATACCCTGGTAGTCCACGCCGTAAACGATGTCAACTAGCCGTTGGGTTCCTTGAGGACTTAGTGGCGCAGCTAACGCATTAAGTTGACCGCCTGGGGAGTACGGCCGCAAGGTTAAAACTCAAATGAATTGACGGGGGCCCGCACAAGCGGTGGAGCATGTGGTTTAATTCGAAGCAACGCGAAGAACCTTACCAGGCCTTGACATGCTGAGAACTTTCCAGAGATGGATTGGTGCCTTCGGGAACTCAGACACAGGTGCTGCATGGCTGTCGTCAGCTCGTGTCGTGAGATGTTGGGTTAAGTCCCGTAACGAGCGCAACCCTTGTCCTTAGTTACCAGCACGTAATGGTGGGAACTCTAAGGAGACTGCCGGTGACAAACCGGAGGAAGGTGGGGATGACGTCAAGTCATCATGGCCCTTACGGCCTGGGCTACACACGTGCTACAATGGTCGGTACAAAGGGTTGCCAAGCCGCGAGGTGGAGCTAATCCCATAAAACCGATCGTAGTCCGGATCGCAGTCTGCAACTCGACTGCGTGAAGTCGGAATCGCTAGTAATCGTGAATCAGAATGTCACGGTGAATACGTTCCCGGGCCTTGTACACACCGCCCGTCACACCATGGGAGTGGGTTGCACCAGAAGTAGCTAGTCTAACCTTCGGGGGGACGGTTACCACGGTGTGATTCATGACTGGGGTGAAGTCGTAACAAGGTAGCCGTAGGGGAACCTGCGGCTGGATCACCTCCTTAATCGAAAGATCCCAGCTTATTCATAAGCACCCACACGAATTGCTTGATTCATTGCGAAAGACGATTGGGTCTGTAGCTCAGTTGGTTAGAGCGCACCCCTGATAAGGGTGAGGTCGGCAGTTCGAATCTGCCCAGACCCACCAATTGTTGAGGGTGCAGGCCTTGGAAGTATTGGGGCCATAGCTCAGCTGGGAGAGCGCCTGCCTTGCACGCAGGAGGTCAGCGGTTCGATCCCGCTTGGCTCCACCATTTACAGCCTTCGACGTTGATGTGAATAGAGTTCAGAAATGAGCATTCCTGTTTAGGCAGATGAGTGTTGATTTCTGGTCTTTGACCAGTCAGAAAAATCGTTCTTTAAAAATTTGGGTATGTGATAGAAGTGACTGATTAATTACTTTCACTGGTAATTAATTTGGTCAAGGTAAAATTTGCGTTGTTCTCAAGTGCAAATTTTCGGCGAATGTCGTCTTCACGTTATAGGCAGTAACCAGATTGCTTGGGGTTATATGGTCAAGTGAAGAAGCGCATACGGTGGATGCCTTGGCAGTCAGAGGCGATGAAAGACGTTGTAGCCTGCGATAAGCTCCGGGGAGTCGGCAAACAGACTTTGATCCGGAGATCTCTGAATGGGGGAACCCACCTAGCATAAGCTGGGTATCATGCACTGAATACATAGGTGCATGAGGCGAACCAGGGGAACTGAAACATCTAAGTACCCTGAGGAAAAGAAATCAACCGAGATTCCCTTAGTAGTGGCGAGCGAACGGGGACTAGCCCTTAAGTTGATTAGAGATTAGTGGAAGGTTCTGGAAAGTTCCGCCGTAGTGGGTGATAGCCCCGTACACGAAAATCTCTTTTCAATGAAATCGAGTAGGACGGAGCACGAGAAACTTTGTCTGAATATGGGGGAGCCATCCTCCAAGGCTAAATACTACTGACTGACCGATAGTGAACTAGTACCGTGAGGGAAAGGCGAAAAGAACCCCGGAGAGGGGAGTGAAATAGATCCTGAAACCGTATGCGTACAAGCAGTGGGAGCCTACTTTGTTGGGTGACTGCGTACCTTTTGTATAATGGGTCAGCGACTTATATTCAGTGGCGAGCTTAACCGAATAGGGGAGGCGTAGCGAAAGCGAGTCTTAATAGGGCGTTTAGTCGCTGGGTATAGACCCGAAACCGGGCGATCTATCCATGGGCAGGTTGAAGGTTGGGTAACACTAACTGGATGACCGAACCGACTACCGTTGAAAAGTTAGCGGATGACCTGTGGATCGGAGTGAAAGGCTAATCAAGCTCGGAGATAGCTGGTTCTCCTCGAAAGCTATTTAGGTAGCGCCTCGTGTATCACTGCTGGGGGTAGAGCACTGTTTCGGCTAGGGGGTCATCCCGACTTACCAAACCGATGCAAACTCCGAATACCAGCAAGTGTCAGCACGGGAGACACACGGCGGGTGCTAACGTCCGTCGTGAAAAGGGAAACAACCCAGACCGTCAGCTAAGGTCCCAAAGTTATGGTTAAGTGGGAAACGATGTGGGAAGGCTTAGACAGCTAGGAGGTTGGCTTAGAAGCAGCCACCCTTTAAAGAAAGCGTAATAGCTCACTAGTCGAGTCGGCCTGCGCGGAAGATGTAACGGGGCTCAAACCATACACCGAAGCTACGGGTTCATCTTAGGATGAGCGGTAGAGGAGCGTTCTGTAAGCCTGTGAAGGTGAGTTGAGAAGCTTGCTGGAGGTATCAGAAGTGCGAATGCTGACATGAGTAACGACAATGGGAGTGAAAAACTCCCACGCCGAAAGACCAAGGTTTCCTGCGCAACGTTAATCGACGCAGGGTGAGTCGGCCCCTAAGGCGAGGCAGAAATGCGTAGTCGATGGGAAACGGGTTAATATTCCCGTACTTCTAATTACTGCGATGGAGGGACGGAGAAGGCTAGGCCAGCACGGCGTTGGTTGTCCGTGTTTAAGGTGGTAGGCTGATTTCTTAGGTAAATCCGGGAGATCAAGGCCGAGAGCTGATGACGAGTTGTCCTTTAGGACGATGAAGTGGTTGATGCCATGCTTCCAGGAAAAGCTTCTAAGCTTCAGGTAATTAGGAACCGTACCCCAAACCGACACAGGTGGTTAGGTAGAGAATACCAAGGCGCTTGAGAGAACTCGGGTGAAGGAACTAGGCAAAATGGCACCGTAACTTCGGGAGAAGGTGCGCCGGTGAGTGTGAAGGGTTTACCCCGTAAGCACATGCCGGTCGAAGATACCAGGCCGCTGCGACTGTTTATTAAAAACACAGCACTCTGCAAACACGAAAGTGGACGTATAGGGTGTGACGCCTGCCCGGTGCCGGAAGGTTAATTGATGGGGTTAGCTAACGCGAAGCTCTTGATCGAAGCCCCGGTAAACGGCGGCCGTAACTATAACGGTCCTAAGGTAGCGAAATTCCTTGTCGGGTAAGTTCCGACCTGCACGAATGGCGTAACGATGGCGGCGCTGTCTCCACCCGAGACTCAGTGAAATTGAAATCGCTGTGAAGATGCAGTGTATCCGCGGCTAGACGGAAAGACCCCGTGAACCTTTACTATAGCTTTGCACTGGACTTTGAGCTTGCTTGTGTAGGATAGGTGGGAGGCTTTGAAGTGGGGACGCTAGTTCTCATGGAGCCAACCTTGAAATACCACCCTGGCAACCTTGAGGTTCTAACTCTGGTTCGGTTATCCGGATCGAGGACAGTGTATGGTGGGTAGTTTGACTGGGGCGGTCTCCTCCTAAAGAGTAACGGAGGAGTACGAAGGTGCGCTCAGACCGGTCGGAAATCGGTCGTAGAGTATAAAGGCAAAAGCGCGCTTGACTGCGAGACAGACACGTCGAGCAGGTACGAAAGTAGGTCTTAGTGATCCGGTGGTTCTGTATGGAAGGGCCATCGCTCAACGGATAAAAGGTACTCCGGGGATAACAGGCTGATACCGCCCAAGAGTTCATATCGACGGCGGTGTTTGGCACCTCGATGTCGGCTCATCACATCCTGGGGCTGAAGCCGGTCCCAAGGGTATGGCTGTTCGCCATTTAAAGTGGTACGCGAGCTGGGTTTAGAACGTCGTGAGACAGTTCGGTCCCTATCTGCCGTGGACGTTTGAGATTTGAGAGGGGCTGCTCCTAGTACGAGAGGACCGGAGTGGACGAACCTCTGGTGTTCCGGTTGTCACGCCAGTGGCATTGCCGGGTAGCTATGTTCGGGAAAGATAACCGCTGAAAGCATCTAAGCGGGAAACTTGCCTCAAGATGAGATCTCACTGGAACCTTGAGTTCCCTAAAGGGCCGTCGAAGACTACGACGTTGATAGGCTGGGTGTGTAAGCGTTGTGAGGCGTTGAGCTAACCAGTACTAATTGCCCGTGAGGCTTGACCATATAACACCCAAACAATTTGGCTGTTAGACGGTAGAAGTCGACAGTAATGCCGAAAATTTGTAAAAGAACACGCAATACCAACTGATATCACATACCCAATTCGGGGAAGCGACCTAAACATCGACTCCCCAACCGGATTGCTTGACGACCATAGAGCATTGGAACCACCTGATCCCATCCCGAACTCAGTAGTGAAACGATGCATCGCCGATGGTAGTGTGGGGTTTCCCCATGTGAGAGTAGGTCATCGTCAAGCTTCTACTAGAAACCCCAGATCTCGACAGAGGTCTGGGGTTTCGTCTTTGCGGCGAAGGAAAAAGACCGCTGCAGCAGGTCGAGCGTAGGAGTCGGCGAGCCACGGGCACGAGCTTCGCCGGCAAGCCGCCTCCTACAACGATCGATTGCACAGCGAGGCTTGAGCTTTAATGGGCATCCTGGGTGTTGCTGCGCTCGACCCAGGCTACGGAAGACGCAACCGTATGGCCTTGGCGTGGTGGTGGGCCCGTGGTGGAAGGATGGAGCGTCTTCCACCCTACGCATGTCCTGAAGTGCTTCTGTTGCCTGGGTTAGGAAAGCGTAACCTAGGCTGCAGATTTGGGGAGCAGGACTGTTCAAGCCCGTTCCCACAAGAGTCTCCCTGTAAACAAAGACCAGACGTAGCTGGGTTGAGCGCAGCGATATCGGGGGAGTAGGTATAACCCCTTCTACCTGAAGCGCCGTGTACCGCCTCGAAGGCTGCACACTGTGTTCTTGGAAGCACGGTTCGCTTTCGCGCTATTGCGCGTCGAAAGCCTGGCCATTGATGCCCTTGCTATCGGGGCCCATCAGGTACAGATAGACCGGCATGATGGCCTCGGGCAGCGGTTTGCTTTCCGGGTTCTCGCCCGGGTAAGCCTGAGCGCGCATGTCTGTGCGGGTACCGCCCGGATTGACGCTGTTGGCGCGAATCGCGGTTATGCCGTCGACCTCGTCAGCCATCACCTGCATCAGTCCTTCAGTGGCGAACTTGGATACAGCATAGGCGCCCCAGTACGCCCGACCCTTGCGGCCCACGCTGCTGGAGGTGAACACCACCGAGGCATCGGTAGACAGCTTGAGCAGCGGCAGCAGCGTGCTGGTCAGCATGAACATCGCGTTGACGTTGACCTGCATGACGCGCATGAAATTCTCGCCGGACAACTGCTCCAGCGGCGTACGCGGGCCGATGATCGAGGCGTTGTGCAGCAGGCCGTCGAGTTTGCCGAACTCCTTCTCGACCATGGCCGCCAGCTCGTCGTACTGATGCGGCAGGGCGCTTTCCAGATCGAATGGTATGACCACCGGCTTTGCATGGCCTGCCTGCTCGATGGCGTCGTAGGTGCGCGCCAGGTTGTCTTCGCTCTTGCCGAGCAGCAGTACGGTGGCGCCATGAGCCGCATAGGTACGCGCCGCCGCTGCGCCAATTCCACGTCCTGCTCCGGTGACCAAAATCACACGATCCTTGAGCAAGTCAGGGCGGGCGCTGTAATCGAACATGGCGGGAGTCCTTCAGATTTCTGGTTGTAAGTTGGCGGACAGAAGACTCGCCGACGGTGCGGCGGGCTCATCCTAAACAACGGCGGGTGATTGGCTGCTGATCGCGATCAATGGAACGCCTTGCGCTGTCAGCAGCTACACAATGCCTGATCGAGCACCTTGCGCAGTTCCAGTGGGTGGTCGACTACAACGTCTGCGCCCCAGTGACGCGGGTTGTCGTCAGGGTGGATATAGCCGTAGGTCACCGCTGCGGTCTTGGTGCCGGCGTCGCGGCCGGACTCGATGTCGCGCAGATCGTCGCCGACGAACAGCACGCTGGCCGGATCGAGCTTGAGGGTCGAGCAGGCGAGAATCATCGGCTCGGGATCCGGCTTGCTGCGGGTCACGTGATCAGGGCAGATGAGTATCGAGGAGCGTTCGGCTAGCCCGAGGCGCTGCATGATCGGCTCGGCGAAGCGCAGTGGCTTGTTGGTCACCACGCCCCAGATCAGCTTGGCGCGCTCGATATCTTCGAGCAGCGTCTCGATGCCGTCGTAGGGACGGGTAAACACAGCACAGTGATCCTGATAGCGCTCGAGAAACTCCAGGCGCAGCGCTTCGAAGCCGTCACTGGCAGGGGCGATGTCGAATGCATTGAGGATCATCGCCCGGGCGCCGCCCGAGACGTGATCGCGAATCAGCTTCTCATTCACCGGCGGCAGGCCGCGCTCGGCGCGCATGGTCTGGCAGATGGCGATGAAATCCGGCGCGCTGTCGAGCAGCGTGCCATCCATGTCGAAAAGAACCGCGCGCAAGCGCATCAGGCCTCCTTGGGGATTCGAGTCTAGCGTTGAGGTGTTGCCCGCGTGGCATGAGGCAACAGGCTAAAGCAGCATGTTGCCAGTTTCCGAAGCCTGATTGGGCTGCACAGTCACTCCCACTGTATGTCACTTTGTCGCAGCGTGCAGCCGCTCAGCTCATCAGGCTGACCTGCGCGGCCACGATGCGCCAGTTGCCGGCCAGCTTCACCCAGCTCTGCTGCTGGCGGCCGATCCTGTCGCTGCCTTCACGGGTGAACTCGGTGCTGCACACCGCGAAGCTGTCGCCGTAGGTGGTGATGACCGTGTTCCTCAGTTCGCGGTACAGCCCCGCCGCAGGCCGCGCAGAGCGAAACTCGCGGATTTCGCTGATGCCGTAGAGATTCTCGCCGGCGCCCAGGCGTACCGTGCGTTCGTCGTGCCAGAACAACTCGTCCAGCACCCCGATATCGTTGCCGACCAGGGCTTTTTCGTAGCGCTGGAAGGCATGGGTGACCTCCGCCAGAACGTCCGGCAGATCTATCTGTTCAGTATTCATCGAGTTACTCCTGGTTGGCAGGGGCGGCGTGGGCGATGCCCACACGCTCGAGCGCGCTGGCGGCACGCAGGCAAGCTTCTTCCTTGAACGGGGCGGCGATCAGTTGCACGCCGATCGGCAGGCCACCCGCTGTACGCAGCGGCACGCTGACCACCGGCAGGCCCAGGAAGGAGATCGGTTGAGCCAGCATGCCCATGCTCGCGCGGGTCGGCAGATCGGTACCGTTGATACGCATGGTTTCCTGACCGATGGGCGTCGCAGTGGTCGGTGTCGCCGGTGCGATCAACACATCGACGCCATCGAACAGCGGCAGTACCTGCTGCCGGAAATGGCGGCGGAAGCGTTGCGCCTGCACATACCAGGCAGCGGGGATCATCGCGCCGGCCAGCAGGCGCTCCCGTGACAGCGGCTCGAAGGACTCCGGCGAGCTGCGCAGCGCCGGCAGGTAGCTGTTGCCGCCTTCCGATGCGCTGATGATGAACGCCGCGGTGCGTGCCAGTTCGGCCTCTGCGAGGATGACTTCTTCGCTGGCATTGAGGGCCTTGGCTACTTGGGCCACGGCATCGCGAGCACTGTCGTCGCACCACTGCTGGAAGTAACCACCCAACACGCCGAAGCGCAGGCCGTCCAGATCGCGGTTCAGCAGCGCTGATACTGGCTGGCGATCCTGCGTGGCCTGAAAGCCGTCTTGCGGGTCATGGCCTTGCAGCACGTCGTAAACCTCGGCCAGATCGCGGCTGCTGCGTGCCAGCGGGCCGATGTGGTCGAGGCTGCCCACGAACGGGTGTGAGCCGCTGCGCGACAAGCGGCCGAAGGTGGGCTTCAGCCCGAATATCCCGCACAGCGAGGCCGGTACGCGGATGGAGCCGTTGGTGTCGCTGCCCAGTGAGAAATTCACCAGTCCGGCCGCGACGGCGGCTGCCGAGCCGCCGGAAGAACCTCCCGCGATGCGGGAGAGATCGTGGGGGTTGCGGGTTGCGCCGAAGTGGGTGTTTTCCGTGGTGAAGCCATAGGCGTAAGCATCCATGTTCAGCATGCCCGACAGCAGGCCGCCGCTGGCTGCCAACTGGCGTACCGCCCAGGCGTCGACAATTGCTGCTGGGCGACTCTGGAACAGGCGCGCTCCGGCCAGAGTCGGGAAGCCTGCCACGTCGAACAGGTTCTTCACCGCGTAGGGCACAGCCGCCAGGGCGGGCAGGGGCGAGCCCTGGCGACGCAGACGGTCGAGGGCGTCTGCTTCGTCTTTCATACGTTGCTGGGTGATTTGCGTCCAGGCGTTGATCGCCGGGTTGTGTCGTTCGATAGCCTGCAGGCTGTGTTCGGCAATTTCACGAGCGCTGAGCTCGCCAGACGCCAGGGCATTGCGCAGCTGGGCAATTGATAGGAGTGCTGGATTCATGCTTTGTAGACTCCCGCGACTTCCAGGCGGTCGTCGAGCGGGTAATCCATCAGCGGCTTGGCCATTGCCGCGATGCGGCTGAACTGGGTGAGCAATTCATGGCGGCGGGCGTCGTCCAATTCGAGGGTCAGAACCTGTTCCATCTGCGCGACGTACGCTGCCCAGTCGGGCGTGATCTGTGTCATGGTGATCTCCTCTCGGAGGCAGCGGCACAGCCTCCGGGCGCGGGTTGACGAGTTTCTGCGTTGCGACTTCAAGCAGGCGGGTGACTTCCTATATGATCGGCTGAATGAAACGAAAGTTACAAGGCGCCACCATGAATCAACTCGATGAACGTCTGCGCAGCCATTATTCGCAGCTCGCGCCCCAGGAGCAGCGAATCGCTGACTTCGTGCTCGACCATTACGACGATCTGGTCAGCTACAACAGCGCCGAGTTGGCTCGCCTTGCCGGCGTCTCCAAGGCGACCGTGAGCCGGCTGTTCAAGCGCCTGGGCTATGAAAAATACAAGGACATGCGCGAGGAACAGCGCACGCTGCGCCAAAGTGGCATGCCGGTCGCCGACAGCCGCGATGTGGTGCAGGGCAACACCTTGCTGGCCCGGCACTACAAGCAGGAGATGGCCAACCTTACCCAATGGGTGGGCGCTATCGATGCCGCGCAGTTCACCGAAGTGGTGCAGGCACTGGGTAGCAGCAGGCGGGTTTTCGTCATCGGCATGCGTAACGCCTTTCCGGTGGCGTTGCATCTGCGCCAGCAGCTGCTGCAAATCCGTAGTGGCGTTCAGTTGCTGCCCCAGCCTGGGCAGACGCTGTCTGAGGAACTGGTGGATCTGACCGCCGAGGATATGGTGGTGGTGCTGGCCTTCCGGCGCCGTCCGCGGATAATCCGCCCGCTGCTGCAGGCCCTGCAGTTGCAGCAGGTTCCGACGTTGGTCATCTGCGAGCCGCAGGCCCAGGGGATCATTGAGCTGGCCCGGTGGCAGCTGTGCACGCCGCTGGACAGCGTGTCGGCCTTCGACAGCTATGCGGGCGCCAACAGCCTGATCAACCTGCTGGTCAATGCCGTGCTGCATGAGCAACTGACCGAGGGGCGGCAGAGAATTCATCAGATTGCCGCACTTTATGGGCGACTTGATGAACTGGAACAGCGCTAGCGCCCTTTACTGGTGCGTTAAATCGATTCGGGCGCCGTTTTGGCGCCCTTTTTTGTGGCGCATCTCTGGCGAGGAAGGCATTCTGTTTGCTCGTTACTCGTCGACCTCACTACGGCTTATCTCCTCACAAAGCACGTCATGCGCGGCTTTATCTGCAGAAGTAGGGATGAGCGTAGAAAAAATCGACAGCCTGAAACGCCGTGGCACGTTGGTTGCAGAATCATGGATAACGAATCTTTCGTTTCATGGCTGACGTTAACGGGTGACGAAAATGAAGAAAGGATTGATCGCGATACTGGCTGCCGGTCTGCTGCTGACTCAGGCCACCACTGCGCTGGCGGATCAGCTGCAGGAGATCGAGAAGCGCGGTGTGATCCGCATTGCCGTGCCGCAGGATTTCCCACCCTTCGGTTCCGTGGGCACCGATCTGCAGCCCCAGGGCTATGACATCGACATGGCCAAGTATCTGGCCAAGGAAATGAAACTTAAGTTGCAACTGGTGCCCGTGACCAGCGCCAACCGTGTTCCGTATCTGCAGACCAACAAGGTCGATCTGGTTATCTCAAGCCTTGGCAAGAATGCCGAGCGCGAGCAGGTGATTGATTTCAGCGCTGCCTACGCGCCGTTCTTTCTCGGCGTCTTCGGCGCCAAGGACAAGGCCCTGCAGAACGCCGAGGAGCTCGCTGGCAAATCGATTGGCGTCACCCGTGGAGCCGTCGAAGACATGGTGCTGACCGAGGTGGCACCGAGTGGTGCACAGGTGAAGCGCTACGAAGACAACAACACCACCTTGTCCGCGTATCTCTCCGGGCAGGTCGAGTTCGTTGCCACCGGCAACCTGGTGGTTGCCGCCATCGAGCGTCAGAACGCCGATCGGGCGCCCGTCGCCAAATTCATGCTCAAGGATTCGCCTTGCTACATCGGCCTGCGCAAAGGCGAAGCCGCGCTGAAGGCCAAGGTCGACGCGCTGATCGAGCAGGCCAAGACCGATGGCACGCTCAACGGTCTGTCCGAAGAGTGGCTGAAGGCGCCGCTGCCGGCGAACCTGGGCGCATAAGGATTTCGCGATGATGGCGCAGCTGAATTTTTCTGCCCTGTGGCCCTACTGGCCGGAGTTGCTTTCCGGCCTCTGGGTGACCATCCAGCTCACGGTGATGGCGACCGTGGGCGGCGTGGCCCTGGGCATCCTGGGCGCTGCACTGCGCAGCGGCCGTCCGAGCATTCTCAGCCGCGTGTGGGGCGTCTATGTCGAGCTGATCCGCAACACGCCGTTCGTGGTGCAGCTGTTCTTCATTGTCTTCGGCTTGCCGGCCCTGGGTTTGAAACTGACGGCGGGCGAGGCTGCGCTGCTGGCCATGTTGATCAATCTGGGGGCTTACAGCACCGAGATCATCCGCGCCGGCATCCAAGTCACGCCCCGTGGGCAGTGGGAGGCGGGGCGCGTATTGGGGCTGAGTCGCACGCAAACCTTCGTTCAGGTGGTCTTGCCGCCGTCGCTCAAACGCATTTATCCGGCACTGGTCAGCCAGTGCATCATCGTCATGCTCGGCTCGTCCGTGGTTTCCCAGGTGTCCCATGAGGAGCTGACCTTCGCCGCCAACCTGATCCAGTCACGCACCTTCCTGAGCTTCGAGGTCTATCTGGTGACCACGTTGATGTACCTGGCGCTGTCCATCGCGATGCGTCAGCTGTTGCTTGCTGCCGGCCGCAAATGGTTTGGAGATCAGCCATGATGACCACCTTCACCGACTGGGACATCCTGCGCAATCTGCTCCTGGCCGCGCGCTGAACCGTTCTGCTGTCCCTCACTGCATTCATCGGCGGCACCCTGGTGGCAATTCCTCTGGTCATGGCGCGCTTGTCCAAGCGCGTTTGGCCGCACTGGCTGATTCGCGGCTACACCGAGCTGTTCCAGGGTACGCCGCTGCTGATGCAGCTGTTCCTGGCGTTCTTCGGCGTGGCACTGCTAGGCATCGACGTATCGCCCTGGACGGCTGCCTCGGTGGCGCTGACGCTCTATACCAGTGCATTTCTGGTGGATATCTGGCACGGCAGTATCCGTGCGCTGCCCAAGGGCCAATGGGAAGCCTGCCGCTGCCTGGGGCTGGATTTCGGTCAGACCCTGTTTCGCGTCATCCTGCCCCAGGCGCTGCGCATCGGTATCGCGCCGACTGTGGGCTTCGCCGTGCAGGTCGTGAAGGGCACGGCGCTCGCGTCGATCATCGGTTTCGTCGAGCTGACCAAGGCCGGCACCATTCTCAATAACGTCACCTACGAGCCTTTCAAGGTGTTCGGTCTGGTGGCGCTGGGCTACTTCCTCATGTGTTATCCGCTGTCGCGTTACAGCCAGTATCTGGAGAAGAAATTCAATGCCGCTCATCACCATTGATCAGGTACAGAAGTACTACGGCGACAACCACGTACTCAAAGGTGTCGATCTCGATATCGAGGTGGGTGAGGTGGTGTCGATCATAGGTCGCAGCGGCTCGGGGAAAAGCACCTTGCTGCGCTGCATCAATGGCCTCGAAGGCTATCAGGACGGCAGCATCAAGCTCGGCGGCATGACCGTCACCGACCGTGATTCCCAAGCGCGGGAGATCAGCCGTTCGGTCGGCATGGTGTTCCAGAACTTCAACCTGTTCCCGCACATGACCGCCCGTGAAAACGTCATGCTGGCGCCACGTCGGGTACTGAAGAAGAGCGATGCCCAGTGCCGCGAGCTGGCCGCGCAGATGCTGGAAAAGGTCGGCCTGGGTGATCGCATGGACTATTACCCGGCCAACCTCTCAGGCGGCCAGCAGCAGCGGGTCGCCATCGCCCGTGCGCTGGCCATGTCGCCCAAGGTGCTGCTGTGCGACGAGATCACTTCGGCCCTCGATCCCGAGCTGGTCGGCGAAGTGCTCAAGGTGCTGGAGCAACTGGCGAAGGAGGGCATGACGCTGATTCTGGTCACCCACGAAATGAACTTCGCCCAGGAAGTTGGCGACCGCGTGGTGTTCATGCACCAGGGGCGCGTGTGGGAGCAAGGCCCCAGCCGCGAGCTGTTCGCCAATCCGCAGAGCGCCGAACTCAAGCAATTCATTTCGTCCGTGCGTGGACTGAACTGAGCGTCTTTAGAACGAGAAATCCCAGATGAACACGACTTTCCTGCCAGTGAATCCGCCCCAGCGCCTGTTGATGGGGCCGGGCCCGATCAATGCTGATCCCCGTGTGCTGCGCGCCATGTCCAGCCAACTGATCGGCCAGTACGACCCGGCCATGACCCACTATATGAACGAGGTGATGGCGCTGTATCGCGGCGTCTTTCGTACCGCCAACGCTGCAACTCTGGTCATCGACGGTACCTCGCGAGCCGGCATCGAGGCCATTCTGGTCTCGGCGATTCGCCCTGGCGACAAGGTGCTGGTGCCGGTGTTCGGTCGCTTCGGCCACCTGCTCTGCGAAATCGCCCGGCGTTGCCGTGCCGACGTTCACACCATCGAGGTGCCTTGGGGTGAAGTGTTCACCCCACAGCAGCTCGAGGATGCCATTAAGCAGGTGAAACCACGGCTGCTGCTGACCGTGCAGGGCGATACGTCGACCACCATGTTGCAGCCACTGGCCGAGCTGGGCGACATCTGCCGGCGCCATGGCGTGCTGTTCTATACCGACGCTACCGCGTCGCTGGGCGGCAACCTGCTGGAAACCGATGCCTGGGGGCTGGATGCGGTGTCCGCCGGTCTGCAGAAGTGCCTTGGCGGGCCATCCGGCACCGCGCCGATCACCCTCAGTGCGCGCATGGTGGAGATGATTCGTCGCCGCGCCTGCGTGGAGGCCGGCATCCGTACCGCTGCCCATCAGGACGGCGACGACGAGATGATCTACTCCAACTATTTCGACCTCGGCATGATCCTCGATTACTGGGGCCCCGAGCGCCTCAACCATCACACCGAAGCCACCTCGGCGCTGTTCGGTGCCCGCGAGTGCGCACGGGTGATTGGCGAGGAAGGTCTGGACGTGGGGATCGCCCGTCACAAGCTGCATGGTGATGCTCTGCTCAAGGGCATCCAGGGCATGGGCCTGGAGACCTTCGGTAACCTCGAATACAAGATGAACAACGTCCTTGGCGTGGTGATTCCCGAGGCGGTCAATGGCGACCAGGTGCGCAAACTGATGCTCGAGGACTTCGGTATCGAGATCGGTACTTCGTTCGGGCCGCTGGCTGGCAAGGTCTGGCGCATCGGCACCATGGGCTACAACGCCCGCAAGGACTGCGTGATGCAGACCCTCAGCGCACTGGAGGCGGTACTCAACCGTCTCGGCCTGCGTACGACCCAGGGCGCTGCGATGCAGGCGGCCTGGGATCACTACCGCGAGCGCTGCTGATGAGCACCCTGGAAAAGCTGGCGGCAAGCAGCGCGGGTGCCCGGGTCATGGCACGTTGCGACGAGCTGGCGGCGATCAGCGAGTCTGCCGATTGCCTGACCCGTGTGTACCTGTCGACAGAACACCTGCGTGCCAACGCGTTGGTGGGCGAGTGGATGCAGGCAGCCGGCATGCGCGTCTGGCAGGACGCCGTTGGCAATATCTGCGGGCGCTACGAAGGTCAGAGTGCTGGCGCGCAGGCATTATTGCTCGGCTCGCACCTGGATACCGTGCGCAACGCCGGTCGCTACGACGGCATGCTCGGCGTGGTCGTCGCCATCGAGACCGTGCAGCACTTTCATGACCGCGGCATACGTCTGCCGCTGGCCATCGAGATCGCCGGTTTCGCCGACGAAGAGGGCACGCGCTTCGGTATCACTCTGCTGGGTAGCCGCGGCCTGACCGGCAGCTGGCCGCAAGACTGGGTCGATCAGGCAGATGCCAATGGTGTCAGTGTCGCCCAGGCAATGACCGCTGTTGGCCTGGATGCGGCGCAGATCCCCAGCGCAGCCCGCAAAGCAGATGACTTCGCCGCCTATCTAGAACTGCATATCGAGCAGGGCCCGTGCCTGGAACGCGAAGAGCTGGCGCTGGGCGTGGTGACGGCCATCAATGGTGCGCGCCGCCTGAATTGCCGCTTCGTCGGTATGGCCGGCCATGCCGGTACCGTGCCGATGAGTCATCGCAAGGACGCCCTGGCTGCTGCGGCGCAGTGGATGGTCTACATCGAGGCGCAGACCATGCAGCGTGACCCGCAGTTGGTGGCCACGGTGGGCAGCCTGCAGTGCCACCCTGGTGCGGTCAATGTGATTCCCGGTGAGGTCGCCCTGACCCTGGACGTGCGTGGCCCAGAGGATCAGGCATTGGCGGATTTGCTCGACGACCTGCTGAGCCAGGGTGAGGCGATTGCCCGGCAGCGCGGGCTGCAGTTCCATGCGAGCCAGTACTACGGCATACCGGCGACCCGTTGCGATTACGCCATGCAGGCTTCCCTGGCGCGGGTATTGACCGAGGTTCAGGGGCGCAGCCTGTCGCTGCCCAGTGGTGCAGGCCATGACGCGATCGCCATGGCCGAGCATTGGCCGGTCGGCATGCTGTTCGTACGTTGTGCGGGAGGTGTCAGCCATCATCCGGCTGAAGCCGTCGAGGTGGGCGATGTGGCCCTGGCGATTCAGGCGTGCGTGGATTGGGTTCAGGCGTTGGCGATAGAGCCGCCGCTGGCCAAGTCGGTCGAATGAGCGCAGGGCGTTGAGGTCAGCCAGCGTACGGCCCGAGTGGGCGTGCGCTGGCTGCCCGGCAGAATCAATCTGCCTTGCTGGTGTGCACCATGTAGTTGACGTCTACATCGTTGGCCAGCTTGTAGTGCTTGGTCAGCGGGTTGTAGGTCAGGCCGATGATGTCCTTGACCTGCAGGCCGGCGTCGCGGCTCCAGGCGCCCAGTTCCGATGGACGGATGAATTTCTTGAAGTCATGGGTGCCGCGCGGCAGCAGGCGCAGAATGTATTCGGCGCCAATCACCGCGAACAGGTAAGCCTTGGGGTTGCGGTTGATGGTGGAAAAGAACACCTGGCCGCCGGGCTTGACCAGTTTGTGGCAGGCGCGAATCACCGAGGACGGGTCGGGCACGTGCTCGAGCATCTCCAGGCAGGTGACCACGTCGAACTGGCCGGGCATCTCTTCGGCCATGGCTTCGGCGGTGATCTGCCGGTAATCGACTTCCACGCCTGATTCCAGCTGGTGCAAGCGGGCCACCGCCAGCGGCGCTTCGCCCATGTCGATGCCGGTCACCGTGGCGCCACGTTGCGCCATGGCCTCGCTGAGAATGCCGCCACCGCAGCCAACGTCGAGCACCTTCTTGCCTGCCAGGCCCGCACGTTCGTCGATCCAGTTGACGCGCAGTGGGTTGATCTCGTGCAAGGGCTTGAACTCGCTCTCCCGGTCCCACCAGCGATGGGCGAGGGCTTCGAATTTGGCGATTTCAGCTTGGTCGACGTTGCTCATGGTATTCCCTGAATAAAGCGAATGCGTATGACATGACGCGCAGTGCGTGCATGTTGCCAGCTTTGCTCGGCGCGCTGCTGGCCTCTGACGTGTGACAGTTTGCCGTAGTTTGTGATCAATGGGTCGGACGCCCGGCTATTTTCGCTCCCCACTGTCGCGTGGTCGCAATGATGCGTTCTTCGTCCAGGCGCGTCAGCCTGCGGTCTTCGAGCAGCGGCTTGCCGGCGACCCAGAGGTGCTCGACGCAGTCTCGGGAGGTGGCGTAGATCAACTGCGAAACGGGATCGTAGACCGGTTGCTGGGCCAGGCCGCGCAAGTCGAAGGCGACGATGTCGGCGGCCTTGCCAAGCTCCAGCGAACCGATCTCAGCATCCAGGCCCAGGGCGCGGGCGCCATTGAGGGTCGCCATGCGCAGTGCGCGGTGGGCGTCCAGGGCGCTGGCCGAGCCGGCTACCGCCTTGGCCAGCAGCGCGGCAGTGCGGGTTTCGCCGAGCAGATCGAGGTCATTGTTGCTGGCGGCACCGTCGGTACCGATGGCGACATTGACGCCGGCCTGCCAGAGCTTCTCGACCGGGCAGAAGCCGCTGGCCAGCTTGAGGTTGGATTCCGGGCAGTGGATCACGCTGCTGTTGGTGGCGACCAGCAGGGCGATATCGTCGTCATCGATCTGGGTCATGTGCACGGCCTGGAAGCGCGGGCCGAGCAGGCCGAGGCGGTTCAGGCGGGCCAGCGGGCGTTCACCATGCTGTTCGAGGCTCTGCTGCACTTCGAAGGCGGTTTCGTGCACGTGCATATGAATGCCGGCGTCCAGCTCTTCGGCGAGGATGCGCAGCTTTTCGAGGTTTGCGTCACTGACCGTATAGGGCGCGTGAGGGCCGAAGGCGACGCTCAGGCGCGAGTGGTGCTTCATTTCATCGAACAGTGTCACGCCCTTGCGCAGCGCCTCGTCGGCGTCACGGGCGCCGGGGATGGCGAAATCCAACACGGGAATGCTGATCTGTGCGCGCATGCCGCTGGCGTGCACCCGCTCGCAGGCCATCTCCGGAAAGAAGTACATATCGGCGAAACAGCTGATGCCACTTTTTATCTGCTCGGCAATCGCCAGTTCGGTGCCGTCCTGAACGAACTGCTCGTCGACCCACTTGGCTTCTGCCGGCCAGATGTGCTTTTCCAGCCAGGTCATCAGTGGCAGATCGTCGGCCAGGCCGCGAAACAGCGTCATCGCTGCATGGCCGTGGGCGTTGACCAGGCCCGGTGTCAGCAGGCGCCCGGGCAGCTCGCGGATTTCCGTGGCGCCGCGCCGCAAGGCCTCGGCACGTGGCGCGATCAGCGCGATCTTGCCGTCGCGAATGCCCAGGCCATGATCATGCAGTACCACGCCCGCAGGCTCGACCGGCACGAGCCAGGTGGGCAGCAGCAAAAGGTCGAGCGGGGCGTCGGCCATGGGTGGGTTCCGTCAGTGAAAACGCCGAGTCTATAGAGGAATGTCCCGGTCTTGAAGGTGCCCGGCGCTCTGCGCGGGTGCGGCTGGCCTCTGCTGCGGCGTATACTGGCCGGCTTTCGAGGATGGAGTGGGTAATGCGCGAGCGTTTGCTGGCTGCCGAGCAGGTCGTGGGCTTTGTCTGGCGCGAGGGTGCTCTGCATGTGCTCGATCAACGCCGCCTGCCTGGTGAACAGGTCTGGCATGCCTGCCATTCGGTCTCTGCGGTGGTCGAGATGTTGGCTGGTGGCGCGGTGCAGGGCGCTTCTGCCGTGGCCATTTGCAGTGCCTATGCCCTGGTGCTGGGCGCTCGCCAGCGCGCCGATGAAGGGGGCGACTGGCACGCCGGGCTGCAGGCCGATGTTCAGTGCCTGTCTGGCGCGGGTCTGAATGTCCTCGACGGCGAGCGTCTAGTGCAGCAGATGCACGATCGGCTGGCGCGCGCGCGGCCTGGTGCGGAGCCGCTGCAGGTGCTGGAAGACGAGGCCCACGGCATCCATCAGCGTGATCGCGAGGCCAGCCTGGTGATGGCGCAGCTGGGCGTGGAGCTTATTCGCGGCTTTCAGGGCAATTCCCAGAACCTGCTCAGCATTGGCTGCGCAGGGGCGATGAGCAGCGGTGGTTTTGGTACGGCGCTGGCGGTGATCCGTGGCGCTCAGCTCGAAGGTCTGCTGGAGCGCTGTTACCTGGGTGAAAGTCGGCCATTGTTGCAGGGCGCTCGGCTGGCGGCCTGGGAGCTGCGCGAAGAGGGCATCGCCGTAGTGCTCAGTGCGGATGCCGCGCTGGCCCATCTCATGAAAGAGCGCGGCATCACCTGGGCCATCGTCGGTTCCGAGCGGATTGCCGCCAACGGAGACGCCCTTGCGCTGATTGGCACCTATCAACTGGCGGTGGCTGCCATGCATCACGGCGTGCGGCTGATGGTGGTGGCACCCAGTGGCGTCATCGACCTGCAGGCCGAGAGCGGCGAAGAGTCTTTTCACGAGCTCGGCCATGCGCCGCTTGCCTATCCGCAGAGCGATCAGGTGGCTGGTGTGGACGAGGTTGAGCCGCGTTTCGACGTGACACCCGCCGATCTGGTGGATTTCCTGGTGACCGAGAAGGGCGTGATCGAGCGTCCGGACGCCGCCAAGATCGCCCAATTGATGTCTCGCAAGCGCCTGCACTGATCCCCTGGCTTCATGCGCCTTCAGGGATAGGTGCGAGGCATGCTTTGTGGTAAGCTCCGGCAGTTTTCAGGGGCACCGCCAGCGGTCGCCGTCACCGTTCGAATACATGGCATAACGTATTGATTTGCCGTGAGTCGTTGCTGGCCTGAGGCCATAGCAACGCGCTCTGCCCCAATCCATATGGAGGGGTGGAATTTCACCAGAAAAAGGAACCAGGCTACTCATGGGCGAACTGGCCAAAGAAATCCTCCCGGTCAACATCGAAGACGAACTGAAGCAGTCCTACCTCGACTACGCGATGAGCGTGATCGTCGGGCGTGCCTTGCCGGATGCACGCGATGGCTTGAAGCCCGTGCACCGTCGGGTGCTGTTCGCTATGAGCGAGCTGGGTAACGACTGGAACAAGGCGTACAAGAAATCCGCCCGTGTGGTCGGTGACGTGATCGGTAAATATCACCCGCACGGTGATACCGCCGTTTACGACACCATCGTCCGTATGGCTCAGCCATTCTCGCTGCGTTACCTGCTGGTCGATGGTCAGGGTAACTTCGGTTCCGTGGACGGCGACAACGCCGCGGCCATGCGATACACCGAAGTGCGCATGACCAAGCTGGCCCACGAGCTGCTGGCCGACCTGCACAAGGAAACCGTCGACTGGGTACCCAACTACGACGGTACCGAGCAGATCCCAGCGGTCATGCCGACCAAGATCCCCAACCTGCTGGTCAACGGTTCCAGCGGTATCGCCGTGGGCATGGCGACCAACATCCCGCCGCACAACCTGAGTGAAGTCATCGACGGCTGCCTGGCGCTGATCGACAACCCGGAGCTGACGGTCGATGACCTGATGCAGTACATCCCCGGCCCAGACTTCCCGACTGCGGCAATCATCAACGGTCGCGCTGGCATCATCGAGGCGTATCGTACTGGCCGTGGGCGCATCTATATCCGTGCGCGTGCCGAGATCGAAGATATCGACAAGGTTGGCGGTCGTCAGCAGATCGTCGTCACCGAACTGCCGTATCAGTTGAACAAAGCGCGCCTGATCGAGAAGATCGCCGAGCTGGTTAAAGAGAAGAAAATCGAAGGCATCACTGAGCTGCGCGACGAGTCCGACAAGGACGGTATGCGCGTGGTCATCGAGTTGCGCCGTGGCGAAGTGCCTGAGGTGATTCTCAATAATCTCTACGCCCAGACCCAGATGCAGAGCGTGTTCGGCATCAACGTGGTGGCACTGATCGACGGCCAGCCGAAGATCCTCAACCTCAAGGACATGCTTGACGCCTTCGTCCTGCACCGTCGTGAAGTGGTGACCAGGCGCACCGTGTTCGAGCTGCGTAAAGCGCGTGAGCGTGGCCATATCCTTGAAGGTCAGGCCGTCGCGCTGTCCAACATCGATCCGGTCATCGCCTTGATCAAGGCCTCGCCGACGCCTTCCGAAGCCAAGGAAGCACTGATCTCCACTGCGTGGGAGTCAACCGCCGTGGAAGCCATGGTCGAGCGCGCTGGCGCCGACTCCTGCCGCCCGGAGACCCTCGAGCCGCAGTTCGGTCTGCGCGACGGCAAGTATTACCTGTCGCCGGAACAGGCCCAGGCCATTCTAGACCTGCGCCTGCACCGCCTGACCGGCCTGGAGCACGAGAAGCTGCTGGCCGAATACCAGGAAATTCTCACCCAGATCGGCGAGCTGATCCGCATCCTCACCAGCGCTGTACGCCTGATGGAAGTGATTCGTGAGGAGCTGGAAGCGGTCAAGGCCGAGTTCGGCGACAAGCGCCGTACCGAGATCCTCGATTCGCGTCTAGATCTGACCCTCGGCGACATGATTCCCGAAGAAGAGCGTGTAGTGACCATTTCCCGTGGTGGCTATGCCAAGACCCAGCCACTGACCTCGTACCAGGCGCAGCGCCGCGGCGGCAAGGGCAAGTCGGCGACCGGCATCAAGGATGAGGACTACATCGCTCACCTGCTGGTTGCCAACAGCCACGCCACGCTGCTGCTGTTCTCCAGCAAGGGCAAGGTGTATTGGCTCAAGACTTACGAAATTCCCGAAGCGTCCCGTGCCGCTCGCGGTCGCCCACTGGTCAACCTGCTGCCGCTGGACGAAGGTGAGTACATCACCACCATGCTGCAGATCGACCTCGAAGCTCTGCAACAGCAGAGCGGTGGCGCCGATGACGAGCTGGATGACGGCGATGATGCGGTGATCGAAGGCGAAGTGGTCGAGGCCGAAGAAGTCGCTGAAGCGGCCGAGATAGAGGAAGTCGAAGGCGAGACCGCCGAGCTGGTGGCCGAGCCGACGGGTGCCTACATCTTTATGGCCACCGCTTTCGGTACTGTGAAGAAGACCCCGCTGGTGCAGTTCAGCCGCCCACGCTCCAACGGCCTGATTGCGCTGAAGCTGAAAGAAGGTGACACCCTGATCGCAGCCGCCATTACCGACGGTGCCAAGGAAGTCATGCTGTTCTCCAGTGCCGGCAAGGTGATCCGTTTCGCCGAAGGCGTGGTGCGTGTTATGGGCCGTGGCGCCCGTGGTATCCGCGGCATGCGTATCGGCAAGGATCAGAGCCTGATCTCCATGCTGATTCCCGAGTCGGGCGCACAGATCCTCACTGCCTCCGAGCGCGGTTTCGGCAAGCGCACCGCGCTGAGCAAGTTCCCGCGTCGCGGTCGTGGCGGCCAGGGTGTGATCGGTATGATCACCAAGGAGCGTAACGGCAAGCTGATCGGCGCCATCCAGGTGCAGGACGGCGAAGAAATCATGCTGATTTCCGACCAGGGCACTCTGGTGCGAACCCGCGTCGACGAAGTCTCCAGTTCCGGCCGTAACACCCAGGGTGTGACCCTGATAAAACTGGCCAAGGACGAGAAACTGGTTGGCCTGGAGCGTGTGCAGGAGCCGTCCGAAGAGGACATCGAAGAGGCGCTGGACGAAGAGGGCAATCCTATCGTCGTCGCCGAAATCGATGAAGCCGATGACGCCGTTGTTGGCGAAGAGCCGGCAGCAGAGGGCGACGAGCAAGGGGAAGAGCGCGACGCGTAAGCGCGCCGCTTTGCCTGCAGCACCACGGTGCTGCAGGCAGCATTTCGCCAGATAGATGTAGTGCTGTAACCAGACAGTCAAGCGAGAGTGAATTGTGAGCAAGCGAGCCTTTAACTTCTGCGCCGGCCCGGCCGCGCTTCCCGAAGCCGTTCTGCTGCGTGCCCAGGCCGAACTTCTCGACTGGCAGGGCAAAGGCCTGTCCGTCATGGAGATGAGCCACCGCAGCGACGAATACACGGCCATCGCTGAAAAGGCCGAGCAGGATCTGCGCGATCTGCTGACCATTCCCTCCGACTACAAGGTGCTGTTCCTGCAAGGCGGGGCCAGCCAGCAGTTCGCGGAAATCCCGCTCAATCTGTTGCCTGAAGACGGTACCGCCGATTACATCGATACCGGTATCTGGTCGAAGAAGAGCATCGAGGAAGCCCGACGCTACGGCAACGTAAACGTCGCTGCCAGCGCCAAGGCCTACGATTATTTCGCCATTCCCGGGCAGAACGAGTGGCAGCTGTCCAAGGACGCCGCCTACCTGCATTACGCCAGCAACGAAACCATCGGCGGCCTGCAGTTCGACTGGATTCCCGAGACCGGCGACTTACCGCTGGTGGTCGACATGTCGTCCGATATCCTTTCGCGTGAAATTGATATCTCCAAGTTCGGCCTGATCTACGCCGGCGCCCAGAAGAACATCGGCCCCAGCGGCCTGGTGGTGGCGATCATTCGTGAAGACCTGCTCGGCCGTGCGCGCAGTGCCTGCCCGACCATGCTCAATTACAAGATCGCTGCCGACAACGGCTCGATGTACAACACGCCGGCGACCTTCTCCTGGTACCTGTCCGGCCTGGTGTTCGAGTGGCTGAAAGAGCAGGGCGGTGTGGCTGCCATGGAACAGCGCAACAAGGCCAAGAAGGAGCTGCTGTACGGCGTGATCGACGCCAGCGAGTTTTACAGCAACCCGATTGCCAGCAATGCCCGTTCGTGGATGAACGTGCCGTTCCGTCTGGCTGATGAGCGTCTGGACAAGCCATTCCTGGCCGGTGCCGACGCCCGTGGTCTGCTCAACCTCAAGGGCCACCGTTCGGTGGGTGGCATGCGTGCCTCCATCTATAACGCCGTGGGCCTGGATGCTGTCGAGGCGCTGGTCGCTTACATGGCGGAGTTCGAGAAGGAGCACGGCTGATGACGGATGTAGCCTCGGATCAGGCATTGCAGGCTCTGCGCGTACGCATCGACAGCCTCGATGAGAAAATTCTCGAGCTGATCAGTGACCGCGCGCGTTGTGCCGAAGAAGTGGCGCGCGTGAAGATGGCGGCTTTGCCGGTCGGCGAAGTGCCGGTGTTCTATCGTCCCGAGCGTGAAGCGCAGGTGCTCAAGCGGGTCATGGAACGCAATCGTGGCCCGCTCGGCAACGAGGAAATGGCACGACTGTTCCGCGAGATCATGTCTTCGTGTCTGGCTCTGGAAAACCCGCTGAAAGTCGCGTACCTGGGGCCGGAAGGCACTTTCTCTCAGGCCGCGGCGATGAAGCATTTTGGTCACGCGGTGATCAGCCAGCCGATGGCTGCCATCGATGAGGTATTCCGCGAAGTGGTGGCTGGTGCGGTCAACTTCGGTGTCGTGCCGGTGGAGAACTCCACCGAAGGTGCGGTCAACCACACCCTCGACAGCTTCCTCGAACACGACCTGGTGATCTGTGGCGAAGTGGAGCTGCGTATCCACCATCATTTGCTGGTCGGCGACGCCACCAAGACCGACCGGATTACCCGCATCTATTCCCATGCCCAATCTCTGGCGCAGTGTCGTAAGTGGTTGGATGCGCATTATCCGAACGTCGAGCGCGTGGCGGTTTCCAGCAACGCCGATGCCGCGCGCCGAGTGAAGAGTGAATGGAATTCGGCGGCCATTGCTGGTGATATGGCAGCCAATCTGTACGACCTGACCCGGCTTGCCGAGAAGATCGAGGATCGCCCGGATAACTCCACGCGCTTCCTGATCATCGGCAACCAGGAAGTCCCGCCGACGGGCGACGACAAGACCTCGGTGATCGTCTCCATGCGCAACAAGCCGGGCGCACTGCACGAGTTGTTGGTGCCATTCCATCAGAACGGTATCGACCTGACACGCATCGAAACCCGCCCGTCGCGCAGTGGCAAGTGGACCTATGCTTTTTTCATCGATTTCGTCGGCCACCACCGCGACCCGCTGATCAAGGACGTGCTGGAAAAAATCAATCAGGAAGCCGTGGCGCTCAAAGTGCTGGGCTCCTACCCCAAAGCAGTACTTTAACTGCGGCTCCAGGCCGCAGGTTGCGGGCTACAGGCGGAATCAGGCTTGTACCCGTAGCCTGGGGCCTGCAGCCTGAGGCCCGTTTATGAGCTGTGATTTCATCTCCCTGGCCCAGCCAGGCGTGCAGAAACTTTCCCCCTACGTGCCAGGCAAGCCGGTCGACGAGTTGGCCCGTGAGCTGAACATGGATCCGGCCAGCATCGTCAAGCTGGCCAGCAACGAGAACCCGCTCGGCCCAAGCCCGAAGGCGCTGGCTGCAATTCGTGCTGAACTGGACGAGCTGACTCGCTACCCCGACGGTAATGGCTTCACCCTGAAGACCCTGCTGGCCGAGCGTTGTGGTGTCTCCACCGCTCAGGTGACTCTGGGTAACGGCTCCAACGACATCCTTGAGTTAGTTGCTCGTGCTTACCTGGCTCCGGGCCTGAATGCCGTGTTCAGCGAGCACGCGTTCGCCGTGTACCCGATCGCCACGCAGGCCGTCGGTGCCCAGAGTAAGGTGGTGCCGGCCAAAGCGTTCGGTCATGACCTGCCGGCTATGCTGGCGGCCATCGATGCCAATACTCGTGTAGTGTTCATCGCCAACCCCAATAACCCGACCGGTACCTGGTTCAGCACTCAGGCGTTGCGCGACTTCCTCGCCGGCGTTCCAGAAAACGTGCTTGTGGTGCTGGACGAGGCTTACATCGAATATGCGGATGGCGACGAGCTTCCCAACGGCCTCGACTTCCTCGCTGGTCACCCCAATCTGCTGGTCTCGCGCACTTTCTCCAAGGCCTACGGCCTGGCGTCGCTGCGCGTTGGTTACGGGCTTAGTTCGGCCCAGGTCGCCGATGTGCTGAACCGTGTGCGTCAACCGTTCAACGTCAACAGCTTCGCGCTGGCCGCCGCCTGTGCAGCGTTCGACGACACCGACTACCTGGCGCGCAGCCGTGAAATCAACGCCGCAGGCATGCTGCAAATGCAGGAAGGTTGCCGCGAGCTGGGTTTGGGCTGGATTCCGTCCAAGGCCAACTTCCTGGCCATCGACTTTGGCCGTGATACCGCTGCGATCGATCAGGGTCTGTTGCGCGAAGGGGTGATAGTGCGGCCGGTAGCCAGCTACGGCATGCCCAACCACTTGCGCGTGTCCATCGGCTTGCCTGCTGAGAACACCCGCTTCCTGGAAGCGCTGCGTAAGGTGCTTAACGCGTGACCGAACGCAAGACGCCGATGACCAAGCCGCTGGTTGAACGCCTGGTCGTGGTCGGGCTAGGGCTGATCGGCGGCTCCTTTGCCAAGGGCCTGCGCGTCCGTGGTGTGTGTCGCGAGGTGGTTGGCGTCGATCTGGATCCGCAGGCGCGCCGTATGGCTGTCGAGCTGGGCGTGGTCGATCGCTGCGAGGAGCAGTTGGCTGCCGCTTGTCAGGGCGCTGACGTGATCATGTTGGCCGTCCCTATCCTGGCTATGGAGCGTTTGCTCGGTGAGTTGGCCAAGCTGGATCTGGGTGATGCCGTGCTGACCGACGCCGGTAGCGCCAAAGGCAATGTGGTGCGCGCTGCAGACGCTGTCTTCGGTGGTGTGCCGGCACGCTTCGTGCCGGGCCATCCGATTGCCGGCTCCGAGCAGAGTGGCGTCGAGGCAGCCAACGGCGAGCTGTTCAAGCGTCACAAGGTGATCCTCACGCCGCTGGCGCAGACCGATGCGCTGGCCCTGCAACGGATCGATCAGTTGTGGCGCGAGCTGGGGGCTGACGTCGAGCACATGCAGGTCGAGCACCATGATCAGGTACTCGCCGCCACCAGCCACTTGCCGCATCTGCTGGCCTTTGGTCTGGTCGACTCGCTGGCCAAACGCAACGAGAATCTGGAAATTTTCCGCTACGCTGCCGGCGGCTTCCGCGATTTCACGAGAATCGCTGGCAGTGATCCGGTCATGTGGCATGACATCTTCCTCGCCAACCGCGAGGCGGTGCTGCGCACTCTGGATGTATTTCGCGACGACCTCGACGCCTTGCGCGACGCGGTCGACGCAGGGGACGGGCATCATCTGCTGGGCGTATTCACTCGCGCCCGTGTGGCCCGCGAACATTTCAGCAAAATACTGGCCCGTCGGGCCTATGTGGACGCTATGCACTCGAACGATCTGGTTTTCCTGGCTAATCCTGGTGGCAATGTCCGTGGGCGTATCCGCGTTCCAGGCGACAAGTCCATCTCCCACCGCTCGATCATGCTCGGCTCGCTGGCCGAAGGCACTACCGAAGTCGAAGGCTTTCTCGAGGGCGAAGACGCCCTGGCGACCCTGCAAGCGTTCCGCGACATGGGCGTGGTCATCGAAGGGCCGCACCATGGCCGCGTGACCGTCCATGGCGTTGGCCTGCACGGCCTGAAGGCGCCACCCGGCCCGATCTACGTGGGCAACTCCGGCACCTCCATGCGTCTGCTGTCCGGCCTGCTGGCGGGTCAGCCATTCGACGTGACCATGACCGGTGATGCGTCGCTGTCCAGGCGTCCGATGAATCGCGTGGCCAATCCGCTGCGTGAAATGGGCGCCGTGGTCGAAACCGGCCCGGACGGTCGTCCGCCACTGACCATCCGTGGTGGCCAAAAACTCAAGGCGCTGACCTACACCTTGCCGATGGCCAGTGCTCAGGTTAAGTCCTGCCTGCTGCTGGCTGGCCTGTACGCCGAGGGCGTGACCACCGTCACCGAGCCGGCGCCGACCCGTGACCACACCGAGCGCATGCTGCGCGGCTTCGGTTATGCCGTCGAGTCCAACGGGCCGGTGGCTTCCCTGCAGGCCGGTGGCAAACTCACCGCCACGCGCATCGAAGTGCCTGCGGACATTTCCTCGGCAGCGTTCTTCCTGGTGGCAGCTTCCATTGCCCCGGATGCTGAACTGGTGCTCGAGCATGTCGGCATCAACCCAACCCGTACTGGCGTCATCGACATCCTGCGTCTGATGGGCGGTGACATCACCTTGGAAAACCAGCGTGAGGTCGGCGGCGAGCCGGTTGCAGACCTGCGTGTGCGTGGTGCCAAGCTCAAGGGTATCGAGATTCCCGAGAATCTGGTGCCATTGGCCATCGACGAATTCCCGGTGCTGTTCGTCGCTGCGGCCTGCGCCGAAGGCCGTACCATCCTGCGTGGCGCCGAAGAGCTACGCGTCAAGGAATCCGACCGCATCCAGGTTATGGCTGATGGTCTGATCAGTCTGGGCGTGAAGTGCGAGCCGACCCCAGGTGGCATCATCATCGAGGGTGGTCAGATCGGTGGTGGCGTGGTGCACAGCCATGGCGATCACCGTATCGCGATGGCCTTCAGTGTCGCTTCGCTGCGCGCCACGGCGCCAATCCATATCCACGACTGCGCCAACGTCGCTACCTCGTTCCCCAACTTCCTCGCCCTGGCGGAACAGGTTGGCATGCGCGTGGCAGTGGAGGGGCAGCAATGAGCCTCAATGCGCCGATCATCACTATCGACGGGCCGAGTGGCTCGGGAAAGGGCACGGTTGCTGGTCTGCTGGCCAAGCAACTGGGCTGGAACCTGCTGGATTCCGGCGCGCTGTATCGCCTGCTGGCGTTCTCCGCACGCAACCACGGCGTCGACCTGAGCAACGAGGAATCACTGAAGTTGCTGGCTGCGCACCTCGATGTGCAGTTTCTCGCTGCCGGTGACGGCAAGCCGCAGCGCATCATCCTCGAAGGCGAGGAGGTGACCGACGCTATCCGTAACGAGCAGATCGGTGCCGGTGCGTCCCAGGTCGCGGCACTGCCAGCGGTGCGCGATGCGCTGCTGCAGCGTCAGCGCGCCTTCAACGAAGCGCCGGGCCTGGTGGCCGATGGTCGTGACATGGGAACCGTGGTCTTTCCAGAGGCGCCGCTGAAGGTTTTCCTGACCGCCAGCGCCGAGGAGCGTGCCAATCGACGTTACCTGCAGTTGAAGGCGAAGGGCGATGATGTTAACCTCGCGAGTCTTCTTGATGAGATTCGGGCGCGCGATGAGCGCGATACCCAGCGTGCGGTGGCTCCGCTCAAGCCGGCAGCCGACGCGATCCAGCTGGATTCCACCGAATTGTCCATCGAGCAGGTGCTTGAAAAAATTCTGAGCGAAGTCGCCAATCGCGACCTCGCCGGTTGAAAAGAGCCATTTTCGGCTCGCAGGGGAGGCATACGGGGATACCAGTCCTAGTCCCGTAGGCCTTCTTTTATATGAATAAACCCGCATTGTCTGGAATGCGGAGCAGGGCGAATCCCCGCCCGATCCAACAGGAATCAACATGAGCGAAAGCTTTGCAGAACTTTTTGAAGAAAGCCTGAAAACCCTGGACATGCAGCCGGGTGCCATCATCACTGGCATCGTGGTCGACATCGACGGCGACTGGGTTACCGTTCACGCTGGCCTGAAATCCGAGGGCGTTATCCCTCTGGAGCAGTTCTTCAATGAACAAGGCGAGCTGACCATCAAGGTCGGTGACGAAGTTCACGTTGCGCTGGACGCGGTTGAAGATGGCTTCGGTGAAACCAAGCTGTCCCGCGAAAAAGCCAAGCGTGCCGAGTGCTGGATCGTCCTGGAAGCAGCTTTCGCCGCTGAGGAAGTGGTCAAGGGCGTTATCAACGGTAAGGTTAAAGGCGGCTTCACTGTCGACGTTAACGGCATCCGTGCGTTCCTGCCAGGTTCCTTGGTTGATGTCCGTCCGGTGCGTGATACCACTCACCTGGAAGGCAAAGAACTCGAATTCAAAGTCATCAAACTCGACCAGAAGCGCAACAACGTTGTCGTTTCCCGTCGTAGCGTCCTGGAAGCCGAAAACAGTGCCGAGCGCGAAGCGCTGCTGGAATCGCTGCAGGAAGGCCAACAGGTCAAAGGTATCGTCAAGAACCTCACCGACTACGGCGCATTCGTGGATCTGGGTGGCGTCGATGGCCTGCTGCACATCACCGACATGGCCTGGAAGCGTATCAAGCACCCGTCCGAGATCGTCAACGTTGGCGACGAGATCGATGTCAAGGTTCTGAAGTACGATCGCGAGCGTAACCGTGTTTCCCTGGGCCTGAAGCAACTGGGCGAAGACCCATGGGTTGCTATCAAAGCTCGTTACCCGGAAAGCACCCGCGTTGTTGCGCGTGTGACCAACCTGACCGACTACGGCTGCTTCGCAGAGCTGGAAGAAGGCGTGGAAGGCCTGGTACACGTTTCCGAAATGGACTGGACCAACAAGAATATCCACCCGTCGAAAGTCGTTCAGGTTGGCGACGAAGTGGAAGTCATGGTTCTGGACATCGACGAAGAGCGTCGTCGTATCTCCCTGGGTATCAAGCAGTGCAAAACCAACCCATGGGAAGACTTCTCCGGTCAGTTCAACAAGGGTGACAAGATTTCCGGCACCATCAAGTCGATCACCGATTTCGGTATCTTCATTGGTCTGGACGGCGGCATCGACGGCCTGGTTCACCTGTCCGACATCTCCTGGAACGAAGTTGGCGAAGAAGCCGTACGTCGTTTCAAGAAGGGCGACGAGCTGGAAACCGTCATCCTGTCTGTTGACCCAGAGCGTGAGCGCATCTCCCTGGGCATCAAGCAACTGGAAGAAGATCCGTTCTCCGACTACGTTGCTGTTAACGACAAAGGCACCATCATTCGCGGTATCGTCAAAGAAGTTGACGCCAAGGGCGCTATCATCACCCTGGCCGAAGGCATCGAAGCGACACTGAAAGCCTCCGAAATCAGCCGTGACCGCGTTGAAGACGCGCGTAACGTTCTGAAAGAAGGCGAAGAAGTTGAAGCCAAGATCATCAGCGTGGATCGCAAGAGCCGCCTGATCAGCTTGTCGATCAAGTCGAAAGACGTTGAAGACGAGAAAGAAGCAATCAAGGAAATGCGTAGCAAGCAGGAAGTTGAAACTTCCGGTCCGACCACCATTGGTGATCTGATTCGTGCGCAAATGGAAAACCAGAACTAAGTTCAGGTAATCCAGAAAAAGGGCGACTTCGGTCGCCCTTTTTTGTGCCCGTAGAAAATGCTCCTTTGAGTCTGAAGCACGCTGCAAGTGGGCCTTTGCAGTATCTGGATAGCGATCTGCAGTAAACGGCTATTGCCGCCTCGTACCCACTCTTAATCTGGCTATGCCTGATACAAGAACAACGGAGGGTACGACCCATGACCGGCACATTCGAACGCCTTGCCCGGCAGCTTGCCGAATCCGTCCAGGAGGATCCTGCCAAGGGGATCTTCCGTTGCCGACGCGATGTTTTTACCGACCCCGACCTGTTCGAACTGGAGATGAAGCACGTCTTCGAGAGCGGCTGGGTCTACCTGGCCCACGAGAGCCAGATTCCCGAGATCAACGATTACTTCACCACCCATATTGGCCGTCAGCCCATCGTCATCACCCGCGACAAGCAGGGCGAGCTGCATGGCTTGATCAACGCCTGTGCGCATCGTGGTGCCGTTCTGTGCCGGCGCAAGCAGGGCAACAAGGGCTCGTTCACCTGCCCATTCCACGGTTCGGCACCTTCAGCAACGCCGGCAAACTGCTCAAGGTGAAAGACGCAAAGACCGGCGGCTACCCGGAGAGCTTCGACTGCGAAGGCTCCCATGACCTCACGCGCCTGGCGCGTTTCCAGAGTTACCGTGGCTTCTTGTTTGGCAGCCTCAGCGAGGCAGTTCCGGCGCTGGAAGACTACCTGGGCGAAACCCGAGTGATCATCGACCAGATCGTCGATCAGGCGCCGGACGGCATCGAAGTGCTGCGCGGCAACTCGTCGTATTTCTACGATGGCAACTGGAAGCTGCAGATCGAGAATGGCGCCGATGGTTACCACGTCAGTTCTGTGCACTGGAATTACTCGGCGACCATGCAGCGTCGCAATTATGAAGCCGAAGGCACCCGTACCGTGGATGCCAACGGCTGGTCGAAAAGCGTCGGCGGTTTCTATGCCTACGAGTATGGCCACATCCTGTTGTGGACGCGGCTGATCAACCCGGACGTGCGCCCGGTGTTCGAGCACCGTGAGGCCCTGGCCGCCAAGTTCGGCGACACCCGCGCCGATATCATCGTCGGGCAGACCCGCAACCTGTGCCTGTACCCGAACGTGTATCTGATGGATCAGTTCTCCACGCAGATTCGTGTGGTGCGGCCAATCGCCGTCGATAAGACCGAAGTGACCATCTACTGCTTCGCACCCAAGGGCGAGAGCGATCAGGCCCGTGCGCTGCGTATCCGTCAGTACGAAGACTTCTTCAACGTCACCGGCATGGGTACGCCCGACGATCTGGAAGAGTTTCGCGCCTGCCAGACCGGTTACGCCGGCCAGGCGGCGCAGTGGAACGACCTCAGTCGTGGCGCCAGCCACTGGATCGAAGGCGCCGACGACAACGCCAAAGCCATGGGCATGCAGCCGCTGCTAAGTGGCGTGAAATCCGAGGACGAAGGGCTGTTCGTGCGCCAGCACGCCTACTGGGCGCAAGCAATGCAGAAGGCCATCGCCAGCGAGCGCGCCAACCTGATCGCCACCGACGCGGAGGACGTAGCATGAGCGCCAATCGCCAGCTGATCCTCGACTTCATCTACCGCGAAGCGCGTCTGCTCGACGACCGTCAGTGGGATGAATGGCTGGAGTGCTATTCGAGCAAGGCGGTGTTCTGGATGCCGGCCTGGGACGATAACGACGGGTTGACCGAAGACCCGCAGCGGGAGATCTCGTTGATCTATTACCCCAGCCGCGAGGGGTTGGAGGATCGGGTGTTCCGCATCAAGACCGAGCGCTCCAGTGCCAGCACGCCCGAGCCGCGCACCGCGCACTTCATCGCCAACCTGGAGGTGCTCGAGGAGAGCACCGAGCAGGTTCAGGTGCGCTTCAACTGGCAGACCCTGAGCCATCGCTACAAGAGCACCGATGTCTACTTCGGCACCTCGTTCTACCACCTGGACATGCGTGGCGATCAGCCGTTGATCACCCGCAAGAAAGTGGTGCTCAAGAACGATTACGTGCACCAGGTTCTCGACATCTACCACATCTGAGTCGATGCGCTGCCGCTTAGCTTCTGTGCCCGGTGGCAGCGCCGAGGTATTGCCATGACGTACACCATCGCCCTGAATTTCGAAGATGGGGTTACACGCTTCATCGACTGCAAGGCCAACGAAAAGGTGCTGGATGCGGCCTATCGTAACCGCATCAATTTGCCCATGGATTGCTCCGACGGCGTGTGCGGCACCTGCAAGTGCCGCTGCGAGAACGGCGAGTATGACCAGGGGGAGGACTACATCGAGGACGCCCTCAGCGAAGACGAAGCCGAGCAACGCCTGGTGCTGACCTGCCAGATGGTGCCAGCTTCGGATTGCGTGATCGCCGTGCCCGTGCCATCCACTGCCTGCAAGACCGGCACGGGCAGCTTCGAAGGCGAACTGGTATCGATCACCCCGCACGCCGATGCGGCCCTGGAGGTCGCGTTCGATATTGCCAGCGGCGCAGCGGCGCCGAGCTTCCTGCCGGGGCAGTACGTGAATATCGGCGTACCTGGCGGTACTCAGACCCGTGCGTATTCGTTCAGCAACAAGCCCGGTGAGTCGCGCTTCGGTTTTCTGATCAAGCGCGTGCCGGGCGGGCTGATGAGCGCCTACCTGGATCAGGCGCAGCCAGGCGAGCGCCTGCAGTTCACCGGGCCGCTGGGCACCTTCTACCTGCGCGAGGTGCGTCGTCCGCTGCTGTTGCTGGCTGGCGGCACCGGGCTTGCGCCATTTCTGTCGATGCTCGAAGTGCTGGCCGAGCGCGGCTGTGAGCAGCCAATCAGCCTGATTTACGGGGTGACCCGGGATCTCGATCTGGTACTGGTCGAGCGCTTGCAGGCTTTGGCCGAGCGTTTGCCGGCCCTGGTGTTCATCACCTGCGTGGCCGAAGCGCAGTCCCAACACCCGCGCAAGGGCTACGTCACTCAGCACATGAGCGCGGCGATGCTCAACGACGGCGATGTCGACGTGTACCTGTGCGGGCCGCCGCCGATGGTCGATGCCGTGCGCGCTCACTTCAACGAGCAGGGCGTCACGCCAGCGAGTTTCCATTACGAGAAATTCACCCCGACCCAGGTGGTCAGTACCGATCGACAAGCCCTGTCGGCCTGAGGAGAGCGCCATGCACAAGCGATTCGACAACAAGATGGCATTGGTCACCGGAGCAGCGCAGGGGATCGGTCGGCGGGTGGTCGAGCGCCTGGCTGCCGAAGGCGCGCGCATCGTCGCGGTTGATCGTGCCGAGCTGGTTCATGAACTGCGGAGCGAGTTGGGGCAGGGCGCCGAGCTGCTGACCCTGACCGCTGACCTGGAGCGCTATGGCGACTGTCAGCAGGTGGTGAAGCAGGCCGTCGAGCGTTTTGGCCGCCTGGACATCCTGATCAACAACGTGGGCGGCACCATCTGGGCGAAGCCTTTCGAGCATTACCGCGAAGAGGAAATCGAGGCTGAGGTGCGCCGTTCGCTGTTCCCGACCTTATGGTGCTGTCACGCCGCGTTGCCGGTGATGCTGGAGCAGGGCTGTGGTGCCATCGTCAACGTCTCCTCCATCGCCACGCGCAGCCTCAATCGCGTGCCCTACGGCGCGGCCAAGGGTGGCGTCAACGCGTTGACCGCCTGCCTGGCGTTCGAGAATGCCCGGCGGGGTATTCGCGTCAACGCGACTGCCCCGGGCGGCACCGAGGCGCCGCCACGGCGCATCCCGCGTAACAGCGCCGAGCAGAGCGAGCAGGAAAAGACCTGGTATGGGCAGATAGTCGATCAGACCCTAGAGAGCAGCCTGATGAAGCGCTACGGCACGCTGGATGAGCAGGTCGGCGCGATCCTGTTTCTGGCCTCCGACGAGGCGTCTTACATCACCGGCGTGACCTTGCCGGTCGGTGGCGGTGATCTGGGCTAACGGCTTTACACGATTTCAACAGGACGGCAACGCCGGCCACGGCTTCACAACAACAATAAGAGACCCATGCCATGCGTAACATCGACGTCAACGACGTAATCGACAATGCCCGTTTCAATTCCTTTCACTGGCTGGTGATGTGCCTGTGCGGGTTGCTGCTGATCTTCGACGGCTACGACCTGTTCATCTATGGCGTGGTGCTGCCGGTGATCATGAAGGAGTGGGGGCTCACGCCTCTGCAGGCCGGCGCACTGGGCAGCTACGCGCTGTTCGGCATGATGTTCGGCGCGCTGCTGTTCGGCAGCCTGGCCGACAAGATCGGCCGCAAGAAGGGCATCGCCATCTGCTTCGCGCTATTCAGCGTGGCGACCATCGTCAACGGCTTTGCCAGCAACCCGACCGAGTTCGGCATCTGCCGCTTCATCGCCGGCCTTGGCTGTGGCGGTCTGATGCCCAATGCGGTGGCGCTGATGAACGAGTACGCGCCGAAGAAAATGCGCAGCACCCTGGTCGCGGTGATGTTCAGTGGCTATTCGCTCGGCGGCATGCTGTCGGCCGGCGTCGGCATCTTCATGCTGCCGCGCTTCGGCTGGGAGTCGATGTTCTTCGCTGCCGCGCTGCCACTGCTGCTGTTGCCGGTGATTCTCTACTACCTGCCGGAGTCGATCGGCTTTCTGGTGCGCCGGGGCGAGCATGACAAGGCCCGCGCCTTGCTAAATCGTCTCGCCCCTGCCCAGGCGCTGGGTGCCGATGTGCATCTGAACATCAATGAGCGCAAGGGCGGCGGCGTCTCCGTGCTGGAGCTGTTTCGCAACGGTTTGGCGGTGCGCACCCTGTCGATCTGGGTGGCGTTCTTCTGCTGCCTGCTGATGGTCTACGCACTGAGTTCCTGGCTGCCGAAACTGATGGCCAACGCCGGTTACAGCCTGGGCTCGAGCCTGTCGTTCCTGCTGGCCCTGAACTTTGGTGGCATGGCCGGGGCGATTCTCGGCGGCTGGCTGGGTGACCGCTTCAACCTGACCAAGGTCAAGGTCGGCTTCTTCATCGCCGCTGCCGTGTCGATCAGCCTGCTTGGCTTCAAGAGTCCGACGCTGATGCTGTACCTGTTGATCTTCATCGCCGGGGCGACCACCATCGGCACGCAGATCCTGCTGTACGCCGGCACTGCCCAGCTCTACGGCCTGTCGATCCGCTCCACCGGCCTTGGCTGGGCCTCGGGCATCGGCCGTAACGGCGCGATCGTCGGCCCGCTGCTCGGTGGCGCGCTGATGGGCATCGAGCTGCCGTTGCAACTGAACTTCATGGCCTTTGCCATCCCTGGCGCCATCGCGGCCCTGGCCATGCTGGTGTTCGCCCTGAACAGCGCCAGTGTCGACAAGCTCAGCCTGCAACCCAGCAAGGCCTGAGCGCCATATCCACCCGCACCCTGACCCTTCTCCGTCTCTCTGCATCTGCAGAGCGGCGGGGAGCGGCTGCGGCCGCCCGCTTGACGGAGCGATGCAATGAAGCTGTTCAAGGACATGTCGCTGTCGGCGCTGGTCGCCGGCTTTATCGCCACGGTTATTTCCTATGCCGGGCCACTGGTGATCATCTTCCAGGCCGCTCGCACGGCAGGCTTGCCAGCCGAGGTGCTGTCGTCATGGATCTGGGCGATCAGTATCGGCAGCGGTGTGCTTGGCATCGTGCTCAGCCTACGCTACCGGGCGCCGGTGGTGATCGCCTGGTCAGCGCCGGGCTCGGCGTTGCTGGTCAGCCTGTTGCCGCAGGTGAGCCTCGGCGAAGCGGTGGGCGCCTATCTGGTCGCCAACCTGATCGTGCTGGTGGTGGGCCTAAGCGGCGCCTTCGACAAATTGGTCGCGCGGCTGCCGCTGTCGGTGTGTGCAGCGATGCTGGCGGGCATTCTGTTCAGCTTCGGCAGTGCGCTGTTCACCTCGCTGCAGGAGCAGCCGTTGCTGGTGCTGGCGATGTTCGTCACCTACCTGGTGTGCAAGCGCGTATCGCCGCGCTACGCGGTGCTGGCGGTGTTGCTGGTCGGCGTCGGCCTGGTGATCGGCCGTGGCGAGCTCAGTGCCGATGCCTGGGTGATCGGCCTGGCCACGCCGGTGTGGATCACCCCGGAGTTTTCCCCTATGGCGATGCTCAACATCGGCGTGCCGCTGGCCGTGGTGGCGCTGACCGGGCAATTCATACCTGGCATGGCCTTGCTGCGCAGCAGCGGTTACGGCCAGGTGCCGGCGCGGCCATTGCTGGCAGGCTGCGGTCTGGGCAGCTTGCTGCTGGCGCCGTTTGCCTGCCATGGCCTGGCGCTGGGGGCAATTACCGCGGCGATCTGTACTGGCCGTGAAGCCCATGAGTGGCCTGAGCGCCGCTATGTGGCCGGTGTGGTGGGTGGCCTGTTCTACCTGCTGTTCGGCCTGTTCGGTGCAACGCTGGTCAGCCTGTTCACCGCCTTTCCCCAGGCATTGGTGGCGGCACTGGCAGGGCTTGCCCTATTTGCTGCCATCGCGGCCTCTCTGGCTGGCGCCATGGCGGTACCGCAAGAGCGCGAAGCGGCGCTGGTGGCCTTTCTGGTCACTGCCTCGGGGATGTCCTTTCTCGGTCTGTCGGCGGCTTTCTGGGGGCTGATCTTCGGGCTGTTCGCTCATTGGCTGCTGGCCCATAAAACCGCGCCCGGCGCCGAGCAGGCAGTGCGCTCAAGGCCCGACCAAGCGACGCGCTGAACCCCGATTTCCCTGATCCGGCTCTCCGCGCTGTTTGGCGTGGGGCGCCGCTGTACCCATGCAATAACAACAAGAGCAGAGCAACCATGAGTAAGCATCCAACTACCTTGTGCGTATTTTCCCTGAGCGTTCTGAGCCTGCCGGTTGCCGTGCAGGCCGCCAACGAGGGCTTCGTCGACGGCGCCAGCGCCACGTTGCAGGCTCGTAACTACTACTTCAGCCGGGATTTTTCCGACATCGTCGGCGCCAACCGGCAATCTAAGGCCGAGGAGTGGGCCCAGGGCTTCATCCTCGACTTCAAGTCCGGCTACACGCCCGGCGTGCTCGGCTTCGGCCTGGACGCCCAGGGGCTGCTCGGTATCAAGCTCGACAGCAGTCGTGATCGGGTCAATACCGGGCTATTGCCGGTGCGCGACAACGGCGAGGCGGCCGATGAATACAGTCGTTTGGGGGTAGCGCTGAAGGCCCGCCTTTCGCAGACCGAACTGCGCGTCGGTGAACTGCAACCCAACCTGCCGGTGCTGACCTTCAGCGATATTCGCCTGCTGCCGCCGAGTTACCAGGGCGCCTCGCTGGTGTCGCGTGAGATCGACGGCCTGACCCTGCAGGGCGGCCACTTGCGCTCCACCAGCCTGCGCAACGAGGCTGGCGACGACAAACTGCAGGCCATGCTCGGCCACGTGCCGCAGCGCCAGGTCAGCAGTGATGCGTTCAACTATGTGGGCGCCGACTACGCCTTCAACGACAAACGCACCACCGCCAGCCTGTGGTTCGCGCAACTCGAGGACATCTACAACCAGCGCTTCGCCGGCCTCAAGCACAGCGAGCCAATGGGCTCCTGGACGTTGGGCGCCAACCTTGGTTATTTCGACAGCCAGGAAGACGGTGACCGGCTGCTCGGCGATATCGACAACCAGGCGTTCTACTCGCTGATTTCGGCCAAGCATGGCGGGCATACCTTTTATGTCGGCTACCAGGCGATGTTCGGCGACAACCCGTTCCCGCGGGTATTCGCCAACGTCACGCCGTTGGGCAACGAGGTGCCGACTTACGAGTTCGCCTACACCGACGAGCGCTCCTGGCAGGCGCGTTATGACTACGACTTTGCCGCGCTCGGCGTACCCGGCCTGACCACCACGGTGCGCTATATCCGCGGCAATAATGTCGACACCGGCCGTGGCTTCGAAGGCAAGGATCGCGAGCGCGATCTGGATATCGGCTACGTGGTGCAGAGCGGGGTGCTCAAAGGGGTGGGCGTGCGCGTGCGTAACGTCGAGGCACGCTCCAACTATCGCAGCGATATCGACGAGAACCGTTTGATCCTTTCGTACACCTGGACATTGCTCTGAGTACCTGCAACTAGCGGCCGGCAATCCCTCAAGATCAACAGGGGTACGCAAAATCGGCCTCTTTGCAGTACCCATGGGAGCGGGCCAAGCCCGCGATTTTTCGCGCGCATGGACTAGGCGTCCCCGCGCGCTCCCACAGCGGGTTGCTTAGTGGCCATTACGGCTGTGCTGAAGGGCTCGGTGCGTCAATCGCTCTTACTCGCTGTCCAGATTCTTCACCAGCTTCAGGCAGCGTTTGAGCAGCGGTGAGTCGTCGTCCTTGCGGTAGCTGATCACGATCGGCGAGGTAGCCGTTGCGTCTAGCAGCGGCGTGTAGCCGATGTCATCGCGGTGCAGGCGCTGCACTGAGGCTGGCACCAGGCTGATGCCGATGCCGGCTGCTACCAGGCCAATGGCCGTCTGCAGCTCGTTGGTCATTTGTGCCACGCGAATCTTCAGGCCGTTACGGGCGAACAGGGCGAGTACGTGGTCGGCGTAGCTGGGTCTAGGTGACGCTGGGTAAAGCACGAAGGGTTCGCGTGCCAGTTCCTCCAGCGAAGCCGGAGCGGCCAGCAGTCGGTGGCCGGCGGGCAGGGCGGCGACCAATGGGTCCTGGCGAATCACTTCCTGGACGATGGCCGGATCCTCGATATGAATGCGCCCGAAGCCGATATCGATACGGCCGCGTTTGAGCGCTTCCACCTGGGGCAAGGTGGTCAGCTCGGACAACCCCAGTTCGATGGCCGCTTCAGCACGCAGCTGGCGGATCAGCTCTGGCAGCGCGCCATACAGGGTCGACGGCGCGAAGCCGATACCGAACCAGCGGCGTTGCCCTTCGGCGATACGTCGGGTGTCATCGCTGACGCGTCCCAACTGCTCGAGCAACTGCACGGAATGTTCATAGAAGAACCGCCCGGCCTCGGTCAGGCGCAACGGCCTGCCGCGCTCGATCAACGCCACGCCCAGCTCGTCCTCCAATTGCTGAATCTGTCGGCTCAGCGGCGGCTGAGCGATATGCAGGCGTTCGGCTGCGCGGGTGAAATTCAGGGTTTCCGCGAGCACGCGGAAGTAACGCAAGTGGCGCAGCTCCATGATACCTCCAAGGTATGAAACCAGACCGATTCAATATTGGACTGCCTGATTTGCTGAGGTCAATCTGTGCCCAGACAAAAATAAAACCTGAAGGATATGCTCGTGCTCACTCGCATCCTTTGTTCTTCTGCTCCTCTGCTGCCGTCCGGCCTCGTGAACGAGGCGCCCCAGCGCATCGCTTCGCTGGCGCCTGCCCGTTGCCCCTTGCACACGGATCACCGCCCATGAGCCTCCCGCTGATCGAAAGCCTCGAGACCCTGATCGTCGACCTGCCGACCATTCGCCCGCACAAGCTGGCCATGCACACCATGCAGCACCAGACCCTGGTGATTCTGCGTCTGCGCTGCAGTGATGGCATCGAAGGCGTCGGTGAAGCCACCACCATTGGTGGCCTGGCCTATGCCGGGGAAAGCCCGGAAAGCATCAAGACCAACATCGATACCTACTTCGCACCGCTGCTGATCGGCCAGCCGGCTGGCAACATCAACGCCGCCATGCTGCGCATCGACCGCAGCGTGCGCGCCAACACTTTTGCTCGCTCGGCAGTGGAAACCGCGTTGCTCGATGCCCAGGGCAAGCGCCTTGGTCTGCCGGTTGCCGAGCTGCTTGGTGGTCGGGTGCGTGACGGCCTGGAAGTCGCCTGGACGCTGGCCAGCGGTGATACCACCAAGGACATCGACGAAGCCGAGCGCATGCTCGACCTGCGTCGCCACCGGATTTTCAAGCTGAAGATCGGCAGCCGCGATGCAGCGCTGGATATCGCCCACGTGGCGGCGATCAAGCGCGCATTGGGCGACCGGGCCAGCGTGCGGGTAGACGTCAACCAGGCGTGGAGCGAGGCAGTGGCCATTCGTGCCTGCCAGGCGCTCGGTGATGCCGGCGTCGACCTGATCGAGCAACCGATTGCCCGCCAGGATGTGCAGGCCCAGGCGCGCGTCAGTGCCCGCAGCCCGACGCCAATCATGGCCGACGAAGCCATCGAAAGCGTGGAAGACAGCTTCAATCTGGCCCGTGGCGGCGCCGCACCGGTGTTCGCCCTGAAGATCGCCAAGAATGGTGGCCCGCGTGCCGTGCTGCGCAGCGCCTATATCGCCGAAGCGGCGGGTATCGCCCTGTACGGCGGCACCATGCTCGAAGGCAGCGTCGGCACCTTGGCCTCGGCCCATGCCTTCGCCACGCTGAGCAAGCTGGAATGGCACACCGAGCTGTTCGGCCCGCTGCTGCTGACCGAGGACATTTTGGTCAACGTGCCGGTGTACCGCGATTTCGAACTGAAAATTCCGACCACGCCCGGCCTTGGCGTGGAGCTCGACGAAGAGCGCCTGCAGCGTTTCTGCCGCCGCTGAACCTGAATCCCAAAGGAGCTAGCCATGCTGTTTCACGTACGCATGACCGTAAAACTGCCGACCGACATGCCCGCCGAGCAGACCGCGTGTCTCAAGGCTGACGAGAAGGAGTTGGCCCAGCGCCTGCAGCGCGACGGCACCTGGCGTCACCTCTGGCGCATCGCCGGGCTTTACGCCAATGTCAGCATTTTCGACGTGGCCGATGCCCAGGCTTTGCATGACACGCTGATGCAATTGCCGCTGTACCCGTACATGGACATCGAGGTCATGGCGCTGTGTCGCCACCCATCCTCGATCCACGATGACGATCGCTGATCGGCGCCATTCGCTCGCCTGATCCGATCCAGACAATAACAAGATGAGGAAAAACGCCATGACCGTTCGTATCGCCCAGACCGTTGAAGTGCAGAAGTTCTTCGAGGAAGCCGCCGGCTTCACCAATGACGGCGGCAACGCCCGCATGAAAACGGTGATTCACCGTGTACTGAACGACACGGCGAAGATCATCGAAGACCTGCAGATCACCCCGGAAGAGTTCTGGAAAGCAGTGAACTACCTCAACGAGCTCGGCTCTCGCCAGGAAGCGGGTCTGGTGGTCGCGGGGCTGGGTATCGAGCATTACCTCGACATGCTGATGGACGCCGAAGACGAGCAGGCCGGCCACACCGGCGGCACACCGCGCACCATCGAAGGCCCGCTGTACGTGGCTGGCGCGCCGCTGAGCAAGGGCGAAGCCCGTCTGGACGACGGCAAGGACGCAGGCACGCCGCTGTTCATGCAGGGCCGGGTGTTCGACACCGATGGCAAGCCGCTGGCTGGCGCTATCGTCGACGTATGGCACGCCAACACCGGTGGTACCTACTCGTACTTCGACCCTACGCAATCGGAGTTCAACCTGCGCCGCCGCATCGAGACCGACGCCGAAGGCCGCTATCGTTTCCGCAGCATCGTACCTTCCGGCTATGGCTGCCCGCCCGATGGCCCGACCCAGCAACTGCTCGACCAGCTAGGTCGCCATGGCCAGCGTCCGGCGCACGTGCACTTCTTCATTTCGGCGCAGGGCCATCGTCACCTCACCACCCAGATCAACCTGGATGGCGACAAGTACCTGCACGACGACTTCGCCTACGCCACCCGTGATGAGCTGATCGCCCGAATCGACTTCTTCGATGACGCCGCGCGTGCCAAGATCCATGGTGTGGAAGGGCGCTTCGCCGAAATCGAATTTGATTTCACCCTGCAGTCCACCGCCGAGCCCAAGGCCCAGCAACGCCACGAGCGAGTGCGGGCGCTGGAGGTTTGAAGTAGCTAATCAGGCCCAGCCTGAAGCCTGGCGAGCCAGCGTTACCCCCTGCGACAGGGGGTAATCGCGTTTGGCTGACACGCTTGGATAGCCGTTTCACCCCGCCTGGCCTGCAAGATGTAACCCTTTGTCTCGCCGTTGTATCGCGGCACCGGGGGATGGTTAGAATCGCCGAGTGATTAGCGGATTGCCGGTCGCCGGCGGTCAGCCCCTCTAAGAAAAATAAAGAGAAACAAGAGGCCTGATGATGAGCAACTCATTGCTGAGCGAGCGCAGCAGCGTGTTTGAACGCGCCGACCCCTATTCGGTGTCGGATTACGTCAATCAGCATGTGGGTGCCCATTGCATACGCCTGCCCACCCGCGGATTTCCCGAGGCGAGCCTCAGCCATCGCAAGTTTTCCAGCCTCGACCTGTGCCGCATCAGCTATGGCGGCAGCGTGCGGGTCACCTCGCCAGCGCTGGAGACCATCTACCACCTGCAAATTCTGCTCAAGGGACACTGCCGCTCGCAATGTCGCGATCAGGAGCATTTCTATGTGCCGGGCGAACTGCTGCTGATCAACCCGGACGATCCGGTGGATCTCACCTATTCGGCGGACTGCGAAAAATTCATCGTCAAACTGCCGGTCAGCCTGTTCGAAAATACTTGTCTGGAGCAACGCTGGATGTTGCCGGAAAGTGGTATCCGCTTCAGTGCGGCACGACATGACATGCGTGAGCTGGAGGGCTTTGCCAGCCTACTGATGCTGATCTGCGAGGAGGCCGAAGCGGCTGCCAGCATGCCTCAGGTGCAGGAGCATTACGTGCGTATCGTCGCCAGCAAGCTGCTGGCCCTGCTGGACAATAACGTGCAACGGGTTCAGCCGCAGACCCAGGCCACTTCGTTCGAACAAGTCGTGGAGTACATCGAACAGCATTTGACTCAGGACATTGGTGTCGATCAGTTGCTGGCCGTCGCTCGAGTCAGCGAGCGCTCACTGTATGCACTGTTCGAACGCCATGCCGGCATCACGCCCAAGGACTACATTCGCCAGCGAAAGCTGGAGCGCATTCACGCTAAATTGCTCGATCCAGCGTGCAAGGTGCGCAGCGTGACTGAAATCGCTCTGGATCATGGCTTCCTGCACCTGGGGCGGTTTGCCGAATCCTATCGTCGCTGCTTTGGCGAACTGCCTTCCGAGACCTACAGGCGCAACCGCTGAGGGAGTCGCGCCTGGTACGCCATGGGCGCTCACGGATAGCTGGGCGACGCATCTGCCGGTTGGATCATAGGAGCGATTAAACCCCAGGCAAGTTTCGTTCGATTATCGAACGTCTAATCGATTATCGGATTGTTAGCTCGCTATGGGCTGGGTACCTTTGTATCCACACGGCGCAATAGCCGCCCCACGGTTTCCAGAGCAATAAGACGAGAACGACCATGGCTGAAATTCTCTCCCTGCGCGAGGCGGTTGAGCGCTTCGTTCACGATGGTGACACCATCGCCCTCGAAGGCTTCACACATCTGATTCCCACCGCGGCTTCCCACGAACTGATCCGTCAGGGCAAGAAAGACCTGACTCTGGTGCGCATGACGCCGGATCTGGTCTATGACCTGCTGATCGGTGCGGGTTGCGCCAAGCGCCTGATCTTCTCCTGGGGGGCAATCCGGGGGTCGGCTCCCTGCACCGCCTGCGCGACGCCGTCGAGAAGCACTGGCCGCACAAACTGGAAATCAGTGAGCACAGCCACGCCGCCATGGCCAACGCCTATGTCGCCGGCGCGTCCAACCTGCCGTTCGCCGTGCTGCGCGGTTATCAAGGCTCGGATCTGGTCAAGGTCAACCCGGAAATCAAATTCATCGAATGCCCGTACACCGGCGAGAGCCTGGCCACCGTACCGAGCGTGCGTCCTGACGTAACCGTCATCCACGCGCAGAAGGCCGATCGCAAGGGTAATGTGCTGATTCAGGGCATTCTCGGCGTGCAGAAAGAGGCCGCTCTGGCTGCCAAGCGCTGCATCGTCACCGTCGAGGAAATCGTCGACGACTTGCAGGCGCCGATGAACGCCTGCGTACTGCCGACCTGGGCACTGACTGCGGTCTGCGTGGTGCCTGGCGGTGCTCATCCGTCCTATGCCCACGGCTACTACGAGCGTGACAACCGCTTCTATCAGGCCTGGGATGCCATTGCTCGCGACCGTGAAACCTTCACAGCCTGGATCGATGAATACATCCATGGCACCGAGGATTTTGCGCAGTACCAGGCGAAGGTTAACGGGGAGGCCAAGTGATGAGCGACTTCAACACCAATGAAATGATGACCGTGGCCGCCGCGCGCCGCCTCGGTAACGGCAGCGTGTGCTTCGTCGGCATCGGCCTGCCTTCCAAGGCCGCCAACCTGGCGCGTTTGACCCATGCGCCGGAAGTGGTACTGATTTACGAGTCCGGCCCGATCGGCGCCAAGCCCACCGTGCTGCCGCTGTCCATCGGTGATGGCGAGCTGGCCGAGACTGCCGATACCGTTGTGCCGACTGGCGAGATCTTTCGCTACTGGCTGCAGGGCGGCCGTATTGATGTCGGCTTCCTCGGCGCGGCTCAGGTCGACAAGTTCGGCAACATCAACACCACGGTGATCGGTGATTACCATGCGCCGAAAGTGCGTCTGCCGGGTGCTGGTGGTGCGCCCGAGATCGCTGGCAGCGCGAAGAAGGTGCTGATCATCCTCAAGCAGGGTCATCGCACCTTCGTCGACAAGCTGGCGTTCATCACCTCGGTCGGCCATGGCGAAGGCGGCGATCACCGCAAGCGTCTTGGCCTGCCAGGCGATGGTCCGGTAGCGATCATCACCGACCTGTGCATCATGGAGCCGGAAGCGGGCAGCAACGAATTCATCGTCACCTCCCTGCATCCGGGCGTGACCCGCGAGCAGGTGGTCGAGAATACCGGCTGGCAGATCCGTTTCGCCGACAACCTGACCACCACCGAAGCGCCAAAAGCCGAAGAACTGGCCGCGCTGCGCGATCTCGAAGCACGTACCGCCGCTGCACATGGGCAGAAGGGGAGTGACGAATGACTCGCGACGTATTCATCTGCGATGCCGTGCGCACGCCGATCGGTCGGCTCAATGGCGGACTGTCCGCCGTGCGTGCCGACGACCTGGCAGCCATTCCACTGAAGGCACTGATCGAACGTAATCCGCAGGTCGACTGGTCGGCGGTCGATGAAGTGTTCATGGGCTGCGCTAATCAGTCGGGGGAGGACAACCGCAACGTTGCCCGTATGGCGCTGCTGCTCGCTGGCCTGCCGGAGACGGTGCCTGGCGTGACCCTCAACCGCCTCTGCGCCTCAGGCATGGAAGCGGTGGGCGCTGCTTTCCGCGCCATCGCTTCGGGCGAAATGGAGCTGGCCATCGCTGCCGGCGTCGAGTCGATGACCCGCGCGCCATACGTGATGGGCAAGGCCGACAGCGCCTTTGGCCGTGGCCAGAAGCTGGAGGACACCACCCTGGGCTGGCGTTTCGTCAACCCGGCGATGAAGGAGCGTTACGGCGTCGACCCGATGCCGGTGACCGGTGACAACGTGGCCGAGGATTACGGCGTAAGCCGTGCCGATCAGGACGCTTTCGGTCTGCGCAGCCAGCAGCGCGCCGCAGTGGCGCAGCAAAGTGGTTACTACGCCGAGGAAATCGTGCCCGTGGTGATCAAGACCAAAAAGGGCGAGAGCATCGTCGACGCCGATGAACACCCTCGCGCCGATACCACCGCCGAGGCGCTGGCCAAGCTCAAGCCGGTCAATGGCCCAGGCAAGACGGTGACCGCAGGCAATGCCTCGGGCCTAAACGACGGGGCGTCTGCGATGATTCTGGCGTCTGCCGAAGCGGTGCAGAAATATGGTCTCAAGGCCCGCGCCAAGGTGCTCGGTATGGCCAGCGGTGGCGTGGCTCCTCGGGTCATGGGCGTCGGCCCGGTGCCGGCGGTACGCAAGCTGCTGACCCGCCTGAACCTGGATATCAACGCCTTCGACGTGATCGAGCTGAACGAGGCGTTCGCCGCCCAGGGCCTGGCGGTCACCCGTGACCTCGGCCTGCCGGACGACAGCTCCAAGGTCAACCCGAATGGCGGCGCCATCGCTCTTGGCCACCCACTGGGCATGAGCGGAAACCGCCTGGTGCTGACTGCCGTTCACCACCTGGAAAAGACCGGTGGCAAGCTCGGCCTGGCAACCATGTGCGTGGGGGTCGGCCAGGGCCTGGCGTTGGCCATCGAGCGCGTCTAGAAACGTGTAGATCGGCCAATATGGCTTTGCTTATGCGCTGATTGGTGGGCTGAAGCCCACCCTACGGTTACGTCGGGTGCTTGTCTTTCATAGGGTGGGCTTTAGCCCACCAAAATCGACGACCGCTAACAATCCGGCGATATGCCTATAGGTCCCAGAGTTTGTTTGCTTCGGTATCGGACAGGGCTCCACGCTGCTGTGTCCGATACCGTGGTAAGCAACCAGCCGGACAATAATGCTCGAATCATTTGGTTACATATAAGTCGGAGTATGGAACCGTCCCGTTCCTTACCAGTGAGTATCCATGATGAGTTCTGATGCCAGCACGGTGTACGAAGCCCCGAACTACAGCCCGGAAGAGCGCCGCAAGCGCATCTTCGCCATTGTTGGCGCTTCCTCCGGCAACCTGGTCGAGTGGTTCGACTTCTACGTGTATGCCTTCTGCGCGATCTACTTCGCGCCGGCCTTCTTTCCGTCCGACGACCCCACCGTCCAGTTGCTCAACACCGCGGGTGTATTCGCCGCCGGCTTTCTGATGCGCCCAATCGGTGGCTGGGTGTTCGGCCGAGTTGCTGACAAGTACGGCCGCAAGGTCTCGATGATGATCTCCGTGCTGATGATGTGCCTGGGGTCGCTGGCCATCGCCTTCATGCCGACCTATGACAGCATCGGCGCTATGGCACCGCTGCTGCTGTTGCTGGCGCGCTTGTTCCAGGGGCTGTCGGTGGGCGGGGAGTACGGCACCACGGCGACCTACATGAGCGAAGTGGCGCTCAAGGGCCAGCGCGGCTTCTTCGCGTCGTTCCAGTACGTCACCCTGATCGGCGGGCAATTGCTGGCCGTGCTGGTGGTAGTGATCCTGCAGCAACTGCTCACTGAAGATGAGCTGCGTGCCTGGGGCTGGCGCATCCCGTTCGTGATCGGTGCGCTGGCTGCGGTGGTGGCCTTCTACCTGCGCCGTTCGCTGGACGAGACCGCCAAGAAGGATCAGATCGGCAACAAGGAGTCGGGCAGCATCGCCTACCTGTTCAAGCACCACAAAGCTGCGTTCTTCACCGTGCTTGGCTATACCGCCGGTGGCTCGCTGATCTTCTATACCTTCACCACCTACATGCAGAAGTACCTGGTCAATTCGGCAGGCATGAGCGCCAAGACCGCCAGCGGCATCATGACCGCTGCGCTGTTTCTGTTCATGATCATGCAGCCGCTGTTCGGCGCCTTGTCCGACCGCATCGGTCGGCGCACCTCAATGCTCTGGTTCGGTGCCCTGGGGGCGATCTTCACCTGGCCGATCCTGGCGCTGCTGCAGACCGTGCACAGCCCGGTGATGGCTTTCCTGCTGATCATTGTGGCCCTGGCCATCGTCAGCCTGTATACCTCGATAAGCGGCCTGGTTAAGGCCGAGATGTTCCCGCCGGAAGTGCGTGCCCTGGGCGTTGGCCTGGCTTACGCGGTAGCCAATGCGCTGTTCGGCGGGTCTGCCGAATACGTGGCCTTGGGCCTGAAGTCCATTGGCCTGGAGCAGACCTTCTACTGGTACGTGTCGGGCATGATGGTGCTGGCCTTTCTGGTCAGCTTGCGTCTGCCGCGCCAGGCCAGTTACCTACACCATGATCATTGACCACGGAGTTTCAGCAGTATGAGTTCAAGGCCCTGCAGCCAGTTGTTCGATGCCTACTTCACCAGTGCGCCGATGCGCGAGGTGTTCAGCGACCATGGCCGCGTGCAGGGCATGCTCGACTTCGAGGCGGCGCTGGCCAGGGCCGAGGCTGCGGTCGGCGTGATTCCTGCGGCAGTGGTCGCCGATATCGAGGCTGCCTGCAGGGCTGAACTCTATGATTTCGACGCCCTGGCCATCGCCATCGGCAGCGCCGGCAACTCGGCGATTCCGCTGGTCAAGGCGCTGGGCAAACGCATCGCTGCGCAGAGTGAAGAGGCCGAGCGCTACGTTCATCTTGGCGCCACCAGTCAGGACGCGATGGACAGCGGCTTGGTGCTGCAACTGCGCGCCGCCATCGTGCTGCTGGAAAACGACCTCGACGCCCTGAGCCGACTGCTGGCCGAACAGGCCGAGCGGCATGCGGCGACCCCCATGGCCGGGCGCACCTGGCTGCAGCACGCCACGCCGGTGACCCTCGGAATGAAGATCGCCGGGTGGCTGGGGGCGGTCGACCGCCATCGCCAGCGCCTCGCGGAGATCAAGCCGCGCCTGCTGTGCCTGCAATTCGGTGGCGCGTCCGGCAGCCTGGCGGCGCTGGGCGACAAGGCCTGGCCGGTGGCTGAAGCGCTGGCGGTTGAGCTGGGCCTGCAACTGCCGGAGCAGCCCTGGCACACCCAGCGCGATCGTCTGGTCGAGTTCGCCAGCCTGCTCGGCATGATCGCCGGCAGCCTGGGCAAGTTGGGCCGCGACCTCAGCCTGCTGATGCAGACCGAAGCCGGCGAGTTGTTCGAACCCTCTGCGCCGGGCAAGGGCGGCTCCTCGACCATGCCGCACAAGCGCAACCCGGTCAGCGCCGCGGTGCTGATCGGCGCCGCCACCCGCGCGCCCGGCCTGGTCGCCACCATGTTCGCGGCCATGCCCCAGGAGCACGAGCGCAGCCTCGGCCTGTGGCATGCCGAGTGGGAAACCCTGCCGGAGCTCTGCTGCCTGGTGTCCGGTGCCCTGCAGCAAGCGCTGCTCGTCGTGCCGGGGCTCGAGGTGGATGCCGAGCGTATGGCGCGCAACCTCGACCTGACCCGTGGCCTCGTACTGGCCGAAGCGGTGAGCATCGCCCTGGCGCAACGCATCGGTCGTGACGCGGCTCACCATCTGGTCGAGCAGTGCTGCAAACAGGCGGTGAAGGAGGGCGCTCATCTGCGTGAGGTGCTTGGCGCCAATGCCGAGGTCACTGCCCAGCTGTCCGCAGAAGAATTGGATCGCCTGCTCGACCCTGCGCATTACCTGGGCCAGGCGCGCCGCTGGGTCGAACGTGCCGTGGCACAAAGTCAAACAACCGCTTCCTGTTAGGAGATTGTCATGCCTGTGGTATCCCTCGCCGATGGCGACCTGAACTACAAACTCGAAGGCCCGGCGGAAGCGCCAGTGCTGGTGCTGTCCAATTCCCTGGGCACCAACCTTCATATGTGGGACGCGCAGATCCCGGCGTTCACCGAGCATTTTCGCGTGCTGCGTTACGACACTCGTGGTCATGGCCAGTCGCTGGTCAGCTCGGGCTTCTACAGCATCGAACAGAACGGCCGTGACGTCCTGGCGCTGCTCGACGCGCTGAACATCGGCAAGGTGCATTTCTGCGGCCTGTCCATGGGCGGTTTGATCGGTCAGTGGTTTGGCATCAACGCCGGCGAGCGCCTGCAGCGTCTGGTGCTGTGCAACACCGCCGCCAAGATTGGTAGCGATGAGATCTGGAGCACCCGCATCGACACCGTGCTCAAGGGCGGCGAGAAGGCCATGCGCGATTTACGGGATGCCTCCATCGAGCGCTGGTTCACGCCGCCGTTCGCTGCCGAGCATCCGGAGAAGGTCGATCCCATCGTCACCATGCTGGCGCAGACCTCGCCCCAGGGCTATGCGGCCAACTGCGCGGCGGTGCGTGATGCCGATTACCGTGAGCAGATCGCTGCGATCAAGACGCCGACCCTGATCGTCTGCGGTACTGGCGATGCGGTGACCACACCGGAGCACGGCCGCTTCATGCAGGAACGTATCGCCGGAGCGGAGCTGGTCGAGTTCGACGCCGCGCACCTCTCCAGCGTGCAGGCAGGCGAACTGTTCACCCGGCGTGTGCTGGATTTTCTGCAAGCCAAATGACTGCCCGCTACTGATCCAGCCTGAATGCTGGATCGATGGGGTGTGAGCGAGGCGCCCCGATCCACTCTAGAGACCGGAGTTACCGATGGACGAGAAACAACGCTACGAAGCCGGCATGCAGGTGCGCCGCGCGGTGCTGGGTGATACCCACGTCGACCGCAGCCTGGAAAAGCTGACGCCGTTCAACGAAGAGTTTCAGGAAATGATTACCCGGCATGCCTGGGGTGATATCTGGACGCGTCCGGGCTTGCCACGCCATACCCGCAGCCTGATCACCATCGCCATGCTGATCGGCATGAACCGCGAAGGTGAATTGAAACTGCACCTCAAGGCTGCCAAGAATAATGGCGTGACCCGCGAGGAACTCAAGGAGTTGATCATGCAGAGCGCGATCTACTGCGGCATCCCCGCGGCCAACGCGACCTTCCATCTCGCGGAAGAGCTGTGGGACGAAGTTGGCGTGGAGTCGCTGAACAAAGGGTAGGCAAGTTTCCGTAGGGTGGAAGATGCTGTTTTCTTCCACCAGGCGATTCGAGTATTTCCCGGGTATCGCTTCGCTCGACCCAGGCTACGCAAAAGCCCCGCAGACGCGGGGCTTTTGCTTATCGGCTTACCACTGCGGTGCGAAGTCTGGGCTGACCAGGCGACGGTCTTTGGGCAGGCTGGCGATCAGCGCGCGGTCTTCGTCGTCGAGGCGGATATCCAGAGCGGCCAGGTTGGCCCGCTGGTTTTCTACGCCGCTGGCCTTGGGGATCGCCGCCACGTTGTCCTGGGCGAGCAGCCATTGCAGTACCACCTGGCTGGGGAACACGCCGTGCTTGGCGGCAATCTGGCGGATTTCCGGCAATTGCGCGGCTTCGCCCCGTGCCAGCGGGCAGTAGGCGGTGAACGCCAGGTTGTGTTCGCGGGCGTAGTCGAGCATCGGTTGCTGATCGAGCAGCACGTGGTATTCCACCTGAATCGCGGCGATTGGGGCCTTGAACTCCTCGATGCTCTGACGCAGCAGCGGCAGCGGGAAATTGGCGACGCCGATGTTCAGCGTCTTGCCTTCGTCACGTAGCGCCGCCAGGGTGTCCAGAGCGCGGTGCAGGTCATCGCCTTTGAGGCTTCCGGCGTTGCCTGGCCAGTGGATCAGGAACAGGTCGACGTACTCGGTGCGCAGCGCCTGCAGGCTATCGGCGAGCGAGGCGCGGATGGCATCGGGCTGCAGCTTGTCCCACCAGACCTTGGTGGTCAGGTGGATTTTCTCGCGGGCGACCTCTGTCTCTGCCAGCGCTTTGCCGACTGCCGCTTCGTTCTCGTAGGCCGTGGCGGTGTCGATATGTCGGTAGCCGATCTGCAGGGCTTGATGCACCGCGCGGGTACATTCGTCGTCGCGCATGGGCCAGGTGCCCAGCCCCAGTTTCGGCATGTTCAGTTGGTAGCGATTGCGGATGGCCTGCATGTGAATACTCCTGATGACAACGAGTGACTATTCGTAGGCGCTGATGCCAGCAGCATGGCGCGCGGCGACGTAGCCGAAGGTGAGGGCGGGCCCCAGGTTGATGCCGCCTGAGGGGTAGTGGCCTCCGAACACGCTGGCCATGTCCGCGCCAGCAGCGTACAAGCCGCTGATCGGCAGGCCTTCGGCGTCGAGGACGCGGGCCGATGCGTCGGTCTTCAGGCCGGCGAACGTGCCGAAGCAGCCAGGTTGTACTTTGACTGCATAGAAGGGGCCCTGTTCGATTGGCGCGACGCAGGGGTTCGGCCCCGGATGCAGCGGGTCACCCTGCTTGCGATTGAACGCGGTGCTGCCGCGGCCGAACTCGGGATCGTCGCCAGCGCGTGCGTGCTGATTGAAGGTTGCCACCGTGGTCGACAGGGCAACCGGATCGATACCGCATTGCAGCGCCAGTCGTTCTACGCTGGCAGCGCGCTGCAGGTAGCCACTGCGCAGTGCCGACCACAGCGGCACGGGAGCCGGGCGGGCGAAGCCCAGGCCATAGCGGCGTTGGAAGCGATGGTCGCAGATCAGCCAGGAACAGACTTCCTGCCCATCCGGCACCTGCTTGACCATGGCCGAAACGTAGTCGTAGTAGCCGTGAGCCTCGTTGACGAAGCGTTTGCCATTGGCCAGCACGCCGATGATACCCGGCTTGCCACGCTCGATGATGTGCGGAAAGTGGCCGCTGCTACCGTCGCCGCGCGGCACTCTGGAAACTGGTGCCCAGGCGACGGGCGACTTCAGCCGGGTGTCGACCTGGGCGCCCAGTGCTTCGCCTAGGCGCAGCCCATCGCCCGAGCAGGATGCGGGAGGCAGCGCCAAGTTGTCCTGGCCGCTGGCGTCGCGGGGAAACAGCTGCTGGCGACGCAGTGGGTCGTTGGGAAAGCCACCAGCGGCGAGAACCACCGCGCGGGCACTGATGAAGTGCTCGTCATCCTTGCGCAGGATCGTGGCGCCAGTGACTCGGCCCTCCTGCTGATGCAGACGAACCACCGGCGCCGAATCGATCAACTGTACGCCAAGGTCGGCGGCTGAGCGCGCCAGCCGTGCGACCAGTGCGACGCCGTTGACCAGATGCATGGCGCGGCCGTAGCGGGCCAGGTGGTAGAGGTGAGCGCTGAAACGCCGGATCACGTGCCACAGCGATTTTGGCGAGCGGGTCATGCTGAGGAAGGCGGCCAGATCGGCACCCGCCATGATCGGCATGCCCATGAACGAGGTTTCCTGCATGGTCTTGCGCAGGCGCGGCAGCAGGTCGAGCACCTCACGTGCATCGTAAGGGGCCGCAATCACCTGATGGCCGCCCGTGGCGGCACCCGGCGTATCACCGTGCATATCGGGAATCGCGTTGCCATCGGCGAATTGCAGGGCCGTATGCCGTTCGAAGAACGCCACCATATGCGGGCAGGCTTCGAGAAAGGCCTCGACACGTTGGCCATCGAAGTGCTCGCCAAGTTCGTGACGCAGGTAAGTGAGCGGCTGCTCGATGTCTTCTTCAATCCCGGCCCGACGCGCCAGCGGATTGCGGGGTACCCAGGCCCAGCCACCGGACCAGGCGGTGGCGCCACCGAATACCGCGTCCTTTTCCACCAGCACGACCTTCTGGCCGTGCCAGGCGGCGGTCACTGCGGCAGCCAGCCCGGCGGCGCCGGAGCCGACCACCAACAGGTCGCATTCTTGAGGGAGCGGGGCGGGGGTTGCGGCGGGCATTTTTAGGCTCCTGGCGGCTTATGATTATTTTTGGAATTGAGTTCCATATATTAATTTCAACAGCAGGCTGCCGCCAAGATCAGCCCCAGCGCTTGATGTTTGCAGCTCGCGGCCCCATCTGATGGGCTAGAGCCCTTCTGCCATCAGCCTTCGAGCCCGCCATGAACCTGTTTTTGTCTTCTCGCCACCGTGAGGCCTTGCGCATGTCGTGGGCGTTTATCGCCCCCTATCGTGGGCGCGTGGCCGGCGCGCTGCTGGCGTTGCTGTTTACCGCAGCCATTACCTTGTCCATGGGGCAGGGCATCAAACTGCTGGTGAACCAGGGGCTGGCCACGCAATCGCCGGAAGCGCTGCGCCACTCGATCCTGCTGTTCTTCGTGCTGGTGCTGGCCCTGGCGGTCGGCACCTACACGCGTTTCTATCTGGTGTCCTGGCTCGGCGAGCGGGTAGTGGCGGATATCCGCAAGCGGGTATTCGATCACCTGATCGGCTTGCATCCGGGGTTCTATGCGCATAACCGCAGCTCGGAGATCCAATCGCGGCTGACGGCCGACACTACGCTGCTGCAATCGGTGATCGGTTCGTCGCTGTCGATGGCGTTGCGCAACCTGATCCTGATGGTTGGCGGCATGATCCTGCTGGTCATCACCAACCCCAAGTTGAGCGCCATCGTGCTCGCTGCGTTGCCGCTTGTGGTTGCGCCGATTCTGCTGTTCGGCCGCCGCGTCCGGGAATTGTCGCGGCTCAGTCAGGATCGCATCGCCGATGTCGGCAGTTACGTCAGTGAAGTGCTCGGGCAGATCAAGACGGTGCAGGCCTACAACCACCAGGCCGAAGATCGCCGCCGTTTCAGCCTGTCCGCCGAGGCCGCATTCGACACGGCGCGAAAACGCGTGGCTCAGCGTGCCTGGCTGATTACTGTGGTGATCGTGCTGGTGCTCGGCGCCGTCGGGGTGATGCTCTGGGTTGGTGGCATGGACGTGATCGCCGGGCGCATCAGCGGCGGTGAGCTGGCTGCGTTCGTGTTCTACAGCCTGATCGTCGGCTCCTCGTTCGGCACCCTCAGCGAAGTGATCGGCGAGTTGCAGCGTGCCGCCGGCGCCGCCGAGCGCATCAGCGAATTGCTGCGCGCGCGCAACGAGATCCATGCGCCGATCGAAGGTGCCCTGATTCCGGTGCAGCCCGTGCAGGGGCGCATCGAGGTACGGAAGTTGTCCTTTGCCTACCCGACCCGCCCGCACAGCCTCGCCTTGCAGGACATCGATCTGACTGTCGTGCCCGGAGAAACCCTGGCCATCGTCGGGCCTTCCGGGGCGGGCAAGTCAACGCTGTTCGATCTGCTGCTGCGCTTCTACGACCCGCAGCAGGGGAGAATCCTGGTCGATGGCCTGCCGATCGAGCGGCTCGACCCCCAGGTGCTGCGCGAGAACTTCGCGCTGGTCTCCCAGCACCCGGCGCTGTTCTTCGGCAGCGTGGAAGACAACATCCGCTACGGGCGTCTGGATGCCAGCAGCGCAGAAGTCGAAGCCGCTGCCCGTGCGGCCCATGCCCATGAGTTTATCGAGCGATTGCCGCAGGGCTACCAGACCCACTTGGGCGATGCCGGGCTGGGCCTGTCAGGTGGGCAGCGTCAGCGCCTGGCGATTGCTCGTGCGTTGCTGGTGGATGCGCCGATTCTGCTGCTGGATGAAGCCACCAGCGCCCTCGATGCCGAGAGTGAACACCTGATCCAGCAGGCGCTGCCTGAGCTGATGCGTGGCCGCACCACCCTGGTAATCGCCCATCGCCTGGCCACGGTGAAGAGTGCGGATCGCATCGCCGTGTTCGATCAGGGGCAACTGGTTGCCTTGGACAAGCATGCTGAACTGGTCGCCAGCAACCCGCTGTACGCGCGGCTGGCCGAGCTGCAGTTCGTGGAGAAAACCTGAGGCGGGTTATCAGGGGCATCTAGGGGCCGCGACCGCACGGCGAATGGTGTGGGCGATGCCGATATCGCGGTGACGCCACCGTCGTTTCGCGCCGAGGTCGACGCTCCTACAGGGAAGGTGCGCTCACCCAATTGGTAGGAGCCGCGACCCCGCGGCGAATGGTGCAGGCGCCGCCGATATCGCGGTGACGCCACTAGCGTTCGAGGCACTGAATCGTTTGCTCTCAGCTATTGACCAGACTAAGGAATTCGCTGCGGGTCGCGGCGTTTTCGCGGAACTCGCCAAGCATCACCGAGGTAACCATGGAGGAGTTCTGCTTTTCCACGCCGCGCATCATCATGCACATGTGCTTCGCTTCGATAACCACCGCCACGCCAAGGGCACCGGTAACCTGCTGGACTGCCTCGGCGATCTGCCGGCTGAGGCTTTCCTGGATCTGCAGGCGGCGGGCGTACATGTCGACGATGCGCGCGACCTTGGAGAGACCCAGCACCTTGCCATTGGGGATGTAGGCGACATGGGCCTTGCCGATGAAGGGCAGCAAGTGATGCTCGCACAGCGAATACAGCTCGATATTCTTCACCACCACCATCTCGCTGGCGTCGGAGCTGAATAGCGCACCGTTGGTGACTTCTTCCAGGGTCTTCTCATAGCCGTTGCAGAGGTATTGCATGGCCTTGGCGGCGCGCTTGGGCGTGTCGAGCAGGCCTTCGCGGGAGACGTCTTCGCCGAGTTGGCCGAGGATCGCGGTGTAATGCTGTTCGAGAGTGTTACGTCTAGAGTCCATGCGGCTTCCAGTGATGTTCGGATGACAATGTACCTGCTGCCTGCCGGCGCGGCTGGCGACGCCGACCAGAGCGATCTGGCGTCAGTGGCCGGCATTGAGGTTCAAGCGGGCGGCAATTGTAATCCGCTCACGGCGATTTACCGAGCGTAATCCGCTTCGATGCCTCGCCGCACTGGTGAGCGCTGCCTTATTTGGCCGCGTGGGCGGCCAGGCAGGTGTCGAGCATGCGGTTGGAGAAGCCCCACTCGTTGTCGTACCAGGCCAGTACCTTGACCAGCCGGCCGTTCACCTTGGTGTGATTGGCGTCGAAGATCGACGACAGCGGGTTGTGGTTGAAGTCGCAGGACACCAGCGGCAGTTCGTTGTAGCCCAGTACCGGCGATTGCTGGCTGGCCGCGCGCAGCAGGGCGTTGATTTCCTCGGCGCTGGTGTCGCGCTGCACCTGCACCGTCAGGTCGACCAGCGAGACGTTGATCACCGGCACCCGTACCGCCATGCCGGTCAGGCGACCCGCCAGCTCCGGCAGCACCAGGCCGACGGCTTCGGCCGCACCGGTCTTGGTGGGAATCATCGACTGCGTGGCCGAGCGCGCGCGGAACGGGTCGCTGTGGTAAACGTCGGACAGGTTCTGGTCGTTGGTGTAGGCGTGGATGGTGGTCATCAGCCCGCTCTCGATGCCCAGCTCGCGCTGCAGCACCTGGGCGACCGGCGCCAGGCAGTTGGTGGTGCAGGAGGCGTTGGAGATGATCTGATGGCTGGCGCGCAGGCTGTCGTGATTGACGCCGTAGACCACCGTGGCGTCAGCGCCTTTGGCGGGTGCGGAGATGATCACCTTGCGCGCGCCGGCAGTCAGGTGTGCGGCGGCCTTGTCGCGGTCGGTGAACAGGCCGGTGCACTCGAACACCACGTCGACGTCGAGATCCTTCCAGGGCAGATCCGCCGGGTTGCGGATCGCGCTGACGGCAATGCGATCGCCATTGATGATCAGGTTCTGCCCGTCGACCTCGACGGACGCATCGAAAATGCCGTGTACGCTGTCGTATTTGAGAAGGTGCGCATTGATTGCACTGTCACCCAGATCGTTGATCGCGACGACTTGCAGGTTTTCGCGGTAGCTCTGGGTATAGAGTGCACGGAGGACGTTACGGCCGATGCGACCGAAACCATTGATGGCAATTCGCAATGTCATGAGCGCTGATCCTTATATGTTGTTTTAAAAACAAGATTATTCTCATGAAAGTAGAAATCAAGCGTTTTAGCTGTCAGTATTTTGATAAAAATACAATTCGAATTGCTACCTGTTAGCCTGGAGTCGACACCATGCATCCCCGCATTCTCGAGGTAACCGACCGCCTGATCGCCCGCAGCCGCGCGACTCGCGAACGCTACCTGGCGCAAATGGCCGCCGCCGATAGTGAAGGCCCACACCGCGGTGCGCTGCAATGCGCCAACTTCGCCCACGGCGTTGCCGGCTGTGGTTCCAGCGAAGACAAGCAGCGGTTGCGGCTGATGAACGAGGCCAACGTCGGCATCGTTACTGCCTACAACGACATGCTGTCCGCCCACCAGCCCTACGAACACTACCCCGAACTGATCAAGCAGGCGCTGCGCGCCGTCGGCTCGGTCGGGCAGGTGGCGGGCGGCGTGCCGGCGATGTGCGACGGCGTGACCCAAGGCGAACCGGGTATGGAGTTGAGCCTGGCGAGCCGCGAGGTGATCGCCATGTCCACCGCCGTGGCGCTGTCGCACAACATGTTCGATGCGGCGATGCTGCTGGGCATCTGCGACAAGATCGTCCCGGGGCTGATGATCGGCGCCCTGCGTTTCGGCCACCTGCCGATGATCTTCGTGCCAGGCGGGCCGATGCCCTCGGGCATTCCCAACAAGGAAAAGGCCGAAGTCCGCCAGCTCTACGCCGAAGGCAAGGCGACCCGCGAGGAGCTGCTGGAGTCGGAGATGAAGTCCTACCACAGCCCCGGTACCTGCACCTTTTATGGCACTGCCAACACCAATCAGGTGGTGATGGAAATCATGGGCCTGCACCTGCCGGGCTCTTCCTTCGTCAACCCGTACACGCCGCTGCGTGACGCGTTGACTGCAGAGGCCGCGCATCAGGTAGTGCGCCTGACCCGTCAGGGCGGCGAGTACACGCCGCTGTGCCGGATCATCGACGAGAAGGCCATCGTCAACTCGGTGGTGGCGCTCAACGCCACGGGCGGCTCGACCAATCACACGCTGCACATTCCAGCCTTCGCCCGCGCCGCCGGTATTCAATTGACCTGGCAGGACATGGCCGACCTGTCCGCCGTTACCCCGACGCTGGCCAAGGTCTACCCCAATGGACAGGCCGACGTGAACCACTTCCATGCCTGCGGCGGCGTGCCGTTCATGGTGCGTACGCTGCTCGAAGCCGGCCTGCTGCACGAGGACGTCTACACCGTTGCCGGGCATGGGCTGTCGCGCTACACCCAGGAGCCTTTCCTCGGCGACAACGGCCTGGTGTGGCGTCAGGGCCCGGAGCAGAGTCTGGATCGCAATATCCTGCGTAGCGTGCCGGAAGCCTTCTCGCCGGAAGGCGGGCTGCGCGTGCTCAAGGGTAACCTCGGCAACGGCGTGGCCAAGGTATCGGCGGTGGCACCGGAGCATCAGGTGGTCGAAGCCCCGGCGCGGGTATTCGAGACCCAGGTCGACCTGGCCGAAGCCTTCAAGGCCGGCGAGCTGGAGCGCGATTTCATCGCTGTGGTGCGCTTTCAGGGCCCCAAGGCCAATGGCATGCCGGAGCTGCACAAGCTCACGCCGTATCTGGGCATCCTCCAGGATCGCGGCTTCAAGGTGGCGCTGGTCACCGACGGACGTATGTCCGGTGCTTCCGGCAAAGTGCCGGCAGCCATTCACGTCAGCCCGGAAGCCTGGGACGGCGGGCCGCTGGCTCGGGTGCGCGACGGTGACGTGATTCGCGTCGACGGCGTGGAAGGCCGTTTGCAGATTCTGGTCGACGAGATCGAATGGGCTGCCCGCGATTCTGCGCCGCGCCCGCAAGGCACTGGTGTTGGTTGCGGCCGTGAGCTGTTCGCCTTCATGCGTGCCGCGTTCAGCCCGGCAGAAGAGGGCGCCAGCGCCTTCACCGCCGAACTGGATTCGCTACGATGAGTCTGGCGCTGGTTGGCGACATTGGTGGCACCAACGCGCGCTTCGCTCTTTGGCGCGACGAACGCCTGGAGTCGGTGCGCGTATCGGCCACCGCCGATCACGCCACCGTCGAGCAGGCCATCCAGGCCTATATGGCGGCCGAAGGCCTGGCGCTCGGCGAAGTGGAAACTATCTGCCTGGCCTGTGCCGGCCCGGTCGAGGTCGATCCGTTTCGCTTCACCAACAACCCGTGGCGCATCGACCGCGCAGCGTTCTGCGCCGAACTGCGTGTGAGCAAGCTGCTGCTGATCAACGACTTCTCCGCCATGGCCCTGGGCATGACCCGCCTGCAGGACGATGAGTACATCACCGTCTGCCCTGGCGTGGCGCAGCCGCAGCGACCGGCGGTGGTGATTGGCGCCGGCACCGGCCTGGGCGTCGGTACCTTGCTGGCCTTGCCGGACGGCAGCTGGCATGCGCTGCCGGGCGAGGGCGGCCACGTCGACTTGCCGGTCGGCAGCGCCCGCGAGGCGCTGATCTGGCAGGCGTTGCATCGCCAGCTCGGTCACGTCAGCGCCGAGGCTGGCGCGCTCAGTGGTAATGGGCTGTTGGCGTTATACCGCGCTGCCTGTGCGGTGGACGACCAGCCCGCTTCGCTGCAGAGTGCAGTGCAGGTGACTAGCGCTGCGCTGGAAGGCGAGCCGTTGGCGGTCGAAGTGCTGGAGCTGTTCTGCTGTCTGCTCGGTCGCGTCGCCGGCAACAATGTGCTGACGTTGGGCGCCCGTGGCGGTGTATTCATCGCTGGCGGCATGGTGCCGCGTTTCGCCGACTTCTTCATGGCCAGCGGCTTCTCCCGCAGCCTGCGAGACAAAGGCTGCATGAGCGATTATTTCGAGGGCCTGCCGGTCTGGCTGGTGACTGCCGAATACCCTGGCCTGGTAGGCGCAGGGGTGGCTGCACAGCAACACCTCCTACGGAGTTAGCAGACAAATAGCGTGTCCAAGCATCGCTGATAACAACAATAAGGATTATCGATGTGAGAGCTGGAAAATCCATCCTGCTGGTCGACGACGACCAGGAGATTCGTGAACTGCTGCAAACCTACCTGGGGCGTGCCGGCCTGCAGGTACATGCCGTGGGGGATGGCGCCAGCTTCCGTCAGGCGCTGTGCGAAGGTGGCGCGGATCTGGTGATTCTCGACGTCATGCTGCCCGACGAAGACGGCTTCAGCCTGTGCCGCTGGACGCGTGGGCACCAGCGTTTCGCCCAGGTGCCGATCATCATGCTGACTGCCAGCTCCGACGAGACCGATCGGGTCATCGGCCTCGAGCTGGGCGCTGACGATTACCTCGGCAAACCGTTCAGCCCCCGTGAACTGCTGGCGCGTATCAAGGCGCTGCTGCGCCGCGTGCACTTTTCCCAGGAACGCGTAACGGACGTGCTGGCCTTCGACGAATGGCGCCTGGATATGGTCAGTCATAGGCTGTTCCACCTCGATGGCGAAGAGGTGCTGTTGTCCGGCGCCGACTTTGCGCTGCTCAAGCTGTTTCTTGATCACCCGCAGCAAATCCTCGACCGCGACACCATCGGCAACGCCACCCGCGGTCGCGAGATGATGCCGCTGGAGCGCATCGTCGACATGGCCGTGAGCCGTCTGCGCCAGCGCCTACGGGACACCGACAAACCCCCGCGTCTGATCCGCACCGTGCGTGGCAGTGGTTACCAACTGGCCGCTGCCGTCACCGCCCAGGCCGGCAATGCGCACTGACTGGCGTCGGCTGCTGCCGATTCCGCGTTCGTTGCTGGGGCGCATGTTGTTGCTGACCCTGCTCTCGGTGCTGGTCGCCCAGACACTGTCCAGCGCCATCTGGCTGTCCCAGTTACGCGCGACGCAGCTCGAAGGGCTGGTGACCACGGCGCGCAGTCTGGCCCACTCGATGTCGGCCAGCGTCCGTTACTTTCGTTCGCTGCCGGTCGCCTACCGGCCGATGGTGCTCGATCAGCTGCGCAGCATGGGCGGCACGCGTTTCGTCGTCAGCCTCAATGACCGGCCCTTGTCGATGCATCTGCTGCCGATCACGCCGCGCAAGCAGGCAGTGACCCAGGCGGTGAGCGAGGTGCTGCGCGAGTCGCTTGGCAACAGCGTGGACATTTCTGTGACCTTCGTCAGCCCGGATGATCTGCGCATCTTCAATGGCGGCCTGAAGCTCGACGAGTTGCCACGTTCCTGGGCGCATTACGCGTTGACCCTGGAACCGGTCAATCCGCCAGTGCTGGTCACGCAGATCCAGATGGCGCCCGGCGAGTGGTTGTACATCGCCTCGCTGCTGCCGGAACCCTATACCAGCCTCGAGGAGCCGGTGCTGCCGACTCAGCAGCTGTGGTTCATCCTGCTCAGCAGCGGTTTCCTGCTCCTGTTCATTGGCATTCTGGTGCATTGGCAGAGTCGACCGCTCAAGCGTCTGGCGAGAGCCGCTCGGCATATGTCCCTGGGCGCCGACGTCGAGCCGGTGCTGGAAGGAGGCGGCCGAGAGGTGGTCGAGGTGGGCCGCGCGTTCAATGCCATGCGCGAGCGCATCAGCCGCTACCTGACCGAGCGGGCTCAACTGTTCAGCGCCATTTCCCATGATCTGCGCACACCGATCACGCGGCTGCGTCTGCGCGTCGAGCTGCTCGACGACGAGACGTTGCAGACCAAGTTCGGCCGCGATCTCGACGAGCTGGAGCTGCTGGTCAAGGGCGCACTGCAGTGCGTCAAGGACACCGACATCCACGAAAACATCGAGCCCGTAGATCTCAACCTTCTGCTGCACTGTCTGGTCGAGCCCTGTCTGGCTCCGGCCGGCAACGGTCGGGTGACGCTGCATGGCGAAGCCAAGGCGCTCTATCCGGGCAAGCCCCTGGCCCTGCGGCGCTGCATCGGCAACCTGATCGACAACGCCCTCAAGTACGGCCACACGGCTCATCTGCACGTCGAGGATGACGAGGGCGCCTATGTGCTGCATGTCGACGATGAAGGGCCTGGCGTTCCCGAACAGCGTCTGGAACAGGTGTTCGAACCGCACTTCCGTCTGGCCGGGCAGCAGCAGGGCTACGGCCTGGGGCTGGGCATCGCGCGCAATATCGCCCACAGCCACGGCGGTGAGGTGAGCCTGCAGAATCTGCGAGAGGGCGGCTTGCGAGTGACGCTACAACTGCCACGTTCGCCGGATTGAATGTCACCAGGCGGTGACAAAGCGACCAGCCTTCGTTACCTGGGCAAGACGCAGCTGCCAGTAGACTCTTTAACGATTTGTGGGCGGATGCGCCACTGATGCTGGCAATTGGCTTTTGTAGCCTGGGTCAGCCGAAGGCGTAACACGGGTGGCTGCAGTTCCCGGGTATCGCTGCGCTCAACCCAGGCTACGGCTAGTTAGCCCCCTCGTTTACATGGAATAACAACAATGAAAACACCTGCATTGCCCTCCGATAGCTGGCTGGTGCAACCGGCTCACCGGGCCTGGCTGAACGCTGAAGGCATGCGCCTGTTGCCGTTCGCCGCCGCTTCTTGTGTCGAGCAGGGCTTCGCTGCTCTGGACTCCAATGGTCGCCTGCCGGCGGGCGCCAGCGCCGAGCTGATTCACACCACCCGGATGACCCACTGTTTTGCCTTGGCGCACATCCAGGGCGTGCCCGGCTATGTCCATCTGGTCGACCACGGCATCGCTGCGTTACAGGGCGCCTTGCGTGACGCACAGGCTGGCGGCTGGTTTGCCGATGCCAGTCGCAGGGGTGACAAGTCCGCCTACCTGCATGCCTTCGTGGCCTTGGCCGCCAGCTCCGCGCAGGCTGCCCGCAGGCCTGCAGCCGAGGCGTTGCTGGGCGAGGCGATCAACATCCTCGAACGGCATTTCTGGAGCGAGGAGGAGGGTGCGCTGCGTGAAAGCTTCAGCAGCGATTGGTCACAGGAAGAGGCCTATCGCGGCGCCAACAGCAACATGCACGCCACCGAGGCGTTTCTCGCCCTGGCAGATGTCACCGGGGATGCCCTCTGGCTGCAGCGCGCGCTGCGCATCGTCGAGCGCCTGATCCACGAGCATGCCGCTTCCCGTGGCTATATGGTGATCGAGCATTTCGACCGGCAGTGGCAGGCCCAACCTGAATACAACGCCGATAACCGTGCAGACCCGTTCCGGCCCTATGGCAGCACGCCAGGCCACAGTTTCGAGTGGGCGCGTTTGCTGCTGCACCTCGAGGCAGCGTTGATCCGAGCCGGACTCGACGCGCCAGACTGGCTGCTGGAGGATGCCCGTGGGCTGTTCGCCAGTGCGTGCCGCGATGCCTGGCATGCCGATGGCGCGCCTGGGCTGGTCTACAACCTCGACTGGCTGGGGCGGCCGGTGGTACGGGCGCGGCTGCACTGGGTTCAAGCCGAGGCCAGTGCTGCTGCCGCGGCGTTGCTGCGACGCACTGGTGACCCCCTCTACGAACAGTGGTATCGACGCTTCTGGGAATTCACCTGCAGCCATTTCATCGACCTGCAAAATGGCAGCTGGCATCACGAACTCGACAGCGACAACCAGCCAGCGGCCAGTATCTGGCCTGGAAAGCCCGATCTCTATCACGCTTACCAGGCCGTTTTGCTGCCGCGATTGCCGTTGGCACCGAGCCTGGCCACGGCATTGCTGGCGATGTAACGAGGTGGTGACATTCGCACGTCCCTTCGTTACCTGGCTGCCGGCAAAGCCTGATTACACTGCATCCAACGCAAGCGCCACGACTTGCTTCTAACAACAAGAAAGGTACTTCGATGAACGCGATCACTCGTCTCGCTACTGCCGTTTCTCTCGCCTCGCTATTGCCACTCACTGCCCTGGCAGCCGACTCCAAAGGTACGGTCGAAGTCGTGCACTGGTGGACGTCCGGCGGCGAGGCTGCGGCCGTGAAGGTTCTGCGTGAGCTGGTCGAGAAAGACGGTTACACCTGGAAGGATAGTGCCGTGGCCGGTGGCGCAGGTTCTGCCGCGATGACCGTGCTGAAGACCCGTGTGGTGTCCGGCAACCCGCCCGGTGCCGCGCAGATCAAGGGGCCGGATCTGCAGGAGTGGGGCGCGCTGGATCTGCTCGCGCCGCTGGATGACGTCGCCAAGGCCAACAACTGGGATGGCCTGCTGTCGAAAACCGTCTCCAACACCATGAAGTACGACGGCCATTACGTCGCCGTGCCGGTGAACATCCATCGCGTCAACTGGCTGTGGATCAACCCCGAAGTATTCAAGAAGGCCGGGATCGACAAGGCACCGACCACCCTCGATGAACTCTATGCCGCAGGCGACAAACTCAAGGCCGCCGGTTTCGTGCCCCTGGCCCATGGCGGTCAGCCGTGGCAGGACAGCACCGTATTCGAAGGCCTGGTGCTTGGCATCATGGGCGCCGAGGGCTACCACAAGGCATTCGTCGAGAACGACGAAGCGACCCTCACCAGCCCGCAGATGACCGAAGTGTTCACCGCGCTGAAAAAACTCTCCACCTACATGGACGACAACCGCGCGGGCCGTGACTGGAACCTGGCAACTGCCGAACTCATCGATGGCAAGGCCGGGATGCAGATCATGGGGGACTGGGCGAAGAGCGAGTGGACGGCCGCCGGCAAGGTCGCGGGTAAGGATTACCAGTGTGTGCCGATGCCAGGCACAGCCGGCAGCTACACCTACAACATCGACTCCATGGCCATGTTCAAGCTCAAGAAGGAAGGCGATATCGCCGCCCAGCACGCCCTGGCGCGTATCGCTCTGGAGCCCGAATTCCAGTACGTGTTCAACGAGAACAAGGGTTCGATCCCAGTACGCTCCGACCTCGACATGAGCAAGTTCGACAGCTGCGCCCAGGCTTCCATGAAGGATTTCCAGGCGGCCGACAAGAGCGGCAAGCTGGAGCCGAGCATGGCCCACAGCATGGCCACCAACCTGGCGGTGCAGGGGGCGATCTTCGATGTGGTCACCAACTTCATGAGTGACAAGAACGCCGACCCGAGCAAGGCCGGCGCGCAGATCAACGCGGCGATCAAATCCGCCCAATAGGTTGATCCGGGCCGGTTAACCGGCCCATTTCCCAATCAGCAAAGCCTCCTTCGACCAGGCCTCGGCCCAGTCGCAGGCGGCGTTCGACCCGAATTTCATCTCCACACTGGTAATGCCCGATGAGTGTCACGACGGTAATCGGCAAGGCTTCACCCTTCGACGCGCTGCAGCGCTGGCTGCCCAAGCTGGTGCTGGCGCCGAGCATGTTGGTGGTGCTGGTCGGCTTCTACGGCTACATCCTCTGGACGCTGGTGCTGTCGTTCACCAATTCCAGCTTCATGCCCAGCTACAAGTGGGTCGGCCTGCAGCAATACGTGCGGCTGATGGACAACGACCGCTGGTGGGTGGCAAGCAAGAACCTGATGGTGTTCGGCGGCATGTTCATCGGCATCAGCCTGGTCATCGGCGTGTTGCTCGCCGTGCTGCTGGATCAGCGCATTCGCCGCGAAGGCTTCATCCGCACCATCTACCTGTACCCCATGGCGCTGTCGATGATCGTCACCGGTACCGCCTGGAAATGGCTGCTCAACCCCGGCCTGGGGCTGGACAAGATGCTGCGCGACTGGGGCTGGGAAGGCTTTCGCCTGGACTGGCTGGTGGATCAGGATCGGGTCGTCTACTGCCTGGTGATCGCCGCCGTGTGGCAGGCCTCGGGCTTCGTCATGGCGTTGTTCCTGGCCGGGCTGCGCAGCGTCGATCAATCGATCATCCGTGCGGCTCAGGTAGACGGCGCGAGCCTGCCGACCATCTACCTGCGCATCGTCCTGCCGAGCCTGCGGCCGGTGTTTTTCAGTGCCGTGATGATCCTCGCCCACATCGCCATCAAGAGCTTCGACCTGGTGGCGGCGATGACCGCGGGCGGCCCCGGTTACTCGTCCGATCTGCCGGCGATGTTCATGTACAACTTCACCTTCAGCCGCGGCCAGATGGGCATCGGCTCGGCCAGCGCGATGATGATGCTCGGCGCGATCCTGGCGATTCTGGTGCCCTATCTCTACTCGGAACTGCGGGGCAAACGGCCATGACTAGAGCCTTCAGCCCAAGCCGTGTGGCGATCTACGCCACCTTGCTGTTCGCCGCGGCGCTGTACCTGGTGCCGCTGATCGTGATGCTGCTGACCAGCTTCAAGACCCCCGAGGACGTGCGTGCTGGCAACCTGCTGTCCTGGCCTGATGCGTTCACCCTGATCGGCTGGGTCAAGGCCTGGGACGTGGTCGGCGGCTACTTCTGGAACTCGGTGAAGATCGCCGTGCCCGCGGTGCTGATTTCCACTGCGGTCGGCGCCCTGAATGGTTACGTGCTGTCGATGTGGCGCTTTCGCGGCTCACAGCTGTTCTTCGGTCTGTTGCTGTTCGGCTGCTTCCTGCCGTTCCAGACGGTGTTGCTGCCAGCCTCGTTCACCCTCGGCAAGTTCGGCCTGGCCAATACCACCACGGGCCTGGTTCTGATCCACGTGGTCTACGGCATCGCCTTCACCACGCTGTTCTTCCGCAACTTCTACGTCAGCGTGCCGGATGCGCTGGTCAAGGCGGCGCGCCTCGATGGCGCGGGCTTCTTCACCATCTTCGGACGCATCCTGCTGCCCATGTCGCTGCCGATCATCATGGTCTGCCTGATCTGGCAGTTCACCCAGATCTGGAACGACTTTCTCTTTGGTGTGGTGTTCGCCAGTGGCGACTCCCAGCCGATCACCGTGGCCCTCAACAACCTGGTGAATACCAGCACAGGGGCCAAGGAATACAACGTGGACATGGCCGCGGCGATGATCGCCGGGCTACCGACCCTGCTGGTGTACATCGTGGCGGGCAAGTACTTCCTGCGTGGCCTCACGGCCGGCGCGGTAAAGGGTTGAAAGCTACTGCGCTCGGTCATGCGGCGTTGGATTCAGGTTCGGAATGCTCATTTAGCGGCCTAAATTCCGCTTCCTCACCTGACTCCGCCTTGCCTGACCTTCGCTCGCGACGCTTTCAAAATGGAGAGAAGTAAATGGCAACGCTCGAATTGCGCAACGTCAACAAGTCCTACGGCAGTGGCCTGACGGACACGCTCAAGAGCATCGACCTGAAGATCGATGCCGGGGAGTTCCTGATTCTGGTCGGCCCCTCGGGTTGCGGGAAGTCCACCCTGATGAACTGCATCGCCGGGCTGGAGAGCATCAGCAACGGCGCGATTCTGGTCGATGACGCCGACATCAGCGGCATGAGCCCCAAGGATCGTGACATCGCCATGGTGTTCCAGTCCTACGCGCTGTACCCGACCATGAGCGTGCGCGACAACATCGCCTTCGGCCTGAAGATGCGCAAGATGGCCCCGGCGGCCATCGACGAGGAAGTGGCGCGGGTCGCCAAACTGCTGCAGATCGAGCATCTGCTCAAACGCAAGCCGGGGCAGCTTTCCGGTGGCCAGCAGCAACGTGTGGCCATGGGCCGTGCGCTGGCGCGACGGCCGAAGATTTATCTGTTCGACGAGCCGCTGTCCAACCTCGACGCCAAGTTGCGGGTGGAGATGCGCACCGAAATCAAGCTGATGCACCAGCGCCTGAAAACCACCACGGTCTACGTCACCCACGACCAGATCGAGGCCATGACCCTCGGCGACAAGGTGGCGGTAATGAAGGAGGGCGTGATCCAGCAATTCGGCACGCCGCAACAGATCTACAACGATCCGTCCAACCTGTTCGTGGCCAGTTTCATCGGCTCGCCGCCCATGAACTTCGTGCCCGTGCAATTGCAGCGCCGCGCCGGCCAGGTGTGGGCGACGCTGACTTCGTCGTCCGGTAGCTGCGAATTGCAGCTCGGCCATCTGCCCGAGGGTGTCGAGCAACGCAAATTGCTGCTCGGTATCCGCCCCGAACAGATTCAGCCGGCCAGCGAGCAAGGGCAGGAGGCTTCATTGCCTGCCGTGGTCGAGGTCACCGAACCCACCGGGCCGGACACTCTGGTCTTCGTCAGCGTCAATGACGCCAAGCTGTGCTGCCGCCTGGCGCCGGATCAGGCGCCGGAGATCGGCCAAAGCATCGAGTTGCAGATCGACGCCTCGCGGGTACTGCTGTTCGACGCCGACAGCGGCGAGCGCGTACGCCCGCAAGCCCATATCGCTCCACAGAGCAATGTCACCCAGTTAAAGAATCGTTGAAAAGGAGTCGGTCTCGCGAGTGCCGTCATGGCCTCGGTTGTCCTGATGCCGGCAAATGAAGCGGTAACAACAATAAAAACAGCAGGAGAGGGTATGAAACGATCGACGGGTTTCGGTCTGGCCATGGCGTTGGGTTCCCTGACGCTACCGGCCACGGGAATGGCGCTGGAGTTCACCGGCTACGTGCGCAGCGGTGCCGGTACTGCCGACGGCAATGGCCGACAGTCATGCTTCCAATTGCCGGGGGCGCGCTCCAAGTATCGCCTGGGCAACGAGTGCGAACACTACGCCGAGCTGGATCTGCGCCAGGATCTGTTCAGCCTGGACGATGGCTCGGTGCTGAGCATCGAGGGCATGGCGCAGCTCTTCAACGAGTATGGCCACACGCCGAAATTCACTGGTGATCGTGGTACCGCGCGGATGAACCAGATGTACGCCGAATGGAGCAACATGCCGGCGCTCAATGGCGGTTCGTTGTGGGCCGGGCGCCGTTTCTACAAGCGAAACGATATTCATATCTCCGACTTCTACTACTGGAACCAGAGCGCCACCGGTTTCGGTATCGACGAAATGAAGATCGGTGATTACAAGTACAGCTACGTGTTCTCGCGCAAGGACAGCTACGACCAGAAGGAATACATCAACCGCCACGACTTCAACGTCGGCGGCTTCGTGACCAACCCGGGCGGCGAGATCGAGGTGGGGGTCAGCTACATCGACAAGGCATCTTCCGTTGAAGATGCGAACAGCGGCTGGTCGGTGACCGGGCAGCACGTGCAGAAGAACTTCCTCGGCCTCGGAGGCGACAACAAGCTTGCGCTGCAATATGGCGAGGGGCCAGGAACCGGCCTGGGCTACACCGGCGATCCGACGCTCGATGGTGGCGCCAAGAGCTGGCGTGTCGTCGAGTTTTTCGACTTCCAGGTGACGCCGCGTCTGGGTGGACAGGTTCAGGCCGTTTACCAGAAGGACAAGCGTGATGACGGAGAGGATCAGGACTGGTGGTCGGTGGGTGGGCGTACTAGCTATGCCTTCACGCAGCAGTTCAAACTGGTCGGCGAGATCGGCCATGACCAGGTGGACGCCTCCGGCGGCACCCGCAAGCTGACCAAGTTCACCGTCGCACCGACTTGGTCGCCGGCCGGCCCTGGTTTCTTCGAGCGCCCGGAAGTCCGCCTCTACTACACCTACGCCAGCTGGAACCGCGCCGCGCAGGAAGCGGCGAATTTGTTGGCGGAAGGCTCGGCACTGTCCGACACCGGCGCTTTCGGCAGCGCACGCAATGGCTCCAATTTCGGGGTTCAGGTGGAGTACTGGTGGAAGTAAAGCTTCGAGTTGCAAGCGACAAGCCGCAAGTAAAAGCTGACTACGATTTCGCAGTCGCGCAACGCTAGCTTGCAGGCTCGTAGGGTGGGTGGAGGCGCTGGTCGTTATCATTGGGAGCGACCAGATTCTTGGGCGCCGTAGCCCACCATTCGGTATCAGGGTCGACCGCGTGGTGGGTTACGCGGCGCTCTGGACTTGATGTGGGTCGGCGGTCGCGGTTTAGCGCCGCTCCATTCACCCTACGAATGGCGCCATGTCGCTCACCCTTGATCTTCGCTGGCCGGATAACGGCTGGCGTTGAGACTTTCCTTGATCTTGCGCAGGTGCGGCTGGAAATCCGCACCACGGCGCAGGGTCATGCCGGTTGCCAGCACGTCGAGCACGGTGAGCTGAATGATCCGCGAGGTCATCGGCATGTAGATGTCGGTGTCTTCGGGCAGCGGGATATGCACGCTCAGGCTGCAGGCTTGTGCCAGCGGCGAGCCTGCGGCGGTGAGACCGAGCACCGAGGCGCCATTTTCCCGCGCCAGGCGCGCCACCTCGACCAGTTCGCGGGTGCGGCCGGTGTAGGAAATGATCACAAACAGATCGCCGGTATGGGCCACCGAAGCCAGCATTCGTTGCATCAGTACATCGGCGTGGGCGGACACCGCGAGGTTGAAGCGGAAGAACTTGTGCTGGGCATCGAGGGCCACCGGCGCCGATGCGCCAAGGCCGAAGAAATGGATCTGCCTGGCCTGGATCAACAGGTCGACGGCGCGGCTGATCAGGTTCGGGTCGAGGCTCTGGCAGGCGCTGTCCAGCGAGGCGATAGCGCTGCCGAATATCTTGCGGGTGTAGGCCTCGGGGCCGTCGTCGGCTTCTACGGCACGGCTGACGTATGCCGCGCCGCTGGCCAGGCTCTGTGCAAGCTGCATTTTCAGTTCGGGGTAGCCGTTGACGCCGAACGAGCGACAGAAGCGGTTCACCGTGGGTTCGCTGACCTGGGCGGCCTGGGCGAGGGCGGCGATGCTTAATCGGGTGGCCTGCTGTGGGTTGTGCAGTATCACTTCGGCTACCTTGCGCTCGGCCTTGTTGAGGCTGTCGAGGCGGCCCTGGATCTGTTCGAGAAGATTGCGCACGCGATCCATTATTATCCTTGTCCGATGAAATATCGGGTTAATCCTATGCCTGCTCTTGTCTACTGGCTATCAGCAAGCCGCAGTCTATAAAAATGTTGTTTTTATTACTACATTTCCAGTTGCGAAATTGGCGGTTAACCGCTATCAATAGGGTAACTTGATAGAAGAAAAAAGATCATGTCCGTGATTCCCGTTGAGCCTTGTACCTTCGCTCTGTTCGGCGCCCTGGGCGACCTGGCACTGCGTAAACTATTTCCTGCCCTCTATCAGCTCGATCGCGCCGGGCTGTTGCACGAGGATACCCAGCTGCTTGCCCTGGCGCGCGAGGGCGGTGATCCCGCCACGCACCTGAGCGCCATCGACAGCCACCTGCGCCGCTACCTGCCCGCCAAGGAACTGGACGAGGCAGTGATGCAGCGTTTCCAGGCACGCCTGCGCTACCTGAGCATGGAATTCCTGCCACCTGATGCTTACCCGCAGCTGGCCGAAGCGGTCGGTAGCGGGCGTCAGCTGATCGCCTATTTCGCCACGCCCGCTTCCGTGTATGGCGGCATCTGCGCCAACCTCGCCGCGGTCGGTCTGGCCGAAGGCACCCGCGTGGTGCTGGAGAAGCCCATCGGCCACGATCTGGAATCGTCCCGTGCGGTCAATGATGCGGTGGCGGCCTACTTTCCGGAAACCCAGGTTTATCGGATCGACCATTACCTGGGCAAGGAGACGGTGCAGAACCTGATCGCCCTGCGCTTCGCCAACAGCCTGTTCGAGACCCAGTGGAACCAGAACCACATCACCCACGTGGAAATCACCGTGGCGGAGAAGGTCGGTATCGAAGGCCGTTGGGGCTATTTCGACAAGGCCGGCCAGCTGCGCGACATGATCCAGAACCACCTGTTGCAGCTGCTCTGCCTGATCGCCATGGATCCACCTGGCGATCTCTCGGCGGATGCCATCCGTGACGAGAAGGTCAAGGTGCTCAAGGCGCTCGAACCGATGAACGCCGAGCAGCTTTCCCGTCATGTGGTGCGTGGCCAGTACGTGGGCGGAACCAGCGATGGCAAGCCGGTGCCGGGCTATCTGGAGGAAGAAAACTCCAACGCCCATAGCGACACCGAAACCTTCGTCGCCCTGCGTGCCGACATACGCAATTGGCGCTGGGCCGGGGTGCCGTTCTACCTGCGCACCGGCAAGCGCATGGCGCAGAAGCTGTCGCAGATCGTCATTCATTTCAAGGAACCGCCGCACTACATCTTCGCTCCCGAGCAGCGGCAGTTGATAGGCAACAAGCTGATCATCCGCCTGCAGCCGGACGAGAGTATTTCTCTGCAGGTGATGACCAAGGATCAGGGACTGGACAAGGGTATGCAGCTACGCAGCGGCCCGTTGCAACTGAATTTCTCGGCAACCTATGGCAGCTCACGCATTCCCGATGCCTATGAACGGCTGCTGCTGGAGGTCATGCGTGGCAACCAGAACCTGTTCGTGCGCAAAGATGAAATCGAACACGCCTGGCAGTGGTGCGATCAGTTGATCGCCGGCTGGAAAAAACTTGGCGACCCACCCAAGCCGTACGTCGCCGGTAGCTGGGGGCCGATGAGCTCCATCGCCCTGATCACTCGCGACGGGAGGGCCTGGTATGGCGATCTCTGACCTCGAATTCCCCGCGGGCGTGGTTGCCCGCAGCCACGACAATTCGCAGCACTTGGCCCAAGCTCTGGCCGACCGAGTGGCCGGCGCGCTGCGCGATGCCATCGACAGCCATGGCAGCGCTACGCTGGTGCTGTCGGGCGGGCGTAGCCCGATCGTCTTCTTAAAGGCGCTGGCGCAGCAGTCCTTGCCCTGGAACAAGGTGCTGGTAAGCCTGGCCGACGAACGCTGGGTGCCGGTTGCCCACAAAGACAGCAACGAGGCACTGGTGCGTCGGCACTTGCTTCAGGGGCCAGCCGCCGAAGCGCGACTGCTCGGCCTGTACCACAGCGCGGGCAGCCTCGAAGAGGCGGCGACGCTCACCGAACAGGCGTTGAACGACCTGCCGCCCATCGACGTGCTGGTACTGGGCATGGGCACCGACGGGCATACCGCTTCGCTGTTCCCTAACAGCCCCAATCTCGATCAAGCGCTGCAGGCAGATGGCTCACGCCGCTGCTTGCCGATGCTCGCTCCAGCGGTGCCACACCAGCGCCTGACCCTCACGCTGCCGCTGCTCAAGGCCGCTCGACTGCAGTTGTTGTCGATTGAGGGAGAGGGAAAGTTGCGCGTGCTGGAGCAGGCGCTAGAACACCGTGATCAGAAAAAAATGCCGATCAGCGCGTTTCTTGGCGCGCCTTTAGAAATTTACTGGTGCCCGTAGGCCAAAAGGATCAAAAGACATGACACACGCCATCAATCGCCCAGCCCCCACCATGGCTGAAAAGATTGCCAGCATCGATGCACTCTGCGCACGGGCGCGGATCATGCCGGTGATCACCATCGCCCGCGAGGAAGACATTCTGCCGTTGGCCGATGCCCTGGATGCCGGCGGCCTGCAGGTGCTGGAAATCACTCTGCGCTCGGTGCACGGCCTGACCGCCATCCGCCGCCTGCGCGAAGAACGCCCGCATCTGTGCGTTGGCGCCGGTACGGTGCTGGATCGCCGCATGCTGGAATCGGTGGAGGAGGCCGGTGCCCAGTTCATCGTCAGCCCAGGCTCTACCGACGAACTGCTGCGTGCGGCACTGGACAGTCCGATACCGCTACTGCCCGGTGTCGCCAGTGCCTCGGAGATCATGGTCGGTTACGCCCTGGGCTATCGCCGCTTCAAGCTGTTCCCTGCGGAAATTTGTGGCGGAACCGCTGCGCTCAAGGCGCTCAGTGGCCCATTCGGAGACATCCGCTTCTGCCCGACTGGCGGCGTCAGCCCCGATAACATGCAGCGTTACATGGCCCTGCCCAACGTGATGTGCGTCGGCGGCAGCTGGATGCTGGACAGCTCCGCTGGCTGGGACAAGGTACGCCAGGCGAGCGCCGACGCCCTGGCGCTGCTGAACTGAGCCAATTCATCTCGTTGTAGCCCGCGCCGTGGGGCCGGGCTTCCTCCGCTTAGGAGCTCTCATGTCCCGTCCATTCGACCCCGCTGCGCTGTTCCCCCGTCTGCACGATATCCCCGAAGCCTACCGCCCCGATGCCCCGGTCGAGCAGCGTGAATACCTGGTTGGTGGCGAGTTGCGCCACTGGCAGGGGCCGCTGGCGCAAGTACGCAGCCCGATCCATCTCGCCGAGGACGATGGCGAGCGCCAGGTGGTGCTCGGCAGTACACCACTGCTCGACGCTGATGCGGCCCTGGCCGCGCTGGATGCCGCCGTCGCAGCCTACGATCATGGTCAGGGGCAGTGGCCCAACCTGCGAGTCGCCGAGCGCATCGCCCATGTCGAAGCCTTTCTGGCCCGTATGCGCGAGCAGCGTACTGCGGTGGTCAAGCTGCTGATGTGGGAGATCGGCAAGAACCTCAAGGACTCCGAAAAAGAGTTCGACCGTACTTGCGATTACATCGTCGACACCATCGGTGCGCTCAAAGAGCTGGATCGTCGCTCCAGCCGTTTCGAACTGGAGCAGGGCACCCTGGGGCAGATTCGCCGCGTGCCCCTGGGTGTAGCGCTGTGCATGGGGCCGTACAATTACCCGCTGAACGAAACCTTCACCACGCTGATTCCGGCGCTGATCATGGGCAACACTGTGGTGTTCAAACCGGCCAAGTTCGGCGTGTTGCTGATGCGCCCGTTGCTGGAAGCGTTCCGCGACAGCTTCCCACCTGGCGTTATCAACATCATCTACGGCCGCGGGCGCGAAACGGTCAGCGCCCTGATGGAGAGTGGCAAGGTCGACGTGTTCGCCTTCATCGGTACCCACAAGGGCGCCAGTGATCTGAAGAAATTGCACCCCAAGCCCCATCGCCTGCGCGCGGCACTGGGCCTGGACGCCAAGAATCCGGGCATCGTGCTGGCCGATGTCGATCTGGACAATGCGGTGAGCGAGGCGCTGACGGGGGCCCTGTCGTTCAACGGTCAGCGCTGTACGGCACTGAAGATTCTCTTCGTTCACGAAGATGTGCTGCAGCCATTCCTCGATAAATTCAGCGCCGGCCTGGCCAAACTCAAGCCCGGCATGCCCTGGGAGGCGGGGGTCGCGCTGACGCCGTTGCCTGAGCCGGGCAAGGTCGAGTACCTGAAAACGGTGATGGCCGATGCCGTCGCCAAAGGCGCGAAGATCATCAATCCGGGTGGTGGTGAGAGCCGCAAGAGTTTCTTCTTTCCGGCGCTGCTTTGCCCAGTGACGCCAGAGATGCGCCTGTACGGCGAAGAGCAGTTCGGCCCGCTGGTGCCGGTGGTGCCGTATCGCGATGTCGAGCAGGTGATCGACTACGTGCTGCAGTCGGATTTCGGTCAGCAACTGAGCCTGTTCGGCAACGATGCGCAGCAGATTGGTCGCCTGGTCGATGCCTTCGCCAATCAGGTCGGGCGCATCAACATCAACGCCCAGTGCCAGCGCGGCCCGGATACCTTCCCGTTCAACGGTCGCAAGGATTCCGCCGAAGGTACGCTGTCGGTACATGACGCCCTGCGTACCTTCTCGATCCGCACCCTGGTGGCGACCCGTTTCACGGACGATAACAAGGCGCTGGTCAGCGAGATCATCCGTCAGCGTTCGTCGAACTTCCTGACCACCGATTACATTTTCTAAGCGCCAGGCCAACGTCTCTCGTGCTGGAGCCATGCAAGCGCGTAGCAGACTTTGAGCCAGCTCTGAGGTTGTTTGCATGACACTCAGCATCAGCAAGGACACCCGCCTGTGCATGTCGCTTTCCGGACGGCCGGGGAATTTCGGTACGCGCTTCCAGAACTATCTGTATCAGGAGCTGCAACTGGATTATCTGTACAAGGCGTTCACCACCACCGACCTGCCGGCTGCCATCGGCGGTATCCGCGCGCTGGGCGTACGCGGCTGCGCGGTGTCGATGCCGTTCAAGGAAGCTTGCATCGAACACCTCGATGCCCTGCACGAGTCGGCAGCGACGCTGCAGTCGGTCAACACCATCGTCGCGGATGACGGCCACCTGACGGGCTACAACACCGATTACAGCGCCGTGGTGCATCTGCTCGCGCAACACGGCGTACCCAAGAGCAGCCGTTACGCCCTGCGCGGCAATGGTGGTATGGCCAAGGCTGTGGCCTGCGCATTGCGTGACAGCGGCTTTGGTAATGGCCTCATCGTTGCCCGCAACGAAGCAGCGGGCAGGGCGCTGGCAGAACAGTGCGGGATGAGTTGGTGTGAGACGCTGGGCGATAAGCCGGCCGATCTGCTGGTCAACGTCACGCCGCTGGGCATGCGTGGCGCGGAGGCCGAGCAACTGGCCTTCGATGAGCGCGCCGTTGCCGCTGCGCAGTGGGTCTTCGATGTGGTCGCCGTGCCGGTGGAAACCCCATTGATTCGTCTGGCCCGTTCGCTGGGCAAGTCGGTCATCACCGGTGGTGAGGTGATCGTCCTGCAGGCCGTCGAGCAGTTCGCCCTGTACACCGGCGTGCGGCCCGATGCCGAGCTGATTGAACGCGCTGCACGCTTCGCTCTGTCCGAATAGTCAACCTGCGCCGCAATCTCGCAGGAGCGTCGACCTCGGCGCGAACGATAGTGGCCGTACTGCGGTTTTGATGTTGCCCTGACGATTCGTCGCGGGCGGCGCAGCTCCTACAGTATTGCGGTGCCTGCAATATGATTGTCTGGCGCAATCTCGCAGGAGCATCGACCTCGGCGCTAACGGTTGTTGCCGCACCGCAGTCATGGCGCCGATTTAAAGTTTGCACTTTCCGTTTCCGTGCCAAGTCGTAAAAGGTGTAGGGCATGGCGCTGCGACGAGCGCTCTGCCAGACGCTGGCTTCGCCGCAGCGCCATGCCCTGCATCCGAACGGATGCCTGCACAGGCTTCTGATGCCAGGCGCACCACGTCGAGTGGTTCGCCGACAGATACGCAAGGAGATAGCCATGGGCTTGGGAACCATACTGCTGATCATTCTGATCCTTATGCTGGTTGGTGCCATTCCGGCATGGCCGCACAGCCGCAGCTGGGGCTACGGTCCCACGGGTGGGCTTGGGCTGGTGCTGGTCATCGTGCTGGTGCTGCTGCTACTCGGCTACATATGAGCCAGCGCCTGCGTCACTGAACTGACGCAGGCATCGCCGTCGGCGGCGACTGCCGCTGATGGCTCTGGCTACTTCCCGGTGCACACCTTTTACTCCCGTCTTTCCATTTCCGGAGGTCGCCTGCTTGGATCTGGTGATTGCACGGCCAGAAGGCCTGTATTGTCCTCCCGGAGACTTCTACATCGACCCTTGGCGTCCGGTAGAGCGCGCTGTCATCACCCACGGCCACGGTGACCATGCCCGCGGAGGCAGCGCCCATTATCTGGCGGCCGCTCCGGGTGAAGGTATTCTGCGCACCCGCCTGGGGCGCGATATCAACCTGCAGACCCTGGCCTATGGCGAGACCATCGACCATCACGGCGTCACCCTCAGCTTTCATCCTGCCGGCCACGTGCTGGGCTCGGCCCAGGTACGCCTCGAATACCGCGGCGAAGTCTGGGTCGCCTCTGGCGATTACAAGGTCGAGCCAGACGGCACCTGCGATCCCTTCGAGCCGGTGCGCTGCCACACCTTTATCACCGAATCCACTTTCGGCCTGCCGATCTACCGCTGGCAGCCTCAGGCGCAGATATTCGCCGGCATCAATGACTGGTGGCGGCAGAATCGCGAAGCCGGCCGGGCCAGCGTGCTGTTCTGCTATGCGTTCGGCAAGGCGCAACGCATCCTCCACGGTATCGACGCGAGCATCGGGCCGATCCTGGGCCATGGCTCCATGGAGCCGTTGCATCAGGTCTATCGCGATGCCGGGGTTTACCTGCCGGAAACGCGCTATGCCGGCGAGGTGCCCAAGGGCGATCCGCTACTGCGCCAGGCGTTGATCCTGGCGCCACCTTCGGCGGGTGGCAGCACCTGGATACGGCGTTTCGGTGACTACAGCGATGCCTTCGCCAGCGGCTGGATGTTGTTGCGTGGCACCCGTCGGCGGCGTGGTGTCGATCGCGGTTTCGTGCTCTCCGATCACGCCGACTGGCCTGGCCTGCTGTGGGCCATCGAGCAGACCGGGGCCGAGCGGGTCATGGTCACTCACGGTTCGGTGAACATTCTGGTTCGTCACTTGCGTGAGCAGGGTCTGGATGCCCAGGCGTTCGATACCGAGTATGGCGAGGAAGACGACGCAGCAGCGGAGCCTGCCCCGTGATCGCCTTCGCGCAGCTGTATGCGCGCCTCGATGCCACCACCTCGAGCAACGCCAAACTGGCGGCGCTGCAGGATTACCTGCGTGACGCCGAACCTGCAGACGCCGCCTGGGCGGTGTACTTTCTCGCCGGCGGTAGGCCACGGCAGCTGGTGCCGTCACGGCAGTTGCGCGAACTGGCCATGCAGCGGGCCGGCCTGTCAGCGTGGCTCTTCGAAGAAAGCTATTCGGCGGTCGGCGATCTGGCGGAAACCATCGCGCTGCTGCTGCCTGAAGCGACCTCGACCTCCCAGGACGGGCTGGCCGTCTGGGTGGAAGAAAAACTGCTGCCGTTGCGCGGACTGCCAACGGACGAATTGGCGATGCGCCTCGACGCATTGTGGGCTCAGCTCGATGCGCCATCGCTGATGGTCAGCATCAAACTCATCACCGGCGCCTTTCGTGTCGGTGTCTCCAAGCTTCTGGTCACCCGCGCATTGGCTGCCATTGCCGATGTCGATGCCAAGCGCGTGGCTCAGCGTCTGGTCGGCTATACCGACTTGTCGCACCGGCCCACGGCCGCCTCCTACGAGCGGCTGATCGCTGCCGAGTCGGATGACGAACACGCTCAGCGCGGTGGCCAGCCGTACCCTTTCTTTCTCGCCCATCCGCTGCAGCGCCCGCTGGAGGAGTTCGACGCCAGCCTGGGTTCGCCCGCCGACTGGCTGATCGAATGGAAGTGGGACGGCATTCGGGCGCAACTGGTCAAGCGTGACGGCCAATTATGGGTGTGGTCACGGGGTGAAGAGCTGATCAGTGAGCGCTTCCCCGAACTTCAGGAGCTAGCGGCATCGCTACCGGACGGCACTGTCGTCGATGGCGAACTGGTGGTCTGGCGCCACGCCCCGGAGGCCACCGCTCGGCAGGGCGAGCTGATGGCCCATGCTGCCGAGCAATCTGCCGAGCGTCTCAACGATCAGGTCGAGGAACAGCTCGAGCAATACGGCATTCAGCCCTTCGCCCTGTTGCAGCAGCGCATCGGTCGTAAAACCCTGAGCCGCAAGCTGCTCGAGGAGGTACCAGTCGCCGTACTGGCTTACGACCTGCTGGAGTGGCAGGGCGACGACTGGCGCAGCCGCCCGCAACACGAGCGCCGCGCTCAGTTGGAGCAGGTGGTCGCCAATTGCGCGAGCCCACGGCTGATGCCGTCGCCGCTGCTGCATGGCGAGAGCTGGCAGGCCCTGGCCGAGCAGCGCGAGGGCTCACGGGCGCTGGGCGTGGAAGGGATGATGCTCAAGGCGCGGGAGTCGGCTTACGGGGTAGGGCGCAGCAAGGACGTCGGCGTCTGGTGGAAGTGGAAGATCGACCCCCTGAGCGTCGATGCCGTGCTGATCTACGCCCAGCGTGGCCATGGCCGGCGTGCCAGCCTGTACAGCGATTACACCTTCGCCGTATGGGACGGCGCGCCGGGTGACCCCGAACGCCGACTGGTGCCGTTCGCCAAGGCCTACTCCGGGTTGACCGACGAGGAAATGCGCAAGGTCGACGCCATCGTGCGCAAGACCACCGTGGAGAAGTTCGGCCCCGTGCGTAGCGTCACGCCGAGCCTGGTGTTCGAACTGGGTTTCGAAGGCATCGCCCGTTCCCCCCGCCACAAGAGCGGCATCGCCGTGCGTTTTTCGCGCATGTTGCGCTGGCGTCATGACAAGACGGTGGAGGAGGCCGATACCCTGGCGCTGCTGCAGGAATTGCTGCAATGAGCCTGGCCAGTAGCTGGCTGCGGCGCAATGGCTGGAAGGCATTCGACTTTCAGAAGGAAGTTTGGCAGGCAGTGACCGATGGGCAGAGCGGCCTGCTGCATGCCTCGACTGGTGCGGGTAAAACCTATGCCTTGTGGTTGGCTGCTATCAATCGATTCGCGGGCAAGAATGCTGCCAAGAAGCCTGCCAGTGGCAAGCGCGCGCCACCGGCTGCGCCTCTTACCGTGTTGTGGATCACGCCAATGCGTGCGCTGGCCGCTGACACGCAACGTGCCCTGCAAGCGCCGCTCGATGGCCTGGAAATACCCTGGACGCTGGGCATGCGCACCGGCGATACCGGCAGCGCCGAACGGCAGCGTCAGGCACGCCGTCTGCCCACCGCGCTGGTGACCACGCCCGAAAGCCTGACGCTGTTACTTACCGGTGCTGACGCCAAGGCGCAGTTCGCCCATGTCGGCATGCTGGTGGTGGATGAGTGGCACGAGCTGCTCGGCAACAAGCGCGGTGTGCAACTGCAACTGGCGCTGGCGCGACTGCGCCAGTGGAACCCGCAACTGATCGTCTGGGGGCTGTCGGCCACCCTCGGCAACCAGCCCCATGCCATGGAGGTGCTGCTACCTGACGGCGACGGTCGTCTGGTGCGCGGTGAGCAGGGCGCCAGGCCGCAGATCGATACGCTGCTGCCGGCGGCGATGGAGCGCTTTCCCTGGGCCGGGCACTTGGGCCTGCGGCTGCTGCCTCAGGTCGTCGAGGAGCTGGAAAGCAGTAGCGTCACCCTGGTGTTTACCAACACCCGTTCGCAGTCCGAACTCTGGTATCAGGCATTGCTCGACGCGCGACCGGACTGGGCTGGATTGATCGCGTTGCACCATGGCTCGCTGGCCCGGGAAGTCCGTGATTGGGTCGAGGCAGGGCTCAAGCAGGGCAAGCTGAAAGCGGTGGTCTGTACTTCCAGCCTGGATCTGGGAGTCGATTTCCTGCCTGTCGAGCGGGTTCTGCAGATCGGATCGGCCAAGGGTGTCGCCCGTCTGCTGCAACGCGCTGGGCGTTCCGGTCATGCGCCGGGGCGTACCTCTCGGATTACTCTTGTTCCCACTCACGGCCTTGAATTGATCGAAGCCATTGCCGTGCAAGACGCCGTCGCAGCCGGGCGTATCGAAGCACGTGAATCCCCCCACCAGCCGCTGGATGTAATGGTTCAGCATCTGGTCAGCGTGGCCCTGGGTGGCGGTTTTCGTCCGGATGATTTGCTGCAAGAGATACGCAGCACCTGGGCGTATCGCGACCTTGACTATGCCCAGTGGCGCTGGGCCCTGGCATTCGTGCGGCAGGGTGGGGAGTCGCTCAGTGCCTATCCCGATTATCAGCGCGTGGAACCGGACGAAGAGGGCGTTTGGCGAGTGCCTAGCCCACGTCTGGCGCGCCGCCATCGGATGAGCGTGGGCACCATCGTCAGCGACGCCAGCGTTACCGTGAAATGGTGGAGCAAAGGCGGCGGCGGTGGTTCGCTCGGTAGCGTCGAGGAAGGCTTCATAGCCCGTTTGCATCCGGGCGACGTGTTTCTGTTCGGCGGGCGGCCCCTGGAGTTGGTGCGGGTGGAAAACATGACGGCCTATGTACGCCGCAGCAATTCCAGCAAGGCCAGCGTGCCGCGCTGGAATGGCGGACGTATGCCGCTCTCCAGTGCGTTGGCCGAAGCCGTGGTGGTGCGTTTCGGTGAGGCGGCGCAGGGCCGTTTCGATGGCCCGGAAATGCGCATGCTGCGACCGCTGCTGGAGGTGCAGGCGCAGTGGTCCGCGTTACCGGCGCCAGGCACCTTGCTGGCCGAAACCCTGCACTCGCGGGAAGGCTGGCACCTGTTCCTGTATCCCTTCGCCGGGCGCAACGTGCACCTGGGACTGGCCAGTCTGCTGGCCTGGCGCCTAGGCCAGCGACAGCCGCTGAGTTTCTCGATTGCTGTCAACGACTATGGCCTGGAGCTGCTGTGTGCCAGCGAGGTTGATTGGGCAGGGCTGCTCGGCACTGATCTGTTCGACGATCACGACCTGCTGCACGACGTGCTCGCCAGCCTCAACGCCAGCGAGCTGGCCCAGCGGCGTTTTCGCGAGATCGCCCGCATCGCCGGCCTGGTGTTCGGCGGCTACCCTGGCGCGGGCAAGAGCCTGCGCCAGGTACAGGCCTCCAGCGGATTGTTCTTCGACGTGTTCCGCCAGTACGACCCGGACAACCTGCTGCTGACCCAGGCACACGATGAAGTCCTCAGCCAGGAGCTGGATGTCAGGCAACTGCAGCGCACCCTGGCCGATATGCGCGCGGCGCGTCTGAATTTGCATGAGCTGCGTCGCGCGACCCCGCTGGCCTTTCCGCTGATGGTCGAGCGTTTTCGCGAGCGACACAGCTCTGAAAAGCTCGCCGACCGCATCGCCCGTATGCTCGGCGAACTGGAGCGTGCCGCAGGGCCGGGCGGGCAGGTTGTCGCTAAACCGCTGATCGAGGTCGAGCCAGCCATACGTCGTGGCGAACGCCAGCGCAAGGATGGCCGTCCGCGCCGCAAGTCCAAGGGCAGTGAGGCATGAGCGGGACGCCTCACCTTGCCGTAGAGATCGCCGGTGAAACGCTGTGGTTGCTGGCGGATAAGGCGATCTACTGGCCCACCGAGCAGACCCTGCTGATCGCCGATGCACATCTCGGCAAGGCCGCCACCTATCGCACCCTTGGGCAGCCGGTGCCGCGGGGCACCACGGCTCGCAATCTGCAGCGGCTGGATGACCTGCTGGCGAGCTACCCGGTTCGCCGCCTGGTATTTCTGGGCGATCTTCTGCATGCACGCCCGGCGCGAGCCGGCACGACCTTGACGGCATTACAGGCGTGGCGCAAACGACATGACGCGCTGCAGATCGTGCTGATACGTGGCAACCATGATCGTAGCGCCGGTGATCCACCGGCTGATCTGGCCATCGAGGTGGTCAGCGAGCCCTGGCGCATGGGGCCTTTCGCGCTCTGTCATGAGCCCCTGGATTGCCCCGGCCTGCATGTGCTGGCCGGGCATCTGCATCCAGTGTTCGTGCTACGCGGCCGGGGGCGTGACCGCGTGCGCATGCCGTGCTTCAGCGTCGAGCAGAGCATCACGCTGCTGCCGGCCTTTGGTGAATTTACCGGTGGCATGGCGATCAATGCGACGCCAGGGCGGGTGATCTATGGTGCGCTGGACGGTGCTGTTTGGCGCCTGAACCAGGGCTGATCTGCGGCCTGATGTCACGGATAAAAAACTGACTCACCGCCAGATATTCAATCTATCTATCTGATAAATAAAAAATTCATGCTCAATAACCTAGTGTGTGACTAGGTTTTTATCTTTTTGGCTTCACCATCTGCATGGTGCCGCTCTAGTTATTTATTTTGCCGCCGATAGAATGCGTGCCGCTTAAATTTTCAGACTGGTCCAAGAATAAATCTCCAGCTGCTTAACCCCCTTAAAAAGGTCGGAGAACACTATGAACAGCTGGTTCGCGAACATCAGCGTAACTTTGAAACTTGCCTTGGGTTTTGGCCTCGTGCTGGCCCTTACCTGTGTACTTGCTCTTGCTGGATGGACCAGTCTGGGCAGCTTGATTCAGCGCAGTGACTGGACGTCGGACATTGCGCGTTTGAACGACACGCTGACCGAACTGCGTGTGACTCGCCTGCAGTACATGCTGGCGAACGGCGACGAAACCGTCGCCGAGACCGTGCAGAAATCCCTCGATGGCTTCAAGGCCCAGCATGCCCAGGTACTGTCGAGCTTCAAGAGCCCCGACAACGTCCGCTTGCTGCAAGCCCAGGGCGCGCAGATCGACGCCTATCAGCTGTCGCTGAACAAGATGCGCAGCGGCTACCGTGCGAGCAATGACGCGCGCCAGGAAATGACCCGCAATGCAGTGACTGCCGGTCAGGCGATTGACGAGATCAATACCGCCGTATTGAACCTGCCGCCTTACGATGAAACCCGCGCTGCCCAGTTCCAGGCGATCACCAAGGCCAAGGAAGACTGGCAACTGGTGCGTTACCAGGTACGCGGCTACACCGGCGCCCCCAATGCGGACGCCGAACGTACCGCTATCACCCAGATCGAGACCACCATCAAGGATCTCGATCAATTCCGTCAGGCGTTCTCAACCGAGCATTCCCAGCGTGTCAGCCTGGTCGCTACCGGGCTGGACAACTACCTTGCAGCGGTCATGGCGTTCAAGACCGCGACCGAGACCATCGCCGTGGCGCGCAAGGAGCTGACCGAAGAAGGTTACGAAATCGTCAAAATCAGCAAGGAGCTCACCGCGATTCAACTGGAGCGTCGTGACAGTGAAACGGCGTCTGCCCGCACCCTGCAATTGAGCACAACCGTGCTGGCGTTGCTGGTCGGTATTCTCGCCGCCTGGTTGATCACCCGGCAGATCACCCGTCCGCTGCAGGAAACCCTGGTCGCGGTCGAGCGCATCGCCGGTGGTGACCTGAGCCAGACCCTGCACGTAACTCGTCGTGACGAAATCGGCGTGCTGCAGCAGGGCATCCAGCGTATGGGCACCACCCTGCGTGATCTGATTGGTGGCATCCGTGACGGCGTTACCCAGATCGCCAGCGCTGCCGAGGAATTGTCGGCAGTCACCGAGCAGACCAGCGCCGGCGTCAACAGCCAGAAGGTCGAGACCGACCAGGTCGCCACCGCGATGCACGAAATGTCCGCCACTGTGCAGGAAGTCGCGCGCAACGCCGCCGACGCATCCCGCGCCGCATCGGACGCCGACCGCGAGGCCGCACAAGGTGATCGCGTAGTGGCCGAAGCCATCGCGCAGATCGAGCGCCTGGCTGCCGAAGTGACGCGCTCCACCGAGGCGATGAGCCATCTGCAGAAGGAAAGCAACAAGATTGGCAGCGTGATGGACGTGATCAAGGCGGTGGCCGAGCAGACCAATCTGCTGGCACTCAACGCCGCTATCGAAGCCGCTCGTGCTGGTGAAGCAGGCCGTGGTTTTGCGGTGGTCGCCGATGAAGTGCGTGGCCTGGCGCAACGTACCCAGAAGTCCACCGAAGAGATCGAGGGCCTGGTTGCCGGCCTGCAGCAGGGCACTCAACAGGTGGCCAACATCATGCAGAGCAGCCGCGACCTGACTGACAGCACGGTGGAGCTGACCCGCAAGGCCGGTGGCTCGCTGGAAAGCATCACCCGCACGGTGTCCAACATCCAGTCGATGAACCAGCAGATCGCCGCCGCTGCCGAGCAGCAAAGTGCGGTGGCTGAGGAGATCAGCCGCAGCGTGATCAACGTGCGCGACATCTCCGAGCAGACTGCCGCAGCCAGTGAAGAAACCGCTGCGTCGAGTGTCGAGCTGGCCCGCCTGGGTAGCCAGTTGCAGCAGATGGTCAGCCACTTCCGGGTTTGATCATCACGCTTCAGTTGCAATGAAAAAGGCCGTTACCCTTTGGGGTAACGGCCTTTTTTGTGGCCTGCCGTTCACTACAGATGCGCGTCGGCTGTGGCGTTTCTAGTGCGTCGCGATCCAGATCAGCAGGCCCGCCTGGAACAGGGCGAAGGCTACCAGGCAGGCGATGGTGAAGCGCAGGCCGCCGTCCTCGCGCTTGAGCTGCTCCAGGCGCTCATGCTGCTTGCGCAGTTGCACATCCTGCTCGTGCAGATTCTGATCCGCCTGCTGAAGCATCTGTGCGGCGTCCAGCTGTTCGATGAACCTGACCTTTTCGCCATTCCAGTCGCTGTGCAGCGCGCTGAGGCGCGATGCGCTGTAATGCGCCTTGAGCTGACCGTCCTGATAGTCAACGGCGAAGCCCTGGGCCTTCAGGCAATGATCGCGGCGTGCACGGGCCTCTTCGCTCAGCGCGTCGCGGCTCGGTAGTGGGCCGCTTTCAAGGGTGTAATGGGCGCAGTGCTGTTTGGCCCAGGCGGCTGCCTGAGCCAGCAGAAAACGGCCAAGGCCGCGGTTCTGCGGCTCCAGGCTCAGGCCGCTGTCCGGGCCGAAACGGGCTTCCTTGGCGCGGTGGTCGAGCCACAGTTCCAGTACGTTCTGTTCCTTGCGCACCTTCTGCCCCGGCAATTGCAGGGTTAGGCGCAGCAGACTCTGTTCCTTGCTGTGCCGTTCGACCCGGCCCAGCTGCACGAAACGCAGCGGCCGCGCCCCGGTATGGCGGTCGATGGGCAGGGGCGCCAGGCGCAACAGGCGAAAGTGCTCCGGGCCGAGCGTGGCCCACGGATGGGACGACTCGGCCTGTTCCTCTTCAGGTGCGGCGACGGCTGGCGTTTCGCTGTCGGTCATGGGGCATTCCTCAAAAAACCGCCGCGAAGTTGAGCGTCGGCTTAGTGGGTATCGGCAGCGACGCTGGTTTCTACAGGCGGCAAGCCCTGAATGAAACTGGCGATACGGGCGGTGAGGGCACGGGCCAGCGGCAGATCAGGGTTGTCGTAGGAGGCCAGTTGCGCCTCGAAGTCCATCGGCACGATGCGCAGCACATGGTTCATGCCGGTGATGATCTGCAGCTCGGCGGCCGGGTTCGCGGCATGCAGCGCTTCGGCGTCTTGCACGCTGACCTGGATGTCGTGATCCCCCTGGATGATCAGTGCCGGTACGCGCACCTTGGCAAAGGCGGCAGCCGGATTCTGCCGGAACAGCGAAATCAGGTAGGGCTGCACGCTGGTGCGGTACAGCACGGTCAGCTCGTCCGACACTTCTGCAACCTGACGACCCTCGCGCAGGGCGACCAGCAAGGCATCGCTCTCGGCGCGCAGGCGCGGCGGTAAACGGTCGCGCAGTTGCTCCTGAAGCAGTTGGTCTATGGGGCGCGCGCTGCCGGCAATCGACACCAGTGCAGCGGCATCGGATTCAGGGGCTGCCAGGCTGGCGATCAGCGCGCCTTCGCTATGGCCGACCAGAATCACCTGGCTGAAGCGCTTGTCCTCATGCAGCTTGTGGCTCCAGGCAACCACGTCGGCGACGTAGCGCTCCACGCTCAGGTCGCGTTCGTGCGGCGTCGCAGCAAAGCTGGCGGCGATGCCGCGCTTGTCGTAACGCACGCTGGCGATGCCTTGCTGAGCCAACGCCTGGGCCAGCTTGCGATGCGCATCGTTATGCCCGCCACCCGGATTGTTGCCGTTACGGTCGGTCGGCCCCGAGCCGGCCACCAGCAGCACCACCGGTACGGCCTCGGTACGTTGCGGCAGCACCAGCGAGCCATGCAGCACGCCCTGGCCGGTATCCAGGCTGACCTGTTCACGCAGAATGGGGGCAGCCTGAACCAGGCCGGTGAAGAGAGATAGGGTCAAAAGCAGGGCTCGCAGCATGATGAGAACGTGTCTGTAATGGGATTCGTTGGACGCTGGCAAATGGCCAAAGGTTCGCTCGCGGGTGATCTCCGCAGGTGCGACGGAGTATACTCAGCGGCTTTCCTCTTGGGCCTGCCTTTTAGACGCAGGCTGCTGATCGAACTGATGTGGAGCCTCGCGCAATGTCCGGCAATACCTTCGGCAAGCTGTTCACCGTCACCACGGCAGGCGAGAGCCACGGCCCTGCGCTGGTCGCCATCGTCGACGGATGCCCGCCCGGGCTGGAGATTTCCCTGGACGACCTGCAGCGCGACCTCGACCGCCGCAAGCCGGGTACCAGCCGCCACACCACCCAGCGCCAGGAAGCCGACGAGGTGGAAATCCTCTCCGGCGTATTCGAAGGCAAGACCACGGGTTGCTCCATCGGCCTGCTGATCCGTAACACCGACCAGAAGTCCAAGGACTACTCGGCGATCAAGGATCTGTTTCGCCCGGCCCATGCCGACTACACCTACCACCACAAGTACGGCGTTCGCGACTACCGCGGCGGTGGCCGCAGCTCGGCACGGGAAACCGCCATGCGCGTGGCTGCAGGTGCCATCGCCAAGAAGTACCTGGCCAGCCAGGGCATCGTGATTCGCGGCTACATGAGCCAGCTCGGCCCTATCGAAATTCCGTTCAAGACCTGGGATTCGGTCGAGCAGAACGCCTTCTTCAGTCCCGATCCGGACAAGGTGCCAGAGCTGGAGGCCTACATGGATCAGCTGCGCCGCGACCAGGATTCGGTCGGTGCGAAGATCACCGTGGTCGCGGAGGGCGTCATGCCGGGGCTCGGCGAGCCGATCTTCGACCGCCTGGACGCCGAACTGGCCCACGCGCTGATGAGCATCAACGCGGTCAAGGGTGTCGAAATCGGTGCTGGTTTCGCCTCGGTGGCGCAGCGCGGTACCGAGCACCGTGACGAGCTGACTCCCGAAGGCTTCCTATCCAACAACGCCGGCGGCATTCTTGGCGGTATTTCCAGCGGCCAGCCGATCGTCGCTCATCTGGCCCTCAAGCCGACGTCCAGCATCACCACGCCAGGTCGCTCCATCGATATCGACGGCAACCCGGCGGATGTGATCACCAAGGGACGTCATGATCCGTGCGTAGGCATCCGCGCCACGCCGATCGCCGAGGCGATGATGGCCATCGTGCTGATGGATCACCTGCTGCGCCATCGCGGTCAGAACGCCGATGTGCGCGTGAATACGCCGGTGCTGCCGCAGCTGTGAGCTCGCGTCCCGGCGTCATGCAGGTGAGGGCGGCATGAGCGAATTTCCCGAGGTGCTACGCAGCGTTACCGGCAAACGCATCTCGGAGGTTCGTGATGCGTTGTTCACGCTGGAGCCGGCCCAGATCGACGAGGAGGGCGCTGCGTACCTCGTTGCGCTCTACACCAGCAGCAAACAGCTCGATGTGCGCAAGCAGATACTCAGGCTGTTATATGACTTTGATTTTCAGGCGCTCGAAGACTTTTTCGCCCTGGCCTATCGAAAGGAGCGCTACCTGGACATGAAGGTCTATGCCCTTCGTGGCCTGGCGCGCCGCTCCGAAGAGGGCCAGCTGCAGCGATTGCTTGAAGGCTTTCGCCAGACCTTGGCTAAAAGACAGCAGTCCACGCCCTACAACTATCAGGAGTACGAACTACTCAGGGGGCGCAACGCGTTGCCGTATCTGGTCGAGCTTTATGGCTACGCCTGCTTGCGCGATACCCTCGAGCAGGTCAACCGGCAGTACGAAGCGATGCCGGAGGCCTTCAGGGGGCATTTCACCGTGGATGAAAACGGTACGGTGGTCACGCTGCGTGAACCGGGTGCAAGCAGTGCACTGATCCGACAATTCTTCGATAGCAAGGATGTTCGGGATTGACTCCGGCAGTCCCTTACTGGCGCCTGTCCGGCTTCTACCTGTTCTATTTCGCGCTGCTGGGCGCCACCGCGCCTTTCCTTGGCCTGTACTTCGCCCATCTGGGCTTCTCGCCAGCGCGGATCGGCGAGCTGGTGGCCATCCCCATGCTGATGCGTTGCATCGCGCCGAACCTGTGGGGCTGGCTGGGCGATTACAGCGGCAGGCGCTTGTTGATCGTTCGCCTCGGTGCGTTGTGTACGCTGCTCAGCCTGAGCCTGATCTTCGTCAGCCAGAGTTACGCCTGGCTGGCCATGGTGATGGCCTTGCATGCGTTCTTCTGGCACGCGGTGCTGCCGCAGTTCGAGGTTATCACCCTGGCCCATCTGCGCGAGCAGTCGGCGCGCTATACGCAGATCCGCCTGTGGGGCTCGATCGGTTTCATCCTCAGCGTGGTTGGGTTGGGCAAGGCCTTCGACTGGTTCAGCCTGGACGTTTATCCTTGGGCGTTGCTGCTGATCATCACTGGCATCGCCCTGAGCAGCTTCTGGGTGCCAGACGCACAGCCACTGGTGTCGTCGCAATCGGCGAGCCGCGGCGGCTTTCTGCAGCAACTCAAGCAGCCCGGTGTGCTGGCCTTCTATCTATGTGTAGCGCTGATGCAGCTGTCCCACGGGCCGTACTACACCTTCCTCAGCATCCATCTGGAGCAACTCGGCTATAGCCGCGGGCTGATCGGTATGCTCTGGGCGCTGGGAGTGGTCGCCGAGGTGCTGATGTTCATGGTCATGGCGCGTCTGCTCAAGCATTTCAGCCTGCGCCAAGTGCTGGTCGCCAGCTTCGCCATTGCCGCGCTGCGTTGGCTGTTGATGGGTTTTCTTGCTGATGATTTGCCGGTGCTGTTGTTCGCCCAGGTTCTGCATGCGGCAACATTCGGCAGTTTCCACGCTGCTGCCATCGCCTTCGTGCAGCGCAGTTTTGGCGCACGTCAGCAAGGGCAGGGGCAAGCGCTATACGCGTCGCTGGCCGGAATTGGCGGTGCCCTGGGTGCTTTGTATGCCGGTTACAGCTGGAATGGTCTGGGCCCGCAGTGGACATTCGCGTTGGCGGGGCTGGCCGCACTGGCTGCAGCCGTTATCATGGCCAGACGCACGGCCGATCCGGCGCGACTCTGATCGCTGGTCAAATCAAGCTGCCCACAGGGTAGCGAGCACTTATTAAAGGATTTCCTCCATGAGCCGCCTGAGCGTTCATCATCAGTCCAGTCCCGGTATTCCCAACAAGATATTGGGCCACGCTGAGGACATCAGCAGCACCCTGGCCGCCGCCGGCATCGATTTCAGGTTGGCCGATCTCGACGTCAAGCTGCAGCCCGGTACTTCGGCGGACGACATCCTGGCTGCGCTGGACAGCCCGTTGCAGCAGCTCAAGCGCGATCACGATCTGGGGCACGTGGACGTGATCAGCATCGACCAGCGCCGCTGGCCCAAGGAAGGCGAAAATCCCGCCGAGCCGCCCCAGGAAATCATCTCCGACGGCGCGCAGCTTTACCTGTTCCTGGGCGGGCAGGGGCTGCTGAGTCTGCATGTCGACGACTACGTGTATGCGCTGCTGGGTGAGCGAAACGCGCTGGTTTCGGTGCCCGTCGGTATGCCTCATTGGTTCGATCTGGGTGAGTTTCCCCATTGCGCGCTTGTGCGCCTGTCGTCCGGTAGCGGCGCTGCTGACAAGCCCAGTGGCGATCCCATCGCCGCCTCTTTTCCGCGCCTGGAAGACTGAGTCGTTCTAGTCGAACAGCGAGGCCTGTGGTCGCGGCACTGCGCCCTCCAGCTCCAGCAGCAGTTGTTTACGTGGCAGGCCGCCGGCAAAGCCGGTCAGGCTACCATCGCGGCCGATGACGCGGTGGCAGGGGATGATGATGCAGATCGGGTTGGCGCCGTTGGCGGTACCGACGGCGCGTACTGCCCTGGGTCTGTCAATGCGTTGGGCCAGTGCGCTGTAGCTGTCGATGCGGCCGTAGGGGATTTGCTGCAAGGCGCGCCACACCAACTGCTGAAACGGCGTGCCCTGAGGGTTGAGCAGTAACTCGAAGCGCTGCCGACGGCCACTGAAGTATTCGTCGAGCTGGCGGCTGGCTTCATCCAGCTCCGAGCCAGCCTCGCGCCAGTCATCGCCGATCTGCCAGGGCGTGCGTTCCACGTCCATGAGCAATTGCTGCAGGCCGGCGCCGTCACCAACCATGAACAGGCGGCCGATGGGGCTTTCCTGGTAGCGATAGAACATCTTCAGCCTCCTGAATAGTCTTGCCAGAGATGGGCCGCGGCATAAGCCCTCCAGGGGCGCCAGGCCTCTGCATGGGCCTGCAACTGGCGAGCGGTGATACCTCCTGCTCCCCAGATCGGCGCCTTCAGCAGGCCCAGGTCACTGGCGGGAAAGGCATCCGCGTCGCCGAACGCGCGCAAGGCGATGTATTCGGCGGTCCAGGGGCCGATGCCGGGTAGAGCACAAAGCCGCGCGATCAGCTCGCTCGCGCCCTGGCTGATGTCCAGGCGCAACTCGCCGCTGGCGACCTGGGCGGCGAAGTGCTGCAGGGTCTGCACGCGCTTGCCGGGCATGCCGATGGCGTCGAGGTTGGCAGCAGCGATGGCGGCGGGTGTCGGGAACAGGCGGTCGATACCGGCTGGTGCGTCTGCCAGCGATTCGCCGAGTCGGCTGACCAGACGCCCGGTGATTGTTACCGCCGCCTTGACCGTGACCTGCTGACCGACGATGGCCCGCACGGCCTGTTCGAAGGCATCGAAAGCGGTGGGCAAGCGCAGGCCTGGATTGCGCGCGAGCATCGGTGCAAGGTGCTGATCTGCCGCGAAGTGGGCGGCGATGATGGCCGGGTCAGCATCCAGATCGAACATCCGTCGCACGCGCAGGGTCAGTTGCGGCAGGCAGGCTTCGGCCGAGGTGCTGTAAGCCAGCTCAAGCGCGTTCTGGTCGGGCAGGGCGCTGACCCGGAACCAGCCGGTAACGTCAGCCAGGCGAAAACTGCGGCAGTAGTCGCGATCGCCCAGAAGCTCCTGTCCAGGTATCGCCCGTAACTTGAAGTGCTCATGGAACTGCTGCCAGTTCCAGGGCGCGAGATACGGGAGGCTGATGGTTTGGCTCGGTGTCATGGCGCTGACGATAACCCCGGGGCGGTATCTTGTCAGCGTGCAAATGACTTTCAAACAGAGCTGCAGGTTCGCTGAGAATCCTTATCGACAAAATTTTCACATCCACACGAACACACTCGTGCGGCACCAGTCGCTGTTATCTGCGGCGAGCTGGGCGGAATAAGTCTTTTGTGGATGATTGAACATGACCCCTACAGCAGTTCAGGGCACCCCTCCTAGCGCCTCGCATTCCTTTCAGCCATTACGTAGCCAGTTGCTTTTTACCCTGTTCAGCGCCTTGGCGTTGCTGGTGATGTACACCAGTCTGCGCGCCGCGTTGCTGGCCTACAACCGCGACCTGATCGGCGATACGCCGGTTGCAGAGTTTGCCGAGGCCTTCTACAACGGCCTGCGTTTCGACCTGCGTGTGGTGGTTTATGCCTGCGCGCCGTTGCTGATCGCCTTGCTGAGCACCCGCGCGATGCTTGCGCGCGTCTGGCAGCGCGTCTGGCTGACGGTCTTCGCCAGCATCACGCTGTTTCTCGGCCTGGCCGAGCTGGACTTCTACAAGGAATTTCACCAGCGTCTGAACAGCCTGGTATTCCAGTACCTGCAGGAAGACCAGGCCACCGTGATGAGCATGCTCTGGAACGGTTTTCCGGTTGCCCGTTACCTGATCGCCTGGTTCGTCATCACCGGCCTGTTGTGGTGGATGTTCACCTTGTTCGACCGTGCCAGCCGCACAAAAGCGCCGCATGGCGCTGTGGTCGCACGTCCGAAGGTGGCCTGGTACTGGCGCGTTTCGGTGTTCTTCCTGTGCCTGCTGATCGCGGTGATCGCGGCCCGTGGCCACTTGCGCCAGGGCCCGCCGCTGCGTTGGGGCGATGCCTATACCACCGAATCGATGTTCGCCAACCAGTTGGGGCTCAACGGTACCCTGACCCTGTTCACCGCTGCTCAGGCTACCTTCGGCCCGCACCGCGACAACACCTGGCAGCCGACCATGGAAGACGACCAGGCCCGTCAGGTCACCCGCGACATGTTGCTGACCCCGGACGACAAGCTGGTCGACGCCGATAGCGCCGCGATGCGTCGCGTCTACACGCCGCCCGCCGACGGCACGCTGCCGATCCGCAATGTGGTGGTCATTCTGATGGAAAGCTTCGCCGGGCACTCCGTCGGTGCACTCGGCGCGCCGGGTAACATCACCCCTTACTTCGACAAGCTGAGCCAGGAAGGGCTGCTGTTCGACCGCTTCTTCTCCAATGGCACTCATACCCATCAGGGCATGTTCGCCACCATGGCCTGCTTCCCCAATCTACCGGGCTTCGAGTACCTGATGCGCACGCCGGAAGGCGCCCACAAGTTCTCCGGGCTGCCGCAACTGCTGGGTGGCCGCGGCTTCGACAACCTGTATGTCTATAACGGCAATTTCCAGTGGGACAACCAGTCCGGCTTCTTCAGCAACCAGGGCATGACTGACTTCATTGGCCGTGAGGATTTCGTCGATCCGGTGTTCATGGATCCAACCTGGGGCGTATCCGATCAGGACATGTTTGATCGCGGTGCCTTGGAGCTGAAGACCAACTATGGAGACAAGCCGTTCTATGCGCTGTTGCAGACCCTCTCCAACCACACGCCTTACGCCTTGCCCAAGGATCTGCCGGTTGAGCCGGTGCTGATCGATGGCAAGGAGAACCTGCACCGTACGGCGATGCGTTATTCGGATTGGGCTCTGGGGCAGTTCTTCGAGAAGGCGCGCAAGGAGCCGTACTTCAAGGAAACCCTGTTCGTGGTGGTGGGTGACCATGGCTTCGGTGGTTTCGATCAGGTCACCGAGATGGATCTGCAGCGTTTCAACGTGCCGTTGTTGCTGATCGCGCCGGGCATTCAGGAGAAGTTCGGCAAGGTCAGCCATACCGTGGGCACCCAGGTCGACATCGTGCCGACCATCATGGGTCGCCTGGGCGGCGAGGTGCGTCACCAGTGCTGGGGGCGTGACCTGCTCAACCTGCCGGAAGGCGACGGTGGCATTGGCGTGATCAAACCATCGGGCGGCGACCAGACGGTGGCCATCGTCACCACCGACAAAGTACTGGTGCAGCCCAAGGACTTCGAGCCGCGCCTGTATCGCTACAGCCTGGGTGCCAAGCCGACCGCCGAGCGCATCGAAGGGCCGGTCGACGAGCTGCTGCAGAAGCGCCTCGAGGGTTTCCTGCAGACCGCCACCAAGAGCCTGCTGGATAACACCGCTGGCGTGGAAGATGGCATGCCTGACAAGCCGTAGCCTGCTGACGCCAACCCTATAAGCGCGTCGCCCCGGCGCGAACCTGATGGTGGCCATACTGAAGATCTGCGGTGTGGCCGCTATTCGCTGCGGGGGCGCGGCTCCTACAGTAGCTAGGCGCCTGCACGATGGGTGCTCACGCCAGCAATTGTGCTGAACGCCTGCTACCGAATCGCCCGCAAGCGGGCTCCTACGGGGAGGGGGGGGCACGCGATCCTGTAGGAGCCGGCTTGCCGGCGAATGGTAGCTACGCCATCGATCTAGGGGACTGTCCGCCATCCAAACGCTCGGGTTCCCGATGCGTTGGTTTTCATCGGTGCTGCGAGGGCAGGGCGAGATCAGCGTCTCGCCCGATTGTCACTTCAGCTACAGCCTTCCACGTAGAACACGGCCGGCGGCATGCCGATACGCCAGCGGGTCACCAGGCCATTGGGGTCGGTCTCGAAAACCAGCCGCGCTTCACTGTCGATGAACGGCTTGACGATAAAGTTGCTGGCACCCTTCACGTACTTGTGTGGCTGCTCTTCGAAGTGGCCGGGAAAGGTCGCGCGGATCTGCTGGGCGCTGCTACCGACCTGCAGGCCGCGTGGTGCCTTGCGTTCGCGCGTATCGATGTCATAACGCACGAAAAGCCCGTTATCCAACATGAACGAAGTGCCAAAACCGTTGGCAGGGCGCGGATCCTGGAACAGCTGACGACAGGTGTCGGAGGTACCGCCGCCTTCACGCAGAGAACCTTTCCAGGCCGCACGTACCGCCGCCTCATCACTACCGAAGCGAGCGCTGGCAAAACCGGCGAATGGACTGAGATCCGTTTTTTCCTGCAGCTTTGGCGGGCTGCTCTGTGTGGCGGAGGCGGTCTTGGCGGGTATCTTGTCGGCGTCGCTGCAGGCAGTCAGCGCCAGAATGCTGGTCATCAAAACTGTAGAAATGAAAAGCGTGTGTTTCGCCATGAAATCCAACCTTCGTCTCGAATGGGAGCGACCGCAGGGGCGGCCAGAATCTATCTGGGCATGAGACCGGCTGGAATGGGCGCTTGCGCGCTTTAGCTAGGAAATGGAATGGCCCGCTGCGTATGCGGGCCATTCGATACGGCCTCATGCTGCGTGATGTTTGGCCGCGCTATCGGGAAAAAGATCCCGTTCTTTATCGAGATACTGATCGACCAGCCATTTGCCGTGTGCGATCGAGGCGTGCTGGGCCTTGTTCAGATCCTCAAGGAAGGCTCCGTTCATCGGCAGCGCCATGCGCCGCGTGGTACGTCCGTCCGGTGCAGTGATCCGGCAGCCGCCGGCCCATGGGGTTGGAATGCCCGGGTGTTCCATGACCTCGGCACTGATGTAGTGGTCGCGGTGGGTGCACTGTAGCGTACTCATGATTGATACCTCGTGTGTCTGGCCCGTGGAGGCAGCACGGCGATCCCTGTTCGAAACACACCTGCAAAACGGGCATGGGTGTCATAAATGGGTATAGCATGGTGCTGCGACAGAACGACGCGAGCTGCTGAGCGGTCTATCCTCAGTAACAGGATCAATCGCTACGGTCCGCGCCGACCAATCAGACCAGGCACATGGGAGCCGTTGGTTCGGCGATCCAACCTTTCACCTGATGGAGATCAACGTTATGAGCACAGTCTTGCACGATGATGTCAGTGGTGGCGTTCTAGGTCGGATGAAGCAAGGGGGGTTCGATTTTGCCAGTGTCCATCCCATCGAGTTTTACGCAATTTTCCCCGATGAAAACAATGCAATGAAGGCGACACGAAATTTTCGTGGCGAGTCGCTGCACGCTCTGGTGACCGAGCGTGACGAGGGCGGTTGGCACCTGCAGGTGAGCAAGGTGATGCATGTCACCTATGCAGGTATCGATGATTTCGAGCAGGACATGCAGGCGGTGGTAGCACCCCTGGGTGGCAAGCTGGACGGCTGGGGCGTCACCCAGGAGCTCAAGGCCGACACTCTCAGGGGCTGAAGCCCGCGTCTATCGATTCGTTCGGCAAACTCCTGGCAGCGTCCCGCTGCCAGGTCTCTCAAGCACCTTTCTCCCACAGTCTTACCAGACCCCGAGGAGCCTGCTCTTCGGGGATCTGCAGCACCAGTTCGCCTGGCTCTTGCTGACGTGCTACCTGCAGTTCTATGCGATAGAAACGCTGGTCGCCCTTGCCAACTTCGGCTCTCGCCACCGATAGGCAGTTCTCCAGCACGGAGCAGACCTGCCCGCGCTGGGCGGGGTCGCATTGGGCGAAATCGATTTCCCGCGGGCGGCTCAGTGCACTGATCGCCGCGAAGCCCCCCTGACGGGAAATGCGCACGACGGCGCTGTTACCCAGTTCCGGCAGTTTTTTCATGATGCGGCCTCGACGCCAACGTCGCTCCAGGCCTTGATCACGGCGATCGCTTCCTGGGAACCCTGACCATAGCGCTGCTTAGCTCGATCCACGCAGAGGCTGGCGAAGTCCACGAACGAAGCGTCGTTGCTCAAGCGCCTGTCGCACAGCGTGTCGTACCAGATGAGGCCGGCCTTTTCCCAGGCGAAGCCGCCGAGGGCGACAGCTGCCAAGTGAAAGGCCCGGTTGGGAATCCCGGAGTTGATGTGGACGCCGCCGTTGTCTTCACGTGTTTCGACGAAATCACGCATGTGCGCTGGCTGTGGATCCTTGCCGAGCAGCGGGTCATCGTAAGCGCTGCCTGGCGCCGACATGGAGCGCAGGCCCTGGCCGTTCACCGCGTCGGTCAGCAGACCCGCGCCGATGATCCAGTCCGACTGTTCAGCGGTCTGCTGCAGGCTGTACTGCTTGGTGAGAATGCCGAACACGTCGGACAGCGATTCGTTCAACGCACCGGACTGGTTGACGTAGGCGAGGGCGGCTTCGCTGTCGATGACGCCGTGGGTCAGCTCATGTGCGACCACGTCCATCGCGATGGTGAAGCGGTTGAAGATCTCGCCGTCGCCGTCACCGAAGACCATCTGCTCGCCGTTCCAGAAGGCGTTCTCGTAAGCCTGTCCATAATGCACGGTACCTACCAGCGGGAAGCCCTTGCCATCGATGGAGTGGCGTCCCAGTGCCGCCCAGAAGAAAGTATAGGTCGCGCCCAGTGCCTCGTAAGCTTCGTCTACCGCCACGTCGCCTGTTGCGGCCTGACCTTCGCTGCGGCTCAGCTCACCGGGCAGGCGCATGTCTTGCCCGGCATCGTGAATGCTGCGTTGCGGCTGTCCTGCTTGCGCGGCGCTGCTTTCGGCTTGCCGGGTGGCGAGCTGCGGCGCTCCGTTGTTATGCCGCAATGAATTGACATGATTGAGCGTGCTGCGCGCACAGTCGCGTTGACGTTCGGTGCCGTGACCGATGATACGGTCGAGGATGTAGGGAGGTACGAGGCTGCTGTTCATCGGGCGCTCCTTGTTCAAGGACGTTAATTGTCAGCCGCATCAAAACACGGCACCTGATTCTGGGATCGTCTGGCGACGCCGATGTTTCTCTCGCGATGGTTTTTCAGGACGGAAGGGCATGAGATAAAAGTGCAATGCTTTGCCGTCTCGCCTGTCTACGTTTTCATGAGGCGCGGCTGCCGAAGGCGGATGCTCGAGTACCGCTTGCGCCCAGGCCGTGCAACGCTATGGAGCACACCCGCCAGCCAGTGAGCATCAATGTGCGTCAAAGTGGTGCGATAGGGTTTTGTTTTAAATTTATGTCATTGATTTTAAAGGAATAAACGCGCTGGCTCGACGTTTGCAGCGTATAGGTTGACACGGGTGGCAAGGAGTACGGCATGGCCCGCACCTTTTATGATGAGATGCACCTGGCGGATGGCGCATGTCGTCCGCATTACCAAGCTTTTGCCCGCTGGCTGGCGGATACGCCGAAAGAGTTGCTGGCTCAACGGCGCCGCGAGGCGGATCTTCTTTTTCACCGCGCCGGTATCACTTTCACGCTTTACGGTGACGATCAAGGCACCGAGCGACTGATTCCTTTCGACATCATTCCGCGTAGCATTCCCGCCAGCGAGTGGCGGATCGTCGAGCGTGGCTGCATCCAGCGCGTGCAGGCGCTGAACATGTTTCTCGCTGATCTCTATCATGATCAGCGCATCATCAAAGCGGGGCTGATTCCTGCTGAACAGGTGCTGGCCAACGAGGGCTATCAGATGGCGATGCAGGGGCTGAACCTGCACCGCGACCTGTATGCGCACATCGCTGGCGTCGACCTGGTGCGTGATGGCGATGGCACTTACTACGTGCTTGAGGACAACCTGCGCACGCCCAGCGGTGTCAGCTACATGCTCGAAGACCGCAAGATGATGATGCGCCTGTTCCCCGAGCTATTCGCCAACCAACGCATCGCCCCCATCGACCATTACCCGAGCCTGCTGCTCGACACCCTGAAGACTTCCAGCCCGCTGGATAACCCGACGGTGGTGGTGCTGACGCCGGGGCGTTTCAACAGCGCCTATTTCGAACACGCTTTTCTGGCCCGTGAAATGGGCGTTGAACTGGTGGAGGGCGCTGATCTATTCGTGCGTGACGACAAACTGTTCATGCGCACTACCTCGGGCGCCAGACAGGTCGACGTGGTGTATCGCCGCCTCGACGATGCGTACCTCGATCCGCTGGCCTTCAACCCCGACTCGATGCTCGGCGTGCCCGGCCTGTTGTCTACCTACCGTTCCGGCAACGTGGTGCTGGCCAACGCCATTGGTACGGGTGTGGCCGACGACAAGTCGATCTACCCCTACGTCGGCGAGATGATCCGCTTCTACCTCGATGAAGAACCGATCCTCAAGAACGTACCGACCTGGCAATGCCGCAAGCCCAGCGAGCTGTCCCACGTGCTGGCCAACCTCAAGGATCTGGTGGTCAAGGAAACGCAGGGTTCCGGTGGTTACGGCATGCTCGTCGGGCCGGCTGCCAGCAAGGCGGAGATCGAAGCGTTCCGCCTGCGCCTGATCGCCCGGCCGGAGGCGTATATCGCGCAGCCGACCCTGTGCCTGTCGACCTGCCCAACCTTCGTCGAGAACGGCATTGCGCCGCGACACATCGATTTGCGCCCTTTTGTCCTATCCGGCAAGGAAACCCGCCTGGTGCCCGGTGGGCTGACCCGTGTGGCCCTGCGTGAGGGGTCGCTGGTGGTGAACTCGTCGCAAGGCGGCGGTACCAAGGACACCTGGATAGTGGAGGACTGAGCATGCTATCGAGAACTGCCTCCGATCTGTATTGGATGTCCCGCTACCTGGAGCGTGCCGAAAACCTCGCGCGGATGCTCGATGGCAGCTATTCGCTGTCGCTGATGCCCCAGGACGGCCGCCGCGACGGGCTGGACGAGCTGGCGATGCCGCTGCTGATCACCGGCACGCTGGAAGAGTATCAGGAGCGCCACGGTGCCCTGCATGCCGAGCGCATGCTGCATTTCTTTGCGCTGGATGCGCAGAACCCGGCCAGTATCTACAGCTGCCTGGGTGCAGCGCGCAGCAATGCTCATGCTGTACGTGGGCGCATCACCGCGGACATGTGGGAGAACATCAACGCAACCTGGCTGGAGATCCGCGGCATCGCCGATCAGGGCCTCGGGCGTTACGGCATCAACCGCTTCTGCGAGTGGGTCAAGGAGCGTTCGCACCTGTTCCGCGGCGCTACTTTCGGCACCATCGTACGCGGCGAAGCCTATCGCTTTATCCGCCTCGGCACCTTCATCGAGCGCGCCGACAACACCTTGCGCTTGCTCGATTCGCGCTACGAGCTGCTCGGCGAGGACATCGACGAGGTGGACGGCCGACCCGCGCATAGCTACTACCAGTGGAGCGCGCTGCTGCGCGCCCTGTCATCGTTCGAGGCATTCGCCGAGGTTTACCGGGGCTCTCCGAGCGCCCGCAAAGTGTCCGAACTGCTGTTGTTGCGTCCCGAGGTGCCACGTTCACTGCGCGCCTGCATGGACGAGCTGTACCTGATGCTCGCCAACCTGCCTGGAGAGAACGGCCGACCGGCACAGCGCCTGGCCGCCGAACTCGACGCACGGTTGCGCTACACCAGCATCGACGAGGTACTCGAAGAGGGCCTGCACGCCTGGCTGACCGATTTCATCGGGCAGGTCCACGATCTCGGTCGCGTCATTCACACGTCCTATCTGGAGGTCGCATGAGACTGTCCATTCGTCATAACACCACCTATCACTACGAAGATCAGGTTCGTGCCAGCATTCAGTACCTGCGCCTCACGCCCCACGACAGCGAACGCCAGCAGGTACTCAGCTGGCAGCTGGATCTGCCCCGCCCGGTACGGGCGCAACGAGACCCGTATGGCAACATTCTGCACGTGCTGACGCTGGACGAACCTCACGAATCGATCGTCATCGGCGCCCGCGGCCAAGTCGAAATTGACGAGTCCAGCGACGCCGAACACGAAAGCCAGTCTGCCTTTCCATTCCTGCGTTTCACACGGCTGACTGAAGCCGACGAGGCGTTGCGTAATTTTGCCGCCGTGCAGTGCGCGCGTCGGCGTGACCGCAGTGCGCTGATCGATCTGATGCATGGCCTCAATGGCCATATCAGCTACCTGCCGGGCGTCACTGAGGTGGAAACCAGCGCTGCGCAGGCCTTCGCTGGCCGCCAAGGTGTCTGCCAGGATCATGCCCACGCCTTCATCGCTTGTGCGCGCAGCCTGGGTATCCCGGCGCGCTATGTGTCCGGTTACCTGTTCACCGATAGTCGCGATCACCTGGCCAGCCATGCCTGGGCCGAAGCCTGGCTGGACGGCGCCTGGTACAGCTTCGATGTGACCAACTGCCTGGCACGGCCAGAGCGCCACCTGAAACTGGCGGTGGGGCTGGATTACCTCGATGCCTGCCCGGTACGCGGCATGCGCCGTGGCGGCGGTGGTGAGCGGATGATGGCGCGGGTCGACGTGGAACCGCTGATCCTCGCTCAGGAGCAGTGATGGCGTGAGGGCAGGGGGCTGATTGCCGGCCTGCTCCTTCGATCCGTGGTCGTGCTTCGCAGCATCGCGGCCTACTAGCGCGATGCTGATGTCGATCAGCACTTGTACGACTTGCGATGAGTCGCTCATCGCTTCTAGGATGCACCCTTTGCCCAAGGGGAATGGCCATGTTGGCCGAGCTGTTCGCTGTATTGGCACCCGTGGTCATCGTCTCCGGCATTGGCTACGCCTGGGCCCGTAGTGGCCAGAGCTACCCCACGGAATTCATCGCTCGGCTGGTGCTGACCATCGGCACGCCGAGCCTGGTGCTGGCGACGCTGAGCCGTGCCGACCTCGACCCCTCCGCGTTCACCAGCATGGCCCTGGGCTGCGTGCTGGTGACCGGCTGCATGGGGCTGTTTGGCTGGCTGTGCAGCAGGCTGTTCAGGCAGGAGTGGAAGGTGCTGGTACCTGCCTTCCTGTTTCCCAATACCGGCAACATGGGGCTGCCGATCAGCCTCTACGCCTTCGGCGAGCACGGTCTGGCGTTGGCCGTGGCCTTCTTTCTGACCCTGTCGATCTTTCAGTTCAGCGTGGGCATCGCGTTGTCGGGCAATGCGGCGTCGGTTCGCGATCTGCTGCGTAACCCGATCATGATCAGCCTGCTGCTGGCGCTGCCGATGATCTTCTTCGATCTGCAACTGCCACTCTGGCTGGACAATACCGTCAGCCTGCTGGGCGGTATGTCGATTCCATTGATGCTGCTGACCCTTGGCGTTTCGCTGGCGAGCATTCGCCTGCATCACCTGGGTTCCGGGCTTGTGCTGGGTGGGTTGCGCATTCTGTTGGGGGCAGGGGTTGGCTGGGGGATCGGCGCCGCGCTGGCGCTGGAGCCGCTGACTCACGCCGTGCTGGTGGTGCAATCGGCGATGCCGGTCGCGGTATTCAACTATCTGTTCGCGGTGCGTGCCAATCGCTCGCCCGAACAGGTTGCCAGTCTGGTGATGTGCTCGACCGTACTGGCAGTCGGCTTGCTGCCGCTGATTCTGGCCTGGTGGATGCCGCTGGTTAACTGACCGCGTATCAACCGATCATTCTGCTCATGTTGGGCAGGATCAACAGCACCGCAGTTGCAAAGAGGATAAGTCCGGCTTGACGGAATTTGGGCGTCTTGAACATGGCCGTTACCTTTTTTGATTGTTGTCGTGTGGGCCGGTGAGTGCCGCGTCCCCAGTAATCACCCCGGCAAGACCCGGCGGTGCATGTCTTCACTGTAGAGCGGATGTTCTGTTTTTTTATATCAGTTGGTTCCTAACATAGTGCCGGAGAGTGCCGCACAGTTATGGAACCCTTTGTTTCTTTCGCATACCCCTGCGCCAGAGGGCGCGCGGCTCGATGTTTCTCTGAAAATCGATATTTACCGTTCGTCAGGATGCTTGGAATCGAACGGCTGACCTACAAAAAACCGGCCATCAGGCCGGTTTTCCATGCTGCGGCAGCTTAATTGTCCAACTGCTCGCGGATGACCTTGCCCGACTTGCCGTCGATACGGAATTCGTACAGTTTGTTGTCCTGCTTGATGCCTTCGCCTTCCCAGTAACCGGCGTCGTCAGCTTCGATCTTGTGAACCTGGGTGAAGCCAGCCTGCTTGGCACTGCTCAGGGCTTGCTCGATGCTGATCCAGTCAGCGCCAGGACGATCGGCCATGGCGAAACCGGCACTCAGGGCAGCGGCAGCGGTGAGGGCAGTCAGGGTCTTCTTGAGCATCGTAAAACTCCTTTTCTTCGGGAAGATTACGCCCGTTTTCAGGCGTTGAAGCTTAGAGTGTGTCGCTGCGCTTGTGGTTCAGGAAAACTGTTTGCGCTCAGCGATTCGTCTGTATGGCAGTTGAGGTTGCTGACAGGGCGCTGATAACGGCACTCGGCCTCTTGCCTTGATCGGCGGGCGCAGGCACGCTTTAGTGGCGTCATCATTCTTTTCAGGTACCGCCCATGTCGTTGCAGATCTGCATTCTGGAAACCGACATCCTGCGCCCCGAGCTGGTCGATCAGTATCAGGGCTACGGCAGGATGTTCGAACGTCTTTTCGCCGGCCAGGCCATCGCTGCCAGCTTTCACGTATTCAACGTGATGAACGGCGACTATCCGCCGGCTGGCTCGCGTTTCGATGCCTATCTGGTCACCGGTAGCAAGGCCGACTCATTCGCCACCGATCCGTGGATCGAGACCCTCAAGGCTTACTTGCTCGAGCGTTATCAGGCCGGTGACAAGCTGCTCGGTATCTGTTTCGGTCACCAGTTGCTGGCGCTGCTGCTTGGCGGTAAGGCCGAGCGTGCGAGTGGTGGCTGGGGTGTGGGTATCCATCGTTATCAACTGGCCGAGCAACCGGAGTGGATGACGCCATTGCTGGATGAGGTGACCTTGCTGATCAGCCATCAGGATCAGGTAACCCGCCTGCCGGAAAACGCAACTTTGCTGGCATCCAGCCCTTTCTGTGCACACGCTGCCTACCGCATCGGCGATCAGGTACTGTGCTTCCAGGGGCATCCGGAGTTCGTGCCCGAGTACTCGCGCGCATTGCTCGATATCCGCCAGCAACACATTGGCGAGTCGGTGTACCGCGTGGCCGTGGACAGCCTGCACGAAGACCACCACGGGCGTACGGTCGGTGAATGGATGCTGCGCTTCATCGCCAACGGGCGTAGCGCCGAACTGGCGTGAGCCTGAAGTTCAAGCCGGCGCGCTTAGCTTGAGTGAATCGCAGAAACGACAACGGCCCTTGATGGGCCGTTGTCGTTTCTGCAGGGCGCCTTGCGTGGAGGCGCTCGTTCAGGGGGATTACTGGGCTTCGGCTGGCGCCTCGACCTCGGCTGGCTCTTCAGCCTGTTGCTGCTCCGGCTTGACCTCGACGTAGGTCAGTTGTAGACGCTCGCTGCTCCAGGCACGGGTCTTGTTGGTCAGTTCCAGGTTGTTGTTCAGGGTCTGGCCGTAGGAGGGGATGATCTCCTTCAGCTTGGCCTGCCATTCCGGAGTCTTGATCTTGTCCTTGAAGGTTTTTTCCATCAAGTGAAGCATGATCGGCGCAGCGGTGGACGCGCCTGGCGAAGCGCCGAGCAGGGCTGCGATGGAGCCGTCTTCGGAGCTGACCACTTCGGTACCGAACTGCAGAATACCGCCCAGTTCAGGGTCTTTCTTGATGATCTGTACGCGTTGACCGGCCTGTACCAGTTCCCAGTCCTTGTCCTGAGCTTCCGGGAAGTACTCACGCAGCGAGTGCATGCGGTCTTCCTGGCTGAGCATCAGCTGACCGACCAAATAGGTGCTGAGCGAGAAGTTGTCGATGCCCGCATTGACCATCGGCGAGATATTGTGGGTGGTGATGGTGCCGAACATGTCCAGCAGCGAACCGTTCTTCAGGTACTTGGTGGAGAAGGTCGCGAATGGCCCGAACAGGATGACTTTCTCGCCATCGATGACGCGGGTATCCAGATGCGGAACCGACATGGGCGGAGAACCGACCGAAGCCAGGCCATAGACCTTGGCCTGGTGACGAGCTGCCACTTCTGGATTGCGGGTCACCAGGAAGGAGCCACCAACCGGGAAGCCGGCATAGCCGTCAGCTTCCGGAATACCGGACTTCTGCAGCAGCTTGAGGGCGCCACCACCGGCACCGATGAACACGAACTTGGCGTTGACGGTGCTCAGCTTCTCGTCGTTGGCCAGGTCGGCCATGGTGACGTTCCAAGTACCGTCGTCGGCGCGAGTGATGTCGCGGACTTCTTGCTGCACATGGACGTTGAACACATCGTTCTTCTGCGACAGCGAATCGAGCAGCTGATTGGTGATCTCGCCGAAGTTCACGTCGGTGCCGGTCTGCACGCGGGTGGCGGCGAGTTTTTCGCCGGGCTGACGGCCTTCCATTACCAGCGGAATCCACTGCTCGATCTGCGCAGGATCGTTGGAGAACTCCATGTTGCGGAACAGCGAGCTGTGCTGCAGTGCGTCATAACGCTTCTTCAGGAACTCGGTGTTCTTGTCGCCCCACACGAAGCTCATGTGCGCCACGTTGTTGATGAACGACTTCGGATTGTTCAGAACGCCCTGATCGACCTGATAGGCCCAGAACTGCTTGGAAATCTCGAACGACTCGTTGATCGCCACGGCCTTGCTGATGTCGATGCTGCCATCGGCCTTTTCCGGGGTGTAGTTCAGCTCGGCAAGGGCCGAGTGACCAGTACCGGCGTTGTTCCACGGATTGGAGCTTTCACTGGCGACCTGAGGCAGGCGCTCGTAAAGGTCGATCTTCCAGGTCGGCTCCAGCTCGTTGAGATAAGTGCCGAGGCTTGCGCTCATGATGCCCCCGCCGATCAGCAGGACGTCCACGGATTTTTCCGGTTCGGGCTGCTTGGCGCAGCCGAGCGCGCTCAAGCACAGTAGGGACAGCAGGAGTTTTTTCATTAGACAGACCATTTCATTAATGTGATTGCATGACGGCACGACCGACTCTGGTACAGCCTTGGGTAGCGAAGCTGCATCGCCTGTTGCGTGCTGCCAGGTTCCGTTCTGCGAAACCGGTCAGTCCCGGTGATTTTTTGAAACGCCGGGTGATTTACCTTGAAGTGCGCGCTTTCGTCGCAGGCGGCGGGCAGTAAGCAAAACCGATGCCGGAAAGGGTGCAGGTCAATGAACTAGTGATCTGTATCAATATGTTTGTCACATTTCTGTGAGTTAGGTGGCGATTTCCCGCCCCTGATTCGCCAGAAATGCGCTCGGTTTGGCGGATTCTCGCCTAATTGCTCGCTCCGCCTGTTGCCGATCCACCTGAGCTGCCAGCGGCTCCTGGTGCACTCGGCGTGGCTGGCGTGTTTACCGAGCCACCTTGAATCGGCGGCGAGTTCTGCCCATCACTTGCCCGCACACCGGGTGTCTGGTTCGACGGCTGTCGCTCATTGGTCGTGTTGCCCGCTGGTTCTGCAGAGCGATTCTGTCTGGCCGGTGAGTTGACCGTACTACGCGGTGCCTGCTGGTCGGGTATCTGGTTGGGCTGTTGCTGCTGATTCTGATCGGTGGCTGGCTGGTTGATGCTGTCTGCGCTGGTCGGAGGTGCACCGGTGCGGTTACGAATCATGTCATCGCCGATCTGCTGGCGCTGCTCCTGCAGCGACGGGCCACCGTCGTCAGCCTGCACGCCGGTGACGAACAAGGCAGCGAGCAAAAGTGCCGATCCCGTGAGCTTTTTCATTGCCGTCTCCTAGACTTCTTACTGTGAACAGGTGACTGGCTGGATTGGCGCAATGTTCACTGAATCTTCCCAAAGGTACGCCGCGGCGAAAGCCGTAGCGAGCGTCTACCCTGATAGCGCCAGGCAACTGCGTGCTCTGCCGCGCCTCTCTGCGGAAACTGCCCGATTATCGGCATCCGCCGAAGTCCGTTCGGCGCGCCAAGCGCCATTCGAATCGAACCAAGACTTGTCTCTCGCCTCAGAGGACAGGCATCCATAAAAAGTAGAGGTAACTCACATGATTTATGCCAAACCCGGTACCGCAGGCGCCGTCATCACCCTCAAACCGCGCTACGGCAACTACATCGGTGGCGAATTCGTCGCCCCGGTCGGTGGCCAGTACTTCACCAACACCAGCCCGGTGGATGCCTCGGTGATCGGTGAATTCCCTCGCTCCGACGCCAAGGACATCGACAAGGCCCTGGACGCCGCCCATGCCGCCGCCGATGCCTGGGGCAAAACCTCGGTGCAGGATCGCGCGCTGGTTCTGCTGAAGATTGCCGACCGTATCGAAGCCAACCTCGAACTGCTCGCCGTCGCGGAAACCTGGGACAACGGCAAGGCCGTGCGCGAAACGCTGAACGCCGACGTGCCGCTAGCCGCCGATCACTTCCGTTACTTCGCTGGCTGCATCCGCGCCCAGGAAGGCAGCGCGGCAGAGATCAACGAACACACCGCCTCCTATCACTTCCACGAACCGCTGGGTGTGGTCGGGCAGATCATCCCCTGGAACTTCCCGCTGTTGATGGCCGCGTGGAAGCTGGCTCCGGCGCTGGCTGCCGGCAACTGCGTGGTACTCAAGCCCGCCGAGCAGACGCCGCTGTCGATCACCTTGTTCGCCGAAGTGGTCGGTGATCTGCTGCCGCCGGGCGTGCTCAACATCGTTCAGGGTTATGGTCGTGAAGCCGGCGAAGCGCTGGCCACCAGCACGCGCATCGCTAAGATCGCCTTCACCGGTTCCACCCCGGTCGGCTCGCACATCATGAAATGCGCCGCCGCCAACATCATCCCAAGCACCGTGGAGCTGGGCGGCAAGTCGCCGAACGTGTTCTTCGAAGACATCATGCAGGCCGAGCCGACGTTCATCGAGAAGGCCGCCGAGGGTCTGGTGCTGGCCTTCTTCAACCAGGGCGAGGTGTGTACCTGCCCGTCCCGCGCGCTGGTGCAGGAGTCGATCTTCGAGCCGTTCATGGTCGAGGTGATGAAGAAGATCAAGGCCATCAAGCGCGGCAACCCTTTGGATACCGAGACCATGGTTGGCGCTCAGGCTTCGCAGCAGCAGTACGACAAGATCCTCAGCTACCTGGAGATCGCCCAGCAGGAAGGTGCCGAGCTGCTCACCGGCGGCGCCACCGAAAAACTCGAGGGCGACCTGGCCAGCGGTTATTACATCCAGCCAACCCTGCTCAAGGGCACCAACAAGATGCGCGTGTTCCAGGAGGAAATCTTCGGCCCGGTGGTCGGCGTGACCACCTTCAAGGACGAAGCCGAAGCCCTGGCCATCGCCAACGACACCGAGTTCGGCCTGGGCGCCGGCGTGTGGACGCGCGACATCAACCGCGCCTACCGCATGGGGCGCGGCATCAAGGCCGGCCGCGTATGGACCAACTGCTACCACCTGTACCCGGCGCACGCTGCCTTTGGCGGCTACAAAAAGTCCGGGGTCGGGCGCGAAACCCACAAGATGATGCTCGACCACTATCAGCAGACCAAGAACCTGCTGATCAGCTACGACATCAATCCGCTGGGCTTCTTCTGAGCCGGGTGTCCAGCGCCAGCCGCTGGGCGTAACACCAGCAATCGTGAAAACGCGGCTTCGGCCGCGTTTTTTGCGTCAGTTGCCGGCGCCGCGCTGCAAGCTGCTTTGCAGGGGAATGTCCCAGGGCGGAATCGGCCCGAAGCGGTTCTTCAGAAACTCCAGCAGCAGGCGGCTGCGAGAGTCGGTATCGCGCTCCAGCCGCAAGGCATAGATGCCGCTGGGTTCCGGGGGCGGTAGGCCGTTCTCGCAAAACAGCGCGACCAGTTCGCCGCGGGCCAGGTATTCACTGACCAGCCAGGTGGGCAGATGCGCCACGCCGAGGCCGGCGAGCAGACTGAACACCAGGGTTTCGGCATTGTTGGCAGTCATGCGCAGGCGCCGGGGGCGGAACATCGCCAGCTTGCCCTGGTGCTCGAAGCGCCAGGCATACGCGGGTGCCAGGCCATCCCAGTCCAGGCCGTCGTGCTCCAGCAACTCGGCAGGTGTACGCGGCACGCCATGGCGTTCCAGGTAGGCCGGGCTTGCACAGACCACGCGTACCATCGGTGCCAGTGGCGTGGCGACCAAGCGTGTGTCGGCCAGCGGCCCGATGCGCAGCACCAGATCCACTTCGCCCAGGTGAGCGCCGTGCAGGTCGATGAAGCTGTCGATCAGCCGCAGTTGCACGTCGAGCCCCGGGTAGGCGGTCAGGAAGTCGGCAATAGCCGGGGCCAGGTGGCGGCGGCCGAACGGGGCAGGGGCATCGATACGGATCAGGCCTTCGGGGGCGCTGCTCAGCGATACCGCTTCGGCGCGCGCCAGGTGCAGCTCGGCGAGAATCCTTCTGGCCCGTTCAGCAAAGGCCAGGCCCGCAGGCGTTGCGCGCACCGCGTGGGTGCTGCGGCTGAACAGGCTGCAGTCGAGCGAGCGCTCCAGCGCATCGATGCGTCGTGACACCGCGGAGGGCGTAAGGGGATGCAGCCTGGCTGCAGCGGAGAAGCTGCCGCTCTCCAGCACGTCGAGGAACAGGCTGAGTTGGTCGGTCAGGGCATCTGGATTCATCGATTTTCCCGCTTTGCGTGACTCGCACAGCCATTATGCCGGGCTATGCGTTACCCCGCCAATCAGCAGCGGGTACGATGCGCACACCTCGCTCAAGGACTGCCCCATGGATCTGCTCGCATTCGCTCTCAATATCGTACTTGGCTTGCTGCTGGGCACCATCGGCGGGCTGTTCGGTATCGGTGGGGGCTTGATCGCGATTCCGGTGCTCGGGGTGCTGTTTGGGTTGGATCAGCAGTTGGCCCAGGGCACTGCGTTGGTAATGGTGGTGCCCAACGTGCTGCTGGCGCTGTGGCGCTACCACCAGCGCAACCGGATCGATCTGCGCCACGCCTTGGCGCTGGCCCTGAGCAGCTTCGTGTGCGCGCTGTTCGGCGCGGGCTGGGCCGTCAATCTTGACCCCGAGTCGATGCGCATCGCGTTCGTCGCGTTTCTGGTGGCGCTGGCCTTCTACAACCTGCTGCGCATGTTCCTGCGGCCGCCAGCGGCCTCCGGCCAGTTGCGCCACCCGTGGCCGTGGCTGGCGGTGCTGGGTAGCGGTTCCGGCCTGCTTGGCGGATTGTTCGGTGTGGGCGGGGCGGTTATTGCTACGCCGATTCTCACCAGTGTGTTCGGTACCTCCCAGGTGGTGGCGCAAGGTTTGTCGCTTGCCCTGGCAGCGCCCAGCACCGGCGTGACCCTGGCGACCTACGCCTTACATGGTCATGTCGACTGGATTCTGGCCATTCCCCTGGCGATCGGTGGGCTGCTCAGCATCAGTTGGGGCGTGCGGCTGGCCCATGCCTTGCCGGAGCGCCAGTTACGCATGCTGTTCACCGCGTTCCTGTTGGTCTGCGCGTTGATGCTCGGCATCAAAGCCTGAAACCCTCTACCACCTGCTCAGCCAGGGCCTCGCTAGCAGGGGAGCGGGTTTTCTCGTTGCGCAGCAGCATCACGCTGGCCATTGGCAGCTCTGGCATGCCTTCAGCGCTACCGATAATGCGTAGATCCGGGGTTACCAAGCTGTGCAGTTGTGCGGTGATCGCCAGTCCGGCGCTTACTGCGGCCATGATTGCCGAAAGGCTGGGGCTGCTGTAGGCGATACGATAATTGCGTGACTGCGCATCCAGTGCATTGCACGCCCATGATCGGCAGAAACACTGGCTGTTGAACATTGCCAGAGGCAGCGAGTCGAGTTCGTGCAAATGCGCGTCAGCCGCCTGAGCCCAGACCAGATGTTCCTGGCGCAGCAGTTGGCCGACTTCCATCCCGGGCTCACGGGTGACAATAGTCAGATCAAGATCCTGGCGTTGCAGCAGTGCGAACGAGGGCTCGCAATGCATCTCGACCTGCACCAGTGGGTAGGTTTGTGCGAAGCGCTTCAGGATGCCCTGCATGAACCGCATAACATAGTCATCCGGTGTGCCGATGCGCAGGCTGCCAACCATATGCGGCTCGCGCAGCGTACTGAGCACTTCGGTGTGCAGTTGCAGAATGCGTCGCGCGTAGCCCAGCAGGACTTCGCCTTCTGCTGTCAGGGTTACCTGGCGTCCCTCGCGTAGGAACAGTGCTCGACCAATCACGTCCTCTTCCAGGCGTTTCATCTGCATGCTGACTGCCGATTGCGTACGATTAACCACTTCGGCTGCTCGTGTGAAACCACCGTGATCGGCAATGGCGACAAGGGTGCGCAGCAATTCACTGTCAATCGTGGGGTAGTGCGCCATCCATCAATCTCCGAGATGTAATGCATAAGAAACATTCGTTGGATTGATCGTAACGCCAGTTGGAGACTGACGCCAATTCAACCGGAGTGCGATCAGATGAACAGTCACAAGGCATGTGCAGATTGTGGTGTTACAAAACGGCTGGAATGGCAATTAGCGCCTCGGCTGGTTCGCCTGATGGCCCGTATTCTGCGTTGGCGGCAGCTGGCGCGTGAGCGGCGGCAACTGGCTATGTTGAGTGATGCCGCACTGAAAGACCTGGGCTTGAATCGTGGCGAAATACTGCGCGAAGTCGGCCAGCCGTTCTGGCATGACCCGCTTGGAAAGTAGGGCTTTCGTCGTCTGTGCTGGCGATTGTCGCGCGTGATGGGTGGCAAGGGCGCTGTGCTGTTGCAATGGCAGTACAGCGCCAATTGGCGGCAGCTTGCGCTACAATACGCGCCGAATTTGGCTCGCTCGAGAATTGCCCCATGTCCGTTTGTCAGACCCCGATCATCGTCGCCCTGGATTTCCCGACCCGAGAGGCTGCGCTAGCGCTTGCCGATCAGCTCGATCCCAAGCTGTGCCGGGTCAAGGTGGGCAAGGAGCTGTTTACCAGTTGTGCGTCGGATATCGTCGCCACGCTGCGCGAGCGCGGCTTTGATGTGTTCCTCGATCTGAAATTCCATGACATCCCCAACACGACTGCCATGGCCGTCAAGGCTGCCGCAGAAATGGGCGTGTGGATGGTCAATGTGCATTGCTCCGGTGGCCTGCGCATGATGAGCGCCTGCCGCGAGACGCTGGATGCGTTCAACGGCCCGGTACCGCTGCTGATCGGCGTGACCGTGCTGACCAGTATGGAACGTGAGGATCTGGCTGGTATCGGCCTGGATATCGAGCCTCAGGAACAGGTGCTGCGCCTGGCTGCGCTGGCACAGAAAGCAGGTATGGATGGCCTGGTGTGCTCGGCCCTCGAAGCGCCTGCGCTCAAGGCAGCGCAACCGGCGCTGCAGTTGGTCACGCCGGGTATCCGTCCAGCCGGCAGCGCGCAGGACGATCAGCGCCGCATTCTCACGCCGCGTCAGGCACTGGACGCCGGCTCGGATTATCTGGTGATCGGTCGCCCGATCAGCCAGGCCGCCGATCCGGCTGCCGCGTTGGCCAAGCTGGTTGCCGAGCTGGGCTGATCGGCCCATCCATTCCTGTACGGCGGCGATCAAGCCGCCGCACCCATTGCCTTGCAGGTAAACCGTCATGCATTCCGTGGAACATTCGCCGCTAGGCAAGAGCAGCGAGTACATCGCCACCTATTCGCCCGAACTGCTGTTTCCCATCCCGCGAGCGGCCAAGTGGGCCGAACTCGGTTTGAGCGCAGACACCCTGCCGTATCGTGGCGTGGATTACTGGAACTGCTTCGAGCTGTCCTGGCTGCTGCCGTCCGGCAAGCCGGTGGTGGCGATCGGTGAGTTCAGCATTGCCGCCGACTCGCCGAACATCATCGAGTCGAAATCCTTCAAGCTCTACCTCAACTCGCTGAATCAGTCGGTGTTCGCCAGTGAGGCCGAGTTGGTGAGCGTGCTGGAGAGTGATCTGTCGGCCACGGCCGGCAAGCCCGTGGGTGTGCGGGTGCGCAGCCTGAACGAGGTGGCGCAGGAAGGTCTGGCGGTTCTGCCGGGAACCTGCATCGACGACCTGGACATCAGTATCAGCGATTACCAGGCTCCCCGTCCCGAGCTGTTGGCTTGCGATACGTCACGTATCGTCGAAGAGAGCCTGCACAGCCATCTGCTCAAGTCCAATTGCCCGGTAACTGGTCAGCCTGATTGGGGCAGCGTGGTGGTCGAGTACCGCGGCGCCGCGCTGGAGCCGGCGAGCCTGCTGGCGTATCTGGTCAGTTTCCGTCAGCACGCCGATTTCCACGAGCAGTGTGTGGAACGCATCTTTCTGGATTTGCAGCGCTTGCTGCAGCCCGAGTACCTGACCGTCTATGCACGGTATGTGCGCCGCGGTGGGTTGGATATCAATCCCTACCGAACCACGTTGGCGCAGTTGCCGGATAATCGGCGCCTGGTCAGGCAGTAAGCAATTAATAAAAAACCAGCCTGAAGAGGCTGGTTTTTTATTTGCGGCGTTGGCGTCAGATACCCATGTTGGCGAGGCTCTGCATGATATTGCGCAGGCTTCCAGCCAGGGTTGGATGGCTCACTTCGAAGCGCTCCACGGCTAGATTGACGCTATCGACCAGCGAGGCATCAGGTGTGGTCACTGGTTGAGCCGCCAGCTGCAGTTCGATGTCACGAGCCAGCAGCGAAAGCGACTCGCGGTCTTCCTCGTTTACCGGCGGATTCTGCGCCAGTTGCTTGTGCAGCTCTTCCAGTTGCTGCTGCAGATGGTTCGCAGGCATGGAGATTCTCCCTTTCTTGATAGGCAAGACAATTGACCGTGCGTCATGACGAAAGGTCATTACTTCGTCTTCAGGATAATCCCGCCTGCGCCATTGCGCCTGATCTGACGCAATGCCATCGCTAGGGTTTTTCGCCCTTGCTGCGGCGAATCTGCAGATCGTCCAGGCACGCGGGCAGGTCGGTCAACTGATCGATCACTGAATGGGCGCCGAGCCGGTACAGCGCCAGGGTCGCATCGGCGCGCAGGCGATCACGTTGCATTGCGTCGAGTATTTCCCAGTCGCAGAGGGCATGGCCGCCCAGGGATCCGCAGGCGGCCAGGCCGACCGTCCACAAGCCCGCATTCAGGCCCGCCTGCAGCAGGCGAGGTTCACCGCTGACCAGTACGCAACCATCCAGACGATCGATCTGCAGCGTGCTCAACGCCTGCCAGCAGGCATCAGGGGCAGGCCAGCTGCGCTGCGAGCAGGCTGGAGAGGCCACCAGCCATTCGGGTAGCTGGCTCGTCAGTTTCATGGCGAGGGTTTCGGGAAGTTCGTCCAGCCAGGCGCAGGGCACGCGTTGTTCACGCAGGCTGCGCAGGGTTGCCAGAGCGCCAGGCGTCGGCTCGGCGCAGCTCTCCAGCTCCCGCGGGCTGGCGGCTTCGAATGCACGCGTCGGGCCGCCAGCTTCACGGATCAGCGTCAGGTGGCGAGTGCCGACCAACGACGCGCTGCGCGCGCCGAAATCAACCAGGCAGCCGGACAGACCGAACAGCACGGCGGTGAAGGAGGGGGTAACTGCGGAGAGCGCTGGCTGCGGCATGCGATGTCGTTCCCTGGCTATTATCGCGCTTACCATGACAAGCCAATATGACGATGGCGTGACGGCAGTGAGCGGCCCGACGCCCGGCAAACGTCAGTGATGTGAAGTGGCTCAGGGTCGGGTAGGGTGGCCGGGCATCGGTGCTCTGCCTATTGCCCGCTCGCGGCTTTATACTACGCCGCTGCTGCCGGAGAGACCGTGCTCATTAGCCTAGGAGAACAGTAATGCGTGTGATTGGATCGGATTTGATCGGGAGCTTTGGGCGAATGCTGGCCTGTGCCGGCCTGATGGTGCTGCCGCTCGCAAGTCAGGCGGCGACGGAAGACCCTTGGGAGTCGTTCAACCGCCCCGTCTTCCGCTTCAACGATACCGTCGATACCTACGCCCTCAAACCCCTGGCTCAAGGCTATCAGGCCGTCACGCCGCAATTCCTCGAGACCGGTGTGCACAACGTGTTCCGCAACGTGGGCGATGTCGGCAACCTGGCCAACAACCTGCTGCAGGGCAAGGCTCACGACGCTGGCGTGGATACCAGCCGTTTGCTGCTGAACACCACCATCGGCGCTCTCGGCTTCTTCGACGTGGCCAGCCGCATGGGGTTGCAGCGCAGCGATGAAGACTTCGGCCAGACGCTCGGCGCCTGGGGCGTTGGCAGCGGCCCGTATCTGGTACTGCCGCTGCTCGGGCCGAGCTCGCTGCGCGATGCGCCGAGCAAGATCCCGGACAGCTTGCTGACCCCTTATCCCTATATGGATCACGTGCCGAGCCGTAACGTCACCCGTGGCATCAACGTGGTCGACACCCGTGCCAGCCTGCTGGATGCCGAGCGCATGATCAGTGGCGACAAGTACATCTTCATCCGTAACGCCTATCTGCAGAACCGTGAGTTCCGCGTGCGTGACGGTGAGGTGGAAGACGATTTTTGATGGCAAGGCGCTGATGTCGAGAGCCGGCTAGTCGCGCTCGAAGGCAGAAGGCGTAACGACGCGATGGAGGCGGGCTCCATCGCGTTACAGCGTGTTTCAGTTCATCGATATCACGGCCAGACCGAGAATCTGTCGGCCACCTTCCTGGTTGGTCACCCGCACCACTTCCGCTTCGGTTTCCAGCCCCTTCAGTTCGTCGTGCCCGGAAGGGATCAACACGCGCACCTTATCTCCAACCTGCACGTGGCACTGCGCCTCGAGCTGCATGCCAGTGCTCGACAGATCGCGGCACAATGCCGGGATTGCCTGACCGCCATGGTGGAGCGTCACCTGGGTTTCCAGGCGCATGCGAATGTAATCGCGCTTTTCCTCGTAATCACGATCACTTTGGCTCATCAAGCTATCCTCATTGTGGTAGGGCTCTGCTGCGGTTCTTATAACCCTCACTGATTTCAGGTGTAAAGTCGCTCGGTCGCGAACGGCGCCTGTTGAATCGTGTTGAGGATGGGAGTACCGTCTGCGCCTTGACGCGAACCGTGTACCCGCGCAGGTTGTTGGCTGCGTTTACGCTAACCATCCCCGGCGCAGTTTGCCTGGACACCCCATGCACAAAACCAGTGCCACGTTGCTGCTGATCGATGACGACGAAGTCGTCCGCGCCAGTATTGCAGCCTACTTGGAAGACAGCGGCTTCAACATCCTGCTCGCCGGCAACGGCTCGCAAGGTCTCGAAGTGTTCGAGCGCGAACGGCCGGATCTGGTCATTTGCGACCTGCGCATGCCCCAGGTCGATGGTCTCGAGCTTATCCGTCGGATCAATGCCCTGGAAATCTCCGCGCCGATCATCGTGGTTTCCGGTGCCGGGGTGATGACCGACGTGGTCGAAGCCTTGCGCCTCGGTGCCGCCGATTACCTGATCAAGCCTCTCGAAGACCTCGCCGTGCTCGAGCACTCGGTACGCCGTGCGCTGGATCGCGTGCATCTGCGCCAGGAGAACGAGCGCTACCGGGAAAAGCTGGAAACCGCCAACCGCGAGCTGCAGGCCAGCCTGCACCTGCTGCAGGAAGACCAGAACGCCGGGCGCCAGGTGCAGATGAACATGCTGCCCGTCACGCCCTGGGAAAACGAAGGGCTGTCGTTCGCCCATCAGATCATTCCCTCGCTCTACCTCTCGGGCGATTTCGTCGATTACTTCCGTGTTGACGAGCGGCGTGTTGCGTTCTATCTGGCGGACGTTTCCGGTCACGGCGCCTCTTCGGCATTCGTCACCGTGCTGCTCAAGTTCATGACCACGCGCCTGCTCTACGAGTCGCGGCGCAATGGCCTGTTGCCGGAGTTCAAGCCGTCGGACGTACTCGGCCACATCAACCGTGGTCTGATCAACTGCAAACTGGGCAAGCACGTGACCATGCTGGGCGGGGTGATCGACGAAGAGCACAATCGCCTGACCTACAGCATCGGCGGCCATCTGCCGCTGCCCGTGATGTACAGCGGCGGCGAAGCCCATTATCTGGAAGGCCGTGGTTTGCCCGTCGGCCTGTTCAAGGAAGCCGATTACACCGATCTGGTGATCGACCTTCCGGAATCGTTCAGCCTGACTCTGTTGTCGGACGGCATTCTCGATTTGCTGGACGGCGACACCCTGCAGGAAAAAGAAGCCTTGCTGCCGAAACTGGTGAGCGAAGCAGGTGGAACCCTGGACGGGTTGCGCAGCGTGTTTGGACTGGCCAATCTGGCGGAGATGCCGGATGATATCGCCTTGCTGGTGTTAAGCAGGAACCTTGCATGAATCCTGGGATAAGCCCCGGTAGAATCCAGTTTGCCGAGCAGGACGGAACCTTCGTCCTGAAGTTCATCGGTGAAGTGCGCCTGACCTTGTGTTCGGCGCTGGACTCCACGATCGAAAAGATTTTCACCGCGCTGAATTTCTCCGCCATCGTCATCGACCTGACGGAAACGCGCAGTATCGACAGCACCACACTAGGGCTGTTGGCCAAGCTATCGATTCTGTCGCGGCAGAAGGTTGGGCTGCTGCCAACGGTGGTGACCACCCACGCCGACATCACCCGTCTGTTGCAGTCGATGGGCTTCGATCAGGTGTTCAACATCATCAACCAGCCCTACGAGTGCCCGGACTGTCTGGCCGATCTGCCGTCGCAGGATCAGTCGGAGGACGTGGTGCGTGCTCGCGTGCTGGAAGCGCACCGGATTCTGATGGGCTTGAACGAATCGAACCGCGCGGCCTTCCATGACCTGGTCAGCGCCCTCGAACAGCATCCCTGACCGCTGATTGCTGCCGAGAGCGGGGCGCCGATAGAGTCGGCGCCCCGTTTTCATTTCAGGCTCAGATGTTGGCTGTCAGCAGCTTTTCCAGTTTTTCCTGATCACGGGCGAACTGGCGGATGCCTTCCGCGAGTTTCTCGGTGGCCATGGCGTCTTCGTTCATTTCCCAGCGGAACTGGCTCTCGCCGATGTGCGTTTCGCTCTGCCCGGAAATCTCCGCGCTGAGCTTGCGCTGCAGCGGGCCATTGTCGTCGGCCAGTTGCTGCAACAGCTCCGGGCTGATGGTCAGGCGATCGCAGCCGGCCAGCTGTTCGATCTGGCTGATGTTGCGGAAGCTGGCACCCATGACCACGGTCTTGTGGCCGTTGGCCTTGTAGTAGTCGTAGATGCGCGCCACGGACTGCACGCCCGGATCTTCGGCACCGATGTAATCGCGGCCTTCGGCCTTCTTGTACCAGTCGTAGATACGGCCCACGAACGGCGAGATCAGGAAGGCGCCGGCATCGGCGCAGGCGCGCGCTTGCGCGAAGGAGAAGAGCAGGGTGAGGTTGGTCTGCACGCCAGCCTTTTCCAGCTGCTCGGCAGCGCGGATGCCTTCCCAGGTGGAGGCAATCTTGATCAGGATGCGCTCGCGGGTGACGCCGGCTTCTTCATACAGCTCTACCAAGCGCCGGGCACGGGCCAGGGTCGCCTGGGTGTCGAAGGACAGACGGGCGTCCACCTCGGTGGAGATGCGCCCCGGAATTACCTGCAGAATTTCCCGTCCAACGGTCACGCCGAAACGGTCGCTGGCCAGATCGACATCGCCCTTGCTGGCACTGACCGCCTGCTTGAGCAGCTCGGCATAACGCGGCAGGGCGGCAGCCTTGAGCAGCAGGGAAGGGTTGGTGGTGGCGTCCACCGGCTTGAGGCGGGCGATAGCGTCGATGTCACCGGTGTCGGCAACCACGGTGGTGAATTGCTTGAGTTGATCCAGCTTGGAGGTCATGGCGGGGCCTTGTCGATTCGCGGTGCCATGACCTTACCTGAGCATCATGTAGTGCTCAACTGGTGGCACAACAGGTCGCTTTCGGCGACCCGTTAGCGGCCCTGTAGAAGTTCGGCAGCCTGGTCGAAAATGGCCAGCGGCTGATCGCTCTTGTGGATGTCCGCAGAAAGCAACTGGCGGAAGCGGCGAGCCCCTGGAAAGCCCTGCGCCAGGCCGAGCATATGGCGGGTGACGTGGTGCATCAGGCCGCCGGCAGCCATGTGCCGTTCGATATAGGGGCGCATGACCTGCATGGCTTCATGCCGGCTGATGGGTGGCCGTTCGCTACCGAACAACTGCCCGTCGACCTCGGCCAGCAGGTAAGGGTTGTGGTACGCCTCACGGCCAAGCATCACGCCATCGAAGGTCTCGAGGTGCTCCTGGCAGGCCTGCAGGGTCTTGATCCCGCCGTTGAGCACCAGCTCCAGCTCGGGGAAGTCCTGTTTCAGCTGCGCGGCGATGTCGTAGCGCAGCGGCGGCACTTCACGGTTCTCCTTGGGCGACAGGCCGGAAAGAATGGCGATCCGTGCGTGCACCGTGAAACTGCGGCAACCGGCGTCACGCACCTGGCTGATGAAATCGCAAAGCGCCTCGTAACTGTCACGCCCGTCGATGCCGATACGATGCTTGACCGTCACGGGAATGCTCACCGCATCGCGCATCGCCTTGACGCACTCGGCCACCAGCGCCGGATGGGCCATCAGGCAGGCGCCGATCATGTTGTTCTGCACCCGGTCACTGGGGCAGCCGACATTCAGGTTTACCTCGTCGTAGCCCGCCTGCTCGGCAAGCCGCGCACAGGCCGCCAGATCGGCCGGATTGCTGCCGCCCAGCTGCAGCGCGAGCGGGTGCTCGGTTTCGTCGTACTGCAGAAATCGGCGGGTATCGCCATGCAGCAACGCGCCAGTGGTGACCATTTCGGTATACAGCAGCGCGTGCTGCGACAGCTGGCGCAGAAAGTAGCGGCAATGATGATCCGTCCAATCCATCATCGGCGCCACGGAAAAGCGGCGGGAGGGCTGAGCGCCCGTATTTACTGGATTTGAGGCTAATTCTGAAGGCATTGGCTCATGTCGTTTCAGTGCTAAAAAAGGCTATTTTTGGCCGTTTTTTGGCCTTCAGTGCTAAAATGTAGCACTGAGATTTTTTTTGTAGCACTGGTGGGAGGCAACTTGGGAACCATCACTCAGCGCGTTAAAAAAAACGGTAAACCCACGTACACGGCGCAGATTCGGCTGCGTCGCAACGGGGCCGTAGTCTATCAAGAAACCCAGACCTTCGATCGTAAGGCCGTAGCACGTGCATGGTTGACTCGTCGGGAGGCGGAGCTTGGGTCACCGGGCGCTCTGGATCGAACCAAGGGCGAGGATGTCCCTCTGAAAACGATCATTGATCGCTACCTGGATGAGTACGAGCGAATCCGCCCACTTGGGAAAACCAAGCGGGCGACCTTGAAGGCAGTTAGTGAATCTTGGTTGGGTGATGTGGCTGGTGCCGACTTAACAAGCCAGAAATTGGTTGAATATGCGCAGTGGCGGATGAGTGAACACGGCGGCAGCGTTCAGGCGCAGACCGTCGGTAACGATCTTGCGCATGTTGGCGCCGTGCTCTCAGTGGCCAAACCCGCTTGGGGCTATCTCATCGATGCCACAGCCATGCCCGATGCCCGAAAGGTGCTCCGGAAGCTGGGAATGGTCAGCCGCAGTAAAGAGCGTGACCGTAGGCCGACCCAGGACGAATTGGATAAGCTACTCAACCACTTCTTTGATATTCAACGGCGCAGACCACGCTCCATCAATATGGCCAAGGTCCTGGCGTTCGCAATTTTCTCGACACGCAGGCAGGAAGAAATTACTCGGATCCGCTGGGAGGATCTGGATGCTCGGCGGCAGGCTGTGCTCATTCGAGACATGAAAAACCCTGGCCAGAAAATTGGTAATGACGTCTGGTGCCATCTCCCGGATGAGGCCTGGAGAATCGTTCAGAGCATGCCCAAGGCCTGCCGTGAGATATTCCCTTATGACTCAACTTCGATTTCTGCAGCGTTCACCCGTGCCTGCCACTTCCTGGCGATCAAGGATCTGCGTTTCCACGATCTGCGCCATGATGGGGTGAGTCGGCTTTTTGAAATGGGTTGGGACATTCCGCGAGTTGCCAGTGTATCGGGCCACCGCGATTGGAATGCCATGCGCCGCTATACGCATCTGAAGGGGGTGGGTGATCCTTACGAGGGCTGGGGCTGGTTGGACAAGATTGTTGAGGCTCCCGTAGAACTCGGAATCAGGGTCGTAACCCCTGAAGCTACATCCGCCCCAGGGGTTAAGCTTCAGGCGAGGCGCCGCCGCACCCCCAACTGATTCTGCTCTTTGAGTGCAGCTTCTCGCTGCCTATCGATGTAGGCAGCGAGATCTTCTAGGTGCACGGCCAGGTTGGCCTTCTGCGAGCTGGTGCCAAGCCTCATCACAGGAAGATCGATTTCACCCATAAGGCGCTTGCGCTTGAACTTGTCGACTGAAAGACCGAGAAAGTCTCTGCATACCCAGTCGATTGGTATCACGGCTTGACCGTCGTACTGAGCCATCAAAAGTAAGAGGGTTTTCATTGCTCCTTCCTACAAGCGGTTTGGTGCCTTTAGCCTATGGGGCAGATCGTTGAATGAAAACCGGCTGTGTCGCAGCCTGGCGTAGAAAGGGACGACGGGATTTTCCTTGTACAACCCTCGGCAATGTCTGAAAGTTGTGCTCTGACGTCTCGGTAAAGCACATCGATATCAGCTACCTGACCACAGGTTTGTAAAACGGGTATGGCCCGCGACGCTGTATGGATCTCACTCTTATCGGGTAAAACTTGCTGCCACCTTTCCATCAGATTAAGACACACCAAGAGTTCGCATTGGCACAGCAACTGCGTCGCTTGGGATCCACGTAACCTGGTTCAACTCGTATGGACTTTGCGCCGGGCCGGTGTGCCTGCGAGCAATACCTCTACGACGTTGATGGATTTCATTGGCGCCCCCGGGTACGTCCTGTTTGTTTTATTTCTTCAAGCGAGACAGGCCGCTCATGCTTGAACAGGTCAGCGATTTGGCGTGTGGCACCAAGTGCTGTAGCGATGAGCACCAGAGCATCAAGGGTGATCTGCCCATTGGACTCAAATCGCTTGATGGTCGATTCGGACACACCCGCCATCTTCGCCAAGGATTTGCGGGAGAGGTTTTGTGCGAGTCGCGCTTCTCGGGCGTTGGCACCAATCTTCTGGGCCAGTTCGCCTGGAGCGAGCAGAGAATGGGTTAGAGCCAATGGACAACCTTATTTAATGGTTCACATCTGATCAATTATATGTGATTTAGGTATTTATTGGTTCAAATATGATCCATTGTCTTTACGTCCTGGATGGATCTAAGGCGGAGACCGATTTGAGGGCTACTGATTTTTTAATTCATTCAGAACAACTTAGTACGAGTGTCCTTTTGACGAAGATCCACACTCACATTCGTTACCAGCCTTTCCGGACGCAGGGGCTTTACAAGCGGCCTGTGAGCAGAACAATCGATGTTAGTAAGTGCATCGTCTAAGGCGATGTCCAGCGTGCGATGCGAGCGAAGCCGGGCTTTACGAACTGGGCGTGGTCAAAACGTCTAAGCAATCGCTGCGAACCGCTCGATCGGAGGCTGCTCTCGATGCAGGGCTTGCCAGAGGTCATAGTCGGTCTGCACGCTAAGCCAAGTGCGAGCCTTGCCGATACCCGCCAGCTCCAAGCGAACTGCGAGATCCGGACTGATAGGCGCGCGGCCATGCAGGATCCGCGACAGCGTTTCACGTGCAAAGCCAAGCCGTCTCGCAAGCTCCGCAATGCTGATATCAAGTTCGGGGAGCACGTCCTCGAGCAACGTTTCACCGGGGTGCGGTGGGTTGAACATGGCCATGATTAAGCCCTCCTGTTCAGTGGTAATCGAGGTAGTCGACGAGTTCTATGTCGCTGCCCTCAAAACGAAAGATCACTCGCCAGTTACCGTTGACGGTGAGTGACCAAAACTCTTCCATTTCCCCTTTGAGGGGATGCAACCGCCAACCCGGTATATCCAGATCCGCAGGCGCACAGGCTCTATCCATAAAACTGAGCATCCGAGCCAGCCTTTTGGCGTGGTCGGCTCGGATGCCTTTGGTGGAGCCTGTTTCAAAAAAAATGCGTAGACCTTTGTGACGAAAGCTAATGATCATGGCTAAAGTGTGATGTATTAGGTCACGGTTTTCAACCGCGAGATGGATGTTTCCCCTGGCAATCTAGGGCGCGAAATGCAACCGTCGTGATCAACTGCTGCGAATTGCTCGAGAGCTTGTTTTCCGGAACGCTCGGTCTCTTGCCATGAATGTTTCGAGCATATGTGGGATCAACGCGAGCACATCAACGGGTTCACCGTAGGTCTGGGCATGCATCTGTGCGTAGCGTTCCAGGTCGCACTTCAGGCTCGCAGGGCAGGTGAATGTCAGTTTCAGGCTCTCGGTCTTCGGTAGTGGGCCGAGGCGCAGCTTGGCGTTACTCATTGCGGTTCCTCTGCTGGGTGAACAAGGGTTGATAGGGGCGCAGTACCAGATCGCGGTTGACGATCACGCGCAGCGGCAGGCCTTGCCGCTGGGTGAGGGTGGGCTGTATGTCGAGATTGCGCCGAGTGACTTCCTGACCGACCTGGTTCACCGTGTCCTGAAGGCTATCGCGCCCTGCAATGATGATCCGGTCACCGTCGTTTCGATTTCCAGGAGCGGCGAGTTCGGCGCCCACGCCCAGCAAGCTGGTCATCGCAGCGCCCGCGACGAGCCTGTCCCAGTGCCAGTCGACGCCGTCTTCGAGGCCTGCATACCCGGCGGCATCGCTGCCGACCAAGTCGTCGAGCTCGAACGAGGAGGTGTCGGGTAGGATTACGCGTTGCCACACGACCTGTACGCGACTCTGTCCATAGCTGACTTGGCTGTTGTAACGGCCGAGTAAGCGCGAGCCCTGTGGTATCAGTACGTGCTGCCCTGTTGCGCTGTCGTAGACCGGCTCAGTGACGGTTGCAATCACATCACCTGGCAGGTCTGACTTGATACCGGTGACAAGTGCCGCAGCGATGAGCGTGCCGGCCATCACCTGGTAGGGCGAGGCGGGTTCTTGCAGCAAACCGGACTTACTGATTTCTGTATTTACGGATTTACTGAGAGTCCGCTTGTCCCTGCCATGCACCGATGACCCTGTAGCTGAGCCGGTACTTATTGAGGCCAAACCACTCGGCGTAGTGTGCTGAGGGTCAGCCGATGCACCACCCAATCCACCCGATCTGTTGGTCTGAAAGAATACCGACGACAATGCTGCTTCCTCGGCCTCCTTCAGTCTCGCTAGACGCTCCGCCTCAGCGTTGTCGGCCGCCGTGTGGTCGTACTCATAGCCGTGGGTGCGTTGTTCGGCTTTCAAGATGGGGGCACCAAGGTCGCCTGGCAGTGGTGGGCCCAATTGAGGCACGTCTGTCGGAGTCACGGGCGTCGGCGGTAACTGCGAGTAATCCGCAGGCAATTGTTCGAGCGATTCTGAGCGTGCCACCCGGTCAACGTTGTACAGCTCGTTCTGCTCCTGGTTCTTGCGCTGCTGTTGGGGCTGCAGCGACCAAAGCATCGCGCCCAGCACTGTGGCTGATAGGCCGCCGATGATCGCGGCAAGCACGCGCGGATTCAGGCGAGTGATCGGCCTTGGCTGTGCGCGCAGCTCGAGAGACTCGGGTGATTCCTTCGGTGGCAACGAGGGGGAGGGCTGGTTGATCTCGTCGGTCATGGCTCAGTTTCCCCGTGCCACCCCATCGTTGCGCTCGATGCGCACGATGTCGCCTTTGTCTGCGCCCAGCCGGAGCTCGGCGGCGCCAAAAAGCCGATCCACGATGTAATACGGAGAGCGGAAGCGGTAGTTCATCAGCTGCCCATCGCCCTCGGCGCCGATCACGAAAAGTGGTGGAAGATCGGTGTTGGAAATGCCCGCCGGGAACTGGATATACACCTTGCTACCATCATCGAATGCGCGCAGTGGTTTCCACGTTGGATCATCACCACTGATTGCATAACGAAAGCGCAGGCGCTCCAGTGCAAGGCCTGTATCCAGAGGCTCGGCGACCTTGGCTTCGCCGGCGCGACGTTGCAGAGCCAGCATCTGATCCTTTGGGTAATCCCAGGATACTGATGCCATCCACGCCTGCTCGGTCGAGGTCAGCTCGATCAGGTACGTGCGCCGCGTTGTGGTGATCACCAGGTTGGTCTTGAGACCAGTGCGGGTCGGCTTGATCAATACGTTGACGCGTAGGCTATCGCCTTGGCCTGTAGCCGTATCACCTAGGATCCAGCGTACGGTGTCCCCAGCTGCAACGGTTACCAGTTCCTCTCCAACCTGCAGGTTGATCGCGGTCACCCGACCGGGGCTGGTATACACCTGGTACAGCGCCCCATCCGAGTAAGGCCAGACTTGGATGGCGTTGATGTAGCCTTCCTGCGTAGGCGCCACCCGTGCGTCCCGGTTGGCACGCGAGACTCGGGCTTTTTCGTCGACTGGCTCGTTTGCCGGCTTGCGTTTGCCGGCTTCCGGCAGCGGCTTGAGCTGCGCCGGTAGCGCAAGAGGTTTGGGTACTTCCACGACTTCAACAGGCTTAGGCGGATCCGGTATTCGTTTAGCTTCAACGGGCTCGTCCAGCACAATTCTGGGTGGCTTCTGAGGGCCCGCACAGCCTGATAACAGCGTCATCAGTACGACTAGAAGGCAGAGGCTCGAAGACATTTTCATGGTTTCTTCACTCCTTCCGAGGTGTCCAGTTCTCGGCTCCAAGACAGCCCGTTTACATAAATGCCCAGCGGGTTACGCCGCAGTTTTTCCTCCGTGCGGGGACGCTGCAGCACTAGCGAAATCATTGCCGTCCAGCGTTCTGACCCGGCCGGGGCCCCATTCACGTAGCGGCGTTCGACCCAGCGCACCTGGAACGTTTCATTGCTGGCACGCACGACGCTGGTCACTTCGACGGCTACCGATTCCTTGCCGACCCGCGTGAATGGATCGTTGCTTCGGGCATAGTCATTGAGGGTTGCAGCGCCTCGGTCGGTGGTGAAGTGATAGGCCTCCAGCCAGTTTTGCCGCACGACCACCGGGTCGATGGAAAGAGAGCGGACCAGTCCGATAAACCGCGCCAGATGATGGGCAATCTGGGCGTCCTGGGGCTGGTAGGGACTGGTGGCTTCACCAACAGCGCGTACCTGCCCGAGCGTGTCGACTTCCACGACGTAGGGCGTCACCCGCGACTGCAGGGAAAGCCAGACGAGTCCTGACGCCATCACCAACGACAAGCTCAGGCAGCCGAATGCCATGAGGCGCCAATTCCGGGCCTGCGCCAGGCTGCTACCCATACGCAGATCCCAGGCTTGTCCGGCTCTCTGGTAAGGGGTTACGGGTATTGGGGTGTCGCTGTAGCGAACCCCTGGACGTTTGAATCGCATCCGTGTCCTCCTTCACGAATTCGATGGGTCGCGTACAACCGGACCCGATGAGGAGCCGCCGCCGTCGCCGCCACGCAGGGTGTGGGCAACGGTGGTAGCTGCCTGTGAAAGCTGCTGTCGGCGTTGCAGGCGCCTCGCCCAGTCAGGCTGAGTGGTGGCGGCTGCCGATGATCCGGAACCAGCATTCAACTGCGCCGCAGATGAGCTAATAGATGCCCCCGTGAGGGAGTTCGAAGCACTCATCGCCTTGCGGCCGGCTACTGAAGTCATTCGAGCGCCTGCCATTACAGCGCCGCCCACACCGGACGCCATAGCTGCTGCGCCTGCTGCCATCCCTGCTGCTCCGAGTGCGGTACCGGCGACCGAACCAGCACTCAGTTGTGGTGCTCCGGAGACCAATCCCGTGGCAATCCCAGGCCCGAAAATACCCAGGCCGAACAACGCCAGCGAAGCGAGCATGATCACCAGCGCGTTATCGATGGAGGGTTCATCGGGGACAGCCTGAAATTCGGCAAACAACCCAGTACCGATGCCGACGATCACCGCCAGCACCAGAACCTTGATACCGGAGGCGACTACGTTGCCGAGCACCTTCTCAGCAAGAAATGCCGTCTTGTTCCACAGGGCGAATGGCACCAGAACAAAGCCGGCGAGGGTGGTCAGCTTGAATTCGATCAGCGTGACGAACAGCTGAATGGCCAGAAAGAAGAAGCTGATGATGACCACCAGCCACGCCAGGAACAGCACCAGGATGCTGTGGATATTGCTGAACACCTCCGGGAAGCCGCTCAGTCGGCTGATCTCCTCCAGCAGTGGTGCTCCGGCTTCAACGCCAGTCGCTGCAAGCCGCCCCGGTTGCAGGAACTCGTCTTGGCTCAGCGCAGACCCTGAGGCAAGAAGGCCCAGTCCCGCAAAGGAGTTGAAGACGATTTTCGCCAGGGCATTGAAGTTGCCGATGATGAAGGCGAAGGCGCCCACGTAGAGCGTCTTGCGGATCAATTTGGCGCTTACGTCTTCACCGCCCATGGCCCAGAACAGTCCCGCCAGCGTCATGTCGATCGCCACGAGGGTCAGCGTAAGAAATGCGACCTCATCACCGAGCAGGCCGAAGCCTGAGTCAATGTACTGAGCGAACACGTCGAGAAATCGGTCAATCACGCTGACGTCATTCATGGCACGACCTCATCGAAGCTCGGTGGAATGTCCGGCAGCTCGCTTGCATCCAGGAACTCGCCGTCCGGGGCGCAGCCGCAGTAGAAACGATCCACGGGATCCTCAGGCTTTGCAGTCGGCGAGTGGTCGTACCTGCACGCTGTCAAAGCGACCAGATACAGCAGTAGCGTTGGGGCCTTCATAACGCAGCTCACTACCGGTAGAACTGGACGGGGTGAGGGGTATAGGGCGTCCCGCTCCCCATGAACCGGCGGCTTAGCTCGCGTGCTTTCTCTTGCGCGGCGGCCTGACGTGCAAGCTCGGTGGCAACAGCCCGGTTCTGGGTGATCTGCAGCTGCTGGGACTGAATGGACTGCTTGGCCTGCAGGGCCAGCAACTGGTTGGTCGCCTGAGAAGCTTGCAGCGCTCCTTCGGCGGATTGGCTCTGATTCACGAGATTGGCGAGAGTGGCTTCATCCTGCCCAAGATTTTGCCGCACCTGCGCCTGCACGCGCATCGCGGTCTGAAGACTGTCGAGCCCCTTCTTCCAGCGTTCTCTCGTTTCAAGGGCAAGCTCTTCACTGCTGTTGTCGGCTGAGTACTGGTTTGGGTAGAGGCGCGAGAACTCCTGATCCAGGCGTTTAATTTCATACGCCAGCCCCTGTGCCCGGCTGATCAGGCGCTCGGTGTTGGCCAAGCTCGCAGCCAACTGATCCATCGCGTTGTAATCGAGGCGTGACAGATTGCGGGCCTGGTTCTTGAGCATCTGGGACTGATTCTGCAACTCGCTGATCTGGTTGTTGATCATCTCCAGCGTGCGCACTGCAGTGAGTGTGTTTTGAATCAGGTTGGCAGGATCGACCACTGTCATGGCCTGGCTCGACACTGAGCCGAGCAGGGCAGTCACCAGCAGAGCGGCGCGTTGAAAACGGCGGGTTAGGCATCTCATGACGTGTACTCCGTGCTTACTTGGGAATGATGAGCGAACAAGTCGCCGGCCCAATCCAGGCCGCAATGCCGAAGCCATGCTTCAGCGAAGTCCGGGGACTGGGCGTCCTGCTGGATCCGATCCATTTCATGTTGCTGTGCCGGGCTGGCAGAGGCAGCGAAGGCCAGCGCTAAGGGGCCCAGATCCAGATCGAACAAGCGATTGCCCAGGCGGGACTGGTAGTAGTACTCACGTTTGGGCGTTGCCTCGGCAACGATGTCGATCTGCCGCTCGTTAAGTCCGAAGCCCTGGTAGATGGTGCGGATCTGAGGCTCTCGAGCTTGGGGATTCGGTAAGAAGATGCGACTGGCACAGCTCTCGATGATTGCTGTCGCGATAGTGGAGTCCTTGATATCCGCGAGCGACTGTGTCGCGAAGATCACCGAGACGTTCTTCTTGCGCAGGGTCTTGAGCCACTCACGAATGCGCGCGGCGAACAGCGGCTCATCAAGAAACAACCAGGCTTCGTCGAGGATCAGAAGCGTTGGCGAGCCGTCGAATCGATGCTCGAACCGCTTGAACAGATAGCTCAGCACAGCGGCCACCGCCGCCTCGCTGTGCATCAGTTCCTCCATCTCAAAGCACTGCACATCGGCGCAGCCGAGACGATCACTATCCGCGTCCAGTAGCTGGCCGTGGGCTCCGCCCAGGACGTACGGCTGCAGGGCTTGGCGCAGATTGTTGTCTTGCAGCAACACCGACAGTCCAGTCAGCGTGCGTTGGGCCTCAGGCGCGCCGGCCAAGCTGTCCAGCGCTGTCCAGAGCGCTGACTTCTGCTCTGGATTGATGGCTACGCCTTCTTTGAGAAATCGCGCCGCCAGCCATTCGGCGGCCCAGGCCCGGTGTCCGGCCTGATCTATATGCGCCAGAGGCTGGAAGGCCAGGCCTGCATCGTTGCTCAGCGCGTAGTGCTCACCCCCCATGCCCAGTACGGTCGCTCGCAGGGAGCGGCCCATGTCGAACATCAAGAGTTGCGAGCCTGCGTATCGACGGAACTGCAGGGCGAGCGTGGCCAACAGCACCGACTTGCCCATGCCGGTGGGGCCCACGACCAACGTATGGCCCACATCACCGACATGATTTACCAACCTGAAGGGCGTCGCACCAGCGGTGCGGGTGATCATCAGTGGCGGCCCATCCAGATGCTCATTACGTACCGGTTCGGCCCAGACTGCCGAGACCGGCATCAGGTGTGCCAGATTCAACGTTGAAATCAGCGGTTGCCGGACATTGGCGTAGGCGTTGCCGGGTATCGATGACAGCCAGGCCTCAACCGAATTGAGGCTCTCGGCAATGGTCACGAAGCCGCGACCCTGAATCACGCGCTCGACCAGCCGTAGCTTTTGATCCGCGAGCTGAGCGTCCTCGTCCATGACCGTTACGGTGGTGGTGACGTAGCCGAACGCAACGTGGTCTTCCCCAAGTTCCTGCAAGGCCGCGTCAGCATCGCCTGCCTTGTTGGCCGCGTCGTTATCGACCAGCGGGCTCTCCTGCTGAAAGATGGCTTCGCGCAGCAGCGCCAAGACCCCTTTGCGTTTGGCGAACCACTGGCGGCGCAGACGAACCAGCTCCCGTTCGGCCTCATCCTTTTCCAAACAGATGAAGCGGGTCGCCCATCGATAGGCGAAGCCCAGGCGGTTCAACTCGTCGAGCACCCCAGGCCAGGTCGTCGATGGAAAACCGCGTACAGACAGTACGCGCAGATGCTGATCGCCCAACCGCGGCTGGAGGCCTGTGGTCAGGGGGCTGTCGGCCAGTAAGGCATCAAGGTGGAACGGGACGTCGGGAACCGCCAGTCGTTGGCGATGTGTCGAAATGGTCGCATGCAGATAAGTCAGTGTCTGGCTGTCACTGAGCCAGGCGAGTTCCGGCATCACGCCGTCCAGCAAATCGAAGAAGCGATCGCTCTCGGCGATGAAACCTGCCAACTGTTCGCGCCAGTCAACACGCTGCTGAGTCTGCCGTTCGAACAACAAGCCAGCCGCGCGCGAGTGCGTTTCTTCCGGCGCCAAATACAGCAGCGTCAGGTGATAGGCGCTTTCGAAGTGGCTGCCTTGCGCTTCAAATGCTGCCCGGCGCTCGTGGTCAACCAGCCAGGACAGAGCATCGGGAAACGAGCTCTGGGGGTAATCGCTCGCCGCGAGACGCTCAGCGTCGATGAACAGCGCCCAGCCTGAGCCAAGCCGGCGCAACGCATTGTTCAGTCGAGCTGAAAGGGCCAGCAGCTCACCCTGTGTAGCGCTGTCCATATCGGGGCCACGAAAACGTAGGGTGCGTTGAAACGCGCCGTCCTTGTTCAATACGACGCCAGGGGCTATGAGTCCTGCCCAAGGTAACCAGTCCGCAAGTTGGGCGGGGCGGCGCTGGAATTCGGAGAGATTCATCATCGTCTTGCACTCACACGTCCAGCAACGCGCGCTGCTTGATGTGCCTTGCGAAGACCGGCAGAAACTGGGGATCCAGCCGCGCGCCCCAGACCGCAAGCGAATGGCTGACGACCCATAGCACCAAGCCAGGAATCCATAGCTGCAGGCCCAGGCCTACCACCGCTGCTAGTGTGCCGTTGAGGATCGCGACATTGCGTGGTGCGCCGCCGAGCAGGATTGGCTCGGACAATGAGCGGTGCAGCGGCACTTCGAGGCCGGTCATACGTTCACCGTTCATACCGTCGCTCCCCCTGCAAAGCTGAAGAAGCTGAGAAAGAACGACGAAGCCGCGAAGGCGATCGAGAGGCCGAAAACGATCTGGATCAGTTTGCGAAACCCGCCGCTGGTATCGCCGAACGCAAGGGCCAGCCCCGTGGCGATGATGATGATCACCGCGATGATTCGCGCGACAGGCCCCTGTACCGAATCGAGGATTGACTGCAGCGGCCCTTCCCACGGCATGCCTGACCCGGCAGCAAGGGCTATTGCTGGCAGACTGAGGTAGATCATGGCTCCCAGCAAGGCGTGAAAGATGCGCTGGCGAGCATGAGCGAAGAGACGTGTCATGACCGTTCTCCCTGGCTATCACGGGTACGAAGTAGGGTGTCGATGGACGCGAGCTGGTAACCGTGGCTGTCGTGTCCCATGACACGGGCAATCTGCTGGACGTGCCGGCTTCGCCCGCGGCCGGACAGGAAAACCACCAGGTTGACCGTCTCGGCGATCAACGCGCGGGGCGCTGTGAGCGCAACCTCGAGAATCAGTTGCTCGAGACGAAGCAGGGCACCTTGAGCAGAGCCGGCATGGATGGTTGCGATACCACCCGGGTGGCCAGTTCCCCAGGCCTTTATCAGATCCAGCGCTTCACCTCCGCGCACCTCACCCACCACGACCCGGTCAGGTCGCAAGCGCAGCGTGCTCCGCACCAGATCCGCCATGGATACGAGTCCGGGTTTCGTTCGCAGAGCAACGTGGTCATGGACTGGGCACTGCAGTTCGATGGTGTCTTCAAGCACCAGGACGCGATCATTGGTGCTGACAACTTCCTCGAGCAGGGCGTTGGCGAGCGTCGTCTTGCCGGTACCCGTACCACCTGCGACCAGAATGTTTTGCCGGTCGCGCACCGCTGCCTGCAGGTACTGCGCTTGATCGCAACTGAGTATTCCATCAGCTACGTACTGCCCCAGGGAGATGACGCCGCAGGAGCGTTTGCGCAAGGCGAAGGTTGGGGCACTTGCCACGGGGGGAGGACGCCTTCGAATCGCTCACCCGTCTCTGGCAGTTCAGCGCTGAGCAATGGCTTTGTACGGTGTGCTTCGGCGCCAACGTGCGCAGCCACCAAGCGAATGATCCGTTCACCATCCTCAGGGGGCAGCGTGCCCAGACGGACGCGCCCCTGGGTAAGTCGATCTGACCAGAGCACCCCGTCGGGATTGAGCATCACTTCAACCACGTCGGGGTCATCGAGCGCGGCAGCGATCAGCGGGCCCATCGCGGTACGCAGCATGCGGGTGCGGCGATCCAGTGAGGCTTCAGCGGCAGCCGCTACGGAGAAGGCTGCGCTGCTCATTGATGATTACCGCCATGGTGATGAGTGCTCTGAGGCTCAGCCGTTTGCAGGTCTGTGACCAGACTGCGGCCTCGCTGAAGGTGACGGCCCAATTGCTCTACGAACTGAGCGAAGCGCAGCTTGCCCTGTGCACGTGCTGCCTCCAGGTGTGCCTCGGGCACCGGTGTGCTGACCGTCAGGTAGTAGCGGATGTAGAGCGCCATGGTTTCAACGAGAATGTTCTGATCGCGTTCCAGGCGTTCGAATTGTCGTGACAGACGATCCAGTCGTTTGTCTATGGCCGTGTCACGCTGCTCGCCAGCCTGGGGCGCAAGCCAGGAGGCGAGGGCAGTGGCCACGATCGAGGACTTGGATACGCCCTTTTTGATCGCGAGTTCATTGAGGCGTTTTGCATGCTCGGGCTGAATGAATAGGTTCAAACGGGCGCGACTCATAAGGCAACTCCATCGTCAGGATCAAGGGCAGCCAGCCTTGCCGAACGTTGAAAGTCTGGATCTGGCTGGCATGGGAATGCACAAGGCATGTCGTCTTCATCGAGAAGGAAAAGATCACTGGAGACGTCAGCCGAAGCCTGCAGCTGGCGTGATTCGATCAGGTCGTGCTGGTAATCCAGGTGGCTGCCTTCGACTGGCGCCAAGCGGGTGGAGTCGCCGATCGGCTGGGCCTCTTGCGCCTCGGGCAGCTGCAAATTGCTCCAGTCATCAGCACGAGGTGTAGGTGCATCGGCATATCGTCCAGGCTCCAATTGAGGTGCCGGCAGCACGCGCGTTTGAAAGTTGTCATCGGTGAAGTAGCGCAACTTCTTGGCCCGTATCGGCGCATGGCCTGCGAGCATCACGACGGACTCTTCGGCTGGAAGCTGCATCACTTCCCCAGGCGTCAACAAGGGTCTGGCTGTCTCCTGACGGGACACCATCAAATGGCCCAGCCAGGGGGCTAGACGGTGGCCGGCGTAGTTGCGTTGAAGGCGCAGCTCTGTTGCGGTACCCAAGGTTTCGGAAATGCGCTTTGCGGTGCGCTCATCGTTGGTCGCAAACGTCACCCGAACATGGCAGTTGTCCAGAATCGAGTGGTTTTGGCCGTAGGCCTTGTCGATCTGGTTGAGCGACTGGGCAATCAGGAATGCACGCAGCCCATAGCCGGCCATGAAGGCGAGCGCAGATTCGAAGAAGTCCAAGCGACCCAGAGCCGGAAACTCGTCGAGCATGAGCAGCAGCTTGTGCCGACGTGCGAGGCTGTTATTAGCTTCGAGCGACTCGGTCAGTCGCCGTCCGATCTGATTGAGGAGCAGGCGTATGAGCGGCTTCGTACGGCTAATATCGGATGGGGGGACGACCAGATACAGCGACACCGGGTGCTCGGCGGAAATTAGATCTGCGATCCGCCAATCGCAGCGTGATGTGACCTGTGCAACGGTCGGGTCTCGGTAGAGACCGAGAAAGGACATCGCCGTGGACAATACACCCGAGCGCTCATTTTCACTCTTGTTCAGAACCTCCCGTGCTGCAGACGCAACGATCGGATGTGGTGCATTTTCCAGGTGCGGGGTGACCATCATCTTGTGCAGGGTCACTTCGAATGGACAGGCTGGATCGGAAAGAAAGTTGGCCACGCCGCGGAGTGTCTTGTCCTGCTCTGCGTAGAGCACGTGCAAGATGGCGCCGACCAGCAGCGCGTGGCTGGTTTTCTCCCAATGGTTTCGGCGTTCTAGTGCACCTTCAGGGTCGACCAGTACGTCGGCAATGTTCTGTACATCGCGCACCTCGTGGGTGCCGCGGCGAACTTCGAGGAGAGGGTTGTAGGCGGCTGATGCCGGATCTGTTGGGTTGAATAGCAGGCAGTGTGAAAAGCGTGAACGCCACCCTGCAGTCAGACTCCAGTTCTCGCCTTTGATATCGTGGATGACCGCGGACGCCGGCCAGGAAAGCAGAGTAGGAACTACCAGTCCCACGCCTTTACCTGAGCGGGTTGGGGCGAAAGCCAATACATGCTCAGGACCTTCATGACGCAAGTAGGTTTGCTCGAATAGCCCGAGGAATACCCCGGCCGACTGGCTTAGCCCAGCCTCTCGCACCTCATCCGCGTCGGCCCAGCGGGCAGTGCCGTAGGTGGTGACACGACCGGCCTGACGCGCACGCCAGATGGCCATGACGATGGCAACGGCCAGAGCCAGCAAGCTGCTACTGGCCGCTATGGCACCGCCGGCATTGAAGATTTCCGGTGCGTAGGCATCAAAGAAGAACCACCACTCCAGCAATCGCCACGGATGGTAGATGGGGATGTCACCCAGTTCGAACCATGCCGATCCCAGGCGTGGCTGGTGACCCAGTTGGGAGGCCGTCCACTGGGTTGCGATCCACACCCCCGCAAGGGTGATGCCCAAAACTATCAGTACCTGGCCGTACAGTACCGTCGTGCCTCGCATTGCCGAACCTCATCTCCTTTGCGATATCCACGGCACCTAAGGGTGCCGTGGGCGTGAGATTCGGTGCTGCGAGGGGCAGGGTCAAAGACCGTTTCGGGGACGATTCAGAGCGTAAAGGAAAGATTAGGAACTGAACTCGCGAGGTCGCTAAAACCAGGTGCGCCGGAGCGTTCATCTGTAAGCAATTAGGTTAATTGTCATGCACCCATCTCGAGACCTCTGAATGGCTAGCAATGCCGGCTTCGATTGGTCCCCTACGCAGGGCTACCTTTGGCCCGTTAAACAGGGGGAAATACGCAGGTATTGGTGGATTGCTGCCAGTTCCGTACGGCTACTACCGGCCAAAAGTGGACATTGGCGACGCTTTATCTAGCGTGTATTTGAGATTAAGATCTAGCTCAGGAGATGGCATTCCTCCTTAACCGCCTCTGGCTAATGATGCCTACGAACCCTGGAAAGGGCCGTAGGCTATTGCGCTCTTTCCAGTATCAACTCCTCTTCTGGAAAGCCTCTATGTATAGCTCTCTACTTGCCGTCATCATTGGCGGATCTCTCGGCTGTGTTGGCCGTTGGGTTTTGTCGATGAAGCTCAACCATCTGTTTCCGAACCTCCCGCTGGGCACCCTGCTGGTCAACCTGATCGGCGGATTCATCATCGGAATGGCGATGGCGTTCTTTGGCCGCTTTCCGAACCTTGACCCAGCGTGGAAGTTCCTGCTCACCACGGGGTTCTGTGGTGGGCTGACGACTTTTTCCGCGTCTTCTGCCGAAGTGATGTTCATGCTTTAGCAAGAGCGCTTAGGGTGGGCGGCGGTCACCATAACCACACACGTGCTGGGCTCGTTGCTGATGAGCTTCGCCGGCTATTATGGCGCTACCAAACTTTCGTAGAACCCGCTAAAAAAGACCCGTCTGCGACAGGCCTTTTTGGCAGCGGGATCACATCCGCTGGACGTCCCCATCCTGGCGAATCTCAATTTTCTGCTGCTGTTCCTCCTGCAACTGATCTTGCGCTTTGGGTGCAAATCGCAAGATCAGGCAGGCCACAGCGGCGGATAGCAGCGAGCCCAGCATGATGCCGATTTTGGATTCTTCGACGAACTCGGGGTGGCCTGGGAAAGCTAGCCCGCTGATGAAGAGGCTCATGGTGAAGCCAATCCCGCAGAGCATCGATATGGCATAGATCTGCAGCCAAGTGCAGCCGCGCGGCTTGGCCGCCAGCCCTGACTTCACCGCCAGCAGAACGCCGCCGAACACCCCTAGTTGCTTGCCGATGAACAGCCCTGCTGCGATGCCGAGCGGCAGCGGCGCGATGACGTCCGCCATGGAAAGGCCTGCGAAGGAGACGCCTGCGTTGACGAAGCCGAAGGCGGGGACGATTAAGAAGCCTACCCATGGTGCGATGCCATGCTCCAAACGGTGTAAGGGCGAGTCAGCGGCGTCCGGTTCTCCAGGTGTAGGTATGTAGGGAATCAGGAACGCGCCCACGACGCCTGCAATGGTGGCATGCACTCCTGAGAGAAGCGTCACGTACCAAAGCAGGGCCAGGCCGATCAGATACGGCCATAGCACCATCACTCGCATGCGATTGAGCACGAACAACACGCCGATGATCACTGCTGCTGCGAGCAGCGCCATGAGGTTGATTGAGGATGTGTAGAAGATTGCGATGATGGCCACTGCGCCCATGTCATCGATGATGGCCACGGAAACCAGCATCAGCTTGAGGGATAGCGGTGCATGGGGCCCTAGTAGAGCCAGGGCGCCGATGGCGAAAGCGATGTCGGTAGCGGCAGGAATGGCCCAGCCATTAGTCAACAGAGGGTCGCCCTGGGTTAGCGTCAGATAGATCACTGCCGGTACTGCCATACCCATCAGAGCTGGCAAAGCCGGTAATCGGCGCTGCTCCCAGGAAGATAGGCGCCCATCTACCAGCTCGCGCTTGATTTCCAGGCCAACCAGCAGGAAGAAGATGGCCATTAGGCCGTCATTGATCCACAGGTGTAGTGTCATAGGGCCAAGCTTGTCGCTGAGCGTAGGGCCTGTTTCAACGTGGAGAAGATGCAGGTAGGTGCTGGCCCAGGGACTGTTGGCAACAATCACGGCGGCTGCGGCTGCGATCATTAGCAGTACGCCACCGGCTGCCTCGCTGGCCAGAAAGCGCTTGAGCGCCGACTGCCTTAGGGGGGATGACGATTGGGTCATGCAGGGTTCTCCTTTAGCGAATGAAAACTGGCGCTGTATCGCACAGAGCACGCAGCCGTTAAACGGCGGACACAGCTAAGCACTGGCCAGGAAATACGCTGGTCAGCGGTAGGAATGCGGAGTGTTGAGTTGGCAGGACGTGCCCAGCGGATCTTCAGAGAAGCGGGGCGTTGCCATGAAAATTGGGACTGCTGCATGTCTCTGGAAAGCCTCACGGAAAACGACTAATCGTTCTCCGTATACGGGGCTAATCCCGGGCGCACGCAGCACACGCCAATCAACAGAACTATATCTCGGGGACATGCGAACCTCAATCAAACAGCATTTCAGGCTGTTACGCGCTCTTCAAAAAATCGTTTATGGCACTAGCAATGCGATCAATGTAACATGTGGATATACGCATATTCGGTTTTCCATTTATACGAGTCGCCATGCTGACCCCACCCGAAGCCTTCAAGTGCCTCGCAGACGAGACCCGCGCTCGTACCACCCTCCTAATCTCTGAGCACGGAGAGCTCTGTGTCTGCGAGTTGATGTGTGCCCTGGAAGATAACCAGTCCAAGATCAGCCGTCACTTGGCGCAGCTCCGGACAGCCGGCCTGATGCTTGATCGCCGGCAGGGACAATGGGTGTATTACCGGCTTAATCCCAGTCTTCCAGAGTGGTTCAAAGACGTGCTTCGCATTACGTCAGAAGGCAACGCTGCGTGGCTGGGCGACAGCACGGCCCGCCTGAGCAAGATGAATGGACGCCCCGAGCGTGCCACCAGTTGCTGCTAGTTCTTGCCGAGAGCCTTTGAGATGGTCGTCGCAGCTGCTGTATTTGTCTTCACCCTTATCCTGGTCATCTGGCAGCCACGCGGCTTAGGCGTTGGCTGGAGCGCCACTGTCGGTGCCGCCCTGGCCCTGCTGGTTGGTGCGGTATCGTTTCAGGACATCCCGACTGTCTGGGCGGTGGTATGGAACGCGACCGCAACATTCATCGCGATCATCATCATTAGCCTGTTGCTGGACGAGGCAGGTTTCTTCGAGTGGGCGGCCTTGCACGTTGCTCGTTGGGCGAATGGCAACGGACGGCGCCTCTTTGCATTTACAGTGTTGCTGGGAGCAGCGGTTTCAGCGTTATTCGCTAATGACGGTGCCGCGCTAATCCTCACCCCCATCGTCATTTCGCTTTTGGTGGCACTGCGTTTTTCGGCGGGCGCCACACTGGCATTTGTCATGGCTGCAGGCTTCATTGCAGACACCGCGAGTATGCCGCTGGTGGTCTCCAATCTGGTCAACATCGTTTCTGCTGACTTCTTCAAACTGGGCTTTGCCGAATATGCCTCCGTCATGGTGCCGGTCACCGTGGCCAGCGTGGCATCGACGCTGCTGGTGCTTTTCCTGTACTTCCGCCGTGAGGTGCCAGCCACTTACTCGTTGGCCGATCTGAAAGATCCTCGATCCGCGGTGCGAGACCGCAGCACCTTCATCTGTGGCTGGTGGGTGCTCGGGCTGCTGCTGCTCGGCCTATTTGCGCTGGAGCCGATAGGCGTGCCAATCAGCGCAGTCGCTGCTGTATGTGCAGCGATCCTGTTTGCGGTTGCATCCAAAGGACATGTGATCTCGACTCGCCGGGTACTGCGTGAGGCGCCTTGGCAAATCGTGGTCTTCTCGCTGGGCATGTACCTGGTCGTCTACGGGCTGAGTAATGCAGGTCTCACCAGCCACCTCACAGCCGTACTCAACCGACTTGGCGAGCATGGCGTCTGGGCCGCAGCGCTCGGCACCGGGCTGCTATCAGCCCTGCTGTCATCGGTCATGAACAACATGCCCAGCGTACTAATCGGTGCGCTGTCCATCAATGCGAGCGCCACCTCGGGCTTAGTACGCGAGGCGATGATCTACGCGAACGTGATCGGCTGCGATCTTGGCCCGAAGATCACGCCCATCGGTAGCTTGGCCACCTTGCTGTGGCTGCATGTCCTTCAACGTAAAGGCATCCGAATCACCTGGGGGTACTACTTCAAGGTTGGCACCTTGCTCACTTTCCCCGTTCTGCTCATCACCCTTTCTGCGCTCGCCTTGCGGTTGAGCCTTTGAGCCCGCCAATGGCGGTAGGAGTTAGCATGCGAGTTCTATTCATGTGCACGGCCAACAGTTGCCGGAGCATCCTCTCTGAAGCGATGTTCAACCACATCGCGCCCCAGGGATTCGAGGCTGTGAGTGCCGGTAGTTTTCCCAAGGGGCAAGTATTGCCGCGCAGTCTGCAAACGCTGAAAGAGGCAGTTATCTCTACCGCAGGCTTGAGCAGCAAGGGTAACGACGCTTTCGAGGCGAGCCCGCCCGATATCGTCATCACCGTCTGCGACAAGGCGGCTGGTGAGGCATGCCCTGTGTATTTCGGCCCGGCGCTCAAAACGCATTGGGGGCTGGAAGATCCTTCAGATGTGCAGGGCGACGAAACCGAGATTTCAGCAGCCTTCAGTGCGACGCTTGCGCAGATTGAACGGCGTTGTCGCGCCTTCCTAGAATTGCCTTTTGGAGCCTTGAGCCGTGACGAGCTGAAGCGCGAGCTGGATCGTATTGGCCAACTCTGAGGAATCCATCCATGACCGTTGAACTCCCCAACGTCAAACACGACCTGATCGGCCAGTTCTCCAAACGCATCGAACCCAGTCAGCACAAGCCGCGAATCCTGTTGCTCCATGGCTCCACCCGCGAGCGCAGTTTCAGCCGGCTGTTGGTCGAAGAAGCTGCGCGGCTACTTCAGCACTTTGGCGCAGAAACCCGCATCTTCGATCCATCGGGCCTTCCGCTGCCTGATGACGCGCCGGTTGAGCATCCCAAGGTGCAGGAGCTACGTGATCTTGTGATGTGGTCTGAGGGACAGGTCTGGTGCTCACCGGAGCGACACGGCGCCATGTCCGCTGTATTCAAGACGCAGATTGACTGGATTCCGCTCGCGCTGGGTGCGGTCAGGCCCAGCCAGGGCAAGACACTCGCCGTTATGCAGGTATGCGGTGGCTCGCAGTCGTTCAACGTGGTCAACCAGCTGCGCGTTCTGGGTCGATGGATGAGGATGTTCACCATCCCTAATCAGTCCTCGGTGCCCAAGGCCTACATGGAGTTCGGCGAGGATGATCGAATGAAGCCATCTGCCTACTACGACCGCGTGGTCGACGTGATGGAAGAGCTGATGAGGTTCACCCTTATGTTGCGTGATCAGAAAGACTTCCTCGTGGATCGTTATTCCGAGCGCAAGGAATCGGCTGAGCAGCTATCTGCCCGCGTTAACCAACGTTCAATCTGAGGTGCCGGATCATGATCAATGTGAGGGTGGCATCCGCAGCCGATGCCGAAGCAATTCAGGCCATCTATGCCCCTGTGGTGCTCGGCACCGCTATCTCGTTCGAAGAGGTGCCGCCTTCAGTAGAGGAAATGCGCGGGCGGATACTTGCGACCCTTGAGACCTATCCCTACTTGGTGGCTGAACAAGAAGGAGTCGTGATCGGCTATGCCTACGCCAGCCAACACCGTGCCCGAGCAGCGTACCGCTGGGCCGCCGATGTGACGGTGTACATCGCTGAAAACGCGCGCCGTAAGGGGGTGGGGCGGCGGCTGTACGCAACCTTATTATCGATGCTCAAGGGGATGGGCTGCCGTTCCGTCTATGCGGGAATTGCACTGCCAAATGCAGGGAGCGTCGGGATTCATGAGCGGCTAGGTTTCCGGCATATCGGCACATTCCCCCAGGTGGGATACAAGCATGGGGCGTGGCATGACGTGGGGTACTGGCTTCTTGATCAGGGCGACCGATCAGTGTCGCCCCCAGAGCCTATTCGCTTTCTTGGGTACCTGCCGAATTGCGATCAGCGCATTATCTCCTAAGGCGAGGCAATGACTGCTTCTGGCCGGGTTAGCGACGGTCTGGCTTCGACCGTCGCTTTGCATAGTCAAACTTCGGGCTGTTCAGCAATCTCCAAGGCATCATCGACCTCAATCCCTAGATATCGAACAGTGCTCTCCAGCTTCGTATGGCCGTTCAGCAGTTGAACCAACCGCAGGTTCTTCGTCCTGCGATAGATCAGTGATGCCTTCGTACGTCTCATGGTGTGAGTGCCATACATGGCCGGATCAAGGCCAATAGCTTTCACCCAGCTTTTTACAATACAAGCGTATTGGCGAGTTGATAGATGGTCGGAGGCATGTAACGTGCTCGGAAAAAGGCAGCCCTCGCTACGGAGCTGGGCTTGATGTATCCAGGTCGCGAGAGCAGACCTTGTTTGCTCAGTGATCACGAACTGTTCTGGCCGCTGCGTTTTTTGCTGTATAGAAAAGCATTTCTCGTTCTGGCTCTGATCGTCAAAATTGCTCTAAAACGTTTTTACACAGCCTCGGTAAGAAGCGGACGTCAGACATCTGCGACTAAAGTTATTTAGAAGCGGCGGAGCGTAGTAACGATTGCATATTTCTCGGCTACGCTCCCAAAAACGGAGCGGCTTTTTTGAGCTCTCCTCGATTGGCAAGGGAGCCGAAACCCCATGGATAGCCTGCACGATATTCCTCAGCCAACTACCGTCCTGGTGGTCGACGACACCCCCGACAATCTGATGCTAATGGTCGATCTGCTCAAGGATCGTTACCGCATCAAAGCAGCCAATAGCGGCGAGAAGGCGTTGCGTATTCTTGAAAACGACCCGTTACCGGATCTGATTTTGCTCGACATAATGATGCCTGGGCTGTCCGGCTACGAGGTGGCAGAGCGCCTAAAGAATTCCCCGCGAACTTGCGGTATTCCAATCATCTTCCTTACCGCCATGGCCACCATAGAGGATGAGATCCTCGGCCTTGAGATGGGTGCTGTCGACTACATAACCAAGCCGATCAGCCCACCGTTAGTTCTGGCAAGAGTCGATACTCAACTCAAGGTCAAGGCGGCTGCCGACTTCCTGCGCGATCAGAACGATTTTCTTGAGCAGGAGGTGCAGCGGCGTACCCGTGAGGTGATGGCTATTCAGGACGTCACCATCCATGCAATGGCTTCGCTTGCCGAGACCCGTGATAACGAGACCGGCAACCATATCCGCCGTACTCAGCACTACATCCGTTTATTGGCGGATTTGCTGCGCGAACATCCACGATTTCGGCAGTTTCTTGATGAGGACACCATTAGGCTGCTGTTCAAGTCTGCGCCTTTGCATGACATCGGCAAGATCGGAATCCCTGATCACATTTTGCTCAAACCTGGGCGCTTCACCCCGGAAGAATTCGAGGTAATGAAGACTCACACCACATTGGGGCGCGACGCCATCCAGCATGCCGAGAATCAGCTGGGAGTGAAGGTTGATTTTTTACGTCTTGCCAAGGAAATCGCATACAGCCACCAGGAAAAATGGGACGGCAGTGGCTATCCAGAGGGGCTGGCCGCAGACGATATTCCTATCAGCGCCCGCTTAATGGCTGTAGCGGACGTGTACGACGCCCTGATCAGCCGTCGCGTGTACAAGCCAGGTATGCCCCATGAGCAGGCAGTCGGCATCATTCGCGAAGGGCGCGGCTCGCATTTCGATCCAGATATCTGCGACGTCTTTGTGGCTAACGCAGAGCGCTTTCGGGAAATATCCGAGCGCTTCTCTGATACCGACCAAGACATGGCCAAGCAGCTGGCAACGCTAGAGAGCATTGCCCAGCAGCCTTGAGTACAGTGCAGCCCTGCGAAGAGACGATAAATGACCCGATTATTCGACCTGCTGGAACGTCTTCCACTGGGGCGCAAGCTGCTGATTGGCTTCACCACGCTGCTCGCGATGATCCTATTGCTTGGTGTGCAGAGCTTACGTACTCAGAACTCTCTTAAGCACGAGATGCAGCAGCTGTATCAGCAAGACTTGGTGGGGATAGAACTGGTGCAGGAGGCCCGGGTGCAGTTGCCTCATGTGATGCAGGCCCTGCAAAGAGCGGTCGGCACCAACAATGCGGAAATTCGTATAGCTGCATTGACCCACATGCACGATGCGCAGAAGCGCTTGCAGGAGGCTGTAACTCAGGCACGCCCCACCCTGCGCCGACAGACTAGCCTGAACGGCTTGGCTGAGTTCGAGGCTTCCCTGCAACGCCTGCTGGACAGCGGTGATGATGCGCTCGCGCTGGTAGGTCGCGGCTATATGGGCCAGGCCATGGCTGTGCTCAATAGCCAGGAGTTCATCGATCTAGAGATGGAAAGTGACGCGCTGTTGGATCGTGTGGCGGAAAATAAGAGCGCCGATATCCACGATACGGCGAAATACCTCGCCGATTATGCAGTGCGCAGCAGCAATGTCACTTACGCACTGTTGCTGGGTGGTTCAACGCTGGCACTAATACTTGCGTGGTTGGTGAGCCGATCGATTCGCCTGCCTCTCAACCGGGTACGCGTTGCGGTGGACGAGCTGGCCTCCGGCAAGCTTGATCAGCAGATTCCCCATACAAACCTGCAAAACGAGACCGGCGACTTGGCGCGTGCCATAGCCAAGCTCCAGCTTGAGTCGCGTCAGCTTGAGCGTCAGCGCTGGATCAAGGGGCACGCTTCCTTGCTGCAGATCGACCTACAGCAAGCGGAAACGCCGCAGGATCTGGCCCAGGCCTTCTTCAGCCGCATAGTCCCGCAGTTGGGCATGTGTCAGGGGGCGCTGTATGTCCTCTATCAGGGCGCTTCACAGCTGCGATTGCTAGGAGGCTACGCCCTGGATGGCCAGAGCCCGCCGTACGTAGAGGTGGAGCTCGGAGAAGGGCTTGTAGGCCAATGTGCCCGTGATCACCAACCGCGTCAGCTCAACGATCTTCCAAAATCCTTTTGGCATGTGCGTTCCCAATTGGGCGAGGCTCGAGTCAGCCATCTACTGGTACAGCCGATAATGCGTGGCGAGCGCCTACTCGGCGTGCTGGAGCTAGCCGGGTTCCATCCTCTGGACGAGGACGAGGAACTGCTGCTGCAGGAGGTGCTGCCTAGGTTGGCTGGTGCGTTGGCGATCATGGAACGTAGCGAAGCCGCTCAGGCATTGCTGCAAGAGACGCGTCGCCAAGCAGACGAGATGGGAAATCAAGCGCAGCAGCTGGAGCGCCAGGCTCAGGAGTTGGAGGCCCAGCAGGCAGCACTGCGAGCGACCGAGGCCTGGTATCGCGGCATCATTGAGGCGTCGCCTGACGGCATGTTGGTACTGGGTGCCGACGGCCGCATCATGATGACCAATCCGCAACTCGACGTTCTATTTGGCTATGAACACGGCGAGCTAATCGGGGCTTTTGTCGAGCGGTTGGTGCCGCATGCTGCTCGCGAACGGCATGTTGGTTTGCGGGACGGTTTCATCGCTAGCGGCACCACGCGTCAGATGGGCGGTAACTTAGATGACCTGCGCGGCGTGCGCAAAGACGGCAGCCAATTTTCGGTGGAGATTGGCCTCTCCCATCTGCCTAGCCTCGAGGGGCGTGGTATTTGCGTCTGCGCATCGGTGCGTGACGTCAGTGAGCGCCGTGCGATGGAAACCAAGCTGCGCACGGCAAGTGACCGCTTGAGCCTGGCTCAGGAGGCGGGTGACATTGGCCTGTTCGACGTTGATTTGGTTACTGGTCACGACTACTGGACGCCTCAGTTGGAGCATATGTTCGGGCTCAAAGCTGGCGAATTCGGTGGGACCATGGCGCACTGGAATGCAATGCTACATCCCGATGATGCAGAAGCTGCTGATGCCTCTTACGCGGAGGCGATTATCAGCGGTGTCGACCGCTTTGAACTGGACTTCCGCATCGTACGGCGGAACGACGGCGCGGTACGCACCTTCAAGTCGCTCAGCCGTTTCACTCGTGCCGCGGACGGCACGCCACTGCGTGCGACCGGTGTCAACATCGACATCACCGAACTGGTCGAGGCGCGGGCGGTGGCTGAGGAGGCCACTCGAGCCAAGAGCGAGTTCCTCGCCAATATGAGCCATGAAATTCGTACTCCGATGAATGCCATCATCGGCATGAGCCACCTGGCGCTGCGCACCGAACTGGACAGCAGACAGCGCAACTACATCGAGAAGGTGCATCGCTCGGCGGAGAATCTGCTAGGCATCATCAATGACATCCTCGACTTCTCCAAGATCGAGGCGGGCAGGATGAGCCTTGAGCACATTCCTTTCCGTCTGGAGGACGTACTCGACAGCTTCGCGAGCATGGTCGGCCTGAAGGCCGAAGACAAGGGGCTGGAGTTGCTGTTCCATACCCAACCGGAATTGACTACTGCGCTGGTTGGCGATCCCCTGCGCCTGGGACAGGTGCTTATCAATCTGGGCAACAATGCCGCCAAGTTCACCGAGTGCGGTGAGATTGTGGTCGGCGCAGAGCAGATTGGTGTGAACGACGAGCAGGTTGAGCTGCATTTCTGGGTGCGTGATACCGGTATCGGTATGACGCCCGAGCAGTGCGAGCGAATGTTCCAGTCGTTCAGCCAAGCCGACAGTTCGACCACACGCAAGTACGGAGGCACCGGGTTAGGTCTGTCCATTTCGAAGAAGCTGGTGGAGCTGATGCAAGGACGAATCTGGGTGGAGAGCGTGCCGGGACTGGGCTCTACCTTCCATTTTCAGGTGCGCCTAGGCATACAACATGGTGTACAGCCACGGCGCATGTTCAGGGCAGACGAATTGCCGGGTATGCGTGTTCTGGTGGTGGACGACAACGCCAGCGCCCGCGAAATCCTATCGGGTATGGCGCGCAGCTTCGGCCTAGAGGTAGATGTCGCCGAGAACGGCAGTATGGCCCTTCGTCTATTGGCCGATGCCGAGGCGCGCGAGCTGCCTTACGACTTAGTGCTGATGGACTGGCGGATGCCTGGTATGGACGGCATGGAAACGGTGAGCCGAATGCGTTCTGGCAACCTGCGCCTCACGCCGTCAGTGATCATGGTTACCGCGTTCGGCCGTGACGACGCCCGCGATGAGGCCGAGCGGCAGGGCATCCAACTGCCAATTGTGCTGACCAAGCCGGTTACCCCATCGTCATTGCTCGAAGCCATCGGCGCAGTGTTGGGCCGGGAGCCCCAGGGTGAGACCCGGACGAGCGAGCGTTCCGAGCAGAGTGCCAATACTGTTGCCGGACTACGCGGCGCACGGCTGCTGCTGGTGGAGGACAATGAGCTGAACCAGGAGCTCGCGTGGGAGCTGCTGGAGAGCGCTGGGATACAGTTGCGCCTGGCGCGCCATGGCCAGGAAGCTCTGGACATCCTGGTTGCCGATGCCGACTTCGACGGTGTGCTGATGGACTGCCAGATGCCGGTAATGGACGGCTATACCGCCACTCGCAGAATCCGTGAGCAGGCACGTTTCTCGGAATTACCGGTACTGGCTATGACTGCCAACGCGATGGAGGGTGATCGCGAGCGTGCGCTGGCCTGTGGTATGAACGACCACATATCCAAACCACTGAACGTCGACGGCATGTTCGCCACTCTGGCCAAGTGGATCCATCCCAAGACTTCTCGCCATGAGCCGGCACCGTCATTGCCGGAGCCGGCTTTGGACGACCTGCCGCAGCATATCGAGGGCATCGACATCGCGGCCGGCTTGAGCACCTGTATGGGGCGTCGTGATCTCTACCTGCGCCTGTTGCGAAAATTCCGTGATACCCAAACTGGCTTCGTTGAGCAGTTCCAAGCGGCCTTAACCGATCCGGACACCAGCGCTGCCGGCCGACTCGCCCATAGCCTGCGGGGCACCGCCGGTAATATTGGCGCCAAGACTGTGGCCCAGGCTGCAGGCGCGCTTGAGGGAGCCTGCCAGTCCGGCGATCAGGAGCTGACAATTCGCAGTTTAGTGGCCGAGGTGCAGCGATGCCTGGCGCCGATCCTGGCGGCCTTAACCGCTCTGGGCAATGGCCCTGCGAGCCCGGAGAACGCTGTTCGGTGTAACGACGCTGAGTTGGAGCGGGAACTGACCTTACTAGCGCGTTTGCTGGGTGAGAGCGACACGGCTGCCGTGACGGTTCTTGAGGAGCTGCGCCGACAGCCGCTTGATCAGCTCATGGCTAAGCGCCTTGCGCTAGTGGCTCAACAGGTTGAGCTATTTGACTTTGACCGAGCCCTGGCGTTGTTGCAGGGCGAGTCAGCAACAGGCGCCTGACTGGCGTTTCCCGATCCGCCGAATTGGAGCCCTACGCATTATGATCACCGCCGATACCGTATTCTTAGTCGTCGACGATGCCGACACCATGCGCAGGGTCAATAGTAGCCAATTGGAGCGTCTAGGGGCACGACACATCCTCACTGCTACCAATGGTGCAGAGGCCCTCGCAGTACTAAAAGCGCGTAAGGTAAACGTGATTCTTTCTGACTGGAACATGCCGGTCATGGATGGCCTCACTTTGTTGCGCAGGGTACGCAGTGACCCCAAGTTGGCCATGCTTCCCTTCATCATGATTACCGCAGAGAGCTCTCGCTCCCAAATTACCGAGGCCATCGCTGCCGGTGTCAGCAACATACTGATCAAACCCTATACCGCCAATGACCTTTCGCAGCGCGTAACGCGTGCCATGAGTCACCGTCCTCGGCTGCATTCGCCACCAGTGAATGCTGAACCGGCCCAAGAGCCAAAAGTTGAGGAGCGTCGTCCCACGCTGCTGGTGGTCGATGACGTACCGGACAACCTAGCACTGATTGCTGGGCTGTTTCAGAACGAGTATCGCGTATTGGCTGCGCGCGACGGACGCAGTGCATTAGCCATCTGTACTTCTGAGTCCCCGCCAGACCTAGTTCTTCTGGATGTGATGATGCCGAATATGGACGGTTTCGAACTGGCCCAGCACCTACGCAGCCATCCCAACGCTAGCCGCATCCCGGTCATTTTCATCACGGCCATGAGCGATCCGGCAGCACAGCTGCGTGGGCTTGAGCTGGGCGCAGTGGATTTTGTCAGTAAGCCGGTTGATCCCACGTCGCTACATCTTCGGGTGGTCAATCTGTTACGCCTGGTAGAGCAACGCAACGATCTGCAACAGGAGTACGACACCATGCTGGAGCTGGAGCGCTTGCGCGAGGAGGCCAGCAGTATTTCACGCCATGATCTGAAAGCGCCTCTGTGCAATATTCTCGGCTTGGCCCGCGGCCTGCTTGAAGGGGGCAACCTGCTGCCGCGCCAGTCGCAGATGCTGCACAGCCTAGAAACCGATGGCCAGAACCTGCTAGGAATGATCGACATGGCTGGCGACATTTACAAGATCGAGACCGGTCGTTTCGAACTGAAGCCGGTCGCGGTCGAACTGCTGCCTCTAGTAAGGCGCCTATGCGACTCGGCCAGGCTGACCTACCAGGCAAAAAAACTAACAATTGAAGTATTGGCGGAAAACACCAACGAATCGACACCAGTGCTAGCTAGCGGAGACGAATTACTGTGCTTTTCGCTACTAAACAACCTGCTGAAGAATGCCTGTGAGGCGGCCCCCGAGAAAAGCCGCGTGCGGCTCATATTGACACCCTCCGACCATGTTGAATTGGTAATGGAGAACCAGCCAGCGGTACCCGTGGCATTTCGGTCACGGTTCTTCGAAAAGTACGCGAGCCATGGCAAATCTAGCGGTACGGGGCTGGGCACCTACTCAGCAAAGTTACTAGCGGAGGCCCAGCAAGGCAGCTTGGAGTTGGAAGTGGATGACGAGGCGAACCTGACACGCTTACGGTTGCAGTTGCCGCCTGGAAAATTAAGTTCTGCAGTTTTGGCTAATCAGATCTAGGCCAAGCAGGGTAAGGGCGCCTCTAACTACTCACTGACCGCTTCTGGCCGATTCTGTTGAAAAAGTCGCGTTGCCTAAACTGCCCCAATAGTGACCGATGAAAATGCCTTTTCTGCGCGTCGCTACGTTAAATCTGAGCCCACAAACCTCTGCCGAATTTTAGGATTTCAATCTCAGGCGCCAACTTTTCTGCCGTGGTAACCAAGGCCGACTTTTTCAACAAAATCGGCCGGTAGCCTCCCGTCGTCACCGGCTGCAATCGGCCAAAAGCGGAAGTTGCGGCTCCTGTGTGGTATCGGTACCTCGTCCAAATATAGATGCCCAGCGGCCCGGCCTTTGCTATAGAGACGTTTGGTGGTTGCCATCTACACCCTGATTGAATTGCCTATTGCCTGCCGGATATCTCGCACGTCGCGTGCAGGCGATGCGCCGAATTGGCGTAGATATTCGCGGCTGAACTGCGACGCACTTTCATAGCCGACGGCAAACGCCACATCAGCCGCGCGATGTTCGCCAGCAAGCAAGAGCTGACGAGCTTCCTGCAATCTGAGCTGTTTCTGATACTGGACAGGACTGAGGCCGGTCATCGACAGAAAATGGCGATGCAGGCTCGCCCGGCTCATACCGCTTGCATCGCACAACGCCTCGATGCGAAGCCGGGTATTGTAATGATCCCTGATCCAGGCAACGGCCCGCCGGATGCCACCCAGAGCGCCCTCAGGTTGAGCGATCTGCCGCAGCAGCCTTCCCTGCGGTTCCTGCAAGAGACGATAGAGCAATTCCCGTTCGACCATGGGGCCGAGAATCGAGATGTCGTCAGGTGTGTCGAGCAACGACAGCAAGCGAAGTAATGTGTCGCGAAGCGAAGCGGTCATTGGGTTTATCGCGATGCCAATGCCTTTTTGCTCGCTCTCGCGTACCGGCGGCATCGCCGCGGCCAGTTCAGCCAATATGGCCGGATCCAGCACGAGCGATATCGCCACGTAGGGCTGCCCTCCTTGAGCATCGATAATTTGCCCGATCAAAGGCAGATCCAGGGCGCTGATGAGATATTGCTCGCTGTCGTAGCTCAGCAGGTTGTCGTTGATCGCAACGCGCTTGGAGCCTTGCAGGATGAAGCAAATCATCGAGCGATACAGACAGGGCGCCTTGTCTGTCGAGCCTTGGCCCACGCAGATATCCACACGCGGGATCGGCGTGATGGTCAAACCCGGTGGCGCGTGGCGCAGGGCGATATTGAGGTGCGGGGCAAGATCGTCGTTCATGGGCCGATTATGCTGATGGCCAGACGCTACGCAAGACGGTTGAGACAATCAGGCAATGAATTGAGCCTATTGGGCGTGGGTTACAGGCTGGTCATTACCTATCTTGGGCAGGTCAAGAAAGCGCCGCAAGGCGCGCCCAACCTAGCAGAGATATCCCATGACCAATCAGATCGCACTCATCACCGGCGCCAGCCGGGGCCTTGGCCGCAACATAGCGCTTCACCTCGCCAGGCGCGGCGTCCATATAATCGGCACCTATCGCAGCGGCTCTGCGGAGGCCGAGACGCTGAAACAAGAGATAGAAGCTTTGGGCAGCAAAGCCGCGATTCTGCCGCTCGACATCACCGAGACCGGCAGCTATCCCGCTTTCGTGAGTTCAGTGACCAATACGCTGAAGAACGACTTCGGCCGTGAGCGCTTCGACTTCCTCATCAACAATGCCGGCAATGGGCTCTTTTCGAACTTCGTTGACGCGACCGAAGGCCAGTTCGAGTCACTGGTTGCCACTCACCTTCGTGGGCCAATTTTTCTGACCCAGAAGCTGTTACCGATCGTGGAAGATGGTGGTCGCATCCTGAACGTATCCTCCGGCTTCGTGCGTTTTACTCTGCCGGGCTACAGCGTGTATGCGGCAGTAAAGGCCGCGATCGAAGTTCTGACCCGTTATCTGGCCGTAGAGCTTGGCTCGCGGCAAATTCGGGTCAATGCAATTGCCCCTGGCGCTATCGCAACCGACTTCGGCGGTGGTGCAGTACGTGACAACAAGGAGGTGAACGCATACGTGGCACAAGGCATCGCGCTTGGCCGTGTCGGTCTGCCGGACGATATCGGTGGTGCTGTAGCCGCCATCCTGTCCGATGACATGGCTTGGGCCAACGGGACGATTTTTGACATTTCCGGAGGGCAGCTGCTGTAGCAACAGTCGCATCAATTCAAAGGAGGCCGTCATGCCTACACCGATCGAAAATGTCACCGCTTTCTTTGCCGCTTATCCCGAGAATGGCGGCAGAGTTGCCATCCAGCAGTGGTTCACACCCAGTACCGTTTGGGTCAATGAAGGTGTCGCCACCACTACCGGTATCGACGAAGCGATTGCATTCATTGATGCACTAGAGAAGGCATCAGGTATCGCGACCGTACGTTTTGAAATGCTCGCCATCGCTGCAGACGGCAACAGAGTGCTCACCGAACGACTCGACCGGTTCGAGCGCGCTGATGGCAGCGAGATCGGAGCAACCAAGGTAATGGGCATACTTGAGCTTGACGGCGATCAGATCGTTGCGTGGCGAGATTACTTCGATGTGAACTTCGCTCAGAAGATCTCCGATAGCCAATAGGTAACGCAGCGACTGTGCCTCACGTAGAGAGCAGCTTTCCGTAGATCCTTGAAATGCCCTCCACTTCTCCTAATTGGCGATGGAGGGCCGTTTCAGGTGTTCTTCCGCTCGCACTGTGTCCCTTACGCTACCGCTGCGATTCGCTCGTGATGCTTCGCTGATGAGCGCCTTCGAATGCGTTATGCCACGAGCTCGCCAATAATACGAATCAGGACGGTACCGGTGCTTGGGCATCGATCAAGCTCTGACCCTTCAGTTCGTCCCAGAAGGCTGCCGGAATACCAACTTTCATCGCCTGGACATTGGAAACTATCTGCCCCGGCGAACGTGCACCTGGAATGATCGCGGACACTTGCGGATGCGCCGCTGCGAACTGTAGGGCGGCGGTATGGATATCAATGCCATGTCGGCTAGCAACCGCCATGATCTGCGCGCGCTTTTCCACCGCACCGGCAGGTAGATCCACGCTGAAGTTGTAGCGGCTGCGACCGCCCAGAAATCCATCATTCAGTGGTGTTCCAACCACGACGCTGGTGCCTTTCTTTTGCAATGCTGGAAAGGTGCTTTGCAGCGCATCGCTGTGATCCAAGAGTGAATACTGGCAGGCAAGCAGCACGATGTCTGGCGTCGGGTCATCACTAGTCAGTGCCTGTACCACGGCGTTAGGTGTATTGACGCCGAAGCCCCATGCCTTGATGAGGCCCTCTTCACGCATCTTTTCAAGCTCGACCATCGCCCCCGTGCGGGCGATTCGATACGCCGCTTCCCAGCCGCCCTCCAGCTCGGTGTTATCTGGTGATACGTCATGAATGAAGACGATATCGATACGGGGCAACCCAAGGCGTTGCAAGCTGTCCTCCACGGAGCGTCGTGTACCTGCTGCGGTGTAGTCATACCGATAGTTGAACGGAGCGGGAGACTTCCAGATGGCATGGTCTGCCCGCTGACCACCCGCAGCCGTGAGTACGCGACCGACCTTGGTGGACACCACGTAGTCGTCTGGTGACTTGCCGCGCAGAAAGCGGCCCAGGCGGTATTCGCTCAAGCCAAACCCGTAGAAGGGCGAGGTATCGTAGAGCCTGACGCCAGCGCCCCAGGCCGCCTGCAGAACTACGTCCGCCTGCTCGTCGCTGATCGGCGCGAAGATATTGCCGATCTGCGTCCCGCCCATACCAAAGCGCTGAGACGTCATGTATCTCATCGCGTGCGAAGGCGAATTGACGGGCAGGTCAGCACGTACGAGCTGCCCCTGCGTACGCATCACGCTTCCGCGCTCGGTCAGGGAGGTGGGCACGGTTGCTGGAACCGCCGAGCTCCCGACGCTCGAGGCCGGCAGCAGAGCAGCCGCAACGGCGCCAGCCGCCGAATAGGTAAGAAAATCTCGTCTGTCCATCCAAATTTCCTTTCGCGACTGAGTGTCCACGGATTTATCGAAGCCGGTATTGGTGCTAGAAATTAGAGCAACGAGGGGTGGCCGGGTGACCCTAATGCGCCTCATCTTTTGCACAATCCTGCCGATACGCTTGTGCTGGCCACGCACTCTCAGCAGACTCGAAAAATCCGTTAACAGGGGCGCATGTGATGACGAGCGGTTCCTTCTCGCAGTTCGATTTCGGGCACGTGCATTCCCCTACCTCGAGCGAATCCGCTCAGCTCAACGAACGCGCCCAGGCACTGCGGGGGCTTATCGAAAAAGTCACCCGGCAGATAGGCTTGAACGAGGTTTGCACGACATCGATTCCAGGCCTGACCTTTTATCGAATGGCCGAACTGGGTACGCCCACGTACTGCATTTACGAGCCCTGCGTGGCCATCATTCTGCAGGGCGCGAAGGAGATCACGTTCGGTGAGGAGGCCTCCGAGTTCAGTCAGGGGGTGTTTTTCGTTACCTCGGTGGACATACCCACGTTGGCTCGAGTGACTGCAGCTAGCGAGCAAACACCTTATCTGTCCGTTGTGTTGAAGCTCGATCTTTCCATGCTCAATGAGGTAATCCAGACCCTGGAAACACCACGGCAGGAAGCGGCTTCCGAGGCGCGGGGATTTGCATCGGGTGCAGCGTCGGGTGAGATGCTCGACGCTTTCTCACGACTCTGCACACTGACCGAGCGGCCGCTCGAAGCTGGCTTGATGTCGGATCTCGTCAAGCGCGAGATCTGCGTTCGGCTGCTGCTCGGTGGCGCGGGGCAGTGGTTGCGCAGCGTCACTCGCGACGGTTATCGAGACAAGGGCATCGTCAGAGCCATTGAATGGCTTAAACATCACTACGACAAACCGCTGCACGTTGCCGATCTCGCCGAGCGATCGGGAATGGCCAGCTCTACGCTGCATCACAACTTTCGCAAGCTGACAGGCACCAGCCCGGTTCAGTATCAAAAATCTCTACGGCTGCAAGCCGCGCGCAGCCTGATGTTGACCGACAGGGTCGATGTGAACACCGCTGCGCTGAGGGTCGGCTACGAAAGCGTCGCGCAATTCAGCCGCGAGTATGCACGGCGTTTCGGTGCGCCCCCCTCGAGAGATATCAAGCAGGCACGAGAGCATGGTGGGAGTCCTCACTAGCCGCCTCCCGCATGAGGCGAATGTGAGAGGCTGTGGTGATCTAATTTCCCCAGCCACCAGTCTTACGAGAGCTAGAGTTAACAACGCCCCGGTAGCCGGGGCGTTGTAAGCAGCTGGCAGACAGCCGCAGCTGCTTCTTGCTTAGGCTGGCTTCGACCTATTCCGCTACCGAGTAGAGCGGGAACAGGCCCAGAAGCATCGACGACACCATGATCAGCAGCGACAGCGCCAGCGACCACTTGAAGGTGTACTTCTGATGGTCGCTGAATTCGACTCCCGCAAGGCCAACAAGCAGGTAAGTGGACGCTACCAGCGGGCTCAGTAGATGCACGGGTTGGCCGACCATCGAGGCGCGGCCGATTTCGGCTGCGGAAATACCGTACACCTCGGCGGCCTGTGCAAGTACCGGCAGCACTCCGTAGTAGAACGCGTCGTTGGACATGAAGAACGTGCCGGGAATGCTAAGTAGCGCCGTGATCGGCGCGAGATAAGCGCCCCAGCTTTCTGGCAGTGCCCAAAGCAGCGTGTCCGACATGGCTTTCACCATCCCCGTTCCAGACAGGATGCCAGCGAAGATGCCTGCCGCCAGAAAGATTGCGATCTGGTTGAGGGCGGTTGGTGCATGGGCTGCGATGCGTCGGCGCTGATCATCGATCCCCGGATAGTTGATGACCAACGCAATGGAGAACGCCACCATAAACAGAATGGGCAGCGGCAACAGCTCGATCACCAGGCAGGTCATTAGTGCCAGGGTCAGTACGGCGTTCAGCCAGAACATCTTTGGTCGGCGCAGCTCTGCGTTTTCAGCGCTCAGTGTGAGCAGATCCGACATGTCTTCGTCGGCTCCTTGCGCATAACGGCCATTGCCGTTACCCGGCATTTTCAAGATGCCGAGACGCCGACGCTCCTGTATGCCTAGATAGAAGGCGAGCAGCACAACACCGCCGAAGCTGATGATCATCGAAGGGATCAGCGGCAGGAACAGCTCGGTAGTTTCTACCTGCAGCGCGGCCGCCGCACGAGCTAGTGGGCCGCCCCAGGGCAGCAGGTTGGTCACGCTGGCCGCGAGTATCACTACGCAGGGCAAAATCAGGGGGTTGAGCCCCAGCCGCCTGAATAGCGGCAGCATCGCCGTGAGCGTGATCATGTAGGTGGTTGATCCATCACCGTCCAGCGAGACCATGCCGGCGAGCAGGGTGGCGAACACCACGGCCTTGGCGGGATCGCCTTTGATGAGGCGGATGAACGTTCTGATGATGGGGTCGAACAGGCCGGTGTCGAACATCATGCCGAAATACAGGATGGCGAACATGACCATGACGGCCGTTGGTGCAACCTTGCGTAACCCCTCGATCATCATAGTGCCCATGTCGCCGGTAAAGCCGGCCATCATGGCGAAGACGATGGGGATGATGGTCATGGCCACCAAGGGCGCGAGGCGCTTGGTCATGATCAATGTCATGAAAACCACGATCATGCCGTAGCCGAAGAATGACAGCATTGCTATCTCCTGATCAGTTTTGTTCTTGTCGTTGAAGCACAGTGGGACGCGTGGCGCGTCACGTCATGTGCAGTCCGCCGTTGATCGCGAAATCCGCGCCGGTGGCGAAAGAGGACTCGTCTGATGCGAGCCAGGCGCACATCGCCGCTATCTCTTCTGGCCTACCGAGGCGCTTCATGGGGATGTCCTCGACGATCTTGTCCATCAGCTGGGTGTGGGTGATGGACTTGAGGCGTTCGGTGCCGATGTAGCCGGGTGAAACCGTGTTTACGGTGACGCCACGGTGCGCGACCTCCCTGGCCAGCGCGCGGGTAAAGCCGCGGATGGAGGACTTGGCGGTGGCATAGTTGACCTGGCCGATGTGTCCGAGCTGGGCATTCACCGTCGAGATATTGATGATTCGCCCCCAGCGCCGCGAAACCATGCCGTCGACCACCTGCTTGGTGACGTTGAACAGCGAGTTGAGGTTGGTATCAATGACGGTTTCCCAGTCATTGGGACTCATGTCGCGGAACACTACGTTGCAGGCAGTACCGGCATTGTTGACCAGCACGTCAATTGGGCCGACGTCCTTGCGAACCTTGTCAAACGCCTCAACCGTGGAGTCCCAGTCCGCCACGTTCCCTTCGCTTGCGATGAAGTCGAAACCCTGCTTCCTGTTTTTCTTCAGCCACTCATCTTTGATCGGCGAGTCGGGGCCGCAGCCCGCAACCACGACAAAACCATCCTTGTGCAGCCGCTGGCATACGGCGGTGCCGATACCACCCATTCCGCCGGTGACGAACGCGATACGTTTGGACATGTGAAGTCCTCCTGGAAATTTCAGGTGAATAGGGCGACTACGTGTAGGGGGCTTTTCAGTCGACTAGCGAGAACTGCGGGTGGCGGCTGGTCGGCAGTCGACTGACCGACCGGTAGAGCGATGAGCGAGGATGTCATCGGATTTCTCCAGTGGATTCTTATTGTTTAGCGCTGCTCAAAGGCCTTTGGCTTCCAGCGTGCCGCGGCATTTTTGCCCTCACAGGCAGCGTTTCCTTTCAATGAGCATTCGTTTATCGGGCTGATAGCAGGCGGTTGCTGTCTGCTTTCAACCTCAATACAATTACATTTCTAGCATGAAAAATGTAATCTGGGTATCTATGAAAAATATTAAGAACTATCCCAGCGAGCAGTTAGCGATCGGCCAGGAACGCTATCGGTTCATCGATTTGCCTGCAGTCTGTGAAGAGCGCCTGGGGCAGTTGCCAGTCGTGCTACGCCTGATGTTGGAGAACGTGGTACGCAACACTGAAGGGGCTGAGCGCGATACCTACGTCCAGGCCATCTTCGATTGGTTGGAAAACGGCAGCAGCGAATCTGAAATCGCTTTTCGCCCCGCGCGCGTGCTGATGCACGACACCACCAGTACCCCTGCGTTGGTTGACATTGCTGCGATGCGCGATGAGCTGGCAGAGGCGGGGGCTAATCCTTCATTGCTCAATCCGATGCTGCCGGTCGACGTGTCCATCGACCACTCGCTGGCGGTGGAGGTCTATGGCCGCCCGGATGCGGCTGACGTCAACATGAGTCACGAAATCCGCCGTAACCAGGAACGCTATCGCTTTCTGCGTTGGGCCTCGCGCTCGCTCGATGGCGTACGCATCAACCCGCCTGGCACGGGGATCATGCACACCATCAACCTCGAGCAACTGGCTACGGTGGTGTGCACCAGCGAGATCAATGGCGAAAGCTGGGTGATGCCTGACATGATGATCGGCACCGACAGCCACACACCGATGATCAATGGCATCGGTGTTCTGGGCTGGGGTGTGGGTGGTCTAGAGGCGCAGACAGTGATGTTTGGCATGCCGACCATGCTGCGCATTCCCGATGTAATCGGTGTCGAGCTGACCGGTCGTCTTCGCCCTGGTGTGCTGGCTACCGACCTGGCGTTGACCGCCACACACCTACTGCGCGGCATGGGCGTATCCGGCGAGTTCGTCGAGTACTTCGGCCCGGGATTGTCAACACTGACGGCTGGCGAGCGTTCGGTCGTCGCCAATATGGCGCCGGAATATGGTGCCACCACCGGCTACTTTCCCGTCGACGAACACACCCTCGACTACTTGCGCCAGACCGGCCGCAGCGAGCAGGCCATCGAACTGGTGCGGGTCTATATGCAGCGCACCGGCCTGTGGTTCAATCCAGAGGCTCGGCCTCGCTACACCAAGCTGCTGCACATAGACTTGGACAGCATCGGCATGCATGCCGCCGGCCCGCGCCGCCCGCAGGATCTGATGGCCTACTCGGATATTCCGGCAGCCCTCGCCAAACTGAGTTTCCAGCCCACCGGCCCGTCAGACATGCCGCCGCATCCAGTGGCGATCGCGGCCATCACCAGTTGCACCAATACCTCCGCCCCGGCATTGCTGATTGCTGCAGCGCTGGTTTCGCGCAAGGCCAGGGCACTGGGCCTGAAGGTGCCAGCCTGGGTTAAAACCTCGCTGGGCCCGGGTTCTCCAGCGGCAGCTGCTTATCTCGAACGGGGCGGCTTTCTCGATGACCTGACGGCCACAGGTTTCAATATTGTCGGATATGGCTGCACCACCTGCATCGGCAACCCAGGCCCGCTGCCCAAGGTGATCGTCGAAGAGGCCAAGGCCGGGCGTATCCACCCGGTGGCCATGCTCTCCGGCAATCGCAATTTCACCGGGCGCATCCATCCGGATCTGGATCTTGGCTTTTTGATGTCGCCACCGCTGGTGGTGGCTTATGCCCTGGCAGGCGATGCCACTCGTAATCTGGCCAACGAGCCGGTCAGCCACACGGCCGACGGTCAGCCGGTATTTCTTGAGCAGTTGTGGCCCACTCATCAGGAAATCACCGAGGCGCTGGCTCTGTCCCTGGAGCCGACCGACTTCAAACGCTGCTTTGAGCAGGCGCAGCTCAATCCTCTCTGGCACCAGCTCAAAGTCGGTGATAGCCCGCTTTTCCCGTGGGAAGAGGCCTCGACCACACTGCGCAGGCCACCTTTCGCATCGCTACAGTACGGCTCTCAGCTTGGCGACTACACGGCCTCGCCATTGTTGGTGCTGGGTGACGACATCACCACGGATCACATTTCTCCGGCCAGTGCGATTCCGCCGAACAGCCTAGTCGCAGATTTTCTGGTCGAACGGGGCGATTCCCGTGATGATTTAAACGTGTTCGCCTCGCGGCGCGGCAATTGGGAGGTCATGCTGAGGGCTGCGTTCCACAGCAAGTCGATGGTCAACCTGTTGGTGCCCGACGCGCCAGTCGCCCATACCCTGCATGCGCCGTCCGGGCAGTTGATGCCTATCTGGGATGTGGCGCAGCGCTACCGCGACGAAGGTGAATCCATCGTGCTGGTGGCGGGTGAGCGCTACGGCACCGGATCCTCCCGTGACTGGGCTGCCAAAGGGCAGCGCCTGCTCGGCATCCGCGCGGTGCTTGCGCTCAGCTTCGAGCGTATTCACCGTTCGAATCTGATTGGCATGGGCGTACTGCCGTTGCGTTTACCGGCAGGCCATGGCCCGGATGTACTGCAGATCAAGGCCGGCGACCGCATCCACGTGGAGGCGCAAGAGGTGCAGCCGCGTTGCCCGATTGCGGTGACCATCATCAGAAGTAATGGTGAACGTGTCGAACTGCAGGCCACCGCCGCGGTAGAGACCCAGTTGGAAGTTGAGTTGTTGCGCGAGGGCGGGGTAATCCCCACCATCCTGAAAAAGACCTTGGCACAAGCTGAGAGACTGAGCGAAGCGTGACATCGTTGATCGGCCCCGTTTACGGGGCTGATTTCATTCCCCATTGAGTATTCGAGAGACATTGCAATGAGCCTTTCTCCCTCGCTGTTAAATGCTTTTGCCCCTACGGGCCGCCTGCGTGCGTCGATCAATCTCGGTAACCCCATTCTCGCCGGGCGCAATACTGTGAATGGCGAGCCTTGTGGGATTTCCGTCGACCTCGCCCACGCGCTTGCCGCCCTCCTGGGGCTTGAGCTCGAGCTGGTTGTGTGGGATGCCGCCGGCAAGTCGGTAGAGGCGGTCGAGGCCGAGCAGGCCGATTTCGGTTTCTTCGCGATCGACCCGAAGCGTGGCGAGCACATCGCTTTCACCGATGCCTACGTGATGATCGAGGGCGCCTATCTGGTCTCCACCGACTCGCCGTTGCAGAGCAACGATGAAGTGGATCGTGCAGGGCATCGGGTGACCGTCGGTAAGGGCAGTGCCTACGACCTATACCTGAGCCGCGAGCTGCAGCAAGCGACCATTGAGCGTGCGCCTACATCGCCAGCGGTGGTCGAGCATTTTCTCGCCCACGGTCATGAGATCGCAGCCGGCGTACGTCAGCAGCTGGAGGTCGATGCGGCGCGCCTCGGTGGTGTAAGGCTGCTGCCAGGGCGTTTCATGGTGATTCGCCAGGCCATGGGGCTGCCGCGCAGCCGTGGTGAGGAAGCGCACCAGTTCCTGGCCGCTTTCGTGGAAGAGATGAAGGTCTCGGGTTTCGTTGAGCAGGCGCTGGAGCGGCATGCTATCCAGGGTGCGTCGGTGGCACCTGCTCAGCCATGAAATGAACAGCCGGCCTGAGGCTAACCGTTCTCGGGCCGCAAAATATCGTTGATGTCGCTAAGGTTTCTCAGCGTGGCCTGCAGATGGGCGCGCAACGCGTTGGAAGCCTGCTGCGTCTTATTTCTCTCGAGCAGCGATAGAATCTCCAAATGCTGTTCGCAGTGCTCAATATAACGGGTGCGGTTCTTCATCGAGCGATAGGAAAGAAGACGGCGCACCTTGTTGACTCGCTTAATCGTATCGATAAAAAACGAGTTACCAGAGGCCTCTACTAGCGCTTCATGGAAGCGCACTCCACGATCATGCAACTGATCAGCGCTGGCAGTGTTGATGCCGCCATTGATCAAATCCAGCTCAACTGCGCGGCAGCGTTCGATGATCGACTGGTCGAGGTGGTAGCCAGGTTCAAGCAGGGCAGCAGGCTCAAGCGCAAGGCGCATCCGGTAGGATTGAAGCAGGCTGTCTGGGGTCGTCATCATTGATGAGAATTCCCAACCGTAACCTGGCTTGCGATTTACCCAGCCTTCGTTAGAGATACGCGTCAACAGTGTCTGCAACTGGGCACCGGTCAGCTGGTAGCGGGCCTTCAACGCTACTTCAGAAGCAGTCATCGGCAGTTTCCCCGTGAGCAGGTCGTCTGCCAGCGTGAAATAGGTCTGTCCGAGCAAATCGGGTGTTGGCGCTTCGACGCCAAGGCCATAGCTGGCAGGATCCTGAGCGAGGAAGTATCCGCGGTTTTTCATCCTGACTAGCAGGCCGGTTTCGCAGAGTGACTGCAGTGCATCGTTCACTGGCGAGCGAGAGACATTCAGGCGGTCGGCGATTTTCTGTGCAGCGAGGTGTGTGCCCACCGGCAACTGCTCCTGCGTGAGTAGCTCGACAAGCCTGGGAATGATCAGTTGTGCCGTATTCATCGGGAGTGGCTGCCTCGGTCAGGCCGGTCACTTTAATGGTCGGCTTGTTGTCGTTCAATCGATTCTCATCAGTCTCTGCCAGCCATGAAGCGCTATGAAGGTGTCAGGCGCTTTTCTTCTAATGCAAAAATGCCCAGCCACCTTGCGGTGGTTGGGCATGACGAGTGCCTGCAAGGTCGTTGCGTTCTCAGGACTGCGCTGCTATGTCAACCATTTGCTCGTCATCCTGATAAGCGCATCAGTTGGGTCATGATGAATGCTATGGCCAGCAGCATACTGGGGAACATCATGCCTGCGGCTGCGTTGTTGGTTGTGCCATACCAATCACAAGCGGCCCAACCTCTGGCGAATTGCAGCTGTCCGTGACCGGCCATAAGCGAACCGTCCTCGGCAGCTTATTAGACCTCCATTGAAGTTAGAGCGGTACCTCGAAACTAGGGACAATTCAGGGTTCTCAATGGGCCATTAGTTCATTGGCTACCGAGTCCTGCTTTCAGGTAAGTCTTCACCCACTCGCTGTAGCTCTCCGACAGGGTGTACTTCGAGAGCAATTGCTGGATTGAGAGATCCTGACTTTCCTGGCCGCATTCTATGCGCAGCGCGTCATAGGCCGCTTTTATGGTGGCCATATAAGGCTTATGACCATTTACCACCACGCGGACATTCGCGTCGCTCAGCCTTTCAAAATCGTTGAGCTCTGCGTTGCCGTAGGTGATCAGAATGATCGGCAGTGTCAGGTGTTCTGTCAGCGCTTTGAGGTGCTTGAATTCTTTGACCCCGACAAAGCAGATCGCATCAGCGCCGGCTGCCTGATACGCAGTCGTCCGCTGGATAGAGTCCTCGAGCGTTGTTGCCGCTGCATCGGTGCGCGCGATGATGCTTAGGGCGTCGTCCGACCGGGCGAAGCGGGCGGCGTAAATCTTTGCTGCCGCCTCTTCCAGGTCAATCAACGTACCCATCTGCGTGCCGTACTGCTTGGGTAGCAGGGTATCTTCGAGCGTGAGCGCCGCTACGCCCGCTTTTTGCAGTTCTGTGACAGTGCGCATGACGTTGAGCGCATTGCCATAGCCGTGATCCGCATCAGCTATCACAGGAATCTGACTCGCGCGGCCGACACGAGATGCCTGCTCGGCGAATTCATCGAGGGTGATGAGCGAGAGGTCGGGTGCACCCAACACCTGAAGAGAGGCGACTGAGCCACCCAGGATGCTGACTTTATAACCGAGGTCTGTCGCCATACGCACCGAAATCGGATCGAACACCGAGGCGGCGTTGAAGCAAACGCTACCGTTGAGCAAGTCGCGAAATTCCTTGCGCAACTCGGAGTGGGATCTTTGAGCCATCTGTCTGCTCCATCGCCTTTAGCGGTTTTGTGGGGGAGCCCCCGGGATATAAGAACTGCCGGGCGCCCAGGCTCCCGTAGAAGCAGAGCGACCGGCAGTATTGAGCACCTACTTTGGCGCCACTATGCTTTTGCGGGTGGACGCTCTCTGTTCATCCATCGCCGCGATTTCGCGATCAGCAACGGACTTGTCAAATGATCCATCCCACTTGGCAATGGCGATGGTGCCGATGCCGTTACCAATCAAGTTGGTGACCGCCCGAGCTTCGTTGAGGAAGCGGTCTATGCCCAAGAGCAGCACCAAGCCCACCAGGGGAATGGAGTGGATCGTGGTCAGGGTTGCCGCCAATGTTACGAAACCTGCTCCAGCAACGCCGGCCGAGCCTTTCGAGGTGAGCAGGAACACCCCCAGAAGAATCATCTGATCCATAAAGGTCAGTGGGGTATTGGTCGCCTGGGCGATGAAGATTGCAGCCATTGTCAGATAGATGCAGGTGCCGTCAGCGTTGAAGGTGTAGCCGGTTGGGAGCACCATGCCGACTACCGATTTCTTGCAGCCGAGCTTCTCCAGTTTGGCCATCATTCTTGGCAGCACTGCTTCGGTCGAGCAGGTGCCCAGAGTGATCAGAATTTCATCCTTGAAGTAGCGAAGAAACTGCATCATCGGCAGCCCCGACCATCGCGCTACCGCACCGAGAATCACCACGATGAATAGCAGCGTGGTCACGTACAGCGCCACCAGCAATTGCCCCAGAGAAAGCAGCGTACCGATGCCGTACTTGCCGATTGTGAATGCCATGCCGGCACCGGCGCCAAGTGGTGCCAGGCGCATGACCATTGCAACGATCTTGAACAGCCCCTGCAGGAACAGATCGATCGTGTTGATCAGTGGCCGGCTCGTCTCGCCCATCTGCACGAGGGCGACGCCCATCAGCACGGAAAGCAGGATGACCTGCAGCATGATGCCTTGGGAAAAAGCGCCGACGAAGGTCTGCGGAATGATGTTGAGGAAGAAGTCGACCATGCCGCCTTGCTCACTGGCCGCCTGGCTGTATTTGCTGACGGCACTGCCGTCGAGGTTTTCGGCGTTGATGTTCATGCCAACGCCAGGCTTCACGACGTTGACCACGATCAGCCCAAGCACCAGTGCGATGGTCGATAGAATCTCGAAGTAGATCAGGGCTTTTACGCCGATTCGACCGACTTCCTTGATGCTGCCCATTTTGGCGATGCCGACTACAACGGTGCCGAAAATGATCGGGGCTAGCAGCATCTTGATGAGCTTGATGAATCCATCAGCAAATGGTTGCAGCTTGGCGCCGAATTGCGGCTCCAGGTAACCGATCAAAGCGCCGATGACGATGCCGATGAGCACCTGTACATAGAGCTGGCTGTACCAGCGTGATTTGGACGTTTCCACGAGTGCACCTCATTTATTCTTGTGATGGGCGTTGTGGCTGGCATCAGGGCTGACGCCAGATGCACGAATGCCCCGAACGTGGCGGGGCATTCGTTGGCGGAACTTAGCCTTCGCCGAGTTCACGCATGACGGCATACAGTGCGGACTTGGCTTCGAAGCCTACGCCCGGTACATCAGGCAGACCGACATAGCCGTTCTCTACCTTGATGCCATCTGCAAAACCGCCGAATGGCTGGAACACATCTGGATAGGACTCGTTGCCGCCCAGGTGCAAACCAGCAGCGATGTTCAGCGACATCTGGTGACCGCCGTGCGGCACTACGCGGCGCGACGACCAGCCCAGTTCTTTCATTACGTCCAGGGTGCGCATGTATTCCACCAGGCCGTAAGAGAGTGCGCAGTCGAACTGCACGAAATCGCGATCAGGGCGCATACCGCCGTGACGCAGCAAGTTGCGAGCATCCTGGTGTGAGAACAGGTTTTCACCAGTGGCCATCGGCAGGTCGTAGTGATTAGCCATCTCGGCCTGCAAGGCGTAGTCGAGCGGGTCACCGATCTCTTCGTACCAGAACAGGTTGTACTTCTTGATGGCCTCGGCGTAAGCGATGGCGGTTTTCAGATCGAAGCGACCGTTGGCATCAACGGCCAGGCGACGGCCGTCACCAACGACTTCGAGTACGGCCTCGATGCGACGGATGTCTTCATCCAGAGGCACGGCCCCGATCTTCATTTTTACGACGTCGTAGCCGCGATCCAGATAGCTCTGCATCTCTGCCTTGAGCTTGGACTGGTCTTTGCCGGGATAGTAATAACCGCCCGCCGCGTAAACCCATACCTTGTCGTCGGCAACACCATCACGATAACGGTCAGCCAGCAGGCGATACAAAGGCTTGCCTTCGATCTTGGCGACGGCATCCCATACAGCCATATCGATGGTCCCAACAGCTACTGAACGCTCGCCATGGCCACCCGGCTTTTCGTTGGTCATCAGGGTTTTCCAGATGGCGAACGGGTCGAGGTTATTGTTCTCTTTGTCGATCAGCGATTCTGGATCCGCTTCGCTAATGCGGGCCAGGAAACGATCCCGCATCAACGCGCCTTGGCCGTAGCGGCCGTTGGAGTTAAAGCCATAGCCGATGACTGGCTTGCCATCACGAATGACGTCGGTAATGACCGCAACAACCGAGCAGGTCATTTTGGAGAAATCGATGTAGGCGTTGGCAATAGGCGAGGCAATGGAAACGGTTTTTTCGCGGATGTCTACGATGCGCATGGCGCGTTCCTCTTGTTGTTGACGCGGCCAAGGTAAACTTGGCGAGGAAGCGCGCCCAATGCTATTAATGCCGCGCCCTATGCTGAGACGGCATTGCCCTATGGAACTTGTTTGGTTGGAAGACTTTGAAGCGTTGGCCGAGTACGGCAGCTTCGTCCGTGCCGCTGATGCTCGACACATCACTCAGCCAGCATTTAGCCGGCGAATACGCTCATTGGAGAATTGGATCGGGGTCGATCTTTTCATCCGTACCCCTCAGGGCGCCACGTTGACCGAAGCTGGCAGGCATATTCTGGCCAGCGCGCAGGATGCTGCCAGCAGGCTCTATCGGATCAGAGCCGAGGCTCAAGAAGTCGCTGGTACGGCGGCTAAAACGCTTCAATTTGCGGCAACTCATTCATTGTCGTTCACCTTCTTTCCGCGCTGGATCAGAAGCGCGGAAAAAGGAGCACCGATTGAAGCCGTTCGGTTGGACTCCCACAGCATGGCTACTTGCGAGCAAATGTTGGTGCATGGCCAAGTGCAGTTTTTACTCTGCCACCGCCACTCGGATGTTCCCCCACGGTTACCTGCAGACCAGTTCGTCAGTAAGGAAATTGGTCGCGACACTCTCCTTCCCTTGGCAGGAGGATCCGCGAATTTCGACTCCTCGCCGGCATCATTGCCTTACCTGGCATACACCGATGAATCAGGGCTGGGGCGTATCGTTTCGCACAGGCTTCAAGGAAAAGAGGAGTTCCTGCACCTCAAGCCACTCTTTAGCAGCCATTTGGCGGCAGTTCTGATGTCAATGGCTCTGGAGAACAAAGGGGTCGCCTGGCTGCCCAAAAGTCTCACCGAGCAGGAGACCTTGGATGGGCGGCTGCATCGTGCTTTGGATCAGAGCTGGGATATTCCGCTGGAGATTCATCTTACACGGCCCGTTGCTCCGTTGAGCCCCTATGCAGAGGCGTTCTGGGCTGGGCTGCAGTAGCCGATTCAGGTCTAGCCAGGCGTCAGGTTGGTTAGCAATCAGCGACGATCACGATGCAGGTTTTGCCTGATCGTCTCGACGTTTTCACAGGTTAAAGCAGCCATAGGTTTTGCAGTTGCAGAGATGCTCACCACTGGGATGGCCCGATGAAAAACCTAGTGAAATTAAGCGTTTTTCTGCTTCAAGCTTTCCGGGCTACCCGCGCATAGACCATCCATAACCAGCGTCATCAATCTGGCAAGACGAGAGCGCCATTCGCCTTGGGAATCTATCTGCCATATGCCGGCAATGGCCAGAAAGAAGTCGTCGTTAGTTACGCCGCTACGAATCGTCCCCGCCTTTTCGTTGGCCCTCAAAAGCAACTCCGCTGCTGCCTGAACTGGGGCGTATCCCGACTTCCCTGGAAACTCGTAAGTAGAGGCGGCTTGCCGTATCGCGGTCGCCAGCCCTGCCTTTGTCATCGCATATTCAGCGAGGCAGTCCATCCATTCTCTCAGTGCCTGCTTGGGTGGTTTTGCGGCGAGCAACTGTTCAGCCAAGGACGCCACTTGCTGCATTTCGAATTGATAAACCTCGAATACCAGGCTCTCTCTAGTCGCGAAGTGGCGATAGAACGTTCCTTGTCCCACCCCGGCTTTCTTCGCAATGGTGCTCAGGGCAACCGCAGGATCGATAGTCAGCTCTACCACCGCCGCCTCCAGTATCCGCTCGCGGTTTTTTTTTGCGTCAGAGCGCATCACCACGTCGTCATTCATGAGTAAAAAATTTTCCTCCGTAGCATTGTAAAGCGGACAGCTGTCCGCTAAATTTTGCAAGTGGACATTTGTCCGCTTAAGCATCCTTACGGGAGTTTACTATGAACGGCACTGGCAACACGATTCTGCTTACTGGCGGTACTTCGGGTATAGGTCTCGGCCTGGCCCTGAGGCTTCACAAAGCTGGCAACAAAGTCATCATCGCGGGTCGCCGCAAGGCATTGCTCGACAAGATCGTGACGGAACATCCAGGCATTGAATCCGTATTGCTGGACGTCTGCGATCCACAATCCATCCAGCGCAACAGCGAAGCGCTTGCGATCAGTCACCCTGACCTGAACGTTCTCATAAACAACGCTGGCATCATGCATTGGGAGGATCTGACTGATCCGCAAAACCTGAGCACAGCCGAAGATATCGTGACCACGAACTTACTTGGCACAATTCGCATGGCGTACGCGTTTACACCTCAGCTGACCAAGCAACCCAGCGCCACGATCATCAATGTCAGTTCTGCCTTGGCATTCGTCCCGCTGCCTGCAACACCGACCTACAGCGCAACCAAAGCGGCAGTTCATTCGTTTACTCAAAGTCTTCGCGTGCAGTTGGAGGCCACATCAGTAGAGGTTATCGAGCTTGCGCCGCCGGGTGTCCGTACCACTTTGCTTGGACAAGAAAACGACGAGCACGCGATGCGTTTGGAAGAGTTTCTGGACGAAATCTGCGAGCTACTAGAGATATCTCCGACCCCACGCGAACTCGTCGTCGAGCGCGCCAAGCCATTACGTTTTGCCGAAGCGAGCGGTTCACATGATGAGGTATTAAAAATGCTTGCCGGGTACAAACCACCGGTAGGTTGATGGCGCAGCAGGTTGACATAGGGGACATTTCTCTAGATTGTATAGTGCACTATACAATAGTGAGCTATCTAATGACTCCTGGCCGTAAGCGGGTTGGTACCCAGCTGTCTTTTTCGCTTTATGCGGCTGCGAATCGCATGGTGCGATTACACAAGCCCCTTCTCGAGCCGCTGGGCCTGACGTTCCCTCAGTACCTGGTCATTCTGGAACTTCTAAACGGCTCGCTGCTTTCAGTAGGGGCACTCGGAACGCGTCTGGCAATGGATGCTGGAACGATAACGCCATTGCTGAAACGGCTTGAGGTTGCCGGGCTCGTCACGCGCACACGCGATACCGCCGACGAGCGCCGCGTGATGATCGAACTAACGGCTGATAGCCGCCTGCTGGAAGCAGACATCCGGGGAGTCACTAGCAAAATCAAGTCAGCTTGCAAGCTTGATGATCAGAGTATTGATGATCTTCGCCACACCCTTGATGCGCTCGCTCATCCCGTTTCTGACTAAAAATTCATATCTGCTCGGAGATGACTCATGATGACTTCAATGGTTAGATTCGATGCTGATACAGCACTTGATGAAACACTGTCGTTTCAAAGGACGGCCCGTACCCGGCGGTCTTTTCGTGGTTTTTTAAAGACCGTTGTTCCTGATCAGGTCGTTCAGGATGTTCTGAAAGATGCCCAGTGCACGCCCTCTAATTGCAATACCCAGCCATGGGACGTTCATATCGTCCGTAGCCAGAAGTTGGCAGAGCTCTCACAAATACTTCACGCGAAAAACGATGCTGGGGAGTTCACGCCTGACTTTTCGTTTGATATGAGTGCATTTTATGGCCCTTATAGGGATCGCAAGAATGCACAGGGCAAAGCTTACTATGACGCCATGAACGTTATGCGTGAGGACAAGGAGGGGCGGCGACGAGCAGCGGCTTTGAATTTGTCCTTTTTTGGTGCCCCTCAGGCTGCTTTTTTATTCATGCCTGTGTTTGGTGACAACGTTCGAACTGCTGGCGATATTGGCATGTATGGGCAAACCTTCCTGCTGTCGCTTGCTGCCCGAGGGCTAGGCGGCATTCCGCAAACCTCGCTGGGTTTCTATGCCGATACCATCCGAGAGGTGCTAGGCATATCTGAACAGATGAAACTGCTGTTCGGAATGTCATTCGGATACCCGGATGAAACTGCTCCAGGGAATCGCATGCATATGGATCGAGTCCCTATTACCGACAGCGTTACTTTTCATTCCTGAAACGCTAAGTCAAACACACATACAGTCCATTCCTGCATCAGCCAAGCTGAAACGTGAATGATGTTGGGTGAGGAGGTTATTGATATGAAAATCGGAATTATTGGCGCAGGTAACATTGGCGCTACCCTTGCTCGTAAGCTCGCTGCATGCGGCCACGAAGTAAAATTGGCAAACTCTAAGAGTCCCCAGACCATTCAGAACCTTGCCGATGAAATCGGTGTGCAAGCGGTGATCAAAGAAGAGGCTGTGTCCGATGTGGATGCCGTTATCCTCTCCGTCCCTTTCGCAAAGTACCCGGAGCTGCGAAAAACCCTAAGTCATATTCCCGCAAAGGTCGTCGTTATTGATACGTCCAATTATTATCCTGGGCGAGACGGGGTGATCAAAGAAGTGGACGAAGGCAAGCCCGAGAGCGTTTGGGTCAGCGAACAGATTGGACGCCCAGTCATCAAGGCTTGGAACGCAGCCCTCGCAGCGACTCTTGCCCAATCTGGCCAACCAGCCGGGGCGTCAACACGCATCGCTATACCTGTAGCCGGGAATGACCCTCACGCTGAGGCAATAGCCCAGAATCTTGTTGAAGATACAGGCTTTGTCGCGCTTGCCGCGGGTAGCCTTGAAAACTCATGGCGCCAGCAACCAGGGACACCAGCCTACTGTACCGAATTGACCTTGCCAGAGCTCAAAGTGGCCTTGTGCGCAGCAGACAGGGCAAGAGCACCGCAAAACCGCGACGCACTGATCACAACATTTATGGCTCCCGATAGTCAGTTTACGCACGAGGAGATAGTTGCCACAAACCGCGACATGACAGCCTGATTAATGGATTAGGCGGAACATCTGCTCAGCGTTTTTCTTAATTGACTCAATTTCTAAACTCAGCTGTTGTCGCCAGGATCGGTCGCTCATGAATGGCTGCTGTTGACCAGTAGCTGCCCGTCGTCACCGGCTGCAATCGGCCAAAAGCGGTCAGCTGCCGTCTACAAATCAAGGGCGATTCACCGCGTATTAGGCAGCCTGCGTCATACACAAGCAAATCGGCGGTCACAGGTTGGTGAAAATAGAGCGAATTCGCTCGCAAAGGCGACAGTATTCAACTTTATACATTAGCGGGGGTGCGTCTTTGCCTGATGGAAAAATCCGCAGCTCCCCCCGTTTATGTCAAGCAGAACGACGTACATGCAACCACCTTTGTATCTGCTCACTTTGACCTTACGGAAGTCCGTCGCTGCCTTGACCCACTCGTTCCCAATGTTGATCCTGTCCTTCGAAAATTCGCCGATCACGTCGCGGAGTTCCAAAACCTCCCCGCCAACTGCCTTAACCGCGCCTAAGGTGATGCCTCCGCTTGTGATCACACCCAATGCCAATAGAATCAAGACAGTGGTCAAGTTACTTGAGGGCAGGTGAGGAAGAAAAAAGAACGGCACGGCCAGCGACCAGCAAATCAGTGTGACGACAAAGACAACCATTGCGATGGTAGACCCCATTGCCGCGCGACGATCCAAGCAGGCGGCTGCCTCCAACAATACCTTCTCCATTTCAATCTCAATGTTTGACATCATGCGTAACGCAGCTCGCGGCGCACATCCGCACGATGGATGGGTTGTAGCTGATGTAGCGCATCTTCGACCAATTTTTGGGTTCGAGCAATTGAGATACCAAACCCATGAAGACTCCTTTCTCGAAAATGTGAATGCCTTCATCACCAGCCGAAGTCTGCTTTGTTGATCACCCCTGATTTCTTAGATGTCTGACGACCGCCTCTGGCCGATCCCCGCACTACCTCAGAGCCTTTTTCGACCTGCTCGAAAAAGGGAGCGGAGTCCTGTGCGTATCGTTGTCATTCGCTCATTTTCACCGCACACATTTCTCTTTTGAACTGAATTTCAACAAGGGCGCGAACTGCCTGCTGAATTGACCTCTCTGCCACGGCGATAGGGTCATCGGCTACTTCGTAGCTGGCCTCAGCCAAGGCCCCATCTTCACTTGGTTGATGCGATGTTCATCTACCGATCAGTTTTGGTTAGCCTTGTTGGTAGAGCCAGCTTCGGTCTTGTTGCCAAAGAGTTCTACCGGGTAGGGCGTATAGGGCGTCCCCTTACCCATGAAGCGAATATGCTGAGCTTTGGTGACTTCGTTGCACTGAGCGTTGCCCACTCTGTCGCGGTCTCCCTTACAGAGTTGGTTTAGCTCCTCGAGGCGCTCACGATTCTCCGCAAGCACTTCCGCCGACTCGAACGGTAGTGGCTTCTCGCATGCGATTAACATAAACGTAAGCGCTAACAGCGGGATTTTGTTCATCAGGCGATCTCCTGTTGCGGGAGGTTTGAACCCAGTAGGGTTTGAGTTTCAGTCGGGTTGATTCGGTCGATGAAGCGAGCTAGCTGCTCGGCTGGCTCCCTCCGGGGCCTGATCAGGTATGTGGTCAGCAGCGCGGGGCAACCAGCAAGGGGCCGAGCAACAACGTCAGGGTTATTGAGCTCAGTGATACGAGCCTGACTGGAGAAACCAAGTCCATACCCGGCAGCCACCAAGGCCATCATCAGATCCAGGGTAGGCACCTGATCAGCAATGGTTAGCTGGGTGTCGACTGTTGCCAGTATTCGCTGCAGCTGGTTCCAGAATCCTTCGCAGACCTTGGGATCACAGAGCACTAATGGGTATCGCACGACCTCTTCTAATGGAATGCGCTTGTAGGTCAGCAACGGGTGACGAGAGGGTACGGTCACAACCACAGGATCGAACCACACTGGCTCGGCAATTAGCCCCTCACCAACCTCTTCGTACTGCGCCAAGCCCACGTCAAAAAGTCCGTCATCGAGTCCTTTGAGCTGCTCGCTGACAGCGACTTCGGACAGACAGATCTCAACCTCTGGCTCCTCCTCGCGGCACTGCGCCAACAGTGCCGCGAGTCGGGTCTGGGGGATACCGTCAGACAGTGCAACGCGAATTCGGCCTCGAAAACCCGCCGCTGCACTTTTGACGCTAGCCTGAGCCTGCTCGACAACTGCAAAAATGCGTCGAGCCTCTTCGAGTAATACTTCTCCAGCCCAGGTCAGCCGCGTGCGACGTGTCGTACGCTCGAACAGCTGCACGCCAAGGCGATACTCCAACTCCTTGATGATCCTAGAGAGTGGAGACTGCTCGATGTGCAGACGCGCGGCTGCGCGAGCGAAGTGCAATTCCTCTGCGACGGCGATGAAACAGCGAAGATGGCGCAGCTCCACGGCCAAACCTCCTTTATGGTTTATCAGCTTTGATGAGGGTGCACGCCGGCCACGACACTGCTGCGCCGGCGTAGATTGATGATTTGCAGCAGGGCGCCCAAGCTAGCGACCGCACCGGCGCATGCGGCCAGCGTCCAGGTTGGCATTTGCAGGAGCAATACAAAGCCGCCTGCTGCTGCGCCAATCGCGCTGCCGAGATATAGCGCTGACTCATTCAGAGCAATCGCGAGGTTGTCATCGCCGTGTGCTTGGCGCGCCAGAATGAGCTCATTGTTTTGCGGTACTTGCAGGGCCCAGCCGACTGCCCCCCATATCACAATTGGCAGCATCACCAGCCAGGAACTCAGCGCGGCCGCGAAGGGGAGTACAAACAGCGAGACAGCCAGGATCACCATGATGGCAAAGGTGAGCAATGATCCTTTGAAACGGTCTACCAACGGTCCGACTAGGAAGCTGCCTAATACACCACCGATTCCCCACACCCACAGATAGGGCGTGATTGAACGAACTGCCCCGTAGTTCGGGTCAGCCAGCAACGGTGCGATGAAGGTGTACATGCCCAGACTAGCAATGGCCGCCAGCAGCGAAACCAGCAAGATGACTGCCACGTGGCCATCTCCCAGGATCGCGAACTTCTGACTCAAGGAACTGGATGCTGCCGCGGGCAGGGCAGGGAGTTTCAGTAGCAAGCCGATGAAAGCGATTAGTCCAAGAACGCTGACCAGCCAGAGCGCGGCTTCCCATCCCAGTCGTTCGGCGATGAGCAGGCTGAGGGGGACGCCGAGCACGACGCCGCTTGCCATACCGCCCATGATGATGGCGATTGCCTTACCGCGCCGCTCCGGAGTGGAGACTGCTGCGGCCGCCCCAATCCCCATTGCTAGGTAGACGCCTGCGCCGATCCCCGCAACCGCGCGCCAGATCATCAGCACGGTGAAATTCTCAGACAGCGCGCTTGCTACGTTAGCGATCACAAAAATGCCCAGTGCAACCAACAGGCCGGTGCGTTGGCGGTGTGGTGGCGTCAACGCCACAAATATCGGTGAGCCTAGGCCGTAAGCCAGGGTAAACGACGTGACCAACTGGGCCGCAACCGCAACGGAGACCGCAAAGGAATCCTCGATCATCGGGATCAAGCCGGCGGTGACATAGGAAGCCATTCCGAGGGCGAAAGCCCCCAAGGCGATGAGATAAATGGGTGACTGGTTCGGAGTAGGCATACTCATACTCGATAGCGCCACGTGGCGCACTTGGACTCAAAAGGAGTGGCTACGGCCCCGTCCAGAGCCGTAACCGGTTCGGGGCTAGAGTTCGAGGCTGACCTCGTACTCGGTTAGCCAGGTATTGAGGCCGACCGCCAGCTCCATGCCCATGCGTTCGTACATGGGAGAGATGGTGCCTAGCGGCTTGGCCAACGCTCTCTGAACCTGCGCATCGTCAAGCAGCGGCGTCACCGGTGCGTTGCGGTTAGCGTGAACAGCGGCGAGCGCTTCACGAAGCGCCAGTTCATAAGCAGGGTCTTGAGTTGAGGGATAGGGGCTCTTAACGCGATCGCTGATTGATGCGGGCAGCAGGTCGCGTGTCGCAGCACGCAAAATGCTCTTTTCTCGACCATCGAAGGCTTTCATCGCCCAAGGGATGTTGAAGGCATACTCCACGAGACGGTGATCACAGAAGGGCACCCTTACCTCAAGGCCGACGGCCATGCTCATACGGTCCTTTCGGTCGAGCAGGGTCTGTACGAACCGGGTCAGGTTTACGTAGCTCATCTGTCTCATGCGTACGTCCTGCGCGCTTTCCCCGGGTAGTACCGGGGCTTCTGCGATAGCCTGGGCGTAGCTGTCACGCAGGAAACTCCCCATGTCCAGACGGTGCAGAAGGCTTGGGTCGAACAAGGGTTTGCCGTCAAAGTACTTGCCGGTCACCGAAGTCAGCCAAGGAAATGTGTCCGCCTGAATAGCTTCTGGGTCGTGAAACCAGCGATAGCCGCCGAATACCTCGTCTGCACTCTCACCAGAGAGAGCAACGGTCGAGTGCTTGCGTACCTCCTCGAATAGCCGGTAGAGCGACGGCCACATGTCACCCCAGAAAGCTGGCGGCAGATCTAATGCCCTGACAATCTGAGCGCGTAACGCTGGATCGGCCAACTCGCCACTGTTGAGGATGATCTCCTGATGGCTGGAATGAATCTTCTCTACCAAGTCGCGCACAAAAGGTGCATCGGGTGTGCCGCGTACCGCATCGCCAGTGAATCCGTTGCCATGCTCGGTGAAGTCGACAGAGAAAGAGCGGATGTTCTCCTTTCCGGCAGCCTGGAGTTTTTTGGAGGCCAATGCAGTGATGATTGATGAGTCGAGCCCGCCGGACAGTAGGCTGCACAGTGGTACGTCAGCGACGATCTGGATGTCGATGATGTCTTCGAGTAAGTCACGGGTATGGCGAATGGTGCTGTCCAGCGAATCGCTGTGCTCGCGCGCTTCCAGTTTCCAGTATTGGCGTCGGCTCAGACCCTGTCGGTTAACGCGCACGATCTCGCCTGGCAAAACTTCACGCATACCGTCAAAGACGGCGTGACCTGGCGTCTTTACCATTTCCAATATTTCGCGCAGGCCATCTGCACGCACTTTGCGTGGCACGAGCGGATTGGCGAGCAATGCCTTCGGTTCAGAGCCGAAGATAACGCCATCCTGGGTCGGGTAGTAATACAAAGGCTTGACGCCCATCCGGTCCCGAATCAGCAGCAGCTCCTGCGTACGCCGATCCCAGATGGCAAATGCATACATGCCGTTGAGTCGCTCGACGAAGGCTTCGCCCCATTCGACGTATGCCCGTAGTACTACCTCAGTATCACTGACACTTTCGAAGCGATGCCCAAGGCGTTGCAACTCCGCGCGCAGCACGCGGTAGTTGTAGGCCTCGCCACTGTAGGTGATGGCGGCTACTTCATGGGGACCACCATGGATCGCTACCATCGGCTGGCGACCACCTTCCAGATCAATGACTGACAAACGGCGGTGACCAAGGCCTACTGGCCCGTCGATCCATAGCCCACCGGCATCCGGACCGCGTCGGGCCATGGTGTCGGTCATGCGTTGTAGGGTGGTCCGCTGTGTTTCCATGTTTTGGCCGTACGAAAGCCAACCTGCTATTCCACACATCGTCTTGCTCCTTGAAAATATGTTCAGCCAAGAATTTCGAGGTTGCTGTCTTCAGCCAGCAACGCGCGTTCACCGCCGCGGACATATCGGGCCGGCGGAGCCGTTTTCGCTTCGATTTCTATGGTGTTGAGCAAGCGCTGGAGAGCCAGGGCGGTGCTCAAATCTGCAAAGCCTTGTCGCGGAGGTTCCTTCATGCTCACAGCGCGCACGGCTTGCAGACACAACCTCGACAGCTTGTGCAGGGTCTCCAGTCCCGGCGTGTCGGGAGCGGTGGTGAACGCGTGCAGAAGAGCTTCAGATCCGTCGGCATTACGCGTCCAGATTCGTAATTGGTCGTGGTCCCAGCACGGTGTGTCGAGCACCAGCCGCGCATGGATCAATTGCGAGCGGTGGTCCACGAAACTGAAATCCACGGTTCGTTGGCGGACGATATTTACGAAGCTGCTGAAGCCTGTAACCCGCGCCTCGCCCATGCTTGCAGTGAGCTGTACGCTGTCGAGCACATTGGTGCCCGAGATTGAAAAGTCGGAGCGCACGCCCTGAATTCCGTGCAACTCTAACTGGCCGGCACGGGGGGAAATCCAACTGAGCAGATCCAACGCATGGATCGCTTCGCTGATTACGCCGCAGGTAGGCCGGTAGTCATTGATGCGATCTTTGCCCCAGTGAAAGCTGGCCCGAACCAGTTCCCAGTTGTGCCGCTCGACCCACTCTCGTAGTTGCCGGCAGGCGTCCGAATAACGTTCAACCAGATCTAGGGCGAAGCCGCTGACATCTCGCATTGCATCTGAAATCGCATCTAGGTCGTCATCGGGTGTCGCCAGCGGTTTCTCGCAAATGACGAATCCCTGGTATCCGGCCAACTGCTGCAAAACCGAGGCATGGCTGTGATCATTAACGCTGACCACCACGATCTCTGGGGAAAACTCGGTCACCGCTCGACTGACGCAGTCGTAGTAGGGCAGGTCGGCTGTTCTTTTCTGGCGACTGACATACGCCAGCCTCACCGATATACCTGTGCTGGTGGCGATGTGTTCGAAAGCTCGGTGGTAGCGGTTGCCGGCGTAGCCTAAACCTATGATCAGGATCTTCATGGCAAGGTCTCCTGTCGGATCATCAGGCTCTCGTCACTCCTGATAAAACCCAGATCCTGGTACAGAGAGTCAGCGACCTTGGTGCTTTGCAGTACCACTGCCGTAACGCCACGGTTGGCAAACCACCGGAGCAGGTGCTGCATCATCTGCCGAGCAATGCCGAGATTGCGCCACTGAGACTCGACCACCACCGATTGCACCCAACCGGACAAACCATTGAGGCAGCTGGGGGCAGGTGCACGCTGGTCAATGATGGCCGTCGCGCAGCCCAGTACCTGGCCGGACAGCTTGTGTTCAGCCGCTACTATCTGGACGCTATCGCTCTCGCTCAAATGGCTGATAAGCCAGCTACGATAGGCCGCCCGCCAGCGCGTTGAGTCTTCAGGTGTTTTGCTCGAGTAGCTTGCGTTGGTTCCTTCAATGAGCTGCGCACGCAGCTCCACTAAACAGGCCAGATCGGCCGTGCTAGCAGGTCTCACGATGAAAAGAGGCTGTTGCATGTCAGGCCACCTCCGTACCAAAGGCCTGCGATGCCAGGGGGATGGTGAAATGATCGAAGGTCTCGCGAAGCGAAATGGCTAGATGCTCGATCTGTTCTTCGCTGTGATTGGGTGTCGCATTGACGCGGAAGCGTTCAGTGCCGACCGGCACAGAGGGAAAGTTGATCGGCTGTAGGTAAACACCATGCTTGCGCAGCAGGCGTTCCGCCGCTGCCTTGCACCGTGTTGCTTCGCCAACCAACACCGGGAGCACGTGCGTTTGTGAACACGGCATCACCGGTATGTCGTAGTGCTTGAGACGCTCACGTAGCAAGGCAGTTTGGGCGTGCAGGCGTTCACGCTCCGAGCTACTTGCCTTTAGGTGTTCCACACTCGCCAAGCAGCCAGCGGTGACTGCGGGCGGTAGCGAGGTGGTGAAGATGAAGCCGGTAGCAAACGAGCGAACTGAATCAATGATGATTTGGCTGGCAGCTATGTAGCCACCGATGACGCCTATGGCTTTGGCCATTGTGCCCTGGATGACATCAACCTGATCCGCCACGCTAAGTTCAGCGGCAACCCCGGCACCTCGTGGCCCATACATGCCCACCGCGTGCACTTCATCTAGATAGGTAAGGGCGTTATGACGTTTGGCGACACTGATAATCTCGGCGATGGGAGCGATGTCGCCATCCATTGAGTACACCGACTCGAACACCACGATTTTCGGCCGATTCGATGGGTAACCGGCAAGGATCAACTCAAGATCTTCTACATCGTTGTGGCGAAAGATTTTGCGTTCGTTGGGTGTCGAGCGAATGCCGTTGACGATAGAGGCGTGATTTAGCTCATCGCTGATCACGACGCAGTCCGGAATGCGACGCAGTAAACATTGAAGCGTCGCGTCGTTGGATCCAAAACCGGTGGGGAATACCAGCGCAGCTTCCTTTCCGTGCCACTCCGCCAGACTAGCTTCCAGGCGGGTATACACCTCGTGTGATCCGCCAATATTGCGCGAGCCACCTGAACCAGCCCCGTAGGCATCTAATGCCTTGTGCATCTGTCCACGCACGGCGGGGTGTTGGGACATCCCGAGGTAGTCGTTGCTGCACCAAACCACCACGGGTTCCTGGTTGCCATCCTCAAGACGGGCAAGTGGATATTGACCGCAAATGCGACTGAGCGTCGTGAAGGTGCGGTATTGGTTCGATGACTTTAGGGTCTCAAGTTGTTTTTGAAGAAGTGCCTGGTACATCCGTATATCTCCTTAGCAAGTAATGCTCGTCGACGTGCGTTTCCTCATCAAGCAAAAGCCCCTAGCTCGAGTTATTACGGCCAGGTCGAGGTATTCTTCTTCGGATTTATGGGGGTTACAATTTGACTGTTTATGCTATTACTGGAGGTAACCGGATGAGCGCACCCCGCACCCTTGAGCGCACGCGACTAGAGTTGGCCGAGTTTCTTCGCAGCAGGCGTGAACGGTTGTCGCCAGCAGATGTTGGATTGAGTGCCGGCGGGCGTAGGCGGACACCTGGCTTGCGCCGTGAAGAAGTGGCCGCTTTGGCGGGAGTGGGTTTGTCCTGGTATACCTGGCTGGAGCAGGGCCGAGACATCAGCGTGTCAGCTACTTTCCTGGACAACCTATCGCGTACGCTCAAGCTCGATGCGACCGAGCGGCGTCACCTGTTCTTGTTAGCGCACCAGCGCCTACCGCCGGAACCTGGGCGCACTTGGTGTGTGGTTCCGCCGTTGATCCACAGGCTGATGTCCGACCTACCATCTCGGCCTGCTTACGTGCTTAACCTGCGCTGGGATGTGCTGGCGTGGAACGGTGCCGCAGATCGGGTATTCGATCTGTCATGCCATCCTGCCGAACAGCGCAACCTCCTTTGGTTGTTGTTCACATGTCCTGCCATGCGTGAACTGTTTCAGCCGTGGAACCAGCAGGCGCTCCAGATGCTGTCCAGTTTTCGCCGCGACTTCGTTCGTGCCACTCAAGATGCGGATATCGTAGCGCTGGTCAAAAACCTGGAAAAAGTCTCTCCGGATTTCAAGTCGTGGTGGCGGCAACAGGATATTCACGGACCCTGTCAGGGCATTCGTTACCTGCGGATCCAGGGCGTGGGTGAGGTGGAGTTCGAGCACACCACACTCACCATCGATGAAGACAGACACCTACGCCTGGTTTACTACGCAGCAAAGGAAGGTGAGCCCCAAAGCAATGTTTTTGAACAGTGGCTGAAGGAAGAGACTGCCCACTCCTCAGTAGCCTTAGCCGATAGCGGGGCCTCGCTGACGGCCGATCTGCCATGACACGCTGTTACCTCGAATCACTGCTGATAAGTTCTGGCCAAGTCGCTTGTCGATTACAGGCTTCCATGGCACCAGGCAGAAGCCCGCGCCGTCCTCTAGCAGCGCGTAGCGGCCACTGGCTAACTGTAGGCTGCGCCGGTAAATGCCACTAACACGTTCACCGTTGACTGGGACGCGATACCGCAAGCCGGTGTTCTTTGATATCTCGCGTGCGGTCGCAGTCAGCTCCCGGTCGCGTAACGTGGCGAGCAGGTTGCGAGTAAGCATCAAGCGCTGCCCCTCGCGCTTTGCGAGTCCCTGTTCAACCAGGAAGTCAGAGCGCCGTTCAAGAGCATCCCGCACTTCCTTTCCGAACCCGGTTGATGCGATATCTTGCCGACGGCTGAGCAGTTGCTCATCGAGCCAGGTGGCTCCGACAGTGCGCAACTGCCGCTCGATAGGCAGTGGTGTACGCAGTTCAACGGCTGTGCCACCAGCTACGGATTTGTCGTACTGATGGCCCCGTTCAGGCAAGTCTTTAGGCACCTGCCAAAGCCCCTCGCCAACGCGCTGTGCGATATCAGCCCGACACAGGGCTTCCAGACGCCTAACATGCCGCTCGACTATCGCGTCGGGATCTTTCGAGTGGTTACCTCCGATCCGAATCAAGGCTCGGTGATGTTCTGCGCTGTAAACACCTGCTTGGGCCAGTTTGCTAATGGAGGAGTCGATTGCTCGGGGTTCGTTGCGCGTGCGAGTTTGCACCACTGCGCCGATTGGATACATGGCCAACTCCTCACGTGGAGGGAGCTGGAGATAGTGGGCCTTGCCGTCCAGCCCATCGACGATCAGGTAGCCACGGTCGTTGAGCTCGTCTGCTAATCCTTTGGCTACAACCCGGCCCGTAACCTCGTGACTGCCTACGCCGGGTTGAAATACGGACAACTCGCGGGTGATGCCACTCATGGCACGCTGCATCGTTCGAACAATATCGCCGCGTTCGCCCATCGCGCGTAGCGTGCGTTGCGCGTCCTGGTGCAGAACCCATTTCGTATTACCGCTCTGGTGTGCCAAACCCAGTTGCTCAAGGTGCTGCAAACGGCCTAGCAACATCTGTCGATTGCCATGACCGGCTAACGCCTTAATCGGCAAGACCCCAGCCTGGCACTCACGAGTGATCATGCGATCCAGACTCGTCCAGCGATCCTGTGTCACCTCGCGCTGCAGTCCACGCTGAATTTCCAGCTCAGTCCGAGGGCCAAGCCATTCCGTCGCGAGCTCAGCAGCTCGGTTGCGCATGCCTGTTGCGATGTAATCGCGGGCGATTACCAGATCCTTACCTGTGTCGTCCTTACCACGTAGGACGATGTGCGTATGGGGGTTATCGGTGTTCCAGTGGTCGACGGCTACCCATTCAAGGCGGGTGCCTAAGTCGGCTTCCACCCGACTCATCAGATGGCGGGTGTAGGTGCGCAAGTCGTCAAGCAGTTCAGCATCCTCCGCAGAGACGATGAAGCGGAATTGATGCCGGTCGTCTCGGCCTTTTATCTCGAATGCTTCAAGGTCGGCCAGATCCGTTTGCGGGCCATAAGCCTGGCCCGGATCACCCACGCGACTCACACCGTCGCGCTCGATGTAGCGCAAGTGGCTCCGAGTAGAATGCTTGCCTGCGCGCTGCAAATTCACCAACCGGGTCTTGATGGTTACGCGGCGAGCCAGGGGTGATAGCTGCTGAGCGCTGAAACGCGCAGCAACATGACCTCGACCAAGCCGAGCGCCCGGCTGGTGGCCAGATTTACCGCCACTGCCGAACCCGGCTTTGTTTGTTTGTCGCAGTACCTGATTGATGAAGCGCTGATCCCCTTGTTTGACCTTTCCTGGTCGCAGGCGAAAGCCCGCCTCATGGTTTTCTCCTACTTCTTTTTCCATCCTGAAGGATCCTCCAGAGTGAACGAAACTCGCGTCGACTCCTTGATCACTGGCGCTTAGCACCATTGATGACACCTCAGCGCGCACTGGCAGTGCCGCGCATACCCCTCGTACAGGCTGGCCTCATGCGCAAACGTAGTGCTGCGCTCTTTTATCTTGCCCTCTGCTCTTACCCGGTATTTTCGTCATGTCCTCGCTAACATTTACGCCAATGAAGCGCTCGATCCGCATGTAGTGCCGAGGCCTAGCCATGGGTCAGCAGAGGCCAGCGACCGACACCTGGTGATCGCGCTCATTGGTGTTTCGGCTGTCGCAATGGCAACGCACGTCCGATCACCGCATTGATACGGACGGGGCCGAAGTAGCGGCTATCAAATGACTCAGCGTTTAAAGTGCTGAGCAGGAGCAGCTCATCTTCAGACAGCCGCCGACATGCGTGCCAAGCAGGCAGTGGTCTACCGAGCCGATCGTGGCGCAACTGTCTGGCAACAACCTTGCCGTCGACGATTACGTTCCGTTGCTCCACGCACACTCGTTGCGGTGCGACCGCTGCCACCGGTTTCAGTAACGGAACCGTCGTCGGTAGGTAGCCGCGTTGCATCGCGAGTGTCGAAGCGTTCGCGGGCAGCCGAATGAGCACCCAGTCGCCAGGTTTGAAGAGGCTTGCCGCATTGATGCGGTACCAACCCTTAGGAACACTCGTTGACGCGTTGTAGACCAGCATGGGATGAGGGCGGTCGAGGGAAACGTAACCGAGTGCAATGACCGCAGCTACTGAGAGCAGCAATAGCGCAATTGCTCGCCGGGTCACGATGAGCCCTCCGGAAAGGCATCCTCCAGCACATCGCGCAGCATTGCTGCCATCGTGATGCCGCGATCAAACGCAGTCCGTTTGATGCGCGTGCGAAGGGCTGGCGTGATGTCCAATGTCAGGCGTGCGCTGTAAGGTCTGGCGTTGACGATGTCATCCAGTGAGCCTTGCACAATCCACGCTTCCGCATCCGGGTTGGCCAAAGGCCGAGCGCCTATAGCGATACGTTTGTTGCTCATGACGGACTCCTCAAAAGCTCATCGACCAAGGCACTGATCTCACGCGCGGCGATGCTGTCTGCCGATAGTTCACGTACCAGCCGACCAGCTGCCACGCTCTCGGCGAACGCGATGCGTTGACGGATTTCGGCCTGCATAGCGGGCAATGATTGTTCGGCAAGCGCACTGCGCGCTTCCCTTCCGATGATCGTGGTACTGACGCGCCGATTGATGACAAACGCTGCGTGAAGCGCGGGACGAAAGACCTGTGCTTCTCGAATCAGATTGAGCATCTCGGCGCTGGCCCAGAGGTCGTAGGGGCTTGGTTGAACAGGGATCAATACGCGGTCAGCGGCAAGCAACGCAGAGCGGGCGAGGGCGGCGATTCTAGGTGGCCCGTCAATGATCACGTGATCGGCGCGCTTGGCCAGTTCAGGCACTTCTTGATGCAGTGTTTCTCGCGCAAGACCTACGGTGCTGAAGAGCCTGGGATATCCCTGCTGGCTGCGTCGCTGTGTCCAGTCCAGAGACGAGCCTTGAGGGTCTGCGTCCAGCAACAGAACGTGATAGCCGCGAAGCGCCAATTCGCCCGCAACATGTGTGGCCAGTGTGGTTTTGCCCACACCGCCTTTTTGATTGAGCAGAGCAAGAATCATGCGCCTACCTCCCTGATGCCCTTACGCGATGCGGCGCTATTTCCTCTCGCCCAGGGTGCCCTACAACAAAAAGTTAGAGCTTTTAAGTTAGTTAAGTTAAGGGGCGTGCAAAGCCCCGCAGGACGTGGGCTGTAGCGGATTCGTTGCGTCTGATAGCACGATAGTCGTGCGCCTGATAGCACGAGCCTGCTTGCGCCTGATAGCACGAAGGGTTTCACAGCTTTTGCGCAGGTTATCCCCGTGCCGTTTGCGGCACGGGCTTGAAGGCGAGGATCTCGGTGGAGGGGGGAGACTGACGATCTCCAACTGATAGCCAGGCAGTGACTGTCGAGCTACCAAGGCTCGCAGATCCAGAGCAAAATCCGAGTAACGTGCCGTGCTTCCCGACTTGCGATGCAAGTGCCGGAAGTCGAACTGCCAGCCGTCTTCTTGCCGGCCCGCATGCTTGCGCACCAGGCGGTACATCCAGCGCTCTATGCCGCCTTTGAGACGGAAGTAGGCCGGATCGATCGTCAGCACCAACGCCTGATCCAGGACGCCGCTGTAAAACCAGTCGGCAAGGATCAGCTCGATACCCATAGGGCGACCGTCCGTGGCAGCCAGCTCTTTCCATTCGTTGATCCACGAAAACCGGTGCAGCCGTCGACCCGTTATCTCCCGGATAGAGGTCGCCACGCTGGTTGATTGCAGGCGATCGAGCGCTGCCTTCAGGCGCTGATAGTCGCGCGACGAGCTGCCGCGGCCGATGAAGCGCAATATCTCGTAAGGCGTTGCCCTCATAAGCCGAGACGTTGGTATACCGGCATCGCGGGCTTCGACGATTTGGCTGGCAGCCCAGATCAGAATATCGGCATCCCAGATGGTGGCGATGCCGTGCTCCAGCGTCCCCTCGACGTGAACGGTCACCGATCCCGCATGAAAGTTGATGGGTACCGTCCGCCTTGACTTGGCCAGCGAGAAGAACGGGTGCGCCATCAGATCTTGTGCATCTCTCGGAGCCATATCGCCGGGCAGGGCACGAAACATGTCCATCTGCTCGCCTTGCGCGAGCGGAGAATTGCTCATGTAACACCACCTCACAGATCATCGCGATGCGCTCCTGGATGACGGCTTACGTATTCAGGGTCGAAGGTGGTCTCGAAACTGCGTTCGCTGGCCCATGCCTCTACGTCTATGAGTGCATACATGACCCGCCGGCCAAACTTGTGAAAACGAGGTCCGCCGCCGGTGATGCGCAGTTTCTCAAGCGTGCGTGGTGAAAGGCGTAGGTAGGCTGCTGCTTCGTTGTTGGTGAGATATCCCGCTTTTTGATTGGTCGTGCCTGCTTCAGGCTGCCGCTCATCTGATGCGGGTTTCAGAGCGTGAGAGTGAGGACCTGCTTTGCACAAACGCTTGAGATCAAAATCTGCACGCCGGTCACTGCGGTTGGGTTCTGCTACGTGCGACACAATGCATCCTCCGATGAAGTTGGGAGCTGCAGGCTGCGTCAGCAAGCGCATGTGATCATGCCGGATTGGGTCATGGCGGTTTCGAGCGCAAAGGATGTGGCAATTGATGCGCGAACAGTCAGAAGCTAGACGGGAGTGGGATCAATAGTGGCCGAGTCGGAAAATCCGCGGCCGTAAAAACGCAACGGCACGTAGCTGTGGAGTTACGGATTCAAGGTTCTCGGGAAATCCGCAGAACCGTAGGCACGGATTTCTGTAAATCTGTAATACCGCTTTTGAGCTTTTACGAATTCGAGGAAATAAGTCGGGGCGGAATTGCGCATTTACGGAAAAGACCATTGCCGCAATGGTCTTAGTGGGCGGTTTAAGCAGTGACACTGAGCGCCTGCGGCGCAGGTCTGGTCGCGGAGCAGAGCGCGATAGACACGCCATTAATGAGCGCGGCGAGCGTTAGCGTCAGATGCATTGATGGGTTATCACCGCCCAACCAGCCTCTCCTTGCCAGGCGCGCCGGCCGAGCGATGACAGGGGTTAGTATCTCATGGTGGTTTTCTGAGTGGCAGGGAATCAGGCTCAAATCAGGGTGTAGAAGTGAAGCTGGATATGAAGCAAGGAACAGCTCCCATTGGGATTGGCATGAAGTGAGCTGTCCATAGCTGGCCAGGCGCGGCTGGCATTGCGTACTGAATTTTTCCACGTTCCCTAGGGAGGCAGACGTGCAGGATTTCGCCAGGAGGCAAACGGATACGCCACCCAAGAGCAGTCATACACGGCGCATGCTCGTCTTCGTCGTAGCCTTCGTGTGCGCGCTACTAATAGCTTCCACGGCACTGCATGTGAGATGGGACAAATCGCAGGCGATAGCTCAAAACACAGAAGCAATGCAGACGCTTGCAACGGCACTGAGTAGCCAGGCTGAATCTACTATACGGGTCGCTGAGACAATACTGACCGCATTGGCTTCCAAGCATCGTCTGGGCGGTCATCGCGATGCGAACCTGCAGGAGCTGAACGAAATCGCGGCAGCCCAGATTCAGAAGCTCGGCGAGCTGGATGGGCTGTTTATGTCAGACGCGGCCGGGCGCTATTTTCTCACTACCAATGCGACTGACAAGGCTTTGAATAATCGGGATCGAGCTTATTTTCAGTATCACCAGACCACTAGCGATCCTGGAATTTATATTGGCAAACCGGTGAGGAGCAAAACCACAGGGGACTGGGTCATCACTCTGTCTATGGGCTTGTACGGACGTGAGGGTGATTTCCAGGGCGTGGTGCTCGCGACGCTGAACGTTGACCGTTTCGTTACCCTCTACCAATCGCTTCCACTCGGAGAGATGGGCATCGTGGTGTTGGCAAAGCGCGATGGAGCAATCCTCGCTCGGTCGGACAGCAATGCTGAAACCTACCTCACCAATATCTCCGAGAGCCCAATGCTGAAGATGGTGAATCAGGGCGTATCTAAAGGCTCGGTTGCCCTCACCGCAATCGTGGATGGTGTGCGAAGAATTTACGGATTTGACGCGAGTAACAAGTATCCCGTGCTTGTCGCCGTGGCGATGGCCGAGGTCGACGCGTTGACTGCATGGAAGCAGCGGGCCCGAACGATGTGGTCTTTTGCAGTTATAGCGACTCTGATCGTCGTCGCTATGGGTGCACTGGTCTTGCGTGCTCTGAGAAAACAGTCGGAGTTGGCAATCGAGCTGCTTGCTGCACACAAGTCGTTGTCCGCAGCGAACAAGACCTTGGCAACGCTGGCATCTGAGGACGGGCTAACCGGCCTGGCCAATCGAAGGCACTTGGATGAGCGCCTGGAAAGCGCCTTTGAACAAAGCCTTACCGAGAGCGCGTCTTTCGCGTTCGTGCTGATCGATGTGGATTACTTCAAGCTCTACAACGACACGTATGGTCATTTGATCGGCGACAGAGCATTGATCGAGGTGGGGCGGGCGATGCGGCTGCATGTGCGCAAAGGCACCGACCTGGCAGCCCGCTACGGTGGTGAGGAGATGGCACTGATTCTCTGCGGGTTGGATGGCGGGCAGGCTTTTGCCATCGCGGAGAAAGTGCGCGGCTCAGTAGAACGTTTAGCCATTGAGCATCGCGAGTCTCCCTACCACTGTCTAACGGTGAGTATTGGCGTCGTCGCGGGCAGTGCTGGATCCAGTTTTAGTAGCGTAGAGGAGGTGGTAATGGCGGCCGACCAGGCGTTATACGCAGCAAAGCGAAAGGGCCGTAATTGTGTTGTGCTGGGCTCTTGCTCGTTCTGAGCTCTGTGGACGTCATGGCCGTTGCGCCTCTTAGACCTATAGGTCAGACACCATCGTTTGACCGGAAACAGAACCCTGTCCTCGGTCAAGTACCTGTAGGAGACTTTGAAGCTCTACCAAGCCGCTTTAGTGTTTTGAGTACGTCGATAACTGAGCAGTCGCTGGCGCATCTTTTGTGATGACTAGGTCGACGACAGCGACATGCACCAGTCCTGACAGCGTGTGACGTTAAGCAGTAGGACGATGGCTAGAAAAAATACCTGACCGATGCGCCCAGCGTTGTCGATGGCTGCGGAACGATCACCAGCCCACTTGTTGTGCCGTAGGCTACTTCGGTGCCATAACGGTGGGGTTGAAAAGTCCCATACACGCTGAACTGGTAGTCGCTGTAGTCATATGACGCGCGCAGGTCATACCGGGTATAGACCGGCATTTCCCTCTTCTCTGTCCCCACGTAGTAAGGGATCCCGGTGAGGTGGTAGGTATCGGCATTGAGCGTCAGCTGCCCCGCCATGAAGGCATCTTGATACTGCAGGCCGGCTTTATAGGTGTGCTCTGGGACTACCAACCTGTCGCCGGTACCAGCAGCCGGATTGTCTATCACCGCATCGATGATTCGGCCATAGCTTGCGTAGGTACTGACTGTGGATGTGGCTTGGTAGTTGAAGCTGGTTTCCACGCCTTTACGTGTGGTGTCGCTGACCTGCTCGAAGACCCCCGGTGAAGTTTGCAAGGTCTCGCTATCGTTCTGGATGTAGTAGAACTCGGTGGTGCTGGAGAAGCGCTCAGTCGGGCGTACGGTGAAGCCGATGTCATAGGACGTGACCTTGCTGGGCCGTACGCTACCGTTGATCCGACCACCTGTCTCGCTCGGCGGCAGAGCACCGCTGCTGCCGGAACTGATGTACTCCGCAGCTGGCGAACGAAAGCCCTGAGAAGCGTTGGTGAACACTTCGAACTGCTCGATCGGCGTCCATACCAGGCCGAGTTTCGGTGTGGTTACCGAGCTGTGGTAGCCAGTATCGGCGTTGCGAAACTTGAGGTTGTCGATGTCGTAGTCGAAGCGGTCGTAGCGAATGCCTCCCAGCAACTTCAGTGAGTCGACCGGCTTGTATTGTCCTTGGGCAAACACACCATAGGTGATCAGGTCTTGGTCGAAGTCAAAATAGAAATTGGGTGTGGGTTCGAAGTTGCGATATTGCTGGCGGTAGGCGTCGCCCTTGTCGCGGCGCACGTCGGCACCGACCATCAACGATGCCGAGTCCTCATAAACGAAGTTATAAGCCAGGCGCCCGCCGTAGATGTCACGATCATCCTTGCCGTAATTATGGGTGTTGGTACCATTGGAAATGCCGCGCACACGTTTGAAATCTTCGAAGTAAGCGGTGTAGTACAGGCCCTCGTCTCCTTCTGCGGGCGCGCGATTGAAGACGTAGGTGTTTCGGTTGGCATTGCCGAAGCCATAAAGATTGTCGGTGTCGCGGCGGCTGATCGTACCGGCCTTGAGAGCGGGTAGGTTCAGGTAGCCATCGTTCTTGAAATCCGATTCGTAGTGGCTGAAGCGCGCCGAATACTTCGCATCGCCAAAGACCTTAGAGAGCTTCCAGAAGTAGTTGTCGCGGTTGGTCTCAGCCGCTTTGCGGTAGCCATTGGTCTTGTAGATATCGGCCACGAACAGCGATTCGAAACCTTCATGCTCCCCGCCCAGCACCAGGTTGGTTCGACGGCCATCAAAGCTGGCGATATCCACACCAATGCTCGAGGCCACGTCCCCACCATCGAGCGTCTCGATGTTCACCGCGCCTGCGCGGTTCTGGTCGCCATACAGCGCAGATATCGGGCCTTTGATGACGTCGACGCGCTTGATCATTTGAGGCGTCAACCACTCAAGGAACACCGGGCCGTGGCCTGCACCACCCTGGCTTGAGGGAATGTTCTGCGGCACGCCGTCGACGTACACGGCCACGTCGGCGCCGTGAGTGCCATTGGTGGTGAAGCCGCGCATACGGAAGCCATTGCCGGTATCGCCCTGGTCGATGTTGTTGGCTACGACGCCTGGCACACGACGATAGATGTTGGAGATATCGCGATCTACGTTGAGTGTTCGAATATCTTCGTCCGTGATCGTGGTCACCGCAGCTGGCAAGCTGTTGGGAGCATTGCTCACTTTGCTTCGTGCCAGCGGTTTGATACGTCCCGAATTGCTTCCCTCACCAACGACTTCGATGGCTTCCAGCTCAGTGGCTTGTTCTGCCTCTGCCGCACATACCATTGTGCACGAGACCAAGCAGGTCAGTGCGGCGCCTCCAAGAATCCAATCCCTACCGCGATGCGCAGATCCGTACATGAAGCAGACTTCCTCAATATTGTTGTGGCGAAATCGCGAATGATAACAACGTTATACCATAACGGTACGAGTTGACTCATTAATGGATATATCCGCATCGGGTGTCGGATCAAACAGCCAATTGGCCATCTACGCTGCCCGAAGGGCGCAGCCGCGGGGAAGAAAACGGTTTGTCATCACTGGCTATGAAATGCCACCGGTCAGGAATCGCCGCAATTTTCCTGAACGGCCTCCTTTGCGCTGAACACCAACTTATGTAGCAACGAAAGCGCGTATGGCGCTCCTTTGAACTAACTTGGAGAACCCACATGAAGGCAATCGTCTACAACGGACCACGTGACGTCAGCGTACAAAACGTCCCGGATGCAAAGATTGAAAAACCCACCGACGCCCTAGTACGAGTCACCTCCACCAATATCTGTGGCTCCGACCTCCACATGTACGAAGGCCGCACCACCTTTGAAACAGGCCGTGTCTTTGGTCACGAAAACCTTGGCGAGGTGATTGAGGTGGGTGCCGGTGTCGAACGGGTCAAAGTTGGTGACATGGTCTGCTTGCCGTTCAATATCGGTTGCGGCTTTTGCGAAAATTGCGAAAAAGGCCTCACCGGGTATTGTTTGACGGCTAACCCGGGCAGCGCCGGCGCGGCCTATGGGTTTGCTGAAATGGGCACCTATGATGGCGGCCAGGCCGAGCTGCTGCGAGTTCCCTTCGCAGACTTCAACTGCCTCGTTTTACCTGAGGACGCCAAAGAGCGGGAAGACGACTATGTGATGCTCTCTGATATTTTCCCCACTGGATGGCATGCCACCAGGTTGGCAGGGCTACAGCCTGGCGAATCCATCGCCATATACGGCGCAGGGCCAGTGGGCTTGATGGCGGCACACGCCGCTATCATCCAAGGCGCTTCGCAGGTGTTCGTCATTGATGATCAGCCTGACCGTCTGAAGCTGGCTGCGAAGATGGGGGCAACACCAATCAATTCCGTTGAGCAGAAGGCTGTCGATGAAATTCTGAATTACACCGACGGCAAAGGCACGGATCGTGGTTGCGAATGCGTGGGTTACCAATGCTGTGACAAGCATGGCCACGAGGTGAATCACCTGACCATGAACAACCTTGTCGCCTCAACCAAAGCAACTGGTGGGATAGGTGTTGTTGGGCTATTCGTTCCCCAGGATCCTGGTGCTGAAAATGAGCTAGCCAAGGAAGGGAAGATGGCTTTTGACTTCGGTGCGTTCTGGTTCAAAGGCCAGACAATCGGTACTGGGCAGGCCAACGTCAAGGCGTACAACCGTCAACTGGCAGCGCTGATTCACCACGACCGCGCCAAGCCATCGCTGATCATCTCCCATCGCCTCAAGCTGGCTGAGGGCCCAAGTGCATACAAGCACTTTGACGCCCGTGACAAAGGCTGGACCAAAGTCGTTATGAAGCCAGCTGCCTGATACTTCAGAAGGCGCCTCATCCGTGGACGTCGAACCAACGTCCCAAGGACTTGGCATAACCTCAAGCTCCAGGCCGAGGCCGTTCGTTGAATGGACGCCTCGGCCGATCGGAACTGCTATTTGCAATTGCCGGCTTTCCGGAAGCCAGCGGCGATGGCGTCGGACTCGGTTTCGAAAGGAACGCGATTTTTAGAGGCAACCTGCCCATAGCCTGGGCATCCGGATGCCAGGTGATAGAGACCGCTGTTCCGATTGCCAATCACAGAACTTGATGAGCTTTCGACGGACACACTGCTGCGTGCTGACGGTGTGGATTTCGCGTTAGCGACCTTCGACACGCCATCGCCGGTAGGCTTGTAGCCTTGCGTCCACATGCGCTCACCGGTCACGAACTCGTTGGAGTGTCCGACGATCTTCTCAATGCGGGCGTTCCGCTCGCGCTCCCAATCCGTTACCGGATACTGCCTGCCCCAGGCCATCAGCACCTGTTGCTGCTGGCGCGACATGTTGAGGCGATACCGGTCAAACATGTAGAACGTTGTGCGTGCGACCAGGCCTTTGACTTCGTCTCGCGGTTCAGCGGTTCGGCTGCTGAAATCGATCCTCGTAGAGCAGGCGCCATACTGCGGCTCGCTGCTCGATACCATCCCGTAGTTGTAGTTCGCGCGATCGCCATTGACCTCGCCGATCGAGGGGTAGAGGTTGTAAAGATCTGCTTCCATTGCCCGGAACACGGGGTCACTTGCGACGCAGTTCTTTCTGCCGCCTTGCTGCCAGCACTGCCGCTGATGCCCGAACGTCCAGGCAGGGACGATATGTTCCCACTCGGTGCGCTCGGCGCGCGTGGCCTGTTTCCTGACCTCATAGCCACAGGATTTCGCATCGACTCTGCCGCCCGACTTACCCACCCACGTCCAATTGCAGCCACAGTACAGATCGCCCACCGAGCCGTCTGCCTGGTCGAAGAAAACCTGCCGCTTGGCCACGACTTTCGCTTCGGTGAAGGTCGATGGGGCGCTGGCAAAGGCTGTGGTGATGAGGAGAACGGAGAGGGCGAAGGCTGAAAAAACGTGATTCATGGATGGCGAAGACTTGGCTTTTGGGGGCCGCATTATGGCATTTAGGTGACCTCTGGCGCCGATCCACTCGCATCACCAGTGGGCTGATCAGCCCGTCGAGCCGATTCCGGTCATTAGCCCGTTGCGGAACGGCAACGCTGCTCTCGGGTCTGACCCAAAACTCATCCGACAGGATGACTCGACTTCAAACCTGGCTCACGTAGAAGTGAGAGGACAACATGCTCAAACCGATTCTTCTTGTGGAAGACAATCCACGCGACCTAGAACTCGCTTTGATAGCGCTTGAGCGCAGCCGGCTTTCTAACGAAGTGATCTGTGTTCGGGATGGCGAAGAGGCATTGGCCTACCTGAGGCGCACTGGTGCATATGCCGCGCGCCACGAGGGTAATCCTGCAGTCGTGCTGTTGGATCTAAAACTCCCTAAGCTTGATGGGTTGCAGGTACTCGAGGCTATTAGGGCTGACGATCAGCTCAAGAGTATTCCCATTGTGATGCTGACGTCGTCGGAGGAGGAACCGGATCTGGAAGAGGCGTACCGTCTAGGAGTTAACGCTTACGTGGTCAAACCTGTCGAATTCTCTGATTTCGTGAAGGCGATATCGGGCCTCGGGATATTCTGGGCCATCCTCAACGAGCCGCCTGCCGGTTCGGTTCGTCCTGCAGGACGGCTTCCTGAGCCGTGCTAGACCTGCGATAAAGAAAAGCCGGGTAATGCCCGGCTTTTTCACTTCCAAAGTGCTTAGAGAGCTTATTGAAGCCAGCCATCAACCGCTTCCGCGCCGTGCTGATCTTTCCAAGCTTTGAGCACCTTGTGGTTACCGCCCTTTGTCTCAACGATCTCACCTGTTTCGGGATTTTTGTACACCTTGATTGTGCGCTCTCGCTTCGGGCCCCGGGCAGTTTGAGATGAGAGCTTGGCGCTCCGGGGAGATTGCGGATCGAGTAGAGAAATGATGCCGCCAAGGCTGACGCCGTAATCGGACATCAGCGAGCGAAGTTTTTTCTCAAATTCGATTTCGCGCTGCAATCCACCATCATTTTTCAATGCATCAAGCTGTGAAAGTTGAGCAGCGAGTTGAGCCTCTAGGGCTTTGAATTCGGCAATTTTGGACATGGATAACCTTTTTGGGTCGAGAGCTGAACAATTTATTTGGCTTACTTTACGTTGAAATTCAAGCCATGGTGAGTGGTTGATGCCGTGTGGCCAGTGCCGAGCATACTAATACCAGCGCTGGACAGCTCAGCATGGAGTCCAGGTTGAACGTTACGCTAGACGCGTAATTAGTGGGCCCAGATGATTAGTTGATCGTACGTGTGGGGCATTAGAGGATCTGCAATCAGTGTTAGGAATCTACCGGCTGTTGGCAGGCGATTTCCTCGCGTCGACCTCTCGGCTCGATTTTGAACAGTCGATGACCCACCCCATGCGTTGATCAAGCGACAATTGAGTTGGAGAATTAGCCCCAAGTCCGTGTCTTCTTACTGAGTCTGGGCATGGCAGCGCCGTTTCGAGTGGCCGGTGACCTTGTGCTGGATTCGTTTGATCGCATGAATTCATAGGGAGGAGACCGTGGGCAGAGTTGGTAACAGGCTTCTGATCGGAGGTGGTGGGACGGGAGAACTCATCCGTCGGCACGATTGGTCTTCGACACCGATAGGCTCGCAAGATGCTTGGCCGCAGTCCCTGCACAATGCCCTGGAACTCATGCTCAATTCACCGGAGAGCATGTACCTGGTTTGGGGGGAGGCGCTTACCTTTTTCTACAACGATGCCTATCGGCCACTCCTTGGATCTCGCCTGGAAGGAGCGTTGGGTCAATCCCTGCCGGTGTTGTGGGCAGACGCGTGGGATGCGGTGCGTGATTCAATGCGCAAAGCACTGTCAGGGCAGTCGATCCGTTCCGATTACGCGCCGATCATCATGGCGCGAGAAGGTGTGCCAGAAGAAACGTGGTGGAGCTATTCATTTTCGCCACTGCGCGATGATCAGGGATCCATCCGTGGTGTCCTCTGCTACACCCGGGAAATGACCGATCAAGTGAACACTACGCTGGCACTCGCTGAAAGCGAGCAGCGGTTGGACGCCTTAGTACGGTCATCGAGTGAGGTTCGTTTCTCAATCAATGCTGATTGGACTCAGCTCCATCAGCTCAAGGGCGGCAACTTCATTCCGGACACGGACACGGACAATTCCAATTGGCTTAATGACTACATCCCTGTCGAGGCGCGCGATGCGGTGCGTGCAGAAATTGCCCGAGCCATCAGTACCAGATCGACCTACAGCATCGAACATCCGGTCAACCGCGTCGACGGAAGTGTCGGGTGGGCACAGGTAGGTGCGGTACCGCTCTTTGACCAAGGCGGAAAAAATACTGGCTGGCTGGGCGCGGCGTCCGACATCACGGACAGGAAAAACGCTGAAGCGCTCCTGAAGCAGAGCGAGGCCCAGCTGCGCGATTTCAACGCCTCCCTTGAAAAGCAGGTTGCCAAGCGTACCGCAGAGCTACGTTTGTACCGCGATGTAATTGAGGCCAATGCAGTGCCTACCTGCATCTTCGACACCGATTACCGCCTTATAGCCTTCAACGAGGCCTATTCTCAGGTTTTTCGAGCGATCTACGGTTATTCGCTAGAGGGACGCGAATTATTGCCAGAGCTATTACCGGCGGAACAAGCACTAGTCCTACGCGAACAACTGAGGCGTGTTTTGAGTGGCGAGACCTTTCGGGTATCCGCTGAGTTCGGTGACCCCAGCCTTTTGAGACGTAGCTATGAACTCGCTTATACGCCCTTACGTGATCCCTCCGGCTCCGTCACTGGAGGCTTCTGTTTTGCCAACGACGTCACTGAGCAAATCAAGTCTCAGGTTGAGCTTGAACGGGCTCAAGCCGCCCTGCGTCAGGCGCAAAAAATAGAAGCTGTCGGCCAGCTGACCGGCGGTGTCGCGCATGACTTCAATAATCTTCTGACCATTATCAGATCTTCTTGTGATCTGTTAAGGCGCCCTAATCTTATTGAAGAAAAACGCTTACGTTACATCGAAGCAATCTCGGGCACGGTGGATCGCGCGTCACGTCTGACCGGCCAGTTGCTGGCGTTTGCCCGGCGACAAGCCCTGAAGCCAGAGGTTTTTGTCCCCCGCGAGAATATCTGCTCGCTCGCAGAAATGCTGGCGACGTTAAGCGGGCCTCGTATCAAAATTGATATTGAGTCGCCTGACACACCGTATTTCGTTTATGCCGATTCAGGCCAGTTTGATACCGCCCTGGTCAACATGGCCGTCAACGCCCGTGACGCGTTGTGTGGCAGTGGCCGGATCGCGATTCGCGTGGCGCCTACGGATCAAATTCCGGCAGCTCGGCTCCATCCGCCCACAGAAGGTCGCTATGTCGCTATATCAGTTTCCGACACGGGAACCGGTATAGCGCCTGAGCAACTGGAGTTAATCTTCGAGCCTTTTTACACGACCAAAGCGCTCGGCAAGGGCACTGGACTCGGGCTATCGCAGGTCTTTGGCTTTGCCAAACAATCGGGCGGGGAAGTCATCGTCGAGAGCAAAGTTGGCGAGGGTTCAACATTTACTCTGTATTTACCGAGAGTAGATAGTCGAGTCGAGCCTCGTAGGGAAAAGCCCCCAACCCCTGAACCGCTGGCAACAGACCATGCCACACGCGTGCTGGTGGTCGAAGATAATCCCGACATCAGTGCGTTTTGCCAGACCGCGCTGGTCGAGCTGGGTTACCAGCCATCCACTGCGGCCAACGCGGAAGAGGCACTGGAGCTGTTATCACAGCAACCGGGCAAGTTCGACGTGGTTTTCTCTGACGTCGTCATGCCTGGAATGAACGGTATCGATCTTGGCAAAACGATCCGCAGGCTGTATCCGCTGATACCGGTCGTGCTGACTTCCGGTTATAGCGAGGTGCTTGCACAACATGGTAGCTATGGCTTCGATCTTCTTCAGAAGCCCTATTCGATTGATCAGTTGTCCAGCTTTCTGACGAAGGCGATTCGAAGGGCCGCGGTTCAGCGCTGAAGCCGGATAACTGAGTTAAGGAGGGTAACTGAGCTTGACTATCAACCTGGGGCCGCTGGCATTAGCGATGCCGCACGTCGTCCTGATGGTGAGCCTGGCCCTATCGATCCTTACCGGCTGGTGGCTGGGGCGGAAAAGCAAAGTTGACCCAGAGAAGCAGGTATTCAGGCTGCTTCTGGTGGCGCTGGTCGTCGCCCGAATCGCATTTGTAATCACGTATCTGGAGCATTTCAGCGACGAGCCCTGGCGAGCAGTCGACATTCGTGATGCTGGCTTCATCGCCTGGCCGGGTCTGCTAGCGGCGCTGGGTCTCGGCACGTGGATGTGCTGGCGCGACGGCAAGCTGCGCAAGCCACTTGGTTGGGCGATTACGGTAGGGATGCTGACCTGGGTATCGGGCTCGTTCCTACTACACACCGTCGAACAATCCAATCGTCTGCCCGATCTGAGTTTTCACGATGAGCAAGGTGAGCGGGTAACGCTGCGTGACTTCGCAGGCAAACCGCTGGTGGTCAATCTCTGGGCAACCTGGTGTCCGCCCTGTCGCCGCGAGATGCCGGTCATGGCGAAAGCCCAAAGTGAGCTGTCAGGTGTCACGTTTCTCTTCGTCAATCAGGGCGAGAGTGACGCGGTTGTTGCCAGGTTCTTTGCTACTGAAGGGCTAGGCTTGGCCAATGTACTGCTGGATCCGGGCGGCCAGCTGGGCCAACACGTTGGATCAAGCGCGCTGCCGACCACGCTGTTTTTCGATGCCGAGGGTCGCCAGGTGGGCAGCCACCTCGGCGAGTTGTCGCATGCGAGTCTGTCCCATGCGCTCAAGCAGCTCGAGGAAAGCACGCAACCAGAGGAGTGAAGTGCTTCGTTGTGCTGCCGGGGAGCTGAGGTATGAAATATATCCGCCGCCGGGGGCGACGGTACGGGCCTCTAACGGAGCAGTCGATCAACGACTCCTCCATTAGAGACCCAATTGGTTTATAGGGTTACGAACAGGGCAGACGTCCACACGCGGGACTGATCACGTTGCCGGGCGCAGATGAACAGTGGGTGTTCACGGCCCTGTTCCAGCGCCAGATCAGCCAGTTCGATGTGGCCTTGCACGTCACGGGGTAGCGTCTGGTCGGTGACCTGCTCCAGCGATACTTGCAGCTCTGCGCCGGCCAATTGCTCGACCACCTCGCTGCGCTCCAGGAGCTGGGCGCCGGTTACCTCCAGGTTCACTGTTGGGCCATGAACGTGGGGTTGTGGCGTCAGCGGGTCGCCGACCTTGATGTAACTGTCGACGCGGCTGGTCAGGCTGATACGCGCCCCGGCCAGTTCCGATAGCTCGATTTCCAGGCTGTCGATGTCGCCATTGGTGTCGGTGCGGAAGGCCAGAGTGGTGGCGTTCTTGCGCCACACGGTCTGCTCCGGGTGGTCGGCACCGAGGAAGTGGAAGCCGTTGATCACCGCGCCGGTGATGCTGATTTCACCGCTCCAGTAGGCGCCACGATAGCGATCCTTGATACGCGCGCCACCGAGGCGCAAACGGATGTGCCGTGAAGACAGACCGGCTTCCTGATGCAGGTTGCGCGACCAGATGCGCTGCTCGCCCCTGAAGAGGTCGATCTGCTCCCAGCCGCTGTCGCCCAGTAGGCGGTACTCGAGTGGGGCGCCGGCCTGGGCTGTGACCACATCTCCCATCAGATGCTCGCCGAGGCGCAGCAGGGCATAGCTGCGCTCGCCCGTGGTGGCGAAGGTGTGCCGGGCGCGCAGGGCCTTGCCCACGGCGGCGCGGTCGAAAGCCTCGGCGATCACCCCGGTCAGGCCGCCACGGGAGCCGAACACGGCAGTGGCAGGTACGCCGCCGCCACAGCGGCCCTGATGCTCGTCGCTGTTGGCAGCGGCGCCGACCCGGTAGCCGCGCTGCAGGGCTTCGGCATAGACCCAGTGGAACTGGCCCCAGGCCGAGCCGACTTCCACCAGGCGCTCCAGCTCGGGGTGGTGCCAGTCGAGGTTGCAGCGGCGGCCGCCCACGTGGGGCATCATCAGGTGGCCTTCGGGGTTCTTGGCGTAGGCGGCGTAGAGTTCGTCGACGGGCCAGGCGCCGGGCTTGATGGTGCCCGCGGTGAACTCGTTCCACTCGAAGGAGCGCACCAGGCGGCCCTGATTGTCGAAGGGAAACTCCGGCTTGCCTTCATGCAGGAACACCACGTTGCGATCACCGCCGGCGCAGGAGTTGCCGCACCATTCCGTACCGGGGTAGCAGACGAAACGGCCGGGCTCGTTGAGCGCGTGGATCAGTGCCACGGCGGCGTCCCAGCGCTTTTCGGTGATGTTGAAATCGTTGGCGGTGTAGCCCAGCACGTCTAGGCCGGCGACATCGCGGCCATAGCTGAGGTTGTAGATAGTGTCGTTGGTGCCGACGGTGTCATCGGAATGCACGTGCAGGTCGGCGTACAGCGGGCGCAGGCCGGTCAGCGCGGCATCGACGTTGACGTAGGCTTGTGCCGGCTGGATGCCGGCGTCGTTCGCCAAGGCGCGGATCGACCACTCACCGCGTTCGGTCAGGGTGATCGCTGGCAGGCGCACCACTGCCCAGCCCTCATTGGCCAGCTCGAAGGGCAGTCGCAGGTTGTTGCCATCGGGGCCGTCGAGCAGCAGCTCGCCGTGCAGGGCGAGGCCACGGCAGGTATTGCCCCAGGCGTCGTCGGCACGCACCAGCACATCGAACGGCTGCGCTTCGCCGACCAGGCGGGGGGCGATCGCCAGCAGGCGCTCGGGAATGCCAGGCACGATGTCGAGCAGCAGGTCGCCCGGTACTTCGGCGAATTTCGAGCTGCCCAGCGGATCGACGAACAGGCGCAGGCGGAAGTCCTTTTCGACGAAGCTCTGCACCCGCGTGCCCGGGCCGCCCTGGCGACGATCGCCGAGGCGGATGATGATGCGGTCGCCGGGGTTGATGTAGCCGTCGACGATGTCGATCAGGATGGCCTTCTGAAACGGGCGCTCGTGGCCTTTCTGGTCGAAACGGGCCTTGAGGTGCTGGACGGTCGCCGGGCTCTGGCCGGGCACCAGCTCGCCGGCCTGGTATTCGACGCTGACGTAGTTGGCGGCGCTCGGGTCGCTGGTCTGGAACAGCGCCCAGTCCGAGTAGAACTTGAACGCCAGCTTGAGCCAGGCACCGTCGGCCAGGCCGCTGGCACCCACCTCGTAGACGAAGGTGATTTCATCCCACTGCCCGGCAGTCAGGGTCTGCCGGTCGCAGCGGGTGCTACCCAGGAACGGGCGCGCCTTGTTGCGTTCGTACAGGCCGATCGGGGCGATGTAGTGGCCGGCATCCTTGGGGTCGAAGGTCTGGGTCACGGTGCTACCTCATGCATGGCAAGGTGAAGAAAGTGAAGGGGCGCGCCGCTCAGGCCGCGCGCCAGGATTGGTAGTGACGCTCGATGCGGCGGAACACCAGACTCTCCATCAGCCAGGCGAGCAGGCCGATGATGGCGATGCCGAGCAGTACCTGGCTGGCGTTGCCGATTTGCCCGCCCATGGAAACCATCCAGCCGATGCCCTGGGAGGCGCCGATCATTTCTGCGGCTACCAGCGCCCGCCAGCCCTGGCTGAAACCAATGCGCAGGGCTGCGGTGAGAAACGGTAGGGACGCCGGCAGGTAGACGTACCAGAGCAACTGCCGGCGGTTGGCACCCAGGGTTCGCGCGGCACGCACTTCGCCATCGCGAATGCCCAGCACGCCCTCCTGAATGGTCACCGCCATGGGAAACACCGCGGCGATGAAGATCACCAGCACGATGGAGAAGAACCCGAAGCCGAAGATGATCAGGATCAGCGGCGCCCAGGCAATCGGCGGGATGGCCATGAACAGGCTGTTAAGCGGCGCGATGAAGTCGCGAAAGCGCCGCGATATGCCGGCCGTGGTGCCGAGCAGCACGGCCACCAACACGGCGCTGGTGAAGCCAGCCAGCTCTTCCAGGGCGCTGGCCCTGAACTGCTTCCACAGCGAGCCGTCCTCGAGCCAGCGCAGGGCTTCGGCCGCAACCACCCAGGGCTGCGGCAGCACGTAGCTGGGGAAGCGGCTGGCCAGGGCGATCCAGACCAGCAGCAAAAATGGCAGCGAGGCCCAGCCGCAGTTGGGTGTTGGCAATCTCATCATCGACTCAGTGCGCAGACTTCTGCAGGTAGGAGGTGTCGACCAGGTCGTTCAGGGGCACTTTGGTGTCCATGAATTTCAGTGCGTTGGAGTAATCCATCAGGCGCTGGATGAACTGCAGATCCTGCTCCTTGAGTTCGGCCGACCAGCCCAGGCGCTTGCGTGCCTCGGCGACGATCTGTTCACCGCTGGCCTGGCTGCCGTCGGGGCGCTGGATGGTTTCCAGCTTGAAGGCTTCGGCGATGATCCTGTTGGCCTGCTCCGGTTGTTCGTTGAGAAAATCGATGGCGCGACGATGGGCGCGCAGCAGCTTGACCACATCGTCAGGCCGCTCACGCAGGGTTTCTGGCAGGCCGATCACCACGTACCAGGGGTATTGCGGCAGAGCCTGGTTGACGTCCAGCAGTAGGCGCGCCGAGCCACGCAGCAGCGCCTGGCTGACAAAGGGCTCCCAGGAGAAGGCCGCGTCGACGATGCCGCGATCCAGCGCCGCGTTCATGTTGCCGGGCGGCAGGTCGATGATGTCGAGATCCTTGTCCGGGTCGAGGCCGGCGTGCTCCTTGAGCACGTAGCCGCGCAGCAGCACGTCCATGCCGCTGCCTTTCTTCACGCCGGCCAGCTTGTGGCCCTTGAGATCGCTGAGCTGCTTGATGTCGGTCTGGCTGCCGGCGACCACGGCCGCCTGGCCGTAGTTGACCTTGGCCAGGATCACGCTCTTCAGGCCGCGTGCGTACCACTGGTAAACCGGCGGGGTGCCGACGTAGGCGACGTCCAGCTCGTGGGCAGCCAGTGCTTGCTGAATCACCGGGCCATCGCCGAGGGCCTTGATGTCCACGTCGAGGCCTTCGTCCTTGTAGTAGCCCTGTTTCTCGGCGATCAGCACCGGCGCGTTGGCCATGGCGAACACGTAACCGATGCGCAGCGGTTCCGCCGCGTTGGCTGCACCCAGCCAGGAGGTTGCCGCCAGGGCGACAGGCACAAGCAGTTTCTTGATCATGTGAGGCTCGTTGTCAGGTGGTGGAATCGAGTGCGAACGGCGAGCGCGCCATAACCTCGGCGATGCGCTGCATCAGTTCGTTGCGGTAATCGAGGAAGACCGGCAGGCGGCGGGTTTCCAGGTTGTTGCGCGGGCGCGGCAGGTCGATGGCCAGCTCGCTATGGATGCCACCGGGCGCGATGTTCAGCACCACCACGCGGTCAGCGAGGAACACCGCTTCGTCGATGTCGTGGGTGATGAACAGCACGGTCTGGCCCAGCTCGGCCCACAGCCGCAGGGTTTCTTCGTTCATGCTGGCGCGGCTGATCGCGTCGAGGGCGGCGAAGGGTTCGTCCATCAGCAGCACGTTGGGCTCCAGAGCCAGGGCTCGGGCCAGGGACACGCGCTGCTGCATGCCGCCGGAAAGTTGCCGGGGCAGGCGCTCGGCAGCGCTCTCCAGGCCAACCAGGCGCAGATAGCGCAGGGCCTGTTCACGTTGCTGACGTTCATCGTATTTATCGGCGATGCGCAGGCCGAAGCGGACATTTTCCAGCGCGCTCAGCCAGGGAAACAGCTGCGGGCTCTGGAACACATAGCCCAGTTCCGGCCGCTCGGGCCGGGTCGCCGCACCATTGACCAGAACCTGCCCGGCCTGCGGCTGCTGAAAGCCCGAGAGCAGATTGAGCAGGGTGGTCTTGCCACACCCGGACGGGCCGAGAATAGCCACGAACTCGCCCTGTCGTGCGCTTAGGCTCAGGTTGCGGAATACGCTATGGCCGTTGCCGTAGGTGAAGTCCACGGCCTGTACGCTGAGGGCGTCGCTGGCGGGTGAGGTTGTGGCGGCGATAGAGGGCATGGAAAGTCGCGTCAGGTCATTTACAATAGGTGTGGTTGGTATAATACGTATTAATACAAGCTGTCCCAATATTGAATATTCATAACCTTAGAAGCAAAGGGCCATCTCCCATGCTTCGCCCACAGGGATGCGCGATTCGTGAATCTTCAGCGTGAAAGCTCGACCTCTCTCTACGAACAGATTGCCCAACAGCTGCTGCAGGAGATCCAGCAGGGGGCGTTCGGCCCTACGGGCAAGCTGCCTTCCGAGGCCGAGCTGGTGGCGCGCTTCGCGGTCAGCCGGGTGACCATCCGCTTGGCGCTGGGTAAGTTGGGCGATGAGGGCGTGGTGGAGCGCAAGCAGGGCAAGGGCACTTACGTGGCGGCTCAGCAGGTGCGGCATGATCTGGACGCATTGCGCAGCTTCCACGAGTCGCTGTTACTGCAGGGCCTCAAGCCGAGCATGCGCCTGCTCGGCCATCAGTTGCAGGCCGTGCCGGCGGAGCTGGAGGGGTTGTTCAGCGGGCAGAACGTGCGGGTCGAGCGCCTGCATTTCGTCGATGACGAGCCCATCGCTTTCGCGGTGAGCCACCTGATCGGCGACCTGGCCGAGGTGGATTGGCAAGCGATGCAATCGGTACCGCTCTACTCGGTGCTCGAACGGGTGACAGGCCGCCCGGTGGTGCGGGCGGACATGGGCATTCGTGCCCGTGAGGCTGATACCGTGCTGGCCCGGCATCTGCACGTCAAACGCGGCACGGCGCTGCTGGTCATGGAGCGCACCTCGTGGTTCGAAGACAGCACCTGCTGTGACCGCACCACCTTCTTCATCCGTCCAGAGCGTTACGCTTTTGTCGTGAGCGGAGTATTCAAAGCGCGTTAAGAGCGCGGCCCACATGATTCCGCTCAGGCGCTGGCATACATCCTCGTTACCCGAGACCGTCTGACCGACTCAGAGTGGATAGCCATAGAGTAGTTTATCGTCGTGCTGCGTTTCGGCTTGATGCCGCCTTGCGGTGGTCGCATGGGACGCTGTAACCATGATGCCTAACCTAAGCGCGGATGGTGGGAAGGCTAATGAGTGATTTCAGCGCGGAGCAAGCAGTTTCTGAACCGTCACCTTGAACTGCTTGACTTCAAATGGTTTGAGTAGCAATTCGGTCTGGCCGCTTTTCATGGCAATCGCGGGTACGGCGTTCTCGGCGTAGCCGGAAATGAACAACACCTTGAGCGCTGGACGTGCATTCAGCGCGGCTACGGCTAACTCATCGCCGCTCATGCCGCCCGGCAGGCCGATGTCTGTAATCATCAGACCCATCTCAGGCAGTTGCTCAAGCAGTTGCAGCGCCTCGGCAGCAGTCGCTGCCTTGGCGACCTCATAGCCAATGTCTTCCAGTGTTTCGCCGACGAGATCCCGGATTGCGTCCTCATCGTCGACCACGAGAATTAGACCGCTCGGCGTGTGAGACGCATCTTCCGAAGTGGATGGCGCGGCGAGGCTGGCAGTGGTCGGCGTGCCGGAGTGAAGTGGCAGAAACAGGTTCACCGTGGTGCCTTTTCCCACCTCCGATTCGATCTGGGCGTCGCCGGATGACTGCCGAGTAAAACCGTACACCATGGAGAGGCCAAGACCGGTACCTGAGCCCAATGGCTTGGTAGTGAAGAATGGATCGAACGCGCGCTCCACCACGCTCTGTGGCATACCCATGCCGGTATCGGTTACCTGGAAGCGAGCATATTCACCCGCTTTTAGCGTCTCGGTGGCTTGCGCCGGCTCGATGCGCTGCTTGCTGACCTCTATCCGTAATCGTCCGCCTTGGGGCATGGCGTCGCGTGCGTTGATGCACAGGTTCAGTAGCGCATTTTCAAGCTGATGAGCGTCGCACAAGCACAAGATGGATTCCTTTGGTGTCGCGACCTCCAGCTCGACACGCGGTGTCAGCGTTCTGCTGATCAGCTCTTTCATGTCCTGGATCAGCAATCCTGGGTCGACCACCGTACTCGCCAATGTCTGACGCCTGGCGTAGGCGAGTAGGCGGTGGGTGAGGGAGCCCGCCCGGGCGGAGGCGTTGCGGGCCAGCGCAACGTATCGCGCGAGCTCGCTGTGCCGCCCTTGAGCGATACGCTGGTCGAGCAAGTCCAGGCTACTGGTGATCACCGTGAGCAGGTTGTTGAAGTCGTGCGCCAGTCCGCCCGTTAACTGACCCACCGCTTCCATCTTCTGACTTTGCTGCAACTGTGCCCTGACTTGCTCCAAGGCTTCCTGGCGCTTTTTGTGTTGGGTGATATCCCGGGCGACCGCGAAGTAGTGGCCCTGACGACGTGCGATTCGCCAGTTCAGGTGCAGCGGCTGACCATTGCTGCGAGTCCCCTGGGTGTCGAGTTCTGCGATCGGCCGCTGATCTAGGCTGCGCAGGGCGTCGAACAATTGGGAAGGAGAGATGAACGCGGAAAAAGCTCCATCCTTGAGAACCTGCTCAGTGTGGCCGGTCTCGGTTTGCCAGGCCGGATTCATCGCCACCACCTCACCGCCCTCGGACAGGGTGCAGATCAGGTCTGGGGAGACATTCCAGATGCCATCGCGCTCTAGGGTGCGCCGTTCGACCTCATGCTCAAGGCGCTCGTTGATGTCAGAGAGTGCGTTCAAGCTTCGGCGGAAAAGCGTGCAGACGACAGCCATACCGAAGGTGACCAGAGCAAAACTCGCGCTACTGATCCATGCGGTCAAACCGTCCTGGAAGCCGATCGCCCCGATGAAGAAGTAGTGCGCCGCCAGTACCGACAACATGCAACCTAGCAGTGAAGGGCCAACGCCGAAACAGAAACCGATGAACATCAAGCCGGGAATGAAAAACAGGTACGGTAGTGCTGCAAAAGGAAGTTGTGCACGCAGCGCGCAGCAGAACGCCACGACTAGGACTGCGCCCGCATAACGGCTCGGCTTGCTTGGCTGAGTGCGCGCCAAGCGGCGGACCAACTGCAGGCCCCGTGACAAAATACTGATCAAATAGGGCTCCAGGGGCCAGATCCGGAATTTCGGATGTGCAACAGGGATGAGTGACAACGCGCGAGGGCAATCGATACGTCAGTACAGGCCCTTTCGACTAATTGTACAACCTGCTTCAGCCTGCGCGGGAAACATGCAGGTGCGGCCTATAGCTTTGATCTATCTGGCATGTGAGCAAAGCCCAATTGTCCAACCGGACGCGTCATCGATAGGATCGGCCATGCAACATTAGACAACCCAGCGCTATATTTCCCCTTACGCCTTTCCCGATAGTAGCCAACATGACCTCGTGCAACATCCTTACCCCGCAAGAAGAACTCGCACGCTTGGCCGAAGTGGATCGTTTGACGTCGGAGCTGGAAATCGGCTCGGATCCAGTGCTCAACAGCGTCGTCGCAATGATTTCCGCGTACTTCGGGGTACCTACTGCGCTCGTGAGCATCATCGAGCGCGACTACCAGGTATTCAAGGCCCGGGTTGGCATGGAGCCCGAGCGCACACCGCGTGAGATGTCGTTCTGCGCCCACAACCTCGACGAAGGGGCCGTGCTGGAAGTCTGCGACCCTCTCAGTGACCCGCGTTTTTCGAGTAACCCGCTGGTCAATGGTGACCCTTTCATCCGCTATTACGCAGGCGCGCCCCTGGTTATCCAGCCCGGGCTGAGCCTTGGCAGGTTGTGCATCATCGACAGAGAAACCCACCGCCCGATGGACGAGCAGGGCCAGGCTCTGTTGCGAGACGCTGCCAAGGTGGTCGTGGCACGCCTTGAGTCGATCCATCGTCAGCACTTCTATGACCTGACAACAGGCCTGCCAAATCGGCAACGCTTCGAAGCAGATCTTCTGACCGAATCGGCGAGGGATGGCCGGGTTGCCATTCTGGTGGAGCCGCTATCCGCGTCCGGTATGGATCGATTGGTCAAGGCGTTGGGAATGGAGTTCTTCGTTAACTTCATGCTGGCAGTCAAGGAGGTCTTGCTGGCGGTGTTGCCTGAGCGCGGACGCCTATACCGCTCAGGCACATTAGGTTTCGTAACCCTCTTTGCGCCCTCGCAGGAGCTGTCATTGCAGAGCCTGCTCAGTGGCATCGTGGACGCTCTCGCTCGACCTCTGTATAGCGCGGACGTGCCTGTGTTCCCCGATGTGGGGATCAGCGTGCTGCAGCTGGATCGTGAGGCTGCTGCACCAATGGATATCCTGCGCCTGATGGCCAGCATCACTGATGCTGCGCGCGCAAGTGAACGTCGCTGGCTCGATTACGACCCCGCGATCGATTCAAGTCTGAGGCGCAGCACCGAGCTGCTCAACGCCATCGAATCAGCCCTTATCTCTGCGGATCAGTTCAGGCTGGTGTACCAGCCACGGGTCGATCTGGCGAGCAATCGTTGCGTGGCCGTTGAAGCACTGTTGCGCTGGACGCATCCAACGCTGGGGGAAATCAGTCCCGCCGAATTCATTCCTCTTGCTGAAACCACCGCTTCGATCCGGCACATCACGCGGTGGGTCGTTCGACGTGTCTGCGAGCAGTTGGCGCAGTGGGCAAGCGAAGGGCTGGAAATGACCACATCGCTGAACGTGTCGGCCCTGGACTTGACCGATGGCCTGCTGTTCGATGAGCTGGTTCAGGCGCTACACGACTTCGATGTGGCGCCTCAGCACATCGAACTCGAGTTCACTGAAAGCGTATTGGTAACCGATTTCCCAGCCGTGCAAGCACAATTGCAACGCTTTCGTGACCTGGGGGTGGCCATTGGCATCGATGACTTCGGCAGCGGCTACAGCAACTGGGCCTATCTACGGCAGATTCCTGCCACCAGCGTAAAGCTCGACCGCTCGCTGCTGGCCGACCTCCAACCGGGTAACAGCGACTGGCACATTATCCGCGGCCTGATCAGTCTGGTGAAGGATCTGCGTCTGACGGTCGTGGCCGAAGGCATTGAAACCGAACTGCACTACCACCTGCTGCGCGGCTGGGGGTGTCAGCAGGGCCAGGGATACTATTTTGCCAAGCCATTATCGCCGGCCGAGTTGGTGGCCTGGTTGAATGGCCACAAGAGCCCGGCTGGCCTTATCTAAGGCTCCGCACGCGATGTGTGGCGCGGAAGATGTCGCTGGCGAAACGAAAAGGGCACAGGCAGCCCTCATGACAATCCTAGACGCGGCCGCGTCATGTCCTATATGCGCTGCGTGATTCTGGTTGATAGAGCGGGTTGTTCAGAGCAGTTCGTCCAGCGGGCCGCGGGGGCAGAGTGTCCAGGGCACCTGGATCTTGTGTTCAGGTTCTCGGCAGTGCCATTCCTGCTGGTACATAACGCCATCAACGAACTCCACGCCCTCAATGGTGAGGGCGAGTATCGCCATGCCGCCGATACGAGCCTCATAGAGCTGGGGTAAGGGATTACCACCTTGAGCAGATGGGACGGTAATGGCAATGCTTGACCGGCGCCCGAAAGGCGTCTCCAGCGCTTCCTCAATTCGTACATCAGCCCTCAACCGGGGTTCGGAGCTGTAGGCTTTCTTAGGCTTGCGCTTGCCGCGTTCGAACAGAGAGAGGACTTCATAATGCATGGCCGCACCATAGCTAGTCTGTATGTATATACAGTTATTCTAAGTCCGGCCATGAAATGGGTCGAGGGCAATTCGTCGGCTCAGCGTTTGGTTTTTTTCAGCCCGTCGAGGTAGTCGAGGTCTTCAGTCGCTGGCTTCATGCTCGGCTTGGGTTGTTTTGGCTGAGGCTGGATCTGCTGTGCTTGCAGTGCGTCTATCAGCAAATTCTGCCTTGCGTGGATTTCAAGGTGCGCCTCAATGGCTTCGACGATTTCGCTGTTCATGCTTACTTCGCTTTCGCCAGCGAGTTGAGCGACCTTTGCACGCATCCCATCAGGCATGCGCACCACGAACTTATCCTTTAAGCCACTTGGGTATTTCCGTGCAGCCATTTTGTGCTCCTGCAGGTTGAGTACTGATACAAATTTGTAGGCGAATTTAACGAAAAGTTCTCCTTATTAATTGGGCTTCGCACAGCTAGGGAGAGACTGGGAATTGCGAGCTTGCGCCGGGTTTCGTAGGGTGGATTTTTGACTGCTGAGCAGCCAGGCGCTGATCTAGATCGGGGAGATTGGGGCCATGATCCGCCGTCAGGCAGCCCGCTATGGCATTGTCGGCAGAGCCCGCGATTTAGCCCTCTAGCGGACGTACGCTGCCGGCCGTTGTTGCGAGAACGGACTTTCTATCAACAGACTTAGAGGACGGTGAGAAAACCCGGGATTGCGTTTTGATGTATGGGTTGATTGACAAAGAATTCGACTTCTACAGGGAAGTCTCGTCATCAGACTGCGCAGGGTCGGCCGGTCTCGGTAACTGGAAAGCTGCAGTAGGTTTCCAGTAGTGCTATCCGGGCAAATGCAACAGCTCAGCGGACATGGGCTTGTTGCGTGATCTCCTAGAGTGAAGGTCACGCGGAAAGTGCATCACTTTTCGATTTTCAGCCGCTGCCTTATCCAGTCTTGATCTGCCCTCACACCGAGGAGCTGTGCGGAGAACTGTCGGCGTACCTTGGCCCCTTCAGCATCCACCATCTCTACATACGCCGACACGTCGAATTTGCAGCTTTCGACTTGAGTAATCTGGATCCCGTCAGCACCAAAAGCGGGGAACACCAACGACTTTGGTGCTTCCAGATTTTCGGTTATGTATTCGGTCGCGACTTTGTAGGCTTGTTCTTGGGTGCATTCGAAATCTGGGTATCCGCAACCCGTAACTAGCAGTGCAGAACATCCCATCATGGCCAATCGCAGCATTGTTGATCTCCTTGCACTTCAGACTGCCGCCATCTCGGCAAAAAACGCCGAAAACACTCCGTCTGTTCTTAAAGATATGGTTGCTTGGTATTCGAAAGCCAGAATCCGTCTTACGCTCTTGGCAACTGTCCGGCTCACGCAAAAGGTGTGGGAGAGGGTGCTGAGCGGGGCGCTGAACCGCCATAGCTCATGTGTGCTATTGAGCTGCCGGTCTCTGAGTCCTAGCCTGCTGGGTCGAGCTTCATCCTCAGTCTGTAAGGCTGCAAACTTGCAGATGATGGTGCAGTGCCAAATTCAAGGAAGATCTCAATGCTGCTTTCAACGCATTTTCGGTACCTATTGCTCTCTGCTGCCCTGGTCGTTTGCGCCCCAATGGCTTATGCCCAGACCGCCCACGGTGATTACTGGATCATCTACGGTCAGGGTGAGGGTCGGAAAAATGAGATGTACGTAGCCGATGCTACGGGCATCTTGCAGAAACCGGGGGATGTCCTGTCTCTCCTGATCTTGCACATCTTCCAAGACGTTACGATGCCGGCATTCGCGGCTTATGAGGTCGAGGTTAAGTGCTCACAACGGCAGACACGCTTAACCAGCGCCAAGGTTTTCAATCGTATTGACCTCGGAGTACGAGAAGCTCCGTTCTCGCCCGGATGGCGCGGTGTCGAAGAGTACTGGCTGCAAAGGACGTTCGCGTTTGCCTGCGCGCCTGGCAACCGAACAAATAACCAGATGTTATCTGCTGGCAAGATGGACGCTGGTCAGATGATCAACCTCGCCCAACAGATGTTCATTCAGCAGGCTCCGCTGGAGCAAAGGGATCAGACGCTAAAAGATCTCGATGAAATGCTTGGCAATACCAAGCCCTAAACAGTAGCGGAGCAGAAAGCATGCGTAACGTACTTGTCGGCGCTCTGGTTGCGGTAATCATAGCTGGATGCGGTCAGATACCCAGTGTTCCCGAATACGGCGCACGCAGTAAATGGAATGGACGTAGTGCGGCTGAAGCCATCGAGTTCTTCGGCGCACCTGACGAAATGAAGCCAGTAGGCGAAGGGCAGGCAGTTCTGATCTGGAGCAGGGACACTTCATACTGGCGCACTCGCCAAACCGGACGTACCACTGATGTTCAGGGCGGCGTGCGAGTAAACACCACGTATTACGAAGACTACATTCAAGACTCCGGGTGCAGGGTCTCGATCTTCGTCAACAAGCAGAAGACGATCACCAACCTCGATCTGTCTGGACACAATTGCGCGGGGGTCAATGTCGGTGAGTAGATCTGCTGCAGACGACCATTTCGCAATCAATGGAGTACGTTAGACGAGAGAACAGACGTAACCCCTCTCTGGGGATTTCTTAGCCCGGCGGGATACGTGGCACCATATGGGAGAGAGTGACTTCGTCAGACCTGCCGTTATGTTAGCGATCACGAAGCTTGTTCGGGTTAGTAGGAGCCAAGGATGGGAGTTTTCACTCCAGCTGGAGAAACGCGCGTAGCTGTTCTGGTTGATTGCGACAACGTGTCACCAGAAATCTTGGAACACGCTTTGCGTGTAGTCGCCCAGTTCGGACGTGTTGTTCTGAGGCGTGGTTACGGCAATCACGGCACCTTGGCCAACAAGTGGCAGGAGGCTTTAGTGCGCCTGGCCTTCACGCCCTGCCTGCAGTACCAATACGCTGCTGGCAAGAATACGTCCGATATCGCCTTGGCCCTGGATGCAATGGAGGCGCTGTTTGACCACCGGGCAGACACGTTCTGTCTGGTCACCAGCGACTCTGACTTCGCCTACTTGTGCCGCAAACTCAGGGAGCGTGGCGCCACTGTGTGCATAGTTGGGGAGGCCAAGACGCCGGATGCGCTACGCAACGCCAGCGACCAATTTTTTGAATGGCGTCGCGAAGAACACCTTTTGGACGCTGCAGGGGAGCAGGTCGACAAACTGACAAAAACTGAAGCCTGCGCCAAGCATGAGGCGATCAAGCTTGACTCCAGCAAGCCGGTGGTCAAACGGCGACCCAAGTTTGTCGTGGATGCCGTGTCGCTATTGGCAGGCGGAACCAGTGAAGGGAAGGTGAGCTTGAGCGCCCTCGGCCAGTACCTCAAACGGACGGATCCGGCGTTCTCGCCAAATGCCTACGGCCACTCAGGCCTACTCGATATGACCAGAACCTATGATCTGCTGCACTTGGTTCAGGAGCACGGTGGGCATTGGAATGTCGGGTTGGCTGCCAAGGACGAAGATAATGCGGAAAATACGGCCCATGCGTGACGGCGGCATAGCAAAAAGGGCGGTGACACCACTCACGCTCTACTGACGCCGCCGCGCTGACCGATTTATCTTAAAGCAGCCGTTGCTATGGTTTGCATGAGCTACTTCCTATTCCAGCCCAACTGCGCAGAAACCTGTTGCGCGGTTTCCATCAGCCGTTTGACGTAATCCTCCTTGAGTTCTTCGCGGAAGCGAAAGCACGGGAAGGACACGCTCAGCCCGCCGATCACATGGCCAAAGCGGTCGCGTATCGGTGCTGCCAGGCAGCGCATGTTGTCCTCGAACTCCTCATGATCCTCCGCGTAGCCCTGGGCGCGAACCACCTCCAGTTCCTGCAGGTAGGCCTCGATGCTGGTCAAGGTGTTGGCTGTGCGGCGCTCGAAACTCTCTTCCTGCAGGTGGGCCAGCAACTCCGGTTGCTCAAGCCAAGCCATCAGCACCTTGCCAATCCCGGTGCAGTAGAGCGGCGCCCGCCGACCGATGCGCGAATACATGCGCAGGTTGTATTTGGAGTCGATCTTGTGGACGTAGACGATGCTGCCTTCGTCAAGGATCCCCAGGTGCACAGTCTCACTGGTCAATTCATTGATGCGCCGCATGCCCGGTTCCGCCTCCCGGATGATGTCCAGATGGGGCAGGGCCTGCGCGCCTAATTCAAACAGTCTGACGCTGAGTCTATAGCGATCCTCGGCGTCCTGAACCACATAGCCACGCGCCTTGAGCGACTGCAGGAAGCGGTAGACCGTGCTTTTGGACATATCCAGTTTCTGGGCGAGTTCCGATACGCCGCTTTCCTCGGGATGCTCGGCCAGCGCCTCAAGGACAGCCATGGTGCGGCCCACGGCAGAGACCAGTTCGTTGTTCTGGAGGGTGCTGTTGTCCATGAAGGCTCCAACGGAAACTAAAACCAGAGGATATACGCTAGCGAATCAAAACGCTGTTTCATTTTTCTTGACGAGGCAAGAATTCGGATTAAACTCGCCCTCACAAGCTAGAAATGAAACGCCGTTTTAAAAATAACAAAGGCGCGTAGCCATGAATGCAATAACCGGGCGATGCCCGAATACCGATTCATCTCGCCGGCTCAAGGTCGCGCTTATCGGCGAGTGCATGATCGAGATGCGTGGAGACAACGCTTCAGCGTTCAGCCAGACCTTCGGCGGCGACACGCTCAACGCAGCGGTCTACCTCTCCCGGCTGAGTCCTGTGGGGCAGGTAAGCGCGGATTACGTCACCGCCCTTGGCGACGACAGCTTCAGTGACGCCATGCGTCAGCTGTGGCGCGACGAGGGTGTCGGCGACCAGCATGTGCGTGAAATCAAGGGTGCGCTGCCGGGGCTGTATTTCATTCAGACCGACGCCCAAGGCGAGCGACGCTTTCTGTACTGGCGTGGTGAAGCCGCCGCACGGCAGATGTTCGACGGTGACGCCGCCGATGACCTGCTCCGGGCGCTCGCCGGTTACGACTATCTCTACCTTAGCGGCATCAGCCTAGCGATTCTTACGGCCACAGGCCGTGAGCGCCTGCTGCACGCTCTGCGCCACGCCCGTGAGTCGGGTACCCGCATCGTCTTCGACAACAATTACCGCCCCCATCTATGGCCCGACGCTCAAGCTGCGCGCGACGCCTATGGCGATGTACTGCGCCTGACAGATCTGGCCCTGATCACCTGGGAAGATGATGCCGCGCTGTTCGGGTATGCCGATACGGACGCGTTGTTCCAGGCCTATGCCGCATTCGGCGTAGCTGAAATCGCCCTCAAGCGCGGTGAGGCATCGTGTCTGATCCAGTGCGACACGGGCCGTTTCGAAGTACCCGCGGAGCAGGTGGGCCAGATCGTCGATACCACGGCGGCGGGCGATTCGTTCAGCGCGGCCTATCTGGCGTGCCGCCTGCAGGGTGGCAATCCGCAACTGGCGGCGCGCTGGGGCCATCGACTGGCCTCCCAGGTCGTCCAGCACCGCGGGGCCCTGATCCCTCGAGATGCCATGCCCGTTTTGGATCTGTCTTCATTCTCTTCTGCCGTAGAGGCCTGACCCCATGAAAATCACCGAAGCCCGCGTCATCGTCACCTGCCCGGGGCGCAACCTGATCACCCTGAAAATCGTCACAGATTCCGGTATCTACGGGATCGGCGACGCGACCCTGAACGGCCGGGAACTGGCGGTGGTCGCCTATCTGGAAGAGCATGTGCTGCCGGCACTGATTGGCCGCGACGCACATCGTATCGAAGATATCTGGCAGTACCTGTACCGCGGGGCCTACTGGCGTCGCGGCCCGGTCACCATGACCGCGATTGCCGCCGTGGACGTCGCCCTGTGGGACATCAAGGCCAAGGCCGCGCAGATGCCGTTGTACCAGTTGCTCGGGGGCAAGAGCCGCGAGCGGGTGATGGTCTATGGACATGCCACCGGCAAGGACATCGAAGGCTGCCTGGACGAAGTCGCCCGGCATGTCGAACTGGGCTACAAGGCGGTGCGCGTGCAGTGCGGGATTCCGGGCATTGCCACCACATATGGCGTGGCCAAGCGCAGCGGGGAGCGCTATGAGCCCGCCGACAGTGACCTGCCCGCCGAACACGTGTGGGACACCGCCAAATACCTGAACCATGTGCCCAAGCTGTTTGCCGCCGTGCGCGAGCGATTCGGTGACGACCTGCACATTCTTCATGACGTGCATCACCGCCTGACGCCCATAGAAGCAGGCCGCCTGGGCAAGTCGGTCGAGCCCTTCAACCTGTTCTGGCTCGAAGACTGTACCCCGGCCGAAAACCAGGAAGCCTTCCGCCTCATTCGCCAGCACACCACCACACCGCTGGCGGTAGGTGAGGTGTTCAACTCGATCCATGACTGCCGCGAGCTGATCCAGGAACAGTTGATCGATTACATCCGCGCCACGCTGGTGCATGCCGGCGGCATCACCCACGTGCGGCGCATCGCCGACTTTGCCGCGCTCTATCAGGTGCGCACCGGCTTTCATGGCGCCACCGACCTGTCGCCAGTGTGCATGGGCGCGGCGCTGCATTTCGACACCTGGGTGCCCAACTTCGGCATTCAGGAACACATGCCTCACGACGAGCGCATCGACGAAGTCTTCCCTCACGCCTACCGCTTCGATGATGGCCACTTCACCCCTGGCAAAACCCCGGGACACGGCGTCGACATCAACGAAGAGCTGGCGGCGAAATATCCCTACAAGCGCGCAAGCCTACCGGTCAATCGCCTGGAAGACGGCACTCTCTGGCACTGGTAACCGCGGCGGATCCATAACAACAAGCACACAGGGCGGCGTCCGCCCTGTCAGGAGTTGTCCATGAAAGCTTTTCAGGTAAATGCACCCTTTGAGTTCGCGCTGGCCCATGTCGAAGTGCCGCAGGTAGCGCCGGGTGAGGTCAAGATCGATGTGGCCTACGCCGGGATCTGTGGCTCGGACATGCACATCATCCACGGGCAGAACGCCTTTGTGCGTTTTCCACGCATCACCGGCCATGAGTTCTCCGGCGTGGTGCGTGAAGTAGGCCCGGGAGTCGAGCACCTCAAGGCGGGCGACCGCGTGTGCATAGACCCGGTCATCAGCTGCGGCACCTGCTACCCATGCCGCATCGACCGGCCGAACGTGTGCACGCACCTTCAGGTGATTGGCGTACACCGCGACGGCGGGTTCAGTGAGCACGTCTGCGTGCCGGCCGAGAATGCCCATCGCCTGCCAGACACGCTGCCGCTCAGCCACGCCGCGCTCGTGGAGCCTTACACCATCGCTCTCAACGTGCTGGATCGGATGCAGCCCCATCCGGGCGACAGCTTGCTGATCTACGGCGCTGGCGTGATCGGCCTGACCCTGGTGCAGATGGCCCGGGCCCTGGGGCTTACCGACATCACAGTGACCGACGTCATCGACACGCGCCTGGAAACGGCCAAGTCGCTGGGCGCCAGTCGTGTCCTCAACGGCAAGGCGGTCGATGTCGAGGCGCACATGCGCGAAGTGACCCAGGGTGAGGGCGTGCCGCTGATCGTAGATGCGGCCTGCATTCCGGCGCTGATGCCACAGATGGTGCGTTTGGCGGCACCGGCTGGGCGTATCGGCCTGCTGGGGTTCAACGCCGAACCCAGCGACCTGGTGCAGCTGGAAATGATCAAGAAAGAGCTGACGCTGGTCGGCTCGCGCCTAAACAACCGCAAATTCCCGAAAGTCATCGAGCTGATCGCCAGCGGCAAGCTGCAGGTACAGGAACTGATCAGCCATCAGGTGAGCTTCGACGACATGCCGGCTGCCATCGGGCTAATCGAAAACCACCCCGAACAGACCCGCAAGGTGCTCGTCGAGGTGGGCAGGGCCCACTCATAACGCTGTGCAGAGATTCGTGCCCCCTCGGGGCACCCCTCACCGAATAAACACAAAAAGCGGGAGGTTCCAATGTTTGGTCAAGGTCGCACGTTAATCATCATCATGCTGTTCCTGGCAGGCGTCATCAACTACCTGGATCGCTCAGCATTGTCCGTGGCGGCCCCGTTCATCCAGGAGGACTTCGGTCTGACCACGGGTGAAATGGGCATCATTTTCAGCAGTTTCTTCGTCGGCTATGCGGCGTTCAATTTCATCGGTGGCTGGGCCGCCGACCGATATGGAGCCAAGACCACGCTGTTGCTGGCGATGGTGTTGTGGTCGCTGTTCAGCGGGCTGACGGTGCTCACCGTCGGCTTGGTCTCGCTGGTGATCATCCGCATCCTGTTCGGTATGGGTGAGGGGCCGTTGAGTGTCACCACCAGCAAAATGGTCAATAACTGGTACACACCCAAGCAACGTGCGCGAGCGCTGGGCACCTCGATGTCCGGCACCCCGCTGGGCGGCGCCATCTCCGGGCCGGTGGTGGGTTTTATCGCCGTCAGCTACGGCTGGAAGGTGTCGTTCATCATCATCATGCTGATGGGGCTCGTGTGGGCGGTTGTCTGGTTCAAGTTCGTCAAGGACAAGCCTGACGGCAAGGTCGCCGAGGAAATCCGCCGCGCCGAGGAAAAAAGCGAAGTCTCCTCGCTGCCAGTCCATCCGCTGCGCTACTACCTCAAGCAACCGACCGTGCTGTTCACCGCCCTGGCGTTCTTCTCCTACAACTACACGCTGTTCTTTTTCCTCACCTGGTTCCCCAGCTACCTGACCATGGCCCACGGCCTGAACGTCAAGGACATGAGCATCGCCACGGTCATCCCCTGGTTGCTCGGGTTCCTGGGCCTAGCCCTAGGCGGATTCATCTCCGACTTCGTGTTCAAGAAAACCGGGCGGGTTATGTTCTCGCGCAAAGTGGTGCTGGTGACCTGCCTGTTGCTCTGCGCCGTTTGCATCGCCTTTGCCGGTCTGGTCAAGACGCTGTATCCGGCGGTGATCCTCGTCGCCTGTGCAGTGTTCTTCCTGTACCTGACCGGGGCGATCTACTGGGCGATCATCCAGGACACCGTGCCTGCGGCGCGGGTCGGCGGGGTCAGCGGCTTCATGCATTTTCTGGCCAACACCTCGGGCATCATCGGCCCGACCCTGACCGGCTTTCTGGTGCAGTTCACCGGCTCGTTCACCACGGCGTTCCTGCTCGCCGGGTTGCTGACTGTGATCGGTGCGGTGTGCGTGGCACGCTACGTCAAACCGCTTTCGGCAGCTGATAGCGGCAAGGCTGCAGTACCCAGCACCAACCCGAATTCGGCCTTGAGTCGGCCATGAGCGGCCACCCACACAAGGAACCTGTCGATGCCTGCCATTAACCATGTGCCCTTTATCGGTTCCGCTCCCGAGATCGGTATCGTGCACCTTGGCCTGGGGGCGTTTCACCGCGCCCACCAGGCGGTCTACCTGCAACGCCACCTCGAACGTGTCGGCGAAAGTTCTTGGGGGCTGTGCAGCGCGAACCTGCGCTCCAATCGCCACCTGGTTGACCAGTTGAGCGAGCAGGGCGGCCGCTATCATGTAGCCGAATACCGCGACAGCGAGCATGTCACGCTGCGCGAAGTTAGCGTGTTACGCCAGGCGCTTTACGTGGGCGAGGGTGGCCATGACCTGGAGGTTCTGCTGCAGCGCATGGCTGCGCCGCAAACCCGAATTGTCACCCTGACCGTCACCGAAAAGGGCTACTGCCTGAGCCCCACTACGGGGCAGCTGCGCGTGGACGATCCGGTGATCGCCCATGATATCGCCCATCCCCGGGCACCGCGTTCGGCGCCAGGTATCGTCCTGGAAGCCTTACGCCGCCGCCACGCCGCCGGCATCCCGGCCTTCACTGTCCTGTGCTGTGACAACATGCCCGATAACGGTCAGCGCACCCGCCAGGCAGTGAGTGCCCTGGCCGCGTTACAGGAGGAAGGGCAGGCCACCGGGTTGACGCAATGGATCAGCGATCACGTCGCGTTCCCCAGCTCCATGGTCGATCGCATTGTCCCAGCCATGGATGACGCATCCTTCTCCCGGCTGGCCCAGCACCTGGACTGTACAGACCCGGCTGCAGTGGTTTGCGAGCAGTTCAGCCAGTGGGTGATCGAGGATCAGTTCCCCCTTGGGCGTCCGGACTGGGAAGTGGAGGGCGTGCAGATGGTGGACGACGTTCGCCCGTTCGAAACCATGAAGCTGCGCATGCTCAACGGTAGCCATTCGCTGCTGGCTTACGTCGGCTTGCTGGCCGGACACGAGACCGTGTTCGATGCGATCACCGATGCGGACATGGCGGGCTTCATCGCGCGTTACATGACCCAGGAAGCGGCGCCGACGCTGGACATGCCGGAAGGCATTGACCTGACCGTGTATGCCCGCGCCCTGACTGCACGCTTTGCCAATGACAGCCTGCAACACCGCCTGCGCCAGATCGCCATGGACGGCTCGCAGAAACTGCCGCAGCGCTGGCTGCTTGGTGCGCAGCAATTGCTCGACGACGGCCGCGACCTGAGCTGTACCGCGTTAGGCATCGCTGCCTGGATTCATTACTGCTCGCGGCCGTTGCCTGGCGCTGCTGCGCCGGTGATCGACGATCCGCTGCGTGACACCTTTGCCGCGCTTGCCGAATGCTTCAAAGGGCCAGCCCTGGTAGATGCCTTTCTTGACCTGCAAGAAGTGTTTCCCTCCGCCTTGTCCGGCAGAACCGAGTTTCGCCAGTCGGTACAAACGGCTTACAGCGCCCTGTTGCGTGATGGCATGGGCCCCGTATTGCGCGCCTTTGCCGTAGCTACCCCACAATAAGAGGAGATCATCATGGAACATACATGGCGCTGGTTTGGCCCCAAGGATCCCATCTCGCTGGCGGACGTACGCCAGACCGGTGCAACCGGTATCGTCACCGCCTTGCATGACATCCCCAACGGCGCTGTCTGGCCGGTCGAGGCCATAGCCGGGCGCAAGCAGATGATCGAAGCCGCCGGCCTGAGCTGGTCGGTGGTGGAAAGTATTCCGGTGCATGAGGACATCAAACGCGGCTGCGGTCGGCGCGACGAGTACATTGCCAACTACCAGCAAAGCGTGCGCAACCTGGCCAGCTGTGGCATCGATATCGTCTGCTACAACTTCATGCCGGTGCTCGACTGGACCCGCACCGACCTGGCCTGGGAGCTGGCCGACGGTGGGTGGGCTCTGCGCTTCGACCAGACCGCGTTTGCCGCCTTCGACCTGTTCATCCTCCAACGTCCGAGCGCCGAGGCCGAGTACAGCGGCGAGGACATTGACCAGGCCAAGACCTACTTCGAGCAACTGACGCCAGCGCGCACCGAAACTCTGGTCAACACGCTGATCGCCGGCCTGCCTGGTGCAGAGGAGCACTACAGCCTCGATGATTTCCGCGCCTTGCTGCGCACCTACGCCAATATCGACGAGAGCCGGTTGCGCGAGCACCTCGCGTATTTCCTGCGCGCCGTTATACCGGTTGCAGAGGAGGTGGGTGTGCGTATGGCGATCCACCCGGACGATCCGCCCCGCGCCTTGCTGGGGCTGCCGCGCATCCTGTCCACCGCAGCCGATGCGCAGTGGTTGCTGGACGCCGCGCCGAGTCCGGCCAATGGCCTGACCTTCTGCACCGGCTCTTATGGCGTGCGTGAGGACAACGATCTGGTGGCCATGGCCAGGCAGTTCGCCCCCTCCATCTACTTCACCCACCTGCGCTCCACTCGCCGTGAGGCCGACCCGCGCAGCTTTCACGAGGCCCATCATCTGGACGGCGACGTCGACATGGTCGGGGTCATCACGGCCCTGGTCGAGGAAGAGCGTCGCCGTGAACGGGACGGTGGCCCGCTCCTGCCGCTGCGTCCCGACCATGGTCATCAGCTACTCGACGACCAGCACCGCAAGAGCAACCCCGGCTATTCGCTCATCGGTCGCCTCAAGGGTCTGGCAGAACTGCGCGGCGTGGAACTCGCCGTCAGGCAGCAACTGAAAGGCGCGGCGCACACCTGACCTACAGCGAAGCAAAAAAGGGGGCCGAAGCCCCCTGCGGTTCAGAGCAAGCCCTGCTCGGCAAAAGACACCGTTCGTTGGCCTGCCATGGTGTTGTGATGCAGCAAGCGGCTGCAAGAGCCTCTTTCAGCTACTGCTTTAAAGCATTCTTTACGTCTGTCCAAGCCCCCAGCCATCGTCCGCTGCGGCCAAATCAAGCTCAGCCTCATTCACAACAGCCGATGATCATTTGGGAATTGAGCAGGGGCTGTGAATTTCAAGCACGTCGACTTTTTCTGGGATGACTGAGTCGCGGTAGCACTGAGCCGGGTACGCTTACACGTTCAACACCTCGATGGTCTTATTCATCTTATCAAAGGCACTATTCTTACGCTTCTTGGCATGTTCCTACCTTTCGACCTTGATGACGAAAGCAGTCTAATCAAGGCACGTGCTGCATGTGCAGGCTTAGGATGGGACGAGTTGGTGAGGCTAAGTTGAGAGAAGAAACCGTAGTAAGCCTGACTTGGCTTAAGAAGATTGACAGCACTATTGCATTGCAAGTTATGGAACTGATCAACAGTACAACTAAGGATGGCGGCACACTTGGTTACGACAAGCCGATGACGCCCGATCAGTGTGCCGAATTCAGCCTATCTCTTCAGGATGAAATACAGAAAGGCGATTCTTACGCCATTTTGGGCAGCAGCCCCGTCGGCCCGGCCTGCTTTGCGGTAATCATGCAAAGCCGAATGCCGAACTGCCGCCACATCGCAAATTTGAGCAAGGGGGTTGTGCACCCTAGTCACCGCGGTATGGGGTTGGTTGCAAAGGTATTTCGGGAAATTGTCGATTTTTCTGAAGCACACGATATCGAATTGCTTACGCTTGATGTTCGAGAAGGGACGCGAGCTCATCTTCTTTGGGAGACGCTAGGATTTAGATCGTTTGGCGTGCTTGATGATTATGCACGAGTAAACGGTGTGAAGTATCGAGGACATTACATGTCGCAATCGGTTGAAAATCTGGCAAAAAGACTACGGTTAGCGAACTGAGTCTGACCAAAAGATACATTAATTATTTATTCTAATCAAATCGCAATGAAGCGCTTTTGAGTGCGGCTGCGCGGACGTTTTGCAGAGAGTTCTTTATGGCTATGGATACGAAAGATTTCAGGGATGCGCTGGAGCAAAAGTTACATCACCATCTGACGCTTTCTCACCCGATATTTCGAGAACTGTTGTCGCCTGAAGGAAATATTGAGTTGCTTCGGAAGGTGGCGCTTCAAGGTTACCAGTTGACAAAGTATTTCCTGAGTTATGTTGAAAATCTTTTTTTCTATTGTCCCCTGCCTTCCCACAAGCGGGCATTAATAACCAATTGCTTCGAAGAAGAAACGGGACGTTTGTCTCGAACCGATAATCACGTTGTGTTAATGCAGAATTTTCTACGGGCGCTTGGAATCAGTGATTCTGAAAGGGAGTTGGAAAAACCGCTGCCTGCAACGAAGGAACTCATCGAATACCGGCTAAATGCGGTAAAAAATCCCGCCAAGTACCACATTGGTGCCGCCGCAGTAATGATTGCCAGCGAGGGCCAAAATCTTGAGACGGTGGCAGGGGATGCACGCCATGTTCTGTTAGGCCGTGCATACGGTTTGACGGAAAATGATCTGCTGTTTTTTTCTGTACATCAGAAAGAGGATGTGGGTCATGTAAACGAAGGGTTGGACTTGGTTTCTGAGCTTTGCACAACAGAAGACATGCAGCGCGAGGCGTTGGAAGCGGTGGATCATACATGCAGGCTGTTTTATGCAATGTATGAAGATATGTACCGCTCCTACTGCTAACTCAGCTTGTTGTGGTTTTTGTTGATAGAGGGAATAGCGCATGAATCGACAGTTCAGCCCAGTGGTAATTGGTTCGGTACTGACAGTCGGGTTTCTGGTGATGTTTTTCGCCAGTGCACTGAAGGGATTATACCAAGTGTACTTTGTGGACTTGGCTGTTCACTTTGGAGGCAGTCGAGCAGCTTTGGCAACTGCAGGATCAATCTTCGTCTTGACCATTGGCTTGGTATCACCAGTGGTTGGTTGGTTGAGTGACAGTGTAGGTCCATTGCGAACGGTGACGATTGGAAGCCTATGTGGTGGCGTCGTGCTGGCGGGGGCAACCTTCATCGGTAGCGACCTGATGCTGTTCACGCTGCTTTACGGCTTGCTTGGTGCTTTCGCGCTCGCTGCGATGACATACGTGCCTATGGGCATTCTTGTCGATCGTCTGGTTGCTGAAAATTCAAAGGCATTTGCATTTGCTTTCGTCACCAATGGCACTGCAATTGGCTTCATTGTTCTCTCACCGCTGTGGATATTTCTTGAGCAATCTGTGGAATGGCAGGAGGTGTTCTTTTCGGTCGGCCTGATATACCTGATTCCTTTGAGCCTTTCATTGTTTCTCGTTTCCCGTGTTGTTCCGCTGTTGCCTGAGCCAAAGATTGCGCAGGCCAAGCGATCGCTGAGTTTCCTCCTTCGCGACCCCCGTTTCTTTGTACTCGCGCTGAGCTTTGCCAGTTGTGGCGCGACGATGGCATTCATTGATGTTCACTTGGTTCCGTACTGGCAGGAGGCTGAGTTACCCGTTTCAATTCAAGCCAGTGGCCTGAGCCTTCTTGGCATCTTGGAGTTGGTGAGTGGTCTGCTGGCTGGATGGCTGGCCACGCGCTACAACAAGGGCATGCTCCTCGCGGGCTTCTACTTGTTACGAGCCGGGGCAGTGGCGGTATTGCTAACGGATCCAGGACCTCTAACTACGTACGTATTTGCTGCACTTTTTGGTGCCAGTTATCTCGGCACTGTGGTGCTCACATCCGCCTTTTGCTTCTCCATTTATGGCAGTGAAGAAAAAGGTAAGGTTTTTGGGATGTTGTTTCTTGTGCATCAACTGGGTGCGCTGGCTGCCACGCAGTTGGGTGCGATGGAGTACGACAGAAGCCAGACTTATGAATTCACGATTATGGCCTTGGTTCTGTCGACTGTGGCGGCAGCCATTCTTTCCTTGACGCTGATATCAGTCAGGCAGGGAGAGAATGACTGCGGGGCAGCCGCAGCCAAAGTTGACTGAGCGACCATGCTTTGGAAATTTATATGAGCACGTGGTGGGAAAGGAGTAGGGGATCGATGGATAAGGACATGGTCGACTTGGCTGGTTTCGATAGTACAGCTGCCTTGCATCGAGGACGCGAGATTGACGTATCAGACGTGTTTTGCGAGCCGCTGGCAATGACGTCTGCCTACACCTTCACATCAGCTCAGGATGCATGGGAGCGCTTTAGTGGTCAGAAAGAAGGGAACGTGTATTCACGGTTCACCAACCCGACGGTCACAGCCTTGGAACGTCGTGTGGCCGCGATGGAGTCAGCAGAAGACGCCGTTGCATTTGCCTCCGGTATGGGCGCATTTGCGGGCCTATGCCACGCGTTTCTGCAACAGGGCAATAACATTGTCTGCAGTCGTGACGTGTTTGGAACGACTGTAAACGCTTTTCGCAATTACATGGGGCGTTTTGGCATCGAGTCGCGGTTTGTCGATTTAACTGATCTGAGCCAGTGGGATGCCGCCATAGATGGCAATACCCGTCTAGTCGTTATGGAGTCACCCTCAAATCCCACTCTCAAAATCGGTGATATTCAGGCTATCAGCCGATTTGCCCACGCCAAGGGGGCGTTACTTGTAGTCGATAACACAATGCTGACCCCTGTTTTTCAACAGCCCCATACGTTCGGGGCTGATTTGGTGATCCATTCGGCCGGTAAATACATGGATGGTCAAGGCAGAGTTTTGGCTGGCATAGTGACCGGCTCGACAGTCATGACCAGAGAACTACGGGGTGTTCTCAGAACCCTCGGAATTTCGTGTAGTCCCTTCAACGCTTGGTTAATACTCAAAGGACTTGAAACGCTTGAAGTGAGAATGCTCCGCGTGCAGGACAGCGCGATCGAGCTTTCAAACTGGGTCTCGGGCCAAGGGTGTGTGCGCTCAGTTCACTACACTGGCCTGACCGATCATCCTCAGTTTGCGCTTGCCAGTCGCCAGCAGCAGGGTCATGGGGGGCTAATATGTTTTGAGGTTAAGGGCGGGCAAGAGGCGGCATGGCGATGGATCGATGCTCTGTTGTTGGTTGCGCGTTGTACCAACATTGGAGATACGAGAAGTATGGTGACCCATCCGGCCACCACTACCCATTGCCGCTTGAGTGAGATTGAAAGACAGATGGCGGGTATCTCCGATGGCATGATTCGGATGTCCGTCGGGCTGGAGAGCCTTAAGGATCTTAAAAAAGACTTACGCCAAGCGTTTGATGTGATTGAGCGTCAATACCCTTCGAACTCAGAAAATCACACTCATGCCGAGAGCTGCCAGTGATGCATGAGGTTATAGTTTTTAGTGCAGGTGTCGGAGCATCTGCTGTTGTAGTTCAGATGCTTGCGTTGGTTGCAGTGTATAGAAAAGATGTTTTGTTTTCCCTACCTTTTGCAGTAGCCATTGTATTTTCTGTTTTGTTTTTACTATGGCTTGGGATCTTTTCACCGTTTTCCAGCATTGCGTGGAGCATGTACGACATATATTTTTCTTCTTTTTGCGGGTAAGAAGTTTCTTGTCAGCGCGGCTCCAAATAACGAATCGGTTTGTTGGTGGCTTAGTCCAAAGGTCATGATTGTTTTACTCGTATAAGTCTAGGGAGTAGGTAATGGCAAAGGTATTGGTTTTGAGGGGCATCTTGGCCGGCGTTTTGATGTTCGCATATGGACCACTGCCGTCCTGGTCGGCTGAGGATGAAAGTCTGGCGCCTGTGAGCAAGCGTTTGGTAAGTTTTAATTCTCAGCCACTACCCTTATTCGATGCCCAGGGCGACCTTAGTATTCCTGCGGTGCTTTCCATCCCCGCTCGGCGTAACAACTCAGTACCGGCAGTCATCATTCTTCATGGCTCGGCGGGTATGGACTCCAGAGGGGAGCTGCACAGTCGTGATCTCAATCAGCTTGGGATAGCAACCTTGGAGCTCGACATGTGGGGCGCGCGTGGGATCGAGGGCGGTGCAAGTGGAAGGCCTACCAGAGTCCACGACACACTCCCTGACTTGGCTGGCGCGTTGAGTTATCTAGCGAAATACCCAGGCATTGATCCGGCTCGCATTGGGGTAGTGGGGTTTTCTTGGGGAGGGGTACAGGCCATGCTTGCATCAACCGCTACTGTCAGCGCGGAACTGGTCAAGAAGACTGGGGTTCGTGTCACCGCGTTGGCAGCGTTTTATCCCGTGTGCTGGGGGTACAATCGAGTACCCGGATACGAATTCAAGATGTTAGCCCCAGTGCGATTAATCGTGCTCACCGGCGGGGACGATCAATACGACGACGATCCTGCGGCCTGCCCATCGCTTATTTCGGCACTACCGCATTCGGAGCGAATCAAAATTGATATTCATGTCTACGAGGGGGCCCAGCATGGCTTCAATGGCTTTGAAGCTGCTCAGCAGTATGAAGATCCCTTTTTACATAGAGGTAAGGGCGGCGTAGGAACCTCGGCCCCACATGCGATAGCGCGAGAGACATCACGTCAGGCTGTTAGAGATTTCTTCACTGACGCTTTCGAGCAAAAAGATACCAGTGTCGCTCATAGTCAATTCATGTCTACAACTCAACGCCGGGATCCATTGGTGTTCTAGCTGGACGTCATGCCGGCGGCATTACGAAACTGTGACGGCGTATCCTGCATCTCCTGTCGCCACGCCAAACGGAATGCATGGCTGCTGCTGTAGCCACAATGCTCAGCGATCTGCTCGACATTAAGGTTGGTGGTACAGAGGAGGTTGCGGGCATGTTCCATGCGCTGTAGGCGCTGGTAAGCGTGCAGCGTGTGGCCGGTGTTCTCTCTAAACAAACGCGCTACATGGCGATAGCTGATGTTGAATTGGCTTGCGAGTGACTCGAACTTGAAGTCCGAACTCAGGTTAGCGTCAATATAGTCTTGGATGGCATGCACTATTGGGTGTAGATGATTTCTTGTCAGATCTACTGTTTTTAGCTGAGAGTCTTCACCTGCGCGCCTACGATAGATAACCAGCTCTCGAGCTATCCGGTTGGCGGTATCTTGGCCAAATAAGCGGGTGACCAGGTGTAATGCCAAGTCAGTACCGCTCGAAACACCAGCAGACGAGAATATACGGCCGTCCTCAATAAACAGGCGATTATCAAGAACGTTCGCCTTCGGGTAGCGTTCTTGCAGAAGAGAAACATAGCGGTGGTGAGTGGTGCACTGGCGATCATCGAGCAAGCCCGCCTCACCTAGCAAAAACGCACCGGTACAGATGGAGCAGATCAGAGCACCGTCCGATATTTCCGTAATCTTCGATAACCATTTTGCCGTCTTCGCGAAGATGAGGTTTTCAGCAGGAGATAGAGAGAGTTTGTTCCCCACTACAAACAACACGTCGTCGGGCTCTAACTGCTGAGGTAGCGTTTCCAGCCCGCTCAAGGTGAGCCCCTGGAAGCTCGTAACCTCTTTCTCAAGTGAAATACAACGCACCTCGATGGGTGCTAGCTCGAGCTCGGCAATGCTAGTCATCGTCTGGAGTGGGCCTCCAAGGTCTAGGATGTGCGTTCCTGGAAGGAGGAGAAACCAGATTGTATGCATTCACTTACTCTGAGGATGGGCAGCCAAAAGATTTGTTGGTGCGGTCAGGATGGTTAGTTGCAGCGCTGCTGCAGTGCTCTTGTGTGCTTTGCTCATGTCTGACGCCACCTTGCACGGGAGAGCTGTTGCCTAGGCCACTGGCCTTCAACCCACCAAGACGACTGTGGAAGGAGTTTAATGTGCCAATCCAATTGAGGCCCATCTGACCCGACGTTTGAGTGCTCAGCTCCTAAGCTATCGTCATGGGCAGAATTGGGTACTGAGCTTGCGGGTAACGATGATGGACTACCCACTAGCTCATTAGAAAGACCTGCGTTTAGATCAATTCCTCCTCAGCGAACGAAACCGTGCGTAGACGACCAAGCTGATGCGATCTGGTGAGCGTGCATCCAGGCGCTCAAGCCCCTCGTTCGATGATCGCTAGACCGTTATTTCAGCCTGACTCGACTTCCAGACGTAGCTCGCTGCCGCCCCATTAAGCGCAGCATAATTCGCACAGCCGATGATCACCTAGGCGTTGAGCAAGGACTGTAAATCTCGAGCACATCGACTTCTTCCTTGATGACTCGAGTGGCATAACCCGCCTGAATTACAGTCGTCTTCTCGACCGTTTCACCGGTTGGGCGCTGGAAATTCACGTCAGGGCCATCGAAGCTTTGTTGACCGTTACTGTGTAGGTAATCGAAAAGCCGCGCTTTGAAACCAGTATTAATTTCGTCTCGGTCGGCCTGCAGTGGACCCAGCATTAAAGCTTCGTTCTTGGTGAAAGCGAAGAAAATGCCGTCCGCAGCTCCGCCTCCCGGGACGGTCGAACAGACCACATCGTCAGACTTGAGGGTGCGCGCTTCGACGTATCTTCCCTCGACCAAGTGAGCCATGACCAAGCCGTCAGGGGTCACGACGCCAACTCCTTTTTCAGGCTGGCAACCAGGGACGCTACCGTAGGAGTGGATACACCAGTTCATGCGGGAGGAGTCCACGATGGTCGTCAGCTTCAAGTCTTGCCTGATCTTTTCCTGTGCCTCCGGCGTATCGTGACGCACGCTGGCGCAAGCAGTCACGAGTGTGGCAACCATCAGCGATATCAATGCTCGCATCATGGCTTGCCCTCAGAGCATGGACTAAACACTTCTCGCATTTCCGTGCCTACCACGATGGGAATCGGGCCGCTCGGAGCGGAGATGTTATGAACGCTGTAATCCTTCCTGCCGGTCTCCCGGGTGAAGGTGGCAGCATCACCGGTCAGGTAGGGCTGGCCGTTGCTCAACAGCATTTTGAGAGCCTTGGCCCGGTACTCGGGATTGTTCACTGGCAGCGATCTGTGCACTTCGGTGTAGGGGATCACGGACACGGCCAACTGATCTTTGAAGATATAGAAGTTCTGCCCGTCGTGATCACTGATGCATCTGACATCCTCGGTTTTGATGATGTCCTTTTGCACGTAGGCACCGCTCTCATAGTCCACGAGAATCAGGCTATCAGAAGTCAGGACGCTGATCGCGGAGGTGTACTTGCAATTAGCCTGTCCCCCAATCTGTAACCAACAGAAGCTCGTTTGAGCCGTGTCGGTTATGTTTGCCAGCTTGAGATCGTGCTGGATCTGCTGCCGAGCTTCAGGAGTTTTATGTTGGATATTGCAGGCGGTGAGAAGCAGAGCAGCCGATGCGATGGCAATGTAACGGAACATAATCAGTCCTTTGATCGGGGCGTCGGTTAGCGAGGACGCCTAAGTGGGTCGACCTGACCTGCTCGGGGCTTTGAGTGGGCAACCCATCGAGGCGAGCAGATCCAATCGAGTACAGCGGTATAAATTTCATCACACCGCTCGCGGCAGATACCTTTGTCTGCAAAACGCGCAATCAGTTCGGAGCAGGGGGCTTTCGGTCAGGCTTTGCTCCTGCTGCGGTGCGCGGTGCGTCTCCGCTCGTGCTCTCAACAGTGGAAACGCAGACCATCAGCAGCCCGTGAAAGGGAAGCATGCTGATGCAGAGAAATACCAAGTTCCACGCGGCGCAGCAAAAAGGGGGCTAAGCCCCCTTAGGTTCACAGTAAGCCCTCTTCAGCGAACGACACTGTACGTTGGCCTGCCACGATGATGTGATCCAGTGATCGAACTTCGACCAGTGCTAGCGCCTCTTTCAGCCGCTGTGTGAGCGTCCGATCTGCCTGACTCGGCTCTGGGTTACCGCTGGGGTGGTTGTGCGCGTAAATCACTGCAGCAGCATTCAATCGCAGTGCCTCCTTGACCACTTCCCGCGGATAGACCGAAGCGCTATCGATGGTGCCCCGGAACATCTCGACGTACTGGATCAGCCGGTGCTTGGCATCCAAGAACAGTGCCGCAAATACCTCGTGTTCGAAACCTGCCAGCTTGGTGATCAGGTACTCCTTGACCAGCTCTGGCGAAGTGAAGGCCTCACCTCGTTGAATTTTCTGATCGATGACTTTGCGAGCTGCTGCCAGGATCTGCTCGGCAGTGGCTGGCGCGTAGCGACCCTGCTCGTCGCGAACCAGCAGGGAGGAGTCAAAGGCGAGAGTAAGCTGCGACATGATCGTTCTCCAGTTGCACGGGCGGAATTGCCCGGAACCGGCACAAGCACGGTGCAGCGCAGCAGTCAGGGGGCGACAGCCGGCCCAGCCGCAAGCGCGCGAAGCGCGTGCAGCCCTTGACGGCGAGAACGCCGTGATAGGGTCAGAGGAAACAGCAAGACCGTTATTCCACCGATCTCACAGGCGCCACCAGCAAGCGCAGCGCGCAGGTTTTACCCAGCCAAAACGCATAAGGCGTATTGGCGAGCAGCAGGCATGCCCCACGGCATGCATCCACAAAGTCCCGAAGGCGACAAGCGAGCGCACGCGACTTGCCCACAGCCCACTGCGGGCGGCAGGTCGTTGCCAGCAAACGTCCAGCGCTGAGCTAACGAAGCGCGGGCATGTCCGGTGCCCATGCCACACACTCCGCTAGCCCAGAACCTGCCTTTCCGGCGTGAGAACAGATCGATCGAACAGTCATCTGACATCGACTGAGGGTCAGCCGTGACAGCACACCTCGAGCACTGGCTCTGCCTTCCTTCGAACGATGTAGTCACCAGACGTACATCGGATTTCCGGCGGATTGCTGTCTTGGTTCGACCGCAGGCGCTGATGGATGCGACTCAGGAAGCCCACCTCAAACGCGCGCCTCTCAATGGCCCGCGGCAGCAGATCGCGCTCCGCGATCATCGCTGCCCAGAGCCAGCCGCTACGGGAGCCGTCGAGCCAGGTCTGAGCGAGCTTAACGCCCTGATCGAATGCCTCCCTGCATTCAGCTGCCCAGAGGATCTCCGTGCCCGGGTGACCATCGTGAGGCGGCAGACACGTAGTGACGCCCTTGCTCATCTCGCACCTCCTCGCGCTTCAGAAAGCGCGCGGCGATACAGAACGACCATCTCGTCCAGCAGATCCAGAGCGGAGTAAGCAGTGATGCGCACGCGCAGATTCTCCGGCTGCAGCCCTTCGGGCTCAGCCAGTTGATCAAGCAGATTACCGAGCATGACTGCTCGCGTCTCGGCAGCGGCTTCAGAGGGTAGGGGAGAGCGTTCAGATTCATGCAGCGGACTGGGCCGCAGCGGAAAGGGGATTACACAGGGTTCGAGCTCAGCCATGGCGCACCTCCTGATCAGAGGCGAACAGCAAGACCGAAAGCCTAAGGCGGAGCTCTTGGGTAAAAAGGGGGTAGTGCATTTTCCTTATGCTCCTTCGTGAAGTTAAGGAGCCGCTTACCATTCGCTACCACACGAATGGAGGCGAGCCGTGCAAGGGTGGTAGACCGACCCACGAAGGAATGCCGGCCAGGCCGAAGCCTGCCTCACACGGCCCGCCATAACTGCACAAGAAATCGCAGACGTAGAAGTCTGGCTCTCGTTATGACGCTGCCGCGTCCTCGTGTGAATCGGGCTACCACACCCGGTCGTGGGATTTACCACGACGGGAGCACTCTAGCCCGAGGGTTTGAGGATGGCAACATACTGTGGATTAGCAGGGCATAAGCCGTAGTAGAAGCGGTGGCGCCCCCCACATCAAAAGTGGCCGCTTTCGGCGCAAAAAGCGTAACCGCTACAGAGGGGCGATGATTGGTGGCATTATGATGTCGGGCCAAGTAGGCTCGATATCGCCATCAAGGAGGAGCAGGGATGAGCCAGTACCTGTTGAGCTTCGCCAGGGAAAAACTTAGCGATAAGCCGGATGCCTATATGGCATTGCTGTGGTGCATTTACAAAGTAAATGGCTCTCGGGGCCGGTATTCAGACCACATCAAATCGCACCTGAGTGCAGCGTCCGAGCGCTTGCTTGCCACCGACTACCAGAAACTCGCCCGTCGAATAAAGACCATCCTTGATGCAAAGCCCGAATTGGATCGGGTCGCGCCTTCGGGTCTTACGCCATTGGCGAGTTTGCAGGTCAAGAACTTCAGAGGGTTTGGCGACCTTGGGCACGACGACAAAGGAACGCTCCTGCGATTTAGTAAGAGCAAAAATATCTTCTACGCCCCTAATGGCGGTGGTAAGACGTCCCTGTGCGAGGTGCTGGAGTACGGCACAACGGGACATATCAAAGAGGCAGATCGTCGCAAAACGAGGATACGTGCATATATTGCGCGAGGTTCGGCCAGGCCGAACCTAATTCTTACGGGTACTAACAAGAAGAGCGTTGTACAAAGCATCACCTGGTCAAGCTGCTTCATTGATCGCAATCGCTTACAGGAGTTTTCCTTACTGGGCTCCAAGGATACCGGCAGCGCAGAAAGCGATGTCCTTGCCACCCTGTTCGGATTGGAAGAGTTTCAGGAAGTCATCTCTCGCTTCGTTAGGCCAGAAAGCTTCAACTTGAATACATACCTGCGACCCGACAATACAGTGGCTATGGCCGCATTGACGCAGCGAAGGGCCGCACTTATCGACAAACGCAGTGCGATCTTTGAGTCAATTTCTGCGCTCAATTCTAGAGTCTGCCAGGTACTTGGTTTGGCGATTCGTCACCATCACGCAGTTAAGGCGAGATTTGAACGCCTTGAAACCCTCAGGGAACTGAAAGTCAAAGCAGCCGAGAGACTCAAGAATTCAGAGTCACCCGTCCAATTTTCTTTGAAGCAGTTGTGCCGTGCGACCTCCGTCTCAACACGTTTGCTGGAACGCAAAGCTAAGATTGAGGCGGCACTCCTTCGGAACGCCTCGGCGCTGAACTACAGAGCGGTCTTCGAGGCCATACAGGCAATAGAACACGCTGATGCCGGTGATACCTGTCCCGCCTGTGCGACGCCATTGCGCAACGTTACCGAGAATCCATTCGAAAAGGCTCGGCGAGAGTTGCAGGCCCTCAACGATCTAACGAGATTGCAAGAGGCTAATCGACAAAATCAGGTTCGTATCGTCCAACTGGCCAACAGAATTTCGGTTGGACTGCTCGGAGTGGACTCCAATACCAGGCAGGGCGTGCCATGCACTCTCTCTCTTGAAGCATTACGAGTAAGGGCTGCAGCCTTTCAAAACTCCACCGTGAGGACAGATCCAGCGTTGCTGGTTTTGGAGTCGTTCAATCAGCTCATGGCAGGAAGCGACGACAAGCTAAGACAGTATATCAGTGCGTGTGGCCGTAAGTTCACCGAAGTCTCCCAAGCTGATGCCGTTATTGCTGAGCTCGATGCCGAGGTCAAAGCAATCAAGCTAACCGAGGAGTCTCTTCGAGGGCTTTTTGATCAGAAAAAAATAGCACAACGAGACTTGGCTCCGACAGGAGCTCAAATGGCCGATATCGCCCGCCAACTAGCTGAGCTTATTGCCAGTGATGCGGACAATGTGCGTTTCAATTCATTCATCCAGGCACTTCAGGTCGAGTACGGAAATCTCTATCAGGATCTGATCAGCTACAAGCTGTCACTTGAGAGAGCCCGCCTCTCAGGTATAGAGGCGAAAGCTGCCGAGTACTACAAAGCAATCAACAATCACGATGATGAGCACGAACGCATTGATACTCTTTGCTTTGAAAAGGCCAGTGACAGCTACCGGATAAAGATCTCCAACAGTGACGGTACTTCAATTGACGCCTTCTCGGTTTTGAGCGAAGGCCATTTGCGAGCGCTCGGCCTTTCGCTTCTTTTGGCTGTGGCAGAGAAGAACAAATTTCCGCTGATTGTTTTTGACGATGTGGTCAATGCCATCGATAGTGACCACAGGTCAAACATCATCGACCTGATTTTTTCAGACCCCTACCTGCGCCGTACTCAGATGGTTGTGACGACACATGATCGTCTTTTCTGGGAGCGTTTCTGCATCATCGCTGAACGGCGCCGGCAGGCAGATCAACACGCCAGTAGCGTAATGAGTTACACGAATAAAGGCATCGTCCTGGTAGATCATGCCGGGGGCTTTCAGGAAAAGGTCTACCGGGCACTGGCTGTATACGATATCAGGCAAGCCTTGGTGTACTGCCGCATTTGGTTTGAGTCGATGGTGCTGGAGTACTGCGTGGAAAGCGGTTTGCCTGTAACTGCCAGATTTGGAAAGTCACAGCTCAAGCAGAATATGTACCTACAGCTCAGCCTCGAGGAAACCTTCAGACTAGTCGAGCAGCGTATTTCCTATGACCTTACTCACTTCGGCTTGATCAAAAGCGATTTGGTGAATTGGCGCGGGCAGAATCAGGAACATCATGCGTTTGAAGAGGGCAGTCTGAACTTCGTCCATTCAAAAACCAGCAAAGAGGTCGTCAAGATCTACGACGCGCTCCGACTGCTCCAGTGCCAGCTTTATCCTGATTCGAAGAAGGCCTCTAGTGAGAAGCTTCTCATCGAGCTGAATCAGCGCATAGAGCGTGGAACTCGAAAAATCGCGGGGCTCGGCGGTGCCCCGACAGAAGTGCAACAGCAACATGCCCGACTACTGCAGGAGCTTAAAGACCGTGTGACAGAGGTTACTCAGGAGTTGCTATACATCGAGCAATGCATCTCTGCCAACCAGCCACAGGATCCTGCTTTAGGTGTCGCAAATGTGGAGCTTCAAGTACCTGCCGGCGCCGATCAGGACGGGCTCGGTAGCCCCTCACAAATGGCTCTGTGAATCGCCTCTTGTTTTGTAGACAAACCGAATGACTGATTTTTGCCGAAAATGCCCGCGGTCACCAACTGAAATCGGCCAAAAGAAGACATCTGGAGATAGCTGCTTAAGCCCGAGCTGGTTTTCATCAACCTCGTACAACTGTGGCAAAGCGCAATCATTTTTTCATACTTGGGATGTATTGACGTCTAAAAATCTGTCTAGGAGCTGAAAAATGGAAATTCACCACTACACGCGAGCCTCTACCCTTCCGTTAATCCTTCAAAGTGGCAAGATCCGGTTCACAAGATCTGATCATTTGGATGACCTCGCGGAGCTCCCTTTTGAAACATTTCACCTTTCGCGGCAGGCTTACTTTATAAACTCCTGGGTGAAATCAGGTGTTGAGAAATCAGGGCAGTGGTACCGATACGCAGATCAGCACCGAGGCGTTCGCTTGAGTTTCAAAAGCTCACCGTTTCCGATGAATAAATTGCAACTTGAACTTAGTCGCCCATATAAAACCAAGGGCGACGAGTTAAAAACGGTGGGACTTAGACTCAATGATACGCCAGCACCATTTATAAAAAAAACAATGTTTGGTAAAGGCTTTGTGCTTATGCCATGGGCAGACGAGGAATCCTTCGGTGGCGACGTTCTATATGTGGAAGATCCTACTGCCTATGTGAAGCAGTTCGTTCGCTCAACTCCAGAGATAACTGAAATTACTGGAGGCTCTAGGTTATGCCGGATAAAGGCCGCGCACTGGGAAGACCAATCTGAGTTTCGGTACACGCTAATGGCTATTCGAGGGCCAGAGCTAACTTATGAAGATAATCCTGATGAGTATGAGCATCAACTCCTCAATCTAATGGAGAAGTGGTATTCCTCGGGAACAGGAGCACTACCGCCAGAGCTGACTTTTATCGATCTGCCGATAGACGCCTCAATGCTTGATCACATGAAAGTAACGTTGGGATCAGGCATTAGCGATAGAGATCGCGAAGCTGTACTGCAGGCCGTCCAGCGCTATGCCCCTAATGCCATAGTTTTAGAAAGCGCAATACTGGCCCGGTGATTTCGAAAAGCTGCGCACAAATGACAGGCAGGTTTGGGTCGATAGCAGGCAATCGCTCAAATCACCTGACGGTCTGTACCACGACAAACGGGTAGGCAGCCTCCAACGAGCAAATTACGAGCTAGATTTTCGTATGGCCAAGAGCTATCATCGATAAAAATCCTGGCCTAGCAATTTGCTCAGTGCCCCATCCGTTCCGACACTCCCTTTGTGATCAGATGAATACAGTAACCTCAATCGACCCGCCATTCGATGCAGAGCCTACAAACTCACTTGAATGTGTCACAGCAATCCAAAAAGCTCAGAAAAAACCATATGATTATGTCGTTAATGAAAAAGACAATGATGGAGAGAACATAGAAAGAATTTACTCCAAGCTTCCAGAGTTTGTAGTGTATAGAACAAAAAACGCGATCCGTATTGACATTGATGATAATCATGAAGATGCCAAGAAAATCATGTCGCTCCATATGGGGATCTCAGTTGACTTAGGGCGAATTTATTCTTGGCTCCCAGAGCAACTCATAAACTCAGAGCCGGTCAATAAGCAGATTGCTAGAGCGATGACGGCCAATGCTTGTGGTCATCATGAAAAAGCACAACAGCTACTCAAGCATGCTGAAGAGCGGATATTAAAAACAAAAACGCTGAAAGGGCGCTTAGAATATACAGTCAGCGCACTGAAATTAGTTATTATAATTGTGGTGCTACTACTTTCTGCAATTCATAATATCGAGTCCGAAGACGCAAAAACCTTTCTCTATGTCATTCTGTGCGGAAGCTTAGGTGGATTGCTGTCCACATCTATTGGGTTTTCAACTCTGGAGATAGACTTGGATGCTGACGGAAAAACTAATAGCCTGATTGGGCAGTCCCGTATATTGATCGCAATTACAGCGGCAGTGTTTTCGTACTTTGCGATTAAATCCGAAATAGCATTCACGTTCATAGCGAAATCCCCAGATCACTATGGGATTTATATGATTGCAATGATGTCTGGATTTATTGAGCGGCTGATTCCAAACATGATGAATAATCTAGCTAAAAGTGATAAGCCTTCCAAGCCAGATTAGATCTCGTCCTCCCCTGGCCTTTTAGGTTCTTTTGCTTAAGGCAGCTATAGGTCGAAAGATATCGTTCGCGAGTGGCTGCTTCTGGCCGATTCTGTTGAAAAAGTCGCGTTGCCTAAACGGCCCCAATAGTGACCGATGAAAAATGCCTTTTCTGCGCGTCGCTACGTTAAATCTGAGCCTACAAACCTTTGCCGAATTTTAGGATTTCAATCTCAGGCGCCAACTTTTCCGCCGTGGTAACCAGGGCCGACTTTTTCAACAGAATCGGCCGATAGAGGACTTTTCTTACCCTTAAGGAATCTCCACACCCAACGCATTCAGCGTCTGTGTAAGGGTTCTCGTGGTGAGGCGACAGATTATCGCCGAGGCGAGGATCGGTACATTTCGATAATTACAGAAGCCACCAGTATTCTGCAGTTTCTGAAATTGTAGCGGCAGCGTGAGGCTACCAGCCTGTGCTCGAGCACCTGACGCCCAAGCACTCCGCCGAACATTACGACTGGCATCAGAGCGACACCTCAGCCGCCTGCCAATCGAGTGGCAAAAGCCGCTGATCGCCTTAGCAAAAACGCCAGAGTAAAACCCTCTCCAGCTCGATATCATAATGATGGCAAAAAGACGCAACCTTTCGCAGATCACACCTGTCGAACTGGGCGCTGAGAAATGACTCGTCAAGGGTCTCGCGTCATCAGCTTCCTGCACCGCAATTTGAGCCATGGATTCGGCATCTTTCGTCTTCCCTCGAGTACCGACCATGCTGCATCTATTTCGCAAGCGCAGTGAGCTTCAAGCTCTCAATCAATTGTTCGCCTCACTCCCGAACTCTTCCCAAGATGCTGCTGGCAGAGGTGCAGCCAAGTGGGCAGTCGTGCTTCGTGAATCGGAACCTCACGCGAACAGAAGGCCGTGCACAGCGATGCACGTGTTGCAGAGCTTGAGCGCGAACTGGAGTCAGCACGTTTATTGCTAGCTGAGGCCGATGCCAGCGCCAGAGCTTCAGAAACTCGCTTCGACTTGGTCAACCGCGCATCAAGCGAAGGCCTCTGGGACATGGAGGTTGTTGCTGGAGATCCGGTAAATCCGCGCAACCGATTCTGGTGGTCGCAGCAGTTCAGGGAGATGCTCGGCTTTCGCAATGAGCAGGACTTCCCCAACGTCCTGGCCAGCTGGGCTGATCGCCTGCACCCCGCCGATAAAGCCGCCACGCTCGACGCTTTTGCCCGTCATCTGAACGACAAGTCTGGTATGACCCCTTACAGAGTCAGAAACCGCCTAGCGATGAAGGACGGCAGCTATCGGTGGTTTTTTGCCCAAGGTGAAACCCTTCGTGATAGTCGCGGTGTCCCGCTGCGCGTGGCCGGCGCACTGCGTGATATCCACGATGAACTCGAGAGGGAGCAGCATCATGACGTGATCATCACCCGCTTCGAGCTGGCCCGCGAAATGCTGTCGGACGGCCTGTGGGACATGGAGGTGATTGCGGGCGATCCGGTCAATCCTAAAAATCCGTTCTGGTGGTCTCCGCAATTCCGCCGTTTGCTGGGATTCGAGACGGTTGAGGAGTTTCCTGACGTGCTCGATAGCTGGGCATCGCGCCTGCACCCGGATGACAAGGCATACAGCCTCAATGCTTTCCAAGCGCACTTGACTGACCGATCTGGCAAAACCCCGTTCGATATCGAGTATCGGCTGAAAATGAAAAGTGGCGAGTACCGATGGTTCAGGGCGCGCGGGCAGACCAAGCGCGACGCCTCTGGCGCACCGCTGCGCGTAGTAGGGGCACTGGTCGACGTTGACCTTGAGCATCAGCAGAACGCCATGCGTGAGGCGGAGGCAGTGCACCAACGCACCTTGGAAGCGAATATCGTCAAGCTCACCCAGATCGTGGGCACCATCCAAAGCATTGCCAGCCAGACCAACCTGCTGGCGTTGAACGCCGCCATCGAGGCCGCCCGTGCAGGTGAAGCGGGGAGGGGATTTGCAGTCGTTGCGGACGAAGTTCGTAAGCTGGCCACCAGGACTACAGAGGCCACCGAACAAGCGGCCGAGATGATGCGGGCTTAAACTCTGAAGAGATGGTACATGGGCTGCAGCTTTGGCTTCAGCCCATGTTCTTAGCGCTGCTTGAAACGGTCGTACCTCACCATCACACGAGATGATGCCGGGAGGTGAGCAGCCATATCCTGAATCGCTAGCGGCGAAACCCAGCAGTAGATGCACCTACAGGCTGCTCTAAAGGACTACGTAGGATAAGCTTCCGTTCGTATCAACCATGAAGCGGTGAAATGAACGATGGGTTTTGAGCAATTAGCTGAGCTGCGTGACCGTCTGCGGGCTGAAAAAGAGCCGAAGACGGATGGCGCCAAGCAGCGCAAGCGGGCGCCTTCCGCGCAAGCGAAGCCTCGTGAGCAAGATCCTGCAGTAGAGGCGATCTGGCGACTGCAGAAGCATTTTCCATTGGCGTTTCCGGTCAATCCGGCCCCCAAGGTTCCGCTGAAAGAAGGCATCCTCAAGGACGCGGAACAACACCTTGAGTTGCTGGGCGTCTCCAGCGAACAGCTCAAACTGGGTCTCGCTTCCTGGTGCCGCGGAAGTCGCTACTGGGCGAGCATGACGGAGAATGCGCCGCGCCTGGATCTGAATGGACAAGCCGTCGGTGCGGTAACAGCGATCCAGGCGCTGCATGCAAAGCAGCAAGCCAAGAAGCAGCGAGTGCAGGCACGGCGTGCCCAGGGTGAGCGCCCGGCCAAGGCCAATGCTGAGTAACACACTTCAACGGACGGACAATGCTTATCGTATTCAGCGGCCTTCCTGGCACCGGAAAGACCACGATCGCCAAGGGGCTCGTCGATCAGATAGGTGCTCTTTACCTGCGGATCGATACGATTGAGCAAGCGATACGAAACTCCGGCGCGCTTGCGCAAGATGTGGGGCGCAGTGGTTACATGGTCGCTAATGAGCTTGCGCTGAGTAATCTTAATCTCGGGCGTACAGTCATCGTTGATTGTGTAAATCCAGTGATCGAAAGCCGAATGGCCTGGAGCGAAATCGCCTCAAGGGCCGGCGCTCGGTTGATAAATATTGAAGTAATTTGCTCGGATAAAGATGAACATCAGCGTCGTGTAGAAACAAGGCTGAGTGATGTTCCTGGGCTCACTCCACCAACCTGGCAATCTGTCTTGGATCACGAATATGAAGCGTGGGCCGAAGCCCCGTTTTCGATAGACACGGCGATGACTTCACCGGTGCAAGCAGTGTCGATGGTCACCAAACGCCTGCTGTAGCGTCCGCTATGCACAAGGCGGCAGGGTGTGATTACAGGACGCTCACTACTCAGTCAGAGTTGGAACAGCATATCCTCATACCGACATCGCTTCAGGCAACGTCGCGGAGTAAATTGGGAAATCCCAGTACTGAAATACACGCACTCAGTCCATTAGGGCGGGGTTTCATCGGTGTGATAATCGGCCTCCGCCTGCCTGTCTTGGATCTCCAGCTAAGCCCGATTCTTCCTACCTTCTTCATCTCGCACGCTCCCCGCTTTGGTTCGAGTGGGCCTCTCTGATTGAGTGTCTGAACACCTCCGGGTATTCCGTAGTGGTTCAAGCGGTCATGCCTCGCACCGTTGATCCATCAGACCGAAACAAAACCATGTTTGGGATGCCTTTATGTAATCAGTAGTAACAAAGAGGCAGTAAAAATGGACGTCCCGCAGTTAGTCGTCGAATTTTTACTAGAACGCAACAGCATATTAACAACCGCTGAGTCATGTACGGGAGGGCGCATTGCCGCTCTGCTTACTGAAGCGTCTGGCTGCGGAACCTGTCTAGATTGCGGCTATGTGGTGTATTCACCCTGTGCAAAAGCGCGGGAGCTCGGGGTCAGCCAAGTAACCATCGAAACGTTTGGGCTGACCAGCGAAGAGGTGGTAGTGGAAATGGCGAAGGGGGCGCTGATGAACAGCGTTGCCAATATTGCTGTAGCCACTACCGGGGTCATTGGTGACGAAGCGATGGACGGTGTGTCGCCTGGTACGGTTTGGTTCGCCTGGGCGTTTCAATATGAAGGCAACACCCGGTTCGTCACCCGACAACATCGCTTTTTCGGCAGTCGTAAAGAGGTTCAACTAAACAGCGCCCTTTACGCGCTCGAGGGAATTCTCCGGTGGCATCCTTGAGCAAGTGCAAAGCCGGCGAATAAGTCGACGTGCAGATTACATTGCAGCCTGGCTGCTTGATTGATGCCTCGTCAGGCATCCATAACCGGCTTAGCTCTGGCCGAAAAAACTCATCGAACAGTCGGTGGGGCCTCCTTCAACGATTCCAGTGAGCGTTTTCTCGGAATGGTTTTGCTGAGCTCTCGCAAGCAGTACTACCGCTACTCCAATGGGTTGAACTTCATCTCGGCGAGCTGCTTCCTAATTTTAACGTCGGCGCTCCGCAGCGATGGCTCAAGTGATCGCGGTGGCACCTGACGGCTCAATGATGAACCCGCTCGAAGGAGTATGTAATGACTCGCAACCAGCAAAATCAATACGCTATGCAAAACCCCCTCACTCAATACCCACAACCCGAGTTCCCCTCCCAGAAACAACCAGAGCCAGGCCTCGGCCAACGGATGGTGCCGGAGCCAGACCACGGTGAGCAGAGCTACGTCGGCTTTGGTCGTTTGGTTGGTCGCAAGGCACTGATCACTGGGGCGGATTCCGGAATCGGGCGCGCTGCTGCCATCGCCTATGCCCGTGAGGGTGCAGATATTGTGTTGAATTATCTGCCGGAGGAAGAGGCTGATGCCTTGCAGGTTGTGGAACTCATCGAGGCGGAAGGGCGGCGCGCCGTTGCTTTACCCGGGGATCTCAAGGACGAGGCCTTCTGCACTTCATTGGTCGCGAATGCGGTTGAGGCCCTTGGCGGTTTGGACATTCTCGTCAACGTCGCAGGCAAGCAGATAGCCCAGCATCATATTAAAGACCTGACCACGCAGCAGTTCGATGACACCTTCAAGACCAACGTCTATGCGATGTTCTGGCTGTGCAAGGCTGCCGTCCCGCATATGCCCGCCGGCGCCACGATCATCAACACCGCCTCGATTCAGTCCTACGACCCTTCCAAAACGCTGCTCGACTACGCATCCACCAAGGCCGCTATCGTCGCATTCACAAAAGCCCTGGCCGGCCAGGTGATCGACCAGGGCATTCGGGTCAATGCCGTAGCCCCGGGGCCTATCTGGACAGTGTTGCAGCCAACCGCAGGTCAACCCGCCGAGAAGATTCCCACGTTTGGTTCGCAGACGCCCATGAAGCGACCTGGCCAGCCTGCGGAGTGCGCCTCCTTGTATGTCCTGCTCGCTTCACAGGAATCGAGCTACATCACTGGCGAGGTATTTGGTGTAACGGGCGGCAATCCTCTTCCTTAACTACACCTTGCACTCTCTTACACGGATACGGCATTCCCTGAGTTCTGGGCTGAAAATGCATGTGTTGGATTGACGAAAACCCCGCCTCGCCATCCAGCTGCTGGATGGGCGAGGCAGGTATCGCTCGAACACGGTACTTACTGGATGTGCTCCGAACTGCCATAGCCTCGAAGGCCATGGGCCGCTTTGATATAGACCGTACGGCGCATTACAGTTGACCGCCTCAAAGGGCTAGCAATATTGAGCTGCTCCACTGCCCGCGCGTCATCACGGCTGATGGTTCAGTCGCTGGGTGGTAGGTGAGGGGGCCTTCGTTCTCGAGTTCTGAACCGAGGGTGTTATAGCCCGCGCCGCGCTGGTGGTGCCGCTCTAGAGGCGCGCACCTGCTCACCATTTGCCCTGAAGCCAACACGTGTAGCAGCTGACTCCATGGATGATTCTGACTCGCTCGCTTAAAGCGATTCCAGAACCTTGGCCTCGGTAATTAGTCGCTCGCGGATCTGATTGAGCACCCGGTAAACGGCCTCACGCTCATCATGGGAAAACCCCTCATGTGAGAGATCTGCTTCGCTCGGTGGGGCGCTATTAATCAGCGCAGCTGCATACCTGCTCGCGAAGGCTTGAATCTTCGGATTATCCACGATGCATCTCTGATCCAATCGGTAAAATAGCAATCTAGACCATGCTGACTGCCCCTGCTACAAGCTGATTACTTACATGCGATGCCTGATGAAAGAGGCGCTCCTAAGAGCGCCTCTTTACTGTCTTACTGCGAACTTATTGCTTTGAGCTCTGGCTTGGTCGCATCACCAATCTCGATGCGCCGAGGCTTGGCCTCCTCCGGCACAACACGCAACAGGTTAACGCTGAGCAATCCGTTGCTGAGTGACGCGCCCTGGACTTCGATGTGATCCGCCAGGCGGAAAGACAACTGGAACGCCCTCTGTGCGATTCCCTGATAGAGGTAGGTCACATTCGTCTCGCTTTCGCGCTTACCGCCGGCGACGGTTAAAACGCCTTTCTCAACTTGAATATCCATATCAGCCTCAGTCAAACCAGCGGCAGCAATGACAATTCGGTATTCGTCATCGCCATGCTTTTCGACGTTGTGAGGAGGATAGGCATTCCCGGCCTCAGTACGGAGCGCCGATTCGAAAAGGTCGTTAAAACGATCAAAGCCTACAGACTGGCGGAACAGCGGGGCCAGCGAAAGGGTATTAGCCATTGCGTAATCTCCTGAGATTTCTCCAAGTGATTTACACACGACCCGATTTCGGCATCGCGTAAGGCGTATTTAGGTGCGGCTCACTGGGTTTCAAGAGGCGGTGCCAAATTTTTTAAGCAATCAACGAGAGTTTCAGAAACGCATGTTTGGGCGTTGCGGGAGTTGACTCTGGCAGGGTCGCAGCAAGCGGTACTAGAAAGGTAGGCGAACCTAGAATTGCTACTCATCCGCCATGACTCTTCCACAGGGTAGGTCAGTCACGCGCCACAAGTCCGATGAGATGCTGAGACGTTGTAAGGGTCTCAATCCATTTGATGGAGAATCGCTATACCAGAACAAAAGCCGACAGTGATCATGATCAATAATGCGAAAGCGAGGAACAACATGGATGTGAACATCGACTGAGCCTTCTTCTCAGAGAAGCCCGAAAGGGCATGTATGAGATAGAAGGCTCAGGAGCGAGAAATGTTCAGGTAAATTGCCGTACCGAGTTTCGGACGCCAGCAGTAGTTGTCAGAAACTGACGGCTGATGATCTGTAGGAATTGGCCTGACGCCGTTTCCACATGGTTTTAGCTGCGGTCGGATTGACCGGCGCGCCGGTGAAGGTTGGAAGACTGCGGTGAACCCATTGCGCTCCAGCCCCCTTCCAACTGACCTCGCCACTCACCAGCTTGCGATCACGTTGGATTTCACGCAGTAGACTTCTCAGCCCTTCCTCAATAACAGACTGCGGCTCAACAGCTTTCATAAAAACGGCTTCGCCATTCCTGCTCAACGTCACCAATAGCTTGCCGTCGGGGCGCTTAGCGATTTTCACGTCATGTCCAGGCAGATTGTCAGTCAGAAATTGAGCGGCGTGATCCATGTCCGATTCCCTCTGTAAGGTTGATGATGTATCACCTATTTAGCAGAGAGCATGCCAAAAATATTATTATTCCAACCTGTTGATTTATAAGTAAACAAACAGCTTTTCTATGTTTTAGATCTTGCATGATGCAAGGGTGGGTGCGAGTTTGCCTTGCAGGATGCAATATGTCCTAAACAAGCAATTTCGCACCTTTCATCTGGCTTGAAATTTATCTAATCCGGCGTTTCTGCAGGCTTTCGTTTAGGACTGTGCATACCGCCTTTTCGCCCAGCCTCTCTGGCTTTCTCCCGATTATTGGCGAAGTTACCCCCGCTGTTAGATCCGCCTTTTTTGCCCGCGGCAGAGGCTCGTTCACGGTCATTTGCAAAGTTGCCAGAGTTGGTACTAGCCATTTCCCTATCCCCTCGATGGATGCGAAATAAAAGGTTGCGATGCAGATATTGGAAGAGGCGGTGCCATCCGTGGTTCGAAAGTAGCGACCAGCGGATGCTGGCAAAATGGCTGATTGAGTAAGGGGGCAAACGCCTTTGAACAGGCGCCTGCAGCGCACTTGGCGATCACCCGCGACTCACACAATTCAGCAGCGTTAAAGCAGCGGGTTGCTGATCTCCTGTATGAGCTCCACGCCGTGGTTGTTCACGTTGCCAACTGCCTTGCCAACCGGAAACCACTCGAACTCAGTGACCGGCGTCTCGTGGTGTCTTGCCAAATCCTCTGCGAGCTCTGGCAGTAGCCCATGCTCAAGCCATTCCCTCGCGACATCAGGACGAAGCACAACGGGCCGACGGTCGTGGATGTCGATCATGCCCACATCACTCGCAGCTGTGATCAAGGCAAATCCACCGTCCTCATGCGCTGCCGAGGGGAGGTCGGCTATCGCTGCAAAGAACATCGGTTCCTTGCTCTTCAACCGGATTAGGTAGGGCTGTTTCAGCTTCTTATCAGTAGGGTGCTTCTTCCATTCGTACCAACCATCTGAGGGCACTAGCACACGGCCCTTTTTCCAGATCGCTCCCCAGAACCTACTCGTGCTGGCTGTCTCGATCCTGGCGCAGGTCGCTGCTGGACGCTTACCATCTGCCCAGTGTGGCGCGTAGCCCCAGCGAACGGGTAGGGCGTGCGCCCCTTGATCGTTTTGGTGAAGGATCAGCACCCGAGAGCGCGGTGCCACGTTGTAGCGCTCTAGGGGATGGTCCGACCAATCCCCCTCAAGCAGGCCGAGCTGCAGGGCCTTTGCGTACTCATCAACGGTTCGGTACTGGGTGAATCGTCCACACATAAAACCCTCCGGTCGTCAGATGGCCATCATGATCCTTTGACCGCGAGCTAACTGATTTGGTATCTGTATATATATACAGTATTCTTTCAGGTCTCTCTCATGGGCAACGCAACTATTCTTGGCCCGCTGGGCAGCTCCGATATCGAGCTGCCCTTTTTTTCTTTCCGGGTTCCTGCCGGCTTTCCGAGCCCCGCGCAAGATCACATCGAGAAGAAGATCTCGCTGGATGAGCTTCTCAACGTCTTTGCGCCTCAGTCCTACTACGTACGTGTCGTGGGCGACAGCATGATCGGCGTCGGCCTATTCGATGATGATGTGGTGATCGTCGATCGCTCGCTCGAAGCGGTTTCCGGCGACGTCATCATCGGCGCGATCGACAACGACCCACTGGTAAAGACCTACACCCGTGAAGGCAACCAGGTGATTCTCCGATCAGAGAATCCAGCTTATGCGCCGCGGTACGTGCTTGAGGGTGAGCAGTTCGAGGTGTGGGGCGTAGTAAAAGGTGGGCTGCGCATGTTCCGCGGTCATGCTTGAGCCTGTCGTCGCGCTGATTGACTGCAACTCGTTCTATTGCAGTTGTGAGCGTGTATTCCGCCCCGATCTTCGCCGAGTCCCGCTGGTGGTACTCAGCAACAATGACGGCTGTGTGATCGCCAGGTCTGCCGATGCCAAGCCCTTTGTGAAAATGGGTGAACCGTACCACCTGGTGGAAAAGGTGTTGCGAGAGCATGGCATTTTGGCTTTCAGCTCGAACTATGCGTTGTACGGCGATATGTCGGAGCGGGTGATGGCGGTGATAGAGGGCATGGTTCCCGGTGTGGAGGTTTACAGCATTGATAAGAGTAAGTTGCATACTGTGGACGCCTAAAGTGAAATAGGGCAACCATGGACATTGACGCGTTTTCTTACAGGGATATCTCGTGGCTACCGTCGAGCACATTCACTTCAGTCCGCATGACCTTTCTGTCACAGACCGCCTGACTACCTACTCGGCGAATAACTCCCGTGTAGTGATCGAAGGACTACCACAAATATTCTGGGAAGATTGCTTGCCTTGGAGAGAAGCCAATCTTTGGGCTATGGAGAGAGTTACCAGTGGTGAGGCACTCCTTAAGACCGTTTCGAGCAACCTGAACGGGCTGTTGAACTATGCGAAGTTTTTGGAGAGTCGCGGGCTTCAATGGTTTGAGTTTCCGTCTCGGAAGGCTGATCGGTGTCTCGTCCAGTATCGTGGGTCTCTCATCAAGGCTCGAGATGCTGGTCATATCAGCCCTGCTACGGCTTCTGAGTACATGCGTAACTGCATCAGCTTCTACAGATGGGTTAAGAGGCGTGGTCTCCTATCCCCACGTTTGCCGCTGTGGCAGGACAAGCGCTTTCTCATCAAATACTTCGATCAGGTCGGCTTTGAGCGAACCCTGCGTGGTACTACTACCGATTTGGGTATTCCCAATCGCAAACGCATTGGGATCACTTTGGAAGGTGGGCTGTTTCCTGTGTCGTCATCTGATCGCGACACCATTCTCGACTTCGCAAAGCGTAATGCCTCACCCGAGCTTTACCTGATGCTAGCTCTAGGCTTTTTCACGGGTATGCGGCTGGGGACAATCTGCGATCTTCGTATCGATACTTTGGAGCGTGCTATACCTGATCCGGCAGCTAAAGGTCTGCTTCGGATATCGGTAGGACCAGGAGCGTCCCCGGCGGTGCATACAAAATTTGGAGTGAATGGCCAGGTATGGATTCCCGAATCTTTGTGTTCAGAAGTCTTGGAATACGCCAAGAATCTTCGCAGGTTGACTCGCGAAACATTTGCTGCGCGTGAGAATCAAGACCTAGTGTTCTTGACTCGTTTCGGAAATCCATTCGGACGTCGCAACAGCGATCAGTCTTCGGCCATAAACGTTGAAATGTCATCGCTCAGGAAATCAGGTACCGCAGCTGGGATCAAGGCGCTCAGGAAGTTTCGCTTCCACCAGTCCCGATGCACTTTTGGGTCCGAGCTAGCTAAGCTAGCTTTAGCAAATTGCGCTGATGTAGCGATAGTGATAGCAATCGTCAGCAATGCATTGCTTCACGGTCGAAACTCGGAGGCCACCACCTTCAAATACATCAAGTTTGTGCAGGCCGCCCCCGCTAAGCAGGCCATTGCGAACACCTTCATGACTGCGTTTACAGGGATTACTTCGAGGCAAAAGGCGAGAGATGAGTAAGCTGACGTCGTCATACCTGACGTTTCCGATGCTTGAGTACGGGAAAAACGAGACGCCTTGGGATCTTGCACCGCTTTTATACAGCGGTGGTGCTGCGGAAAAAGTGAAGGCAGTACGCAGTAAAATCGCCTCAGGTGCTTTAGGGGATCCTTTACTGGAGCGGTCGGAGCTTGTGAAAAGGCTACATGATTGTCTGACCGATGACCTTTCCGGCGGAGGAAGCCGGTTTTCGGCGGCTAACAAGATCGGTGCGTTGAGGAATTTTTTTCAGTGGGTGGATCAGTTCGAACATCCATTGAGTATTGATACTGTCGTGGAAGCATACTTGAGGTGGACTGAGCATCTTCTTCAGCGTCACCGCGTAGCCGGATACATGACTGCCCAATCGTTATACGACGTAGCCAGTTTGACAGCGACGATGCTTGATCGAGTGTTAGGCCGAAGTTCAACCGTCCTGTACAGCACACGGATTCGCAAGCCCAGAGGTAAGGGAAAGTTGAACAGCGGGTGTGCGGACAAGCAAAGCCTGGAAGATAGTTTTGCATTTGGCCATTTTCTCACTGATATCTGCGAGTCCCTAAGCTACGAGGCTACTACTGGGAGACTGCCTGTATTGGTCACACTGCGAAGCGGTCAACAGCAGGAGTTTTGGTGTAAATCGAAACAGAGCACGCACAAGAAAACTCCCAGATGCCCGCGTGAGATCGAGGCGATTGCCCGGAACGTGGAGCTTCGGAGTTCCGATACCTCAATCGGTACCCGTCACTCTGTTGTAAACCTACGAATCGAAGCCGAGCTTCTGATGTTCATTGCTCAAACCGGACTGAATCTTTCACAGGCGCACAAACTACGATTGGATCAATTCAACTACACCAGTCACCTTGATGGTTACCAAGTTCGGACTTATAAAAACCGACGTGGCGGTGAGGTTCTATTTGAAATTTTTTCCAGCTACAGGGATTGGTTCGAGCGTTACATCAAATGGCGGAATGCATGGTTCCCAGATGATATCGACGGTCTACTTTTCCCTCTCGTTCGTCTTGGTGGACGCCTTGCTTTGGAGGCCCCACAATTCACAGCACTAGGGCGGATTTGTGCTGAACTTGGCGTTAAGATGATCAAGCCTCGGAAATTACGCGGTGCCCGCATCAATTGGCTCTTACGAGAATCGCATAACCCGCACCAAGTGGCTGACATTGCGCAGCACACGGCCGAAACTCTCATTAGGGTTTACGCTGAACCAAATCCGCAAATCGCTATGGTTGAAATCAGTCGATTCCACCAACAAGCCGATCCAGCCATCTGTTCACCTGCCCCAGGTACTTGTGTGACACCCTTACCCAAATCGGTTTTAGATGCTCCGACCAGTGCCCCTGTGCCAGATTGCATCAATGCGTCCGGCTGTCTTTTCTGCGTGAATCACCGAGATATTGAAAGCGAAGATCACGTTTGGTCTCTAAGCAGCTTGCGGGTGCTCAAAAGCTTGGAGCTTGCAAGGTATCGCCCAACGGCAAATGGAGAGGGGACTGTTGCTGAGCATCCTGCGATGCTTGCTGTAGAGCGTTTAAGTGCCAAGTTGCGGTTCTTTCAAGAAAGCGGCGAGGTACGTCGACTCTGGGTAGATGAGGCGCGAGCGCGTATTGCCGAGGAAAACTACCACCCGGCATGGGACGGGTTCATCCGCCTCGCGGAACTTAGAACTAGGTCTTCGATATGAATATGCTGACCTCATTTGGACTCTCAATCGAGTCGCCTCTTGCTGCTCCTGAAGGACCAAATTATCGTCCCGAAAGCTGGCCGCCATCACCTGATTGGCCTGTTGTTATCGATGCGCAAGGTAATGTGGTCAGTCGTTGGGCCGATCCGATTTGGAGGCTCGACCCATGGGCGAAAAAAGCGATGACTCTCAACTTTGGAGACGGGCCAGAGAGAAAGTCGGTGGCGCCTATTAGTCCTGAGAACGCTAATCTTCTTAGGGTAGTCACAGGCTGGTGGCTATACGGACCTTATGGCGCTCGAAGTTGCAGATCCCTTAAGACACGCTTCGACCAGGTCCGGCGGCTTTTTGTGCTTTGCGAAGAGGCCGGAATACTTGCCAGCGAATTGAGCCAATTTCCACGTGTATGCGAACGAATTCCTAATTTTCTTCATGCCTCAAGAAAGACCGAGTTTCTGTCATTAATGCATGAGCTTTACGCGTCACGGAGATCCGTAGGGTTTACGTTGCTGGATTCACGCTCGCTAACTCGTCTGGCTGCGCTGTTTCCAGTTCACCAAATATCTCAAACGCCGTACATACCTCCACGTATCTGGCACTACCAAGTCACGAGGCTACGAGAGTGTCTTGATGGCTTCTTATCCCATCGAGAACAGATTGAAGCTTGTTATCGGTTCAGTGTCGCGGCTTACGAACATAACCAGAGAGTTTCGGGAAGATGGGAGTGCTCAAACGCACCGCCTTTTTGCGGCCATGGCAACCAGTTATCGGGCGCTAAGACGGGGCTTCGGTTTCACGGATCGTTTGCGGATACCGCGAAGCGCTTCGGCATCTGTGAGTTACTTGAACGTTGGGTCGGGCATGATGGTGCCTTGCAAATACGTGAGCTGACTAGCTATCTGAAATTGGTCAACCGCGTTGGTTTAGCTTACATCCTTAACTTCAGTCTCATGCGGGTCGAAGAAGCTTGGAATCTTCGAGCCGGGTGCCTTGACGTCGAGCACGACAAGAGTTTCGGCGATATTTTTTTGTTACGTGGGCAGACGACAAAAACGCTGTCTGATAGCGACGCCCTGTGGGTCACGTCCCCATCTGCAGAGGTCGCAGTGACGGCGATGGAGGTGATCTCTCTGTTTCGCTCATTACACTCATCTGCCTTAGAAGCGAGAGGTCTTGCTGGGCGTTATTTGACCGATTCTTATCATGAGCCGTGGCTCTCAGTGCGCAAAAAAGATGACCACTCGCTGAGACCGAGCATTCCGTCATATTCTGAACTTTTGCGGCAATACGACAAGCTCTTTGACTTGGACCGCTTGCGTATTACGGCTGAGGATCTGAAGTTAGCCAGGCTAGCTACCCCAACGCTGCCGGAGGACTATCAGGTAGGCGCTGTATGGCCGTTGGCATGGCATCAGTTGCGTAGAACCGGGGCAGTAAACATGCAGGCTTCCGGGCTAGTAAGTGATGCTTCGCTTCAGTACCAGCTCAAGCACATCACACGCGCGATGAGCCTTTACTACGGACAAAATCACTCGCGGGTGCGTTTGGAGGAGAAGGCTCACACTCTCTACGTTCGCACAATGTACGAGACGCTTGGAAGAGAGCTACAGCAGCTTGCGAGTGAGCGTTTTGTCAGTCCCCATGGGGATAAACGTAAGGCTGAGATCGTTCGACTGATCTCGCCCGAGGATGCAAAGAAGGTGATCGGTTTGGCGAAGACGGGCTCGGTCGCATGTCGCCAGATCCTTCTTGGGGTCTGTTCGAGTCGCGCGCCTTGTCCATATGGAGGAATCGACAACATTGCCCACTGCGGGGGCGGCGACTCAAAGGACGCAAAACCTTGCCCCGATGTGCTGTATGACTCAGAACGATTGGATTCGGTAGATGATCTTGAACATATCCTCCAGGAACGGCTTGCTACTGCTCAGGATGGAAGCCCGCTCATGGAGTCTTTAATGGCTCAACAGCGAAGCGTGCAGAGCTTCCGTCGTGCCATAAGGGACGGAAATGGACATTGAACCCACTGCTCGTCGCAGCGCGGCTGATCAATACAGGGACGCTTTTGAGCGCCTGAAGCTTGATAGGCCACGAATTCTGGCGAAGGGGGCTCCGGTCACCCAGAACAACGTGGCGAGAGAGGCTGGGAGCGATCCGTCGGCACTGAAGAAATCGCGTTTCCCGAGTCTCATCGCAGAGATAAAAAAGTACGTAGAGCAACATGCGGAGGAGCGACCTCCGTCGTTGAATCAGGTAAATATTCTTGCCCGTCAGAAAAGTCGCGCCTTGCGTGATCGGATTGAGCACGTTGCCCGGCAGCGCGACCAGCTCGCAAGCTTATTGAGTGAAGCGGATGCGAAAATCCTAGAGCTGTATGACCGTATCGCTCAGCTTGAGGAGCAGTTGCCTGCGTCCAACATAATTTCGTTGGATCCGCGTGGGCCGAGAAAGCTTTGAGATTGCAGCTCACATACAGCAAGTCGCGTGGGCGCTAATTCCCCCCGCCGACGCCGACGCCGACGCCGACGCCCAGGTCTAGGGCGCCCAGCTCGCGTTTAACCGTAGCGAAGAGGTCATCTACCTCGACTTCTTCACTGAGGACGAAGCTTGCTGTAAGCAGAGTGAGAGGGTGAACACCAATGGTTTCGCTCAGTGCTTGGACCTTCTCAAGCGTTGGAGACTGTAGTCCTCGCTCCAGTGCGCTCAGATACGTCCGCCCACTGACTCTCACGAAGCCCTCCTGGGTTAGACCTGCGTCTTTTCGTAGTAGACGCAGAGCTTTCCCAAATCCTTCATTCAGTTCCATTTGCTTCTCTCACAAAAGGAACGATGAAGCGGTAGTGCGCCTTATAACGCTACACGTTATAATGTGCATTTTGAGGGGTGGCGTTATGTTTCTGACTTTTGATCACGCAGAAATACCCGTCGGCGCCTTAATTCGTGGTGGCCGGACTTGGCGTTACGTTGAGTACTTGCCCTCATTTCCCTATTTCCACGTCACTGTTTTGGACTTGGACGAAGACATTGGAAGGCCAACGGTGCTGCTTATCAACACCGTTCATGACTTGCTAGAGCTGATTCAGGAATCCAGAGGTTGGGAGATCCAGGAGATTCAGTTAGTTAGCTCTGGACAGATCAACGGTGAGGGGCGATGGCTCATGGAAGGGCTTAGCGCTATCCAGACGACGGCGCTAGGAAACCGTACTACCTACTCATACACCGTGAAATCTGGGAACGTTTACTTTGAGCGCCCGGAAGCCGCACGTTACTGCTCCGATGCATGGATGACGGTTTACAGCGTTGCTAAGAATTGCTGATCCAACTATGCAACTTCGTCGTTTCACCTTGATCAGTTCGACAGGAGAGCTATGAAATTTATGGAAGTATTGCCTTCAGTGGTCGACAGAGTTCTGATGGCGGGCGAGCTTCTATCTGCAGAGTGGTCACGTGTAGATGGGCCGCGAGGCGTGGGCGACAAAGCGCTTATTGATATCGAGATCGAAGAGGTGTTGCGTGCGGGGCTACTAGAAATTCTTGATTGTGACTTCTGGGGTGAAGAGACGGCGCCCCGTATGACCGGCAATAAATACTGCTGGGTGGTTGATCCAAACGACGGAACCGCTGACTTCCTGCAAGGACGTCCAGGGTCAGCCGTCTCCGTAGGTCTTTTGTGCAACGCCACCCCTGTGCTCGGAGTGGTTTATGCGCCTATTACGTCGGATCGCGGAAGAGATTGCGTGTCATGGGCACAGGGAATGCCTAGCCTCATTCGCAATGGACGAGCCGTAGCGAACGTCCTATCGCAACTGCGATTGCAGCCTGGGAGCGCTGTATTAGTAAGTATTGGCGCATTGAAACAGCCTGCTCTTAATGCTGAGCTTTGCGATCCAGCCGGCTTTGTTCCTATGCCAAGTATCGCCTACCGTCTTGCTCGTGTTGCCGTAGGAGATGCGGTAGCTGGTGTCTCTCTGGTTGCTGTATCTGCACATGATGTTGTGGGAGGCCATGCGTTGTTGATCGGCGCCTGCGGCGTGCTACTCGATCAAGATGGTAGCCCCGTTTGTTACGAGTCGGAGTCTAGAATGAAGCTCGCCTCATCTCGATGTTTTGGGGGAGCTCTCGATGCCTGTCGGCAGCTTGTATCTAGGGATTGGGGGCGGCTGTTTCGATAAGTCCTACATCATCCTTGGTCGGTAACCCAGCAATTTTGCTGTTAGCACCTAGTCGAGAAAGCGAGTAGCCTTACCTTGCTTGCTCCGAGAATTAGTTGGCACCAGCCTCCCCTTGGAGACACCTGAAAGCCCGCCTTGATGGCGGGTTTTTTTATGGCGCGCGAAACTGCACGACGACGGGCAGCGATCGGCCAAATGCAGCCACTGATTAGGTAGGCCGAGCAGGGAACCAGATGACTGAGCTGATCCTTGGATAACCTATTTGAACCGTCAGAGAGTGAAACTTTCGGCAGATACGATCTCTCCGTACCGAACCCTGAATTTTTTTCATGAAAGCAAAATGCTACTATCTGCCGCAAGGGCCGAAGATACATTATCTAAGACTGATTCTTCTCGAAATACCCGATTAGCCCTGCTCTATTACCCCAGAAACGGAACCCTCTGATGAGCTGTCTTATTTGCGGAATCACACCCACAATAAAATCCCACCTTCTACCAAAAACTTTTGCCCGAGAGGTGCAAGTAGGAAAAGCTCACGCCTTAGTCAGAAGCCCTGAGGATTTTGATCATACCCAGTCTGGGATTTTCGAGAAAGACATACTCTGCAAAGACTGCGACAACAGCTTGGGCAAACTTGAAAACATTGCTGCTCAAACATTCCGAAAAATAAGAAGTTCTGCAATAGGTGCTGCTATTGGCAGCTACGCGCTGCCAGGTTCGGCGGGGGATGATATATTGCGATTTGCTGCAGGCATCCTGTGGAAATATAGCGTTGCTTCCGAGCAGAATGGCCGAATTGATTTAGGCCCCTATGGTGAAATATTAAGAAATATCGCATTCAACCAAAGCCCAATACCAGCGAGTATTGATGCTCTGCTGTTTCGCCTGAAGAGCCACGATAAGGATGACGGAGTTTTTGCATATCGCACACCAAAACCAGATCGACAGGAAGGTATGAATGGTTACCGGCTACTTGTTGGAGGCATGTTTATCTTCATAAAGATTGATAAGCAGATACCAAAAACCCATGCTTACCAATTAGGGTCAATACGCGGTAAAACCGATCTACCTTACATTGTCCTGCCCGCACAAAAATTTGAAGAATTCAGCAAGGCAAGCAATTTAGTAAAGAGTGAGCATCTGTCCGCATTTCTGGACAAGCAAGAAAATAAACCCCAGGAATAAAAATCAGGCCATTTAAAGCCACACCAAATAATTTACCACCCATCAAATCACGACACAATAATGAGAGAGGGACTTTCGATGCACAATTTTGACAACAAAGCTTATAGCGACTTGGTTGCCGACTTGCTCAATGATGCACTCTACATAGATGGTAGATCTAACAGAGGAGTTATATCAACCATCAGGCAATATGCTGAAGTCATAGTGCGCCGGATTCTGGACCTGCCTACAAACAAACGCATGATGCTAGGTGATGAGGCAGTAAAATCAGGATTGAAGAGTGCTAGCCGCGGAAACGAGTCACTGAGCTTGGCAATTGAAAAAATTCGAAGCATGGGAAACAAGTGCACTCACACTCAAGAACTCGGCCCAATAACAGATTGTGACGTAGAACAGGCATTTGATGCTTTGTTTGATATGTATGCTTATCTGTTTGTGGATTTCTTCACCAAACACACGTTCGGACATCATGAAGAAATAGTTTCAGCGTTCTCTATACTGCCACCAATCATTCGTTATAAAGCGCTAAAGGAATTAAACCACCTTGATTCGCACAATATTTCGGTTATTGACAAATACTCCCTGGTTATACTAAAAGCTTTTGACCTTGCGCAGGCCCAGAAGTGGGTTGAAGAACAGAAAGAATCTTTGATTGAAATGCCAGCTTTTACCGAGAAGGGTATAGAGGAAATCAAAAAAAATCTTGGCGCAGCGGTAGCGCGCGATGTTATGAATAATGCGCCCAATATGTTTGATTGCTGTATGGACAGACTGACAGAGGTCGCGTCTACTCTTGAAGAGAATGGACTGCTCTACAATGATTTTGAAAGCGCCATGGATTTATTCAAGCGTAAGGGGCACATCCATGAAAGCTCAACCGAAGCTGATGAATTTAACTCGCTAATGGAGTTTTGCTATTTGGGCCGAAAGCTCAAGCCCAATCATAAGCTTGACGCAATATCTAAGTATTTGTCATTTATTTGATGATTTGTGAAGGTGGATTTTCCAGGGAATGAGTGACTTTACCACGTTAGAGCTGCTTACTTTCAAGCGCCCATACACTCTGTGAGTTGCTTGGGACCCTCCCGAACTAGATATCCACATCGTAGTGCTGCTTTTGGCCGATTGCAGCCGGTGGCGACATGCAGCTACCGGCCCAGAGTGTGTAAAAACGCTTCGTCAAAATTGAAGTGCGCATCTCTACGTGAAATCTGAAATTTATCGGCGCGTCAGCAGATGTGGATTTCGCCCAGATGCGCGATTTCCAGTCCGGTTTTGAGTACCTGTCGCGCTCAAAAAAGTTTTTACACAGCCTCGGCCATAAGCGGACACTGGCTACCCCATATGGGTCAAGAACAATACTTAGCAAACCAACGTGGTTCAGGCGTGGGTTGTCACCCACCTTTTTTAGGCGGTGGCGGCGGTGCTGAAGGCGGCGCAGAAGGCCTTTGGCTTGTCGTCTCTTTATTGACCCCACCCTGAACCGGGGAGCCAGGGTTGCCACCAATCTTCTTCGTCATTTCGAATCTCGTTTCGGTGGCGGGGGCGGTGCTTTCGGAGGCTGAGCCGGTCGAATGTTTGTCGGAGCAGGCGGATTTACATTAATGCCATCCTGAGTACCCACCCAACCAGACTTCCCCTGATCAGTTCTGCTAGCCATACAGTTCACCACTCATTTCTTAGGCGGCGGCGGGGCTGTCGGCGCCATCGCAGGGCGGACATTTGCTGGGGCTGGGGGATTTGCTCCATTAGTCTGTACACCTGAGCCAGGCGAACTGACCATCTTCTCTGAATCGCTCACAGGCTTACTCCTACTTCAGAACCTCAACGAAATGGATGTCACTATTTCCAATCAGAACGAACTCACCCGAACACTCATAGTAAGTGTCATCAACAATCCACGCTGCCTGTTCGAGCAAAAAATGCCCTGTGCTTGGATCCGTTGGCCAAACTCTTGGATACCCGCATAGCCGCCGCCCATCCAGCAAATGTAGCACTAGGCAACGTTTAGGGTACTTCCTGAAGACGAGGCACCATTCGGAGTACGAAGCACGGGAGGTGAAGCGAAGCTTTCGTGCCAGCGCATACAACGTGTCGTTGTTGGCAGCAAACGCCAAGGACAGACCTAGGAGAATCGCGCATACAACCGACCAAATGGTGGCGACGTAGTCATTCCACGGCCCCAAAACCTGCCAGTTAGTCCCTATCCACTTTGCGAACAGCTCAATGCCGAGCACCAGGATGCTTATCAGGCCAGTGCCTATTAGAGCCTGAATCGTCCTTTCAAATTGGCTTGGCTTTGGTGACTCAGAAAGCCAATAGAAGATCACCGTGGTTACAAATCCGGGGATAAGGAATTGCACGAGAGGTATTATTTTTGTGGCTAGGTCTTCCATTCCGACCATCCGCTTATCAGTCGCTTCGACTATACCTCCGCCTCGTTGGCTCATGCACCTGCTGCCTACAAGGGAACGGCTGCCCATCGGCATGTCCCACAAGAAGGCGCCAGACAGGCACCTATCCGTAATTTCGCTAGCCACTGGCGCCGGCTGCTGAAGCTGCTATCCGCACTCCCTTGCGCCAGGGCAATCCACGAGGGCTTTTTCCGCGCTATTGTGCACGATCTAGGTTGTGTAGAAGCTAAGTCAGCATTACCTCCGTTTGACTCTGTGTGAAGGGATTTTCATGTTTCTGCGAGCGTTAGAGATCGATGGCTTCAAGTGCTTCAACGCTGGTTTCTCTATCGAATTCCACAATGGACTGAACGTGCTAGTTGGAGAGAACGGAGCCGGTAAGACTGGCGTCGTCAGCGCAATACGCCAGTTGTTCAATGACTCGGAGTCAGGCAAGCGCTCGATCCACGAGCGAGATTTCTATCGCGGCTTTGAAGCGGACGCGGTGCCTACCGAGACCATGCGTATTGCGGCTACCTTCAGCGATCTAAACCAGGAGGAAAGCACCGCTTTCATAGATTGGTGCGGCAAGGATCCGGAAGCCAAACTCAATTTCGACGCAATCAACCGAGAGTCCCGCGGCCGTTACCGGCATCAGATTTTGGGGGGGCATCAGCGCGTGAAACCGGTCGATCCAGAAACGCTCGACCTAATTCATTGCATCTACCTTCCACCACTACGCGATGCTGAGATAAAGCTTCGTGAAGGGAGGCAATCTCGCCTTGCCCGGCTATTGAAGGCTCTGTGTCGCAAGGAGCTGGACGCCTGTCGAAAGGAAGGCACTGCCCATCCATTGGAGCAGTATGTTGGCGACTTCAACAAAGAGCTTTCTGAGAGCGATAAGTACGCTATCAAGCAGGCCAATAAGCGAATTGGGGACAACCTCAAGCAAGCGCTGGGCATGAACTTATCCCAGGGCACTCTCATTCAGTTTTCTGAGGTCAACTTTTCCAAAATCGTCGAAGGTCTGAGGCTCCTGTATTACCCCGACCTGAGTGAGGCGGCCGCGACCCAGTTCAGGTCGCTTGAAGAAAATAGCCTGGGTTACAACAACCTCTTATACATCGCCTCGATCTTGGCCGAGTTGATCCTGGAGGCTGACGAGGATCGCGGAGAAGATACTTACCTACGGCTACTGCTGATCGAGGAGCCGGAAGCACATCTGCACCCGCAGCTTCAGATTCGCCTGCTCAAACATCTGAAAACTGTCGCGGAGAAGCAAGGGATCCAGGTCATCGTGACCACTCACTCGACAGTCATATCCTCTGCTGTATCGGTGGAGAACATCATTCATCTGTCGCGGAAGGACGCACCGGTAGCAGTACCGTTGCGCAGCTGTGGCCTCTCAGATCCCAGCAGGAAATTCATTGATCGCTGGCTCGACGTAACCAAATCTAACCTGCTTTTCTCGAGGGGGGTAATCCTCGTCGAAGGCATCGCTGAGGCCATTGTTGTTCCTGAGCTTGCGCGAATTGTCCTGAAAGAAAATGGGGAGGGGCGCAACACCCTAGAGGACTTTGGTGTCTCGGTGATTAACCTGAACGGCATCTACTTCAAGCACTTCATGCAGCTGTTTTGCGATGTCGATGGGGAGCCGAAAAGCCTAAACATTCCGGTTCGATGTGCGGGGCTAACTGATAACGATCCACCGAAATCCGTAGAGACAGTTGAGGATGCCGAGGGCAAGAAGACTGCAGTCCCTTATCTTCCACACGCCGATAGCTTCATGGCGGGTGAAAACCACGCCCTCAAGCTCGTTCCACTGATTGCGGAATCTGAGCATGGAAGGCTGTTTGCCGGAAGCTACAAGACGTTCGAGTATGACCTCGCACTTGAGGGGAACAATCTCGCCCGAATGTTTAAAGCTGCATCCAGCTACTGGCCTACTCAGGGGCCAGTGAAAAAGGGGCTTCACGCCAGATCAGAGCTCAAGTTTGCAGAGATGGGGAATCAGGAACGGGCGAATTACGCGTGGGAGCTCTTAGAGCGCATCGACTCAGATGACATGGGCAAGGGGCTCTACGCACAGATCCTGGCAGATGAACTGGCGGCGAACCAGGAGGGTGAGTTCCTCGTTCCCAACTACATTCGTGATGCCGTACTGTGGGCCTGTGAGCTCACGCTAGAGAAACACGAATGACGCCTCTCACCCCGGAACAGCGGGCCTATATCAGGGCATCGCTGAGTGAGCATGTATACCTGCGAGCTTGCCCTGGGAGTGGGAAAACCGAGGTAGTCGCCGCGATGATCGCGAACGCCTCTCGGGTATGGCAGCGGTCACCATCGGGCATTGCGGTTCTGACCTTCAGCAACAGCGCGACCGATGAGCTGAAGGATCGGCTGCATGAGCACCTGGGCGAAGCGCTACCGCATCCGCACCGCGTTTCAACTTTTGACAGTTTTCTGCTGAACCACGTCGTAGGGAATATCGCTACCCACCTGACAGGGTATCCGGGTCGTGATGGCGATTACAGGATCAGGCTACTCGATAAGAGCTCCAACATTTACCTGACCCGTACCAAGATCGGTGAAAGGAGGATATCTGCCTGCAAGTACGACTATGACATTGTGACTAGGCGCTTCGAATTCACGACGGGGGATCTGACCGAGGTCAAGCTGAACGCCGTTGAACAAAGCCCTGAAATGATTGATGACCTAACCGAGACCAAGCGACGATTTTGGCGTGGGGGATTTGCCACATATCGCGACATAGACATGCTTGCGCTCAAAGCCCTGAGAGACGCTGCTTTCGAGGGCTATTTTGCGAAGGTGGTTCGCAGATTCCCCATAGTGGTCATTGATGAGTGCCAAGACTTGTCTGCTGAGCAGCTATCGATTGTCCGGCAGCTGGCCCGAAGAGGCATGAAATTTCACTTCGTGGGTGATCTGAACCAATCCATCTATGGATTCCGAAAGTCAGATCCTGCCAGGGTTCGCATACTGCTTGAGGAGCTCAATTTTACTGAGTACGCGCTGACAGCTAACTGGAGAAGCGGCCAAGCCATCGTAGATCTCTGCAGTGATCTGCTGCGTGTAGCAAGAAGCGCGGGGAATCCAGGCATCGAACCCTTGAAGCCCCTACTGATTCAGTACCAAGAATGTCCATCGGAACTCACTCCGAAGATAACCGAGCTCACACATGCTTACCAAAACGTCGTCGTTGTTGCTCGAGGGTACACAACGCTCCAGCGCTTCACCCGCGGAACATCTGAGCTTGCGGCCATAGAAGAATTGGCCCTGTCATGCGTCTTGATCGAGAGCCAAAACCTTGAGGAGGTACGGCAGGCGCTAAAATTATTTGCGGAATGGTTGGCTTCCAAGCTGAGCTTTGACGTTTCGCCGGGCAGTCTCTCATGCCCCATACAGGTCGAGTCGAATCTGGAATGGCGCCAGTTCATCTTCCAATGTCTCAAGTTCCTGAGCAGTTGCGGCGCCTCGAATCTTGAGCTCACTTGGAAAGAGTGGGCAGCTCAAACAAAGCGGGTGATACAGTCGCTCCCTGATCAGCTGTTCGTACCGCGAGCTATTGTGCCGCTGCTAGAGGGACTTAGGGGCATGAGTCTGTCTGCCCCCGCAGGTAAAGGAGCTGACGCGCTCGCCAAACAACTACTTCAAGTAGGGCAGCAATCCATCTCCAACCATAGGGTCGCCACCATCCACCAGGTTAAAGGCGAATCCCATGACGCTACAGTGCTCCTCTCTTCGCTCAAGGCTGGCTCCCAGGGAAACTGGAAGGACTGGCTGCAAGATCCGCTTTCGGAAGCTGCACGATTCGCTTACGTCGCCAGCTCGAGACCCCGACACTTACTCATTTGGGGGGTCAAAGCATTGAAGCCAGACGAGCGAGATCGGATAGCTGGTTTGGGCTTTGAGATCGTTGACTGATCGACGCTGTACATAACGTGCTTCTCTGCCGCGATCGCCCATTAGATAGCAGCGATTGGGGGGCTTCTAGCTGCTCCCTTATTCGCCCTGTCTTCCTAAACACTTTTGAGCGACTGCTTCTGGCCCAGAGTGTGTAAAAACGCTTCGTCAAAATTGAAGTGCGCATCTCTACGTGAAATCTGAAATTTATCGGCGCGTCAGCAGATGTGGATTTCGCCCAGATGCGCGATTTCCAGTCCGGTTTTGAGTACCTGTCGCGCTCAAAAAAGTTTTTACACAGCCTCGGCCGGTCGCTGCCCGTCGTGACCAGCAGCAATCGGCCAGAACCAATAGAGCGTCTGGCCGGAATCGAAGGCCGGTCTAAGCGCGTGGAAAACTGGCCGACCATCCTCTTGCTGAAACACAATTTCGCCGTCCAAGCATACTGAGTGCACAGCCAGCCAGCCAGCCGGGCAAGGCTACGTGCGAGGCGGGGCACGTTGTTCGTCCAATCATGGCCATTCTTGGTGAACAACTGCACGACCCGGCCATCGATGCGTGCCAAAAATCGAAAAACATCGATTTTGATCTCCCAGCGCCACGCCCCGTCGGCCGGTGACTTGGTCGCTAGGCTCACGAGTCGCGGTTTGATCCCTACTGAGTTTGGAGTTTTTGTGCCGGCCATGACGAATTTGCCCCGCGGGCCCTGAATATGATGTTGATCGTCTCCCGCGTCGAAAGCTCCGAAGCTTGGATCGGTGGCCCACCAGTAATTGCGTGGGTAGGTGGAAGCGTCGCGTGAGTACGTTCAAAGATGCCATCATACTCAGCTAAGTCGGCCGTCCCAGCAGGAACGTTACCTGCAGCATATGGCCCTTTTCCCTAACTCAATGACAGATGCCGCAAGACTGGTGACTGAATGATCGAAAACCCACACGGGGCGACCGATAGCCAAGAAGACTTCGTTGTTCGTGACGGTGTGCGAATGACTGTGTGTGATGCAACGGACGCGGCTGCAAAGATGTTTCTGCGTGGTCAGGAGTCAGCAGTGCACGGGACGCCGCTTCCCCAGTTGGATGCTACAAGTGATGACTTTGCCGATGCCAAGGCTGGCTACGAAGCGCTTTTCAAGCAAGAAGACTGGGAGGTTGAGTTAACCGGTGATGGCCAGGATCTCTACGGCATGACTGGCCGTGGTGGTTCACCGGACTACTTCAGAATCTGGGGTGGGATAGATCACGTAAATGACTGCCCAAGCAATGACTACAGCTTCAACTCGCTGTACTTCAATGATCAGCGGGACCCAGAGGTGATTTGGCAGCTGGCCTATGAGCTAGTGAACATCTTCAACGGTGCCAGCGAGCTGTTCTCCTTCCAGGCAAGGAAGCAGTCTATTCGTGAGATCTACTTTCTCGGAAAGAGGGTAAGTCGTAGGCAGCAGGCACGGGTGATTGCACTGTTGGGCCGGCCACGCATGCATCAGCACAAGTGGGAAGAACAGCTGGGCAAGGCCCTGCAGATGTCACCTCGCCTGGGGTTGCTGATCCTCGCCACCGAAAATGAGGACATCTACATGATGCTGAAGTACCTCGGATTCGAGGCGAGCTGGTCCAACTACTACAAGTTGCTTGAAACGATGGAAACCCATGCAAAGCTGAAGGGGAAGGAGATCCCTGGAACAAAGGCCGAAAGAGGCAGATTCACCAACAACGCCAACAACTTCTCGCTCGTGGGCTACGACGCGCGCCACGGTCTGAAGGCGCTGAGCGAACGTGAGAACACTGAAACGGCCATGAGCCTGCAGGAGGCTCACGCCTTCATCACCGGCCGGTGCAAGGGCTATCTGAACACCGTCTACCCAAAGTATTTCAACTTCACCTGACGGTTTCGCGGAGGCGCAGCAACTGAGCACCTTTGGTTATCAGGCCGTAAAGACAGGGACCAGCCCCTAGGCGTAGAGACCCGACAGCAGGGCCAGAGACTCGTCAATTGCCATGCATGCACTCAACAGCGCATCGCACTCACGATCGAAGCGAACCCAATCTCTACGATCTGACCCCGTTGCGGGAACTGCTGGAACCTCAGGCGCTGCAGGAGCTTGCCGGGCGTAGTGCTGGTAACGAGAAGCGCCGGAAACGCATGACCACGGTGAATGTCGTGAAGCCGTAAGGCCTTCGAGGTGAGCCTGGGGGCTGGCCTGTGGCGTTGATCAGATAGGCGCCGCCGTGCGGCAGGAGGACTCAGACTTCAAGAGCGGAGTGGATATTTGAAGTCAGGGATCGGCTCGAAAGGAGTGCCGTCGGCAGACTCCAGCACCAGTCGATACAAGGGTATACCCTTGTTGGAGTCGTGATAGCCGGTCGCGCCAGTGGCGTTGATGTGGATCTCGCCGTTGATGAGCGGGATGTAGACGCCACCTCTGCCATACGGAACATTAAACCTGTGCTCCAACTCCGGAACCGTCATTTTCTCCTGGCCGTCGGGAGCGTGTTCATTCTCTATCTGCTCCAAGACCCTCGCAGCAGTAGCCCTCGACTCCTGAGGGCTGGATGGACGAGGTGCCTTCTCCAGCGCCTCATAAAAGAGTTCAAGCCTTTGCCCTTTGCTCAGCATCAAAAATTCCTTGTGACTCGACGTATGCATTGTTTGGGAATCCCCAGATCGTGGATTCTACAGCAGCCGCCAGAACGACAATCACTCGGCAGATACAGCCGGGAATGCCCAGGGGTGGAGATGCCTCGCCTAGCAGCTGAGGTGGTCGGTTTTTTCTTATGGGCCTTGCGGTCCTCACGAGGTGCCTTCTCGACAATCTCGCTGACCTCTTCCTTGGAGACTCCCCTGCTTACGACTGCTTCGGCAATGGCGCGCCGGCTTGCTACATCGGGCACAGGATGGGTTGGTCAAACTGGCCAATGATGGCGGCCATAGGCTTGTGCGATCCATTGACTCCGACCTCGAAGGCATCCGAGCCTCTATAAGTCCGCTTTTGGCCGATTGCTGCCTTTGCTGCCTATCACTGTTCGCTTAGGCAAAAGCCCCAGGAATGTGCGTCTCCTTCTACAAGTTAGTTTCTGAATGCCTTCGTTTCAGCGAGAATTCTTCCTGCATCCCTGGCAGGAGGAAGGCCAAATACCCGAGCGTAATCCCGGCTGAATTGCGTCGGGCTTTCATAGCCCACCTCGAAAGCTGCGGCTGTAACGCTTTTGCCGCTGGCAACCATGAGCATCCGCGCCTGTAGCAGACGCACGCGCTTTTGATACTGCAAAGGACTTAAGGTCGTCACAGCTTTGAAGTGACGATGAAAAGCGGAGACACTCATCGCTGCTTTCTGCGCCAGAATTTCAACCCTGATGGGCTCAGCAAAATCTCGACGAATCCACTGGATGGCCATGTTCACTCTGGCCATGGCGGTATCCGGCGCTGCGATTTCCCGCAGCATCCAGCCGTTGGGGCCTTGCAGTACGCGAAACAGAATCTCGCGCTCATAAGCAGGTGCCAGGGCTGCGATGGCGTCCGGATTGCCCATCAATCGCAACATGCGAACCCATGCGTCCATCAGTTCGGGCGTTACGGCTGCCACTGAGAAGCCAGGATCGCTTTCATGGCGATCGACAGGTTTGGGCAGGTCAGCCAGCAGTGCAGATAACACGGTGGGGTCAAGCGTCAGGCTTATTGCTAGATAGGGTTCGCCAGTCGGCGCAGGATGCACCGTGCCCACCGCGGGCAGCTCAATGGACATGACGAAATAGGTCGCCGGGTCGTACCGCAGCGTGCTGTCGCCCACAGTCATGGTTTTGCTGCCCTGCAGAATCAGGTTGATCATAGGGTCATAGACAGCCGCCAGCATATGCTCAGGGATTTTGCCCTGAACCATAGCGACGCGTGGAATGCCCGTCTCTGTGCGGCGGTTTTCAGCCTTGGCGGCGAGGATACGGAGTTCTTTAAGCTGATCGTTCATGCTGCCCATGCTGAAGGGCAGAACGGGAGTGGCGCAAGCAAAAAGCAGAAACAGGCAGGTTTCGAGTAGGAACTGCTGCGTTCGCGATGACGAGGTCCCTTAACGTGGAGGCTCATTCATCGGCCAAGGAACACGTCATGGGCATAATCGTCATTACCGGAGGCAGTCGAGGGATTGGCGCCAGTGCAGCAGAGCACGCCGCCCGGCGCGGTATGGGCATCATCCTTACCTACAACCAGCATCCGGACGATGCGAACGAGGTGGTGCGGCGCATCGAACAAGCGGGCAGCAGGGCCGTTGCGCTCAAACTCGACGTGGCGGATGTCGGAAGTTTCGAATCGTTCCGCGAGGCCGTCTTGGTGGCGCTCCAGAAGACATGGGGCGCAAGCACCCTAGCAGGCCTAGTGAATAACGCCGGTTACGGCCTGTTCAACCCGTTGGCATCGGTCAGCGAGGCGCAGTTCGATGGTCTGTTTAATGTTCATCTCAAGGGCCCTTTCTTCCTGACGCAGACCTTGCTGCCACTACTGGAAGAAAACGCCAGCATCGTCAACCTGACCAGCGCCACCACGCGTGTGGCCACCGCAGGAGTGGCACCTTACGCGGCGTTCAAAGGTGGGCTGGAAGTGCTCACGCGCTATATGGCCAAGGAGTTCGGCGATCGGCATATCCGTGCCAATGCGGTTTCACCTGGGGCGATTCGAACCGAGTTGGGTGGCGGGCTTAATGACGAGTTCGAGGCGATGCTGGCTGCGCAAACGGCGCTGGGCAGAGTTGGTGAGCCCGAAGATGTGGCCCGTGTCATCGCCACGTTGCTGTCCGAGGAGGGGGCTTGGATCAACGCCCAGACCATTGAAGTCGCGGGCGGCTACATAATCTGAACGATCGGGAGACGTGCCATGCTGGATCATATTTTTCTGTCTGTGAGTGACATTGAGCGCTCCATCCGTTTCTACGAGGCGGCCTTGGTGCCGCTTGGTATCACCGCGCGCCTGGACTACGACGGCAAGGATGGCCCGCCTGGGCACCCGGACCTGAAAGGGTTCGGCGCCAATGGCCGGATGTTTTTCTGGCTACGCCAGGGTGATGTCGAAGGCCGAGCGGTGCATGTCGGTTTTGTCGCATACAGCAAAGCTCAAGTTGAAGCGGCCTATGCGGCCGCGATGGCTCATGGAGCGGTCGATAACGGCGCACCGGCGGCGCGTCTGCACTACGACCCCAACTACTACGCGGCCAATGTTCTGGATCCTGACGGATACAGCCTGGAATTCGTCTACAAGAACTGGCAGCACATCCAATGAAGACATTAATGATCTATGGCGCAACCGGCTACATGGGGCGCATGGCGGCGGAGTATGCCAAGGCACAAGGGCTGGACGTTGTCCTTGCCGGGCGTAGCGACGAAAAGCTGCGCGATCTGGCTGCACAGCTGGACGTTCCCTATCGCGTGTTCGCGACTGGTTCACTGACGGCTGGGTCTCTGGAAGGCATCGGCGTTCTGGTGAACTTCGCCGGACCCTTCGCGAGTACGGCCGATGCCTTGATGCGGTCCTGTATCAAGGCCGGAGTCGACTATCTGGATATCACAGCCGAGATCAATGTATATCGGTTGGCCGAGCGATTAGGCGCTGAGGCGGCTGAGTCAGGGGTCATGCTTCTGCCTGGCGTCGGCTGGGACGTGGTGCCGACAGACTGCCTGGCGGTGCATGTCGCTCGTCGGGTGAAGAATCCGCAGTCGCTGAACATGGCCCTGCGGGTCGCGGGTTCCATGTCACGTGGCTCGGCACTGAGCGTGGGCGAAATTGTTGGAGCGGGGCTGCTGGCCCGGATTGACGGACAGCTCGTGCCAACTCCTGATGCGCAACCGCGACACTTCGATTTTGGCGGAGGCCAAGAACTCTGTGCACCGCTGTCGTTTGGTGATCTGGTCACCGGTTGGCATTCGACCGGCATTCCCAACATTTCAATGTTTGTGCATTTTTCCGGTGATCCCTTTCCCGAAGGAGACCTTTCACAGCTTCCCGACGGCCCAGACGCGCGCCAGCGTGAAGCTCATCGCGCCCGGGCAGTGGCCGAAGTAACCGGCGCTGACGGCACCATGGCGCGTTCAGTTATCGAGACCGTCAACGGCTACACCTACACGCCGATCGCTGCCATGGAGGCTGCACGCTGCGTATTGGGTGGCGAGCGACGACCAGGTTTCCAGACACCGGCAAAGCTGCTGGGAATTGGATTCGCCGAGCGCATTGCCGGTACGACCATCACTGATCGCTGAATCGATCGGGCGATAGCGGCAATGCAGTTTGCTCAGGATTCCACAGCGCTGTCGTTTACCTCGAACTCATGGGCAATAAATCTTCCTGCAATCCGTGCCACGTTTACCAGACGCTCGCCGGGCATGCCGCTGCATGCCGCCGCAGACAGCCCCCGCAGGGTGATCAGCATGTAGTCAGCCAGGGTCTGCGCAGCGTCCGGGCGGACCTGGTTCAAGTAACGGCGGATCGCCTGGATTCCGGCGTCGCCCAATTTTTCAGCCATGTTTCGAGCGATTGGATCGTCCGCGCGCAAGCCTTCGGTGATCAGGCAGCCCCGCAAAGCACTATCTCGTCCGTACTGCTGGGCAGCGGCGACAAGCAGCGCGGTCAGCGCTTCGGCGGGATGTCGATCCGGTGCCAGCAGTCTGTCCATCGGTAGCGCGTTTTCGCCGGCGTAGCGATGCATCGCACGTTCGAACAGCTCGGCCTTGCTCCCATAGGCGGCGTAAAAGCTCGGCGGCTTGATGTTCATGGCCTCGGTCAGGTCGGCCAGGCTGACCGCGTCGAAACCGCGCTGATGAAACAGTGCCTGTGCGATGGCTATCCCTTGCTCCCGGTCAAAGGCGGGGCGGCGCTGCCTGGGTTTTTCGTTCATGGATATCTCTCATCTCAATACGACAACTCTAGCGATCGCTACATCCATGTTCAATCGCGATGCTTTGAACGTTAATTTAGTGATCGCTAAATAGCTTGCGAGCAGTCCAGGGTTTATGTAGTGTTCGCTACATATTCAATCATTGAGGTATTTTTCATGCAGTTAAAAAACAAGGTTGTGCTGATCACTGGCGGTTCTTCGGGCCTAGGCTTCGCGATCGCCGAAGTGTTCGTCAGTCAAGGTGCCGAGGTGATCATCACCGGTCGCCGCCAGCCTCAGCTCGACGAAGCCGTGAGCCGCCTCGGTGGGAATGCCTCTGCCGTGCGGACTGACATTTCTAACCCTGCCGACCTTGACGAGCTGTTCACGCACATAAGCGCAGTCCATGGCCGTATCGATGTGTTGATCGCCAATGCCGGGATGGGTGAAGTCGAGCCTCTGGGGGCAATCACTGAAGCGGGTTTCGATCGGGTGTTCGCGACCAACGTCAAAGGCACCACATTCACCGTTCAGGGGGCGCTGCCGTTGATGGGCGAGGGCAGTAGCATCGTCATCATCGGCTCGACTTCTTCGATCAATCCTGGGCCTGGCATGAGCGTCTACGGAGCCACCAAGGCGGCATTACGCGCGATGGTGAGGAGCTGGATTCTTGACATCAAAGGCTCAGGCGTACGCATCAACCTGCTCAGCCCGGGGCCGGTGGACACCCCATCACTGCGCGACGTGCTTGGCGAAAACGCGCAGCAGGTGATCGATGTATTCAAGGAGAAGAGCACGCTCGGCAGGATCGGCCAGGCGCATGAGATCGGCCAAGCCGCGCTCTTTCTGGCGAGCGATGCGTCGAGCTACATCAACGGGGCCGAGCTGTTCGCCGACGGCGGCGCCTCCCAGGTCTGATCGGCTAGGAGTAGCCGCTTTGACCCTCGCTGTTCTCCATAAAACCCTAGGAAAACCTAACCTGCTCCTAATACAGCCGCGCCGTGCTGTCGGCGATGCTCGCCTTAGGTAGCGAATTTACGAATCTGCCGAACAATCGGCGCCTTAAGGAGTTACCTGATGAGTAAGTTTGCTGGGTCGGCAATCGATCATATGGGCATCGGTGTGTCGGACATTCTGTATGCACGTGATTTCTACGAACAGGCGCTCAAGCCGCTGGGGATCACGTTGATGATGAGCATCGAGACCGACCCTCCGCAATCGACGCCACGGCGACTGGGGTTCGGTTTCGCAGGAAAGCCATTCCTCTGGCTGCACCACGCTCCTGTCCCCAGCCACGGGGCCCATATCGCGCTGATCGCGCAGACTCATGAGGAGGTCGATGCGTTCCATGCGGCTGCCATGGCGGCTAACGGAAAGGACAACGGCGCACCAGGGATCAGGCTTGAGTACCACTCTGATTATTACGCGGCCTATGTAATTGGACCTGACGGAGCGAATCTGGAGGCTGTTTGCCAGCTGACGACTTAAGCGCCAGAGCCCACAACGGGTGTTTAACTGGCGTCGTTCTTAGCCAGCGATGCGACCAGCCATATCATCGCGTCGAGCTATTCGCCGAGGGGGCTCCAAAATGGCTCTTGTTTACCGACATTATCCTTGGAGCAATTGGTATGACTGACAGCATCAACCAACGGGATCTCGTGGCACGCCTGGATGCCGAGAGCGCGATCCATCGCCTCCACGCCACCTATATCCATCGTCTCGACAACGGTGACTTTGAGGGCGTGGCAGAGGTTCTAAAACATGCCGTTATTCATGTGCTAGGCAACGAGGCATCGACTGTCGAAGGACTGCTGGCGTTTTTCAACGCAGGTCTTCTCGTCCATGGGGATGGCACTCCGCGTACGTGGCACTCCATTACTAACCAGCTCATTGATGTGGACCCATCCGATGAAAGGGCGAGTTCGGACAGTTACTATACAGTTCATCAGCAGGTCGATGACTTCCCGTTACAGCCTATCTGCACTGGCAAGTACCTTGATCAGTTTGAGCGGATTGACGGGGAATGGCGCTTCACCCGGCGGGAGGTCACGCTGCGTTTTGCAGGGGGCCTTCAACATCATGTCAAAGGGGCCCAGAGGGATGTGGTAGCGCAGACCGCCTGACGGGCATTGTTCTTAATTCCCTTAGGGGCTAGCAGAATTGCGCTTTTCCGTGTGGGTAGTCGGTCGCGACCGAATCTGTGGTGGGCTGGCAGTAGCCAGTTTGCGCAACGAAGGGCTGGACGTCGGTTGCTGCATTCTTGAGCGTCCGCCTCTGCCGGTCGCTAAGGGCAGCTTCGTAGCCGGTTGCAGCCAGTGACGGCAGGCAGCTTTCGGCCAAAAACGGTCATTACTAACCGATGACAAATACTCTCTTGGCCATATAGCCGCAACGTCGCTATCGCTGCGGCTCAAGGTATTCTTGTACTCCTTTCCCGTGTAGGCGTTTTCTGCGCGATATATGGCCGCTGCATCTATGTGATAGGTGGCAGATGCTGGATTAGTTTGTCCAGCGTGATCGGGTAATTGCGCGTGCGTATGCCGGTGGCGTTATAGATGGCATTAGCAACTGCAGCGGCTACCCCCGAGATACCTAGCTCACTGACACCCTTCGCCTTCATCGGGGACGAGTTTTCGTCAACCTCGTCAATGAAGATGACCTCTTGATCGGGAATGTCTGCATGAACAGGCACCTCATAGCTCGCTAGGTCGTGATTGACGAAAAAACCCATCCGGTGATCGACAACGAGATCTTCCATCAGCGCTGCCCCCAGCCCCATCGTCATAGCACCAATGACCTGGCTACGTGCAGTTTTGGGGTTGAGAATCCTGCCGCAGTCGCAGACTGCGAGCATACGATCTACCCGCACCTCGCCGGTATAGCGGTGCACTCGTAGCTCGCAGAAATGAGCGCCGAATGTCTGGTGCTCTAGTTCGTCGCGCTTTTCGGTGAATATCATGGTGTCGTCAGCAACCAGTTCTCCTTTGCTAGCGATCTCCGATAGCGATACGCGCCGATCTCCCTGTATTACCTGCCCATCTTGAAAGCTGACCTCGCCAGCTTGGAAGCCTGCTACTTGGGCGATGCGGTCACGCAACATTGCACAAGCGGCATAAGTACCTGACGTCGAACTGTTCGCGCCACGCTGGCCAAGAGAGCCTGACGCTTTCGGGAAATTAGAATCCCCGAGTTTGACCCGGACATTTTCCAATGGAATACCGAGCATTTCGGCAGCTGTTTGCCCAATGATCGTATAGCTCCCGGTTCCTATGTCGGTCATATCCGTTTCGATGGTGAGAATTCCATCCGAACCCAGCCTGGCTCTTGCTCCGGAGTTGGTCACGTTGTTGCCGCGAACAGCACCTGCGACACCGTATCCAACAAGCCAGTCACCGTCGGATTTACTTCCTGGTATCGAAGCTCTCGCAGACCAACCAAACCTCTCTGCTCCGATACGAAGACAGTCGGCGAAACGACGAGTACTGAAACGTTTCCCGGATGTAGGATCGATAGGTGTGTCATTCCTAAGTCGCAGAATGACAGGATCGATCCCGACCTTTTCGGCCAGCTCGTCCATGGCAATTTCCAAGGCCATGAGCCCTGGTGCTTCTCCGGGAGCCCGCATTGCGTTCCCTTCGGGAAGATCCAGTATCGCCAGGCGCGTGCGCGTCATGCGATTTTCGCCAAAGTAGAGAGACGCCGTTGGCAGAGCTGACTTTTCGGCTGGGCCACCCGGAAGGTTTCCCGACCATGTCTCGTGACCAATCGCCTGCAGAACGCCGTTACCGTCGGCCCCGAGTCGCACTCGCTGAATGGTTGCGGGGCGGTGAGTGGTGTTGTTGAACATCATCGATCGAGAAAGACTGATCTTCACCGGACGCTTGGCTTGGCGCGAGGCGACTGCAGCCAATACCGCATCCGCCAGAACACTTGCCTTACCGCCAAATCCGCCCCCGATATAAGGTGAAACGATGCGGATATTCTCCCTTGATATCCCCAATACCTTGGACAGATCCCTCATACCCCACTGAATGATCTGGATCGATGTCCACAGGGTTACCCGGTCACCGTCCCAAGCAGCAACTGTCGCGTGCGGCTCCATCATCGCGTGGGATTGATCAGGGGTTCTATAGCGTTGGTCGACCTGAAAAGCACTGGTTCGAAACGCCGCTTGGAAATCACCGATATCTGTATCTGGGCTACCAGATGCGACATCAGCTGTATCTAGAACCTTTGACAGTTCGTATTGACCCGGCACTCGCTGGTACGTCACTCGAATCAGTTCTGCAGCGGCCTGCGCTTGCTCAAGCGAATCGGCCACGGCGACGGCTACCGCCTGGTGATAATGCTCGACCTTCGGGCCCGCCAACGCCATGGCGGAGTAAAAGTCGCCGGGTTTCAGAGAGGGTACGGTTTGAAAGGTGACGATGGTAAGTACACCAGGCACTTGCCGTGCCTGCTCGGTATCGATCGACAGGATGCTGCCTTTAGCAATTGATGAACCGACAATTACGCCGTAAGCCTGATTGGCCACGACATCTTGTTGTTCGTAGGCGTATTTAGCTTGCCCGGTAGTCTTCAGAGGGCCGTCGATTCGATCAACTGGCTGTCCGACCACCTTCAGCTGATCAATAGGGTTTTTGGACGCGGGAGAATCGAAGTTCATGCCGAAGCCCTCCCAGTTGCCAGCACTCCGGCCAGTGTGCGTTCAGCCAACGTGATTTTGAATTCGTTTTCATGGGTCGGCACAGCGCTGGCGAAGAGCCGAGCTGACACCGCTTTCGCCCCGTTCGGCAGTTCCGCTTCTGCGGGCTCAATCCGCCATGGCTTATGAGCAACGCCTCCGACTGCTACTCGTCCAGTCCCGTCGCGCTGCAGCACTGCCGCAATCGACACCAAAGCGAAAGCGTACGAAGCCCGGTCTCGTACCTTCTGGTAGATATGAGTACCGCCCAATGGCCGAGGCAATGTCACGTGAGTGATGAGTTCGCTAGGCGTAAGCGCTGTCTCGATGTTTGGGGTAGCGCCAGGCAGACGATGGAAATTAGCCATTGGGATAGAACGTGTTGATCCATCTGGGCGAACGGTTTCGACCTGGGCGTCGAGTAGGCGCATGGCGACCGCCATGTCACTTGGGTTGGTGGCGATGCACGCTTCGCTGGTACCAATCACTCCCAGCTGCCGAGTGAAACCTCCTATCGCAGCGCATCCACTGCCTGGGCTCCTCTTGTTGCAGGGCATGTTGGTGTCATAAAAATAGGGGCACCGGGTTCTCTGCAGCAGATTCCCGGCAGTGGTGGCTTTGTTGCGTAGTTGCCCCGATGCACCTGCGAGCAGAGCCCGAGAAAGCACGCTGTAATCGCGCCTTACTCGAATATCAGCTGCTAGGTCGGTGTTGCGTACGAGCGCGCCAATTCGCAGCCCGCCTTCAGGGGTATCCTCGATCGAATCGAGACCGATACCGTTGATGTCGACCAGGTGGGTCGGCGCCTCGATCCCAGACTTCATCAAGTCAAGCAGATTGGTACCGCCGGCGATGAATCTTGCACCGACCATGTTTGCAACCGCAGCAGCTGCCTCCGCTGGAGAACCTGCGCGCTCATAGCTGAATGGTCTCATGCGCTGGCCTCCGCAACTTCGGTGATTGCATCAATGATGTTGGGGTAGGCGCCACAGCGGCAGATATTGCCACTCATACGCTCGCGAATTTCTCGTGGCTCGAATGTAGGTGCATCGATCAGTGATGAGCTTGCATGGCTAGGTACCCCGGCCTTGATCTCCTTCATCACTGCTACTGCAGAGCAGATCTGTCCTGGCGTGCAATAACCACATTGATAACCGTCATGCTTGATGAAGGCCGCCTGTAAGGGATGCAATGCATCAGGGGTACCCAATCCCTCAATGGTGGTGATGGACGCTCCCTCATGCATGACCGCGAGCGTCAGGCAGGAATTGATGCGCTGATCATCGACGATGACAGTACAGGCGCCACACTGGCCATGATCACAACCCTTCTTAGTGCCCGTTAACCCAAGGTTTTCGCGCAATGTGTCCAGCAGAGTCGTTCGGGTATCTACGTCGAGCTGACGCTGCCGACCATTGATGGTCAGTGACAGCCTCGATGAAAATGGTTGATATCGATTTGCAGCAGTTGCTTCGGCTGTTAGGAACGGAGGCAGTATCAACGCTGAAGCTGAGACGGTACCCAGGATCAGGAAGCCGCGACGGGAAAGGCGCGCTGAAGAAAGATCGATCATTGGTCGGATCCTCATCTTAGATAGGTGGCTGTCTCGGCACGGCTGGCCGGCTCATTCCTGCGCGAAAACCTCCTTCGCCACCGATATTGCGCTTACTGCATTTGGCCATCCGGTGTAGAACGCCAAATGAGTCATTGCCTCGACCAATTCCTTCTCGGTCAGCCCGTTCTTTTTCGCAAGAGCCAGATGAGATCGGAGCTGCTCTGGTCGATTCATCGCAATAAGAGCACTTACCGTGACCAAGCTGCGATCGCGCTTCGACAGTTCGGGGCGCTCCCACACATCGCCGAACAATACCTCGTCAGTCAGCTCAGCCATCTTGGGGGCAATATCACCCATGAGCTGTTGTGCTCGCGTTTGATTGGCTTGAGGCTCTGTTGGCTTTGTCTGCGCATTGGAGTTAAACGCAACCAATGCACCAACGATCATCAAAAGATTCCGCGTTACGAGTACGGTAGGTATGCACTTTTTCATTCAGTCTCTCCTTCGCCTTTAGACGGTTCTTAGTGCGTGATGAGAATCTTAAGGGCCAGAGCATTGATGCCCCCTGGAACGCATCTCCTGCCCCAACATCAAGAAACGCGTTCTACTTCGTTGGCGCCTCTACTCCAGAAAACACCAATACTTGGTCGGGAAGACGAGCACCATGTGTCTCAATCGCGGCCACAGACTGGTTCAGTTCAGTGATTTCACCGCTGGTGAAGGTGACGGCAGATGCGCCGAGGTTTTCGAGCATGTGCGCCATCTGAGTAGTGCCGGGAATGGGAACAATCCATGGCTTCTGAGCCATAAGCCACGCGAGTGCAATCTGTGCTGGCGTTGATCCTTTGCGTTCAGACCAACGCTTGAGCAGCTCCACGTAACCAAGATTGTGGGGGACGTTCTCTGGCGAGAATCTCGACTCGACCTGGCGGATATCGCCTTCGGCGAAGCGCGTCCTGGCATCGATTGCGCCAGTGAGGAAACCAACGCCCATTGGACTCCATGGGACAAAGCCAATTCCCAGCTCTTCGCACAGTGGAATGATCTCTTTGTCGGGCCCGCGCCATAGCATTGAGTACTCGTTCTGCACCGCGCTCAACGGCAGCGCTACGTGGGCGCGACGTAAGGTTTGAGGCCCCATTTCGCTAAGGCCCCAATGCAGAACTTTTCCCTCTGACATCAAACGTTGGACGGCTCCAGCGACGTCTTCGATCGGTACTTGCGGGTCGACACGGTGTTGGTAAAGCAGATCGATTCGATCGGTTTTCAGCCTCTTGAGCATGCCTTCCACGGCGAGTTTGATGTGCTCGGGGCGGCTGTTTAGTCCTGGCAGGCGCTGTCCGGTCTCTAGATCGATGTTCCAGCCAAACTTGCTGGCGATAACAACGTTGTCTCGAATCGGCGCGACTCCTTCCCCGAGGATTCGCTCAACCTCGTGGGGGCCATAGGCCTCCGCTGCGTCGTAAAATGTGATGCCCTGATCGAACGCCCTGCGGATGATATTGAGCATCTCAGGGCGGCTGGGAATAGTGGTTTGATAGGTGCGGCTCATGTTTTGAACACCAAGGCCAACACTGGAAACCGCCAGAGAACCGAGATGCCGCTTGCCTGCGGAGATGGGCTTGTCGCTGGCAGCTGGGATCGCGCTGCTGGACAGAGAGGTAGAAGCAAAAGCCCCGGTGCTAGCTACCAGTGGCATCGCCGCCAGCCCACCAGCTACACCTAGCAACTTGCGCCGGCTGATTGGAAATTCATTTTTTGATGGCACGCTCAAGATCTCCTTTTTTGGTCTAGATCCATTTCCAATTTCCTGGCTAGAGCGCTGCGCTTTACTCTCCAAGCTCACCGAGCCGCCGGATGGATATGAAATGTTTCGTGGAGAAAGTGAAATGTACCGAGTACAACGGAGCATGATTAGATAGCTGAATCCGCATGCCTACATGAGAGCTACTCATCAATGTCCCGAGCGAACCTCAACGATCTTCAAGCCTTCGTGGCCATCGCTCGCGAGGGCAGCTTTACCCGCGCTGCGGCGCAACTGGGGGTTTCTCAGTCTGCTTTGAGTCATACCATGCGCTCGTTAGAGGAACGTCTAGGCGTTCGCCTGCTAACACGTACCACACGAAGTGTTTCGGCTACAGAAGCAGGGCAGCGGCTTTTCGACTCGATGGCGCCTCGCTTCGAAGAGATCGAGCTGGAGCTGGCGGCAGTCGGTGAGTTCAGGGACAAGCCTGTGGGCAATGTGCGTATAACTGCGTCAGAGCACGCCGCGAACAACATCCTTTGGCCAAAACTTCATCAGGTTTTGCCGGACTACCCCGATATCAAGGTCGAGATAACGGTCGACTATGCCCTGTCCGACATCGTGGCGCAGCGTTACGACGCCGGGGTACGTCTCGGGGATCAGGTCGCGAAAGATATGATCGCGGTACCAATTGGCCCCCAACTTCGCATGGCGGTGGTGGCCTCCCCAGAGTATTTCCGGCGCTGCAAACCACCGATAGTTCCTGGTGATTTGGCTAGTCACAGCTGTATCAACCTGCGACTGCCCACCTACGGCAGTTTGCTGCAATGGGACTTCGAAAAAGACGGCCACGAATTGAAAGCGAGGGTTGATGGTCAGTGGACATTCAACAGCAGCCTGCCGATTTTGAAAGCGGCGATTGCTGGCGTTGGGTTGGCATTTCTCCCGGATGACATGGTGCATAAACAGCTCGCCGATGGCTCTCTGATACGCGTGCTCGAAGACTGGTGTCAGCCGTTTGCCGGCTACCATCTGTATTACCCGAACCGGCGGGCGCGCTCGTCGGCTTTCGGGGTAGTGGTCGATGCCCTTAGGCATCAGCCCTAACCAGCCGATCACCGAGTTACTGATGCGCCGTTAGAAAGCGGCGCCGAGCACGGCCAGACCATAGGGCCGTTACCAAGCTGCCGACACCAGCGGCCCCCATCACCAGTGCCATCGCACGTGGCGTTCCATCGGAAAGCCAACTGACGAGTGCAGCGCTGAAAATGCCACTGCCATAGTGCATTGCGCCAATCAAGGAGGAGGCAGCTCCCGCTCGCTGTGGGAAAAATGCCAGCGCGCCGGCCACTGAGTTGGCGACGATAAAGCCGTTCAACGACACATAGAACAGCACAGGCACTACCACTCCCCAGATGCCACCCCAGCCGAACCAGACGCACACGCTGAGTGCTACGCCAACAAAGGCCAGAGCCCAGGTACCCAGGTGGAAAATCCGTTCACTATCGACGCGATTGAGTAACCGCCCGTTTACGAAGTTGGCCATCATCATCCCGAGGATATTGATAGCGAACAGCCAACCATAGGCTTGTGGGGAAACGTGGTAATAATCGATGTAGGCGAAAGGCGTCCCTACGATGAACGCATATACGCCTGCGTAGAAAAAGCCGCCTGACACGGCATAGCCGATTAGGCGCGGGTCTCGCACCAACTGCAGATAGGTCTTGAACGATTGAATCAGCGGCTCCTGCACCCGTTGCTCCAATGGCAGGCTTTCAGGCAGCGTCCTGAACGAAAGCAGAGTGATCAGGCCTACTCCCGCGAGCAACCAGAAGATCCCCTGCCATGACCACCACAGCAGGATTTGGCCTCCTATCAATGGGCCCGCCAACGGTGCGGCAGCCATGATCAGGATCAGAGTCGAAAGCATCTTGGCTGATCGCTCGCGGCCATAAAGATCGCGCACCATGGCGCGAGACAGAACGGGGCCGACACAGGCGCCCAGTGCCTGAATCACGCGCCACACCATCATTTGGGTCACGGTCATCGAGAGCGCACAACCTACAGAGCCGATGATGAACAGAATCATCCCGAGTGCTATGGGCAACTTTCTCCCGTAACGGTCGCTGAGGGGCCCCCAAATTAATTGGCCGATGCTAAATCCCACTAGAAAAGCGGAGAAAGTCAGCTCGATGCTTGCTGCGTCGGTATGGAGTGCCTGGCTGATTGTCGGCAATGCCGGGAGATACATGTCGGTCGAGATCGACGCGAATGACATCAGTGCGCTGAGGTTGAGCATCAGCCGCAGATTACCGACGCGTGGCCGAGTCTCGGTCGTTGCTGAGTTTACTAATGACATAGCACGAATGTTCTCCGGTTCGACAGGCGAGATATCGTAGAGGCTGATTTCTTATCGATTAAGCCAATAAATCAGCATATCCATGTGAGTAAAATTCATGAGTTAAGGCATTTGTTTCTGCTTCCCGGAATGACGCCTGACACTCAGCCTTACATTTTTATTGATTAGCCTCCCTCATAAGTCCTTGCTGATTTAACCGTCTAGTCGAGATACCCCTGCTGGCTTACTTTTCCTATCAACGACGTCGCACGGTCGCTCATCTCAATTCAGGTGCCGGCGGAGTATTGGGTCTTCTTCAGCAGGAGAATTGGCATGCAACATCGCAAACTGGGTAGCGCATCTCTTGAAGTGTCTGCTTTGGGGCTGGGCTGCATGGGGCTGAGCCATGGTTATGGCCCGGCCACTGACCGATCCGAGGCCGTTGCACTGATACGCGCCGCTGCCGAACAAGGAGTGACATTCTTCGACACCGCCGAGGTGTACGGCCCCTATCTGAATGAGGAGGTTGTAGGCGAAGCCCTGGCACCGATACGCGACAAGGTGGTGATTGCTACAAAGTTCGGCTTCACGTTCGGTGACGACAACAAACAGCAGATTCTCAACAGCCGTCCAGAGCACATTCGAACAGCAGTAGAAGGTTCGTTGAGGCGCTTGAGAACAGACGTTATCGATCTGCTCTACCAGCACAGGGTGGATCCAGATGTGCCCATTGAGGACGTTGCCGGTACGGTGAAAGCGCTTATTGCCGAGGGGAAAGTGAAGCACTTTGGTTTATCGGAGGCCGGCGCGCAGACCATTCGCCGTGCTCACGCCGTACAGCCGGTAACTGCTCTACAAAGCGAGTATTCCCTGTGGTGGCGGGAGCCCGAGAAAGAGATCATTCCGACGCTCGCAGAGTTAGGGATCGGCTTTATACCGTTCAGTCCACTGGGTAAGGGCTTTCTGACGGGCGCCATCACGGCGGATGCAGCATTCGCAGCTGACGACTTTCGCAGCATCGTGCCGCGTTTTTCTACCGAAGCGCTGCGAGCCAACCAGGGGTTGGTAAGTGCCCTGAAAAAAATTGCTGATGAGAAAGGCGCCACACCGGCTCAGATCGCACTTGCGTGGTTGCTGGCTCAGGCGCCTTGCATCGTGCCGATTCCGGGAACGACCAAACTGCACCGTCTTAAGGAGAATATTGGTGCTGCCGACATCGCTCTGGCTGATCCGGAGCTGAATGCCATCAATACAGCTCTGGCTCAGATCAAAATCCAGGGAGACCGCTATCCCGATTCTCTTAAAGCACGCGTAGGTCGCTAAGGAGCAATTGAGATGAGTGACCAGCACGATCCTCTTCGTCGCGCGCTGATCGCCGCTCTGGCGAGTACGCCGCTCCTGGCAGTAGCACAGACGAGTTCCAGCGATCAGGCCTTCCATGGTTCTGGGGCGCGCACATTGGTGGCCTATTTTTCACGTTCTGGAAACACCCGTGTCGTTGCAGGCCTCATCCATAGGGCGATGGAATCGGATCTGTTCGAGATATGTCCGCAAACACCATATCCAGAGGACTACTTGCAGACAGTGGAACAGGCTCGCCAGGAAAGAGACGCGCGCATAGAGCCACCGCTGAAAAGCGGGGTTCGCGACCTAGCCGACTACGAGGTTGTGTTCTTGGGGTTTCCCATCTGGGGCGGGACGATGCCTCCGCTAGTGCGCTCCTTTCTCTCGGCACACGACCTCAGCGGCAAAACCATCATTCCCTTTAACACTCATGGCGGGTACGGCTTGGGTAGTAGCCGGTCGGTGCTTGTCACCCATGCGCCCCAATCAAAGGTCGCAGACGGTTTGGTCATGGAAGGTGAGCAAGAGCGCAAAACGATGGAACGCGTGAATGCATGGTTGAGCGACAGCAACCTCATCACCTGACTAACCCTCGACCTTCATCCCACCTATCAACGGAGTAGCGCAATGAAAATTCGCACATTGGGTCGCGGCCTCGAAGTGTCCGCACTCGGCCTTGGCTGCATGAGTATGACTTCTGTGTACGGCCCCGCCGCCAATAAACAGGACATGATCAAACTAATCCGCACCGCCCATGATCGTGGCGTGACGCTTTTCGATACGGCGGAGGCTTATGGCCCCTTCAGTAATGAAGAGTTGCTGGGGGAAGCGTTGCAGCCCATACGTGATCAGGTCGTCGTGGCGACTAAGTTTGGATTCGACATCGACCTCATCACGGGGGCACGTGGGGCCGGAACCAACAGCCGCCCTGAACGTATACGCGCTGTAGCGGAAGCCTCGCTGAAACGCCTGCGTACGGACTGCATTGATCTGTTCTATCAGCACAGGGTGGATCCTCTGGTGCCGATCGAGGATGTGGCTGGAACTATCAAGGATTTGATTGCCGAGGGAAAGGTCAAGCATTTCGGTTTGTCGGAGGCTGGCGTTGAAACGATTCGGCGCGCTCACTCGGTTCAGCCGATCACAGCTGTGCAAAGCGAGTATTCGCTGTTCTGGCGCGGCCCCGAGCAGGAACTGCTCCCTGTGCTCGAAGAATTGGGAATTGGCTTCGTCCCGTTCAGTCCACTCGGCGCAGGCTTTCTAACCGGCAAGATAGATGAGTCGACCCAGTTCGAGGCTGGCGACTTTCGTAACGCAGTGCCGCGTTTTTCCCCGGAGGCACGCAAGTCTAACCTCGCGCTGGTCGAGGTGATTCAGGCCGTTGCTGAGCGTAAGTCCGCAACGGCGGCGCAGGTCGCTTTGGCCTGGCTGCTAGCCCAGAAACCCTGGATAGTTCCGATTCCAGGTACCACCAAGGCGCATCGTCTGGATGAAAACCTCGGTTCCATCGAGCTGAATCTCAGCGCAGGTGACGTGCAGGAAATCACCAAACAGATCTCCGGGATTCAGTTAGCGGGGGAACGTTTGCCCGATGCCGCCCTGAAAATGACGGGCCTCTGACTCAACCTTGTACACCGGCGCAGGCCTACAAAGCCTGCATTCTCACAGGAGTGTCACCCATGAAATCCTTGATCGCCCCGATTATTGCGCTATCGCTCTTATCCGCTGAAACCAACGCTCAGGCATCGGAACAAGTGCTCATCAACCGGGCCGGCAGCCAGCCGTCAATATCGGGCGCAGAAACGAATTTCACCGGTTCGGTTCGAGTCGACGGCCTATTCAAGGGCGAAGCCCCTGCGCGTATCAGCGGTGGCACCGTGACCTTCGAGCCGGGAGCTCGTACAGCCTGGCATACCCACCCACTTGGTCAGACGCTAATCGTCACCGCCGGGGTTGGTTACGTGCAGCAAGAGAGCGGTGAGCGTCAGGAGATTCGATCGGGTGACGTCGTTTGGATTCCGCCGAACGTTCGCCACTGGCATGGGGCTACAGCAAGCTCCGGCATGACCCACATTGCAGTATCTGAGGCTGAGGGCGGGACGACCGTCACCTGGGCAGAGAAAGTCTCGGATGCCGTGTATTCGGGGGCACGTCCGTGAAGCGTGTCCTGCCCAACACGCTCTGCACCCTTTAAGAATCAACCCAATAAAGCGGGCTGCAGCGATTAAGCGGCAGCGCTTGTATAGGAAATCCAGATGAAGTCACACATTTTCGGTACTACGGTAATGGCAGCTGTTATGAGCTTTTCAGGCGGCGCAACGGCTGCTGACCCGAAAGCCAATCCATTCACACTGGTCTATGAAGGCGCTATCAGCAAAAACGAAGAAGGCAAGGTAAATATCCACCCAGTTACCTACAAGCTCAATTCGCTCGATATTGCTGCGAACGTCTATACACCGGCCAATTTCGACCCAAGCAAGAAGTATCCAACAGTCGTGGTTGCCCACCCTAATGGTGGTGTCAAAGAGCAAGTGGCGGGTCTCTATGCCCAGCGCCTGGCGGAACAGGGATATATCACCATCACTGCAGATGCTGCCTATCAGGGAGCAAGCGGTGGCGAGCCACGTAGCGTCGATAAGCCGTCCCATCGCATCGAAGACATCCACGGTATGGCTGATTACATCAGCCAGTACAGCGGGGTCGATAATAGCAACCTAGGACTGCTTGGCATTTGCGGCGGCGGTGGCTATTCCCTGAAAGCTGCCCAGACCGATAAGCGTTTCAAAGCAGTCGCAACGCTCAGCATGTTCAATTCGGGCTTGGTTCGCCGCAATGGCTACATGGATTCGCAGCTGTCGACTATTCAGGAGCGCCTTAAGAAGGCGTCAGACGCCCGCGCTCAAGAAGCGGCTGGTGGCGACGTGATTTATACGGGAGACGCTAAGCTCACTGATGAGCAAATCGCTGCACTCCCATTCGACCTGTATCGCCAGGGTTTCGAGTATTACGGCAAGACTCACGCTCACCCCAACTCGACTTTCCGTTACACGATGAGCAGCTTGCTTGAGCTGATGAACTTCGATGCCGCGACCAATATGGAATTGATTGAGCAGCCGCTTCTCATGATGGCTGGCAGCAAGGCGGATTCGTTGTACATGTCGAAGAGCGCTTTTGAGCTGGCCACCAAAGCGAAAGATAAAGAACTGTTTCTGATCGATGGGGCTACCCATATCGATACGTACTGGAAGCCTCAATACGTGAATCAGGCGATGGATAAGCTCGATCAGTTTTATGGCAAAAACCTGAAGTAATTCACCAGAGGTCTTCGCTTGAGAAACTCCTTTGGTGCTTCTTAGCGCATCCAGGCATCACCACTCGTGGTGACATGCCTGGTTTTTTTAAGATGTGCAGCTCTTGTTCGCGCAGTGATCTATCGCCCCAGTATTCCACTGCGGAGCGCACCAGAATGTGCGATCGGTTGATCGCGCCAAGAGATGTTGCGTAGCTGTCGCCCTCAGAGGACACGCCATATGAACCGCTTGACCATCAATTACCTAATTACAGCGCTGCTGGCTGTGGTGGCCGAGGCCGTACATGCGTCTACCGCTGAGCCGAAGGCGACGAGCAAACCAGTCTTTAGCAGCGCAGCTACCGAGCATGACGCTCCAGTAACAGACATTGACAGAGAGAATCCTGTCGTTTTAGTCGTCGGTGCCAGCGGCAGTGTTGGGCGCCTTGCGGTAGCAGAATCGCTCAGAAGAGGTTATGAGACGCGGGCACTGGTGCGAGATCCAGATCAGGCCACATTATTTCCAGAAGGCGTGACGACAGTCGTTGGTGACCTGACGCGTGCGGAGACGCTGTCTGAAGCGGTAGGTGGGGCGACAGGAATCATCTTTACCCATGGCATAAGTGGCAATAACGCGCGCGGCGCAGAAGACGTGAACTACGGTGCGGTGAGGAATGTTCTGAGCGTACTGAAAGAACCTGCTCATATCGCACTGATGACAACGGTTGGAGTTACGAAGCCCACGGTGGGCCATGATTGGAAACGCAGGGGGGAGCGATTGGTTCGAGCAAGCGGGCTACCCTATACCGTCGTTAGACCTGGCTGGTTTGACTACAACTCTGCAGGCCAGCACCGCTTGGTAATGCGTCAGGGTGATACGCATTGGGCCGGCTCTCCGGCAGATGGAGTGGTCTCTAGGGCCCAGATAGCAGAAGTACTCGTCGCGTCATTGACGTCACCCGGCGCAAGTCGAAAAACATTTGAGCTCGTCGCAGAACAGGGTGCAGCACAGTCAGATTTAGATCCGCTTTTCTCGGCACTTCCAAGTGACATCGCGAGCGACCACGACGCCATCGGCGATAAGCCCAATCTGCCATTGGAAGAGGAGCCAGAACGAGTGATCCTAGAGCTCAACACCATGCGGCAAAAATTCGATTAAATACTTACGCTCGGGCGATGATCTACAGCACGACCTGTTGGATAGCTCGTGAATGAAACGAAAGGCAGCTTTTGGCCGGATGCTGCCGGTCACGACTCGCTGCTGCTGGCCAATTACCGACTGTGGCTAGCTCGTCCTAGCTATGGACATCACATGGACGTTGCGCAAAAAAATAGACGAATGTATGGACATTGGGAGCTCCGTTGAGAGCGCTACGTAGCATGAAGCTTGGCGATGTCCATACCCCTGCATCTTTCCTTTAAATTGACGAGGCCTTTGCTGAACTGACCGGGATGCCTGGAAACCTTGAGCAGCTCGGCCGCGATATCCGCACACGCGTCCTGAAATGGACGGGTATACCTACAGGGGTCGGGATCGCCAATACGAAAACCTTGGCAAAGCTGGCCAATCACTCGGCGAAGAAGTGGCATAAGCAAACCGGCGGTGTGGTCGACCTGCGCGATCCGGTACGGCGCGACAAGGTTCTGCGGGTTCTGCCTGTGAGCGAGGTCTGGGGTGTCGGCCACCGCATGACCGAGCACCTCAATGCCCAAGGTATCAACACGGCATGGGATCTCGCTCAGGCCGACGCCTGGACGTTACGCAAGCAGTTCAGTGTCGTGATCGAGAAGACTGCCCGCGAGCTGCGCGGCACGCCATGCCTGGAGCTTGAGGAGGCAGCGCCGCCGAAACAGGAGATCTGCTCAAGCAGAATGTTTGGCAAGCGCCTGCAGGACATCGAATCGATTCGCCAGGCCGTGGCCACCTATACCGCAATCGCGTGCGAGAAACTGAGGGCGCAACAGTCCGTGTGCCGCCAGATCCGCGTTGGTGTGCGCACTGGCATGCACAATCCTGACGAGGCGAAGTACGCCAAGGGCGTTGCAGTGCAGCTGCCCCGGGCGACAGACGACACGAGGATGATTACTCACTACGCCATACATGCGCTGGAGCAGGCGTATCGCGCCGGGTATTCGTACAGCAAGGCCGAGGTAATGCTGCTTGATCTATGCCAGCGCACCGAAATCACAGGCGACCTGTTCGCACCTCAACAACCCGTTGAGTCAACGAAGGTGATGGCCGTACTCGATGAGATCAACGGAAAGTGGGGCAGGGGAACGCTACGTCCTGGACGTGTGGAGCTACAACCTGAATGGGAGATGAAACGAGAGATGCTCAGCCCGAGCTATACGACGCGTCTTGATCAGCTTTGGACTGTCGGATGCAAATGAGTACAGATCGTAAATCGTCGTTGCATTTGTTGATGCCACTGCTACGATCTCGACAGAAAACCCTACTTTTGGAAAGGACTCCTAACGAATGATGTCACCGCTTGAATTTCGCCAAATTGTTGAGTCGGCGTTCCTACCGATGAAGTGCACCTGCAGCTTAGCGCCTGATGATTCAGTGACGATTCAAATTCGGGATCCTGCTACAGAGGCTGTGCTGCTGAATGTCGCGGGCCTGAAGCGTTCCGAACTGGGCTCATCACGGGCAATATCCAAGGTTGTCCTACAGATTCGCCAGGATCTGGCTGTGCTGCAGCGCACCCCTCTGAGTTATCAGCGGCAGATGTAGCCAAATAGCGATGCGCGATCCGCAAGGCATGATGGCCAAACAGCACTCACGGTACTAAGCCTGGCCAGTACTACAATTGAAATTGCTTAATCGTGTTCAAACTGGTCAATTAAACCCAGACGTGGAACATGGGTGTCAGGCGCCAGTATCGCACCGGGAGCAATCACTGCATTTGCCCCAATTTTGCAGCGGTCGCCTACTAAAGCACCGAATTTTTTGATACCCGTCTCGATCACGCTGTCTAAATAACGGATTTTAATATCCGCACCATCCAATTCGTTACGGTAGTTGGCAATGATTGCACCTGCTTCAATATTTACGTTCTCGCCAATCAGTGAATCGCCGACAAAGTTAAAATGTGCAAGCTTGCTTCCAGCGAGCATGAAGCTGCTTTTGACTTCGCAGCTAGGGCCAACAATGCAGTTGCTTCCCAGGTAAACTCCGCCACGCAGATAAGCTCCCGCCGCCACAAATGATCCCTCACCGATGATGATTGCGCCCTTCAGTACAGCCCCTTGCTCTACAACGGCAGTCTCGTGTATGGCACAGTTTCCATGGCGTCGGTAACCCGCTCCAAGGCCAGCCATCAAGGCTAAGACTTGGTTTTCGCAGTCTTCAGAAACGAGCCAGGCGGAGGAGAGGGCCAAACCTAGCGAGGGCCACTTTGCTATAAAGGTACTGATCTCAGGTAGCTTCATAAATTGTTCCGGTATAGATAAAGTTCGGGTATCCATCGTGCGATACGACTATGGAATCCGTTGAGAATTCAGAACCGTGCTAGGGCTTTGCTGATCTGAGTAGATGACTGCGCTCGGCGGATGGACGAAGCTCATTCGCGTGACAGAATAGGTAACATCAGCCAAATTGGGGATTTATTGCGTACGAAGCAATTGGCTGCCAACTGCAAAAAAGCGAGTGGTGCGCGAGGGTCAAGTTCGCATTACAATCAAGAAAATATATGTGCAGCATGTCACTAGAACTATTCGGCAAATATTCGAGCTTCACAAATGATTTAAAAAGCCTGGGGAAGTCTCCAGGCTTTATTCATGTAATCGAAAATCGACATGTTCGTAAAAATAAGTCAGATTAAGCCGATTAAGTTATAAAAAGCCCGGCGCTGCGGCCGGGCTTTCTCGCTACTGAATCAGTTTACTTCTGAGCACGGGCCTGATCGCGAAGTGCTTTGATCTGATCGTGGTTGCGCAGCACACCGTCGTACTGTCGTTGAATGACTGCACGCACGTCCGGAGTCAGATCATTATTCTCCAGCGCTTTGGAGTAGCTCTTCTTGGCTACGTCTTCACCGCGCTCGGCTTCATTCAGCAATGCAGCATCATCTTTACCGGTGATGGCAGACTTCAGATCAACCCAACGGCGGTGCAAGTCACCGCTCACGCTGGTAGTAGTTTCCGGATCACCGCCAAGGGTACGCACGAGGGCTTGCAGTTCGGCGGCAGCGCCGGAGGTGTCAGCGGCGCGCTTAGTGAAGACACCGCGAAGCTGTTCGTTGTTAGTGTTTTCGGCCAGGTCTTTAAAGCCAGCCTCGCCATCCTTGGAAGTCTCGATCAGGTCGTTGAGAATCTTGATGGTTTCTTTATGGATGTCAGTCATTTCCTGTATCTCCAGACGGTAAGCCCAAAGGGGGCTTTAAGGGCAGTAGTGCCAAGCGCAACGTATGCACTTGGTATTTAGGGAGTGCCTACGGAAGAAGGTTCAGGGATTTTCCAGGTATGAAATCGGTGTCATGCGAATCGAAACGGCAAAGCCAACCCTTCGTTTGGCTAGAAATGCCTCAACACGCTTTAGCTGCTTGGCAAAGCTGTCTGATTAGTGCTCCTGGATAGCGTTGTTCTGAGATCTGTGAGCACAAGGCTGACCAGCGCGGTGTTCTTCAACTGCCTTGCTGTAAATATCCTTGAGCCGACTAAGTTGCCTGCGAGGTCATTGCAAAGCAGAGTCATGCCGTTAGGGCCGGACTGAGTATAAATCACGTAATCGCGAGCGACTAAAGACTCAAATTGCTTTATCTGGGAGTTCATAGGAAATGCTCGAGCGGCAGTTAGGCTAAGAGCGTTAACGTTAGCTGACAGTTTCCACGATCTTACGGACGGTAGATATCGATAGTCTTGCGGCCAAAAAAATGATTGCACTGCGATATCAAAATACCGCTTATCGGTAGAGCGAATTTTTGACCAGAACATTCAGAGCGCTCTTCCTCTCATAGATTTAGCTGCCACTAAGAGCAGGCGAATAGAGAGGAAGCCTAATGCCCAGATCGCCCTAATCTGTCATTTCGCATTGACCCTAAGGTATGGCAGTTCGAATGCTGAAGCTCTTTTCAGCCACCGAGATCGCTGCATTTTTGATTAGTTGGAAATCATTTTGCAGACGAACATCCTCAAACCAACGCTCCATAGGAGATTTCGATATGAAACAGTCCGCTGTATTGCTTGGTACAGCCTTGGCTTTGTTGCTGGGGCTTAGCAACGCCACTCATGCGGCCTCCCAGATAACTCCTGAAGATTTTACCGAAGAGGCCTCGGCAAAAGGCATTGCTGAGATCGAGACCGGCAAGCTGGCACTCGAAAAGGGCACCCGCGACGAAGTAAAGAAATTTGCGCAAACCATGGTCGATGACCATACCCGCGCGAATGAAGAGCTCAAGGCTCTGGCCGAGAAAAAACAGCTAAAGATCTCTACTGATGCCGACCTGATGAACCAGGCAAAAGCAAAGATTCTGCAGGTGCGTGAAGGTGAGAGCTTTGATGATGCTTACGCCAACAATCAAGTAGAAGCTCACGAGCAGGCGATCGAGCTTTATGAAAAAGCTGCAGCCTCTGAGGATGCCGAGCTCAGCGCTTGGGCCAAGGAGGTGCTGCCGAAGCTTAAACACCATCTGGAAATGGCTCGTGACCTGCGAGAGCTGACTCATCAACGTACTCCTCCAGCGCAGAGTGTCCAGTAGGCGCCGCTCCAAAGAGAGTTCGTTCCTCAGTAACAGGAGACCCCGATGAACAGTCGCATCAGCGTTCTGCAACCCTTATTGGCAGCGTTAGCACTCAGCGCCTGCGCCGGCGGTGAGAGCCCCTCAAATGTTGGCGTTGAGGGTAGGCCTACCGAAGTCGATACGCAGTTGCTTGACGCTGGTGCTGCACTGCTGCAATCCCGTCCGCCTGTCGCTGCGTTGAACGCTTATCTGGACGGGTTCCATTTCTACAGCGGTCGACCCGACGCGCAGATGGAAGCGCATCATTACTGTTCAATACTCAGCGAAGAGTTGATTCAGTGCGTGATTTACGATGGCAATGTCGAGGACGCCAAACTCATGGGCGTCGAATACATCATCAGCGAACAGCTGTTCAAAACCTTGCCCGAAAAGGAAAAGGCGCTGTGGCACAGCCACGTGCATGAGGTGAAATCAGGTCAACTGATCGCACCTGGCATTGCGCAGACGGCGGAACATGCGCTGATGCGTAAGCTGGTGCGTACCTACGGTAAAACCTGGCATACCTGGCACACCGACCAGCACAAGAGCCTGCCGTTGGGCGTACCTCAGTTGATGATGGGGTTCACTGCCGACGGCCAGGCAGATCCCAAAATAGTTAACGAGCGCGATCAGCGTTTTGGCATCGACAGTAAGCAAAAACGCCTTGATCGTGCCGATATCGAAACACCTGCAGTTGATCCTGGAGCCGATGCTTGGCAGAAAGGCCGGGCATTCCAGATTGACGATCCGACCAATGCCCATGGCGAGCACTGAGGGCGGCCGTTGGCAGGATGAGTGGCTTGGTTAGAGCGACTGTTGTGCACCATCCTCAGTGGCATCTGGCCGCACAGCACCATCTACTTATTTCGGCCTGGACGCCTCTGGCGAGCCAGAGCTCAAGCAGTTGGCCCCTGATGCAAAGAAGTGGCCGAGAAGATCCAGGCTTCTAAGCCGGGAGCTAATCGTATTCAGACATACAAGGTAACGAGCATGCCTGTGCCGAAGAAACAGCCCACCTCCACGTTAAAGCGCGCCGTGACGGGACCAATGTTGATGCTTTTTATTCTCGGGGACGTTCTGGGAGCTGGTGTTTACGCCCTGGTTGGCACTATTGCCGGGGAGGTAGGTGGGGTGATCTGGGTGGCACTGCTGGTCGCCCTGGGGTTCGCGCTGCTGACTGCTGGATCCTATGCAGAACTGGTAACCAAGTATCCACATGCAGGTGCCTCGGCTGTATTCGCGGCTAAGGCCTACAGGTCACCGCTGGTTTCATTCCTGGTGGGCTTCTGCATGCTTGCTGCTGCGGTTACAAGCGCGGCAGGGCTATCGCTGGCATTCGCGGGGGACTATCTGGCTGCCTTCGTCGACATCTCGCCGTACATCGCCGCGACGATATTTCTGATCTTTATCGCGTTGCTCAATGCACGGGGTATCAAGGAGTCGTTGTCGGCGAACGTGGTCATGACCATGGTTGAGCTGTCAGGGCTGCTGCTGGTCATATTCGCCGCTGCCTGGTTTTTCCGTACTGGAGAAGCGGATTTCAGCCGAGTCATCGAATTCAAAGCGGGGGTCAGTCCGGCTTTTGCGGTGCTCGCTGCAGCGCTGCTAGCGTTCTACTCATTCGTCGGCTTTGAAACATCGGCCAACCTCGCTGAAGAAATTCGAGATGTGCGCAAAACGTATCCCCGTGCGCTGTTCGGGGCGCTGATCGCTGCCGGGGCGATTTACATGGCCGTCGCCATCGCCGCGGCGGTGGTGATGCCAGTCGAAAACATGGTGAATTCCTCAGCGCCACTGTTAGAAGTAGTAAAAGCCTCGGGCCTCGGGATCCCACCGCAACTGTTCGCCTTTATCGCTCTGATCGCCGTTGCCAATGGCGCGCTGCTGACGATGATCATGGCCAGCCGTCTGGCATATGGCATGGCCCAGCAAGGGCTGCTGCCAAGCGCTCTCGCCAATGTATTGTCAAAACGTCGTACACCAGGCGTGGCCATCGTGATTACGACGTTGGTGGCCATCGCGCTCACGCTCACCGGTTCGCTGGCGACGTTGGCGAAGACAGTCGTTTTACTGCTGTTATTCGTATTCATCAGTACTAACCTCGCCGTTCTCGTTCTCAGGCGTGACAAGGTTTCAACCGACCATTTCCGTGTGCCCACCTGGGTTCCGGTTTTGGGCATTGCCTCGTGCCTGCTGCTAATGTCGCAACAAGATCTGGAAACTTGGTTTCGAGCGGGGACGCTGCTGTTTGTGGGAGTCGTCGTATATGGCATCACACGTGCTGGCGGCGTAAAACCGCTCAATGCCGACGATTACAACGTTGTGAGCGAGACGGAAAAGTAGGGGGGGGAATGACGCCTTTAAGGTGAGTTAAATGGGGAGTCTTCTGACTGCCGCACTTTACTTCAGGCAATAAAAAACCCGCCGAAGCGGGCCTTTACTGACCAACGCCAACATCCTGTTGGCTCACCATCCTGACTGTGGTCACATCATCCATGACCCTGAGCACGTCCTGTGCTGCAAGGTAGGCATAGATTAAGGCGCCGCTTGGGTTGTCACCAGAGCCACCTTACACAACACCGTGTAAGCCTTTTGCTATACGAGTGGGTGCATGCTGATGGAGCTTGAGCTGAGTACACCGTCGAGGGACATTGGCTTGTCCGGGAACTGGCGATTGGCTGCGCGATGCATCCGTTTGGCTGGCTTTTCCCTTTGATGCCAATAGGTACAGAGCCTCCGTCTTTTACTGAAAACAGGCAGCGCCTCGTCAAGGATGAGCGATCCTTTACAGCACCGATAGCTGTGTAAAAGCGTTCAGTGCTAAAAAAATGCTTAAATTTCGAGGCTTAAAATTTTAATTAATTGAAAATATTAGATATTTTACAAATATCCGTCCAATCCATCATCGGTGCGACGGAGAAGCGGTGGCTGAGCAGGGGATGCGTATGAGTGGGTTCTGGGAGCATTGCAGGAATCAACGTCTTCATGGCTGGCATTTGCTTACGGGCTATCGGCATCAGACTTGCCAGGCGCGCATCGCAGTCTAGCAGCATTCGCGATCATCTCTCTGGACGGTTTGCGCGCGTAGGTAACTGAGCTCCCGAGATTTTCGCGGATTGAGTAAGATTTTTCCGGGGTTCCCATCATCCACAAAGTTTGTGTAGGATTCGGGCAGGGTGTCTGCCGCATACCGTGGTGAGACAGGTTCATTTGCACTGGTCGGGCCGCCAGAGCGGAGTTCGCTGTCCGTATGAAAACGCACCCGACGTTTCAGGAGCTGCCGCGCGCGCAGCTTTTGGCAAACCGCGTATTTGCTGCCATTCACCGTCTTCTTCATCTCGAAGTTTTCAGCGGCATTGCTCTGCTGGTCGCTACCGCCGCGGCCCTGCTCTGGGCCAACTCATCATTTTCTGCCAGCTACCACGCGCTGTGGCATACGCCGTTCAGCTTTGGCGTTGGCAATCTGGAGTTTTCCCAGTCGCTGCATTTCTGGATCAATGATGGCCTGATGACGGTGTTCTTTCTCGTCGTGGGCATGGAGATCCGCCGGGAAATTCACGATGGCGCATTGAGCGACCTGCGCCAGGCACTGCTGCCGATTTCCGCCGCGGCCGGTGGTGTGGTACTGCCGGCATTGGTCTATGTACTGATCAATGGCCAAGGTGAAGGGCTGCATGGCTGGGCGATTCCAGCTGCGACCGATATTGCCTTTGCCGTTGGCTTGCTGGCATTGCTGGGCAAGGGAATTCCGTCTGGTGTTCGGGTGTTTCTGCTGACTTTGGCGGTTATCGACGATGTGATCGCCATCGCATTGATCGCCATTTTCTACTCGGATGGCCTCAATTACCTGGGCTTCGGTGTTGCCGGGCTTGGTTTACTGATGGTGCTTGGCTTGCAGCGCATCGGAATCGGCTCGGCCTTTGGCTATATCCTTCCCGGTGCGTTGGTGTGGGTGGGCATGCTGATGACGGGTGCCCATCCAACCTTGGCTGGTGTCATTCTTGGCTTGCTGACTCCCGTGACCGGCATGAGCATGCTGGAGCGCCCGCGTGAAGTTGTGGCCCGTGCCGCCCGTGAGTTGCAAGGTTCGCACGCTGACCATGATGACCGTCATGCTGCGCATACGCTAAATGAATTGCGCATCGCCCAACGTGAGTTTCTACCACCTGTTGTCCGGGTGCAGGCAGCACTCCACCCATGGGTTACCTTCGGGCTGATGCCACTATTCGCGTTGGCTAATGCAGGGGTGACCTTCGGCGGTATCGACCTCTCCACGACTGTTTCGATGCAGGTGCTGCTAGGCGTGGCGATCGCGCTGATCATCGGCAAGCCGCTTGGAGTCCTCGCTGTGAGCTGGATTATGGTTCGCCTGAACCTATGCCGCCTGCCGGCTGATGTGTCGTTTTCCAGCATCGCTCTGGTCGGCCTGCTGGCAGGTATCGGATTCACCATGTCGATCTTCATCGCCAATCTGGCATTCGCTGACGAGAACCTGTTGGGTGCCGCAAAACTCGGCGTACTCTTGGGTTCAGCTGTTTCTGCGTTGGCGGGGCTGGGATGGGGATTGCTGTACCTGCGTCGGCAGCGTTCTAGTCGTTAAATGGTATCTGCGGCGTGTCCGGATCCAGTTGCTGGCGGCGGAATTGGCCGGGTGGCAGACCGTGGATCTGCCGGAAGCGCCGCGAAAAGTAGGCCTCGTCGGCGAAACCGCATAACCGTGCCACTTCACCCACCGGCTTGCTGCCGTTGAGCAGGTGGTTGCGGGCGGCGTGCATACGCCGCTCCAGTACCATGTCGCTGAAGGTCTTGCCGACTTCCTTGCGCAGCCAGTGGGTCAGGTAACTGGGCGACAGGTAGGTAGCCGCGGCGACCTTCTTCAGGTTCAGATCCGGGTCGGCAATATTGCGCCGCAGGTATTCGGACATCCGCCCCAGCGCATCACGACGGCTCGCCTGGGCGGCATTGCTCTCCGCCAGCTGCTTAAGCGGCTCGGCGTAGAGCATGCACACCAGGCCGATCATCTGCAGCATCAGGCCCTTTAGGATTTCCCGCACGCCGAACTGGCGGCTGACGTCCAGCTCGCGCATCTGCGCGATCAGCGCGCAAACCTTGGCGAAATGCTCGTCGTCGAGGGTGAAGTCCAGGTATTCCTGAAAGCGGAAGGGCGACAGCTCCGGCGCGAGCAGGATGGAAACGTCTTCCAGATCCATCGGGTCGCATTGCAGGTGGGGTAGCAGGAAGGTCTGCGAGAAGTTGATGACGATGAAGCTGCTTTCCGGCGGATGGGGAATCACATGCACCCGATGGGGAAGGATGAACGCCAGGGTGTTACGCGCAAAGGGGCGCTCGACGTTGCCGATGTGCTGAACGGTGTCGCCACCGAGGTTGATCTGGATTTGGAAGTACTCGTGACGGTGTGGCGCGGTTTCTGCGCGGCGACCCTTTTTGTCGCGGATGTAGAAGTCCGTCAGCTCACTACGCTGCTGCATGAAGTAGGTAGGTACTCGACTCAGTGAAGACATCTACCAGCTCTCGGATTAAGAATGTTTCGCAACATATTGGCTGCTGGCAGAGGGCTCTGGCAAGCGGTTGTACGATGATGTGCTCGGCTGAGTGCGATAGTTGCCGTGAGTGGCCGTTACGCCCTGTCCAAACCCTGTGAGCTGCTTCAGGTATCGAGAACCCCTCTGGAGCGGAACTTTCAGAGTCTTGACGCATGTTTCATCCACCCTGTCGGTCAGCTGGATTTTTTGCACGGGTTCAATGCAGGAAGAGGGCAGCGCAAAAACACGCTAACGGAAATATTGATTTACAACGGTTGTACGATCACCTTGTGGGCATGCACAGCGACATCTCATTCAAGAATAATCTCAGGTGCAGCTCCATGACTCTTCCCCACACTTCATTGCCAACTCGCCCCCACGTCGATCACTGCGCACGCTGTTCAAGCGCTCTGGCCGGTGTCTGTCACGCCGCGTGATAACGCCCGAAACCCAGCGATAACGTGAGGTGTGGGCGATCTGTATCGGCAAGTTCGGCAGTACCTCGGTGCCCTATTTCTTCCTGACCGGATTCCTGACCTATCGGATAGAAGAGCGCCATCTGACCCTCATCAAGGTCGGCATCTTCGCGGTAATGCCATTCATTGGCTCGACGCTAGGCATTCTGCTGGCGGGTATCGCGTCCAGTTGCAAGCCCGCTGAAGAGTACTGCGTCGGTTCCGACTCAAGCCTTTGAATTGACCGGTTTTGTCCAATACGAAGCAGCTTTCGTCCAACTTTTAGCGAGCACACGGCCTTAGGCTGAACGCTCTGAACAGGAATCCAATAACAATGACCTCCATCTCCTATGTCTTCACTCCAGAGCCCCAGGTCGACCTGCCGGTAGCCGGCAGCGATCAGCGCTTTCCCGTTGGCCGCGTGTTCTGCGTTGGCCGCAACTATCCCTGGCCGGGCGCCGGCAGCGAAAAGCCCGACGCACCGGTGTTCTTCATGAAACCGGCCAGCGCCGTGGTCGAGGCGGTGGGTGAGGTGATCTATCCGCCGATGACGGACGAGTTCTGCCATGAAATCGAATTCGTGGTGGCAATCGGCAAGGGCGGCGCGAACATCGCCGAAGCCAGCGCGCTGGAACACGTCTGGGGCTACGCCGCCGGTCTCGATCTGACCCGCCGTGATATCCAGATGCGGGTCAAGAGCGCGGGTATGGCCTGGGAAATGGCCAAAGTCTTCGAGGGGGCTGCACCGATCAGCGCCGTGGTGCCGGTCGCTCAGGCCGGGCATCCGCAGCGGGGCGCGGTGTGGTTGAGCGTCAACGGCCAGGAACGGCAGCGCAGTAACCTTGAAGAGCAGATATTCACGGTTGCTGAAGTGATCAGCCTGCTGTCTCGCCTGGTACCGCTACGTCCAGGTGATCTGATCATGACCGGTACGCCCCACGGCGTGGCTGCGCTGAATCCGGGTGACGTGATCAATGCCGGCATCGGCGGCGTCGCCGAGCTGGAAATGCGCGTTGGCGAGCGCCCCTAGTGCCTTTAAGGGCGGGCGTTTTAAAGCCCCCCGAGGATTGGATGCACGGCTGTAGGGTGGGCTTTAGCTTACCAATTGGCAGCCCCACAACGAACGTCCGCTATCACCACTTCGCTGCCGCCAAACAAGCCGGCTGGACGTCGTAAACAGGTCACCGAGGAGAACAATAAATGTCCCATGAAACCCTGAAAAAAGTCGCACTGGTAACCGGCGCTGGCAGCGGCATCGGCAAGGCCGTTGCCGATGCGCTGATGGCCGATGGTTTTTCGCTGGTGCTGGCCGGGCGTCGCCCCGAGCCGTTGCAGGCGCTGGCCGAGGCCGCTCGTACCCGTGGCCAGGAGGCCATCGCGGTGCCTACCGACGTGCGCGATCCAGTCAGCGTTGATGCCTTGTTCGCCACCGTGGAGGAGGTCTATGGTCGGCTCGACGTGATCTTCAACAACGCTGGCGTCAATACGCCCGCAGTGACCCTCGACGAGTTGGATGTCGAGCAGTGGCGCAATGTTATCGACACCAACCTCAATGGCGTCTTTCTCTGTGCCCGCGGTGCCTTCCGCCTGATGCGCAAGCAAGTCCCACAGGGCGGCCGGATCATCAACAACGGCTCGATTTCGGCACATACCCCGCGGCCCTACAGCAGCGCTTACACTACCAGCAAGCACGCGGTGCTGGGCCTGACCAAGTCCCTGGCACTCGATGGCCGCGAGTTCAGTATCGCCTGCAGCCAGATCGATATCGGCAACGCCCTGACCGAGCTGTCGGTGCGCATGACCAAGGGTGTGCGCCAGGCCAATGGCGAGATCGCCGTCGAGCCCATGGTCGACGTCAAGCACGTTGCCGATGCCGTGCGCTACATCGCCGCTCTGCCACTCTCGGCCAACGTGCTGAACATGACCGTGATGGCCACCAACATGCCCTTCGTTGGCCGCGGCTGATCGGCAGGCCCCTAACGGCCTGCGCCAACAGATAAACGAGGTACCCATGAAACCAGAAGTCCTGCAGCTCAGCCCCATCCTGATCCCCGAGATTCGCGACAAGCTCGATCAGATGTTTACCATCCGCCGCTACTATGAGCAGGCTGACAAACCGGCTTACCTGGCGCAGCACGGCACCAATATCCGTGGCGTGATCACCGGCGGCCACACCGGCATCACTCAGGCGGTGATGGCGCAGCTGCCGAATCTCGAAGTGGTGGCGGTCAACGGCGTGGGCACCGATGCGGTGGATCTTGCCTATGCCCGTGACCGTGGCATTCAGGTCACGGCCACCATCGGCGCGCTCACCGAGGATGTCGCCGACCTGGCCATCGGTCTGTTGATTTCCATGTGCCGGGGCATCTGCACCGGCGACCGCTACGTGCGTTCCGGCCAGTGGCCACAAAGCGCCACGCCGCTGGCACCCTTGCCCCTGGCGCGCCAGGTGTCCGGCATGCGCATCGGCATTGTCGGCATGGGCCGTGTCGGGCGGGCCGTGGCCACTCGCGCCGCCGCCTTTGGCTGCCCGATCAGCTACACCGACCTGCGGCCGATGAGCGATGTGTCACACACCTTCGTCGCCGATCTGCTGACCCTGGCCAACGACAGCGATGCGCTGATTCTGGCGGCGGCTGCCGACAAGGGCGAAGCCATCGTCAATGCCGAGGTGCTGCACGCACTGGGCCGCGACGGTTACCTGATCAATATCGCCCGCGGCAAGCTGGTCAACGAGGACGATCTGGTAGCCGCCTTGCAAAATAACCAGATTGCCGGCGCGGCGCTGGACGTGTTCGCCGACGAACCGCACGTGCCTACCGAGCTCTTCGAACTGGAGCAAGCGGTACTGCAACCCCATCGCGCCAGTGCCACGGTGCAGACCCGCACACGTATGGGCGAGATGGTAGTCGCCAGCCTGGTGGACGTGTTCGCTGGGCGCAAGCCGTCGGGTAGCGTCACTGGTTGATCGCTTTGCATGATCGTTGCTCACGCAGGGCCGCCCTTTGGGGCTAGCAGGCTGTTGAAAAACTACCTGCGTGGCCATCGCGGCGTTAAAAACAGGCTAAAAATGCTCATTTACAACACGTAAACTCCGCTTTTTCGCCTGTTTTTGCCTTGCGCTGGCTGCCTCGCCAACGTTTTTCAACGGCCTGCTATTGATCGTATGTCTGGCCCCTGTTTTGCTGCTGACGGTAGTCGTTGAGCGCTGCGTCAGCCAGTCGCTTTTCCTGGCAAAAAAAGTGGTTTTTTCTGCCGGTACTTTTGGGTAAAGTGCGGACCTCTTTGGGGAGTAGCCTGCTGTCGAGTTCACTCGGTAGCGTTCGTATCAACATTCTCGGCAGAAGCCGTGGTACGAACACCGTTCGGTTGGTGAGACCAATGACAGATACGTGCCTAAGGTCGGGCGCGTGTATCCGTCATTGACTCATAGCCCGACCGAGACGTAACCGTGAATCCCATTTCCCTCATTCTCTTGGCTTTCGCCATGTCCACGGACGCTTTCGCCGCGGCTATCGGCAAGGGCGCCAGCCTGCACAAACCCAGATTCATCGATGCCCTGCGCACCGGACTGATCTTCGGTGTCATCGAAGGCATCACCCCCGTGGTCGGCTGGTTCATCGGCCAGGCTGCAGCCGGTTTCGTCGAGGAATGGGATCACTGGATCGCCTTCGTGCTGCTCCTGCTACTCGGTCTGCACATGATCTACGCTGGCCTACAGCCCGATGCTGCGGACGCGACCGAGAAAGCCAAATCACATTCCTTCTGGGTGCTGGCGGTAACCGCCTTCGCCACCAGCATCGATGCGCTGGCTGTGGGTGTCGGCCTGGCATTCGTCGATGTCAACATCTGGATCGCCGCGCTGGCGATCGGCCTGGCGACCATGACCATGGTCACCATCGGCGTGATGCTCGGTCGCATGATCGGCACCGCTATCGGCCACAAGGCAGAGATCATCGGTGGCCTGGTGTTGATCGGGGTCGGTGCGGCGATTCTCTATGACCACATGCTGCTCTGAGCCTTGTGCGGCCACCGTTTCGGCCTTCAGATTGTTGTCGGGCTGAAAATGATCGAGCGGCGTCAGTCGACTGTTCGCCCCTGGCCATGGGCCAAGGGCGATGATGCCGGCATCGAGTTGCGCCGCTATTGATGAAGATTCCTGTGCAGGCGATCAATATCGCCCACTGACGAAGTGGGCGGGGTCGTTGAATCCGTGGGTCGAGGCATGGCCGGGTGCGACCAGACTGTCGATGAACGCCTCGTCCTCGCCGTTCAGATGCAGCTCGAGGGCGCCGATATAGCTCTGCCACTGCTGCAGCGTCCGCGGCCCGACAATGGCGGCGCTGACCTGAGGGTTGGCCAGCACCCAAGCGATGGCGAAGCTGATCGGGTCGCTACCGCGGCGTTGTGCATGGGCGCTGACCTGCTGCGCCAGGTTCAGTGATTCCTGGCGCCATTCGGTCTCCAGAATTCGTTTGTCGTGCCGTGCCGCCCGCGATCCGGCATCCGGCTCGCTGCCAGGCTGGTACTTGCCACTCAGCACGCCACGCGCCAGCGGGCTGTAGGGCACCACGCCAAGGCCGTAGTGGCGCGCCGCGGTGAACTGCTCGGTTTCCGCCTGACGGTTGACGATGTTGTACAGCGGCTGGCTGGCCACGGGGTCGTCGACGCCCAGGCGGCGGGCGATGTTCACCGCTTCGGCCAGTCGCCAACCGCGGAAATTGGAGACACCCCAGTAGCGGATCTTGCCCTGGTGAATCAGGTCGCCGATGGCGGAAATGGTTTCCTCCAGTGGCGTATCGTGATCCTCGCGGTGCAGGTAATAGAGATCCAGGTAGTCGGTGCCGAGGCGACGCAAGCTGCCTTCCAGCGCATCGAAAACGGATTTGCGGCTCAGCCCCTGGTTGGCTGGATGTGACCACGAGCGCGGGCTACCGACCTTGCTGGCCAGCACCCAGTTGGCGCGGTCGGCGGCAATCGCGCGGCCAGTGATTTGCTCGGAAATACCGCCGTTGTAGACGTCTGCAGTGTCGATGAAGTTGACGCCCAGATCCCGCGCCTGATCGATGATGCGCCGCGATTCGGTTTCGTCGGTGGCGCCGCCGAACATCATGCTGCCCAGTGACAGTGGCGACACCTTGAGGCCGGATTTGCCCAGTGAACGGTAATCCATCGGTAATTTCCTCCCATTGGCTTTACTGCTGATCAGTATTCTGACCGCAGGTTCGCTGAAACTGCTGCTTGTACCCGTCGATATCGATGCTGGCTGGTACCGACACCCGTGAGAATGGCACCGAAATGCAGTTGTCGTTGAGTCATGCTGTTATCCCGTCGTCATGCCGGTCGCGAGTGATGGCTGCCGCGGTGCACAGCGCTGCGCTTCATGCGTCGAAAAACGGCGTGTGCAGCAAAGGCGTGGTGCGGATTTCGGCAACGGTGGCGGCGCCGGAAAGTTGCATGACGATGCGCAGTTCCTGCTCGAGCTGTTCGAGCACCCACTGCACCCCTTGCGAGCCATTGAGCGCCAGGCCGTAGAGCACGGGCCGGCCCACGGCGACCAGATCAGCGCCGGCGGCGATGGCCTTGAACACATCGAGACCACGGCGGATGCCACTGTCGAAGATGAGCGGGACGCGACCCTGCACCTCGGCGGCCACTCGCTGCAATGAGTCGAATGCAGCTGGTGAGCCGTCCAACTGACGGCCGCCGTGGTTGGAAACCTGGATTGCATCGACACCGTATTGCAGCACCGAACGGGCATCTGCCGTGGTGGTCACGCCCTTGATGATCAGCGGCAGGCCGCCGCTGTGCTTGCGCACGAAATCCAGGCTATCGAGGCCGATAGCACTGTCGAATACCCGCTGGATGTCACGCGCACGGTTGTTGCTGTCGAGGAAGTTGCCTGGTGTCGGCATGCGCAACTCATTGCGCCTGTCCTGTTCACGGTTACCGCCGACGGTAACGTCGGCAGTCAGCACGATGGCCTTGTAGCCGGCTGCATGCGCTCGCTGCAGCAGCTCACGGTTGAAGCCGCTGTCGCGGGTCAGGTAGCACTGGAACCACTTGTCACCGCTGCTGGCCGAGGCGACTTGTTCCAGATTCTGGGTGGCGACCGTGCTGACTCCCAGCAGGGTGCCGTAAGCGGCGGCACCCTGTGCGGTGCCCGACTCTGCCGATGGATGGGCCAGGCCGTGTGCGGCCATGGCCGAAACCATCACGGGGGCACGTAGCCGGCTACCAAAAATCTGCGTTTCCAGGCTGTGTACCGTCTTGCCGGTCAGGATGCGCTGGTCGAGGAAGGCTCTGGAGAAAGCCGTGCGGTTCTCCCGCAAGGTCTGCTCGTCACCGGCGCCACGTGCGATGTAATCGAAGGCCGGGCGAGGAATGACCTCTGATGCGAGCGCTTCCAGCTCCAAAAGGTTGTAGGTTTTCGGCGGTTGCGGGGGCGTCGATGATTCTTTCACGCGGCGTGGGCTTTCTTTGAGTGGCGAATGCTCGGAGCCCAATGCCGAATGTGCCGCCAACAGGGCGGCACCTCCAGTGAGCATCCCCAGGGTGTCGCGTCTGCTTGGGGGCATCGTGGTGATTCCTGCTCAGGCGTTCTGGACTTTCTTCGTACTGCCTTGCTGCTCGACCAGGGCGCGAATGCGTGGCAGCAGATCCTGGCCGTACTCCACCGCGTCGCGCAGTTGCTCGAAGCCACGGAACAGAAAGGTGGTGATGCCGGCGTTGTAGTAGTCCAGCGCGGCATCGGCGACCTGATCCGGCGTGCCGACCAAGGATGTGGAGTTGCCGGCGCCGCCGCTCAGTGCGGCGATTTCGGTCCACAGGCGCTTGTCGTGTACCTTGCGTTGGCCCGCCAGTTCTACCAGCCGTGAAGAGCCCGAGTTGCTGGTGCCGAAGTCCTTGTCGCGACGTTTGCCCTGGCGCAGATGGATCAGTTCACGGGCATCGGCCAGGATGCGCTCGGCACGCGCCCAGGCTTCATCTTCGGTGGCACCGAGGATCGGCCGCAGCGACAGGCTGAAGCGGATGTGCTTCTCGCGGCCGTACTTGGCCGCAGCCTTGCGTACCTTGGCGATGCGTTCACGAACCTGCTCCAGCGGCTCGCCCCACATCATGTACACGTCGGCGTGCTTGGCGGCGACTTCTACCGCAGCGTCGGATGCGCCGGAAAAGTAGATCGGTACGTGAGGTTTCTGGACTGGCTTGACCAGGGTCAGATTGTCTTCCACGCGGTAGTGCTTGCCCTGATGATCGAAGGGCTCGGTGCTCGTCCAGACCTTGCGGAAGATATCCAGGTACTCCTCGGTGCGCGCATAGCGGGCGTCCTTGTCGAGGAAGTCGCCATCGCGCTGCAGGTCACCGCTGTCGCCACCGGTGATCACGTTGATCGAGGCACGGCCACGGCTGAGGTGGTCGAGGGTGGCGAACTGCCGGGCGGCGAAGGTCGGCGCCTGGAAGCCCGGGCGGTGCGCGACCAGCAGGCCGAGCTTGTCGGTCACGGCGGCGACATAGCTTGCCAGAATCATCGAATCCGCCGCGCTGGTGTTGACCGCCAGCAGTGCCTTGTCGAAGCCACCGTACTCCTGAGCCTGGGCGAATGCCTTGATGAATTCGACGTCGACGGCGGGGCCATGGGCCGCTTGCGATTCACTGCCTTCCTGCGGGCCGATCAGGCCGATAAATTCAAGACTCATACGTTGCTCCTTTCAATTGGGGTGGGCTGCCGCCGACCCGCTTCGCGAGTGCGGTGGCGGGCGACCATCAGGCCACCTGGCCCTGCAAGCGGCGCAGGGTGTTGCGGTTGCTGGGCACGGCCAGGCCGAAGTTGTCGCGCAAGGTCTGGCCTTCGTAGTCGCGGCGCAGCAGGCCGCGCTCCTGCAGCAAGGGCACCACGAGCTCGGTGAAGTACTGCAGGCCATCAGGCAGCAACGAGTTGACGATGAAACCGTCCGCGGCGCCGTCCTCGAACCAGTCCTGCAGGGCGTTGGCGACCTCTTCCGGAGTACCGACGAAGTCGCGGTGCGGGCGCGAGAAGTGCAGGGCGACTTCGCGCAGGGTCAGGTTCTCTTCGCGGGCCTGCTGCTTGATGCGGTCGGAGCCGCCTTTCTGGCTGTTGCTGCCCAGGTCGCCGAGGTCGGGGAAGGGCGCGTCCAGATCGTGTTTGGAGAAGTCGTAATCGTTGAACGGACGACCCAGCGCAACGATGGCGTCTTCGATGCTCACCAGCTCGACGGCCTGCTGGTAGCGGCTTTCCACCTCTTCGGCATCGCGGCCGATGATCGGCCGTATGCCGGGCAGGATGAACAGCTCGTCCGGGTTGCGGCCTGCCTTGGCAGCGCGTTGCTTGAGATCCGCGTAGTACGCGCGGGCTTCGCTGAAGGATTCCGGGCTGACGAAAATCGCATCGGCATTCTGCGCGGCGAAGTTGCGGCCATCCTCAGAGGTGCCTGCCTGGAAGATCAGCGGTTGGCCCTGGCGCGAGCGCTGGATGTTCAGCGGGCCCTTGACCTTGAAGAACTCGCCCTGGTGATTGAGGGTGTGGAGTTTTTCCGGGTCGAAGAATTCGCCGCTCTGCTTGTCGCGGGTGAAGGCATCGTCTTCCCAGGAATCCCACAAACCTTTGACCACGTTCACGTGCTCGCGGGCGATGCGGTAGCGGGTGGCATGCGGCGGGTGCTCGGCCTTGCCGAAGTTGTCGGCGGTGCCGGACAGCCATGAGGTGACCACGTTCCATCCGGCACGCCCACCGCTGATGTGATCCAGCGAGGCGAACTGGCGTGCGACCTGGAACGGCTCGGTGTAGCTCACCGTCACGGTGGCCACCAGGCCGATGTTCTCGGTGACCGCAGCCAGCGCCGAGAGCACCGTCAGCGGCTCGAAGCGGTTGAGGTAGTGAGGGCTGGATTTGGCGTGAATGTGCAGGCTGTCGGCGATGAAGGCGAAGTCGAACTTGGCGCCTTCTGCCAACTGCGCCTGCTGCTTGTAGAAGCCGAAATTGACGCTGGCATCGGCCAGTGCGTTCGGGTGGCGCCACTCGCCCCAGCCGTGGCCGACGCCGTGAATCATCGCGCCAAGTTTGATCTGTCGTTTGCTCATGGAAAATGCTCCTGTCGATTTACTGAGGTTGCGCCTGGGCAACCGCTTTGCCCGGCTGTTCGACGCGGGCGGCGTTGAAGCTGGAGTCGAAGCCATGTGACACATCCACGGCGCGGGTCAGTACCCCTTCTTCCAGGTAGATGTTGGAGACTTGTTGCAGGTTGCTAATCACCTCATCGGTGATCTCGGCACGCGAGTGGATGGTTGCCTGGACGGACTCCAGGTGCACCGCGACGGGCAGGCCGGTCACCCGAGCCTGGGCTTCTGCGTAGGCCTGGTGGTTGTCGTTGGCCCACAGGAAGGCGCGTTCCACGCGTTTGACGAAGTCTTCGAGCTGCACGCGTTTGCCGTCGACGGCGTTCTGGGTGGCAGCCAGGTAGAAGTGGTTGGTCAGTAGCTCGTCGCTGTCGCGCAGGATGCGTGCGCCGTTCTGGGTGATGGCGATGGTGGTGTAGGGATCCCAGGTCGACCAGGCATCCGCGGCGCCGCTTTCCAGAGCACTACGGGCATCGGTAGGCAGCAGGTTGACGAAGGTCACGTCGGAGGTTTTCAGGCCGGCTTCACGCAATGCTTTGATCACCAGAAAATGGCCGACGGAGCCGCGATTGGTGACGATGCGCTGGCCCTTGAGGTCGGCCACGGTTTTCAGCGGTGAGTCCTTGGGCACCAGGATCGAGGTGGTGTAACGGCCATCACGCTTGATGATTTCCACCACCTTCAGCGGGGCGCCAGCGCCCAAGGCGAATACGTAAGGTGCATCGCCCAGGCCGCCGATATCCACGGCGCCGGCGTTCAGCGCTTCGCCGAGCGGAGCAGCAGCGGGAAATTCCGAGAAGTCGATGGTATAGGGCACGTCATCGAGTTCGCCTGCTGCTTGCAGCAGCAGTTTGATGGTGGATTTCTGGTTGGCGACGCGCAGCGGTTCGAGGTCTGCCGCGCTGGCGTAGCTGCCCATCAGCAGGCTACCGCCCAGTACGCTGGCGATCAGGGTACGGATCAACATGAGGTGTCTCCTTCAGATTGTGTTGGCTGTGGCCTGGCTGCGAGCCAGGCCGATGATTTCTGCCGCGCGCTGGCGCTGGTTGATGTCGCCTGGGCTACCCAGCCATTCGTTCCTGGAGGAGTCGCGGCTGGGCAGGCCGTAGGCACCAATCGGCCGGCGGGCAGGGCGGTTGCTTGGGAAGGGAGGGGGCATGGTCGGTTGCCGATTACCGCACGTGTGTTGCGAGCCACGCGGGGCGCACAATTGCTTTTCACCAAGCACTGAGGAAATGCTCGTGGTATCCGCGAAGCGGGCGCCGATGTCCGGCTGGTCGGCAGGCAGTCGCAATCTGGAAAAGACGGTCATGTACGGCATGCTCCTGGTGATCGGTCGTGGAAGACGGCCTCCGCCAGGAAAGGGGTCGGTCTGGGATTGACCTTATCTCTCTAATAAACCCCTGTGAAAGTCTTTCTGGTTCTAAGCTAATTATGTAATTTACTTATCTAATATGTTTTTAAATATCAGTAATAAGTATTTAATGAGGGCTGTGAAAAGGCTTTCGGGATGAGTTGTATGAGTAGCAAACGACAGATAAAGCTCGGTGCGGTGCCCATGGGCGTCGGCGGGCCAGGGCGGCATAACCTCTGGCACGATCCGGCGATTCCCGCGGACGCCAGCGTGAACATCGACTGGTTCATCGACCTTGCCCGGCAGGCGGAAGCGGCGCTGTTCGACCTGATCTTCATCGTCGACAGCCAGTTCATCACCCGCGACTCGCCGCCTCATTACCTCAACCGGCTGGAGCCCTTGACGCTGCTCTCCGCGTTGGCCGTCACTACCCGACATATCGGCCTGGTCGGCACCCTGACCACCTCCTACAACGAGCCATTCAACGTTGCCCGCCGACTGGCCTCGCTGGATCTGATCAGCAAGGGGCGCGCCGGCTGGAACGTGGTCACCAGTGGTGATGCCGGAACTGCCGGCAACTACGGCCGTGACGAGCACTACGATTACGACACCCGCTATGGCCGTGCCCTGGAACACGTGCAGGTGGTGCAGAAGCTGTGGCAGTCCTACGAGGACGATGCGCTGCCGCGTGACCGCGAAACCGGCCAGTTTCTCGACCGCAGCAAGCTGCATGCGCTGCATCACAAGGGTGAGCATTTCTCGGTGGTGGGGCCGCTGAACATCCAGCGCTCGCCCCAGGGCCAGCCGGTGATCTTTCAGGCTGGCGACTCCCGACAGGGGCGCGATCTGGGCGCTGGCATCGCCGATGTGGTGTTCACCCACGCGCCGAGCGTGGAGAAGGGCCAGGCGTTCTACCGCGACATCAAGGAGCGCGCGCAGCAACAAGGCCGCGACCCGGACGCGATCATCATCCTGCCCGGCGCACAGATATATATCGGCGATAGCGACGAGCAGGCCCGCGAGATCGAACGGCATTACCACGACATCGACCACAGCTTCGAACAGGCCGTTGCCGAGTTCGGGCGCTCCTTCGGCTGGCATGACTTCCGTCAGTACGACCTCGATGCCCCGTTCCCGGTCGAGGCTCTGGAATTTGCCCGCAGCAGCTTCTACACCGCCGCCAAGGCCGCCACCGACATGGCCGTCAGCAACGGCTGGACGCTACGTCAGGCGGTCGCCAACGGCCTTACGCTCAGGCCAAACGGCTTCGTCGGCTCTGCCGAAACCGTGGCCAATGAAATGATCCGCTGGTTCGAAGCCCGCGCGCTGGATGGCTTCAACATCTACATCGGCCACCCGGAGCAGTTCAGGCGCTTCACCGAAGAGGTGGTGCCGATCCTGCAGGAACGTGGGGTCTATCGCCGCGAGTACGAAGGCAGCACCTTGCGTGAAAGCCTGGGGCTGGCGATTCCTCGCAACCAGCGTTAGCCAATCCGCTAGTCAATGGTGGACAAAAGAGCGTTGTCACCCTTGTAGGAGGTTCTATGTCAAAGAGCCCCTTGCTTGGGGTTGTAGTCGGCCTCGCTCGCGGGTGAATCGGGGGTACGACAAGGCTCCTCGCTATGACCACGATCGCATTGTGGGAGCCGCGCCCCCGCGGCGAATGCTGGCCACACCGCAGCTATGCAGAATGGCCACAACCGCATTCGCGCCGGGTCGACGCTCCTACCGGATTGGCATCGCCCCCACTTTCGTGAACACCTAAGTACGGTAGGAGCCCGCTTGCCGGCGAATCAATTGCAGCCATTTCGTAAGATCCGTGGTGCAACCACCCACCGCCCGCAAGCGGGCTCCTACACGATTAGTCGGGCGGTGCATTGCCAGGCCTGGGTCATCGCTGTCAGGCCGCCGCACTGGCCGGATGGCGCCCCGGAATGGCGGCGATCAGTTCACGGGTGTAGTCGCTGGCCGGATGATCGAACACCTGGCTTACCGGGCCTTGCTCGATCATCTTGCCGTTGCGCAGTACCAGCACCTGGTCGGCGACGTTGGCCACCACGGATAGGTCGTGGGACACCAGCACGTAGGCGATGCCCAGCTCGCGTTGCAGTTCGAGGAGCAGGTCGAGGATCTGTGCCTGCACCGAGACGTCCAGTGCCGAGACCGGTTCGTCGAGCAGCAACAGGTCGGGTTTGAGTGCCAGGGCGCGGGCAATGGCGACGCGCTGGCGCTGGCCGCCGGAGAGCTCGCGGGGCAGGCGATCCAGGTAGCTGATCGGAAGGTGCACGCGGCTGATCAGCTCGCGGGCGGCCTGCTCCAGTGCCGGCCCCTTGAGCAGGCCGAAAGACACCAGTGGCTCGACGATGCTGTCGAAGATGGTGAAGCGCGGGTCGAGGGCAGCGAAGGGATTCTGCTGTACCAGTTGCATGCGCTGGCGTAGCGGGCGAAAGGCGCGCCAACTGAGGTCGGTGATGTCCTGCTGTTCGAACAGCACGCGGCCCTGGCTGGGTTTCTCCAGGCCCAACGCGATACGCAGCGCGGTGCTCTTGCCCGAGCCGGACTCGCCGACGATGGCCAGGGTCTGGCCGGGGTAGACCTGCAGGCTGAGGTCTTCCAGTGCCACGAAGCTGCTGTCCTCGTCCTTGACCCGCGGCAGGGCGAAGCGCTTGCCGACGTTGTGCAGGCTGAGGATCGGCGTTGCATCGGCTGCTGTCTGCTCGTGTGCTCGCACCTTGCGGCAGTTGGAAAAGGCCGGTGCAGCGGCGATCAGGGCGCGGGTGTAATCATGTTGAGGCGCCGTTAGGATCTGCTTCGGCGGGCCTTGTTCGACCAGCTCGCCCTGTTTCATGACCAGAATGCGATCGGCACGATCCGTGGCCACGCCCAGGTCGTGGGTGATGATCAGCAGGGAAATGCCACGCTCGGCGACCAGGCGTTGCAGGTGGTCGAGGATGCGCCGTTGTACGGTGACGTCCAGGGCGCTGGTCGGCTCGTCGGCGATGATCAGTCGCGGGTTGCCGGCCAGGGCGATGGCGATCAGCACCCGCTGGCGCATGCCGCCGGAGAGCTCGTGTGGGTACTGGTGGGCGCGCAACACCGGCTTGTCCAGGCCGACCTGCCCCAGCAGCTCGATCACGTCGGCATCGACACCGGGGTAGCGCCGGCCCTGGGCGAGAATCAGCGCTTCGCCGATCTGCTTGCCGATGCGCAGGGTCGGGTTGAGGCTGACCATCGGGTCCTGTGGCACAAGGCCGATGGTTCGCCCACGCAGGCCGCGCTTTTGCCGCTCGCTGGCGTGGGTCAGGTCGACGCCCTCGACGTGCAGCTCTCCAGCGGTGATCGCGGCGCTGTCGGGCAGCAGGCCGAGAATGGCGTTGGCCAGGGTCGATTTGCCCGAGCCGGATTCCCCGACGATGGCCACCGTTTCACCCTGGGCGACGGAAAAAGACAGGCTCTTCACCGCATCGGTGATCTGCCCGGCGGAGCGATAGCTGACGGCCAAGTTGTGGATGTCGATCAGTGCGCTGCTGCTCATCGCTGGGTCTCCTCGAGGGTGCGGGCGATATGGTTGAGGCTGAACACCACGGCCACCACGAACAGCCCGGGCAGCAGTGACACCCAGGGTGCGGTGATCAGGAAGTGGCGACCGTTGGCGATCAGCGTGCCCCATTCCGCAGCCGGTGGCGCGGCGCTGAAGCCGAGGAACGACAGGCCGGCGGTGGCCAGGATGGCCGCGCCGAAGTCCAGAGTGGCGAGTACCGCTACCGGGCCCCAGGCGTTGGGCAGAATGTGCCGCAGCAGGGTGCGGCCCCCGCTGGCGCCACCCAGGCGTGCGGCCTCGACGTAAGGCAGCGTCTTGACGCGTAGCACTTCGGCGCGGGTGGTGCGGGCGAAGCCGGGAATGATGCCCACGCCCACGGCAATCGCCACCGGGATGGTGCCGAAGCCGATAGCGGTGACGATGGCCAGCGCCAGCAGCAGCCCGGGCAGGGCCAGCAATACATCGACGAAACGCATGATCACCGCATCGATACGCCCGCCGGCGAAGCCGGACAGCACGCCGAGACCGAGCCCGCCGAACAGGGCGATGCCCACGGCCAGCAAAGCGGCCTGTACCGACAGGCTGGAGCCGTAGACCATACGGGTGTAGAGGTCGCGGCCCAGCTCATCGGTGCCGAACCAGTGCAGCGCGTTGGGCGCGGTGAGTTTGTCCGTTGGCGAAGTCGCGTAGGGATCGAAGCCTGTCAGCAGTTGCGGCACCAGTGCCGCTACCAGGGCGAACAGCACCACCGCCAGTGCCAGGCTGAAGCCCGGTTTGCGCAGCAACGGGCGTAGCGCCGCAGTGGCCCTTTGCAGGCGGCTGCGCCGGCGCCAGGTCAACGACACGCTGGCCGGTGAATTAGACAACGAGGAAAGGCGGCTATCGGCATTCATGGTCAGGACACCTTTGGCGCATGGGCGATGCGCGGATCGAGGTAGGGGTAGAGCAGGTCGACGATCAGGTTCACCAGCACGAAGGCGGCGGCCGACACGGCGACGATCGCCAGCACCACCGGAATGTCCTGGCGCAGTACCGCCTCCTGAGCGAGGCGGCCGACACCGTTTCGGGCGAAGATGGTCTCCACCAGCACCGCACCGGATACCGTGTTGCCCACCTGCAAGCCGATCAGGGTGAGGATCGGCAGGGCGGCGTTCTTGAAGCCGTGGCGGGCCTGCACCTGCCAGCGGCTCAGGCCCTTGGCATAGGCCGTGGCGATGTAAGGCTCCTGCCACACGCCCTGGAAGCCGCGTTGCAGTACCTGGGCGTACACCGCCGCACTGGGGATCGCCAGGGTCACGGCTGGCAGGATCAGGCTGTCGAAGCCGCGGCTACCAGTGGCCGGGAACCAGCCAAGGCTGAAGGCGAACACCTGTATCAGCAGCAGGCCCATCCAGAACACCGGCACCGAGAAGCCCAGGGAAGGCAGGCGCGCCATCGCCACTTTCAGGGGCTGCCAGCGCACGTAGGCCGTCAGGTAGGCCAGGCCGATACCGCCGATCATCGACAGCACGATGGCCAGGCCGGCCAGCGACAGGGTCTGCGGCAGGCGCTCGACGAGCAGTTCGCTGACCGGGCGGTTAAGCGACAGCGATTGCCCGAAGTCGCCCTGGATCGCTCCCCAGAGCAGGCTGAAGTACTGCTCGAAAATGCCCTTGTCCAGGCCGTAGTAGGCCTGCGCCTTGGCCAGGTCTTCTGGCGACAGCGCATCGGCCTCCATGCCCGAGGCGCTGAGCATGATCGACAGGGTGTCACCCGGCAGCAGGTAGAGGATGAAGTAGGTGATGCTGTAGGCACCCCATAGCACCAGCAGCGCCTGGCCGACCCGGCCGATCAGGTAGCGGTTCATGGTTCACCGACCTCGATGTCGTTGAGCAGCGCGAAGCCCTCGGCGGTCCAGCGGAAGTTCTTCACCCGTTGCGCCGTGGCGGCCTGCCAGAGGCGCTCGGCGATCGGAAAGGCGGACGCCTCGTCGACCAGTAGATCCTGCAGGTCGCCATAGGCCTGTGCGCGTTGTTCGGCCCGCGTGGCGGTGATGCCGGCATCGAACAGGGCCTTGGCCTTGTCCAGCGTCTGTGGCTCGTAGATGTTGGTGGCCAGGGTCGAGCTGTTGGCGGTACGCGGATCGAGGATGGTCTGCAGGATGATCGGATCGGCGCGGGTCATGTAGGTGGACGTCAGGTCATAGTTGCCCTGAGCGTTTGCGGTCGTCCACTCGGCGCGGGTGACCACGGCCAGTTTGAGCTCGATGCCGATCTTGCGCAGTTGATCCTGGATCAGCACGTCGCCGGCGGTTTCCGCCCCCTGGATGTTGTAGCTCAGGCTCAGACGCTTGCCGTCCTTGCTGCGATAGCCGTCGGCGCCTTTGCTCCATCCCGCCGCGTCGAGCAGTTGTTCGGCACCCTGCGGGTCATAGGCGAACTTGTCGCTCTGCTCCTTGAAGTAGGGTGTGGTCACGTCGTAGATGCTCTTCACTACCGGGAAGTCGGCGCTGTACACGGTGCTGGCGTAGGTCTTGCGGTCGATGCCTTTCTGCAGCGCCTGGCGCACCTGTTTGTCGGCCAGCAGGCGCTCATCGCGGGTGTTGGGGTAGAGGTTCAGCGCAGGGCCTGGCAGGGAGCGGCTCTGGATGCTCGCGCCCTTGGACTGCAGCAGTTTGAGATCCACTTCGGAGAACGGGTTGCGTGGCCAGAGGATGTCCGCCTGGCCTTGCAGGAACAGGCCGTTGCGTACGCTTTCCTCGGGGATGTAGCTGATTTCCACGGCATCGAGATGGGCTTCGCCGCGGTTCTTCACGTTGGCCGAGGCCCAGGCGTAACCCTGACGCTTGACCAGCTTCGCGCCGACTTCAGGCGTGTAATGCTCGAGCACGAACGGGCCGGTGCCGATGATCTTGCCGAGCGAGCGCTCCTTGGCGCTGAGCGCGTAGGAGGCCGGCGCGAGGATCGACAGGTTGGTGGTGGAGGTGGCCTGCAGGAAGCCGGCGTTCGGCCGCGACAGCACCAGCCTGACGGTGAAGTCGTCGACCACTTCGGCGTGGTCGTAGCCTGCCAGGTAGGTGGCGCCGAAGGTGGCGGGAAGCGCGGTGGCCAGGGCCTTGTTGCTGTCGAAGGCAGTCTTCACGGCCTTGGCATCGAAACGTTCGCCGTTGCTGAAGGTGACGTCGTCACGCAGCGTGAAGGTGTAGTTGAGGGCGTCATCGCTGATTTCCCAGCTCTTGGCCAGCCAGGGAATGATCTCGCCGCTGTCCGGATCCTGATCGGTGAGCGACTCGGCGACGTTGCGCAGCAGCACGCGGTGCTCCAGCCAGTACACCTGGAACGGGTCGACGCTGACCAGGGTGGTGTTATCGCCGAAGAAGGCGATGTTCAGGGTTTTGCTGGCAGCCTCGTCGGTGGACGGCGAGCAACCTACCAGGCTGAGGGCAAGGGCGCAGGAGGCCAGCAGGTGCGTCGCAAGGCGGTTTTTTTTCATCTCGTCTTCCCACTATGTTGAATGAATTGCATACAAGGGATTCCAGGCAAAATGGCCGCACTGCCCGTAGGCAATGCGGCCTTGTAGTCAGAAGTCGTAGGCGAGTTTGGTGTACCAGAAGCCGCCGCCAGGGTGGAACGGCGGGGTGCCGTAGTTGTATTTGTAAGCCGCCTGAGTGATGCCGTTGTTGTCAGGCTTGACGTTGAAGATGTTGGTGCCGCCAACGCTGACCGTCAGGCTGTCGAACAGCAGGTAGGAGAGATCCAGGTCGGTGATCCACTTGGCTTCGAAGGTGCGATCCTGGGCGGCGTTCTGCTGCCAGGTTTCGACCTTGCCGTAGCGAGTGGTCTGCAGGTTGGCGGCGAAGTTGCCCAGGCTCCAGTTCGCACCCAGCACCCATTTACTGCGTGGCGTTGCGGCGACCACCAGGCCTTCGGAGGCATGCCCGGCCACTTCGATACCGGCGTTCTGCAAGAACGACGGGCTGTCTCGCTTATCGCGAACAGTGGTTTTGTTGTAGTTGAAGGCGGCGCTCCAGCGCACATCGCCCCAGGCGCCGAACTCACTGCGGTGGTCCGCTACCAGGTCGATGCCGCGGGTACGTGTGTTGAACGCGTTGGTGTAGTAGCTGACCCAGGTATTGCGTGCCACGCCCGCCGACTCGAGGATGTCGCCGATCGGGCCGACGCCACCGCCGGGTGCTGCGATGTTGTCGCTGAGCACGATGCGGTCGTCGATGTCGATCAGGTAGGCGTCGGCTGTGAAGCTGGTGCGTGGGGCTGGCTGCCAGGTCACGCCCAAACCCAGGTTGCGCGACTTTTCCGGCTTCAGGTCGGATGCACCCAGGGCCTGGCCCAGAGCGCTATCCGGCGTGGCGGTATAGCGCAGGGCAGGGACTGCGTTGCCGTTGGCATCTGCAGCGGTGCGGTTATCGGAAACGGTATAACCAAGTTGAGTCAGAGACGGAGCCCGGAAGCCCGAGCCAACCGTGCCACGCAGTGCTACCTGATCGGTCAATTCGTAGCGCGAATTGAGCTTGAAGCTGAAGGTGTTTTCCTGGATGTCGTCATAGTGCTCGAGTCGGCCGGCCAGGCCCACGTACCAGCGCTCACTGAGGTCGAAGCCGAAATCCAGATAGCCTGCGAGGTTGTTGCGTTTGACGTCGGCTTCATCCTCCGGGCGAATGGCCACGACTGCCTGGGCGCCGACCGATGGCTGCGCGCCATTGGCGCCGTTCAACGGGCTACCGACCGGGAAGGTGTAGGGGCCGACACTGTAGGCACGCGGATCGCTGCCCGCGAAGGTTTGGAAACGCTCCCAGCGGTGCTCCAGGCCAGCGGATACCTGGGTTGGTACCGCAAGCCCGAATACGCCGTCGAAGGCGCGGGTGATGTCCAGGTTGTTGACCCACTGCTCGAACTGCAGGGTGGCCAGGTCGTCCCACGAGGTTGGTGAGTCGGGGCCGTAAGTGGGGTTGATGGTCAGGTCGCTGGAGTGCTCGATCTTGTTGCGGCCGTAGGTGGTGGACAGATCCCAATCCCAGTCCGCCACGTTGCCTTTGCCACCAAACAGAAATTGGTAATCCGTGTCCTTGAGGTTGTTCAGCGGGTAGTAGCCGTCTGGGAACAGTTCGGGGATGGAGGCCGCGCCCCTGGCCGTGCGCAACTGATTCAGCGCCTCGGTTTTGCGCTCGCCGTAGGTCGCATACGAATACAGCTTCAGATCATCGGCCAATGGCAGCTCGGCGTTGTAAGCCAGGTTGAAGGCCTTCAGATCGGGGTCGCCATTCTTGGTGCTTACTCGATCCCAGGCCGCCTGACGCTCAGGCTCGAAATAGGCTTGCACGGTGCTCGGCGACTTCCCGACCCAGGTTGCCGTCCCGCGCTTGCGAGCATCTGCGGAAAGGTGCACGAAGCCCCCTTCGGTGCCCAGGGCAAAGCCGTGGTCGGCGGCGGTTTTAATGGTTTCGCCCTGGCCGGAGAAGAGTTTCCCGTAGCTGGTCTCGACATGGCCGCCAGAGGTATTGCCCTTGAGGATGATATTGATCACCCCGGCGACGGCGTCCGAACCGTATTGGGCCGCGGCGCTGTCTTTGAGTACTTCGATATGCGAGACGGCACTGACCGGGATCTGATCGATGTCTACGGCGTTCGCGCCGCTGTTATCGGTGCTGCCATTGGCGGGTGCAGCGCCGTTATGACGGCGTTTGCCGTTGACCAGTACCAGCGTATAGGCGGGGCCGAGGCCACGGTTGCTCAGCGGGCGGATCGAGGAGTTGACCCCGGCGATGTTGGTGCCGAAGTTGAACGACGGCAGCAGCTTGGAAATCGCCTCGGAGAGCTCGGCGCGCCCTGTCTTGAGCAGTTGCTCGCTGTTGATGATGTCGATTGGCGTTGGGCTGTCGGCCACCGTGCGTTGCTGCCCACGGACACCGGTGGAGATCACGTTGACAGTCTCCAGGCGTGTTTCGCTGCTCTGCGCCTGCACGCCGGGCGCCAGCAGGCAGGCCAGTGAGAGCACCGAGAAGGTCAGCCCGGCACGGGCTGGGGCGCTGCGCAGGTGGCGCAGCCGTGAAGTGGAAAAAGGTCTTGCCATGGCGCTTATCCCTGTCTGAAAGGCTGCGGCGACGGCCAATGCGGCGTCGTCCGAAAAGGTGTCCACCACCGTGCGCGAGGCGCACGAAACCCTGACGCGCCTGTTTTCACGTGCGCGTCTTATGGGCGTGGTGGGGAGCGACAAGGCGGTGGTAGATCGCTCGAGGTCTTGCGGGGTCTGTCCGGTGAGCTATCCGGTTAGACGATCAGTGCGGGCGACACATTCGCTCGCCGCTGTCTGCTGGCGGCACACCCGGCCAGCCGATCAGGGTGCTGGCGCTGTCGCCATGCAGGTTGTCGAGCAGGCGACTGGCGAGGCGGGAAAGATAGCGTTTCATGATTGGCTTCCTGCCCTAGATGGCAATGGCGCTGAGCGGGTAGCCCGACGCAATGAAGGGGTTGTGATCCCGGCCGATGCTGTCCGGGTCGTCCTTTTCCACGCCGAGCAGTGCCAGCAGGCGCGTGCGGATATCGTTGAAACCGGCCTGGCCGTTGTCACGTGGGCGGCCCAGGTCGACGCGCAGCGCTTCGGCGATGCGCCCGTCCTGCAGCACGATGATGCGGTCGGCGAGCAGAATGGCTTCGTCGACATCATGGGTGACCAGCAGCACGGCTGGTGTGTGCTTCTGCCACAGGTCGATGATCAGGCGGTGCATGCGGATGCGGGTCAGCGCATCGAGGGCGGCGAAGGGTTCGTCGAGCAGCAGCAGTTTGGGCTCGCGAACCAGGCTGCGAGCCAATGCCACGCGCTGCGATTCACCGCCGGACAGGGTGGCGGGAAAAGCTTCCAGGCGATGGGCCAGGCCCACTTCGGTCAGTGCCTGGATGGCACGTTCCTTGGGGTTGGATACGCGCAGGCCGAGGGTGACGTTCTTCCAAGCGCGCTTCCAGGGCATCAGCCGCGGCTCCTGAAATACCGCAGCGCGGGCTTGCGGGGCGATCAGCTCGCCGCCGTCGATGGGATCGAGGCCGGCCAGGGAGCGCAGCAGGGTGGTCTTGCCGGAACCGCTGGCACCGAGCAGGGCGACGAACTCGCCGGGGGCGATATCCAGGTTCAGTTCATCGATCACCCGGTTGTCGCCGAACTGGCGCACCACGCCGCGCAGGCTGACGGCCGGCGAGTAGTCGATCTTGCTGTGCGCATTCATGCTTCAGGTCCTTATGAACGAGGGGCGCCAGGCCAGAGCCAGGCGTTCCAGGGTGCGAATCAGGCCGTCGATGAGCAGACCCAGCAGGCTGTAGATCAGCAGGCAGATGACGATCACGTCGGTGCGCATGAAGTCGCGGGCATCGCTGGCCAGGAAGCCGATACCGGCGGTGGTGTTGATCTGCTCGACGAACACCAGAGCCAGCCAGGAGATGCCCAGGGAATAACGCAGGCCGACAAAGAACGAGGGCAGGGCGCCGGGCAGGATCACATGCCAGATCAGTTCGCGGCGGTTCAGGCCAAGGGTATTGGCCGCCTCGATCAGCTTCGGGTCGATGTTGCGGATACCGGCGAACAGGTTGAGGTAGATCGGAAAGGTGGTGCCCATGACGATCAGCGCCACCTTGGTGAATTCGCCAATGCCGAACCACAGGATGAACAGCGGCACCAGGGCCAGAGACGGAATGGTACGCAGCATCTGCATGGGCGAATCGAGGGCGATTTCACCACGTTTCGACAGGCCGGTAATCAGCGCTGCGGTAACGCCGATCGCCACGCCGATACCGAGGCCGGTCACGGCCCGCTGCAGGGACACCAGCAGGTGGCGCAGCAGTTCGCCGCTGCGCGTCAATTCCCAGAGGGTGCCGCTGATTTCGCTGGGGGCGGCGATCACTCGGGCTGGAATCAGTCCGGCCCGCGAGGCGATTTCCCAGAGCAGCAAAATGGCCACAGGGCTGATCAGGCGCAGGACGAAATCCGGCGTGGTCGATTTGCTGCGGCGAGCGGGCTGTACCGTGCGGCTGACGGTGATGGTGCTGGCGTCGGTCATGAGGGTCTCCCGCTGATCAGTGCTTGTAGCTCTGGCCTGAAGCCCGCTCGAGCTGGCGAATCAGCGCGTCCCAGTGCAGCTTGATGCCCGGCCCCTTGCCATCGGAAAAACGCGCCGATTGCTGGCGAACCTTCTCGATGGCTTCGGCGGGCGCATGCAGCAGGTCGGCATTGCCGCCGGCCTGGGCGGCGATCTGGATGTTGCAGGCGCGTTCCAGCCCATGCAGCTCGCGGAACGCATGTTCGACGCTGATGCCGCCGGTGAGCAGGCCGTGGTTGCGCAGGATGAAGATGTTGCTGTCTCCGAGGTCGGCAACCAGGCGCTCCTGCTCGTCCAGATCCAGCGCCACGCCTTCGTAGTCGTGGTACTTCACGCGGCTGTAGAAGCCCAGGGCATGCTGCGAGAGCGGCAGCAGCCCGCCGCGCTGGGCGGATACCGCTGCGCCGTCGCGGGTATGGGTGTGCAGCACGGCCTGCAGATCCGGGCGCGCGCGGTGGATGGCGCTGTGGATCACGTAACCGGCCTGGTTGATACCCAGGTTCAGCGGGTCGTCGATGATGGTGCCGTCGACATCCACCTTGACCAGATTGGACGCGGTGATCTCATCGAACAACAGGCCGAAGGCGTTGATCAGAAAGTGTTCATCCGGCCCCGGCACGCGGGCGGAGAAGTGCGTGTAGATATGATCCGTCCAGCGAAACAGTGCCGCCAACTGGTAGGCGGCAGCCAGCTTGATGCGCACTTCCCATTCTTCAGGGCTGACGCGCTCCTGGACGGAAGGAATGCTGTGCAGGGTAGCGAGTGAACTCATGGCAATCTCCAGGCCCTGGTGGGCAGTCTGTTCAGTAACCGCGTTCGATATCGACGAGGTTTTCCAATGGCGCTGCCGTCTGGAAACGCTGGAAGTTGGCGACGAAATCGTCGACGAACTTGCGTTTGCCATTGGTGGACAGGGCACTGGTGTGGGGTGAAATACGTACCCGCGGATGCAGGTACAGCGGGTGATCGTTCGGCAGCGGCTCGGGGTCGGTGACATCCAGGGTGGCGCGGCCGATGCTGCCGTTGTCCAGCGCCTCGAGCAGGGCGTTGTGATCGAGCAGGCCACCACGAGCCAGGTTGATCAGGTGCAGGCCGGGTTTGGCGCTGCCCAGCACGTCGCGGTCGAGCAGGTGGCGGGTATCCGCGGTCAGCGGCGCAACCACCACCAGGTGGTCGGCTTCGGCGAACAGGTGGTGGATGTCGCGGGCGGCCTCGATGCCAGGGATCTCGGCAATGGCGTGTCCTGGGCGACCCAGAGCGATGACGCGCATGCCCAGGGCCAGCGCCTTGTGCGCCAGGCTCTGGCCAATCGAGCCGAGGCCCAGGATACCCAGCGTCGCGCCCTTGACCGGCTGCAGGTAGGTGAAGTGCCAATCGTCGTTGTTTACCCAGATGTCCGGAAGCTGCTTGGCCACGCTGAAGATCGCCGCCAGGGCGAATTCGGCAACGTGGTTGGCGTTGGCACCCTTGGCGCTGGCGACCTGCTCTACGTCGAACAGCCAGTGCGGGTAGAAATCGATACCGGAAGAGGCCAGTTGCACCCACTGCAATGACCACGGCCAGCCGGCTGGCGCGTCCTTGAGTTCGACGCCGCGCACGTTGATGGGCCGCACGATCAGCGTGCTGGCGTCAGCGGGAGTCTGCGCCAGGCCTTCCGGGCCAAAGGGGATTTCGACGATGCGCTGTTGCGGCAGGCGTTCGCGCAGATAGGCGTTGGTCTCGGCATCCAGCTGGCTGACGATGGTCTGGCTCATTGCGCTGACTCCCGTGCCTGGGCGAAGGCGCTACGGCCGACAGCGCTGAGCGCCACGTCGTCCTGCGGGGTATGGATGCGGCTGCACAGCACGTCACGGAAATGCCGCTCCAGCGGGTTCTTGCGTGACAGCCCCGGGTTGCCGGATGCCTCGATGGCGAGCTCCACAGCACGGATGGCGTTGCTGCTCACCAGTTGCTTGATCTGTCCGGCGTGCGCTGCCTCGACCTGGCCTGCGGCAGCCGAATCGAGCAGGGTGCGGTTGGCGAACAGCAGGGTATCGATGCGCCCGACGATCTCCTGAAAGCGCTGCAGACTCGATAGCGGCGCACCGAGGTTGGAGGGGGTACGTTGTTCGAGAAAGCCCACCAGCCAGTCCCGCGCCGCCTGGGCGACGCCATCGTAGATGGCTGGCAATAGTACCGACATCCACAGCATGCCTTCGCCATCCAGTTCCGGCTTGGGTGCGCTCCAGGGGCTGACGCTTACTGCGTGATCGAGGGGGATCAGCACGTCGTCGAGCTGCACTTCATGGCTGCAGGTGGCGCGCATGCCCAAGTGGTCCCAGTCCTCGACGATACGAATGCCGGGGGTGTCGCGATGTACCAGGTAAACGCCAACCAGCGGGTCGGCATCGTCACTGCGTGCCCACACCAGGTACCAGGTCAGGCCGTGGCTGCCAGTCGAATAGATCTTGCGGCCGCTCAGGCGCCAGCCTTCGCTGGTACGTCGGGCAGTCGTCGCTGGCAGACCGCCGCGCGCCGGCGTGCCGAGTTCGGGTTCGACGCGAAAGGCGTTGATCAGCGCGCCGTTCTCTACCGCATTGATACCCACTTGGCGACGCAGATGCTCGGGCCAGTTGAGGTTCTGCTGCAGGCGGAAGTGCTGCAGGTACTGCATCACCAGAATCAGTGCCGTCGAGGGTTCGCCCTTGGCCACCGCGCTGATCACCCGCCGCGCGGTAGGCAGATCGGCGCCACCGCCACCCAGCGTCTTCGGCACCGTCAACCCCAGCAGGCCGTGGCGCTGCAGCAGAGCGAAGTTCTCGGCCGGGAATTCGCCACTGCGATCGTAACGCGGGGCGCTAGCGGCCAGGGTCGCGGTGATTTCATCGAGCAGGCGGGCGAAGCGGATCTCGTCGCGCTCCGGGGATGCGCGGTGAGTGGGGAAGGTGAGGGTGTCGGCGGCTTGCGTCATGGGTCTCTCATCACTGGCGCAGATGGCAGGCAATGCCTGTTTGATTTCTGAGCGCCCCAGGGTGATGAGGTGGCCTGGATGAGACCGTATTCTTATAGCTTTGCGCTGTAAAAGGCTTTTTGGTTCTAAGCTAATTATCAGCTTTTCTGAATTAACAGTTTTGCTGTTATGCGTTTATAGAATTTTGTAAGTGTTCGAGATGGCTGCCGAATTGTTGACGGGCGCCAGTCATGGTCTTCCCGGTCGCTTTCAGGTCATGCCGTTTTCAAAGGCTGAGGGAACGCTTCTGCCGATCATTGGCTGCGCACACTGCTCCTGGGTATCGCTGCGCTCAACCCAGGCTACGGGGATGGGGGAAATACGGGCTCGGCTCAACGCCCGTAGCCCGGGCGACACCCGGGGGCGATAGTGGCCCGGGAATGGCGTCGCTACCAACTCGGCGCTATTGCGACCGCAAGCGCTCTGCAGCCACATCGCTGAACAGGTTCACGGCGTCCTGCAGGTTGCCCAGGTACTGCGGGTGCAGCAGCCAGAGATCGATCATCGGCTTGAAGTCGCCGACGTTGATCACGTCCAGTTGCTCGCGGTGCCCGCTGCGCTCGAGCAGGGGCGCGGGTACCAGGCCGAAACCCATGCCGCTGGCGACCAGGCCCAGTTGCAGTTCGGTACCGAAGGTTTCCAGATTGATCTGCAACGACAGGCCCTGTTCGGACAGCGCGCGCTGCAGGCCGGCGCGGAAGCCACAGCCATCGGGGTTGAGCACCCAGCCCTGCTGGTAGCAGTCCTTGAGCTTGCAACTGCGCTTGCGCATCGCGCCCTTGGCGGCCACCACCAGCAGCGGCATGCGGCCGATGGAGCGGCTGGCAATGCCTTCGGGGAAGATCTTGCCGGCCGGGAAGAGCACCGCGGCGGCATCCAGCTCACCGTTTTCCATGCGCGCGATCAGGCTGCTGCCCCAGCCGTTGATGACCTGGGTCTTGAGTTCCGGGAAGGTCTCGCGAATCTGCTGCAGGGCGTCGAGCAGCACCACGTCGCTGATGGTTTGCGGTACGCCCAAACGCAGTGCCCCGCTGGGCGAGCCATCGCTGGCGACCAGTTCACGCAGCGAGTCGATCTCACGCAGGATCGCCTTGCACTGGTCGTACACGCGCAGACCCATGGGCGTTGGCTTGAGTGGCTTGGTATTACGGTCGAGCAGATTGGCGCCCAGGTCTTCTTCGAAATTCTGCACGCGGCGGGTGATCGCCGGCTGCGTCAGTTGCAGCGCATCGGCAGCCTGCTTGGTCGATTGACAGCGGATGACGGCAACAAATGCATCCATGTCATCGATTTTCATCTCAGGTACTCACATATTAAGGGCAGGAAAAATGCCTCGATAGAATAATCATCTTTGACCGCTTTGGGCACGGCCTTTTCCTTTTCGTGAGTATTCGGCAGCGATCCGGATCGTTGAGATTCTCCGCCATAAGCTTATTTCTTAATCGTATTTCAGATCAGCGCGGTTATTCGCTATTTTCTCGTCACTACTTGTTATGACAAGTTGATCAAAAAGGATTCACATGTCTCAGCTCATACCGCTTTCGCCCGTTCCCCTGTACAGCCAGCTCAAGGAGTTGCTGCGCTCGCGCATTCTCGACGGCACCTATGCGCCGCACCGCCGCATGCCGTCGGAGAACGAACTGGGCCAGACCTACGGCGTCAGCCGCATCACCGTGCGCCAGGCGCTGGGGGACCTGCAGAAGGAAGGGCTGATCTTCAAGATCCATGGCAAGGGCACCTTCGTGGCCAAGCCCAAGGCGTTCCAGAACGTCAGCACCCTGCAGGGCCTGGGCGAATCGATGAAGCAGATGGGCTACGAGGTGCTCAACAAGTTGCGCAGCCTGCGCCACGTTCCGGCGTCGGCATTGGTTGCCGAGCGCCTGCAGGTGGCGGAGGGCAGCACCGTTACGGAAATCCGCCGGGTGCGGCTGATCAACCGCGAGCCGATTTCCCTGGAGATCACCTGGCTGCCCCATGCCGTGGGCGAGAAGCTGGAGAAAGCCGATCTCGTCACGCGGGACATTTTCCTGATCCTCGAAAACGACTGCGGCATCGCCCTGGGCCATGCGGATCTGGCCATCGACGCGGTGCTTGCCGATAGCGACCTAACCCAGGCACTGGCCGTGGAGGAGGGCTCGCCGATCATGCGCATCGAGCGCCTGACCCACACCGCCGATGGCACACCGCTGGATTTCGAACACCTCTATTACCGTGGCGATGCTTTCCAGTATCGCCTGCGCATCGACCGACAGAAGGGCGCGCAGCCATGAGCATCAATACCCTGGAACAGGAATACGACATCGTCATCATCGGCGGTGGTACCGCCGGCCCCATGGCCGCGATCAAGGCCAAGGAACGCAACAAGGCGTTGCGCGTGCTGCTGGTCGACAAGGCCAACGTCAAGCGCAGCGGGGCGATCAGCATGGGCATGGATGGCCTCAACAATGCCATCGTGCCCGGCCACGCCACGCCCGAGCAGTACACCAAGGAAATCACCGTGGCCAATGACGGCATCGTCAATCAGGCCACCGTGTACGCCTATGCCACCCACAGTTTCGAAACTATCGAGCAGCTCGACCGCTGGGGCGTGAAGTTCGAGAAGGATGAAACCGGCGACTACGCGGTGAAGAAGGTGCATCACATGGGCGCCTACGTGCTGCCGATGCCCGAAGGGCACGACATCAAGAAGGTGCTGTATCGCCAGCTCAAGCGCGCCCGGGTGGACATCACCAATCGCCTGGTGGCCACACGCCTGCTGACCGATGCCGACGGTGCGGTCAACGGCCTGATGGGTTTCGATTGCCGCACCGCCGATTTCCACGTGATCAAGGCCAAGGCGGTGATTCTCTGCTGCGGCGCGGCCGGACGTCTCGGGCTGCCGTCTTCCGGGTACCTAATGGGTACCTACGAGAACCCGACCAATGCGGGCGACGGTTACGCAATGGCCTATCACGCCGGTGCCGAGCTGGCCAATCTGGAGTGCTTCCAGATCAACCCGCTGATCAAGGATTACAACGGCCCGGCCTGCGCTTACGTGACCGGCCCGCTGGGTGGTTATACCGCCAACAACAAGGGCGAGCGCTTCATCGAGTGCGATTACTGGAGCGGCCAGATGATGTGGGAGTTCCATCAGGAGCTCGAAGGCGGCAACGGCCCGGTGTTCCTCAAACTCGATCACCTGGCCGAGGAAACCATCCAGAACATCGAGGAAATCCTGCATAGCAACGAGCGCCCCAGCCGCGGCCAGTTCCATGCCGGGCGTGGCACCGACTACCGCTCCAGCATGGTCGAGATGCACATCTCCGAGATCGGCTTCTGCAGTGGCCACAGCGCGTCTGGCGTGTGGGTCAACGAGCGGGCGGAAACCTCGGTCAAGGGCCTGTATTCGGCCGGAGACATGGCAGCGGTGCCGCACAACTACATGCTCGGCGCCTTCACGTACGGCTGGTTCGCGGGCAACAACGCTGCCGACTTCGTTGCCGAGCGCGACCAAAGCGCATTGGATCAGGCGCAGATCGACGCCGAGCGGGCGCGGGTCTACGCGCCGCTGAACCGCGAGCACGGTCTGCCGCCGGCGCAGGTGGAGTACAAGCTGCGCCGCTTCGTCAACGATTACCTGCAGCCGCCCAAGGTCACCAAGAAGATGGAGATCGGCCTGCAGCGTTTCGCCGCCATCGAGGCGGATTTGAGCGAGTTGAAAGCCAACAACGCCCACGAACTGATGCGCGCCATGGAAGTCAGCGTGATCCGCGACTGCGCCGAGATGGCCGCCCGCGCCTCGCTGTTTCGCAAGGAAAGCCGCTGGGGCCTGTATCACCACCGGGTCGATCACCCGCAGCGCAATGACGCCGAATGGTTCGTGCACTGCCACCTGAAAAAGGACGAACACGGCCAGATGGTCAGCTTCAAGAAACCGGTCGAGCCGTACCTGATCGCCCTGGATGATGAAGAGCAGCAGGCCTACAACCGCCTGCGGGTGAAGACCGAGGCGGCCTGAGCAGGGTGGGCTTTAGCCCACCAAGTGGCATCACGCTGTGCTTTCCCGGTGGGCTGAAGCGGATTGCCGTGTGCCCACCCTACATCCTAGAAAAACACGAGAGCCACAGGCTCCGAGGACACCGTGATATGGCCTTCCAGCCCCAGGAAATCCTGTTCCGCAGCAATGCGCCCGTGACCATCGACGAAGACAAGTGCATCGCCCACAAGGGCTGCACCGTGTGCGTCGACGTCTGCCCGATGGACTTGCTGGCGATCAACCCGGCGACCCAGAAGGCCTACATGGCCTTTGACGAGTGCTGGTACTGCATGCCGTGCGAGAAGGATTGCCCGACCGACGCGGTGCGCGTCGAGATCCCTTATTTGCTGCGCTGAATTGCCATTCACTTGGGTATCGCTGCGCTCAACCCAGGCTATGACGCGCAACCAAACATAAGAAAAAGCAACACGCCATCCGGCCAACCACCGGACGCCTGATACCACACCCCTCGTTTCCCACCACCGACCGGCTGGCGGAGACGATTCCAATACCTATTGATTCGAGGGGAGACACCCATGCACTTGCGTACCACTCTGGTCGGCCTCGCGCTGGCCATCGGCAGCATTACTGCCCAAGCGCAATCCAACCAGGAGCCGATTCGTATCGCCATCGGCACCCAGGACACCACCATCAACTGCGCCACCGGCGGGTTGCTGATCCGCGAGCTCGGCCTGCTCGACAAGTACCTGCCGCGCGATGGCAAGTACAAGGACGCCAAGTACGAAGTGGAGTGGAAGAACTTCACCAGCGGCGCGCCCCTGACCAACGAAATGGTCGCCGGCAAGCTCGACTTTGGCGCCATGGCTGACTTCCCCGGTTCGTTCAACGGTGTGGCCCACCGCGATGCCGGCAAGCAGAGCCTGTTCATCACCGTGTTGTCGGGCAGCACCAAGGGCAGCGGCAACGGCATCGTGGTGCCGGCATCCTCCAGCGTGCAATCGCTGGCCGAACTCAAGGGCAAGACCATTTCCGTGCCGTTCGCGTCCACCGCCCACGGCATGCTGTTGCGTGCGGTCGCTGCCCAGGGCTGGGATCCGCATAAAGACGTGCGCATCATCGCCCAGGCGCCGGAAATCGCTGGCTCGGCGCTGCGCAGCAACCGCATCGAGGCCCACGCCGACTTCGTGCCGTTCGCCGAACTGTTCCCCAACCGTGGCTTCGCTCGCAAGATCTACGACGGCTCCCAGGCGGAGGCACCCACCTTCCATGGAGCGCTGGTGGATGCCGACTACGCCAAGAAGTACCCGGAAGTGGTCACCGCTTACCTGCGCGCCGGCCTGGAAGCGGATCGCCTGTTCGCAGCCGAGCCGGAGAAGTATAGCGAGCTGATCGAGAAGGTCACCGGTATCGAGGCCGAGGTGAATTACCTGTTCCACGGCCCACTCGGTTTGCAGACCCGCGACCTGACCTGGAAGCCCGAGTACCGCCAGGCAGTCACCACCTCCATCGAAACCCTCAAGTTGCTGAAGAAGACCGACAAAGGTCTGAACGTCGAGCAATTCGTCGACGATCAATACATCAAGGCTGCCTTCAAGGCCGAAGGTCGTGATTACGGGCAAGCGCTGGCCAATTACGCGCAGTTGCCGCTGAAAGCCAATGATGCCGTGACCGGCCAGCCGATCACCGATTTCAAGCGCGTGGCGCAGATCTGGGTGCGCGGTGAAAGCAAGGTACGCCACTACGCCTCGCCAGAAGCGGCCTTCAAGGCGCTGGCGCAGCTCGAGGAGGAGGGCAAGGACATCCGTGCCATCTACGCCCAGGCCAGCGACAGCGGCATCAAGCTGCTGGCCAACCAGGCCTGGTTCGTACGCAACGGCAAGGGCGAACTCAATGCCTTCCTGCTCAAGGGCCAGGCTGAAGCCTATGCCAAGGCTCAAGGTGGTGAAGCGCTGGACTTCGGCAGCGCCAACCAGCGCCTGGTAGCCGCACGCTGATCGGCCCGCTGCGCCATGCCTCCCGTGGCGCAGCACCTTACTGGAGCCTGATGATGACTTCTCTACACCGTTGGCCGTTGCGCCTGGCGTCGTTGGCGTTCTGCCTGCTGTTCTGGCAGGTGGCGACCAGCTCGCGCCTGGATCTGGGGCTGCTCACCTTCATCTACGTGCCCACGCCCGAGTCGGTGGTCGATGCGGCCATCGCGCTGATCGAATCCAGCAGACTCTGGGATCACGTCGGTGCCAGCCTGGGGCGGGTATTCAGCGGTTATCTGATCGCAGCGCTGCTGGGCGTCGCCCTGGGCATCGCCATCGGCCGCTCACGCTGGGCTGAAGACAGCCTGCTGCCTCCGCTGGAGGTGCTGCGGCCGATTCCTGCCGTGGCCTGGATTCCCCTGGCGATCCTGATGTTTCCCTCGTCAGAACTGTCGATGATCTTCATCACCTTCACCGGCGCGCTGTTTCCGGTGCTGCTCAATACCGTCCACGGTGTGGAGGGCGTCGATGCCCGCTTGATCGCGTCGGCCCGCAGCCTGGGCGCAGGGCGCTTGGCGATCCTTCGCGAGGTGATCCTCCCGGGTGCTGCGCCGAGCATCGTCACCGGCCTGGCGATCGGCATGGGTACCTCCTGGTTCTGCCTGGTGACTGCGGAAATGATCTCCGGGCAGTTCGGCATCGGCTATTACACCTGGGAGTCGTACACCATCCAGAACTACCCGGACATCATCGTCGGCATGCTGCTGATCGGCCTGCTTGGCATGGGCAGCAGCCTTTTGGTCAAGCGCCTCGGTAGCCTGCTGACGCCCTGGTATCGCAGCGGAGGACGTCGTTGATGAGCATTCATGAAACCGGCCTGTCGGCCGGACGCATCGATATCGAAAAGCTGACCATCCGCCTCGGCGAGGGCGCTCAGGCGTTCGAAGCCGTGCAGGCGCTGGACTTCTCCATCGCCGCTGGCGAGTTCGTGTGCATTCTTGGCCCCTCCGGCTGCGGCAAGTCGACTTTGCTCGGCGCCCTGGCCGGGCACCTGACGCCCAGCGCCGGTAGCTTGCGAGTCGACGGCCAGGCGGTGGATGGCCCGTCACCGCAGCGCGGTATGGTGTTCCAGCATCACACCCTGTTGCCTTGGCGCAGCGTGCTCGACAACGTCGCCTTCGGCCTGAAGATGCAGGGCATCGCCAAGGCTGAACGGCAGCAGCGGGCGCGCGAGTTTCTCAGCCTGGTCGGCTTGCAGGACTTTGCTGCGCGCTGGCCCAATCAGCTCTCCGGCGGCATGCAGCAGCGCGCCGAGATCGCCCGGGTGCTGATCAATCGTCCACGCCTGTTGCTGATGGACGAACCCTTCGGTGCGCTGGACGCGCAGACCCGCAGCAAGATGCAGGAGTTGCTGCTGGATATCTGGGGCAGGGTGCGCACCACCGTGGTGTTCGTCACCCACGATATCGACGAAGCCCTGTTCCTGGCCGATCGCATTCTGGTGATGAGTCCGCGGCCGGGACGCTTCATCGAAGACCTGCGCCTGGACTTCCGCCGTCCGCGGCATGCGGGCCTGTTGACCAGCCCGGAATTCGTGCAGCTCAAGCGCCACTGCCTGGAGCTACTGCGCCATGAAGAAGGCCGCGAGCTGCCACGCCTGACGCCGCTCGGGCTGCCCACCGAACATCCGCCATTGCGAGTTGCCCTATGACCGATCTGAGCACCTATGTAAGCACCGATAACCCCGACATTCTCGACCTGCTGCCACGCCTGCAAGATGAGGACGCTGGCGTGCGCCGCATCGCCCTGATCGAGCTGGCCGATCTGGAAGAGCCAGAAGCCTTGCCCTGGCTGACGCATGCACTGACCCGGGATGCATCCGCCGATGTCCGCGCCGAGGCGGCTCGCCTGCTGGAAGCCTGGGAGGAGCCCGAGGTGGTAAATGCCCTGTGCGCTGCGCTGACCGATGCCGACGCCCGCGTGCGCGGCGCCGCAGCTCAGAGCCTCAGTGAATTGAAAACCGCCGATGCCGGTCGCGTGGTGCTGCCCTGGGCTGTCCATGCCGACCCGTTCGTCCGCGCCAGTGCCTTGCGAGCCCTGCGCGAGTTGCGGCTGATCGACAGCGTACCCACTGCCGTCGCCGCGCTGCAGGACAGCGATGCCTTCGTGCGCCGTGAGGCGGTAGGCATCCTCGGTTGGTTGAAACAGGTCGATGCGCTGCCCCAACTGGCGCGCCTGGCCAGTGACGATGCCGATACCGAAGTACGCCGCGCCGCCACCGGTGCGCTGGGTCTGGCCAGCGACGACAGCGTGCTGCCGGCTTTGCAGACGGCGCTCAAGGATCGCGAATGGCAGGTGCGTGAGGAGGCAGCCACCACCCTCGGCAAAGTCGGCCAGGCCGGCGCCGGCCCTGCGCTACTGGAGGCGCTTGGCGACAGCTATTGGCAGGTACGACTGCGTGCCGTGCGCTCGCTCGGCCGCCTGCGATTCGCTGCGGCGCGTGAGGCGCTGGTGGAACTGCTCGGGCACGCGATCAGCAACCTGCGCAAGGAGTCCGCACTGGCGCTTGGCGAGCTGGGCGACGCTCAGGCACTGCCAGCATTGCTGGCTGTTGAGCACGATGCCGATCCGGAAGTGCGCAAAGCGGTGCGTATCGCCATCGGCCAGTTGCGCCTGCAAAAGCCATGAACCAGGCACCCGTCGCAATACATAACAGTGCCACGCAAGCGACATTGACCGTGGAGTGGGGGCAAGGGCAGGTACAGGTGCTTGCTCACGGGCGCCTGCGCGCCGGGTGCCCGTGCTCGAAATGCCGGGCGGCCCGGCTGGCGCAGCGCATCGACGTGGCACCGGATGGCGTCCGCATCACGGCAGTCCACCCTCAGGGCTATGGGCTGCAACTGGTATTCGACGATGGCCACGACCGCGGCATCTATCCCTGGAGCTATTTGCGTGAGCTGGGGGAGGTGGCAGGTTGAAGTTGGCCGGGCTTGTCGCATGGCCAGGTCGTCACGGCGCCAGCCGCGGGATGACCGCAATCGCATTCGCGCCGAGGGCGGCGCTCCCACCGAAATGGCGCTGAACATCCATTTTGCAGACGCCTCGATACTGTAGGAGCCCGCTTGCGGGCGAATGGTTGTCGCGCCGCGGACTTGGAGAGACGGCTGCGATCGCGCCGAGAGGCTGATGCAGGCACTTACCCCTTGTTCTTGCGCTGCGGTTTGGGCCGGCCTTGCACGCACTTGAAGCGTGGCTCGGTCTTGCAGATCACGTAGATGCGGCCACGACGTTTGACGATCTGGCAATCGCGGTGGCGCAATTTGGCGGTGCGCAGCGACGCGAGCACTTTCATGAGCGGGCTCCTGCAAAACCGGCGAAGCGCTTGTTGAAGCCGGCCACTCGTCCTTCGCTTGCAGTCTGGCGCTGCTGGCCGGTGTAGATCGGGTGCGAGGCGCTGGAAATATCGAGCGTGACGTAGGGGTAGACGTTGCCGTCGCTGTGCTCGCGGGTCTTGTCGGTGCTGACCGTGGAGCCGATCAGCCAGTAGGCGTCAGCCGAGACGTCGTGGAATAGAACGGGGCGATATTCAGGGTGGATACCAGGTTTCATAAGTGCTCCAATAAATACGTTATAAAGTAACAATATTCAGTCTTATTGATTTTTGTTCTCATTTCAAGCCCGAATCTGGATTTTTCCCGCAGGCCTCAATCGGCCCTCGGATCTTCCAGATCAGAAGCTGAAATGAGCGCTGAACTGGACTTGCTAAATTGTTATGTTGTAACAATAATGGCCGCCGAAATTAGCCGTACAAGTGCTGCACTGGCTTCCGGCTTGTTGGGATGAATGCGCAGAAACTCCAGCGAAGCGCTGCAGGGGAGCGACCTAATCGTTTAAGATGCCGCCCGCCGGTTTCCGCGAGGAATTAATAGGGAATCCGTCGCCACCTCTGGTGGCCAAACGGAACTGCCCCCGCAACTGTAGGTACTGAGCATCGTTGCATTAGTGTCACTGGGTTCGAATCCGGGAAGGCCGCAGCGTTGCCACGACGTACCAGTCAGGAGACCTGCCGGCATAGGTCTGAGCAGCTGCAGTGCAGCCCTGCTCGGGCGCTGCAATCGAACCAGCCGGCGGGGTGTCCGGGAGGGGCATCCGTAATCACCTTCCTTAGGGACAGGTGCGGCCATGGCCGCTTGGCGTGATGTGTTCTCCAGCCTGCGCACTGCCATTTATGCGTATCTGTTGATTGGGAGATCACCCGCATGACCGTGTCTCGTTTTGCCGTTCTGGCCGCCACCCTTGGCCTGTCTTCGATGGCGCTGGCCGCCGCCCCGACTCAGTATCCCCTGACCCTCGAGAACTGCGGCCATGAACTGAGCTTCGCCGCTGCGCCCAAGAGCGCCGTGACCATCGGCCAAGCCGGCACAGAAATTCTCTATTCCCTCGGGCTTGGCGACCGCCTGGTGGGTACCTCGCTGTGGTTCAGCAACGTGCTGCCCGAGTTCGAGACGCAGAACGCCAAGGTCGAGCGGCTGGCCGACAATGACCCGAGCTTCGAGTCGGTGATCAACAAGCGCCCCGGTCTGGTGGCCGTGCAGTTCGAGTGGATGGTTGGCAAGCAGGGCGTGGTCGGCACCCGTGAGCAGTTTCACGAGCTGAAGATTCCCACCTACATCATGCCGTCCGACTGCGAGGGCAAGGACAATCTGGTCGGTGCCGACGGTACCCGCCTGCAGCCTTTCCAGATCGACAGCCTGTACAAGAGCGTGCAGCAACTGGCGCAAATCTTCGACGTGCAGGCTGAGGGCGACAAGCTGGTCGCCAGTCTGCAGGACAGGCTCGGCAAAGCGGTCGCCAACGCCGGGCAGCGTCAGGCCAAGCAAATCTCCGCTGCGTTCTGGTTCTCCAGCGCCGATCTGGATCTCGATCCCTACATGGCCGGCCAGAAAGGCGTCGCCGACACCATGATGAAGTCGCTGGGCCTGCGCAACGTGGTCGAGTCCAGCGAAGAGTGGCCGACGGTCGGCTGGGAAACCCTGGCCAAGGCCAACCCGACCGTGCTGGTACTCGCGCGCATGGATCGCCGCCGTTTCCCGGCTGACGACGTGGAGAAGAAACTCGAATTCCTGCGTAATGATCCGGTCGCCAAGCACATGGATGCCGTGAAGAACGGCCGCATCGTGATTCTCGATGCTGACGGCATGCAGGCTTCGCTGCGCATGGTCACCGGCATCGAAACCCTGGCGAAGGCCGTTGACGGGTTCGATCTGCAGAAATGATTGCTCGCGGCTCCCGCCTGTTCCTGCTCACCATCATCTGCCTGCTGTTGCTGGCCGTAGCGGTGGTCGTCGGTGTGGCGCTGGGGGAGACCCGTATTCCGCTGTCGGTGGTCTTCCAGGTGCTGGCCAACAAGTTGTTCGGGGCAGGCTTCGTGCTCGACCCGATCGACGAGGGCATCGTCTGGAACTACCGCCTGACCCGCGCCCTGGTCGCCGCCTGTTGCGGCGCCGGGCTGTCGGTGTGTGGGGTGGTGCTGCAGGCGCTGCTGCGCAATCCACTGGCCGATCCTTATTTGTTGGGGATTTCCGCCGGTGCTTCCACCGGAGCGGTTTCGGTGGCGCTGCTGGGGCTCGGCGCGGGCATGCTGTCGCTTTCGATGGGCGCCTTCATTGGCGCAATCGCCGCCTTCAGCCTGGTCGCATTGCTGGCGCGGGCAGCGGGCGGCGGCGCGCTGAATGGCACCGGGCAGATCATTCTCGCTGGCATCGCCGGCTCCCAGTTGTTCAATGCACTGACCTCGTTCCTGATCACCAAGTCGGCCAGCGCCGAGCAGGCCCGGGGCATCATGTTCTGGCTGCTCGGCAACCTCAGCGGCGTCAACTGGCACGATGTCGCCCTGGCCGTGCCCGTGGCGCTGGCCGGGGTGCTGCTGGTGGCCTGGCATACCCGCGCCCTGGATGCCTTCACCTTCGGTGCCGAATCGGCGGCGTCGCTGGGCGTACCGGTGCGCCGGGTACAGGCCACGCTGATCGCCTGCGCGGCGCTGGTCACGGCGGTGATGGTGTCGATCGTCGGCTCCATCGGTTTCGTAGGCCTGGTGATTCCTCACGCTGCACGGCTGCTGGTCGGCGTGCGGCATGGCCGGCTGGTGCCGGTCGCAGCCCTGACCGGCGCGGTGTTCCTGATCGCCGCCGACGTGCTGTCGCGTACGGTGATCAAGGGGCAGGTACTGCCGATTGGCGTGGTCACCGCGTTGATCGGCGCGCCGGCCTTCGCGGTGATTCTGGTACGTGGGAGGCGGGTGCGGTGAGTACGGTGCTGCAGTGCAGCGACTTGGGCTGGTCGGTGAAGGGAAGGGCGATCGTCGCCGGCGTCGACCTGCAATTGCGCCAGGGCGAGACGCTCGGTCTGATCGGTCCCAATGGTTCGGGGAAGTCGACCTTGCTCAAGCTGCTGTCCGGCATCCGCACACCGGGCAGTGGTCGTGTACACCTGCAGGGCAAGCCGCTAGGTGGCCTGAGTCGCCGCGATGTCGCCCGCCAGTTGGCATTCGTCGAGCAACAGGCCGACACCGGTGATGCGGTGACGGTGCGCGATGCCGTCGAGCTGGGCCGTACGCCCTGGCTGTCGGCCTTGCAGCCCTGGTCGGCGGAGGACGAACGGATCGTCGTTCAGGCACTGGCCGACGTGGACATGGCCGAAATGCCGGAGCGAGCCTGGAGCACCCTGTCGGGTGGTGAACGGCAGCGCGTGCACATCGCCCGGGCGCTGGCGCAGAAACCGCAGATCCTGCTGCTCGACGAGCCCACCAACCATCTGGATATCCAGCACCAGCTGTCGATCCTCAATCTGGTGCGCACGCTGCCGGTGACTACGCTGATCGCTTTGCATGACCTCAACCAGGCACTCGAATGCGACCGCCTCGGGGTGATGGAGCGTGGTCGACTGGTGGCGTTGGGGGCACCGGCCGAGGTGCTGACGACAGACCGTTTGCGTGACACCTTCGGCGTACGCGCCCGCTACCTGGTCGACCCCGAAGACGGTGCCCGGGTGCTGCGCTTCCAACCTATCTGAGACGAGTCTTTTTATGCGTTTTTCGCCGTTTTTCGCTTTGCTCGCTACGCTTGTATTCGCAGCTCCGGCATTGGCCGAAACCCACGAAGTGAAGATGCTCAACCGTGGGGAGTCCGGTTCGATGGTCTATGAACCGGATTTTCTGGCCATTGCCCCAGGTGACAGCGTCAAGTTCATCGCCACGCATCCGACCCATAACGCCGCCAGCATCCCCGGCTTCCTGCCGGAGGGGGCCGAGCCGTTCAAGGGCAAGATCAACGAAGAGGTCGAAGTGACCTTCAGTGAAGCAGGGCTCTATGGCATCCAGTGCATTCCGCACCTGGCGATGGGCATGGTGATGCTCATTCAGGTCGGTGATCAGCCGGTCAGCGAGGCGCAGATTCCCGCGCAACTGCCGGCGCGGGCCAAGCAGCGGCTGGAGCAGATCGTCCAGCGCGCGAGTAAATGAGCCAGCCATGAGCCGAGTGCTGGATACCTTCGCCAGCCTGTCACCCGCCGCACGGGTGCTGGTGCTCAACAGCCTGGCGTTCAACTTCGGCTTCTACATGCTGGTGCCGTATCTGGCCGGGCACCTCAGCGAGAGCCTGGGGTTGGCGGGGTGGGCGGTGGGCCTGGTGCTCGGTATCCGCGTGTTCAGCCAGCAGGGGTTGTTCCTGTTCGGTGGCTTGCTGGGTGACCGCATCGGCTACCGTCGCGCCATTCTCATCGGTTGCCTGGTGCGCTGCGTGGGGTTTGCCGTGCTCGGCTTCTCGGAAAGCCTGGCGGTTCTGCTGCTGGCCGCCTGCGTTAGCGGTTTCGCCGGTGCGCTGTTCACGCCTTGTGCCCAGGCCTACCTGGCCGACGAGTGCCAGGACATGCAGCAGCGCAAGCGAGCATTCGCTCTGCAGAACATGGCCAGCACCGCGGGCATGCTGCTCGGGCCGCTGGCAGGTCTGCTGCTGATCGGCATCGATTTCGCGGTGTCCGGCAGCGTGGCAGCCGGGCTGTTTCTGCTCATGACCCTGGTGCAGTGGCGCTTCCTGCCGAGGAAGGAGCTGGTGTCCGGTGACGAGCCAGTGACCATGCTGCGCCAGTGCCTGGATATGCTGCAGCAGTGGCCATTCTTGCGCTTCGCCGTGTTGGCGGCAGCCTATCCACTGCTGTTCCATCCACTTTATCTGGCGATCCCGGCCTACAGCCACGCCCACGGCGGCGGGCAGGCATGGATCACGCGAGTATTCGTTATCACCGCGTTGGTCGGCGTGTTGCTGCAGATGCCCCTCAGCGCGCTACGCCAGCGTTGGCTCAGCGAGGGACAGGGCATGGGCCTCGGTCTAGCGTTGATGGCGGTTAGCTACGCGCTGCTGGCCGAACCTTTCGCCAGTCTGTTGACCCCGTATTGGGCGGTTCTGCTGATGGCCGCTTTGCTTAGCCTCGGCAGCCTGCTGGTGCTGCCGCTGCTGTCGGCCCATGTGCCTCATTACGCCCGGCGCGGGCAACTTGCCGCTTATTACGGCTTCTTCGCCGGTGTGGGCGGGCTGGCAGCGTTGTTCGGCAATGTGCTGATCGGCCGGCTGCTGCCCGCTGACCAGGCGCCGCCGCAGGTACTCTGGTGGGCGCTGGTCTGTATCGGTCTGGCTGCTGCTTTCGGTCTGGCCCGGCATATGAGTTCACTCAAAGAGCCCTGATGAACAGGCTGTACCCACGCCTGCTCGCTACTACCACTTTCTGCCTCTCGACACCGGTCACCGCCGCCGAAAGCGCCCAGGCGCAGAACGTCGCCTCGATGGCGAATAGGCTCTAAGCTGAGTGGCGTTGAACAGACTTCAGATCGCTAATGACGGTTGGATCATTAATTCGCAACGAGGAGGTCGTATGACACAGGAAAGAGTCAGGCTAAGGGATATGATCTTCAGCGCTAATGAGTTGGTTGAGCGGCTGGAGGGTCGTTTTATCGCCGCCCATGAGAAGGTAGCGCTGAAGTTTCTGGAAAACATCATCTCCAACTCGGATGCCGTTCTGCTGTTGATCAACAATGACTTCGATAGAGAGGCCGCAGCTGTCAACCGAATAGCTATCGAGCATCTGATCAATCTGGCAGCCTTGATCAAGAAACCCGAGCATCTCGATACTCTGCTGTTGCAAGGTAAGAATGATATCGCCAAAACCCTCAGAATGGTTACCGATGAGGATCAGCAATCAGGTGCTGAGGAGGCGCCCGACGTCATGCTGCTGGGCTCACGATATGACAGTGCCTATCGAGAATTGTCGGCCACCTATGCACACTCCACCATCGCCTCAATAAGCACCCATCCCGATGGTGCGCAAACACTGGAAAACATGACCAAACTCATCAGCCTGGGGATTGGTTTTTTGGAGAATAGCCAGGCTTGAATAGATTGCTGCTAGCCATAGGGTAAGAACGTGGCTCAGTAGAAACGTGTATGAACCCCCTTGGAGATGCTTGTGTTGTTGTTTCGTCAGTTAGCGGCGGGTGGTTTTCTGTTGTTGGCTTTTACGTTGTCTGCTCATGCCGCTTTTACGCTGCCTGGCGACGCCATGGGCTGCACTCGCAGTGCCACGATGCTCAATTGCACGGATCGTTTCGGCAATCACTACGGCATCGTTCAGCGCGGTAACGACACGCTGATGCGTGGCTTCGATGTCATCAGCGGGCAGACCTGGGCGCAGACCAGCACCACCTATGGGCGCCTGCAGCTGTTCACCGGTGTCAGCAGCAATGGTGAGCTATGGGTGGGTTCCAGCCGGTGGATCGGCTGGAACGTGGTTAGCCGGCTTTCCAGCTCCAAGGGCGAGAGAGACCGGGTCAACTGCAACCGTATGACGGGTTGCCGCTAGGCCGGGCAACGACGGCTTTCGACAGCGAGGCGTTGGCCATGGCGGGTGGAGAACCTTTACGGTTTTCCACCCACTGGCTTTAGCTGAAACGTGGCAGTCGCTGATCGCGCTCGGCCGAATCGTCCTGCTGTTCGTGCTGCGGCAAACCGGCGACTTTCAGCGTCGGCATCTTTTCACCCACCAAACGCAGATCGCGACGCGGCAGGGCGAAGCGCACATCCAGTTCGCGCAGGGCATCGAGCAGTTGCAGGTTGATCTCCTGCTGGATGTCCATGTACTGGTTGTAGTCCGAGCTCTGCACGATGTAGACCACTTCGAAGGTCAGCTGGCTCTCGTCGAAGCCGAGAAAGTGCGCGCGGTCGAACTTGGCCTTCGGGGTGGCACGGATGATGTCGCCGACCTTTTCCGATACCTGGCGAACCTTGTCGCTCGGGGTGTCGTAGCTGACCCCGAACTTGAAGACGATGCGTCGCGTGTCCATGCGCTTGTAGTTGTGCACGATCTGGCGCAGCAGGTCGGCGTTGGCACACACCACCTGCTCGCCGCTGAGGCTGCGGATGCGCGTGGTTTTCAGGCCGATATGTTCGATGCTCCCGGCCACTTCGCCGAACACCACGAAATCGCCGATCTCGAATGGCTTGTCGACGCCAATCGATAGCGAGGCGAATATGTCGCCGAGTACCGTCTGCACTGCAAGGGCAATCGCAATACCGCCGACACCCATACTGGCAACCAGCGCTGTGATATCCACGCCCAGGTTGGCGAGGATCGACAGCAGCATTACCGACCACACCACGATCAGCACCATGATGCTGATGATGGTGGTCATCACCGGATTGAAGCCGATGCTGCCATTCTTGCCGACCACCAGGCTGCGCGCCCACAGGCGCACGCCGGTATCTACCCACAGAGCGATCTGCAGGGCGAGGGCGACGAACCAGGTGTGGCTCAGGGCGGCCTGCCAACTGCCGGGCAGATCCGGCAGGCGCAGGGCCAGCAGCAGCGAGAAGGCGAGCAGCAGCAAGCGGCTGGTACGCCCGATCACCACTGCGACGAAATGCTGCCAGTTGCCGTCCTGGCCTTTTGACCACGTGACAAGGCGCTTGTGCACGATGCCGACTACGGTGCGCAGCACGGTGTAGATCACGGCGGTAGCGATCACCACGATGCCGACGCCGAGCCATAATTCGCGATCGAACCAGATGTTCCACTGTTCCATTCGGGGTTCTCCTGATAAAGCCGATACAGGTTTCTGTAGGCCTCAGGGCTGAGAAGTTCCCATCAATGGTTCGCCGGTTTTCCTCTGGCGGCGCGCCAGCGTGTGACAAACGGAGGTCTGAGCTATGGTGTACAGGCGATCAGCGGCGAGGGCTTCAGGTGACGTTCAGTCACACCGGACGCGACCTGCCGTGCCGCGAGTCAATGGCACTCTTGCCGCGTACGCGGTACTGAGCTGTTAAACCTGATGCGAGCACCATGTATGCTCGCCTGGAGGATGACGTGACTTTTTATAGCCTGGATCTGCTGATGATTCTGCTTCTGGTCACCGCACTGTTCACCGCCTTGCCGATCATCCTCATGCGCAGCCTTTGACGTTCTGCGCAATCATCGATCCGCTCGCCGATCGGCGGCGTATCGATGCTTCGGAACTCCGTTCGCTATCGTTGCCGATGGCCAGGGACTGGCTTGTTTCAGCCTGCAGCGGATTGCCCGAGCAATTCATGAAAGCGCGACGGTTCGACCTGCTGAATCAACAGCAGGGCGCCGACGGTACTCGCCGGGGTGCCTGGTAGATAGGCCGCAGGTATGACGCTGGGCAGTCGAGCCTGCCACGCGGCAATCAGCTCTGTAGGTTCCTTACCGTTGGCGATCAGGTCATCGAGGTCAATCTGCACGCCCATATTGGCCGCTAGGCGCATGGATCGCCGCACCAGCACTTCAGCCATCTCGTGCTGCTCAACCGGGCTGGATGTCTGGTAGCTCGCCAGCCATTCGGTTATGGGCCGACGGCACTGCGCCGCACCGCCGCGCAGATAGTGAAACAGCAGGTAGGCGGCACCTACCAGCATGATGGCGATGACAGTGAAGACGAGTTCCATCAGGGCTCCTGGCGTGAAGGATCAGCCGGCCCCGATGGGCGAACAGCATGGCGGCGAAACTACCCGAACTGTCTGCAACGACTCAAGCCATTTAATGGCTCATGGCCATCTTTTTTTGGTTTGTTATCACTGCGTACAGGTTGCGAGTCGTCACCAGCGAGCGGCAGGGGTGCCGCTCGCCGAGCGGGTCTCAGACCTTGAGCACCAGTTTGCCGAAGTTTTCCCCTTTGAACAGCTTGAGCAGGGTTTCCGGGAAGGTTTCCAGGCCCTCGACCACGTGCTCCTTGGATTTGACCTTGCCGCTGACCAGCCAACCGCCGATTTCTGCCGCTGCGCTGGCGAAGTTGGCGGCGTGATCCATTACCACGAAGCCCTCCATGCGTGCGCGGTTGACCAGCAGGGACAGGTAGTTGGCCGGGCCCTTGACCGCTTCCTTGTTGTTGTACTGGCTGATGGCGCCGCAGATGACGATGCGCGCCTTGGGGGCGAGGCGGCCGAGTACTGCATCCAGGGTGTCGCCACCGACGTTGTCGAAGTACACATCGATGCCTTTCGGACACTCGCGCTTGAGCGCCTCGGGCAGCGACTCGCTCTTGTAGTCGATGGCCGCATCGAAGCCCAGCTCATCGGTCAGGTAGGCGCATTTTTCCGCGCCACCGGCGATGCCGATGACCCGGCAGCCCTTGAGCTTGGCGATCTGCCCGGCAATGCTGCCCACTGCTCCGGCTGCACCGGAAAGCACCACGGTGTCGCCGCTCTTCGGCGTGCCGACGTCGAGCAGGGCGAAGTAAGCGGTCATGCCCGTCATGCCGAGGGCCGACAAGTAAACCGGCAATGGCGCACGCTGCGGATCGACCTTGTAGAAGCCCCTAGGCTCGCCGAGGAAGTAGTCCTGCACACCCAGGGCGCCGTTGACGTGATCGCCGACGGCATAGTCCGGGTGGTTGGACGCAATCACTTCACCGACGCCAAGCGCGCGCATCACATCGCCCAGGCTAACTGGTGCGATGTAGGACTTGCCCTCGTTCATCCAGCCGCGCATGGCCGGATCCAGCGACAGATAGAGATTCTTGACCAGGATCTGCCCGCTGCCAGGTTCGCCGACCGGTTTTTCCACGTAATCGAACGTATCGCGGCTGACCATGCCGGTCGGGCGTTTGGCGAGCAGAAACTGGCGGTTGAGCTGAGTGGACATGGAAAAACCTCCGTTGAAATAAGCAGTGGTGATAATCCTCACCGGGGCATTGGACAAGGATGTCGCAGTGGCCGAATGTCTACCGATCCATCGAACTGATGGGGCTGGGTTTGCTGCAACGCCCCATGCGCGGGCTGACGATTGCCCGCTACAGTGTGGATCACGATCACGGAAGTCTGACCACGGAGATGTATCGATGACTGCAAGTCCTTTGCTGAGCGTGTTTCTTCCCCTGGCTCTGGGCATCATCATGCTCGGCCTGGGCTTGTCCCTGACCCTGGCGGATTTCGCCCGGGTGGTGAAGTACCCCAAGCCGGTGCTGATTGGTCTGTTCTGCCAATTGCTGCTGTTGCCAGTGGCCTGTTTCTTCATGGTGCAGGCATTCGGCCTAGCGCCCGCCCTGGCCGTGGGCATGATGCTGCTGGCCGCGTCGCCTGGAGGCACCTCCGCCAATCTGTATAGCCACCTGGCCCATGGCGACGTCGCACTGAACATCACCCTGACTGCAGTGAACTCGGTCGTTGCGGTGCTGACCATGCCCTTTATCGTCAACCTGTCGCTGGCCTACTTCATGGAGGGAGATCAGGCGATTCCACTGCAGTTCGCCAAGGTGGTTCAGGTTTTCGCCATCGTGCTGGGGCCGGTGGCCATCGGCATGTTCCTGCGCAGCCGCTTTCCCGGTTTCGCCATGCGTATGGAAAACCCGGTGAAGATCATCTCGGCGCTGTTTTTGCTGCTGATCATCGTCCTGGCACTCGTCAAGGACTGGCAGACGGTGCTCGAATACGCACCGATAGTCGGTGCGGCGGCCCTGGCATTCAATCTGCTGAGTCTGGCGGTGGGCTACTTCGTGCCGCGCCTGCTCAAGCTCAGCCTGCGGCAGGCCATCGCCATCGGCATGGAGATCGGCATCCACAACGGCACTCTGGCCATCGCCCTGGCGCTCAGCCCGGTATTACTCAACAACAGCACCATGGCGATTCCCGCTGCGCTGTACAGCATCATCATGTTCTTCACCGCCGCGGCGTTCGGCTGGTGGGTGAATGCGGCCCATGGCAAGCAGCTGGCGACGGAGGCTGAGCGTAGTGCCTAGAAATGAGCGCTTCGGGTATGGGTTTCAGGTAGTCCGGTGCTGGTCGTGGCCAATACGCTATCCGCGATAACGCCGGAAAAGCAGTGCGCTACCGGCCCGGTGAGAAATACCGGGCCGCTGCCATCCCAGTGAACCGTCACTGTTCCGCCATCACATTCCACGTCGACGGTGTCGTCCAGCAGGCCGCGGCGCATGCCGTTGACCGCGGCACCGCAGGAGCAAGACCCTGAGCCTAGGGGAATACCGCCGCCGCGTTCCCAGATGCGTAGCCTGATGCGTTTGCGGTCGATGATCTGCACGAAGTGCACGTTGGTTTTGCGGGGGAACAGCGGGTTGATCTCTAGCGCCGGCCCGAGCGTGGCGATATCCAGCGCTGTCAGGTCATCGACGAAATAGGTGCAGTGCGGATTGCCCATGCTGCAGGCCGCTGGGTCGCCGGCGAGCGGCAAAGCTGCGGTATCGTGCTCCTCTGCCAGAGGAATATCCGCCCAGCCGAACAGCGGCTCCCCCATGCTCACGGCAATGGCTCCATTGCTGATCCGTTCGCAGGTCAGCAGACCACGGTTGCTGCGCAGTACCAGCCTGGTGCTGTTCGACTCGCGCATCAGCAGGTCTGCAACGCCACGCGTCGCGCTACCGCAGGCATCCAGCATCGAACCATCGGTGTTCCAGAACGTCAGGCGTGCGTCGGCATCAGCGCAATCAAGTATTACCGCCAGTTGATTGAAGCCGATGCCGCAGTTGCGATCACCCAGGCGTCGAGCCAGGGCGCCTGCCACTGGGTTGGTCGAGTTGCGTGAGTCGACCACCACGAAGTCATCGCCGTTGGCGTGCATCTTGTGAAAGCTCAACGGCATGTCTGGGGCCTTAATATGTTCATCGCCGCTCAGGCACGTTTGCCGCCATTGAGCAGCGCCAGGGTCAGCAAGCCTGCGACGATGCCCCAGAACGCCGACCCCACCCCGAACAGGGTCATCCCCGAAGCGGTGACAAGAAAGGTGATTAGCGCCGCTTCGCGTTCCTTGGGTTCGCTCATGGCCTGGGTCAGGCCACCAATGATCGAGGCGAACAATGCCAGGGCGGCGATGGACAGGATCAGCGCCTTGGGCAAGGCGGCGAACAGGGCGGCGAGGGTGGCGCCGAACAGCCCGGCGATGCCATAGAACACCCCGCACCAGATTGCTGCCGTGTACCGCTTGCGCGGATCTTCATGGGCCTCGGGGCCGGCGCAGATCGCCGCGCTGATGGCTGCCATGTGAATACCGTGGGAGCCGAAGGGCGCCATCACGATCGACACCAGGCTGGTGGTAGTGAGCAGCGGCGAGGCTGGAACGTCGTAGCCATTGGCGCGCAGCACCGCCATACCCGGCAGGTTCTGCGAAGCCATGGCGACGATGAACAGCGGGATGCCGATGCTGATCGCTGCAGCGATGGAAAAGCTCGGTGTAGTCCATTCCGGGGTCGCCAGCTGCAGCTCGAACTGGGAGAAATTCAGCAGCCCCAGGGTGCCAGCCAGCACACAGCCAACCAGCAGCGCAGCCAGTACGGCGTAGCGGGGCAGCAGGCGTTTGCCCAGCAAGTAGGCGAACAGCATGGCGATCACCAGCAGGGGCTGCTGCTCGGCGGCCACGCAGATTTCCAGCGCGATCTTGAACAGCACGCCGGCCAGCAGAGCGGCGGCGATGGAGCCGGGGATGCGCCGCATGATGCGGTCGAAGCTGCCGGTCAGGCCGCAGACCAGAATCAGTGCGGAGCACAGGATGTAGGCGCCTATGGCCTCGCTGTAAGGCACGCCGGGCAGGCTGGTGATCAGCAATGCCGCGCCGGGGGTCGACCAGGCGACCATGATCGGCGCGCGGTAGCGCAGGGACAGACCGATGCAGGTCACCGCCATGCCGATCGACAGCGCCCAGATCCACGAGGAAATCTGCCCGGCGCTGAGCCCGGCAGCCTGGCCCGCCTGGAACATCAGCACCAGAGAGCTGGTGTAGCCCGTGAGCATGCCGATGAAGCCGGCTACCACTGCGGAGGTCGAGGTGTCGGCCAGCGGGCGCAGGCGAGGGCGGCTGCTTTCGAGCATCACAGCACTCCTTTCATGTCGGCGAAGATCGGGTACAGGGAGGCCACCAGCAGCACCGCCATACCGATATTGAAGGCGCGCAGCACGCGGGGGTTACGCAGCCAGTTGCGCAGCAGCGAGCCTGCCACCGTCCACAGCCCCACGCTCGGGCAGTTGACCAGCGCGAACAGCCCGGCGATCAGCAGCACGTTGACCAGGAAATTTTCCTGCGGCGTGTAGGTGGTAATAGCGCCGATGGCCATCACCCAGGCCTTGGGATTGACCCACTGAAAGGCGGCGGCCTGGAGAAAGGTGAAAGGCTTGCCGCGTTCGCCCCCCGTGCTGTCTGGAGCACCGGAGCCGGCGATCTTCCAGGCCAGGTAGAGCAGGTAGGCCGCGCCCAGGTAGCGCAGTACGGTGTACAGCGCCGGCACTTGCTCGAACACCTGGCCCAGGCCGAATCCTACGCACATCACCAGAACCATGAAGCCGAGGCTGATACCGAGCATATGCGGCACGCTGCGACGCAGGCCGAAGTTCACCCCGGAGGCGAGCAACATCATGTTGTTGGGGCCAGGCGTCACCGAGGTAACGAAGGCAAAGGCGATGAAGGCGATCAGCAGTTCCGGGGTCATGGCGAAGTCTCAAAGTTGAGCCGCCACGATAAGGGCTGTTAGCGCGGCCGTCGCGGTACAGCGGCGGCTATAAGCAACCATACAGTTGCGCGCCCATCACTCAGGTGTTCGACCTGTACCGCTCAATGCCTTGTTCACTGCCAGCCAGCCATCCACCGCGTGCTTGCCGCTTTCGTCGAAGGCGCGCTGCAGCAGTTTTACCTGCTCGCGGCGCAGCGCCCGCTCCAGATTGGCGCCCTCGGCAGTGAGACCGAGCAAGCGTTTGCGCTTGTCATCTTCGGCGGGGACGCTTTGCGCCAGATTCATCTCCTGCAGCTGGCGCAGCGGAATGCTCAGCGCCTGTTTGCTCACGCCGAGGTAGCCGAGCAACTCCTTGACGCTCAACCCGGGGTGGCGGGCGATGAAAAACAGGATGCGCTGGTGCACCCGCGACAGTCCCCGGCGCGCGAGCATTTCGTCGGCCTTGGCGGTGAACGCCTGGTAACCAAAAAAGAAGGCTTCCATGGCTGCTTGCTGAGCAGCTGAATTTTTAAGGTCAATCATGTTGACGTATATGTCTCGAGCGTCGTACTTTCGGTCAACCAGTTTGACTCAATTCTCTCGACTTATCACCCGGTGACCTCCATGGCCTTCTCCGAACGCATCACCCGTCTGAAAAGCTCCCTGATCCGCGAAATTCTCGCTGCCGCCCAGCGTCCGGAGGTGATGTCGTTCGCCGGTGGCCTGCCTGCCGAAGAGATGCTGCCCAAGCTCGACTGGTCGCAGATGCCTGCCAGCATGGGGCAGTACGGCATGAGCGAGGGAGAGCCTGCGCTGCGTGAAGCCATCGCCGCCGAAGCGAGAGCGCTGGGCGTGCCGTGTGAGGCGAGCCAGGTGCTGATCGTCAGCGGCTCGCAGCAGACCCTCGACCTGGCCAGCAAGCTGTTCATCGATCCGGGCACCAAAGTACTGCTCGAGGCGCCGACCTACCTGGCCGCGCTGCAGGCCTTCCAGCTGTTCGGCGCCGACTGCATCGCCGTGCCGCAGGAGGCCGATGGCCCGCAACTGCAGGCACTCGAAGAGCAGCTGGAGCGCCAGCGCCCGGCGTTCGCCTACCTGATTCCGACGTTCCAGAACCCCAGCGCCGTGCGCTACAGCGAGGCCAAGCGTGACGCTGTGGCGGCCCTCTTGGATCGTTACCAGGTGACGCTGATCGAGGATGAGCCCTACCGCGAACTGGTGTTCGACGCCGGCAGCGCCACGCCGATCGTCAGTCGCCTGCGCAAGGCCAGCTGGATCTACACCGGTACCGTCTCCAAGACTCTATTGCCGGGGCTGCGCGTCGGTTACCTGATTGCCACGCCGGATCTGTACCCGCACCTGCTGCGTCTCAAACAGTCGGCGGATCTGCACACCAATCGCGTGGGCCAGTGGCAGGCGCTGCAATGGCTGGGTACCGAGCGCTACAGCGAGCATCTGGCCGAGCTGCGAAATTTCTATCGCTTGCGGCGTGATGCGATGCAGGCGGCGCTCGTCGAACATTTCAGTGATCTGGCCGAGTGGCAGATTCCCCAGGGCGGTCTGTTCTTCTGGCTGCGCCTCAAGCAGCCCCAGGACACCCGTCTGCTGCTCGACGCGGCGCTGGCCCAGAACGTGGCATTCATGCCGGGCGAGCCATTTTTCATTGACCCGGATCGCGAGCACGGTTACCTGCGGCTGAACTTCAGCCACGTGGCACCGGAGCGTCTGGGGGAAGGGCTGCGCCGCCTGGCGGGTGTGGTGCGTCAGGGACTGGCCGCGGACGCGGCGTGACTATTGGCTGAAGAATCATCGGGCTTTAGGAGGCGAGCATGTACAAGGTTTATGGCGACTACCGCTCTGGCAACTGCTACAAGGTCAAGCTGATGCTGACCCTGCTCGGCAAGCCGTTTGAATGGGTGCCCATCGATATTTTCAAGGGCGAGACACAGAGCCCCGAGTTCCTGGCCAAGAACCCCAATGGCAGGATTCCGGTGCTGGAGCTGGAAGACGGCTCGTACCTGTGGGAGTCCAACGCCATCCTCAATTTCCTCGCCGATGGCAGCGAGTTCCTGCAGACCGAGCCACGCCTGCGCACCCAGGTGCTGCAGTGGCAGTTCTTCGAGCAGTACAGCCATGAGCCCTACATTGCCGTGGCTCGTCGCATTCAGTGGCTCGAAGGCATGCCAGCGGCACGCGCCGAGGAGTACAAGGTGTGCCAGGTACGCGGCCACAAGGCGTTGCGAGTCATGGAGAGGCAGTTGGAGCAGACCCCGTATCTGGTCGGCGACCGTTACTCCATCGCCGATATCGCCCTGTACGCCTATACCCACGTGGCCCACGAAGGCGGTTTCGACCTGAGCGGCTACCCGGCCGTCCACGCCTGGCTGGATCGTGTCGCCAGCCACCCGCAGCACGTGACCATGCTGGGCTAGCAGCACCGTTCGCTCTTGTAGCCTGGCGTAGAGCGCAGCGAAACCCGGGGAGCGGTTTTCGCTGCTTGCAAATGCAGCTATCGAAGCCGCCCCTGCACATCGCTACGCTTAGTGACAGGCTACGGGAGCAAGCGCCTACTTGCGCAGTAGGCGCAGGCCATTGAACACCACCAGCAGGCTCACACCAACATCAGCGAACACCGCCATCCACATGGTGGCGTGCCCGGTGATGGTCACCGCCAGGAAGATCGCCTTGATACTCAGAGCCAGGGCGATGTTCTGCTTGAGGATCGTCGCGGTCTGCCGGGACAGCTGGATGAACGTGGGAATCTTGCGCAGGTCATCGTCCATGATCGCCACGTCGGCGGTTTCGATGGCCGTGTCGGTGCCGATCGCCGCCATGGCGAAGCCGACATCGGCACGGGCCAGGGCAGGGGCATCGTTGATGCCGTCGCCGACCATGGCGACCACGCCTTTCTGACCGAGCAGACCTTCGACGGTCGCCAGCTTGTCGGCGGGCAGCAGGTCGCCGCGGGCTTCATCGATGCCGACCTGAGCGGCGATGGCTTGGGCGGTGTGCTGATTATCACCGGTGAGCATCAGGGTCTTGATACCCATTTCATGCAGGGTGGCGATGGCCTCACGGCTACTGGCCTTGAGCGTGTCAGCGACCGCGAACAGCGCCAGGGCGCGTTTATCGTCGCTGAGCAGAATCACCGTCTTGCCTTCACGTTCCAACCCATCGAGTCGGATTTCGATCTCCGGCGAGCACAGGCCCAGTTCTTCGAGCAGGCGATGATTGCCCAACTGGTAGCGCTGGCCGTCGATCACGCCGCTTACGCCACGCCCGGGCAGCGCCTCGAATGCCTGCACCTCGTCGAGCACGACACCTTGCTCCTGCGCCGCCTTGGCCACCGCCTGGGACACTGGGTGATCGGAACGGGCGGCCAGGCTGGCCGCAAGTTTGCGGTAGACATCGGCATCGCTTTCCAGGGCCTGATAGTCGGTCTGTACCGGTTTGCCGTGGGTGAGGGTGCCAGTCTTGTCCAGCGCCAGGTGGGTGATGTGCCGGCCGTTCTCCAGGTACACGCCGCCCTTGACCAGGATGCCCTTGCGCGCCGCCGCCGCCAGACCGCTGACGATGCTTACCGGCGTGGAAATCACCAGCGCGCAAGGGCAGGCGACCACCAGCAGTACCAGCGCGCGATAGACCCACTCGAACCAATCACCATTCATCAGCAGCGGCGGCACTACCGCCACGGCCAGGGAGAGCAGGAAGACCAGCGGGGTGTAGATGCGGGCGAAACGGTCGACGAAACGCTGGGTCGGCGCCCGTGCACCCTGGGCTTCTTCCACGGCCTTGATGATGCGTGACAGCGCGCTGTTGCTGGCGGCAGCGCTGACCTGATACTCCAGCGCGCCGCTCTGGTTGATGGTGCCGGCGAACAGGGTATCGCCCACGCTTTTTTCGATGGGCAGGCTTTCCCCGGTGATCGGTGACTGGTCGACCGTGGAGTGCCCATCGAGCACCTGGCCATCCAGGCCGATGCGTTCGCCGGGGCGCAGCCGAACCACGCTGCCGATGGCAACCTGTGTGACTTCCATTGTTTGCCAACCGCCGTCGGCCTGACGCACCGTGGCCTGCTCCGGGGTCAGTGCCATCAGGCCACGAATGGCATTGCGCGCGCGATCCAGGGATTTCGCCTCGATCCGTTCTGCGATGGCGAACAGCACCATGACCATTGCCGCTTCGGGCCACTGGCCGATCAGCACGGCGCCAGTCACGGCGATGCTCATCAGCGCATTGATGTTCAGGTTGAAATTCTTGAGGGCGATCCAGCCTTTCTTGTACACATCGAGCCCGGCCGTGAGGATCGCGCCCAGCGCGATCAGCGCAACCACCCACTCCGGCGCGGTGTTGGTGAAGTGCACCAGTTCAGCCATGAATGCCGCCACGCCAGCCGCTATCAGTCGCCACGGCAAGCCATCGTGGGCTTGCTCGGCAACTACGCTCTGGCTTTCATCGCCTTCCTGCTGCGGGGTGAAACCGAGTTCACGTATGGCTTGCAACGCTGGCTCGAGGGCATCCGGTCTGTGGCGAATGGTCAGCACCCGCTGCATCAGATTGAATTGCAGTGCTTCGATACCGGGCTGACGGGCGAGCTTGTCGGTGATCAAACGCTCCTCGGTGGGGCAGTCCATCTGCTCGATGCGCACCCGAGTCTCCGCGGTCAGCGGCACTGCCTGCATGCCCAGGCTGGCGATGGCCTTGACCAGCAAAGGCGCAGCGCCTGCCTGATGCTCGACCAGCAGCGTGCGGTTGAGCAGATTGAAACGCATGGCGTGCACCTCGGGCAGGTGCTGCAGCTTGCCGCGAATCAGGCCTTCTTCTGTCGGGCAGCACATCTGTTCGATGCGCAGTGTGCTGCTTTCCAGCGCAGCGCTGGCTTGGGCGGCCACGGGCTCGCTGATCCCGGTGATCAATGTGCTACCCGAGTCGCAGCAAGATGCCGCAGTCTCGTTAGCGCAGCACGAGTCTTGGGCGCGAGGGGGCTTGGGGGTTTGGTCGTGATCGCAACAGTTGGCCATGGGTCTCTCCAAATAACCTGTTGCAGAGTGAACACCCTGTAGCCACTATAGGGTCAAGCGATCGAGGAGAAGAAAATGAAAATTGGCGAATTGGCGGCAGTCACCGGTAGCCAGGTGGAGACCATTCGGTATTACGAGCGCGAAGGACTGCTGCCTGCGCCGCAGCGTAGCGAGGGTAATTATCGGCTGTACCGGCCGGAGCACGTCGAACGGCTGACGTTCATTCGCAACTGCCGCACCCTGGACATGACCCTTGACGAAATTCGCGAGCTGCTCAGCCTGCGCGGCCGGCCAGCGGAAAACTGCGAAGCCATCAATACCCTGATCGATGAGCATATCGAACACGTCAATGCACGCATCGCCAGCCTGCAGTCGTTACAGGGGCAACTGGTCGAGCTGCGCAACAGTTGCCTAGCGGATCAACAATCGTCGCCCTGCGAGATCATTCGTCAGCTCAGTACCAGTGACAATCTGCATGCCGAGAAGGATGTGTCCCATGTCGGGCGCAGCCATCAGCATTGAGGCGCGCCTAAAAACCACCTGGATTGAAAACAGCCTGGACTACCTCGCCTACGTTTTTTAGAGGCGTCCTACGGGCGCCTCAGGCCGCGAAGCGCTGATCCAGATAGGCTGCAATGGCCTTGGATTCGTACAGCCAGGTGCTCTGGCCATTTTCTTCGATACGCAGGCACGGCACCTTGATCTTGCCGCCCTGGCTCTCCAGCTCGCTGCGCGAGGTGGCGTCGTTCTTGGCGTCACGCAGGGCGACAGGCACATTGAGGGTATGCAGCTTGCGGCGAATCTTCACGCAGAACGGGCAGGCTTTGAACTGGTAGAGCGCCAGATGGCCCGCGGCCTGGTCGACGGCAGCTTGTGCTTCGGGCGCACGCTTCATCTTGGCCGGACGGGTGGCGAGGTCGCCGAGAACGATCAGTTGGCCTAGGCCCAGGCGCAGTGCCTTGATAATCATGGGGAGTACCTGCAAGTGTGAACGGCGCGCAGCTTACCCGAGTTGAGCGGCCGGCCCAACCGCCTGGCGGTTGCGGCATAATGACCCGCCCACGCAAACCTGACGGCCGATGTGATGAAACCCGAAGACCTGAAATTGTTGGTGAGCCGAGAAATGCCCTTTGGCAAATACAAAGGCCGACTGATCGCCGACCTGCCGGGACATTACCTGAATTGGTTCGCCCGTGAAGGCTTCCCGAAGGGCGAGATCGGTCAGTTGCTGGCGCTGATGCAGGAGATCGATCACAACGGCTTGTCGTCGTTGCTCGATCCCTTACGCAGCAAGCCGAGGCAGCCGTTTCGCGAGTGATCAGCGCTCGCTGAGCTGCTGCTCCAGATGCTCGATGATGCTGTCTGGCTTGAGCACCAGAATGTCACTTTCCAGCGCGTCGAGAATCACCTCGGCGGTGTTGCCGATCAGCGCACCACTGAACCCCGTGCGTGCAACGGTGCCGATCACCGTGACGGCCGCGCGCAACTGGTGGGCGAAATGCGGGATCAGCACATCGGCCGGGCCTTCGGCGATATGCAGGTGCTGATCGTCGATGTCATAGGTCTGCTGAAACTCCAGGCACTGCTGACGGTAGCTGTCCTCGATGGTTTCGCGCAGCTGGAAGGTCGGATCGGCGGCTGACAGCATCGGCGATGGATGGGCGCTGAGCACGTGCAGTTCGGCTTTTGCCAGGTTGGCGAGGTCATAACCGTGATCGACGATGCGGGTATGCAGCGCGCGATGCTCATCGTCGATATTACCCACGTCCACGGCGACCAATATCGTGCCACCGATCCACGGCGTCTGTGTTTTCACCAATAGCACCGGGCAGGGGCAGTAGCGCAGCAGCTTCCAGTCATCGGGCGTCAGCAGGGCTTTTTTCAGCGGGTTGTCAGGCATGTGCTGCTTGATCACCAGGCCGCAGCCCTCGGCTTGCTGAACAGTACTGACCGTTTCATGCAGGTTGCCATGCCACACCTGCTCGGTGCTGACGCTGTAGCCATCCTGCTGCAGTGCATTACTGAGCAGGCGCAGGTGGCCGCTGTGTTCGCCCGACTCATCGCAGATCAGCAGGTGCAGATGAGACTGCGTCACGCCAGCAATCAGCTTGGCGCGTTTCAGGGCAAGTGCGTCTAGATGATCCGGCTGGATGACAACGAGAATGCTGCGGATGGCTTGCATGGGGTTTCCTCTGCGTGTGGCTTGCCCTATTCACTATAGATGGCGTGTGGCGCGTATGACCGTGGCCCGGTGACGCAAGCCGCAGCGGTAGGCGGCACCTTGACCTTCCCGTCGTGGCAAGGTGTAGGTTCTGACCTCTTATCAATGGTCGAGGATCGTCAATGAAAGCCAAAGCGCTGGGTTTACTTCTGTTTGCCGGGGCGTCGGTGCTGAGCGCCGGCATGGCGACCGCTCAGGATGCTGCCAATGGTCATGCGAGCGGGCATGCCGCGCACTCAGCCGAGGGCACGTCGGCGAATGCCAGTGCCTCGACGGCCGCCTACCGCGCGATCAACGACAGGATGCACAAGGCGATGGCCGTCACGCTGACGGGCAATGCCGATGTGGATTTCATGCGCGGCATGATTCCCCATCATCAGGGCGCCATCGAGATGGCCAAGGTCGCGCTGCAGTACGGCAGCGACGCAAGGGTGCGTGCCTTGGCCAGTGAGATAATTGCCGCGCAGGATCAGGAGATCAGCCTGATGAACGAGTGGCTGGCCACTAACGCGGCGCGATATGAGGCCACTGTCGACGCCGGCAAGAGCGCTGAAGTCAGGGCTGCATTCGAGGCGGTCAACCATCGTATGCACGGTGCCATGGCCGTTGATTTCAGTGGTAACGCCGATCAGGACTTCATGCGCGGGATGATTCCTCACCATCAAGGCGCCATCGAGATGGCCAAGGTCGCATTGGCTTACGGCTCCGACCCAGAAGTGCTGAAGCTTGCCAAGCAGGTCATCGCTGCGCAGGAGCAGGAAATCACCCAGATGAACGCTTGGCTGGAAAACAACTGAGTCGTTCGACCTGCCCATGCTCTGCGCGGGCCGATAGGCAGGACGCGCCGCTCTGGCGGCCCTATAATGGCCGGCTTATCAAATAGCCAGCCGCCAGAGCCCATACCCGTGTTGTTTCCAGCCACTGCTCCCGATCAGCCATCGCCCAGCCGCCGCAGCGCCACGCCGAACCTGCCGGAAATCCATGAATTTCTCGGTTGCCGCACGCCTCAGGCCTGGGTCGATGCTGCCCTGGCCAATCAGGACATCATGCTGATTGACCATAAAAACTGTGAGTTCAAAGCCGCCAGCACGGCGCTCAGCCTGATCGCCAAGTACAGTTGCCACGCGGATTTGATCACCATGATGTCGCGCCTGGCTCGTGAGGAACTGGTTCACCACGAGCAGGTGCTGCGCATCATGAAACGCCGCAAGATCGGCCTGCGTCCGGTTTCCGCCGCGCGCTACGCCTCGGGCCTGCGCAAGGTGACGCGCAATCACGAGCCCTACAAGCTGGTCGACACCCTGGTGGTCGGTGCCTTTATCGAGGCGCGCAGCTGCGAGCGCTTCGAAGCGATCATGCCGCATCTGGACGAAGAACTGGGCAAGTTCTACTTCGGCCTGCTGAAAAGCGAAGCGCGGCACTTTCAGGGTTACCTGAAGCTCGCCTACCAGTATGGCGATGCGGCGGATGTCGATCAGGCCATCGAGCGGGTGAGGGCGGTCGAGCAAGAGCTCATCGAGTCACCGGATACGGAATTTCGCTTCCACAGCGGTGTTCCGCAGGCGTAGGCGGGATTCGTCGGAAGATTCCCGGGCATCGCTTCGCTCAACGCCGGGCTACCTGCTGTTTCAATCCAGGGCGAAGGCGCTCTGGTTGAAGCCGTCTTCATCGATCTGCAGCACCCAACCCTGTTTATCCCAGTCGCCCAGGACGATTCGCTGTGCCGGTTGGCCATCGATCAGCACGTCGTGGGTGGCAGGGCGGTGGGTGTGACCGTGGATCAGTGTACGTACGCCATGAGCCGCCATTACGCGCTGTACTTCTTCTGGCGTGACATCGACGATGTCGCTGGCCTTCATGCGGGTCTGCGAGCGGCTTTCTGAGCGCAGCTTGCGCGCCAGCTTGTGGCGGGTGCTCAACGGCAAGTTGCGCAGGATGAACAGGCTGATGGGGTTGCGCAGCCAGCGGCGCATCTTCATGTAGCCGACATCCAGGGTGCACAGGCTGTCGCCGTGCATGAGTAGCACCTTCTCGCCAGCCAAGCGCACTTCGTGAGGATCGCCGAGCAGCGTGCAGCCGGCCTCGCGACAGAACGCCTTGCCAAGCAGGAAGTCACGGTTGCCGTGCATCAGGTAGACGCGCGTACCGCTGTCGCTCAACCGGCGCAGCGCCTGGGCGATACCGCGCTGAAAGGGGGTCATGGCGTCGTCGCCAATCCATACTTCGAAAAAGTCGCCAAGGATATACAGCGCCTCGGCCTGGGGTGCCCGGTGGGCGAGGAAATGCAAGAACGCCCGGCTGATATCCGGGCGCTCCTCTTCAAGATGCAGGTCGGAGATCAGCAGGATCACTCGACGATCTCGGCCTTCTCGATGATCACGTCTTCAGCCGGAACGTCCTGATGGCCGGATTTCATGGTGGTGGCGACGCCCTTGATGGCTTCGACCACTTCCAGGCCTTCGACCACTTCACCGAACACCGCGTAGCCCCAGCCCTGTACGGTCTGTGCGCTGTGGTCGAGGAAGGTGTTGTCACCAACGTTGATGAAGAATTGCGCGGACGCCGAGTGTGGCTCCGAGGTGCGAGCCATGGCCACGGTGCCGATCTTGTTACTCAGACCGTTGTTGGCTTCGTTCTTGATCGTCGCTTTGGTCGGCTTCTGCTTCATGCCCGGTTCGAAACCGCCACCCTGGATCATGAAGTTGCCGATCACGCGGTGGAACACAGTGCCGTCGTAATGGCCGCTCTTCACGTATTCCTTGAAGTTGGCGACGGTGGCGGGGGCCTTGTCTTCGAACAGCTTCAGGGTGATGACGCCGTGGTTGGTGTGCAGCTTGATCATGTGTTTATCGCTCTGTCGAGAAAATCGCGGGCTGTTCCCGGTTCGGTATGGACATTTATGTCGCCCGGAGGTCAGGAGCAGGCACCAAGGCCTGTCAGGGTATTGACAGCTTGGGCTATGATAAGCGCTTTGTTTTAGTCGGCCTACCCTGTGCCGCAATCCGCACGCGCTAAGGACACCATGAGCAAGCCCACCGTCGAAAAAGCCGCCAACTTCCTGCGTCCCCTCGTTCAGGCTGATCTGGACGCTGGCAAGCATGCCAAGATCATCACCCGTTTTCCGCCAGAGCCCAACGGCTACCTGCATATCGGCCATGCCAAGTCGATCTGCCTCAACTTCGGCCTGGCCCAGGAATTCGGTGGCGAGTGCAACCTGCGTTTCGACGACACCAACCCGGCCAAGGAAGATCAGGAATACATCGATGCCATCAAGGCCGACGTCGAGTGGCTGGGCTTCAAATGGGCCGGCGAGGAGCGTTATGCCTCCAATTACTTCGACCAGTTGCACGACTGGGCCGTCGAGCTGATCAAAGCCGGCAACGCTTATGTCGACGACCTGTCGCCGGACGAAGCTCGCGAATACCGTGGCACCCTGAATACCCCCGGCAAGGACAGCCCGTACCGCGAGCGCAGTGTCGAAGAGAACCTAGACCTGTTCGCGCGTATGAAGGCCGGCGAATTCGCGGATGGTGCTCGCGCCCTGCGCGCCAAGATCGACATGGCGTCGCGCAACATGAACCTGCGCGACCCGATTCTCTATCGAATCCGCCATGCCCATCATCATCAGACCGGTGACAAATGGTGCATCTACCCGAGCTACGACTTCACCCATGGCCAGTCCGATGCCATCGAAGGTGTGACCCACTCCATCTGCACCCTGGAGTTCGAGGATCATCGCCCGCTGTACGAATGGTTCCTGGCCAATCTGCCAGTGCCGGCGCAGCCGCGTCAGTACGAATTCGCCCGGCTGAACCTGAACTACACCATCACCAGCAAGCGCAAGCTCAAGCAACTGGTCGACGAGAAGCACGTCAATGGCTGGGATGACCCGCGCATGTCGACGCTCTCGGGCTACCGTCGCCGTGGTTACACACCGGCTTCGATCCGCACCTTCTGCGACATGATCGGCGTCAACCGCGCCGGCGGCCTGGTCGACATCGGCATGCTCGAGTTCGCCATCCGCGAAGACCTGGATGCCAACGCGTCGCGCGCCATGTGCGTGCTCAAGCCGCTCAAGGTAGTGATCACCAATTACCCGGAAGGCAAGGTCGAGAACCTGGAGCTGGCGCGCCATCCCAAGCAGGACATCGGTACCCGCGTGCTGCCGTTCTCCCGCGAGATCTACATCGACGCCGGCGACTTCGAAGAAACCCCGCCGGACGGCTTCAAGCGCCTGGTTCCTGGCGGCGAAGCGCGCTTGCGCGGTAGCTACGTGATTCGCGCCGACGAAGCGATCAAGGATGCTGCCGGCAATATCGTCGAGCTGCGCTGCTCCTACGACGAGAACACCCTGGGCAAGAACCCGGAAGGCCGCAAGGTCAAGGGCGTGATCCACTGGGTTCCGGCAGCCGAGAGCGTCGAGTGCGAAGTACGCCTGTACGACCGCCTGTTCCGTTCCGCCAACCCGGAGAAGGCTGGTGACGATGGCGAGCAGAGCGGCAGCTTCCTCGACAACATCAACCCGGATTCGCTGGTGGTGCTCAAAGGTTGCCGCGCCGAGCCGTCGCTGGCCCAGGCTGCTGCCGAAGATCGCTTCCAGTTCGAGCGCGAAGGCTACTTCTGCCTGGACGCCAAGGATTCCAAGCCGGACGCATTGGTCTTCAATCGTACCGTCACCCTGCGTGACTCCTGGGGTCAGTAATGGCGCTTTCCATCTACAACACCCTTAGCAAGAGCAAGGAAGTCTTCAAGCCCTTGGTCGGTAACCAGGTGCGCATGTACGTGTGCGGGATGACCGTCTACGACTTCTGCCACCTGGGCCACGGTCGCAGCATGGTCGCCTTTGACGTGGTGACACGTTGGCTGCGCCATAGTGGTTACGACCTGACCTATGTGCGCAACATCACCGACATCGACGACAAGATCATCAATCGCGCCAACGAAAAGGGCGAGGCCTTTGAGGTGCTCACCGAGCGAATGATCAGTGCGATGCACGAAGACGAAGCGCGGCTGAACATCCTCAAGCCTGATCAGGAGCCGCGCGCCACCGATCATATCGCCGGCATGCACGCGATGATCCAGACCCTGATCGACAAGGGGTACGCCTACGCACCGGGCAACGGCGACGTGTACTACCGTGTCGGCAAGTTCGAAGGTTATGGCAAGCTGTCGCGCCGCCGTGTGGAAGATCTGCGTATTGGTGCGCGCATCGAGCCGGGCGAATCCAAGCAGGATCCGCTTGATTTCGTTCTTTGGAAGGCAGCCAAGCCGGGCGAGCCGAGCTGGTCATCGCCTTGGGGCGACGGTCGTCCGGGCTGGCACATCGAGTGTTCGGTGATGTCCACCTGCTGCCTTGGTGAGTCTTTCGACATTCATGGCGGCGGCAACGACCTCGAGTTTCCGCACCATGAGAACGAGATTGCCCAGAGCGAGGCTGCCACTGGCAAGCCTTACGCCAACTCCTGGCTGCACTGCGGGATGATCACTATCAATGGCGAGAAGATGTCCAAGTCGTTGGGCAACTTCTTCACCATTCGTGAGGTGTTGGAGAAGTATCATCCGGAAGTAGTGCGCTACCTGCTGATCGCCAGTCACTACCGCAGCCCGATCAACTATTCCGAAGACAACCTGCGCGAGTCCAAGGCGGCCCTGGAGCGCTTCTACAATGCGCTTAAAGGGTTGCCAGAGGCCGCCCCGGCTGGTGGCGAAAGCTATGTCGAGCGCTTCAGTACGGCGATGAACGACGATTTCAATACCGCCGGTGCCTGCTCGGTGATGTTCGAGTTGGCGCGTGAGGTCAATCGCCTGCGAGACAGCGACCTGCAAACTGCCGCTGCGCTGGGCGCACGCCTCAAGGAACTGGGAGGCTTGCTCGGTGTGCTGCAGCTGGAGCCGGATGCTTTCCTCAAGGCCGGCGCTGAAGGCAAGGTCGATGCCGCTGAAGTGGAAGCGCTGATCGCCGCTCGCTTGCAGGCGCGTGCCGATAAAAATTGGGCGGAATCCGACCGCATCCGTGATCAGATCACCGCTCTGGGTGTGGTGCTTGAGGATGGCAAAGGTGGCACCACCTGGCGACTCGCCGAGTAAGCGAGCGTCGCAACGAAAAGGCCGCTGATGCGGCCTTTTCGTTTCCAGAAGCCTGCATCCAATTCGCTATGGGAAAACCATGCTGACGCGTTACAAACTGCTGCTTTCCACTACGCTGGCCCGCTATTTTCCGCGTACTGCCGCTTATCTTGAGGCTGAAAAGCATGCGGCGGCTGAACGGCTGAAGGCTGCACCGAAAGCTAAAAGCAAAGCCACCTCTGCAAAAAAAACTGCAGCTCCAAAACGCGCAGGGAAGGGCGCAAGCTCCGCAACAAAAAAGCCCGTTAGGCGCCCGAGCGCCGGTATCTACTCGGCGGCAGCGATGACAATCAGCTCGACTCAGGAGCAGGCCATGCGTGACACCGTCGCGCGAGCCGTTGCTGCCGGGGTGGTCGGTGCGCCCTCCGACGAGCAGTGGGCAATGATCCTTGGGCGCCAGCCGCTGACGCGCATCTTTGCCGGTGCAGGATCGGGCAAGTCGACGACGCTGGTGCTGCGTGTGGTCTTCATGCTCTGTCACCTGAACATCGAGCCCGAGCGGTTGACGGTGATTTCCTTTACCAATGCATCCTGCGTCGAGCTGCGCGAGCGGCTGCTCAAGGTGCTGGGGTTCTGGTCGTCGCCGGTCGACGAGCGGGCGGTACAGCAGTGCGTGCGTACCTTTCACTCCGCCATGGGCGTGCTGGCCCGTCAGGTATTGGGCAATCCAGGCTGGTTCGAGCAGCTTGGTGATCGACAGGCCTCGTCCAGCGAGCCCGATAATCCGCTGGCCGGCGGGCGTCTGGGGGCTGCGCAGGGGCGCTTGCTGAAAGAGGTGTATCAGGCTTGCTACGTCGATGATCCGGCGTTTCGCTCGCAGGTTCACGCCTTGTTGGGTTCGCCTGTACCGGATGAGCAGAAGCCCTTGCCCAAAGCGCCAATGCAGCCATTCAGGCTGGCGGGCGAGCTGCACGCTGCACCACTTTTCGAGGTGTTCCACGGGCAGGCAGGCTTTATCGAGAGCATCGGCATTCGCATCGACCAGCTGGCGGTGGCCGCGGTGCCTTGTTCGGATCAGGAGCGCCTTTTTCTCTTTGCGTTGCAGGCCTTCTGGCGGGCATTGCAGCAGCGTCTTGGCGAACAGGGCCTGATGACCTTCAACGGCGCCTTTCAGCAGCTGACGCAGATGCTCGATGAAGGCGACGGGCGGCTACCCGCCGAGTCGCTGGCGAATTTCTCCCACCTGTTGATCGACGAATTTCAGGATGTCTCACCGCAGATTGTGCAATGGCTGCAGGCGGTGCATCGGCGCCTGGCTGGCGCTGCAACGGCGGTGAGCCTGATGGCCATCGGTGATGACTGGCAGTCGATCTATGGTTGGCGCGGTAGTTCGCCGGAGTTGTTCATGACCTTCGATCGGCACTTCCCGAGCAAAGGCAAGGGCAAGAGTGCGGTGCTGATGCTGCAGGCGAACTACCGCTCGATCGAACCGGTTATCCGTGATGCCGAGTCGATTCTGCGCGAGGTGGCCTTCAAGCAGGAGAAAACCACCGAGGCGATCAGAACCGCACCGCCCGGCGGGCATGGCGTACAACTGGTGACACCATTCGATCTGGCCCGGCAGATGCCCGATCTGCTGAGGGAAATCGCCGCGCAGTGTGCATACGCCAGTTCCATCGATTCCGGGGAGCGAACCGCGGTGCTACTACTGGGGCGGCGTAATGAGACCCTCAAGGAGGTGCAGGCCGGGCTCGACCGCAAGCTACCGGTGAAGGCCTACACCATTCATCGCGCCAAGGGGCTGCAAGCCGAGGTGGCGATCATCATCGACGACTGCCTGCCGCCCGCGCCTCATCCATTGCGCAACGCGCTGTACGCGCACTGTGGCTTCTTCGCCAACAGCTACGATCAGGCAATGGCCGACGAAAGCCTGCGTCTTGGCTACGTGGCGGTGACCCGCGGCGTGAGCCGGGTGCTGTGGTTCGTGCGCAAGCCTCAGGGGGCGACGAGCACACTGAAATAAAAACGGCGCCTCGAAGGCGCCGTTTTCATTACTGCGAGCCGCCATCAGGCGTGCAGATGTTCCGCTGCGTGCAGGGTGTTTTCCAGCAGGCAGGCGCGGGTCATCGGGCCTACGCCGCCTGGCACCGGGGTAATCCAGCCAGCGCGGGGCAGGGCGGTTTCGTACACCACATCGCCAATCAGCTTGCCGTCCGTCTGACGGTTGATGCCCACGTCGATGACGATGGCGCCTTCCTTGATCCACTCACCTTTGACCAGGCCGGGTTTGCCGGCCGCTACCACGACGATATCTGCCTGAGCTACGTGGCCGGGCAAATCCTTGGTGAAGCGGTGCGTGACGGTCACGGTGCAACCGCCCAGCAGCAGCTCCATGGCCATTGGCCGGCCGACGATATTCGAGGCGCCCACCACCACGGCATGCATGCCATAGAGATCCTGCCCGGTACTCGCCAGCAGGGTCATGATGCCCTTGGGGGTGCAGGGGCGTAGCAGCGGCATGCGCTGAGCCAGGCGACCGATGTTGTAAGGATGGAAGCCGTCCACATCCTTGTCCGGGCGGATGCGCTCGAGCAGCAAAGAGGAATCGAGGTGTGCCGGCAGCGGCAGCTGAACCAGGATGCCATCAATGCTGGTGTCTTCATTCAAGGAGTCGATCAGGGCGAGCAGTTCGTCCTGGCTGGTTTCAGCGCTCAGGTCGTAAGCGCGGGAAACGAAGCCGACTTCCTCACAGTCCTTGCGCTTGTGCGCGACATAAACCTCAGAGGCGGGATCGCTGCCGACCAGAATCACTGCCAGGCCGGGTGCGCGCAGTCCTTGCTGGCGTCTGTCGGCGACGCGCTGGGCGATCTGCTGGCGGATATTGGCGGCAATCGCTTTGCCATCTATCAGTTGTGCGGTCATTGCGCTTGGTTAACCATCGAAAGGGAGAAAAAAGGACGCGCATTCTCGCATGGCATTAAGGAGGGGCAAAGGCGCCAGAGAGTAGATTTGGTGTAACTCCTTTATCTAACTGAATTTTTTAGATTTGGGTGTTGACGACCTAGGGGGCGCTCTATAAGATGCGCACCACTTGGCGAGCACAGCAAGTGACAGGGTAAAGCGGCAAAGGCAGCAACGAAAGTAGCCGCTCTAGTCGAAGCTTGAAGTCTGCTCTGGTGGATGGATAAGTGCCCGTAGCTCAGCTGGATAGAGCATCCGCCTTCTAAGCGGATGGTCGCAGGTTCGAGTCCTGCCGGGTGCGCCACTAGGTGAGTCGGCACAAGTAAGCAGTAAAGCAATATGGTGGGCGTAGCTCAGTTGGTAGAGCACAGGATTGTGGCTCCTGGTGTCGAGGGTTCGATCCCCTTCGTCCACCCCATATTCTGAAAGCGCCAGGCCTTAAAGCCTGGCGTTTTTGTTTGTAGAAAATGTATTACCACGCGGACGTGGTGGAATTGGTAGACACACTGGATTTAGGTTCCAGCGCCGCAAGGTGTGAGAGTTCGAGTCTCTCCGTCCGCACCATGTAAGTAGCTGATTCTAAAGGGCTGTAGGCTGATCCACCCTGAATTGGGAACGGATTTGGGAACACTCTGGGAATAGCGAACGAAAAAGGCAGCCTGAAAAGGCTGCCTTTTGTCGTTTCTAGTGCCCCAAATTGCTTCGGACGTAGGCCTATCTATCGCTGAGTTGTCGATCAACGTGCAGGCCGCCCCTGTTCGGCTAGACCTGCATGATCACGTGTTCTATGCCCTTATCAACTGATCAGGGAAAGGATGTACGTCATCGGCTTGGATAACACCATAAGGGGTCAGCTGCCGTTGCTTCCTTCCCAGCCAAGAGCGTTTGCACTGAGAGTACGGCTCCATGTGCGCCTCTTCGAAGCCTGGGTAGGTTTCGAGCACCTCACGAACCATTTCATCAAATCGCTCTTCTGAAAACACTCGCATTGGCCCGCGTTGAAACATGTACCCGTACTGAAAGCCTGCGACCACAAATGGAGCATCGGGCTCTCCTATAAAGCAGTTCTCAACGTCGATTGGGATCAGCTCGCGGGGGCGATCCGGATGAAGCATGATGTTTTCCAGCCAGGGATCAAGGTGATAAATATTTAGCTGATTCAGGCCGGCAATCAGCTGAACGCAATCCGAAAGGAACTTCTCCATCTCATCTGGTTTGTCTTTGATGCTGTCAAGCCAGTCGACGCCGTTTACATACCCCTCAAGCAGATCGAAGAGGAGGTAGATCTCTTCAACAAGCCCCAGATTAGAGAGGCGATAGCCGAATCCCAAAAGGTCGGGTAGGCCACCTGAACGGGATATCACCTCGCAGCTATTGATCAACTCAGCGATTGGCCAATCCACTCCGCCGCGCCGCCGCTTTAGCCCAAACGTCATTCGCAAGCTGTGTTTCAGATCTCCTGCGGCAAAACGCTTAACGAAAAGACTTTCTTTATTGAGATGAAGTGCTTGGCTGGTACGCGACGCGTCAATTGACTGTTCGGAGACGCTAAGGTTGTTCAGTGCTGGCAGAAGTCCCTCAAGCTCGCACCCTTCGCGTAGGTGGAGCCTATATCTGCCGGAACTTTGTGAGACGCTAAATTTGTCAATATATTTTTTTAGATAGCGCATGAATCCTCATCTTGTTCAGCTCTTGTTCAGCCAGCATACCTGTTGTGAAGAATTCGTGAATGACACCCCGTCTGACAACCGAATGAGCCTGCAATGGCTAGTTCTGTTTCAGTTCGTCTCAGAAAGGATTTTTTTGTGTCTGCGAGCTACACCTTCAAAGCATGCTTCAGGATGCCGGTCATGTCGGCGCCGTCACGGTTGATCCATTTGCCGTAGTGCCGCCAGATCATTGCGGTCGACGTGTGGCCCATCTGTTCCGCGATCCAGTCCATCGGCACCTCGCTGGTGCTCAGAAGCTGGCTTGCGTAGGTATGTCGGCAGTTGTTCGGGCCGCGGTAGCGCACGTCCACCGCATGCAGGTGCGGCTTCCAGAAGCCCTTAGGCAGTATGTCCGAGCTTGAGTGAGCGGTGGTGGTGGTGCAGGCGTTCAATAACTTGCTGATGTGCCACTTCACGAATGATGGCGACAGCATCTTCCTGTTGACGATGCTGCAGCCGTGCATGGTGGATAGCTGGGATGTGTAGGAGGACTACAAGCCATTCGCGCCCAGACCGCTGGGCGAGCGGCAGGTGTGGATCGGTTATGACCCAGCGGAGACGGGCGGCAAGTTCTGCCTGATTGAAAAGCACCAGTTCCGGGGCATGGATTTCGAGGCGCAGGCCAAAACTATTGAGCAGATAACCAAGCGCTATTGGGTGGACTGCACCGGCATCGGTACCGGGGTATGGGCGCAGGTGTTGCTCAACTGGTTAAGCAGTTCTTCCCAGGGCTGCGGACGTTCAGTTACAGCCCGGAGGTGAAAACCAAGCTCGTGATGAAGGCGTGGGACGTTATCAGCCAGGAAGTTTACGTGCTGCCGGCGCAAGCACTACCAGAACGGCAGTCATTCGGGGTTCATCCTGTACATGACGGACGCGGTGCAGGATGAATCGTTCGTCTCTGATCTGCGCGCGGCGATGAAGGACAGCTACTGACTTGGACAGATTGCCTTTGCTGGTGATTCTTGGTGAGTTGTCAGGTAATAAATTATTATCTGATTGTTTTTAAAGAGTTTTTATTTTTAGGGGCATTGCGCCGAGATTGAATAATGAGCTTACCTAGAAATTACCAAATTATTACCGTTAGGAAATCTAGGTAAACCTTTGATCTGTTTGGGTTTCAGCTCATAAATTCCACTCGATTACCAAAATTAACCTAAAAAGAGGGCTGAACTGAAAATTTGGTTGACCACGCCGGAGGCGCCTTTTAAAGTGCCGCTCCCCTTCGTTCTTGGGAACGACTTGGGAACAAATTCAGGCTGACGCTCTGAGCGCGAGCCAGAGAGAATGCGGGTTACACGTGTGGTGGGGGAGGCTGCGATGAGCTCGAGTCTCTCCGTCCGCACCATCTTTAGCGCCCCTCCCGTTTGCCACCTGCATCTAGGGTGACTTCTGCAACACCTCCCTCTAGAATGCATGCCCTTAAATGGGGTCGGTAAACGGCCGGCATACGTCTGTGCAACGAGGAATATCCATGCAAGTTTCTGTTGAAAGCACTTCCGCTCTCGAGCGCCGCATGAGCATTACTGTGCCGGCCGAGCGTATCGAGACTCAGGTCAACAAGCGTCTGCAGCAGACTGCACAGAAGGCCAAGATCCCTGGTTTCCGTCCTGGCAAGGTGCCAATGAGCGTGATTCGTCAGCGCTTTGAAGCCGATGCACGCCAGGAAGCCGTAGGCGACGTGATTCAGTCCTCCTTTTATGAGGCAATTGCCGAGCAGAAGCTTGCGCCTGCCGGTCAGCCGTCGGTCGAGCCGAAAGTGCTGGAGAAAGGTAAGGATCTGGAATTCATCGCTACCTTCGAAGTGTTCCCGGAAATCACCATCGGTGGTCTTGATGGCATCGCTATCGAGCGTCAGCAGGCCGAAGTGGCCGACACTGATGTCGATAACATGCTGGATATCCTGCGCAAGCAGAACACCCGTTTCGAAGCCGTCGAGCGTGCTGCCGAGAAAGACGATCAACTGAACATCGACTTCGTCGGCAAGATCGACGGTGAAGCCTTCGCTGGCGGTTCCGCTACCGGCACTCAGCTGGTTCTGGGCTCCGGCCGTATGATCCCAGGCTTCGAAGACGCCCTGGTCGGCGCCAAAGCTGGTGAAGAGCGTGTGATCAATCCGACCTTCCCAGAGGACTATCAGAACCTCGATCTGGCCGGCAAGACCGCGGAATTCACCGTCAAGGTGAACAGCGTCTCCGCTCCGCAACTGCCAGAGCTGAACGATGAGTTTTTCACCCTGTTCGGCATCAAGGAAGGCGGTCTGGAAGGTTTCCGCACCGAAGTTCGCAAGAACATGGAGCGTGAGCTGCGCCAAGCCATCAAGTCCAAAATCAAGAATCAGGTGATGGATGGCCTGTTGGCGTCCAATCCGGTCGAAGTGCCTAAGGCGCTGATTGCCAGTGAAGTCAACAATCTGCGTGTGCAGGCTGTTCAGCAGTTCGGTGGCAACATCAAGCCGGATCAGCTGCCGGCCGAGCTGTTCGAAGAGCAAGCCAAGCGCCGTGTTTCTCTCGGCCTGATCGTTGCCGAAGTGGTCAAGCAGTTCGAACTGAAGCCTGACGACGCTCGCGTCCGTGAATTGATCCAGGAAATGGCTTCGGCCTACCAGGAGCCTGAGCAGGTCGTGGCGTGGTACTACAAGAACGACCAGCAGATGAACGAGGTTCGTTCGGTTGTACTGGAAGAGCAAGTTGTAGATACTGTTTTGCAGAAGGCTAGTGTGACTGACAAGTCAGTCTCTTACGAAGAAGCAGTCAAGCCGGTAGAAGCTCCGCAAGCCGCCTGATCGTCTCTGCGCTAAGACGTACACACCATAAGCCAGCCTTCGTGCTGGCTTATGCGTATTCAAGACATAACTATTTGGGAGTGACTGCAGAGCATGTTCCGTAATTCGTATATTCAGCAGAACTTCTGATATCCAGGCCGCTGGTGGTCTGGTTCCGATGGTTGTCGAACAGTCGGCTCGTGGCGAGCGCGCTTACGACATCTACTCGCGCCTGCTCAAGGAACGAGTGATTTTTCTGGTGGGCCCCGTAGAGGACTACATGGCCAACCTGATCTGTGCGCAATTGCTGTTCCTTGAAGCGGAAAACCCGGACAAGGACATCCATCTCTATATCAACTCTCCGGGTGGTTCGGTGACCGCGGGCATGTCGATCTACGACACCATGCAGTTCATCAAGCCTAACGTGTCGACCACCTGTATCGGTCAGGCCTGCAGCATGGGCGCATTCCTGCTGACCGCCGGTGCGCCTGGCAAGCGTTTCTGCCTGCCGAACTCGCGCGTGATGATTCACCAGCCGCTGGGCGGTTTTCAGGGGCAGGCCTCGGATATCGAAATCCATGCCAAGGAAATCCTCTTTATCCGCGAGCGTTTGAACACGCTGATGGCCAAGCACAGCGGGCACACCCTTGAAGAAATCGAGCGCGACACCAATCGCGATAATTTCATGAGTGCAGAGGCTGCGCTTGCCTACGGGCTGATCGACGAAGTCATTGCCCAGCGTCCCGCTTGAAATAAGCAGCTATAAATAGGCGCGGTCGGTTATTCCGATCACTTGCGGGCTTGAAAAAGCCCGCAAGAGCCTTCATCTTCTGTTGTAAGCCTATCGGATTTGGATCGAACGAATGACTGACACCCGCAACGGCGAGGACAACGGCAAGCTGCTCTATTGCTCCTTCTGCGGCAAAAGCCAGCATGAAGTGCGCAAATTGATTGCCGGGCCCTCGGTCTTTATCTGCGACGAGTGCGTCGACCTGTGCAACGACATCATCCGCGAGGAGGTTCAGGAAGCCCAGGCCGAGAGCAGTGCACACAAGCTGCCAGCTCCCAAGGAGATCAGCTCGATCCTCGATCAGTACGTGATCGGTCAGGAGCGAGCCAAGAAGATCTTGGCGGTCGCGGTCTACAACCACTACAAGCGGCTCAATCAGCGCGAGAAGAAGGATGACGTCGAACTCGGCAAGAGCAACATCCTGCTCCTAGGCCCGACAGGCTCCGGTAAGACGCTGCTGGCTGAAACGCTAGCGCGGCTGCTGAATGTTCCGTTCACCATTGCTGATGCCACCACCTTGACCGAAGCGGGTTATGTGGGGGAAGACGTCGAGAACATTATTCAGAAGCTGCTGCAGAAGTGCGATTACGATGTCGAGAAGGCCCAGATGGGTATCGTCTACATCGATGAGATCGACAAAATTTCCCGTAAGTCCGATAACCCGTCGATTACCCGCGACGTCTCGGGCGAGGGCGTACAGCAGGCGCTGCTGAAGTTGATCGAAGGCACAGTCGCCTCGGTTCCGCCTCAGGGTGGCCGCAAGCATCCTCAGCAGGAGTTTTTGCAGGTCGATACGCGCAACATCCTGTTCATCTGCGGTGGTGCATTCGCCGGTATCGAGAAAGTGATCCAGGGCCGTTCCACCAAGGGCGGAATTGGTTTTAGTGCCGAGGTGCGCACCAAGGATCTCGGCAAGAAGATTGGTGAGTCGCTCCGTGAGATCGAGCCGGATGATTTGGTCAAGTTCGGTCTGATTCCCGAGTTCGTTGGCCGCTTGCCGGTCATCGCGACGCTGGAAGAGCTTGATGAGGCTGCTCTGGTGCAGATTCTCACCGAGCCGAAGAATGCGCTGACCAAGCAGTACGGCAAGTTATTCGAGATGGAAGGCGTGGATCTTGAGTTCCGCCCTGATGCTCTCAAAGCTGTTGCTCTGAAGGCGCTGGAGCGCAAGACGGGTGCTCGTGGCCTGCGTTCGATTCTTGAAAGCGTGTTGCTGGACACGATGTATGAGATTCCATCGCAATCGGACGTCAGTAAGGTAGTCATTGATGAGAGTGTCATCAATGGCACCTCCAAGCCGCTGCTGATCTACGAGAACACTGAGGCGCCTGTTGCCAAGGCAGCGCCTGACGCGTAACGCGTCTGTCACATGTTGAAAGCAAGGGGCCTGCGGGCCCCTTTGTTTTTGCTGACAGCAGTGCTTGTTTTTTCCTGGGGCTACCCCCATCTTAACGGCAAGGGTACTCCCACTGTTTACGGCCGCAAGGCCGCTGTAGAGCCAAAATCATGAAGACAACCATCGAATTGCCTCTCCTGCCTTTGCGCGATGTCGTGGTCTATCCGCACATGGTCATCCCGCTTTTCGTGGGGCGCGAGAAGTCCATCGAGGCGCTTGAAGCCGCGATGAATGGGGAAAAGCAGATCCTGCTGCTGGCCCAGAGAAATCCCGCTGACGATGAGCCGAGTGAAGAAGGGCTCTACCGCGTCGGTACCGTCGCGACCGTGCTGCAATTGCTCAAATTGCCGGACGGCACTGTCAAGGTGCTGGTTGAGGGCGAGCAGCGCGGTGAGATTGAACAGTTCATCGAGGCTGACGGTTATAGCCGAGCTGAAGTCCAGCTGCTTGACGAGGTCGATGCGCCGGAGCGTGAGGCCGAGGTGTTCACCCGCAGCCTGCTGAGTCAGTTCGAGCAATACGTGCAGCTAGGCAAGAAAGTGCCTGCCGAAGTGCTGTCATCTCTCAATAGCATCGATGAGCCCAGTCGCCTGGTCGATACCATGGCGGCGCACATGGTGTTGAAGATCGAGCAGAAGCAGGAAATCCTCGAAATCGTTGATCTGCCAACCCGTGTTGAGCACGTACTGGCACTGCTGGACGCCGAAATCGATTTGCTTCAAGTTGAAAAGCGTATTCGCGGCCGCGTGAAGAAGCAGATGGAGCGCAGTCAGCGCGAGTACTACCTGAATGAGCAGATGAAGGCCATTCAGAAGGAGCTTGGCGACGGCGAGGAAGGGCACAACGAACTCGATGAGATCAAGCGCCGCATCGAGAATGCCGGGCTGACCAAGGAAGCCTACGGTAAGGCTCAGGCTGAGCTGAACAAGCTTAAACAGATGTCGCCGATGTCCGCTGAAGCTACGGTGGTACGTTCCTACATCGACTGGCTGGTAAACGTACCGTGGAAGGCGCAAAGCAAAGTACGCCTGGATCTAACCCGTGCCGAAAGCATTCTGGATGCCGATCATTACGGCCTCGAAGAGGTCAAAGAGCGCATCCTTGAGTATCTCGCTGTGCAGAAGCGGGTGAAGAAGCTCAAGGGCCCGGTTCTGTGCTTGGTTGGCCCTCCTGGCGTTGGCAAGACGTCTCTTGCCGAATCCATTGCCAGTGCTACCAATCGAAAGTTTGTGCGCATGGCGTTGGGTGGCGTGCGTGATGAAGCGGAAATTCGCGGTCATCGCCGTACCTACATTGGCTCTATGCCTGGTCGTCTGATCCAGAAGATGACCAAAGTTGGTGTGCGCAATCCATTGTTTCTGCTCGACGAAATCGACAAGATGGGCCAGGACATGCGCGGCGACCCTGCTTCCGCGCTGCTCGAGGTGCTCGATCCGGAGCAAAATCACAACTTCAATGACCATTATCTTGAAGTCGATTACGACCTGTCCGACGTGATGTTCCTGTGCACGGCCAACTCCATGAATATTCCGGCAGCCTTGCTGGATCGGATGGAAGTGATTCGCCTGCCGGGTTACACCGAGGATGAGAAGATCAATATCGCCGTCAAATACCTCGCGCCCAAGCAGATTCAGGCTAATGGACTGAAAAAAACCGAGCTGGAATTCGACAATGAGTCGATTCGCGACATTATTCGTTACTACACCAGAGAAGCGGGTGTGCGCAGCTTGGAGCGACAAATCGCTAAAGTCTGCCGCCGTGTCGTCAAGCAGCACATCAAGGAAAAACGCTTCCAGGTGCTGGTAACGGCCGATATGCTCGAAGAGTATTTGGGCGTTCGAAAGCATCGTTATGGCCTTGCCGAGCAGCAGGATCAGATCGGTCAGGTAACCGGTTTGGCGTGGACTCAGGTGGGCGGTGAACTGCTGACAATCGAGGCTGCAGTGGTGCCTGGCAAGGGTAATCTGATCAAGACTGGCTCACTGGGCGATGTGATGGTCGAATCGATCACAGCCGCGCAAACAGTGGTGCGCAGCCGTGCCAAAAGCCTCGGGGTGGCTCCGGATTTCTACGAAAAACGTGATATCCACATCCACATGCCGGAAGGTGCTACGCCGAAGGATGGCCCGAGTGCGGGTGTCGGTATGTGCACTGCTTTGGTGTCGGCATTGACGCAGATTCCGGTTCGTGCGGATGTTGCAATGACCGGTGAAATCACCTTGCGAGGTCAGGTACTGGCGATCGGCGGCTTGAAGGAAAAGCTGCTTGCTGCGCATCGGGGTGGAATCAAAACGGTGATCATTCCTCAGGAGAATGTTCGCGATCTCAAGGAAATTCCGGAGAACATCAAGCAAGACCTGCAGATTAAACCGGTTAAATGGATTGACGAGGTCCTGCAAATTGCGCTGCAATACGCCCCGGAGCCCTTGCCAGACGCGGCTCCGGAGTTGGTTGCAAAGGATGAAAAACGCGAGACTGATTCCAAGGAGCGAATCAGCACGCATTAGCCGGTTGGCTTCCTTGACACTATTTTAGAGCCCTTGCTATAAAGCGGCTCTTACCCGTGTCGGCAGGCCATCCAGCACCCGATTCGCTTCCATTAAAATCAAGAAACAAACTCAACCGAAATTAAGGGGACTTAGAGTGAACAAGTCGGAACTGATCGATGCCATCGCTGCATCTGCTGATATCCCGAAAGCTGTTGCTGGCCGTGCGCTGGACGCAGTAATTGAATCCGTTACTGGTGCTCTGAAGGCTGGGGACTCCGTTGTACTGGTGGGTTTCGGTACTTTCGCTGTCAAGGATCGCGCTGCTCGCACTGGCCGCAATCCGCAGACTGGTAAGCCGATCAGCATCGCTGCTGCCAAGATCCCAGGTTTCAAAGCTGGTAAAGCACTGAAAGACGCCGTCAACTAAGCGTCTTCGGGCCTTTGCCCGCCGGGTCGGCTAACCCCGGCTCGGTTGTGGAGCGGCAATAAGACTATCTGGTCTGTGACGCCGGGGATTGTAGATTGATGATCCCGATCCGCTTCGCACGTTACGAGAAGGCGCATCCCAGGATGCGCCTTTCTTCTATCCGGAATTTACCCACGCTGCGCGGCCATTTTTAGTACGTGGTCGTTCTGGGGGAAGCATGCTGCAAAATATCAGGGACAATTCACAGGGTTGGATTGCCAAAACCATCATCGGCCTGATCGTCGTTCTTATGGCGCTGACCGGCGTTGACGCCATTATTACCGGTACCAGCAACAGCCAAAACGCTGCCGAAGTGAATGGTGAGGCAATCAGCCAGAACGAACTCAATCAAGCTGTGGAAATGCAGCGTCGCCAACTGTTGCAACAGCTTGGTCAGGAATTCGATGCATCGCTGCTGGATGAGAATCTGCTGCGTGAAGCTTCCTTGAAAGGGTTGATCGAGCGCTCACTGCTGGTTCAGGGCGCTGCCGATGCCAAGTTCGCCTTTTCTCAGCCTGCACTCGACCAAGTGATCGTACAGACGCCTGAGTTCCAGGTTGATGGCCGTTTCAACGCTGAACGCTTCGATCAGGTGATTCGTCAGCTCGGCTACAACCGCATGCAGTTCCGTCAGATGCTTGAGCAGGAAATGCTGATCGGCCAATTGCGTGCCGGGCTGTCTGGCAGCGGTTTCGTCACCGATGAAGAAGTCAAAGCATTCGCCCGCCTGGAGAAACAGACCCGCGATTTCGCCACCCGTACCATCAAGGTGGATGCCGGTGCGGTGCAGGTTAGCGATGATGACGTCAAAGCCTACTACGACGCTCAGCAGTCTCAGTTCATGAGCCCAGAGCAGGTGGTACTCGAGTACGTCGAACTGAAGAAAGACGCTTTCTTCTCGGAAATATCCGTCAGCGACGAAGAGCTGAAAACCGCCTACGAGTCGGAAATTGCCAACCTGGCCGAGCAGCGCCAGGCGGCGCATATACTCATCGAAGTTGGCGGCGACAGCAGCGACGAACAGGCCAAGGCTAAGATCGAAGACGTGCAGAAACGCCTGCAACAGGGCGAAGATTTCGCTGCGTTGGCCAAGGAGTTTTCTCAGGATCCAGGTTCAGCCAGTGAGGGTGGGGATCTCGGTTACGCGGGCAAGGGTGTGTATGACCCCGCCTTCGAGGATGCTCTCTACGCATTGAACAAAGACGAAGTATCGGCACCGGTACGTAGCGAGTTCGGCTGGCATCTGATCAAACTGTTGGGTGTGCAGGCTCCTGAAGTGCCGACACTCGCCAGCATGAAGGAAAAGCTGGAAGCCGACCTCAAGACTCAGCGCGTCGAACAACGTTTCGTCGAAGCGACCAAGCAACTGGAAGACGCGGCGTTCGAATCTTCGGATCTGGCTCAGCCAGCACAGGAACTGGGCCTGAAAGTGCAAACCAGTGAGCCGTTTGGTCGTCAGGGTGGTGAAGGCATCGCCGGTAACCGCCAAGTGTTGCAGGCCGCTTTCAGCGAGGAAGTGCTGGAAAACGGTAGCAACAGCAGTGCCATTGAGCTTGATCCAAGCACGCTGGTAGTGGTTCGCGTCAAGGAGCACCGCAAGCCGCAGCAGCTGACGCTGGAGCAGGTGAGTGGCAGCATTCGTGAGCAACTCACCCAGACCCGTGCTAGCGAAGCAGCCAAGGCTGCTGGCGAGTCGCTGGTTACCGAGCTGCGTGACGGCAAGGGGCAGGTGCAAGACTCGGACTGGCAAGTGGTAGAAGCTGCTACCCGCAACCAGGAAGGTGTTGACCCGGCTGTGCTGCAGGCACTGTTCCGTATGCCCAAGCCGACTGGCGAAGCTTCCGAGTTCAGCGGTATAGCGCTGAATAATGGAGACTTCGTAGTCATACGCCTGAAAGGTGTCAGTGAGCCTGAAGAGGCGCTGAGTGACGAAGAGAAGGCGATGTACCGTCGCTTCCTGGCCTCACGCAGTGGCCAGCAGGACTTCGCGGCCTTCCGCAAGCAGTTGGAGAGCAAGGCAGACATCGAGCGCTTCTAAGTGCGGATGTCCGCTGAATAAACAAAGGCCCCGATTTCGGGGCCTTTGTATTTCTGCAGTTTGGTCTCAGAGCAAAGGAAAGGCCCCGCGTCGCAAGACAGAGGGGCCTTTTCACATTCAGCGATCGCAGGCTTATGCGCTGCTGGCCGGTAAGAGGAACGCGGCTTCCAGCAATTGCTGGGTGTAGGCGTGCTGCGGCGCCCGGAAAATCGAATCGGCGTTACCTTGCTCAACGACCTGGCCTTGTTTGACCACCATCAATTGGTGGCTTAGCGCCCGTACCACCGCCAGATCATGGCTGATGAACAGGTAAGTCAGGTTGTACTTGGTTTGCAGTGTGCGCAGTAGTTCGACCACCTGGCGCTGCACGGTGCGATCAAGTGCCGAGGTCGGCTCATCCAGCAGAATCAATGCCGGTTTGAGCACCAGCGCGCGCGCGATGGCGATACGCTGTCGTTGACCACCAGAGAACTCGTGGGGATAGCGGTGGCGGCTCTCAGGATCCAGGCCGACCTCCAGAAGCGCTTCGATGATCGCTTGCTCTTGCTCGGTGTCACTGCCGATGCCATGGATACGCAGACCTTCACTGACAATCATGCCCACGGTCATGCGTGGGCTGAGGCTGCCGAAGGGATCCTGGAAGACGACTTGCATCTGGCGCCTGAACGGACGCACCTGGTTTTGCGACAGGCCGTTCAAGGGGTGGTTGTCAAAGCGAATCCCTCCCTGGCTGCCGATCAAGCGCAGAATGGCCAGGCCCAGCGTGGACTTGCCCGAGCCGCTCTCGCCGACGATGCCCAGCGTCTGGCCGCGTTGCAGGCTGAAATTGATGCCGTCCACCGCTTTCACATGATCCACGGTGCGGCGCAGTAAGCCTTTCTTGATCGGAAACCAGACGCGCAAGTCTTCGACTTCAAGCATGGTTTCGCCCGCTTGAGTGGCGACCGGATTACCATCCGGCTCGGCGGCCAGCAACTCGCGGGTATAGGGATGTTGCGGGTTATTGAACAGGGACTCGCAGTCAGCCTGTTCGACCAGCTCGCCGTTCTGCATTACACAGACGCGGTGGGCAATACGCCGCACCAAGTTGAGGTCATGGCTGATGATCAGCATGGCCATGCCCAGGCGCGCTTGCAGCTCCTTGAGCAATTCGAGAATCTTCAACTGCACGGTGACGTCGAGGGCCGTGGTCGGCTCGTCGGCGATCAGCAGCTCCGGTTCGTTGGCCAGGGCCATGGCGATCATCACCCGTTGACGTTGCCCGCCGGACAGCTCGTGGGGCAGTGCCTTGAGGCGCTTCTGCGGTTCCGGTATTCCAACCAGCTCCAGCAGTTCCAGAGTGCGCCGTGTGGCTGCCTTGCCGCTCAGTCCCTTGTGCAGGGCAAGCACCTCGTTGATCTGCTTCTCGATGCTGTGCAAGGGGTTCAGCGAGGTCATCGGCTCTTGAAACACCATGGCGATGCGGTTGCCACGGATGCCACGCAATTTCTTCTCGCTGAGCTTGAGCAGGTCTTGATCGGCATAGTGAATGCTGCCGCTGGGGTGCTGCGCCTGCGGGTAGGGCAGCAGGCGCAGGATCGAGTGGGCGGTGACCGATTTTCCAGATCCGCTTTCACCGACCAGTGCGAGGGTTTCGCCGCGGCGAATGTCGAAGCTGATGGTGTTGACCACGTGCCGCTGCGTGTTGCCATTGACGAACGCTACGGACAGGTCGCGTACTTCGACGAGGTTTTCAGGATCGGTCATCTTATTTCCTCGGGTCGAAGGCATCGCGGGCAGCCTCGCCGATGAATACCAGCAAGCTGAGCATGATAGCCAGCACGGCGAAGGCGCTCATTCCCAGCCATGGCGCCTGGAGATTGGATTTGCCCTGCGCCACCAGTTCGCCGAGCGACGGTGAGCCGGCAGGCAGGCCGAAGCCGAGGAAGTCCAGCGCAGTGAGCGTGCCGATGGCGCCAGTGAGGATGAACGGCAAGAAGGTCATGGTCGACACCATGGCGTTGGGCAGGATATGCCGGAACATGATCGAGCCGTTACGCATGCCCAGCGCACGGGCTGCGCGCACGTATTCCAGGTTACGGCCGCGGAGGAATTCGGCACGCACCACATCCACCAGACTCATCCAGGAAAACAGCAGCATCAGGCCCAGCAGCCACCAAAAGTTCGGCTGCACGAAACTGGCCAGGATGATCAACAGGTACAGTACTGGCAGGCCTGACCAGATCTCCAGGATGCGCTGCCCGGTCAGATCCACCCAGCCGCCGTAGAACCCCTGCAGGGCACCCGCAGCGACGCCGATAACCGAGCTTGCCAAGGTGAGGGAGAGGGCGAATAGCACTGAAATGCGGAAGCCGTAGATCACCCGGGCCAGTACATCGCGGCCCTGGTCATCGGTACCCAGCCAGTTGTCCGCTGAGGGCGGAGCGGGGGCCGGTACCTTGAGGTCGTAGTTAATGCTGGAGTAGCTGAAGGGAATCGGTGGCCAGACCATCCAGCCATCCTTCTGCTCGATCAGATCCTGGATGTACGGGCTCTTGTAGTTTGCCTGCAGCGGGAATTCGCCACCAAAGGTTGTCTCCGGGTAGCGCTTGAGCACTGGAAAGTACAGTTCACCGTCGTAGCTGACTACCAAGGGTTTGTCGTTGGCGATCAGCTCGGCGCCCAGGGTTACGACGAACAGGGCGAGGAAAATCCACAGCGACCACCAACCACGTTTGTGGGCTTTGAAAATGTTGAAACGACGTTGATTGAGCGGGGAAAGTGCCATATCAGCCCTCCCGGCTTTCGAAGTCGATGCGCGGATCGACCAGGGTATAGGTAATGTCGCCGATCAGTTTCACGACCAGTCCCAGCAAGGTGAAGATGAATAGGGTGCCAAAGACTATCGGGTAGTCGCGGTTGATCGCCGCCTCGAAGCTCAGCAGACCAAGGCCGTCGAGGGAGAAGATCACCTCGATCAGCAGTGAGCCGGTAAAGAACAAGCCGATGAATGCCGCCGGGAAGCCGGCGATGATCAGCAGCATGGCGTTCCGGAAAACATGACCGTAGAGCACGCGGGTGTTACTCAGGCCCTTGGCCCTGGCGGTGGTCACGTACTGCTTGTTGATTTCATCGAGGAAGCTGTTCTTGGTCAGCAGGGTGAGCGTGGCGAAGTTACCAATCACCAGTGCGGTGACGGGTAGCGCCAGGTGCCAGAAATAGTCGAGCAGCTTGCCGCTGAAGCTCAGCTCATCGAAGTTGCTTGAGGTCAGCCCGCGCAACGGAAACCAATCGTAGTAGCTGCCGCCGGCGAACAATACGATCAGCAGAATGGCGAACAGGAAAGCCGGAATCGCGTAACCGATGATGATCGCCGAGCTGGTCCAGCACATCGAACGCGCTGCCATGCCGTGTCGCCTTGGCGATACCCAACGGAATGGACACCAGGTACATGATCAATGTGCTCCATAACCCGAGGGAAATGGATACGGGCATCTTCTCCATGATCAGGTCGATGACCTTGGCATCACGAAAGAAGCTCTCTCCGAAATCCAGTTGAGCGTAGCTCTTGAGCATGATCCAGAAGCGTTCGGGCGCCGATTTGTCGAAACCGTACATCTTCTCGATCTCGGCGATCAGTTCGGGGTCGAGACCCTGGGCGCCACGGTAGTTGGAGCCGGCGGTTGCCACTTCGCCGCCACCGCCACCGGAGATCCGCCCCGTGGCACCGCCGGAAGCCGCATCGAAGCCTTCGAGTTTGGCGATCATCTGCTCGACCGGGCCGCCAGGTGCGGCTTGAATGATCACGAAGTTGATCACCAAAATGCCAAACAGGGTCGGAATGATCAGCAGCAGCCGCCGCAGGATATAGGCCAGCATCTAGCGTTCTTCCTGCTCGGTGGTGGACGTTTCTTCAGGAGTGACCACTTCGCCGACCGGCTTTTCCTGCCACCAAGTCATCAGACCGTAATCGTACAGTGGCGATTTCTCCGGGTGCCCGAAGCGCTTCCAGTAGGCCACTCGGTAGGCGTCGACGTAATAGTTCGGCACCACGTAGTTGCCCCATAGCAGGACGCGATCCAGCGCCCTTGTATGAGTGATCAGCGATTGGCGCGAGTCCGCACGGATCAGACCATCGACCAGTTGGTCAATGGCTGGGTCGCGTAGGCCGATAAGATTGCGGCTGCCCGGATTGTCGGCGCTACTGGAGTGCCAGAACTCGCGCTGCTCATTGCCCGGCGAACTGGACTGCGGCCAGATTGCCGAGGTCATTTCGAAATCCCGCGAGCGCAGGCGGTTGATGTACTGGGAGACGTCGACGCGGCGAATCTGCAAGTCGATCCCCAGCTCCGCCAGGTTGCGCTTGAATGGCAGGATTACCCGTTCCAGGTTGGCTTGGTGATTGAGGAACTCGAACGCCAGCTGGTTGCCATTAGCGTCCACCATCTTGTCGTTCTCGATACGATAGCCGGCCTCGGTAAGCAACTGATACGCGCGGCGGGCCTGATCGCGGATGATACCGCTGCCGTCGCTGACAGGAGGCTTGAAGGTTTCGGTGAAGACCTTTTCGGGGATCTTTCCGCGCAGCGGTTCCAGCAGCTTCAGCTCCGCTTCGCTAGGCAGGCCGGTGGCGGCCATTTCCGAGTTCGCGAAGTAGCTGTTGGTGCGCTTGTAGGCGCCGTAGAAAAGCTGCTTGTTGGCCCATTCGAAATCGAACAGCAGGGCGATCGCCTCACGCACGCGCGCATCTTGGAACAGCGGTTTGCGGGTGTTAAACACGAAGCCTTGCATGCCTGCCGGATTGCGGTTGGGGAAGGCCTCTTGAACGAAGCGCCCAGCGCGCAAGGCCGGTGAGTTGTAGCCGGTGGCCCAATCCTTTGCCGAATATTCGAGGTTCACGTCGAATTGACCCGCTTTGAACGCTTCCAGGGCGACGGCCATGTCGCGAAAGTACTCAATGCGAATTTCGTCGAAGTTGTATTGGCCGCGGGCCACAGGCAGATCCTTCGCCCACCAGTCTTTGACGCGTTCGAAGCGGATCGAACTGTTCGGCGAGAAGTCGGCGATGCGGTAGGGGCCGCTGCCCAGTGGTACCTCCAGGCTGCCGCGGGAGAAGTCGCGTTCTGCCCACCAGTGCTTGGGCAGTATCGCCAACTGGCCAAGAATCAGCGGCAGTTCGCGATTCCCGGCGTGCTTGAAGTTGAAGCGCACGGTGCGTGCGTTCTCGGCGACGACTTCAGCGACATCGGCGTAATAGTGTTTGTACATGGGGTCGCCATGTTCGAGCAGGGTGTTGAAGGTGAAGATCACGTCCTCGGCGGTGACGGGTTCGCCATCCTGGAAGCGCGCCTTGGGGTTGAGGAAGAAGCGCACGTAGCTATCGTCTGCGGCCTTCTCGACCTTTTCGGCCAGCAGCCCGTACTCGGTAAAGGGCTCATCCGGCGAATGGTAGGTGAGGGTGTCGTAGATCAGCCCCACGCGGTCGGCCGCGTTGCCCTTGGGAATGAACGGGTTGAAGCTGTCGAACCCGTTGAGGCCGGGCAGGCGCAGGATGCCGCCCTTGGGCGCATCGGGATTGACGTAGTCGAAATGTTTGAAATTGGCCGGATACTTCGGTGGCTCACCGTAAAGCGTCAGTGCGTGTTGCGGTGCTGCCTGGGTGAGGCTGGCAAGACCAAGCAGCAGCAGGGCGCTGCCGTGCATCAGGAATGAGCGCAGTGGATGCGTCATCGGGCGTTCTCCGTGGTTTTCAGCCACCAGGTGCGCAGCCCTAGTGTGTAGGGCGGCGTGGTAACGAATGCAAAGCGGTTGCGGTACGCCAGGCGGTGATAGTCGATGTACCAATTTGGAATGGTGTAGTACTGCCAGAGCATCACGCGATCCAGGGCGCGGGTGGCGGCCACCTGTTCTTCACGGCTGCGGGCAGAAAGCAGTTTTTCGAGCAAGGCATCGACCACAGGGTCGTTGATACCTGCGTAATTCTTCCCGCCTTTTACGCTGGCCTGGCTGGAGTGGAAGTACAGCGACTGCTCCAGGCCTGGGCTAAGGGTTTGCGGCAGGGTCAGCAATATCATGTCGAATTCGAACTGATCCAGACGTTGCTTGTACTGAGCGCGATCCACCGTTCTCAGGCTGGCCTGTATGCCGATGCTTGCGAGGTTCTCGGTGAAGGGCTGAAGGATACGCTCGAGGTTGGGATTGACCAGCAGGATCTCGAAGCGCAGCGCCTGTCCCTTATCGTTCATCAAACGCTGGCCAGAAGGTTTCCAGCCAGCGTCGGCCAATAGACCAAGGGCGTGGCGCAAGGTTTCCCTGGGGATACCACGGCCGTCGGTGACTGGCATCTGGAACGGCTCGGTGAATAGCCTCGGCGGCAGTTGGGCGCGAAACGGTGACAGCAACAGCCACTCCGCGCCCTCCGGTTTGCCCTTGGCAGAGAACTCACTGTTTGGGTAGTAGCTGGCGGCGCGGGTGTAGGAGCTGTTGAAGAGCGTGCGGTTGGTCCGATTCGAAGTCGAACATCAGGCCCAAGGCTTCGCGAACCCGTACGTCTTCGAAGGTGCTGCGGCGCGTGTTCATGAACAGCGCCTGAGTCTGGGTAGGAATCTGGTGAGGGATTTCCGCACGTACCACATCGCCGCGGGTCACCGCAGGAAAGCGATAGTTATTGGCCCAGTTTTTCGCTTGCTGTTCGATGTAGAGGTCGAATTCACCGGCCTTGAAGGCTTCGAAGGCGACATGGCTGTCACGGTAGAAGTCCACTTCGACGCGATCGAAGTTGTATTTGCCGCGGTTGACCGGCAGCGAGGCGCCCCACCAGTCTTTGACCCGTTCGAAGCTTAGGCCACGACCTGGGTTGACCTGGCTTATGCGATAGGGACCACTGCCCAGTGGCGGTTCGAAGGTGGTGGCCTTGAAGTCGCGATCTTTCCAGTAATGTTGTGGCAGTACCGGCAGCTCGCCCAGGCGCAGGATCAGCAGCGGGTTGTTCGAGCGCTTGAGGACGAAGCGCACGCGATGTCGATTGAGGATATCGACGCGCTTCACTTCCTGCAGGTTGGTACGGTACTGCGGGTGACCTTCCTTGAGCAGCAGACGGTACGAAAAGGCCACGTCGTAGGCGGTGATCGGCTTGCCATCGTGGAAGCGCGCTTCCGGGCGCAGATTGAACACCACCCAGCTGCGGTCTTCGCTGTACTCCACCGATTGGGCGATCAACCCGTAACTGGAGGCAGGTTCGTCACCGGAGGGATCGTACATCCCGGTACCGACCATCAGCGGCTCATTCAACTCGGTCACGCCATATTGCAGAAAGTTGGCCGTGGCGACTGGACTGGTGCCCTTGAAGGTGTAGGGGTTGAGGGTGTCGAAGCTGCCAGCAGCCATGATCCTCAGCGTTCCGCCCTTGGGTGCTTCGGGATTCACCCAGTCGAAGTGGGTAAAACTGGCTGGATATTTGAGTGCGCCGAACTGCGCATAGCCATGGCTTTCGCTGAGCGTTGCCTGGGCCGGGACGCTGGCGGCCAGGCCAAAAATCAGCGAGAGGAGAGGGCGTCTCAAATGCAATATCCGGTCTGGGGCGGCAAAGGTTTCCGTACAGTAACAGCTTGTCTGTACAGGAAAAAGGCCGGCCCCGAACGCTCGTATCAGGTGTGTTGCAATGGGCTTCAGTTGGGCAGACGCAGGGTCAACACCTGCCCCGGCTTGAGTGCCTTGCCGGTTCTAGGATTCCAGCTCTGCAAACTCTTCATCTGCACCTTGAAACGTTTGGCAATCAGGTGCAGCGAATCACCCTTGCGTACCTTGTAGTAGGTCACGTCGTCGCGCTCAGCGCGAGCGACTGCCTGGGTGCTCGCGACACCCTGCAGCTTTAGATCCTGGCCGACGCGCAGGGAATTGCCCTTGAGCGCATTCCAGTGCTGGATGTCGGTTACCGAGACGTTATGTGCCTTGGCGATCTGCCACAGGTTGTCACCGTTGCGTACCTGGTAGCTGCGCGAGGCGATGGCGGTGTTGGCAGTGCGTTGCGGTGTCGAGTCCGGTGCCGGCTGCGCCGTGCTTGGCAAATTGAGATGCTGACCGACACGCAGGGTGTTGCCGGCGATCTGGTTGAGCTCCTTGATACTGGCAACGCTCAGCTCGTAGCGGTTGGCGATACCGTGCAGGTTATCGCCCGGACGCACCACGTACTCTTGCCAGTTCTGCAGATCCTCTGGCTTGAGGGTCGACAGGTTGGCGGTCAGCAGCTCGACCTTCTCGGTCGGTACCAGCAGATGCTGTGGGCCGTCGACGGTGATGCGTTTCTTGAAGGCCGGATTGAGCAGGTAAAGCTCGTCTTCATCGACTTCTGCGAGGGCGGCGACCCGGGAAAGATCCATGCGCTGCTTGAGCTCAACTTCCTCGAAGTAGGGTTCGTTGGCGATTGGGCTCAGGCTCACGCCGTAAGCGCTGGGCGCCATGATCACCTGGGACAGGGCGAGCAGTTTGGGTACGTAGTTCTGAGTTTCCTGAGGCAGCGAGAGGTTCCAGTAGTCGGTCGGCAGGCCGAGCTTCTGGTTGCGCTCGATAGCCCGGCTGACTCGACCTTCACCGGCGTTGTAGGCAGCCAGGGCCAGCAGCCAGTCACCATTGAACATCTCGTGCAGACGGGCCAGGTAGTTCATGGCGGCCTGGGTGGAGGCGGTGACATCGCGACGGCCGTCGTACCAACTGGTCTGGCGCAGGTTGAAGTTGCGCCCAGTAGACGGGATGAACTGCCACAGGCCAACTGCATCGGCTGGAGAGTAGGCAAATGGGTTGTAGGCACTTTCGATCATCGGCAGCAGTGCCAATTCCATCGGCATGTTGCGTTCTTGCAGACGCTCGACGATGTAGTGAATGTACGGGTTGCTGCGCTCGCCGGACTTCTCGACGAAAGACGGGTTGCTGGCGAACCACAGGCGCTGCTGTTCGATACGCGGGTTGACGCCGATGTTGTCCTGCAACTGATAACCCGCTCGCACCCGTTCCCAGATGTCCTTGGGTTGCTCAGCCTGAGCCGGCCCATTGATCCACAGAGGCTCGTGCGGCGTCCTGCCGCTCAGATCGACCGCAGGGGCTGAGTCAATGGTCTGTTGATCCAGGCTTTGACAGCCGCTGAGAATGGCAAAAATGGCCACTGCAAGCGCCGGATAACGCAAGGACAATGCCTTTGAATTCAGTGAGTTACAGGGCTGATAAGGCATTGGTTAGTGGGGGTGTCCTGGATCGAAAGTTGGAGGATTCTAGAAACCGATCCAGGGGTGGTCAAGTTTTGACCAGGGTTTTTGCGGCCCAGTCGTGTTTCAGAAGTGATCTTTCCAGGCACGTAATGCCGCGAAGACCTCGGCCTCGCTGTCGATCGAGCGACCCTCGCGGCTGGCGATCATTTTTTTAACCGATGTTTCAGCGCCGCGCAGAAAGGGGTTGGTCGCGCGCTCCAGTTCCAGCACGGAGGGCAAGCTGATACGGCCCTGATCACGCCATTCGCTGACCTGTTGCAGGCGTTCGGTCACGGCCGGGTTGCCGGGTTCCACTGCGTGGGCGAAGCGCAGGTTGCTCAGGGTGTATTCGTGGGCGCAGTAGATCAGGGTGTCATCCGGCAACGCGGCAAGGCGCTGCAGCGAATGGTGCATCTGCGCGGGGGTACCTTCGAACAGCCGGCCGCAACCCGCGGCGAACAGGGTGTCGCCACTGAACAGCCAGTGATGGTCGCCTTGATAGAAGGCAATGTGGCCCAGGGTGTGGCCCGGCACCTCAATCACCTGCAGGGTCAGACCGAGCACTTCTATATGCTCACCATCGACCAGCGCCTGATCGCGGGCGGGGATGTTTTCCTTGGCCGGGCCATAGACGCGCGCACCATTGTCGCGGCGCAATTGCTCGACGCCGCCTACGTGATCCGGGTGATGGTGGGTGATCAGGATGTCGCTCAGCGTCCAGCCTGGATGCGCCTGCAACCAGGCCTGCACGGGCGCCGCATCACCGGGGTCGACCACGGCGACGCGCTTGTGCCGTTCATCCTGTAACAGCCAGATGTAATTGTCCGAGAATGCACTCAGGGCTTCGATCTTGATCATCAGGTGGTCGCCAAGTTGGGGACAAAGGTGCATCTTAGGTGTCATTGTTGAAGATGGCTATGCAGGTAATCCCTATGAACAAGCGTCCATGAGCGACAATCCCTTTGCTCAGGCTGATGCCGATTGGCTGCAGCTGATTGGTGCTGCCCGAGAGTGGTTCACCACCCCCTTGGGGCGCCTGCTGCTGGAGCAGGAGCAGCGCCTGCTGGATGAGGAACTGGCACGTTTCTTCGGCGGTTACCTGGTGCATTACGGCCCATGCGCCGAAACCTCCATCGAGACCCAGCAGATCCAGCGCAGCGTGCGCCTTGGCGCGCCGTTCGCCGGCGTCGAGATCGTCTGTGAAGAGCAGTCCTGGCCGCTGGTCGAGCAGGCCGCCGACGTGGTGGTGTTGCAGCATGGCCTGGACTTCTGCCAGTCGCCTCATGGCCTGTTGCGCGAGGCTGCGCGCAGCGTGCGTGCAGGTGGTCACTTGCTGGTGGTAGGCATCAACCCGCTGAGTGCCTGGGGCGCACGTCATCTGTTCGCTCATGACGTTCTCCACGATGCCCGCTGCATCGCTCCCGGGCGTCTTGCCGACTGGCTCAACCTGCTCGGCTTCGCGCTGGAGAAACGGCGCTTCGGGTGTTATCGTCCGCCGCTTGCTTCCGCTGCCTGGCAGGCTCGGTTGGCCCCGCTGGAACGCTGGGGCGGTGCCTGGCAGTCGCCGGGTGGCGGTTTTTACGTATTGGTAGCGCGCAAGCTGGTGGTCGGTCTGCGCCCCCTGCGCCAGTCCCGTCGCGAGCCGATGGGCAAGCTGGTGCCCATGCCGGTTGCCAAGGTCAGCCGTCGCGATAGCGATGCACCCTGAGCAACCGCTGCAATCTCGAATCAGACCATAGATAGAAAGGCGCTGAATGTCCGAACAAGTTGAGCTTTACACCGACGGTGCCTGCAAGGGCAATCCTGGCGTCGGTGGCTGGGGCGCATTGCTGGTGTTCCAGGGTGTGGAGAAGGAACTGTGGGGCGGTGAACTAGCGACCACCAACAACCGCATGGAGTTGATGGGCGCGATCCGCGGCCTCGCCGAGCTGAAGCGCCCCTGTGACGTGCGCTTGGTCACCGACTCGCAGTACGTCATGAAGGGTATTCAGGAATGGATGCCCAACTGGAAGAAGCGTGGCTGGAAAACCGCCGCGAAAGAACCGGTGAAGAACGCCGACCTGTGGCAGCAGCTGGACGAGCAGGTCAACCGCCACAACGTGACCTGGCAGTGGGTGCGCGGCCACATCGGCCATCCGGGCAACGAGCGTGCTGACCAACTGGCCAACCGCGGCGTCGAAGATATCAGGAGCATGAAGCGTGCGTAGAGTCGTACTGGATACTGAAACTACCGGTATGCCGGTAGGCGATGGCCACCGGGTCATCGAGATCGGCTGCGTCGAGGTTGAGGGTCGCCGCTTGACCGGGCGCCATTTCCACGTGTACCTGCAGCCCGATCGTGAGATCGACGAAGGCGCCATCGCAGTCCACGGTATTACCAGTGAAGACCTCAAGGACAAGCCGCGCTTCAAAGAGGTCGCCGACGAGTTCTACGAGTTCATCAAGGGCGCGCAGCTGATCATCCACAACGCGCCGTTCGACGTGGGCTTCCTCAACAACGAGTTCAATCTGATCGGTCAGCACGAGCGCGCCGATCTGGCTTCCTACTGCGACGTGCTCGACAGCCTGCAAATGGCCCGCGAGCGCCATCCGGGCCAGCGCAACAGCCTTGATGCGCTGTGCAAGCGCTACGGCGTCGATAACTCCGGCCGCGAACTGCACGGCGCCTTGCTCGACTCGGAGATCCTGGCCGACGTCTATCTGGCGATGACCGGTGGGCAGACCAATCTGTCCCTGGCCGGCGATGGTTCGGAGGGCGACGGTAACGGCCGCCAGCAACCGACGCCGATCCGCCGTCTGCCGGCTGATCGCGCGCGTGGCGCCGTGATCGCTGCCAGTGCCGACGACGTTGCCGCACACGTTGCACGACTGGCCGCTATCGAGAAGTCCGCCGGCGCACCGGCGCTATGGGCGCAGCTGGAGCAGGGTACATCCGCCTCCTGAGCGGCGAATTGCGACCTTTTCGTATAGCACCGCCTGCGAGGGGTTCCGTCCTCTCCGGCGACCCTCTACCCTGAGGGCACAGCGGGCCAATCCCGTGTGACCTCAGGTGTAGCTGATGTACAAAGACCTCAAGTTCCCCGTACTCATCGTTCATCGTGATATCAAGGCCGATACCGTGGCCGGCGAGCGGGTACGGGCCATCGCCCAGGAACTGGAGCAGGACGGTTTCACCATCCTCTCCACCGCTAGTTCGGCGGAAGGGCATATCGTCGCGTCGACCCATCATGGCCTGGCCTGCATTCTGGTCGCCGCCGAGGGCGCCGGGGAAAACCGCCATTTGCTGCAGGACATGGTCGCGCTGATCCGCATCGCCCGTCGGCGTGCGCCGCAGTTGCCGATCTTTGCCCTGGGCGAGCAGGTCACCATCGAAAATGCGCCGGCCGAAGCCATGGCCGATCTCAACCAATTGCGCGGTATTCTCTATCTGTTCGAAGACACCGTGCCGTTTCTGGCTCGCCAGGTGGCGCGCGCTGCCCGCAATTACCTCGATGGCCTGCTGCCGCCGTTCTTCAAAGCGCTGGTGCAGCACACCTCGCAGTCCAATTATTCCTGGCACACGCCGGGCCACGGCGGCGGCGTGGCCTATCGCAAGAGCCCGGTCGGGCAGGCCTTCCACCAGTTCTTCGGCGAGAACACCCTGCGCTCCGATCTTTCGGTATCGGTGCCCGAACTGGGCTCGCTGCTCGACCACACCGGCCCCCTGGCCGCCGCCGAAGAGCGGGCCGCGCGCAACTTCGGCGCCGACCACACCTACTTCGTGATCAACGGCACCTCGACCGCCAACAAGATCGTCTGGCATTCGATGGTTGGCCGCGATGACCTGGTTTTGGTCGATCGCAACTGCCACAAGTCGATCCTCCACGCGATCATCATGACCGGGGCGATTCCGCTGTACCTATCGCCGGAGCGCAACGAGCTGGGCATCATCGGGCCGATTCCGCTGAGCGAGTTCTCCCGCGAGTCGATCCAGGCCAAGATCGATGCCAGCCCGCTGGCCCGCGGCCGTGAGCCGAAGGTCAAGCTGGTGGTGGTCACCAACTCGACCTACGACGGGCTGTGCTACAACGCCGAGCTGATCAAGCGCACCCTCGGCGATTCGGTGGAAGTTTTGCACTTCGACGAAGCCTGGTATGCCTACGCCGCCTTCCACGAGTTCTACGCCGGCCGCTACGGCATGGGCACCACGCGTGAGGCGGGCGGGCCGATGGTGTTCACCACCCATTCGACCCACAAGCTGCTGGCTGCCTTCAGCCAGGCGTCGATGATTCACGTCCAGGACGGCGGCGTGCGCAAGCTCGACCGCGACCGCTTTAACGAAGCGTTCATGATGCATATCTCCACCTCGCCGCAGTACGGCATCATCGCCTCGCTGGACGTCGCTTCGGCGATGATGGAAGGGCCGGCCGGGCGTTCGCTGATCCAGGAAACCTTCGACGAAGCCCTGAGCTTCCGCCGTGCCCTGGCCAACCTCGGTCAGAGCCTGAGCAGTGAGGATTGGTGGTTCAGCATCTGGCAGCCACCGCAGACCGAAGGCGCCGACGACGTATCGACGCCGGACTGGCTGCTGCAGCCCGATGCCGACTGGCACGGCTTCGGCGATGTAGCCGAGGATTACGTGCTGCTCGATCCGATCAAGGTGACCTTGGTCATGCCTGGGCTGACCGCAGGCGGTCGTCTCGATGAACGCGGTATTCCTGCGGCGGTGGTCAGCAAGTTTCTCTGGGAACGTGGCCTGGTGGTCGAGAAGACCGGCCTGTACTCGTTCCTGGTGCTGTTTTCCATGGGCATCACCAAGGGCAAGTGGAGCACGCTGCTGACCGAGCTGCTGGAGTTCAAGCGCAGCTATGACGCCAACCTGCCACTGGCCTCAGTACTGCCTTCGGTGGCCCGTGAAGGCGCCAGCCGTTATCAGGGCATGGGGCTGCGCGATCTGTGCGATGCGCTGCACGATTGCTACCGCGAAAACGCCACCGCAAAATCCCTCAAGCGCATGTACACCGTGCTGCCTGAAATTGCCTTGAAACCGGCCGACGCCTATAACCAGCTGGTACGCGGCGAGGTGGAGGAGGTGCTGGTCGATGACGTCGAAGGGCGCATCGCTGCGGTGATGCTGGTGCCTTACCCGCCGGGTATTCCGCTGATCATGCCGGGCGAGCGGTTCACCGCGGAAACTCGCTCTATCATTGACTATCTGCGCTTCGCCAGGGCTTTCGAGCAGCGTTTTCCTGGCTTCGATGCCGACGTGCACGGATTGCAACGTCACCAGGGCGAGCAGGGCAGTTATTACACGGTCGATTGCATCATCGAGGCATAACCGCGTTACAGGCGTCATGCAGAAACATCGGCTTGGGCGAGGCGTGCTGTACGTCACACCGGGCGTGATCGACTTTCAGGCGCCGCTTGCTATAGTTGCGCGGTTCTCAAGCAGCTGCCGTCGCGGGGGCTCACAAGCCGCTTTTAGATACTGAACGTACCCGAGCGCCCAGCGCCGTCTGCCGAGGATGACTGCCATGACCGAGTATCAGGCCTTTCGTGTCGAGCTGTTGGACAAGGTCGCCCATGTGGTGATCAATCGTCCTGACAAGATCAACGCCATGAACGCCGCCTTCTGGACGGAAATCATCGAGATCTTCCGCTGGATCGACGAGACCGATGAGGTGCGCGCGGTGGTGTTGTCCGGTGCAGGCAAGCACTTTTCCTCGGGCATCGACCTCAGCCTGCTGGCGCAGCTCGGCACTCAGCTGGGTAAGGATGCGGGTCGTAATGCTCGGACGCTGCGGCGCAAGATTCTCGAGCTGCAGGCCTCGTTCAACGCCGTCGATGAATGCAGCAAGCCGGTGCTGGCAGCCATTCAGGGTTATTGCCTGGGCGGCGCGATCGACCTGGTGTCGGCGTGCGACATGCGCTACTGCGCCGAGGATGCTCAGTTCGCCATCAAGGAAATCGATATTGGCATGGCCGCCGATGTCGGCACTCTGCAGCGGCTGCCGCGAATCATTGGTGACGGCATGCTCCGTGAGCTGGCCTACACCGGGCGTACGGTCGGCGCCGCCGAGGCTCGGGAAATCGGGCTGGTCAACCGGGTGTTCAGCGATGCCGACACGCTACTTGCGGGGGTCATGGACATTGCACGGGTGATCGCTGCAAAATCGCCGATTGCCGTGAGCGGTACCAAGGAAATGATTCGCTATATGCGCGATCATCGCGTCGACGACGGACTCGAATACGTCGCCACGTGGAATGCCGCCATGTTGCAGTCTGCTGATCTTCGCGTGGCCATGGCGGCCCATATGAGCAAGCAGCACCCGGAGTTCGCCGACTGATGCGGCTTCATATACCTGTGCAGGGGGCACAATAGCGAATGGTTTCTGGAGCATCGTCACTGGGGCTGGTTCGCAACGAACTGTTCGCCACGATCGAAGAGGCCGAAGCGAGCCTCGAACAGTTCATCGTCGAGCGCAATAACGGCAGCTTGCTGCAGCAGGCCGTGGACAATCTGCAACAGGTGCGCGGTACGCTCAACCTGATCGAACTCACCGGTGCCGAGCTGCTCGCCCAGGAAGTGCTCGACCAGGCGACTGACATTCCCGCTGGTGTGGGCTCCGAACGCGACGCCCAGTTGGCGGCACTGAGCAATGCCCTGCACGTACTGCGTCGGTATCTCGAAGGCCTGGACGCGCATCGTCAGGAAATGCCCGAACTGCTGCTGCCGGCGATCAATGATCTGCGCCAGGCCTGCAAGCAGCCACCACTACCGGAAAGCTTTTTCTTCAGCGTACGCCTCGACCAGGCCCGGCCGCGCATGGTGCCACCGGCGCTGGATGCCGCCGCCAAGGAAAGCGAAGGCCGCCGTCTGCGACAGATGTATCAGGTAGGGCTGCTTGGTTTTATCCGCGAGCAAAATCCTGCCGCCAGCATGAAGTTGATGGGGCGTGCGATGAGCCGCTTGGACGGGTTGTTCGCCAACGAGCCGCGCGGTCGCCTGTGTTGGTTGAGTGCGGCAGCCCTCGAAGCGCAGAACGATGGCCAGCTGTTGCCGCGCAAATCGCGCAAGCAGCTGTTCTCGCGGATCGACCGCGAATTACGACAGATGCTCGTCAATGGTGCCTACGAACCGCCGCGCAGCCTGCTCAAGGAATTGCTGTATCTGGTCGCGCTGTCCGGTGGTCGAGGTGCGCTGGCAGGTGAGGTGCGCGAGTTGTTTGGCATCACGCCGTTGCCGTTTACCGATCACCTGCTGGAAGAGGAGTATCAGCGACTCTCCGGGCCCGGACAGGCGGTGATGCGTTCGCTCAGCTCGGCCATTCGTGAAGAGCTGGCCAGCGTCAAGGATTTGCTCGATCTGATCGAACGCGGCACTTTGCAGGAGGAGGGTTTGACCAACCTGCATGCATTACTGGGCAAACTGAGCAAGACGCTGGCCATGGTCGGCCTCAGTTCCGCGGGCAATTCACTGTCCAACCAATTGCCGACGGTTAATGGCTGGTGTGAGGGCGCCCCAGCAGAGCCAGAGCAATTGGTCGTTCTGGCGGACGTCGTGCTCTATGTCGAAGGCATGGTAGCAACGCTCGAGCGTGGTGAGCGAGTGAGCGTGCCACGCCCGGAACCGGAGATTTGTACCTTCGCCCAGCATCAGCTTTTCGAAGCGCGGATCGTCGTCTTGGATGAAGCGCGTGCGGGCTTGGCGCTGGCCAAACGCGCGATCACCGCCTACCTCGAAGCGTCTGGTGACCGCATGCACCTGGCCAACGTGCCATTCAGCCTGCAGGCGGTTCGTGGCGGCTTGTGGTTTCTTGGCCAGGAACGTGCGGCGGCGTTGGTCGGCGCCTGTGCGGACTACATCCAGACACAGATGCTCGATGCCGAGCAGATGCCAGCCGATGCGCGCCTGGAAGTGCTCGCCGATGCGCTGAGCAGCCTTGAATATTACCTGGAAGCCGATAACGGTTTGGCACAGCCGAGCGTGCTGGATCTGGCTGCGGAGAGCGTGCGCGCCCTGGGTCAAGAGGTGGCGGCCTGATGACCCCGAGCTGGTTGCCCGAGCTGCTGGATTGTGGGCAACCTGGAGGCTGGGTGCTGGCTCACCACCGACAGCATTTTCTGGCCGATACCAATGGCCTGCTGTTTCCCCGTGACTGGTTGAAGAAGCAGGGCCTGCCGGTAATCGCCGAGCATGGCCTCGGGCATTTTCGCGGCGATCCACTCTACCTGCTGGAGCTGGAGCACAAGGCCGAGCTGCCGGGGTGCAGCTGGCAGGGCCTGCGTCAGGTCATGCTCGAAGGTGATGCCGAATTGTTCCAGATGCTTGGCTACGCGGCGCAGATCGGCACCTGGGCCAGTGATAATCGCTTCTGTGGCGGCTGTGCCACTGCCATGGAGCCTGTAATAGGCGAGCGTGCGATGCATTGCCCACGCTGCCTCCTGCGCCAGTACCCGCGCTTGTCGCCGAGCATGATCGTGCTGGTCACCCGTGGTGACGAGGTGCTGCTGGCTCGTTCACCGCGCTTCGTCACTGGCGTGTACAGCACCCTGGCCGGTTTCGTCGAGCCTGGCGAGTCGGTGGAGCAATGCGTGGCACGGGAAGTGCGCGAAGAGGTGGGCGTGGAAGTCTGCGATATCGAGTATCAAGGCAGCCAGAACTGGCCGTTTCCGCACTCGCTGATGCTGGGCTTCCATGCCCGTTATGCCGGTGGTGAGATCGTCAGGCAGGAAGCGGAGATCGAAGACGCGCAGTGGTTTTCGGTACATGAGCTACCGCCATTGCCGGCATCCCGATCCATCGCTCGTTACCTGATCGACCTGTATGTGGCGCGCCGCCTAGGCCGCGCCGAACCAGTGCTGCCAGACTAGCCGCGTAGTCAGGCCCAGAACCACCAGAATGAACACCGGGCGGATGAACTTCGAGCCACCGCCAATCGCTGTGCGCGCGCCGAGAAAGGCGCCGCCCATCAGCGAAAAGCCCATGCACAGCCCCACCAACCAAGCCACCTGACCCGCCGCGATGAACACCACCAGTGCGCAGGCATTACTGATGAAGTTCATCGAGCGTGCCACGCCACTGGCGCGCACCAGATCGAGCGGATACATCAGTAGCGTGCTGACCGTCCAGAAAGCGCCGGTACCGGAGCCAGCCACGCCGTCGTAGAAACCCAAGGTCAGGCTCTGCGGCCACTGGCGTTTTTTGGCGATCGGCAGGTCGGCATCCAGCGGTGCGCTGGGCGTCTTGCCGAACAGCAGATAGATGCCGCAGGCGAATACCACCACCGGCAGCATCTTGTTGATCCATTCCGCGGGTATCCAGTGCACCAGTACGGCACCGGCAATGGCGCCGATGGCGGTGCCGATCATCGCGTTGCGCCACTTGGCCGGGGTGAACAACTTGCGCCGATAGAACGCATAGCCGGCAGTGCCTGAGCCAAAGGTTGCGCAGAGTTTGCTGGTGCCCAGCACCAGGTGCGGCGGCATACCGGTGGTGAGCAGGGCGGGAATGGTCAGCAGCCCGCCCCCCCTGCAATGGCGTCGATAAACCCGGCGATGAAGGCAACCAGGGCGAGCAGTAGCAACGTCGTGGGATCGACGGCCATTTCGAACGGGAAGGACATAAAAGGCGACCTGTATCCGATTGTGCGGTGTCAGCGCTATTCGCATGCGAATGCGCTGCGCATAATGCCGACATTTTCACGCACAAGGAATTGATTCCATGCAGTACAACGGTCTTGCCTGGGCAACAGCCCTACTGGCGCTGCTGGTGGTCTTCGTCGCAGTTCGTATCCTGTTTGGCGGGCGTTGGTTTCTGGCCTGGCTGCGCGGCACCTGCGGCCTGGTCTTTCTGGCTGTCGCGGTGCTGGTCGGACTGGTGGCCTATGACCTCAGTCGTTACGACCCCTGGCCGGAGGACAAGCCGCTGCTGACTCTGAGCTTCCATCGCGCGGGTAACGTTTACCAGGTCGATATCACCGAGGGCGGTGCCCAGCGCAGCGTCAACCTTGAAGGCGACCTGTGGCAACTGGATGCGCGCCTGCTGCAATGGAAGGGCTTGGCCGCTTTGATTGGATTGGAGCCGGGCTATCGGTTGGAGAAGCTCAACAGCCGCTTCCTGGCCATCGAGCAACAGAGCCAGGCTCGCTACACCCAGGTGGAACTAACCCAAAGCCTGTATGGCGTCGACCTGTGGCGCTGGCTGCGTGTGGGGCAGCACGACCTGTTCATGTTCGATGCCCAGGCCCGCCGCGTGACCTATCTACCGATGGCCGACGGGGCGGTGTTCAACATCAGCCTGACGCCTACCGGGTTGCTGGCCCAGCCGATGAACCAGGCCGCCCACCAAGCGCTGCAGGACTGGCAGTAAGGCGCCCAGCTTCAGGACAGGAAGCCACCGTCGACATTCAGCGACACGCCGGTGGTGTAACTCGACGCATCGCTGGCCAGGTAGAGCACCGCGCCGGCCATTTCGCTTGGGTCGGCCACGCGCTTGAGCGGAATGCGCTGCAGGGCGAAGTTGAGGATCGCTTCGTTCTTGGTCAGCGCCGAGGCGAAGCGGGTATCGGTGAGGCCCGGGAGCAGGGCATTGCAACGGATGCCAAACTGCGCGCATTCCTTGGCGAACACCTTAGTCATGCTGATCACTGCGGCCTTGGTGACCGAATAGATGCCCTGGAACTCACCCGGTGACACGCCGTTGATCGACGCTACGTTGATGATGCTGCCGCCGCCACCTTCCTTCATCAGCTTGCCGCCTTCGATGGACATGAAGTAATAGCCGCGGATATTCACGTCGACGGTCTTCTGGAAGGCGCCGAGATCGGTATCCAGCACGTTGCAGAACTGCGGGTTGGTGGCGGCGTTGTTGACCAGAATGTCGAGGCGGCCGAAGCGCTCGCGAATTTGAGCGAATACCGCCTGGATCTGCTCCATTTCGCCAATGTGACAAGCCATCGCCACCGCCTTGCCACCTTTGGCAATGATGGCATCCGCCACCGTCTGGCAGTCGTCCAGCTTGCGGCTGGCGACGATCACCTGGGCGCCTTGCTGGGCCAGCAGATGGGCGATCGCTTCACCGATCCCGCGGCTGGCACCGGATACGAAGGCAATCTTGCCATCGAGGTCGAACAACTGGGTCTTGGACATATGAGCCTCTCTGAATGGGTGACGTCAAAGTGACGAGCGCGCGATGACCCCAAGAGCCATCTGTTCCAGCAATACGTTCATCTGCACGAAGGAGGCGAAGCGCTTGTCGGCGGTCTGACCGTGGTAGTAACGGTAATAGATCTGCTGGACGATTCCGGCGAGGCGGAACAGGCCGTAGATGTAATAGAAGTCGAAGCGCTCGATCTCGATGCCGGAGCGTTGCGCGTAGTAGTCGACGAAGGCCTGGCGAGTCAGCATGCCGGGGGCATTGCTCGGCTGGCGGCGCATCATCTGCACGGCAGGTGGATCATCCGCCTCGATCCAGTAGGCCAGGGTATTGCCCAGATCCATCAGCGGGTCGCCCAGTGTGGTGAGCTCCCAGTCGAGCACGCCGATGATGCGCATGGGTCCTGCGGATCGAGGATCACATTGTCGAAGCGGTAGTCGTTGTGCACGATTGCCGGTTGCGGGTGGTCGGCCGGCATCTTCTCCTGCAGCCAGTTCCTGACCTCTCGCCAGAGCGGGGCGTCGGGTGTGCGGGCGTTATCGTAGCGCTCGCTCCAGCCGCTGATCTGCCGCGCCACATAGCCGTCCGGCCTGCCAAGATCGGCCAGGCCGCAAGCGGCGTAATCGACCTGATGGAGTTCCACCAGGCGATCAATGAAGCTCTTGCACAGCGAGGTGGTCTGCGCAGGCGTGAACTGCAGTTCGGCAGGCAGATCGGCACGCAGGATGATGCCCTCGACGCGCTCCATCACGTAGAACTCTGCGCCGATGACAGCCTGGTCGGTGCAGTGCACGAAGGCCTGCGGGCAATAGGGGAAGGCGTCGCGCAACTGGTTGAGGATGCGGAATTCGCGGCCCATGTCATGGGCGGACTTCGCCTTGCTGCCAAACGGCGGGCGACGCAGCACCAACTCCTGATCGGCATAGCACAGCAGGTAGGTGAGGTTCGAGGCCCCGCCCGGAAACTGGCTGATCTGCGGCTCGCCGCTCAGGCCGGCGACATGAGCCTTGAGGTAGGCATCGATGGCCGTGGCGTCGAGTTCCTCGCCCTGGCGGATGGCGCTGGATCGGTCGGTGAGTGTCATCCCTATCCCTTTTAGTTGTCGTTGGCGGTGATGATCTGGCCAATCTAATCAGCCCAAGGCAGCGCCACAAGCACATCATCCGCTTATCTATATGGCTGTTGGCAGCGGATCAAGGCCGCTGATACGCCGCCGGCAGGCGAAAAAAAACCGGAATCACAAGACTCCGGTTTTGGCTGTCGAACGCTGGTCTCAGACCGGGAACAGTTCGCTCAGCTTGAGGGCCAGCATCATGTCGCCTTCGGCGCGCAGCTTGCCAGCCATGAATGCTTGCATGCCGTCGGTTTCACCGGTGGTGATGCCCTTGAAGGTCTCCTTGTCCATGATCAGGGTGACGCTGGCATCCGGGCTGTCGCCCTGTTTGACGTCGCAGGTGCCGTCCTTGACGATCAGGTAGTGGTTATCGGCATCTTCGATATTGAACTGGAAGACCAGATCCAGGCCTTCGGCGGCGCTGGGGTTGAACTTGGCCTGCATGGTTTGGACGATGTCTGCGACGCTCATGGTGGTTTCCTTTGTTTTCGGGTTGTTCTGCACCCTCACGGGTACGTTGACCGAGGCTCAGCGATAGGTGATGAGCGACGGTGTATTCAACAGCTGCAGATGGGCGAGGCTGTTGAACGAAGCCAGGGTCACCCGCTCGCCCTGAAACTTCAGGCAGCTTAGCGAGGTGTTGACGATTTGCCAGTTCATTGCGAAGGCGCTGGCGACCGGCATACCGGTCAGCAGGTGCAGCAACGCGGTGATGGTGCCGCCGGAGGTGAATACGGCGACTTTCTCTCTGGATGTTGCACTGCCGAGCAGGCGCTGCAAGCCGTCGTCAACCTGGTCGACAAAAGCCTGCCAGCTCTGCAGCCCCGGGACGTCGTAATCGCCGCCTATCCAGGTTTCCAGCAGACGCACGAACAAACGCTGAAACTCGGCGCGGTTGTGCGCCGCATTACGCATTATTTCGATGGCTTTCGGTTCTTCGGGCAACAGCGCCGGGAGCAGGGCGCGGATAACGCCTTCGGCGTCGAACTCGTTGAATGCCGGGTCAGTTTCCAGCGCAGGGGCCTGCTCCAGTTGTTCGAGTACCAGGCGGCCGGTATGTGCCTGACGCAACAGGCTGCCGCTGATCGCCCGATCGAGGCGTAGCCCGCCTTGCGCCAGGTGGCTGCCAAGCAGGCTGGACTGCTGCTCGCCCAAGGGCGATAGAACGTCGTAATCCTCTGCACCGAACGAAGCCTGGCCATGTCGAATCAGGTAGATGCTGCCCACGTCCGCTGTAACCCGGGAATCTTGAATGTTTGCCGAGGGTAGGAGGGTGGCCGTAGGCTGTCAACGAAAATTCATACGTTTGTTTGAATTCCTGTGTCGTGCATCCGCTGAAAGCCATGAACCTGTCTGGCCGTGCCCAGGTGGCGCCGGTATGCTTGGGCAACGCAAGGCCTCTGCGAGAGGCCATCGATTGGATATAGGGGAAGTGTGTGGAGTTTCTTGCTGATTACGCGGGGTTTCTGGCCAAGACAGTCACTTTGGTGGTGGCTTTCATCGTCGTACTGGTCGCCCTGGTTGCGGTGCGTAGCCGCGGCCGTCGTGGCGGCGGCCAACTGCAGGTGGTCAAACTCAACGATTTCTACAAGGCACTGCGTCAGCGCCTGGAGCAGTCGATCCTGGACAAGGATCAACTCAAGGCCCTGAGCAAAGAGGAAGCCAAGTCAGCCAAGCTGGCCAAGAAGAAGCCGCAGCAGAAGTCCCGGGTTTACGTGCTGGATTTCGATGGCGACATCAAGGCCTCGGCGACCGATGGCCTGCGTCATGAAATCACCGCACTGCTGAGCCTGGCCACGCCTCAGGATGAGGTCGTGCTGCGTCTGGAAAGTGGCGGCGGCATGGTGCACAGCTATGGGCTGGCCTCCTCGCAACTGGCGCGTATTCGCCAAGCCGGCGTGCCGCTAACGGTGTGTATCGACAAGGTCGCGGCCAGCGGCGGCTATATGATGGCCTGCATCGGCGAGAAGATCATTTCCGCGCCGTTCGCCATCCTCGGTTCCATCGGCGTGGTCGCCCAACTGCCGAACGTCAATCGCCTGCTGAAGAAGCACGATATCGACTTCGAGGTGCTGACCGCCGGCGAGTACAAACGCACCCTCACGGTGTTCGGCGAAAACACCGAAAAGGGCCGGGAGAAGTTTCAGGAAGACCTGGAAACCACCCACGAGCTGTTCAAGAATTTCGTGGCCCGCTATCGCCCGCAGCTCGAGATCGACGAAATTGCCACCGGCGAAGTCTGGCTGGGCATGGCTGCACTGGAGAAACAGCTGGTCGATGAGCTGAAAACCAGTGACGAGTATCTGGCCGAGCGTGCCCGCGACGCCGATCTGTTCCAACTGCACTTCGTGCAGAAAAAATCCCTGCAGGAGCGTGTCGGCCTGGCGGCCAGTGTGGCGCTGGATCGCTTCGCACTGACCTGGCTTGGCCGTCTCGGCCAGCAACGCTTCTGGTAACCAACACCTTCCGCCAAGGCGGATGAGGAGGTTCGGATGACGAGTTTTTTCGCTCTACAGGCAGCCCCTGACGTAGGTGGCACGTTCACTCAGCAAGTGGTCGAACGCGATGTCATCGACTTGCCTGCGGGCGAGCTGCTGATCCGCGTTCAGTATTCTTCTCTCAACTTCAAGGATGCGCTGTCGGCCAGTGGGCAGCGGGGTGTAAGCCGTCACTACCCGCATACCCCTGGCATCGATGCCGCTGGCGTGGTGGAACATTCCAGCGCGGCCGAATTCAACGAGGGCGACGAGGTGATCGTCACCGGCTACGACCTCGGCATGAATACCGCTGGCGGTTTTGGCCAATACATCCGTATTCCGGCCGGCTGGGCGATCAAGCGGCCCCAGGGCCTGTCGCTGCGTGAGGCAATGATTCTCGGTACCGCAGGCCTGACGGCAGCTCTGTGCGTCGACAAGCTAGAGCGTGCCGGGCTAGCCCCGGATGACGGTTCGGTGCTGGTGACTGGCGCCACAGGTGGTGTTGGCAGCATCACGGTGATGTTACTGAGCAAGCTGGGCTATCAGGTAACGGCGGCGACCGGCAAGGCGCAGGAAAGCGAACTGTTGACCCGCCTCGGTGCCACGCAGGTGATCCCGCGTCTCGAACTGCAGGCCGGTGCCGATCGGCCACTGCTGCGTGAGCAGTGGAGCGGTGCGGTGGATACGGTGGGGGGCGACATCCTTTTCAACGTGCTCAAGGCCACCCAATACGGCGGTAGTGTCGCCTGCTGCGGTTTGACGGCCGGGGTCGAATTCCAGGCCAGCGTGCTGCCGTTCATCCTGCGTGGCGTGAATCTGCTGGGTGTCGACTCAGTCGAGCTGCCGCTGGTGGTCAAGGCGTCGATGTGGGACAAGCTGTCGCTGCAGTGGAAGCTGCCGAACCTCGATGATCTGGTCAACGAAGTGGGGTTGGCGCAGTTGCCGGAGGCGATCGAGCGAATTCTGCACGGTGGTCAGGTCGGGCGGGTATTGGTCAGGCTGGATTGACGTCGCCGGCTGGCTCAACGAAACGCCCGGTCCTTGCGCCGGGCGTTTTCATTTCAGCTGCCACCACGGCCTGTCTCTCATCGATCCATACCGTTGATCAGGCGAAAAAAGCCCGGCGGGTGCCGGGCTCAGATGTTGCGGGTATCAGACTTGCGGTGGATTGGTCTCGCGCGATGGATGGCGATGCTGGGCAATGCCGGCGATCAGTTGATCGATGAGCGCCTGATCCGCACTGCTGCCGTCGTAGACCCCCGCAGGGGCGGCCTGCAGTGGCACATCGGCCTTCTCCAGCAACTGCGTGCCGGCACCGATGGCGAGAATGCTCTTGCCGTGGCGGAAGCTGTCACGCACGAACTCCAGCGCACGCCCATCGGCCTGCAGCGTGTTGCTGGCATCCTGACCGTCAGGTACCACCAGCGCATCGAAGAGTGGCGCTGGCTGGTTTTCCAGCGAGCAGTCGGCTTCGATCACGCTGCCATCGGCGGCGGTGAACGGGCCGACCCGTGAACCAACCAAGCGCACCACCGCACCTTCGGCCTGCAAAGCGCTAGACACCGCTTGCAGCGAAGTGGCATCGACACCAGCAGCCAGCAGAATCGCCACCTGACGGGTGCGAATGCCGCCATCGCCTGGTCGTGCCAGCAGCGACAGGGCAGGAGAGTCATCGATTTCGGCCGCTATGGGCTGCGGATTGGCCTTTGGCAGCGGCTCCGGCAATGGCATGCCGAGACCATCGGCGACGCCCTGGGCCAGCGTTTCCGAGATATTGCGCAGCATCGCCAGGGTGCGATTACGGATGCCGGGCACTGTCACCTTGCTCAATTCGAACCGCAGCGCATCGATGATGTGCTGCTGCTCATGGGCTGCCTGGCTATTGAAGAACAGGGTGGCCTGGTTGTAGTGCTCGGCGAACTTCTCCGGCTTGCCACGCACTTCGTCGCCATGAACCGGCTCGGGGAAGGGGACGAAACCCATCTCGCCGTTCTGGAATGGGCAGCCACCAGCCAGGGAGTTCGGCTCGTAGGCGACCCGACCACGGTGGATGGTCTGGCGATGCATTCCGTCGCGCTGATTGTTGTGAACCGGTACCACCGGGGCGTTGATCGGCAACTCCTGGAAGTTGGCACCACCCAGGCGCGTGATCTGGGTATCCACGTAGGAGTGGATGCGCCCGGCCAGCAGCGGGTCGTTGCTGAAGTCGATACCCGGCACCACATGAGCGGTACAGAAGGCCACCTGCTCGGTTTCGGCGAAGAAGTTGTCCGGATTGCGGTTGAGCACCATGCGCCCGATCGGGCGCACCGGTACCAGTTCTTCGGGAATCAGCTTGGTCGAGTCGAGAATGTCGAAGCTGAAGGATTCCGCCTCGGCCTCGGAGATCACTTGTACACCCAGCTCCCATTCCGGGTACTCGCCGGCCTCGATGGCTTCCCACAGATCACGGCGGTGGAAGTCCGGGTCGGCACCGGAAATCTTCACGGCCTCGTCCCACACGTGGGAGTGGGTGCCCAGCTTCGGGCTCCAGTGGAATTTGACGAAGTTCGATTCCCCGGCTGCGGTGACGAAGCGGAAGCTGTGCACGCCAAAGCCCTGCATCATCCGGTAGCTGCGCGGGATGCCGCGATCGGACATGACCCACATGATCATGTGCGCCGACTCCGGCATCAGCGAGATGAAATCCCAGAAGGTGTCATGGGCGGAAGCCGCCTGCGGCATGCCGTGGTGGGGCTCGGGTTTGACCGCATGAACCAGATCGGGAAACTTCATGGCGTCCTGAATGAAGAACACCGGGATGTTGTTGCCCACCAGATCCCAGTTGCCTTGATCGGTATAGAACTTCACCGCGAAACCACGGGCATCGCGAGCGGTGTCTTTGGAGCCACGCTCGCCGGCCACGGTGGAGAAACGCACGAAGACCGGAGTCTGCTTGCCTGCTTCGGCGAACAGCGACGCGCAGGTCAGATCCTGCAGCGAATCGTAGCTCTCGAAGTAGCCATGGGCTGCCGAACCGCGGGCGTGGACGATGCGCTCCGGAATCCGCTCATGGTCGAAATGGGTGATCTTCTCACGCAGGATGAAGTCCTTCAGCAAAGCCGGGCCACGCAGCCCTGCCTTGAGCGAGCTCTGATTGTCGGCGATGGGCACGCCGAGGTTGGTGGTCATGCCCTGGCCACCGCTGTCGGCCCTGACTCTCGGCAAGTGGCCACTGGCGGCGTTGACGCCTTGCTCGGGTGCGTCACCGGTCTTGTCGTTGGTATTGGTCTCGCTGACGGTGCTGGCACCCACACTGAAGGGGCAGCCGACCGCAGCGCCCTGGCGTGGTTTGCTGGACGCTTCGCCGTATTCGTCGGCCTTGTTGGCGTTGTGCGGCATGGCGTCGACGATATCGCCGGTCGCGCGTTTCTGTTCGATCACGGCCTTGCCGGTGCCGGCCGGCGGGGCCGCAGCAGCGGCGCTATCGCTCTTTAGATAGGCACTGTCGGCGGCAGAGGATTTCGGGGTGGAGGTTTTGCGCGAAGCCATTTGCTTTATCCTCATCAGGGTTGCCACGCATCGGTTGTGCGCAGCTGGTTGTAGACGAGGGCTATCGAGCGATTTTAGTAGTTGCTGTGGCTCGATGCCCATGACCTTGGTAGGCCTATGGGTATCGAATGACCTGATGCGGGTTAGGTTCAGGGTAAAGTCCTCAACGGTCGCAGGCCTTGTGCCACCTTAAAGAGGGTGTAACGATGCCGCCCACTCGATTCATCGATACAGGAGAAACCATGGATACGATGGCGGTTACAATCGAGGACTGGGATGGCGACGGTGCCATACGACTGCCCGATGAGGCGTTGCAGGAACTGGGCGTCGATGTGGGTGACAAGCTCTACCTTCTTGAAACCCTGGTGGGCAACCAGAAGGGCTTCATTCTCTCCAGACAACCACAGATACCCGAGCGGATCGATGAGCTTGCCGAACAGTTCGGCGAAGTCGACCGATAGCAGGAAGTCCGCGTGCAGAAAAAAGCCCCGCCAATTGGCGGGGCTTTTGGTTTCAGGCGCGGCGCCTGAACAGAGGCACCGGCTGGTCACTGGAGGCTTGATACACCTCGGCGAACTCCTCGAAGGCTTTCAGCGCGTCTTCAGGATCCTTGTCTTCGCGCAGGGCGAAAGCATCGAAGCCACAACGCTTGAGCGCCCACAGCTGGTCACGCAGCACATCGCCAATGGCGCGCAGCTCGCCCTTGAAGCCGTAGCGGGTGCGCAGCAGATAAGCGGAGGAGGAGTGCCGGCCGTCGGTGAAGGCCGGGAAGTTCAGCGCGATGAGCTGAAAGTCGTCCAGCGCGTCAACGATGGACTCGATCTCTTCCTCGGCATCCAGCCACACGCCGAGGCCGCCATCGCGGGCTTTCAGCGCGTTGCCATGCTCCAGCCAGAGCGCCAACGGGACGATCAGATCGTCGCAGTTGGACAACTCTTCGAAGGTGGTTTCCTTCGGCAGCAGGTGCCAGCTTTCGTCGACGATCTGGCCGTTCTTAATGATTCGCTGCATATACGCGCTCCTTGAACGGGGCGACACCGATACGGCGGAAGGTGTCGAGGAAACTCTCTTCTTCGGTACGTTGTTCGACATAGACGTTGACGATCTTGTCGATCACGTCCGGCATGTCGTCCTGAGCGAAGGACGGGCCGAGAATCTGCGCCAGGCTGGCGTCACGACCGGCGCTGCCACCAAGGGAGACCTGGTAGAATTCCTGGCCCTTCTTGTCCACGCCGAGAATGCCGATGTGGCCCACGTGGTGGTGTCCGCAGGCATTCATGCAACCAGAGATGTTCAGGTCGATGTTGCCGATGTCGAACAGGTAGTCGAGGTTGTCGAAACGACGCTGGATGGCTTCGGCGACCGGAATCGACTTGGCGTTGGCCAGGGAGCAGAAGTCGCCACCCGGGCAGCAGATGATGTCTGTCAGCAGGCCCACGTTCGGCGTGGCGAAGCCCTGCTCGCGCAGCTCGCCCCACAGGGTGAACAGCTGCTCCTGCTCAACGTCGGCGAGGATGATGTTCTGGTTGTGGCTGTTGCGCACTTCACCGAAGCTGTAACGGTCGGCGAGGTCGGCGATGGCTTCGAGCTGCTTGTCGGTCACGTCACCCGGCGCTACGCCAGTGGGTTTGAGCGACAGCGTCACGGCAACGTAGCCCGGCTTCTTGTGGGCGAAGGTGTTGCGCTCGCGCCAGCGGGCGAAGCCTGGGTGCTCGGCGTCATGGCTGGTGAGGAGGGCGTCCTGATCCTGCAGCGCCTGGTAGGCCGGGTCGACGAAGTGCGCAGCGACACGCGCCACCTCTTCATCGGTCAGGGTGGTCGGGCCGTCCTTCAGGTGCGCCCACTCGGCGTTTACCCGCTCGGCGAACACTTCAGGGGTCAGCGCCTTGACCAGAATCTTGATGCGTGCCTTGTACTTGTTGTCACGACGGCCATAGCGGTTGTACACACGCAGAATGGCGTCGAGGTAGGAGAGCAGGTGCTTCCACGGCAGGAATTCATTGATGAAGCTGCCAACGATTGGCGTACGGCCCAGGCCACCACCAACGGCGACGCGGAAACCCAGTTCGCCGGTTTCGTTGTTGACCGCTTCCAGGCCGATGTCATGCACTTCGATGGCCGCACGGTCACCGGCAGAGCCATTGACGGCAATTTTGAACTTGCGCGGCAGGTGGCTGAACTCGGGATGGAAGGTCGACCACTGACGGATGATTTCGCACCACGGGCGCGGATCGATCAGTTCGTCCTTGGCAACACCGGCGAACTGGTCGGTGGTGGTGTTGCGGATGCAGTTGCCGCTGGTCTGGATCGCGTGCATTTGCACGGTGGACAGCTCGGCGAGAATCTCTGGTACGTCTTCCAGTTCGGGCCAGTTGAATTGGACGTTCTGGCGGGTACTGATGTGGGCGTAGCCCTTGTCGTAATCGCGGGCGATTTGCGCCAGCTTGCGCACTTGTGCGGACGACAGCAGGCCGTAAGGCACGGCGACGCGCAGCATGGGCGCGAAACGCTGAATGTACAGACCGTTCTGCAGGCGCAACGGACGGAATTCTTCACCGCTCAGCTCGCCACTGAGATACCGGCGGGTTTGATCGCGGAACTGCTTGACGCGGGTCCTCGACGATTTGTTGGTCGTACTGGTCGTATACGTACATGGAGAATCCTGTTATCAGGCTGCTTGCCAGATCGGTGAAAGGCTACTGCGCGCAGCTGTGCGGTGTGGAAGTCAGCGTTGAAACGGTTAACCGCTCGTTTACTGACTCCGTTCCTGGCTAGCCGTCGCTCGCAACGTTCTCGATGACCTGTTACAGCAAATCTGCGCGCACGGCCGCGCACTCCAGGCGGAGCCGAGGGAAGATACCAGTTCGGGTTTATGCGCAAAAGTGAAGTTTTAATATATGAAAAGAACTTTTAGTGCTAAGCGAGAGCGCATGCATAACTGCGCTGGTCGAGACGGGTAAAGAAACCTTCAAAGTCATCATGAATGCCTCGCCAGCGCTGTGCTCTATTCAGGAATGGTTCGCAGTAGCCTGGTAAAACAAGAGCTTGAAGATCAGTTGGGGCCTGTTCGTTATCGGTACCAACCGAGAGGCCAAAGGCCTTCGATTGGTTTACCCGTTACTCAGAACTGACGCTGGGCAACCCAGTGCGACTCGAAGCGCAAGCATACGCTCACCCTCATCTTCGGATAGCGTCATGACCGGTGAGGTGGACGATCGGTACGTAAGGTTAAGATGAAACGCTCTGGATCATCGGGCTGTCGCAGCTATCAAGCAGGTGTTCAACGTCTTCACTCCATTCAATCAGAGGGGTTACATGCAAACGCTTCCACAGCCCACCAGTTTTCTGCAGGCTTGGCTTACCCAGGCGCGAGCATCACCCTGGGTCGCCGCTGGGCTCGGGGTCGCATTGCTGGTGGTGCTCTGGCTGCTTATAAGCAGCCTTTTCAATGTGTTCGAAGATGGTCACCCGGAGCGTATACGCTATGCCCTGTATGGTGGTGGTGCTGGGTTCGCGGCAACGGCAGTGGGGGCATTGGCAGCCCTGGTGCTTGGCACCATCAGCGTAAAGACCCAGGACAGCCTGCTCGGTTTTGCCGCCGGCATGATGCTCGCCGCTAGCTCCTTCTCGTTGATCATTCCGGGTTTGGAGGCTGCTGAAAATATCACCGGCAGCAGTATGTTGGGCGCAGCGACGGTGGTGGTGGGTTTGGCACTTGGCGTTCTGCTGATGTTGGGGCTCGACCATTTCACCCCGCATGAGCACGAGAGTACCGGGCCGCTTGGGCCGCAAAGCGAGCGACTGAGCAGGGTATGGCTGTTCGTGTTCGCCATCACCTTGCATAACCTGCCGGAAGGCATGGCTGTTGGCGTTGGTTTCGCCGGAGACGACATGAAGGTGGGCATCCCCCTGGCGACTGCCATCGCCATCCAGGATATCCCCGAAGGGCTTGCTGTCGCTCTGGCGCTGCGCACTACCGGTCTATCTGCGGTGTATGCAGCGCTGATTGCCATCGCCAGCGGCCTGATGGAGCCGCTGGGCGCATTGGTTGGCGTCGGCATGTCCAGCAGCTATGCGCTCGCTTATCCCGTCGGTTTGGGTTTGGCGGCGGGCGCTATGCTGTTCGTGGTTTCTCATGAAATCATTCCGGAAACCCATCGCAACGGCCACCAAACACCGGCGACTTTAGGCCTGATGGGCGGCTTTGCTGTGATGATGTTCCTGGATACGGCATTGGGTTGATTGGCGTTTGCCTGCACCTGATGCACACTGCGGCGGGTATCGGAAATGGGGTTCGCGTGTGCGGATAAGTGATGTCATTGCCTGCAGTCGTCGGGTTGGCTATGCAGTTTTGCTGGCCGGTGCGTTGAGCAGTGCAGGCAGCGTGCAGGCCGAACCGCTGAATATTTATGTCGGCCAGGGGCAGATGCCGTTTGCCGACGGCGTGGCGGCGCGTGCGGGACTGTTTGGCGATCTGATGCGTGAACTGTGCGTGCGCACCGAACAGCAGTGTGTGTTTCGCAGCGTGCCCTGGCGGCGAGTGCTGAGCGAGGCGAGCTCCGATGAACACGGCGTCGTGCTGAACCTGGGGCGCACAGCCGAGCGTGAGAATGATTTCGTCTGGCTGCTCGACGTGCTGCCCACGCCCTACGTATTGGCCAGTGTGAACCGTTCTTTCGACAGCCTGGCTGAAGCCTTAAAGGCCGGCCCGGTGGCCGTCATGGGGGGCACGCCGCGAGCACACGATATCAACGCCATACGCACGGGGGAGCAGCGGGTCGTGGAAGTCACCGACCCTGAACAGGCTGCTCATCTGCTGCAGAGTGGTCGTGTGGTTGCCTGGTATGAAATCGACCTACGCGCCCTCTATCTGTGGCGCGAACTGGGTTATGACGCGCCTTTACTCTTTGGCAAGCCGCTGAGCGGCACACGCAGTCATATCGCCGCCAGCCTCAAGCTCGACGGTGCAGGAGCGTTGGCCCTTCGCATGGGGGACGCGTTTGTCGAGATGCGCCGCGACGGTAGTTGGCAGCGAATCCTTGCCCGCTATCTTGGCCTGGAGAAGTCACAGGCTTTGCTGTCCGACGGCTGGTGAGTCATGCTATCGCCCTGAAAACACCGCGTGGAGCGCCTGATGAAGTTCATACACCAGCGCGAGCACCTCAACGAAGACGATCTGGTCGTTATCGAATGCTCGCAAACCTGCAATATCCGCCTGATGAGCGATGCGAACTTTCGCAGCTTCAAGAATGGCGGTCGGCACTCCTACCATGGCGGTGCTTTCGACAAATTCCCGGCCAAAATTACCGTGCCGAGCAGTGGTTTCTGGAATATCACCATTGATACCGTGACCCAGAAAGCGATTAGCGTCACACGTAAGCCGACCTTAAAGCACTCGATAAAAATCGTGCGCAGATCGGCTTCCCAGCTGTCGTAATCATCTCGCAGGCCGCGTTAGGTGATTAGCGCCCCACGCGGCCTTATGCCCGTGTGAGTGCGCGAGTCCGCAAAATGCTCGCCTTTAGATCACGCTGGTGTTGAAACCTTCCTCGATGAGCAACTCACCAGTGGCGGGCGTAAAGCTGCAAATCACTTCGAGCCCCAAGTAGTCAGCTTCCGCGTGGGTGGTTTGCTCCAGGCAGCGGATCTGAATCCACAACTGGTAATCGCCGTCGCCGCTGTAGCCTTCGAACGTTTGTGAGCCGATGTAGTAATGCCCCGACAGCTTGTTGCGGCAGGGAAATTGTTGCTCGTCGTTAAAGCACTGGCGCGGATCGTTGACGAACGTATTGAGCTGAGCATCAAGACTGGTGTGGATTTGCGCCAGCAGCGGCTGAAAAGCCCGCTGACTAGCCTCGCCATCGTCGCCTAGGTAGTCGATCACCTGACGTGCGTAGTCGGGTGCCCAGTGCGGCGGGTCGATGCGGGTCATCTTCAGCACGTGGGCATCTCCTTATGGGCGTGGCCGCTACTCGTCGTCGCTGCTGGCAGCGGTTGCGGAGAAACAGCGCAACTGATGGCCATCCAGAAGCCAGCTGTCGTCGGCTGCCTGATAGTCGGCTTCCATTACTGCGTTATAGCTGAACTGCCAACTTTTACGCTCGCGGCCGTCTTGTACTTCGATGTGTAGCACAGTGGCGTCGCTGGCGAATGGCTGGTCAGCTTCGGCGGCTGCATCGGCTTGGTCGAGTAGCCCATCGTCGAGTTGGAAATCAAAGGCATGTAAGCCATCGATTTCCAGCATGTCGGCAGTTTCCAACTGGTCGAGTAGATACGTCATTCGTCATACCCCAGATTAGGTGCCAGCCAGCGCTCGCTGACGCTCAAGTCTTGCTGTTTGCGGGCGGTGTAACTGTCGATCTGATCCTTATCGACCTTGCCTACCGCGAAATACTGCGCTTGCGGGTGGGCGAAGTACCAGCCGCTGACCGAGGCCGCCGGGAACATGGCGTAGTGCTCGGTGAGGAACACGCCACTGCGCCCCGCTTGATTCTCTGTAGCGGCGGGGTCAAGCAGGTCGAACAGCGTGCCTTTTTCGGTGTGATCCGGGCAGGCCGGGTAGCCGGGGGCAGGGCGGATGCCTTTGTACTGTTCTTTGATCAGCGCCTCGTTATCCAGGGCTTCATCCTGATCGTAGCCCCAATAGGTTTTTCGCACCTGTTGGTGTAGCCACTCAGCGCAGGCTTCAGCCAGGCGGTCGGCCAGGGCTTTGACCATGATCGAGTTGTAGTCGTCGCCAGCGTTTTGATAGGCCTTGGCCACTTCTTCCGCGCCGATGCCAGCTGTGGTGATAAAACCGCCGACATAATCGGTCAGGCCGCTGTCTTGCGGTGCGACGAAGTCGGCCAGGGCGAAGTTCGGCTTGCCGTCCGGCTTGATAGTCTGTTGGCGCAGGTGGTGCAGTTTGGCCAGCGGCTGGCCGTCGTCGCCGTATAGCTGGATATCGTCGTCCTGCACCTGATTGGCGGGCCAGAAGCCGAATACCGCACGGGCACTGATCAGTTTTTCGTCGATCAGTTTGCGCAACATGATCTGGGCATCGTTGAACAGGTCGGTGGCGGCCTGGCCAACCACTTCGTCAGTCAGGATGCGCGGGTATTTGCCGGCCAGATCCCAAGAGATAAAGAACGGCGTCCAGTCGATGTATTCGGCCAGAACATTCAGGTCGATGTTGTCCAGCACTTTGGTGCCGGTAAACGTCGGCACGGGTGGCTGGTAAGTGCTCCAATCGAACTTGGGCTTTTTCGCCACGGCGGCGGCGTAGGGCAGTCGCTCGGTGCGTGAACTGCGTGCGGCGGTACGCTCACGCACTTCGATGTAGTCAAGGCGGGTGCTTTCGACGAAGGCGGCTTTCAGTTCTTTAGACAGTAGCTGAGTGGCCACACCCACAGCACGCGAGGCGTCGGTGACATAGACCACGGCGTCGTTCTGGTATTTGGGTTCGATCTTTACTGCAGTGTGAGCTTTCGAGGTGGTGGCGCCGCCGATCATCAACGGCAAGTGGAAGCCCTGACGCTGCATTTCGCGTGCGACATGCACCATTTCATCCAGCGACGGGGTGATCAGGCCGGACAGACCGATGATGTCGCATTTTTCGGCGATGGCGGTTTGCAGAATTTTCTCCGCCGGCACCATCACGCCCATATCGACGATGTCGTAGCCGTTGCAACCGAGCACCACGCCGACGATATTCTTGCCGATGTCGTGCACGTCACCTTTCACCGTGGCCATCAATATCTTGCCCTTGGCTTCCGGTTTGTCGCCTTTTTCCAGCTCGATAAACGGGATCAAGTGGGCCACCGCCTGCTTCATCACACGGGCGGATTTCACCACTTGCGGCAGGAACATCTTGCCGGCGCCGAACAGGTCGCCGACCACGTTCATCCCGGCCATCAACGGGCCTTCGATCACTTCAATCGGCCGCGCACATTGTTGGCGACATTCTTCGGTGTCTTCAACGATAAACGCGGTGATGCCTTTGACCAGCGCGTGCTTGAGCCGCTCTACCACGCTCCACGTACGCCACTCCTCGGTTTCGGCTTCCTTGACGCTGCCGTCGCCCTTGTAGTTGTCGGCGATGGCCAGCAGTGCGTCGGTGCCGCCTTCATTGCGGTTGAGCACCACGTCTTCGACCGTGTCGCGCAGCAGTTTGGGAATCTCATCGTAGATTTCCAGCTGGCCGGCGTTGACGATGCCCATGGTCAGGCCGTTTTTGATCGCGTAGTAAAGGAACACCGAGTGGATCGATTCGCGTACCGGGTTGTTGCCACGGAACGAGAACGACACGTTGGACACGCCGCCAGAAGTCAGCGCGTAGGGCAACTCGTCGCGGATGTAGGCGCAGGCGTTGATGAAGTCGACCGCGTAGTTGTTGTGCTCTTCAATGCCGGTGGCGATGGCGAAGATGTTCGGGTCAAAGATGATGTCCTGCGGCGGGAAGCCGACTTCGTTGACCAGAATGTCGTAGGAGCGTTTGCAGATTTCTTTCTTGCGCGCTTCGGTATCGGCCTGGCCGGCTTCGTCAAAGGCCATCACCACCACGGCGGCGCCATAGCGCTTGCACAGCCTGGCGTGTTGCTTGAATTGTTCGACGCCTTCTTTCATGGAGATCGAGTTGACGATGCCCTTGCCCTGGATGCACTTGAGGCCGGCTTCTATCACCTCCCACTTGGAGGAGTCGATCATGATCGGCACCCGCGAAATATCAGGCTCGCCGGCGATCAGGTTGAGGAAGGTGACCATCGCCGCCTTGGAGTCGAGCATGCCCTCATCCATGTTGATGTCGATGATCTGCGCGCCGGCTTCTACCTGCTGCAGGGCGACCTCAAGGGCTTCGGTGTAGTTGTCTTCACGGATCAGGCGGGCAAACCTGGCTGAGCCGGTAATGTTGGTGCGCTCGCCGACGTTCACGAACAGCGAGTTACGATCGATGGTGAAGGGTTCCAGACCCGACAGGCGACACGCCTTGGGAATATCCGGAATGGCGCGCGGCTTGTATTTGGCCACCGCCTCGGCAATCGCCTTGATGTGCGCCGGCGTGGTGCCGCAGCAGCCGCCGACGATGTTCAAAAAGCCGCTGGCGGCAAACTCTTCGACCACCACGGCCATTTCTGCCGGGCTTTCATCGTATTCACCGAAGGCATTCGGCAGGCCGGCGTTGGGGTGCGCTGAAACGCAGGTATCCGCCTTGCTGGCCAGCTCTTCCAGGTAGGGGCGCAGTTCTTTGGCACCCAGAGCGCAGTTCAAACCGACCGAGATGGGCTTGGCGTGGCTGATGGAGTTCCAGAATGCCTCGGTGGTTTGCCCGGACAGGGTACGGCCGGAGGCGTCGGTAATAGTGCCGGAAATCATGATCGGCAACTCGAAACCCAACTGCTCGAAGACTTCCTGTACGGCGAAAATCGCCGCCTTGGCGTTGAGCGTGTCGAAGATGGTTTCGATCAGGATCATATCCGCGCCGCCTTCGATCAGGCCGCGGGTGGCTTCGATGTAGTTGGTTACCAGCTCGTCGAAGGTGACGTTACGGTAGCCAGGGTTGTTCACATCCGGCGATAGCGAGCAGGTGCGGCTGGTGGGGCCGAGTACGCCGGCGACGAAGCGCGGCTTGTCCGGGGTTTCCAGGGTTTTGGCATCGGCGACGCGGCGCGCCACTCGAGCGCCTTCAACGTTCAATTCATACACCAGGTTTTCCATGCCGTAATCGGCCTGGGATACCTGTGTGGCGTTGAAGGTATTGGTCTCCAAGATGTCGGCGCCGGCATCGAGGTAGGCCTTTTCGATGGCTGCGATGACATCCGGGCGCGAAAGCAGGAGCAGGTCGTTGTTGCCTTTGACGTCCTGTGCCCAGTCGGCGAAACGCTCACCACGGTAGTCTTCTTCCTCCAGCTTGTAGCTCTGGATCATGGTGCCCATGCCGCCGTCGAGAATCAGGATTCGATCCTTGAGTGCTTGCTGAAGTGCTTGGAGGCGGGCGCTACGATCTGACAGGGGCATGGAAAAGACTCTGAACGGGAGGCGACGACAAGGGCCGCGATCATAACAAAAGTTGCTGGTTTTTCTGCATCGCGCAGTTGTGCATGAATGATGCTCATGTTGGCCGGCGGGCAGCGGGTTAGTTTTCAGCGCGTGCAGGCATAGCGATAGCACAAGCGAGACGGCTAGAATAACCGGCTATTTTTGTGGAATTGCGACCATGCACTACCGGCTGCTATTGAGCGTTTGCCTTGTTTTTATCAGTCCGTTGGTGATGGCGCAGACCGTTTCCTACAGCCGTGACATCCAGCCGATCTTTACCCAGAACTGCGTAGCCTGCCATGCCTGCTACGACGCGCCGTGCCAGCTCAACCTGGGCAGCGGTGAAGGTGTCGAGCGCGGCGCCAGCAAGGCCACAGTCTATGACGGCACGCGCACCAAGACCCAGGCCACCACGCGGCTGTTCATGGATGCCCACGGCGAGCCGGCCTGGCGCCGCAAGGATTTCCACTCGGTACTCGATCAGCAGGGCGGCCAGGCCGCGTTGATGGCGCGCATGCTCGAGCTTGGGCACGCCACGCCGCTGCCTGCCAACAGCAAACTGCCGAAGAACCTGGCCATCGGCATCGACCGGGACAATCAGTGCCCGCTGCCGGGCGAGTTCGAGGCTTTCGCGGCGAAGAACCCCATGGCCGGCATGCCATTCGCGGTCACCGGCCTCACCGAACAGGACTATCAGACAGTGCAGCGCTGGCTGGAGCAGGGCGCTGCGGTGGATGAGCAGGCACTGGTCGCGAGTGCTGCCGAGGTGCGGCAGATCGCCGAGTGGGAGCGTTTCCTCAATACGCCCGGCGACGAGCAGGGCTTGGTCAGCCGCTGGCTCTACGAGCACCTGTTTCTCGCTCATCTGCATTTCCAGGGCGGCGAGCCCAGGCATTTCTTCCAGATGGTGCGTTCGCGCACGCCCAGCGGCCAACCGGTGGACATTATTGCCACCCGGCGCCCCAATGACGATCCAGGCACTACTGTCTACTACCGCCTGATGCCGATCCAGGGCGTGATCGTCCACAAGACCCACATCACCTACCCGCTGAGCGCCGAGAAACTGGCCCGGGTCAAATCGCTGTTTTTCGGTAGTGATTGGCAGGTGGGCGTGGTGCCGGGCTATGGCGTGCAGCGCCGCTCCAACCCGTTCGAAACCTTCGAGGCGATTCCTGCCCAGGCGCGTTATCAGTTCATGCTCGATAACGCCGAATATTTTGTGCGCACCTTCATTCGCGGGCCGGTCTGTCGCGGGCAGATCGCTACTGATGTGATTCGCGATAATTTCTGGGTGGTGTTTCAGGATCCGCAGCATGATCTCTATATCACCGATCCAGCCTACCGGGGCGAGACGACGCCGTTGCTATCCATGCCCGGCCAGCTCGACCAGATTGGCGACCTGCTCGGCCTGTGGCGCGCCTATCGCAACAAACGCAACGATTATGAGGCGTTGCGCACCGACGGTTATGCCGAAGCACCAGCGCCCGACTGGTCGCATATCTGGCGCGGTAACGATAATGCGCTGCTCTCTATTTTCCGCCAGCACGACAGCGCCTCGGTGCGTAAGGGGCTGGTCGGTGAGATTCCGCAAACGCTGTGGTGGATGGACTATCCGCTGCTGGAACGCACGTATTACCAGTTGGTGGTGAATTTCGATGTGTTCGGTAATGTCTCGCACCAAGCGCAGACGCGCTTGTACTTTGACCTTATCCGTAATGGTGCCGAGCAGAATTTCCTGCGCCTGATGCCTGCGGATGCGCGTTCAGGGCTGTTCAGTGACTGGTACCAGAACAGCGGCAAACTCAAAGCGTGGATGGATTACTACCCACTGGACAAGAAAACCCCAAGTGGCCTGCCGCTTTCCGGCGAAGATCCCAAGCGGCAGTTCGGCGAACAGTTGCTGCAGCGCTTCAGCGCGCTCAATGCGCGGCCAGATCCGATCAACCGTTGCAGCGATGGACGTTGCTATCGCGCCGTTCTGCCTGATGATTTGCTTGAGGCGGAACAGGCGCTCAGCCTCTTGGCATCACGACCGGCCTCGCAACTTAAAGTGATTCACCAGTTACCGGAGGCCACCTTACTGCGCGTTGAGGCAGGCAATGGCCGCCGTGAGGTCTACAGCCTGCTGCGCAACCGCGCCCACAGTAACGTGGCATTTATGCTCGGTGAGGATCTGCGCTACCAGCCACAGTTGGATACCCTGACCATCTATCCGGAAGTGATGACCAGTTACCCGAACTTCATGTTCTCGGTATCGGCCAATCAAGTGCCCGAGTTCGTCGCGACACTGCAGCGGGTGAGCGATACCGCCAGCTTCGACAAGGTGGTCGAGCGCTGGGGCATCCGCCGCACCCATCCGCAGTTCTGGCGCTACTTCCACGATCTGACAGCGCATATCCGTGAACACGATCCGCTGGAGGCAGGCGTGCTGGATATGAATCGCTACCAGAACCTCTGATTGCCTGCGGGCTAGCGCTGCCAAGCTGGCCCGGGCATTTCCCTCGACCTTTCTCCCGCCGCTGCGGTCGGACGCTGTAGCAGCCTGATTCTGGGCTGTCGCGTACCGATTTCAACGAGAGGGAGAATGGCGGTTCTATGCTGATTTCAGTGCAGGCATTGCGGGCGTTAGCAGCCTGGGTAGTGGTTTTTCACCATGTCATGCAGGTGTTTTTCGATTTCAAGGCGGATAGCTTCATGGGCTATCTGTTCGCCGACAAGGGGGCCGTGGGCGTCGATATCTTCTTCGTCATCAGCGGGCTGGTAATCTATCTCTCCACTCAGGGAAAAAGCATCACGCCGTGGCGATTCATGCTTAACCGCGCACTGCGTATCGTGCCGGCGTACTGGCTGTATTCACTGATTGCTGCGCTGATCATCGCCTTCGCCAACCCGGTGATGCCAACTCAAGCATTCGACCTGCAGCACCTGATGATGTCCCTGCTGTTCATCCCCGCAGAGAACCCTGCCGGTTTTGGCCTGTATCCCACGCTCAATGTGGGTTGGACGCTGAACTACGAAATGTTCTTCTACCTGCTGTTCGCGCTGGCGTTCATCGTGCCGGAGCGCTTGCGCTTGCTGCTGATCACCAGCACCTTGCTGGTCTTCGGGCTGTTGGCAACGCAGCCGTGGGTCAGTGATTTTTACCGCAACAGCATCGTCTACGAGTTTCTCTTTGGTGTGTTGCTGGGCATGGTCTACAACCGCGGCTGGATTCGTCAGGGCCTGTGGCTGCCGCTGCTACTGATTGCCGGTTCACTGCTGGCCATCTATCACCTGGATAATTCCATGCGCCTGCTGCACTGGGGCGTGCCAAGTGCGCTGATCGTCGCCGCCTGTATCGCCATGGAGCCTTGGTTCAACGACAACCGTCTACTGGCGCGGATGGGCGATTGCTCCTACTCGGTGTACCTGCTGCATGTGATCGTGCTCTCACTGGGCTGGTACCTGCAGGCCAGCCTGGATCTCAATCCGTACCTGGTGATCGCCGCCTGTATGCCGCTGATTGCTTTAGCGTCCTGGGGCAGTTACGAGCTGATCGAAAAGCGGTTTTTCGTTCGCGCCAAGGCTTGGTTCAGTGAAAAAACAGTCAATGGAAGGCCTCAGATACTATCCTGAGTAAAATAGTAGGACTTTATCCGAGGGCGCCATTTGGCGTACACTGCGCCACATGACCGTGAGGAGTTGCCATGAGCACAATTACCATTACCGATGCCGCCCATGATTACCTGGCAGACCTGCTGAGCAAGCAGAATACTCCGGGAATCGGCATCCGCGTTTTCATCACCCAGCCAGGTACCCAGTACGCGGAAACCTGTATCGCCTACTGCAAACCTGGTGAGCAGAAGCCCGAAGACCAGGCCATCGGTTTGGCCAGCTTCACCGCCTGGATCGACGCTGTCAGCGAGCCATTTCTGGAAGACGCAGTCGTCGACTACGCCACTGACCGCATGGGCGGCCAGCTGACCATCAAAGCGCCCAATGCCAAAGTGCCGATGGTCAACGAAGACAGCCCGCTCAACGAACGCATCAACTACTACCTGCAGACCGAGATCAACCCCGGTCTGGCCAGCCATGGCGGCCAGGTTACGTTGATCGACGTGGTCGACGAAGGCATCGCCGTATTGCAGTTTGGTGGCGGCTGCCAGGGCTGTGGCCAGGCTGACCTGACACTCAAGGAGGGGATCGAGAAAACCTTGCTTGAGCGTATTCCCCAGCTCAAGGGGGTGCGCGACGTAACCGATCACAGTAACAAGGAAAACGCCTACTACTGACAGGCGTGCTTGCAGATAAACAAGGCGACTTCGGTCGCCTTGTCGGTTTTAGGGTGCTAGCGTTCACGAAAGCAGGATAAAATCTGAAGTGTAGTGGCTTTTTGCTATAGTTTATTTAGCGCGCTCTAGGATGGGCCATCGCTGCAGGTATTTGCACCTCAGCGGTATACAGGCCGGACACAGGCTCACTTTCTTGAGGCGTTATTGATGCCAAAAGCATCTCTTCTCGTGTGCGACGATTCGAACATGGCCCGCAAGCAACTGCTGCGCGCTTTGCCCGTCGATTGGCCGGTGACGGTCAGCCAAGCCAGCAATGGCGAGGAAGCGCTCGAACAGCTGCGTACTGCGCATTTCGATCTCCTGTTGCTCGACCTGACCATGCCGGTACTTGACGGCTATGGCGTGCTGGCTGCGCTCAAGGCCGAAGGCCGTGCGCAGAAAGTCATCGTGGTGTCGGGTGATGTGCAGGACGAGGCCGTGCGACGTGTTCAGGAGCTCGGGGCACTGGCCTTCCTGAAAAAACCGGCCGACCCTGAGCTGTTGCGTCAGGCGCTGGACAAGCTGGGTTTGCTCAGTACGCCAGTGATGCCCACGAAACCGGTCAATACCGCGCTAAGCGAACCCACGGTGTCGTTCCGCGATGCTTTTCGCGAGGTAGTCAACGTTGCCATGGGCCAGGCAGCAGCGCTGCTCGCGCGAGTGCTGGGCGTGTTCGTGCAGTTGCCAATCCCCAACGTGAATATCCTCGAGGTCAGCGAACTGCATATGGCGCTGGCAGATGCCCAGCGCGGCAATGGATTGACCGCCGTTTGCCAGGGCTATATTGGTGGCGGTATCTGCGGTGAAGCCTTGCTGATCTTCCACGATTCGGAAGTGGCCGACATGGCCAAGCTGATGGATTGGCAGCAGCAGGACTACTCATCCATGGAAATGCTCCTGGATATGTCCAGCGTGCTGATTGGCGCCTGCCTGAGCGGTATCGCCGCACAGCTTGACGTGAGTTTTTCCCAAGGCCATCCCCAGATACTGGGCGAGCATGCCTCCATCGACGAACTGATCCGCATCAACGGTCAACGCTGGCGCAAGACCTTGGCAGTGGAGGTGAGTTACAGCATCGAGGGGCATAACATCCATTTCGACCTGCTGCTGCTGTTCACCGAAGATTCGGTGCCGCTGCTGACTAACAAGCTCGCCTACCTGATGGAATGACAGACATGGCCGCGAACATGGATTTGAACGAATTCCACTGGCTACTGGCGATCGTGCAGAGTATCGACGTTGGCGTGGTGGTGCTGGATCGCGACTACCGGGTCGAAGTATGGAACAGCTTCATGGAGAACCATTCCGGCCGTACGGCTCGGGATGCGTCCGAGCGCTCATTCTTCGAACTGTTTCCGGAGGTCGAAGAAAGCTGGTTTCGCCGCAAGGTTGAAAGCGTTGCCACGCTGGGCACGCCGGCTTTTACCATTTGGGAGCAGCGGCCCTATTTGGTGCGCTTCAAGAACTACCAGCCGATTACCGGTCTGGAAGATTTCATGTACCAGAACACTACCGTTCTGCCGTTACAGGCCACCAACAGCAAGATCGAGCACCTGTGCCTCATCATCTATGACGTCACCAGCGTTGCGGTGAACAAGCGCCAGTTGCAGTCGATGAATGACCAGTTCAAACACCTGTCACGCACGGATCGGCTAACCGGTCTGAATAATCGCGGGCACTGGGAAGAAGAACTCAAGCGTGAGCATGCCCGTCACCGCCGTTATGGCAGCGGCGCATCGCTGGTGATCTTCGATATCGATCACTTCAAGAAGGTCAATGACACCTACGGCCACCAAGCGGGCGATGCGGTGATCCAGGGGCTGGCAAGGGTGGTGCGTGAGCAGGTTCGCGATACCGACATCGCTGGGCGTTACGGTGGCGAAGAGTTCGTGGTGCTGCTGCCCGATATAGATTCGGTAGGCGGTAGCATCTTCGCTGAGCGTCTGCGTGGCGTGGTCGAGCGCTTACAGATCAGCCATGAGGGGCAGGTGATTCCGTTCACCATCAGCCTGGGCGTGGCCGACCTGAGCGAGCCCTGCAACGACCACCAGCAACTCATCGAGCGGGCCGACCAGGCCCTGTATAGCTCCAAGCGCAACGGCCGCAACCAAGTGACCGTTTTCGGCGCCTGATGGCTCGTCCTGTTACCTACCCGAATAGCAGGACGGTCGTCGCATATCACCAGTATTTGGGATAGCGGGCTTGGCGACTTGCGTTGTTATAGATCAACGCCACCAGAACCAGTAGTAGGGCGCCACTGAGCGTGGCGTAGAGCAGAAAATCCCAGCCTGGCTGCGCCAGGAAGACGATCACCGGATTGGAACCAGCCGGTGGGTGCACGGTGCGGGTCAGCATCATCAGTGCAATGGCACTGCCTACTGCCTACTGCCAGCGCCACGGCCCACCAATGCGGCCCGCAGAGGTTCAGTAAGACCAGCCCCGTGAACGTACTCAGCAGGTGTCCGAATACCACGTTACGCGGTTGCGAGAAGGACACATCGGGAAAGCCGAACACCAGCACGCACGATGCGCCAAAAGAGCCCAGCAGCAAGCTCAGGGTCAACACGTCCCCAAGTCCGGCAATCGTCGCAATCGCTATCACACCGCCCAACCAGGCGATCAGCACCTGGCGGAGGTTGGGGCGTGGGGGCAGGGCCACGGCGTCGCCACGAAGCTTGTTCACGAACTTGAGCATGGTGGTCTTCTGAATCAGGTGCGCTGGGCACAGCCAGCGGGGTTGTGGATCCGTAACGTTGACGGCGGGTTGGCGGGTAGTTTCGTGGCCGGCCGGATCGGGCGATGAACCAGCTCTCCCGTGCAATTCGGGCAACGGCCTTGCAGGTGGGTGTCGGCGCAATCACGGCAGTAAGTGCACTCGAACGAGCAGATACGCGCATCGCTGGACTCTGGCGGCAGGTCTCGGTCACAGCATTCGCAATTTGGGCGTAGTTCAAGCATGGGATGTCTCCTGACCGAATCGTTCGGCGTATTCCTGAGGGCTGATGGACAGATGTTTGTGAAAGACCCGGCGCAGGTTCTCCGGATGGCCGAAGCCGGTCAGGCGTGCGACCGTCGCGACGGAGGCCTGGGCGTCCTGGAGCAGCGCGCGAGCAGCCTCCAGGCGAATGCGTTCCACGTAGCGTGCCGGGCCGGTGCCTAACTCTCTGGCGAAAACCCGCGATAGGGTGCGCGGCGCCATTTTCGCTTCGCTGGCCAGCGCCTCCAGAGATAGGTCTGCACCCAGATTGGCGGGTATCCAGTCCAGCAATTCGGCAAGCCGGGGCGTACGGCTGGGTTCGGGGGCGAGCAGGGCGCTGAACTGTGCCTGGCCGCCGGGGCGGCGCAGGAACATCACCAGGCGTCGCGCCACGGCCAGCGCCATGCTGCGGCCGAGGTCGGCCTCCACCAGCGCCAGGGCCAGGTCGATACCGGCCGTCACACCGGCGGAGGTGAACAGGTGGTTGCTGCCACTGGCGCTGGCGGGGTCGTAGGTATGCAGGCAGTTGCTGTCGACGCGCAATTTATCGTGTTGGCGCAGGGTGTCGATGTCGGCCCAGTGGGTGGTCACGCGCTGGCCGTCAAGCAGGCCGGTGCGGGCGAGGATCAAAGCGCCCGAGCAGACCGAGCCCAGCCTGCGTATATGCGGCTCGGCGTCGCGCAGCCAGTTCAGCAGGGGTTGGTTTTCACACTGTGCGGTTTCACCGATACCGCCGGGAATCAGCAGGGTGTCCAGGCTGGCGGGGTCACAGTCCGCCCACGCGGCGTCTGCCACTACGCGCATGCCTGAAGAGCTGCGCACGGCGCCTGCCTGCTCAGCGAGCATCAGCAAGCGATAGGCGTCGCCCAACCCCTGGCGATTGCGCTCAGCGTTGGCGGAGGCGAACACCTGCAAGGGGCCGACTACATCCAGACTCATGAAGTCGGTGTAGATCAACGCGGCGATGCATCTGCTTTCGTCCATGGCAATCCCTCAGGGAAGATGGACGAAGTGTGCGCGGGCGAGAAGGTGGCGGCAATGACATTATTCCCACAGATCTCGCCACTTCGAAGATGGGCTCAGGCCGTTGGGATCTTTTCCAGAAAGCGCATCAGCAGGCTTTCTTCGGAGCGCAACCCTTTACGTGCTGCTGCCAGGCGCAAATCGGCCAGCTCACCGGCATGGAAGGCGTCTATCAGGGCGGGGTGGATATAGCACTTGCGGCACACCGCCGGGGTGTTGCGCAGCTCCTCAGCAACCTGTTTGACCATCGCCACCACATGCTTCTTGGCCGAGTTCTCGGGCTGCCACTCCAGTTCACGCAACAGCGTCAGGGCCAGAGCGCTTCCTGCCCAGGTGCGGTAATCCTTGGCGGTGAAATCGGCTCCCGTCAGCTCGCGCAGGTAGTTGTTGATGTCGCTGGAGGTAACGGTGTGGCGTTCGCCATTCGCGTCCAGATACTGGAACAGGTGCTGCCCTGGCAGCTCCAGGCAGCGCCGGATGATGCGCGCCAGGCGCCGGTCGCTGACCTCCACTTCGTGCTCGATTCCGCTCTTGCCGCGGAAGTGGAAGCGTATGGCGCTGCCCTGCACCTCGACGTGGCGGTTTCGCAGCGTCGTCAGGCCGTAGGAGCGGTTCTCTTTGGCATAGCGCACATTGCCGATGCGGATCAGCGTGTTGTCGAGCAAGGTAATGACCGTGGCCATTACCTTTTCGCGGCCGTGTTCGGGCAGCAGCAAGTGTTGTTCCACCGTCTGGCGCAATTTCGGCAGGGCTTTACCGAATAGCAGCAGGTTGGCGTACTTGTCGGTGTCGCGGACTTCGCGCCAGCGCGGGTGGTAGCGGTATTGCTTGCGACCACGTGCATCGCGGCCGGTGGCCTGCAGGTGGCCCTTGGAGTCCGGACAGATCCACACGTCGACGTAGGCGGGTGGAATGGCCAGCGCGTTGATGCGAGCGATCTGCTCGGCATCGCGAATGCGTTCACCGCCAGGTTCGAAGTAGCAGAACTTGCCGCGCAGCTTGCGCCGAGTGATGCCAGGGCCGCTGTCATCGACGTAGTGCAGATCACTGGGTAGTTCGGGGATCAACGGCGAGTCGCTCATCGACGGCACTCCAATACGGTAATGGAGGCGCCAACCAAGAGGTAAGCGACGCAATGCGTCATCGGAAACCGCTGTACTTCAACGACGTAATGCATGCCGGCCAGCTCGTTGCGATGGATAAATACTTAGCCAGCCGAATATGATCGGAAGTTCAGTGTTTCCGAATGCGGTGAACCGGAAAATAAAACAGGGGAGGGATGTTTCAGTACCGAGACAAGTTGCCGCACCAGAGGTGCGGCAACTTTCATGACATAGTGAAAGTGAGCGACTACCGCTCTATTCCGGCATGCTCCACGGCGCGAGGTTAAAGCCTTTGCTGCTCAACTCGTCGCGGGATTTTTTCAGGGCCTTGGCCAGCTCCTGTGGGTCGCTGTAAATGCTGCTGGTGAGTTGCGTACGATCGATCAGGCGAGTGCTGGTGCGGTCTACGACCGTAAGGCTCAGCACGCCGGTGCCATCCTGAGGGGCCCAGGCTACACAGTGAAAAGGTTGAAAGGCACGATCGGCAATCAGCAGTGCATCATTGAAACGCAGCGAAGCGTTCATGGGGTCGGTTCTCCGAGGTTTTCCCAGTGACTCATAGTGTCAGCGAGCTTGTTAACGCTGACGTTCATAGCTGTTGATGTTTCGATGAGCCCTGCAAGTCACATCCGAATCAATTAATTTTTCAAAAAACCGAAAATTAAATTGTGAAGTTGACGAGCATCAAAGTTTTCAAGGGTTAGGACACTCATTGCGTTACCAACCATTGAAACGACACCAACAGTTAATAGGAAAATAACCTGAGTATTCGGTTCCGTTTGGTTCCGTGTTTTTTATCAATAATGGCAAGCGTTTAACGGCAGTAGGCGAGCTGCTGCCAGTTTTCCGACGTTTACGTCGTGAAACGCTGCCGGGATCTACAGTGGCTGCAGGCGATCAGCCAGGCTGCCTGCCTCTAGCAGCTCGAGAAACTCATCACCCAGGCGCTGGCTTTCGTCCATTGCCAGGCGCCAATATCGCTCGCGCCCGGCGTCATCACCGAGAAAACGGCTGAAATCCTTGCGATCCGGCAGCTTGCCGTAGGGCAGACGTGCCAGGTACTCGCGCGACGGAGCGAGGAGCAGGACATTCTGCAGGCGTGTGGCATCACCGCGACGCCAGGGCATGCCCTTGTCGAACCAGCCGGGAATGATGCGATCAGTAAAATGCGGGTACAACACGATGTCATCACCGCTGTACGGCAGATCCAGGTGGTAGTCGAGCAAGCCGCCATCTCGATAGGTGCCCGGGCCCACGCCGGGGATGTCGCGTACGCCCTGCATCACGAAAGGGATCGAACCTGACGCCAGTAGCGCATGGCGCAGGTTGCCGACATCCAGCGGTAGGCAGCGCGAAGGAAAGTCGGTAAGTGGATGCAGGGGCGGCGCAAGGCGCGCGTCGTGCAGTATCACCCGTTCGAAGTGACGGGCCAGTCGAGAGCGACCCAGGATGTTGCTACCCATCACTGACGAGAGTCCCAGTCCTAGGGCGCGCCTGCCATCTTCGGCAAGCCGACCGTGGCTTTTCACCACCACGATATTGAGCCGATAGTGGGCATTGTCGAGCACCGTGGCATCCTGCTGCTGCAGCAGCTCATCGAGCATCTGCTTACATCGCTGAGACACCTCGAGCATGCTCACGCCCTTGGTGAAGCGCATGCCGGTGTACAGCTCGCCCAGGCGTCGCAATGCCGCCGCGGGCTCTGGCAGGCAGGCACTGGCGAAGCGCCAGGAACCAATCGAGGCGCCGATCAGTGAGCGTTCCCGCGGTGCGCGCGCCAGCCAGTCGCCGAACAAGGCGATATCCAGCCCCTGGATGCCGAGTGCCTTGGGGCCACCAGCCGCACCGGGCAGGGTACCGACATCCGCCGGCTGCAGATTACGTTCGCGAATGCGTGCCAGGGCACGGCGGCCAGCCTTGAGGGTAAGGGCGGGGTACTTGATCTGAATGGCGCTCATGCGGGGCTCCAGTTGCGAGCGGCCAGTATAGAGGCCGGAGGTATGCAGGTCTGTGGAGCAATTCAGTTTGAGTTAAGTCGCCTCCCTTAATCTGAACACCGTCGAAACAGATCACCAAGGAGTTAACCGTGAAGAAATTGACTGCATTGTTCGCCGCTGCCGCTGCCGCCCTGACCGCCACCGCCGGTATCGCCCAGGCCCGTGACCTGGGCCCGGACGAGGCGCTGAAGTTGCGTGACGCCGGTACCATCCAGTCCTTCGAAAAACTCAATGAGGCTGCCCGTGCCGCACATCCGGGCGGTAAACTGGAGGACACCGAACTCGAGGAAGAATATGGTCGCTACCTCTATCAGGTAGAAGTACGTGACGCCCAGAACCGCAAATGGGATGTCGAACTCGATGCGACCAATGGCACCATCCTCAAGAACCATCAGGATGATTGATGAAAGGCAACCCGGTTTTACGCTTCATTTCCATCATGCTGCTGGTGACGCTGACCTGCGCCGCCAGCGCGCGTGACCTCGATCAGGACGAGGCGCGGGATCTGCGCTTGAGTGGCGTGATCCTGCCTCTCGACCAGTTGATGCGTGAGGCGCTGCAGCGTTATCCCGGCGCGACTCTGCTCGAGGCCGAGCTGGAGGAGGAGGACGATGTCTTCGTTTACGAAGTGGAACTGCTGACCCGCGAGGGCGTGGTTCGCGAGTTGGAACTGGACGCCCACGACGGGCGGATTCTGAAGGATGAGGTAGACGACTGACATGCGCCTGTTGCTGGTGGAAGACCACGTTCCTCTTGCTGATGAGTTGATCGCCTCGCTGACCCGCCAGGGTTACGCGGTGGACTGGCTGGCCGATGGCCGCGATGCCGTGTACCAAGGCGCCAGCGAGCCCTATGACCTGATCATTCTCGACCTCGGTTTGCCCGGCAAACCGGGGCTCGAGGTGTTGCAGGAATGGCGTAAGGGTGGCCTCGCTACCCCGGTGCTGGTGCTCACCGCCCGCGGCTCGTGGGCGGAGCGTATCGAAGGGCTGAAGGTCGGTGCCGACGATTACCTGACCAAACCGTTTCACCCTGAAGAGCTGCAGTTGCGCATCCAGGCGCTGCTACGTCGTGCCCGCGGTTTGGCCAATCAGCCGCAACTGCAAGCTGCCGGCTTGCATCTGGATGAAGGCCGGCAATGCGTCAGCCGTGGCGAGCAGGAGATCGAGCTGACCGCTGCAGAGTTTCGTCTGCTGCGCTACTTCATGATGCACGCCGGGCAGATTCTCTCCAAAAGCCACCTGGCCGAACACCTCTACGATGGTGAAACCGAGCGTGACTCCAACGTCATCGAGGTTCACGTCAATCACCTGCGCCGCAAGCTCGGCCGCGAAGTGATCGAAACCCGTCGTGGCCAGGGCTACCGGTTCTGCGGTAGCGCAGCTTGAGGTCGATTCAGCGACGTCTGAGTCTCGGCCTGATCAGCGTACTGTTGATCATAGGCCTGCTACTGGCACAGACCTGCCTGTGGCTATTCGACAACAGCCTGCGCCGCTACATGCAGTCGGGGCTCGAGGAGGAGGCTCAATCGTTACTGATTGCCCTGGTACGCGGCCCTTCCGGTATCCAGCTGGATGAATCGCGGCTCAGTGCAGCCTTTCAGCGACCATACTCCGGGCTTTATTTCCGTATCGACTTTGCCGACAAGAGCTGGCGTTCACGCTCATTGTGGGACAGCGAACTGCAGCCCTCGGATATCGATGGCCTGCAGCCCGAGCTACAGGACGGGCCACAGGGACAATTGCTGGTCGCCTACCGCGGCGAGTACCGACGCTTTGGTCAACAACTGACCATCTCCGTGGCACGCGATTACACGCCTGTTCTGGAAAGTTTTCGGCGCGTACAGCGCATCGGCCTTGGCCTGGGCCTGGGTAGCCTGGCGCTGATTCTGTTATTGCAACGCATCGCCGTCAGCCGAGCTCTGCGCCCACTGGAGCAGACCCGGGTGCAGATCGCCCAGCTGCAGCAAGGCCAGCGTTCGGAACTGGATGAGCGGGTACCCGAGGAACTCGAGCCCCTGGTCGAGCAGATCAACCATCTGCTCGCCCACACCGAAGACACCCTGAAACGCTCGCGCAACGCCCTCGGCAACCTCGGCCATGCCCTGAAAACGCCGCTGGCGGTATTGGTCAATCTGGCCTCGCGGGACGAACTGCGTGCTCATCCAGAGCTGCGCGACAACCTGATCGAACACCTGCAGCAGATCGAACAGCGTATCGCCCGCGAATTGGGCCGTGCCCGGTTGGCCGGCGAAGCCTTGCCCGGTGCGCATTTCGATTGCAAGGAAGAGTTGCCGGGACTGTTCGCCACCCTGGGCATGATCCACGACAGCGGCCTGGAGTTGAGTTGGCAGACGTCGCCGCCGGATTTGCGCCTGCCACGCGACCGCGAGGATTTACTGGAGCTGCTCGGCAACCTGCTGGATAACGCCTGCAAGTGGGCGGACAGCCAGGTGCGCCTGCAGATCGTACAGACGGGCGATGCTTATGTGCTGAGTGTCGATGACGATGGCCCAGGGATCGAAAGCGAGCGCCGCGAGGATGTGCTGAGCCGGGGCATTCGCCTGGATGAGCAGACCGCTGGGCATGGTTTGGGCTTGGGCATCGTGCGCGATATCGTCGACGCCTGGGGCGGCACGATATCGCTGCATGACAGTGATCTGGACGGCCTCTGCGTCAGGATCGAGCTGCCGCTGCGCGGCCGTTGATCTGTAGCCTGCTACTGAGCGCCGTAACGAGAGTTTCCCCGGATTTCGCTTCACTCTACCCAGGCTACAGGGCCGCGGATCGCTGCTAACGTTTTGATCCCCGTCTTGCCGGAGGCATCCATACAGTCGATGAATGCCTCGCTGTTGCTTACATGCCGTTGGTGAACGCCGGATCGCTCAGGTCGATATTGGCGCGAACCGGCTTCAGCGCTTCACCGTACTGAGCAAGGATGTCCAGGGTGTAGTCGATACGCGCGCGAATGCGGCTGTCGTCTTCGCTGGCCGGCTGCTCGTCATTGAGCACCTTGGTCACCTGGCGGATGATCAGGTGCTCCGGTAGGTAGTTCACGCGGCAGTTCTTGTAGCTCGAGCTGCGCAGCTCGGCGATCGGGCTACCGCCGCCAATACCCGACGATACACCCACCAGCAGACCCGGCTTGTGGGCCAGCTCGGCCTTGCTGGCATAGATGAAGAAATTCTTGATCGCCGGCCCGGCCATGCCGTTCCACTCGGGGGCGATCACCACCACCGCATCGGCACTTTTCAGGCGCTGGCTGTAATCCGGCCACGTGCCTTTGTCTTCGGCAGGCCACAGGGGCAGGGGGCCGGTGCCCAGATCGATGACCTGGCTCAGCTCAGCGCTGGTCTTGCCCAGGGCAATCAGACGCTGACGTAGAAAATGGGCGACTTTTGCGGATTGGCTATCAGGGCGGCTTGAACCTGAGACCAGAACGATATCGAGCATGTGGATCCTCCATGGGTAAAAGGCGTGAGGCTAACGCCCGCTATCGCAAGCGCAAAGGACGTTTGTGCTATTTGCTTAGAACCGTTCTTGAGTAGGCCGTGTGAATCTGACCGTAACGCCTGCGCCGATTTTTGACACCTAGGTCAGCTTCCGGCAGAGTGCGACGCTTTTTGTGGCCTGCCGCCCCTGGCGGCCACCCCAATGGGCCGTGGCTTGCGCGGCGATTCCAGGAGCCATTCATGAACGCAGTTATCGCCGCCGTCGGCATCATGCTGATTCTCAGCCTTTGTCGGGTGCATGTGGTGGTGGCGCTGATCGTTGGTGCGCTGGCTGGCGGGATGATCGGCGGCCTGGGCATCGAAGGCTCGCTGGCGGCGTTCAACAAGGGCTTGGGTGGTGGTGCCACCGTGGCGCTTTCCTATGCCTTGCTCGGTGCCTTCGCCGTGGCCATTGCCAAATCCGGGCTGGCCCATGCCCTGGCCGACAAGGCGCTGGTGCTGGTCGGCCGTCAGGATGCACGCGGTGGCGGTGGCGGTTCGCTGAAGTGGATGCTGGTGGGGCTACTGCTGGTGGTAGCGATCTCCTCGCAGAATATCCTGCCGATCCACATCGCCTTCATCCCCTTGCTGGTACCGCCGCTGCTTTACGTCATCACTCGGTTGCAGATTGATCGGCGGCTGATCGCCTGCGTGATCACCTTCGGACTGGTTACGCCTTATATGTTTCTGCCAGTAGGCTTTGGCAGTATTTTTCTCAACGAGATTCTGATGGCCAACGTAGCTCGCAGCGGCGCGGATGTCAGTGGCGTGAACGTCAGCCATGCCATGCTGATTCCCGCCTTGGGGATGTTCACAGGCCTGCTGCTGGCACTGTACAGCTATCGCGGCAAGCGCCATTACGACCTGGCGATGGTCGAACGCACAGAGCGTGTAGGCGTTGCCTACAGCGCACGCAGCCTGCTGGTGGCTGGCGTTGCGGTGGTTGTCGCCTTCGCCGCTCAGTTGTGGCTCGACTCCATGATCATCGGTGCACTGCTCGGTTTTGTGGTGTTCTCCGCCTCGGGAATCGTGCGGTGGAAGGAAACCGATGACCTGTTCACTGAAGGCATGAAGATGATGGCGATGATTGGTTTCATCATGATCGCTGCTTCGGGCTTCGCCGAGGTCATGCGCGAGACCGGCGAAGTCAAGGGGCTGGTCGATGCCAGTGCCCAGTGGATTGGCGACAGCAAGGGGCTGGGTGTGCTGGTGATGCTGCTGGTCGGCCTGTTGGTGACCATGGGTATCGGTTCTTCATTCTCCACGGTGCCCATCATCGCAGCGATCTTCGTGCCGCTGTGCATGGCGCTGGGCTTCAGCCCACTGGCCACCGTCGCCATAGTCGGGACTGCGGGGGCTCTGGGCGATGCCGGGTCGCCTGCTTCTGACTCGACCCTGGGGCCTACCTCCGGCTTGAACGTGGACGGCCAGCACAACCATATTTGGGACACCGTGGTGCCCACCTTCCTGCACTACAACCTGCCATTGATGGTGTTTGGCTGGGTGGCTGCGATGGTGCTGTAGCACGACAGGCGCAGTTTCCGCGTGGCTGCTCGCGAACTTAAGGTTTGCCGGCGCCTGCCGATGACGTGAGTAGAAGCCTTTCCCGTTGGCTTCGCCTGGCCACAAGGAAAATAACAATGCGCCTGACCTTGAAGTCCAAAGTCGTGCTGTTGGCACTGGTTCCCGTTCTGCTGTTCGCCCTGGTGCTCAGTGGCGCTGCCGCCAAAGTGCTATATGGCCTGGCTGAGGAGGAAGTCGCCGAGACCCGCGAGCGCCTGCTGGATGAAAAGCGCAACGAACTGCAGAACTACAGTTCGATTGCCCTCGGTGCCGTACAGAGCCTCTATGAAGCTGCTCCCAACGGCGACCTGGCCAGCCGCGCGCAAGCTATCGCTATCCTGTCGAAGATCAAATACGGCAAGGACGGCTATTTCTTCGGTCACGACTCCAACGTCGTCAGGTTGTTTCGCAGCGACAGCCCAGTGGATGTCGGCAAGAGCCTCACTGACCGGCGGGACGTCAATGGTGTCTACGTCAACCGTGAGTTGGTGCGTGTCGCCAAGGACAACAGTTACTACGTCAATTATTCCTCACCGCTGCCTAGCAACGAATCGATCCAGGTGCCCAAACTCGCCTACAGCTATTACTTGCCGAAATGGGATATGGCGCTCGGCACGGCGATCAATCTGGACGGCGTTGAGGCGCAGATCGCTGCTGTGCGTGAGGGTATTGATCAGCGAGTGAGCACCATCATCACCAGTATCCTGGTGATCGCTGTGGTGCTGCTGGTGGTCTTCGGGGTGGTCGGCGCGATTCTCGCCAACACCTTCCTGCGTCCGCTGCAGCAGATCAAGGCCAATCTCGACGATATCGCGGCCGGGGACGGGGATTTGACTCGTCGCCTGCCGGTAACCAGCCGTGATGAGCTGGGTGAGTTGGCCGGTTCGTTCAACCGTTTCGTCGACAAGGTGCACGGCCTGGTACGGCAGATCGCCGACATGACCGGACAACTGACCGAATTGGTCGGTCAGGTTGCCGCCCAGGCGCAGCGCTCCGAGCAGGCCATGGAGCGCCAGCGTCATGAGACGGATCAGGTAGCCACGGCGATCAACGAGATGTCCGCTGCGGCTCACGAAGTGGCGAAGAGTGCCCAAGGGGCTGCGGAAGCTGCCCAGCAGACTGATCGCGAAGGTCAGGCGGCCAAACAGGTGGTCGACGGCAGCATTGCCCGCATTCATTCCTTGGTTGGCGACATTCGCGGTAGCGGCACGTCACTCGATAACCTGCAAAAGGACGTTCACTCCATCGTCAGCGTGCTCGACGTGATCCGCTCGATCGCCGAGCAGACCAACCTGCTGGCCCTCAACGCGGCCATCGAGGCAGCACGTGCCGGCGAGGCTGGCCGTGGTTTCGCCGTGGTTGCCGATGAGGTGCGAGCGCTGGCCAGCCGCACCCAGCAAAGTACCCAGGAGATTCAGGGCATGATCGACCGCCTGCAGAGCGGCACCCGGGATGCGGTTAATGCCATGCGCCAGTCCAGCGATGCCGGCGACATCACCAGTGAACAGGCCAACAAAGCGGGTGCCTCGCTTGATGCCATCGCCGGGCTGATCGGTACCATCAATGCCATGAACGCGCAGATCGCCAGCGCCGCCGAGGAGCAGACCGCAGTCGCCGAAGAGATCAACCGCAGCGTGCATCAGATCGCCGGCGCGGTGGACAGTGTCGCCGACGAAACCCGCCAGGGCGCGCAGACGGCACGCAGCCTGGCGCAGCTGGGGCAGGGCCTGGAGCAACTGGTACGTCAGTTCAGAATCTGAGCCTTGCGGGCAGGGATGCCCTTCTGGAGAAGTTTCTCGCACTTTGTCCGGACCACAGCAGACTAACGGGCATACCCCTTCTGTGATCCGACCATGCCCACTACCTCCCTCGAAAAGAAAACCTTCATCCTGCTGCTCGTCCTCGTGACGATCGCCTTCATCTGGATCCTGCTGCCGTTCTACGGCGCGGTGTTCTGGGCGGTGGCGCTGGCGGTGGTGTTCGCCCCCTTGCAACGGCGTATGGCCCGGCGCATTGGCGGGCGCGGCAACCTGTCGGCTTTGCTGACGTTGGTTATTTGCCTGTTAGTGGCGATTTTGCCGGTGATCTTCATCACCTCGGCGATGGTGGCGGAGGGCACCAGCATCTATCAGCGTATCGAGTCGGGCGAGCTGGATGTCGGTGCCTACGTTACCAGCACCAAGGAAATGCTTCCTGCGTTTCTGCAGCAGCAGATCGACCGCATCGGCATGGGCAACCTGGACGGCCTGCGTGAGCAGATATCCAGCGGCGCCGCAGCCGGCAGCCAGTACCTGGCTACCAAGGTGTTCTCCATTGGCCAGGGCACCATTCAATTCGTGATCAGCTTCTTCATCATGCTGTATCTGCTGTTTTTCCTGCTGCGTGATGGCCAGGAGCTGGTGCGTGATATCCGTATGGCAGTTCCGCTGGGCGACAACACCAAGCGCCGCTTGCAGATCAAATTCACTCGGGTGGTTCGCGCGACGGTCAAAGGCAATATCGTGGTAGCAGCGGTACAGGGTGCACTGGGCGGTTTGATCTTTTGGGTGCTGGGCATTCCCAGCCCACTGCTGTGGGGTGTATTGATGGCCTTCCTGTCGCTACTGCCTGCTGCAGGCGCCGGCATCGTCTGGGCTCCTGTTGCCATTTACCTGTTCCTCAGCGGCAGCATCTGGCAGGCCGTGGTACTGACCCTGTTCGGCGTGCTGGTAATCGGCCTGGTGGATAACATCCTGCGACCGATCCTGGTCGGCAAGGACACTCGCTTGCCCGATTACCTGATTTTGATCTCTACCCTGGGCGGCATGGCGCTGTTCGGCCTCAACGGCTTTGTTCTCGGCCCGCTGATCGCCGCATTGTTCGTGGCTAGCTGGAACCTGTTCAGCGCCGGCAAGAAGACGGTCAGATTGCCTGAATAAGAGCTGACACAAACCAAAACGGCTGCCCTTTGGGCAGCCGTTTTTTGTTGTCACGCAGAGCCATCGGATCATGGGTAGCCTGGGTAGAACGAAGCGAAACCCGGGAGCGGTAGCCCCGCGAGTGAGCGTACTCGTCTTCAAACCCATCCTGCGCATCGCTTCGCTCAGCGGCAGGCTACGTGATGGCTTGTCTGCGGCTGCCCGGCCCGCTTTCGATGCTGGATGAAAAATGGCTGCCCAGTGGCAGCCATTTTTCGTTGCGTTGCGGTCAGAGCGCGGCGCCGAGACCGGCCTGTTGCACCAGCTCCAGCAGTGGTTGCGGGTAAACGCCGAGGATGAAGGCCAGAATGGTTACCAGGATCAGCATGATCCCACCGGCACGCTGGCCCCAGTTGAACTGGGCATCATGGCGATGCAGATTGGGCTCGGCCAGGAATAGCGTGACCATCACCCGCAGGTAGTAGAACACCGCGATGGCACTGCCCAGAATCATCGCACCGATCAGCCACCAGAGCTGCGCCTGGACGCCTGCGGCAATCACGTAGAATTTGCCGATGAAACCTGCGGTGAGCGGAATACCAGCCAGCGACAGCATCATCACCGTGAGTACCGCCGTCAGGTATGGACGGCGCCAGAACAGACCGCGGTACTCGTACAGCGCGTCAGCATCACGGCCGTTGTAAGGCGTGGACATTAGAGTGATCACACCGAACGCGCCAAGGCTGGTGAGCACGTAGGTGGCCATGTACACGCCAATGGCTTCCACGGCCAGGCCCTTGCTGGCAATCAGCGCCACCAGCAGATAACCGAAGTGGGCGATGGACGAATAACCGAGCAGACGCTTGAGGTTGTTCTGTACCAGAGCCAGCAGGTTGCCGAACAGGATCGAGGCGATGGCGATGACCGTCAGCAGATCGTTCAGCCAACCACCGGCGGTGGCCGGGGAGAGCTGATAGAGGCGCAGCAGCACCGCGAACACCGCAACCTTGCTGGCCGTGGCCAGGAACGCAGCCACAGGAGCTGGAGCACCTTCGTAGACGTCTGGCGTCCACAGATGGAACGGCACCATGGACAGTTTGAACGCCAGGCCGATGAGCATCATGCCGATGCCGATCTGTACCAGTTGGCTTCCGCTGGCACCGGCCAGGCTGGCACCGATTTCTGCGAAGCTCAGGCTGCCGGCGTCGGCATACAGCAACGCCATGCCGAACAGCAGGAAGGCACTGCCGGCTGCCGACAGCACCATGTACTTGATACCAGCTTCCAGGGAGCGCTTGTTGAAGTAGGCGTAGGCGATCATCCCGTAGGTCGGTACCGAGAGCAGTTCCAAGCCGATGAACAGGCCCGCCAGGTGCTCGGTGCTGACCAGCACCAGGCCGCCGGCAGCGGAGAGCAGCAGCAGGAGATACATTTCCTCGCGGTTGCGCGGGTAGCCCTTGGTCTTGCCATCGTCGACCGTCGCTTCGCCCAGGTAGGCGTGGGTCAGGGTCACGCAAGCCAGTGTCGCGATCAGCACCAGGGCCATGTAGTAGCAGGCGAAGGTGTCGATCTGCATCAGCGGCGTGACCTGCAGCGGGGTGACGCCGATGGCTGGCAGCAGTGACAGCAGCGCCGCGTTGAGGCCGATCACCGAGAGCACGAAGGTCATTGCATGACTGCGTTTCCAGGCGATGGCCAGCATCACCACGACCACGGTGGCGCAGGTGACCAGGAGCGGGAGCAGGGCGATCAGGTGTTGGGTGGTGAATTCCACAGCGTGATGTTCCATAACGTCTACTGGCCCGAAGCGAGTTGATTGAGGGCGCCGCTGAACCACTGCTGCACGCCTTGCATGCTGGCGGCGGAAGTGTCGAGCACCGGCTGCGGGTAAACGCCGAGCAGAATCAGCAGCACGGCCAGGCACAGCACCATGCTCAGTTCACGAAATTGCAGACCTGGCAGTGGGCTGTCGTTCTTCACCGGACCAAAATGCGCACGATGGATCATGATCAGCGAGTACACCGAGCCCAGTACCAGGCCGGTCGCCGCGATCACGGTAATCCACGGAGCGGTCGGGAAGCTGCCGATCAGGATCAGGAACTCGCCAACGAAGTTGCCGGTGCCCGGCAGACCCAGTGCGGCGGCGGCGAAGAACAGGCTCAATGCCGGCAGCCAGGACATACGTGCCCAAATGCCGCCCATCTCGCACATGTCACGGGTGTGCAGGCGCTCGTAGAGCTGGCCACAGAGGATGAACAGCGCAGCAGCCGAAAGACCATGCGCCATCATCTGCACCACGGCGCCCTGCAGGGCGATCTGGCTGCCGGAATAGATGGCGATCAACACGAAACCCATATGCGACACGCTGGAGTAGGCCACCAGGCGCTTGATGTCGGTCTGCGCGAAAGACAGCAACGCGCCGTAGATGATCGCGAACACACCCAGGCCCATGGCGATGGGCGCGAACTCCACCGACGCATTGGGGAACAGCGGGAGTGCGAAGCGCAGCAGGCCGTAGGCCGCAGTTTTCAGCAGGATACCGGCCAGATCCACGGAGCCGGCGGTCGGCGCCTGGGCGTGAGCGTCCGGCAGCCAGGAGTGGAAGGGCACCACCGGGAACTTCACCGCAAAAGCGATGAAGAAACCGAGCATCAGCAGGTACTCGGTGCCTTCCGACAGCTGGGTTTTGAGCAGATCCGCATAGTTGAAGGTGAACACGCCGGTCTGGTTGAAGTGCACGAACACCAGGCCGAGGATCGCCACCAGCATCACCAGACCGCTGGCCTGGGTGAAGATGAAGAACTTGGTGGCCGCAGTGATGCGGCTCTTGCCAGGGCTGCCGCTATGACCCCAGAGCGCGATGAGGAAATACATCGGCACCAGCATCATTTCCCAGAAGAAGAAGAACAAGAACAGGTCGATGGCCAGGAACACACCCACCACACCGCCGAGGATCCACATCAGGTTGAGGTGGAAGAAGCCGACACGGTTGTGGATCTCGCTCCACGAGCAGAGTACGGAGAGCACGCCGAGCAGGCCGGTCAGGGTGACCATCAGCACCGACAGGCCATCCATCGCCAGATGAATGCTGATGCCGAAACGCTCGATCCAGCGCACCTGGAACTCGTGAGCCCAGCGCGGTTCGGCACCCGGCGCAGGCGCCTGGCTGAAGTCGCCGGTGCCCCACAGCCACAGGCCGAGGCCAAACAGCAGGGACATGGTCAGCAGGGCGATCCAGCGTGGCAGGGTGGCGCCAAAGCGCTCGCCTTGCCAGCACAACAGGCCGCCGATGAAGGGAATCAGGATTAGCCAAGGCAGAATCATGACGGACGGGATTCCTTAGAAAAAGTATTCGAGATCATCGGTCAGGCCACCAGCACGGCGGCGAGCACCAGCACGGCGCCCCCGGCGATGGAGATGGCGTACCAGCGCAGCTGCCCGGTCTCGCTGCGGCTCAGCACACCATGCCCGCCACGCGCCAGGCGCGGGATGATGCCGATGGCACCATCGATGGGGTCGCGGGCGAGCACGCGGCAGAGGAACAGGTAGGGCTGCACGAAAATCTTGTCATAGAGCCAGTCGAAGCCCCAGGCAGCGAACCACCAGGCCGACAGGAAACGCCCCGGCGCACTGTTGGCGACAGCGGTAGCGAAGCTGCGCTTGCCGAGGAACAGCATGGCCGCCAGCAGGATGCCGGCCAGGGCGATGCAGCCCGAGACGATTTCCAGGCTGTGCTTGGCTTCGCCACCGGCATGGCCGGCGCTTTGCGGCAACACGCCTGCCAGCGGCGGGGTGATCCAGGCGCCGATGAAGGTCGACAGCACGATCAATACCAGCAGCGGCAGGTTGTGAGCGATGCCATGACCGGCATGGGCTTCGGTCTTCTGTTCGCCATGGAAGGCGATGAAGATCAGCCGGAAGGTGTAGATCGAGGTCATGAAGGCGCCCAGCAGGCCGGCGTAAAGCAGGCCGGAGTTGCCGCTGGCGAAGGCTTCCCAAAGGATCTCGTCCTTGGAATAAAAGCCCACGGTGATCAGCGGCAGCGCCGCCAGAGCCGAGCCACCGACGATGAAGCTGGCATAGGCCAGTGGCAGCTTCTTCCACAGGCCGCCCATCTTGAAGATGTTCTGCTCGTGGTGGCAGGCATGGATCACCGAACCGGAGGCGAGGAACAGCAGCGCCTTGAAGAACGCGTGGGTCATCAGGTGGAAGATCGCCGCGTCCCAGGCGCCAACGCCCAAGGCGAGGAACATGTAGCCGATCTGGCTCATGGTCGAATAGGCGAGGATGCGCTTGATGTCGGTCTGCACCAGAGCGGCGAAGCCTGCCAGTACCAGCGTCACGCCGCCGACGATGCCGACCAGTTGGAGAATCTCCGGGGTCAGCAGGAACAGGCCGTTGGTACGGGAGATCAGGTAGACGCCTGCGGTGACCATGGTGGCGGCGTGAATCAGCGCCGAAACCGGGGTCGGAGCCAGCCATGGCGTCGGCCAGCCAGGTCTGCAGCGGCAACTGGGCGGATTTGCCGACCGCGCCGCCGAGCAGCATCAGGGTCGCCAGCCACAGCCAGGTATCGCCGGCTGCGTATTTCTGCGGGGCCAGCACCATCAGCTCCTGAATGTTCAGGGTGCCGAGGTTGAGGAACAGCAGGAACAGGCCAATCATCAGGAACACGTCGCCGATGCGGGTGACGATGAAGGCCTTCAGCGCCGCGTTACCGTTGGGCACATGCTTGTAATAGAAGCCGATCAGCAGGTAGGAGCACAGGCCTACGCCTTCCCACCCGAAGAACAGGGTCATCAGGTTATCGCCCAGCACCAGCAGCAGCATGCTGAAGATGAACAGGTTGGTGTAGGAGAGGAAACGCGAGTAACCCTCTTCACCTCGCATGTACCAGCTGGCGAACAGGTGAATCAGGAAGCCCACACCGGTGACCACGCCGAGCATGGTCAACGACAGACCGTCCAGATACAGGGTGAAGCTCGGTGCCAGACCCTCGACGCTCATCCATTGCCACAAGGTCTGGGTGAACACGCCATTTAAAGGAGGCGCGGTATTGAACTGCCAGATAATCAGCGCGGTGGTCAGCGCCGAAAGACCTACCGAGCCAACGCCGATGATCGCTGCGAGCGTTTCTGAAAAACGGCCGCGGGAGAAAGCCAGGATGAACCAGCCAACCAGAGGGAACAGTAACGTCAGGAATAAGAAGTTCATCCGCGCATCTCGCTGGCTGCGTCGATATCGAGGGTATGGAAGCGGCGATACAGCTGCAGCAGGATCGCCAGGCCGATGCTCGCTTCGGCAGCCGCCAGGGCGATGATCAGGATGAACATGATCTGCCCGTCAGCCTGTCCCCAGCGTGCACCCGCCACGACGAACGCCAGGGCGGCGGCGTTCATCATCACTTCCAGGCTCATCAGCACGAACAGGATGTTGCGACGCACCATCAGGCCGACTAGACCGAGACTGAACAGCACGCCGGCCAGCGCCAGGCCGTGCTCCATTGGAATACCGTTCATGGCGTAGCATCCTTGATGTCGTTGCGGCCCAGGTGATAGGCGGCGACCAGCGCGGCGAGCAGCAGCATGGAAGCCAGCTCAACGGCCAGCAGATAAGGGCCGAACAGGTGAATGCCGACGGCTTTGGCATCGACCGTGGTATGGCCGATGGTGGCGCCACTCGGTACGGCAAACAGCACGTACAGCAACTGCCCCAGCAGCACGGCGGAAAGCAGCCCCGGGCCGATCCAGATACCCGGTGTCAGCCAGGTGCGTTCCTGCTGCACGGAGGCCGGGCCAAGGTTGAGCATCATCACCACGAACACGAACAGCACCATGATCGCGCCTGCATAAACGATGATTTCCAGCGCGCCAGCGAATGGCGCGCCGAGGCTGAAGAACACCATGGAAACGGCGAGCAGAGAAATGATCAGGTAGAGCAGGGCGTGCACCGGATTCTTGCCGGTGATAACGCCAAAGGTCGAGGCAACCGCGACCCCTGCTGAGAAATAGAAGGCGAATTCCATTATGGCAACAACCCCTTGACGTTGATCGGCTCGGCTTCATTCTGCGCAGCGCCTTTCGGCTTGCCGGCAATGGCCATACCGGCCACGCGATAGAAGTTGTAGTCGGGGTATTTGCCAGGGCCGGAGATCAGCAAATCTTCTTTCTCGTAGACCAGATCCTGACGTTTGAACTCGCCCATCTCGAAATCCGGGGTGAGCTGAATCGCCGTGGTCGGGCAGGCTTCCTCGCACAGGCCGCAGAAGATGCAGCGCGAGAAGTTGATGCGGAAGAAGTCCGGGTACCAGCGACCGTCTTCGGTTTCGGCTTTCTGCAGCGAGATGCAGCCCACCGGGCACGCCACGGCGCACAGGTTGCAGGCTACGCAGCGCTCTTCGCCGTCGGGATCGCGGGTCAGCACGATGCGGCCACGGTAGCGTGGCGGCAGGTAAACCTGTTCTTCCGGGTATTGCAGGGTGTCGCGCTTACGGAAGCCATGGCTGAAGACCATGACCAGGCTGCGCAATTGGGTCGCGGTACCGACCAGTATGTCCCAGATATATTTGAACATCGCTTTCTCCTTACTGGGCCGTGGCCAGCACAACGGCGCCGGTCACCAGCAGGTTGATCAGGGTCAGCGGCAGACAGAACTTCCAGCTGAAGGCCATGACCTGGTCATACCGTGGGCGCGGGATGGAGGCGCGCAGCAGGATGAAGATCATGATGAAGAAGCAGGTCTTGATCGCGAACCAGAAGAACGGGATCTGCGGCAGGATGCCGAACGGGCCGTGCCAGCCGCCGAAGAACAGGGTCACCAGCAGGGCGGAAATGGTTACGATGCCGATGTATTCACCGACGAAGAACATGCCCCATTTCATGCCGGCATACTCGATGTGGTAGCCGTCGGCCAGTTCCTGTTCCGCTTCCGGCTGGTCGAAGGGGTGACGGTGAGTCACGGCGACGCCAGCGATGAAGAAGGTACAGAAACCAAAGAACTGCGGAATGATGAACCACAGATTCTCGGCCTGATAATCGACGATATCGCGCATGTTGAACGAGCCGACCTGGGCGACGATGCCCATCAACGCCAGGGCCAGGAACACTTCATACGACACCGTCTGCGCCGAGGCGCGCAGGGCGCCGAGCAGGGCGAACTTGTTGTTGCTCGACCAGCCCGCGAACAGCACGGCGTACACCGACAGGCCCGCCATGGCGAAGAAGAACAGGATGCCGATGTTCAGATCCGCCACGCCCCAGTTAGGGGTGATGGGGATGATCGCAAAGGCGATCAGCATGGCGCCCATGCCGATGATTGGCGCCAGGGTGAAAATCACCTTGTCGGCGAACGGGGGCGTCCAGTCTTCCTTGAAGAACATCTTCAGCATGTCCGCGGCAATCTGGAACATGCCGAACTGGACCAACCCGGTTGGGGCCGTAGCGGTCCTGCCACCAGCCGAGCAAGCGGCGCTCGACGAAGCTCAGCAGCGCGCCGCACACCACCACGGCCAGCAGGATGACGATGGCCTTGAGCACTTCCTGGATGATGTCGAGCAGCTCGGGAGTCAGCCAACTCATTGCGCGGCCTCCTCAGTGCGGGTAACGGACAACGCGCTCACTGCGGCACCGGCAAACGCTGGCGGAATACCCGGCAGGCCAACAGGCAAACCGATCAGACCGATCCCCAGCTCGTCCATTACGCGCAGCGGCAGGCGCAGTGCCTGACCATTGACGCTCAGTTGCAGCAGAGCGCCGTCTCTCGCGTCCAGGCGATCGGCTTCTTCCTTGGCCAGCGCGACGTAAGGTGCGGGCATACGCTCGGCGATTGGCGCGGCGCGCGAGGAGTTTTCCTCGCTGCCGAACAGGTGGTGCAGCGGCACGGCCTGCCAGGTGCCCTGGGCCGGATTGAACGGCGCAGGGGCGGCGAACCAGTCAATGCCCGCGCCAGTAGCTTCGATCAGGCGCACACCTGGGTCACCGGCACGTAGGTGACCGCCGACTTCGTCCTGGAACTTGTTCCAGGCCTGTGGCGAGTTCCAGCCTGGCGACCAGGCAAAGGGGATCTGCTGACGGTCTTCCTTGCTGCCCGAATAGCCTTCCATGGAGAACGCGAAGGCCGAGTCCTTGTCCTGGGGCTGACGCGGTTCGTGCACGCTGATATTGGCGCGCATGGCGGTACGACCGCTGTAACGGTGTGGTTCACGGGCCAGTTTGAGGCCCTTGATGCGGAACGAGGCGCCTGGCGCGGCATCACGGATACCGGCCAGCTCGGCACTGCTGGCTGCACAGGCGGCAGTGACCTGATCCAGTTGTGTCCAGTCCACGCCACGGCCCAGCAGTGTGCTGTGCAGGGCGTGCAGCCAGCGCCAGCCTTCACGAACCAGAATGTTGGCGTCGTAGTAGGACGGATCGTAAACCTGGAAGAAGCGCTGGGCGCGACCTTCCTGGCTGACCAGGGTGCCATCGCCTTCGGCGAAGCTGGCGGCCGGCAGCAGCAGGTGCGCTTTGACGGTGGTGGCTGTGCTCTGGTGATCGGCGACGATCACCACCTTGGCGGTAGCCAGGGCGGCGTCTACACGGGCGGCATCGGCACGGTGGTAGAGGTCGTTTTCCAGCACCACCAGTGCATCGGCCAGGCCCGAGGTGAGCGCTTGCAGCGCGTCGTCCAGGGTATGGCTGGCGAACTGCTCACCCATCAGCAGGGCCAGGCCCAAGCTGTTGGCTTCCGGCACCACCAGGCTGATGGAGCCGGCCTTGCCGCGATTTTTCAGCGCGCTGGCGATGTTCGCTGCGGCTTCGATCAGCGCCCGGCTACCCAGCGAGGCACCGGATACGATCAGCGGGCGGCGTGCATTGAGCAGCGCCTCGGCGATGCGCTGCACCAGCTCGGCGGCTTCACTATCGATACCACTGACTGCCGGAGCGCTCGGATCGATGGCGTGGGCCACGGCGAAACCGATACGAGCCAGGTCATCCGGCGCCGCCTGTACGCACTGCTCGGCGATATCGTCGAGGCGGGTAGCGGTGACGCTGGCGATGAACAGCGGATTGAGCGCGTGCTGGGCGACGTTCTGCACCGCAGCCATGTGCCAGTCCTGAATCTTCGCACCGGCAGCGATCTCGGTGGCCTTGCCCTTGACCGACTGGCGCAGCGCCAGAGCGATGCGCGCGGCGGTCTGGGTCAGGTCTTCACCGAGCACGAATACCGCGTCGTGATCCTCGATATCGCGCAGGGTCGGCACCGGCAGCGGGCCGTTCTGCAGTACGTCACGGATCAGGCGGATATTGGCCTGCTCGGCCGCGGCGATACCGGAGTAGAAGTTATCGTTGCCGACCAGTTCGCGCAGGGCGAAGTTGCCCTCCAGGCTGGCCCGTGGCGAGCCGATGCCGATCACCTTGCGGTTCTTCAGCAGCGCGGCCGCCTGATCCAGTGCGGAATCGAGGCTCATCTTCATCTTGCTGAGCATCATCATCGGCTGACGTGGCCGGTCTTCGCGGTTGACGTAGCCATAGCCGAAACGGCCACGGTCACACAGGAAGTAGCCATTCACCGAGCCGTTGAAGCGGTTCTCGATGCGGCGCACTTCGCCATAACGTTCACCCGGGCTGGTGTTGCAGCCGCTGGAGCAGCCATGGCAGATGCTCGGGGCGAACTGCATGTCCCACTTGCGGTTGTAACGCTCGGAGTGGGTCTTGTCAGTGAATACACCGGTCGGGCAGACCTCAACCAGGTTGCCGGAGAACTCGCTTTCCAGGGTGCCGTCTTCGACACGCCCGAAATACACGTTGTCGTGCGCGCCGTAGACGCCCAGATCGGTACCGCCAGCGTAGTCTTTGTAGTAACGCACGCAGCGATAGCAGGCGATGCAGCGGTTCATCTCGTGGGCGATGAACGGGCCGAGTTCCTGGTTCTGGTGGGTACGTTTGGTGAAGCGATAACGACGGGTGTTGTGGCCGGTCATCACCGTCATGTCCTGCAGGTGGCAGTGACCACCTTCCTCACAGACCGGGCAGTCGTGCGGGTGGTTGGTCATCAGCCATTCGACGACGCTCTTGCGGAAGGCCACGGCCTCTTCGTCGTCGATGGAGATCCAGCTGTTGTCGGTGGCCGGCGTCATGCAGGACATGACCAGGCGGCCGCGCTTGTCGTTCTCGTCGGTGTACTGCTTCACCGCACACTGGCGGCAGGCGCCGACGCTGCCGAGCGCCGGGTGCCAGCAGAAGTAGGGGATATCGAGTCCGAGGGACAGACAGGCCTGCAGCAGGTTGTCCGCACCATCGACTTCGAGATCTTTGCCGTCTACGTGGATAGTGGCCATTTTCTTCAGTCTTCGTTTGCCCACCCGAAGGTGGACGGGCTAAGGGAATTCTTTGTCGTGACCCGGGCCGGACGGCGCAGCGCGCCCAAATGTCCGGCCATCAGGTTCATACTGCGTGTGCCGCCACTGGCGGCTGGATCGCGTCGGTGATCACACCGGCGTCAAACTCCTCGCGGAAATACCTGATCGCGCTGCCCAGCGGCTCCACGGCACCCGGCGCGTGAGCGCAGAAGGTTTTGCCAGGGCCGAGGAAATTGACCAGGCCGAGGAGGGTGTCGATGTCCTCGCGGGTGCCTTGCTTGCGCTCCAGGGCGCGCAGAATCTTCACGCTCCACGGCAGGCCGTCACGGCATGGCGTGCACCAGCCGCAGGATTCGCGCGCGAAGAACTCTTCCATGTTGCGCAACAGCGACACCATGTTCACGGTATTGTCGATGGCCAAGGCCAGGCCGGTGCCCATGCGGGTGCCGACCTTGGCGATGCCGGCGGCGTACATGGACGCATCCAGATGTTCGGGAAGCAGGAAGCCGGTGCCGGCGCCGCCTGGCTGCCAGGCCTTGAGCGTGTAACCGTCGCGCATGCCACCGGCATAGTCTTCGAACAGCTCACGGGCGCTGATGCCGAATGGCAGCTCCCAGATGCCTGGATTCTTGACCTTGCCGGAGAAGCCCATCAGCTTGGTGCCGTGGTCTTCGCTGCCTTCGCGGGCCAGGGATTTGTACCAGTCGACGCCGTTGCCGATGATTGACGGCACGTTGCACAGGGTTTCGACGTTGTTGACGCAGGTCGGCTTGCCCCACACGCCCACGGCGGCCGGGAAGGGCGGCTTGGCGCGCGGGTTGGCGCGACGGCCTTCCAAGGAGTTGATCAGTGCGGTTTCTTCACCGCAGATGTAGCGCCCGGCACCGGTGTGCACGATCAGCTCGAAATCGAAACCGCTGCCGAGAATGTTCTTGCCCAGCAGGCCAGCAGCCTTGGCTTCGTCGATCGCCCGGTTGAGGTTGGCGGCCGCGTCGACGTATTCGCCCCGCAGAAAGATGTAGCCCCGGTAGGCTTTCAGGGCCCGGGCGCTGATCAGCATGCCTTCCACCAGCAGGTGCGGCAACTGCTCCATCAGCATGCGGTCTTTCCAGGTATTGGGCTCCATCTCGTCCGCGTTGCACAGCAGGTAGCGGATGTTCAGGGATTCGTCGTTGGGCATCAGGCCCCACTTCACGCCGGTGGGGAAGCCCGCACCGCCACGGCCCTTGAGGCCGGAATCCTTGACCGTTTGAACGATGTCGGCCTGGGCCATCTCGGCCAGCGCCTTGCGTGCAGCGGCGTAGCCGTTCTTCTGCTGGTATTCCTCCAGCCAGACCGGTTGCGCATCGTCGCGCAGGCGCCAGGTCAGCGGATGAGTCTCTTCGCTGCGGGTGATGCGGTTCGCCGGGCCGAAAGACGTCAGCAGGTTCGAGCTGCGACTGATCATTGGAAACTCTCCAGCAGTTGCGCTACGCCTTCGGGTTGCACGTCACCGAAGGTCTCGTCGTCGATCATCAGCGCCGGCGCCTTGTCGCAGTTGCCCAGGCAGCACACGGGCAGCAGGGTAAAGCGGCCGTCAGCGGTGGTCTGCCCGGGCACGATGCCCAGTTCGGACTTGATGCTGCCGAGCACGTTTTCATGGCCACCGATGAAGCAGGTCATGCTGTCGCATACACGGATGATGTGGCGGCCGACGGGCTGACGGAAAATCTGGCTATAGAAGGTGGCGACACCTTCCACGTCGCTGGCCGGAATGCCGAGGATCGCGCCGATGGCATCGGCGGCGCCGTCTGGCACCCAGCCGCGCTCTTTCTGCACGATCTTCAGGGCTTCGATGGACGCCGCACGCGGATCCTCGTAGTGGTGCATCTCGTGCTCGATGGCCGAGCGCTCGGTTTCGCTGAGGGCGAAACGGTCGGTCTGAATCAGGGCTGCATTGCTCATGGTGTTTTCCTCAGCGATCCACGTCGGCCATAACGAAGTCGATACTGCCCAGATACGCGATCAGGTCAGCGACCATGCTGCCGCGGATCACCGAAGGGATCTGCTGCAGGTGCGGGAAGCTCGGGGTACGAATGCGGGTGCGGTAGCTCATGGTGCTGCCGTCGCTGGTCAGGTAATAACTGTTGATCCCCTTGGTCGCTTCGATCATCTGAAAGCTTTCGTTGGCCGGCATGACCGGGCCCCATGAAACCTGCAGGAAGTGGGTGATCAGCGTCTCGATGTGTTGCAGCGTGCGCTCTTTGGGCGGCGGCGTGGTCAGCGGGTGATCCGCCTTGTACGGGCCTTCCGGCATGTTGCGCATGCACTGGTCGATAATCTTGATGCTCTGGCGCATCTCTTCGACGCGCACGATGCAGCGGTCATAGGCATCGCCATTGACGGCCAGCGGCACTTCGAACTCGAAGTTCTCGTAGCCGGAGTAGGGGCGCGCCTTGCGCAGGTCGAAGTCGCAACCGGTGGAGCGCAGGCCGGCACCGGTGGTACCCCATTCCAGGGCTTCCTTGGTGTTGTACTGCGCCACACCAATGGTTCGCGCCTTGAGAATGCTGTTGCGCAGCGCGGCCTTCTCGTACTCGTCGAGGCGCTTGGGCAGCCAGTCGACGAATTCCTTGACCAGCTTTTCCCAGCCGCGCGGCAGGTCGTGAGCGACACCGCCAATGCGGTACCAGGCCGGGTGCAGGCGGAAACCGGTGATGGCTTCGATCACCTTGTAGGCACGCTGGCGGTCGGTGAAGGTGAAGAACACCGGGGTCATGGCGCCGACGTCCTGGATATAGGTACCCAGGAACAGCAGGTGGCTGGTGATGCGGAAGAACTCGGCCATCATGATACGGATGGTGTCGACCTTCTGGGGCACCTTGATGCCGGCCAGCTTCTCGACCGAGAGCACGTAAGGCAGGTTGTTCATCACCCCGCCGAGGTAGTCGATACGGTCGGTGTAGGGAATGAAGCTGTGCCAGCTCTGGCGTTCGGCCATCTTCTCGGCACCACGGTGGTGGTAACCAACTTCCGGCACGCAGTCGACGATTTCTTCACCGTCGAGCTGCAGGATGATGCGGAACGCACCGTGTGCAGACGGGTGGTTGGGGCCGAGGTTGAGGAACATGTAGTCCTCGTTCTCGCTCTGGCGTTTCATGCCCCAGTCCTCGGGGTTGAAGCGTGCGGCTTCTTCCTCGAGCTGTTGCTTGGCCAGGGTCAGGCTGAACGGATCGAATTCGGTGGCGCGCGCCGGGTAGTCCTTGCGCAGCGGGTGACCTTCCCAGGTCGGCGGCATCATTATTCGGGTCAGGTGCGGGTGACCGGTGAAATGGATACCGTAGAGGTCCCACACTTCGCGCTCGTACCAGTTGGCGTTCGGCCAGATACCGGTCACGGAAGGCAGGTTCAGATCGCCCTCGCGTAGGGCCACCTTGATCATCACGTCGCTGTTACGCTCCAGCGACATGAGGTGATAGAACACGGTGAAGTCTGCGTCCGGCAGGCCGCGGCGCTGCGTACGCAGGCGCTCGTCGACGCCGTGCAGGTCGTACAGCATGACGTAGGGGCGCGCTGCCTGGCGCAGGAAGCGCAAGACTTCGACGAGCTTGTCGCGGCCGACCCAGATGACCGGCATGCCGGTGCGGGTGGCCTGCAGCGTGAAGCTGTCGGCGCCAAAACGGGATTGAAGCTCAACGACGACGTCTTGGTCGTCCGCCTTGTACGGCGCAATGGACACGGTGGTGTCTGCAGTCATGGTCTCGATCGCTATCGGTCAACGGTGAGAGTGAATCCGGCCTTGCTTGAAAGCGGGACTCAGACTTCGTCAGGGGAACGCAGGTTGGTAACCGCAATACGCTGCTCGCGGCGCTGTTCTTTCTGGGAAGGCATCTCGGCGCGATAAACGCCTTGATCGCCAACGACCCAGGACAGCGGGCGGCGCTCCTGACCGATCGATTCCTGCAACAGCATCAGCCCTTGCAGAAACGCCTCGGGACGGGGCGGGCAACCAGGTATATAGACGTCGACGGGAAGGAACTTGTCGACACCCTGAACGACCGAGTAGATGTCGTACATGCCGCCGGAATTGGCGCACGAGCCCATGGAGATGACCCACTTGGGTTCGAGCATCTGCTCATAGAGGCGCTGGATGACGGGCGCCATCTTGATGAAGCAGGTGCCGGCGATGACCATGAAGTCCGCCTGGCGTGGGGATGCGCGGATTACCTCGGCACCGAAGCGTGCAACGTCGTGCGGCGCGGTGAAGGCGGTGGTCATTTCCACGTAGCAGCACGACAGGCCGAAGTTGTACGGCCACAAGGAGTTCTTGCGACCCCAGTTCACCGCGCCGTTGAGAACATCCGAGAGTTTCCCCATGTAGATGTTCTTGTGCACTTCATCCTCTAGCAGCGGGTCGGAAACGACCTCCCGTTTACCGATCGGGTAGTGCTCGTTGGGAGCATCCGGATCGATCCGAGTAAGTTTGTATTGCATCGCCAAAGCCTCATTGTTTGAGCTTCGCCTGCCGAGCCTTACGACTCTCCGGTGCCCAATCAAGCGCACCGATACGCCAAAGGTAGACAAGACCTGCCAACAGAATGTTTATGAAAACGGCTGCTTCGATAAAGCCGGCCCAGCCGCTTTCGCGAACAGAGACAGCCCAGGCGAAGAGAAAGAGGGCTTCGACGTCGAAGATCACGAAGAGCATCGCGACCAGATAGAATTTTGCGGACAGCCGCAGGCGAGCGCTGCCAGTGGGAAGCATGCCTGATTCGAACGGCTCGTTCTTGCTGCGGCCCCATGCCTTGCTGCCCAGCAGGCTGGACAGACCCAACATGAATGCACAAAGGGCGACGACGCCCAGCAGAAAAATGGCCAGCGCCCAATTGTGGGACAGGGAACTGCTTGCTTCCAACATGCCGGGACTCCTCAGGCAAGGAACGGCTTCGCGCGTAATTAAAGTTATGGCAAGACAAATCAAGTCGTCTTGCAATCTATCTGCATAATATTATGCCTGTATTGCGTGTAAGTAAATTTTTCAGATCAAAAAAATAATATTAAGTCGCTCGAACGCCATCAAGAAAATATATTTTTTCAATAAAAATCAAACGTCTATGGAAATAGGAAGGTTTTGATAGCGGCAAGCGCTATGTATGTAGTGAATAATTAAACTCACTTCAATGGGAATATTTATCATTTGAGAATCTGTTCTTTTACGCTAATAACTGTCGCTTAGTTGTCCATCTATGGCGCACTTGAACACACAGCGGATATTGAGTTTTTCTTTGTTCTAGTTATAGCAATAAAAAGCCCCGGCATCGCTGCCAGGGCCAAAGGGTTAATCAGGCACCTTGCAGTGCCCTGGCAGCTCTCAATGGAACTGGTTCATCGTGTTGTCCTTGCCGCCCGCTTTCAGCGCGGCTTCGCCGGCAAAGTACTCCTTGTGGTTGTCGCCGAGATCCGAGCCGGCCATGTTCTGGTGCTTGACGCAGGCGATGCCTTGACGGATTTCTTGACGTTGCACTCCTTTGACGTAAGCCAGCATGCCCTGATCGGCGAAGTAGCCCTTGGCGAGGTTGTCGGTGGACAGAGCCGCCGTGTGGTAAGTCGGCAGTGTAATGAGGTGATGGAAGATGCCGGCGTTGGCCGAACCATCGCGCTGGAAGGTGCGGATCTTCTCGTCGGCAACTTGAGCTAGCTCGGTCTCGTCGTACTCGACGCTCATCAGCTTGGCGCGGTCGTAGCCAGAAACGTCCTTGCCGTCAGCGACGAACGCATCGAATACCTGCTGACGGAAGCTCAGCGTCCAGTTGAACGACGGGCTGTTGTTGTAGACCAGCTTGGCATTGGGGACGACTTCGCGAACGCGATCGACCATGGCCTTGATCTGCCCGACGTGAGGCTTCTCGGTTTCGATCCAGATCATGTCGGCGCCGTTCTGTAGCGAGGTGATGCTGTCCAGTACGCAGCGGTCTTCACCGGTGCCCTTGCGGAACTGGAACAGGTTAGACGGCAGGCGCTTGGGCCGCAGCAACTTGCCGTCGCGGTTGACCACCACGTCACCGTTCTTCAACTCGGCTGCACTGATTTCATCGCAGTCGAGGAACGAGTTGTACTGGTCGCCCAAGTCACCCGGCTCGTTGGTCACGGCGATCTGCTTGGTCAGGCCGGCCCCCAGGGAGTCAGTACGAGCGACGATCACGCCGTCGTCCACGCCCAGCTCGAGGAAGGCGTAGCGCACGGCGTTGATCTTGGCCAGGAAGTCGACATGGGGAACGGTGACCTTGCCATCCTGGTGGCCGCACTGCTTCTCGTCGGACACCTGGTTCTCGATCTGGATGCAGCAGGCGCCTGCCTCGATCATTTTCTTGGCCAGCAGGTAAGTGGCCTCCGGGTTGCCGAAGCCGGCGTCGATATCGGCGATGATCGGTACCACGTGGGTTTCGAAATTGTCGATCTGCGCCTGAATTTCGCTCTGCTTGGCTTTGTCACCGGCGCCGCGTGCCGCGTCCAGGGCGTTGAACAGCAGATCCAGCTCACGGGCGTCGGCCTGGCGCAGGAAGGTGTAGAGCTCCTCGATCAGCGCAGCGACTGCGGTCTTCTCGTGCATGGACTGATCGGGCAGTGGGCCAAAATCGGAACGCAGCGCGGCGATCATCCAGCCGGACAGGTAGAGGTAGCGCTTATTGGTGGTCTTCAGGTGCTTCTTGATGGAGATCAGCTTCTGCTGGCCAATGAAGCCGTGCCAGCAGCCGAGCGACTGGGTATAGACGGAAGAGTCGGCGTCGTACTCGGCCATGTCCTTACGCATGATGGCGGCCGTGTACTTGGCGACGTCCAGACCGGTCTTGAAGCGGTTCTGGGCACGCATACGTGCGACGGACTCCGGGTTGATGGCGCTCCAGCTGCTGCCAGCGGCCTCTTTGAGGGCGGCAACGGCTTTGATGTCGTTTTCGTAAGCTGACATGGTCAATCCTTCAAGTGTGTGTTTGGTCGAGCACCGAACGTCGCGCACAGTCCAGGCGCAGGGCTCGGAGCGAGCTCACCGCAGACGTTGAGAGGAAACTGGAAGGAGGGCACTTTGGGCCGGGTGGACGAAACGCATCGCCAGACACCACCCACCGGGTAGGCGAGTCATTGTGCGTATGGGCCCGTGGACGCCCGCGGCACTGTGCTGATCGATACGTGAAACGCTTCCCCGTCCCTCAGGACAACCTCGTTCCAGTCGCCATCTCGTCGAACTGCCTTGTGGGCTTAACAACACGAATCGATCCTCCGGTAAGCGAGGATGCGACCCGGAGACTCCGTTTCCGGAGCCCCTGATTAGCGGGAGCGAGGCCATCATGCGACCGACGAAAATGTTCGTCAATCGTTTTTTGTAGTGTTTTTTTAGATCTACTACATAAGTCTTAGATCGACCGTATGGTCACGTTTTACGGGGCTCTCAGTCGATTACGTCGACCTTAACGCGCATACTCATATCTTCACGGCCTTCGGTGGAGTAGCGGCGCAATACGCCGTTGCGATCAGCCTGGCTCTGTTCGCTGCTGCCACCGATGCTGATCCATTCGCCCACTCGGCCGCTGACGCGGGTATCGGCCTGCTGGATGTCAATCACCCCAGGCTGTGTCTGGCTGACTCGATCACGGTTGCTGCTGATGTCCAGGTGCACGACATCGCCGGCGAGGCTGGCGGTGACGTAAAAGCCCTGGGTGACGTTTCGGTACTCGGTGTTGTTATAGACCTGGCCATAAGGCCCACGACTGCTGGTGGTTACCGGCACGCTCTGGCCGACCTGGATCAGCGCCGGATAGCCTTCACTGGTCTGCACCTGTTGAGTGCCACCTCCACGGCTGTCGGTGCTGCGGCGGATGACACGCGCTTGGTCGCGACCGTTGACTTCGCCGCGGCCAATCTCCACGCGGCCACTACCGGCGCTGATGCTGCCATCAACGCTGTAACCCCGGTCGTCTCTGTAGGTGGATTCACTGGTGTCAACGCTGATCAGCAAGCGCCGCGGTTGAGTATCGAGCTGACCGAGGAGGGCGCGGACTTCTTCGATTTTTTCCGCCGGCGCATTGACGATAAGCTGGTTACCGTAGGCACTGACGCGCCCCTCGTTGCCTAATGCCGACTGCACCACGGGCAGCAAGTCGCCAGCTGTCCGGTAGTTGAGCGCAATGACTTCAGTGGCAGCCACTGCCGACAGGCTGAGCGCGAGCAGGGCCGCACCAAGAAAATGTCGTTTCATAACAGAAAACTCCGCAGGTCAGGATCGGTAATGCTGGTATCCCAGGTTTGGTCGAACAGCCGCTGCAATTGGCGAACATGACCCGGATCCTGGTATTTCGCGTACCCGGCAAATTGATCCGGCTCGGTCCGCATCAACAAGCCCTGATCGTCAGCCAGCAGAAACGCACCTTCGGGGGCGGGATAATTGGGGTTGCAGAGGCGGATCTGGACGTAACTGGACAGTTTGTGCGATAGCGCAATCAGCCGATGACCGTCACGAACCGCACGATTACTGTCACGCAGCAGTATGCGCAGCCGACGGTTGCGATTGCCCAGCAGAAATTGTGTGCATGCTTGTTGAATACTGCTGTGGTGGTAGAGCCAGGGTTCGAGATCCGGGCTGTATAAACACAGCGTACGAGTGGCTTGCTGCATCAAGGCAAGAGCATGGGCGCGGGCCTGATCGGGGAGACTGAAACGCTGCAACGCCTGCTCGGCCCCGAGCACAAACGGAGCCGGCTCCCAGATGGCTGGCGGCGGTAATTCGCTTTCGGGGTTATGCAGGGTAAAACGCCCTGGCGACTCGAACTCGATCAGGTCGAGGGCTTCACCAACGGGCGTATCTTCATCGCTCATGCTGACCTCTGTGGCACTGGCCTAACGTCGCACAGGCCACAGCTGATCATCAGCCGCTGCTGCGCACCATGTCGACGTGGGGAATGCCTGCTTCCAGGTATTCATCACTCACTACAGTGAAGCCCAGCTTTTCATAGAACGGTGTCGCCTGCACCTGGGCGCTGAGCATTTGCTGACTCAGCCCACGCTTTTCCGCCTCGGCAATCACCGCCTGCAGTAGCCTTTCGCCGATCTTTAAACCACGCCAGTCCTTGAGCACCGATACCCGACCGATCTCACCGTCTGCCAGCAGGCGTGCGGTTCCGATCGGGTAGTCGCCTTCGCAGGCGAGAAAATGCACGGCATCACTGTCTTCGGCGTCCCATTCCAGTTCAGGCGGCACCGCCTGCTCAGCGACGAATACCGTTTCACGGATGCGTCGCAGTTCTTCGTAATCCTTGTGCCAGTCGGCGATGCGTACGTGCAGGTCATTCATCGGCAGCAAACTCCAGACTTCCTTGTTTGGTCAGTTCGAGAACCAACTCCCGAGCTTCGTCGTTGGCTATCCATGGGCCAATATTTTCCAGGTGCAGGGCGTCGGCCGAGCAGATCAGTTTCAGCAGTTCACGCAGGCTAGCGGAAACCAGGCGGCTCTGCCCGCTGGCGAACAACACTAGGTCTTCACCGACTTCCGACCACGCCATACGCGCACTGGGGTTACGGATCATCACTGCACCGTCTTCCAACTGGTCGAGGAAGCCGTCTTCGTCAATCTCGATACCGGCGATCAGTTCCGGGTAGCGCGGTTCGGTCATGAACTGGCCGAACCAAGTCATCAGCAGGCGCTCGTCGCTCATATGTTCGGCGAGTAGCGCCTTGAGGCGATCCAGGGCGTCGCGCTGAATTTCGTTGGGGTCACTGACCGGCGCGGTGCCGGCATCGCTGTAGCGCGTTTCGTCGGGCAGGAACTGGCCGAGAAAGTCAGTGAAATGGGTCAGTACTTCGGCCGCGCTGGGTGCGCGGAAACCCACGGAATAAGTCATGCAGTCGTCCTCGGCGGTGCCACTGTGGGCCAGGAGCGGCGGCAGATAGAGCATATCGCCGGGCTCGAGTACCCATTCTTCGGTTTGATCAAATTGAGCCAGGATCTTCATTTCGAGATCAGGCAGCAGGGGGCTTTGCGAATCGCACATCTGGCCGATCTGCCAGCGGCGACGGCCATGGCCCTGTAGGAGAAATACATCGTAGTTATCGTAGTGCGGGCCAACGCCGCCGCCAGGCGCGGCAAAGCTGATCATCACGTCATCGATACGCCACTTGGGCAGGAACTTGAATTCTTCCAGCAGCTCGGCAACCTCGGGAACGAACTGGTCGACAGCCTGCACCAGCAGCGTCCATTCGCGTTCGGGCAACTGCGAGAAGGCGTCCTCGGCGAACGGGCCGCGGCGCACTTCCCACGGCGTTTCGCCGTGCTCGATCACCAGGCGCGATTCGACTTCTTCTTCGAGGGCGAGGCCGGCCAATTCGTCCGGAGAGATCGGGCTTTCGAAATCAGGGATGGCCTGGCGCACCAGCAGGGGCTTCTTCTGCCAGTAATCGCGCAGGAATTCACGTGCGCTCAGGCCACCCAATAGCTGAAGAGGAGCATCAGGATTCATCTGTAAGTCCTTGATATTTATTAAAGCGTATAAAAAGAAACGCCCGGCTTCAGCCGGGCGTCCTTGAGACGGGCTACAGCTTAGATGCGTTTGGCCTGAGCCACCGCGTTGCCGATGTAGTTGGCTGGAGTGAGCTGCTTGAGCTCCTCCTTGGCTTGCTGTGGCATATCCAGGCCGTCGATGAAGGCCAGCAGTGCTTCCGGCGTGATGCCCTTGCCACGAGTGAGCTCCTTGAGCTTCTCGTAGGGGTTCTCGATAGCATAGCGGCGCATGACGGTCTGAATCGGCTCGGCGAGGACTTCCCAGCAGGCGTTCAGGTCTTCAGCAATACGTTGAGCATTGAGCTCCAACTTACTGATTCCCTTGAGGCTTGCTTCGTAAGCGATCACGCTGTGGGCGAAGCCGACACCGAGGTTGCGCAGTACGGTGGAGTCGGTCAGGTCACGCTGCCAGCGGGAAATCGGCAGCTTGCTGGCCAGGTGCTGGAACAGCGCGTTGGCGATACCCAGGTTGCCTTCGGAGTTCTCGAAGTCGATCGGGTTGACCTTGTGCGGCATGGTCGAGGAGCCGATCTCGCCCGCGATGGTCTTCTGCTTGAAGTAGCCCAGGGAGATGTAGCCCCAGACATCGCGATCGAAGTCGATGAGGATGGTATTGAAGCGGGCGATGGCGTCGAACAGCTCGGCGATGTAGTCGTGCGGTTCGATCTGCGTGGTATAGGGATTCCACTGCAGGCCCAGATCGTTCTCGATGAACTGACGGGCGTTGGCTTCCCAGTCGATCTGCGGGTAGGCGGACAGGTGGGCGTTGTAGTTACCCACGGCGCCATTGATCTTGCCCAGCAGTGGCACGGCGGCGATCTGCACGATCTGACGCTCGAGGCGATAGACGACGTTGGCCAGCTCTTTACCCAGGGTGGTGGGCGAGGCCGGTTGGCCGTGGGTGCGCGACAGCATCGGCACGTCGGCGAACTTGACCGACAGATCGCGGATGGCAGTGGCGATCTGGCGCATCAGCGGCAGCAGCACGTTGTCACGGCCTTCGCGCAGCATCAGGGCGTGGGACAGGTTGTTGATGTCCTCGCTGGTGCAGGCGAAGTGGATGAACTCGCTGACCTTGTCCAGCTCCGGCAGCTTGGCAGCCTGTTCCTTGAGCAGGTACTCCACGGCTTTGACGTCGTGGTTGGTGGTGCGCTCGATCTCTTTGACGCGCTCGGCGTGCTCCACGGCGAAGTTTTCGGCCAGCTCATTGAGCAGCGCGTTGGCTTCGGCGGAGAAGGGCGCGACTTCGCTCACACCTTCATGGGCAGCGAGGCGCTGCAGCCAGCGGACTTCGACCTGAACGCGGAAACGAATCAGGCCGTATTCGCTGAAAATGGGGCGCAGAGCGCTGGTTTTGCCGGCATAGCGGCCATCTACGGGCGAAACCGCGGTGAGCGAGGAAAGCAGCATGGGAGGCGTTCTCGGACAGTCGGGCGTTGAAAAGGGCGCATATCATACATGAAGTAGGGCGGCTATCGGCGGCGGCCCTGAGTCATTCGATGAACGAGATGCACATCAGAAAAAGTGCTGCGCTTAGTTGCGCAGCATTGGGTACAGCTCTCTCAGCAATTTGCGGCGGCTAAACACCAGCTGCCAGCGATGACCGCCGAGCTGTCGCCACAAGCGGCCTGCGCGGATGCCGGCGAGCAGCAGGGCGCGGATTTTCGAGGCATTGGCAGGCTGCTGCAGAAAGCGGCTGTCACCCTGCACCTGAATGCGCTGCTTGAAGGTGCTGATGGTGTCCTGATAAAGCGCACCGCATGAGGAGATCACGTTCTCATGGCCAATGCCGAAGTGTTCGGCTTGATTCTGGATCTGATCCAGGCGGCCGCCCATCAATTGCAGGAGGTCGCCACGTTTGTCGAGCTGGCGTTCCAGTCCCAGCAGGGCGAGGGCATAGCGCAGCGGCTCGCGCTGCAGGCTCGTGGGGTCGCGTTCCAGCGCGCTGACCATGGCCCGGTAACCTTCTCGAAGGTTGAGGTCGTCACCGCCAAAAACATCCAGAGTGCCCTTGGCGTCACGTACCAGCAGGCTACCAATCAGGCAGGTCACTTCGCTTTCGGCGGCCTGGCCGGTCTTGGCGATCTTGTCGACCATCACAGCGGCCTGAAATACCGCACCGAGCGCGATCAGTTGTTCTTGTGTCGGGTTCATCGTGGGGCGCCCTCGCTCCAGGGCTCGGCGCTTTCGATCACGCCACCGCCAAGACAGATATCACCATCGTAAAAAACCACGGACTGTCCGGGCGTAACCGCGCGCTGCGGCTGCTCGAACGTGGCCCGGTAACCCGCTGCGCTGCGCTCCAGCGTGCAGGTCTGGTCTGCCTGGCGGTAGCGCACCTTGGCCGTCAGCTGACGCGGTGCATCCAGCTCAATCGGGTTGACCCAATAGAGCTGCGAGGCATTGAGGGCGCGGGAAAACAGCCATGGGTGTTCGTTGCCCTGACCGACCACCAGCACATTGCGGGTCAGATCCTTGTGCAGCACATACCAAGGCTCATCGCTGGCATCTTTCAGCCCACCAATGCCCAGGCCTTGGCGCTGGCCAATGGTGTGGTACATGAGGCCGTGGTGCTTGCCGATAACCTCGCCCTCGGTGGTTTCGATATTACCCGGCTGCGCCGGCAGGTACTGCTTGAGGAAGTCGCTGAAGCGCCGCTCTCCGATGAAGCAGATGCCGGTGGAGTCTTTCTTTTTGGCAGTGGCCAGCTCGTATTTTTCGGCGATAGCGCGTACTTGAGGCTTTTCCAGCTCGCCGACGGGGAATAGCGTCCTGCCGATCTGCTCACCGCCAACGGCGTGCAGGAAGTAGCTCTGATCCTTGTTCGGGTCGAGGCCCTTGAGCAGCTCGCTGCGCCCGTCGATATCACGGCGACGCACATAGTGGCCGGTAGCGATCAGGTCGGCACCAAGCATCAGGGCGTAGTCGAGGAACGCCTTGAACTTGATTTCACGGTTGCAGAGGATGTCCGGGTTCGGCGTGCGTCCAGCCTTGTACTCGGCCAGGAAGTGTTCGAACACGTTGTCCCAGTACTCGGCCGCGAAGTTGGCGGTATGCAGTTTGATGCCGATGCGGTCGCAAACGGCCTGGGCGTCTGCCAGGTCGTCCATGGCGGTACAGTATTCGGTGCCGTCGTCCTCGTCCCAGTTCTTCATGAACAGGCCTTCGACCTGATAACCCTGCTCGAGCAACAGCAGGGCCGATACGGAGGAGTCGACGCCGCCGGACATGCCGACGATTACGCGCTGAGTGGCTGGATCTTGCATGGTCGGGATCAATACAGGCTTCAAAGGGGCGAGATTCTAACAGGATGCGCAGGACGTTTCAGTTCTGCCGATTGTGGTTACATCGGTTCGTGAATGAGGCTGAGGGGAAAGCGGGCACCCGCCAGGTAATCATCCAGGCAACGCATCACCAGCTCACTGCGCAGATGATCGGACTCAGCCTTCAGCTCTTCATGGTTGAGCCAGCGAATGCCGCTGATGTCGCTGTCCAGCGCACGCTCGGGATGATGCTCGAGCAGGTTGGCGGTGAAGCAGATGCGTTGATAGGTCACGCCATTACTCGGTGCGGTGTACAGGTAGATACCAGTAACACCGGTCAGCTCGACATCGCAGCCGGTCTCTTCCAGGGTTTCGCGTACTGCGGCCTGCAGCAGGCTTTCCCGTGGTTCCAGATGGCCGGCGGGCTGGTTGAGTACCAGGCGCCCGCCCTTGAGTTCTTCGACGAACAGAAAGCGCCCGTTGTGCTCGACTATCGTCGCAACGGTGACGTGTGCATGCCAGGCCATGGAGCCTCCTTGTAGCGGATATGAAAATAAAAACCCCGGCACTGGGCCGGGGTCTTTTACCTCAACGAATCATTCAGACCAGAGAGGCCAGTGCTGCGTTGAGGGTCGCGCTTGGACGCATGACTTTTTCGGTCAGCTCCTTGTTCGGCGCGTAGTAGCCGCCGATTTCAGCCGGCTTGCCCTGTACCGCACCCAGTTCGGCAACGATCTTGGCTTCGTTGTCGCTCAGGGTCTTGGCCAGTGGCGCGAACTGCGCTTGCAGTGCGGCGTCTTCGCTCTGTGCTGCCAGAGCCTGAGCCCAGTACAGCGCCAGGTAGAAGTGGCTGCCACGGTTGTCGATACCGCCGACCTTGCGCGCTGGCGACTTGTCGGTGTCGAGGAACTGGCCGGTGGCCTGGTCAAGGGTCTTGCTCAGTACCAGTGCCTTCGGATTGTCGTAGGTGTTGCCCAGGTGCTCCAGGGAAGCAGCCAGAGCCAGGAACTCACCCAACGAATCCCAGCGCAGGAAGTTTTCCTCGACCAGTTGCTGTACGTGCTTCGGCGCGGAACCGCCAGCGCCGGTTTCGAACAAACCACCGCCATTCATCAGCGGCACGATCGACAGCATCTTGGCGCTGGTGCCCAGCTCCATGATCGGGAACAAGTCGGTCAGGTAGTCGCGCAGCACGTTGCCGGTCACTGAGATGGTGTCCTTGCCTTCGCGGATGCGTGCCAGGGAGAACTTGATGGCTTCGACGGGTGCGAGGACGCGGATGTCCAGGCCGCTGGTGTCGTGATCCTTCAGGTACTGCTCGACCTTCTTGATCATTTCGGCGTCATGCGCACGTGCCGGATCCAGCCAGAACACCGCAGGGGTGTCGCTCAGGCGTGCACGGTTGACGGCCAGCTTGACCCAATCCTGGATCGGCTCGTCCTTGGTCTGGCACATACGGAAGATATCGCCTTCCTCGACCGACTGTTCCATCAGCACTTTGCCATTGGCATCGCTGACGCGAACCACGCCATTGGCCTGGATCTGGAACGTCTTGTCGTGGGAACCGTACTCTTCGGCTTTCTGCGCCATCAGGCCAACGTTCGGCACGCTGCCCATGGTGGTCGGGTTGAAGGCACCATTGGCCTTGCAGTCCTCGATGACCACTTGGTAGATGCCGGCGTAGCAACGATCCGGAATCACGGCCTTCGCGTCTTGCAGCTCGCCTGCGGTGTTCCACATGCGGCCCGAGTCGCGAATCATCGCTGGCATCGAAGCGTCGACGATCACGTCGCTCGGCACGTGCAGGTTGGTGATGCCCTTGTCGGAGTTGACCATCGCCAGCGCCGGACGATCGGCGTAAACGGCGTTGATGTCGGCTTCGATCTCGGCCTGCTTGTCAGCGGGCAGCTTCTTGATGCTGGAGTACAGGTCGCCGATACCGTTGTTCAGGTTGAAGCCGGCTTCTTGCAGGGCAGCTGCGTGCTTCTCCAGGGCGGCCTTGTAGAACTCGGCAACGATCTGGCCGAAGATGATCGGGTCGGAGACCTTCATCATGGTGGCCTTCAGGTGAACCGAGAACAGTACACCCTGTTTCTTGGCGTCTTCGATCTCTGCGGCGATGAAGCTGCGCAGTGCCTTCTTGCTCAGCACCGAGCAATCCAGGACTTCGTTGGCCAGAACCGAGGTTTTCTCTTTCAGCACGGTGGCGGTGCCATCGGTGCCGATCAGTTCGATCTTCACGCTGCCTTTGGCATCGATCAGGGTAGCCTTTTCGCTGCCGTAGAAATCGCCGCTCTCCATGTGTGCCACGTGGGACTTGGAGTCAGCGCTCCAAGCGCCCATCTTGTGCGGGTGCTTGCGGGCATAGTTCTTGACCGACAGCGGGGCACGACGGTCGGAGTTGCCTTCGCGCAGTACCGGGTTCACGGCGCTGCCTTTGACCTTGTCGTAACGGCTGCGAATGTCGCGTGCTTCGTCGCTATCGCCCGTGTCCGGGTAATCCGGCAGGGCGTAGCCCTGGCTCTGCAATTCTTTGATTGCGGCCTTCAACTGTGGAACAGAGGCGCTGATGTTCGGCAGTTTGATGATGTTGGCTTCTGGCGTGGTGGCCAGTGCGCCCAGCTCGGCCAGGTGATCACCCTGTTTCTGAGCATCGGTCAGAAACTCGGGGAAAAGTGCCAGGATACGGCCGGCCAGCGAGATGTCGCGGGTTTCGACGGCGATATCCGAAGAGGCAGTGAACGCTTTGACGACGGGGAGCAGGGAGTAGGTCGCAAGCGCAGGGGCTTCGTCGGTGAGGGTGTAGATAATCTTCGAGCGTGTGGTCATATTTGATTTAACTCTCTTTTTGCTGAACTTGCACAAAGCACTGATCCGGGTGAGGTGGCTTCTGACCACAGCTCGGCATCAATGATGTGAATTCGAAGTTCCATCCCGATGATGTTGGGTGTCGCAATCGACCGACGGCGATAGCGGATCGCCTCTGACGGTCGGCACGACGAGTGCTGGAAGCCGTACTCCAGGCTAATGCGCCTTTATGACTACTCAGTCAGCGCCCGAGTATATCAAACCAGAGGGCGATGGCAGTGACCAAGTTGCTGGCAGTGCGGAGAGGATGGGCGTTTCCAGCTGCCGAAGCCGGTGCGAAGGGGCCTTTTCTAGATCCGGGATGGGCAAGAATGAACGGGATGTTTTCCGGCCGGGCTCAATTGTTTCGCGGCCTGTCGCGGTCAATACGACCAAGGTCGGATCATGCTTGCCCAAGGTTGGGCTGACAGAGTCTTCCTGGCTGCACGAAAAAGCCGACCCTGGGGCCGGCTTTTCCGTGCAGCTAAGCAGCTTAAGAAATCAAACCTCGACCGTCTCCCCGCGCGCTCTACTGGTGGCGGTGGTGGTAGTAACTTCAGAAGCCGCCTGGGCAGCGCTGATATTCACGGCGTGGAGGCCCTTGGGGCCTTGAATAATATCGAAGCTCACGGCTTGTCCGGCTTTCAGGGTCTTGTACCCGTCCATCTGGATGGCCGAATAATGGGCGAACAGGTCCTCATCTCGGCCATCGGCCAGGATGAACCCATAGCCCTTGGCGTTGTTGAACCACTTGACCTTACCACTTAGCATGCTGATATCCCTCTGCAAGGAACTCCATTGCTGGAGTATCATCCACATTAGATCCCGCGTTCGTAAGATCACTCGTACGAGCGCAAGCCCTTTCACCCCGTAGGGGTATCCATTGGTTGTAACACCCTTTTGCCGATAGTCAAGGCAACGCACGAAGCACCGATAAACGGGTCTTATTTTTGTTACCCGTATCCATTCACCCACGAACCTTTTATCCAGCATGCATGCAAGTAGCCAGATTCGACTAACATTCAATCAGGATCGACCCGCACCGCATGAGGACGACTCTTCAGGCCTGGCCGTCGAGGAATCCAAGCCGGCATTGCAGGCGCCTCCGCTTTATAAGGTGATCTTGTTCAATGATGACTACACCCCCATGGATTTCGTGGTCGAGATACTCGAGACCTTCTTCAGCCTCAATCGGGAGGTGGCGACCAGAATCATGTTGACCGTGCACACCGAAGGTCGCGCCGTTTGCGGTCTCTATACCCGCGATATCGCTGAGACCAAGGCCACACAGGTCAATCAATACGCGCGGGAAAGTCAGCATCCATTACTCTGTGAAATCGAGAAGGACGGTTAACGCCGGCCATTTGGGCATGAGGTGAAGCTATGTTAAATCGAGAGCTCGAAGTCACCCTCAACCTTGCCTTCAAGGAGGCGCGAGCCAAACGTCATGAATTCATGACGGTTGAGCACCTTCTGCTGGCTCTTTTGGATAACGAAGCAGCAGCCAGTGTGTTGCGCGCTTGCGGTGCAAACCTGGACAAGCTGCGCAACGATCTGCAGGAATTCATCGATTCTACGACCCCGCTGATTGCACAGCATGATGAAGAGCGTGAAACCCAGCCAACACTGGGCTTCCAGCGCGTTCTGCAGCGTGCGGTGTTCCATGTGCAAAGCTCCGGCAAGCGTGAAGTGACTGGCGCCAACGTACTGGTCGCGATATTCAGTGAGCAGGAAAGCCAGGCCGTGTTCCTGCTCAAGCAGCAGAGCGTGGCGCGCATCGACGTGGTCAATTTCATTGCCCACGGCATTTCCAAGGTGCCAGGCCAAGGAGCATCGCCGGACGCCGAGCAGGAAATGCAGGACGAAGAGGGCGGTGAGTCCTCGTCTTCCAGCAACCCGCTGGATGCCTACGCCAGCAACCTGAACGAACTGGCGCGTCAGGGCCGTATCGATCCGCTGGTCGGCCGTGAGAATGAAGTCGAGCGTGTGGCGCAGATTCTCGCCCGGCGTCGCAAGAACAACCCACTACTGGTCGGTGAGGCGGGCGTCGGCAAGACGGCCATCGCCGAAGGGCTGGCCAAGCGCATCGTCGACAATCAGGTACCTGATCTGCTCGCCGACGCGGTGGTCTACTCCCTCGACCTGGGTGCACTGCTGGCAGGCACCAAGTACCGTGGCGATTTCGAGAAGCGCCTCAAGGCACTGCTCACCGAGCTGCGTAAGCGCCCGCATGCGATTCTGTTCATCGACGAGATCCACACCATCATCGGTGCCGGCGCAGCATCGGGTGGCGTCATGGACGCTTCCAATCTGCTCAAGCCGGCGCTGTCGTCGGGCGAGATCCGTTGCATCGGCTCCACCACCTTCCAGGAGTTCCGCGGCATCTTCGAGAAGGATCGCGCCCTGGCGCGGCGCTTCCAGAAGGTCGACGTGGTCGAGCCCTCGGTGGAAGACACCATCGGTATCCTCAGGGGTCTCAAGGGGCGCTTCGAGCAGCACCATGACATCGAGTACAGCGATGAGGCTTTGCGCGCCGCTGCCGAGCTGGCCTCGCGCTACATCAACGATCGGCATATGCCCGACAAGGCGATCGACGTGATCGACGAGGCGGGTGCCTATCAGCGCCTGCAGCCGCAGGACAAGCGCCTCAAGCGCATCGACGTCCCACAGGTCGAAGACATCGTCGCCAAGATCGCGCGGATTCCGCCAAAGCACGTCAGCAGCTCCGACAAGGAATTGCTGCGTAATCTGGAACGCGACTTGAAACTGACCGTATTCGGTCAGGACGCTGCCATCGATTCGCTGGCCACTGCCATCAAGCTGTCACGCGCAGGTCTCAAGGCGCCGGACAAGCCGGTGGGCTCGTTCCTGTTCGCTGGCCCGACCGGCGTCGGCAAGACCGAGGCGGCTCGCCAGCTGTCCAAGGCCCTGGGTGTCGAGCTGGTGCGCTTCGACATGTCCGAGTACATGGAGCGGCATACCGTTTCTCGCCTGATTGGCGCGCCTCCTGGTTATGTCGGTTTCGATCAGGGCGGCTTGCTCACCGAGGCAATCACCAAGCAGCCGCATTGTGTGCTGCTGCTCGATGAAATCGAGAAGGCGCATCCGGAAGTCTTCAACCTGCTGCTGCAGGTGATGGATCACGGCACCCTGACCGACAACAACGGGCGCAAAGCGGATTTCCGCAATGTCATCCTGATCATGACCACCAACGCTGGGGCAGAAACAGCCGCACGGGCGTCGATTGGTTTCACGTATCAGGATCACTCTTCCGACGCCATGGAAGTCATCAAGAAGAGCTTCACGCCGGAGTTCCGCAACCGCCTGGACACCATCATCCAGTTCGGCCGCCTCAGCCACGAAACGATCAAGAGCATCGTCGACAAGTTTCTCATTGAGCTGCAGGCGCAGCTCGAGGACAAACGCGTCATGCTCGAAGTCAGCAACGCTGCGCGTGACTGGCTGGCGGAGCAGGGCTATGACGTGCAGATGGGAGCACGGCCGATGTCACGCTTGATTCAGGATCGAATCAAACGCCCATTGGCCGAAGAAATTCTCTTTGGTGAGTTGGCTGAGCATGGTGGCACGGTTCACGTGGATCTCGACAATGGCGAACTGACGTTCGATTACGAGACAACTGCGGAAATGGCCTAAGGCGATTCGGCGGGCTCACCGAGCCCGCCAGTCGCACCTAGTTGCATAATGATGAAAACGAAAACGCCCGGCATATGCCGGGCGTTTTCGTTGCCGCTGCGCTTGGCAGACTGGGAAGCGTTGCTTCCTGCCTGTTAGCGGGCGCGGTAGGTGATACGACCCTTGCTCAGGTCGTAAGGCGTCAGCTCTACGCGCACCTTGTCACCAGTTAGAATGCGGATGTAATTTTTGCGCATCTTTCCGGAGATATGCGCGGTAACGACGTGCCCATTTTCCAACTCCACGCGAAACATGGTGTTGGGCAGGGTGTCGACGACAGTGCCTTCCATTTCGAAGCTGTCTTCTTTCGACATGCAGTAAAGCCCTCGGTATCCAATGAATGGCCCGGCGCAACTGGCCCCAGGCAAAAGCGGCATGCATTGTGCCCGAAAACCAGGGTTGACGCCAAGAGATTCAGGTGAGGGTGACCCAATGTTGATTGACGAACAGCTCGATGGGGCGGTATTGCGTCTTGTAATTCATCTTTCGGCAATTCTTGATCCAATAACCCAGATAGACAGCCTGGAGATCCAATCGATGGGCCTCGCCTATCTGCCAGAGGATCGCGAAGCGGCCGAGGCTGCGGCGTTCTTCGTCAGGGTCGTAGAAGGTGTAGACCGCTGACAGCCCATTAGGCAACACGTCTGTCACAGCAATGGCCAGCAGCCGGCCATCGTCTCGAAACTCGTAAAAACGCGCAAAGGGCAGGTCGCGTATCAAAAAGGTGGAGAACTGTTCGCGGCTGGGCGGGTACATATCGCCATCGGCGTGGCGCTGCTCGATATAGCGCACATAAAGCTCGTAGTACTCTTCGCTGAATACCGGCCTGACTGCGCGAACTTCAATCGACTCGTTGCGCTTGATGATTCGTCGTTGCTGCCGATTGGCCGTGAACTGGGCAACAGGAATACGCGCGGGCACGCAGGCGGTGCAGCGCTGGCAGTGGGGGCGGTAAAGGTGATCGCCGCTACGCCGGAAGCCAAGTTCGGAAAGCTCGGCGTAAACGTGCACGTCCATTGGCTGACTGGGATCGAGGAACAGGGTGGTGGCCTGTTCTTCGGACAGGTAGCTGCAGGGATGCGGTTGGGTGGCATAGAACTTCAGGCGAGCCAGCTCGGTCATGATCGACTCCGGGATTAGCCTCGAATCAGTGTATGCCAGCTAGCCAGGGCCGGCCAGGAGGAGTAGGTCATCGGTCGGTCTGCGGCGTTTGGGGTAGCCAGCTGGCTGCGCTGGGCTGATCCAGAAAGCGCCTCAGGTAGTCGGCAAATTCGGCTCTGGTGATAGCGCGTGCGCCGAGGCTATGAAGATGCTTGGTTGGCATCTGGCAGTCGATCAACTCGAACTCCCAGGCTTTGAGGTGCTCGACCAGGGTTACGAAACCTACCTTGGAGGCATTGTCGGCCCGGCTGAACATCGACTCGCCAAAGAACAGCTTGCCCATGGCCAACCCGTATAGCCCGCCGACCAGTTGTTCGTCTTGCCAGACCTCCACGCTATGGGCCAGGCCGCGCCCGTGCAGCTCGATGTAGGCCTGCTGCATGGACGTGGTGATCCAGGTGCCGTCTGCGTAGTCGCGCGGCGCAGCACAGGCCTGGATGACGTCCGAGAAGGCCTGATCGAAGGTGACCCGGTAATACCCCTGACGGATTACCTTGCGCAGGCTGCGCGAGACATGCACTTCGTCGGGAAACAGTACGGTGCGCGGATCAGGTGACCACCACAGCAAAGGCTGGCCATCCTGATACCAGGGAAAGCAGCCGTGCCGGTAAGCGGCGATCAGCCGCTCAGCGCGTAGATCGCCGCCAGCTGCCAGCAGCCCGTTGGGCTCGCGCAGAGCCTTGTCGAGGGGTGGGAAGATCAGAGAGTCGCGTTGCAACCAGGTGAGCATTGGCGAAACCGCGGCAGGGGAGGGCGGGTTTTATCCCGCCCCGGGTGATCAGTTGTCGTCGAGGAATTTTTCGACGTCGAGGGCAGCCATGCAGCCGGCACCGGCCGAGGTAATGGCCTGGCGGTAGACGTGGTCGGCCACATCACCAGCGGCGAAAACACCTTCGATGCTGGTGGCGGTGGCGTTGCCTTCGTTGCCACCCTTGATCAGCAGGTAGCCATCGCGCATTTCCAATTGGCCTTGGAACAGATCGGTGTTTGGCTTATGGCCAATGGCGATGAATACGCCGGCCAGCGGCAGATCGCTGGTGCTGCCGTCCTGGGTATTGCGCAGGCGGGCGCCGGTCACGCCAGTGGCGTCGCCGAGCACTTCTTCCAGAGTATGGTTCCAGTGCAGGCGCATGTTGCCGTTGGCTGCCTTGTCGAACAGTTTGTCCTGCAGGATCTTCTCGGAGCGCAGCTTGTCGCGGCGGTGCACCAGGTGCACTTCCTTGGCAATATTGGAGAGGTAGAGCGCCTCTTCGACAGCCGTGTTGCCGCCGCCGATGACGGCAACTACCTGGTTGCGATAGAAGAAGCCGTCGCAGGTCGCGCAGGCGGAAACACCCTTGCCCGCAAACGCTTCCTCGGACGGCAGGCCCAGGTATTGAGCCGATGCCCCGGTGGCGATGATCAGCGCGTCGCAGGTGTAGGTACCGCTGTCGCCCTTGAGGGTGAACGGACGGCTCTGCAACTCGGCAGTGTGGATGTGGTCGTAGATGATCTCGGTTTCGAAACGCTCGGCGTGTTTCTGCATGCGCTCCATCAAGCCCGGGCCTGTCAGGCCTTCTACGTCACCTGGCCAGTTGTCCACTTCGGTGGTAGTGGTGAGCTGGCCGCCCGGTTGAATGCCGGTGATCACGACAGGCTTCAGATTGGCACGAGCGGCGTACACAGCGGCACTGTAGCCGGCGGGTGCCGGAGCCCAGGATTATCAGGCGGGAATGCTTGACTTCGCTCATAAAAACACCTCATAAGCCTTTGTCACAAAAGAGAATGCGTGCTCAAATTGAGCCGCACGGACGAATAGTGGCCGCTATGCTACACCGAAGCATGAAGCAAGCGGGAGATCAGCTCCCCATCAGCGGAGCGGCATGCCGTACAATGGCGACGTTTCGTCCTCTACCGATCATGCGGCGCGCTACCGGCGCAGGAACAGATGCGTTTTGAAGAATTCTAGCTCTACAGCACCGACACCAGCTTGGCGTCAGCAACTGCCGTACCGCCTCAAGGAGGGTGCGCTGATCGCCCTCGGGGCCTTGTGCCTCTACGTGTGGATGGCGCTGCTCACCTATGATCCGGCAGACCCGGGCTGGACCCATACCAGCAACGTCGAGCAGGTACACAATGCTGCTGGTCGTGCCGGCGCCTGGTTCGCCGATGTGCTGTTCATGGCGCTGGGCTATTTCGCCTATCTCTTCCCGCTACTGCTCGGTATCAAGGCGCTGCAGGTGTTCCGTGCCCGTCACGAACCCTGGCACTGGAGCGGTTGGCTATTTTCCTGGCGTTTGATCGGCCTGGTTTTTCTGGTGCTTTCAGGCTCGGCACTGGCCTATATCCACTTTCAGGGTGGTGCAGGCCTACCGGCATCTGCAGGCGGCGCATTAGGTGAGAGTCTGGGGCAACTGACCGTAGCGGCCCTGAACGTGCAGGGCAGTACTCTGCTGTTCATTGCCCTGTTTCTGTTCGGTTTGACGGTATTCACCGACCTGTCCTGGTTCAAGGTGATGGACATCACTGGCAAGATCACTCTGGATCTGCTGGAGCTGGTACAGAGCTTGGTCAACCGCTGGTGGAGTTCGCGTCAGGATCGTAAGCAACTGGTCGCCCAGTTACGCGAAGTGGATGAGCGTGTTCATGACGTGGCGGCGCCGATGGTGCGTGACCGTCGTGAGCAGGCCAAGGTCAAAGAGCGCCTGATCGAGCGTGAAGAGTCGCTCAACAAGCACATGAGCGAGCGCGAAAGCCGTCCCGCTCCGGTCATCACCGCTCCGAGTGCGCCCAAGGCGCCCGAGCCGAGCAAGCGCGTGCAGAAAGAGAAACAGGCGCCGCTGTTCGTCGACAGCGCGGTGGAGGGCACGCTGCCGCCGATCTCGCTGCTCGACCCGGCAGAAGCCAAGAAGATCGAGTACTCGCCCGAGTCCCTGGCGGGCGTCGGCCATCTGCTGGAGATCAAACTCAAGGAGTTCGGTGTCGAGGTATCGGTCGACTCGATCCATCCTGGCCCGGTGATCACCCGCTACGAAATTCAACCTGCCGCTGGCGTCAAGGTCAGCCGGATCTCCAACCTAGCCAAGGACTTGGCGCGCTCGCTGGCAGTGACCAGCGTCCGTGTGGTTGAAGTGATTCCCGGCAAGACCACCGTCGGTATCGAAATCCCTAACGAGAACCGCCAGATCGTGCGTTTCTCCGAGGTGCTGTCGACCCCTGAGTACGACGACGCCAAATCACCGGTCACCCTGGCTCTGGGTCACGACATCGGCGGCAAACCGGTCATCACCGACCTGGCGAAAATGCCTCACCTACTGGTTGCCGGTACCACCGGTTCCGGTAAGTCCGTGGGCGTGAACGCGATGATTCTTTCGATCCTGTTCAAGTCAGGTCCGGAAGACGCCAAGATGATCATGATCGACCCGAAAATGCTCGAGTTGTCGATCTACGAAGGCATTCCCCATCTGCTCTGCCCGGTCGTCACCGACATGAAGGAAGCGGCCAACGCGCTGCGCTGGAGCGTCGCCGAGATGGAGCGCCGCTACAAACTGATGTCGAAGATGGGCGTGCGTAACCTGGCGGGCTTCAACCGCAAGGTGAAGGACGCGATCGAGGCTGGCGAGCCGCTGTCCGATCCGCTGTATCGCCGCGAAAGCATGGAAGACGAAGCGCCGCTGCTGAAAACGTTGCCGACCATTGTCGTCGTCGTGGACGAATTCGCCGACATGATGATGATCGTCGGCAAGAAGGTCGAAGAGCTGATCGCCCGTATTGCCCAAAAGGCGCGAGCGGCGGGTATTCACCTGATTCTCGCTACCCAGCGGCCGTCGGTGGACGTGATTACCGGCTTGATCAAGGCCAACATTCCGACCCGAATGGCCTTCCAGGTATCGAGCAAGATCGACTCGCGCACCATCATCGACCAAGGCGGCGCCGAACAGCTGCTCGGCCACGGTGACATGCTCTACATGCCGCCTGGTACCAGCCTGCCGATTCGTGTGCACGGCGCGTTCGTCTCCGACGATGAGGTGCATCGCGTTGTAGAAGCCTGGAAGCTACGCGGCGCGCCGGACTATAACGAAGACATTCTGGCCGGCTCCGAAGAGGGCGGCGGTGGCTTCGACGGTGGTAGCGGTGGCTCCGAGGGTGGCGACGACAGTGAGTCGGATCCGCTGTACGACGAAGCGGTCAATTTCGTGCTGGAAAGCCGCCGCGCGTCCATTTCCTCGGTGCAGCGCAAACTGAAGATCGGCTACAACCGCGCCGCCCGCATGATCGAAGCCATGGAAATGGCTGGCGTGGTCACACCGATGAATACCAACGGTTCGCGCGAGGTCATTGCACCTGGTTCGAGCCGCGATTAACCCTGACAGAGGATTCACATGCGCCTGATACGTTTGATGTTGCTCGCCGTCCTCACCACCGCGAGCCTGTTCGCCCACGCCGACGATGAGGCCGCCGTAAAGCGTCTGACCGAGTTGCTCAACCAGGCGCAGACCATCACCGCACGCTTCTCCCAGCTGTCCCTCGACGGTAGCGGTACTCAGCTGCAGGAAACCGCTGGTGAGTTGGCACTCAAGCGTCCGGGCCTGTTCCGCTGGCACACCGATGCGCCGATGGAGCAGTTGCTGGTTTCCGATGGCAAGCAGGTGTGGTTGTACGACCCGGATCTCGAGCAGGTGACCATTCAGTCCCTCGATCAGCGCCTGACTCACACTCCGGCCTTGCTGCTCTCCGGTGATGTCTCGCAGATTCGCGAGAACTTCGAGATCACCTTCAAGGAAGGTGGCAACGTGGTGGACTTCATCCTCAAGCCGAAGTCCAAGGACACCCTGTTCGACAGCCTGCGCCTGTCCTTCCGTAATGGCGTACTGAACGACATGCAACTGATCGATAGCATCGGCCAGCGCACCAACATTCTGTTCATGAGCGTGAAGATGAACGAGCCCCTGGATGACAAGCAGTTCAGCTTCGAAATCCCAGAGGGTGCGGACGTCATCCAAGAGTAGGTAAGTCGTGGATCTGTTTCGCAGCGCGCCCGTCGTCCAGCCACTGGCCGCCCGTCTGAGGGCGACCACGCTGGACGAATACGTCGGTCAGGAGCATTTGCTGGCCCGCGGCAAGCCGCTGCGCGAAGCCCTGGAGCAGGGCGCCTTGCACTCGATGATCTTCTGGGGGCCGCCCGGTGTCGGCAAGACCACCCTGGCCCGCTTGCTGGCTCAGGTCACCGATGCGCATTTCGAGACCATTTCCGCGGTGCTGTCCGGGGTCAAGGAAATCCGCCAGGCCGTCGAGGTCGCCCAGCAGCATGCCGCCCAGTATGGCCGCCGTACCATTCTGTTCGTCGACGAAGTGCATCGTTTCAACAAGTCGCAGCAGGACGCCTTCCTGCCTTACGTCGAAGATGGCACGCTGATTTTCATCGGCGCGACCACGGAAAACCCCTCGTTCGAACTCAACAACGCCTTGCTGTCCCGCGCTCGCGTCTACGTGCTCAAGAGCCTGGATGACGCTGCGCTGCGCAAGCTGGTCGACCGCGCACTGAGCGAAGCCAAGGGCCTCGGCGAGCGCCAGCTGACGCTGCCGGATGACAGCTTCGACATTCTCAAAAGTGCTGCGGACGGTGACGGTCGACGCTTCCTCAATTTTCTCGAGAACGCCGCCGACCTGGCCGATGACGGTGGTGAGATCAGCACCGAACTGCTGCTCGACCTGCTCGGTGATACCCGACGGCGCTTCGACAAGGGCGGTGAGGCTTTCTACGACCAGATTTCCGCGCTGCACAAGTCAGTACGCGGCTCCAGCCCGGACGGTGCCCTGTACTGGTTCGCGCGCATGCTCGATGGCGGCTGTGATCCGTTGTATATCGCCCGGCGCGTGGTGCGCATGGCCAGCGAGGATATCGGTAATGCCGACCCCCGCGCCCTGACGCTGTGCCTGAATGCCTGGGACGTCCAGGAGCGCCTCGGCAGCCCTGAAGGTGAGTTGGCTGTGGCCCAGGCCATCGTCTACCTGGCCTGCGCTCCCAAGAGCAACGCCGTGTACAGCGCCTTCAAGGCCGCCATGCGTGATGTCGCGGAAAACGGCTCGCGGGAAGTGCCGCTGCACTTGCGCAATGCACCGACCAAACTGATGAAGCAGCTCGGCTATGGCGACGAATACCGCTACGCCCATGACGAGCCCGATGCCTACGCCGCTGGCGAAGACTACTTTCCCGAAGACATCGAACCGCGCCGCTATTACCAGCCGGTGCCCCGTGGCCTGGAGCTGAAGATTCGCGACAAGCTCGCTCATCTGGCCGATCAGGACGCCAACAGCCCGCGGCAGCGTAGAAAGCCATGATGGTCACCATTTTCGCCGTCGCCGTTGGCGGCGCGCTCGGCACCCTGGCGCGTTTTGCCGCGGGTAACTGGGTCAATGCCCACTGGCCACAGCATTTCTATACGGCAACCTTACTGGTGAACCTCGTCGGCTGCCTGCTGATCGGGGTACTCTACGGCCTGTTCATGTTGCGCCCTGAAGTGCCGCTGCCAATCCGGGTAGGATTGATCGTCGGCGTGCTGGGCGGCTTCACGACATTTTCTTCATTTTCCCTCGACACCCTGCGCCTTCTCGACAGCGGCCAGGCGCCAATAGCCATAGGCTATTTGGCGGTAAGTGTTGTGGGCGGCCTGCTTGCTACCTGGGCAGGCCTTTCGCTAACCAAAATCTGATCGACGAGAACCTGAAATGCTCGATTCCAAACTGGTGCGCAGCCAACTGCACGAAATTGCCCAGCGTCTGGCCACCCGTGGCTATGAACTGGACGTGACCCGCGTCGAAGCCCTCGAGGCTCAGCGCAAGTCCGTTCAGACCCGTACCGAGCAATTGCAGGCAGAGCGCAACAGTCGATCCAAGTCCATCGGCCAGGCCAAGCAACGCGGTGAAGACATCGCGCCGTTGCTGGCCGAGGTCGACCGCATGGGCAGCGACCTGGAGGAGGGCAAGCGCGAACTGGACGCCATTCAGGTCGAGCTGGACAACCTGCTGTTGAGCATTCCCAACCTGCCGGACGATTCGGTGCCGGTCGGTGCCGACGAAGACGGCAACGTCGAAGTACGTCGCTGGGGCACGCCGAAGGCCTTCGACTTCACCGTGCAGGATCACGTCAGCCTCGGCGAGCAGCACGGCTGGCTGGATTTCGAAACCGCCGCCAAGCTGTCCGGCGCGCGTTTTGCCCTGCTGCGTGGCCCAATTGCCCGCCTGCACCGCGCCCTGGCGCAGTTCATGATCAACCTGCACACCGCCGAGCACGGTTACGAAGAGGCCTATACGCCTTATCTGGTTCAGGCCCCGGCGCTGCAGGGTACAGGTCAGCTGCCGAAGTTCGAGGAAGACCTGTTCAAGATCAGCCGCGAAGGCGAAGCCGATTTCTATCTGATTCCGACTGCCGAAGTGTCGCTGACCAATATCGTTGCCGGCGAGATCATCGATGCCAAGCAGCTGCCGCTGAAGTTCGTCGCGCATACACCATGCTTCCGCAGCGAGGCCGGTGCATCGGGCCGTGATACCCGCGGCATGATCCGCCAGCACCAGTTCGACAAGGTCGAAATGGTTCACGTGGTCGAGCCGGGCAAATCCTTCGAGGCGCTCGAGGAACTGACCGGCCATGCCGAGAAGGTTCTGCAACTCCTCGAACTGCCGTACCGCGTGCTGGCCCTGTGTACGGGTGACATGGGCTTCAGCGCGACCAAGACCTACGACCTGGAAGTCTGGGTGCCGAGCCAGGACAAGTACCGCGAAATCTCTTCCTGTTCCAACTGTGGCGACTTCCAGGCCCGCCGCATGCAGGCGCGCTATCGCAACCCGGAAACCGGCAAGCCGGAACTGCTGCACACCCTCAACGGCTCTGGCCTTGCGGTGGGTCGTACCCTGGTGGCGGTGCTGGAAAACTACCAGCAGGCCGACGGCAGCGTCCGTGTTCCCGAGGTGCTGAAGCCCTACATGGGCGGTATCGAAGTGATCGGCTGATCCATGCGTGACGGCGGCACCTCAGTGTGTCGCTTGCCGCCGCATTTCAGGCCCCGAGCTGAGTCTCGGGGTCGTCATTTTCACCACGTCGCTCGCGAGCGACCGTAATGGGCATCGTCATGGACTTTCTTCCCCTGTTCCACAAACTGCAGGATCGCCGCGTGCTGGTGATCGGCGGCGGAGAGATCGCCCTGCGCAAGGCGCGTCTACTGGCCGATGCCGGAGCCTGCCTGCGTGTCGTATCGCCTGAGGTGGGTAGCGAGCTGCGCGAACTGGTGGAGCAGGGCACTGGCGAGTTGCGCTTGCGCAACTACCAGGCCGACGATCTGAATGGCGTGTCGCTGGTGATCGCCGCGACCGATGATGAAGCCTTGAATGCCCAGGTTTCCCAGCAGGCCCAGGCAATCGGCCTGCCGGTCAACGTAGTGGATGCGCCTGCGCAGTGCAGCGTGATCTTTCCTGCCATCGTCGACCGCTCGCCGTTGATCGTCGCGGTCAGTAGCGGCGGTGATGCCCCCGTGCTGGCCCGGCTGATCCGCGCCAAGATCGAAACCTGGATTCCCTCGACCTACGGTCAGTTGGCCGGTCTGGCGAAAGTCTTCCGGGCACAGGTCAAGAGCCTGTTTCCCGACGTGCAGCAGCGCCGAGTGTTCTGGGAAGACGTATTTCAGGGGGCGATCGCGGAAAGTGTGTTCGCTGGCAAACTAGGCGAAGCCCGCCGTCTACTGGAGGAGAAGGTCAGTGGTGCTGCGCCTCGGGCGCTGGGCGAGGTTTACCTGGTCGGTGCAGGCCCGGGTGATCCCGATCTGCTAACCTTCCGCGCCCTGCGCCTGATGCAGCAGGCTGATGTGGTGCTCTATGATCGCCTGGTCGCTCCTGCAATCATCGAGCTGTGCCGCCGTGATGCCGAACGCATCTACGTCGGCAAGCGTCGCGCCGATCATGCCGTCCCTCAGGAACAGATCAACCAGCGCCTGATCGACCTGGCCAAGGCCGGCAAGCGCGTGCTGCGATTGAAGGGCGGTGATCCGTTCATCTTTGGCCGCGGCGGTGAAGAGATCGAGCAACTGGCCTCCCATGGCATTCCTTTTCAGGTGGTGCCGGGGATCACTGCGGCCAGTGGCTGCTCGGCCTACGCGGGTATTCCGCTGACCCATCGTGATCATGCGCAATCGGTACGTTTCGTTACCGGCCACCTCAAGGACGGCAGCACCGACCTACCATGGTCGGAGCTGATCGCACCCAGCCAGACGTTGGTGTTCTACATGGGGTTGGTTGGTTTGCCGACCATCTGCCAGCAACTGGTCGCCCATGGTCGTGCAGCGAGCACGCCGGCAGCGCTGGTGCAGCAGGGCACCACGGAGAATCAGCGGGTTTTTACCGGCACCCTGGCCAATCTCCCGGATCTCGTTGCGCAGCATGAGGTGCATGCACCGACGTTGGTGATCATCGGAGAAGTAGTGCAACTGCGTGACAAGCTTGCCTGGTTCGAAGGTGCTCAGGATACGGCTCGATAGTCGTGTGCCGCTTACCCGTAGCATTTGGTTTAGCGTAGCAATACCCAGGGCAGCCATTCCCGGGTATCACTGCGCTCAACGCCGGGCTACGAGAGCGAGCTACCCTGGAGTGATGTTTCCCAGGGTTCGCAGCGCTCAACGCAGGCCACTGGCGAAGCGATCAATTCTTGCGATTGACCGTTTGCGCGGCCTTGATCACGTCTGCACCGATCTCAGCCTCGAACTGCTGCCACACGGGGCGCATGGCCTCACGCCAGGCGTTGCGCTGTTCCGCCGTGAGGCTGATGATTTGGCTCTTGCCTGAGGCTTCGATACGGCGACGATCTGCCTGATTGGCCTCTTCGGCCTGACGGTTAACCGCATATGTAACCTCGTCGATGATGGCCTCAAGCTCGGTGCGAATCTGGTGAGGAATGCCGTACCAGAAACGCGCGTTGCTGATCAGCATGTAATCGAGCACGCCATGGTTGGTTTCAGTGATATAGGGCTGAACCTCGTGCAAGCGCTGGCTGTATAGGTTCGACCAGGGATTCTCCGCACCCTGCACCTGGCCGCTCTGCAGCCCCTTATAAACTTCTGCAAACGGCATTTTTACCGACGTCGCGCCCAGTTGGGCGAACTGGGCATCCAGTACGTTGGAATTCTGGATACGGAAACTCAGACCTGCGGCATCGGCAGGCACACGCAGGGCCTTGGTCGCCGACATCTGCTTCATGCCGTTGTGCCAATAGGCCAGACCCACGATGTTCTGATCTTCCATCGAACGCAGCAACTGGCGGCCTTTGGCGCGCTTCTGGAAGCGGTTGACCGCCTCCAGATCGTCGAACATGAAGGGCAGATCGAATACCTGCAGCTGCTTGGTGTATTTGTCGAATTTGGCCAGTGAAGGGGCCAGCATCTGTACCTCGTTATTGCGCAGCGCTTCCAGCTCGTTAGCGTCGCCATACAGGGACGAGTTGGGGTAGACCTCAACCTTGACCTTGCCTTCCAGGCGCTGGTCGACCAGGCGCTGGAACATCAGCGCTCCCTGACCTTTTGGCGTGTCGTCAGCCACCACATGGGAAAGCTTGATCACCAATGTGGCTTCTTGGGCAAAGGCAGTGTGCGAGCTGAGCGTCAGGGCGCAGGCGGCCGCAACGGCGATCTTTTTGAACATGCGGGTGACCTTATTCTTATCGACTATTTTTAGGTCGGACGCTGGTTGGCAGAAACGTCCGTGCTGGAACCGGTTACGGTTATTTGCGAAGTCTACTGCAATCATGACGCCATATTTGTGACATCCGTCTGAGGAGCTGCAGGAAACCTGGAAGATTGCCCTCAAATGCTTGCTTTTACCGGTATAGCTGCATTCTTGGCCGCGATCCACTGCGACATGTACTGGGTGCTCTTGTGCTGATGATGACGCAGCATGGCGCCCACGAAATTGGCCTGACGATGTTGCTCTCGCGTCGCGAACAGCAGATTCAAGCGGGCCACCAACGTTTCGCCGAGTCGCTGGCGATCGAAACGGGCAGCGAGCAGGGCATGGCCTTGTCGCTGCGCGTCGAGCCAGCGAGCTTCGTTCTCATACAGCTGCACCGCAGCATCGGCGATTGCAGTGGCATCAGCAGCGATGCTGCCGGGCCATGGCAGCTCGCCGTGCATGCCTTCGCTGCCGATCAGCGTGGTCACGCTGGGTGTGCCGCAGGCCATGGCGTCGGCCAGTTTGCCTTTGATGCCGGCGCCGAAGCGCAGGGGGGCCAGACAGATCCGCGCCTGGGCCATGACCTGGTGAGCATCGTCGACCCAACCGAGTACATGGAAGCCCTGTTTGGGATTGTGCAGTGCCGTGGCCTTGGGTGGCGGGTAGGCGCCGTACACGTGCAGTTGCGCCTGGGGCAGGCGCGTGCGGATCAGCGGCCACAGCGCATGCTTGAGCCACAGCACGGCATCCCAGTTCGGCGCATGACGAAAGTTGCCGATGCTCAGGAAGTGCTGTCGCTCGGCAAACGGCAGGCTCTCGAGCGCAGGCGGAATCAGCATCAGCGCACAGTCATGCAGCAGCGCTGCCGGCACCTTGAACTGTTCCTGCAGCATGCTTATCTCGAATTCGGAAATCATCAGCGTGAGGTCGCAACGGTAGATCGAGGCGATTTCGCGCTGCGCCATGTCGCTGTCCGCCATGGCCTCGTACAGAACCTGTGCAGTGGCGTGCACCGGGCCGACCTGCTGCCGCTCGGTTTCGTTCGAACAGGCGTGCTGGCTGGCCTTGAGCAAGGCGTGACGGGCGTCGCGCAAGCAGTGCAGGTCGCTGGTGTCGAGTACCCGCAGGGCCTGTGGCCAGGCGCGCTCGACCCGCCAGGCGAACTGCTCTTCGGTGAAGAATCGGTCGAACAGCACCAGATCCGGCTGCAGCTGAGCAACCAACGCGTCGAAACTGTCGCAGTTCAGGGCAACGGGCACTTCGGCGATCTGCAATTCGCTCAAATCCGCGCGATGCGAAGACAGCGCCGCCGCGCTGGCGAAGGTGACCTGCCAGCCCTGGCCGTGAAACACGCCGAGCAGTTCGAGCATGCGGCTGCCCGCTGCGGACGAACGGGGTTCCGGCCAGACGTAGCCGATGACCAATACCTTGCGCATATCGGGCTCAGCGCTTGCCGCGGATGCTGCGCCACAAGGTGAACAGCACCAGTGCGAACAACACGGCGATGCTTGCCAGGGTCCAGACGGTGAAGGGCAGGCCGAGAATCTTGTAATCGTTCTGCCCGCAGATGCCACCGCTCATGAACACGCCTGGCCAGTATTCGTGTAGCGGCAGGGTCTGGTAATAGAACGGGAAGGGCGAGCAGCTGAAGCTTTCCATGATGCCCAGCTCAATGAGGGTGACGTGGGCGTTGTCGATCAGCGCCATACCACTGGCGGCGAGCAGCAGTGGCCACAGCAGCACCGCCAACCAGGTCTGCCGGGCCGCTGCGGCAGCGCTGAGCAGCAGGGCGATAACAGTGACCAAGGCCAGCCACAGACGGATCTGCACACACAGTGTGCAAGGCTCCCAGCCAAAGACGTGCTGCGCGATCAGCGCGCCGGCGAGCATGGCGGCGCTGGCCAGAGCGATCACGAGCAGCAGCGGGGCGGGCGTGGTAGAGCGGGACATGAACTTCTCCAACGAGACGGGACGGCCGGGCCACGGCGACAAGCTGCCGTTTGTACCGGAAGGCGGCGTGCGCGGCAATCGAGGATTCCGATGAAAACCATCATTTTCAATCACACATGACAGCGCAGCAGCTCCAGCGCCCCCGATGAAACAGGGCCCTGGGAAGCATGTGCCTGCCCGAACACAAAACCGGCGTCCATAAAAAAGCCCCTCGGTCAGGAACACGAACCGAGGGGCATCAAGGGCCAGCTGCGCTGGCCAGGGAGGGAAAAGCGATTCAGGACGCTGGCTGCCAACCGCCACCCAGCGCCTTGTAGATGGCGACGATGCCTTGGTACAACTCGACCTCGGCCTGGGCCTGGCTGTCTTCGGCGGCCAGGCGCTCGCGTTCGGCGTCGAGCAGCACCAGAAAGTCAGCCGTACCTTCGCGGTACTGCAAGCCGGCTTGGGCCGCAGCCGCACGGCTGGCTTCTGACTGACGTACCAATGCAAGCAGGCGCTCCTGGCGTTTGCCGTAATCGCTGAAGGCGTTCTCGGACTCTTCCAGAGCCAGCAGTACCTGCTGCTCGTAACCCGCCAGTGCGCCATCGGCATCCGCCTCGGCACCGCGCAGACGGGCACGGACGCTGCCCAGATCGAATGCCGCCCAGGTGATGGTCGGTGTTACGCCCCAGGCGCGTGCCGCCGATGAGCCCAACTGCGAGCCACGGCCCGCAGTAAAACCGAGGAAGCCGGACAGGCTGACCCGCGGAAACAGGTCTGCCGTGGCCACGCCAATCTGAGCGGTGGCTGCGGCCAGCTCGCGCTCGGCGGCACGAATGTCCGGGCGGCGACGCAGTAACTCACCCGGGTCACCAATAGGCAGCGCCTTGGATATGGCGGGTAGCGGGCGTGCTGCCAGGTCCACACTGAGTTGATCCGGACGCTGGCCGAGGAGGGTGGCGATACGGTTGCGAGCCCGCACCTGTTCGGCCTGCAGACGTGGCACTGTGGCTTCGGTGGCCGCCAGACGGGCGTCGGAACGCAGTACGTCTAGCTCGCTGCCCATGCCCACTTCGCGGCGTCGCTCGATGATGTCGCGCGACGAGCGCTGGTTGTCCAGATCGTCACGGGCGATACGTTCACGCAGCTGTGCGCCACGCAGCGTGCCGTAGGCATCCACCAGCTCGGCGATCAGGCTGACCTGCAGTTGCTGATAGTCGGCCTGGGCGACATCGATCTGCGCTTCGCTGGCTTCTAGTTGCCGCTGAATACGCCCGAACAGGTCGAGTTCCCAGGCCATGTCCAGGCCCAGGTCATAACGCTCGGCATTGATCCGTTCTTCAGTCACCCCAGGTTGCTGGGCCTTGCCGATTTCGCTGCTGGCCCGGGTGGTTACGGTGGGCAAGCGGTCATTGGCGACATCGTCGCGGATCGAGCGGGCAGCACGCAGGCGGGCATAGGCCACGCGCAGTTCGCGGTTGTCCTGCTGCGACTGCTGCACCAGCTGGCTCAGGGTCGGATCTTCGAACTGCTGCCACCATTGGGTTTCGAAACGGCTGGTGTCGTAGCCGCCCCCGGCGCTTTGCGCCGAGGTCACGGTGGCGCTGTCCGGCGCCTTGTAATCAGGCCCGACTGCACAGGCAGTCAAGGCAAGCGTCAGGGCACTGAACAACAAGCTGCGGGGTAACATCTTGGTCAGGGAATTCATGCCTGCACCTCCTGCAGACGGGCTGCCTTGCGGGCTTCGCGTTTTTCCACGAAAGCGCGGATCAGCACATAGAACACTGGCGTCAGCAGCAGGCCGAAGAAGGTCACCCCGAGCATGCCGCTGAACACCGCAACACCCATGGCATGACGCATTTCCGCACCGGCGCCGCTCGACAACACCAGGGGCACCACGCCCATGATGAAGGCGAAGCTGGTCATCAGGATGGGCCGCAAGCGCAAGCGGCAGGCTTCCAGCACCGCGGCGACGCGATCCAACCCATGCTCCTGCTGCTCCTTGGCGAACTCGACGATGAGGATGGCGTTCTTACACGCCAATCCCACCAGTACGATCAATCCGATCTGGGTGAAGATGTTGTTGTCCCCCCGCCAGGATCACCCCGGTGATGGCCGACAGCAGCGTCATCGGCACGATCAGGATGACCGCCAGCGGCAGGCTCCAGCTTTCGTACTGAGCGGCCAGCACCAGGAAGGCCAGCAAGACACAGAGCGGGAACACGAACAGCGCGGTGTTGCCGGCGAGGATCTGCTGATAGGTCAGCTCGGTCCACTCGAAGCTCATGCCGTTGGGCAGCTCTTCCTTCAGCAGCTTGGCCATCGCCGCTTCGGCCTGGCCGGAGCTGTAGCCGGGCGCTGCCGCACCGTTGATTTCCGCGGTGATGAAGCCGTTGTAGTGCATCACCCGGTCAGGGCCGGCACTGTCGCTGACCTTCACGAAGGTCGACAGCGGAATCATCTCGCCACGGTTGTTACGCACCTTCAACTGACCGATCTGCTCGGCTTCCAGGCGGAATTGCTGATCGGCCTGGACGTTGACCTGATAGGTACGACCGAAACGGTTGAAGTCATTGGCGTACAGCGAGCCCAGGTAGACCTGCATGGTGTCGAAGATCTGATCGATATCCACGCCGTGGGTCTTGGCCTTCTCACGGTCGATGTTGGCCTCCACTTGTGGCACGTTGACCTGATAGCTGGTGAACAACCCGGCCAACTCAGGTACCTGCTGGCTCTTGGCGATGATGTTCTGGGTCTGTTTGTACAGCTCGTCGTAGCCCAGGTTGGCGCGGTCCTGAACCTGCACACGGAAGCCGCCAATGGTACCCAGGCCCATCACCGGTGGTGGTGGGAAGATGGCGATGTAAGCCTCCTGAATATCTGCGAACTTGCCATTCAGTTCAGCCGCGATGGCATTGGCGCTCAGCGACGCATCCTTGCGTTCGTCGAAGTCTTTCAGGGTGACGAACACGATACCGCTGTTGGGGCTGTTGGTGAAGCCGTTGATCGACAGGCCAGGGAACGCCACGGTGTTGGCCACGCCGGGGTGCTTGGAGGCGATGTCGGACATGCGTTTGATCACCGCTTCGCTGCGATCCAGGCTGGCAGCGTCCGGTAGCTGGGCGAAGGCGACCAGGTACTGTTTATCCTGCGGCGGCACGAAGCCGGTCGGCGTGCTGGCAAAGCCCAGGTAGGTCAGGCCCATCAAGCCGGCGTAAACCACCAGCGCGATGCCGCTGCCGCGCAGTACCCGGCGTACGGTGCCGACATAGCCATTGCTGGCACGGTCGAATACCCGGTTGAAGGGGTTGAACAACCAGCGCCCGAACAGACGGTCGAGGCCACGCGAGAAGCGATCCTTCGGCTCGTTATGGCCTTTGAGCAGCACGGCAGCCAGGGCCGGCGACAGGGTCAGGGAGTTGAAGGCCGAGATCACCGTGGAGATGGCGATGGTCAGCGCGAACTGCTGATAGAACTGCCCGGTAAGCCCGGAAATGAACGCGGTAGGGATGAACACGGCACACAGCACCAGCGCCGTGGCGACGATGGGGCCGGTGACTTCCTTCATCGCCTGTTTGGTAGCTTCGACCGGCGTCTTGCCGAGGCCGATGTTACGCTCGACGTTCTCCACCACCACGATAGCGTCGTCCACCACGATACCGATGGCCAACACCAGGCCGAACAGCGACAGGGCGTTGAGCGAGAAGCCGAACATGTGCATCACCGCGAAGGTGCCGATCAGCGACACCGGTACGGCGGCCAGGGGAATGATCGAGGCACGCCAGGTCTGCAGGAACAGAATCACCACCAGTACCACCAGCACGATGGCCTCGAGCAGGGTGTGCACCACCGCCTCGATGGAGCCGCGTACGAAGATGGTCGGGTCGTAGACGATTTCGTAGTCCACGCCCTGAGGGAAGCTCTCCTTCAGCTCGGCCATGCGCTCACGCACCGCATCGGAGATGGCGATGGCGTTGGAGCCCGGGCGCTGGAAGATCGGCATGGCCACGGCCGGCTGGTTGTTGAGCAGCGAACGCAGGGCGTACTGCTCGGAACCCAGTTCGATCCGCGCGATATCCTTGAGACGCGTGATCTCGCCGTTCTCGCCGGCACGGATGACGATGTTCTCGAACTCTTCCTCGGTAACCAGACGGCCCTGGGCGTTGATCGACAGCTGGAAGCTGGTGTCACCGGCGCCCGGCGGTGCGCCCAGGGAGCCGGCAGCGACCTGACGGTTCTGCTCGCGGATGGCGTTGACCACGTCGGTGGCGGTCAGCCCGCGGGAGGCGACCTTGTCCGGGTCGAGCCAGACGCGCATCGAGTAGTCACCCAGACCGAACAGCCGCACATCACCGACACCATCCAGGCGCGACAGCTCGTCCTTGATGTTCAGCGCGGCGTAGTTGGACAGGTAGAGCATGTCGTAGCTGTTATCCGGCGACGTCAGGTGGACCACCATGGTCATGTCCGGCGAGGCCTTGTCGACCGTCACGCCGAGGCGCTGCACCTCAGTGGGCAGGGTCGGCATGGTGCGCGTCACGCGGTTCTGCACCTGCACCTGGGCAGTATCCAGATTGGTACCCAGGGCAAAGGTGATGGTCAGCGTCATGCGCCCGTCATTATTGGCCTGGGAGGACATGTACAGCATGCCCTCGACACCGACGATGGCCTGCTCCAGCGGCGAGGCCACGGTTTCACCGATGACCTTGGGGTTGGCGCCCGGGAAGTTGGCGGTGACCACTACAGTGGGCGGCACCACTTCCGGGTATTCGCTGATCGGCAGTTGGAACAGCGAGATGGCGCCGCCGATCAAGATGATCAGCGACAGCACGGCGGCGAAGATCGGCCGCTGGATGAAGAACTGGGAAAAGTTCATCTGAGTGTCCTTGGAATGACGGGCACAGCACAGCCTGCCCACGCCATCAATGGCGCGAGCAGGATTTCAGGTAAGGGAAAAGCGGGTGAAGCAGGGTGTTACTTGAGGCTGACCTTCAGCGGCTCGTCACTGCGTTCGGCGCGGGCCGAAGCAACCGCTCGGCGCTGACGTTCCAGAGCCGCCAGGGTTTTCTCATCGGCCATCGGCACAGACTGCGGATCCACCGTACTGCCCGGGATCGCCCGCTGCAGGCCGTTGACCACCACACGTTCGCCCTTGGCCAGGCCGTCACGGACGATGCGCAGACCTTCGAGCTTCGGCCCCAACTGCACGGAGCGGTAGACGACCTTGTTGTCGGCGCCGAGCACCAGCACGAACTTCTTGCCGAGATCGGTACCGACGGCGACATCCTGAATCAAGGTGGCGTCGTAGGTATCGCTGCCGACCAGCTTCAAACGCGCATACAGGCCTGGGGTGAAGCGGCCGTCTGCGTTGTCGAACACTGCGCGGCCACGAATGGTGCCAGTACGCGGGTTGACCTGGTTATCGAGGAAGTCCAGCTGGCCCAGATGCGGGTTACCGTCTTCGTTCGACAGCCCCAGATAAACAGGGCTCTTGCCGCGGCTGTCGTGGCCGGACTGGCGGGCCAACTCGGTGTACTTGAGGAAGGCACGTTCGTCGGCGTCGAAGTAGGCATACACCTTGTCGGTGGACACCAGCGAGGTCAGCAGCGATTCGCTGGCGGTCACCAGGTTGCCGGCAGTGACTTCGGCACGGCTGACGCGACCGTCGATAGGCGCGGTCACGCGTGTGAAACTGAGGTTGAGGCGGGCGTTGTCGAGCTCGGCCTGAATAGAGGCCGCTGCAGCCTGAGCTTCCTGGGCCGCGGTTTTGCGCGCATCAGCCAGTTCGGTGGAGATCGCATTGCCCTCACGCAGACGTTCGCCACGGCGTGATTCACTGACCGTGCGAGCCTGATTGGCGCGGGCTTGCTGCAGTTGCGCTTCGAGGCGTTTGACTTCGGCCTGGAAGGGGCGCGGATCAATCTGGAACAGCAGATCACCTTTCTTCACCAGGGCGCCTTCGTTGAAGCTTACCTTGTCGACGAAGCCCGAGACGCGTGGGCGGACTTGCACGGATTCAGGTGCCTCGAGGCGACCGGTGAATTCATCCCACTCGTTGAGTGGCTGTTCGATGACCTCGGCCACAGTGACTTTCGCCGCAGGCATCTGTTGTTGCGCCACATCCTCACTCTTGCCGCAGGCGGCGAGCACCAGAGTTGCGGCGAGTGCCAGAGGAAAGGGCCAGAGCCGGGTAGTGGGCTGTTCCATGATTACGATCCGCCAAGGTGTTAGTAGTGATGGAGGCGGAGTCTGGTCTCAGCAACATCAAGGAACGAATCGAACGCTCCGAAGATAGATATCACTGTGAATGATGATATTACGATTTGGAATATAAATAGCAAGCTACCTATCTATACTGCATAGATCGTCCGGCATGGCTGAATCTGTTATTCGAGGCTGTCCGGATCACCGAAGAACATCTGGATCCGCGACCGCAGCCAGCGCTCGGCCGGGTCGTTGTCCTGAGCGCCGCGCCAGGCCATGGACATTTCGAACGTGTCGCTCTCGAAGGGTGGGTCTTCGGCGCGCAGCCCGCCAGCAGCGGTGAGGGTAGCAGCGGTGTAGTCGGGGACCACGGCGATCAGGTCGGTGCCTGCCAGCAGGGTGCCCAGGCCATTGAACTGCGGCACGGCGAGCACCACCTTGCGGCTGCGATTCAGGCGCGCCAGTTGCTCATCGACAAAACCATTGAGATCCCCCGCGAAGGACACCATGGCATGCGGGCGAGCGCAGTAGTCGTCCAGGCTCAGCGGTTCGGGCACGACATCGGCACGCAACAGCTTCGGCTTGCTGCGGCGCAGGGTCTTGCGCTTGGCGTTGGCTGGCAGCTCCTCGGTGTAACTGACACCCACCGAGATCTCGCCAGAGGCCAGCAGGTTGGGCATCAGCAGGTAGTTGGCGCGGCGCACCACCAGCACCACGTTGGGCGCCTCGGAGCGCATACGGCGGAGCAGGGCAGGAAGCAGGGCGAACTCGACATCGTCGGAGAGGCCGACGCGAAATACTGCCGTACTGGTGGCCGGGTCGAATTCAGAAGCACGGCTGACCGCCGTCGAGATCGAATCCAGGGCGGGCGAGAGCAGGCCGAAGATTTCCTGGGCGCGGGCCGTGGGCTCCATGCTGCGCCCGGTGCGCACGAACAAAGGGTCGTCGAATAGCGTACGCAGCCGCGACAACGCGGCGCTGATCGCCGGCTGGCCGAGAAACAGTTTCTCTGCCGCGCGGGTCACGCTGCGTTCATGCATGAGTGTTTCGAAAACGATCAGCAGGTTGAGATCGAGACGGCGCAGGTCGTTGCGGTTCATCCAAGTACCAATGTGCGGGCTTGCCAGAGCGGGACGCTAGTGAGAGCCTTGTCCGCCAATAGTACGAGCACTTGAGCGAATTGGGAAAGACACCGGTATCATCGATATATCCACACGTTCTAGTGGCCTATATCACTGTCAGGCATGACGACTATCAATCGGGCCGGGTGGTGTACGTGAAGGTCAGCAGATAAAGTCGATTCCAATGAATAACCAATCCGCGATCAGTTGAGGTTGACGATGTCCCGCATGATCCGTTTCCACAAGTTCGGCGACGCCAGCGTATTGCAGTGCGAAGAAATGCCGACACCTACCCCCGCAGCGGGGGAGGTACTGGTACGCGTCCAGGCCCTTGGGGTTAGCTGGGGTGACGTACTGTGGCGCCAGAACCTGGCGTCGGAAGAAGCCAAATTACCATCAGGTGTCGGCTCAGAATTGGCCGGTATCGTAGAAGCCGTAGGCGAGGGCGTTGATGACCTCGAAGTCGGCGCGCAGGTTGCCGCCTTCCCGGCCAGTACCCCCAATCGCTATCCGACCTGGGGCGACCGCGTGGTCGTGCCGCGTTTTGCACTGACCCGCTTTCCTGACGTGCTCAGCCCGCAGGAAGCCAGCGTGCATTACACCGGCCTGCTGTTCGCCTACTTCGCGATGGTCGACCTGGCCAAGCTCAAGGCGGGTCAGCACGTTCTGATCACGGAGGCCTGCCATTGCCTGGCTCCGCAGTCGGTTCAACTGGCCAAGGCGCTCGGCGCCAATGTCATCGTATCGACCAGCGTGCCGGACAGCCGTGAGTTCCTGCGCGAACTGGGCGCCGACAAGATCATCTTCACCGAAGAGCAGGATCTGGTTCTCGAGGTCGAGCGTTACACCGAAGGCAAGGGCGCCGAAGTGATCCTCGACCACTGCGCCGGTCAGCAACTCAAGCTGCTCGGTGATGTTGCGGCCACCCGGGGTAAGCTGATCCTGTACGGGCTCAACGGTGGCAACGACACCGCATTCCCTGCCTGCGCCGCGTTCAAGAAACACCTGCAGTTCTTCCGTCACTGCGTGCTGGATTTCACCGGACACTCGGAACTGGGAATCGAACAGGATTGCGCAGCAGTGCAGCGGGCGCTTGATCACATCAACAAACTCACTGCTGAAGGTTTGCTCAAACCGCGCATCGACAAGACCTTTCCGTTCGAGGAATTCGTCGAAGCACATCGCTACATGGAAGCCTGCCCGGATCGCGGCCGTGTCGCACTGACGCTGGACTGATCCAACCCTGAACGAAAGAAGCCCGGCATTTGACCGGGCTTTTTTCTGGGGCAACACATCCCTGTGTCAGGATCGAAGCATGTCGAAAATCGATTGCGGTTTGATGACCAAAAGCGATGGCTCGATCGACTAGCTGCTTTCGCGAACCCGCAGTTCGAAACCGAGATCGACACTCGGCGCAGCAGGGCGGCCATCGAGCATTTTCAGCAACAGATTGGCGGCTTCGCGGCCGACTTCGGTGCGCGGCGTATGAATCGACGACAGCCTTGGCACCGTATGGGCGGACGCTGGCAAGTCGTTGAAACCGACCAGCGCCACACGCCCGGGAACCGCGATACCACAACGCTGCGCTTCGAACAGTGCGCCCTGAGCAAGGTCGTCATTGCAGAAGAAGATGCCGTCGATATCCGGGTGGCGTTGCATCAGCTCACGAAACAGCTGGCCACCCAAGCCGATGGATGAGGGCAGGGGGTGCAGCAATTCCAGCGCTGGGTCATACACACCGGCGGCCTGCAGCGTGCGCCGGAACCCCTCACCACGCTGCATCACCCGCGGGTCTAACTGGGCTGCGACATAAGCGAGCCGTTTGCGCCCCTGCTGCAGCAGATGTTGCGCTACAGCTTCACCGGCAGCCTGCTGAGAAAAACCGACGCTGGCGATACCAGGCGCGCTGCTCAATTCCATCATGTGCACACAGGGAATACGGCTGGCGCTCAGCAAATGCCGTGTGCCCTCGGTGCGGTCGAAGCCGGTCAGCAGCATGCCCATCGGCCGATACGGCAGATAGTTGCGCACCAGCCGTTCTTCCTCATCCCGGCAATAATGGTAATCGCCAATCAGAACCTCGATACCACGTGGGCGCATCACTTCGTGAATCGCATCCAGTGGCTCGATGAACAACTGGTTGGACAGGGAGGGGATCAACACCACGACCGACGTGCTACGCGCCGACGCCAGGGTGCGAGCGGCAGGGTTCGCCACATAGCCCAGTTCATCGGCCGCCTTGCGCACGCGTTCAGCGAGATCAGCCCCGACTGTCGCAACACCACGCAATGCGCGTGATGCGGTGATAGTGGAAACCCCTGCGCGTTCGGCGACTTCTGCCAGCGTGGGCATACCAAGGGTACGGGAGTTGCTGGGAGTCGGAGATTTCATTGCAAGGGCTTGTCATCGGCAGTAATTGGCGTTTAAGGTAGCGCTGTCTCAGTGGCTTGGCAATCATGTGGATTGCTCATATGGCCCGGAGCAGCAGTACCTGGCGAATAACATTTACAACATTCGAAGCCGCCGTCTTGCAGATATTTACGATCTTCAAAGATAGCGCTGTCTTCCGCTGGAGTTGAGATATGCATAACCCAATAACCGCCTTGGTAGTCATGGGCGTATCCGGCTGTGGCAAGAGTTGCGTCGGAGAAGCGATCGCCGAAAAGGTCGGCGGTTACCTGATTGAAGGTGACCAATTTCACCCTCCCGCGAACATCGAGAAGATGAGCGCCGGCACGCCTCTTACCGATGAGGATCGTGCTGACTGGCTGACTCGCCTGGGCCAGGAATTGGCCAGCGCACTCGAAACCCATGATCGGCCATTGCTGGCCTGTTCCGCGCTCAAGCGCCAATACCGTGATCGGTTGCGCGAGGCAGTGCCTGGGCTAGGCTTCGTCTTTCTCGAGCTGTCCCGCGAAGAAGCTGCCAAACGTGTGGGCGACCGTCCCGGTCATTTCATGCCTGCCAGCCTTATCGACAGCCAGTTCGCCACACTCGAATCGCCTCGCGGCGAGCATGCAACGCTGACCCTTGATGCCACGCAAGCCATCGATACGCTCGGCCAGAAGGCCGCTGACTGGTGGTGCGCGTCCGATCGATAACACCTGCTGATAACGCAACAACCCAGTTTCTCCCATAACAAAGACAAGTGGAGACGATATGAAAACCATCCATCACGCTCACCGTTACCTGTCCCTGAAAGATGATCACGCTCGGCCTTGCCGAATGGCAGCAGTTGTAGAGGAGGGCGCTCATCATGAATGAGGTAGCCACTACCCTCGGCGCTGGAGCGCTTCTATCCATCGCAGCAGGCGCCGTACTTCTGCTGCTGTTGATGATCATCCGTTTTCGTCTGCATGCCTTCGTCGCGCTGGTGCTGGTCAGTATCATCACCGCGCTGGCTACGCAGATCCCCTACGATAAAGTCGTCCCAGCCCTATTAAGTGGGTTCGGCAGTACCTTGGCAGCCGTAGCGTTACTGGTTGGTCTGGGTGCGATGATTGGCCGATTGCTTGAAGTCACTGGTGGCGCTCAGGTGCTTGCGGACACGCTGATCAATAAATTCGGTGAGCAGCGTGCGCCATTTGCCTTGGGCGTCGCCTCGCTGCTGTTCGGCTTCCCGATTTTCTTTGATGCCGGATTGGTCGTGATGCTGCCGATCATTTTCAGCGTGGCCAAACGTTTCGGCGGCTCCACGCTGACCTACGCATTGCCTGCAGCCGGTGCCTTTGCGGCCATGCATGCCCTGGTGCCACCGCACCCTGGCCCCGTTGCAGCGTCAGAGTTGCTGGGTGCCAATATTGGCTTGCTGGTTCTCGTAGGCGGGTTGATCGCGTTGCCAACCTGGTATTTCGGCAGTTATCTGTTCGGCTTGTGGGCAGGCAAACGCTTTGACCTGAAGCTGCCGGCTAGCTTCCTGACGGAGGTCGAGCGCGACAACAGTGTGGCACCGCCGTCGTTCGCGCTGGTGATGACCATTCTGCTGATGCCCCTCGTGCTGATCTTCCTCGATACAGGGCTTAATACCCTTAGCGTGGTGGGTGCGGTCGATGGCAGCAGTGACTGGGTACAGTTCCTGCGCATGATCGGCAAAACGCCAGTAGCACTGCTGATAACGGTGCTTTTTGCTCTGATCGCCTTCAGCGGTCGTCATGGGCGCAAGCACCTGGAAAAAATCTGTGAAGGCGCGCTTGCACCAATCTGCTCGATCATCCTTGTAACAGGTGCAGGCGGCATGTTCGGTGGCGTATTGCGTGCCAGCGGCATCGGTGATGCTCTAGCGGCAACGCTCTCGGATACAGGGATGCCCGTTATCGTTGCGGCATTTGTGATCTCTGCGGCGCTGCGTGTGGCCCAAGGCTCAGCCACAGTAGCACTGACCACGGCGGCGGCGCTGATGGCTCCCACGGTTGCGGCAACTCCAGGACTGAGCGAGTTCGATCTGTGTTTTATCGTCGTCGCTATTGCCGGTGGTGCAACGGTTCTTTCTCACGTCAATGATTCGGGCTTCTGGCTGGTCAGCCGTTTCTTGGAAATGGACGAGAAAACCACCCTAAAGACCTGGACAGTGATGGAGACCTTGCTGGGCAGCATTGCCTTCCTGCTGGCCTTGATCGGTAGTCTTATCCTCTAAACGCTCCTGCAAACAAGGCTTTCGCTGCGTGTCGCAAAAGGCGCAGCGAAAGCCTTGGTCATTCGCGCTAGACGTATCCGTTCAATCACCTACAGTGAAATGAGAGAAATAGGCGGCTTAAATCTTTCAGAGTGTTTTCACCATGACGACTCTTACCAGCAAAAAGCTGGCATTCACTCACACCAGCAGAAGCGGCTCACGCAACGTGCAGCTCGAATTCATCTGGGCAACCGAACTGGGCGGCGTCGCACAAGCAGTCATCGCCACATTTCAGGACGACAACGGAAAACCACTCAAGCAATTCACCATACCAGGGCCATTCAGCGAATCTGGCAGCGCACGCAAAGCGGTGATCGCCAAAGCGAATGCTTGGTTTGATCATGATCAGGAGTGAACCTGCAGAAACCGCGAGATAGCTTACCCGTGAGCGACAGCTTTAGTTCGCATAATGTATATTATGTTAAACGAATGCCGTTTCAAAGGTGTTGCACTTACTCCTATCTATAGCTCAACGCGACCCTATGGCTCCTGACTCAAGGCTTGCCATCACGCGCTCTTCGTCTCTAGCATTGCCGCACTATGGCATGCATCAAACTTCGAAATCCTTCTACTCCGAAATCGACCAAGGGCTGGCTTCTAATTGATGAGCTAGGCCTTCCTAGATTTTGGGCGACTGTGTGGGCCGACGTCCTCAAGGCAAATATGGGGCTCACAACCCGTGGACACCATCTATACGCCATAGAGAGGTTCTACCAGGCAACTGATCGGCAATTCGGATCAGGCGCTCTGGATCGAATCCTCTCTAAGCTAGATATGCCCATGCTCGAATCCGCATTGAGTAGCTTCCTCGCCAGCCTCAGGAATGACAGCAGCGTACGCGGTGTAAATAACAACCAAGCGTGGGAATCAGCAAGATCCTTTGTCGCGGACATTGTCAGTCATTTGAGCGCTTCTTCAGCTGGAGACTACAGTAAGATTCATAGTCGACTCTTAAGACTTGATCGTCTCTATTCCCAGGTTTCCCCTGCGAGGCCAAAGCCTCCAGCCGCTATTCGAGCGCTACCTGCGGTAGTGGTCGAAGATCTCTATGAAATTTTCTCGCCGATATCTGTAAGAAATCCATTCAAGACTAAAGCTCTCCGATGGCGAAATTTCCTCATATTTCTACTGATGCTGCATCTTGGATTGAGGCGTGGTGAAATTGCTATATTACCAGCAGACGCAATCAAGTCTGACTTTGACATTGTTTCTGGTGGCGATAAGTTCTGGCTAAATGTCGCGGAAAGCCCTTACGAGGATGAAGATAGGCGCTTCAACTCCCCTAGTTTGAAAACAGCTCATTCTCGGCGTCAGCTACCACTAACTGCAGAAATTGTTTCAGTGTCAGATATTATATTGAGCAGCTACCGCCGAGGGGCCCCTCACAGTTATTTGTTCGGTTCTCAACATAACAAAGCTCTGTCTCTTAGGTCTATTCATCGCGTTTTTGAAGTGGCCAGCCAAAACTTATCTCCCGCATCAAAAAAGGAGCTAGCTGCGCGTAACAGATCAGGTGTTACAGCGCACGATCTTCGACACACCTGTGCGGTGTATCGACTTGGCAGGTACGTTTCTCTTGGTGATGAGCTTGATATGGCAACAGAGAAACTTCGCATATTTTTTGGATGGGCACCCTCCTCTCCAATGCCAAGGCATTACGCTCGAGCATATTTCGAGTCTGATTCTACTGATATGTGGAGTGAAACTTATGACCGCCTGATTAAAACTATTCGATCGGTTTTCGGGAGAACACAATGAATCATTCATTATTTGAGCTAAACAGTAGGCTTTCCTCCATAGCCACTGAGCTACCAAGTCTTCCGAGTACAATACGCTACTATGATGACTTTGATGATAAGTACCACTCAATCCGAGGCCCTGAAAGCTCCAGTGTTTGGGAAATTCGATATGACGGTGAAAGAGTTCGCCTAGACTTCTCGGCACTTGATGATGACTTACAATTCATCCTCAAACACGCGACTGTAGATTTATTTAGTAGGTTAGAGCCTTCCAGCGTGGCAAATATCTGCAGTGGCATCCTCCGAAACAGTGATCAGGCTGAGCACTTTATTCAGTCATTAGTTTTACGCCCCGAGGAATTTCGAAATCTTTGGGTAACCGAGATCCAAGCTACCAAAACATGGGCTTATGCGCGCAACATTCGAACAATACTTCACTCTCTCTGCAACTTATCTATTGGGTTTTGGCGCCCTGAAAATCGACCCTATGTAAGCCAGTTTAATTCGCCAGCTCAAGATATCTATAAAACCGTTCGAACTGGAGAGTGTTTTCTACCTCTGGATCACCAGTCTTTATTGGTCGACTTTTTAGATGAGCTCTCCGACTCTGTCCGTAAGGCTCCTGAAACTCAGGCAACCATTAAGCTCAGAAATGCCTGCATTTTGGTAATTACTCATCAATATGGATGCAGGCCAGGTCAAATCGCACGCATAAAGAAAACTGATGTCCGCTGTTACGAAAATGGCGCGGTTCATTTGGCTATCCCTCTTCTAAAACAACGAGGCAATGAGGCTCTACGCAGGGTTACTCGGCGGATGAAACCAGAGTGGTGTTCGATTTTCATGGAGTACTCAGCTCGCCATTGCGATGCAGTTTCCAGTGACAGCTACTTCGATTTACCACCTAAAAGGCTTTCTGCTGCCTTATCAAGCCTTACGGAGGAGATTACTGGCACGCGCTGGTCCCCAACAGATCTCCGACATACTGCAGCCCAGCGATTGGCGGATGCCGGTACATCTCATATCGCGCTGTCCGAGTTCATGGGACATGCAACCACATTGACGGCCAACGTCTACTTCGATACTTCCCCAACACAAGCGCAGCGAATAAATCAGGCACTCGCAATTTCCACGATATATTCCAATGTGGCAGAAGTGGCAAGAACTCGTACTATTGACAAAAACGCCCTCCTTCACCTCCCCGCTGACCAGCAAATAGGAGGGATCCCGCACGGTATACCTATCGCCGGCATTGGTGGTTGTTCTGCAGGTCAATCACTGTGCTCCAAAAATCCGGTTCTGAGTTGCTACACCTGTCGAAAATTTCTGCCATTGTCTGATGCAAAAGTCCACGAGTCGGTGGTCGAGAGTCTGAGACCTGTCGTTAGTGAATTTGCCAGTGCATCTCGTTTCAACGAGGAAAGTCCTGCTTATACCCAGCTGCGTCGAATGTTTCAGGCTGCATTACAGGTAGCGAAAGAGATTCGGTTGAAGCATGCTGAAAACGGCGTTGAACCGATATGAACCATTTCTACCGTCAATTCATTGAAAATGGCAAAGCAATAGCAAGGTCTAAAGGTCTTCAATGGGATCTGCCGGTTGATACCGATGGAATCGTTCCGAAGCCCTCTCGGTGGGACCTTGCTACTCTTTCTGGATTGGTTACTCCGCCGTATTTCTGGCACTCATCACTGGCTTACGATGCTAATGCTCTAGAAATACTCAATGTTTTGCGTGATAAGCAGAACCTCATTCCAATCGCTATGCAGCCGCTATCAAAGCACTGGCGCGAATACTATCAAGCCTCCTTGTTAAATGAGCTTCTGATCAAGCGAAACAAACCTAGACATGCGTTGGTAAACATCGGGCGTCCATTGCGGATCATAGCCACTTGTGCAGACTTTGAGGAACCTTGGGAGCTAACCCCTGCGGCGATACAGCGTGCCTATAACGTCGCCCTAGGAATTGGTTCGTCGGGTAAATTAGCAGCCAACATCGCCATGGTGGTTCGCACTTTAATCGACGGCCTTCATATTGCCGATCGCTCGCCTCTTTCCAAGTTCTGCACACCCTATGCTGATCAGCAACGTGCCGATAATAAAGTGTCGGCGCTCAAGCTAGGTAATAATACATATCGTCAAACGGAAAAAGTTAGAACCGAGCTTTCTGACCGCAAGGGTGCGGCCAAACTACCAGATGAGAAAGCGTTCTGGGAGCTCATCCGTATCGTTTTTACTGAACAGCCCAAAACCTTTGTGGATGCAATCAGATTCAGCCAAGTTAAGCTCGCGATAGCCAGCGGATTTCGTATCGGCGAAAACACTTTGCTACCAGTTGACTGGGCGAAATGGCACGAGCACTTAGATGAAGATGGTGGTTCAGCAGAATCAAAAGGAGGGATTTCTCGCTCTCTTTCTATACGACATTTTTCGGAAAAACAAGCTGAAGATGTAGGTTCTGAAGGTATAGTGCTGTTCGAAAATATTCAGCATGTTCCTGTCATTTTTGAGAGCCTACTCTTAGAAGCTTTAGGTGAAGCAGAACGGCTTACGAGGCCGCTACGTGAAAGACTACGGCTCCAAATCAATACAGGTCGTTTATTGCCAGAACTCTCACCAGATGCTTTGGTTCCAGCATGGGACGTTTACAGTAGAATATCGGGCTCTCTTTGGTTCGCCTCTCCCCCGCTTCCCGTAGATCTCGTCAGCAGATACCGGGAAACATTTGACCCAGTGTATTTGGATGAAATGCGTCAGCGGCAAATTCGCCAAGTGCCAACTCATGGCGTGTCGGCTAGCTGTATGAAGTACTTCAAAAAGCTGCCAATTACAATCCGAAGGTCTGACGGCACGCCATTTACTAAGCCGATCGACTGGAAAAATGCATATATCTGTGTGAGTGAAGCAGAGGCGATGGTCAGGAGCGAAATGACCTCCAAACTACCAGGTACTACGCCTTTCCTATTACGTGACGGAGGCCGCTTGAGCCCTGCCGAGTTGATGTTCTTGATGCCTATCCGAGCACTTATCGAAGAACGAAATGGCGGCATTTTGGATGTGAATCGATACTTCGCGGTTGGGCGTGCATCCACGCAGGACTTACAAATCCATCTTGGCGGGGGAGCCAATAATATCTTTTTTCGCTACGGCCAGACTGATGAGGATCGTGATCTCAGCTTGAATACGCACTCACTCCGTCATCTTCAGAACGCTGAGCTGTTCCGCTTGGGCGTAGCCGACACAATCATCACCAAGCGCTTCAATCGGCACAGCGTTGCTCAGAGCTATGTTTATGACCATCGCAGTCTAGCGGAAGACCTTGCGCATATTGATCTTCCTAAGGGAGCTGAATCCATGGCTCCAAGAGCGCAGGAAACTCTGCAAATGATTATGGCGAAGAAGATTCGCGGCCCCATCGTTGATGAGTTTCTCAAGATTCAGGAGGCTTTGGGCGATGACGAAGCTTTTCGCTATCTTTCTGCAGAAGCAGATGGCCTGCATGCCACTCCGTTTGGATTTTGCGTGAACAGTTTCACGGTCGACCCCTGCCCCAAACATCTCGAATGCTATGACTGCAGACACCTAACCCGCTCAGGCATTCCTGAGGAACAGCAACGGCTAGAAAAATTAAAACATCAAATGATTGATGTAGTTAACGTCATTGAGGCAAGCCCACCTAAGGCCAGAAATATTGGATGGCAGAATCAGCTGAAACACGCCCAATCTCGACTAGAGAGTCTGGAGAAAATCCTTGTCACGGCTCCGATGGAGCACCCCTTCCCTGATGGTAAGGATCTCTATAGCGGCGTGGAAAGCAAGCACGGAACGAGCATATTGGATGAACCAAAAACTTGGAGGCCTGCATGAAGGCTCAAGAGCTTGAAGCTGTCCTCCAGCGCATGCTTAACGACAACATCGTCATCACTGCGCGCTCGGTTATCCGGCAGCAAGATTGCCCCTTCAAGCACGCCAGCGATATAACACGTCAGCCTGAACGTAAGGCATTGCTCGATCAGTACCAAGCACGTCAATCTGAACTGCGCGCCCTAGTGGAAAAGACAGACAAACAGTCTCGTACTAATCTGCAAGCGCGCGTGGCCCGACTGACACAGGAAAATGAGGCCCTAAAGGCCGAACGCGATCTACTTATTGCATCTCACAAAGCCATGCTCCTTGCCGTCGGTGAGATGGGCGGGATGGCCGCATGGCGTAAATTCTTCCCGGCTTGGGAGGAAACTCGCCAACGACTCAGCCAACTACAGGCCCTGCCAAGCGCTGTGGTGTTACCTAACTCAAAAGCTAAGAGTAGCGATTTATGAGCCAGTCGCTCTGGCAGTCTTAAGGCAGAGTGGATGCCAGCCACTGGATGAATTAGTACCTCGCTGGCCCAACAAGATATTGGCTGTTTCTGATACAGCGGCCACTAAATCCTAGTGCAGCCTTCGCCCATCTGGGTCAGGGCTTGCGCACGGCCCACTCCGTGAGATCGATCTTATACTCAGATGGCATTACGACCGTGACCAACTGCACCATGGCAGTTATCAGGACAATAGGTTGGCTATCGGCAAGTCCTCACCAGTAAGTACTAGACCCTCCTTCAGGAGTTCATGAGGAGATCTGCAGCCTCGTGAATATTTTTCGATCTCAGTTTTATATTTTCAGGCCGCCCAAGCTGAGTATATTTCAAGGTGTCCACCATACTCCCCCAGAACTTGCACCGCTCTACAGTCTCATTTTCCTCAACAACTGACCTTTTACAAATCTCTGCTACAACCTGTTCATACCAGTCAGCAGACATAGAGTTAATAGCATTATTGGCAACAAGCTGAATGGCAGAGCGATCCTTTGTATTAATTACTCTTGCCTCTTTAATCAAATTCTCGATTAGTTCTGTGCAAAAGGTCATTCGCAGCATTCCACTCATAAGCCCCCGCCAAGGCATATAGCTTACGTTTCTTACTACCATTGGAAGCAGCATTGACATACGAAGCAGAAGTCGAGCAATGAAGGTGGAGGATTTAACAGCGTTCACAGGCAGAAGCGTTCCAAGCACTGTCATAGCTCCTAGGGCAAGCATGCCGCTAGCTGTAGCTCCATGTCCGCCATCTACTGGAATAGTATCGCAAGCACTGAGCAATATAATAGGGGGCATATTGATCTGACCCTGCAGCTCCCAAACATTTAATTCTTCGCCCCCAACTATAATTGAACCCATGGCGGAATCTGTGTTTAGTGAGCCGTGACCATCAAAAATCATCAGTGCCCCTTTAAAGCTATTAATTACAGCTACAAATTCTTCAGGTGACCCAACATCAACGATCCTATATTTCGGGTATTCCTTATTCATGTCAGCCCAGTGCTGAAGAGTGGACTCAAGAACGTATTTAATCTTGTCGCTTTCCGAGAAAGACCGAACGATTAGTATTTCATCAAAGTCAGAAAGAGCTACTGTTTTATGTCGGCTTCTGATGGATTGGAATAGATTTACATTGCCCGGAGTCGCTGGCAGCCGGCTGACGTCACACCTCAACATTAATGGCAACCCCCTCAAAGGAAGCCATTCAAGTGGTAGGTCAGTCACTATAGATACCCCAGAAAACTCGGGAAGGGTTTCATCAAAAAAAGACAAAAAACGCTTATCAACCAACAAGAGCATTCGCTCTTTTAGCCTCATCCCAAGCTTGTTTAATTTAAAATTGACATGGCAGCCATTCCCTCTGGCGCAATTAGCTAAATTGATTAAATCGCCTTTGATCTTATTTATGCGAGGCTCAATTCGGATGATAGGAGCTAAATCAGACAACCCCAATATACCCAGCGAGACATTGAACAATTCAAGCTCTTGCCGATGTCGCAAAATAAAAGTTATCCCCACTGCATCTGAGGTTAGGGCAGCCATCAGTTCCGATTGATCGTCAATCAATCGTCTAGTGTAACCCTCAGACTTTACAGTGGAGTCAACATAGATCCTGAGGGCGGCGACAAGTTCTTTTTTTAGAGAGCTATCAGGGAATAGCTTATCTAAATCTGCCTTGTAGATTCTCCATAAAATCGGTTCGACACTGATACATAAACGGTTTTCGGTAGCAGCGTTATCTGTCAGACTCGATCTGCACTTCCATAGGGCTCGATTACTACGTAGTATCGCTGGGATGTAGTGTTCATTGCCGCCGGGCATAAGCCTCCCCTCGCGAACAATGTCCAAACATAAACTCTCGGCTATCAATTCATTTGCATATGTCAGCCCATGACGAAAGCCAGGGAAAGCTAATCGCTTCCATGGCTTTTTCTTGGGCCCTAACACTTCACTTACTGCCTCAAAAAACTCTTGCGGCACTGTGCCGTCCTTTAGAAGTGCAAGAGCTCTTGCTATGGCATAGTTACCTATTTTTCTTGAGCTAAAATCCTTTTCTTCCTTGCTCGCTGATTTTGCGATAGATATGTGCAAGAACCCATTCCCGTACTCACTCGAAAGGAAGTCCTTGACAGGGAGATACATTTGCTCATCGGATAGAACTATTTTTAGTACTGGAGTTGAATTCGCGCGCGCGTGCATTGACTCAATATTAACTGGCAAGCACACAAAGCTAGTTATGCCAGAAGCTCTAGCAGTTGCCACGTTTTTCCTACTGGCCTTGATCTCTCTTACATCAAATGGAAGTTTTGCCGCAAAATCTAACAGCCATCTAGATTCTACAATCTCAGGCCAATACGCTAGAAAAAAAGTTTCCGTACTGTACTCGCCAAAGTGCGGGATATAATAATTTATAGCGAACCTAATATCTCGAAAATGTTCTTCTTCGAAGATCCGCTCCGCTAAATCGGCTTCACTTACATATGATATTTTTGTCATTTGAAATCCTTTTCAATTACTCACTAGCCGCCAAAAAGCTTCTTGCGTTGTGTGGTTCGTTCCCTGCGTAGGTTTTCGTAGGCGGTTCGCCGCTTGGCCGCTTCGTTGATTAGCTCTAGGATCAGAGTGATGTCGTTGTGCAATTCCTCGCGCGAGGGCAGTGGCAGTTGGCGTTCACCCGGGGTGTCATGTGCCTCAGTGGCTTCACAAGCCCGAGCATAAACCGCCAGCATTGTTTCACACTCATCTGCAGGGTGGCCGATGACGGCACCAAAGGCCTCCACGCTCACCACGTCGCTGAACGGTTGAACCGTATTGTTCAAGAAAACTTCACGGATGGCGCGCTCGACGGTACCTCTGAGGCTTGAGTAGCCCGCAGCGATTTGCCGCTCAAGTTCATCATCCGGGTAGCCGCCTTCTGGAGCGCTCAACGCTTTCGCACGATCACGTAGATCAGCCAGGCGGGCTTTGGTATCCATCGTGGCCCACGTTAGCCCTTCGCTTACCAGCCCTGGCGACTCATCCCAACCAATGGTCTTGTAACTGGCCGGGCGATCGGCGCGCTGAAGTGCCATGGCCAGTTCGGTCAGAAATACCGCGTCATGTGTGAACACCAACACCTGGCGGGTCTCGGCTAGCGCAACCAGACGCCGAGCGATGGCCCGACGATAAACATGGTCTAGAGAGGTTGAGGGGTCGTCAAAAATGACCGTCGAGGTATGTGGCAGAGATTCGAGTTCGGCGATGAACATGGCCATCCCCAAAGCACGCTGTTCACCCTCGGAAAGCACTTTGGAGGCCTTCGCCGTGATCTCCTGCAGGCGTAGGGTAACCTTGGTCACCCCCAACTCCGTGCGTCCGGTAAGGTCGGGTTGCACTCGGCGCTTATAGCCCAAGGCTTTCAATTCGGCATTCATGGCGGCGGCCAATGCCTCGGTCACATACGTCGCGGCCAGCGCCGTCAGCTTGCGTGATACCGTTCCAGGATTTAGGGCTGCATGACAGCGGCTTAACACAGCATAAGCCTGCTTGTTCTGAATGAAACGCTCCACCGCGCCGAGCTGGCCGGAAAGGCGCTGACGCGCATCCAGCTCTGCCAGCTCTTGGCTCAGCGCTAAACGCACAGTAGGATCGTTGGAGGTTCGGAGGGTATTGGCGTCAGCGCGCAGCGAAGCAGACTTGCTGGCAAACTCACTGTCTAGGTTTGTTTCCTGTGAAAGTGGCTCTGATTCAGGAGACCAGTCTCCCACTTCCAATGTTTGGCTGACCCATGTGTGTCGGACGGCCCAAACCGAGGCCGCTGTAGTAATGGTGGCATGTAGATCGGGGAGCCGCTCCGCCACTTCAGCCAGCGTGGGCGCATCCAGGATGCTGAGGTCAACAGCCTTCACTTTCCCCAGAGCGGCCATACGGGCATCGTTGGCTGTTTGTGCATCCGCTGTCGCCCTATCCGAGATGAAAGCTGCAAATCGCCGCATGCGTTCCGCTGCATCGACTGAGTAGGGTTGCTGGCAGAGCACACAGCGTGCGTCGAGTTTCAGGTGCGGGAATGGATGTTCGGAATATGCTGCCTGCAGAGAGAAGGCTTCAGCGGCTCGGTACATCGTTTGCCAAAGCAAATCGCCGGTGCCATCTAGCAGAGTGGCGGTGTGTGAGGCCAATGTCGGTGGTTCTGTGGTGTCCTGTGTCCCCCGCCCCTGAAGGCGCGCTTGTGCTAGTTTCATGGCGAGGTGTGCAGCTTTTTCCGCGACGATAAGTTCCTTTGCCCGCGCAATGGCCCGGTCACCCACCCAACGTTGTGCTGCCTCGGCACGGCGTTGTGCTTGGTCCAGGCGGGCCGCCAGCCGCTCCAAGGCTAGCGCTCGGGGAGTAGGATCGGTTTCCAGCAGTGTCCGCTTCAGAAACTCAAGCCTTCGGAGTTCCTCCTCAGTGAGCGCTCCCAATCGAACCAGTACTACGCGATCCGATTCTGCCCCCAGGCTGGCGATGTAACGGCCGACTTCGGTATTACCCTTCAGTGGCTCGAACTGCTGGGAATCCAGAACCAACGCATTGCGCTCAGCCACAATCCGGGTCTGCAAGTCACGCTGCAGCAGAACCAGGCGGGTCAGGTGAGTCAGTCCGTATGGCTGAAATGCCGGGGTGCCCTCTGCATCGATATAGTCGTTGGCACAGGCTACGTCGTATACCGATACCGCGCTCAAATGTGGATGAGCTGGCCCGCTCTGGACCCAACGTGCAGTTTCCGGCGTGCCATCCACCAGAATAGAGAATTCAGCAGATGGAGGCCGAGATGGAGTTGAGGCCCCAAAGGCGTTTGGCAGTACCTCCACTCGGTGACGGGCTTTGCAGGCGTTCTTGAAGACGCGGGCATAGCCGGATTTGCCGGCCCCGTTGTGACCAAAAAAGATGGTCATGCTCTCCGGCACTATGTCAAATGCTCGACCGGAAGGGAAACCGTTGACCTGATCCAGCCCGGAGACGCCAGTCAGTCGCACGGTGGCGCCACTGCCGGCACCCGGAACATCATCCAATGTGAATGGTCTGGTGGCACCTGTGGTCGCATTTTCCCGTTCTTGCTCGCGAACCATTTGGAGGATGGTTTCAATGTCATCCTGAGCGAGTTCGGGCCGCGTAAAAATCTGGCGCAGCGCCTCTTGCTGCCAGGGCCTAAGTCCACTAGCCCACGCGATGATCTCGTCCAGTAATGACATAGCATTCTCCTTTGCCTTGGCACCCGATTAAAGGACGAGGCTGTACAAATGGCAAGTAGCCATCAGCATCAGATCGTGACCATCAACTGACCGCTACGCATAAGAAATACCGCATGCTCCTGCTTCGGTATCCATCCCGAACTGGTTGTTGCCAGGCGCCATAGCATCACCCCCCTGAACCAGATCGATCAGCGATCCCTGTGCCTTCACTTATGTCACCTGTCGATGTGAACGAGCAAATACGTCGAAGTACTCACAGAGGATTCCAATGCTGGCCTCGCCGCGAGACTACCGAAGGAGATCGCCGGGTGGATGTAATGCATCAGCCCACGTAGATCATCAGCGCCTTGAGATCCCAGCTATTGGCCGCGGCCCAGGTGGCGAAGCCGCTACGCAGCGACATATCAAGCTGACGTCGTTTTACTTTTTAGCTTTGTATCGATTAGCAGACTCTCATGAGTGACCGCTATCGCCGGCGTCTGCTTTAGTAGTCAGTAATAGACCGTCGAGCAAATGCATGGCGGTGTCTACGAAATCAGTGGGCTATTCAATTCCTAGAGGATCACCAATCAAAACCGCATGCCCGTCACTACCCTCGCAGCCCGCACCCGGCCGCCACTGCACCGTGGCCGACTCCGGCTGGAAACCAATCCTGAGTACGCGATCTAGGCAGCTCCCCATTCCGTTCTCAGCAATCGCCTCAATACCGTTATCGTTCCAGTCAGTTACTGAATACTCATAGGTACTTGCTTCGAGGTCTTGCCCCTCTGAGTGCTGATGAACTGAAGCGAATGCTTCACTACATGTTTTTCGCTCCTTCCGACACTGGATTTCGACGGCATTGGTGCCAGGGGCAACATATCCGGCAACGGTCTTCCATCCCCCCATACAAGCAGGTCGCTCTCTTCGTATTGGAAAATCAGTGGCGGAATCGTCGTGGGGACGTGGGCATCACCCCTCTGAAACCAGACGGTCAGGTAACTGGAGCCCAATGCGACCAGCACGACGGATAGCAGATAGTTGAGCGCTCGAAGACGCATATCAAAATCCTTTTTCAGTGAAGCCTTCCAGGCCAAAACACCTTAGATCAGAAGCAGCCTGGCGCCAAGGCTGCATCAGCTCAGACGAAGGTCTGGGCTCTGCTTTGAGCACGGCTGGACTATTCTTACATGGCAAATTGCCTTCACCTCTGGCAATATCCTTTGAATGATAGGGCTAAGGAAGGCGAGACCACATGGTGTGGACACAGATCATCGTGATTGACGAGAGCGCGTATCCGCTCAACGTGGCGCAAAAAGCTGCATATGCCTTAGCCACGACAGTCTCGATATTGATCACTCGCCAGGACGGCAACCTGCATCTGACGGTTACCCCTGCAGACCTGCGAATCGACACTTCTCATTTAAGCGAAGCTCAAGCGCGTGTCTTGATTACCCGCTCACTGAATGACTTCGCACTCCGACAGCAAATCCAGCTGGAAACCTCCGGCCTACGGGAGCTTCTAGCCGGCGTCGCGCTCAGAGAGGCAGGTGTCTAAGGTGACAGCAGCGATCCTGGCCAGGGAAGTCGGCTACAAGCTTCTACCCTTTCGGTTCCTCCGGCTGGATGACACCAGTCCGAACAACCTGCTGATCACCGCAGAGACCGGCGAGTACCTGTTTGTTTCTGAGCAGCAGCTTCGGCAGCTTGTAGGCAAACAGCTCGAGCGCGGCACCTCGCTCTATAAAGATCTTTTGGCCCGACACTTCATCTACGAGCCGCAAAAACACAATCCTATCGCCGAGATCGCCGCGCAGTACCGCAGCAGAAAAGAATTTCTGTTTGGCGGGCCGGCGCTGCATCTGTTCGTGGTGACGCTGCGCTGCAATCACACCTGCCAGTACTGCCAGGTGTCGCGTGCACCGCTGGGCGGATCTGGCCATGACATGTCCCAGGAGCATGCAAGCCACGCCGTGAACCGGCTGTTCGAGTCGCCCTCGCCCGTCCTTACCGTGGAGTTTCAGGGCGGTGAGCCGCTGCTAGCCTTTGATCGCATCCGGCAAATTGTGGAAGAGATCGCTGAACGAAACGAGCGTGAGAAACGCAGCATTCAGTTCGTCATCAGCAGCACGCTTCACCACCTGACAGATGAAATACTAGATTTCGCAAAGACCCATGGCATCCAGTTTTCTACGTCCCTGGATGGCCCTGCTTTCCTGCACAACGCCAACCGCCCTACGCCTGGCAAGGACGCCTACGAACGAACCCTGAAAGGTATCCAGTGGGTCAGGGAGCGCTTGGGAAATGATGCGGTATCGGCGCTGACTACATTGACGGCCAAGAGCCTGCAGCATCCTCACGCGATCATTGATGAGTACGTGCAGCAGGGTTTCAACAGCATTGCGTTACGACCGCTGAGCCCTTACGGATTCGCGAAAAAGTCCAGCCAGCGCCTGGATTACTCGATGGCTGAATACATCGACTTCTACAAGACCTCGCTGGCCTACCTGATCAGAATCAATCAGCAGGGTACGTACCTTTCCGAGGGCTACACATCCCTTTTGCTCAGCAACGTCCTGACTCCATTTTCATCAGGCTACGTGGATCTTCGTTCCCCACTTGGGGCGGGCTTAGGCACCCTCCTCTACAACTACGATGGCGACGTCTATCCCTCGGATGAAGCACGCATGCTGCTCGAGATGGGAGAAGACGGTTTGAAGTTGGGCCACGTGGCGCAGCCGCTACAAGAGCTCTTGGGCTCGCCAGTGATTGAACTACTTCTCTCCGCTGGCGTGGCCGAGTCGCTTCCAGGCTGCTCGGATTGTGCGCTGGTGCCTTACTGCGGCGCCGACCCCATTGAGCATTTCGCGCGTCAGGGTGATCCCATCGGCCACCGCGCATTCAGCACGTTCTGCCAAAAGAACTCAGAGCTGCTCACTTACTTGTTTCGCCTGCTCCGTGATGGTGACGACGACACGCAGAGAGTGCTGCTTTCCTGGTTAGCCCGGCGATCCCTTGGGGATCTGCCAGTAGCCGGCTACAGGGGATAACGATGCTCCGTCTCGATACCCAATTCGACATTCACAACCTAGCTTGCACTCGGCTCTTCAAGGTCATTACTCCTGCAGAACTGATTGAGAAAGGCACGGCGGTGTGTGCAGGTGAGGCAAGCTTGGGCGATTTTGCGCTCTGGCTAGACGAGCCTGAATCTGACTATTCAAAACAGCTGCTGGCCCTGCCGGTCGGCTGCTTGCTGCTGCCAACAAGCGACACTGCCGTTGAGGGTTTTGATGGCACACAGCTGGCTAACCCGAATGACTCAAGCATCGTGCAGCCAGGGGACGTAATCGTCGTATCTCCCGGCTCCCGAGTTGTACGTGTGCTCTATCGACGCGGGTCCAACAGCAACCTGCTGTTCATGACCGATCGCTGCAACAGCCTCTGCTTGATGTGCTCCCAGCCGCCCAAAGACATCGATGATCTGTGGCACGTCGAGGAGAATCTTCGGCTCATCGACTTGATGGATCCTGGCGAAGAGCAGATTGGGATCAGCGGTGGCGAGCCCACTCTCTACAGAGAAGGTCTGCTCGAGATCATTGCCAAGGCCAAGCAGGTGATCCCGGAGAAATCCCTGCATCTATTGAGCAATGGCCGCTTACAGAGCGACCCGAGCTGGATCGTTGATCTGAAGGCAGCAGCTCATCCGCAGTTGACCTGGGGCATCCCCCTGTATGCCGACAACGCTGATGATCACGACCACGTTGTCCAAGCGCCTGGTGCTTTCAGCGAGACGTTACGTGGCCTTTACAACCTGGCCCGTGCGAATCAGCGCATTGAGATTCGGGTCGTGCTGAGCAAGCTCACGGCACCCAGACTGCCGGAGCTAGCGCATTTCATTTTCAGGAACATGCCCTTTGTCCAGCACGTTGCCTTGATGGGCATCGAGAACATGGGGCTAGCGAAGAAGCACCATGACGAGCTGTGGATCGATCCACTGGACTACCAACAGGAGCTCAATCAGGCAGCTCACTTTTTGGATATTCGTGGCTTACCCGTATCGGTCTACAACCTTCCTCTCTGCGTGCTTGAGCCCTCGCTCTATCCCTTCTACCGGCAGAGCATTTCGGACTGGAAGAACCTCTTCATCGAAGCATGCCAAGACTGTACGGCCGTTACGCAGTGCGCCGGCTTCTTCAAATCGCATTCCTCTCGGTGGCAAAGCCGAGGCATCCATCCAATAACAGCAACAGAGCTGGGCGCATACGCAATGAGAGCACTATGAAACTCGTTAATCGATGGAAGCTGCTGATCGGTCAAGCCGTGGCCATGCTTCCGGTGGTCGCCACCTCCATGGCCCAGGCTAACCAGACAGCCTTGGCGGGTGTCGACTGGACACCTCAAACGACTGATGAGCCGCCGGTGTTCAAGAACACGCTGAACTCCGCGGACGCTGTGAATATTTACGCAGCGCATCGCTCACATAGCTCCCACCGTTCGCACAGTTCTCATCGCTCACATTACAGCGGCTCCGGTGGCGGTTCTAGCGCGCCGCGGGCATACACGCCGCCTCCTGCCCCCGCTCCACGAACCTCATACAGTACTCCCAGCTCACCGACTCCGTCCTATGGCACGAGCTCCAATTTGAGCGGTTCTTCGAGGAGCTCTGTCCCTAGCACTCAACCGAGCCCTCAACGTGCGCGGCCGGCTAGTGAGGATCTGTCGCTCGTGATCATGCGGGTTCAAATGGCATTGGTGGTGAAGAAGTATTACACCGGGAGTATCGACGGGCTTATGGGCAACGGTACGCGCGGGGCCTTGATGGCTTTTCAGATGGACTCGGGGCTTCCTGTAAGCGGGAAGATGGATACACAGACTCTGAATGCGTTGGGTGTGGCGATTCCATAACGGATACGAATGCCCGCTATCGGCGGCCAAGAGCAGTCACTTACAGACAGTAGAGTCAGTTTTGGACTTCCTCGGCAGTATCAATACCGCAGGGGCTGCAGCCCTTGCGTGGCCGTCGACACTTGTGTTCACCCACAATGCAGGGTTCGATCGGTGCTTTGCTAAGCGATTGAGCCGCATCTTCACCACCAAGCCACGGGAGCGCACTATGCTCCAGTCTAAAATAACGAGCTACGACTAAACGGGGTACGTTATTCGTGCATATTTCAAGATTACAACTCGTCAACTACCGGAATTTCGAATTCGCGAATGTAGTCTTCAACAAGGGCGTCAACACGATCATCGGTGAGAACGGGTCAGGCAAGACAAACCTGTTCCGGGCGTTGCGTCTTTTGCTAGACGACACGCTGCTACGCGCGGCATACAGGCTCGACGAGAAGGACTTTCACAGGCGCCTTGGCGACTGGCGCGGTCACTGGATAGTCATTAGCCTCGAGTTCGATGAGGTATCCCAAGACGAGGCGATTCAATCCCTCTTTCTCCATGGGACCGGCAACATCGCTGACGGCGAGATCGGCAAGGCGACCTACAATCTTATTTTTCGCCCCAAGGCGGCAGTTCGGCGGACCCTGGCCGACCTTGCCGTCGGTGATACCGTAGGACTCGCCGAGGCACGTTCGAAGATCACCATTTCGGATTACGAGACGATCTTCACCGGCAAGAGCACCGCAAACTTCCTGGATCCCGAAACCTATAAGCAACTGGTTGGCGACTTCGATGCGGTAATATTTCCCCAAGAACTGACAAACCCCGCTATCGGGGGCGTCATCCCGGGCATGCTCTCGATCTCGCGCGAAGTGTGCTTTACCTTCGTGCAAGCACTGCGCGATGTGGTCGCTGACTTCCAGAACAACCGCACCAATCCCCTCCTAACTCTGCTCAAGTGTCGAAGCGGTGAGATCGATCCGCAGAGTTTCGAGCCGATCACCGCGCTTGTCAAAGGGCTCAACGATGCAATCGAGGGCCTACCAGATGTAGTAACCATCCGCACCGATATTCGCGACACCATTACCGATGCGGCAGGCGAGACCTACTCTCCGCGTTCACTTTCGATCCGCTCGGACCTGTCCGACGAGGCTGACCGCCTGTTCCAGTCGCTCAAGCTGTTTGTGGGCGAGAGCGAGGAAGAATATGAGGGTGCGATTCACGAATTGAGCCTGGGCGGTGCAAACCTCATATACCTGACGCTGAAGCTGCTTGAATTCAAATATCAGAAGCAGAAGGAGTCCTTCGCCAATTTCCTCGTGATCGAGGAGCCGGAGGCGCACATCCACACGCATATCCAGAAAACGCTCTTCGACCGGCTGAACTTTGATGACACCCAGATCATCTATTCGACCCATTCGACCCACATATCCGAAGTAAATAACGTCGTGAACATCAACATCCTCGGCCGGCAGGACGGACGATGCGAGGTGTTTCAGCCATCTGCGGGACTTGACCCCGTCCAGATTGGCAATATCCAGCGCTACCTCGATGCGGTCCGCAGCAATCTCCTCTTCGCCAAGAGTGTGGTGCTGGTCGAGGGCGACGCCGAGGAGATCCTCATTCCAATCCTCGTCAAAAAAGTGTTCGGGCTCAGCCTGGACGAGCTGGGGATTAGCTTGATCAACATCCGCAGCACCGGCTTCGAGAACGTTGCGGTGCTTTTCCACAACGAGCGCATCCGCAAGCGCTGCGCGATCATCACCGACCTTGACCGCGCGTTTATAGATACGACTAAGGACGTATTAGACGGTGAAGATAAGGCGGCCGCTAAGAAGAAAGCACTGGGGTCACAGATCGCTGGACTCCAGCGCGAGGCAGCGCTCAAAGAGTTGTGTGACGGGAATCCCTGGCTGACGGCGCACTTCGCCGACCACACTTTCGAGGTCGATTTCGTCTCCGCCGACAATGTCGGCACTGTCGTTTCGGTGCTGGGCGACGTCTATAAAGATAGCGGCACCATCGCGACGTCTAAGATGGAGCTGGAATCGGGCGACATCGCACGTTTCGGAACGCGCGTGCTGACGATGGCACGTTACGCCGGAAAGGGGTGGTTCGCCATCATCCTAGGTCGAATGATCACGCCAGAAACTTCCATTCCGGATTACATCCTCGACGCCATCTTCCAAGCGCATATGCCGGTATCCATCCAGACATGGGCGCGTGTGCTGGACTATCGGGTCTCGATCCTTGCGGCGTCGCAACTACATGCGCCAGGAGACATCGACGCGATGCGCGCGCAAATCAGACGCTACCATCGCGGCGAGATCGACCTTGCAGGTGTCCGCGCCGAAATGCTACAGGCCTTTCCGGCAGACGGCATCAACACCATCCTGGCGAGCTTCTAGAATGTTTGTCTGGGACAGGAAGGATCTGAACGACGCCCAAGTCGCAGCCATCGAGCATCCTGGTAGCGTATTCCTCGTTGCCTGCCCGGGGAGCGGTAAAACGAGGCCCTCACCTACAAGATCGCCCGCCTGTTGTCGGAGCTTAAGTCGGACAAAAAACGCGTCGTCGCGATCACCTATACGCACCGGGCTGCGGATGAGATTCACGAACGGATCGAGCAGCTTGGCGTCGATACGAGACAACTTTGGATTGGCACGATTCACTCCTTCTGTCTCGAATGGATCTTAAAGCCCTACGGAATCTATCACTCAGAGCTCAAGCATGGTTTCCGGGTGATCAATGCCCATGACACCGAACGAATGCACGAGGATCTCTGCTGCGCGGTGCAGGGCACTAAGCTCAGCAGCTTCGACTGCGCATATTATTTCACGCCGAACGGCTATGTGCTGACATGCAACAAGACCAACAAGCATGAAGCAATTGAGGGAGTTTTGCAGGCGTATTGGAAGACGCTTCGTGCCGAGCGGCAGGTCGATTTTGAACTGATCCTTTTCTACGCCTATCAACTCATCGAGAATAATCCGTCGATCAGCGTGCTGCTAGGTTCGATCTTCGAATGCGTGCTCCTCGATGAGTTTCAGGACACGCGGGAAATCCAATATGCGATCTTCTCATCGATCCTGAAAGCGTCTAAAGGCGGTTCGTCCGCCTTCGTCGTAGGCGATCCTAATCAGGCAATCTATGGCTCGCTTGGCGGCTATGCGATCACGGCGGCGGACTTTGGGGCGCAGTGTGGCATCGCCTTCAATGAAATGGAGCTGTCAGATAATTACCGATCCTCATCGCGCATTGTCAGCTATTTCGGCAATTACAACGTCTGGCCTTCGAAGATCGAGGCGGTGGGAAGGGACAAGGATTACGCGAGCGTGGTGTCGTTCGATCACCAGACGCACCGCGACGCGCTAGAGGAAGAGCTTGTAAGGCTCATCAAATTCAACGTCGAAACGCTCGGGATCGCTCAGCATGAGGTCTGCATCGTTGCGCCTTGGTGGGTCCATCTCGCAAGCATGACACGCCGACTGGTCGCGGCGCTTCCGGCCTATTCATTCGATGGCCCGGGCATGGTGCCCTTCGCGCGCGACGTCGACAATTTCTGGTACAAGCTTGCCCGGATTATTCTGACGGAGGCGTCCCCACAGCTCTATGTACGCCGGATGCGATGGGCGGGAGAGGTAATCGCCGACCTCAGCGATGCGGGCGTCGAGGTTCCAGATTTGAACCGCAAGACATTGCTGCGCGCCTGCAACGCCATCACCATCGCCGAGACCGATGGCTTGGTCTTCCTCCGGGCGTCCTTCGACCAGCTATGTTCGACTTTCGGGATCAATCGTCATACCTACGCGGCGCTTCAAGAGCATCACGACGCTTTCTTTGAGTGCTCGCAGAAGCGCATCGATAAACTCATCAAAGAAGGCGCTCAAGCGATCGCTGAGTTGGCGATGTTCAGGAAGGTCTTTGCGGGCCGGACTGGTATCACTGTATCGACTATCCACGGGGTCAAGGGCGCCGAATATGACGCAGTGATCGCCTATGGCCTTCTAGAAGGGATGGTTCCCAATTTCAACGATCCGAACCAGGCTGAAGCAGCGAATAAGCTCATGTATGTGGTGTCGTCACGGGCCAGAAAGAACCTACATCTGATCTCTGAGCGCGGTCGCAGTCGAGGCTGGAGCGGAGATTATCAACCAACCGACGTACTTGCTGGATGTGCATTCGGGTACGACCAGCTTTCTTGACGGGTAAGAATCTGGTCGCAAATGACCGCTCCTGGCCGAGGCTGTGTAAAAACTTTTTTGAGCGCGACAGGTACTCAAAACCGGACTGGAAATCGCGCATCTGGGCGAAATCCACATCTGCTGACGCGCCGATAAATTTCAGATTTCACGTAGAGATGCGCACTTCAATTTTGACGAAGCGTTTTTACACACTCTGGGCCGACTGCAGACCCTCGGGGTAGCGTGCGAGAATCTAAGACGGAACGTCTCGGAAGAATTATGACAAACAGCAGAGGGCCGCAACACTGCACGATCTGCGCATGCCTACTCGACAATCCGGAAGATCCACTATCAGGCGATACCGGCGGGGATTGCTGGGGATGCATAGGCGCTATCGAGGCGGAAATGGGATGCGCAGAGTCGCTCGACTACGTACGCCAAGAATACGAGGCAGGACTTCGGCCTGGCTGGATCGATCCGTTCAAGCCATGACACGGAAGCTGCATTACGACTGCTTCGGGTCGAGAGCTGCCGGTTGTAACTTGCCGCGCTAGTCAGTCGTTGCCATTAGCAGCCGTCCGATGAGGGTAGCTTTCGACCCGAAAGGGATGCTTGGCTCTGTCTACGAAACTGGCGTCGACTCAGACTATTAGCTACAGGCTGTCAAAATAGGGAGCTTTATGGGTATTGCTTACATTCTGATCATGCTTTCAGTTGTGCTGCCGAGTGCAATTTTTTTGCTTTGGAAGGCAGCGATTAAATACGGTTTCATCTCACATCCACCCTACCGCAGGCTCACCGCCAAAGCGAAGAACCTGGGCGCCGAGGCATACTGCGTAGCTGCAGTACTTATCAGCTTGATGGTGCTTCTGATGTTGGCTGGCTACAACGTAGCATCAGGCGACAAGATCCCGATGACGGTTGGTGCGCCGGTGATGTCTGCCCTCGTAGTGTCAACGCTGTCTTTGGGCGTAATAACCCTCAGGGCCGCAGTCATCTATAGCTTGAGCCCAAAGGTCTTCAATGTGCTAGCGAGCTCACTGGCGCTGCTATTAGCACTTGTGGCAAACATCTACGCCGATGCTCACATCACCCGATTCCTCGATTTACCAGGCAGCGAACTGCCCTCGGCGTTGCGCATACTGACCATCTTGCTTTCCGGATACTGGGGGACGTTGGTGTTCACTGTGATTTCGCTGTGTCTGTATTTCATCACCATGGTGCTATGGGCAGGGGCCTCCCTTACCTCAACCGACAGACGGCTGCAGGAGCTCAGTTTTGCCATGTACGGCAGCGGCCCAGCTCCAAAAGTGAAAAATAAAAGTAAAGGCAAAGCGTTCACATACTTCACCCTCCTGCTAGGGCTCGCGTTCACATCGTTAATCCCTATAAACGCTTTGGCATCATTCGAGAAAGAAAAACGTCTCGTCCGCCTTGCTAACGAACTGATCGTTTTCGCCGTTTTTCATCTGGATAAACACGACTGTTTTCCAGAAGCTGCGGAAGGCACCATCTTTGCGCTGGTCGATGCTGACCGAATTTCAGCGGCGACGCCTGATGTGAGGCTCGGTTACACATTTCAGCTGAGAAGCTGCACCACAGGCTCTGCCCAGTAATGATAAAGCTCCGCACCTGGCCGGGGGTTTCTTAATGCCTACGTCCTGCGCGTAGCCATCGCCCTCGGCGTGCAGCAGCTGCTCGCGATGGCCGAGGATCTCGGCTGCGGAACGGCCAGGCGGCTGGTAGCCCATAACCACCCATCATCAGCAATCGACCAGCCGCTCAGATATCAGCTCATGGTATACACGCCACTGCGATTTTTTAGTTCGCTTGCAAATCAGACAAATCTTCTTTGACGCGAGTAAAGAGATCCTCCAACAAAACACCATCGTCCAGTAGGAGATAAGATCTAGCTATAAGCGTGAGCGGGTGCACCCCTAGGACCGATGCCAAGTCTTCGACTTTATCAATCGTAGGGCTTTTCAGCCCGCGCTCAAGCGTACTCAGATAGGTGCGGCTGCTGACCTGCGAAAAATCTTCCTGAGTGACCCGCCTGCTAGACCGGATCTCTTTCAATGCTTTGCCAAAGGCTATTTTTAGTTCCATTTTGCATATCTCGCAAAAGGAACGATGAAGCCCTCGTGAGCGCTTTAGGACTACAATCTATAGTGTTCATATTGAGTGGGGCTGATCCAATGTTCTGGACACATAGGCGCGCTGAGATTCCTACCCATGCCCATTTTGGCGACAAAACGCAGGCTTGGACACACGTCAGCCAGAGCCTTCATGCGCCGTGGTTTTACGTGACAGTGGCCGAAGGTAGCCATGGCGAAGCGCTGCTTACGATGCTGCTCGCTCAAGAGGTTGGTGTCCTTGAGGCGCTACTTGCGCAGCAAAACGAAAATATGAAGGTGGAAAGCGTACAGCTAGTCAGCCCAAGGCAAATGAACAAGAGCGGAAGGTGGCTAATGGAGCCCTTGATTGAGCTATCTCGAATTACGAGCAGTGAGAGCCTCACCTACTCGTATGTGGTTGAGAGTGGGATGCAATACCTTGACCGCATAGATACAGGCATCTATGCGGTCGGATCATCGGTGAGTGTCATTTACCGTGCTACAGATGTCGTCAGATAACCAGAGAGATACTAGGACATGGCGAGATACGTTCAGTCTGACAGCAGCTTTGAGGAAATTGCAGAGGGCAAGGCACGCCGACGGGAGGAGCTAATGCGCGCAGTAAGGGACGCGCCCGACTCTGATCTCGAGCCCCCTGCTCAACGGCTGCGAGAAGCAATGCGAAAGCGAGAGGGCGAAGGTCAACGAAAACGTATTTACCCACCATTCTTTTTAGATGAATGATTCTTGGAGTCGGGTAGATCTACGGATATTCATGAGCCCATCTCCTTCAAAAAGCAATTTGTAACTGAAGATTTGCAACACAACGCAGGATGACCGTTGCAACAGACGAATCCTCAACGAATACTGGAAAAACCTTTGGTTACGTAGCTTTCTGCCTGGTAAAATCGTGCAACAGAAACCGAAACGACCTACTTTGTTAAATTGCGTATCCGACTATCTGAAGTCGTTCGTATCAGATGCTGAATTAACCAAGCTCTACTCTGCCACGTGGCGCCTCAACGAAATACATCACACCTAGCCTCTCCATGGCGCCTACCAACCCTCGCAGCCTAAGACCTATTCGGTGCCTCTACATCGACAGCATCCGGAAGCCGTCGGCTTTAGTTCGGGCGCTGAGATGGGAACGATCCAGGGTTTCTGCCCATGCGAGTGCAATAGTTGAGCGCCTACGCTGACGTGGATCACGGCGAGGTGCTGGTGATCTTGACCATTTCGTTGGTCACGTCCGGTAATCCGCCCTGGGCAGGAACGAAGGTTTTCAGGATGCGACCGCTATAAGGCCCCTCGGACGCAAACCAGCTCTCGATAACGGCCAGATTTCTTCCATCCTTGCTGGATGCGGATCCCGAGGAAATCTCATTGGTGAACTTGCAGGTATCGAAAGTACCCAGCGGGGTCGTGATCGTCTCTCGACCAATATAGGTGTGCTTCTCTGTAATCTCCGACTCTACGCCCGGGCCGGCAGTCACGGTTTTACTGAGATAGCTGACCGTAACGCTTTGCCCCGGCTGAAGATCGATCGGAACAGCCGGTGGCGGGATGTTGTAGGTAGTGACCAGTGAAGCACCGCTGCCGTGTTGGTTGCCATATCGGATGATCTTGCCGTCCACGAGGTCGACAAAGGCGTAACCCGTGAAGACGGGGGCGTTATTGATCAGCGTCGTTTGTGCCTGAACCAGCGGGTTGGCATCCGCAAACGACTGCCGGCCCAGGGTTTCGGTTTTGTTGTGACCTAACACGTCGGGCGCGTTGCTGATCCGCGCCTGCGTTTCGACCACACTGCCCAGTCGGAAGTCTGACTCGGCAATGCAGGCGCCCGATGACGCATCACTTGCAGCCGATGAGCCCGCGAATGCCCCGCTCCACGCCACTACTATCACAGCCGTAACGCGCGTCGTTCGCTTGAGAGAACGACGTTGCGAACTGATTTCACCCATGAAGCGCCTCTTGTCTGGCAGCAATGAACGCCCTTCGCCTGGCACTCGCTGCGCGAATCGCTCGGCTGCGTCAGGGTAAAGACAAACCATGGAAATTATCAGCAGCTCTAACAGGGCTCAATAGCACAGATGTGCTGCACGACTGCCCTCTCCGCCCTCTCCGCCCTCTCCGCCGGATAGCCTGATCGATGAGCCGGAGAGTATTTTCAACAGTCGTCCCGGCGTCACAGCACGCTGGCAAGAAACTCGCGCAGGCGCGGGTGCTGGGGGTTGTCGAGCAGCGTGCGCGCGTCACCGCCCTCCACTATTCGGCCGTTGTCCATGAACACGATATTATCCGCCACTTCCCGGGCAAAACCGATTTCATGGGTCACCACCACCATGGTGATGCCCGAGTGCGCCAGTTGCTTCATCGCCTGCAGCACTTCACCGACCAGTTCGGGGTCGAGGGCAGAAGTCGGTTCGTCGAACAGCATCACGTCGGGCTGCATGGCCAATGCCCGGGCGATGGCCACACGCTGCTGCTGGCCGCCGGACAGCTCGCGCGGCCAGGCTTGCGCGCGGTGCGCCAGGCCCACTTGTTCGAGCAACTGCATGGCCCGCGCTTCCACCTCCGCACGCTTCTGACGAAGGATGCGCATCGGTGCATCGACGATGTTCTGCAACACGGTGCGATGCGGGAACAGGTTGAACTGCTGGAACACCATGCCGATACGCTGGCGCTGCTGGGCCACGACCTTTTCCGGCAGCTCGTACAGGGCCTGGCCCTTGCGCTGGTAGCCAATCAGCATCTCGCCGACATGGATGGTGCCGCCGTCGAGCTTTTCCAGGTGGTTGATGCAGCGCAGCAGCGTCGACTTGCCGGAACCGGACGGCCCGAGAATCACCGTCACCGAGCCGGCGGCGATGTCCAGATCGATACCGTGCAGCACGGTGTTGCCGGAGAACTGCTTGTGCACGCCACGCAGGCGGATGGACTCACTCATGCTTCGGACTCCTGCGTGCCCTTGTTGCGGCGCAACCAACTGCTGCGTGCCGGGCCATTGCCTCGGCTGAACCACACTTCCACGTAATGCTGCAGCACCGACAGCACCGAGGTCATCACCAGGTACCAGGCGGTGGCCACTAGCAGCAGTGGAATCACTTCATAGGTGCGCTGATAGATGATCTGCGCCGAATAGAGCACGTCCTGCAGCGCGATCACCGACACCACCGCGGTGGTTTTCAGCTGACCGATCACTTCGTTGCCTGCTGGCGGGAGAATGGTGCGCATGGCCTGTGGCAGCACCGTCTGGCGGAATATCTGCCCTGGGCGATAGCCGAGCGCCTTGGCGGCTTCGAGCTGGCCCTGGCCAACGCTCTGGATGCCGGCGCGGATGATCTCCGCCGCATAGGCGGACTGGTGAATGACCAGTGCCAGAACCGCCGCGCTGAACGGGCTGATGACCTCGTTGGTGGCAGCGCTCCACACCTCGCCAACGAACGGCAGGCTCAGCGACAACTGCGGATAGAGCGCGGCGACGTTGTACCAGAGGAACAGCTGTACCAGCATCGGCACGGCCCGGAAGAACCAGGTGTAAGCCCAGCTGACACTGACCAGCACCGGGTTGGAAGACAGGCGCATCAAGGCCAGCAGCGTACCGCCGGCGAAGCCGAAGACCACCGAGATGACCGTCAGCTCGATGGTCATCAATACGCCGTTGAGGATCGACTCCTCCGTCAGGTTCTGTGCCACCACGTCCCATTCGAAACGTGGGTTGTTGACCATCGAAGTAGCCACCAGCGACAGCAGTAGCAGGACGATCAGGGCGCTGAACCAACGCCCCCAGTGACGATGGCGGACGATACGAAGCCCGGCGATGTCGTCGTCAGGCCGTGGGCTCATTTGATGTTTTCTTCGTTGAGGCCAGCGGACTCGACCGCGCCGAAGCCGATTTCCCACTTGTCGAGAATCTGCTGGTAGGTGCCGTCCTTGATCAGCGAGTTGACCGCCGCCTGGATCGGTTTACCCAGCGGCGAATCCTTGGCCAGGGCGATGGCAACGATGGTGTCCTCGATGGTGATCTCGCCCGCCAGCTTCAGCGCCTTCACTTGGCTGGCCTGGTAGCGCAGGCCTTCGTAGGGGCCGAAGAACATCGGCACGCGGCCGCTGATCACCGCCTGCACGCCAGCTGGGCGATCCGGGAAGATCGGCACGTTGATGGCAGGCTTGCCATCGGCCACGCAGGCTTCGCTGGCCTGCTGCAGACGGGTCACCTGGGAGGTGCCAGCACCGGCACCAACAGTCTGCCCGCACAGTTCCGCAAAGGTATTGAACGGCCCCAGATTGGCATCGCTACGGCCGATCAGCGCCAGTTTGGAGGCGTTGTAGTAACCGACGAAGTCCACTTGCTCGAGGCGCTTGGCATTGGCGTCGATATTGGAGATCGCCGCATCGTAACGCCCAGACTTCAGGCCCGGAATGATGTTGTCGAAACCACCGGTATCGCGCAGCTCCAGCTTCACGCCGAGGCGATCGGCAACGGCGCTGATGATGTCGATTTCACGCCCGGCCAGGGTCTTGTTGTCGGCCTGGTAGAAGGTGGTCGGCGGCGTGTTCGGGTTGGTGCCGGCGATGATGGAGCCACGTTTCTTGATCGCTTCCGGCAGGCTGTCGTGCAGCACGGCATCGGCCTCTGGTTTGGCGGTGGCGTTAAAGGGCACGCCCTTGTCGGCGGCGAAGGCGTCGGAAAGTGGCAGCAGTGCGAAGGCAGCAGCGGTCAGTGCAAGGCGTTTCATGGGCTATTCCTTCTCGGTTGCCAGCGGGGCAACGGCGGCAAAATTTTCGTCAACGGAGGGCAGGCCGAGGTTTTCACGCAGCGTGCTGTATTGGTACTCGCTGCGGAACAGGCCGCGGCGCTGCAATTCGGGAATCACCAGCTCGACGAACAGTTCCAGCTGGTCAGGCAGCACGGCGGGCATGATGTTGAAACCATCGGCACCGCCCTGCTCCAGCCAGAGCTGGAAGTCATCGGCGATATCTTGCGCAGTACCGACCACCACACGGTGGCCACGTGAGCCTGCCGCTACAGCAGCCAGTTGGCGCAGGGTCAGGTTTTCCCGTGCCGCCAGTTCGGTAAGCAGCTTGACGCGGCTCTGGCTGCCTTCGGTCGCGGGAATCTCCGGCACCGGGCCATCGAGCGGGTACGCCGTCATATCCACGCCGAAACGGGCGGACAGCTGCTCGATACCGTTGTCGATATCCACCAGTTCATTGAGCTGGTTCCACACTTCCTGCGCCTGCTCGCGGGTACGCCCGACAATCGGCATCACCCCCGGCAGAATCAGCAGGTGGTCGGCATGGCGACCGGCGTCACGCACGAACTGCTTCTGGCTCTTGTAGAACGCCTGGCCTTCTTCCAGCGAAGACGCCGCAGTGAACACCACCTCGGCGGTTTGCGCCGCCAGTTGCTGCCCGGCAGGCGAAGAGCCCGCCTCGATGATCACCGGACGGCCCTGGGGAGAGCGCGCGATGTTCAGCGGGCCCTGCACCTGGAAGTGCTTGCCCTTGTGGTTGGCCGCGTGAATCTTGCTCTCGTCGGAGTAACGGCCAGTGTCCTTCTCACGGACGATGGCGCCCTCCTCCCAGCCATTCCACAGTTTGAAGGCCACATCGAGGAACTCGCGGGCCATTTCATAGCGGTCGGCGTGGGACGGCAGGTCTTCACGGCTGAAGTTGCGCGCAGCGTCGAGGGAGAACGAAGTGACCACGTTCCAGGCGCCACGCCCGTGGCTGATGTGATCCACCGAGCAGAGCGCACGGGCCAGGTGAAACGGCTCATCGAAGGTCGTTGAGGCAGTGGCTGCCAGGCCGATGTGATTGGTTTGCACGGCCAGCGCAGACAGCAGGGTCAGCGGTTCGAGGCGCGACATGGTGGACGGCAGACGATGCACGCTGGTGGCCAGCGCATCGCCGACGAAGAACATGTCGAACTTGCCCGCTTCCGCAGTCTTGGCGATCCACGTGAACCACTCGACATCGGTGGGCGAACCTTTCGCGCCCTCGGCACGCCAGCCACCCACGTGGTGCCCCAGCGCCTGCACGAACAGACCAAGGCGTAACTGACGGGGCGACGTTTGTTGCACGGACATAACCAATCCTTATTGAAAGCCAACGAGTGAGATCAGGCGATGCAGCGCGGCATCGTCTGCAAGGCGTAGATCCTGGCTGATCGCGATTACACGCTCATCAGGCAGCGATTGAAGATTCTTGTGCAGCTTCGCCTGCACGTCGGTGGGCAGTGCGGCGGTCTCCTTGCGCGTCACGCAATGGCTATGGGAAGACCCATCGGCCATGAACAGGGTGACCCGGTGAAAGCGCAGGTCGGGGTCGAGCTCGTCCGCCGGCGCATTCAGATCGGGCACCCTGTGCACCCGTGCAGCCAGTGCGGCAATGGTCGGCTCGACCGGTGCCTCGCCGTAGCGCTCGAGGGATATTGCACCGTTGCTCAGTGCATCGGCGATCACATACTCCAGGCTGAAGCGCGCCTCCACGCCATTGACCGGCGCGATGATGTTCGGCGCGGTATCGGCCCCCGGCGGAAAGCTCACCTCGATGCGCTGCACAGCATCCAGCTCGCCGCCGAGAAGCTCGCGCAGCACGAACGCCGCCTCGGCAGCGCTATGGGTGCCACCACAGGTGGGGTAACGCTTGAACTCCAGCCCCGGTGCGCTGATCCGCCACGGCTCGCCCCAGCCCGCCAGCAGGTCATCCGGCTGGGCGACGCCGAAACCGAGCGTGGCGAGAAATGCCTCCAGCACCCCTTGGCGCTGAGCCGCGAACCCGCTACGGGACAGCTCGATGCTGTTGACTGCACTGCGCGCCGCGTATCCAGCATGCAACGCCTTGGCAGCAGAGCCGAACTGGGCGCGCAGGCCCGAAGCCTGGGTAGCGGCAAGGCCAATGGCAACTTCGGTCTGCTCCAGTGTCAGGCGCAGCAGGCGGCTGGCAGCACCGACGGCGGCAATCACCCCCAGGGTCGCAGTACTGTGCAAGCCGGCCGCGTAGTGACGGGTGCCGATGGCCTTGCCCAAGCGGCCGGCCAGTTCCACGCCGACCACATAGGCATCGAGAAAGTCGTCAGCCGCCTGGCCCGGATAACGTCCGCTCAACGCCAACAGCGTGGAGAGCACCACCGTGGTGGGATGCCCACGAAACGTCGCATGATAGTCGTCGAAGTCCAGCGCATGGCTCATGTAACCCAGCTGCAGCGCCTGATTCTCCGTACTGCCCGCCGCAGGGAATACGTCGCGAACAGGCACCAGCCCGGAGTCGGCAAGCAGACCAAGCTGCACAGGCAGCAGGCACGCGAAGTAATCCATCAGCCCTTCACGGGCATGCTGACGTTCACGTTCACCTGGTTGGATGTCAAAAAGCGCCTTGGCCAACTGGCCGCTAAGGGAAATGTTCAAAAGGCACCTTTAAAAGTAAGGCTTTGACCTACATCAAGATTTTTTACCATCGGGCATTTTCCTTGGCCAGCAAAAGCCCCGCAAATATCCAAGAGCTATTTGCTTAGTTCCAAAAGAAATAAGAAAGCGTGCCCTGAATACCGCAACACACTCCGTAGCCGGGTACCCGGGATGGCTACCAGAGCTGATACCAGCCCCAATCCTGACGCGACACCCGGCTTGTCCTGGTTATCGCTGCGCTCAACCACAGGCTGCTGAGCCCACTGTGTGACTATCCGTAGAATGGTTTGGCGGAAATGTCCTACTGGACAGCTGAGTTAGCCACTGACCCGGAGTCATTCCTGGCAGGGATAACCATGCCTTTGCCGAAGCGGCTAACGAATGGGCCAGCGCCTGGGTCAGTCATCTTTTGCGGCTCTTTACGCCGTAGCCAATTGCCTGGATTAGGCTCGAGCACAGCCGTTTGGGGCTCGGCTCAAGGCTAGCGGCCTGAGCACACTCAGCAGCCCCAGCAAGGCCAGTCCTGCGCCGACCCACAGTGGCGCGCGCAGGCCATAACCCGACTCGATTGCGACACCGCCCGCCCAGCTTCCCAAGGCCAGTCCAGCGGTTATCACTGAGGTGTGCAGCGTATTGACCAGCGGTCCGGATTCAGCCGCTTTCATCACCCGAGCGACCATTGCCGGGTTCAGCGCCACGCCGGTCAGACCAATGGCGATGAAGCATCCGAGGTTCAACCAAAGCTGATCACCGGCCAGGGCAAAGCCGCTCAGGGCAAGCACCAATAGGCCCAAGCCCCAACCCAGTGCGACGAACGTATGACTCTCGGCAACACGCCCCACAACCATGTTACCCAGCAAATTAGCCACGCCATACAGCGCCAGTAGCGGTGCCACTTGGCCAGGCGATATGCCGACTTCTTCGATCAAAATGGGTGTGCAATAGCTGAATGCCGCGAACGTGGCACCGATGATCAGGCCGCTGGTGAGGTATGCCGCCCACAGGCTACCGTTACCGAGTGTCGCCCACTGCCGCCGCAGCCCTGCCTGGCCGGCGTCACTGGCCGGCAAGCGCAACGCCGCAAAAGTGGTGCAAATGAGGGCCAGCAGCACCACCGCCCAGGAGCTGGCACGCCAACCAAAATGATGTTCGATCCAGGCCGTCATCGGTACTCCCGCTACAGGCGAAAGCATCAGCCCTGCCAGCACCACCGACACTGCCCTGCCCCGCGCCTCACGCTCGACCATCGCAGCACAGACCGTCATGCACAAACCGATACAGGCAGCACTGGACACGCCCATGATGATCCGCGCCAACGCCAGCACCGAGTAGTTCGGTGCTGCCGCGGCGAGTGCGCCGGCCGCCACATACACGGTCAGCAGCCCGACCAACGCGCGTTTATTGCTGATGCCCCGAGCGAGCAGCAGGATGGTCACCGGTGGCCCACCCAAAGCCATGCCGAGTGCGTAAAGCGCGATGAGGTTGCCAACTTGCGCCAGGCTCACTGAAAACGCATCGGCCAAGGCGGGCATCATCCCGGCGACCATGAATTCGGCAGTGACCAACGAGAAGATGGTCGCCCCTAGCAGGTAGACGGTGGCTGGCAGTTTAGAGCGGCTGGTCATAAGTACTTCTGGCGGGAAAACGGTCGCACACCCTATGCATTGTTGAACGTTTGGTCAAATAACGACTGCGCATAAGATCATGACTGGAAACCCTATGGGATTCCACGTCCCTGCAGTGGCGTTTTTGAGCCGAGGAGTGGGTAAACCAGAGCGATCAGCATTGCAGCGCTGTGGGCATGACGCTTTTAGCAGAATCCCTTGGGTTTAGGCGAAAGGCAGCACCACGCAAACTATCAAGCCACCCTGCTTGCGATTACGCAGCGTCAGCGTACCGCCGTGCTCCAGCACCGTGGCCCGGGCGGCTGACAGGCCCAGGCCAACGCCACCGGTATGCTTGTTGCGCGAGCCTTCGATGCGGAAGAAAGGTTTGAATACCTCATCCAGATGCTCTTCAGCGATGCCTGGCCCACGATCCAGCACGCGGATATTGATTACGTGCGCGCCCTCCCCTAGCTCGATGGCCGGTTCCTGGCCGTAGCGGATAGCGTTGTCCAGCAGGTTGGTCAGCATGCGCTTGATGCCGATAGGACGACCGACGTAAACCACCCGACTCGGGCCGCTCAGTTGCACCTCGATGCCAGCATCCTTGTAGTCGTCGACGATGGTATGCAGCAGCTCGGCCAGGTCGAAGGCGGTCGCCGGTTCGAGGCGCGCGTCGTCACGGAAGAATTCCAGGGCGCTGTTGACCATCACCTGCATCTCGTCCACGTCGCGGAACAGCTTGGCCTGCTGGTCGGCGTCGTCGATGAATTCGCCGCGCAGGCGCATACGTGTCAGCGGCGCGCGCAGGTCGTGGGAGATCGCGGCGAGCATCTGCGTGCGGTCGTTGATGAAGTGTTGCAACTGAGCCTGCATGGCGTTGAAGGCGACGATGGCCTGGCGGATTTCCTGCGGCCCCTCCACGGCAATCGGCGGCGCGCGGAAGTCACTGCCGAAGCGCCGCGCACCGCGGGCGAAGCGCTCCAGGGGCGCAGCCAGATGACGGGTGGCGACCAGTGCGACGATGATGGTCGACAGCAAGACCAGAGCAACGATGATGAGGCCGCGAGGCAACTCATTCAGGCCCCAGATGCGCGTCAATGCCGAGAATTTCACCCAGCTGCCATCGTGCATTTCAACCATCAAGGCATAACCCGCGCCCGGCTGATCCGATGGCCAGTCGGCAGGCTCGTAACCTTCTATCCTCGCGTTGGGATTTCGCAACTGACTGCGTAAATAGTCCTCACCGGTGCGAAACCCGACGTCCTCATCCGCCGGTGGCAGGCTGGCCTCTTCGTATGTCAGCAACCAGGTGGTGGAATAGGTTTCATCGCTGGCGGATCGGGCGATGGCCGGCCGCTGCTCGGGTGGTGCTGCGTCGATGATGCGGCTGATGCTGGCCAGCCGCTCCAGCAAACCGGTCTCCAGCAGCGGCGGTCGTGCCCACACGCCGGCCAGTTGGCTGAGCAACCAGGTGAGGGCCAGCGCCGTCAACATCGCCGCCATGGTGGTCAGGGCGATCCAGCGCGCCACGGTATCGCTGGGACGATTGAGCCTCTCCAGCAGTTTCATCGTTTCACCAGTACGTTGGGCGTGAACAGGTAGCCGCTGTTGCGCACGGTACGAATCATCGGCGAGGCACAGACATCGCCCTCCAGCTTGCGGCGCAGGCGGCTTACCTGCACGTCGATGCTGCGGTCGAAGGCCTCGAAGGCTTCGCCGCGGGTCATATCGAGCAGCTGCTGGCGGCTCAGCACCCGGCGCGGATGTTCGGCGAACACCAGCAGCAGTTCGAATTCGCCGCCGGAGAGCGGAATCATCACCTTGTCCGGCGAGCGCAGCTCCCGGCGGGTGACGTCCAGCTGCCAGCCGGCGAACTCCAGGGTTGGCCGCGGCTTGTCGTTCAGCACGCTCTTGACCTCCCCCGTGCGGCGCAGCACCGCCCGTACCCGGGCCAGCAGCTCGCGGGCATCGAAGGGTTTGGTCAGGTAGTCGTCGGCGCCGAGCTCCAGGCCCACTACACGATCACTCAGCTCGCCCATGGCGGTGAGCATGATCACCGCCACCGCGTGTTCGCTGCGCAGGCGCTGGCAGAGCACCAGGCCGCTCTCGCCGGGCAGCATTACGTCTAGGATGACCATATCCGGCAACTGCCGCTCCATCGCCAGCCACAGGCTGCTGCCGTCGGTAGCCACATCGACGCAATAGCCGTGTTGTTCGAGGAATTTCTTCAGCAGGGCGAGGACTTCGAGGTCATCGTCCACAAGCAGTAAATGGATCACGCAAAGCTCGCTGCCGGTAGGTTCTGGAGCGGCTATCTAAAACCATTGACGCAGGCGCGTCATATATTTCAATCCGGCAATAAAGCTGCCGTTTTGCAACAGTGGAGAAATTCTCGGGCAAAACCTCGGAGGCAACATGGGTGCAGTCCCCATCGAGGTTTCACCATGCCGACCATCACCCTCGTTACCCCCTTCGTCCGCACCCTTTCGCTGGCTGCTGCCGTGGCGTTTGCCAGTGGCTGCACGAGTTCGCCACTAGCTGGCAGCAGTACCGCCTGTCAGGCTGCGGCCTACGAACCCCGTGACCCTGCCGAGCCGATCAACCGCGGCATCTTCGCCTTCAACCGGACGGTGGACGACTACGTGCTGTCGCCGGTCGCCCGCGGCTATCGGCATCTGCCGGGCTTCGTGCAGAGCGGCGTGCACAACTTCGTGGCCAACTTCGGCGAGCCCAAGGTCTTCATCAACGACCTTCTGCAGGGCAACGGGCGGCGCTCAGTGACCACGGTGGGTCGTTTCGCGCTCAACACCACGGTGGGTATCGTCGGCCTGGTGGATGTGTCCGGGCGGCTGGGCATGGAGCGTCACCAAGCCGACTTCGGCCAGACCTTCGGGGTGTGGAACATCGCCAATGGCCCCATCGTCGAACTACCCCTGCTGGGCACCGGCAACCTGCGTGACGCCACGGGCAAGGTGCTGAGCTTCGCGGTGTCGCCATTCGGCAGCAGCGATACGGTGGAAACCCTGAGCGCGGTGAATACTGCCGGCGGTATCGTCGACGGCCGAGCAGAAACGCTGCCGCTGACCGACGAGTTGAGAAAGGAGGCCGACTACTACGTGGCGCTACGTAACGCCGTGGCCGAGCGCCGGGCACACTTCGTGAGCGAAGGAAAACTAGGCGCCGAGCTGGATCTGGCCCAGGGCTGCGAGAACGGAGTGCACTGATGAACAATGAAGACGTACTGGTGCTGCATCGGCGGATAAGAACGCCGGACATGGCGTCGTTGCACTGCCGCGAACTCGAATTACGCCTCGACGCCGATGGCCGCCACATGGTGCTTAGCCGCTATACCGAGCTGTATTGCGAAGATCAGTCCATCTGGGGTGCCACACGCGATCACAAGGTGCCGCTGGTCAGCCTGCTTCGTTGGGTGATTAGCCAGGGGAGCAGGCCCGATATCGCAATGGTGGACAAAAAGAGCGTTGTCCAGCCGACGTCCTGCTAGCTATTCGCGGACTTGGTGGGCTGAAGCCCACCCTACCTGTGCCCCCTCTCCCGCCGTAGGGTGCCTGACGCTTTTTTCATCCACCATTGCCGATCCCCATTCGGGACGCGTGTAGGGCGGGCTTCAGCCCACCACCTGGTCTAGCCGCGCCTGCAGCTCGGCGCGCCGTGCAGCATCGGCGGCTTCCTTGTTCTGCAAGCGCTCCAGCAAGCCAGCGGCCTGTCCGGCCTCGAGCACGTAGATGCCATCGTCGTCGGCCACCAGCAAATTGCCGGGCTGCACGTTGACGCCGCGGATGGTCACCGGCACGTTCACCGCGCCGTGCTCACCGAGGGAGCGCGTGGTGTAGGCGCTGACGCCGCTGCAGAAGATCGGCAAGCCAAGCGCTCGCAGGGCGCGCACATCGGTCACCGGGCCGTCGATCACCACGGCGGCCAGGCCCTTGATGCGCGCGGCGATGGTACGCAGTTCCCCCCAGCAGGCGCAGCCCTGCTCACCCAGGTTGGCGACCACCAGCACATCACCGGGCTGGCTGGCGATCAGGGCGTCGCGCAGCACGCTGCCGTCCGGCGCGTGGATCTGCACGGTGGTGGCACGGCCAACGACGTGCACGTCGCCCACCAGCGGTGGCAGGCCGTGAATGTGACCCTCACGCAGAAAGTGGCCGATGGTCGACGCGGCGATGCCTCGGTAGGCATCGAGCAGCGGTACGGGAATGCTGCCGGCGGGTGCTGCGAGCGTCATCTGGCGGCCCTCGGGCGGATCAATGGGCAGGTCGAGCAATACTCCACCGGATCGCTGGCCTGGTAGTAGAAGCAGCAGGTTCTGCGAAAGCGCACGGCACGCGCGCCGTTGTCGACAAGCGTCACAGGCCGGTTGAAGTGTTTGAGCGGGTTGTAGTCGAGGCCGAACACGCTGCCCGGCGCCTGCTCCGTCAGCCAATGAAAGTCCTCGGCGCAGCGTTGGCGGGTCTCGGCGCAGTCGAGCTTGACCAGGCGCCGCTCGTACAGCGAGTACACCCGCACCGCGGTGTTTTCCCAGAGAATGCGCCGCGATACGCCCGTGACGCCGTAGAAAGTTTCCCACAGGGGCTGCAACAGCCCGGCGAACAGCTGCGTGGCCACAGCCTCGCGCCAGTCATCACGAGCGCCCGCCTCGGGTAGGCTGACCGCCAGGCTGTGCAGCGGCAGCGACGAAGTCCACACGCCGTCGTCGTGGCCGTACTCGATGAAGGTGTTCGCCAGTGACAGCTGCAGGCCCTTGTCGTAGGCCGACATCGCGTACAGGCAGGCACCGGTGAGCAGGAACGACAGGCGCTTGCCCAGCAGGGAGGCGGTGATGCGCCGCGACGGCGAAAGGATCACCGGGCCGAGCTGATCCAGCAGCGCTATGCAGGTGGTTTCGCCCAGCAGCTCGGCAGCCGGCAGGCTGCGCCCACGATCGCGCTCCTCCTCGCGGCGCAATCGCAACGCGCCTGACAGGCTGGTCCATTCGGCACCGCTGAAGCTCATCGTGGAATGTCCCGACCAAACGGAATGCACAGGGGCGTATGGAAGAACGGATCGGCAATGATGCGGCAATCCAGATCGAACACCGTCTTGACCAGCGCTTCGGTAAGAATGTCCGCCGGTTTGCCCTGGGCATAGGCGGTGCGCTGGTGCACGGCGACCATGTGATCGGCGTAACGACAGGCCAGATTGAGGTCGTGGATGACGATGACGATGGTCTTGCCCTCCTGACGGTTGAGCTCGCGCAGCAGATCGAGCACTTCGATCTGATGGGCCAGATCGAGAAAGGTGGTCGGCTCGTCGAGCAGCACCAGCTCGGTTTCCTGGGCCAGGGTCATGGCGATCCAGGCGCGTTGCCGCTGGCCGCCGGACAGGGCGTCCACCGGACGTTCGGCCAGCTCATCCAGACCGGTGCGGCTCAGGGCACGGGCCACCACGGCCTCGTCTTCGGCGAGCCACTGCTGCATCCAGCTCTGGTACGGATAGCGCCCCAGAGCGACTAGTTGGCGCACGCTGATGCCCTCGGGCGGCACTGGCATCTGCGGCAGGATCGCCAGCTCTCGGGCCACGGCGGCGGTCGGCTTGCGCTGGATGTCGGCGCCATTGAGGATCACCGTCCCCGACTGGGGCTTGAGCAACCGCGCGAAGGACTTGAGCAGGGTGCTCTTGCCACAGCCGTTGCTGCCGATCAGCACCGAGACCTGCCCGCGTGGCAGTTCCAAGTCCAGGCAATCGATGATGGTCTGGCGTTGATACGCCAGGGTCAGGTTGCGGCTCGCGATCGCGGTCATGTCGATGATTCCTCACTGCCGCTGCTTGATCAGCAGGTACAGAAAATACGGGGTGCCGAACACGGCGACGAAGATGCCGGCAGGCAGATCCAGTGGCAGAAACAGGGTGCGCCCCGCCAGGTCGGCGAGCATCACCAGGTTGGCGCCGACCAGCGCCGCCATGCAGGCCTGGGCAGCGAAGCCAATGGGGATCAGCTGGCGGGCGATATGCGGTGCAATCAGCCCGACGAACGCCATGGCACCGCCCCAAGCGATAGCGGAGCCCGCCAGCGCCACGCTGACGGCGAGCAACGCGGCGCGCAGCCACTGCACGCGTACGCCGATGCCGCGCGCCAGCCCTTCGTCCAGTTGCTGAACCACCACATGGCGCGACAGCAGCATCAGGATCGGCAGCAGGCAGACTAGCCAGGTAGCCAGGGCACGCACTTCGGGCCAGCCAGCGCCGTACACGCTGCCAGTCAGCCAGACATAGGCCGACAAGGTGGTGGTCAGCGGGCTGAATACCAGCATGAAGGTGGTGGCTGCGGCCAGCATCGCCGAGATACCGACCCCGATCAGCACCAGCCGCAGCGGTGAAGTGCCCTGCTTCCAGGCCAGGGTATAGACCGCCAGCGCAGCGGCCCCCGCGCCGAGCATCGCCGCCAGCGGCAAGCCGCCCATACCCCACACCGCTGCGAAGCTGGACAGGTACAGCACCGCCGCCGCACTAGCGCCACTGGACAGCCCGAGCAGATCCGGCGACGCCAGTGGGTTGCGCACGATGGCCTGAAGGATCAGCCCGGACACCGCCAGGGCGCCTCCGATCAACGCACCGAGCAGCAGGCGCGGCAGGCGTAATTGCTCGACGATGAACGACAAGGCCGCACTGCCCTCGCCCACCAACACCTGCAAAACGCTCTGCGGCGACAGCACGACCTTGCCCAGGCACAGGCTCAGCAGTATCACCGCCGCGCTGAACAGCACGGCCAGCAGCAGACGCAACGAGCCCTTGTGCTCGATGCGTCGGGAAAACCCTCGCCAGCGTAGAACCGTTCGCTTAACCATGACGACCTCCGCGCCTGGCCAGTGCAATGAAGAACGGCGCACCAAACAGCGCTGTCATCACGCCTACCGGGACTTCCTGCGGGAGAATCACCACCCGGGCGAGGATGTCGGCCACCAGCAGCAGCGTGGCACCGAGCAGCGCGCAGCCGGGCAGCATCACCCGGTGGTCGATGCCGATCAGGCGGCGCACCAGGTGCGGCACGATCAGGCCGATGAAACCGATGCTACCGGCCAGCGCCACCGCGCTACCGGCCAGCATCACCACCAGCACGCCCAGTTGCAGGCGAATCAGCCCGGTACGCTGGCCCAGGCCGATGGCGATCTGTACACCGGCGTTGAGCACGTTGACCTGGGCACCGAGCAGGCAGGCGACCAGCAAGGCCAGCAGCGCGCAGATCAATAACGGCTGAGCGGTTTCCAGGCTGCGCTCGCTGAGCGAGCCGGCCAGCCAGAACAGCACCGTGTCCAGGCCCTGCTGATCGATCACCAACAGCGCCTGGCTGAAGGCGGTGAACAGCGCGGTGATCGCCGCACCGGCGAGCACCATGCGCAAGGGGTTGAGTGCGCCCTGCCCGCTATTGCCCACCAGCCACACCAGCGCCCCGGCCACCGCAGAACCGATGAAGGCGCTCCACAGCCATTGCTCGGGAGAACTGATGGAAAACAGCGACAGGCAGAGAATCAGCGAAAACGTCGCCCCGGCATTAATACCAAATAGCCCTGGCGACGCCAGCGGGTTGCGGGTCATGGCCTGCATCAGTGCGCCGGCCACCGCCAGGCTGGCCCCGACCACCACCGCCATCAGCGTGCGCGACAGCCGTGTGGTGCTGACCAGCAGTTGCTCGATGTTCAGCGGGTCGGCATGCAGCAGTGCGGCGAACACCGTGCGTGGCGCGATCCAGCTGGCGCCGATGGACAGGCTCAGCGCACAGCAGGCCAGCAGCATCAGCAGCGAGATGCCCAGTTTGACGGCGGCGCTCATGACTGGTCGCCCTGCAGAATCGTGCGTTCGATATCGTCGAGCATGCGGTTGGCACCGAGGATGCCGCCAGAGAAGATCCACGCCACCCCATCCACCCACCAGACCCGCCCTGCCTGTGGCGCCGCCATGCGCTGCCACAGCGGATGGGCAGTCAGGCTCTGGTAATGGCGCTGGACGCCCGGGCTGTCGGCACGGCCAAAGACGAAGAACACGTCGGCATCCACCACCGGCAGGCTTTCCCGGCTGCTGAGCTTGATGGACACGCCCTGGGCACTGCGGCCCTGCTCGTTCCAGACGAAACCGAGTTGGCCGAGCACGCTGCCGGCGAAGCTGTCGGGCAGGTAGCTGCGCAGGTGATCCTCGCGAACATCCAGCACCGACACGCTGAGCGGCCAGCGCTCGCCGAAATGCCGTTGCAAACGAGCCCTGAGCATTGCGATGCGCGCGTCCCAGCTCGCCTGCAAGGCATCCGCCTCGACCTTGCGCCGGGTGGCGACACCCATCACGCGCAGGGTCTGCTGAAATTCGAAAACCTCTTCCAGCATCACCACCGGGCACAGCTGTTCGAGCAACCTCTGAATCCGCTCGTGGCGAAACCGCGAGGCGACGATCAGATCCGGCGCGAGCAAGGCGATGTCCTCCAGGCTCGGCTGAGTTTCCAGGCCGACATGGGGCACGCCTGCCAGGGCTGGGCGCAGGTAGCGATACATGGGTTTCTCGCTCCACGAATCGACTACGCCAGCCGGCCGAATGCCGAGCGCCACCGCGGTATCGGTGGCGCCCTGAAACAAGCTGATGACGCGCTGCGGTGCAGGCCCGGCCTTGGCCATGGGGATTGCACCTGCAGCGAGAGCTCCCAGGGACAGGCGCATCAACGTGCGCCTGGACAACGACCCCTTATTACCTTCCAAACTCGATCCTTTGCAATGGATTAACAACCAGCCCCTTGCCGAACGGCATGCTGCCAGGCCCACCGGCTCGTTCGATCATCGGGCGCAGCAGGAGTTTCTGCGGCCAGGTCTCGGCCTCGAACAACTGGCCACGCAACACCGCGCGGGCTCCGTCGTCGAATGGCACGTCGGCGATTCGCTCGTTCAGCGCGTCACGCAACACGCGCCAGGCTTGCACGGCCGGCACGTCGTAGACCCGCTCCAGGGTGTCGATGATACCGCGCAGATTGACCTGGATGCCCAGCGTCTGCAGCCAGAACAGCAGATCCTCGGGGCGCTCGTGGTAGAGGGTCTGGGCGTGGCCCTTCTTGATCCGGTACTGCGGGTCAAGCATGCCATTGCGCTCCAGCCAGGGCACGTACAGGCGCAGCGAGTCATGGTCACGCAGCAGCAGGCCGCTGACCTTGCCCGCTTCATACACCAGCACCGCGTTCTGGCCGTGTACCTCGCCCAGCATGCCGAGGCGGAACATGCGCAGGTTGACGTCGAAGAACAGCTCGCACAACTCGCCGAACAACTGCAGCACCGAGGACGGGCCCGCAGGCAGACCGCGCTGACGGGTGCAGTCGTCGAAGAAATGTCGGTCACTGCCCTGCAGCGGTGTGCCCAGCGCGGCCATGGGCAGCAGGCGCTTGGCGGGGTCTGCGAGCAGTTTCGGCGGATAGCCACGAACCATGGCCGAGAGGTGCCGGGGCGCCTCGTCGAACAATGTACCGCCGTCAGGCATGTAGCCCCACCATTTGCTTTCGTCGCAGATGTGCAGGGTTTCTCGCAGCACCTCGTCACGCTCCCGGCCCTGGCGTAGCAACGCTTCGCTCAGCCCGCCGTTGATCATCTTCACGGCGGGCAGATAACGGGAGGCGCCCAGGGAATACACGGCCATCGGCAGCTTGATGTGATCGGCCGGCGCTGCCGCGCAAGCCAGTGAACGCAGGGACGACGTGGGGTTGAAGCTGCCCTCCTGGAAGATCAGACGGTGACAATCACCACGCTCGAATGCGCCACAGAGCTGCGCAGGCAGCACCTGCTCCAGTTGCCAGGGGTGCACAGGCAGGGCGACATGGCTGTCAGCGATGCCGAGGGCACGCAACTCGGCGTCCAGGCCCGCGCGCTGCTCGGCGTCGAGGATGTAGTGGGCTGGCTGGCAACTGTCCAGGCCGTCGACGCCGTCGCCAAAGGTCAGACTGCTCTTGGCCACGGCCACCCAATTGAGAGCCAGTGGTTGGTCGAACTCTGCCTGATACTGCCGGTACTGGGCATCGTCCAGGCCTTGCTTGGCCTTGGCCAGGGGGTGGAACGGTCGGTCGCGCAGCGAGCCCCACTGCTCCATGGCCAGGAAGAATGCGGCACCGTCCTTTTCCAGCAGGCCGCCCGTAGGCACCTGATGATCGAGTGACAGCGCGGTCTGCCGGACGCTGGTGCGCAGCACGTCCATGAACAGCTCGATACCCTTGTCGTTGTCGACCGCATCGACTTTCACGCCCTTCAGGGCCAGAGCCATGAACGCATCGGGGCTCAGCAGCCGAGTGCTGCCGCCCTGCACGTCGAGCACCGGGGTTCCCGGCACCTTCTCCCAGGCCTGGGTGATGCCGGCCCGCAGGGCGACCGCCAGGCGGCGCTGCTCGGCCGGGTCGTAGTCCCAGTGCCAGATCGTGTGCGGCGCCTCCAGGCTGGCGAATGGCGAGTCGGGCTGAGCGACACGCCAGGCGGCAGGCTCGATAAGGTTGGCGTCGAGGGTACCGAAGAAGTCTTCGGCGAGCAGGCAGTCGATCAGGTCCTGCATCACCAGATCGTTGGCGATGGATTGCTTGGTGGTCGTCATGAGATCAGTTTCCTCTCGTCGAGGTGGCGGCCAGTCTGGCCTGGAGTGCGCGGAACGCAATGCCGCGTTCGTCGCCCAGCACGAAGGTATTGACGCCGCGTTCGAGCCACCGCAGGTGGTCATCGGGCTGGCGTGGAATGGCGCAGTAGGGGATGCCGGCAGCCTGTGCGGCACGCCAGGTATCGATCAGCGCTTCCTGCACCGCGGGCTGGTCGATACGCCAAGGCGTGCCGAACGACTGGGAAAGATCGGCAGCGCCTTCGAGGATCATGTCCAGCCCCGGCACTGCGGCCAGCTCGGCGGCACGGCGCACGCCCTCGACGCTCTCGATCATGGCCACGACCATGATCTGGCCGTTGGCCTGGGTGACGTACTCAACCAGGCTGGCCTTGCCGAAGGCACCGGGACGACCGGCATTCAGGCTGCGCTCGCCCAGCGGGTGGTACTTGCAGGCGCGGATCGCCGCGCTCAGGTCTTGCGGCCGTTCCACCTGGGGCAGGACGATACCCTGGGCGCCGCCGTCGAGCAGCCGCAGCATGCGCTTGGGGTCGAAGTCCGGCACCCGCACCAGGGGTGTGAGCCCGTAGCTCTCGGCGGTGCGAATCATGTGCTCGACGGTCTCCGGGTTGATCAGCACATGTTCCAGATCGATGATCACGAAATCGTAGCCGGCTTCGGCGATCAGCTCGATGGAGGCCGGCGAGGGAATCGACGCGATCAGGCCACGGGTTCCCTCGCCCGCGGCCAGTTGCGCCTTGAGTCGATTGGTTCTCAGCATGTGCGTGGCCCATGGATGTGCAGTGGATTGGGCACTCGCTTGAAGCGTCGCTCACCGTCACCGAGCAGCCGGCGCTTGGTCAGTTCCTCCACTTCGTACTCGGCGGCGAACACGTCGAACACCGCGAAACGCGCTGCGTGTTGCGGGTGCTCGCGCTGGTAGTCGAGCAGCACGGCGGCGGTCATGCGCCAGAACTCGCCCTCTTCCAGCCCATAGTGCTGACGCAGGAAGATCGCCAGCTCGGCCAGGCAGATGAAGAAGAACGCATCGCAGGAAAAGTCCCGCACCGCATCGACATCCTCGGTGAGGATGAACGAGTTGCGGTTCAGCCGCGCGTGACTCTCGGGCAGCGGCACCAGGTGCGGCGCCAAGTGCGGGCGGGCCAGGTGCGCAGGCGAGTAGCGCACGCCGTCATGGAAGTCCTTGAGGGCGATACGCTCTGGCCAGCCGTCACGGTGGATCAACACGATGTTCTGGCCGTGGGACTCCATGCCGATGCCTTCGGCATAGAGCATGTGCACGATGGGCGCCACGCTGACCCGCAGCAATTGCTGCACCCAGGCGTGCAGGCCATGGCGAACGATCCAGGCATCGATGAAGGGCTGCTGATCACCCTCGGTGTAGCGGTTCTCGACATGGCTGAGGCCATTGAACGGTACGCCCTGCTCGCCCGGTTTCAGGTACGTATTGAGGTTCTCCCGCCAGATCGCACCGAGGGTGCCGTAGGCCTGGCTTTGCCGGATGGTCGGCAGTTGGGCGTAGTCGAAACTCACCCCGGCGACCTCGCCAAGCACCACGAAACCCAGTTCCCGGGCCGTGGCGTCGGTGGCGATCAGCTGTTGCAGCCAGTCGTTGATGATCGGCCCGTTCATCACCGTGTGCCGCGCCAGAATGCGCGTGCTGGAGGTGTTGGTCATGCTCAGCGCGAGCTTCACGTAGGGTTTGGTGGGCTCCTCGACGTTGGCCAGCGTGCGGATCGACTGCTGAGCCCGGTAATCGGCTCCCGAGGTGCCGAGGTAAAGCAGCTCGCCACTCGTCAGCTCGGCCTGGAAGGTCGGCACGATGACCTGCTCCCACTGCCAGGGGTGCACGGGGATCGGCCAGTAATCGTCCAGAGAACGGCCCTGCTCGGCCAATGCGCGGTCGATCTCGGCCCAGCGCTGCTGACCGAATGCAGCCGTCAGGAACGCCTGCAGATCCACATCCCGCGAGCCATTGGCGGAGCCCAACTGCCGGGCGATGCCCAGCCAGACCACGGCCAGCGGCTGGCCGAACTCGGGACCGTAACGACGGTTGTCGTCCAGGGAAAAGCCGATGCGCGACTTGTAGCAAGGGTGGTAGCTGTGGGCATCCATGAAATGCCGTTCCAGGGTATCGGCATCCAGGGTGTGCGGCGCTGCGGCGGGCCAGTAGCTCTGGGTGCGCGACTGCAGATCCTTGAGCAGCGTCTGCTCCAGTTCCTGAATGAAGCGTGGCATGTGCGGGCCGTCGGCCAGGGCGCCAAGCAATTCCGCCAGCGCCTGGTGCAGATCCGGCTGGCTGGTCTGGCCCTGGGCATCGACACGCTGCAGGGTGGCCGGATCCAGGCGGATGATGGCGAAGCTGTCGCTGAGCAGGCCCAGGCAGCGGTACTCGACCACGGCCTGGGCCTGCTCATCGCGCCCTTCGACGATGAAGCGCTGGCGGCCGTCTGCGAGTGGCTCGCAGCGATAGCTCAGGACATCTTCGAAGAGCAGGGTTTGCAGCAGTTGCCCGATCACCCGTTGCGACACCTGGCGGTAGCGCTGAGGGTTCGCTGGAGTCAGCCAGCCGTGGGCATGGGCGATGAGTTCGGGCAAACGAAGTGGAGAAAAGGAAGACATGGATAGACACCTCATGAACGGTGTTCGGACAGGGCCGAGCCTTGCTCGACCGGGTCGTTGGAAGGGGAATGCGGAAAGCGCCAGGCGAACGGCAGCGCGAGCAGGATCAGAACCGCAGTGGCGATGAACACTTCGCCGATGGCGCTGGCAGTACCGACATGGGCTACGCCCCAGTCATCTCCGAGGCGGATCTGCAGCCACAGCGAAGCCAGCACGATGGCCAGGGACGACAGCAGGCGGCGCGAGATGTTGTTCATCGCCGCGCCCTGTGTGATCAGCGCCTCGGGCAGCACGTCCAGCCCGGCTGTGGTCACCGGCATGTAGGACAGCCCCAGGCCGGCACCGCGCACCACCATCAGCAGGCAGATGCCCAACATCCCGATATCGTGGTCGATGGTGCCGAGGGCGAAGGTCGCCAGGCCGGTCAGTAGCAAACCGAGCGAGACGATGCCCCGCGGCCCATGGCGATCGAGCAGCCTGCCGCCGTAGTGGCCGAACAAGCTGGCCGACAAGGCGGTACAGAGCAGCGCGATACCGGTCCAGATGGCACTGTGGCCCATCACCATCTGTACCAGCAGCGGCACCAGCACCAGACACTCGAACATGCCGATGGATTGCACCACGGCGATGATCACGCTCGACCGGTAGCCTTTCAGGGCGAAGATACGCAGCTCCAGCAGGGGCGCCGTGTGGCGCAACTGATGCCTGACGAACGCCAGCAGGCAAGCCGCCGCCAGCAGCAGACCGAGCAGATTGAGCGGATCCTGCAGGGCCTGCAGGTGGCGCAGTTGCCCCACGGTGAGCATCAGCACGCCGATACCGACCGCGACCAGCAGGTAGCCGGTCAGATCGAACGGCTTGCCCGCCCCCACCTCGTTTCTTGGTAGCACATTGACGCCCAGGCCGAAGGCCAGCAGACCGATGGGGACGTTGACCAGGAACAGCGCACGCCAGTCGTACCACTGCAGCACCAGGCTGCCGCACAGCGGCCCGACCGCAGGCGCGAGCATCACGGCAGCGCCCCAGAGGCCGGTGACCGCACCCCGCTCGCCTTTCGGATAGACCGAAAAGATGATCGCCAGGGACAGCGGAATCATCAGCCCGCTGGCGATGCCCTGCACCACCCGCGCGGTGATCACCCAGGCGATGGAGTCGGCCATGGCGCCCAACAGCGAGCCCGCCACGAACAGCGCCAGGCCGGCCAGGTACATGAGTTTGCGGCCCACGCGCTGCGCCAGGTAGCCGGTCAGCGGCATGGTCATGCCCATGCTCACCATAAAGGCCGCCACGATCCACGTAGCCATCACCGGGCCTAGCTCGAACGCATCGATGAAGGCCGGCAATGCCGGATTCAGCGAGGTGTTGTTGAGGCTCACGGTAGTGGTACCGAGAATCACGGCAGCCACCACCAGCCGGCGCGACGCCACGACTGGAGCCCGTGCCGGCGCCATCATCCAGCACCTCCGCGGCGGCCCTCGGCCCCGATGAACAGCTGTTCAGGCCGCGGATGACAAAGGAAGTCGGCATGCGAGATGTTGTAGCCGTAGGCACCGGCCAGCGGCAGCACCAGCAGATCGCCCACGGCGGCATCGACCAGGTGACGACCACGGCTGAGCACGTCCTTGGGCGTACACAGCTGGCCGACTATGGTTCATGGCCGAGGCGTACCGCTCGGTGTACGCCCCGCCGCTGGCAGATGGGTCACCGGGTGATCGTGGCCTTGGGCGACCGGCAGGCGGAACTGGTGGGTGCCGCCGCGGCAGACCAGAAAGTGCTGGCCGTGGCTGGATTTGGCGTCCAGCACCTCGATGGCGTAGTAGCCGCAGAACGCACTGATGAAGCGCCCCGGCTCGAAGCGCACCACCGGCGCGTCGCGCAATGCCCCAAGGCGTTGCTCCAGGTGGCGGCACAGGCGCGCCCAGTCGAACCGCTCGTCGCTCAGGTAGTCCACCCCGATGCCACCGCCGACGTTCAGGTGAGTGATCGTCGCAGGCCGCGTGGCCAGGGCCTTCCATTGCCCCCAGCGCTCCAGATAGAGATCGAGCAACTGCTCGTGGCGCTCCACCTGCTGCTGATGGGACATCGCATGCACATGGAAGCCCTCCAGCCGCAGATGGCTGCAGGCTTCCACCCGCCTGATCGCCTCAGGCACGTCGGCCTCGTCCAACCCGAAAGGCGTCGCGGTGCCGGCCATGGCCAGGCGGCTGGAGAGCGTGGCCGGCAGTTCCGGGTTGATGCGTATGAACACCGCCTGCACACGGCCCAGTTCTGCGCCGATGCGTTGCAGGCGTTCTATCTCGCTCAGACTCTCGACGTGGATGGCCGCCACGCCATGGCTTAGCGCGGCACGCAGATCGGAGTCCAGCTTGCCGGGGCCGGAAAACACGAAGGGTTTGTCGCTGGCAGCCGCCTGCAGCCGCTCGATCTCGCCACCGGAGGAGATCTCGAAGCCGTCGACCAGAGGCAACAGCGTCTGCAGGATCGGCGCCTCGCTGTTGGCCTTGATCGCGTAGTAAAGCTCCACGCCTGCTGGCAGCTCAGCCATCACCTCGCGAACATGCTGCGCCAGTGCATCGAGGTCGTAAACGAACACCGCCAGGGGATCCGCCGCGCGGCTGCGGGCCTGCTCGATGGCGTCGAGCACGGTCGTGGGCAGCTTATCCATGGGCTGCCCCCTCGCCCCACGGGCACACCAGCTGTACGTAACCGGCATGGCGGTCGGCCTGGGCCGAGAGACGCACCTTGAGGTTGGTCTTGCAGGCTATCGGTTCCCCGGCAAGCAGCGCGTCCAGCTCCGGTGCTGGCCGTGCCAGTTCACCACGCAGCGCGAACAACTGGCGCTCGACCCGTTGCCACATGCTGGTCGCCAGGTGCGGACGATCCCAGCTCAGTGCCAGAATCGCTTCGGACAGGTTGTTGACGAACAGGCAGTAGCTGATGCGCTTCCAGCCCTGCTGCCGCGAGTAAGTCAGCGACTGGCGAACGCGCTCTTGCACGCCCTCTTCGATGTAGCTCACCCCCAGATCGTCGGTGAGCTTCACGCCTTCGAAGTCGCGCAGCAGCAATTGCGCCGGCCAGCCGTTATCGTGGATCAGCACCGCGTTCTGCAGGTGCGGCTCGAGCACCACACCATGATTGAAGAACAGCGACAGCACCGGCCGCAGCAACAGCGCCTGGTAGGCCTCGAACCAGCTCAGCAGATGGTCGTCGCTGGGTTTTTTCGATCCCTGCTGCAGGAAACCATGGATCAGCGGCCGCAGTTGCAGATCCCTGGCGAACAGCGTGCCCGCCATCAGGCAGGATTCGGGCGGTGCGTAGCGGCAGAAGTTCTCGCGCAGGATGGCGCCGGTCTGCTCACGGAACCAGTGACTGTCATCGGCGCTGCTCTGCGCCGGGGCCCAGCTCAGTGAACCCGGCTCGCTGACCAGGGTGGCGCCGCCGATGCTGGCCTTGTGCTCGCGCTGCAGGCGCGTGAACAGGCGGTCGATGAGCATGGCGCTGTCCAGCTCGTACCAGGCGTTCTTGCGCACGCAGTTGGTGATGCGCACGTTGAGCGAGCCCTTGAGGAAATAGCCACGGCCTTCGCCGTACCAGGTGCGCATCGAAGCAGTGGGGCTGGCCAGCGGGCCCTTCTGGCCGAGATCGACGATCTCGCCACGGGCGATCAGCGCCTTGACCCGCGGGTCGGCGAGGAACAGTTGCGCCTGCACCGGGTGCAGACAGATAGCCGCACGCCCGCTGCGTGCCAGACCCTGGCTGGCGAAACCTTCGAGCACCTGCTCATCGCTCAGGTCGTTGCCGCGCACCTGCAGGCCATCACGGGGGACTTCGAGAACATGCAGCGCGACTCGGGCGCGAAACTCTGGAGCATAGGTCTTCTGCCCCAGATGCTCGGGCCACAGTCGGGCCTTGGGCGCCGGGTGGTTGGGGTGGCCGAACCAGAGCCCCTGCTCGCTGGCCAGATAGTCGCGCAGCGGGTGCTGGTCTCGCGCCTGCAGCGCGCTGTCGACGATGGCCGCGGTAACGCCCTGGCTCTGCATGACTTGTTCGAGCAACTCGTCGTTGCGCGAGCCGGTCAGTTGCTGGCAGGCCTCCAGCAGTTGCGCGGCGAATTCGGCGAACGGCGGGCAACGCCAGTCGGCATCGCCCTGGCGCGTGTACACGTCGCTCAGGTAACGCTGGCTGCCGAGCGGATCGCGGCGATCCACTAGCACCAGAAACTGGCGCCTTTGCGGCAGATCGATCACCAGCGGCATGCCGTTGCCCTGAATGGCGCGCAGGTAGCTAGCGGGTGCGATGCCCCGGACATGGGACGGCCAGGCATAACGTGCGCAATTCTCCGGCAGCGCGAACTCCTTGATCAGGCAGTTGAGCAGCGCGTGGGAGGCAGCCATTTCACTGACCACCCGCGCCAGGCTGGCACGTACGGAAGCGATGCGAGTGACGTCGATCGGCTGGACATTGAGGTCTGGGTAGGCGTGCACGGCGCTTGCGGACAGATCAGCCACGGGCACCTCCCCGCGCGTCGGCTAGTGCAGCGTCCAGCGCGCGCTCGAAACGGACGACCACTTCACTGCACTGCGCCTCGTCGATGATCAAAGGCGGCAGCAGGCGGATGACGCTGCCATTGCGCCCGCCTCGTTCAAGCAGCAGGCCCTGCTTGAAGCAGTGGCTCTGAATGGCAGCTGACAGCGCAGCATCCATGGGGTGGGCGCCCAGCGCGTCGGCAGGCTGACGCTCGTCGACGATTTCCAGGCCTAGCATCAGCCCGCGACCGCGCACCTGACCAATCACCGGGTAGCGCTCACGCAGCGCATTGAAGCGCTCCTTCAACCAGTCACCGCGCACCTGAGCCTGCTCGGCCAGGGCATCGTTCTGAATGATCTGCAGGGTGGTCATGCCGCTGGCCATGGCCATCTGGTTGCCGCGGAAAGTGCCGGTATGGGCGCCTGGCTGCCAGGCGTCGAACTCGCGCTTGATGGCCAGTACCGCCAGTGGCAGGCCGCCGCCGACCGCCTTGGACATGACGATGATGTCGGGCTCGATATCGGCATGCTCGAAGGCGAACATCCGCCCGGTGCGACCAAAACCGGCCTGTACCTCGTCGAGGATCAGCAGGATGCCGTGGCGCCGGGTGACCTCGCGCAGGGTTCGCAGCCATTGATTGGGGGCCGGGTTGGCACCGCCCTCGCCTTGCACCGCTTCGACGATCACCGCAGCCGGCAGGCAGACGCCGCTCTCGACATCCTCGATGAACTGGGTGAAGTAGTAGGACAGCGTACGAGCACCCGCCTCGCCGCCGATGCCCAGCGGGCAACGGTATTCGTGGGGGAACGGCATGAACTGCACGCCGGGCATCAGCGAGGCCACGGCATCTTTCGGGCCGGTATTGCCGGTCACTGCCAGGGCACCATGGGTCATGCCGTGGTAACCGCCGGAAAAGGCGATCACGTTGCTGCGCCGGGTAACGGTCTTGGCCAGTTTGAGCGCGGCCTCCACGGCATCGGCACCCGAGGGGCCGCAAAACTGCAGGCAATAGCCCTGGCTCGGCAGCACGCCGAGCAGAGTCTCGCTGAAGGCATCCTTCAGCGGCGTGGTGAGGTCCAGGGTGTGCATGGGCACCCCGGAAGCCAGAAAGCTCGACAGGCTGTCGACGATGGCTGGATGGTTGTGGCCCAGCGCCAGGGTTCCTGCGCCGGCCAGGCAATCGAGATAACGACGCCCCTCGACATCGGTCACCCATACGCCCTGCGCCTTGGCAATGGCCAGGGGCAGCTTGCGCGGGTAACTGCGCACATTGGATTCGAATCGCTCCTGGCGTTCCAGGTAATCCGCGTTGTTGCTATGGGCCGAATCGCGCTGGAATCGGTCCAGTGGTATTGCTCGTTCACTCAACATGGTGCTCGCCTCTATCTGTTCGAGGCTCCGGTTGGAGCCGTTGAAAGTCGTCAGCACTGCACTCATCAGTCAATGGCAGGTCACGCAAAGCACGGGGCAGCCTTCTGCGAGGCTTCCCGCTTCATCCCTGAATGGTTGGTTTTATTGTGTGCGGCGAGCGCCCGATGCATGGGTGTTCGCCGCAGAGGTACTACGGAAGGTCAGAACCCAACGGTTGCCGACAGAATGAAGGTGCGTGGGGTGGAAATGGTCAGGCCAGCTTCGCTGTCATCCGAAGCGCCCGCCGAGATCCAGTCCCGGCTGTTGAGCACGTTCTCGACGGTGCCGCGCAGGGTGATATCCGTGCCATCGGCCTTGAAGGCGTAGCGCGCGCCGACGTCATAGCGCGTCCAGGAGTCGATTTCCTTGGTATTGGCCTGATCCAGGTATTGCGAACTGCTGTACATCCCACGCGTGGTCAGGGTCAGACCCTGCAGGGTAGGCACGTCCCATTCGGCGCCGAGGTTGGCGTTGTATTTAGGCGTGGCCGGGGCGCGGTTACCGTCAGTGGCGCCGCCGTTGTTGGTATCGGTCAGCTCGCTGTCTATGTACATCACACCACCCAGCAGACGGAAACCTTCGACAGGCTCGCCGAAGACGCTGACTTCCACACCGTCGTTGACGCGTTTGCCGTTGGGACCGAAGGTGCCCTCAACCTGGCTACCCACTGGCGCAGCAGTCTCATAAGCCGGCTGTTTGATACGGAACACTGCCGCAGTGATGGCGAACTTGCCCATATCGTACTTGGCGCCCGCCTCGATTTGACGACTGATGAACGGCGCGAATATCTCGTCCTCATTCTCGGAGGTTGACGGCGCAATCTTGCCTTGGCTAAGGCCTTCCATGTAGTTGGCGTACAGCGACAGCTGATCGGTAGCCTTGAACAGTACGCCGACCGAGGGCGACAGTTTTTCCTCATCGTAGGAGGTGTCGCCTTTCACGCCGTCTGTCCAGTCATCGACCTTCACTCGCTGCCAGCGCGCGCCGAGGGTCAGCAGTACGCGATCTTCCAGAAAGCCCAAGGTGTCGGAGAGCGCGACACCGCTGAAACGGTTCTCGGTGTAGACCTTGGCGTCATCGCGGGTTCGGACGCTTGGGGTCGGCGTGGCCACCGGATTGTAGAGATTGCTCTGGCCGGTGGCGTAACGCCCACCGCCATTCTCGAAATCCAGCTCGAAGTAGTCGGCAGCCAGATTCACCTCATGGCTGACAGAGCCGGTCTGGAACCACTTGCGCACGCCCGCATTCACGGTGCGTACATCTTCGTCACGGGTGAAATCACGCGGCGAAACGGTGAAATCACCGGCGGCGTTGGTGATTGATACGTTGTGGCGCAGGAAGTCATGGCGGCTCTTGCGCGCGCCCACGGCGCCGTAGACCATCAGCGAGTCGTCGATATCGTATTCGCCGCGCAGGGCACCGAAGGTGTCGCTGGTTTCGGCCTTGCTCCAGGCCTGGGCATAGTTGTGGCGTACGTCATCCGCCTTTGGAACAGGTACTGTCCCAGGAACCAACACCCGCTCCTGCGGTGCGTCTGTGTCGCGCTCGGTATGCCCTACATCCATCGACAGGCGCAGGCGCTCATCGCGGAAGTCCAGACCGACCACGGCCATTTCGCGATTGACCTTCTGGTCATCCCACTCGGTATCGCCGGACTGTTTCACGCCGTTGAAACGGATACCGAAGCGGTTGTCCTCGCCGAAGCGGCGACCGACATCGACCGCGCCGCCTACCTGGCTGTCGGAGGCATAGCTGCCGGTGAACTCAGTGATCGGTTTGTCGGTGGCACGCTTGGGCACGATATTGATACCGCCGCCGACGCTGCCCCGTGGCGAAATGCCGTTGACCAGCTGGGTCGGGCCGCGAAGGATGTCGACGCGATCGGCCATTTCCATGTCGATGGAGTACGTCGGCATGATGCCGTACAGCCCGCCGTAGGAAACGTCGCTGTTGAACAGGCTGAAACCACGGATGGTGAACTGCTCGAAACGGCCGCCAGCCGGGTTGGTGGAGCGTACCGCCGGGTCGCTGGCGGTCAGGTCTGCCAGGGTGCGCGACTGATTGTTCTTCACCGCCTCGCTGGTGTAGGTGGTCATGCTCAGCGGCGACTCCATGAAGTCCCGCGAGCCCAGCAGTCCTTGGGAACTGCGGCGTGCCACCTGGCCGCCAGCGTAGCGCTCGCCCTCAAGGCTCTCTGAGGGCACGGTGACACCGGTAATCGCCGTCGGGGCGATTACCATGGCAGAGGCCCCTTCGCTGGCCGGCACCAGCGTGTAGGCTCCAGTGCCTACCGGCTGCAGACGCAAACCACTGCCCTGCAGCAGCCGCGCGAAGCCTTCATCGACGCTGTAGCTACCGGAAAGCCCCTGAGTGCTTTGGCCACTGACCAGCGCCGGATCGACGGAGAGGCTCACCCCAGCCTGACTGGCGAAACGGCTCAACGCGGCGCCCAGGTCGCTACCCGGCACGTTGTAGCTGCGCTCCTGAGTCTGGGCATGAGTGGCGAACGGTGCGACCGCCCCGAAACCGAGCAACAGGCTCAGGCATACCGTCGAGTAGGAGATGGATGACACCAGACGAGGCCGATGACGTGTCAATAGTGGCATGGGAAGCATTCTCTTTTTAATTCACTTACTACCCATGACAGGCCAGTGAAGAAAAAGGGACAGAGCGCGAGAAAAAATTTCACAACCCATCTGTAGGAGCCGCGACCCCGCGGCGAATGGTGGTCAACGCCATGGATCTTCGGAACGGCACCACCACATTCGCGCCGCGCCGTCCCGACTGCGCCAGACACTCCTCTTGCAGATACATTCATACCGTAGGAGCCCGCTTGCGGGCGAATCGTGGGCATGGCACGAATTACTGGAATGGCCGCAATCGCATCTCCCGCAAGCGGGCTCCTACAGGTCAGGCCGCTCGTTCGCGAGGTACCAGAGTGACCCAGTAGCGCGTACGGGCCTGAACCTGCAGCGGCAGGCTTGCAGCAAGCAGATCGAGTATCTGGTCGGTGTCGGCGAGGCGGAAGCTGCCGGTGACGCGTAGTGATTCGAGGGCTGGCGACCAGCGCAGGATGCCGGGACGATAGCGATCCAACTCACGTAGGAAGTCGCCCAACGGCTGATCGTTGGCCATCAGCACACCGTCACGCCAGCCGGGTACTTCGGTATCGAAGGCCACGGTGGACTCGATGCGGCCTTCACGCAGGCGCACCCGCTGACCTGGCCGCAGGGCAAGCGTCTCGTACCCCGTTGGCCGTAGCTGCGCGGTACCGCCGAACACTGAAAATTCGCAGGCATCGTCCTGCTGACGCACACAAATCTCCCCTGCACTGACCGTCGCCATGCCCTGCTCGGTGTCAATGATGAAGGGGAACGCACCGGCAACCCGCAAGGCGATTTCACCGCGTACCAGGGTTAGCTGCCGCTTGCCGGCGTCGATATTCACTGCTGAAGCGGTATTCAGATCCAGCACGCTGCCATCGGCCAGGGTCAGGCTGCGGCGCTCCCCGGTGCCGGTGGAGAGATCTGCCCGCCAGGCCTCGATCGGCAGTTCGCGGCTGACCAGCCAGGCGGCCGGTGCCACAGTGGCAAGGCCAAGCATGCCCTTGAGCATGCGCCGACGGCCCTGGTCGGGGCGGTTCAGGCTGGCCATGGCCAGTTCGGGGGGCAGCCCGTCGAAACGCGAGCGCAGCGCTTGAATCCGTTGCCAGGCATGTTCGTGGGCGGCGCTGTGGTCGCGCCAACGCTGCAATGCGGCGTGGTCCTGCTCACCAGCCTCACCAGATTCGATCAGCGCCAACCAGCGGGCGGCGGAACGCGCAACACGGCGGGTATCGTCACTGACCTCAGGGTTCAACACAGTTCGACCAGCAAACAGTGTTCGTAGGCTTGAGCCATGTAGCGTTTGATGCTGCGCTCGGAAACCTCCAAGCGCTCGGCAATTTCCCGGTAGCCGAGCCCTTCAAGCTGGCTAAGTAGAAAGGCACGGCGCACCACTGGTGGTAAGCCATCGAGCAATTCGTCCAGGGCCTGCAGGGTTTCCAACAGTAGCCAGCGTTGCTCTGGCGAGGGCGCGCAGGTTTCGGGTAGTTGCAGCAGTGCATCGAGATACGCCTGTTCAAGGCTGCGGCGTTTGTGCAGATTGATCAGCAGGCGCTTGCCAATGGTTTTCAGGTACGCGCGTGGCTCCTGCAGTTCGGCAATAACCTGGGAGCCGCCTAAAACGCGGATAAAAGCATCCTGACTGAGGTCTGCCGCATCCCAGCCGTTACCCATACGGCGACTCAGCCACTGCTCCAACCAACTGCGGTGGTCGCGGTAGAGATCGTGAAAAGCCTGTGCAGTGGATACTGCCGAACCGGACATGCCGGGCACCTGTTGTAAGAGTCAATAACGAGATCGATTCTAATTAACAACGGAACCAAGCGGTAGCCTTGCTGATGGATTTCGTCGCCTACTACCTTCTCCCGTTGCTGTTCATCAGACTGATGATGCGCGTATTGGAAGGCTGCCATCAGACCGGTACAAGGCGAAAATCCGGCTGAATATTTAAGCTCAGAGAGCAGCAAAACATTTGGCAATGACCGCCACTGCGCTCTATTGTGCTGCGAGTTTTCGACAGAGCGGCCTGCCATGAAGTCTATTTCCATCCTGCTTTTCAGTGTTATGTGTTCCAGCGCCTGGGCCACCGATGCGCCCGCCCCTTCCACGCCCTGGACGCTGCTGGATCAGTTCGAAAAGGCCTACACCCTCAATGACAGCGCCCGCGTGGTGCTGGTGGCACGCAGCATGTCGACCGCACGCCTGGTCAATGGCGCACTGGAGGAGAAGCCGGAAGGTTTTCTGGAGGCGCGCCACGTGGTCTACGTAGCGGATATCGAGAAGATGCCATCACTGGCGAAGATGGTCGCGGTGCCGGCCATGCGCTCGGCCAAATACCGCATCATGCTCGATCAGACCGGCAGGGTCGCAGGCCGCTATGAAGGCGACCGGGAAACCGTGCAATGGCTGGAGCTGGAAGGCGGCAGCGTGATTCGCGAACAGCGTTTCAGCGATGCAGCCGAACTGCAGAGTGCGCTAGAGGCGCTCCCTCAATAGTCCCTGACGCTCACGCGAAGAGCATGCCGAGGAAGCGGCCTATATACACGTCACCTCGATAGGCCTCGTCCAGGCAAATCTGCGCACGTGCCAGGTGACCATCGAGGCGTTCGCGCACCCTCTCCTCTCCATGCAGTGCCAGCAGGGTCGACTTGCCGTCGTCCTTGCCCTGATCTTTAGCGTTGTTGGGGTTGGCGTCTTGCAGGTCATCGTAGAGCTGCACGGCATGGCCGAGTTCGACAGCGAAGCGCTGCAGCACGCTGCGCACCGGTTTGGGCGCGTCGCTGATCAGGTAGGCCATGTCCATGATCGCGCTGAACAGCACCCCGGTCTTGAGCTTGTTGGTTTCGGCGATCTCTTCTTCGGAGCGGGCATTCTTGCCATCGCGCAGATCCTGCAACTGCCCCTGCACCAGACCCTGTGAGCCGACTGTATTGGCGACGATTTCCACCAGTTGAGTGCGCACCAGCGGCTTCAACCCCTCGATACCGGCGACCACGCCAAAGGCTCGTGCCAGCAAGGCGACGGCGGCGAGAATGGCGATGTCTTCGCCGAACGCCAGGTGCACGGTGGGCCGCCCGCGACGGATCTGGGCGTCGTCCATGCACGGCATGTCATCGAGAATCAGCGAGGCGGCGTGCACCATCTCGATGGCGCAGGCCAGATCCAGTGCCTGACGCTGATTGGCGCCCAGGCCATTGGCGGCAAGTAGCAACAGCAGTGGCCGCATGCGTTTGCCAGGGGCCAGCGCACCGTCACGAACGGCAGCGGCTACCAGATCTCGTTCATTGCTGACGGCGGGTAGCAGTTCATCCAGCCGCCCCTCGATGGCACCGCGCAATTGCAGCAGGTGCTCGGTGAATCCGCTGTCGATCGTTGCAGTCGCATAGGCTGTCATCGTTCCCTCTCTTCTTCTGTATTCCCGCAACACTTGGACACGCTTTCAAGTACTGCCAGGCCACTGCAACGAAGGATCCTGACACCGAAATGATCACAACTGAAGCGGGTTTGTAATGTTGGAACGTCTAGTGCGTGCAGTTGCCTGATAATGTGGCCAATTCAAGCCTAGCGGATGTCGATATGCTATTCGATCATTCCGTTCTGCACAGACCGCGTGCACCGCAAAATGATTCCTGCGCAATGGAGCCTGCATGAATAATAACGACCTGAGTCGGCGTAAGGATGACCACCTGGATATCGTTCTGGATCGACACAAGGCGGCTACACGTGTCAGCGCAGGCTGGTCGGCCGTGCAGTTCGAACATTGTGCATTGCCTGAGCTCGATCATGGGCAGATCGACCTGCGCAGCTCGCTGCTCGGTATCGCTCTGCAGGCACCGCTGCTGATCAGCTCCATGACCGGCGGTGCCAACCGCTCCGAAGCCATCAACCGCCACCTCGCCGAAGCCGCCCAGGAGCTGGGCATTGCCATGGGCGTTGGCTCCCAGCGCGTCAGCCTGCAGACAGGTAACGACCAGGGCCTGACCCGTGAACTACGCCGCTGCGCGCCAGGTATCCCGCTGCTGTCCAATATCGGCGCCGCGCAACTGCTCGAACCTCAGGGGCTGGATCTGGCCCGCCGTGCCGTCGATGCGCTGGAAGCCAACGGCCTGATCATTCATCTCAACCCGCTGCAGGAAGCCGTTCAGCCTGAAGGTGACCGCGACTGGCGCGGTGTGCTCACGCAGATTGCGCGGGTTGTGAATAGCCTGCATGTGCCGGTGATCGTCAAGGAAGTGGGCGCCGGGCTATCGGCCTCGGTGGCTCGCTCGTTGGTCGAGGCTGGCGTCCAGGTCATCGACGTGGCAGGTGCTGGCGGCACTAGTTGGGCTGCGGTGGAAGGTGAACGCGCCGCGAATGAAGCAGATCGAGCCGTGGCAATGGCCTTCGCTGGCTGGGGCATTCCGACCGCCACGGCGCTGCAGGGGATACGGGAAGCCTTGCCTGACGTCACGCTGATCGCCTCCGGCGGTGTTCGTGACGGCGTGGATGCTGCCAAGGCCATTCGCCTGGGCGCCGATATCGTTGGCCAGGCCGCTGGCGTGCTGCCCGGGGCGACACTCTCGACCGAGGCCGTAATCGAGCATTTTCAGATCGTTATTCGCCAACTACGCACGGCGTGCTTCTGCACCGGCTCTTCCAACCTTGTCGCGCTGCGCAAGGCCCGATTGCTGCCCCAAGGCACACAGCAACTGGTTCAAGCATGAGTCATTTCGCCGTTATCGCCCCACCCTATTACAGCCACTTTCAGGCATTGCAGGCGTTGGCGGTCGAGCTACTAGACCGTGGGCACCGGGTGACCTTCTTTCATCAGTCGGACGCCGCCCATTGGCTCAGCGACCCGCGCGTCGGCTTTCGCTCAGTGGGTGCCAACAGCCACCCGCCAGGCAGCCTGGAGCACACCTTGCGCCAGGCGGCGCGACCAGACACCCCGTGGGGGCTACGCCGCATCATCAAACAGATGGCGGCTACCACAGCCATGCTCTGCGCCGAGCTGCCGAGCGCACTGGCTGACAATCACGTGGACGCCCTGCTCTGCGATCAGATGGAGCCCGCAGGCGGATTGGTTGCCGAAAGCCTGGGACTGCCATTTGTTTCCGTTGCCTGCGCGCTGCCGGTCAACCGCGAGCCGGGGTTGCCACTGCCGGTGATGCCGTTCGCCTACGCCACCGACGAGCGCAGCCTGCACATGTACCGGGGTAGCAGCCAGGTGTACGACTGGTTGATGAAGCCGTTGGGCAAGGTCATCCAGGATGCCGCCAAACGCCTGGATATCGCACCGCGCACGGCGTTACACGAATGCCTGTCGCCGTTGGCGCAAATCAGCCAGACGCTGCCCGGGTTCGACTTCCCGCGCAGTCAGTTGCCCGAGCACTTTCACGCGGTCGGCCCGTTGCGTAGCCCGGCGACCGAGCTGCAGGGCGAATGGCCAATCGATAAGCAGAGGCCATTTTGTTTTGCCAGCCTCGGCACGCTACAGGGTGATCGCCTCGGCCTGTTCGAACGGATTGCTACGGCTTGCCGCAGTATCGACAGCCAATTGCTGATCGCCCATTGCGGCAAACTCAATGCGGCGCAGGAACAACGTCTTATCGAGCGCGGCGCTACCTGGGTCACCGACTTCGCACCGCAGCAATGGGCACTGGAGCAGGCCGACGCGGTGATCACCCATGGCGGCCTGAACACCGTGATGGATGCAATCGCCGCACGCACTCCGATGCTGGTAATGCCGATTGCTTTCGACCAGCCTGGCGTGGCGGCGCGCGTCGCCTACCGAGGCGTGGGTACGCAATTGAGCCGTCGGGCCAGCGCCTCACGTATCGCCGCGGCGCTGCGTACCTTGCTGGCAGAGCCGTTGCCTGGTTTCGAGGCGCTGAACCTGGAATTGCAGCAGGCAGGCGGCGCACCGAAGGCCGCCGATATCGTCGAAGCAGCCATGGTGCAGCACGCCCCGGCAGAGGCGGCCCAGCAATGACCTACGACCTGATTCTGGCTGGCGGCGGCCTCGCCAATGGCCTGATCGCCTGGCGTATGCAGCAGCGGGCGGATCTCAAGGTACTGTGCATCGAAGAGCAACTGAGCCTGGGCGGCAACCACACCTGGTCGTTTCACGACGGTGATCTGAGCGAAGCTCAGCATCGCTGGCTGGAGCCTCTGGTGGTGAAGCGCTGGCCGGGCTATCAGGTGCACTTCCCCTATCTGTCGCGTGCCATGAACAGTGGCTACGCGAGCATCACGAGTGAGCGTTTCGCCGAGGTCATCACCCCAGCGCTGGGTTCGACGCTTCGCCTGGGCAGCGCCATCAGCGAAATCAGCCCTACCCACGTGACACTGGAGAGTGGCGAGCGGCTCAACGCCCTGGCAGTGATCGACGGCCGCGGCGCCAAACCGAGCAGTAATCTGATACTTGGCCAGCAGGCCTTCGTCGGCCAGCTGCTGCGCCTCGAGCAACCCCACGGCCTGACGACGCCGATCATCATGGATGCGCGAGTGCCACAGGGCGACGGTTATCGCTTCGTCTACGTGCTGCCCTTTTCGGCGGACACGTTGCTGATCGAAGACACCCACTACGTCGACAATCACCGCGCCTCCACCGAACAGTTGCGCGAACACATCGCGGCCTATACCCGTCAGCATGGCTGGCAGGTCGCCGAGTGCCTGCGTGAGGAACAGGGCATCCTGCCAATCACCCTGGCCGGCGACTTCGACGCTTTCTGGGACGAAGCCGCCGGCCAGCCGCTGTCCGGTCTACGCGCCGGGCTGTTCCACTGCACCACCGGTTATTCACTGCCCCATGCGGTGCGCCTGGCAGACTGGCTCGCGGACTATGCATTGCAAGACGCAGCCACGTTGGCACGCGACCTGCGCGCCCACGCCCGAAGCGAATGGCGCAACCAGAACTTCTACCGTCTGCTCAACCGCATGCTGTTCCTGGCCGGGCGCCCGCAAGATCGCTGGCAGGTCATGCAGCGTTTCTACGGACTGCCCGCAGGGCTGATCGAGCGTTTCTACGCTGGCAGCAACCCCTGGTACGACCGTGCACGAATTCTTGTCGGCAAGCCGCCGGTGCCCGTTGATCAAGCCATGCGGGCGGCCGTGCGCCATTCCCCTCGGCATTTCGAGACTCGTTCATGAACCAAGCGAAAACAGCCATCGTCATCGGCGCGGGTTTTGGCGGGCTGGCTCTGGCCATTCGCCTGCAGAGCGCAGGCATCCAGACCACGTTGCTGGAAAAACGTGACCAACCAGGCGGCCGCGCCTACGTCTACCGTGACCAGGGCTTTACCTTCGACGCCGGTCCAGACGGTGATTACCGACCCCAGCGCCATCGAAGAACTGTTCGCCCTCAGCGGCAGGAAGGTTGCCGACTATGTTGAGTTGCTTGCGGTCAAACCCTTCTACCGCCTGTGCTGGGAGGATGGCACGCAGTTCGACTACGCCAACGATCAGGCCGAGCTGGATCGCCAGATCCAGGCCCTCAACCCCGGCGACGTGGAGGGTTACCAGCGCTTCCTGGCTTACTCCCGTGCGGTGTTCAAAGAGGGGTACCTGAAGCTTGGTGCGGTGCCTTTCCTGTCGTTCCGCGACATGCTCCAGGTTGGCCCGCAACTGGCGCGGCTGCAGGCTTGGCGCAGCGTCTACTCAATGGTCTCGAATTTCGTCGAACACGACAAATTACGCCAGGCCTTCTCGTTCCACTCCTTGCTGGTCGGCGGTAACCCCTTCGCCACGTCATCGATCTACACCCTGATCCATGCCTTGGAGCGCGAGTGGGGCGTATGGTTTCCCAAGGGCGGCACGGGTGCACTGGTGCAGGGCATGGTCACGTTGTTCGAAGATCTCGGCGGTACGCTGGAGCTGAATGCTGACGTGGCCGCCATCGAAACCGAGGGCAATCGCGCCACCGCCGTGCGGCTGCAGGACGGTCGTCAGTTCGCGGCCGACAGCGTGGCCTCCAACGCCGACGTGGTACACACCTACGCCAACCTGCTCGCCAAGCACCCGCGTGGGCGGCAGGAAGGTCGTCGCCTGAAAGGCAAACGCTTCAGCAACTCGCTGTTCGTGATCCACTTCGGCCTCAAGCGCCCGCAGCCACAGTTGCAACACCACACGGTGTGTTTCGGGCCACGTTATCGCGAGCTGATCGAGGAAATATTCAGCGGTCAAACCCTGGCCGAGGACTTCTCCCTTTACCTGCACGCGCCATGCGTGACCGACCCCAGCCTGGCGCCGCCCGGCTGTTCGAGCCACTACGTGCTGTCGCCAGTGCCGCATCTGGGCAACGCGCCGATCGACTGGGAGGTCGAGGGCCCGCGCTACCGTGATCGCATTCTCGCCTACCTCGAGGAGCACTACATCCCGGGGCTGCGCGAAGACCTGGTGACCTGCCGAATCTTCACACCCAACGATTTTCGCGATGAGCTCTATGCCTATCAGGGCTCGGCGTTTTCGCTGGAACCCGTGCTGCAGCAGAGTGCCTGGTTCCGCCCGCATAACCGGGATGCGCAACTGAGCAATGTTTATCTGGTTGGTGCTGGCACCCACCCTGGCGCTGGCGTTCCGGGCGTGATCGGCTCGGCCAAGGCCACGGCGGGCCTGATGATCGAAGACTTACAGCCATGAGCGCCGCCACGCCGGACGATCAGGCGCTGATCGAGCACGCTAACCAGAGCATTGCGGTAGGTTCGAAGAGCTTCGCAGCGGCCTCGAAACTGTTCGACGAGCCGACCCGACGCAGCGCCGTGATGCTTTACGCATGGTGTCGCCACTGCGACGACGTGATCGACGGCCAGGAAGCCGGGCACAACGCCGTATCGATCAGCCGCGAACAAGCCGAGCAACGCCTGGCTCATCTGCAGGCACAAACCCATACGGTATATGCCGGTGGCGAGCTGAACGACCCCGCTTTCGCAGCCTTTCGTCAAGTTGTGATCGCACACGACATTCCCGAGCAGCATGCCCTGGAGCACCTAGCAGGTTTCGAAATGGATGTACTGGAACACCGCTATCGGAGCATCGACGATACCCTGCAGTACTGCTACCACGTGGCCGGCGTGGTGGGTCTGATGATGGCCCGGGTGATGGGCACTCGAGATGAGCCGACCCTGGATCGCGCCTGTGACTTGGGCCTGGCATTTCAACTGACCAATATCGCCCGGGATATCACCGAAGACGCCGCCGTGGGGCGCTGCTACTTACCCGAACAATGGCTGGAAGAACTAGGCGTACCGCGCGATCAGGTCGCCGATATTCGTTATCGTCCAGCCGTGGCGGTGCTTGGCAAGCGCCTGGTCGAGTTAGCCGAGCCCTACTATGCCAGCGCTCAGGCCGGCCTTAGCGCCCTGCCCTGGCGCTCTGCCTGGGCGGTGGCAACCGCAGCGGCGGTGTACCGGCAGATCGGCATGAAAGTTCTGGACGCTGGCGACTACGCCTGGGACGAACGCATCTCCACCTCCAAAGCGGAGAAAGTCGGCGCAGTGCTTATCGGGTTGTGGCGTGCGCTTAAGAGTCGTGGCGCTCGCTGGCCGGCTCGCCCCGCTCACCTGTGGCAACGTCCACATCCGTCTTGCGCAGCGGACCGTCATGCATCGCCCGCAACTGTGCCTTCAGACGCGCCGTAGTCGGTGCGTAAAGAAAACCGAAGGAGACGCAGCGCTCCTTGCCCTCCACCGCATGGTGCATCAGATGCGCCTGATACAGGCGCTTGAGGTAACCACTGCGAGGCACGAAGCGAAACGGCCAGCGGTGATGCACCAGCCCGTCATGGACGACGAAGTACAACAGGCCATAGGCGGTCATTCCCGCACCAATCCATTCCAGTGGGTGCAGACCCTGGGTGCCCGAGGCAATCAACACAATTGCCAGCCCGGCGAATACCGCCGCATACAGATCGTTCTTTTCGAACCAGCCTTCACGCGGCTCATGGTGCGAGCGATGCCAACCCCAGCCCCAACCGTGCATCACGTACTTGTGCGCGTAATAGGCGACACCTTCCATCGCAATCAACGTGGCGAGAAAAACCATAGTGTTGACGATCATCGGGCGACTGGCGCTCGCAAGCTGAAAGTGGCAAGCGCAAAGCGGCTGAAGTGGGTAAGTGACACGCTGTAATCCCTCTGACGATGATGGTTGATCAGGATCCCTGCTGCATTCGTAATGTTTGGCTGCACCGTGCATAACATCCGCAGTGCATCATTATCTGCAGTCATGAGAGAAGTCACCATCCTACAAGACCTGGGCGCGAAGCGCCGCTCCAGCAAACGCCACATGGCTAACCAGCGGACATCTGAACTCAGCCACCCCATGTCGTCTTATCAAAAGTCTTTTAGTTCAACACTTCAAGCAGGTATCGGGCTATGCGAGTACCTAGCAGTTAACACCATCTATAGCCAAAAAAACCGGGCACGAAGCCCGGTTTCTTTAACACTCACAGCGGTTAACCGCGGCCTTCGCGGTAGAGGTTCTCGAAGCAGAAGTTGGTCGCTTCGATGTAACCCTCGGCACCACCGCAGTCGAAACGGCGGCCCTTGAATTTGTATGCCAGTACGCAGCCTTCCTGAGCCTGTTTCATCAACGCGTCGGTGATCTGAATTTCACCGCCCTTGCCCGGCTGGGTGTCCTTGATCAGGTCGAAGATATCCGGAGTGAGGATATAGCGACCGATGATCGCCAGGTTCGACGGCGCATCTTCGGCCTTCGGTTTTTCGACCATGTGGCTGACGCGGAAGATGTCGTCACGGATCATCTCGCCAGCGATCACACCATACTTGTGGATCTCTTCCATCGGTACTTCCTGCACCGCGACGATCGAGCAGCGGAACTGGTTGTACAGCTTGACCATCTGGGTCAGCACGCCATCGCCTTCGATGTTCAGGCACAGGTCATCGGCCAGTACCACGGCGAACGGCTCGTCACCGATCAGCGGACGGCCGCTGAGAATGGCGTGGCCGAGGCCCTTCATTTCCACCTGACGGGTGTAGGAGAAGGTGCAGTTGTCGATCAGGCGACGAATACCGACCAGGTATTTTTCCTTTTCGGTGTCGCGGATCTGGTGCTCCAGCTCATAGCTGATGTCGAAATGGTCTTCCAGGGAGCGCTTGCCACGACCGGTCACCATGGCGATCTCGGTCAGGCCTGCGTTGAGGGCTTCCTCCACGCCGTACTGGATCAGCGGGGTGTTGACCACGGGCAGCATTTCCTTGGGCATGGCCTTGGTCGCCGGGAGAAAGCGGGTGCCATAACCGGCGGCTGGGAACAGGCATTTCTTGATCATGTGTTTTCCTTGAGTGGTCGATGTTGCACAAGTCGCTGAACCGCTGCCGTCAGGAGGTCTGACGCAACCGTTCGTAGTAATAGGGCAGTCGAAGCAAGGCATGGCGAGCTGCGGCAGCGCGCCTTTCGTTATTGTCTCCGGGGAAGGTGACGGTCTCGCTGGTCACCCCCTCATGTTCGGCGAGGCGCGTGGCGCAGGCGAAGCACATGGCGCCGTCGATCACTTGCTGGCCGCTCTTGTCGTCAGCGGTCGGGGCGCCGGTGATGGCCAGAATGATGTCGGCACTGCTGACCTTCAGCACGCCGATGGCCATTTCCCGGGCGACTTCCTCGCTGTTCATGCCGAAGGTCTCGATGGTCTCCAGCTTAACGCCGAGACTGGCTTGCATCGCGCGCTTGGAATAGGCGACGAAACCGCTTTCGAGCACGCCGTCACAGCCCGGCACCGCTGCGACGGTGGCAGCCAGCAGCCCGGCCGTGGCCGACTCCGCGGTGCTCAGCACCAGGTTGTACTTTTCCAGGAAATGAACCGCCTGCTCGATGTTTTGCATGCTGGCGAAATTCTCCGAGCCAATCGTTACTGTGTGTCTATGGCAGTGCATGGGGCACACAAGTTCCGGACAATTAACAGAGACCATTTATCGAGCAGCCTGAACTCTTTGCACCGCCTGTTTTTCCCACGCTAGACAGCAGGCCGAACTAAAGGGGCAATGAAGTGAATACTCTGCGCAAGCTGCAAGACACCCATGAACTGCAGGACGTGAGCGATAGCTCGATCCGCACTGCATTCATCCAGGCATTGAGCGAGAAAGCGCGCCCTCTGTTCGAAGAAGCAGCCAGTTATGCCCGCAATCACGATCTCGACGTGGTGGTCGATCTTGTGCTGGAAAACGACAATCCGCGCCTGATCCTGGCGGTCAGCCGCCCCGATGAAGGTCTGGTGAGCAGCTACAGCCTGGTCGCCAACCTCGCTGCGCAACGCATGCTGCATGAGGAGTACTACGCCGACAGCGGCGATATCCACCGCCAGGAATCGTTGCTGGCATCGGTCAACGAAAAGGTCATCGACACCCGTCTGGCCAACTTCTTCCGCAAGGGTTTCGCCCTGCCACTCGATTACATCAACGAGCGTCACCCCATCGGTTTCTGGTGATCGCAGCGTTTGCCTGATCCCGGGCAATGTTCCCCGGTACTCGCTGACCTACAGTAGCGATCTGTCAGCAAGTACGGGAATCGCCATGCAAGTGGATGTCGTCATCGTCGGAGCCGGGCCAGCGGGTCTATGCCTGGCCCGTTCCCTGTCCGGCCACGGACTTTCTATTCGGCTGATCGAACGCCAGCCCCTCGATGCAGTGGCGAATCCGCCGCTGGATGGGCGCGAAATCGCCCTCACCCATGCCTCACGACAGGCGCTGCAGTCACTGAACATATGGCAGCACCTGCAGGCCGACGAAATCTCGCCCTTGCGTGACGCCCAGGTACTCAATGGCCCGTCTCTTTATGCACTGCGTATCCTCGCCGCAGCCGCTGGCGAGGAGCGCCTGGGCTGCCTGGTGCCCAATCAGGCGATCCGCCGCGCAGCTTTCGCTGCGGTAAACGACTGTCCTGACGTCGAATTGCTGACCGGCTGCACAATCGAGGATCTGCACTGCTCCAGGCAATCAGTAACGCTGCGCCTGAACGATGGCCAGCTCCTGCATGCGCGCCTGCTGGTCGCTGCCGACAGCCGCCTCTCGGAGACCCGGCGACGCCTGGGAATCGGTGCGCGCATGGAGGACTTCGGCAAGAGCATGCTGGTTTGCCGTATGAGCCACGAACGCAGCCATGAACAGGTGGCCTGGGAGTGGTTCGGTTACGGGCAGACGCTCGCCCTGCTCCCGCTTAACGGCAACTGTGCCTCAGCGGTGCTGACCCTGCCACCGGAGGAAATCAACGAGGTGATGAAGCTGGCGCCGGACGCCTTCGCCCGTGATATGGAGCGCCGTTTCGAGCGACGCCTGGGGCGCATGGAACTGATCGGCGAGCGCCATGCCTATCCATTGGTGGGTGTCTATGCGCAACGCTTCGCCGGGCTGCGCTGTGCGTTGATCGGTGACGCCGCGGTGGGCATGCACCCGGTGACGGCCCATGGCTTCAACTTCGGTTTGCAGAGCCAGAGGCGGCTGGCGCAGGTGTTGCTCGATGCATCGCGCGAGGATCGCGACATCGGCGACCCCGCCGTTTTGCAGCAATACGCCCGTGCCCAGCAGCGTGCCAGCTGGCCGCTTTATCAGGCCACCAGCCTGCTGGTGCGGCTGTACACCGACGATCGAATGCCCACGCGCCTGTTGCGCAATGCCGGGCTACGCCTGGCGCAGAACCTGCCGCCGCTCAAGGCGGCACTGGTTCGGCACCTGACGCAAGTGTCGGGCTGAATCAGCTGTCGACGGCGCGCTGCATGTTGACCCGCTGACGCCACTCCATGTACGTCTTGAGGAACAGCGTGAACAACGCCATGCAGGCCAGCAGCGCTGCGGCGGTGAAGGCCGCCACCGGCTTGTAGTCGTTGTTCAGCTGATCCACCAGCAGCGGCAAGGTCAGGGTCTGGTTGAGGATGGTGCCGGACACCACCGACACCGCACCGAACTCGCCCACTGCCCGCGCATTGGTGACCACCACGCCGTAGAGCAGCGCCCATTTGATGTTGGGCAGCGTGATATGGCGGAAGATCTGCCAGCCATTGGCACCCAGGCACAGCGCCGAGGTTTCCTCGTCATTGCCCTGAGACTGCATGACTGGAATCAAGATGCGCGCCACGTAAGGCGCGGTGACGAACACCGTAACCATGACGATGCCGGGCCAGGCGAACATCAATTGCATGTCGTTATCGTAGAACCATTGTCCCAGCGCGGTCTCCAGCCCGTAGACGACCAGGTAGCAAAGCCCTGCGACAACCGGTGACACGGCATAGGGAATGTCCACCAGGGTGGTCAGCAGCTTGCGGCCGCGGAAGTCGTAATGGGTCACGCACCAGGCCAGCAGGATGCCGAAGCACAGGTTCAGCGGCACGGTGAGCGCGGCGACCAGCAGGGTCAGGCCGATGGCGTGCTGCATGTAGTCCTGGGACAGATTGTCGACCAGCGCGCTCCAGCCGCCGCTGAGCGCCTTGGTGAAAATCAGCGCCAGAGGAACCAGTAGCAACAGCGCGACTGCACCGAGGCCAAGGATGATGAGTAACCATTGATGCCACTGCTGAGGCTTTTTCATCGGCTTTGCCTCTGCCATTTGAACAAGCGCCCCTGCACTACCTGCAAGGCGAAGAGCAGGAACAGTGATGCCAGGAGGATCACCGAAGCGATCGCCGCCGCCGCCGGATAATTGAATTCCTGCAGCCGCACGAAGATCATCAATGACGAGACTTCAGTCTTGAATGGGATATTGCCGGCAATCATGATCACCGCGCCGAACTCACCCAGGCTGCGCACGAACGATTGCGAAGCCCCGGTAATCAATGCCGGCGCCAGGCTGGGCAGCACCACATGAGTGAAACTCTGCACCTTGTTGGCCCCCAGCGTGCTGGCCGCTTCTTCGTACTCCGTACCCAGGCTCTGCAACACGGGCTGTACGGTGCGCACCACAAAGGGCAGGCTGGTGAATACCATAGCGATCAGCAAGCCTGGGTAGGCGTAGGCGATCTTGATACCGGCAGCGTCGAAATACTGGCCAAGCCAGCCACCGGGCACCAGCAAGGTCGCAAGGGTCAACCCGGCGACTGAAGTCGGCAGCGCGAACGGCAGGTCAACCAGCGCATCGACCAGGCGGCGGCCAGGGAATTCGTAGCGGGTGATGATCCAGGCGATCAGCAGACCAACCAGCAGCGCTATCACCGTCGAATAGAAGGCACCACTGATGGTGACCTTGTAGCTCTGCACCACACGCGGGTCACTGATCGCTTGCCAGTATTGCGCCCAGCTCATGTCGCTGACGTAAAGCAACAGAGCGGACAGCGGAAACAGGATGACCAGCGACAGGTAGAAGACGCTGAAACCGAAGCTCAGGCCGAAGCCCGGCAGCAATGGATTCTGCAGAAAGAAAACGGGGGTCTTGCTCACTCGAAAGTCCTTCAATGCACAAACCGCCGGAAGGTCGGCGGTTTGTGAAATACAGCTGATGCGGTTCAGCCCTCAGTGATCATCATGATCTCGGAAGCCGCAGGGGCGACGCGCAGCAGATCGCTGCAGTCAATTACCGGCCTTCGGCCAAAAGCTGGTCAAGAATAGCATTGCCATCGAAGTGCTTGGCAGTGATCTCGTCCCAGGTACCAAGGACTTCGGTCGGGTTGATCAGGCGCAGATCCTGGAACTGGCCCGCGGTTTCGGCGGCCACTTCCTTGTCTTGTACGCGGTAGTGGTAGGTGGTCAGCAGCTTCTGGATGTCCTTGCTGTACTGGAAGTCCAGATAGGCCTTGGCCACGTCACGGGTGCCTTTCTCGTCGACCACCTTGTCGACCACGGCAACCGGGAATTCGGCCAGCACGCTGACCGGCGGCACGACCACTTCGAACTCGCCGGATTTGAACTCGTCACCCTTGGCGATATTGACCACTTCCGATTCGAAGCTCAGCAGCACGTCACCCTGACCATTCTGGGCGAAGGCCACGGTCGCACCACGGCCACCAGTGGGGAAGTTCTCGACATTACGCAGAACCTTGCCAACGAATTCCTTGATCTTGGCTTCGTCACCCTTGAACGCTTCGTTGGCGTATAGCCAGGCGCCCAGGTAGCTGTAGCGAGCGTTACCGGAAGTTTTCGGGTTCGGGAATACCAGCTTCACGTCGGAACGGGCCAAATCGTCCCAGTTCTTGATGTTCTTGGGGTTACCCTTGCGCACCAGAAACGCGGTGGTGCTGTAGTACGGCGAGCTGTGGTTGGGGAACTGCTCGGCCCAATCCTTACGCACCAGGCCACGCTTGGCCAGGATGTCCACGTCGGTAACCTGGTTGAAGGTCACGGTGTCGACCTTCTTGCCCTGAATGATGTCCTGCGCCTGACGCGAGGTACCGGCGAACGACTGGTCGATCTTCAGATCCTTGCCGGTCTCGGCCTTCCAGTGAGCCTGGAACTTGGGGTTGATCTCGGCGAACAGCTCCCGAGCGACATCGTAGGAAGCGTTGAGAATCGGCTTGTCCGCAGCCAGCGCAACGGCGCTGCCGAGCAGCGAGGTGGTGACGGCAGTTGCCAGCAGGAGTTTCTTCAGCATGATCCAGGGTTTCCTTACGAGGGGGCAGATAAGGGCGGTAGCCTGCCTGATTGCCTTATGCCTTAAAAGAACCCTTTTATCATAACCATATTCCACTACGCACTAGGGTCTGTTGACGTTTCACGCACGGCTGCGCCGTAGCCCATTTTGCCGCGAGGCAAGGAACGCCTTTATCACGGCAGAACGAAGCCGGGCGCCGCAGGTCTGAATCCTCAGACAGACGGGCCTCCGTTGTTCCCCCCATGAAGGTAACTGGTATGCAAGAACAAGCAGACGGCAAGACCCCCGGCCTGTCAGCCGAAGAAGAGCGCGAGATCGATGAGAAGCTGCCGCCGCGGGCGGCGGTGTTGCATGAAACCATCAGGATCCAGGGCGACCATGAGCTGGAACGCAGCATCGCAGCATTATGGTGGTCGGCGCTGGCCGCCGGGCTGACCATGGGCCTGTCGCTGATGGCCATGGGTTTGTTCCGCTCTCGGTTGGGCTCCAGCGATGAAAGTCATGTGATCGCCAGCCTCGGTTATTCGGCAGGCTTTCTGGCGGTGATCCTCGCCCGTCAGCAACTGTTTACGGAAAACACCCTGACCGCCGTGCTGCCGGTGATGAGCAAGCTGACCCTGAACAATGTCGGGCGACTATTGCGTCTTTGGGGCGTGGTGCTATGCGGAAACCTAGCCGGCACCCTGCTGGTGGCTTGGGTGATGCTGCGCCTGCCGATTTTCGATGCCCAGACCGACCTAGCGTTTCTGGAAATCGGCCGTAAGGTGATGGAAAACGACGTGTCCCAGATGCTTGCCAAAGGCATCATCTCAGGCTGGATGATCGCCACCATGGTGTGGATGATCGCCTCGATGGAAAGCGCCAAGATCGCCATTATCGTGATGATCACTTACCTGATGGCGCTGGGTGACTTCACCCATATCGTGGTCGGCTCGGTAGAGGTGTCTTATCTGGTGTATGCCGGCGAAGTGAGCTGGGGCGATTTCTGGCTGGTGTTTGCGGGGCCTACCCTGGCCGGCAATATCATCGGCGGCAGCTTTATCTTTGCCCTGCTCAGCCATGCCCAGATCCGCAGCGAGCGTGACGTGATTGCCAAGCGCGAGCGCGACAAGAACAAGTTGCTGGAAGAGTTGCGCCGCAATCGCAAGGACTGACTGTGCAGGATCGCCAAAGACCTCAAGGTCTCGGTGGCCGCCTTTCTCGAAGTCGAGCCTTAGAAGGCGTCGCACTGATGCCGGTGCGCATCAGCAAACGTCTGGTCAACGCCAGTGGCGCGTTCGTCAGCAGAGCGCTGTTCCCATTCGATATCACGCGCCAATCGAAACTCTACGAACCGCGCCTGGCGCCACTGGGCGAAGAACAAACTGAAGGCCATGCCCCGGAGCCCAGGAAAATCTGGTGATTCAGGGTGTGCAGGAGGTCTGCTTCAACGAGGGGCGCTATCTGCTTTCGACCGGCGACGCGATTCTTTTCTACGCCGACCAGACACACCGTTATCGCAACCCGGCCGACAGCGAAGCGCCGTGCTATCTGGCGATGAAGTACCCGGAACGTCTGGACTGAAAAACGCGGAAGCCCGGCGCAAGGCCGGGCTTCTGTTCGCCGCGAGCTACTGCTGTCGAATCAGCAGGTGCGGCACATCATCATGCCGTCGGCGCTCATGCTGCATTCCATGGCGCACTGCGTGGACGGCATCGGCGTGGCGCAATCCATCCTAAACGAAAAATTATTCCCGAACCTCGTCCATAGCCGCAAATCCCTGTTGGTCTGATGCTCTGCGCGCAGATGCAACAAAGCCCGTCTGATTTCCCAGGCGGGCTTTGTTGATGGCAACTGAGGTCAGCAGGCGAGCCAGTCGATCCACTTGCCGCCCCTGGTGAACTATGGAGAGCCTGCAAGCCAAGCAGGAACTGCCCTTGCTCGTCGTTCCCCCAGCCATCCTCGAGTCGCTACGCTGCCAGAAGTGAAGCGCCCAGTATCCAGTTCAACGCTAATCAGCTCCCCGGATTGGCGTAGGCTTCCTCGAAGAGGTAATCCTTCCAGGAGCTGGCCTTGTTTTTCAGCACGCCCAGCTCATGCAGCTTCTCGGCGTAGATGAAGGTGCGTTGCGGCGAGACGGTGAAGTCGTTCTCCGGGTCTTCGATGATCTTCTGCACGAACGCCAGAGGCAGCTTGGAGTTCTCGACCTTGATGTAGGTCTCTGCCGCCGCGGCCTTGTCGGCCTTGATAATTTGCGATGCCTCGACCAGTGCGTCGTAGAAGGCCTTGTAGGTCTTCGGGTTCTCGTCGTGGAATTTCTCGGTGGCGTACAGCACGTTGAACGTGGCCTGGCCGCCAAGGATGTCGTAGGAGCTGATCAGCTTGTGCACGTTCGGGTTTTCCAGCGCCTGATACTGGAATGGCGGGCTGGAGAAATGCGCGGTGATTTCCGAGCCGCCCTTGGTCAGCGCCACGGTGGCGTCCGGGTGCGGCAGGCTCACGGAAATCTTGTCGAAACGCTGGAAGTCGGCATTGCCGTAGCGTTTGGCGGTTTCGATCTGCAGGGTGCGCGACTGGAAGCCAACACCGGCAGCCGGCACGGCGATGCGATCCTTGTCGCTCAGATCATCCAGCGTCTTGACCTCGGCGCGATTGCTCAGCAGGTAGTTGGGCAGCGAACCCAGCGACGCGACGGCCTTGACGTTCTGCTTGCCGTGGGTGCGATCCCAGACGGTGAGCATCGGCGGTACGCCTGCCGATACCACGTCGATGGCACCGGCCAGCAACGCCTCGTTCATCGCAGTGGCACCGGAAATGGCTCGCCATTCGACGTCGATGTCATCCAGGCCCTGGGCCTTGGCATGCTTCTCGATCAATTGCTGATCTTTGACAACGTGCAGCACCAGATAACCGATGCCGAACTGCTGGGCGATGCTGATCTTGCCTTCCGCGTGAGCGGCAAGCGGAGTTGCCAGAGCGCCGAGCAGGCCCAGGGCGGTGGCCAGACGGCCGAGTTTGAAAGTGTTGGTCATCATCTCTTCTCGTTATGTGTGCCCGACAAAAATGTTGCCGAGCAGCATGCTGTTTTACGTAGCAAGGGTGGGCTTGAGCCCACCAACAGTGCTTCCAAATGGTGGGCTCAAGCCCACCCTACGACCCATGCTGCACAGGTAGATCGGTGACTTGCCCCCTGCGTATCAGCGCTGCATCCCCCAGCGCTTGACGGTGACGCGCTCCAGCGTGGCGAACACCAGGTTCTCCACCAGCAGGCCGATCAGGATCACGGCGGCCAGCCCTGCGAACACCTTGTCGGTGTACAGCTCGTTGCGGTTCTGGAAGATGTACCAGCCCAGGCCGCCCTTGCCGCTGGACGCACCGAACACCAGCTCGGCAGCGATCAGCGTGCGCCATGCGAAGGCCCAGCCGATCTTCAGGCCGGCAAGGATCGACGGCAGCGCAGCGGGCACCAGAATGAACAGCACGAAACGCAGGCCCTTGAGGCCGTAATTGCGTCCGGCCATGCGCTGGGTTTCCGAGACACCGAGAAAACCCGCGTAGGTATTGAGCGCCAACGCCCACAGCACCGAGTGCACCAGCACGAAGATCAGGCTGTTCTCACCCAGGCCGAACCACAGCAGCGACAGCGGCAGCAGCGCGATGGCAGGCAGTGGGTTGAACATCGAGGTCAGGGTGGAAAGCAGATCACGGCCCAGCTGCGTCGACACCGCCAGGGTGGTGAGCAGGAAGGCCATGCCGATACCGATCAGGTAACCCTTGATCAGTACCGACAGGGAAATGGCGGTTTTCTCTACCAGCTCGCCGGTGCCTACACCTTCGATAAAGGCGCGTGCGGTCTGCAGGAAGCTGGGCAGCAGCAGGTCATTGCCCTGGTAACGGGCCGCGAGTTCCCAGATCAGCGCCAATCCCAGCAGGATCACCGACTTGCGCAGCCAGCCCTGTTGCCAGAGGCGCTGCCCCAGAGACAGCTCGCGCTCGACCTTGAGGCCAGGCAACGGTTGCAGGGGGATTTCGTATTCCTCACGCCGTGCGGGGGAAAGACTCATGGTTTCAATCTCCTCAGTAGGCGATGCGGATGTCGTGGAAGCCCAGCTCGACGCCTTGGCCGCTGTCGACCTCCTCGTCGAACAGCAGGCGATGGATGCGTTGCGCGGTCTGTTGGAAGCCCACACCACCGAGGCTGTGCAGGTCGAACTGATGGCTGTTGATCTCCGCCCGCACTCGGCCGGGATGCGGCGACAGCAGCAGAATGCGGTTACCGACGATCAGCGCCTCTTCGATGGAATGGGTGACGAACAACAAGGTGAAGCGCACCTCCTCCCACAGCTCCAGCAACTCCTCCTGCATCTTGCGACGGGTCAGTGCATCGAGCGCGGCGAAGGGTTCGTCCATCAGCAGGATCTTCGGCTGCATGGCCAGCGCACGAGCGATGGCCACACGGGCCTTCATGCCGCCGGACAGGGTGTGCGGATAGGCGTCGGCGAAGGCGGCCAGGCCGACCTTCTCCAGGTAATGCAGGGCGCGCTCCTCGGCGTCCTTGCGGCCCAGGGTGCGCGAGGCCAGCAGCGGGAACATCACGTTCTGCTTCACCGTCTTCCAGGGCGGCAGTTGATCGAACTCCTGGAACACCACGATGCGATCCGGGCCCGGCTCACGTACCAGGGCACCGTCGAGGCGAATGCTGCCACCCACCGGTTCGATGAACCCGGCGACCGCCTTGAGCAACGTGGATTTGCCGCAGCCGGATGGGCCGAGCAGTACGAAACGATCGGCACGATCCACCTCGAAGCTGACTTCGTGGGTGGCGCGTACGACGCGCTGCGGGGTGCGGTACTCGAGGCTGACCTTCTCCACCTGTAGAACGGTGTCGAAGGCGCCTGGATTCAGTGTGCTGGCCGTGTGGCCTTGCAGAGGGGCATTCATGGTTTTCAGCTTCCCTGACCGATGGCGGCGTCTTCGAAGAAGTAGTCCTGCCAGGTGGCCGGTTTATTTTTGATGGCGCCAACGCGGTGCAGGAAGTCGGCCAGCGGATAGGTGTTGGTGGGGGTGACGGTGAACTGGAACTGATCGTTGTCGATGATCTTCAGCAGATACTCGCGGCTGATCTTGGCGCCGGTAACGCGGATGTAGGTGTCCGCTGCCGCGCCCTTGTCCTTCTGGGCGAAATCGGCCGCTTCGGCCAATGCACCGACAAAGGCTTTGTAGGTCTTGGGGTTATCGCTGCGGAATTTCTCGGTGGCATACAGCACCGTCGGCGAGTTCGGGCCAAGCAGCTCGTAGGTATCGAGCACCACGTGCACGTCCGGATTTTCCAGCGCCTGGTTCTGGAACGGCGGATTGGAGAAGTGCCCGGTCAGCTCGGTGCCGCCCGCTTTCAGGGACGCCGTGGCATCCGGGTGCGGCAGCGCCACGGTGTACTTGTCGAGACGGTTGAATTCCTTGTCGCCCCACTGCTTGGCGGCGGCGTACTGCAGGAAGCGCGACTGCACCGACACGCCCACCGCAGGAACGGCGATGCGATCCTTCTCGGTGAAGTCGGCGATGGTCTTGACCTTGGGGTTGTTGCTCAGCAGGTAGTACGGGAAGTTGCCCAGCGAGGCCACGCCCTTGACGTTCTGGCGACCGTGGGTGCGATCCCAGACCGTCAGCAGCGGGCCGATGCCGGCACCGGCGATATCGATGGCGCCGGACAACAGCGCATCGTTGACCGCCGAGCCGCCGGAGAGCTGCTGCCAGTCGACCTTGATGTCCAGGCCTTCGGCCTTGCCATGCTTCTCGATCAGTTGCTGATCGCGCACCACGTTGAGCAGCAGGTAAACGATACCGAACTGCTCGGCGATACGGATCTGCCCCTCGGCATGAGCGACTTGCGGCGCCGCGAGGCTGCCTGCCAGCAGGCTCAGACTCAGGGCGATGCCGCTGGCGAGGCGGCCAAAACGGGGAACAGAGGGAAAGCGCTTACCTGCCGACATGTCGAGGCTCCAGTCAAAGGTGCAGAAAATGGGGACTAGCAGGCGGGCCGCTTAAAACGGCACATCGCCCTGGATCGTGGTGCGGTGCATGCGCCGACGCAGATGGCTCGGGCAGCCGGTCGCCAGATGGATCAGCGCGCGGTTGTCCCAGAACACCATGTCGTTCGGCTGCCACTGGTGGCGGTAGATGAATTCGGGCTTCGCGCTGTGGGCGTAGAGCTCGGTAAGGATCTGCCGGCTCTCGTCCTCGGGGACGTCGAGAATGTGGGTGGTGAAGTTCTCGTTGACGAACAGGCCCTTGCGCCCGGTTTCCGGATGGGTACGCACCACCGGATGGATCACGGCCTTGACCTCGGCCAACTGCGCCTCGGTCAGTGTCGGGCGGCGGATGCCCTTGAACACTTCATCGGCATAGCGGGCGGTGTAGGAATGCGCCGCACGCTTGCCATCGATGGCCTGGCGCAGCTCGGCTGGCAGTGTCTCGTAGGCCAGTTGCTGGCTGGCGAACAGCGTATCGCCGCCCTCTTCCGGCAACTCCTGTGCGAGCAGCATGGAACCCAGGCTGGGGAATTCCTTGTAAGACAGATCCGAGTGCCAGAACTTGCCGGCGTCGCCCAGACCGATCGGCTGACCGTTCTCGACGATATTGGAAATGATGAAGATTTCCGGGTGGTTGGCCAGCAGGAACTGCTTGAGCACGTGGATCTGCAACACGCCGAAGCGACGGCTGAAATCGATCTGCTGCTGCGGGGTAATGCGCTGGTCGCGGAACACCACGACGTTGTGGTCTAGGTGAGCCCGGTGAACGCGGGCGAAATCGGCCTCGTTCAGCGGGCGGCTGAGGTCGAGGCCGACGATCTCGGCACCGACTGCGGCGGAAAAGGGGCGTACTTCAAAATTCTGCGTTGGCTGATGATTGGCAGAACTCAAGGACACGGCAGACATTCGCGCAACTCCACACGTAAGGGCGCCAGCAAGGCGCGTCTCAGAAGCAGGTGTTCGGCACCTGTATTCAGTCGTGCGGCGCGCCGGTTAGCCAGCGGGTACGCATGGACAAACTATATCGGTATAAAAAAATTAATTTAAATACCTTTTTAGCATTTGCTTATGGCTATTTTCGCCTTGGTAAACAAAGCGTAAGCACCAACAAAAACGCCGACAGAGGCAAAGCCTCTGTCGGCGTGTTGGGCTGCTTGGGTGAGCTCGCGGCGTTTTAGAAGGCCGGGACTACAGCGCCCGAGTACTTCTTCTCGATAAAGGCTTTCACATCCGGGCTGGTCAGGGCGTCAGCCAGTTTCTTGATGGCGTCGCTGTTCTGGTTGTCCGGACGTGCTACCAGGTAGTTCACGTACGGCGAATCCTTGTTCTCGAGCACCAGCGCATCTTTGGCAGGATCGAGTTTGGCTTCCAGCGCATAGTTGGTATTGATCAGCGCCAGGTCGACCTGATCCAGCACGCGCGGCAGCATGGCCGCTTCGAGCTGCTTGAATTTGAAGTTGTGCGGGTTGCTGGCCAGATCCTTCGGCGTTGCCTGGATGTTGGCCGGATCTTTCAGGGTCAGCAGACCCGCGTGTTGCAGCAGTTGCAGCGCACGGCCACTGTTGCTGGCCTCGTTGGGGATGGCGATGGTGGCGCCGTCCGGCAGTTCCTTGAGGCTCTTGTACTTGCTGGAGTAGCCGCCGAAAGGCTCGACGTGCACACCCTTGACGATCACCAGGTGGGTGCCGCGGCTTTCATTGAAGCTGTCCAGATACGGCTTGGTCTGGAAGTAGTTGGCATCCAGTTGCTTCTGCTCGACCTGCAGGTTGGGCTGCACGTAGTCGGTGAACACCTTGATCTGCAGGTCGATGCCCTGCTCGGCCAGCTTCGGCTTGATCAGCTCGAGAATCTCGGCATGGGGAACCGGCGTTGCCGCGACGGTGAGTTTTTCAGCGGCGAATGCCTGGGTAACCAGGACGGAGGCCAATGCAGCCAAGAGAAGCGTTTTTTTCATGATTGTTCTCGGTAGTTGCCGCTGGATCGACAGCGGCATAGGGGTGGTCAGCCGTATGGGTAGGACGGCGCGCTGAAGATACGGCGCGCGGATATACGATGAAAATACTTTTAATTCATTCTCATATTCATTTTAAGAATAAGCAGAGACTAACGCACTTGTTGTGTTTCAGGCTGTCACTTCTAAAGTGTTATTCATCCTCCCTTCCGGCAGTGAATCCCATGATCAGTGAAGCTCTGAGCCGATTCGAGCGTCTCGAACTGGTTCCCCATGTCACTCCGCTGCAACACCTGGTGCGCCTGTCACATCACGTCGGCCGGGACATATACGTCAAACGTGATGACCTGACCCTGTTTGCCCTCGGCGGCAACAAAGCGCGCAAACTGGAGTACCTCGGCGCCGATGCCATGGCGCAGCAAGCCGATACGCTAATTACCGCCGGTGCGATCCAATCCAATCACGTACGCCAGACTGCGGCACTGGCTGCCAAACTGGGCCTCGCGTGCGTCGCCTTGCTGGAAAACCCAATCGATACTCAAGAACAGAATTACCTGCATAACGGTAATCGCCTGCTATTGGATCTGTTTGGCACACGAGTTGAGCTTGTCGACAACCTGGAAGAGCCGGATATGCTGCTAATGGCCAAGGCCGAGCGCCTGCGTGCCACCGGCAAGCACCCTTATGTGATCCCCATTGGGGGCTCCAATGCGCTTGGTACCTTGGGCTATGTCAAGGCCGGGCTGGAATTCGCCGAGCAAGTCAACACGATGGGCCTCGATAGCGGCACTTTAGTACTGGCTTCAGGCAGTGGTGCGACTCATGCCGGCATGGCGTTGGCGTTAGCCCACGTTCTGCCGGATTGGCGTGTGCTTGGTATTACCGTCTCGCGGCCTGCCGACTTGCAGCGCCCCAAAGTGCTGGGTTTGGTGCAGCGCACCGCCGAACTACTGGGCATCAGTGTGCCGGATAATTTGTCCATCGAGCTGTGGGATGAGTACTACGGCCCCCGCTACGGCGAGCCGAATACCGGTACACTCGATGCAATTCGCCTGCTTGCCAGCAGCCAGGGGCTGCTGCTCGATCCGGTTTATACCGGCAAGGCGTTTGCAGGGCTGCTGGACGGCGTACAGAAAGGGGAATTCGCAGAAGGTAAGCCGATTGTGTTCCTGCATACCGGCGGTGCTCCGGCTTTATTTGCCTATCAATCCCTGACGCCGTAATTGGCATATGCAAATAATTTTTTATTATTTTATCGAATATACCTAGAACGATTAGAGTGCCGCACTTCCACACACAACAAGACCAGAGGCTCAGCTATGACATTCGCAATATTGCGTCGCCAGTTCCTTATCGGCAGCTTTGGTCTGGCCCTCTGCGCCGGCCTCGGTAGCCAGGCATTCGCCGCCGACGATCTCCAGAAGATCAAGGACAACGGCAGCATCAAGGTGGGTCTCGAAGGTACCTATCCGCCCTTCAACTTCCAGGACGAAAGCGGCAAGCTCGCTGGTTTCGAGGTGGACTTCGCCGAAGCGCTGGCCAAAGAGCTAGGCGTAAAGGTCAGCTTTCAACCGACCAAGTGGGACGGCATTCTGGCGTCTCTGGAATCGGGTCGGATCGACATCGTGGTCAACCAGGTCACCATCTCGGACGAGCGCAAGAAGAAGTACGATTTCTCCACACCTTATACCGTCTCGGGGATTCAGGCTCTGACCCGGAAAAGTGACGCTGACGGTGTGAAGACCGCTGCGGATCTGGCAGGCAAGAAGGTCGGTGTCGGCCTGGGCACCAACTATGAGCAGTGGCTGAAGGAAAACGTCCCGCAGGCCGATATCCGCACTTACGATGATGATCCGACCAAGTTCCAGGACCTCAATGTTGGTCGCATCGATGTGGTTCTGGTTGATCGCCTGGCAGCATTCGAAATGGTCGCCAAGACGGGTGACCGCATGGCCGTTGCTGGCGACGCATTCTCCCGCCAGGAATCAGGGATCGCACTGCGCAAAGGTAATCCCGAGCTGCTCGCGGCCATCAACAAGGCCATTGAAAAGCTGCGCGCTGACGGCACCTTGAAGCAACTCTCTGAAAAATGGTTCAAGGCTGACGTCACTCAATGATGCAAGACAGCCTCCAGTTGGTACTGGATTCCTTACCTTTCCTGCTCAAGGGAGCAGTCTGGACGATCGTCCTGAGCCTTGGCGGTATGTTTTTCGGCACGCTGCTGGGCTTCGGCCTCGCGCTGCTCAGGCTCTACGCCATCGCGCCGCTGGGCTGGTTGGCCAGGGTGTATATCTCGTTCTTCCGGGGTACACCGCTGCTCGTGCAGTTGTTCATCATCTACTTCGGCTTGCCTGAACTGGGATTACAACTGGAGCCGCTGACCGCCGCCCTGATTGGCTTTTCTCTGAACATGGCGGCCTACGTTGCAGAGATCATGCGTGCGGCCATCGCCTCGATCGATCGCGGCCAGTGGGAGGCCGCGGCCAGCATTGGCATGAGCAAGACTCAGACGATGCTGCGCGCCATCCTGCCTCAGGCCGCACGCACTGCCCTGCCACCGCTGGGTAACAGCTTTATCTCGCTGGTCAAGGACACCGCGCTGGCGGCCACCATTCAGGTACCGGAGCTGTTCCGTCAGGCACAGTTGATCACTGCCCGCACGTACGAGGTCTTTACCATGTACCTCGCGGCAACCCTGATCTACTGGATACTCTCCAGCGTATTGGCGCATCTGCAGAACCGATTGGAAGCGCGGGTCAACCGCCACGAGGCGGAAAACTGATGGCTCTACCGGACACGAGCAGCAGCATGATCACCGTTCGCAACCTGACCAAGGCGTTCAAGGGCCAGACCGTTCTCAACGGCATAGACCTGAATATCGCAGCCGGCGAAGTGGTGGCCATTATCGGCCCCAGCGGCTCGGGCAAGACCACCCTGCTGCGCTGCCTCAACCTGCTGGAAACACCGGATGGTGGCAGCATTCGTGTGGGTGAGATCGAGATCGACGCCAGCAAGCCGATCAGCCAGCAGCAGGGGCTGATCCGCAAGCTGCGTCAGCACGTGGGTTTCGTGTTCCAAAACTTCAATCTGTTCCCGCACCGCACCGCGCTGGAAAACATCATCGAAGGCCCGGTGGTGGTGAAGAAACAATCGCGCAACGTGGCCATTGAACGCGGCCGGCAGCTGTTGGCGAAGGTCGGTCTGACGGGTAAGGAAGACGCCTTCCCGAAGCGTTTGTCAGGCGGCCAGCAGCAGCGCGTGGCGATTGCCCGTGCGCTGGCCATGGAACCGGACGTGATCCTGTTCGATGAACCCACCTCGGCGCTGGATCCGGAGCTGGTCGGTGAAGTGCTGGCGACCATCCGCGCCCTGGCCGAAGAGCAGCGTACCTTGGTGATCGTCACCCATGAGATGGGGTTTGCTCGCGACGTGGCCAACCGCGTCATCTTCATCGACAAGGGCGTAATCGTCGAGCAGGGCGATGCCCGCGAACTGCTCAGCAAGCCCAAACAGGCACGCACCCAGCAGTTTCTCAGCAAGTTTCTCGGCGATGCGCTGAAGTGATCTGGCGGCTTCGCTCTGGATAGTTACTTAGGGTAATAGGCGTCCCACAGACGGTTGCGAAACCGGTAGGTGGGATCCAGCTGGCGTTTGAGCGCGAAGTATTCCGGCGCCCGCGGGTACGCCTGGAGGAATTGCTCGCGGCTGGCGTGAATCTGATAAGGCAGGTAATGCCGCCCTCCGCAGCGCAGGGCGGCGGCGATCAGATCCCGAGTCCAGGCTGCGGCTTTCTGCCGTTCACCATCTGAGCTGCCCTGCCGGTAGTAGAGCACCAGAGCGAAGACCTCCTCGGGCGCCCAGCTCAACACGGTATCCGGGTCAGCCTTGGCATGGCGAATGGAGACGTTGATCAGCGTGGCCTGATGCTGATGGGTCAGGCGCGCCAGCTCGCCGATGAAGCGTTCCAGCTGCGCCGGCGGTACGAAATACTCTTGCAGCACATAACTGAAGCCAGGGCCGGATATCGGTTCCAACTCGCTGACATCGAGGCTGGCCTCATGGTTGCGCCACTGCACCTTGGGGCTGCGGAACAGCAGCGGATCGAGCGCCGCTTCACGCAGTTTGATGCCCGAGGATGATCCACTAAGACGAATCCCCGCGCGCTGTATATGGCTCCCTTGCTGCCTGGGGCTCAGCCGCTGCGCTTCGGTCAAGGCAGCCTCGGTGCGCCGGTAGGAAACGGCCCGCACCGTGGAGAAGTCATCGGGATAGAGAATGCCATTGTGCATCACCAGATCCGCCTGGGCCGCGACCTCGCGATAGAACCAGGGCCGATAGTCCTGCAGTGACATGACCTGGCTTTCCCGGGCGATGCGCGTGTTCTCCACCAGGCCCAGCGTGGCCTCGACTATCACCCCAAGGCCACCATAGCCACCAATTACACCATGGAACAGCGCAGCGTTGTGGCTAGGACTGGCGCCCACCACACGGCCATCGGCGAGCACCACGCGGATACCCCGCACCGAACCAGCGATCGGCCCCTCGCCCACGTAACGGCCATGCACATTGACCGACAGCGAACCACCCACCGTGAAGTTGGCGTAGGACTGCATGATCTGCGGCGAGAGGTCGTACGGGTCGACGTATTCGAGTATGGCGCGCCAGGTGATACCGCTTTGCACGCGAATTTCCCGGCGCTCGGCGGAGAACTCGAGCACCTGATCGAGCCCGCGCATGTCCAGTTGCAGCGCGCCGTCCGAGGCCGTCTGACCACCCATGCTGTAACGACCGCCGCCGATGCTGACTGGCCCGGCATGACTGCGCAGCGCCTTGACGACATCCTGCTCGCTAAGCGGCACGACGACCTGCTCGACGACGACCGGGTTGAGGCCGGTGACGTCATTGACCACCTCTTCAGCGCAGACGCCCAGGCTCAGCACGCACAGACACAGGAGCAAACGATGCATCGACCTTCCTTGGTGAATACAAATGGGTAACAGCGTTATCGAGAAGCCTGCCGCGCTCTGACGCGCAAACGTATCAGTCGCGGTCGAGCAGGTGAAACCGAGGTAGCGAGAAGTGCCAGCGGATCGCTGCCAGACGGATCACCAGCACCACCAGCATGGCAATGCCGGTATCCAGCCAGTGCGGCGTTTCCAGCATACGCAGCAGCACGAAGGTCACCGCGCCGGCCAGGCAGGCGGTGGCGTAGATCTCCTTTTTGAAGATCAGCGGGATCTCGTTGCAGATCACGTCACGCATCACGCCGCCGGCGACACCGGTCATCACCCCCATGATCACCGCCGTGCTGGACGGCATCGCGTACTGCAGGGCGACTTCGGTACCGATCACGGTGAACACTGCCAGGCCGAAGGCATCGGCGATCAGCAGGCCCTTTTCGTGGATCGGCCGGGTCAGGCGCACCCAGATCACCGTGCCGACGGCAGCCAGGCAGGCGACCAGAATGTAGGTGTCGTTGCGAATCCAGCTGACCGGATGATTGTCGAGGATCACATCGCGCAGCGTACCGCCGCCAAGTGCGGTGATGATGGCGATCACCAGCACACCGAACAGATCCATGGACTTGCGCCCCGCCATCAGCGCGCCGGTGATGGCGAATACCGCCACCCCGAACAAATCCGCAAGGTAAAACAGCTGGCTCATCGACAAGTCAGTTCACCGGCGTACGCAGGGTGACGAATTCCTCTGCAGCGCTCGGGTGAACGCCGATGGTTTCGTCGAACACCTGCTTGGTCGCCCCAGACTTGATGGCGACCGCCAGGCCCTGGACGATCTCGCCGGCATCCGGGCCGACCATGTGGCAGCCCAGCACGCGATCGGTATCGGCATCGACCACCAGTTTCATCAAGGTGCGCTCATCGCTTTCGGTCAGGGTCAGTTTCATCGGCCGGAAGCGGCTTTCGAAGATCTTCACCTGGTGGCCGGCCTCGCGAGCCTGTTCCTCCGTCAGCCCCACCGTGCCGATGTTCGGCAGGCTAAACACCGCAGTCGGGATGTTCTGATAATCGACCTTGCGGTACTCCTCCGGCTTGAACAGACGACGCGCAACGGCCATCCCTTCGGCCAGGGCCACGGGCGTTAACTGCACGCGACCGATCACATCACCGATGGCGAGGATCGACGGCGCCGTAGTCTGGTACTCGTCATCGACCTCGATATAGCCCTTGTCATCCAGGCTGACGGCGGTGTTTTCCAGCCCCAGATTCTCGAGCATCGGCCGGCGCCCGGTGGCGTAGAAGATGCAATCGGCCTGCAGAGTGCGGCCATCCTTCAAGGTGGCTTGCAGGCTGCCGTCGGCCTGCTTGTCGATTCGCGCGATATCGGTGTTGAACTGCACATCCAGGCCGCGCTTGCCGAGTTCTTCATGCAGGTGCGTACGCAGGGAATTGTCGAAGCCACGCAGGAACAGCTCACCGCGATACAACAGCGACGTCTGTGCACCGAGGCCATTGAAGATCGAGGCGAATTCCACAGCGATGTAGCCACCGCCGACCACCAGCACGCGCTTGGGCAGCTCTTCCAGGAAGAACGCCTGGTTGGAGTTGATCGCGTGCTCATGCCCCGGAATATCAGGAACATGCGGCCAGCCACCGGTGGCGATGAGGATGCGTTCGGCGCTGTAGGTCTTGCCGTCGACTTCGACGCGGTGCTCGTCGAGCAGCCGCGCATGGCCCTCGAGCAGGGTCACGCCACTACCCACCAGCAGCTTGCGGTAGATACCATTGAGGCGCTCGATTTCGCGGTTCTTGTTGGCGATCAGCGTCGGCCAGCTGAACGTGGCCTCGCCGGGCGTCCAGCCGAAGCCCTGAGCGTGCTCGAAGTCATCGGCGAACTGCGCGCCGTACACCAGCAGCTTTTTCGGTACGCAACCCACGTTGACGCAGGTGCCGCCCAGATAGCGGCTTTCCGCCACCGCCACACGGGCGCCGTAGCCCGCGGAGAAGCGCGCTGCACGCACACCACCGGAACCGGCACCGATTACAAAGAGATCGAAATCGTAGGTCATCACAGCCTCCTGAACAGATGCAGAGCATACCGTAAACGAAGCGCCCTGCCCGCCTGGCACATGGCGCAAACTTATCCTCAAGGCGGCCAGTCTAGTCTCGATAGAACAAGGAGCTATTTATGCGCCCGATCCTCACACACCTGGCCCTGCACGTCCCCGATCTGCAGGCCTGTATCGATTTCTACGAAGACTTCTGCGGCATGCACGTCATCCACCGCAGGCCCGGCAAGGGTTCGCAGATCGTGTGGATGGCCGAGCCTGGTCGCGAGAGCGAAGTCATCTTCGTGATCATGCCCGGTGGCGAGCCACGGCGCCTGGCGGCCAACGATTACAGCCACTTCGGCTTCGCCCTGCAGAGCCGCGAGGAAGTCGACGCCATCGCTGCCAAGGCTCAGGCTGCTGGCTGCCTGATCTGGGCGCAACGCGACGAGCCCTACCCGGTTGGCTATTACTGCGGCGTGCAGGATCCCGCAGGCCATTACATCGAGTTCAGCTACGGCCAGCCGCTGGGGCCAGGCGCCAAGCCGATCAACGAAAGCTGAACATGAAAAAACCGCCCGAAGGCGGTTTTTCTGTCAGCGAGTCAGCCAGCGAGCAATTAGCCCCTGCCAGTCTTGTAGAGGTGCTCGTAGCAGAAGTTGGTGGCGTCGATATAGCCTTCCGCGCCGCCGCAGTCGAAACGCTGGCCCTTGAATTTATAGGCCAGTACGCAACCGTCCTGAGCCTGCTTCATCAGTGCGTCGGTGATCTGAATTTCACCGCCCTTGCCCGGTTCGGTCTTCTCGATCAGTTCGAAGATGTCCGGAGTCAGGATGTAACGTCCGATGATCGCCAGGTTCGACGGCGCGTCTTCCGGCTTGGGCTTCTCGACCATGCTGTTCACGCGGAAGATATCGTCACGGATCATCTCGCCGGCGATCACACCGTACTTGTGGATCTCTTCCATCGGCACTTCCTGCACCGCCACGATCGAGCAGCGGAACTGGTTGTACAGCTTGACCATCTGGGTCAGCACGCTGTCGCCTTCGAGGTTCAGACACAGGTCATCGGCCAGTACCACGGCGAACGGCTCATCACCAATCAGCGGACGACCGCTGAGAATAGCGTGGCCCAGGCCCTTCATTTCCACCTGGCGGGTGTAGGAGAAGGTGCAGTTGTCGATCAGACGACGAATACCGACCAAGTACTTTTCCTTGTCGGTATTGCGGATCTGCTCTTCCAGCTCGTAGCTGATATCAAAGTGGTCTTCCAGGGCGCGTTTGCCGCGGCCCGTCACCATGGCGATCTCGTTGAGGCCAGCCGACAGCGCTTCCTCCACGCCGTACTGAATCAACGGCTTGTTCACGATCGGCAGCATTTCCTTGGGCATGGCCTTGGTTGCCGGGAGAAAACGAGTGCCGTAGCCAGCGGCGGGAAACAAGCATTTCTTGATCATGGAAGTCCCTGAATGAGAGAGGGTTATCGACGCCGAAGCAGTTTATCAGGACGCCCGCGGCTTACAACGGCAGGACGGTAATCACCTAAAACGTTTGCTCAGCCAGGCAGTCACAAACTGTGAAACCCACCGCAACGCGAGGTTCGCATGTCCATTGACAATGATTTGAAGAAAGAGGTTCTCACCCGCCTGCTGCACGCTCACCCTGCCGGCCTCGGCAAGGAGGTGCTGGATAATTTCCGCGGCGAACACGCGGTCGCCGATGCGCTCAAGCACTTGCAGGACAGCGGGCTGATTCACGATGGTGCCGTCTCGGGCACTGCTGGTGAGCTGTCCCTGAACTACCCCATCAAGCTCAGCGCTTCAGGCGTCGAAACGGCCAAACAGCTCGACGCGTGATCCGGCCCCAGCCTGTCATCGCACTGTATTGAGCGCTGCAAAAAGCGCCGTTTTCTCATCACGAGGAAACGGCGTTCTCGTCTCTGCCACCCTCCCCATATCGACACGATCCACGCTCGCAAATGCTGTACACTCGCGCGCCGCGCTGAGCTGGGACAGGCATTTTAGAGCCCTCGCCTGCCTCTGAGGCAGGTGCGTTGAACTCACCTAGCCCCTCTTATGCTGCCGCTCGCTGGAAACCGGCGGGCCGATCACTCAACACACTCCGGAACACGCCCGATGAAACACACCGCGACTTCCCTGCTGCTGGCGGGCAGCCTGCTGACTCCTGTCCAGAGCATGGCCGATCTCCTGCTGTGGCAGGACAACAGCCTGACCTACCTCAACGGCATCGACTTCAAGATCGACCCGCCTCGCCAGCAAACGCTCACTTTCGAGCACGCCAGCGGCTGGAGCTTCGGTGACCTGTTCCTGTTCGTCGACGGCATCAAGTACAACACCGAGGCCACCAATGGCGCGGGCGACGGGCACACCTTCTACGGCGAAATCAGCCCACGCCTGTCGTTCGGCAAGATCAGCGGTAGCGACCTGTCGTTCGGCCCGGTGAAGGATGTGCTGCTGTCCGCCACCTACGAGTTCGGTGAAGACGATGTCGACGCCTACCTGCTAGGCCCGGCCATCGACTTGGCGATTCCCGGTTTCGACTACTTTCAGCTCAACACCTACCTGCGCCGCCCGGACGGCAAGCGCGACGGTCGCAATGTCTGGCAGATCACGCCCGCATGGAGCTACACCGTGCCGGTCGGTAACTCAGACCTGGTGATCGATGGCTTCATCGACTGGGTGGTCGACAACGACGACAGCTACCACGCCAACCTGCACATCAACCCGCAGATCAAATACGATCTGGCCAAGGCCATGGGCTGGGGCAAGAAGTTCTACGTGGGCGTCGAATACGACTACTGGAAGCACAAGTACGGCATCGACAACAACAGCCCGTTGGGTGACGAAGTCTTGGGCGGCACCAACCAGAGCGCGATCAGCCTGCTGGTCAAGGCTCACTTCTAGTTCACTGTCGGTCTTGCTGCCCCTGAAACGGCGGCAAGACTAAGCACGCTCAATTGATTGGCTCGTGACGTGAATGATTTGGGAGATAGGGAGGATCGCATGAAGGGATCGCAGCCTTGCGCTGCAGATGGTGCCCCGAGCCGGAATCGAACCGGCAAGACCTTGCGGTCGGCAGATTTTAAGTCTGCTGTGTTTACCAATTTCACCATCGGGGCGGCGAAATATGCGAGGGCTGGACTATATACACCCCCAGGCGGCGCTGCAAGGTTAAACGGCGCAATAAAAAGCCCCGTAAATCAGTGATCTACGAGGCTATATCAGTCGACCGCAGGCTGACCATGCAGCTGCGCTCGACTCGATTCTGGCGGGTCGCAGCCTGAGACTGCGCGCCCGCAGGCACCGATTTACTTGCTGCTACGTCCGACCAGCAGGCCGATCAGCAGACCGAAGCCCGAGGCGACGGCAACGGAAGTCCATGGATTGCTTTCGATGCGATCCTGAGCGTTATCGATGGTTTCACGACCCAGCTCGACGGCCTCACGACCTTTGTCGGTGATCGAACCTTTGGCTTCATTGAGCAGCGCGATCACTTTCTCACGAGCTTCGTGTGCCTTGTCACCAGAAAAGGACTCGGCATCGCCCAGCGCTTTGCTGGCCTGGTCGAGAAGTTTCTTCAATTCCTTGGCGCTTTCCTGTTGAAACTGATCCAGGCCGCTTTCCAGCGAAGTTTTACGAGCCATTAGCGAATACTCCATAAAGTGATTGACGCTATTTTGGAGGCGCCGCCAGTCGCCAGAGTTCAGGTTTTTTGCCGATCAGCACTATCAAGCACTCAGGAGTCCAGCTCGATGAGCCCGGTATGGGCGACATGATCGCCGGCCATGCCGCGCACGCGAGCACGCAGATCGAAGGGCATATCGTGCTTGAAGGTGACGGCGTGGCCGATCAACTGGCCGTCCTCGTCGACCCGCTCGCGCTCTTCCACCATCCAGGTTTCCAGCTCATCCTCCGTCAGCCCCAGCTCTTGCGCCAGCAGCGAATGGAAGCGCTCGAGATCGAGGCCATCGAATTTTCCACCGTCCATATCGTCATCCTCTTCAATAGTCAGTACTGCTAACTGAGGCTGCGGGATGTGGAGGCAGTTCACTCTGCCTGATCGGGAGCGCGGCTGACGGCATCAGGCCTCCTTGCGATCACTCCCTGAATTCAGCGTGCGCAGATCCTGACGCAGCTGTATCACCAATTGGGATATTTGCCGTGATGTCGAGAGCTCTGCACGCGATATTCCGGTGACATTCAGATAAATCTGCGCGGTGACAGGATCCTGGATCTGGATAGTCACCGACTCATTGGCATCGATGGTGCAACTACAAACCAATGGTAGAAATGCGCATTCGACGATGCGGCGCTGCTCGAGAATGGACATCATCTTGGAAACTCCTTCCTCACTGTGATGACCCTCGAAGTTTAGTTCGCGCAAATAGACTGTCAGGAGGACATTCTGTCCCGCCTGTCGGCTAGTCGGCATGGTCGATCGAAATCCCGCGGCGCCACGCAATTCAACCGTTGGTAAGCCACCCGGGACATTGCCCCTGCGACACTCTTCACTGTTGCGTTACCTCCATGCGGAGGTACATCCAGATGAGGTGTCACATGCACGCGTACAAGAATGTTGAAGGTACCGAGCGCTTGCTCTCACTAGCCGTAGGCATGGTGAGTGCATTCAGTGGTATCAGGCAGGATGGAGTCGTCGGGCTGATCAAGATCGCGGCGCTGATCGCCCAGCGTGGCATTACCGGTAATTGTCAGCTCAAGGACTTTCTGAGCTGCGCTGAAAAAAGGGAGCGCCATGAGAGCGACACGCCCCCGCCGCAGACCACGATGAAGTGACTATCAGCCGCCAGGCGCAAGGTAGGAAGGCGAAGATGGATAACGCGCTCAAGGAAACCTTCCCGGCCAGTGACCCTATCTCGCCGTAGGGCTAGCGCCTGCCGATCACGTGGCCAGTACGATAAGTATGTTGGTGGGCGTCATTCTTGGAACAAGCACCGGACGCCCAGCCAGGTTGGCATGCAATATCACTATGCCGTAATTCGAATCATTCGATCATCAAGCGTCGGAGCGAAATATTTGCCGCAGAACACGAGAGCGAATGCACCCTGCTCAATCGCCCCCGCCCCCGCCCCCGCCGCCGTTGCCGTCGCCGCCGCCAGAATCCGCCGAGACATCGTTGTCGGTAATCATGGTACCGCCAGAGCCGCCACTGGAGCTGCTGGAGTCGCTTTCGGCCTTGCGCTTTTTCGCGGCAGGCCTGAAGTAGGCATAGAGCACGCTGATGGCTAGCACGGCCAGTACCACAAGATAGATCCAGTCAATTGCGCTGAACATCCTTACCTCCAACCATTGATGACTGCCCTGATGTTACGCCATTCGCTTTTCCGGCGTGATACGTCCCACAGCAACATGAATAAACAGCCGATCGTCCAGGGATATGAACTATTGTGCTGCATGGCATCAAATAGCTATTACCACCCAACATGGAGCAGCCTACCGTGACCAAACCAGTATTCAACGCTCGTACTGCTGATAAGTTCGTGGTTCGTTTGCCGGACGGAATGCGTAAGCGTATTGAAGACCTGGCCAACGAGAATTACACCAGCATGAACACCGAGATAATCCAGGCCATCGAAGCCCATCTCGAAGGCCAAGCGCGTCAGTCTCTGCTGATCGACGCACTGCAAGCGAAGCTCAAAAGCGAACTGCAGACCACTGCCAAGCCTGGCAAGAAGGCGCAGGAGCCCAATATCGACTATCTCGATGGCCTCAAGACAGGCACACGCTAAGCCTGTCTGGTTAACGAGATGCGGCCCCGCCCACGCGGGGCCCGAGCCGGTGAAGTGAATGCGACGCGCCCGCCTCGCTCTATCATTCGGCCATTTCAGATGTGGGCTGTGGCGAACTGCACCACCGAGAACGCGCCCAGAATCCCCCAGAACCTGCTGAACATCCATGGCGAGCGCAGCGAGAACAACAGCGACTTGCGATAACGCTCTTCACACGCCTCGGTTTCGCAGAATAGCGGCGAATCATCATAGACATGCCCGAACCGCGGCTCACTGCGCAGCAGCGTGTCCTACTTAAATTGCCAGTGCCCGATGATCGCCGCAGAGGCCCTGATGCAAGGCCATGCGCTCAGCGAACTGACGATCATCAGAAACGACCGTGCCTACAGACGTTGGTACGGCTCGATAACTGGCCCGTCTCGTGATGAACTTCCCGGCGGTAGAAATCCAGGCGCTCCATCGGCGTGCCGAACATCATGTAATCGCTGGCGGATGTTTCAGTTTCGGAGGCATTGGGAGTCGCGATCAGGGGCATAACGGTTACCGCAGGCCATAAGTACAATACTTGGCAATCCAGGATAGGTCGAGGCTGAGCAGCTCCAAACTTGCCTCATGCCGGATAAGAAGTGGTGCCGGATCATTATGGGCAACTAAAGAATCAACAAATACGAAAGAGGCAACATGGGACAGCGTCAAACTCAGATATTGAAACAAGACCTCAAAGCAGTCGCAGAAGACCTGAAATGGGCATCCGTCGACCTGGTCAAAATTGCAGAACGCCTCAGAGGCACAGAGAACGAAGCAGATGCCTGGGCCATTCTTCGCATGGTCGGCGTGCTGATCAACGGCGAGGATCGGCTCAACAAATATGCTGGCGAGGTAAAGGCTGGCCGGATCGTAAGAGCTAAGGGTTGATGATGATCGGCTATCAATGCAGGAGCCTGTCGTAGGCGCGATGCGATGGCTCTCATTGCATCGCCCCTATTAAACGCTGCGGCTTGACGCGCTTACGCCAAAGACTGGCCTTTCATTTTCTGCGACGCGCCCCATAAATACCGATGCCTTTCGCCATTGACTCAGCTATATCTCACGATCAGGATCATTGAAGACAGTTTCAGGGAGTGAGTATGTTGGTATTTATCGGCGGGCTGATCGAGTGGGTGATGGATTTCGTCACTGACGTCTGGCTCGTGCGCAAAAAACGCTCGCTGAAGAATCGCCCGGAAAACACCTGGAACAAGGCCGCAGAAGATGTTGCCTTGGTGGATGGGCTCACCACGGCGCTGCTTGCGTTCGCCGTTGTGGTTTTCGTCGTGATCCACTTTGTGGTCGGGCTCTCTCTTGGCGTAAGCCTCTCCCTCTCCATAGCACCAGCGTTACTGTACTGCTGCTACCGGTGGATCAAACTGATGAATGGCTGATTGGCACGCCCCGACAAGCGCCCCACCCCAGTAGTATCCAACAGGGTAGCGCCTCCCCTTGATGGATATACAAGTCACCAGTTTGGATATCACGTACAGCGTGCGTGAACTACTACAACTATCCAAACAGACACAAAAAAGCCCCGTAGCTATTAACTACGGGGCTTTCTGTTTGGAGGCTGAGGTCGGAATCGAACCGGCGTTCACGGATTTGCAATCCGGTGCATAACCACTCTGCTACTCAGCCTTTAAACTGAACAGGCCGTACTAGACGGCCCGTTTAAATTGGAGCGGGAAACGAGACTCGAACTCGCGACCCCGACCTTGGCAAGGTCGTGCTCTACCAACTGAGCTATTCCCGCTTGTCTTATCGACGGGCGCCATTCTATAGCTTCGCAACGCCCAGTCAAGCTCTTGATTCAAAAAAGTTATTTCTTTTCTGCGGTCACGCTGAGGTGCGGCCAGGCGGCCAGCAGGTATTGCACCATCGACCACAAGGTGAGCACAGCCGCGATAATCAGCAGCATATAACCGACCAGTACCCAGAAACCGAACAGCGGCGGGTTACCGAGCAGGATTACCAGCGCCACCATTTGCGCGGCGGTCTTCCACTTGGCCAGGTTGGACACCGCAACATGCGCTCTTGCCCCCAGCTCGGCCATCCATTCGCGTAACGCCGAAACGACGATTTCACGACCAATGATGATGGTCGCAGGCACGGTCAGCCACAGGTTGGCGTGCTCGGCGACCAGCAGCACCAAGGCGGTGGCAACCATCAGCTTGTCCGCAACAGGGTCGAGGAAGGCGCCGAACGGCGTGCTCTGCTCCCAGCGACGCGCCAGGTAGCCATCGAGCCAATCGGTCACGGCGGCAAAGGCGAATACCGCGCTGGCAGCCCAGTAGCTCCATGAGAATGGCATGTAGAACAACAAAATGAAGATCGGGATCAGCAGAACGCGGAGCACCGTTAGGAGGTTGGGGATATTCATCGGCTCGACTGGGCGGTTAGGTGAGGCAGCATTCTACTCGCTGTGCAGGGCAGCATAAATCAACCCTGCCAGCTTTTTACTAATGCCGGGTGCTTTAGCGATCTCTTCAGCACTGGCACGGGACAACTCTTGCAGACCACCAAAGTGGTTAAGCAGTTCACGGCGACGTTTCGGCCCTACTCCGGCCACTTCTTCCAGAGTTGAGGTACGTCGCGTCTTGCCACGACGGGCACGGTGCCCTGTGATGGCAAAACGATGCGATTCGTCGCGAATCTGCTGTATCAGGTGCAGGGCCGGTGAATTGCCCGGCAAGGTAAATTCGTGTGCGGCGTCGTTCAGGTACAGGGTTTCCAGGCCGGGCTTACGCGTAGTGCCTTTGGCTACACCCAGCAGAATCAACTCTGGCACCTCCAGCTGGGTCAGCACTTCGCGCGCCATGGCCAACTGGCCCTTGCCGCCATCGACCAACAGGATGTCCGGCAACTTACCCTCGTTCTGCTTAACTTTGCTGAAGCGGCGGGTCAGCGCCTGGTGCATGGCGGCGTAGTCGTCACCGCCGGTCACGCCTTCGATGTTGTAGCGCCGGTAGTCGGATTTGATCGGGCCTTCGGGGCCGAACACCACGCAAGAGGCCACGGTCGCCTCGCCGCTGGAGTGACTGATGTCAAAGCACTCTAGACGTTGCGGCACTTCGTCCATGTCCAGAGCTTCAGCCAGCGCATCGAAACGCCCTGCCATGTGCGCACGGTTAGCTAGTCTAGCGCCCAGCGCCTGCTCGGCGTTAGTCACGGCCAGGGCTTGCCAGCGTGCTCTGGTGCCACGGACACGGTAGCTGATGCCCAGCTCACGCCCACGCAGCTCCTGAATGGCGGCGATCAGCACGGGATAGTCCTCATGGGGCGCATTGACGATCAGTTCGGTCGGCAGATCGCGCTCCTGACTGCCCAGGTAGTACTGACCGAGAAACGCCACGAGCACATCCTGGGCCTCTTCTTCGATCGCCACCTGGGGGAAGAAATTCTTGCTGCCAAGCACGCGCCCGCCACGCACGCTGATTAGATGTACGCAGGCGCCACCTGGGTTGACCATGGCCGCGATGACATCGACGTCGCCGGTACCACCCTCCATGCTTTGCTGGTCCTGCACGCGGCGCAGCAGCGCCATCTGGTCACGCAGTTCGGCGGCTTTCTCGAAATCCAGTGCCATGGAGGCCTGCTGCATGTTCGTGGACAGCTCGGCATTCAAGGCATTGCTGCGCCCTTCTAGAAACATCACCGAGTGACGCACATCCTCGGCGTACTCGGCCGGTTCGACGAGGGCGACACAAGGCGCCTTGCACCGTTTGATCTGGTATTGCAGGCAGGGCCGCGTGCGGTTCTTGAAGTAACTGTCTTCACATTGGCGCACCAGAAAAGTCTTCTGCAATAGCGCCAGACTTTCCCGGATCGCACCCGCGCTCGGGTAAGGCCCGAAATAGCGGCCCTTACTGTTCTTGGCGCCGCGATGGATGTCCAGGCGCGGGTAGTCACCGTCCGACAGGAATACGTACGGATAGGATTTGTCGTCACGCAGCAGGATGTTGTACGGCGGCCGCCATTCCTTGATCAGCGTCTGCTCGAGCAGCAGCGCCTCGGTCTCGTTGGCGGTGATGGTGGTTTCCACCTGGGCGATCTTGCCGACCAGCGCGGACGTCTTGGTCGCCAGCCCGGTCTTGCGAAAGTAGCTGGCAAGACGCTTCTTCAGGTTCTTGGCTTTACCGACGTACAGCAGGTTCGAGCTTGTATCGAACATGCGATACACCCCAGGGCGACCACTGCAGGTGGCGAGAAAGGCACTGGCATCGAACACGGGAGTGACTTCAGTTGGTGGCATCGACCATGCCGTGGCGGACAGCAAGCAACGCCAACTCCACATCACTGGTGATCGATAATTTCTCGAAAATCCGATAACGGTAGGTATTCACCGTCTTGGGCGACAGGCAAAGCTTGTCGGAAATGTTCTGTACCTTCTGACAGCCGGCAATCATGAGGGCGATCTGGATCTCCCGCTCGGAGAGCAGGTCGAACGGCGAATTGCTGCTCTGTGGCTGGAAGGATTTGAGGGCCAACTGCTGAGCAATCTGCGCGCTGATAAAACGCTGCCCCGAGAAGACCATACGAATGGCTTGCACCATTTCTTCCAGCGCTGCGCCTTTGGTCAAATAGCCGGCAGCGCCTGCTTGCAGAAGGCGAGTCGGAAACGGATCTTCTTCACACACGGTAACCGCTACGACCTTGAGATCGGGATGGCTGCGGGTCAGCTTACGGGTGGCCTCAAGACCGCCGATACCCGGCATCTTGACGTCCATCAGGACGACATCCGGCTTCAACTCACGAACCTTCTTGAGCGATTCCTCGCCTGAGCTGGCCTGGCCGATGACTTGTAGCCCCTCAATGTCAGCCAACATGCGCGAAATGCCCGTGCGAACCAGGTCATGATCATCGACAACCAATACCTTAATCAAACGAACACCTCGTATCTGTGCGAGCGCCGCACAGCAACTGCGTGGGAGATTGTCACCATATCAAAAAACCTGACGCCTGAGTTAGCTCAAAACGTCAATTTACAAGCGTCAATTACAGGTGCGCGGCCAAACACGCTGACCGTGCACCAAGTAAGATTCTAAAGGGTTCAAAATACCCTTTCGCACGAGACCTGCAATAAACCAATGGCAGGCAATCTGCATAGGTATTGGCAGGCTGACACCCCTTGTAATTTAAGCGGAACGCTAGACCCACGGCACCACTCTGAATCACCAGACAGTGGTAAATACCGAGGGTACACATATGGATATGCTCATCAAGCAGCTCAAGACCGTAAGCGCCGACCGTTATCACATCGTCACGGAAACCTCATCTGACGGCTTGCAGGTCGATTGCCTCGATCTGCAATGCAACCTTGTAGCGACCCGCAGGCTTTCAGCCGCGCAATTGCAAAACAAGATTCTGATGACCGCTGTGTATGCGGAGCTCAAAGGAACACTGGGGTACTGATAGATAGCCATACCGCTGCATAGCGCAAATTACGATGTCAGAGAAAAGCTCCTTGTAATCATTTTTTGCTCCGAGCAAGAGTGCCAAATACAAAAAAAGGCTTAGGTTTTCACCTAAGCCTTTTTTTGTATTTGGTGGAGGGCTAGGGATTCGAACCCTAGAAACGCTATTAACGTTCGCCGGTTTTCAAGACCGGTGCATTCAACCACTCTGCCAACCCTCCAGGTCGACTTGGATGCTTCATCTTGCCGAAACATCCCTTTGCAACCTTGTTGGTTGCGGGCGGCATCTTACCGGAACGTAACACACTGTCAAACACTCTGATTGGGCAGTACCCAAGGCTCTGCTATGATGCCTCCCGACCTTGGTCACGGAACCATTAGCCTTTACAGGAGTGTCGCCATGCGCGAACAAGATTACGCACACAACCCTACACGGGTTGAACAAACCGCAGTCAGCAGCGTTCTGCGCAACACTTACGGTTTGCTGGCTCTCACTTTGGCATTCAGTGGCATCGTGGCGTTCATGGCTCAACGTGCCAACGTGCCGTACCCAAACATTTTCGTCGTGCTGATCGGCTTCTATGGCCTGTTCTTCCTGACAGCAAAGCTGCGTGACTCCGGCTGGGGCCTGCTGTCCGCCTTCGCACTGACTGGCTTCATGGGTTACACCCTGGGCCCGATCCTCAACCGTTACATGGGCATGGCTAATGGCGCTGAAGTCGTCAGCTCGGCATTCATGATGACGGCTCTGGTGTTCTGTGGTCTGTCTGCCTATGTGCTGACTACCCGTAAGGACATGAGCTTCCTGAGCGGTTTCATCACCGCCGGCTTCTTCGTCCTGCTGGGTGCTGTGCTGGCTAGCTTCTTCTTCCAGATCAGCGGCCTGCAACTGGCAATCAGCGCTGGCTTCGTGCTGTTCTCGTCGGCCTGCATCCTGTATCAGACCAGCGCGATCATTCACGGTGGTGAGCGTAACTACATCATGGCGACCATCAGCCTGTATGTATCGATCTACAACCTGTTTGTCAGCCTGCTACAAATCTTCGGCATCATGGGCAGCGACGACTGATCGACTCCCCCGTACGTGAAAAGGCCCGCCAATTGGCGGGCCTTTTCATTTCTGGCGCATTCTACTGAGTGGCCTTTTCCCGCATGCCCTTGAGGGTATTGAACGGCGCCTCTACGACGAATTTATTGGAGAGCCATGAAGGAACGCTGCCTCCTGGGTCGGAATGTGCTTCGTAGATGACCTCGACCATGCCGTCAGCCTTGGGGGTCATCGTCCAGTGCCCCTCTACTTCAGCCACCCGCACATAGCCTTTCTCTTCCGGCTTGTAGTCGGGCACGCCATGCAACTTGCGGGTCACACTGCCATCGGCGCCCTGCTCGGTCGTCACTTCTATGATCGAATCACGGGGCGTGACGGGCCATGGAGTATTGAAACGCGTGTATGTCCAGCTCTTGTCCCCTTCGTTCTTGAGCAGCCGCTGCTCCTGGCACTCGTGAATCCAGGCGCACGACGCCTTGACGTCTTCCTGAAGCGCCCTGAGCCTGCTTATATCAGCCTTGATCAGGGTCACGCCGCGATAGGCCTTGTAGGGTGAACCGGCCACGTCGCTCAAGTACACCTTGATGCCCTCTTCGTCCTTGACCAGGCTCCACCCTTCGGCGTGAGTGGCAGACGCGATACACAGGGCAGTGCTTGCTACCAACAATCGGGTCAACGACATTTCATTCTCCGGGGCTGACTTGTTTTCTTGTAGCGCCTAAACAGCTGTTGCCGTAGCACCCTCCAGCCAGGCGAGCAGGTGGATAGCGTCCTCGCTGCTATTACCGCAGACATCGAGATCTGCCGAAAATGCCGAGCAAACTGCGGGGCGATCCGGATGACCGAAGATTGTGCAGCGGTTGCCCTGATCGAGGTTTACGCAACGCTGGCCCGCCGGTTTGCCGTTGGGCATGCCAGGAATGAAGGAGCTGATGGAGGGAGAAATGCAGCAGGCGCCACAACCGGGACGGCATTGCATGGGGAGGAACCTCGAACGAACGACACGGCGCTAAGCGGCGGCAATTCTAGCGTGCCCGGCGGGAGGCTGGCAGCCCCTGCCGTCAGCCCAGGCTCAAGCGAATGCTAAAGCGTGAACCCTGACCAGGGGCACTGTCCACATCCAATTGAGCGCCGAGAATATCCACCGCCAGCTGGTGGGTGATATGCAGGCCGAGGCCCGTGCCGCCCTGTCCGCGGCGAGTTGTGAAGAATGGGTCGAAGATCTTGCCCTGCAGGTCGTCGTCCATTCCACGTCCATCATCGCTGACTTCGATCACGCAATGCCCCTGGGATTCGTCGACCTCACAGCGCACCGTCACCACCCCTTTAACGCCCGGATCGAAGGCATGAATCAGAGCGTTGTCGATGAGGTTCTGCAAGATCTGCCCGAGAGGGCCTGGATAGCTGTCAAGCATGAGATTTTGCGCGACGTCGAGTTGGATACGGTGCGGGCTCTGCCGCAGCTTCGGCTGTAGCAGCAGAACGACTTCATCGACCAGCTCGCGCAGATCGAAGCGACGTCGCTCGGTACTGGCACGGTCGGTGGCCAGTTGCTTGAACGCCCGAGTAAGCTGCGACATACGCTCCAGGCTGGTAAGAATGATGCCCAGACCATCATCGGTACGCTGTACGAAACGATCCAGTGTGGTGCGCTTCAAGCCCTCACGCATTCCGGCCTGGAACTCCTGGCTGGCTTTCTCCAGCGTCGAAGCCGCCACACTTGCCGCGCCGATTGGAGTGTTCAGTTCGTGGGCGACACCGGCAACCATGGTGCCCAAAGACGACAGCTTTTCCGCCTGCAACAGGGCGCGCCGGGTTCGCTGCAGTTGGTCGACGGTGCGCTGCAATTGCTCATTGCTGAAGGCCAGGGCTCGGCTGCTGACATGCAACTCGTGCTCAGCCCGCAAACGCTCCGCTTCGTCGATGGCGCGCCGCACGCTGACCAGCAGCCCAAGCCCCTGCAGTACACCGAAGAACAGCAGTACCCGCCACAACACTTCCCAACGCAAGGCATCAAGATTCTCAGCGGGCAGGTGTGACAGCAGCAACCAGTGATCCGCCACGTTTATGGTCGCCGAGTTACCGTCGCCCGGACGGAAATGGTTGTACGCCCAGAAACCGGCGGAGTCGATGAACGAGCCGCGCTGCTCTTGCTGCAATCGTCGCCAGCTCGATGGTTGAAGGCTGGCGAGCGTCATTTCGGGCTTGCCGAGCATGAAGCCCCAGGCATATTCGGGGCGCTCGCCCAGCATCCAGTAGCCTTCATGGTCGAGCAGTTGCAGCGAGCCACCATAAGCGGCGGAGGTTTCCTGCAAGCGGCCAAGCAGGCGTTCGGCTCGGTAGTCGAGGATCAGGATGCCTCGCCGCTCGCCCCGATCACTGAACACGGGCACCGCAGCCCGCAATATGGGCACCAGCGCGCGGATCGAGCCATCAGGCCGATATTGCCGATCGAGGTCGAAGCGCGACAGGTAGGACTCGCCCCGATACAAGTGCATGGTTTCCACGAAATAGTAGGCAGCGGAGTCATTTTGCAAATCCGTTGTGTCTACTGCCCGCACCGCACCGGAAACTGCATCGACACGAACGCGCTCCATGCCGGTTTCATCGAGCCAACGGATGCGCTGGTAAACCCCACGACTGCTGGAAAACTCGACGAACAGCTCGCTCAACGCGGCGTAGCTGTCATTGGAAGCGTACTTGATGGCTCGCGTCAGCAAAGGTTGCTGGCTGAGGAACTGCAGATCACCGCGCAGGCTGGCCAGGTGGCGTTCCAGAACGGCGACGCCCTCCCCCAGGCTGTCGCTTTGCGCATCCAGAAGCGGTTCGAGGCGATCATTGAGCATACGGTCATAGAGCAGTACGCTGAGCACAATGATCAGCAGCGACCAAGGTAGAAACAGAACCAGCAGGTTGCGTGGCAGGGGTTTTGACAGCGCTTTGCGCCACCTTGCCGCTCGGCTGATTATCACCGGTACGCACGCTCACCCAGCCAGCTCAGCAAACGCTCCAGCGGCATGGGTTTGGCAAACAGGTAGCCTTGCGCTTCCACGCACTCATGTTGCGTCAACCACTCGACCTGATCCTGGTTTTCCACGCCTTCAGCAATGACCGACATGCCTACACGCCGGGCAATCTGGATGATGGCCTCGGCGATCGACTGACCATCGTCTTCGGCGCGCAGCTCCTCCACGAAGCTGCGGTCTATCTTCAGGCGATCGGCGGGCAGTTGCCGCAAGTAGCTAAGCGACGAGAAGCCGGTGCCAAAATCGTCGATGGCGACCTTCACGCCCATCTCGCGCAGGGCCAGCAACTGCTCACAGACCTGCTCGAACGAACGCATGGCCACCGATTCGGTGATTTCCAGCTCGACCTGGCTGGCCCGCACCCCTGCCGACTCCAGATGCTGGGTGAAGCGCTCGATGAAATCGCGCTGCAGCAACTGCGTTGCCGAGACATTGATGGCGACCCGAATGTCGCCATAGCCGGCCTCGTCCAAGCGCCTGGCCGCTTGCAGCGACAAGCGCATGAGCAGATCGCCCAGAGGCAGAATGTAGCCGGTGGCTTCAGCGAGCGGAATGAATTGCAGTGGCGGTATCGCCTTGCCGTCGGCTTGATACCAGCGAGCCAGGGCTTCGACACCAGTGACAACGCCACTGCGCATGTCCAGCTGGGGCTGCAGCTCGATACTGATCAGATCGCTGGCCACCGCATCACGCAATGCCAGCAACAAGCGGAAGGATTCGGCGTGAGCCCCCTGCAACTGACGGTCGTGCACCACATGCTGATCATGGCCCAATTGCTTGGCCTGCTTGAGCGTAAGCCGCGCGTCCTGAAGCGCGACGCTGGCGGTGTCGTCAAAATCGCGCAGGTACAGGGTCACGCTGCTCAGGCTATGCACCTGGCCGAGTTCATAAGGGCGATTGGGGCGGCGGAACAACGCCACGATATCCTCGGCGCGTACCTGATCTTCCGGGCCGAGAATGGCAAACAGATCATCGCGTACCCGGGCGATCAGCACGCTGCCATCAAAGGTCTCGCGCAGTCGGTTGGCCACCAGGCCCAGGATGAAATCTCCATAACCAGTCCCGAAAGCGGTGTTGGCGCCGGAAAAGTTGTCGATATCGATCAGCACCAACACCCGCTCGTCCTTATTCGAACTGCTAAGCGTCATGTCGAGCATGCGAATCAGCGCATTGCGGTTAGGGATCTTCAGCAAGTCGTCCTGGTAGGCCATCTCCTCCAGGCGGCTGAACAACGCGACGTTATAGAGGCCACGGCTGATACTGGCACTGAAGACCTCGAGCAGTTCAAGCTCGGTATCATCCAAGGTGCGCTCGGTCGCTACGTAACAGGCGTAGTCAGCGCCGGCCTGAAAGCGCGGAAAAAATAGTACGGTGCAATCGTCGAAGCGCAGCGTGCATTGCTTTTGCAGGCTACAGCGCAAGGCGCTGGCCACGGCATCGTCGCGCAGCCCATCCAGGTCGCCATCGATGGATGCGTAAAAGCGCCCGCTGGCGCTGATCACATGAGCATTGGGAAGGCTGCCGGGGCTAGGCTCCTGCGCCTTGACGCAGACGATGCCTTCGGCTTGCAAGTCCAGCAACGAGGCAATCTCGGAGAGGATCTTGGCTGACAACTCGCGGGTGTTCTTCGAACAAAACAGCGCATTGCTGGACTCGACGATCATCTGCAGGCCACGGCGGGCGCGGGCGGTGGCCTTGAGCTGCGAGTAACTGCGCAGCCCGGCGGTCAGCACCGTACGCAGGCGCTCGGCACTCAGCTCGCTTTTGGACCAGTAATCGTTGATGTCGTAATCACGCATGACCTCCTGCACAGGTGCCATGCCAGGCTCGCCAGTGAGTAGCACGACGCGGATCTCGGCATTGCCGATCACCTCGCGCAGGGTCTTGACCAAGCGCAGGCCGGCATCCTCGGTCTCCATCACCACGTCGAGCAGAACCAGGGCGATATCGCGTTGTTCGGCGAGAATCATCGCCGCCTGGCGATTGCTGAAGGCCTGCTGTATCTCGATACGCCGGCCAAAAATTTCCATCTCGCTCATGGCGAAAGCCGTGGCGCGTTGAAAGCCTGGATCATCGTCTACGGTGAGAATGTGCCAAACCGGCTGCTGCGTGCTGCCAACAGGCTCATCGTCGAAAAACACTACGGAGTCATCCATGAAACACGCTCACCTATCACCCATACGAAGAGGAACAATACCTTCCGTGCCGCCAAGTATAGCCAGCCTTGGAAAGAGACAAGAGGCATGATGGCATTTCGCAAATGGCACGAATGCGGCCATTCATCGGTCTGAGTCTGCAGCACTCATCACCACCTGAGATGCACCGGGTTTAACGGACAAGGAGAAGCTATGGGGTATTGGCTGGTCATCGATCTGGAAGCCACCACGGAAGAAGGTGGCTGGCCCATCGAGCAGATGGAAATCATCGAGATTGGCGCCAGCCTGGTTAACGCCAATGGTCACGAGATCGACCACTTCCAGCGCTTCGTCAGGCCGCTACGCCGCCCAAACCTCACTCGCTTTTGCCGTGAGCTAACCCATATCAGCCAGGCGGATGTCGCCTCGGCACTGACTCTGCCGCTGCTCTGGCCGCAATTCGAACGCTGGCTGGAACCCCATCGAATGCGCCTGCAAGGCTGGTGCAGCTGGGGCGATTACGACCGTAAGCAGTTGCAACAGGACTGGCAAAACAACGAGCTGGTCAGCCACCTGCAGACTCTGCCACACCTGAACCTCAAGCGACGCTTCGCCGAAGAGCGCCAATTGGCGCGCCCGGTCGGTTTGAATGCGGCATTGCACTTGGCGGGAATCGCTTTCAGCGGCCAGCAACACCGCGCACTGACCGATGCCCGTAATACTGCCCGCCTGCTACCGCTGGTAATGATCAGATGATGGCGCACGTATGCAGGTGACGCAGCGAAACGTGTTGGGCATACTTGCCAGCCATTTATTTCTGCCCGCTAACGAGGATGCACATGTTCAAGGTCAATGAGTATTTCGACGGCACCGTCAAATCCATCGCATTCGGCATGGCAGAAGGCCCGGCCACTATCGGCGTAATGGCTGCAGGTGAGTACGAGTTCGGCACCAATCAGCTGGAAGTCATGCATGTGATCGCCGGCGCGCTGACCGTGAAGCTGCCGGGTAGCGAGAAATGGGAAACCTTCACCGCTGGCAGCCGTTTCACCGTGCCGGCCGACAGCAAGTTCCAGTTGAAGGTCGAACAAGACACCGCTTACCTGTGCGAATACCGCTGACAGATCGCCCTTCCACGTAAAAGCCCGGCCAAGTGCCGGGCTTTTACGTGGAAGGGACACCATAATTGTCGAGCAGCCCTGACTGCGGGTTTGACACGACCGTAGCCTGTGGTTGAGCGCAGCGATACCCAGGACAACTGATCCCAGCTATTGATGCGCTCAGCGTCGGCCTACAGAGCTGGCAGGCCTAAACGCGAAGCTCCATGCCTTCCTTGAGAAAACGCGGGGCGATGTAGCGCTCGAAATGTGCCTCGGAGAGCAGGAAGAACTCCCGGTCGATGGCGTCACGCAGATCTGGCAGCTCCCAATCGCGAAACTCCGGCAACAGGGAAATACCGTAGGCGTCCACCTGAGTGATCACCCGGGCACCACGCGCCAGAAGCTGGTAGGCCCAGCAATACGCGGACTGGTGAGGAACATAGCGAATCTGCCGCTGCTGCAGCTGTTTGAGCAGAAGCCCCTCGTCGAACACTTCCAGCTTGGCCGTCATGACCTGCACCAGAAGCATCTCCAGGCGCAGCCAGACCGACTGCTTCTCCTCGTCGCTGTAGCCGTTCCAGTTGATCACTTCATGGTGGAAGCGCTTGCAGCCGCGGCACACGGAATCACCGAAGACCGTAGAGCACAGGCCGACACAAGGCGTCTTGATAGGTTGATTGGACATGCGTTACATCGATACACAGGACTGTTGAGGGAACATCTTAGCCCTTTGTCTAATACGGAACACCCCAGAGGATGATGGGTCTTTCGCTTAACTTTGCTCCAGTATTCCGCTAGAATCAGCGCGCCTTGCGAAAGGCGCCAATGTCCGTTGGAAGCTGTTTTCAAAGCGTCACGAGCACAGTCGATCCTGCAGGTCGATGTTGGCATGGTCATCCCCCGGCCATGCCAGCCCCTCATCAGACCCGTCCTGCCGGCGTAAAACTTTGAAAGCAGCTTCCGGATGGAAGCATTGAAACCATCGCGCACAGCCCATGAGGCTGAGCTGCGGATGTGTTTAATGCGTTCCTGCATGCGTCCCGGACACCCTATTTGGGATCACTGATGAGGGTAATAACTGTGCTTGAAGCCTACCGCAAACACGTAGCAGAGCGTGCCGCCCAGGGTATCGTGCCCCAGCCGCTAAACGCCGAACAAACCGCTGGTCTCGTTGACCTGCTGAAGAACCCGCCGGCCGGCGAAGAAGAATTCCTCCTCGACCTGATCACCAATCGCGTGCCGCCAGGCGTCGACGAAGCGGCCTATGTAAAAGCCGGTTTCCTCTCCGCTATCGCCAAGGGCGAAGCCACTTCCCCCCTGCTCGACAAGAAGCGCGCAACCGAACTGCTCGGCACCATGCAGGGCGGCTACAACATCGCGACCCTGGTCGAGTTGCTGGATGACGCCGAACTGGCCGCCATCGCAGCTGAACAGCTCAAACACACGCTGCTGATGTTCGACGCGTTCCACGACGTTGCCGAAAAAGCCAAAGCAGGCAATGTCCACGCTCAAGGCGTGCTGCAGTCCTGGGCCGATGGCGAATGGTTCAAGAAGCGTCCAACCCTGGCCGACAAGATCAGCCTGCGGGTTTTCAAGGTAACCGGCGAAACCAACACCGACGACCTGTCGCCCGCTCCGGATGCCTGGTCGCGCCCGGACATCCCGCTGCACGCCCTGGCCATGCTGAAAATGGCCCGCGACGGCATCGTGCCTGACGTACAAGGCTCCATCGGCCCGATGAAGCAAATCGCCCAGATGTACGGCGACGGCTTCCCGGTTGCCTACGTCGGTGACGTGGTCGGTACCGGGTCCTCGCGTAAATCCGCCACCAACTCGGTGCTGTGGTTCTTCGGCGACGACATCCCCTACGTGCCTAACAAGCGTGCTGGCGGTTTCTGCTTCGGCTCGAAAATCGCGCCGATCTTCTACAACACCATGGAAGACGCCGGCGCCCTGCCGATCGAATTCGATGTGTCGAACATCAACATGGGCGACGTGATCGACCTGTACCCGCACGCAGGCAAAGTCTGCAAGCACGGTACTGACGACGTCATCACCACCTTCGAAATGAAGACCCCGGTTCTGCTCGACGAAGTTCGCGCTGGCGGCCGTATCCCGCTGATCGTCGGCCGTGGCCTGACCGAAAAAGCACGTGCCGAGCTGGGTCTGGGCCCAACCGACCTGTTCAAACTGCCAGAAGCGCCGGTCGACACTGGCAAGGGCTACACCCTGGCACAGAAGATGGTCGGCAAGGCCTGCGGACTGCCGGAAGACAAAGGTGTTCGTCCGGGCACCTACTGCGAGCCGAAGATGACCACCGTCGGTTCCCAGGACACCACTGGCCCGATGACCCGCGACGAGCTGAAAGACCTGGCTTGCCTGGGCTTCTCCGCTGACCTGGTGATGCAGTCCTTCTGCCACACCGCGGCCTATCCGAAGCCGATCGACGTCACCACCCACCACACCCTGCCGGATTTCATCCGCACCCGTGGCGGCGTGTCACTGCGTCCTGGCGACGGCATCATCCACAGCTGGCTGAACCGCATGCTGCTGCCGGATACCGTCGGCACCGGTGGTGACTCGCACACCCGCTTCCCGATCGGCATCTCCTTCCCGGCCGGTTCGGGCCTGGTTGCCTTCGCCGCAGCCACCGGCGTTATGCCGCTGGATATGCCGGAGTCGGTTCTGGTGCGCTTCAAGGGCAAGCTGCAACCGGGCATCACTCTGCGTGACCTGGTACATGCCATCCCTTACTACGGCATCCAGCAAGGCCTGCTGACCGTCGAGAAGAAAGGCAAGATCAACGCCTTCTCCGGCCGCATCCTGGAAATCGAAGGCCTGGACGACCTGACCGTCGAGCAGGCGTTCGAGCTGTCCGACGCCTCTGCCGAGCGTTCCGCTGCAGGTTGCACCATCAAGCTGCCGGAAAAAGCCATTGCCGAGTACCTGAAGTCGAACATCACCCTGCTGCGCTGGATGATCAGCGAAGGCTACGGCGATGCGCGCACCATGGAACGTCGTGCTCAAGCGATGGAAGCCTGGTTGGCCAACCCTGTGCTGCTCAGCGCAGACAAGGACGCCGAGTACGCCGAAATCGTCGAAATCGACCTGGCCGATATCAAGGAGCCCGTTCTCTGCGCACCTAACGACCCGGACGACGCGCGCCTGCTGTCGACCGTTCAGGGCGAGAAGATCGACGAAGTGTTCATCGGCTCGTGCATGACCAACATCGGTCACTTCCGCGCTGCCGGTAAACTGCTGGAACAGGTCAAGGGTCAGCTGCCTACCCGTCTGTGGCTGTCGCCGCCGACCAAGATGGACGCTCACCAACTGACCGAAGAAGGCTACTACGGCATCTACGGCAAGGCTGGCGCGCGCATGGAAATGCCGGGCTGCTCGCTGTGCATGGGTAACCAGGCACGCGTCGAGCCGAACTCGACCGTGGTGTCGACGTCGACCCGTAACTTCCCGAACCGCCTGGGCGATGGTGCCAACGTGTACCTGGCTTCTGCCGAGCTGGCCGCTGTCGCGTCCATCCTGGGCAAGCTGCCGACCGTCGAAGAGTACATGGAGTACGCGAAGAACATCGACAGCATGGCTGCCGACGTTTACCGCTACCTGAGCTTCGACCAGATCGCCGAGTTCCGCGAGGCTGCGGCCAACGCGAACATCCCGGTCGTTCAAGCTTAAGGCTTCACCTGCGTTAGAAAGCCCCGCCTGGTGCGGGGCTTTTTTATGCGCGCTGGAAAACCCGGGGTCGCCGCAGAAACACCCGCCAGACAACTGTACCGGATACAGCTGTACTGGCTGGCCGACTGTAGGGGAAAAGCACCAGAAGGCTGTATCTGCCCGCGCCATACCACGCTCGGTTAGGGTGTCGCATCGAATTTCCCTGCCGAGAACCGCCCCATGCACACCGATGAACGCGCTTTACTGGCCGACGCCGATCGTCGCGCCCTCGCCTATTACGACAGCATTGAGCAACGCCGGGTCTACCCGCTGGAGAGCGCCATCGCGGCGCTGGACAGCTTCGACCAGCCCCTGCCAACCGCTGGAAGCCTTGCCAAGCAGGTGCTGCACAAGCTCGACGAACTGGGTACGCCCGCGACCGTCACCAGCAATGGCCCGCGCTACTTCGGCTTCGTGATCGGCGCCACCCTGCCTGCCGCTGCGGCCGCCGAGCGCATGGTGCTGGCGTGGGATCAGTGCGCGTCGTCATTCGACGGCTCCCCAGTTGCCGACAAGCTGGAGAAAGTCGCAGCCCGCTGGGTCTGCGAGGCGCTTGGCCTGCCGACCGAAAGCGCAGTCGGCTTCGGTACCAGCGCCACAGCATGCACCCTCGCCTGCCTGTCTGCAGCACGCCGCCGGTTGCTGGCAAAACTGGGTTGGGATTTCGATCAGGACGGCTTGATCGGGGCGCCGGAGATTCGCGTGGTGATTTCCGAAACCGCCCACATCACGGTAAAAAAAGCCTTGCGCGTGCTCGGCTTCGGCATGGGTCGCCTGCAACTGGCGCCAGTAGACGAACATGGCCGTATCGACCCCGCCCGGCTCCCGGAACTGGATGACCGCACCCTGCTGATCCTTCAGGCCGGTGAGGTCAACACCGGCGAGTTCGACCGCTTCGCCGAACTGATTCCCCGCGCCCGGGCTGCTGGTGCCTGGGTGCATGTCGACGGCGCATTCGGCCTGTGGGCACGAGCCTCTTCGTCGGCTGGGCTGGCCGAAGGCATCGAACAAGCCGACAGCTGGACCACCGACGGCCACAAATGGCTAAACACCCCGTACGACAGCGCCATGGCCATCTGTCGCGATGGCGATGCCCTGGCTGCGGCGATGAACAGCGATGCAGCCTATGCCATGGCCTCGAAGGATTCGCAGAAGAATCTGACCCTGGAGTTTTCCCGGCGCGCGCGCGGCGTGGCGATCTGGGCGGCGCTGGCCAGTCTCGGCCGCGACGGCTTGCGCGAAATGATCGACCGCCATATCCGTCAGGCCGGGCGCGTTGCAGAAGCGCTGCGTGACGGTGGCTATCAGGTACTCAACCGGGTGCGGCTCAATCAGGTGCTGGTGCGCGCCGACTCGGACGAGCAAACCGCTGCGATTCTCAAGGCAGCGCAGGACTCAGGCGAAGTCTGGTTCGGCGCCACCGTCTGGCAGGGCCGACCGGCCTTCCGCCTGAGTGTGAGCTCCTGGCGTACCACGGATGCGGATATCGAAACCCTCATCACCCTGCTGCTACGCCTGAAAAATGCCTGAGCCATACGAGCATGACGTTAGCGATCGTCTTTCAACACCTGCTGAAGCAGCGTGAAGGCCGCATCTACACGAGGTTCCAACGGCACGTTGCGGTTGGCCAGCAGGACCAGGCCGATCTCTTCATCGGGGATGAAAGCGACATAACCGCCAAAACCATTGGTCGAGCCGGTCTTGCTGAACAGTACGCCATGCTCGGAGGTGTCTCTGGCGCTCAAGCGGCTGGCCGGCTGGCTTTCCAGGGCCAGGGCCGGGGCGTTGCCGGCTAACAGCTCCGCACGGGAAACCGGCCAGGGATAGCGCTCCCAGATCATCGCCTGGGTGAATGCGGATGTTCGAGTAACGCCTTGATGCGTTGTCTGTATGGCGGTGGAAAGCTGTTCGGGCACGGCGATGGCACCCAGGTTGATATCGACGAAGCGCAGCATGTCGTCGATATCCGACTTCAAGCCGTAGGCTTCGGCATCGAGCATGCCTGGATTGACCCGGATCGCTGCGTTGTTGTCACGCGCGTACCCATAGGCATAGTGCTTCACCTGCGCAGCAGGCACTTCGACGTAAGTATGCTGAAGCGCCAGAGGCTGCAGTACGTTGTCGTGGAGCGCCTGGGCATAGGGCTGCCCGAATGCCTGAGCCGAGATCCGCCCAAGCATGCCGATACTGACGTTGGAGTAAGAGCGCTCATGGCCACTGCCGGCCACCGGCTGCCATTGTTTCAACCAGGCCATCAAGCTGGCGTCGTCTTTGGCCACATCCGGCGGCTGCAATGGCAGGCCGCTGCTCTGGTGGGTGGCCAGATCCATCAGGCTCAGGGCGCCGAACGGGCGCTTGTCCATCTCGGGGATGTGCTTCGCCGCCGGGTCATCGAGCGACAACAGCGAACGCTGCTGCGCAAGTGCCGCCAGGGTAACGTTGAAGGTCTTGCTCAGCGACCCCAGCTCGAACAGTGTGGCGGAGTCGACCGGAATGGCTGCTGCCCGATCTGCCATACCCTGGGTGTACACATAATGCCTGCCCTTCCAGGTCACGCCGACAGCCAGACCGGGAACGTCGTACTTTGCCATCAGTGGCTTGAACACTTCAGCGGCGCGCCCCTGAAACGCCTGCTCGGACATGGCAACGGCAGGAAGCGACAGAGCCAGGCTGGCGGTGAACAGGCCCATGGCGATATATCCGTGATTCATCTCGATGACGGCTCTCTGTTTGTTGTGATGCGACGCCGATTCGCTCTGCCCGGCGGTGAGCATCGGTGTTCGAGTCGTGGCCAAGGATATCGTTTCATGCCGGCCACCGGCGACTGGTGCAACGCGCGCGATTGTTTGTGCAGAGCCTCTCGACAAAGCCTGCGGCTGAGATTATTGTCCGCCCAGGCCACCGCAGTGGCCTACGTCGCTCGGACGGTTCCGGGCGCTTACGTTCTCCGAGGAAAGCATGGCTGACCAAGCTCCGCGCCGCTTTGCGCGCATCGATCGTCTCCCCCCTTACGTTTTCAACATCACCGCTGAACTGAAGATGGCTGCTCGCCGCCGTGGCGAGGACATCATCGACCTGAGCATGGGCAACCCCGATGGCGCGACGCCGCCGCATATCGTGGAAAAGCTGGTGCAGGTCGCTCAGCGTGAAGACACCCATGGCTACTCCACCTCCCGTGGTATCCCGCGCCTGCGCCGGGCGATCTCGCGCTGGTACCAGGATCGCTATCAGGTCGATATCGACCCGGAAAGCGAAGCCATCGTCACCATCGGCTCCAAGGAAGGCCTGGCGCACCTGATGCTGGCCACCCTGGATCATGGCGATACCGTGCTGGTGCCCAACCCCAGCTACCCGATTCATATCTACGGTGCCGTGATCGCCGGCGCCCAGGTGCGTTCGGTGCCACTGGTGCCCGGTGTGGACTTCTTCATCGAGCTGGAACGGGCGATCCGCGAGAGTATCCCCAAGCCGAAGATGATGATCCTGGGCTTTCCCTCCAACCCCACCGCGCAGTGTGTGGAGCTGGACTTCTTCGAGCGCGTGGTGGCCCTGGCCAAGCAGTACAACGTGCTGGTGATCCACGACCTGGCGTATGCCGACATCGTCTACGACGGCTGGAAAGCCCCGTCGATCATGCAGGTGCCAGGCGCCAAGGACATCGCCGTGGAATTCTTCACCCTGTCCAAGAGCTACAACATGGCCGGCTGGCGGATCGGCTTCATGGTCGGCAACCCGGAGCTGGTCAACGCCCTCGGGCGGATCAAGAGCTACCACGACTACGGCACCTTCACACCGCTACAGGTGGCCGCCATTGCCGCCCTCGAAGGCGACCAGCAATGCGTGCGCGACATCGCCGAGCAGTATCGCCAGCGTCGTAACGTGCTGGTCAAGGGCCTGCACGAGCTGGGCTGGATGGTCGAGAACCCCAAGGCCTCGATGTACGTTTGGGCGAAGATTCCCGAGGCCTACGCGCATCTTGGCTCCCTGGAGTTCGCCAAGAAGCTGCTGGCCGAAGCCAAGGTTTGCGTGTCGCCGGGCATCGGTTTCGGTGATTACGGCGACGACCACGTGCGCTTCGCCCTGATCGAGAACCAGGATCGTATCCGCCAGGCAGTACGTGGCATCAAGGCTATGTTCCGCGCCGATGGCTTGATCGAAACCACTGCCACCAAAGCCCCGCGCAAGGCCGCAGACGCCTCCTAAGTGAAAAGCGTGGCGCGCCCTGCGTGCCACGCCTGCCCGTCCCTGCAACTATCTGGTTTATGATCCGCGCTCTGCGTCCGCCACGATGAGCGCCATGAACGACCTCGGCAATTACCCCTACGTCCGCCAACTGGCCATTCACTCGCTGTTCGAGATCTTCGAGCAGTCCAGCGAAGGCACCATCATCGTCGACCGTGATGCGCGCATCGTGTGGATCAACGAGCGTTACGCCCAGCGCTTCGGTCTCGGCCACGCCAGCGAAGCCATCGGCAGACCCTGCGAAAGCGTGATTCCCGGCAGCCTGCTGCGCGATGTGGTGAAGAGCGGCCGGCCGATCCTGCTGGACATGATGGACACGCCACGGGAACCGCTGGTGGTGATGCGCCTGCCCATCCATGATGATGCCGGCGAGGTGATCGGCGCCATCGGCTTCGCGCTGTTCGACGAGCTGCAATCGCTGTCGCCGCTACTGGCCCGCTACCAGGCGATGCAGCAGGAGCTGGCCTCCACGCGCTCGCAACTCAAGTCCCGCCAGGCCAAGTACAGCTTCGCCCATTTCATCGGTACCAGCGCCCGCAGCCTGGAGGTCAAGCGCCTGGCCAGACGCAGCGCGACCAGCGATTCGGCGGTATTGCTGCTGGGCGAAACCGGCACCGGCAAGGAGCTGCTCGCCCATGCCATCCACAATGCGTCGCCGCGGGCCAGCAAACCCTTCGTCAGCCTGAACACCGCGGCGATTCCGGAAACCCTGCTCGAAGCGGAATTCTTCGGTACCGCGCCTGGCGCCTTCACCGGCGCCGATCGCAAAGGCCGAGCTGGCAAACTGCAGATCGCTCACGGCGGCACGCTGTTTCTCGACGAGATCGGCGACATGCCGCTGCCACTGCAGAGCAAGCTGCTGCGCGTGCTGCAGGAGAAGGAGTTCGAGCCAGTGGGCTCCAACGAGGTGCTGCGCAGCGATGTAAGGCTGATCGCCGCCACGTCCATCGACCTGGAGGCAGCGGTACGCAAAGGCACCTTCCGAGCCGACCTGTACTACCGCCTCAACGTGCTGACCATCGCCGTGCCGCCGTTGCGCGAACGCCTGGAAGACCTGCCTGCACTCTGCGAAGCGATCTTCGACGCGCTGCAGGGACGCCACGAACTGCACCCCGAAGCCATGGCTCTGCTGGCTCGGCATGCCTGGCCCGGCAACGTCCGTGAACTGCACAACGTGCTGGAACGCGCCTGCCTGCTCAGCGATGAAACGCTGCTCGACCGCGCGGCGGTGGCAGCAGCAATCGGTACGCTGCATGCGGTGCCCGAAGCAAACGACCTGATTGCGGATGACGCTCAGATCGAAGACTTCCACCAGGCCCGTGCCGGCTTCGAGCGCGAACTGATTCGCAAGGCCCTGGCCGCCACTGCTGGAGATGTGCCGCAAGCTGCGCAGCGGCTGGGCCTGGGCCGCTCCACCCTGTATCGCAAGATGCTGGAGCTCGGCCTGTCGTCCTGAATGTGGGACTGATCCCACCTTCGGGACAAGCGCGCACATCAAGTCAATACGGCATAACGCCTGATTTTCGTCCCAGAAACGGGATTGATAGCAGGCGGCGCCGCTTAGCTAAAAATAAAGTCATTCAAATTCAACTACTTATAAAACTGGCATAGAACTCGCTACAGGCCAGTCGCGGGCCCACCCGCCGCCGACAACAAAAACAAAAGCGCCCACAGCGCCTGTGCGAGTTACTCGAAGGCTACGGCAGCCTCTCGATTCGCCGTGCTGCAGGGTCAGGAGATAGACGATGAGTGTCATCATCGCCCTCGCTGCACTGGCTCTACTGATGCTGGCCGCCTACCGTGGCTACAGCGTCATCCTCTTCGCTCCCATCGCCGCGCTCGGTGCCGTGCTGCTCACCGACCCCAGCGCCGTGGCGCCCGCCTTCACCGGGGTGTTCATGGAGAAGATGGTTGGCTTCATCAAGCTCTATTTTCCGGTGTTCCTGCTCGGTGCCGTGTTCGGCAAACTGATCGAGCTGTCCGGGTTCTCGCGCTCCATCGTGGCGGCCGCCATCCGTCTGTTCGGCACCGGCCAGGCGATGCTGGTGATCGTACTGGTCTGCGCCCTGCTGACCTACGGTGGCGTGTCGCTGTTCGTGGTGGTATTCGCGGTCTACCCGTTCGCTGCCGAGATGTTCCGCCAGAGCAACATTCCCAAGCGACTGATTCCTGCGACCATCGCCCTCGGCGCGTTCAGCTTCACCATGGACGCCCTGCCCGGCACACCGCAGATCCAGAACATCATCCCCACCACCTTCTTCAACACCACTGCCTGGGCCGCGCCCTGGCTGGGACTGATCGGCAGCCTGTTCGTACTGGGCGTCGGCATGCTCTATCTGCGCCGGCAGCTGGGCAAGGCCTTGCGGGCTGGCGAGGGCTACGGCACCGACCTGCGCAACGAGCCGGAAACCCCGGACGACATCAAGCTGCCCAGCCCATGGCTGGCCATCGCGCCGCTGATCCTGGTGGGCGTGGCCAACCTGCTGTTCACCCACTGGATTCCCGAGTTCTACGGCAAGACCCACAGCCTGCAACTGGCCGGCATGGCGGCTCCGCTGCAGACCGATGTCAGCAAACTGACCGCCATCTGGGCGGTGCAGGCGGCGCTGCTGCTGGGCATCCTGATGGTGCTGATCAGCGCCTTCGGGGTGATTCGCGAGAAGCTCGCCGAAGGCACCAAGAGCGCAGTGGGTGGCTCGCTGCTGGCCGCGATGAACACTGCGTCGGAGTATGGCTTCGGCGCGGTGATCGCATCGCTGCCGGGCTTCCTGATCCTCGCCGACGCGCTCAAGGGCATCCCCGATCCACTGGTCAACGAAGCAGTGACGGTCACCCTGCTGGCCGGCATCACCGGCTCGGCGTCGGGAGGCATGAGCATCGCCCTGGCGGCCATGTCCGACAGCTTCATCGCCGCCGCCAACGCCGCCAACATTCCGCTGGAAGTCATGCACCGCGTCGCCTCCATGGCCAGCGGCGGCATGGACACCCTGCCCCACAACGGCGCGGTGATCACCCTGCTGGCGGTCACCGGGCTGACCCACCGCGAAGCCTACAAGGATATTTTCGGCATAACGATCATCAAGACCCTGGCAGTGTTTTTCGTCATTGGCGTCTTCTACAGCACTGGCATCGTCTAATTTTCATGAGGCGCGCGGTGCTGACAAGGGGCCGAGCGCATGAGGAGTTCGTATGAATCTGCAAGGCAAGACCGCTCTGGTCACCGGTTCCACCAGCGGCATTGGATTGGGTATCGCGTTGAAGCTGGCCGAGGCAGGCGCCGACTTAGTGCTCAACGGTTTCGGTGACAGCGCAGCGGCCCTCGCTGCCGTGCGCGCCCGCGGGGTTCGCACCGAACATCACCCGGCGGACATGAGCAAGCCCGAGGAAATCGAGGCGCTGATCGAATACGCCAATAGTGCCTTTGCCGGCGTCGACATTCTGGTCAACAACGCCGGCATCCAGCATGTCGCACAGGTTGAAGACTTTCCGGTAGAACGCTGGGACGCGATCATCGCGATCAACCTCACCGCGGCCTTCCACACCACACGCCTGGTCTTACCAAGCATGCGCGAACGCAATTGGGGGCGGATCATCAATATCGCCTCAGCCCACGGCTTGGCCGCTTCGGCCGGTAAAAGTGCATATGTAGCTGCCAAACATGGCCTGATTGGCCTGACCAAAAGTGTGGCGCTGGAAACCGCCACCACAGGTATCACCTGTAACGCCATCTGCCCCGGCTGGGTGCTGACCCCGCTGGTACAGAAACAGATCGACGACCGCACCGTCGACGGTGACAACGCCCGTGCCCGCACGGAACTGCTGAGCGAGAAACAACCATCACTGGATTTCGTCACCCCCGAGCAACTCGGCGAACTGGCCGTGTTCCTCTGCAGCGATGCCGCCATTCAGGTGCGTGGTGCAGCCTGGAATATGGACGGGGGATGGCTAGCCCGCTAAACACTTACAACACCCCACAACAATAAAAAGGAAACGCCCATGTTCGCCCAAATGACTCACTGGAGCGTACAGCTCGTCCAGCGCTACCTGCCCTCGCCGTTTGTGTTCTCCGCGTTGCTCAGCCTGTTCGTGCTGGCCTTGGCGATGTTCAGCACCCAGCAGGGTCTGCCGACCATGGTCAAACACTGGAACGCCGGGTTCTGGACGCTGTTGGCGTTCGCCATGCAGATGGCATTGGTATTTGTCACCGGCCATGCATTGGCCAGCGCGCCGCCCTTACGCCGCCTGCTTGACCGACTCGCGGCCATTCCGCGCAGCCCCACTCAGGCCATCGTGATGATTACCCTGATCGCCCTGCTCGGTTGCTGGATCAACTGGGGGTTTGGCCTGGTGATCGGTGCAGTGATGGCCCGTGCGCTCGCACGCCAGGTCAAGGGCGTCGATTACCCGCTGCTGGTAGCCTCGGCCTACACCGGCTTTCTGGTCTGGCATGGCGGCCTGTCGGGTTCGATTCCGCTGGCGCTGGCCGGCGGCGGTGCCGACGTCGTCAAAGTCAGTGGTGGGGTAATCACCAGCCCCATTGGCATCGAGATGACCCTGTTCACCCCACTGAACATGACCATCATCGCCTTGCTGCTGATCGGTCTACCGCTGCTCAACCGCGCGATGCACCCCAGCCCAGAGCACAGCAAAGTAGCGGATCCGGCCTTGCTGACCGAACAGGAAGGCGAGCTGCCCGCGCGTGATACACCCGCCCAACGCCTCGATGACAGCCGTCTGCTCGGCCTCGCGCTGGTGGCCATGGCTGCCGTGTATTACGCCGGGCACTTCATTGGTAAGGGCTTCGTGCTCGACCTCAATACCGTCATCGGCATCTTCCTGTTCCTCGGTTTATTGCTGCATGGCTCCCCCGAACGCTACATGCGCGCCGTGGACATCAGCGTGCGCGGCATCGGCGGCATCGTTCTGTTGTTCCCCTTCTACGCGGGGATCATGGGCATGATGACGGGCGCCAATGCCGACGGCGTGTCGCTGGCTGGGCAAATCAGCCAACTGTTCATCGAGGGCTCCTCGGCAGATAGCTTCCCGCTGCTGGCCTTCCTGAGCGCTGGCGTGGTGAACGTATTCGTACCGTCCGGTGGCGGCCAGTGGGCCGTGCAAGGTCCGATCATGCTGCCCGCCGGCCAGGCACTGGGTGTCTCACCCGCGGTCACGGCCATGGCGATTGCCTGGGGCGACGCCTGGACGAACATGATCCAACCGTTCTGGGCCCTGCCCTTGCTTGGTATCGTCGGCCTCGGCGCACGAGACATCATGGGTTACTGCCTGATCGCCCTGATTTACTCCGGCCTGGTGATTGCCGGCTGCTTCTACTTTCTTGCCTGATTGGACGTATTGATGAACGCACCCCTCTGGACGCCCTCCTCCGAACGCATCGCCGACACACGCATGGATGCATTTCGCCGCTTCGTGAACAGCCGCCACGGCCTGAACCTGGCCGACTACCCGGCGCTGCACGCCTGGAGCGTGAGCGAGCGCGAAGCGTTCTGGCAGGCCATCGTCGATGTCTTCGATATTCGCTTCAGCCAGCAACCGCGCGCAGTACTCGAAGAAGGCCCGGCCATGCCCAGCGGCCACTGGTTCCCGGGCGCCACCCTGAACTTCGCCGAGAATCTGCTGCGCCGCCGCGACGAGCACCCGGCCATCATCGCAGTAGCCGAAGACGGCGGCCGCGAGCAACTGAGTTACGCGCAACTGGCCGCGCATGTCGCCGGCCTGCAACGCAGTCTGCAGGATGCTGGTGTGGGGATTGGCGACCGGGTCGCGGCGTTCATGCCCAATACCTGGCAGACCCTGGTCGGCATGCTCGCCACTGCCAGCCTGGGCGCAACATGGTCGAGCTGCTCACCGGACTTCGGCACCCAAGGGGTGATCGACCGCTTCGGCCAGATCGAACCCAAGGTGCTGATCGCCTGTGCCGGTTATCGCTACGCCGGCAAGACGCTGGATCTGACCGGCAAGCTCAACGAAATCCTCTCGCATCTGCCCACCCTGCAGCAGTTGGTGGTGGTGCCCTACGCCAATCCGAATACTCAAGCTAGTGATTTCCAGACCCAGGCCAACGTCGGGCGCTGGGAGGATTTCTACCATGCCGAGGGCGAGCCGCAGTTCACTCCCGTGCCCTTCGAACAGCCGCTGTACATCCTCTATTCCAGCGGCACCACCGGAGTACCCAAGTGCATCGTCCATGGCGCCGGTGGCACCCTGCTGCAGCACGTCAAGGAGCTGGGTCTGCACAGCGACCTGACGGCCGACGACACGCTGTTCTACTACACCACCTGCGGCTGGATGATGTGGAACTGGCTGGTCTCCGGCCTGGCGCTGGGTGCCACGCTGGTGCTGTATGACGGCTCGCCGTTCCACCCGAATGCCAATCGCCTGATCGACCTGATCGACGCCGAGGACATCAGTATTTTCGGTACCAGCGCCAAGTTCATCGCAGCGCTGGAAAAAGCCGGCGCCAAACCCCGTGAGAGCCATCGCCTGCAGCGCCTGAAGGCAATTCTCTCTACGGGCTCACCACTGGCCCACGAGAGCTTCGATTACGTGTACCGCGACATCAAGGCTGATGTCTGCCTGTCCTCCATCTCCGGCGGCACCGATATCGTCTCCTGCTTCGCCCTGGGCAATCCGGTTTCCCCGGTGTACCGCGGCGAGATCCAGTGCAAGGGGCTGGGCATGGACGTACAGGTCTGGGACGACGAAGGCAAGGCAGTGACCGGTGACAAGGGCGAGCTGGTCTGCGCCCGGCACTTCCCTTCCATGCCGGTGGGCTTCTGGAACGATGCCGATGGCGAGAAATTCCGCAGCGCCTATTTCGATACCTTCCCAGGCATCTGGGCCCACGGCGACTATGCCGAGCAGACGCCCCATGGCGGGCTGATCATTCATGGTCGCTCGGATGCCGTGCTCAACCCCGGCGGCGTACGCATCGGCACCGCCGAGATCTACCGCCAGGTGGAAAAGGTCGAGCAGGTGCTGGAGTCCATCGCCATCGGCCAGCAATGGGACGGCGATGTGCGTGTGGTGCTGTTCGTGCGCCTGCGCGACGGCGTGCAGCTCGACGATACGCTGCAGAAACAGATCTGCCAGGTGATCCGCGCCAATACCACGCCGCGCCATGTACCGGCGCGGATCGTCGCGGTGGCGGACATTCCGCGCACCATCAGCGGCAAGATCGTCGAACTGGCGGTGCGCAACGTGGTGCACGGCCAACCGGTTAAGAATACCGACGCGCTGGCCAACCCACAGGCGTTGGAGTTCTATCGCGACCTGCCGGAACTGCAAAGCTGAACGCAGCTGTCTCCCGGCCCTGAGGGCCGGGAGATCTCCGGAACCAGGTAACAGATGAGTCGACCAAGGCAGCGACGCAGCCTGCTCGAACGCTCCATCAAGCCCCCGGAAATGTTCACGGATATCCATCCAAACAACTTCTATACTCGCGACATACCGCCAAGGAATGCTCGTGTTGCGCCTGATCGCCTGCCTGCTGTCATTGCTGCTGCCCTGCTCGCTAGCTGCCGAGCTGCGCGATATCCAGCTTTATATGCCGGACGCGGCGCCTTTGGCTCTGCATGGCGACGACGGCAATGGGATTACCGGTGACATCGCCATCATGGCGCTGCAGCGGGCCGGCTATAACCCCGTGGTCGAGAATGTCCCGTGGCCGAGGGCACAGAAACGCACGCAGGAATCGCGCGACGTGATGATCGTGCCACTCTCGCGCACTCCAGCACGGGAGGAACACTTCACCTGGGTGGCCAATATCCAGCCCCTCTACCGCGCCTTCTTTACCCTCGACAACCCGGTCGCTAGCCTGGAGGAAGCGCGCCAACGTTATCGGCTGGTTGCCGTCGGCCTGGGCTCCGCGCAGGAAGAGCTGCTCAGACGCAACGGTTTCACCGACAACCAGCTCTATGTACTCAAGCTCGGTGACAGGCCGATCCAGTTGGTCAGGCGAGGACGTGTCGACGCCTGGTTCACCACCGTACTGGAAGGCCGCCACCAGTGGGACAGTGGCCCCGAGCTGGCGATGAGCGCACCGCTGGCACCGCTGGACATGTACATCGCCTGCTCGCTGCAATGCGACCAGAAACTGGTCAGTTCCGTCCACGACGCCCTCGAGAGCATGCGTCGCGATGGCAGCCTGCAGCGCATCACCGAGCGCTACGCACCCACGCGCTAAAACGATCAGCGATTGCCGCACCGCGGATTTTCTGCTGGACTGCCCTGCCACCCTGCACGAGAACTCAGCATGACTTCCTACCAGGCGCTGTTCGCCATCGGCGAAGGTTTCGATGCCTTCGTCAGCCACGGCCTACCCGCCGAAATCGCCGCCGTGCAAAGGGCACAAGAACTGCTGAGTAGCGAAGGCGCCTTGAGCGCCGAAACACACCAACGACTGCAGACTGTGGAAAGTCGCTATCACCTGCTAGCAGCCGGCGAGATGTGGTGCCCGGACTGCCAGCTCAACCTCACGGCCATGGATCACCTGCAGCGTTTACAGCCTCACGTGGCACTGGCGATCGTCTCCAAGGGCCGTGCCGAGCATGGGCTGAAAGAGCGCCTGGGCCTGGAGCGCATACCGATTCCGCTGGTGGTGGTGCTCGACGAACGTTTCGAGCCGATCGGCCGCTTCGTCGAACAGCCCCAGGCGGTTATCGACGGCGGCGAAGCGAGCAAAGCGGACTACCGTGCCGGCCGCTACCTCGACAGCACAGTGGAAGACCTGCTGACGATCATCGAAACCCACGAGAAGCGTAAACGGCCCTGATTGGCCACTAGTCGGCAGCCAGAGGCGGATTGCAGTCAGCGCCGGCCTGGCGAGTTCAGATGCCGCGGCGGCCCGGATCCTCGGGTGGCGTTTCCACTTCGATGTCTTCGAGTTTCAGTTCCAGCCCCCAGTCTGTGGCTTCGGCAACCTTCGGTGGGCTTACCTCCGCTGTCGGTGCGGCCTGCGCCACGGGCGTTGGAACAGCTGGATTCTCGCGATAGAGCTTGAGTTTGAGGCGCACGTTGTTCGCCGAATCGGCGTTCTTGACCGCCTCCTCCTCGTCGATGGCCCCTTCGTTCACCAGATCGATCAGCGCTTGGTCGAAGGTCTGCATGCCGAGGTTCTTGGATTTCTCCATGATTTCCTTTATCTCGGCAAACTCGTTGCGCTTGATCAGATCGCGGATGGTCGGCGTACCGAGCAGCACTTCGACGGCTGCCCGGCGCTTGCCGTCAGTAGTTTTGACCAGGCGCTGAGAGACAAAGGCCTTGAGGTTGTTGCCCAGATCGTTGAGCAGCTGCGGCCGGCGATCCTCGGGGAAGAAATTGATGATCCGATCCAGCGCCTGGTTGGCGTTGTTGGCATGCAGGGTAGAAATCGCCAAGTGCCCGGTATCAGCAAAGGCCAGGGCGTGCTCCATGGTTTCGCGGTCACGGATCTCGCCGATCAGGATCACGTCCGGCGCCTGACGCAGGGTATTTTTCAGCGCCGCGTGGAAACTGCGCGTATCCACACCAACCTCCCGCTGGTTGATGATCGACTTCTTGTGCCGGTGCACGTACTCCACCGGATCCTCGATGGTGATGATGTGTCCGCCGCTGTTGCGATTGCGGTAGTCGATCAGGGCCGCCAGCGAAGTCGACTTACCCGAGCCGGTACCGCCGACGAACAGCACCAGCCCGCGTTTTTCCATCACGGTCTTGAGCAGTACCTCAGGCAGCTTCAAATCCTCGAAACGCGGGATGTCGAGCTTGATGTTACGGGCGACAATGGACACTTCATTGCGCTGTTTGAAGATGTTGATGCGAAAACGCCCGACGCCGTTGATGGAGATCGCCAGGTTCATTTCCAGCTCGCGCTCGAACTCCTCCTTCTGCGCGCTATCCATGATGGCATCGGCGATATCGGCCACGGCCCCAGCCTTCAGTGGCTCCCCACTCAACGCCTTGAGCACGCCATTGAACTTGGCGCACGGCGGCGCGCCGGTCGACAGATACAGGTCGGAGCCGTCCTGGCTGGAGAGAATTTTCAGCATTGCTTGAAGGTCCGATTAGCAGCATTCCGACTGGAGTTAGAGTCTGTTGACCTTAGGCCAAGGTTTGTTGAGAGACCGGCCAGATTAAGCCGGAAAAACGACGCCATTCTGATGGCGCATCAAATACTGGCACAATATGCGCCCGAAAAAATGAGGAACCCGTCATGGCAAAGGCAATGGCCCGCCACATTCTGGTCAAGACCGAGGCGGAAGCGGCGGCTCTTAAAAAACGCATCGCGGCGGGCGAAGCCTTCGACGTGCTGGCCCGCAAACATTCAACCTGCCCCTCCGGCAAACGCGGTGGTGACCTGGGCGAAGTGAAACCTGGGCAGATGGTGCGCGCCATCGACCAGGTGATTTTTAAAAAACCGCTGCGAGAGGTCCACGGCCCGATCAAGAGCCAGTTCGGCTATCACTTGGTACAAGTGTTCTTCCGCGACTGACCTGCGCATCCTATGCATAGGTGAAAACGGTCTAGTGGAAACCATCGCCATGGGATGCCACCTGCCAGCCAAGCTGGCAGGATGAAAGCCAAGCCGCCCCAGACGAAAGGAGATGGAAGGATGAGTTTTGCTCCCCTGGTCACCAGTGAATGGCTCGCCCGCGAGGGCAATGCCGCGGACGTGGTGCTGTTCGATGCCAGCACCTACCTGCCCAATGAAGCGAAGAACGGCCACGAGGAATACCTCAAGGGGCATATCCCCGGCGCACGCTTCTTCGATATCGACGCCTTTTCCGACCCTGATACACCGCTGCCCCATACCGTGCCATCCCAGGGCCGTTTCGCCCGTCTGATCGGCGCACAGGGCGTCGACAACAGCAGCCGCGTGGTGGTTTACGATCAGAAGGGACTGTTCTCCGCCGCCCGCGCCTGGTGGCTGTTTCGCTATTTCGGTCACGAGCACGTCGCCGTGCTCGATGGCGGGCTGCCCAAATGGCTGGCCGAAGGCCGTCCCAGCGAAACAGGCGAACCTGCCGCCGTTCCCCAGCGAACCTTCGAAACCAACGTGCATACACGCAGGCTCAAGGGCTTGGGCGACGTACTCGAAGCCATCGATCAACACGACACCCTGATCCTCGATGCCCGCGCCGCCAACCGCTTCGATGGCAGTACCGCAGAAGCACGCTCGGGCGTTGCCTCGGGGCATATTCCAGGCAGCCACAACCTGCCCTACAGCCGACTACTGCACGCTGATCACACCCTGCAGCCCGCAGACTCGCTGCGTGCACTGTTCGCCGAGGCCGGCGTCGATGGCAGCAAATCAGTGATCACCAGCTGCGGTAGCGGCGTAACGGCTGCCGTACTGCTGCTAGGCCTGGAAGTGGCCGGTCTTCCAGAAGCTGCACTGTATGACGGCTCATGGACAGAATGGGGCAGCCGCCAGGACACGCCCAAAGCGACTGGAGTGGTCTGATAGGTCTGGCGTGCATTCCTGATGGCGGTGCACGCTAGTGACCATCCATTGATAGCTGGTTTCCCAAGGAGGATGTCTGCCATCGATCAGCGCCTAAAAGCTAATAAATTGTTTATAAATCATCCATATCATTATGATATTAAAAGGATTTTATTATTTAAGTCTGGCACCTACCAGCGTGAACACATCACGCCCAAGCGCAGGCAGGTACAGCAGGAGCTGCTATATAGGACAACATGTAGCACTATCGCAGGACGGACAGATCGTCATAAAAATCGTCGAAAAGGTAGCCAAGCTGAGGAAAAATCCGTGAAAAGCCTTCTGGCAAAACAGATAACAAGGCGTATCACCGAGGGCTAGCAATGAACGAGCCATTTACCCAGTTAAGCGAAGCGAAATAGACCTCGAAAAAGAATCATATTAATTATTCAAATAATTGATTTATAAGAGTTTTATTAATAGTTCTTAGAAACGGCTCCACTCGTTAGAAATCAATAAAAGCTATAATCATATTTTTTAAAATTCTTTTTAAGAATAAGCAATTGCTCTATAACCCTGATCAGCAGGACGCGAAACGAGCACGCCATGTCCCGCATCATCAACGCCCTCTCTGCATCCGCGCTGCACACCCAACAACTGTTTGCTCAGCAACAGCTGCACAACACTATGTTCGGCGGAGCAGCACCTCCCCCTTGATCAGGCGCCTAGAGACCGCGTAATCCGTGGTCAATGGGGGTAGTCCAATTTGGCAGTTGTCAAAATGCTGGACTAAAGTCAGACGACATCACCGAGGAACCAACGGAATGGCAAGCAAGAGTGATTTGGTCATCGCCCTGAAGATTTACCGAGAAAGAACCGATGACGCCATCGCCGAGCGGAACAGGCAGATCGACGTGGCCAGGGAACAGCTTGCCGAGCTGCTCAGGATGATCAATGTCGATATTTCCGGCGTTGGCGGCCTCGACCTGATCCGAACCGAAGAGGCGCATGCATTCGACGGCGCGATAGTCGAGCTCGAGTCACTCAAGATCGTCCTCGCAGGGAACACCGTTGATATCAAACCCGACATCGTCGACTCGTCTCTGCGGGTCATCGTCAGCAACCTGTCTCCCGAGCATCCATCGCTGATCATCCGCAAAGAGCACGGGCAGTGGATCGTCTTTTCGTCAGCCGAGACCTTCCTGTCACAGTTCAGCAATGACTTTCTCTTGAACCACCTCGTCGATCTGGTGAATCGCTCGTAGGTCAGCGACTCGCCTTGGAATTTACCGGCGTGCGATTTCCTGGCGTGTCGTAGAGCCCAGTCTCAGCCACACACATCGCATTTATCTCATCAGACATGGTCATTACTTGAGCGGCCTCGGCTGGATGTTACTGGCCTGATCAGCCTGATGCTGCTCGCCTTGACGAACGAGTGGCTTGTTTTTTACTGTGATTTTTCAGGGTATGCCCAATGCTGACTCAGCATGGATACCAATGCACAAGGAGTGATCGCGTGAGTCCAATCAGAACAATCTGCCTGGCAATGGCGGTAATTGCAGCGAGCGCTTGCTCGACGCCAAGCAGCAAGAGCAGCAAGAGCAGCAACGACGTGCAGGAGGCAGCCAAGCTGCTGATAGGCCAACCTGCCAGCAACGCCTTCGCCGTATTCGGCAAACCCGACCAGGGCATGGGGCCATCGTCATACGGTTCGGGCGGCGGCCTCTACACCTGGAATCGCTTGCAGACACACCTGAGCCCCGAGAAAGAATTCATCAAAACGGGCGAAGAGTATGTTGGTGAGCAACAAACCTGGGTCACCATTGGTGGCAGAGGCATGACAGGCATCATGCCGGCTTACAGCCAACCGATTTACCGTGATGTTGGCTACTACGACAACGTCACCATCATCGACTACTTCTGCAGCATCACCCTCTTCACTGACAACAAGGACATCATCACCGATGCCTCGGTAGTCAATTGCGAAGATAAAAAGTAGCGTTTGTGAACGCTCAGTAACGCAAAAGGCCCGATACCGAAGGGAATCCCGCGGCAACGGGCCTGACTTTTTATCGACACACCTCATTCACGACCTGCAGCTCGCTGGCTGCAAGGCACTGTAAAAGAAGCCCTGCCGTTCGCCGAGCGCCGCACAGCCGGCACCGGAAAAAATCCCGCATACCCTTTTGCTTTCCTCCCGACAACAAAGCCTTGTACGCCCAACAGACGAATGACCGGCATCATCAGTGACGACCATCCCTGAAAGCGCTGGGTATTCGTTACCGTCCTCCGTACAATGCGCGCCACACCTACGCAACTATGTGTCTGATGGCAGGCATGGCCCCGGCCTTTATTGCACAGCAATTGGGCCATTCGATACAGATTCTGCTGACCCGCGATGCCGATGGATTGATGGCGAAAGCAACTGGGCAGAGATGAAGAAGCTACGAATTGCCCCAAAACTGCCCCAAGACTGAATCCACACCCCTGAAACATGCGAGTTAGAGCATTTTGATTTCCACAGCTAATATCACGATGCAGTTCGGTGCCAAGCCGCTGTTCGAGAACGTGTCCGTTAAGTTCAACAACGGCAACCGCTACGGCCTGATCGGCGCCAATGGCTGCGGCAAGTCGACGTTCATGAAAATTCTCGGTGACGACCTCGAGCCCTCCGGTGGCCAGGTCATGCTCGAGCCGAACGTGCGTCTCGGTAAGCTGCGCCAGGATCAGTTCGCCTACGAGCAATTCAACGTGATCGACACCGTGATCATGGGCCACGAGGAGCTGTGGAAGGTCAAGGCCGAGCGTGACCGTATCTACTCGCTGCCGGAAATGAGTGAAGAAGACGGCATGAAGGTCGGCGAGCTCGAAGGTGAGTTCGCTGAAATGGATGGCTATACCGCCGAATCCCGTGCCGGCGAGTTGCTGCTCGGTCTGGGCATTCCGTTGGAGCAGCATTTCGGCCCGATGAGCGAAGTCGCTCCCGGCTGGAAACTGCGTGTGCTGCTGGCTCAGGCGCTGTTCTCCGACCCGGACGTGCTACTGCTGGATGAGCCGACCAACCACCTGGATATCAATACCATCCGCTGGCTGGAAACGATCCTGACGACGCGTAACAGCACCATGATCATCATTTCCCACGACCGTCACTTCCTGAACTCGGTCTGCACCCACATGGCGGATCTGGATTACGGCGAGCTGCGTCTGTTCCCGGGCAACTACGACGAGTACATGACCGCTGCGACCCAGTCGCGCGAGCAGTTGCTGTCGGACAACGCCAAGAAAAAAGCGCAGATCAACGAACTGCAGAGCTTCGTCAGCCGCTTCTCGGCCAACGCCTCGAAGTCCAAACAGGCCTCCTCCCGCGCGAAGCAGATCGACAAGATCCAGCTGGCCGAGGTCAAGCCGTCGAGTCGGGTCAGCCCGTTCATCCGTTTCGAGCAGACCAAGAAACTGCACCGCCAGGCCGTGACCATCGAGCAGATGTCCAAAGGCTTCGACGGCAAGACGCTGTTCAAGAATTTCAGCTTCACCGTCGAAGCTGGCGAGCGTGTCGCGATCATCGGCCCCAACGGTATCGGCAAGACCACCCTGCTGCGCACGCTGGTCGGTGAACTGAGCCCGGACGCGGGTGCAGTGAAGTGGACGGAAAGCGCCGAGATCGGCTATTACGCTCAGGATCACGCTCACGATTTCGAAGACGACGTGACCTTGTTCGACTGGATGGGTCAGTGGACAACCGGTGAGCAAGTGATTCGTGGCACCTTGGGCCGCATGCTGTTTTCCAACGACGAGATCCTCAAGTCGGTCAAGGTAATCTCCGGTGGTGAGCAAGGCCGCATGCTGTTCGGCAAGCTGATCCTGCAGAAGCCCAACGTGCTGGTGATGGACGAACCGACCAACCACCTGGACATGGAATCCATCGAAGCGCTCAACCTGGCGCTGGAGAACTACCCAGGCACGCTGGTCTTCGTCAGCCATGACCGCGAGTTCGTCGGCTCCCTGGCCACACGCATCATCGAGCTGTCGGACAACGGCGTCACCGACTTCAGCGGCACCTACGACGACTACCTGCGCAGCCAGGGCATCATCGTTTGATCGGCTGAATCGGTACGACCAGAAGCCCCGTCATCTACTGGATGACGGGGCTTTTTCGTGTAGATGGTTTTTTGATGGGTATCGCCGCTTCGCTCCTCGACCTACGCGGCCAGCCCCATCCTACGAGCTGAGCTGACGCCCCGTAGCCTGGGTTGAGCAGCGCGATACCCAGGAAATCTCCCCGGGTGTCGCTGCGCTCGACCCAGGCTACGGAGTAGCAGGCAACATGACACCAAACAACAGATGCAAAAACGCCGCTCGGATGAGCGGCGCTTTGCATTGCGGCTAGCGGATCAAGCAGAGAGCTCGACCAACAGCTTGTTCAGGCGCTGCACGTAGGCGGCCGGGTCTTTCAGGCTGTCGCCTGCAGCCAGCGCTGCCTGGTCGAAGAGGATGTGCGACAGATCGCCAAAACGATCTTCGTCCGGCTCGGCATCCAGCTTCTCGATCAGCGGGTGGTTCGGGTTGAATTCGAAGATCGGCTTCGAATCCGGCACCTTCTGGCCGCTGGCCTCGAGAATCTGGCGCATCTGCAGGCCCAGATCCTGCTCGCCGATAGCCAGAATGGCTGGCGAATCGGTCAGGCGGTGGGACACGCGCACTTCGGCAACATGCTCACCCAGTGCAGCCTTGAGACGCTCGACCAGGCTCTCCTTGCTCTTGGCGACTTCTTCTTGGGCCTTCTTGTCCTCTTCCGAGTCCAGCGAGCCCAGATCCAGATCACCACGGGCAACGTCGACGAACGATTTACCGTCGAACTCGGTGAGGTAGCTCATCAGCCACTCGTCGATGCGGTCGGTGAGCAGCAGCACTTCGATGCCTTTCTTGCGGAAGACTTCCAGGTGCGGGCTGTTCTTGACCTGCGCGTAGGATTCGCCGGTGAGGAAGTAGACCTTGTCCTGGCCTTCCTTGAGACGACCGATGTAGTCGCCCAGGGAAACCACCTGCTCGCCCTCGCCTTCGGCAGTGGAGGCGAAGCGCAGCAGGCCGGCGATCTTCTCCTTGTTGGCGAAGTCTTCCGCCGGGCCTTCTTTGAGCACCTGGCCGAAGTTCTTCCAGAACGACTTGTACTGCTCGGGATCGTTCTTCGCCAGCTTCTCCAGCATGTCCAGTACGCGCTTAGTCAGTGCCGACTTCATGGAGTCGATCACCGGATCCTTCTGGAGGATTTCGCGGGAGACGTTCAGCGACAGGTCGTTCGAGTCGACCACACCCTTGATGAAGCGCAGATACAGGGGCAGGAACTCGTCCGCCTGATCCATGATGAACACGCGCTGCACATAGAGCTTCAGACCGCGCGGCGCTTCACGCTGGTACAGGTCGAACGGCGCACGGCCGGGCACGTACAGCAAAGAAGTGTATTCCAGCTTGCCTTCGACCTTGTTATGGCTCCAGCTCAGCGGGTTGTCGAAGTCGTGAGAAACGTGTTTGTAGAATTCCTGGTACTGCTCGTCGGTGACCTCGGTACGTGGCCGTGTCCACAACGCACTGGCGCGGTTGACCACTTCCCACTCCGGCTCGGCCGGCTTGTCCTGCTCTTCGCCATGGCTTTCTTTCGGCAGCTCAATCGGTAGGCCGATATGGTCGGAGTACTTCTTGATGACGTTACGCAGGCGCCAGCCGTCAGCGAATTCTACTTCGTCACTTTTGAGGTGCAGCACGATGCGAGTACCGCGCTCTGCTTTCTCGACGGTAGCGATTTCAAAGTCGCCCTCGCCTTTCGAAGCCCAGTGCACGCCTTCGCCTGCCGGCAAACCGGCGCGACGGGTGAACACTTCAACCTTGTCAGCCACGATGAACGCCGAGTAGAAACCCACACCGAACTGACCGATCAGGCTCGAGTCTTTCTTCTGGTCACCGGAGAGATTCTTGAGGAAGTCGGCAGTGCCGGACTTGGCAATGGTACCCAGATGCGCGATGGTTTCTTCGCGACTCATGCCGATGCCGTTGTCTTCGAGGGTGACGGTCTTGGCGTCTTTGTCGAAGGTCACGCGGATCTTCAGATCAGCGCCACCCTCAAGCAATTCGGGCTTGGCCAATGCCTCGAAACGCAACTTGTCGACGGCGTCGGAGGCATTGGAGATCAACTCGCGAAGGAAAATTTCCTTGTTGGAATACAGCGAGTGAATCATGAGGTGCAGCAGTTGCTTCACTTCTGTCTGGAAGCCCAGGGTTTCTTTTTGAGTTTCCACACTCATGGTCATCTAACTCCACATTGATGGCTAAGCCGCAGTACGGCGGATGTCCATCAAGTGGGGGCGGCGTGGAAAAACTTCAAGTCACCTGCACATCACTCATCCAGCAGCTCGACATGGACGATGTCCGCTTCCGGCATGGCAAAGCGTGCTTCGCCCGAGCCGTTGAGGCGCTGCCTGAGAATGACCTGCCCCTGTTCGATCCCGGCAAACTGCCCCTGAATGGAGCTGCCCTTTTCGCTGAACACCCGCATCGGCTGGTTGACGTAGCGTTGCGGCTCGCCGAGCAGGCGCACCAGGGAGAAGTCCCGACGTGGGTCCTGCATAGCCTCGGGCTGGCGCGGCACCGCTGGCTGAACAGGTGCAACGGCAGGTGCCGTAGTGACCGCAGCTGGCAATTCGGCGAAGCGGTCATCGTCCACACGCCAACCCAACTGAGGATGCTTGCTCAGGCTGACCGGCAAACGCTGTTCGCGGCCATTGATCCGAACACTGACATCGAGCATCAGGTTGCTGCCAGTCACGCCAGAAGCGGGCAGCGGCGAAAGCTGCACATCTCGGGTGGTGAAGCGGCGCTGCAGGTAGTCGGTGAGAAGGTAGGCCAGCGTGTCGCGAGAGTCGACGGTAAGATCCACTTTGCCGTCGTGATAGCGCAGACCATTGCGAAACATCTCGACCTTGCCGCTCAACGTGGTTTCGAACTGCGGCGGCAGTACCAGATGGAAATCCCCTACCAGGCGATTGGGCTCTACTGGCTGAAGATCGATGTGCAAGGTGTATCCCGCCTTCAACTGCCGCGCCTCGGGCAAGTCCTGATCAGGCAACAACCAGTTGAGCTCGATTTCCGGCAACTGGCCTTGATCATCCGGCAGCACATCAAGGCGTAGACCGTCCACAGCGAGCGGCAAGCCACGAATGATCAGCTCACGACGCGCAAAGAAATCCTGCCCTTCGCGCAAGCTGAGTACGCCATCGATCAGTTCGGCCTCCTGGGGAGCAAAAGGCTCGCCGTTGAGTTGGCCATTGAGCTGGATGTGCAGTCCGCCTGGTGCCTGCTTCTCTGGCTGCAGCCACTGCAGGCCGATGATCGCCTCCAGGCGCTGCGGATCGTGACCGGCCATCACCGCCAGACCGACGACCAGCGGGATCATACCCAATGCGCAACAGGCCAGCGCATGCCTAGCCCGGCGCCAGTGGCGCACGATGAACAGCAGCGTCAGAGGTGGCAGCAGACAAGCCCAACCCCACAGCAGGCTGGTGGCGAAACCGCGCATCACCAGTAATACCAGACCGACGAGTATCAGCAGCAGGCCGCCCAGTATCAGCAACGCGTCCATTCAGTTTCCTTAGATAAATAGCCAGATTCGGCGTCAGCTGCGCTCACTTTCCAGTGAGCATCGCGGGAGTGAGCGTCACGATAATCATCGAAGCGCGTTCATTCCATCGAGAAGTCGAGAATTTTCCGATTTTGTGACAGGCCCTGAATTGGTGCTTTCCGGGGGGCAGGCCATCCGTTATCGGGCATCGAGTGGAAAGGGAGTGAACTTATACCCACTTTGATGCCTCGAAAAACCGTAATGGTATTTACCCAAAGGAGAGACACCCCCATGCAAAAATCAGTCGCTTACGCCTTCATGCTGGCTGCCACGCTGGGCCTTGCGGCCTGTGACAAGCCGTCCGAAAACAAAGCGGAAGACGCTCAAGAAGCTCGTACCGAAGCTCAGGAGTCGATGAACGACGCCGCTGAGGAGAGCAACGAAGCTGCTCAGAAAGAAGCTGAAGCCGCTCAGGAACGCGCTGAAGAGCAACAGGAAGACGCTCAGACTCCGCCAACCACTCCCGCACCTGCCGAGCCGGCAGCGCCTGCGGATCCAGCTGCACCGGCTGCGCCGAATCAGCAACAGCAATAAGCTGTCATCTTCACGTTACCCGCAGCCTGCTGCGGGTAACGCGCTTTACCCCCCCGCTTTACCGTAACGCTGGCGTAAGCATCAGCAACAGCGTGCAACCCATCCCGACCGCCCACACCACACTGCGTTGCCAATGCAGGTCTGCCCAATAAAAGAGCAGATACAGCACGCGCGCGACCACGAAGATCACCGCCAACCAGTCCACCAGCCAGCCGCTGCTCTGGGTGACGTGCGCCATCAATACCCCTACTGCAAACAGCGGGAACGCCTCGAAACTGTTCTGATGAGCAGCCAGCGCGCGTGCGCCAAAGCCGGTGAGGCGTGCCTGTTGCGCACGCGGATGATGATTGTCGTAGCGTCCACCCTCCTCCTTCATCGCCTTGGCCAGCGGCGCCTTCGCCACGAAGATCAGCAAGGCACTGATGAATATGCACCAGAACGGAATACTCATTCGGTTTTCTCCTTGGCCGGCTCGAATGTTGGTGTTTGTGTGTAGACCATCACTTCCAGCACATCGGAATGAAATTCGCGACGGTATAGCACGACCACAACCCCCGCAGAAACCAACATAAAGAACCAGGGGTTGATGAACCACGATAAGGTCGCCATACCAAAGTAGTATGCGCGCAGACCATAGTTGAACTGGTTGGCGGCCATCGATATGACCCGTGCAGTTCGCTCGCCAAACGCCTTGCGCTCCTGCTCGGTAACATGTCGCTCACCGATCATAGGCGCCGAACCCACCAGTACGGCAGCGAAATTGTACTGGCGCATGCACCAGCTGAAGGTGAAGAAGGCATAGACGAAGACCACGCCCAGGCAGAGCAGCTTGGCTTCTGACATGCCACGGCTGGCGACTTGCACGAACGGCAGATCAGCCAACAGCGACACCGCGCGATCCGAAGCACCGAGAACGGTGAGGATGCCGGCGAGAATGATCAGCGTACTGGAGGCGAAGAATGAGGCATTGCGCTCGAGGTTGCCGATCACATTGGCGTCGGCGATGCGGTTGTCGCGCAGCAGCATGCGGCGCATCCAATCCTCTCGGTAAAGGTGCAGAACGCTGGCCAGGCAGGGCGTGGTGCGACCTTTCGCCTGGGCGTAACGGGTATAGCCACCCCAGCAGATGACGAACCACAGAACGGCCAGTATGTGCGGCAAATATTCTTCGCTGATAGGCATGCAAGCTCCTTGTAAGGCTGGAGCGATTATAGCCACGGACGTCATGAAAAAGCCGCTCAACGGAGCGGCTCTTGGGGGACGACGAAAGGACTCAGGCGATTATCGAGCGTTTGCGCCCCATTAACCGATCGACCACGCACGCAATGATCACAGTAGCCAATACCGGCACAAGCCAACCGAGGCTCTGTGCGGCCAACGGCAGACGGGCAAACAGCGCAGGTACGTAGGCCGCCCAGCCAGCAGCGCTCATGCCGTCGGCGATGCCGAACACCAGGGTCACCGCCATTACGGGTATGAATACAAGGCTCTGCGACAACCAGAAGCGGCTTGCCAAACTCAGTGCCACCAGCACGATGGCCAGGGGATAAAGGCCGACCAGCACCGGAACGGAGACGCTGATCAGTTGCGTCAGCCCCTGATTGGAAACCGCCAGACTGAACACCGCCAAGGCAATCACTACAACGCGATACGGCACCTTGAGCAAATCGCTGAAGAACTCACCGCACGCGGTCAGCAACCCAACACCAGTGGTCATGCAAGCCAGGATGATCACCACAGCCAAAAGCAGCGAGCCCGAGGCTCCAAATGTCTGATTCACATAGGCGGTGAGAATCTGTCCGCCGTTTTCCGCACCAGCAGCCAGCTCATGGCTGGTCGCGCCCAGGTAAAACAGCGACAGGTAAACCAGCGAAAGCGCTACCGCCGCTATGATGCCGGCAATCACGCAATAACGGGTGACCAGGCCAGGATCATTGATACCCCGCGCACGAACCGCGTTGGCTATCACGATGCCGAACACCAGGGCACCCAAGGCATCCATGGTCAAGTAGCCTTGCAGGAAGCCCTGTACAAGGGGTTCGCTGCGGTAAGCTCCCGTGGCCTCGCCTACTTCGCCTGCGGGGGCGAACAGGGCTGCGCCACCCAGCACGATCAATGCAACGATCAGAACCGGGGTGATGAACTTGCCGACCCGGTCGACCAGGCGGCCCGGGTTGATCGACAGGAACAACACTGCCGCGAAATACACCACGGTATACACGAACAGCGCCGTTGCGCTGTTGCCGACAAAGGGCTGCATGCCGATCTCGAATGACGCGACCGCGGTTCTCGGGGTGGCAAATAGCGGGCCGATTGCCAGGTACACAGCCACGGCCAGTGCAATACCAGCCCAGCGCCCCAGTGGCGTGGTCAAGGTTGGCAAGCCACCCCCCACGCGAGCCAATGCCACGACCGTGAGCAACGGCAAACCGACACCGGTCAGCAGAAAGCCGATTGCCGCGGCGGCAATGTTCTCACCAGCGGACAGGCCGGCACTAGGCGGGAAGATGATGTTGCCCGCACCCAGAAAAAGCGCGAACGTCATGAAACCGAGAGCCAGGATGTCCAGGTTTTTCAAGCGAGTCATAGAGGGAAATACCACAGGCAGAAAATCAAAAAATGTTCCGGGGGTTTCCATCGGGATCAGGGAAACGTTGTCAGGGCTCATGGGCCGAACCAGTGGAGGCAATGCTCGTCTGCTTGTGGCAGAGCTCATGCCGGGGCGGCATGGTAACGAAAATCGGCTGACATCTCGAAACTGCCGGACAGACTGTCGAACACCTGTAAGTGCGCGTCGCCTCAATGAAAAAGGCCACCCGAGGGTGGCCTTTTCGATCAGCTCAGAATGGCTTACGCCTTCTTCACTTCCCAACCGGTCAGTTCGGCCAGGGCCTTACCGATGTCAGCCAGGGAACGCACGGTTTTCACACCAGCGTCCTGCAGTGCAGCGAATTTCTCGTCTGCAGTGCCTTTGCCGCCGGAAATGATGGCGCCAGCATGGCCCATACGCTTGCCAGGAGGAGCAGTCACACCAGCGATGTAGGAAACTACAGGCTTGGTGACGTTGGCCTTGATGTAGGCAGCCGCTTCTTCTTCAGCCGAACCGCCGATTTCGCCGATCATGACGATCGCTTCGGTCTTCGGGTCTTCCTGGAACAGCTTCAGGATGTCGATGAAGTTAGAGCCCGGAATCGGGTCACCACCGATGCCCACGCAAGTGGACTGGCCGAAGCCGGCGTCGGTGGTCTGCTTGACGGCTTCATAGGTCAGGGTGCCGGAACGCGACACGATGCCTACTTTACCTGGCAGGTGGATGTGACCCGGCATGATGCCGATCTTGCACTCGCCCGGAGTGATCACACCAGGGCAGTTAGGGCCGATCAGGGTAACGCCCAGCTCGTCGCAGATAACCTTGGCATCGAGCATGTCCAGGGTAGGAATGCCTTCGGTGATGCAGACGATCAGCTTGATGCCGCCGAAAGCAGCTTCCAGGATCGAATCTTTGCAGAAAGGAGCCGGAACGTAGATGACCGAAGCGTCAGCGCCGGTAGCTTCTACAGCTTCTTTCACAGTGTTGAACACTGGCAGGTTCAGGTGGGTAGTGCCGCCTTTACCTGGGGTCACGCCGCCAACCATCTTGGTGCCGTAGGCGATGGCTTGCTCGGAGTGGAAGGTACCTTGCGAACCAGTGAAACCCTGGCAGATAACCTTGGTGTCTTTATTGATCAGGACGCTCATTACTTGCCCTCCGCAGCTTTGACGACTTGCTGAGCAGCGTCGGTCAGGCTGGTTGCCGCGATGATGTTCAGGCCGCTTTCGGCCAGGACTTTGGCACCCAGTTCAGCGTTGTTGCCTTCCAGACGGACGACAACCGGAACCTTGACGCCGACTTCCTTCACTGCACCGATGATGCCTTCGGCAATCATGTCGCAACGAACGATACCGCCGAAGATGTTCACCAGAACGGCAGCAACGTTGCTGTCGGACAGGATGATCTTGAAGGCTTCGGTAACGCGCTCTTTGGTTGCACCGCCGCCTACGTCGAGGAAGTTGGCTGGCTTGCCGCCGTGCAGGTTGACGATGTCCATGGTACCCATGGCCAGGCCAGCACCGTTGACCATGCAGCCGATGTTGCCTTCGAGAGCAACGTAGTTCAGTTCGAACTTGGCAGCATGAGCTTCACGGGCGTCGTCTTGCGACGGGTCGTGGAAGGTCTTCAGCTTCGGCTGACGGTACATGGCGTTAGCGTCGATGTTGATCTTCGCGTCAAGGCAGTGCAGGTCGCCGTCGGCCTTGATGACCAGTGGGTTCACTTCCAGCAGAGCCAGGTCGTGATCCTTGAACAGCTTGGCCAGACCTACGAAAATCTTGGCGAACTGAGCGACTTGCTTGCCTTCCAGACCCAGCTGGAATGCCAGCTCGCGACCCTGGAACGGCTGAGCGCCGACCAGCGGATCGATAGTGGCCTTGAGGATTTTCTCAGGAGTTTCGTGAGCGATCTTCTCGATGTCCACGCCACCTTCGGTGGAAGCCATGAACACGATGCGACGGCTGGAGCGGTCGACTACAGCACCCAGGTACAGCTCCTTGGCGATGTCGGTGCAGGACTCGACCAGGATCTTGGTGACAGGCTGACCATTAGCGTCAGTCTGATAAGTCACCAGACGCTTGCCCAGCCAGTTGGCGGCGAAAGCCTTGGCTTCTTCCTTGCTCTTGACCAGTTTCACACCACCCGCTTTACCGCGGCCACCAGCGTGTACCTGAGCCTTGACGACCCACTCGGTACCACCGATTTTTTCGCAGGCTTCTGCTGCTGCTTCCGGGGTGTCTACGGCGTAGCCCTTGGATACGGGCAGGCCGTATTCAGCGAATAGCTGCTTACCCTGATACTCGTGAAGATTCATGCTTGTCTACCGTTTTCGTTTAGGTATTGCGCATCGGTGCTGCACTTACGTGCCGCACCACCTGTGACCGCCTCTAGGCAGTCAGATACACATTCCGCGCATGGGCCTGAGCCCTGCGCGGGCAATGCACCGTGGTTCTGCTTCGCGAAAAACCGTCTGTGCGGTGGCGGCCCTTGAGCCGCCCCCGGACGAACGATTTCTTAGCGTTTCTTGCGGTTGGCGATGTGAATCGCGCCACCGTTTACTGCAAGCGCTGCTTCGTGCAGAGCTTCGGACAGGGTCGGGTGCGAGAAGACCATCATGCCCAGGTCTTCAGCGCTGGTACCGAACTCCATACCGATAGCGCCTTGCTGCACCAGCTCTGCGGCGCTCGGGCCAATCACGTGTACACCCAGTACGCGGTCGGTATTGGCATCGGCGATCACCTTGACGAAACCGCCGGTGTCGTTGGCTGCCATGGCACGGCCGCTGGCGGCGAACGGGAAGGTACCGACGTTGACTGCAACGCCTTCACTCTTCAGTTGCTGCTCGGTTTTACCAACCCATGCAATTTCCGGGTGGGTATAGATGACCGATGGGATCAGGTCGTAGTTCATTTGCGCCTTGTGACCGGCGATACGCTCGGCAACCATCACGCCCTCTTCCGAGGCCTTGTGGGCGAGCATCGCGCCGCGCACCACGTCACCGATGGCGTACACGCCTGGGACGCTGGTGGTGCACTGGTCGTCGACGAAGATGTAGCCACGCTCGTCCAGATCCACACCGCTGTCCGAAGCCAGCAGATCAGTGGTGACCGGGCGACGGCCAACGGCAACGATCAGCTTGTCGAACACGATTTTCTGTTCGCCAGCCGAGTCGGTGTAGTTGACGGTGACTTGCTTCTTCTTGACTTCGGAACCGGTCACGCGAGCGCCCAGTTTGATGTCGAGGCCCTGCTTGGTGAGGGTCTTCAGGGCTTCCTTGGCAACTGCTTCGTCAGCCGCTGGCAAGAACTTGTCCAGTGCTTCCAAAACGGTCACTTCAGCGCCCAGACGGGCCCATACCGAACCCAGCTCCAGACCGATGACGCCAGCGCCGATGACGCCCAGCTTCTTCGGCACCGATTGGAATTCCAGCGCGCCGGTGGAATCGACGATGACGTCCTGGTCAACCGGAGCCGGCGGGATGTCGATCGGGCGCGAGCCGGATGCCAGGATCACGTTCTCGGCTTCGACGACGGAGGTCTTGCCGTCCTTGTCGGTGACTTCGACTTTCTTGCCAGCCAGCAGCTTGCCGTGGCCTTCGAGCAGGGTTACACCGTTAGCCTTGAACAGGCCAGCAACGCCGCCAGTCAGGTTCTTGATGATGGTGTTCTTGCGACCGACCATGGCCGGTACGTCGATGCTCAGGCCTTTGGTGCTGATGCCGTGAGCGGCGAAGCCGTCATGGGCTTCGTGGTATTTCCAGGAACTGTCCAGCAGCGCCTTGGAAGGAATGCAACCGACGTTCAGGCAGGTACCACCGAGGGCGATCTTGCCGTCCTTGTCCTGGTACTTCTCGATGCACGCGGTTTTCAGGCCGAGTTGTGCAGCCTTGATGGCGGCAACATAGCCGCCAGGGCCGGCACCGATGACTACCACGTCGAATTTCTGGCTCATAAAAGATTCCTTTTCAGCTTCAAGCTTCGAGCTCAGGCGCAGACGCGTGCCCTGTTAGGGCTCGCCATCTGCAACCTGCAGCTACGTTTAGATGTCCAGCAGCAGACGAGCTGGGTCTTCCAGCAGGTTCTTGATGGTCACCAGGAAAGTCACGGCTTCTTTGCCGTCGATCAGGCGGTGATCGTAGGACAGTGCCAGGTACATCATCGGGCGAATCACCACTTGGCCGTTAACGGCAACCGGACGCTGGATGATGTTGTGCATGCCAAGGATCGCAGCCTGCGGCGGGTTGACGATCGGCGTCGACATCATCGAACCGAAGGTGCCGCCGTTAGTGATGGTGAAGGTACCGCCAGTCATCTCATCGATGGACAGTTTGCCGTCACGGGCTTTCTTGCCGTAAGCAGCAATACCGGCTTCGATATCGGCCAGGCCCATCAGTTCAGCGTTACGCAGTACTGGCACAACCAGACCACGGTCGCTGGAAACGGCTACGCCGATATCCTGGTAGCCATGGTAAACGATGTCGTTGCCATCGATCGAAGCATTGACTGCCGGCAGACGCTTCAGCGCCTCGGTAGCAGCCTTGACGAAGAAGGACATGAAGCCCAGACGAGTGCCATTGTGGGCTTTCTCGAACTGATCCTTGTAACGCGAACGCAGCGCCATGATCTCGGACATGTCGACTTCGTTGAACGTAGTCAGCATGGCCATGTTCGACTGAGCTTCGACCAGACGGCGAGCAACGGTGGCACGTACGCGGGTCATCGGCACGCGCTTCTCGGTACGGTCGCCTGCAGCAGCGACGACCGGAGCTGCAGCAGCGGCCGGTTTGGCAGCAGGAGCTGCAGCCGGAGCGTTTTTCTTGGCTTCGACAGCGGCAACCACGTCTTCCTTGGTTACACGACCGCCTTTGCCGGAACCGCTGATGCTGTTCGGGTCGATGCCGTTTTCTTCAGCCAGTTTGCGAGCGGCAGGCGACAGGATTTGGTCGTCGCCAGCGGCAGCAGCAGGTGCAGCGGCTTGAGCCGGAGCGGCAGCAGCTTGTGCAGGTGCGGCGGCCGGAGCGGCAGCGCCGCCTTCAGTCAGTTTGCCCAGTACTTCGTTGCTCAGTACGGTGTCGCCTTCGTTCTTGACGATTTCAGCAATAACACCATCAGCCTCGGCCAGTACTTCGATCACTACCTTGTCGGTTTCGATGTCGACGATCAGCTCATCGCGCTTGACCACTTCACCCGGCTTCTTGTGCCAGGTTGCCACGGTGCCGTCGGCGACCGATTCGGGAAATGTAGGGGCTTTGATCTCGATAGCCATTGTGTTCTGTTCCTTAAATTCGGTTTGTTCGAGGAGGTAGCCCCCAATTGGGCTACCTCCTTCGCGATGGCATTAAACGGTGAAGGCATCCTGCAGCAGTTTTTCCTGCTGTTCGGCGTGCATCGAAGCGTAACCACAAGCAGGAGCAGCCGAGGCATCACGACCAGCATACTCGAGCACCAGCGCCTTCTTGTGTGCCGTGGCAGCACGACGCATGTGGTGCTGGCTGCAATACCAGGCGCCCTGGTTCATCGGCTCTTCCTGACACCAGACGATGTGCTTGAGATTCTTGTACGGAGCAAGAACTTCGGCCAGGTCGTCTTCCGGGAACGGATAGAGCTGCTCGAGACGCACGATGGCGATATCTTCGCGGCCTTCGGCACGGCGCTTCTCCAGCAGGTCGTAGTAGACCTTGCCGCTGCACAGCACCAAGCGCTCGACCTTTTTCGGATCGACTGCATCGATTTCCGGGATCACGGTCTGGAACGAGCCTTCAGCCAGATCTTCCAGCGTCGACACGGCCAGCTTGTGGCGCAGCAGCGACTTCGGCGTCAGCACGACCAGCGGCTTGCGCAGCGGGCGGATAACCTGACGACGCAGCAGGTGATAGATCTGCGCCGGCGTGGTCGGAACGGCAACCTGAATGTTGTGCTCGGCGCACAGCTGCAGGTAACGCTCCAGACGTGCCGAGGAGTGCTCCGGCCCCTGCCCTTCATAACCGTGTGGCAGCAACATGGTCAGACCGCACAGACGGCCCCACTTGGTTTCGCCACTGGAAATGAACTGGTCGAACACCACCTGAGCACCGTTGGCGAAATCGCCGAACTGAGCTTCCCAGATCACCAGTGCGTTCGGCGTGGTGGTGGCGTAGCCGTATTCGAATGCCAGTACCGCCTCTTCCGACAGGAACGAGTCGTAAAGATCGAAACGCGGCTGACCTTCGTACAGGTTCTGCAGCGGAAGGTAGGCACTGCCGTCCTTCTGGTTGTGCAGTTGCGCGTGGCGGTGCGAGAAGGTGCCACGGCCCACGTCCTGACCGGTGATGCGGATCGGGTGGCCTTCGACCAGCAGGGTCGCGTAGGCCATGGTTTCCGCATAGCCCCAGTTCAGCGGCAAGCCGCCTGCGCCCATCTTGGCGCGATCTTCGTAGATCTTGCCGACCTGCCGCTGAACGACAAAGCCGTCCGGGGTTTCCAGCAGTTTGCTGGACAGATCCTGCAGAGTCTTCAGATCGAAGCGAGTGTCGTGACGCGCAGTCCAGGCATGACCCAGGTATGGGCGCCAATCGACGAACAATTCCTTGTTCGGCTCCTTGACCAGGCTCTTAACCACGTGCTGACCGTTGTCCAGTGCAGTGCGGTACTCGTCGACCGGCGCTTGCACGGCCTCTGCCGACAGGCGACCCGCATTGGTCAGCGCTTCGGCATACAGCTCACGCGTAGTGCGCTGCTTGGCGATCTGCTGATACATCAGCGGCTGAGTACCACTTGGCTCGTCGGCCTCGTTGTGACCACGGCGGCGGTAGCAGACCAGGTCGATGACCACGTCACGCTTGTACTGCATACGGTAGTCGACAGCCAATTGGGTGACGAACAACACGGCTTCCGGATCATCGCCATTCACATGGAAGATCGGCGCCTGGATCATCTTGGCAACGTCGGTGGAGTACTCAGTAGAGCGCGCATCGTCAGCACGGTTGGTGGTGAAGCCAACCTGGTTGTTGATGACGATGTGGATGGTGCCGCCCGTCTTGTAAGCACGGGTCTGCGACATCTGGAAGGTTTCCATGACCACGCCCTGACCGGCGAATGCCGCGTCACCGTGGAGGGAAATCGGCAGAACCTTGTCGCCCACCACGTCGCTGCGACGATCCTGACGAGCACGCACCGAACCTTCGACCACCGGAGAAACGATCTCCAGGTGAGACGGGTTGAACGCCAACGCCAGGTGCACTTCGCCACCCGAAGTCATCACGTTCGAGGAGAAACCCTGGTGATACTTGACGTCACCGGAGCTCAGGCCTTCGACCTTCTTGCCTTCGAACTCGTCGAACAGGTCGCGCGGGTTCTTGCCGAAGGTGTTGACCAAGACGTTCAGACGGCCACGGTGGGCCATGCCGATGACGATTTCCTTGGTGCCGTAGGAACCGCTGCGCTGGATGATTTCATCGAGCAGCGGGATCAGGCTCTCGCCACCTTCCAGACCAAAGCGCTTGGTACCTGGGTATTTGGTGCCCAGGTATTTTTCCAGACCTTCAGCGGCAGTCAGGCGCTCGAGCAGATGACTTTGTGCCTCGGCGGAGATCTGAGGACGACCACGCACGCTTTCCAGACGCTGCTGGAACCAGCTGCGCTGCTCGGAATCGGTGATGTGGGTGAACTCGGAGCCGATGGTGCGACAATATGTCTGCTGCAAAGCGTCGCGGATTTCCCGCAAAGTAGCTTCTTCTTTGCCGATTGCCAGACCACCCGTGCGGAAGGTGGTGTCCAGATCCGCGTCGGTAAGGCTGTAATGGCTGATCGACAGATCAGCAGGAACAGAACGCTGCCACAGCCCAAGCGGATCGAGCTGAGCCGCCTGGTGGCCACGCATGCGGAATGCCTGAATCAACCGCAACACTTCGACCTGCTTCTTCTCGTGTTCGCTGCTCACCGTTCCAGCTGATGCTGGCTGAGCACGACGCTGGTTTTTGGCCAGCAACACGAAATGATCACGAATCGTAGAGTGCGATACGTCATTGGCGGTACTGCCTTCAGACGGCAACTTATCGAAATAAGTGCGCCACTCATCCGGCACGGCGTTGGGATCGTGCAGGTAGAGCTCATAGAGCTCTTCCACGTAGGCAGCGTTACCACCGGATAGGTGGGCACTGTCCCACATGCGCTGCATCACGCTTTCTTGCATGCTTGGTCACCCTCGGTAAGGGGACACCACCGGCGAGGACACCGACTGGCTTTCGAAGTCATGGAACAGCGACTCGAAAAAGCCACCAAGAATCCCGCAGATAGTCCGGGCACCAGCCCGAATGCCCCTGCTGGTCGTCATATTTGTCATTTAGGTACGTCGGCGGCTAGACCGGCGCCCTGGCGATACTGCAACACCGACATGAAGTCGGTGCGGCAGGCGTTGCGGGTCAAGCTAAAGAACGGTGAATCAGGTACCACTCTGCAGCAGCATGTTACGAACGTGACCGATTGCCTTGGTTGGGTTCAACCCTTTGGGGCATACGTTCACGCAGTTCATGATGCCGCGGCAGCGGAACACACTGAATGGATCATCCAAAGACGCCAATCGTTCCGCGGTCTTGGTATCACGGCTGTCAGCCAGAAAGCGATAAGCTTGCAACAACGCGGCTGGGCCCAGGAATTTATCCGGGTTCCACCAGAACGACGGGCAGCTGGTCGAACAGCAAGCGCACAGGATGCACTCGTACAGACCATCCAGCTTCTCGCGTTCTTGCGGCGTCTGCAGGCGCTCGATAGCCGGCGCCGGCGTGTCGTTCTGCAGGAACGGCTGCACCTTCTCGTACTGCTTGTAGAAGATGCTCATATCGACCACTAGGTCACGAATGACCGGCAGGCCAGGCAGCGGGCGGATCACCAGCTTGTTGCCCTTGACCACGCTGGAGATCGGCGTGACACAGGCCAGACCGTTCTTGCCGCTGATGTTCATGCCGTCGGAGCCACAGACGCCTTCACGGCAGGAGCGACGGTAAGAGAAGCCTTCGTCCTGTTCCTTGATCAAGGCCAGCACGTCGAGCACCATCAGGTCCTTGCCGTCGATCTCGACGTCGAACTCCTGCATGAAGGGCGCTTTGTCCGCTTCTGGGTTGTAGCGATAAACGCTGACTTTCAAGCTTTTGCCAAGAGACATGGTAGCCACCCTTAATAAGTACGAACTTTGGGTTCAAACGCCGGGACCGTCTTCGGCGAGAAGTTCACGTCACGCTTGGTCACGCGCTTCTCACCTGGGAAGTAAAGGCTGTGGCACAACCAGTTGGTGTCGTCACGATCCTCGTAGTCTTCACGGGCGTGTGCGCCGCGGGACTCGGTACGGGTATCGGCGGCGATAGCAGTGGCTTCGGCGACTTCCAGCAGGTTCTGCAGCTCCAGCGCTTCGATACGCGCAGTGTTGAAGGCCTGGCTCTTGTCGGAGATCTTGACGTTGGCGATGCGCTCGCGCAGATCGGCCAACTGAGTGATGCCCTTCTTCATGTATTCGCCGGTACGGAATACACCGAAGTAGTTCTGCATGCACTGTTGCAGTTCTTTGCGCAGCGGCGCGACTTCTTCACCTGTGCTGCGCTCGTTGACACCAGCCAGACGGCCCAGCGACTGCTCGATATCGCTCTCGCTGGCGCCACGGACGTCCACGCCTTCTTTCAGCGCTTTTTCCAGGTGCAGGCCAGCAGCACGGCCGAATACCACCAGGTCGAGCAGCGAGTTGCCACCCAGACGGTTGGCCCCGTGTACCGATACGCAAGCCACTTCGCCCACGGCGAACAGACCGTCGATGATGCGGTCGACGCCATTAGCGTCCTGGGTGATCGCCTGACCATGAATGTTGGTGGCAACGCCGCCCATCATGTAGTGGCAGGTCGGAATGACCGGAACAGGCGCAACGACCGGGTCAACATGTGCGAAAGTCTTGGACAGTTCGCAGATGCCTGGCAGACGGCTGTGCAGCACTTCCTCACCGAGGTGATCGAGCTTCAGCAGTACGTGATCCTTGTCAGGGCCACAGCCGTTACCGGCGATGACTTCCTTGACCATGGAACGGGCCACTACGTCACGACCTGCGAGGTCCTTGGCGTTGGGCGCATAACGCTCCATGAAACGCTCGCCATGGGCGTTGATCAGGTAACCACCTTCACCACGGCAGCCTTCGGTAACCAGTACACCGGCGCCGGCGATACCGGTCGGGTGGAACTGCCACATTTCGATGTCCTGCACCGGCACGCCAGCACGCAGCGCCATGCCTACACCGTCACCGGTGTTGATCAGAGCGTTGGTGGTGGAAGCGTAGATACGGCCAGCACCGCCAGTGGCCAGAACCACGGCCTTGGAGCGGATGTAAACGGTTTCGCCGGTTTCGATGCAGATGGCGATGACGCCAACCACGGCGCCGTCCTGGTTTTTGACCAGATCGACCGCGTACCACTCGTTGAGGAACGAAGTGCCGGCTTTCAGGTTGGCCTGGTACAGAGTGTGCAGCAGTGCGTGACCGGTGCGGTCGGCAGCAGCGCAGGTACGGGCAGCCTGAGTCGGGTTATCCGGGCCTTTGGACTGGCCACCGAACGGACGCTGATAGATGCGGCCCTGCTCGGTACGGGAGAACGGCAGCCCCATGTGCTCGAGTTCGAATACAGCTTCAGGGCCTACGGAACACATGTACTCGATCGCGTCCTGGTCACCGATATAGTCGGAGCCTTTGACGGTGTCGTACATGTGCCAGCGCCAGTCGTCATTCGGATCGTTGGACGCGATGGCACAGGTGATGCCGCCCTGGGCGGATACAGTGTGGGAACGGGTCGGGAAGACCTTGGTGACCACAGCGGTCTTGTGGCCGCCCTGCGCCAGCTGCAATGCAGCGCGCATACCGGCACCACCACCACCAACGATGATGGCGTCATAGGAAAGAGTACGGATGCTAGTCATGAATCAGAAACCCCAAAGAATCTGCACGCCCCAGACGAAAAACACGAACATGGCGATGCCACACGTGGCCTGGAACAGAAAACGCACAACGGTTGCCCACTTACCCAGCGCGGTTTGCGTCAGGTAGTCAGTGGATATCGTCCACATGCCAACCCAGGCGTGAATACCCAGCGCGACAAGCGTCAGCATGCTGAAAATGCGCATTGCACTATTGGAGAAAAGACCATGCCATTCGGCGTAGCCCATACCTGGATTCAGGAGGATGTAGCCCAACAGAAACAGGACATAAGCCGCGAGAACGACCGCAGAAACACGTTGCGCCATCCAATCATAGAGGCCCGAACGTGAGAAATTAGTGACATTAGTTACCATATCCACACCCCCAGCAGCACGATCACGATCGTCGATACGACGAGTACGATTTTGGAACCCAGCTTGCCGCCTTCCAGCGTCTCACCGACTCCAGCATCCATGATCAAGTGGCGCACACCGGCCACCAGGTGGTACAGCAAAGCGGACAGCAGTCCCCAGATCACGAACTTGGCCAGCGGGCTGGTCAAGCATTCTTTCACCTGGGCGAAGCCCTCTTCTGAAGACAGCGATTTGTCGAGCCCGAACAGCAGCACGGCAATGCCGAAGAAAAGGATCACGCCGGATATACGGTGAAGAATGGACGTGTAAGCGGTGACTGGGAGCTTTATCGTCCGAAGGTCTAAGTTTACAGGTCGTTGGCTATTCACGGCTTTATTATCACACTGAGAGCCCCAGCTATCAGGGCTGAGTTGTCGGGAAGCGCACTGGTCAGGTACCCATCACCCAAGAAGTGACAACTACCAGAATCCGGGCTGTAAGGCCCTTGGCAGTCGGGCGCAGAGTATAGACAGTTAGGTCACTAATGACAACGCGGACACCTCGACCTTCTACCGATTGCGCCAACCTCAAAATTGGCGTAAAAGGCCGCGCCCTTTTGTCGCAGGTAGTGCACTCAAACCCTTCTATTGCCTGGGTTTTCGCAAATTGACTTTCAGATTCATAACACTATAGTGGTGCGGGCCCTGCGTGGGGGGCCGACTGATGATTCCAAGCATAACTAGGAGGCCAAACATGGCTGACAAAAAAGCGCAGTTGATCATCGAGGGCGCAGCCCCCGTCGACCTGCCCGTTTTATCCGGCACCGTTGGCCCAGATGTGATCGACGTGCGGGGCCTGACCGCCACGGGCAACTTCACCTTCGACCCCGGCTTTATGTCGACCGCCTCGTGCGAGTCGAAGATCACCTATATTGATGGTGACAAAGGCATCCTGTTGCACCGCGGCTACCCAATCGAGCAACTTGCCGAGAAAGCCGATTACCTGGATACCTGCTACCTGCTGCTCAATGGCGAGCTGCCCAATGAAGAGCAGAAAGCTGCTTTCGTCAGCACCATCAAGAACCACACCATGGTTCACGAGCAACTGAAGACTTTCTTCAACGGTTTTCGCCGTGACGCCCACCCGATGGCCGTCATGTGTGGCGTAGTTGGCGCCCTCTCCGCCTTCTACCATGACTCCCTGGACATCAAGAACCCGCAGCACCGCGACATTTCCGCGATGCGCCTGGTTGCCAAGATGCCGACCATCGCTGCCATGGTGTACAAGTACTCCAAAGGCGAGCCGATGATGTACCCGCGTAACGACCTGAGCTACGCGGAAAACTTCCTGCACATGATGTTCAACACACCGTGCGAGACCAAGCCGATCAGCCCGGTGCTGGCCAAGGCGATGGACAAGATTTTCATCCTGCACGCCGATCACGAGCAGAACGCCTCCACCTCCACCGTGCGCCTGGCGGGCTCCTCGGGTGCCAACCCGTTCGCCTGTATCGCTGCAGGTATCGCTGCGCTCTGGGGCCCGGCCCACGGCGGCGCCAACGAAGCAGTTCTGGCCATGCTGGACGAGATCGGTGACGTATCGAACATCGACAAGTTCATCGCCAAAGCCAAGGATAAGGACGACCCGTTCAAGCTCATGGGCTTCGGGCACCGCGTCTACAAGAACTTCGATCCACGCGCTCAGGTCATGAAACAGACCTGCGACGAAGTACTGGCCGAGCTGGGCATCAATGACCCGCAGCTGGAACTGGCGATGAAGCTCGACGAAATCGCCCGTAACGATCCTTACTTCAAGGAACGTAACCTGTACCCGAACGTCGACTTCTACTCGGGCATCATCCTCAAGGCCATCGGCATTCCGACCAGCATGTTCACCGTGATCTTCGCCCTGGCGCGTACCGTCGGCTGGATCTCGCACTGGAAAGAAATGCTCTCCAGCCCGTACAAGATTGGCCGCCCGCGCCAGCTGTACACTGGCCCGACCAAGCGCGATATCAAGTAATCCGCTTGAGTTGAACAGCCTGTGACATGAAAGCCCATATCCACGGATATGGGCTTTTTCGTTTCTACCCCGGCCGCTCAGGCCTTATCATGGTGCCCTGTTTCCACAACCGGGCCGCTCATGAAATTCGCCATTGCCCTGTTTTCTCCACCCTCGGCACCCTCCTCCCGTCGCGCCCTGCGTTTTGCCGAAGCGGCGCTGCAAGGCGGCCATGAGATCGTGCGCCTGTTCTTATACGCCGATGGCGTGCATAGCGCCTCGGGTAACGTCGTCAGCCCTCAGGATGAAACCGATATCGCTCGCCAGTGGCGCGAATTTATCGACGCCCAGCAACTCGATGGCGTGGTGTGCATTGCCGCTGCTCTGCGCCGTGGCGTGCTCGATGAGCAGGAAGCGCGCCGCTACGAACGCCAGGCGGCCAATCTGCCAGCGCCCTGGGTGCTTTCTGGCCTGGGCCAATTGCACGAGGCGGCGCAACTGGCCGACCGCCTGATCTGTTTCGGAGGCGACTGACATGAGCCGCTCATTGCTGATCATCAGCCGCCAAGCTCCCTGGCAGGGTTCGAGTGCCCGCGAAGCGCTGGATATCGCCCTGGCTGGCGGCGCCTTCGATCTGCCCATCGGTTTGCTGTTTCTCGATGATGGCGTGCTGCAGCTGGCTCCGGGGCAAAAGTCCCAGGCGCTGCAACAGAAAGACCTGACCGCCAACCTGCAGGCGCTGCCGATGTTCGGTGTAGAAGCACTGTACGCCTGCAGTTACAGCCTGCAAAAACGTGGCCTGAGCGAAACCTCGTTGGAGGTCGAACGCCTGGACAACGCCCGGCTACGTGACCTCATCGACCGTTACGACCAAGTGATCACCCTCTGATGACGACCCTGCACGTTGTATCCAGCTCCCCGTTCAGCGATGACCGCCTGAGCAGCTGCCTGCGCCTGCTGGGCAGCGGCGACGGCCTGCTGCTTTGTGGCGATGCCACCTATGCAAGCCAGCCCGGCACGTTGCACGCCGAATCACTGAGCGCCCTGGGCGACGGCATTGCCCTGTTCGCCCTGGAAGAAGACATCCAGGCCCGTGGCCTGCAGCCTGCAGACGGTTTGCAGCAGATCGACTACCCAGGCTTCGTCGCCCTCGTCACACGCTTCGACAAGGTCAACACCTGGTTATGAGCACGCTGATCGTCAACGAACGTAGCATCGAACTGGACAAGGACGGCTACCTGCTCGACCTGCAGGATTGGCTCGCTGAGGTCGCCGCGGCCCTGGCCGAGCGCGAAGCCCTGCAACTGAGCGACGAGCACTGGGAAATCCTCACCCTGCTGCGCACGTTCTATAACGAGTTCCAGCTGTCGCCGGCCAATCGCCCGCTGATCAAGTACGTCGCCCTCAAACTGGGCTCGGACAAAGGCAACAGCCTGCACCTCAATCGCCTGTTCAATGGCACTCCTGCCAAACTCGCCGCCAAGCTGGCGGGCCTGCCCAAGCCCACGAATTGCCTATGAACCTGATTACCCCGGCCGAACACCCTTTCGCCCCTATCGTGCGCATTCTCGGCAAGGGCAAGCGCGGTGCGCGCAACCTGACCCGCGAGGAAGCACGCGAGGCCATGGGCATGATTCTCGACGACAAGGTCGAAGACACCCAGCTTGGCGCCTTTCTGATGCTCTTGCGCCACAAGGAGGAAAGCGCCGAGGAGATGGCTGGCTTCACCGAAGCGGTACGTGCCCGCCTGCCTGCGCCGGCCATCGCCCTCGACTTCGACTGGCCCACCTACGCGGGAAAGAAACGCCACCTGCCCTGGTTCCTGCTGGCCGCCAAGGCCCTGGCCAACAGCGGCCTGCGCATCTTCATGCACGGCGGCGGCGCGCACACGGCCGGGCGCCTGTACAGCGAGCAGTTACTTGGCGAACTGGCGATACCGCTGTGCCATAACTGGGATGAGGTCGCGCTGAGCCTGAATCAACAGAACCTGGCCTTCATGCCCCTGGGCGACTGGGCGCCGGCCCTGCAGCGCATGATCGACCTGCGCAACGTGCTCGGTCTGCGCTCGCCGATCCACTCCCTGGCACGCATTCTCAACCCGCTGGGTGCGCGATGCGCCCTGCAGAGCATCTTCCATCCTGGCTACCAGACCGTGCACCGCGAGGCCAGCCAGTTGCTGGGCGATCACGCCATCGTGGTCAAGGGCGATGGCGGCGAGATCGAGCTCAATCCGGACGCCATCTGCCACCTGTACGGCACCGAGGGCGGCGTGAACTGGGACGAGGACTGGCCGATGCTCTCCGAGCGCCGGCATGTCAAACCCGAGCGCCTGGATTCGGCCCACCTGCGCGCTGTATGGCAGGGTGAGGCCGACGATGCCTACGGTCAGCTGGCGATCATCGCCACCATGGCCCTGGCATTACGCGGCCTGGGCATGAGCCGCGAAGACGCCTTCGAGGATGCGCGCAGGCGCTGGCAGGCACGCCACCTATCGAGCTAGCCGATTCGTTGAACCCGGTTTTTATATCTTCTGTCGATAGCTGACTGGGTAGACTCCAGCCACTAGATGACCGGGAGTAAAAGATATGGGCTTGCTGATCGAAGGCCAATGGCACGACCAATGGTATGACACCGGCGCCGGTGGCCGCTTCAAGCGAGAAAATGCCCAACGGCGCAACTGGATCACCGCCGATGGAGCGCCCGGCCCGACAGGCGAAGGTGGCTTCGCTGCCGAAGCTGGCCGCTATCACCTCTATGTATCCCTGGCTTGTCCGTGGGCTCACCGCACGCTGATCCTGCGTACCCTCAAAGGGCTCGACGCGCTGATCGACGTGTCGGTGGTGAGCTGGTTGATGCGCGAAAACGGCTGGACGTTCGATTACGAACACGGCTCCAGTGGTGACGCCCTGGATGATTTCGCTTTCCTGTACCAGCGCTATACCAGCGACGATCCCGATTACACCGGCCGGGTTACCGTGCCACTGCTGTGGGACAAACAACAGCAGCGCATCGTCAGCAACGAGTCGGCGGAGATCATCCGCATGTTCAACTCGGCCTTCGACAGGCTGACCGACAATCACCTGGACTTCTACCCGCAGGCCTTGCGCGCCGATATCGACGCGCTCAATGCACGCATCTATCCAAGCGTCAACAATGGTGTCTACCGCGCCGGTTTCGCCACCACTCAGGCGGCGTACGAAGAGGCCTTCGACGAGCTGTTCAGCGAGCTGTCAGTGCTGGAGACACGCCTCGGGCAATCGCGCTATCTGGCTGGCGAGTACCTGACCGAAGCTGACTGGCGGCTGTTCACCACTCTGGTGCGCTTCGATGCCGTGTATCACGGCCACTTCAAGTGCAACCTGCGGCGTATCGCCGACTATCCGAACCTGAGCAACTGGCTGCGCGAGCTCTACCGGTGGCCGGGCGTGGCGGCGAGCGTTGACATGTGGCACATCCAGCATCACTACTACGCCAGCCACCAGACCATCAACCCGACCGGTGTCGTGCCCAAAGGGCCCGCGCTGGACTTCGACGCGCCGCACGACCGAGAGCGCCTGCCGGGCAAGGGCGTATATCGCCACCAGTAATCGTCCAGTAGCCCGGGGCGAGCGCAGCGACACCCGATCCTGGGTTACACCTGCGGCTAACCCGGGCTACGGATCACGCTTACTCGTCTCCTTCTTCGAGCCGCTGCTCGTCCCAGCCACCGCCCAGCGCAGCGATCAGTTGCACACTGGCCGTCAATCGGCTGCCCAGCAAGGTCAGACTGGTACGCTCGTTACTCAGCGCCGTGGCCTGCACGTTGACCACACTGTTGTAGTCAACGGTGCCGGCGCGGTACTGATTTTCGATCAGGCGCAGGGATTCACGCGCGGCATCCAGCGCTTGCGACTGCACCTCGGCCTCACGGCCCAGCACGCGCTGCTGCACCAGGTAATCCTCGACTTCGCGGAAGCTGTCGAGCACGGCTTGGCGATATTGCGCGACGGTTTGGTCGTAGGCGGCCTCGACCCGATCACTTTCAGCGCTGCGGCGCCCGCCATCGAACAGGGTCAATGCCAGTTGCGGCCCCACCGACCAGAAGCGATTGGGCAGGTTGACCCAATCGGCGAAGCTGCTGCCACGATAACCGCCGCTGGCGGAAAGAGTCAGATCCGGGAACCAAGCGGCCTTGGCCACGCCGATCTCGGCGTTTGCGGCGATCACCCGGCGCTCGGCGGCAGCCACATCGGGGCGACGCTCCAGCATTTGCGAGGGCACGCTCGCCGGCACCTGCGGCAACATCGGCAGGCTTTCCCGGCGAGCGATGCTCACGTCACTCGGTGGCACGCCAATCAGCACGGCAATGGCATGTTCGAGCTGGGCCCGCTGCCATTGCAGGTCGATGGCCTGGGCCTCGGTGCTGCGCAGCTGAGTCAGCGCCTGGGCTACGTCGGAGCGCGGCACGATGCCGGCGCGGTACTGGTTTTCGGTGAGACGCAGCGAACGCTGGTAGGCCGCCACCGTGGCGTCCAGCAGGCGTTGCTGCTCATCCAGCACCCGCAGTTGCAGGTAGCTCTGTACCAACTCGGATTGCAGGCTCAGGCGCACGGCGGCGAGGTCTGCCGCGCTGGCCTCGAAGGCCGCGCGATTGGATTCCAGGCCGCGACGCAGCTTGCCCCACACATCCAGCTCCCAGCTGGCATTGAGGCTCAGATCGTAGTTTTTCGAGATGCTCGCCGAGTTGGAGCCGCCGATGGCAATGCCGTCGGAGGTACGCAGCGTACTGTCGCCACCGCCCTGCCCGGCACGGGTCATGCCGGCACTGGTCGACAGCGTCGGGAAGAATGCCGCGCGGCCGCTGCGCAGCAACGCGCGGGCCTGGCGATACTGGGCTTCGGAGGCGGCCAAATTCTGGTTGGAGACGTTCAGGCGGCCGACCAACGCATTGAGTTCGCCATCACCATACAGCTCCCACCAGGTTCCGCGCTCGAGAGCGTCGGCAGGCACCGCGGCCTTCCAGCCTTCGGCCTGTTTGAACTGCGCCGGAGTGCTGATTTCCGGACGCTGGTAGTCCGGGCCGATAGCGCAGCCGGCCAGGGCGACGCTAAGCGCCAACAGGCCTAGGGTACGGCGGGTTGCATGAGTCATAGAGGCGTTTCCAAAGCGGCATCGGTACGCACGCCACGCCAGCGGTTGACCCGGTGGCGCAGGCGATCGAGATAGAGATAGACCACCGGAGTGGTGTAAAGCGTGAGGATCTGGCTGAGGATCAGGCCGCCAACGATGGTGATACCCAGCGGCTGGCGCATTTCCGAGCCCTCGGCGCTGCCGAGCATCAGCGGCAAGGCGCCGAGCAAGGCAGCCAGGGTGGTCATCATGATCGGCCGGAAACGTAGCAGGCAGGCGCGCCGGATCGAATCGGCCGGGCTCAGGTGCTCGTTACGCTCAAGCTGCAGCGCCAGGTCGACCATCAGAATGGCGTTCTTCTTCACTACGCCGATCAGCAGGAACAGTCCCAATAGCGAGATCAGACTGAACTCGGTATTGAGCAGCTGCAGAGCGAGCAAGGCGCCGACGCCGGCAGATGGCAGCGTCGAAAGGATGGTCAGCGGGTGCACGTAACTCTCGTAGAGAATACCGAGCACGATGTACACCACCACCAGTGACATCAGGATCATCCAGGGTTGGTTCTTCTGCGTCTGCTGGAAGGCTCCGCCGGTACCGCCCAGTACGCCCTGCACCTCGGTGGGCAAGCTGATGAGCGCCACGGCGCGGTCGATGGCAGCGGTTGCCTGATCGAGGCTGACGCCCTCCGCCAGAGAGAAACCAATGTTCTCCACTGCGAACTGGCCCTGGTGGCTGATGCGGTCGTCTTCGAGGCTGCGCTCCCAGTGCGCGATGGTCGAGAGTGGAACCTTGGCACCGTCTGCGGTGATCAGCTGGATCTGTGCCAGGGCTTCGGGGCTCTGGGCATAGCGCGGGTTGATCTCCATGACCACGCTGTACTGGTTGAGGCTATCGTAGATGGTGGAAATCTGCCGCTGGCTGAAAGCGTTGTTGAGCACGCCGGTCACCAGGCTCATGTCGATGCCCAGGCGTTTGGCTTCGTCACGGTCGACCACCAGGCGAATCTGCGGCGCACCACCGTCTTCGCTGGCATCGATATCGGTCAGTTCGGGCAAGGCTCGCAGCGCCTCGCGAACCTTCGGCAACCATTCGCGCAGGGCATCGAGGTCGCCCGACATCAGCATGTATTCGTTTTCCGAGCTGCGCCCCTGCCGGCCGCCGACCTGCAGATCCTGATCGGGCATGAGGAACATCCGCCCGCCCGGAATCTTCGGTGCATTCTTGCGCAGACGGTCGATCACCTGCTGCGCCGAGAGGTCGCGTTCGTTCAGCGGTTTGAGGCGCACGATCATGATCGCGTTGTTGATGCCGCTGCTACCGCCAATAAAGCCCGCCACGCTATCCACGGCCGGGTCGGCCAGAATCGAGCGACGATAGGCTTCCATCTTCGGCTGCATGACCTGGAACGACAGCCCGTTGTCACCGCGGATGAAGCCCATCAACTGCCCGGTATCCTGCTGCGGCATGAAGGTCTTCGGGATGCTGACGAACAGGAACACGTTCAGCGCGATGGTCGCGAACAGGCTGATCAGCATCAGCAGGGAATGGCGCAGCGCCCAGTCCAGGCTGCGCTCATAGCCACGCATCACTCGCGCCCCCAAGGCCTGCAGGCGCCCGGCCTGGTGTTCTTCGCGCTTAGGTTCGGGTTTCAGCCAGCGCGCGCAAAGCATCGGTGTGAGCGTCAGCGATACCAGCAGGGAAATCACGATGGCCACCGCCAGGGTGATGGAGAACTCGCGGAACAACCGCTCGACCAGCCCGCCCATGAACAGGATGGACAAGAACACCGCCACCAGCGAGACGTTCATCGACAACAGCGTGAAGCCCACCTCGCGAGAGCCCTTGAAGGCCGCCGCCATGGGTGTTTCGCCCGCTTCGATATGCCGGGAAATGTTCTCCAGCACGACGATGGCATCGTCCACCACCAGGCCGGTGGCGATGATCAGGGCCATCAACGACAGGTTGTTCAGCGAGAAACCCAGCAGGTACATCGCCGCGAACGAGCCGACCAGCGATACCGGCACTGCCAATGCGGGAATCAGCGCTGAACGCCAGCGTCCGAGAAAGGCGAAGACCACCAGAATCACCAATGCCACGGCGATCAGCAAGGTGTGTTCGGCTTCCTTGAGGGTGGCGCGGATCACCGGCGAGCGATCCATCGCCACTTCCAGGTCGGCGCTGGCCGGGATCACCCCGCGCAATTCAGGTAGCAGGGCACGAATACCGGCGACGGTTTCGATGATGTTCGCCCCGCTCTGCCGGTTCACCACCACCAGAACGGCCTGTTTGTCGTTGTAGAAACCGCTGTTGTAGCGATCCTGCACGCCATCGGTGACCTGGGCGACATCACCCAGGCGGATAGCCGCACCGTCCTGGTAGCGGATGATCATCGGCTCGTAATCGGCGGCGCGCTCCAACTGGTCATTGGCCTGCACCTGCCAATGACGCTGCTCGTCCTCGACGGCGCCCTTGGGCCGCTTGGCGTTGCCCGCAGCGATGGTCGCGCGCACGTCGTCCAGCGCCACGCCGTACTGATCCAGCAGGCGCGGCTCCAGCGCTACCCGCACGGCAGGCAGAGAGCTGCCGCCGATCTGTACTTCACCGACGCCGCTGATCTGTGACAGTTTCTGGCCGACAATGGTCGAGGCGACGTCGTACAGCTGGCCCTTGTCGAGCACCGCGGAGGTCAACGACAACACCATGATCGGTGCCTGGGACGGGTTGATCTTGCGGTAGGTGGGCATGCTGCGCATGCCGCTGGGCAGCAGCTCCCGTGAGGCATTGATGGCGGCCTGCACCTCCCGCGCCGCAGCATTGATATCGCGATCCAGATCGAACTCGATCATGATCCGTGTGCTGCCCTGGCTGCTGTTGCTGTTCATCTGGCTGACGCCCGCGATGGCGCCCAGCGAGCGCTCCAGCGGCGTGGCCACCGTAGCCGCCATCACCTGCGGGCTGGCACCAGGCAAGCTGGCCTGCACGGTGATCACCGGAAAATCCATGTTCGGCAGAGGCGCCACCGGCAGCAGACCGAAGCTGACGCCACCGAGCAGCATGATCGCCAGGCTCAGCAGCAGGGTCGCGACCGGACGCCGAATGAAGGGTGCCGAGAGATTCATGCCGCCAAGCCCCGCACGCGACCAACAGCCATCATGTCGGCACGCCCGCGGCGCTGCGGCCACTGACACGCCGCGCCAGGCGGTCGAAATACAGGTAGATCACCGGCGTGGTGAACAGGGTGAGCACCTGACTGAGCAGCAGGCCGCCGACCATCACCAGGCCCAGCGGCTGACGCAGCTCGGCGCCCGAGCCCGAAGCCAGCATCAACGGAATGGCGCCGAACAGCGCCGCCAGGGTGGTCATCAGAATCGGCCGGAAACGCAGCAGCGCCGCCTGGTAGATCGCATCGTGAGGGGTCATGCCCTGATGCCGCTCCGCCTCAAGGGCGAAGTCGATCATCATGATGGCGTTCTTCTTGACGATACCGATCAGCAGGATGATGCCGATGATCGCGATCAGCCCCAGATCGTTACCGGTCAACAGCAACGCCAGCAAGGCGCCGACCCCGGCCGACGGCAGCGTGGAGAGAATGGTGATCGGGTGGATGTAGCTCTCGTAGAGCACGCCGAGCACGATGTACATGGTGACGATGGCCGCCAGGATCAGCAGCAACGTGGACGACAGCGAGGCGCGGAAGGCCTCGGCGGCGCCTTGGAAGTTCACCTGTACGCTGACCGGCATCTGGATGTCCTGCTGCACCCGCTCGATCACCGCCACCGCATCGCCCAAAGCGACACCAGAGCTGAGGTTGAACGACAGCGTGGCCGCCGGGAACTGGCCGATATGGTTGATCAGCAGGCTCGCGGCACGCTCCTCGACCTGAGCCAGGGACGACAGCGGCACCTGACCGCCTTCGGCGGTAGCAACGTGAATCTGGCGCAGGGCGGCCGGGCCGATGCTGCCGCCATCGGCGCTTTCCAGCACCACGCGATACTGGCTGGCCTGGGTGTAGATGGTGGAGATCTGCCGCTGACCAAAGGCGTCGTAGAGGGCATCGTCGATCGCCGCAACACTGACGCCGAGACGCCCGGCCAGGTCGCGATCGATCTTCAGATACGCCTGCAGGCCACGGCTCTGCAGATCGCTGTTGACGTCACTGAGCTCGGGTTGCTGACGCAGCGCCTCGACCAGCTTGTTCGACCAGGTTTCCAGCATCTCGGGGTCGGGCGACTCGACGCTAAACTGGAACTGGGTACGGCTGACCCGATCCTCGATGGAGAGATCCTGAACCGGCTGCATGAACAGCTCGATGCCACTCAATTTGGCCAGTTCCGGGCGCAGCCGCTCGATCACCTGGGCGGCGCTGAGGTCACGCTCGGCATGGGGTTTGAGGTTGATCAGCATGCGCCCGCTGTTCAGCGTCGGATTGTCACCGTCCACACCGATATAGGACGACAGACTGGTAACTGCCGGATCCTTGAGGATCACGTCAGCCAGACGTTGCTGGCGTTCGCTCATGGCCGAGAAGGAAATCGACTGCGGCGCCTCGGAAATGCCCTGGATCACCCCAGTATCCTGCACCGGGAAAAAGCCCTTGGGCACCGCAAGGTAAAGAACAACCGTCAGCGCCATGGTACCGATGGCCACCAGCAGGGTCAGCGGCTGGTGGCGCAGCACCCAGCGCAGGCCAACCGAATAGCGGTCGATCATGCGATCGATGACCGCGCCGCTGGCCTTGTAGAAACGTCCCTGCTCCGCTTCTGGCTCGTGCCTGAGCAGACGCGCGCACATCATCGGCGTCAGGGTCAGGGAAATCACCAGAGAGATGAGGATGGCCACCGCCAGGGTGATGGCGAATTCGCGGAACAGCCGCCCCACTACATCGGCCATGAATAACAGCGGGATCAGCACGGCGATCAGCGACAGGGTCAGCGACACCAGGGTGAAACCGATCTGCCTCGCGCCCTTGAGGGCGGCGTTGAACGGTGTTTCACCTTCCTCGAGATGACGGGCGATGTTCTCCAGCATGACGATGGCATCGTCCACCACGAAACCGGTGGCGATGGTCAGCGCCATCAGCGTCAGGTTGTTGATCGTGAAGCCGGCCAGGTACATCACGCCGAAGGTACCGATCAGCGACAGTGGCACCACCACCGAGGGAATCAGCGTCGCCGAGACCTTGCGCAGGAACAGGAAGGTGACCATCACCACCAGGGCGATGGCCAGCATCAGCTCGTGCTGTACATCGCGCACCGCAGCACGGATGGTCTGGGTACGGTCGGTGAGCACCGTCACCTCGACACTCGCCGGCAGGCCCTGGGTCAGGTTGGGTAGCAGGGTCTGGATGCGATCCACCACGTCGATAACATTGGCACCGGGCTGGCGTTGCACGTTGACCAGCACCGCCGCATTGCGATTGGCCCAGGCGGCAAGGCGCTGGTTTTCCGCGCCATCGACGATCGACGCGACATCACGCAGGCGCAGCGCGCCGCCATTGGCGTAGGTGAGGATCAGGTCGCGGTATTCATCGGCCGATTGAAGCTGGTCGTTGGCATCGAGCTGGGTAACCCGGGTCGGGCCGTCGAAGTTGCCCTTGGGCTGATTGACGTTGCTGGCGTTGATCAACGTGCGCACGTCGGACAGATTGAGGCCATAGGCGGCCAGGGCCTCGGGATTGACGCGAATGCGCACCGCCGGGCGCTGGCCACCGGCCAGAGAGACCAGGCCGACGCCGGTGGTCTGCGCCAGTTTCTGCGCCAGCCGGGTGTCGACCAGATCGTTGACCTGGGGCAGCGGCAGCTCTTTGGAGGTCACCGCCAGGGTCAGTACCGGGGTGTCGGCCGGGTTGACCTTGTTGTACACCGGCGGCGCCGGCAAATCGTTGGGCAGCAGGTTGGTGGCGCCGTTGATCGCCGCTTGCACTTCCTGCTCGGCCACATCCAGCTGCACTTCCAAATTGAAGCGCAGGGTGATGACCGAAGCGCCACCGGAACTGGTCGACGACATCTGCTGCAGCCCAGCCATCTGGCCGAACTGGCGCTCCAGTGGCGCCGTCACTGCGCTGGTCATCACATCCGGGCTGGCACCGGGGTAAAGGGTCATCACCCGGATAGTCGGGTAATCGACCTCGGGCAGCGCGGAAACCGGCAGCAGCCGATAGGCGATCACCCCACTGAGGAAGATCGCCAGCATGATCAGGGTAGTGGCGACCGGACGCAGGATGAACAGGCGGGAGACGTTCATGAAGCGCTACGCACCCGCGGTGCATTTTCCTCGGTGGCAGACGGCTCGCGAGTGCCCTCGCCGATCACTTCGACCTTGTTGCCGTCACGCAGGCGATCGGTACCTTCGACCACCACACGTTCATCCGCGGCCACGCCTTCTTCGATCACCGAGAACTCGCCGTCGCTGGGGCCGACCTTGACCTGGCGAACCTGCACTTTGTCTTCCGCGTCGATGGCGTAGACGAAAGTGCCGTTGGCGCCGAACTGCAGCGCTGCGACTGGCACCAACAGCGCGTTCTGGCGCACCGAAACCTGCAGCCGGGTGTTCACGAACTGGTTGGGGAACAGCATTTCCTCGGCGTTCTCGAAACGCGCCTTGAGCTTGACCGTACCGGTGGTGGTGTCGATCTGGTTGTCCAGGCTCTCCAGCACACCGTCGGCCAGCTTGTTGTTGTCACCGCGATCCCAGGCTTGTACCACCAGCTCGCGGTCATTGCGCACCTGGGCCAGTACGGCCGGCAGTTCGGCCTCGGGCAGCGTGAAGGTGACGGAAATCGGCAGCGTCTGGGTGATGACCACGATGGGATCGGTGTCGCCGGAATTCACCAGGTTGCCCTGATCGACCTGACGGATACCCAGGCGGCCATCAATGGGCGCGCGCACTTTGGTGAAGTCCAGATTGAGTTTGGCTTCGGCCACCGAACCCTGGTTGTTCTGCAGCGTGCCACGGTATTGGTTGACCAGCGCTTCCTGGGTGTCCAGGGTTTGCCGGGCGATGGAATCTTCGGCGAACAAGCCGCGATACAGCGCCAGATCCTTCTCGGCGTTGCGCAGTTGTGCCTGGTTTTCCGCCAGCGTGCCCTGGGCTTGCTGCAGGGCGATCTCGAACGGTCGTGGGTCGATTTGCGCCAGCACGTCGCCGGCCTTGACCGGCTGCCCGTCCTTGAACAGCACCTTCACCAACTGGCCATCCACTCGGCTGCGCACATTGGCGGTGTTGTAGGCAGTGACCGTGCCCAGTGCTTTGAGAACGATGGGAAAGTCCCGCGATTCGACGTGGGCGATACGCACCGGCACGTTATTGAAACCCCAGCCCATGTCGCCTTCAGGTGCTGGCTTGGCCGGCCAGAACCACCAGATCAGAACGATGACAGCCGCCAGCAGGAGCAAACCGATGAACCACTGACGTGACGAGGATGGAGTACTGCGCGGTGTATTTACTTCGGACATGGGCCAATCGCTTCCTTGGGGAGCGTGAACGATAAGCACTGTAAGGCCCGAAGCAAAGCCTCTTTACGGGCTATTTACCTCCAGAGGTGGCTTGGGAGGAAGAAATGCACAGAAAACCGCCCTGGCCGGTAGCTGGACGAGCGCCATGGGTGTTGTTTTCGATGTATTGCCTGGTATTGCTCAGCACATTTGCCGGCGCTACAAGATGACCCGGTGCTCGGCCTGTCCCTGGGCCGCCACCTCGACGGCAAATAATTTGCCCGCTTGAGGCTCGGCAGCCAGCGCCTCGTCGTCGAGGCCATCGCGTGCGGAGGTCGCGAACAGCGTCGACAAGTCTGGCCCGCCAAACGCCGGACAGGATATCTGCGAAGCAGGAAAGGCGACCGCCTGCAGAAAACGTCCATCAGCGTCATAGCAGGCAACGCGTGAAGCGCCCCATTGCGCGTTCCACAAGCGCCCCTGGCTGTCGATTACCGCGCCATCCGGGTTGACGCCCGCCACCCGACCATCGATAAACGACTGCGCATCGCCCTGTGGCCAGCCGTGCTGTTCGTCTAGCGGCTGGCGCCAGATCTGCTGGCGAGCGGTATCGGCGAAATAGGCATGGCGCCGATCCGGGGAAAAGCAGATGGCATTGCTGATGCTGATGTCCGCGAACAGGCGGCGCAGCTCGCCACGGTAGTAACGGTAGATCGCACCGGCGTGCTTTTCGCCATTGAGGCCCATGGTGCCGATCCAGAAGCCGCCCCAGGGATCGGCGCGGCCATCGTTGGAACGAGTCAGCGGATTGTCCGCCTCAAGGGCGCAGACCGTCTGCCGCGCGCCGCTAAGCAGATCGAAGGTCAGCAGCGCCGTCTCGCTGGCGACCAGCAGAACATGGTCATCGACCCAGCCTGCAGCCGATATCCGCTCATCGAACGCCCACTCCAGCGCTTGATCATCCCGCTGGCTGAGCAGGCGCCGACCAAGAATGTCGAACCAGAACAATTGCTCGCGCTGCGGGTGCCACAGTAACCCCTCCCCCAGCGTGCAGCGGCGTGCGTCGGCGATACGTGCGTCGGTGCTGCCATTCGGGGTTGCGGCCATGCCTAGGCTCCTCGTTGAATGTGCTCATGGGCGGCGGTCAGGCCAGCCAGGGTGACTCGCTCGGCGCTCACGGTCAAAGCCGTTACCCCCAGTGTGTCGAGCGCATGGCGGTAACGCTCGGCCGATTCGCCGTCACCGATTACACAGACCGGCTGGCCTCGCCAGCGTTCATCCAGCGCAGCCAGCTCCTGGCCGATCAGCAGCCCGGACAGCCGCGAACGTGCGGCAACCGCCCCCAGCCCTTCCAGCAACCCCTCGGCACGCAGGCCGAACAAAGCGCCGACCAGACGCTGCGCCTGCCCTGCCCCTGCCCGCAAGCCGGCCTCGAACGCCTGTTGATCCAGTTGACCCGCATCGCCCTGCATGCCATGGCGCAGCACCGATTGCTGACTCAGCATGGCGAACAACTCGCCGGTCATGAACGTCTGGAAGGCGGTTACCTGGCCGTCGCGCACCTCGACCCACTTGCTGTGGGTGCCTGGCAGACAGACCACGCCGCTGTAATCGGCATGCTCGGCGAGCAGGCCGGCGACCTGGGTTTCTTCGCCACGCAGTACATCGGCAGGCGCACGCTGGCAAAGCCCCGGGATGATCGAGACGCGCAAACGCTCATCCTTCACCTCGGGCCTGATCATCCGCTCCACCGCCTGGGGTGCACAGGGCACTTCGGTATATGGCGCTTCGCGCCAGCCCTGGCGGGCACCGACCATGCCGCATGCGACCACGTCGATGATCCGCCCGTGATCCAGCCAGGGCTCGATCAGCTCCAGCAGCGCGCCTTCGAACTGATCGGGCGTCAGCGTGCTCATGCCGCGCGCAGAAGACGCGCGCTGGAGAATTTCCCCGCTGTCCGACAGCGCCCATGCGCGCACCTGGGTCGTGCCCCAGTCGACGGCTATCCAGCCCACCGCAGCTCGGCTGTTGTCTGTCATCGCTGATTTCCTCGCAGGTCTCAGTGGCTGTCCTTGGGAATGCCGGCACCGCGGCAGCCCTTGAGGAAATCGAAGTCCGCTCCGCTATCGGCGCCCTCGACGTGGTCGTGGAACAGCTTGATGTAGCCGCTGGTAGGCGGCTCGACGGTCGGCTGCCACTCGGCCAGGCGCTGGCGCAACTCGGCCTCGGGAATGTCCAGGTGAATGCGCCTGGCTTCCACATCGAGCTCGATCATGTCGCCATCGCGCACCACCGCCAAAGGCCCACCGGCCGCGGCTTCCGGTGTGGTGTGCAGAACCACGGTGCCGTAGGCGGTGCCGGACATCCGCGCGTCGGAGATACGCACCATGTCGGTGATGCCCTTGCGCAGCACCTTCGGCGGCAGGCCCATGTTGCCCACCTCGGCCATGCCCGGATAACCGCGCGGGCCACAGTTCTTCAGCACCATCACGCAGTGTTCGTCGATATCCAGGCTCTCGTCGTTGATCTTCGCCTTGTAGTCGTCGATGTCCTCGAACACCACGGCGCGGCCACGATGCTGCATCAAGTGCGGCGACGCGGCCGAGGGTTTGAGCACTGCGCCACGAGGTGCCAGGTTGCCCCGCAGCACGGCGATCCCGCCCTTGGCGGTGAGTGCCTTGTCCACCGGGCGGATGACATCCTCGTTCCAGTTGCGAACGCCCTTGACCTCTTCCCAGATGGTTTCGCCGGATACGGTCAGTGCACTCTTGTGCAGCTTGCCGCCCTCGCCGAGCATGCGAATCACCACCGGCAGGCCGCCGGCGTAGAAGAACTCTTCCATCAGGTATTTGCCCGAGGGCATCAGGTTGACGATGGTGGGAATATCCTGACCGAGACGATCCCAGTCATCCAGCGTCAGGTCGACGCCGACGCGACCGGCGATGGCCAGCAGGTGGATCACCGCATTGGTCGAACCGCCGATGCTGCCGTTGACCCGAATAGCGTTCTCGAAGGCGTGCCGGGTCATGATGTCGGACGGTTTCAGGTCGTCCTTGACCATCTGCACGATGCGCCGCCCGGTCAGGTGCGCGACCACCCGGCGACGGCTGTCCACAGCCGGAATCGCCGCGTTGCCGGACAGCGCCATGCCCAGCGCTTCGGCCATGCTGGCCATGGTGCTGGCGGTGCCCATGGTGTTGCAGGAACCCGGTGAACGGGACATCGACTGCTCGGCTTCGAGAAAATCCTCGCGGCTCATCTTGCCGGCCTTGATGTCTTCCGACATCTGCCACAGCGCGGTGCCCGAGCCGACTCGCTCGCCACGGAACCAGCCGTTGAGCATCGGCCCGCCGGACACCACGATGGCCGGAATGTCGACGCTCGCCGCGCCCATCAGCAGCGCTGGGGTGGTTTTATCGCAGCCGGCCAGCAGCACCACGCCATCCAGCGGATTGGCGCGCAGCGCTTCTTCCACGTCCATCGCCGCCATGTTGCGGTACATCATCGCGGTCGGACGCAGCGAGCTTTCTCCGGCGGAGAACACCGGGAACTCCAGCGGCAGACCACCAGCCTCGTAGATGCCGTGCTTGACCCGTTCGGCAAGATCGCGCAGGTGCGCGTTGCAGGGTGTCAGTTGCGACCAGGTGTTGCAGATGCCGATCACCGGTCGACCATCGAACAGATCCGCCGGCAGCCCCTGATTCTTCATCCAGCTACGGTGGTAGATGTGATCCCGCGAGTTGCCGCCGAACCATTCGGTGGAACGCAGCTTGCGTGGCCATACCGCCGGTTTGAAGGTGCTCATACCCAGCCTCCGTCGACAATGAAATTCTGCGCCGTGCACATTGCCGCGGCGTCCGAAGCCAGGAACAACGCCATGTCGGCGATATGTTCGGGCAGCAGTTGGCCGGGCATGCACTGGTTCTGGCGAATCTGCTCCTTGGCCGATTCGTCGACCCACATGGCCAGTTGCTTCTCGGTCATCACCCAGCCGGGCACCAGGGTGTTGACGCGGATACGATCCTTGCCCAGATCCCGCGCCAGGCCCCGTGTCAGGCCGTGGGTGGCGGCCTTGCTCGCTGCGTACACCGGGTAGCCGGCCGACGCCATCATCCAGCCCACCGAGCCGAAGTTGATGATCGAGCCGCCGCCGGCCTGGCGCATCATCGGCACCACCGCCTGGGTGGCGAAGGTGGCGTGGCGCAGGTTGACCGCGATCAGATCGTCGAAGCGCTCAACACTGATCGAATCCAGCGCGTGGCGAACGTCGTTGGCGGCGTTGTTGAGCAAGGCGGTGATCGGCCCGAACTGTTCGGCCATCTTGTGGATGGCCGCCTGGTAGGCCTTGATGTCGGTGATGTCGCAACGTAGGAAGCGCACCTGATGCCCCGCCTCGCTCAACTGGCTGGCCAGGGCCTGGCCGTGTTTGTCGTCGATATCGACGAACGCGGTGCGCGCGCCCTGACGGGCGAAGGCTTCCACCAATGCCCGGCCAATACCGGTGGCGCCACCGGAAATCAGCACGGTGCGCTCTGCCAGGTCGGCGTACACCGCCTTGCCTGGGGTCAGATTCTGGCTATTCATGGCCTGTTACCTCGTGTTCGTCCCGTCTCGCCGAGGCACTGCCCGGCGCGACGGGAGCAGATGGCTCCGCTTCAGCGGGATTTGTTCTTGTTGACCACGTCGAAGATCACCGCAGCCAGCAGCACCAGGCCCTTGATCACCTGCTGCCACTCGATGCCGATCCCGAGGATCGACATGCCGTTGTTCATCACCCCCATGATCAGGGCGCCGATCACCGCACCGATGATCTTGCCCACGCCGCCCGACATCGAAGCGCCGCCGATGAACACCGCGGCGATCACATCGAGCTCGAAGGAAACCCCGGCCTTGGGCGTGGCGGTGTTCAGCCGCGCCGCGAAGATCAGCCCCGCCAGGGCGGCGAGCATGCCCATATTGACGAAGGCGAAGAAGGTCAGCCGCTCGGTGTTGATGCCCGACAGCTTGGCGGCCTTGACGTTGCCGCCGATGGCGTAGATGCGGCGGCCCAGGGTGGTGCGGTTGGTCAGGAAGGTGTAGGCACTGATCAGCATCGCCATGATGATCAGTACGTTCGGCAGCCCGCGGTAGGTGGCCAGCAGGTAGGCGATGTAGACGATGGCACCGGCGATCAAGCCGTTCTTGATGACGAAGAACAGCGCCGGCTCGTCGACGATGCCATAGCGCTTGGCACGCCGCCGGGCACGCACGGCCAGGTAGATGATCAGCACGGCAGCCAACGCGCCGAGCACGATGGCGGTGATGTTCGGCCGCGTATCACTGAAGATGTCCGGGATGAAGCCGTTGCTCATCAACTGGAAGCTGCTCGAGAACGGGCCGATCGACTGGCCGTCGAGCACGGCCAGGGTCAGGCCACGGAACACCAGCATGCCGGCCAGGGTGACGATGAACGAAGGAATCTGCCAATAGGCGATCCAGTAGCCCTGGGCAGCTCCGATCAGACAGCCCATCAACAGGCACACCGGCACCACCACAGAGGTCGGCCAGCCCCATTGCACCATCATCACCGCGGCGGCTGCGCCGACGAAGCCGACTACAGAGCCCACCGACAGGTCGATGTGCCCGGAGACGATCACCAGCAGCATGCCCAGAGCCATGATGATGATGTAGCTGTTCTGCAGGAACAGGTTGGTCAGGTTCACCGGGCGCATTAGGGTGCCGTCGGTGAGCACTTCGAATAGTGCCATGATGACCACCAGGGTCATCAGCATGCCGTAGTCACGCACGTGGTTCTTCAGGTGGGCCAGCAACGTGGGCCGGGCCGGTTGGGTTTTCGTATCCATTGCGTTCACCTCGCTCACGCCTTGACGATCATCGACATGATCTTTTCCTGGCTCGCATCTGCGCGCGCCAGTTCGCCCAGGAAGGCGCCTTCGTTCATTACGTAGATGCGGTCGCACATGCCCAGCAGCTCGGGCATTTCCGAAGAAATGATGATCACCCCCTTGCCGTCGGCGGCGAGCTGGTTGATCAGGCTGTAAATCTCGAACTTGGCGCCGACGTCGATGCCCCGGGTCGGCTCATCGAGAATCAGCACCTCGGGTTTGGCGAACAGCCATTTGCTCAGCACCACCTTCTGCTGGTTGCCACCGGACAGGTTGAGCACCTTCTGGAACACCCCGGGCGTGCGGATGTGCAACGCCTCGCGGTACTGCTCGGCGACGCGGCGCTCCTCGTGCTCGTCGATCACGCCGTGGCTCGATACGCCCGGCAGATTGGCCAGGGTGGTGTTGCAGAGGATGCTCTCGTCGAGCACCAGCCCCAGGGACTTGCGGTCCTCGGTGACATAGGCGATGCCATTGTCCACGGCGCGGCGCACCGTGGACACGTCAATCTCCTTGCCGCGCAGGTGCACGGAGCCGGAGATGTTGCGCCCGTAGCTCCTGCCGAACACGCTCATGGCCAGCTCGGTGCGCCCTGCCCCCATCAGCCCGGCGATGCCCACCACTTCACCGGCAGCCACGCTGAGGTTGACGTTGCGGATCATCTGCCGGGATGCCGACTCCGGGTGCCAGACGTTCCAGTCGCGGATCTCCAGCAGGGTTTCGCCGATTTCGGGAATGCGCTCCGGGTAGCGGTTCTCCATGTCGCGGCCAACCATGCCGCGAATGATGGTCTCTTCGCTGACCGCCTCGGTATGGCAATCCATGCTGCTGACCGACGCGCCGTCGCGCAGCACCGTGATGCTGTCGGCGACACGGCTGACTTCGTTGAGCTTGTGGGAAATCAGAATCGAGGAAATCCCCTGGGCGCGAAACTCCAGCAACAGATCGAGCAGCTTCTGGCTGTCGTTCTCCTGCAGGGCCGCAGTGGGCTCATCGAGGATCAGCAGTTTGACGTCCTTGGCCAGCGCCTTGGCGATCTCCACCAGTTGCTGCTTGCCGACACCGAGTTTCTCGACCGGGGTGGTGGCGATTTCGTCGAGGCCGACCTTCTTCAGCAGCACCTCGGTGCGCTGGTACACCTCTGGCCAGTCGATCACGCCGTTGCTGGCGATCTCGTTACCGAGAAACAGGTTCTCGGCAATGGACAGCAGCGGCACCAGCGCAAGCTCCTGGTGAATGATGATGATCCCTTCCCGCTCGCTGTCGCGGATACCGCCAAACGCCAGTGGCTTGCCTTCGTAGACGATCTCGCCCTCGTAGCTGCCGTGGGGATAGACGCCACTGAGCACCTTCATCAGGGTCGATTTGCCGGCGCCGTTCTCGCCGCACAGGGCATGGATCTCGCCGCGGCGCACCTTGAGATTGACGTCGTTCAGGGCTTTCACGCCCGGGAACGTCTTGGTGATGCCGCGCATTTCCAGAATGATGTCTTGCTGCATGGCTTTATCCGTCCGCAAGGCACGCGCCAGCCGCAGCGCATGCCATGCTCACTTCAGGAAAGGATTGAATGGCCGACAGCGCCTGGCTGCCGGCGGAGTCACGCTACTGGACTTGGTTCTTGGTGTAGTAACCGCTGTCGATCAACACCTTTTCCCAGTTGCTCTTGTCGACCGTGACCGGCTGCAGCAGGTAGGCCGGCACGACTTTCTTGCCGTTGTTGTAGGTCTTGGTGTCGTTGATCTGCGGCTCGCCGCCTTCAAGCAGCGCCTTGACCATGCCCACGGTCACTTCGGCGAGCTGGCGGGTGTCCTTGAAGATCGACGAATACTGCTCGTCGGCGAGGATGGACTTAACCGACGGCACTTCCGAGTCCTGGCCCGTAACGATTGGCATGGGCATGCCGCCCGAGCCATAACCAACGCCTTTGAGCGACGAGAGAACACCGATGGAGATGCCGTCATACGGCGACAGCACGCCGTCGAGGTGTTCCTTGGTGTAGTTGGCGGACAGCAGGTTGTCCATGCGTGATTGGGCGGTGGCGCCATCCCAGCGCAAGGTGCCGACCTTGCCCATGCCGGTCTGCCCGGAGAGGATTTTGATCTCACCCTTGTCGATCAGCGGTTGCAGCACCGACATGGCGCCGTCGTAGAAGAAGTAGGCGTTGTTGTCGTCTGGCGAACCGCCGAACAGTTCGACGTGGTAAGGGCCCGGGCCGCGCGCCTGCATGCCCTTGACCAGCGACTCGGCCTGCAGCACGCCGACCTTGGTGTTGTCGAAGGTGGCGTAGTAGTCCACGTACTCGCTGTCGCGGATCAGGCGGTCATAGGCGATGACCTTGATGTCCGCGGCATTGGCATTTTCCAGGGTATTGGTGAGCGTGGTGCCATCGATCGCCGCGATGACCAGGACATTGACGCCCTTGACCATCATGTTTTCGATTTGTGAGACCTGGGTGGGGATGTCGTCTTCGGCGTACTGCAGGTCGGCCTTGTAGCCGGCCTTCTCCAGTTGTTTGACCATGTTGTTGCCATCGTCGATCCAGCGGGCGGACGACTTGGTGGGCATCGCGATACCCACGTAACCCTTTTCGGCGGCCCCTGCGGAGGCGGCACTCAACAGGCTGGCGCCCATGGCCACGGCGGCCACGAGTTTACGGACAGTGTTCATCAGCTTCTCCTGGGCGACGCCTGCTGTGGGCCTGAGCACACGGGGCATCGCAGTTATTGTTGTTCGGTCAGCGAAGAGCTTTCAAAGCAGGCATGAAGATAGAAGTAGCCCGCATATCAATCAAATTCATATTCCGTTCAACGCCATACCAATACTGGTATGTAGCAGTCGACAAGCACCCCACCCCGTCGCAGAATCCGTTCAGTGCCTCCGATAACGACAATAAAGTGAGAGCTGCCATGGATATCGGGATCGCCCGACACCTGAAGATTCCCCAGTTACGGCTGATCGCCGCGATCGCCGAGCACGGCCAGCTCGGCCTGGCGGCAGACGAGTTGACCATTACCCAGCCGGCCGCCTCGCGCATGCTCGCGGACATAGAACACACCCTCGGCGCACGGCTGTTCGAGCGCAATGCCAAAGGCATGCTGCCGACGCTGATCGGCCGAGCGCTGGCGCAACGCTCGCATAACATGCTGGTAGAGCTGCGAGACCTGGCGCAGGACGTCGAGGAGCTCAAGCGCGGCGAAGGCGGCATCACCACGGTGGGCGCGGTGACCGGAGCGGCGGTGGGTTTCGTGATTCCAGCGATTCGCCAGCTCAAGGCGATCTCGCCACGGGCCGAAGTGCACGTCAACGTGGCTGCCAGTGACGTTCTGGTGCATGACCTGGCTGCCGGCAAGAACGACTTCGTGCTCGCCCGCCTGCCGCGCGGCGTCAACCCGGCGGACTTCGAGATATTCCCGGCGCGTACCGAGACCCTGAAACTGATGGTTCGCCAGGATCATCCGCTGGCCAACGTCGATCAGGTGACGTTGCGCGACCTGTCACCTTACGAATGGGTGATGCAGAGCCACCGGGCACCGATCCGTGAAGCGATGGAGACGGCCTTTCTAAGCGCTGGCGCGCCGCTGCCCACCAACATCACCAACACCACGTCATTGCTGGCGATGATTGCCATTCTGGTCTCGTCCTCGGCCATCGCCCCGCTGGCCAGCGAGGTTCCTGACTTGCTGCTGGGCGATCAGGTCGGCGCCAAGCTGAAGGTTCTGCCACTCAACGTGACCATCGAGATGTCGCCGTACTACCTGCTGCTGGTCAAGGGCAGGCAGCTATCGCCGGTCGCCAACCGCCTGCGCAGGCTGGTCGCTGCAGGCTTGAACAAGCAATGAGCCACTGAAACGAAAACGGCCTGCAAAGCAGGCCGTTTTCGCGTGACGAGAAACTTACTTCAAGACGGCCAGAGCGGCATCGTAGTCAGGCTCGCTGCCGATCTCGGCAACCAGCTCGCTGTGCAGCACCTTGTCGTTTTCATCCAGCACCACCACGGCGCGGGCAGCCACACCGGCCAGCGGGCCAGAGCTCAGGGCCACACCGTAGTCCTTGAGGAACTCGGCGCCGCGCATGGTCGACAGGTTGATCACGTTTTCCAGGCCTTCGGCGCCGCAGAAACGCGCCTGGGCGAACGGCAGGTCGGCGGAAACGCACAGCACGGCGGTGTTGGCCAACTGGCTGGCTTCGCTGTTGAACTTGCGTACCGAAGTGGCGCAGGTCGGGGTGTCGACGCTTGGGAAAATGTTCAGCACTTTGCGCTTGCCCGCCAGGCTGCTCAGGCTGACATCAGCCAGGCCGGCGCCGACCAGATTGAAGGCAGGTGCCTGCTGACCGACTTGCGGCAGCTGGCCGTCGACCTGAACCGGGTTACCGCGCAGGGTTACTTGTGCCATGAAAATGATCCTTTTCTATGTGGGTAAAACACGCATGGGCGGCCATCCTACGTCAGGAAGGCCTTTGCTAGAAGTCACGTTTGTAGAACAGGTCCAGAGAGCTCGCAAGACCGCTCGCTGCCTCCAGATACAGGCGTCGGCTGAGCGCGTAACGTAGTGCCACGGTGTTCACCGGCTCGAACACGCCGACGCCGTAACGCAGGCTCAGCCGCTCCGATAGGTTGCCGCTGGCGACCACGCTGGTGCTGTTGCCGCTGCCTGCGGTATCCAGCTGGAAGTCCTGAATGCCCAGGCTTTGCGCGACCGAGCCGGTCACCCCGGAGCTGCCTGCCACACCAAGCGCTAGAGCCGCCTGGGCCAGCATGTTGCTGTCTTCATTGCCCGTCGATAGCGGACGCCCCAGCACCAGGTACGACAGCGCCTGCTCCTGGCTCATCGCCGGTTCGGAAAACACCTCGGTACGCGGCTGATCGGCGCTGCCAGTCAGGCGCAGGCCAGCGACCACCTCATCGACCTTGCGGATCGCCTCGATATCGAGGAACGGCTGGTCGATTGGCCCGGCGAACAACAGGCGTGCACGACGGATGGTCAGGCGCTGACCGTAGCCGCGGAAGTTGCCCTTGTTGAGGTTCAGCTCGCCGCGGGTGTCCATGTCGTCACCGATATCGGACCCGCCCGACCAGCTCGGCGTTGAGGCCGAAGCCGCTGAAGGTCAGCTTGTCGCTGCCAACATCAACATCGATGTCCATGCTGATGGCCACTGCCTGTTGCTCGCGCGCCTCGGCACCGACGATGACCGCGTCGTCGGAGACCTTGACCGTCGACGGCGGCAACTCGCGCACCACGATCTTGCCACGTGGAATGGATACCTTGCCGCTGACCGAGAGTTGATCATCGGCCAGGCGCACCTGCATATCCGGCTCCACTTCCAGATTCGCATAGGGTTCGACGACCACCGGCAGGCGGCTACCCTGCACGCTCAGGTTGCCGCTCAACTGGTCGCCCCAGGCCAGCGCACCCTCAAGCGTGCCCTGCCCCTGCTCGCCACTGCGCCAGTTGCCGTTGAGCTGCAGGCTCTCGCCAGCGATCAGCGCACGGATCTGCAGATCCTCGAAACTGGTTGGCAATTCACCCCCGGAAATCTCTCCGTCGCTGAGCGCCAGTTGGCCGTTGATCAGCGGCTTAATGAGATCGCCGGACAGATTGCCGCTGCCATCCAGGCGGCCGGACAAGCGCTCCACCATCGGTACGAACGGCCGGGCGATGGCCAGATCGAGGCCGCTGAGGCGGAACTGGCCGGACAGCGGCTTGTTCTGTGGCCGTGGATCGAGCTGCGCCTGCACCAGCAGTTCACCGATCTTGGGCCCACGCAGGCTCAGTTCGGTGTCGATGCGCTGAGGTTTCAGCTCGCTGCTCAGGCGCAGGCTGTCGTAGGTAAAGTCCACCCATTGCCCGTTATCACGTGCACGCCAGGTGCCGCTGCCGGCATCCACCACCACACGCCCGCTGGGGCCAGCCGCCGGTAGATCAAGGTGCACATCGGCATTGAGCTTGCCCTCCCAGGCGAAGTCATGCGGAAAGAAGGGAGCCAGGCTGTCGAGGGGGAAATCGGCAAGGCGATAGCGAATTCTCGGCTCCGGCTGCAGGCGCTGATTCTCGCCGCACAGACTGGCCTCGCCGGAGCGCAGGCAATGTGCGCCGAGGTCGATCTGACCGTTAGCCAGGCGCACCAGTGAAGCAGGCTGCTGCAGGCGCCAATCCTGCCCACCGACCTGCACCTCGGCACGACTGAGGCGGCCGCGCCAGTTGCCCTGATCGAGGGTACCGTCGAGTGCCAGGCTGGTCTGCAGCTGGGGCCCCTGCAAGCTCAGATCCATTTGCTGCTGACGTTGATTGCCACTGCCGTTGATCGTCAGATTGCCAAACTGGGTATCGCCGCTGGCAATCCCCTGGCCACGCAACTGCACCTTGGCCTGCCCATTGCCATCCAGAGTTGCGTCCAGCCCCAATTGACGCAGACGCGTGTCTTCGAATCCCAGCCCTTGGCCGTTCAGGTCGAACGTGCCTTGCGGTGCTTGCAGGCTGCCCGCCAGATCGAGGCGCCCGGAAGCCTGCCCCTGCAAACCCGGCCATAGCTGACCGAGGCGGTTGAGGGCGATACTCAGCTCACCTTGCAGACGCTGATCGAGCTGGCCGCTGCCCTCGATCCGGTTGTCGCCCAAGCGGGCGCTGAGCGCGCTCAGTTGCCAACGCTCGCCGGCGCCGGCTAGCTGGGTCTGAAGCTGTGCGGGCTGACCACGCAGGCGCCCCTGCAGGTCGAGATCGCCCGTCAGTTCCAGACGCCCGTCGCTCAACTGGCCCTTACTGCGCACCGGCCCAGCGATACGCCCGGGGAGCTCGGCAACCCAGTAGGCAGGGTCGAAATCACTGACCTGCAGTTGCGCATCCCAGCTCACCGCATCGGCGAAACCGACGGTCACCTGGCCATCGATCTTGCCCTGCCCGGCGCGTATCTGCAGTTGCGGCAGATGCACCTGCTGCAGGTCACCGCTGAGCGGCGTCTGCACGCTGAACGCGCCTGCCGGGCCATCCAGCGCTGCGGACAGGTTGCCGAGGTAGTTGCCGTCCTCGTAGGCGAGGTCGCCGGTGAGTTTCTTCAGGGTAACCGGGGGCGCTTCCTCCAACGGATACAGACGCAGCCAGGGAAAATCCTGCCAGTCGACATGGGTGTCGGCGCTGAAGCCTTGCTGCCAGTCCAGGCGCCCGTTGATAGCCAGGTACTGGTTCTCCGCTGCAGCTAGGCTCAGGGTGGCGATATCCGCACCGTTGGCGTCGACGCGGCCGCGCAGCGACAAAGCGACAGGGCCATCCTCGGCAGGCAAAGTGGCGATGCCATCGATGCCGTAACCGTCCCGCAGATTACCCGCTGCCCGCAACGTCAAGCCGTTCAATCGCAGGGTATCGGGCAGCGATGCATCGGCCTTGAAGCCGTCGGCGGTGAACGTCAGGGTTGCCGGGATGTGCTCGACCAGCGGCTGCACTTCACCGCTAAGGCGCCCGGCCAGGTAGCCGCTGCTGTCGACCGTCAGTGCCAGGTTCTGCCGCAGGTTGCCTTCGACACGCAGTGCCAGATCCCAGTCTTTGCCATCAGGCGACGGCAGTGCTGCAGTGCCCTGCAGGCTCAGCGGCCATTCGCCATTTGGCAGCAGTCGCCCCTGAAGATCGACGACCAGATCATCGCGCTGCAAGTGCAGCCGGTTGATGTTTAGACCATCGCTCGCCCAGTCGGCGGCAAGCTCCAGGCCCTGCAATTGATCGTCACCGTTGAGCTGCAGGCTGCCAATCCATACCTCGCCGACCTCAAAGGCCAGCGGCAGATCGAGTTGCGGCAGGCTAAACGGCTCCTCACTCGGCGGCGCATCGCTGGGTGCGAAGTTCAGCTCGATACGTTCGCTGCGCAGCGTATCGATACACAGCGTCATGCGCAGCAGGCAGGCTGGCGACCAGTCGAACAAGGGTTGGCGAACCAGTACCTGATCTTCACCCTGGCGCCAGAGCACCTGTTCCGCGACCAGTGACCTCCCAGGCTTCCCTCAAATTCATCCACCTGCAGCCCGGGCACCAGGCCCAGTGTCCATCGGCTACCGGCAGAGGTCGCCAGCATCCACACCAGCAGCACGATCAACAGCGCCAGCAGGCTCGCCAGGCTCAACCCGACATACTTGAGCGCACGCCTCACAGTTCAGGCCCCATGGAAAAATGCAGCCGCACGCCGCCCTCGTCGTCCAAGGGGTGAGCCAGATCGAGGCGCAGCGGCCCTACCGGCGACACCCAGCGCATACCGATACCGACTGCGCTCTTGAGCGTCGGCATACTCAACGAGTTGAAGGCGTTACCGGTGTCATAGAAAGTTGCCACCCGCCATTTGTCGGCCACGCTGTACTGGTACTCGGCGCTGGCGGCGAACATGTAACGCGCACCAATCTTGTCGCCCTGATTGTTCTCCGGCGACAGGCTCTGATAGTCATAACCGCGCACACTCTGGTCACCACCGGCAAAGAAGCGCAGCGAGGGTGGCACGGACGAATTGAACCCCTTGGACTCGGTACCACCAAACTGTGCCCGACCGAGGAAGCGGTGGTTCTGCCACAGCGTGGTCAGGCCCTTGGCAAGCACGTTGCCGTGGATGACATCGGAGTCGGACAGCAGGCCCTCCTTGGCCACCGAGGCATCGAACTGCAGGCGATAGCCATAATTGGGGTCGATGCGGTTATCGCTACGCAGGTAGGAATAGCTGATACCGGGCATCAGCAGGGTACTCAGCCCCGAGTCATCACCGAGACGATATTCCTCACGCTGCCACTTCAGGGAAATCACCCGCTGCCAGCCGCTATCCAGCCTGCTATGCCATTCCGGGCCAACGGTCAGCAAGCGGCTGAGGCTGTCGGTGTTGGCAATCTCTTCGTACTGATAACCGCCGGCGATTCGTAGTTTATCGGTCAACGGGGGATCGCCCGGGATGTCGTACCAAAGGCCGACGTTCTGCCGCGGCGCCGAAATTTCCAACTCCGCGCCATAACTGTGCCCTTGCGGATTGGCCCAATGGCGCTCCCAATTGGCACGGCCACGGGGGCCGACGTCAGTGGAAAAACCAAGCCCGAGGCCCATGGTGCGCGGTAGACGGGTCTGCAGGTGCACCTTGACCGGAATGACTTGCTGTTCGGCCACGTTGGGGCTGGCATCGACCCGCACCGATTCGAAATAACCGCTGGAGCGCAACGCCTGATACAGCTCGGCGATGCGCTCGGAGTCGTAGGGCGTGTCGGCGGGGAACGGCACCATGCGCTGCAGCAGATCATCGTCGAACGGCATGTCGCCTTCGAAGGCTACACTGCCGAGAATGTAACGCGGGCCACTGTCATAGATCAGTTCGATGTCGGCCAGTCCGGCCTGGGGATCGATGCTCAGGCGCTGCTGGGTGAAACGCCCGCGGAAGAAGCCGTAGCGCGAAGCCTGGTTCTGAATGTGCCGCTTGGCGGCCTCGTAACGGCCGTGATTAAGCCGAGCGCCCTGGGTAAGCTGCGCATCCTTGGGTATCTGAAAGGCGCGCATCTGCGCAGCCGGCCCGTCGACCCGAACGATTACGCTGCCGATGCGCACCGGCTCGCCGGGAACGATACGCACGTTCAGGCGCGGTGGCGTCTGCTCGACCACGTCGGTAGTGATCTGCGCCTGGTAATAGCCCAGCGCCTGCGCGGCTTTCTCCGCCTGGCCCTCGACCACTCGACGCAAGCGCTGCAGCGCCTCGGCATCACGCTCACCGAGGCTGCCGATGTAACCCTCGACGTTGCTCTTCAAGGCATTGTTGGCAGGCTGCACACTGACCACCAGACGAGCGTCTTCGGCGAGCAGCGTCGAACTGAATAACAACAGCGCGCATCCGACGCCTAGTGTAGAAATAACTCTCATGGCCGCGATGCTATCACGCCAACCGCCCCATTCCAGTGCTCGCACGAATCCAAAGCATTTCCAGGTCTTGCCCGGCCGCTGGCCGTGCGCAGCCCTGATCGGCTAGCATCGACGCTTTAACGCACTAGAATCACCAGGATCGCCGATATGAAACTCGTTTCCTTCAACATCAATGGCTTGCGGGCACGTCCGCACCAACTCGCAGCGCTGATCGAGAAGCACCAGCCGGATGTAATCGGCCTGCAGGAAACCAAGGTCAGCGACGATCAGTTTCCCGAAGCGGACATTCGCGCTCTCGGTTACCACGTTCACTACCATGGCCAGAAGGGCCACTACGGTGTCGCCCTGCTGTCCCGGCAGGCGCCACTGGAGCTGGTCAAAGGCTTTCCGAGCGACAGTGAAGACTCCCAGCGCCGCTTCATCTACGGCACCTATGCCGATGCTCAGGGCAACCCGGTCACGGTGATGAACGGTTACTTCCCTCAGGGCGAGAGCCGCGACCACCCCACCAAGTTTCCTGCCAAGCAGCGCTTCTATGCCGACCTCCAGGAACTGCTGACCGGTCGCTTCGCCCACGACCAGCCGCTGATCGTCATGGGTGATATCAATATTTCTCCTGAGGATTGCGACATCGGTATCGGCGAGGTCAACCGCAAGCGCTGGTTGAAGACCGGAAAATGCAGCTTCTTGCCAGAAGAGCGCGAGTGGCTGGCGACGCTGAAAGGCTGGGGGCTGGTCGACAGTTTCCGTTCGCTGCACCCGCAGGTCGACGATCGCTTCAGTTGGTTCGACTACCGCAGCCGCGGCTTCGAGGACGAACCCAAACGTGGCCTGCGCATCGACGTGATCCTTGCCTCCCAGGTGTTGCAGGAACGCCTCAAGGACGCCGGTATCGACTATGACCTGAGGGGCATGGAGAAGCCTTCGGATCATGCGCCGATCTGGCTGGAACTGAGCTAACGCGCACAGTCATCTTCCGGTCATTTTTCTGTCTTATCGTCGCAGCACTTCAGCCACCCCCTGCAAGGTGTTTGCCGCATGCTGCGCGCCCCCGTCTGTGACCGAGAAACCTGGAGCCGAACCGCAACGTTTCTGTTGCTCGGCTTCGTCTGCTACCTGAGCCCCTGGACGGCATTCGCCGCCCTGCCGCTGCCCGCCGGAGACAGTCCGGCGCTGCGCATTCAGGGCTCCAACACCATTGGCGCCAGCCTGGGCCCGGCGCTGGTCAAGGGCCTAATGCAGCAACAGGGCCTGAGCAATATTCGTACGGTCACGAGCCGGGAAAACGAACAGGTGGTTTCCGCCCTCAATGCGGCCGGCCGTACGGTGAGCGTGGAAATTGCCGCTCACGGCTCAGGCACCGGCTTCAGTGCCATAGGCCAGGGCAACGCTGAACTGGCGGCCTCCTCACGACCGATCAAGGACAGCGAAGTGGCGACCCTGTCATCGCTGGGCAACATGAAAAGCCGGGACGCCGAGCAGGTCATCGCCATCGATGGGCTGGCCATCGTGCTGCATCCTGATAATCCCATCAGCACCCTCAGTACTGAGCAGCTGGCGCAGATATTCTCCGGTGAAGTGAGCGACTGGGCACAGCTGGGCGGTCGCCCAGGCAGCATCGATCTGTACGCCCGGGACGACAACTCCGGCACCTTCGATACGTTCAAGGAGCTGGTACTGAGCGCCAACGGCAAGCAATTGTCAGCCAAGGCCAAACGCTTCGAGTCCAGCGAGCAGTTGTCCGATTCGGTCGCCGCCGATGCAAACGGCATCGGCTTCATCGGCCTGCCCTACGTGCGGAAGGCGAAAGCGGTGGCCATCGCCACCGGCGAGTCGCAGCCGATGCTACCCAGCGTGACGCTGATCGCCACCGAGGACTACCCGCTGTCGCGGCGCCTGTTCCTTTACGGGCCACCGAAGAACACCAATCCATGGGCCGAAGCCTTGCTGCAGTTCGCGCAGAGCCCGCAGGGTCAGGAGATCGTAGCTCAGAACGGCTTCATCGCGCAGACCGTGCAAGCGGTCAGCATCGAGGCCACCGCCGACATGCCTGCCGCCTATCAGACCCTGGCCCGCGAGGCCAAACGGCTGTCGGTGAACTTCCGCTTTCAGGAAGGCAGCGCCAACCTCGACAACAAGGCCCAGCAGGATCTGCGCCGGGTGCTCGACTACCTTAAGCAGCACGACAAGCTGCAGCACAAGGTGGTGCTGGTCGGTTTCGGCGATCCCAAAGCAGTCTCGGCACGCGCCGAGCTGCTGTCCAAGCTGCGAGCCATGGCGGTACGCCGCGAACTGGTGCGCGAGGGCGTGGTATTGCGTGAAGTCGCCGGATTCGGCGATGAACTGCCAGTCGCTGATAACGACGGCGATAGCGGTAGGATCAAGAATCGCCGCGTGGAAGTCTGGGTGTATTGATTTTTTCGAGGCGTGGCAAGCACTTGCTCAACCGCGTGATTCATCCTAGCCTTATGCACATGTGACGCCGGGCCCCTCTGGCGATGAGTACTCTCATCGTGATGTCGGAGTCACTAAGTTGAATCTCAACTTAGGCATTAAACAGGGAGGGCCCATGACAGCTCTACATGCCTTTATGTCCACGCCGTTTCTCGGCACCCCGTACTATTTCTGGATGGCGTTCATCGTCATCGTCTTTGCGCTGTTGATCTTCGATCTCGGCGTCCTGCATCGTGACCAGCATGAAATCGAAATGCGCGAAAGCCTGCTGCTCTACGCTGGCTACTTCAGCGTGGGCGTCGCGTTTGGTGGTTGGGTCTGGTGGGAGCTTGGCGCGACCAAGGCGTTGGAGTTCTACACCGGTTTCCTGGTCGAACAGTCGCTATCAATGGACAACGTGTTTGTCATGGCGATGATTCTTGGTTTCTTTGGTATTCCCCGCAAATACCAGCATCGCGTGCTGTTCTGGGGAATCATCGGTGTGGTCGTATTGCGGGCGATCATGATCGGTCTAGGAACGGCCCTGGTTCAGGAGTTCGACTGGATCCTCTACGTGTTCGGTGCGTTCCTGTTGTTCACTGGCATCAAGATGCTGTTCAGCAAGGATCATGACGAGCATCCGGATCTGTCGCAGAACAAGTTCCTGATTTTCCTGCGCAAGCACATCCGAGTGACCGATGACCTACACGACGGCAAGTTTCTGGTGCGTCAGCACGACCCAGCCAGCGGCAAGATGCTGCTGTTCGCCACTCCACTACTCCTGGCGTTGGTGCTGATCGAACTGGCGGATCTGGTATTTGCCGTCGACAGCGTGCCGGCGGTGTTCGCCATCACCCAGGATCCGTTCATCGTCTACACCTCGAACATCTTCGCGATTCTCGGCCTGCGGGCGCTGTACTTCGCGCTGGCGGCACTGATGCACCGCTTCGTGTACCTCAAATACGCACTGGCGATCGTGTTGATGTTCATCGGCTGCAAGATTTTCTTGCATGGCTTCATCAAGGTTCCCGCTTTGCTCTCGCTCGGCGTTACCATGGGCGTACTGGCCGGCGGCGTCATCCTGTCGCTGCTGAAAACCCGTGACAAGAAGCCTGCAGAGACGACGTGACCGAGCAAGACGTGCAGATCGAATGCGTAGATAAAGGTGAAGGCGTACGCTGGTGCGTACGCCTGGGCAAACGCACGCTCATGTTCGAGAATGAACTCGCTGCACGTACCTTCGCCGCGCAACTGCACATGCGTGTCCACAGTGCGAAGCCGACTCTGGTGCCGGGGCTCAACGAGCCATCTGGCACCTGAGCCAGCCTCACTTCATGTACTTGCCCAGTTCGTACTTGCCGATTGCCGCGCGATGCACCTCATCCGGGCCATCGGCGAGGCGCAGAGTACGCTGCATCGCATACCAGTAAGCCAGCGGAAAATCAGCGCTGACCCCTGCTCCACCGTGCATCTGGATGGCACGATCGATCACCTTCAATGCCACGTTGGGCGCCACGACCTTGATCTGCGCGATCTCGCTGGCGGCCACTTTGTTGCCGACCGTATCCATCATGTAGGCCGCGTTCAGGGTCAGCAGGCGGGCCATGTTGATCTCCATCCGCGACTCGGCGATCAGGTCGATGTTGCCGCCGAGGCGCGCCAGCGGCTTGCCGAACGCACTTCGCTCGAGGGCTCGCTCGCACATTAACTTGAGTGCCCGCTCGGCCATGCCGATGGAGCGCATGCAATGGTGAATACGCCCAGGACCGAGGCGCCCCTGGGCGATCTCGAAGCCGCGCCCCTCACCAAGCAGCACGTTGCCGTAGGGAACGCGGACGTTCTCGAACAGCACTTCCGCATGGCCGTGAGGCGCATCGTCATAGCCGAACACCGGCAGTGGCCGAACCACCTTCACGCCGGGCGTATCCATGGGCACAAGAATCATCGAGTGCTGCTGATGACGATGCCCCTCAGGATCGGTGAGTCCCATGAAGATCATGATCTTGCAGCGCGGATCGCAAGCACCGGAAGTCCACCATTTGCGCCCGTTGATCACCCAGTGTTCACCCTCACGCACGGCGCTGGCCTGCATGTTGGTCGCGTCAGACGAGGCAACCTCCGGTTCGGTCATGGCGAATGCGGAACGAATCTCGCCACTGAGCAGCGGATCGAGCCACTGTCGCTTCTGCTCCTCGCTGGCGTAGCGCACCAACACCTCCATGTTGCCGGTATCCGGTGCCGCACAGTTGAACGGTTCGGGACCGATCAGCGAGCGGCCCATGATCTCAGCCAATGGCGCGTATTCAGTGTTGTTCAGCCCCGCCCCGTGCTCGGAGTCGGGCAGGAACAGGTTCCACAGGCCCTCGCCTTTGGCCTTGTCCTTGAGCTGCTCCATGATCGCCGTCGGCTGCCAGCGATCACCTTCGGCCACCTGACGCTCGAATACCGCCTCGGCCGGATAGACATGAGTCTCCATGAACGCGCTGACGCGCTCACGCAGTTGCTGAACCTTGGGGGAATAGGCGAAATCCATGGCGCACCTTCGGCTGTTTTTCGTGTGCAAACGATGCTAGTGGACGGCGCATAATTTATCGAAGCTATTTTCGGCGTGTATAAACATTCATCACCGATATAAGATCGCCCCACAAGAACAACATTGCGGAGTCGCTCAGGCATGAACCTGAACAAGGTAGATCTCAATCTCTTCGTGGTCTTCGATGCCATCTACACCGAAGCCAATCTGACCCGTGCCGGACAGATCGTCGGCATCACCCAGCCGGCGGTATCCAACGCCCTGGCGCGCCTGCGGGAAACCTTCAATGACCCGTTGTTCGTGCGCACCGCGCAGGGCATGGTGCCGACGCCGATGGCGCAAAACATCATCACCCCCGTGCGCACCGCACTGCAGCAGTTGCGTATTTCGGTACAGGAAAGCCGTACCTTCAATCCGGCCCAGGCGAACAAGACCTTCCGCATCAGCATGACCGACCTGACAGAAGCCGTGGTGTTGCCACCCGTGTTCCAGCGCCTGCGTCGCCAGGCGCCGAACGTAACCATCGAAAGCATGCTGGTACGCCGACGGGAAACCACCAAGGAGCTGGCTGCCGGGCGCCTGGACTTCGCCGTCGATGCGCCGCTGAACATCGATCCGCAGGTTCGCCATGTCAAACTGATGGAGGATCGCTACGTCTGTGCGATGCGCCACGGCCATCCGCTGGCCAAGGAAAAACTGAGCCTGGAAAAGTACCTGTCACTGACCCACATCCACATTTCCAGCCGCCGTAGCGGCCTGGGCTATGTCGACCTGGCATTGGGCAAAATGGGCATCCAGCGACGCATCGCCCTGCGCTCACAGCATTATCTGATGGCCTGCCGCGTGATGCGCGATACCGACATGGCGATCACCGTGCCGGAACGCTTCGCCCGGGATAACGATCTGTATTTCAGCGAACTGCCGGTTGCCAGCATTCCGCTATTGGAAACCCATCTCTACTGGCATGAAAGCACCGATCAGGATCCTGCCAATCGCTGGATGCGTGAGCAGATTATCGAGATATGCCAGCGCATCACTGTCGAGGAGCGCAAAGCCTCCGCAGCAGCAGCAGCAGCCAGCTAGCTAGCTAGCTTGGTGGGTGTCAGCTGGAGTAATCGAGAACCGTCCAGACTCGCGTCAGCCCTTCGCCGATCACGCAGCCCGAACCACCCAGCTGATTGTTGTCATGCAGGGTCATGCGGGTGGTGACACCATCCGCAGCGTCCTGACGCTCGACCAGCCACTGCACCTTGCCGCAGTTCGGCGTATCGATCACGTAGCTGGCGGCAATCGGCGCATCGCTGCTGGCCAGCTTGATCGCATCGACTACTACACCGTGTTCTTCCACGCGCTTGCCGTCTGAAACCAGTACGGCCCAGGCCTGGTTGTCTTCGATGATCAGGTAATTGGCGTTGACCCTGGGTTGCTCAACGTGCGGCTGCACACAGCCTGTCAGCATCACCAACAGCACAATTGTCATGAGTATCTGTTGCATTGTTCGTAGCCCTCGGCATCGGCCACGGCGCTCTGCAGCGCTCGTGGATATGGGAGTCATGAAGCGTCGGAGCTCACTATTACCGAATACTGTTTATTTGTACAGTATTTTTGATTTACCCTAGCAGCCGTCACCACACTGATCGAAAACCGGGATTGCCCCGGCCGGGTCAGGCGTAAAGCGGGAGCCTACTATGCTGGACGTAATGCAACTCAAATACACGATCAACCGAATGTCGCTGGACAAGGTTCGCCCCATCGTCGAGGAGCTGCACCTGGAGGGGATCGTTACCGAAGGTAAAACTCCCTTCAACCGCCTGCACTTCAATACCTGCTTCGCCGAGATCGAAGCCCTGCTGCAACGCGCGGGCTATCACAGGCAGCTGGACGTGGTCGGGTACCAAGGCCTGGCGTATGCGATGTTCGATCCCAATCGCTGGGAGGCCGTGGATGTCTTGCGCTGGCTCAGGGATTATGTGGAAGAAGCTCAGGTTCGCCCTGCCTCATAGCGATACATGCAGGGGCCACTGCGCACAACGATAGATCACGGATAGATAGGGAATTGAGCCAAGCACCCATCCGTTACGCCTTGTAGATATGGCACGATGCTTGCTATTGCATTGAGACACTAAATCGGCGGCCTCATATTGGGAAGCTGAGTAACGGATACGGCGTCTGCCAGGTCACCTTCCCCCATCGGGTGGCCTGGTAGATGCCGTTTTTACTTGCAGCACTACGCGCTTTTCTCCAGGCAAAGAAAAACCCGGCCGAAGCCGGGTTTTTCTTACAACCTAAGCCTATTACTGGGCTTGGGCTTCTACTTCAGCTTCAACGCGACGGTTGATCGCACGACCTTCTTCGGTAGCGTTGTCAGCTACCGGACGCGACTCACCATAGCCAGCGGAGTTGACGCGATTAGCGCCTACGCCGTACTGGTTGACCAGAACGTCACGAACAGCGTTTGCACGACGCTCGGACAGTTTCTGGTTGTAGGCGTCAGTACCGACGGAGTCGGTGTGACCTTCAACGTTGGTGCTGGTTTGCGGGTACTGGTTCATGAAGTCAGCCAGGTTCTTGATGTCGCCATAGCTTTCTTCTTTAACAGCAGCCTTGTCGAAGTCGAACTTGACGTCCAACTCAACGCGAACCACTTGCGGTGCTTCTTCAACGACCGGAGCCGGAGCTGGAACTGGCTCTGGAGCCGGCTCAGTGACCTGGGCAACCTGACGGGTGCTGCCACCGAAGTTCAGACCGACACCAACGCCGGTTTGCCACTCGGTGTCACCTTTGTCGATGTTGTACAGGGCTTCAACGCCAGCACGTGCGTACAGCATCTCGGTGAAGTAGTACTTGGCACCAGCACCAGCGATAGCCAGAGTGGAAGTATCACGACCGCCTTTGTTGGCGTCGCCAATGCTCTGGTGGCCAACGCCGCCAGAAACGTACGGACGCAGGCCTACACCTGGCTGACCGAAGTGGTAGAGAGCTTTAAGATCAGTCAGGTTGCCCTTGATGTTCTTGCTGCCAGCAGCGCCTTCGCCACGCAGGTCGTGGTATTCGCCGTAGGACAGAGCCAGTTCAACGTCGTCGGTCAGGTAGTAACCAACGCTTGCGCCGAACAGGTTGCCTTCGTCATGAGCGAAGTCACGCTGTGTGTCGGTGAAATAGCGATTGGCAAAGCCTTCCACCTCGACAGCGCCTTGGCCTTGAGCCAGCACGCCCATGGAGGTTGCGGCTACCAAGGAGCCAATGACAACGCCTAAGGTGTTTTTCAGTTTCATCCGTTAAATCCCCATCTCATCTATAGAGTGATTGCTTCACATGCAGATAGACATGTGAGTCTTCGGTAAGTTTAACAAAACTCACCTTTGCCAGAAAAACCTGCCCGAACTAACTTTCGGTAACGCCTGCAAACTTCTCTCGCAATCGGTCGAGCGCACGCTTGTAACGCATTTTCGTGGCGCTCAGCCCCATATGCATGATGTCAGCAATTTCCTGGAACTCCAGCTCTGCAACAAAGCGCAACACCAGAATTTCACGGTCAATCGGGTTTACATGCACAAGCCATCGATCCAAACCACCCGGTTCCTCTACCTTTGGCGCCTTTTCTTCAGACGCCTCTTCGAGAGGATCCAAACTCAGCGCATCCATCAAACGACGTTTGCGACGCTCCTTGCGGTACTGGGTGATGCACTCGTTGTAAGTAATGCTGTAGAGCCAGGTTTTGAACTTCGATTTACCTTCGAAATTCTTCAGTCCGTATAGAACTTTCAGCATCACTTCCTGACAGACATCGTCCGCATCGCGATCGTTCCCTAAATATCGCGCACATACATTGAACAAGGTGCGCTGATAACGCCGCATCAGCTCTTCGTAAGCTCGAGTGATGTGGAACAGCTCGTCATGGGCACGCGCCACCAGCTCCTCGTCGGATAGCTCGCGTGGGTCATAGCGCAGTGACGGTAATTGGGGTGCGTTCAAAGCAGATCGGGCCAACGGTCAGAATGAAAGCAGCCAGCACCTGTTCGTACAGGCCGCTGGCTGGGCGCATAGGGTAGCAGAAATGCCCCCTCAGCGGCTGCTTACCCGCTGCTCGAGCAGCACGCGATTGGAGAGCGATATCAGCTCGCCAGCGTCCGTCAATACGGTGGTCTTCACCGTACCGATTTCTTCGATCTGCCCTTCAACGCCGCCCACTTCGATCTCCTGCCCTACTTGATAAAGCTCACGCACATAGATACCGGCAAGGATCTGGCTGGCCAGCTCCTTGCTACCGAGGCCGAGCGCCAGCGCAACCGCAAGGCCCACGGAAATCAGCACGATGGCGATGACGTTGTTAAGCAGGTCGGTCTTCACTTCCAGTTGGCCGATGGCCACGGAGATGCTGATGATGATCACCAACCCCTGGGCCAGCCGTGCCAAGCCATGGGCGTAGTCCAGACCAACACCCTCCGCAGCCCCGCGTACCAGACCGCTGAGCAGATGCGCCAGCAGCACGCCAGCCAGCAGGATTAGCGCGGCGCCGAACACCTTCGGCAGATACAGGGCGAGCACGTCCAGCGTTGCGGAAACGCGCTCCAGGCCCAGCGACTCAGCAGCGGAAACCAGGAATATCAGCAGTACGAACCAATAGACAATTTTGCCGATGAGCGTCGAAACCGGAACCTGAAAGCCCGCGCGGCCTAGCATCTTGGTCAGGCCGGTGCCGGCCATCAGGCGGTCGAGGCCAAGTTTGCCAAGCAGCTTGGAAAGCAGCGTATCGAGCAGCTTGGCGACCACGAAACCGAGCAACACCAGCACCAGGGCCACGAACAGGTTGGGAATAAAGCTGGCGACTTTCGTCCACAACGCCGTCATCGCGGCGACCAGGCTATGAGTCCAAGGATCGAGTTCCATTTCATTCAGCCTTATCAGAAGAGCGAGCAGAAGCACGGCGACGCGACACCGGTGCTACATGGGAAGAGCCATTGTTGAGGGCAATCATCAGGGCGCCGGCCCAGTGCCCCATCAAGCCGAACAGGTCGCCCGCACCGACCTGGCGGTTGGCGGTCTTCAGGACGCGGTTCAGACAAGCGTCGTCGTCGCGCGATGGCGAAGACGAGGCTTTCAACAGATCACGCAGGGATTCTTCGAATGGATCGTGCATGGCAGACCTCATAGAACGTCTTCGCTAGACGAAGCGCCTGAGACGCAAGTCACATCAGACCCAACGCAGGCGCCGGAACAACAGCCATTGCCCGAAGCCGATCGACAGCATCAGCAGACAGGCGACGAGGAAGCCGTACGGGTTGTCAGCACCCGGAATACCACCGACGTTGATCCCCAGCAGACCAGTGACGAAGCTCATTGGCAGAAAGACGCAGGTGATGATGCCGAAACGGAACATGATGTGGTTCATACGCACGTCCATGCGCCTATTCTCCGTTTCCAGCAGCAGGCCGATGCGCTCGCGAGTCAGCTCCAGCTCCTCGAGGTAGCGCAGCAGGCGGTTGTTCAACTCGTTCCAGTAGATGCCGTCTTCGTGGGTGAGCCAGGGCAACTGGCTACGCGTCAGCTGTACGTAGATGTCGCGCTGTGGCGACAGAAAGCGCCGCAGGTTCGCTGCGCGCCGGCGGATTTGCAGCAGCAGGCCGTGATCGGGCAACGCTCGCTCATCGCCGTCGACCTTCTCTTCCTGGCCGTCAACCAGCTCGGAGAGCTCGGCCACCAGATCCTCGACCTTGTCCGTCAGGTAATCGCTGAGCTGCAGCACCAGTTCGGAGGCTGTCTTCGGCCCCTTGCCGGCCTGTAGTCGCTCGATCAGATCCTCGGTGGCCCGCAACGGACGCAGGCGCAGGGAAATGATGCGTCGCTCTTCAGCGAAAATTCGTACCGAAACCATGTCCTCGGGCTCGGCACCCGGATTGAGGTTGACCCCACGCAGAAAGACCAGCAGCTCATCGTTGGACAGCGGCAATGCCCGTGGCCGGGTATTTTCCTCGAGCAACAGATCGCAGGCAAACTCGCTCAAACCACTGTCGCGGCGCAACCAGCTCTGGGTCTGCGGGTGGCTGCGATCCCAGTGCAACCAAAGGCTCTGCCCCTCCTCCAGTTGCAATTCGTCGAGTTGCTCGCGCGCTACCGCACAGGCGCCGCCTTTACCATCCAGCACGAAGCCGTGTACCAGGCCCCACTGCGCGTTGTCTTCCTCGTACATCCATACCCCTGATGATTCATCACGGCAGCCAGGTGGCTACGACAAGCTGATTTACTCGACCTGCAAGGCCTGCGGCGAAACGATGATGCCGTTGTTGTCGGCATACAGGTACTCGCCCGGGCGGAAAGTCACGCCGCCAAAAGTGACCACCACGTTGAGATCACCCAGGCCGCGCTTCTCGGTCTTCATCGGGTGGCTGCCCAGGGCCTGAACGCCAAGGTGGGTCTGCGCCAGCACATCGACGTCACGCACGCAGCCATAGATCACCATGCCTTCCCAGCCGTTCTTTGCGGCCTTCTCGGCGATCATGTCGCCAAGCAGCGCGCAACGCAGCGAGGCTCCGCCGTCGACCACCAACACCTTGCCGGCACCGGGCTCATCAGCCTGGGACTTGACCAGTGAGTTGTCCTCGAAGCATTTGACGGTGACGATCTGCCCACCGAACGAATCGCGGCCACCAAAATTGCTGAACATTGGCTCCACGACGCTGACCAGTTCCGGGTTGGCGTCACACAGATCGGGCGTGATGTATTGCATGGCGAAGCTCCTGAATGGGTGATCGTGGCCTGCAGCATAGCTCTCTCAGACACGCGACGGGCACTGTGTGGCCAGGCGTCGCGGCGATTGACGAGGCAATCTTAGCCGGATCACGGCTTAGCAGGAATGCTCGCATCGCTTTGCTCCTGCGCGGTAGCGACTGGCGACTGCCGCTCTCCCTCGAGCCAGCGGCGAACCAGCGGCCAGACTTCGTCTTGCGCCTGCTTGCTGACCAGCATCTGCACGTGGTCGTAGTCCTGCTGAAAGCCTTGGGCACGGCTCAGGTTGACGAACTGCCTATCAACCGAGGCGAATTGCTCGAACAGCGCCCGGCACGCCGCAGGCGGACACTCGAGGTCACCCTCGCCCGCCACTGCCAGTAATGGCACCTGTACATCATTCAAACCGGCCCACCAGTCCCGCTCAGCATCGCCGAAACGACCGAACAAGCGGTGCCAGCGCAGGGTTTCCAGAGCGATGCCGATCGGCTCGTCTTCAGGCCCGCGCTTGAGCCGCGAGCCGGACAGCAGCGCAAAGCGCTTGAGCAGCAGGCGCGCCAGCCATTCGATTGGCGGCACCTTGAGCGGCCAGTAGCGGCGGCTGATTTCGCTACCGAACAGGCCGACGCTGGCGATAGCGCCCTGCTGCAGATAGCCGCCGCCCAGCGCTGCGGCGAGGGTCAGGCCGCCCAGCGAGTGGCCAAGCCAGTGCGCAGGACGCGGGTTCTTTTCGGCAACGAAGGCCGCTATTGCCGGCAAGTCGTAACGCGCATAGTCGGCCACGCAGTTGTAGCGATAGGCGAGGTTGCGCGGCGACAGGCCGTGACCACGCATTTCCGCGATCCACACATCGAACCCGGCGCGAACCAGGTACGGCGCCAAGCCTATGCACCTGGGCGAGTACCAGAAACGCCGATTGGAAAAGCTGCCGTGCAGTAGGATCACCGGTTCGCCACGCACGCACTCCTGGCCCGCCACTGCCAGACGAGTCAGCGCCAGCTCGACGCTGAAGTCCGGGCTGTTGCCAGGCTTGAGGCGGTAGACATCTTCACTCAGATCGCCACGCAACTCGGCACTGATCAGCGCTACGGGAAACAACTCACTACTGCTTTGCATCTTCTTCGCTCTGATACAGCACGCTGTCGACGACGGTTGATCACTAGTCGATAGGCCACAAAATGTCGGGAAACAGCTGGCTGTCATATAAAGCCAGCCAGCGGGAATGCGGGTCACAAAAAAGGGCAGGTAGAACCTGCCCTCGGGTCACGGTTCAGCGCATGTCAATCAGCTAGGCTGGGCTTCGGCGAGGAAGAACCAAGTTTCCAGCACCGAATCAGGGTTCAGGGAGACGCTTTCGATGCCCTGCTCCATCAGCCAGCGTGCCAGGTCCGGGTGATCCGAAGGGCCCTGGCCGCATATACCGATGTACTTGCCAGCCTTGTTGCACGCCTGGATGGCGTTCGACAGCAGTTTCTTGACCGCCGGGTTACGCTCGTCGAACAGGTGAGCGACGATACCGGAGTCACGATCCAGGCCCAGGGTCAGCTGAGTCAGGTCGTTGGAGCCGATGGAGAAGCCGTCGAAGTACTCGAGGAATTCCTCGGCAAGAATGGCGTTGGACGGCAGCTCGCACATCATGATGACCTTGAGACCATCCTGACCGCGCGCCAGGCCGTTCTCGGCCAGCAGATCGACCACCTGCTTGGCTTCGCCCAGGGTACGCACGAAAGGCACCATGATCTCGACGTTGGTCAGGCCCATCTCGTTGCGGACCTTTTTCAGCGCCCGGCATTCCAGCTCGAAGCAATCGCGGAACGACTCGCTGATGTAACGCGAGGCACCACGGAAGCCGAGCATCGGGTTCTCTTCTTCCGGCTCGTACAGCTTGCCGCCGATCAGGTTGGCGTATTCGTTGGACTTGAAGTCGGACAGCCGCACGATGACCTTCTTCGGCCAGAACGCCGCAGCCAGGGTGCTGATGCCCTCGACCAGCTTCTCGACGTAGAAATTCACCGGATCGTCATAGCCGGCGATGCGCTTCTCGACGCTTTCGCGGATTTCCGGCGGCAGGCCGTCCATGTTCAGCAGCGCTTTAGGGTGCACGCCAATCATGCGGTTGATGATGAATTCCAGACGCGCCAGGCCAATACCGGCGTTGGGCAGCTGGGCGAAGTCGAAGGCGCGATCCGGGTTGCCGACGTTCATCATGATCTTGAACGGCAGCTCGGGCATGGCATCGACGGAGTTCTTGCGAATGTCGAAGCCCAGCTCGCCTTCGAAGATGAAACCGGTGTCGCCCTCGGCGCAGGAAACGGTCACGCCCTGGCCGTCACGCAACACATGGGTGGCGTTGCCGCAGCCGACCACGGCCGGAATGCCCAGCTCACGGGCGATGATCGCCGCGTGGCAGGTACGCCCGCCACGGTTGGTGACGATGGCGCTAGCGCGCTTCATCACCGGTTCCCAGTCCGGATCGGTCATGTCGGAAACCAGCACGTCGCCGGGCTGAACCTTGTCCATTTCCGACACGTCGTTGATGACCCGCACCTTGCCGGCGCCGATTTTCTGGCCGATGGCACGACCCTCGACCAGCACGGTGCCGGTCTCCTTGAGCAGGTAGCGCTCCATCACGGTGACGTTGGCGCGGCTCTTCACGGTCTCGGGGCGAGCCTGGACGATGTACAGCTTGCCGTCGTCACCGTCCTTGGCCCACTCGATATCCATCGGGCGGCCGTAGTGCTTCTCGATGATCACCGCCTGCTTGGCCAGCTCGGTGACCTCGGCATCGCTCAGGCAGAAGCGCGCGCGTTCGGCGCGGTCGACGTCGACGACCTTGACCGACTTGCCGGCCTTGGCTTCGTCGCCGTAGATCATCTTGATCGCCTTGCTGCCCAGGTTGCGGCGCAAAATCGCCGGACGGCCCGCTTCGAGGGTGTGCTTGTGCACGTAGAACTCGTCAGGGTTGACCGCGCCCTGCACGACCGTTTCACCGAGGCCGTAGGCGCCAGTGATGAACACCACGTCGCGGAAGCCCGACTCGGTGTCGAGGGTGAACATCACCCCGGCAGTACCGGTTTCCGAGCGCACCATGCGCTGTACGCCGGCAGAGAGGGCGACCAGTTTATGGTCGAAGCCCTGATGCACGCGGTAAGCGATAGCACGGTCATTGAACAGCGAAGCGAATACTTCCTTGGCAGCGCGAATGACGTTTTCCACACCGCGGATATTGAGGAAGGTTTCCTGCTGGCCGGCAAAGGACGCATCGGGCAGGTCTTCGGCGGTCGCCGAGGAGCGCACGGCAACGGCCATGTTGTCGTTGCTACCCGCCATGGCGGCGAATGCGGTGCGGATCTGCTGGTTGAGCGCTTCGGGGAAATCGGCGTCCATCACCCACTGACGAATCTGCGCACCGGTCTTGGTCAGGGCGTTGATATCGTCGACATCCAGAGCGTCCAGCGCTTCGTGGATCTGCGCGTTGAGCCCACTCTGCTCGAGAAAGTCGCGGTAGGCCTGTGCCGTAGTGGCGAAACCACCGGGAACCGAAACGCCGGCGCCCGCCAGATTGCTGATCATCTCGCCAAGGGAGGCGTTCTTGCCCCCTACATGCTCGACATCGTGATTGCCGAGCTTATCGAGGGAAACTACGTACTCTGCCAAGGTGATCTCTCCACTTCAGTGTTGGAAAAGCTCATGGGGCTGGAAAAGCCGCCGGCTTGCGCCGTGTGGACAATGGCCTGGCCCTGGAAAATAAGTAACAATGCAAGCCCATCGGGGGCCGCAAAACTGGCCCATCATAGCCAAGATTCGCTCTCAGCTTAAGGCCATTGTCGCAATGAATCGAACCGCGTACTTCATCTCCGACGGCACCGGTATCACCGCAGAAGCCCTGGGTCAGAGCCTGCTGGCCCAGTTCGAGACCATCGGTTTCACCAAGCTCACGCGACCGTACGTCGACAGCGTGGAAAAAGCGCGGGCGATGGTACAACAAATCAATAACGCCGCCGACAAGGACGGCGCCAACCCGATCATCTTCGCCACCATCGTCAATCAGCAGATCCACGACATCCTGGCCGAGTCCCGCGGCTTCATGATCGATATCTTCTCGACCTTCCTGTCGCCCCTGGAGCAGGAGCTGAACTCGCACTCCTCCTATTCGGTGGGTAAATCGCATTCGATCATGCACAACGCCAATTACATGGAACGCATCGAGGCGGTCAACTTCGCCCTCGACAACGACGATGGCGCGCGCACGCATTATTACGACAAGGCGGACCTGATTCTGGTTGGCGTATCGCGCTGTGGGAAAACCCCGACCTGTCTGTACATGGCAATGCAGTACGGCATCCGCGCCGCCAATTACCCGCTTACCGAGGACGACATGGAACACCTGCAGTTGCCGGCCTCGCTGAAGAAGTACCGCGACAAACTGTTCGGCCTGACCATCGATGCCGATCGCCTGGCCGCCATTCGTAACGAACGCAAACCCAACAGCCGTTACTCCAGCTATGCTCAGTGCGAGTTCGAGGTGCGCGAGGTGGAAAGCCTGTTCCGCCGCGAATCGATCAACTTCATCGACTCCACACACTTCTCGGTGGAAGAAATCTCCGCCAAGATTCTGGTGGAAAAAGGCGTCGAACGGCGCTTCAAGTAACTCGCACCCTTCTGGACGTGCCCCATGACCCTGCTCGATGCCGTGCTCTTCGCCCCTGTCGCCATGCTGATCGCACTGACGCCAGGGCCGAACAACTTCTGCGCGATGAACAACGGCATTCGCCACGGCATCGGCGCGGCCGTGCTGGCGACCACAGGCCGTGCAGTGGCATTCGCCATCTTCCTGAGCATTTCCGCCATCGGCCTGGGCGCCATGCTGCTGGCTTCGGAAACAGCGTTCACGGCGATCAAATGGGTGGGCGCGCTGTACCTGCTGTATCTGGGCATCAGCGCCTGGCGCAGCCGGGAATTCAGCGGCCTGGAGCTGGACGGCGCGGTGCCTGCCGTACAGCCGCAACGGCGGATAAGCCGCCTGATGCTGCAGGAGTTTCTGATAGGTATCAGCAACCCGAAAGCAATCCTGCTGTTCGCTGCAGTGTTCCCGCAGTTCATCAAGCCGGGCCAGCCAGCCATAGAGCAGTTCGTCTACCTGGGCGCGACCTACCTGCTGGCCGAGTACGCGGCTTCGCTGGTCTATGCCCTGTTCGGCCGGCAGATTCGCCGTTTCATCCGCACCAGCCGCGGCGCGCAGCGCCTCAACCGTACCACTGGTGCGTTCTTCGTGGGTGCAGGCGGGCTGCTGATCGGCACGACACAACACTGAGCCGATAGTTTAGAAAGCATCGCCCGGTACGCGCACCCAACCTTCCATCAACACCCGCGCACTGCGGCTCATGATGGCCTTGGTTACCAGCCATTGCTTGCCGTCATGGATTGCCTCGGCGCCCACCCGCAGCGTGCCGGAGGGATGACCGAAGCGCACCGCGCTGCGCTCGCCGCCACCCGCCGCCAGATTCACCAGCGTGCCGGGAATGGCTGCCGCGGTGCCGATCGCCACCGCGCAAGTGCCCATCATCGCGTGGTGCAGTTTGCCCATGGACAGCGCGCGTACCAGCAGATCGACCTCCCCGGTCTCAACCGTTTTTCCACTCGATGACGCGTACGATTTCGGTGGGCTGACGAAGGCGATTTTCGGCGTATGTTGCCGGGTCGCCGCCTGTTCAGCGCTCTTGATCAGGCCCATGCGCAGGGCGCCGGCCACACGGATCTTCTCGAAGCGCGCGAGCTGCGCCGGGTCGCCATTGATCGCTTCGCGCAGCTCAGTGCCCTGGTAGCCAATGTCCTCGGCGTTGACGAATACCGTGGGAATGCCGGCACTGATCATGGTGGCCCTGAAGGTACCGACACCGGGCACCTCCAGGTCATCGACCAGATTGCCGGTCGGAAACATCGAGCCGCCCTCCTCGCCGTCGTCTGAAGGGTCGAGAAACTCCAGCACGATCTCTGCCGCCGGAAAGGTCACTCCGTCGAGCTCGAAGTCACCCGTCTCCAGAACCTGGCCATTGCTCACCGGAACATGGGCAATGATGGTCTTGTGGATGTTGGCCTGCCAGATGCGCACCACGCAGGTGCCGTTTTGCGGAATGCGAGCCGGGTCGATCAACCTGGCATGCAGGGCGAACGCACCCGCCGCCGTGGACAGGTTGCCGCAGTTGCCACTCCAGTCGACGAAGGCCTTGTCGATAGATACCTGGCCGTAGAGGTAATCCACGTCGTGGTCGGGCTGACTGCTCTTGGAGAGGATTACGCATTTGCTGGTACTGGAGGTGGCGCCGCCCATGCCGTCGATCTGTGCGGCGTAAGGATCGGGGCTGCCGATCACGCGCATGAACAGCTTGTCGCGAGCCTCACCCGGCACCTGGCAACGCTCGGGAAGATCCTGCAGGCGGAAGAAGACCCCCTTACTGGTGCCGCCACGCATATAAGTCGCGGGGATTTTCACTTGCGGTGCGTGGGCCATGAATGTCCGTCCTGAGTAATTAGCAGTTTTCTATGCGCGGCGCCTGGCGATCCTGCCGCGCGCCTCGCTTGGTCAGCCCTTGGCCGACTCGAGAAAGTCCTGGGCGAAGCGCTGCAACACGCCACCGGCTTCGTAGATCGACACTTCCTCGGCGGTGTCCAGACGGCAGGTCATGGGTACCTCGACGGTTTCCCCGTCACGCCTGCGGATAACCAGCGTCAGCTCGGTACGCGGCGTGCGCATGCCGACCACGTCGAACGTCTCGCTACCATCAATGCCGAGGGTCAGGCGCGTGGTGCCTGGTTTGAACTCCAGCGGCAGCACGCCCATGCCGATCAGATTGGTACGATGGATGCGCTCGAAACCTTCAGCGGCAATCGCCTCTACTCCGGCCAGTCGCACGCCCTTGGCCGCCCAGTCCCGAGATGAGCCCTGCCCGTAGTCGGCACCGGCAACGATGATCAGCGGCTGCTTGCGCTGCATGTAGGCTTCGATGCCCTCCCACATCCGCACCACCTGTCCTTCGGGTTCCAGGCGGGTCAGCGAACCCTTCTTCACCTGACCATCGACCACGGCCATTTCGTTGACCAGTTGCGGGTTGGCGAAGGTGGCGCGCTGGGCGGTCAGGTGATCGCCGCGGTGAGTGGCGTAGGAATTGAAGTCCTCTTCCGGCACGCCCATTTTCGTCAGGTATTCACCCGCAGCGCTGTCGGCCAGGATGGCGTTGGAAGGCGACAGGTGATCGGTGGTGATGTTGTCAGGCAACACCGCCAGTGGACGCATGCCGGTGAGGGTACGCTCACCGGCCATAGCGCCTTCACCCTCTTCATCCCAGTAAGGCGGACGGCGAATGTAAGTACTCATCGGCCGCCAGTCATACAGCGGGCTGATGCGCTCGCCGTTGTCCGGTTGCACGGCGAACATCGGTATGTAGACCGCATGGAACTGCTCAGGCTTGACGCTGGCAGCTACCACGGCGTCGATTTCTTCATCCGCCGGCCAGATGTCCTTGAGGCGAATTTCGCGCCCGTCGACCACGCCCAGTACGTCCTTTTCAATATCGAAGCGAATGGTGCCGGCGATGGCGTAAGCAATCACCAGCGGCGGCGAGGCCAGAAACGCCTGCTTGGCGTACGGATGAATACGCCCATCGAAATTACGGTTACCCGACAGCACGGCGGTGCTGTAGAGGTCACGCTCGATGATTTCCCGTTGGATCGCCGGATCCAGCGCGCCGCTCATGCCGTTGCAGGTCGTGCAAGCGAAGCCAACGATGCCGAAGCCGAGCTTTTCCAGCTCAGGCAACAAGCCCGCGGCCTCGAGGTACAACTGCACCGCCCGCGAGCCCGGCGCCAGAGACGACTTGACCCAGGGCTTGCGCAGCAGGCCCAACTCGTTGGCTTTTTTCGCCAACAGCCCGGCAGCAATGACGTTGCGCGGGTTGCTGGTGTTGGTGCAACTGGTGATGGCGGCGATGATCACCGCGCCATCGGGCATCAGCCCGGGCACGTCCTCCCAGGCACCGGCGATACCGCGCTCGACGAGGGCCGAGGTCGGCAGGCGTTTATGGGGGTTGGAAGGGCCAGCCATGTTGCGCACCACGCTCGACAGATCGAAGCTCAGCACCCGCTCGTACTCGGCACTGGCCAGATCGTCCGCCCACAGGCCGGTGGCCTTGGCGTAGGTTTCCACCAGGCGTACTTGCTCATCATCGCGCCCGGTCAGTTTGAGGTAATCGATGGTTTGCTGGTCGATGGCGAACATCGCCGCCGTGGCGCCAAATTCTGGAGTCATGTTGGTGATGGTCGCGCGGTCGCCCAAGGTCAGCGCCGGCACACCTTCGCCGAAGAACTCCAGGTAGGCACCGACCACCTTGGCCTGACGCAGGTATTCGGTGAGCGCCAACACCACATCGGTGGCGGTGATTCCAGGCTGCGGCCGGCCGGTCAGTTCGACGCCGATGATATCCGGCAGACGCATCCACGAGGCCCGCCCGAGCATCACGCTCTCCGCTTCTAGCCCACCGACACCGATGGCGATCACCCCCAGCGCGTCGACATGCGGTGTGTGGCTGTCGGTGCCCACGCAGGTATCGGGGAAGGCCACCCCGCCTTGCACCTGCACCACCGGCGACATCTTCTCCAGATTGATCTGATGCATGATGCCGTTGCCCGGCGGGATCACGTCGACGTTCTTGAAAGCCTTCTTCGTCCACTCAATGAAGTGGAAGCGATCCTCGTTGCGGCGATCCTCGATGGCGCGGTTCTTGGCGAACGCATCCGGGTCGAAACCACCGCATTCCACGGCCAGAGAGTGGTCGACGATCAACTGGGTCGGCACCACCGGGTTGACCTGGGCAGGATCGCCGCCCTTGTCGGCAATCGCATCACGCAGCCCGGCAAGATCCACCAGCGCGGTCTGACCGAGAATGTCATGGCACACCACACGCGCCGGATACCAGGGGAAATCCAGGTCACGGCGGCGCTCGATCAGTTGCGTCAGCGACGCAGTGAGCGTGGCCGGATCACAGCGGCGCACCAGGTTCTCCGCCAGCACTCGCGAGGTGTACGGCAGCGTGGCGTAGGCACCAGGCTGGATGGCATCGACCGCCGTGCGGGTATCGAAGAATTCCAGCGAGGTGCCGGGTAGCGGCTTGCGGTTGGCGCTGTTCATGGTCAGGGTCATGGCACGAAACTCGATCACGGTGGAATAGCTGGCGCGCCGTTCGAGCCGGCTGCGCTCTTTATAGGGGGCGCGGCGCCACCGAAGTGGGCCGCGGGCGTTACTTCAGCGCTGATCCAGCGCCACGAACGGACGCTGCTCGACGCCGGTATATTCGGCACTGGGGCGAATGATTCGGTTATTGGCACGCTGCTCGAACACGTGAGCCGTCCAGCCGGAAACCCGAGAGCAGACGAAGATCGGCGTGAACAACTTTGTGGGGATACCCATGAAGTGATACGCCGAGGCGTGGTAGAAGTCGGCGTTGGGGAACAACTTCTTCTGCTCCCACATGACCCGGTCGATGGCTTCGGAAACCGGGAACAGCACCTTGTCGCCCACTTCATCGGCGAGTTTTCTGCTCCAGCCCTTGATCACCTCGTTGCGCGGGTCGGACTCCTTATAGATCGCGTGGCCGAAGCCCATGATCTTGTCCTTGCGCTCGAGCATCGCCAGGGTGCCGGCAGTGGCGTCTTCTGCCGAGGCGAAGCGCTCGATCATCTCCATCGCCGCCTCGTTGGCACCGCCATGCAACGGCCCGCGCAGGGAACCGATGGCCGCGGTGACGCAGGAGAAGATGTCGCTGAGCGTCGAGGCGCACACCCGCGCAGTGAAGGTCGATGCATTGAACTCATGCTCGGCATACAGAATCAGCGACACGTTCATCACCTTGACGTGCAGCTCGCTGGGCTTTTTGCCATGCAGCAGCGCCAGGAAATGACCGCCGATGGTCGGTTCACTGCTGCTGCAATCGATACGTTGGCCTTCGTGGGTGAAGCGATACCAGTAGGTCATGATCGCCGGAAAGGCGCCGAGCAGTCGGTCGGCCTTGTCGCGCTGCTGCTCGAAACTGGTCTCGGGCTCGAGGTTGCCCAGCACCGAGGCGCCGGTACGCATCACGTCCATGGGATGGGCATCCTTGGGAATGCGCTCCAGCACTTCCTTGAGCGCTGCGGGCAGATCACGCAGGCCCTGGAGTTTCTTCAGGTAGCCATCCAGTTGCACCTGGTTGGGCAGCTCGCCATACAGCAGCAGGTAGGCGACTTCCTCGAAGATCGCCCCTGCGGCCAGCTCGCGCACGTCATAACCCCGATAGGTCAGGCCGGCACCGGTCTTGCCCACGGTGCACAGTTCGGTCTGCCCGGCTACCTGGCCACGCAGGCCAGCGCCACTCAACACTTTTGCTTCAGCCATTGCTCGCTCCCGTTTTCTTGAAATTGTCGGATGTGCAATTCGTACCGCGCCGCCTCATCAGCGGAACGGGTTTCAGCTCTTTTTCTGGGCAAACAACGCATCGAGGTGCTGCTCGAAAGCGTGATAGTCGATGCGCTCGTATAGCTCCATGCGAGTCTGCATGGTGTCGATGACATTCTGCTGCGTGCCATCACGACGAATTGCCGTGTAGACGTTTTCCGCCGCCTTGTTCATGGCGCGAAATGCCGAGAGCGGATAGAGCACCAGGCCCACATCGGCCGAGGCCAGCTCATCGGTGGTGAACAGCGGCGTGGAGCCGAACTCGGTGATGTTGGCGAGAATTGGCGCCCTCACCCGAGCGGCGAAGGTCTTGTACATCTGCAACTCGGTGATGGCTTCCGGGAAGACCATATCGGCGCCGGCCTCGACACAGGCTGCGGCACGATCCAGAGCGGCTTCCAGACCCTCGACGGCCAACGCATCGGTACGCGCCATGATCACGAAACTGTCGTCGGTACGCGCGTCCACTGCGGCCTTGATGCGGTCGACCATTTCCTGCTGGGAAACGATCTCCTTGTTCGGCCGGTGACCGCAGCGCTTGGCACCCACCTGATCCTCGATATGGATCGCGGCGGCGCCAAACTTGATCATCGACCTGACAGTACGCGCCACATTGAATGCCGAACTGCCGAAGCCGGTATCCACATCGACCAACAGCGGCAGGTCGCAGACATCGGTGATGCGCCGCACATCGGTGAGCACGTCATCTAGCCCGGTGATGCCGAGATCCGGAAGCCCCAGAGAACCAGCGGCAACGCCACCGCCCGACAGATAAATAGCCTTGAATCCGGCGCGCTTGGCCAACAGCGCATGGTTGGCATTGATGGCGCCGACGACTTGCAACGGCTGCTCGTTGGCGACCGCATCGCGAAAGCGCTGACCTGGCGTGCTTTGACTCATGACTTGCCTCGGGACTTGACGGTGATGGGATGGGCGCCCTGGTAATGGCGCTCGATATTGCGCCTGGAGGCGCCGATGTGCCGGCGCATCAGCAACTCGGCCAACTCGCCATCACGCTCGGCAATGGCGTCGAGAATGCGGTGGTGCTCGGCGAACGCCTGGGGCGGACGGTTGGGCGTAGCGGAGAACTGGATACGGTACATGCGCACCAGTTGATAAAGCTCACCGCAGAGCATCTTCACGAGGGTGCGATTGCCGCTGCCGTGGATGATGCGGTAATGAAAGTCGAAGTCGCCTTCCTGCTGGTAATAGCCCACTCCGGCCTGGAAGGCTTCATCGCGCTCATGGGTATCCAGCACCCTGCGCAGATCATCGATTTCGGCCTCGCTCATACGTTCGGCAGCCAATCGGCAGGCCATGCCTTCGAGGGACTCGCGGATCTCGTAGAGCTCGATCAGCTCGTCACGGTCGAGTGACACCACCCGTGCTCCGACATGGGGGATGCGTACCAGCAGTCGCTGCCCTTCCAGGCGATGAATCGCCTCGCGCAGCGGGCCACGACTGATGCCATAGGTACGCGCCAGCTCGGGCTCGGAGATTTTGCTGCCTGGCGCGATCTCGCCTTTCACGATAGCCGTCTGGATACGGCGAAATACCTGTTCGGCGCGGGTCTCCGCATCCTGCTCGGCGGCCAGGACAAGCACGCTGGTTTCTTGCATATTGTCGACACACCATAGAAAAACAATGAATAAAATATAGTTAAAAAGCCTTATTCGTACAAACCCTAAATACTATTGTCGACAATAAACAGTTTCTCTCCTTGAGAACGACAGCCCAGCAAGCAGACATACAAAGCCCATAACCGTCTGTCACCGCGGAAAAACCCCATGTTAGAATGCGCGCCATTCAATACCCTGGGGTGCCTGCTAGACTCCACGCCAGCGAACGCGGCCCTGCCCGAGATTCGCTCTACTGATCGCGATCCACCCGACAGGATTTATGAGACTCAAGCCCTTTCCCCTGCTTTTCTGCCTATTGCTCCTGCCCGGCTTTGCCGTGGCAGCGGACAAGACCATCTATGGCCTGAACGAATACGTCAGCCTCGACATCGATGTGGAGGTGGCCGCCAAGCTCGACACCGGCGCCCAGACCGCATCACTCAGCGCCCGTGATATCGAACGTTTTAAACGTGACGGCGAGCGTTGGGTGCGTTTCTATCTGGCCATCGATGATGCCCACGCGCACCCGATCGAGCGGCCGCTGGCACGTATCAGCAAGATCAAGCGACGTGCTGGCGATGTCGACTCCGACGACGAAAAGACCTACACGGCACGCCCGGTCGTCGAGCTCGACGTGTGCATGGGCGGCGTCAGGCGCCAGATCGAAGTGAACCTTACCGATCGCAGTGCCTTCCAATACCCTCTTCTGATCGGCTCCGATGCACTCAAGCGCTTCGATGCCCTGATCGACCCAAGTTTGAAATACGCAGCAGGGAAACCTGCCTGTACCACCGCAAAATCCGGCGAGTAATTCCATGCGCTCTCTCACCCTGCACCTGAAAATCCTCATCACCATCCTGGTGAGCCTGGGGATCGCGATTACGGCCTATCAGATATTCGTGCTTGGCATCCCGGTCAGCAGCGACGAGACCGATGACCTGTGGAACATCGACACCCGCGTCGAATTCCAGGCCAACGGCCGCGACCCGATCAAGCTGCAGATGTTCGTGCCGCCGCTGAATCAGGACTACGTCAGCCTCAACGAGAGCTTCATTTCCAATAACTATGGGGTGAGCGTCAACCGTGCCGACGCCAACCGCAAGGTGACCTGGTCGGCGCGCCGCGCCAGCGGCAAGCAGACTCTTTATTACCGTTTGGTGCTGACCAAGCGCTACAGCGGTGAACAGGCCAAGGCCAAGGGCCCGATCTTCCGTGACAGCATTCCGGTCGAAGGCCCCGAGAAGATCGCCGCAGAAGCCCTGTTGGCGCCGATTCGTCAGCACTCGGCCGACGTCGAAACCTTCATCAGCGAGACCATCAAGCGCGTCAACAACACCAATGACGACAACGCCAAGCTGCTGCTCGGCGGCGATGCTTCCACGACCAAAAAGGCCCAGGCCGTCGAACTGCTGCTGTCCATCGCCCACGTACCAATGGAGCGCGTCCACACCATTCGCCTGGCTGCCGACATCCAACAGAGCCCGGAGCTGTGGCTGCGCAGCTTCAACGGCGATCGCTGGCTGTACTTCAACCCGGAAACAGGTGAACAAGGCCTACCGAACGATCGCCTGGTCTGGTGGACGGGTGACGAACCGCTGGTCACCCTCGATGGCGGCCGCCAGGCAACCACCACCTTCACGCTCAACAACAGCGAGATGAACGCCATACGCCTCGCTCAGCTGACCGATGAGAACACCGACGCCGACTTCCTGGAGTACTCGCTGTACGGCCTGCCGCTGCAGACCCAGCAAACCTTCATGATCATGGTGATGATCCCCATCGGCGTGCTGGTCATTCTGATCCTGCGCAACCTTGGCGGCCTGCAGACCCTGGGCACCTTTACCCCGGTGCTGATCGCCCTGGCCTTCCGCGAGACGCAGCTGGGCTTCGGTATCTTCCTGTTCACGGTGATCACCGCGCTCGGCTTGTCGCTGCGCTCCTACCTGGAACACCTGAAGCTGCAGATGCTGCCACGCCTGTCGGTGGTACTGACCTTCGTGGTCGTGCTGATCGCCACCATCAGCCTGTTCAGTCACAAGCTGGGCCTGGAACGCGGCCTGTCCGTAGCCCTGTTCCCGATGGTGATCCTGACCATGACCATCGAACGCCTGTCGATCACCTGGGAAGAACGTGGCGGTAGCCATGCCTTCAAGGTTGCCATCGGTACCTTGTTCGCCGCCACCATCGCGCATCTGCTGATGAGCGTGCCGGAACTGGTCTACTTCGTCTTCACATTCCCGGCGATTCTGCTGATTCTGGTGGGCTTCATGCTGGCGATGGGTCGCTACCGCGGCTACCGCCTGACCGAACTGTTCCGCTTCAAAGCCTTCCTGAAGGATTGAGCCAATGTTAGGTCTCTGGAAAACCTGGAAGGCCCTTGAAGCCAAAGGCATCATGGGTATCAACCGACGCAATGCGGACTACGTGCTGAAGTACAACAAACGGCACCTGTACCCCATCGTCGACGACAAGATCATCACCAAGGAGCGGGCGATTCAGGCCGGCATCCACGTACCGGAAATGTACGGGGTGATCTCCACCGAGAAGGAGATCGACAACCTCGACAAGATCATTGGCGAGCGTAGCGATTTCGTCGTCAAGCCGGCCCAGGGTGCTGGCGGTGACGGCATTCTGGTAATCGCCGACCGTTTCGAGGATCGCTTCAAGACGGTATCCGGCAAGATCGTCAGCCACTCTGAGATCGAACAGCAGATTTCCAGCATCCTCTCGGGGCTGTATTCCCTCGGCGGACACCGGGATCGTGCGCTGATCGAATACCGGGTGACTCCGGACAGCATCTTCAAGAGCATCAGCTACGAAGGTGTGCCGGACATCCGCATCATCGTGCTCATGGGCTACCCGGTAATGGCCATGCTGCGTCTGCCGACCCGTCAGTCGGGCGGCAAGGCCAACCTGCACCAGGGCGCCATCGGCGTTGGTGTGGATCTGGCAACCGGCGTGACCCTGCGCGGCACCTGGTTGAACAACAAGATCACCAAGCACCCGGACACCACCAATGCGGTAGACGGCGTGCAGTTGCCGAACTGGGATGGCTTCATGAAGCTCGCCGCTGGCTGTTACGAGCTATGCGGCCTGGGCTACATCGGCGTGGACATGGTGTTGGATCAGGACAAAGGCCCGCTGATTCTCGAGCTCAACGCCCGCCCCGGCCTAAACATCCAGATCGCCAACGATTGCGGCCTGACCCATCGCGCCCATGCGGTGGAGGCACGCCTGGAAGAACTGGCTGCCAAAGGCATTCAGGAAAACGCCGAAGAGCGCACGCGCTTCTCTCAGGAACTGTTCGGCCACATCCCGCCTGCAGAAATCTGAGCCCTGCCCTGCTGCCGACGCCCGTCGGCAGCAGGCAACCCTCTTACAGACTCAACTGACGATTGGACGCCTTGAGGAACTCTGCCTTGAGGTCGGTGAACGTGTGCACGGCCGGAAATTGCGGGAATTCGCGAATCACGTTTTCCGGGGCATGGAACAGAATGCCGGCGTGGGCCTCGCTGAGCATGGTGGTGTCGTTGTATGAATCACCAGCAGCGATGACACGGTAATAGAGGCTCTTGAAAGCCAGCACCGATTGACGCTTGGGATCCCTCTGACGCAGCTGATAATCCACCACGCGGTCGGTATCGTCGGTGATCAGGCGATGGCACAGCAGCGTCGGAAAACCCAACTGGCGCATCAGCGGCTGGGAGAACTCATAGAAGGTGTCCGACAGGATCACCACCTGGAAGCGCTCGCGCAGCCAGTCGACGAACTCAACGGCGCCGTCCAGCGGCTTCAGCGTGGCGATCACTTCCTGGATATCCGACAGCTTCAGGCCGTGCTCGTCGAGGATGCGCAGGCGCTGCTTCATCAACACGTCGTAATCGGGAATGTCCCGGGTGGTCGCCTTGAGGGATTCGATTCCGGTCTTCTCGGCAAAGGCGATCCAGATCTCGGGAACCAGTACACCTTCCAGATCGAGGCAAGCGATTTCCACGGCACACTCCTACGTTGGGCTTGAAAGTTGGCGGCAACTCTACAGAAGCCACAGCACTTTGACGATACGGTCAACCCCGGCTACCACGCAGATTTGCTACCATCACCCTCTCATCCACATGCCCTGGAGCCCGCAATGGATCTCGACCTGGACAGACTCAACGCCGAATTCGCCAACCAGCCAGAAAAGCTGGTCGAGTGGGCACTTGGCCTGGGTAAACCAGCGATCTGCACCACCAACTTCCGCCCGTTCGAAGCCGTCATCCTGCACATGGTCAGCCAGGCCAAGGCCGACACCCCGATCGTGTGGATGGACAGCGGCTACAACACCGAAGCCACCTACAAGTTCGCCGACGAGGTGACCAGCCAGCTCGGCCTGAATCTGATCACCTACCTGCCCAAGCGCAGCCGTGCCCATCGTGAAGCCATCGACGGCCCGACACCAGCGCTGGACGACCCGCGCCACGCCGCGTTCACCGAAGAGGTCAAGCTGGAGCCATTCGCCCGCGCTCTACGCGAAACCGCACCGGGCGTCTGGTTTACGGCGCTGCGCGCAACCGACACGGCCGTGCGCGCGCAGATGCAGCCAGTAAGCATCAACCCGGACGGCCTGATCAAGGTCGCACCGCTGCTGCACTGGTCATCCAAGGATCTGTATCAGTACCTCACCGCCCATGGCCTGCCGAACAACTTCGACTACTTCGACCCGACCAAGGGCGAAGATAACCGGGAGTGCGGCCTGCACCTGAGCCATTGATTCTTGCACCAACGAAAATGGCGCCTCATGGGCGCCATTTTCGTTTTAACGCGGCAATTAGTGCAGCGGCAGCTCTACGCCCTTGAACAGCTCTTCGAGCTCGACCTTGTTGTGACATTGCACGGTCTTGGCCAGCACATCACGAGTCAGGTGGGGGGCGAACTTCTCGATAAAGTCGCACATGAAGCCACGCAGGAAGGTGCCGCGACGGAAGCCGATCTTGGTCACGCTGGACTCGAACAGCTCGCTGGCATCGAGCACGACCAGATCCGGATCCAAGTTTGGATCGATGGCCATCTTGGCCACGATGCCCACACCGAGGCCAAGGCGCACGTACGTCTTTATCACATCGGCATCGGCTGCGGTAAACACTACCTTGGGGGTAAGACCGCGGTGGCTGAACGCTTCATCGAGCTTGGAGCGACCGGTAAAGCCGAAGGTATAAGTAACGATCTCATGCTCGGCCAGAGCTTCCAGGGTCAACTTGGGCAGCTTCGCCAACGGATGCCCCTGAGGCACGATCACGCAGCGATTCCAGCGGTAGCAAGGCATCATCACCAAGTCGTTGAACAGCTCGAGACCTTCGGTAGCGATGGCGAAATCGACGGTGCCGTCGGCGGCCATTTCGGCAATCTGCGTCGGCGTGCCCTGGTGCATGTGCAGCGCCACATCCGGATACTGCTTGATGAAGCTGCTAATTACCGGCGGCAAGGCGTAGCGTGCCTGAGTGTGGGTAGTAGCGATGGACAGCGTGCCTTTCTTCTCGTTGGAGAACTCCTGGGCGATCTGCTTAATGCTTTCGACCTTGCGCAGAATCTCACCGGCCGTGGTGATGATCCGCTCACCCGCTGGCGTCACGCGCGTCAGGTGTTTACCGCTGCGGGCGAACACTTCCACACCTAATTCGTCCTCGAGCAAGCGGATCTGTTTGCTGATTCCAGGCTGTGAGGTATAGAGGCTCTGCGCCGTGGCTGAGACATTGAGGTCATGGTGCGCGACTTCCCAGATGTAGCGCAGTTGCTGAAGCTTCATATAAATCCCTCAAAGCGGATAGGCAGCCTGATCGTCATTTCGATATATAACCATATTAATGGTTCAGATAGTGAATATAGATTTTTTACCTAGGTTCACACTGATCATTAATGACGAGAACGGTGCTGCAGCATGGGCACCAAGTAGACGGGCACCTCGGATAGCTGCAGCAACCTCGACGCCGTTCTCCCCATCGGAACCTCTAATGCTGCGCCATGGCTGTGGCTGCCTACGACCAGCAAATCCACACCAAGCTTCTGCGCCTCTTCGAGAATGGTCAGCGGCGGATCGCCCCTCAGCACCTGTACGGAGCCGATAAGATCAAGGTCGTCACGGTTTTCCCCCAACTCGTCGCGAAAACCTTCGAGTACCCGCAGCTCGATGCTGTTCATCACAGTGTCCAGCCCCGTGCTACGTAGCTCCTTGAGCCGCGCCTCATCTACATAGGTCTGCAATACCGATTCGGCGAACAGCCCCATCGGCTCCACGACATGCACCACATAAAGCCGTGCATTGAAGCTTCGCGCCAGCGCAAGCGCGTGCTGCAGGACATAAGGTGCATAAAGGCCGAGATCGGTTGCATAGAGAATCGAACGAATCATGCGGCCTCCTCGACTGCCGACACGGCCAAGCCTCGCTTGAGCTTAGCAGCAGCTACCATAAGTGAGCGGCCAAGCGTTCATTCAGGACGCATTGCTATATAAGGCTCGTGCCAGGCAGCAGGCTCAAGGCAGCTCTTGAGGCTCTCGGCCAAGTACCTCGCCAATAACCTTTCCAAGCTCGGCACCTTCAAGCCGGCTTTGCAATGCGCCATGGAAGTGCCCATCCCGTACCAGAAACAGCGTAGGCAGGTGAAAAACCTCATAGCGTTGAACAAGGCCACCATTGGCGCCGGCGTCAATCCATGCCAGCCGCTCGATGGGTAGCGATAGTCTGGGTAATAGCTCACGTGCATAGCGGCAAGTGGTGCAACCCTGGCTGGTGAAGATGATCAAGGAGATGCCTGGCAGGCTCAGCAGTTGCTGATCGGCATCAAAATCGGTCAGTTCCAGCTCGCTCGCTTTACTCGCCGAGGCACTATCAATGTGAGGGGAATTGGAGGGATTTGTCATGCGTCAGCTTCTTCGTCATAGCAATGATCTATCGGGGGAATTACAGCTAACCAGCCAAAATCGCAACCTCTGGCAAAATCTCGACAACATCGCACTCGTGGCGCGGCACGCGACTATACGCGCCCACTCATTCAAGGCAGCGCCGTCGAGCTGCATCTTCTTACCCGAGCCGAAGAGTATTCTATTCCAGCCTCGCCAACGGCTGTACGACAGCGGTTGCGCCTATCTATGCTCGAGCAGCTCTGCCACAGATTACAAACTTGCAACCATCGCGAACGCCAAACCAGTGCGTGACCTCCTGGTGGCATCGCCATCCAGAGTGACAGGAGCAGCGCATGACAGGTTTAGCGCCTTCACACCCTAAATATCATTGTCTAGCCGGGCGCTAACGCGCTAAGGTTCGGCTTCCCCGCTGTGCCCATACCGCTGTGCCCGCTGCACGGGGATCGCTGGCGGCCGGCTTCCGTGACCTGATGACGCAATTGATGAAAAGCACGATGGCTGATTTACCGATTAACGACCTTAACGTCGCCTCCAACGAGACCCTGATCACCCCAGAGCAGATCAAGCTGGAGATTCCGCTGACCGAAAGCGCCCAGCGCACGGTTTCTGCCGGCCGCCAAGTGGTGCGTGACATCCTCGACGGTAAGGATCACCGCTTGTTCGTGGTTGTTGGCCCCTGCTCTATCCACGATATCAAAGCGGCTCACGAATACGCAGAGCGCCTGAAAGTGCTGGCAGAAGAAGTATCTGACACGCTCTATCTGGTGATGCGTGTGTACTTCGAAAAACCGCGCACCACCGTCGGCTGGAAAGGCCTGATCAACGACCCGTATCTCGATGACTCGTTCAAGATCCAGGACGGTCTGCATATCGGCCGCAAGCTGCTGCTTGATCTCGCGGAAATGGGTCTGCCCACCGCCACCGAAGCGCTGGATCCCATCTCGCCGCAGTACCTGCAGGATCTGATCAGTTGGTCCGCCATTGGCGCGCGCACCACCGAATCCCAGACACACCGCGAAATGGCTTCTGGGCTTTCGTCGGCTGTTGGCTTCAAGAACGGTACAGACGGTGGCCTGACTGTCGCCATCAACGCCTTGCAATCTGTTTCCAGCCCGCACCGTTTTCTGGGCATCAACCAGCAAGGCGGCGTATCCATCGTCACCACCACGGGCAATGCCTACGGTCACGTAGTGCTACGTGGCGGCAACGGCAAGCCGAACTACGATTCTGTGAGCGTGGCTATCTGCGAACAGGAACTGAAGAAGGCCAACATCAAACCGAACGTCATGGTCGATTGCAGCCACGCCAACTCCAACAAGGATCCAGGCTTGCAGCCATTGGTGATGGAAAACGTCGCCAATCAGATCCTCGAAGGTAACCAGTCGATCGTCGGCCTGATGGTCGAAAGCCACCTTGGCTGGGGCAGCCAGTCGATACCGAAAGACCTGCAGCAGCTCAAGTACGGCGTGTCGATCACCGATGCCTGTATCGACTGGGAGAGCACCGAGAAGACCCTGCGTAGCATGCACGTCAAACTCAAGGACGTACTGCCCAAGCGCCAGCGCGGTTAAGCCGACAGCAATGAAAACGCCGGGCATCTGCCCGGCGTTTTTGTTTGCACCACGGCCTCAGCTCTGCTCGGCAGAGCCCTCACGACGCTCCATGTAACGCTCCACATAGGAGCAGGAAGGAATCACCGTGTAACCCATGCGCTCAGCGTAATCGAGTGCGGTCTCGGTAAGGGCCGCGGCGATACCGCGACCACGCAGCGAATTGGGTACGAAAGTCCGATAGATATCCAGCGTTTGCTTACCCAGATCCATGTAGGACAGATATGCGCGATCACCATCCACTGTGGTCTCGAACTGGTGACCGGCAAGGTCATGGTGAATGGACAGTGACTCGCTCATTACTACTCCTCTCAATTAGGCCGGACGTCGATACCCTGCCATTGTGGCCCGCGTACATCCGGTAACAATAGGATATAAAGCCATTCTAGATGGTAAAGGGCAAGGCAAAATCCGCGGCGCCCGGAATCGGCAGAGTCCTTGTCCAGTTACCCTGATCTTTCGACTGCTTTTCGCCTCAGCGCACTGCTCAATAAACAACCAAAATCACCCTCGGTTTATTATCAGCAGAACGCTGAATATGAAAAAAAACAGCACCCTTGCTTTCCATGCGTTTACTTACTAAAAGTTACAGGTAGTATGTACGCCGGTCATTTTCCGGGTTCGGAATGTGCCTTCAACAAGCAAAAAACTTACCCCAAGGGGAACACGATGAACAACGTTCTGAAATTCTCTGCTCTGGCTCTGGCCGCAGTTCTGGCTACCGGTTGCAGCAGCGTTACCAAAGAAACCGAAGCTCGCCTGACTGCAACTGAAGACGCAGCAGCTCGCTCCCAAGCCCGCGCTGACGAAGCCTACCGCAAGGCTGACGAAGCACTGGCTGCCGCTCAGAAGGCTCAGCAAACTGCTGACGAAGCCAACGAGCGTGCTCTGCGTATGCTGGAAAAAGCCAGCCGCAAGTAATAGCCCTTGGGCTAATAAAAAGCCGACCCCTGGGGTCGGCTTTTTATTGGCCGGCGTATTTAAAGCGTATGTGCAAACAATAAAAACCACTGTTCGATGACAGTGGTCTTGAATGGCTGCAGTCACACTCAGAACGCAGGCGATTGCGCCTGAATCACCCCATCCCGAGGCGTCGCGATCTCGATCGGCAGACCGTCTTGCGACGCTACGACCTCGCGTACTACATCCCAGTCCAGATTCTGCGCATTCAGGTCGCTACGCTTGATCAGTGCATTGACCACTGCGGCATGCTGATCACCAACCGGTGAGCCTTCTTCCTCGCCGAGTGGCGCATGGGCCTCAAGGTAGACCTTGCCATTGCTCACACCAAACTTGTAAGGCTCGTTGATGATGCGCACTGGTGTACCGACGGGCACCATATCGGCCAGCTCGAGCACATTGTTGTTGAGCATGCGAAAACAACCATGGCTCACGCGCATGCCGATACCGAATTTTTTATTCGAGCCGTGGATCAGGTAACCCGGCACCGAAAGTGCCATTTTGTAAGGCCCCAACGGATTGTCCGGGCCTGGCGGCACGTAACTTGGCAGCGGGTCACCATCAGCAGCGTGCTCGTCGCGGATCGATTGCGGTGGGTACCAGCCCGGATTCGGCGTTTTTGCAGTGATACGCGCATCGGCAACCGGCGAACTCCAACCTTCACGACCGATACCCAGCGGGTAGGTGTGGACGACGTTCTGACCTTTCGGAAAGTAGTAAAGACGGTATTCGGCCAAATTGATGACGATGCCCTCTCGAGGGCCTGCCGGCAGAATGAAACGTGTTGGCAGAACAATATCAGTACCCTCGCCTGGCAGCCAGGCATCCACGCCCGGATTGGCGGCAACCATCTCTAGGTAGCCCAGATCATTGGCAGTACCCAGATCAGCGAAGGTGTCTTCATAACGCGCTTTTATCACCTGAATTTCACCCACCACATCTTCACCGGGCGGCGGCAGCGGCAACTCCATCGCGACAGCAGAACCTGCCAGACAGAAAGCACTCAACGACAGACAGCGGGCGAGAGCTGAAACGCGCGGCGACATGCAGGAAACCCTTGAGGTGGAGGTGATAGTGAGAGGTGAAGTGTATACCGCCGCCAGGCTCAGCGTCCCGGCCAGGCTGGGCGATCTCCGCGCCGCTGAGCCTCGAGCGTAGCCAGGCAGGCTGAACACAGACGCCGATCATGCAACATGGGGCGCTCCAGATCACGCCACAGCGGCTGCGCCGGCAGCAAGCCACCACACAGCGTGCGGTCGGCATAGCCACCGAGTTCCAACTGACGAGCGACCAGGTGCACCCGCGCCTCACGGCAGGCGAACAGGTCGAGCTGTTCGTCGGGCTCGATCAGTTGATAGGCGTACAGAGACCAGACGGGTCGCAGCATTGAGGGCTCCAGGGCGGGGGCGCCACATTAGCCGAAACTCCGTCAGTGGAAAAGCCCGTCAGAGCAACGGTTTCAGGGTTGGCCAGACATTCTCCAGCAGCAGCGGCTGTGCCTCCACGGCGGGATGCACGCCATCGTCCTGCATCAGCGTGTCGACACCGCCCACCCCCTCAAGAAGGAACGGCACCAGCGGGACATTCTTATCTCCCGCCAAGTCGTCATAGACCTTGGCGAAGGCGGTGGTATAGCGCTCCCCGTAATTGGGTGGAATGCGCATACCCAGCAACAGCACCTTGGCACCGGTTTCGCGGGAAGCATCGATCATCGACGCAAGATTCTGTTGCAATTGGCTGGGTGGCAGACCGCGCAGGCCATCATTGCCACCCAGCTCCACGATCACCAGGTTCGGTTTGTGCTCTGCAAGCAGCGCCGGCAGCCGCGCGGCACCGCCTGCACTGGTGTCGCCGCTGATCGAGGCATTCACCAGCCGATGCTCTAAACCCTCGCTTTTCAGGCGCTCATCGAGCAGATGAACCCAGCCCTGCCGGGTATCCATGCCAAAAGCCGCACTGATACTATCGCCGACGACCAGTACGGTTCCCGCCTGCGCCATCTGTACCGCAATCTGTCCCAACAGCAGCAGGCCGAGAACGGCCCCTTTCCATATCGCACGCATCGGATACCTCATGAGCTCAAGCATTCTGTCTGCGCGGAACCTTAACAAAGTGGTTTCCAGCGCGGAAGGCGAGTTGACCATCCTGCACGACCTTTCACTGGAATTGGAAAAAGGTGGCAGTCTGGCCATCGTCGGTAGCTCGGGATCTGGCAAATCCACCCTTCTCGGCCTGCTGGCCGGGCTCGACCTGCCAAGCAGCGGGCGCATTCTGCTGGCCGACAACGATCTGGGTAGCTTGGGCGAAGACGAACGCGCCCGTGTGCGTGCTGAGCACGTCGGCTTCGTGTTCCAGTCCTTCCAGTTGCTCGACAGCCTCAACGCCTTGGAAAACGTCATGCTGCCGCTGGAGCTCGAAGGCCGAAGCGATGCCCGGCAGCGCGCCACTGAGCTGCTCGAGCGTGTTGGTCTAGGTGCACGGCTGACCCACACCCCGCGCCAGCTCTCCGGTGGCGAGCAGCAGCGAGTCGCTATCGCCCGTGCCTTTGCCGCCGAGCCGGATGTACTGTTCGCCGATGAGCCCACCGGTAACCTCGACAGCCACACCGGCGAGCGGATCAGCGACCTGCTGTTCGAGCTGAATCAAGAGCGCGGCGCCACCTTGGTTCTGGTTACCCACGATGAACGCCTGGCGGCCCGCTGCCAACGCCTGATCCGCCTGGAGGGTGGCCACCTCGTGGCACCGGTGAACGCCTGATGAAATCCCTGTCCTTCTTCAGCCTGCTATCCCTTGCAGGCCGCCAACTGCTGCGCGATGCCCGTGCCGGCGAGTTGCGCGTGCTGTTCTTCGCCTTGCTGATCGCAGTAGCCTCCAGTACCGCCATCGGCTACTTCGGCGCCCGCTTGAATGAAGGCATGACCTTGCGTGCGACCGAGTTCCTCGGTGCCGACCTGATTCTGCGCGGCAGCGCGCCGGCATCTGCCGAACAGATCGAGGCAGGCACTTCGCGGGGGCTGGAACACGCCCAGGTCGTCGAGTTTTCCAGCGTGATCGCCAGCGACGAAGGCATCCAGCTGGCCAGCGTCAAAGCGGCCGGCAACGGCTACCCCCTGCGCGGCGAACTGAAGAGCGCTGCCGAGCCCTATGCCGAGGAAGCGGTCAGCCAAGGCCCTCAACCTGGCGAAGTCTGGGCCGAGGCGCGATTGCTGGCTGCCCTGAACCTGAAAGCCGGGGACGACATCGAGGTCGGCGCCAAGACCCTGCGCCTGACGCGCGTACTCACCTACCTGCCGGACGAAGCTGGCGACTTCTACAGCCTGACGCCCCATGTGCTAATGCACCTGGATGATCTGCCCGCCACTCGCGTGGTGCAGCCAGGCAGCCGGGTACGCTACATCGAACAATGGAATGGCCCGAGCGACGCCCTGGCCAGTTATCGCCAGGCCCTCGAACCAGACCTGGCCGCCCACCAGCGCTTCGATGATGCCCGGGATGGCAGCCGCAGCGTCGGCGGTGCCCTCGATCGTGCCGAGCGCTACCTGAATCTTGCCAGTCTGGCAGCCGTGTTGCTCGCCGGGGTCGCGGTGGCGCTGTCCGCCGCACGCTTCGCTAGCCGCCGCTTCGACGCCAGCGCACTGCTGCGCTGCCTGGGCCTGTCACGCCGCCAGGCTCTTGGCCTGTTCAGTCTGCAGCTGGCAATTCTCGGCCTGGTTGCCAGCATCAGCGGCGCCCTACTCGGCTGGCTCGCCCAGCACTTGCTGTTCCAGTTGCTACAGGGTTTGCTGCCGGCGCAGATTCCGCCGGGCGGCTTATGGCCAGCGCTGGCGGGTATCGCCACGGGCCTGGTGGCACTGGCGGGCTTCGCCCTGCCGCCATTGGCCGCTCTTGGTCGCGTGCCGCCCCTGCGCGTGCTACGCCGCGACATGCTACCGGTGCCGGCCAGCTCCTGGCTGGTGTACGGCACCGCCCTGCTCGCCTTGGGGCTGATCATGTGGCGTCTGAGCCTGGATTTGCCATTGACCCTGGCACTGCTCGGTGGCGGCCTGGTCACTGCGCTACTGCTCGGCGGTCTGTTGCTACTCGGCTTGCAGAGCCTGCGCCGCCTGCTGGCTCGTGCCTCGCTGCCATGGCGCCTGGGGCTCGGCCAGCTGCTGCGCCGCCCTCTGGCCGCCGCCGGGCAATCCCTGGCCTTCGGCCTGATCCTGCTGGCCATGGCACTGATCGCGCTGCTGCGCGGCGAACTGCTGGACACTTGGCAGGATCAATTGCCCGCCGACGCACCCAACCATTTCGCCCTCAACGTACTGCCTGCCGAACGGGACGCGTTCGCCGCACGCCTGGAGCAGCTGTCCCCCCACCCGGCACCACTCTACCCGGTCGTGCCGGGCCGGCTGGTGATGGTCAACGGTGATCCGGTTCGTCAGTACGTCAGCAAGGACTCCCGTGGCGAGCGTGCGGTACGCCGCGACCTCAGCCTGACCTGGGGTGCCGACCTGCCGGAGGGCAATACCCTCACCGCAGGTCAGTGGTGGACAGGCGAAAAGAGCCAGGAACTACCCGGTGTATCGGTGGAAGACGAGCTGGCGGAAAGCTTGCAGATCAAGCTGGGCGACCGGCTGACGTTCACCGTGGGTGGCGTCAACCGCGATGCGGTGGTGACTAGCCTGCGCGAAGTCGACTGGAACAACTTCCAGCCCAACTTCTTCATGATCTTCGAGCCTGGCACCCTGCAGGATCTGCCAGTCACCTACCTAACCAGCTTCTACCTGCCGCCACAGCAGGAGCGGCAGTTGGTCGAACTGTCGCGGGCGTTCCCGTCGGTCACCCTGCTACAGGTCGAGGCGCTGCTCAATCAACTGCGCAGCATCCTCGCCCAGGTCACCATCGCCATCGAGTTCGTCCTGCTGTTCGTCCTCGCCGCCGGCCTGGCCGTACTGTTCGCCGGGCTGCAATCGACGCTGGACGAACGTATTCATCAGGGCGCCCTGTTACGCGCGCTGGGTGCCGAACGCAAGCTGCTGATTAAGGCACGGCGTGCCGAATTCGGTCTGCTCGGTGCGGCGAGTGGTTTGCTGGCGGCACTTGGCTGCGAATTGGTCAGCTTCCTGCTTTACCGCTACGCCTTCCAGATGAGCTGGCAGCCGCACCCGTGGCTGCTGTTGCTGCCTCTGATCGGCGCCTTACTGGTCGCAACTGCTGGCGTACTGGGCACGCGGCGCTCGCTGGATGCCAGCCCTCTCACCGTTCTGCGCGAGGGTTGATAGACTGCGCCCCCGTCACAGACTGAGCCGAGCATGAGTCGATACCGTCCGCCCCGCACTGCCGGAACGCCCCTCATCACCCCCGAAGGTGAGGCGCGTCTGCGTGCTGAACTGCACGAGCTCTGGCACGTACGCCGTCCGGAGGTCACGCGCTCGGTCAGCGAGGCAGCGGCCCAGGGTGACCGCTCTGAGAACGCGGAATACACCTATGGCAAGAAAATGCTACGGGAAATCGACAGCCGCGTACGGTTCCTTACCAAGCGCCTGGAAAGCCTCAAGGTGGTCGATACGCATCCGAGTGATCCCGACAAGGTCTACTTCGGCGCCTGGGTGACCCTGGAAGATGAGGATGGCAACGCCTCGCGCTACCGCATCGTCGGCCCGGACGAACTCGACCTGAAGCTCAATCTGATCAGTATCGACTCACCACTGGCCCGGGCGTTGATAGGCAAAGGGCTGGACGCAGAAGTGCGTGTAGAAACGCCGACCGGCGACAAGTACTGGTACGTCATCGCCATCGACTATCCGTAATCAACGCAGGGTGATCAGTCCCTGGCGGGCGATACGCGTCAGTTGGCCGAGCGCTTCGCTACTGGGGCGCTGCAGCACCGCAAAGTCGAAGCTGTCATCGGCAAAGCGTTGCAGCGACTCGCCGTGTTCGGCGAACTGCACGAGAAAGGCGCGACGCCCCTGACGGCGACTGGGCCAGCCATCGAGGTAACGCAGCAGGGTCGGCTGGTGGGTGCCACCGAGCAGAATGCGCGGGTTGCGCCGGATCAAACCGGAAGTGATGGGAACGATACGAATCTGTGTGGCCTGGGAGCAGGTCATGGGTGTTTGTCTCCGCCTCGAAAATCCCGCTGGGCAGCGGTGAGAGGCAACACCGAACCAGCGCTTTAGCGGAATTTCGAGACTCGTTGAAGAATCCCTGAGGCGCCCCGCAAGTAGCTGTTTAAATCGGCGCAGGCGGCAATCCTAGAGAGTTGCAGATCGCCCTGTCAATAACCAAGAAAGCCCGCATCAGCGGGCCTTGCAGAGACGCGTGTCGCTTAACCGGCGATGCGCTTGTCAACAGACAGACGACCCGCGCCTTCGATCAGCAGTGCCAGGGTGGCGGCCATCAGCGCCAGGGCGAATTCATAGCCATTGTCGCTCATGAAGAAACCGTTACCGATGTGCACGGAGAAAATGGCCACCAACAGGGTGAAGGTCAGCACCGCCGCAGCCGGACGAACCAACAAACCAACAATCAGCGCCAGGCCACCGAAGAACTCGGCACTACCGGCCATCAACGCCATCAGGTAGCCGGGTGCCAGACCGATGCTTTCCATCCACTGCGCCACACCCGCCAGGCCATAACCACCGAACCAGCCGAACAGTTTCTGCGCGCCATGGGCCACGAAAATGATACCGACCAGTACCCGCAGGATGGTCAGGCCATAGCCTGCGCGGGTGGCTGCCAGGGATTTGATGAGTGCGTTCATGGGGCGATTCCTTTGCTGTGTGAGTGAGATGGCGCCATATTAATTTAATTATCAAATATGAAAACCGAATAAAACCGCTAAAACAAATCGAATAGATCGATTATTTACGCATGCTCACTGCCTGCTTTGCAGCAGGCTCCAGGGAATAGCGCTCCCGCGCATAGGCCAGGTAGTACTTGTTCACCGCATTGACGTAACTGACCACACCCATGCCCAGCTCTTCCATGGCGACGCGCTCCACTTGGAAAAACCACTGATCCGGATTCAAGCCACGTCGCCGCGCCTCTGCGCGCAGCCTCTGCACTCGCTGTGGGCCGAGATTGTAGCCGGCCAACACAAACGCCATACGCTCTCGCTCGTTCAGCCTAGGACTATTAAAGAAGCTACGGCGGATCTTGGCCAGGTACTTGGCGCTGGCCTGCACGTTGTTCTCCACCCGCGTGATATCGCTGACACCGACGCTGCGCGCCGCCGCTGGCGTAATCTGCATCAATCCGGTAGCGCCACTGCTGCCCCGCGCACCGGGATTCAGGGTTGACTCCTTGAATGCCAGCGCAGCCAGCGCCAGCCAGTCGAAATCATGCTGCTCGGCGTAGCGCTGCAAGACCGGACGCACGCGCTCCAGCCGCTGCCGCTCGGTGCGCCCCATGGGCGAATGCACTTTGTAGAGACGCCGATAGACACGCTGAAAGGCAGCATCCTGATCATCGGGTACCCGGTAACCTTCAAGGAAGCGATCGACACTGGCACTGAGCATCGGCGCGTCGCGGCGCATGTACCAGCGCATATCGCCCTGATCATCGAGCACCAGATGGCGATCGACGCGCAACTTGGGCATAACCTTTGCCCAGCGCTCGGCAATGTGCAGCTCCACGGCAGTGAAGTCGAAGATACCGGCCTGAACCATCTCCAGCACGTCCTCGACGGCGAGAGTCGGATCCACCCACTCGACCACGATAGGCGGCAGCTTGCGCTCCTGGAGTTTCAGGTTGATACCGTGCAGGGCGTCTTTGGCAATGCTGCCCACTGGCAGCGACAGGCTGCGTCCAGCCAATTGCTCGAGACGCTGATAGCGCCGATTGCCCTGCCGCGCGACGATCACCACCGGCACATCACGGCGAATCGCTTCGCTGGCGATGATGCTCGTACCGCCCTTGCTGCTAAGCAACTCACCGGGTGCCACCAGGTCGCCCTCGCCGCGCTGCAGCGCGGCTAGCAATTGATCCTTGGCTTTGGGAATCATCTTCAGATGCAGGCTGCGCCCATCCCGCGCGTTGCGGTTGAGGTACTGCTCCAGGGCACGCAGGCGCTGATATTCGACGCCAATGCTCTGCCCTTTGACCTCACCCGAACTGTTGCGGCTCTGGTTGACCAGTACGCGCAGCTCGCCACTCTTGCGAATGCTGGGCAAATCACGAACTGCCGCTGGCTGGGTCACTTCCACCGGGCCAGCAATACGCGCCACTGCCGAAAGCGGCAGCGAGAGCAACATGCATAGCACGAGAAAGACACGCAATATCGACGCTCCGGAGGCGGAAAACCGGCCGACTGCCAGTGGCGGTCAGCCGAAAGCTGGGCGCGGAGAGTCGCACAGCCGGGGTTCTGACGCCAATAATTGTTGATTTTACATTACAAAGAACTCACAACCCTTTGTAATCAATAGCTTTTTAGATGACATGAAAAGCTCTGTTATGCTGCGGCCCTCAAGTTCCACAGGGTCACACCATGCAACTCATCGACATCGGCGTCAATCTGACCCACGCAAGCTTCAATGATCAGCGCCAGGCACTGCTCGAAAGATCCTTCAACGCGGGCGTCTGCCAGTTGGTGCTGACCGGCACCAGTCTGGAGGAAAGCGAGCATGCGCTGAATCTTTGCCGACAGCTGGATGAAAGTGGTGACCGCCTGTTCAGCACTGCTGGCCTACACCCTCACAACGCCAAGGACTGGAGCAGCGACCATGCGCGAAGCCTGGGCGCCCTGCTGGCCGAGCCTCAGGTACGCGCCGTGGGGGAATGCGGTCTGGACTTCAACCGGGACTTCTCGCCACGCCCGCAGCAAGAGAAGGCGCTGGAAGAACAGCTCAGCCTGGCGGTGGAGCTGCAGATGCCGGTGTTCCTGCACGAGCGCGATGCTCATCCACGCTTCGTGCAGATCCTGCGTGATTACCGTGATCGCTTGCCGGCGGCGGTCGTGCACTGCTTCACCGGCGAGCAGCGCGCGCTGTTCGATTACCTGGACCTGGATCTGCACATCGGCATCACGGGCTGGATCTGCGACGAGCGTCGTGGTGCCCACCTGCATCCGCTGGTCAGAGAGATTCCCGTTGGCCGCCTGATGCTGGAAAGCGACGCCCCTTACCTGCTCCCTCGCAGCCTCAGACCCAAACCGAAAAACGGACGTAACGAGCCCGCCTACCTGAGTGAGGTACTGCGCGAGGTGGCCCTGCATCGCCAGGAATCCGAGGCCGAGGTTGCACGACACACCACCGCCTGTGCCCGTGCCTTTTTTGCGCTGCCGTCGATCGTCGAGCGGGCTGACGACGAAGAAATGGATGACTAGGGGCGACCACCTCCGTTGATCCGGGTGCAATCATGCAACTTCCGAGTCATTGACTCATATCAAGGGATGGACATTTTGCTCGTGGAAGAATGATGGCGCCTTGCTAGCACCCTCATTCATGTCGAAAGCAGAAAAACATGCCCGTCTGGATTCGCGATGTATCCCTGAAACACAAGTTCTGGGCGGTCAACGCCGTCGCCTTCTTCACCACCCTGCTGCTCGTTCTGTTCGCCATGTATCAGGAACAGGACACCTTTGCCCAGGCTGCCCGCGAAGGAGCGCAAAAGCAGGCGCGCCTTATTTCCGCATGGCCCGCCGATGGCGAGCTACCGCGCAGTGCTGATCTGATCCCGTTCACAACAGATGAGGCGCCACGCCTGCCCGGTAACGCTGACACTAGCGCACTGCGCAATGCCCACGGCTGGGTCGATCTCGCCCATGACAGCGTGTTCGGCAGCGATCCGCTGATCGGCGCCCAGATCATCGAGCGCGACAGCGACAAGCGCGTAGCGCTACCGGCATACGGCCGCAGCCTGGCGCAAATATTTGCCGAGCGTCTCGGCAGTTACGCATTGACGGTAGCCCTGCTGATGCTCGCCCTGCTTGGCGCCTCGCAGGTTCTCATCCGTTTTCTGCTCACCCACCTCAATACCCTCAAGGACGTCATGCTGCACGTGGAGAGGAACGGCGACCTGTCGGCACGCGTTGCCCTGCAAAGCCGCGATGAAGTCGGGCAGATGGCCGGTGCCTTCAATGCCATGCAGGACGGCTACCAGCGTGTCGTCAGCACGGTCATCCAGGCAGCCTCCAGACTGGATGACGGCACGACACGGCTTGCCCGGAGCACGGAAGACGTACGCCAGGGCATGCTCGGCCAGCAGAGCGAAACCGACCAAGCCGCTACCGCCATCAACGAGATGTCGACGACCGTGCACCATATTGCCGAGCATGCGGCGACCACTCGTGACCAGTCACAGACCGCCGACCAACTCGCCGGCGCCGGGCAGGCCGTGGTCAGTCGCGTTGTGCACTCGATCACCGGGCTTTCCAGTGGCGTGCAGCAGACGGCGATGCTGATCCAGCAGGTCGCAGGCGACAGCCAGAAGATCAGCGGTGTGGTGAACGTCATCCATGGCATCGCCGAACAGACCAACCTGCTGGCGCTCAACGCCGCCATCGAGGCGGCGCGCGCTGGTGAGATGGGCCGTGGCTTTGCCGTGGTAGCCGACGAGGTGCGCAACCTGGCCAAGCGTGTGCAGGACTCCACCGACGAGATCACCAGCATGATTGGCACCTTGCAGGCCGGCACTCGCGACGCCGTGGAATTCATGCAGGAAAGCTCGCTCAAGGCCGACGACTGCGTACAGGCCGCCCACGAAGCCGGTGAGGCGCTGGCTGCGATTACCAGTGCAGTGGCACAGATGCGCGAGAGCAATACGCAGATCGCCGTAGCTGCCGAGCAGCAGAGTCAGGTGGCCGAGGAGATGACTCGCTCGGTGATCGGCATTCGCGATGTCACCGAACAAACCGTCGAGCAAACTCAGGAATCGGCCACTACCAGCAGTGAACTGGCAGAACTGGCCGGCGAGTTATCGCGGGCCATCCGCCAGCTCAAACCCTAAGGCTATCGGAGCGCAGGCAGATAGTACAAAAGCTATCTGCCACATAGGAGGGATCAATTCGCTGCCGGGCCTGCAGCGCCATAGACTGGCTCCATCTGATGCAGGAGACCTCTCATGACCACGCAAAGCGCCCCCCTCGCCCACTCGGCCAGCACCGAATCGATCGACATGCCATCGTTGGCCATCGCCATGCCGCTGCTACTGGTGTCGCTCGCCCTTGCCGGCAGTGGCTCAGGCCCGCTGGCACTGGCTCTGTCCGGGCTTGGAGCCATCGCAGCCTATGCCCTGGCGCGTCAGGCGCTGCTACCTGCCGCTGAGACTCAGGCGAACACCGTTACCGTCTGACGGCTGATCGCCAGCAATTCACCGTTTGAGGTCCAGAGTGCTGCCGCGACGTGCCCGTAGCCATCGCGTGCGTGCTCGATTTCCGCGCGGTACAGGCACCATTGATCGGAAGTAACCGAAACCAGCGGCTGGATGAATTCAATGGTTCAGGTCAGCGAACTGCCCGGGGCAGGCCCCTTGAGCAGCGACAGCACAGCCGGTGGCCAGGCATCGACCAGCCCAAGCAGGTGTGCTTCATCGAGGGTTTCGACACGTTCCTGATCGCGGAAACGTACCCAACCTCCCATCTCCCGCGACTGGCTGCCACTGAATGGCAACCCACCCAGCCCCCAACGCATGGCCAGATGGCGGGTGAATTCCGGGGTAACCTTAGGGATATAAGGCAGCTCCTGGCTGCTCTCCACAGACTTGAGCACCGGTGCTGGCTGCGCCTCGACCATGACCGCAGAAGAGCGCGGCGCGCCAAAGCTGCCCTGCACCAGAGCCACCACTTCGCCGTTCTGTAGCGCACGCCCCAGCACCTGGCTGACCGCCTTGCCCTCGCGCAGCACCTCGGCTTCGAAACGGGTTGAGGTGTCTGGCGCGACCGGCGCAACGAAGGTGATTGCCAGCGACCGTGGCGGGCGATCGGCCGGCACCTTGCTGCGCATCACGGCGTACACCAATGCCGCTACCACGCCACCAAAGCTGGCGCGCCCCTGGCCCCAGTCAGCCGGGATCGACAGCGACTCGGGCGTGCGCTGTACCTGCTCCAGCAATGCAGAGAAATTCATATTCAACTCCCGTAAACGTCCGCCTGATAGTAAAAGACTCGCCCCCAGGCAGCGAGCCTGGGGCGAACGCCAGTTCGGTCATTTGTGAGGAGATAGCGGCGTGCTCACTCCAGCGCGGCCAGCAGACGCGCCTGAATTACTTCCGAAGACTGTTCGGCCTCCTCCATCGAACGGCGCCAGGCCTGTACGAATACCTGCAAATCCTTCTCCGTTTCAGCCCTTGCCAACCACTGCAGGTGATCGTGCCAATCGCCGAGCAGCGCCTGCCCCTTCTTGAGCAGGCGAACCTGAGCGGCGGATAGCGGCGACAGTTGCGGGTACGCTTCCGCCGTATAGCGCACGCGCTTGATCAACAGACGGACGCGGTGGCGGTCATGCTCGGCATCACGCAACGCCTCGACCAGACGAGCTCGCTGCTTGCGCAGGTAGCGGCGAACCTTTTTGTGCAGGTCATCGAGTTCACCATTGGCCTGCTGCACAGCCAGCTCCTGGGGCCATTCATCCAGTGCCCGAAACAGTGCTGGCAGCGAGCGGCTGGCGAGCAGCATCGCATCGCCTCTGGCCCGCTCGGCCACACGTCGGTCGGCAGCGGCATGCTCGCCATGCTGCCTCAGGGTGGAGATCAACACTTCGAGATCACGTAGCGGGCCGCTCAGGCGCCCGAGCTCAGCCGCACGCTGCTGCAACGGGTCACTGCCGGCGGCGCCCTTAAGCGGCTTCAACAAGCTGCGCAGCCTGCGCAGGCACACCCGCAGATCATGCAGCGCCTCACCATCGGTCTGGGCCTGTAGGCGCTCGCGGCAGGCATACAGCGCTACCTGCAAACGCAGCACCTCACTGCGCAAATTGCTGACGAAACCAGTCATTGCGGGTACTCCTGAAAACCGGTCAATGGGATCGACTCCAACGCCACGGTAGCTGACGGCGAAGCGCAGTCAGCTGTTGGAGTAGTATGCGGGTGGATATGTTCTGTCCTGCATAACGCTGCGCCTCATAGGCCTGCACGAACCCATTGATGGCCTCGGCCTGCCCGGGTAGTGCTTGAGCCGCACGGGCAGCGAAAGCTCGCGGGCCCTCGCCGGTATCTCGGCGTACACCATGCTGTGCCAGCAGACGTTCGAAGCGCAGGAACACACGCTGCAGCGGATCACGCTCAGCACGCCACGGCTTGAACAACCACAGTGACAGCAAACCCAGCAGCAACCCACCGCCGCCGACCAGCGCCAGTATCAGCCGGCTGGCATCCACCTGACCGAACCAGCGCTGCAGCAATTCGAACTGCTGAGCCCCCTGATAGCCCAGAACCCAACGCTGCCAGCCATAGTTGAGGTCATCCCAAGCCAGTCGCAGCTCGTTCAGCCAGGTCAGGTTGCGGTAACGCAATGGCGAAAATGGTGAATCGGCAAGGAAACTCTGCTCGCCCGCCAGTGCCTGCTCCAGGCCTTGTTCGATACGTTCCGGGGCGACCTGGAACGTCGGATCTACGCTCGTCCAACCCTTCTCCGGCTGCCAGTACTCGACCCAGGCGTGGGCATCAAACTGACGCACCTGAACATAGTTGCCGTTACCGCTTAACTCTCCGCCCTGATAACCGGCGACCACCCGACTGGGAATGCCTGCCGCACGCAGCACGAACGTCATGGCGCCCGCGTAGTGGGCACAGAAGCCGCTGCGCGTGTCGAACAGGAACTCATCGATGGAGTTGGCACCCAGGGGCGTCGGCTTAAGGGTGTACACGTACGGTTGACGATTGAAGTGGGCGAGCAGCGCAGCGACCAGTTGCTCGTCCTGCGGATGCTGTTGGCGCAGCTCCTGGGCCCACGCGCGGCTGCGCGCATCGCCCTCCTCGGGCAGGCGCAACCAGGTTCGCATACCGTTCTGACGCTCTTGCGGCTCGCGTACTGCCTCGGGCCAGGAACTGACGTTGTAAAGCAGCGCACGCTCCACTGGCCGGTTGCGCTGCAGGCGGAAGTCGCCCATCTGGCGCGTGCCCTGCAGATCGGTTTGTGCCACATCAAGGGCGAACAGCCAGGGCCGCGTGGTGGGCTGCATGACGATGCTGTAGCGCAATTCTTCACCACGCGGCTGCCACTGCGGCGCCGGCTGCCACTGCGCCACTGGCGATTGCGACCAGCGTCGTCCATCGAACTGATCGAGGGTCAGCGCTCGCCAGTAGAGCTCGCTGCGCGGCGGCACCTCGCCCTCAAAGCTGGCGCGAAAGGCCAATTCACCAGAGCGAGTCAGTTCGGCGATATCTCCGGGGGCCATGCTGTCGGCCAGCCCCGTGACGGCGCCCCGCTCATTTGGCACCGGCAGCGACCAAAGCGGCCCCATACGCGGAAAGAACAGAAACAGCAGCAGCATCAGCGGCAGCGCTTGCAGCAGCAGGCTGGCCGACAAGCGAAGCGTGCGCCATGGGCGGGTCGCCGTACCGCTCTGCTGCAGGCCAATCATTGCCGCCAGCAGGGCGCAGATCGGCAGCAGGCTGAATAGCGCGATGAGGATACTGTCGTCGAACAGATACGCGGTCACCACCACGAAGAAGCCGAGGAAGATCAGCACCAGCGCGTCGCGGCGGGTGCGCATCTCCAGCAACTTAAGGATAAAGGCGGCAATCAGCAGCACCACGCCGCCATCGAGCCCCACCAGCGTTCCGCGCGAAAGGAATACCCCGAGTCCCGCCAGTACGATCAGGCCGATGCGCAGCAGCCGTGTGGGATAACCGGCACGCATGCGAAAAATCTGCACCCGCCAGAAGGCGCAGCCCAGCCACAGGCCGATCACCCATAACGGCAGATGCCCCAGGTGCGGGACGATCACCAGCGCCTGCGCCACCAGCAGCCAGGTCAAACTGATGCGCGGAATACCCTGAATGGCGCTCATTTTCGAGCTCCGTGCAGCGCCAGCGCACGCAGGCACTGCTCACGGTGACGCTCGCCGATATCCGCGGAGAACAGACTGCCAGGAAGATGCAGGGCAAACGGCTGCTGGCGTTCAGAGAGTACCAGCACCCAGTGGCAGAGCAGCGAGAGTCGGCTTTCTAGATCACCGCTCAGTACGTCGAAATCCAGCACCAGATCACGGCCGCTGTGGGCGGCAAAATCCTTGACCAGAAGCCCCTGGCCGCGCGAGTAAGCCTTCCAGTGCAGACGCTTACGCGAGTCGCCCGGCTGATAGGTACGCAGGCCTTGGAAATCGTCGCTGCCCTGCCCCATGCTCAGATGCCCCTGCTCCTGATCGTCTTCACTGCCGCCGGCGGCAAGCGGCAGCTCACCTTCCAGTGGACGGGGATACACCAGCACCGATTGGTCCAGATCGAGCAGGCTCCAGGCCACCAGCAGGCCTAAAGGAAAACGGCTTTCCACCCGCAGCCTGCCGGGGTGCAGCCAGCCGCGGTGCTCGGTCGGCAGGCTCAGTTCGCATTCGGCAACGCCACCGGCGGCAACGTCCTGTTGCAGCGTGTCGGCAGGCGGCCAACCCAGCGCGACAGCCTCATGCCCCCTCCCGCGGCTTTCCAGACGCACTCGCAGACGCGCCTGTTCGCCGGCGAATACGGCACCGGCGCCACCAGCATGCAGCACCAGGCCAGCCAGGTTGCGGTAGGTGTGCAGGATGGCCACCACGAAGACCGAGCCCAGCAGGAACGTCAGCCCGTAGGCCAGGCTGCTCTGGTAATTGATTGCCGCCAGCAACATCACCAGCAGCGCAAACAGAAACGCCACCCCGACCCGCGTCGGCAGGATAAAGATCCGCCGCTGACTGAGCTGGATACTGGCCGCCGCCGGAATGCGCTTGTCCAACCAACGACCCCAGCGCTGCTTCAGAGCACTCGTCAAAGTGCAGGAACCTCGCGCAGTAGCCACTGCACCAGTGCACCGCCGCCATGCCCGGCGGGGTCGGCCTGATCGCGCAGGCGATGGCCGGCAACCGATGGCAGCACCGCCTGCACATCTTCGGGAATCACATAATCACGCTGCGCCAGCAACGCCCAGGCCCGTGACGCCGCCAGCAGCGCCAGGCTGCCACGTGGTGACAGGCCCCAAGCGAACTGCGGCTGGGTACGTGTGGCCTCGACCAGGCGCAGCACGTAGTCGACCAATGCATCACTGACCCGAACCTTGGGCACCTCGGCTTGCAATTTCGCGAGCTCGGTGTGGTTGAGTACCGCCTCCAGAGTTGGCAGCACCGAGCGACGGGATTCGCCCAGCAGCAACGCCTTCTCCGCCGCTCGGGCTGGATAACCTAGCGACAGGCGCATCAGGAAACGATCCAGTTGCGATTCCGGCAAGGCGAAGGTGCCGCTCTGGCTGATCGGGTTCTGCGTGGCGATGACGAAGAACGGATCCGGCAGTGGCCGAGTCGCACCCTCGATGGTCACCTGCCCCTCTTCCATGGCCTCCAGCAGGGCACTCTGGCTCTTGGGCGTAGCCCGGTTGATTTCGTCGGCCAGCACCAGTTCGGCGAAGATGGGCCCCGGATGGAAGAGAAACTGCCCGGTATCCTTATCGAATACCGAGGTACCGAGGATATCGCCCGGCAGCAGATCGGAGGTGAACTGCACGCGCTGGAAGCTCAACCCCAGCACCTTGGCGAGGGCGTGGCTCAGGGTGGTCTTGCCCATGCCGGGCAGATCCTCGATCAACAGGTGGCCGCGTGCCAGAAGGCAGGTCAGTGCCAGGCGTACCTGCGCGTCCTTGCCGAGCAGCACCTGGTTGACGGTATCAAGGCAGGCATCCAGTTTCGTGTGCATCGTCCACTCCTCATGCAAGTGGCTCGATGCTACTGGCCCTGCCGCACCGGGCAAAGCATTACGTAACCTTTGCTGACGAAACTGTGTACCAGGCCCGAACTTGAGCGGCGCTACAGCGTTACCAAAGCGAAGTACGGCTGCAGAATGTCAGGGCGAAAGACAGCCTGATCCCGAGCGACGGACGGCTGCAATAGCACCTCGCCACCACAGAGAATCCACTGCTAGAATCGGCTCGCCTACTCAGCCGACAGACCGTCGGCAGGACACCGACCATGCCCAACACCTCACGCAAGATCCTCTACCCTTCGATCCTGCTGCTAGGCGCTCTGCTGGCGAGCAGCCAGGCTTTCGCCGAAATGGCCGGCGGTGAAGTGGGTATCCGCCTGGCCGTGCACAGTGCCTGCCAAGTCGACAGCCTCGCCGATAGTCAGGCGCTGCTGCTGACCAACCACGATTGCCGTGACGGCTACCGCATCCGCTACCAGAATGCCGACACGCGCATCGATCGTGAAGCCCTGGCGCAGACCGTCACGAGGCTGGACGAGCGCTCCCCACGCTCGCGTATCGAACTCTACTGGTAAGGGCTCAGCCCGGCCGCTGCAAATCGAAGGTCTCACGGGTTCTGCTATAGGCCGTACCACCCAGGCGCCCAACCAAATCGAGGCGATGCGGGTCGATACGGCCCTTTTCATTGAGCACGCCATCGTCCACATGTGCGAGCAGCACCTCAGCGAAGATCAGATGCTGATTGGGTTGCTGCTGCGGATAACCGATGATTTCCGCCACTCGACATTCGAACGCCACGGCTGCGCCTGCAACGCGAGGCGGTGCTACACGACTGCTGGGAATAGACGCGATGCCGCAATGTTCGAACTCACTGCTGCTACGCGGCAGAATCGCGGCGCTGGCATTCATCGCGTCCACCTGGGCGAAGGACACCAGATGAATGACCAGCTCGCCGGTTTCTTGGGCGTTGCGCAGGGTGTCCTTTAGAGCGCCGTCATCACGGGTACTGACGTTGACCATCAGCGTGGCCGGATCGTCGCTGATCACCTGAAAGAAACTGAAGGGCGCCAGATTGGCGACGCCCTCTTTAGAAAGGCTCGACACCCAGGCGATGGGCCTGGGTGTGACGGTAGAGGCAAGCCAGCGATAACGTTCCAGCGGGGTCAGATTGGCGAACTCGAGCAGCATCCCATTCTCCAAAAGTCAGGTTGCTGCCAGTTTACGCCAATCAGCCACCAGAACCTGCTCATGATCTCGCGCGCCAGAGCCTGTTTTTAACGCCACAAGACCGACGCGCAGCAGAGCGTGATCCGGTTTTCAGCGGCCTGCCCGAGATTCACGAATATAGAAACGGGCTTTTTCTGACTTGTTGGTGCAGCCGCGGAACGCTTCGAACTGTTGCTGGGTTTTCGCCGCCGTCATCAGCGATGCAGCCTTGGAGTAACTAACGGTACCGGCAAAGCCTTCGGCCTTGGCCAGGTCGAGTTCCTGCCACGCGGCATCCAGTTGAGAGGCGCAGCTATCACGGTAGGAAGTGGTCGCTGAGCAGCCCGCCAACAGCGCAATCGGTAAGAGGATCCAGGCTTTCATGTCGCATACTCCAAAGGTTGACCGGCAATCATGTTGCCGGTGCTGATTATGACGGCACGCCGAGGAAAAAGTGCCACTATCAGCAGCGCCTTACGATACGTAATGTGCGGTTGCTTACAGAGCGTTTCAGGGAGATTGGGATGAGCAAGAAAGTGGCCCTGGTACTGGGCTCGGGTGGCGCACGCGGTTATGCCCACATTGGCGTCATAGAGGAGCTGGAGTCGCGCGGTTACGAGATCGGCTGCATCGCTGGCTGCTCCATGGGCGCAGTGGTCGGTGGCATCTATGCGGCTGGCAAGCTGAAGGAGTACAGCGACTGGACGCAGAGCCTCGATTACCTGGACGTACTGCGCCTGCTCGACGTGAGCTTCCGCCTGGGTGCCATACGTGGGGAAAAGGTCTTCGGGCGAATTCGCGATATCGTCGGCGAGATCAATATCGAGGAGCTGAACATCCCGTTCACCGCGGTAGCCACCGACCTCACCAACCAGCAGGAAATCTGGTTTCAGGAAGGCTGTCTGCACCAGGCGATGCGTGCCTCGGCGGCGATTCCCAGCCTGTTCACGCCGGTCATACAAGGCAAGCGCATGCTGGTCGACGGCGGCCTACTCAATCCCCTGCCGATCGTTCCGGTGGTGTCCAGTCATTGCGACCTGATCATCGCCGTCAACCTCAACTCGGCACACCAGCAGCACTATCAGTTGCCGATCATCGAACGTACGCCCGCGTTGAAAGGCCGCTTCGATCAGTTGATGGCTTCACTGGGTTCACGGCTGCCGTCGTTGCGCCGCAAGGGTGGTGAGGATGATCAGCTTCTGCTGCTGGGCAACGACGCCCAAGCAGCGATCCCGCAGCAGCCAGACTTGTGGCTGCAGGATCCGGTGGATCCCCATGCCCAACAACCCGCCGCCGCGCCGCAGAGCGGCAGTGCGCCGAAATCAGCGAGTGGTTCGCGGGTCGCCAACATGGTCGGCCCGGCTTCGCTGCTGGAACTGATCAACCAGAGTTTCGAGGTCATGCAGACCTCGCTATCGCAGTACAAGATCGCCGGCTATCCGCCGGACATCCTGATCAACGTGCCCAAGCGGGTGTGTCGTTTCTTCGAGTTCTACAAGGCGCCGGAACTGATCATGCTGGGTCGGCAGATAGCCAAGGATACCCTCGACAAATATGAGCGCGGCGACCACTGAGGTCGCCGTCATTCAGCCTGGCGGCGTGCGCTCTTCGCGCGGCGGCAGACCGGCTGGCGCCTTGTGGGCGACCCAGTCGCTGAGCAGGCTGTAAGCCACTGCCAGCAGGGTCGGGCCGAGGAACAGCCCCATGAAACCGAAGGCCAGAATGCCGCCGAACACCCCAAGCAGCACCACCACCAACGGCAGGTTACCGCCGCGGCTGATGAGGTACGGTTTGAGGATGTTGTCCACACCACTGATGATGAAGAAGCCCCAGATGCCGAGGAAGATCGCCATGCCGATCTCGCCTTGCCAGATCAGCCAGCCCACCGCTGGGCCCCAGATCAGCGGCGGCACCATGATCAGGCTGCAGGCGAAGGTCAGCAGGCCCAGCAACAGAGCGCCCGGAATTCCGGCGATCATGAAGCCGATATAGGCGAGGATCGCCTGCGCAACGGCAGTACCCAGCACGCCGTTCACCACCCGCTGTACCGTGCCGGCCACCAGTTCGAGGTAATGCTCGGCACGGTCGCCGATCAAGCGCTCGAGCAGGCTTTCGACGAAGGCCGCCAAACGTGGGCCGTCACGGTAGAAGAAGAACACCAGGATCAGGCTCAGCGCCAGCTCGAGAATGCCCCCACCAATCTTGGCACTGCGCACCAGCAGGAAGTTGCCGACTTGGCCGAGATAGGGCTGAACCGTGGCGAACAGCGCTGAACCCTGCTGATCCAGGGTTTCCCAGATACTGACAAGACGAACGCCCACCAGAGGCACGGACTCCAGCCAGGTTGGCGGTGGCGGCAGGCCTTCGACCTGAAAGCCCTTGATCACCGCGGTGCCATCACGAATGTGGTCGGCCAGGTTGACGCCGAGCATCACCAGGGGCACTGCGACCAGAACGATCCAGACGCCAGTGAGCAATCCTGCAGCGACGGACTGGCGGCCCTTGAGCAGCCGCGTCAGCCAGCGCATTACCGGCCAGCTGGCGAACGATAGAACCGCGGCCCAGAATAGCGCCGACCAAAACGGCGCCAGCACCCAAAGGCTGGCGCCCAGCAATCCCAGTAGCAGGATCTGCACCAGCAAACGGTCGTTATTCGGCATTTTTCAGTGTTTCCAGAAAAGCAGACTCAGGCCCTGAAGGGCGCGCTCAACGTAGCACGTCGACACGTAACCCGTCGCCACTGCCTTCACCGATTTCCAGGCGAGCTGCCCTCACCCGCTGCTCAATCAACGCCTCGCGCCAGGCTTCTGCGTGAGCGCCGGAAAGACTCACACGCAAGGTGCTGTCCTGATTGAGGCTACGCGCCAGCAGCTCCGTCCACTCTTGCTCGGGCTCACCCTGCCCGGGCAGGCGCAGCTCTCCGGTACTTTTCAGCTGCCGTGACAGCGTGGCAGGCGTTGGCAACACTTTCGCCAGAGGCTCAGTGGCAGCCAGCAACTCGGCATGCAGATAGGCGCGGCGATTGCCACGAGTGATGCTGTACAGCGCTACAAGACTGTCCTGATTCGGCTCGGCCAGACGCAGCAATGCATAAGCTTGCTGATCATCGGAGCCGTAAAGAGTGGAGTTGCCGAATACCGAGTTGGCCCACAGGCTGCTGGAGCCGCACTCGCGCCCCTCGCACCAGTAAAGGATGTGGGCGTCCTTGTCCTGCAGTGACTCGCGCGCGGCAGAGAACACCTCATTGGCACTATGGGTACGAGGCAGTTCGTAGGTGATTGCGGTGAGTTGCCCGGTGGCAAGCACTTCGCGCTCGTAACGCAAGCGCCCGCTGATACGGCGGATGGTGCCTTGCGGATATAGACGCTCCTGGTCGGCCTGCTCCTTGAACGTGATGATCTCACTGCCCGGAAAGCGTGGCAGCACATCGAGGTCGCTGCTGCCGGCTACATCAGCAGTGGCAGCGGCGCTGACCAACATAAGCGGAAGCAGGTAACTCAGACGCATGAAACCCCTCGCTGCTCGGCGGTAACGAAGGTCTGCGAAGCAACTGGCAGGGTGTGAACATCATCGGACGCGAGCAGCGCTTCCAGCGCGACGGTATACAAGTCGGTCATGCGGGTCTCCATTGCAATGCCGACACCTTTCCCCAGTTGCAGCAGGCCGTCAAGGCGCGTTCAGGAAAGGATTGAAACAGTCTGCTACGAGTTGCGCCCCGTGCTCATCGTCCAGATGCAAGTGATGCCCGCCGGGAAGACGCTCTACGTCGATGGCCGTCTGCGCCAGCAAATCGTCCAGCCCGTTACGCTGCGCCAGCAGGCCGTGCTCGGCAAGCACCAGCCTGGTGGGGCAACTAAGCGCGGCAATGAAAGCGTGCACATGGTCGCGGGTAAGCCGCAGGGGCGTCGGCAATGTCAGGCGATTGTCCGTGCGCCAGGTATAGCCGCCGGGAACCGGCATCAGCCCACGTTGCGCGAGCAGCTCGGCGGCGTCGAAACTCACCAGCCCTACCCCGCGCTGGCGTACCTGAGCCGCACGCTCGAGGCTGGGGTAGACCGGTTTACGCTTGGCGGGCAGTGCCAGTTGCGCACGCAGGGAGTCGCCCAGGTTATTCACCGCGGCATCAGCCTCGGTTGTGGGTGGAACGAGACCATCGATCAACGCCAAACGCTGCACGCGCTCTGGAAAGGTCGCGGCAAGCAGAAGTGAGACGATTGCCCCCATGGAATGGCCGAGCAGACTGAAGCGCTGCCAGCCGAACTGCTCGGCAACCAACAGCACGTCGTGCACGTAATCCCACAGCGCATACCCGGCACCCGCAGGACGATGATCCGAGTGACCATGGCCGGCAAAATCCAGGGCGACGATACGCACCCCTGACAGCCTGTGCGCCAGCCGGGAGAAGCTGGCCGCATTGTCGAGCCAACCGTGCAGAGCGATCACCGGGATGCCATTCTCCGGGCCATGAATCTGAGCGGCCAGCTCGATGTGCGGCAGCCGCAACCGTACCTCTTCGAAACCCAGGCTCATCGAGCTCCCTCGACTGGTTGCTGCCAGCGCGCGAATAGCCCGCGAATCAGTTGCGCCGTATCCTCCGGGTGCTCGAGAGGGAACATATGCCCACCGGGCAGCGTGAGAAACTCGCCCCGCGGCGCCCGGCGTGCCATCCGCCCATGATGGGCGAGTACCACGCGGCTCTGGGCACCTTTCACCAGCGCCAGCGGCACTTGCAACTGCTGCGGCAGGCCAGGGCTGGTATGAGGAACGCTGCGGTAGATACTGATCTCGGTCGCCGCCTCGAAACGCAGCCGCACGCCATCCTCGTGTGGATGCAAACCGTGCTCGACGTAGGCATCCAGACACTCGGGATCGAAACCGCTGAACAGCTTCCTCTCCGCAAAATAACGGCGCGCCTCCAGCGGGTCGGCGAACGCTTCACGTCGGCCAAGGGTGCGCCCGGCGGGTGTAAGGCGGTCGATGAAGCCGAAGCGCTTGGCAGCATGGATCACCATCCGGTCGGTACGGCTCAGCACGGGCGAGTCGAGCATGACCAGGCCGCGGTAGAGATCCGGCCGGCGCAACGCGGCATGGAAATGCAGCACGCCACCCAACGAATGACCCACTCCCCATACCGGGCCGCCGCACTGCTCCAGGTGATGCAGTAGCTCGTCGACCAGGTTGCTCCAGTTGTCATTCACCGGAAAGCGCGGGTCGTGCGCGTGCTGTGCCAGGTGCTGCACCCGGTACTCCGGTGCGAGCGCGGCAAATAGCTTGCCATAGGTTCCCGAGGGGAAGCCATTGGCGTGGGCAAAGAAGATGAGCTGGGACATGGTCGTCGCGCTGGTGGCAGGCAATGCAGGGATTGTCAGCCAGCCCCCAGCCCACGGCAATGACCGTAACGGTCAGGAAAGACGACGCTCCGGCCAAATATCCCATAACCGGCTCAACGTCTTGCGAGCGAGAGTAATGCGGTGTAACCGATAGCCAGCTCAGCGCAGGTCGGAATGGGCCAGCAACTCCAGGGACATCAACCCGGCAATCAGCTCTTCACCTTCGAGCATCGCCAGGCTAGCGGTGTGCATGGAAAGCGGTTGCTGCCGGTGACCATGCACCAGCAGCCCACCGAGTGCGCCGATGAAGGGCTGATGGGAAACCAGCAGGAGCTCTTGGGCCGAGAGGCGCTGCAGCCTGCCCAAACTGTCGCGGAGATCGCTTTCCGGGGTCAGCCAGGGAACCGTGTGCAGTTCGGCGCTCGACGCCAGGGTATCGCGCACCAGCGCTGCCGTCTGCTGGGCCCGAACATAAGGGCTGACGAATATCGCATCCAGTGAACGGCCACGCAGGTGTTCAAGGGATTGGCGTACTTCGTCACGCCCGTAGTCCGTCAGCTCCCGCTGGGCATCAGTGCGTGCCTCAGGGTGGGCCTGGCCATGTCGAAGCAACCAGATTCTCATGGCTGATGACTCACAGTTTCGGCTCCTCGTCCCTTGCCGGCGGCACGCTGTGCGCAAATTCGCCCTGCGCTGGGCGCGGCGTTGGCCAGTCGGCGAACGGCCAGGGCTTGGATTCGCTGTTGAAGGTGCCGAAACGGCCGATCTGGGCCAGATACTGGCTGAGGCTGTCGCCGAAACCCAGCAAACCGGCATTTGGCGCGCCGTATATCAGGCGATAGATCAGTTGCAGCAGAACCACACCGGCCAGCAACAGCTCGGCCACTTGCCAGACCAGCAGGAACAGCAGCATCCAGACGATGCGCAGCCCGATGGGCTCGCCTTTTTGGTGTTCACTCATGTTCGGATCCCTCAGAAGCCAGTGGCTGGAATGAAATCGACGTCGGTCTTCGGCTCTGCGCGCATCAGCGCCTCGATCACCTGATCCAGGGTACGCCCTTCGAACAGGATCGCGTGCAGCCCGGCCACCAGCGGCATGTATATCTGTAATTCGTCGGACTTGGCCTTTAGCACCTTGATGGTATTGACCCCCTCGGCAACCTCACCAAGGCGCTCGACTGCATCTTCCAGGCTCAGGCCTTCACCAAGCGCGAAGCCGACCTGGTAATTGCGGCTTTTCGGCGACGAGCAGGTAACGATCAGATCACCGACCCCGGCGAGGCCGAGGAAGGTCATGGGGTTGGCACCCAGATGCACGGCGAAGCGAGTCATTTCCGCCAGCGCCCGGGTGATCAACATGCTCTTGGTGTTTTCGCCCATGCCCAGCGCCGCCGCCATGCCGGCAATGATGGCGTAGACGTTTTTGAGCGCACCACCCAGCTCGACACCAAAACGGTCGGCACTGGCGTAAACGCGGAAGGTACGACCGTGCAGCACCTCCTGAACCTCCCGACACAGGGCTTCGTCTTCACTGGCGACCACCGTGGCGGTCAGCGTATGCGCAGCGATTTCCTTCGCCAGGTTCGGCCCGGAAAGCACGCCGATACGTGCCTCGGGAGCGACCTCCTCGAGGATCTGGCTCATCAGTTTGAACGTCTGCGCTTCAATGCCCTTAGTGGTACTGACCAGCATCTTGCCAACCAGCAGCGTCGACACCGGTTGCAGCACCTGACGCAACGCACTGGACGGCAAAGCCACGAACGCCAATGCGCAGCTGTTCAGCGCACCTGCCAGATCAGTAGTCGGCTCGACACCGTCGAGCACCTTGACGCCCTTCAGGTAACGGGGGTTTTCGCGATTGACCCGAATGGCCTCGGCCTGCACGGGGTCGCGCATCCAGTGCAGAACACGATGACCATTCTGCGCCAGCAGGTTAGCGATAGCGGTACCGAAACTGCCGCCGCCAAGCACCGCGATAGGTTGCTGTTGAGTCATGACCGATCCGTAGTGAGGTGTGTGGCAATGGAGCATTATACGGCTCACTCGCCCCACGGCCACCCTTGCGGGCTTCCCAACGCGGCAGACTGGCTCGCTGAACTAAAACGGGTCTTTTACCGATGTATGACTGGCAACGGTTCGCCGCTCGGTTAACATGCATCACACTGCGCGAACAGGGTCGTTGCGTGACCAAAACCTCCCCTCCCCTCAAACTTCTGCTGCTGGCGCTCCTGGCCACTGGCGACGCCGTGGCCGATGACCTGTTCAGCGGCGGCCAGGTCGTTCCCGAAGTATTGACCGCCACGCGCCTGAAACAGTCGCCCGCTGCGGTGCCTGGCAGCGTGACGGTGCTCGACAGCTCGCTTATCAAAGCCAGTGGCGCCCGTGATATCGCCGAACTGCTGCGTCTGGTGCCGGGCATGATGGTCGGCTACCGCAACGGCAATCAACCGACACTCAACTACCATGGTTCCAGCGCCTCGGAAGCACGACGCCTGCAGGTGATGGTCGACGGTCGTTCGGTGTACCACCCCGGGCTGGCGACCGTCGACTGGTCGGATATTCCAGTGGCTTTGGAAGACATCGAGCGCATCGAGGTATTTCGCGGCCCCAACACCGTGAGCTATGGCGCCAATGCGCTGATGGGCGTCGTCAGCATCTTTACCCGCAACCCGGCAGACAGCCATGGCACCCGACTCAAGGTCACCCGTGGCCAGCGTGGTATCGCCGATTACTACGCCAGCCAAGGCAGCAGTTGGGACAGCGGCGCCTTACGCCTCTCGATCAGCGGCCAGGAGGATGACGGTTTCGACCACGATGAATTTGCCGCCCCCTACCGTGACAGCCGTCGCCTGGAACGTATCAATCTGTCCGTCAGCCATCAGCTCGATGAACGCCAGAGCCTGGACTGGCAACTCGCCGCGAAGGAAGGCAGCAATCAGCGCCCCTACCTCTATGAGCCGCTGTTTCCGGGTATCGGCCTTGGCGATACGGACTCGGACGTCAAAGCACGTGATTACGCTGGCTCGTTGCGCTGGAATTTCGACCAGACGGCCAACCACAGCCTGTCACTGCAGAGTTCCGTGCAGCATTGGGAACGCCTGGAAAGCTGGCGGGCCTGCGAAGCGGAAATCGCCTTCAGCCCTCAGCTCGCCGAGCTGTGGTCACTCAATCCCGGGTACGTGACGCGCTTCACCCGCAATCCGTTCGGCAGCGTGCCTGCAGGCACCACTCAGGAGCAGGCGCTGGCGACGCAGATCCAGCAGCAACTGGCTACGGGAGCGACCCGCGAAGTCTGCGGCACTGCCAACCAGAATATCCGCGAAACCCGCTACGACATCGAGCTGCAGGACACCCTCAGCCTCTCCGACAACCTGCGCCTGCTCAGCGGCCTGGGTTATCGCTACGACCAGGCCGACTCGGAGACGTTTTTCAGTGGCCGCCTCAGCAATCAGATCTGGCGCCTGTTCGGTCACCTCGAATGGCAGGTGGACGATCACTGGCTGCTGCAAGGTGGCACCATGCTCGAGGACGACCGCCTCACCGGTTCGTCGCTGACACCACGCCTCGCCGTCAACTACCTGATTACCCCAAGACATGGCCTGCGCGCCGTCTACTCGGAAGCAGTGCGCTCGCCCGACATGTACGAAAACAATGTTGACTGGGGCTACCGAATTCGCGGCCTGCAGCCACAGCCGTTCGGTCAGCGCGACGCCGACTACTTCATCAACGCCAAGGGCCCCCGCGACCTCGAACAGGAAGTCATCCGTTCCCACGAACTGGGTTACAACGGCCTGTTCGCCGAAGCAGGTCTCAGCATCGACGTGAAGCTGTTCTACGACGAGATCCACAACATGATCAGCGAGCCTCTGCGCGTCGATCGCTTCGCTCCCAACAATGCCCATCGCATGCGTTTCAGCGGCGCGGAGACCCAACTGGACTGGCATGTAAGCACTGATGACCGCCTACGCCTGACCTATGCCTACGTCGACCACAGCGCCACCAGCAAGACCGACCAGCGTCTCACCGCACGCAACAGTGGCTCCGCCGGCTGGCTGCGTGACTGGGGCATGGGCTGGTCGAGTGGTTTGTTCTATTACGGTGCGGATCGCCTCAACGAACGCCGCTTCGAGCGCATGGATCTGCGCCTGGCCAAGCGCACGCCAATAGGTCGCAGCCAACTGGAAGTGGCGGGGGTGCTGCAGTGGCGCCTGGATGATGAAGCGCTGACCTGGCGCGAGAATAACTACGACGAAGCCCGCCTGTTCTATCTCAGCGCCGAGCTTGAATTCTAGATGGTCGCCAATCACTCGAGAACAGGGCTTGGCTATCGCTCATGGGCGCGCCGCACGCTGCTTTTGCTCTGCCTGCTGCAATCATCGTCGCAGGCCGCCGAGCTGCTACTGAGTAGCGCCGGAGACACTAGCATCCTGCAGGGTTTCAGCACCGCTCTGGCCTCGTCGCGGCCACAGGATCACGTGCGTATCGTGCCGTTGAACGACCTGCCGCCCCTGAACGAACTGCCGGCAGATACCCGCCTTATTCTCTTCGGCCAACCGGCATTGGCTTGGCGCCTCAGCTCGCATGAAGGCCCGCCGACGCTGGTGTTGCAGGTAAACAAAACCCAGGCGCGCGCAACCCTTGGCGACAGTACGCCGACCAATCTCAGCGTGCTCTGGTCGGATCCATCACCGTTACGCCAGCTTCGTCTGGCCAAACTGCTGCTGCCGCATATCGCTCGGGTCGGTGTGCTACACGATGAGCACAGCGCGTTTCTGCTCGATGAGATCCGGCATGCCGCCACAAGTCTGGATATCGAGATCGTTTCCGAAGACTGGCCCAGCACTCGCGACAACCGAACCTTATTGCGCGTGCTACGCGACAGCGACGTGCTGCTCGGCGTCGCCGACGACGACCTGTACAACCCACAAACCGCCAAGAACCTGCTGCTGACCAGTTACGGCCAACAACGCGCCCTGATTGGACCCAGTGCTGGCTTCGTCCGCGCAGGCAGCCTGGCGAGCACCTACAGCGACCAGAACGACTGGTTGAACACACTCGGTAGCCTGCTCGACCAGCCGACGCACAACTGGCCAGTCGGCACCTACTCGAACACATTCAAAGTGCTCGGCAATTCTCAGGTGGCGCGCGCCCTGGCGGTAGCGTTGCCCAGCGACGAGGAACTTGCCTGGCATCTGTCAGAAGGAGAAACGCCATGAAACTGTGGCGCGGCTGGAACATCCACATCCGTACCCAGCTGATCAGTGTCGGACCAGCCCTGCTGCTGACGCTCCTGCTAACTGGGTTTCTGACCTTCAACCGCTTGCAGGATCTGCGCGCCGAGATCAATCACACCGGCCAACTGATTGCCAGCCAACTGGCTCCGGCCACCGAATACGGAGTAATTTCGGGCAACCGCAAGGTGCTGGAGTCACTGCTGCAGGCCACCCTGAAAACGCCTCACGTCCGCTTCATCGAGGTGCGTGATCGCGACGACAACATCCTGGCCTACCTCGAACAACCCGAACACGTGCAGACGGGCCACACTCATATCGACATTTTCCAATCGCCGATCCGGCAGCAGCAGGTCGATCTGGGTTCGGATTTCATTCAGGAAGATTCCAGCACACAGGGGCCCCTGAACGGCGACTATTTGGGACGAGTCGTCGTCGGCATGTCCGGTGAAGCCTTCAACACACGTCAGCAGGAAATTCTCTTCAAGGTCACAATGCTGGTGTTGTTTGCCCTGCTGCTGACCTTCCTGCTGGCCCGGCGCCTCGCCAGCCGCCTGTCTCGGCCATTAAGCGCGATGAGCGATGCCGTCACGGCAATTCAGAGCGGTAACTACCAGACGACGCTTCCGGAAGTCGGCGGCGGCGAACTGGTTACCCTGGCCCAGCACATCAACAACCTTGCCAGCGGCCTGAACAACGCCGCCCTGGAGCAACAGCAGGCTATGACCCTGCTGATCAAGGCCCGCGAGGAATCGGAACTGGCCAACCGTGCAAAATCGGACTTCCTGGCGATGATGAGCCACGAACTTCGCACTCCCATGAATGGTGTTCTGGGGATGTTGCAGTTGCTGGAAACCACGGACATGAACCAGGAGCAGCATGAATATGCGGCCCTGGCCACGGAGTCGACCGAACACCTGCTCAAGGTGATTAACGACATTCTCGATTTTTCGCGGATCGAACGCGGTGCACTGGAGCTGGAGCTCATCAGTTTCAATCTGTCGGTACTGTTGAAAACTGCACTGCACTCTTTTCAGCACAGCGCCCAGCAGCGTGGACTGGCCCTGCGCCTGGAACTCGGCGAAGCACTGCCATCGCTTCAGGTACAGGGCGACCCCACTCGTCTTCGCCAGGTTCTGGTCAACCTGATCGGCAATGCCCTGAAATTCACCGAGCGCGGCGAAGTCCGCGTGGAGGCTCACTGGCAGGCGCTGGACAATCAGGTGCTGTGGTTCACCTGTAGCGTGCACGACACCGGCATTGGTATCAGCAGCGAACGACTTGAAACCATGTTCGATGCCTTCCAGCAGGCAGACAATTCGATTTCCCGACGTTACGGTGGCACCGGCTTAGGCCTGCCAATCGCCCGCACGTTGGCAGAGCGCATGGGGGGCACCCTGAAAGCGCAAAGCGAACAGGGCCGCGGTTCCTGCTTTACCTTGGAAATTCCTCTGCCGTTTTCGGCGCAACAGCCGCTGCCCTCCCCCAAAGCGACAACACCAGAGCCTGAAAGACGAGAAGCCCACTCGGTACTCCTGGTGGAAGATAACGCCGTCAACCAAACGGTGATCGAGGCCATGCTGCGCAGTCTCGGCTATCAGGTGACCCTGGTGGTCGACGGCGTACAGGCCGTTTCGGCGGTACGTCAGAGTCGATTCGCAGCCGTGCTGATGGACTGCCGCCTGCCGATCATGGACGGCTACGAGGCCACTCGCCGCATCCGCGAACTGGGATCACAAGGACAGCTTCCGATCATCGCGTTGACTGCCAATGCGCTGCAGGGAGATCGGGAAGCCTGCTTGCAGGCTGGAATGAACGATTACCTCGCCAAACCGTTCAAACGCATGGAACTGCAGGAATTGCTCGATCGCTGGCTGTCACCCAACCATTAGATGACTAGTCAGATCGACGGAAATGTTGCACGCTTGCGGGCTGAAGTGGGCGTCAAAGGGTCATCTGTGACACCATTGGCCGCAGCAGAGTACAACTGTACTCACCGCACTGTGACTTTCACCACAACGCAACAGTCTATGACTAGGCTGCTGGCAGTCGCATTACTGATGCGCCGCCAGCCAGGACGATTTACCCAGCCGAGGCGCGTGGGGATTATTGAGGAGCTCGCATGACCAAACAAAACGCCTTCACCCAGGAAGATCTGTTGCGCTGCAGCCGCGGCGAACTGTTCGGCCCGGGTAATGCGCAACTGCCCGCCCCCAACATGTTGATGATCGATCGAATCGTCCACATCAGCGAAACGGGCGGCAAGTACGGCAAGGGCGAAATTGTCGCAGAGCTCGATATCAATCCTGATCTGTGGTTCTTCGGCTGCCATTTCGAAGGCGACCCGGTCATGCCTGGCTGCCTGGGCCTCGATGCCATGTGGCAGCTGGTTGGCTTCTTCCTCGGCTGGCAGGGCAACCCCGGCCGTGGCCGTGCATTGGGTTCGGGCGACGTGAAATTCTTCGGCCAGGTTCTGCCTACCGCCAAGAAAGTCACCTACAACATCCATATCAAACGCACCATCACTCGTTCGCTGATCCTGGCAATCGCCGATGGCAGCGTGAGTGTCGATGGTCGCGAGATCTACAGTGCCGAAAGCCTGCGCGTCGGCCTGTTCACTTCCACCGACAGTTTCTAAAGGATCCTTTCCATGCGTCGCGTCGTTATTACCGGTCTAGGCATCGTTTCCTGCCTGGGCAATGACAAAGAAACCGTCTCCGCCAACCTTCGCGCTGGCCGCCCCGGTATCCGCTTCAATCCGGAATACGCCGAAAAGGGTCTGCGCAGCCATGTATCCGGCTCCGTCGACCTGAACCTGGAAGAATTGATCGACCGCAAGCTGTTCCGCTTCATGGGTGATGCCGCGGCCTACGCCTACCTGGCGATGGATCAGGCGATCAAGGATTCCGGTCTGAGCGAAGATCAGGTCTCGAACCCACGTACCGGCCTGATCGCCGGTTCTGGCGGAGCTTCCACTCTTAACCAGATGGAAGCTATCGACACCCTGCGCGAGAAAGGCGTCAAGCGTGTTGGCCCGTACCGCGTTACCCGCACCATGGGCAGCACCGTTTCCGCCTGTCTGGCGACCCCCTTCAAGATCAAGGGCGTCAACTTCTCCATTTCCTCGGCTTGCGCCACCAGCGCGCATTGCATCGGCCAGGCCATGGAGCAGATCCAGCTCGGCAAGCAGGACGTGGTCTTCGCCGGCGGTGGTGAGGAAGAGCATTGGAGCCAAAGCTGCCTGTTCGACGCCATGGGCGCCCTTTCCACTCAATACAACGACACCCCGGAAAAGGCCTCCCGTGCCTACGATGCTAAGCGTGACGGTTTCGTCATCGCTGGCGGCGGCGGCATGGTCGTCGTTGAAGAGCTGGAGCACGCGCTGGCTCGTGGCGCCAAGATCTACGCCGAGATCGTCGGCTACGGTGCGACCTCGGACGGCTACGACATGGTTGCCCCGAGTGGCGAAGGCGCGGTGCGCTGCATGCAGCAGGCACTGTCCACCGTCGACACCCCGATCGACTACCTGAACACCCACGGCACTTCGACTCCGGTCGGCGACGTTGCGGAAATGAAGGGTGTGCGCGAAGTGTTCGGCGAAAAGGCTCCGGCCATCAGCTCCACCAAGAGCCTGTCCGGTCACAGCCTGGGCGCCGCCGGTGTTCACGAAGCGATCTACTGCCTGCTGATGATGGAAGGCAACTTCATCACCGCCTCGGCCAACATCGAGGAACTGGATCCGGCTGTCGCTGACCTGCCGATCCTGCGTGAAACCCGTGAGAACGCCAAGCTGGACACCATCATGTCCAACAGCTTCGGCTTCGGTGGCACCAATGCCACCCTGGTACTGAAGCGCTGGGCCGGCAACTGATAACTGCCTGATACGAAAAACGGCGCCTTAGGGCGCCGTTTTTTATGCTCCGGGTTTATTCGCTGCAAGCTCGGGTAGCGTCGTGTTTCGCCGCCTCAGCGTACCTCGAAGCGCTGCTCAGCCAACTTGCGATCACCCTGAAACAGTAGGAAATGCCATTCGCCGGGTACCACTTCGTTATTCTCGGAAAACTCGAATGCCATGACGTCCTGCGGCGCATCGGGCACCAGATTCTGCGTCACCACGAACTTGTCGCGGCGCTGGCCATCGCTCCCGGTCACGCCTGGGGTGAGGTACAGCAGAGTCAGCGGTTCGCCATCGGCAGTCTTGCCGGTCAATGTATAGCGCATACCGAACTTGGTACCCAGCTTGGCCGGCACCACGCTAGTCTGCTGGATTTCCTGACTGGACTGGGTGAGCACCCGCTCACCCGGCTGAAAATCCTTGTACTGGCTAACGAAAACGCCGTATTCAACCGGCCCCTGCACACGTACTTCTGCTTGGGCCAGGCCTGCTGCCAGCAGCAGCGCCGCCGTCATCGTTGCGAATCGAAAGTGTTGCATCTCACGCTCCTTCTTTGGAATGGCGCGAGGCTATGACGCGACGATGACAGGCTGATGACAATCAGCGTGAAGCGGGCTGCGCCTCCCGCACAGTGCGCGGCAGGATGGAAAGGAAATTGTCTCTGGCCACTTTGTGAGCAACATCGTCGGGCAGCTCATCGAGGAAGCGATCAAAGCCCTGCATATACTCTCCCATGCTATCGAAACGCCCTACTACGTCGGAACCAATCATGAAACGCTCGGGGTAGCGGCCAACCAGCTCTACCCACTTCGGATCCGGCTTGCCGTTCTCGTCGGTGAGGTACGGCCTGAGCATTGTCCAGGACAGATCCACGTACAGATTTGGGTAGCTTTCCAGCATGCGTGAGAGCACGTCGAAGAGAAAGTCCAGTTTCTCCTGATGACGATGGATCTCCATACTGGTGCCGGCGTGAGCCCAGATGAAGCGCACGTGGGGGTGATTACGCAGTGGCTCTTCGATCTCCTGCAGATAGAGCGGATTACGCTCGCGCTTGGAGGTGATGTTGGAGTGCACCATCACCGGGAGATCGTATTCTGCCGCCAGGTGATAGATCCGTGTCATGGCCTCGTTGTTGGCCCGCGGGGTACTGCCCTCGATCAGCGAGGTCAGGTCGTCGTGGCGCGTGAATACCTCGCCGATGCCCTGCCAAAGCCCGGGGTCGAGCTCCAGCATGCGGCGGATATGGGCATCCGAATTCTTGTCGTTGGGGTTGAAACCAGACAGGAACGGGTGAAAACGATGGCGCTGCGCCTCGGGTACCTGCTTGTAGGCGTGGGCAATAAGCACGTCGGTAGCGCTGTACCAGTAGGCTGCAGCGTCATCGCCGGCGTAATAGCGCGGGCGCTTGGGCTCATCCTCGTGCCACTTCTTGGCGACCGGTATGCCCGAGAACATCACGTGATCGACCTTCGCCTCGTCCATGCGCTGCAGCAGTATGTCCATGCCTGCGCTTTCCTGGAAGAAATCGACGTAGTGCAAATGGGCATCGCTGTAACGATATTCGCGGGCTCCGGCGACAGTCGACGACAGGCCGATAAACAGCAAAAAACTCAAACGGATCAACTGCATGCTGATGTCCTCCTGACAGTGAGCAGCATAGACTGCGGCGCTTGAAAGCAAGTTCAGCAATTGATCCTGGACTGGAACGCGCTACGCACTATCGCGGTGCACATGTAAGCCCAAAGCACCCTGGCGGCACATTTTCGACCGGGATTGCGACCAAATCTGCGCCTGCATACTGGCACTTCGATTGCACTGCAGATGCAGACTCCATACAGAAGGCCGTGCCATGCTGCAGTTGCTGCGCAAGACCAATCGCAAATCCAGGGATCAGGAAGCGCTAGACGCCCTCTTCCTCCATCACGATCTGACCGCCCGGGTGGCGGAAGATCATCACACGATGTCCAACCTCAATCGCTTCAGCACAGTCCTGGAAAAACGTATCAGGGCCAGTCTAGGCGCTGCCGTCAGCATCGCTGCCCACGCCCCGCAGCTGGCACGCATAGCCGCCGACAACGAAGTCAGCGGACAGGTACTCGCGCAATCCTCGGAACTGATCGCCAGCGCCAGCGAACAGGTGACCACCACCTTGGACGTGGAACTGGTTCCCGGTACTGCGCAGGTGGCTGCCCTGTCGCGTGACGTGGCGGCCACTCTGCAGCAGTGTCAGCAAAACGGCAAAACCGTGTTGCAACAGGTAGATGTCATTGGCCAGAGCGAAATGCAACTGGGCCGTGTGATCGGCAATCTGACCGAGCAACTGGAGGAAGTCAGCAAAGTCATCGGAGTGATCGCCAGCATCTCCCAACAGACCAACCTGCTGGCGCTGAATGCCGCTATCGAGGCAGCCAGGGCGGGAGAGCACGGCCGCGGCTTTGCGGTGGTCGCTGAAGAAGTGCGGCGCTTGGCGGGCCATACCACGCAGGCGACCGGTCAGGTCAGCGATATCATCGAGCGCTTTCGCGAAGGTATGCGTGAGCTTGGTGAAGCCGGTGGGCATATGCACAACGCAGTGGCCGACGGTCGCAGCGGCATGCAGCAGGTCGACAGCGGCCTGGACAGTACCCGCCAGGCGATGGACAGCCTTGACGAGCGAGTCGGACAGATGGCGGCAGGCACCGAGCAAATCGGCCAGGCCGTACGCTCCATCAATGGAGACGTGCAGCGTATCGCTCAGGTATCGGCCGAGCTGCTCGGCAAGGCCGGTCAGGTTCTGCATCACAGCCAAGCGGTGAGAGAAGATGGCGATCGCCTGCTCGCCGGGCTCGGCGAATTCCGTTTGGACATTCACCAGGCAGTACGCCGCAGCGTCCAGCAACTGGCCGATCAACCAGCGCTGGCCGCGAGCGATATCGACAGTGTCGAACAGGCTCTGACAGCCATGCTCAAGCGTGACCCGCGCTTCGAGCTGTTCTACCTGGTCGATGCACGCGGCGTACAGCTCTCGCAGAACGTCTTCGCGGCGGACGTGCCCCATCAGACGGTGGCCAGCAGCCGCGGCCGCGACTGGAGCCAGCGCCCCTGGTTCCGCGCCGTTGCCGACGACCTCAGCAGCCACACCACCGAGGTCTATCGCTCATCGGCCACCGACGACTTCTGCTTTACCGTATCGGTGCCGATCCTCGACGCCCAGGGTCGTCTGCTACGGGTGCTAGGCGCCGATGTAAGGCTCTCGGCGCTGCTCTGAGCGGCCCGAACAACTCGCCAGCAGCTCCTCGCTGAGCTGCGCGAGAATATTTGTTTCACTCCCCCTACATCCGGCACGCCTTCTCTCGGGTATAACCCTTGTCACATTCAGGAAGCAGCCCATGACAGGACGACGGCATGTCTGACCCGATGTTCGACTACGAAAAAACGCTGGAAGCCTGCGCCCGCAGTGACGAGCGCGCCTTCCAGGCACTGTACCGCCAGGAATCCTCGCAGATGCTCGGTCTGGCAATCAGCCTGCTGGGCCAGCGCGACTCGGCCGAGGACTGCCTGCACGATGCCTTCGTGCAGATCTGGCGTAACGCCGGGCGCTTCCAGCGTTCACTGGGCAGCGGCCGGGCATGGATCTACAGCATCCTGCGCTACCGCGCGCTGAACCAGCTGCGCCAGCGCGGGCGCACCGTGGCCTTGGCGGACGACATCGCCGATCACCTGATCGATGAAAGTCCCTCGGCCGCTCAGCAACACGAACAACAGTCGGACAAGCGTCATCTGCGCGCCTGCCTGCAGAAACTCGAGCGCCCACGGCGTCATCCGGTTCTGCTGGCGTTCTACCGCGGCCTGACCCATGAGCAGATAGCAGAGCGCCTGACCACCCCACTGGGCACCATCAAAGGGCGCATTCGTAGCGGTCTGCGCGCACTGCAGGAGTGTTTGCAACGATGATAAGCACCGACCCCGCAGAACGCCGTGCGCTCATCGGCGAGTATGTTCTGGGCCTGCTCGAGCAGGATCAGGCCCGTGAAGTCGCCGAGTTGATAGAGCACGATCCCCATGCTGCCGCCATGGCGCTGGAATGGGAGCAGCACTTTCTCGAACTAAGCGACAAGCTTGAGCCCAGCACACCCTCGCCCGGCCTGTGGCCGCGCCTGCAGCAAACGCTGAACCTGGGTCAGCGGGCCAGCAGTTGGCAGGCCTGGTGGTCGAGTCTGAATACCTGGCGCCTGACCAGCGCGGCCCTGGCGATGGCGCTGATCATCGCCCTGCTGCCAATGCCGTGGCGCAGCGACGTGCTCCCGGCCTCCTACACCGCCGTGTTGCAGCCGCCTGGCGAAGCGGCAGCACCGGGCTGGGTAGTGCATATCGATGCAGCTGGCACCTTGCTGCTGGAGCCACTGCGTGAGGATCAGGTCGCGGCGGATCAATCCGTGCAGTTCTGGACGCTCGTCGATCCGAAGGACGGGCCGCGCTCACTCGGTCTTGTCGAGCCGGGCGAACGCCTGACCTTGTCCGCCGAGCAGATCGGCGCCGTACGCGCCGGCCAGCTGTTCGAGTTGACCCTGGAGCCCTCTGGTGGCTCGCCACTGAACAGGCCAACGGGCGAAGTGCTGTACATCGGCCGCGCTGTGGTAGCGGCGCTGGACTGAACGGATGCATGCCGAAAATCGGCAGATGTAAATAAATATGTCTGCCGACATCTGCCACGTCATCTCATGGGTATTGATAACAGGTGCTTCATCACGGTGCCTGGATGCGAGCGCGAAGAGAGCTTCGCGCCTTACCCATAGAGAGGACGCTCATGAACATTTCCAAGAAAATGCTCGGTATCGCTATCACCACCGCTGCTCTGGGCTGTGCCACTGCCAACGCCGACAACCTGCTGGCATTGAGTGCGGACGGCAAACTGCTGCACATCGACACCAAGACCCTCACCGTCGCTTCCGACGTGAAACTCAGCGGCGTATCCAGCCTGCGCGGCCTCGATGTACGTCCATCCAACGGTTGGATCTATGGCCTGGATGACGCTGGCCAACTCTACACCGTCGACGCCAAAACTGGCGCGGCCAGCAAAGCTGCCAAACTGAGCCAAGCGTTGCCAGGCAAAGGTCAGGCCGTCGTAGACTTCAACCCGGTAGCCGATCGTCTGCGCCTGCTGGCTGCCGACGGCACCAGCCTGCGTGTCAATGTTGAAAGCGGTGAAGTCGTGGTAGATGGCAAGGTCGCCTACGCCAAAGATGGCCCATATGCAGGCAAGACCGCCAAGGTGGTAGCCGGTGCTTACACCAACGCCTATGCCGGTACCGAGAAAACCGCGCTGTACACGGTGGATCTGGCCAGCGGCAACCTGATGCTGCAGAACCCGCCAAATGACGGCATCCAGCAGGTTGTCGGCAAGATCGCCGATGGCCTGAAAAATGCGGCGCTGGATATCAAGAGTGACGGCAAAGGCGGTAACACCGCTTACCTGCTGACCGGTGCCACGCTGCACCAGGTAAACCTGGAAACCGGCAAGGCCAGCGCGCTGGGCGAGATCAAGAATCTGCCTGCCGACATCATCGACATTACTGTCCTGCCAGCTATGTAAAACGCCAACAGGGGAAGGCCACCCGGCCTTCCCCTGTCTCGCCTCAGGTTACTCGAACACCTCATCGAGCAGATTGTTCATCGCCTTGAAGGCACGCGCCGCGACCAGTGGGTGGTACTGATTGCTACCCGGCGTGTTGGCCTGCGGATTGGTGAACGAATGCACCGCTCCACCGTAGCTCACCAACTGCCAGTCCACCTTGGTGGCCTTCATCTCCGCAACGAAACCATCGACCTGCGCCTGCGGCACTGCCGGATCGTCCGCGCCATGGAGCACCAGCACCGGTGCCTTGATGTTGTTGGCGTCAGTCGGGTTGGGCGTATCCAGATTGCCGTGGAAGGACACGAAAGCCTTAAGCGGAGCCCCCGAGCGAGCCAGCTCGAGAACGGTTCCGCCACCAAAGCAGAAACCGATCGCGCCCAGTTTGGAGGTATCCAGAGCGACCTGAGCGGTTTGCGCCTTGAGGACTTCGACCGCAGCCTGAGCGCGCTTGCGCATTAGCGCCCGATCACTGCGCACGGCGGTAGCCGCCTCCTTGGCTTCATCGGCATTGCTGGGACGAATGGCCTTGCCGTACATGTCGGCCATGAACACCACGTACTTGTCTCCGGCCGCACGCGCCGCTTTCTGAGCGGATGCATCGTTGACGCCCATCCAGTTGGGCACCATCAGCAAACCGGGACGCGGGTCAGTGACGGCGTCGTCATAGATCAGCAGGCCTTCGAACGGCTCACCATCGATTTCATAGGGAACGTTCTTGACCACCACACCCGCTTCGGCCAATCCCGCCAGCCCCAGCAACGCTACCGACAACAGTGATTTCTTCATTGTTTGACTCCCATCGCAGATGTGCCAACTCGATACAGCCGAAGCTGCGCCAGAGCCACAAGGAAGCACATTTGCGGCGCCAGGGAAACCCACGGCGCCGCGGCGGGAGTGGAGTCAGGCAGCGGCGAACAACGCGTGGATCTGCTCTTGAGCTCCGCGCAGCGCATTGGCTTTCGGTTCTTCGCCATAAGCCAGGCCCTCGGCACGCACCACCTGGATATCGGTGATGCCCAGGAAGCGCAGCACGAAGATCAGGTAATCCTCGTGAGCCTGCCCGCTGGCTTGGCCGGCATGCAGACCACCAGCGGTCGAGGCGATGATCACCTTCTTGCCACCTGCCAGACCTTTGGGACCGTTTTCGTCGTAGGCGAAGGTCTTGCCGGCCACGGAGATACGGTCGATCCAGGCCTTGAGCTGGCTCGGAATGGAGAAGTTGTACATCGGTGCGCCAATCACGATTGCGTCAGCGGCGAGAAATTCTTCCAGTGTGGCTTCGGCCAGCGCCACTTCATGAGCCTGGGCGGCATCGCGCAGCTCGGCGGGGGTACCACCGGCAACCAGGCTGGCAGCCGAGAAGTGGCTCAGCGCATCGCTGGCCAGATCGCGGTAAGTAACCTGGATGTCGGCCTGACCATTGTTCCAGGCATCGACAACAGCGGCGCTGAGCTGACGGGAAGCGGAAGCGTTGCCGAGAATGCTGGAATCAAGATGGAGAAGTTTCATGGTGGCTCCTTGAACAATTAGGTTCATCAGTAGATGTTCGATGGATTAATCCTACCGGTGAAGCCAATCCCTGATTAGTCGGCAAAAATGCGATGATGCGTTCCACTGATAGGACAAACCTCATTTCTCTGCTGAGCTGGAGCCTGTGATGCAGGATCTCAATGACCTGATGTACTTCGCCAAAGTAGTCGAGCATGGCGGGTTCAGCGCTGCGGGGCAGCAACTGGGCATTCCTAAATCCCGCCTATCGCGGCGAGTGGCCGAGCTCGAGACACGACTGGGCGTGCGTCTGCTGCAACGCACCACACGCAAGTTGGCGCTGACCGAAACCGGCGAGCGCTATCTGCGCCATTGTCAGGCCATGCTGCTCGAGGCAGAACAAGCTCAGGAGGCGGTGGCCTCGCTGAGCAGCGAGCCCCGTGGGCGGATTCGAATGTCCTGCCCCAGCGAACTGGCACGCGCTGGACTGCATCAGGTAATCAATACTTTTCTGCTGAAATATCCGCTGGTTCAACTGGACGTGATGCTGACCAATCGGCGTGTGGATCTGCTCCAGGAAGGCATAGACGTCGCCTTGCGGGTGCGCGATCAGGATGACGAGGATCCCTCGCTGATCGCCCGCCAACTGGCGCCAGCCTCCGCCTTTCTGGTGGCCTCTCCGGCCTTGCTGCAAGGGTTGAGCATTCACACCCCAGACGATCTGCAGCAATTGCCCGCGCTCGGCGCCGTGGGAAGCGACCGGCGTATTCATCATATTTTCAAGAGCCTGTCGGGAATACGTCGTGAGGTGACTTTCGAGGCGCGTCTGAGCATCGAAGACTTCGATATACGCAGGGAAGCGGCGCTGCAGGGTCTGGGCTTCACCATGCTGCCGCACACCAAGTGCCTGGCCGATATCAAGGCTGGCCGCCTGATTCGCCTGCTGCCGGACTGGGAACTGCCCGGCGGTCATCTGCAAGCCGTCTATCCTCATCGTCAGGGCATGCTGCCGGCTGTGAGGGCGTGGCTCGACCATATGATCCAGGCCAGTGCCAACGGCTGGCTGATGCCTGGAACGGACTTGGCTCCGGCCCTGTCAGAAACGCCTTAGAACGATCAATAACCCCTTCTACCAAACAGGATGCCCGATGACCGCTCGCAAGCCCCACGTTCCTGGCCAGACCGCCCGAATTCTTGCAGTGGTTTTCTTCACCTTCATCGGTTTCCTGTGTGTCGGCTTACCTCTCGCCGTGCTGCCTGGCTTCGTGCTCAACGATCTGGGCTATGGCTCGGTGATGGCTGGCCTGGTGATCAGCCTGCAGTACCTCGTCACTCTGGTTTCACGGCCCATCACCGGCGTGCTGATCGATCGTATCGGTCCCAAGCGTGCAGTGGTTTACGGCTTGGCCGGTGCTGCGGGCAGCGGCGTACTAACTCTCGCAGCGACCAGCGCGCATGGCCTCTCTAACGAAATTGGCCTGGGCTTGCTGCTGGCGGGGCGGGTAGCACTGGGTATCTCCCAGGCGCTGATCGGTACCGGCTCAATCACCTGGGGCATCGGTCGGGTCGGCGCAGAGAACACCGCACGGGTGATTTCCTGGAATGGCATCGCGTCCTATGGCGCCATCGCCATAGGTGCGCCGCTCGGGGTGGTGATGGCCTCCTCTCTGGGCCTCTGGAGTATCGGCTTGGCGATCACGCTGCTCAGCCTTGGCGCCCTTTGGGTGGCGCGCGACAAACCCGCCATCCCGATCATTCAGGGCAAACGCCTGCCGTTTCATAACGTATTCCTGACCATTGCGCCCAATGGTGTAGCGCTCGCGCTGGGCTCCATCGGTTTCGGCACCCTGGCGACCTTCGTCACCCTGTATTACGCCAGCCTCGGCTGGGAGCACGCGGCTTACTGCCTGAGCGCCTTTGGCGTGGCCTTCATCGTCGCCCGCCTGCTGTTCGCCGGCACGATCGAGCGGCGTGGCGGCTACCGAGTCGCGACCATCTGCCTGGCGATCGAAACCCTGGGGCTGTTGCTGCTCTGGCTTGCGCCAATACCGGCGCTGGCACTTTGTGGCGCCGCGCTGACGGGCTTCGGCCTGTCGCTGGTCTACCCGGCGCTGGGTGTGGAGGCAATCGGCAATATACCTGCGGCCAGCCGCAGTTCGGCCCTGGGCGCCTACGCGCTGTTCTTCGACCTGGCACTGGGCATCGCCGGCCCGCTGATGGGCCTGATCGCCAGCGCCTATGACTATGGCGCCGTGTTCCTCGCTTCCGGCCTGCTCTCGCTGCTCGGCCTTGGGCTGAGCCTGCTGCTGCTGCGCCGTGCGGAACGCCCGAAGGAAGTGCAGCCATGACCCGCGAAGAGCTGGTTGCCTTCTGTCTACAACTTCCAGGGGCTCGCGTCGATTACAAATGGGGCAGCAATCAAGTGTTTTCCGTGGCGCACAACAAGATGTTCGCCATCGTCGATTTTCTCGGTGACAACCTGGCCTTCAAGGTCGATGACGCGCTGTTTCTCGGTTTCACCGACCGCCCGGGCGTTCGCCCGGCGCCCTACCTGGCCCGTGCTCACTGGATCAGCATGAACGGTAGCCAGCCGCCCATCGGCGACGAAGAGCTGCGTGAGCTGCTGACCCGCTCTCACCAACTGGTCGTGCGGCGGCTGCCCAAGAAGCAGCAGGTCGGCTTGCTGCTCGATCTATAGCAGGCCGCCCAGCCTGCCACTGGTATAAGCCCCGGCCAACAACACCTGGTCAGCCCAGAACATCTGGTGCAGCACCACGATGATCCAGAACAGCAGCTGGTAAGAAAGTTTGCGCGTCTTGTGCCTGAACGCTTGCTGCGCCAGCAGAGCACCGGGCCAGCCGCCTGCCAGCTCGACCAGATGCAGAGTGTTCTCCGCAATACGCTGACAGCCACGCTGGGCGCTGCTCTTGTCGCTCCAGTAGAGAATGAAGCACAGCACGCTGGCCAGCGGATAAAGCAGCAGCGGCCAGATACTCTGCCCCTCTGCCAGCCAGCGCAGAGCGCCAAACGCGGGCAGGCTGCATAGGGCAGCGAAGATCACTAGCTTGGCGGCAGGATTGCGCAGCGCACCTGATGTCTGGCGGGTATTGCGTGCATGTGGTTTGGCTGCGCGCCCGGCCGCGGCCGGGGGCTTACGGGACGGTGCGGCAGTCCACGGCTTGACGCGAATCTGCGGCTGATCGATGGCCAGCTCACCCGAAAGGCGCAGATGCTCGGCACGCAAACGCCCCTTTTCGTCACGCCCGGCGACGAACATCACCTGATCACCGGCGCTGGGTCGGCGATCACCACGCATCGCCGAGATATGCGCGAAGACTTCGACACCACCCGCAATGGGCTGAATGAAGCCGAAGCCCTTGTCGTCGTTCCAGCTCTTGATTCGGCCGGCCTGTTCCTTGGTTTGCATAAGTCTTCCCTGCCTGGCGAGGCAATCAGCCTTCTGCCGTGCTCCAGTCGATCCAGCCGAATTGCCAAGTCGCCAGGATCACCAGACCAAAAGCGATCCGGTACCAGGCGAACACCGCGTAGCTGTGGTTGGCGATAAATACCAGCAGCGCACGCACGGTAATCATGGCCACTACAAACGTCGTCACGAAACCGATGGCGAACATGGGTAGATCGCTCCACTGCAGTATTTCGCGGTATTTGTAGAGCGAGTATACGGTGGCTGCGACCATGGTCGGCATGGCCAGAAAGAACGAGAATTCGGTGGCTGCTTTGCGCGACAGGCCAAACAACAGACCGCCGATGATGGTCGAGCCAGAGCGTGATGTACCCGGAATGAGTGCCAGGCACTGGGCGAAACCGACCTTGAGGGCCAGCTTCCAGTCCATGTCATCGACCGACTCCGCGACGATGCGGTGCTGGCGTTTCTCCGCCCAGAGCATGATCACGCCGCCGATAACCAAGGCCGCACTGACGGTGATCGGATTGAACAGCCAGTGTTCAATGATATCGGCGAACAGCAGACCGAGGATCACCGCAGGAATGAAGGCAACCAACACGTTGATCGTGAAGCGCCGCGCCATGGGATCGCTGCCCAGGCCGGTGACCACCGACGTGATGCGCTGACGAAACTCCCACATCACCGCCAGGATCGCGCCGAGCTGGATGATGATCTTGAATGCCGTGGCGCGCTCACCATTGAACGACAGCAGATCGCCAACGACGATCAGGTGACCCGTGCTGGAAATGGGCAGAAATTCAGTGAGGCCTTCAACGATACCCAGGATCAGCGCCTGAAAAGCGAGCCAACTGTCCATCAGAACTCCTACGGATGTGCCAGACAGGCTGGCTGGAAAGGGGATGATTCTCGGACTGGAGTGGCTGGTGTAGGTTCCAGCATGGCCGAAAAAAGCGGCAGTTATAAAGCAGTTGTTTTCAATTTCAAACCGCTATCACTGCCGACTAGGAAATTGCAGCCGTAACGCGCGCTCTAGTGACGAGACGACCGCAGTGACAAGGGATAGAATGCGCCCCCTAGAAAACCATTCACTCAGGGGTTCCATGTCACCGCTCGAAGCCTGCGCCTCGCTGCTCGGTCTGATCGCCGTCTGGCTGACCGTGCGCCAGAATCCCTGGTGCTGGCCGGTTGGCCTGGTCATGGTAGTGCTATACGCCTGGGTATTCTTTGAGGCCAAGCTGTATTCCAACGTACTGCTGCAATTCGTCTACGCCGCTCTGCAGCTCTACGGATGGTGGCACTGGACACGGGGTGACCGCCCTGACGAGCGACTCCAGGTCTCGAGTCTGGATCTTCGCCAAATCGCCGCCGGCCTTGCGCTGGGCCTGCTGGGCTCGGTCGTGCTGGGTGTGTTGATGAGCACCTACACCGACGCCAGCGCGCCTTGGCAGGATGCCACACTGTGTGCCTTCAGCCTGGTCGCGCAATTGTGGATGGCCAAGAAGCGCCTGCAATGCTGGCCGCTATGGATCGTCCTCGACCTGCTGTTCGTCGCACTGTTCATCGACCAGGCGCTGTACTCCACTGCTGCCTTGTACGGCCTGTTCACCCTGCTCGCCTGCCACGGCTGGCTGACTTGGCGGCGAGAACTGATCGCGCGTGCAGCATGAAAGTGCTGGTAATGACAGGCCCCGAGTCCAGCGGCAAGAGCTGGCTGGCCAATGAGTTGCAGCAGCGCTTCGGGGGGATTGTCGTCGGTGAGTACGTGCGCCATTTCATCGACAGTGAGCAACGCGATACCTGCTATGCCGATATATCTACCATCGCCAGGGGCCAGCTGGCCTGGGAAGATGCCGCGCGGGAGAAGCGCCCTCACCTGCTGATTCTCGATACCCACCTGCTCAGTAATATTCTCTGGAGCCGTGAGCTGTTCGGCGACTGCCCGGACTGGATGGAACCGGCGCTACTAGCGCGTGACTACCACTTGCATCTATTGCTCGACCCGCGCGGGGTCGAATGGATCAATGACGGCCAGCGCTGCCAGCCGGATCTCGCACAGCGGGTCACTTTTCATCAGGCCTGCGCTGCATGGCTCGCGGCACATGAGCAGACCATCGTGGAAATTGCAGGCACCTGGAGTGAGCGCCAGAGCGAAGTCATTGGCCGGGTCGAAGCCTGGCTGGCAGTTGGCGAATAAAAAGTTTCCGGGAGAACTTTTTAACGTCGCTTGCTAAGGCCGGCAGTGTGCCCGCCAGGGATGGCAGGCCATCAAAAGCCACACAAATATCACGGGATGCATGCCTGGCATCTTGCCATTAGCCGTTGGCATGGGCATAAAGGAACACGACTAGAAAACGCCACAAGGACGTCACCGATGCGCATGATTCGCCGCACTTTGCAGATAATCCTTCTGCTGTTGCTCATCGCGTTAATGATCGCCGCTTACTTCATCGCCAAGCCCAATCTTCCCGACTACACGCCAGCGGACAAGGTGCATTACCTCGGGCAATGGAGCGAGCAGGAACGTCAGTTCTATTACTATACGCCCCAGGGAACCCGGGTTAAGGGCCTGCAATACGCATGGTTCCCGGCGCTGGAACTGCCCTTCGGCAAGGCCAAATTCGCTGACCCCGACTACTTGGCGCGTTTCGGCTTTCTCACTCAACCAGGGCAAAAAGCCACGCCACTCAACCCTGGCAACCTGCCGGTGGGCTTCGCACGCCATCAGGACGACCAAAGCGGTGTCCAGTACCTGGACATCACCTGTTCTGCCTGCCACACCGGCGAGCTGCGCTACAAAGGCCAGGCGGTGCGTATCGACGGCGGTGCAGCTTTGCACTCCCTGGCCTCCACTGTGCCGACTCTCAAGGGGGGCAGTTTTGGCCAGTCCCTTGGCATGAGCATGGCATTCACCTATTACAATCCACTGAAGTTTCGCCGCTTCGCCCGGGAAGTATTGGGTGAGCACTACGAGCGTGATTACGACACCCTGCGGGTGGAATTCAAGCAGGTCCTCGATCAGTTGCTGAGTACCGCTTACAACGATTGGCACAGAGGCCTTTACCCGACCGAAGAAGGCTTCGGCCGTACCGATGCCTTCGGGCGCATTGCCAATACCGTATTCGGTGACAGCATCGACGCCGCCAATTACCGGGTTGCCGATGCCCCCGTCAGCTATCCGCACCTCTGGGATATCTGGAAGTTCGACTGGGTGCAGTGGAACGGCTCGGCCATGCAGCCCATGGCACGTAACGTCGGCGAATCGCTCGGCGTTGGCGCCACGCTGCATCTGCTCGACGAAAACGGGAGAGCCGTCCCGGAGTCTCAGCGTTATGCCTCAAGCGTCCGCATCACCGACCTCTATGCACTGGAGGAAACGCTCAAGCGCCTGCAACCACCTGCGTGGCCGGAAAAGATCTTCGGCAAGGTGGATCTCGACCTGGCCAGCCGAGGGCGCGCTCTGTTCCAGGAAAACTGCGCCCACTGCCACGCACCACAGGCAGTTCCGCCGGACAAACGCATGGCTCCGGAGCGCGACCCAGAGTGGCACATGCGCGTCATCCCAACATCCATCGTCGGCACCGACTCCACCACTGCCGACAATATCGCCGACCATCGTTTCGACATCAGCAAGTTGGGATGGACGAAAGCAGAGCTGGCCAAGCTCGACGTCAAACTGTTCAGCAACAGCCTCGAAAAGGTCGACTTGCGCGCCATCTCCACCGCCGAAGCGCTGGCTTACGTCACCGCCTATGTCGAAGAGCGGGCATACCGCGACAACGGCATCGCGCCGGAGCAACGCAAGCGCATGGATGGCTACGGCCTGCCTATCGGCGTGCAGGAGATCCGCGGCTACAAGGCCCGGCCCCTCGACAGCATCTGGGCCACCCCGCCCTTCCTGCACAATGGCTCGGTACCTACGCTGTTTCATCTGCTGTCGCCGGTCTCGGAGCGTCCCAGCCGCTTCTGGGTCGGTAACTTCGAATTCGATCCCCAGCATGTCGGCTTCGTCAGCGACAAGTTCCCCGGCGGCTTCCTTCTCGATACCCGCATCAAAGGCAACGGCAACAACGGCCACGAGTTCCGCGACGGCTGCCGTAACAACGGCGTCATTGGCCGAGGTCTACAGCCGGAGGAGCGTTGGGCACTGGTCGAGTACCTGAAGGTGCTGGGTAATGCGCAGCTGGAAAATCAATTGAGCGAAGTGCCGAGCAAACCCTGGAGCCCTGGACAGTTCTGCCAGGGCAGCGTGACGGCAAACAACAAGGAGTCCAACGATGCTTAAACGATTCTGGCTTTGGCTCGGCAGGCTTCTAGGCAAGATGCTCGTCGTGCTACTGATCGTCGGTCTTGGTGGCTGGGCAATAGGCGCCGCCTACTACAGCTGGAAGTTTTCCGGACCGGTTTCCAGCGAGGAACAGATACCCGCCAATGAGGCGGCCTATACCGAGGGCATCATCGAAGACGCTATCCGCGTGGTCGAGCAGCACCGCGACAATACTCGCGTCCTGCGCGACGCCCATGCCAAGGCGCACGGCTGCGTAAAAGCCGAAGTAACCGTACGTGCCGAGCTCGATGAAACCCTGCGCCATGGCGTGCTCAGTGAACCAGGCAAGACCTGGCAGGCCTGGATGCGCCTGTCCAACGGCAACGCCTATCCGCAGTTCGACCGCGCTCGTGATGCCAGGGGGATGGCCATCAAGCTGCTCGACGTTCCAGGCAACAAGCTGATGGTCAATCCGCGCCATGCCGACGAGCAGGATTTCGTGATGTTCAACCATCCGGCATTCTTCGTACGTGACGTTGCCGAGTACCGGAGCAACTTCGCCGCCCAGGCGGACGGCAAGAAAGCGCTGGCCTTCTTCCCCAGCTTCGATCCCCGCACCTGGGAGATCCGCCACCTGATCATCGCCCTGAAAACGCTTTCGCCTGCGCCGAGCAGCCCGGTCGAAACGACCTACAACTCGATCGCCCCCTTCAAGCTGGGACCAGCACAACATCAAGTACCGGGTCATCCCCAGCCCTGAAAGCTGCCCGACCTACGCGATTCCCAAGCCCAACACCGACCTGCCCAACTTTCTGCGTAGCGCGCTTTATCAGCAGCTGTCACTGGATCGCATGCCAGCCTGCTTCGCGCTGCAGGTACAGCGGCAGAACCCAAGCTATTACATGCCGATCGAAGACCCTAGTGTGGAATGGGACGAACGGATTTCGCCGTTCGAAACCGTCGCGGACATCCGCCTCCCGGCCCAGGACTTCGACAGTTCGGAGCAGAACCTGTTTTGCGACAACCTGTCCTTCAATCCGTGGCACGCCTTACCGGAGCATCGCCCAATCGGCGGAATCAATCGCTTGCGCAAGGCGGTCTACGAAGCGGTAAGCGTCTATCGCCACGATCGCAACGCCGCCCTGGCGCAGTGAACGTCCTACAGTACGCAGCAGGCTGCTAGAATCGCAGCCTGTTCGCACCGTAGACAAAGAGACTGGCCTTGGAACTGTTCAAAGAATTCATCTTCGAAGCCGCCCACCGGCTCCCCCATGTGCCGGAAGGCCATAAATGCGCGCGCCTGCACGGCCACTCCTTCCGCATCGCGGTCTATATCGAGGGAGAGGTCGATCCGCATACCGGATGGATTCGCGACTTTTCGGAGATAAAGGCCATCTTCAAGCCGATCTACGAGCAGCTCGACCACAACTACCTCAACGACATACCTGGTCTGGAAAACCCGACCAGCGAAGTCCTCGCTAAATGGGTATGGCAGCAGCTCAAACCTCTGCTGCCAGAGCTGTCGCGCATCCGTATTCACGAAACCTGCAGCAGCGGCTGTGAATATCGCGGCGACTGAAGATGTGCCCTGTCCTCCGCGCTAGCTCGCCGAGCGAAGAGGCAAGCGAATCACCATGAGCAATCAACACGTCAGAAATGACAGCGTATATCAGGGAATAGCGCTGATTGTGTCTGCCGTTTTCCTGCTCTCGCTCGCTGATGCATCAGTGAAGTATTTCAGTGCTCGAGTGGCGCTATGGCAGCTATTCCTACTCGTGTCTGGCATGTCGGTTCCACTCCTTGGAATATGGCTGGTCACAAGAATCAGCTCCGGGCAGCTGCGCGTAGCATCGGTGCGCTGGATTACAGTAAGGAGCATCTTGCTGTTACTGATGTGGGTAGCCTATTACTCGGCGTTGCCACTCATTCCCCTCTCCGTGGCTGCCGTTGCCATATACACCACACCGCTCTTCATCGCGATTTTTTCGACGTGCTATGGCGCAGAACGACTCTCGGTTCGTGGCTGGATAGCCGTAGCGCTAGGCTTTGCAGGGGTCGCTATCGTCCTACGCCCTGGATCTGAAGCATTTGATCTTGCGGTGTTTTTACCTGTAATCGGTGCAGTATTCTATGCCGCTGCGATGGTGTTGACGCGCCGGCACTGTCGAGGTGAGCACCCACTCGTAATGGCTCTGGGCCTGAACATAGCGTTTCTAGTCGCCGCCAGTTTTGTCGGTCTTCTGTCCTATTTAGGTGGCCCGGCCCTGATAGCCTCTGCGCCGGGGCTGTTTTTGGCCTGGCAACCCATAGGCTGGCAGGAAGCAATTTTTATCGTCAGCTATGCAATTGCTTTGGTTACCATCAATACCGCTATAGCCAAAGCCTACCAAATCGCACCTTCGGCGCTGATCGGAACATTTGACTACATTTACCTTATTTTCGCGTGTCTCTGGGGGTATTTGATCTTTAATGAAGTGCCAGGCGTGCATACATGGAGCGGAATGCTGTTGATCCTGGTGGCCGGCGTGCTAGTGATGCGCCGCTAACCTCCGATCTCACTGCCTTTGCCTCGATAAATCGAGTGCTCACGTTGAAATCATTCCCAGCTCCGGCACCCAACCAACAGCAAAACCCAACTCGACATTAAATTGTCGCGACCATGCCAAGACCGGCAGATCATTGCCGGTCTTCTGACAGCCAATTGCCATCAATGGCACTCTGCCTCTCGCCTCACAATCCAACCCATTGAACCTAAAGGCTTTTATAAGGCCAAAAAAGACTGGCACGAAATTCGCTCTATTACTCATAAGCCGTAATGAAGCGCCAGAGGTTCGCCAAAATGGTTCCACCTAGCCAGAAGAACACGATCGATTTCGATGCTGCCAAGCTGCAGCGTCTCGATTTCTCGAATCGTAAGGATCAGGCCCGCCCGATCAGCCTCGCACAGTTGCGCCAGCGACTTGGCCTGCAATTACAAACCAGCCTGGATGCAGAACGCATTCTCGGCATGTTCTTTCGTGAGCTTCAGCACCTGGTGCCAGTCGATGCGCTCGGCTACCAGCACTTGAGCAGCGACTTGCGCCTGGACATGGGTCAACAGGCCAATCATTCGGCCACCTACCGCCTCAGCCATGAGAGCGAATACTTGGGCGAGCTGACCTTTCGCCGCCGCCAGCGCTTCTCCGATCAGGAGCTGGCGCAGTTGGAGTCGCTACTCGCCTGCCTGCTGTTCCCGCTGCGCAACGCCCTGCTTTACCGCGTTGCCATCCAGAGCGCGCTGCGCGACCCCTTGACCAACACTGGCAACCGCATCGCCATGGATCAGGTGCTAGGACGGGAAATCGAGTTGGCTCGCCGTAACGGGCAACCGCTGTCGCTGTTGATGCTGGATATCGACCACTTCAAACGCATCAACGATGAGCACGGTCACAGCGCTGGAGACGAAGTACTGAAGGCCGTAGCCGCGACCCTCAAGGATCAGCTACGCAATATCGACATGGTGTTCCGCTACGGTGGCGAAGAGTTTCTGGTACTGCTTTCCGGCACACCACGCGAAGGTGCCGCACTGGTAGGGGAGCGCCTGCGCGAGTCAGTGCTGGAACTGCAATGCGTGGCGCAAGGCAAACCTATCGAGCTCTCCGTCAGTCTCGGTTGCGCTACCCTGGAGCCAGGCGAGCCTTTGGAAAACCTACTCGACCGAGCAGACAAGGCGCTGTATAGCGCCAAACGCAACGGACGTAACTGCATGGCCATGGCCGGCTGATCTAAATCCTAGAACCACAAAAAAGGGCCCCACTCTTCACCGAGGGGGCCCTTTTTCATGATCACAGGCAGCAACTACGAGCTACTTTGCGATCCGTTACTGTGGCTTGCGGCTGCCACGACCAAAGCCTGGACGCTGGCCTTCGCTTGCCGGGCGGCTGCGACCCTTGTCGGCGCCAGCCGGTTTGCGCGGTGCGCGCTCGCCCGACTCTGGGCGGTCGCCGCGGGGCTTGCCGGGCTTCTTGCCCACATCACGCGGGCGCTCGGCAACTGGCGTGCCGCGCGATGTCTCGCTACGCCCTTCACCACGTGGAGTGCGAGGCGCACGTGTCGGACGCTCGCCCTGCTCCTCACGGGAACCACGACCGCTGCTGGATGGCTGAGCGGGGCCGCCAGTGGCTGGGCGCGCGGTACGCGCCGGACGCTCACCACGGCCAATCGGCTTCGCCGCCTTGCGCTGCAAACGATCAAGCTTCTCGCGGGCCTTTTCCTTCATTTCCGGCAGCGCCACCGACTTGAGGCCGACCTCTTCACTGAGGATATCGACTTCGCGCTGGCTCATTTCACGCCAGCGACCCATAGGCAGATCGGAGGTCATGAATACCGGGCCAAAGCGCACACGCTTCAGACGGCTGACCACCAGACCTTGCGACTCCCACAGGCGCCGCACTTCACGGTTACGACCTTCCATGACCACGCAGTGGTACCAATGGTTGAAGCCTTCGCCGCCGGGCGCTTCCTTGATGTCGGTAAACTTGGCTGGGCCGTCTTCAAGCATCACGCCAGCCTTGAGACGTTCGATCATTTCCTCGTCGACTTCACCACGCACGCGCACGGCGTACTCGCGATCCATCTGGTAGGACGGGTGCATCAGGCGGTTGGCCAGCTCACCGTCGGTGGTGAACATCAGCAAGCCGGTGGTGTTGATGTCCAGACGACCGATATTGATCCAGCGGCCTTCCTTCGGCCGCGGCAAGCGGTCGAATACGGTTGGGCGCTTTTCAGGATCGTCACGGGTGCAGATCTCGCCGTCGGGCTTGTTATAGATCAGAACACGACGCAGTGCTTCCGTGGCTTCTTCGCGGCGCAGCAGGCGGCCGTCGATGGCGATGGCGTCATGCAAGTCGACGCGCTGACCCAAGGTGGCGTCTTTGCCGTTGACCTTGACGCGACCTGCACTGATCCAGGACTCGATCTCACGGCGCGAGGCCAGACCGATACGAGCCAGGACTTTCTGCAGTTTCTCGCCAGCGGGGCTGTATTCTTCGGTTTCACTCATCTGGGCACCTCCCGGTGTTTTCTGGTGATAGGACGATCATCTCGTCGAAGGGGCGCGAATCATACGCGGATAAGGCGCTCAACGCACCTGGCGCAAGAGCATAGCTGACCAGATGAAGGCGTCCAGCGAGCGGCTGTCAACACAGGCGCTCAGCTCAGTGCTTGCGGCGCGCCTTGGAGCCCAGTACCAATAAGCGCATATCGGCCTCGGCCAGAACCAGGCGCTGCTCAGCCTTGTCGAGTTTTTTCCAGGCCTTTATCTCGGCCTTGCTGCGCCCGCAGCCCAGGCAAATGCTATCGCTGAACTTGCAGACGCTGATGCAGGGATCTTTCATGGGCTCTCTTCACGGCTGTCATCCTCAGCTGTAGAGACAGCGCCCTGTTCTTCGAGGTTCGGCTCTTCGTCAGCACGCGCCAAGTCATCGAAATCGGTTTTCAGGCCCTGCTCCATGGCGTCGAGCTCGGCCAGCAAGGAACCGAAACTGGTCTCGGAACTGGCTTCAGCCTCGCCGGGCTCGTCGCCCACGGCGAGATCGGCGCGAGCCTGCAGGCTCTGCGGCACGTCTGGGTCGTCATCCGTGGCCAGGATCGGCTCGGGCTCCAGCTCACGTAGCGCGGCCAGAGGCGGCAGTTCGTCGAGATTCTTCAGGTTGAAGTGATCGAGAAAGCCCTTGGTGGTCGCGAACATCGCTGGCCTGCCGGGAACCTCCCGATAGCCCACCACGCGAATCCACTCGCGCTCCAGCAGGGTTTTAACGATCTGGCTGTTCACGGCAACACTGCGAATTTCCTCGATCTCGCCGCGAGTGATGGGCTGACGGTAGGCGATCAGTGCCAAGGTTTCGAGCATGGCACGGGAGTAACGTTGCGGGCGCTCTTCCCACAAACGCCCAACCCAAGTAGAGAGATTCTCACGGATCTGCAGCCGGTAGCCGGATGCCACTTCCTTGAGTTCAAACGCCCGTCCCTTGCAACTGCCGCCCAGAATCGCCAGCGCCTTGCGAAAGACGTCGGGCTCCGGCCGTTCGGCCTCCTCAAACAATTCCATGATCCGCTCGAACGACAGCGGCTTGCCAGACGCGAGCAAAAGGCCCTCGAGTAAGGTTGCGAGTTGTTTGGGATCGGACAGGTTCATCGTCTGGGCAAGGTCTGCTTGGCTCTGGGGCGGCGCCAGCTTAGCAAATCAGCGAGCGCCACGCCGTCAATGGCTGACGATCTCGCTCGCCGCGATGATCTCGGCAACCAGCACTCGCTCGGGGCCATGCAGGTAGTACTCAGCCTCGGCTGGCTCGCGCAACCGCATGAACTCGGTTTCACCGATCTGCATAGTGTGCCCCGCCTCCATTTGCGCGCCGCTCTGGATCAGATAGCCGAGCACGTTATTGAAGATGTCCATGTAACGCTGGCCTTCATGATGGCCGGCAGCCAGCGCGGCGAAATCCGGCAGACCGAACGCACCACAGCCATAGGTACGCATCCACACACCCTGCACACCCTCGACCTGATACTTCACAAAGCCGCAGTACAGCATGGTCAGCGGCAGGTCACGGAGGATCTCCAGGCTGTGTTCGCCCATGTCTTCATCGGCGAACACGGCAGCCGGCAAGGAGGTATGCGCCGTTTCGTTGAGCACCGCCAGCGCCCCGAAACTAGCCAACGCCCCGGCAACGGCAGCCAAAGCCACGTATTGCTCCAGCGGATCGGTTTCATGGCCTGCGTAGTACAGCAGGATGTGGCTGGTCTGTTGCCGCACCTCGTCCTTGACCTGCTGGGGGTAGTGCGCCGGGGCGACGCAGTTTTCCAGAGCGTCAGCAGGAAAGGGATGGTCGAAACCGACCATTTTCACCACATGGGAACCCCAACCGGCCAGGGCGAAGAACTGTTCAACCTCGTCGGAGATGTCACAGCGGGCATCGCCCATGCTCGGATGGTAACGACGCAGAGCCGCCGTCAGGGGCGCCTCGGCGATACGCAGAGGCTGGGCGAACACCACCTGCAGGCTGGGCGGGTTTTCGATGCCTGGCTTGGCGACCAGCTCGGTGTTATCGGTGCTGCTGCCGTCCTGACGGCCGAAGAAGCGGGAAAACAGACTCATTGAATCGTCCTGATTAATGGGTGGGAATAGCCATGGAAAGTGAAACGCGACTACTGCGGCTCAGAGCTCGTCCGCCATGTCCTCGACGCTCTGTTCATTGCGCAGGCGCACATGCACGGCGGCAAAGGCCTCGTTCTGCACCAGTTGCACCAGCGATTCCTTTACCAATTCGAGAATCGCCATGAAGGTCACCACCACGCCGAGGCGCCCTTCTTCCGCAGTGAACAGCTTGACGAAAGGCACGAACTCGCCGTCCTTGAGGCGCTCCAGCACCTCGCTCATGCGCTCACGGGTCGAGAGCGCCTCACGGCTGACCTGGTGGCTCTCGAACATGTCGGCGCGGCGCAGCACCTCGGCCATGGAGACCAGCAGTTCCTGCAGGCTGACCTCGGGCAGCAACTTGCGCGCTCGCGCTTCGGGGGCTTCGACCCGCGGCACGGTAAGGTCACGGCCAACCCTGGGCAAGGTGTCGATGCCTTCGGCTGCCGCCTTGAAGCGTTCGTACTCCAGCAAGCGGCGAATCAGTTCGGCACGCGGATCGTCTTCCTCTTCTTGTGCCTCGGACGAGCGCGGCAGGAGCATGCGCGACTTGATCTCGGCGAGCATGGCGGCCATCACCAGGTACTCGGCAGCCAGTTCCAGGCGCACGCTGTGCATCAACTCGACGTAGCCCATGTACTGGCGGGTGATCTCCGCCACGGGGATGTCCAGCACGTCGATGTTCTGCTTGCGAATCAGGTAGAGCAGCAGATCCAGCGGGCCTTCGAAGGCTTCGAGAAAGACCTCGAGAGCGTCCGGCGGAATGTACAGATCCACCGGCATCTCGGTGAGCGCCTGCCCGTAGACCAGGGCGAACGGCAGCTCCTGCTGAGCTCCAGCCTGGCTGTCGACGTGTTCGGCAGGGTTGGACATTGGCTCAACGCTGCTCGGCAAAAGGTGACGGATCGCCACAGCCAACGCGGATCACCTCAGGCTCGTCGTCCACCAGGCTGATCACCGTGGAGGCTTCCAGGCCGCCGAAACCGCCGTCGATGATCAGGTCCACCTGATGCTCAAGTATCTGGCGCATTTCGTAAGGATCGCTCATCGGCAGATCCTCACCAGGCAGGATCAGGCTGACGCTCATCATCGTCTCGCCCAGTTCCTCCAGCAGCGCCGAAGCGATCGGATGGTTGGGCACGCGTAGGCCGATGGTACGGCGCTTGGGGTGCAGCAGCATGCGCGGCACTTCCCGGGTGGCGTTGAGGATGAAGGTGTAGGGACCCGGCGTGTGGTTCTTCAGCAGGCGAAACGCCGCAGTGTCGACCTTGGCGAAGGTGCTGAGCTGCGACAGGTCGCGGCATACCAGGGTGAAGTTGTGCTTGTCATCGAGTTGGCGCAGGCGACGAATGCGTTCCAGCGCGCTCTTGGCGCCCAGCACGCAACCCACCGCGTAGGACGAGTCGGTGGGATAGACCACCACCCCACCGTTACGGATGATGTCGACGGCCTGCTTGATCAGGCGGGCCTGGGGACTCTGCGGATGTATCTGGAAAAACTGGCTCATGGCTATGGGCTCTCAAACGGCATCGTAAGACGGGGCGCAGGCGAACCGCGTCCAGATGGGTGAAAGGTCATCAGGCAACGGTCGATGCATACCCAGCTCCGACCAGTCGCCAGGCGCGTGAAAATCACTGCCGACACTGGCCAGCAGGCCGAACTCGCGCGCCAGGATCGCCAGGCCTCCGACCTGCTCCGCAGGCTGCATGCCGTTGACCACTTCCAACGCATGGCCACCGGCCGTGGCGAAAGCAGTCACCAGCTTACGCCGCTTGCTGCGGGTGAAATCGTACTGCCACGGATGGGCAAGGCTGATCCAGGCGTTGGACTGGCGTAGGGTCTCGAGCGTTTCATCTAACGTTGGCCAATGCTGTTTGACATCGCCCAACTTGCCCGACCCCAACCACTTGCGAAATGCATCAGCGCGATCCTTTACGTAGCCGGAACGCACCAGAAACTCGGCGAAATGCGGGCGCGCCGGCGCGTTGCCGCTTTCCCCCTGCGCCAGTTGAATGGCGCGCGCGCCTTCAAGTGCACCACTCATCCCCTTGAGTGCCAGACGTTGGGAAATCTCCTCGGCGCGCAACCAGCGGCCCTGATGCAGATCGGCGATCGACTGGCGCAATGCCGGCGCGTTGCTGTCGAAGGCATAGCCGAGCACATGGATGGTCGCGCCGCCCCAGGTACAGGACAGCTCGATGCCATTGACCAACTGCACGCCTAGCGCCTTGGCCGCAACGCTGGCTTCATCGAGCCCTTCGAGGGTGTCGTGATCGGTCAGCGCCAGCATCTGAACGCCACGCCCGTGCGCACGAGCGACCACTTCAGCAGGCGGCAAGGCGCCATCCGAGGCGGTGCTGTGACAGTGAAGATCAACCTGCATAAGGGGCGCTTTCCCGACGATTCATGTTTGTTATTATGCCCCGGCTGGCGGATTCTTGCTGGCACTGCACAGCGTTCCCCACCCGATGTTTCCGAACATAAGGATCGACATGCTCTACGCCATCATCGCCACCGACGTGGAAAACTCCCTGGAACGTCGTCTTTCCGTACGCCCTGCCCACTTGGCGCGCCTGGAAAAACTGAAAACCGAAGGACGGCTGATTCTCGCCGGCCCCAATCCGGTCATCGACAGCAACGACCCAGGCCCAGCCGGTTTCAGCGGCAGCCTGATCGTTGCCGAATTCGAATCATTGGACGCCGCCAAGGCCTGGGCGAATGCCGACCCGTTCCGCGACGCCGGCGTTTACGCCGAGGTGGTAGTCAAGCCGTTCAAACACGTGTTGCCCTGATCAGGAATCGTCACCTCTTAACCATGAGCAATCTGCTGCTGATCGACGACGACGTCGAACTCTGTGAACTGCTGGCCAGTTGGCTGACCCAGGAAGGTTTTCAGGTCACCGCCTGCCACGACGGGCAGAATGCCCGCCACGCGCTCACGCAAAGTGCCCCGGATGCCGTTGTGCTGGACGTGATGCTGCCAGACGGCAGTGGCCTCGAGGTGCTCAAGCAGCTACGCAGCGAACACCCCGAGCTGCCCGTGCTGATGCTCTCGGCGAGGGGCGAGCCGCTGGATCGGATTCTCGGCCTGGAGCTGGGCGCCGACGATTACCTGGCCAAACCCTGCGACCCCCGCGAGCTGACCGCGCGCCTGCGCGCCGTGCTGCGCCGCAGCCTGCCACCAGCCACATCCAGCCAGCTGGAACTGGGCGATCTGCGCTTCAGCCCGGCTCGAGGGGTGGCGGCACTTGGCGCAGATGGCCAGGAGATCGTCCTGACCCTGTCCGAAAGCCGGGTTCTCGAAGCCCTGCTCAAGCAGCCCGGCGAACCGGTGGATAAGCAGGTGCTCGCGCAACTGGCCCTGGGCCGCAAGCTGACCCTCTACGACCGCAGCCTGGACATGCACGTCAGCAACCTGCGCAAGAAAATCGGCCCGCACCCGGATGGCCGCCAGCGCATCATCGCCCTGCGCAGCCGCGGCTATTACTACACGACCTGAGAGCCTGCTCTGCGACGCTGCGAGGCCGATTCGCCGCGAATAATGAGCAGTTTTCGAGCGATTTACACAGCATGGCGTCTCTTTACCCTGCCTTTACCTTGGCTGACCGCGCCTTACCTTGAAACCCCTAATCTGGGCACATCCGGCAACTGGCCGGTTTCGAGACAAGGAGATACACCATGCGCAAGACCATGACCGCCCTGCTCCTCGCCATGACCCTGCCGACCCTGGCAATGGCAGCCCCTGGTGGTGACCATCGCCCAGGCGGTGATCACGGCCCGCGGTTCTTCCATGAGCTGGATCTGAGCAAGGATCAGCAACGCCAGGTACACAAGCTGATGGGCGAACAGAGAAAGAACGATCGCGAGCTCACCCAGCGTTATCTGGACAAGCTGCCGGCAGCCGACAAGAAGGCCCTGGAAACAGAGCGCAAAGCTTCTCGCGACAAGCAGCAGACCGCCATTCGCGCCCTGCTGAACCCGGAACAACAGAAGACCTTCGACGAACAGGCGGCCAAGATGAAAGAGCGCAAGGCCGATCGCGAAGCCTTCGAAGCGTGGAAAGCCGAACACAAGAAAGCTGGCTGATCGCGACAGCCCGTCGCCTGCACGCCAGGTGACGGCCCAATACCAGCCTGTGCCACCTCGGGTGGCACAGGCTTCTGCGTCTGAAGGAGTTCACGTGCGTTCATTGTTCTGGCGGATTCTCGGCAGTTTCTGGCTGGCGATCGCCCTGGTGGCTGGCCTGTCCATGCTGCTCGGTCGTGCCCTGAATCAGGACGCCTGGATTCTCAACCAGCACCCCGGCCTGGAAAACCTCCCCGCACAATGGGTGCAAGCGTACGAGACGGACGGCGCAAGCGCCGCGCAGGACGTGTTGGAACAACGCAAACGGCGTTTCCGCATCGACACCCAGGTGCTGACGGAAGCCGGCCAGCCCGCGGTTCGTGGCACCTTCCCGCCTCGCGCCGCTGCCTTCGAGGAGCGCAACGAAGGCGAACGGCGCCTGCCCTGGCGGCGCCTGACCACCGATTACACCAGCCCCTCGAGTGGCGAAACCTACCTGTTCATCTACCGCATCCCACACCCGGAACTGGATGCCTGGCACCGTGGTAGCCTGCTCTGGCCGTTGAGTGCACTGGGTATCGCACTGGTCGTGCTGACCTTGTTCAGCTTGCTGCTGACCCTGTCCATCACTCGTCCGCTGAATCGCTTGCGCGGTGCAGTGCACGACCTCGGGCAGACCGCCTACCAGCAGAACAGCCTGGCGCGCCTGGCCAGCCGTCGTGACGAGTTTGGCGTGCTGGCCAACGACTTCAACCGTATGGGCGCGCGCCTGCAGGATCTGATCGGCAGCCAGCGCCAGTTGTTGCGCGACGTCTCCCACGAGCTGCGTTCCCCGCTCGCCCGCCTGCGCATCGCCCTGGCGTTGGCGGAGCGCGCAGAGCCTGCGGAGCGGGAAAAACTCTGGCCACGGCTGATTCGTGAATGCGACCGCCTGGAAGACCTGATCAGCGAAATCCTCGCCCTCGCCCGCCTCGACGCCGAACCTGGCTCGGCGCAGAGCATCGACCTGGCGCAATTGGCCAACAAGCTGCGCGAAGACGTCAAACTCAGCCATCCCGAACAGCAACTGGACGTCAGCCTGCAGCCGGGCATGCACCTGCAAGGCTGGCCGGACATGCTCGAGCGTGCGCTGGACAACCTGCTGCGCAACGCCCTGCGCTTCAGCCCCGAAGGGCAGCCTATCGAGCTGAATTTCGTACGTCGCACCGATGAGGTGTACCTGGAAGTCCGCGACCACGGCCCCGGCGTTGCCGAACAGCACCTGGCACAACTCGGCGAACCCTTCTTTCGCGCACCAGGCCAGAGCGCTGCCGGTCACGGCCTCGGCCTGGCCATCGCGCGCCGCGCCGCAGAACGCCACGGCGGTCGCCTGCAACTGGAAAACCACCCGGACGGCGGCTTCAGCGCCAAGCTCATCCTCCCTCTGGATGCGACGCAGATCGAGTGACAAACCTTGCGTTGGCGTCAGCGCAGCGCGCTATCTACTGGACAAGGTCTATCGGCGAAGTGGCAGCGCAGCGCATCCTGCAGAAACTGGGCGTGCTCGAGGAGGCATCGAGCGATGCCCCGCAACCGCTGGTGTGTGAGTTGATCGAGCGGGAAAGCAGCTAGGCCTTGTTCACCCAAGCGCTGACGAACTCGTCGATATTCGACTGCGGCGCGACACGCAATTCACGCTGCGGCGTGCCCAGGTAGAGATAGCCAATCACTTGCTCGTTTTCCGCGAGGCCGAGGCCGGCATCCACCAGCGGATCATGGGACAACTCGCCGGTGCGCCACACCGCACCGATACCCTGGGCGTAGGCGGCAAGCAGAATGCCGTGAGCCGCGCAGCCCGCAGCCAGTACCTGCTCCTGAGCCGGCACCTTGGGATGCCCCTGGGTACGGGCAACTACAACGATCAGCAGTGGCGCCCGCAGCGGCATGTTGCGCGCCTTGGTCAGCGCCTCTTCGTCAGCATCGGGATATTTGCCCGCTATCGCCTCGGCAAACAGCTCGCCCAGCACATGACGCGCATCACCCTCGACCGTCAGGAAACGCCAAGGACGCAGCTGCCCGTGATCCGGCGCCCGCAACGCGGCGCGAAACAGCTGTTCACGCTGCTCGGCGGTGGGCGCAGGCTCGATCAAACGAGGAGCGGAAACACGGTTGATCAGCGCATCGAGAGCATCCATGGGCTCACCTCCAGAAAAAGAACCGGGATTCTACCAGCCAAGCCAGCCGAGCATGAACGGCGAGGGCACAGCCGAATCACCAGCAATCCTGTAGGAGCCCGCTTGCGGGCGAAAACGGTTGCGGGCATCACGCAAATTCGCGGTGCAGCGACTATTCGCCGGCAAGCCAGCTCCTACAGGGATCGCGTGGATCCGTAACCTCCGTAGCCTGGCGTTGAGCGCAGCGATACCCAGGGCGATTTCCCGGGTATCGCTGCGCTCGACACAAGCTACAAAAGCGGAGGCCGAAACCTTGCTCACCCTATAAAAACACGGTGCAGCAGCCATTCGCCGACAAGCCGACTCCTACACCAGCGCGCGAGCCCGGCGCAGATCCGTAGGAACCCGCTTGCCGGCGAAGCGATGGTGGACGCCATGCAGAACACGTGGTCTGGCCGCTAGGCAACCCGATCCGGCGACATCTCTGGCTCCAATGGCGGCACCAGCGGCGGCAGCCCGTAAGCCCTGCGCGCGTCATCGCACTGCGGGTTGTGCTCGCCGTTGGCCCAGGAGGCCTCGAACTCGCGGCAGGTGCTGGAGCGCTGTTCATACAGCGTGCAGCGCGTGCCCTGCCCCACGTCGCCCAACAAGGCGTTGCAGCGTGATGGTTTGGCCTCGGTGCCGCGCATTGCGACGCGGTGCGGGGTGATCAGGATGACCTGTTCGTCGGGCACGCTTCCGCCTGCCGACTGACATTCACCCCAGAAGAAGGACACACGAAAATGCGCGCAGCAGGCGCCGCACGTGAGACAAGGATTGGACATGATTTCGAATGGGCTCAGAAACCGGCAAGGGCCGGCACCTGAGGGCGTATTCTATGCATCGCCATGGACTTGTAAAGCGCCCTGAGTGGCCGCCATACCGGGTGATCGAAGCGCCTGAGCTGGCCGGTTTACAGCACCAGTGGCACAGGTAGAATGGCGCCACTTTTTCGCGGATAAAACCGATGGCCTGGCCAACCCTAAGACTCATCGCGTTCATCAATGGCATCTTTCTGATCACCCTGGCCATCGGCATGATTGGCCCGATGTTCACCTTGTTCGTTTTTGATCGTGCCGCGGAAGTGAGCCCCTTCGCCTGGTCGAGTCTGATCACCTTTATCGCCGGCCTGTCGATGATCGCCCGTGGTCGCCCCCAGGATGTTCAACTGCGCCCCCGTGACATGTACCTGCTGACGGTCTCGAGCTGGCTGATGGTGTGCATTTTCGCCGCCCTGCCGTTCATGCTCACCCAGCACATGAGCTACACCGACTCCTTTTTCGAGAGCATGTCGGGCATCACCGCCACCGGCGCCACCGTACTGACCGGGCTGGACGACATGTCACCGGGCATCCTGATCTGGCGCTCCATGCTGCACTGGCTGGGTGGTATCGGCTTTATCGCCATGGCGGTGGCCATTCTGCCGATGCTGCGCATCGGTGGCATGCGCCTGTTCCAGACCGAATCCTCGGATCGCTCCGACAAGGTCATGCCGCGCTCGCACATGGTGGCCAAGTACATGGTGGTGGCCTATCTGGGCATCAGCCTGCTCGGTTGCTTGGGCCTGTGGCTCGCTGGCATGAGCTTCTTCGACGCCATCAACCACAGCATGTCGGCGATCTCCACGGGCGGCTTCTCCACTTCGGACATGTCCCTGGCGAAATGGACACAACCCGGGGTGCACTGGGTGACCGTGGTGCTGATGATCCTTGGCAGCCTGCCCTTCGTGCTCTATGTCTCGACCTTGCGTGGCAACTTCGGCGCGGTGCTGCGCGACCAGCAGGTACGCGGTTTTCTCGCCATTCTTTTCAGCACTTGGTTGGTTATGGGTACTTGGTACTACCTGACCACCGACCTGCATTGGCTCGACGCTCTGCGCCACGTGGCGGTGAATAGCACCTCGGTGATGACCACCACAGGCTTCGCGCTCGGCGACTATACGTTGTGGGGCGGCTTCGCCGGCATGTTGTTTTTCTACCTTGGTTTTATTGGCGGCTGCTCCGGCTCCACCGCCGGCGGGTTGAAAATTTTCCGTTTCCAGGTCGCCTACATCCTGCTCAAAGCCAACCTGATGCAACTGGTGCACCCACGCGCGGTGATCAAACAGCAGTACAACCATCACCGCTTGGATGAGGACATCGTTCGCTCGATTCTCACCTTCTCGTTCTTCTTCACCATCACTATCGCGATGCTGGCTCTGGCCCTGACCTTGTGCGGCCTGGACTGGATCACCGCACTGAGCGGCGCGGCCAGCACGGTCGCCGGCGTCGGCCCAGGCATGGGCCCGATCATTGGCCCGGCCGGCACCTACGCCAGCCTGCCAGACATGGCCAAATGGCTGCTGACCCTGGGCATGCTACTGGGCCGCCTGGAGATCCTCACCGTGCTGGTGCTGCTGATGCCCGCTTTCTGGCGACACTGATCGCGGCCTCAGCGCAGACGACCGGGCGCTACGATTGCGCGGAATCGGCCTAAACTCTCCTGACATAACAACAACAGGAAGCCGTCGATGAGCAGCCAGGCCCACGAGCGTTTCAACTCCTTCGCCGAGTTCTATCCTTACTACCTGCAAGAACACGCCAACCCGATCTGTAGGCGCATGCATTACCTCGGCAGCCTGCTGGTACTGCTGGTGCTCGGCTATTCGCTGGTCAGCCAGCAATGGCTCTGGCTACTGGCCCTGCCAGTTATCGGGTATGGCTTCGCATGGCTGGGACACTTCGTCTTCGAACACAACCGCCCGGCCACTTTCCAGCATCCGCTGTACTCGTTGATGGGGGACTGGGTAATGCTCAAGGACGCCCTAACCGGCAAAATCCGCTTTTAGTAAGCAACCTCGGCGAGACCGACAGGCCGCTCGGCATGACCGTTCGGTGTCTTATGGCATTGCGCCTTTGCCGGCCTCCGCGTCAGCGTATATGATCCCAGTTTTCCGCTGGCCCCGTCCGCACGCCCCGTGCTGCCTGGCTCCCGGTAATGCAGTCGGATTTACAGCAGGGATCGTCGCCACAGCATGAATGCAACTCTTTCCGCCATTCCGAACGGGTTACCAACGCTGCCCACACGCGAGTATTACTCACGTGTACTGGCCTACATCGCCATAGCCGCCAGCGTCGCCGCCGGCACCTATGCGCAGGTGTTCAGCCACGAGTTGCTGTGGCTGGTGCCGTACGCCCTGCTCTACCCGCACCTGGCTTACTGGCTCAGCAAACGCTTCAGGGACGAGTACTCGCATCGCACAGTGATGACTCTGCTGTTCGTCGATGCCCTGCACTGTGGTGCCGCTGCAGCGCTGTTGGGTTTCTCGGTGGTGCCCAGCCTGATGTGCCTGCTCACGCTGACCTTCAGCGCTTTGATCGTCGGCGGGCTGCGCGACATGGGCCTGGCGCTGTTGGTGGCCTGCAGCGGTGCGCTGCTCACCGCCTCACTCACCGACCTGCACGTCGCACCGGAAACACCGGCTCTGGTGGCGCTGGTCAGTATCGTCTTCACCACGCTGTATATCTGCATAACCGCCTACTTCGTACACCAGCAGAGCATTCGCCTCAGCCAGGTACGCATCGAGATCAAGCGTGAGCAGGAAAAGGCCGCGCGTCTGGCCCGCAACCTGGCCAAGTACCTGTCGCCACAGGTGTGGGAGTCGATCTTCAGCGGCAAGAAACACGTGCGCCTGGAAACCCAGCGCAAGAAGCTCACGGTGTTCTTCTCCGATATTCGTGGTTTCACCGAGCTGTCCGAAGAGCTGGAAGCCGAAGCCCTGACCGACCTGCTCAACACCTATCTCAATGAGATGTCGAAGATCTGCATGAAATTCGGCGGCACCATCGACAAGTTCATCGGCGACAGCGTCATGGTGTTCTTCGGTGACCCGAGCAGCCAGGGCGCCAAGAAGGACGCCATGGCCGCGGTCTCGATGGCCATCGCCATGCGCAAGCACATGAAGGTGTTGCGCCAGCACTGGCGCGCCCAGGGCATCACCAAGCCGCTGGAGATCCGCATGGGGCTCAACACCGGTTACTGCACCGTCGGTAACTTCGGTGCCGATACACGTATGGACTACACCATCATCGGTCGCGATGTGAACCTGGCCAGCCGCCTGGAAAGCGCTGCCGAAGCCGGCGAGATCCTGATCTCTCACGAGACTTACTCGCTGATCAAAGACGTGATCATGTGCCGCGACAAGGGCCAGATCAACGTCAAGGGCTTCACCCGGCCGGTGCAGATCTATCAGGTGGTGGACTTCCGCCGCGACCTGGGTGCCACCTCCAGTTACGTCGAACACGAGTTGCCCGGGTTCTCCATGTACCTGGATACCAACGGCATTCAGAACTTCGACAAGGAACGGGTCATCCAGGCCCTGCAGCAGGCTGCCGAGAAGCTGCGCGACAAGATCATCATGTAATGCCCAGCCCCGCGGCTCGCGGCGGCAATTCGACATCCAGCGACTCGCCGCTCAGCAGTGGCTGTCGGGCCAGAAACTCGACAGCCGACGCGCGCCAGGATTGTCGCCCGGCCTCCTGCGCACATAGCCTGCGATCCAGCTCCAGCGCTGCTAGGCACGCCAGACGCAAATCGTCGGCGAGCACGCCCGTCACGCCGGGCACCACTACATCCAACGGCCCCGGCACGGCGAAGGCTGCCACCGGCGTACCGCAGGCCTGGGCTTCGAGCATCACCAGGCCGTAGGTATCGGTCAGCGAGGGAAACACCAGCACACTGGCGCGACGATAGAACTCGGCCAATTCCTCGCCGTGCCGGTAACCAAAGAACCTGACCTGACTATAAGCCTGTTGCAGCCCCTCTCTCTGAGGTTCATCACCGACCACCCATTTCTCGCCGGGTAGATCGAGCTCGAGAAATGCCTGCAGATTCTTCTCTGCCGCGATGCGCCCCACGTACAGAAATACCGCGGCCACCGGCGTCTGGGCACAGACCTTCGGGGCGAACAGGCGGGTATTCACGCCCTTGCGCCATAATGCCAGGCGCTGCAGCCCTCGACTGGCAAGCCCCTCGCGTAATCGTTCGGTACTGACCAGCACCGCCTGGCTGGGACGATGAAACAGACGCAGATAGGCATACCCCAACCCCAGCGGTAGCCACGGACATCGCGTCGTCAGGTACTCGGGAAAACGAGTGTGCACCGCACTGGAAAATGCCATGCCTCGGCGCAGCAGCCAACGCCGCGCCGCCCAACCCAAGGGCCCCTCGGTCGCCAAGTGTACGCAATCCGGAGCGAAGGCCTCGATGGCCGCAGCGACGCGCCACAGGTTCCAGGCCAGGGGAATCTCCGGGTAGCTCGGACAGGGCACGCAGCGAAATGCACTCGGCGAAAGCACGTCGACAAGATGCCCCATATCCCGTAACTCGCTGACCAGAGCCTGCAGACTGGTGACCACGCCATTGACCTGCGGCGCCCAGGCATCGGTGACGATCAGCAGCCTCATGCGGCTGGCTCGATGACCGCGACCTTGTCTGCCTGCAGTTGCGCCAGCCGCTCCTGCTCATCGGCCAAGCGATACAGCTCGATGCGCCCGTCCGGGTGCTCGATCAGCGCCGTGCAGGATTCGACCCAGTCGCCACAGTTGAGGTACTCGACATCGCCCAGCTTGCGAATCTCCGCGTGATGAATATGCCCGCACACCACACCGTCGAAGCCGCGACGAGCGCATTCGTGGGTGATGGCTTCCTCGAAATCGCTGATGAAGTTCACCGCCGTCTTGACCTTGTGCTTGAGGTAGGCGGACAGCGACCAGTAGCCGTAACCGTAGCGGCGCCGCCAGTGGTTGAGCCAGCGATTGAGCACCAGCGTGAAGGTGTAGGCCGAGTCACCGAGAAAGGCCAGCCAGCGGTGATAACGGGTGATCACGTCGAACTGGTCGCCGTGGATGACCAGCAGGCGCCGGCCATCGGCGGTAACGTGCTCGGCCTCGTCGACCAGCTGGATGTTGCCCAGCAGCAGCTTCGAGTAGCGGCGCAGGAATTCGTCGTGATTGCCGGTGACGTAGATCACCTGAGTACCGCGCTTGCTCATGGTCAGCAGGCGCCTGATCACATTGGTATGCGCCTGTGGCCAGTAAATGCCACCGCGCAGCTTCCAGCCGTCGATGATGTCGCCCACCAGGTAGATGCGCTCGGCCTGATAACGCTTGAGAAAGGCTGCCAGGTGCTCGGCCTGGCTATCTCGTGTGCCCAGGTGCACATCGGAAATCCACAGCGTGCGGACGCGTTGCTTGCGGCTCGGCCTTACCAGTTGTGCGATGCTCATCGGGCGATCTCCGGCAGATTTTCGGCCGAGCTTGAGCGAAAGCGGTGAAATGATTGTGAACGTGGCATGGCGATTCGATGACAGAGCCTCACGACAGCGGCGTTTTCGCAGATGCACGCTCGCTGTCCGCATCCAAAACGTCGATTCACGGAGTAAACTGGCACGACCGTTCGAGGAACTCCGCCATGTCAGCGCTCTTGTCAGTCCGCCACTACCATCAGGACATCGTCTGCCACGAGCATGACCATGCCCAGCTGGTTTTCGGCCTGAGCGGACACCTGCAGTTCGAGGTTGAAGGCCTGGGCAGTCGCATCAGCCGGCAAACGCTGGTGGTGGTGCCTGCCGGTGCGCGCCACGCCTGCGACAGCCGCCATGGCAGCGAATGCCTGGTGCTCGACGTACCCGCAGGCAATTGGCTTGAGCATCACCTCGGCGATCATGCCGATGCCAGCCAACGCTTGCTGGAGGCGCCGCAGAAAGTCGAGCTGTCGGTGACGCAAAGCGGCCTGGTCAACTGGCTTGCCGCCAGCCCGATCAACGATCCGCTGATCGCTCGTCAGGGCTCTATTCTGCTGCTGGCCAGCCTAAGCGCAGAAGCCAATCAACGTCCCAGTTTGGGTCTGCCGCTTAGCGTGCTGAACGCCTATATCGAGCGGCACGCTGCCCATCCCATTCAGGTGGCGGATCTGGCCAGCCTTGCCGGGCTTTCCGCTGCGCGCTTTCACAACCGTTTTCTCGACGAGACAGGGCTCACACCAATGGCCTACGTGCGCGACAAGCGCCTGCGCCTGGGTCGCCAACTGCTGCACAACAGCCGCCTGAGCGTCGGCGAAATTGCCGCACGGGTCGGCTATACCTCGCAGAGCGCCTTCACCGCCGCCCTCTCCCGGCAATTCGGCGAAACGCCCAAGGCGCTGCGCGAGCGCCAGCCTCGCGACAAATAACGCCAGTCGCGCGACAGCTGATCCTGTTCCGGCCCTTTAAAGTGGCGGCCAGAATAGGAGACGTATCATGCAGATCATCGAGTGGCAGGACTTCGAACGCGTCGAGTTGCGCGTCGGCACCCTCATCAGCGCAGCGCCCAACGAAAAAGCCTTGAAACCCGCCTACGTGTTGCAGGTGGATCTCGGCGAGCTGGGCATCCGTACCTCCAGCGCCCAACTCACCGCCCACTACAGCGCCGACGAACTGGTTGGGCGCCAGGTGCTGTGCGTTTGCAACTTCGCCCCCAAACGCATTGCCGGGGTGCGCTCTGAAGTACTGGTGACGGGGGTCTATGACAGCGACGACAAAGTTGTCCTCGCCGGCTTCGACAAACCCCTGCCCAATGGCGCGCGCTTGGCATGAACACCCGCAACGCGTTGCTCGGCCTGCACTTGGGCGCTCTGGCATTCGGCCTGTCCGGCATATTCGGCGAACTGGCGAGCACCACCCCCATTACTATCGTCAGCGGCCGCTCGCTGTTCGCCGTGCTTGCGCTGGGCCTGTTTCTCCTCGCGCTGGGCAAACCGTTGCACATCGCAGCCCGTCATCTGGCCTGGCTGGTACTTGGTGGCCTGCTGCTGGGGGCTCACTGGCTGACCTTCTTCGAATCGGTGCGGGTGTCCGGCGTGGCTATCGCGACCCTGGGGTTCGCCAGTTTTCCGGCCTTCACGGTCTTGCTCGAAGTGCTGCTGGGCGAACGCCCACGGCCTGGCGAATACCTGATGGTTGCCTTGGTCAGCGTCGGCCTGCTGATGGTCGCGCCGGCGCTGGATGCGAGCAACAGCAACACTCAGGGGCTGCTTTGGGGAGTCATGTCGGGGCTGCTGTTCGCGTTGCTGTCGCTGCTTGGCCGAGCGATTGCCTCCCATGTCGATCCGATCCAGGCGGCACTCGGTCAGAATCTGGTAGCCCTGGCCTGCTCACTGCCATTCGCGGGTGCGACGCTGCAGGGCCTGGCAGCCCCACAATGGTTCTGGCTGGCGCTGCTGGGCGTGTTCTGCACGGGGTTAGCGCATAGCCTGCTGGTAGCTAGTCTGCGGGTCGTCAAAGCGCGCAGCGCAGCACTGATTTTCGCCCTCGAGCCGGTGTACGGCATCAGCTTCGCCTGGTTGCTGTTCAGCCAGGTTCCAACGCCTGGCATGCTTGCCGGTGGGAGCCTGATCATCGTGGCGGTGTGCCTGAGCGCCGCTCAGGCAGGTTCTGGGCCGGTTCCGAAAACGGCCTAGGGAATGACTCAGTTCGTTGCAGGGCGATCGCTATGGCCGAGGTCACGGGCCGGGTCGATTACGTCGCGCACCCGCTGCTTGAGCACCTTGGCTTCGGGAAACCCGCCATCGGCCTTGCGCTCCCAAATTTCCACACCGTTGCACTGGATGCGAAAGGTACCGCCGGTTGCCGGTTCCAGGCTGACCCTGGCAAGGTCATCAGCGAAGGTCGACAGTAGCTCTTGGGCCAGCCAGGCAGCGCGCAGCAGCCACTGGCACTGTGTGCAATAGGTGATGGTGACTTCGGCTTTGTTAGGGGTCATGAGTCGGCTCCATTGCTAAGGCCGCCATCTTAGCGCCAGCCCATTCGAGCGCCCATGAAAAAGCGCGGCATGGCCGCGCTTGGTTTCAATCAGGAATTAGATCAGGCAATACGCGCAAGCAGCTCACGGGCTTCCTGCTTCTCTTCCTCGTCACCCTCGCTGAGCACTTCGTTGAGGATATCGCAGGCAGCTTCGAGATCGTCCTGTTCGATGTAGGCCATCGCCAGATTGAGCTTGGTCAGGTTCGCCTCATTGGTGACGAAACGATCGAGACCATCGGTTTCATCAGCAGGCAAATCATCCAGATCGAGCCAATCGTCCTCATGCCCCTCTTCCTCCACTAGCATGGTGCCAGCGAATGGGCTGTTGGCATCATGACCGAAAATATCGGTGGACTGCTCAGCGCTTGTGGCCTCGGAAGATCCGGGCTCTACACCAGCACGTTTCTTGCGGGCTCCGCTCTCGAACGGGTTGACCAGATCCCAGTCGGCATCCAGCGACAGGTCGTCCAGGTTCAACTGAAAATCGTCGTCCTGCCCCTTGCTTTGTTCCAGCGCTGACGATGGCACATCATCCAGTTCCAGAGTCAGTTCCTCCAGCCCCCCCAACGGCTCTTGCGAGTCGGAAGGTTCTAGGGTTTCCATCGGCAACACAAACAGAGCCGGATAGCGACCCTTGAGCTGGTCAATGCGTGCACTATCAAAACCGTCATGACGCAACTTCGCTTCTTCTTCGGCGAAGGCGGCGGTGTTGCCCTGCTGGGCCAGTACTTCGAGCAAACGGAAGCGGATATCCAGGCGCTGCGGGTTAGCCAGGGAGGCCTGACGCAACGCCGTTACTGCTTCACCCAGGCGGCCATAGGCAATATAGATATTGGCGCCGTCCAGCGGATCTGTGGAATTCGGCTCAGTGCGCGCTACAGCCGGGGAGCGCACCGGCAGAGGTACGTCGACTACCGTGGCACGTGATACCGCGACAGGTTCGACAACCTCAGGTGCAGCAGCCCGAACCACTGGTGGGACGACGATTACAGGCTCGGCAATCGCTTCGGGATCAGGCTTGCGCTTACGTTTGAACAGCAACAAAGCAACAGCCAGTAGCGCCAGCAGGGATGCAAGCAGCACGTTCCACAGATTCCAGAACCCTTCTGCAGCAGGCTGCGTTGCAGGTGCAACGACGGGCTCTTGCACAGCGGCAGTCGGCGCAGCGCTCTCAGCAGCGGCTAAAGCGGGCTCGACAGGCACCGGGCGCTGAGCAAGTTGCTCCAACAGCTGGGCAATCTGCTCGTCACGCGCTTCCATGCGCGTCATCATGTCTTTCAACTGGTTCTGCACCACCAGCAGATCCTGCTGCAACTGCATGTTCTCGGCACTGCGGTTGGCGACCTCTTCCTCGACACGGCGAATCTGCGCAATCACTTCCACCTGAGGTTCGGCAGGCTGTTGCGGCGCAGTATCGGGAATGATCTCGGCAGGCGCTTCAGAACGTGGTGCAGCGCCTGCTTGCGTAGGCTGGCTCGCTGCGGCATCCGGCATGCGTGCATGATCGGGCAGTAATAGCGAAGCCCCGGCACGCAGCCGGTGAATGTCACCGTTGCTGAACGCCTGTGGGTTGAGGGCGTGGATATCTAGCATCAAGTCCTGCAGGGAGGTCTGGTTGCCTTCCACTCGCAGCTTGGATGCAATTGTCCAAAGGCTGTCACCGCTGGTGACCTGATAGCGCTCACCACGGCTGGCGATAGGCGTACGACGCGGCGGCGCGTAGGACGTGAACTGCTCATTGTTGCCGACCGGTGCCGCCTGACTGCTATACGAGGAAGACGTTGGCGGATCGAGCAGCACCGTGTATTCGCGCAACAACTGTCCGCCAGGACGCTTCAACTCAACGATGAAATTCAGGTACGGCTCGCGCACAGGCTGGTTGGAAACTACCCGCACGACGCTGTTGCCGCCACGCATGACTGGACTGAAACGCAGGTCATTTAGGAAGTAAACGCGATCTACACCGGCAAGATTGAAGGCATCCGCGGGCGCAAGTGAGACCTTGATATCGGAAGCGCTCATGTCATCGCCAACCGCCAACAGCTCGATCTCGGCGTTCAACGGCTGATTAAGCGCCGAATGCAGAGTGATCTCACCCAACCCCAGCGCTGGCGCCAGTCCCGAATAGAATGCCGAACCCGATGCCAGGCCGATCAGTAAGTGACGAACACGAGTCATAAAAGCTCCCGATAACTCCGCTCGAAGAGTAGCTGCAGCAACCGAAACCGGATCGGCCTTCCTGCAAGATGCGGCGTAGCACAGCGCTGCGTCGGCAAACGCTCCTTGTCCCACCGAGTAGTGAGTATGGTCTCGATTCAACGGCTTGCGAGTTTCAACCCGCATAATCCACTCGAAGTCGAGCATCTGGCCATCATACGCAAAAAGCCAGAAATACGGCTAGTTATGTGAACGCCGTCAACGTTGTGACGGCCGAATGTTCCAAGCGGCAAAAACGGTCAAGACAAACAGCGCCCCCATCAGCAAATAACTCTGCTGAAACGCCACCACCTCGGCAGCGAAATCGCCGCCCTCCTGGCGATGGCGCCACTCCAGAAAGAAGGTCAGCAGGTTAACGCCGAATGCACCGCCCAACTGACGCACGAAGGTGATAGCCCCCGCTCCGTGTGCCAGCTGTTCACGGTCAAGAATGTCCAGCGCTCCAGTGCTCAGCGCTGGCAACAGGATACCCAGACCAATACGGCCGACGCAGGCCCAGCAGCAAAGCACCAGAAACGATGCCCCCGGTTCCAGCCAGCCCAGCCCGAACGAAGACAGCGCCAGCATCAGCAAGCCACTGACCAGTAACACCGCGGTGGACAGGCGATCACTCAACCAACCGCCGAGAAACGAGGCCACGCCCATCAGAATGCCGGTTGGCAGCAACAGCAAACCGGCTCTGCCAGCGCTATAGCCCTCGATGGTCTGCACATGCAGTGGGATCAGGTAGGTGGTGCCGTACAGTCCCATGCCCAGGGCGAGCGCTACCCAACTGGCCTTGCGAAAACCAACATGTCGCCAGAGCCCGAGCGGCAGCAACGGGCGAGCGCTATAGCGACTTCGCCATAGAAAGCCGGCCATCGCCAGAGTGCCGACCAGGCCGGTCAGCCAGACCTGCGGTTGCCCCCAGGGAAAGCGCTGCGCCTCGGCCAGCGCACCGAGCCAGGCGAACAAGCCGATGCACAGCAGGCTGAAAGCCCGGAGGTCGAGAAATGGCGTATCACGCTGCCGCTCGCTGGGCATTAGAAACTGCCCAGCGAGCATGGCCAGCACGCACATCGGCAAAGGCAACCAGAACACCGCGTACCAGTCGAATGCATCGACTAGATAGCCACCAATGCTCGGCCCCAGCGTCGGCGCGATCATCACGCCCAGGCCATACGTGCCAAGCGCAGTACCGCGGCCGCCGCCGGCGAACACCTGGAAAATCAGCACCATCGCCAGCGGCTGGACGATACCGGCACACAGCCCTTGGATGATGCGCAGGGCGATCAGTTGCCAGGCGGCATCGGCCACCAGTGCAAGCAATGAGGTGACGATAAACAGACTCAAACCTGCCTGCGCCGTAACACGCGCACCAAGCCGGGCCTGCGCCCACGCTGACAGCAGTAAGCCGGCAGTCATCGCCGCGAGAAACCCCGTGGACAACCACTGAGCCAGCGGACGGCCAATCTGGAAGTCGGCCATGATTGCTGGCAAAGCCACATTGATGCTGGTCGACGCCAGAATCATCGCCATGCTGCCGAGCATCAGCACGACCAGAAGATACTGAGGATAGCGCGGCCCGAAGCGTCTCTGCAGCAGAGACAATCCCTGCATCAGCGGCGTTCCAGATTACCCAGAATGCGTGCGTGCACCTGTTGGCAACGGCGCAGTTCTTCCTCGTCGATGCCAGCAAAAAGCTCTTCGCGCAACTGCGTGGAGATCGCTTCTATTTGCTCGATCAGCGGTTTGGACGGCGGGCACAAAGCGATTTTCTTGGCCCGACGATCCTCGGGTACCGCATGGCGGCTGACCAGTCCCTGTGCCTCCAGGCTGTCGAGCAAGCGCGCCAGCGTTGGCCCTTCCACACCGACGCTCTGGGCCAACTCACGCTGGGTCGGTAGCTCGTCGAAACGGCCGATGTGTAGCAGCACCAACCAGCGCGCCTGGGACAGCCCCAGGCCAGCGAGCCGCCGATCCAGCTCGGCGCGCCAGGAACGGGAAAGCTGAGCCAACTGCATGGCGAAACGGTGTTGTTCGGATTGGGACATTGAGGCTGCTCTTGGAATTATCAAAAACTAATTATTAGCGAGCTAACCATAGCTTTTGGCAGAGAGCAAGATTGCAGTCGTTGCGAGATAAGAGTCTGTCGCGTCAATAATCGTCGATCAGGCTTCGAATTCGGCTTGCAACGCTGCGCGAACGCAATGCAGCACGCCCTCCTCCACACGACCGGCAAACAGCGGGCTGATTTGCGCTACGGGTGGCAATTCACCTTCGCCATCGAGAAAGGCGTCTTGTATCTCACCAAGCAACTCCTCCGGCAGATCGAGGGCCTGCTCAAGGGAAATCTGCTGATCAGCGATGGCCTCGGCAAGTAGCGAGTAAGCACTCTTCTGACTACAACCGAGCTGATTGGCTATCTGCGCAGGCGTCATGCCGGCACGGGCCAGGCTGACCAGCTCGTGACGCAGATCCACCACCGGCTGCGGCGTTTCGTTGCCAGCCAGCACTTCGAGGAAGGCATCGCCGTAGCGCTCCAACTTGCGAGCACCCACACCACTGACACGGGCCATCTCCGCCAGTGTGCTGGGTTTGCTGCGCAGCATCTCCAGCAGCGTGGCGTCGGGGAAGATGACGTAAGGCGGTACGCCGTGCTCCTCGGCCAGACGCTTGCGCAGGGCACGCAGCGCTTCCCACTGCTCGCGCTCTTCACCACGCACCAACTGCCGTGCCGGGCTGCCCGAAGCCTTGGCGCTCTGTTGCGGCTTGAGGTCACGGCGCAGCTGCAACGTCACCTCACCACGCAGCAAAGGCCTGCAGCTGTCAGACAAACGCAGCCCGCCGTAGCCTTCCAGATCCACATCCGCCAGGCCACGCGCGACCAACTGACGGAACAGCGAGCGCCACTCGCCTTCGCTGAGCGCACTGCCAACACCGAAAACAGAGAGATGCTGGTGGCCGAGGCTACGCATCTTCTCGTTGTCGCGGCCAAGCAGAATGTCCACCAGGTGGCCGACGCCATAACGCTGACCACTGCGGTAGATGGCCGACAGCGCCTGGCGAGCCGGCTCGGTGGCATCCCAGGTCTGCACGCCGTCGGTACAGTTGTCGCAATGGCCACAGGGCTGCGGCAGGTCTTCGTCGAAATAGGCCAACAACACTTGGCGACGGCAACGGGTTTCCTCGCACAAAGCCAGCATCGCATCGAGCTTGTGCTGCTCCACGCGCTTGTGACGCTCGTCGCCTTCGGAATTGGCGAGCATCTGCTTGAGGAAGATCATGTCCTGCAGCCCGTAGGCCATCCAGGCTTCAGCAGGCAGACCGTCGCGGCCGCCACGGCCGGTTTCCTGGTAATAGGCTTCCAGCGACTTGGGCAGATCGAGGTGGGCGACGAAGCGCACGTTGGGCTTGTCGATGCCCATGCCGAAGGCGATGGTCGCTACCATGATCAGCCCTTCCTCATTAAGGAAGCGTTTCTGGTTGTAGGCGCGCAGCTCAATGGGCAGGCCAGCGTGGTATGGCAGTGCCGGGAAGCCCTGCTCGGATAGAAACGACGCGACTTCTTCGACCTTCTTGCGCGACAGGCAATAGACGATGCCGGCATCGCCCTTGCGCGCGGCCAGGAACGCCAGCAACTGCTTGCGGGGCTGCTCCTTGGGCACGATGCGGTAAAAGATGTTGGGGCGGTCGAAACTGGACAGGAAGCGTTCGGCGTTCTGCAGATGCAGACGATTGACGATTTCCTCGCGGGTACGCATGTCGGCAGTCGCGGTCAGGGCAATGCGCGGCACCTCGGGGAACAGCTCGGCCAACTGCCCCAACTGCAGGTACTCGGGACGGAAGTCATGCCCCCACTGAGACACGCAGTGAGCTTCGTCGATGGCGAACAGGGCAACCTTCAGCTGCTGCAGGAAGGCCAGCATGCGCGACTGCACCAGCCGCTCCGGGGCGAGATAGAGCATCTTGATCTCGCCGCGACGAATGCGATCGGCGATATCGCGCTGCTGATCGGCGTCCAGTGTCGAGTTCAGCGCCACTGCGGCGACACCCAGCTCTTCAAGGGTCGCCACCTGATCGTCCATCAGCGCGATCAGCGGCGAAACCACCACGGCCAGCCCGTCACGCAACAACCCGGGTACTTGGAAGCACAGCGACTTGCCGCCGCCGGTCGGCATCAACACCAACGCATCGCCGCCACTGGCCACACGCTCGATGATCGCACCCTGGCGGCCACGGAAGCTGTCATAGCCGAATACGTCTTTGAGGATGCGTTGCGCCTGCTCGAGCATGTAGGGTCTCCGAATCAAGCGGGGCATTATACGCAAGTGTCTCGCGGCGACGGGCAACGGATGTGTTTTTTAGCGTTTAGCACGCCGTTTTGCCTGCAACTCTGGCCGGGTAGGTTGGTCTGCTCTAGCAGGCCGTTGAAAAACGTAGGCGAGGCAGCCGGTGCGAGGCGAAAGCAGGTGAGAAAGCGGAGTTTACGAGCTGTAAATGAGCATTTCGAATCTGCTTTCAACGAAGCAACGGCAACGCAGATAGTTTTTCAACAGCCTGCTAGAATTCAGCCTCGTTTACTTCTTCAAGGTAGCCACCGATGTCCTTCGCCGAGCAACTGTCCCGTCTGCAAGCCTTCCTCGATGCTGATGAACTGCACGAAGAAGCGCTGGACTATGTCGCCGCACACGGTTACCTGACCGCCCTCTCCATCTGCCCGGACAAGGTCGAAACCCGTGAGTGGATCGACGCGCTATTTTCCGAGCCGCCGCACTACCGCAGTGATGAAGAGCGCGATGACATCGAAGCCACTCTGATTCAGCTGCAGTCGCATATCGCCCGCCAGCTGGCCAGCGATGACGAGCCGGAAGTACCGTGTGAGCTGGATCTCGGTGACGAGCCGGACGACTCCGACCTGCGCGGCTGGTGCATTGGCTTCATGGAAGGCGTATTCCTGCGCGAAGCCGTGTGGTTCGACGACGCTGAAGATGAAGTCAGCGAGCTGCTGCTACCGATCATGGTCGGTTCGGGCCTGTTCGATGAGCAGCCGGAGTTCGCTGAGATTGCCCGTGATCGCGACTTGGTCGATAGCATGGTCGAACAGATCCCGGAGCTGCTCACCGCACTGTTCCTGCTGTGCAATGCACCTGAAGAAAAACCGGCGCTGCTCAAACCTCGCCACCACTGATAGCGACGCCATCAACATGGCGCGCGAACCCTACGAAACACGCAACCCTCTGCTGCGCTACAGCCTGCTGACCCTCGGCTGGCTGAGCGTAGCGCTGGGCGTGCTCGGCATCTTCCTGCCGGTGCTGCCCACCACTCCCTTCCTGCTGCTGGCCGCCGCCTGCTTTATGCGCAGCTCGCGACGCTTCTATCTGTGGCTGGTCGAACATCCTCACCTCGGCCCGTGGATTCGCGACTATCTGGAGGGTGAAGGCATTCCTCGCAAAGCCAAGATTTATGCCATCGGCCTGATGTGGCTGAGCATAGGCGTTTCTTGCTGGCTGGTTCCACTGGTATGGGCGCGCGCGTTCATGCTAACCAGCGCTGTGCTGGTGAGCCTGTATATCCTCAAGCAGAAGACCTTGCCGAATCGGCGCTGAACACAGAGTGCCCTTGTTCGCGCCGGGACGACGCACCTACACGATCACCTCCGTAGGAGCCGCGCGCCCCTCGGCGAATCGCCAGGGCAATGCCGAAATCGCAGCAAGGCCGCAATCCTTCGCGCCGAGGGCGACGCTCCTACGTTTGTTGGGCTGCAGCTAGCCATAATGGCGTCGCCAGCAGATTTCCCATCCGCTGATACACTGCACTGGAGGTACGTTCACGGGCGGCGACTAATATGACTACCCAGCGCGCAGAGGATACGGTTCAGACCACTCACTTTCGCAGTGACCGGGTCAGCACCATCAATGGCCGCTTCTTCTTCACGACGCGCGAGGGCACCCTCGAAGGCCCCTACTTCTCCCGCGATGAAGCCGAACGAAATATCCCCCGCTACATCGACCGCATGCTGCAGGCCTTGGCGATCATCGAGAGTCGCAACAGCACGGGCAGTTTCAGGCCATAACCCATTGGCTATTAACCCTGGGTATCGCTTCGCTCAACACCAGGCTACGGCCACTGATATCGGCAGTATTAGCGCTCGCTCTTTTCGAACGCCGCCTCCAGCGCATCGTTGATGGTACGCAGCACTTTTACCCGGGCGAACTGCTTGTCATTGGCTTCGACCAGTGTCCAAGGCGCCAGGCGGGTACTGGTGCGATCAACCATGTCGCCTACCGCTTCGCGGTACTGCGGCCACTTTTCGCGGTTGCGCCAATCCTCTTCGGTGATCTTGAAGCGCTTGACCGGATTGGCCTCGCGCTCGCGAAAGCGCTCCAGCTGGGTGTTCTCATCGATGGCCAGCCAGAACTTCACCAGCACCACACCTGCATTGCTGAGCTGCTCCTCGAAATCGTTGATCTCGCCGTAAGCCCGCAGCCAGTCCGCCGGCTCGCAGAAACCCTCGACCCGCTCCACCAGCACGCGGCCGTACCAGGAACGGTCGAATACGGTGAACTTGCCACGCGCCGGAATATGCCGCCAGAAGCGCCATAGATAAGGCTGGGCGCGCTCCTCCTCGGTCGGCGCTGCCACCGGCACGATGCGGTACTGCCGGGGATCCAGCGCCGCAGCGACCCGACGTATCGCACCACCCTTGCCGGCGGCATCGTTACCCTCGAACACCGCCACCAGCGCGTGCCGGCGCATGCGTTTATCGCGCATCAATAGCGACAGACGCGCCTGCTCGCGAGTCAGTTGCTCACGGTAGTCAGCCTTGGCGAGGCTCACACTCATGTCCAGGCTGTCGAGCAGGCTGCGCTGGTCAGTGCGGGTCATCAGTGGCGTGGCATGGGGCAGCGGAGCGCGCTCGCTGGTATCACGCAGTGCGGCCTGCAAACCCTCGAGAAGAACGCGCCCAACAGTCAGGCTGCGGTAATTGGCGTCCGCTCCGGCGACGATGTACCAAGGCGAGTAATCGCGGCTAGTGCGTCGCAACAGATCTTCGCCGACACGCACGAACTTGTCGTAGGTCTTCGACTGCTGCCAATCCAGCGGGCTCAAGCGCCAGCTGTGCAGTGGATCGTCCTGCAGGCTCTTGAGACGCCCCAGCATCTGTTTCTTGGAGAGATGAAACCAGAACTTGAAGATCAGCGTGTCTTCGTTGCACAGCATCTGCTCCAGACCCAGCGCGCCGTCGATGGCGCCGTTGAGGTCGTCCTTCTTCAAATCGCCGTGCACGCGACCTTGTAGCATCTGGCTGTACCAGTTGCCGAAGAAGATCCCGATACGCCCTTTGGGTGGCAGCTGCCGCCAATAACGCCAGGCGGCTGGCCGGGCTAGCTCTTCGTCGGTTTGCTGATCGAAGGTGCTGACCTGGATAAGGCGCGGATCCATCCATTCGTTGAGCAGCTTCACCGTCTCGCCCTTGCCTGCCCCCTCGATGCCGTTGATCAGGATGACCACCGCCGAGCGCCCCTGCTCGCGCAACGCGTATTGCGCCTCGAGCAGTGCCTCGCGCAGCACTTGCTCTTCGGCGTCGAAGGTAGCCTTGTCGATGATGTGGTCGATCTCGGCGGATTCGAACATAAGCACCTCTTCCTGAAATGTATGCCCCAGACTAGGGGCCGTTGGCATTTCAGCGCAAGCCACGATGCACAGGTGGATTGCCTTCAGCATCGCGAGGCTCGATCCAGGCGGAGGGTGTAGGAGATTCTATGTCCAGGCTTGGGATTGTAGTCGGCCTCGCTTGCGCGCGAATCGGGGGCACGACACGGGTCTTCGCAATGGCCACTATCGCATTGTAGGAGCCGCGACCCCGCGGCGAATCGTATGAGCAACGCCAAAATCGCGTTATGGCCACCATCATTCGCGCCGAGGTCGGCGCTCCTACGCGATACGCCAGCCTTATACGCGCTCGCTCTGCACATCGCCCCTGCTAGAATCGCCGCCCTGCCTGCTCCAGGAACGCCACGATGGCCGATCAACACGCACAACTCGACTGGGACGAACAGGGCCAACCCTCGTCGCGCCAATACGCCGATGTCTATTTCTCCCGGGAGAACGGCCTGGAAGAGACGCGCTATGTGTTCCTTACCAACAATGATCTGCCGCAACGCTTCGCTGCACTGCAACCCGGCGAGCAGTTGGTGATCGGCGAAACCGGGTTCGGCACCGGCATGAACTTTCTATGCGTCTGGGAGCTGTTCGATCAGCAGGCCGCTGCCGGTGCACGGTTGCATTTCGTCAGCGTTGAAAAGCACCCTCTCACCCATACCGACCTGAAGCGCGCACTTGCCTTGTGGCCGTCATTACAAAGCTATAGCGAGCAATTGCTGGCGAGCTATGTCGGTGTCAACGCAGGCTTCCAGCGCCTGGTTTTCGACGCTGGCCGCGTGGTGCTGACACTGATGATCGGTGACGCCTTGAGCATGCTGCCGCAGCTTAGTGCGCGTATCGACGCCTGGTTTCTCGATGGCTTCGCTCCCGCCAAGAACCCCGAGATGTGGACGCCCGAGCTATTTGCCCAACTGGCCCGGCTAAGCACGCCGAAAACCACGCTTGGCACCTTCACCTCTACCGGTTACGTTCGCCGAGCGCTTAAAGAAGCTGGCTTTCAGATCAAGCGCGTACCGGGCCTTGGCAAGAAATGGGAAGTCATGCGCGGCACCTTCGGCGGTGCAGCCAGCACCTTGAGCAAGCCCTGGTTCGCGCGCCCTGCGTATCGTCCTGTCGAGCGCCGTGCTCTGGTGATCGGCGCGGGGCTCGCTGGTTGCGCCAGCGCAGCCAGCCTTGCCGCACGCGGCTGGCAGGTGGAGGTGCTGGAACGCCACGCAGCCATCGCCCAGGAAGCCTCGGGGAACCCGCAGGGCGTGCTGTACCTCAAGCTTTCCGCTCACGGCACAGCGTTGTCGCGATTGATCGTCGATGGCTTCGGTTACACACGCCGCCTGCTTGAGAGCCTGCACAAAGGGCAGGACTGGGACAATTGCGGCGTGCTGCAACTGGCCTTCGACGACCGTGAAGCGCAGCGTCAGGCCAAGCTCGCTGCGGCCTTTCCCGATACATTGCTGACCCAGGTGGATCGTGACGAGGCCGAACGCCAGGCTGGCATCGGGCTGGCAAGCGGCGGGTTGTTCTATCCCGACGCCGGTTGGGTGCACCCGCCAGCCCTCTGCCAACACCTGATCGATCATCCAAACGTGAGCCTGCATGTCTTTAAACACGCCTTGCAGCTCAAACGCGTGGACGGAGAATGGCAAGCATGGAGCGGTGAACAAATGATCGCCAGTGCAGCGGTGGTCGTGCTCTGTGGCGCAGCGGATATCACCCACTTCGAGCAAACCGCACAACTGCCGCTCAAGCGCATCCGCGGGCAGATCAGCCGGCTGCCTGCCTCGCCTGCAAGCACCATGCTGCGCGCGGTCGTATGTGCGGAAGGTTATGTGGCGCCGGTTCGCCATGGCGAGCACACCCTGGGGGCCAGCTTCAACTTCGATAGCGATGACCTGACGCCGAGTAGCGCCGAACACGCCAGCAATCTGGATCTGCTCAGAGAGATATCCAGCGACCTGGCCGAACGCCTGCAGGTCGACACGCTCGAGCCGGATACGCTGCAAGGTCGCGCGGCCTTTCGCTGCACCAGCCCGGATTATCTGCCTATCGTCGGACCGCTGGCAGATGCAAGTGCCTTTGCCGAGGCTTACGCCGTATTGGCGCGCGATGCTCGCCAGGTGCCGCAAACCCCCTGCCCGTGGCATGAGGGTTTGTACATTAATAGTGGCCACGGCTCGCGCGGGCTGATCACAGCGCCCTTATCCGGTGAGTTGATCGCCGCCTGGCTGAATGACGAACCGCTGCCAGTCCCACAAGATGTAGCCGAAGCCTGCCACCCCAACCGCTTCATGCTTCGGCAGTTGATCCGCAAGGGCTGATATCTACCGATTGGCGCGGCGCGCCAATAAGTTGCGGCCTTACCGCAAGTCAGGCGCTGCCCTCGCGATTCGCCGCGGGGCCGCGGCTCCTACAATGGTGATCGCAATGCCGCATCCGTAGGAGCGTCGCCCCCGGCGCGAATGATCGAGGCCTTACCGCAATTCAGGCGCTGCCCTTATGATTCGCCGCGGGGTCGCGGCTCCTACAATGGTGATTGCAATACCGCATCCGTAGGAGCGTCGCCCTCGGCGCGAATGATCGCGGCCGCACTGCAGATCCCTGTTGTTTGCCAAAAACGAATGCGCCGGTCGCGAACTACACTAGCGAAACACGTAGATCCAAGGAGGGATTAATGTGAACGCCAATTACCGATTTGCCCATCGGCTGCGCTTGGGAAGGTACTCAGCCCATGACCAAGTTTACCTAATAACCACGGTGACCCTGGATAGAAAACCTGTCTTCGCTGAGTTTCACCAGGCAAGAACGCTGATCAACATAATCAAGCAAGACGCTCTGGCGGGTACACACACGACGCTATGTTATGTGGTGATGCCTGATCACCTGCATTGGCTCTTTCAGTTACAGCAAGGAACCTTGTCGCAGCTGGTCGGGAGAGTGAAGTCGCTGTCGGCGAGACGTATCGGTGAGCCAATCTGGCAAAAGGATTTTCACGATCACGCCGTGCGTAAAGAGGACGATGTACTTCACATCGCTCGCTACATCGTGGCGAATCCATTGCGCGCTGGATTAGTAACTCAAATAGGCGACTATCCGCATTGGGATGCAATCTGGCTCTAGCGGCGTATGCCGCAATTATGGTGACGCCTATACGATTCGCCACGGGGGCGCGGCTCCTACACAGTGACAGCAGCACATCCTGTAGGAGCGTCGACCTCGGCGCGAACGATTGTGGCCACACTCCGTTTGCGGCACTGCCGCCAGCGCTGGCTGCAAGGGAGGTTTCGCAAGCCGTACGCCACCCACCCCGTCATTTTATTGAACATTCCTGCGCCGAGGTGACTCGAAAAAGCTCGGGACTGCTGTGCTGCCGATGGCGCGCATCGGTTCCATTGATGCTCGATCATCTCCGGTGCGCTCTGGAGCGTGCTGGAACTCAGAACCGGTACACAACTGGTACGGACTGACGTTAAGGAGGAACAGAGCCCAGGAAATACGCGGGCTTTATAGACTATGTGCGGAATAGCAGGCGAACTACGCTTCGATAACCAACCGGCCGACCTGGCCGCCGTTGAACGTATCACTCACCACCTCGCCCCCCGTGGCCCGGATGCACACGGCTTCCACAGCCGCGGCCCGGTTGCCTTCGGCCACCGCAGGCTGAAGATCATGGATCTCGCCGAGGCCTCGGGCCAGCCGATGATCGACAACGATCTCGGCCTGTCGATGGTCTTCAATGGTGCCATCTACAACTACCCGGAATTGCGCGGCGAGCTGGAACAGCTCGGTTATCGCTTCTTCTCGGGTGGCGATACCGAAGTGCTGCTCAAGGGCTACCACGCCTGGGGCGCCGACCTGCTGCCCAAACTTAACGGCATGTTCGCCTTCGCCATCTGGGAACGCGACAGCCAACAGCTGTTCATCGCCCGGGATCGCTTGGGCGTGAAACCGCTGTACCTCTCCAAGACCAAAGATCGCCTGCGCTTCGCTTCAAGCCTGCCAGCACTGCTGAAAGGAGGCGATATCGGTAAGACCCTCGACCCCATCGCGCTCAACCACTACCTGAATTTCCACGCTGTGGTACCGGCTCCACGCACCATTCTTGCGGGTGTCGAGAAGCTGCCGCCAGCGACCTGGATGCGCGTCGACATTAACGGAAAGGTCGAGCAAAAAGTCTGGTGGACACTGAACTTTGGCCCGAACGCGGACGAAGCCAACTTCACCTTTGAAGACTGGCGCGATGCCACCCTCGACGGCATGCGTGAAGCCGTATCGATTCGCCAGCGTGCAGCGGTCGATGTCGGCGTACTGCTTTCCGGCGGCGTCGATTCCAGCATGCTGGTCGGCTTGCTGCGCGAGGCTGGTGTTGACAACCTGCTGACCTTTTCCATCGGTTTCCAGGATGCCGGTGGCGAGCGTGGCGACGAGTTCCAGTACTCGGATCTGATCGCCAAACGCTTCGGCACCCAGCATCACCAGTTGCGCATCGGTGAGAACGAAATTCTCGACCAGTTGCCAGCCGCCTTCCGCGCCATGAGCGAGCCGATGGTCAGCCACGACTGCATCGCCTTCTACCTGCTCTCGCGCGAAGTAGCCAAACATTGCAAGGTGGTGCAAAGCGGCCAGGGTGCGGATGAGCTGTTCGCCGGCTACCACTGGTATCCATTGGTCGACGGCGCCGAAGACGCTTTCAGCGCCTATCGCAAAGCCTTCTTCGACCGCGAGCACGACGAATACGCAGCCTGCGTGCAACCCGCCTGGCTGACCGATGACGTGGCCGGTGAGTTCGTCCGCCAGCACTTCGCTCAGCCGGGTGCCGACGCAGCCGTGGACAAGGCCCTGCGCCTGGACAGCACAGTGATGCTGGTCGACGATCCGGTCAAACGCGTCGACAACATGACCATGGCCTGGGGCCTCGAAGCCCGTACGCCGTTCCTGGATTACCGCCTGGCCGAATTGTCCGCGCGCATCCCGGGTCAGTTCAAACTACCCGAAGGTGGCAAGTACGTACTCAAGGAAGCTGCGCGCAAGGTCATCCCTTCCGAGGTCATCGACCGCAAGAAGGGGTACTTCCCGGTGCCGGGCCTCAAGCACCTGGAGGGCGCGACGCTCGGTTGGGTTCGCGATCTGCTAGTCGACCCGGCGCATGACCGCGGCATCTTCAACCCGCAGATGCTCGACCGCCTGCTGACCGACCCGCAAGGCCAACTGACGCCACTGCGCGGCTCGAAGCTATGGCAGATGGCAGCACTCAACCTGTGGCTGAGCGAACAGGGACTGTGATCGACGACGGGGGAGCCAGTGGCTCCCCCGCAACCCAACAGGAATGACCGAATCCGCCTCGATGCGGATCCGTGGACAGGTCAACCGATAGCCGGCGCATGCCGGACATGCGAAAGCAAAGGAACACTCTCCAATGCGAGCCACTGCCCATAATCAACGCCTCCTTCGAGGTCAATCCCCCTCCTACGAGCGCCTGCAGGCCCGCTTCGCCGAAGAACATGGCGATGGCATCAGCCAGCCACAGATCGTGCATTGCGGGTGGGGTCGACTGCTGATCGGGCACACCTTCCCCGATGCATCGGTGCTGGCCGAAGAGTTGCTCAGCGAGCAGCCCGGTGAGCGTGACATTGCCCTCTACGTAGCAGCGCCACAACAGGTGCTGTCCTACGCGCCACAGCAACTGTTTCTCGACCCGTCGGACACCCTGCGCCTTTGGTTCAGCGACTACCGTCAAGCCCGACGCGGCTTTCGTGGCTTCCGAGTACGTCGCGCGCAGACGCCAGCCGACTGGCAGGCGATCAACTGCCTGTACCAGACCCGCGGCATGCTGCCCATCGATACAGAAAAACTGACTCCGCGTCACCAGGGTGGCCCGGTCTACTGGCTGGCAGAAGATGAAGACAGCGGCGCAGTGATTGGCAGCGTGATGGGCCTCAATCACCAGAAGGCCTACCACGACCCGGAACTCGGCAGCAGCCTGTGGTGCCTGGCGGTCGACCCCACCTGCAGCCGCCCCGGCGTTGGTGAGGTGCTGGTGCGCCACCTGATCGAACACTACATGAGCCGCGGCCTGAGCCACCTCGACCTGTCCGTGCTGCACGACAACGGCCAGGCCAAGAAGCTGTATGCCAAGCTGGGCTTCCGCGAGCTGCAGACCTTCAGCGTCAAACGCAAGAACGGCATCAACCAGACGCTGTTCCTCGGCCCCGGCCCGGACGACAATCTCAATCCTTACGCGCGCATCATCGTCGACGAGGCGCGCCGGCGCGGTATCGACGCCCAGATCGATGACGCCGAAGCCGGTCTGTTCACCCTCAGCCAGGGTGGCCGGCGCATCCGCTGCCGCGAATCGCTGACTGATCTGACCAGCGCCGTGACCATGACCCTGTGCCAGGACAAGCGCCTCACCCACCGCACCCTCAGCCGCGCCGGCCTCAGCCTGCCTGCACAGCGCCTGGCAGGTAGCGCTGAAGACAATGCGGCATTTCTCGCCGAACACGGCAGCCTCGTGGTCAAGCCGGTAGACGGCGAACAAGGCCAGGGCGTGGCCGTCGACCTGCGCACGCCAGCCGATGTGCAAGCCGCCATCGAGCGCGCCCGCCCCTTCGACGAACGCGTGTTGCTGGAGAGCTATCACGAGGGTTTCGACCTGCGCATCGTGGTGATTGGTTTCGAAGTGGTCGCCGCCGCGATCCGCCGCCCGGCAGAAGTAATGGGCGACGGCCGCCATACCATCGGCGAATTGATCGACGCGCAAAGCCGTCGCCGCCAGGCTGCAACAGGTGGCGAAAGCCGCATTCCCAAGGATGCTGAAACCCTGCGAACCCTGCATGCGGCCGGCTTCGACTACGACAGCGTGCTGCCCCAGGGCAAGCGTATGGCCGTACGCAAGACCGCCAACCTGCACACCGGTGGGATTCTCGAGGACGTCACCGGCATCCTCCATCCCACGCTCGCCGAAGCCGCTATCAAGGCCGCTCGTGCGCTGGATATCCCGGTAGTGGGCCTCGACCTGCTGGTGCCGGCAGCGGATCAGCCCGAGCACGTGTTCATCGAAGCCAACGAACGCGCCGGTCTTGCCAATCACGAACCGCAGCCCACCGCAGAGCGCTTTATTGACCTGCTATTCCCGCTCAGCCATGGCGTAGGCGATTGAGCATGACGCGAGCTACCGGAGGTATCCGCCAGTTGCGGCGCATCGCGTAGGAGCGTCGCCCCGGCGCGAACGACAGCGGCCATACCGCAATGTCGGCATGGCCCAAACGATTCGCCGCGGGGGCGCGGCTCCTACAACGGGGTGCAATTCACAACATGTAGGAGCGTCGCCCGCGGCGCGAAAGACAGCGGCCATACCGCAATGTCGGCATTGCCCAAACGATTCGCCGCGGGGGCGCGGCTCCTACAACGGGGTGCAATTCACACCATGTAGGAGCGTCGCCCTCGGCGCGAAAGACAGCGGCCATACCGCAATGTCGGCATTGCCCAAACGATTCGCCGCGGGGGCGCGGCTCCTACAACGGGGTGCAATTCACACCATGTAGGAGCGTCGCCCTCGGCGCGAACAAAGGCGCCGATAACTCCAAAGCTCTTTGAAACCCTCACCGCCATCGCAGGTCAGCATGTAACACAGACCTGATTTTACCGTCCGTCGACAGGCGTCAAAGCATTCACCCAAGACTGACGCCGCTCGGCGGCCCATCCCCGTCATAGATGGAGATCCCATGTCGCAAATTCCTGAACCAGACCTCGAGTACATGCAGAAAGTACTGCTGGAAATGCTCGCCATTCCCAGCCCAACCGGCTTCACCGACACCATCGTGCGCTATGTCGCCGAGCGCCTGACGGAAATCGGTATTCCTTTCGAAATGACCCGACGCGGCACCATCCGCGGAACACTCAAGGGCCGCCGCTACAGCCCCGATCGTGCGGTGTCCGTGCACCTAGACACCATCGGCGCCATGGTGCGCGAAATCAAAGACAACGGCCGCCTGTGCCTGACTGCCATTGGCTGCTGGTCGAGCCGCTTCGCCGAAGGCAGCCGTGTCAGTGTGTTCAGCGACCACGGTGTGCTGCGCGGCAGCGTGCTGCCCCTGCTGGCCTCCGGGCATGCCTTCAACACCGAAGTGGATCAGATGCCGATCTCCTGGGATCACGTCGAACTGCGCCTCGACGCCTTGGTCGCCAGCCGTGCCGACTGCGAAAGCCTGGGCGTATCCGTCGGCGATTTTGTAGCCTTCGATCCGCTGCCCGAGTTCACCGAGAGCGGCCACATCAGCGCTCGTCACCTGGACGACAAGGCTGGCGTCGCGGCGCTGCTCGCCGCGCTCAAGGCGGTGGTGGAAAGCGGCCAAGAACCACACATCGACTGCCACCCACTGTTCACCATCACCGAAGAAGTCGGCTCCGGTGCTGCTGCAGCCCTGCCATGGGACGTCAGCGAATTCGTCGGCATCGACATCGCCCCAGTGGCTGCCGGCCAACGTTCTACCGAACACACCGTCAGCGTGGCCATGCACGACTCCGGCGGCCCTTACGACTATCACCTGTCTAGGCAACTGCTGCGGCTGGCGAGCGAGAACGAGATTCCGGTACGCCGCGACCTGTTCCGCTACTACCACAGTGATGCTCAATCGGCGGTCACTGCGGGCCACGACATCCGCACCGCGCTGATCGCCTTCGGCTGCGACGCTACCCACGGCTACGAACGTACCCATATCGACAGCCTCGCCGCCCTCTCCCGCCTGCTGGGTGCCTACCTGCTCAGCCCGCCGGTATTCGCCAGCGACGCCCAACCAGAAAACGGCTCATTGGAACGATTCAGCCACCAGTTGGAGCATGACGCGCAAATGGAGCCGGACACCCGAGTACCGACCGTCGATAGCCTGGTGGGTAACAGAGAAAGAGACAGCTAGACGCTTGCACCTTTACGACCGCCCCTAGATAGGCGGCTCGAACAAAAGATAACGTCCAATTGCTGTCGCATCAGTGGCTGCCTTCCTGACTCACACAATTAGAGTCAGGAAGGCCTACCAAACAGTCGGGCGTACCAAGTGGCGCTTGAAGCCCAACCTATCTGCGTTAACGGTACTCACATCGCGCATCACCGATATACCGCCTGGAGACTTGCGCAGAATGAGTCATGCCGCAATCCAACTGAAACGCCTCATTGTTTAAGCCTCAAAGCCACCACAGGTAACGATGCAGGTGCGAATACGTACAAAGCTTATGGATGGCTGCAAGTGCTAGCGCGCCGAATGGCTCTTTTTAATTTTTAAGACGCGACACAAACATGAATCATGTTTTGAGGCTCTTAAAGATATTTTTCAGGTATCAGCTAATATTGCCGATAGCACGTTATTACCCTCTCATGGATTGGTACGGTCATGTTCAATACTCGCTTGAAAAAGGAATTACAGGCGCTGCAAGCTGAAGTTTCAGTGTGTCGCCAACTGATTAAGGGCATAGAGACATGTCTAGTACGGTCAGTGCTTGATAGCCAGTATCGCGTTGTAGAGGTTAACGACGCATTTCTGAACATGCTCGGTTGTCAAGCCGATCAGGTACTGGGTAAGCCCATAGATACGTTCATCCCACCTTATGTCAGGCAAATGGACTGCTACCGTAAATTGCTGGACAGCGTGAACAATCACGATTCCGTCATTGATACGTACCGTTTTCAGCGCGCAGACGGCAGCTTGGCCTGGTTCAGGGGCCTTTGGCAGCCCATTGTTGATGAGAACGGTCAACTGCAAAGCATCCATGCTTTTGGTTCGAACATCACCGAGACTGTCGACGTGTCAGCGGAGAATGCTGCGTTCATAAAAGCACTGCTGCGCTCCTCAGCAGTCATTGAATTTGACCTTAGCGGCCAGGTTTTGACAGCAAACGATCAGTTCCTAAACGCCATGGGCTACAGCCTTGCGCAGATAAAGGGTAAGCATCACAGCATCTTCTGCGATTCCGCCGAGAAAACCTCAGAGCAGTACAAAGAATTCTGGGCCACCCTTAATCGGGGTGACTTCGTCGCGGATCGCTTCAAACGATTGGACAGCAATGGTCGAGTGGTGTGGCTCGAGGCAACCTACAACCCCGTGCATAACGCACAAGGCCAGCTATATAAAGTCGTAAAGTTCGCCACGGTGATCACTGAGCAACTGGCCCGCGAAGAGGAGGTCAGTCACGCGGCAACCATCGCCTTTGATATTTCACAGCAGACCGATGTCAGCGCACGACGTGGTGCTGAGGTTGTACAGAACACAGTACAAACCATGCGAAGTATCTCCGATGAACTGCAGTCCGCCTCAGCTGGAATTGAGGCGCTGGGCAAACAATCGCTGTTGATCAGCTCGATAGTCCAAACCATCGGCGGCATCGCCCAGCAGACCAACTTGCTGGCGCTAAACGCTGCCATCGAAGCAGCCCGAGCAGGTGAGCAAGGTCGCGGTTTCGCGGTGGTGGCCGACGAGGTTCGCCAGTTGGCAGGTCGCACCAGCACAGCGACCGAGGAAATCGTAACCGTGGTTCAGCAAAACCAGAGCTTAACCGACGCAGCCATTCACGGCATGGCTAACAGCCGAGGAAAAGCGGAACAGGGATTGATGCTGGCCAATGAAGCAGGCTCAGTGATCATCGAGATCCAGGAAGGTGCACGACAGGTCGTCGGCGCCGTAGGTAGATTCACAAATCAGCTGAAATAGCGCTCTCTCGTTGCAACGAATAAAACTGAGGGTGCTCGCCATAACATAAGACCCATGATCTTAGGAGGCGCGCCCCCGCGCAGAATCGTGAGGGCAATGCCGAAACTAAGGCCGAAGCGCCCTACTCCAACGGCTTCTTCGCCGCGCGGCGCAGATGCATCCAATCAACGATCTCGCCTTCCGGCGTATAGCCGCAGACGGTGTCGCGCAACAACTGGCGCACACGATCATAATCATCCTGCTCAACAGCCTTGATCAAGTCTGCTATGACCACCTTGAAGACCTCCCACGGCAGGTGCTCTTCATTGGCACGCATGATCATCGGGTGATCGGTGGGGCTCACGTTGTCGCCTATGAGCAGCTCCTCATAGAGCTTCTCGCCAGGGCGTAGACCAGTGAACTCGATGGCGATATCGCCATGGGGATTTTTCTCCGAGCACACGCTGAGGCCACTAAGGTGGATCATCTTCTCGGCCAGCTCAGCAATCTTCACCGGCGGCCCCATATCCAGCACGAACACATCCCCGCCCTTACCCATGGAACCCGCCTGGATCACCAGCTGTGCAGCCTCCGGGATAGTCATGAAGTAGCGGGTGATGTTCGGATGGGTCACCGTCACCGGCCCGCCCTTGCGGATCTGCTCATAGAAACGCGGGATTACGGAGCCAGATGAGCCCAACACGTTACCGAAGCGCACCATGGTGAAACGAGTCTTGTTGACCTGGTGCAGCCTGTCCTTGTCGTCGAACAGTACCGGAGCAGTTTCATGACTCAGCGCTTGAAGCACCATCTCGGCCAAACGCTTGGTGCTCCCCATAACATTAGTGGGGCGCACCGCCTTGTCCGTGGAGATCAGCACAAAGTGCTCTACTCCGGCACGCATCGACGCCTGGGCCGTATACAGCGAGCCCAGCACATTGTTCAGTACCCCCTCGGCGATATTGCGCTCGACCATCGGCACATGCTTATAGGCCGCAGCGTGGTAAACGGTACTCACCGCCCAAGTGCGCATCAGCTCGAACAGGCGCTCCTGATTGCGCACCGAGCCGAGGATAGGCACCAGGCGCACGCTTAGAGACTCGCGCCGTATACGTTGCTCCAGTTCGGCATGAATGCTGTAAAGGTTGAATTCGCTGTGCTCAAGCAACAGCAATACCTTCGGGCCGGCGCTAACGATCTGCCGGCACAACTCCGATCCGATAGAACCACCCGCGCCGGTGATCATCACCACCTGGCCACGGATGCAGCGTTCAAGCAAAGCTTGTTGCGGCGGCACCGCATCACGGCCCAGCAAGTCGGCTATATCCACCTCCTGCACGTCTTCCACCTTCACTCGGCCACTGGCCAAATCCATGAAACCCGGGACGGTGCGCACATGCAGCGGGTACTGCTCCAGCGTCTCCAACACTTCACGTCGACGTGTGCGGGTCGCCGATGGCAGCGCCAGAAGGATCTCGCCAGCCCCTGTCTCATTAATCATCTGCTGGATGTGCTTGGGCGAGTACACACGTAAACCAGCGATCACCCGGGTGGCAATATTGTGGTCATCATCGATAAACGCCACGGGGCGCATGACACGCCCCATGCGCAGGGCTGCAGCCAGCTGGTTACCTGCCGAACCGGCGCCGTAAATGGCCACACGAGGTAGATGGGCATCGCGCCCTACGAACTTGTAAGGTTGCTCGGCCGAGAACCAGTCGCCCATGAAATACTGCCGCATCGCCAGTCGTAAACCACCGATCAGCATGATGCTCAACCACCAGTAGTTAAACACCATGGAACGAGGCACCACAGCTGGCACATCACGATACCAGTACACCGCGAGCGCCAATAGCAGCGTCGACAGGGTCACGGCCTTGGTGATAGCAATCAAGGCATCGTTACCGAGATAACGCATCACCGCGCGGTACATACCAAAACGTATGAAAAGAGGAATCGAAATGATCGGAGCCAGCGCGAACAACCAGAAATGCCCTTGCAACGGATGGATATTGTTGAAGTCGCCCAGGCGCACAACAAAAGCTAGCCATAATGCAGCCCATACGAGCAATACATCGGCCGTAACCTGAACCAGCCGTTTTTGCTGACGCGGTAACCGCACCAAAATCGCACGAAACTTTTCAGCTAGCCTCAGCACCGCAACACCTCATATCCCTTGAAAAGCCAGAACCCAATGTGACTGGTTACACAACTCGAAAATTATAGTTGCATATGGCTTTCGACTGCGAATGACCATCCATAAAATTGGTCGAAAATCCGAATATTACGCCAAACCCCTGGTTTTTCCCAACTTCATATATTTTTACCTGAAATATACTGGTACTCACCCTCATGATCTGAGAACTATGCACCCTCTTTGCCAGCGCGCCAAACACATCGCCCTCTGCCAGGCTCTGCGAGTGAACGGTGTATTATTGGTATGAACTCTTGTCATTCTGGCCGAGTTTATCCTCGAACTTCTTGCCGTTCAGCAGTGTTTCACTTACACGCCTCCATTCATACTGCTGTTGCAGCCATTCAGCCCGTCATGCCACCAGACTCACTTCCTTGATCCAGCAGCACTGAATACAATGATGAACATAGGCTTTGAAGCGTAACACTACAATTCAGCCGGCGAGCCGTGGCAGCGCCGCTGCTATCGAGATAAATAGTCAACCAACCGCACCCTAAATCAGACGAAGATGTAATTCGAGTTCACCTCAACCCTTGACTCGATCCCCACGACCGCCGCCGCTGACCGTCATCAAGATGTACTTGAAGTAGCTGGAAAGCGTCAGATTCTGGATCATTTTCTGATCAGTTTCCGCCAGCAGCACAGGCGTCGACATATCGATATCACTGACCTGGCCCAGGCCGGTTATTCCAGGCCGCACATCGAACACGCCACGAATACTGCGTTCATATGTCAACTCATCCTGGTTAAAAAGTCCTGGCCGCGGGCCAACCAGACTCATCTCTCCCTTGAGTACATTCCATAACTGCGGCAGCTCGTCCAGCTTAGTTTTGCGCAGAAATACCCCCAGTGATGTAATGGAAGTTGCCGACGCTAAATGGCTGGCCACCGAGGCAGTATTCACGGCCATGGTGCGAAATTTCACCAAGGTAAAGGGCTTCTGATAGCGCCCAACCCGCTCTTGGCGAAACAATGGAGAGCCGGTATCGAACATGCCAATAATATAAATGGCCGCTAATACTGGAAACCCACACACAATACCCAACAACGAAAAAAGGATGTCGAAAAAACGAATCACGCTATATCCCTATGCTCAGCGAAACAATGACGCAACCCTTCACTCACTGATACGGGCAGCCCCCACCCCAGCAGATCATCGGCGCTTTGGAAATCTCGACCCGTAACGGCAGCGCAGCACCATAATTGAACCACCAGGAAACCAGCAGAACACCTAGCAACCAAGCGGCCATCATCGTTTTTTTTCCTCAAGAAAACCTTGTGCGACAACACTCAGCGCCTCGTCGACATGTTGTGGCGCCTTCCAGTTCAACAAGATGCGAGCCTTGCTGCTATCCACACGCAACTCCCCACAAAGACGGCTTGCAACGGCAGATCGTCCTAGCGAACAAAGGGCAACACGCAAGAGCACCGAGGGTAACGGAACCAGAATAGATCTCGCTCCCAGTAAACCAACAAGTTTCCGGCTTAGCTGGGTAACTGAAAGCTCCTCATCATCGCGAATGAGAAACAGCTGATTGGCCGCCAGAGGATGGCATGCACAGCAGGTGAGAAAATCGACCAAGTTCACCAATGAAACCAGGCTACGCCTGTTATGTAGAGCCCCCAAGGGCAGTGGCAGGCCAAGAGCAAGCATGCGAACGAAACTACTGAAGTTGGCTCGCACTCCGGCACCATAAACCAGGGGCGGGCGTACGATTACCCACTCCATACCATGCGCTTCACAAAACGCCTGAACCAGTTGCTCCGCCTCCCATTTGGACAGTGCGTAAGCATCCTGAGCGCTGGCAGCGTCCGCCTCGCAAAATGCTCTTCCTGGAAGCGTACATTCACCGTTGACCTTTATCGAGCTGACAAGCACAAAACGCCGAACGCCGGCCTGCCTCGCCGCGACAAGCAATGCCCTTGTTCCCTCGACGTTCACCTGCCGGAAGGCCGCGAGCGGGTCAGCCTCGCTCTCTCGCATCACATGGACACGGGCAGCGGCATGGACAAGTACCTCGATGCCTGAAAGCTGCCTCGCATCGACCTGCCCAGCCGCAAGATCATCGATAAGCAGCTGCTCTACCCCGTGCACCTCTCCAGTCGCCTTGCGCACACCAGCGATAACCTGCACGCCAGGCTCACCCGCTAGACGCTGTACCAAGGCAGAACCGACCAGGCCACTGGCCCCAGTCACCAAAACGCGGTTCATTCTGGCTCCATCAGTTGCAGCATCTCCTGCACCATTTCATCCATAATGCCCGTACGCGCATAGTTCTTAACGAAAGCACTTCGATCAGTCCACGTCAGCGCCAATGACTCAAGGCCTGCAACCGCCGCACCAACATCGCCGGGAGGGAACAACGCAAAGTTCCTGATTTCCTTTTCCATGAACTCCGCCGCATGGCCCGCAACCCCTGCCAAAATTGGCTTGCCTGTAGCTGCATACTCATAAAGCTTGGATGGTAGAACACGTCGGAAAGCGGAAAAATCATTGAGGTGCAGAAACAGCACATCGGCCTGACGATACAGATCCAGCAATTGCTCTCTCGCCACCGGAGGCCGCAGCTCGACATTGTCTACATCCTCGGCCTGCAATGCATCGCGCAACAACTGCAACCGTGCGCCACCACCAATCAGCAGAAAGCTGGCACGCCCTCGCAGGCGCCGAGCCATTGCCGGCAGTATCAGGTGCATCCCTTGCCCATCACCGAAGTTACCGGCATACATGATCTTGATGGGCCGGCCAGACGATGGCGCAGACGCGACTGGCTCAATGCCCATGAAAGAATCATCGACACCATTGGGCAACACGGAAAACCGCCGTGAGGGATAACGCGGCTGGAAGTAGCCAAGAAAACCGCGGGAAACCAGGTTTACCCGATCCGCTCGCCCAATAGCCCAGCGCTCCAGCGCGCCAAAAAAAAACTGAAGAGGCAATGCCACGAATCTGGGGAACAGAACGTTCAGGTTTTCGACAAAAATATCCCGCATATCGAGATAAAGACGAGCATTACGACGGTAGGCTACCCATGCCCCTAACACAGCAGTCATCAGCCGCGACGAGGTTGCGACGACCAGATCGTAATCCTGATCAGCAGTCAAACGGCAGACCTTGCGGGCATAACGCCAAAACGATACCGCCTGCCCCACAAACCCCTTGCGCACGCCCGGCAAGCTTATACGCCGGATGCACACACCAGACGCATCCTCTCTGGATACAGCGTCAACAACATGGCTGATATAACGATTGGGCTGCGCCGTCAGCACATCAATCTGAACATCGTGATCGGCTTCACGCTGGAATGCCTCCACCAACGCAACGGCACGAAAGGATCCAGCAGAAAGATCCGGCGGATAAAAGAAACTCAGCAGCAAAACTCGCTTGGGCATATAGAGAACACTAAATTACTTCGGCAAGTATTCAGCAAAGAGTGCCGCGACTACCCCCCGATGGGATACGTATGTTACCCCATCGTACAGAGAGCATGTCAGGCATGGCAGAATCGTCTATCCATGACAGAAATTCAGTCCATAACGTGTCGATACAGATCGACCAGTACCTGTTCCTGCTGCTCCCAGCTCAACTCTACCGAAGCATTGCGAGCCTGCTGGGCATACTGCTCACGCAAACCAACATTAGCAACCATGAGTCGCAGCGCCACCGCCAGAGCCTGGCTGTCACCAGGTGGCACCAGTAGCCCCAAGTCATATGCCCGTACAATACGTCGAATTTCCGGCAAGTCGGAGGCTACAACCGGTAATCCCGCCTGAACGTATTCGAACAACTTGTTGGAATCCGTAGTGTAGTGGTTCAAACAAGTGTTCTCTATGGGCTGCACGCCAATATCGGCAGATGCGGTATAGCTTGGCAACGCGGCCAGCGCTACTGTCGGGATAAAGCGAACCTGACCCTCAAGCCCGAGCTCAGACGCAATGGAACGCAAGCTCGTATCGAGCCGCCCTCCTCCGATGAATACGAAGTACGTATTTGGCACCTGGGCAGCGACTCGAACAAGAAGCTCGAGCCCTCGCCCCTGCTGAACACCTCCCTGGTACACAACGATAGGCCAGGGGTGCTCAAGCTGAAGCTCGTCACGAATACGAGTAGACACCTGCGCTGCCTGATGGCGCGGCCGATTTTGCAGAACAACAGGGCGCGCCACGCCATAGGCCCGCGCGAAGAACTTGGCCCGAGCATCGGTGGTGGTGATGGTGCCTTGCACCCTGGGCATCAAGAAGCGCTCAACGACGCCCACCAATTTTCGGAAACTCGTATAACCCTCGCGACTTGTGCTGATCTCGTGAGCGTCATAAATGATTCTTGCACCAGACAACTTGGCGGCAAGCCATGCAGTAGGCAGGACGTTGACGTCGTGGGCGTGCACGATAGCTGCCCTGTGCAGGGCTATCCGACCAAGAAAAACCCCATGGGTCCAAAGTCGACCAGCAATACGTAGCAGCTGCCTGCCCACCCCCAATCGCCCAATCGGCCCGCCGGAAGCAGTAGCAGCCGTAGGCCTTCTCCATCGTACAAGCGGGCTTCGTGGAACCCGTACGATCTGTATTCCTTCACACAGCGCCTGCCGCTCTTCAGTTACACCTGGCGTGTGCAAAGCAAAAACCGTTACTAGATATCCTGCGCCCTGAAGGGTCTGCGCTTCTTTAAGGACACGAGCGTCGTTGAGAAATTCGTTCCAGACCAACATAGCAACACGAGTCATTGAAGCTAATCCCATCTATTAACAAAAAATCTGCCAACAGCCAAAGAGGTGGTGATCCCTATTATGGAGCTCCGCCCATGCCCTTCCACTATCGAGTTCCAATCAAGCAACTTAAAACTCAAATCTCATCATATGCATCTAATATTTTGTCGATGAGTGCGTAAGCCTCAAAGTAGCGCGCCCGATTAACAAAAGACACAAAATCATAGATCAACGACGAAAAGCGTAATTGCGAAATATCGACCCCTTTATTCTGAAGATAGCGAGCGGTGCCCAACTTCTCAATTAACTGATTGGTATGAGTATCAAAAGACCATCGGGCACCGACAGGCTCGAGCTCCCAACGCGTCCAGTTTGCGAGTGCTAGATTACCATCAGGGTCAGTCCAGAGCATTCCAGGCCGCACATCCTGCACCAATAAACAATGAGGCAGACACTCAAGCGTGTCTCGCATTTCATGAAGTCTGGCACGAAATCGTTCGTACAATACCGTACTTGAATTGTCAGCCAACACGTTTTCAAGTCGGTCTAGTAAGTCACTATCAAGATGATGCCAGAACCGAGCTCGAGATCTTATATAAATCGCCGCCAGAGAGTCCGAAGGTTTGCAGGCAGAAAGCATGGCTCTAAATGCCATTTGAGCCTTAGTGGTTTCTTGAGGGGTACAACAACGGTAGCCGCTGGCATCGAAAACGTGGCAACTCAGGCCTTCAACTGTAGTTGCATGTAAAAACGGAAGCGTGGGTAACCCATCTTGACTAACTAACAATGTTGCCTCATGTTTTGCGAGAGACGCTAGATTTGTATTGTACAGCTTTACCAATAGCTGCCGACCGCCTTCGTCCTTCTGAGCCAATAAATAGCAAAAAATATTTGGGACGCCCATTTGCACCCATGAAACGGAAAACTCGCTTTTGATAAAACCAGGAATCTCCGCAACAACATCAGCCAGCCAACGGTCTCTTGCATCAGGGTTAACGAGTGACCATATTTCTTGATGTTTACTCCTTGCGTCGCCTTGAAAAAAACTGCCATGAAAGAAAAGAATAGAAAGCTGTGCTTTTTGCCGATAGAGATCGTATTGATCTTTTATAAGACTGGACGCTCGAGAAAAGAGCTGTCTGGCCAGCAACAACGAAACCACTGCAACCAATAAGCCTGGCGCCCCCCCAGACAAATAATCAAATACAATAAATGCAAAGGAACACAAGAAACCAACACTACCCAACACCTTAGGCATAATACCTAAACCATCAGCATAGCGACTGTGAATATTGGGCGCCAAGGAGAAAACGACACTCAAGACGAAGACAGCGGTCGCAAAATAAAAAAATATAACCAAGGCAACGCGCGGGTAAAAAAGCAACATCACCAGCAGACAGATTATTAAAAAAGACAGGCTGGCCAAACTTTGCGAATACCGCTGGAAGCCTTTTGAGGCGATATCTTCCTGCCCTTCGAATATCGTCATCTTTTTACTTTTATCAAGCAGCCTTCTAGCCCCCAGAGATGAAAAATGGTCGACAGTTCTTGCCGCAACGAGATGCAAAGAATAAAAAACAACAGAAGCAAAGCTGAGAAATATTATGAGCCAGTCCCGACCAACATCCTTCAAAAAAACTGGAAAATAATGAGGCACATGCTCAGAACCAAGTAACAAAACAACTTTTAACGGCAAAAGAAAGCCAACCAAAAGAAAAAACTGACTGAGCACTGTCGCAACAACTGCAACAATGGTACAAACCGGGACGACGCGAAAAAATTTGCCCCCCAGAGAAATCGACCACAATAGCGATTTGGCGACACCACTCATCAGATCATTCATACGCGTCCACAATTCGCATACACCCAGGCTCCCATAGCATATTAAAAACGCGGGCTAATTGAGTGTAAGTTATTTAGGTGTATTTACACCAAACCATATCGGCCACTCCAAAAAGCCCGCGCACGACGTCAGTCTACACGTTCTTCCACCTCAAAGAAGCGAGACGAAGCCAGTTCTAAACCAGGATCAACTTGCATAGATATGGCATCTATATCATTTTTGACAAAGGTAATTGACCCAATACTCTGGTTGGTCCCTGCACGCCTGACATAACCAAAAGCAATTGAAACAACCGAACTTTTCATGAACTGCATAAATGCAGTAGCGCGGGCAATAGTCTCATCTGAAAGGCCTACCTGCTTTTCTCCACGAAGAACGTGACGATAATGAGCTTCCGAGCAAAGCGTGACGCCATTCAAGGGGTAGTCCCTCTCAGCCCACGTGCTTTCGGCTACAACAGGTTTTCCAAGTACTGGAAACTCTGCATAAGCGGTTCCATTCCAGACGAACGTAAGGTCGACAATTTCCGCTAATTCGTAAGAATTAAATGCTGCATGATCAAGAAAAATAACATTCTCCGGCAATTCGTCCGGCAAGAGATCCCTGAGAGTCTGTACACCAGGTGCTGCAATTTCGGAGCGTTTTTCATGAGGATGAGGCTTAATAATCAACACGTTATTAGTGTCCGCCACTTCAGTTACGAGAAACCTTATCCAGCTAGAAAACTCATCAAAAGTGTGACCGTGATCATATGGCGCTGCGAAATCAATCAATACCTTGCCAAGAGCTGCAAAAACCTTGCCTCCATCAGCATGACATTGCTTGGCTCGCTCAATGACAGAATTTCTGAACTGCAAATCTCCTTCTTCCGTCTTGCTTCGGTTCACCTTGATGTGAGCCAGCACCTCATCTCGATTATGAAGGACACTTGGATTATCAGCGATATAGCGATCAAATCGCTTGCGCCCACCAAAAAGAGGATGGCGAACGTCGGGCCGAGCGGTGAGATTCTCGACCGATATAGTTTTAGCCTCTAATGAGGTGAGATTTGAATAGTAGTTTTCGTAGGAAATTGAAAGAGCGACGAGCTCAATGCCCTTATGCCGACCAAACTCCTCGCACCACTTACGAACAATCCCTGCTGGGGCAAAGTGGGTGTCCATCGCGGCCAATCGGATTGGTTTTCCTTCCTCAGCCAGCGAAAGCAGGCGCTTACATACAGTGAGTGCCGCATCACTACGCTGAAGCAGACTTTCAAAGTCGGCTAGCACCTTCGAATTGCTGACATCCACATCGTAGCTGTTGGAAAGCTTGCCGAGACGCTCTGCAAAATAAGTAAAATAATTTATCTCGTCGCAAACCACACTACGATGTTCAAGATCAATCTGCCAGTTGTTCCTCAGCTTCCTGAAACTGGAAGGTTCATTTGTAAGGGAAAGCCCCCCCCAACGAATCGCGCCGGAAATTCCCTTCAATTGCGGTAACACCGACGGCTTCATAGAGGCGGCAACCGAAGAACATACATAATATCCATCCTTCGCGAGTTGCCACGCCAGCGGAACCATAAGCCCAAGGGTAACCCTGTTGTTTAGTCCGAATACTACGACATAACCTTTGGGATCATTAGGCTGCGCAATACCTGTAAGAAAGTCGTAAGCCTGCGCCTCAAAGTCCGCATTACCCAACCTAACTGCATCTTGAACAGGCTCACCAGGACTCTGAGACAACAGGAGACGCAATCCTTCTTTGGAAAGATCATGTCTGCCAAGATCCGCCATTTCTATTCGTAATGCCGGAAGAATTCGCTCATGAATAGCATTATTCTTTGGCAGTTGGGCAGCAGTGAAAAGTGCATTTTGAAATCCGCCAGATCGTGCTTGAAGAATTGCTTTCACCGCAAGCATGGTGCCGGTCTTATCGGAGCGAGCCGCCTCGGCAGCTTGAGCGATATGGGCCTCCTTGACATCCTTCACACGAATCAATTGTTTCGCATGAGCCTCAAGAGAGTACGTCTCCCTAGCTTCGCCATTAGTAGATTTTGCAACTGCCATATAGTGATATATATATTTTTTGAACCGTCGAGCGCCAGGCAGCGAAGCGATCAGCCTCTTTATTCGGTACTTCAAGGATAACCGAGTAGCAACCTTCGAAGAGGGACTCTTGATTGGTTCAGATAAGATTTTAACTTCATTGCTCACAGGACTAAACTCTTCCCTTAGTTTGTGCTTTTTACCTAGAAGCGCATTCAAGGCGTTATCTATAACAGTCTGGCGATCACCAATTCTATCACCCAGAATCAGTTTACCATCCGGATGCCACACATCCGAGCCATCCTGGTTCTGCCGCCAAGAGGTCATGTGGGTATTTGCGAGAATGATGGTCTCGACTCCAACTGCCCCAGCAAGCTCAGCGGTAGTCGTGCACGGAGCAACAACCGCATCAAGGCAAGAGATCAAAGCTGACTGCGATTCAAAATCATCAACTAGATCAATTTCTTCCACAACCTTGATTGTAAGAAACTTGCTCAGCTGCTCAATCTCTTCAGTTGTGTATTCAGGCTGCAATATCCAGAATTCAGTGTTCTGCAAAGCTGAAAGCGGATAAAGATCCTCAGGATAAAAATAGTGTTTCTGCCGAGTTGAATTATTGATCATGCTTCTCCAGGCAAGGCCAACTCTACGCACATTAGGAGGCATCTTCGCCCTAAACTCTGAGACTAACACCGGATCGGGGCGCAAGTTTCTGCGCTGCACGCTACGAAACGCCTCTCGATCAGGGCGCAACTCGCACAACAACTCGAAGATCGAAGCAGTACGAGTCACCCCTTCAGTCTCACGTAACAACGTATTGGTAAGAAGCTTTGCCCCTAATGCGTCACGCACTTCATTGCGGCTTGAATAATCAGACTTTCTTAATTCGTCACGAAAGCGAGGTGACGGAACAAAACGTGCCTCTGGATAGGTGCGCGAAAGAATGCCGGCCAGCCTCGGATCACAGGATATTGTGACCTTCCTAACATGAGACAAGACGTCGCCATAAAGGCTCGACATACGTAACTCATCACCTGGCCCTCCCTCCGACAGAATCAGAATATGATCATTACGCCACTCTCCGCCCTTGAAAAAACTGGGTGAGTCATAGTTTTTGATCAAACGCCTGAATACCTCAGTCTCCCTTCTCGACTTGTACAGCGCGAATGCCTCTTTAATTCTTCCAGTGGAAAGAAAAATATGATAACGAGGCGCATTGAATGCAGGAACGACATCATCGTAATGAGGAGAAAGCGCTACTTCAGCCTGATCAAAAATCCCCATCTCGTGCAGCATCCGAGAACGACTCAGGGCTGCCGACTTTGCTACCGGTAGAGTAGGATCAATCCGCGACAGCGCCTCCAAGGCACCGTCGTAGTCACCTAAATTTTCTTTGGCAATCGCAGTTTCAAGTAAAAGCTTATTGATGATACGAACATCACCCTTCAGCCGCTGAATCACCTCTAAACCATTTAACGCTACCTGAAGTGCAGAGCCATGATGCCCTTCTTCATTTAGAAGCCTGACCAATGCCGGATAAGTAATTACTGGCTTCTCGCCTGCCGCCAGGACTTCTTCAATCCACTCAGGCGTACAACGCAAAGGATCGACAGGAAGATCAAGCCAGCGAGCACGCCGCGCTGCTTGATGATCAAGAGGTGCAATAACAAGCAACCGCTCCGTTGCGGCCCTAGCATCTTCTACATCGCCAAGAGACCATAGTATGTCGGCGTGAAGATTCAACGCAGCAACTTCGTATTTTCCCGGTGCTTCACGTAGCTTCTTCAGAGCGATATCAGCTTCATTCAGTCGCCATTGAGCATGGAGCTCCTTCGCAACCAAAAACAGCTGCTCTGGGGTGGAAGGCAGATAATCGAGACTAGTCATTTACAACCCTGTTTGACTGAATTGAAAGTCGTGAATACCAACTGAATCATGCGCAGCTTTGGCAGCACAACCAAACGAGCACGCTACCTAGTAAACCATGAAGCGCAAAGCCGAAGACTAAGCGGATCTTCAGCATATTCTTGTTATAATACCAAAGCACCTCTTACCTGGCTAAGCTCTTTTCAAAAAATCCGATAAATGCTGTATTTACACGCATAACAGAATCAAAAAATGGTGGCAACTGAATCCACCCACTACAAATAGCAGCATGTTCCATAAACCTCACGTACCGGCGTCACTATCGATAGACCGATAAACCAGCCCCCCCATGTATCAGTAATGACTGACCGATCCTTCTGCAGCCAAACCCTACACTCTTACCCTGACGAGCTCCGGCGCACAAGCGCTAAGCATGACGTCCGCACTCACCGCGCACCACAAGGACATAGTGTTATTACTTGTTTTTTATAGGCTAGCCTGCCGTTAGATATCGATGATATTATACAGCCATCAATCGAGGGAGAGTGCAAATTGTTTTTATACAGAGCTGAACTGGACGGTTTGCGGGCGATAGCTGTTCTTAGTGTTTTATTTTTCCACGCAGGTTTTATTTTTTTTCCCGGTGGTTATGTTGGCGTTGATGTATTTTTTGTTTTATCGGGATTCCTGATAACTTCCATAATCCTTAATGAAATGAAAGCAAATGCTTTTTCGTTTGGTAAATTCTATGAGCGCCGCATCAGACGACTTGTACCGCCGCTGATACCAGTGCTGCTCACCTCGTGGATTATCGCCTTCGCAATATTTGATAAGCCGCAGCTTCATGACACAACACAGAGCCTATACTCGACGCTAGCAATTTCAGCAAATTGGTATTTTTATTCTTCGGTGGGATACTTTGATGGCCCTGGAGAGCTGACTCCGCTACTTCATATGTGGTCACTTTCGATTGAAGAACAATTCTATCTGTTTTTCCCGCTACTCCTTCTGCTAACTTTAAAGTCCAGAAAAAACCCACTTGCGCTTTGTGCTCTGCTATTTATACTTTCCTTCGGATACTCAGTTAGTTTAGTTTTTAACGAAAAAATTGAGCTAGCGTTCTATGGTTCCTTAGGCCGTTTTTGGGAGCTTCTAATCGGCGCTATTCTAGCTTGCCTGCCAAATAGATCACGCACAAAGTTAACCGCAGATACCCTTGAAATAAGTGGTGCTGCAATGATAATAGGCTCCGCTCTGCTTTTCACCTCGGAAACAACATTCCCAGGAACCTCTGCCTTAATCCCTACTATAGGCACCGCTTTAATAATCGCAGCCTCAGGTAAAGGGCGAATAATTACACCAATATTACGATCCAAGATTTTGGTTTGGTTAGGTTTGATATCATATGGATTGTATCTCTGGCATTGGCCTCTTTTGGTACTTGCTCGCACAATTAACCCCAGCGCCCCTCCCTTACTGATGGTCACCGCGATTTCAGCTGCATTTCTGTTTGCTACGATTTCTTATTACTGCCTGGAGCAACCAATTCGTCAGAAGCGGATACTTACCAATAAAGCAGCAGCTTACAAATATTTCCTAGCCTCATTCTCAGCTTTGGTTCTGTTTGTTTTATCGACTCATATAACAACAGTTGCAAAACTTCAAAACACTCTAAGTGCAGACATAAAAGCTTTTTTCTACAACGAAGCAAAGGCAAAAACATTAGCGATTATTGAGGCGGAGAAAGACCATTATCACGCAAAGCTGAATTTAAACTTTACGGGAGACAGCGGAAATTACTCGGAATCTAAACATACAGGATTCACTTGCAGCTTTGATAGAAACAATACGCCAGAAAGAGTATTACTCTGCCTAGAGCGGCAGGCAAAGCAGAGTAACATTCTCATTATCGGAGACAGTATTGGCAGAGATACGCTGCATTCACTAAGAAGGTCTTTCCCTTCAGTGAACTTTATTATGTTACATCACTCCGGGTGCCCACCAGCAGAAACCTTCAACAAAAATTCCATACCTGTCTGCTTTCCTCAAATGTACTCTACTATGCGAAAGCTTTCAGAGAGAACAACTATAAGCGGCGTCATTCTAAGCTTTCGTTATAGACCTAAACACTGGCTTTCAGTAAAAGATAGCATACCAATCATAAAAGAAATCACGTCTAATATTGTCATGCTAGGAGTAGCGCCAATGTTTGTTCGCACAGTGGAGCACCACATTAAAACGCTCCCCTCAAGCGAGGAACTGCCACTCTCAATAGAAACCAGTAACAAAGACATGATACCGTGGAACTACTTTGAGCTTGCAAAGCAAGCTCAAAGTGTAGCCAAGCAGGCAAATATAAGATTTGCAAATATCAGTTCATTTTTTTGTACACCAGAGGCATGCCGACTCTGGATAGATAACTCTTACAAGAAACCAATATTCTGGGACAATCAGCATATAACTGACACTGCAATGACGCAGTACAGCGAGTTTCTTCTATCATTACCTGAATTGCGCGAAACGATTGACAAAGCATCCTTCCATTAAAGTTAATGCTCCAAGCAATTGCTTTGGGCATTTAACTTACTCAATCTCAGCAAACGATATACCGGGAAGAAATATGTTATACAGGACTATTATCTCTAAAATAGATTCCGCGTAAAATATGCAGCTTAACCAAAACGACTATCGGTACTAGTCCGCATCATCAGTTCTTGTTATAGAGAACCTATTAATTCTGCTGCTTCAATTGCGCCATTCTCACCCTGATAACGTTCCTTCTTCCCCCGCCCTCCAATAGCCGCTCGACAGCTAATGAAATTTTTTTATCATCAAAGTCAAGCATGCACTCATATCGGCCGAAAGCACATGCTTGCATCGCACGCTTGGCTTGATCATCCGCGCCGGTTTCGGTATTGGGGAAGAAAATAGCCGGCAAACCGAGCATGACGACCTCGCAAACAGAGTTATAACCGGCAGCAACAACGGCAAAATCAAACGCTGAAAAATATTTACTATTCGGATAGTCAACAATGGTTTTGTCTGCCCCATGGGAGGACTGGGGACTCAGCGATATAGGAGATAGACCCAGAACCACTTGGACTCCAAGCCCCTGTAGACTCTTCACCAAACGCTCTTGAAGGCCAGAGATACCGTTTATATTTCCAGCCCCCAGCTGTACATAAGCACATGGCCTATTATCTAGCCGTAACGCCTCACGCGCATCAACGCGGTTGAACAGTTCGTCTCTATCAATAAGAGATATAGGACTTACGGAAAATATTTTCTTACTGCCGAGAGACCCCGACTGGGGTTTGTCATTTAACTCACATGGCGTTATTATCTTATCGAACCTCTGCAGATAAGAATTCAGCAGTTCACTGTTCACGCCCTCCTTATATAGCCCTCGCTTAACCCAGACATAGCTAATATTCCTGTGAGATAACATCAACCTCTGGAGTCCCAGATAAGGAATTGTGCCATCAAACACTAATGTACCTGGGCGGTGAACAGACAAAATACTTTTTAATGTTTGGTAGAACAGTCTATTCCAGACGATAGTTCCAACATTGAGCAGAGATGATGGTGTAACGTGGTGACAAATGAAGCCCGCCCGATGCACCAGAGGAACTCCGATGCTAGTTGTGAGAAATATAATTTCCGCGTGCGGCCGCGCGGCTCTCAGCTTCTTCGCTATAGCCAAGGAGCGGGTAAGGTGTCCTAGTCCAGCGCCATTGATCGGCAAGAAAAGATAGCTATCTTTTTTCGGCCGGTAGAACAAGGCGTGCCAGGATGGTAATCGCAGCCATATATACTTCAAAATCTTTAAAAACACACTGCTACCCTAATTAAAATTTAATAGCGATTTAATATCAGCTGTACTTTTTCAAGGAGCGCATCAGTGGACGCTTGCCAGTTCTCACCAAGAGACGGACTGTATCTCTTGAAGCGCTCAGCCCAAGATGCATCATAGAAATTCTCGCCCCAAAATCTTTGACACAATACTGCACGCTGAATCGGCAAAGTTATCTTATCGGCAACGAAACCGTAGTAGTCCTCAGCCATTGCATCAAGAGCAAAGTATTGAAAGACAGGAATACCTTGCTCGAGTAACTCAACGGAAACAGATGAGTTCGCCACAATACCCACATGAATAAAATCAGGTATTTGCTCGCAAATAACTGCACCGCGGATCTGCTGAAAAACAGAAGCATCGCTTCTAGGATGCAATTTAATTGAAACTGCCGCCACAAATGGATTTTTCAAAAGTATCCCGATACAGTCTTTAACCTCATCGAGGTTGAAAATGGAACTTAGATAGATCACCACATGGGCGGCAGAAAGGGATCCTGACTTGAGAATGCACTCAAATCCCTGTTTTTTCTCTGAACGGGGAACAACATAGACATCACCACGGACTGCGCTTATGGATTGATATTTATCCAGCGTTTTTTTGTTTCTAAGGATAGAGATATCGAAATCCAGCGGAGGGAAAAGGTCTGAAATCTCGGCGTGCTGGACATAACACACCGGCACTCTGAAGTATCGCATTATCATCGCGGCGGCCACAGGAAGGTCAGTGTGATCGTTCGCAACCACCAATAGCGCTGGTAAGTAACGCGACCTTTGAAAGCTGCAGAACAGCCGAAGGTATAGCTTCGAATAAGAAACCAAATACTTGAAAGCTACCGGCCCCATTTTTATTCTCGGCATATACATACAAGCCAAAATAAAAATCAACCCGGACAACACTCTTTCAAAAAACAGCTTCTTCTTTTCGTCGCCAAACAAAAAGAACAAATTTTTTTCTCTCGAATATGTTGCCTCTTGAATACTCTTCGAAAGCACATGTGAAAAAAAAATAAACTCTCTTTCGTTATTGGCAGTTCCGCCGCAAAAAACAACACTACCTGCAGGCACGGCACAGCAACTTTGATGCGCACGCAGACAGTGCCTGAAAAGCTCTTTAACCACAACAAAAAACGATAGCGCCCTACCGCTGGCAAATGAATATTTTTCTACAACCCTGGGAACCTTGTAGATTTCTGGCACATCCCCATAACAAATAATTTTAAAATTGCGTTCCAGCCCTTTGAAGAAATAGAATACAAACCGCACAATACTTACGATTCTCATTTTTCCTCCAGAGAGCGCAAACTGGCAGAGACAAGAAACTGCCCAACATCTAAGGCTACCGCACCATTCCTGGCAGCTGTGGACATCAGTATCTTACCTATGAATCCTGCCGAAAATAAGAACACCACACCTGGCTCAGCTAAAGAAGCAACTCTTGCCATATAACCTTTATATACATCGGGAAAGATTCGAGGCAACGAGCTTCCGACTTCAGTGTGCTTCATGAGCCTGTGGGTCGGTATTTCGATGTGCTGCACTTTGCTCCTATCAGGCGCCCAGCCCTCTACAACATCTGACCTCAAGCCAGAAACCACATAGACTTTCTTGGCGGTTCGGAATATTTCATACAGGAAGTCCGAATCAAACATGAACAAATTACTCTGATCTTCGATAATCTTTCGACCCGGTACGAAAGCAGCCTACACCGTGCATCGTACAGAACAATCTAGATATCAGTGAGTTCACAAGAAAAAAGTTTTTACCTGACGCCTTTAGTTCTTTTACAAGCCGAATAGCACTCGGAATGCCCAAGAGGTCTACACATTCCAAAGCAGCCAAGAACTGACGTCGTAATTCAAGACGACATTCTTCATCCAGTGCTCTACCCCACCAATGCAGCTCTTGCCTGCTCAGCCCTACCTGATCTACATAATCATCATTCGAAAACCCGTAGCTTTCTCCGTCCCCTAGCCGCATGTAGCAGAAGGGCTTGGCTTCAAAAATTTTCTGAAGGATAAGCTGTTGCACTGAACGTACTGAGGCATGATCAAACCGGGCGTCAAGAAAATTATTACGCGCATCAATTTGATCAAAGATGGGTTTAACTTGAGCCTTGTACATTTCGCAGACCGGATTTTGCATGCTAGCAAAAGAGAATTCCAGTTTTGAAAATACGTCTACTCCACCTAGAATCGAGTATCGCATCAGTAGCACTTTTAGCTGTGCGATTTCCGAAAACACCGGAGCCAGTTTAGCCTCCCAAAACAGAAAACGTCGGCAATCTTTAGCACGACTTATACTCGACAAAAACTGCAACTGCTGATACTCAGTCAGCGAAAATATATTGAGTTGAATCTCGCTCAACCATAACTCAGCGTTCTCAATCGGAGATTTCTCAATAATCAACGATGCAAGTGCAGCAGCTACGTTTTTTTTGTCTTCTAGCTGTACTGTAGAAGCCTTGTAAAAGCGCAATAAGTCAGCAAGGTCGGATTCGACAACTCTGACAGGCTTTAGAAGCATCACTTTAACTTGCAGCAATAATCGTAGGTCTATAGCGTCGATACGCTCCGCGCTAGTCATGAGATTGTCAAATGCAGGTGCCCGCTGCTCCTGAAGCAAACATAATGCTCGCCATAATGTCGTGCTGGATATCCCAAGACTGCTGAAGTAATGATTGAGCGTCGCTAGCGGATTCCCTACATTGGCCAAAGAATAGGCAATGACAGCAACGCCGCTCTGCCCTTCAACGCTTCTTGCGTTCAAGGCTTTGACGACCTCCGGAAAACAGCGCTCGAGAGCTAGAAGCAGAAAATGCTTCAGTCGCAACTTTGCCTTTATCTTTTTTTTCAAGTTATTAGCGCCATCCCCCGACCCATGAAGTTCAACTCGTTGCGAACAGACACTTCTGACATCAACAAACTTAGTGCCCCCACACATGCTCGCTAACATGAGCACAAAAACTTCTACTCTACAATCTCCCACGACAGTGGAGTACCAACTGGGAGATCTTGCCTAGATCTCTTCCCTATCAACTCATCCAGGTGTTTGGGTGCAAGACCAAACCCAGGCCTGACACTCCGGACGTTGTCAGCCGTAAGCGTTTCCCCACGCTTTATCGTCTTGCACACATATAGAGACCTTCTGAACTGTGCATTGCCTTTTTCGCTCTCCGACCGCTCTGTTTTAACCTTGCCCAAGGCCGACCATGCCGTCTTTGTTTGAACGCATAGCGCTCTCAGGTCTTCCGGCTCGAGGGAGAAACTGTCATCCGGCCCCCCGCCTTTCCGGTCGAGGGTGAAATGTTTTTCGATGATCGATGCACCCAGCGCTACGCTGGTTACTGCGGTAATGTTGTCCAGCGTGTGGTCCGACAAGCCGGTTACCAAACCGTAACGATCCATCATGGCTGGAATGGTGCGTAGGTTGTATTCGTCGGCCGGTGCAGGATAGCCACTGACACAATGCAGGATGGCGAGCTCCTTGCAGCCACCGGCATGCGCGGCATCAATGGCCTCTTGTATCTCTTCGGCATTGGCCATGCCAGTGGAGATGATCATGGGCTTACCGGTGCTTGCTACATAGCGAATCAGCGGAAGGTCGATGGCTTCGAAAGAGGCAATCTTGTACGCAGGGGTATTCAGATCCTCCAGTAAATCGACCGCAGTGTTGTCGAAAGGAGAGCTGAAGATAGTGATCCCGAGCTTATGGGCATAATCAAAGAGCGGGCGATGCCATTCCCAGGGCATATGAGCCTCTTGGTAAAGCTTGTAAAGCGTCTTTCCGTCCCAGAGACCACCACGAATCTGGAAATCTTCAGAGTCACAATCGAGTGTGATGGTGTCGGCTGTGTACGTCTGCAGCTTGATTGCATCAGCGCCGGCCTTTTTCGCCTCTTCTATTATTTTCAGGGCTGTTTCGAGCTTGCCATTATGGTTGGCAGACAGCTCGGCAATGATGTAAGGCGGTGCGTCAAGAGCAATGCGGCGACCCGCAATGTGAATGCTGGGAACTGACATAATTTTCTATATCTCTCAGGTTCTTGCTTGCCATTCTCTGGCGAGGAGGCCAAAGCACACCACGTCGTGATGAGCCTGGCCGTCAAAATGCTGTTCGCGCAGGACTCCCTCTTGATGGAAGCCCAGGTTCTGGTGAAACTTGACCGAGCGCTGGTTATATACAAGCGCTTGCCCGCAGAGCTTGTGCAGACCTATCTGCTCAAACACGTAATTCAACGTCGCTTCCCCCAGATCACGCCCAGTACCTTTCGGGGCGTCCGGCGCAGCGTAAAATCCCCAGTCAGCGATGCCTCCGGCAGCAATGACATGGATATTGATGAAACCGAGTGAAGCGCCCTCCTTTTCATAGATCAAAAGGTGGCGAGCTGATGATTTCGAGGCACGCTCAAACCATTGCGTGTGCTCTTGGAGACCGATCTGATGCTGTGTGTACATGTATCGGCGAACGTCTTCATGGTTACGCCATTCCAATACCAGCTCGAGATCCGTAGAGGTCATTGAGCGAAGCCCGGTTCTGAGTGTTGCGTCCACTTTATTGCTCCAGAAATTCGATGACTTTTGATAAGCCACTGCCATCCGCAACGAACGACGCGGCACGACTCATGGAGGCTCGCTGAGCAGGCGAGGAAAACAGTGCATGCAGCATCGCAGGAAGATCGGACACGATTTGTTGCGCTCCCTGAAGTGTAAGTGCCGCACCAGCCTTCTCCAGACCACTCGCGACCTCTCGCTGGTTGTCGGCAAGCACGACCATTACTGTCGGCACACCCAGGCAGCACCTCTCCCAGGAAGTCGATCCAGCGGCACCAATTGCCAAATCACTGTCAGCCATCAACGCTGCCATGTCGGCAACACCTACGCGCACGTTCACAAGTAGGGGAGATTGCTCGGCTTGCTGCCGTACATTTTGCAGCCAAGGCGCATTGTTGCCCATTACTACAGTGACTCGACAGTGCACGGGGATTGAAGCAAACGAAAGCGCGTCGAGCACCAAACCAGTAGCGTTGTCCTTGTCGATTCCTCCCATGGTGACAAGGAGGTGTTCGAGGGGTGAAGATTGCCGACGCTGCAAGCTGTATGGCCGTAGTGCGGAAAATTCAGGGCGTAAAAGTGCGTACTTGGCCCCACAGAGCACGGTGCAGTCACCAGAAAGCCACGGTTTGTAGTCCTCTGTCTGCCGCCCGAAAGTCTGATCTAGCAGGAGGTCGCAAAGATGCGGCCTGTCTGCAAGATCATCGATCACCATCAATTTCACATAATGAGGCCGCAGTACTGCTTCCCAGTAAGCATCAAGCGCATAGTGGTCGACAATCAGCCAATCGGGCTTCAGTTCCCGTAGAACCTCACTGCATTGCTCCGCATCCTGCTGCTGAGTAACACACAGCCAGTGGATATGAGCAGGCTCGCTACGGTCAGGAGCATTCGCTTCGACACTCTTTTTCCCTAGGGACGCCAGAACGTGAGTCTCGTACCCGCGGCTGCGAAGATGATCGATCATGCTCCCCGCATGGTCACGAGTAATGAAATGGCAACTAGCCCCTTGAGTCCTTAGAGCATCCGCCAAAGCTAGGCAGCGCATGATGTGGCCAGTGCCGATTTGCAGCGATGCATCAGCGCGAAACACAACCGTCAGGGCCGCCATGTCAAACGCTCTGCGCGTGCTGCATTGCCTTGAACATCCATTCTGCTCGCAACCAGTCTTCAGGCGTATCGATGTCCTGAACACGATGACGAGGCAAAACGACAGGCGCTGCAGCCGGACTGAAAATTACCTTGCCCTCCAACCATGCGTCACCACACCCCCAATAGAACTGACCAGCATCGTGGTAAGCCTCTTCAAGATCCTGAGAGCGTGTATTGAAATGCTCTGGGTTGAGCATCTCAACCCTCCCGGCTTCGGTAATGCGAATGGCTCGCTGAGTAGGGAAGGCATAACTGGTTACCGAGAAGGCATAATCGCTTCCGGTCTGCTCAAGTATCTCCAGCCCTCGCTGAATATCCTCCACGCAAATGAATGGTGCAGTGGCATAAAGGCAGCAAGCCTGGTCAACTACTTGTCCCTGAGCCCTGAACCACTCGATGGCATGCCGGATAACAGGGAGCGTGCCGGTGTGATCATCTGCCAGCTCGGCAGGTCGCATGAAGGGCAACGCCGCCCCATACTGTCGTGCAACCGCTGCAATCTCCGAGTCGTCAGTGGACACAACAACCTGATCGAAGCAACCGCTTTCAAGCGCCGCCTCGATAGACCAGGCAATCATCGGCTTGCCACAGAACGCCTTGATATTTTTACGCGGAATACGCTTGCTGCCGCCACGAGCCGGGATGATCGCTAACCTCATACGTATAGCACCTCACGAAGGATGGCAACGACCAGATCCTGATCTTGATCGCTCAGGGTCTGGAACATCGGCAGACTGATCGCTTCGCGGTAGTAGCTCTCGGCCTGAGGAAAATCTCCAACCTCGAAGCCCATCGCTTGGTAATAGGGTTGAGTATGAACCGGGATGTAGTGCAGATTGACCCCGACCCCTTTCTCACGCAGCAACTCGAAAACTTGGCGGTGAGATTTACCGATCTTTTCCAGTTGCAAGCGGATCACGTAGAGGTGCAGCCCCGAGTAGCTATCTGGATGCTGCCAAGGCTTGGTGACCGGTAATGTATCCAGTAGCTTGTCGTAACGTGCGGCCAACTGGTGCCGACGGGCAACGTATTGGTCGAGGCGATCCATCTGGCTGACGCCCAATGCCGCCTGCAGCTCAGTCATACGGTAATTGAAACCAAGACTGATCTGCTGGTAATACCATGGGCCATCTGCTTCTTGAGTCATGAGTGCTGGATCACGAGTAATTCCGTGACTACGCAGCAAAGCCATTTCAGCGGCTAGTTCAGGACTATTAGTAAGTACCATTCCACCTTCGGCGGTAGTGATAATTTTTACCGGGTGAAAACTGAAGACTGTGATATCGCTATAAAGGCAGTTACCAATAAACTCATTCTGGTACTTACCACCGATGGCATGGGAAGCGTCTTCAATAACCTTGAAGCCATAACGTTGCGACAACGCATGAATAGCCTGCATATCGCAAGGCTGGCCACACAGATGCACCGCCACCACTATTTTTGGTAGGCGCCCTTCACGCTCTGCCTGCACCAACTTCTGCTCCAGGGCGTGCGGACAAAGATTGTAGGTACGAGGGTCTATGTCTACGAAATCAACTTGAGCTCCGCAGTACAAAGCGCAGTTGGACGATGCAACAAAGGTGACCGGAGTGGTTCACAAATGATCGCCTGAACCAAGCCCGAGAGCTAGGCAAGCAATGTGCAGTGCGGAAGTGGCGCTGTTAACGGCTAGCGCGTGCTGCGCCCCCACATGCTGCGCTACACGCTGCTCAAAAGTCGGCACCATGGGGCCCTGAGTCAGGAAGTCGGATTGCAACACTGCGACAACAGCATCGATGTCCGCTTGGGTAATGTCCTGGCGACCATAGGGGATCATGGATCAGATGCTCCCGATCTTTTCACGGTTCTTGTCAATCCAAGCCTGCAGAGCCTCACCACTCATCCACTCGGTGTTGTTGTCGCTGGAGTAGACGAAGCCCTCAGGAACCTTGGTACCGTCCTTGATACGCTCGGCGCAAGTCGACCAGTTATTGATAACCGGAAGGATCTTGTAGTGCTCCGGGTATTCGTAGGTGTAGTACGAGTCTTCCGCGCTGATCATTTGCTCGTGAAGCTTCTCGCCAGGGCGGATACCGATAATTTCCTGCTTCGCTTCGGGGGCAACGACGGAAGCTAGATCTGTCACTTTCATGGACGGAATCTTCTTAACGTAGATCTCACCTCCCTCCATGTCGTCGAAGGCATGCCAGACCAGTTCGACGCCCTCTTCGAGAGAAATCATGAAGCGAGTCATGCGATCATCTGTAATAGGTAGAACACCTTTATCCTTGATCGACATAAAAAATGGGATCACCGAACCACGTGAGCCCATCACATTACCGTAACGCACAACGGCCATACGCGTGTCGTGCCCACCAGCGTAGGAGTTACCAGAAACAAATAACTTGTCCGAAGCCAGTTTGGTTGCACCGTACAGGTTGATTGGGCTGCTGGCCTTGTCCGTTGACAGCGCGACTACGCGCTTGATGCCCTTGTCGATACAGGCATCAATCAGGTTCATGGCACCGTTGATGTTGGTCTTGATGCATTCGAACGGATTGTACTCGGCAGTTGGGACGATCTTGGTGGCAGCGGCATGCACAACGTAGTCGACACCATCTAGAGCACGATACAAGCGATCCTTATCGCGTACATCGCCAATGAAAAAACGCACGCGAGGATCGCCTTCGAATTTCTTGGCCATATCCCACTGTTTCATCTCATCACGGGAAAAAATGATGATTTTCTTCGGATTATATTTCGCAAGGGTCATTGGTACGAACGTATTACCAAAAGAACCCGTACCACCCGTCACCAAAATAGTTTTATCCGTCAACATCTTTATCACTCCAAATAGTTAGGCTTTTACAATATTTCCAGCCGGCTCTAGGTATTTTCCTCTTGCATCAACAATCAGTTGAGCAGAAGTTCTGATCAGTTCGAAATCGAACTTATCATGATCAGTGGCCAGCAATACACAGTCATATGAAGCAATCAAATCCCCCGTCAGTTTTTTACTAGTTAAATCAAAGTAGTGTTCGCGCATTTTTGGAAAGACGGGTACATGTGGATCACTATAGTGAACATCTGCCCCAAGATCTCGCAATTTTTCCATCATGAAAACGGAAGGAGACTCACGCATATCATCGACATTTTTCTTATATGCAATTCCTAGCACCAAGACCTTACTGCCATTAATCGCCTTCTTTCGATCATTCAGTGCGCCATTTAGCTTGGAGATCACGTAATCTGGCATGGCAGAGTTGACCTCCCCTGCTAACTCGATAAAACGTGTATGTAAGCCATACTCACGTGCTTTCCAGGTCAAGTAGAAAGGATCGATTGGAATGCAGTGCCCCCCAAGCCCCGGCCCCGGATAATACGGCACGAAACCAAAGGGCTTGGTCGCTGCTGCGCGAATTACTTCATGGATATCGATACCCATCCTGTCGGCAACAATCTTCATCTCATTGACAAGGCCGATGTTGACTGCCCTATGGATATTTTCCAGCAATTTGGTCATTTCCGCAGCGCGGGTGCTGGAAACATGAACGACTCGGTCGATTACTTGACCATACAACGCCATGCCAATATCCAGGCAAGCCTGAGTATGACCACCACAAACCTTTGGAATACTGCGGGTGGTGAAATCCGGGTTGCCCGGATCTTCACGCTCGGGTGAGTACACTAGAAAGATATCCTGCCCCACCTTGAAACCGCGTGACTCAATACGTGGCAACAATTCTTCATCTGTAGTGCCCGGGTAAGTTGTGCTTTCCAGAGATACAATCTGCCCAGCACGGAGATGGGGTACCAATGAATCCATAGTATTTAGCACGAAGCTCAGATCAGGCTCACGATATTTATTAAGGGGGGTGGGCACGCAGAGAATCAGTGCATCGACATCAGTGGCTCGGGTAAAGTCCGAAGTAGCCTCGAAGCCTTGGGCCACAGCATCCGAAATCGCCTCAGCAGAAATGTGCTCAATATAACTTTTACCTGCTGCGATGCAATGTATCTTGGAATGATCAATATCAAAACCGATCACTTTGTAGCCTACTTCTGCATAACGTAGTACCAGTGGCAGCCCGACGTAACCCAACCCGACGATACCTATGCTGGCGGTACGCTCAGTCAACCGACCGAGAAGCTGCTGCTTCATTGAAAACCCCTATCCAAAACAATAAACATCTATGAAAAACACCCTAAACTCATTCCTGGCGAACAGAAGCAGCTATAGCGCCGCGAGTATCCAGTAGTCGCTGGCACCCACTCAACAAGAGAGACTCATGATTGAAAGCCGTATGGTCAACCAGAAAAACCAAAACATCTGCGGTGACTGCAGTAGAAAAATCGACAAACTCAGCACCAGCCTCGATCAGAGCAGTAGGTGCCGAGCTGAGATGAGGCTCAACAGCCATCACCTGCCCTGGATAACGCGTAGCGATATCAAGCGTAATTGCAAGCGCTGGGCTCTCTCTGACATCGTCGATGTTGGCCTTGAATGCCAGACCAAAACAGGCAATTCTAAGCTCATGCCTAGCTTTTGTAGTGCGCTGAACCAACTCATCGATTAGCAGGTCGACCTTAGCGCAAACCCAGTGGGGCTTACTGTCGTTCACCTCTCTGGCGGTACGGATGAGGCGCGACTCCTTCGGAGCTTGACTGACAATAAACCAGGGATCGACCGCAATACAGTGCCCACCGACCCCAGGCCCAGGCTGCAAGACATTCACTCTCGGGTGCCGATTGGCCAAACGGATCAATTCCCATACATCAATGCCCAGCTTGTCGCAGATGATCGACAGCTCATTAGCGAAAGCAATATTCACATCGCGGAAGGTATTTTCTGTCAACTTGCATAATTCCGCCGTGCGCACGTCGGTGACGATGCATTCACCTTTGACAACCAATTTGTAAAGACTGACCGCCGCCTGGGAGCAACGAGGCGTCATCCCACCGATCACCCGATCATTGTGTACCAGCTCATGCAAAACATGACCTGGGAGAACTCGCTCGGGACAATGAGCGATTCGGATATCGGACTCAGAGCCAGCGACTTGCGGAAATGTAAGATCCGGGCGGACTTCAGCAAGCCAAGCTGCCATCTGCTCAGTAGCGCCGACAGGAGAAGTTGACTCGAGTACCACTAAATCCCCTTTTTTGAGCACTGCTCCCACAGCTTTACTTGCCGCTTCGATATAGGAAAGATCAGGCTCGTAATCAGACTTAAAGGGTGTAGGAACCGAAACAATAAATACATCAGCTGGTTCAACTACTGTTGTCGCTCTCAAATACCCCTGCATGACAGCTGTATGAACCATCGAATCAAGTCCCGGCTCAACAATGTGAACACGTCCCTTATTAATAGTGCGCACGACATTTGAATTGATATCGACACCAACGACACGCTGCTTACGAGATGCAAGCATAGCAGCGGTGGGCAAACCGATATAACCCAAGCCAATTATAGAAATATCATTAAATATCATCAGAAGCTCTTAATCACGGCGGACAATTTTCCTATTATTCGCGCACAAGCTTGCCCATCACCATATGGATTATGAGCCTGGCTCATTTTCTTATATAAATCAGTATTGCTCAGCAAGGAGTGCACTGACTGAACGATAGATTCTGTATCTGTTCCGACCAATTTCACTGTACCTGCCATGACAGCTTCAGGGCGCTCTGTCGTATCCCGCATTACAAGAACGGGCTTCCCCAAGGAAGGCGCTTCTTCTTGCACCCCTCCAGAATCAGTTATCACCAAAGTGGCACGATTCAAGATATAAATAAAAGGCAAGTAGTCTAGCGGCTCTATCAGATGTATATTATCAATCCCTACGAGCAATCGATTTACTGGCTCTCGTACATTCGGATTCAGATGAACGGGGTAAACTATTTCAACGTCTGGAAAGCAATTCGCAGTTTCCACCAACGCTTGGCATATGCGCTCGAAGCCATCACCGAAGCTTTCTCGACGATGACCGGTGACCAACACCAACTTACGATCAGGATTCAGAAACGGAAAGCGCGCCTCCAACTCTATGCGTAATTTAATATCACTATCCAGTTTGCCTACCGCCTGCAGGAGCGCATCAATTACCGTATTGCCTGTTACAGCTATGTCTTGCTCGCTAATACCTTCACGCAACAGGTTATCGCGGGCGGTCTCCGTCGGCGCGAAGTGCAGCGCGGCAAGCGCACTAGTAAGTTTGCGATTGCCCTCCTCCGGCCAAGGAGAGTAGATGTTGCCAGTGCGCAAACCGGCTTCGACGTGGGCCACAGGAATTTGCTGGTAGTAAGCAGCTAGGCTGGCCGCAAGCGTGGTAGCGGTGTCGCCATGTACCAGTACGATGTCTGGCCTAAACTCAGAAAACACCGCCTTCAAACCCTGCAGAATTGCAGTGGTGACGTCCGTCAGATCCTGACCTGGCCTCATGATATTGAGATCGAAATCAGGAGTGACTCCGAAAAAACCGAGCACCTGATCGAGCATATGACGGTGCTGTCCTGTAACACAGACCTTGGCCTCGAACCGTTCATCCTCTTCCAGAGCAAGCGCTAGGGGCGCCATTTTTATTGCTTCCGGACGCGTTCCAAAGACACATAGAGTTTTTACAGCCATTGCACAGCGTTCCCTAGATTGATAGAACGGCTCCAGCTCAGGTACAGGCCTCGCGGCGATAAGCCAAGCCAGAACCCACCTCTCAGCTGGGCTCTCTTGTAACGTATCAAAGCGTTTGTACTCAACATATAGCGCGCATAAGAAGAGTCTGGATCGTGCCGTTCGGCAGAAAATGATCGGCGTGAGGCTATTAATATAGATTGATCAGACACAGTATGAGCTGGAAGCAGTCGGTAATGGCGCTCAAATTTTCGGATGCGGGAAAATTCGCTTGCATGCAAGCGCCGCGTCGGCCCAACAGTCCCTTGCACAACCTTCGCCATCACTACATTCCACTTGAGCCAGCGACCTTGCCTTGGACGGTGATCTCTCCTAAGACTATGACTTACCGAGATCTACGGTGCCATAAACGCTGCAGCGATCAAATTTCACACTATCTGCCCGCATAGTGCGTAACGCCAAAGCGGGACATTGTACTCACGTTTGTGAGTAAGTTGTCATACATATCAATACGATTGACATTTGATATCTCTGCTGTTAGCTATTCAAACTGTATATTTGTTCTTCTGTATTATGCTTTTGGGTAATTTAGCATATGTGCTTCGTGCACCGATCGTTAGTGGCAATCCGTTTTGTGCATAGCGGGTCAGTAAGACTTGTTGCAAAGCGGCTTTTGCACCTCCTTCCCCATGCACCAACCGAATATCCCCCGGCCACTCCTCCATCCCCGTCACAAAGCTCACCAGTCCAGCCTGATCCGCATGCGCGGAGTACCCGCCAATGCTGTGCACACCAGCTCGAATGTCGTAGCGCTGGCCGTCGAACTCCACGTAACCATTGCGCGGGCCGAAGCGCTGGATGGCATAGCCTGGCGTTCCTTTGGCTTGGTAGCCAACGAACAGCACGTCGTGGCGTGGGTCGCCCAGCATGGCCTTCAGGTAGTTGACGATGCGGCCGCTGGAGCACATGCCGTTGCCGGCGATGACGATGGATGGCCTGGCGCTGCTTACCAAGTGGTTGAGGATCTTCTGGTGGTCGGCGTGGCTGTCGATAGTAATCAGTTGGTCGAACGCCAGCGGCCTTCTGCCTGACTGCACGCGGGTTTGCGCTTCGTCGTTCCAGTAATCTTTCAGTTCGCGGTAGGCCTGGGTGAAGCGGCTGGCCAGGGGCGAATCCAAGATGATCGGCAGGCTTGGCCAAGCGATATCAGGTTCGTTCTCGCTGTTTTTCTGAGTCGGTGCGGTATCTTCCGGGCTGCGGCGTGATGGAGATTGTTCGCGGCCGGGGCCCGCTCCTACAGGAGAGTCGTGCTGGGATTTCGTGTTCAGTTTCTTGCTATGGATGATGTCTTCCAGCTCGTAGAGCAGCTCTTGCGTGCGCCCGACGCTGAAGGCGGGAATCAGCACGGTGCCGTTATTGGCCAGGGCATGTTCGATGACCTGTTCCAGGCGCTGGCGGCGTGTACTACGGTCTTCGTGCAAGCGATCGCCGTAGGTGCTCTCCAATACCAGGATGTCCGCACGGCGTGGCGGTATACAGGGCTTGAGGATTGGGGCGCCCGGGGCACCGAGGTCGCCCGAGAAGACGATGCGCTTGCTGGGCAGGCCCGGGTCGTACTGCAGATCCACCTCGACGTAGGCGGAACCGAGCATATGGGCGGCGCGCTGCAGGCGCACTTTGCTAGCCAGCCCATCGCTATCGTGCAGAGTGAACCAGTGGTTGTAGGGCAGTGCGATGATTCGCTGCTGCACTTCCTTTATATAACGCTCGACCTGCTTCTGATCGCGGCTGAAAGTCAGCTTGAAGGCATCCTCCAGCACGATGGGCAGCAACTTGGCAGAGGGCTCGCTACACAGGATCGGGCCTTTGAAGCCTGCGGCGAGCAAGTAAGGAATGCGCCCTACGTGGTCGGCGTGCACATGGGTAACGATCAGTGCGCGAATGCTATCCAGAGCGAAGTCGATTATCTGGTGATCGGCTCGAGCGCCGTGGGTGGAAGCGTCGGCGCCCTGGAAAAGGCCACAGTCGATGAGAACGCTACTGTTTGCTGCCATATGCAGTTGATGACAGGAACCGGTGACGCCATCTTGAGCGCCATGGTGGGTGATGCGCGGATAGTCCATCAGTTAATCCTTTAACTTTTGGTGGCATTGCGGGATTGGATTCGATTCCCGGATTACGCCTTCGGCTGATCCAGGCTACGAGTCGCTGGGCGGGAAGTGGCGGTGATGACGAGCCGATCAAGCTTGAGCGGTAGGTGTTGAACCCTATTCCTCTTCGTCCTCATTGACCCGATCGCGCAATTCCTTGCCGGGTTTGAAGTGCGGGACGAACTTGCCATCCAGGCGCACAGACTGGCCGGTTTTCGGGTTACGGCCAACGCGCGGAGCGCGATAGTGAAGGGAAAAACTGCCGAAACCACGGATCTCGATGCGATCGCCAGTCGCCAGCGCCTGGGACATCTGTTCCAGCATGGTTTTGATGGCCAGCTCGACATCTTTGTTTGAAAGCTGCCCTTGGTGGGTGACGATTCTTTCGATCAGCTCCGACTTGGTCATACTTTTCCCTTCATTTTCAAGCGGCTATGTCACTCGATGGAACGGTTTTAGCACGCTGATCAGCTTTTGAACAGCCTAAAAAATCACCAATCCGGAAAATGTGCTTGAGTTCTTGAAATAGCCATGAGGGATTCGGGCAGATGAACGTAAGTCGTTGTCTGGATTGGAATGTTGCTTTGTCGAGCGGTTTGCTGAGGATATGCGTACCCTGCCCGGCTTGCTAACGCGCGAAAGAGGTGATCAAAACCTCAAAGCTGCCGTCCAAAATATCTCATGCATTTGCTGGTCAGAGGCCCGAGAGGGTCTCAGGAGAAAACTGTGCTGATTCCCGCCCATCTGCTCGAGGCAGATACCCTCACTCGCCTGATCGAGGACTTCGTCACCCGTGACGGCACTGACAATGGCGACGAAACACCGCTGGAAACACGCATTGCCCGCGTTCGGCGCGCGCTGGATAAAGGCGAGGCTGTAATCATATTCGACCCGGAGAGCCAACAATGCCAGTTGGCGCTCAAACGCGATGTGCCGAAGGAGTGGCTGGTGGAGGATGAGGCGTAAGCGCCAACGTTACTTTGCTAAACCGGGGGATGGCGAGATCTTGTAGCGAAGCTGCAATTGCTTTCGCGCCGGGGGCGACGCTCCTACAGAGCGCTCGAGATTTGCAAATCCTATAGGAGCCACGCCCCCGCGGCGAATGTGGCCTTGATGCAAATTTGAATGATGGCTGCAATTGCTTTCGCGCCGGGGGCGACGCTCCTACAGAGCGCTCGGGATTTGCAAATCCTGTAGGAGCCGCGCCCCCGCGGCGAATAGTGGCCTTGATGCAAATTTGAATGATGGCCGCAATCGTTTCGCGCCGGGGCGACGCTCCTACAGAGCGCTCGGGATTTGCAAATCCTGTAGGAGCCGCGCCCCCGCGGCGAATAGTGGCCTTGATTCAAATTTGAATGATGGCCGCAATCGTTTCGCGCCAGGGCGACGCTCCTACGGGCCGGTATCCCAACGAGGGCGCCTCAGGTCTGCGAGAAGCGTGGCCCCAGCAGGATGATCGAAGCGCCAATCACGCATAGTGCTGCGCCAAGCCAATCGCTGCTCAAGGGACGGGCTTTCTCGATGACGCCAAGCCACAGCAGTGATGTGACGATGTAGATGCCGCCATACGCTGCATAGGCACGGCCGGCGTAAGCGGCTTCGACTCTCGTCAATAACAGGGCGAAAAAAAGCAGGCTGAATATCCCCGGTGCAATCCACCAGGCGCTCTTGCCCATGCGAAGCCACATCCAGAAGGCGTAACAACCGGCGATTTCGAATACCGCGGCGAGAAAGAACCAGAAATAGTTGAGCATTGTCGTCCTGTGGAAAATAGATCAGTTCATGCAGACTCTCGCAAGGGCTGGCGGCGACAGATACGCCAGAACCCTAGCCGCGTAAACCGCCCTCTCGTTCCCACGCGCAACGTACGCGCAAGGCGCCGTCGTGGGGGCTGTGCAGACCGGTGTCCGACTCCCAGCGAAAGGTATGGGTGCCGCTCAACTCGGTTTCCAGGTGCACCACGGCACTGGCCCAATAAAGGCGCTTGAGCAGAGCCTCGAACTCAGCGACCCAGAGCTTCCATTCGTACTCGATGGTCTGGTAGCTCGCACCGAAGTGGATGACCTGTGTTTGGTACAGACCGCTGCCAGGCTGTTGGCAGCAGGAAAACATCTCGCGGCCAAGAAACGGCCATGCATCGCCAACTGGCAAGCTTTCCAGCACCTGCAAATTGAGCAGGCGCCGCAAGCGACTTTCCGATGGGCTGTCGGACGGCCAGTCACGAATGCAGCCATAGACGATGGATTCCGATCCCACGGGGACACTCCGCAAAAAACTGGCTGCCTTCTATCATAACCCGGCAGTCCAGGGGAACTTCGAGGCCCCAAGTGTTAACCATGATGGGTTTTAGCGATAAGCGCTGAGGATAGCCAACCGTCTTTAGGAGGTGCGCCCTCGCGCCAAATTTGTATGGGCAACCCCGGAGCCGCGGTGTGGCGACTATCAATTCGCGCCGGGGGCGACGCTCCTACGCCTCTGATTCCGACCGGGCTCTCGCCGGGCAAGAGTCAACACGCTTTCTACGCGTTGCTACGACGTGGGCCTTTGCGCATCAACCAGGCCAGCAGCACCATAACGACTGCCATGCTGGTTAGTACCATGAAAGGCATCTTGTAGGTACCGGCCATGTCGCGCGCCAGGCCAGTGAGCAATGGGGTCAGGCACGCCACGCTATAGCCCATGCCCTGCATCATGGCCGTCCAGCGGCTCACGGCCATGGGCGAGCCTGCTTCGTAGATTGGCAGCAGCAGCGACAGGGCGAAGGAACCACTCATGCCGAAACCCAATGTCAACGCCCAGAGCTCAGGTACGAAGGTGGGCTGGAAGGTGATCATGCTCAGGCTGATAAGCGTCATAGAGCCACAAGCAACCATCAGCAGATAGTGATTGCTCACGCGCTGTACCAGCCACGGCAACAGAAAGGAACTCGGCAGGCCCATCAACATCGCCAGACTGAACAGCGTGTTGCTATGAGCGGCTGACAAGCCTGCCTCCTGGTAGCGCGCGACTGTCCAGGTTGCAATCGCATAAAACAAACCTGCCTGCAGGGCGAAATAGACACTAATCAACCACGCACGCGGTTCGCGCCAAGGCAAACCGGCAACTGCATCTTCGCTGTTCAGCGGTTCGGCCTGCTGCTTGGGCAGGTAGCACCAGATCGCCACAGCCAGCGCGGCAGGTAACGCCCAGATAGCCAAGCCGTAGCTCCAATCATCGGCGAACAACTGCGTAGCCGGCATAGTCAGCACGACACCGACCGCACCACCGATGGCCATGCTCAGGGAATACCAGGCCAGCACCTGACCCATGCGCCCAACGAAATGGCGTTTGATGAACCCCGACAGCAGGGGCCCGGCAATCGCGATAGCGGCGCCCAATAGCATAGCGCTGCCGATCAGCATCACGCTGGAATGGCCGATCAGGCGTAGCATCAACGCCAGGGTGATAGCGCCAAGACACAGTGTGAGGGTGCGTTCCAACCCTAGTTTGACCGCCAGACGTGGAGCCAACGGCGCCAGCAAGCCCATACAAAGTACCGGCAGCGCGGTGGTGAGGCTGATAAAGCCTCGGCTCAGGGACAGCTCCTGGGCAATACGTTCGATAAGGGGCGCCAGCGAGGTAATGCCAGGGCGCAAATTCACCGCTGCAGCCACTAGAGCCAACAGCAACAAAGCGCGAGAGACGGGTTTCACGAGATTTCCTGATCAGGTGGCCAGGTTAGCCAAGGCGGCAACCCTACCGGCAGACCTGGCCCAGGGCAAGCCTGACAGCAAGGCTATCGTCCCTGGAAAAATGCCGTGGCCAGTATCAGAAGATACTTTCTTCCGGCGGATGGCAGCAATCGCCTTCGCGCCGGGGGTGACGCTCCTACAGACGTGGCTACCGCTAGCATTGTAGGAGCCGCGACCCCGCGGCGAATGCTGGCAGCGCCAGGCATTTACGGGATGGCTGCAATCGCCTTCGCGCCGAGGGCGACGCTCCTATAGACGTGGCTACCGATAACATTGTAGGAGCCGCGACCCCGCGGCGAATGTTGGCAGCGCCAGGCATTTACGGGGTGGCTACAATCGCCTTCGCGCCGAGGGCGGCGCTCCTACGTTTGGTGATGGTTCAGCCTTCGCGGTGACTGGTTGCCTTGGCGCGCATTTTCTCGCACATCACGGTCATTTCGTCATAGAGCAGTTGTGGGTTCTTCTGCTTTAGCGCCCAGGCTTGGCGACCCTGCTCATGAGGCAGGATCATGAATTGCCCATCGGCCACTGCCTGGAAGATGTAATCGGCGATGAACGCAGCACTAATAGGTGAACTCTCCAATAACTTTCCGACCTGGGCTTTCATCGCTGGCGTGGGTCCGCGGAAAGAATCGAGCAGATTGGTCTGGAAGAACGAGGGACACACCACATGTACACCGACCTGCAGTGGTTTGCACTCGACCAGCAAGCTCTCCGACAGCGCCACCACACCGGCCTTCGCCACGTTGTAATTGCTCATGCCTGGGCCCTGCATCAGCGCCGCCATCGAGGCGATGTTGACGATGCGCCCCTTGCTGCGCTCGAGCAGTGGTAGAAACGCCTTGCAGCCCTTGACCACTCCCATAAGGTTGATCGACAGCTGCCAGTCCCAGTCTTCCAGCGATAGCTCGGCAAAGAAACCACCAGAGGCCACGCCGGCGTTATTGACGATGACGTCGATGCCGCCCAATTTTTCCTCGCAGGCCTGCGCAAAAGCCGTCAGTTGGCTGTAATCGCGCACGTCACAGCGCTGGGTGAACCCTTCTCCGCCAGCATCGCGCACCAAGCGTAGCGTTTCGGCAAGGCCCGCATCGTTGACGTCCGACAACGCCAGGCGCCAGCCCTCACGCGCCCAGCGCAGCGCGATTTCGCGCCCCAAGCCGGAGCCGGCACCCGTGATCATCATGCGATTGTGCATACGCAACCTGCCCTGCTAGCCAATGAAAGACAGGCCGAGTGTAGACAGATAGAAGCCTTGGCCCAGCCATCATCAGGTTGTTGAATGAGTAGACCGCGGGCCGGGTAGGCAGAGAGATGGGATGGCGAGCATTTCCTGGGTATCGCTTCGCTCGACCCAGGCTACGGATCTCACGATCACTCCCAAGTAGCCCAGATCGAGCGCAGCGACACCCGGGGGTGCGCTACTGGAACAGCCGCGTACTCAGTTCGTGACTGGCTTCCAGCAGGATCGGCAAGAAGCGATTTTCCAGATCCTGTCTCGAAACGCGCCCTACATGGGTGCCAACGTTGAGCGCCGCCAGCACTTGGCCTGCGGAGTCCTTGAGCGGGACGGCGATGGACCGGCAGGCTGACTTCCAGTTCCTGGTCAATAATCACCCAGCCCTGACGACGGATTTCTTCGATAGAGGCCCGCAAGTCTTCAGGCGTGTGCAGCGTGCGACTGGTTTTTACCTGCAGCTCGGCGTGGCTCAGGTAATCGTCCACCGCCGCATCATCCAGCGCAGCCAGCAGGATGCGGCCCATGGAGGTGCAATAGGCCGGCAGCCGGCTGCCCACACTCAAGTCAACGGAAATCAGCCGCTGCGGCGTTGCCGAGCGGGCGATGTAGAGAATCTCGTCGCCCTCCAGCGTAGCCATGGAGCAAGCCTCGTGGAGTTGCTCGCTGAGGCGATCAAGGATCGGCTGAGCGGTTACCGCCATCGGCGTCGATGACAAGTAGGCATGGCCCAGCGTCAGCACCTTGGGCAGCAGTGAATAAACACGCCCATCGGTGGTCACATAACCCAGTTTCATCAACGTGTGCAGGCACCGCCGCACGGCTGCGCGGGGGATTTCAGTACGGTGACTGATCTGCGCGATGGTCAGGTGGCGCTTGCGCTCCTGGAAGGCATGGATAACCGCCAAGCCGCGCGCCAGGGAGGTCATGAAGTTCGGGTCACCGGTGAGGGCCTCGATACGTTTCGCCGGCGAGGCAATGATAGGCGGCGCCATCGGGCTTGGCAGAGAACGGGACTCGGTCATGGGCTATCAACTCATCCTGACGATATGCGCGATTATCGAACTGCGGTGCGATAATCGCAAGGCAATCGACAGCGATCACAGTCAGAACCTTGCGCCAGCGGCGCAAAGCTGACATTCCCTCATCGGAGCAAGGCGCCCCTCTTGGAGAAAGGAGTGAAACAAGTGACTTTAATGGCCAAGACCATCGAGCGTGTGATGCACCCCATCGTCCGCCGCCGCCTGACGGTGGCACGGGTGGCGGATGTCACCCCACGCATGCGCCGGGTGACCTTCACGGGCGAGTCGCTCGAAGGTTTCGTTTCTGCCGCCGCGGATGACCATATCAAGCTGCTATTCGCCCGCGACGAGGCTGAACAACGCCGCCTCGATGACTTTCTGGCAGGCCGCGATGGCGAGCGACCGGTGACGCGAGACTACACGCCACGCCGCTATGACCCGCATGCAGGTGAACTGGATGTGGACTTCGTTCTACATGGCGACGGCCCAGCCTCAACCTGGGCAAGTCAGTTGCAGCCGGGCCAGCAGTTGTACATCGCAGGGCCGCGTAGCTCTCTGGTAGTAGCGGATATTTTCGACGCCTACCTGCTGATCGGCGATGAAACCGCCCTGCCCGCCATTGGCCGCTGGCTGGAGGTGCTCACGCCAGGGCGCAAGGCGACGGTACTGGTGGAGATCGAGAACGAGGCTGAGAAGCAGCCATTACCCAGCGTGGCCGATGTAGAACTGCACTGGCTGATTCGCGGCGAAGGCAGCCTGGTCGACGCCGCGGGTGCGTTACGTATGCCTGACGGCGAGGTATATGCGTGGGTGGCCTGTGAGGCCAATCAGTCTCGCAAGATTCGGCGTGTGCTGATCGACGAGCATGGCATCGATGAGGAGCGCATCAAGGCCGCCGGTTACTGGCGGCGGGAGGATACAGGCAGTAATCCGTGATCCGTGATCCGTGCCTTGCAAGAGCCTGTTCGGCACCAGAGGTCTTACCTGTGGGAGCGTCGCCCCCGGCGCGAAAAGATTGTCGCCACACCGCGATTTCGCCATCGCCCACACGATTCGGCGCGGGGGCGCACCTCCTACAAAAGCGTGCCAACTCGTAGAGCGGATCACGCCACCGAATCATTCACCAGCGATGATCGTTTCAACGCCAGTGCCCCAAGCTTACTGTGCGTGATGGCGATATAAGGCCGGCGGCACGCCGCTGCTGTCCACGGGTTGCCATGGGCCTTGCAGGGTGCCGGCCCAGTTCCAGCCGTCGCTCCAGCGATAGAAGGTACGTTCGCGGTAGTAGGTGTCCTGCTCGGAGTCGACGACATAGACCCCCAGCCCGCCGTCCCAGTGGCTGGAAACGCCCGGTGGCGGTGCGAAGCGCGGGTGGGATTTGCTGGCTGGCGGTGAACCAGCGGGTGCCGAGGAGCCATCGGTGCCGGGCGCGGGGCTGTGCAAGGTACAGCCGGCGAGGCTCAACAGGGTGGCCGCAAGGGCAGCCGACATCAATTTATTCATGGTTGTTTGCCGTCAGCGCTATCGATGATCAGGCGTTGCACGGTTTGCGTGGTGCTGGCCAACGGTTGCCCCTGGCCGATCCATTCGCCGCTTTTCGCATCGCCGGCGCGCGAAATGCGCGCCACCAATTGAACCTGGTCGAACCCGGAAAGTTTCAGTTGCGGCATCATCGCATCGCTGTCCGACAGGCTGACCTGCGCCGGCAGATCGGCCACGCTCAGGCGCTTGACCGCCAGCGGCATGGGCGGCCCCGAGGCAGCGCGGGCGAAGACGAACACCGTGTCGCCCGGCTGCACCTTGTCACGCAGCGCATCCGCCAGTTCGACACGCACCTGCAGGCTGCTGACTTCCGGCGTCTGCGCGGCGGCGGCAGCGCCGGCTTGCGGGTCGATTTCCTGACGGGCCCGGGCGATGCCGCCCGCGATTGCCTGACGGGATGGATCACCCTCGGGCAAGATCGCGACGAGGCGTTCCCAGTAGCCGATGGCGTCCTGAAAACGCTGTTCCTCATAGGCGGCGATACCCAGCAGGCCCAAACTGGTGACCTCTTCCGGGTCAGCCTGCAGGGCTTCGCCCGTTAGGGTCTCCAGTTGCGCTGTCCACTGTTTGCCACCGGCAAAGTACAGCGCCTGAGCCCATTGCCCAAGCAGCTCCGGTTCGCGACCCGCCACCTTGACCGCCTGTTCGAAGGCGCTCGCTGCATCCGCCGAACGCTCCTGCACCATGTAGCTGCGGCCCAGGAAGTACCAACCCTCGGGTGATTCGGGATTGCTCTGCACGGCCTGCTCCAGGCGCGCGGTCATCTCCTCGATACTGCGCGGCTCACTGGCGAAGGTGCGGGCACGCTGAACATCCTCAATAGCACCCCATTGCGAATAAAGCAGCACACTGACTAGCGGGATCGATAACACCATGATCAACGGCACCGTACGACCCAGGCGCCGGCCAACCTTGGCATCACCGCTGCCCTCGGTGTCGGCGAGCAACTCGCGTGCGGCTTCGTCGTGTGCCGCCTGCAACTGGCTGCTGTCCAGCGTGCCTGCCTGGTTTTGGCGCTCAAGCTCGCTCACGCGCTCTTGATAGAGGGTAACGTTCAGCGCCGTGCGATCTTCCTCGGCCTGAACCTTGCGCCCGCGTAGCAGCGGAATCAGCAGAAAACTTACGGCGACCAGACACAGCAGGCCGGCGGATAACCAGAATTCGATCATGGCTCGTTCTTATCCAGAGGCGCCTGCTTGAGCAGTTGCGCCAGACGTTGCTGTTCATCGTTCGACAAACCTGTGGAAACCTCGGCAGCGCCCTTGCGACGACGCACGACGATCACCCCGAGCAGCACGAAGCCACCGACCAGAAGCGCTGCCGGGCCATACCAGAGCAACAGCGTGCGCCGGGTGACCGGCGGCTTGTAGAGCACAAAGTCGCCATAACGGGCGACCAGGTAATCGATGATCTGCGCGTTGCTGTCGCCCGCCTCCAGCTTGCGGTAGATCTCGGCGCGCAAGTCCATGGCGATCGGCGCGTCGGAATCGGCGATGTTTTGGTTCTGGCATTTCGGGCAGCGCAGCTCTTCGGTGAGCTGGCGGTAGCGGGTACGCTCGGCCTCGCTGGCGAACTCGTAGGTGTCGATGGCTGCATGGGCCACACCGACCAGCACCAGCAACAGGCTCAGCCCGATCAAAAGACGCCTCATTGCCCCGCCTCGTCGACCATCTGCTGGTACAGCGGCGCGAGCTTCTCACGCCAGACGGCCTCGTCGATCACCCCAACGAACTTGTGGCGGATAATGCCCTTGGCGTCGACGAAAAAGGTTTCCGGTGCGCCGTACACGCCCAGATCCAGGCCCAGGGTGCCCTTGGGGTCGCTGATGTTGAGCTGATAAGGATCGTGGAAATCGCTCAGCCATGTCTGCGCGGCAGCGTTGTCGTCCTTGTAGTTGACGCCATGGATGTTCACGCCCAGGGAGGCCAGTTTGTTGAGCACCGGATGTTCGACCTTGCAGGCCACGCACCAGGTGGCCCAAACGTTGACCAGCGAAGGCTTGCCCAGCAGATTCTTCTGGGTGATCAGTTGATCGCCCTCCACTACTGGCAGGGAGAACGCTGGAAAGGGCTTGTCGATCAGCGCCGACGGCAGCTCGGCGGGGTCGAGAAACAGGCCACGATAGAGAAACACCGCCACGCCGAGAAATATCACCAGCGGTAGCAACAAAATCAGCCGTCTCATGTTCGTGCCTCCTGCTGGCCCAGGGCGTCACGCACACGGGTCTTGACCTTCATCCGGTAGCGCTTGTCGGATGCGGCGAGGAAGCCGCCGAAGCCCATCAGCAAAGCACCCAGCCAAATCCAGCGTACGAAGGGCTTGATGTGCACGCGCACGGCCCAGGCGCCCTGCTCCAGCGGCTCGCCAAGGGCAACGAACAGATCGCGGGTCAGACCGGCGTCGATCCCCGCTTCGGTCATCACCGATTGCTGCACGGTGTACAGGCGTTTTTCCGGGTGCAGCAGAGCGATCTGCCTTTCCCCTTCGAAGACGCGCACAGTGCCACGGTCGGAAATGAAGTTCGGCCCTTCGTGATGCGCCGCACCCTCGAACACGAACCGGTAACCTCCCAGCTCTACGGCATCGCCCGGCGCCATGCGCATGTCACGCTCGAAACTGCCGAGGCTGGTGAGGATCACGCCCAGTGCACAGACCGCCAGGCCCAGGTGCGCCAACTGCATGCCCCAGTAGCTGCGGCCCAGGCTGGCCATGCCCTTGAACAAGCCCTTGTGACGAGTCTTGTCCTGAATGTCGCGCAGCCCGGCCAGAACCACCCAGGCGGCCAGCATGCAAACACCCAGCACCGCCCAATGGAAGTCGCCCCAGAGCCAACTGGCCAGCAAGGCCAACCCCACACTGGCGACCAGCACCGGCGCGAGCATGCCGAGCAGCCAGCGCAGCGGGGTGTCCTTCCAGCGCACCATTACGCCAACGGCGAGCACCGCCATCAACAAGCCCATCAGCGGTACGAACAGCGCATTGAAATAAGGTGAACCGACCGACAGCTTGGCGCCGCTCAGGGCATCCAGCACCAGCGGATAGAGGGTGCCAAGGAGGATCATCGAAGCGGCCACCACCAGGATCAGGTTATTGGTCAGCAGCAGGGTTTCCCGCGACCACAAGCTGAAACCGACGTGGCTACGCACCACCGGCGCGCGTAAGGCGAACAGGGTCAACGATCCGCCGACCACCAACAGCAGGAAGGCAAGGATGAACACGCCGCGCTCGGGGTCGCTAGCGAATGCATGCACCGACGTCAGCACCCCGGAACGAACCAGGAAGGTACCCAGTAGACTTAGGGAGAACGCGGCAATGGCCAGCAGCACCGTCCAGCTCTTGAACACGCCGCGCTTCTCGGTCACGGCCAGTGAGTGGATCAGCGCGGTGCCGACCAGCCAGGGCATGAACGAGGCGTTTTCTACCGGATCCCAGAACCACCAACCGCCCCAGCCCAATTCGTAGTAGGCCCACCATGAGCCAAGAGCGATACCGATGCCGAGAAAGGCCCAGGCGACGATGGTCCAGGGCCGCGACCAGCGGGCCCAGGCGGCGTCCAGCTTGCCGCCGAGCAGCGCGGCAATGGCGAAGGCGAAAGCCACGGAGAAGCCTACATAGCCCATGTAAAGCATCGGCGGGTGGATGATCAGGCCGAAATCCTGCAGCAGCGGGTTGAGATCGCGACCATCGGCCGGTACGTTCGGCAGCAGGCGGGTGAACGGGTTGGAAATGATGATCAGAAACAGCAGGAAGCCGACGCTGATGATGCCCATCACACCCAGCACGCGGGCGAGCATCTCTTCGGGCAACTGCCGGGAGAAGATCGCCACGGCAAACGTCCAGCCGCCGAGAATCAGTGCCCAGAGCAGCAGCGAGCCCTCGTGAGCGCCCCATACGGCGCTGAATTTGTAATACCAGGGCAGCGCCGTGTTGGAGTTCTGTGCCACGTAGGCCACGGAGAAATCGTCGGCCATAAAGGCATAGGTGAGGCAGGCGAAAGAAAAAACCAGGAAGGCGAACTGCCCCCAGGCCGCGGGCTGCGCCAGGCTCATCCACTGCCGATCGCCGCGCCAGGCACCGATCAGCGGCAGGGTCGACTGCACTAGGGCCAGGCAAAGGGCCAGAATCATCGCCAGATGGCCGAGTTCGGGAATCATTGCGCAGTCTCCCCGGCCTTCTCGTATTGCTTGCTCATACCACTCTGCTCCAAAGCTTGCTTGACCTCTGGCGGCATGTAGTTTTCGTCGTGCTTGGCCAAGACTTCATCGGCAAGCAACATGCCGCTGTCGTCGATCTTGCCCATCGCGACGATGCCTTGCCCTTCGCGGAACAGATCCGGCAGGATGCCGTGGAAGCGGATGGTCACCCGCGCTACGTAGTCGGTGACCACGAAGTCGGTCTGTAGGGAATCACCAGAGCGCTTCACCGAACCTTTTTCCACCATGCCGCCGGCGCGGATACGGGTATCGCGTGGTGCTTCGCCGTTGGCGATCTGGCTTGGGCTGTAAAACAGATTGATGTTCTGCTGCAGGGCACTCAAGGCCAACGCTACGGCGATACCGACGCCGGCGACGATGGCCAGTACGATGAACAGACGCTTCTTGCGAACAGCGTTCAACGTGTCTCCTCCCGGCGCATACGACGCGCCTCATCCTGCAAATGGCGACGTCGCGCGCGCAGCGGCAGCGCCACGTTCAACACCAGTATGGCCAGGCAAATACCGTAGGCCGACCACACATAGGGGCCGTGAGTGCCCATGGCGAGAAAGTCGGCGAATGACGCGAAACTCATGGTTTACCCTCCACCTGCGCGCGGATCTCGGCCTTCACCCAACTGCTGCGTGCTTCACGGCGCAACACTTCGAGGCGCATGCGCATCAGCAGCACGGCAGCGAAGAAGCAGTAGAAGCCCAGCACCATGATCAACAGCGGCAGCCACATCTGCATGGGCATCGTCGGCTTGTCGATAACGCTGAAGGTGGCCGGCTGGTGCAGGGTATTCCACCACTCCACCGAATACTTGATGATCGGGATGTTGATCACCCCGACCACTGCCAGTACCGCGCAGGCCTTGGCGGCGCTGTCGCGGTTGCTGATCGCCTGGCCGAGGGCAATCACGCCGAAATACAGGAACAGCAGAATCAGCATCGAGGTCAGGCGCGCATCCCAGATCCAGTAAGTCCCCCAGGTCGGCTTGCCCCACACCGCTCCGGTGATCAATGCAATGGCGGTCATCCAGGCGCCGACGGGCGCAGCCTGCTGCAGGGCGATATCGGCCAGCTTCATCTTCCATACCAGACCGACCACGCCGGCCACGGCCAGCATCACATAGATCGACTGCGCCAGAAAAGCGGCCGGCACGTGGATATAGATGATCCGGAAACTGTTGCCCTGCTGGTAGTCCGGCGGCGCGAAGGCCAGGCCCCAGACCGTACCCACGACCAGCAGCACGGCAGCGGCAATCGCCAGCCCGGGCAGCCAGCGGCCACTGATCTCGTAGAACCATTTGGGCGAGCCCAACTTGTGAAACCATGTCCAATTCATCAGGTCACTCATCATTCTCCGAGGTAGGGGCCAGAACCGAAATCGGCGGCCATCCTCGGTAGCACGGTTGAATCATTCGCCGACACTGATGGTCAGGCCGGCGGCAATGGCGAAAGGCGTCAGGGTCACTGCCAGTGCGGTGAGGCTGGCCAGCCATAACAGATGACCAGCCACCGGCAGCCCCTGCAGACTCGCCTGCAAGGCTCCGCTGCCAAGAATCAGCACCGGGATGTACAAGGGTAAAATCAGCAGTGCCAGCAGCAGCCCGCCGCGCTTGAGCCCCACGGTGAGGGCAGCGCCGACAGCGCCGAGCAGGCTGAGGATAGGCGTGCCGAGCAGCAAGGACGCAAGCAGCACCGGCAGGCAGCGCACCGGCAGCCCGAGCATCAAGGCCAGCAAGGGTGACAACAGCACCAGGGCCAAGCCGGAAAACAGCCAGTGAGCGCAGACTTTGGCCAGCACCAGCAGCGGCAAGGGATGGGAGGAAAGCACCCATTGTTCGAGAGAGCCGTCTTCGAAGTCGCTGCGGAACAGGCCGTCGAGGGACAGCAGCACAGCCAGCAAGGCCGCTACCCACACCAGGCCGGGCGAGAGGCTTTGCAGCAGCTGCGTTTGCGGGCCGACAGCCAGCGGAAACAGTGCGATGACGATAGCGAAAAACACCAGTGGGTTGGCCAGCTCTGCAGGGCGCCGACACAGCAGTCGCGCCTCGCGCACGGCCAGCAGCATAAATACGCTGTTCATGCGAAATGCTGTCCCAGATCAAGATCGCGATAACTCGCCGGCATGCGGCTCAACGTATGGTGGGTAGTCAGAATCACCAGGCCGCCCTGCTGGCAATGCGCAACCAGATGGTCTTCCAGCTGGCTCACGGCATGTTTGTCCAGAGCAGTGAAAGGCTCGTCGAGAATCCACAGCGGCGGGCCATCGAGATAAAGCCGCGCCAGTGCCACGCGGCGTTGCTGGCCGGCCGAAAGAGTGTGACAGGGCACATCTTCGAAGCCTCGCAGCCCAACCGCCTGCAGCGCCTGCCAGATCTGCTCACGGTTCGCGGGGCGATGCAGGGCGCACAGCCAAGCGAGATTTTCCTCGGCACTGAGCAAGCCCTTGATGCCAGCGGCATGGCCGATCCACAGCAGGTCACTGGCCAGATCACCGCTGCGGCTGGTCAGTGGCTGGCCCTTGAGGCGAATTTGCCCTGAGGTGGGTTGTCTCAATCCGGCGAGCACGCGCAGCAGGCTGGTCTTGCCGCTGCCGTTGGGGCCGGATACCTGTAGCATCTGCCCGGCGTCCAGCTGAATATCGAGGTTCTCGAACAGCAGGCGCCAATCCCGTTCGCAGGAAAGTGCCATGGCTTCGAGAAAAGGACTGCTCACAGCGCGGGCACCTGGTTCAAGTCGAGACGATTGTGGCCGCTATAATGATGCGGACATTAAAGTGGCCGGAATTATACATGCCCAATAGGCCCACTCGCAGTGCGCTTTTGGCTACAGAGTATGAGACTTAATGACCGAGATCAGTGGATCGCGTCCTATCGCCGCAGCACCTCCTGCCAGCAGGCCGCAAGTCAATGCCGCCGACCTGGCGGTAAAGCTTTTGCAGCCCCTCGACGGCCTGATGAGCAGCGGTGAGAGTGCCAAGGCAGAAGTGGTGGGCCTCAAGGAGGTGGCGCAGAATTTCCAGCTGATGCTGCGCGTGACGCTGGAAAGCGGCCGTCAGGCTACGTTGCAGGCTAGCAGCCCACAGCCCTTGGCTCAGGGCACGGCACTGGCGATCACGGCACTGTCCGACACGCGTCTGGCCCTGGCGCTACTCGCCGGCGGCAAACCGCTGACCAGTATCGACCTCGAGCAATTGCCCGTCGGCACGCTGCTACAGGGCAAGGTCATCTCCCGCGAAGCGTTACCTACCCAGGCAGCGCAGGCCGTCTACAAGGTGCTGGTAAACCTGCTCAACACGCCGCTGGCCGGCAGCAAGCTGAGCCTGGAAACCCACCTCAACCTGCCCCTTGGCAGCCTGCTCAGCGCACGCGTGCAAGGCGATCAATCCCTGGCCTTCCTGCCGCTCAGCGGACGACTCGATCAGTTGGCGCTACTCCAGCAACTCGGCACTCAGCAGAGTCGCCAGGGCTCGCTTGAAGGGTTGCTGTCGGCACTGCAGGGTATGGGCAAGCAGAGCGGCATGCCCGACGGGCTGCGCGGCAGCATCGACAAACTGCTCGGCGGCCTGCCCAGTGGCGAGCAGATGAGTAGCGGCAAGGGGCTGATGCAGGCCTTGGAAAACAGTGGCCTGTTTCTCGAAGGTAAACTGCTGGCTGGTCAACCCGGCGCACTGAGTACCGACATGAAGGCCAACCTGCTGCGCCTGGTCAGCCAGTTGCTACCGTTGTTGCCCGGTTCTGCGCCGCTGGCAGCCGCAGCCGCCAACGCCATGACTCAGGCGCTACCGGCCTTTGCCCGCAACATTCTCGGCAATATCGGCCAGAGTAGCGGGCGTCAACAAGCCATGAGTTTCCCCCTGCCCAGCCGCCTGCTGCAGGCCATGGATGGGGAATCCGATCTCGAGGCACTGCTCAAGCTCGCCGCCGCAGCCATCTCTCGCTTACAGACCCACCAGCTTTCCAGCCTGGCTCAGAGCCAGACCGGGCCCGACGGCGCACTGGTAACGACCTGGCAGATAGAAGTGCCCATGCGCAATCAGCATGAGCTGGTACCTCTGCAGGTAAAAATCCAGCATGAGGAACCGGCACCCTCCGAGAAACAGGAAACCAAGGAAACGCTCTGGCGCATCGACCTGGCTTTTGATCTCGATCCCCTCGGGCCACTCCAAGTACAGGCGCAACTGGCCCATGGCAGCCTGTCCAGCCAACTCTGGGCAGAACACGCCAGTACCGCGGGAATGATTGATCGGGAACTGAGCAACCTGCGCGAACGCTTGGTCGCAGCGGGCCTTACCGTCGGCGAACTGGCCTGCAGCCAGGGCACACCACCGCAAGGCCCGAAAACCTCACTGGAACAGCGCTGGGTCGACGAAACCGCATGAGTAAAAAAGCTCCACGCCAAGCCATCGCCCTCACTTACGACGGCCAAAACGCCCCCAATCTAAGTGCAAAGGGTGACGACGAGTTGGCAGAGGCGATACTCGCCATCGCCCGGGCTCACAATGTTCCGATCTACGAGAACGCCGAACTGGTGCGCCTACTCGCGCGCCTGGAACTGGGCGAAGCGATACCCGAGCAGCTGTACCGCTGCATCGCTGAAATCATCGCGTTCGCCTGGTACCTGAAGGGCAAGTTCCCGTCCGACTTCGATCCGCGAGGCAAGCCGAAGGACGGCCCGCTGCTGCTCGGCGGGCCCGAGCGCAAAGGTAGCAAACGCTAGGTCAGCTTCGCTCGACGACGGGCTACGCCAGTGACGTCTGCGTAAATTCTGTAGAAGCCGCGCCATCGGGCGAATCCTCTGGGCGACCAAATCCTTCGCGCCGGGGGCGACGCTCCTACAATCGGGATAACCGCCGCGTTCATGTAGGAGCCGCGCCCCCGCGGCGAATCGCATAGGCAACGCATTTATCGCGGCACGGCCACAATCGTTCGCGCCGGGGCGACGCTCCTGCAATCGGGAAGATGTAAGTCGCAATCCTGCGCCAACACGGCGTAGCCCGGGTTGAGCGCAGCGATACCTGGGATTGGGGGGATTTACGGAAGTGATGCCTAAGAGCGGCGCGACTGGTGCAGCTTGGCGACCAGTTCTGCCTCGGCCTTGCTCAGGCCGCAGGAATGGGTCAGGTCGTCGGCACTGGCACCCATGCCCACCAAACGCGCGGCTTGGGTAAACGACAGGCTGGAGGGATCACGCTGTTCGATCTGGATCAGTTTGTCCGGCAGCGGCGCAACGGTACGTCGCAGCTCGTGGAGCTCTTCGCCCATGCGAATACTGCCGGTAAGGTAGGTGTCCAGACGCTTGCCGAGCTCGCGGATGCGCTGGTCACGCTGGGTATCGCGCTCAGCCTGCAGCTGACTGGCCAGGCGCAACCGCCCTGCCAGCCAGACGCAGGTGCCAACCAGGCCGACGCAGACCAGAGCGAGAACGATGAGCGCGACTTCAAGCACCTCAGATGCTCTCCAGCTCCGACCACTCTTCCTCGGTCATCATCTTGTCCAGCTCGACCAGGATCAGCAGCTCGCCGTTCTTGTTGCACACGCCCTGGATGAACTTGGCCGACTCGTCGTTGCCGACGTTCGGTGCGGTTTCCACTTCAGACTGACGCAGGTAAACCACTTCGGCCACGCTGTCGACCATGATGCCCACCACCTGCTTGTCCGCCTCGATGATGACGATACGGGTGTTGTCAGTGACATCTGACGAATCCAGGCCGAAACGCTGGCGCGTGTCGATCACGGTGACTACGTTACCGCGCAGGTTGATGATCCCCAGCACGTAGCTCGGCGCACCGGGTACCGGGGCGATTTCCGTGTAGCGCAGGACTTCCTGCACCTGCATCACGTTGATGCCGTAGGTTTCGTTGTCCAGACGGAACGTCACCCACTGCAGGATCGGATCTTCAGCGCCTTGTGCAGAGCTTTTCTTCATGGCCTAGCCTCGTCATTGACCGCGCGTGGCGGTGTGCGGGAGTCCCGCTATTCAATCGGCCGCGCGTGCAGGAGCCCGTGCGGCCAGTAATCAGTGTATCTGCCCGTTGTTCATGCGTTTGGCTGCACCGCTGGCAATCAACTCAGCCAACGCAGCCACATCCAGCAGCGCGCACATGTGTTCAATCACCGTGCCTGCCAACCAGGGCCGCTGCGTACGCTGGCTACGCCACTTGATCTCGTCCGGACTCAGGCGAATCGAGCGGCTGACCTGATGAACGGCCAGCCCCCACTCGTAGCCCTGAACGGAAATCACGTACTGCAGCCCCTGACGAAAATCTTCCCGGTAGCGATCCGGCATGACCCAGCGCGCCGTGTCGAGCACCTTCAGGTTGCCGGACTGTGATGGCAGTATGCCGAGAAACCAGTCCGGCTGGCCAAACAAAGGTGTCAAATCTTGCCCGGCCAGCGGGTAAATCGACCCGAGACAGACCAGCGGCACAGCCAGCGTCAGGCCGGCGACATCGAACAGCAGGCATTCGAACGGCTCTTCAGCCCACTCGGGGCGACCGTCGGCGAGTACCGAGGCGATCTGTGGCGCCGGGCGATGCACCTCGGCCACAGGTTCCACCACCGTCGGCATGGCAATCGGCTCGACGAACACCGGAGCCAAAGCCTCGACGACCGGCTCGACAATCACCTCGGCAACCGGCTGCACCAACGTCAGGGGCGTGGCTTCGACACGCGGCACCGTCTGGGCATCGCGAATCTGCTCCTCAAGCACAGCAGCCTCGAACTCATCGAGGCTGTTCTCGGCAAGCTCCAGTTCGAGCTCGACCGCCGCGTCTTGCAGCAAACCATCGAGGTAGGACTGCAGTGCCAGCTGGGGCCGTGTGGCAGTGGCAGTTGAACGACTCATGAATGCAACCCGCAATGGAGACCTGTATGAGCTATCGGCCGCAGTGGCGGCAGACTTGAGCCAGTTTGTGCAGAATAACCAGCCATCATGGATCAGGCCACCTGAGACGCAGGTTGTTGTGCCAACAAATGCTTGAGCAGCGCACGGTAGGCAATCGTGCCGCGGCTGTTGCCATCGAACTGCGAAGGCGTCAGCCCTGCCCGGCTGGCATCACGCAGGCGAGTATCAATCGGAATGTAGCCTTGCCAGAGCGTCTCCGGATAGCTGCTCTTGAGCAACCGCAAGGTGGACATCGACGCCTGGGTACGACGGTCGAACAGGGTCGGTACGATGGTGTAAGGCAAAGCATGCTTACGCGAACGGTTGATCATCGCCAGGGTGCTGACCATGCGCTCCAGGCCTTTCACCGCGAGAAACTCGGTCTGCACCGGGATCACCAGTTGCTGGCAGGCAGCCAGGGCATTGACCATCAATATGCCAAGCAGCGGCGGACTGTCGATCACCGCGTGATCGAAGTCCTGCCACAGTTGCGCCAGGCTCTTGGCGACCACCAGACCAAGGCCGCTCTGTCCGGGAGACTGACGCTCCAACGTGGCGAGAACCGTGCTCGATGGCAGCAGGGAAATTCGTTCATGACTGGTGGGTAGCAACAACTGCTTCGGTAGCTCCTGAGGCACGTTACCCTGATGCTGGAAGAGGTCGAAGACGCTGCGCTCCAGGCTATCGGGATCGTGACCGAAATAGCTGGTCATCGAGCCATGCGGGTCGAGATCGACCACCACCACACGCTTGCCAGCATCCGCCAGTAAACCTGCCAGGGCGATGGACGAGGTGGTTTTACCCACACCGCCTTTCTGATTGGCTACAGCCCAAACTCTCATACTCTTCATCCTCCCGGAACAGGCTGCGCCTGGCCGAGACTGAGTGCCCACTTCATTGGGCAGGCGACGGGGAATTGACGGCCCCATTTGCTGGAGCCTGTACTGCAGGCGCTGAAGCAGGTTGCGTGCCAGCCCGCTGCAGAGCCGTGTCAGGCTGGGCATTGGCACTACCCACACCACTTACACTACGCCGCACATCGAGATTGCGCGAGACCACCAGTACCACCCGACGGTTGCGTGCCCGGCCCTCTGCCGTGGCGTTGTCGGCTACTGGCTGGAACTCGCCATAGCCTACGGCGGCCATGCGTGACGGGTCGACGCCATCCATGGCCAGCATCCGCACGATGCTGGCAGCGCGTGCAGTAGACAGCTCCCAGTTGGTCGGAAACTGCGCAGTTCTGATCGGCTGGTTATCGGTAAAACCTTCCACATGCACGGGGTTGCCGTAGGGCGCCAGGATTTTGGCAATCTTCTCGATGATCTCGAAAGCCATATCGTTCGGCAGCGCATCGCCACTGGGAAACAGCAGACCGGAGCTCAACTCGATCTCGATCCACAGCTCATTGCCGCGCACCTTCAATTGATCGCTCTGCAGCAGCCCGCCGAACGCATCACGAATGCTGTCGGCGATATTCTCCAGTGTAGAAGCGGCGATCTGCTGGGCTGACTCTTCGTCGACCATCGAGCGATCCGGCTCGGTGGTACGCGGCCTCTCATCGCCCACGGGAATGGGTTTGATCGAACGATCCGGCTGGTTGAATACACCGGTCAGGGTTTCCGAAAGGATCTTGTACTTGCCCTCGTTGATCGAGGAAATCGAGTACATCACCACGAAGAAGGCGAACAGCAGCGTGATGAAGTCCGCGTAGGACACCAGCCAGCGCTCGTGATTCTCATGCTCTTCGTGACGACGTCGGCGAGCCATGGTCAGCTCATGAAGCCTTGCAGCTTCAACTCGATGGAGCGCGGATTTTCACCCTCTCCGATGGACAGGATGCCTTCGAGCAACATCTCCCGATAAGCCGACTGGCGCATGGCCACGGACTTGAGCTTGGCGCCAATCGGCAACAGCAGCAGGTTGGCGATGGCCACACCGTAGATGGTGGCGACGAAAGCGACGGCGATCCCGCCACCGAGCAGGCTCGGATCGGCCAGGTTGCCCATCACGTGGATCAGCCCCATGACCGCACCGATGATGCCGATGGTCGGCGCGTAGCCGCCCATGCACTCGAAGAACTTGGCAGCCTGTATGTCGCGGCTTTCCTGTGTGTAGAGGTCAACCTCGAGAATACTACGGATGGCTTCCGGCTCGGCGCCATCGACCAGCAGTTGCAGGCCCTTGCGTGCGTAGGGATCGGCTTCGCCGTCAGCTACAGCCTCGAGGCCGAGCAAACCTTCCTTGCGCGCGGTCATGCTCCAGTTCACTACCCGATCGATGCCACCGGACAGATCGATCTGCGGTGGAAAGAAAATCCAGCGCAGGATGCTCATGGCGCGCTTGAATACGGTGACCGGTGTTTGCAGCAAGGCCGCTCCCAGCGTGCCGCCGATCACGATCAGCGCCGCCGGGCCGTTGAGCAGTGCCGAGACATGACCGCCTTCCAGGTAATTGCCGCCAAGAATGGCGACGAATGCCAGGATGACACCGATCAGGCTCAGTACATCCATCAGAGGCAGGCCTCGACCAGATGCCGGCCGATGTCATCCAACGGGTACACCGCGTCCGCCAGATTCGCCTTCACGATCGCCATGGGCATGCCATAGATCACGCAACTGGCTTCGTCCTGCGCCCATACCTGGCTGCCACCCTGTTTGAGCAAGCGAGCGCCTTCACGACCATCGGCGCCCATGCCGGTGAGCACCACGGCCAGCACCTTGTCGTTGTAGGACTTGGACGCCGAGCCAAAGGTGATATCCACACAAGGCTTGTAATTCAGGCGCTCGTCACCGGGCAGGATGCGGATGGTGCCGCGCCCGTCGATCATCATCTGCTTGCCGCCTGGTGCCAGAATGGCCAGCCCGGGGCGCAGGATATCGCCGTCTTCGGCTTCCTTGACGTTGATCTTGCAGAGTTTGTCCAGACGCTCGGCAAAGGCCTTGGTGAAGGCTGCGGGCATGTGCTGGATCAATACGATTGGCGTCGGGAAATTCGCTGGCAACTGGGTCAGAACCCGCTGCAGGGCAACCGGGCCACCCGTCGAGGTACCGATCGCTACCAGCTTGTAAGCCTTGCGCTTGGGCGCGGAGCTAGCGGCGGACGAATGACGCTCGGCCGGCGGATGGCTGACGCTTGGTTGTGGCCGCGCGGCAGGTGCAGGTGTGCTCGAAGTGCTGGCAGGTCGGCTCAGGCTACCGCCGGCAGGCGGCGTCAGGGACGCCGCGCCGATCCCCCGGCGGTTGCTGCGCGAAATGCTGTGCACCTTCTCGCACAACAGTTGCTTGACCTTCTCCGGGTTGCGCGAGATGTCCTCGAAGTTCTTCGGCAGGAAATCCACCGCCCCGGCATCCAGCGCATCCAGGGTGACCCGAGCGCCTTCGTGGGTGAGCGAGGAGAACATCAATACCGGTGTCGGACAGCGCTGCATGATGCTGCGCACGGCCGTAATGCCGTCCATTAACGGCATCTCGTAGTCCATGGTGATCACGTCCGGCTTGAGTGCCAGCGCCTGATCGATGGCCTCACGTCCGTTGGTGGCCGTGCCGACCACGGTGATGTTGGGATCGGACGAGAGGATCTCCGAGACCCTGCGGCGGAAGAAGCCGGAGTCGTCGACCACCAGTACCTTGACAACCATAAACACTCCTAAGCAGCACGGCAGAGGCCGTGCTGCGGACAATCAGATACGCCGTGCGTAGCGCTTGAGCATGCTTGGCACGTCGAGAATCAGGGCGATGCGCCCGTCACCGGTGATGGTCGCACCCGACATGCCAGGCGTGCCTTGCAGCATCTTGCCCAACGGCTTGATCACCACCTCTTCCTGGCCGACCAGTTGATCGACGACGAAGCCGATACGCTGATTGCCGACGGTGAGAATCACCACATGGCCTTCGCCTTGCTCTTCGTGGGCAGCCTTACTGACCAGCCAGCGCTTGAGATAGAACAGCGGCAATGCCTTGTCGCGCACGATCACCACTTCCTGGCCGTCGACCACGTTGGTGCGCGACAGGTCGAGGTGGAAGATCTCGTTGACGTTGACCAGCGGGAAGGCAAACGCCTGGTTGCCGAGCATCACCATCAGCGTCGGCATGATTGCCAGGGTCAGGGGCACCTTGATGACGATCTTCGAGCCCTGGCCTTTCTGCGAGAACACGTTGACCGTGCCGTTGAGCTGGGAAATCTTGGTCTTCACCACGTCCATGCCGACGCCACGGCCGGACACGTCGGAAATCTCGGTCTTGGTCGAGAAGCCGGGTGCGAAGATCAGGTTGTAGCATTCCAGATCGGTCAGGCGGTCGGCCGCGTCCTTGTCCAGCAAACCCTTTTCTACGGCTTTGCTGCGCAACACGTCGGCGTCCATGCCCTTGCCATCATCGGTGATCATCAGCAGGATGTGATCGCCTTCCTGCTCGGCAGACAGCACCACGCGACCGGTACGCGACTTTCCGGCAGCCTCGCGCTCTTCCGGGCTTTCCACGCCGTGGTCAACCGCGTTGCGCACCAGGTGAACCAATGGATCGGCGAGGGCTTCGACGAGGTTCTTGTCGAGATCCGTCTCTTCACCAACCAGTTCCAGGTTGATCTCTTTTTTCAGTTGCCGAGCCAGGTCACGAACCAAGCGCGGGAAACGCCCGAAGACCTTCTTGATCGGCTGCATGCGGGTCTTCATGACCGAGGTCTGCAGATCGGCGGTCACAACATCGAGGTTAGACACAGCCTTGGACATGGCCTCGTCGCCGCTGTTGAGCCCCAGGCGCACCAGGCGGTTACGCACCAGCACCAGCTCGCCGACCATGTTCATGATTTCGTCCAGACGCGCGGTATCGACCCGCACGGTGGTTTCCGCTTCATTCGCTGGAGCAGGAGCTGGAGCAGCGGCCGGCGCTACGGCAGCGGCTTTAGCAGGCTCGACCTTGGTCGCCGGTGCTGGTACAGCCTTGGCTGCTACCGGCACAGCGGGTTTGGCTACAGGTTTCGGCGCCGCAGCTGGGGCAACAGCAGCGATCGCCGCTGGTTCGACAAACTTACCTTTGCCGTGCAGCTGATCGAGCAGCGACTCGAACTCGTCATCGGTGATTTCATCGCTCTGCGCCGCAGAGCTGGCGGACGCAGCAGGAGCCGTCGGTGCCGGCGCCTCTACCGCAGCAGCGACGAATTGGCCTTTGCCATGTAACTGATCGAGCAGAGCCTCGAATTCGTCATCGGTGATGTCGTCGCCATTGGCGCTGCTCGAGACACTGGCCGGTACAGGCGCGGCCGTTTCGGCAGCGGCTGTCGCCGAAGCCGCGAACTGACCTTTGCCATGCAACTGATCGAGCAGCGACTCGAATTCATCGTCGCTGATTTCGTCGTCCGAAGCGCTCGCTTGCGGTTGTGGTTCGTCGTCCAGAGCATCGAGGAGCTGTGCGAACTCACTGTCGGTGATGTCCGCCTCTGCTTGGGCGGCCTGGGCTACTGATTCAACAGGCATAGCTGCAGCAACCGCAACAGACCCTGCGGCAGGAGCAGGCTCAGCGAGTCGTGCCAGCGCTGCCAGCAGCTCGGGAGAAGCCGGCGTCGGCGTAACACGCTCGCGTACTTCGGTGAACATGCCATTGACGGCATCCAGCGCTTCGAGCACTACGTCCATCAACTCGGAGTCGACGCGACGCTCACCCTTACGCAGGATGTCGAACACGTTCTCGGCAATATGGCAGCATTCCACCAACTCATTGAGCTGCAGGAAGCCTGCCCCGCCTTTTACCGTGTGAAATCCCCGAAAAATCGCGTTGAGCAGATTCATATCGTCCGGGCGGCTTTCCAGCTCCACCAACTGCTCGGACAACAGCTCGAGAATCTCGCCGGCCTCTACCAGGAAATCCTGGAGGATTTCTTCATCGGCGCCGAAGCTCATATGACGTGCTCCTAAAATCCCAGGCTGGACAGCAAATCGTCGACGTCGTCCTGGTTCGATGCGACGTCATCACGCTTATCGGCATGAATCTGTGGACCTTCACCATGGGACGTATTTTTTTGTTTGTTCTGCTCTACACGTAATTCATTGTGATCGTGATCGATGCCGGCGAAACGGTCGACCTGGCTGGCCATCAGCATCAGTTTCAGCAGATTGCTCTCTACCTCGGTCACCAACTGGGTGACGCGTTTGATCACCTGCCCGGTCAGATCCTGATAGTCCTGCGCCAGCAAAATGTCGTTGAGGTGCCCGGACAGTTTGCTGTTGTCACGCTGGCTGCGCGCCAAAAACAGCTCGATGCGTTTGGCCAACTCACGGAAAGCCTCAGCGCCCATTTCACGGCGCATGAAACGCCCCCAATCTTCGCTCAGAGCATCGGCTTCGCTGCTCAAATCATTGACCAGTGGTGCACTCTGCTCGACCAGATCCATGGTGCGATTGGCCGCACGCTCGGTCATGGTCACGACGTAGTTGAGCCGCTCCGTCGCGTCAGATATCTGTGAGACTTCATTGGCGTGGGGCACCCGAGGGTCAAGCTGAAAATTGACGATGGCGTTGTGCAGCTCACGCGTGAGCTTGCCGACTTCGTGGTAAAGACCACGGTCGCGTGCCTTGTTCAGTTCATTGATCAGCTGTACCGCTTCGCCAAAGTTGCCTTGTTCGAGGCTGCTTACCAGTTGGCGGGCATTGCTTTTCAGAGTCGACTCGAGGTCGGCCTCTTGAGAATCTTCGTGTTCCATAACAACCTCGCGGCAGACATCAGCCGTTGACCCGCTCGAAGATTTTTTCGATCTTTTCCTTGAGCACCTGGGCGGTGAATGGCTTGACCACGTAGCCGTTCACACCAGCCTGAGCGGCCTCGATGATCTGATCACGCTTGGCTTCTGCCGTTACCATCAACACTGGCATTTGCTTCAAGCGTTCATCCGCACGCACCGCGCGCAGCAGATCGATTCCGCTCATGCCCGGCATGTTCCAGTCGGTCACTAGGAAGTCAAAACTGCCGCTTTGCAGCATCGGCAAGGCCGTGACGCCATCGTCGGCTTCCGCCGTATTGGTAAAGCCCAAATCACGCAAAAGATTCTTGATGATCCGGCGCATCGTCGAGAAATCATCGACGATGAGGATTTTCATGTTCTTGTCCAAGTCGACCTCCGTACAGTCCTAAAACGCCATCAGCATTCTGAAGCGCTTATAAATCGTGAAACCGGCCTGGCGGAACGCCGCAAAACTATTGCGCCCGGCTTTGCTGCGTTCACTGTGTTTTTCCAGCGCCCTGCTAATTCCTTATGCGCGCCATTCCACTAACCGTGCGCGTAAACGCGCGGCACACTGACTGTGTAATTGGCTGACCCGCGACTCACTAACCCCCAGTACCTCGCCGATTTCCTTGAGATTCAACTCCTCGTCGTAATACAGCGATAACACCAACCGCTCACGCTCCGGCAGATTGCTGATAGCGTCGGCCAGCGCTGCCTGGAAACGATTGTCTTCCAGTTCATGCGAAGGCCCTTGCAGCAAGGAGCTTGTGTCTTCCTGCAGCCCACCGCTTTCGCCTTCTTGCAACAGATCGTCGAAACTGAACAGGCGGCTACCCAACGTGTCGCCAAGAATGCCGTAGTAATCTTCGAGACTCAATTGGAGTTCGGCAGCAACCTCCTGATCTTTAGCGTCTCTTCCCGTTCTCGCTTCAATTTTTCGGATTGCGTCGCTGACCATCCGGCTGTTGCGGTGCACCGAACGCGGCGCCCAATCACCCTTGCGCACCTCATCAAGCATCGAACCCCGGATACGGATACCCGCGAACGTCTCGAAACTGGCGCCCTTACCGGCGTCGTATTTACGCGATGCCTCAAGCAGGCCAATCATGCCGGCCTGAATAAGGTCGTCCACCTGCACATTGGCAGGCAGACGCGCCAACAGGTGGTAGGCGATGCGTTTGACCAATGGCGCGTAACGCTCAATCAACTGATGCTGTGAATCTCGTGCTGTTGCCTTGCTGTACATACGGAGTCCAGAGGCTGTCGTCATACAGCCGTGTCTGCAGTCGGTTGTTGCACCAGGCGTTCAACGAAAAATTCCAGGTGGCCTCGCGGGTTGGCCGGCAATGGCCACGCATCAACCTTCTGGGCAATCGCCTTGAACGCCAGCGCGCACTTCGAACGAGGGAACGCCTCATATACCGCACGCTGTTTCTGTACGGCCTTGCGTACCGATTCGTCATAAGGCACTGCGCCCACGTACTGCAGCGCAACATCCAGAAAACGGTCGGTCACCTTGGTCAGCTTAGCAAACAGATTACGGCCCTCTTGCGGGCTATGCGCCATATTGGCAAGCACCCGAAAACGGTTCATGCCGTGGTCACGATTGAGGAGCTTGATCAGCGCGTAAGCGTCGGTGATCGAGGTCGGCTCGTCACATACCACCACCAGCACTTCCTGCGCAGCACGTACGAAGCTCACCACCGAGTCGCCGATGCCCGCGGCGGTGTCCACGATCAGTACATCGAGGTTGTCGCTGATATCACTGAAAGCCTGGATCAGACCGGCATGCTGCATGGGCGTAAGCTGCACCATGCTCTGAGTACCGGAGGCCGCCGGCACGACACGAATGCCACCCGGACCCTGCAGGACAACATCGCGAAGCTCGCACTGGCCGTCGATGACGTCAGCCAGGGTGCGCTTGGCCGTCAGGCCGAGCAATACATCGACGTTGGCCAGCCCCAGGTCAGCATCCATGAGCATGACGCGCCGACCGAGATCCGCCAGCGCCAACGACAAATTCACCGACACATTGGTCTTGCCAACGCCGCCCTTGCCGCCGGTCACCGCGATCACCTGTACGGGATGCATACCCATGTTATCTATACACCTTGTCTAACTTCGCTTTAGAGCCACATGGCCATTGTGCGCTGCTGGAACGACCACAGCCAGCGCTTCGCCACACCTGCATGATCATCCTGCGCGTCGTGCCGGGTCTTGGTACAACCCGGCAAACATATCGGCCATCGTATCCTCACTCGGTTCATCCGGAGCCTGCAGGCCTACAGCACGGCTGACCAACTGATGGCTGCGCGGCACATGTACATCGTCCGGAATTCGCGGGCCGTCTGCCAGATAGGCTACCGGTAGACGGTGGCTAATAGCCAGACCCAATACCTCTCCCATGCTGGTTGCCTCATCCAGTTTACTCAGAATGCAGCCGGCCAGCCCACAGCGCTTGTAACTGTGATACGCCGCCTTGAGAACTTGCGCCTGGCTGGTTGCAGCCAGCACCAGATAATTGCGGGCGTTGATGCCTCGGCTTGCCAGGGTCTCCAGTTGCATACGCAGCGCTGGGTCGTTGGCTGGCAGGCCAGCAGTATCGATGAGAACCACTCGCTTGCGCACCAACGGCGCCAGCGCCTGAGTCAATGACTGACCTGGATCAACGTGGGTCACGGAAACGCCAAGGATACGGCCCAGCGTTTTGAGCTGCTCCTGAGCACCGATGCGGTAGCTGTCCATACTCACCAGCGCGATATTCGCAGCGCCGTACTTGAGTACGTAGCGTGCCGCGAGCTTGGCCAGGGTGGTGGTCTTGCCCATGCCAGCCGGGCCGACCAGGGCGATCACACCGCCCTCCTCCATCGGCTCTTGCTTAGGCGTCTGAATTGAGTGTGCCAGGTGCGCCAGCACCATACGCCAGGCCTGGCGTTGATCGCTCAGCGAGGCAACGCGCTCAAGCAGTGTGCGTGCCAGGTCAGCCGGCAAACCCATGCGCTGCAGGCGGCGCCACAGGGCGGCCTGCTGTGGGCGGCGGCTCTGCATCTGCCCCCAGGCCATGGAACCCATCTGCATTTCGATCAGCTCACGCAAGCCATGCAATTCGGAGCGCATGGATTCCAGGGCAGACTGGTCGACCGAAGCCGAGGCCGGCTTCTTCTGCTGACGCTCGAGTACGGCGTCCAGGCTGTCGGCTGGTGCCACGCTCGGCGCTTCGGCGAACAGCTGACGATCCTTACCGGCATCGAGCTGCGCACGGGTGCTCAGCTCGGCCTGAGCGGAGGCGATGCGCGACTGCGTCTTGCGCAGCTCGGCCTCCAGGGCCGGATTCGGTTGCCGCGCCGGAGCGGGTTGAACCTGATAATCGAGTGCGGCCGTCAACTCCACGCCACCTGCCACGCGGCGGTTACCGATGATGGTCGCATCAGCGCCCAGCTCATCACGAACCAGCTTCATGGCTTGGCGCATATCGGCGGCAAAAAAGCGTTTGACCTGCATGGCCCGTACCCTCGATTAGTTCTGCCCCACCGTCGCAACGATGGTGACCTGCTTGTTGTCCGGAATTTCCTGGTACGCCAGAACATGCATGCTCGGGACGGCCAACCGGGCGAAACGCGAGAGCATTCCCCGAACCGGCCCGGCCGCCAGCAGAATCACCGGCTTGCCAAGCATCTCCTGACGCTGCGCTGCTTCCACCAGGGAACGTTGCAGCTTCTCGGCCATGCCAGGCTCCAGGAGGATGCCATCCTCGGAGCCTTGACCGGCCTTCTGAAGACTATTTAGCAATATCTGTTCCAACCTTGGTTCAAGGGTGATCACAGGCAGCTCCGGCTCTAGTCCCACGATGTTTTGCACGATTGCGCGAGCCAGCGAGACGCGTACTGCGGCAACCATGGCGGCGGGATCTTGACTCCGTGGCGCGACGTTAGCGATGGCTTCGGCGATGGTACGGATGTCGCGCACCGGCACCTGCTCCTGCAGCAGTGCTTGCAGCACCTTGAGCAGGGTCGACAGCGAGATCAGGCCAGGAACCAGCTCTTCTGCCAGTTTTGGCGAGCTTTTCGCCAACAATTGCATCAATTGCTGGACTTCTTCGTGGCCTAGCAGCTCGTGGGCATGCTTGTGCAGAATCTGATTGAGGTGGGTGGCGACTACGGTACTGGCGTCCACCACGGTGTAACCAAGGGACTGCGCCTGATCGCGCTGGCCTGGATCGATCCACACAGCTTCCAGACCGAACGCCGGATCTTTGGCGGCCACGCCGTTGAGGGTGCCAAACACCTGGCCCGGGTTGATCGCCAGCTCGCGATCCGGATACACCTCGGCCTCGGCGACGCTGACCCCCATCAAGGTCAGGCGATAAGCGTTAGGCTGCAGATCCAGGTTGTCGCGAATGTGCACGGACGGCATCAGGAAGCCCATCTCCTGAGAGAGCTTCTTGCGTACGCCCTTGATCCGCGCCAGCAGCTGCCCGCCCTGGTTGCGGTCGACCAGCGGAATCAGCCGGTAACCGACTTCCAGGCCGACCATGTCGACCGGCATCACGTCATCCCAGCCCAGTTCCTTGACTTCCTGAGCGCGCTGAGCGGGAAGTAGCTCCTGCTGACGCTGTACTTCCTGGACTTCGACTTCCTTGGTCTTGCGCTGCTTGTTGGCGATCCAGTAGGCAGCGCCAGCGGCGACCAGACCCAAGCTGATGAAGGACATGTGCGGCATGCCGGGCACCAGGCCCATGGCGATCATGATCGCCGCCGACACAGCCAGCGCGCGTGGCGAAGCGAACATCTGACGATTGACCTGGGCGCCCATGTCTTCGGAGCTGGAAACCCGGGTCACCATGATCGCTGCGGCGGTCGACAGCAGCAGCGACGGGATCTGCGCCACCAGGCCGTCACCGATGGTCAGCAGGGTGTAGATGCGGCCAGCATCGCCGAAGCTCAGGCCGTGCTGCAGCATGCCGATGGCAATGCCACCGATCAGGTTGATGAATAGAATCAGCAAGCCGGCGACGGCGTCACCGCGTACGAACTTGCTGGCACCGTCCATGGAGCCGTAGAAATCGGCCTCCTGAGCGACCTCGGTACGGCGCTTCTTGGCTTCGACTTGGTCGATGAGGCCGGCATTGAGGTCGGCGTCGATAGCCATTTGCTTACCGGGCATGGCGTCCAGGGTGAAACGTGCGCTCACTTCGGAGATACGCCCGGCACCCTTGGTGACCACCACGAAGTTGATGATCATGAGGATCGCGAACACTACGATACCGACCACGTAGTTGCCGCCGATCACCACTTCGCCGAAGGCCTGAATCACCTTACCAGCGGCGTCGTGACCATCCTGCCCGTTCAGTAGCACCACCCGTGTGGAGGCAACGTTGAGCGCCAGGCGAAGCAGGGTCGCGGCCAAAAGGATGGTCGGGAACACCGCGAAATCCAACGGCCGCAGGGCGTAGATCGCCACCAGCAGCACGACGATCGACAGCGCGATGCTGAAGGTGAACAACACGTCGAGCAGGAATGGCGGGATCGGCAACATGACCATGGCAAGCATGATCAGCAGCATCAACGGAATACCAAGATTGCCGTCGCGCAACCCGGACAGGTTGCTGCGAACGTTGCCAATCATTTGTGCGCGATCTACTGCCACGTGGTTACCCCGGATTATTCAATCTTTTGACGCCTAAACGCCCTTGCTGCCGGTGTTTGCAAGAACCTTTCCAACTCTTCGAAAAGTGCGAAATACCTAGACTGCAGAGCCAATCAGGACTGCCATAACCACCCCGGAGCGAAACGAAAACACGAACCCCGTCGGCAAACCCGAGTCCACACCCTGTGGGCGACGGTTTTGCCCGCGGATTTTCCATCCTCGAGGAGTCATGTATGAAACGCTGGATGATGGCCGCATTGGCCAGTTGCTGCGCTGCAAGCCTGCAAGCCGCCGACCTGACGGTCGACCTCAACGCCGTAGACGCCAAGGGTGTCGGCACTTCGGTTGGCAAGGTGGTGATCAGCCAAAGTCCTTATGGCGTGGTTTTCACGCCGGAGCTGCACGATCTGGAACCCGGCGTGCACGGCTTTCACGTACACGGTAAACCCAGCTGCGATCCGGCCCCTAAAGACGGTCAACCCTCAGCAGCCGAGGCGGCTGGTGGCCACTGGGATCCACAGAACACCGGTAAACACGACCTCCCGTGGGGTGACGGCCATCTGGGTGATCTCCCTGCCCTGCTGGTCACCGCAGACGGCAAGGCCAACCAGCCAGTGCTGGCACCTCGAATCAAGAGCGTGGACGAGCTGAAGAATCTGGCCCTGATGGTTCATGCCGGTGGCGACAACCATGCTGACCACCCGAAACCGCTGGGCGGTGGTGGTGCTCGCGTGGCCTGTGGCGTGATCAAGTAATACCGCAGACGCACATCGCAGAACGCAGTTCTCGATGTGCGTGCTTACTCGTCGCGACGTAGATCTGGTGGGATGGGCAGATCCTTGAGCGGTACCGGGCGCTTGCCCTTGCCAGCCTGGTACTGACGGATCTGATAGACGTACGCCAGCACCTGGGCGACGGCCAGATAGAGCCCTGCGGGGATTTCCTGGTCGAGCTCGGTGGTATGATAAATCGAGCGCGCCAGCGCAGGTGATTCCAGCAGCATGACCTTGTGCTCCTGGGCGATCTCGCGGATCTTCAATGCGGTGAAATCACTGCCCTTGGCGAGCAGCATGGGCGCCTGCCCCTTCTCGGGGTCGTATTTCAGGGCCACCGCGAAGTGGGTTGGGTTGGTGATCACCACATCGGCTTGCGGCACGGCCTGCATCATGCGGCGTTGTGTCATTTCGTGCTGCAACTGACGAATCCGTTGCTTGACCTCGGGCTTGCCCTCGCTGTCCTTGTACTCGTCCCGAACCTCCTGCTTGGTCATCATCAGCTTCTGCTTGTTGTCCCACAGCTGAAACGGAACATCGACGGCCGCGATCAGGATCAATCCAAAGGACATCCACAGCGCACTCCACCCCACCACTTCCGCCGAATGCATGATGGCCGACTCAATCGGCTCATTGGCGATCGCCAGCAGATCGTCCCGATCCATCGACAGCACCACCAGCGCGACCAGCAGGATCAGGATGAACTTGGCCAGCGCCTTGAGCAGCTCGATCAGCGCCTTCATCGAGAACATGCGCTTGAGCCCGGCCAGCGGGTTCATGCGGCTGAACTTGGGTGCCATGGCCTTGGCCGAGAATAACCAGCCGCCCAGACAGATAGGGCCAATGATAGAGGCGATCAGCAGAACGATGAACAGCGGCATGAGCGCCTCAAGGGCCACCTTCCCGGAAGCGGCCAGCAATAACGCCATATTTCGCTCGTCGAAAAGCGCCTCACGTGTCAGCTCGAAATTGCCGCGCATGATTTCCAAGAGCGCATTGCCAATGGCGCCTCCCGTGGCCAACAAACCACCGGTACCTGCCAGCATGATGGCAAAGGTGTTCAGCTCGCGTGAGCGCGCTATCTGACCTTTCTCACGAGATTCCCGACGGCGTTTATCCGTGGGTTCCTCGCTTTTATCGGCACCACTCTCCGACTCGGCCATCAGCTCGCCCTCGCCAGTTCGCGCAACATGATCAGCGCCTCGGATGCCAACGCCTGATAGTGCGAGAGGATATCGGCCAAGGAAATCCACACGATCACCATGCCCAGCACCAGCGTCAGTGGAAAACCGATGGAAAAGATGTTCAGCTGCGGCGCCGCACGGGTCATTACGCCAAAGGCGATATTGACCACCAGCAGCGCGGTAACCGCCGGCAGCACCAGAATCAGCGCCGCGCCCATCACCCAGCCGAGCTTGGTTGCCACCTCCCAATAATGCTCGACCTGCAGCCCGGAGCCCGGCGGCAACGTTACGAAACTCTCGGCGAGCACCTCGAAGACCACCAGATGGCCATTCATGGCCAGGAACAGCAGGGTCACCAGCATGGTGAAGTACTGACCGATCACCGGTACCGAAATACCGTTGGCGGGGTCGACCATGGACGCGAAGCCCAGGCCCATCTGCATCGCCAGGATCTGCCCGGCGACCACGAAGATGTGAAAGAACAGTTGCAGCACGAAGCCGAGCATCACGCCGATGAGGATTTCCTGGGCGATGAGCATGAAGGCTTGCAGGCTTATGGATTCCACCTGTGGCATGGGCGGCAAGGTAGGCACCAGAACCACACTGATGGCCAGCGACAGGTACAGCCGCACACGCGTCGGCACCAGTTGCGTGCCGAAGATCGGCATCACCATCAGCAACGCTGCGATGCGAAAGAGCGGCAGCACGAAGCTACTGACCCAGCTACCTATCTGTGCATCGCTCAGCTCGAACATCAGCCGATCAGCTGCGGAATGTTCATGATCAGGTTCTGGGTGTACTCCATCAGTTGCTGCACCATCCAGGAACCGGCAACGATCAGAGTCAACAGCATCACCAGCAAACGCGGCAGGAAGCTCAGCGTTTGTTCGTTGATCTGCGTGGCAGCCTGGAACATCGCCACCAGCAGACCCACCAGCAGGCTGGGCATGACCAGCAAACCGACCATCAGGGAGATCAGCCAGAGCCCTTCGCGGAACAGGTCGACAGCAACTTCAGGGGTCATGTGAGCCTCGCTATAAAGTGCCGAAACTGCTGGCCAGAGTGCCCATGATCAACGCCCAGCCATCGATCAACACGAACAGCATGATCTTGAACGGCAGCGAAATGATCAGTGGCGACAACATCATCATACCCATGGCCATGAGGATGCTCGCCACCACCATATCGATGATCAGGAACGGGATGAAGATCATGAAGCCGATCTGGAAGGCAGTCTTCAGCTCGGAGGTCACGAACGCCGGAATCAGGATGGTCAGCGGTGCCTGCTCCGGACTGGCGATGTCGGTGCGCTTGGACAGACGCACGAACAGCTCCAGGTCGCTCTCGCGAGTCTGTGCCAGCATGAAGTTCTTGATCGGCACTTCAGCCCGCTCGATCGCCTGTTGCGCTGGCAGTTGCTGACTCAGATAGGGCTGCAGCGCCTCACGGTTTATCTGATCGAACACCGGCGCCATGATGAACATCGTCAGAAACAACGCCAAACCGATGAGAATCTGGTTGGACGGCGTCTGCTGCAGACCCATGGCCTGACGCAGGATGGAGAATACGATGATGATCCGCGTAAAGCTGGTCATCAGCATGACAAACGCCGGAATGAAGCTCAGCGCGGTCATGATCAGCAGGATCTGCAGACTGACCGAATATTCCTGCTGCCCCTCGGCATCGGTGCTCAGGGTGATCGCAGGAATCGACAGCGGGTTGTTGCCCTGCTGGATCAGCGAGATGCCACCAGGCGGCTCCTGAGCGAAAGCCAGGGAGGCGCCTAGGGTGAACACCAGCATAAGCAGAAGGCGCAGCATCAGGACTTGTCCTTCTGATCCTTGCCCAGCAGCTCCATCAGGCGCTGAGCGAACTCCGTCGAAGCAGGCTCGGCGTCAGGCAGATGCACCGGCTCGTTCATCACGTGCAATTGATTGATTCGCCCCGGGGTCAAGCCAAGCAATATCTGCTCGTTACCCACTTGCACCAGCACCAGCCGGTCACGCGGGCTCAAAGCCTGGGTAGCCACGATCTTGATCACCTTGCCGCCATTGGGCCCCAGGCGCTGTACGCGGCGCATCATCCAAGCGAGCAGAAAGATCAGGCCAATGACCAGCAACAGGCCGATGACCAATTGCACCAGTTGGCTACCGATACCGCCGGTGGCTGCAGGCGCCTGGGCCGCAGGCTCAGCAGCCAACGCAGAGAGCGGCAGCGCCAGTAGAGTGAAGAGGATTTTTTTCATGATTTCAGCGCAGCTTCTTGATGCGTTCACTGGGGCTGATCACGTCGGTCAGGCGAATGCCAAACTTCTCGTTGACCACCACCACTTCGCCATGGGCGATCAAGGTACCGTTGACCAACACGTCGAGCGGCTCGCCAGCCAGGCGGTCGAGTTCGATCACCGAGCCCTGGTTCAGCTGCAGCAGGTTGCGGATGGTGATATCGGCGTTGCCCACTTCCATGGAGATGGACACGGGAATGTCGAGGATCACATCGAGATTCGGGCCGTCCAGGCTAACGGGGTTGTTGGCCTTGGGCATGCTGCCGAACTCTTCCATGGGCGCCCGCGGCGCAGCCGGCTGGCTTGCTGCACTGGCGGCCAGCATGGCGTCGATGTCGTCCTGCCCGTCAGCATCGCCGGACTCAGACAGGGCAGCAGCCCACTCATCGGCCAGTGCCTGTTCCTCGGGCGTGGTGTTTTCGTTCTCGTCTGCCATCGTTCAACCTCGGCTGGCGTTTATCGGTCGGGCCACGCGCGCGGGCGCATGGCGAAATTGTGGCTAGCGATGACGCTCGATCGGGTCGAGCACCTGTAGAGACAGGTTGCCCTTGTGCGAGCCAAGCTTGACCTTGAAGGACGGCACGCCATTGGCACGCAGAATCATGTGCTCCGGCAACTCCACGGGAATCACATCGCCCGGCTGCATGTGCAGAATGTCGCGCACCTTGAGTTGGCGCCGCGCGACAGTGGCGCTGAGCGGTACGCTGACCTCAAGAATGTCTTCACGCAGAGCCTTGACCCAGCGTTCGTCCTGGTCATCGACATCGGACTGGAAGCCGGCATCGAGCATCTCTCGAATCGGCTCGATCATCGAATAAGGCATGGTGATGTGCAGGTCGCCACCGCCGCCATCGAGCTCGATGTGAAAGGTCGATACCACAATCACTTCGCTGGGGCTGACGATGTTGGCCAGCGCCGGGTTGACCTCCGAACCGACGTACTCGAAGTTGATGTCCATCACCGCAGCCCAGGCTTCACGCAAATCAATGAACGCCTGATCCAGCACCATGCGCACCACGCGCAATTCAGTGGGGGTGAACTCGCGGCCTTCGATCTTCGCGTGGCGGCCATCACCACCAAAGAAGTTGTCGACCAGCTTGAATACCAGTTTGGCGTCGAGAATGAACAAGCCAGTGCCACGCAACGGCTTCATTTTCACCAGATTGAGGCTGGTCGGCACGTACAGCGAGTGAACGTACTCGCCGAACTTCATCACCTGTACACCACCCACGGCCACGTCAGCGGAGCGCCGTAGCAAGTTGAACATGCTGATGCGGGTATAGCGCGCAAAACGCTCGTTGATCATTTCCAGGGTCGGCATGCGCCCGCGCACGATCCGATCCTGACTGGTCAGATCGTACCCCTTGACGCTACCCGGCTCGACGAACTCCTCGGTTTCCACCAAGCCGTCATCGACACCATGCAACAGTGCGTCGATCTCGTCCTGGGACAGCAGGTCTTGCACAGCCATTATCGGACTCCCGCCTTATTGCAACACGAGGTTGGTGAACAGTACCTGCTCGACGGTCACCTTACCCGTCTCCTTCTCAGCCAGTTGCTGCACACTGGCCGTGGCCTGCTGACGCAGCATCTCCTTGCCCACGGGGGTGACTAGCGTGGCGAAGTCTTGGCTAGAGAACAGCATCACCAGGTTGTTGCGCAGTACTGGCATGTGCACTTTCAGCGCATCCAGTGCGGCTTGGTCGCGAGTCATCAGGGCAACACTGACTTGCATGTAGCGAGCCCGACCATTCTGGGTGAAATTGACCACAAACGCTGGCGTCAACTCCTCATAAATGGCCGGTTGTTTGACCGGAGCGGCATTCTCGGCCGACTCATGGGCAGTGTCTTCCTTGGCCGACTCCTTACTGAGAAAGAACCAGGTGCCACCCACCGATAGCCCCACGGCAAGCAGCAGCGCCAGAACGATCACGATGATCAGCTTCAGCTTGCCAGGCGGCTTGCTTCCTGCCTCGGCAGTTACGGCGGGTGGATCTTTCTTCTTAGCCATGCCAAAAATCCGTCACGAAGCAGAGAACCTTCCGCTTTCAAAGGGTTGAGAGCAAGTGTTATGCCAGCTCATGAGCTAGGGTGCAATTGCTGCGCGCCATGTTACGCGAAAGCACAGTATCTGACCTGGGCATTGGCCCAGAAACGAAATCACCCTGACCGATTGATTCGGGCAGGGTGAAGTCTAGAGCAGAGACTGGCGCTCAGGCCAAGCGACTACCTGTTAATCATCGACAGGCCCACCGACAGCAACATCAGGCGTAGTAGTCGACCATGCCGCGGCCACTGCCTTGGGCGGGATCGCGTAGTTCGACACTGCCGATCACGCGCTCCTCTTCCGCACCGATGGAGCCGTCATCCGCGAGCCGACCGCCGCGGTCGCGACTGTCGCTCTCCTGCCCCTGCCCTTGCCATGCGCGGCCTTGGGATTGATCGGAAACGTTCACATCGGCGAGGTTCATGCCTTGCTGGGTGAACATTTCACGCAGGCGGTGCACCTGACTTTCCAACGCCTCACGCACGCCCAGGTGGGCGCTGGCAAAGCTGATCTGGGTCTGATCCTGGTTCACACTGATGCGCACCTCCAGACGACCAAGCTCCGCAGGGTCAAGCTGGATCTCGGCGGACTTGAGGTTCTGGCTGGACATCCACATCACCTTGTCCACCACGCCCTCGCTCCAACCACCCTGATGCATGGCTACTGCCTGCCCGGGCACCACGGGAGCCCGGGCCACTTGTGAGGCCTGCTGGCCGATAGCCTGGCTCAGTGCGCTGAGCTTGCTGACAAACTGCTCAGGCGCGGTGTCCGCCGAACTCTCCTTCAACGCTTCCAGGCCTTCGGTGCTGAGTTCGAACAGCGGAAGCGTTGCAGTCTCACCGCCCTCACCCTCAACAGTTGTGGATTTCATTCCCATGGCCGCCATGGCGCTGGCGAATGCCTGACCACTGCTGGCCGACGCAGACGTCGACGCGTTGCCATTACTCGCTGCCGCCTGTTCAGCCACCTTTTCCTGGGCTCCGAGGTCGAGCGCCAGGCGCACCGCAGGCAGTTGATTGAGCGCATCGATCTCAGGGTCGAAGCTGGCTTCGGTCATGGTGGCGGGTGCGGAGCCGATCAGGCTGGCCGAGGCAGCAGCGACCTGCGCCTGCAGCTCAGGGTCAACGACCTCCACCACGACAGGCTGAGGCTCGAAAAGGCCGAGCATCAACAGCGGATCGAGCGCTGCATCCTCGCTTGCCGGGTCGGCAGGCAAGTCCTTGCCGCTTTCGGCAACGGCTGGCGCCTGCTCGGAGGTCGCCGCCGGACTACTGGCGCTTTTCTGCGGCTCATTTTTACTGTCACGTGCGTTTTTGGCGGCATTGTCCTGGCGCTCGGCAGCCTTGGCCTGACGCTCTTTGGCATACACCTGCGAGAAGCTGGAAGCCTCTTGCTTGCGCGGTTCGGCCGTATTCTGCGCAGTGTTCGCGGCAGGGGCCTTGGGCTTGGCCACCGCTGTGGGCGTCAGCAGCAGATCAGGGGCAACGGGCATGAATGCTCTCCGCTTGAATGATGTCGTGAACACAGACAAAGCAAAGGGCGGGCCAACCTGTCAGGAAAACCGGTTAATCAATGGAAAAACGCTGACGCTCAGACTTGAGCAAGATACGAACGATGGCGAATTCGCGCTCAACGCGGCCGATCAGCTCGGCAGCATCCGCCAAGTCGCCACGGCGGGCAAGCTCCTCAAGCTCACAGCAGGTATCAGCTAGCACCTTGGCGCCCATGTTGCTGCAGCTGCCCTTGAAGCTATGTGCGGCGTGGCGCATGGTTTGAACATCCTGTTCCTGCTCGGCCAACCGTAATAGCCGCAGACGCTCTTCGGAGTCGGTCACAAAAGTATCCAGCAACACGGGGTACTCGCTCTCCATGATGTCCTGCAAGGTCACCAGCACGGCGCGGTCTAGATGATTATCGGACACCCTTTACTCCAGACATGCAGTGAGTGGCAGCTCGTCATTGCTGATGACACGCCTTGTACCCGACAGGCAGAGCCAAACCAATTGGCGAATTATGCCTCTGCCGGCCAGGAAAACTCCACACAGACCCGACGCCCGTCAGGCGACCAGCTGCTGCGCTCGCTGAGATCACGAACCAGGGTCATACCGCGCCCACTCAGCCCTCCGGCCGGATGTTGACGTGCCAGTATGGCTAAAGGATCGAAGCCCTTGCCGTTATCTTCCACCGTCAGCGTCAAACGACCGCCACCCTCCTCACGACAAACGTCAACGATGATACTGACGCAGCCATCATCTAGCGCATCGAGTCGCTCACCACGTTGCCGGTAATACTCGGAGAACCCCGCCGCATCGCACTTGAGGGCCGAATCCAGCCCCAATACACCGTGTTCGAGCGCATTGGTGTACAGCTCGCACAGCACGCTATAGAGATTACCGCCATGGCCACGTAAACCTGGCACTTCGAGCAACAGCTGCAGCAGGTAAGGCAAGGGATAGAAATCACGTAAGGTGGGGCCGCGAAAGTCGAAGCGTGCCGACCACTGCTCAGGCCCTGCGCGCCACTCAGTGGACGCCAGCGGCGGTCGATTCACCGCGCTATCCTCGACCATGGTCACCTCGACCAGGCTGACGTCGTCACGCGCCTCACCATGAAAACGCTGCAGCGCACGCTGAATGTCGTCGAACAACGCAGACGGCGGATGACCGTTATCGAGTACGTCGAGCAGCCGTTGCTCGCCAAACAACTCTTCATGTTCGTTGTGAGCTTCGAGCACCCCATCGGAAAGTAGGAATACGCGATCGCCCAGTTCCAGCGGATAGGCCTCGTAATCATCGCGAAAACTGTCCGGCTCCAGCACCCCGAGCGGCAGATGGCGTGACACCAGCGCAATTCGTTCACCGCCGTTACGCAGCACGTAGCCATCCGGCAAACCACCGCCCCAGAACTCGACCACCTGACGGCGAAAGCTGATATTCAGCACCGTCGCGCAGCAGAACACCCCGCGCGGCAGGATGCGCCGCAGCTTGGCATTGCTCTCATGGAGAATTTCAGCCAGCGAATGGCCTTTGCCCGTCATGCGGTAGAAGACGTCGGCCAATGGCATCGCGCCGATCGCCGCGGGCAAACCATGGCCGGTGAAGTCGCCAAGTAGCACATGCATGTCACCGCTAGGGTGAAATGCGGCCAACAACAGGTCGCCATTGAACAGTGCGTAGGGCGATTGCATATAACGGATATTGCCCGCGCCCAGGCAACCGGAATGGGCCACCTTGTCGAACACCGCCTTGGCTACCTGTTGTTCGTTGAGCAAGTGCTCATTGTGCCGGGCAATCAGATCACGCTGCTGCAGCACCTCCTGGTGCAGGCGACGCACACGATCCATGGCGTTGATCTTGGCTTCGAGAATCACCCGACTGTAAGGCTTGGCAAGAAAGTCATCGCCACCAGCCTCGAGACAGCGAACCAGCGCTTCGTCTTCGCTGAGGGAGGTCAGGAAAATGATCGGCACCATGGCATCGCCAGCCAGGGCCTTGATCCGCCGCGCCGCTTCGAAACCATCCATCACCGGCATTAGCGCATCCATCAATACCAGTTGCGGACGCTGCGACTCGAACAGCGCGACCGCCTCCAGGCCATCGCTGGCGGCCAGCACTCGATGCCCCTGGCGACCGACGATGGTCGACAGCAGCATGCGGTCAGTGGCGCTGTCCTCGGCAATAAGGATGGTAAGACGCGAGGCGTTCATAGCGCGTCAGACGATCTGGAACAGCTGTTCGAAGTTCGAAATGGACAAGATCTTGCGCACGTCGGCATTGCAGTTAAGCAGGCGAATCTGTGCGCGGTCGCCGCCTGCATGGTCACGCAGCAGCAGCAACATGCCGAGCGCCGAGCTATCGAGGTAGGTCGTCCCCTTGAGGTCTACCGAATAGCGCTTAGGACGGATATCGACGCGCTCGTAAGCACGACGAAACTCCTGATGGGCGCCAAAATCGAAGCGACCCTGAATCGTGATGGTCAACTCTTGCCCATCTTCCGAAGGCAGCGAGGTGATGGGCATGCAACACTCCTTGAGATCCGAGAAACCCGTCAGACCGCCGTATGCGAACCAACTTGCCCGAGCCTGCCCTGATCAGCAGGCAATACCTTGCAGACCAAAGCCGCGGCGCGGTGTCTCACCTATTTTCCTGTCCCTGCCCAAGTCGCTCTCCGGCGACCTGAATTCCGACCTATGAAGATTTAGCATTAGCCTGCGTCAGCGGCAACCATCATTCTTGAAAATCACGCCGAGGTAGGCGCTGAGAAAGCTCGTCAAGTAATTTCTGCTCACGCTTGTCTTCGGCCAGGCGCGCTTCGTCCAGGTAACGCTGCACCAGCTTTCGTAACCCCTCGAGTCTTGCGTAGCGCTGTTGCCAGATATCACGCATCTTGTCCAAATTACTGCGGTGCCAGCTCACAGCCTGGTGCTGTTGAGCGATCGCCACATCGAGCTGGGAAAGGAAACGCTGATAATTCATCAGCCACTGACCGGATACACCGCGCTGCCCTTCGCTGATCCACTGCTGCTGATAGCCTTGCAGATAATTTTCGAGGTCGCCCAGCTTTCCCTGGGCCTGCCCCAGCAAGCCTTGAGCGCGCCCTAGCTGCAAAGCGGCTTCACGCTCGGCCTTTTCGGCCATTTCCACCACGGGCGCCAAGCGCGCAGCGCGACTCGTTGCCATGGATTAGGGCGCCGTACTGGGGTTCAGCACCGCGGCCAGCAGGTCACGGCTGCTGTCCAGGCTTTCGCTTTCGCCCAAGCTTTGACGTAAGTAGCGCACCATCACCGGCTGGCGGGCGATGGCCAAATCAGTATCGGCATCACCACCAGGCACATAGGCGCCCACGCTGATCAAATCGCGACTCTGCTGGTAACGCGACCACAGCTGTTTAAAACGCTGGGCGTTGCGCATGTGCTCAGCACTGACCACCTGAGGCATGACCCGGCTAATGGACGCTTCGATATCGATTGCGGGGTAATGCCCTTCCTCGGCCAGACGCCGGGACAGTACAAAGTGACCGTCGAGCACGCCACGGGCAGCATCAGCGATGGGGTCTTGCTGGTCATCACCTTCCGACAGCACGGTATAGAACGCAGTGATCGACCCACCACCCTCCTCGGCGTTACCGGCACGCTCGACCAGACGCGGCAATTTGGCGAATACCGACGGTGGATAGCCCTTGGTCGCTGGTGGCTCACCAATGGCCAGGGCAATTTCACGCTGGGCCTGGGCGAAACGGGTCAGAGAATCCATCAGCAGCAGGACATTCTTGCCCTTGTCACGAAAGTACTCGGCGATCCGTGTGCAATACATGGCCGCTCGCAGGCGCATCAATGGCGCATCATCGGCTGGCGACGCCACCACCACAGAACGCTTGATGCCCTCGCTGCCAAGAATCTCGTCGATGAACTCCTTTACCTCACGGCCCCGCTCGCCGATCAACCCGACCACGATGATATCGGCCTCGGTAAAGCGGGTCATCATGCCCAGCAGCACCGACTTACCCACGCCAGTACCGGCAAACAGTCCGAGGCGCTGGCCGCGGCCGACGGTGAGCAAGCCATTGATGCTGCGAATACCGACATCCAGCGGCTCGCTGATCGGGTGACGTTTGAGCGGGTTGATGGTCGGGCCGTCCATGGGCACCCAGTCTTCGGCTTTCATCCCGCCCTTGCCGTCCAGGGCACGGCCAGCGCCGTCGAGCACGCGGCCGAGCATGGACATGCCCATGGGCAGACGCCCGGTATCTGGCAGCGGCACCACGCGCGCACCAGGAGCGATACCGGCCAGGCTGCCGACCGGCATGAGGTAAATCTTGCCGGCGGAAAAGCCCATCACCTCGGCTTCCACCTGCACCGGGTGATAACTGTCATCGTTGATCACCAGGCAGCGGCTGCCCAGCGCAGCGCGCAAGCCTTCGGCTTCGAGGGTCAGGCCAACCATGCGCAGCAGGCGGCCCTCGACGACGGGCTGAGATGGCAACTTCACCGCGTCGCCATAGCCCTCCATGCGGCGGGCAAAGCTAATGCGCTCAAGGCGCATTGGCGTCATCCAGTTCGATATGCATGTCGGCGGAACGTGGAGTCGTCGCATGCTCGCGCTGCTGCTCGAACAATTGCTTGAGCGCTTGGCTAAGACGCGTTTCGACACTGGCGTCAATGCGACTGTGCTCGCTTTCTACTCGGCAGCCGCCGGGCAGCAGAGAATCATCTTCGAGAATCCGCCAGTTTTCTTCATGGCGATCACGCAGCGCCTTGACCTGCTCGAAGTCCTGCGGATTGAGGTGAATGCGGATATTTTCTGCGCCCATGGGCAGCAGTTTTAGCGCCTCGCGCAATACCTGGCGGATCTGACTGGAGTCGCGACTCAGCTCACGCTGAATGACCTCACGGGTGATCTGCCCAACCAAGGCCACCAGAGCTACTTCGAGCTGCTGGTCTTGCTCGGCGATTGGCTCGAACAGATGGCTCATCACTTGTTCGAGCGCATTGACGCGGCTCGCCAGCGCGGCATCGGCTTCCTGCTTGGCCTTGAGTTGACCGGCGCGGAAGCCATCTTTTTCGCCCGTTGCGAAACCTTCGTTGTAAGCATCCTGGCGAATGGCCTCAAGCTCATCGAGCGTCAAGGGTTTGACATCTTCCAGGGCAACCTCTTCGCTCTCCTGCGGCTCAGGCGGTTGCGCCTCTGCAGCCGCTACGCCAGAAGCAGGTACCTCTTCCGGCACCTCAACATGCTCGTCGAAACTGGGTAGCGACCAGCGATTGACGCTGCCCAGATCCTTGGCGCGAATCAGCTCGCTGGCGGGTTCCTTGCCGGCCATGGGTTAAACCATCTCCTCGCCACCTTTACCACCCAGGACGATTTCGCCGGCATCGGCCATACGTCGAGCGATGGTGAGAATTTCTTTCTGCGCCGTCTCGACGTCGCTGACGCGCACAGGCCCTTTGGCCTCGAGATCATCACGCAACAGCTCGGCCGCACGTTTGGACATGTTCTTGAACACCTTCTCCTTGATCGCCTCGTCCGCCCCCTTGAGCGCCAACACCAGCACATCGGAGGAAACCTCGCGCAACAGCGCCTGGATTCCGCGGTCGTCAACATCGGCCAGGTTATCGAAGACGAACATCAGGTCTTCGATCTGCGACGACAGGTCTTCGTCGACCTCGCGAATCGAGTCCATCAACTGCCCTTCTACCGAACTGTCGAGGTAGTTCATGATGTCGGCGGCGCGCTTGACCCCGCCCATGGTGGCGCGGGTAGTGTTGGAGCTGCCGGAGAACTGCTTCTCGAGGATCAGATTGAGTTCCTTGAGCGCCGCGGGCTGCACGGTGTTCAGCGACGACACACGCAGGACGATATCCAGACGTACCTTGTGATCGAAATGTCCCAGAACCTCGCCCGCCTGATCCGGATCCAGATAGGCCACCACAATGGCCTGAATCTGCGGGTGCTCGTAGCGAATCACATCGGCCACGGCTCGCGGTTCCATCCACTTCAAACTGTCCAGGCCGCTGGTGCTGCCACCCAGCAGGATACGGTCGATCAGGTTGCCGGCCTTGTCCTCACCGAGCGCCTGGGTAAGCATTTTGCGTATATAACCGTCAGCCCCCACGCCCAGGCTGGTTTGGTCGCCGACGGTTTCGACGAACTCACCCATCACCTGTTCGACCTGCTCACGATGAATGTTGCGCATGCCGGCCATGGCCACACCCACTCGCTGCACTTCCTTGGGCCCCAGATGACGAAGCACTTGGGCCGCATCGGTTTCACCGAGCGAAAGCAGAAGAATCGCAGCCTTCTCGACCTTGCTCATCTTGGCGGTGGTACGGTTGTCATTCATCAGCATTGATCCAGTCTTTGACCACCTGGGCTACACGACCCGGGTCTTCGGCGACCAGGCTTTTGATCGCGTTCAGTTGCGCATCATACCCCTCGCTCGGGCTGGGTAGGAGAATGCTTTGCGGGCCACCGAGGCTCACCCGGTCGGACGACAACTGGCCATCCAGACTACCCATTTCACCCAGGTCTACGTCGCCATCGCGACCACCGCCAGCCATGGCCAGTTCTTTACCCTTGCCGCCACCGGTGATGTTGTTGAGCACAGGGCGCAACACGAACCACACCAATAGGAAGATCAACAAGGCCGGGAACAGCGACTTTAGACCGCCCATAGCCATGAGGAAAAGCTCACTCTGGTACCACGGCATTTCGATCACTTCGCTGACTTCACTGCTGAAGGCAGTGTTGATCACGCTGACGCTGTCACCGCGGCTGGCATCGAAGCCTACCGAGTCCTGCACCAGGCGAGTGAAACGCGCCAGGTCATCACTGGTTCACGGCACACGGGTGGCTTCACCGGTGGCCGGGTCGACACGCATCTGATCATCTACCACCACGGCGACGGAAAGCCGGCGCAGGCGACCTTGTTGCTGCTTGGTGTAACTGACCGAACGATCTAGCTCGAAATTACGGGTCGACTGATCGCGCTTGTCGGCCGGGTATGGCGCCAACATCGGCTGCCCGGTCGCCGGATCCATGATCTGCTGGCCATTGGCATCGACCAGAGGTTGGCCGGGGGCAATCGGGCCACCAGGCGCGGCGGCACCGCCAGCCTGTTGCGGCGCGGCAGCAGGGCCAGGAGGCTGATTGCTCAGGGCGCCAGGCACGCCTTGCGGACCGCTGCCGCTGCTGCGTTGTTCATTGACTTGCTGCTCGCTGCGTAGCGCTGGCTGATCCGGGTTGAAGGTCTCCGAGGTCGACTCGACTGCGCTGAAATCCACATCGGCCGATACTTCAGCCTTGTAGCGGCCCATGCCGAGCACCGGCTGCAGGATGTTGTGCACGCGCTGGGTAAAGAGGCTTTCCATACGGCGGCTGTAATCGAACTGCTTGCCGGCCATGCTCAGTTCGGACATTTCCTGTTGGTCGGACAGCAGGTTGCCCTTTTGATCGACCACGGTGACCTGGCCCTTGTCCATTTCCGGCACGCTGCTGGCGACCAGATTGACGATCGCCATCACCTGGCTTGGCTCCAGATTGCGGCCCGAATAAAGCTCGACCAGTACCGAAGCACTGGGCTTGCGCTCGTCACGGACGAATACCGAGCTCTTCGGAATGGCCAAGTGCACGCGCGCGGCCTTGACGTTGTTCAGGCTCGACACGGTACGTGCCAACTCGCCTTCCAGGCCACGGCGATAACGGGTCGCCTCCATGAACTGGCTGGTACCGAGTCCCTGCTCCTTGTCGAGAATTTCGAAACCGATGCTGGTGTCGGTCGGCGCTACGCCAGCCGAGGCCAAGAGAATGCGCGCACGCGACAGATCGTCGGATTTAACCAGCAGCGCACCCGAGTTCGGTTCAATGGTGTAGGTGATGTTCGCAGTCGTCAGCGTTTCCAACACCTGGGTCGCATCCATGCCATTAAGGCTGCCGTACAGCGGCTTGTAATCCGGTTGCTGTGACCAGAGCACTACGGCAAAACCAATCGCCACACTGGCGGCCAGACCGACCAGCAGCCCGAGCTGGCGCAGCAACGGCATATCGGAGAGATTTTCCAGGAACGTCAACCCGAACAGCGGCTTTTTCGGCGCGCTGCCAGCGGAAGTGGCGGGTACGTTTGCAGCAAGTGCGTCGGCCATGATCGGGATCTACCTCTTAAACCGGCATTTGCATGATGTCTTGGTACGCCTGAACCAGCTTATTGCGTACCTGTGTCATGGCCTGGAAAGAAACGCTGGCCTTCTGCGAAGCAATCATCACATCGGTCAGGTCAACCCCGCTTTGGCCCATTTCGAAGGCCGTGGACAGTTGGCTGGAAGCCTGCTGGGTTTCGCTGACCTTATTCACCGCCTGCCCGAGCATGTCCGAAAAGCTCGGCGCGCCGGCTTCTTGGGTTTCGGAGACTGCCGGCTTGCGTGCCATGGCCTCAGCCTGCATGGAGCGCATTTCCAGCATTAGACGATTGAACGCGACACCCTGACTCATAACCCTTCCTCCACTGACCGCGGTTTTTTGACGCCGCGTGTGCTTTGCAGAGGTAATTGCAACAAGGGTGCCAACTGCGCATCCCATGCCTAGAGCGTTAATTTATCGGCGCAGCAGGCTTCTGTTGATCGGAGAGCATGAAATGAGCCAACCTCCCCAAACGCAGATACGCTGGGTATTCGACGCCAAGACTCATCGGACGCGACGCCAGAAAACCTACCAAAAGAAGGCGTGCAGCCCATAAAAACGCCGCTCGCCCCAGAAGGGCCGAGCGGCTCGGGTACAACGCGTGAGTTAGCGTTACTGGCTGACGGTTAGCTTGGTGCGATTACGCTCCAGCAAGGCCTCACCAACACCCTTGACCTCTAGCAACTCGTCGACCGAGGCGAACTCGCCGTGAGTATCCCGGTAGCTGACGATAGCTTGAGCTTTGACGGCACCAACCCCACTGAGCTCGCGCTGCAAGGTTTCAGCATCGGCAGTATTGAGGTTGATCGGGTTGAGTTCGGCAACTTGCTGAGCGACTGGCTCAGTAGTTGGGGTTTTGGCACTTTCGTTGGCGCTGACCAGCAGAGAGGCACTGGCGAGCACAACAAACAGCACGGTTTGCAACATAGATTTTTGCATGATTCAACATCCTTTTAGAGTTCACTCGGATTGAGCGACGCGGACATCCCTAACGCCGCATAGTCAAAACTAGCCAGCTTGCATCGGTTGTCAAATCTCGGGATTGTTAACGTATTTTTCGCCGCTATCTAAAGCCCCATCTCGCCGCTAAGATGCGCGTCTCCCCTACCACGCGTGTTTGATCATGCCCGCCAACGCTCGCTTTCCGTTACTCCCCTATATCTGTGCCTGCATCATCGGTTTTCTCGCGCTTGGCAGCCTCTGGCAAACCATTGGCAAACCCGTCGTGTTGGCCGATGCCGCGACGCCCACGCATAAGCTGCAGTGTGCGTCCTACACACCGTTTGGCAAGGATCAGTCCCCCTTCGATCTACCTCTGCAGATTCATCCGGAGCAGATGGACACCGATCTTGCATTGCTTGCCGAACGCTTCCAATGCATCCGCACCTATTCGGTCACCGGCCTCGAGTCGCTACCGGATCTGGCGCGCAAGCACGGCCTGAAGCTGATCACCGGCGCCTGGGTGAGCCGTAACCCCCATGACACGGCCATCGAAATTCAGGGCCTGATCAAACTGGCCAAGGAAAACCCGGATGTCGTCGAAGCAGTGATCGTCGGCAATGAAGCGTTGCTGCGCAAGGAAGTCACGGGTGGGCAACTGGTCGAACTGATCAACCAGGTCAAAGCCGAAATCACCCAGCCGGTGACCTACGCTGATGTCTGGGAGTTCTGGCTCAAGCACCCCGAAGTGGCCCCGGCAGTGGACTTCATCACCATTCACCTGCTGCCTTACTGGGAAGATGATCCGGCTGGCATCGACGCGGCCCTGCATGAAGTGACCGAAGTGCGCGAATTGTTCGGCAAGCAGTTCGCGCCCAAAGACATCATGATCGGCGAAACCGGCTGGCCCAGCGAAGGCCGCCAGCGTGAAACCGCAGTACCCAGCCGCGTCAACCAGGCCACTTTCATTCGTGGCTTCGTCGCACTGGCCGAACAGCACGGCTGGCGCTACAACCTGATTGAAGCCTTCGATCAGCCGTGGAAACGCGTCAGCGAAGGCGCTGTGGGTGGTTTCTGGGGTTTGTATGACGCCGACCGCCAGGACAAATCGATCCTCGCGGGGCCTGTTTCCAACCTGCCGCACTGGCCGCTCTGGCTGGCCATCAGCGGCGGCGTTCTGGCCTTCGGTTTACTGGTAGGCGGTCGCCCGAGCTCGACCCGCAACGCCGTGCTACTACCACTGTTGGCCGCGCTGGGTGCTGCATGCGTTGGCCTGTGGGCAGAGTTGTCCTGGGTCACCAGCCGCTATGTCGGCGAATGGCTGTGGGCTGGCGCCTTGCTCGCACTCAACCTGCTGGTAATAGCCCATGCAGCACTGTCGCTCTCCACAGCCTCGGGCTGGCGTGCCCAGGCATTCAGCTGGTTGGAGCGCCGTGCAGGCTGGTGGCTGGCGGCGGCCGGCTTCGCCGGTGCGGTGATGATGCTGGCGATGGTCACCGACGCCCGCTATCGCAGCTTCCCCAGTGCAGCGCTGTTGCTGCCGGCGCTGGTTTACCTGCTACGCCCGGTTGCGGCGCCACGTCGGGAGATTGCCCTGTTGGGGCTGCTGATTGCCGCAGGCATCGTGCCGCAGCTGTATGAAGAGACGCTGGATAACCTGCAGGCCATTGGCTGGGCGATTACCAGCGCGCTGCTGGCAGCCGCGCTGTGGCGCAGCCTGAAACGCTCGAAGGGACGCTAGGAGCAACTGGCGCAGCGTTCGAGCGCTGCGCCAGGCACTATCAGCCCGCTGCCGAAGTGGGCGCGCGTACCAAGCGCAACAGCGCCAGTACCACCGCGAACACCGCCAGGCTGGCGGTGTAGAGCGCGAGAGCCGGTAAACCAAGCAGCAGCCCTGGCACCGCCAGGCGCCAGCCCCAGGCACCTGGCAACACGAAGGCCAGCACGGCGCAACCGAGGGCAGCCCAGGCGATTATTCTCAAATGAATCATCCAGCCCAGGGTAGCGCGAACCTGGCAGGCCAGATTCTCTGGGTCGTCGACACAACGACCTACCCACTGATCACCCTCCATAAGCAGATAACGCAAGCCATAACTGGCGATCACACACAGAACGGCGGCGATCACCAGCACAACGACAGACAGACGGCGGGGCATGCGGCACTCCAGAGGGCATCGAAATGGCGCTCAGCATAATCTCCCGCCGGGTGGATGCAAGTCACAAATGGTGGCAAGTGCAAAGGCGCTGAAAACCGCGCAACCTCGACCTTTGCTCGTAAATCCGGTATCTACTTCATTGGCATGCAGCAGGACGATAATTTCCCATGGCACTTTGACACATAGGCAGTTGTCCTAGTCATCGCGGCTGATGCCGAAAGCACGGGCAGCCCCGCCCACCTCTGAAAAGAATGTTCTCTTCCAAAGGGATCTTGTATGTCTTTCATTCCCCGCCTTGCTGCCCTGCTTAGCGGCCTACTGCTCAGCACCCCACTCTGGGCCGCCGATGTCGACCCTCAGACTTATGGCTATCCGCTAACCAATCCGTTCGAGGCGACTATCGCCACCACGCCGCCGGAGCTGCGGCCTGAGTTACCGGACGATGCCGATATCAACCAGAAGGACTATCAGGTTCGCCTGCGCCCGGAACGCGAATTCCAGCTGCCGGACAACTTCTGGGCAGTGACCAAGATGCGTTACCGGCTGGCCGAGCAGAAAGGCCCGGCGCCGCTGATCTTCATCATCGCCGGCACCGGTGCGCATTACTCGAGCAGCACGCCTGAATACCTGAAGAAACTGTTCTATGGTGCGGGCTACCACGTCGTGCAGTTGTCATCGCCGACCAGCTACGACTTCATGACCTCAGCCTCGCGCTTCGCCACGCCGGGTATCAGCCGTGACGATGCCGAAGACCTGTATCGCGCCATGCAGGCGGTGCGTGCTCAGCATCCGCGCCTGGAAGTCACCGACTTCTACCTCACCGGTTACAGCCTCGGCGCCCTGCACGCCGCATTCGTCAGCCAGTTGGACGAGACACGCCGCAGCTTCAACTTCAAGCGCGTGCTGATGCTCAACCCACCGGTCAACCTGTACACCTCGATCACCAACCTGGATCGCCTGGTACAGACCGAGGTCAAGGGCATCAGCAACCGCACCACCTTCTATGAACTGGTGCTGGGCAAACTGACCCGTTACTTCCAGGACAAGGGGTACGTCGATATCAACGACGCGCTGCTGTATGACTTTCAGCAGTCCAAGGAGCACTTGACCGACGAACAGATGGCCATGCTGATCGGCACCTCTTTCCGCTTCTCGGCTGCCGATATCGCCTTCACATCGGATCTGATCAACCGTCGCGGCCTGATCACTCCAGTGGATTATCCGATTGGCGAGGGCACCAGCCTGACGCCGTTCTTCCGCCGCGCTCTGCAGTGCGACTTCGACTGTTACATGGCCGAACAGCTGATTCCGATGTGGCGTGCCCGCTATGACGGCGGCAGCATGACCCAACTGATCAATGAGGTGAGCCTGTACGGTATCGAGGATTACCTGAAGAACAGCCCAAAAATCGCTGTGATGCATAACGCTGACGATGTGATTCTTGGCCCAGGCGACCTCGGTTTTCTGCGCCGTACCATGGGCGATCGCTTGACCGTGTACCCGCTGGGCGGCCACTGCGGCAACCTCAATTACCGCGTCAACAGCAAAGACATGTTGGAGTTCTTCCGTGGCTAAGTCCTTTCCTACTCTCACGCTGTTCGCCGCCCTGCTGACCTGCGGCACTGCCGTTGCCCAGACCACCATCGAGGACGACGGCTTCAAGCAACCGCTGAGCAAGCTCAAGTTCAACCCCGGTCTGGATCAGCGCGAGTTCGAACGCTCGACGCTATCCGCGCTGGAAGTGTTCGATCCGCTGGAGTCGTGGAACCGTCGTGTCTACCACTTCAACTATCGTTTCGATGAGTGGGTGTTTCTGCCCGTGGTCGACGGATACCGCTACATCACACCGGGCTTCGTGCAGAAGGGTGTGACCAACTTCTTTAGCAACCTGGGTGACGTACCCAACCTGTTCAACAGCGTGGCGCAGCTCAAGGGGCAGCGCGCACTGAACACCACGGCACGCCTGCTGTTCAATACCACGCTCGGGGTTGCCGGACTGTGGGATCCAGCCACCCTCATGGGCTTGCCCAAGCAGCGTGAGGACTTCGGCCAGACCCTGGGTTTCTACGGAACCCCCGCCGGCCCATATCTGATGCTGCCGATTCTCGGGCCGTCGAACCTGCGCGACACCGGTGGCCTGGTGACGGACTTCGGCGTCGCACAAGCGGTCAATTACCTCAACATGGCCGAGGTCGCCAGCGATCATCCGGAAGTCACCCTGCTCAGGGGCGTCGATCAGCGCTCGACCACCAGCTTCCGCTACGGCCAGATAAACTCGCCGTTCGAATACGAGAAGCTGCGCTTCTTCTATACCGAATCGCGCAAGCTGCAGATCGCCGAGTGATACGAAGGGCGGCGTCCAGTGGCGCCGCCCTTCAACATCGGCTTTGTTGATCGATAACACAGAGTTTTCCTACCCATATCCTGGTTCGCCTCGCCTAACATGGGCCATCGCGTTCCAGGAGCCTTCAGCATGACCCAACTACGCAATGTACTCGCCATTCAGCCGGGCCAGCCCGCTTCCGACGGTGCCGGCGTGCGCCTCAATCGAGTGATCGGCGGCGGCGGCATCGAGCGCTTCGACCCCTTCCTGATGCTCGACGAGTTCAGCACCGAGAACGCCGACGACTATATCGCCGGCTTTCCGCCGCACCCACACCGCGGCTTCGAAACCATTACCTACATGCTCGAAGGGCGCATGCGCCACGAGGATCATCTGGGCAATGTCGGGCTGCTGCAGGGCGGTGACGTGCAGTGGATGACCGCTGCACGCGGCATCATCCACAGCGAAATGCCGGAGCAGGAGCAAGGTGCCATGCGCGGCTTCCAGCTATGGCTCAACCTGCCCGCCGACAGCAAGATGGCCGCCCCGGACTACCGCGACATCCCGGCCTCGCAGATTCCCCGCGTGCGTACTGCCAGTGGCGCCGAAGTGGTGGTCATCGCCGGCACCTTCGCCGAGGGCGACATCGTTCAGGCAGGCGCAGTGCAGCGCCCCAGTACCGATCCCTATCTCCTCGATCTGCATATTCCGGCAGGCAGCACCTTGAGCCCCACCCTGCCCGACGGCCACCGCGCTCTGCTTTACGTGTACCAGGGCAACGCTCATGTGCAACGCAGCCACGAAGTGAAAGCTGGCAGGCTGGTTCGCCTGGATGATCAGGGTGAATTGCATCTGAGCAGCAGCACGGGGGCTCGAGTGCTACTGCTCGCTGGCAAGCCGCTGAACGAGCCCATCGTGCAATACGGGCCTTTCGTGATGAACAGCCGGGAAGAAATCGAACAGGCGATGCGCGACTTCCGAGATGGCACCTTCGCCTGAAGCGGGCGCCGCTATTGGTGGGCTGAAGCCCAGCCTACGACACGCGCGCACCCCGTAGGGTGAGCTTCAGCCCACAAACACCTATGAATGCAGGTGATTGCGCCTGAACGTTTCCTCGCCCATCGCCGTGATCTGCCCTTCGATAAGGGCATCGAAGGGTTTCAGCAGGGCCTGATAATCAGCCGGTGCCTCCAGCACGTTCAATGCAGCGACGATTGCCTCGAGGGTCGACAACGATCCTTCCATCGGCGCCTTGCGCAGGCGATAGCGTGAGGGCGGCACATTCGACAGGGTCACCCGCGGCAGCGCTGCCAACGCAGGATTGAGATGCAGCAGCTTGCGCGCTTTGCGCCAGGTGCCATCAGGCACCACCAGGCGCAACGGCCTGTCATCCGTTTCATAGACCAGGCTCTCCAGCGGCTGCGCATCGTCCCCCGGAAACAACAAACAGGTTCGGTAGCCCGGTTGCGCCAGCCACAGCGGAAGATCCTCAAACACCTCACCTATCCGCAGCGTCGCATTGCGCAGGCCGAGCACAGCCAGATTGGCGGTGTTCAGGGCGTGATCGACTTCATCGGGATGCTGCAGCACGAGGATTTCGGTACGGCTGGGCAAATCTGGAATCAGCGCGCACAAGCAATGGCTTTCGGGGCGTTTGCAGCGGGAACAGCGGGGGCGTGACATCGGTGGTTCTCCTCAGCGAGGCAGTGTGCCACAAGCCAACTGCCGCGTAAGCTGCAGTGGCAACCAGACAGCCGTCGTGGTGCTCCGACCAAGCGCCCTGCCGGCCGACTCACCGCTGCGCGCCCTGCCCCCATGGAGCCGCCAATGAACACGCCTGCCGAGAAACCCTCCGCTTCCCCACTCGACCCGTTGCGCTTCCATCGCCCCCACGCCCACCTGGCCAACCCTTTTGGTAACGACACTTTCGCGCTCAAGGCAGAAGCCTTCGCCCGATTCTTCGGCACCCCGATGTTTCTTGGCGTGCAAACCCTGATCGTAGCGGCCTGGATCGCAGCAAACGCTAGTGGCCTGGGCAGCTTCGATCCCTATCCATTCATTTTGCTCAACCTCGCGTTCAGCCTGCAGGCCGCCTATGCGGCGCCCCTGATCCTGCTGGCTCAGACCCGCCAGGCGGCCCGCGATAAAGCGCATTCGGAGGCCGATGCAAAACACCGTGAAGAACTGGCCGTTGCCAACGAGAAACGCCTGGAGAACGCGGCGCAACAGAGTGCTCAGTTGCTGGATCTGATTCGTCAGAATACCGAACTGACGTCCATCACCAAGCAACTGAGCGAGCGGATCGAAGGCTTGACGGTAGAACTGCATGAGCGACTGATCAACAAAGACAGCCGCCCACTGGCCTAGGGTCTGTTGCCGTTTCAACGCGAGCCGCGTTGCCGTGCGTGAAACGGCAACAGACCCTAGCGGTTGAAGCGCTCGGCCAGGCTGTGCAGGTAGTCGGCCATGGTCTCCAGCTCCTTACCGATGGCGGCCCCCTGGTGAGCCTGCTCGGCACCCTGCTCGGAAAGGTGGGCGATGCGGGTGATCTGCCGGCTGATGTCCTCGGCCACCTGGCCCTGCTCTTCGGAAGCGGCGGCAATCTGCTGGCTCATCCCAGTGATGCGGCTGACCGATTCACTGATGCCATCGAGCGCGATACGCACCGCCTCGACGCTCTGCACGCTCTCCCGGGAGATCTCCTCCCCTCGCCCGGCCGTGACCACCGCACGTTCGGCGCCGGCGCGCAGGGACGCGATGATCTGATGAATCTGCTGGGTCGACTCGCGCGTACGTGAAGCTAGCGAACGCACCTCATCGGCAACCACGGCAAAACCACGCCCCTGCTCGCCCGCGCGCGCCGCCTCGATAGCAGCGTTGAGCGCCAGCAGGTTGGTCTGTTCGGCAATCGAGGTGATCACGTCGGCGACGCTGCCGATGGACTGGGTGGAGTTTGCCAGGTCGTTCACCGCCTGGCCGATGTCGGCGACCGCCTTAGCCATGTGCTGCATGGACTCCAGGCTGCCACCGGCCAGTTGCCGCCCTTCCTTGGCCAGGCGATCGGCCTCTTCGGCGGCATGGCTGGTGCTCTGCACGTTCTGGGTGACTTCCTGAATGGTTGCCGCCATCTGGTTGATGGCCGTGGCCGACTGATCGGTCTCGCTGCGCTGCTGATCGAGCATCTCGGCACCCGCTCGAGAGAAGCCGGCTGACTGAGCGGCCTGTTTCTTGACGTTGACGCCAGCATCTTCGAGGCGTGTCAGCGCCGTCTGCAGGCGCGCTTCTTCGCTGATCATGGCCATGTCCAGCAACGCCTGAGCGCCGCGGCTCTCGCTGTAGGTCAGCGCCACCAGGCTGCTGGTGAAGGCTTTGGGATGGTCGGCCAGTGTGCGGCGAATCAGAGAGCGCTTGGCGTACAGCTGATAGGAGCCCAGAGCAGCCATCACCACCACGATAAGCGCCGCCAGCCACGGCCCGGCGAGCAGCGTTTGGGCCGCTAGGATCACCAGCGTGGCGAGAATCAGCGGCCAGGAACGAATCAGGTCGTAGGTCAGGTACTCGATCTTCGGTACCGGGGATTTTCCGGCCCGCAATCTGGCGTACAGCGCCTCGGCGCGGCGTTTCTGGTCTTCACTGGGCAGCGAGCGCACCGATTCGTAACCCGACACCTGGCCGTTCTGGTAGATCGGCGTGACGTAGGCACTGACCCAGTAGTAATCGCCGTTCTTCGAGCGATTCTTGACGATCCCCATCCAGGGTTTGCCCTGCTTGATGGTCTCCCACATGTGGCCGAATACCGCTGGCGGCATGTCCGGGTGGCGTACCAGGTTGTGGGGCTGGCCGATCAGTTCCTCACGAGTGAAGCCGCTGATGGCAACGAATGCGTCGTTGCAGTAGGTGATCTTGCTGTTCAGATCGGTGGTGGAGATCAACCGCTCATGACCAGGAAAAGTCCTTTCCCGCTGAGTCACCGGCAGATTCTGACGCATGGTTGCAATCCTTTAGTTCGTGAAGGGTACATCCCTGCCACTCCACTATGTCTAGCACAGCAATGCTGCCGCGCCAGCACAGGTAGGCGTTTGGTTTTAAACAACTAAGCACGAGCGAAATGGCACATTGGAGTCGTCGCACTCGGCTCCCTGCCACGCCTGTTTCCTGCTTACCTGATCGGGCTTTCCATAATGTCGGCAAGCGCGTCGGTGACTTGAGAGCCTTGCCGCATTTGCTGGGTCACAAATAACCGTTGCCGGTCGTCCGGCCACGAACTTTACCTATTCCTGACAGAACCTTACCTCGCTCTTACCCAACGCAGATGAGCGCCTCCCTATAGTGGCTGCATCCAAATTCGTTGTGTGCCATCACCATGCCAAGAACCAAGCTGCTGCTCCTGATTCCCGCCATCGCTGCCCTGGCATTGGGCGGCTATGCGCTCAACCGTTGGCTGCAGCCAACGCCAGGCAACGGCCTGCTGACTGCCGAGGTTCGCCAGGCCAGCATCGAGCAAACGGTCATTGCCACCGGCACACTGGAAGCCTTCAAGCAGGTCAGTGTCGGCGCCCAGGTGTCCGGCCAAGTCACCAAGCTACACGTCGACTTCGGTGACCTGGTCAAACAGGGCGACCCCATCGCCGAGATCGACTCCCTGACCCAGCAGAACGACCTGGCCAATGCCAAGGCCGCGCTGGCCAACGTCAAGGCCCAACGCGCAGTGCAGGCCGCGAACTTGAAAAAGGCGCAGCTCGCCTTCAATCGGCAGAAATCAATGCTTGCCCAGAACGCCAGCTCGCGGGAAAGCTACGAGACTGCCGAGGCCGACCTGAACACCGCCAAGGCCCAGGTCGCCGCGCTGGACGCGCAGATTCAGCAGGCACAGATCCAGGTATCCACCGCCGAAGTCGATCTCGGCTACACCAAGATCGTCGCGCCCATCGACGGCACCGTGGTCGGCGTGGTGGTCAAGGAAGGCCAGACGGTCAACTCGGCGCAGTCGGCGCCGACCATCGTCAAGGTCGCCCAGCTCGACAAGATGACCGTACGCGCCGAAATCTCCGAGGCCGACGTGGTCAACCTGCAGCCCGGCCTGCCGGTGTACTTCACCATTCTCGGCGAGCCCGGCAAACGCTATGAAGCCACGCTGCGCATGATCGAACCGGCACCGGACTCGATCAACACCAGCGACAGCACCTCGAGCAGTTCATCGTCGACCACCTCCACCGATACGGCGGTGTACTACATCGCCGTGTTCGACGTGCCAAACCCGGACGGCAAGCTGCGCATTTCCATGACCACCGAAGTGAACATCGTCCTCGACAGCGTCAAAGGCGCGACGAGCGTTCCGGTGTCGGCGTTGGGCAGCGCCAACCGTGACGGCAGCTACACCGTGCAGGTGCTCAAGGACGGCAAGGTCGAGGCACGACAGATCCGCACCGGCCTGGAAGACTCGATCAACGCTCAGGTGCTAGAAGGCCTGGAGACCGGCGACAAGGTGGTACTCGGCGACGCCGCGGCCGGCTCCAGCACCACCCTGCGCATGCGCGGGCCGATGAGGCTCTGATATGGCACTCTTAGAACTCAGCGGCCTGCGCCGCGAATTCCCCGCTGGGGAGCAGACCATTGCCGTGCTCAAGGATGTCGACCTGAGCATCGAACAGGGCGAGATGGTAGCGATCATCGGCACCTCCGGTTCGGGCAAGTCGACACTGATGAACATCCTCGGTTGCCTGGACAGAGCCAGCGCCGGCACCTACCGCATCGCTGGCCGGGAGACCGGCAAGCTCTCTCCCGATGAGCTGGCCGAACTGCGCCGCGAGTATTTCGGCTTCATCTTCCAGCGCTACCACCTGCTTGGCGATCTGGACGCCGTGGGCAACGTCGAAGTGCCGGCCATCTACGCCGGCAAGGACGCCGCCAGCCGCCGCGAGCGCGCCGAAGCACTGCTGCAGCGGCTCGGTCTGGGCGAACGCCTGAGCCACAGGCCAAACCAGCTTTCCGGTGGCCAGCAACAACGCGTATCCATCGCCCGGGCGCTGATGAATGGCGGCCAGGTGATTCTCGCCGACGAACCCACTGGCGCCCTGGACAGCCACAGCGGCGAGGAAATGCTCAAGCTGCTGCGCGAGCTGCATGCCGCCGGGCACACGGTGATCATCGTCACCCACGACATGAAGGTCGCGGAAATCGCCGACCGAGTCATCGAGATCAGCGACGGCTGCATCATCGCCGATCGCCGCCTGCGCCCTGCCGAGGACGACGTGCCCGCCATGCCTGAACCGGCGCCGGCGCGGGTCGCTAATGCCTTGAAGGCCAGTTTCGGCCAGTTCCGCGAGGCCCTGCGCATGGCCCTGCTGGCGATGCTGTCGCACAAGCTACGGACTTTTCTGACCATGCTCGGCATCATCATCGGCATCGCCTCGGTGGTCTCGGTGGTAGCGCTCGGTCAGGGCTCGCAGCAGAAGATCATGGAAAACATCAGCGCGATCGGCACCAACACCATCGACATCTATCCGGGTAGCGGCTTTGGTGACCGCCGCTCCGGACGGATCCAGACGCTGGTGCCGGCCGATGCCGACGCCCTGGCCGGCCAGGCTTTCGTCGACAGCGTCACGCCGTCGGTTTCCAGCTCCGGCACCCTGCGCTACCGCGAGCAGGCGCTGACCGTATCCACCAGCGGCGTGGGCGAACAGTTCTTCCGCGCCAAGGGCTACACCTTCGCCCAGGGCCGCGCGTTCGACGCCAAGGCGGTACGCGAGTCGGCGCAGAGCGCGGTCATCGATGACAACACCTACAAGAAGCTGTTCGCCGGCAAACAGGCGCTCGGCCAGGTGATCCTGCTGGGCAACGTACCGGTGCGCGTGGTCGGCGTGCTCGACCCCATCCAGAGCAACTTCGGCGGCAGCGATTCGCTACGCGTCTATCTACCCTACACCGCGGTGATGAACCGCATGCTCGGCCAGTCGTACCTGGAAAGCATCACTGTGCGGGTCGACGACAGCGTGTCCAGCGATGCCGCCGAGCAGGGCATCATCCGCCTGCTCACGCGCCGTCACGGGGTGCAGGACTTCTTTGTGATGAACACCGACACCATCCGCCAGACCATCGAGAAGACCAGCCAGACCATGACCCTGCTGATCTCGGCCATCGCCCTGATCTCCTTGCTGGTCGGCGGCATCGGGGTGATGAACATCATGCTGGTGTCGGTCACCGAGCGTACCCGTGAGATCGGCGTGCGCATGGCGGTAGGCGCCCGGCAGAACGACATCCTTCGCCAGTTCCTGATCGAGGCGGTGCTGGTCTGCTTGATCGGCGGCGCACTGGGGGTGCTGTCGGCGCTGGCCTTCGGCGCGCTGTTCAGCCATTTCACCAGTGAATTCAGCCTGGTGTTTTCCAGCGGCTCGATCATCGCTGCGTTTCTCTGTTCCACGGTCATTGGCCTGGTGTTCGGTTTCCTGCCAGCCCGCAATGCCGCCCGCCTCGATCCTGTCGACGCCCTGTCTCGCGAGTAACCGATCATGCACAGCCATTACCTGAAACCTCTGTCTCTGCTCGTCGCCCTTGCTCTGGGCGGCTGCAGCTCGCTGCTCTCCACACCCTACGAGCGCCCAGCGCTGAACGTGCCCGCCAGTTGGCAGCAGCCTGGCGAACAGCAGGCCAGCAGCGGCCAGGCCTGGTGGAAAGCCTTCAACGATCCGGAGCTGGATCGACTGATCGAGGCGGCGCTGACCCGCAACAACGATATCGGCACCGCATTGCTGAACGTACGCCGCGCACAATTGCAGGCTGGGCTGACCCGCGACGGTCAGTTCCCCCAGCTCAGCAGCGGCCTGAGTGCCGACCGTACTCGCGCCCTGCGCGGTGAAGGCAGCACCGCTCATAGCTATTCGCTGACCGGCTCGGTGAGCTGGGAGGCCGATCTGTGGAACCGTCTGGGCAGCGCCACCGATGCAGCCGAGCTCGAGGCGCTGGCGACCGAGCAGGATTACGCCGCTACCCGCTTGTCACTGGCGGGGACGGTGGCGACCTTGTATTGGCAGATCGGCTATCTCAACGAACGCCTGGCGGCCAGCGCCGCGAGCATCGAGTACGCACAGCAAACCCTGCAGCTGGTTCAGGTGCAATACGATGCCGGCCAAGCTTCGGCGCTGGAGCTCGCCGAGGCCAGGCAGAGCCTGGAAACCCAGCTTGCCAGTGAAGTGGATCTGCGCCAGCAACGGGTCGAGCAGCGCAACGCCCTGGCCGTGCTGTTCGATGGTGCCAGCCCGGTGAGCCTGACTGAACTGCAGAGCCTGCAAGGCAGCGTATTACCGGCCGTGGGTGCAGATTTACCGGCCAGCCTGCTGGCTCGACGCCCGGATCTGCGCGCTGCTGAACTGCGCCTGCGCAGTAGCCTGAAATCCGTGGATGCCACCCGCGCCAGCTATTACCCGGACCTGAGCCTGACCGGCACGTTGGGCTATTCCAGTTCGGCGCTGAGCAATCTGCTGCAGAATCCGGTCGGCGCCGTGGGTGCCAGCCTGGCCATGCCGTTCCTGCAGTGGAATCAGATGAAGCTCAACGTCGCGGTCTCGAAAACCGACTACGAGCTGGCGGTGACGGACTTCCGCCAGAGCCTGTATCAGGCATTGGCCGACGTGGAGAACGGGCTGGCGGGGCGGCGTCATTATGCCGAGCAGGGAGGCATGCGCAGCCGCGCACTGGATGCAGCCAGCGAGGCAGAACGTATCTATCGTATTCGTTACGAATCAGGGGCTGTGGATCTGCAGTCCTGGCTGAGCGCGCAGGACACCCGCCGCACGGCGCAGATCACCCTGGCGGAGAATCGTCTGAACCAGCTGATAAATGCAGTCACGCTGTATCAGTCCCTGGGCGGGGATACAGGCGTGAACATCGAAGCGCCGCTGGCGACGCTTCCAGATCAATGACGCAGCGACACTCAGCGGCGGCGCTGGCGCTCTGCTGCCAAACGGCGCTGCTCTTCACTGCGGATTGGGATCGGCTGCATGCGCTGAACAAACAGGGCATTGAGCTGTGCGGCAAGTTTTTCGAACCAGGCTTTCATAAGAGATCTCCTCGACTGCACGCGGCTATGGTGACCGCTTGACTTGAGAGTAGCCGAAACCTTCGCACTAGGGGAGATGTAACAAGCCTCCAACCGTTGCAAGGCGCTACCGACCGTCGCTTTGCTTCTGCTGAAAGTCGAGGGCCGACGCTGCGGCCCCGTCGGTTTGATCAGAATTGATATTCCACGCCCGCCCCTGCATACCAGGAACGCCCGGGTGCCGCTTCGTAATAACGGTCGTTGCCATCGCCAACGATCACCGAGCCGACATACTGCTTATCCAACAGATTATCCAGGCGCAAGGTCTGGTGGGTCTTCCATGCACCGAGGTTCTGCTCGAAGCGGGTACGCCAATTGAAGACCGCGTAACTCGGCGCGGCTTTATCGGTGTTGGTGTCCTCGACGTACACCTTGCTGCGATACAGGCCTTCCACGGCAGTGCTGATGCCATCGACTGGCTTCCAGGCCACTTCGCCGAACAGCGTAGTGCGTGGCACGCCAGGCAGGTTGTTACCCTTGTCGATGGTATTGCTGCCTGCGACGAAGCGCGAATCATAGGTCGCAGCCAAATAGGTATAAGCCAGCGCTGCCGACCATTGCTCATTGAACTGGCTCTCTACCCCCAGTTCGAAACCGCGGCGCAGGGTCTTGCCGGCATTCTGGTAGCTGGTGCGGCCGCCGCTGTTTTCCAGCACGACGATTTCATCATCGGTGGTGATCTGGAAGATCGCGGCATTGACGCGGGTGCCTTCGGCGACGCGAGCTTTCAGGCCAATTTCGTACTGGGTGCTTTCCGACGGCTCCAGGCCATAGTTGAAACCAGCATTGCCCTGCGAGTAGGCCAGCTCGGCCTGACTCGGCGTTTCGAAACCCTTGCCGACGCTGACATAGCCATTCAGGTCAGGCGTGAAGGCGTAACCCAGACTGACCGAAGGCGTGGCCTTTTCATAACGTCGGGTGCCGCTGTCGTCACCATTGGCACCGACGATGTATTTGTCATCGACGTCCACCTCTACAGTGCTGTAGCGCAGGCCGCCCTGCAGCGTCCAGTCGCCGAGTGTCCAGGTCGCCTGAGCGTAGGGATCCAGGCTGGTGACGGTGTCGACTTCGTCGCGGCGCAACGCGCCTTTGACGCCTACTTGAGAGCCGGAGAAATTCTCGTAACCGCGGCGATCGTCACGGCTCTGATCGTAATCCAGACCGAACACCAGCCGCAGATCACCCGCCACCCCATCCACCGGTTGCAGCCAGCGAACACTGCCGCCATGAAATTCGCGGTCGAAATCGACTACCCCACCACTGTGATTCGGGTTGCCCTGTGGCCCTTGGGGAATGGCCAGATATTGAATCACGCTGCGTTTACCCGTATAGGCCGTCGCCTGCAGCGTCGCGTCACCAAAATAGCGCTCATAGTTGGCGCCCAGTTGCTGGTGGTCGATGCTCTTGCGGGTATTGAAGTTCAGCGCATTGACCGCCACCGAACGCGGATCGGCCTTGTAGGCCTCCCATGTCTGCCCCAACGGATCCTGCGTACCATTTTGCTCCAGACTGCTGTAGATCAACGCCAGCTTGCTGTCTTCATCCGGTTTGAAATTGAGTTTGGCGAAGGTCTGATCACGGCGCGCCGAGCTGTGGTCTCGGTAACCGTCGGTGTCCATCCGCGAGGCGTCGAGCACGAAGCCCACGCCATCCGCCTCGCCTTCGGCGGTGAGGTGGTTGCGTGTCAGGCCGTCGCTGCCGATCAGGGTCTCGGCACCGATACGCGGCCGGCCAACACCGTCACGGGAAAACATCTGGATCACCCCGCCGGCGTTGCTGCCATACAGCGTCGAGGCCGGGCCACGTAGCACTTCGATACGGTCGGCGGTATCCAGGTTGAAGGTCGCCGCCTGCCCCTGGCCGTCAGGCGTGCTGGCAGGGATACCATCAGTGATCAGCTTCAAACCGCGCACGCCGAAAGCCGAACGGGCGCCGAAACCACGGGAGGATATCTGCAAGTCCTGGGCATAGTTCTGGCGGTTCTGCACCACCAGCCCGGGCACACGTGTCAGCACCTCGGAAGCATTGATGCCCAATTGACCATCACTGATCTGCTCGCGGTCGATACCGTCCACCGAGAATGGCAGGTCGAAACTCTGCATCGCGCTACGCGAGCCGGTCACCACGCTGGGTTCAAGTACCAGGCTGCTGGCAGGCTCCGCTGCCTGTGCCGTCCCCGCAGCGGCGCAGCTGCATAACAGGATGGCCTTAGCCAGGCGAGACAGCTCGGGCAATTGCGCAGGCGAGTTACAGCTCATGGGCGTGTTCCTTAATTCTTCGGCGAAGCGTATTTGGCGCGACCATCCTGATAGGGATGGCTGATGCAGAGCGGCGCAATTATGGTTCTTTCGAGCCTGACGTGCGACCCGCGTGCCAGAGCGCTTGTTCAAACAATAGTGCTCGGTGGCACAGAGCCTAGCGCTCACTAGCCTTGGACAAGGTTGCAGGTTGTTTCCTGCTCGGCAGGCACTTGCCGACTTTGAAAGCCAATTTCGAGCTTGCCTTGCCGACGACGTCCGGCAAAACTGCCGGCCTTCCGCCCGAGACTGGAGCCTGCCTTGCGCCCCGCCGATATGCTGCGCCTTCTGCTACTTGCGTCGATCTGGGGAGCCAGCTTCCTGTTCCTGCGCGTGGTGGCCCCTGTGATCGGCAGCATGCCGACAGCCTTTTTTCGAGCTGCGATCGCCATGCTGGGCCTGCTGGCGATCCTGCTGCTGATGCGAGTGAAGTGGGATTTTCGCGGCAAGCTGGGCCTGTGTCTGGTGCTGGGCGTGATCAACGCGGGGATACCCTCGGCCATGTACAGCCTGGCGGCGCTGGTGTTGCCAGCGGGTTACTCGGCGATCATCAACGCTACCACGCCGATGATGGGGGTATTGATCGGTGCTCTGTTCTTCGCCGAAGCGATGACCCTGACCCGTGCAGCCGGCGTTGCCCTCGGACTGTTCGGGGTTGCCGTACTGACCCGAAGCGGCCCGGTGGAGCTGGATACTGACCTGGTACTTGGCGCCCTCGCCTGCCTGCTGGCGACGGTATGTTACGGCCTGGCCGGATTCCTCACACGGCGCTGGATCGCCGGTGACCTGGACAATCGCCTCACCGCGTTTGGCAGCCTGTGCGGCGCCAGCCTGTTCCTGCTGCCGCTGTTCGGTGGTTCGCTGGCGATACAACCACCGGCCAGCTGGGGCGGCTGGCTGGAATGGTCATCGCTGCTGGCCCTGGGGCTGGGCTGCACAGCCTTCGCCTACGTGCTGTATTTCCGCCTGCTCAACGACATTGGCCCGATCAGGGCGTCGACCACCACCTTTCTGATCCCGATCTTCGGCGTGTTCTGGGGCGCCCTGCTGCTCGACGAGCCGTTGTCCTGGGCACACCTGTACGGCGGAGTATTGATCGCCATCGCGTTGTGGCTAGTGGTTCGCCCGGCGACGAAAGCACCGGCATAGACAGCCGTCCAATCCCATAGGGTGGATCGGGACGTGCAAGTGAAGCGTCGTCTACCCGTTACGGCTCGAAAGCAGTGCCGGACGATCGATTAGGTGGGCTGAAGCCCACCCTACAGGGGCGCTGGCGTAGGGTGGGCTTCAGCCCACCAATTCACCTCGTTTGATGGCTCCCACGCTCAAGCGTGGGGAGCGATCTGATTGGCTACGCGGCCAATACTTTACTGCTGCAATTCCTGCTCGGTGAACAGGTCGCTGAACAGCATGCTCGACAGGTAGCGCTCGCCGGAGTCCGGCAGGATCACCACGATGGTCTTGCCCTGCATCTCCGGCTTCTCGGCCAGGCGAACGGCGACTGCCATCGCCGCGCCGCAGGAAATCCCGCAGAGAATGCCTTCCTCGCGCATCAGGCGCAGGGCCATGGCCTTGGAGTCTTCGTCGGTCACCTGCTCGACCCTGTCGACCACCGACAAATCGAGGTTCTTCGGCACGAAGCCAGCACCGATGCCCTGAATCTTGTGCGGGCTGGGTTTGACCTCCTCACCGGCCAGGGTCTGGGTGATCACCGGCGAGGAGACCGGCTCGACGGCAATGGACTGGATCGCCTTGCCCTGGGTGTGCTTGATGTAACGCGAAACCCCGGTGATGGTGCCGCCGGTGCCGACGCCAGATACCAGCACGTCCACGGCACCTTCGGTGTCGTTCCAGATTTCCGGGCCGGTGGTTTTCTCGTGGATCGCCGGGTTGGCCGGGTTTTCGAACTGCTGTGGCATGTAGTACTTGGCGGTATCGGAGGCAGCGATCTCGGCGGCTTTCTCGATCGCACCTTTCATGCCCTTGGCTGGCTCGGTGAGAACCAGTTCGGCGCCCAGCGCCTTGAGCACCTTGCGACGCTCCAGGCTCATGGACGCCGGCATGGTCAGCACCAACTTGTAACCACGGGCAGCGGCGACGAAGGCCAGACCGATACCGGTGTTGCCCGACGTCGGCTCGACCAGGGTCATGCCCGGCTTAAGCACGCCACGGGACTCGGCATCCCAGACCATGTTGGCGCCGATCCGGCACTTCACCGAATAAGCTGGGTTGCGCCCCTCGATCTTGGCCAGGATGGTCACGCCCTTGGGCCCGAGGCGGTTGATCATCACCAGAGGTGTGTTGCCGATAGCCTGTGCGTTGTCTGCATATATGCGGCTCATGGTGTACCGGTTCCTTGTCTTGACTGAGCTCATCAGCCTATGCCCGATGCGTCAGGGCGTCCAGCGTCGGGAAGGTCGAACTCTGCGGGCGCGATTGCAGTCAACCCAGACTACGCCTACACGGATGCATCCGATGAAACGCCGCTACAGCCTGCCGCTATGGATCTGCCTGGGCCTGCTCGCACTGGTGCTGGTTGCCCATGTCGCCCTGCCCTATGTGGTGCGCGACTACCTGAACGAGAAGCTCGCCGACATGGGCGACTACCGCGGCCACGTCGAGGATGTCGACCTGGCCTTGTGGCGCGGCGGCTACCGCATCAATGGCCTGCGCATCGTCAAGGCAGATCGCGACGTGCCGGTGCCGTTCGTGGCCGTGCCGCAGATCGAGATCTCGGTGAGCTGGAATGAACTCTGGAGCGCACGCGCAGTGGTCGCCCGGGTGGTATTCGAGAAGCCCGAAGTGAATTTCGTCGATAGCGAAAACCGCGACGATGCCCAGACCGGTGAAGGCGTCGACTGGCGCGAGCAGTTGAACAAGCTGCTGCCGATTACCCTCAACGAATTGCGTGTGAATGACGGCACCCTGGGTTTCTACAATTTCAATGCGTCGCCGCCAGTGAAGATCCAGGCCAATGCCATCCAGGCCAGCCTCTATAACCTGACCAACGTGGCCGACGAACAGGGTGATCGGGTCGCTCGCTTCGAGGGCAAAGCACAGTTGCTAGACCATGCGCCTCTGGAAGCCAGTGCCGTGTTCGACCCCTTCCACAACTTCCAGGATTTCGAGTTCCGCGTACGCGCCACCGGCATCGAACTCCCGCGCCTCAACGATCTGGCAAATGCCTACGGCAAATTCGATTTCAAAAGCGGCAACGGTGATCTGGTGATCGAGGCGTTCGCCGAAGACTCGCAACTGAGCGGCTACATCAAGCCGATACTGCGCAACGTAGAAGTGTTCGACTGGCAACAGGACGTCGAGAATGAAAACAAAGGTTTCTTCCGCTCCATCTGGGAAGCCGTGGTCGGTGGCGGCGAGAAGGTGCTGAAAAATCAGCGCCAGGATCAGATTGCCACCCGCGTGGAGCTGCGCGGTAGCACCAAACAGCAGGACATCAGTGCCTTTCAGGCGTTTATCGGCATCCTGCGCAATGGCTTCGTCGAAGCCTTCAACAGCCGCTTCGAGCGGGGTGCGGCAAAAGAAGAGTGAAACGTCTATTCAGTGACTGAATAGCCGCTGCGCGTTCACAGTCGCAATCCCATCACGTTATAGTCTCGGCTTTGATAACCGCCCTGCCGCTGGCCGGCGTCGAAGCACGAGGATTATCCGATGAAGTTCGAAGGCACACCGTCCTATGTCGCCACCGACGACCTCAAACTGGCGGTCAATGCGGCCATCACCCTGCAGCGGCCGCTGCTGGTCAAGGGCGAGCCCGGCACGGGCAAAACTCTGCTGGCCGAGCAACTGGCCGAATCCTTCGGCACGCGCCTGATCACCTGGCACATCAAGTCCACCACCAAGGCTCACCAGGGGCTGTACGAGTACGACGCGGTGAGCCGTCTGCGTGATTCGCAACTGAGCTCCGAGAAGGTTCACGACGTTCGCAACTACATCAAGAAAGGCAAGCTGTGGGAGGCCTTCGAGGCCGAAGAGCGCGTGGTGCTGCTGATCGACGAAATCGACAAGGCCGACATCGAGTTTCCCAACGACTTGTTGCAAGAACTCGACAAGATGGAGTTCTACGTTTACGAGACCGACGAGACGATCAAGGCCAAGCAGCGCCCGATCATCATCATCACCTCGAACAACGAGAAGGAGTTGCCGGACGCCTTCCTGCGCCGCTGCTTCTTCCACTACATCGCCTTCCCGGATCGCCAAACCCTGCAGAAGATCGTCGACGTGCACTACCCCGGCATCAGCAACAGCCTGGTGGCCGAAGCCCTCGACGTGTTCTTCGACGTGCGCAAGGTGCCGGGGCTGAAGAAAAAGCCCTCGACTAGCGAACTGGTCGACTGGCTCAAGCTGCTGATGGCCGACAATATCGGCGAGGCGGTGCTGCGCGAGCGCGACCCGACCAAGGCCATCCCGCCCCTGGCCGGCGCTCTGGTGAAGAACGAGCAGGACGTGCACTTGCTGGAGCGCCTGGCCTTCATGGCGCGCCGCGGTAATCGCTGAGAACGTGTTAATGACCTGCTACGCGTCGGCCATGCCGCGTTAAAAACAGGCTCGGAATGCTCATTTACAAACTCGTAAACTCCGCTTCCTCACCTGTTTTTGCCTTGCATGACTCTAGCTCGCTAGATCCTAAACACGTTCTAAGGAACATCTAATGCACTGTGGAAGTTGCCTCTGCGGTACGGTCAGGTACCAGATCGACGGGCCCATCGAATCTGCCAACCATTGCCATTGCAGCCAGTGCCGCAAGGGCCATGGTGCAGCGTTCGCCACGTACGGCAACGTGCGGCGCGAGCACTTTCGCTTTACCCAGGGCGAAGAGGCGGTGGCGCTGTTTAGCTCTTCGCCGGGCGTAGGCCGTACTTTCTGCCAGCGCTGCGGCTCGAATCTGCAATGGTTCGCCGAACAGCCCCGTCCGAACTGGTTGTCGGTAACCCTGGGGACGCTTGATACGCCGTTACCCAGCGTTGCGCAGCAACACATTCATGCCGAATCCTGCGCCGACTGGTACCGGATCGCCGACGGCCTGCCCGTAGAACGTCGCGACTGAGGAAGCCACCATGCTGCTCAACCTGTTCACTGAAATGCGCGCCGCCAAGGTGCCGGTTTCCCTGCGTGAACTGCTCGACCTGATCAATGCGCTCCAGCATAAGGTCGTGTTCGCCGACATGGACGAGTTCTACTACCTGTCGCGCGCCATCCTGGTGAAGGACGAGCGCCATTTCGACAAGTTCGACCGCGCCTTCTCCGCCTATTTCGATGGCTTGCAGAACCTCGATCAGCACCTGGAAGCCCTGATCCCTGAAGAGTGGTTGCGCAAGGAGTTCGAGCGCTCCCTGAGCGCTGAAGAGCGCGCGCAGATCCAGTCCTTGGGCGGCCTCGACAAGCTGATCGAGGAATTCAAGAAGCGCCTGGAGGAACAGAAGGAGCGCCATGCCGGCGGCAACAAGTGGGTCGGCACCGGCGGCACCAGCCCGTTCGGCTCGGGCGGCTACAACCCCGAAGGCATCCGCGTCGGTGATGCGGGTGAGCGTCAGGGCAAGGCCGTCAAGGTGTGGGATCAGCGCGAGTACAAGAACCTCGATGACTCGGTCGAGCTGGGCACCCGCAATATCAAGGTGGCCCTGCGCCGCCTGCGCAAGTTCGCCCGCCAGGGTGCGCAGGACGAACTGGATCTCGACGGCACCATCGACCACACCGCCCGGGACGGTGGTCTGCTGAACATCCAGATGCGCCCGGAGCGTCGCAACACGGTCAAGCTGCTCCTGCTGTTCGACATCGGCGGCTCCATGGATGCCCACGTCAAGGTCTGCGAAGAGCTGTTCTCGGCCTGCCGCACCGAGTTCAAGCACATGGAGTATTTCTACTTCCATAACTGCGTGTACGAGACGGTGTGGAAGAACAACCTGCGCCGCAACGCCGAGCGCTTTTCCACCCATGACCTGCTGCACAAGTACGGCGCCGACTACAAGGTGGTGTTCATCGGCGACGCCGCCATGGCGCCCTATGAAATAACCCAGCCCGGCGGCAGCGTCGAGCACTGGAACGAAGAAGCGGGCTACCTGTGGATACGCCGCTTCATGGAAACCTACAAGAAGCTCATCTGGATCAACCCCTACCCGCGCCAGACTTGGGATTACACCACCTCGACCGGCATCATCCGCGAGCTGATCAACGACCAGATGTTCCCGCTGACCCTACAGGGGTTGGAGGATGGGATGCGCTTTCTGGCCAAGTAGCTGGGCGCCTGTAGCGCGGGTCGAGCGCAGCGACACCCGGGAAGATAGCGGCCCAGGGTATCGCTTCGCTCGACCCGGGCTACGTCACTTGCTCTTAGCGCATGCGCGGTTGTTGACGCTCGGTTACTACGCGGCGATCACGGCGCCGGAACGGCAGGGCCAGTAACAACAGGATGCTTTCCACTACCCAGGCGAGGAAAAGCGCGCAGGCGATACCCCAGGCGATTGCCTCGGGAGCCAGGAGCACCTGATAGCGGTAGGCAGCGTGGGTTTCCTCCAGCAGTTGTTCATCAGCGGCGGTTGCCAGGTGCCAGACCTGGCGATACCAGGCCCCCTGCATGGCCAGAGATTCGCGCTGCAGCAGTTCGGAGCGGTCGACCAGCAGACTGACGCTGCGCGCGTCGCTCTGCATCACCGGGTCAGCGCTGGCGCGATAATGGCCAACCAGGCGCTGTAGGTCGCCATCGAAGAAGCGCCGGGCGGTATCACGGAAACCGCTCAGGCTCTGTTCGGACTCCAGGCGATGGGCCTCGACGCGCTTGGCGTAATCATCGATGAAACCCGGCACCTGAACGCCCAGCAACAGGCCCAGGGCGAACAACGCCAGACGCAGATAACTTCTAAACATTCATCCCCCGCAGCCCCGTCACGGGGGACGCTCGTCAGTTACTCAGGCCCTGGGCGATGCATTCGCCCGCGCGCCACAGGCGCCATTCGCCCGGCTGGTATAGCGACCACTGCTCATTGTCGGTCAACGGCTCGGTGGCCAGCACCGAGACCACGTCATTGGGCGTGGTCTCGGCATGAAAATCCACGCTCATGTCGGCATCACGCAAATGCGCGGGCCCAAAAGGCGCGCGCCGGGTGATGTGCGCGAGCTTGCTGGAGCAGAAGCTGAACAGCCAGTCACCGTCGCTGAGCAGGCAATTGAACACGCCATGCTGACGATAGGCCGCGCAGGCGGCGACAAGTTCAGGCAACAGCACTTCGATAGGAACCGCCTCTGGAAACGCCGTGCGAATGCGGTTGAGCAGATCGCAGAAGGCCGATTCGCTGTCCGTATCGCCGATGGCGCGGTAGAAACTCAGGGCCGGACGGAAATCAGCCAGTTGGCCGTTGTGAGCAAAGCACCAATTGCGCCCCCACAGCTCACGCACGAAGGGATGGGTGTTGGCCAGGCAGACGCGCCCGACATTGGCCTGGCGGATATGACCGATCACCACTTCGCTCTTGATCGGATAGCGCTGCACCAGTTGCGCCACTTCCGACTCGCTGCTCGCCCGTGGATCTTGAAACAGGCGCAGGCCGCGGCCTTCGTAGAAACCGATGCCCCAGCCATCACGGTGCGGCCCGGTAAGCCCGCCACGCTGCATCAGCCCGGTAAAGCTGAAGACGATATCGGTGGGGACGTTGGCGCTCATACCGAGCAGTTCACACATGATCTGGTTCCCGATTTGATCTGGCTTACAACCGCGGCTCGACGCGAGCGCTGCGCGAACTGCGTGGCGCGGCGTACTCTGGCTCCTGCTCCTGCTCCTGCTTGAGGCGTTCGCGCAGGGTCAGATCGCTGTCCTCACCCTGCTCTTCTTCGCGTGCTGCCTTACGCGCCTTGGCGCTGCGCAGGAACGGCCAGCGAATGGCCACAAATACCAGGTAGATCGCGAATACGATGAGCCCGTACATGGCCAGATCCGCCACGGCGCGCCAAGCACTGCTACCCACTTTGAAGATCAGGTCGAGGGCAACGATGGCTACGGCAGGCGCAAACAGCTCCTTGGCCGGATCGACAATGGTCGGGCAGAACAGCAGGATCGCCACCAGCACGCGCAGGGGTTCGCGCAGGTAGCGCCACATCCAGCTGGTGATACGGAACCACACCAGCAGGCAGCCCAGCGCCGCAATGGCATAGGCGCCCCAGGCGAGGAGGTAGTCGTTTTCGATCATGAGGGGGACGGTTCCCTTGCTTGACTGGGCTCGAACGGGCGAATCCGCATCTTTCGGCGGTTGCCTGGCGACAAAGACGCTTATGATAACGGCTTTTCCCTGGTTCGGCGCCTTTAGGGTGCCTCTAAAAACGTAGGTAGTTTTTAGAAGTGCCCTTTGTCGTCGCCCTGCGTTCTGGAGACTTTTATGACCACCGCCCCTATCGCCCGCAAGGACACCGGCACCGATCCCTATCACTGGCTCGAAGCCCGGGACAGCGATGAGGTGCTTGGCCACCTGCGTGCCGAGAACGCCTACCTGGAAAGCCAGCTGAGCGATCAGGGTGCATTGCGCGAACGGTTGTTTCAGGAAATAAAGGCGCGTATCCGCGAGACCGACCTTTCGTTGCCGACGCCCTGGGGCGACTACCTCTATTACCAGCGCACCACCGCTGGTGACGAATACCCGCGCCACTATCGCTGCCCTCGCCCTGCAGATGGCAGCCTGCAGCTAGACGAAGCTGCCGAACAGCTGCTTCTCGACCCAAACGAAATCGCCGCAGGCGGATTTCTGTCCCTGGGCGCCTTCAGCATCAGCCCCGACCAACAGCGCTTGGCCTATAGCCTGGACACCAGCGGCGACGAGATCTATCGCCTGTTCGTCAAGGAACTGGCCAGCGGCACCATCGACGAGCTGCCGTTCGACGACTGCGACGGCAGCATGACCTGGGCCAATGACAGCCAGACGCTGTTCTACGGCGAACTGGACGATGCCCACCGCCCCAGCACGCTGCATCGCTATCGACTTGGCGAAACGCAGAGCACCCAGGTGTTCCACGAGCCCGATGGCCGTTTCTTCCTCACCTGCTACCGCAGTAGCTCGGAACGCCAACTGGTACTGCTGCTCGGCAGCAAGACCACCAGCGAATGCTGGGTACTCGACGCGGACACGCCGCAGCAGGACTTCCAATGCCTGGCGCCGCGCGAGGAAGGTCACGAGTACTACCCTGACCACGGCAAGCTCGACGGCCAGTGGGCCTGGCTGATTCGCAGCAACCAGACAGGCATCAACTTCGCGCTGTACAGCGCAACACCTGAGCGACCAACGCGCGCGTACTGGCAGGAACTGGTAGCGCACAATGAACAGGTGATGCTCGAAGGCGTCAGCCTGGCCGAGTCGGCGCTGGTGCTCAGCCTGCGTGAAGGCGGCCTGCCGATCATCGACGTGCGCCCGCAAGGGCTGGCCGGTTATCGGGTCAGCCTGCCGGATGCCGCCTACAGCCTGTACGTGCAGGACAGCCTGGAATTCGCCAGCCCGGTGATTCGCCTGCGTTACGAGGCGCTCAATCGCCCCGCACAGATTCGCCAGTTGAGCTTGGCCGATGGCACTCAGCAGATTCTCAAGGAAACCCCGGTACTCGGCGAGTTCGATGCCGATGTCTATCTCAGCCAGCGGCTGTGGGCGACCGCGCAAGATGGCACTCAGGTGCCGATCAGCCTGGTCGCCCGCCGAGATGCGCTAGGCCAGGGCGCTCCGCTCTATCTGTATGGTTACGGCGCCTACGGCGAAAGTCTCGATCCGTGGTTTTCCCACGCGCGCCTGAGCCTGCTCGATCGCGGCGTGGTGTTCGCCATCGCTCACGTACGCGGTGGCGGCGAGCTGGGAGAAGCCTGGTACCGCGCCGGCAAGCTGGAGCACAAACAAAACAGCTTCGGCGACTTCATCGCCTGCGCCGAGCACCTGATCTCCCAGGGTTTCACCAGCCCGTCGCAGCTGGCCATCAGCGGCGGTAGCGCCGGCGGCCTGCTGATCGGCGCGACGCTCAACCAGCGGCCTGAGTTGTTCGCAGCGGCTATCGCCGAAGTACCTTTCGTCGATGTGCTCAACACCATGCTCAACCCGGAGCTGCCGTTGACCGTCACCGAGTACGACGAATGGGGCGACCCCAACCAGCCGGAGGTGCACGAACGCATCAAGGCTTACGCACCCTACGAGAACGTACAGGCGCAACGCTATCCAGCGATTCTCGCGGTGGCCGGCTACAACGACAGCCGCGTGCAGTACTGGGAAGCGGCCAAGTGGGTGGCACGCCTGCGCGAACTGAAGACCGATGACAACCTGCTGTTGCTAAAGACTGACCTGGAGGCCGGCCACGGTGGCATGAGCGGCCGTTACCAGGCACTACGGGACGTCGCGCTGGAGTATGCGTTTCTGTTCAAGGTACTCGGTCTGCGTTCCGAGGCTTGATACCTGGCTGGCTACCGTGGCCGGCAGCCAGCGTTGAGCACTCAGTGTTTCTTGTGCTGGTCTTGCTGCTCATGTTGACGCTCGGCGGCGTCATCAGCCGCCTCGGTCGACTCGTCGTTATCACGGCCGTCGCGGATCACTGGCGGGGTGTCGGGATCAACGGCAGAGGGATCGGGCACGTCGGGGCTCTGCACGGTATCCGCGGGCTGCACGGCAGACGGCTGTTCCTGCTGGGCATGGGCGATGCCGGCGAATGACAGCAGACCGATCAGCATCACGATGGATTTGCGCATCTTGGGTACTCCAATGTTCGGTGGGACGAACTGCATTAGGCATTGCCAGATGCTGGAAAGTGCAAACAGATTCCTCTGGGCAGTCACTGACGCTGCCTTATACTGGGAGCCAGCCACCAAGGAGCGAACATGAGCAGCCCGTCCACGCCAACGTCCAAACTCGACCGCATCCTCGCCGATGCCCAACGCAGCCGCGAAGAGGGTTATCGGGATAAAGCCCTGCGCATGTACCCGCACGTCTGTGGACGCTGCACCCGTGAGTTCTCCGGTAAACGCCTCAGCGAGTTGACCGTGCACCACCGTGACCACAATCACGACAACAACCCCCAGGACGGCTCCAACTGGGAGCTGCTATGCCTGTTCTGTCATGACAACGAACACTCCCGCTATACCGATCAGCAATATTTCAGCGAAAGCTCCACAGCCAGCCAAACGGGGCCGAAAACGACTCACAAAGCCTTTGCCAACCTCGCGGATCTGCTGCAGAAAAAATCCTGATCATCGAACAGGCCGTATAATGCCGCCCTTTTGCGCGAGACCTGTCCGTGGGTAACAAACGATACAGCTGCATCGGTCTGTACAACCCCAAGTCACCGGAGAATGTCGGTGCCGTGATGCGCGCCGCCGGCTGCTATGGCGTAGCCTCGGTTTTCTATACCGGCAAGCGCTACGAGCGCGCCCGGGACTTCGTCACCGATACCAAGCGTGTGCACCTGGACATTCCCCTGATCGGCATCGATGACCTGCAGAAAGTCATTCCCCTGGGTTGCACCCCGGTTGCCGTGGAACTGGTGGACGGTGCCCTACCGCTGCCGACCTACACCCACCCGGATCGCGCCTTCTATATCTTCGGCCCGGAAGATGGGTCGCTGGACAAAACCGTGCGCGACTGGTGTGAAGAGGTCATATACATCCCGACGCAGGGCTGCATGAACCTGGCGGCGACGGTCAATGTGGTGCTCTATGATCGCCTGGCCAAAGGCAACAACACCAAGACCGGCGCCCAGTACTGAGCCAAATTGCAGACAAAATAAAGCCCGGTGCGAACCGGGCTTTGTGTTGAAGCCTACTTATCAGGTATCAGGAAGGCTGAGCCTTACCACCAGTGCGGCTGTAGCCATCTTCGGCAACCAGCTTGCCACCAATATGCTCGAAGGCCTGGGCAGCTTTGCCACCGGTACGCTCGTAACCATCTTCAGCGACCAGTTTGCCACCGACACGCTCGAAGCCGCTTTCAGCAATTTTGCCACCGGTACGCTCGTGGCCGTCTTCAGCAACCAACTTGCCGCCTACACGCTCGAAACCGCTTTCAGCGATCTTGCCACCGGTACGCTCGTGGCCGTCTTCAGCAACCAACTTGCCACCGACACGTTCGAAGCCGCTTTCAGCGATCTTGCCGCCGGTACGCTCGTGGCCATCTTCAGCAACCAGCTTGCCACCGACACGCTCGAAGCCGCTTTCAGCGATCTTGCCACCGGTACGCTCGTAGCCATCTTCAGCAACCAGCTTGCCGCCGGTACGTTTGTAACCATCTTCAGCGACTTTTTGTGCACCAACCGAGTGCGAAGTAGTGGCATCGACAGGGGCTTGCGGCAGTGCGAAAGCAGCGCTGGCAAGGGTGGCGATGAACAGGCTGGCGATAAATTCAGTTTTCATGTTGAGCTCCTTGGGAGGAAGTAAGTGGGTATGGAGCTCATGTTACTCAAGAAAATTTGATCAAAAACTCGATCCTAGGAATAGTAAAGATCGACTTCATTGATAGCTTGCTGAACGCCAGCAATGGCGGGGCCTGGATGCGAAAACGCCCAACCTGGCGCCTGCACCGGATTGGGCGTTAGTGACTCGAAAGAGGGCTTTATTGGATTTGAGCTGATCCACCTACCCGTGGCCAACAGCCAATTACTCAGCGCAGCAAGCGGGTATCCAGCACCTTGGAGGTGCGGCCCATGACGTTCTCGGTGATCTCGATGAAGTCCTTGGTGCTGGCCTTGTCGAGACGCATCAGGCCGCGAGCCACGTCGTCCAGCGAGCGCTGCTGACCATCCTTGGTGGCCTGGCGAATTTCCCGGTCGAGCTCCTGCAGGAGTAGAACCGCACGCGCGGTGATCGGGCCGGTGGAGTTTTCCGTGCGCAAGGACTTGACCGGCTTGCTCCACTTGATCAGATGCTCGCGCACCTTCTGGTAGCGATCCTCGCTGAGTCCGCCAGCGCGGCGCATCACTTCGATGGCGTAATACTCGGCCACCCCTTCGCTGATCCAGTCACTATTGTCGGTATCACCGATGCGGCTGAACACGTGTACCAGCTCGTGCACCAGCGAGCTGGTGCCGTTCTCGCTGACCAGCGGGCGATCCGCGTGCATGAAATAGGAATTGGGGGCCGACAAACCGCCACGCCACATCGGATCACCGGCGCCGACCACCAGCAGTTTGGCTGGGTCACGCGGGAACACCGCCTGCATCTCGGGCCATACGAAGGTCAGCAAGGTGAGGGCATCCATGCGCCGCATGCCCTCACCCACAGGCGCGGCGATGGTCACCTGGGTTTCACCGAGTTTGGCACGCCGCGTGCCGATCTTGCCGGCGACGATCCAGCCAGTGGGGCGATCAAACTTGCGCTGAGGGTTGTCGATACGGAATTTGTTCTTACCCACTCGCGGCCAGCCGGTCTCGACGCTACGCCAGCCTTTGGGCAGGTCGAACTCGAGGCGCGCGACCAGATCCGTGCCGTCGACCTGGTTGAGTACCGCGCTGGGGATCAGGTCATCACCGCGTAGCAGGGCCCAATCTTCGGTCATCCGCGCGTCGAAGCGGTCTTCGCCGCGGGGATGACTGATACGCACCTTGTACGTCAGGCTGGCTTTGCCTTTACCCGGCACCCACTGACCACGCTGCGCGCCTTCCTGCTTCCACTCGCCGTCAGCCTTGAAGTCGCTGTAATAACCATCGTCACCCAGATTGAAATTGAGGCTGCGAACGCGCTCGCCCTTCTCCAGGCTGATGCTGACTTCGGCCTGGTCGCTTTGCGGAAGGAATTTCACCTTGTAATCCAGATCGACCTTTTCGGCCGCCCACAAGGGTGTGCCGGTACTCAACAGAACAGCGGACAGTAGCAGGCAGCGAATCGACATACAGGCAACTCCAGAACAGACGAATCGGACGTTCCATGGGATCAGGCACAACAATAGCCGGTGCAATAACGTCATGAGACACCAGCCCGCTTAAGCGAGCCTTAACAGCACATCACAGACACTCAGCCGGCGCGAAAGATCAGATGTTCTTCCCAATCATCCTCGGCCACGCTGCTTTCACTGAGCATGCGCCCCGCCTGGGAGATCCGCTCGCGGTGCACTGCATCCGGGTCACCGCTGACCAGGTGATGCCAGAGCGGCAGATCTTTGCCCTCGCTGACCAGCCGATAACCACAAGTGGGCGGTAACCACTGGAACTGATCTGCCTGGGCTGGCGTGAGCTGAATGCAATCCGGTACGAAGGTCTTGCGGTTCGGGTAATCGCTGCAGCGGCAGGTATCCAGATCGAGCAGCTTGCAGGCGATGCGCGTGTAATAGACCGCACCGTCGTCCTCGTCTTCGAGCTTTTGCAGACAGCATAGGCCACAGCCGTCGCACAGCGATTCCCACTCCTGAGCGTCGAGTTGCTCGAGGGTCTTGTGTTTCCAGAATGGGGGTACGAGCGCGGCCATGATCAGAACTGGAGGTAGCGGGCGAAAAGGCCGGCAGTCTAGGTCTGCCGACCGCACAGTACAAGCCGCGCGCGACGACGCGGCTCAATAGCCTCGGGAGAAATCCACCTGGCCTTGCAGCGCGCCGCCGTCTTGGTAACGCTGCAGATTGCTGACGAACAGCTCGACCACCAGATGCGGCAAGCTGGGCGCAGCACTGTGGCCGGTGAGCAGCAGGTTGTCGGCAGTCCAGAACGGATGCCCGACAGGCAGCGGTTCTTCGCGGCAGACATCGATCACCGCGGCGGCCAATTGGCCCTTGGCCAGCGCCGCGACCACATCCTCGTCGACCACCGATGTGCCGCGTCCCGCGTTGATCAATACGGCTGACGGCTTGAAGCGTGCCAACAGCGCAGCATCATAGATGTCGTGGGTGGCCGGCGTGTTGGGCAGCAGGTTGATCACGTAATCGGCCTGGGCGACCAGGCGCGGCAGGTCTTCGAGGGCAGCCACTTCGTTGAATGGCGCCAGCGTTCGCGCACTGCTGGCAACACCGGTCAGCTCGACGTTGAATGGCTGCAGGAAGCGCGCTACTGCCACGCCAATTTCGCCGGTACCGACGATCAACACCTTGCGTCCGGCCAGGCTGCTGGGCAGCCGGCCATCCCAGCGCTGCTCGCGCTGCGCCTGCAGACGGGTGAAGAGTTCGCGCTCGTGGGCGAGCATGTGGCACAGCACGTACTCGGCCATGATCTGCCCGAAAACGCCCACTGCACGCGTCAATCGATAATCCCGTGGCAAATCGTCCGCCAGCAAAGGGGCGATGCCCGCCCAGGTCGACTGCACCCAACCCGGCTTGTGACCGGCGCGCATAAGTTCGGCGAACAAATGGGGCTCGCCCAGCCAGACTTCACAGCCGCCCGCCTGCTGCGCCAGATCGTGCTCACCGGCAACCAGCTCGATTTGTGGCAAGGCTGTTTGCAGCAAATCGCGATATACGGCGTGATCATTTTCGGCAATCAGTACACGCATGGCGGCCTACCTCAGACAGGGTCGTTGCGACGTAACAACTCTTCCGGCAGATGCTCGATGTAATCCTCTTCCGGTGGCGGCATCTGCAGGTGGTAACCCTGGCTATCAAGGTTCTCCAGCACCTTTTGGATGTCTTCGCGTGCCAGAGTGCGCTCCGGCGTCAACACCATGTCGAAAGAATGAATCGGCGAACCGAAGGCGCTCAGCAGGTTTTCAGGCACCTGTTTCAGGGCGTCGGCACGTAGCACATAGAGGTACATACCATCCTTACGCGGGCTCTTGTAGATGGAGCAGATACGTTTCAAGCAGATTCTCCTTGTGCAGCGAGGCAGTCGAGCAGCGCCTCGCCCATCAACTCACGACGCCAGCCACGCAGGTTGTCGGGCAGGCGGTAAGGACCATTCGGATATCCGCTCTTGAGCAGCGCTTCCAGAATTTTCTTGCGTAACATCAGCTCAGGGGCGATATCCAGGCGCTCGCCTTCACGTTGACCAATGGCGCGTAGCTTCTTGAGCAGCGCCGTGGACTCCAGCGGCAAAGGCTCGGGCATGGCTGGCGGCCACTCGCTCTGTGGCAGCGCGGCGGCATCACGGATCATCTGCAGGATGGTTTCGCCGTCCTGGCGGACGGTTTTCGGATGCATGTCTTCGATGCGCGCCAGGCTGACCAGATCACCCGGCTGCTGGCGAGCCAGCGGCCACAGCGAGTGTTCACGCAGGATGCGGTTGCGCGGCTGGTTGCGTGCCCGTGCCTGCTGCTCGCGCCAGATGCACAGTACGCGCAGCACGGCCAGTTGAGCGCGTGACAGCTTCCAGGCCAGCTTGGCCTCGCGATAGGCATCTTCGGCAGGCGTCTCGCGACCGAGGGCGGCGACCAGTTCGGCACCATCCTCGAGTATCCAGGCATTCTTCTCGGCCGAGAGCCTTTCCTGCAGACGCCGATAGAGCTCGGCCAGATGCACCACGTCTTCGGCGGCATAGCTGACCTGGGTGTCGGAAAGCGGGCGTTGCAGCCAGTCCGAGCGGGTCTCGCCCTTGGGCAGCTCTATATCCAGCACAGCCTGCACAAGACGCGAATAACCCATGGAGAAACCAAGATTGAGATAACCGGCGGCCAACTGCGAATCGAACAGTGGCACTGGCAGGCTACCGGTCAGGCGCAGTAGCACTTCCAGATCTTCGCTACAGGCGTGCACCACCTTGATCACCTGGGAATCTTCGAGCAACGCGGCGAACGGCGACCAGTCGTCGATCAGTAGCGGGTCGATCAGATAGGCCTGCTTACCCTCGCTTACCTGTAGGAGGCCGGCGATGGGGTAAAAGGTGTCGACGCGCATGAACTCGGTGTCCAGCGCCAGAAATGGCTGTTTGCGCCAGGCAGAACAGTGCTCCGCCAGGCTGGCGTTGTCTCGAATCCAGAGAATTTCGATGGTCACGCGGCTCTCCCGTAAAGATTGCCGCGCAGTATATCCCGTGAGCCTCTGCCGTGGGCTCACAGTAGTTCGACCCGCATGCGTTCACGTAACTCGTCGGAACAACGCAGCATGGGCTCGCGCAACTCATCGACGATCAACCCCTGCATGGCCAACAGACTTTTCACCGGCGCTGGGTTGGGTTCGACGAAGGCCAGGCGGATCAGTGGTAACAAGTCGCGGAACAACGCGCGCCCGGCTTGCAGATCGCCCCGCTGCAGATGTGCCACCACCTGCACGAAATCGGCGGTACGGATATGCGCTGCCGCAGAGATGGCACCGCTGCCACCGAGACACAGTGTGGCAAATATCTGCTCGTCTTCGCCGGTAAGTACGTCGAGCGCGCCATCCTGAATCAGCATCTGGGTCTTGCGTGAGTCGCCGCCGCAATCCTTGATGGCGACTATCCGTGGGTGCCTGGCGAGCTGACGAATCGTCTCCAGTTCCAGGCTGACGGCGCTGCGATAGGGAATATCGTAAACAATGACCGGCAACTGCGAAGCATCAGCGATGGCCCCGAAGAATGTCAGCAACCCCTGCTGCGACGGCCTGATGTAATAGGGCGCAGGTACCAGGATACCGGCCAGCGAGCGGTTCTGAATGCGCTGCAGGCGAGCCAGCACCGCCGCCTGATTATTGCCACTGAGCCCCATCACGACACGGCTGGCGGGGATCACTTCGAGCACCGTGTCGAGCACCGCCAACTGCTCCTGCTCATCCAGCGCTGCCGCTTCGCCACTGGTGCCGCAAACCACCAGCCCTGCCGCACCTGCGTCCAGCAAATGCGCAGCCAGCGAGCGCAAGGCCGGCAAATCCACCTGCCCGTCGCGAAATGGCGTAACCAGAGCGACCCAGATTCCAGAAAATGTAGACATGCGTGCAACTCCTCGATGTAGACCGTCTGGTCACCGTCGATGGAGTGCGGGAAGGGAGTGTGACGAAGGGATGCTTCGACCTCGCGCCTCTGTCCTGTCAGCCCATCTGACGGGACAGCGCGCCCCGGTCAAATGAGCGACTGTTTCTTCGACTTACCAGCTTCCAGGCAAACACCCTGCAACGCAGCGGCGAGGCTACGGGCAGAAGGTATGGGCTGGGAGATGATGAACATGGAATGCTCAGGCAAGACAACGATGCATCGATACTGCCGAAAGCAGCGCAATGGTGTCAATACGGCTCGCTACAGTTCCAATTAGGCATATGCAGCCTGGTGTAAATCCTCTATTGATTTAAAAACAGATCTTTACAGGATGAATATCCCACTAAGCTTTAACTTGAGCGGCTAAACCACCGCTCCCGATGGGATTTACAGATTGATGGGCCGCTTCGCAAACGCCACCGCCTGCTCACGACGATGTTGCCAGCGCCCTCCTCCACCGGTCACCTCTGCGTAGAGGCTCGTATGGGAATCGCCGCCTGTGATCTGAACCAGCAGGTTATCCGCCCCACCCTGCTGTATCTGGACAAACAATCGACCGCCGCCGAAGCGCTGTTGCTAGGCATCGCCGCCTGCCAGTCGTCTCTGGGCGAATCACTGGACAACCATAGCGGTTACGGCCTGTATCGAATCTCGGAATCCCGTCATCGGCATCTCTGGGATGACCACCTGGCCGGCGACCCCGAGCTGGCCAGTCGAGTAAGAGGCCTAGCCAGCCAGCATGCCTTTCTCGGCGCGCCCCACCTCGAACTGACGGTCAATCTGCGCTATGCCACCGCGATAGCCTGGCTGCTCATCGACAACCACTACAAGGTGCTGCCTGTAGCCGACGATCTCGCCGCACAGGCGTTGATCTGGCAGCAGGTCTTCGCGCCCTATCGCAAGCCGGACGAATTCATTTCGGCCTGGCAACGATGTGTTCTCGGACGAGCGGTTGCTGCCTGAAAAACTGACTATCGAGTCAGGGGTGCCAATCGGCGCGAGGCTCTATATCCTGCCCGAACGGACAGTTTCACCTCGACGGATCGTGTTTAACCCTGAACTTTCCGAGTTGACGTTGAGTCAGCAAAGCGAGAGTTCCCCCGACCCTGCCAAGGAGCACCCCGTGAGTACAAGAATCCTAAGAACCGGTCTGGCAATCGCCATCGCATCCACTTCCAGCTATAGCTTGGCCAGCGGCTTTGCGCTCAACGAGCAGAGCGTCGCAGGCATGGGCATGTCTTTCGCTGGCCGCTCGTCGTCAGCGGAGGATGCCAGCACGGTGTTCGGCAACCCGGCTGGCATGGCGCGAATCAAGCGCGAACAGGTCAATTTCGGTGTGGCTGCCATCCATGCCAAGAGCAGAATCAGCAGCAATGGCAGTACCACAGCTCTGAGCGGTGCTCCCAACGGCGGTAGCAACGATGGTGACATGGTGCCGACCACGGGCGTGCCGATGGGTTACTACGTCAAACCACTGGACGACAAAGTCGCCTTCGGTATCGGCGTCTACGCGCCCTTCGGCCTGGCGACCGAGTACGAGAGTGGCTTCCAGGGCCGCTACTTCGCGGACAAGAGTTATGTGCGAGTCATCACGGTACAGCCTACGCTGAGCTACCGCTTCAATGACCAACTGTCGGTCGGCTTCGGCCCCACCTTCAACCACATCGAAGGCGAACTTACTTCGTCGCTGACCAACCCGGCCGGCCCACCCGGCAGCAATGACGGCAAGGTCAAGATCAAGGGCGATGATGTGGCCGTGGGCTTCAACGTCGGTGTCCTGTACGAGTTCACTCCGCAAACACGTGTAGGCCTGGCCTACCATTCGCGGGTCAAGTACGAGTTGGAAGGCGACACCCGCGTATCGGGCCCTGGCACGGTGATAGGCACTGCAGCTGGCAAGTATGACGCCTCGCTCGACGTGACCACTCCAGAATCCGTAGACCTCTCCATCACGCACGAACTCAACGATGCCTGGACACTTTATGCAGGTAGCACCTGGACACGCTGGAGCCGTTTCAAGGAAATCCGCGTCGAAAATGAAGGTGTGACCGGCCCACTGGCCCCTGGTTTGAGCACCATCGTAGAAGAACAAGACTGGCACGACACCTGGGCTCATGCGGTCGGCGTGTCTTACAAGCTGAATCCGCAATGGGTACTGCGTACAGGTGTGGCCATCGACCAGACACCCACCAACAACGAACATCGCTCGCCACGCATCCCGTCGGGTGACAGGACGATTTTCAGCGTTGGTGCAGGCTGGAGCCCAAGCGACGACATGACCATCGACCTCGCCTACACCTATCTCAAGGAAGAAGAAGTCGATATCAATCGCAGCAGCGCCTCTCGAGGTACCTACAACGCCACCTACAAGAACAGTGCCCATGGCCTGGGGGCATCCCTGACCTACCGTTTCTAAGCCGATCTCGAGCACGCACGTCCATCAGGGTGGCGTGCTCAACAGACGGCAATCGGAAACAAAAAAATCGCGGCTCATGCCGCGATTTTTCATTGCCTCCTCGACTCAAGGCTGTGAAGCGATTGCCTTCTCCACGGCGGCGATCAGCTCGGGATCATCGGGCTTGGTCATGCTGGAAAACCGCGCGATCACCTGGCCCTTGCGGTCGACCACGTACTTGAAGAAATTCCAGCGCGGCGCTGCCGTCTGCCGGGTCAACTCCTTGAACAGCGGGATGGCCTTGTCGCCGGTGACGGGCTGGGTTTCGCTCATGGTGAAGGTCACGCCGTAATTCACGTAACAGACCTTGGCGGTCTCTTCGGCGTCGTCCGACTCCTGCTTGAACGAATCGGACGGTACCCCAAGGATTTCCAGGCCCTGACCGCGATAGCGCTGGTTGAGCGCTTCCAGCCCTTCGAACTGCGAGGTGAAGCCGCAGAAGCTGGCGGTATTGACCACCACCAGCGGCTTGCCGGCGAACTGCTCACACAGGTCGATCTTGTCCTTGGAGCGCAATTTGGGCAGCTCCCCCTGCAAAAGCGCCGGGCACTCAGCGGCCTGCACGGCGGAGACAGTGAACGCCAGCAAAACCAGCGGCAGAGCAAACAGTCGCACGCGCATCAGGTCGTTTCCTTATGGTTTGATCCGTTCAGCAGAGGCTCATCCCCAACTGCATTATCGCCAGCCCGCCCTGTTGCCAGCCCCAGAAGATCACCGCCAGGAGCGACAGACCTGCGGCGCCGATAGCCAAAGCGATCAAGGGTCTGAGGGTCATGCATGGGCTCCTTGCAGACGGGCTACGGGCTGTTCGCGAACCGGCCAGTTGAGCGCTGCGGCCAGAACGCTGAGCAGGATGGAAATCTGCCATACCAGATCATAGCTGCCCGTGTGGTCATAGAGGTAGCCGCCCAGCCAGCCACCAAGGAAAGAACCCAGTTGGTGGAACAGGAAGACGATGCCGCCGAGCATGGACAGGTTGCGTACCCCAAACATGGTCGCCACCGTGCCATTGGTCAGCGGCACGGTGGACAGCCACAGCAGGCCCATGACGATACCGAATGCGTAGGCCGTCCATACGCTCAACGGCACCGTGATGAACAGCGTGATCACCACGCCACGAGCCAGATACAGCGCACTGAGCAGCCGTGGCTTTGAGCGCCGCCCGCCCAGCCAGCCGGCGATGTAAGTGCCGAACACGTTGAACAGCCCGACCAGCGCCAGCACCGTGGTGCCGACGATGGCCGGTAGGTGCTGATCGACCAGATAGGCCGGCAGGTGGACTCCGATGAACACCACCTGAAACCCGCATACGAAAAAGCCCAGCGCCAGCAGCCAGAACCCGGAATGGCTGCAGGCTTCGCGCAGCGCCTCTCCAAGCGTTTGCTGAGGGCCCTGTGACACCTGCGGGCGATCCTTGACCATGGCCGCCAGCGGTGCAATCAGCGCCACCATGATACCCAGCACGATCAGCGCGGCCGACCAGCCCAGCCAGCCGAGCAGCCCGAGCGTGCCCGGCAGCATGGCGAACTGGCCGAAAGAGCCCGCCGCTGCTGCGATGCCCATGGCCATGCTGCGTTTCTCGACCGGCACCGCACGGCCGACTACGCCGAGAATCACCGAGAACGAAGTGCCAGACAGGCCGATGCCGATCAGCAGACCGGCGCTCAGTGACAGCGATAGCGGCGAGTCCGACAGCCCCATGAAAATCAGCCCGGTCGCGTACAACAGGCCGCCGACGATAATCGCCCGCTGCGCGCCGAAGCGATCCGCCAGGGCACCGGTAAATGGCTGTGCGATGCCCCAGATCAGGTTCTGCAAGGCAATGGCGAAGGCGAAGACACCGCGCCCCCAGCCAAAATCGTCGCTCATCGGCGACAGGAACAAGCCGAACCCGTGGCGAGTGCCAAGGGACAGGGCGAGGATCAGAGAAGCTCCCAGCATCAGCCAGAAACTCGTGCGCCATACCGAACTCATTGCATGTCCTTCTGTTATCAGGTCGAAACGCACAGTGGGAAAGGCGATTGACGCCCACTCCCGTCAATCCAGGCTGGCGAGCAATTCGTCCAGCGCTTCCATGTGCTGCGGTTGCAGTTGCTGCTGCAGTTGCGCTTGCACCTTCTGCCAGGCGCCCAGTGCGGCGGCGAGAAGCTGCTCTCCAGAAGCACTCAGCACGACCAACCGATTGCGCTGGTCGGCACCGCCTTGCAGCGTCACCACGCCCCGCCCTTCGAGCACACGAAGATTGCGGCCCAGGGTGCTGCGCTCAAGCCCCATGGCATCGGCAAGATCGGTAATACTCGGCTGGCCAAGCCGCTGCAGGTGCCTGAGCAGAGAATATTGGGCGACATTGATCCCCACCTCGTTCAAGGCGTCGTCGTAGAGTTTGCTGACGCCACGGCTGGCACGGCGCAAACGAGTACAGAGACATTCGGTCGGCAACATGGGATGCATGTATATACCCGCTTTTCACCCCGGACAACCCCGACGTGAAATTTGCAGTACTTTTTCGGGACAGGAGAACGGCCGTATACAGCGCATGCCTGGAGAAACCCCAGGTACTGTTTCGCTCGACCCAGGCTACGGGATAGCTGGTTAGCTGGTGACTTGCAGGGCCATGGCCAGCAGAGCGCCGCACTCGAGCACTTCCAGCAAGGCCCCGGCGGTGTCGCCTGTGGTGCCGCCCAGGCGCTGCTGCATCATGCGCCGCATGCAGAAGAAAATTGCCACCGCCGCCAGCATCACCCAGATACCACCGAACAGCAGACAGGCAAGCGACGTCACTGCCAGCACGGCGATGGCGGTCGACCTCGGTAGATGATTAGCAAGCGCCTCGCCGAGTCCGCCCGCGCGGACATAGGGCGTCCACAGAAACAGGGCCAGCAAGGCACCACGCCCGAGCACCGGAACCAGCAGCAACGCGAAATGATCACCCCGTTCGAGGAGGGTCAGCAAGGCAACGAACTTGAGCAGCAGCAGCAACATCAGCACCACCACGGCGATCGGCCCACTACGTGGATCCTTCATGATCGTCAGGGTGCGCTCGCGATCCCCGAAACCGCCCATCCAGGCATCGGCGCTGTCGGCCAGGCCATCCAGATGCAATGCACCGGTCAGCGCGACCCAGAGGCTCAGCAGCAGCGCCGCCTGCAGTGGCACGGGCGCAGCGTCGAGCAGATGCGCGGCGCCGAGCAGCAGCAGGCCGATCACCACACCAACCAGCGGATAGCAAAGCAGCGAGCGCCCCGTCTGCTCAGGCGTGGGTACGCCGGCCAGGCGTACCGGCAGGCGAGTGAGAAACTGCAGCGCGATCCAGAAAGGTGTCATGGTATTTCCCGCAAGCCGTGACCATCGATCTGCAGGTGTACTCGCTGACCGTGGGCCACGCTGACCTGCAGCAATTGTTCACGGGGCAACCCACGCGCCCGCGCCAGCAACAGACGCATCACCCCGCCATGGGTGACCACCAGCAACTGCTGCCCCTGATAAGCGTCTTGCAGACGCCGCAACGCATCCAGCACCCGCGCCTCGAAGGCGAACAGCGGCTCGCCGCCGGGTGGCGTGAAGGCGTAGGGATCGGCCCAGAAGCACCCCAGATCCTCGGCATCGGTTTCCATCAACTGGGCGGCGCTACGTCCTTCCCAATCGCCGAAATGCAGCTCCTGCAAACCGGCCTCGAACTGCAACGGCAGATCGCGGGCGGCGGCCAGTTCCTCGGCAAAGCGTGCGCAGCGCTGCAGCGGCGAGCTGATCAGCGCATCCCAGTGTTCATCGGCCCGTACCGCAGCCCGCAGTTGCGCCCAGCCAGCGTCGGTCAGTGCGTCGTCCAGGCTGCCGCGCAAGCCGCCGCCCTGTTCGGTTTCGCCATGGCGCAAGAGATGCAGGATCACGGCGCGCGATCCGCCACCGCCGCCTCGGCGAAAGTGGCCATCTCATTGTGTAGCGCACAGGCCAAGCGCAGCATTGGCACCACCAGAGCAGCCCCGCTGCCCTCACCCAAGCGCAGGCCCAGGCTGACTATCGGCGTGGCCTGCAATGCGGCGAGCAGGCGCTGATGGCCCGGCTCGGCGCTCTGATGGGAAAACAGCAGCCAGTCGCGGCACGCCGGGTTCAGGCGCACCGCCAGCAATGCGGCGACGCTGCAAATGAAGCCGTCGACCAGCGCCACCACGCCCTGCTGGGCGCACGCCAGATAGGCGCCGGTAAGCGCAGCGATCTCGAAGCCGCCCAGGCGACGCAGGGCTTCCATCGGCTCGCTGGCGGCTGCACGGTGCAGCGCCAGGGCCGTCTCGATCACCTGCGCCTTGTGGGCCACGCCGGCAGCGGCGAGCCCGGTACCCGGCCCCACCAGCTCGGCTACAGGGCAATCTAGCAACAGGCAGGCTAGCGCCGTGGCCGCGGAGGTATTGCCAATGCCCATCTCACCGCCGATAAACAGCTCACGACCATCCCCTGCAGCGCGGACGACGCTGTCGCGTCCGGCCTGCAGGGCGATCAGCGTCTGGGCCGGAGTCATCGCCGCTTCACGCATGAGATTGGCGGTGCCGGCGCCGACCTGCAGATGACGCACGCCTGGCAGCGGTTCGAGGGGCAGCGCGGTGCCCAGATCAGTCACTTCCAGCGATGCACCCAATTGCCGGGCCAGCACGCTGATCGCTGCGCCACCACCGACGAAGTTGCGCAGCATCTGGCCCGTGACCGCCTGTGGGTATGCCGAGACACCTTCAGCCACGACGCCGTGATCGCCGGCGAAAATGGCGATCCACACCTTGTCGATACCCGGGCACTCACGGCCCTGCAGCCCGGCCAGGCGAATCGCCAGGCGCTCCAGCTCGCCGAGCGAACCGGCCGGCTTGGTCAACTGCCCCTGCCGCGCCTCAGCTTTGTCGCGCGCAACCTGATCGATAGGCTGAGTGGGGTTGAGCCACCAGTCGAGGTTCATAACGGATCTCCCTTGAGAATCATCGGCAGGCCAGCGACCGTGAACACCACCCGCTGGCAGCGTTCGGCGATGGCCTGGTGCAGCAGGCCGGCTTCATCGACATAACGACGGGTCAACTCGCCCATCGGCACCACGCCGAGCCCGGTTTCATTGCTGACCAGAATCAACCGCCCCGGCAGGTTCGCCAGGCAGGCCAACAGCGCGTCGCGCTCGCGCACCAGGCGTGCGTCATCTTCCAGCAGCAACAGGTTGGTCAGCCACAGGGTCAGGCAATCGACCAGCAGGCAGCGCTGTGCCGATGCCTGCTCGCCAAGTATCCGGGCCAGCTCCAGCGGCTCTTCGACCAGCCCCCAGTGCGCCGGGCGGCGATCGCGATGTGACCGGATACGGCTGCTCATCTCGCCATCGAGCGCCTGGCTGGTGGCGATGTAAATCACCTCGAGGCCCGACTCGTGGGCCAGGCGCTCGGCCAGTCGGCTCTTGCCGGAACGGGCGCCGCCGAGAATCAATTCCTGCATCTATTCGGTCTCCACAGGGGCCGCCAGGCCACACAGAGAAAGCAGCGCCGAGCGATCCAGATGCGCATCGACCAGATCGGCCAGGCGCTCGATATCGCGTTCACGCAGGGCGTGATAATCCACCACCTGCACATCGCCCAGGCCGGCCCAGCGCAGCAGTGCCGAGCAAGCTGCCGAGGACTCGAACAGGCCATGCAGATAGGTGCCCATGACTTGGCCATCGGCACTCAGAGCACCGTCTGCGCGACCGTCATCAAGCTGAACGGCGGCACGCTGCAGATCGGCGCCCGAGGTCACGCCGGCATGAATCTCGTAACCGCTGATAGGGGCATCCTCCAGGCATAGACGCCCAAGCACATTACGCAGTTGCTTGTGAGGCTCCAGCACCGTGTCGATCTGCAAAAGTCCCAGGCCCTCGCTAACGCCGGCGAGCCCTTCGAGGCCGTCGGGATCCTCGACACGGCGCCCGAGCATCTGCAGCCCGCCGCAGATGCCAAGCAGCTTCCCGCCATAACGCAGATGCCGGTCGATGGCCTCGGCCCAGCCCTGGCTACGCAGGAAAGCCAGGTCGGCGCGTACGCTCTTGGAGCCGGGCAGAATGATCAGGTCGGCGGGCGGGATCGCTTCGCCAGGGCCGACGAAGGTCAGTTCGACCTGAGGGTGCAGGCGCAGCGGGTCGAAATCGGTGTGATTGCTGATGCGTGGCAGCACCGGAACCACCACTTTGAGCACCTGTTCGGCCTTGCTCACCTGGCGACGGTCAATGGCGTCTTCGGCCTCCAGATGGAAATCCATCAGATAGGGCAGCACGCCAAGCACCGGCTTGCCGGTGCGTTTCTCGAGCCAGTCCAGGCCGGGCTGCAGCAAGGCGATATCGCCGCGAAAGCGATTGATCACGAAGCCCTGGAGACGCGCCTGCTCACTGGGTGATAACAATTCCAAGGTACCAATCAGATGGGCGAAAACGCCGCCCTTGTCGATATCGGCGATCAGAATCACCGGACAGTCGACCGCCTCGGCAAAGCCCATGTTGGCGATGTCGTTGGCCCGTAGATTGATCTCCGCAGGCGAACCGGCCCCCTCCACCATCACCACCTGATGCGTCGCCTGCAGGCGCTGATGGGAGGCCAGCACCGCCTGGCGGGCGACTTGTTTGTAATCGTGGTAGGCCACGGCATTCATGTTGCCGACGGCCTGGCCATGGATGATCACCTGAGCGCCGGTGTCGCTGTTGGGTTTGAGCAGCACCGGATTCATGTCGGTATGCGGCGCCAGACCGCAGGCCTGGGCTTGCACCGCCTGGGCGCGGCCGATCTCGCCGCCGTCGGCGGTTACCGCACTGTTGAGTGCCATGTTCTGCGGCTTGAACGGCACCACGCTGACGCCCTGACGGTGCAGCCAGCGGCACAGCGCGGTAACCAGGGTGCTCTTGCCGGCATCCGACGTAGTGCCTTGCACCATTAAAGTAGCGCCCTGCTGAATAAGAGCGGTGCCTGGTTCAGAACGGCTCATCTCGACTCCTCGGCGAATACACTCAGTGCGCGGGCCAGACGCTGCCAACCCTGTTCGTCCGGCGGCAGGCCGAAACGGATGCTGGCTGGCCGCTCGAACAGCCGGGTGAGAATGCCGTTACAGGCCAGAAACTCGTGCAGCACACCAGCCCGCTCGCAGGCGATCCACTGGAACAGCGCGCAGCCGCCAGTGGCTGGCAGGCCATGCTCGCGCAGCAGGTCGGCCAGGCGCTGACCGTCACTGGCCAAGCGCTGCCGCTGCGCCTGCTGGCCAGCGTGATCTTCGAGCAGATGGGTTCCCAACCAGCGCGTCGGCCCACTTATCGTCCAGGGGCCAAGCATCTCTTCTAGCTCACCGAGCAGCTTGGTGTCGGCCAGCACGAAACCCAGCCGGGCACCTGCCATGCCGAAAAACTTGCCGAACGAGCGCAATACGATCAAGCCTGGCAGGTGGCTGTGAGCCGCCAGGCTCTGCTCCGGGGTACAGTCGATGAAGGCTTCGTCAACGATCAGCCAACCGCCTCGCTCGGCTAGGCGCTCATGCCAGGCGAACAGTTGCTGCGGTGAAAATCGCCGACCGGTAGGGTTGTTGGGGTTGACCAGCAAGAGCACATCGAGCCGCTCCAGCGCCCGGTTGACGCTCGCTTCGCTGAGTTCCAGCACCCGGTGTCCTTCGCGCTGCCAGGCCGCCGCATGCTCTGCATAGGCCGGCGAGACGATGCCCACGCGCGCTTCACGCCGCAGTCGCGGCAGGCACTGGATGGCCGCCTGAGAGCCAGCCACCGGCAGCAGCCGATCGACGCCGTAGTAGGCGCAGGCAGCAGCTTCCAACCCATCATCCAGTTCGGGCAAACGCACCCAGGCCTGCTGCGGAATCGCTGGCAGTGCGAATCCGTAAGGCGCCACGCCAGTCGAGACGTCCAGCCAGTCGCTCAGGGGAATGTCGTACTGAAGAGCCGCTCGCCGCAAACGTCCGCCATGCTCAAGCAACGCACACCCCCACGATCAGCATCAGCAGCAGCCATAAAAGCACGCCACCCCAAACCAGATTCATCGCCCGTTCGATATCCCGCGCCTGGGGCTGCGGCCCTTCGCCAAGCTCGGGTCGCTGGTGCAGCTCGCCATGATAGACAGCCGCACCGCCGAGACTGACGCCCAGCGCACCGGCACCAGCGGCCATCACCGGCCCGGCGTTGGGGCTGTCCCACTGCGGCGCCTGACTCTGCCAGCAACGCATCGCCGTGCTGGTGCGGCCGAGTAACGCGTAAGTCAACGCGACCAGACGCGCCGGCACGTAGTTGAGTAGGTCATCGATCTTCGCAGCGGCCCAGCCGAAGCGCTCGAAGCGTTCGTTGCGGTAGCCCCACATGGCATCCAGGGTATTGCTCAGGCGATACAGAACCACACCGGGGGCGCCAGCGACAAGAAACCAGAACAGCGCGGCGAACACCGCGTCACTGCCGTTTTCCAGCACCGACTCGGTGCCGGCACGGGCTACGCCGGTGGCGTCCAGGTCATCGGTGCGGCGGCTGACCATATAGCCGACCCGCTGGCGGGCCAAGGGCAGATCGCCAAGGCGCAGCGCCTGGGCCACGGGCTGAGCGTGCTGGTCGAGGCTGCGCAGACCAAGCGCCGCATACAGGGCGATGATCTGCACCAGCCAGCCGACCCAGGGCAACTGCACCAGCAGCACAGTCAGCAGAGTGAGCGGTAATACCGCCAGGCACCAGGCGCTCACGCCATGGCTGCGCCAGCCACCACCGGACGGGTTGAAGCGTTGCTCCAGACGATTGGCCAGCTTGCCGAAGCCCACCAGCGGATGCCAGCGCTTCGGCTCACCGAGCGCGGCATCCAGCGCCACACCAGCGGCCGCACTGAGGATCAGGCTCATAAAGGTGCTGCGCTATTCATGTGTCTCCCCGCCATATGATGCCCAGCGATCCTCAAACAGCAATTCACTCAATGGCCGCACCTCGGCCCAGCCCTCCTGGGCCAGCATCGGTACCGGGTAGAACGCCTGCACCGGCCCCAGGCACAGCACCGCCACCGGTTTGCTGCCGGCTGGCATGCCCAGCAGTTCGGCCAATGCCAGAGGATCGAACAGCGACACCCAGCCCATACCCAACCCCTCGGCTCTGGCGGCGAGCCACAGATTCTGAATGGCGCAGGACAACGACGCCATATCCATTTCCGGCAAGGTACGGCGGCCGAATACATGGGATTCACGGCCGTCCATCAGCGCCGCGACCAGCACCTCGGCGCACTCACGAACGCCCTCGACTTTGAGCCGCATGAATTCGTCGGAGCGCTCGCCCAGGGCCTCGGCGGTCAGCCGACGCTCGGCCTCGACCAACTGATAGATGTCTTCACGTAGCGCCGGCCGGGTGATGCGGATGAAGCGCCAAGGTTGCATCAACCCCACACTGGGTGCCTGATGCGCCGCCTCGAGTAGCTTCGCGAGCACTTCGGGCGCTACCTCACCACCACTGAAATGGCGCATATCGCGGCGTTCGGCGATAGCCCGATAGACCGCGGCGCGCTCCTCAGGACTGAAGGCGTGGTCGCTCATGGTCGAAACAATGCCGCTGCGGCCGCAGGATTGGATGGCATATAGAAGTGGATATAGGACGCGGTAAGCCGACCGAGACGGAACACTGCTTCGCTGACCGGTTTGTCATTGGGGCACTCGCCACGAGCCAGTGGCTCCAACTCGGACTCGAGCCGCGAATGGTGGTAGCTGTGACCCCGCAACAGCCCCTCAGGCAGCGTTACGGCCTGCAGCGCGAGGGCGACCAGGCGCTTCTGCATCTGTGCATGGCCAGGCACCAACCCTGCTAACTCCGCCCGTTCGCCTGCCACGTCGCTCAGCGAGTCGAGCAGGTAAAGCATGCCACCGCACTCGGCGAGGATAGGCTTGCCGGCTTGCTGATGAGCGGTGATGGCCTCGATCATCGAACGGTTCGCGGCCAGCGCCTGCAGATTCAGCTCGGGATAACCACCGGGCAGATAAAGGCTGTCCACCTCGGGCAGGCTTTCATCGGTCAGCGGGCTGAAGAACGTCAGGGTCGCGCCCATCCGCTCCAGCAGATCGAGGTTGGCCTGATAGGTGAACGCGAAGGATGCATCGCGGGCTACGCCGATGCGTACGCCCTCCAGCAGCGGCAACGGCGCTGCAATCGGCGGGGCGGCGAAGGTCACAGGTGGCGGCAGGGTTACCGTCGCGGTCTGAGCCAGCGCATCGGCAGCGGTATCCAGGCGCACATCGAGGTCGGCGAGCTCGGCTGCCTGCACCAGGCCCAGGTGGCGGCTCGGCAATTCAATGGCGGCGCTGCGCGGCAGCGAGCCGTACCAGCGGATCGAAGCCGGCAGGCTATCGCGGATCAGATCGTTGTGACGCCCGGGATTGACGCGGTTGCCAAGCACGCCGGAGAACGGCAGATCCGGCTGATAGCTAGCAAGACCGACGGCCAGTGCGCCGAAGGTCTGGGCCATGGCGGAGCCATCGATCACGCCCAACACTGGTACGCCAAATCGGCGCGCGAGGTCGGCGGCGGATGGCGAGCCGTCGAACAGGCCCATCACGCCTTCGATGAGAATCAGATCGGCCTCGCCAGCAGCCTCCCACAACAAGCGACGGCTCTCGTCCTCGCCGACCATCCACAAGTCCAGCTGATAGACCGGATTGCCACTGGCACGGGAGAGGATCATCGGGTCGAGAAAATCAGGCCCGCACTTGAACACCCGCACCCGCTTCCCCTGCCGGGTGTGCAGGCGTGCCAGGGCCGCAGTGACGGTGGTTTTACCCTGCCCCGAGGCTGGAGCCGCGATCAACAGTGCAGGACAGTGACGCGGCGTGCGCTCACCCGCATCGGATGCAGACGCTGTAACGATCAAAACTCCACGCCTTTTTGTGCTTTTACGCCAGACTTGAAGGCATGCTTGACGAGCGTCATCTCGGTGACGGTATCGGCTGCTTCAAGCAGCGCTGGCGGCGCGCCACGGCCGGTCGCGACAACGTGCTGAAGCTCGGGGCGCGATTCGATATCACGCAGCACCACGTCCACATCCAGATAACCGTGCTTGAGGGCGATGTTCAATTCATCCAGCACCACCAAGGCGATCTGCGGGTCGTTCAGCAGTTGCCGGGCGACCTCCCAGGCCTGCACGGCTTTCTCGATATCGCGCTGCCGATTCTGGGTATCCCAGGTGTAGCCCTCGCCCATCACGTGATAGCTGACCTCATCGGGAAAGCGGCGGAAGAAATGCTCTTCGCCGGTGGCCATGCCGCCCTTGATGAACTGCACCACGCCGACCTTGAGACCATGTCCCAGCGCCCGGGCAACCATGCCGAACGCGGAGCTACTCTTGCCCTTGCCATTGCCGCTGTGCACCAGCAACAGGCCATACTCGTCCTGAGCCTGGGCGATCTTCTCGTCCATCAGGGCTTTCTTGCGAGCCATACGGGCGTTGTGCCGCGCGTCGCGCTCTGCTGATTCTCGGCTTGGGGATGGGGTCGATTCGCTCATGGGATCTCCTCAGCGCAGGGCCAATCGGCGCACGCAGGTGAAGCGCTCGGGCAGGAAACCGGGTTCATGCCGGACGATAAAGGAATCACACAGGAGTAGGCAGGAGCTGACCGGATCGATCACGCACCGGCCGCGCCCACCGCGCAACTCTGGAAAAAGCGACAGGCCGGTCTCCGGGCTTGCGAGCGCCGCGTTCATCAGAATGCGGCCACCGACGCAGCCTTCCCGTATCGGCGATACAGTGGCTGAAAGCGTGGCTTGGCTCGTTTACCGTTGCGGGGGCAGCGTCGGCATTGCCTGCTTGCTGGAGCAGCGGCGCACCGACTTCCCAGTTTCACCCTCGGCCAAAACCGAGGACACCTGAAGCAAGCGGCGAAGGGTAAGGATTGGCCGCCTCAGCGTCAATCGAAGACTCAGGGATGACTAGCCAACTCGACCGGAAAAACCCGCTTCGCTTCGATATAGGTACGCTGCCAGTAGCTGTTGGCGAGGCTGTCCAAGCGCACGGTGCCGCCCGAGGACGGTGCATGCACGAAGCGTCCTTCGCCGACGTAGATGCCAGCATGGCTAACCTGGCGGCCGCCACTGGTGGCAAAGAACACCAGATCACCACTGCGCAGGGCATCACGCCCTACGGTCGGCGCGCGCATGCTGATCAGTTCGCGCGTCGACCGCGGCAACTGGATGCCCGCCGCATCACGGTAGACGTAACCGATCAAGCCGCTGCAATCGAAACCGCTGGCTGGGGTATTGCCGCCGTAGCGGTAAGGCGTGCCGACAAGGCCCAATGCACGAAACAGTACATCGTCAGCGCCCCCCTGATAATTACCAGGTACAGGTGCTACGACAACGGGTTGCGGAGCAGGTACGGGTGCACGACTGGAGCACGCACTGAGCAGTGCTGTGAGCAGCAAGAGGGCGATGCGAATGGTGGCAGTCATGGACGGACGATCCCGGAGCCTGAATGCGCCCTACTCTGCTCCGTTCACAACTGCAGTGCAAGCTTTAGCTTTATGCTGCAGCCGCTTGAAAACTATCAAGATGTTGCCCGATCTGTGCAGATCGGACATTTACCACCTCAATGCTGAGACGCCAGGTGCTCGGTCGGCGCCATCGCCAGGACACGCTTGGCTTCGATGAAGGTACGTTTCCAGTAGCGGTCATCCAGGCTATCGATCCTCACGCCACCGCTGCGGCTGCTGGAGGAATGGATGAACTGATCATCGCCCAGATAGATACCGGCATGGCTGACGCGGCCACGACCTGCCGTGCTGAAGAACACCAGATCACCGGGCTCCAGCGCCTTGCGCTCGACCAGCGGCGCGTCGATGTTGATCATGTCGCGCGTCGAGCGCGGCAGCTCCATGCCAAGCTCTTCACGGAACAGGTAACCAATAAAACCGCTGCAATCGAAACCGGTTTTCACCGAGCTGCCCCCGAACCGGTAGCGGGTACCGATCAGCGAGAGGCCTTTTTCGAGAACACTGTCTGCAAGCTGTGGCAGCTCGTACGGTGCGTGGCCGGCAAAATCAGCGGCTGCATCGTCTTCAACGACATCGATCCGATCCAGAACAGGCGCTGCGACTACCGGCCGGGCAGGCAAAGAAGCCTGGGCTGGGGCATCGTTATGGGATTGCGGAGCATGGTTAGCGCAGGCGGCGAGAACCATCGTCAGTGCGAGAGGCACGAGGGGTGCGAAGCTTTTGCGCATGGGCACGACCGTGGCATGAAAAATGAACAGCCGCGACTATGCCCTCTAACGGGGCCATATGCAAATTCTATGACGATTAATGTGACTCAGTAGTTCCGGAAAAACATCTAAGGCCCTTTCTTCCAGCCTGAAGTCAACCAGATCGCTAACCTCGCTTTGCGACAAATTGACCTCCACCGTCACCCCACCAGACTGGCGAGTGCGCAGCAGCGGCTCGACTATATAAGGGAAGCTTGCGCTGGTGCCGACGCTGATCACCAGATCGAACCCTTTCTCCAACTGCGTATACAGACGACCGACGGCCTCCTCCGGCAGCATCTCACCGAAAAGCGTCACCGGCGGGCGCAGCACACCACCGCAACTGCCGCACAGAGGCGGCAACGGTTGTTGCAGATGCTTGACGAGTCCCTCGTCCACGCCGCCACAACTCTGGCAATGCAGCGGCGCCAACTCACCGTGAATTTCGATCAGTCGATCTGCCGGACTGCCAGCCAGGCGGTGGTAACCGTCGATGTTCTGAGTGAGCACCCAACATTCAGGCTTCAAGGCCTGCAACTCGGCAATCGCCTTGTGACCGGCGTTTGGCTGGGCGGCCAGGCAGGCGGTGCCGAGCTGTGCCAGGTACTTCCAGCACAGCGCCGGGTCGCGGCGCAGCATGTCGCCAGATAGCGCCACTTCGATCGGTACGCCCTCTGCGGTGTGGCCGTTGTACAGACCACCGAGGCCGCGGTAGGTGGGCAACCCGGAGTCGGCAGACAGGCCTGCTCCGGTGATGATCAAAATCCTCTGCGCGGCAGCGACGGCTGAAGCGAGGCGCGGCAGATGGGGATGCATCAGTGGTTGACCGTATGAGCCAACATCACTGACAGCTGGCACATGGGCCGACCACTTTCCGCATGCCACTGATTGAAGGCAGCTTGAACCGCAGCGCGGTCGCGCTGACTGCTTGGTACCTTGTCGACAATCTTCTGAGCCTTGAGCGCTGCGACCATGTCATCGGAAGGAATAAAGGTGTCTTTGCCAACCATACGCAGAAAGCGCGATGCAGAAAGGCCGCCGAGCTGAGTACCCTGCTTGGCCAACCAGTGCCAGAGCCCGACGATATCGGTCACCGGCCAATCGGCGATCAGTGCGCCAAAGGCAAAGCCGGGGCGCGGGGTGATGGTTTTCGCAGCGGCAGCCGGCCCGCTCAACGCGCCACGCTCCACGTCGAGAATGAACTGCGCGTTACGGGGTACGCTCTTGAGCTTGCCCAGGTGGCGGATCAGGCGAGCGTCCTGCATCAGACGCTCGAGGCGTTCGCCGCCCATCAGCACGACCTTTTCCGGATCGAAACCGAAGAACACTTCTTCGAAGGCCGGCCACTTGGCGTCCACCAGGCTGTGTTTGAGACCCGCCCGGAAGATGCGCAGGCTCATGATCGACAGGTAGCGATCATCGCTTAGAGCACGGAGCTTCTTGTCAGAAGCCGGTTGCGGCAGGCGCGCCTCGAGGGCTTCCAGCGAGCCGAAGCGGTTCACGCAGTATTCATGCATCCATCGGTAATCGTGCATCGTTTGCCTTCGGATCTACTGGAGTTTGAACGGTGCAGCGAAGCGACCCTCGCTCACCTCGATGAAACCTTCGCCGCCGAGGCGCTTGAGGCGACCGTCGAAGCTGCCGCGCACGCCCCAGTCGTCGATGCCGTCGATCCTGAGGTCGAACGTGGCGCCATCATCATGACTGAGCGCCGACCAGATTTCTGTGCCGTCCTCATGCTGTACGGCATAACGACTGACCAGCCTGGAGCCTGACAGGCTGTAAGTACCTGGCTTGATCTCACCGCCCAGCGCCCACAATTCGAAATCGTAACTGTCGCTCATGGCCCCATCGTCCAGACGACCGCCAATGACAAGATGCTCTCGGCTCTCGGCCAACTGGGCCACCAGCCGCGAATCGAAACGCATGGCCTTACCACCCAGTTCAAGCGTCAGATGGCCCTGCTCGCTACCGCCACCGCAGCCACTCAGCAACAGACAGAACATCACCAGCATGGCCTTGTACATGGCTTGGACTCTTACAGGTTCATCACGTTAAGAAAGCGCGGCGTGGCCTGCTCATCGATTTTCAGGCTGGTGAAGTCGAACAGATTGCGATCGGCAAGTTGCGACGGCACCACATTTTGCAGGGCACGGAACATGATTTCCGTGCGACCCGGCGATTTGCGCTCCCAGTCCTGGAGCATCTCCTTGACCACCTGACGCTGCAGGTTTTCCTGGGAGCCGCAAAGGTTGCACGGAATGATCGGGAATTCCTTGAGATTGCTATAGGCCTCGATATCGGCCTCGTTGCAATAGGCCAGCGGGCGAATCACCACATTGCGCCCGTCATCGGCACGCAGTTTGGGCGGCATGGCCTTGAGCGTGCCGCCATAGAACATGTTGAGGAAGAAGGTCTCGAGGATGTCGTCACGGTGGTGACCGAGGGCCATCTTGGTCGCGCCGATCTCGTCGGCGAAGGTGTACAGGGTGCCGCGGCGCAGGCGCGAACACAGCGAGCAGGTGGTCTTGCCTTCCGGGATCTTCTCCTTGACCACCGAGTAAGTGTCCTTCTCGACGATGTGGTACGGCACACCGATGGACTCCAGATAGGCCGGCAGCACGTGCTCGGGGAAGCCTGGCTGCTTCTGGTCCATATTCACCGCGACGATCTCGAAGTGAATGGGCGCGACCTTCTGCAGATAAAGCAGGATATCGAGCATGGTGTAGCTGTCCTTGCCACCGGACAGGCAGACCATCACCTTGTCGCCCTCCTCGATCATGTTGAAATCGGCAATGGCTTCGCCGGCCTGACGACGCAGGCGTTTTTGCAGCTTGTTCTGATTGACCGAGAGGGTGCCCATGGCGCGCGGAAATCCGGTAGAAGTACTGAAGCCGCGCATTTTACCCAGAAAACCAGGCATACCCCAGCCACAAAACGGCCAACCGTCGCCGATTGGCGTGGCGCCCGATTGTGCAAGGCGATATTCCTTCGGCTAAGGTGAGCCAATGAACGAAGAAAACGCCCCCAACACACGACTGCTCGAATTGCTCCAGACCGCGCCCGAAGGGCTTTCGGAATACGAGCTGCTGCTGCGCCTGAATCGCTGGCAAGGCGCCGAAGAGCGCCTGCCCACGGATACCCTGGAGTTGTTTCGCAGCCACTTTCTGCTGTTCCATACGCTTTATCGGCTGCGCGACCAGTTGGCTGCCGAACAATGTGCCTTGCTGCAGATCAGCCCGCTGTGCATTCGGCTGCTGCCGTATCAGGCGGGCGAAAGCGCATTGAGCGAAAAGGATCCGTTGCGCGAGTACTACCTCGACCTGACTCATCTGCGCGATACCGATGCCGACGATGTGCAGAAACTGCTTGGCGCGTTTTGGGTACGCCTGCAGGGCGGCGAGGAAAAACAATCCGCCCTCGCCGTTCTCGAGCTGGATGCGCACAGCGGTGATCTCGACCTGTCTTTCATCAGGCAGCGCTACCGACAGCTGGTCAGCATCCATCACCCGGATCGCGGCGGCAGCACGCAGCAGTTGCAGAGCATCAACCACGCCATGGAGACACTGCAGCGTTATTACCGCTGAGGGCACTTGCCGTTCAGCCCGCAAACGCTGCATGGCAGGATGAACTGCGGCATAATCCGCCGTAATCACCTTTCCCGATGCCCCCATGTCAGAACAGATCCACGCCCGCGTCGAGGCTTGCTATCAGCAGGCGGAAACCTTCTTCAAGCAGCCATTCAAACGCCCCGAAGTGAGTTTCAAACTGCGCGGCCAGAAGGCCGGAGTGGCTCATCTCACAGAAAACAAACTGCGCTTCAACCCGCAGCTGTACCGTGAAAACCAGGAAGATTTTCTGCGCCAGACGGTGCCCCACGAAGTGGCGCATCTGGTCGCACACCAGCTTTTCGGCCTGAGCATTCAGCCCCACGGCGAGGAATGGCAGCTGATCATGCGTGGGGTCTACGAACTGCCCCCACACCGCTGCCACAGCTATGACGTGAAACGCCGCCAGGTCAGCCGCTTCATCTATCGCTGCCAGTGCCCGCAAGGCGAATTTCCGTTCTCCGCGCAGCGCCACGCCCTGGTCGCCAAGGGCCGTCGCTACTTCTGCCGGCGCTGCAAGATCACCCTACAGTTCACCGGCGAACAGAGAATCGAATAGGCGTGCCGCAATTCAGTCGTTGAGACGCTGGAACGCGCGCAGTAGCGCTTTGCTGAGATCGACGCTGGAGAACTTGGTGAGCACGTCGTTGGCCCCCACTGCGCGGGCCTTCTCGGTATTCATGGTGCTGTCCAGCGAGGTATGCAGCAGCACGTAGGTCTCGCCAAGCACACTGTCCTTGCGAATCTGCTGAACCAGGGTGTAGCCGTCCATTTCCGGCATTTCGATATCCGAGACCAACACCTCGATCGGCTGCCCCTCCTGCTGCGCGGCCCGCAGCACTTCAAGCGCGCTGGCGGCGCTACGTACGGCCTGGCAGTCCAAGTCGAGCTTTCGCAGCGTGATCAGCGTTTGCTGCAGGGCTACCTGTGAGTCATCGACGACCAGTACTCGACGGCCTTGCAAGAGCTGCCGCTCGGCATGGCTGAGCAACTCATCGGCGACATCCTCGAGAGGAGCTGGTGCGATCTCATGCAAGACTTTTTCAATGTCGAGAATTTGCACGATAGCGCCGTCGATCTGCGTCACTCCGGTAATGAAAGCCCGCGTGCCAGCGCCAGCGGGCGGCGGGCGCACATCGCGAGTCGAGCATTGCACGATGCGCTCCACGCTCTGTACGTGTAGCCCTTGCCGCGACCGGCTGAGCTCGGTAACGATCAGACAGCCGTCCTGGCTATCACTACCACCGCGCTCACCAATTGCTCGCGCCAGATCAATGACCGTCAGCGCCGAACCACGCAACGTCGCCACGCCGCGCACATGAGGGTGCCGACTGGGCATTTTGGTCAACTGCGGGCAGGGAATGATCTCGTTGACCTTGAGCAGATTGATGCCCAGCAAACGGCCACTGTGCAAACGAAACAGCAGCAGCGATAACGCATCGCCCAGCACTACACCCATGGATACAACTCCCCTGTCATTCTAAAAAGCAAAACCTGGCCAGACTTCGAATGCGTCAGGCTCGTTGTGTGCAGACGGTGGATCAGCCAAGAAAGGCGACGACCTGCGGCGTATCGAACGGCCAAGTCAACTCGGCGCCGGTATCGGTGCGTTTCAGCACAGGTATCAACAGCGCATAGCGCTCCAGCAAGTCGTCACGCTCGGCGATATCGACTAACTCGACAAGCAAGCCGCGCTCGACGAAAGGCATCACTACCGCCTCGGCGTACTCACAAAGATGACAACCGATGGTTCCCAGCAATTGGCACTCAGGGAGCATGGGTCAGCCTCCGCAGCGAGAAAGGTGGCAGTCTACCACCCCGCTCCTCTGTATCAGGCGCTCGCAGCACCTTCATCCGCTTTCGGCGCCAACGTGGAGCCCAGCAGGCCTTGCAGACCGTCCAGCAGGCGGCCATTGAGCTGCTCGGCCTTGTCCAGCCGCGCATTATCGAAACGCTCGTCCAGAGAGAAGCCCCCCTTGAGCAGATCCTGCAGCAGGCCCTTGCCGTCGCTGCCCCACTCATTGGCAGTACGCAGTGCGTCGAGCAAGCCTTGAGCATAGTCGTTGAGCGCGCCATTCACCGCACTGGCCGGTTGCCCACCCTGGCTGGCCACCGAGCCGTAGGTATCGGTAGCCTGGCGCACGCTGGTCTGAGTCAATTTCAGGGACATGGAGGCCAGTTGCGAGCCGTCCATTTCCAGTGACATGGCCCGATCGAAGGCGCCGGCTACATCACCGGAATAGAAGGAATTGGAAAGATCCTGCACCTGGCTGAACAGCTTCTCCAGGGCGGCTTTTTCCTGATCATCCAGATCACCCTCGACCTGCACCTGCCAACCACCGATCTGCAGACTGCCGGACTGGCTGCTCGAACCTTCGGTGCGCGACCAGGCGGCGGACGCCTGAGCGATCGATACACGCAGGCGGTCACCATCTCGGGTGGTGATATCCAACTCGAAGCTTTCCGCCACGGCCGCAAAACGGTCGCTCGACGTCGGCACGACACCAGCGGCTGGCGCTGCGCCGAACTGTTTGTCGAGGCCGGCAAAGCCCTGCTGAATGCGCTGGTAGGTATCGTCGATATCAGTGGCGACCTTGCCCTTGAGAACGCCCATGCCGTCGAGAATCTTGCGGGCTTCGTCGAAGCCCTTCTCTACGCCAGAACGGGCCTGATCCATGAATTTCTGCAGCTTTTCCGGGCTCGCCCCTGCAGCCGCTTCGCTCTTCAGCCGCTGCTCGATGAACCCGAGCACGCGATCCGCCACCTTCTCCGGAGAGAAGTCATCCTGCTTGGCGGTGAGCGAGCCGGCAGGCAGACCCAGGCGCTCGGCAAGCCGATTGGACAGCGCGACCTGGGCATCGGCCGCGTTGCGGATGGTGGTCTGGCCGCCAATCTGAGGCGAGCGGCCTGTCGTTGAGGTCGACAGCGGAAGAGAAACAGTCATGGCAAGTCACCGAAACGGAGCATGTGCAAGGTTGACGGCAGCTTGCGGCAAAAGTTTAGGGCTAGCTACCGAGCAACTCGACAAGCGGCTCAGTCCTGACTGACCGCACCGATCTTGTGTATCGACAGATCGGCGCCGTAATACTCCTGCTCCTGGCTCAAACGAATGCCGACGACCAGCTTCAGCGCGCCGTATACCAGGAAGCCGCCAATCAGCGCCACCAGCACACCCAGTACGCTGCCGAGCAACTGACTGACCAGGCTGACACCACCCAGACCACCCCACATCTGCTGCCCGAAGATGCCGCAGGCGATACCGCCCCAGACGCCACACAAACCGTGCAGCGGCCAGACGCCGAGCACATCGTCGATCTTCCATTTCACTTGAGTGGCGGTAAACGCCCAGACGAACAGCGCGCCGGCAATAGCGCCAGTGACCAGCGCACCGACCGGATGCATCAGGTCGGAACCTGCGCAAATCGCCACCAGGCCGGCCAGCGGGCCGTTATGCAGGAAGCCCGGGTCGTTGCGACCGACGATCAGCGCCGCCAGGGTGCCGCCGACCATTGCCATCAGCGTGTTCACGGCCACCAGTCCGCTGATGCTGCCCAGGGTCTGGGCGCTCATCACGTTGAAGCCGAACCAGCCGATGATCAGTATCCACGAGCCAAGAGCGAGGAACGGAATGCTCGACGGCGCCATAGCGACCAGGCGGCCATCGCGGTAACGGCCATCCCGACGCCCGAGCAGCAGCACCGCGGTGAATGCCAGCCAGCCGCCAACGCCATGCACCACCACCGAACCGGCAAAGTCGTGGAATGGCGCGCCAAATTGCGCCTCCAGCCAGCTCTGCAGGCCGAAGTTGCCGTTCCAGATCATGCCCTCGAAGAATGGATAGACGAAGGCGACTATCAGTGCCGTGGCGCACAGCTGCGGGCCGAAGCGCGCGCGCTCGGCGATGCCACCGGAAATGATCGCCGGTATCGCCGCCGCGAAGGTCAGCAGAAAAAAGAACTTCACCAATGCGTAACCATTGCCCTCCACCAGTACGCTGGCGGGGTGCAGAAAGGTCACCCCATAGGCAATCCAGTAGCCGACGAAGAAGTAGGCCATGGCGGAGATCGCGAAGTCCGAGAGAATCTTCGACAGAGCGTTGACCTGATTCTTCTGCCTTACCGTGCCCACTTCCAGAAAAGCGAAGCCGGCGTGCATGGCGAGCACCATGATCGCGCCGATCAGGATGAACAATGTATTGGAGCCGTGAATCAGCGTTTGCACGGCACTGTTGAGGTTTTCCATCGAGGCAGAGGCTCCGCAGAGAAAAGCACCAGAAAAGAACATCGCGCAATCAGAGAGCACCACAAAGAGGCACTAGCAGCCGTTTTGCTGCGTTCTCAACTGAAGGCGAGCGCCATCCTGGTGCTCAACGACGCTGTCATTTCAGTACTTATTTATTAATTATCAATTGGTTGCGTACGCACCAGACCATTGCCTTCCTAGCGGAGCAAGCACCATAAACATGCATTTCAGGCACGAACGCACCACGCCAATGCAATGCTTATGCCTTCCGCGCCTGCTTCATTCCCGGCGATTCACAGATAGACTGAACCTGGTCAATGGCAGCTACTCGAACCCCTTACACCGCATCACACCTACAGGAGAACGATCCATGGCCCGCCCACTTCCTTCACGTCCTGCTGCACCTGCCAATAAAGAAGAGCTGCTCGAAGAGTTTCAGGCTTTGGTGCGCGACACCGAAGTCCTGCTGCAGCACTCGGCCAGCCTGGTCGGCGATCAAGCCGAAGAGCTGCGCGCGCAGATCCGTGACAGCCTCGGCCGTGCGCGTTCGACGCTGAAGAACACCGAAGAGAACGTTGTACTGCGCGGTAAGGCTGCAGTCGGCGCGACCGAAGACTATGTGCAGACCCACCCATGGCAGACCATCGGCATAGCCGCCGGCATTGGTATACTGATCGGCATGCTCATTAGCCGACGTTGATCAGGACAGCACATGGATGACAGCCAGACAGCAGCACCTCCCAGCCGCGGCCCTTCGCCGCGGCGCCTGGCCGGTGCCCTGCTCGGGCTGATTCAGGGCCATGTGGCACTGTTCAGCGAAGAGTTTCGGGAGCAGCAGGCGCGCACCGTCACCCTGCTGATCCTGACTGGCTTGTGCGTGTTGTTCGGGCTATTGCTGATCACCGGCCTGTCTGCCGCACTGCTGATCGTATTCTGGGAAAACCACCGCATTCTGGTGATTTCACTGCTTTGCCTCTTCTATACGCTGGGCCTGCTTGCCTGTGCGTCGAGCCTGGTTCAGCGCATGCGTAACGCCCCCGCCCCATTCAGCGCCAGCCTCGAAGAACTGGCCCGCGATCGGGAGCAACTGCTGCCATGACCCGCCCCAGCAGCAAGACCTCCACCCAGGAACTGCGCAAGACCATGCTGCGCCTGCGCCTGGAAATGCATCGTCAGGAAATTCGCCACGAAACAATGGTCATCCTGCAGCCGTTGCAGAAAGCCAAGGACTTCGGCAATCACTGGCGCCAGGAACTCAAAGGCAGCAACGCACCAATCTGGATCACTGGCGGAGCCTTCGCATTGACCCTGCTCGGTATGCGCGGCGGCCAATGGCGTCGCTGGCTACGCATGGCGCTGGAGGCTTTTCCCAACCTGAGGAAACGCCCGGCCAACCCTGAAGGCAAAAAGCCAGCAAAAGAGCCTGAGCAAGCCTGATACTGGCCACATTCTTGCTAGCGACATGGGCTTGAGCCGGATATTCCCCGGCATTACCGTTCTCTTTGCTAAGGATGTGCTCGGTGCTCGACGGTCAACCGCTCGCCGTCTTCCAACCCTTTATCGATACGGCTACCGGCCAGATTGCTGGCGTCGAAGCGCTGGCCAGGCTGCGTGACGCACAGGGTCGCCTGCACTCGGCAGGGCCGCTGTTCGCCGATCCCAAGACACCGCCAACCGCCCTGCGCCGCCTCGACCGGCAAGTGCGTGAACAAGCGCTGATGCGTTTTCACGACGCGCCATCGCAATGGTTCTTGAGCCTGAACATATCGCCACGCTGGATCAGTCGCTTGCGACCTGAACAGGCATTGCCCAGCCTCAAGCAGCTTGAGCGCAGCGGTATCGATCCCAAGCGCGTGGTTTTCGAGATCACCGAACTCGGTGGCGCAAGCCAGCGCCTGCCTGGCGTAGTGGCTCGCTACCGGGAAGCCGGCGCGCGCATCGCCATCGATGACTTCGGCGCTGGCTACTCCCAGCTCGACCGGGTGCTGGCCTTGCAACCCGACATTCTCAAGCTGGACATGCGCCTGTTCCAGGAAGCAGCCCGTGGCGGCCCCAGTGGCGAAGTGGTCAAGGCACTGGCGATGATGGCCGAAAAAACCGGCTGCTGGATCATCGCCGAGGGTGTGGAAACCAACGCCGAACTCGACTTTGCGTTGGAATGCGGAGCCCGCTACGTGCAAGGCTATCTGTTTGCCAGGCCCGAACTGGCGTTCTTCGAGAACGATGCGTTCGTTGATCGTTTCGCACTGCTGCGCGATCAGTACGTGCAGCAGAAATTGGCCGAGAGGGCTCGTCTGATGGGCCTACGCAAACAACTCGCCGAGCTGTTCGCAGTGCTCAAGAAAGATCTGGAAAGCGGTCTGCCGGCAGCGCTTGCCGCGCCAGTGGCCTACCCCTGGCTGCTGCGCCTGTACCAATGTGACCGCCATGGCACACAGACCACGCCCAACCTGGAGTGGCGCGACGGTGCCTGGCAGGCCGATGATCGCTACATCGGCCATAACTGGTCGTGGCGCCCGTATTTCTATCAGCTGCTCGCCGAGGGTTGGGAAGAGCGCCGCCTGATTCTATCCAGCACTTACCGCGATGCGACCAGCAACCAGTACTGCCTCACGGCCGGGCAGTTCATCGACAACGGCAACCGGCTGTTACTGGTCGATATCGATGCCAATGGACTTTAGTGGATGCAGCCTTGCAGTTACTTCGTCGAACAGGGAAGCTAACGATCAATTCGCATGTGGGTCGTTGGCAAACCACATGCATCTGACCGACGAAGGCCGCGCCATCGTCTCCGGTAAAGGAAGCACGCTTGGACTGGCAAACCCTGCTCACCCGTGAACGTCTTGGCAAACCGTCGCCCAGCGCCGATGAACTGGGCCGCAGCCCCTTTCACAAGGATCATGACCGGATCATCTTCTCCGGTGCCTTCCGCCGCCTGGGCCGCAAGACCCAGGTGCACCCGGTGTCCAGCAACGACCACATCCACACGCGTCTGACCCACTCGCTGGAAGTCAGCTGCGTGGGCCGTTCCCTGGGCATGCGCGTCGGCGAGATACTGCGTAGCGAACTGCCCTCCTGGTGCGAGCCGAGCGACCTGGGCATGGTGGTGCAGTCGTCCTGCCTGGCTCATGACATCGGCAACCCGCCTTTTGGCCATTCCGGTGAAGACGCCATTCGCCACTGGTTCCAGCAGGCGGCCGGTCGCGGCTGGCTGGACGCCATGAGCGATGCCGAACGCGGCGACTTCCTCAGTTTCGAAGGCAACGCCCAGGGCTTTCGGGTACTCACCCAACTGGAGTACCACCAGTTCGATGGTGGCACACGCCTCACCTATGCAACCCTCGGCACCTACCTAAAGTACCCCTGGACGTCCCGCCACGCGGAAGCTCTGGGCTACAAGAAGCACAAGTTCGGTTGCTACCAGAGCGAGCTGCCGCTGCTCGAGCAGATCGCCAGTAAGCTCGGCCTGCCGCAACTCGAAGAACAGCGCTGGGCACGTCACCCCCTGGTCTATCTGATGGAGGCCGCAGACGATATCTGTTACGGCCTGATCGACCTCGAAGACGGCCTGGAAATGGAGCTGCTCGACTACGCCGAAGTGGAGTCGCTGCTGCTCGATCTGGTCGGCGATGACCTGCCGGAAACTTACCGCCAGCTGGGCCCCAACGATTCGCGTCGACGCAAGCTGGCGATCCTGCGCGGCAAGGCCATCGAGCACCTGACCAACTCGGCAGCCCACGCCTTCGTCGAGCAGCAGTCGGCGTTGCTGGCAGGTACCCTGGAAGGCGACCTGGTCGAGCACATGCACGGCCCAGCCAAGAATTGCGTGCAAGCCGCCAAGGCAATGGCTCGGGAAAAGATCTTTCAGGACAAACGCAAAACCCTCCACGAGATCGGTGCCTACACCACCCTGGAAATTCTCCTCAATGCTTTCTGCGGCGCGGCGCTGGAACAACATGGCGGGCGTACGCCGTCGTTCAAGAACCGCCGCATCCTCGACCTGCTCGGCCATAACGCGCCCGATCCGCACTGGCCGCTGTACCGCTCCTTCCTGCGGATGATCGACTTCATTGCCGGCATGACCGATAGCTATGCTACCGAAATGGCCCGCGAAATGACCGGTCGCTCGAGCCCCGTCTGAGCATGCGCCAGGTATTGCGACAGTTGTTCAGCTGGCACGCCGGGCCACCTGCCTGGGGCCCGGCCGTGGTGGCCGGGTTGGGCTGTGCGCTGCCGTTGCTGCTGGGGCTGTTCAGCGCTCACCCTGGCTTCCTGTGGGCCTCGGTCGGTGCCTTTCAGGCTGCACAGGCCAATCCGCTGCACCGCTTCGGCATGCTGCGCATGCTGCTGCTAACCGGGCTCGGCGCCTGCAGTGCAGGGTTGGGTTTCTGGTCGGCGACACACCCACTGATCAGCCTGTCGCTGTTCGCCGCCTTCGGCCTACTGCTCGCCTGGCTGCAGCGTTACGGTACCGAGGCGGGCAAGCTGGGTATCGGCCTCACTGTGTGCCTGTGCCTGGGGCAAGGCCAATACGGCAGCAGCAGCCTGAACAACCCCTACGCCATCGCCATGCTGTTCATTCTCGGAGGGCTGTGGGTGATGCTCCTGGCGTTCGGCCTGCGTGGCGTTCACGGCCTGCGCATGTGGCCGTACATGCCGCGCCTGATGAGCCTGATAAAGGTGCTGCGCCGCCATGCCCGCCGCCAGTCACGCCAGCAGTGGTGGTTGTACGCGATGGGCTGCACGCTGGCAGTATCGCTGGCCGGCCTGATCGTCAACCTCGCGCACCTGCAGCGCGGCTACTGGTTGACTCTGGCGGTGGTCACCACCCTGCAGCTGGAGTTCAGGGGCAGCCTGGTGCGCGCCCTGCAGGCAAGCATGGCCAGCCTGAGCGCTGCCGGACTGCTGATTTTGTTCGGCAACAGCCTGCAGAGCCCACCGATGATGGTGGCCATCATGCTGCCGCTGATCACCCTGAGCCGTGCTCTGCAAGCGCACAACTACGGCCTGTTCGTGCTGCAGACCACGGTGTGCTTCGTGCTGCTCGCGGAAAGCCTGGCCAGGGACTGGCACCTGCCACAAGTACGCCTGTTCAACGTCACCCTGGGCATTCTGCTGACATTGTTCATAGCCTTGCTAATGCATGCTCTGCGGCAATGGCTGGACAATCGCGCGGCGATAAAACAGCAACCACTCGGCAATAATGACAAAGTGCCTTCACAAGACTCGACAGTGCCATAAACGCCTGACTATGCTGGCCTATTAATAGCGCAACCATGGAGCGACGCGCGATGCCCAGCAGCTTCCGGCCTGGAGAACGCAGGTTACCCCTGCACGTTCACATTAGCGTGCTGTTCATGCTGATGCTGCTGCTCACCGGCGGTGCGCTGGGTGTGTTCAACTACCGCCAGACCACGGCAATCATCTTCTCCAGCAGCGCTATCCTGTTCGAACATATTCAGCAGGATGTACAGCGCGATATCAGCGCCACCTACCAACCCATCCATCACCTGCTCGGCGTGCTGGCGTTCGCCGAAGGTGCCCGCAGCGATGACCTGCAGACACGCATGCCCCTGCTCGCCCCCTTCGCACAGGCACTGCGTGACAATCCCAAGCTGGCCTCGCTGTACCTCGGTTACCGCAATGGCGACTTCTTCATGGTTCGCGCTCTGCGTAACCGAACCATCCAGCGGCAGTTCCAGGCCCCCGAAGGCGCCTCGCTGCAAATCTGGTCAGTCGAGCAGCACGCAAACGGCCGTGCGGGTGAGTACCTGTATTTCGATGACGCGTTGAACCTGCTGGAGCGCCGTCCATTAGGCAGCCAGGATTACGACCCGCGAATGCGCGAATGGTACAGCCGGGCCCACAGCCAGAACGGCACCATAACCACCACGCCCTATGTATTCTTCTCCTCTGGAGCGATCGGCACCACCCTGGCCAACGCCGTGGGTGATCAAGCAGTGATTGCTGCCGACCTTACCCTGCAAGACCTTTCCGCCACACTCATCAAGCACAAGGTCACGCCCAGCAGCGAAGTGGTGCTATTCGATGCCAGGGGATTGGCCATTGCCTATCCTGATAGCCAGCGTTTACTCAACAATGCACCCGAGCCCAGACTCAAGCCCGTAACCGAACTGCTCACGGAGCTGGCCGACGCCTTTGTCGAACTGACACCCGGGCACAATCAGCAAAGCATCGAAACGTTAAACAAACGCCGTTGGGTAGTTTCACGTAGCCACGTGAGCGAAGGTGGGCCCGATGGCCTTTATCTGGCGCTGCTGGTGCCAGAAGACGAACTGCTCGCCGACGCCTATCGCATTCGCTGGCAAGGTGCATTGATCACCCTGACCACCCTGCTGCTATGCCTGCCCATTGCCTGGCTGGTGTCGCGTTGTATCACCCGGCCGCTGGCTGCCCTACAGAATCAGGCCGAGGCGATGGGGCGTTTCGACTTTGCCGCCGCAAGCGGCCTGCGCTCCTCGGTACTGGAAGTGGATTGCCTGGCCCAGGCCATGGCACAGATGAATAGGGCCCTGACTCACTACCAGGAGATCATCGCCGAACTGGGTCACCAGCAAAGCACTCAGGCACTCTTGAAGTGGATAACGCAGCAAACCCTACAGGCCATCAAGGCCCAAGCCGGCATCGTCTACTTGATCGAAAACGGGCGCCTGCAACCCCACACTATGGAGTTTTCAGATACGACTCACACGCTTCGCCGTAGCGACCTGCACGCTCAACCGCTGGATGGCGACAATTTGCCGACATGGCTGCGCATGGCACTGGATGACGGCCGAGCATCACTTTCACTGGGATTCGACAAAGCTGGCGACTATCGGCCGCTGCTCAACATGCTAGGCACACCACTGGTAAATCTGCTGGCAATTGCTCTACGTGACCGACAAGGCAAACTGCTGGGCATGCTTGTGTTGCTACAAGGCGAGGAGACACAAGACGATTCTCTAGGCATCCGTAGCGAACAATGTGTGGCATTCAGTGAGGCCGTGGCGACAATCACCGCTCGGCATCTGGAGAGTCGTCAGGCTGCATCAACCTGAGAAAGAACGGGCCTCGAACGAGGCCCGTACATTGCATCAGGAAGCCGAGCTGATCTCGTTTTCCGGATACCAGACGTCAAGCAGCGGGCTGACACTGACATCGACCAGCTCCGAACGGCCCTTGAGCCAGGCTTCGACGGCGGCGCGTTGCTCTTCGCTGACCGAACCGCGCTTGGACAGGCATACCAGACCGTAGTCGTCACCACCGACGTAGCCCAGACCATTGGCGGTCATGGCGTCGCTCAGGAATGCATCGAGGAAGGCGTCGACGGCTTCGTCGCTCAGGTCTTCCTTGAAGTTCAGGTTCAGCTCAAAACCCAGCTCCTGGAATTCATCCACACAGAGTTTCTTGCGCAGACGACGGGAACGATTGGTAGCCATGGGTAAAAATCCTTCAGAGTGATAACGCGCGGCACTCTACCAGCTTAGCGAGCTCGATGCCCGTCACCTGACGAAAAACCCCGCAATCGCAGCCCTGATAGCCTAGTCATGGGGCATAATGCGGCGCATTGTCCCAAACCGCTGTGGGAGCTCGTAATGCGATTTTCCGTTGTACCCGCCGTTCGGAGGTTGCGCATCCTCCGCCCTCTGGCCCTCGCCTGCCTCGTACTGCCCACTGCCCTGCCCGCCCTTGCGGCGACCAGCGCCAATCTTCCCGAAAGTGTGGTCAAGAGCCTCAAGGCCAACAAGATCGGCCAGCAATCATTGTCGGTGGTCACCCTGCCGCTCACTGGCCCAGGCAACGGCACTATCTTCAATGCCGACGTTTCGGTGAATCCGGCTTCGACCATGAAGCTGCTGACCACCTTCGCCGCACTGGAACTGCTCGGCCCGACCTATCAGTGGAAAACCGAGTTCTATACCGACGGCCAACTCAAGGACGGCGTGCTCAACGGCAACCTGTACCTCAAGGGTGGCGGCGATCCCAAGCTGAACATGGAAAAGCTCTGGCTGCTGCTGCGTGACCTGCGAGCCAATGGCGTGCGTCAGGTGACCGGCGATCTGGTGCTCGATCGCAGCTATTTCGCACAGCCTGATCTGCCCGCCTTCAACGACGACGGCGGCGATGCCAACAAGCCCTATTTGGTCACCCCCGACTCGCTGCTGGTCAACCTCAAGGCGCTGCGCTTCATCGCCCGCGCCGAGAATGGCAAGGTCACCGTCGCTGCCGAGCCGCCGCTGGCGGGGCTGACGCTGGATAATCAGGTCAAGGTGCTCAAGGCCGGCAAATGCCCGGCCTGGCCGGACGTGCGCTACAACCCCGTCAAGGAGTTCGACGGTACACGGGTGATCGTCACCGGCCAGTTGACCGACGGCTGCAGCGCCCAGACCTACCTGTCGCTGCTCGACCATCCCGGCTATGCAGCGGGTGCCGTGCGCGCCATCTTCCAGGAGCTGGGCGGCAGCATCATGGGCAAGAACCGCCAGGCCGATGTGCCGAAGAGCGCGAGCCTGCTGGCGCGAGCCTTTTCCCCGACCTGGTGGAAATCATCCGCGACATCAACAAGTACAGCAACAACACCATGGCTCGGCAGCTATTCCTCAGCATCGGCGCGCAGAATCGCACCAATGCCGATGTCGACGACGCCCACGCCGCGCAGCGGGTGATCCGCGCCTGGCTGGCCCGCAAGGGCATTACTGCACCGCAGTTGGTAATGGAGAACGGCTCCGGGCTGTCACGTGCGGAACGCCTGAGCGCGCGTGAGATGGGCCGTATTCTGGAGGCTGCCTGGAAGAGCCCCTACGCCGCCGAGTTCATCAGCTCGATGCCGATCGTCGCGCTGGACGGCACCATGCGCAAACGTCTGCGCAACACGCCGATGGCCGGCCAGGCGCACATCAAGACCGGCACCCTGAACAACGTACGCGCCATCGCCGGCTTCAGCCGCGACAGCAACGGCAACAGCTGGGCCGTGGTGGCGATCCTCAACGACCCGAAACCCTGGGGCGCTTCGGTGATCCTCGATCAGGTGCTGCTCGACCTCTACAAGCAGCCGAAGAGCAACGCCAGATAACAGCATGAGATAGCCCAGGTCGAGCGCAGCGACACCCGGGAAATCACCCTGGGTATCGCTTCGCTCAACCCAGGGTACGGTTCTATGGTTGCGGCGTTACTTGGCCATCAACTTCCACGCGCGGTGGATCTTGGCGTTACGGGCGAAATCCGGATCGAGGGTCGCGGCGGTGATCTCCTCTACCTCATAACGCGACGGCAATTGCTCGTCGAGCAGGAACTTGCGGAAGTTATTGGAGAAGTACAAAACGCCATCTGGTGCCAGGCGCGCCATGGCCATGTCCAGTAACTGAACGTGATCGCGCTGTACATCGAACACGCCTTCCATGCGTTTGGAGTTGGAGAAGGTCGGCGGGTCGATGAAGATCAGGTCGTACTCACCCCGATCATCGGCCAGCCAGCTCATCACATCGCCTTGCTCCAGACGGTTCTTGTCGGAAAAGCCGTTAAGCGACAGGTTACGCCGCGCCCAGTCCAAGTAGGTTTTCGACAAATCGACGCTGGTAGTGCTACGCGCACCGCCTTTTGCCGCATGCACACTGGCCGTGGCGGTGTAGCAGTACAGATTGAGGAAGCGCTTGCCAGCCGCCTCTTTCTGGATGCGCAGGCGCAGTGGACGGTGGTCAAGAAACAGCCCGGTATCCAGGTAGTCCGTCAGATTGACCAGCAACTTGATGCCGCCCTCAGCCACTTCCATGAACTTGCCTTGCGCGGCTTGCCGCTCGTATTGCTTGGTACCGCTCTGCCGCTCGCGGCGTTTGATCACCACCTTGCTCTTGTCGACGCCCAGCGCCTGGGGAATGGCTGCCAACGCATCGAACAGACGGGCCTGGGCCTTTTCCGGGTCGATGGAACGCGGTGCGGCATACTCCTGCACATGCACCCAGTCGTGGTAGAGGTCGATAGCGAGGGCGTACTCGGGCATATCGGCATCGTACAGACGGTAGCAATCAACGCCTTCGCGGCGCGCCCACTTGCCGAGCTGCTTGAGATTCTTCTGCAAGCGGTTGGCGAACATCTGCCCGCCTTCGCTCAGGCGCGCCTGCTCGACGGGTGCCGGTGCAGGTTTGATCGGATTGCCGTTGCGGTTGAGCTTTGGCTCTTCGGCCTGCAGCTCGCTCTGCTCACGTTCCCGCTCACGCTGCTCGGGGGTGCGACGCTCGCCAGTGACGAACTGCTCGGGCTGCACCTTGATCAGCAGCAGCTTGCAGGGCAGCGCGCCGTTCCAGAAGGCGTACTGCTTGTGGCTGCGAATACCCATGCGCTTGCCCAGGTCGGGCGCACCGGTAAATACCGCTGCTTCCCAGCCCATGCAGGCCTGGCGCAGACGCTCGCCAAGGTTCTGGTAGAGGTACAGCAGGCTCGCTTCGTCACCCAGGCGCTCGCCGTAGGGCGGGTTGCTGATCACCAGGCCTTTCTGGTTCTGGTCAGGGCGTGGCTCGAAGGTCGCCACTTCGCCCTGATAGACCTTGATCCAGTCACTCAGGCCAGCCCGGTCGATGTTGTTGCGGGCAGGCTGAATCAGTCGCGGATCGGCTTCGTAGCCACGAATCCACAGCGGTGGCTTGGTCAAACCGGCAGCGGCACGCTCTTCGGCTTCAACGCGCAAACGATTCCAGGTGGCTGGCACGTGGCCGAGCCAGTTGCTGAAGCCCCATTGTTCGCGGGTCAGGTTCGGCGCGATATCGGCAGCGATCATCGCGGCCTCGACCAGAAAGGTACCGACCCCGCACATGGGGTCGGCCAGGGCGCCACCTTCAGCGGCGATGCGCGGCCAACCGGCGCGGATCAGCACCGCGGCAGCCAGGTTTTCCTTCAGCGGCGCAGCACCCTGCTGCAGGCGATAACCGCGCTGGTGCAGGCTGTGGCCGGACAGATCCAGCGACAGTATCGCTTCGCCACGGTCCAGGCGCAGGTGCACGCGCATGTCGGGGTTGATCTTGTCCACCGACGGGCGGGTGCCATCGGCCTGGCGCAGCTTGTCAACGATGGCGTCCTTGACCTTCAGCGCCCCGAAATGAGTATTGTCGATACCTGAACCATTACCGCTGAACTCGACGGCCAGGCTGCCACTCGGCAGTAGATGTTCGAACCAGTCGACATTGAGCACACCCTCGTAAAGGGTCTCGGCATCACGCACCGGAAAACGCGCCAGCACCAGCAGCACGCGATTGGCCAGACGCGACCACAGGCACAGGCGATAAGCCGTCTCCATGCTGGCCACACCACGAATGGCCGAGGTGTGCTCGCGAGCCTGATCCAGGCCCAACGCTTTGGCTTCCTCAAGTAGCAGGCCTTCGAGCCCTTTGGGGCACGTGAGGAAGAGTTCGTTATCGTCCGACATCAGAGATCCAGTGCCAAAAGGCAGTAATGGGTTGGGCGCAACAAAAGGCACAACCAAAATAAGTGACAAAAAGTCGCAAAGCGACCCTTCGTCGGAATAAACAGCAGGTGTAATCGATAGCCATTCACGATGGCAAAACACCAGCAAGCAACGTGCGAAGCCCCATTTACCGTGGCTTTCGCTCAAGGCCGACAAAAAATTACGCCGACCTTATGGCCTCACCCGCAAAACCGTTACGTCCTTATGACAAATCGATCATTCACACGGGTTCCTGCATTCGATAGAAATCTACCCAGGCCAACGTTGCAACGACGGTGGCACAGGAGGCTCGCGACGCCGGCAGCGGACTCCACGGCAGAATCTTCTGCCTGACCTCCCAGAGGTCTACGGGACATAAACAGTCAACAAGTGAGGGCAACACCCTATGAGAAGACTTAAGCGTGATCCTTTAGAAAAAGCTTTTTTGCGCGGCTATCAGTACGGTATTAGTGGTAAATCCCGCGAGCTGTGTCCTTTCTCTCTTCCGTCCGTGCGTCAGGCCTGGATCAATGGCTGGCGTGAAGGCCGCGGTGACAACTGGGACGGTTTGACCGGCACCGCCGGTATCCATCGACTCAACGAACTTCGAGCTGTCGGCTAAACCAGGGACCTACCGACTTCACCAAGCACGCTCCATCCGAGCGGCGGGCGCAAGCCCAGGGGCTCCCTAAAGGGAGCCCTTTTTATTTCCCCTCTTCAGCGGCGCGCCGCGGCAATCGCATCCACCGCCTCGCGAATCAGCGCAGGCCCCTTGTAGATGAACCCGGAATAGATCTGCACCAGGCTCGCACCCGCGGCGATCTTGTCCGCGGCATGACGCCCCTCGGTGATACCGCCAGCAGCAATGATCGGCAGACGCCCGCCCAACTCTCCCGCCAGCACGCTGACCGTATGAGTACTCTTGTCGCGTACCGGCGCGCCCGACAGGCCACCAGCCTCGTTGGCGAACGCCAGATTCTCGACACCCTCACGGCTCAACGTGGTGTTGGTGGCGATAACCGCATCCATGCCGCTCTCCAACAATGCCGCCGCAACCTGAACGGTCTCCTCGTCGGTCATGTCCGGGGCGATCTTGATCGCCAGGGGCACGCGACGACCATGGCTCAGCGCCAGTTCGTTCTGGCGTTTGTGCAAGGCATCGAGCAACTGTTTGAGCGAATCGCCGAATTGCAGGCTACGCAGCCCTGGCGTATTCGGCGAACTGACATTGACGGTGATGTAACTGGCGTGGGTATAGACCTTGTCCAGGCAGATCAGGTAATCGTCTACCGCGCGCTCTACCGGGGTATCGAAATTCTTGCCGATATTGATACCCAGCACACCGCCGAATTTGGCGGCCTGCACGCGAGCGAGCAGGTGATCGACGCCATGGTTGTTGAAGCCCATGCGATTGATGATCGCCTCGGCTTCAGGCAGGCGGAACAGCCTGGGTTTTGGATTGCCTGGCTGCGGACGCGGCGTGACCGTACCAATTTCGACGAAACCGAAGCCCAGCTGCGCGAAACCGTCGATGGCATCACCGTTCTTGTCCAGGCCTGCAGCCAGACCAACCGGGTTGGGGAACTGCAGCCCCATCACCGTCACCGGCAGACTGTTCGGCGCCTTGCTCAGACGCCCGGCAAGGCCCAGACGTCCCGCCGCGCCGATCAGGTCGATGGACAACTCGTGGGACGTTTCCGGGGACAGTTTGAACAGCAGCTCGCGGGCCAGGTTGTACATGGGCAGGCTCAGCTCGTCAGTGGCGAAATCGAAAGGCGCGAATTATAGCCGCCCAACGGCCCGCCTAGCGAGGCCTAGGGTCAGTTGACGTTTCAACACGACCCTTTGCAGCTGAAACGTCACTAGCCCCTAAGGCAGGCGACGCAGGCTAAGCAGCTCACCTTCCTCGTTGAATTGCAGCTCGAAGGAACCATAGATGCCTTCATGGGTCAGAAATGGCCGGAAATGATGGGATGGGATACTCACCCGACGACCATCACGGCTGAGGGCCTGAATGCGATTGGCCCGCCCCTGATAGACCACCCGCAGACGCTCTGCCGATAACGCGATATCCAGAACCAGGCTGGGCATGGAGGCTCCTTGCAAATGAATGAACGGATTCTGCCACAGTGCCGCCAGCCAGACGCACTGCCGCCTGGCATTTGCAGTGCATCACTCGAAGCGGCCTCGATACGCCCCTCTCGCAAGACGCCGCCAGCTCTGCCACACTGCAACGGGCACACCGACGTCCGCGAGTTGCCATGAGCCTGCCTGAACAGCCCAGCCCCCTTACCACACGCCTGACCGCCCTGGCTCAGCGTGTAGGTCTGCTTGGTCGTGGCTGCAAGCCGATCTTCGAGCGCGCTAGCCAGTTAAATCTGCCTTTCGCCGCCATTCCGACCTTCGCCGACACCATTTGCTGGCTCGCAGGTTCACCACTGCATCGCCTCAAGGATCTGCCCCGTAGCGCGCTCTCAGGCCCTGTCCAGGAAGACAAGGCAGACGCTCACGCCGCTCTGACCAATCTCATCGAGGTCGAGCACCGGCAGATCGAGCAGATAGACCTGCGCAAAGTCGACAGCCTGGTGCATTGCGATGAGCGCCACACCAGCTTCGAAGACTACGCGGCCAGTGAAGCGTGCCGAAAAATCCGCATCATCAGCTATCGGGACTTTCTCAAGACGCTAGGCCAGGCGCTGCCCGGCTTCCCCAATCAGCGTCTAGATCTCCTCCAGGCCCAATGGCGCGGTGAGCGGCTGTTCTGGGCCGGGGAGTCACACCCGCAGGCATTCGCCAGCGCCGTGGCCTATGCACGGCTACGTGGGCTGGAAATCAGCCTGCCGGCGGACATCACCCGTTATCGCGTCAGCGCGCAAGGCCTGCATGATCTAGAGCAGCATTACCATGCCCTGGCCATGCCCTGCGCCGCCTGGAGCGATGCCGCCTTCATGCAGTTGCTGATGGATCACGACGTGCCCTACGCCCGCCTGAGCCTATTGCGCACCCAGGGCTCACCCGAGTTTCTGCTGCTGCCCAAACACTCGCCACAAGCCTCAGCACTGGGCGAAGGCCTGTGCCAGGCAGGTGCCCCGGATATGCTGCGCTACGTTCACGAACTGGGCTGAAACCCGCCATTCAGACAGGTTTTGTAAACACTTGCCGGCAATATGAGCCGCGCATTGCTGTCAGTCTTTGCTCCCCCAACGTCTGGAGCATCCCCCTGTGCGCATTGCCCTCGCCACACTGCTTATCGCTGGCAGCCTGCCGGCCCTGGCTGCCGAAACGCCCAGTTACGGCCCTGAACTGCAAGGTTTCGATTACCCACACGAGATCAAACGATTCACCTTCGACTCCCAAGGCAACTCGCTGCAAATGGCCTACATGGACGTGCAGCCGAAAAAGCCAACGGCCGAACCGTATTGCTGATGCACGGCAAGAATTTCTGCGGCGCAACCTGGGAAGGCAGCATCGCCGCCCTGAGCGAGGCTGGTTACCGTGTGGTGGTGCCGGATCAGGTGGGCTTCTGCAAGTCCAGCAAGCCCGCTCATTACCAGTACAGCTTTCAGCAATTGGCCAGCAACACTCATGCGCTGCTGGAACAGCTGAAGATCGAGCGCGTGACGGTCATGGGCCATTCCATGGGCGGCATGCTCGCCACCCGCTACGCCTTGCTCTACCCCGAACAGGTTGAGCAGCTCGCGATGGTCAACCCGATCGGCCTGGAAGATTGGAAGACCCTCGGCGTGGCTTACCTGAGCGTGGATCAGTGGTACCAGCGCGAGCTGAAAACCACTGCCGAAGCCAGCCGCAATTACCAGAAGAACACCTACTATGCAGGCCAGTGGCGCCCAGAGTTCGACCGCTGGGTGGATATGCAGGCAGGCATGTTCAAAGGTGATGGCAAGGAAATCGTTGCCTGGAACTCGGCGCTGACCTACGACATGGTCTACACCCAGCCGGTGGTCTATGAGTTCGCCAACCTGAAGATGCCCGTTTTGCTACTGATCGGCGAGAAAGACAATACCGCAGTCGGCAAGGACACAGCGCCCGAAGCGATGCGCAGCAAACTGGGTGACTACAAGGCGCTCGGCCCGGCAACAGCGAAACGTATCCCCGACGCGACCCTGGTGACCTTCCCGGATCTTGGCCACTCGCCGCAGATCCAAGAACCTGAGCGCTTCCACAAGGCATTGCTCGAAGGCCTCCAGCAGAAGCCCTGAGACGGCGGTCTTTTCGTAAGATTGCGGCCTGGCGACAACTCGCCGGCAAGGGCTAGGCGCCGACTCCTACTGGATCGTGGGCAGTTTACGTATCGAGTAGGAGCCCGCTTGCCGGCGATATGATTTTCAGGAAGCAAAGATAAAAAAACGCCCCGAACCAGTCGGGGCGTTTTCGTTTCTCGCTAGAGCTCAGGTGATCAAGCTGGTAATACCGGCAGCTGGCTTTGCGCCAGATCGCTCAGCTCGCGATTGGCCACGGCGTACATCGCATAATCACTACCAGCCGCCGCACGCAGTTCGGCGAGCATGGCCTTCCAACGGTCGACCAAGCGACGGTTCTGCTCAAGCCATGCCTCGACCCGCTCCTCGATCGACTCCGAACCACCTGGTAGCTGCAGCACGGAGACCGTGATCGCCCGTTGCTGTGCATCCAGGTCATCGCGGAACGCCTCGCGGGCCAGAGCCTGCCAGTTGCTTTCCACACTAAGGCTACTGATCTGCTGCAGGTACCACGACAGATCCAGAGCATCCGCCACAGCGAAGTACGCTGACGCTACCTCAGTCGGCTCGCGACCGGTGAGATCCGCCGACTCGATGATCGGCAACAGCGTGTACAGGTGGCCAGTGCCTGCAACCACGCGGGACAGCAGCTCCGGCACACCGGCTTCGACGTAAGTCTGGTAGCGCGCCATCCACTGATCGCGGGCAGGCCCTTCGAGCAGTTCGTCCAGACGCATGGCCAGCGCCTTGACCCGTGGGCCGAGGTGAGCGACGTCACGAGCGGCGTCCAGGTCGTTGCGGCGGCTGCGCAGGTACCAGCGGGTAGCACGACGGCCGAGGCGCATCAGCTCATCCATCATGGTCAACTGCAGATCGGCCGGCACCTGGTTGTCCAGGGACTCGATCTGCCGCCACCAGAACGGTAGGTGGAACACGTCACGCACCACGACGTAGGCAGCAGCCACCTGGGCTGAGCCCACCCCGGTGGACTCCTTCAGGCGCTGCACGAAGGTGATGCCCATGTGATTGACCAGATCGTTGGCGATCTGCGTGCTGACGATCTCGCGCTTGAGACGGTGACGACGCATGGCCTCACCGTACTGCTGCGCCAGTCGCGCCGGGAAGGCAGTTTCCATCTCACGTGCCAGGTAATCGTCGTCGGCGATGTCGGACTTGATCAGCGATTCCTGCAGCTCGATCTTGCTGTAGGAAATCAACACCGAGAGTTCCGGACGGGTCAGGCCCTGGCCCTTGGTGGCGCGCTCGTTGAGCTCCTCTTCGGTCGGCAGGAACTCCAAGGCGCGGTCGAGTTTGCCGGTCGCCTCCATGGCCGCCATCAGGCGCTTGTATTCACCCTGGCGCTCACGGGCACGACGCTCGGCGAGCGACAGGGCCTGGGTCTGCTTGTAGTTGTTGCCCAACACCAGACTGCCGACATCTTCGGTCATCTCGGCGAGCAGCGTGTTGCGCTGCTTGCCGGTCATGTCGCCGGCGGTGACGATCTCGTTGAGCAGGATCTTGATGTTCACTTCATGGTCGGAGCAGTCCACACCACCGGCGTTGTCGATAAAGTCGGTGTTGCTGGCGCCGCCGTTAAGGCCGAACTCGACACGGCCGAGCTGGGTCATGCCCAGGTTGCCGCCCTCGCCCACCACCTTGGCGCGCAGTTCACGACCGTCGACACGCAACAGGTCGTTGGCCTTGTCACCGACATCCGCATGGCTTTCTCGGCTGGATTTGACGTAGGTGCCGATACCGCCATTCCAGATCAGATCCACCGGCGCCTTGAGCAGCGCATTGAGCAACTCGTTGGGGGCCAGTTTGTCAGCCTGAATATCGAAACGGGCTTTCATCTCCGGACTGATCGGGATGCTTTTGGCACTGCGCAGGAAAATGGCCCCGCCCTGGGAGATCAGCGAGGTGTCGTAGTCAGCCCAGCTGGAACGCGGCAGATCGAACAAACGCTGGCGCTCGGCGAAGCTGCGTGCAGCATCCGGATTAGGGTCGATGAAGATATGCAGGTGGTTGAAGGCAGCGACCATCTGCAGCGATTCGGACAGCAGCAGGCCGTTGCCGAACACGTCACCGGCCATGTCACCGATACCGATCACGGTGGTCAGATCCTTCTGCACGTCAATACCGCGCTCGCGGAAATGCCGCTGCACGGAAACCCAGCCGCCCTTGGCGGTGATGCCCATGCCTTTGTGGTCATAACCGGCCGAGCCGCCCGAAGCAAAGGCATCGCCCAGCCAGAAGCCATATTCACCGGCAATGCCGTTGGCGATGTCGGAGAAGGTCGCGGTGCCCTTGTCGGCCGCGACGACCAGATACGGGTCATCGACGTCGTGGCGCACCACGTTGGCGGGCGGCGCCACTTCGCCGTCTTTCAAGTTGTCGGTGATGTCGAGCAGCCCGCTGATGAAGATGCGGTAGCAGGCGATGGCCTCGGCCTGAATCTCGTCACGGCCGCCACCCACAGGCAAGCGACGTGGCACGAAGCCACCCTTGGCGCCGACCGGCACGATCACCGCATTCTTGACCTGCTGCGCCTTGACCAGGCCGAGCACTTCGGTACGGAAGTCCTCCTCACGGTCAGACCAGCGCAGGCCGCCCCGCGCGACGTTGCCGAAACGCAGGTGCACGCCTTCGACCCGTGGTGAGTAGACGAATATCTCGAACTTCGGCACGGGTCGTGGCAGTTCGGGAATCGCGCTCGGGTTGAACTTGAAGCTGAAGTAATGCTTCGCCTCACCCTGGGCATCGGGCTGATAGAAGTTGGTCCGCAGAGTCGCCTTGATCAGATCCAGATAGCGACGCAGGATGCGGTCTTCGTTGAGCACCGCAACGTTGTCCAGCGCACCGAGAATGGCCTGTTCCAGTTTGTTCTGCTTGTCCTGCAGATCATCGGCACTAAGCTTGCGGGCTAGGTAGAAGCGGGTCTTGAACAGACGCACCAGTTCGCGGGCGATATCGGCGTGGTTGAGCAGCGTGTTGGCGATGTAGCCCAGGTCGAAGCCCAGACGAATCTGTTTCAGGTAACGGGCATAGGCACGCAGCAGCGCGACATCGCGCCATGGCAGGCCTGCCGTCAATACCAGACGGTTGAAGGCATCGTTCTCGGCATTGCCCCGCACGATGTGGATAAAGGCGTCCTGCAGCGTGTCGTTGAGCTGCTGGATGTCGAGTTTGAGGCCTTCGCTATAGGTAAAGGCGAAATCGTGAATCCAGAACTCACGGCCACTCTGGTGTTGCAGCCGGTATGGAAACTCACCGAGCACGCGCAAACCGAGATTTTCCAGAATCGGCAGCACGTCGGACAGCGCCAGCGGTGTGTCCGCGTGGTACAGCTTGCAGTGCAACTGACGCTCACCCGGCACCAGCGGCTGGTAGAAGCTCATCACCAGCGGGCGCTCTTCGGAAATGCTGCGCAGGTGCTGCATGTCGACCACGGCCGAATGCGCCGGGAAACGTTCGCGGTAGCCTGCAGGGAAGTGTTTGGGGAAGTCGGTCAGCACGCGAGTGCCTTTGGCCTCGCCAAAATTTTCCACTACTAGAGACGCATAATCATCCGTCCAGGAGCGGCAGGCCTGAATGACCTCGCGCTCGAGCTGCTGCGGATCAATGGCCAGCTTGGTCTTCGGATCCACACGCAGGATGAACTGCACGCGAGCCAGCACCGACTCGGAGAAGTAGGTCCAGAACTCGCAATCGCTGGCCTGTAGGCGATCGACCAGTACCTGCTGAATACGCAGGCGGGTCTCGGTGGAATAGATATCACGCGGCACGTAAGCCAGTGCATAGACGAAACGGCCATAGGGGTCGAAACGCAGGAACAGGCGAACCTTGTTGCGCTCCTGAATCTGCACGATCGACAGCGCGGTACTGGCCAGCTCGTCCACCGGCGTCTGGAACAGGTCGTCGCGCGGCAGCACTTCGAGAACCTTGACCAGTTCCTTGCTCAAGTGGCCCTGGGAGATAAAACCGGAGCGTTTCTCAACATCGGCGACCTTGCGGCGAATGTAGGGAATATCGCGCACACTTTCGCTGTAAGCCGTAGAGGTGTAGATGCCGAGGAAACGGTACTCCTTGACCACCTTGCCTTCGCCGTCGATTTCACGAATGGAGACGAAATCCGGATAGGCCGGGCGATGCACCCGACTTGGCTGAGCAGCCTTGGCGAACGACAGCAGGCTCGGCTCGCGCAGGTACGCCAGGGCATAGGGCTCGATACGCAGATCGTCCTGGCTCAGGCCGCTGCGCAGGCGCTTGGACAACCCCAGCAGCGAGCTTGCGTCGTACTGCAGATAGCCGCCGGTGGCATCGTCGTGAACGGTGAACTCCTCGTAACCGAGGAAGGTGAAGTGGTCATCCTGCAACCAGTCGAGAAACACCTTGATCTCGTCCAGTTCGGCGGCTTCGGTCTGACCGCGACCAAGGGTTCCGTCACCCAGCTTGCTTAGCAGCTCCTGGGCCTTGGCCTTCATCGGCTGGAAATCGGCAACGGAGAGGCGCACCTCTTCCAGCACGTCGAGCAGGGTCTTTTGCAGCGACTTGATCTCGGCGTTGCTGGCGCAACGGTTGATTTCCAGGAACATCAGCGATTCGCGCGTGACATCCTGGCCGGCACTGCCCTTGGGCAGCAGGTCGACCAGCGCGCCCTGGGCATCGCGACGCACGCTGAGCACGCTGTTCTGCAGAGTATGGATGCTGTAACCGCGGCGCTTGAGTTCGATGCGCACGGAGTCGACGAGGAATGGGATGTCCGGGTGCAGGACTTCGATACCGGTATGCGTGCTTTGCCAGCCATGCTTTTCATAGTCGGGGTTGAATACGCGCACCTGGGGCTGGGCAGGATCGAAAGTAGCCAGCAGGCGCCAGGCAGAAAGAGTGCAACCAACCAGGTCGGAAAGACGCCTCTGTGTCAGTTCCTCGAGGGCGATGATGCCGAAGAACTGTTCAGCGAACAGGGCCACTCTTGGCAGATCCTGTTCACTGACATGCTGCGCCAGGGCCGCTTGCAGTTGATGCTGAAAGTCGGCTTTGCTGGCCGCGGTGAAGAACGCCATTTTTATGCTCCGTCTATGGGCTATGAGGGGCTGTTGTCGTTTCAGCACGAACCGTGCTGAAACGACAACAGCCCCTCCTTTGCGATTCGTGTTCCATGTCCTAGTTCAACCTTAGCGCAGCGGTTTGAAATTACCCGGGCAGCCGCTTTAACTGAATGCTTGAACGATGACTCCTCGGTCACAGAGGCTGCCTGAGCTTAACGACAGTGCAGACGCCAGCGCTTGCCATGCGGCGACATTTTCGTTCACGGCTATAGAGACTCAGCAGACGTCATACAACCCTTGCACTGCATTGGCACAACGCCTAAAGTCTGGCGTCAATAAAAATAATGCCAAATGGACATCACTCCCATGCCGCTCTTCCTCTCCTGGAAGCAGAAGTTTCGTCTGCTGATTCTCGTCACCCTGTCCAGCCTGGCTCTGCTTACCGCGGCCTCGTTCTGGGCCAGCCAGCGCCTCAATTCCTCGCTGCAAGCCAGGGAAGATGCAGCCGCCTATGTCAACGCCAGTACCATGCTGATGAATCAGTGGTGGCGCAGTAACGCTCAACGTCAACAACTGACTCCCGACAACCAGGCCGCCTTCAGTGCAGGCCTGGATGAGCTGCAGGCACTCGTCGACGCGCTACCAGCGCAGGCTCAGGCACTCAATGACGCCAGCACACTGGAACATGCCCAGCAAATCCAAACCGTGCTGCAACAGGAAGTCGCGCAGCAGCGTCGCTTGCTGAGTCTCAACCAGACCCTTGGCCTCACGCCTTTTGAAGGGCAACGCAAAACCCTGAGCGAAAAGAGCAAGGCGCTGGAGGCGATCAGCTTCGACATGATCAAGGCCACCGTCACCAGCTCCCTGAGCAGTCAGCGCGACTACCTGGCGACTTCCGATCCCGTGTTCGCCGAGATGACCCATGCATCCATCAAGAAGCTGCAAGCGCAGATCGATGATCTTGAGTGGCAAGACACCCCGGTCGGCAAAACTGTGTATGCGTTCAACAAGGCCTTCGTCGAAACCCAGAACAGCCTCGAGCAGATCAGTGCAACGAATAGCCAGTTGAGCCAACTTGGCGAGCAACTGCAGGCGCGCATTGATGCGCAAACGCAGGATCTGCAGCAGGGGCTGCTGCTGCAACGCGCCCAAGGTGCCAAACAAGCTCGGGTTTCCTCACTCTGGCTGATGGGCCTGAGCTTCGCCGTAGTCGCCGCCCTGCTCTCACTCACCCTGTTGCAGGCATCGCGCACGCTAGTCAAGCGCCTGGAGAACGTCACCCGACTGCTCAGCCAGGTTGCCTCCGGCGACCTCACCTGCACCCTGCCGGTCGGCACCAACACCAAGGACGAGTTCAATCAGTTGGCCGGTGCCGCGAACAGCATGATCCGCGACATTGGCCGCATCGTTGCCCAGGTGATCGAAGCCAACCGTGAGCTCAACCGCCTGCACGGCCACCTCGATGACTCCATGCGCCAGTTGGGCAACAACAGCACACAGGTAGAGATGCAGACCGAGCAGGCGGCTGCGGCCTCCCAGCAGATCAGCGCCACGCTCAACGACATGGCGCAGCGCACCGCTGAAGTCGGTAACGCCACCCACAGCGCCTACGATGCGGCGCGCAATGGTGGCAACGTGATCAACGCAAGTGCCGAGAGCATGAACCAGTTGGCGCAGTTGATTCAGAACACACACGCCCAGGTCAGCGCCCTCACCCAGTCTAGCGGCAAGGTCACCAGTATCATTGGCGTGATCAACGGCCTGGCTGACCAGACCAACCTGCTGGCCCTCAACGCCGCTATCGAGGCAGCGCGGGCCGGCGAAGCCGGGCGTGGTTTCTCGGTGGTGGCTGACGAAGTTCGTTCCCTGGCACAGAAAACCATGGCTGCCACTACCGATATCGCCGCCATCGTCAATGAACTCAGGCAACAGACGCAGCAGATGGATCAGTTGATGACCAGCGGCCTGAGCCTGGCGGAAGCGGGTCAGCGCAGTTCCGGCGAAGTGGCCAGCGCCATTGAGGGCATCACCGACTCAATGGAGCAGCTCAATGCACAGATGAGCCAGGTTGTGGTCGCCATCGAACAGGTGTCCGGCAGTACCGAAGAAATCGCCACCAAGGTCGAGGACATCAACCTGCACACTGGCAAGACCAAGACGCTGCGCCTTAGCCTCGACGAACACACCCAGGGGTTGTCGCGTCAGGTCGAAGCCCTCAACCAGAGCGCCAACCAGTTCCGCATCGCTTGAACCTATCACCGGCCGCGCGCGCCAATGCGCGGCACGCCGGCCGGATACGTGACCGGGCACACGATCGAAGCAGCGTATGGTAGCGATATGTGCAGCAGAGCATGCCCCGCATGGCTTAACCCCCCTGCCTTCGATTATCATGGTTGGCCCTGACGAGCGGGGTCGTCGCTCGCGATTTCCATCCTGGAAAACCTATGGAACACAGAGACGCGCTGCTCTCCCTTCGCCACTTCCTGGCCAGCCAGATCCTCGGTCAGGAAAAACTCATCGATCGCCTGCTGATCGCCCTGCTCGCCGACGGCCACATGCTGGTCGAGGGCGCTCCGGGCCTGGCCAAGACCAAAGCGATCAAGGAGCTGGCCGAAGGTATCGAAGCCGAGTTCCACCGCATTCAGTTCACCCCGGATTTGCTACCCGCCGACATCACCGGCACCGAGATCTATCGCCCGGAAACCGGCAGTTTCGTGTTCCAGCAGGGGCCGATCTTCCATAACCTGGTGCTCGCCGACGAGATCAACCGCGCGCCCGCCAAGGTGCAATCGGCACTGCTTGAGGCGATGGCCGAGCGGCAAGTATCGGTAGGCCGCAGCACCTACGATCTGTCGCCACTGTTTCTGGTCATGGCCACCCAGAACCCGATCGAGCAGGAAGGCACCTATCCGCTGCCAGAGGCGCAACTCGACCGTTTCCTGATGCACGTGAAGATCGGCTTCCCCGATGCCAGCGTGGAACGCAAGATTCTCGCTCAGGCTCGCGGCGAAGCGCTGCACGGTGAAACCAAACCGGATCACCGCCTGAGCCAGCAGGCGATCTTCGCTGCGCGTAAGGAAATTCTCGGCCTGTACATGGCCGATGCGGTGGAGGAATACCTGGTGCAGCTGGTGATGGCCTCGCGCACCCCGGGCAAGTTCGACGCCGAGCTGGCCGAGTGGATCGCCCACGGTTCCAGCCCGCGCGGCTCGATCGCCCTGGATCGCTGCGCCCGCGCTCATGCCTGGTTGGCAGGTCGCGACTTCGTCAGCCCTGAAGACATCCAGGCGGTGCTGTTCGATGTGCTGCGCCACCGCATCATCCTGTCGTTCGAAGCAGAAGCCTCGGGTATCGATCAGGATCGCGTGATCCAGCGCATCCTCGATGTGGTTGCAGTAGCCTGATGCAATCGCCGGCGGATAACCCTGAGCTGCAGGCGGGCATCCGTACCGATCTCAAGCAACTGATAGACATGCGTCACAGCGTGCGTGAGGTGCAGCTGTTCTCCTCTCCTGGCAGGCGCAGCCCACTGATTGGTCTGCATCACTCCAAGCTGCGCGGACGCGGTGTGGACTTCGATCAGGTGCGGGTCTACCAACCCGGCGACGACGTGCGCACCATCGACTGGCGCGTGACCGCACGTACCCAGGAGCCGCATACCAAGCTGTTCCACGAAGAGCGCGAGCGACCGATCTACATTCTTGTAGAACAGAGCCGCCAGCTGTTCTTCGGCTCCGGCCTGATGTTCAAATCGGTGCTCGCCGCCCGTGCCGCCGGCCTGATCGGCTGGGCCGCACTGGGCCATAACGACCGCATCGGCGGGTTGGTATTCGGCGGCCAGGAGCATCACGAAATCAAACCGCGACGCAGCAAGCAGAGCCTGCTGCAACTGCTCAGCCGCCTGGCCCGTGCCAACCAGGCGCTGGATGGTGATGCAGCGGTGTATCGGGACAGCTTCGGTCAGGCCCTGCGCCGGGCCCGCGAAGTGCTGCGCCCCGGCAGCCTGGTAGTGATCCTCTGCGATGAACGCACGCTGAGCGACAGCAGCGAGCAACAGCTGATCCTGCTCGCCAGGCACACCGACCTGCTGCTGCTACCAGTCTCCGACCCCCTCGATCATGCCCTGCCAGCATCCGGCCTGCTGCGCTTCGCCGATGGGGACGCTCAGTTGGAAGTGGACACCGAGGACGCCAACCTGCAGCACAGCTACGCCGCCCAGGCACAGGCCCGCCAGGCACGCTGGTTGCGCCTGGCGCAGAAGCTCGGCGTGCCCTTGCTGTCACTGTCCACCGGTCATGAACTGGTCGATCAGTTGCGTGAACACCTGAACAACCTGCGCCCCGGTAAATCGGCATGAACCCGCTGGATCAATTGCAACCGCTGATCGCCCCGGCCGCTGTTGGCTGGTGGCCGCCCGCACCTGGCTGGTGGCTGCTCGCGTTGCTATTGCCGCTGCTGGCATGGGCCACCTGGCGGCTGCTCAAGCGGCTGCCCAAACCAAAGCGCAAGCAGGCCGCCGAGCAGCCCCTCGACCCACTGCGCGAGGCCGCCCTGCAGGAACTGCAACGCCTCAGCAAACCCTACGACGGCGCCCCTGCCGGGCCCTGGCTGCAACAGATCAACGGCTTGCTTAAGCGCCTGTGCCGCGAACGTTACCCGGACAGCCACAGCCATACCCTGAGCAGCCGCGCCTGGCTGGCGTTTCTCGACAACCGCTGCCCGGCCGCCGGTCTGACCCGCTGGATGATCCTGGTCGAAGGCGCCTACAAACCACAGTGCACGCTGGACGACAAGGCCATCGAGGGTCTCAGTCAGGCCGTTGGCATCTGGATCCGCAAACATGTTTGAGTTCGCCTGGCCGTGGATCTTTCTGCTCGCGCCGCTGCCCTGGCTGCTGCGTATGTGGCTGCCGCCGGCCGACAGCGGCGAAGCGGCGTTGCAGGTGAGTTTCCTCGGTGAGCTGGAGAACCTCTCCGGTCGACGTGCTCGCCTGCAGTTGCCGCCCTGGAAGAAACAGGTGCATTTCGCCCTGCTCTGGCTCCTGCTGCTCTGCGCCGCGGCCCGCCCCGAATGGGTCGGCGACCCCCTGCCACTGCCGGCCAGCGGGCGTGATCTGCTGATCGCCGTAGACGTATCCGGCTCGATGGATTACGCCGACATGCGCTGGGAGGACGAGGAAGTCAGCCGCCTGGTGCTGGTCAAGCACCTGATGGGCGATTTCATCGAAGGTCGCACCGGCGATCGACTCGGGCTGATCCTGTTCGGCAGCCAGGCCTACCTGCAGGCTCCGCTGACTTTCGACCGGCAGACCGTGCGCACCTGGCTCGACGAAGCGGTGATCGGCATCGCCGGCAAGAACACCGCCATCGGCGACGCCATCGGCCTGGCGGTCAAACGTCTGCGTCAGCGGCCGGCGCACAGCCGCGTGCTGGTGCTGATCACCGATGGCGCCAACAACGGCGGCGAAATCGAGCCGATGACCGCCGCCCGCCTCGCTGCCGAAGAAGGCGTGACCATCTATCCCATCGGCATCGGCGCCGACCCGCAGCAAGGTGGCAACTTCGCGGCGTTCGGTTTCAACCCGAGCCTGGATCTGGACGAGCCGACCCTGCGCGCGATTGCCGAGCTCACCGGCGGCGAATACTTCCGCGCCCGCGATCAGAGCGAGTTGCAGGCCATCGAAGCCACCCTCGACCGTCTCGAGCCGGTGGCCCAGCAACCGACCCTGGCGCGCCCTGCCCTGGCACTCTATTCATGGCCCCTGGCAACGGCCGTGCTGCTCAGCCTGGCCCTGGTGGCCCGTAGCCTGTGGCCACAATTACGTCAGCAGCGCCTCACCCTCATGCAGCGACTGAGGCGCAAGGCACCATGATCGAATTCACCGGGCTGTGGCCCCATATCTTGCGCCCTTGGTGGCTATTGCTGCTGCCTTTGATGGCCTGGCTGCTGTGGCTGCTCACGCACCGGGAAAAACGCAGCGGCCGCTGGCAGACGCTGTTACCGCCCGCCTTCCATGCCGTGCTGCTACGCGGCGGCCGCGGTCGCAGCAGTCGCCTGCCGTGGATCGCCCTCGGTCTGGCCTGGCTGCTGGCCATCTTGGCGCTGCTCGGCCCCAGTTGGCAGCGGGTGGAACAGAACGACATGAAGCCGGCCGATCCGCTGGTGGTGATGCTCGAGCTGACCCCGCAGATGCTGGCCAGCGACGCCTCACCCAACCGCCTGGCCCAGGCACGCCGCAAACTGCTCGATCTGCTGCAGGCCCGCGGTGACGCACAGACCGCCATCGTCGTGTACGCCGGCAGCGCCCACACCGTGGTGCCGCTGTCGGACGACCTGGGCACCAGCCGCAACCTCCTCGAAGCGCTTAAGCCATCGATCATGCCGGAACCGGGCAAACGCGCCGACCTCGCCGTAGCCAGGGCTCTGCAACTGCTCAAGGACGGCGCTCAAGGCCAGGGCCGCCTGCTGCTGATCACCAGCAGCCTCGATGACAGCGAGCGCAGCGCCATCGGCAAGCTGCTCGGCAACCGGGGTGAGCGTCTGCGCATTCTCGGTGTCGGCAGCAGCGAGGGCGCACCGATCGTCCAGGAAGACGGCACCTTCATGAAGGACGATCAGGGCGCCATCCTCATGCCGCGCCTGGACACGGCCGGTTTGAGCCGGTTCGCTCGCGACCTCGGCGGCCAATACCGCGCTATCAGCCTCGACGAGCGCGACCTGCGTACTCTAGGCCTGCTCGATGGCCCGCAGCAGTTGCGCGACAACGGCCACAAGACGCAACTGCGTAGCTGGGCCGATCAGGGCTACTGGCTGTTGCTGCCGCTGTTGTTGCTGGCGGCCTGCGCCGGGCGCTGCGGCTGGCTGCTGTGCCTTCCGCTGCTGTTGCTGGGCACCCCGCAGACGGGCATGGCGTTCAGCTTCGACGATCTCTGGCTGCGTGCCGATCAGCAGGGCCAGCGCCTGCTCGAAGCGCAGCGCCCCAAGGAGGCCGCAGAGCGTTTCGATGATCCGCAGTGGCGCGGCCTGGCGCTTTATGAAGCCGGCGACTACGCCGCCGCTGCCGAGCAGTTCGCCCGGAGCGACAGCGCGGTGTCGCTGTACAACCGCGGCAACGCCCTGGCCCGCAGCAACGAGCTGGAAGCCGCCGTAGACGCCTACGAACGCGCGCTGGAAATCGACCCGCAGTTGCTGCAGGCGCAAAAGAACAAAGCACTGGTGGAAGAACTGCTGCGCCAGCGTGAACAGCAGCAAACCGAGCAGAAAGATCAGCCAGACGAACAAGAGCGCGACGAAAGCAACGAACAACAGCAACCCGGTCAATCTGCGGCTCCCACCCCGGACGAGCGTGAGGCCAGCCAGGGCCAGCCCGGTACGCCGCAGGAGCAACAGCCACCGAGCGAGCCGAAAACCTCGCCGGGCCAGCCCTCCGAAACAGGTGAGAACGCGGAAACGCCGTCATCGCCACAACCCGACACGGGCAGCTCGGAAGACGATGCCCCTCTCGATGGCGAGCGCCGCCAGGCTCTGGAACAATGGCTGCGGCAGATTCCCGATGACCCGGGCGAATTGCTGCGCCGCAAATTCTGGTACGAACAGCAACAGCGTCAGGAACAGCCACGATGACCCGCCTGCTCTGCACCCTGCTCCTCTGCCTATTGGCGTTTCAGGCCAGCGCGCAGGACTTTATCGCCAGCGTCGACCGCAGCCGGCTGAACCTGGGCGAAAGCGTCGACCTGACCCTGGAGTCCACGGACTCCACCCAGTTCGGCAAGCCGGATCTGGCGCCGCTCAACGAGCTGTTCGAAGTGCTCGGCACCCGCCAGGTCAATCGTCTCACCACCCTGAACGGCGAAGCCCGCGCCACCACCCGCTGGATCGTCACCCTGCGGCCGCGCCATAGCGGCTACGTGGTGGTGCCTCCGCTGCGTCTGGGCAACTCGCAAAGCCAGCCGATCAGCCTGCACGTGCTGGAATCGGCCACCAAGAGCGCAGATGAGCAGATGGCACCGGTGTTCATCGATGCCAGCCTGGATCACGAGAGCGTCTACGTGCAGGCGCAGAGCGTGCTGACCCTGCGCATCTACCACTCCGTGTCGCTGTATGACGACAGCAGCCTGACACCGCTGGAAATTGCCGATGCCCGCGTCGAATCCTTGGGCGAACCACGCACCTATGAACAGGATATCGGTGGAGTTCGCCATGGCGTGATCGAGCTGCGCTATGCGATCTTCCCGCAGAAGAGCGGTCAGCTGACGATTCCCGGCCAGGTGTTCAGCGCCACCCTGGTCGACCGCTCCAACAAGAACGACTACCTGCCATTCGGGCCGCGCCCCGGCAAGGTCACGCGGGTCAAATCCCCGGAAATCCCGCTGACGGTCAAGGCCAAGCCTGCCGATTACCCCGCTGACGTGCCATGGCTGCCGGCCCGCGCCCTGAGCCTGGCCGAGGCCTGGAGCCCGGAGCCCGGCCAGGTCAAGGTCGGCGACTCGCTGACCCGCAGCCTGATGCTCAAGGCCGATGGGCTATCCAGCGCTCAGTTGCCGCCGCTGCCAGCGACCACCGTGGATGGCCTGCGCCGCTATCCGGACCAGCCGCAGCTGAACAATGAAAGCAACGAACGCGGCCTGATCGGCAGCCGTGAGGAGCGTGAGGCCCTGGTGGCCAGCAAGGCGGGTACGCTGGAGCTGCCGGCAGTCGAGGTGGTGTGGTGGAACACCCATGAGGATCGCCTGGAGCGCACGACCCTACCCGGGCGTAGCCTGGAAGTGGCAGCCGATCCGGCCATGAGCGTGGAGCAGCCGGTGGAACCACGCCCGCGCAGCACGCCGGTCGAAGACGTACTGCTGTGGCCATGGCAACTCAGTAGCGTGCTGTTCGCCCTGACCACCCTGCTCGGCTTCGGCCTGTGGTGGCACGCGCGTCGCCAGCCAGCCATCCAACGTGCCGCACAGAGCGGTCCGAGCCCCCGCACCCTGCTCGACGACCTCAAGCGCGCCTGCCTGGCCAACGACAGCCAGGCGACCCGCCAGGCCCTCGACGCCTGGGCACGTCAGCAACCGGAAACCCTGGCCGATATGGCAGCCCGGTTCGCGCCGTTGTCCGAGGCCCTCGATGGCCTCAACGGCGCGCTTTACAGCGAAAGTGGCCAGCATTGGCAAGGCGCCCAGTTGTGGCAGGCCATCGGCGAGCTGCCGGCGGCCGAAAAAGCCCAGGAAAACGGCCAGGAAACCACCCAGTTGCCGCCGCTTTATCCGCGCTGAACAGGAGAGACCGATGATCGAGCAGCCGGTGTCCGCGCTTCCCAGCTTCTGGCGTGACGCCGACCTGCCCTTCGTCGAACTGCGTTCGATCGAGGATGGCCGTCAGGTCTGCTATGGCCGGCACAGCCACGAGATATTCTCCATCGGTGCGATCACCCATGGGCAGAGCACCTACAGCAATCGCGAGGTGGATCACCACGTCAGCCAAGGCACCGTGGTGTTGATGAATCCGGGCGACGTGCACGCCTGCAACCCCATCGACGGGCAACCCTGGTCGTACCTGATGCTGTATGTCGACCCACAGTGGTTGGGTCGCCTGCAGCAGGCACAGGGGCTGACCGATACGCCAGTCTTCCAGCGCTTCGCCTGCATCGCCAGTGACGATGCCGAGCTGTATCAGGGCCTGCTGCAATTACGTGAAAGCCTGCTCGATCCAGCCCTTGGCCCGAACGGCAAGGCCGCTCAGGCAACGGCTTTCTTCAGCCTCGCCCTGCAACGCCTGGCGCTGGAAGGCGACAGCGACGAGAGCATCAACCCGCGCCTGGAACACGCCGCCCGCCTGATCCACCGCCACTGCGGCGAAACGCTCAGGCTCGACACCCTGTGCGAGGCTGCACAACTATCACCGTCGCAACTGATTCGCGGCTTCAAGCAACGTTACGGCATGACGCCTCACGCCTACCTGCTCAACCGCCGTATTCAGTTCGCCCACTCCCGCCTGAAGAGCGGTGCGCCACTGGCCGAAGTCGCCCTGGAGGCCGGCTTCGCCGACCAGGCGCATTTCCAGCGCACCTTCAAACAATTCCTCGCCGCCACCCCCGGCCAGTACCGCGGCTAGCGATAACGCCCCTGGCCCGACGCCGTAGCCTGGCGTTGAGCGCAGCGATACCCAGGAACCACTCGTAAGGCTGCCCCGGGTATCGCTGCGCTCAACCGCGGGTTATCGTTTATCCCGCGCTTTAATCGGCTCATGCCAGCAACAGATACCCCGCACTAGCGACCAGCAGCCCAGCCAGAACTCGATTGAACACCCGTACTCTGCGCGGCTCCTGCAGATAGGGCTGCAGGCAGGTTCCGGCATACGCCCAGCAGGCCAGCGACAGGTAACACACCACGCAGTAGATCGCGGCGAACTGCCAGACCAGCAACACCTCACCATCGGCAACGAAGGCACCCATGCCGGCGATCGCCGCCAGCCAGGCCTTGGGGTTGAGCCACTGCATGAGCGCGCCGTGCATGAACGAAGCGACCGGCGCGCCCTCGCCCGCCTGCAGCGAACCATCGTCGGCCGCCAATCGCCACGCCAGGTACAGCAGAAATGCCACGCCCGCCCACTTAATCGCGGCGGTCAGCCAGGGTAATAGTGACAACAGTTCGTGCAGCCCCATGCCGATCAGTACCAGCAGCAAGGTGAAGCCCAGCGTTGCGCCGGCGACATGTCGCAGCGCAACCCGCAAGCCATACCGCGCACCGGTACTCAGCGAAACCAGATTGACCGGCCCGGGAGAAATCGAGGCGGCCAGCGCAAAGGCCGCCATGGACAAAAACAGACTCATCACGCACGCCCCCACCACTGATCTTGAGTGAGGCAAATTACCCGGTAGCCACCCAGGTGTATTGAAGAAAACACGCATGCCCCAAAGGGTGATAGCCAGGAGTCACAGGGCAAAAAAAACCGCGGCCAGGCCGCGGTTTCTTCAAGTCGCAATCGGCTTCAATGAGCCAGCAGCGAACCACCTTTCTTGCCGGCCAGCTTCTCCGGCTTGATCAGGAAGTGCGCCAGAGCCGGCAGCAGCCACAGGGCGCCGAACATGTTGACGATGAACATGAAGGTCAACATCAGGCCCATATCGGCCTGGAACTTGATCGCCGAGAACATCCAGGTCGCCACGCCGATGGCCAGGCACAGACCGGTGAACAGCACCGCCTTACCGGTGGAGCGCAGGGTCTGGTAATAGGCTTCCTGCAACGGCAAGCCAGCTCGCAGGAACGTTTCCAGGCGGCTGTAGATGTAGATGCCATAGTCCACGCCAATGCCCACACCCAGAGCGATTACCGGCAGAGTCGCGACTTTCACACCGATGCCGAGGAACGCCATCAGGGCGTTGCCGAGGATCGAGGTGAGGATCAGTGGCAGCACGATACACACGGTCGCGGCGAAGGAGCGGAAGGTGATCATGCACATGATGCCCACGCACAGGTACACCAGCACTAGGATCAGCAGTTCCGAAGTCCCAATCACCTCGTTGGTTGCGGCTTCGATACCCGCGTTACCGGCGGCCAGCAGGAAATGCACATTCTCTGACTCATGCTCGGCGACGAAACCTTCGACCGCCGCCACAGTGCGCTTCAGTGTCTCGGCCTTGTGATCCTCGAGGAACACCAGCACCGGTGCCACCGAGCAGTCGGCGTTGTACAGGCCGTCGGCACGGGCGATGGAGTTGTTGAGCACGTCCTGGTTACGCGACAGGGTTTCCCATTTCAGGTTGCCCTCGTTCATGCCCTTGATCAGTTGCCGCGACACGCTGACCATGGAGATCGACGACTGCACGCCAGGCGTGTTGTCCATCGTCCACATCAGCTCGTCCATGGCCGCCAGGGCTTCGTAGGTCGAACAGCCTTCCGGCGCGGTCTTGACCATCACCACCAGCACATCGGAGCTGGTCGAGTAGTTGCGGATCACGAAATCGTTGTCGAGGTTGTAGCGCGAATCCGGACGCAGCTCGGGCGCGCCCTGATCGAGATCGCCGATCTGCAGGTTCTGCTGCTGGTACCAGAAGCCACCGATGCCGGCGAACAAGGCCAGCGCGACGGAAATCGGCGCGACCCTGGAACTGGCGAAGTTGGACAGCAGACGCCAGAACGGATGCTCACTCACCGCGTCACGCTTGCTGCGCTCCACGGCTTTCTTACTGATGCCGATATAGGAGATCGCCACCGGCAGCAGGATCAGGTTGGTGAAGACGATGACCGCGACACCGATGGACGCGCCGATGGCCAGTTCACGGATTACGCCGATATCGATGAGCAGCAGGGTAATGAAGCCAACGGCGTCAGCGAGGATGGCGATCATCCCGGGAAGGAACAGTTGCCGGAAGGTCAACCGCGCCGCCGTCAGCGCGTCTTCGCAACCACCGGATTGCAAGGCGATGCCATTGATCTTCTGCACACCGTGGGATATGCCGATGGCAAAGATCAGGAACGGCACCAGCATGGAATACGGATCGAGCCCGAAGCCGACGGTATGCATCAGTCCCAGTTGCCAGCCGACCGCTACCAAGGTGGTGATCAGCACGGCAATGGTGCTGCGTATGCACCAGGTGAACCAGTACAGCAGCACGAAGGTGATCAGCAGTGCCACGCCAAAGAACAGCGCCACCATGACCAGGCCATCAATCAGATCACCGACCTTCTTGGCGAAACCAATGATGTGCACCTGCACGTCCGGATTCTGCGCCTGATACTTGCTGCGGATCTTCTCTTCCAGCTGGTGGGAGAAGGCCTGATAATCGAGTTTGATCTGCCGGCCCTGATCCTCGGGATCCGGGTAGGACTCGAGCAGCGGCACATCGATGATGCTGGACTTGAAGTTGTTAGCAACCAGGCGACCGATCTGCCCGGACTTGAGTACGTTGCTGCGCAGTTCCTCGAGGCTCTGTGGGCTGCCGTCGTAGGTCTGCGGAATCACCTCACCACCGGCGAAACCTTCTTCGGTGACCTCGGTCCAGCGCACGCTGGGGCTCCACAGCGACTTCAGCCCGGAGCGGTCGACGCCTGGGATGTAGAACACTTCGTCGTTGATCAGCCGCAGCGTCTCCATGTAATTCTTGCTGAAGATGTCGCCATCCTTGGCCTCCACGGAAATACGCACGGTATTGCCCAGGTTGGCCAGGTCGTTGCGGTGCTCCATCATGTTCTGAATGAACGGATGGCTCAGCGGAATCATCTTCTCGAAGCTGGTCGACGGCCTGACCTGAGTCGCCTGGAAGAACAGAAACACGCTGACCAGCAGGCAGATCAGGATCACTGCCGGCCGGTTGTTGAAGATCAGGCGCTCAAGCAGGCTGGCCTTATCTTGGTGATGGTTACTCATCGAACACTACCCCAGCTTGTTATTGTTGGCCTGGATTGGCACCGGTCGACGAGGCCAGGCGTACGCCGCCCTGCCCCACCAGAATCAGTTTGCCATCGGCACCCGCGGTCACACCTGCCAGCGACACCCGATCCGGGCGATTGAATACGCTGAAGCTATTTCCATGATCGGTACTCTTGAGCACGCTGCCGCCATGCCCGACCACCACGATACTGCCGTCGTCGAGCAAGCTAGCGTTGGCCAGGCCGAACTCCAGGATGCCGCCGCTGGCAGTCGTGAGCGCAATCTGCTGCCAGCTGTCGCCGCCGTCGGCAGAGTGGAACAGATGCCCGCGCAGGCCATAGACCAGCAGGCCCTGTGGCTCGCCGGTGGCCAGCACGCCGAACAGCGAGCCCTGGTATGGCCCTTCCAGAGTCTCCCAGGTTTCTCCGCCATCGACGGAGCGAAACAGGCTGCCCATTTCGCCAACGATGAACAGGCCGGTGTCCTTCACCTCGGTGATAGCGTTGAGGTGATAGGCGTCTTCGTTGTCGAGACGGTCGCTGACATCTTCCCAGGTGGTGCCAGCATCGGTGGTTTGCAACAGCGCACCGTAGGCGCCGATGGCGAAGCCGTGCTGCAGATCCTTGAACCAGACGTCGAGCAATGGCGCCTCGCGCTGCAGATCCTCGAACTGCTTGCTCCAGGTGGCCCCGCCATCGGTGGTAGCCAGTACCAGGGCATCGTGACCGACCGCCCAGCCGTGCTTGTCGTCGACGAAGAACACCGCGGTGAGCATCTGCCGGGTGGGCACCTTGGCCTGCTCCCAGTTCGCACCGTCGTTATCGGAATAGAGGATGTGGCCGCGTTCGCCGACCGCGACCAGGCGTTTACCGGCATGGGCGATATCGAGCAGGAGGCTGGAAACGGCCTTCGCAGACGGCACCGAATAGGTCGCCGCCTCGCCAGCGGCTTGCGCCTGCACGAGCGGCGCGGCGGCCACCAGCAGCGCGCACAGCGACAGCGCCTGCAGCACGGGCTGCAAGGTTTTCCCGCCCCTGGTGCGCCGCAATATGGGCTCACTCATACAAAACTCCCCCTTCTTCTTGTTATTGCCAGCGCCTGTAAAACGACGCTCATGCTAGCGGCCTTTGCGGATCCAAAATCCACTGTTTTGTAAGAAAAAGCCCGCGTTATCGACCGCGCGAATGACAGCCGCGCAATCGATCACGCCATCGACTCAGCGAGTTCCTCGGCGGCGCAACTCAGCCGGCGTGAAGTAACCATCATTGGCAACCGGCTGGCTGAAGTCGATGGTGTTGGCTTCTTCGTTATCCAGATTCTGCACGTGGTAACGACGCGCCTGCAGATCGTGGAACACATCCAGCGCAGACCAGGTAGTCGGCAGCTCGTAGTAGTTCTTCAGGTACGCCAGAGACACGCGCCACAATTCACCGCGGCCATCGTACTGATCGACCACCGCGGCCTGCCAGCTGTCCTCGTCGAGATACAGTGTGCGCTTGGAGTAGATATGCCGGGCGCCGGGTTTGAGCGTGCCCTCCACAACCCACACCCGGTGCAACTCACTGCGAGTGAAAGCCGGATTGAGGTGACCGACCTGCAGCAGATCCTTGTATTTGACCTGCGGGCTGGTGACCTTGTAGTTGTTGTAAGGGATGTAGATTTCCCGCTTGCCGAGCAGCTTCCAGTCGTAACGATCCGGGGCGCCATTGAACATGTCCGTATCATCGGCGGTGCGCAGGCCATCGGCTGCGGAGATCGGTGTGTCATACGCGAGGTTCGGTGCCCGCCGAACGCGGCGCTGACCGGCGTTGTAACCCCAAGCCTGGCGCGCCTCCTTGACCTGATCGAGGGTCTCGTGAACCAGCACCGCACCACCGGCCAGACGCGCCGGACTGCGGGTGAAGGACAGGTAGTAGAACAGGATATTGTTCAGGTTGGCGTAACTGCCCTGCGGGTCGTAGAACTTGAACATCGCCTCCTGCTGCGAAGTGACCAGCGAGTAGGAGCCATTGCGCTGCACCGCCACTTCCGAGGCGCGCCGTACGATGTAGGTGCCGCGATAACGGGCGATGTGGTTCCACAGCGCCTCGACACCGTTTTGCGGGATCGGGAACGGGATGCCACCGAAAGCGTCCGCGAAACCGTTGCCGCCATCGAGCAGCTTGGCGCTGAGCGCGTTCTTCGCCGTGTTGTCGTAGACCCACTGCGGCGCCGAGCCGGAGCGACGGCTGGCGTACACCGGCATCTGGTAGGTATCCGGGTAGGCCTCGAACAGCGCGATCTGCCCGGGCGTGAGGTTGTCCCGGTACTGCTGCAGGTTGGCCTTGGTGATGGTGAACAGCGGTTTGTCGTCCGCGAAAGGATCGACATGGTGCTTGCCCGAGCCCTTATAACCAGCCGGCGCCTGGGTGATCCCGCCTGTCCAGGCCGGAATTGTGCCTGCTGCGTTGCTGGCCTTCTCGCCGCCAAGTGGCATCAGGCTGGTGCCCAGCTTGGCCGCATCCTGAGGCGAAACAGCCGCCTGGGCGTTACCGGCCAGCAGCACCAGCGCGACTGCGACGCCTTTGATGTTCAGCATCCTGTATCTCCGTGATCAGAAGGAGTATTTGACGTTGACGCCGATATTGTCGCGGTCGCGCACGGCGTTATTGTTACCACCACCGGAAAACTCGGTGTACTGCAGCTCGGCTTCCAGGCTGTTCATGTAGCTGGCCTTCATACCTAGGGTGTAAGCCTTGCGGCCCTCAATGAAATTGCCGGTCTGGTAGGAGTTACCCTCGAAGTCATCCTTGTAGACGACGAAGGGCGACAGGTTGACCCCGGCCACGACGTCGTTCCAGGTGCCGGACAGCACCAGGGTGTAACCATAAGCGTTCTTGTTGACCTGATAACTGCGGCCATAACCGAAAGCGTAGGAGGAATCACCACGCCCGGCGTAATAGCGGGTCGAGCCATCGTAGGCGGTGTACTTCAGGTCGCTGCCGCGCAGGTGCTCGGAAGCCAGTTCGGCCACACCGGTCAGGGAATCGAACCCCAGCGACGGACCGAAGTTGTAAATGGTGCCCAGCGAAGCGTTGTAGGCCTCGACGCGCTCGTAGTTGTGGATCTGCTCGCCGAGCTGCAGAGCGCTGCCACCGATATTCACCTGCTGGCCTTGCACCACTTGCGGTGCCTGACGCAGCAGATCGCCGAGCAGGTCGTTGGTGGCGGCGACACCGATCGGCAGGTTCGGCCGATAGGACAGCTCACCGAACAGAGAGGCATTGCCCAGGGTCGTATTGAAGCTGAAGCCGTACATGCGGATATCTTCGACGTACTCGCGGCGGGCGTTAACTTGGTTGGCGACATCAATAGTGGCCAAGCCACCTGCGGCAAGAGCCGGGTTTGGACAGGCAGGCCCTAATGCGGCACATGTACCTGCGATAGTCGCCAAATCCAGACCTGCGTAGTCGCCCAGATCCGCCGCGACAACAGGTTCTTTCGAGTGATAGTTAACGAAGTAGAAGCCGAATTCGGTCGAGTTCAATTGCTCGGCGATATAGCGAAAAGCTACGCCGAACTGACCGTCGTTCTTGGCGTTGATGTCCTTGCCGATGGAGGCCACCTTGATATAGCCATTGGCGTCCACGTTACGGCCACCCTGTAGACCACCCGTAGCGCCAAGGCCGCTGTACAACCCAGCCAGCGGAATCAATGCAGGTTGACGAGTGTAAGCCGTGTTGCCGCCCTCGGCGAACAGGTCGGTCTCGGAGAAGTAGCTGCCTACCGGGTCGATGGCGGTTTCCTTCCAGTTGAACTGATAGAAAGTCTCCATCGACAGATTGTCGGTCAGGCCGATATTGAAACTGACCGCCTCGACAGGGATCAGCACTTCCTTGATTTCCGAACCGGGCAGTCGGAAACGTGCGCCGTCCACCGGGTTGCTGGTGTTCACGCCACCGCGATAGAACACTCCCTCACCCCAGTTGAACACCTGCCGGCCCAGACGCGCGCTGACCGGACGCTCGGCAACATCCCAGTTGCCATACACGTAGGCATCGAGGATCTGCGCATCGCGTCCGGCCTTGTGCCGAGTGTCCCGGGTGAAGCTGTCGTCATCCGGGAAGTTCTGGCTCGGCTGAGCGGGCCTGTTGCCGCTGTTGAAGTCGTTGCGCTTATCCATGATCTGGGTGTCATAGAACGCTGTGCCGCGCACGAAGACGCCGTAGTTCTGGTAATTCACTTCCAGATCGGAGGTGATCTTGAACACCTCGGAAACCAGTCCGGTATCGAAATTGCGATTGCCGTCGTTGACGTTGACGTCGTCGTTGCTTCTGCTCTGCCCCTGCACACGCCACAGCTGCCCATAAGACAGGGTGGTGTCGAGCGAGCCACTGATCTCGTTATCGGCGAAGCTGAACTCCACCGCTTTTACGGGTACTGCGACCAGCAGTGGCAACACACTGGCCAGGGCATAACCCGCCTTCGCCGGAACCAGGCGCAAGGCCGGCTCAAAGGACTTGATACGCATTGAATCTCTACTCCGCTGACAGACAGTCGTTGTTCTATCCGGCCCGATTTTCGGTGGGCCTGGCGGACACCTTGTTGGGTGTCCTGTCATTGCGCTGAACTGGCTGGCATCACTGCCTTATGCAGTGCAACCTTGGTGCCAATTCAAACGATCGTATTAGCCGAAACCGCTTTTCCAGAGCAGCCCCGCACCGTCTTTTTATGACTGATCGTCCACTGACCAATAGTTCTCGATTACTGCCTTTTCAACCGCCTCCTCCCCAGAAAGCGGTGCGAAGCGCACACAGCCACACGTGCTAGTCAATCGCTAGCGTCGAATATTAAGTGTGTCGACTTATAAGAAGGTAACTTTTGATTCCGCCAGGTAACGAAAAACGTTACTGCGGGAACGAACGGTAACATTCGGCCCGATGATGCGCGTTAAATCAAGTCAAACCGCTCTAGAACGAACTTTTCAGACCTTCAGAGAGTTTCTAATGGTTGCAGAGGATCTGCATCCAGATTGGATAGCCGGCAATCGAATGAATGCCAGCACCGCGGCGATTGGTGCAGTCGCAGTCAGGCCACCATTGCATCGCGCGCAAGCGGGCTCCTACACAACTGAGCCAGACCCCAACTCTGCTGCGGCAACCCGCCTTTGTAGGAGCCTGCTTGCGGGCGAATCGCACGGACAACGCAGATGTCGCGTGCAAGCCACTAACGCTTCGCCTCTAGGGCGACATTCCTACCGGAAGAGGTCGCCCATCCCGACTGCTCAGGCCAGGCTCTTGCTCACCACCTCATAGACATCCGCCGACAGCTCACCGGAGGCGAGAATCCGCTCCAGCTCCGCCTTCATCAGCGCCTGGCGCTCGCTGCCGTACTTGCGCCAGCGGGTAAGCGGTGCCAGCAGGCGCGAGGCGATCTGCGGATTGAGGGCGTTGAGCACGATCACCTGGTCGGCGAGGAAGCGATAACCGCTGCCATCGGCGGCATGGAAGTTCACCAGGTTCTGGCCGGCAAATGCACCGATCAATGCCCGTACCTTGTTCGGGTTCTTCAGGGTGAATGCCGGGTGCTCCATCAACGCCTGAACACGTGCAAGGCCGCCGGGCAAGGTGCTGGCCGCCTGGACGCTGAACCACTGATCCATGACCAGGGCGTTGTCCTTGAAGTGCTCGGCGAAGGCTTCCAAGGTCTTCGCACGCTCGGCTTCGAACTTTGATCCGACCAGAACCGCCAGGGCGGTCAGGCGCTCGGTCATGTTGTCGCACGCCTCGTACTGCTCCAGCGTCGCCGCCAGAACCTCGGGCTTGCCCGTCAGCATCAGGTACGACAGCGCGATGTTCTGTAGGGCGCGACGAGCGAAGTGCTCGGCTTCGGCCACGTAGGGCGTAGTACGCGACACCTCGCGGTTGGCCTGATAACGCTGCCACAGCGGCTCGAACAAGGCCTCGGCCAACTGCTGGCGGGCGAATTCGCGGGCGCCGTGGATGGCGTCGACATCGGCCACGTCGCTGATCTCGGTGAGGTAGGCCTCACCCGGCAGCGAAAGCATCTCGGCGACCATGGCCTGATCCAGCGAGTCATCCTGCAACAGGGTGCGCAATGCGCTGACCAGTCGCTGATCGAGCACCAACTTCTCGCCACGCTGGTGTTGGCCGATCAGCTCCTGCAACACCTGAACGCTGAGCTGCTGACCCGCTTCCCAGCGATTGAAACCATCGCTGTCGTGCTGCATCAGGAACATCAGTTGATCGCGGTCGTAGGGGAAACTCAGTTTGACCGGCGCACTGAAGCCACGCAGCAGCGAAGGCAAGGGCTTCTCAGCGATATCGATGAAGGTGAACGTCTGCTGCGCCTCGGTCACAGACAGCACGCGGCTACCAGCAGCGACAGCGGCCTCGCCCTGCAGGCGCAGTGGCAGGTCGTCGCCCTGGGCGTCGAGCAGCCCCAACTCGACCGGGATCACGAAGGGCAACTTGTCGCCCTCGCTCTGCCCTGGCGTAGCCGGGCAGCTCTGGGTGAATGTCAGCGTGTAGGTCTTGGCAGCAGCGTCGTAACGCTCGCCGACGGCCAGGCGCGGCGTGCCCGACTGGGTGTACCAGCGCTTGAACTGGGTCAGGTCGATGCCACTGGCGTCTTCCATGGCCTTGACGAAGTCGTCGCAGGTCACGGCCTGACCATCGTGGCGCTCGAAGTACAGATCCGATCCCTTGCGGAAGGCTTCTTCGCCCAGCAGGGTGTGGATCATGCGCAGCACTTCGGAACCCTTTTCGTAGATGGTCAGGGTGTAGAAGTTGGAGATTTCCATGTACGCATCCGGGCGCACCGGATGGGCCATGGGGCCTGCATCTTCGGCGAACTGATGGGTACGCAGGTAAGCAACATCCTGGATGCGCTTGACCGTCGCCGAGTTCATGTCGGCCGAGAACGCTGCATCACGGAACACCGTGAAGCCTTCCTTGAGCGACAGCTGGAACCAGTCACGGCAGGTTACCCGGTTACCCGACCAGTTATGGAAGTACTCGTGGGCGACGATCGCCTCGACGCGCTGGTGCGCGGCATCGGTGGCCGTCTCGGCGCGGGCCAGCACGGCGCTGGAGTTGAAGATGTTGAGGCCCTTGTTCTCCATGGCGCCCATGTTGAAGTCGTTGACCGCGACGATCATGAAGATGTCCAGATCGTACTCGCGCCCGTAGACCTCTTCGTCCCACTTCATGGACTTCTTCAGGCTGTCCATGGCGTGCTGCACCTTGTCGATGTTTTCCGGTTCGACATAGATGCGCAGCGTCACTTCGCGGCTGCTCATGGTGGTGAACTTGTCTTCCACGCACCAGAGATCACCGGCGACCAGAGCGAACAGGTAGGCCGGCTTCTTGAACGGGTCTTCCCAGGTCGCCCAGTGCCGACCGTCGTCTTCCTGGCCACTGGCGACCGGGTTGCCGTTGGACAGCAGGATCGGGTACTTCTGCTTGTCGCCGCTCACCGTGGTGGTGAAGCTGCTCATCACGTCCGGGCGGTCGAGGTAGTAGGTAATCTTGCGGAAGCCTTCGGCCTCGCACTGGGTGCAGAACATGCCGCTGGACTTGTACAGCCCTTCCAGCGCGGTGTTGCTTTCCGGGTGGATACGCACGCTGCTGTCGACAACGAAGCTGGCCTGGGTCGGCTGCAGGCTCAGGTGGCTGTCGGTGAGCGTGTAGTCGGTGGCGCTAAGCTCACGGTCATCGAGCTTCAACTCGAGCAACTCCAGCTGCTGACCATCGAGGGTCAGCACGGGCAGATCAGCCGAAAGCGCCGGGTTGCGGCGCATCACCAACTGGGCGTGCACCAGGGTGTGATCCTCGAACAGTTCGAAGGTCAGGTGAGTTTCGTCAATCAGGTAATCCGGCGCCTGATAGTCCTTCAGGTAGATGGTCTTCGATTGCTCGGTGCGCATGGGAACCTCTTCGATGCCACGCCCATTGGCGTGGCAGACAGGTGAATGGCGTCAGCAGCGCCTGCCGGTCAGGCGGCGCAGCTGGCTGCGATCTGGTAAGCGGTGTACTTGCGGATATTGATCACGCCGGTATCGAACATCAGGTACTGACCCTTGATGCCCAGCAGCGTGCCCTCTGCGACGGGATTCTTGTCCAGGTTGAAGCTGGTGATCTTGCCGGGATAGCCCTCGATCGGGTAAGCAATTTCAACCACTGGCAGGTCATTGAGCGGCTGCAACGCCTGCAGGCCGAAACGCTGCTGCAGCGCGCTCATGCCCTCGGCACAAGCCTCGAAAATCCGCTCGCGTACGGCGAGCAGATCGACCGGCGTCGCATCGCCCTTGAGTAGTGCGCGCCAGTTGGTTTTATCGGCCACCTGAGTGCGCAGCAAATCTTCGACGAAACCGGATTGCTGGCGCGTCGCCACGCGCATGATCGGCAACGCCTGAGTCGCACCCTGGTCGATCCAACGCGTGGGGATCTGCGTGGCGCGGGTAATACCGACCTTGATGCCCGACGAGTTGGCCAGATACACCACGTGATCGGTCATGCAGAACTGCTCGCCCCAACCGGGATCGCGGCAGGTGCCGGCGTCATAGTGGCAGCGTTCCGGGCTCATGATGCACAGGTCGCACTGGGCGAGCTTCTGCATGCAGGGGTAGCAATAACCCTGACTGAAACTGGTCTTGGTTCTACGACCGCAATGGCTGCAATGAATCGCGCCCAGGAACTCCAGGCGCACGGTCTTGCCGATCATCGGGTTGACGGCGATCTGCTCGTCACCCAGGCGAAACGCATACTGCACTGGCGCGTCGAGCTGGGTTGTCATCTTGCTCATGGCGCCACGGGCTACTTCTAACATCAGTGCAGGGTTTCCGACGATTTGTAGAGCAGATTGGGGATCGGCGCGGACTTCGAGGCACACTCGGAGGGGCCCATGTAGCCGGTACGCTGATCCTCGGGCAGGTTCTCGATCTCCCAGGCGATCATTGCCTGCAGGCTCAACTCCTTCTGCTCCTGAGTCAGCTTGCGGCCGTCCGGCCACTTGCCGATCTCGACGGCCAGCTTGAGGCTTTCATACACGTCCGGGGTGATGTTGCGGATCAATTCGACAAAGGAGGACATGACTGGCTCCGAGGCTGGAAAAGCGCTGATTCTACCCTATCTCGACCCTCAAGCCGAGGCAGCTACGGGGATCAACCGCGCTGTAAACGCCGTGCCAGCAGACCGCCAATCAGCCCGGTGACGCACCCTGCTACCAATCCACCGACATGGGCGGCGTTGGCGATGGCGCCGAACTGCAACAGCTCGAAAACGCCGGTCATGCAGATCAACAGCCAGATCAGCATGCTCACCAGCACGCCCCGCGGCAGCTTATAGGCCGCATTCGGGGCCAGCCACTGGAACAACCAGCAGTGCCCGAGCAGGCCGTAGAGCACGCCGGACAATCCGCCGAACAAGGCTGGCCCGCCGTAGACATACTGCGCCACGTTGGCTGCCAGACCGAACCACAGCGTTAGCAGCAGTAGCATCACGGCGCCCTGACGTACCTCGATGCGGCGACCCAGCTCCCAATACCACAGGCTGTTCATGGTCAGGTGCAGCAGGCCGAAATGCAGCAGCATTGGCGTGAGCACGCGCCACCATTGGCCACTGTCCATCGCCTGAGTGAAGGTACCGAAGTAGATGTACTGACCATCGATATGGAAGTCGACGAAGCTCAACCAGCGCACCACATCGTAGTCTTCACCGCCCCAGGTCAACAGTGCGACCAGCAGTGTCAGCACCAGCACGATCAGCGTCAGCGGGCTGCCTTTCGCCTGAGAGAGCAAGCCGGGGCGCTCGCGCACGGCCTGGGTGCGCACCGGCTGCAGATTGGGATCGCCCTCCGGCACCCGGGCATACAGCTCGCGAACCTGATCCGCCGTGTGCTCGTCGGGCACCCAGAGCACTTGCTCGTTGGCCTGCTCCGCCACGCGGTGAGAGACGCCCAGATTGCGCAACAGCGCAATGAAAGGCGCCAGATCCGCATCGAGCGGCACACGCAAGGCAATCACGGCGCTCATCGTGGAGCCTCTGGTTTCTCTACGTCGACCCAGACGAACTTGTGCGGATCCAGGCGGGTTTCCTGATCCAGGCGGTAAGCCACCAACTTGCCGTACATCACCGCGCTGTAGTCGATGCAGGCCAGGTTGGGGCGAATCGGCGCAGGAATGCCGCTGCGCCAGTAGTGGCCCACGAACAGCAACGGCTGTTCCGGCCCGTACTTCAAGAGCTCGGTCTTCTGCATTTCATTGAGCGGCATCTGCGCCACCAACTCAGGTAAGGCATCGGGCTGGAACTCTACGTCGCCGTAGGTCTGCGGGTTGTCCTCCCAGAACTTGGTACGAAAGAACGAGCGGGTGAAGCCATCGCCACTGGTCATGCTCAGGCCATTAGGCAGGCGCATATCGGTACCGCGCAGCAATCGATCAAGCACAGTGCAGGCGTAACTGCCGGGCACTGCCGAAGCTTGCAGGAAGTGTTCGTCGATGCAACCGTCCGGGAACTGCTGGCGCAGCGGTGCGATTATTCCGTCGTCCCAGCAGGCATGCACCACACGAAAATGCCCAGCATCAATGAATAGTGGCAGTTCGTAGAACCAGGCCAGGAAATCGCGCCACTCATCGGGGTACGGGTCGAACTGCTTGAGGGTTTCGCCAATCAGCCGCGCATGCCGTGGACTGTGCTCACGCACATACTGTCGGCCACTACCGGGCGGCGCCGGTGTCATCCAGCCGAGCGCGTTGAACTCGTGGTTGCCCATGATGCACAGCGCCTCGCCGGCACGCACCATATCGTGCACCAGGTGCACCGCCTCGCGAATGTGCGGGCCACGATCGATCAGATCACCCAGAAAAATCGCCATACGCCGCGGGTGGCGCCAGGTACCGTTCTGACGGCGATAGCCCAGGCGCTCAAGCAAATGCACCAAGGTATTGGCGCAGCCATGGATATCTCCGATCAGGTCATAACCGCGAGACGAGTCGAGCTGCATCAGTCGCCTCCGCCGCCGAGCCGGCTACCCCATCCCAGCTTGTTTCGGCAGATCTCGTAATAGTTGTGATCCAGCGGGTGGATCAGGCACAGCTTCTGGGATTTCTTGCGCACCGTGATGGTGTCGCCAGGGGCGCAAGTGAAGTGGTTCTGGCCGTCGCAAGACACCTGCGGATAGAGCTGCAGATCCTTGGAGACGACGATCTTCAGCTCACTATTACCATCTACCACGATGGGACGGCTGGACAGCGTGTGCGGGTACATCGGCACGATGACGATGGCGTCCAGCTTGGGATGCATGATCGGCCCGCCAGCCGACAGCGCGTAGGCGGTGGAGCCGGTCGGCGTGGCGACGATCAGGCCATCGGCCTTCTGGCTGCAGACGAACTGGCCGTCGATGTACAGCTCGAACTCGATCATTCGGTTGGACTTGCCCGGGTGCAGCACTACGTCATTGAGCGCATCGCCCTGGCCAATCGCCTCGGAATGACGGCGCACTTCGGTCTCGAGCAGAAAGCGATTCTCGGTGAGGTAGTTGCCTTCCAACACCTCGGCGACCTTGGATTCCAGCTCATCCGGACGGATATCGGTGAGAAACCCCAGGTTGCCGCGGTTGATGCCGAGCACCGGTACCTTGTGCCGGGCCAGGGCGCGACCTGCGCCAAGCATGCTGCCGTCGCCGCCGACCACGATCACCAGATCGCAGAACTCGCCCAGGTGCTTGCGGGCAGATGTCTGCAGACCATGGCCGGGGAGAACCTCGGCGATGGTGTCCTCGAGAATCACGTGCAACTGGCGTTCGAGCAAAAATTTCTTCAGACGGCGAATAGTGTCTAGCACCTGGGTACTGCCCAGGCGGCCGATGATGCCGATATTACGAAACTGCTCCATGGGGCTCCCGCGACGCTCTGGCTCTAGTGTCCCGATTATGGGTGAAACGCTACTTCAGCAGCAAACCTTCGCGCCAATCGAACAAAAGCCCCTATGCTTGCGGCATGAACCCTTTCGCTTGCCTCGCCGACCTGCCTCAACGCCTGACTCAGCCAGCGGTGCGGGATCTGGCCTGGACGCTGTTATCACCGCCCTTGCTCGCTCGCACGACTTGGCAACAGCGCCATCCGTTAATCGAAACGCCCTGGGCTGCTGAGCCGGGTCTGCTGGCGGACTGGTTACTGCGCCAGGATCAGGATTGCGTGCCCCTGCAAACCTGGTTGTCGCGCAGCTCGGTACGCCGCTTGGGCCTCTACTATGAACGCCTCTGGCAGTTCGCCCTGCACGCAGCACCCGGCGTCGAGGTGCTGGCTGCCAATCTGCCGATCCGCCAGGGCGGTCACACCCTTGGCGAGCTGGATCTGCTGTTGCGCGATGGCAGCGGCGTGCATCATCTGGAGTTGGCCATCAAGCTCTATCTGGGTGCGCCCTCGCCAGAGCCGGCACACTGGATCGGTTCCAGGCAGCCACGACCGCCTGGATATCAAACTCGACCATCTCACCACCCATCAATTGCCGTTGTCGGCACATCCCGATGCCCGCCCTGTTCTGGATGCAGTGACGGACAACCGTATCCAGGCGGCCATGTGGATCGGCGGCTATCTGTTCTATCCCCATGCCCGCCCCTGCTCGCCACCAGCAGGCGCCCATCCAGCGCATCTGCGCGGCACCTGGCTGCATCGGCGCGAATGGCCAGCGTTTCACGCAAAGGATAGGGACGCACGCTGGCAACCGTTGCCGCGCCACGCATGGCTTGCGCCTGCCCGTATGGCACAGCAGGAGAGCTGGTCGAGCTCTCGCCTACACGCCTGGCTGGACGAGCTACCCGAGCATGCCGACGCTCAGTTGCTGGTCGACTTACGACCCGATGCCACCGGCTATTTGCATGAGCGCCAACGCCTGTTTCTGGTCGACGACGATTGGCCTGTTCAGGGTTAAACGACAGAAGAACCAGGCGCGAGGGCCGCTCGTCTACCTTGCAACCCACCGGTATGCACAAAGATCAGTCGCGAGCCAGCCTCGATCACCCCACTGCCAATGGCTTCGCGCAAGGCCATTAGCGCCTTGGCGGTGTACAGCGGCTCCAGTGGTAAACCGCTCTGGGTTTCGCATTGAGCCATAAAGCCCAGTAGTTCGGCATCCTGCCGCGCGAAGCCACCGCGGCATGCATCGAACAACTGGTAGCCGGCATCGGCCAGACCCGCTTGCGCCAGCAATGCCTGCACCTGCTCCGGCACACCATGATCGAACGGCACCGCCAGTGCGGCATGAACAGGTCGTCGCCCACCTTCGCCCATCACCAACCCCGCCAGAGTGGTGCCGGTACCGGCAGCCAGCCACCAACCGTGATAATCGCTCCAGCCCAGCGACGGCAATTGCGCTGCCACCAATTCGACCAGATCGGCACAGCCCTGAGCGCCCGGCAAACCACCGCCACCTTCGGGCACCGTATAGAAATCGGGATAACGCGCCTGCCATTGCGTCCAGAAGCCCGCAAGGTGACGCTCACGATAGCCGCCATAACCCAGCCAATGAATCTGCATGCCGAAACGCTGCAAGTCACTGACGGTTGGCGTGCTCTGAGGGTGGCCGCGTAACAGACCGACGGTCGCGAACGAAAAACGCTGGCCGGCAGCAGCCAACGCATGCAGGTGGTTGGAATGGGCACCGCCCAGGCTGATGATGCCGCGAGCGCCCTGCTGCGCGGCGATGTGCAGGTGCGGAGCGAGCTTGAACCACTTGTTGCCACTGATCAGCGGATCGATCAGATCCAGCCGTAATACCGCCAACTCAACGCCAGCCAACCAATCGAATGAGAGATGCTGCAGCAGCGCATGGGCGCGCCAGCCACTGGCGAGAGCAAGGGAAAATGGACTCATGGAAACACGCGGTGGGACTAGCGAAAGGGCCTGCGAGTTTAACTCAGCCCACGGTACGCAGGCGCGCCGCAGCCTTGTGCAGCATGCAGCAGTTGGAGTCACCCAACACGAAGCGTCCCGGCGTTTCGATACGCTCCACCGCTACGTCGCAGCGCTGGCCGCTGGCCTGCAGGCCCTCGCAACGCGGGCGCTGGTAGTGCTCCAGCCATTGGCGGTATTGGCTTTCGGACACAAAGCATTTACTCGCCGCATACCCTAGGGGGCTGGCCAAATAGCGGTCGACATCCTGCAGCGGCACGGTGAGGTGGCCGGCACCCGGATGGAACACCACGAACACCACACCCTGCCCTGCCAGACGTTCGAGCACCTGATGGGCACCGCGCTGCGTGGCTTCTGCTTCATGACGCCGGGCCTGCTCTTCTGCCGCAGCCTGGGTAGCGATAAGGCGCGCACGCAGCTCTTCATCGAACTGCTCACGGAGGATTTCACGTTCGGTGCGTGCATGACGCTCTGCTGCGCGCAAACGAACTGCCATCTCGTCGCGCTCACTCTGCTGAATGGCAAGTTGCTCGGTCAGTTGTCCCTTGACGGTCTTGTTGAGCATTTCATGCTGACGTACAGCCTGTTGCAGTGCCTGGATCTGCCCCTGCAAGCCGGCAATTTGCGTTTTGGCCTGTAACGCGGCGGCAGCGAGCTCGGCCTGATGCTCCTGGCCCAAACTGGCAAGACGCTCACGCTGCTGCTTGACCAACTGCGCGGCCTTCTGCCGATAGTCGCGAGACAGCCGCTCGGCAAGCTTCTCGGCCAACTCCCGGGACGAGTCGGCGGCGTACCATTGATCCTCAGAGGCCACCTGCAGGCGTGCCGGAGAAACACTGCTGGCCTCCTCCTCGCGAAGCAGGATGCCGAGGCTGTTGAGTTTGACGGTGTCGCGCAGCAAGGCCAGGTCGTTGTTGCCTGCGGCCAGGCTTGGATCCCAGAGGTGCATCTGATGCCAGGACACCGGGCACTGGCTGCGGCAAGCAAGACGAATCGGCCCGCCACCCAGATCAGGGCCACGGCCAGCACGCTCGGCCAACTGCTGCAGCGGGATGTTCCAGCCGCTGTCGGGTGCGCCGCTTTCGTCGAAGTCTAGATAAAAGAACACAACCGAGCGAATCTGCAAGCGTGCATTGATCGTCATGTAGACGACACGAACCTGCTGGTCAGCGAAATCCGACATTTTCACCAAGCCATCGAGCAGCGTCTCGAATTCGGTGTAGAACATCTGCTTACTGATGCTGCCGTCATCAGCGAAAAACATCACGGCCTCAATCAGTTGCGGCTTGCTCATCGATGTTCTCCAGACAAATGACCGTTCTCGGTTGCACATTAGCTGCAGCGGTAAAATCTGCAGCTCAGCAAGTCTAGGCGAGAACGCGCCATCCACTGTGTGACACGGTTGGCAGTCACTCAGCCGCAGGACGAACGGCTAAGCCAAACTGTGACCTGCTCGGTAGAGCCTCCCGAAAGCAGCGCCTCAGAGAGCAGCGGCCAGACGCGAACCCTGATCGATGGCGCGCTTGGCATCCAGCTCGGCGGCCACATCTGCACCGCCGATCAGGTGCACCGCCTGCCCGGCAGCCACGAGTTCATCCTGCAGTTCGCGCAGCGGATCCTGCCCGGCGCAGAGAATCACCGTATCCACCGGCAACAGCTGCGGTTCGCCATCGGCGATGCGAATGTGCAGGCCCTCGTCGTCGACTTTCAGGTACTCGACGGCATTGAGCATCTGCACCCGCTTGTTCTTCAGCCCGGCACGATGGATCCAGCCGGTGGTCTTGCCGAGGCCGTCACCGACCTTGCTCTTCTTGCGCTGCAGCAGAAATACCTGGCGCGCGGCGGGTTCGACCTCGGCCTGAACACCGGCAACGCCACCCCGGGCCTGCAGGGCAGGGTCAATGCCCCATTCCTTCCAGAACGCATCACGATCCAGGCTGGTGGCCGCACCCGCGTGGGTGATGAACTCGCTGACATCGAAACCGATGCCGCCGGCACCGATCACCGCGACCGTTTGACCGACCGGCCGGCGTTGCAGGATGGCGTCCAGATAGCTGATCACCTTGGTATGCTCGATACCGGGAATCGCCGGAGTACGTGGCACGATACCGGTGGCGAGGATGATCTCGTCAAAACCAGCGGCGATCAGTTCCTCAGCGTTGACCCGCGTATTCAAACGCAGTTCGACGCCGGTGGTTTCCAGCTTGCGTTTGAAGTAGCGCAGGGTTTCAAAGAACTCCTCCTTGCCCGGCACTCGCTTGGCGACGTTGAACTGCCCGCCGATTTCCCTCGCCGAATCGAACAGAGTAACGCGATGACCGCGCTCGGCCGCTACCGTGGCGGCAGCCAGCCCGGCGGGGCCGGCACCGACCACGGCAATCGATTTCACCGCCGCGGTCGGCAGGTAATTCAGCTCGGTTTCATGACACGCACGCGGGTTGACCAGGCAACTGGTCAGCTTGCCGCCAAAGGTGTGGTCGAGGCACGCCTGGTTGCAGCCGATGCAGGTGTTGATTTCATCGCCACGACCAGCCGCCGCCTTGTTGACGAACTCCGGGTCGGCGAGAAACGGCCGGGCCATGGACACCATGTCGGCATCGCCCTCGGCCAGCACGCGCTCGGCCACTTCCGGGGTGTTGATACGGTTGGTGGTGATCAGCGGAATCGTCACCTCGCCACGCAGCTTGGCGGTGACCTTGGTGAAGGCTGCCCGCGGCACCTTGGTGGCGATGGTTGGAATACGCGCTTCGTGCCAGCCGATCCCGGTATTGATCAGGGTCGCCCCCGCGGCTTCGATGGCTTTGGCGAGCACGACGACTTCCTGCCAGTCACTGCCACCCTCGACCAGATCGAGCATCGACAGCCGGTAGATGATGATGAAGTCGCTGCCGACCGCCTCGCGCACCCGGCGCACGATCTCCACCGGTAGACGCATGCGGTTCTCGAAACTGCCGCCCCAGCGGTCGGTACGCTGGTTGGTGTGGGAAGCGAGGAACTGATTGATGAAGTATCCCTCGGAACCCATGATCTCGACACCGTCATAACCGGCTTGGCGCGCCAGTACCGCGCAGTTGACGAAATCAGCGATCTGCTTCTCGATGCCTTCTTCGTCCAGCTCCCGTGGCTTGAATGGGTTGATCGGCGCCTGAATGGCGCTCGGCGCAACCTGCTTGGGACTGTAGGCGTAACGGCCGGCGTGGAGGATCTGCATGCAGATCAGACCGTCGGCGGCATGCACCGCCGCGGTGACGATGCGATGTTTCTCGGCCTCTTCAGCGGTGTTCAGCTTGGCCGCGCCAGCGTATACCCCGCCCTCCTCGTTCGGCGCGATACCGCCGGTAACCATCAGGCCGACACCACCGCGAGCCCGCTCGGCAAAATAGGCCGCCATGCGTTCGAAACCGCCAGGTTTCTCCTCCAGCCCAGTGTGCATGGAGCCCATCAGGGTGCGATTTTTAAGGGTGACGAAACCCAGATCCAGCGGAGCGAGCAAATGCGGGTAAGCGGTCATGGTCATGCATCCATTGGCGTTGATCACGGGATGCCGCAGCCTCTGTGGGCAGCGGTCGATATGCGACAGACAATAGTGAAGCCACGACCCTCACTCAATGATCATAAATAACAACTTACTGATCCTGAGTAACACCAAAACTGGTGAGGTAGCGCAGGTCGAGATACTCTGCTGATCCTTCCACGAGCGTTGTCCGAGCCCATGAACCCCGCACGCATTCGCCTGGGCGATCTCTCCGTCGGCTTTCTGTACAGCCTGGCAGATGCCATTCGCCATCTGGGCCACGCGCCGCAAGCATTGCTGGAACAGTATGGTTTCGATGCCACACGCCTGGCCGAGCCCCGGGCACGGCTGTCGATTCCGCGTTATATGCACCTGGGTCACAGCGCCATCCGACTTACCGGTGAACCGGCGCTGGGTCTGCTGATGGGTCGGTTCGGCCGCCTGCATCAATTAGGCTTGGCGGGCGTTACCGCCGCCCAAGCCCCCACAGTGCGCGAAGCGGCACGTACGCTGATCCGCTTCGAACTGCTGTATGCCTCCAACTACCGCGGCCGCTCGACCCTTCAGGAAGACAGCAGCGGCGCCTGGCTACGCTTTCACTCGATCGGCCCGTACAACGCTTACAACCGCTTCGTGGTCGATTCGGTACTCGTGGGCTGGCTGCAGCAGCTGGGTACGCTCGTCGCCATGCCCCTGCAAGCCGAAGCACTACAGGTGGAGTTCTCACCCCCCACCTATGTTGAGCGCTATCAGCCCGAGTTCGGCTGCCCGCCCCTCTTCGATGCAGCCTTTAACGGCCTGCGGCTTGACCAACAAACGCTGAGCCTGCGCAATCCACAGCACTGCCCCGGTACCTGGCAGGAATTGCTGCAACTCTGTGAGCAGGAACTGCAGCGCCTGACCCGCACCCACAGCCTGCGTGAGCGGGTCAGCCAACTGCTCGGGCCACGTCTGCATGGCTGCGAGCCAGACATGGAGGAGATCGCCCGACAGCTGCAGCTACCGACCTGGACGCTGCGCCGACGTTTGGCCGAGGAAGGCACGCGTTTCAGTACCATCGTCAATGAAACTCGCCGCGACTTGGCCATTGCCTATGTACGCGACACCGAACTGTCGTTCGGCGAGATCGCCTATCTGCTTGGCTTCTCCTCGGCAGAGCCCTTCCAGCGCGCCTTCAAGCGGTGGCTGCAGCAAACACCGGGTGAGTTGCGTCGGACATGTCGAAAAGACAGCATCAGTACATCTGAATCTATGAAATAATTATTTTCATTTGCGGCTGCGGGTTTTACGCTTCTCATCCGTCTTAATAAGTAACCTACACACAAGAGTGCGATCGCAACACTCACCATCGGGTTTCCACCCTCGCAGGCCGTAAGGCAGGCGGGGTTTCGTCCGTTAATAAAAGTGCCTTTTTTCGCTGCTCCGCCCAGTGACTCATGGCCTTTCACAAGACTGATATTCCATGTCCAAGAAGTCGCGTTCAAAAATCTGGTTTCTCGTCCACAGCTGGCTCGCACTGCCCATCTGGTTCTTCGTGCTGATCGTCTGCGTCACCGGCACCCTGGCAGTGGTCAGCCAGGAAATCGTCTGGCTGGCCAACCCGGACGTACGCGCCACCAAACCGTCGGACGACGCAGAACTGATGACCTTTGGCGAAGTGCTGGCGGCGATCAACAAGGCCGAGCCGCAGACCATCGTGCAATCCATCAGCCGGCCGGACGAATCCCACTTTGCGCTTACCGCCAGGGTCGCCTACCCGGACGGCAGCACGCCGACGCTGTACGTCAATCCGTACACCGGCGACATCCAGGGCGTCAGTCCACAGTTCGACTTCCGCCAGTTCACCCGCGCCCTGCACGGCTGGTGGCTGGTGCCCTTCACCAATGGTTTCAGCTGGGGCTGGTACCTGGTGTCGATGATGGGCATCCCCATGCTGCTGTCGCTGATCACCGGCCTGGTGGTCTACAAGAAATTCTGGAAAGGCTTCTTCAAACCGCGTTTGCGCTTCAACCAGGGCGCGCGGATCTTCTGGGGCGACTTTCACCGCCTGAGCGGTATCTGGTCGATCTGGTTCATCGCCGTGGTGTCGATCACTGGCATCTGGTTCCTGATCCAGGCGATCCTGTTCGACAACCAGATTTCCATCTCGACCGAGGGCGTGCCTGCCGTGGTCGCACGTGAAGACGTGCCCAATGTCAGACCCGGCGAGCCGATCCCCATGATCGGTCTGGACGAAGCAGCGCAGATTGCCATCAGCAAGGTGCCGAGCCTGGACGTGAGCTTCACCCGTTTGCCGAGCAACGCCTACGACCACATATCCGTGAGCGGTCGCGGCTGGTACCCGCTGATGTTCCAGAGCGCCTCCATCAACCCTTACACAGGCGAAGTGGCGCAACAGCGCCTGCTGGAAGATCGCTCCAAACTGGAGTTCGTCACCGAATCCATGCGCCCGCTGCACACCGGCGACTTCGGCGGCATCTGGATCAAGATGATCTGGTTCTTCTTCGGCCTGATGCTCAGCATGATGGTACTTAGCGGCCTGCTGATCTGGACAAAACGCACCGCCCAGGCCACCGCCAAGGTGATCAAGCGGCCGGCCCGCAGCCGAGCAACCAATACCAGCAGCGACAACACGGAGGTGAAGGCATGAGCAAGGCCGTTGCCGCACAACCAGCCTCGCCCCTGAGCCGCCTCTGGCACAAGTGGCGCTTCCACATCAACATCCTGCTAGTGCTCATCCCGCTGGGGTTCATGCCCAAGTACTTCGCCGATGTCGCGCTGTTCACCGGCACCAGCGGTCTGGGCGAACGCATGATCGGTGAAGTGGCGGTGGGCCCCTGGTCGATCCGTCTGGCCGAATTTCGTGCTGGCCCACCAGAGCTCGATGGCCCAGCCGGTTACATGAAATCCTTCAATGCTGCGCTGTGCACCGAATGCGCCAGCCAGGTCAAGGCCACCTACCTGCGCATCGGTAAACCACGCAGCTTGCGCGCCGCGGGTGGCATATTCTTCGGTAGCGCCCACCGCATGGGAGCCACTGTGCCATTACCGGCCCGCACCAAGCCCGACGCCGAACTGTGGATCACCATGGAGGGCTGGGATGGCTCCATGCACCAAGCTGCCGTGCCGCTCGAACAGGCGTCGCCGTCCACCGTCGCCTGGCTGAAGAAACAACAAGGAGGCAAATAATGATCAACTCTAAATCCCTACGTCTGGCCACAGGCGTCGCCCTGCTCTCGCTCAGCGGTGTAGCCCTGGCGCACAACCCGATGTGCCAGTGCGAAGACATCGACGCCGAGAACATCCGCTGCACCGGCGGTTTTTCCGATGGTAGCGGAGCTGCCGGCGTGACCCTGGACGTGATCGGCTACGACGAAAGCATCCTGGTACCTGGCAAGTTGGCCGAAGACTCGACCATCACCTTCAAGCGCCCTGAGGGCGAGTTCTACGTGCTGTTCGATGCAGGCCCCGGCCACATCGTGGAAATCGACCACACCGAAATCGAGGCCCCATGACGGTTCAGGTCGTACGCCCCGCTGGTGCTGGTCATGAAACCCTCTACGTACTGCTGCTGTGCCTGGTCATCCTACTGGCCGCCGGCTCGGTAGTGGCCTGGCATGGCGAAACGGAAAGCGAAACCAGCATCGAGAGCCATCAGATAGATGCCCGTCGTGATCTCACCGCCGCCGAACAGGGCATCTACGCCGATCTGCGCGTGGCCGCTGACGAGATCCGCATCCGTCGTGACGAAGAACAGGCGCTGCTGAGCCCCGCCGAGCTGGCCGACGAAGGCTTTCCGCCGTTCGCCGCCGATGCCAGCGCGACTAGCCGTGGCAGCCACCAATGGCAATTGCTGCCCAGTGACGAGGCGGCCTATTTCGGTGCCAGCCAGGTTCTGGACGTAGCCGGTTCGATGCTCATGCTGGTCGACGCCGAGCACGAGCAGGCCGACGTCTGGCTCAACCGCACAAACGCCAGTGCGCCTTCCAGTCTGGACGCGCAAAGCCTGATCACTGCCGGCTGGCAGCAGATCGCCTCCCAGTACGACGCAGGTGTGACCCGGCAACATCGCCACTGATCACCTCCGATTCACCCGACAGAAGACCGCCCGCCAATGCCCATTTTCCGCCCCTCCCGCGCACGTCCCCTGCTGTCACGCCTGACCATCGGCCTGTCCGCCCTGCTGTTGCTCGGTGCTGCCAGCGCTGCTGATGCCAAGCTGCGTATCGGCATCACCCTGCACCCCTATTACAGCTACGTGAGCAATATCGTCGGCGACAAGGCCGAAGTGGTGCCGCTGATTCCGGCCGGTTTCAACCCCCATGCCTACGAGCCACGCTCGGAAGACATCAAGCGTATCGGCTCGCTCGACGTAGTGGTGCTCAACGGCGTCGGCCATGACGACTTTGCCGACCGCATGATCGCCGCCAGCGAGAAACCGGATATCGAGGTCATCGAAGCCAACGCCAACGTGCCGCTGCTGGCTGCCACCGGCATCGCCGCACGCGGCGCCGGCAAGGTGGTCAACCCGCACACCTTCCTGTCGATCAGCGCCTCCATCGCGCAGATCAACAATATTGCCCGTGAGCTGGGCAAGCTCGATCCGGACAATGCCAAGACCTACACGCAGAACGCCCGCGCCTACGGCAAACGCCTGCGCCAGCTGCGCGCCGATGCCCTAGCGCAACTGACCGAGGCGCCGAACGCCGACCTGCGTGTGGCCACCGTGCACGCGGCCTACGACTACCTGCTGCGCGAATTCGGCCTGGAAGTCACCGCGGTGGTGGAACCGGCACACGGCATCGAGCCGAGCCCGAGCCAGTTGAAGAAGACCATCGACCAGTTGCGTGAACTGGACGTGAAAGTGATCTTCTCCGAACTGGACTTCCCGTCCACCTACGTCGACACCATCCAGCGCGAGTCGGGCGTCAAGCTTTACCCGCTCTCACACATTTCCTACGGCGAATACAGCGCCGAGAAGTACGAGAAGGAAATGACCAACAACATGAACACCGTGGTGCGCGCTATTCAGGACGCCGGCAAATGACCGTGGCCGAAAACCTGAGCGTGACCGCTATCGGCCCGACTATCGACTTCGAGCAGGTCAGCCTGGTGCTGGGCCGCACGAAAATCCTCGAGAATGTCAGTTTTCAGGTCAAGCCAGGCAGTGTGCATGCCCTGGTCGGCCCCAACGGCGGCGGCAAGAGCTCACTGATCAAGACCCTGCTCGGCCAGATGCCCCACCAGGGCAAACTCAGCCTGGAGTGGCCCGACGCCGTCGGCACCATCGGCTACGTGCCTCAAGCCCTGGAATTCGACCGTGGCCTACCGATGACCGTGGACGACTTCATGGCCGCCATGTGCCAGCGCCGCCCGGCCTTTCTCGGCCTGTCGAAACACTACGCCAAGGACATCAATGAGGCCCTGGAGCGGGTCGGCATGCTGGAAAAGCGCAAGCGACGCATGGGCGCCTTGTCTGGTGGTGAGCGCCAGCGCGTGCTGCTGGCCCAGGGGCTGATCCCAGCGCCGCAACTGCTGGTACTCGACGAGCCGATGTCGGCACTGGACGAAGCCGGCATTCAGGTCTTCGAACGCCTGCTCGGTGATTGGCGCCGCGCCGGCATCAGCGTCCTGTGGATCGAGCACGACCTGGAAGCGGTCAAGCGCCTGGCCGATCGCGTCACGGGGCTTAGCCGCCGCGTGCTGTTCGACGCACCGCCCGCTGAAGCCTTGACCCCAGAGCGCCTGCTCAGCCTGTTCTCCACCCATGTACGCGCTGCGGAGACCTCGCCGTTATGATCGACTACGAACAGTTCCGCATGATGATTCAGGGCTGGGCGTCCGCCGGCTATCTACCTGAAGCACTGGTCTATGGTTTCGTCATCAACGCCCTGCTCGCCGGCTTGCTGATCGGCCCGGTACTGGGCGGCCTCGGCACCCTGGTGGTGGTCAAGCGTTTCGCCTTCTTCTCCGAAGCGGTCGGCCACGCGGCACTCACCGGTGTGGCCATCGGCATCCTGCTCGGCGAGCCCTACACCGGCCCTTACGGCGCCCTGTTCGGCTACGCCCTGCTATTCGGCATCCTGCTCAACTACCTGCGCAATCGCACCGGCCTGGCACCGGACACGCTGATCGGTGTGTTCCTCTCCGTTTCCCTGGCCATGGGCGCCAGCCTGCTACTGATTCTCGCCGGGCGCATCAACGTGCACATTCTCGAGAACGTGCTGTTCGGCTCGGTACTGACGGTCAATGGCACCGACCTGCTGGTGCTACTGGTGGTCGGCTCGCTGGTCATGGCCCTGGCGTTGCCGCTGTACAACCGCATCATGCTGGCCAGCTTCAACCCACAACTGGCGGCCGTGCGCGGCGTGGCCGTGAAGACCCTGGATTACCTGTTCGTGATCCTGGTGACGCTGATCACCGTGGCTGCGGTCAAGGTGATCGGCGCCATTCTGGTCGGTGCCCTGCTGGTCATTCCGGCTGCAGCGGCGCGACTCCTCAGCCAGTCACTGAAAGGTTTTTTCTGGCTCTCGGTGCTGATCGCCACCGTCAGCACACTGCTCGGCATACTCATGCCCATCTTGCTGGATCTGCCGATCCCCTCCGGTGCCGCAATCATCATGATCGCGGGCATCGCCTTCGCCCTCGCCGCCATCGCGCGCGGCGTCGTACCAAGCTTGAAAGGGAACCTGGGATGACCCATCGCCTCCATCAATTCGGCCTCGCCGTGCTCCTCAGCCTGCCCGGCCTCGCCCTGGCCAAGGACGTCAGCGTTCTGGTCTCGCAACCCATCACCTTCGGTCTTGCCAGCGATCTGCTGGAAGGCACCGCCGTGCGCATCGAACGCGCCGCCCCCGCGAACCTTCCGGCCAGCCGCCAGGTGTCGTATTTCGCTGGCCGTGGCGCTGCTGCGCTGCAGAAGGTCGCAGCGGATGCCGACGCAGCCATTGGCCTGCGCTCGCTGTGGTCGGAGGACCCGCTCTACCCCATGGCCCGGCGCAGCAATATCCGCATCGTCGAAATCGACGCGGCGCGTCCGGTGGACGGTGCCCTGCCCGGCATCGCTACCCAGGCCGAAAGCGCGGACGACAACGACCTGGCCGGCCACCCGTGGCTGGCGATCAATAATATGGGGCGTATGGCCGACGTGATGGCTGCCGACCTGGTACGCCTCGCACCAGACGCCAAAGGCAAGGTCGAGCAGAACCTGGCCACCATCAAGCAGCGGCTGCTCAAGCTCAATGCACACAGCGAGGCCGAACTGGCCAAGGCCGACAACCTGTCGGTCTACAGCCTTACCAATCGCCTGGATTATCTGGTCAGTGGCCTCAACCTGGATCTGGTCAGCAGCGACAGCCGTGACGACCGCGAATGGGATGCCGAGTCCTTGAAAGCACTGACCACCGCATTGAAGGACGATGACGTGGCATTGGTGCTGCATCACCGCCAACCGCCGCAACCGGTAGCGGATGCGGTCAAGGCTGCCGGTATCCCGCTGCTGGTGCTGGAAACCGAAAGCGACGATCCGCTGGCTGAGCTGGAAGGTAACGTCGAGAGCCTGGTGAAAGCCCTGACGCAGTGACAACCTGTCGAAAGCGCCAGCGCTAAAACAGCGCAGCAACGAAAAGGCCCGATGCATACGCATCGGGCCTTTTCTTTTGATTTCTGGCAAATGGGTTGTACGGATTACCGTTCAAGCCCCGGTCTTGCCGCAAACAAGCAGTTACAGCTCGGTTGCATCTTCAGCGAACTCGGGCACGTCCTGTTCCAGGGCGCGGGACTCGAGCAACTCTTCCTGATAATCATCCATCTCTCTTCTCCTTTCTTTTCTCTTTGGTCTCGCAGCGAGTCTATGAAATTTGCGTGACTATCCTGTGACACAGATCAAGCCATGTCAGTTCAGCATTCACGTTGCTGAGCGCTGGCCTGAGACACATTACTCCCAGGCTCGACACTGCGGGTGAGCCAGACGTTACCGCCGATTACCGAGCCCTTGCCGATGGTGATGCGGCCCAGAATGGTGGCGCCGGCATAGATCACCACATCGTCTTCGACGATCGGGTGGCGCGGCTGGCCCTTGTGCAACTGCCCGCTTTCGTCACTGGTGAAGCGCTTGGCGCCTAGGGTAACGGCCTGGTAGATACGCACATGATTGCCGATGATCGCGGTCTCGCCGATCACCACACCCGTGCCATGGTCGATGAAGAAGCTGTGGCCGATCTGCGCACCCGGATGGATGTCGATGCCAGTGGCGCCGTGGGCGGTTTCTGCGGCGATGCGCGCCAGCAGCGGCAAACCTGTGCGGTACAAATGATGAGCCAGACGGTGATAGATCACCGCCAGCACGCCGGGGTAACAGAGCAGCACCTCGTCTACGCTGCGCGCCGCCGGGTCGCCGTTGAAAGCAGCCACCACATCCTGATCGAGTAGCCGGCGCAGCGCCGGCAACGCCGCGGCAAAATCACGAACGATAGCAACCGATTGCTGATCAACCCGTTCTACGCCCTCGCCACGCTGACGCGCGGCATAACGCAGTTCCAGGCGAACCTGCGCGACCAAGCTATTGAGTGCGCGATCCAGCGTGTGACCAACGTAATAGTCCTCGCTTTCCTCACGTAGCTCAGGCGGCCCAAGGCGCATTGGAAACAATGCACCGCACAGCCCGCTAAGCACTGCGGCAACCGCCTGCCGTGACGGCAGCTCACGGCCGCCGAGCTCAGGATCGCGGCCAGAGCGGTTGCGCCACTCGGCGCGGGCCGCACGTAAACCAGCAACGGTCTGCTCCAGTTGCCAATTGATCGAATGGGATGAACCTTCTGCTTCCGTGCCACCGGCATTGCTGGTGGCAAACTCGCTGTTCATTGAAACCTCAACTCAAACTGCGACCGGCACCCATGGCCAGCCCCTATGGGGATGGACGATACGGTGTGCCAGCGCACGCCCTCAAATATCCAATGATTATGTGCTTAGCCCGAAAAGGAATATGCATCAGTGATCCAATGGTGCGATCCCCGGCGCCATGCTGGCGATACGCAGCGCCAGCCCCTCATAAGGTTCGAGCTGGATATGCAGTTCACCGTCAGCGGATAAATCACCGATCAGCCGCTCATGAATGATATCCACCACCGGCCCTGGCTCGACATGCTCCAGGGTGATCACCTCGCTCAGCGCCTCGGCACCAAAATTCAGCGCCGTGACCTGAATGCCACGCCCGGCTGGCAGCTCATGCACCATGATCAACAGCGCCGGATGGTTAGTCACCGGCACAGCGATTTGCCGGCTGGACGCCACGCCATGGGAACGCCGCGCTGCGAACATGCGCCGCGCCTGGGAGGCGAACGACTGCGGATCGAGCAGCTGCTCGCTAAGGCTGCCGTACAGATGACGGGCACGCGGCAGGCCCTCGGCGGAAAGCTCCGACTCAGCGTCCAGATCGACCAGGTCATAGCCACCACGGTTGATCCAGCGTGTGTCGCCATCGGCAACCAGTTCGGCCACCTGCTCTGGATCGAGCGGCAATGCGCCGACCAGATCCCAACCGGACAAGGCAACCACACCCGGCTGCATGGCGTTGAACATCAGCAGGAGCAGATGCACGCGGCGAATCTGCTCGATGTCGGCATCGGTAATGGCATTCAGATCACGGATGCCCAGCGCCGCGGTGATGATACTCACCGTGGTGCAGGCCACACCGTTGGTGACGAATTTCAGGTTATAAGGCGCATGCTCGCCGGTCAGGCGCTCGTACATCTCGCCGCGAATGTGCTCGCGCAGGATGCTGCCAGGCAGGCTCTGCCCACGGAACACGTAGGTATCGTTGGCGTGCAGCGTCCAGAAATGCACCAGTTCCAGAGTCAGTTCGTCGTGGTTCTGCAGCGCGTGGATCAGCGACGCAGGGTCGATGCCGAAATCGTGCATCTGCTGCATCATCAGACGCAGGAACTCCACCTCGCCGGTCAGCAGCGCATGCTGGTAGGCAGGCCGGGTGATGAAGTCGTAAGACAGATCCGCGCCGCCCTGAGACATCGCAGCGATATCATCCAGGGTCAGGTTCAATTCCTGGAAGCTGAACGCCCCGGCCTTGCGGATCATGCCGGCAAGCAGCTGGTTACCGGTCAGCGACAGCGGATGGCTTTCCGACCAGGCGTTGCCATGGCTGCGCCGCTCGACACCGAGGAAGCCGTTGGCGTCCAGGCGTAGCACCCGTGAACCAATCACGTCGATGGCATGCAGCGACTCGCCAGTGACCAACTGCTGGGCAGCGAAGGTTGGATCCAGCCAGTTGAGCGAGGGCTGGCCCTCTTTGAAATAGTGCAGGTACACCCAGCGCCGCATCTTGCCGTCCACGCCGGTAATCTCGCCGGTGGCGCTCCAGTCGGTTTCCTTGACGCCCGGCTCGAAGAAGATCACCCGCTGCAATTGGCCGACGATGTAATGCTTGTCACGCAGGGCATCGACCACCACCGGCGAGAGGTTCACCGAGTCACGGCCTTCGGGAAGCGGCGGCAGCAACACCCAATCGGCTTCGGCAATCTCCACCATGTGATAGAGGCCGGGGTAATCGCCGTAGGCCATTTCTGCCAGACGAAAATCCGCGCCCTTGCCGGTGTGCGACGGAATCGAGTCATCGATGGTGACCGCATTGTGCGCAGCCGCCACACGGCTCAGGTGAACCAGTTGTTCTTCGCTGCCGTACTGCGGGTCGATCTCCAGGCTGATGCGATCGAAGTTGCCATCCACAGTTGGGGTGTATTCACGCCCCTGCAACCCGCCCGCACGCCGCAGCGGCCCGGTATGGATGCCCTGCACGCCCAGCTCGGAGAGTGCTGCCCACAGGCGTTCATCGCCGAGCGCCTGAAGCACAGAGCCGTCTGGGGCGGTAATGATCGACGCCGGATAGACCGCCAGCCACACCGAAGCGACCGCCGTGACGCTACGTGGGCGGGCCAGCGCATAGGGTTGCTGCCAAAGCCGCGCTTGCCCCGAATAGAGACGCGTACGCTGGCGGGCCGCATGCAGCATGGACTGCTCGACCAACCAGTTGATCTGTTCTTCGTCTGCCATAGCGATCCCGAGAGTTGAGAGGGCGGATCGCGAACGGCCAGGCCGTCCGCCGGTTGAAAAGTCTGTGTATTTTCAGAACCGGCATGCGGGGCTTCGTTCAGACTGAATGGCTGACGCGCGGCATAAGAGCGCCTAGGCGCTACTGTTTCTGGTGAGACTCGAGGTAGAGCAACAGGTTGTCGATTTTCTGCTGATCGCCAATGCCCCAGAAGCGCATCTTGTTGCCGGGCACGACCTCGTCGGAATCCTTGATGAAGGCGCTGAGGGTTTCTCGACTCCAGACCACGCTGGAGTCCTTCATGGCCGGCGAATAGCGGTAGTCGCTCGTCGACCCGGCCTCACGGCCAACGATGCCGTTGAGCTGCGGGCCAAAGGCTGCGCGGGCGCCTGGCCCAACATTGTGGCAATTGCCACAGTTGCGCTTGAACAACGCCTCACCTGCGGCGATATCCGCTTCGGCATGAGCCAGGCCTGCGGCGCACAGCAAGGCAGCCACTGCGAGCAAGCAGTGGCTGACAAGACGTTGGAGAGTTCGGTAGCGAGTGGCTTTATTGAGACGGAAACCAGGCATCTGCACGGGACAATTCGGTCATGGCAAAGGAACCGACAGTATGCCTCAGCGCTGGAGCCGATTCATTGATCTGCGCCCCTCTAGCGGAAGATCAGCGACTGATGAGCGCCCGCCCCTGCCCTTGCGCCGGTTCCTACCGCCAATGCCACGGAGCCCGCGGCCAGGGCTGCGTCGCCGCATGCGAATACACCCGGCACGCTGGTTTCTTGCGTCTCGGACGTTTGCAGATACGGGCCCATCGGGCCATCGGCAAGCGTGCAACCCAACTGCTCGGCCAGCGGACTGTTCTGGTGGGTACGTGGCATCACGAACAGGCCGTCAACGGCAACGCTGCGGCCATCGGCCAGGTTGATATCGACCCGCTCGCCGCTGATCGACCTCACCCGCTCCGGCTCAACCACCACGCCTCGGTTTGCCAGCTGTTCGAGTTGCTCGGTGTCGGGGGCAAAGACGCCATTGGTGAAAAATGTCGTGCTACCCCAGTCAGGCAACATCATCGCGTGGTGTATCGACATCGGCGAGACGGCCAGTACGCCGATGCGGCCCTGATCGAGCTCATAACCATGGCAGTAGGGACAATGAAAAACACTGCGTCCCCAGCGCTCGACCAGACCGTCGATGGCCGGCAGCTCGTCACGCACGCCACCGGCTAGCACCAGACGCCGCCCGGACTGCGTTTGCCCGTTGGCCAGCGTCACCTCAAAGGCGTCGCTGCCACCACGCACCTCGGCCGCTTCACCGACCAGCCAGGTCACGTTCGGGTAGTCCATCAGCTCGGCGCGGCCATCGGCAGCAATGTCTGCAGGCGGTCGTCCATCCTGGCCAAGAAAGCCATGGGAATGGCTGGCGAAGCGATTGCGCCGCACGCCGCCGTCGATCACCAGCACCCGACGGCGCGCGCGTGCCAGCTGTAGTCCCGCGGACAAGCCGGCATAGCTGCCGCCAATAATGATTGCGTCATAACTCATGGCATCACTCCTCCATGCCGAGCCCGGTTAAGCCCAGGCCATCACGAAACACCATAAGTTACGTAATGTGGTCACGTCAACTCTCGTAACTTTACTCATTACGAACCATACTTCCGTCTCAACGCCGCTCTACCTCGAGATGCTCATGAGAAACGACACCCGCTTGTCACGCATGCTGCACGTGCTGATCCATATGGATCGCCATGAGCAGCGCACCACGTCGGAAACCATCGCCAGGATGCTGGAAACCAATCCCGTGGTAGTGCGCCGAACCATGGGCCTGCTGCGCGACAAGGGATACGTGACCTCGGACAAGGGCCACAACGGCGGCTGGGCGCTGGCCAAGCCATTGGCGGATATCACCCTGCTGGATATTCACGAGGCACTGGGCACGCAGTCGATCTTCAGTATTGGCCTGGCCGCTGAACACCCTCAGTGCCTGGTTGAACAAGCGGTCAACAGCGCCCTGGCTCAAGCCTTCGACGAGGCACAGGCACTACTGTTGCAACGGTTATCGATGATTACCGTGGCCGCTCTGGCCGCTGATTTCGACGCGCGCTATCAGGCGCTGGGGGCGGACTGCCGAAACCTTTAGGCGTCTGCCGTGGAATTCAAAGATCGCGAAACAGATCGTTGGCGTTGAGCAGCGCGTAGGCGATTTCCGGGCGCCGCTCCAGGCCCCGGCGAATGGCCGCTGGAATGGCTTGGCGAGTTTTGCGGCACAGGCCGGGAAAGGTCGTCACCTCAATGGCAATCCCGCGCATGCTGCGCACTTCATTGAAGCCGGGAGCGACTTCTACGCGAATGCCCAGTTGCTCGAACATACGCTGCTGCATACGCTCGAGGTCTTCCAGGCTGGCAAGATTTTCCAGACGCTCGAGCAGGCGTTTCTCCTCTGCCTTGGTCAGCATCAGGATGCGCTGATCGCCGCTGGCAGTTTCCAGCAGTTGTTCACGCTCGCAGTCGCAAGCGCCAGGCGGACAGGGATGGCGGATCGGCGTCGATAGGCTCATGGCCTGCATCATAGCCAGGCTAGCGGCTCATTGACCATGGTCACTGAGCCGCTAGCCCGCTCACTCATGTCACGCACTCAACTTGAATCGGCCTACCAGCGTATTGAGCCCCTGGGCCAGACGAGCCAGTTCGCTGCACGCCGCTGCCGTCTGGTCGGCGCCGGAAGCGCTCTGGATCGACAGATCGCGGATGCTCACCAGGTTGCGGTCGACCTCACGGGCAACATGGGCCTGCTCTTCTGAAGCGGTGGCGATCTGCAGGTTGCGCTCATTGATCATGCCGATGGAGTCGACGATCTGCCCCAAGGCGTTGCGCGCCTCATCGGCGACCTGCAGGGTATTGGTCGCCTCCTGACTGCTGGTACGCATGGTTTGCACAGCCTTCTCGGTACCGGCCTGAATTGCGGCGATCATCTGTTCGATTTCCTGGGTAGAAGCAGAAGTACGGTGGGCCAGGCCACGAACCTCGTCCGCCACTACAGCAAAACCACGGCCATGGTCACCGGCCCGCGCGGCCTCGATGGCCGCGTTGAGCGCCAGCAGGTTGGTCTGCTCGGCGACGTTGCGAATCACGTCAAGCACCTTGCTGATATCACGCGCCTGATTGGCAAGCCCCTGAACCTGATCGGATGCCTCAACCACATTGCCCGACAACTGACGAATCGCCGCCACCGTGCGCGCCACATGCTGGTTACCGGCATTCGCCGATAGGGTCGAATCGCGCGCTGCATCAGAGGCGCCACTGGCATTGCGCGATACCTCTTCGACCGCCGCACTCATCTCGGTAACTGCGGTGGCGGCCTGGTCGATCTCGGCATTCTGGCTCTGCAAACCGCGAGTGCTCTCCTCCGTCACCGAGGCCATTTCCTCTGCAGCCGCGGCCAGTTGCGTGGACGAATCACTGATCTGGCGGATCGCCTCGTTGAGGTTCTTCTGCATGGTCGCCTGGGCGGCCAGCAGGCGCCCCGCTTCGTCCTTGCCGCTGACTTGAACGGTGCGGGTCAGGTCACCGGAGGCGATGGTCTCGGCGCTGACCAGTGCTTCGTTGATCGGCGCGGCGATAGAGCGCGTCAGCAAGGTTGCCAGCAATACAGTCAGCAGCACAGCGACGGAGATGGTCACCACCACGCCGGTACGCCCATGCTCATAGGTTTTACTGGCGGTAAGCCCGGCCTGTTTGGCGCCCTGCATGTTGTAGGCAGTCAATTCGTCAAGCTGCTGCTGAAGAGCAGTGCCGTCATTGCGCACCTGGCCGTTAGCCAGATCAAGGGCTTGCTGGATCTGCGTCTGGTGCAGCAGGTCAACGATCTGCTGCTGGCCACTGAGATAGGTTTGCGTACTGGTGCGCACATGCTCGAAAAGGGTTCGCTCGGCAGGGCTAGAAACCAGGTGATCGCCATACTGCTGCAGCGCCTGCTGGAGGGCTGTGCGGTAGCTTTGCGCAGCACTTTCATCGATCGATTTCTGCCCGGTGCTTTCACCAACGGCCAGCAGCCTCAGGGTTTCCAGGCGAATGTTGAGCAGATCCTTCTGCATCTCGCTGGTGGCCTGGATGCTGACCATCCAATTGGCTTCGATATCCTGCTCGGCCTCGTACAGGTCACCCAACTTGAATAGCGAGAACGTCCCCAATACCACGACCAGTAAGGTAATGAGGGCGAAACAAAAAGCGGCACGGGGGGCGATATTGAAATTACGAAGGTTCATGGCGGCACCGGATGACTAGAGCGTTTTAACCAACCACTCCTTGTCGGCCCAGCAAGACACGCCCCCTATATTTTTTGCAGAGGCGCAATAGAAAGATAGCAAAGTGACAGCATTGCGCTCATGAACAAAATCTATCGCCGACAAACGGAATATTCGGGTATCTGCAACTGCCCTGAATCGCGCCGCCAGCGAAGGCGCTGGCGCTTTATTCTGCAGTCTTTATCATCCGCGACCATGAGTATGGGGAACTCCAAGCCACTGCTGTGGTGTCGAACCCCGAGTCCGATGCCTCGCGCGCTGCGATAGCCGCCAGGCCCCTTCATCCCATCAAAGGAACGATTGATGAGCATCCACAGCACTGCGGGACGCCTTCCCGACGAGCACAGCCTGGCCAATCTGCCGCGCCTGGTATCCCGCTATTACAGCGAACGTCCGGACCCGAGCGACCCCGCACAGCAGGTGGCGTTCGGCACCTCGGGCCACCGCGGCTCGTCCCTGAAGAACAGCTTCAACGAATGGCACATCCTTGCCGTGACCCAGGCGATCTGCGATTACCGCAATGGCCAAGGTATCGACGGCCCGCTGTTCATCGGCATGGACACCCACGCGTTGTCCGAGCCCGCGTTCGTCTCGGCGCTGGAAGTACTGGCTGCCAACCGTATCGAAACCCGTATCGATGCAGGCTGCAGTGAAACCGCTGGCGAGCCCGGCTACACGCCGACCCCGGCGATCTCCAAGGCGATCCTTGATTACAACAGGGGACGCAGCAGCGGCCTGGCCGATGGCATCGTTATCACCCCATCGCACAACCCGCCTGCCGACGGCGGCTTCAAGTACAACGCCACGAACGGCGGCCCGGCTGACACCGGCGTCACCAAGTGGATTCAGGAACGCGCCAACGAACTGCTGGTGGCAGGCCTCAAGGGTGTGCAGCGCATCGACTACGCCAGCGCCCTGAAGGCGCCGACCACCCAGCGTTACGACTTCATCGAGAATTACGTCGGCGACCTCGAGCAGGTGCTCGATCTGCAGGCGATTCGCGGCTCGGGCCTGAAGTTCGCGGTCGACCCGCTGGGCGGCGCCGGCGTGCATTACTGGACACGCATCGCCGAGCGCTTCGGCCTGCCGCTGGAGGTGCTGTCGACCCGCGTCGACCCGACCTTCCGCTTCATGCGCGTGGACTGGGACGGCAAGATCCGCATGGACTGCAGCTCGCCCTACGCCATGGCCGGGCTGATCGAAAACAAGGATCGCTTCGACGTCTCCTTCGCCTGTGATACCGACCACGACCGCCACGGCATCGTCGCCCGCTCGGTAGGCCTGCTCAATCCCAACCATTATTTGGCAGTGGCCATCGAGTACCTGTTCACTCACCGTCCGCTTTGGTCGGCTCAGGCCTCTATCGGCAAGACGTTGGTGTCTTCCTCGATGATCGACCGCGTTGCCCAGGGCATCGGCCGTAACGTGGTGGAAGTGCCAGTGGGCTTCAAATGGTTCGTCGACGGGTTGGTCGAGGGCAATTTCGGCTTTGGTGGCGAGGAATCCGCCGGGGCTTCGTTCCTGCGCAAGGACGGCAGCGCGTGGTCTACCGACAAGGACGGCATCATCCTCGGCCTGCTGGCTGCGGAAATCACCGCGGTGACCGGCAAAGATCCAGGCGAGCGCTATCAGGCGCTGACCGAACGCTTCGGTGCTCCCGTCTACCAACGTATCGACGCACCGGCCGACCGTGAGCAGAAAGCCCGCCTAGGCAAGCTGTCGGCCTCTCAAGTGACTGCCAGTGAGCTGGCTGGCCAGCCGATTACCGCGATTCTCACCGAAGCACCGGGCAACGGTGCAGCCATTGGCGGGCTGAAAGTGGTCACCGACAACGGCTGGTTCGCCGCTCGCCCCTCCGGCACCGAGGACGTTTACAAGATCTATGCCGAAAGCTTCGAAGGCGATACTCACCTGAAACGCATTCAGGAAGAAGCCAAGGCGCTGGTCGACAGCGTGCTAGCCGGCTGAACCCATGCAGCCGGCGCCCTGGCAAGAGAGCGCCGGCCCCACATGCCTTGCCGTCCTTACCGTGCAGGACATGGAAAATCTTTACTGCAAACCGCAAAAAGCCCCGCATTAGCGAGGCTTTTGGGTGTTATGGCTGCCTTATTAGGCAGTAGCGCGGTAGCCACCGTCACGCGTACGACGTGCCCACATCATCTTGGCGGCAGTCGGGTTGATAGGCGCACCGGTAAAGGTTGGCAGCGTGCGGTCGATCCACTGAGCACCCTGGCCTTTCCAATTGATTTCGCCGCTGACCAGTTTGTTGTCACGCATGATTTCATGCAGCAAAGCCTTGACGCGGACTTCACAAAATACGGTCTGACGGTCGATTGCCTTTACGAATACCACTTCATCGTCCTTACGCAACGTCATCAGCAACATCCCGTCAGGGCGCTTCTTGAAATCGACTACGTGATCCGGGAGATTTTCGATTAGCTGCTGGATGGCGTATTGCATGGCTCGTACCCTCTATGTGGTGTTTCTTTATAAGAGGGATATTGCAGAGTGCATGCCAGCTTCTGATAAAAAATAAGATGCTGATTTTAAAGGACTTTTTTTATTTAAAAATCAATTGAACTATGCATCCTGCACGGTAACCATGATTCGGTCGTGCAAGATGCAATATCTGATCGGAGGCCCTACCAGCTATAGATAGAAAAGCTGGCCAGAAGTGCCCCGCACCCCCTAAAGGAGGTTTCACCCATGCCGTTACCGGCTCTGATCATCATCGATATGCAACGCGGCATGCTCGAGGCGGCTGCCGGACAGCGCAACAATCCTGATGCGCCAGCCCGTGTCGCTGAGCTCTTGCAGGCCTGGCGCGCGGCGCAAGCGCCGATCGTGCACGTTCGCCATATCTCAAGGGCGACCGGCTCACTGTTTGCGCCTGGGCAGTTTGGCGTCGAGTTCCAGCCAGCGCTGCGCCCACAACCAGAGGAGCACGTAGTCGAGAAGAACGTGCCCGATGCCTTCATCAACTCCGGGCTGGAGCGCTGGTTGCGGGTAAGGGGGATCGAATCACTGGTGATAGTCGGCGTCAGTACCAACAACTCCGTTGAAGGCACGGCGCGCTCGGCGGGCAATCTCGGCTTCACCACCCACGTGGCGGCAGATGGCTGCTTCGCGTTCGCGAAGAGCGACTACAGTGGTGTGGCACGTAGCGCAGAGGAAGTGCATTGCATGGCACTGGCGAATTTGCAGGGTGAATATGCGACCGTCATCGACGGCAAAAAAGCACAGCAGTTGCTACAGGCAAATGAATAGGCAAAATAACGCGATGGAGCGAGCCGTGCCAACGTTCGACTCGCCCGTCATGACAACAACCGGATAAGGAGTGTCGGAATTGACCAGGAAAACCTACGCAGCGCTGACCCTGACCGCATTGCTTTGCGCCCCCGCAACCCATGCAGAAGAGTTGCAGCGCCCCAGCAGCGAGGAAGCCACAGCGGCATTTCTGGAGATGATGCAAATGCCAGAGCTCGCCGGAACGACCACTGCCAAGCTGGGAACCTGCATCCCGGCCGTAGAGGCTGAGCATCCAGGGCAGATCGCCTGTGGCGTGTTGATGGTCATGGGTGCGGGCACCAGTGAGACTCAGGCGGACTTCTATCGCCAGGGGCAGAAATGGGTGGCGCAACCAAGCGTCTCGCAGGACAAGTTGCCGTTCCCGGATCCTGCTTTTTGAAAACCGCAGCCATTTCATTCACAGCAGGGGTCGCCATGTCAGCGTCTGCATCAGGACAGCTTGAAGAAGGACAAGTCTGGCACTACCAGACGCGCGCGGGGGAAGAGTCTTCACAGCTCTATATCGTGCAGATCGACCCGCACGAAAAACTCGGGCCGATCTACCACATTGCCCTGGACGGCCTGAAACTCAGGAACCCGCATATCGAAGGTGGTCTGCAGACCGACCTGCCTCACCTTCCCATCAGCGAGGCGGCACTGCAAGACAGCGTGACGCGAATGGTCAGTTCGGACGCGCCCATGCCTGATATTTCCGAAGGCTACGGCCACTGGAAAGCCGCGTTCGACGCGGACGAAGGTGGTATTTTCACCATCCCTGTCGCGCAAGCGGTGGAGTACATCGAAAAAGCCGTGAACCAGTAGCAAAACCGCATGGCTTCAATGCAGAAGCCATGCGCAGCTACTTTAGAAGCGCGGCTTGAGTGCTTTCCAGCTCGGGTCGTACTTCTGCATCTGGGTCACGTCATTGCGCGAGCGGATGCCGCAGGTCAGGTACTGGTCATTGAGTTTGGCCAGCTGATCGTAATCCAGCTCGACACCCAGCCCAGGGGTTCGGGTGAGCTTCACGCAGCCATCGACGATCGGCAGCTTGCCGCCCTTGATCACCTCTTCATCCGGCTCCTGCCACGGGTAATGGGTGTCGCAGGCGTAGGCCAGGTTCGGCACGGCGGCCGCCACGTGGGTCATGGCCATCAGGCTGATGCCCAGATGCGAGTTCGAGTGCATCGATACGCCCAGGCCGAAGGTGTCGCACATGCGGGCGAGAATCTGCGTATCACGCAGGCCGCCCCAGTAGTGGTGATCGGCGAGCACGATCTGCACACTGTTCAGCGCCACACTGCGGCGGAACTCGTCGAAATCGGTGACCACCATATTGGTCGCCAGGGGAATGCCGGTGCGCTTGTGCACCTCGGCCATGCCTTCCAGCCCGGGACACGGGTCTTCGTAATACTGCAGGTCATCGCCCATCAGCTCGGCCATGCGCAGTGAGGTTTCCACCGACCAGTTGCCGTTGGGGTCGATACGCAGCGGCGTGTCCGGGAAGGCCTGACGCAGTGCCTTGATGCAGGCGACCTCGTGTTCCGGGCCGAGCAAGGTACCGGCCTTGAGCTTGATGCTCTTGAAGCCGTTCTCCTCGATCATGGTGCGTGCCTGAGCAACGATCTGCTCGGGGCTGATGCCCTCCCCCCAGCGATCCGGCTTGTAGGGTGAGCCCACGTGCTCGGCGTACTTGAGGAACAGGTAGGCGCTGAACGGCACTTCGTCGCGCACCGCGCCGCCCAGCAGATCGACCAGAGGCATGCCCAACGAACGTGCCTGCAGATCGAGAAAGGCCACTTCGAAGGCCGAATAGGCGTTAGCCACCTGCTTGCTCGGGTGCGAGCCAGGGGCCAGCTCGGCGCCAGCAGTGCCTGGCTTCAACGCGGCGACGGTTTTCACCACACGGGCACGCAAGCCGTTGAGATCGAAAGGATCGAGCCCGACCAGCGATTCCTGCATGGCCTGCAACACGCTGAGCACCGGGGCATCGCCGTAGCTTTCACCCAGGCCGATATAGCCGTTGTCACTTTCTACTTCGATGATCGAACGCAGGGCGTAGGGTTCGTGGATGCCGCTGGCGTTAAGCAGCGGTGCGTCACGGAACGCAATCGGCGTTACCCGTACGTGTTTGATCCTCATGATTGGAACTCCTTAAATCTCGCAGGATTACTGCGCCGGTGGTGCCAGCGCATGGACTTTCTTAGGCTGGCGATACCGCCGGTTTGGGGCTCACCCCATTGTCATTGCTTTTGGCGCCCTTGCTGGTCTTGGTCATGAACACCAGGATGCCGGCGATCAGCGAGACCACGGCCAGACCAATCAGGCCGCCTTCGATTGAGCCGGTGTGCTCTTCGAGGTAACCGAAGGTGGCCGGGGCAACGAAGCCACCCAGGCTGCCCACCGAGTTGATCAGGGCAATCACCGCCGCGGCGATGCGTGCATCCAGATATGCCTGGGGAATCGGCCAGAACAGCGAGGACGCCGCCTTGAAACCGATGGCCGCAAAGCAGATGGCGATAAAGGAGAAGATCGGCCCGCCAGTGGTGGACATGAACAGCCCGAACGCGGCGATCACGAACGCTGCGGAGGCCCAGGCCTGTTGCCACTTGTAGCGCGCTGCCAGGCTGGCGAAGGCGTACATGGCGGCCACCGAGATGATCCACGGCACCGAGTTGAACAGCCCGACCTGCATATCATCCAGCCCACCCATGGAGCGGATGATGCTCGGCAGCCAGAAGGTGCAGCCGTAGATGGTCAGCGAGATCGAGAAGTACAGGAAGCAGAACAGCATGATCTGCGGGTCGCGCAGCAGCTTGAACACCGAGTGCTTGACCGCGCCGGTCTCCCCCGCCGCCAGTTGGCGCTGACGCTGTTCTTCGTCGATGCAGTCGGTCAGGGCCTGGCTTTCCTCACGGGTCAGCCATTTGGCGTCCTTGGGCAGCGAATCCAGCCAGAACCAGACGAAGCCGCAGAGCACTACCGAGAACATGCCCTCGATGAAGAACATCCACTGCCAGCCTTTCATGCCCAGGCCTTCGATTTGCAGGAGCAGACCGGACAGCGGGCCCGAGAGGATCGACGCGATAGCCGAACCACTAAGGAAGATGGCCATGGCTTTGCCACGCTCACCGGCGGGCAGCCACTTGGTGAAGTAATACACCACGCCCGGGAAGAAACCGGCCTCGGCGACGCCGAGCAGAAAGCGCAGGATGTAGAACCAGGTTTCGTTGGGTACGAACGCCATCGCGGTGGCGACGATGCCCCAGGTGAACATGATGCGGGTCAGCCACACCTTGGCGCCGTAGCGCTGCAACAGGATGTTCGAAGGCACTTCGAACAGCGCGTAGCCGATGAAGAACAGGCCGGCCCCCAGGCCGTAGGCCGCGGCACCGATACCCAGATCGGTTTCCAGGTGGCTGCGGACGAAGCCGATGTTCACCCGGTCGATGTAGTTGACGATGAACATGACCACGAACAGCGGCAGAACGTGGCGTTTCACTTTCGAGACCGCGCGGGCAACAACCTGCGGATCGGCGGAACTCTGGACGTTATTCAATTGGGGCGACTCCCGATCATTGTTTTTGTGGGATGCGCCGATCATGTACGCGGGCATTGATCCCGTCTAATCTAGATTGGTATTCGATTGATACCTGGATTAGATCAATGTTCGAGCTTGCCCAGCTGCGCTGCTTCACCACCGTCGCCACCGAACTCAACTTTCGCCGTGCCGCCGAACGGCTTAACATGACCCAGCCGCCACTCAGTCGGCAGATCCAGCTACTGGAGCACAGCCTCGGCGTCGAACTGTTCACCCGCAGCACTCGCAGCGTCGCGCTCACCGCCGCTGGTCGGGCGTTTTTCATCGAAGCTCAGCACCTGTTGGAACGCGCCCATCAGGCAGCCGCCTCGGCACGACGCTTCGCAGCAGGCGATATCGGCTCGGTGAGCATCAGCTTCGTTGGCAGTGCGGTGTATGAGTTCCTGCCACGGGTGATCGCCGAGGCGCGGCTCAATCAGCCCCAGGTGAAGATTTCCCTGAGCGAGATGAACACCCACCAGCAGCACGAAGCGCTGCGCACCCGGCGTATCGACCTGGGCATCGTGCGCCAGCCGCTGCTGCAGGCGGGTTACGAGAATGAGTGCCTGGTGCGTGAGCCTTTCGTGCTGGCCATCCCCAGCCATCATCCACTGGCCACGGCTGATCAGGTAAGGGTCGGGGATCTGGATGGCGCGCCCTTTCTGATGTACTCCCACGCAGCCTATCCACCCTTCAACGAATTGCTGACCGGCATGTTCCGCTCGGCAGGAGTGGCGCCGGAATACGTGCAGTGGCTGGGGTCGTCGCTGACCATTCTGGCATTGGTCAACGCCGGTATGGGCCTGGCCCTGGTGCCGCGCTGCGCCACCAACGTGGTGTTCAAGGACGTGACGTTCCGCGAGATCGACCTGGGCAACGGCATTCAGAGCGAGCTGCACCTGACCTGGCGCAGCAACAACGACAACCCGGCCTGCATGATGCTGCTGGAAGCGATTCGGGCGGCAGTAGCGGCAGACGTGCAGTGATGCGCGAACCTGCCCCGTAGCCTGGGCTGCGTAGAGCGATACCCAGGACGGCTTCACCTATCGGTTCAGACCCACTGATCGTTACGCTTGCGACGCACTCGGAACATCGTTGGCAGGATCAACCCCATCAACAGGCCAGCGCCCGCGATACTGCCGCCATAAATCATATAGCGCATCAGCACTTCCTTCTGCTCGCTGCCCAACTGAGCCTGGGCTTCACGCAACTCCGAACGCGCCTGATTCAATTCGATATCCAGGGCACTGCGGCTGGCCTCGAGTTCGTCGATCAGGGTCTTGCGCGAATCCAGGGTCTCCTGCATGCCTTGCACGCGGGTTTTCCAGGTGTCGTTGATGCCTTCGAGTTCGGTGCTCAATTCGGTCACCTTCTGCTCGAGCGCTGGCAGCCGCTCAGCCTGGCCAGGCACCTCCTGCAGGTCGCGGTTGGCGATCCATACGGCATCGCCATTCTCGCCGCGAACCTGGCTGTAATCGCCCTGGGTACGCAGCAACTGCACGCGTACACCTGAGCTGAGCGTGCCGACAATACGGTAGCCATCGGTCGGACCGCTGCGCACGTAGGTATTCAAACTGTCGCTGACCCAGCGCACGTCGGCGCTGGCCTGTTGAGCATGAACCGGCGCCGCAACAAGCAGCAAACCGGCGAGTAGTGAAGTCCCGAGCACGCGAAGCTGCGGCAGGGAAAAGGATGCGGAAAACGGGCGGGCTAGGGACATAAAAACGATCTTCACTCGGCGGTGGAACACAATGCGACGCAGCGCGCTAACGTCGGCCAGATGAATTGTTGTGGGGCTCGGCAGGGTCGCGTAACTGGCGCAACGCCATGCCTTTCGCCCGGTTTGGCCGACTGCTGAAAGACCGCGGTGAATCGGGCTGGTTCCTCAACGGCCGGTAGATCGGCCAACGGACGATGGTCGACAAGCGCTGCCGGTCGCCGGGCTGGCAAAAGGCAATCACGGCATGACCGCTACGCGCTGGCACTGTTAGGATGCCCACTCAATCAATGTGGAAGTGTTATGGCGGTCAAGGGAGCAGGCAACAGCGGCAGGTCGACTCACGGGGTAACCCTGATCGATGTGGCCAAGGCAGCGGGTGTGGCACCGATGACCGTGTCACGGGCACTCAACAACCCCGATCACGTCAAGAAGGCGACGCTGCTCAAGGTGCGCAAGGCCATCGAAGACACCGGTTACGTGCGCAATCTGGTCGCCGGCGCCCTGGCCAGCAACCGCAGCCATCTGGTCGCGGTGATCGTGCCGATCCTCACCAACCCGATCTTTTCCGACACCTTCCAGGCCATCGCCGACCGCCTGAGTAAATCCGGTTACCAGGTACTGCTGGGCATGTCCGGCTACCAGCCTGATCAGGAGCAGGAACTGCTCGAAGTGATTCTCAGCCGCCGGCCAGACGGCATCATCCTCACCGGTACCCTGCACACCGAGGCCAGCCGCCGCCGACTGCGCGCCGTGGGGGTTCCCGTGGTGGAAACCTGGGATCTGACCAGCGACCCCATCGACATGCTGGTGGGCTTTTCGCACGAGGATATTGGGCGCGATGTGGCCCGCAATCTGCTGGGCAAAGGCTATCGCGACTTCGCCACCCTGGCGGTCAACGACCCACGCGGTCAGCGACGGATCAAAGCCTTCGTCGATGAGCTGCTGGCCAACGGCATACACGAGGTGCCGGGCGAGCACATCGAAGGCGTACCGACCCTGGAACACGGCCGCAGCGGCCTGCGCAAATTGCTCGCGGCGCCAACCAGACCGCAGGTGGTGGTCTGTACCTCTGACACTCTCGCCCACGGCGTGCTCACCGAGGCGATGGCGCAGGGCATTCGCGTGCCCGATGAAGTCGCCGTGATGGGCTTTGGTGACATGAATTTCGCGGCCCATACCCACCCTTCACTCTCTACCGTGAAGATCGACGGCAGAGCCATGGGCGATGCTGCAGCAAGTGCCCTGCTCGGTCGACTTCTGGGCAACAGCGATAACGTGTTGCGACAGGATATCGGCTACCAATTGATCGATCGCGACAGCACTCGCTAGGCGCAATACCTCTCAGAAACCCTGTGTGGCACACGGCGTTGAGTACCTTCTCGCGCGCTCATAAAACAAATCCACTTGTCAGGCCCGCCAGTCATGGACTACGGTGGAGTGGAAAATGGTTGCGCTACCATAATTTTCAGTACCTTTGCACAGGAGCCGTCACCTGCAAGCCACTTGCACAGGCATGACAGCGATACAGGAGAGAGACTCATGAAAATCGTCATGGTCGGCGAAGCCGCCACCCACCGGGATGAAATCGCCGCCGAACTGGGCTTTGAGGCCGATTATGTGGCCCTGCCGCGGGAGGCTCACGAATCGCCGGAGTGGGATGAGCAGATCGACGGTGCCGATGTGCTGGTGGCCATGCGTTTCAAGCGTCCGAACAAGGCGGAAGTGCCGCGCTTTCGCCTGCTCCATGTACCGGGTGCCGGCCTCGATGGCATCGACTTTTCGGTGATGCCCAAAGGCAGTGTGGCCTGCAACGTGTTCGAGCACGAAATCCCCATGGCCGAATATGCCCTGGCGAGCATGCTCGAACATGAAGTCGGCCTGGCCCAGGCCCGTGCCAGCTTCGACAGCGAGCGTTTCTCGGCTTCCTACCTGGGACGCAGACCGCGCGGCGAGCTGTATGGCAAAACCGTTCTGATCGTCGGCTTCGGGCGCATCGGCCAGGCCGTGGCGGTACGTGCCCAGGCCTTCGGACTGAAGGTCATCGCCCTCTCCTCCCGCGCCCTCAATGGCCAGTTGAAGGGGCCATGCAACGAGGCCTGCACACCGTCGCAGATCAACGAAATCCTGCCCCGTGTCGACTACGTGGTGCTGTCCTGTCCGCTCAACGATGAAACCCGTGGCTCGTTCGGCGTAGCGCAGTTCCAGGCCATGCACGAGGACGCCGTACTGATCAATATCGCCCGTGCCGCGGTGGTCGACGAAGACGCGCTCTATCAGGCCCTGGTCGACAAGCAGATCGCCAAGGCGTTTCTCGACGTCTGGTACGCCTACCCGGCTGGTAGCAACGACAGCGTGGCGCCGGCCCGGCACCGTTTCGAGGAACTGCCCAACGCCTTCTGCACACCGCACATCTCCGGTTGGACCCACGGCCTGTTCGAGCGCCGCTACGCCTTTATCGCTGCCAATATCGAGCGCCTGAAAAACGGCGAGAAGTTGCATAACGTCGTCTACGGCGAGGGTTGAGGACAGCTCATGAAAATTACCAGAATCGAAACCACGCGCCTGAAGAGCCTGCCCAACCTGATCTGGGTCGAGGTGCATACCGATGACGGCCAGGTCGGTCTCGGTGAGACCTTCCGCGGCTCGGAAGCCGTGGAAGCCTACATCCACTCGATTTCCGCCGGCATGCTGCTGGGCAAGGATCCGTTACAGATCGAACGGCACAGCAAGACGCTGCTGCGCGGCTACCTCGGCTTCAACGGTTCCGGCGTGGAAACCCGCGCGGCCTCGGCGCTGGATATCGCCCTCTGGGACATCTTCGGCCAGGCGGTGAACCAGCCCATCTACCAGCTGCTCGGCGGCCTCGCCCACGACAGCATGCGCGCCTACAACACCTGCGCCGGTGGCAACTTTAATACCGGCGGCGAACAGCGCCGCACCATCGCCAAGGGCGAGGCCACGGTCAGCGAACGCTACGACGACCAGGTCGCCTTTATCGAATGCCCCGACGAGCTAGCCCAGAGCCTGATCGAAGACGGTTTCAGCGCCATGAAGATCTGGCCCTTCGATGCCTTCGCCATGGCCAGCGGCGGCCAGTACATCAGTTCGGCGGATATAAAAAAGGGCCTTGAGCCCTTCGAGAAAATCCGCAAGGCAGTCGGTGACCGCATCGAACTGATGTGCGAATTCCACTCGTTGTGGAACACCACCACAGCGCTGTCCATCGCCCGTGAACTGAAGGACTACAACATCTTCTGGTCCGAAGACCCGATCAAGATGGACTCCGTGCAGGGCCTGGCTGATTACCGTCGCCTCAGCGGCCTGCCGGTGTGCGGCAGCGAAACCCTGGCGACACGCAGTGCGTTCCGCGACCTGCTGGCCGCCGATGCGCTGGACTACGTGATGCTGGATCTGTCCTGGTGCGGCGGCATCAGCGAGGCCAAGAAAGTCGCCGCCCTGGCCGAGGCCTACCAGAAACCCATCGCCCCTCACGACTGCACCGGGCCGGTGGTACTGATGGCCTCGCTGCACCTGGGGCTGTCGAGCCCCAACGCGATCTTCCAGGAAGTGGTGCGCGCCTACCTGGCCGGCTTCTATCAGGATCTGGTGACCACCCTGCCCGATGTGCAGAACGGCTTCATCCTGCCGCCAACCGGTGCTGGCCTGGGCACCGCGCTGAACCCGCGCTTGCGTGAGCGTGCGGATTGCGTGGTGCGTACCTCGCAGCTCTGAATCACTCTGCTACTTGCCGGACAGCACCCGCTGCTCCGGCGCAGCCGCCTGGCGCCTATTCCACAACGCCAAGAGCAGCGCCAGGGCAGGAAACGCCCCACCGATCAGCGCGGCACCCTGCCAGCCAAAGCTTTCGTAGATCGGGCTGGCGATGGCCGACCCCGTGGCGCCTCCCACGAAGATGCTGGTCATGTACAGGGCATTGAGCCGCGCTCGACTGTTCTGCTCCAAGGCATAGACCTCGCGTTGGCCCAACACCATGTTCAGTTGCACGGCGAAGTCCAGCAGCACGGCACACAGCACCAGGCCGATCACCCCAGCCAGCGAGCCGGCCAGGGTCAGCGCAAACGACAGCGGCGCGAGAATCAACGCCACCAGGGTGGCACGACGGGTATGGCCGGCATCGGCCAGTCGGCCCGCGAGCGGTGCTGCGATCGCGCCGATGGCCCCGACCAAAGCGAACAGCGCTACCTGGCTCTGGCTGAAGCCGTAATGGCGCACCAGTTCGAGCGGAGCCAACGTCCAGAACAGGCTGAACGAAGCGAACATCAGCCCCTGGTACAGCGCCCGCTGACGCAGCGTTGGGTAGCGGCGCAACAGGCCGAACAGCGACAGCAACAATTGCCCGTAATGTCCTCGATTGTCCGGCGCATGACGGGGAATGGTGGTGGCGATGACCACCACGATGCCCAGCATCATCGCCGCCGCGGAAAAGTACACCGCCCGCCAGCCGAAGTACTCGGTGATCAGGCTGGCGACCGGGCGCGCCAGCAGAATGCCCAGCAGCAGCCCGGCCATGATGTTGCCCACCACTCGCCCCCGGGTGGCCTCCGGCGCCAGATGGGCCGCCAGGGGAATCAGCATCTGCACCGATACCGAACTCAGACCGACCAGCAGCGACAGGCCGAGAAACAGGCCCGGCGATGACGAGAAGCCCGCAGCCAATAGGCAAACCATCGCGGCCAGAGTGGTCAACAGCATCAGCCGTCGATTCTCCAGCAGGTCAGCCAGCGGCACCAGAAACAACAACCCCACCGCATAACCGACCTGGGTCAGGGAAACGATCAGGCTGGCCTCGTGCATCGACAGGCCCACTGCAGGGGCGATCAGCTCGATGATCGGCTGGGCGTAATAGAGATTGGCGACGATGGCGCCGCAGCAGAAGGCGAACAACAGCACCAGCGCGGGCGGCAGGCTATGGTGTTCGCGGGAAGTGGATGTGTTCATGGTTACCTCGCGATGAATCGGCGTACACAGGCGCGGATCGTCGGAACAGGGAACGGGTGGGATGCCCGGCAATGCCATGGCGTCACCAGCATCTGGCTGGTGGCATCTGGTGACGCAACGTTACGGCGCCTCGCCGCTGCGGAGAATCCGTCTCCAGTGCAAAGCAGCGTTGCGCAGATTCGAACACCCGGCTCAGGCTTCGAGCAGCTCACGCAAAAACGCAACGAACGCGGCAACCCGTCGCGAACTGCGCTGATTGGGCAGATACAACACGCTGATGGCGCCGCTCATCGAACCGGGCGCCACCTCATGCTGATCCAGCAGGCGAGTCAACCGGCCAGCGGCGACATCCTCGCGAACCAACCAGTCGGCCAGCAACGCGATGCCGTGCCCCGCCAGCGCCGCTTCACGCAGTACATCGCCATTGTTGCTTTGCAGGTGCCCACGCACCGCCACCTGCTCGACCTCACCTGCCGCGCTGAACTGCCAGCGCTGCCCGGCCGCACCGAAATCGAACCGCAGACAATCATGAGCGAGCAGTGACTGGGGCTCGCTGACCGGCTGGCTACGCGCCAGATAATCCGGGCTGGCCACCAGCCAGCGGCGAAACTCGCCGACTCTCAGGCTGACCACATCGTCGCTCAACACCGCGCTGCCGAGGCGAACCGCAACGTCCACCCGCTCGCCGAGCAGATCGATCACCTCATCGCTCAGCCGTAGATTCAATTCCAACTCGGGATGGCGTTCGAACAACAGGCCAAGGCGCGGCGCGATGATTCGCCGACCGAACTCGACCGGCACGCTGACATTCAGCCGCCCGCGCGCCTGGCTACCGCCATCGCAAACGGCCGCATCGGCCTCCTCCAGCGCCTCAAGAATGGCCACCGCACGCTCGTAATAAACACGCCCTGCCTCGGTGACGCTGACCTGACGGGTACTGCGGTTGAGCAGCACACTTTGCAGCTCCGCCTCCAGGCCGCTGACCAGGCGCGTCACCGAAGAGGTCGCCATGCCCAGCGACCGCCCAGCAGCAGAAAAGCCACCGCTGCGGACAGTTTCGACCAGGGCTTTCAAAGCCAGCAGCTTGTCCATCGAACAGATTCCCGAGACTGACTGGCGGTGACTCTAGCTCAACTCGGGCAGTAGAAATTGCATATGCGTCGTCTGCCAGAGCGGATCGGCTTCGACGTCCACCACAGCGAAGCCCTGCCGCTCCCAGAAGCGGATGGCGCCCGGCAGAAACGGATGGGTATGCAGGTAGAGCACCTGCACACCTGCAGCAGCGGCATGCTCGCGCAGCCGCTCGTACAGCGCCTTGGCCAGACCGAAACGGCGAAATTGCGGGGCCACGAACAGTCGCACGATCTCCACGGTTCGACGCCCGGCGTAGTCGAGCTGCGCGAAACGATGGTCATAGGGCAGATAGCCAATGGCAGCGACTATTTCGCCGTCACAGCGCGCCAGCCAGAAACGGCCGTCGCCACCACTCAGGTAGACCCGCTCGAAATGCTGCAGATCCGCCGGCAGCACCGTTGCATCGAGCATGGGGAAGATTTGCGCGCGGGCAGCCATGACGAAATCGACCAGCTCGGCGACATCGCCGGCCTGAACGCTGGCGATATGAATCGGTGACGTACTCATGCCTCTCCGAATTGCGCCGGCCCGCTTGCTGAGCAGACGGCCGCTGGTGAAAGTGCCGCAACATAGCCCGCACCTGCCCCGCTCGCAACCACACGGCGCTTATATAGGCAGCCGAGGCACCAAAGTTTCGCGGCGTTGTCAGTGAATGCCTCGCTTATCGAACCGACGCGGCTGCTTTTGCCCTTGAGCCTCGCCGCCGTTCTCGTTATAAGTCCCGCTACTTTTCCAAGGCCGCATCAGGCAGACCATGAGCCAAGCTGATCTCCTCGACCAAGACCCCGTGTTCCAGCTCAAAGGCAGCATGCTGGCCATCACCGTGATGGAACTGGCGCACAACGACCTCGCCCGCCTTGACCTGCAACTGGCGGAGAAAGTCGCCCAGGCGCCGAACTTCTTCAGCAACACCCCGCTGGTGTTGGCCCTCGACAAATTACCGAAGGATGAAGGCAGCCTCGATCTCGGCGAACTGATGGCCCTGTGCCGCAAGCATGGCCTGCGTACCCTGGCCGTACGCGCCAGCCGCGAAGAAGACATCGCCGCCGCCAATGCGCTGGATCTGCCCGTGCTGCCGCCTTCTGGCGCCCGCGAGCGGGTCATCGATCCAGCACCGAAACCCGTCGAGCCGCCCAAGCCTGTCGAGCCCGAGGTCAAACCGACCCGCGTGATCACCACGCCAGTGCGCGGAGGCCAACAGATCTACGCCCAGGGCTGCGACCTGGTGGTGCTGGCCCCGGTCAGTGCCGGTGCGGAACTTCTCGCCGATGGCAACATCCATGTTTACGCCCCCATGCGCGGCCGGGCTCTGGCTGGCGTCAAGGGTAATCGTCAGGCGCGAATTTTCTGCCAGCAGATGGGCGCGGAACTGCTCTCCATCGCCGGCCAGTACAAGGTGGCTGAAGACCTGCGCCGCGACCCGAATTGGGGGCGCGCGGTACAGGTCAGCCTGATGGGTGACGTGTTGAACATCACCCGCCTTTAACGGATACTGCCGCCACTTTACATAAGGCACACAGGGCATCTGAGCGCCGTCAGGCGGACTGTCAAAATAATCACTGGCAAGCGATCTATAGGCATTGCCTGGCGTCTGCAGCGAACTGCGCCGTCAGCCCTCGAAACACGCCGAAAATCCGCTCCACCGATTTTTTCGACAGACCGCCAGTCGCTGGCAGGTTCCTGCTTTTTATTCATTTTTGGGGTGAATCACCTTGGCCAAGATCCTCGTAGTCACTTCCGGCAAAGGTGGCGTCGGTAAAACCACCACCAGCGCCGCCATCGGTACCGGCCTCGCCCTGCGCGGCCACAAGACCGTCATCGTCGACTTCGACGTCGGCCTGCGTAACCTCGACCTGATCATGGGCTGCGAACGCCGCGTGGTGTACGACTTCGTCAACGTCGTCAATGGCGAAGCCACCCTCACCCAGGCCCTGATCAAGGACAAACGTCTCGAGAACCTGTTCGTGCTGGCTGCCAGCCAGACCCGTGACAAGGACGCCCTGACTCAGGAAGGCGTCGAGAAGGTCATCAACGAACTGCGCGAAAACTTCGAATACGTGGTCTGCGACTCGCCGGCCGGTATCGAGAAAGGCGCTCACCTGGCCATGTACTTCGCTGACGAAGCCATCGTGGTGACCAACCCGGAAGTCTCCTCGGTACGTGACTCCGACCGCATGCTGGGCCTGCTGGCCAGCAAATCGCGTCGCGCCGAACAGGGTGGTGAGCCGATCAAGGAACACCTGCTGCTGACCCGTTACAACCCGGAGCGCGTGACCCGTGGCGAAATGCTCGGTGTGGAAGACGTCGAGGAAATCCTCGCCATCCGCCTGCTCGGCGTGATCCCGGAATCCCAGGCGGTGCTCAAGGCGTCCAACCAGGGCGTACCGGTAATCCTCGATGACCAGAGCGATGCCGGCCAGGCTTACAGTGATGCCGTGGATCGTCTGCTCGGTAAAGAAGTGGCGCACCGCTTCCTTGATGTGAAAAAGCAGGGCTTCCTGCAACGCCTGTTTGGAGGTCGAGAATGAATATTTTTGACTTCTTGCGTTCGCGCAAGAAGGAAGCCACTGCCTCCATCGCCAAAGAGCGCCTGCAGATCATCGTTGCCCACGAACGTGGCCAACGCACTCAACCCGATTACCTGCCTGCCCTGCAGCAGGAACTGGTCGAAGTGATCCGCAAGTACGTCAACATCGACTCCGATCAGGTTCAGGTCGCACTGGAAAACCAGGGCAGCTGTTCGATTCTGGAGTTGAACATCACTCTGCCGGATCGTTGATCCGCGTTCCGTAGGGTGGGTTAGCAGCGCCTGGTAGTGATCGTCACTTCACAACCAGAGTCCATGCGCTGTGTAACCCACCAGGCGATGCCGGAAACGACATCGATCCCTGCGGTAATCAGCTCCACGAACGGCGGCCTCGATGGCCGCCTTTCGTTTTTATCGGCCAACCAAAAGAACGCCCATGCCGCTCAGCCAAATCGAAATCGTCCATCAGGATGCCGCCCTGCTGGTGATCAACAAGCCCACCCTGCTGCTCTCGGTGCCTGGTCGTGCCGAAGACAACAAGGACTGTCTGGTCACCCGCCTGCAGGAAAACGGCTACCCCGAAGCGCGCATCGTGCACCGCCTGGACTGGGAAACCTCCGGCCTGATCGTCCTCGCCCGTGACGCCGACAGCCACCGCGAACTGTCCCGGCAGTTCCACGACCGCGAAACGGAAAAAGCCTACACCGCCCTGTGCTGGGGCTCGCCCGAAGGCGAAAGCGGCAGCATCGACCTGCCGCTGCGCTACGACCCACCGACCAAGCCGCGACACGTCGTCGACCATGAACAGGGCAAGCACGCACTGACCTTCTGGCGCGTACTCGAGCGCCATGCCGAGCACAGTCGCGTTGAACTGACCCCGATCACCGGCCGCTCGCACCAGTTGCGCGTGCACATGCTGTCCATCGGTCACCCGCTGCTCGGTGACGGCCTCTATGCCCACGAACAGGCCCTGGCCGCTTACCCGCGCCTGTGCCTGCACGCCAGCATGCTCAGCCTGACCCACCCACAAACCGGCGAACGCCTGCGCTTCGAGTGCCCGGCACCGTTCTGACTGATACCCGCTACTCCCGCTCTGGTAGCCCGGCGTAGAGCGTAGCGAAACTCGGGAGCAACTCCTGGGTATCGCTTCGCTCAACCACAGGCTACGGACGCCGAGAACCGGCATGGCAACGGCAGCTCTTATGAGGGAGAATGCCGCCCCGCCAAGCGATCGCCACTCCCCAGCCCAGAAATCGCCCGCGCACCGGATAGCCAACCGCCGACCTCCGCACCCAAGGAACTTGCATGGCCCTGCCTCGCCCGCGTTTCGCCCCGACCCTGCTCGCCATTGCGCTGAGCCCGACGTTTTCCTGGGCTGCCGACTCGGTGGTCGCCCTCGACGCCACCACCATCGAAGACCAGGCCGGCGACAGCTACCAGGCCCGTGGTGCCACAGTCGGTGGTTTTACGGAGACGCCGCTGCTCGATACCCCAGCGTCGGTTTCGGTGGTCACCCGGCAGTTGCTCGACGACCAGCAGGCACGCCTGCTCAGTGACGTGCTGAAGAACGACGCGTCGGTGGGCGAAGCCTACGCCCCTATCGGTTACTACGAGAACTTCGTGGTGCGCGGCTTCTCGCTGAATGCCGCCAACAGCTACCGGGTCAATGGCCGCAGCGTGGTCGGCGAACAGAACGTGGCGCTGGAGAACAAGCAGCAGGTCGAGCTGCTCAAGGGGTTGTCCGGTCTGCAGAGCGGCGTGGTCGAGCCTGGCGGGCTGATCAACTACGTGACCAAGCGTACCGAGAACGTGCGCTCGCTGAGCGTGGCCAGCAATCAGGATGGCGAACGCTATATCGCCGCCGACCTCGGCCACTGGTTTGGCAGCGAACAGGAGCTGGGCCTGCGCCTTAACCTGGCCCACGAGGACATCCGTTCCTTCGTCGAGCACGCCGATGGCAAGCGTGACTTCATCTCCCTGGCGCTGGACTGGAACCTGTCGCCCAACGCCACACTGCAGTTGGACGCCGAATACCAGACCCGCGAGCAGCGCTCGGTCGCCGGTTATCAATTGCTTGGCGGCACTCAGGTGCCAAGCGGCGTCGACCCGGATAAACGCCTGGGCCATCAGAGCTGGTCGAAACCGGTGGGTATCGACTCACTGAACCTGGGCGGGCGTTTCGAATACCGTTTCGACGAAAACTGGAAAGCCACCATCGATGCGTCGCGCAGCCAGGTGGTGATCGATGACTACAGTAGCTTTCCGTATGGCTGCAGCCCGGACTCCGGGTGCAGCGATTGGCTTGCACACTTCAGCCCCGAAGGCGGCTACGACATCTACGACTACCGCAGCCCGGACGACACCCGGCGCCATGACGAACTGCAGGCGACCCTATCCGGCGCCTTCACTACCGGCACGCTGGGCCACGAGCTGACTGTCGGCACCAGCGCCTTGCGGCGTACCGTAGACAGACGCAGCTCGGTCAATGAGTTCATCGGCACCGGCAACATCAATGAAGACATTGCCGACTTCGCCCCGACCGACGTTGCGCTCAACTCCAAGAACCGCCGCCTCGACAGCCGCCAGTACGGCCTGTTCTTCAGCGACCGTATCAGCTTCGACGAGCACTGGCAGGTGCTGTTGGGCGGGCGTCAGGTGCGTCTGGACGAAGAAGCCTTCACCAGCAGTGGCATCAGCGACCGCCGTACCCGGCGCAGCGAATTCCTGCCCAACGCCGCGCTGCTCTACAAACCGCAGGCCGACACCACCTTGTATGTGAGCTATAGCAAGGGGCTGTCCCTGGGCGGCGAAGCGCCGTGGTTCACCACTAACGATGGCGAAATTCTCGCTCCAACCATTTCCCGCCAGTTGGAAGCCGGCTTCAAGCGCGACTGGCAGGGCCTGAGCCTGGGCGCGGCGCTGTTCCGTATCGATCAGGCGCTGCAATACAGTCGCCCGAACGACGATGGCAACCTGACCTACGTGCAACAGGGCAAGCAGCGCAATATCGGCCTGGAGCTCTCTGCCAGCGGGCAGGCAACTCGCGATCTGCAGCTATCGGCCAGCGCTGCAGTGATTCGCGCCCGGGCGATCGACAGCGGCACCGAAGCCTATGAAGGTCATCAGGCAGTCAACGTACCGCGCGTGCGCGCCAGCCTGTCAGCCGATTACCGGATACCCGGTATTCAGGGCCTGTCGCTGCTCGGCGGCCTGCAGTACAGCGGCAGCAAGTACGCCAACCCGAGCGGCACGGTGAAGGTCGCCGACTACACGGTATTCAACCTCGGCAGCCGTTACACCACGCGTATAGAAGGCTTTGATACGGTGTTGCGCCTGACCGTCGACAACCTGTTCGACAAACGCTACTGGCGCGACACCGGCGCATACCAAGGCGATGGCTACCTGTTCCCGGGCGACCCACGCACCGCGCGCCTGTCTGCAACCGTGAGTTTTTAACGGGTGACGGGTAAGTCGTATCGGTGATGGGCAGAAAAAAGGCGGAAGCGGACGGTGAGCAGAGCTTTTGTGGGAGAGGCCGGGCGGCGATCCGCTTTAGCCTCGATTTTGCCTAGCTAGGCGTAAAGAGCTCGCGGCTAAAGCCCCTCCCACGAGATCGCGACCGGCCGCTATTGCCTTTTTGCGACCGCTTCATCTGAACCATTGTCGGAAAAGTACAAGGAGCATCCCAAATGCGTGGCACCGCATCGTTATTGACCTTCTGCTTGCTGGGAAGCCTGCTGACTGGTTGCCAGCAAGCACCCAAGGAACATGATCAGCTCGATGCGGTGCTATGGACACAAACCTCCATCGAGCACGAGCTGCTCTATCGCCAGGTGTATGACGCCGCAACCCGCCAGTTGCAACCGGCGCTGGCCGATCCGCACTGGGATGCCCTGGCGCAACCGCCGCGCAACCTGACGGGCCTGCCACCAGCAGTGATCGTCGATATCGATGAAACGCTGCTCGACAACACGCCCGTGAATGCCAAGTCGGTGGTCGATGGTGGCGCTTATGATTACGCCGAGTGGTACCGCTGGGTGACAAAGGCCGAAGCCAGCGCCCTGCCCGGCTCGGTCGCCTTCATGCAGGCAGCGGCCAAGCTCGGTATCACGCCCTATTACCTGACCAACCGCGAGCCAGGCCAGGAAGCCGACACCCTGCGCAACCTGCGCCAGGCGGGCTTCCCCATCGCGGATGAAGGACAGATCCTCACTGCGGGAACCGCCATCGGCGGCTGCCAGAGCGCCGGTTCGGACAAGACCTGCCGCCGCCAGTGGGTCGGTGAACATGCTCGGGTTCTGCTGCTGGTCGGCGACAGCTACGGCGACTTCATTGCCGCGCCCAATCGCTTGAGCGAACAACGCCAGGCTGCGCAGCCCTATGAGGCGTGGTTCGGCCAGCGCTGGTTCCTGCTGCCCAACCCGACCTACGGCGGCTGGTACACCGCGCCCTATGGTGATCGTGACGAGCTGCCCGATACGCAGAAACGCGCCCTGAAGCACAAGGCACTGGTTCTGCCATAACACGATAAAATTCTTGCGCCATCGGCTAATGGCGGCTGCCTGCAGAGAGCAGCCGCGCATCTGCATATTGCAGGCCAAAGTTCCCGAATAAACCCTACATATTGTGTTTATGTGACGAAGTGAATTTCCCTCGCTAGCCCCGTAAAAAAAACTACCTGCGGCAATCAGGCCGCCGCCCCTGGCATCGCCAGTATCCATGGGCATTTGCGCCACTTACCCCGCATTAACCCACAGATTTATCCACAGGCCACAGGGCTTGCCTTAGCTCCCCCATCGCACTATCTTGTATCCCCAGCTCGCCAAACACCTACATGTTGGGTTTTTGGCAAAAATGGACACAAGCATAAATGCCCTGAAAAAGTCCATGCCCAGAGTCGTTTCGGTGCACAGAAAAACCACCGACCACCGCGCTCCGGCAACCAGAACACAGCGGTATCGAACGACCCGGGTCGTTCGGCGCAAATAGAACACCGCTCGCCACGCTTGCACCGGCAACACTACATCTAGTGACCGCGTGCAGCAGGAAGCACCAGTTAAGCCAGGGATAGCGTTCCGGCCTCGAAGCAGTACCGACTGCAGCTGCGCAAAAACGCCAGCCAGTCCATCACCGCCTTTTTGCAACACCCTGCTGCCAGCCTTGTGCAGGCTTCAGGCTTTGTCGATTGGAATGAAAGCCAGGTACAGGTAACGATTCGCGGCAGAACGCTCATCCCGAAAAATTTCATTGATCATGGAGACATACATGCACACCGACACCACTCACGAGAACCCTCAGGCCAAAACGCCTCAGGGTGAAGACGCCACTCAGGCTCTGGCTGCCACCGCGCCAGGCCAACTGCGTGTGATCAAGCGTAACGGCACCGTCGTGCCGTACACCGGTGACAAAATCACCGTCGCCATCACCAAGGCGTTTCTCGCTGTGGAAGGCGGCAATGCCGCTGCCTCGTCGCGTATCCATGACACCGTCGCGCGCCTGACCGAGCAGGTCACCGCGACCTTCAAGCGTCGCATGCCCTCCGGCGGCACCATTCATATCGAAGAGATTCAGGATCAGGTCGAACTGGCCCTGATGCGCTCCGGCGAACAGAAAGTCGCCCGCGACTATGTGATCTACCGCGAAGCCCGCAGCCAGGAACGCAAAACCGCTGGCGCCGCCGACGGCATCGCCCAGCCGCACCCGAGCATCCGCGTGACCCTGGCTGACGGCAGCATGGCGCCGCTGGACATGGGCCGCCTCAACACCATCGTCACCGAGGCCTGCGAAGGTCTGCTGGAAGTCGACGGCGCTCTGATCCAGAAAGAAACCCTGAAGAACCTGTACGACGGCGTCGCCCAGAAAGACGTCAACACCGCCCTGGTGATGACCTCCCGCACCCTGGTCGAGCGTGAGCCGAACTACAGCTACGTCACCGCCCGCCTGCTGATGGACAACATCCGCGCCGAAGGCCTGAGCTTCCTCAACGTCGCCGCCAGCGCCACTCACCACGAGATGGCCGAGCTATACGCCAAGGCCCTGCCTGCCTACGTCGAAGCCGGCGTCGAGTTCGAATTGCTCGACCCGAAACTGAAAACCTATGACCTGGAAAAACTGGGCAAGGCGATCAACCACGAGCGCGACCAGCAGTTCACCTACCTGGGCCTACAGACCCTGTACGACCGTTACTTCATCCACAAGGACGGCATCCGTTTCGAACTGCCGCAGGTGTTCTTCATGCGCGTGGCCATGGGCCTCGCCATCGAAGAGCCGAAGAACCGCGAAGACCGCGCCATCGAGTTCTACAACCTGCTCTCGAGCTTCGACTACATGTCGTCGACGCCGACCCTGTTCAACGCCGGCACCCTGCGTCCGCAGCTGTCCAGCTGCTACCTGACCACCGTGCCAGACGACCTGGGCGGCATCTACGACGCCATTCGCGACAACGCCCTGCTGAGCAAATTCGCTGGCGGCCTGGGTAACGACTGGACACCGGTTCGCTCGCTGGGCGCCTACATCAAGGGCACCAACGGCAAATCCCAGGGCGTCGTGCCGTTCCTCAAAGTGGTCAACGACACCGCTGTCGCGGTCAACCAGGGCGGCAAGCGCAAAGGCGCCGTGTGTGCCTACCTGGAAACCTGGCACATGGACATCGAAGAGTTCATCGAGCTGCGTAAGAACACCGGTGATGACCGTCGCCGTACTCACGACATGAACACCGCCAACTGGATCCCGGATCTGTTCATGAAGCGCGTCTTCGACGACGGCAAGTGGACCCTGTTCTCGCCGAGCGAAGTACCGGATCTGCACGACCTGACCGGCAAGGCCTTCGAAGAGCGCTACGAGTACTACGAAGCGCTGAGCGAATACCCAGGCAAGATCAAACTGTTCAAGACCATCCAGGCCAAAGACCTGTGGCGCAAAATGCTCTCGATGCTGTTCGAGACCGGCCACCCATGGCTGACCTTTAAAGACCCGTGCAACCTGCGCAGCCCGCAGCAGCACGTGGGCGTGGTACACAGCTCCAACCTGTGCACCGAGATCACCCTGAACACCAACAAAGACGAGATCGCCGTCTGCAACCTGGGCTCGATCAACCTGCCGAACCACATCGTCGACGGCAAGCTGGACACCGCCAAGCTGCAGCGCACCGTAAACACCGCCGTACGCATGCTCGATAACGTCATCGACATCAACTACTACTCGGTGCCGCAAGCGCGCAACTCCAACTTCAAGCACCGTCCGGTTGGTCTGGGCATCATGGGCTTCCAGGACGCGCTGTACCTGCAGCACATCCCGTACGGCTCCGACGCCGCCGTCGACTTCGCCGACAAATCCATGGAAGCGGTCAGCTACTACGCCATCCAGGCCTCCTGTGATCTGGCCGACGAGCGTGGCGCCTACGAAACCTTCCAGGGTTCGCTGTGGAGCAAGGGCGTGCTGCCGCTGGATTCCCAGCAGATCCTCATCGAGCAGCGTGGCCAGAAGTACATCGACGTCGACCTGAACGAAACCCTCGACTGGGCGCCAGTGCGTGCTCGCGTACAGAAAGGTATTCGTAACTCGAACATCATGGCCATCGCGCCGACCGCGACCATCGCCAACATCACCGGCGTATCGCAGTCCATCGAGCCGACCTACCAGAACCTGTACGTGAAATCGAACCTGTCGGGCGAATTCACCGTGATCAACCCCTACCTGGTTCGCGACCTCAAGGCGCGCGGCCTGTGGGACTCGGTCATGATCAACGACCTCAAGTACTACGACGGCTCCGTGCAGCAGATCGAGCGCATCCCGCAAGAACTGAAAGACCTGTACGCCACCGCCTTCGAAGTCGACACCAAGTGGATCGTCGATGCCGCCAGCCGTCGCCAGAAGTGGATCGATCAGGCGCAGTCGCTGAACCTGTACATCGCCGGCGCCTCGGGCAAGAAGCTCGACGTGACCTACCGCATGGCCTGGTACCGTGGCCTGAAAACCACCTACTACCTCCGTGCCCTGGCCGCGACCAGCACCGAGAAGTCCACCATCAGCACCAGCAAACTCAACGCGGTGTCCAGTGGTGGCGACCAAGGCCTCAGCGCAGCACCTGCTGCAGCGCCGGCCAATGAGGCCTCCCCTGGCCCGGCTCCAGTTCCGAAGGCATGCGCCATCGACGAGCCGGATTGCGAAGCCTGCCAATAAGAGGTATCCGCCGGGTTGCAGCCTTCACTGCAATCCGGCACCGATAACGCGAAGCCAGGCGCAGCCCTGGCAATAATCAGCCGTAGCGCTCTGCGTGCACCGCGAGCCACACATGATTAGCCACTATCCATACAGGTCGGCCCACATGCCGACCCTCAAGCAGGAGCCAACCCATGCTGAGCTGGGATGAATTCGACAAGGAAGACGGCGCAGAAGCTGCCGCTCCCAACAAACAATCCGCGGCGCAAATCAGTGCCGACATGAGTCTGGAAAAGCTCAACCAGGTTGGTGGCAACGCCGCCCTCGAGGCCCGCGCCGTTGATGCCAACGACTCCGATGCCATCGCCCGTGCGAAAAAGGCCCTGAACGACCTCGACATCCAGGAAGGCCTGGATGACCTCGAAGGCGCCTCTGGTCGCGTGGAAGTTGGCGACAAGCAGATGATCAATGCCCGCGCCGACCTCAACCAGCTCGTACCCTTCAAGTACGACTGGGCCTGGCAGAAGTATCTGGATGGTTGCGCCAACCACTGGATGCCGCAGGAAGTGAACATGAACGCCGACATCGCGCTGTGGAAATCCACGGACGGTCTCAGCGAAGACGAGCGCCGTATCGTAATGCGCAACCTCGGCTTCTTCTCCACCGCCGACAGCCTGGTTGCCAACAACCTGGTACTGGCCGTGTACCGCCTGATCACCAACCCCGAGTGCCGCCAGTACATCCTGCGCCAGGCCTTCGAAGAGGCGATCCACACCCACGCCTACCAGTACTGCATCGAATCGCTGGGCATGGATGAAGGCGAGATCTTCAACATGTACCACGAGATCCCGAGCGTCGCGAAGAAAGCCTCCTGGGGCCTCAAGTACACCCGCTCGATCTCCGATCCCAAGTTCGAAACCGGCACCCCGGAAACCGATCGCCAGTTCCTCAAGAACCTGATCGCCTACTACTGCGTACTCGAAGGCATCTTCTTCTACTGCGGCTTCACCCAGATCCTCTCCATGGGCCGCCGCAACAAGATGACCGGCACCGCCGAGCAGTTCCAGTACATCCTGCGCGACGAATCCATGCACCTGAACTTCGGTATCGACGTGATCAACCAGATCAAGATCGAGAACCCTAGCCTGTGGGACGCGCAGATGAAAGACGAAGCGACCCAGATGATTCTGCAGGGCGCCCAGCTGGAAATCGAATACGCCCGCGACACCATGCCCCGCGGCGTGCTCGGCATGAACGCCGCGATGATGGAGGACTACCTCAAATTCATCGCCAACCGCCGCCTGACCCAGATCGGCCTGAAAGAAGAATACCCAGGCGCCAGCAACCCGTTCCCGTGGATGAGCGAAATCATGGACCTGAAGAAAGAGAAAAACTTCTTCGAGACCCGTGTAATCGAGTATCAGACTGGTGGGGCGTTGAGCTGGGATTGATGGCCCGCTGACATCAGCGTAGATTGACCCAACACCTGCCATGGATGTTGGGGATTAAGCTGAATAAAAAGCCCCGCCTAGTGCGGGGCTTTTTATTGGAAGCTCTATGAAATATAGAAATAGCCAGCTTGATATCAGCCTTCGAAAGTGGTTTTCAAATGACTACGCTCACGCACACTTAAGAAAAATTGAGATATCAATTGGCGGAATAAGAGGATTAACAAAACTTTCAGTGCCAATAAATTTTCCAATTATCGCTATAGCGGGGAAAAATGGGACAGGAAAGTCTACAATTTTAGCTTTGGCATGCTGCGCGTATCACAATAAAGATGATGGATTTCGCGCAAATAACAGAAAGAAAAGTTATTACACTTTTGCAGACTTTTTCATACAGCACAAGAACGAAGGAACGTCAAAAACTGTTTATATAAAATATTATTTTGCATACGATAACTGGCGAGTAACCTCATCCAACCCAGATAAAAAAGGTATAAAATATCAACTCAGACATAAATCTGCTGGGGGCAAATGGAATGAGTATGCCAGTAGAATAGATCGCAACGTTGCTTTCTTAGGAATTGAACGCATCGTTCCTCACAGTGAAAAAAGCCAATCCCGCAGCTACTGCAGATACTTCATCACCGGAGAGCCGAAAGGTTGGGAAGACAAACTTCGTGACATTATTGGCTACATTTTAAATAAAAAATACGAAGATGTAAAAATTGCGTCCCACTCAAAATACAGACTTCCACTAGCAAAAGTAAATGGAGTAACATTTTCTGGCTTTAATATGGGTGCTGGTGAAAACGCACTTTTTGAAATATTCTCGACAATCTATTCAGCACCACCAGGGGCCCTGATAGTAATAGATGAAATCGAACTAGGTCTTCACATAGAGGCTCAAGCAAGATTCATAAAAAAATTGAAAGAAATTTGTCTCGAAAGGAAAATCCAAATTATCTGCACCACCCACTCAAGTGAAGTATTTGATTTTCTTCCAGAGGACTCAAGAGTATTTATTGAAAAGATCGGACAAAACACCGTTGCTACGGCAGGTTACTCATCCGATCACGCCTTCTCAAAGTTGAGCTCAAAAAACTCCAAAGAACTTTGCATTCTTGTAGAAGACGACGTTGCTCAGAAACTCATCACATTGAATCTACCAAACGAAATACGCTCAAGAGTTAACACAGAAATAATAGGCTCTGCCTCAGCACTAAGCGTTCAGCAAGCATCAACGTACAAGCTATCCGACTGTAAAAATACCATCACACTTTTTGATGGCGACCAAAAAGACAAAGAAAAAAACAACCAAGAGTTTGGAGCAAACACACTAGAAATCAAAGATAAAGACTATCCAGCCTGGTTCAAGTCAAAAATCAACTACCTCCCAGGAGACACATGGCCAGAGGCCTGGATACTAGAAACTTCAAAGCAGAACGCCACACACCTAGCCTCCTTATTCAAAATAGATGAAGCCCTTCTACTGGATATAATTGAATATGGATTAGGAGCAGGGAAGCACAATGAATTTCATGAAATAGGGAAGCACTTAAATTTACCTAGAGAAGAGGCTCTATACTTATTCTGCCTAAACATTTCCACCTATAACAACGATAAGTTTTCGGAAATCATAAGCATGATAAACCAAGAGCTTGATTCTTAATCAATAAACAAAAAAGAGGACACCCATGAGGGTATGAGTGTAATTTTGATCGTTCCCACGCTACGCGTGGGAACGCAGCCCTCGACGCTCTGCGTCGAAAACTACCCAGACTGACGCGTCAGCTAATCTCTATCGAGAACCAGATAACAAGACGCGGAGCGTCCGAGAAGGCGTAACCACGCGGAGCGTGGGTACGATCAGATAGCACTCGATTCAAGGAAGAATCCAATGGGCCGCAGCCGCTACGTCATCACCGAACCGGAAAAACCACACTTTCTCACCTGCACGGTGATGGAATGGCTACCGCTATTCACTCGCCCCACGCTGGTCGAAATTCTGCTCGATTGCTGGCGCTATCAACAGGCAAACCAGGGCTTGCGCCTTTATGGCTACGTCGTTCTGGAAAATCACCTGCACTTCGTTGCCCAAGCGCCTGACCTGGGCAAATGTGTCAGCGGGTTCAAGTCGTTCACTGCACGGCAAATCATCGATCACCTGCAAGAACGACGGGCAGAGCGTTTGCTGGAGCGACTGCGCTTCGCCAAGCGCGCGCACAAGGCTGATCGCGTGTATCAACTCTGGCAGGAGGGTTCACATGCGGAGCTGGTGTACAGCAACGAAGTGATGAGGGAAAAGCTCGACTACATCCATCACAACCCAGTCAAACGTGGCTAGTAGGCCGAGCCGAACATTGGCGTTATTCCAGTGCCAGGAATTATGCGGGGCTGGCGGGATTGATTGAGGTAGACCGGTGGTATTCGTGACGCGGAGCGTCACTGGCTGCATTCCTACGCAGAGCGTGGGAACGATCATTCTCTGCCCTGCTCATTTGCTCTTCTTCTTGGCTATCGCCTTCATCCGCGCCGTAGCCTTCTGCACGGTGGCCATTTTCTCGGGGCGTTTCATGCCGCGCCATTTGCGGATTTCTTCTCGGGTGCGGCCGCAGCTGACGCACAGTTCGCTGTTGAGCTGGCACAGCGACACGCAGGGGTTTTCGATGTCTTTAGCCACGCTTGCCGCTCACCGGCTGCGCACCACGATTACCGGACGCGGGTGCCAGGCGTTGCTCAGAGCGAAACACGACGTGGGCGGCGATGTTCGCCACGCTGATGCCCACCTCCTCAAAGGAGGCCAGCGTCAGGTCATGCATTCTCGCCCTGTCCGGGCTGGCAATTGCCTTGTCCTTGCTCGCTTCGGTATCAAACACCCAGGTCACTTTCAGGCTCTGCGGAAAGCGCTCGTAGTCAACGTCATGGGTAAGCCACTGGAAGCCGACGATCTGGCTTTTGGCCGTCTCACAGGCGGTGGTCAGCGTGCGAGCCAGCTCGCGCTCCATGCCTGAGTATTTGCGTTTCAACGATGCCATAAGCCTCTGCCAGATTTGAATCCGATGTTACGCAATTTTACCTGAAGCCCCGGCAGATAACGCCCCGATCATCTCGACCCGCCGCCACAGCCACACGCGTTACAATGGCGCCCGCCGATTCACACAAGAGCTCGCCTTTCGATGTTCACCCTCGTACACCTGGATACCCCGCCGCCCGAGTCCCTGAAAAGCCAGGTGCTGCAGATGGTGGTGGACTATTTCAGCGATATCAGCCCGGTGTCGCTGACGCCCAGCAACCCGCTCTATCAGTTGTACCAGTACGTGATCGGCTACGAGGTGCACCTGTATCTGCAGGCCATGAACGGTAACGCCGACAGCCCCACACAGCTGATCCTGGCGTTGGACGACGAAGATCCTTCCCAGGTGTTGGGTTTTACCCTGTACCTGCCCAGCCAGGATGATGTCGAGGCCTGCACCCTGGCCTATATGTCCGTACAGACCAGCCACAGACGGCACGGTGTGGCGCGGGCCATGCTGCAGCAGATCATCGAACGTCATCCGCATGTGGAGCTGGCCTGCGCGGCGAGCAAGGTGCCAACCTTCGAGGCCATGGGCTTTCGTGTGCTGGCGGCACAGGGCCCGCAGGTGTCGATGAATACCCGCAGCTATCGCTCGGACGGCATGGTGGCGGTGCAGGATCTCATGCCGATCTACCAGTCTACCGAAGTGCGGCAGATCCATGCGTATCTGTTGAAGCAACACGGCAAGAAGGCCATGAGCGAGGCGGAGAAGAAGCGCGACCGGCTGCTCGATCAGATGGCCCATCAGGCTGAGTTGTTGGTGCGTGAGCGGCTTGCCTATGGCTCCATTCATTGATCGCTTTCGTGAAACACGGGTGCCTTTCCGGCACCCTGAACGAGTGGCAGATACACCCTTGGCTCTAACGCTCATGCGCTGACCACGGCCTGCTTTTGTTGCGGGTCGGCGGCAAACTCAAAAAGCCCGATGTCAGGCGCAGGGCCTAGAAAATCTCCCCCGAAAATCCAGTCCAAACTTTCCCGTTGGCGCCACAGTCATTTGTAGTAACGAGATATTTCGCTCGTTCTGCCATTGCCTTGAGGGGCTGCCATTATGATCCGCGACGACCGTACTGCTCCAGTCGGCTACACCCAACCCGTTTACCATGACTCCACTGCTGTGGCGCCACTGCTCAAGCGCATTTCCTGGAGTGCGATTGTGGCGGGGGTCGTACTCGCCATGGTGGTATCACTGCTACTCAACCTGCTGGGCACGGCCATCGGCAGCGCCAGCATCGATCCGCTGCAAGAAGCCGACCCGCTGTCGGGCATCGGCACGGGCGCCGCCATCTGGGTGGTGATCAGTGCAGTGATTTCGCTGTTCATCGGTGGCTGGGCCGCAGGTCGCCTGGCACAGCGTGAGGGTGCCTTTCATGGCCTGCTGGTCTGGGCCAGCGTTTCGCTGATCACCGTATACCTGGTCTCCAGCGCCGTAACCGGCGTGGTGCGTGGCGGCCTGAATCTGGCTGGCAGCGGTATGTCGGCACTGGGCAGCGGCATCGCCCAGGTCGCACCGGCACTGGGTGGCAAGATTCAGGATCAGCTCCGTGAGCAGGGTATCGAGTTCAATCTGGACGATATTCAAGGCGAGCTCGAACAAGCCATGCGTCAGACTGGCAAGCCTGAACTGAACCCGGAGAACCTCAACCAGCAAGCGCAAGCCACTCAGCAGGATGCGCAGAACACCGCCCAGCGCAGCGCTGAAAACCCTCAACAGGCCGGCGAGCAACTGGGCAGTCTGCTGGATCGCATCAAAGCCAAGGGCGACCAGGCCTGGGACGCTGCCGACCGTGAAGCGCTGGTCAATCTGATCAAGGCACGCGGCAACAAGACCGACGCCGAGGCCAACCAGATCGTCGATCAGGCACAAGCCAGTTATCGCCAGGCTTACGCCAAGTATCAGGAACTGAAAGCCCAAGCCGAGCAGAAAGCCCGTGAAGCCGCTGAAGTAGCGGCCAAGCGAGTTTCTCAGGGTGCCTGGATTCTGCTGATCACCCTGGTGATCTCAGGGCTGGTGGCGGCTGGTGCCGGTGTACTGGGGCGCCGCACTCAGCCACCTGCCAAGGTAGTGGCTGCCGTCTGATCCACGCGCACCGCATCGGCTGAAGCAAGCCGTAAAACATGCCCGCAATGACAGTTCATCGGTCGTTGCGGGCATTTTTTTGCCAACTAACTGAGAGGGCGCCCCCCACGGAAGCAAGCCGACCTCCGCTCTTGAGAGCCGGCAACGTGCTCGGATTGGCACACCGGTGAAACAGGGAGCACCGCACAGTTTTCCAGGTGCACCATCACCGATAATGCCTGCGCGAGTGAGTGCTGCTAACGAACGCGTTGGCAGATTCCGACTTCAGGAACCCGTATATGGACATCCGCTTTCTGACCTTCCCCGATTTCCACAACGTCTATTTCTACCGGTTCATCACCCTGGCCATTCTCGTGGCAGGCAGTGGTTTGGTTCTGATCAAAGCGCCCAGCACTCCCCTCCCCGAGCTGCTGCTGATCGGCGTCTGCCTGCTGAGCATGTCGTGGCGCTTCGCACTGGAATGGCGAATGCTCGCAAAAGCCGGCCCGGCCTCTATCCATAACGATGAGCTGATCGTCTCCAGCGAAGCGGCTGACCAGAAGATTGCGCTGACGAAAATTCGCTCGGTAACGTCCAGGCACAGCATTTTCATGGTGCGGCGCTACCGCTCATGGAGCGATCACCTGGCGTTTTTAGAATTCACGCTGAATAACGGCGAGCGAATTTACACCCTGGTAGAAAGCGCTGTGCTGGAGTTTCCAGCGGGTAAGCAAACCCTGAGCACGGTCAATGCGGCCGTTCTTGCCGCCAAGATAAAGAGCCTGTGAGTTGACGGTGAAACGCGACGCCTGAACTCAGGAGCCGCGCACCGCTCTGCAATGCCTTTTACCGGATCCTAATCCGGCACTTCCACGCTGATATGAATTGCGTCATGGCGCCAGTACTCGAGGTCGCAGTCGATCAGGCGGCCGCGCTGGTCGCGGTTGACCCGGATGATGCGCAACGCCGGGCTGCCGGGCGCCACCTTGAGCGCTGCAGCGGCGTCGGCATGCAGCGCGGTGGGCACCATGTCGAAACGTACCCGGCCGTAGTGCACGTCGTACTCGCTGGCATATAGCTCGGTCAGCGACCGGGTCAGGTCGTAATCGAGGATGCCAGGGAAATAGTCGGGGTTCAGGTAATGCTCGACATACAGCACCAGTCGCCCGTCGATGCGCCGTGCCCGGCGGATCTGGTAGACGCTGGATAGCCCGGACAAGCCCAGCAATTGGCAGACCTGCGAGTGTGCCGGCATCAGTCGGGCACTCAGCACTTCGGTGGCAGGCACTCTGCCCTGCTCCGCGACCATGGCGTGAAAGTGGGTGCGCACCAGGGGGTTGTAGGCGACCCGCGCGGGCGAGACGAACCAGCCGCGGCGCTCCTCGCGGTACACCAGGCCCTGAGCTTCCAGCTGCCCGAGCGCCTCACGCAGGGTGATCCGTGTAGTGTCGAACAATTCGCTCAGGCGCCGCTCGGCCGGCAACTTGGCACCGGCAGGCAGCAGGCCGTGCTCGATTTGTTCCTGCAACGCGCGGCAAATGGTGGTGACGGCCCGTGGCGTGTCGTCGCGCATCACGCTGATTCCTTTTGGACTAGACCAGCCCCATTACAGGGCACGTAACAGCCATCGACTGGCTGCAATGCTTGCTCACAAGCCTAGGCAAGCCGGATGACCGGCAGATGACAGGCTGCTTTCAAGCACGCCCCATGCCAGTGACAAGCCCGCCAATTCAAAGGCTTAACCTGGTCTACGCTTGCTGAGCGGGGCCTCGCCGAAGGCTCCGGATGTGCGCGACGGCCATACCGACACAAAACTGTCATTGGCGCCGCCTACATTGGCTTGGGTCTTGCTGATCTAGACCAACCCTCAACGCAAAGGAGTTTCCAATGAAACAACTGCTACTGGCATCGCTGATGGGCAGCGCCATCGCTCTGGCTTCCCAGGCCATGGCCGCCGAGACGGATATAACTGCACTGGAACAGGCCGCACGCAAAGAAGGCGCCGTGAACAGCGTCGGCATGCCGGACAGTTGGGCCAACTGGAAGGACACCTGGCAGGACCTGAGCGACAAGTACGGCCTCAAGCACATGGACACCGACATGAGCTCGGCCCAGGAAATCGCCAAGTTCGCCGCCGAAAAGGACAACGCCAGCGCCGATATCGGTGACGTGGGCGCCGCCTTCGGCCCGATCGCCGTGCAGCAGGGCGTGACCCAGCCCTACAAACCGACCACCTGGAGCCAGATTCCGGAGTGGGCCAAGGATGCCGACGGCCACTGGATGCTCGCCTACACCGGCTCCATCGCCTTCATCGTCAACAAGCAGCTGGTCAAGGACACCCCGAAAAGCTGGGCTGACCTGAAAACCGGCAAATACCGCGTGGCAATCGGTGACGTCAGCGCTGCTGCTCAGGCCGTCAACGGCGTGCTGGCTGCGGCCATCGCCAACGGTGGCGACGAGAAGAACATCCAGCCGGGCCTGGACTACTTCGCCGAAATCGCCGAACAGGGGCGCCTGTCGCTGGCCAACCCGACCATCCAGACCCTGGAGAAAGGCGAAGTGGAAGTGGGTATCGTCTGGGACTTCAACGGCCTGAGCTACCGCGACCAGATCGACCCGAACCGCTTCGAAGTGCTGATCCCTTCCGATGGCTCGGTGATCTCCGGCTACACCACCATCATCAACAAGTACGCCAAGAACCCCAACGCCGCCAAGCTGGCCCGCGAGTACATCCTCAGCGACGCCGGGCAGATCAACCTGGCCAAGGGCAACGCCCGCCCGATCCGCGCCGAGCACCTGACCCTGCCGGCTGAAGTGCAGGCCAAGCTGCTGCCCAACGAGCAGTACGCCAAGGTCAAGCCGATCAAGGACGCCGCCGCCTGGGAAACGACCTCGAAAACCCTGCCGCAGCTGTGGCAGGAAAACGTGATCATCAATATGGAGTAATCCAGGCACAGTGTAGCCCGGGTCGAGCGCAGCGAAACCCGGGAAACCTGCCCTGGGTATCGCTTCGCTCAACCCAGGCTACGTCTCTACGTCCCTCTCAACCCAGGATCACCCATGCCGTCCAAGGTCATCCTCGTCATTCTCGACGGCCTCAATTTCGAGGTCGCTCGGCATGCGCTCGGCCACTTGCAGGCGTATCGCGCCGCCGGGCGTGCCGCCCTGTACAAGCTCGAATGCGAGCTGCCTTCGCTGTCGCGCCCGCTCTATGAGTGCATTCTCACCGGCGTGACACCGATCGACAGCGGCATCGTGCACAACAACGTGGTGCGCCTCAGCAAGGAGCGCAGTGTGTTCCACTACGCCCGCGCCGCCGGGCTGAGCACTGCAGCTGCCGCCTATCACTGGATGAGCGAGCTGTATAACCGTGCGCCCTTTGTGGCAGCCCGTGACCGCCATACCAGTGATAGCGAATTGCCGATCCAGCACGGGCATTTCTATTACGCAGACCATTACCCGGACTCGCACCTGTTCGACGATGCCGAGAGCCTGCGCCTCGCGCATGCGCCGGACTTTCTGCTGGTGCACCCGATGAACATCGACGACGCCGGCCACAAGCACAGCCTCGACAGCAGCCAGTACCGCAACGCGGCGCGGGTCGCCGACATCCTGCTGGCCGGCTACCTGCAGACCTGGCTGGACGCTGGCTATCAGGTGCTGGTGACCGCCGATCACGGCATGAACGACGACCGCTCGCACAACGGCCTGCTGCCCGAAGAGCGCGAAGTGCCGCTGTTCGTGCTCGGCGATGCGTTCAGCCTCAGCGAGTCGGCAGCGCCGAAGCAACTGGAGCTGTGCGGCACCATCTGCGAGCTGCTCGGCGTGCCCCATGACAAACCTTCGTGCCGGGAGCTGCTGCGATGAGCGCCATCCACAAACCCAAGGGAAAATGGCTGGCTCTGCTGTGCCTGCTGCCCTTCGTGGTGTTCTTTATCGCCTTTCAGATCGCCCCGCTGGTGTGGGTCGCGCTCAACAGCCTGAACACGCCGGACGGCTGGGGCCTGGGCAATTTCGAGAAGGCGTTTGCCTCGAAGTTCTACATGCAGGCGGTCAAGTTCAGCCTGCAGATCGCCTTCTGGTCGAGCGTGTTCGGCATGCTCATCGCCATCATCGGCAGCTACTCGCTGCGCCAGGTGGATTCGAAACTGCGCGATTTCGTGATCGCCTTTTCCAACATGACCAGCAACTTCGCCGGCGTGCCCCTGGCCTTCGCGTTCATCATCCTGCTCGGCTTCAACGGCGCGGTGACCTTGCTGCTGATCCAGGCCGGGCTGATCGAGAGCTTCAACCTGTACTCGAAGAACGGCTTGATCGTGCTCTACACCTACTTCCAGATTCCTCTCGGTGTGCTGCTGCTCTACCCAGCCTTCGACGCCTTGCGTCAGGACTGGCGCGAGTCCGCCGCGCTGCTCGGCGCCGGCACTTGGGACTTCTGGCGGCACATCGGCCTGCCAGTACTCACCCCGGCGCTGCTCGGCACCTTCGTGATCCTGCTGGCCAATGCCCTGGGCGCCTACGCCACGGTGTACTACCTGACCACGGGCAATTTCAACGTGCTGCCGATCCGTATCGCCGCGATGATTTCCGGGGACATCTCCCTCGATCCACACATGGCCAGCGCCCTGGCGATGATCCTGGTCGGCCTGATGGCGGCGATCACCCTCGTCCATCAGTTGCTGCTGAGGAGGAGCTACCATGTCCCGCGCTGATGCCCCAGCCGCCAGCCTTTACCACCGCGTGGTGGTCTGGCTGCTGTTTCTGATCCTGTTGCTGCCGCTGGCCGGCACCTTGCTCTACTCGCTGGCCACCAGCTGGTCGGCGACCATCCTGCCGGATGGCCTGACCTTCAAGTGGTACCTGGAGCTGTGGGGCGAACCGCGCTTTCTCAAGGCCTTCGGCCAGTCGCTGTTGGTGTGTTTCGGCGCCCTGGCGCTGTCGGTGGTGCTGATCCTGCCACTGCTGTTCGTGGTGCATTACCACTTCCCGAAACTCGACGCGGTGATGAACGTGCTGATCCTGCTGCCGTTCGCCGTGCCGCCGGTGGTGTCCGCCGTCGGTCTGTTGCAGCTGTATGGCTCCGGGCCGCTGGCGATGGTCGGAACGCCGTGGATCCTGGTCGGCTGCTACTTCACCATCGCCCTGCCGTTCATGTACCGGGCCATCACCAACAACCTGCAGGCGATCAACCTGCGTGACCTGATGGACGCTGCCCATCTGCTCGGCGCCAGTACCTGGAAAGCCGCCTTTCTGGTGGTGCTGCCCAACCTGCGCAAGGGGTTGATGGTGTCGCTGTTCCTGTCATTCAGTTTTCTGTTCGGCGAATTCGTGTTCGCCAACCTGCTGGTCGGCACACGCTACGAAACCCTGCAGGTGTACCTCAACAACATGAAGAACAGCAGTGGCCACTTCAACAGCGCCCTGGTGATCTCCTACTTCTTTTTCGTCCTGGTGTTCACCTGGGCGGCCAATCGACTGAACAGGGACAAGGCATGAGCTTCCTGAGCATCCAGAACCTGCACAAAAGCTACGGCGGCACCTCGATCTTCAGCGACATCAATGCCGAGATCGAACAGGGCGAATTCGTCACCTTGCTGGGCCCATCGGGCTGCGGTAAATCCACCCTGCTGCGCTGCATCGCCGGCCTCACCGAGGTCAATGGCGGCAAGATCCTGCTCGGCGGCGAAGACCTGGTGCCATTGGCGCCACAGAAGCGCGGCATCGGCATGGTGTTCCAGAGCTACGCGCTGTTCCCCAACATGACCGCCGCGCAGAACGTCGCCTTCGGCCTGCGCATGCAGAAAACCGGCAAGGACGAATCCGCCGGGCGCGTGCAGGAAGCCCTGGCCATGGTAGAGCTCGGCGACTTCGCCAGCCGCTACCCGCATCAGCTCTCCGGCGGCCAGTGCCAGCGCGTCGCCCTGGCCCGCTCGCTGGTCACCCGCCCGCGCCTGTTGCTGCTCGACGAACCGCTGTCGGCGCTCGATGCACGCATCCGCAAACACCTGCGTGAGCAGATCCGCAGCATCCAGCAGGAACTGGGCCTGACGACGATTTTCGTCACCCACGATCAGGAAGAAGCCCTGGTGATGAGCGACCGCATCTTCCTCATGAACGCCGGGCGCATCGTCCAGAGCGGCGACGCGGAAACCCTCTACACCGCCCCTGCTGATGCCTTCGCGGCCGGCTTCATCGGCAACTACAACCTGCTCGACGCGACCACCGCCAGTCGCTTGCTCGGCTATCCGGTTAGCAGCCAGGTGGCCATCCGCCCGGAAGCCATCGTGCTCGGCCAGGGCACCATCGCAGCGCGGATTCGCAGTCACAGCCTGCTCGGTAATATCATCCGCTACCGGGTGGAAGCCGACGGTGTGGAACTGCTGGTCGACGTGCTCAATCGCAGCGCGGACGACCTACATGCCGACGGCCACTCAATCTCATTGGATATCGCGGCGAATGCCGTGCGAGAGGTAGCTTGATGGCACTGGCAATTTTCGATCTCGACGAAACCCTGATCAATGGCGACTGTGCCAGCCTGTGGAGCGAGCACATGGCCACGCTCGGCTGGGTCGACGGGGAAAGTTTCATCACCAAGGATCATCAGTTGATGGCGCTGTACGCCGAAGGCAAACTGGCGATGGAGGACTACATGACCTTCAGCCTGTCGCCGCTGGTGGGGCGCACGCCGGAAGAAGTCGCCTTCGTCGTCGAGCCCTTCGTGGAAGACGTGATCGAACCGATCTTCTTCAGCGACGCCACCCGATGCCTGGCCAACCACCGCGCAGCCGGCGACCGCATCCTGATCATCTCCGCCTCGGCGCACTTTCTGGTCAGCGCCATCGCCGAACGGCTGAAGGTTCAGGAGGTGCTGGCCATCGACCTGCACGAAGAATACGGCCACTACAGCGGCAAGACCGAAGGCGTGCTCACTTACCGTGAAGGCAAGGTCACCCGCCTGCACGCCTGGCTGGAGGAGCAAGGCGAAAGCCTGGAAGGCGCCTACTTCTACTCCGACTCACGCAACGACCTGCCGCTGTTGCAACGGGTCGACAAGCCCCACGCGGTGAACCCCGATCCGGCACTGCGCGAGCACGCCGAACGCGAAGGCTGGCCGATCCTGAGCTGGTCTTGAGCACTACAGCGGCAATGTGGCGGAAGCGGTTCTGCTGCGGGGTTCGATCTGATCGTTCCTCACGCTCCGCGTGGGAATGCCTGTAGGGACGCTCTGCGTCCGATGTCGAGGCCTGGCGGGCGCAGAGCGCCCTGGATTGGGCTCCCACGCTGGAGCGTGGGAGCCATCATCAGCGGCCGGTCGCGATCTCGTGGGAGGGGCCGGGCGGCGATCCGCTTTAGCCGCGAGCTCTTTGCTCTTCAATAGAGCTCGCGGCTAAAGCCCCTCCTACAAAAAGAAAGCTCTGCTCACCGTCCGCTTCTGCCTTGAAGCTACCCAAGTGGCGCCGTGAAAGCAGATCGTAAACCGCTTCTTAAAACGTCACGCCGGCGATCAGCGCAATGTTGCTGTAGGGCCGGCACTCACCCGTACGGATCTGCACCCGTGCCTTGGCACAGGCCGCCTTGAGTTCATCATGGCTGACCACCTGCCGCTCGCCCAACTCGCCAGCGGCGGTCAGCGACTCGATGGCCTCGAGCGCCAGTGGCGCCACCTCCAGGGTTTCCCGGGCCAGCAGATGGCCCTGCACCTGCATCTCGCTCAGCACCACCCGCAAGGTGGTAACGAAGTCCGGCACGCCGGCGGTCAGCGCCAGGTCGATGCACGGCGTACCCGGCGGCACCGGCATGCCGGCATCGCCGATGACGATGATGTCGCCATGGCCGAGCCGGGCGATGGCGGCGGAGAGCGCAGCGTTGAGCAGGGGCGTCTTCTTCATGCGGGCAACTCGTGGCGATAAGGAATTGAAGGCTGTGCGCCGGGCCGGGTAACCGCCAGTGCAGCAGCTTGCTGGCCCAGGCCGATGGCTGATTCCAGCGTCTGCCCGGCAGCCAGCGCGGCGGCGAAACCGCCGACGAAGGTATCGCCAGCGGCCGTGGTATCCACGGCCACCACCGGGGCCACGGCGAAATGCGCGTGTCGCTCGCCATCGGCGTAGAGCACGCCCTGAGCGCCCAGGGTGATCAGCACACGGCGAGCGCCGACCTGCAGCAACCGTTGCGCAGCGTGCAGGGCCGACTCGGGTGAGTCCACCGGCAGGCCGGTGAGCGCCGCGGCCTCACTCTCATTGGGGATCAGGTAATCGGCCAGCCCGTACCAGTGTGCCGGCAGCGGCCCACTAGCGGGCGCCGGATTGAGGATCACCGTGCAGCCGGCCTCGCGGCCACGTCTCATGGCCGCTTCGACGGTGGCTTGCGGCACTTCCAGTTGCACCACCAGCACCTGGGCGGCGGCCAGCAGCACCGCCTGCGCATCGAGGTGAGCGGGCGTCAAGGCGCCGTTGCCACCGGCGACGATGACAATGGCGTTCTGTCCGGCGTCATCCACCAGAATCGAGGCGATCCCCGTCGGCACACCCTCGATCTCGCTGACCGCCGTGCAATCGATACCTTCCACGAGCAGCGCAGTACGCAAGCGTGCGCCGTAGGCATCGGCACCGACGCAGCCGATCATCGCCACCTGCGCGCCGAGGCGTGCCGCCGCGACCGCCTGGTTGGCGCCCTTGCCGCCCGCAGCCGTGGCGAAGTCATGCCCGGCCAGGGTTTCGCCACCACGGGGCAGGCGCGGCGCACGCACGATCAAATCCATGTTCAAGCTACCCACTACCACCAGATTGCCTTGCATCTGTACCTGCTCCTCAGGACGCTGATGCGCCCACTGGGTAATTTCAGCCGCCCGCAGCGGCGGTGGACTCGCGCACCATCAGGGTCGGTTCGAGCAGCCATTGTTCGGGTTCGAGTTCCGGGGTGCGCACCCGCTGCAGCAAGCGCTCGGCAGCACGCTCGCCGAGTTGGCCGATGTGCTGGCCAACGGTGGTCAGGGCCGGGTGCAAATAGCGACTCACTTCGATGTCGTCGAAACCTACCAGCGACAGCTCCTGGGGCACCCGCACACCACGCTCCGCAGCAGCACGCAGCACGCCGAGGGCGATCATGTCGTTACCGGCGAAAATCGCCGTCGGCCGCGCCTCATCGCTCAACAGGCCAAGCGCAGCGGCGTGCCCCGCCGGGCTGGTGAAGGTGCAGTGAGTCGGCTCGGCAGCTGGCAAGCCTGCCTCGGCCAGAGCCCGTTGATAGCCCGCCACCCGCAACTGAGCCACCTGGGTATCAACAGGCCCGGCAATGCAGGCGATGCGCCGATGGCCAAGCTCGAGCAGGTGCCGGGTCGCCAGGTAACCGCCCTTTTCATGGTCGATCTGCAGGCGATCCGCACTGACCCCGTCAAGGGATCGGTCGACCAGCATCAGCGGCAGCCGTACCGCTGCCAGAGCCTGGGCGAAGGCGGCATCGCGGGTCACGGTAGCGACGATCAGGCCATCGATACGGCGCTCCAGCAGCACCCGCAGGTAGCGCAACTGCTTGGCACCGTCGTCGTCGGAATTGCACAGGATCACGCTATAGCCGTTGCGCTCGGCGTGATCCTCTATACCCCGCGCCAATTCGGCGAAATAAGGGTTGCTGGCGTTCGGCACTAGCAGTCCGAGGGTGCCGGTGGCGCGGGCTCTGAGCGACCGCGCCACCCCACTGGGCACATAGCCCAGCTCGGCGATGGCCGCCTCGACCTTGCGGCGCACCGCGTCACTGACCGGGCGCGTGCCATTCACCACGTGGGAAACCGTGGTGTAGGAAATACCGGCGCGTGCGGCGACGTCCTTGATGGTGGCCATGAACGATCAGGCCCTACGCTTGGCGCGATAGCTGCGGTAGGTGTCGAGGATCACCGCGACCACGATCACCGCACCGGTGATGATCCGTTTGGTGGGCTCGCTGGCGCCGATCTGCGCCAGCCCGGCGGCCAGCACGGAAATGATCAGCACACCGAAAAAGGTACTGATCACCGAACCACGGCCGCCCATCAGGCTGGTGCCACCGATCACCACGGCGGCGATCACCTGCAGTTCCAGACCGGAACCGGCATTCGGGTCGGCTGCCTCCAGGCGGGAAATCTGGAACAGTGCTGCCAGCCCGGCGAGCAGGCCCATCAGCGCGAAAACCGAGACCTTGTAGGGTTTCGGGTTGATGCCGGCCAGGCGCACCGCCTCTTCGTTGGTGCCGATGGCCACCAGATAGCGGCCGAACACGCTGCGCGTCAGCAGTAGGTGCGCCGCGACGATCACCAGCAGCGCGATGACGAACGACGGCGAGATACCGGCCGCGAACGGCGTCGACAGCCAGGCGTAGGCGTCGCCGATATAAGCGGTGCGCGAGTCGGTGAGCTGGTAGGCCAGGCCACGGGCCATCTCCAGCACGCCGAGGGAGACGATGAACGACGGAATGCCCCAGGCCACGGTGATGAGCCCGGTCACACTGCCTGCCAGCGCCGCGCAGGCCATGCCCAGCAGCGCAGCAGGCACGATGCCCCAGCCGAACCCGAGCGTCGCCACGCTGACCACGGCAGCCGCCAGCGCTAGCACCGAACCCACCGACAGGTCGATGCCGCCAATGATCAGGATCAGCGTCATGCCCACCGCCAGCACCATCAGATCGGGGATCTGGTTGGCCAGGGTGGTGAAGGTCGCATAGGAAAGAAAATGGCTGCTCAGCGAGGAAAACAGCACGATCATCGCCAGCAGCGCACCAGCCAGACCCAGGTAGGTGCCCAGGCCCTGATGGGTACCACTGCGCTTGGTGGGCGTGGCGGATGGAGTGGTCATTGGCAAAGCTCCTGTAACGGGGGGGCGACGTCGCCGAGCATGGCTTCGCGGCTGCGGTAGCCGGCGAACGCGGCGGCCAGCAGGCGATCCTGACTCCAGTCATCGCGGTCGAATGTTTCGATGAGGCGGCCGGCAGACAGCACGCCGATACGGTCGCAGATCAGCATCAGCTCGCGCAGGTCACTGGACACCACCACGAGCGCCTTGCCCTGCCGCGCCAGTTCGCCGAGCAGGCCGTATATCTCGAACTTGGCACCGACATCGATGCCACGGGTCGGCTCGTCGAACAGCAGCACGCGACAGTCGCGTTCCAGCCAGCGGCCGATGACCACCTTCTGCTGGTTGCCACCGGACAGCTCGACCACCGCCTGATGGGGCCCATTGCAACGAATGCGCATGGCATCGATCTGCCGCTGCGCCAGCGCCTGCTCGGCAGCCGGGCGCATCACGCCATGCCTGGAAACGGCCGGCATGTTGCCCAGTGCCAGGTTGGCGGCGATCGGCTGACCAAGCAGCAGGCCTTCGCTCTTGCGGTCTTCGGTGATCAGCGCGATACCGTGCCCCACCGCTTCGGCAGGCGAGCGCACGCGCACCGGAACCGGAGGGTTGCCGATTGCCACCTGGCCGCTGTCCGCGCGGTCGGCGCCATAGATCAGCCGCAGCAACTCGGTGCGGCCGGCACCGATCAAGCCGGAAATTCCGTAGATCTCCCCTGCCCGTACGCTGAAGGAAACGTCGTCGACCTTGCCGCGGCGGCTGAGATTGGCCACCTGCAACAGCGGCGCGCCGATGTTTCGCTGACCCAGGTCGATGGCTTCGCCGACCTCGCGGCCGACCATCAGGGTGACCAGTTCATCACTGCTGTAACGGTCGATGGGTTCCACCGCCACCAACTGACCGTCGCGCAGCACGGCGACACGCTGCGCCACCTTCGCCAACTCTTCGAGGCGGTGGGAGATGTACACGATGGCCACGCCCGCGGCGCGCAGCCGCTGGATCTGCTCGAACAGCAGATCCACTTCGCGGGCAGTGAGCATCGCCGTGGGCTCATCGAGAATCAGCACCCGGCAATCGCCGATCAGGTTGCGGGCGATTTCGACCATCTGCTGATGGCCGACGCCCAGCGCGGCTACCGGAGTATCCGGGTCTACCGCTTCCAGGCCGACCTGGGCCATGGCCTGGCGCGCCATCTCGCGCAGGCGACCACGGGAAATCCAACCGCCACGGCTAGGCAGGTTGTCGAGAAACAGGTTCTCGGCAACGGTCAGGGTCGGCAGCAGATTGAGCTCCTGCAACACCATGCGCACGCCGAGGCGCTCGGCCTCGCGACGACTGGCTGGTGCGTAAGGCTGGCCAAGGAAAGTCAGCGAGCCGGTAGTCGGCTGCTCCAACCCACAGAAAATCTTCGACAGCGTGCTCTTGCCGGCGCCGTTCTCGCCGGTCAGCGCCAGCACTTCACCGGCGCGCAGCTCCAGCTCGACCCCGCCCAGCACGGGCTGGACGTAGGTCTTGCCGATATTGCTGGCGGCGAGAACGGTCTCGCCGGCCACTACAGCCGTGGTCACGGCTTGGTCACAAGTTCGACCGGGGTTTCGATCACACCGTCTTTGGCGTCGGTGGCTTCACCCTTGACCAGCTTGAGCGCCGCCTCGATGCCAAACACCGCCTGGCGAGCGGCGAACTGGTCGGCAGTGGCGAGCACGCGGCCATCCTTGAGCATCGGTTTGATGGCGTTGATGTTGTCGTAACCGACCACCTGCACCTGATCTTTCTTGCCGGCAGCGCGCACGGCGGATACCGCGCCAAGCGCCATGCTGTCGTTACCAGCCAGCAGCGCCTTGAGATCCGGGTACTCGTTGAGCATGGCCGAGGCCACCGCGTTACCACGGTCGATCTCCCAGTTGCCCGACTGCACGCCGACGATCTTCATGCCGGCTGCTTCCATCGCATCCTTGAAACCTGCGGTACGTTGCTGGGCATTCGTGGTGGTGGAAACGCCTTCGATGATGCCGACTTCATCACCCGCCTTGAGTTTGTTCTGGGCCAGATACTCACCGACCAGACGCGCGCCCTTGCGGTTGTCCGGGCCCACGAACGGCACGTCCAGGCCCTTGCTCTTCACCACCTCGGGGTCGAGACGGTTATCGATATTGACGATCTTGATGCCGGCATCGCTGGCCTTCTTGATCACCGGCACCAGCGCCTTGGAGTCGGCCGGCGCGATCACCAGCGCATCGACCTTGGCAACGATCATCTGCTCGACGATACGAATCTGCGCGGAGGTGTCGGTTTCGTCCTTGATGCCGTTGGCGATCAATTCGAACTGATTCGGGTGTTCTTTCTGGTAGTCCTTGGCGCCGTCTTCCATAGTGCGGAAGAACTCGTTGGCAAGGGACTTCATGACCAACGCGACGCGAGGCGTTTCACCTTCGGCGGCATGGGCACTGGAGAAGCTGACGAGAGCGGCGGCACCGAGAGCGATGGCGGCGCAGAGACGGGCAGGACGGAAACCGGACATGGGCGAACTCCGTGATTATTGTCATTTTTATGGGCACGCAAACGTTTGCGTAATGGCAAAGCTATGAAAACGACTAACTTTTGTCAAACCTATCGACTGTACCGCCCGTCAGGACGTGAGCATGTGCCAGGGATGTGGATTTTCTCTCAACACGTCTCGAAGTTTTTTTCTAATATGGCGCGCATTCAGACCCGCGGTAGCGGGATGAACGGGTTCGCGCAAAGTACGCAGCCCAACTCCTCTCTCGAACAAGGAACGTCATCATGTTGAAAAAACTGATTGCCAGCTCTGCCCTTCTTGCCTCGCTGGTACTGACTGGCTGCTCATCCGTGCCCATGGCGCCTGCCGAGCAGGACAGTGCCATGAAGCAATTCACCGCCCCCACTGCGGATAAAGCGGGCCTGTATATCTACCGCAATAGTTTTGCCGGCAAGGCGCTGAAGAAAAGCGTTTCGCTGGACGGCCAGGTGCTCGGCGAAACAGCCAACAAGGTGTACTTCTATAAGGAAATCGCCCCCGGCAAACACGTCATTTCCACCGAGTCTGAGTTCAGCGACAACGCCCTCACCTTCCAGGCTGATGGCGGCAAGAACTACTTCGTTCGTCAGTACATCAAGATGGGTGTGTTCGTAGGCGGTGCTGGTGTCGAGATGGTCGATGATGCAACCGGCATGAAAGGCGTCCGTGACTCGAAACTGGCGATCTCCCAGTAAGCCACACGCCCTGGGAGCTACTGGCCAAACCAGTAGCTCCCAGCACCTCAAGGATGTCGAGAACGGCGCAGAGCTGAAAAGCGAAAGCCCCTACCAGCGTTGATGTGCCTGGCGCAGCCGGTCATTCGATACTGATGCGGTACTCGACTGCGCGTCGCTCCTGCTGATTGGGGAACGACGAGAACCTCACCGAATCCTCACCCGCCTTGTCGCCCGCCAGGTAGACGAAACGATCTACGTTCGCCACCTCACCCTCGACCTGGTACTCACGCTTGAAGCGCCCCAGTTTCGGCATGCTGCTGCCCAGTTTTTCTACCGGCATCCAGACTTCACTGCGTGTCTTGCGGCCCTCTGCCGTCAGGTGATCGAGGATCACGCAGCGCTCGCCCGCCTTGACCCGTACCGGAATCACGTAGTTGCCATGGGTGTCATCGCGAACGGCCGCTGCCGTGTCGACCTCGCAGGCGCAGGCCAGGCCACTCGCCAGCAGCAGCCCGACCATGCACAGGCAACGCCCGATCATTTGACCACCACCTCAGTCGCCTCGTAGCGCTGCTGCGGCTCGACGATTTGTTCCTGGGCAACCACCAGCGGCAGATCACGGGATCCCTCAGCGGTTTTCTGCACCAGGGCGTAGAGCGTGGCGGTAGCCAGTTCTAGCGCCTGCGGCAGCGCATGCCCGGAGAGCAATCGGGCCAGCAGCGTTGCCGAGAACACATCGCCCATGCCATTGGGCAGCGGATGCAACGCCAGGCGCGGAGTGCTCACCAGCCAGGCGCCTTCACCGTTGACTGCCAGGGTACAGAGCTGGTCGGCGGGGATGTCCGGGGTGGCCAGGCTGGTGATCACCACCACGTCCGGCCCACGACCACGAAGCTGGCGCGCGGTGCGTACGGCCTCGTCGACGCTGTCGAGTTTGCTGCCGGTCAGCAGCTCGAACTCGAACTGGTTGGGGGTGATGATGTTGGCGCAGGGAATCGCCAGGTTGCGCAGAAAATCCGGGATCGCCGCGTTGACGAATACCCCTCGCCCTACATCGCCCATCACCGGATCGCAGAGGTAGCGCACGCCCGGATTGTCACGACGGATCTCGTCCACCGCCTCGAGGATCACCGCACCGATAGCCGCATCACCCAGATAGCCGGAAAGCACTGCCGAAACCCGTGACAGCACGCCGCGATCGCGCAGGCCAGCGAGCACTTCGCGGATGTGCTCGGCATCGAACACCTGGCCGCGGAACTGCCCGTAGCCGGTGTGGTTGGAGAACTGCACCGTGTGTACCGGCAACACTTCAAAACCCAGGCGCTGCAACGGGAACACAGCGGCATCGTTACCAACATGGCCGAGGGCGACATGGGACTGGATCGAGAGAACCAAAGATGGGGTGGAGGCGCTCATGGCAAATCGATTCCTGTGTAGGGGCGGCGCTAGCCAATGGCGGTATTATTCGCCAATTCCCCTTCAGGATTCCACGACCGACGCGAAAGCGGTCGTGACAGGCCGGCACGTCGACCTGTCACCGCACAGTCAGGCCTTGGCGATCTCGGGAGTGAGCAGCCACTCGGCGCTGTCGTTCCAGACGTCCATGCGGGTGATCTTGCCGTTGCGGACTTCGAAACGATCCAGATAGCGGTTACCGGAAAAGCTGCTGCCGTCCGGCCACTCGCCATACAGCGTGCCGTTGGAATAGACGACGGTATGGTCGTCGCGCTCGGTCCAGTCGAACTGGCCGAGGGCCTTTTTCACCCAGGCGTAGCGCGAGCCGTTGAATGCGGTGATGTCCTGGGGCGTGGGCATGTGGCGGCCACCGGTGAAGGTGATGCGCACGTCGTCACTCATATAGGTGGCTGCCTTGACCGGATCCGGGGCCATGGAGGCGGCCAGAAAATCGCTAACAATCTTTACTGCTTCATTCATCTCACTCATACCTGCTCTCCCAACTCATTGATCGTGCCCGGGCACCTTTCGTGCCTGCATGTGGTGCGGCACGCACGCTATTTGTGCACGTTTGCCGTGGATAATCCGGGAAAACCGCGGAATGACCAGTTTGCGCGTTATGGCACCAGGCTTGCTAGCAAATTATATACGAATGCTAGCAATCAGGAGAAAGCTCATGCGCAAACTATTATCCCCACTACGCCGCCTGTTGCCCTGCGCAGCAGCTGTTGCCAGCCTCGGCATGGCGCTGAGCGCTCCGGCGCACGCCGAGGAGCCGATCAAGGTCGGTCTGGTTGCTGCCTTGTCCGGGCAGTCGGCGAAATCCGGCGAGGCGCTTACCCGCGGGCTCACCGTGGCCATCGACGAGATCAATGCCAAGGGCGGCATCCTCGGTCGCCCGGTGCAGCTGATTCGCCGTGACGATGAAAGCAATCCGGCCAAAGGCATGCTGGCCGCTCGTGAACTGGCGCAGCGGGAAAAAGTCACCGTGCTGTTCGGTGGCCTCGATACACCGGTTTCCCTGGCCATCGTGCCGCTGGCCAATCAGTTGAAAGTACCGTTCATGGGCATCTGGGCCGCTGGCACCAAGATCACCGAGAACGGCGCCAAGGACAATTACGTATTCCGCGTATCGGCGGTGGATGAGCTGGTCGACGAAGCGCTGGTCGAGCACGGCATCAAGAAGGGCATGAAGAAGCCGGGGATGATTCTGATCAACAATCCCTGGGGCGAATCCAATGAAATCGGCTTCAAGGATGCCCTGGCCAAACGTGGCATGGAATACGCCGGCATCGAGCGCATCGAAGACAGCGACCTCGACGTGGTGCCGCAGCTCACCCGCCTGAAGAATGCCGGCACCGACACCCTGCTAATGGTCGGCAACGTCGGCCCCTCGGCCCAGGTGGTCAAGTCCCTCGATCGCATGGGTTGGGATGTGCCGGTGGTTTCCCACTGGGGCCCGGCAGGCGGCCGCTTCAGCGAGCTGGCCGGCCCTAATGCCAGCCGCGTGCACTTCATCCAGACCTATGTGTTCACCGAGAACAACAGCGCCAAGGGCGACAGCGTGCTGGCTGCCCTCAAGCAGCGCTTCCCTGAGATCAAGAGCCTGGCCGACGTGACTCCAGCAGTCGGAATCGCCAACGCCTACGACGCCATGCACCTGGCCGCCGCTGCCATCGAAAAGGCCGGCGACACCCAGGGCAGCAAGGTGCGCGATGGCTTCTATGCGATCGACAGCTATCAGGGCCTGATCAAGGACTACACCCAGCCCTTCACCCCGACCAAGCATGACGCCCTGGGCCCGGACGACTACGTCTTCACCCACTTCGTCGACGGTCGCATCGTTCCGCTCGCCCCTTGAAGCCGTGAACGGGCGGGCCCTGGCGGCCCGCCCGGAGGATTATCGTCATGATCACCGCCGCCATCATCACCGGGCTCGGACTGGGCAGCATGTATGCACTGCTGGCCCTGGGTTTCCATATCACCTACGTGGTTTCGCGTACAGTCAATTTCGCCCAGGGCAGCGCCATGATGGTTGGCGCCGTACTCGGCTACAGCTTCTACATCACTTGGGGCTGGCCACTGTGGCTGGCGGTTCCGGCGACCCTGACGCTGTGCGCCGTCTACGGGCTGATCATCGAACGTTTTCTGGTGCGCCCCTTCCATTCGCGCGGCTCCGAAGCCTGGCTGATGGCGACGGTGGCAGCGGGCATCCTGGTCGACAACCTGGCGCTATTCACCTTCGGCAAGGAGCCGCGGCAGTTCACTTCGGCCCTGGCCAACCAGCACCTGGAACTGTTCGGCAACAACGTCGGCGTGCTGCAGTTGCTGATTCCGCTGGTAGGTGGCGGCATCGCCCTGGCGCTGTTTCTGGTGCGTCGCTACACCCGCCTGGGCAAGGTGCTGGAAGCCTGTGTGCAGAATCCCAAGGCGGCGATGCTGATGGGTATCCGCGTCAATCGCGTGGTGGCCGTGGCCTTTGCCGTGTCGACCGTGTTCGCCGCCATAGCCGGTCTGTTGATCGCGCCGCTGTTCAGCGTGAATGCCGAGATGGGCATGTTGTTCGGCCTCAAGGCCTTCGCCGTGGCGATTCTTGGCGGTATCGCCAGCGCTGGCGGGGTATTCGCCGCCGGCCTGCTGTTCGGTCTGGTAGAGGCGCTGGTGACCATCTATTTCGGTTCGGCCTTCACCCAGTTGTTCACCTTCGCTCTGGTCATTCTGGCCCTGGCGTTGCGCCCCAATGGCCTGTTCGGCAGCAAGACCCTGGTGAAAGTATGACCCTGAAGAATTCGCTGTTCGCACCCGTTTCCCTCGCCCTGCTGACGCTGGCCTGCATCGCGGCCACGCTGCTGCTCGACAGCTACTCGCTGCTGGTCTTCACCTTTTGCGCGCTGGCCGTGGTGGTCGGCGTGGGCCTGAATATCCTGATCGGCCTGAGCGGGCAGATCTCTTTCGGCCATATCGCCTTCTACGCCATCGGCGCCTATGTCTCGGCACTGCTGACCATGGCCGGCCTGCCACTGGGCCTGGCGATGATCGCCGCTGGCCTGGCCTGTGGCGCCATTGGCGCGCTGCTGGCGATCCCGGCTCTGCGCGTCAGCGGCCCGTACCTGGCGATGATCACCATCGCCTTCGCCCTGGTGGTGCACCACGGTCTGATCGAATGGCGCTCGCTGACCGGCGGGGCCAACGGCCTGATGGGCATCCCCATGCCGGAAATCGGCAACCTCGACCCAAGCGTGAGCATGGCGCTGATCGCCACCGGCCTGATGATCGCCGCCCTGGCCCTGTTTCAGCGCCTGCGCCACAGCGGCTGGGGCATGGCGATGCGCGCGGTGAAATCCACCGAAATCGCTGCCCGCTCGCTCGGTTTCAACCCGGTACAGACCAAGACCCTGGCTTTCGCCCTGTCCGCTCTGCTCACCGGCCTGGCCGGTTCGCTGGTGGCGCCACTGATGATGTTCATCAACCCGGCCTCCTTCCCCTTCTCGCAGTCGATCCTGTTCGTGCTGGCAGTAATCGTCGGCGGCAGCGGCACCCTCTTCGGCCCGCTGCTCGGCGCTTTGTTGATCGTGCTGCTGCCGGAAATGCTCTCGGATTTCGCTGAATACCGTCTGCTGATTTTCTCGCTGCTGCTGCTCAGCGTGCTCTGGGCTGCACCACGGGGACTGCTCGGCACTCTGGCCAGCCTGTGGCTGCGGCCAGCTCACCAGAGCGCCCCGGCGGCCTTCGATCAGGTGCAGCTGAGCGCGTTCTTCCAGCAGGACAGCGCCGCCCGCGACGGCCTGCTGGTCAAGGACATCGGCATTCGCTTCGGCGGCGTCCAGGCGGCGCAGAACGTCAGCCTGCAGGCACCACCGGGCAGCATCACCAGCATCATCGGCCCCAATGGCGCGGGCAAGACCACGGTGCTGAACATGATCAGCGGCTTCTACGCACCGGACAGCGGCAGCATCGACCTGGGTCGCCCACTGGCCGGCCTGCCCGCCTGGAAAATCGCCCGAGCCGGCATCGCCCGTACCTACCAGACCACCCAACTGTTCGGTGAGCTGTCGGTGCTGGAAAATCTGCTGGTGGCCATGCAGCAGGGGCGCCTGGGCCTGCCCTTCAGTTGCGCCAGCGACAGCCGGCGCCAGCTCGCCCTGCAGTTGCTGACGCTGGTCGGCTATCAGGGCTCGGTGAACACCCCGGCCGATGACCTGGCCCACGTCGATCGGCGCCTGGTGGAAATCGCCCGCGCCCTGGCCACCCGCCCCAGTGTACTGCTGCTCGACGAGCCGGCAGCCGGCCTCAGCCGCAGCGACACGGATCGCCTGGCTGGCCTGTTCAGAACCCTCGCCGGGTTCGGCATCGCGGTCATCCTGGTCGAGCACGACATGGGCCTGGTGATGGCCGTGTCCGAGCGCCTGCTGGTGCTCGACGCCGGCAAACCCATCGCCTGGGGCCTACCGGATGAAGTGCGCAAGGACGAGCGCGTCATCGCCGCCTATCTGGGCGGCACCAGCTACCAGGCCACACCGCGGGCCGAAGCCTGGGATGGCTCGCGCGATGCTCGTCTGTACATCAAGGATCTGGTCATCGACTACGGCGCCGCGCCGGTGGTCGACAAGGTCAATATCGTGGTCAACCCTGGCGAGCTGATCGCCATTCTGGGCGCCAACGGCGCCGGCAAGTCGAGCATCCTGCAGTGCCTGGCCGGGCTGCACAAAGCCAGTGGCGGCAGCATCCTGCTCGACAACGAAAGCATCGAACACGCCGATGCCAGCACCATCGCCGCCCGCGGCCTGGCCCTGGTGCCGGAGGGCCGTCAGATGTTCGGCCAGCTCAGCGTGCGTGACAACCTGCTGCTCGGCGGTTACTCACGCAAGGAGGCCTTCGATGCCGACGCGGAAATAGAAGCCATCCTGCGCCGCTTCCCACGTCTGCGTGATCGTATCGACAGCCCCGCCGGCCTGCTCTCGGGCGGCGAACAGCAGATGGTGGCGGTCGGCCGCGGGCTGATGGCCAAGCCGAAAATCCTGCTGCTCGACGAGCCTTCCCTGGGCCTGTCGCCAGCCATGATCGGCGAGCTGTATGACGCCCTGGCCGCGCTGCGCGACGAAGGCGTGACCTTGTTGCTGGTCGACCAGATGGCCAACCTCGCCCTGCAGGTGGCCGACCGTGCCTATGTGCTGGAGACCGGGCGCATCGTCAAATCCGGCAGTGCCGAAGCGTTGCGTGGCGACCCGGAACTGGAAGCGGCTTACCTCGGCGAAGGAGCGGCAGCATGAGTGCGCTGACCATCATCAACGCCCGTCTCGGCGCTGACACCCAGGCGCTGCAGACCCTGTACGTGGAGGACGGCCACTTCGTCAGCGCGCCGAATGCCGCCGCCGAGACCCTCGACCTGAATGGCAAGCTGCTGCTGCCCGGCCTGGTGGAGACCCATATTCATCTGGACAAGGCCTGCATCATGCAGCGCTGCCAGCTCAGCGAAGGCACCCTGGCCGAGGCCATCGCCCAGACCCGCTCGGCCAAGGCCGACTTCACCGAAGCGGACGTCTACCAGCGCGGCGCCCAGGTGCTCGACAAGGCCATCGCCCAGGGCACCACGCACATGCGCACCCACGTCGAGATCGACCCGCAGATCGGCCTGATCGGCTTCAACGCGGTGCGTCGCCTGCAGGCGGATTACGCCTGGGCCATCAGCCTGGAAATCTGCGTGTTCCCGCAAGAAGGCCTGCTCAACAACCCGGGCACCGAAGCCCTGTTGTGCGAGGCGCTGGCCCAGGGCGCCGAGGTGCTTGGCGGCTGCCCCTACACCGACGCCGATCCTGGTGCGCAGATTCGCCGGCTGTTCGAACTGGCGTTGGAGTTCGACCGTGACCTGGACTTCCACCTGGATTTCGACCTGACCCCCGAAGGCATGACCATCGGCGAGGTGATCCGCTGCACCCATCAGCACGGCTGGGCTGGCCGGGTAACCATCGGCCATGTGACCAAGCTGTCGGCACTGCCCAGGGACACCCTGCTGGCGGTTGCCGAATCGCTGGCCGAGGCCGGCGTGCAGGTCACCTGTCTACCGAGTACCGACCTGTTCCTCACCGGCCGCGAGCACTTCCACAACCGGCCACGCGGCCTGGCGCCGTTGCAGCATCTGCATGCCTGTGGCGTGACCTGCTCGCTATCGACCAACAACATCGGCAACCCCTTCACGCCCTACGGAGATGCCTCGCTGGTGCGCCAGGCCAACCTGTTCGCCAACGTCAGCCAACTGGCTACCGAGGCCGAATTGCTGCGTTGCCTGAGCTGGGTGTCGAGTGAGTCGGCACGCCTGTTGCGCCTGCCCGACTACGGCCTGACACCCGGCTGTCGCGCCGACTTCATCGTCTTCGATGCGCCCTCACCGGCCGCCGTGGTAGCCGAGATCAGCCCGCCGCTGATGGGCTACAAGGCCGGCCGCAAGACCTTCGAACGCGCGCAGGCAATCCTGCTGAGGCCGTGACAGCCCACATCACCGCACGCGCCAACCTGGGGCCCGTTGATCGACGCTGCGCAGATATCGCCCCAGTCACGCGTCAAAAAATAATGTAACCAGCTGAATTTTATAAATTTATCAACCTGGAACGGCACGTGCTTGCAGCTATGTACACGCCACATTGCCAATCTGAAAACAGGGAAAACCGATGAAAGACGTCAAACCTGAAAACCTTCCGCTCAATCTGGATCGTCGCCAACTGATGAAGTGGCTGGCCGTGACGGGGAGCGCCATGACCCTTGGCGGCCTGCTTCCCGCTGGCGCGTTTGCCGCCGATGACGAGGAAATCCGCATCGGCTATTGGCCCATCGTTGGCGGCCTGCCGTTGTATGTCGCCCTGGAGCAAGGTTTTTTCAAGGAAGCGGGGCTGAACGTCAAAGGCGTCAAGTTCTCCAGCCCGCAGCAAATCGTCGAGGGCATGATCACTGGCCGAATCCACGGCTGTGCGAACGGCACCGCGACCGGCGCCCTCGGTCTGGGGGCGATCACCATGCCGGGGCTTTTCAAGATCATCTGCTCCAACCCATCGAACCATCGACTGGTTCTGGATGAATTTCTGGTTCCGCTCAATAGCACTGCGCAGAGCATCAGCGATCTGCAAGGCAAGAAAATCGCCTGTGGCCCGGGCATTCAGAACGTCACGATGGCGAAGATCATTCTGGAAAAAAACGGCTTCAGCGATCCTTCCGTCATCGAACTGCCAGTCGGCCAGCACGCGCCAGCGCTGGCGGCCGGCCAGATCGACGGGGTCTATACCCTGGAGCCGACCGGCACCGTGGGGCGCATGAAGAACCTGTCGCGCACGCTGGAAACCGGCGTCATCTCCAAATACGTGCTCGGCAATGCCGACGCGCCCTGGTTCGGTGGTGCCGCCGCACTGAACAGCACCTTCATCGAGAGCAAGCCGCAACAGACCAAAGCCTTCATCGCTGCCTACCAGAAGGCCGTGGCGTTCATCGCTTCGCAGCCGGAGCAGGCACGCAAGAACATCGTCGGCTACACCAGCATCGAATCGGATCTGGTGAACGAGGTGCCGCTGCCGGGCTTCGTCATGTATTCCGACCTGAAAGGCGACAACCTGCAGTGGTTCCAGAAGTTCTATGACGTGTTCACCGAGCGGAAAATCTTCAGCAAACCGATCGACGTGGCTGCACTGATCTATCAGGGCTGAGGAGAATCGTCATGACGTCACACTGGTCTTCGCGCCTGCTGCCGCTGATCGGCCCGCTGCTGCTGTTTCTGTTATGGCAACTGGCAGTCAGTGCGCAGTGGCTGAATCCGGTTCTGCTGCCCTCGCCGCTCGAAACGCTGGGCTTCATGTTCCAGTCGTTCACTGAACCGTCCATGCGCACCGACATCGCCTCGACGCTGTACCGAACGCTGGCCGCGTTCGCTTTTGCCGCCGCGGTTGGGGTGCCGCTGGGCGTCATTCTGGGCAGTAGCGAAAAGGTCTACCGCAGCCTGGAATTTTTGATCGACTTCTTCCGCTCGACGCCCTCCTCGGCGCTGATCCCGCTGTTCATGCTGATATTCGGCATCAGCGATGCGAACAAGATCGCCATCGCCGCATTCGCCGCCGTGCTGGTGATTCTGTTCAACAGCGCCTATGGCGTGATGAACGCCAAGAAAACCCGGCTGATGGCCGCCAAGGTAATGGGCATTTCCCGCTGGCACATTTTCAAGGACATCCTGCTGATGGAAAGCCTCGCGCAAACCTTCGTCGGCTTGCGTACCGGGGTGTCCATCGCCCTGGTGATCGTGATCGTCGCGGAAATGTTCATCGGCTCGGAAAACGGCCTGGGGCACCGGATCATCGATGCGCAACAGGTATTCAACATCAAAGACATGTACGCCTCGATCCTGATCACCGGCGCCCTGGGCTATCTGCTGAACCTGGCGTTCCTGCTGATCGAGAAAAAAACCGTTCACTGGAGTAGCCAGGCATGACGCACGCTCTTTCCCTCGCCCCAGCCCTCGACAAGCCACAGGTACCCGGTGCTGCACCGCGTGCCGATACCCATGTCACCATTCGCGGCTTGAGCAAAGCCTTTGCCGGCCAGCCGTTGTATACCGACCTGGATCTCGATCTGCCGCGCGGCAAGATCGTCTCGACCTTCGGGCCCAATGGCTGCGGCAAGTCGACACTGATGAACATGATCGCCGGGCTGATGCCGATGGATAAAGGCGAGATTCTGTTCGATGGCAAGACGCTCGCCCAAACCAAGATCGGCTACGTGTTCCAGAACTACCGCGATGCGCTGTTTCCGTGGATGAGTGCCCGCGCCAACATCGCCTACCCCTTGGTTCGTCAGGGCATGAGCAAGGCCGATGTGAAAGCGCGCGTCGATGAGCTGACGCAGATGTTCGATATACGCTTCGATCTGAATCGTTATCCGTACGAGCTTTCAGGCGGCCAGCAACAGACCGTGTGCATCATGCGGGCGCTGGCGCCGCGCCCGGAAGTGATGTTCCTCGACGAGCCGTTTTCCGCGCTGGACTTCGAGATGACCTTGTTCATCCGCGACAAATTGCAGGAAGTGCAGTTGGCCACCGGCGTCACCATGCTGATCGTTTCTCACGACCTGGAAGACGCGGTATTTCTGGCCGATGAGATCCTGCTGCTGACCCGGCGACCCACCCAGATTGCCGAAATCGTCCCGTTCGATCTGCCCCGGCCACGGGGTGCGGAGATCATGAGCCACCCGGAGTTCGTGCGGGTCAAGGCCCATACGCTGGAGGTGTTCAGGCGGGAGATGGCGCTCTGAGTCGCCACCCGTAGCGCAACGGCAAAGGCGCTGATCTGCCGCATTCATGGCAGATCCATGAGGTGCCGCGTTACAGCCCTGCCAGGGCCTGACGCAGATTGACCTCGGGCTCGGCCTGATCGTCCAGATCCAGCTGGTCTTCGAGCTCGCCCAGGTGCTCGAGCATCACCGCAGCCGCCCGCTCATGGTCGCCGTTCTCCAGGGCGGTGATGATTTGCTGATGCTCGTCCGATGCGCAGGACGGTACGTCATTGCGCTGGTAGAGGGCGACGATCAGTGAGCTGCGCACCATCAGGTTGGCGAGGATCTCGCTGAGCACCGAATTGCCGCTGATCTCGCCGAGCATCAGGTGAAACTCGCTCAGCTCGCGAACGATGGCGCGGCGGTCGGTAGCGCTGGTGGCCTTGCGCTCGTTGCTCATGTGCGTGGCCACTCGCTGACGCTGCTTGTGCATGATCGCCGGCGTGATGTTTTCGACGATGGCCCGCTCGATGGCGCGCCGTGCAGCGAAGACTTCGCGCGCCTCCTTGGCGCTGGGCTGAGCGACCATCGCGCCGCGGTTCGGCTCGATGGTGACGACGCGCTGCAACGCCAGGCGCTGCAACGCCGCCTGCACATGGTTGCGATTGGCCTGCAGGGTTTCGACGATCTGCGCTTCGATCAGGCGCGTCCCTGGCGGCAAGCGATGCTGAGCGATGGCCTTGAACAATACATCGACGATGCGCTGCACTTCGGCTTGCTTGCTGGTGACGGTCTTCGCAGCCATCTTGTCCTCTGATCCCACGTTGACGAGCCCTGATGGCCCGTCGCGAACGCTACGACTGACGCATTATCCGCCAGCCCATGGGTTGGGTAAATACGCCATGGCGACCTGATTCGCTAGCGCTGTCTAAATCGCCGCCGGCTGATGACCAGGATGGGTAACGCCTAGGCCGAATGGGCCGCTGCAGTGCTCAAGACGGAATGTTGCTAGCGATAAGCACACTCCATGCTAACAACAAGACCTGCAGTGTTACGGCGTCCGCCTGGAACGAATACCTGCCACTACGCTCTACCTTGGCGCGAACGCGATGCAGTTGGCGCCCTGCAGATTCCTGGCCAGCTAGACTGCTGACTGGATTAGCGCGCAAAACCCTCCGGCAACGCGAGAATGACCCTCCCCAATTCACCGCAGGCCCCCATGAAACCTGTTCTGCTTCTCTGTCTGCTGCTGTGCTGTGGCACAGTTCTCGCCACACCCAAGGCCGATGCCGTGCGCGTCGACAAGAGCGCGCGCACCCTGCAACTGATTGCCGAGGGCAAACCTTTCGCGACGTTCGATGTGGTGTTCGGTGCCAATCCCGATGGCCACAAACAGCAGGAAGGCGATGAGCGCACCCCGGAAGGACGCTATACCCTGGATTACAAGAAAGCCGACTCGGGTTACTACAAGGCCATCCATGTGTCCTATCCGAACGCTGCGGACGTGGCGAATGCGCGCTCGCGCGGTGTGGATCCCGGTGGCCTGATCATGATCCACGGCCAACGCAACGGCTGGGGCTGGTGGTCATGGCTGACCCAGCGATTCGACTGGACCAATGGCTGCATCGCCGTTGACGATGCCTCGATGGAAACCATCTGGGAGGCCGTCGAGCCCGGCACACCGATTGAAATTCTGCCCTGAGCAACGGCGTCGAAGGAGCGCTCTATGAAGACTTTAACCCCCCAACAGCAATGGCAAGCCGCCGTGCTCGACTATGCTCGGCAGGTCAATCGCTATGTCGAACAGGGTCTCAGCCAAGGCTGGGACGGTTTGAAAGAACCGCAACTGGCAGCGACCGAGCACTTGCTGCCGGCCCTACTGGAGGCGCTGCAGGCCGCCAATGAGACGAGTGCGGATGACGCCAGCCACGCCAACTTCCGTAACGACTGGCCACCAGCCCATCTGCCACTGGTGCCCCTGCTGGATGAGCAGGCCCAGGCGATAAGCGCCCTCGCCCTTCTCGACGACGGCAGCCTGCTGGCCCGCGTCGGCAGCGCCTACGAGCGTGGACGCCTGGTGCATATTCACGGCAACCAGTGGCACGACGTGATCGGCATCGACTTTTTCGGACGCTGCCCGGCACGCCGTTATTTCGCCTTTGCCAGGGCATCGGGCATCAGCGTGCACGATGGCTGGGCCGGCCCGCAGGTCGCCCAGTTCGCCTGGCCCACGGGGCTGGAAGGCTTGCCTGAGGACGCCGGACTCGAGCCTCTGGAACACCCTCCAACGCCGACCGCGCTGATTCCCTTTCCGGATGGTCAGCGTGTGCTGCTGGTCAGTTCGGATGGCATCTTCGTGCTCGCCAGGGAGGCAACCACGCGCCTGCTGCCGCGCCCGGCGGATATCTGCGACGACCTGCACAAAGGCACCCCCGCCGACGACATCGTTCTGGGGCTGTCCATGGAGCACGGCGCCGTATCAGCGGATGGCCGCTGGATCGCGGTGGGCGAGCAATGTGGCAGTCATCTGGTGTTCGACAGCGCCCTGCAACAGGTCGCCGAAGTAGGCCCGGCAGGCGAGTATCCGCATTTCGCCCTGTTCAATGGCCGCAGTGACCGCCTGATACTCAATGCCTGCCATTTCTACAACGGCGCGACCCTGAGCGTCGCCGTGGCCGACCTGCTCGGCATGCAGACCGACTTCTACAGCGACGATGAACGCACTCCGGTCGTGCAGGACGGTGCGCGGGTGTACGCCGGTGTCTCCCGTGGCGATACCTTCATCGTCGGAGATGCCTACGGCTATCTGCGGGCCTTCGACGAACAGGGCAACGAGCGCTGGCAGCATTTCATCGGCTCGACCATCTGTGCCATGGATCTGTCGGACGACGGCAATACCCTGGCCGTGTCCAGCTATGCCGGTTTCGTCTGCCTGATCGATCTGGACGCCGGTCGCCCCGCCTGGCAGATCGGTACCGGCGAGCATCAGGAACGGCAGCGCTGGCTGTTCTGGAAAGGCCAGAGCAAGCCGCTGCTCTGGTGAGCCACGCCCTGTCACCAGCATTCCAAGCTCGATCAGAGAACCCGGCCATGCCCGCTACCCTCACCGCTCTGCAGGGCGACATCACCAGACTGGACGTGGATGCCATCGTCAACGCGGCCAACTCCTCGCTGCTCGGTGGCGGCGGCGTCGATGGGGCGATCCATCGCGCCGCCGGCAGCGAGCTGCTGCACGAGTGTCGGCTACTCGGTGGCTGCAAGACCGGTGAAGCCAAACTGACCAGGGGTTACCGTCTGCACGCCCGCTTCATCATCCATACGGTCGGCCCGGTCTGGCGCTCCGGCAGTCAGGGCGAAGCGCAGCTGCTCGCGTCCTGCTACCGCAACGCGCTGCGCCTGGCGGCCGAAAAAGGCCTGAGCAGCATCGCGTTCCCCAGTATCAGTACCGGCATCTACGGCTACCCGATCGACCAGGCGGCACAGATCGCCGTCACTACCGTACGGGCCGAACTGGCCGAACTGGCCGATCATCGGGGTATCGACGACGTAACGTTCTGCTGCTTTTCCGCCAGTGATCTGGCTGTGTATCAGCAGGCCCTGGCAGAGCCGAACGTCTGACGATCCTCGTGTGCCTAACCGGCGCGAGCAAAGCCGTGCTCGCGGGCCATGAATATGATCAGCCATGCCAGCAACGCCAAACCAGCGGTTCCCCATGGCAGTGCTGCGGCCCCCAGGCTCTGCAGGAACACGCCACCGCATAACCCGCCCCCGGCAATGCCGAGATTCCAGGCGGTCACGCACATCGATTGCGCAACATCGGCATCGTCGCCCGCTGCGCGAATCGAGGCGGTCTGAAACAGCGTGGGAACACCGCCGAACGCCAGGCCCCAGGCGGCCACTCCGGCATAAATCAGCATCGAAGAAGAGTCGTTCACAGCCAGCATCACGCAAGCCAGCGCCAGCACAACCGCACTCATCAGGCTCAGCAACCGCAACCAGCGGTCGATCAGCATGCCGGTCAGCCAGATGCCCAGCAGCGCTGCCAGACCAAACGCCAGCAGCACCCGATCCACTTCCGCGAGCATGCCGAGTGGAGCCAGAAACGCGGCGATATAGGTGTAGAACAGGTTGTGAGCCAGCACATAGATGAGGATGACGAACAGCACCGGGCGCACACCGGGCAGGCGCAACACCCGCCCAATCGGCAGCGGACTGGCACTGCGCTGCCCAGGAAAGTCCGGCAGGCTGATGCGCCCCCAGGCCAGTAGAATCAAGGTCAGCAGACTCATCAGCACGAAGGTGTAACGCCAGCCGAACGTATTGCCGAGAAAGGTGCCTGCCGGCACGCCGAGCGATAGCGCCAACGGCGTACCGACCATGGCCACCGCAATGGCCCGCCCCTGAAGATGGGGTGCCACCATACGCGCCGCGTACCCGGCGACCAGCGCCCACAGCAGACCGGCAAACACCCCGGCGAAAAACCGCGCGACCAGCGTCAGCGGATAATGGCTGGACAGCGCGGTGACAAGATTGACGACCGCGAACCCGCCGATGGCGATCAGCAGCAGCGGTCGCCGCCGCCAGTATCGGGTCAACATCACCAGCGGTATGGCCGCCAGCAGGGAACCTAGCGCGTAGAGCGTGACCATCTGCCCAACCATGGCCTGGCTGACGCCCAGATCCGCGCTCAGTTGCGGTAACAATCCGGCTGGCAGTGCCTCGGTAAGGATGGTGATGAAGCCAGCCCCCGCCAGCACCAGCAAACCGTTTAGGGGCAAGCGCTCGCGCTCGGTAACTACCTGGCTTGCAGGCAGAGAATGTTCGTCTGTGTACATGGAGAATCGCCCGTAACGGTCTCGGCGCAGCGGAAAGCGGCCAATCGAACCGAGCAGCAGGTTAGGCAGCGGCGCGCTTGAGAAAAACAGGCTAAGGTTCGCAACTTAGCGGACACTTCTGTCCTCAATCCAACGCCCTTGCAGTCTGGGCCCATGACGGAATCCAGGATGGACAACCTCAGCGGTATCGGCGTGTTCGTGCAGGTGGCCAACACCCGCAGCTTTACCGAAAGCGGCCGACTGCTCGGCATTTCCTCTTCGGCGGTCGGCAAGAGCATCGCCCGCCTGGAGCAGCGACTGGGCATCCGCCTATTTCACCGCAGCACCCGCAGCATGACGCTGACGGCCGAGGGGCAGCGCTTTCTCGAACGCTGCCGGCGCGTGCTGTGCGAACTGGAAGCCGCGCAACTGGAGCTCAGTAGCGCGGCACAGGGGCCCAGTGGGCGCTTGCGCATCAGCATGCCGCGTGTCGGAGAACTGGTCATGCCGGTGCTGATCGACTTCATGCAGCGCTATCCGCAGATCGAACTGGATATCGACCTCTCCAACCGCATGGTGGACGTCTTCGAAGAAGGCTTCGATGCAGTGATCCGCACCGGCCCCATGCAGGACTCGCGGCTGACCGCCCGGCAACTCGGCAGCTTTGCGCAGCAACTGGTGGCCAGCCCGGATTATCTGCACAGCCACGGCACGCCCCAACAACCGGCGGACCTGCTCGAACATGCCTGCCTGATGTACCGCTTCCACGCCAGCGGCAAACTTGATCGCTGGCCGCTGCGCGGCGCCAATGCGGATCTGGAGAGCGCGCTCAAACAACGGGTGATCTGCAATACCCTCGACAGCCTGCTGCGGGTCACCCGTTCCGGCCTGGGAATCGCCTGCCTGCCGGACTTTCTGATCGCCGAGGACATTGCCGCTGGCCGCCTGCGACCGGTGCTGACTGATCACATGGAACATGGCGGTGCGTTCTGGATGCTCTGGCCCAACAGCAAATACGCGCTGCCCAAGCTCCGCGTGTTCATCGATCACATGACCACCACACTATTCAGCAAGCCCTGAACGTGGCGGGTGGGTGAATGAAACGGTGCTCGTCATGGCTAGCGAATGTTGACCGCTGGTGGGCTGAAGCGGAACGCCGCCCGGCCCACCCCACGGCGGTGTCTCCGGTAGGGTGGGCTTCAGCCCACCAAAGGCTCCGTGAGTACAAGACGCATACGCTGCGGCTGATCACGGTGCCCGGCCGGTAGCTGGCAGGTCGGCAAGTCTTCGACCCAGACGAAACCGTATAGCCGATAAAGGGCCAGGGCTGCGTGATTGGACTTGAACACGTTCAATTCGATGCAGCGCATGCCCTGTTCCCGGCAATGCTCGATGACCCTTTCCAGCAGGCGCCTACCCAGCCCCTGGCGTCGCCAATTGGCATGCACCTGCATGCCGAGGATGCCCACGGTCGCATCGCCCTCGGGCCGGCAGTAGCTGTCCGGGTAGGCTTCGGCGGTGGCGACGATGCGTCCTTCATGCTCGATCACATAGACCGCCCAGCCGTTGTCGTCCGCCCGCTCCAGGGCGCGGGCGATGACGGCTTTGGGCGGTGCTATGGGGCGTATCGAGTACAAGCCTTCCGCCGCCACCTGGCTGAACAGCTCATGAAAGGCGTCAACGTCACTCAGGCGAATCTTGCGTGGCTGCATGCTCGGTTCATCTTGCCAATCGTCCCCCATGCTAAGCGAAACCGCGCCAGCCTCACAGCAAAATGTAAAGCGAACTTGACTCACGAAAAGACCGCCGCTAATGTAAAGCTTACTTTCCATATCAGGAATGCGTCATGAGCCAGAACCGTTTTCTCGTCCACTTCGCCCTGGCGATGGTTGCCTATGTAATCGCGGTGATCAGCAGCAGCCTGTTGCTCGGTACGGTTACGGATGGAGCGCTGCGTACCCTGTGCGCGCTGATTCCCATTGCCCCGCTTATCGCCGTCGCCATCACGGTGATTCGCCAGGTTCGTCAGCTCGATGAGCTGGCCCGCGCCATCCATCTGGAAGCGTTGGCCATGGCCTTCGTGGGTACCGCCCTGATCACCTTCAGCTACGGCTTTCTGGAGACTGCCGGCTTCCCGCGCCTGTCGATGTTCTTCGTGTGGCCGGTACTGGCCTCCCTGTGGGCACTGGGTTCGGTGATCGCCTGGAGACGCTACCGGTGATCAACCATGTACGCGAACGGCGCAACGAGCGAGGCTGGTCACAGGCTGATCTCGGCGCGAAGCTGGGCGTCTCGCGGCAGACCATCAACGCCATCGAGACCGGCCGTTACGACCCCAGCCTGCCCCTCGCCTTCAAGATCGCCCGGCTGTTCGAGTCGCGCATAGAAGACCTGTTCCAGGCCCCCGAGGAGTGAGCATGCCAGCAGCGGAACACTCGCCTCTGCAGCTTTACCTGAATGCCGTCGAGCATCAGGGCTTCGTTGCCGATGACGCCCAGTTGCAGGCCGCGCACCTGCTCCAGGTCTGCCATGAGGCGCTGCACGCAGCGCCAGCGCAAACGCCACCAGGTGTCTATCTGTGGGGCCCGGTGGGGCGTGGCAAGACCTGGCTGATGGACAGCTTCTACCACTCGCTGCAGGTTCCAGCGCGGCGTCAGCACTTCCACCATTTCATGCGCTGGGTGCACCGTCGCCTGTTCGAGTTGAGTGGCACCGCCGAGCCCCTCGCGGTGCTGGCTCGCGAGCTGGGTGCGGAGATTCGTGTGCTGTGCTTCGATGAACTGTTCGTCAGCGACATCGGCGACGCGATCCTCCTTGGTCGCCTGTTCGGCTCGCTGTTCAATGAGGGTGTGGTGCTGGTGGCCACGTCCAACCAGCCGCCGGATCAGTTGTACGCCGGTGGCCACAATCGCGAGCGCTTCCTGCCGGCGATAGCCGCGCTGCAGCGACACATGCAGGTGGTCGCCGTGGATGGCAGCCAGGATCATCGTCAGCACCCAGGCCAGCACTGCCAGCGCTACTGGGTTCGCGAGCCGGGCCAGCCCAGCGCCCTGCCCGCGCTGTTCGATCCGTTGAGTGGCGGCGAAACCGCCAGCCACGAAGCATTGGCCATCAACCACCGATTGATTGGCGTGCAGCGTCACAGCGACAAGGTACTGCATTGCAGCTTCGATCAACTTTGCGTGGAGCCTCTCGCCGCCCAGGACTTCATCCTGCTGTGCGACCGTTTCACGGCCATTGTGCTGGGTGACGTGCCAGCCCTCAGTGCTCAGCAGCGCCCTGCGAAGATCGCCCGCGGCACCGAAGATGCCGCCGAGCGGGTGGTGGCCGGTGACCGTCATCTGCCGGCCCTGTCGATCCACGACAACGCCGTGCGCCGTTTCATTGCCCTGGTGGATGAGTGCTACGACCGCCGCGTGCCGCTGTATCTGGAAGCCGAAGTGGCCCTTGAAGCGCTGTACACCGAAGGCTACCTGTCCTTCGCCTTCCGCCGCACCCTGAGCCGGCTGCAGGAAATGCAGATGCAGCGCTTCGGCTGATGGATGGCGCGGGGGTGAAAATCAAACGTAGCCCGGGTCGAGCGAAGCGACACCCGGGAATCCGCTCATGAGTATCGCAGGCCCAACCCAGGCAACGTGACTGAAGGAAAGCAGACCGTAGCCCGTGGTTGAGCGAAGCGATACCCGGGAGTTTGCGCCCCGGATTACGCCTTCGGCTAATCCAGGCTACGAGGTGGAAACCGCCTGCTCCCCTTCGGGTAGCAAGCCCAAAAAGGCTTGGAGCTCGGCCTTCTTGGCCATGGCGTCCTGGTAGCCCAGCTCGATCAGCTCGCTGCAGTAGCCGGGCTCGAACAGCAGGTAGCTCAACACTCCGCCACCGCCGTCGCGTGTCGCGCCGGGGCCGCGCAGGAACAGGCGCAACGCGGCGGGCATTTCGCGGCGATGGCGGGCGGCGATCACGTCCAGTGGCTGGCTGGGAGAAATCACCAATACCTCGACCGGCGTCAGGCCATAGGTACGACTGCGCTGCTCGGCGGGCACCAGCCTGCCCAACTGGTTGAGGCGCCCCAGTAGCTCGACATCGCTCTCGACATTATCGATGAAGGTGCTGTTGAGCATGTGCCCAGCGATCTGCGCCAGGCTGGGCATGCTGCCGGCAGGCCGCGGAGCCGCTGCGCCGGCGTTGGCATGGTCGCCCACCGGGTTGCCACTCACCCCCACCACCAGCACCCGGGTGGCGCCAAGGTGCAACGCTGGGCTGATCGGTGCCATCTGCCGCACTGCGCCATCACCGAAATACTCGCGGTTGATCTTCACGGGCTCGAAGATCAGCGGAATGGCGGTACTGGCCAGCAGATGGGGCAGCGCCAGACGGGTCGGTACGCCGACACGACGGTGGCGGAACCAGGGATCGATGGCCGCCCGCCCCTGATAGAAAGTCACCGCCTGGGCCGACTCGTAACCGAAGGCCGTGACGGCCACCGCACGCAACTGGCGATGACGTATCGCGGCAGCGATACCGGAGAAGTCCAGCTCGCGTTCGAGCAACCCGGCCAGCGGCGAACTGTCGAGCAGCGCCACCGGCACCTGCTTGCCCATGCCGAGCATGCTGTGGCCGACGAAACGGCTAGCCTGCCGCAATACCCCAGGCCAGTCACTGCGATACACCTGATCGGTGTGAAAGCTGCGCCACACGGTGCTCAGCCGGCGCACCGCCTCGCGGAAATGCAGAGCACCGCAGGCCAGGCTGACCGCATTGATGGCTCCGGCCGAGGTGCCGACGATGACCGGAAACGGATTGCCTGACGAATCAGGCAGCAGATCGGCAATCGCCGACAGCACGCCGACCTGATAGGCAGCGCGAGCGCCACCACCGGAGAGAATGAGGCCAGTGGTGGACGGCTCGCTGCGGGCATCCTGCGTCATCAGGTCGATTCCAATTCGAGGTTGTTAGTAGAGCTTGGGCTCGCCTGGTGGACGGGTCTTGAACCGGCGGTGCGCCCACAAATACTGCGTAGGACAGGTGGCGATGGCCTCCTCGACCCAGGCGTTGACGCGCAGGCAATCGGCTTCCTCGGTCTCGCCGGGAAAGTCTGCGAGCGGCGGGTGAATGGTCAGGCGATAGCCCTGGCCGTCCGGCAAACGCTGCTGGGTGAACGGCAGCACGATGGCGCGGCCCAGGCGGGCGAACTTGGTGGTCGCAGTGACCGTCGCGGCCTGCACGCCGAACAGCGGCGCGAACAGGCTCTGCTTGGGACCGTAATCCTGATCCGGCGCGTACCAGATCGCCCGGCCGCCACGCAGCACCTTGATCATGGCGCGCACGTCTTCACGCTCAATGGCGGTGGCATCCAGATTGTGACGCTCGCGCCCGCGTCGCTGCACGAAGTCGAACAGCGGATTGCGATGCTCGCGGTACATGCCGTCGATGGTGTGCACCTGGCCGAGCAACGCGGCGCCGATCTCCAGGGTGGTGAAATGTATCGCCATGAGGATCACGCCCTGCCCTTGGGCCTGGGCCTGCTGCAGGTGTTCGATGCCTTCGATGTGCGCCAGCCGCGCGAGCTTCTCCCGCGGCCACCACCAGCTCATGGCCATCTCGAAAAAGGCGATACCGGTGGAGGCGAAATTTTCCTTCAGCAGTCGCTCGCGCTCGGCGGCGGACATCTGTGGAAAGCACAGTTGCAGGTTACGCGTGGCGATACGCCGCCGGGAACCGGCCACCCGGTACATCAACCAGCCCAGGCCACGCCCCAGACGCAGCAAGGCGCCATAGGGCAGTTGCACGATCAGCCATAACAGCCCAAGCCCCAGCCACAACGGCCAGAAGCGTGGGTGAAGGAAGGAGCGACGAAATACGGGACGATCCATTGACGATCCTGGATAGCGTTCAAAGCCGCTTAGTCTAACAGCTCGCTCGGCGATGGTGCCCCACTGCCATTCAACGCCGCCAGCTGATCTGCAGCGTTTCTCCGGCGACCATGCGCTGCATGTGATCGGCCACCACGGGCTCCAGCTGCTCCAGCGTGGCCGCGTCCGGCGCCTCGATGAGCACGTCCAAACCGCCCTCCACTACCGTCAGGGTGCAACGCGCCGGGTCGAAGAAGATCTCGCCACGGGTCTCGTCGAAGCTCACCTGAAACTTGTGGCTCCAGTGCCGGCACAAGCGGGTCACGCAACGCACGGCATGTTCGGTGGTAACCGTCGCACGGGATTCGGGCATGGCAAAACTCCATCGGTAGGCTGTTGACGAGGCCAGGAATCTATCACGCCGCCTTGCGGCCAGGCATACAGCATTGCTGATCTATCCGATCGAAAATCCTGGACTTGCATGCCGGTCGACCCGGCGTCAGGATCGTACCCAGCCAATAACAATATCCGTCCCATCACGGCCAGGAGAACCCCATGCAAGATGTCGTCATCGTCGCCGCCACCCGTACCGCCATTGGCAGTTTCCAGGGGGCGCTGGCGGATGTTCCGGCCACCGAAATGGGCGCGGCGGTGATCCGTCGCCTGCTCGAGCAGACCGGCCTGGATGGCAATCAGGTCGATGAAGTGATCCTCGGCCACGTGCTTACCGCTGGTGCCGGGCAGAACACCGCTCGCCAGGCGGCCATCGCTGCCGGCCTGCCCCATGCCGTGCCGGCCCTGACGCTCAACAAGGTCTGCGGCTCCGGCCTCAAGGCGCTACATCTCGGTGCCCAGGCGATTCGCTGCGGCGACGCCGAGGTGATCATCGCCGGTGGCATGGAAAACATGAGCCTGGCGCCCTATGTACTGCCCAAGGCGCGCACCGGTCTGCGCATGGGCCATGGGCAACTGATCGACAGCATGATCAGCGACGGCCTGTGGGATGCCTTCAACGATTACCACATGGGCATCACCGCCGAGAACCTGGTGGACAAGTACGCCATCAGCCGTGAGGCCCAGGATGCCTTCGCGGCAGCCTCCCAGCAGAAAGCCGTGGCAGCCATCGAGTCAGGGCGTTTCGCCGACGAGATCACCCCGATCCTGATTCCCCAGCGCAAAGGCGATCCCGTCACTTTCGCCACCGACGAGCAGCCCCGCGCGGGCACCACGGCAGAAACCCTGGCCAAGCTGAAACCGGCCTTCAAGAAAGACGGCAGCGTCACTGCCGGCAACGCCTCGAGCCTCAATGACGGCGCAGCTGCGGTGCTGCTGATGAGCGCGAGCAAAGCGCAGAGTCTGGGCCTGCCGGTGCTGGCACAGATCAAGGCGTACGCCAACGCCGGCGTCGACCCGGCGATCATGGGCATCGGCCCGGTATCGGCCACCCGCCGTAGCCTGGACAAGGCCGGCTGGTCCTTCGATCAGCTCGACCTGATCGAGGCCAACGAAGCCTTTGCTGCCCAGGCGCTTTCGGTGGGGAAAGAACTCGGCTGGGATGCCAGCAAGGTCAACGTCAATGGCGGTGCCATCGCCCTCGGCCACCCGATTGGCGCCTCCGGTTGCCGCGTGCTGGTTACCCTGCTGCACGAGATGCTCAAGCGTGACGCCAAAAAAGGTCTGGCCACCCTGTGCATCGGCGGTGGCCAGGGCGTGGCACTGCTGCTCGAGCGGGATTGAACGGCGAGGCCCGTCTTCTGCCGGGCCTGCCATTTCGGGGCCAGTTCGCGATACGATCAGGCTCCATCCCGACGAATCTGCCCATGAACGATTTCCCGACCCTCCACTATCTGTTCGCCGAATGCCGCAAAACCTGCTCGCAGCGCCCGGAAGTCACGGCCATCGTGCTTTTCGCCCTGCTCTGCGAGGATGACGACGTGGTGTACCTGGAAATTCGCTATACCGACTACGCCAGCGGCCAGTCCGAAGGTGACCACCTCTGGCTGTCATTGGAGGAGGCAATGGACTCCGCTCTGGAGGATCACGGCATTGCCGAGGATGACTGGCGAGCGCTGTCGGTGCGGGAGATCGCCCGCATAGACCGCACCATCGAGTAACGGACAGGGCTCACAGCCCAACGGTGGTCGGCGCTAGCGGCGGCAGCCGTCCCACAGTTTCATGATCTGACCGACCGCAGCATCGAGCGCCGCATGTTCGATGCCGTCGCGGGCCAGGGTAGAAAGCCCCAGCAAAAAGCTGTCGAACGCCGACGTCAGTGCCTGGACATCGGTATCGGCCGCCAGCTCACCGTCGGCGATTGCCCGCTCGATACAGGCACGTAATCCCTTGCGCGTGCGATCGCGAACTTCGCTCAGCACCGTCGTCTCCTGCTCCGGCGTGCATACCCCGATCACCCCCAGGGCCACCATGCAGCCTCGCGGATGCCCCGTCTCGCATTGCATGCTGGCCGAGCGGCGCAGCGTCAGCTCGACGGCATCGCGTGCCGACAGATCGCTGTCGAAGAGACTCTCGGTAACCCGCCCGTGAGTGCCCATGTACCGCTCAACCACCTCATCGAACAGCGCCTCCTTGGAACCGAAGGCTGCATAGAAACTGGGTGCTGAGATACCACCACCGATCCCGGCTTTGAGCTGGCTCAGGGATGTAGCCTGATAGCCATGCTCCCAGAAAAGGTGCATCGCCTGAACGATTGCCGCATCGCGGTCGAATGTGCGTGGGCGCCCCATCTGTGCCATGTCCCGTCCTCCTGCCTGATGACATAAATACTAGTCGATACAAAAGTCGTTGACCATGGATCTACATCGCCCTACATTTGTACCGTTCGATACACATATGAGAAGCAGCCCATGACCGATTCCCCAAAAACCGATTCGCTTCCCGTTTCAGCGCTACTGGCGCTGGCGATGACGGGCTTCATCTGCATCCTCACCGAAACCCTGCCGGCTGGCCTGCTCCCAGAAATCAGCGCCGGGCTCGGTGTTTCGCCCGCACTGGCAGGACAACTGGTCACCCTCTATGCCATGGGTTCGCTGCTGGCCGCGATCCCACTGACCATCGCCACCCAGGGCTGGCGGCGGCGCAATGTGTTGCTGCTGTCGATCATCGGTTTTCTAGTGTTCAACTCGATCACCGCCTGGTCATCGGACTATGTACTGACACTGGTCGCGCGCTTCTTCGCCGGCATGGCCGCCGGGCTGGCCTGGAGCCTGATCGCCGGTTACGCCCGGCGCATGGTCGCTCCGCACCAGCAGGGCCGAGCCCTGGCCTTGGCCATGGTGGGCACGCCCATCGCCCTTTCCCTGGGCGTACCGATCGGCACCTGGCTCGGCGGCCTGGTGGGCTGGCGCACCGCGTTCGGGCTGATGTCCCTGCTCAGCATTGGGCTGATCGTCTGGGTGCTCGTCAAGGTGCCGGACTACCCCGGGCAACCGCGAACCCAGCGCATTGCCCTGCGTTCGGTACTGCTGACGCCCGGTGTGCGCCCCGTTCTCGCCGTAGTGCTGACCTGGATGCTCGCCCACAACATGCTCTACACCTACATCGCCCCCTTCGTCGCGCCCGCCGGGCTGGGTAATCAGCTCGATGTCGTCCTGCTGACCTTTGGCGTCGCCGCCCTGGCGGGTATCTGGATTACCGGCCGGCTGGTCGATCGCCATCTGCGCCAGGCAGTACTCACCAGCCTTGCCACCTTCGCCCTGGTCGCCCTGCTGTTCGGCCTGTACGCCGAATCGATCGCTGTGCTGTACATCGGCGTGTTCGTCTGGGGGCTGACTTTCGGGGGGCGGCCACCCTGCTGCAAACCGCACTGGCCGACGCCGCCGGCCCTGGCGCCGACGTGGCGATGTCGATGAACGTGGTGATCTGGAACAGCGCCATCGCTGGTGCGGGGCTGACCGGCGGCGTGCTGCTCGGCCAGTTCGGCGTCGGCGCCTTCCCTTGGGTGATGCTGGCTCTGCTGCTGATCGCCCTATGGATCGCCTCGGCGGCCAGCCGCCACGGCTTCCCGTCCGGGCAACGACGTAGCGACGCGGTCGTCGCCGGACACTGATCATCCACCTTAGCCAATCAGGAGATAACCATCATGTCCCATTCAGATCGCAAATCCGTTCTGGTTCTCGGCGGCAGCCGCGGTATCGGTGCCGCCATCGTGCGCCGCTTCGCCAGCGATGGCGCGCAGGTAACCTTCACCTACGCTAACTCGGCGGCACCGGCAAAGCAGCTGGTAGAAGAAACAGGGAGCCGCGCCGAGCAAGTGAACAGTGCTGATCGTGCCGCCCTGACTGCCCTGATCGACAGCCTCGGCGCCATCGACGTGCTGGTAGTCAACGCCGGCGTGTTCGTCGCGGGCGACCCGCTGGAGCTGGATGCCCAAGCCATCGACCAGCTCTTCACCATCAATATCAACGCGCCCTACCATGCAGCGGTCAGTGCGGCGCGGCAGATGTCAGCCGGCGGCCGGATCATCTTGATCGGTTCGAACATCGCCGACCGCGCAGCGATGCCGGGCATGGCCGCCTATGGCGCCAGCAAGGCCGCATTGAGTGGCATGGTCAAGGGACTGGCAAGGGATTTCGGCGCGCGTGACATCACCGTCAACGTCGTGCAGCCAGGCCCGACCGATACCGAGATGAACCCGGCCGACGGCCCACTGAACGAGCTGATGCACAGCTTCATGGCGATCAAGCGACACGCCCGTAGCGATGAGATCGCCAGCATGGTGGCCTGGCTGGCGGGTGCCGAAGCCGGGCTAGTGACGGGAACGGCGCTGACCATCGACGGTGGTTTCGCGGCCTGACGGTCACTAACGCCACTCAGTGCAAATTCGGGTGACTGCCCGCTCAGGTCACCCGCTCGGCTACCGGCAGTTTGGCGATGGCGTCGCGGGTTTCGCGATCCTGGGCATCGCGCCAGGTGCGGAAGGCGTCCAGCTCGCTGCCCCAGGTTTTCATGACCCAGGCGAGCACGGCCAGGTCGTCCACCAGGCCCAGGCCGGGAATGAAGTCTGGGATGGCGTCCAGCGGCGACACGAAGTACAGCAAGCCGGCCACGATGGCGAGCAGCGCCTGCGGGTTGATCGCCCGATAGCTGCCCCGCCACCAGGCCACACATAACTCCTGCAGCAGGCTCAGATCGCCCCTCAACGAAGACAGGCTGCGGCCTCCTCCGCTGCTTTTACGGGTCACTGCCAGTAGCAATGCCGGCAAGCGACCGCGCTTCAGGAAACGCTGTGCGATGGGCAGGTAACGGGCAAAATTCCACGGTGCTTTCATGACCACTCCTCGTCAGCCCGCGTGTTCGCTGGGCTGTCTGTGGTTATCCACCATAGCTGTGGATAACCTTGTGAACAGTTATGGGATTAGCTTACCAAACGCCCTTGCCATGCGGCCTCGCCACAGATCGGACATTTTTTATCCAGCGGATAAAATCCTGTTAAATCAATTAGTTAAAAAAATCAAAAGATTTCGTAAAAAACCTGACCAAGTAAATAAGAACCTTTGTCGCAGTGTGCATAACCGTAACGCAGTGGTTGCATTCAGCGCGCTTTGCGGCTAGGCAAAAGCCCCAGAAACGACAACGCCCCGTAGAACGGGGCGTTGCTTTGAACAGGCTGAGCTTACTGAGCGGGAGCAGCCTCAGGTGCAGCTTGTTCCTGAGCAGCCTGATCCTTGATGGCGATCAGCTCCAGGTCGAACACCAGTACCGAGTTGGCCGGAATGGCCGGGCTCGGGCTCTGGGCGCCATAGGCGAGTTCGGCCGGGATGTACAGTTTGTACTTCTCGCCGACGTGCATCAGTTGCAGGCCTTCGACCCAACCCGGAATCACGCCGCCAACCGGCAGGTCGATCGGAGTGCCACGCTCGACGGAGCTGTCGAACACGGTGCCGTCGGTGAGCTTGCCTTCGTAGTGAACTGTGACCACGTCATCAGCCTTGGGCTGAGCGCCGTCGGCCTTCTTGACCACTTCGTACTGCAGACCCGAAGCGGTGGTGGTGACGCCGTCACGCTTACCGTTCTCTTCGAGGAATTTCTTGCCGGCCTGGGCCGCTTCCTCGTTCATTTTGGTCATGCGCTCTTCGGCACGCTTTTGCAGAGCAGCGAAGGCTTCAACCAGCTCTTCATCTTTCAGGCGCTGCTCTTTCTTGCCAATGGCGTCTTCGATGCCTTGAGCAACAGCATTGGGATCCAGATCATCCATGCCTTCCTGAGCCAGGCTTTTGCCCATGTTCAGGCCAATGCCGTAGGAGGCCTTCTGAGCCGGGCTTTCCAGTTTAACTTCGCTGGTTTGCGAATCACAACCGGCGAGCACCAGGCCCACCAGGGCGATCGCTGCTGCCAAACGATGCTGTTTCATGCTGATTCCTTGTTCGCTACGCCCTAGGGCAATCGAGTAAAAGCGCGAGCTTAGGGGGTGTGGGTATAGCAACGCAAGCCGCGTTGCTGTGATTTATCCAGGCAGATCACGCATGCCTTGCGGGAAATGGCGAGATGAAGCAGAAAGCTGACCGGATCGTTCAGTTCGCCGCGCCGATTTGCCAAGGCAGCGGTGTAACTGACTAGCCGGTATGAGTTTTTTTCCAGGGGGAAGTTCACTGCCAGACCGAGCAAATTGGCATCACTGACTGCTTGCATATGCCCTCGCCACCCGTGAAGCAGAGTCGCGCCCCAATACCCTGCTGATACGCAGTCCGGCGTCGATCAACCGCGACAGATCGATGCCGGTTTCGATGCCCAGGCCCTGCAGCAGATAGAGCACGTCTTCGCTGGCGACGTTGCCGGTCGCCCCCTTGGCATAGGGGCAGCCGCCCAGCCCGGCGACCGAACTGTCGAACACCGCAACGCCTTCCAGCAGGCTGGCGTAGATATTGGCCAGCGCCTGGCCGTAGGTATCGTGAAAGTGCCCGGCCAGTTGCTCGCGTGGCACGTCGCGAGCTACCACCTCTATCAATTGCCGCACTCCGCCAGCGGTGCCGACGCCAATGGTGTCGCCCAGGGAGATTTCATGGCAGCCCATGGCCTGCAGTTCCCGGGAGACGGCGGCGACCTGATGGGCCGAGATGGCGCCGTCATAGGGACAGCCCAGCACGCACGACACGTAGCCGCGCACGCGGATGCCGTGCTGCTGGGCCATGTCCATCAACGGCTGAAAGCGCAACAGGCTCTCGGCAATCGAGCAGTTGATGTTGCGCTGCGAGAAGGATTCAGACGCCGCCGCGAACACCGCCACTTCTCTCACCCCAGCCTCGATTGCCGCTTCCAGCCCTTTCAAGTTTGGGGTCAACGCCGCGTAGGTAATACCGGGCCGCTGATCGATGCCCGCGAATACCTCAGCACTGCCGGCCATCTGCGGCACCCATTTGGGCGACACGAAACTGCCGACTTCTATATAGCGGAGCCCGGCAGCGCTCAGGTCGTCGACCAGGCGCACCTTGTCAGCCACGCTGATCGGCTGCTTCTCGTTCTGCAGGCCGTCCCGCGGGCCCACTTCCACCAGGCGCACATGACTGGGCAGGCTCATGGCTGTGCCTCCAGTTCGACCAGTACCGAGCCCTCGCCAATCAAATCGCCCTCGACGCAATGGATTGTCTTGATCGTGCCCGCCTCGGGCGCCCGAATGCTGTGCTCCATCTTCATGGCTTCCAGCACCACCAGTGCAGCGCCCGCCTCGACCTGCTGACCCGGCTCGACCAGCACACGAACGATGCTGCCGTTCATGGGTGCGGTGAGCCCACCTTGATGTGCGTTGCCCACCGCGGCAGCGGTAATCGGATCGAAACGGCGCACCGCCAGCCACTCCACGCCCCAGCGCAGGTAAAGCGTGTCTCCCTGGCGCACGACCTGTGAATGGCGTACTGCGCTGGCGGAACGCGCCTGAAGCACCAGGCTACGGCTTACATCGCCGCACACCAGAGTCATATGCACCTCGGCCGGCAAACCGTTGCGCCAGGCACTGCGTGCCGCCCAGGGCGAATGCGGATCGTCCGCCCGCTGCCGCTCGGCATCGGTGGCCAGGAAGGCCGCGCCAGCCTGCTGCCAGAACGCTTCCGGCAGCTCTTTATTTGGCGGCAGCAGCTGCGCCTGGTGACGCTCGATAAAGCCGGTATCCAACTCCGCTGCAGCAAACGCGGGATTCGCCAGAATGCGCTGCAGGAATGCCAGGTTGGTCTTGAAACCACCAACCACCGTTTCCCCCAGCATGGCCAGCAGGCGCTGGCGGGCCTCTTCACGGTTCTCGCCCCAGGCGATCAACTTGGCCAGCATCGGGTCGTAGAACGGCGATACTTCATCGCCCTGCTCCACCCCGCTGTCGACCCGGCGCCCCGGTCCGGCTGCCGGTTCGCGGTACAGGTCGAGATGCCCACTGGCCGGCAGGAAGCCGCCTTCAGGATCTTCGGCGTACAGGCGCACCTCGATGGCATGGCCGTCGAGGGGCACCTGATCCTGACGGATCGGCAGCGGCTCACCACGCGCCACACGGATCTGCCAGGCCACCAGATCGAGACCGGTGATCGCTTCGGTCACCGGGTGCTCGACCTGCAGGCGAGTGTTCATCTCCATGAAGAAAAATTCGCCCCGGGCATCGAGGAGAAACTCCACGGTACCGGCGCCGACATAGCCGATAGCCTGCGCCGCGCGTACGGCGGACTCGCCCATGGCCCGCCGCAGTTCCGGCGACAGGCCCGGCGCGGGGGCTTCTTCGACCACTTTCTGATGACGCCGCTGGATCGAGCAGTCACGCTCGTTGAGGTACAGGCAATTGCCGTGCTGATCGGCAAATACCTGGATCTCCACATGGCGCGGCTGCAGCACATATTTCTCGACCAGCATGCGCCCGTCACCGAATGCCGACTGCGCTTCACGCTGCGCCGACGCCAGGGCCTCGGCCAGTTGGCCTTCGCTCTCCACCACCTTCATGCCCTTGCCACCGCCGCCGGCAGTCGCCTTGAGCAACACCGGATAGCCGATGCGCGCGGAAGCGGCGCGGAAGGTCTCCAGATCCTGTGCGTCGCCATGGTAGCCCGGCACCAGCGGCACACCGGCCTCCTCCATCAGCGCCTTGGCCGCGGACTTGCTGCCCATGGCATCGATGGCGCTGGCCGGCGGGCCTAGAAAGATCAAACCGGCTGCTTCGAGCTTACGGGCAAAGCTGGCGTTCTCAGACAGGAAGCCATAACCGGGATGAACGGCCTGCGCGCCGCTGGCCTGCGCAGCTTCGATGATCCTGTCCATCAGCAGGTAGCTGTCACTCGGTTTGGCGCCGCCGAGGTCGATGGCGAGATCCGCCTCGCGCACGTGCCGGGCGCTGTGGTCGATGGCGCTGTGAACTGCCACCGTGGTCATCCCGAGGGCTTTGGCGGTGCGCATCACCCGGCAAGCGATCTCGCCGCGGTTGGCGATCAGAAGCGTGTCGATGGTTTTCATGACTGGGCCTGCCAGGCGGGTGGGCGTTTCTGCAGAAAGGCGTTGAGGCCTTCCTGCCCTTCTTCACTGACGCGAATGCCGGCGATCACGCTCTCGGTACGCTGGCGCAGGGCGTCACTGAGCACACCGCTGCCGACGCCGTGCAACAGCGCCTTGCTCTCGCGCATCGCCTGCGGGCTGTTGAGCAGCAGGTTGGCGATCCATTGTTCGACCTCGCCCTCCAGCTCGGCGGCGGGATAACACTCGGCGAGCAGGCCCAGCTCCCGAGCACGCTCACCACTGAAGCGCTCGGCACTGAGCGCGTAGCGCCGGGTGGCGCGCTCGCCGATGGCCTGCACCACGTAAGGGCTGATCACCGCGGGAACCAGGCCGATGCGCACCTCGGAAAGGCTGAACGATGCCTCGCTGGCACCGATGGCGATGTCGCAGCAGGCCGTCAGCCCGACCGCACCGCCGAACGCGGCGCCCTGCACCACGGCCAGCGTCGGACACGGCAAGTGGTAGAGCAGGCTCATCAACTCACCGAGTTGGTGGGCGTCTCGCAGGTTGCTGGCGTAGTCGAGCTGCGCCGAAGCCTGCATCCAGCCCAGATCAGCGCCGGCGGAGAAATGCCGCCCCTGGCCACGCAGGACGAGAAACCGCAGGCTGTCGTCAGCCGCTACCTGGCGCAGTGCCTGGATCAGCTCCTCAATCATCTCGGCATTGAAGGCGTTGTGCTTGTCCGGGCGGTTCAGCCACAGGGTGGCGACCCCGCGCGGGTCGGTGTGCAATTCAATGCTGCTGAAATCGGTCATCAGTCTGTCCTCGGCCGGGGCTACATGCGGAACACGCCGAAGCGTGTCGGCTCGATGGGCGCGTTGAGGCTGGCGGAAATCGCCAGCGCCAGCACTTCGCGAGTCTGCGCCGGGTCGATCACACCGTCGTCCCACAGCCGCGCACTGGAGTAAAAGGCGTGGGCCTGGCGCTCGTACTGCTCGACGATAGGCTGCTTGAGGCGCTGCTCGTCCTCGGCGGAAAACACCTGACCGGCGCGCTGCGCCTGCTCGTGCTTGACCTGCACCAATACCCCGGCAGCCTGCTGTGCGCCCATCACGCCGATCCGCGCATTGGGCCACATCCACAGAAAACGCGGGTCGTAGGCACGGCCACACATGCCGTAGTTGCCGGCGCCGAAGCTGCCGCCGATGATCACCGTGAACTTGGGCACCCGGGCGCAGGCCACCGCAGTGACCAGCTTGGCGCCGTGTTTGGCGATGCCGCCCTCTTCGTATTTCTTGCCGACCATGAAGCCGGTGATGTTCTGCAGGAACAGCAGCGGGATGCCGCGCTGGCAGGCCAATTCAATGAAGTGCGCACCTTTCTGCGCAGCTTCGGCGAAGAGGATGCCGTTGTTGGCCAGGATGGCGATGGGATAGCCGTTGAGGTGGGCGAAACCACAGACCAGGGTGGTACCGAACAGCGCCTTGAATTCATCGAGCTGCGAGTCATCGACGATCCGCGCGATCACTTCTCGTACATCGAAAGGTTGTTTCGGGTCGGCGGGAATGATGCCGTACAGCTCATCGGCGGCGTAGCGCGGCGCGATGGGCTGCCGCGCCTGAACTTCACCGAGCTTGCGCCAGTTGAGGTTGGCAATGCAGCGGCGTGCCAGGGCAAGCGCGTGCGGGTCGTTTTCCGCATAGTGGTCGGCCACGCCACTGGTCTTGCAGTGTACGTCGGCGCCACCGAGTTCCTCGGCGCTGACCACTTCACCGGTGGCTGCCTTCACCAGAGGCGGGCCGGCGAGAAAGATGGTCGCCTGTTCGCGCACCATGATGGTCTCGTCGCTCATCGCCGGCACGTAGGCGCCACCGGCGGTGCACGAACCCATCACCACGGCGATCTGAGCGATGCCCTGGGCGCTCATGTTGGCCTGGTTGAAGAAAATGCGGCCGAAGTGCTCGCGATCAGGAAACACCTCGTCCTGACGCGGCAGGTTGGCGCCACCGGAATCCACCAGGTAGATGCACGGCAGGCGGTTCTGGCTGGCGATGGCCTGGGCGCGCAGATGCTTCTTCACGGTCAGCGGGTAATAGCTGCCGCCCTTCACCGTGGCGTCGTTGGCGATGATCATGCATTCGACACCTTCGACACGGCCAATTCCGGCGATCACCCCGGCGGCGGCAACCTCTTCGTCGTAGACCTGATAAGCGGCGAGCTGGCCGATTTCCAGAAACGGCGAGCCTGGATCGAGCAGCCAGTCGATGCGCTCGCGCGGCAGCAGTTTGCCGCGCGAGCGGTGTCGTTCCTGCACCTTGGCACCGCCGCCTTCGCGGGTGCGGGCGAGCAAGCCGTGCAGCTCATCGACCTGAGCCAGCATCGCCTCACGGTTAGCGGCGTACTCGGCGGAACGGGTGTTCAGTTGCGTGTGCAATATTGCCATGGCACGGCTCCGACTGAAGGGCACCTGAAACGTGGGGTTCGATCAAGCCGTTTCGTTGAACAGCTCGCGTCCGATCAGCATGCGGCGAATTTCACTGGTGCCGGCGCCGATCTCGTAGAGTTTGGCGTCACGCCACAGGCGTCCGACCGGATACTCGTTGATGTAGCCATTGCCGCCGAGAATCTGGATCGCCTCACCGGCCAGCCAGGTGGCTTTTTCCGCTGCATAGAGGATGACCCCGGCGCAGTCCTTGCGTACCTGGCGCACATGGCCGCTGCCCAGGGCGTCGAGCTGCCGGCCGACCGCGTAGAGGTAGGCGCGACAGGCCTGCTGGGTGGTGTACATGTCAGCCAGCTTGCCCTGAATCAGCTGGAACTCGCCGATGCTTTGGCCGAACTGCTTGCGGTCGTGGATATAGGGCACCACCACGTCCATCGCCGCTTGCATCAGCCCCAACGGGCCGCCAGAGAGCACCGCACGTTCATAATCCAGGCCGCTCATCAGCACTCTGGCGCCTTCGCCGACACCACCGAGCACGTTTTCCTCAGCCACCTCGACATCCTGGAACACCAGCTCACCGGTGTGCGAACCGCGCATGCCGAGCTTGTCGAGCTTCTGCGCGACGCTGAAGCCTGGCGTGCCCTTCTCGACGATGAAGGCGGTCATGCCCTTGGCGCCAGCGCTTGAATCAGTCTTTGCATAGACCACCAGCACATCGCAATCCGGGCCGTTGGTGATCCACATCTTGGTGCCGTTGAGCACGTAGCGGTCGCCCTTGCGATCGGCGCGCATCTTCATCGACACCACGTCGGAACCGGCATTGGGCTCGCTCATGGCCAGGGCCCCGATGTGTTCACCGCTGATCAGCCCTGGCAGGAAACGGCGCTTCTGAGCCTCGCTGCCATTGCGGTTGATCTGGTTCACGCACAGGTTGGAATGGGCCCCATAGGACAAGCCGATACCGCCAGCGGCCCGGGAGATTTCCTCCATGGCGATCATGTGCGCCAGGTAGCCCATGCCGGCGCCGCCGTACTCTTCGCTGACGGTCAGACCGAGCAGGCCCATGTCGCCGAACTTGCGCCACAGATCCATGGGGAACTGGTCAATGCGATCGGCTTCGGCAGCCCGTGGGGCGATTTCCTTCGCGGCGAAACCGGCGACCGCGTCGCGAAGCATGTCGATTTCCTCGCCGAGGAAGAAATTCAGACCTGGCAGGGTGATGCTCATGTAACGACTCTCCATTGTTGTAGTTGTTGGATGCGTTAAACGATTGGCAAACGGGCCTCAGGAAGCAGTCATCTGCCGCATGGCAGTCATACAACGCTGTTCGGCGGTATCTAACTCACGCTGCATCTGCTGGATGTCGAGCAGCTGGCGGGCGAGATGCTCGCGGCGCTCGGCGATCTTTTCCAGAAAGTGATCGAGCTGCTTGCGATTGCCGCCAGCCGGGTCATAGAGGTCGATCAATTCCTTGCACTCGGCGAGGGAAAAACCGATGCGCTTGCCGCGCAGGATCAGCATCAGCGTCACTCGGTCACGGGCGCTGTAGATACGCTCCAGCCCCTTGCGCTCGGGCGCGAGCATGCCCTGCTCCTCGTAAAAACGAATGGTGCGGGTGGTGACGCCGAGTTCGTGGGCCAGCTCGGAAATGCTGTAGGAATGACTCATGGTGCGAGCGACTCGCCTGAATGACCTTTACGTAAACGTAAGCCTGCAACTACATAGCTGTCAAATTGGCGAGAGGGTCACAACGGGAATTTAGTGGCGGGGGTGCATGGCCATTGCGGCCATGCAGGTCAACACGGCCTCAGGATTTCGGCTCGTCATCCCAGGGCTGGCCGTCGAGCGGGTGTTTCTTGGCCAGTTCGGCTTCATCGAGGCCCGAGCCGCCGCCGATATCGCCTTCACTGACGATGCTCAGGTCGCGGTCAGCGGGCTCGTCGTCACCACGTTCCCGCGGCGAGTGTGCGCCAGTATCGTCGATCAGGTTCTCGGGGCTCAGGTCGTCGAGGCTGACACCGTCTTCGTGGCGACCTTCTTTCAGGGTTTCACCACCGCTCTGCCCCGCGTCGCGCACGCGCTCATCCGGATATTCGTGCTGCACCTCGTCTGCTGGACGACGGTCGCCGATGCGCCCTTCGCGCACATCCTTACTGTCGCTGAAATCCAACTGCTCGATCGAGCCCATGCGATCCTCAGTGTCATCAATCTCCCGAGGTGTGGCTGGCTGCTTGGGTGTGCTCATGACGTTCTCCAGTATGGGTCTGTTCGGTTGACTCGACCCATACCGGGAAAATTCAGGAAAAGTGACGGGATGCGATGTGCAGCTCAGCCCTCACCCACCAACTGCTCCAGGGCTTCTTCCAGTGGGCTGACACTGGTGGGGCGAACCAGTCGAGTGACCTCGACGCCGTCACGCAGGAACACCAGGGTCGGCCACAGCTTGACCTTGAAGGCGCGCCCCAATGGTCGGCCGCTGCCGTCTTCGATCTTCAGGTGAGTGACCTCGGGATAATCCGGCATTACCTTGGCCAGCAAAGGCTGCGCCGCCTGGCAATGGCTGCACCAGTCGGTACCGAATTCGATGAGGGTCATACCAGGCTTCGCCTGTACTTCAGCGGCTGTCGGCGCCGTGCTGCTGTATTCGCTGCTCATGTTGTCATCTCCACTAATGAGCCAAACGCAACCGGCCCGCTATTGCGGGCCGATTTGGTACCTCAACGTATCAAACGCTGTCGCGAACCTGCTTGGCAACCGGCTTGACCCGCTCGGCGATCTCGCTCTCGATACGGGTCACGGTTTCAGCGATGCGATCCACGTCAGGACGCATGGAACGGGCGTCTTCCATGACGCTTTTGAGCTTGCAATGCCCGCTCAAGCCACGTGCTAACAGCATACCGCCGAACGCTGCACGAGCCAGCCCCAGCACGCCGCCACGCTTCAGGCCGCCACGAGCCATGGCGATACCACTGCCGATGGAAAGCGCACGTTCCCAACCCTGCACGTTACTGCCGCCTTGCTTATCGAATGTGGACATATCGCTAGCTCCAGTCTGTCTGTGATTCACAACGGACAGGTCAAAAGCGGCCGATGTTCGACCACTCCGACAAGCGGATGAACGGCGTTCAGAGATAACGCAGCCAGGTCAGGTCACGACGACGGGCCTTGAGTGCCGCGAACCAGCGCACCGGCGGGAACAGCACCACGGCGAGCAGAATCGAACAGAGCCATACAGGGCCGATCGAGTCGAAGCCAAAGTAGTCGCCCTGATTAGTGCCCCAGATAGCCACGGCAGCCAGGTACAGCAGCTTCAGCACATAGAGGTGCAGCAGGTAGAAGAACATCGGCGCACCACCGTACACGGTCAGCGCCTTGAGCCAGCGGTTGCCCTGAGCACGCTCGAACGCGAGCAACAGCAGCAGACCCAACCCCAGGGTCAGCGTAAGGAAGGCCAGCGACGGCGGATACTTGGTGATGTTGAGGATACTCATCAGGGTTTCCAGCCAGTTGCTGCCCATCACCCAGCTCTTCTCGCCGTAGCCGTTGCCTGCACGAACCACGACGAACACCAGCAGCGAACCGAGCCCCCAGCCAAGCAGCAGGGCCTGACGACTTGCGGCGTCCGCAGCGCGACCGAACCACGAGCCGGCGGCATAACCCAGGGCAATCACGCCAATCCACGGCAGCAGCGGATAGGAGGTGCGCAGACGCAGATCGTCGGACACCTGCAGCCAGCCGCGATCATGCAGGATGGCCCATGGCACGTGCATCGCCGAGTCGGCCGCGAAGTGCAGGCCATCGAGCAGGTTGTGGCCACAGACCAGCACCAGCCCCAACACGATCAGCACGCCGCGCGGCAGCCAGACCAGCAGCGACAGCGCCAGCATGCTTAGGCCGATGGCCCAGATCACCTGCAGGTAGATCACCGTTGGCGGCACCTGGAAGGTCCAGGCGAAGTTCACCAAAGTGAATTCGAGCACGACCAGAAACAGCCCACGCTTGAACAGAAAGGCACTGACAGCAGCCCGGCCATTGGCCTTCTCGCCATACAGGAATGCCGACAGGCCGGTCAGGAAGATGAATACCGGCGCGCACAGGTGAGCCAGGGTGCGACTGAAGAACAGCGACGGTTCAGTGCTGCTCACATCCATGGGGTCGAGTACCTGACGGTGCAGGAAAAACGTTTCTCGCACATGGTCGAGCAGCATGAACAGAATGACTAGCCCGCGCAGGGCGTCGATGGAGGTAAGGCGTGAGGTAACGGGATTGGCGATTGCGGCAGTGGTCATAGCATATCCAGAACAGAAAGCCGGGCAGACAGAGGGTCTACCCGGCACAGCGAATGGTTATGATATAACAAAACTTAATTACCGGCCCAGCCCCACTGTTGATACGAGCATTACTCCTCCCCCATCAGCGGCAGGCCACCGGGAACAGCCGTGCCTGCGCGCCTTCAGGTACTCAGACCAGAAATGAAATGGCTCCCGTGAGTACCGCCACCAGGGTGATTGCCAGCGACAGCAGGACGGCCCACTTCACCGTGGCTTTCTGAAAGTCGCCGATGTCCTTGTCCACCATGCCGACCAGCAACAGAGTCGAAGCCACCAGGGGGCTCATCAGGTGAACCGGCTGCCCCAGAATCGAAGCGCGGGCGATTTCCACCGGGTCGATGCCATAGGCTGCTGCAGCTTTGGCGAGAATGGGCACCACGCCAAAATAGTAGGCATCGTTCGACAACACGAACGTCAGCGGCATGCTGGTGACTGCCACTACCAGCGGAAACAGATGGCCCCACGACGGCGGGATCATGTTGACGATGCTTTGCGCCAGGGCGTCGACCATCTTGGTACCCGAGAAGATGCCTGCGAACACCCCTGCCGCAAAGACCAGCAGCACCACCGTCATGGCATTTCCCGAGTGGGAGAGGATGCGCTCCTTCTGAATATCGAGCTGTGGGTAATTGATCATCAGAGCGACCACGAAACCGATCAGGAACAGCACGGCAGCGTGAGCGATGCCCATCACCAGCGCCGTCATCACGGCGATCACCAGAAACAGGTTCACCCACACGAAACGAGGACGCTTGTAGGGCTGGTCGCCGAGGATCTCCTCGATATAGCAGTTGCCGCCGCCAGTCTGCAGTTTGGTATTGCCGATGCGGCTGCGCTCCTTGCGGCCAAGCACGTAGGCGATCAGCACCACGAAGGCAGCACCGGCCACCATGGTCGGCAACAGCGGGATGAAGTATTCGGATGCATCGAGCCCCAGCGCGGCGATGGCGCGGGTCGCAGGCCCGCCCCAGGGCGTCATGCCACTCATGATGCTCAGCGACAGCATCGAAACCGTGGCGAGCACCATGGGGTTCATCCCGATACGGCGGTACAGCGGCAACATCGCCGCGCAGGTGATCATGTAGGTGGTGGTGCCATCGCCGTCCAGCGCAACGGTCAGGGACAGCAGCGCAGTCCCTACGGCGATCTTCACGGGATCACCGTTGACTTTGCGCAGGATCTTGCGAATCAGCGGATCGAACAGCCCGGTGTCGATCATCAGCCCGAAGAACAGGATCGCGAACAGCAGCAATGCCGCCGAGGGCGCGACCATCTTCAGGCCATCGAGAATCATCTTGCCGGTCGAATCGCCAAAGCCTGCAGCAATGGCGAAAACGATCGGAATAAAGGTGAGCGCCACGATGGGCGACATCCGCTTCGACATGATCATGTAGGTGAACACGACCACCATCGCCAACCCGAGTAAAGCGAGCATAGAGTTCTCTCTTTTTGTTTTTGGAGACGAGCATCTCGTGGCGATCCGGCACAACCGGATTTGCCCAAGTTACATGCTTCGTTTGCTGCAGTGATGGCTCTCTCCGTAGAACCCTTTGCCAGAAGACCAAGGCCTCACTGGACGGCGATGTCATCCGGCCAGAAGGCGCTCCTCAGGAGCGTGAACCTCACCGGAAAACAGTCGCCTGGCGGTGCGTACCACGGACGCACGAATGGTCTCGCCCTGCTCGCCCACGTACGCCAGTGCCACCTCGATCGAACCGCTTGGATGTTCGATCCGCACCTGGCTCATGCGCGCTGCACTGGCATCCAGATCAAGCATCTGCGCGGCCACGGTTCCCACGCTGACGCAAGCGGTGGCCAGACCGATGGAGCCTGTGATGGCCAATGCGCGGTGGCAGTTATGGGGCATGAAATACCTGACCTGAATCGTTCCGCCGGCCGAGGCAGGCGCCAGCAGGACAGGTTTCGGAATCACTTTGTCGGTGACATCCCCAAGCCCCATGGCCAGCCCAGCCTGCAGACGAATGGATTCGAGCCGGGCGAGAAAATCCAGGTCGGCGTCGAGCTCGGCAGGTGATTCGCGGCCCGTCTTGCCGAGGCTGGCGGCATCGATCAGCACCATCGGCATGGCCATGTCGATACAGGTCGTTTCGACGCCATTGAAGCGGTCGCGGGTATTGCCTGTGGGAAACAGCTTGCCGGTCTTGCTGCCGGCGGCATCCAGAAAAGTCAGTTCGATAGGTGCGGCGACACCCGGCACGCCATCGATGCGGGTCGCCCCGGCGTAGGTGACTGCGCCGCCTGGCGTCTGCACCTTGGAGCTGACGAAGGTGCCTGTATTGAGGTTCCTGATACGCACTTCGGTGGTAGCGAGCCCCGCCTTCACCAGGCCCTGCTCGACCGCGAAGGGCCCCACGGCGCAAAGCATGTTGCCGCAATTGGGCGCGGTATCGACGCGCCGCTGGGAGACCATGACCTGCACGAACAGGTAGTCGACATCGGCATCCGGGTGACTGGACGGGCTGACGATGGCGACCTTGCTGGTCTGCGGGCTGCCACCGCCTATGCCGTCGATCTCGAGCTCATGCCCTGCACCCATGACCGACAACAAGACTTCATTTCTCTCGTCTACCGACCCAGGCAAGTCGCTGGCGAGAAAAACCGGGCCTTTCGAGGTGCCTCCGCGCATGAGCACACAAGGAATTGGCTGCATGATTCTTACTCTTTTGCTGATCAATCAGGCCGATTGATGTCTTGAGCAAAAGAGTTACATGCACCAACAATTCCATCAAATGCAAAGATTTAAGCAATTAATGCATTTAACGCATCAGTAAAACTACATCTCCGAATGGCTGAAAAGCGCAAAATCGCGGGAAAGCGTCACGCCGGCTTGTCACCGCCCAGCGCGGTATAACCCGGCCACTGGCGCAGCAAGGTATCGACGAACTGCTCCGCTGCTGGTGACAGCGATGACCCATGACGGCGCACCAGCCCCAGGGTGCGGCTGATCACCGGGTCAACCAGAGGGCGCTGCACCAGCGTCGGGTGATCTTCGGCCGGCATCGCCAGGCTGGGCATGGCGGCGATGCCGAGGCCGGCCTCGACCATCCCCAAAGAAGTGGACAGGTGCTGAACCTCGTAGAACCAACTGGGCCGCCAATCGAGATTGGCCAGGCCATGGTCGAGCAGCACGCGGTTGCCGCTCAAACGCCCCACGCCGATCAAGCGGTAATCGCTCAGTTCACGCCACGCCACCTGAGGCTGCTCCGCTAGGGGATGGTCACGTCGACAGGCGAGCACGAAGGGCTCGTTGACCAGCGGAGTGAAATCGATCTCCGCGTTCTGCCCGCTGAGCATGTTGATACCGAAATCCGCTTCACCACGCAGCACGGCTTCGAGACCTTCGTGGGCGCTCAGGTCGAGAATGCGAATGCGGATCTTCGGGTATTGCCGATTGAATTCGCGAATCACCGTGGGCAGGAAGTAGAACGCCGCAGTGGGAATGCACGCCAGGGTGACTTGCCCGGACTGACGCTCGGCCAGTTCTCGAATGCCCAGAATCGAACGCTCGAAATCATCCAGCAGACGCCGAGCCTTCGGCAGGAAATCACGCCCTACGGCCGTCAGGCTGACCCGCCGCGTGGTGCGATCGAGCAGTTGGGTACCCAAGCCCTCTTCCAGCTTTTGCATGCGTCGGGTGAGCGCCGGCTGGGACAGGTGAATGGCGTTGGCCGCCTCGTGGAAATTGCCGAATTCAGCAATTTTGACGAAGGCACGAAGATCCTGAAGCTCGTAATTCATGCATAAAACCTATCAATAACGACTTTTATTATGTGAGGCAGATTAGTCCATTAATCAGAACACGGCGACCGTCTGATGAAATCCGCCAGCCGAAGCCTCTAGCAGGCGCATTAATGCACAAAAAGCATTAGTTGTTGAAATATATGCAATTTACAAAACAAAAGACACTGACCACCATTTAAGGAAAGCAACAATAAGCGAATTTATTGCACTGGAGACATCATGCAAGCCATTCCCTGCGTCCTGATGCGCGGCGGCACTTCTCGCGGCCCGGTCTTTCTGGCCAACCACCTGCCCTCCGATATTGCCCAGCGAGACGAGCTGCTGCTCAAAGTAATGGGCTCGGGTCACGAGCTGGAAATAGACGGCATTGGCGGCGGCAATCCGCAGACCAGCAAGGTCGCCATCGTAAGTACTTCCCCTCACCCGGATGCCGATGTCGACTACCTGTTCGTGCAGGTCATGGTCGCCCAGCGCCGGGTCGATACGGCGCCCAACTGCGGCAACATGCTCTGCGCCGTTGGCCCGTTCGCCATCGAACATGGCCTGGTCAACGCCTGCGCCCCAGTGACCCGGGTACGGATTCGTAACCTCAACACCAACACACTGATCGACTCGGAAGTGCAGACGCCCAAGGGCAAGGTTCGCTATGAAGGAGAAACCAGCATCGATGGCGTTCCCGGCAGCGCCGCGCCGATCAAGCTGACCTTCCTCGATGCTTCCGGTGCCAAGACCGGAAAACTGCTGCCCACCGGCAATGTTCGTGACCGCTTCGACGGTGTCGAGACCACCTGCATCGACATGGCCATGCCCATGGTCATCATGCACGCCGAAGCGCTGGGCAAGACCGGCTACGAGACACCTGCGCAGTTGGACGCCGACAGCGCGCTGTTGGAGCGCCTGGAGAGCATCCGCCTGCAGGCCGGCAAAGCCATGGGCCTCGGTGACGTCAGCCAGATGGTGATCCCCAAACCCGTGCTGCTTGCCCCGTCACGCAACGGCGGCACGCTGTCGACCCGCTATTTCATGCCGCACAGCTGCCATCGTTCCATCGCCGCCACCGGCGCCATCGGCCTGGCCAGCGCTTGCGCTTTGCCGGGAAGCGTTGCGTTCGACATCGCGCCGATAACCGGAGCCGCCCTGGTACGTCTGGAACACCCGGGCGGGCAAATCGAAGTGTCACTCACGCCTGGCGAAGACAGCCAGCCGCAACACATGCAGGCCTCCCTGATACGCACCGCACGGCGCCTTTTCGCCGGCGATGTCTATGTGCCGCTGGCGGCAAGAAGCACCCAGAAAAACTGACGTCACCTGCTGTCAACAACGAGAAAACAATAATGACAAGAAAGAATCTGCTCTACGTATCCCTCGCTCCCGCCTTCCTGACGGGCCTGCCGCTGGCCGTGGGCAATGCCCAGGCGGCTGGCTTTATCGACGACAGCAAGGCCAATCTGGAACTGCGCAACTTCTACCTCAACCGCGACTTTCGCGACGGCCCAGGGCAGAACAAGCGTGAAGAATGGGCTCAGGGATTCATCCTCAACATGGAGTCCGGCTACACCCAGGGTACCGTCGGTTTCGGCGTGGACGCCCTGGCCATGCTCGGCGTAAAGCTCGACTCATCACCCGACCGCTCTGGCACCGCGCTGCTGCCGCGCAACGGTGATCGGCGCGCCGAGGACGACTACAGCAAGCTGGGGCTGACCGCCAAGGTGCGTTTCGCCGACAGCGTACTGAAGGTCGGTACCCTGCTACCTAAGATGCCAACCCTGCAGTTCAGCAACAGCCGCCTACTGCCCCAGACCTTCGAGGGCTGGCAGTTGCAGAGCAAGGACATCGACCGACTGACCGCCTCGTTCGGCGAAATCTCCAAGGTGGTGCAGCGCGATGTCTCGGGCTCCAGCGATCTGGCACTGAACAACAAGAACGGCCGTTTTGGCGGCAGCCCGAGCAGCGATCATCTACGCTTCGCCAGCCTCGACTATGCGCTGACACCAACCACCCAGGTCAGTTACCACCAGGGTGAGCTGAGTGACATCTACCGCCAGCACTTCCTCGGCCTGCAGCACACGCTTGCCCTGGGCCCGGGCAAGCTGAAAAGCGACCTGCGCTACTTCAACAACAGTGAAAGTGGCCAGGCGCGTGCCGGCGATATCGACAACCAAGTGTTCAACGCCATGTTCACTTACAGCCTGGCCGGCCACGCCCTGGGCGTTGCCTACCAGCGCATGCATGGCGACGACGGCTTCACCTATGTCGACGGCGCAACGCCCTACCTGACCAACTTTCTGCAGATCAACGACTTTGCCGGGCCCGATGAGCGCTCCTGGCAGGTTCGCTATGACTATGACTTCAGCAAGCTGGGTATCCCCGGTCTGACTTTTATGACGCGCTACGTCCGTGGCAGCGGAATCGACCTCGCGAATGGCGATAGCGGCAGAGAGTGGGAGCGCAACACCGACCTGGCTTATGCATTCGCCGATGGGCCGCTGAAGAACCTCAAAGTCACCTGGCGCAACGCGGCCTACCGCGCCAACTTCACCCGCGGCATCGATGAAAACCGTTTGATCCTGAGTTATGCCCTGCCGATCTGGTGATACGGCGCCACGAAGAACCTGCCAATAAATCCAATACAGGTAACACTATGAAAGCTTTCAAGAACTGCCTTCTTCCCCTCGCCGGCGTACTACTGCTGACCGGCCTGCAGGCCAACGCCGATCAGCCACACCGGCCCGAATGCATCGCGCCAAGCAAACCGGGTGGCGGTTTCGACCTCACCTGCAAGCTCGCCCAGGCCGGCCTGAAAGACAATGCCGTGCTCAAGTCGCCGATGCGCGTCACGTACATGCCGGGTGGCATCGGCGCTGTTGCCTACAATTCGATAGCCGCCAATCGGCGTAACGAGCCGGGCACGCTGATCGCGTTCTCCGGTGCTTCGCTGCTGAACCTTGCTCTGGGCAAATACGGCCAATTTGATGAAAACGCCGTGCAGTGGTTGACCACCATCGGCGCCGATTACGGCACCCTGGCGGTTCGCGACGACTCGCCGTACAAGAATCTCGACGATGTCGTGCAAGCGCTCAAGAAAGACCCGAAAAGCGTCGTCGTCGGTGGCGGCGGCAGCATCGGCGGCCAGGGCTGGATGAAGATCGCGCTGCTCGCCAAGGCCGCGGGCATCAATCCCAGTGAACTGCGCTATGCGGCGTTCGAAGGCGGCTCCGAGCACTACATGGCGCTGATGGGCAAACACGTCGATCTGGTCACCGGCAGCGCCAGCGAGATCGCCTCGCAGAAGGGCAACGACATCCGCACCCTGGCGGTATTCAGCGAAGAGCGCCTGCCGGGTGACCTGGCCTCCATTCCCACCGCTCGCGAGCAAGGCTACGAGATCCAGTGGCCATTGATCCGCGGTTACTTCCTCGGCCCGGACGTGCCAGAAGAGCAGGTGCAGTGGTGGCGCGAGTCGTTCGCCAAACTGGAATCCTCACCCGACTTCGAACGCTACATGGTCGACCGCGACGTACTGCCGATGTATGTCAGCGGGCCGGAGCTGAAGGCGCTGGTACACAAGCAGGTCGAGCAATACCGAGAGCTGGGCCGCGAGTTCGGCCTGGTCGAATAACCCTTCCGGGGGGAGCCATTCGGCTCTCCCCATGGAGCACCCTATGCAAGACCGTATTTTCGCGGGCGTCAGCCTGCTGCTTTGTCTCGGCCTCTCGTTGGTGGCCTGGGGCTACCACGCGCCGTTTTCCTACGAGCCGGTAGGGCCGCGAGCCTTTCCCCTGCTGCTGATCGTGATGATCGCCATGGGCGCCATCTACCTGCTGGTGAAGCCGTCGCGGGCCAGCGATGAACCAGCGGAGCCAGCCCTGGATCGTCACGTAATCCGCAAGATCGTGCTGTGCATCGTGGCACTACTGATCTACGCCGCACTGTTCGAACTCGCCGGTTTCATCATCGCCAGTACTCTCTTCGCCATCGCCATGGCGCGTTTGTACGAAGGCACCTGGAAAGCCAGCCTGACCTCCGGCGTGCTACTCGCGGTGGGCCTCTACCTGCTGTTCGACAAAGCCCTCGATGTACCGCTGCCACTTGGCCTGTTTTCTGGCCTGGAGTTCTAAACGGATGGATACTTTCAGCTATCTGGGGCAAGGCTTCGGCGTCGCCCTGAGCCCCTACAACCTGTTCACCGCACTGTGCGGCACCCTGATTGGCACCATCGTCGGCCTGCTGCCGGGCCTGGGCCCGATCAACGGCGTGGCGCTGCTGATTCCCATCGCCTTCGCCCTTGGTCTGCCGCCGGAAACCGCGTTGATCCTGCTTGCGGCCGTGTACCTGGGCTGTGAATACGGCGGCCGTATTTCCTCGATCCTGCTGAACATCCCAGGCGAAGCATCGGCCGTGATGACCACCCTCGACGGCTACCCGCTGGCACGCCAGGGCAAAGCCGGTATCGCCCTGTCGATCTCCGCCTGGAGCTCCTTCGTCGGCGGTTTGATGGCCACCTGCGGCGTGGTGATTTTTGCCCCCCTGCTGGCTAAATGGGCGGTCGCATTCGGCCCCGCTGAATACTTCGTGCTGATGGTGTTTGCCATCGTCTGTCTGGCTGGCATGGCTGGCAACAAACCGATGAAGACGGCCATCGCCTGCTGCATCGGCCTGCTGCTGTCCTGCGTCGGCATCGACTCCAACAGCGGCGTGTATCGCTTCACCTTCGGTAGCCTCGGCCTGGCCGATGGTATCCAGTTCGTGGTGCTGGTATTGGGTCTGTTCTCGGTCAGTGAAATTCTCGTCTTGCTCGAGCGTACTCACCATGGCCAGAAGGCTATCGAAGCCAAGGGCCGTATGCTGTTCAACATGAAGGAAGGCCTGTCGGTACTGGCCACCAACCTGCGCAGCGGGGCGGTGGGATTCTTCCTCGGCATCCTGCCGGGCGCTGGTGCGACCCTGGCCAGTGCCGTGGCATACATGAGCGAGAAGCGCCTGGCCGTGAAAGACAACAAGTTCGGCGACGGCGATCTGCGCGGCCTGGCGGCGCCTGAAACCGCCAATAGCGCATCGGCCTGTGGCTCGCTGGTGCCGATGCTGACCCTCGGCGTTCCGGGTTCCGGCACCACTGCGGTGATGCTTGGCGCGCTGACGCTGTACAACATCACCCCCGGCCCGCTGCTGTTTCGCGACCAGCCGGACATCGTCTGGGGCCTGATCGCCTCGCTGTTCATCGCCAACATCATGCTGATCGTCATCAATGTGCCGATGATCAAGATCTTCACCAAGATCCTCGCCGTACCATACTGGGCGCTGGTGCCGGCCATCGCCATCATCACCTCGATCGGCGTTTACGCCGTGCACGCCACGGCATTCGATCTGTACCTGATGATCGGAATCGGCGTCGCCGGCTACATCCTGCGCAAGATGGACTTTCCGCTCTCGGCGATTCTGCTCGGCTTCATCCTTGGCGGCCTGATGGAGCAGAACCTGCGACGCGCCCTGTCACTGTCCAATGGTGACCTGAGCATTCTCTGGAGCAGCTCGATCACCCTGGCCGTATGGGCCCTGGTGGCATTGATGATAGCCTTGCCCATCTGGCGTATCTGGCGGGCTCGCCGCAGGGCAGCGGCCCAGAGCGTCGGCTGATACTTCACCGAATCAGGCTCCCTGTGGAGCCTGAACCGCCTGGGAGCCTGCCATGCATATCGTCATTCCCGATGACTACCAGAACGTCATCCGTACCCTCGACTGTTTCGCCACCCTGAGCGGCCATCAGGTCAGCATCCATCACGATGCCGTCGACGACACCCGACTGCTGGCCGAGCGCTTCGCCGATGCCGATGCGCTGGTGCTGACCCGAGAGCGCACGCGCATCGACGAAGCACTGCTCGCCCAACTGCCGAAGCTCAAGCTGATCAGCCAGACCGGCAAGGTCTCCAGCCACCTCGATGTGGACGCCTGCACGCGCCATGGCGTGGCCGTCATGGAGGGCCGTGGCTCGCCCATCGCCCCGGCAGAGCTGACCTGGGCGCTGATCATCAATGCCAGACGGCAGCTGTTCCCGGCCATGCAGGGCATGTATGCCGGGCAGTGGCAAGTCAACCTCGGCCAGCGCCTGGCCGGGCAGACGCTGGGCATCTGGGGCTACGGCAAGATAGGCCAGCGTCTGGCCCGTTATGCCCAGGCCTTCGAGATGCCCGTATTGGTCTGGGGCAGCGATGCATCGCGCCAGGCCGCGATTGCCGACGGACACCGCGCGGCACCATCACGGGAAGCATTCTTTGCCGAGTCGGATGTAATCACCCTGCACTTGCGCCTCGCCGAAAGCACTCGGCATCTGGTGACCGCCAAAGATCTGGCACTTATGAAAACCAGCGCATTGCTGGTCAATACCAGCCGCGCCGAACTGATCGCCCCGGGCGCCTTGCTCGAGGCCCTTAACCTTGGCAGGCCGGGCTATGCCGCGCTGGACGTGTTCGAGCAGGAGCCGATTCTCGACCCCGCACACCCGCTGCTGAACCACCCGGGCGTGCTCTGTACTCCGCACCTCGGTTACGTCGAGCGAGAAGGTTACGAGCTGTATTTCGGCGATGCCTTTGCCAACGTGCGGGCGTTTTTCAAGGGTGAAGACTGCCCGCTGGCTAATCCCGAGGTACGACCGCCAAGCGAATGACAGAAATCTTTCGACTTTGTGAAACGCGCCACAAAGCCCTTTTTTGAGCGGTTGAAGCTTGATGCGGCGCGGCTTCCAGCGATGCCGGGGGTCACCTTGAACAAGGCTTGAGTCGGCCGCAGCAGCTTAAAAAAACTGACCCCGAAATCAGAAAATAATTATTAATCCTTATAAATCAATATTTTAAACAACCTAAAACCGCCTATCAGATAAACAAGCATTTTTCTGACGCAGGAATACTATCAGCCGAACGATGGATACCGCCCCACCCGTGGGCGGTCATTGCAAGGAAGGCTTGATGAAAATTCTCGTGCTGGGAAACATGGGCTACGTCGGCCCGGCGGTCATCCGCGAACTGACGACCCGCCATCCCCAAGCCATCGTGCATGGCTTCGACAACGCCTATTTCGCCCACTGCCTCACCAACGCTCATGTCTTGCCGGAACAGCACCTGAGCCAGCAGTTCTTTGCTGACGTGCGTGACCTTTCACCACAGTTCCTCGAAGGCTACGACGCAGTGGTGCAGCTGGCGGCCGTCTCCAACGATCCCATGGGCGACCGCTTTGCCAGCGTGACCGAAGCAATCAACCAGAACGCCACCATCGCTATCGCCAATGCGGCCGCCCGTGCCGGGGTACGCAACTTCGTCTTCGCCTCCAGCTGCAGCGTGTACGGCGTGGCCCAGGGTGGGCCGCGCACAGAAAGCGATCCCGTCTCGCCCATGACCGCTTACGCCCGCTCCAAGATCGGCAGCGAAGATGCGCTCTCCGACATCGCCGGCGACATGGTGATTACCAGCCTGCGCTTCGCCACGGCCTGCGGCATGTCCGACCGGCTGCGCCTGGATCTGGTGCTCAATGACTTCGTTGCCGGTGCGCTCAGCGAAGGCCGCATCACGGTGCTCAGCGATGGCTCGCCATGGCGCCCATTGATCGACGTCGCCGACATGGCGCGGGCCATCGACTGGGCCATCCAGCGCAGCGCCGACAACGGCGGGCGCATCTTGCGCGTGAATACCGGCAGCAACGAGCGCAACCATCAGGTTCGCGACCTCGCCGCCGCGGTAGCCGATGCCCTGCCCGGCACCGAGGTGAGCATCAATACCGAAGCCCCCGTCGACAGCCGCTCCTATCAGGTCGATTTCAGTCTGTTCGCCAGCCTTGCCCCCGCTCATCAGCCGCAAATGACCTTATCGAGGTCGATCAGCCAACTGGTCGAGGGCCTCAAGGGCATGAGCTTCAGCGACAGCCAGTTTCGTACATCGCCGCTCGTGCGCCTGCGCGTGCTGCAAGGCCATATCGACAGTGGCCGACTGAGCGAAGACCTGCGCTGGCAATCGCGCTAGATCGCGGCCGCATTACCGGGCCATCTGGCCCACTGATACAGCGTCCATTAACCACGGGGGAGCACCATCATGAAGGTTGCAATCTTTGCGGGTGGCTTCGGCACCCGCCTGAGCGAAGAGACGGCGATCCGTCCCAAGCCGATGGTCGAGATCGGTGGCCGACCGATCATCTGGCACATCATGAAGATGTACGCGCACCACGGCTTCAACGATTTCGTGGTGCTCGGCGGCTACAAGGTCGATTACATCCGCGACTACTTCCTCAACTACCGCGCGCAACGCACCGACTACACCATCGACCTGAAGACCGGCAATATCGATTGGCTGGAGAGCGTCAGTGAAGACTGGCGCGTCACCGTGCTCGATACCGGCGCCGACTCGATGACCGGCGGGCGCCTCAAGCGTGCCATGCCATTGCTGTGCAACGAGCCGTTCTGCCTGACCTACGGCGATGGTGTCAGCGATGTGAACATCAGCGAGCTGGTCAAGGTGCACAAGGCCTCGAAGCGCTGGTGCACCCTTACCGCCGTCACCCAGCCCGGGCGTTACGGCGCACTGCGTCTGAACGAAGACCTCAATCGCGTCGAAGCCTTTCGCGAGAAAGGCGCTGCCGATGGCGGCCTGATCAATGGCGGCTTCTTCGTCTGCCAGCCGGAAGTCTTCGAGCTGATCGATGACGACCAGACCACCTGGGAAAACGAACCCATGGATCGCCTGGTCGAGCGCGACATGCTTGGCAGCTACCACCACAAAGGCTACTGGCAGAGCATGGACTCGCTGCGCGACAAGATCACCCTGGAAACCGCCTGGGCCAGTGGCGCGCCGTGGAAACAGTGGAACGACTGAAGGAGCAGCACCGATGATCATCGTTGACACCGCCCTGGCCAAACGCGAAGCCGAAGGCCGACCCATTCGTGTGGGCATGATCGGCGCCGGCTTCCAAGGCAGCGGCATCGCCCTGCAGATCCTCACGGCGACCACCGGCATGCGCCTGTGCGCCGTGGCCAATCGCACTATCGGCAGTGCCGTCGGCGTGTACGACCAGGCCGGTATCGAGCCGCTGCAGTGCTATACGCAGGCCGAGCTGGAACGCGCCATCGCCAGTGGCACGCCTGCGGTCACCGAGGACGCCCTGGCCCTGGCGCGCGCCAAAGGGCTGGATGCGATCATCGAAGTCACCGGCTCCATCGAATACGCGGCGGGCGCGGTGCTCGCCGCGTTGCAAGCCGGCAAGCACGTGGTGCAGATGAACGCCGAACTGGACGGCACCATCGGCCCGATTCTCAAGCACAAGGCTGACCAAGCCGGACTCATCTACACCTTTTCCGATGGCGATCAGCCGGGCGTGCAGATGAACCTCTACCGCTTCGTGGCGGGGCTCGGCATCAAGCCGGTGCTGTGCGGCAACATCAAAGGCCTGCACGACCCGTATCGCAACCCGACCACGCAACAGGAGTTCGCGCGCCGATGGGGGCAGAAAGCGGCGATGGTCGCGTCCTTCGCCGATGGCACCAAGATCTCCTTCGAGCAAGCCATCGTGGCCAATGCCACCGGTATGCGCGTCGCTCGCCGCGGCATGCTCGGCCCGGACTTTTCCGGCGGCAATCCGGGCGCACCACTGGTGCCCATCGAAGACACCCTCTCTGCCTTCGAAGCGCACCTGAAGCCAGACGAGCCCGGCCTGGTCGATTACGTGGTCGGTGCCCGCCCGGGCCCTGGCGTGTTCGTCATCGGTACCCTGGAAAATCCGCGCCAGCGTCATTACCTGGAGCTCTACAAACTCGGCAAGGGCCCCTACTACAGCTTCTACACGCCTTATCACCTGTGTCACTTCGAGGTACCCAACTCGGTCGCCCGCGCGGTGCTGTTCGGCGATCCGGTACTGACTCCACGCGGCGGCCCAAGCGTGGGCGTGATTACGGTGGCCAAGAAGGATCTGCAGCCAGGCGACCGTATCGATGATTTCGGCGGTTACGAGACCTACGGCATGGCCGAGAACATCGCCGCTATCCGCGATGAAAACCTGCTGCCCATCGGCCTGGCGCTCGGCTGCACGCTCAAACGCGCAGTGAGCAAGGACAGCGCACTGACCTTCGATGACGTGCAATTTCCCAGCGGGCGAATCGTCGACCGCCTGTACGCCGAGCAGGAATGCCTGTTCGCAGCGGATGCCGCCAGCACACGACGCTTTCGCGACTTTCTCGATCAGGAGCAGCCATGATCTTTCACAGCACCACCCTCAACGACGCCCGGCTGATCGCACTGGAACCACGCGGCGATGAGCGCGGCTACTTTGCGCGAACCTTCTGCGCGGAAGAGTTCGAGCGCCATGGCCTGATCAGCCACTTCGTGCAACAGAACACCTCACGCTCGGCACGTCGCGGCACCCTGCGCGGCCTGCACTATCAGATGCAGCCCCATGGTGAAGCCAAACTGGTGCGCTGCATCCGCGGCGTCATCGTCGATGTGATCGTCGATCTGCGTGAGGATTCCTCGACCTACCTGCAGCACGAGGCCTTCGAGCTGAGCGCCGACAATCAGCGGCAACTTTACGTGCCGCCAGGCTTCGCCCACTCGTTCCAGACCCTGAGTGATGATGTTGAGGTCAGCTATCTGGTTTCGAGCGCTTATACACCGAGTGCCGAGCGGGGCCTGCGTTACAACGACGAGAGCCTGAGCATCGATTGGCCACTGGCAGTGACCACTATTTCGGAAAAGGATGCGGCCTGGCCACTGATCGCCGACCGCACCGAACGCCTCTACTGAGCAGGCATCATCTCCGGCTGCAGGAAACTGGCAGCCGGCTCGATATCCAGCGACATCACCGGTAAGGTCATCTCGAACGCCGGCACCACGGCCCGACGAATCTGCACCCGCAGGCTGTCCAGCGGCGCATCGGCGGACTCGACCCGCGGCGAGAACGCCAGAGCTTCGAGCAGCCCCTGCAGCACGACGCGCGCCTTGAGGAACTCACCGCCACGCAACAATTTGAACATCCCCCAAAGCCGATGGCTCAGGGTCGTCAGCAAGCGGCGACGGTTGGCGTACTTGCGGGTGATGAACAGCTCGTTGCGCACGAAGTGGCGGTGATAGCGAATCCGCGCTGGGCTCTTCTCGGTACGAATATTGATCGCCCCGCCGCCCTCTTGGCGCAGATGCAGCACCTTGCTCGCGCCCACCAGATACCCCGGTATGTTGCGGGTCACACGTAAGGTGAACTCGGTGTCCTCGCCCCAGATGAACATCGAGGAAATCGGCACGCCATATTCGGTCAGCGTAGAGCGCGGCACCAGAATGGAAACGAAGGTCGCACGGGAAACCGGCACCACGCCGAGATCCACGGTGGCCGGCCAGCACTCGTAATCGATTCGGTTACGCCGCTGATCCAGCGACGGCGCGTTGTTGACCAGACCATCCTGGGTGTAGGCACCCGATAACAGAAAGGTGCGTTTGATATCCCGCACAGCCAGCGCTTCATCCGCCTCGATCAGTCGCTGCAAGGCATCGGCACTGGGAATCACGTCATCGTCCATCATCCAGATGAAATCGGCACCGCGCTGGTAAGCCATCCGGAACCCGGCATTGAAACCACCGGATGCGCCGACGTTGTCCGACAGCACATATAACTCCAGACCGGGCAACGCCAGATCCAGCACCATTTGCTCCGTACCATCGTTACTGGCGTTATCGATCACGATAACGCCATCACAGGGTCTTGTTTGTGCGTACACGGCCTCCAGGCAACGCTCGAGTAAATCCTTGCGGTTATAAGTAAGAACCACTGCGTATATGTGCGTCATGATTCATCGTCCTTAATCAGAGTTGATATCTATTAGCCACTACGGCTTCAATCCTTACCCGAATCAACCGTTATGCAGGTGTGTCATCTCGCACAAATGGAGGGTTATGACAGTGCGCAACAGGCAACACGAGACCATCAAAAAACAGGCGCCATAAAAATGCTTACAAGTTGCCATGGAACTTTTATAGATATTGGCAACACGCAATTAATATGCACCTTTCCGGCAAATAAAAACCAAAATGACAGCACAATTCTGGCAGCCACTTGTCGGATTTAAAAGCGCATAAAATAACTCGCCATTCGTCGTCGAAACGCACCGAATGGGTTACGGAAGGCCTACCATCGATGATCTGCCAGAACAGCAGTTAATGGCACTTCTCAAGCATGGAAAGCGGAAGCCTTATGAGCATCGACGTGACGTCATCGGAAACCGCCTGGTACCTTGTCCAGTGCAAACCCCGACACGACGACAAGGCCTGGGAACACCTGAACAGACAGGGTTTCGAGTGCTTTTGCCCGCGCACAAGGACGCAATTGACCAAGGCTGGCAAAATCATAAAAGTCACTCAACCACTGTTTCCCGGATACCTTTTCCTGCATATGGGGAGCCAGAGTAACTGGGCAAAGTTGCGCTCGACGCGCGGCGTCAGCAGGGTCATCGCTTTCTGCGGAGTTCCGTGCCGGATAGACGATGCCATTATCGAACAACTGAAAGAACGCAGCCTCCAGAGAGCGCAAGCGAAAGCGCTAACCCCAGGAGACAGAGTGCATATAAGCAGCGGCCCACTGGCTGATATGGATGCGATCTTTCTGGCCATGGACGGTGAGCAGAGAGTAATGCTACTGCTTCGCTTACTTGATCGAGAAAAGCAGATCAACGTGCCACTTTCTCAACTCTCTATTTTACAGGCATGAATATTGCTCAACCTCATTAACATCCCTGTAATGCATTACCTCTACTCTCTGGACTGAACCTGGAGCCACAGCTCCCGCACCCTCTCTATATAGTTTCAACGCCCTTAAGAGCGACGGCCTTGGGGCGGTAGCGTACTTTCCAGAACCGAGTATGCCGCCCCTGATTGAAGCACTGACGGCAAGAGCGAACCATTAGAGCGCATGGAAAGTTCCCTATTTTTTTATCGAACAGCCTGTGATGAGTTTCACGGCCAACGGGGAACTTCTTCCTTGGGCCGACAACCAATGACTCATGAAAAATGGCCGCAAGTCAACGCGATAGGTGACTGACCAGAGGCTGCCGGGAGGTTGTCCCGCAGCGTAGTCACCCGGCCACTCCACTCAAGCGATCGACCCCGGGAAGGGATTTGGCACGATGAAACTCACCAAGATATTGACGGCTTCGCTAGCAGGTACGCTGTCTACGGCCAGCTGGGCAACCGACCCGGCGAGCATCGACCTGGCTGGTTTCGAGTTCACGCCTACCCTCGACGTTACCGAGAGCTATGACGACAACTACCGCGGCCTGCGTGATGGTGCCGGCTCGTCCTGGATTACCAGCATCAACCCGAAGTTTCTGCTCAGTGCCGAGACGCGCAACAGCGGTTACCAGCTCGAATACGAATTCGACGACCAGACCTACCACTCTGATGATAGGGCCAGCCACACCGACCATCATCTGCGCTTTCGCAGCGTTCTCGAATTCAACTCACGCAATCGCCTGCGTTGGAACCTTGGCTATCACCGCATCGAGGAGACCATCGATCTGGCGGATCCCGATGACAATGAAAACGACAAGTACGACCGCACCGTAGCTGGCGCCACATACAGCTACGGCACGCTGAGCGGTTTGAACCAGCTGGAATTCGGCGTCAATCGCGAAGGCATCCGCTATCGCAACAGCGGTGAACTCAACGCTGACGAAGAGCGCGATAGCACCATGTTCAACACCGTGTGGTACCACCGTCTCGGTGGCAGCACGCGATCGCTGGTCGAGCTGCGCCACACCGATCACGACTACGTGCGCAGCGGTAGCAACCGCGACAGTACCAATGACGCCGCACTGTTCGGCGCTACCTGGGAAGCGACCGCCAAGACCTCCGGCACCCTGCGCCTCGGTGCCGAACGCAAGAACTTCGACAGCAATACGCGTGAGGATTACACCAGCCCGATGTGGGAAGTTGGTGTGGCCTGGGAACCGCGCACCTACTCCGTCGTCAAACTCAACACTCGCCGCGCTTTCGATGAAGGTGACGACGGTGCGAGCACGGTTCAGGACACCACTACCCGCCTGAGCTGGGAACATGAATGGTCGGCCTTCATCCGTACGGATCTTGATTACCGCTTCTCCGATCGCGACTACAAAGCGATCGAGCGCAAGGACGAGCGCACCAGTTACGGCTTGGGAGTCACCTACTCCCCGGATCGCTGGGTCGATGTATCACTGGGTTACCGCCACACCGAAAACGATTCGAGCGTGCGGGAAAAATCCTATGACCGGAACATCTATCAGCTGTCGTTGAGCTTGAGCCTCTAAAACCAGGGCTTCTCAACAGGGTGACGACCAACGTCACCACCCCTATCAACTTTTCTCCGTTCGCCTTTGCAGCGAGCGGCGGCGCCCTTTTTTCTGCGCCTGAGACGAATCAACCACAAGGAGTACGCGGATGTCAGTCCACCATCTGTTCAAAGCCTTCTCGCTGCTGCTGATGCTCGCATTCGCAGCGACTGCACAGGCCAATCCACAGTATCGGCTGAGTTCCGGCGATGTGCTCAAGATCAGTGTCTTCGGCGAGCCGGATCTGTCGTTCGAGGAAATCCGCCTCAACGACGCAGGTACCTTCTCCTACCCGTTCCTGGGGTCGATCGAAGCCAGCGACAAGACTGCCGGCGACATCGAACGCGTCCTCACCGACAGACTGAAGGCCGATGGTTATCTGGTCGACCCTCGCGTCTCCGTCAGCGTGACCACCTACCGCGAGTTCTATATCAGCGGTGAAGTGAAGGCGCCTGGCGGCTACCCCTATCAGCCCGGCCTGACTCTGGATCGCGCCATCGCACTGGCCGGCGGCCTGACCGAACGCGCCTCCACCAAACGCATCACCATCGCGCGTGGTACAGGCGAAGCCCGTGCTTCGGAAAAGGCCTCGCTCGACACCCTGGTCAAGCCGGGTGACACCATCACCATCGATCAAGGGTTCTTCTGAATATGAACAGTCCTGCACGAACGATCCGACAGTGGCAACCATCGCCGTCGGAAGCAGATAGCGATTACATCGACCTGCGGCGTATCTGGAACGCCATCTGGATGCGCAAGTGGGCCATCGCCCTGTTCGTGGTGGTGATCACCCTGGTCACCGCCCTCGCCGTCTCCCGCATGACGCCGATCTACCGAGCCGTCTCGACGGTGATGATCGAGACCAAAGGCACCCAGTTGGTGTCCTTCCAGCAGGTCTATGACACCACCGGCGCGGTAAACGAATACCTGCAAACCCAGCTCGGGCTGATCAAGAGCCGCGGCGTGGCCGAGAAAGTTGTTCGCGAGCTCAACCTCACCGAACATCCGGACTTCGACCCACGCCAACAGCCTAAACCACTGATCAATGTCGGCGGGTTCGTAAACAGCCTGCAAGGCATGCTGTCAGTCACCGGGCTGGTCGACGCACCCGAGCCAGCCAAGCCGATGACCGAAGCCGAGCTGCTGGATATCGCCACCAAAATCCTGATGGATCGCACCAGTATCTGGGTAGAAGGCAAAAGCCAGTTGGTGAGCATTTCCGTCGAGTTGCCTGATCGCCTGACCGCCGCTGCAATCTCCAACTCGCTGGCAAGCAACTATATCGACAGCCAGCTCGAAGCACAGATGGAAATGTCGCTGTCGGCCACCACCTGGATGAATACACGCCTGACCGAGCTGCGCAGCTCGCTACAGGAAGCCGAAAACCGCCTGCAAACCTACCGCGAAGCCGAAGGCCTGGTAGACGTCAACGGCGTGGCCACCATCAGTAACAACGAGCTGTCGCTGACCGGCGATCGCATGATCGATGCCCGCCGTCAGCGTGCCGAAGCGGAAAGCCAGTACCGTCAGGTCGAATCCATGGGCTCTACCGACTGGCGTCGTCTGTCCAGCGTACCTGCTGTCCTGGGCAACCCGCTGATCCAGCAATTCAAGGCTGAAGAAGCCCGCGCTCGCGCCAAGGTCGAAGAGCTGTCGCGCCGTTATGGCGAGCGCCACCCGGCCATGGCAGCTGCCAAGTCGGATCTCAGCGCCGCCTCCGCAAGTCTGCGTGCCCAGGTCGAGCAGGTGGTGGCGAGCATCGAGCGCAACTACCAGTTGGCAGTCGCCAACGAGAACTCCCTGAATGCCTCGTTCAACAAGAACAAGGAGCAGATTCAGGATATTTCGCGCAAGGAATTCAAGATCCGTGAGCTGACCCGCGACGTGGAAAGCAACCGTTCGCTCTACGAGACGTTTATGACCCGCCTGCGCGAAACCGCAGCCACTCAGGACGTCAACTCGAGCAATGCGCGAATCATCGATCAGGCTATCGCTCCGGTTCAGGCCAGCGCGCCGAACAAGAAGCTGCTGATTGTCCTGGCTGCCGGTCTGGCCCTGATATTCGGTATCGCCCTGGCGGTGATCCGCGACATCCTCAACAACACCTTCAAGAGCGCCGACGACGTCGAGAACAAGCTGAACCTACCGGTTCTCGGCATCGTGCCGCTGATTTCCAACAACACCAAATACACCGCCGCGCATCTCTTCGAGCATGGCGAGGATGCGCGCTTCTGCGAATCGATCCGCACCATTCGTACCAGCCTGATGCTGGCCGATACCAATCACTCGCAGAAGGTACTGGTGGTCACTTCCTCGTCGCCAGGCGAAGGCAAGAGCACCCTGGTGGCCAACATGGCATTCGCCCTCAGCCAACTGCAACGCGTGTTGCTGATCGATGCCGACCTGCGTCGCCCAACCCTGGCCAAGAGCTTCGATTTCCCGGTCGGCACACCCGGCCTGGCCAACCTGATCAGCGGCAGCGCCAAGGTCGAAGACTGCATCCACAACATGGGCAACAACCTGGACATGCTGCCGGCCGGTGCGGTACCACCAAACCCGCTGGAACTGCTGGCATCGCCACGTTTCGCCAAGTTCCTGGAGATGATCAAGGAGCGCTACGACCACATCATCATCGATTCGCCGCCCAGCCAGGCGGTCAGCGATGCCTCGCTGCTGTCGACCTTCGCCGACTCGGTCATCTACGTGATCAAGTCCGAGGCCACTTCGATTCCGCTGGCACAGCGTGGCGTAGGCCACCTGCTGCAGAGCGGTGCTTCGGTGATGGGCGTGGTGCTCAACCAGGTGGACGTGGAAAAAGCTGCCCGCTCCGGCGAGTACAGCGGCTACTACGACCACTACGGCTACAGCGACCGCAAGGCTTGATGCAGCCATGACCAACCAGCGCATGACAGCAGGAGGTATCTGATGATCGATCTGCATAACCACTTGCTGCCGGGCATCGACGACGGCCCGGCAGACCTGCCGACCGCGCTGGAAATGGCCCGCATGGCCGTGGCCAACGGCATCAGCCATATCGTTTGCACGCCGCATATCCATGCCGGCCGCTACGACAACGACAGTGACAGCATTCGCAGCGCCTGCGACAGCTTCAACCTGGCGCTGCAGGAGGCCGGCATCGATCTCAAGGTAGGCGCGGCCGCAGAAGTTCGTTTCTCTGGCGAGCTGATGACCCGCGTGATGGACGGCAGCATTCCGTTCCTCGGCCAGTGGGAAGGCAAGAAGGCACTGCTGCTGGAATTTCCCCACGGGGAAATGCCCTTCGGCGCCGAACGGCTGACCCAGTGGCTGCTGGAAAACGGCGTGGTACCGATCATCGCGCACCCGGAACGCAACAAGGTGCTGATGCACACGCCAAGCAAGCTCAAGCCCTTTATCGAGCAAGGTTGTCTGCTGCAAGTGACCGCTGCCTCTGCCGCTGGTCGCTTTGGTGAACGCGCAATGCACCTGGCTCACGAACTGCTGAGACATCGCGTGGTCAGCATTATGGCGACTGATGCTCACAACCTTGATCACCGCCCCCCCCAATTACAAGAAGGTCTCCTGCAAGCCGCCCGGATCCTGGGCGAGAGAGAGGCCGAACGTCTGGTCATCGACACGCCCTGGCGCATCGCACACCAGCATTTCGCTTAGTTGACTGCCTGATTAACGCGTGCCTGTCGGTTCAGGCCGCTGGATTCGTATTTGTTGGAGGTTGGAAAACCATGCGTCGAGCACTCGGCAACAGGACGCAGTACAGCTACCGACTGGCGCGCAAGCGCGGCGCAGTGTTGGGTTCGCCCAGCGTGTCGCCATACGTATCGCATACGGACGGGTCGCCTCTCGTGTGTTTTCCGGGGGCATCACACTTCATCGAAGATTTGCACGAGGATCGCCGCACATGATTTCCAAACGGATCAATCCTGCCGAAAACCGCAGGGGGCTGACGTTCTGGGGTCAATCGAGCCTGTGCCATTACTCTGGTCAGCATGCTGCTCTGCTATCTGGTCATCCAGCGTTATGGCGACGTGCCGACCGAGTACCGACTGCTGATCGTACTTACGGTACTGGGCTCCGTGCCAGCCTATGGCCTGCTGCGCGTATACCACAAGCGCTTCAACTACCTAACCGGTCTGGCGCACTTGCTGGCTGGCTGGCTCACGCTCCTCGCTGGCCTGCTCTTCGTGGCCTACTTCAGCCAAAGCCTGGACCGGTTCTCCTTCGAGATCATGCGCGAGTGGGCGCTGCTCGGCTTCCTGGCACAGGCCATCGCCTTCATCCCGTTGCGCTATTTCGCCAGGCTTCATTCGGAAAAACTGCGCAACGATCGCGTCTCGTTGATCATTGGTTCAGGTGAAAAAGCCCACGAACTGGCCGAGCGCCTGGCTGCATCCAACCGGGTTCCGCTGATCGGCATGCTCGCCTCGAACGACGATGCGCACACCCAGGATGGCCGCTTCCCGATTCTCGGCGCCCTGCACCAGTTGCGTGAAGTAACCGAGCAACATGGCGTACGTCGTGTATACATCGCCCTGACGCTGGACGAGATTTCGCACATCGAGAAGCTCTACATCGACCTGCTCGACATGAGCGTCGACGTGGTCTGGGTACCGGACTTCGGCAGCATGCCGCTGCTCAACCAATCGATCTCGCAGATCGAACAGTTGCCAGCCATCTACCTCAACGAAAGCCCGATCAGTTCGCACCCTGCTGCCGTGTTCAGCAAGGAGCTGATGGATCGCACCCTGGCCTTCCTCGCCCTGGTGGCCCTGAGCCCGGTGTTCATCACCGCCGCCATCGCCGTGAAGCTGTCCTCACCTGGCCCGGTGTTCTTCCTGCAGCCACGCCATGGCTGGAACGGTGGCGTGATTCTGGTTTGGAAATTCCGCTCCATGCGCATGCATGACGATCAGAAAGTCGCCCAGGCAACCCGCGAAGATCCGCGCATCACCCCGGTCGGCCGCTTTCTGCGACGCACCTCGATCGACGAACTGCCGCAGTTGCTCAACGTGCTGCGCGGGGAGATGTCACTGGTTGGCCCGCGCCCCCACGCGGTGGCCCACAACAACTACTACAGCGACAAGATTCTTGCCTACATGGCCCGCCACCGCCTCAAGCCAGGCATCACTGGTCTGGCCCAGGTGACCGGTCATCGTGGTGAAACCGAAACCCTGGAAAAAATGCAGCAACGCGTGGAACAGGATCTGGCTTACATCAACAACTGGTCGTTGTGGCTGGACATCAAGATTCTGGTGAAGACGCCTTTCACCCTGTTTTCACGCGACATTTATTGAACGATGCCCACTTGGCGTCACGTAACGATTAACGCTCACTCAAGGAATTTTTATCCATGAACATCACTGTCGTTGGAACCGGCTACGTCGGCCTCGTCACCGGCGCCTGTATCGCCGAGATGGGCAACACGGTTGTCTGCGTGGATGTCGATCCGAAGAAGATCGAAAACCTCAAACGCGGTGTTCTGCCGATCTATGAACCGGGCCTGGAAACCGTCGTGGAAGAGAACTTCGAGGCCGGTCGCCTGCAGTTCACCACGGCCCTGCCGGAAGCCATGGAGCAGTCGGATATCATCTTCATCGCCGTTGGCACGCCGCCCGGTGAAGACGGCTCTGCCGACCTGCGTTACGTGGTAGAGGTGGCTCGCCAGATCGGCAGCCTGATGACTCGTCACACCACCGTGATCAACAAATCCACGGTACCGGTGGGCACCGCTGACCTGGTTCGCGCCGAAATCCTCGAGCAACTGGAGCTGCGCGGCAAGGACATCAGTTTCGACGTGGTGTCCAACCCGGAATTCCTCAAGGAAGGCGCTGCAGTCGACGACTTCATGCACCCGGATCGGATCATCATCGGCACCGACAGCGAGCGTGCTCGCAAGGCCATGAGCGAGCTCTACGCACCGTTCATCCGCAACAACCCGCGCATCAAGTTCATGGGCGTGCGTGATGCGGAAATGACCAAGTACGCCGCCAACGCCATGCTGGCCACCAAGATCTCGTTCATGAACGAGATTGCCGGGCTCTGTGAGCGCCTGGACGTGGACATCGAGAACGTGCGCCTGGGCATCGGCTCGGATCAGCGTATCGGTTACCACTTCATCTACGCCGGCTGCGGCTACGGCGGCTCGTGCTTCCCGAAAGACGTCAAGGCACTGATCAGCATCGCCCACCAGAACGACTTCGAACCCAAGGTTCTGCAAGCCGTCGAGGCGCGCAACGAGCAGCAGAAGCAATCGCTGTTCAACAAGCTGGCCGCGCACTTCGAAGGCGATCTCAAGGGCCGTACCTTCGCTGTCTGGGGCCTGGCGTTCAAGCCGGGTACCGACGACATGCGTGAAGCGCCGAGCGTGGTGCTGATCAACAGCCTGATCAACGCCGGTGCCAAGGTCAAAGCCTTCGACCCGGTTGCGAGTGAAACTGCCGCACGCGAGTTCCCCGAGCACTGGTTCAGCGAAGGTCGCCTGCAGATCGTCGACGGCCAGTACGAAGCGGCCATCGATGCCGACGCACTGGTTCTGGTCACCGAGTGGAAGCCATTCCGTCGCCCGGACTTCAAGGCGCTGAAAAAGCTGCTCAAGCAGCCGGTGATCATCGACGGCCGCAACCAGTACGACCTCGCCCAGGTAGATCGCGAGGGCTTCGACTATTACGGCATCGGCCGTAAGCAAGTGAACGGCTGAGCCCCTCCTGACAATGGACGTCATCGAACCCAAAGTCACGGCTCCCACCGCCCTCTGGACACGTCTCGGCGTGTCCGGCAGGGCGGCGTTGCGCAGCCCAGTGCTACGCAATATCGCGACCGTCGCTTCGGGTACCGCTGGCGCCCAGGTCATCACGCTGGCCCTCATGCCGGTCATCACCCGGATCTACGGGCCAGAGAGCTACGGAGTACTCGGGGTATTCATGAGCCTGGCGTTCATGCTCATTCCGGTCGCTGCCCTCACCTATCCAGTCGCCATCGTGCTTCCGAGGCGCGATGCCGATGCCCGCGGTCTGATTCGCCTGTCCCTGCTCGTCGCCTGTGCCTTCTCGGTGCTCGTGGCAGCCGTAATCGCCCTGTTCGGCGAGAAGCTGGCCAGCCTGGCAGGGATTACTCAGATCGCCCCTTTTCTGATGCTGCTGCCCGTGGTTCTTCTCGCTGGCGCAGCACTTGAAGTCACTCAGCAATGGTTGATTCGCCAACAGCGCTATCGCCTCACTGCTGGCGTGGCGGTACAACACGCCATCGCCCATAACGGCTTGCGGATTGGCGTTGGGCTGTTGCATGCCAGCCCTACGGCCCTGCTGCTGAGCACTGCCTTCGGGCCACTGCTGCAGACACTGATGCTCAACTGGGCGTTGCGCCGCAACGCAAGCGCACAGACTCAAAAGACGGCCACCGATCCGCAGCCGTTGAGTACCCGCGGACTCGCGTTGCAATACCACGATTTCCCGCTGTATCGCGCACCGCAGATGCTCATCAACGCGGTATCGCAGAACCTGCCAACGCTCGTGCTGGCGGTGTTCTTCGGTCCGGTGGCGGCTGGTTTCTTCGCCTTGTGCAAACAGGCCCTGAACGTGCCGACTCAATTGATCGGCAAATCCGTGGCTGATGTTTATTACCCGCGCATCAGCGCTGCAGTGCATAACCGCGAACCGATCATCACCATGTTAGCCAAAGCGACTGCCATGCTGGCATTGGCGGGTCTGCTGCCTTTCGCGCTGGTGTTCTGCTTTGGCCCGCAGCTATTCGCCCTGGTGTTCGGCGAGCAATGGGCGGTGGCCGGTGAATACGCGCGTTGGCTGGCCCTGGCCGAGTACATGATTTTCGTCAGCCGGCCCTGCACGGTCGCCGTTCCGGCACTCGCACTACAGGGTCGCTTCCTGATCTTCGAGGTGCTCAGCACCGTATTGCGCATCGCTGCCTTGATGGCCGGCGCCCTGTTCTTGGAGCAGGCCGAACAGACCGTCATGGCCTTTACCGCGGCCAGCATCCTGATCTACCTGTGCCTGATCGCCAGCGTGCTGTACGCCGCACGCGATGTACGGCAAGGCCGATCGGCAGATGCCTCGTGACTGCCCCTAAACATTTTCATCAGAGACTGGCTTCGATCCTATGACCGCACAATTGCCCACTATCGTCGTCATCGGCTACAACCGGCCGAAGAGCCTCAGCCGCCTGCTCGGCTCGCTGATCAAGGCTCGCTACCCCGAAGGCGACGTTCGCCTGGTGATCAGCCTGGACAACTCCGGCAACCCGCAGCCACGCCAGGTAGCCGAAGCCTTCGACTGGCCCCACGGCGAGAAACGCATCATCGCTCACCCCGAGCGCCTCGGCCTGCGCCAGCACGTATTGAGCTGCGGCGACCTGACCGAACAGTACGGCGACGTGATCATTCTCGAAGACGATCTGTTCGTCTCACCGTTCTTCTACGAGTACACATGGCGGGCGTTGCAGGCCTATGCCGACGATGCTGGCGTTGCCGGTATCAGCCTGTACAGCGTGCAGTTCAACCAGACCGCCAACCTGCCGTTCACACCGATCGATGACGGCGACTCGGCCGTGCATTTCATTCAGATGGCCGCGTCCTGGGGGCAAGCCTGGTCGCGTCGCCACTGGCAAGGCTTCCGCCAGTGGCTGGAAAGCCACGGCACCGACATCAGCCACATCGACGGCATCCCGGCAGATATCCGCGGCTGGCCCGAGTCATCGTGGCTCAAGCTGTTCACCGCGTACATCATTTCCCGGGATCTGTACTTCGTGTACCCGTTCCGCTCGCTGAGCACCAACTTCGGCGATCCGGGTCAGCACTTCAACATCGCCTCGTCGCGCTTCCAGGTGCCGATCCAGCAACAGCCGATCGACTACCAGTTCGCAAAACGCGAAGAAAGCGTGTCGGTCTACGATGCCTTCTGCGAGCTGCTGCCAGCCTGCGTAAAACGCCAGAACCCCGTGCTCGAGCCCTACGATTTCACGGTCAACCTGTATGGCTGCAAGACCTGCAAAAAAGGCCTGCAACTGACCCGAACAGAAGCCCGTGGCCTGCACAATTTCAGCCTTTCCATGAAGCCCATGGAACTGAGCATCCTGCATAACATCGAAGGTGAGGGCCTAGCCCTGATCGACTCGGCCGACATAGACGGCGCCAGCCTGTCGCGGCCCAAAACGGAGTACGACATCTACCGTTTCTTTTACAAGTTTCCGTCGGTACGGATCATTCTTTTTGGCGTTATGGAACGCCTCCAGTTGCTGCTCAAGCGTACGCCCTAACGGACCGCGTTCAGCAACCGAACACAGACCCTCTATCAATTGAACATCGCAGGTATCGCAATGGAACAGAAAAAAGCGCTCATCACCGGTATCACGGGCCAAGACGGCTCCTACCTGGCCGAGTTTCTGCTCGAAAAGGGTTACCAGGTGCATGGCATCAAGCGTCGTGCCTCGTCGTTCAACACCCAGCGCGTGGATCACATCTATCAGGATCCGCACGTCGACAACCAAAACTTCATCCTGCATTACGGCGACCTCAACGACTCGTCCAACCTGACCCGCATCATCCAGGAAGTGCAGCCTGACGAGGTCTACAACCTCGGCGCACAATCCCACGTTGCGGTGAGCTTCGAAGCCCCGGAATACACCGCTGACGTCGACGCCATGGGTACCCTGCGCATCCTCGAAGCCATCCGCCTGCTGGGCCTGGAAAAGAAAACCCGTTTCTATCAGGCGTCCACTTCCGAGCTCTACGGTCTGGTGCAGGAAACCCCGCAGAAGGAAACCACCCCCTTCTACCCGCGCTCGCCCTATGCGGTCGCCAAGCTGTACGCCTACTGGATCACCGTCAACTACCGCGAAGCCTATGGCATGTACGCGTGCAACGGCATCCTCTTCAACCACGAGTCGCCGCGCCGCGGTGAGACCTTCGTGACCCGCAAGATCACCCGCGGCATGGCCAACATTGCCCAGGGTCTCGAGCCGTGCCTGTACATGGGCAACATCGATTCGCTGCGTGACTGGGGGCATGCCAAGGACTACGTCCGCATGCAGTGGATGATGCTGCAACAGGATCAGCCAGACGACTTCGTGATCGCCACCGGCGTGCAGTACTCGGTACGTGAATTCATCACCTGGTCTGCCGCTGAGCTGGGCGTGCACCTGCGTTTCGAAGGCACTGGCGTGGACGAGCAAGGCATCGTCGAGCGCATCGAAGGCAACAACGCGCCGGCCCTGAAGGTCGGCGATGTGGTGGTACGCATAGACCCGCGCTACTTCCGCCCTGCCGAAGTGGAAACCCTGCTGGGCGACCCAACCAAAGCCAAGACCGTACTGGGTTGGACGCCGGAAATCACCGTGCAGGAGATGTGCGCCGAGATGGTTCGCGAAGACCTCAAGGTCGCCAAGCGCCACGCGCTGCTGCGTGAGCACGGCCATGATATGCCAGTCTCCGTGGAGAACTGAGCATGAGCGCGCCACTTGATCAGCGCATCTTCGTCGCCGGCCATCGCGGGATGGTCGGTTCGGCGATCGTGCGCCACCTGCAGAGCATGGGGCACCAGAACATCGTCACGGCGCCCCGTGAAAGTGTGGATCTGGTCGACGCCGCCAGCGTGCAGCGCTTCTTCGCCGAACAACGCATCGACCAGGTCTATCTGGCCGCAGCCAAGGTCGGCGGCATCCACGCCAACAACCAGTACCCGGCCGACTTCATCTATCAGAACCTGATGATCGAAGCCAACGTCATCAACGCCGCGCACAATGCCGGCGTGAACCGCCTGCTGTCGCTAGGCAGCTCGTGCATCTACCCCAAGCATGCCGAGCAGCCGATGCGTGAAGAGGCGCTGCTGACCGGCGTACTGGAGCCGACCAATGAGCCCTACGCGATCGCCAAGATCGCCGGGATCAAGCTGTGCGAAAGCTACAATCGCCAGCACGGCCGTGATTACCGCAGCGTGATGCCGACCAACCTGTACGGTCCCCACGACAACTACCATCCGGAAAACAGCCACGTCATCCCCGCCCTGCTGCGCCGCTTCCACGAAGCGACCCTGCGTGGCGACGATGAGGTGGTGATCTGGGGCAGCGGCACACCGATGCGCGAGTTCCTGCATGTCGACGACATGGCGGCCGCCAGCGTGCACGTGATGAATCTGGACGACGCCACTTACCAGGCGCACACCCAGCCGATGCTCTCGCACATCAACGTCGGCACCGGGCAGGACTGCACCATCCGCGAGTTGGCAGAAACCATCGCGCGGGTCACCGAGTTCCAGGGGCGTCTGACGTTCGACAGCAGCAAGCCCGACGGTACGCCACGCAAGCTGATGGACGTATCGCGTCTGGCCAAGCTTGGCTGGACGGCGAGCATCGATCTGGAAACCGGTCTGCGTGACGCCTACCGCTGGTTCGTCGAACACATCGACGATGTGCGTAGCTGATGTTTCTGCCGACCGATACCTTCAAGACCGTGGTCGCCAGCACACCGCTGGTGTCCATCGATCTGCTGGTTCGCAACGCAGCGGGCGAGCTGCTGCTGGGCGAGCGTCTCAACCGCCCCGCCCAGGGCAGCTGGTTCGCTCCAGGTGGGCGCATTCTCAAGAATGAAACCCTGGATGCCGCTTTCGAACGCCTGACTCTGGAAGAACTGGGCCAGGCATTCGGGGGCGACCAGGGCCGGCTGCTCGGCGTCTACGAGCACTTTTATGACGACAGCGTGTTTGGCGAAACACCGGATACCCACTACGTGGTGATCGCCTACGCACTGGAGCTTGGCGCTCAGCAGAGCCTGCAACCGCCAAGCGTGCAGCACGGTCGCTACCGCTGGTGGCCGATCGAGCAGATGCGCGAGGAACCGCGCATACACCGCAATACGCGGGACTACCTGCAGGCGCTCTACTAGACCTCTCGCAAGCCACTCAACGCGGCGTCGGCTTGCGAGCCACGACAATTTCGATATGGGAACGCGAGCTTGTTCAAGCAATTCCTGGCATACCGCAACCTGCTGCTGATCCTGTTTGTCCTGAACTCGGCCTGCTTCTTTCTGACCGACGACAAGAAGGCCGGCATCCCCTATCTGCGCGAGCTTTATCTGCTCGGCGTGCTAGGTAGCGCTGCGGCCCTGTTCCTGGTCTGGAAGCGCGTGTACCAGTCCAAGACCAGCCTGTGGATCATTTTCATGGGCCTGGTGCTGCCGGTCACCTCGGCGATCATGGCGCAGCTGAATTTCGATCAGCCGTTCATCTATGGCCTGCTCGAAGAACGTCGCAGCTTCGCCTATCTGGTGTTCTTCCCGGCCCTGTTCCTGCTGATCAAGACCGCGCCCACGCAAAAGCACCTGGAGACCTTCTTTCTCTACTCGGGCCTGGCGTGCGCCTTCGTCGGCTACTGCTACTACTTCGGCATCATCCCGGAAAACTCAGGCGTCTCGTTCACCGTGGATGCCAAGGATGCCGGCGAGGTGCTGCTGCGGCCGAACCGTTTCCGTATCGGTTCGAGCTACGTGACCATCTGCGCCTTCATGCTCATGTACAGCATGAAAGAGCGTATCTCGCTGTTCAAAGTGCTCACCCTGCTGTTCTTCGCTTCTTACCTGTGGCTGGTGCTGCAAACCCGTCAGACCATGATCATCTGGTGCCTGGCAGGCCTGTGGATCTTCCGTGACCGCATCGACTCGCTGATCAAGCTCGGCCTGCTCGCGGCCACCATCCTGGTCGCCTCCTACTTCATCTTCCCCGAGTTCTACTACGAGCAGTTCGCCAAGTTCGAAGCCCTGCTCGACGAAGCCACCACCGGGCCCGGCGTACGCGACACCACCACGGCGATCATCATCGGCGCAGTTGCCGACAACTGGTACATCGGCATGGGCTCGCTGTCGCTGCAGTGGAAAGGCGGCTTCGGAACGCTCTATAACCCGCACTTCTACCTGTCGGACGTGGGCATCTTCGGCGTGTACTACCGCTACGGGTTCCTCACGCCGGTGATCGCCTTGATCTTCTACGCCGGTTACCTGCGCATCATGAAACGCTGCCCGCAAAAGGGCCCGCTGCTCAATGCTTTGCAACTGGTGTTCTGGTTCCAGATGCTCAACATGTTCCTGTCCAACTCGCTGATGTACGGCGGTGATGTGCTGGGCATCGGCGCCGCCTGTTTCCTGTACTTCTCCCGCGCCTACGCGACGGAGAAATCCCCGACTCGAGAGCTCAGAGGCACACGCCATGACAAACTTCAGTATCGTGACCATCAACTGGAATAATCTGGAAGGCCTCAAACAGACCTACCAGAGTGTGGCTGCCCAGACCTATCGGAACTTCCGCTGGATCGTCGTCGACGGTGCCTCCAACGACGGTGGCGCCGAATGGCTGGCGACCATTGATGAGCCCTACGCCGAAATCACCTCGGAGCGCGACAAAGGCCTCTATGACGCCATGAACAAGGGCCTGATCAAGGGCTCGGCGACCGAGGGCTACACCCTGTTCCTGAACAGCGGTGATTCGTTCTATGACGAGAACGTGTTGCAGAAGGTTGCCGATGCCATCGAGCAGGCGCCAAGCAAGCCGCGTTACGTGTACGGCGACTACTACCTGCAGAACGCCGAAGGCCGCCTCACGCCACAGAACGCGAAGAAGATCGAGCATCTGGTGCTGGGCATGCCGTCCAGCCACCAGGCGATGTACTTCGAGAACGAAAGGCTGCGCAGCGTGCGCTTTCGCGAGGATTTCAAGCTGTCTGCGGATTACTGCATGATCGTCGAATTTCTCCAGGGTCAGGATCACAAGCGCGACGTGCTGAAAGTCGCTTCGCCGCTATGCATCTTCGATACCACAGGGGTTTCTACCAGTCGTCGCTTCGATGCATTGAAGGAAGATATGCGCATCCGTCGGGAGGTCATGAAACTATCGCCGCTGCACAGTATCTCTTTGTATGTCCTGCACTACGTGCATACGCATAGCAAATTGTTGAAAGCGGCACTGGGCAAATGAATCGCGGGCAACAACAGCCGCTGCCCATCCGTAACACGAGCCAATGGCGCAAAGAGGTGTTGATGAAGGCCTTTGATATCGAGTTCTACGCTGGCTCCAAGGATCGCCTGGTCGAGGACTTGGTCGAGCACAGCACCGAAAGGTACAGCTACGTCGTGACACCCAACGTAAATCACATCGTGCAGCTGGAAACCGACCACGACCTCAAGCGCGCCTACGCGGTAGCCCGCCATCGTATCTGCGACAGCCGTGTTCTCCTGCCCCTGCTACGCATGCTCAAGGTTCCCGTGGAAGACGCCATTCCCGGCAGCACACTCACCGAAGAACTGATCGACATTGCCGAGCGGCGTGCCTGGAGCGTCACAGTGATAGGCTGCGCCGATGAGGACATCCAGCATCTGCGAGCACGCTACCCGCACATCACCTTCCACCATCACAACCCACCGATGGGCTTCATCGACAGCGAAGCAGCGATCCAGGCCTGCCTGTCCTTCGTCATCGAACACCCGTCCAATCTGGTAGTACTCTCGGTGGGCTGCCCGCGTCAGGAAATCCTCGCGCAGAAGATCTTCGAAACCGACCAGGCCGTCGGCATCGGTCTGTGTGTGGGCGCCTCGATCAACTTTCTGTCCGGAAGAATTCGTCGCGCTCCACTGTGGATGCAGCGCTATTCTCTGGAATGGCTGCACCGCGCCTTCACCGAGCCTCGTCGACTGGTAGGACGTTACGTGCACGACGCGTTTCGCATCCTGCCGATCCTGCTCAGGGAATTCAAACTACGCCAATCACTCTTCATGGGAGGAGCTCCACGATGATTCCTGTCATTCTTTCCGGCGGTAACGGTTCGCGCCTTTGGCCGCTTTCGCGCCAACTCAATCCCAAGCAGTTCCTGCCCATCGCCGATGATTCGCTGTCCATGCTGCAGGCGACCATTCGCCGCCTGGAAGGCTTGCAAGTCAGCCAACCGTGCCTGATCTGCAATGAGGAACATCGCTTCCTCGCCGCTGAACAGCTGCGTGCCCTGGGCATCGAGAATGCCAGCATCCTGCTCGAGCCGGTCGGCCGCAATACCGCTCCAGCGGTTGCCCTGGCTGCCATCAAAGCCCTTGAGAAGGAACACGACCCGGTACTGCTGGTGCTGGCTGCCGACCATCTGATCAAGGATGTCAGCGCCTTCCATCGCGCCGTTGAAACCGCCCTGCCCTTCGCCCAGGCCGGCAAGCTGGTGACTTTCGGCATCGTGCCTACCCACGCGGAAACCGGTTACGGCTACGTGCAGAAAGGTGCATCGGCAGGTGACGGTGGCTTCTCCGTACAGAGCTTCGTGGAGAAACCAGACAGCGCGACCGCCGAGCGCTACCTGGCCTCCGGTGAACACTTCTGGAACAGCGGCATGTTCATGTTCCGCGCCAGCCGCTATCTGGAAGAATTGCAGCGCTGGCAGCCGGAGATCCTCGATGCCTGTCGCCGCGCCACCGCGCAGAGCGAGCAAGACATGCACTTCGTGCGCATAGGCAAGGAGGCCTTCGCCGCCTGCCCGGAAGACTCCATCGACTACGCCGTGATGGAAAAGACCGAAGACGCAGTAATGGTGCCGCTGGACGCCGGCTGGAGCGACATTGGCTCCTGGTCTGCACTGTGGGACGTCAGCGACAAGGACGAACAAGGCAACGTGCACAAGGGCGACGTGCTCAGCCACGATAGCCACAACAACTACGTGCATGCCGACTATCGTCTGGTCACCACCGTGGGCGTCGAGAACCTGATCATCGTCGAGACCAAAGACACCATCATGGTCGCGCACAAGGACAAGGCTCAGGAGGTCAAGCGCATCGTCGAACAACTCAAGCACGAAGAGCGCGGCGAGTATCTCAACAACCGCGAGGTGTATCGCCCGTGGGGCATGTACGACTCGATCGATCATGGCCAGCGCTATCAGGTGAAACGCATCACCGTGAAACCGGGCGCCAAGCTTTCGGTACAGATGCACCACCACCGTGCCGAGCATTGGATCGTAGTCAGCGGCACCGCGCAGGTGACCAATGGTGACGAGACCTATATGGTTACCGAGAACCAGTCGACCTACATCCCTATCGGCCAGATCCACGCCCTGGAAAACCCGGGCATGATCCCGCTGGAACTGATCGAGGTACAGTCTGGTACCTACCTAGGCGAAGACGACATCGTTCGTTTCTCCGACAACTACGGCCGGGTAAAGGAACTCAAGGTTTCTGCAGCCTGATGTGCAAACAGCGCCGCACCGCTACCGATGTGGCGCTGACCATCAGATACTGGGCCAAAGTCGAGCCCGGCAGCAGGGTGACTTGCCATGCATGGCATCACCGTTCACGACTAACAGAGCGACGGATAGCTCCTTCATTTCGCTGAAAAAATGGATATTTATAAAAACAAGCAAAGCGCGAAGCCCAAGTGAACAGATACCGGATAACTCCATTCCTTTCCGACAATGAGGCTCGCCTGTGAAAACTTCTCAACTCAAACTGCACGATCCTTTGATCCACAAACTGAAGTTGTTGGAAGAAGATGACGTGACCCCGCTGCTCGACGAACTGAGCACGCCGAAGAAGCCGACCATCCTCGGCTTCCTCAATCAGCACGGCTACAACATCGTCCAGAACGACACGGAAGCACGCCGTCACTTCCTCAAGGTCAACTATCTGTTGCGCGACGGTATCGGCGTCAAACTGGCCTGCTCGCTCAACGGCCTAGCGCCAGGCGCCAACCTCAACGGCACCGATTTCATTCCCAGCCTGATCACCCACCTGCTCGAAAGTGAGCACAGCGACAGCTACCAGTTGTTCGCCATGGGTACCAGCGAGCCGTGGGTCAACCTAGGCGCCAGCGCGCTGTTCGGCGATCGGAAGTTTTATGCCATCGATGGCTTCCAGCCGACCGAGCGCTACCTCGAATTCGTCCGAGAGCACCTGCAGCCGGAAAAGATCCCGCTGATCGTCATGGGCATGGGCATGCCTCGCCAGGAAGAAGTCGCCGTGAGCCTGCAGCGTGACCTCGGCCGCCCTGCCCTGATGATCTGCGGGGGCGCAATCCTCGACTTCGCGGCACAACGCTTCAGCCGTGCGCCAGCGGTGGTTCGCAAGGTCGGTATGGAGTGGGCGTACCGCCTGCTGATGGAGCCGCGCCGCCTGTTCAGCCGTTACATAATCGGCATCCCACGGTTCTTCTACTACATCATGCGTAACGGTATAGACCGCAAGGTTGTGGTTAGCGAACAAGGCGCCTACGACCGCAAGTCCTGACGCCAGCGCTGAAACGAAAACGCCCCGGTTGAGTGATCAACCGGGGCGTTTTTCGTTGCTGCACAACCCGTAGGGTGGGTGAGTGGCGCCATAGCTACGCATTGGCAGGCACCGCTCACTCAGCGCGCCGCGTAACCCACCAGGCGCAATAAACGCTACCCATGGAGGGTCACCCGCAAGCAGGCGCCTTAGCGCCCCGCTGCCACAGCTAGCGGCTTCTCGCTACGCACGCTGTGGCTCTGTCCGATCAACGCAAACACTTCATCCCACATGGCTTGAGTACGCGTCTTCAGTTCCGCGGAATGCGCCTGCAAACGGCTCGAGAGCGCCTGCATCTGCGCAGGGTCGGTCAGGTAATCGAGAGCACTGGAAAGCTCCTCGTCAGTCAAATTGATATTCAGCACGCCTTCGGCAAAACCGTAGTCGGCGAACAGCATCTGGTACTTGTGGCTCCAGCCAGTAGCCAACGACGGTACCCCTTGCGACAGCGAACTGACCAGACCATGGAAGCGACTACCCAAGGTGCCGCGACAGGCGCCGAGGATGCCCTTGATGGCCAGCGGATCGGTCTCACGCAGGATCGGCAAGCCACCGACCGCTTGCGATACCTGCTCGGCCACCCGGGCATCGCCCTCGCCTTCGTGGATCAGCAGGAACGGCTTGGCGCCACGCTCCACCAGCATTTTGGTAGCGCGTTGCAGGAACGGCACATAGCCCTTGGCGACGCTGTCACCGGTCTTGTCGAGCATACGGCAGTTGGGCACTACGCAGACCTGATGAATTTCAGGATCGAAATAGGCCGGCAAGGTACCGGTGATCAGGTTAGTGAAATCGGGTGCTATTTTGATGTTGTCACGCTCGCCAACCACCTCGGTGAGATAGTCGTAAGAGACCTGTTCGCGGGCGAAAACCAGATCGCAGTTGTCGAGGAACGCCCTGACCGCATCCTTGCTCTTCTGATCGCGGAACGGGCCGAATGCCTGGGGCAGCAGGATCACTTTCGAGCCCTGCTTCTTCCAGCGCTTGCTGGAGCGCGCCAATTCCTCGGACAGATCCGGGCCCCACTGATCGCTGTAAGCGAAGCCAGCGGCGTCCAGTACCACGTTCACTTCCTTGTCGAGCACCACACCGTACTGCTCGCGAATACCGGCCGGCACCAACGCCGCCAGGTCGCCGAAGGGGATGCCGGCGCGCCACAGCCAGGCTTTCTGATACAGGCCCAGGGATGCACGGTTGACGTAGGGATAAGGGCTCTTGGCGCGGCCAGGCTCCATCACCACCTTGGCGGCAGGAAGGTTCTTCTGTACCTGCTGCAGGGCAGCGTGCAGCATCAGTGCAGCCCCCTTGTTGACGAAACCGGCTTTGCGAATCTCGACGTACATATCACGTTCTCCTGAATTCACGAATCAACTGGGGCACGCTAATGAACACGTGCAGGAAAATACTCTTGGTCATCATGATGAACAGCGGTCGCGTCCTGCGTGACAGCAGCAGGCTCACGTAACCGGCGATGGAATAGGAAATCAGCGTCGCCCAGGCGGAACCGACGACACCGTGGCTCTGGATGAGGAAGTAATTGAGCACGATGTTGCTCACCGCCCCCAGGCCCTGAGTGACCAGGGAAAAGATGAAGGCCTCTTCGATGATGATCCACTTGCTGAACAGCGCGCGCATGAACACGAAGGTCGCCGCGAAGATATGGATCGCCAGCACCGGCCCGGCGTCAGCGTACTGCTCGCCGTAAAGCGTCAGGACGATCCAGTCGGAGAGGAAGAACACCACTACCGCCAGGCCGAACGCCATGAAGAACAGCACATCCAGCGCGACCTGCATGAAGCGGTTGTAGCCAGCCGTATCGGTCTTGCTGAGATCGATCATCTTTGGGAAGACCGACGCCATGAGGATGGTCGGGATCAGGTACCAGGCTTCCGACAGCCGCGAAGCCGCCGAATACACACCCACTGAATACTCGCCGAGCATGTACTGCAGCATGATCTGATCGACCTTCAGGTAGATCACCGCCGACAGCGAACCGAGGAAGATCAGCAGGCTTTTCTTGAGCAGGGTCTTGCCCAGCGTCCAGGAAAAGTCGAAGCGGAACTCGCGCTTGAGCATCACCGCATAGCAGACCAGGATCGCCGAGGTGACCATCACCACCACCACGTGGGCCAGGGCGATATACACCAGGCCGGCACCGGCGATGGCCAGGATCATCTTCAGGCCGTTGCCACCAAGCTGCCCGACGAACCCTGCCACGGCGGCATACTTGGCCTGCACCCGCGCCTGGAACCAGTCGATGAGCATCTCGAACGGCGTGAAGAACAGCGCCAGGGCGGTGAACAGCAGCACCAGGAAATTCTGATCGTTGCCGATCAGGTAGGTGCCCATCATGATCGCGAAGGCGAACACCGAGCAGCCCACCTTGATCATGAATACCGTCGAGAGAATCTGGTCTTCGTTTTCCGGGTTGCTGCGCAGCTCCTTGACCACCAGGCCGGTCAGCCCCAGGTGCACCACGATGCTGAGCAGACCCAGCAGCGCGAGTGCATAGTTGAGGTAACCGAAATCCTCGGGGCCCAGATAACGGGCCAGTACCACGGTAGTCGCCAGGCCGATGGCCAGCATCAAGAACTTCTCGGCCAGCATCCAGCCAGAGTTGAGGAGGTACTTCATGCCCTCCTGGACACGCGCGGCACTCATCGGCTGGACGTCTCCAGGTGCCCGTAGCTGCGGGCTTCATCCAGCGACAGCTTCTGCGAATACGGCACCAGGCCGGTGTCCGCGGCATAACCCAGGGAAATGAACATAACGATGCGTTCGTCCGGGTCGAGTTTGAGCAGCTTGGCGGCGGCCTGCTCGCGCTCGGGAATGTCCGGCCAGTTGATCGAGCAGGACGACACGCCCTGTGTCTCCAGCGCGAACATGAAGGACATCGCAGCCAGTGCGCCGTCGATATAGATCACATGGCGATCACGAACGTGCGGGTAGGCACGCAGGCGGCCAACCACGGCGACGATGGCCGGGAAGTTGTGATCGAAACCGGCAACGCCCATTGGCAAGCGCGAAGCCTGTGCCACGGAAGCGGCATCATCGAAGATCAGGAAGCGATACGGCTGGCGATTGCAGGCGCTCGGCGACTGCACGGCAACTTCAACGGCCTTGTCGATCACGTCGCGCGGTACCGGGCGATCCTGATACCAGCGCACCGAGCGGCGCTTCATAGACAGCTGGCGCATGGCGGTGTAATCCACGCTCGGCGTACTTACGTCAGCGGCGAACGGCACGCGCTCGGTGTCAGGGTTGCGCAGGCTGCCTGGCGAACTGACCGGGCGCTCGAAGCGGGCGAATTTCTCGCGAGCTCGGTTGATCACCGGATGATCACCGGTCACGGTGAAGTATTCGGCGAGCACATCGTGAGCCCAGCTGACTTCGTCACGATCCACATTGCCGTTGAGCGAGGCGATGTAGCTGTCGACCGTATCGCCGATGTAATCCAGGGCGAACACTTCGCGCCTGGGCTGCATGATCAACCCCTTCTCGATACGGTGCACGGCACGACGCAGGAAGTAGTTGACCGGCTCGGCGCCGGACAGGTTTTCCTCGTGCTGCAGGTGACCGACCACCACCGCGTAAGCCTCACGGTCGAACGCCGACGAGAAGAACGAATAGTGGAAGCGGCGCAGCGTGGCAGACCGTGAGAGTGCGCGAATCCAGCTCATGGAGAGCTTTTTCTGCATCCCTTTCAGGTTGTCGATGCTGTCGCGGGGCAATACCTTCTTGAGGGATTCCTTCAACATTTTCATAGGCTGTGATTACCGTTCAATGGTTAATATCTCCCCCACAATCGCCATAGTGGTACGGCGACATTGAATTGATAGACGCAGGCAGTTATCGGCCCAACCGCAAGCGCCTGCACGCCACCAGAAGCCCGTCATGGCTGGCGCATACAGCAGCATCCCTTCTCTAACGCAATCACCAAATCTCTCTGCCCGCTCAACAGCAGCACGCAGGAAAAATGGCATTGGTACTGCAAACGGATCGACGTCCAGACCAGCACTTCAAGAGGCTGGAGGTGGCGATATGGGCTACCGCCTTTTCGTTGTCAGGGTTTAGGACTACGGAGCAACGCTTTGATTCCGCAGCAGGATGCTATCGAGGGAAAAAGTTGCCGGAAGGCCGTTGCCCTTGACGCAAACGCACCTACACCGGGCTCTGGCAGACGGGAAGCACCAAGAAAAAGCGTCATGGCCTCGACGGCAGCATGTCGTCGATGGTTTCGCTCAGCTCTCGCATGGAGAAGGGTTTATTGATGCTCTTGAGGCCAGGTAACGAGGCAAGCGGCTCGGTATCGGCATCTCCAGCTATCAGCAATACAGGCAAGCCAGGCCTGCACTGCTGCGCTAGATCGGCGAGCTGCAAACCCGTGATACCTGGCAGGCTGATATCCGAGACCAGCAGGTCGAACGACGCGCTGGACGCGAGCAAGTCGATAGCCGCCTGAGGTTCGGCAGCGTTGACGATTTCACAGCGTCTCCCTGCTAACACCTCGGACACCAGCAGCCGTACTGCCGAATCGCTTTCAACCAGCAGAACACGATGGCCCAACGCACGCTCGGGTAGCAGATTGGCATCGGGAGCGTGTTCGCCAGCGGCGAGGGGTAAGTACAGGCGCACCGTGGTACCAATACCAGGCTCACTGTGAATGGTGACCTGCCCACCGCTCTGTCGCGCGAACCCATGCACCATGGGCAAGCCCAGGCCACTGCCCTGCCCGGCGGACTTGGTGGTAAAGAACGGATCGAAAACCTTCTCCAGCGTCTCGCTGCTGATGCCAGAGCCGGTATCGGACAAGGCGATCAGCAGATAATCACCTGGCAGCAGATCCGGCAAGGCCGTCATCTCTTGCCGTGCCAGGCTGATCAGTGATGTGTGCAGCCGTATTTGCCCGCCATTGGGCATGGCATCACGGGCGTTGACGGCAAGGTTGAGAATTGCGCTTTCCAGCTGCCGAGTATCCACCAGAACCCGCACCGTACCGTGCTGATAATCGACCTGCAGCGAAGTACCTTTACTGATCGTGCGCCCGATCAGCAGCTCCAGCGATTCGAGAAGGGGAGCCACATCAACTGGCCTGGCCTCCAGTGGCTGTCGGTGAGAAAAGGTAAGCAGCCGCTGGGTCAGCGCACTGGCCCGATCCGCAGAAACGCTGGCGGCCTCGATAAAGCGCTCTATCCCTTCGAGCCGACCATTGGCAACACGGCGTTTCATGATATCGAGCGCGCCGATGATGCCAGTAAGCGCATTGTTGAAGTCATGTGCAATACCGCCGGTCAACGCTCCAACGGCATCCATCTTCTGACTTTGCAGCAACGCCAACTCGCACTCGCTGCGATGAGCCTCCACAACGCCGCTTGGCGAACGATTGAGTAGTGCCATCAGGCAACTGCACAGTGAGCGCGACGTGAAAGGGCGCTCCAGCACGACGACACCGCGGCCACTGAGTGCTGCAGGCGGCTCTTGTACTGTGGCAGCACCAAGCAGGATAAGCGGAAGCGACGATTGGAAAAGCCTGGCGTGTGCCAACTCATCCTGGCCCGCCAACATCTCCTCGGCGATCAAGACAGCATCGGCGTTGCCAGCCAGGGCATCGAGCAACACGACAAAGTTTTCGCACAACTCGAGGGTCAATCCCAAAGGTGAAAGCAGCGGTAGCAACCGGCTCGCCTCGTCACTGCAGATCAATACGCGCATGCTGGGCACCACCCGCGAATCTTCAACGCGCCCCGGTACCGGAGCGCGCTGGCAGCATGCACTCGCAAACGTCCGTATGAAGCTGCCGAACCACCATGGGCCGCCTTCCACGCAAATAGGAAAACAGCCAATTTGGCATCCCACCACCGGGCGTCAACGGGCGCCCGTACTACGACCTCATCCATGGATACCTACTCTCGACACAACAGACTGCCTCAGGCGCCTTACAGCGACAGTGGCGTATACATGGGGTTCGACATTCGCCCAGGCACAGGCGTTCCAGAAATAGAAAAGAGAGAAGGAGGGAAACCAGCGAAGCGGGAATGGGGGCAAAACGATGGCGCGATCAATCAGTTCGAGCCGATGAGTTCCTTCACCTTGGCGATGACCTGATTGATATCGAAGGGTTTGTCGAATACTGCAGCAAACAGCTCAGGGCTGGCTCGGCCGACACTGCCTTGAGCGCCGCTCATCAGGATGATCGGCAGATCAGCCGACGTAGCCCTCGCCCGTATCGCACGGGCGAACTCAAGACCATCCATGACTGGCATCATGAAATCCGTAATGACCAGCTCAGGGCGTTCACGGTCGAGCACTTCCAGCCCTCTACGGCCATTGCTCGCCTTCACCACCATGTAGCCTTCATCTTCCATGGCATAGCCGAGAATATCCGCGATCAGGTATTCATCATCGACTATCAGGATGGTTGTCATAATCAATAGGCTCGGTCAGGCACGCATGGCTCAGGCGTCCTGCGCCGGAACGGCGTTACCTGACAAAGCGCCTGCCTGGTTTTTGAATGCCTTGCTGAGTTCAATACCATGATCGCTGATCACCACTTCCAAGAGTGAGGAATCGTAATAACTGTCCCTCATCTTAAGTATGGAAAAAAGCCGCTTTAGTTCAGCGTCCTTTTCCACGAAACGCATCAGCACCAGATTATCGACAATGCTCGACAGCTCCGGAGCTGGCGCATTGATCTCAGCCGCAAACAGGTCACGCATCTCCCAGGTAGCGAACACGGTGACGCCCATAGAGCGCAGTTGGCTCATAAGCGCACTGAAAAATTCGATCAGGCGTGCGCTGCTAGTGGCCACGCGTGCCATGCCGCCCAGACTGTCAATATGCAGGCGTTTTATACCTTTCTCTTTGACTGCCTTGATGACCCGCGCACCAAGACCGTCAAGCAATCCCTCGGTGGTTGGCTGCCACATGATGTGCAACGCGCCACTTTCTTCCAGTGACCGCAGGTCAAGGCCAATAGCTTCGGCTTTGATGCGCAGGCGCTGCGGCGTTTCGTAAAAGCCGAAATGCAGGCCTGGCATTTCCACCGTGGACTGCGCGAGAAAATTCAGCCCCAGCGTAGTCTTGCCGACACCAGACGGCCCCATGACCAAGGTAACCGAGGACTCCGAAAGACCACCGCCGATCAGCTTATCGAGGCTTGGAATCCCGCTGGTAATGCGAGCCAGCGTGTCGATATCGTCCTGCATCGGTTTGCTGTACAGGCTTTCCAGACGCGGGTGAACAACCAGCCCGTCGTCGGTGATTTCGCACTCGTGCAGCCCGGACAGCGCACCGCTGCCGCGGGTCTTGCGCAAGTGAATGCGGCGTACAGAGCGCGCGCCGAAGAGCTCCTCACCGAGCTCGATCACGCCATCGACCATGGTGTGCTCGGGGCTGCCATCGTCCAGGCGAGAACTGGTCAGGAACAGCACGGTGCAACCCGCAAAAGCGGCGTGCCCCTGCAGCTCGGCAATGAATTTCTTGGTGTCGATCTGATTCTCCGCTTTGGAGCGGGCATTCAGCAGACCATCGACGATGAGCAGCGTGGCCTTCTGGCGGCTGATTTCACGGCGCAGCAACTTGACGACCTCATCGAGGCCCTCATTCTCCAAGGTGTCGAAAGCACTGACGAACTGGATTTCCGCACCGACCTTGGCCGGGTCGAAGAAGGTCATCGTCGAAAGGAATTGAAAAAGCCTTTCATGGGATTCGGCCAGCAAGGTGGCCACCAACACGCGGCCACCATCGCGCACATGATTGAACGCTATCTGGTTCGCCAGGATGGTTTTGCCCGAGCCGGGGCGTCCTTGAACGATGTAGGATGCACCTGCGACCAGACCGCCCTTCAGTAAAGCGTCTAGCCCATCGATCCCACTTTTAAGGCGTTGTAGCTGTTCCAAGTTCTGGCCTGCCTCAGTCGAAAATACGCAGTAAAAGCCCACGCTTGAATATGCTTTTCCTACGGATTAACACGCTGATGGGAAAAGCGACTCGCGGATACTAGCATGTTCATGTCCGAGCACCTGCTGATTCCCCGACAGCCGTCGGCAAGCAGAGAATCATGGTGGCACCCTGCCCTGCCGCGCTCTCGACGTGCACGCCGCCGCCTGCATGCCGGGCAAAGCCATAAACCTGACTGAGCCCCAACCCAGTCCCCTTGCCTACGTCCTTGGTGGTGAAAAACGGTTCGAAAAGCCGCGAGCGAATGGCTGGATCGATACCAACGCCCTGGTCAATGACCGAAATCAACACGAACTCTCCGCGCAGATCGTCGAACTCCCCAGCGAGTGTGCGGTTCTCAGCGTGCAACCGGATGATACCCATGCCGTGCATGGCATCCCGGGCATTAAGGATAAGGTTAAGCAGCGCCATTTCCAACTGACTTGGGTCGAGTTCGACACGATGCAAGTCTGGGGCGTATTGCATTTCCAGGCTCATTCCTTTGGGCAGCGCCTGGCTCATGAACATATGAGCGGTATCAAGCAACTCATTGAGGTTGACCAGGCGGCTCGGCATCTGTTCGCAGCGAGCGAAGGTCAGCAGATTACGCGTCATCTGCGCGCCACGCTCGCCAGCGTTCTGAATACTGGCGAGCAGGCTTGCCAAGCGCTCCGGGTTGCTGGCGCGGCTAGCCAGCTTGGCAGCACTGAGGATGATCGTTAGCAGGTTATTGAAATCGTGGGCCATGCCACCACTTAACTGGCCCAGCGCTTCGAGTTTCTGCGCCTGAAATAGCTGGGCGCGCAGGGCGTCATAGCGCAAGTCTGCCTCGTGGCGATCCGTGATATCGCGGGTGATTTTGGCCAGCCCGATGACCACGCCCTCTTCATTGCGAATCACTTCAATCGCCACCAGCGCCCAGAAACGTGTGCCATCCTTGCGCACACGCCAGCCTTCGTCCTGAGATCGCCCATCGCGCAGCGCCCGCTCGATAAGCTGCCAGGGTTTGCGCTCATGCCGGTCTTCGTCGGAATAAAAGATCGACAGGTGTTGGCCGATCACCTCAGTGGCGTCGTAGCCCTTGATACGCGCAGCACCGGCATTCCAGGAAACGATGCAGCCTTCCGGACTCAGCATGAAGATCGCATAGTCGGCAACGGCCTGAACCAGCATCTCGTAATGGCGCTCGGTCAACGTACCCGCAGAAAGTGGGGCTAACTGGCTGTTCATGATGGCCCGCTCAAGCGGCGATGGAGGTGCAGCAGTGTAGTCCGCTATCGGCACCAAGCGACAGCGCGACGTGCTGCCCGCCTATCCCTTGCTCATTGCCAGATGACGAGCGGCCTGATATCTGTATATAAAACCAGTACCCAGCACTGTCTCATGCCATTTTCCAGCGATACACGTTTCTACTACCTGCATAACTTTCACAAGGCCCTGACGTGGATTGGCGAACGCCATGCCGATCTGCTGAACGCTCGTGAGCATGCGTTTTTGCACGCTTTCAGTACGCTCAACGTCCCGGCACAAGCCCTGCTGGTACGCATGATCATGCGCAAAGGCGTGCATTTTCGCGCCAGCAAGCTGAACTACGAAGAAATTGGCTGCAGCCGCAAGGCCGCCTTGACGCTCGTTGCCAACGGCTGGGTAGTCGATGATGCGGCGCTGCAGATAGATGAACTGCTGACGCTGCTGCGCAAGGACGAGATTATTGACTGCTTCGCCGCACGGCTCATCGACCGCCGCGCCCGCAAAGGCGACCTGCTGGAGCAACTCGCCGCGCAATTCGACGACGCTCAGTCATTCGTTGCGTGGTGCCCAACACTCGACGATGCGCTCTACAGTCTGACCATCGACGATCTGAGCGAGCGGCTGCGGTTGATGTTCTTCGGCAATCTGCATCAGGAGTGGTCGGAGTTCGTGCTCGCTGACCTGGGTATCTTGCGCTACGAAAGCGTCGACTTCCCGCCTGACTCACGAGCGCTGCGCTGTCGCGAGGATGTCGACGATTACCTGCATCTGCAGCGCTGTCGTGAAGTATTCGAGGCCGGAAATGCGAGTACCGAGTTACTCGAACGCATCGACACTCGCCACTACGAAAATCCCTACATTGCCGAACGGCGCGCCAAGTTGCTGTTTCGCATCGGTCAGCACCTGGAGCGTTGCGCCGAGTTCGAACTGGCCTTGCAGGTATACGCCAGCAGCGGTTATGGCGCAGCACGACAGCGGCAGATTCGCGTACTGGAACGCACCTTGCGCTACACGGAGGCCTTCGAGTTGGCCAGCTTGGCCATCACCACACCGAACAGCGACGGCGAACTGCAATTGGCCGAACGGGCACTGGTGCGCCTGACCCGGCAGCTGGGTCTGCCTGCGCAGAAACGCACCAAAGCGCCCACACCTGCTCGTCTTGATCTGCAACTGCCCAAGCTGCCGTTGTTAGCAGTGGAACAACTCGTGCAGATGCACCTGCAGCGTAGCGAAGCACCCGTGCATTACGTCGAGAACACACTGATTTGCAGCCTGTTCGGCCTACTTTGCTGGCCGGCGATCTTCTCAGCACTGCCTGGTGCGTTCTTCCACCCGTTCCAGCACGGCCCGGCAGACCTGCTCAGCGCCGACTTCTACCCGCGCCGTCGTGCGCTGTTCGCGGCCTGTCTAGCGCAACTGGACGATGACAGGTACCGCCAGATCATTCGCCAGACTTACCGCGAAAAATTCGGTATCCAGTCACCCTTCGTGCATTGGGGTGTGCTCAGCGAAACGCTGCTGGAGCAGGCGCTGGACTGCCTGCCGGCGGCGCATCTGCACGCCTGGTTTCGCCGCTTGCTCGGTGATATCCAGGCCAATCGCGCCGGCATGCCCGACCTGATCCAGTTCTGGCCCGAGGAAAAACGCTACCGCATGATCGAGGTCAAAGGCCCGGGTGATCGGCTGCAGGATAACCAGCGCCGCTGGCTGGCATTTTGTGCCGAGCACGACATGCCGGTGGACGTCTGCTACGTGCAATGGGCCGAAGCATGAGCTACCGCGTGGCGGTGCGCGCGCTCTGCGAGTTTACCGCCAAATGCGGCGACCTCGACCTGCGTTTCACGCCCTCGCCCACCGCTCAGGAGGGTATGGCCGGACATGCCACGGTGGTCAGCCGACGAGGCGAGCACTATGAAGCGGAGGTGCCCCTAGCCGGTGAGTTCCGCTCCCTGCAAGTGCGTGGCCGGGCTGACGGTTTCGATCCACACCTCAACCTGCTGGAAGAAATAAAGACCCACCGCGGTGAGATCAGCCGTATACCGGACAACCACCGGCAACTGCACTGGGCCCAGGCACGGGTCTACGGCTGGCTGCTCTGCCAGAGTCGCGGCTTGGCCGAGGTCGAACTCGCGGTGGTGTACTTCAACGTCCTCACCCAGAAGGAAAGTGTGCTGCGCGAAACCTGTACGGCAGCCGAGCTGCAGGCGTTCTTCGAGACGCTATGCAGCCGCTTCATCACCTGGGCCGAGCAGGAACAGGCTCACCGCCTGATGCGTGACACAGCCTTGAGCGAACTGTGCTTTCCCCACACCGAATTTCGTCATGGCCAGCGACAACTGGCTGAGGCTGTGTACCGTGCAGCCCGCGACGGCCACTGCCTGATGGCGCAGGCCACCACGGGCATCGGCAAAACTCTCGGCACGCTGTTCCCGCAATTGAAGGCGTTTCCCGAGAAGGGCATTGATCGGCTGTTCTTTCTCACCGCCAAGACGCCGGGACGCCGATTGGCCCTGCATGCCTTGCAAACGCTGCGCGGCGAAGCGCTGCCACTGCGCGTGCTTGAACACGTTGCCAGAGACAAAGCCTGCGAGCATCCGGACAAAGCCTGTCACGGCGAATCCTGCCCACTGGCTCGCGGCTTCTACGACCGCCTGCCCGCCGCCCGCCAGGCCGCTGTCGACTGCACCTGGCTGGATCAGGCCGCCGTGCGCGAGATCGCCCTCCAGCATCAGGTCTGCCCCTACTACCTGAGCCAGGAGCTGACCCGCTGGGCTGATGTAGTGGTCTGTGACTACAACTATTACTTCGACATGAGCGCCCTGCTCTACAGCCTGACCCTGATCAACGAATGGCGCGTAACAGTGCTGGTCGACGAAGCCCACAACCTGATCGAACGGGCTCGACGCATGTACAGCGCTGAACTCGACCAGGCACGCTTCGAAGCCATGCACAGCAATGCGCCCAAGGGCTTGGGTAGCGTACTGACGCGCATCAGCCGACACTGGAAGCAGTTGCACAAGGAACAGCACGAGGACTATCAGACCTATCCGCAACCACCAGACTTGCTGCTCATGTCCCTGCAGAAAGCGGTCAGTGCCATTACCGATCACCTGACCGATCAGCCCACCGGAAACGACGGCGAACTACTGCAGTTCTATCTCGATGCCATGGCCTTCTGCCGCCTGGCGGAAGTATTTGGCCCGCACTCGTTGTTCGACATCAGTCGCCAACCACCTTTGCGCGGACGCAGCCATTCGACTCTGTGCCTGCGCAATATCGTACCGGCGCCCTTTCTTACCCCGCGCTTCGAGAACAGCCACAGCACTACGCTGTTTTCCGCCACTCTGAGCCCGGCTGACTACTACGCCGACCTGCTCGGTTTGCCACACGCCACGCCCTGGCTGGACGTCGAATCACCATTCCAGGCCACGCAGTTGCAGGTGCATGCGGTGAGCAATCTGTCGACCCGTTACCAACACCGCGAGCACTCGATAACACCCATCGTTGCCCTGATGGCAAAGCAGTTCGCTGAACGCCCGGGCAATTACCTGGCGTTCTTCAGCAGCTATGCCTACCTGCAACAAGTGCTGGAACGCTTCGAGCACGATCACCCGCAGATCGAGCGCTGGGTACAAGCTCGACAAATGGACGAAAGCCAGCGTCAGCAGTTTCTCGAACGTTTCGAGCCGGGTGGCAGAGGTATTGGCTTCGCGGTGCTGGGCGGGATTTTCGGCGAAGGCATCGACCTGCCGGGCGACCGCCTGATTGGCGCCTTTATCGCCACCCTGGGCCTGCCACAGATCAACCCGATCAACGAGCAGATCAAGCAGCGCATGGCGGAAATGTTCACCAACGGTTACGACTACACCTACCTGTTTCCTGGTCTGCAAAAGGTGGTGCAAGCCGCCGGCCGGGTCATCCGCACCCCGCAGGACAGTGGCGTGGTGCACTTGATGGACGACCGCTTCACCCTGGCCGAAGTACGAGCCCTGCTACCAGGCTGGTGGCAAGTGCAACGCAGCCGCGTACCTCAGGTGCCCGTTGCGCAAGTCAGCCGACAGCTACCATCGCGCACTGCCACGCCGACATTGCCAACGCCACCACAGCAAGGCCTGTTCGACCTGTCGAACTGAGGACATTACGACAGGCGGCAGCGACTTGCCGTGAGCGGCAAAGGGCTGCCCAAAGCGCCTCGGCATGAAAAATAAATCCTTTCATAATCAAACAATTGGCAGCAACCAATTGGCTGGCACAGGCTTTGCTGATGTGAAGATCTACAGCCAAGGAGGACTGCCATGAGCATCATCGGTTCGCTCACCCACTACGCAACGACCAGCACCCTGCAGCGCAGCCGTGTCGAGGCCTTGGACTTCAAACAAAGCAGCGAAGCGTTGCTCGCCAAGCAAGAGAAAGCGCAGGAAGCCAGTGCCGCGCCCAAGGGATTCAAGAGCGATCAGGCGGACTCCAGCCAGCAGGCCTACAACGAAGCCTTCGCGCGGATGATGGTCAACCTGTACAGCACCGCTGAGGATTCACAGCAGACGTCCGACAGCACACCAGGCGTCAACTCGGACAAGAAGCCAGCCACCGACAGTGCCCTTGCTCAGTTCATGGCCTACATGGACATGTCGCCTGCCGAGAAGATGCGCGACAAGATCCTCAAGGAAATCGGCATGACCGAGGAAGAGCTCGAGAGCCTGCCACCTGAGCAGCGCGCCGCAGCCGAGAAGGAAATCGCCGAAAAAATGCAGACCCTGCAGGAGTTGCAGGCCGCGCAGGATGAGGAAGGCACCCTGCACGAGCATGCCTGATCAGCGCAGCCGATCGACCATCTCCGCCACCACGTCGAGCATCTCGCCGGCCAGCTTCATCGAGCGCTCGCCGTCCCAGCCAGTCAGCGGGTTTGGCGTGTCATCATGATCCTTGAAAGGCATCTCCAGGGTGAATGACAGGCAGTCGAACTCCAGCCCTACTGAATTGCAGGCCAACGCAGTATTGGCCTGACCCGGTGCACTGCGCGGGTAGCCGAAGCGCGTCTGGAACTCGGCGCCGCGCTCGACCAGACGGCTGCGGAACTCATTCTCCAGCGCCTCTAGCCTCGCGGAGAATCCGGGATTGCCTTCGCAGCCAGCGGTAAACACATGGGGAATTTCCTCATCCCCGTGAATATCGAGAAACAGATCCACGCCCACCTCACGCATGGCCTGCTGCACGAAGAACACCTCCGGGCTGCGCTCGACGCTGGCCGACTGCCAGGCACGATTGAGATCCTGGCCCGCGGCGTTGGTGCGTAGATGGCCACGGAAGGCGCCGTCCGGGTTCATGTTAGGCACCAGATAAAGGTCGGCCTGCTGCAGCAGGGCATCCAGAATCACGTCGCTGCTGTCCTGCATACGGCGGACGATGCCCTCCATGAACCACTCGGCCATGTGCTCGCCCGGATGCTGCTGGGCGATGATCCACACCTTGCGGCTCGCTTGCGGGTGGCGGTGCACACGCAACAGCTCGATATCCCGCCCCTCGATGCTGCGCCCACAGCCATGCAACTCGACACCCGGCAAGGCCAGCGCCTGAGCGATCAGATCACTGTGCCGCTCGCGGCTGTAGGGCTCGAAGTAGGCGAACCAGATCTGCGTCTGCTCGGGTTCCAGACCAAAATGCAGGGCGCCATCCTCGAAGCGGCTTGGCACACGGAACCAGGTGCGCTGATCATAAGAGGCCACTGCGTTGTAGCCCGTCCAGGCATGGCTATAGGCCGACTGCCCGGCGTTGGTGATGCTGAAATCGTGGCGCGCGCCAGGCGTCAGGCCCTCGACCTGGAAATGAAACCACTGGAAATGGTGGCTATTGAGATCCTTGCGCATGGCCAGCAGCACCTTGTGCGGGTTGCTGGCGTCCTGCACGAGGATGTTGCCGCTGTCGAAATCCGAGCTGATCTTCATATTTATTCCCAACACTGCTTCACGGTCGCTGCAGCATCGCAGTTTCCACGCCAAGGGGAAATGCACGTACAAGGTGATTGCAGGTGACCGTGGCGCAGCTCAAACTGCAAGCCTCTATTTTGACGACGCCCGGAGCCACCGTGTCCCTAGCCGATGATCAACACCGCCAGCGCGTGCTGGATGCCGCCGAGTCCCTGGACTGCACGGTCTATCGCCCTGATGAAGACGATAGCGACGCTGAAGAACGGGACATGGGTGATGCCAAAGTCCTGTTCACCGGCCCGTTCGAGCCGCCCCAGGAATGGGACGCCGCCGAGCGTGACGATTATTTCGATGGCAGTGATCCGGCACTGTTCGTCACTGCGCTGGTTGCCTGTGAAGCCAAACCGGGCTCCAAGGCTTTTTTCACCCCGCAGTCCGGTGATTACCTGGCGACCATGTCCGGTGCTGGCAAGGTAGAGATGTACTTCGTCTGCGAGCGCCTGGACGATGAACAGGGCCCCAGCTTCGTACTGATTCGCGATGAAGAAACCGACTGAGTGATTCAACCCGGCGATAGCGACATGCATCGCCCAGCCGAATCGCCCGCAAGCGGGCTCCTACAGATGTAGCGACTGCCATCGTCCTCCCCGTAGGAGCCGGCTTGCCGGCGATCATTTGATCCGGGTAGATATCTGTCGATTCTGGCTGGTTGCCACACTTTCTGGAAAACGGAAATGAAAAAGGCGGGCCATCAGGTCCGCCTTTCGTGCTTCAGGCTCAGCGCATCAGCTACGGATCAGGTGATCGAAGGCGCTCAGCGAGGCTTTCGAGCCCTCGCCCATGGCGATGACGATCTGCTTGTACGGCACAGTGGTCACGTCACCCGCAGCGAAGATGCCGGGCAGCGAGGTTTCACCGCGAGCGTCGACGATGATTTCGCCACGATCCGACAATTCCACCGAGCCCTTCAACCACTCGGAGTTTGGCAGCAGGCCGATCTGCACGAAGATGCCTTCCAGCGCTAGCGGGACGAACTCATCGGAGTTGCGATCCTTGTAGACCAGACCGGTGACCTTCTGGCCATCGCCTTTCACTTCGCTGGTCAGGGCGCTGGTGATCACCTTGACGTTGGGCAGGCTGTAGAGCTTCTTCTGCAGTACGGCGTCAGCGCGCAGCTTGCTGTCATATTCCAGCAGCGTGACCTCTGAAACAATACCGGCCAGGTCGATGGCCGCTTCCACACCGGAGTTGCCGCCGCCGACCACTGCCACACGCTTGCCCTTGAACAGCGGGCCGTCACAGTGCGGGCAGTAGGCAACGCCCTTGTTGCGGTATTCCTTCTCGCCCGGCACGTTCATCTCTCTCCAGCGTGCGCCGGTGGACAGAATAACGGTCTTGGCTTTCAGGCTCGCACCGCTCTCGAACTTCACTTCGTGCAGGCCGCCAGCGCTGGAAGCTGGAATCAGTGCGCTGGCACGTTGCAGGTTCATGATGTCGACGTCGTACTGCTTGACGTGCTCTTCCAGGGCGCGGGCCAGTTTCGGGCCTTCGGTTTCCTGTACCGAGATGAAGTTCTCGATGGCCATGGTGTCCAGCACCTGACCGCCGAAACGCTCAGCTGCGACGCCGGTACGGATGCCTTTACGGGCAGCGTAGATGGCTGCCGCAGCACCGGCCGGGCCACCACCGATGACCAGCACGTCGAAGGCTTCCTTGCCGTTCAGCTTGGCCGCATCACGGGCAGAAGCGCCGGTGTCGATCTTGGCGAGGATCTGCTCGGCGTCCATACGGCCCTGGCCGAACAGTTCGCCGTTCAGGTAGATGCTCGGTACCGACATGATCTGACGGGACTCGACTTCATCCTGGAACAGCGCGCCGTCGATGGCGACGTGACGGATGTTTGGGTTGAGCACGGCCATCAGGTTCAGCGCCTGGACGACGTCCGGGCAGTTCTGGCACGACAGCGAGTAATAAGTCTCGAAGTTGAATTCGCCTTCGAGGCTGCTGATCTGCTCGATCACTTCAGCCGCCAGCTTCGAGGGGTGGCCACCGACTTGCAGCAGGGCCAGCACCAGCGAAGTGAACTCGTGCCCCATCGGCAGGCCGGCAAAACGCAGGCTGATGTTGCCGTTCGGGCGATTCAGGGCGAACGACGGCACACGGGCGTCGCTGCCATCGGTCTTCAGGGTGATCTTGTCGGTCAGGCTGACGATGTCGTCGAGCAGACCTTTCAGCTCCTGAGATTTGTCGCTGTCATCGAGGGACGCGACGATCTCGAACGGCTGGATGACCTTTTCCAGGTAGGCCTTCAACTGGGTTTTAAGCGTGGCGTCCAACATAAACGTGTCCTCAATGACGAAATTCGGGCAATAAAACGCCCGGACGGGTTACGCCCGGGCGCCGAGCCGTCAGGGATGGGTTACATCCCCGCGGCTGACCATCTAGAAGCGAGGCTTCCGGGTCGTTTTTAGATCTTGCCGACCAGGTCCAGGGAAGGAGCCAGAGTCTGTGCACCTTCTTTCCACTTGGCTGGGCAGACTTCACCCGGGTGAGCGGCGGTGTACTGAGCAGCTTGCAGCTTGCGCAGGGTCTCGGCCACGTCACGAGCGATCTCGTTGGAGTGGATTTCGACAGTCTTGATCTGGCCTTCCGGGTTGATCACGAAGGTACCGCGCAGTGCCAGACCTTCTTCAGCGATGTGTACGCCGAAAGCGTTGGTCAGCTGGTGAGTTGGGTCACCGATCAGCGGGAAACGAGCCTTGCCAACGGCAGGGGAAGTTTCGTGCCATACCTTGTGCGAGAAGTGGGTGTCGGTGGTGACGATGTAAACCTCGGCACCAGCTTTCTGGAAGGCTTCGTAGTTGTTGGCGGCGTCTTCGATTTCGGTCGGGCAGTTGAAGGTGAAAGCTGCCGGCATGAAGATCAGTACCGACCACTTGCCCTTCAGGCTTTGTTCGGTGACTTCGATGAATTTGCCATTGTGAAATGCATTGACCTTGAACGGCTGAACTTGAGTGTTAATCAAAGACATCAGTAACTCCTTAGGAGGGTTGAAAAATTTACAGGAGGGATAGTAGCCCCATATGGATCAAAGAGCCCATTGATTGAAACCATCAATCCAATAAGCTCAGTCAATCGACCCATATAAAAAGCCTTTTAAAACAATAATCTGAAGTTTTCGTATACCGCAACCGATGATGGAGTCTTATCAGCATGAACCAGCAGCGTACCGGCTCCAGACGGCCTACGCTTTACGACAACGCTCAATCCTGCCTGGTTCGTGCCATGTCTCCTCGCCTGTGTGCCGCAGTGCTCGCCTTGCTCAGTTTCTGCTGCATCGCGGAGGAACGCCCGATACGCTTCTCGATCACCGAAAGCGGCGTCATGCCACTGGTCGACATCCGCGACGGCAAAGCCGTCGCGGGCATTCTCTACGACCTGCACATGCGCCTGGCAGAAAAGCTCGGCCGTCGCGCTGAAATGCTGGTGTTGCCGCGCCTACGCGTACAGCGCGCCCTCTTGCACAAAGAGGTCGACGTGCGCTGCTACGTTAATCCGGCGTGGCTGAGTGAAGCTTATCCCGAGTACGTGTGGAGCATCCCCTTTATGGTGCAGCGTGATCTGCTGGTAGGTCGCAGCCCTCAGCCGGTCACCCCGGAAAAACTGCCCAAACAATCCATAGGTACGGTGTTGGGTTTCTATTACCCGACCCTGCATCCGCTATTCATGAGCGGCAAGTTGCTGCGCGACGATGGCCGCACCCAGGGCCTGGTTCTGACCAAGCTCGCTGCCGGACGTTACGATTATGCGATCAGCAACGAACTCGCCCTGCAGTGGTACAACCGCCACAACGACGAAACCCAAAAACTCTACGAGGTACACGAACTGGCCAGTGACCTGGCAGCCTGCCTGGTTCGCGACGAACCTGATGTACCCACCATGCAGTTGCTGCGCGCCATGGTGCAGATGAAACAGGACGGCGAATTCGATGCCATCCTCAAGCGCTACCGCTGAACGAAGCCGCGCAATAAAGCGGTTCTCTCGACGGCCCATTGCGTGAATAATGCCCCGCCTGATTCGCCGCACGTTATCGAGGTAAACACATGAGTGGCCCAGCCCACGACGCCACGCGCCTGAGCGCGGGGGCGATCCTGTTGATCGAACTGGCCCTGGCACTTGGCGGTTTCGCCATCGGCACCAGTGAGTTCTCGATCATGGGTTTGATGCCCAACGTCGCCGAGGATCTGGGCGTCAGCGAGCCGCAGGTCGGTCACGTGATCAGCAGTTACGCGCTTGGCGTGGTGGTCGGTGCGCCGATCCTGGCCCTGCTCGGCGCACGCCTGCTGCGCAAGACCCTGCTGCTGTTGCTGATGGGCGTATTCGCCGTCGGCAACCTGGCCAGCGCCCTGGCGCCCGACTACTCCTCGCTGCTGATATTCCGCTTCTTCGCCGGCCTGCCTCACGGTGCCTATTTCGGCGTCGCCATGCTGGTTGCTGCCTCCATGGCGCCACCGCACAAGCGCGCCAAGGCGGTGAGTCGAGTACTGATGGGGCTGAGCGTGGCCATTCTGGTCGGCAACCCGCTGGCCACGTGGCTGGGCCAGAGCGTCAGCTGGCGCTATGCCTTCGCACTGGTCAGCGTGATCGCACTGCTGACCGTGGCGATGGTTGCGATCTTCCTGCCGGTGGATCGTAACGAAGTACGCAGTAGCCCGATCAACGAGCTGCGCGCCTTCAACCGCGCGCCGATCTGGCTGGCGCTGGGCATCGGTTCGATCGGCTTCGCCGGGATGTTCTGCGTGTTCAGCTACATGGCTCCGACACTGCTGGAAGTCACCCAGGTCAGCCCAGGCATGATCCCGGTGGCCATGGCGATATTCGGCGTCGGCTGCATTCTCGGCAACATGGCGGGCGGCTGGCTATTCGACCGCCTGCAATTCAAGTCGGTGGCCTGGATTCTGCTGTGGAGCGCGCTGGTGCTGCTATTGCTACCTATGGCCACCCATTCGATCTGGACGATGCTGCCAGCGATCCTAGCCCTGGGCACCATCGCCGCCCTGTCGCCGGCCCTGCAGACCCACCTGATGGACGTGGCCACCGGCGCCCAAACCCTGGCCGCTGCCTCCAACCACGCCGCATTCAACATTGCCAACGCCCTGGGCCCCTGGCTGGGCGGCCTGGCGATCAGTGCCGGTTTTGGCTGGACATCGACGGGTTACATCGGCGCTATAACCGCGGCGGGCGGCCTGCTGATTTTCTTCTGGGCCTGGAAAGTACAGCAAGCGCAGGGCGCCGCCTAAACGGAAGGTGCCGGAGCAGCCGGCTGCGTCGTTGGTTTGCGCAACGCGTACAGCTCGGCGGCTCCCTTGCCGGACAACAACCAACCGGTGCGCGCACCAACTAGTGTGGAAACGGCATGTTGGCGACCCATCGGCAAGTGCCGCGCCATGAACAGCGCGGTATCACGGATGACCGCCAACCATGCGCTGTCCGACTGGAACAAGGGCGTCAGCAAGCGACTGGCCTGGCGGTAATAACGCAGGTGAGCGCGACGCAGATCCGCGTAGGCGGCGAAGCGGTCAGGAAAACTCGGCGCCTGACCATGGTCTGCTGACCCCAGCGCATTGGCCAACGCAACAGCATCGACCAGCGCCATGTTCGCGCCCTGCCCCAGTTGCGGGCTCATGGCGTGGGCACAATCACCAATTGCCAGCACCCGACCGTCGTGCCACTGCGACATGCGCACATCGGCATAGGTGGCGAGCATCAGGTGCTGCGCCGAGTCGATCGTCTGCAGAAAGGCTTCGGCCGGCTCGCCAGCGAGTTGCCGTACCGAATCCTTCCACGCAGGCAGGCCAGCCTGCTGCCACGCACCATGGGTCGCCACCGGCAGGCTCCAAAACAGGCTGCTCAGGCGCGTATCTCGGTCGGTATGGGTAGCGCCGGTCGGCATGATGCCGAACATCTGCGAACAGCCCCGGTACCACTGGCGCAAATCGGTGGAATCGGCCCCATCCGGAGTCGGCACGATGCTCCATAGCGCACCCCAGGGATAGGGCTTGACCCACTGACGTACCTGCATCTGCGCGCGCAACTGCGAGCGGGTGCCATCGGCCAGAATCAACGCCGCGTGGTCGCCGAGTGCGACCTCGTCACCCTGACCATCAGCGGCGAGCAGGCTCACATGGGTGGGCGACTTCTGGAAACGGTTGATGGAGATACCCGTGCAGATGTTCACGCCGGCCGCGCGCGCCGCATTGAGCAGCGCCGTCATCAGCACACCGCGATGGATGCCGAGGCCGAAGGAGTCGGCTTGCCAGTGCTGATAACGGGTGTCGAGAATCACTCGTCCCGCGCAGGCGGAAGTCCCAAACAGGCGGCTTACCGGCGCTCCGAGCGCAACGCACTCATCGAGCAAGCCGAGGCTGCGCAGAGCGGCCAGGCCGGAGGGCTGCAGGAGAATGCCCGCACCGACCGGCTGCAATTCGGCGACGCGGTCGAAAATGCTGACAGTCCAGCCCTGGCGGGCCAGCAGAATGGCACTGGCCAGACCTGCGGTACCAGCCCCGACGATGGCAATGGGTAGATCTTTCACGGGCACTTCCTGTGCAGTAGTTCGTGAGGCGGATTCTACCTCGGCTCGCTGAGTTGGATATCGAAGCCGCCACGGTTTTGGCTGACGATACGCAAATCAGCACTGCCGCCCGCCTCAACTTTCACCGCCACCTCGCGATTGAGGCGCCCCTTGCCACACAGGGTTTCATCCTGCTTATCGGCAGTGATGCCCAGAATGCGATTACCCGCAGGCACCTGGAAGCGCGCCTCCTCGCCCACGGCGATGCGCGCCGCGACCTTGCGGTCGACCAGCACAGCGACGTAGCAACCGCCGCCCATCAAGCCCAGATCACGGTTGACCACGACCTCACCGCCACCACTGACCGGCGTCTGATACGCCAGCAGGCGCTCGGCCGGCACGGCCGTGACCTTATCGGGGTCGGCCTGGTACGAAGAGCAACCAACCAAAGCCAGCAGCGGCAGTACGGCGAAGATCGAACGCATGGGTTCCCTCCATGGGAATCATAGTGAAGTGACCGTTATGACCAGCACACTGCCATGACAGTGCCATAAATCCTGGCACGACTCACCGGGATATTTTCGCCACCGTCTACTGCTGTCGCGGCAAGTTGCCCTTGCGGTATTCATCGGGCGACACGCCCATCAGCCGGCGGAACATGCCAATGAATGCCGACGCACTGCTGTAACCCAGATCCAGCGCGATGCTTTCCACGGTACGACCACGCTCCAGCTGCGCCAACGCCGCGACCACGCGCAGGCGCTGACGCCATTGCGCGAAGGACATGCCCAGGTCGCGCTGGCAACGACGCATCAGCGTACGCTCGGTGGTGTTGACCTGGCTGGCCAGTTGCGCCAGCGAGCGCGTATCGGCGGGGTTGGCTGTCAATTGCCGCAACACCGGCTCCAGCAGCGGATCGCTGGAGCTGGGCAGGTAGCTGCCGACCTTGGGTGCGCGGGTCAGCTTGTCGAGCAGCAACTGCAGCTGTCGCTCGTTCTCGGCCTGCCGCGAGGCGTCAGGCGGCGATTCGCGCAAGTCGTCGAGCAAGGCGCGCACCAGCGGCGTCAGGCTCAGCGCACAGGGTTCGGCGGGCAGCTCGGCACAATGCTCAGGGGCGACATACACCGAGCAGTGACAGGCCTCGTGACGATTGAAGCCGATGTGCTCCAGATCCGGCGGCAGCCAGATGCCATATTGCGGCGGCGCCAGGTAATGACGACCGGCGACTTCGATTTCCATCACACCGCTGAAGGCATAGACGAACTCGCCCCAGGCGTGGCGATGGCGCGGATAGGTCGCATGTGCCGGCACGCTGGCGGTTCGGAAGAACAGCGGGGCCGGCAAGGCGTCGCTGAATGGAGGGATCTGCAGTCGCGGGGCGTCAGTGTTCATCGCTCTGGCGGATAACCGCTATGCGCTGTCGGGTTTGAACTATATCAGCAGAAATCGCCAGCACCATAATGGTGACCTACTTCACTGGCAGGCTCCTTCATGGACACGCGCAAGAACATCGACGGGCTGGCCGGGGCAATGATGGTCGTGCTGTGCATGATCTGGGGGCTGCAGCAAGTCGTACTCAAAGCGGCAGCAGACGACGTAACGCCGATGATGATGCTCGCCCTTCGCTCCGGGGTGGCCGCCATGCTGGTGGCGCTACTGATGCTCTGGCGCCGCGACGGTCTCTCGCTGCGCGAAGGCAACTGGCGACCAGGCCTGATGGTCGGTTTTCTGTTCGCGCTGGAGTTCATGCTAGTCGGCGAAGGCCTGCGCCATACCAGCGCCTCGCATATGGTGATCTTCCTCTACACCGCGCCGATCTTCGCCGCGCTCGGGTTGCACTGGCTGCAGCCTAGCGAACGCCTGAAACCTCTGCAGTGGCTGGGCATCGGCGTGGCCTTCATCGGTATCGTGGTGTCTTTCGCCGGGGGGGCGCCCGATCTCGAAGCGCGAGACACCAGCAAGCAGATGTTCGGCGACATCCTCGGCCTGCTCGGCGCCATGGCCTGGGGAGCGACCACGGTGGTGGTGCGCTGCTCACGCCTGTCCAGCGCACCGGTCACGCAAACACTGCTCTACCAATTGCTTGGCGGTTTCCTGCTGCTGATGGCGGCCTGTGCACTAACTGGCCAACTGTATTTCAACCCAACGCCGGTGGCATTGGGCGGCCTGGCGTTCCAGGCGCTACTGGTGTCCTTCGCGAGCTTTCTCGCCTGGTTCTGGCTGCTGCGCAACTACCTCGCCTCGCGCCTCGGCGTGCTGTCGTTCATGACGCCGATGTTCGGCATCGTGTTTGGCGTGTGGCTGCTCGACGAGCCACTGGAAGTCAACTTCATCGCCGGCGCACTGCTGGTGCTGTGCGGCATCCTGATGGTCAGCGGTTACGAATGGTTGAGCCAATGGCTGAAGCGACGACTCTCGTAGGATGGCGTTGAGCGAAGCGATACCCATCGAGGGTTCGGCGCACGACCCTGATTCACCCCGCGGCCGAGTCGGATCTTTAAGAGCGTTGGTGGGCTAAAGCCCACCCTACGGGTGAAGTGGCGGTGATCGCATGTAGGGTGGGCTTCAGCCCACCAAGTGCTTATACCAATCAAACGCTCTGAAAACGCTTAACCAGCCTGGCCTGCAGTTTCTCCAGCTCGGCCGGATCGGCCTTGCCGCTGGCGTGGTTCTGCAGGCCCTGCTCGCTGAAGCGCGGAATCACATGCACGTGGATGTGATAGACCGTCTGCCCTGCCGGCGCGCCGTTGAACTGAGTGACCTGCACACCATCGGGCTTGAGTTCGTCGGCCAGCACACGGGCGACCTTCTGCACGCCCAGAGTCAGCTTGGTCAGGTTGTCAGCGTCGATCTCAAGAATATTGCGCGCTTCGGCGCGCTTGGGGATCACCAGCGTGTGCCCGAAGGACTGCGGAAACAGGTCGAGGAACACCAGTACGTCCTCGTCTTCGTAAAGCTTGTAGCAAGGCATCTCGCCGCGAATGATCTTGGCGAAGATGTTCTGCGAATCGTAGTCGCCGTACAGGCTCATGAGCTTCTCCGTAGCGTTTTGATCGTGTGCGCACCATACCGGCTCGGCCGGGTGAAACGGAATAGTCGCGCGTTCATCGGACCTTGCGCAGCAGGCCCAGCCCGACCACTACACCGACGCCACACAGGGCGATCAGGTAATAAGCCGGGCCCAGCGGGCTCCACTTCACAAGCAGCGAAACGGCCACCGGGGTCAGACCGCCGAACACCGCATAGGACATGTTGTAGGAGAACGACAATCCGCTGAAGCGCACCCGCGGCGGGAATGCGTGAACCATCACGAACGGCACCGCGCCGATGGTGCCGACGAACAAGCCGACCAATGCATACAGCGGGAACAGCCACTGCGGGTTGGCGTGCAGGCTGGTGTAGAACAGCCAGACGAAGACCGCCAGCGCGCTGCAGCCAACCACCAGGACGCGGCCAGCACCGACGCGATCGCACAGCGCACCGCTGATGATGCAACCGATGCTCAGCATGACGATGGCCAGGCTGTTGGCCTGCAGCGCAGTGACGGCATCGAAACCGTAGAAGGTCTGCAGAAAGGTCGGGGTCATCAGGATAGCCACCACGATGCCGGCGGACAGCAGCCAGGTCAGCAGCGCGGAAATCACCACGCTGCCGCGATGGTCGCGTATCACGGTTTTCAGCGGCAGCTCTTCGGACAGTGCCTTGCGCGCCTGCATCTCGGTGAACACTGGCGTTTCGTGCAGCCACTGGCGCAGGTACACCGCGAACAGGCCGAACACGCCGCCGAGCAGGAACGGCAGGCGCCAAGCCCAGTCGAGCACTTCCTGCTCGGTGTAGACGCTGTTGATCAACGTGGCCATCAACGAGCCAAGCAGGATGCCAACGGTCAGGCCGCAGGTCAGCGTACCGCAGGCGTAACCGATATGGCGGGCCGGCACGTGCTCGGAGACGAACACCCAGGCGCCCGGTACCTCACCGCCAATCGCCGCGCCCTGGATCATGCGCATGAGCAGCAACAGCAGCGGCGCGAAGATGCCGATCTGCGCGTAGGTCGGCAGCAGGCCCATGATCAGCGTCGGCACCGCCATCATCAGGATGCTCAACGTGAACATGCGCTTGCGACCGATCAGGTCGCCGAAATGCGCCATGATGATGCCGCCCAGCGGGCGTGCCAGATAGCCAGCGGCGAAGATGCCGAAAGTCTGCAGCATGCGCAGCCAGTCGGGCATATCCGGCGGGAAGAACAGCTTGCCGACCACGGTGGCGAAGAACACGTAGATGATGAAGTCGTAAAACTCCAGCGCGCCACCTAGGGCAGACAGGGACAGGGTCTTGTAATCGCTACGAGTCAGGGGTCGGCCGGGTGCCGAAGAGGCTGCGCGGTGCATGCGGGGGAGTCTCGAGGGGTTTACGGAGAACATCGACCGACAGCGTTCGGTCGTGGGGCGCACACGATAGCAAATCCGCAGCCCACCGGCAGTGCCACAGGCAAGCCCGCGCTGGTTCGAAAAAGACCGGCATGCCTAGAATGCGGGTGAAACTCAAGGAATCGACCGGCAGCGCGGAGAAAACGAGCCCTCAGCAGGTCATACCCGCAGTCCGCGCTCGCTCACTCCCTCATAAGGAAACCCATGGACTGGCTCCACCTGCTCATCCTGTCGCTCATCCAGGGCATTACTGAATTCATTCCCGTCTCCTCCTCCGCGCACCTGATCCTGCCCTCGCAGTTGTTGGGCTGGCCCGATCAGGGCCAGGCGTTCGACGTCGCCGTGCACGTCGGCACCCTGATGGCGGTGGTGCTCGCGTTCCGCCAGCAAATCGCGGCAATCGTCAGCGGCTGGCTGGGCCATGTGCTGCACCGCCGCGCCAGCCCGGAAAGCCGCATGGGCTGGATGATCATCCTGGCGACCATCCCGGCCGCACTGGCCGGGCTGCTCTTCGAATCGGTGATCGAGCAATACACCCGCTCGATGCTGGTGATCGGTACCACCACCATCGTTTTCGGCCTGGTGCTCTGGTGGGCCGACGTGAAAGGCAGCCGCGATGCCGACATGAGCCGCATGACCTGGCGTCACGCCCTGCTGATCGGCCTGGCACAGATGCTCGCGCTGATTCCAGGCACTTCGCGCTCAGGCATCACCATGACCGCCGCACTGATGCTCGGCTTCGACCGCAAGAGCGCCGCAAGCTTTTCCTTCCTGCTGTCGATCCCGCTGATTCTCGCCGCGGGCAGCCTCAAGGCCCTGCACCTGATCGAAGAAGGCAACGGCGCACACTGGGGCGACATGGCCTGGGGCATTGGCCTGTCGTTCATCTCGGCCTTCCTGTGCATCAAGCTGTTCCTGGCTGCGCTAGATCGCATCGGCATGCTGCCCTACGTAATCTACCGCCTGATCCTCGGCACATTCCTGTTGTTCATAGCGTTGTAATCGCAGCGTCTTGCCGCTATCGGCAGCGCTGGCGTAACGTGCTGTCCAAGGACGCCCCGTTCGGGGCTCGCCGTCTCTCGGCTTATGAAAGGATCGGTTCATGCACCCGTTGGCACTGCTCGCCGCCCCGCTACTCCTCGCCTGCGCCGTTGCCGCGCAGGCAGACTCCTCACCACCCTGCCCGGTAAACGACATAGCCGATGACCCGGAGAGTGTCGGCGTGGTGCGCGACAAAGCCGAGTCGGGTGATCTGTGCGCCCAGTTCAACCTCGGTTTCTACCACTACACCCATCAGTCATATGACGCGGCAGAGCGGATGTACGCCCTCGCGGCCGAGCAAGGCAACGCGCGCGCAGCGTTCGAGATCGCCATCCTGTACCGCGATGGTTTGCTCGAAGACAACGCCGGGCAGCGCCGACAATGGCTGGAGAAATCTGCCGCGTTAGGCGCTGATCTGGCGCAGATCGAGCTTGGTATCGATCACTGGGAACAGCGCGACGACAACGAACAGCTCTACCAGGCCATGCATTGGTTCGAGCAGGCGGCAGTTCAGGGCAATATCCAGGGCCAATATCTGCTTGGCGAGGGTTACTGGGCGGATCGCGGCATCGAGGGTTTCGCCGCTGATGATCAACTGGCGATGCGCTATGGCGGTGACGAAGAGCTGGGCGCGTACTGGGTATGCAAGGCTGCCGAGCAAGGCGATGCGGACGCCCAGTTTGCCATCTCCGAAGCCTACAGCATCGGTCGAGGCGTGCCCGCCAGCAGCATTCAGCGCTACCTGTGGCTTACTCAGGCTGGTGAAAACGGCCACGAAGAAGCGCTGAGCTGGCTGGATGAAAGTGGTACTGCCTGGTACACCCGCGTAGAAAATTGGGCGAAGCGGCAGATGAGCGACGAAGTCGCAAGCTGCCCGGCGCTGCCGTCCAGGCAGGAAAGCGATGAAGGCGGGCTGACTGGGCAAGCAGGCTGAGAGCGAGCGTTGACGTCTCTGGCGTTACCATCTCCTACAGACACCCCGACGCGCGTTGGCGAACGAGCCGCTTGTTAGCTATCGATACCTCCGGCAGGCAGCATGCCAGGCAGGGCGTGCCTTTCGGCAAGACGCAAGGCACGCTTATTGCCTGATTCTCGACTCTGTTCCGAGAAGGCGTGCCCCCATGCTGCACTCCCACCTGACCACCCTGCATGCCGTCGTTCTGGCCCTCGATACCCTTTGCCAGAATGGCGACTGCAACGCCCATGAGCTGCTGGCCGGCAGTGGCATCGACGCCGCGGATTTGCAGCGCCCGGAGATGCGCATCAGCATCGCCCAGGAACGCCAGGTGTTTCGCAACGCCACCGCCAGGCGGCAGGATCTCGGCCTGCTGCTCGGCAGGCGTATGCACGTATCGTCCTATGGCCTGCTGGGTTTCAGCCTGCTCTCAGCATCGACGCTGGGCGATGCGCTGGAAGTGGCCTTCAGCTTTCCCGCCTTGCTCGGCACCCTCTTCGACCTGCGTCTGCGACGCGACGGCTCGCAGGCCTGGATCGAGGCCAGCCACTATCGCGACACGGCGGAACTAGAGACCTTCAACACCGAGTTCTGCCTGGCCTCGCTGAAGCTGATCTGCGATGACCTGCTGGGTCGCAGCCTGCCACTCGAAACGGCCCGTTTCACCCATCGAGCGCCGCGCTACCAGCGCCAGTACAGCCGCGACTTCGGCTGTGCGGTGCGCTTCAATGCCGCCGACAACGCCATCGTGTTCGACAGCCAGTGGCTGGATCGACGCCTGCCCCTGGCAGACCCGGTAACTCACCGCGACACTCTGGAACGCTGCCGCCATCTGAACCGCGAGTTCATCTCCCACCTGGCGCTGATTTCCCGCGTGCGCCAGTTGCTCGCCAGCCAGTTGCCGACCGCGCCAGGGCTCGATGGTCTGGCGCGCCAGCTACGCTGTTCGTCGCGCACCCTGCGCAGGCAGTTGCAGGAGGTCGGCACCAGCTACCAGACGCTACTCGATGAGTTGCGCTTCGAGCAGGCACGCCATCTGCTGGAACAGGAGCGGCTGCCCATCGCCCGGATCGCCGAGGAGCTCGGCTACAGCGAAACCGCCAGTTTCCGCCACGCCTTCCAGCGCTGGAGCGGTGTGTCACCGAGCCGCTATCGGCGCCCGGTCAGCGCATAGAACCTGCACCGATACGGATCGTTGCTGCGCCATTTCGTGGCCATATCTATCCCCTTTTGGCCATTGCGCTCATTTCGCCAGCGCCAGACTCGGGCCAAGAATGCAGGTATCCAAGTCGGAGGCTCAGCCATGCGTACGATCTACAGCGATGACCATCACCTGCATCATGGTCGCTGCGAAATCATCGACGGGGAGCTCAAGCCCTGTTTCGAAATGCCGTCGCGGGCCGACCATGTGCTCGCCCGTGTACGCCAACAGCAACTGGGCGAGGTCATCGCTCCCAGCGACTTCGGCAGAGCACCGATAGAACGCATTCATCACCGCGACTACCTGAGCTTTTTCGAAGGCGCCTGGGCACGCTGGGCGGCCATGGGCCGTGACGGCGACCTGATGCCCTTCACCTGGCCCGCCCGCACCCTGCGCAGCGTGGTGCCGGACAACCTGCATGGTCAGCTCGGTTATTACAGTTTCGACGGCGGCGCACCGATCACCGCCGGTACCTGGCAGGCCGCCTGGAGTGCCGCCCAGGTCGCCCTTACCGGGCAGAAGCTGATCAGCGATGGCGCCAACAGCGCCTTCGCCCTGTGTCGCCCGCCAGGCCACCACGCCGCCGCAGACCTGATGGGCGGCTACTGCTACCTGAACAATGCCGCCATTGCCGCTCAGGCCTTTCTCGATCAGGGCTGCAAGCGGGTCGCCATCCTCGACGTGGACTACCACCACGGCAACGGCACCCAGTCGATCTTCTACGACCGCAGCGACGTGCTGTTCGTCTCCATCCACGGCCACCCAGCCTTCGAATTCCCGTTCTTCCTCGGCTATGCCGATGAACCTGGCGAGGGCGCCGGCGAAGGCTTCAACCTCAATCTGCCGCTGGCTGCCGGCAGCGGCTGGGAGCAATGGAGCGCGGCGCTGGAGAGCGCCTGTGCACGTATCGACGATTACACAGCGGACGTGATCGTGGTGTCCCTGGGTGTGGACACCTTCAAGGAGGATCCGATTTCCCAGTTCAAGCTCGATAGCCCCGACTACCTGCGCATGGGCGAACGCATCGCCCGCCTCGGCAAGCCCACCCTGTTCGTGATGGAAGGGGGCTATGCCGTCGAGGAGATCGGCGTCAACGCGGTGAACGTACTGGAAGGTTTCGAGGGCGCCTGAGCCTACTGCCGATAATCACGCATTCAACGGAGCACATAACGATGAAAAATCTCCACCGTCTGTTCGGCACCACCCTCTGCGGCGCAGCCCTGCTCGTCGGCAGTGCCATGGCCGAAGCCCGGGAACTGCGGGTCTACAACTGGGCCGATTACATCCTGCCGCAGACCCTCAAGGACTTCGAGCAGAAAAGCGGCGTCAAGCTGACCTGGGACACCTTCGAAACCAACGAGGCGCTGGAAGCCAAACTGCTCACCGGCAACTCGGGCTACGACCTGGTGGTGCCATCCAACATGTTCCTCGACACCCAGATCAAGGCTGGCGTATTCCAGAAACTCGACAAGAGCAAGCTGCCCAACTGGAAGAACCTCGACCCCGCGTTGCTCAAGCTGCTGGAAACCAACGATCCCGGCAACCAGTACGGCGTGCCCTACATGTACGGCACCGTGCTGATCGGCTTCAACCCGGACAAGGTCAAGGCCGCCCTCGGCGCCGACGCCCCCGTGGACAGCTGGGATCTGGTGTTCAAACCCGAGAACATGGAGAAGCTCAAGCAATGCGGCGTCGCCATGCTCGATGCGCCGAACGAGATCCTGCCGCTGGCGCTGCACTACCTGGGTTTACCGCCGAACAGCACCAACCCGGCTGACTACGACAAGGCCACCGAGCTGATGATGAGCATCCGCCCATACGTGACCTATTTCCACTCGGCCAAGTACATGACCGACATCGCCAACGGCGACATCTGCGTGGCCATCGGCTATTCGGGCAGCTTCTACCAGTTCGCCAACCGCGCCAAGGAAGCGGGCAACGGTGTGAAGGTCGAGTGGCGCTTGCCGAAGGAAGGCGCGCCAATCTGGTTCGACACCTTCGCCATTCCGGTCAGCGCCAAGAACGTCGAAGAAGCCCATGAGTTCCTCAACAATCTGCTCGACCCGAAAGTGATCGCACCGATCAGCGATTTTCTCGGTTACCCGAACCCCAACAAGCCCGGCATGCTGCTGGTGGACAAGGCGATCAGTGATAACGCCGACCTGACCCCGACCGCCGAAGCGCAGAAAACCCTCTACAGCGTCGAGCCGCTGCCACAGAAAGTCGAACGGGTGCGTACCCGTGCCTGGACGAAAATAAAGAGCGGCAGCTAACTCTTCACTCTCACCAAACCCCGCGCCAGTCGCGGGGTTTTGCATTTACAGCCGCAGCTCTTTCGGGTTGCAAGGAGCAGGTTGGCGGAACCTGACGAGCACGCGACCGCTCACATACATGCGCTCCAGCAGCTACGCTGAGTGCATTCGCCGTTCGCTGCCGCAATGCAGTAATAGGCGGCACACATAGAATAAACCTCTAATGACAATAGTTTTCATTAGCGACAAATTATCGCTAGAGTGGCAGCCCTGTCCGGGGTCATGACCATCCCGGTGATTTGACCGGTCAAGCCATATGAGGATGAAGATGTTCAATCGGATCCGCTCGCGCACCCGTGTGCCCCTGCTCGCCGCCCTCCTTCTGACCCTGCTGCCGCAACTGGCCACCGCCGAAGGCAAGTTCAAGGTCGTCACCACCTTCACCGTTCTCGCCGACATGGCCCGCGAGGTAGCTGGCGACGCGGCCGTGGTCGAGTCGATCACCAAACCTGGCGCGGAAATTCACAATTACCAGCCGACGCCGGGCGACATCCTCAAGGCCCGCGACGCGCAATTGATCCTGCGTAATGGCATGAACCTGGAGCTGTGGTTCGAGCGCTTCCTGCAGCGCTTGCAGAACGTGCCGGCGGTGACCCTCAGCGACGGTATCGAACCAATGGGTATCGCCGAAGGCCCATACAGTGGCAAGCCCAACCCGCATGCCTGGATGTCTGCGGACTCGGCGATGATCTACATCGACAACATCCGCGATGCGCTGGTCAAGTACGACGCCGCCAATGCCGAGATTTACAAAGCCAACGCCGAGGCCTACAAGGCGCGCATTCAGGCCACCGTGGCACCGATCCGCGAGCGCCTGCAGGCGATCCCGGAAAACCGTCGCTGGCTGGTGTCCAGCGAAGGTGCATTCAGCTACCTGGCACGCGACTTCGGCCTCAAGGAGCTGTACCTGTGGCCGATCAACGCCGACCAGCAAGGCACACCGCAGCAAGTGCGCAAGGTGATCGATGCGATGCGCGCCAACCAGATCCCGGCGATCTTCAGCGAAAGCACCATTTCCGCCTCCCCAGCCCAACAGGTTGCCCGAGAAACCGGCGCCAAATACGGCGGCGTGCTATACGTCGATTCGCTCAGCGAGCCGAATGGCCCGGTACCGACCTACCTCGACCTGCTGCGCGTCACCTCGCAGACTATCGCTGACGGACTGGCCGAATAATGCCAAACACCCTGCACGAAGAGGACAGCCTCGACGGCATTCGTGTCGATAACATCAGCGTGACCTACCGCAATGGCCACACCGCCTTGCGCAATGCCAGCTTCGGTAGCCCGGGCGGTAGCATCACCGCCCTGGTGGGCGTCAACGGCAGCGGCAAGTCGACCCTGTTCAAGGCCATCATGGGCTTCGTGAACGTCGCTCAGGGCAGCATCAGCGTGCTCGGCATGCCGGTGCGCGATGCCCTGAAACGCAACCTGATTGCCTACGTGCCGCAGAGTGAAGACGTCGACTGGAATTTCCCGGTACTGGTCGAAGACGTGGTGATGATGGGTCGCTACGGCCACATGGGCATGCTGCGTCGCCCCAAAGCCGCCGATCGCCAAGCGGTTGAAACAGCGCTGGCGCGGGTCGGCATGAGCGACCTGCGCAAGCGGCAAATCGGCGAACTTTCCGGCGGACAGAAGAAACGCGTGTTCCTCGCCCGCGCCCTGGCTCAGGATTCGCGGGTCATCCTGCTCGACGAACCCTTCACCGGGGTCGACGTGAAAACCGAGGACGCCATCGTGCGGCTGCTCGGCGAGCTGCGCGACGAAGGTCGGGTGATGCTGGTCTCCACCCACAACCTGGGCAGTGTGCCGGAGTTCTGCGACCGCACGGTGCTGCTGGCGCGTACCGTGCTCGCCTACGGCCCGACTCAATCGGTGTTCACCCGTGAGAACCTCGAGCGCACCTTTGGCGGTGTGCTACGCCACTTCGAGCTGCCGGGTGAAGGGCACAACAGTACATCCCCGCTGATCGGCATCATCACCGACGACGAGCGCCCGCTGGTGCTCTATGACGGCAAATCGACCATCCGCGGCCGCGTCGACGAAAAGGATCAGTAGGCAATCATGCACATCCTGCTCGAACCCTTTTCCTACGGCTACATGGTCAACGCCATGTGGGTCTCGACCCTGGTCGGCATGGTCTGCGCGCTGCTCTCGGTGTACCTGATGCTCAAGGGCTGGTCGCTGATCGGTGACGCCCTGGCACACTCCATAGTACCCGGCGTTGCCGGCGCCTACATGCTCGGCCTGCCCTTCGCCCTCGGTGCCTTCGGCGCCGGTACGCTGGCGGCGGGTGCCATGCTGTTCCTCAACCAGCGCAGCAAGCTCAAGGAAGACGTGATCATCGGCCTGATCTTCTCGTCGTTCTTCGGCCTCGGGCTGTTCATGGTGTCGCTGTCACCCACCTCGGTGAACATCCAGACCATCGTGCTCGGCAACATCCTCGCCATCACACCCGGTGACACGCTGCAGTTACTGCTGATCGCCGGCATCACCATGGCCGTGCTGGCAGTGCGCTGGAAAGATCTGATGGTGGTGTTCTTCGACGAAAACCACGCCCGCTCCATCGGCCTCAGCCCAACGCGCCTCAAGGCGATCTTCTTCATTCTGCTGTCCGCCTGCACCGTAGCGGCGATGCAGACCGTGGGCGCCTTTCTGGTCATCGCCATGGTCGTCACCCCTGGCGCCACCGCCTACCTGCTCAGCGACCGTTTCGACCGGCTGCTGCTGATCGCCGGCTGCATCGGCGGCCTGAGCTGCTTTATCGGCGCTTACGCCAGCTACTTTCTCGATGGCGCCACCGGGGCGGTCATTATCGTGCTGCAGACCTGCGTGTTCCTGGTGGCTTTCGTCTTCGCGCCCAAACATGGCCTGCTCGCCGCCCGCCGCCGGGCCGCCCAGGCCCGGTTGGAGATGTGACCATGGAGATGCTCCTGCAACCGCTGCAAATCGACTTCATGCAGTACGCCCTGCTGATCGCTGTGCTGGTGGCCATTCCCGCTGCGCTGCTGTCGTGCTTTCTGGTGCTCAAGGGCTGGGCACTGATGGGTGACGCCACCGCCCACGCGGTGTTTCCCGGCGTGGTCGTCGCCTACATCGTCGGCCTACCCTACTCGCTCGGCGCATTCGTCGCCGGCATGTTGTGCGCGGTCGCCTCGGGCTACCTCAAGGAAAACAGCCGGATCAAGCAGGACACCCTGATGGGCGTGGTGTTCTCCGGCATGTTCGGCTTCGGCCTGCTGCTTTACACGCAGATTCACAGCGACGTGCACCTGGATCACATCCTGTTTGGCGACATGCTCGGCATCGGCTGGGCCGACCTGCTGGAAAGCGGGCTGATCGCCCTGGCCGTCACCGCATTCATCGGTCTGAAATGGCGCGACCTGCTGCTGCACGCCTTCGACCCGGTGCAGGCGCGCACTGTCGGTTTACCGGTGCGCCTGCTGCACTATGGCCTGCTGGCGGTGATGTCACTGACCATCGTCGGCGCCCTCAAGGCCATCGGCATCGTACTCACCGTGGCGCTGCTGATCGCCCCTGGCGCCATCGCCTTCCTGCTCACCCGCACCATGGGCGCCATGCTCTTCACCGCCGTGGGCATCGCTGTCGGCGCCGCACTCGGAGGCGTGTACCTGAGTTTCTTCATCGACAGCGCACCGGGGCCGACCATCGTGGTGCTGCTCAGTGCGGTGTTCGTGGTGGTATTCATCATCGCAGGCCGCCGCGAGCGCAGACGCTCGGCACTGCAATAAACACGCGGCGCCCGCGTGCCCCCCTCAAGTTCCCTTCAAGCGTGCCGATTCAATGTTCACAGGCCGGTACAAGGCCTGACGATCGTTCTCTTACTGCCTCTCGCTTCAAAAACAACTTCTCTCGCTCGAGCAGGAACCACCGTGAACATCAAACAGAAACTCACCTGGGCCTTCGCGGCCATCGCCTGTGTGCCCGTCGTAGTGGTCGCCGTTGTGGTGGTGGTCAATCTGCGCGCTCAGGCGCAGGACGACTTCCTCGACAGCAGCAGCCGCGAGATCCGCCAGATCGAGAACGCCATGAACCAGTTTCTCGACGCCATCGCGCAGAACGTCGAGTACTTGGCCAAGCATCCTGACGTACGCAACGCGGGGGAATTGAAGGATTATTCCGGTGCAAATGCCGCACAGATACCGCTGACCGAAGAAAATCAGAGGTTTCTGCAGATGTTTGGCCAGTTCGCTGCCAGCCACCCGAGCACCGCTTACCTGTCGATCGGCAAGCCCGACGGCGGTTACGCGTCCTGGCCGGACGATACCAAGTTGAGCAATTACGACCCGCGCGTACGCCCTTGGTACAAGGCCGCTATGGCCTCGCCGGGCAAGACCGTACGCACCTCGGCCTACTACTGGGCGCCGGACGACGTAGTGCTAATGGGCACCGTGCACACCATCGAAAATCAACAGGGTCAACCGGCCGGCGTGCTGGGCCTGGACGTTTCGCTCAAGCAGCTCACCGAACTGGTCAAGCAGATCAAGCTCGGTGAAAGCGGCTACCTGATGCTGCTGGAAAGCAACGGCAACGTGCTGGTCGACCCCCGCGATCCTGCCCATGGTTTCAAGCTGATCAGCGACTTGGGCGACGGCTACAAGGAACTGGCCGGTGTGGAAAACGGGTTGGTGGAGATAGAGCTGGACGGCGTGCCGTACATGGCCAACGTCTGGTCATCGAAAGTCCTCGGCTGGCGCTTCATCGGCCTGATCGAACGCAGCGAAGTGATGGCCAAGGCCACCAGCCTGACCTGGCAGATTGGTGTGATCGCCGCGGTGCTGGCCGTGCTGTTCGCCATCGTCGGCGCCAGCTTCGCGGGTTTGATCGTCAAACCGATCCGCAGCGTGGCCGGCGGTCTTGAAGGCATCGCCCAGGGCGAAGGCGACCTGACCCGCAACCTCGACGTGCGCGGCAATGACGAAACCGCCCTGCTGGCACGCTGGTTCAACCAGTTCCTCGGCGCCATCCGCACCCTGGTGCAACGCATCGGCAGCGCTTCGGCGGATCTGCAAACCGCCTCGGATGCCAGCACCCGGGTGGCCCGCGACATGAACGATGCCGCCGGCCGTCAGCGCGAGGCCGTGGAGCTGGTGTCCACCGCTTTCAACGAGATGGTCGCCACCGCCAACGAAGTGGCCCGTTCCTGCAGTCATGCAGCCTCCTCGGCCGACTCCGGCCAACGTCAGGTGCACGATGGTCAGTTGCAGATCGACGAAGCCACCGGCAGCGTCTCGCGGCTGAGCGAAAACCTGCAGAAGTCGGCCCAGGCCATGCAGGTGCTGGAGCAGGACAGCAAGAACATCAATGCCATCCTCGACACCATCCGCTCGATCGCCGAGCAGACCAACCTGCTAGCCCTCAACGCTGCCATCGAGGCCGCACGCGCGGGTGAACAGGGGCGTGGTTTCGCCGTGGTCGCCGACGAAGTACGCGCGCTGGCGAAGCGCACGGCGGATTCAACGGGCGAGATCGACAGCCTGCTGGGTGGCCTGGCCAAACGCACTCAGGACGTGACCAAGCAGATGCAGAGCAGCCTGAGCATGTCGCAGCAGAGCGTCGAACGGATTCAGCAGGCTCGCGACAGCTTCGAGCAGATCCGCACCTCGGTGGACGAGATCCGCGATCAGAACAATCAGATCGCCACCGCAGCCGAAGAACAGCACCACGTGGCCGAAGACATCAACCGGCACATCGCGCAGATTCAGACCGATGCACAACTGGTCGAAGAACTGGCACATTCGGCCCGCAGCGACTCACAGCGCCTGGAGTCGCTGTCCGGTGAATTGAATGGTCTGGTGGGGCGTTTCAGAACCTGACGGCAGGCGCCGGGCAATCCGGCGCCGCAGTTTGCGAAAGGGAGGATAGCCGTTCGGCCATCCTCCCTTTTTTCATTACGGCTGCTGCTTGGGTGCCGGACTCAGCTCAGCCTCGGCTTGCTGCAATTCCTCGCGGGCTTCTTCGAGCTTGGCCTGACGCTTGGCGATCTTGCTGGCGTCGCCGCTCAATTCTGCCTCACGCAGATCCGCCTCACGCTCGCGCACCTCGTCCCGGGCTTCGCCTAGCTTGCCTTCCAGCTCGCGCAGCAGCTCCTTGTCGGTACAGTTGTCACGAACCTCTTCCAGCGCGGTGTTCAGCCCCTTCACTTTGCTGTCATGGCCAGCGGCCTTGGCAGCCTCGATCTGTTGCTGAATGTCCGTAGCCTTCGCCTCGCAACGTGGGTTGGACGCGGTGTCGGCCAGTGCCGGCAGTGCTGCGACGAGCAACAGGCTGGAAATCAGGGCTTTCATTGCAACTCTCCATAAACAACATAACGGGTGCGCCTTGGATGGCGCCAATACTGACCACAGAATAGCCGGATGATTTCCCGCGTCACTCAAGCACGCCGATACATCAAGACCGGCAAGCGCTTTTACTGAACTTCAAGTGCCGATACCTGCCGACTACTACAAGCCGGACAATGCTGTCCGGTGTTGCACAGGAGTCGATGAAATGCCCGATGCTCAAGGCAAGGTTCGTTATGCAGTGGTCGCAGGCGGCTGGATTTCCCAGGGGGCGTTCATGCCCGGTGTTGGCCAGACCGACAATTCGGTGATCACTGCGCTGGTGACCGGTGACCCGATAAAGGCCGACGAACTGGCTGCGCTGTACGACATCAAGAGCTACAGCTACGAAGAATTCCCCACGCTGCTCGCCTCGGGCGAGATCGATGCCATCTACCTGGCCACGCCGAACTTCCGCCACCGCGAGTTCGCCGAGCCCGCCCTGGAAGCTGGTATCCATGTGCTGCTGGAAAAGCCCATGGCAACCAGCGAAGAAGACTGCAAGGCCATCACCGCCGCGGCCGAACGCTCCGGCGCCAAATTGATGATCGCCTACCGCCTGCATTTCGAACCCGGCACAGTGGAGATGATTCACCGCATCCGTTCGGGCGATATTGGCGATCCGCGCTTGTTCACCGCGACCTTCACGCAGACCGTCGATCCGGCCAACCACCGAATGCAGAGTGGCTACTGGGCCGGCCCGGTGACCGATATGGGCCCGTACCCGATCAATGCGGTACGCAACCTGTTCGACGATGAGCCCCTGGAAGTGCGTGCCGTGGCCATCCAGACACCCGGCCGCGAGATCAATACGCCGGACACCGTGACCGTCACCCTGCGCTTCACCGACGAGCGCCTGGCAGTGTTCACCGTCAGCTACAGCCTGCCCGGCAGCCAGCGTCTGCAGGTGATCGGCAGCGAAGGCGAGTTCGAAGCCTCGCCCTGCTTCGGCTTCGGTGAAGGCGTGGGGATCAGCTACCGCGCCATCATCGGTGACGAGACCAAGGAACACAGCCATCCGGTGGTCGATCAGTTCGGCGGCCAGACCCAGTACTTCTCCGACTGCATCCTGCAGAACCGCGAACCGGAGCCGGACGGTGACGAAGGCTGGCGTGACGTGCGCATCCTCGCTGCCATCGAACGCGCTCTGCAGACTGGCCAGCCACAGCGCCTGGAGTCACTACCCAAGCGCCCAGGCATCAGCGTCGAACAAGCACGCCGCCTGCCATTGGCGAAGGTGCCTCGTTACGTGAATATCGACGAGCCGGTGGGCTGACAGGCCCAGGCCGGAAAGCAAAAAGGGACGCCAAGGCGTCCCTTTTTCACAACCGCTGAAAGAGCGGTTACAGCTGAACCACGTCGAACTCGACGTCGGTGGCCACGTCAGCGTCGTAGTCCACGTCGCTGCGCTCGAAACCGAACAGGTTGAGGAACTGCTTCTTGTAACCGGCATAGTCGGTCAGTTCGAACAGGTTCTCGGTGGTTACCTGTGGCCACATGGCCTTGCAGGCGTCCTGTACGTCGTCACGCAGCTCCCAATCGTCCAGGCGCAGGCGGGCTTTTTCGTCGACCTCAGCCGGGGCGCCGTCGGCGCGGAACAGACGGTCACGGAACAGGCGGTCGAGCTGGTTCTGGGTGCCTTCGTGGATGCCCTTTTCCTGCATGATCTTGAATACCATCGACAGGTAAAGCGGCATCACCGGGATGGCCGAGCTGGCCTGGGTGACTACCGACTTGAGCACGGCCACGTTGGCGCCGCCTTTGACTTCACCGGCCAGTTTCTGGTTCAGGCGCAGGGCGGTTTCGTCCAGATCCTGCTTTGCCTTGCCCAGCGCACCGTGCCAGTAGATAGGCCAGGTGATTTCGGTGCCGATGTAGCTGAAGGCTACTGTACGCGCGCCTTCGGCCAACACGTCGGCCTGCTCCAGGGCGTTGATCCACAGTTCCCAGTCCTGGCCGCCCATGACGGTGATGGTGTCAGCGATTTCCTGCTCATTGGCCGGCTCGATGGCGGCCTCGATGATCACGTCTTTGTTGGTGTCGATGGCGGTCGACTTGTACGGCTGGCCGATAGGCTTGAGCGCCGAACGGATTACTTCACCGCTTTGCGGCAGCTTGCGCACCGGCGAAGCCAGGGAGTAGATCACCAGGTCGATCTTGCCGCCCATTTCGTTCTTGATCAGCTCGATGACCTTGGCGCGCGCTTCGTCGGAGAAGGCATCGCCATTGATCGACTTGCTGTACAGGCCTTCGGCCTTGGCGAACTTGTCGAACGCAGCCGAGTTGTACCAGCCAGCGGTGCCGGCCTTAGTCTCGGTACCCGGCTTCTCGAAGAACACGCCCAGGGTGTCGGAGCCAAAGCCGAATGCGGCAGTGATGCGCGCGGCCAGGCCGTAACCGCTGGAGGCGCCGATAACCAGCACCTTCTTCGGACCGTCGTTACGCACGCCCAGTTTGCGCGTGGCCTCGATCTGCTCGGCCACGTTGCGCTCGCAACCCAGCGGGTGGGTGGTGGTACAGATGAAGCCACGAACTTTAGGGTGAATAATCAACGTGTTTACCTCGTCATCGTTTTTTGGGCAGGCGACAGTGTAATGTCGATTGGTCGCCGGAGAAAAAGGAGATTAGACCTATTGGTCGCTCCAAATGCCAGCCAGGCCACATTTCGTCGGCAGGTTGTTTTGTCGCAGAGTCTCGGCGACGTTGTGAGTTACGCCATCCAGATCTCCGGGTATCGCGCTGCTCAACCCAGGCTACGGGCGCCTGGCCTTGTTCAGTAGCCCGGCGTAGAGCGTAGCGAAACCCGGGAAAGTCTCCACCCGACGGATCCCCGGCACTGGCCTTCGCCCCGGCGATTCCTTACCATCGACAGCCTTCCAACTCCAAGGCCACACGGCCGTGCAATGCCCTGCACTCTCCACGGGGCGTTTGTCTTGTTCGATCAGGTAACCCATGAAAATCGCTCGTCTGCGCGCCGATGTCCTGGCCGGTCTCACGTCATCGTTCGCACTGGTGCCGGAGTGCATCGCCTTCGCCCTGGTGGCCCAGGTCAATCCGCTGATGGGCCTGTATGGCGCCTTCTTCATCTGCCTGATCACCGCCCTGTTCGGTGGCCGCCCCGGGATGATTTCCGGCGCTGCCGGCTCCATGGCCGTGGTCATCGTCGCCCTGGTGGTACAGCACGGCGTCGAGTATCTGCTGGCCACGGTTCTGCTTGGCGGTGTGATCATGCTGGCATTCGGCTTGTTGCGACTCGGCAAGCTGGTGCGCATGGTGCCGCACCCGGTGATGCTCGGCTTCGTCAACGGCCTGGCCATCGTCATCGCCATGGCGCAGCTGGAGCACTTTCAGCGCGACGGCCACTGGATCAAGGGTAACGAGCTGTACCTGATGCTCGGCTTGGTGGCGCTGACCATGGCCATTGTCTACATCCTGCCGAAGCTGACCCGCGCCATTCCGCCGGCCCTGGCGGCGATTCTCAGCGTCGGCCTGCTCACCTATTTCCTGCACCTGCCCACGCACACCCTTGGGGACATGGCGAAAATCGCCGGTGGTCTGCCCGTGCCGGCGCTGCCGCAGATCCCCTGGAACCTGGAAACCCTGTGGATCATCCTCCCGTACGCGGTGCTGATGGCCATGGTCGGCCTGCTGGAAACCCTGCTGACCCTCAACCTCACCGATGAAATCACTGAAAGCCGTGGCCACCCGGATCGCGAATGCGTGGCCCTCGGCGCAGCCAATATCGCCTCCGGCATGTGCGGCGGCATGGGCGGTTGCGCGATGATCGGCCAGACCATGATCAACCTCAGTTCCGGCGGCCGCGGCAGGCTTTCCGGCATCGTTGCCGGGGTGATGATCCTGCTCTACGTGCTGTTCCTCTCGCCCCTGATCGAACTGATTCCGCTGGCCGCTCTGGTCGGCGTGATGTTCGTGGTCGCCCAGCAGACCTTCGCCTGGGCGTCTCTGCGGGTGCTGGGCAAGGTACCGCTCAACGACGTGCTGGTCATCGTTGCAGTGACCATCATCACCGTGCTCACGGATCTGGCCATGGCGGTGATGTGCGGCATCGTAATCGCCGCGCTGAACTTCGCCTGGCACCACGCCCGCGAGCTCTACGCCGACAGCCGCCTGGAGGCCGACGGCAGCAAACTCTACCTGCCCCATGGCACCCTGTTCTTCGCCTCCACCGCACCGTTCCTGAATCTGTTCGACGCCGCCAACGACCCCGCCGACGTCACCCTCGACTGCCGTCACCTGAGCTTCGTCGACTACTCGGCCATCGCCGCCCTGATGACCCTGCGCGAGCGCTACAGCAAGGCCGGCAAGCACCTGCGCGTGGTGCACCTCTCAGAACGCTGCAAACAACTGCTCAAGCGCGCAGGCATGCAGCCAGCGTGAATGCCGTCGCGACAGACATGTACATGCCTACATTCACCACATGGAAGAAAGACGTATGAAGAAATTGATTACAGGGATAATCGCCGCCAGCATTGCTGGCTGTGCCTCGTATTACCAACCGGCACAGCCTGCACGAGTGATGTGGGAGCCCACCAGACAAGCGAAAATCGATGTCGATACAGCGCTCAAGCAATGCGACTTCATCGATCAAATGAGTGCTGGTGTGCAAAAAATCCAGGAGCAGGCCAAGTGCATGCGTGACCTGGGCTTCGAACCTGATTTCTCCAGCTACAACCCGCATAACTGCTATGGCAATGCCCCTGCCGGCTGCATCGTTTACTGGCCGCAAGGTATGGCTCAGCCCCAACCCGTTAAAGGTAAAACTGCGCCCCCCAGCAACTGAAGCGAATCCAGGCGTAACCGCTTCTGGTCGCTCCCACGTTCCGCGTGGGAGCGCTGCCCCTGTGAAAAACTGTTAAACAGGACGAACTGCCCGCTCCCCCTCGCCGCTTCACATCCCGCGCCACACCTGGCTATCGGCCGATTCGCCTGCAACAAGGCGCGAATCCCCCCGCCCCGCCTGCAATCATTCTGTCATCCGCCCTTTGCACTGTTCTGGTCACCGCGGCCATCCCCGTGGTGTCGTGCTTGTTCGGCTCTGTGATGGAGCCGTTGTTGTCAGGCATTTATCACAACTCTGGTCGAATGGAGCCCACCATGAGCAGCATTACGCGCCTGTCGAAAACACCCCCGTCTTCCTCCGAAAAAACCTTCGACGCCAACCTGGCCCTTGCCCAGGTCAAGCCGCGCAAGGATTCAGCGGACTACAAGCCCGCGGCGTCAGACGCCAAAGCGCCCGCCCTCGCCGATTACAAGAGCATCGGCCCGGCCAACGAAGTCGCCAACGACACCATCCGTTTCGAAACCCAAAGCGGCGACAAGGTCATCGTGCTGCGCTCCACTTCGCCAGCGCTGTTCGAGCAAGTGAAGAAAGACTTCGAGACCCTCAAGACGCTGAACCAGGCCAGCGCCGACGGCGACCGCCGCGCCGGTAAGGACGACAAAGCGCCGGACAGCCTGCGCGACTACCAGGCCATCGAGAGCCTGTCCGCCGAGGTGATCCGCTACCGCAACAAGGACGGCGACGCAGTGGTGCTGGCCAAAGTCGATAACCCGGAAATGTTCGACAAGCTCGAAGGCCTGAAAGACTCCCTGGACGGCATCACGGCCAGCGAAGAAGACGGTTACCGCCGCGCCAGCGATAACGAAACCTGGCCGCCTTACAGCGGCCTGGGCGTCGGCAAGGTCGATGAAATGGGCCCCGGCCTGATCCGTTATCACAACGGCGACGAAAAAGTGGTGCTGCACAAGGACGACAACCCCGGCCTGTTCGACTACCTGAGCAAGATGGAAAAGCTGCTCAGCAACGACGACTCACGCGGCGCCATGGATCGTGCTCAGGCAGACGGCCACAGCCTGCTCAACCGCGACGGCGAGGCGCCGGCCTACCCCGACTACAAGGCGATTCGCTGGGAAGGTACCGTAGGTGATAACGGCCTCATCACCTACGAAACCTGGGAGGGTGAAAAGGTTGCGGTATCCGCCGAGGTCAGCCCGGAGATGTTTGCACAGCTCAAGAAAAACGCCGAGATCATGCTCAAGGCCAACGAGCAGGAGAAGGAAGGCTACGCCATGCTGCACCCCGGCGATTACCTGACCAGCGAGGAAATCGCCGGTGCCACCATCGGCCCGGAAGGCGAGGTCGGCGACGGGTTCGTGCGGGCGGAAATCTTCGATGGCGATAGCAGCCGCAAGGTCATCGTCTCCCGCGAACTCAACCCCACCATGTACGACCGCCTGGTCGCCGAAGACGAAGGCCGGCGCAACAACCTCGACAAGGTCGATGACGCTCGCGGCGACAGCAAGTTGCCGGAAACCGGCGAGCTGGATATCGGCAACCTGGAAACCAGCGAAAAAGATCCCAAGGACAGCAAGCGCTCGCTGACCGTTAGCGAACTGACCTGGCAGAAGGTCATCGACGGCTGGAAAAAAGGCATCGAAGACGGCTCGATCAAGGAAGACGACGACCGCGCCAAAATGTACCGCGCGCTACGTGCCCAGGGCACGCTCGATGGCGGGCTGGACATGGTCACCCTCGACATCAGCAAGGGCCAAAGCACTGCTGGTGCCAAGGGCGAGGACTTCGAAAGCATCATCGACGAGCGCAAGGTCGACGAACAGCTCACCACCCTGTTCTCCAGCGAAGCCGTACAGAAGGACTACCTCGACGCGCAGAAAAGCGCCCTGGATGCCGTGCCCAACAAGGACGAGGTCACCAAGAAGCTCGAAGACATGGCCTTCAGCGAGGACTACGTCAAACATATCCGCGACCTGCAGGACGCCAACAAAGACGACCTGGCTGCCGCCGACATCCGCGAAACCTATTCACAGCTGGCCATCGCCAACCCAGAGAGGGCCGCCGAGTTCGCCCAGAAGCTGCAGCTCGACGCGACCATCGTCGACCTCGACAAGCTCATGGCGAATCCCGAGCTGGTCAACGACGGCAACCTCGCCCTGGCCACCCAGGATGTGGTCAAGACCGTGCTCACTGCCCTGAAAAAAGCCGGTGTCGACCTACCGCGCCGTACCGCCGAAAGCCTCGACAAATTCATCAACGAATTTCTCGGCGACAAGCAAACCGCCAAGGATTTTGGCAAGGCTCTGCAGGAGCTGGGTGATCGTTTCATCAAGAACGGTGAAGTCACCCAGGGTGATATCGACGACCTGATGAAAAAGGACGTTTACAAAGCGCTCAACGAGAAGACCGGTGGCGGCATGCTCTCGGCCATCAGCGTACTCAATAGCAACGGCGCCCTGGGCTCGGCTGGCGGGCTGATATCCCTCGCGTCGGGTATCTACCAGATGGCCGGCGGCAAACTGGGTGGCACGCCTGAGGAGCGCCTGGCAATCGCCAAGGAAATGGTCGCCTTCTTTGGCGCCAGCCAGCACTTCGTCAACCTCGGCACCAACATCATCGACAAGGTCAACGGCAGCCACCTCAACGCCATGCTTGGCCTGGACAAGTCACTGCCGGAGATCTTCGGCAAGGGACTGCCCGAGAACCGGCCGTTCACCTCGGAAATCGGAGCGCGCTTCCAGACCAACCTCGATGAATTGCTGGCCAGCGCGCCACTGGCCGACGACGCCAAGATGGCCGACAAGCTTGACCTCTCGCAATCCGATTACAAGGAGGTCATCAAGGGCATGAAGGAAGGTTTCAGCGGCACGCCAGTACTCGCCGACTCCAATGCCTTCAGCCGTGGCGCAGGCGCCTTCCTGCGCGTGCTGGACGCGGGTGCCAACACCTTCGTCGGCGTGGCCGATGCGGTGCTTGGCGGCTTGATGATCAAGAAGGGTGCAGATACCGGCGACAAGGCGATGATCGCCCAAGGCGCCATCACCGTGGCTGCCGGGGCCTTTGGGGTAGGCGGTGGCGCGGCTTCGGCCGGTGCCCTGGCCAAGCTCAGTTTCGCCCGCGCAGCGGTTGGCCCGATGTTCTGGATATCCGCCGCGCTGACCCTCGCCACCTTGCCCTTCACCATCATCGAAGACATCAAATACAACAACAAACTCGACGACTACCGCGACAGCCTCAAGGATCTGTTCACCGATCTGGAAGGTGATGGCCTGCTCAGCGAAGACGGCCTGATGCGCTTCGAATTCCTCGACGAATACATGCATGGCTACGGCCAGCGTGACGCGCCGGACGACCAGAGTATCTTCGACTACCGCAGCGATGAATGGGACTACTTCGTCGACAGAGGCCACACCTACTGGGACGGCCAACACGAAGACTACAAAGGCGACGGCGACAACCTCGACACCCGCATGGATCGCGGCTCGACTGTCGGTTCCTGACCGTAATCCTATGGCTCCCACAGCCGTGTGGGAGCCATAGGCTGCAGAGCTGGCTCAGCAGGGATCTAGCACGCCCGGTGCAGCACCGATCCGGCCGGGTGTTCTGGATCATCCGTATCCAGGGCCGTGACCAATCGCCAACGGCGCTCAAGCGGAAGCCGACGGAGCCCGATGGCAAGAAGTGGCGCGCAAGCCTGGTAATCAAGCGCTAGATAGTGCAGCGTTGCGCCCCCAATTTCTTCCAGAGAATGCCATGCCAGACACGTCTGCGAGCCCGTGCCGTAAAGCGCTGAGCACTGGATCTGTCCCGCGTGGTCGGCTCGAACCACATGGCACAACCAGACGAAATACAAGGATCGTTGAAATGAGACAAGCAGCCATTCTCACGCTAATAACCGTCAGCTCGGCTGCGAATGCGATTACACCGCTGGAAACGCGTAACCCGCAGGAAACAGTAACGCTCGACTATTTCATGGAGGCCTGCTCGGTCATTGGCGAAACGGCCAATGGCCTGATTGCCCATTTCGACTGCGAGTCATACCTCTATGGAATCATGGATACCCAGCGAGCACTGAACCCTTCGCTGAAGCCAGAGCAGCAGACCTGCCTGCCAGAGAAACTCGCACCCTGGCAGCTATACGAGCAAATCGGCACCGATATTCCTGACAGCGAGTGGGGCAAGCCCGCAGCGCCATCAATCACTCGCGTACTACGCCATAAATACCCGTGCGGCACTGGCAACGCTTCAGAGCCATCAAACAATTCGTGCACGTCTGCCAAAGACGAAGCAGGGATGCATGCGTGCCTGAACGCCGAGTTGAAAAACGCCGACGACGAGCTGAACAGCGCATACCAGAGGCTCCTGTCGCGCTACGAGGAAAATAGCGCACCATCCACACCGAAAGCGCAAACGCAAGGTAGCCATCTTAAAGAAGCCCAAAGAGCCTGGATCAAACTGCGCGATACGAGCTGTGATTTCGAGACCTATGAATCCAGCACAGGCAGTGGCTTCGGCACTATCTACGCGGCCTGCCTGTTAGAACAGACGCAAAAACGGGTCGAGTACCTCAACGGGCTCATTGAGCATCCTTGATGGTGGCCATCACTCGCTATCGGCGCTGTGACCGATATTCGCCCCGAGGGCGGGGCTCCTACAGAACGTGAGTTGACCTATGAGTGAGCATGATCAACGCCTGATGCGCCCCGTATGAGCGTCGCCCTCGGCGCGAAACGATAGTGGCCATCACTCGCTGTCGGCGCTGTGATCGATATTCGCCCCGAGGGCGGGGCTCCTACAGAACGTGAGCTGGCCAATGAGTGAGCATGATCAACGCCTGCGCGATGACTGTCTGGGCTGCAGCGCATCGAGAGCCGGTGCGTTCTGTCGGGCCCAGTCGTAGATCAATTCGATGGGCTCGACCAGCCGCTGGCCCAGCTCGGTGAGCGAGTAATCGACAGCCGGTGGCACGCTGTCGTACACCTGCCGATTCACCAGCCCGCTGGCTTCCAGCTCGCGCAGGGTCTGCACCAGCATTTTCTTAGAGATGCCCGGCAGGCTGCGGTGCAGCACACCCGCACGGGCGTTACCGCCGTGGCGGGCGTGCAAGGTATGCAGGATCATGCTCGTCCACTTGGTGGAAAACAGTTCCAGCACACGGCGCGGCGCGCAGTCCTCGCGCCATTGTTCTTCGGGGGATCCGGTTTGCATCGGGGTGGTTACCTTTTGGTGCCGTCTTGGTTTGAGTCTTCAGCATCGCTATGGTGCCAATGCTCTATCTGCGAAGGAATCTCTAATGACACATCACGCACTGGTTGTTGGCGCTAGCGGCATCGTTGGCAGCGCCACCTCCCGCCTGCTGGCCGATCAAGGTTGGCAGGTCACCGGCCTGGCCCGTAACCCCAAGGCCGCCGAAAACATCACCCCGCTGGCCGCCGACCTGCTCGACCCAGCCTCGCTGGCAAGCGCCCTTGAGGGGCTCAAACCCAGCCACGTGTACCTGACCACCTGGGCGCGCCAGGCCACCGAAGCGGAGAACATCCGCGTCAACTCGGCAATGATCCGTAACGTGCTCGACGCTTTGCGCGCTGCCGGCAGCGTCAAGCATGTCGCGCTGGTCACCGGGCTCAAGCACTACCTCGGCCCATTCGAAGCCTACGGCAAGGGCAGCCTGCCACAGACGCCGTTCCGCGAGGAACAGGGCCGCCTGGACGTGGAGAACTTCTACTACGCCCAGGAAGACGAAGTGTTCGCCGCCGCCAAGCGCGATGGTTTCACCTGGAGCGTACACCGCCCGCACACCATCACCGGTGTGGCAGTCGGCAACGCCATGAACATGGCGACCACCCTCGCCGTCTACGCCTCGGTCTGCCGCGAAACCGGTCGCCCGTTCCGCTTCCCCGGCTCGGCCGTGCAGTGGAACAGCCTGACCGACATGACCGACGCCCGCCAGTTGGCCAAGCAACTGCACTGGGCCTCGACCACTCCGGCAGCCGCCAACCAGGCCTTCAACATCGTCAACGGTGACGTATTCCGCTGGAGCTGGATGTGGCAGCGCATCGCCGAGTGGTTCGGCATCGAAGCCGCCGCTTTCGACGGCCAGCCTGCACCGCTGGAAGAACAGATGGCTGGGGATGCCGCAACCTGGCTGGAGCTGGTTGCCAAACACGATCTGGCCGAAGCAGACATCACCCGCCTGATCTCCCCATGGCACACCGATGCCGACCTTGGCCGACCCATCGAAGTGGTCACCGACATGTCGAAAAGCCGCAAGCTGGGCTTCCTCGACTATCAGGCCAGCGACGAAGCCTTCTTCGCCGTATTCGAGCACCTGCGCGAAGCCAAGCTGATTCCCTGAGCCTGGATCTGCGGGTAAGTTGGGAGCCATCGACTGCACGAGGTAGCACTCGTCACGATGCAACCAACCTACCCGGCAGAGTGCGCACTACGTCCATACGAAGCTATCATCCTGCCGATATCCAGACCGTGGGCGAATAAAGCGCAAGTGACAACCTGTCATGCCGCATTTCGCCAGAGGTCTCACGTGCCACTATCAGCAGGCTGATCCCGAACATGACGCGCATACAGCAAGCGACGCCCAACGACGTGCCAGCCCTACTTCCCTTAGTAGCCAGCTATTGGGACTTCGAAGGCATTACCGGCTTCGATCAAGCGCGCGTCACCACCCAACTCACTCGCCTACTCTCGACCCCGGAACTGGGGGCCGGCTGGATTGCGGTGGTGGACGGTGCCGCGGTGGGTTATCTGCTGGCCGTTCAGGTATTCAGCCTCGAATACCTGGGGCTAACCGCAGAGATCGACGAGTTCTTCGTGCTGTCATCTCAGCGTGGCAGCGGAGTTGGCGTAGAACTGCTGGCCGCCGCCGAGGCCGAATTCACACGCCGGGGCTACACCAAAATCGCGCTGCAACTGTCACGGGATAACGAGTCTGCGCGCAGGTTCTACCGCAGCCGTGGCTACGCCGACAGATCAGGCTATGAACTGCTCGATAAAGTGTTGATTGCTCAATAGGGCTCACTCCTGGCCCTATCTTCCAGGCGCGATATGGCCAACGCCGTACCGAGAGTGCTGCGTATGGATCTCTGCCCAGCAGCACCTCTCTCTGTTCATCTCATCAAAAACACGCAATTACTACCATCGGATGGCTTGCGTGATCCCCATCACATTGGCTAACGTCGCCCTTATTGATAGCGATACGCCATAGCTTCTTTTAGCGATCCCGTAGGAATCTCCCTTCAATAGGTACTCCACGGTGACTTGCAAGGAAGGCAGTCAGGGAAATGACATCTGTCGGTCGGCGACCGCAGACAGGGAAGTAATGAAGTGGCCAGACGTCGCAAAACCTCCGCATTCGAAGACCTTATCTCCATCGCCAGCCGCTTACCCTGGTGGCTCAACCTTTTGATGGCGCTGCTCAGTTTGCGTGGCTGTACGGCTACGACCCCACCCCGACCTAAAACATGTACTTCTTTAAAAATCACAAAGCCAAGCACCAAAAACCATTAAAAATCAACCTCTAAAGACACAGCCATAATGAATATATTAAATGCATTTGGAGTTAGAAACTTAAGAAGCTTCGGGAGTGAAAAAACGCTCATCCCCCAAAAGAAGATAAATGTTTATGTCGGTAAAAACAGCTGTGGCAAAAGCACGTTCCTACGCACATACCCCTTACTACGTCAATCAGTAGAGTCTGCTACACGATCACCTATCCTTTGGTATGGTGGGTATGTAGACTTCGGAGATTTCAGCACTGCACTACAAGATGGCGCGAAAGAAATATTCTTTGATTTCGATATGAATCTTGACATCACAGAAAGTCCTAGCTGGATGTGGGTACACAACGAGCTAAGCTCGGCGAACGAGTTTGAGTCAGAAGTACTTACCCATCAAAATATAACCTGCACCATCGGCCTTAAAAAAAGAAAGGACAAGGAAGCACCTATAACCTCAGTTAACTTCAAAATCGGAACGAGCACCGTAGAGCTAGTATACAGCGCAGAGGAAGTACTCTCATGCACATCTCGATGCCTAATAACAAACCACGAAGAAGAGTACTCACCAACAAGCGTATCTTTAAGCGGAGCTCTTATACCGAAAGAAGTCTGTTCTTACAGGGAGATAAATATAAAATCCGCAGGAACAGGAGGAATTCATAAAAGAATCGTTTCAGTGGATTTATTGGCCTCTGAGCCATTGACAAGAATGACACGCTACCTAGCAAAATTTCATCACAAGTCCAAACAAACCAGAAATATAAGACTCGCAATTCAACACATGCCAATCTCCTCCGGCGAGGAGCTCATATTCGCCTTGAAAGAGATCTTTGCTCGAGATAAATTTTTCTTAAAAAAATTAGACGAGAATAAAGAAGAGATATCTGCAATTTGCTATCAATTTCTTCTAACAAGCAAAATAAGCAGCTTCTGGAAAGCAACGGATAACTATTTATCTAATTTCTATCAAGGAGTTCGATATCTGGGCCCACTCCGCGCATCTGCGGAAAGGTTTTATCGACATCAAGACCTACAAATTGGCGAAATCGATCATACTGGCTCAAACCTACCCATGGTCATCAACTCCTTAGACTCGCGAAACAAAAGAGAACTTAGCGAATGGATCTTTGAAAATTTTGGATTTAAGTTAGAACTAGAAAATGCGGGACTACACTATGCTCTAAAAATCAAAGAAGATAGCGATGACCGTTACCACAACATTAGCGACATGGGATTTGGTTACTCTCAAATACTGCCGGTAATTGTTTCCATGTGGCTAGAGCTAGTCGAGAGAAAAAAATTCAGTTCAAACACCCCAGCTGCCAGACAGAAAAGGAAAAAACCAAGAACATTGGTTATTGAGCAACCAGAGCTACATTTACATCCAGCACTACAGTACAAATTTGGCGAGGCAATCGCTAAAGTTGCTGCTTTAGCAGAGGGTCAGTTTAGCGTTGTAATTGAGACTCACAGCAAACATTTAATTGATGCACTTGGTGCAGGAATTAGAAGTAAGCTGCTATCCGAATCTGACGTAACAATCTCTCTCTTTGAAAAGAAAAATGGAGTACCCACGAAAGTATCGCTATCCGGCTTTGATCCTGAGGGATACTTAATCGACTGGCCTGCCGGCTTCCTTTCGGCCTAACACCATGATAATTATAATCCGAGAGAGCGTGGACTTCTCCACCAACACTAACGAAAAACTCAGAGCAATAGACAATCTTCTTTGCGCATACGGAGAGGGAAGTCATATAATATGGATGCCAATAGAGGCAGTGCAATCTCTTTTAGATGAACACCGGCTTAGCGCTTATTCAAAACGTGTGATTTACGAATTAAAAAGCGAGATCATTGAAACTCGGAGAATCGAAGAAAACTTTGATTTCCACGCTGAAATCGATTTCAAAAACCCTAACAGACTAGACTTTACAAAAGAGAAGATCACAATTGGCTACAGAAAAATAATAAACTCATCAGCGCTTCAGCAAAGCGCCATATTAACTGAAAACTTTTTAGACTCTAAAATTCTCAGCAAATTTGCCGAAATATATCTTTTAAGAAAAAAGCTTTTAAGTGGCTGCAAACTAAGCATAACTCATATACTGGGAGGCGGCAGCACTACATACAACTGTTTCTTAGACCTAAAAAACAATGAAAGACTATTCATTTGCCTTATAGATCGAGACCAAGATCATCCAAACGGAAAACTGGGCTCCACTGCAAAGAGATTCACACAAGAAACCAAAGGAATGCACGCAAAATACTACTTTGACTTACTCCCCAGCCACGAAATAGAAAACTTAATTCCACATACATTGCTAGAAGAAATTTTGGGCACGAATTTTGAGATGGGATTAGTATTTAGAACGCCTGAATGCGAAAAAGTCAGACTATACCCTGATCATAAAACCGGGATGACTGTTAAATATGCAAAGCAGCTTGATGCCAAGCATAACAAAAGATTCTACCAGCCGTTTTACCAGCACCCAGATAATATATGGATATGCGCCCCAATGGGAGAATCTCTACTGGAAGATACTGTAAATTACTCGGAAAGTATAAGCGTACATAAACTATCAGAAAAGATAGGCCCATTTGATGAAAATCTACTTACATTGTCCCGTCTGATTGCCTCTTGGGGCATAGGCATGAAGCGCTCATTAGCCTGAGCAGAACTGAGTTTATACAGGGCAGCAGTGCTTAATCGCGACGAAACAGTTGCCCTCAACTCATTGCACCAAAAAAATCAAATATCTTAGCTATCCCCTTGCAACTATTAAACCTGAACCATCCCGCCCTTTCCTGCCCTAAGCAGTACCGCTGCGGGTAAGGGAAATGGGCTTATCGGCCTGCCGTCAGCGGCGTCGGGTTTGGGGATTTGGGCGGATTGCCCTATCCTCGCGCCCCTTCGAATAAAGACGACCAAAGGAAGACGCCTGTGTCTGCGTTGCTCGATGCCTTCTCCGGCCTGCTCTGGACTTACCTCGCGATTCCCATGCTGCTGCTTAGCGGCGTCTATCTGACCTACATGTGTCGTGGCGTGCAGCTGCGGATGATCCCCGAAATGTTTCGGGTCATCCTCGAGAGCAACCATGGCGACAAGGAGGCGATTTCCTCCTTCAAGGCCTTCACCATTTCCGCTGCGTCACGGGTCGGCACCGGCAATATCGCCGGGGTAGCCACGGCGATTGCCCTCGGTGGGCCGGGTGCGGTGTTCTGGATGTGGGTGGTGGCGCTGCTCGGCGGCGCTACGGCATTCGTGGAGTCGACGCTGGGGCAGTTGTACAAGTCCGACAAGCAGTACCGCTACCACGGCGGCCCGGCCTATTACATCCAGCGGGCCCTAGGCTGGCGTTGGCTGGCGGTGACCTTCGCGGTAATGATCAGCATCACCTATGGCCTGGTGTTCAACTCGGTGCAGGCCAATTCCATCGTCGATGCCATGCAGACCTCGTTCGGCGGCGAAGGCGGTAGCGAGACACTGGCGTGGGGCATCGGCATCGTGCTGACGGTGCTGACCGGCCTGATCATCTTTGGCGGTGTGCAGACCATTTCCAAGGTATCGGTGACCGTGGTGCCGGTGATGGCGGTGCTGTATCTGGGGATAGGCGCGCTAGTCATCATCATGAATATCGGCCGGGTGCCGGCCATGTTCGGCGAGATTTTCACCCATGCCTTCGGCATTCGCGAGATAGCCGGTGGCGGCATCGGCGCGGCGATCATGATGGGCATGCGCCGCGGTCTGTTTTCCAACGAAGCGGGTATGGGCTCGGTGCCCAATGCCAGTGCCACGGCGTCGGTATCCCACCCGGTCAAGCAGGGCCTGGTGCAGACCCTGGGTGTGTACTTCGACACCATGGTGATCTGTACCATGACGGCGATCATCATTCTGCTCGCCGATCCCAGCCACGCCTACGGTGATGAAACCATGGGGGCAAGCCTCACGCAGTGGGCGCTGGCCGAACAGCTCGGCAACTGGGCCATTCACTTTCTGACCTTCGCCATTCTGATGTTCGCCTTCACCTCGGTGATCGGCAATTACTACTACGGCGAGTCGAACATCCAGTACATGTTCGGCAGCAAACTGTGCCTGAACCTGTTCCGTGTACTGGTGCTGGCATTCGTATTGATTGGCTCGGTAGCCAAGGTATCCGTGGTCTGGTCGATGGCTGACGTGTTCATGCCATTGCTGGCACTGACCAACCTGATCGCTATTCTGCCCTTGGCCGGCATCGTCATTCGGCTGCTCAAGCACTACAACGAGCAACGCCGTCAGGGTGTGGAGCCGGTGTTCCACCGCGACGATATGCCGGATCTGAAGAACATCGAATGCTGGGACGGCAGCGATCGCACCACCTGCGCAGAAACTTACAGCGACTCAGCGACGAAGACGCTGAAGAACTAAATCGGCGCCATCGACCTGGCGAGGGTGGTTTCAGCGGTGATGCTTACGCTTGAAACACCTCTCGCGGGAAGAATGTGGCGCTGATCAGAACGACCTGCCCTGCCCCCCACAAGTACGACCAGATACCGTCTTACAACGCGCGCGTATTGAGCAGTCGCACGCCCAAACCAATGAACAGCGCACCAGTAAGACGTTTGATCGCAGCGACCCACTGCGCGGCCCTGAGGCGTTTGCTGAAGCGAAACGCGGTGTAGCAGTACACCGAGTGCACGACGATCACGATTGCCGCGATGGTCAGGTACATCACCAGAAACTGCCCGACGATGGAGCGCCCCGGTTGCAGGAACTGAGGCAGGAACGCGCAGAGAAAGATCAGGGTTTTGGGGTTGCTCGCCGAGACCAGAAACGCCTCGATGCCGATCCGCCATTTCGAGACAGGCCCGCTGGGTATCACCACAGCGGTGTTAGTGGCAGTAGCGCTACGGCTTAACAACTGGCGCACGCCCAGGTAGATCAGGTAGCTGGCACCCACTACCTTCAAGGCCAGAAAAGCCGAAGGCACGGCAATGAGCAGCGCGCCCACACCAAGCGCGACGCCGGTGGTCACCAATAGCTGTGCAGCCAGATTACCGACCAGGGTCGCCTCCATGGCAGACGGCCCATGGCGCAATGCGTTGCGCACCACCAACAGCACATTCGGCCCGGGAGTCAGCGTGGTGGCCAGGTAAGCCAGGAAGAAGGTGAACCAGAGGTGCAGGGCCATGGTGAAGGCTCGTGATGGGAAGGCGCCTGCCGATGCTATCAGTTCACAGCGGCAGGTGGATTGCCTGAGTAGCCCTCATACGCTCAGGGTCATACGCCTGGAAATGGGCAGGTTCCAATGCCCTGCCCACGCGCAGACGCATCGCCTGTATGGCCCTGCTGCAGCCAGTCCAGCAGCGCTGGCACTTCCAGCGGCCGAGAGATGTAGTAGCCCTGAGCCTCCTGACAGCCCCACTCACGCAGAACCTGCAGGGTTCGCTCGGTTTCGATGCCTTCAGCGACCACCCGCTGGCCCAACTCCGTGGCCAGGCTGATCAACGCGCGAACGATGTTCCAGTCCTTCTGCCCGGGGCGCAGGTCGTCCATGAACGAACGGTCGAGTTTTACCGTGTCAGCCGGGATGTCGCGCAGGTACGACCAGTTGCTGTAGCCGCTGCCGAAGTCATCGATAGCGATTTCCACGCCAATCGCCTTGAGGCGTTCGAGCTGTGAGATCACCACCGAGAAATCACCGACCAACGCGCTCTCGGTGAATTCCACTTCCAGGCAGGAGCCATCAAGCTCATGGCGAGCCAGCAAGCGGATGATTTCGTCGGCCAGGTGATCGTTGTTGAGATCCGCAGCGGAGACGTTGATTGCCACCTTGAGGTCGAGGCCGATCTGGCGCCAGGCGATGATCTGGCTAATCGCCTGGTTGATGACCCAGAAACTGACGGCGTGGATCAGCGCGGTTTTCTCGGCCAGGGGAATGAATTCGGCAGGGCCGATTTCGCCCAGCGTCGGATGCGCCCAGCGCAATAACGCTTCGACGGACAGACAAGCACCGCTGTGCAGGTCAACACGCGGCTGGAACACCAGGCGCAGCTGATCATCAGCGCGCACCGCGTCAGCCAGGTCGTTGAGCAGACGGGTGCTGCGTTGCTGCGCGGCATCCATCTGCTGATCGTAATAGGCCCAGCCGCAGCCCGAGGAGCGCGCTTCGTCGGCCGCACAGACGATCAGGCGCATCCAGTCAGCGGGCTGCTCATTGGCGCTCATGCGCAGCACGCCCACACCGATCTGCGGCAATACAGGTAGCCCCTGACAGTGAATCGGTTTGCTGAATGCTTCGACCAGTTGCGCAAACACGTCTTCGGCCTGCTCGTGCTGGCTAGTAGGTACGCTGCAGGCGAAACGCAGCGCGCTGATCTTGTAAAGCTCCCAGCCGGGCGGCAGCAATGTACGCAGGGTGTCTCTCACCGCCAGGGTGAAGTCGGTGAGAAAACGAAAGCCGAGAGATTTGAGCATGTCATTGAGCTGTACCGGCGAAACCAGCTCGATGGCCACGGCGAGCGGGCTGTCGCCCCTGCTCAGGGCATCGGTGATGTCTTCGTCCAGTTTGGCGTGGTTGAACAAACCGGTAGCACCGTCGGTATAGGCTGCTGCCCGCATCTCATTGAGGCGGCTCATCGCCAGGCGGCCCATCTGCTGCAGCATGGCCATGTCGTCCGCCGACATCGGCGGCCGTGGCTGGGTATCGATCACACACAGGTTGCCGAGGATAAGGCCATTATCGAGCGCCAGAGGCACACCCGCGTAATAGCGAATACCAGGGTCGCCGGTGACCAGCGGGTTGTAGCGAAACCGCTCGTCCCGCGTGGCGTCGCACACTTCCACGCTCTCGCCGATCGCCACGCTGTAGGCGCAGAACGAATCGCTGCGTGGTGTTTCCTGCAGCTCGGTGCCCACCCGGGCGCGGAACCACTGGCGCTTGCGGTCAAGGATGGTGATCAGCGAGATGGGCGCCTTGAAGTACATCGCGGCCATCTTCACCACTTCGTCGAGAAAGGGATCGGTGCTCTGTTCGAGGAGGCACGGATGCTTATCGAGCAGTGCCTGCCGGCTCAACTCATTCAAGGGAAGGGGTGGATTGGGTGCCAGCATCGTTCTTTTCTCGCTTGCTGCTTAAAACGTGATCGTGGTTCGTTTACACAAACAGCACGATAGATGATAACGAAATGACATCACAACGCGTATAGAGTTGCGACTAAGTAACCGACCGTTGGGCGGCTAGGAACGATACGCATCAATAACGTACGGTTTATCCGGCTCGCACATGCCGGGCGACGTGCTGCCATTGATGAATATCGGATACCAGTCGACAGCAATCCACCCTGGCGCGGTTTTAAACTCGCCCTCTTTTCAACACGGATGTTCATGAGGTTCCTATGAAGCGTTGCAGCGTGCTGTATGGCTGCGCTCTGCTGATGATGCTGTGGTGCAACGCAGGCTTGGCGCAGCCGCTGCTAGGCGGCGGCGCGCAGTGGCATCCCTACAGTTATCAGGATAATGACGGGCAGGCCAAGGGCATCGCCGTCGACATCGTGCGCAAGGTCATGGCGCAGAACGGCCACGAGGTGGATTTCGTCTTCTACCCGGCCAACCGCCTCAACCGGCTCCTTGACGAAGGCCGCCTGGATCTCAATTACGCCGACTCACCGCTCTGGAACACGGCGGATGCCGGCAAACGCTTCGTGTATTCGCAGCCGTATTTGCAGATTCGTGAGTACCTGTACTTTTTGAGCGACCACCCGGCGCGCCTGTTGCCACTTGAAAAGCTGCAAGGGCTGCGCATTGGCATTGTGCGCGGGTATGCCTACCAGAGCCTGGAAACCGCCTTTAAAGATAAGCGGCTGGTGAAAGTTGAAACCTCGCGAGAACCTGCACTGCTGGACTTGCTGATGCTTGGCCGGGTCGACGCCATCGCAGTGGTGGACGACGTGTTCGCCGAACTGCTCACCGCTCGCCACCTCGATCAGGGACGCTTCCCCCGAGGGGTAGAACTGAGCAATGCGCCCCTGGTCATCAAGCTGCAACGCCAACACGCGAACCAACTGCCTGGGTTGAACGCCGCTTTGCAGAGGCTGATCCGCAGCGGGGAGGTCGAGCGTATCCGGCGCAGTTATCTGCTCAACCTGAACGAGCAACGCGGCAAGGCAGCGGATTGAGAGGGATAACGCAGGTCTTCAGTGGCTGACACCCGGCCTGAAGGCCACTCAGCCGAGTTTCTCAATCACCCCTGAATCGACCTCTTCGAGGGTAATGACGCATGCCCGCGTTTGTTTAAAGGAAGGCTGTCGTTTCCAACCTTAGGCGTGTCAGCGACCGCGCTGGCGTGCTCGAGCGCCCGCCTCAGGCGCAACACCAACTGCGAAATGCTTCGCGAACTGGAGAGCTCCGAGCGATTGATACCCGTCGCATTCAGGAGCACCCGTTCATCATCAGACGCACGAATCTGGATCGTTACCGTGTCGTCAGCCTCGATACTGCATCGGCAGCCCAGCGGTAAAAAAGCAGCCTCAACGATCTGCCGTTGTTCCAAAATGGACATCATCACCGTTCACCTCTCGATTAAATGGCTTTCGTTCCGCGCAAATAAGCTGGCGCTGTTTTTTTGTCGGCTTGATAACGAAGCTGCAAAAAATACTTAGGACACTTGGTATATTTCAGGCAACTAGGTTAGTGCATCAGCAATGCCAGAAACTTTTCTAATGAAAACAACATGCATCGAAAAATAACTCATGCACTTTGCAAGGAGAACAGTACCTACTCCGGCTTTTTGCACGATCACTTGCAACGCTTTAGTTACCTGCGAAGTGTCGCTATTTCCTCGTGCACCGACCGCCTGTCTTATAGTGAAATATTTCGCTAGAACGAAGCGCTTGAAAGTTGCTTAGTACCCATGAGGGCAGTCCTCTTACCCCCATGCATGAGGAGATAACAATGACCAATAGCAACCCTGGCAACTTCGCGAATGATCGTGCAAAAGCATCGGAAGCCGGTCGTAAAGGTGGCCAGCACAGTGGCGGAAACTTTGCCAATGATCGCGTAAAGGCGGCAGAAGCAGGCCGTAAGGGCGGGCAGAACAGCCATGGCGGTGGCGGTAAGCGCTCGTCCTAGTTGAGGACGGCAAAGGCCCACCACATGCGGGCCTAGCCTTTGGCGCCTGCTCGACCCAAGCCGACATACAGCCTGCCAGACAGGCTTGGCTAACCAGGGTATCAGCGAGCGTATCGCCAACCCCATTAGCGCGTTACCAGCGTACTTTTATAGCCAGGTCATTTTTAACCTGAACACACCCTACAGCTACCGCACTCGAAGAATAAACAAAATGATCAAGACACGCTGCTTGGACGCAATTTACGCACTCTACAACTTCATCAATCCGATTACTGAACAGAAATCGATTGAAACACCCTACCTGATGACAATCGAGCTCACCCATCCGCTAACAATGGAATCGCTCACCATCACCGGCATCCCTTGTTTCGAAAACAAAGATGCTCTGGAAATCCTCGAAGTTCTGCCGACCCTCGAAACGCGAGCCATGTAAGCCGCCTCTATCTCTTTTGGCTTCATGGCCTCAATCAAACCATGAAGCGCTGAACGCCTGCCGTTTTCCATAAACAACATATCCTGTTGGGTATTGTTGTTTATGGAAAACAATGCATACGCAGCCGTAAAAAGCAGCTCATCAAAAAGCATCGACACCTCCCCCGGCAACTTTCCAATCAAAACAAAGCGAGCGGGTAAAGAAGCGCACAACCATACAAGACACTGCCCCCGGCCAGGCTCAAAGTGGCACCTCTTTTGACTGGAGGTTTGCCATGCACCCTACCTCGGTACATGAACGCAGCGACTGGGCGCTGCTCTTTCTGCGTGTCGCCGGCAGCCTGCTTCTGCTGGCGGTACACGGTTTGCCGAAGCTGCTGAACGTGCCGGCAGAGCTCGGCCTGATCGAAGACCCGCTGGGTCTGGGCCCAGCGATAACCCTCAGCCTGGCACTGTTCGCCGAGGTGGTGTGCCCGCTGCTGATAATTCTCGGGCCGTTCACCCGTCTCGCCAGCTTGCCGATCCTGGCAGTACTGCTGGTTTCTCTGGCGCTGGTGCACCCCGAATGGAGCTTGGCCGAGGGGCAGTTCGCTTGGCTGCTGGCAATTATCTTCACCACATTGGCGATCAGTGGCCCTGGTCGTTTTGCCCTAGGCAGGCGTCTGCCCTTCCAGTAACGCCCCACTGCTCTGGCTGCCGCGCCGGTCGCGGCCAGCCGGAGCCCATAAGCACACTCCTACGATGCCCCTTCCAGAAAGTCAGCCTGTCGACCTGCTTGTTAGGCCGCAATGACATTCAAACCGCCACCACGCACCTCGCGAACTTGCCAAGAAGCCCATTCTTGAACCTTCGTATCGCGCTTCCGGGGTAAGCCCGACGCCCCTGCCGGTGCTTGCTGCGCACGAAATCCAACACCGGCAGGTGACAAGCGTGATGCACTCGACGTGCACGTGACGATATTTCTGAAATCATCGTCGCAAGCGTCTGCCATGCGGTTATCACACGAGCGCAATTAAAGAGTAGGCTGCAGAAACAGTCCGAACTTTTTAGCGTTTCGGCACCCTGTATGAACACTGCACACCAAGTCTGGAATACCCATGATCAAATCCGCCAAACACCGCGCTACCGTCATCTGCCACCAGCACGGCAAGGTGCTGCTGGTGCGCAAGGCAGAAGCGAAATGGACACTGCCGGGCGGCAAGATCGAAGCCAACGAACACCCGGCCGAAGCGGCGCTTCGCGAACTGTTCGAGGAAACCGGGCTGGACAGCCAGGCGCTGGAGTTCCTCGCCCTGCACGAGTTCGACAGCCGCCCGCATCATGTTTTCCGTGTGACGGTGCCAGAAGCCCTGAACGCCAGGCCGCAGAACGAGATCGCCGACTGCCGCTGGTTCTCCTCGGTCGACCTGGACAAGGACGTCAAGAAGCCCTCACGCAAACTGCTCGAACTGTATTTTGCCGAGAGTTGCCTGCAACAGGCGTGACAGCACCTTTCCCGTAGGCAGTAAAACCGCTGCACTGGGTACACAACTAATCAAGGTAAGGCCGGCTCAGCCCAACCTGTCGCCCGCGATCATCTCGTGGATGCGGTTGGCCACCGCTTCCATGGTGAAGGGCTTGGTCAGCAGGCGCATGCCGGGGGCCAGGTGGCCGTTGCCGATCACCGAGTTCTCCGCATAGCCGGTAATGAACAGCACCTTGAGTGCCGGCCGCTCGATGCGCGCCAGGTCAGCCAGTTGCCGACCGTTCATGCCACCGGGCAGGCCGACATCCGTCACCAATAGATCGATGCGCATATCGGATTGCAGAATCTTCAGTCCCGCTGCTCCGTCTCCAGCTTCCAGTGTGGTGTACCCCAGTTCCTCAAGCACCTCGACGACCAGCATCCGAATGGCCGGCTCGTCGTCGACCACCATGATGGTTTCCCGCGAATCGGTACGCGCGTTGGTCGACTGACTGGTGGGCTCGGTCTCCTCTTCGTCGCTGTCGTAGTAACGCGGTAGGTACAGGCACATGGTGGTGCCCTGACCGACTTCGGAATAGATGCACACCTGCCCGCCGGACTGGCGCACGAAACCGTACACCATCGACAGCCCGAGGCCAGTGCCCTCGCCCATCGGCTTGGTGGTGAAGAACGGCTCGAAGGCCCGTTCGATCACCTCCTCGCTCATGCCGGTACCGGTATCGGTGACGCACAGCGACAGGTACTGGCCCGGCGGCACGTTGCGCCCGCGGGAGGCGTACTCGTCGATCCACTTGTTGCCGGTTTCGATGGTCAGGCGGCCGCCATTGGGCATGGCATCGCGGGCATTCAGGCACAGATTGAGCAGCGCGTTTTCCAGCTGCGGGCCGTCGATGAAGCTCGACCACAGGCCGGCAGCCAGCGCCACTTCGGTGGTGATGTGTGGCCCCACGCTGCGCCGTATCAGTTCCTCCATGCCGACCACCAGGCGATTGACGTTGGTCGGTTTGGGGTCGAGGGTCTGCCGGCGAGAGAAGGCCAGCAGCCGATGGGTCAGCGCCGAGGCGCGCCGTGCGGCACTCTGCGCGGCGCTGACGTAGCGATCGACATCGCTCAGGCGGCCCTGGCTGAGGCGCATCTGCAACAGCTCCAGGGAGCCACTGATACTGGTCAGCAGGTTGTTGAAGTCGTGGGCGATGCCGCCGGTCAACTGCCCGACCGCCTCCATCTTCTGCGACTGGCGCAGGGCATCTTCCACCACACTCAGGCGCGCTTGCTCGCGCAGGCGCTCGGTGATGTCGTAGACGAACTGGTAGGCGCCAATCTGGCGACCGTCGCTGTCGTTCAAACGGCTGAAATGCATTTCGTAGTGGCGTGTGCCTTCTGCGGCCTCGAAGGGCACCACCACATCGAACTCTTCACCGGCCAGCGCACGCTCCCAGGGCGCGAGCACGGCAGCCAGGTTCTCGGGCTGATCGGCGAGGTTGTCCTTCATGCTGTCGCCGATCTGCGGACACACGCCGAAGACCTGCTCGAACTCGCGCATGCCCGAGCCGTTGATGGCGATCCAGCGGTAATCGAAGCCCATGATGAAGATCAGCGCATTGGCACTATCCACGACCCCGGCGAGCACCCGACGCGCCTCGTTGGCATCGCGCACGCGCAGTTCCAGGGTTTCGTTGAGCAGGCGCAGCGACGCCTCGGCGCTCTTGCGCTGGGTGATGTCCTGAAACAGCACCGCGACCTGCTTGCGACTCGCCGGGCCGACACGAAAGGCGCTGATTTCCAGATGTCGGCCCGTGGCGACCAGCTCCTGTTCGAAGCGGATCGACTCGCCGGTGTGCAACACATGGCCGTAGCGTGCAACCCAGCTGTCCGCCTCCTCACCGACCATCTCGCGCAACTTCTGGCCGACCACGTTGCGGATACCCGCGTGTTCGGCATAGGCCGGGTTGGCCTCAATGTGGATGTAGTCGCTGAGCGGGCCATGAGGGCCGTCGAAGAATTCGATAACGCAGAAGCCTTCGTCCATGGTGTTGAACAGAAATTCGTAACGCTCGCGCTCCTGAGCGAACGCGTTCTCCACGCGACGCTGCTCGGCGATGTCGATTTCCTGGACGAAGATGCCGTCGACCTGGCCATGGGCATCGAACTGCGGCAGGTAGAGAAAGTCCAGTTGATAGCCGTCTTCACCGAGCACCTGGAAATTGCGTGCGCGCACCGGGCGACCGCGCCGGTAGGCCTCCTCCATCAACTCGATGAAACGCCGCTCGATGCGCCCGGCGAGCACCTCTCGTGCTGATTTGCCCGTCACATCGCCCAGGCCCAGCACGCGCTGATAAGCCGGGTTGATGTGCTCGAAGCGCAGCTGCTCGCCGCGCAGCACGGCCATCGCCGCCGGCGCCTGCTCGAAGATCTTCTGGAACTGGATCTCGCGATCGACAGCCCAGCCCTGGCCTTCGGATGCTGCCAGGCTGGCTTTAAGTTGGGCGTTTTCGTCTTCGAGTGCTTGCAGCCGCTGCCGAAGCGCTTCGGCGTCATCAGATATCACGATAGGAACCGAGCAGGCAGGGAAATGGGAGCCAAGCGAAGCGCCATTGAATCCTGTCTCGGTACTTTTTGCCACTACTGCAAGCAGCTTCCCCGGTAAGCGTAACGGCGCGACCTGTCGGCAATCCGCTCAGTCCGTCGCGCGCCCGAAGAAGCCTGCATGCTGGGCGAATTCGACGAAGCGTCGATTGGCCAGCGACAGGTATTCGTTGGCCCGCCAGCACAGCCTGAAGCTCATCACTTGCGCCGGCTCGAAGGGCACACCGACGATACCGGGTTCGCCCTGCTGTACCGAGCGCAACAGGGTGGAAATGCCCAGCCCATCGAAGGTCGCCCGGGTCACCAGGGACACGAAGTTGCTTTGCAGGGCGATGCGGTAGGTCACTCCACCCTCAGCGCAAAATGCATCGAGCAGGTGGCGCTGCAGAAAGCTCTGGTCGAACACCACCATATCCACATCCTGCAGACGTCCTGCCGGCAATCGAGCCTCACCGGCGAGGGGGTGCTGTTCGTTCATGCACAGCACCATTTCGTCAGTGCCGAGCAGTACCGAATCCCAAGCGCCGCTCACCCGGCGTGATTCGAGCAGGGCGAGGTCGATCTGCCGCGCCTCGAGCAGCCGGCCGATCTCGTCGGCACTGCCCTCGAGCACGCTCATGACGATGCCCGGATACGCCTGGCGAAAGGCGCTGAGCAGCTCCGGCATGTAATGGATGCCGAACATCGGTGGCACGCCGAGGCGTATCTCGCCGCGTTGCAGATCGGCCATGTCATCCAGTTCCTGGCGCGCCATATCCAGTTCCAGCAGCGCCTTGGCGACACGTTCCAGAAACACCTGACCTTCGGCGGTCACGGTGATCTGCCGCGCGGCGCGGTTGAAGAGCACCACACCCAACTCGTCTTCGAGGCGGGTCACGGCCATGCTCAGTGCTGGCTGGGCGATATGCATCGCCTCGGCCGCTCTGGTGAAGCTGCCCAGCCGGGCAATTTCCACACAGCACTTCAACGCTCTCAGGTTCACGGCACAGCCCCATAACAATTTGTGATGCAAGGCATCATAACAATATATTTCTCATGATGAGCCGACCCTCCTAGCATGGCCGCCAGTCCATCGGTCAGGAGCTCCCGCCATGCCTATCGCCTTTATCGGTCTCGGACAGATGGGTCGGCCGATGGCCATCAATCTGCTCCACGATCACCCTGGTCTGCTGGTCAGCTCAGCCAGTGGCCGCGCCTACCCCAAGTTGACCGGCCTGGGCGCACAAGCCACCGATGATCGTCGACGCCTGGCGCAATGCGATCTGGTCTTTCTGTCCCTACCCAATGCAACAGTGATCAGGGAACTGCTGTTCGCGGCAGACGGCCTTGCACAGTGGATGCGCCCGGGAAGCATCGTCGTCGACACCAGCACCGTCGATTACCAGCAAACCCTGGCGATCGAAAGCGAGCTGGCAACACGTGGCATCCACTTCATGGATGCTCCGGTATCCGGCATGCCGTCACGGGCGGCCGACGGTACCCTGACCATCATGTGCGGCGGCAGCGAGGCTTTGTTCGCGGATGTGCAGCCGTACTTGCAGAGCATGGCCACGACCATCATGCACATGGGCGCAGCGGGTAGCGGCCAACTGACCAAGCTGATCAACCAGTTGCTCTACGACATCAATTGCGCGGCGCTGGCGGAAATTCTGCCAATGGCGGTCAAGCTCGGCCTGGATGCCGAGAAGGTCAGCGCCGTGGTCAACAACGGCACCGGGCGCAGCCATGCGTCCAGCTATTTTCTGCCACACATACTCGCCGGCCGCTTCGACAGCGCCTACCCGCTCGATCACGCCTACAAGGACCTCTCCAGCGCAGCACACCTCAGCGCCGACCTGGGCATTCCCCTGCCGCTGCTCTCGGCTGCCACAGCGATCTACCAGACGGCTTTGCTGCAAGGCCATGGCAGCGACGACAAGGGCGCCATGATCAAGGTCTACGAACGACTGCTGAACGTGGAATTTCGCGCCGCGCCTGCGACCGCGCACGTAGCGCCCACTTAGCCTCATTGACTTTCATTACCCACCAGGAGCCCCCATGCAAAACGATGCATTCGACCCCGTTGCTACCGCTGCACTACTGCTGAAAACCTGGCGCGCTGCAACGCTGCTCGACAGCCTGCCCGTCGCGCTGCGCCCACATACGGTGCAGCAGGGTTACGACGCGCAGGACTGCCTGTTCAAGGCAGCGGGCGGCACCCGAGCCGGCTGGAAACTGGGCGTTGGCAGCCCCGCGGCCATGCGTGCGGCGCAGCTGTCGCGGCCGTTGGTGGGCCAGCTGGAGGCGGCTCGCTGCCACCCCAGCGGCGCACGGCTTCAGCTACCCGTGAATGGGCCACTGACCATCGAATGCGAGATCGCCTTCGTGCTCGCCCGGGATATCGAGCCGCTGCCGGGCCGTAACGTGCAGCCCGATGACATCAGCCATACCTGCCTGACCTTCGAGGTGGTGCGCTCACGCTTCATCGACCGCAAAAGCGTCGGCTGGCCAAGCTTCACGGCGGACAACGTCGGCTTCGAAGCGCTGATCATCGGCACGCCCGCCTGCACAGGCCTCGACATGCAGGTACTGCGCGAACTCGCGCAAACGACGGTGGTACACCTGAACGGCGAGCCCAAAGCGCGCACGCTGCACGGCGATGCCGCCACCGACCCGCTGCAATCACTGGCCGCCCTCTACGCCCACGCCGCCGAACGCGGCGAGACGATGCGCGCTGGCGACATCGTGTCCACCGGCGCGCTGTGCGAACCCTTCGATATCAGCGGTAGCGGCCATGAACTGGCGGTGCGTTATCTGGGCGAGGAGCTTCGCTTTTGCTGTTGACGAGGACAGACGAGGCGAACGCCGCCCTGGCTGAAAATCAGACCTCAGGAAGCGAGCGACGCACCTTGTCGAGCAGCTCGCTCATCTTGAACGGCTTGGTCAGCAGCTCCATGCCGTTGTCGAGGAACACCTGGCGGTTGATGGCGTTCTCGGCATAGCCGGTCATGAACAGAATCGACAATTCAGGGCGCAGCTTGCGCGCCGCTTCGGCCAGTTCGCGACCGTTCATGCGCGGCAGGCCGACGTCGGTCAGCAGCAGGTCGATGACCGCATCGCTCTGCAAATGGGCCAACGCAGTCTCCACGTCTTCGGCTTGAGTGCAGCGGTAACCGGCCTCCTCCAGCACTTCGCAGACGAAGGCTCGCACCGTGGCTACGTCTTCGACGATCAGTACATGCTCGCCAGCGCCGCGCTGCTCAACCTGCTCAGCATCGTTCTCGATGACGACCGGCTCGCTACTGGCCGGCAGCATGATGGTGACTTCCGTACCACGCCGGGTCGCGCTGCGAATGCTTGCGTTGCCGCCGGACTGGCGAGCGAAACCGTAGATGGTCGACAGCCCAAGGCCAGTGCCCTGCCCCACCGGTTTGGTGGTGAAGAAGGGATCGAAGACCTTGTCGATCAGCGCGTGATCGATACCACTGCCGTCGTCGCGTACCGATAGCGCGATGTAGATGCCGTCAGCCAGGTTTGGATCGCCGCTGGAGTGGGCGGTGTAAGTGCTGACCCAGATATTGCCGCCATGAGGCAGCGCATCCCGGGCGTTGATCACCAGGTTGAGCACGGCGCTTTCCAACTGGCTGGGGTCGACCAGGGCAATGGCCGGCTTGCCGGTCAGTTCCAGGGTCAGGGTGATCTGTTCGCCGATGGTGCGCACCAGCAGCTCTTCCAGCGAGCGCACACGTTCGTTTACGTCGACGGCGCGGTTGTCGAGGGGCTGCTTGCGGGCGAACGCGAGCAACCGATGAGTCAGCGCAGCCGCACTCATCGCCGAGCTCAGCGCAGCCTCGGTATACAGCTGCACACGGTCGAGACGCTGTTCGGCAACCCGTTTCTGAATCAGCTCCAGGCTGGTGATGATGCCAGTGAGCATGTTGTTGAAGTCGTGGGCGATCCCACCGGTGAGGTTGCCCAGCGCTTCCATTTTCTGCACCTGCAGCAACTGTGCTTCGGTGCGGGCGCGTTCGGCAACTTCGCGGGCCAGCCTGCTGGTGGCGTCGTCCAGCTGCGCCAAGTGCAGGCGCTCGCGGCGACGGTGCTCGGTGACGTCTTCGACGAACACCAAACTCAGTTCCGGGGTGCGGTACGGTGACACCTGCCACTCGGTTTCCCGGGTTTCGCCCTTTACTTGCATGTTCAGCGAACCTTTCCAGCGCTCACCGGCTTTCAACCGCAGGCGCAACTCATCGAGCAGCTCACTCTGGTCAGCGGTAAAGCACTCGCTCAACGCCTGGGTATCGTGGTTGTCCTGGGTCAGTTGAGCAAAGGCATGGTTGCACTCGTGGATCTTGAAGCTCGAATCGAGCACGGCAATCGGCGCCGAGACGTTGGCGAAAATCTCTCGAAAACGCGCTTCGCTTTCCCGCAAGGCATGTTCGGTATCACGTACCCGCAACAGCGTGCGCAGGGTCGCCAGCAGTACGTCAGGGTCTACAGGATGCACGAGATAGGCATCGGCACCGGCCTCGAGGCCGGTGATGATGTCGCCTGTCTGGATCGACGCCGCCGACACGTGGATCACCGGCAGCAGCGCCGTACCTGGTTCGGCGCGCAGAATGCGGACGATATCGAAGCCACTCATGTCCGGCAGGTTGACGTCGAGAATCAGCGCGTCCGGCGACTCGTTGCGGATCAGCACCAGCCCGTCGCTGCCGGTGCCGGCCTCCAGCACCCGATAACCATGCTGCTCAAGGCGCCTGCGCAAGGCATAGCGGGTAGCAACATTGTCATCGACGATCAGCAAGCGCAGATCAGGCTTCATCGGCGGCTTCCTGGGCAATCGCCAACGGGATGATCACGAAGAACACCGACCCGACGCCTGGTTCGCTTTGCACACCGACCTCACCACCGAGCAACGCCGCAAAGCGTTTGCACAGGGAAAGCCCCAGGCCGGTGCCACGCAGGCGTTTCTGCAGCGGTAAGTCGACCTGAGAGAAGTCTTCGAACAAGGTGCCGTGCAGCTCGGGGGCGATGCCAATACCCGTGTCGCTGACCGCGAAGCGCACCCGGTCGGTGCCCTCCAGGCGAGCGGATACCCGCACTTCGCCGCGGGTAGTGAACTTCAGGGAGTTGGCGATGAAATTACGCAGGATCTGCGCCAGCTTCTTGTCGTCGGTGAACAGCCGCGGCAAGCCCACCGGCTCCTCGAAAATCAGATCCACGGCGCTGGCATCGACGATTGGCCGGAACATGCCACGCAGCGCCGAGAACAGGTCGAACATATCGAACCAGGCTGGCGAAATGCTGATGCGTCCGGCCTCAATCTTGGCCAGGTCGAGCAGGTCATCGACCATGTCGCTGAGCTCGCGCGCCGCCGTGCTGACGAATGCCACCTGGCGGTGCTGCTCAGCGCTCAACGGACCGTCCAGCTCGTCGGTGAGCAAGCTGGTGATGCTCAGGATCGAGCCCAGCGGCGTACGGAATTCGTGGCTCATGTAAGACAGAAAGCGGCTCTTCAAGTCCGATGCCTGGCGCAACTCGTCGGCCTGGTTGTCGAGTTCGGCATACAGAGCGAGCACACCCTGGTTGGTTTCATCGAGCTCTTCGCGCAGCGCAGCGCTTTCGCCTTGCAAGCGGGCAATCAGCGCGGCCTGCTCGGCGTGGGTAAGGTCAGTGGGCTCAACCATGAGCAGCCTCCAGGGCAATGACCACGACAGTGACATCGTCACGGCCGCGGCAGAAATCTCGGTGCAGCACAGCGGCGATCACGGCAGGATGGCAATGCACCAGACCGGGATAGTCTTTCAGGTTCCAGCGCGACTGCAGGCCGTCGCTGTGCAGAATCAATAGCTGACCGTTGATCTCGTCAAAATCGAAAGGACGGGCCTTGCGGTATTGGCCACCGACGATGCCTGGGTGCGATGCCAGCCCACGGGACTTCTCGGTGCTGATCAGCGTGGCGCTGATATTGCCGACACCGACAAAGCGCAAGGTGCCGTTGTCGAGCAGTGCCTGGGCGATGGCCACCGCACCGCCACGTGTGCCGTTCATGGCGTGGTGGAGCTCTTCGAGCAGCATGACCGAATCGCTGAACGGCGCCAGCGCGAAGGCACGCTCTCCAGCCAGCGCGGCGCGCTCGGCTTCTTCACCGTGGCCAAGCCCGTCGATTACCAGGGCGCTGATAGCGCCGTCCTGGGCAGCCAGGTGCCAGACGTCACCGCAGGCCGGGTCGTCGTGCAGCGAATGCTGGCTGACGCCGAAGCGCCAGTCCGGCCGCTTGTCCGTGCGCGAATAGAAGCGTGCCAGCAGCACTGCACCGCGCGCATCGGCGTACACGTCGAACACCTCTGCCTGCCGTGAGACCGCGCCAAGCCCGATGCCTTGGGTGCCGCCGGTGGAATAGCCGTCAGCCAGACAGGCGTTCAGGTCGAAGCCCTGGCCACGATCCACGGCGAGCACCTCAATGCCAGCGCCGCTCGGGCGTGGTACCACCCGCAAATGCAGCTCACCGTGTCCGGCATGCTTGAGCAGGTTGCTCGCCAGCTCGGTGGTCACCAGGGCGACACGACCGGCATCGGTTTCATCGAAGCCCTGCTGCTCGGCCAGTTTCTGTGCGGTACGCCTGGCGTGACCAACTTGGCTGTTGTCGTCGATGGGCAGAACCTGGGTCAGGCTGCCGCTGATAGTCATGTCCATCGGGTGATCGTGATTCGCGTGCCTTCACCGGGTGCGGTGTCCAGTTCGAATTCGTCGACCAGACGCTTGGCGCCGGTCAGGCCGAGACCAAGGCCGTTACCGGACGTCCAGCCATCGGTCATCGCGAGCTTCAGGTCGGGAATGCCTGGGCCTTCGTCGCGAAAGGTCAGGCGCAGGCCAACCCGGGCGCTGTCTTCGAGCACCTGCCAGTCCATGTCACCGCCGCCGCCATAGACCATGGTGTTACGCGCCAGCTCGCTGACCGCCGTGACCAGCTTGGTCAGGTCGATCAAGCGCATGCCGCACTCGGTGGCCAGCTTGCGTGCGGTCTGGCGCGCCAATACCACGTCCTGCTCGATGTTGATCGGTTGGGTACCGCTGCTGCGTACGATCATTGTTGAGCTACTCGTTCCCGCAGCAACTTCATCCCACGATCAACGTTCAGCGCGGTGCTCACGCCCGGCAAGGTCATGCCCAGTTCCACCAGGGTGATCGCCACCGCAGGCTGCATGCCGACCAGCATGGTTTCGGCATCCATGATCTTCGACAGCCCGGAGATGGTGCCGATCATTCGGCCGATGAACGAATCGACCATGTCCAGCGCGGAGATGTCGATCAGCACGCCACGGGCCGATGTCTTGCTGATCAGCTCGGACAGATCGTCCTGCAGGGTCAGGGCAAGCTGGTCATGCATGTCGACCTGAATGGTCACCAGCAGGAACTCGCCCATCCGCAAAATCGGAATGCGTTCCATGGGTTCAGACCGCTTTGCTGAGGGTGACGCCAAGGCGGCTCAGGGCCAACTTCAAGGCATCGGCCAGATTGGCTTTGGTCACCACGCCTTGCAGGTCGAGGCCCAGGTGCACGATGGTCTGCGCGATCTGCGGACGTACGCCGCTGATGATGCAGTCGGCGCCCATCAGACGAATCGCAGTCACGGTCTTGAGCAGATGCTGAGCGACCAGGGTGTCGACGGTCGGCACGCCGGTGATGTCGATGATGGCGATTTCCGAGCCGGTATCGACGATACGCTGCAGCAGGGACTCCATCACCACCTGAGTGCGTTGCGAATCCAGGGTGCCGATCATCGGCAGCGCCAGAACACCATCCCACAGTTTGACCACTGGCGTGGACAGCTCCAGCAGCTCTTCCTGCTGACGCTTGATCACCGACTCGCGGGATTTCTGGAACGTGCGGATGGTATGCAAGCCGAGGTTGTCGAACAGCTCGGAGACTTCCCACTGCTGCTGAGCGAGCTCTTCGGGCTGGTCACGGTAATGGCGTTGCAGCAGTGCGAACAGCGGGCCCTTGAGGGCGAAGATGAAGCTAGCAGCCTGATGGGAGTCATGGCCAAGCAATGCGCGGCTGGACGACAGGCGCTCCAGAAATTGGCGCACGTCTTCCCAGCTGGCAGCGGCGATGTTGGTACCAGCAGCGTTTTCGAGCCCGGCGACGGTCAGTTGCAGAAACTCCGCGGTCTGCTGCTGCAGATCCTGCTCCTTGAGGTTGCGAGTCGAACCGCTCGCCTCCAGGCCCCTGGTCCACTCATTGAGCAGTTGTGCCTGATTGTTCTTGATAGCCTCGATGGTGCCGATCTGCAGTGCTGCCATGTGCCATTAACTCCTGAACGAATACGGATCTTTACCGAACTTACCGCTGTTAGACAGTGACAGGACGGCTTCGGGATAGTTGGAGATAGTTTTTCGCCACGCATAGTACGAGCAAATCATCCCCATAAAGAAGTGCTGAACGGAGCAAAATGACATCATTTTCGGCGAACTGAAACGCAACGCTCATCTCGCGGCGAACCGGCGGCTCGACAGGCTTTGCCACATGCGCAGGTCTGCTCGGCGGCCCGCCGAACGGTAGGCGTGTCATGGCAGCATGAAATCATTAGTGCCCGTATACTGGCGTCACTCCAATGACATGGAACAACACCCATGCGCCTCGACACGCTGACACTCAAAGCCCGCCTGATCATCGCAGTAGCCATCCCCTGCACCGCTCTGATTCTGGTCGCGGTGACCAGTCTCAACAGCATGTCCAATATGCAGAAAGAGGCGAGCGCGCTCTACCTCAATACCTCAGCGCCCATGCGCGCCATGGCCGAAGCCGCCTCGCGGATTCCGCGCATGCGCGTTGGCATCGACATGATGCTGCTGCAGGACACCGCACTGCGTGACGAGCGCGGCGTCAAAACCCGTGTGCAGGAAGCCCTCAACGAGGACATCCCCGGCATGCGCGAAGCCATGAGCAACGCGGTCAAGGCGCAGGTCAATCCGGAGCGCCGGGCACAGGCGCAGCGGCTGCTCGATCAGTTCGAGACAATGCTCAACAACGAGCTCACGCCCATGCTGCAGGCACTCGATGGCGGCGACATGGCCAGAGCCCAGCAGATTTATCGTGACCAATACGCAAAGAGCTACGGCGCCATGCGCCTGGGCGCCAACGAACTGCTCGATGCCCTGCTGCAGCAGGCCGAACAGCAGAACCAGCGCAGCACCGACAACTACAACGACGGCCGTACTCGTCAGTTGACGATCATCGTGCTGGGCCTCCTGGTGTCGTTCATCGCGTCCTGGCTGATCGTCGCCAACCTGCGGCGTCGCGTGTCCATCCTGCAAAGCAGCCTGGGCAATGCCGCCGACAACCTGGCACTGAATGCGCGCATCGAACTGAGCGGCAGCGATGAATTGAGCGATATCGCCCAGAGCTTCAACCGCTTTCTGGAGAAGATCCACGGCATCATGCAGCAACTGGCCGGCAATTCGCGGCAACTGTCCAACATGGCCCGCGAAGTGGCCGAGCGCGCGCAGTTGACGCAAAGCAATTGCACCGCCCAGAGCGACCGCACCGTGCAGGTGGCTACCGCCATTCACGAATTGGGTTCGACGGTCAACGAAATTGCCGGCAATGCCGAGAATGCCGCCCGTATGGCGCGCGAAGCCACCGAGCACGCCACCACGGGTGGCGAAGTGGTCACCCAGGCCAACCGTCAGATCGGCGCACTGAGTGGCGAACTGGATCAGGCTTCACAGGTGATCGGCGCACTGGCCGGACAGATCGATGCGATCAGCGCCACGCTGGGCACCATTCGCAGCATCTCCGAGCAAACCAACTTGCTGGCCCTCAACGCCGCTATCGAGGCGGCACGTGCAGGCGAACAGGGCCGCGGCTTTGCCGTGGTGGCCGATGAGGTGCGCACCCTGGCGAGCCGTTCCGGGGCCTCGACCAATGAAATCCAGAAGGTCATCGACCGCCTGCAAGCCGAATCCCGCTCAGCGGTAGAAGCCATGGCCAAAGGGCGTCAGCAGAGCGAGTTGGTGGTCGAATACGCCAGCAAGGCCTCCGAGGCACTGGTACAGATCAACGGTCAGATCAGCCAGATCAGCGACCAGAACATTCAGGTCGCCACCGCCACCGAAGAGCAGTCTTGCGTGGTCGAAGAGATCAACCGCAACGTCGAGCAGATCAACCAGCTCACCCAGGAAACCACGGCAATCGCCGATCAGTTAAACGATGCCAGCAGCAACCTGCAGAGCCTGTCCAGAGACCTGGATGGCTTGGTGGGCAACTTCAAACTGTAATCGCACCGTTGCAGGCCACCGCCAGCAAGTTGCTGGCGGTAACCATCACGCAAGCCCTCAGCACTCCTCCACCGCGCAGTGGAAACCCCACATGTCACTGCAGGGCGCCCCCCGGCCTCGCCTGAACATTGTGAGCAGAGAAGATCGGCCAACTGAGCATCCGCCCCATCACATACATTCAGCCGACTGGCTGCAAAGAACCAGTGATGAGTGTTATTACAAATGGTGGGCGGTCAGATTTTTGCCGACGTCGACAGTTGCAGCCACAACGAGAACAAGCCCAGAACCATCCAGAAAATGGTGAACAGCCACGGTGAGCGCAGCGAGAATCTCAGGGACTTGTAGTAGCGCTCATTACTGGACTCATGCTCGCTGAACAACGGTGACTCGTCGTAAGCATGGCCAAACTTGGGCTCACTGTGCAGCAGTTGTTCCTGCTTGAAGTGCCAATGGCCGACTATCGCCGACGATGCCCTTATCCCAGGCCAGGCATTCAGCGAACTGACGATCCCTAGCAGCGCCAGCATGGCGGGCACCACCAAGGTGAACAGGCCCCCCACTGCGGATTCGAGTTCGCCATGGACGAGGCGTAGGCGATGACCAGAAATGACTGAGCGGACAAATAAGCGTTGGTTCGATCGGCGAGCAGCCTGGTTTCGTACTGGATCTCCCGACGGTAGAAATCCAGGCGTGCTTTCGGCGTACCGAACATCAGTGAATCGGAAACATCCTGGGGCTCAACCATGGAAATTGAGGAGGGAGTGATGCCGGGCACGTCAGTTACCTCCATCCATACGCCTAGACAACCCACCAAGAGAACATCGGCATGCATGAGAAGCCGGGCCATGATCGTGCAGAGCCATGATAGGCGGCGAAAAATTGCCAACAGCTAAGGCGTAACTGCCGTGATGGATAGGTGAGTGCATGGAATCTCCGGGGACACGAGTGCGTGATGCAGATTCCGAGAGGGCCGCTGACGTTAAGTTCAGGCCTGTGGATGAGTGGCCAGCAGTCGTTCCGCCCCAAGAACCCGCGAACACCATGCCGGCCGACGCTGCTCAAGCCGCTATTGGCGCCGCTTGAGCAGCGCGATAAAGAACAGCCCGCCCAACGCCGCCGTGGCGATGCCGATGGGCAGGTCTTCCGGCGCGATCAGCGTGCGTGCGGCAACGTCGACCCAGACCAGGAATAACGCGCCCAGCAAGCCGCTGACCGGAATCAGCCGACGATGCTCAGCGCCGACCAACACGCGGGCCACGTGCGGCACCATCAGGCCGACGAAACCGATGGCACCGGACAGCGACACCAGCACGCCGGTCAGCAGCGAGGTGCAGACGAACACCTGCAGGCGCAGCCGCTTGCCACTGAAGCCCAGGCTCACGGCGGTCTGCTCGCCGCTCATCAATGCATTCAGCCCGCGCGACAGCACCAGCAACGCCACGAAACCGGTGGCCACGCAGACCGCCGGCAACCAGATCACGTCCCAGCGCGCTGCGCCCAGACCGCCGAGCATCCAGAACACCACCGACGCCGCCGCATGGTGGTCGCCGGTGTACAGCAGCAGATTGACCAGCGCCATCAGCACGAACGACACCGCCACGCCGGCCAGCAGCAGCCGATCGCTTTCCAGGCGACCGCTGCGCCGCGCCACCGCCAGTACCAGCAGCATGCTCCCAGCAGCGCCGATAAAGGCGGCCAGCGGCAGGCTGAACACACTAAAGAACTCGCCCAGGTAAAGCACCACCAGCACCGCGCCGAGCGCTGCACCGGAACTGACGCCGAGCAGATGGGGGTCGGCCAGCGGGTTGCGGGTCACGGCCTGCAGCGCAGTGCCAACCAGGGCCAGCCCGGCGCCGACCAGCGCGCCGAGCAATACCCGCGGCGCGCGGATCAGCCAGACGATGGGCTCCTGGCTGCGGCTCCATTCAGCGCCCAGCTCCAGGCCCAGCTGCTTGCCGAGGATCCCCCAGACAGTGGCCAACGGCACCGCTGCCGGGCCGAAGCCCAGCGCCATCACACAAGAGAATGCGAGGACGACGCACAGGCCGATGATCAGCGCCCGATAAGCCGCTGCGCTGCGGATCGGCATCAGCGGCTCCCCGACTGCGGATGCAGGCCGGCGGCGAGCTTCTCGATGGCCGTGGCGTTCTCTACCGACGGCGTGACCTCCAGGTAGGACAGCACCACGAAACGCTGCTCGCGGATCGCCGTCACCGCCTGCAGTGCAGGGTTACCGAGCAGGAAGTCACGCTTCTGCTGCCAGGAACGCGGGCCGTAGTCGACGATCACGATCACCTCGGGGTCGCGCTCCACCACGCTTTCCCAGTTCACCTGGATCCAGCTGGCCGTGACATCGTCCATCACGTTGTGTCCGCCTGCCGTTTCGATCAGTGCCTGGGGCATGCCCATACGCCCGGAGGTGGTCGGGCGGTCTTCGCCGCTGTCGTAGAGGAACACCCGCGGCGAGCTGCCGGCCTGTTCGACAGCGGTGCGCACCGCCGCGATGCGCTCGCGCAGTTGCCCGACCAGTGCCTCGGCCCGCGGCTGCACCGCGAAGATCCGCCCAAGGTTGAGCAGGTCGCGGTACAGGTCATCGAGGCTGGCGCCCTGCTGTTTCATCACCCAGGAACAGGACTCACTGAGTTCATAGACGGCGATTCCGAAGGGCTGCAGGGTCGTCGGGGTGACCGCGCCACCGACCCGCATGCCGTAGTTCCAGCCGGCGAAGAACAGATCCGCATCGGCCTCCAGCAAGGTCTCTACGGAGGGATAGCGGCTGGCCAGTTCGGGCACATCGCCGAGCGAATTCTTGAAGGCAGGATCCAGGGTTTTCCAGCCGCTGATGCCGGTGTAGCCGACCATACGCTCGCGTAGGCCAAGGGTGATCAGCATGCTGGTCATGTTGATGTCGTGGCTGACCACGCGCTGGGGCGCCTGCTCGAAAGTCACGTCACGGTCACAGCTGCGCACCGTGAGTGGATAGTCGCTGGCAACTGCCGGCAGCGCGAGCAGCGCCAGCGACAGACTGCAAAAGTATCTGAGGGTCTTCATTGGGTAATCCAGGTGATCCGTGGGTAGGCATGCAGCGGATGGCTGTCGACCAACGCCCGCACACCGAATACGCGCTGCAACAGCTCGGCGCTCAGCACCTCGGCAGGTGTGCCGCTGGCGACCAGACGGCCAGCGGCCATGACATAGAGGCGGTCGCAGAAAGCCGCCGCCAGGTTCAGGTCGTGAAAGCTGGCCAGGGTACTCAGGCCGAGGCTGCGCAGGTGCTGCAACAACTCCAGTTGGTAACGCGGGTCGAGGTGGTTGGTCGGCTCGTCGAGAATCAGCAAGCCGGGTTGCTGAACCAGCGCACGGGCCAGCAACACCCGTTGTTTCTCGCCGCCGGAAAGGGTGGCGAACGCCTGACCCGCCTGCGCAGTCAGGCCGACCTGCTGCAGCGCCTGGGCCACCATTGCGGCGTCCTCGGCGCTGTCGCCGGCGAACAACCCCTGGTGCGGCGTGCGCCCCATGGCGACCACATCGGCGACGCTGAGGCCGAACTCCTGCGGAAACTCCTGCAGCACCACGGCGATGCGCTGCGCACTCCAGCGCGGGGTCTGCCGCCAGAGGTTCTCGCCGTCGAGATGCAAGCTGCCGCTCGCCGGCTCGCTGGAACGATAGGCGCAGCGCAACAGGCTGGTCTTGCCGCTGCCGTTGGGGCCGATAAGGCCGACGAACTCGCCTTCACCGATATGCAGATCGATGTCCTGCAACAGCCAGCGTGGCGCACTGCGCCGACTCTCGACGGCCCATGACAGCTTTTCGATACGTAGCCTCGACATGCCCGACTCCTGCTTGTGGCGCACCGGCAAACTACCCGGTGCGCCGGCGTTTAGAAGCTGTAGTCAGCGCTGACGAAGAACGAGCGTGGCTCGCCCAGGTACCACTGCTGGCCATTGTTGCTCGTGGTGGTGGCGTACTGACGGTCGAACAGGTTGTTCAACTGCAGGCCGAGGGTCAGATCCTTCTGCAGATGCCAGTCGAAGTTGGCGTCCACCACGGTGTAACTCGGTACCCTGACGCTGTTGGCGTTGTCGGCGTAGCGGCTGTCCACATAACGGGCGCCGGCACCGACGCTGAAACGCTCGGCAAAGTCCTTGCTCAACCACAGGTTGGCGGAACGACGCGGCACGTTGGTGGGGCGATTGCCCTGGAAATCGTCGCCACCGCTGACGAACTCGTCGTACTCGGCGCGCACCAGTGCCGCATTGGCAGACAGCTGCACGGCATAGGGCAGGCGCAGCTCGAGGGTCGCCTCGATACCATCCGAGGATTGCTGGCCAACCTGCTGCTGGACGGTCGGGTTGGCCGGGTCGGTACTGAGCAGCTTGTTCTTGACGATGTGATAGGCGGCCAGCGTCCACTCGCCACGGTTATCGAAAAACTGCTGTTTGATGCCCACTTCGGTTTGCTTGGCGGTGCTCAGATCCCACTGCTGCTGGCCCGCACTGAGAGTCAGCAGGTTGCCGACGCCTTCGGTGCTGGTGGCGTACTGACCGTACAGCGACAAGTCATCGGTCAGCGCGAACACCAGGCCGGCGCGCCAGTTGTTGCCGGTCAGGCTACGGTCGCTGCGGGTGCCGGCCAGCAGATCATCACGATTCAGGTGTACCTGGTCACGGCGCACACCGGTGACCAGTGCCAGTTGCTCGGTGAGCTGCGTGCGGTTCTCGGCGAACAACGAGAACTGACGCGCCTGATTGGCTTCGCGAGCGCGATACGGGTCATTGCTGATGTAGCTACCACCACCGGACTGGCCGAGTGGCACGCTGTCGCTGAGGGTATTGCCGAAATCATGCTTGCGCACGAAACGGATGGAGTTGTAGTCCACGCCAACCACGGTGCGGCTGTCGAGGCCGAACAGCGAATGCTGCAGGGTGAACGTCTGGCGGTCGCCGATCTGTTCCTGGGTGTGCTTGATGCTGATGAAATCGCTACGCTCGACTAAATCACCCGGCTGCCAGGTGTAGGTTTCAGCGTTGCGCCAGCGCCGCTGGGTCTTGAGGTAGTACAGCTGGTTGCTGGCACTCAGGTTGTCGCTGATCGTCCAGTCGGTCACCAAGCGGGTCGACTGGTCGTTGTACTGCAGCGTGGCGTTCTCGACGTTGTAGTTACGCTCGCGCAGGCTTTCGCGGTAGTGACCATCCACCAACGGCGTGCCGAAATACTGCTGCGGCTCCTGATTACCGTAATCGTGACTGAGGGTGAAGCTCAGGTCGTCGGTCGCCTCCCAGCGCAATGCAGCACTGATGGCCAGGCTCTCGGAATCACCACGGTCGACCCAGCCATTGCTGGCCTGCTGATTGAGATTGAAACGGTAGCTCAGGCGGTCGTTCAGGGAGCCGCCGCTATCGAGTGCCATCTGTTGACGATCATCGGAGCCGTAACCCAGACGCACGCGATTGCGGATCTCGCCCTCGAAAGGCTTCTTCGGCACCACGTTGATCACCGCGCCCGTCGCCCCTTCGCCGTACAGCACCGAGGCCGGGCCACGGAGGATGTCGATACGCTCCACCGACCAGGTATCGACCGGAAAGGTCACGGTGCCGGCGCCGACATAAAGACGGGTGCCGTCATACAGCTGCATGGTCGAGCTGTGCCCGGTAAAACCCCGGGCGGACAACGCGGTGCCGCCATTGCCGGGCGTGCCCATGAAGGTGATGCCAGGTGAACGGGTGACGGCCTCCTGGACGGTGGCGTTGTTGCGCTTCTGGATCTGCTCGGCGCCAATGCTGCTGACGCTGGCGGGCGTTTCCAGTGGCGTCAGATTCAGGCGCGAGCCGGTCGTTGCCAGCGTATGCAGATCAGGCGGCGACGACTCATCGGCCGTGCCGGTGATCGCCGTCGAGGGCAAGGCTATTGAAGCGTTCGACTCGGCGGCCTGAGCCGGCAAGGCGAACAGCACGCAGGGCACTAGGCCCATGCGCAGGGATTTGCCCGACAGGGCATCGAACAGGGAATATCGGGACATGTCGTTCCACTCGAAACAGGAATGAATGAATCCCGGAGGGAACAACGCATAGGGAATCGCAGGCGCACGAAGCCCACGGAAACCGGCCTGCGCCCGCCCACCGCGGGTTTGCCAAACAGAAGTTTCGGGCCGGTCTCCGGGCTCACGAGGGTCATGAAGCATTCACCTTCCCATGCCGTGGCACAGTGGTTAATCGAATGCTTCGCTCGCATACCGTTGCGGGGGCAGCGCCGGACTGATCATTTTGGAGGTGACCTCTCAATGACGAACCGGCTTCCCGTTTCACCCCATGCACGGCGGCATGGGACACCTGAAACTGGCGCGCATCTGACCATCGAAGCGTCGAGCCGTCAATCATCGCCATGCAGCGGCCTCGATCCATGCACCATGGCATCGCCGGCTGGGATAACATCGCCCGACCCCGGATTGGCCAGGAAACACAGGATGCAGCGAGACGATGATCGAGCGACCGGCAGGCGCTCCGCTACCGCCCCAGGCAAGCCGCCGACGCTGGCGGATGTGGCCAAGGTCGCAGGCGTTTCGCCGATCACCGTGTCGCGCACGCTCAACCAGCCGGAGATCGTCCGCCCGGAACTGCGCGAAAAGGTCTTTCGTGCCGTGCACAAGACCGGCTACGTGCCGGCCATGCTCACCGGCGTGGCCGAGCAGCGCAGCCGGCTGATTTCCCTGCTGGTGCCGACGATTGCCAATTCGATCTTCTCGGACACGGTGCAGGCGCTGATCGACACCCTCACCGAAGCCGGCCACGAGACGCTGATCGGCCTGACCAACTACAGCGCCGAACGCGAAGAGCAGCTACTCGACGCCATCTTGCGGCGGCGCCCCGATGGCATCGTACTGACCGGCACCCTACACACCAAAGCCAGCCGCACGCGCCTGTCGCGCTCGGGCATTCCGATCGTCGAGTCCTGGGATCTCGCGCCGCGGCCGCTGGACATGTTGGTGGGCTTTTCCCACGAAGCGGTCGGCGTGGCCACCGCGCGCTACCTGATGGGCAAGGGCTATCGGCGCTTCGCCGTGGTGACCCTGGATGACCCACGCGGCCACCGACGCTGCGAAAGCCTGATCAGCGAACTGGCGAGCCAGGGGATTACCGAGGTGCCGCGCGTGGTGTTGCCGCCACCGGCAACGGTGAACCTCGGCCGTGAGGGCCTGCAGCGTCTGTTAGCAGGTCGCGAGCGCCCGAATGTACTGGTGTGCAGTTCCGACACCCTGGCCCACGGCGTGCTGGAAGAAGCCACCGAACTGGGCATTCGCGTGCCGCAGGATCTGGCGGTGATGGGCTTTGGCGACCTGAGCAGCGCCGCTCACCTGCACCCGGCCCTCTCCACCGTGTGCATCAACGGCGCGGACATCGGCGTGCAGGCGGCCCGCGCGCTGGTGCAACGCCTCGATCATCCCCACGAAGAACCAGTGAAAGTGCGCATCGATACCGGTTTCAGGATCATCGAACGGCAGAGCGCATAGCCCGCTCGGCACTTGACGATGCCACCCCCGCGCACTTCAACGCCAAGGTGCGAACCAACCCAAACCGTCTTCAGTGAGGCCTCTCGGGTTGTATTCACAACCAATCCAGCCGTCATAGCCAAGTTCGTCGAGCAGGGCGAATAGCTGCGGATAGTTCACCTCGCCGGTGTCCGGCTCGTGGCGATCCGGTACGCCGGCAATCTGTATATGCCCGACCCCAGCCTGAAAGCGTTTGAAGCACGCCGTAAGATCGCCCTCCATGATCTGCGTATGAAAAAAATCCATCTGCACCTTCAGATTTGGCTCGCCCAGCTCGGCGAGAATGGCGTGGCCCTCTGCCTGATAATTGATGAAATAACCAGGTATCGAGCGGCTATTGATCGGCTCGATCAGCAGTGTCAGTCGGTGCTCGGCCAGGCGGCGAGCGGCATAGCGCAGGTTTTCCAGGTAGACCTCGCGCATCCGCGGGCGCATGCCCTCCTCGCTCACCAATCCGGCCATCGCATGCAGCTTCGGGCAGCCCAGCGCATGGGCATATTCGATGGCGCGATCGACGCCCTCGCGGAACTCCGCCTCGCGCCCCGGCAAGGCGGCAATGCCGCGCTCTCCCGCCGCGAAGTCACCCGGCGGCAGGTTGAACAACACCTGGCTCAAACCATGCTCGGCCAGCCGTTCGGCCAACTCGGCCGGGGTGAAATCATAGGGGAACAGGTACTCAACGCCCTTGAACCCGGCAGCTGCGGCGCGGGCGAATCGCTGAAGAAAAGGAGCATCGCTGAACATCATGCTGAGGTTGGCAGCAAATCGTGGCATGGCAGTCACCATTGAGCGCCGAAGGTCTGGCGCAGTTCGTCAATTTGTTCATCGTCGAGCGGGCGTACCGGCTGCTGGCGCAGCAGCAAGTAGAGCTTGGCGGTTTCTTCCAGCTCTTCGATGGCGTAGGTGGCCGCCTCCAGGCTCTTGCCCGAGACGACAGGCCCATGGTTGGCGAGCAACACAGAGCTGTGTTGCCCCACCAGGCCACGAATCGCCTCACCCAGTTGTGGGTCACCGGGGCGGTGGTAAGGGATCAGTGGCAAGCGGCCAACGCGCATCACGAAATAGGGCGTCAGCGGGGGCAGGCAAGAGGTTGTGTCCAGGCAGTCCAGGCAGGAGACAGCCGCCGAATGGGTGCAGTGCAGGTGCACGATGGCGCCGGAGTCCTCCCGACCCTCGTACACCGCACGGTGCAGAAAGGCCTCCTTGGAGGCCGGCTTGCCCGCCAGATGGTTTCCCTGCCAGTCGAGTTTGGCGATATCGGCTGGATCCAGCCGACCCAGGCAGGCATTGGTCGGGGTCAAGAGCCAACCATCATCAAGGCGAACGCTGATGTTGCCTGATGAGCCGGGGCTCAGTCCGCGCAGGTACAGCGAGCGGCCGATTTCGACGATTTCCTCGCGCAATGCACTTTCGTTGCTCATGCCAGCTTCTCCCATGCCTTGATCATGAAATCGGCACTGCCGAAGTTGCCGGACTTGAGCGCTAACGCCAGTGGCTTGCCGGATTGGCCGAGCGTTTGAGTCCAAGGCACACCCGGGTCGATGCTCGCGCCGATGCGCAATCCTTCGATGCCCAGCGCCCCGACTACCGCGCCAGAGGTTTCACCGCCAGCCACCAATAACTGGCCGATGCCCTGCTGCTCGACCAACCCTCGCGCAACCGCCGCAAGGGCCGCTTCGATACGCTCGCCAACCTGCTGGGTACCGAACTGCTGCTGAACGCGGCGCACCTCCTCGGGCGGGCTGCTGGCGTAAATCAGCACCGGCCCTTGGTGCTGCTCGGCCCAAGCCAGCGCCTCGGCGACCAACGCATCACCACGGGCCATTAGCTCACCCGCCTCGATGCGAAACTCCGGATACAGCGCTGCGGCCTGCTCGATCTGCGCGAGGGTCGCCCTCGAGCAACTGCCACTGAGAATCGCCTGGCGCCCCCAACCCGACTCCAGCTGGCTCGCTTCGCCACTGGCCTTAAGCAACCCTCTGGCTTGCCAATCCTGCGCCATCCCCAACGCCAGGCCTGAGCCCGCGGTTACCAGCGGCAGATCGGCACAAGCGGCGCCCAACACAGTCAAGTCATGGTTATCGGTGGCATCACAGATGGCGATGCCGACGCCTTCGGCACGCAACGCGGCGATCCGCTGGCGTGTCGCGTCGACGCCGGCCCGCAGGGTGCGGTAGTCGATCAAACCAACCGGGTGAGACGTCTGCGGCTGCAGCACGCGCAACAGGTTGGCATCGTGCATGGGCGTGAGCGGATGGTCTTGCATGCCACTCTCGTTGAGCAGCACGTCGTTGGCGAACAAGTAGCCGTTGAACACGCTGCGGCGATTCTCCGGAAAAGCCGGACAGGCGACGGTGAAGTCACTGCCCAGTGCCTGTAGCAGTGCATCGCTGACCGGACCGATGTTGCCTTCGGCGGTGGAGTCGAACGTCGAACAGTATTTGAAGTAGAACTGCTGGCAACCTTGCTCACGCAGCCACTCGAGCGCCTGTAGGGATTGTCGAACGGCCTCGGCGGGCGCCAGGTTGCGCGATTTGAGCGCCACAACCAGGGCGTCAGCATCGGCCAATTCCAGCGGCCGAGCCGGTATGCCGATGGTCTGTATGGTACGAGCGCCGCCACGCACCAGCATGCTGGCAAGGTCGGTCGCGCCCGTGAAGTCATCGGCGATGCATCCGATCAAGGGCATGTTCACATCTCCTCGTTGGCGGCAGCGGGCAGGCGGATACCGGGAAAGATCTTCGCAACGGCAATATCATCTTCACGGCCCAACCCGGCAGCCGAGGCCTGCTTGAACATCTGGTGCGCGCTGGCGGTCATGGGCAGCGGGAATACGGCCTCCTGCGCGCTGTCGAGCACCAAACCGAGATCCTTGACGAAGATGTCCACCGCCGAACGCGGCTGGTAGTTACCCGCCAGCAGGTGCGGCACGCGGTTTTCGAACATCCAGGAATTACCTGCACTGTGGCTGATCACCTCATACAAGGCCTGCGGATCGCAGCCCTGGCGAATGCCGTAGGCCATGGCCTCGGCCGCGGCGGCGATGTGTACGCCCGCCAGAAGCTGGTTGACCAGTTTGATCTGCGAGCCCTGGCCGGCTTCGTCGCCCAGTCGGTAGACCTTGGCAGCAACAGCCGCCAACGCTGATTCACAGCGTTCGAAGGCAGCCGCAGGCCCAGAGGCCATGATGGTCAACTCCCCCGCCGCAGCGCGCACCGAGCCACCGGAGATGGGTGCATCGAGCATCAGGATCTGCTGCTCGGCCAAGCGCTTGGCGATGCGCCTCGCCGCTGCCGCAGAAATCGTCGCGCAGGCGATCACCACAGTGCCCGGGCGCAATCGCGAAGCGACGCCCTGTTCGCCGAACAACAGGTCTTCGGTTTGTTTAGCGTTGACCACCACGATAAACAGCAAGTCACTGACCGAGGCACTTTCAAGCAACGCCTCGACGGGTTTGCCGCCTTCTGCTGCGAAGGCCTGGCTGACCTCTGCGCGGGTGTCGTAACCCCATACCGGCAAGCCGGCGCGCAATAGGGAGCGCGCCATACCCAGGCCCATGGAGCCTAGGCCGATCACGCCAATGTTGGATATCGCTGTCATCTGAATAAGTCCTCTTGTGATTTTTATAAGACGGCGTCTGCCTCGCTTTGCGCTTCGCGCAGGCGAGTTTCGGCATTGCGTAGATGCATCGAGGCCGCGTGCCGGGCTGCCTCGCTGTCACCGCTGACAATCGCATCGAGCAACGCATGGTGCTCATGGTCGACCTGGCGCATGTACTGCGCATTTTTCGCCTCGTTGCGGCGGGTCACGCTGATGGCCTGCTGCAATAACTGGTGGAGAAAGTCGATGGTTTCGAGAAAGTGCTGGTTGCCGGTGGCGGCGACCACGGAGCGGTGAAAGGCGAGGTCTTCACGAACACCGTCCTCGCCCCGCTCGACCGCTTCATCGAGCTCGGCCAGTGCGTTGCGCATCGCCCGCAACTGGGCGCTGCTACGGCGTGTAGCCGCTAGCTCGGCAGCTTTGATTTCCAGCGCACTACGCAGCTCGATGATTTCCACCACCGCCGCAAAATTGCCTTGTGGTTGCGGCATGCGTAGCGCCACCGAGGGGTTAGCCACGACGAAGGTACCGCTGCCCTGGCGCGAGACGAGCATGCCTTCGCGCTTGAGCATCGAGGTGGCCTCGCGCACCACCGTGCGACTGACGCCGTACTGTTCGCACAAGGCCTGCTCGGTGGGTAGCCGCGCACCTGCGGCGAGCTGACCTTCGTGAACCGCCGTACTCAGGCGTTTGGCCAGCCGTTCGGCGAGCTTGGGGGTGGTTTCGTTGAGCCTATCCACTTGCATCTCCTGGCAACCGCCACGCCTGTTTTCCATCACTGATGACGAAGAAGAACGGCGCGAACGGTTGCATCGACATTAAATTCATCATACAACATGACAACTACCTGTCACCTGATTCATCAATAACAAGAATACGGGGCGCACTTATCACCCCGAATATTCTCCCAAGCGGAGCCTCATGCATGAATATTTTGGTAACTGGTGGCGCCGGATTTCTCGGCGCCCGCCTGATCGAGGCGTTGCTCGCCCCCACCGCAAGCGACCTTTTAGGAGCCAATGACCATATCGTCTCGGCCGACCTGGCGCCCTGCCCGGTTGAGGATCCACGTGTCACCTCACACATCGGCGATATTTGCGACCCGACCTTCATCGCCTCGCTGGTCGGCCCCGATACACGTGTGGTCTATCACTTGGCCGCAGTCGTCAGCGGTCAGGCAGAAGCGGACTTCGACCTAGGTCTGCGTATCAACTTCGATGCAACCCGAGCGTTGCTCGAAGCTTGCCGGCAACAGGAGCAGGTGCCGCGCTTCGTGTTCGCCAGTTCACTGGCGGTATTCGGCGGCCCTATCCCTGAGCAGGTTCCTGAATCCCTTGCGCCATTGCCACAGTCCTCCTACGGGGCGCAGAAGGCCATGGCAGAACTGCTGATCACCGACTACTCGCGCAAGGGCTTCGTCGACGGCCGTGTGTGCCGGCTGCCGACCATCTCCGTACGCCCCGGCAAGCCCAACGCCGCCGCCTCGTCGTTCGCCAGCGGCATGCTGCGCGAACCGCTGGCGGGCGAGCCAAGCAACTGCCCGGTTCCGCTCGATACCCGCCTGTGGCTGTCCTCGCCCGGCACCGTGATCGACAACCTGCTCCACGCAGCGCGGCTCGACGGCGAGCTGCTCGGGCAGCGTCGCACCCTGAATCTGCCGGGCATCTGCGTGCGGGTCAGCGAGATGCTCGACAGCCTGGCGCGTGTCGGCGGCGACGCGGCTCGCCAACGAGTCAGCTTCGAGCCCGATGAACGCGTGCAGTGCATCGTGTGCAGTTGGCCGGGCGACTTCGATATCAAGCGGCCATTGCAACTGGGTTTCACGGTCGACGCGGACTTCGACAGCGTCGTCAACGCTCATCAGCACGACATGCATCGCTAACCAGTACGGCGCCCCAGCAGCGCCGTTGTTCCAGCTAATAAAAACAAGAGGAATCAACAATGGAAGCAACATCAGTGGCCGGCCCACAATTGATGGTCGGCCTGGTTCTGGCCATCGTCGTATTGATCGTGCTGGTCTTGAAAACGCGTATCCACGCACTCCTGGCGCTGATCATAGCCGCCTCGATCTCCGGCCTGATCGGCGGTATGGCACCCGATGCGCTGGTCAAATCCATCACCACCGGTTTCGGTACAACGTTGTCCACCATCGGTCTGGTCATCGGCTTCGGCGTGATGATGGGGCGCCTGCTGGAAGTCTCGGGCGCTGCCGAGCGCATGGCCTACAGCTTCGTCCGCTGGCTCGGCAACAAACGCGAAGAGTGGGCCATGATGGTCACTGGCTACATCGTCTCGGTGCCGATTTTCTGCGACTCGGCGTTCGTCATTCTCAACCCGCTGGTACGCGCACTGTCGCGTAACACCGGTAAATCGATGCTGACCCTGGGTATCGCGCTGGCGGGCGGCTTGATGCTGACCCACCACGCAGTGCCGCCGACTCCCGGGCCACTGGGAATCGCCGGGATCTTCAATATCGACGTCGGGTTGATGATGTTCTGGGGGGTCGTGTTCACCCTTCCCGCGACATTCGTGTTGGTTGCCTACGCCCGCTTCATGGGGCCGCGCATCGAAGCGATGATCGCCCAGAGCGGCCAGGCGCCCATCGAACCGGCCGCTGCCTACCGCGAAGTACTCGAGCGCGCCGACGCCCGTGAGGCCGAGCTGCCGCCGCTGTGGCTGTCGATGTTGCCGATTCTGCTGCCGATCCTGCTGATCTTCGCCAACACGCTGGTCGGCGTGATTGCCAAACTTGATGCTGCCAGCACCCTCAAGATGAGCATGTTCGGCCAGTGCGTCGCATTCCTGGGCAACCCGGTGATTGCCGTGGGCCTTGGGGTGATTGTCGCGCTGTACGGCTTGGTACCGCGTCGCCCGCGCGATGAGGTGATCGCCGAGATGGAAAAAGGCGTGGAAAGCGCCGGTATCATCCTCCTGGTGACCGGGGCAGGCGGTGCGCTTGGCGCCGTGCTGCGCGACAGCGGTGCAGGCCAGTACATGGGCGAATGGGTGGCGACGCTACCGCTGCCTGCCGTGCTGATTCCCTTCGTGATCGCTTCGCTGGTGCGACTTATCCAGGGCAGCGGCACTGTCGCGATGATCACCGGGGCCTCCATTTCAGCACCGATCCTGGCGACCATTCCCGACGTCAACATGGTGTTCGCCGCCCAGGCCGCCGCGATCGGTTCTATGGTCTTTGGCTACTTCAATGACAGCTATTTCTGGGTGGTCAACCGCATGCTCGGGGTCAAGAATGCCAAGCATCAACTGTTGACCTGGTCGGTGCCCACCACGCTCGGCTGGCTCACCTCGCTGCTCACCCTGCTGTTCTTCAACGCCATTCTCGGCTAACCGCCGCAGGCACCTGCCTACCGCTAGCCTGCCTGCACGGCGTTAGCGGTAGCGCAGTTACCGACCCTTTTCCTGACATGCCGTCGCGCATGTCTCAGCGCTTGAATGATTACGTAATCAGCTTAACGTCGCAGATCACCGCAGATCGCTCCAGGCATCTGCTGGCTCGAACAAGAACGTAAGCGAGGTAATCAGTGTGAGCGAACAACCCCTTTCCCAAGGCTGTGCAGACCAGGATCAGATCGCCTGGATTCGTATCGCCTCCGTCTTCCTGCCCCTGGCCAACCCGATCAGCGATGCCAAGGTGCTGACTGGCCGGCAGAAGCCGATGACCGAGATCGCCATGCTGTTCGTGGAGATCGAAAGCAAGGATGGCCATCGCGGCCTTGGCTTCAGTTACTCGAAGCGCGCGGGCGGCCCAGGCCAGTTCGCCCATGCCAAAGAGATCGCGCCGGCACTGATAGGTGAAAACCCCAGCGACATCCAGAAGCTCTGGACCAAGCTGTGCTGGGCCGGTGCATCCGTGGGCCGCAGCGGACTGTCGACCCAGGCCATCGGCGCCTTCGACGTCGCCCTGTGGGACATGAAGGCCAAGCGTGCTGGCCTGTCCCTGGCGCGCCTGCTCGGCGCTCAGCGCGACTCGGTGCGCTGCTACAACACCTCGGGCGGCTTCCTGCACACGCCACTCGATCAATTGATGAAGAACACTGACCTGTCCCGCGAAAAAGGCATTGGCGGCATCAAGCTCAAGGTCGGCCAACCCAACTCGGCTATCGACATCGAGCGCGTCAGCACCGTGCGCCGCCACCTGGGCGACGACTTCCCGCTGATGGTCGACGCCAACCAGCAATGGGATCGCCCGACCGCCCAGCGCATGTGCCGCAAGTTCGAAGAATACAACTTGGTGTGGATCGAAGAACCGCTGGACTGCTATGACGCCGAAGGTCACGCAGCCCTGGCGGCAGCCTTCGACACGCCGATCGCCACCGGGGAAATGCTCACCAGCGTTGCCGAGCACGCCGAGTTCATCAAGACCCGTGGCGCCGACTACCTGATGCCCGATGCGCCTCGCGTCGGCGGTATCAGCCCGTTCCTGAAAATCGCCTCGATGGCCGAACAGGCGGGCTTGATGCTGGCCCCGCATTTCGCCATGGAACTGCACGTGCACCTTGCCGCGACCTACCCCACCGAGCCCTGGGTCGAGCACTTCGAGTGGCTGGAGCCGCTGTTCAACGAGCGCCTGGAAACCCGTGACGGGCGCATGCTGGTACCGACGCGACCGGGTCTTGGTCTGTCGCTCAGCGACCGGGTCGCCGGCTGGACAGCGCAGGAAGTGGAGATCGGCCAGCGCGGCTAAACCGCGGCATCACAGTGCAGCTCGTAACGATACCGGCCCTCGCGCCGGTATCTGTCGTTATGCCTACTATTTTTCCTGCTGGCGACCGCTTTATCCGCATCAAGCGAAGCTCTACAATTCTCACCCTGCGCGCGAACACCCATCCTGAAAGAGCGCGGAACGTCGTCGAAAGCGGCGCAGTCATTAAAGCTTCTGCACTGCTGGTCGAATAAATAGAAACCCACGGATGTTTTCTTTGCCAGGAGCTGCGGCATGCAGTCGTTGAAGTCGCTTTACGATTCAATCGAGATGCACTTTTTCGATACCCTGACCAAGAAGTTATCCAGCCTTTTCCTGCTGGTGCTGGTCAGTGGCCTGCTGTTCTGGGTCGCTACCAGCCTGCGTGCCGACATCCTCCAGCAACTGCAAGCCGCGCAGATCGATGCCGCTCTGCTGAGCCGCATCGAGGCCAAGCTCGACACCCTCGGCAACGCGCTGCTGCTCAGTGCGCTGTTCACCCTGGGCATGGTCAGCTTCATGGTCTGGTACTTCCGCCACCTGATCGTGCGGCCGGTCGACAACATGACCCGCGCCCTGGAAGAAATCGCCAACGGCGAAGGCGACCTGTCCCGCGATCTGCCGCTGCTGACCCACGATGAAATCCGCACCCTGGCCAGCACCTGCAACCGCTTCCTGGCCAAGCAACGCGAGATCATCAGCAATGTGCAGGCACTCACCGTGCAGATCGCCGTGGAGTCCGCCCGCTCGCTGAAGAACATCAGCGACTCCAGCGAAAGCGCCACCCACCAGGCACGCTTCGCCAATGAAGTGATGAGCGAGAGCAACAGCGCCGTTGGCCGCATCGCAGAAGTGTCGCAGCAGACTCAGGCGATCTCCGGCACCACCGCACAGAACCTCAGCATGGCCCGCGACTCCTACGCCGAGCTGTTGGAAGTGACCGGCAACATTGGCGCTATCTCCAACAGCCTCAACGAGTTTGGCGTGCTGGTGTCCGCACTCAACGAGCGCTCCTCGAACATCAAGTCGGTGGTCGGGCTGATCCAGCAGATCTCCTCGCAGACCAACCTGCTGGCTCTCAACGCGGCCATCGAAGCCGCCCGCGCTGGCGAAAGCGGCCGTGGCTTCGCCGTGGTCGCCGACGAAGTACGCACCCTGGCGCAGAACGTCAGCCGCGCCACTGGCGACATCTCCCAGAACATCGACGCCATGCTCAAGGAAGTGGGCTCGACTCACGAGCAGACTGCACTGATCAGCACCAGCGCCCGCGAAACCCAGGTAGTGGTCGAACGCGCCACTGGCCACTTCGAAAGCATGATCGTCGACTTCGAGTCCACCAACGGTAAGCTCGCGGAAATCGCCGAACACATCCAGCAGGTGGCCGATGCCAATACCGGCATCAACGAACGAGTCACGCAGATTCACGCCGACAGCCAGGCCATCGACGAGCGCATGCAACGCTCTGCCACCGCTACCCGCGACCTCTCTGGCGTAGCCGAAAAAGTGCAGACGCTGCTCGGCCGCTTCGTGCTCGGCCAAGGCGAACTGGATGCCGCCATCACCCGCGCTAGCCAGTGCCGCGACATCCTGCAGGTTCGCCTGGCCGCGTTGCAGCGCGAGGGCGTGAACCTGTTCGACCAGAACTACCGGTTGATACCCAACACCGATCCCAAGCAGTACATGACCGGCTACACCGAGCGCTTCGCGCAGATCTGCCAGGAAGAGATCGACAAGCTGACCAAGGGCACGTCGGGTGGCATCGTCACCTTTATCGTCGACAACAAAGGCTACTGCCCGGTGAACAACAGCTGGGTGTCGAAAGCGCCCACCGGCAATCGCGCCGTCGACCTGCCGGTGTGCCGCAACAAGCGCATGTTCTCCGACCCTGTGGGCCTGCGCGCAGCAACCAACACCCAACGCTTCCTGCTGCAGACCTACCTGCGCGACACCGGCGAGATCATGACCGAGATCGACGTACCGTTCATTTTCGACGGTCGCCACTGGGGCAACATGCGCATGGGCTTCGACGCCTCACGGCTGCTCGCCAAACACTGAGGGTTTTAGCGGCTAGCTGAGGCCTGCTCATGGATTTTCCACAGAGACATGCGCGCGTCGTCAAACAGTACGCAGACATGCGTGGGCTACTGCATCAAGCGGCACAGGCCTTTTCAGCTGAGGTGGAAACAGGCGTTTTCCCTGGCCCTGAGCATGCCTTCGAGGATCAAAAGGCCTGACGAACAGGCAACAGCTGTCCGGCAGGTAGCGTCATGGGGAACCCACGGTGGGTGAAACACTCCAGCCAGGCGCCTGCCCATAAAGGTCGTGAAAAGCTCCGCAAGCAACAGGCCTGCACGAGCCGGCCCATGCCGAACGCCTCTGATTCAAACCCTGTTCAAGTAGTGGCTTGATTACTCACTCGCCACCGGCGGTGCCAATGTGGCGAGTATCCGGGCGCGGCACACATCTAGAATTTCCTGGGCCAGCGGGCTGTCGTCTGGGCAGGCTCGCGACAACACAATGGCGCCAACCGCATGAGCAATCGTGTTGATGCTTTTGGCTCGTGCTTCGGCTGCCGAGCCTCCATCAAGCTCGGTCGCGGCCAGCTGACGCTCGATACCGGCAGCAAATGTCTCGCGGACAAAGTCCGGCTGACGAGACGCATCGCCACAGAGCGCGGCCATGGTGCAGCCCTCGCCCGGCTCATCGCGATGGCTGCGAGACAGGTATTGCCCCACGAACTCGGATAAATCGGCACCAGCCGTTTGTGCTGCCGATTGCTCAAGCCCATAAACCGCCGCTTCAGCCATCAGATCCGCTTTCGAACCGAAGTGCTTGTAGAAGCCGCCATGGGTAAACCCCGCCGCCGCCATCAGATCGGCGATGCCGATGCCATCGTAACCGCGCTCGCGAAACAGCCTGGATGCCGTCTCGACGATGTGCGCACGGTTTGCTTGCACCTGGGCTTTGCTGACTTTCACGTATTTGGCCTCGCTTGTATGGCAGCAATCTAGAGCGCGATCTTACATTGATGTCGATCTAAATCAAAATTCTTGACACTTATGATTACAAACATAATCATTAAGTCACTTCACTGAAGCCCACACGGCTCCCCACATCACGTAGAGGCATGGCATGACCGACAAGACGATCTTCGACCCCTTCACCCTTGGTGCACTGACGCTCAACAATCGCATTGTCATGGCCCCATTGACCCGCAACCGTGCCGGCGATGGCCTGGCGCCCACTGACCTGACTGCCACCTACTATGCCCAGCGCGCCTCGGCGGGCCTGATCATCACGGAAGCCACTCAGGTCTCCCCGCAAGCTCAGGGTTATCAAAACACCCCAGGGCTCTATACGCCGGAGCAGATCGAGGCCTGGCGCAAGGTGACCGATGCGGTGCATGCCAAAGGCGGCCGCATCTTCGTCCAGTTGTGGCACGTGGGCCGGGTATCGCACGTTGACCTTCAGCCAGGAGGCAAAGCGCCGGTCGCGCCTTCAGCCATTCGTGCTGAAACCAAGACCTTCGTTAACAACGGCTTTCACGACGTGTCCGAACCGCGAGCACTGGAGCTGGACGAGCTGCCAGGCATCATCGAGGACTTCCGCCAAGCCGCTGCCAATGCGATCGCCGCCGGTTTCGACGGCGTCGAAATTCATGGTGCCAATGGTTACCTGCTGGAGCAGTTCATCAAGGATGGCGCTAACCAGCGCACCGACCGTTACGGCGGCTCCATCGAAAACCGGGCACGCCTGCTGCTGGAAGTGACGGCAGCAGTGGTCAAGGAAATCGGCGCACAGCGCACGGGCGTGCGCATCTCGCCTGTTTCACCGGCCTCGGGCATCAGCTGCAGCCAGCCGCAACCCCAATACGATTACATCGCGGAACAACTCAGCGCCCTCGGCGTGGCGTATCTGCACGTGGTCGAAGGCGCCACAGGCGGCCCACGCGATAACGCGCCGTTCGACTATGACTCGCTGCGTAGCCGCTTCAAGCAGGTTTATCTGGCCAACAACGGCTACGACCTGGATTTGGCCACGACCCGACTCGCGCAGAGCAAGGCCGATCTGATCGCTTTCGGTCGCCCCTTCATCAGTAATCCGGATCTGGTCGAGCGCCTCAGCACCAATGCACCGCTCGCCCAGCTGGATCCGACCACGCTCTACGGCGGTGGCGCCAAGGGTTACACCGATTACCCAACGCTGGGCTGAACCGAGTCTCTTCAAACACAGGAGCCGCCCTCTTTCTGGGCGGCCGATTCATACCTTATCTAGGCACCCCACATGACCACTCTCTCTACTGTTCTTATCACCGGCGCCTCCTCCGGCATCGGCGCCGTTTATGCCGAACGCTTCGCACGTCGCGGCCACAATCTCGTCCTGGTTGCACGTGACCAGGCTCGTCTTGAAGCACTGGCTGCGCGCCTGCATGAGGAAACCAAGGTTGCCATCGACGTGCTGCGCGCCGACCTCACCCAACCCAGCGATCTGGCTGTGGTCGAGGCCCGCCTGCGCGAAGACGCCAGCATCGGCATTCTGATCAACAATGCCGGCCTGGCTCAGTCCGGTGGTTTCGTGGCGCAGGACGCACAGTCCATCGACCGCCTGATCGCCCTGAACATTACCGCCCTGACGCGGCTGGCCAACGCCATTGCACCGCGCCTGGCGCAGGCCGGCGAGGGTTCGATCGTCAACCTGGGTTCGGTAGTCGGGCTGTCGCCAGAATTCGGTATGACCATCTACGGAGCGACCAAGGCCTACGTCCTGTTCCTGTCCCAGGGGCTAAGCCTGGAACTAGCGCCCAAGGGCGTCTACGTACAAGCGGTTTTACCGGCGGGCACCCACACTGAAATCTGGGAACGCGCTGGCATCGACATCAACACGCTCCCTGAATTGATGAAGGTAGATGAACTGGTCGACGCGGCACTGGCCGGTTTCGACAGCCGCGAACTGGTCACTATCCCGCCGCTGCATGTGGCCGAACGCTGGGATGCCCTGGACGCATCACGCCAGCTGCTGCTATCCGATATCCGCATGGCCAACGCGGCAGAGCGCTACCGGACTAAGGGCTTGTAGGCTCAAGGTCATAAGATTTTTACGTTTTTTGGAAAATGACACGCCCGACTGTGCCCATCTGAATACAAGGATTCCACCCAGTGAAAGCGTTCATCATTGATCGTTACGGGAAGAAAGAAATCGGACGAATCGCAGATATACCTGAACCCGAATTACAGGACGAGGATGTCCTGATTCAGGTGCATGCCGCGGGGGTAAATTTACTGGACGCGAAAATCAGGGCAGGTGAATTCAAGCTTGTCCTTCCTTATCGCCTGCCCTTGATCCTCGGTAATGATGTGGCTGGCAAGGTACTGAAGGTCGGCTGCAACGTCACTCGCTTCAAACCAGGCGACGAGGTGTACGCTCGGCCTGAGCAGAATCGTATCGGCACGTTTGCCGAGCGAATCGCGGTCGGCGAAGCGTCGTTGGCACACAAGCCAACGAACCTCAGCATGGAAGAAGCGGCCAGCATTCCCCTGGTTGCGTTGACGGCATGGCAAGTGCTCGTCGAAACGGCCAGGTTAAAGAAGGGCCAGAAGGTACTGATTCATGCCGGCTCCGGCGGCGTCGGCACCATTGCCATACAACTCGCCAAGCATTTGGGTGCTTTCGTCGCTACCACGACCAGCACGGCAAATGTCGATTGGGTAAAGGCGCTCGGCGCAGATGTAGTCATCGATTACAGCAAGCACGCCTTCGAAACGGAGTTACGAGACTACGATGTGGTAATCAATAGCCTCGGCAGCGATGTGCTGGAAAAGTCGCTGCAGGTGCTCAAGCCCGGCGGGCATTTGATCTCCATTTCCGGTTCACCTACAGCCGATTTCGCGGCCCAGCAAGGCCTATCCTGGCCCCTGAAACAGGTGCTGCGTTTGCTTAGCCGCAGCATTCTCCGGAAAGCCAAGCAGCGAGGCGTCAGCTACAGCTTTGTTTTCATGCGCGCCGAAGGCAGCCAGTTGACCAAAATAACCTCACTTATCGAATCCGGCGCCATCCGCCCAGTGATTGAACGGGTGTTACCGTTCAAAGAGACGGCCGAGGCACTCGCCCACGTCGTCGACGGACATGCCAAAGGCAAGATTGTCGTCAAGATTCGCTGATGCGAGCACATTGATCGAATGCCCATCGTCAGGCCAGTGGTAGCTGTTGCCCAGCATCACCACTGGCCACCCGCTCAACACAGTCACACCATAACTCGGCGTACCCTGGCTTACTTATCGAACTGGACGCGGACAGCATCAAGCTCCTGAACGACCTTGTCCGGCTCCTGGCTCAGCGGTAGGTTGTCCTGATCCCGTATGGCGTCATAGCCCTCTGTGGGATCTGCCGGCAGCGCCGAGAACAGTGGTTCGAGATCCGTTTGAGCAGCGCCACGTTCCGCAACCAGTTCGAAGGTTTTGCGGTTCGCGCTGGGTGAAGTCAGGGAGGCGACCAGCACCTCAGCGATCTGCGCACGAGCCATCACACCGTCGGACGGCGAACTCGCCCAGTGCGTGTCGCCCTGGCGCATTACCAGGCGCTGTTGGTCGGCGGCGTTGTAGTCGAACCAGCCGGGCCGCACGATGGTGTAAGGCAGCCCGCTGGCACGCACGAGGCGTTCTCCGCGACGTTTCCAGTCATGCCCGACGGTGGGTTTGGTGACGCCGACAGTGGTCATCAGAGCGATCCGTGCCGGCGCCTGCAACACGCCAAGAACATTGCGCACCGCCCCATAGTTCACCGCCTCCGCGCCACTGGGATCGTTGCCACTGATGCCGTGGGTGAAGATGACTGCGCTGACGCCCGCCACAGCCTCTGGCAGGGTCTCGGCGCGAGTCAGATCACCAACCACCACCTTCACTCCAGCAGGAAACAGCGATGCCTGGGCGGGGTCACGCACCAAAGCGCGCGTCTCGTAGCCACGCCTGAATGCCTCTGCCACCGCCAATCGGCCGATGCTTCCGCTGGCACCCACGACCAGCACCACAGGCTTTTCCACCCCAGTGGCAAGCCCCTCTTCGGATTCCCGCTCAGTGGCGGCACGGCTTTCACTGGCCTTCGAGATGGCCTGTGGCGGTGTCGCTCCGGCCATGACGATTTCGGCGAACATCGCCAGCAAAAGCGTCATGCCGTACTGGATGGTGAGTCGATTCATCATGCGTATCCGTATGAGCGAAAGGCAGGATGCACGGCACTCAGCGGCGGGCCAGTGACTGCAATGCGGATAAGGGACGTTAAGCGAAGGAGTTAGCCCGGACTAGCCAGGCAAACCGGCAAGGGCCTATGAACAGAACTAATTAATGGGCCATAGCGCCGCCTGCAGGGAGGTTGGTGCGCATGAAGAAACGAGCCATCCAGCGCATGGTTTCCATGGGTCGCCAATGCAACGCCTGTGCGGTCATCCCTAAATACTGGGACAAGCTTGCCGATAAGTAACTGGCGCTGCAGCCAGCGGCCCCACCTGGGCTGCCGGTTGCGTACTTAACAACTGTAGCCCTGCGCGCCGACAGTTCCGCCCTATAAACATGTGCGCCCCCAGCCCCCAACTGGCAAAAAAATCGCCAGCCAAGCGTACGACGCCAACACTTATTCGCCCCGACAGCCGTAGGCGAAGAGTTTGCATAATGGCATTGACCTGACCGGTTGATTGCTTGGGCTGTGACCACCGCGTGCATTCGCCTTGAACAGCCCAGCGAGAAATGACCGGCAGTTTTCGGCCAGAAGTAGCCGGTCATTGTCATCAGGGGTACTGGCCAATTTCTCGCCTAGCAAGCCTCCAGCGAGAGGCTTGCTAGGCGATAACCCCATTAATGACATTTACTGGAAGATCTTATCCATCTGGTCAAGCAATGCTTCTTCAAGGCGCGGTAAAACCTCAAGCGCCCCTAGGTTTTCCTGCAACTGCATAACGTTTGAAGAACCAATCAAAACTGACGTTACAGCCTGGTTCTTTAACACCCAGGCAAGCGCCAACTGAGCGCGTGTTGCTCCGAGTTCACGGGCTATTGTCTTAAGCTGTTTAGCCGCCTCGATTCGCTCGTCGCGCTTGTTCTCGAAAACAAAATCCTCGAGCCAAGAGAACCCCTCGGTCGCCAGCCGAGTGTCCACCGCAATTCCCTCGTCGTAACGCCCCGCCAGAACGCCGGATGCCAGCGGAGACCAGGTAGTCAAACCGAGCCCATGCTCATGAATGAGTGGCTGGTACTCGCTCTCGACACGTTCGCGATGGAACAGGTTGTATTGCGGCTGCTCCAGTTGTGGTGGGATGAGGCGGTTGTGCTGACAAAACTCTATAAGCTTCAAAATGTCCTCTGCAGGCCATTCCGATGTCCCCCAATACAACACCTTGCCTTGCTGGATTAGCGCGTTCATCGTCCAGGCAATTTCCGCGATGGACATACCAGGCTCTGGACGGTGGCACAGGTAGAAATCGAGATAGTCGACACCAAAACGTTGCAATGCTTGGTGACAGGCTTCCGTGATGTGCTTGCGGCTCAGGCCCTGCTGGGTAGGCCGTGATGGATTCGTGGCAGAGTGATTGTCACCGGTGCCGAACAGTACTTTGCTGGAAACGCAGTAACTGTCTCGCGACCAGCCAAGCGTCTTGATCCCGCGTCCGAGCATACGCTCTGCCTCACCGCCAAGGTACACCTCGGCGCTATCGAAGAAATTGATGCCATGGTCGAAGGCGCAAGCGAGACATTCATTGGCACCACGTTGGTCGAGGCGCGTACCGAAGGTAATCCAGCTCCCAAATGATAGAACTGAAAGCTGCAGGGATGAACTGCCTAATGAGCGATATTGCATGACCGATCTCCGGTTGGAAAAGACAGGTGCATGCTGTGGTTTGCAAGGCGCGCCGTGAAATACTGTTTATGTCGGTTAGTAAGACGACTCAAGTATCAGACGTGGCGCTTGACCGTCTCGATAAAAAAATCTCGCAGCGGCGAGTCGACCGTATTGTTGTTGGCAACATTCAGCGCCACCGAGCCCAGCTCCTGAGAGGCACTGTGCAGCAATGGCCGGAATACGACATCCTGCAGCCCTAAGCGCTCGAAAGAGGCCGGCACCAGCGCCGCCCCGTATCCTGCCGCCACCAGCCCCAACACAGTCTGGATTTGCCTGGCATGCTGAACGATCCTTGGCGAGAAACCTGCACCTTTGCATAGTGTGAGTAACTGGTCATGAAAGCCCTGCCCCAAGGCGCGCGCCGACATGACGAACGATTCGTTAGAAATATCCTCAAGCCTTACCGCAATGCTCGCCGCCAGCGGGTGGCCAGAAGGTAAAGCAACCTGAATGGGGTCCAGCAGTAGCCGTTCGATGTTCAGCGCAGGTGTTGTCGTTCCGGGGCAACGCATCACGCCAACATCGGCTTCGCCGCTCTCCAAAAGCTCGACCTGTTCTTTGGTAGTGGCCTCGATGAAACTCAGCTCGACAGTAGGCATCTGCTTTCTGAATGCGCTCAGGGCTCGCCAGAAACCTGGATAGTGATTGAGGCTGATCATGGCAACCACTAGATGTCCCTCTATGCCTTGGGCGACCCGCCGCGTATGCGCGACGCTTTCGTCTAGCGCCCCTAGCAGTTCGTGGGCTTTGCCCATGAGAGCCATCCCTGCGCTGGTGAGCTCCACGGTTCGCTTGTCGCGAACGAACAAGGGATAGCCGATTTGCTCCTCCAGCCTCCTGATCGCCTGACTGAGAGGAGGCTGCGCCATATGTAGCCGTTCTGCGGCGCGGCTGAAATGCAGTTCTTCAGCAACGACGACGAACTGACGTAACAGTCGGGTTTCGATCATTTATCCACCTTGGATTGCCGATAGCTTTGGCACGCGGTCGGGTTATTTTGGCATGTAGGTTCGAGCTTTCCTGCATTGGCAGGCGGCAGCATCAGGTAGCACTTCTCCAACGCTGTGAGCGCTCTGAAGTGGACTGTCGCTATCGGCCAAGAGTGGACATTTACTGGGCAAAGGTTCGCTCGCCCAGAGCAACCTCAACCACCTCAGAGCTCGCCAGTTAGAAACTGCGCTCGACCCAACCCGAAGCTCCAGTCGTCATCACGATTGGTAACCACTGAAACCATTACATCAGTTGCAGCAATACCGCATTTCTCTTCAAGCGCAGCTACCAGCAGTGCATAAAAGCGCTGTTTTATTTCAACGCTGCGCGGCCTGCTGATAGCCGTTATCACCACGACGCGGTCAGTTCGCTCGAAACCAAGCCCGGTGTCCTGAATGATCATATGGCTCGGTTCGTGCTCATTGAAAATCTGATATCGATCACGCTCAGGCACCTCAAATGCTTCCACCATTGCCTGATGAGTCGCGTCTAGGAGACGTTGGATTTGCGCACTGGTGCGGCCTTTAATTGCATCAATTTTCAGCAATGGCATGAGGGCTACTCACTTTAAGGTTAAATGCGCTTAGACCCCGCAGGTGAGCGAGGCAAGATTGCTTGATTGGCATCCGATGAGGTGTCAACGGCGCCATTCCTCGATCAGCTTATTCATCAGATCTTCGGCGGGTAATTCGCGCGCCATGGGGGCTCCTTGCCCGGCCCAATGTGCAGCGAATTTATGATTGCCCTTCTTGGCGGCCGCTGCAGACAGCCTCTTTGCAGCGTCGTATGCAAGCGGATAGGCCGCCACCTGGGTTTCCGAGCCCCTATCCAGGTGCTGAATAAACTGATTCACGATCCCACGTGCTGGGCGGCCAGAGAAGACCGAGGTCAACCGGGTATTGGAGGCCTGCTCGCTTCGTAGTGAGGCTCGATAACCCTCATTCGCCGCAGACTCCGGGCATAGGATAAATGCAGTACCAAGCTGCGCCGCTGCAGCTCCTAGCCCCAGCGCTGCATGAATCCCCTGCCCGTCCATAATTCCACCTGCGGCGATGATAGGAAGGTCTGTGTTCTTGACCAAGAGTCGAACGAGCACCGGCATCGTCAATTGCTCGTCGACAGCGCCCAGGTCAAACACCCCCCGATGCCCACCTGCCTCGATGCCTTGAGCCACAATCGCATCAATGCCAAGCCTTTGGATCTGCCTTGCTTCATCAAGGTTAGTCGCGGTAGCCAACGTGCAGATGCCTTCATTCTTCAGCATGCTGACCTGCTGCGCCGTGGGCAGGCCGAAATGGAAGCTCACCACAGCCGGGCGCTCTTCGAGAAGCATCTGAAAAACCTCTTCGTCCGCGATAAAGCTCTTATAAATTTCGTTCAGCGAGGTCGGCACATCCATCTCGCACTCCTGAAACAAAGGCTCCATGCATTGCAGCCACGCGCTCTCCAAGGGCTCATTGCGCAGGGCGGGTGCATGACAAAAGACATTCACGTTGAATGGCTTTGAGGTGAGCGCTTTAGTTCGCGCAATCATCTCTTTCGCCTGTGAAACACTGCTAGCTCCGATCCCAATGGAACCCAATCCCCCTGAATTCGATACCGCGGCAGCCAACTCTGGCGTCGCTACACCGGCCATCGGAGCCTGGATGATGGGGTAGATGCGCAAACGAGCAGCAAAAGAACTAAAAACACTCATTACCCTGAACTCCCGCTAGACGAGTATGAAATCGATGGAGATTGATTGTTCTCAAAATAAGAATATATTAACAACATAGATACCAAAAGGAGAATAAGGTGGATCTTGAGTCGTTACGAATTTTTAGCAGCGTCGCCAGCGAGCTAAGCGTTACGCGCGCCGCAAGCAGGTTGGGACGCGCGCCCTCGAACGTGACTACTCGCATTCAACAGCTTGAAGCGGAATTGGGGGTGGAGCTCTTCGTTCGTGCCGGCAAACGCATGGCCCTATCGACCTCTGGAGAGCAATTTGTAGGCTATGCGCAGCGGATCCTCTCGCTGGAAGACGAGGCTCGCCATGTCATCACTGGTGGAGCTACGGGGGGCACGCTACGTGTCGGCAGTATGGAGAGCACTGCAGCTAGCCGGCTACCTGTGCCCTTGGCGGCATTCAATCGTGAGAGCCCTTCGACACAGCTCGAAGTCAGTACCGGGCCTTCAGGAATGTTGATTGAGCAGGTTCGTAGCGGCCAACTCGACTGCGCATTTGTGGCACTGCCCCCAGCACACAGCGATGAAGCGCATCTCACCGAAATGGGGCTGGAAGGCAGCGCAATCTGGCAAGAAGAGCTCTTGCTATTGCTGCCTCCCACAGATGCCACTGCCACTAGCCCTGCACAGGTAAAAGCGCGCGCACTCGCAGCTTTTCGAATTGGTTGTACGTATCGGTACATCGCGGAGGAGCAACTCGGCATCCACGTAGGTTCCGGCTGGAAAATTCAGGAATTAGGCTCTTATCACGCAATGGTCGCGACTGTAGCAGCAGGCTCCTGCGTCGCGATCCTGCCGGAAAGTGTGCTGCAACTGACCAGCGCCCGCGACCAGCTGTCCACGATCAGGGTTTGCTCGATCAGCACATACCTAGTTTGGCGCAGGGACTATAAGACGCCCGCATTCGACAAGTTCGCCCTGCTGTTCAAGGGAGCTGCATGACACTCAAGTCGATGTCTCGCGGGATGCAACTGCGTTCAGCGCTGGAGGCTGCGATTGTCATCGCGATTGGAATGGGCTTCGGCCGCTTTGCTTACACAGCTCTATACCCACACATGGTTAAGGAAAATATCCTCAGCCTGAGCCAGGGCAGCATGGCTGCGTCTGCCAACTACGCGGGCTATCTGGTTGGCGCCCTGCTGGCAATTCAGACAAAACCGAAAAATGCCCATCGCTTCTGCCTGTGGGCCACGGGCGGTACTGCAGCATGCCTGATTAGCCTCGCCTTTCTTGAGTCAGCTTGGCTAATCGTTATGGTTCGCGGTGTAGCTGGAGCCCTAAGCGCCGTTGCAATGGTTGCCGCTTCCCTTTGGCTGCTTCAGCACCGCCGACATATCCATGGGGCCCCTCTGCTTTATGCAGGTGTAGGGCTGGGCATCGCGGTATCTGCTGAGCTTGTCGTTCTCGGCTTCTGGTTGGATCTGACAAGCCACCAAGTGTGGCTTTTGCTGGGGTTGGTGAGTTTCGCCCTGATGCTCCTTGCAGTACCTGGCCTGAGCGACACCAAGTACGACGCACAGGCTGACAGCAAAGGTGCGCCTGAGAGCCCGGTAAAACAGTGGCCGCTAGTGCTCATCTATGGCCTCGCTGGTTTCGGGTACATCATCACCGCAACCTATCTTCCACTGCTGGTCAGGACGGCTCTTCCAGAGCTGGATCCTGGACATGTGTGGGCTGTATTTGGCCTCGGCGCCGCCCCCTCGTGCTTTTTATGGCATCGACTACACCGGCACCTCGGAACTCAAAACTCTCTGGCCTTGAACCTGGCAATACAGGCACTAGGTGTCATCTTGCCTATATTGCTGCCAAACGGAACCGGCTATCTAGGCAGCGCGCTACTTGTCGGCGGGACTTTCATGGGCGCAGTGACCATTGCCATGTCGGCCGCTCAGCGTATCACCAATAAAGCGAGCATCAATCTCTTAGCAGTCATGACAATCATCTACAGCGTGGGCCAAATTGCTGGCCCCTTTGTAGCGGACGCTTTCTACACGATGAATCAGAATTTCAACGGATCACTGTGGGCCGCCGGCATAGCTCTCACAGCAGCCGCTTGTATCAGTTTGAAAATGCTCTAGCACATACAGCTCGTGGTATCAGGAGAAGCTATGAAAGCAGTCAGCCCAAACGATTTTTTAGCGATTAACGACGTCCTTTGTCGATTTTTCCTGTCCTTCGACCGTCGAGACTGGGCATCGATGAGCAATTGCCTATCCTCGCGCGTGTTCATTGATTACTCATCGTCGGGTAGAGAAAAACCATCGACTATGAGCGGCATGGACTTTGTTAAGCGCCGAGAGAATGCTGTCGACAAATTGGCTAAACACCATAGCTTTTCGAATCTTCTTGCAGCGTATGAACAGGATGAGGATGCAGTGAGCGCTCGTTGCAACTATCTGATCCTGCGATTCGCAGATTGCCAATCCGCAGATATCGCCGGTGACAATTTCTTTCACTCCTGCGGTGATTACGAGTTCTTGCTCAACCGGGCAGACGATCACTGGAAAATCACAAGCATCACGCAGCATGCACTACAAAGCTGGGGCAACAGGAGCCTACATGGTGGCTCCCAACCAGGGGCATGACTTTTAGATCATTTATACGCTGCTCTTTGAAGGGCAGCTTCCGGCCCAGAGTGTGTAAAAACGCTTCGTCAAAATTGAAGTACGCATGTCTACGTGAAATCTGAAATTTATCGGCGCGTCAGCAGATGTGGATTTCGCCCAGATGCGCGATTTCCAGTCCGTTTTTGAGTACCTGTCGCGCTCAAAAAAGTTTTTACACAGCCTCGGCCAAAAGCTGACGTTGGACACGGGCCTTCCTCGTCGGGAAACTCAGATTTTTATAACCAATAAAAGTATTGATTGTGGGTGAATCAACCCGCTTACCAGCTCAGCAAATTCGACACCATGCTGGATTTCGCGCGGGTCGGGGGCTATATGGCGGCCGAATAGTGCAGGCGTGCTAAAACCACTTCATAACGTCAGTGTTGTATTGCGCCTGAAAAAGTCTGGGGGCTATGGTGGCCTGATATTTGAATCAAAAGCCTTCCGGGAAGTTTCCATGTTCACGACCGCCCCTACCGTATACGACGTAGAGCGCTCTCAGGCGATCGTGCGCCTGATCATCGCACCAATCATCACCAGCTACGCACTGCTGCTCTATCAGCAATCGTTCATAGAATCATTGCTAGCCCTGCAGGTTCTCTGGCTCATGACGATCTGCTTCGTCGTTTCTTTGGTGCTATGGGTCGATATCCGTCGCCGGCCAGGTAATCGACCGGTACGGAGGGTGCTCACCATGCTCATTGACTACGGCTGCCTCACCGCGATGATCGCCGTTGGCGATGCGCCCATGTTGCCGATCTATGCGGTGCTGCTCTGGGTGACCGTCGGTTATGGGCTGCGTTACAGATCGGGTTACCTGTTGCTGGCAACCATCATGGCCATGATCTCGCTGCTGATAATCATCAGCACATCGGCCTACTGGCGATCGCAGCCTTACCTGATATTCACCTTGGTGCTCACCACTCTGATGGTGCCAGCCTATATACACGCCCTACTCAAGCGCTCACGCCGGGCGACCGAGGCCGAGCAGGCCGCCAACCTGGCCAAGTCGCAGTTTCTGGCACAGGCCAGCCACGACCTGCGCCAGCCCATTCACTCCATCAGCCTGTTTACCGCGTGTTTGCGCGACAGCCGCTTGGGCACCGAACAACAGCGCCTGGTGGAGAATATCGACAAATCGCTGCACAGCGTCTCGCGCCTGTTCCGCTCGATTCTCGACATGTATTCGCTGGACAGCGGCAAGGTGGATCCGCAGATGGAAACTCTAGCGCTGCATAATCTGCTGCAGCAACTGATCCAGCAGAACACCGAAGCAGCTCGCTGGGCCGGGGTCGATATTCGCCTGCACTGCCCGCCAGTCTATGTGCGTACCGATCACGCCCTGCTCACCACCATGCTGCAGAACCTGCTCTCCAACGCCTTGAAGTACGCCCCGGGCAACCCGTGCTGATCGGCTGCCGACGCAAAGGCACAGGCCTGTCCATCGAGCTGTACGACAAAGGCCGCGGTATCGCCGAAGCGCATCTCGACAATATCTTCGAAGAGTTCTACCGCGTGCGCCAGGCGCGCGACACCGATGTCGACGGAATGGGTCTGGGGCTGACCATCGTAAGGCGGCTAGGCACGCTGATGGGTCTGCGCATTCGCATTCGTTCCGTGGAGGGCCGGGGCACACTCGCAGCGATCGACGGCCTGCAGTCGGTAGCGGCACCGGTCGAACGCATCGCCACGGCACAGAGCAGCAACCAGGCACCGCGCATGCTGGATGGCTTGCGGATATGCCTTATCGAGGACGACCAGAACGTACTACTGGCCACCGCCACCCTGCTGACGAAGTGGGGCTGTGACGTCGCCACCTTCACCTCGCTACCCGACGTGTCGACGGACTTCGATCTGGTGGTCACCGACTTCGACCTCGGCCGTGAAGCCTCCGGAGCCGACTGTATCAACCATGTGCGTGCACTCAGCGGCCGCAACGTGCCTGCCATCATCATGACCGGCCACGACGTGCGCCGTGTGCAGGAGCAGTTGGGCGACGAGAACATTCCGATCCTGTCCAAGCCCGTGCAGCCCGCCGAACTGCGCTCTCTGCTGGTGGCGCTGAAACAAAAAGCGCTAGCTGCTTAGGGCCTGCTGCCGATCTCCAGCATCAAGCGCAGCCAATTAACGGTTGAGTGGATATATTCTCCGCGCTCTAACCGTCCGCTATTGGCCGATAGTTGCTGTGGCAAGGTACTCACTCAGAAGTCGCTCTTCGTACCCACTCAAATGAGTCCGCTTTTTAACAGACTTATCGAGAACTTTCCCAGGAGGGATCAATGGCAGATAAAGCGCACGATTACGAAGTCCAGGTGAAGTGGGCCGGCAACGAGGGAACAGGAACGTCGTCATATCGGGGTTACAGCCGGGCGCACGTCATCACAGCTAACGGAAAAAAACCAATTGATGGGTCATCCGACCCCAGTTTTCGTGGAGACCCAACACGCTGGAACCCAGAGGAGTTGCTCTTGGCATCCTTATCGGCGTGCCACAAGCTTTGGTACCTTGGCCTTTGTGCTGAGGCCGGGATCGTTGTGATGGCCTACGAGGACAGCGCTCAAGGAACAATGGTCGAGGAAAGCGACGGCGCAGGTCAGTTCACCTCAGTTGTGTTGAGGCCGAAGGTGATTCTGGCACCGGGGTCTGCAATCGAAAAGGCTCAGGCGCTGCACAAAATAGCCCATGAGAAATGCTTTATTGCTCGCTCGGTAAACTTTCCAGTCAGCCACGCACCCGAAATATCGATAATCCCAGACGCCTAATTTGCTAGAGAGGGTGTCCGTGTAGTCGGGCGCCCTCTCGTAGTGAGCGTCGCTGCCTAGATGACATTGCCGAACGCTTACGCTTTTGGCCGTACGCTGCACTCACTTGCGCAGTCGTGCGAGTTGGCGCAAAGCAGCGCCAGCCCGCTCCTCATCAGCAATAGCGAGCAACGATCCGTACAGTGCCAGAAATACCGAGCACAGGCTTTCCGGTTCGTCAGCGTAATCTCCCGGATGTAGATACATGTCCTCGGCATCGGCGGACTTGGACTTCGCACTGGCGAAAGCTGCCGTCAGCTCCGCCGTGGCGTCTGCTTCGGATTCTTGTGGGTTCAGCATCGCGGCCTCCAGCAAAGCCTGCTCGGCATCCTGCAGGCGCTTGCGCGCATCGGCTGGCAGAACGCTGCTGTAGTCGACCCCTGATAGGTTTTGGCCAAGAATGAAGCTGCCGCACTGCTCGGGGGCGCGCTCGTACACAGACTGTAAAAGCACCATGTGGGCACTCCAGAGCTCGATCAGCTGAGGCGCCGGTGCGGTACTGATGTAATGACTGAACAGGCCTTCGCTGCGGTGCTTAACGGCCGCATGAAAATCAGCAAACGTTGAAAAACGAGCAAGCGCCTCTGCAGCCTCACTCTCCTGCTTCTGATATTGCTCCGGAGCAATTCGAGCAAGGGTATTGAACACCTTGCCACCTAACAGATAAGCCTTGAGCTGCCCGTCTTGGCGCAAACGTGTGAGACGACCATCTTCGAAGGTTCGCGCGTTCACCTGAGCGGTAACGATGCCCTCCCGTAACAGTTCCTCAGGTTCTGGTATCCACAGATCCTTTTGCTGGGTATTCAGCACTTTTTCCACGAATGCATCAGAGACGCCATGATCCACAAACGCTTTGCGGTACAGATACGTCATCACCATCGACGGTGATGCATCGGATGCATACAGGCTCGCCGTATGAAAGCCGAGGCGACCTCGCTCACCGAGCAAACGCTCGCTGCCAGCCATGAAAAGCAGGGTACAACCGCTGAAGCAATCGCCATTGGTAAAGGTGATCAGGGCTCTGTCTTCGATGAGGCTGGAGATCGCCCGCGCTTCGCTGAGCAGCCCGCCGCTGCTATCCAGGTGCAGTACCCGGACATGCGGATGCTCTTTCAGCGACCGCTCCAGCGCACTCGCGCTGCCGGGCGAAAGGCCCCCGGCGAACTCCAGTTGATCATCGGCCAGCAGGCTGACCTGATAAGGTGGCAGGGCATTCGGGTTCAAGGCCATCAACGCAGTCGACCTCAACAGGGGGTACATATCGGCCACTAGCGAGTACCCCGAGTACAACACGCCGGCGATCATGAGCCCGCGAACGCTCATTACCCAAAGGGAGCGGCCGCCATGCGCCTTATGCCGCCTGGCTGAACGCCATACGCCCACCGTTTGCCAGGTGCCCAGGCAGAGTGCGAAGGCAAGCCAGGCGGTCAGGATGAGCAGCGTATTCCCAGGGCTGAGTGGGTTGCGCATCAACACCAGCGCGAGCAGTAAAACGAGCCCCATAGAGAGCAGCGAAAGGAGTATCTCATTGACCCAGAACGACCTGGCCAAGGAAAGCTCGCCGCGCCAATGACGGGCGATGTAATGCGGCTCAGCCGCTGGCTGGTTTTGCAGGTCGCTCTTGGCAGAGCCGCCTTCGGTCCATCTATCCATGATGTGTATATTCCTGAAAATCACTGATCGTACAAAGGCCGGGGATCATAGTCAGGTAAGCCCATCAGGAAAAGACGTAATCAACCGACGATGGGACTGATTGCAGAGCCTCATCACCCGGTGTTGGGAGATGGGGCAACTGATAAAAATACGGATTCTTTACGCGCCGGGGTTGCTTCTCAGTCGATTTTCTACGTAAATCCCGCCGATAATTCTTATCTAACTGAAATAGCTCTGCATCTGCAGGGCGCAGATGATGTTCTCGACGGTTTATCGTAACCACGGTTTGTTGGCCTCTCCGTCCATCCGAGTTTCTCAGCGTTAACGCCAGCAGATCTAAGCTTGCCCTTGGACTAACCCAGCCCTCTCATTGAGCCAGACCTAAACCCTCATGTTCGAATTATTCAGCGGGCTCGATGCCTGGTTGGCGCTGAGCCTGGCACTTGCCCTGCTCTTCGTCCTTACCTTCGAATTCATCAACGGTTTCCACGACACAGCCAACGCCGTTGCAACGGTCATCTACACCAAGGCCATGCCGCCAAACCTGGCCGTCGTCATGTCGGGCATCTTCAACTTCCTCGGCGTGTTGCTCGGCGGCGTCGGCGTGGCCTATGCCATCGTCCACCTGCTGCCGGTCGAGCTGCTGATCAACGTGAATACCAGCCATGGTTTGATCATGGTTTTCTCGCTGTTGGCTGCGGCGATCACCTGGAACCTTGGCACCTGGTACTTCGGCATTCCGGCTTCCAGCTCGCACACGCTGATCGGTTCGATTCTTGGCGTAGGCCTGGCCAATGCGCTGCTTACCGACATACCGCTCGCTGATGGCGTGAACTGGCAGAAAGCCAGTGATATCGGCCTGTCGCTGATCTTCTCGCCAATCGCCGGTTTCGTTGTCGCCGCCCTGCTGTTTCTCGCCCTCAAGCACTGGATGCCAACCCCGAAGGTGCACAGCACGCCCGTTTCCCGCAAGGAAACCAAAGGCAAGAACAAGCCGCCGTTCTGGAACCGCCTGGTGCTGATCGTATCGGCCATGGCCGTGAGTTTCGTGCACGGCTCCAACGATGGGCAAAAGGGTATCGGCCTGATCATGCTGGTGCTGATCGGCATCGTGCCGGCCAAGTTCGTACTCGACCTGAACAGCACGACGTACCAGATAGAGCGCACCCGCGATGCAGCCATCCATCTGGGCGAGTTCTACCAGCGCAATGCGCCGACCCTCAATGAGTTCCTGGCACTGGGCAAATCCGGCAACAGCGAACTGCCCAAGCAATTCCGCTGCGATCCAAAGCTCACCGAGCTGACCATCTCCACGCTGCTCAAGACGCTGGACGGCGTGAAGGATTATCACAGCCTGAGCGAAGAGAAACGCATCGATATTCGCCGCTACCTCCTGTGCCTGGATGACTCGGCCAAGAAAGTCGGCAAGCTGGAAAACCTGCCGGCGCGCGACAAGGCCGATCTGGAAAAGCTGCGTAAAGACCTGACTGCTACCACCGAATACGCACCCTTCTGGGTGATCATCGCCGTAGCACTGGCTCTGGGGATTGGCACCATGGTCGGTTGGAAGCGCGTGGTGAAAACCGTCGGCGAGAAGATCGGCAAGCAGGGCATGACCTATGCCCAAGGCATGAGCGCGCAGATCACCGCCGCATGCGCCATTGGCTTGGCCAACGTCTACAGCCTGCCGGTGTCCACCACCCATGTGCTGTCATCGGGGGTGGCGGGCACCATGGTCGCCAACCGTAGCGGCCTGCAAGGCAGCACCATCAGCAACATCCTGCTGGCCTGGGTACTCACCCTGCCCACCTCCATGGCACTGGCAGCAGGCTTGTTCTATGGCGCGACGCTGATCTTCAATTGATAGGCGCTCCCCCTGAAAACCAGGTGCCTGCCCGGGCACCTCGTTTTTAGGCCTCCCCTGTAAAGCAGACTCAAGCCAGCAGTTCGGTAATCCAGCGAATCTGTTGAGCGAGCGCTTGCATCTTCTCCCCAGGCACGGCCTGCCGTGCCTGGGCGAGATTGGCCAGGGTCTGCTGCTTCAGATGCAGCAGACGTTGCCACTTGGCCAGGAACACGGGGCTACGTTCGCGCAGATGCAGGGGCCGAAGTACAGTTCATCGGCGGTGTACAGCACCGGGCCGGTACGCTCGGCGACGATGATTTCGTAGTAGAAACGGTTTTCCCGCAGGACTTCCTCGCCGAGGATGCGGTAGCGATTTTCCATTAACCACTGACGCAGCGGCTGCTCGCCACCGTTGGGCTGCAGGATCAGGCGCTCCTCGCCGCTCAGCCGGTTTTTGCCACTGTCGAGGATGTCGCGGATGGTCTCACCGCCCATGCCGCAGAGGCTGAGCGCAGTGATGCCATCTGCCGGCTCGATTGCCGCCAGCCCGCTGGCCAGGCGCACGGTGATTCGCTCGCTCAGGCCATTCTCGCGCACGCTGCGCGCGGCGGCCTGGAACGGCGTCATGGCCACCTCGCCGGCCAATGCCCACTCGATGGCACCGCGCCTCATCAATGCCACAGGCAGGTAAGCGTGATCCGAGCCGATATCCGCCAACCGTGCACCTGCTGGCACATGTGCTGCCACGCGCTCCAGGCGCATGGACAAGGTTTGTTCGTTCAACTGCAGCCTCTTTTCACCATGGGCGATCCGGCACATAGCGCCGGCTCGGCGCGCGATTCTGTCCGGCAACGGCGCACATGGCAAATTCCGGCGACCCGCATCGTGGTGGATTGCCTGAGCGCCGTAGCTCGGGTTGAGCGAAGCGATACTCGGGAATCGCAATCCTGGGTATCGCTTCGCTCAACACCAGACTACGTTGCGGCGTATCCGCGTCCTCGCGGGGATTAGTCCAATGACACCGGCTGCCCTGCATTCTTGGGCGTGAGCAACAGGTACAAGGCTGGCACCACGATCAGCGCAAGCATCGAGACGGAAACCAGGCCGAAGATAATCACCAGCGTCAGTGGCCGGTAGAACGCGCTACTGACCGCCAGTGGCACGAGACCGACGATGGTGGTCACGGCGGTCGTCAGCAGCGGGCGCAAGCGTCGAGCAGAGCCGGCTGCGGCGGCCTCGGCGATGGACATGCCCTCCTTCAGGTAACCGTTCATGGTGTCGACCATGATGATGCCGTTGTTGATGGCAATACCGATCAGCGACACCAGGCCGATCATCGCGAAGAACGAGAAGGTGATGTCGAACGCCCAGAAGCCCAGCGCAGAGCCGATGATCGCCAGCGGCATGGTGGCGAAAATGATGAAGGCCTGGCGGAAGCTGCTGAACACAATGACCAGCACACCGACGATCAGCACCACGGCGATGAGCATGGCGATCAGCGCCGAGGTGAACGTCTCGGCGGTATCGGCGGACTCACCACCCACCACGACGCGGTAGCCATCCGGCCAGGACGCCTGCAGGTCGGCCAGGCGAGGCCCCGCCTCGGCCATGATCTCGCCAACCGTGCGCCCTTCGTTCTTGGCCATGACGGTGAGCGCGCGCTCGCCATTGCTGTGGGAAATCGCAATCGCCGCTTCCGATTGCACCGGTGTGAGCAACTGGTTGAGGGCAATGGAAGAACCCTCTTCGGTGAAAGCGCGAACCCGCGACAGCTCCTCGGTGTTGTGCGGCCCTCCGGCCTCGCCCGGGCGGCTGGGCCATTCGGTGCCAAGGCGGATGTCGATGTTGTCGGTGTCGCTGGCGGTGACGAAGGTGCCGACGATATCGGAGCTGAAGGCGATGCGGATCTGCGATGCCAGGTCATCATGGCCAATGCCGAAGAAGTTGGCGGCTTCGCGATCTGGCCGCAGTGCCAACTGCGGTTTGAGCATGCCGATGTTATCCCTCACGTCGACGACGCCGGCGATTTCAGCGAGCAAGGCCTGCACCTCGCGCGAGCGAACGAGCAGCTCGTCCATGTCGGCACCGAGCAGTTGAATCTCGATCGGATCGCCGGCACCAGGGCCACTGGCTTCGGGCACCACCAGCAGCTGCGCGGCAGCAACGTTGTCCTGCAGGTAGGCCGTCAGCTCGCGGCGCAACTCTTCGGCCAGCACGTAGGAGTCGGTCTCACGTTCTTCACGGGGAAGAAAGATCGCCGAGAAACCGAGGAAATTCTCCGCCTCGCTCGGCTGCAGGTTGGAGGCCATGGAGCCGCCAGCGAAGGGGCTCTTCAGGCCGACCAGCTTCACCACGCTCTGGAAATAGGGTTTGCTCCTGAGAATCTCGCCCACCTCGTCGGCCACCTGCTGAGAGGTCGCCAGTTGGGCGGTAGGCGGCAGCTCGATGTTGATCCCCAGACGCTCGCCATCGGACTGCGGGAACAGCTCGATACGCGCTTGGGTAAACGCCACTATCGACACCATGAACAGTGCGATGGCAGCCAATACCCAAAGCCATGACTGCTTGCGGCTGCGCACCACCCAGCGCACATTCCAGCTTTCCAGACCATTCACAGCCCTGCTCGTTACCCGGTCGGACAGGCCCTGTTTCTGCGCGCTGTCAGGCTTGCGCTGCTTGCCCAGCAGCGCCCGTGACAGCGGCAACGAACAGAGCATGGCGACGATGAAGGAAATCACTAGGCAGACCACCGCCGTGGCAGGCAGCACGCGGATGAATTCACCCACCGTGCCACCGATGGACATCAGCGGCGCCAGGGCCAGAATAGTCGTCAGCTGCGCGGCGAATGCCGGCATCGCGTAGCGTTTTACCGTAGCCAGCACGCCCTGGCCGAAGGTTTTGCCCTGCACGTAGATCTCATCGTGGAGCCCTTCCATGAGGATGATGAACACGTCGATGATCATCACCAGCGCGATGACCATGCCGATCACCACCAGCTCGTTGAGCGAGTAGCCCATGATCAGAATGGCCAACAGCACACCGGCGAAAGTGATCGGCACCGACAACCCGGCCACCACGGCCTCGCGCCAGGCGATGGTCAGCAGCAGGATGACGAACACGATGGCCATGGTCTGCAAGGCGCTGACGAACACCTCGGAGAGCGCCTTCCAGATCTGTTTGGCTTCGTCCTGGGTGACGGTGTATTCCAGGCCCACCGGCCAGGCGCCGTCCTGCTCCATCCGCGCCAGGGTATCGTGCAGCGTTTCGACCAGATTGACGGTGTCGGCACCCGGCGACTTGCGCACCGAGATTTCCAGCGACTGCTCGAAATCGCCGCCTTGATCGGCGAAGAAGGCGCGGCTGGTTTCGGTTTCCTGCATGCGGTTGACCGAGGCGATCTCGTCGAGCCGCACGGCACGCCCGGCGCCAGCACCACCGAGGCGCGCGACAGGCAGCGCACGCAAGTCGGCGACATCCCGGAAGCGCCCTTCCAGACGCACTACCGCACCGATGCTGTCGCTGCGAATTTCGCCGAAGGGCTGTTCGATATTGGCTTGTTGAACCGCGTTGCGCACCGTGGCCGGGGACAGGCCGAGGGCGAGCAATCGCTCGGGCCGCAGCAGGATCTGCACGATCTCTTCGCGCTCACCGCCGATGTCCACTTCATTGACGCCGGGCACCCGCTCGAGCGTGTCCTGAATACGCCGCGCCTGCTCGTTCATGGTCGCCGAGCCGGCGGCTCCATGCAGGGTGAAGGTAAAGATGGGCCGGTCGTCTACCGACGCCTGGCTGATCGTTGGGCGCTCGACGTCATCGGGCAGCTCCGCTTCAGCGTCGGCGACCGCGGCACGCAGACGCGTCATCGCGTCGAGCGGATCGGCAGACGCTTCGAACTCCACCGAGATGATCGAAAAGGAATCGAACGAGGCACTGTCGACGCGGCGCACACCCTGCAGCGTGGTCACTTCATCTTCGATGATGTCGGTGACCTGCTCCTCCATGGTCAGCGGATCAGCGCCCGGCCAGGTAGTGGTGATGGTCGCCTGGGGAATGTTCAGATCCGGCAGGGACTCCTTGACCAGTTGCGAGTACGCCATCAGGCCACCCAGCAGCAGGGTCGCAACCAGCAGAATCCCGAAGATCGGCTGCAGGAAGAAGAACCGCGCCAGCGGATGCGCGTTGCGTACGTCGTCGCTCTCGAGCGGCGCGCTGTCAGTGGCCAAACGCGGCTCGTCGCCCGTGCTCCCGGTACTCATGGTGCAGGCTCGCCCGCGCCGATGACGCGAACCTGCTGCCCGTCATTCAGGGCTGCACGGCCATCGGTCACCACCAGCTCGCCGATCTCCAGCCCAGCCGTTACCGCCCGATAATCGCCGGACTGCTGAGCCAGCTCCACGCGGCGCTCGCTGACTGTTCCCTTGTCCTCGTCCGCAACGAACACGAACGCCTGGTCATTGCGGAAACGCAGCGCCTCCAGAGGTACGACCAGCGCATCGTCGACGCTCGGCTCGGCGATCCAGACGGCGACGAACTCACCGTCCTGCAGGCCGGTTTCATTGCCCTGGGTGTGCACGATCACCTCGAAGGTGCGCGTCTCCGGATCGAGTGAGGGGCTGATGGCATAGACCTGGCCGTCGACTCGATTCTTGGCCTTGGTGGGGTCGGCATCCTGCCCGGCAACCGAGGCGTTCTCGCCGATCACTGCCCGAGCACCGGTGGTGATCTGCCGAAAGTTGTAGGAAGGCAGATCGACCCGCACTTCGAAACGATCCGGGTCGATGACCATGGCAGGCACCGTACGCAAGGCATTCTGCTCGGTGTCGGCCTGTACGGTATTGGGCATGAAGTAGCGGCCTTTCTCGATATTAAGGCGCGCCAGCACGCCATCGATGGGCGACACCAGACGCGATTCATCGATGCTCAGTTGCGCCTGGGCGAGCTCGGCGCGAGCGTTGTCACGCACGGCCTTGGCCTGCTGCACCTGCACCCTGGCTTCATCGAGTTCCTGCTGGGATGCGGAGCGCTGATCGATCAGGGTTTCGTAGCGCTTCTGGGTGACTTCGGCGAGCTTGAAGCTCGCCTGCGCCTCGGCAAGGGAAGCCTTGGCTGCCTGCAGATCGGCCTCCACCCGTTCGGGGGCTTGATGGGCGATCAACTGACCGGCCTTCACCGGCATCCCCACGCGCAGCTTCGCATCGATATGGGAGACTACCCCCTGCTGGGTGAAGGTCAGGAATTCGCGCTGCCTCGACCGCGCCGTGCCCTGGCTGTAGACCCAGGCCTGCAACTGGCGACGCTCCACTGCCACCACATTGACGCTGGTAGCGCGCGTGTCACTCGCCTGCTGCTGATCGGCTTGCGGCTCGCTGGGTTCGGATTTGTCACCACAAGCCGCGAGGCTCAGTAGGGCAAGAGCACCGAGGGTGCTACGGCAATGTCGGTTCATGGCTGTGCTTATCGTCATGGTGCGGTCGGCGAAATGGGCGGCGTGGTGGCGGCAGCGGCAGTTGACGATGCGTCCTCGAAACCACCGCCCAGGGCGAGATGAAGGGCGATGCGATTTTCCAGGCGAGCATGTCGTGCGGTGATCTGCGCGCTGCGGCCATCGAGGGCGCGTTGCTGACTTTCCAGCACATTCAGGAACGGATCGATGCCCTGCAGGTAACGGTTGAGCGAGACCGTTACCGCGTCTTCTGCCGAACTTGCCGAGGCTTCCAGTGCGCGCTCCCGGCTTGTCAGCAGCGAGTCGACGGCCAACGCAGTCTCGACTTCGGAGAACGCGACGAGGGCCGTTTCGGCGTAGGCATTCAACACCTCATCGCGCTGCCCCTCGGCGATATCAACCTGGGCGACCAGGCGGCCACCTTGAAAAACTGGCTGCAAGGCTCTGCCGGCAATCGACCAGATCAGGTTGCCGCTGTTGAACAGTTGGGCGAACTCGCTGCCGTTGTAGCCGGCGGAACCGGTCAGTGACAGGGATGGAAGAAAGGAACGCTCCGCTGCGCCCAGCTGATAGCCGGCGCTCAACAGATTCAGTTCGGCGGCACGCACATCGGGGCGGCGCGCCAACAGTTCGGCCGGCAAACCACTGGCCGGGGCTGCGGGAACCGGCGGCAGCGCCAGCGCGGTCTCGACATCGCCCGACGGGTATTCCCCCATAAGAATCTGTAGTTGTCGCAGGCTGCGTGCCAGCGACTCTCTGCGCTGTTCCAGCCCCGCACGCGCCGACTCCAGATTGGCGTCGGCGAGCATACCGTCAGCCGGCGATGTAATGCCGATGCTGACGCGGTTATTGATCTGTCGGGCCATTTCACCCAGCGCCTCGACGGTTCGCTCGGAAAGGTCGACCTGCGCGTGAGCATGCACGATCTCGAAATACAGCTGCACCGCCTGCGCCGCCACAGACTGACGCACGCCGCGCAACTGCTCGGCGCTGGCCAGGTAGTCCGCGCGGGCCGAGGCAGTGAGCGCCGACAGACGCCCCCAGAGATCCAGCTCCCAGCTCACGTCCAGTGCAACGTCGTAGTTGTTGCCGATAGCCGCCGCATTCTCGCCGGTGATATCCGGCAGGTTCTGACGCTGCCGCGCAGCTCCCGCAGCGAGGCCGACCTGCGGCAATTGGTCGGCCCGATTCAGGCGTGCCTGGGCCTCGGCCATGCGTGAGCGAGCCAACGCCTGGGCCAGCCCTGGGTTTTTCTCCAGCGCGGTGCTCACGAAGGCATCGAGCCGCGCATCAGCGAAGTCGCGCCACCAGAAATCCTCCGTTGAATAGCCGGCCTGATCGGCGGCGACGAAATCTGCTGGCAGGCTGAAAGGCACCTGCGCCGGCTCGGGTTGTACGCTGGCACAGGCGCCAAGCAGGATGAGCGAAGCCAACAACAGGGGGCGGGAGGCAACCAGAAGAGGGTGAGCAGATCCCATCAGTTGCCTCGCCGGGCGAACAGGATCAGCAGCATTTCTCTATGCGCACTTCGGATCTTGGCAACTTCCTGCTCGGCCAGTTCTTCACCGAACAGCAGTTGGGTGAGCAAGGCGATGACCACAGGCGAGGTTGCCATGGCGAAGTTTCTCGATACGGCGTTATCCGGGATCACGCCCTTGGCGACGCACTCATCGAGCTCGGCCTGTCGGCGCGTGGCATGGGGCAGCAGGATGTGCTCGTGCCAACTGCGAAGCCGCTCGGGCGACCTGCCGCTCTCGGTGATGAGCAGTCGAAAGATCGCGCGCGCCTGGGGATCGCCAATAGCCGAGTAGGCCATATCGAGAAACCGGTCGACGGTCTCCTCCAGCGAAGCGCCCTCGACCCACTGCCAATGGCTCTGGATCGACGGAGAGAAAATCGTAGTGACGAACAGTGCTTCCAGGATCGCATCCTTGCTGGCGAAGTGCGCGTAAAGCCCTGCCTTGGTCAAGCCAACGCGTTGTGCGATGCGCTCCACCGTGGCGCCCTCGAAGCCCACGCTACTGAACTCCACCAGCGCGGCATCAAGTATCTGCTGGCGCCTTTGCTCCGCGGACAAGCGCACGCGCTTGTTCGCACCAACAGACTTGTTAGCTGATTCTTCTGGGGCTGGATCCTGGGTCATATGAGTCGCTGACTACCGCTGAATGCTTCGAAAAATACAATTGAAAACAACGCTAACATACAAACGGTAGTTAGCAGCGGAGTGCTCTGTTACGAGTTTTTACCTGCGTACGCAGCCCTGGGCTTTTCGCGCAGAACAGGCGAGGGGCCTCACGTTGCAGGTGACTCAAGCTCGGCAATCCATCGGCCGGCAGGAGCCAAGCGGATCGTCAGGCACCGCCGCTATGTGCGCCAGCAGACAGACGCCCCGCCGGGAGAATTTCACACTGAAGGTCTGCACCCTTCTCATTCGTCACGCCCGGCAACCTTGCGTGACACGCATCACTGCAACGTTGCCCGCGTTTCACGTTGCACGCCAAGGAAAACATGGACAGGCAATGGCTTCGAGCAATCCAACGGTTGTGGCAGCCCGCGCCACGCACCTTCGAGTACGAGCCGGCCCTTCGCGCAGAACTGTTCAGCGCCGAACAGATGGCCACCCATGGCGCCCACCTGGCCCGACAGCATCACCTCAGCCCTGACACGACGTCCGACGCCCTGCTCCACCGGCTCGCCGAAAACGCTGACGTACTGGCCAGCAGTTGCCAGGCCATGACCGTCGCAGCACTCTCCAACCAACGTGCGACACCGGCGGCCGAATGGCTGCTGGACAACTTCTACCTGGTCGAAGAGCAAATCCGCACGGCACAAAAGCATCTGCCCAAAGGTTACTGTCGCGAACTGCCTGGCTTGGCCAACGGGCCGTCCCGCACCCTGCCGCGGGTTTACGACATTGCTCTGGAAACCATCGCCCACGGTGACGGCCGGGTCAACAGCGAGAGTCTGAGCCGTTTTGTAACGGCCTATCAGACTGTCATGCCGTTGACCCTGGGCGAGCTATGGGGCATTCCCATCATGTTGCGCCTGGCATTGATCGAAAACCTGCGCCGGGTCGCCTCTCGGGTGATGAGCAACTGGAACGACCGCAACCTAGCCAACGACTGGGCTGATCGCCTGACCGCGACCGCAGAACGCGACGCCAAAAGCGTGGTGCTGCTGGTCGCCGACCTGGCACGTTCGGCACCACCGATGAGCAGTGCCTTCGTCGCCGAACTGGCGCGGCGCCTGCAAGGTCAGAGCACCGCACTGATTCTGCCAATGACCTGGGTCGAGCAGGCCCTGGCCGAGTCGGGCCAGAGCGTCGAACGTCTGGTACACCTGGATGCTCAGTTGCAAGCCGCTGAGCAGGTGTCGATCAGCAACAGCATCAACAGCCTGCGCCTGCTCTCGGCGACCGACTGGCGCGAGTTCGTCGAGCACATGAGCGGGGTCGAACAGGCGCTCGGTGAAGACCCGGCTGCCATCTACACCCGCATGGATTTCGCCACCCGCGACCATTACCGCCACGCGGTCGAGCGCCTCGCGCGTACCTGCCCCCATGCCGAGATCGACATTGCCCGCGAAGCCATCACCCTGTGCCAGGCGGCACCGGCCGATGATCCGCTGATGACCCACGTCGGCTTCTACCTCATGGGCGCAGGGCTGCCCGTACTGGAACGGCAACTGAACGTACAACCCTCCTTGGCCGAGCGCTGCCGGCGGCGGCTGCGCCAGTGGCCGCTGGGCTTCTTCCTGGCGCCAGTGATGGTGCTTAGCGGTCTGCTCGCCTGGCCCTTCCTCGCCATGCTGCGGGCCGACGGCTGGGGCACCATGGGTGGTGATGCTGCTCAGCGTGCCAACCCTGCTGATGACCAGCCACTTGGCCATTGGCCTGGTCAACCGACTGGTGACCCTCAGCCTGCCGCCGGATATTCTCCCGCGCCTGGATTACAGCGCGGGCATTCCCTCCCAGGCGCGCACGCTGGTCGTGGTGCCGACGCTGATCGGCAGCGCCCAGGATGTAGAGGAGCTGATGGAAGGTATCGAGGTGCGCTTTCTTGCCAACCGCGATGCCAACCTGCACTTTGCCCTGCTCACCGACTTCATGGATGCACCGAGTGAGGTACTCGATGGCGATGCGGCGCTATTGCTGCAAGCGAGTCAGGCAATCGAAGCGCTCAACCTGAAGTACCCGGACGCCGGTGCGCCGCGTTTCTTGCTGCTGCATCGCCCACGGCGCTGGAACCCCACTGAACAAAGCTGGATGGGCCATGAGCGCAAACGCGGCAAGATCGCCGAGCTCAATGCCCTGCTGCGCGGCCATGGCCATGAGCGGTTTTCGCTGATCGTCGGCGATATTGCCGCGCTGCCGAACATCAGCTACGTGATCGCCCTGGACACCGACACCCAACTGCCCCGCGATGTGGCGCGGCAATTCATCGGCGCCATCTGCCATCCGCTCAACCAGGCGCGCTTTGATCCTTTGCAGCGGCGCATCATCGGCGGCTACGCAATCCTGCAACCGCGCGTTGGCATCAGCCTGCCGAGCATCGCCCGCTCCGCCTATGCCCAACTGTTCGGCAGCGATGCGGGTATCGACCCTTACACTCGGGCGGTATCCGACGTGTACCAGGATCTGTTCGGTAATGGCTCGTTCATCGGCAAGGGTGTGTATGCCGTGGATGCCTTCGAGCAAGCTCTGCGAGGCTGCTTTCCCGACAACCGGATTCTCAGCCATGACCTGATCGAGGGCTGCTATGCCCGTTCCGGCCTGATCAGCGACGTGCAGCTTTATGAGGAACACCCGGCGCGCTACAGCGCCGATGCCAAACGCCGGCATCGCTGGATCCGTGGTGACTGGCAATTGCTGCCGTGGCTGCTGCCATGGACACCGAAACCCGGCGGCGGCCTGGAGCACAACCGCCTGACAAATCTGGCCTGCTGGAAGATTGTCGATAACCTGCGCCGCAGCCTGGAGCCGGCTGCCTTTCTCTGCATGTTGCTGTGGGGGTGGTTCGCCAGCTCCCAAGTAGTGCTCTGGAGCCTGGGCGTGTTCCTGCTGATCATCGCCCAACCACTGCTCAGTACCTTGCTGGAACTGCTGCGAAAAGCCCACGACATCACGCTCGGCCAGCACCTGAAAGTCACCTTCCGCGATGCTGCGCAGCACTTCAGCCGTGCATTGCTGACCCTGACCTGGATGCCCTTCGAGGCCTTCAGTAGCCTGGATGCGGTCGCCCGTACCCTGTGGCGCATGACCATCAGCCAGCGCCACCTGTTGCAGTGGAACCCCTCGCGAGAAGTGGAACGCAGCAGCCGCAACGATCTGCCAAGCCTATACAGGCTGATGTGGGTAGCTCCGTTGCTGGCGATCACCGTAGCGTTACTGCTGCTCGATAAGCCCGTGGTGCTGGTGATCGCCGCGCCCTTCCTGCTGGCCTGGCTGCTGGCACCGGCCATCGCCTGCTGGCTGAGCCTGCCCAACGCCGATATGGCCTTCGCCCCGTCACGTGAAGAACAGCAGTTTTTGCGCCGCCTGGCCCGCAAGACCTGGGCCTTCTTCGATGATCACCTGGGCCCGGCGGACAACTGGCTACCACCGGACAACATTCAAGAACGCCCAACGGCGGTGACCGCCCACCGAACCTCGCCGACCAACATGGGCATGGCATTACTGTCGCATCTGGCCGCTTACGATTTCGCTTATCTGAGTGCAGGTCGCCTGCTTACGCGGCTAGACAACGCGCTGACCAGCATGTCGCGATTGGAACGCCATCGCCGGCACTTCTACAACTGGTACGACACCCAGACGCTGCAACCACTGCCGCCGCATTACGTCTCCACCGTCGACAGTGGCAACCTGGCAGGCCTGCTGCTGACCTTGCGCCCAGGCCTGTACGAGCTACCGAGCGCGGCGCTGATCAGCCCCAACTGGCTCAGCGGTCTGGCCGATAGCCTCGGAGTTCTGCACGAGACACTGCTGGCCAGCGAGCTGGACGAACACCTGCTCGACGAAGCGCTCAACGAGCTGGCCGCGGCGCACACGCTCGAGACTGAGAGTGTGGCGCAGATCAGCACGACCCTGCAGCGCCTGATCATTCTCACCCAGAACCTGGAAATCGCTCTGTCGGTGGCCCCAGAGGCGGATTATTGGCGTCAGGCCCTGCTCGCCCATTGCCAGGATCTGCACAGCGAACTGGCCTGTCTGACCCTACCCGGTACCCCACTGGCATCGGCCAGTTGGCAAGACCTGGCGCGGCTCGACGCCAGCCAATGGCCTGCCGCCGAGCAGGCGCAGGTACAAACAGTCATCCGCCATGCCCGTGAACGCATCGCCACCACACTGCGCCTGGCGGATCTGGCCGGCGAGCTGGCGGACATGGACTTTACCTTCCTCTACAACCCGCAACGGGAGTTGCTGGCCATCGGTTACAACGCCGATGAGCAGCGCCTCGATAGCGCCTACTATGACCTGCTGGCCTCAGAAGCGCGGCTGACCAATTTCGTGGTTATCGCCCAGGGGCAACTGCCCCAGGAAAGCTGGTTCACCCTTGGCCGGCTGCTCACCAGCAATGGCGGTGTTCCCGTGCTGCTGTCCTGGACTGGCTCGATGTTCGAGTACCTGATGCCGATGCTGGTCATGCCCAGTTATGCAGGCACTTTGCTCGACCAGACCTGCCGCGCAGCGGTATCCAGGCAAATCGAATACGGCCAGCAATTGGGCCTGCCCTGGGGCGTATCCGAGTCCGGCTACAGTACTCTGGATGCGCAACTGAACTATCAATACCGGGCCTTCGGCGTGCCCGGCCTGGGTCTCAAACGCGGCCTTGGCGAGGACATAGTGATGGCGCCCTATGCCTCGGTGCTGGCCTTGATGGTCGCGCCGGAAGCCGCCTGCAAGAACCTCCAGCGTCTGGCCGACATGGGCATGGCCGGCCGTTACGGTCTGTATGAAGCCATCGACTTCACCAGTGCCCGCCTGCCGCCGGGACAGAGCACAGCCCTGATCCAGTCCTTCATGGCGCACCACCAGGGCATGAGCCTGCTGGCCCTGACCTATGTGCTACTGGGCCGCCCCATGCAGCGGCGCTTCGAGGCCGACCCGCAGTTCCAGGCCACCGCCCTGCTGTTGCAGGAACGGGTACCGAAAAGTGCCGCGCAGTACCTGCACACCGCCAATGCTTCGCTGGAAGGCAAGATCGCCCGGGTCAACGAGAACAAGCTGCGGGTCTACACCGATCCAGGGCGCCGCCATCCGGCCGTGCAACTGCTTTCCAACGGCCGCTACCACGTGATGATCAGCAATGCCGGCGGCGGTTACAGCCGCCGCGACGATATGGCGGTGACCCGTTGGCACGAGGACATAACCTGCGACAACACCGGTACCTTCTGCTACCTGCGCGATGTCGACAGCGGTGCTTTCTGGTCTTCCGCGCACCAGCCCACTCTGCATGTCACCGAGAGCTTCGAAGCGATCTTCACCGATGCCCGCGCCGAGTTCCGCGTGCGCGAACGGGGCTTCGACGCCCATACCGAGATCGTCGTCTCACCGGAAGACGATATCGAACTGCGCCGCCTGCACATCAGTAACCGCGGTGCGCAGCGCCGTACGTTGGAGCTGACCAGCTACGCCGAAGTGGTACTCGCTCCGGCCCTCAGTGACGCCTTGCACCCGGCCTTCAGCAAGCTGTTCGTAGAAAGCGAACTGCTGACCCCGCTGCAGGCGATTCTGTGTAGCCGGCGACCACGCTCCAGCGAAGAAAACGTACCTTGGCTGTGCCACCTGCTGGCGGCGCACGAGGTGGATATCACCGCGATCTCCTACGAAACCGACCGTGCCCGTTTCATCGGACGCGGACGCAACCTGACGCATCCCGCAGCAATGGATAGCGAGGTGCTTTCCGGCACGTGCGGCGCCGTGCTCGATCCCATCGTGGCGATCCGTTGTCGGATCAGCCTGGAACCTGGCCAGACTGCGACCATCGACCTGGTGACCGGCGTCAGCGACAGCCGTGAGGGGTGCCTGCAACTGATCAACAAGTACCGCGACCGGCACCTGGCCGACCGCGTGTTCGACCTGGCCTGGACCCACAGCCAGGTGCTGCTGCGCCAGCTCAACACGTCCCACGCCGAGGCACGTCTGTTCGAGCAGATGGCCGCATCGATCATCTACACCAACCCCTCGCTGCGCGCCGCACCGAGCGTGCTGGCGGCCAACCAGCGCAACCAGAGCGGCCTGTGGGGCCAGGCGATTTCCGGTGACCGCCCCATTGTGCTGTTGCAGATATGCACGGTTGCCCATATCGATCTGGTGCGGCAACTGGTGCAAGCCCATGCCTATTGGCGGCACAAGGGCCTCATCGTCGACCTGGTGATCTGGAACGAAGACCAGGCCGGTTACCGCCAGGATCTGCAGGACGTGATCATGGGGCTGGTCACGTCGGGCAGCGAGGCGCACCTGCTGGACAAACCTGGCGGTATTTTCGTCCGCCCTGCACAACAGCTCTCCAGCGAAGACCGCGTGCTGATGTTGGCCGTGGCTCATCTGGTACTCAGCGACGAGCGTGGCAGCCTCGCCGAGCAGATTCACCGGCGCCGAGCCGAACCGGCACTGCCCACCTTCGATGCCACGCTGCTGCCCAAACCGACATCAGCCAAGGTCGTTGCGCTGCCTGATTCATCGCTGATACTGAGCAACCCCCATGGTGGTTTCAGCGCCGACGGCAAGGAATACGTGATTCATCTCAGCGCCGGCCAGCCTACGCCAGCACCCTGGGTCAACGTGCTGGCCAACCCGCATTTCGGCAGCGTTATCTCGGAAAGCGGCAGCGCTTACACCTGGCATGAAAATGCCCACGAGTTTCGCCTTACCCCCTGGTGCAACGATCCTGTCAGCGACCCTGGCGAAGAAGCCATTTACCTGCGCGATGAAGACAACGGCCACTACTGGTCGCCGACGCCACTGCCGCGCCCTGGCAAGGGCCGCTACGTGACTCGTCATGGCTTCGGCTACAGCGTCTTCGAGCACGAGGAAGACGGTATCCTCAGCGAATTGTGGGTGTACGTTTCGCTGCAGGCACCCGTCAAGTTCTCGCACCTGACGATCCACAACACCTCTGGCAGACCGCGGCGCCTGTCGGTGACTGGCTACGTGACGTGGGTGCTGGGCGACCTGCGGGAAAAATCGTCGATGCACGTGGTCAGCGAAGCCGACCCGAACAGCGGCGCCCTGTTCGCACGCAATGCCTACTCCATCGAATTCCCGGGCCGGGTGGCGTTCTTCGATGTGGACGCACCGCTCGCCAGCAGTACCGCCGAGCGCAGTGAATTCATCGGTCGTAATGGCCACCTCAGCGCCCCCGCCGCCATGGCCCAGCCGCACTTATCAGGGCGCAGCGGCCCGGGTCTCGACCCTTGCGCGGCATTACGGGTCGATCTGCACCTGGCAGCCGGCGAAACCCGCAACGTGATCTTCCGTCTGGGCGCCGAGCAGGACAGCAAATCGGCGTCGCGCCTGGTGCAGCGTATGCGCGGCAGCAGCATCGCCAAGCTCGAACTGGAGCGGGTACGCAGCCATTGGCGCCAGACGTTGGACACGATACAGATCGAAACCCCGGAGCCGGCCGTGGATGTGCTGGTCAATGGCTGGCTGATGTATCAGGTGATCGCCTGCCGATTCTGGGCCCGCAGCGGTTACTACCAGTCCGGTGGCGCCTTCGGCTTTCGCGATCAGTTGCAAGACAGCATGGCCATGCTACATGCCGACCCGGCAGCTGCTCGCCAGCATCTGCTGCTGTGCGCTGCGCACCAGTTCACCGAAGGGGACGTGCAGCACTGGTGGCACCCACCACTGGATCGTGGCGTGCGTACCGGCTGCTCCGACGATTACCTGTGGCTGGCCCTGGCGACCAGCCGCTACGTGGAAGTTAGCGGTGATCACAGTGTGCTCGCGGAAACCGTGGGCTATCTGGAAGGCCGTGCGCTCAATAGCGGCGAGGAGTCCTATTACGATCTACCGAACCATTCCACACTGCAGGAAACCCTCTACCAACATTGCGTACGCGCCATCGAGCACAGCTTGGCGCGCGGCGCTCACGGCTTGCCGTTGATGGGCCACGGCGACTGGAATGACGGCATGAATCGCGTCGGTGAGCACGGCCAGGGCGAGAGCGTCTGGCTCGGTTTCTTCGGCTACGACGTGCTGCGCCGCTTCGCCACCACTGCCCTGCTCTACGGTGACGGCGATTTCGCCCGGCGTTGCGATGAACAGGCCGACGCCTTGAACCTCAGCCTGGAAGCACATGCATGGGACGGCGCCTGGTATCGCCGCGCTTATTTCGATGACGGCACGCCATTGGGCTCGGCCAGCAACGACGAATGCCGCATCGACTCCATCGCGCAGAGCTGGTCGGTGCTGTCCGGCGCAGCTCCCGACAGCCGCCGACGCACCGCCATGGACTCGCTGGAGCGGCATCTGCTGCGCCGCGACATCGGCCTGGTGCAACTGCTTTCTCCCCCGTTCGACCGCGGCGTGCTCGACCCCGGTTACATCAAGGGCTACGTGCCCGGTGTGCGCGAGAATGGTGGTCAGTACACCCACGCGGCCGTGTGGGCGAGTATGGCCTTCGCCGAACTGGGCGACAGTGCACGCGCCTGGGAACTGCTGCGCCTGATCAACCCGGTCAATCACGGCGACAGTGCCGACGCCATTGCCACCTACAAGGTCGAGCCCTATGTGATGGCCGCGGATGTCTATGGCATGCCGCCCCATGAAGGACGTGGCGGCTGGAGTTGGTACACCGGTTCAGCCGGCTGGATGTACCGGTTGATTGTCGAGTCGCTGCTCGGTGTACAGCGCAGCGGTGCACAACTGCGCATACAGCCAGTGCTGCCGGCAGATTGGCCAGGCTTCACCCTGCATTACCGGTTCGGTGACACTCCCTACCGCATCAGTGTGAGCCGCACGGATACCGACGATTCGAGCCTCCACCTAGACGGCATCGCCGTGCAAGGAAGCACCCTCCACCTGCTCGACGATGGCCAGGCTCATCAGGTCGATATCCAGTGGCCGCATAAGGGGCCTGGCACACCGACGATGGTTGCAAGCCCTGTCCGGGTGATCCCTCAGCCGCAACACATACGAGAGTAGAAACCATGAACAGACCACTGACCGAAATCATCAAGGGTAAATGGCGGCTCCTCGCAGGCCTGGCCCAGATTGTCTGGGACGACCTAACCCTGGAGGAGCTGATCAAATCCGGGGGTGATCTGGACAAACTCACCCACTTGGTACAAAAACGCTATGACATGACCCACGAGCAAGCGCATAAACAGATCGTCAGCTTCTTCGAACGGCACCGCACCACCTGACAAGCAAACCCGCCAACGCCTCTACAGAGCGCCGATGCCCGACGTGGGGAAGCTCGAAGATGGCCAGAGTTCGATAAACCTTGGCAACCTGAGCAGTGATGAGACCGAGTAGCCAGCGCGCTATGTACGCTAGCGAACGGAGCCATGTGTATTCCAGGCGTATAGTCAGAAGGTTAATCGCGTCGATACCGAAGGGACTCCATGCCTGAAGACTGCATGCCTCAGCAGAACCACTTATTGGCTGCTCTGCCTGGCGAAGTCCAGGAGAGACTTTTCTCGCACCTGGAACTTGTCACCCTGCCGCTCGGCCAGGTGCTCTATGAGTCAGGCGAATCGGTACGCCATGTGTACTTTCCGACCGACTCCATCATTTCCTTGCTCAATGTCATGGAAAGTGGCGCCTCTGCAGAGATCTCCGTGGTCGGCAACGAAGGGCTGGTGGGTATTTCCCTGTTCATGGGTGGCGAAAGCACGCCCAGCCGTGCCGTGGTGCAAAGCGCGGGGTATGCCTATCGCCTGCAAGGGCAGCGCCTGAAAGACGAATTCAACCGCCATGGCGAGCTGCTGGTACTGATGCTGCGCTACACACAGGCACTGATCACCCAGATGTCGCAAACCGCCGTGTGCAACCGCCATCACTCGATCGACCAACAGTTGTGCCGCTGGTTGTTGCTGTCACTGGATCGCCTGAACGGCAACCAGCTGACCATGACCCAGGAGCTGATCGCCAACATGCTCGGCGTACGCCGCGAGGGTGTCACCGAGGCCGCCGGCAAGCTGCAGCGCCAAGGGGTGATCGAATACAGCCGTGGGCATATCACGGTACTCAACCGTAAGCGGCTCGAACAAATGAGCTGTGAGTGCTACTGCGTGGTGAAAAAGGAAACCGACCGCCTGCTGTCCTACATGCCGCTGCGCCACTGAGCATTCAAGGCCGCAGGTGAAAAGGCTGCGGTAACTGCATCAGCGCGGTGAAGCACTCTTCGTTGAGTGCGGCACTGAACAGATGGCCCTGCCCCTCATCACAGTGCTCGGCATCGAGAAAAGCCAGTTGCGCAGGCGTCTCGATGCCCTCGGCCACCACCTTGAGTTTCAGGCTGGTAGCGATGGCAATCAGCGCACGCACGATCGGATCATTAGCGCCCAACGCGCTGATTGCGGCGATAAATCGTTGGTCGATTTTCAGCGAATCCAGGGGCAACAGCAGCAACAGGCTCAGGCACGAATACCCTGCGCCGAAGTCGTCGATGCTCAGCCGCACGCCAAGTGCCTTTAGCTGTGCCAGCACCTGCTGGCTGGCTTGAGCATCGTGCATCAGCACGCCCTCGGTGAATTCCAGGTGCAGGCGACCTGGTTGCAGGGCACATTCAGCGAGCTCTTCGCGCACTCCAGCAACGAATCCCGAGTGGCGAAACTCGACGGCCGATATATTCACCGAAATCGCCTCCAGCACGATGCCCTGGGCATCCCAGCGGCCAACCTGCAGGCAAGCCTCGTGCAGAACCCAGCGGCCCAGGCGCACCATCACACCACTGGCCTCGGCAATCGGCAAAAAACGCTCTGGCAAGGTCAGCCCCCACTGCGGATGCAGCCAGCGCAATAACACCTCGGCACCGGTAATTCGGCCACTGCGCAGATCTACCTTGGGCTGGAAATAAAGCCGCAGTTGCTGGTGCTCGATGGCATGGTTCAAGCCCTGCTCCACCGCCATGCGCTCGCTGGCGCGCAGCCTCATATCGTGCTGGAAGAACAGGTAGTGGTTACGCCCGCTCTCCTTGGCGTAGTACATGGCCTGGTCGGCATTCCTCAGCAGCGCCTCGGCGGCGTCTGCATCCCGGGGATACAAGCTGATGCCGATGCTGCAGGTGATCTGTAGACGCTGCTCCTCAATGAGATAAGGCACCTGTAACGCGTCGAGAATCTTCCGGGCGGTAAGCCCTGCGCTATGCCCGTCGCTGTCGCCAGCCAGCAGCACCACGAACTCATCGCCGCCGGTACGGCTGACCGTGTCGGAACTGCGTACACAGGCCGTCAACCGCTGACTCACCGCTAGCAGCAGCTTGTCGCCAAGGTGATGGCCGAGCGAATCGTTAACCGCCTTGAAGTGATCCAGGTCGAGAAACATCACGGCCACCACATTGCCGGTACGCTGAGCCAGGCTAATCGCCTGATAAATGCGGTCATTCAGCAAAGCACGGTTGGGCAGTTGGGTCAGAGCATCATGCTGCGCCAGATGAGACATTTTGAGCGCCGCAGCGTGGGACACGCTGACATCGCGGAACACCGTGACCGCACCGCTAATAGGGCCCTTGCCATCGCGGATGGGCGTGGCGGACTGTTCAATGGCAAGGGTGCTGCCATCACTCTGCACCAGCAGGGCACTACCTGCCTCGGGCGCCCGCCGACCTCGCCGCAGCAATCGTTCGACAGGGCTGTGGCAGACGGTACGAGTAACACTGTCAATCAGCGTCATCACCTCGGCGATGGGCCGGCCCAAGGCCTCCGAACGCCGGTACCCGGTTAGGCGTTCGGCGGCCAGGTTGAGGTAGTCCACCTGGCCGTGCACATCCGTGCCGATCACCGCATCAGCCAGACAGTCCAAGGTAATTTCGGCGCGCGTAACTGCCCGTTGATCACGCTTCTCGCCCAGTTTGCCGTAGATGGCCGCGATCACCGAACGGGCCAGCAGGCCGCTGGCTATCTGCCCCTTGAGCAGATAGCCATGTGCACCCCAGCGCAGCGCCTGACGTGCGAGCGCTTCGCTCTTCGGCTCGCAGAGCGTCATCACAGGCGCATTAGCTGCCGATGCGAAGAACCGCGAACAGCGCGCGCTGCTGGCGCCATGGAGCAGATTCAGATCCAGCAGTACCGCATCAATGCCGCTGCGCCTGAGACGAACCTCAGCCGTCGACAGGCTGGCAACACACTCGCAGTCAAACGAGCCATCGCCCACCTCGCTCAACGCCATCTGCAACCCGTTGCACAACTCTATGTCGGCGGCGACCAGCAAAACCCGGTAGCTCATAACGCCTCGCTCTTCTGCAAACTCCATTGCGGCGCAACTGCAGAGCCGGACGAACGCATCGCTGCGATGGAATCCGGCCTGCTCCATATGTTGCCCAAACACTTACGCTCGGCTGGCGGACACAGAATGTTGGCCAATTATCCATCACCTGAAACATTACAGATTCGCGGCAAATCGTCCGTACGCTAGCGCACTTAAGCTGCAGCCAGCAGCCCGGCGGTTCGAGGGGACGAGCGACATGAAAACGCCCGGCTTATGGCCGGGCGTTTTCATGTACTTGCCGTGGCTGGCGGGCCAGTCAGATTTCGCTCTGCCCGTTACCCGGATTCTTCGGCAACTCTTCGGGCTGCTCTTGCGGTAACTCTTCAGGTTGCTCTTGCGGCAGCTCGTCGGGTTGCTCTTGTGGCAACTCGCCAGGCTGCTCTTGCGGCAACTCGTCGGGCTGGGTGTCCGTATTCCAACCCGGCTCCTCTGACGGCTCATCCTCCGTGGGCCGCTGAGCACTGAGCGAGCCGGCCCAACTGAGGGCGTCCTGATAGGTGGAATAAGCCGAGTTACGAGCACTGTCGATAGCATTGACACTCATGGTGCGCACCTCTGATGAAGTCAAAGATTGGGACTTATAACGTCCGAGAGGCATACGCCGGGAGAGGTTCAGGAGATCAAGGCACCGGCTGGCGGAAATCGTGTCGGCGGCCCGGCGCATCCGCAGCCAGATACGCTGAAGGTTTGCGCGGGGGGCGGAGCAGGCTTTGCGCCCGGATGCGGTGATGTACACGCTCAATTGCTCGGCGGCCCGATCAGCAATCTGTATCGATTCGTCGAAACCATTGGCGACGCACCGGGCATCACCACCCGCCTGGACGTGCTGGCGGTTACCCCGACGACTACCGTCGTCCGCGTCAACATGGGAAAAGATGCCATCGGCGCCAATTACAACGATCCGAACATCAACGTATTTAACCCTCACACGTGACACTCTTAGCCAACGAAAAGGGCCGTACACGTCCAATCGGATCGATCTCAACTTGAATGGTATGGCCGCTCACCCAAGCGTTCCACCAGCCTGACGAGGTAGCCATCGGGATCCTGGACAATGAACTCGCGCTGGCCCACCTCCACGGAATCAACCCTGTACCAGGTATCCGTACAGTCTCGAAACAGGCTGAAACCCGCCAGGTCAAGGCGCTGGATGATGAGCCCAACCGCAGGAACGTCCACCTGCAGATTGATACCTCTTCCAAATGGCCGGGCCAATGGCGCGGCGAGCCATTGGCTTGCCGAGGCATCAACCTGTTCGAGCATGACCTGAGCGCCATCCAGATCCAGGTAAGCGAACCCATCTTCCGGGCGCTGATACGCCACCTTGAAACCCAGGCAGGATACCCAGAACGCAAGGCTGCTCTGCAGGTCGGTGACCATCAGTTCCGGCACCAGTTTGTTGCGATGAAACATGAGCTGCCTCCATGCATCAGGGTCGCTCGCCACAATCGGGACACTCCAGAAACAGAAAACCCGCTGCATGCGGGTTTCAATGGAGTGCATTGTCTGGTGCCGGAGATAGGAATCGAACCTACGACCTTCGCGTTACGAGTGCGCTGCTCTACCGACTGAGCTACACCGGCGGGAAATGTATTATTCGACAGGCGAAGCGCAACACTCAACGCTTTCTAGCCGTTTAAAAGGCACACCTCTTATTTGGCCAGTTCGATGCGGTCTTCATGGATATGGATCAGACCCTGTTTGTACAGACCGCCAATGGCTTTCTTGAAGTTACCCTTGCTGACCCGGAACAGCTCGCTAATGCGTTCGGGCGAGCTTTTGTCGCTGATCTCCAGCGTGCCGCCACTGTCGCGCAGGCGGTTGAGAATCTGTTCGCTGAGCCCCTCCGCCGCTTGTTGGCCGATGGGCTGTAGGCTGAGGCTGATCTTGCCGTCGCTGCGCATGTCCTTGATGAAACCCGGCTGGCGGATGCCGCCGCGCATGAAGCCGATCACTTCGTTCTTGTGGATCAGCCCCCAGTGCTTGCCGTTGATGATGGCTTTGAAGCCCATATCGGTAGGCTCGACTACCAGCAGATCGACTTCTTCGCCGGCCTTGTAGGTCGCTGGCACCTTGTCCAGGTAACGATCCAGCCGCGCGGTCGCTGTGATGCGGCGGCTGCGCTTGTCGACGAACACGTGCACCACGCAGTAATCACCGATCTGCAAGGGCCGCTTCTCTTCGGAATGCGGCAGCAGCAGATCCTTGGGCAGCCCCCAGTCGAGAAACAGGCCGACGCGATTGATGTCGACCACTTTCAGGCTGGCGAACTCGCCGACTTGTACCTTGGGTTTCTCGGTGGTGGCGATCAACTTGTCTTCACTGTCCAGATAGAGGAACACGTTGAGCCAGTCTTCCACCTCGCTCGGCGTCTCCTTGGGGATGTAACGCTTGGGCAGCAGGATCTCGCCATCCGCCCCGCCATCCAGGTACAGACCGAAGTCGGTGTGCTTGACGACCTGCAAGGAATTCATACGTCCGATAACAGCCATGGTGCCTACCCTCATTTTCAGCCGGGCAGTTTACCCGAGTCGCCTGCACGATTCTCGGCTGCGCACATCAGGTTCCGCGTATTTTCTGCCCATTGGTCATTGAATGAACAGCGATGCGCCCAGCGGTGGTACAATGCGCGGCCATCTTGATTTCTCGAGTAGGTTAAATGGCCGTCATGCGCGTCAAAGCATCCCAGAGCAAAGCTAAACCAGCCCCCGCTGTCGAAACCAGCGAATCGATCGACGCCCAGATAGCGGCGTTTATCAAATCCGGCGGCAAGATCCAAGAGATCGCCAAAGGTGTGAGCGGCCAGACCAACGGTCCAGCCAGCCGTCACATTACTATCGCCAAGAAGTAATACCCGTCTGTATCGACCTGCAGCGCCTGCAATGCCGGGCGCCAGGTCGGCAACCTCCCCCTCGCCCGTCCGGGCAATGATTTGCACCACATATTTCTCGTCTTCGCCGCTTACTGCTGGTGATGAGCACTCGCATGTTTCAAAATGATGACAGCCCGCTTTCAATACAGTCGGCTTTCCGGCTCAGCGTCCTGTCTATTTGCCACACCGTTAACACGATCTGACAGCACTTGAGTGGGCTAGTCGTTCACAGGCAACTGCTTAAGGAATATACGTGCGTTTTTTCAGCCCTTGGCTGCAGCGCCCCGCCAGTGCTCTGGCGGCGCTGATTGTCTTGTTCATTCTGCTTCCGCTGATCAGCCGCTACACATTGGGCTGGTCGCATCCCTTCGGTTATCTCTCGGACTTGGCCATCGGTAGCCTGTTGCTGTGGCTGGTACAACGCCGCGGCCTGCTGCTCGGCATTCCGCTGATTCTCGGCTGGGTAACGCTGAACCTCGGTACCGCCGAGTTGGTCAGCGCCGTCGGACGCATGCCGGAGCCGGCAGACCTGCATTATCTGACCGATGCACAGTTCCTCAGCCACTCTACCCAGGGCGGCGGCCTCACTCATCCGTGGCTGGCTGCAGGACTGATCTCGACCGCACTCGCGTTCTTTGCCCTATTTGCCATGAGCCGCAAACAACGCACCAGCCAACCATCGGCGGTCTGGCTGCTGCTGCCGCTTGGTCTGTTCAGCGCACACGGCATCTACCAGTACCACAACCCCAGCGAAGCGGATCAGTGGTTGCAGTTCAATCTGCCGCATAAATGGCTGGCAGAAGGCATAAGCACCACTCAACTCAGCGTCGAAGACTGGATCGCCCGGGGCCAGCCAAGCAGCCCCCCGGACGTAACCGGGCTGACCCGGCTGGACATGGACGGTAGCCCACTATTGAGCGAGCCCGGCCGCGCGCGCAATGTCCTGATCATCACCCTGGAAGGCATTCCTGGCGCCTATATCGCCGCCAGCCGCCAGGCCATCGGCAGCAGCTACCAGGCTGATCCGATGCCACGCCTGAGCCAATGGGCCGAGCGTGGCATGCTGACCAGCGATTACGTACTGCACGGCCACCAGACCATCCGTGGGCTCTACGCAATGCTCTGTGGCGACTACGACAAGCTCGCCTCGGGCACGCCGAAAGGCATCGAGCTGTTGGCCAATGCCGAGCGTAGCGCCCAGTGCCTGCCTGCGCAACTGCGCGAACAGGGCTTCAGCACGCACTTCTTACAGGGCGCCGGGCTGCGTTTCATGGCCAAGGATCAGATCATGCCGCGCATGGGGTTCGAAAAGACCTTGGGCCGCGACTGGTTCCGCAACACGCCCTACCTCGATTTCGCCTGGGGCATGGACGACAAATCCTACTTCGAAGGCGCGCTGACCTACGTCGATGGCCTACGCAAGCAGAAAGCGCCATGGATGCTGACCCTGCTGACCGTCGGTACCCACCAACCCTACTCCGCGCCGGCCGACTACCTCGACCGCCACCCCAACGCGAAACAGGCGGCTATCGCTTACCTCGACGATGCTGTTGGCGAGTTCCTCGAGGCTCTGGAAAAGCGCGGCGTACTCGACGACACCCTGGTGATAGTCACTTCAGATGAATCCCACGGCATCGAAAACGTGCGCCTGGCATCGGCCTGGGGCTTCAACCTGATGCTGGCTCCCGAGCAGGCTCAGTTACCGTCGATCAAGACAGGCGTTTATGGGCACGTCGATCTCACCGCCTCGGTTCTCGATTACTTCGCCCTGTCCTTGCCGACGGATATCGCCGGTCGCTCGATGCTGCGTGACTACGCCCAAGGCCGCGAGATCATCTCCTACACCAACGGCCTGCTGCGCGAACACGATGGTCACGGCACACTCACCGAATGCAATTTCCAGCAGGTCTGCCGCCGCTATGCCAGCCCAGGCTTCATTGCCGATCACGCACAATACCTAGGCCGCGTCAGCGGCAAGCCGGCGCGTCTGGTGAGCCAGCGTGCAGAGTTGCTAGATCGTTCACTCAGCGATGGCCAGGGTAACCAGCTGCTGCAGTTCGCCAGCAACGAACGTATTCGCTTGCGCACCACGCCGGGCGACGACTGGGCCGACAACCTGATCGGCGCCCAGTACCTGGAGCTGCCGAAAGGCACACAGACGACGGTGACGCTGAAGATCAATGCACTGAAGATGGCCAAATCAGGCGCTACGCTGCGCCTGAAAACCAAGGAATTCGACCGTGATGTGCTGATCAACATCCCGGAGATTCCGCTGTTGAAGGAAGGCCAACCCTTGGAGCTGAGCTTTGCCTTCGACAACCTCGATACGCGCAAGGCATTTTCCTTCCACCTCGTGGGCGAAGGCAAAGGCTCCATCGAAATCACCGATTTCAGCGTCGCTACGCGGCCAATCGAAGCCGAACTGCTGGCAGCTCAGGCAGAAGAAGAAAGTGCAGAACTGACCCAGTGAGCCACGCTCACTGGGGTCAATAAATTGCGTAACGCCGCTCGATCTCGGCGTACTCGCCGCTGGCACGGATAGCTGCCAAGCCCTTATCGAAGCGATCACGCAGCGCCTCGTCGTGTAACCCCAGATGGTATGGGGTGGCGGGAAAGAGCGGGTATTCGATGACCGGCTGGCCGACATCGACCTGGGCATACACCTCGCGGTTGAAGTAATGCAGGATGCGCCGGTCACCGATCACTACATCCACACGCCCGCTATAAAGCAGTCGATTGCGGGCGACCTGCTGGGCTTCCTCATGATAACGGGGGTTGTCTTCGGCCATTTGCCGGAACTCGTCGCCGAGCAGGAAACGGGCGCGCTGGAAAGCGCGAACCGAGTAGTGCCGCAAATCACTGATGCGCTCTATGCGATAGCCGCGAGATGCCAATGACATGGCAACGTTCTGGTAGTAGATGTAAGGCTGCGAATAGAAAGGCGCTGCCCCATCCTTGGAGCTTGTGGTGGTCATCGCCTCAATCTCACCCAGCTTGAAGGAACGATGCAGGCGCTCCATGGGCGAGTAATAAGGCTTCACCGTAAAGCCGGCGGCACGCGCAGCAGCGACCACTACGTCATACTCGAGCCCTCTGTTCTGCCTCTCAAAGACATAGGGTGGCTTGTGGGTGCCAAAGCCGATTCTCAACTCCTCGGCCAGGCAATCCAGCGCGAGGAGCGACAACCCGACTACCCACCACTTCATGCGCATAACTGCCACTCATCGGCTCCGTAGCCAGTTGGTATAGCGGGGGCGAATCACGCTGTCCAGCACAGTACTCATCGCCCATACCAAAGCTTACCAGCCACTGCGCCCATCACCGGTATTCAAACTAGCGTGGCCTTGGGCCCCAGCCCATCGAACACCTCTGGCGTGAGCGCCGCCAGCCCGTGCTGGTCGAGCACCTCACGCGGATGCTCTTCCCCGGGGAAGGTGCTGTCGATCATGCTCAGCAACTGGGAGCCGCGCGGGGTGAGCACAAAGTTTTCCCCATTGCCGCCTTCACTTTCCGGGCGTGGTTCGATAAAGCCGCCAGCGAGCAGCGTGGCTTCATAGCGATCGGCCTGGGCCTTGAGCCCGTCGATATCCTGTACATCCTGACCAGCTTGCTGCAGCGCCTCGGCCAGTTCCTCGGCACAGCGGCGCGGCACGAACGCCTGGCCGGCGCTGTTCTGGACTTCGTGCAGTATGCGCTCGATGAGATCCCAATTATGGGTTTGGGTCTGAGTCGTCATATCATCATCTCCCACCATTTAGGGCACCCGATGGACTATCGGATGCGGCGCCCGTTGGCACCTGTGAACGTGTGACGCTGCTGCATTGGGCAAGGTTCGCCCTATCTGCCCAAACGCAGCCTGAACCAAGGCAAACGCCGCCAGTCTGAGGCGCATCTTCCCCTTCGCACAAAGGACTCACCCATGCTCCGCCGGCTACCGCTGCGCCCCGTTCTCAGCGCCCTGCTTCTGGCGACCATCGCGCCATCGGTACTGGCGGCCGAGCCGCTGCGGCTCAAGCATCTGTACCGCTGTGAAGACGTGCTCGATAGCCAGCGCCAGACCTTCTGCCTCGACGCCCGCGGCATGGCAAGCGGCGACCTGCAGGTGTTGCTCGACGGTAAACCGCTGCCCGCCAGTGCAGTAAGCCGTCGCGATGGTCTGCGTATCACCCTGAACAGCGACAGCTACCGCAGTGGCCCGCTGTGGCTGCAGCAGGGCGACGCAGTCAGCAATCCGGTGTGGCTGTCCATGGCGGGCAGCCATGTACTGGCAGCCAAGCCGAGTGAAGTGGCCAAGAACATGGATGGCCTGAACACCTACGTCGACCTGGTCAGCGTGGTCATCGAAGAAGACGCGAAAGGCCTCGAGACGGCCAGGGCATTGGCGAAGAAATACGGCGCTGAAGTGGTCGGCGCGATTCCGCCGCTCAATACCTTCCAGCTGCGCCTGCCAGCCAAGGATCTGATCCAGCGTGATGCCATGGTGCTGCGCCTGGGCAGCGAGCTGAGCGTGGATGCGGTGGTAATCGAAGAATCCTCGGCGGAGGAACAGGAAGCGCCAGCTGGAGAGTCCGCAGAGGCTCACCTCGACGAAGAGGAATGGGCAGCGAACCGCTTTATCGATGCGGTGAACTACTACCAGCGACGCATCCCGTCCAAGCGCTCGCCCATCGAAACCAAGCCCGTGCGCATTGGCCTGATCGAGCGCAATGTCGACTTCGACGCCCCGGACTTCAAGGATTACCTTGGCGCTGCCGAACGCGATGGCCATACCCCTCACACCCGCCTGTACAGCCGTGATGCCGACAAGCCGAACGGCCACGGTTCCACCGTTGCCGGGATTCTCGCCGCGCGCTGGGACAACGGCGGCAACACCGGCTTCCTGCGTGGCCTGGACGGCGCCGGCCCGGGCTTCGAAGTGATCGTCGACCGTAATTCGGACGCCGGCATCACCGCCAACATCGCCGCCTCGGTCAACCTGGTCGAAGACGGCGTTCGCGTACTGAACTGGAGCTGGGGCATCCACCGCGTAGGCGCCAAGAACATTCATGGCGACGAGATCGACTCGCTGGTGCGCTCGGGCATTGCCATGAGCGGTTACGAGGAACTGCTGGAGGAGTTCTTCCTGTGGCTGCGCCGCGAGCACCCGGATGTGGTGGTGATCAACTCCGCCGGCAACGGTGCGTCATTCTCCGGCGCCGACGATTACCGCCTGCCCTCCTCCTTCGTCACCGAGCAACTGTTCGTGGTGGGCGGCCATCAGCGCAGCGAGCGCAAGGACGTCGCGGTGGACGACCCGGCCTACGTCACCCGACGCAGCTCGTCGAACGTCGATACTCGTGTCGACATCACTGCAGCCGCTTGCGTGCGCGCCTCCACCGCAGCAGAAGGCAAACAGGGCAGCGTGCATTGCGGCACCTCCTACGCCACACCGCTGGTGGCGGGCGTGGTCGCGGCACTGATGTCGATCAACCCCGAGCTGCATCCCGATCAGTTGCGCATGCTGCTGCGCCGCAGCGCCATGACCATCGGTGAGGAATTCGACTTCGAGCCTACTGATGCCGACGACCTGACGGCACCGATTCTGCCCTCCGAGCGTGGCTTCGACCTGAATGACAAGGACATCGGCCGTTCGGCCAGGCTGGACATGCAGAAAGCCCTGGATCTGACGGTGCGCAGCCTGGACAGCGTGAAATAGCACGCCGGCCGATAGCCTGAACCTTCACGCCAAGCAGGCACTCAATCCCAGGACATGACCCCGCCAAGCGTGAGGAACTGAGCATGATCAAGCATATCGCGCCACTCTGCGGCCTGGCCCTGGCGCTCTACGGCACCGGTCACGCACAGGCCTGCACGGCCGACGAAGCCGCCGCCAAAGCCCAGGAGCTGGCTGCAAAGATCGAGGAAATAACCCAGCGCGATCCCGAACGGGCCGCCCTGTTGCGCCAGGAACTCAAGGAAGCGGAGCCGCAAACCGAAGCCGACAAGCTGGGCACCGATTGCGACGCCTATGACCAGCGCCTGCGCGAGCTGGAGGAGATCGGCGGCGAGGTAGAGGAGCAGGTGGAGTGAGGCTGAGCTAACAGGCGCGGCATGCAGCGCGCCTGTCAGCAGCCCTGACGCATTAGGCGTCGGCGGAAGGCGCCTTGCGCTTGAGCGGCGCCAGCCCATCCTGGCTGACCAGGGTCGGCGCATCGCTCTTCGGCTTGTTCACCGTGTTGCGTTTGGCTGGAGTTTTCGCCACTGGCTTCTTGGCGATCTTCTTGCCAGTTTTCGGATCGATCTTTTTCTTCTTCGGGCCAACTGCCTTGCCAGACGCCTTGAGGTTCTTCGGCCCCTGGTAAACGCCCTTGTGCTCCTTGATGCTGCGACGCTCGAAACGCTGCTTGAGGTAGCGCTCGATGCTCGACATCAGATTCCAGTCGCCGTGAGTGATCAGCGAGATCGCAGTGCCTTCGCTACCAGCACGGCCGGTGCGGCCGACGCGGTGTACATAGTCGTCGCCGGAGCGCGGCATGTCGAAGTTGATCACCAGATCCAGTCCATCGACGTCCAGACCGCGGGCGGCCACGTCGGTGGCGACCAGCACTTTCACGGCGCCCTGACGCAGGCGGTCGATGGCCAGCTTGCGGTCACTTCTGATCCTTCTCGCCGTGCAGCACGAAGGTCTTGAATTCCTTGGCCACCAGCTTGCCGTACAGACGATCGGCCTGGGCACGGGTGTTGGTGAAGATGATCGCCTTGTCGTAGGTCTCGTTACTCAGCAACCACTCGACTAATTGCTCTTTGTGATGGTTGTGGTCGGCGGTAATGATCTGCTGGCGAGTGCCCTCGGCCAGCTCGCTGACGCGGTTGAGCTGCAGGTGCTCGGGGTCACGCAACACCTTGCCAATCACCTCACGCAGGCCGGCGCCGCCACTGGTGGCGGAGAACAGCAGGGTCTGGTGCGCGTTGCCGCACAGCTCAGCCAGGCGCAGCACATCTTCGGCGAAGCCCATGTCGAGCATGCGGTCGGCTTCGTCCAGCACCAGCATTTCCACGTCTTCGAACAGCAGGTTGCCGGCGTTGGCATGCTCGATCAGACGACCCGGGGTACCGATCAGGATGTCGATCTTGCGCAGCATGGCGGCCTGCACCTTGAAGTCTTCACCGCCAGTGACGAGACCAGCCTTGAGGAAGGTGTACTGGGCGAAGCGCTCGACTTCCTTGAGGGTCTGCTGGGCCAGCTCGCGGGTCGGCAGCAGAATCAGTGCACGCACGCTCAGGCGCTGCTTGGAATTACCGTCGCCGAGCAGGCGGTGGAGCATCGGCAATACGAAGGCAGCGGTCTTGCCGCTACCGGTCTGGGCGGTTACGCGCAGATCCTTGCCCTGCAGCGCAGGCGGAATCGCCGCCACCTGTACCGGAGTCGGCTCGACGAAATTAAGCTCGGCCACGGCTTTGAGCAGGCGTTCATGCAGGGCAAATTGGGCAAACACGGGGCAACCTCGATGCAAATGCTAAATCAGCCGCATAGGTTACCGCGTTCGCGCTCCGGGGCCGAATGCTTTCTCCGAACGGATGGCTGAAAACTGTCAGATGGCCGGCCGCATGCGCCATTGTTTGATCAGTAGACGTCCACTGTCCCAGCCCACCAACACCACTGCCAGCCAGATCGGCAGGTAGGTGAGGAACTGGCCGGAGTCGAACTGCTCGCCCAGAAACAGCAGAGAAACCATGAACAGCAGCACCGGCTCCACATAGCTGAGGATGCCGAACAGGCCCAGCGGCAGCAGCCGCGACGACGCCATCATCGCGGCCAGGGCGATGGTGCCCAGCAATGCCATGCCCGGCACCAGCCACCACAATCGAGGGAATTCGCCGAATACGTTGTCCGGCGCCCACTGCAGGATCAGCCAGATGGCCAGTGGCGTCAGCATCAGCATTTCCAGAATCAGCCCGGACAGGGCATCCAGACGCATCCAGCGACGCAGCATGAAATACGGTGGATAGCCCAGCGCAGTGACTAGCGTCACCCAGGAAAATACCTGGGAACGCCACAGCTCATGCAGGACGCCAGCAAAGGCGCAGGCCACGGCAATCTTCTGCAAGGGGCGCAGTCGCTCGCCATAGAACACCCGGCCAACCAGCACCATGGCGAGCGGCAAGAGGAAATAACCCAGCGAAACATCCAGCATGTGCCCAGTAAGCGGCGCCCACACGAACAGGAACCACTGCACGCCGATCAGTACCGCCGAAAGCGGCAAGGCGGCCAACAGCAAAGGCTCGCTGCGCAGGCGCTGCAGGACAGCGAGCAGCACCGGCCACTGACGCAGCACGGTAACCAGCAACAACACCGCCGGAATCGACCAGAGCACGCGCTGGGCGAACACCTGGAAACCGTCCAGCGGCGTGAGCATCTGCACGTAGCCAGGGATCAGGGCAAACAGGATCGAGGCGCTGACAGAGAACACCACACCACGTCCGGAAAGCGTCATTGCGCACCTCGAAGAGAGAGAAATCACCCACGCTGTTCAGGCTATCAGGCGGCCACAATAGCGGCACCAAAACGGCGCAGACAGACATGCAAGCGACGCTCTAGCGAACGGCGGCGCACCATAACGGTTCAGCGCAAGGCAAACAATCATCTGCGCCACGAAACTCCAGGCAAAAAAAGGAACCGCCGAAGCGATCCCTGGAAAGTCACACCCAGGACAGGCCGTGTGAAAACGTAGCGAGCGAAGGTCAGGCAAGGCAAAAACCAGCGAAACGTAGCGCAGCGGAGTAACAGCCGAAGGCTGGCCCGCAGGGCGAACGTAGTGAGTCAAAAGCGCAGTTTACGAGTTGTAAATGAGCATTTTGACTGGGCTGGCATTCCAGCTGGTTTTTAACGCCGCATGATCGAGCGCAGTAGTTTTCACACAGTCTGAGGAGCACCGGGGGCGAGTGGCGATTCATATCACTTGAGTCAGGCGCAGCTCGGCGGCTTCCAAACCCTTGGCCATGAACTCGGCACCGAGGTTGAGGCCCTCGGCATGGATGAAGGTGACGTCGTGGATACCCATGAAGGCCAGCACCTGGCGCAGATAAGGCTCCTGATGATCCTGACAGCCGCCCGCATAGATGCCGCCACGGGCTGTGAGCACGAAAGCGCGCTTGCCATGCAGCATGCCTTGCGGACCGTTTTCGCTGTAACGGAAGGTCACCCCGGCACGCAGCACGTGGTCGAACCAGGCCTTGAGTGTGCTGGGAATGGTGAAGTTGTACATCGGCGCGGCCAGCACCAGCACATCGGCAACCAATAGTTCATTGATCAGCTGATTGGCGCGCTGCAACGCCGCACATTCGGCTGCGCCATGCTTTTCAGCAGGTTGCGTCCAGGCGTTGAGCAGGCTGGTATCGAGATGGGGCAACGGCTCGACGCCCAGATCACGACGGCAGACAGCGTCGTTGGGGCGCTTCTTGCGCCAGTGCGCCAGAAGGCGCTCGGTCAGTTGTCGTGAAACCGAGCCGTGCTGCCGCGCACTGCTTTCAATCACCAACAACTGAGCCATGGGGTCACTCCATCGATAGGCGGGTATCAAACGATGGGCGCGAGAGTAGATAAGCGAGGTTCGATAATAAAGCGTAAATATCCACCACTAAATATCGATGAAGTTGATTTGTCCGGGATCAGACCCTAGGCTGCTCGAAGTTTCAGGTCACTGTGGTTCGCAGGTCAGTTGGACACGCAGACGGATGATGCTGCGGGCGAATTTCACCGTCAGGTTTCCGCTCTCCCCCGCTGCCAGATTGGCGCTGCGGGTACGTGGCGCTTCCGGGCCGTTGCGAAACACCGCTTTGCAGGAAGCCGCCGTTTCGCCGTAGTTCTGTACCCGCACCGCCGCCATGTTGTGGTCGATTTCCTGGGAGCTGGCCGATACCTCGGCGCCATTGAGCTGCTTCTCCAGTTCGATGGGATAAGCCTGAGCTGCCAGTGGTAGCAAGGCGATCAGCGCACAACAGAGTTTTTTCATGGCCAGCCTCCAACGGTGGGCCGTCAGTTTAGGGCCAGTACCCTGCCCGTGCACAGGGGCTGGTAGAGGAGATGAAATGAAGGCCCCACGCGTAACCCTTGATCAATGGCGCACTTTGCAAGCCGTGGTCGACCATGGAGGCTTCGCCCAGGCAGCAGAAACGCTGCACCGCTCGCAATCATCGGTCAGCTATACGGTGGCGCGTATGCAGGAACAACTTGGCGTGCCATTGCTGCGTATCGATGGGCGCAAAGCTGTGCTTACCGAAGCGGGTGACGTGCTGTTGCGCCGTTCACGGCAACTGGTCAAGCAGGCCAGCCAGCTCGAAGACCTTGCGCACCACATGGAACAGGGCTGGGAAGCCGAGGTTCGTCTGGTGGTCGACGCCGCCTACCCGAGCGCGCGGCTGGTGCGCGCACTCACCGCATTCATGCCGCAAAGCCGTGGCTGCCGTGTACGCCTGCGTGAGGAAGTGCTGTCGGGTGTCGAGGAAGTGCTCAAGGAAGGCGTCGCCGACCTGGCGATCAGCGGCTACAACATTCCCGGCTTCCTTGGCTCGGAAATGAGCCCGGTGGAATTCATCGCCGTGGCCCATCCCGATCACGCCCTGCACCGCCTACAACGACAGTTGAATTTCCAGGATCTGGAAACCCAGATGCAGGTGGTGATCCGCGATTCCGGGCGCCACCAGCCCCGCGATGTCGGCTGGCTCGGCGCCGAACAGCGCTGGACGGTGGGCAGCCTGGCCACAGCCGCCACCTTCGTCGGCAACGGCCTGGGCTTCGCCTGGTTGCCGCGCCATATGATCGAGCGCGAACTGAGCGATGGCCTGCTCAAGCCCCTGCTGTTGGAAAAGGGCGGCAGCCGCAGCCCGGTATTCTTCCTCTACGCCAGCAAGGACAAAGCCCTGGGGCCGGCCACGCAGATCCTCACCGATCTGATTCAACGCTTCGATGCGGCTCCGCTTAATGCGGCCTTCGCCTCGCCGCCACCAGCCTGATCAGCGTGCGATGACCTGTTTCGATAGGCCATCGCTGCAGGCTTATAACGCAGCGTTTGAACTCCCAGCATGCTTGCCTTTCTGCATGAAGTCGAAAACACTGCTGCCACCTCACCTCAGGACTAGACACGATGTTGAAGAAACTCGCCCTTACCGCCTGCTCTCTGTTGTTCACCGCCCAGCTTATGGCCGCCGAAAATCCAGTGGTGCTGCTGACCACCAGCCTGGGCGAAATCGAAATTCAGCTCGATGAGCAAAAAGCGCCGATCAGTACCAAGAACTTCCTGGCTTACGTGGACAGCGGCTTCTACAAAGGCACCCAGTTCCACCGAGTGATTCCAGGATTCATGGTGCAGGGCGGCGGTTTCGACGAGAGCATGCGCCAGAAGAACACAAATGCGTCGATCAAGAACGAAGCCGACAACGGCCTGCACAACGTGCGCGGCACGCTGGCTATGGCTCGTACCCAGGCGCGTGATTCGGCGACCAGCCAGTTCTTCATCAACCATGCTGACAACGCCTTCCTCGACCATGGCTCGCGGGACTTCGGTTACGCCGTTTTCGGCAAGGTGACCCGTGGCATGGAAGTGGTCGACCGCATCGCTCAGGTGCGCACCGCCAACCGCTCTGGCCAGCAGAACGTGCCAGTGGATCCGATAGTGATTCTCGACGCCAAGCGCCTCTGATACTGCTACCCTCCTGCAAGTAACCCGCGTGCCAGAGCACGCGGGTTCGCCTCTGAGCCCATGTGCTCATATCCCTCAGCATTCCAGCCGGCAGGCCTGCCCTGTCGGTAGCAACAAGCAAAACGCCCGCCCATTTGCCAGAGCAGACTGTGCCCCATGTTGTTCCGCCGCTTCGAAAACCTGATCGATGTCTTCAAACCCAGCCCTGACGTAGCACCGCCTGAAGGCATGCTGCGGTTCTACGCCCATTACCTCAAACAGGTCTGGCCGTTGATGATCGCCGTGCTGGTGATCGGCTTCTTCGCAGCGTTGATCGAAGTGGCGTTGTTCAGTTTTCTCGGCCAGTTGATCGACATGGCCCAGGCGACCACCGACGCACGTACGTTCTTCGCCGAACACCGCAACGAACTGCTGTGGATGGCGCTGGTTGCGTTGATCATCAGGCCCTTCGTGTTCGGCCTGCACAACCTGCTCACCCACCAGGCGATCAACCCGGGGCTGACCAACCTGATCCGCTGGCAGAACCACCGCTACGTGCTCAAGCAGAGCCTGAACTTCTTCCAGAACGACTTCGCCGGGCGCATCGCCCAGCGCGTCATGCAGACCGGTCCGTCGCTGCGCGATTCGGCCATGCAGGTAATTGATGCACTGTGGCACGTGCTGGTCTACGCCGGCAGTGCGCTATACCTGTTCGCGGCCGCGGATCTGCGCCTGGTGGTGCCACTGTCGCTGTGGATCATCGGCTACAGCGCGGCCCTCTGGTACTTCGTGCCACGCATCAAGGAGCGCTCGGCAGCCGCTTCGGCAGCGCGCTCCAAGGTCATGGGCCGGGTGGTCGACGGCTACAGCAACGTCGCCACGCTGAAGCTGTTCGCCCACTCCCGCGAGGAAGAAACCTACGCTCGCGAGGCCATGCAGGAGCTGCTCGATAAATTCCGCCTGCAGTCGCGCACCATCACCAGCCTGGACTTTCTGATCACCTGCATGAACGGCCTGCTGATCGTCGGCACCGGCGCCCTGGCCCTGTGGCTATGGAGCGAGTCGATGATCAGCACTGGCGCCATCGCCCTGGCGCTGGGCCTGGTGATCCGCATCAACAACATGGCCGAATGGATCATGTGGGTGGTCAACGGCATCTTCGAGAACGTCGGCACCGTGCAGGACGGCATGCAGACCATCGTCCAGCCGCGCGAGGTGCTCGACCGCGCAGACGCAAAACCGCTTCAGGTACAGCAAGGTGGTGTGCGCTTCGACGACGTGAACTTCCACTACGGTAAGAAAGGCGGCGTGATCAGCGGCCTGACCATCGACATTCGCCCTGGCGAGAAGATCGGCCTGGTGGGCCCGTCGGGCGCCGGCAAGTCGACCCTGGTCAATCTGCTGCTGCGCCTCTATGACTTGGAAAGCGGGCGCATCCTCATCGATGGCCAGAACATCGCCGATGTCAGCCAGGAAACCCTGCGCGCCAACATCGGCGTGGTCACTCAGGACACCTCCCTGCTGCACCGCTCGATCCGCGACAACCTGCGCTACGGCAGGCCCGATGCCAGCGATGAAGAACTCTGGGCCGCTGCCCGCAAGGCCCGCGCGGACGGCTTCATCAACACGCTGGACGATAGCCAGGGCGGCGTCGGCTTCGAAGCCCAGGTCGGTGAACGCGGGGTCAAGCTATCAGGCGGCCAGCGTCAGCGCATCGCCATTGCCCGGGTGCTGCTCAAGGACGCGCCGATTCTGGTGATGGACGAAGCTACCTCGGCTCTGGACTCGGAAGTCGAATCGGCCATTCAGGAAAGTCTGGACAGCCTCATGGACGGCAAGACGGTAATCGCCATCGCCCACCGGCTATCCACCATCGCGCGCATGGATCGCCTGGTAGTGATCGACAAGGGCCAGGTGATCGAGACCGGTACCCACGCCGAACTGATCGAGCGCGGCGGCCTGTATGCCCGCCTGTGGCAACACCAGACAGGCGGCTTCGTCGGCGTCGATTGATGCTGGCGGGGCAGTGCCGGCCTGAGTACGCCAAGCAAATCGTTAGCTTGCTAACATCATCATTTTTCATGATGTCCACTAGCAAAGGCATCAATTTCCGCGATGCCGGCATTACTGGTCATATAAGTCCCACGAGGCAACGAAACCGATTGGATCGGTCAGGCTGCCTCACATCGAAATGATCGAGGACTTCATCATGAAAATTGCAACTGCCGTTACCGCCCTGCTTTCCAGTCTCGCTCCTGCCGTGTTCGCCGCCGACATCCATCCCAAACCCGGTGCTGGCCTGCCGACCGAGGACTATCACTACGGCATGAAAGTCGATGTGCAGAAAATCCTGTACCGCACCGACGTCTCCGACAAGAGGGGTGTCGTGCCGGTGATCATGGTGTTCACCGACAGCCAGGGCGAAACCCACAAGATGCGTTTCCTCGAGTGGGGCGGCCGCTACGACGGCTGAATTGATCGCGTGCTGCGCTGGCGCGCTGCGGGCAACCGCAGCGCGCTACTGCTTCAGGTCAGGCCTGCCTATACGGCAACATCTCCCGCGCCTGCTCTGCGTAGGCCAGTACGCCCTCTCGCTCCTCCTGCAGAAACCCCGCCACCGCATCACGTAGCCCGCCATGCACCAGGTAGTGCCAGGAATGGGTGATGACCGGTTCGAAGCCGCGAATCAGCTTGTGCTCACCCTGTGCGCCCGCGTCGAAGCGCTGCAGACCCAGCTCGATCGCCTGCTCCATGCCTTGGTAGAAACAGGTCTCGAAGTGCAGCCGATCAAACTCGGCCAGGCAACCCCAGTAACGCCCATACACGCTGTCGCCACCTAGCAGGCTGAACGCCATGGCCACCGGCTGTGCGCCGCGACAGGCCAGCACCACGCGAATGGCCTCGGGCATGCGCTCGGCCAACAGGCTGAAAAAGGCCCGGGTCAGGTAAGGTGCCTGACCGCGTATATGGTAGGTATTGGCATAGCAGTGATAGACGAAGTCCCACTCCGCCTCGCTCAACTGCTGCCCTTCGCGCCAGTCGAAATGGATGCCCTGCCCCGCCACCTGCTCGCGCTCCTTGCGCATCTGCTTGCGTTTGCGTGAGCTGAGGGTGTCGAGAAAATCCTGAAAATCCCGGTAGCCGCGGTTGTGCCAGTGAAACTGACAGCCCAGACGCTGCAGCCAACCCTCACGCCCCTGCAGCACCTCATCGCCAGCGGCATCGGTGAAGTTCACGTGCAAGCTGGACAGCCCCTGTTCCTCGAGGGAAGCGGTAACTCCGTCGAGCAGCTGCCCCGCCGCCTCGGCCGTACCCAGCAGACGCTGGCCGGTTACCGGCGAAAACGGAATGGCACCCAGCAGCTTGGGGTAATAGGCGATACCAGCACGACGGCAAGCATCGGCCCAGCCATGATCGAACACGTACTCGCCGGAAGAATGGTATTTGACGTAGGCCGGCAGCGCCGCCAGCGGCTTGCCATCGGCACCGAGCAGCACCTGGTGCGCCGCCTGCCAACCGCTTCGTCCGCCAACGCTGCCGCTGTCTTCGAGGGCGCTGAGAAAAGCGTGGCGCAGAAACGGCTGGGGGCTGCTGAGTAGGCCGTCCCAGGTGGCGGCGTCGAATTCGTTGAGGGCGTGCAGGCTGTAAACAGGCATCGGCAATATCCGCGAGCAATCAGCGCACACTATATAGCCAAGTGCCCGGTCAATAAAAAACCCCGCACTAGGCGGGGTTCAAAGGAGCACCACGTTTGAAACTTTTTGCTTAGAACGCGTATTGGGCGCGGAAGACCATGCCATCACCGTCGTCATCGCCATTGGCGTTGGTAGCGTTGTCAGCCTTGGCCTTGACGTACATGCCGCTTACTTTGATCACATCGTTGACGTACCAGTTGACGCCCAGGTTATGAACTTTGGCTTCGACATCGCCAACGTTTGCGAAAGCGCCATTGTCATCATCGACCGACAGGTTGTCGTAGCGGTAAAACAGTTCCCAGGCACCGATCTGCTTGTTCTCAGGCTTGATGCTGTCGAACTTGCCGAGCTTGTAGCCACGGGCTTCGCCGGTCAGCGTGTAGGCAACCTGGCCGTAATAACCCGTGGCCTTGATGTCCTGGAACGCGGCGTCATCGGCCTCCAGCTTACGCTTGATGTATTCGCCCTGGATCGAGAACGGGCCTGCCGCAAAGGCAGCTTCCAGACCCATGGCGGCATCGTCGCCATAAGAGCCGGCTACCAGGTTGTTGGCACCACCCAGTACCAGGCGGTTGCCATTGGTACCGGCGTCATTGCCACCACCGGTGCTCACACCACGCATACCCATGCGGCTGCGGATGCGGCCATCGAAGGCAGTGTCGGATAGATCGCGGTAGGCATAGTTGAAACCGACGTGCAGTACGTTACCGGCCTCGTGCATCGGTGCAAAAACGCCGCGCAGGTTGAACTGCTTGGTGCTCTCGCCATCGACGTCGTTCTGATCCTTGGCGCTAACACCAACCGAGCCGTAGAGGGAGTCAGCCGCAGTACCAGAAACTTGGACGCCGAGGCCATTCTGGTGGGCGTTGGCCCAGTCGACCAATTCGTAAGCAGCGTTACGCTCAGTAGCTGTCACCCACTTCGAGCTGGTGGCTTTTTCCAGGCCGAACTCCGGGTCGAAACGGCCAACTTTGATAGAGATCGGAGCGAAGCCGTTGTAGGCGATGGAAGCCTCATCGAAATAACCATCTTCCTGGCTACCCGAGTTGTGCGAGAAGTCGTAGCTCAGAACGTAGGCCCAGTCTTTGTAGACATAGCCGGAGAGTTCAAGAAACGCGCGGCGCAGGTAGGCAGCATCAGCGTTGTCACCGTTTACGGTGTAGATACCATCGAAAGTGCTGTAGTCAGCTTGTACACGGCCACCGAGCTTGAAACCGAATTGCTTGTCAGTGGTGGCAACCTCAAGGCCGCCTTTGGTTTTAACTACGATGTCAGCGCCGTCGGTGGTGACGGTGCCGGCGAAAGCCTGGGCGGAAACGGCCAGAGCCAGGGCGCTGGCTGCGAAACCGGCGAAGTGCTTACGGATCATCGAGAATTCCCCTAATTGAACTTAAGTGCTGAAAAACACCCGAGCTTGGCGCTCGTTCGTGCTGGGGGAATCTTGGCGAGGGCATATTTCAGCGCGGTTGCCGTTATATAAAGATTTGGTTACAGGGGAACTTTTTATTTCTTTTACGTCTATGCACGGAAATCAGCGCTGACGCAACCACTGCGCCAGCCAATGATCCACACTCAGCCATCGCCCAGCGCCACTGAAGAACAACACGACCAGCATCAGCAGATACGTTGCGGCAAACTCGATGCCGTTGTTGAGCACCACCAACTTGCCACTGCTGGTTAACCACTGGTAATTGCCGTGTTCCTTGAGCAACTCACGGGCCCGTGCAAGTTTCTCCACGGAGTCCGCGACGCGATCATTGGCGAATGGTGCACTGGCATCGGCAATCGCCTGCCAACCAAACGGCAGGTGTACAGCAAAGATCGCCACCAGCATGGTGACGATCAGCGGGATGCTCACCCAACGCACCGCCAGACCAAATAACAACAGCAGCGCCCCTCCCGTCTCGGTCAACGCAGCAGCCCACGCCAGCAGTTGCGGGTATGGCAGGCCCAACCCCCAGTCCGGGTTACCGAACCAGGCAGCGGTCGCCTCTATATCCGCCAGCTTGTGCGTGCCAGCCATCCAGAACACCGGCGCCAGGTACAGGCGCAGCAGCAGTGAACCGATAAAATCCAGACGACGAGTAGCGTCCAGGGCATTCTGGAGACGATTGAAAGCAATCAGCATGATAAAACTCCACAAGCCGGCGCTGAGCGCCGTGGTTCGGATACAACAAGCAATCAGCAGTGCCAGATGTCCTGACGCTGCCAGTCATCCAGCAGGCGCTGGGCGCTGTCAAAGTACTGCGTGTCAGTCGTCAGTCCGTGCTGTTGCGCCAGGTCCAAGAGGGCTGATTGGGGACGAGCGCCACCCTGCAGGCGCACCGCCAGTTGGTAGGCGAACAGACTGAGCTGCATAAAGCGCACCTTGTCCTGAGTATCGCGCCAGACCAGTAGACAGGTCGGATCGCCGCACGGCCTGACCGGCTGAAAATCCACGCCAATGCGCTGCACCGGCCATTGATAAGCCAGCGGCCAGGCCAGTGAAGACCACCCCTGAGCAGGGATCTCGGCATCGCTGACATCCAAAGCGAGCTCCACCCATTCGTAATGCGCCAGTTCGAGGATAAATGGCGGATCGTCCGGCTCGGCGAGATAACCTTGCTGCAACCAGGCGAGAAACTCCTGGCTGATCTGCAGAAAATATGGCGTATCCGCTTGATGATCGGCGATAAAGCTGCGTACCAGACGCTGCCAGCGTGCGGCGTCCAGGACACGGTGCAGCACCGGGAACGCACCACTGATAAAGCCTTCGATATTGTTGAAAAACAACGCTTCATACACCGCCATGCGCTCAGCAGTAATGCCATCGAGCAGCGCTTGCTGCTCCGGCCGACGAATGCGTGCAGCGAACTGGCGTTGCGCCGCTACGCCACTCATGTGCCGTAACTGCGCAGCGGCGTCGCAGCAGTCTGCAACTGACGAATATGGGCCACCTCGGCATATAGCTCGGCAACCGGCGGAAAGTTGAAATCACGCTCCAGCAAGGTCGGCCGCACGCCATGTATGGCATAGGCCTGGGCAAGTAATGCCCAAACCGGGTCGATCACCGGGGCGCCATGGGTGTCGATTTTCAGGTCGCTGGCCTGGTCGTAATGCCCGGCCACATGCAGATAGGCAATCCGCGCACTGGGCATGGCGGCGATATAAGCCGATGCATCAACATTGAAATTGATGCTGTTGACGAAGACGTTATTGACGTCCAGCAACAGCTGACAGTCAGCCTCTTCCAGCACAGCCGCCACGAACTTCGCCTCATCTAGCTCGCCCGGCAACTGCGCGTAGGCCGATATGTTCTCGATGATTAGCGGACGCTCCAGGACGTCCTGAACGATGCGTATGCGCTTGGCGATACGCATAACCGACTCCTCGCAAAAGGGCAGCGGCATCAGGTCATATAACTGGCCATGATCGGCGCAGGCAGACAGATGCTCGCTGTAACCACTAACCCCGTGCAACGCGAGAAAGCCCTTGATGGCCTTGAGTAGCTCGATATCCAGCGGGGCAAAACCACCGAGGTTAAGGGACAGACCATGGCAGAGCAGCGGTAGGCGCTCGCTCAGGGCTCGCAATTGCTTACCCAGACGCCCGCCCACACCGATCCAGTTCTCCGGTGCTACTTCGAGGAAGTCCAGCTCGCGCCGGCTGCATGACTGCAACGTGCCAAGCAGGCCGCGGCGCAAGCCCAACCCAGCTCCCGTAACGAAATCCGTCTGCATGATCTGCACCCTACGTCCGGTTACTCGGCTTTCTTCATCTCACCACCGCATTTACCTTCGGCGTCCATCTTCGTTTCACCACCGCACTTACCCTCGGCGTCCATCTTCGTTTCACCACCGCACTTACCCTCAGCAGCCTTGCCATCACCTTCGGTTTTCTTCATCTCGCCACCGCATTTGCCTTCGCCGCAGCTGCCCTCAGCCGATTTCTCACCAGCAGCCACGCTGTAACCGCTGCTCAACTCCTGAGCGGCGAAGGGGTTCTGGGTCGCCTGGGCGGAGAAAGTAGTCGCACTCAGCAGTGCAGCACCCAGGGAAGCGACAACGCTATTGAACTGTTTCATGGCCTATCTCCAGATGGTTGGAACGATGCCAACTGGCACCTTCACATCACTAGACGGCCACCTTGGTGGTACGTTACAGCGCGCTGAAAATTTTCTACAACACGGATCAGAGCACGCGCAGCAACCGGCACAGCGCTGCCGCCGCAGCCGCTAGGCGAGGGGATGTAAAACACGAAAAAGGCCGTTGTGCACGGCCCTGCGGCGGCGGTTTAGCGCAACTCGCGGCGAGTTTTGGCGAGGCGATTGGCGAGCGCGTCGAGCTCGGCGCTGGCGGGATCGCTCATCTGCCGCAGCACCGCCTGGCTCACGCGCATCTGCCGGATAAACCGCCGGCAATGCCCACACAGCGCCAAGTGGGTACGCACCGCCAGGCGGGAACGCAGGTTGAGTTGGCCATCGAGATAATCACTGGAATGCGCGACCAGCTCTTTGCATGTCAACATTGTCCGGTCTCCTCGAAGTGCTCCAGCGTGGCAAATACCTTCAAACGTGCACGATGCAGCAGTACACGAGCATTGGAGAGCGAGATGTCCAAAAGATTACAGATGTCCTGAAGTTCCAGCCCTTGTTGTTCGCGCAACTGCAAGACGCTGCCCTGCAGCTCAGACAAGCTTGCGAGGGTTCGCGCCAAACAGTCACGCAACTCGGCCTCGGTCAACAGCGCCTCGGGGGTGTCCTGGTGCCAGGCATGAGGCGCGAGCAGCCAGTGCCCATCCTCGGCAAAGCGTGTGTCGTCGATGCTGCCGTGGGGAGACGGTAGATCATCCATCAAGACCTCGCGGCGGTTCTGGCGCAAGCGGGTCTTGGCGGTATTGGCGGTAATTGTCAGTAACCAGGTCTTGAGGCTTGAGCGCCCTTCAAATCCATCGAGGCTACGCACCACCGCCAGCCAGGCATCCTGCACGACTTCGTCGGCGTTACGGCTACCCACTATGGCATAGGCGACTGCACGCATAGCGCTTTGATAGCCGACTACCAGCTCGCGAAAAGCGCCTTGGTCACCGCCTCGTAAACGAGCCAGAAAAGCGGCTTCATCAGTCGACATAGGCACCGTCCTTTGTACCAGGCGTGATCAACGCTTGCGCAGGATCACGCTACCAATCGAGTAGCCCGCACCAAAGGAGCTGAGCACACCGAGCGAGCCGCTGGGCAGATCTTCGTGGTGCTTGTGCAGGGCGATCACCGACCCCGCCGAACTGGTATTGGCATAGCTATCGAGGATCACCGGCGCCTCGTGGGGTTCGGCATCACGGCCGAGCAGTTTGCGGGCGATCAAGTGGTTCATGTTGAGGTTGGCCTGGTGCAGCCAGAAGCGCTTCACATCCACCACGTCCAACTGGTTTTCCTGCAGATGCGCCGCAATCAGTTCGGCCACCATAGGGCAGACTTCCTTGAACACCTTGCGACCTTCCTGCACGAACAGCTTGTCGCTGGCAGCCAGGCTAGCGGTTTCAGCAGCGCGGTTAAGGAAACCAAAGTTGTTGCGGATGTTGTTGGAGAACTGTGTCAGCAACTTGGTGCCAACCACCTCGAACTGGTGCGCTGAAGTCGCTAGATCGGCGCGCTCGATGATCACCGCCGTCGCGGCATCGCCGAAAATGAAATGGCTATCACGGTCACGGAAATTCAGGTGACTGGTGCAGATCTCCGGATTGACCATGAGAATCGCCCGCGCCTGGCCAAGCTGCACGCTGTTAACCGCCGCCTGAATGCCGAAAGTGGCCGAAGAGCAGGCCACGTTCATGTCATAACCAAAACCCTGGATGCCCAGTGCCGCTTGTACTTCAATAGCCACCGCCGGGTAGGCGCGCTGCAGGTTGGAACAGGCGACGATGACACCGTCGATATCGGCAGCAGTCTTGCCGGCACGGGCCAGCGCCTGCTCGGCAGCGGCCACCGCCATTTCGCAGAGAATCCCCCACTGCTCGTTATCGCGCTCGGGGATGGACGGCACCATGCGTTGCGGGTCGAGAATGCCCTGCTTGTCGATCACGAAACGGCTTTTAATGCCTGACGCTTTCTCGATGAAAGCGCTGTTCGATTCGCTCAATGCCTCGACCTCACCGCGGCCAATGGCTTCGGCATTATCGGCGTTGAACTGCTGGACGAAGGCATTGAAAGACGCCACCAACTCGTCGTTGGAAATGCTGTTGGCCGGGGTATACAGGCCCGTACCGCTGATGACGACGTTATGCACGTGTATTCCTCTTGTTCTTCGCCGTTCGCGGCGATAGTCAGGCAAAACCGCAGGGCGGCCAAGGGTGCCAATCGCGTGGCCGACAACAGCGTGCCGCCAGCGCAAACACCTTCATTACAGACGTTCAAGTGTGCCACAGGCGCCCTGTTTTCGCCTGCCCCCGGATTAACAACGGCGCGTGCGATACGCACCAGCCATCGACGAACGGGGCGCAGGCCGTCTACATTGCGGGCGCCACCCATGCGCCAAGGAGCCTGCATGAACCTGTCCCTGCTCAGTCGCTACGCCTTTTTCGCCTTCTGCGTGCTGTTCACCCTCACCAGCCTGGCTTTCTGGAGGCATGAATGGGTCTGGCCGCTGACCCTGGTCGGCGCCCTGCTGAGCCTGATTGGCGTGGGTGATCTGCTGCAGAAACGCCATGCCGTGCGCCGAAACTATCCAATTCTGGGCAACATCCGCTACCTGGTCGAGGGCATCCGCCCGGAGATCCGCCAATACCTGCTTGAAGGCGACAGCGAGCAGTTGCCTTTTTCCCGTGCCCAGCGCTCGTTGGTGTACGCACGGGCCAAGAACGAGGGTGGCGACAAACCCTTTGGTACGCTCATCGATGTTTACCAGAATGGCTTTCAGTTCATCAGCCACTCGATGCGCCCCGCACCGCTAAGCGATCCGGACAGCTTTCGGGTAATCATCGGCGGGCCGCAATGCAGCCAGCCCTACTCGGCCTCGCTGTTCAACATTTCCGCGATGAGTTTCGGCTCGCTCAGCGCCAACGCCATACGCGCCCTGAACCAGGGCGCCAAACTTGGCAATTTTGCTCACGACACCGGAGAGGGCAGCATCAGCAGCTATCACCGCGAGCACGACGGCGACCTGATCTGGGAGCTGGGCAGCGGCTACTTCGGCTGCCGCACGGCCTCGGGCACCTTCGACGCCGAACGCTTCGCCGAACAGGCACAAAGGCCTCAAGTAAGAATGATCGAGATCAAGCTGTCGCAGGGCGCCAAACCCGGCCACGGCGGGATACTGCCCAAGCACAAGATCACCCCGGAAATTGCCGAAACCCGTGGCGTGCCGATGGGTGAAGATTGCGTGTCGCCATCGCGCCACAGCGCCTTCTCGACCCCGATCGAACTGCTCCAGTTCATCGCCCGCCTGCGTGAGCTGTCGGGCGGCAAACCCGTTGGGTTCAAATTTTGCCTCGGCCATCCGTGGGAGTTCATGGGGATTGCCAAGGCCATGCTGGAAACCGGCATCCTGCCCGACTTCATCGTCATCGATGGCAAGGAAGGTGGTACTGGCGCAGCGCCCGTGGAGTTCACCGATCACCTTGGCGTACCGATGCGCGAGGGTTTGCTATTCGTGCACAACACGCTGGTCGGCCTGAATCTGCGTGACAAGATCAAGCTCGGCGCCAGTGGCAAGATCGTCAGCGCATTCGACATAGCCCGTGTACTGGCCATCGGCGCCGACTGGGCCAACTCGGCGCGCGGCTTCATGTTCGCCATTGGCTGCATTCAAAGCCAGAGTTGCCACACCAACAAATGCCCGACTGGAGTGGCGACCCAGGATCCGCTACGCCAGCGTGCACTGGTGGTCGACGACAAGGCCCAGCGGGTTTACAACTTCCATCGCAACACGCTCAAGGCGCTGGCGGAAATGCTCGCCGCTGCCGGCCTCGATCACCCAGCGCAGATGGACGCACGGCATTTGGTACAGCGCATGTCCGCGACGGAAATTCAGCTGTTTTCCCAGCAGCACGTATTCCTCAAGCCGGGTGAGTTGCTCAGCGGCAAGATAGAGGGAGAGTTCTACGCAAGGATGTGGAAAATGGCCCGCGCCGATAGCTTCGACGCGGCAGCCTGACGCGACGCCACTAAGGGCGTCGCGCCAGACCTGCGGATCAGCTCAGGCTGTCGTCGATCACCAGCACCAGCTTGCCGTTGACCTGATTGCCCTCCAGCGTAGCGAATGCCACTTGGGCCTCGGCAATCGGGAAGGTCTGCGCCAGTTGCGGCTTGAGCCGTCCCTCGCTGAACAGCGGCCATACGTATTGGCGCAGATCACGCAGCAGTTCAGCCTTGAACAGATCATCGCGGCTGCGTAGCGTCGAGCCGATCAACTGGATGCGCTTACCGAGCAGCAAGGCCATATCCAGCTCAGCCTTGCGACCGCCCATCAGGCCGATGTTCACCCAACGACCATCGAGCGCCAGCAGCTTGAGGTTCAGCGCGGCATAACTGGCACCCACTGGGTCGAGAATCACCTCGAAGGGCCCTACCTCGTGCAGCGCCTCAAGGCCTTCGCCGCCGCGAATCGCACCACCTGCAGCCCCGAGGCTCTCGCAGTACGCGAGCCGCTCGGCCGAGCCGACGCTCACCCAGCAGGCACTACCGAAAGCCTTGCACAGCTGGATCGCCGCCGAGCCAACGCCACTGGCGCCCGCATGCAGCAACACCCTCTCACCGGGTTTCAGGCCGGCCAGCTGGAACAGATTGAGCCAGGCCGTCGCGTAGACCTCCGGCAAGCCTGCCGCTTCGTGCAACGACACGCCTTCCGGCACGGGCAGTACATGGCGGGCGTCGACCACCACTTCTTCGGCCAAGCCGCCACCGGCCAGCAAGGCACAAACCCGGTCACCCACCTGCCAGTCGCAGCCGGCACCGACTTCGCTGACGATACCGGCGCACTCCAGGCCGAGGATATCGCTGGCGCCCGGTGGCGGCGGATACAGCCCGGCACGCTGCAACAGATCGGCACGGTTCAGCCCCGCAGCCGCCACGCGAATGCGCACTTCACCCACATCACAGGCAGGAGTGGGACGTTGCACCCATTCCACCTGCCCTTCCACGCCTTGCAATGCTTTCACGCTGCCTCCATAGTGCATTTGAACCTAGCCCAGCGCTTCGCGCTGGGCTTTTGCATTGCGCCGATGGAACCTGGCGCCCTCAAAGACGGCCTAATATGCGTTATCAACTGTCCTCACGTCGAATCAGCATGAAGCGATCTCTTATCAGCGCCACCCTGGCCCTCGTTCTCGGGCTGGGCGCATTGCCCCTCGCAGCTAAAACCAGCCAAGCCGATCCGTGGGAATACCTGCAGCCTGATCGCGATCAGGTTATCGCCAGCCTGAACGTCGTCGAACTGCTGCAGCGTCATCACTACAGCAAGCCGCCGCTCGACAATGCACGCTCGGAGAAAATCTATCAGGGCTACCTGAAGATGCTCGATCCGTCGCGCAGCTATTTCACGGCCGCCGATATCGCCGAGTTCGACCGCTGGAAGGACAAGTTCGACGACCTGCTCAAGAAGGGCGATCTCGAACCAGGCTTCCACATTTATAAGCGTCAGCTCGAGCGCCAGCAGGGCCGCCTGACCTACGTCCAGGGGCTGCTGGCCAAGGGTGTCGACAAAATCGACTTCACGGTCAACGAAGACCTGCTGGTCGATCGTGAAAAAGCCCCTTGGGCCAAAGACGTTGCCGAACTGGACGAGCTGTGGCGCAAGCGCCTGAAAGACGAAGTGCTGCGCCTGAAAATCGCTGGCAAGGAGCCCAAGGCGATTCAGGAGCTGCTCACCAAACGCTACAAAGCCCAGCAGGCACGCCTGCAGCAGACCCGAGGCGAGGACGTGTTCCAGGCGTACATCAACGCCTTCGCCATGACCTACGACCCACACACCAACTACCTGTCACCGGACAGTGCAGAAAACTTCGACATCAACATGAGCCTCTCCCTCGAGGGCATTGGTGCCGTGCTGCAGAGCGATAACGAGCACGTCAAGGTGGTGCGCCTGGTGCCGGCCGGCCCGGCCGAGAAAACCAAGCAGATCTCCCCCGCAGACAAGATCGTCGGTGTCGCCCAGGGTGACGACGAGATGGTCGACGTGATCGGCTGGCGCCTCGATGAAGTGGTCAAGCTGATCCGCGGCCCCAAAGGCTCACGCGTACGCCTGGAGGTGATTCCGGCGAGCAATGCGCCGAATGACCAGACCAGCAAGGTGGTGAGCATCACTCGTGAGGCGGTCAAACTGGAAGAACAGGCGGCGAAGAAGTCCGTCCTCAAGATCGAGCAGGATGGTAAGCCCTATAGCCTGGGTGTGATCGAGATTCCGGCTTTCTATCTGGACTTCAAGGCGTTCCGCGCTGGCGATCCGGATTACAAGAGCACCACACGCGACGTGAAAAAACTGATCACCGAACTGCAGGCCGAGAAGGTCGACGGTATCGTCATCGATCTGCGCAACAACGGCGGCGGCTCGCTGCAGGAAGCCACCGAACTGACCGGCCTGTTCATCGACAAAGCTGTCCGACCGTACTGGTGCGCAACAGCGATGGCCGCGTCGACGTACTGGCTGATGAGCAAGAAGGTGCGTTCTACAAAGGCCCACTGGCACTGCTGGTCAACCGTCTGTCTGCCTCGGCTTCGGAAATTTTCGCCGGCGCCATGCAGGACTACCATCGCGCGCTGATCCTCGGTGGCCAGACCTTCGGCAAAGGCACCGTGCAGACCATACAGCCCTTGAACCATGGCGAGCTGAAGCTGACCCTGGCCAAGTTCTATCGCGTATCCGGGCAGAGTACCCAGCACCGCGGCGTGGTGCCGGACATCTCCTATCCCGACGTGATGGACAACAAGGAAATCGGCGAAAGCGCCCTGCCCGAAGCCATGCCGTGGGACAGCATCCGTCCAGCAATCAAACCCGAACTGGATCCGATCAAGCCGTTCTTGACCGAGTTGAAAAACCGTTACGACAGCCGTACGGCCGACAACCCGGACTTCAACTTCGCACGTGAGCGCCTGGCCCTGTCTCGCGAGCTGATGGCCGAGAAAACCGTCAGCCTCAACGAAACCAAGCGCCGCACCCAGCAGGCCGATATCGAGAAACGCCAACTGGTGATCGAGAATGCCCGCCGCAGCGCCAAGGGCGAAGAGCCGTTGACCGAGCTGAAGAAGGAAGACGAGGACGACACCCTGGCGCAGAGCGAGGAAGAGAAAAAGACCAAACCGGAAGACGACGCCTACCTGTCGGAAACCGGCCACATTCTGATCGACTACCTCAAGCTCAACACACGCCTGGCGAAGCAATAACCGGCAAGCGCTACTCAACAAGGGCGTCGTGAATACGACGCCCTTTTTGTGCCCCATCGTTTCTCCCTACCTCGCCGTATCGGCCGCCGTCAAAAACTACTCCTTTATTTTTTGACGGCGTTCACCATTCATCAAACAGTCATCAATCTGTAGTGAAATCTCGAGCATCACGCGGTACTTACCCGCGCACGGTGCCCCTGCCGTGTGCTCGCTCCCGATTCGTACAGAGACCTGCCATGACCGTCACCGAGCAGTTGAGCGCACTGGGTCAAATCCTCGCGCACGGCGACCTGCATAGCCTGTTTCAGCCCATCGTGTCGCTCTCCGAGCGGCGTATTCTTGGCTATGAGGCGCTCACTCGCGGCCCGTCGAATAGCCCGCTGCACTCGCCCATCACGCTGTTCGCCGCGGCACGCCAAGCAGGTCTGCTCAACGAACTGGAACTGGCCTGCCGCAAGAGCGCATGCCGCCGCTTCAGCGAATTGAAACTGGATGGTCTGCTGTTTCTCAATGTATCGCCGGACTCGCTGCTCGACGCCGGTCACCAACCGGGCCGTACCCTGCAACTGCTGCAGACCTATGGTATTGCACCGAACAGAGTGGTTATCGAATTGACGGAGCAGTCGCCCACCGACGATTTCAACCTGCTCGACACCGCCCTGCATCACTACCGAGACATGGGGTTTTCCATCGCTTTGGACGACCTTGGTGCAGGCTATTCAAGCCTGCGTCTGTGGTCGGAGCTGCGTCCCGATTATGTGAAGATCGATCGACACTTCATCGATGGTATCCATCAGGATGCGGTCAAGCGTGAGTTCGTCGGTTCGATCCTGCAGATGGCCAAGGCTTCGCGCGCCAAGGTGATCGCCGAAGGGATCGAGCTCGAAGAAGAGCTCGCCGTCCTCTGCGAAATGGGTGTGGATCTGCTTCAAGGCTACCTGCTCTGTCGCCCTCAGGAACATCCACCCACTGACGCACGCACGTTGCTACCCGTTTTAGGCAGCTCACCGATCTCGCTCAGCGAAGAAGGCAGCGATCTAACCGCCCTGCTTAACGAGCACCCGGCCGTGTCCATCGCCACCCCCACCGCCGACGTGCTAGAAGCGTTCCGTGCCCAGGCTAACCTCAACTCGCTGGCGGTGCTGGACGAAGATCAGCGACCGGTGGGCATCGTGCATCGCCATTCGCTGTCGGAGGTACTGCTCAAACCCTTCGCCACCGAACTGTTCGCCCGCAAGCCGATCAGCCGGCTGATGAGCGACGACTTCCTCGCAGTGGAAATCAGCCAGTCGCTGCAGAAGGTCAGCCGCCTGCTAACCAGCCGTGCGCGCCAGCGTATAGAAGAGGATTTCGTGATTACCGTGGACGGTCGCTACCTGGGCCTCGGCCGGGTCATCGACGTGCTCAAACTGATCACCGAACTGAAGATCCAGCAGGCCCGTTACGCCAACCCGCTGACCCTGCTTCCCGGCAACGTCCCGATCCAGCAGTGCCTGACCCGGCTGTTGCAGCAGAGCCGTGAAGCGGTGATCTGCTACGTCGACATCGACAGTTTCAAACCTTTCAATGACCTGTACGGTTACGCCAAGGGCGACGAAGTGCTGCTATGCCTGGCGCATTGCCTGAACGAACGGATCGACCCGACACGCGACTTCGTCGGCCATATCGGCGGCGACGACTTCCTGCTGGTATTCGGCTCGAAGGACTGGCGCGCGCGCCTCAACCGGCTGCTGGAAGACTTTCAGGGACAGTGCCGGCGCTTCTATCTGGATGAGCATCTGGATGCCGGCTGCTTCGTCAGTCACAACCGCCAGGGGCAGCGCGAGGAGTTTCCACTGCTGTCTCTGTCACTCGGCGTCGTTCATCTGCATCCGCAACACTGCTCGCTGCTGGACGCCAGCGAGTTGGCCGGCCTGGCCTCGGAGGCCAAGCGCCATGCCAAAGCGGTGCCGGGTTACAGCCTGCACGTGATCGATACGCACACCCTGCAAGGCGCGATCACTCAGGGCTCTGCGGGATAATCGAACTCGAACACGCGGGTCACTTCAGCCGCATGCCAGGAGGCTGCAGCCACACCGTCGGAGGCACCGTCGAAGCGGCCCAGCCGGGTTACGCACTCGAAGAAACCGGTACGTGGCAGACGGCTGGCACTCTGGCTGATCACCAGAGCACTGCGTAGCGGGCGCTCGCTGCGGGCATCCAGCGCAGCCAAGTGCTCCAGGGCAGCGGTCAGGGTCTGCATGGCTGGTGCTGGTAGCGACAGGCGCTCGATCAGTGCGCGATAGGTCAGCAAGTGACGCTGCCGCCGGGCATCGTCCAGTGCGGCCAGCAGCGCGTCCCAGTGCACGCGGCTGATGCGCACGCTCATGCACCCGCCTCCCAGCCGGAGATGCCGAGTACCCAGGCCAGGGCCCGCAGAATCGCGGCATCGGGCTGCCGTTCGCCACTTTCGATCATGGCCAGGTAATGGGGGCTGATGCCCACGGCGCGGGCCAGCTCATCGCGGCTCAGGCCCTTGCCCTCGCGTAACTGGGCCAGTTGCGTCAGCGGCTTCGGCGCTTCGGTGACAGGCTGGGTCGACGGAGCGGCGACACTCTTGCCGGCGGCCTGCAGCAGCGCCTGATACTCGGCCCAAGGCAGCACGGCGTATTCCGGTTCTCCGTCACGCTCGATCACTTGTACATTCATGCATCGTTTCTCCGCGAGGCGCAGCATCCCTGTGCGTAATCCGGCCTGGGGCAAATCTGCCTGCCACGTTGTTTGCGCCATCTTATCAGCCATCTCGCCCGCAGCGCTCGTCGGGGATCACCGCCTGGGCGCACTTACTGTTGTACGGCGGCGGCACCCTGCATGAAGAACTGCATCAGCGAGGTGCCCATGCCCGCACGTGCCACACGCCCGCGACGCTCGCCATCGACCAGACCGAACAACAAGGAGGCGAAGAGCTCGGTCAGCACCGGCGCGCCGATGTCGATGCGAAACACGTTCTCACGCTGCCCGCGCAGAAAAAATTGATCCAGCGCATTGGTATAGGGCAGCCAGCGCGCATCTTCGCCGCACTCGTCCAGCGAGTCGGGGCGCCATTGGAAGATCAGGAACACCAGCAACTCACGATGCACAAGGTGCCCGTCGACCAGACGCTGCAGAGCGTCCTGCGGTGGTGCGTTCTGCAGATCGGCATCGGCGATGAGCTGATTCATGACCACCGAGCCATAATCGAAGAGCATTTCGATCAGGTTGTCGCGAGTTCCGCAGAAACGGTTGAGCGTCGCCTTGCTCACCCCGGCAGCCTGGGCTATTTCCTTGAAGGTGCCACGCGGGTGCTCGACGATGGCGACCGCGAGGGCCTTGAGCAATTTTTCTTCAGCAGCAGGTCTAACCATCAAATCCAGTCTTCATTCGGGCGTCGGCAACGGCGCGTCATTGTGCAGGAAAAACCTTTTTCCTCAAGGGGACTATCTACTTTGTCCACAAAAACTGCAAATGAGCCAATATTGACTCATTTGCAGTTATACACGATCATCCGCGCCTTTCGAGTACTAACTAAATGGGCTGCGCCCCAGGTGAAGCATGAGCACGATTCGCGAGCGTTGCGTTTTTTCGGCGATAACCCTTTTGGTGGCGATCAGCCTCGCCGGCTGTGACAAGGGCGAGCAAGGCTGGGGGGAGGCGCCGCCCCGCGAAGTCGACGTGCTTACCGTCAAGACCGAGCCCTTCACCGTCGTCGCCGAGCTGCCGGGCCGTATCGAGCCCGTACGCGTTGCCGAAGTGCGCGCTCGGGTCGCCGGTATCGTGCTCAAGCGTACCTTCGAGGAAGGCGCCGACGTTAAGGCGGGCGACCTGCTGTTCCAGATCGATCCCGCGCCGTTCAAGGCTGCGCTGTCTCGTGCTCAGGGCGAACTGGCCCGCGCCGAAGCGCAGCTGTTCCAGGCTCAAGCCACCGTCAAACGCTACGAGCCGCTGGTCAAGATAGACGCCGTCAGCCAACAGGACTTCGACGTCGCCCGCGCCGCGCTGCAAAGCGCCCAGGCCGACAAGCGTTCAGCCCAGGCCAACGTGGAAACCGCGCAGTTGGACGTGGGTTATGCCCAGGTGCGCGCGCCTATCGCCGGGCGTATCGGCCGTGCGCAAGTCACCGAAGGCGCACTGGTCGGCCAGGGCGAAACCACCCTGCTCGCGCGCATTCAGCAACTCGACCCGGTCTACGCCGACTTCACTCAGCCGGCTGCCGATGCCTTGCGCCTGCGCGCCGCCATTGCCGACGGCAAGGTGTCCGGTGACGGCGACAAGACACTGTCGCTGAGCGTCGATGGCACCGATATCGAGAGCAAAGGCACCCTGCTGTTCACCGATATCTCCGTAGACCGCAGCACCGGCCAGATCGCCCTGCGCGGGCGCTTCGACAATCCGAATGGGGTCTTGCTGCCGGGCATGTACGTGCGCGTGCGCACCCCGCAGGGCCTCGATCAGGACGCCATTCTGGTGCCGCAACGCGCCGTACAGCGTTCCGCGGACGGCAAGGCCAGCGTAATGCTGCTGGGCGCCGAGAACACCGTGGAAGCGCGTCCGGTGACCACCGGCAGCATGCAGGGCGCGCGCTGGCAGATCACCGAAGGCCTGAAGGCCGGCGACCAGATCATCACCAGCTCCCTGGCGGCAATCCGACCGGGCGCCAAAGTCGTGCCGCGCCAGCCAGGCGCTGATGCGCAGAACGACACCACTCCCCAGGCGCAATAAGTCGGAGCAACGACATGTCCTTGTTTTTTATCCGGCGCCCCAACTTTGCCTGGGTAGTCGCCCTGTTCATCACGATGGGCGGCTTGCTGGCCATCCCCTTTCTGCCGGTGGCGCAATACCCCAACGTGGCGCCGCCGCAGATCACCGTTACCGCCACCTACCCAGGCGCTTCGGCGCAGGTACTGACCGACTCGGTCACCAGCGTGATCGAGGAAGAGCTCAACGGCGCGAAGAACCTGCTGTACTTCGAGTCCACCAGCAACGCCAACGGTATCGCTGAAATCACCGTGACCTTCCAGCCGGGCACCGATCCCGAGCTGGCCCAGGTCGACGTGCAGAACCGACTGAAACGTGCCGAGGCACGCATGCCTCAGGCCGTGCTCACCCTTGGTATCCAGACCGAGCAGGCCACTGCCGGCTTTCTGCTGATCTACGCACTGAGCTACAAGGATGGTAGCGCCGACGCCGACACCACCGCCCTGGCCGACTATGCAGCGCGCAATATCAACAACGAGATCCGCCGGGTGCCGGGTGTCGGCAAGCTGCAGTTCTTCGCCTCCGAAGCCGCCATGCGCGTATGGATCGACCCGCAGAAGCTGGTCGGTTACGGCCTGTCGATCGACGACGTCAACAACGCCATCCGCGGCCAGAACGTCCAAGTCCCGGCCGGCGCCTTCGGTAGCACGCCGGGTACGGCGGAACAGGAGCTGACCGCGACCCTGGCGGTCAAGGGCACCCTGGATAACCCGGAAGAGTTCGCCGCCATCGTGCTGCGCGCCAACCAGGACGGCTCACGCCTGACCCTGGGCGATGTCGCACGCATCGAAATCGGCAGCCAGGACTACAACTTCGGCTCACGCCAGGACGGTAAACCGGCCGTGGCCGCCGCCGTGCAACTGGCACCGGGCGCCAATGCCATCCAGACCGCCGAAGCGGTCAAGCAGCGCCTTACCGAGCTGTCGGCCAACTTCCCGGACAACGTGCAGTTCTCCATGCCGTACGACACCTCGCGGTTCGTAGACGTGGCCATCGACAAGGTCATCATGACCCTGGCCGAAGCCATGGTGCTGGTGTTCCTGGTGATGTTCCTGTTCCTGCAGAACGTGCGTTACACGCTTATTCCGTCCATCGTGGTGCCGGTGTGCCTGCTCGGTACGTTGACCTTCATGTACCTGCTCGGTTTCTCGGTGAACATGATGACCATGTTCGGCATGGTGCTGGCCATCGGTATTCTGGTGGACGATGCCATCGTGGTAGTGGAGAACGTCGAACGGATCATGGCCGAAGAAGGCCTGGAGCCCGTACCGGCGACCATCAAGGCCATGGGCCAGGTCTCCGGGGCGATCCTCGGCATCACCCTGGTGCTGTCGGCGGTGTTCCTGCCACTGGCGTTCATGTCCGGCTCGGTGGGTGTGATCTACCAGCAGTTCTCGCTGTCACTGGCAGTATCGATCCTGTTCTCGGGCTTCCTGGCGCTGACCTTCACGCCCGCGCTGTGCGCCACCCTGCTCAAGCCAATCCCCCAGGGGCACCACGAAAAGACCGGTTTCTTTGGCTGGTTCAACCGTAAGTTCACCGGCCTGACCGGGCGTTACACGAAACTCAACAGCAAACTGGTGCCGCGCGCCGGGCGCTTCATGTTCGTCTACCTGGGCATCGTGATTCTGATGGGCTTCTTCTACCTGCGCTTGCCGGAATCCTTCGTGCCGGTCGAAGACCAGGGCTACATGATCGTCGATATCCAGCTGCCTCCGGGCGCCACCCGCGAGCGCACCTCGTCGACCGCCAAGGAGCTGGAGCAATTCCTCGCCACTCGTGAAGCCGTAGCGACTTCGTTCGTGGTGCTGGGCTTCAGCTTCTCGGGCATGGGTGAAAACGCCGCCATCGCTTTCCCGCTACTCAAGGACTGGTCCGAGCGTAACGACGAACAATCGGTGCAAGCCGAAACCGCGGCGGTCAACGGGCGCTTCGCCAACCTTGACGACGGCGCCATGATGGCTGTTCCACCGCCGCCTATCGAAGGGTTGGGCAACTCGGGTGGTTTCTCCTTGCGCCTGCAAGACCGGGGTGGTCTGGGCCGTGAAGCGCTGCTCGCGGCGCGTGACGAAGTGCTGGGCAAGGTCAACGGTAATCCGTTGTTCCTGTACGGCATGATGGAGGGCCTGGCCGAAGCGCCACAGTTGCGCCTGATCATCGACCGCGATCAGGCACGCGCTCAGGGCGTCAGCTTCGAGTCGATCAGCAGTGCGCTGTCTACCGCGTTCGGCTCCTCAGTGATCAACGATTTCGCCAACGCCGGTCGCCAGCAGCGCGTCGTCGTGCAAGCCGAGCAAGCTGCGCGGATGACGCCAGACAGCGTACTCAAGCTGCACGTGCCCAACGACAGCGGCAGCCTGGTACCGCTGAGCGCCTTCGTGACCACGCAGTGGGAAGAAGGCCCGACACAGGTTGCCCGCTACAACGGTTATCCGTCGATCCGCATTTCCGGCGACGCCGCCCCTGGCGTCAGCACCGGCGAGGCCATGGCCGAACTGGAACGCATCGCTGGCGACCTGCCGGAAGGCATCGGCTACGAGTGGACGGGCCTGTCCTATCAGGAGAAGGTCGCCAGCGGCCAGGCGGTGATTCTCTTCGCCCTGGCCATCGTGGTGGTCTTCCTGCTGCTGGTCGCCCTTTACGAGAGCTGGGCGATTCCGCTGACGGTGATGCTCATCGTACCGGTCGGCGCACTCGGCGCGGTGCTTGCGGTGACGGCCATCGGCCTGCCCAACGATGTGTACTTCAAGGTCGGCCTGATCACCGTGATCGGCCTGGCGGCGAAGAACGCCATCCTTATCGTCGAGTTCGCCAAGGATCTGTGGGAGGAAGGTTACTCCCTGCGCGATGCCGCCATCGAAGCAGCACGCCTGCGCTTCCGGCCAATCATCATGACCTCCATGGCCTTCATGCTCGGCGTGGTCCCCCTGGTGATCGCGAGCGGCGCCGGTGCTGCCAGCCAGCGCGCCATCGGTACCGGGGTGCTGGGCGGCATGTTCAGCGCGACCTTGCTCGGGGTGATCTTCGTGCCGATCTTCTTCGTCTGGGTGCTCTCGCTGCTGCGTACCAAGGCCAAGCAAACCGACAATCACCCACTGCACAAAGCGGAGTAATGCCATGACCTCCCAAATCATGCTGCGCCCCGCCCTACTGGCAATGGCCATCGCCCTCGGAGGTTGTTCCCTGGCCCCTCATTACGAGCGGCCGGATGCGCCGGTCGCCGAGCAATGGACGGCCGCGAGCACAGCCGGCACTCGCGCGGATGCGTTGGACTGGCAGACCTTTATCGTCGATGCCGACCTGCGCCGTGCGGTGGACACCGCTCTGAGCAATAACCGTAGCCTGCGCCAGGCGCTGCTGGATATCGAAGCGGCGCGCGCCCAGTACCGTATCCAGCGCGCCGACCGCCTGCCGTCGATCAACGCCAACGCCACCGGTAACCGCCAGCGCCTGCCGGCCGATCAGTCGCAGACCGGACGCTCCGAAGTGACCAGCGTCTATCAGGTCGGCGTGGGCCTGGCCGAATACGAGGTCGACCTGTTCGGCCGCGTGCGCAACCTCTCCGAGGCAGCGCTGGAAACCTACCTGGCCACCGAGGAAGCGACCCGCGCCACGCAGATCAGCCTGATCGCCGAAGTGATCCAGGCCTACCTAACCCGCGACGGCGCATTGCGCCGCAGGGCGCTGATCGAACAGACCCTGGACAGCCGCCTGGCCTCGCTGGATCTGGTGAGCAGGCGTCGCGAGGCCGGTACCGCTACGGCGCTGGATTATCAGGAAGCCGTCGGCCTGGCCGAGCAGGCCAAAGCCGAACGCGAAAGTACCGAGCGCCAGCTACGCCAGGCGGACAACGCCCTGGTACTGCTGCTCGGCACGCCGGACGTCGAGCGATTGCTGCCCGCCAAACCGCGCGACAACCTGATGGTACTGCAAGACATCGCCCCAGGCACCACCTCGGCATTGATCGAGCGGCGTCCGGACATTCTGGCCAGCGAACACCGCCTCAAGGCACGCAACGCCGATATCGGTGCCGCCCGTGCAGCATTCTTCCCGCGCATCACCCTGACCGGCTCGGTAGGCAGTTCCAGCACCGAGCTGTCCGGGCTGTTCGATGGCGGTTCACGGGCTTGGAGCTTCGCGCCGAGCCTGTCGCTGCCGATCTTCGCCGGCGGCCGCAACCGCGCCAACCTGAACCTCGCCGAAGTCCGCCAGGACGCGGCGGTAGCGGATTACGAAGGCACCATCCAGACCGCCTTCCGGGAAGTCGCCGATGCCCTCGCCGCCACCGACACGCTGCGTCGCGAGGAGGCCGCGCGGCGTGCGCTGGCGGACTCCAGCCGGGCTGCGGAAACCCTTGCCGAAGCACGCTACCGAGGCGGCGTGGACGACCACCTGCGTTACCTCGACGCGCAACGCAGCAGCTTCACCGACCAGACCACCCTGATCCAGATCAGCACCGAGCGACAACTCGCCCTGGCCGATCTGTTCAGAACCCTGGGCGGTGGCTGGACAGGAGATGGAATGGCGCGTGCGGATGCTTCGACACCCGCGCAGCGCTGATGAAAAAAGGGCGTGCAGGCAAAAGCCACACGCCCTTTCTCCTTCAGTTCAACAGTGCGATCAACGCGGGAACGCTGAGCACCGCCGTGTAGTAGCCCATGAACTGCACGCCGATGTTGAAGCCCAGGAAACGCCCCAGAAGGCCGCCGAGCAGACCGATGGTGACGATCACCAGCAGCCCGAGCAGGCCGCCCTCCCAGATACCGACGACCAGCACCAGGCCGATGAAGGTGGCGATCACCGCTTCGTGGCTGATCCTGCGCGACACGAATGAAGCTGCCTGGTGGGCGAAGTTCATGGTGAAGGGATAGGCGATCAGAATGGCGACCAATACCGCCATCATGCCGTAGCCGAAAAACTCCCAGTTGTTGAGCAGGTTATGCAGGTTGTTGACCTCACCGGTGACGCTGTCCACGGTGAAGCGCGGCGGTGCGTTGAACAGCGGCGCTGCAGGCCCGGCAGCCACCGGGCTGAGCGGCAGGCCGAAGGCGATCAGCGGAATCAGCGCCTCGGCGATGTAGGTCGACTCGGTCACCCCGTTACGGGCAGTGATCACCGTGGTAAGCCGCTCGTAGGCTTGCTTGATACGTGCGCCGATCAGCTCGCCCATGATCACCGTCATGGCCACCGGGCTGAACACGAAGGTGGCGCTGGTCACGCTCGCCGCCATGGCGGTCATGCGCGTCTGCCGCTTGTTGATAACCCGGAACGGGTTGGGAAAGTAGCCGCGCCAGCCCTTCATGTCCGGCGCCAGGGAGAACACGCGATACTCATCGCGACGCATACGCTCACGCTCGGCTGGCACCAGCATCGAGAACAGCGAAGTGATCAGCGGTGCCACGGCGATACCAAGGAAGTAACTGACCGCCAGTTTGACGCCGTACTGGGCCGTCAACGTCTGCAGGGCGACAATCACCAGCACGAACGGCAGCAAGGCCAGCACAGAGGCCCAGCGCCCGGCCGAAAAGTAAGCGATGGTGAAGGCGGCGCAGAGGAACACCCAGGGAGCGAACTGCTTGATGACGTCGCCGAACGGCGCCAGCAGCACGGCGAACAGCACCGCCAGCGGCACCGCGATGACTGCCGCTACGGCGCCACCGGAAATCATCTTGCGCAGGGCCACGTGGGGCACGCCAAGGCGGCGCAGGTGGTTGGCGTCACCAATCAGCGCGGTCGCCGAGGTATCACCAGGAATGCCCAGCAGCGCAGTGGGCACCGCGTGGGTCATGTGCTTGGCCACCGCACCGGCCAGAAAGAAGGTGAGAATGCCAGCCGGCGGCGCGCCGAGCAGTACCACGAGCATGGTCAGCGGCGCCAGGGTGGTGGTTTCGTCGGTTCCCGATACCAGGCCGATGGCGGAGAACAGCACGGCGCCGAACAAGCCCAGCGCCAGGGCCATGAGTATTTCGTAGAGTAGGCCCTCCATCACGAACGCCCTCCGCTCAGCGCCAGGGACGCGCGCGTATCTACTTCGGCTTCGGCGCCGCCATTCTCGCGCGCCTGTTCTTCACGGGTCTGGGCATCACGGAACAACTCGTAGAGGCCGAGCTCGTGCAGCTCGGCAACCACCTCGGGCGAGGTGTCCTCGAGACGGCCAAGGCTGCCGTATTCCTTGAGCAGGTCATTGACCACCTGCTCGCGAAATGCCGGATCCGCCACGTGCTCGACCACATCGCGCTTGGGCTTGAACAGCATGGCGCTGATCGCACCACCGCCCAGGCAGCCGAGAATGCCGAAAAGCATGGCGTAGGCCTTGGCCATCTGCGCGGATTCGACGAGGCCACCGAGTATCAACAGCGCCAGCCCATAGGCGCCCAGGCTGACGATGGCGCTGACGATGATGGCCAGCACCAGATGCCTGGCATCGACGGTGTCGCCCCACACCTCGTAGAGGTTGTCGGTGTTGCGCGCCGCGTCCGCGCTGGGCGGTGTCGCGGCAGGTCTGGCAAGCTCTTGGCTCATGGTGTCCCCCGCCCTTTCGGGCTCTTGTTGTTATTGAGGAAGCAACTGGTTGGCGACCGCAAGGTCGGGTTCGTATGCGCTACAAGCGCCTGCCGTGGCGCCCGTCGTCTCTCCTGTTCATGCAGCGCCAGCAAGGCGTACGCTGGCGCTTCCCTGAGTGATCACCTGGCCTGCCTGGTTGGTCATGCGCAGCGTTAGGGTCACTCGCCCTGCCTCTACCGCGGTGACTTCCCCGGCAGCGGTCAGCACATCGCCGAGATAAGCCGCGCGCCGATTGCTGTACTCGAAGCTCAGCAGTTCGTCGCCCTCCTCCATCCAGTCGTACACCAGCTGGGTCAGCCAATCACCCTGCAACGGGCCGTCCACCAGCAGCGCGGGATGCCCCTCGCTCTGCTGGGCATAGGGCAGGTCATAGTGGATACGGTGGGCATTCCAGATGGCCGCGTTGTACAGGAACAGCTGTACGGTACCGGGCCTGTATTCGCGCTCGGGCAGCCGCTGGCCTGCTCTGATCATCTGCCTGGCCATGTTCACCTCGCGATCCGGGTCAGGCGCTCGGTCACCACCGGCTCGCCCGCTTCGGTTTCAAAACGGTTCTCGAACACCAGAAAGATCAGCGGCCCTTCGGCGCCCTGTTTCTGGTAGATGTCCAGCAAAGTCTGCCGACACAGCAGCACGTCGCCGGCGAAGATCCTCCGGTGCATCTGGTACTCGCTGCCGCCAGCCATGATGCGCTTGAGTGGCAACTCGGGAATCAGCGGGTCGTCGGGCTTGTGTCCGTCTTCCAGCAGTTGCTCCAACGGCAGCACCGGCATCATGGCGCTGAACAGGAACAGCAACGGTGCCTCGTCGCCATCGAGATAACGGCGCTGACGCTGCCCGGTGGCCACTGCATATTTCCTGATGTCATTGCGGTTCACTTCGAAGCGCGACGGCGGCAGCGAGGTGCCGATGCTGCGCCGGGCCTCATCGCTGATCAGATCCGCCATCAGATCACCCCCAGCCGGATCAGCTCGGCGTATTCGGCTTCGTCCAGGCCGAGCCACTCGCGGTAGATGGAAGCGTTGTGCTGCCCGACCGAGGGGGCACTGGCGCCGCGCTCCAGGGTGCCGCCGGAGAGTTTGATCGGATTGCCGAAGACCTCGAAGCGGGCGCCCTGGCAGTCGACGGGCACCACCATGTCGCGCTCGCGCAGGTGGGGATCGGCCACCACTTCATCGATGCTCTTGATCGGCGACAGTGGGAAACGATCACCGGTCATGGCTTCCAGTTCGGCCTTGGTGTGGGCGCCGAGCCAGCGTTCCACGGCAGGCTTGACCTTGCGCAGGTAGACGTCGGTCTCGAAGCGCTTGGCCATGCTGTCGACCTCGGGGTCGCTGGCCATCGCCTCGTCGCCGAAAGTCAGGCAGGCCTCGCGCCAGAACTTGTCGGTGTAGGCACCGAAGAACACGTAGCCATCCTTGCAGGCGTAGCGTCCGTAGGGGCGCACGAACGGATGGCCATTGCCCTCGGGCACCGTGACCTTGCCGGTTTCGGTGTAGGTCACTAGCGCGTTTTCGGTCAGCGAGACGATGGAGTCCTGCTGCGACACGTCTACCAATTGGCCCTGACCGGTGCGTTCAGCTTCACGCAGCGCACCGAGGGTACCGATGGCCGCATACAGCGCAGCGGACAGATCACCCAGCACCGTGCCCACGCGCATCGGCTCCTCTACCGTGCCGTTCATGGACCAGAGCCCGCCGCTGGCCTGGGCGCTGCTGTCGAATGCCGGTCGCAGGGAATTCGGGCCGTACTGACCGAAGCCACTGATGGCGGTGAACACGATGGCTGGATTGACCTCCCTGAGCACCTCGTAGCCCAGCCCCAGCTTGGCCATGGTGCCGGGCCGGAAGTTCTCGATGACGATATCGGCCTTGCGCACCATATCCAGGAAGGTGGCCTTTCCCTCGGCCTTTTTCAGGTTCAGGCAGACCGCCATCTTGTTGCGATTGAACTGGGCGAAGAAGCCACTCACCGGCTCGCTGCTGCTACGGCTGAGCGGCGGAAATTCGCGGGTAAGGTCGGGGTCGGCGGGGTTCTCGATCTTGATCACCGTGGCGCCCATGTCGGCCAGCAGCATGGCGCAGTACGGGCCGGCGACGACGCGGGTGAGGTCGAGAATGGTCACGCCCTTCAGAGGGCCGGCAGTTCTGGCGAAACTCGCCAGTGCATCGGTAAGCGAATTCATGGGTTCTCCTGTGTCGGTACGTCGCCGCTAGGGCGCGAGGGGCCCGATGAAAGGCCAACGTACGCTCGGACAGTGAGCTGACGGAGTGATCCGGGCCGTGCGACGTAAAGGCTGTCGCCCTCTGACCCGCACCCTTTCCGGGTTATTGTTCTGTTCTGCAATCGGTTAATGCGCCCTGTTGCGCAGGGCGTTGGCCACCCTCGAAGCCGACGGTTTGCCCAGGGCCGCATCGATGAAAGCCCCGGCCTCGAGCAGTGCCGACAGATCCACGCCGGTTGCCAGGCCCTGGCCTTCGAGCAGATAAACCAGCTCCTCGGTTGCCACATTACCGGTAGCACCAGGCGAATACGGGCAGCCACCCAAGCCGGAAACCGAACTGTCGAACACCCGCACGCCGGCCTCCAGGGCGGCCTGAATGTTGGCCACCGCCATGCCGTAAGTATCGTGAAAATGCCCGGCCAGTGCCGTGATCGGCACCTCGCTGGCACAGGCGTCGATCAGCGCTCTGGTCTTGCCTGGCGTGCCTCTGCCGATGGTGTCACCGAGACTGATCTCGTAGCAGCCCATGGCATGCAGCTCGCGGGCAACCCGCACCACGTCCGCCACTGGTACCTCACCACTGAACGGACAACCGAGCACACAGGAAACATAGCCGCGCACCGCAACGCCCTGCTCCAGCGCCTTGCCCAATACCGGCTCGAAGCGCTGCAGGCTTTCGGCGATGGAGCAGTTGATGTTCTTCTGCGAAAACGCCTCGGAAGCGGCGGCGAATACCGCCACCTCCCGGCACCCCGCCTGCAGTGCAGCATCCAGCCCCTGGAGGTTGGGCACCAGCGCCGTATAGGTCACCCCCGGACGTTGCTCGAGGCGGCGCAGCACCTGGTCGGAGTCGGCCATCTGCGGCACCCAGCGCGGCGACACGAACGCACCGGCTTCCAGAGTACGCAGCCCAGCCGCGACCAGCCGCTCGATCAACGCCACACGCACCTCGACCGGCAGGGTCAGGGCTTCGTTCTGCAGGCCGTCGCGAGCGCCGACCTCCACCAGCCTTACCGCACGCATGCTCATTGCCCGCGCTTTTCGCGCAACAACGCCTCGGCGCGGTCGGCACGTACGTCCCGAGTCTCGACCATGCGCTTGACCAGCCAGTCCAGCTCATCGCCACGGGCACCGGCCGACAGCGCGATATTGCGCGCATGCAGGGCCATGTGGCCGCGCTGAATGCCTTCGGTAGCCAGGGCGCGCAAGGCCCCGAGGTTCTGCGCCAGGCCGACGGCGACGGCGATCTCGCCCAGCTCCTGGGCGCTCTTCACGCCCAGAATGCGCAACGAAAGCTGCGCCAGTGGATGGGTCTTGGTGGCGCCACCGACCAAGCCGAGTGGCATGGGCATTTCGATGGTGCCGACCAGATGGCCTTCGCGATCCTTCTCCCAGGTGGTCAGGGAGCCGTAGTGACCATTGCGGCAGGCATAGGCATGGGCGCCCGCCTCCACGGCCCGCCAGTCGTTGCCGGTGGCCACCACCAGCGGGTCGATGCCGTTCATGATGCCCTTGTTGTGGGTCGCGGCGCGGTACGGGTCGATGGCCGCGAAGGTGTAGGCATCGATCACCCCCTCGATAACCTCCGTGCCCTTGTACTCGGCGGTATCCAGATGTTCCGGGGCGATCCGCAACTGGGCACGCGCCAGGCGCAGATCGGCGAGATTGGAGAGGATGCGCAGACGCACCTTGCCGCCCGTGAGCTGTTCCATCAGCGGCGCCACGGCCTCGGCCATGGTGTTCACCGTGTTCGCGCCCATGGCGTCGCGTACATCGACGATCAGGTGCGCGACCAGCATCGGCCCGCGTGGGCTGTCGATGAAGGTGTGCACCTCGATATCACGGCAACCGCCGCCCAGGCTGTTCAGCAACTGGTCTTTGCTGTTGGCCAGGGTGATGATCTCGTCCTTGTTGCGCAGCAGGCTGAGGCGCGCGTTGTAGGGATCGCTGACACCGATGATCTGTACCTGAGCACGCATCAGCGGCGCACTACTGGAGGTCTGGAAGCCCCCTGCCGGACGGGTCAGCTTGGCCATGAACGAGGCCGCCGCAACTACCGAGGGCTCCTCCACCACCAGCGGGATCAGCATCTCCCGGCCGTTGATGCGGAAGTTGCTGGCCAGCGCATAGGGCAACTCGAACTTGCCGATCACGTTCTCGATCATGCCGTCGGCGATCTCCAATGGCAGCGCACCGGCATCACGCAAAAGCGCGGTTTCCTCAGCGGACAGGCCAAGCAGCTGCTGCACGTGCTCGAGGCGTTGTGCGGGGGACAGATTACGGAAATCAGGCAGGCGGGAATCGATCGTCATTGGGCGCTCCTCGGGGAGTCGTTTGTTATTGGTTGGGACGAACGTTATCCTCACTGTATCCCTGAAAGAAGGTACAGTTTGCCCGGACACTTCATTCCTGTACCCAGGGATTTGCGCCATGCCCAGACAGACCCTCGCCCAGAAAGTCGCCGATGCCATCGCCAGGCAGATTGCCGATGGCGCCCTGCAGGCGGGCAGCAAACTGCCCTCGCTGCGCGAGTACATGCGCCTGCACGGGCACTCCAAGAACACGGTGATCACCGCCTACGAGCACCTCGCCTCCCAAGGGCTGGTGGAGGCCCGACACGGCAAGGGGTTCTTCGTCTGCAAGAGCGTCAGCGCCAGTGTCGAGGACGACGAGTCGCAGCCCTATACCCGGGCGCTGGACACCATCTGGATGATGCGCCAGCAGTTCGTCCGCGACCCCGGCCACTCACACCTCGGCGAGGGCTTTCCGCCAGTGGAATGGCTGATGGACATGCGCCTGGACAAATTTCACCGCCAGGTGGTGCGCGGTGGCGTGACCACCCTGTTTCGCTACGGCACGCGGCTGGGCAACCCCGGCCTGCGCCAGCGCCTGGCGCAGAAGCTGGCGGACTACCGCATCGCCGTCTCGCCCCGGCAATTGGTCACCACCCTGGGCGCCAACCACGGAATGGACTTGATCATCCGCCGCTACGTCATTCCCGGCGACGCGGTGCTGGTCGAAGACCCGGGTTACTACCCGCTGTTCGGCAAATTGCAGTTGCAGGGCGCACGCATGCTCGGCGTACCGCGGGAGGCCGACGGGCCGGATCTGGATGCACTGGAGCGGGTGCTGAAAGAGAAAAACCCAGGCTGTTCTTCCTCCAGTCGGTGGGCCACAACCCTACCGGCTCGGACATCTCCCCCGCCAAGGCCCACCGCCTGCTGCAGATTGCCGAAGCGCACGACCTGCTGCTGGTGGAGAACGACGCCATGGCCGACTTCAAACCCAGTTCGGCGATGAAACTCACGGCGCTGAACCAGTGCGAGCGCACCCTGTATCTGGGCAGCTTTTCCAAATCGATTTCCGCCGCCTTGCGCGTCGGCTTCATCGCTGGCAGCAAACAACGCATCGAAGAACTGGCCGACCTGAAGATGCTGCTGCACAACAGTGGCGCCGAATACAGCGAGCGCACCATCGAGGTGATCCTCGGCGAAGGGCATTTCCTGCGCCACCTGTCACGCCTGCAGGATCGCCTGCGCGCTGCCACGCAACGCGGGCTCGAGGTACTCGATGAACTGGGTGCCGAGGTATTCTGCCGGCCGGAGCAGAGCCTCTATCTGTGGGCGCGTTTTCCCGGCATTGATGACGCCAACGCCCTCACCCGGCATTGCCTGACCCAAGGCGTGATGCTCGCGCCAGGCTCGATCTTCGCCGTCAACCGGCAGACGCCAGTGCCCTGGACGCGGCTCAATGTGGCCTATCTGGATGACCCGGCGTTCCGTCGCAGCCTGATGCGTTGAGAGCACCAGGCTGCCTGCACCCGGAAACGCGCAGTTGTCTCCGTCAGACCCGGAAGCCCGCTACCAGGCCATTGAGGCTGACCGCCAACCGCGACAGTTCCTGACTAGCCGCGCTGGTCTGGTTGGCACCCGCAGAGGTCTGCAGGGACAGATCCCGAATGTTCACCAGGTTACGGTCGACCTCGCGAGCCACCTGTGCCTGCTGCTCCGAGGCACTGGCGATCACCAGGTTGCGCTCGTTGATCGAGCCGATGGCCTGCACGATGCCGTCCAGCGCCTGACCGGCCGATTGCGCCAGAGACAGGGTCGACTCGGTACGTAGAGTGCTGCTTTCCATTGCCCTGACCGCTTGCTCGGTACCCTGCTGGACGGCCTCGATCATCTGCTCGATTTCCCGGGTCGACTGCTGGGTACGATGCGCCAGCGCCCGCACCTCATCGGCGACCACCGCGAAGCCACGGCCTTGTTCGCCAGCCCTGGCGGCTTCGATCGCTGCGTTCAGGGCCAATAGGTTGGTCTGCTCGGCGATCGCGCGGATCACGTTGACCACCTGGCTGATGTTGCGCACGTTGCCAGCCAGCTTGCCGACCTCGTCGGACGTCGAGGTGACGTCTTTGGCCAGCAGGTGAATCGAATCGACGGCCTGACGCACCTGATCCTGCCCCAGGCGTGCATTGCTGTCCGATTCACGGGAGGCTTCGGACGTGCTGACCGCGTTCTGCGCCACCTCTTCCACCGCCGCGGTCATCTGGTTGACCGCGGTGGCAGCCTGTTCGATTTCGTTGTTCTGCTGATGCAGGCCTCGGGTCGAATCCTCGGTCACCGCGTGCAGCTCTTCGGAAGCGGATGCCAACTGGTTCGAGGAATCGGCAATCTGCTGGAGGGTGCCACGCAAGCTCCCCTGCATGACGGCCAGCGCCTGCAGCAACTGAGCCGGCTCGTCACGCCCATGGTCAGTGAACGCGTGCGTCAGATCACCGGAAGCGATGGTCTGCGCCACGCCAACAGCCTTGCTCAGCGGCCTGACGATGCTGCGGGTGAGGAACACGGCCAGGAAGATGGTCAGCAACGTGGCGATCAGCACCACCGACACCACGATGATGTTCCCACTGCCATATACGCTTTCGCTTTCTGCCGACGCCTGCGTGGCGCCCTGGCGGTTGAATTCGGTCAGTTGCTGCAACTCGTGGACGATGGTGTCGCCCTCTTTGGCCATCACCCCGGTGATCATTGCCTGGGCCTGGTCACCTTGCCCACGAAGTATCAGATCGACCACCTCGACCTGATGCTTCATGTAGCGCTCCTTGATGCCGACCAGGCGCTGGTAGAGCGTACGCTCGGCTTCGGAATCAACCAACGCCGCGTAACGCGTCTGCGCGCGCTCCAGATCGGCCTTGGCACCCTCGATAACGCCCAACGCTTCACGCCTCGCCTGCTCGTTTTCAAGGATGTAGAGACGCAGAGTCAGTGCCCTGATGCGCAACGTTGCCGTACTCAATTCGTTCAACGCCAATGTGGCGGGAAACCACTTCGACTCGATGGCATCGGACATGCTGTCCATGCGTTTCATCTGTCCCAGGGTGGTACCCCCCAGAACTACCACGAGAATCGCCAGCGCGGCGAAGGAGATACCCGCGCGCAAACCGATTTTCATATTCCTGAACAACATCTCACCTGCTCCTGGATCACTAAGTATTCTGCTCAGGCACGCGTCGCCGGGCCGGTAGGACATGCCAATTCGGTGAAGTGAGCACCTGCTCGCCCCGTCATCTCAAAGCGATGACGCAAGGCTCCTCGAGGCCATCGATGAGTGCTTGCGGCCTGGCAAAGAGAAACCCTTGCACCCACTGCGCATCGCACTCCTGGGCGATAGCCAGGTCTTCGATCGTCTCGATGCCCTCGACCACGACGTGGGCGGCCAGGGTGCTGCACAGGCCGATCAGATGCTTCAGGGTCTTGACGTGCAGGGATGACTGCCGAGCCCGGCTTATGTAGCCCTGATCAATCTTGATCAGATCGGGCTGGCCTTGCTGAATGAAGGTGAGGGTCGCGAACCCCGATCCGAAATCATCGATAGCCACGTGGCAGCCGGTGCTTCTCAACTGATGGACGAACTCGATGGCCTGCTCATGGCTGGGCTGTGCCGAACTCTCGGTTATCTCGATGACCAACCGCCGCGCCAGATTGGCATCGTCCGCGAGCTGCTGCAGCACGCGTTTCCAGTGAGGATCCAGCCTGGCGCTCTGCGCCGAGACATTGCAACCCAGGGTCATGCTTGGGTGACGCTGCAGCAGTGCGATCACGCTGCTGACCACGCTGCGATCAAGCGGCCTGATCGACTGCAGGCGCTCCAGAACGGCAAAAGGGTTGAAGCCAAGCGCTTCGCCAGTACACCGCAGCAGCCCCTCGTGATAGAGGGTGCGCTGCGCATTCGAGGGAGACACCACGGGCTGAAACGCGAGGTGAAAGCGGCCCTGCTGCAACTGTCCATAAAAGTGGCTGGCCAGTGCTTCATCGGTCGAAGCAACGGCGGCAGGCATCTGCGCCAGGCGGATCATTGGGCTACCCGAAAATAGTTCTGCATTACACGACATTCCATATGCTGCCCCTGCGTACCCCGTCCCTCGCTCGGCGCATGCCCCGTGATACAGAGGCGGCCCGTAAACCCGGATCTGGCATAGACCAGAAAAGCCAGGATCGAGATGACGCGCCGCCACACCGGTGCTGCGCTTGCGCCAGCTCGGGTCTGCAACGTGTTCACGAAACGGTTTATTGGTTTTATGGATCGAGGATGGAGATCAACACCGACTAATGACCAATGCGCGGTCATATCGGCTTGTCGCAAAAAGACTGAGATAGGCTGGAGGGATGTTTATAAGCACGCTTATGTTTACATCGCCGCACAGACTCGAATAGTGTTCCCGCGCACCTGTTTCTTGTCCGCACGCCCCTTCCGGCAGCCTTTATCCGATCACTCAGAGCCGCCCGCGACTCAGGAAAACCGATGTACACGATGACGAGCACCTGTTTCCAGGTGATGGCCAAGACCCTGCTCGAACAAGGTATCGACCCGAGCAAGCTAGATCATGAGTTGGTCGCAGCGCTGAGCCGCGGTGCACCGATCAGACTGGCACAGGTCTATGGCCTGTTTTCTCAAGCGACCGAGCAGGCGAACGATCCGGATATCGGCCTCGCCACCTACGCCCGCGCTCACCCGAGCATCCTGGGCGCGCAGTGCTACTCGATCATGTCCAGCCCGACGCTGGGCAGCGCGCTCAAACTGTTGGCGGACTTCCATCCACTGACCAGCAATGGCTCGCACATCCTTCTCGAACAGCGACAAGACACATTGAAGCTGATCGGCCTGGAAGTCGGCACCGCCCCCGTACCGGCCCCTCGCGCATTCATCGATGCAGGGGCCGCATTGACCCTTGGCCTGATCCACTGGCTGACGCCTCACGAAAAACCCATGCCGCTGGCAGCGGAGTTCACCTATCCGCAGCCCGAGAACACCACGCGCCTGCAGCAACTGTTCGGCAAAAACCTGCGCTTCTCGGCGCCACACAACAGTCTGACGTTCCGTGAGGAAATCAGTGCCTTCACCCTGCCAACGGCCGATGAGGCCCTGCATGTCATGCATCAGGAATATGCCCAGGCGCGTCTCGACGACGTGGTCAATGGCTCCATCGCCGCCCGCGTGGTGAGGCTGCTGGTGGAGCAACTCACTCAGGGACTCAACCCCAGCCTGAGCGAAATCGCCGATGCCCTGAGCATGAGCAAACGCAGCCTGCAGCATGCCCTGGAACGCGAGGCGGTGAGTTTCACCCAGTTACAGGAAGAGTCACGCCTGAAGCTGGCGCACAACTTTCTGCGCAACTCCAACCGCAGCCTGAAGTACATCTCGGCCACCCTGGGCTTCCGCGACCAGAGCAGCTTCCACAAGGCGAGCATGCGCTGGTTCGGCATGCCGCCGAGCCAGTACCGCAACCGTCAGGACGAGTGCTGAGCAACAGCGCTGCTCAGCGTCGTCATCAAAAGAAAGGTGTCTGCCGGCATCACCAAACTACCTGCAACACGCTATGGACGCGAGAAAGACTGGGGTGGGCTGAAACGAACCATCGTCGGCCCCACCTGCCAACTTAGCGATCACTACGGTCACCTGGCCCTCTGGGCTCAGATGACCGAAGTTCTCGATCTAGATCAGGACGCGCGCTCTTCGCTCGGCGCCTGTTTGTGCCACAGGGTCGGGATCAGGAACACGATCGCCAACAGGCACGCGCCGATCAACAGCACGAAGCCGCCGTCCCAGCCGAAGTGGTCGACGGTGTAGCCCATTGCCGCGCTTGCCGCGACCGAGCCACCCAAGTAACCGAACAGGCCGGTGAAGCCCGCTGCAGTACCTGCCGCCTTCTTCGGCGCCAGCTCCAGCGCGTGCAGACCGATCAACATGACCGGGCCGTAGATCAGGAAGCCGATGGAGAACAGCGCAGCCATATCGACGATCGGGTTACCCGGCGGATTGAGCCAGTACACCACAGTCGCGACCGTCACCAACGCCATGAACACCACGCCGGTCAGGCCGCGGTTGCCACGGAACACCTTGTCCGACATCCAGCCGCACAGCAGCGTGCCGGGAATGCCTGCCCACTCGTAGAAGAAATACGCCCACGACGTCTTGTCGACCGTGAAGTGTTTGACCTCTTTCAGGTAGGTCGGCGCCCAGTCCAGTACGCCATAGCGCAGCAGGTAGACGAACACGTTGGCCAGGGCGATGAACCACAGCATCTTGTTGCGCAGGATGTACTTGACGAAGATTTCGCGGGTACTGAATTCCTTCTCGTGGCTGGCATCGTAGCCCTCGGGATAGTCGTTCTTGTACTGCTCGATGGGCGGCAGGCCGACCGATTGCGGGGTATCGCGCATGGTCATGAAGGCGAACACCGCCACCAGTAACGCCACTGCAGCCGGCACGTAGAACGCTGCGTGCCAGTCGTTGAACAGCCCCATGCCGACCAGGAACAGCGGACCGATCAGGCCGCCGCCGACGTTATGGGCGACGTTCCACACCGACACCACGCCGCCACGCTCTTTCTGCGACCACCAGTGCACCATGGTTCGGCCACTGGGCGGCCAGCCCATGCCCTGCGCCCAGCCGTTGATGAACAGGAGGATGAACATCATGGTCACGCTGGAGGTAGCCCAGGGCGCGAAACCGAAAACGAACATCACGCCTGCTGACACCAGCAAACCGAAAGGCAGGAAGTAGCGAGGGTTGGAGCGGTCGGAAATCAGCCCCATCAAGAATTTCGAAAGCCCGTAGGAGATGGCGATGGCGGACATCGCCAAGCCAAGCTGCCCGCGGCTGTAACCCTCTTCCTCGATCAGGTAGGGCATGGCCAGCGAGAAGTTCTTGCGCAGCAGGTAGTAACCGGCATAGCCGATGAATATCCCGGCGAAGATCTGCCAACGCAGGCGGCGGTAGGTGCTATCGATCTGTTCTTCGGGCAGGGTTTCCCGATGAGGGGCGGGACGGAAGAAGGCGAACATCCTGAGACTCCAGTTCTTGTTTTAGCTGCGCACTTTGAATGTGACAGTTATGTGACATTTTCATTAACGAAAATAGCACTCACAACTGAAGCGGTAAAGGCAAGAAACTGTTGGAATCTGAACTAATCCGCGCTATTCGGACGGGAGGATGCTCTGGCTTCATCCATTGAGCGATACAAGAACAGTAGAAAAATGTCGTCGCCACAGAAGCGGAACGAAAAAAGCGCGATCCGCCGGCTGGCAAATCGCGCTTTTCAGAACCCCGGACGCGCAGTCAGCGAGCGGTGATCACCGCCAGCTTGGTGATACCGGCCCGCTCGATAGCGGCCATGGCCTTCGCCACCGAGCCGTAGTCCACCTGGTCGTCGGCCTGCAGCTGCACCTTCAGTTCGGCGTCGTCGGCCTTGGCCTGAATCAGGCTGCTTTCCAGCAGCTCCGGCTGGATCTCATCCTTGTTGATGAACAGCTTGCCGTCACCATCGATGCTGATCACCAGCGGGTCTTTCTGGTCGGCTGGGGCCACGGCTTCGGTCTTCGGCAGGTTGATCGGAATCGAGTTGGTCAGCAGCGGTGCGGTGACGATGAATACCACCAGCAGCACCAACATCACGTCTACCAGCGGCGTGACGTTGATTTCGCTGAGGACTTCGTCGTTGTCCTGGGTCGAGAATGCCATGTCACACCGCCTCTTTTACGGGTTGGCCGGTGGCGATTCCACCGCGCTTTGCACCTGGGTGAACGATGACCTTGAAAGCACTCTTTTGCGCCAGGCTGTAGAAGTCATGGGCAAAATCGTCGAGATCCGCCGCGGTCAGCTTGAGGCGACGCAAGAAGTAGTTGTAAACCAGCACCGCTGGAACCGCGACGGCGATGCCCACACCGGTGGCAACCAGCGCGGCACCGATCGGCCCGGCAACGGTTTCCAGGCTGGCGTTACCCGCTGCGCTGATGCCCTTGAGTGCTTCCATGATGCCCCACACAGTGCCGAACAGGCCGATGAAGGGTGAGGTAGAACCGATGGAGGCGACCACGGCCAGACCGGATTCCAGCGAGCGACGCTCACGCTGGATCTGCTGACGCAGGGCGCGCTCAAGGCGATCCTGGTGGTTGATCGCCTGGCTCAGGTCGCCCGGCTGCTGGCCGTCCGGTACCTGGATAGCGGCGAAACCGGCCTGGGCAACATGAGCCACGGCGCCAGACTGGCTCTGACCCAGCTCTGAGGCCGAGTTGAGACTGGTGGCCGACCAGAACAGCTTCTGGAACTTACGATCCTGATGGCGCTGGCGGGCAAACTGGATGCCTTTGATCAGGGCCAGGCCCCAAGTGACGACGGAGAAGCCGATCAGCAGCCAGATGACGGCGTGTTCGACCGATTGCAGGGGGGAATCGACTAGCAGGTTCATGGTGCGGTCCTCGGAAAACGGTATGTCGATGACAGGTTTCGGGCCCGGACTGTCCGGGCTCGTGAAAAAAGGGTGTTGCCGTGTGCGTCAGTTCAGGCGGAAGTCCAGCGGTACCGTGACCCAGCCTTCCTGGGCAACATCACCACGTTTGGCAGGCACGAAACTCCAACGCTGTACCGCTTTAACTGCAGCCTGGTCGAGGACGTCGCGACCACTGCTGGTCTGGATCTGAATATCGCCGGGCTTGCCGTTGGTCAGCACGCGGATACGCAACAGCACGGTGCCTTCCCAACCGCGGCGCTGGGCCAGGGAGGGATATTCCGGCGCCGGGTTGCGCAGGTAAGCGGCGTTGGCGGATGGCGGCGTCTCGGTCACCGGCTTGGGTGCAGCAGGCGCAGGCGGTGCCGGTGGCGCTTCGACCTTGGGCGGCGCAGGTGCGGGCTCGACCGGTTTCGGCACGGGTTTGGGTTCCGGCTTGGGTTTCGGCGGCTGCGGCTTGGGCTTCGGAGGTTCCGGCTTTGGAGGCGGCTTGACCGCCAGCTCATCGACCACCGGCGGTGGGGGTGGCGGCTCGACGACAGGCTCGGGGGGTGGAGGCTCGATCACCGGCTCCGGTGGTGGAGTCGGGGCAGCGAATTCGATGGTCATCGGTGGGATTTCCACCGGCACTTCCGGCAGCACCGGCTCGGGCCGCTGGCTCAGCCAGAACAGCACACCAGCGTGCAACACCAACGCGAAAGTACCCAGCAGAATCGCTTCACGGCGCCCCAAGACGGGACGCGAGGCATGGGGGGCGTGACGCAGTGTACCCAGCGCCTGGCGCAGTGGTACACCGAGGTCAAAGACCTCTCCGGGCACGCGCGCCTGCTGCCAGGCTGCATTGGAACGCACGGAGGATTGAAGATTACCCATCACCAACAGACTCCTGGAAGTACCGACTTAGAGCCGGTCTAAGCAAAAACGGAATTCCAGTTGTCTGGTGCGGCTAAGAATGAGGGTTACCGATTATTTCGTAAAATCACTTTTTTCAAGATGGTTATTCGATTGGAGAATATAGAGCGCGCCTATCCCCAATTAAGACGACCTGCCTCGGGGAATAGCGTGACAGCCAGCCTTATCAGCACCCTGAGCCAGAGCGCATCAGCCAACAGAAATGAGAGGGACGAAAACAAGAAAAGCGGCCAATGGCCGCTTTTCAGGAAACCTGCTCGAGGCAGGTGGATATGGCGCAGCGGACGGGACTCGAACCCGCGACCCCCGGCGTGACAGGCCGGTATTCTAACCGACTGAACTACCGCTGCGTGTCGGTGGACTTGCGTCCGTACAACTCTTGCTTCGTCAGATACGTAAGCGGTGCTTTCGTATCACATCCCAGAACGGCGTCTGGTATGGAAAATATGGCGCAGCGGACGGGACTCGAACCCGCGACCCCCGGCGTGACAGGCCGGTATTCTAACCGACTGAACTACCGCTGCGCGTCGGTGGACTTGCGTCCGATTCTCTCAAGGCAAGTGGTGGGTGATGACGGGATCGAACCGCCGACCCTCTGCTTGTAAGGCAGATGCTCTCCCGGCTGAGCTAATCACCCTTGGCCTTGCGAGGAGGCGAAATTTACGCGGGGGCCGAACCTAAGTCAAGGCCCCGCTTCGTTTTTTTCTAAAAAGGTGGTTTTTACAGCGCGGCCAGACCACGCGTCAGATCGGCCTTGAGATCGGCCACGTCTTCCAGACCTACCGCAACCCTGATCAGACTGTCGCGAATCCCAGCATTGGCACGCTCTTGCGGCGACAGGCGCCCATGAGAAGTGGTCGCTGGATGGGCAATGGTGGTCTTGGTATCGCCCAGGTTGGTGGTGATCGAGATCACCCGAGTGGCGTCGATGAAACGCCAAGCGCCCTCCTTGCCTCCCTTCACCTCGAAGCTCACCACCGCGCCAAAGGCGCTCTGCTGACGCGCAGCCAGCTCATGCTGAGGGTGGCTGGCAAGACCAGCGTAATACACGTGCTCGATGCCGTCCTGCTGCTCCAGCCACTGAGCGAGTGCCAGAGCGCTGGCGCAATGAGCCTGCATACGGATACGCAAGGTTTCCAGGCCCTTGAGGAAGATCCACGCGTTGAACGGGCTCAGCGTCGGCCCGGCGGTACGCAGGAAGCCCACCACGTCGGTCATCAGCTTGGCGCTACCGGCCACCACGCCGCCCATGGCGCGACCCTGGCCGTCGATGAATTTGGTCGCCGAGTGCATGACGATATCCGCACCGAGCTTCAGCGGCTGCTGCAGCGCTGGCGTACAGAAACAGTTGTCCACGGCCAGCAGCGCGCCATGCTCATGGGCAATCTCCGCCAGCGCGGCAATATCCACCAGCTCAGCCAACGGGTTGGAAGGCGACTCGACGAACAGCAGCTTGGTGTTGGGTTTGAATGCACCAGCCCAGGCTTGCAGATCAGCAAGCGGCACGTAGTCGACTTGCACACCGAAACGCTTGAGGTACTTTTCGAACAGACTGATGGTCGAACCGAATACGCTGCGCGACACCAGCACGTGATCGCCGGCACTGCACAGGCTCATGACGATGGACAGGATCGCCGACATGCCCGAGGCGGTAGCAACAGCCTGCTCGGCCCCTTCCATAGCCGCAATGCGTTCCTCGAAGGCACGCACCGTAGGGTTGGTGTAACGCGAGTAGACATTGCCCGGCACTTCGCCGGCAAAACGTGCGGCCGCATCGGCGGCGGTACGGAATACATAGCTGGAGGTGGTGAACAGCGCCTCGCTATGCTCGCCCTCAGGCGTGCGGTGTTGCCCGGCACGTACTGCCAGGGTATCGAAACCTACACCGTCCAGATCGCTGTCGAGTCGACCTGCATCCCATTCCTGCGTCATATCGCGTCCTCGTCCAGAAACCAGTCCGGGCCACATGGGCCCGGTTGTTTACGCTTCGTTTGCCGATCAGTTGTTATACAGATCGATAATTTCGCTACCCGCCTGCTGGATGGTCTTGGAGCCATCGTTGCGCGCCAGATCGATGCGATTCAGGTAAGCCTCATCGACGTCGCCGGTGACGTACTGGCCATCGAACACGGCACTGTCGAAATGCTCGATCTTGATCTTGCCACCACCGACGGCTTCTTTCAGATCATCGAGATCCTGATAGATCAGCCAGTCGGCACCAATCAACTCGGCAACCTGCTCGGTGGTGCGACCGTGGGCGATCAGCTCGTGCGGGCTCGGCATATCGATGCCATAGACGTTCGGGTAACGCACGGCTGGAGCGGCCGAGCAGAAATACACGTTCTTAGCGCCAGCTTCGCGGGCCATCTGAATGATCTGCTTGCAGGTGGTGCCGCGCACGATGGAGTCGTCCACCAACATCACGTTCTTGCCGCGGAACTCCAGTTCGATGGCGTTGAGCTTCTGGCGTACCGACTTCTTGCGCGCAGCCTGTCCCGGCATGATGAAGGTACGGCCGATGTAGCGGTTCTTGACGAAGCCTTCGCGGAACTTCACACCGAGGTGGTTGGCCAACTCCAGCGCCGACGTACGGCTGGTATCTGGAATCGGAATGACCACGTCGATATCGTGCTCGGGGCGCTCGCGACGAATTTTGTCCGCCAGCTTCTCGCCCATACGCAGGCGCGCCTTGTAAACCGACACGCCGTCCATGATCGAATCGGGGCGGGCCAGATAGACATGCTCGAAAATGCACGGCTTGAGCTGTGGATTGGGCGCGCACTGACGGGTGTGCAACTGGCCTTCTTCGGTGATGTAAACCGCTTCGCCCGGCGCCAGATCACGAATCAGGGTGAAGCCGAGCACGTCCAGCGCCACGCTCTCGGAAGCGATCATGTACTCGACGCCTTCGTCGGTATGACGCTGACCGAAGACGATCGGGCGAATGCCGTTCGGGTCGCGGAAACCGACGATGCCGTAACCGGTGATCATCGCAACGACTGCGTAGCCGCCACGGCAGCGCTTGTGCACGTCCTTGACCGCAGCGAAGACGTCTTCCTCGCTGGGGTTGAGCTTGCCGCGCACGGCCAGCTCATGGGCGAAAACGTTAAGCAGCACTTCGGAGTCGGAGTTGGTATTGACGTGGCGCAGATCCGATTCGTAGATCTCCTTGGCCAACTGTTCGACGTTGGTCAGGTTACCGTTGTGCGCCAGGGTGATGCCGTAGGGCGAGTTGACGTAGAACGGCTGAGCTTCCGCCGAGCTGGAACTACCCGCGGTCGGGTAACGCACATGGCCAATACCCATGTGGCCGATCAGGCGCTGCATGTGCCGCTGCTGAAACACATCACGCACCAGGCCGTTGTCCTTGCGCAGGAACAGCCGTCCCTCGTGGCTGGTGACGATACCGGCAGCATCCTGGCCGCGGTGCTGGAGGACGGTAAGGCCGTCATACAGCGCCTGATTGACGTTCGATTTCCCGACGATACCGACAATGCCACACATGTGACGCAACCCCTACTCAGTGAGACGACTATTTACCAGTGCCAACGGGAATGGATCCCTGCAGCACATCTTTGAACGGCAGTTCGACCGGCTCGCGTATACCACTCGCCAACCACTCGCTGGACATCCCCAGAATGAGGTTCTTCGACCAGTCTGCAACCAACAGAAAATGCGGCAGCAGCGTCGATTGCTGCCACCAGACATCCTGCTCGACGGGTGCCAGGCTCAACAGCCCGACGGCGACCACGACCAGCAAGGCGCCACGTGCGGCGCCGAATACCATACCGAGAAAACGATCCGTGCCGGAAAGACCGGTCACCCGGATCAGCTCACCAATCAGATAATTGATCAATGCACCGACCAGCAGGGTCAGCACGAACAACAGAACGCAGGCGGCGATGACACGGGCGGACGGGGTTTCGATATAGGCACCGAGATGCTGCGAGAGCGCACCACCGAACATCCAGGCGACCACGCCAGCGATGATCCAGGTGACGAGCGACAGCGCTTCCTTGACGAAGCCTCGACTCAAGCTGATCAGGCTCGATACGACGATGATGGCGATGATCGCCCAATCGACCCAAGTGAATGCCACGATGCAGGCTACCGATGGAAGAGGCGCTGCATTTTAGCAGACCCCTGCCCATCGGTTAAGCGCATATACCGAGTCAGTTGCTTTCAGGCTGAAAGCGCACCACAAAGCCATTGAGCTTGTGCTGACGATTGAGCTGATCGCGCAGCCGATCAGCCTCAACCCGCTCGACCAGCGGCCCAACGAACACCCGGTTCATGCCATCAGCGGCGCGGATATAGGCGTTGTAACCTTGGGCACGCAGAGTTTTCTGCAGTGTTTCTGCACCTGGACGACTGGAAAGGCTAGCCAGTTGCACCGACCAACTGACCGGCAAGCTATTGGCATCCAGACGCTCAGCCGGCGCTTTCTGCGGCGGCGGTGCTACTTCGGCCGGCTTGCTGGGCGTTGGTTGCGGAGCGGGCGGCGCTACGGGCTCCTGACTGGCAGGCAACTCGGCAATCGGTTGCTCGACGGGCGCCTGCGCCTGACCGGCGGCCGCACTGTCGCCAGGCACCGGCTCCTGCGGAAGCTCTTGAGGATCGGGGACGACCACAGGCTGCATCTCGATTTCCGGCACTACAGGCTTGGCCGGCATGCTTGGCGCATCGACTACCACATGACGCAACTCGTCAGGACGGGACAGCAGCATTGGCAGGAAAATCACCGCCAGCGCTACCAGCACCAGAGCCCCTACAATACGTTGCTTCGTTCCACTATCCAGCATTGCCATCCTGCACATCCTCCTGGGCGTGACGCTCCAGCCATATCAGGGCTTCGGCCACGCAGAAAAAAGAACCAAAGAGCAGAATTTCATCCCCTGCCGCAGCGCGCTCGCACTGTGCCTGCAGAGCACTCGCCACATCGGCGTACATATCGGCCTGCGCAGCACAGGCGATCAGATGGCCATGCAGCTCGGCCGCTGAGCGAGAACGCTCGGTCGGCAGCGGCGAGACCGCCCAGTGAGCAATCTCGCCCAGCAGCGGCGCTACGACGGCAGGCAAGTCCTTGTCGGCCAACAGAGCGAATACCGCCAGACGCTTACCTAAAAGCGGACTGGCCTGCAGACGCCCTGCAAGAAACTGTGCCGCATGGGGATTGTGCCCTACATCGAGCAACAGAGTGAGGGACTTACCCTGCCAGTTCAAGTGACGGCGATCCAGACGCCCAGTTACCCGAGTCGCCTGCAGTGCCTTGGCAATGAGGTTTGCCTGCCACGGCAGATCAAGTAGTGCGTAGGCCTGAAGCGCTAGTGCAGCGTTTTCCATGGGCAAGTCGAGTAGTGGCAAGCCAGCAAGACGCAACACTTCACCGCGGTCGGTCAGCCCGTACCAGCTCCAGTCATCCTCGGTGATGCTCAGGTCGAAATCCCGGCAGCGCAGGAAGAACGGTGCATCGATTTCCACCACCCGCTCCAGCAATGGCAGCGGTGGATCGAAATCGCCGCAGAGTGCCGGCTTGCCGGGACGCATGATCCCGGCTTTCTCGAACGCAACCGACTCGCGGGTATCCCCCAGCCAGTCGGCGTGATCCACACCAATGCTGGTGATCAGTGCCAAATCGGCGTCGACCAGATTGACCGCATCGAGGCGCCCACCCAGACCGACTTCCAGCACAGCGACGTCCAGACCGGCACGCTCGAACAACCAGAAGGCTGCCAGCGTGCCCATCTCGAAATAGGTCAGTGAGGTTTCGCCCCGTGCGGCCTCGACGGCGCTGAAAGCTTCACAGAGACCTTCATCGCTGGCGTCCAGACCGTCGATCTGCACCCGCTCGTTGTAACGCAGCAGGTGCGGCGAGCTGTACACGCCAACCTTGAGCCCCTGCGCACGCAGCAGCGAGGCGAGAAAAGCACAGGTTGAGCCCTTGCCGTTGGTGCCGGTGACCGTGATCACCCGCGGCGCCGGACGGGAAAGCCCAAGGCGCTCGGCAACCTCCCGGGAGCGCTCCAGGCCCATGTCGATGGCGCTGGGATGCAAACGCTCCAGGTACGCCAGCCACTCGGCCAGGGAGCGCTGGATCATGCCGTGACCGGCAGCGCTGCAGGTGATGACTGGTGAGTGAACTGCGCCAGCAGACGAGCCAGACGCGAGCGTAGCTCGGCACGGTGAATGATCATGTCGATGGCGCCGTGCTCGATCAGGAACTCGCTGCGCTGGAAACCTTCTGGCAGCTTCTCGCGAACGGTCTGCTCGATTACCCGCGGGCCGGCAAAACCAATCAGTGCCTTCGGCTCGGCGACGATCACGTCACCCAACATGGCCAGGCTGGCGGAAACACCACCGTAGACCGGATCGGTCAGTACCGAAACGAAGGGAATGCCTTCCTCACGCAGACGCGCCAGCACGGCGGAAGTCTTGGCCATCTGCATCAACGAGATCAGCGCTTCCTGCATGCGCGCACCACCGGAGGCGGCAAAGCACACGAATGGGCAGCGCTGCTCCAGAGCCACGTTGGCGGCACGCACGAAACGCTCGCCGACGATAGCGCCCATGGAGCCACCCATGAAGGAGAATTCGAAGGCACAGGCCACGATCGGCATGCCTTCCAGAGTACCGCTCATGGAAATCAGCGCGTCCTTCTCTCCGGTCTGCTTCTGTGCAGCGACCAGACGATCCTTGTACTTCTTGCTGTCGCGGAATTTCAGGCGATCGTTTGGCTCCAGATCGGCGCCAATCTCTTCACGACCATCGGCGTCGAGGAAGATGTTCAGGCGCGCACGCGCGTTGATACGCATGTGGTGATTGCACTTGGGGCAAACGTCCAGGGTCTTTTCCAGCTCCGGCTTGTACAGCACGGCCTCGCAGGATGGGCACTTGTGCCACAGACCTTCCGGCACCGAACTCTTCTTGACCTCGGAACGCATGATCGATGGGATCAGTTTGTCTACCAGCCAGTTGCTCATGCTCTCAATTCTCCAACGCTGTAGGCTTCAACATGCTTGTTGCACATGACAAGCGAATTCACAAAGCGGTCGCATCAGGGGCCGGCGTTACGCCCGCCACCTTACCCGACCACGAAAAAAGCGCGCACTTATCGCGGCGATAGGAGTATGGACGGCTCGCTACGCGACGTCGTCACATCGACTCTCCAACCGCCCGCACAGCGCGCACGAAGTCTTTCACCCGACCGGCATCCTTGATGCCCTTGCTCGCCTCTACGCCGCCACTGACATCGACCGCATAAGGCCGCACTTGGGCGATTGCCGCAGATACGTTACTCGGGGTCAGGCCACCGGCAAGGATCACTGGCTTGCTCAATTGCGCAGGCACCAGCGACCAGTCGAAGGCCTGCCCCGTTCCTCCGGGAACACCCTCCACGAAGGTATCGAGCAGAACCCCGCGGGCACTTGGGTATGCGTCCACCAGCGCCGCCACATCGTCTTGTGCACGAACCCGCAGCGCTTTGATATAGGGCCGGCCGACGGCTTCGCATTCGGCAGCGGTTTCATCGCCGTGAAACTGCAACAGATCCAGCGGTACCGCAGCCAGCACCTTATCCAACTCGGCTCGCGGCATGTCGACGAACAGACCGACCGTGGTCACGAACGGCGGCAGCGCGGTCACGATGGCCCGCGCCTGCTCGATCGACACCGCCCGCGGGCTGCGCTCGTAGAACACCAGGCCGATAGCGTCGGCACCAGCCGCCACTGCGGCGAGCGCATCCTCGAGGCGGGTAATCCCGCAGATCTTGCAGCGAACGACTGACAAAAGACGAATACCTCCGCGAAAGGCCGGATGGTAACAAATGACCGCAGGCGATGGGCCATTAATTGCTGCCGCCACCCTGCCCTGCCTGCTACTCCGGAAGTGCCACGTCTCTCAGACCCGAGAGGAAATGTGGCCCCAGATAACGCGTCGGCAACTCGAACTCAGCCGCATAATCCACCTGCACCAGATACAACCCGTAAGGATGGGCCGTGACGCCGCCAGTACGCCGCACACCAGTAGCCAGCACCTCACCCGCCCACTCCACCGGACGCTCACCGGCACCGATGGTCATCAGCACACCGGCGATATTACGCACCATATGATGCAGGAAGGCATTGGCGCGGATATCCAGCACGATGAAACGCCCGTGCTGCAGCAACTCCAGGTGGTGCACCGTCTTGATCGGTGACTTGGCCTGGCACTGACGTGCCCGAAAAGCGCTGAAATCATGAGTACCGATAAACACACGGGCCGCCTCGCGCATGCGTTCGATATCCAGCGGACGGTGATTCCAAGTCACCTCTTCAGCCATGTGCGCCGGGCGTATCTGATCGTTGTAGATCACATAGCGATAGCGTCGCGCCATGGCGCAGAAGCGCGCATCGAAGTGCCTTGGCATGGCCTTGGCCCAGGTCACGCTGATGTCGCCGGGCAGATTCATGTTGGCGCCCATCACCCAAGCGTGCATGGAGCGATCTACCGTGGTGTCGAAGTGCACCACCTGCCCGCTGGCATGCACCAGTGCATCGGTGCGCCCGGCACAGCTCAGCGTGACAGGCGCACCGCCGGCAACCTTGGAAAGGGCTTTCTCGAGGGACGCCTGAATCGACGGTACGCCGTCACGCTGGCGCTGGAAACCACGATAACGGGCGCCACGGTACTCGACACCCAGGGCAATCTTGTAAATGCCGACGGCAGCCATTTCGGCTGCCGTCGAGGTATGCACATCAGACATGTATCAAACCAGTTTGCCGATCAGCTCACGCGCTTCCTGCTGCTGACCATCGTTACCTTCGGCGATCACTTCATCGAGGATGTCACGGGCACCCTCGGAATCACCCATATCAATGTAGGCGCGCGCCAGATCCAGCTTGGTCGCGGTCTCGTCGGTGCCCGAGAGGAAGTCGAAATCCTCGTCATCGTCGAGCGATGAGGTATCCGCCTGATGGCTTTCCGGCTCAAGCTTGCCTTGCTGCTCCAGGCTCTCAGCCAACTGGTCAAGTTCGGCCGTCACATCATCGAGCTGAGCGGCGAAGCTGGCACCGGTGCCTGGAGCCGGCGCGTCGTCATTGAGTGACAGATCGAAATCGGCAGGCAGACCAAAATCATCCTGTGGCTTTTCATCTGGCAGCGACAAGGAGAAATCAGCCAAGCCGTCGTTGGCTGAGGCCTTGTCGGCGTCATCGTCGAGACTCAGCAGGAAATCATCATCCTGAGCCGCTGCCGTAGTGGCAGGCGAGTCAAGGTCAAGACTGAAATCGGCCAGCTCACCGCCCAACTCCTGACGATTGTCGGCTTCATCGCCGAGATCCAGATCAAAAGCTACAGCGTCATCCTTGGTTGTGGCCGACTGCTTGGGAGCCTGCAGATCCAGATCGGAGTCCAGGCCCAGGGTATCGATTTCGTCGAAACGATTGGCGCTCTGGGGCGTGGCCTGCGAGTCAGAGGCGAATTCGGCTTCGAGTGCATCCAAATCGAGATCGAAAGCGTCATCGGCAGGTTGCGCTGCGACCGGCTTGGCGGGCTCATCCAGCGCCAGATCGTCCAGGCTGAAGGAGTCCAGGTCATCGGCAGCAGCAGCGCCAGCCAGAGTAGCGCCACCAAGCAGCACCATGGCCGGGTAGCGGCTTTTCAACTGCTCGACTTCGGCGTTGGCACCGCCGATTTCACGAAGTTCGTTTTCCTGACGTGCGAAACCTTCACGGTCACCCAGTTCGGCATAGACCTCCATCAGTTTGAGACGCAGATCGGTACGATGCGGCTCGTCGTTGATCGCGTTGTGTAGCAACTCTGCAGCCTGATTGAAGCGGCCATAGGCGATATAGATGTCGGCCTCACCCATGGCATCACCGGTTTGCGCGACGACACGATCCTCACCTACTGGCTGCAGTGGTGCTGCCAGGTCATCAGGCAGGTCGTTCAGACTGTCGGCAGGCAGCTCCATGTCGCTATCGAAACGATGGGTATCTTCCTGATACACAGCCAGGCTCTCTTCCTCCTCGGCTTCCTTGCGCGCCTTACGGCGCGACAGGATCAGCAGCACCAGTAGCAGTGCCAACAGCAAGCTGCCACCGACCAAACCTAGCAGCATCGGATTGGCCAGCAAGTTGTCGAGGGCGCTGTCCTCTTCGACCGGCTCAGGGGCGGGAGCTACCACCTCTGGGGCCTGGGTAACGACAGGAGCGGCTGGTTCGACGGGTGCCGGCGCAGGAGTTACAGCAGGATCTTCGGCTGGTGAAGCGCCATCGGCGGGTACAGCCGGGGCGGCATCGGTACCAGGCTGTGCAGCAGACTCACCGCTCAGCGGGGTCTCGGCTACCGGCTCAGCCGGAACGACCGGTGTTTCAGCCGAAGGCGCGACAGGTGTGGACGCCTCGCTACCTGGCGCACCAGCTGGCGTGTCAGTCGCCTGATCTGGGCTAGCAGGTGCCGCTGCTGCGCCTGCAGTATCTGCGGCACCAGCGACCTGCCCGGCAGGAGCCGACACATCAGCCTGCAACTTGGCCAGTTGGTTATCTTTCAGTTGAATCAGCCGCTGCAATTTGTCGAGCTGGCTTTGCAGATCAGTCATGCGGTCTTTCAGTTCGTCGTTTTCACGACGGGTTGAATCCAGGCTTTCCTGGGTGACCGCCAGTTGATTGCTCAACGCTGCACTGTTGTTGGAACCGTTTTCGCTACCTGCAGTGGCCTTACCCGCATCGGCAGCCAGCAGTTTGAGCTTATCTTCAGCCTGCACCTCGGCAGGTGCGGCGCCGGTGCCGGTACGGCGCGTAGCATCGATCTGCCGTGTACCAGCGGCTGCCGGTGCGCTGCGCACCTGGCGCCAGGCACTGTTCTGCTCGTTTACCTGAGCCAACGCCTCGGCCTGGCTGCGGCGGGCGACTTGCTGCTCGTCCGGCAGACGCAGTACCTGGCCGCTCTTCATGCGGTTGATGTTGCCACCGATGAATGCATCCGGATTGAGATCCTGAATGGCGAGCATCGCTTGATGGACACTGCCATTACCGCGAGCACGTTGAGCAACTTCCCACAATGTGTCGTTGGTATTGGTGCGGTATTCGCCACTCTGCGCCGCTGCAGCGCTTGGTGCGGCAGGCGTCGTAGGTGCAGTAGCGCGCGGCGGTGTGACCGACGCAGCAGGACGTGGTGCCGGAGCGGCGACCGGCAATTGCGGCGCGGCAGCGGCCTGAGGGGAATAAAGAGGCGGATCGAGCAGCAGCGTGTATTCACGCAGCAGACGGCCATTTGGCCACAGCACTTCCACGAGGAAATTCAGGTAGGGCTCGCGAACCGGTTTGGTCGAGGTAACACGAATCACGCTCTTGCCGTTCGGTTTGACGATAGGCGTGAACTTGAGGTCGGTCAGGAAATACTGGCGATCGACACCGGCCTTGTTGAACTCTTCCGGCGAGGCGAGCGCAGGGCGCATTTCCGCCGCGGAAAGATCACGCACATCCAGGAGTTCAATTTCTGCCACCAGAGGCTGGTTCAGAGACGACTGGAGCGTCAGCTCGCCGACACCCAACGCATGCGCCATACCGGAAGACAACGCCGTCGCGGCAGCGATAGCCAGTACCAGTTTACGAACCCGAACCATAGCCTTTTCCTTTGTGTTAACTGCTCTCGCACAACGAGAGGGTTGGTGATCGTCGGCTGCCCTTTACAGGCCCCCCAGCCAACAATCAGCGCGCTCAGTATTTGCCAAGCTCGAATAGATCTTCAAATTTCCGCATAAGTATCTTTTACAGATGGTGTTTTATCAATAACTCGCCCAGTTGCACGGCATTCAAAGCCGCACCTTTTCGCACATTATCAGACGCAATCCACAAAGTGAGTTCGCAGGGGTCGTCCAAACCGCGCCGCACGCGGCCTACGTACACCTCATCCTGGCCGACGGCGTCACCGATAACGGTCGGATAATCCCCCGCATCGACCAGCTCGATACCGGCTGCCGCATCCAGCACAGCGATAACCTTATCCAGCTCTACAGGTGTAGATGACTGCACCGTTACGCTCAAGCTGTCGCCAAAGAATACCGGCACCTGGTGACAGCTGACCGCGACACTCAGTGAGGCATCATCTAACAGCGCCTTGATGTCTTCGTTGACGCGGCGCTCGATGCGACCGTGCCCCTCTGCATCCGGCTCATCGACCTGGGCCAGGACGTTGAAGGCCATTTGCCGATCGAACAGACGCGGCTCGAACGAACGGCCATTGAGCAACTCGGCCGTCTGCCGAGCCAGTTCGGACACCCCCTCCCGGCCACGGCTGGAAACCGCCAGCCCGGCGTTGATCACCAGCCGACGCACCGATACTTGCTCCCTCAAGGCGGCGAGCACCAGCGTTACCGCCACGGCTACCGAAGAAGGGCTGGTGAGCATGAATGGCGCCTCACGCCCCTCGAGCACAGCGGCATTGACCTCGGGAACGACCCGCGGCGCCTGCTCGTTGGGCAACGCACCGGTCACGTCGATCAGCGAACAGCCGGCCTTGCGCACCGCGTCGACGTGGGCCAGCGTGACGGCCTGATCGGCGGCGAAGAACACCAGCTTCGCAGCGCGAAAATCAAAACCGTCCAAGGCACGTACACGCAGATTGCGCCCTTTGTAGGCTAGCGTACGACCTGCAGATTCGCTGCTGGCGAGCAGATGCAAATCACCAACCGGGAAATCCCGCTCTGCGAGAGTTTGCAGCAGGGATTCACCGACGCTGCCGGTGGCGCCGACGATGGCGATATCAAAGGTAGAAGTCATGAGGAGAGGCTGATGCTCGATAGCTGAAACAGACCCGGCACTCTACCGAAAAGCAAAGGGGCGAGCGATGGCAATCGCAAAGCGACCACCATCCACCCGCCCCTTCACGACACGCCTGGCAGCGCGCCGTCAGCAGATCAACGCTCCAGCAAGATCCGCAGCATGCGGCGCAGCGGCTCTGCCGCGCCCCACAGCAGTTGGTCGCCCACGGTGAAGGCGCCCAGGTACTGCGAGCCCATGTTGAGCTTGCGCAGACGGCCCACTGGCACGCTCAGGGTGCCGGTAACGGCGGTCGGGCCGAGATCACGAATGCTCGCTTCGCGGTGGTTCGGCACCAGCTTGACCCACGGGTTGTGCTGGCTGATCAGACCTTCGATGTCGGACAGCGGCACGTCCTTGTTCAGCTTGATGGTCAGCGCCTGGCTGTGGCAGCGCATGGCGCCGATACGGACGCAGATACCATCGACCGGGATCGGGTTCTTGAAGCGGCCAAGAATCTTGTTGGTTTCCGCCTGGGCCTTCCACTCTTCGCGGCTCTGCCCATTAGGCAGCTCCTTGTCGATGTAGGAAATCAGGCTGCCGGCCAGCGGCACGCCGAAGTTGTCGACCGGGAACGCATCGCCGCGCATGGCCTCGGCCACCTTGCGGTCGATGTCGAGGATGGCGCTGGCCGGATCGGCCAGGTCGTCGGCGACACTGGCGTTGACGGCGCCCATCTGCTTGATCAGCTCGCGCATGTTCTGCGCGCCGGCACCCGAGGCCGCCTGATAGGTCATGGCGCTCATCCACTCGACCAGGCCGGCTTCGTAGAGGCCGCCCAGGGCCATCAGCATCAGGCTGACGGTGCAGTTACCGCCAATGTAGTTGCGCGTGCCGAGGTCGAGCTGATGGTCGATGACCTTACGGTTGACCGGGTCGAGCACGATCACCGCGTCGTCGGCCATGCGCAGCGAGGACGCCGCATCGATCCAGTAGCCATTCCAGCCGGCTTCGCGCAGCTTGGGGAAAACTTCGTTGGTGTAGTCGCCACCCTGACAGGTGAGAATCACGTCCAGACCTTTCAGCTCATCGATGCTGTAGGCATCCTTGAGCGTCTCGGTTTCCTTGCCGATGGCCGGGCCTTGGCCGCCGACATTGGAGGTGGTGAAGAACACTGGCTCGATCAGATCGAAATCCTGTTCTTCCAGCATGCGCTGCATGAGCACGGAACCCACCATGCCACGCCAACCGATCAGACCTACACGTTTCATAACCACTACACCTATATGAACAAACCGCCGGACACTTTCCAGCGGCCTGGAAGATTACAGACTACGCAGCGCTTCGACTACCGCATCACCCATTGCCGCAGTGCCGACCTTGGTCGTACCTGCCGAATGGATATCGCCGGTACGCAGGCCCTGGTCGAGCACGCGGCTCACGGCCAGCTCGATGGCATCGGCTGCCTGGGTCTGGTTGAAGCTGTAACGCAGCAGCATGGACACCGACAGGATGGTCGCCAACGGGTTGGCAATGCCCTGCCCGGCGATATCTGGCGCCGAACCGTGGCAAGGCTCGTACATGCCCTTGTTGTTGGCATCCAGCGAAGCGGACGGCAGCATGCCGATGGAACCGGTCAGCATCGATGCCTCGTCGGAGAGGATGTCGCCGAACATGTTGTCGGTAACGATCACGTCGAACTGCTTGGGCGCACGCACCAGCTGCATGGCGGCATTGTCGACGTACATGTGGCTCAGCTCGACATCCGGGTAATCCTTGGCCACTTCCTCGACCACGGTGCGCCACAGTTGGCTGGACGCCAGCACGTTGGCCTTATCGACCGAGCACAGCTTGTTGCCACGCACGCGGGCCATGTCGAAACCGACCTTGGCGATGCGGCGGATCTCGCTTTCGCTGTAGGGCAGCGTGTCATAGGCCATGCGCTCGCCATTATCGAGCACTTTGCTCTCGCGGGGCTGACCGAAGTAGATGCCACCGGTCAGCTCACGCACGATGAGGATGTCCAGGCCAGCGACCACTTCGGGCTTGAGCGACGAGGCATCGGCCAGTTGCGGATAGAGGATGGCCGGGCGCAGGTTGGCGAACAGGCCCAGTTGCGAACGGATCTTCAGCAGGCCACGTTCCGGGCGAATGGCCGGATCGATCTTGTCCCACTTCGGGCCACCCACGGCGCCGAGCAGCACGGCATCGGCAGCGCGCGCGCGCTCCAGGGTTTCGTCGGCCAGCGGCACGCCGTACTTGTCTACCGCGGCACCACCCAGTTCGTCGAACGACAGCTCGACGTCCAGCGCGAACTTGTCGTTGGCCAGGCGCAGCACCTTGACCGCTTCGGCCATGATTTCAGGGCCGATACCGTCACCGGGGAGAACCAGAATCTGCTTGCTCATCGCTATTTCCTTCACGAAGCTCGAGGCGCATGCGCTAAACGGCAAACGCGACATTTAGAAACCTGAGCGGGCCTGCGCCTATCGCCCTGCCGCGAGGGGCGCCATGTTCGGCGCCTGCGGGGCATGGGTCAATGGGGCGCCAGGCCCGTTCGCTGATAACACGTAACCTTATTTTTCCGCCCAGAGCACCAGCACATCGGTGCTGAACGAGCCATCGGCGGCGACCTCGAAGTACTCGCGCACTTCCTCGCCCATCGCAGCCTGCAAGGCCAGAATGGCCTCACGCATGACCGCCGGAGTGCGCATGCGCTCGACCCACGATGCGAATTCCAGATGCAGACGCTGACGGGTATGACTGCGCACTTGCAGGCCGGCCTCGCTGATCTGCTGCAGCCATTCAGCCGACGAGTAGTCACGCACGTGACTGGTATCACGCAGCACTTCGACGCTCTGCAGGTAGGTATCCAGAAGTGGCCTGCCCGGCGAGGCGACATCGATGAATGCCGCCACGCCTCCCGGCTTGAGCACCCGGCGCACTTCGCGCAGGGCAACCGCCAGGTCGCTCCAGTGATGCGCCGAGTAACGACTGAACACGAAGTCGAACTCGCCATCGGTAAATGGCAGCGACTCCACAGCGCCATGCACCGTACGCAGATTGTTCGGGCCGCGCTCGGCGGCAGCCTTGTCGACCACTGCGAGCATCTGCGCAGAGAGGTCATACGCCACCACTTCACCAACCAGCGGCGCGACCTGAAAGCTGACATGGCCGGCGCCACAACCCAGATCCAGCACGCGAGCATCGCTTCGCCCTGCTACCTCGGCCTGCAACAGAGCGAACTCGCTGCCCTGTGCATGCACGGCGCTATTGAGATAAGCGTTGGCCTGCTCACCAAACTGGCGCTGCACCACCTGCTCGTGACCTGACATCTATGCTGCTCCTTGAAGACCGCTGGCTTACTTGATCGCGCCGAACAACCAGGGCTGACGCTGCTGATAACCGACTTCGAACGCGCGAATCGCGTCAGCGTCCTGCAGGGTCAGGCCGATGTCATCGAGGCCGTTGAGCAGGCAATGCTTGCGGAAGGCATCGACTTCGAAACGGTACTGCATGCCATCGGGACGGGTGACGGTCTGCGCCGCGAGGTCGACGGTCAGTTGATAGCCTTCCTGAGCTTCGGCCTGCTCGAACAAGGCATCGACCTCCTCCTCAGCCAGAATGATCGGCAGCAGGCCGTTCTTGAAGCTGTTGTTGAAGAAGATATCGGCGAAGCTCGGTGCGATCACGGTACGGAAGCCATACTCGTCTAGCGCCCAAGGCGCGTGCTCGCGGCTCGAACCACAGCCGAAGTTCTCGCGGGCCAGCAGCACGCTAGCGCCCTGATAACGCGGGAAGTTCAGCACGAAGTCCTTGTTGATCGGCCGGTTGGAGTTGTCCTGATTCGGCTGCCCGACATCCAGATAACGCCACTCGTCGAACAGGTTCGGGCCAAAGCCGGTGCGCTTGATCGACTTGAGAAACTGCTTGGGGATGATCTGGTCGGTGTCGACGTTGGCGCGATCCAGCGGAGCGACCAGGCCAGTGTGTTGAGTGAAAGGTGTCATGTCGTGCTCCTCAGGCCTGGATCAATTCGCGAACGTCGATGAAGCGACCGGTCACCGCCGCAGCGGCAGCCATGGCCGGGCTGACCAAGTGGGTACGGCCACCGGCGCCCTGGCGGCCTTCGAAGTTGCGGTTGGAGGTCGACGCGCAATGCTCGCCGTTGCCGAGTTTGTCCGGGTTCATCGCCAGGCACATGGAGCAGCCTGGCTCACGCCATTCGAAGCCGGCCTCGATGAAGATCTTGTCCAACCCTTCGCTTTCCGCCTGGGCCTTGACCAGACCGGAGCCCGGAACCACCAGCGCCTGCTTGATAGTGCTGGCGACCTTGCGACCCTTGGCCACTTCAGCGGCGGCGCGCAGGTCTTCGATGCGCGAGTTGGTGCAGGAACCGATGAACACGCGATCGAGCTGGATATCGGTGATCGGCTGATTGGCAGCGAGGCCCATGTACTTAAGGGCGCGGGTGATCGAATCCTTTTTCACCGGGTCGTTTTCACGGGCCGGATCCGGGACGTTCTGATCGACGGCCAGCACCATCTCGGGCGAAGTACCCCAGCTGACCTGCGGCTTGATGTCTTCGGCACGCAGCTCGACCACAGTGTCGAAATCCGCGTCGGCATCGGACACCAAATCATGCCATACGGCGGCCGCCTGCTCCCAGTGCTCGCCTTTCGGCGAAAACGGACGGCCCTTGACGTAGTCCAGAGTCTTTTCATCCACCGCGACCAGACCAACGCGGGCACCGGCTTCGATCGACATGTTGCAGATGGTCATGCGGCCTTCGAGGGACAGCTCGCGGATCGCGCTGCCGGCAAACTCCAGCGCATGGCCGTTACCGCCAGCGGTGCCGATCTTGCCGATCACCGCGAGTACGATGTCCTTGGCGGTGACGCCGAACGGCAACTTGCCTTCGACCCGCACCTGCATGTTCTTCATTTTCTTGGCGACCAGACACTGGGTGGCGAGCACGTGCTCGACCTCGGATGTACCAATGCCATGGGCCAGCGCGCCGAATGCGCCATGGGTAGAGGTGTGCGAGTCGCCGCAGACCACGGTCATGCCCGGCAAGGTGGCGCCCTGCTCCGGGCCGACGACGTGAACGATGCCCTGACGCACGTCGTTCATCTTGAATTCAAGAATGCCGAAGTCGTCGCAGTTCTCATCCAGCGTCCTGACCTGAATACGCGAGACTTCATCGGCGATGGCGTCCAGGCCACCGAGACGCTCGACGCGAGTGGTCGGCACGTTGTGGTCGGGGGTGGCGATGTTGGCATCGATGCGCCAGGGTTTGCGCTGGGCCAGACGCAGACCTTCGAAGGCTTGGGGCGACGTCACTTCGTGAAGAATGTGGCGGTCGATGTAGATCAGCGACGAACCGTCGTCGCGTCGCTTCACTTCGTGCATTTCCCACAACTTGTCGTAGAGCGTCTTGCCTGCCATCAGCCTGTCCTCATCGGTCTTTCTATGCCAGGGCAATAGCCCTTTGGCTTATGGGGTAATCCTACGACCCGGCGTCAAATTACTCAAATTCATATTTTTCATCCAAAGCATTCCCTGACAGAATGCGGCGATCCTCGATTCAGCCTCGGAACCCCAATGGATCTCGCCACCCTCAACGCGTTCATCGCCATCGCCGAACTTGGCAGCTTTTCCGAGGCTGCGGTGCGCCTGCACCTTACCCAGCCCGCAGTGAGCAAGCGCATCGCTAGCCTGGAACAGCAATTACGCGTGCGCCTGTTCGACCGCCTGGGCCGCGAAGTGAGCCTGACCGAGGCCGGCCGCGCCTTGTTGCCACGCGCCTACCAGATTCTAAACGTGCTGGAAGACACCCGCCGAGCGCTGACCAACCTCAACGGCGAGATAACTGGCCGCCTGACACTCGCCACCAGCCACCATATCGGCCTGCACCGCTTGCCGCCGCTGCTGCGCGCCTTCACCCGCGCTCATCCGCAGGTAGCCTTGGACATCCAGTTTCTCGATTCGGAAGTCGCCTACGACGAGGTGTTCCATGGTCGCGCCGAGCTGGCGGTCATCACTCTTGCGCCGGATACTCGCGAGCCGGTACGCGCCGTGGCGGTATGGGACGACCCCCTGGACTTCGTTACCGCCCCGGAGCACCCACTGGCGCAAAGCAGCGGCGTGACGCTGGCCGATGTCGCCCTGCACCCGGCGGTGTTTCCCGGTGGCAATACCTTCACCCACCACATTGTGCAGCGCCTGTTCGAGGCCGAAGATCTGACCCCCAATATCGCCATGAGCACCAACTACCTGGAAACCATCAAGATGATGGTGTCCATCGGCCTGGCCTGGAGTGTACTGCCGCGCACCATGCTCGATGAACAGGTCGCGCGCTTGCCTTTGCCGGGCATTCAGCTGTCGCGCCAGCTGGGCTATATCGTGCATACGGAGCGCACGCTGTCCAACGCTGCCAGGGCCTTTATGCAGTTACTCGACAGCCATCGTGACAGCCTTGCTTTCGCGCCCGAGCAAAGGCTAACGTGATGCCTAGGCAGGCCATCTACAGACCGCACCAAGGTGCGCGTTACACAGAGGTTCTGCCATCCTTTTTGTAGAGGAAGGGTTATGGGCAACTCCAATGACAAACGCCCGCCATTGCCCTACGTCCCGGCACTCGACCCAGCCGAGTTCGAGAAGACCTGGCACGACTCCCAGCACCTGCTGGCCGCCCTCAATGGCGCCGGCCTCGGTGCCTGGTTCTGGAACGTCGACACTGGCGAAGTGAACTGGTCACGCGGGGCGCAAAAGCTGTTCGGTATCGACCCCAACAGCCCGCTGAGCGCGCCCGTCGATTACATGGCACTGATCCCCGAAGAAGAACGCACGGAAGTGATGCGCATGTTCCAGGCCGTGCTCGACGGCTCGCCCACCGCCGAGCCGATCCGCCACCGCATCCACTGGCCGGACGGCAGCCTGCGTTGGCTGGAAATCACCGGCAGCCTGCAGGCCGGCGAGGCCGGGCAGCACAAGATGTTCGGGGTGATCCGCGACATCAGCCGCCAGCGCGTTCAGGAGCAGGCCCTGGCCGATAGCCAGGAGCGCCTGCGCATGGCCCTCGAGTCGGCGGATCTTGGCACCTGGGACTGGCACATCTCTAGCAATACCATGTTCGCCTCGGCACGGGCGGCGACCTTGCACGGCCTGCCGGCCCAACCTTTCCATGGGCCATTCCTGGATTTTTTCGCCCACGTCCCCCTGCTTGAGCGTCAGACCATGCGCCAGGCCTACAGGGACTTGCTGCCGAACAGCGGGCAGGATTATCAGGTGACCTATCGCACCGTAGACCCGTACGGACAGACACATTATCTGGAGAGCACCGCCAAGCTGCATTGGAACGCACAGGGCCAGCCCGTGCGCATGACAGGGATCCTTATCGATACCAGCGAACGCACCTTACGCGAACAACGCCTGCAAGCCTCCGAACGCAAATTCGCCACGGTATTCCAGGCCAGCCCGGATCCCATCTGCGTAACGACACTGCCTGAAGGCCGCATTCTGGAGATCAACCCGGCGTTCGCCCAGACATTCGGCTGGCAATCGGCGGAAATTACCGGGCGCAACATATTCAAGCTCAAGCCTTGGCAAGCCCTGCCCGCTTCATCAGGCCTGCGACAGAAAATCCTCAACGGCACGGATCTCACCGACGAGCGCATCGACCTGATCGATCCACAGGGTCGCATCATGACCTGCGTGGTGTCGTGCCGGCGCCTAGAGCTCAGCGGGCAGCCCTGCGTACTGAGCAAATTTCGTGACATCACCGAGCAGCAGCGTGCCGAGGCGGCACTCAAGGCCAGTCAGGAGAAGTTCTCCAAGGCCTTTCACTCCAGCCCGGATGCCATCACCATCACGACCCGCGACAGTGGGCGCTATATCGAGATAAATGACGGTTTCACCCGCCTGACCGGCTACAGCGCAGAGGAAGTGATTGGCCAAACGTCCGCACAAGTGAACATCTGGGCGGATTCCGATCAACGCCAACGCATGCTTGATGCGCTGCGCAGCGAAGGCCATATCCAGCGCATGGAAATGCGTGCCCGGGATCGCGACGGCAACTGTGTGGAAGTGGAAGTATCGGTCGAGCAGATCGAACTGGACGGGCAGCCCTGCCTGCTGGTCACAGCCCGCGACATCGGCGAACTCAAGGCTGCCCAAGCGCAGATCCAGCACCTGGCCTACCACGACTCGTTGACCAACCTGCCCAATCGTGCCCTGCTGATGGATCGCCTGACCCAGCAGATCGCCCTGCTACAACGCCATGGGCTACGCGGCGCCCTGCTATTTCTCGACCTCGATCACTTCAAGCACATCAACGATTCGCTCGGCCATCCGGTCGGTGATGCGGTACTCAAGCTGATCACCGCACGCCTGGAGGTCAGCGTGCGCGAGGAAGATACCGTGGCGCGCCTCGGCGGTGATGAGTTCGTGGTGCTGCTGACGGGCATCGACGGCACGCTCAGCCAGGTTATCAGTCATGCCCGTAGCGCCGCCGACAAACTGCGCACATTGCTGAGCGAACCGATGCTGGTCGACGGCCACCGCCTGCAGGTCACGCCAAGCATAGGCATCGCACTGATCCCGAACCATGGGCAAACTCCAGCAGACCTACTCAAGCGCGCAGACATCGCCCTGTATCGCGCCAAGGACTCCGGCCGCAATGCCATCCAGCTGTTCCACAGCACCATGCAGCACGCCGCCAGCGAGCGCTTGCGCCTCGAGAACGAGCTGCGCATGGCCCTGGCCCGCGGTGAATTCGAGCTCTATTTCCAACCCCAGGTGGACGCGCGAAAGGATCAGATCATTGGCGCCGAAGCGCTGCTGCGCTGGGCGCATCCGACGCTTGGGGAGCAATCACCGGCACTGTTCATACATGTGCTGGAAGAAAGCGGGTTGATTCTCGAGGTCGGCGCCTGGGTAATGCTCGAGGCCTGCCACGTCTGCGCCCAGTTGCTGGAAGAGCAGATCATCGACGAGAACTTCAGCCTCTGCGTCAACATCAGCACCCGGCAGTTCCGCCAGAACGACTTCGTCGAACGGGTCGAGCATTGCCTGCGCAAGAACAGATTGCCGCTGGGCATGCTCAAGCTGGAGATCACCGAGGGTATCGTCATCCAGGATATCGATGACACCATCGCCAAAATGAACCGCCTGCGCAACCTGGGTGTGAGTTTCGCCATGGACGACTTCGGAACCGGCTACTCGTCGCTCACCTACCTAAAACGCTTGCCGGTGGACGTGTTGAAAATCGACCAGTCGTTCGTACGCGATGCCACCAGCAACCCCAGCGATGCGGAAATCATTCGCGCCGTCCTGGCGCTTGGCCTGAGCCTGGGCCTGGGGGTCATCGCCGAAGGCGTGGAGCAACAAAGCCAGCTGGACTTCCTACAGAGCCAGGGTTGCCACTGCTACCAGGGTTACCTGTTCAGCCGGCCCCTGCCCTTGGCCGAGTTCCGCGCCCTGCTGGCTCACAGCATGCAGCGCCCACTCCTCGACTGAATGAGAAAAGGCGCCAAATAGGCGCCTTTTCTTTCATTGCCGAATTGGCAGATCAGCTCTCCAGCACCGGGCGCGCAGCGCCAATGGGGATACGCTTGGCCTTGGCCTCTTCCGGAACCAGACGCTCCAGTTCGATATTGAGCAGGCCGTTGATCAGATTGGCGCCCTTGACTTCGATATGGTCGGCCAATCGGAACGACAGCTTGAAGGAACGCTGGGCGATGCCCTGATACAGGTAGGTAACATTGTCGCCATTGCCCGCGCGCTTGCCTCCGGTCACGGTCAGCACACCGCGCTCGACCTGCAGATCCAGGTCTTCATCCTGGAAACCGGCCGCAGCGATGACGATACGATACTGATCATCGGCATGCTTTTCGACGTTGTAGGGCGGGTAGCTGCTGCCCGTCTCGTTGCGCATCGCCGACTCGAACAGGTCGTTGAAGCGGTCGAAGCCAATGGACTGACGAAAGAGTGGGGTCATGGAAAATGCGTTGCTCATGTGAATCTCCTGATTTTTCAGCGAGTGATAAGGTGCGAGACCCGACTTCGGCATCCCGCAGTACTGAAAATGTGGATGGCCAAAAAAATTTCAAGGGCTGAAAAACGGAGTTTTCGATGAGCAAAGTGATCCTGATTACCGGTGCCAGCCGAGGCATCGGCGCCGCTACTACTCGCCTGGCCGCGCAGCACGGCTATGCGGTGGCGATCAACTATCGCCAACAGGCCTGCGCCGCCGAGGCACTGGTTGCCGACATCACTCGTGCGGGCGGCAGGGCCATTGCGCTGCAGGCGGATGTGGCAGACGAGGCGCAGGTAAAACGACTCTTTGCCGAGATCGATGAGCGCCTGGGGCGTCTCGACGTACTGGTCAACAACGCCGGCATCCTCGAGCAGCAGATGCGCCTGGAAGCGATGAGCCTGGAGCGCTGGCAGCGGGTCTTCGCCACCAACGTGTTTGGCAGCTTTCTGTGCAACCGCGAAGCAGTGAAGCGCATGTCCACCCGCCAGGGCGGTCGCGGCGGCGCCATCGTCAACGTTTCATCGATCGCCGCCCGCCTCGGCGCGCCGGAGGAATACATCGATTACGCGGCCGCCAAAGGTGCCGTCGACAGCATGACGATTGGCCTGGCCAAGGAGCTGGCCGCCGACGGCATCCGGGTCAACGCGGTGCGCCCTGGCGTGATCGACACCGAGATCCACGCCAGTGGCGGCGAGCCGCAACGTGTCGCCCGCGTTGCCAGGAGCATTCCCCTGGCGCGCGGCGGGCTTGCAGAAGAAGTGGCCGAGGCCATCCTGTGGCTGGCCAGTGAACAGGCCTCCTATACCACCGGCTCACTGCTCGACGTCAGCGGCGGCCGTTGAACAGCCTGACTAAATCGCCTGGCGCTCCGGCTCGCGCGGCGCAAAAGCGACGCCAAGCAGCGCATCGATGTGCTCGCAGCTGGTTTCCCGGCGCAGCTGGGCGAACAGTTCCACGGCTTGCGGATAGCTGCGCGTGAGCATGGCCAGCCACTGCTTCAGCCGGCCCGGCGCGTAGCGTGGCGACATCTTGCGCCGCGCCTGCAGCCAGAAGTCGGCCAACAGCGGCTGCAACTCCTCCCAGGTCATCACCCCGGCATCCTGCCCTGCTCGAGCGGCAGCGATCTGCCGGGCCAGATCAGGCCGCGCCACCACGCCGCGACCGAGCATGATGTCCTCGACGCCGCTCACCTCGCGGCAGCGCCGCCAGTCTTCCAGCGACCAGATATCACCGTTGGCATAAACCGGAACCGCTACCGCCTCCTGAACGCGCGCCACCCACTCCCAGTGGGCCGGAGGCTTGTAACCCTCGACCTTGGTACGCGCATGCACGACGATCTGCGACGCGCCGCCTTCGGCGAGTGCCTGGGCACAATCGATGGCCCAGTCCTTGTGATCAAAACCCAAGCGCATCTTGGCCGTTACCGGGATGGCGGCCGGCACGCTGCGGCGTACTTCGCAAAGGATCGCGTGCAGCAGCTCCGGCTCCTTGAGCAGCACCGCCCCGCCCCGCGATTTGTTCACGGTCTTGGCCGGGCAGCCGAAGTTGAGGTCGATCACCGGCGCGCCAAGCTTGCAGGCGTAGGCGGCGTTGTCGCCGAGGCATTGCGGATCGGAGCCAAGCAACTGCACGCGCAGCGGAGTGCCCGCAGCAGTCCTGGCACCCTTGAACAGCTCGGGAGCCAGCTTGCGATAGGCAGACTTCGGGAGCACGCGGTCATTGACGCGGATGAACTCAGTCACACACCAGTCGATGCCGCCCACCTGAGTCAGCACATCGCGAAGGATTTCATCGACCAATCCTTCCATGGGCGCCAAGGCGATCTGCATAGTGATTCTCTCGAAAAATGACTGAAGCCTGGCAAGCAGAGGCTGTCCGTGACGCCCCGTAAAAACGGCGCGTAGTGTAACGGTGCCCGACCAAGCAGCACAGCCACCGGCGAGCTGAACGTACGCCTGTCGCGCGCAGTCCATTGCAGTACCGATGTATCGCCTGGAGCGACCATGAGCCGACTTCTGCTGACCGGCAGCCTGCTTGCACTGCTATTGCCCGCTGCGCCTGCCGCCTTTGCTGCAACCCCAATCTTCGAGGGCGCGCCGCTTGATCCGGCAACCAGCGCCAAACTTATCGTCAGCCGCGACCGTAACGCCCCCAATGCCTGCGATTTGCAATTGCGCGTGGACGAGCAACTGCTGGTGCCAATACCGGCGGGCGAAAGCGTGACCCTGGATGTACCTAGCGGCGAGCGCAGCATCGTGCTCACGCCTTCGCGGGAGGGCTTCTGCGCAGAGATCGACCTGGTCAGCAGCCAGTCGATCCTCCTGCAGCCTGGCGAAGTGCGGCGCTACCAGGCGATCTATGAAGAGCAGAAGCTGTTTCTGGCGCCGCAGCAGCAATAGTACCTAGAGCGGCAGCAACGCCTTGCCGTAGCCTTCGATGAACTCGGCAGGCATGCGTTTTGGCCTGCCAGTGGACAGTTCGATGCAGACGAAGGTGGTTTTTGCGCGTAGCAGCGTAGCGCCGTCGTGCGGGCGAACCAGTTGGAAGCAGCGATCCATCTTCAAGCGTTGGTCGGACTCGACGATCCAGGTGCCTATCAGCAGTTCCTGCCCCTCGTAGGCGCTGCTCAGGTAATCGATCTCGTGGCGCACTACCGCCATGGCGCGATCGAGGCGTCGGTACTCGACCAGATCCAGCCCGAGCGACTGCGAGTGGCGCCAGGCGCAACGCTCCAGCCAGGTCACGTAGACGGCATTGTTGGCGTGCCCGAGACCGTCGATGTCCTCACTGCCGACCAGCAGCTCTAGGGTGAAGGGGCTGGGGCGATCCCAGTTCACGAACAACGCATCTTGTTGCAGACCCGCTCACGCGCCAGTCGTTCCACGGCACCCATTGTCAGTTTCATGCAACGCTCCTCTATCGATCAGCCCCTGTTCAGATCCAGACATTAGGGGCTTTGCTTGCCACCACGCAAGCCGCATCGAGCGTCACGCCTCTGATCACCACGGTTTTTCGAGCGCACAAAAACAAAAGGGCCACTTCGTGAGAAGTGACCCTTAAAAATCCCGCAGAGCGGGCAAACTGGCGTCCCCTAGGGGACTCGAACCCCTGTTACCGCCGTGAAAGGGCGGTGTCCTAGGCCACTAGACGAAGGGGACGAAACCTTCGAAGAACAAGGCCAGCACTAGGCTGGCCTGTCGTGGATTGGTGGAGCTAGACGGGATCGAACCGTCGACCTCTTGCATGCCATGCAAGCGCTCTCCCAGCTGAGCTATAGCCCCAGAACCTTTCGGTCTGGCTGCAATGCCGAGGCACTGCAGCTGGAAATAATGGCGTCCCCTAGGGGACTCGAACCCCTGTTACCGCCGTGAAAGGGCGGTGTCCTAGGCCACTAGACGAAGGGGACGCAAAGCCCTTCTTTACAACCAACCTGTTCATAAGAACCGGTTGTGGCTATCGAGATTGGTGGAGCTAGACGGGATCGAACCGTCGACCTCTTGCATGCCATGCAAGCGCTCTCCCAGCTGAGCTATAGCCCCATCTCGAGGACGGGGCGCATGTTAAGTGCGCCCCTGCACCCTGTCAACAAAATTCTAGCCGGTGGTGCGTTTTTTTTCGCTGACATAACAAACACTTACCGAACAACCCAGGCGCCTCCAAAACAGAGGCGACCGGCGGCCAGGCATTAGACGATGCTTGCCAGGAGTTTTTCCCATTCCTTGTTCTCTTTCTTCGACACACCACCGAGTAGCTCGATGGCCTGACGGAGACGGAAACGAGTGAGATCCGGGCCGAGAATTTCCATGGCATCGAGCACCGACACCGAGCTGGCCTGCCCGGTCACGGCCGCGAACATCAGCGGCATGGCATCGCGCAGCTTCAGCTCCAAGTGTTCGACCACTGCCTGAATGCAGCCGGTGATAGGCTCTTTCTCCCACTGCCGCAGGGCTTCGAGCTTCCACAGGATCAGTTGCATGAGCTGGCGCACCTGATCGTCAGAGAGCTTCTTGTGAGCGAACAGCGCCTTGTCCGGCTGCACGCCGCCGGCGAAGAAGAAGCCCGCCAGCGGGGCGATCTGACTGAAGGTTTCTACCCTGCCCTGCACATGCGGGGCGATCTGCATCAGGTAGTCGCTGTTGAAGGCCCACTTCTGCGCGCCAGCGGCGAACTCTTCGACGCTCAGCTCACGCATCCACTGGCCATTGAGCCAGGACAGCTTCTCCAGATCGAAGATCGGCCCACCCAGGGAAACACGCTGCACGTCGAAGTTCGCAATCATCTCGTCCAGGGTGAATTTTTCGCGCTCGTCGGGCATCGACCAGCCCATACGCCCCAGGTAGTTGAGCATCGCCTGCGGCAGGAAGCCCATGCGCTCGTAGAAGGTGATCGAGGTCGGGTTCTTGCGCTTGGAGAGCTTGCTCTTGTCCGGATTGCGCAGCAGCGGCATGTAGCACAGCTGCGGTTTTTCCCAACCGAAGTACTCGTACAGCAGGATCAGCTTGGGCGCCGACGGCAGCCACTCTTCACCGCGCAGAACGTGAGTGATCTTCATCAGATGGTCGTCGACCACGTTGGCGAGGAAGTAGGTTGGCAGGCCGTCGGTCTTCATCAGCACCTGCATGTCCATGCGATCCCACGGAATCTCGACATCGCCGCGCAGCATGTCCGGCACCACGCAGATGCCCTCGCTCGGCACCTTCATGCGGATCACATGGGGCTCACCGGCCGCCAGGCGACGCTGCACGTCCTCTTGGGACAGCAGCAGCCCACGGCCGTCGTAGCGCGGCGTCTCGCCACGGGCGGTCTGCTCGGCACGCATCTGGTCGAGTTCTTCCGGGGTGCAGAAGCAGTAGAAGGCATGGCCTTTCGCGACCAGCTCCAACGCGTACTTGCGGTAGATCTCACCGCGCTCGCTCTGCCGATATGGGCCATAAGGGCCGCCAACGTCCGGGCCTTCGTTCCACTCGATGCCCAACCAGCGCAGGGCGTCATAGATCTGCTGTTCCGACTCGCGGGTCGAACGCACCTGATCGGTATCCTCGATGCGCAGGATGAACTCGCCACCGTGCTGCTTGGCAAAGCACAGATTGAACAGGGCGATGTAGGCGGTGCCAACATGGGGATCGCCAGTAGGCGACGGTGCGATACGAGTACGGACGGTGGTCATGGAAAATCCCGATACAAAGGGGCGAAAACCACCATCAGGCAGAACCAGAGAGGCTTTCGCGGAAAGTGCGAATAGTAGCAGGGCCAACAGGGTCGGCTCCAGCAAACGCAACGGTCAGACCGCAGTCTCGATACGGCTAAACCTGCGCCGTCTTACTGCTCAGGCAACACGCGCTGCAGATACCGGCTTAACGCCAACACGGCTTCCTCGGCACTGGCACTACAGCCCGCCCAGGAACAGGCGAGCATCAGGTTGCGCGGCAAGCCGAAATCCTCGATCAAGAAACCCTGCGCATCGTGCCCCTGATCGTTGCCTGGCAGCCAGTCACGCATGGCGCCCTGCGGCTGGAAATAGGCCCAGACCGGTTTGCCTAGCGCCACCGCGGCGCCAATTTCGAAGGCGGTGCCCGAGTCAGGTTCGAAGCCCCTGAACAGGTTCAGGTTGGCCAGTACGGCGTCCGCCTCACGGATCATCGCCAGGTTCAGCCGACAGATCTGCATCGCGCAGTCGGCAGGCAAGAGCCCGGGCGCCACTTCATTATCGAACGGATAAAGGCCTTCCAGCCCCTGCTCGCGGCACAGTGCTTTCAGGTACTCGCCGCGCTCGACGGCGTCGGTTCTGAATACATCGAATCCGGCCAGATAGATCCGCGGCGCGCGACTCGTGCTCATAACGCCAATAACCGTTCACGCATCTTCTGGATTTCGTCGCGCATTTGCGCGGCGGCCTCGAACTCCAGATCACGCGCCAGTTGATACATCTTCTCTTCCAGCTGACGAATACGCTTGGTGATTTCCGAGGGCGAACGCAGCTCGGCTTCGTAACGGGCGCTCTCCTCGGCAGCCTTGGCCATGCCCTTGCGCTTTTTGCTGCGGGCACCGGGCACTACCGCACCTTCGAGAATGTCCTTAACGTCCTTGAATACCCCCTTGGGCACGATGCCATTCGCTTCGTTGAAGGCAATCTGCTTATCCCGGCGACGCTCGGTCTCGCCGATGGCGCGCTCCATGGAGCCGGTCATGCGATCCGCATAGAGGATGGCGCGACCATTGAGGTTACGGGCGGCACGACCGATGGTCTGAATCAACGAACGCTCGGAACGCAGGAAACCCTCCTTATCCGCATCGAGGATCGCCACCAGCGACACCTCGGGCATATCCAGGCCTTCACGCAGCAGGTTGATGCCCACCAGCACGTCAAAAGTACCAATGCGCAGATCGCGAATGATCTCGACGCGCTCCACCGTGTCGATATCCGAGTGCAGGTAGCGCACCCGAACCCCGTGATCACCCAGGTAGTCGGTCAGATCCTCGGCCATGCGCTTGGTCAATGTGGTCACCAGCACGCGCTCTTCCAGGGCAACACGCTTGCCGATTTCGGACAACAGATCATCGACCTGGGTGCGTGCCGGACGCACCTCGATCTGCGGATCGACCAGCCCCGTAGGCCGCACCACCTGCTCAATCACTCGCCCCGCATGGTCGGCCTCGTAAGGCCCGGGCGTTGCTGAAACGAAGATGGTCTGCGGGCTGGCCGCCTCCCATTCCTCGAAACGCATCGGCCGGTTATCCAACGCGGAAGGCAGGCGGAAGCCGTACTCGACCAAGGTTTCCTTACGCGAGCGGTCGCCTTTGTACATGGCGCCGACCTGCGGCACGCTGACGTGGGATTCGTCGATCACCAGCAAGGCTTCGGCAGGCAAATAGTCATAGAGCGTCGGTGGCGGCGCGCCCGAATCGCGTCCGGAGAGATAGCGGGAGTAGTTTTCAATGCCGTTGCAGTAACCCAACTCGAGGATCATCTCCAGATCGAAGCGGGTGCGCTGTTCGAGGCGCTGCGCTTCTACCAGTTTGTTGGCGCCGCGCAGGTAGTCCAGACGATCCTTGAGCTCGACCTTGATCTTCTCCATCGCCTCGAGCAGCGTGTCGCGGGGCGTCACGTAGTGGCTCTTGGGGTAGAAGGTGAAACGCGGCAGACGGCTGATCACCTCGCCGGTCAGCGGATCGAAGGCGCTAATGTTCTCGACCTCGTCATCGAACAGCTCGATGCGGATAGCCTCGAGGTCGGATTCGGCCGGAAAGACGTCAATCACATCGCCACGCACCCGAAAGGTCGCACGGGCGAAATCCATGTCGTTGCGCGTGTACTGCAGTTCAGCCAAGCGGCGCAGCAGCGCACGCTGATCCATCTTGTCGCCGCGGTCGAGGTGCAGCACCATTTTCAGGTACTCCTCGGGGCTGCCCAGGCCGTAGATCGAGGAGACGGTGCAGACCACGATGACGTCCTTGCGCTCGATCAGCGCCTTGGTCGCCGACAGACGCATCTGCTCGATGTGGTCGTTGATCGACGCATCCTTCTCGATGAAGGTGTCCGACGACGGCACATAGGCCTCGGGCTGGTAGTAGTCGTAGTAGGAGACGAAGTACTCCACCGCGTTGTTCGGGAAGAACGACTTGAACTCGCCATACAGCTGTGCCGCCAGGGTCTTGTTCGGCGCCAGCACCAGCGTAGGTCGCTGCACCTTGGCGATCACGTTGGCGATGCTGAAGGTCTTGCCGGAGCCCGTCACGCCGAGCAGCGTCTGGTGCGACAGGCCTGCCTCCAGGCCCTCGATCATCTGCCGGATCGCCTCGGGCTGATCGCCGGCTGGCTGGAAACGGGTGACCAGTTGGAACTCGGACATAAATACCTCAAAAGGCTGTGACGCCGCGAAAGAGCTGGCGTCATACCTGGTGTACGCTGTCGCGACACAGAATATGGGCCGCTATACTAACGGCCCGCTTGCGCAACCCCTAGTCTCAGTTGCCGGGGTTGCTAAGAACGTGTTCACGATCTAGCGAGCTAGAGCCATGCAAGGCAAAAACAGGCGAGGAAACGGAGTTTACTGGTGTAAATGAGCATTCCGAGCCTGTTTTTAACGCCGCAGGGCCGACGCACAGCAGATCATGAACAGGTTCTAAGAACGTAAATCCGTTTCTAAACCCACCCTCACTACAGAGCTGCCGCCCTCATGAGTCTGTTCTCCGCCGTCGAAATGGCTCCGCGCGATCCTATCCTGGGCCTCAACGAAGCATTCAACGCCGATACACGCACTGACAAGGTCAACCTTGGCGTGGGTGTCTACACCAACGAAGAAGGTCGCATTCCCCTGCTGCGTGCAGTGATCGAAGCGGAAACCGCCTTGACCGCCGCCCACGCGCCCCGTGGCTACCTGCCGATCGAAGGCATCGCTGCCTACGACAAGGCCGTGCAGACGCTGCTGCTGGGCCGCGACTCGCCGCTGATCCAGCAAGGCCGCGTGATCACCACCCAGGCCATCGGCGGCACCGGCGCTCTGAAAACCGGCGCTGATTTTCTCAAGCGCCTGCTGCCTGACGCGACCGTCGCCATCAGCGATCCGAGCTGGGAAAACCACCGCGCGCTGTTCGAAACCGCTGGTTTCCCGGTACGCAATTACCGCTACTACGACGCCTTCAGCAATGGCGTCAACCGTGGCGGCCTGCTCGAAGACCTGAAGAACCTGCCGGCCCGCTCCATCGTCGTCCTGCACGCCTGCTGCCACAACCCTACCGGGGTCGACCTGACGCCTGAAGACTGGCAAGCCGTGCTGGAAATCGTGCGCGAGCGCGAACATGTGCCCTTCCTCGATATCGCCTACCAGGGTTTCGGCGACGGTATTGAAGAAGACGCCGCCGCGGTGCGTTTGTTCGCCCAATCTGGCCTGACCTTCTTCGTCTCCAGCTCGTTCTCCAAATCCTTCTCGCTGTATGGCGAGCGTGTCGGCGCCCTGACCATCGTCACCGGCGACCAGGAAGAGACCGGCCGCGTGCTGTCGCAGGTCAAACGCGTGATTCGCACCAACTACTCCAACCCGCCGACCCATGGCGCCAGCGTAGTCGCTGCCGTACTCAACAGCCCTGAGCTGCGCGTGATGTGGGAAACCGAACTGGGTGAAATGCGCGATCGCATCCGCACCATGCGCCTGGCCATGGTCGAGCAACTGGCAGCCCTGAACGCCAAGCGTGACTTCGGCTTCGTCGCCGAACAGCGCGGCATGTTCTCCTACTCCGGGCTGACCACCGAGCAGGTCGAACGCCTGCGCAGTGAGTTCGGCATCTACGCCGTGGGTACCGGCCGCATCTGCGTGGCCGCACTGAACACTCGCAATCTGCCAGTCGTCACCAAGGCTATCGCCGAAGTGCTTTGAGTGGATGCAGGGGAAGCCGGCAGATGCTTGACTTCCCCTTCGTAATCAGTAGGATACGCGTCGCTGTTCCGCGATAGCTCAGTTGGTAGAGCAAATGACTGTTAATCATTGGGTCCCTGGTTCGAGTCCAGGTCGTGGAGCCAAATTCAAGAAACCCGGTCGATAGGCCGGGTTTTTTATTGCCTGCGGACTCTCACCAGGGACTGCGTCCCAGGTTATTCGCTACGCTCCCCCCTTCGGGGCCGCGCTAAAGCGCGTTCAGCTGCGCTGTCGAGTCCAGGTCGTGGAGCCAAACTCAAGAAACCCGGTCGATAGGCCAGGTTTTTTATTGCCTGCGGACTCTCACCAGGGACTGCGTCCCAGGTTATTCGCTGCGCTCACCCCTTCGGGGCCGCGCAGAAGCGCGTTCAGCTGCGCTGTCGCGTCCAGGTCGTGGAGCCAAATTCGAAAGCCTCGGTGAAAACCGGAGCTTTTTGTACCCGCTGGATTTCTCGATAACGGACTTCCAGGCATGCACAAACGTAGGGTGGGTTAGCGCCGCCGGCCCTGGTCATCTCAAGCACTACACTCTCGGCGCGGCGCGTAACCCACCAAACGATAGGCCACCATAGAGTCCAGGCTGGATCAAGGCAGGCTTTCAGAGCGCCTCCTGGGCATCACCTTGTGATGACCGCGTCACAGTGGCGCTTTACTCGCACTCAGCTTGCGTAAAGATAAGCCTCGACATCCATCCCGGCATCGCGCATCTGCGCCAGCTTGTAGCGCAAGGTACGAGGGCTGATGCCCAGCCTCTCGGCTGCCTCCTTGCGACGGCCTCGCTCGGCGCGCAAGGTGTCGATGATCACCTGGTACTCGCGGCGCCGCAGATCTTCTCCCAGCGCACCGTCCATCATTGCCGGTTCCGATAGCGGCACTGCAGCCATAGCAGACACCACAGCCAGTGGCTGCGCTGCTTGAGCCATAGGGGCAAAGCCAATCGGCGCAGTCAGGCAAAGGTCATGAGGCTCGATAACCCCACTCTGCTGGAGGATGACCGCACGCTGGATGGCATTGTCCAGCTCACGCACGTTGCCCGGCCAGGCATGGCTCGTCAGGCAGGCGATCGCTTGAGCGGAAAGGCGCAGCGGCGCGAGGTTCATCTTGCGTACGTATTTGTTCAGCAGACGTTCGGCCAGCGGCAGGATATCCGCCGGGCGTTCACGCAGGGGGCGCCAGGCCAGCGGGAAGACAGACAACCGATAGAATAGATCCTCACGGAAGCGCCCTGCCGCAACCTCCACCGCCAAATCACGGTTGCTGGTCGCCAGCACTCGAATATCCAGGCTGATCGGTTTACGCGCCCCGACCCGTTCGACCTCACGCTCCTGCAGCACACGCAATAGCTTGGCTTGCAGAGCGAGGGGCATTTCAGAAATCTCGTCGAGCAGAATGGTGCCGCCTTCGGCCAGCTCGAACTTGCCTGGCGCACTGGCTACAGCACCGGTGAATGCGCCTTTCTCATGCCCAAATAGCGTGGCCTCTAGCATGTTGTCCGGAATTGCCGCGCAGTTGATGGCAACGAACGGCCCAGTTGATCGCGGGGACTGCTGATGGAGGTAACGTGCCAGCACCTCTTTGCCGGTACCCGACTCGCCGGTGATCAGCACAGTGGAATCGCTGCGAGCCACCCGCGCAGCCAACTCCAATAACTGCAGGCTGGCCGGTTCTCGAGCGACTGGCCCGTCCTGCTCCAGCCCGCCAGCAAGGCCCAGGGCATGCCGTGCGACCAGTGCCAGCAGTACCTTGGGCTCGAACGGTTTGACCAGGTAATCGGCGGCGCCGCGACGCATCGCTTCGACCGCACGCTCCACGGCGCCAAAAGCAGTCATCAACAACACCGGCAATTGTGGCTGCCGCTGGCGAATCACCAACAGCAGTTGATGGCCATCCATACCCGGCATGTTGACATCACTGATCACCAGTCCGAATGGCTCTTCGGCGATGGCAATCAGCGCGGCTTCAGCACAGTCGACCGCACGATAGTCATGACCGCCCAACTCCAGAGTGTCCGCCAGGGCTTCGCGCAGCGCACGGTCATCTTCAACTAACAGGATTTTGGCAGCCATGGATCATTCCTGAATCAAGAGTGGTGGTGCGCTGATCAGCGGCAGAGTCAATCGGGCGCAGGTACCACGTCCCGGTCGCGAACGCAGCTGTAGCTCTCCCTGGTGAGCACGGGCAACCGCCTTGACCACCGCCAACCCAAGGCCGGTTCCGGTAGTTTTGGTCGTGAAGAAGGGTTCTCCCAAGCGTGCCAAAGTCGCGGCATCAATGCCTGAACCGTTGTCGCTGATGGACAAGCGCAAGGCATCACCACGAACATAAGCATGAACCTTCAGACGCCCGCCCCGGCCTGCTGCCTGAATGGCATTCTCGACCAAGTTAAGCAGCGTACCGACCAGAGTGTCGCGGTTACACAGCAGCTCGCCATCACGAGCATCACACTGCCAACGCACCTCTACCCCCTGCAACAACGACTCTCCAGAGCGCCTGAATGCATCGAAGAGCTGGCTGGGGGAAAGTCGATCCGACAGCGGCAGGTCGCCACGGGCAAACACCAGCATGTCGCGCACTTGGTGCTCCAACTCATGCAACCGCTCTTTCAACCGGCCGGCAAAGCGTTGCTGCTGTTCTACTGGCAATACCTGCTCAGTCAGGTGACTGGCATACAGGAGCGCAGCGGATAGCGGAGTGCGCACCTGATGCGCCAAGGAGGCGACCATGCGCCCCAAAGCACTCAAGCGTTCATGGCGGGAGAGCTGATCCTGCAGACGACGGGTTTCCGTCAGGTCGGTAAGAAGCACCAATTGCCCTGGCTCACCTTGCAGCGAACGCGTGGAAATCGATAGCCGACGGCCGTCCGTCAGCGAAATCTCGTGCCCGTCGTCCTGGCGCGGCGCAAAGCGCTGCGCAATTACTTCGCGCCACAACCGGCCAAGCAGCGGCTCACCAAGCATATCGCGAGCAACCGGATTGGCCTCACGCACGACACCCTGCCCATCGATCACCACCACGCCACCCGGCAGCAGATCCAACAGACTCTGCAGGCGGTGAGCAAGACGCTCCTTCTCATTCAGTTCCTGCACGCGTTGCTCGCTGACGTGGGCCAGTTGGCCAGTCAGTTCATTGACGCGGTTTTCCAGGAGGTCGTAAGAGCTACCGAGCCGGCTCGACATCTGCTCGAACAACGCCAGCGACTGCTCAAGACCCACACGCTCCGCCTGTGCGGGCGCTATAGACTCTATCTGGGCATGTAGATGCGGGCTTGGTTTCATTGCGCTCTCTCGCGTGGCGAGCCGTCATAGGACAGTCATTTGCCAAGGAGATAGCAATACTCATGCCTGAAAATAAAATCCTTTATTTTCAGAAAGATAGGGATTTTTTTAGGTCAGTAGCGTCAATTGAATGACTGACGAGCTGTACAGTCTTTCAATGCGGGGAACGTTGTCGGTGGGCTGTAGCAAATCGCCGCGCCCACCTCTCAAGTCGGCCAGTGGCTTACTCGTCCCCTGCCTCGTCCTCGCGCCGACTCATACCGTACTTGCGCATCTTCTCGACCAGGGTGGTGCGGCGAATACGCAGCCGCTCGGCAGCACGCGCCACGATCCCGCCTGCGTCATCCAGCGCCTGCTGGATAAGCCCCTGCTCCAGGCTGCCAAGATAGTCCTTCAGATCCAGCCCTTCGGCCGGCAGCATGGCAGGCGAGCCCATACCCGATGAAGCGGATGTCAGCACTGCACGCTCATCCAGCTCCTCGCGCAAGCTAGCGGCCAATTGCTCGTCCTCATCGTCCACATGACGAAATTTCTTTGGCAGTTCGCCCGCGCCGATCACCCCATAGGGATGCATGATCGCCATGCGTTCGACCAGGTTCGCCAACTCACGGACGTTACCAGCCCAGTCATGCCGGCAGAGCGACATGATCGCAGCCGAGTTGAAGCGAATGGAGCCACGCTTCTCGTGCTCCATCCGAGAGATGAGCTCGTTCATCAACAACGGAATATCTTCGATACGCTCGCGCAGCGGTGCCATCTCGATGGGGAACACGTTGAGGCGGTAATACAGATCCTCGCGGAAGCTGCCGCCCTCGATCATGTTCTCAAGATTCTTGTGCGTGGCTGCAATGATGCGCACATCGGCGTTCTGGGTCTTGTTGCTGCCTACTCGCTCAAACGTGCGTTCCTGCAGCACGCGCAGCAGCTTGACCTGCATCGGTAGCGGCATATCGCCGATTTCATCAAGAAACAGCGTACCGCCATTGGCCAGCTCGAAGCGCCCTGCACGCGTAGTGATGGCGCCGGTAAACGCCCCCTTCTCATGCCCGAACAGTTCACTTTCCAGCAACTCCGCAGGGATCGCACCGCAGTTAACAGGTACGAAGGGCGCTTCACGGCGTTTGGAGTGGTAATGCAAGTTGCGAGCGACCACTTCCTTGCCGGTGCCTGACTCGCCGAGGATCAACACACTGGCTTCAGTATCAGCGACCTGCTGCATCATCTGCCGCACGTGCTGGATGGCTCGACTGGTACCCACCAGACTGCGAAACAGATTTGGCTCACGCTGCCGACCGCGCTCACGGGCTTGGTCGTACATTTCGCGGTACACCTGGGCACGGTGTAGAGAATCGAGCAGCTTGTTGTAGCTGGGCGGCATCTCCAGCGTCGCGAGCACCCGGCGACGAAACTCTTCTGGCCAGTCACCGACGGCATGCTCGTCAATCATCAGCACGGGCAAAAACTCGTCCCAGGCAGCCAACTCCTTGAGCAGATCCAACGCCCCACCCTTGAGCCGAACCTCGCCGAGCAGCACGCTAAGAACACCTCTGCTGGACTCGACTTGATCCACTACGCCACGCCAGTCACTGCTGCCGAAAGCCAGATGATCTTCACCCAGGAAATTAAGAATCACCGACAAATCACGGCGCCGCTCGAGGTTGTCGTCAATTAGCAGAAGTTTAGTTTCACGCCACATAGTTGGTCTGGCCCAGAAAGAAAAAGCCAACTAACGCCTTTTAGCGCCAGCATTTGGCCAGCAGTAAAGTCAATTATTGGCGCTTAGTCAATTTAATGACGTGTTTTTTATCAAGCAGGGATCAAGCGAGGAATATCGAAGCATGTCCAAGAGAGCCTATGGACAGGAGGGTAACATCTTAAGGCGATTAGCGGACAAGGCGGAGCCCCGCCTTAGCCCATTACTTGATAGGGCATCTCAGCCAAAAAGCTGATAAACCTTGGCACCTTGCTGCGACTGATTCAACTGAATCAGCTCACCAGCCAGTCGCTGACGCTCGTTCTGGCAAGCGCTCACCAGATCCTTGTACAGATCCAATAGCTCCTGCATACGGGCACGTAAAGCGCCGTCATCATTCGCCGCGTCGACCATAGCGTCTTCGACAGCCTGGCGGCACTGCAGATCTAGCTCGCCGATGGCGGCCCAATCCTGAGTGGACAACGCCTGACGCATCGCGGTACCGGTGTTCTGCAAGCGCTGAACAGATGTATTCATGGGGATGCTCCTTTCACGCATGCCTGTCACTGGGCGATTGCGTCCCAACCGGTTTTCACATTACGCAGCAGACCGGCAACTTCATCAAGCGGCTCGACGCTATTCTTCAGGTTAGCCTCAAGCAGACGACGGGTCATGTAGTCGTACAGGTTATCCAGATTCTCGGCCAGTTCGCCACCCTGCTCCAGGTTCAAGCCGGCACGCAGACCACCGATGATGCCGATGGCCTTGCCTATCAGTTCGCCTTTCATTGCGAACTGCTCACGCTCCATTGCACCACGCGCCTGAGCCAAACGAGTCAAACCACCCTCCATCAACATCTGAATCAGACGATGCGGGCTAGCATCGACAGCCTGAGCCTGAGTGTTGACGTTTTGATACTGACGCATAGCGGCCATGGCGTTCATGCTGAATGTACTCCAGTGTACAGCGGGAATACTCAATGTATCGGCATGGCGGGCGTGAGCTTTAGCGGGGATTAATCATTATTACCGTCGAAATAATCGAGCGCGCATATTGCAGTCGACCACTTGGGCATAGATGCGGGCACACCCTTAGACAAGGCGTGATGGCTCGTCCTATAGCGGTCAGCTCGCCGTCGGCTCAACTTCTGGGCCAATCGCTTTCCAGGCATCACGAATCTGCGACAACAAAGCCTGCACTTCCTCGAGCCGGCGCGGAGTGTCATCCAGCGCCACACCCACCAGACGGCGATTGATATAGTCGTAGAGGTTATCCAGGTTCTGGGCCAGTTCGCCCCCGAGCTCCTTGTCCAAGCTGGACTGCAGTACAGCGATGATGGAGATGGTGGCGCTTACCGCCTCGCCACGCAAACCTGGATTGGCCTGCTGCTGCGCCAGCTGGGCAAGAGAGACACGCTCGATGGCACCATCCAGTAACAACTGCACTGCTTGGTAGGGAGTGACCTGCTGGCTGGTCTTGACGCTCTTGTAGGTATCGATAGGCGTATTCATTTATCTACTCTTCTTCACGACACCAGGGAGGTTGGAAAGGGCGCTCTCTAATTGACTACTGGTACCATTTAGCTGGCCCACCAGCGAGTCCATCGCATAGAACTGGGAGAGCAGACGCTGCTGCATCTTGTCGACGCGCAGGTTCAGATCATCAGTCTGCTTCTTGATATCGCTGCGAGTAGACTCAAGCGCCTGCATCCGCTGTGAGAGAATGCCACCTGTCTGACTGTAACCCGCAACTTGCCCATCGAGACGCTTCATCAAACCGGTATCACCCAAGAAGAACGAACCAACAGCATCGAAGTCCCCCTTCATGGCTGTATCGAGCTTGGTGTCATCAATTTTCAAGGTGCCGTTTTTCTGAGTGGTAATCCCCAAGTCCGCCAAGACCTTGAACGCACCGGTACCGGTTGGATTGACCAGCTCGTTGCGCACACCACTGAGCAGGTTGCGAATCGTCGAGTCGCCGACAAGCCCGCCAACTAGAGGTGTCCCGTCTTCCCCCACCTTGGTAACCCGGGTCAAATCATTGGTCGTGGTGATCAGCTTGTTGTAGGCGTCCACGAACTTTTTGATGCCCGCCTTGACGCCCGCGCCGTCCTCACCGACCTTGAGCGTCAAGGGTTTGTCATCGGTCTTGCCGACCAGCTCAAAAGAGACATCAGCTATAGCGCCCTTGACCGAGTTGGTCGGGCTGCTCAAAGCCAGGCCGTCCACAGAGAACTGAGCATTGGTCGCTTGGACGATGTAGCCCGCGCCCTGAGTATCGGCGGGATCAAGCTTAGTCCGACCATCAACGCTAAGCGCGGCGAGGTCACCGCTTCCGGACACGATGACATCCTTGCCATTTCCCGTTTCGTTGCCGCTGAACACAAGTCGAGACTTGCCAGTGGCAGGGTCGTTGATGGTGCTGACGCTTACACCCTTGCCCTTGAGCGCAGTATTGAGCTGATCACGGATGCTATTCAGATCGGAGCCAGCAGCGATTGTCACATCGACCGCAGTCCCGCTCTCACCGATCTTGACACTCAGAGTCTGCTCGTCATCGCCACTCTTGAACGTGGCGCCCAAAGCCTGGGTTGCGACCTTGCTGGCCGTGGCCAAGCTTTTGACCTCAATCTCATAGGAACCAGGCGAAGCCGTCTTGCCGGCGGTAGCCGTCAGGGCGCTGGTATTGGACGAGGTAGCAGTACGTTTCTCGAACAGGGTCGCGCTATTGAGATCTTTGAGCGCGGTCTGGAATTCGCCCAGCGCGCTGTTGAGCTGACCCAGTCCGGACAGCTTGGTGGTGGTCGAGCTCGAGAGGCGGGCGAGCTGTGCTTCCTTAGGCGCTTTTTCGGCATTTACCATGGCGGTTACTAGCTCGCCGATGGGTAGCCCCGAGTTGATGCCAGTCGTAATACCGCTAACAGCCATAATTCCCCCTCGTCACCATATTGGCGCTCGTCCATTCACCCCATTCGGGCATTCAAGAAGCGAGCCATTTCAGGCTTCGGCCTTGAACAATAAGCTACGAACCTCTTCAAGGTTCTCGGCCAGTCGAAGGGCCTCCTCAGATGGCAACTGGCGAATAACCTCGCCAGAAGCACCGTCGGTCACTTTGACCACAACCCGACCGCTAGAGTCATCGACGCTGAAATTCAAATCACGACGAATGTTTTGCACGAAACTCTGGATCGACGTGACGGCCTCGTCCACCTGCTCGTACATCCGACCAGTATCTTCAACGGCCGCAGCACTCGACGACTGCTCATCGGCTTTTCCAGCCGAAGTCGCGCTAACCGCTGGCGCAGATAATCCAGCTGGCTTGGCCAAGACTGGAGACAAACTATTTATTGCGATGTCCATTTCTTTTACCTCGCAAGGCAAAACGGGGAGAAGCGCTATGCACTTCCCCCCGGAGTTTAAAGCAGCCTAGCCGATTTGGCTTACTGCAGGAGGCTGAGCACCGCCTGCGGCAGCTGGTTGGCCTGAGACAGGATCGCAGTACCGGCCTGTTGCAGGATCTGATTCTTGGTCAGGTTCGCAGTTTCTGCCGCGAAGTCCGTATCCTGAATCCGACCACGTGCAGCCGAAACGTTCTCTGCGATGTTCTGCAGGTTACCGATGGTGTTCTCGAAGCGGTTCTGCACAGCACCGAGTTCAGCTCGCTGCGAGTCGATCGCTTGGATCGCCTGGTCGATTACGATGACCGCCTTCTGCGAACCTTGAACATCGGTGATATCGATGTCGTCTACCAGGTTACCGGTGGTGACCTCAGCGATGCTGATATCAGTTCCAGTAGCACTCTTGGCTGCGGAAACTGTAGCGCCCGAAGCGAAAGAGAAGGCCTGGATATTGCCGTCGACTGAACCTGACCCGGCAGCAGAAACCAGTTCGATATCACCAGAGTCATTTACGAAAGCACCCACACCGATGTTGGCGTCGTTGATAACTGTCGCCAGTGCTTGTACCTGCTGAGCAGCTGTCGCGCCACTTGCAAAGGTAGTGCTGAAGGTTCTCTCTTCGCCACCAACCATGGTCACCTTGATGGCCATCGCACCGGAGGCTGCCGCAGTGCTGCCTGCCACAGAGGCGGCAGTGATCGAACCAGAGCTGAAAGTACCTTTCAGCGACTCGGTGCTCATCTCGTCGATCTTGACGCTGATGGTTTCGTTCGCCGCACTACCTACCTGGAAGGTGGTGGTCTCGAAAGAGCCATCCAGCAACTTCTTGCCACCAAAGGTGGTGGTGTTGGAGATACGGTTCAGCTCTTTCTTCAGTTCATTAACTTCAGAGTTCAGTGCCTTGCGCTCTTCGGTGCTGTTCGAGCCGTTGGCCGATTGCAGCGACAGGTCACGCATACGCTGCAGAATACTGGTCGACTGCTGCAGGGCGCCTTCAGCGGTTTGCGCCATGGAGATGCCGTCGTTGGAGTTCTTCACCGCAACGTTCAGACCATTGATCTGACTGCTCAGACGGTTGGATATCTGCAGGCCGGCAGCATCGTCTTTGGCGCTGTTGATTTTCGAGCCAGTCGACAGGCGCTGCAAAGAGGTGTTGAGCGCGTTGGACGAAGTATTCAGATTGCGCTGAGTGTTGAGGGACGCAATGTTGGTATTGACTGTCAAAGCCATGATGGATGTCCTCCGTAGTGACCTAGCTTGTTTGCCTGAGCTTGCGAATCGGGCCCTGCATTTCTCAGGCAGCCATTGAGTTCGCGTTCGTATTGCTTATCGGCCTGAGGGATCGGAGCTTTAGGGCCAGGCCAAAATTTTTTTCCCAGTGACACTCAGACCGCCAAAAATCACGCTGTCCCAAGACGTCGTTAAACTTATCGACCCACGCGAAAATTTCTTGAGCCTCAGCCATTCGAGCCGTGAGCGAGACCGCTGGCAAAGTCGGAGTCCTTGCGCCGAAACCGCGATTACACTTGGCGACAGCTTAATGATGCACCTATGATCTGCCCGATCCGTCATCGCCAACAGCCCGGCGGCGACCGAAACTCTGCGCTCAATTCTTTAGGGATAACATGGCAATCTACTCAGAATTCATGGCCGAGCTGAAAGATCAATTTAAGGATTTCGGCTATACATGGACAAAATCCAAAGAGATGTCGTGCGATTGGATACTTGAGCGACTGCCCGCGGGCACCGGCGTCGACGTTGGCGGGACAAGCTATTTGGTGAAAAAAGCTCAGGAAATGGGCCGTGACATTACCTATTACGACTATTTCCCACCTTCTGACCTAGCAATAGGAAAGCATATCACTGCCGACATGAGTGAATTTGCGGAGCACTTCCTACCGAAGAGTCTAGACTTCATCACCACACGCCATACGCTTGAGCATTCATTAAACCCGCTGTTCCAGCTCTGGCAGTACAACAGGACACTCAAGGACGATGGGGTGCTATTGGTAATAGTGCCGCAGCACAGTACAAAGTGGGTATGGTTCTACTCCCACTTCAACTGCCTCCCGCTGGAAAACTGGTTGATGCTTTTCCATCGGGCGGGCTTTTCGATTAAACGGGCGACAGCGGGCTCGTGGTGGTCAGAGAACCCGGAGTATATTGAATACCGCTTCATGCTAGAGGTAGAAAGTCGTAGGCTCAGACTCGACAATCCACCTGAAAAATGATGAGGGATGCAGATAGCTGTCGCAAACACCACTCAGATAAGGCTGTACGGACACCGCACAGAAAAACTGAGCCGCACCCACGGATGGGCATATTTGTGCTGGAGTAACGTGCCCCATAGGCCAGTACACGATCAAAGGGACGTAGTGGGCGGTCGCTGTGCTAGATAAGCGGCGGTGCGAACGGGTGCGAAAAGCGTACTGCCATGCGCCTTAATGAGGATCAAAGGTCGCGATCCATTCAGGCCATAAAAATCAACTTGATGATTTAAAAGAACTTTTCTAATTCGCCCCCCCCAGTCAGTACAACTGCCTAAAAGGCATCAGTCGAATTTCACGCCAATTCGGCCAGTGTAATCGGTATAGCAGAGCAGCGGACGCTTTTTCGTAGCAGAAAAGTACTCGTCAGTCGCCTGTTTGGATCCGGTGAAATGGCCGTAATCGTCGATGATCACTGAGCCACCAATGACGATCCGAGGATAGAGAACTTCAAGTTCCTTTTTGGTGGATTCATACCAGTCTGTATCAAGGCGGAGAACACATATTTTTTCAGGGACATTGTGTTTCTCATCCAGGGTTTTCAGCACATCGCCCTCAACAAAAATAATATTATCGCCGAGCAGCCCCGCCTTAATGAAGTTATCTTTAACTTCATCTATGGAGGAATAATACATCTCGTTGTGCGTATCACGCTGTTTACTGCTAAAGACGTCTAAGACTTTTTCGCCATTGGAAAAATACTTGTCTGCATCAGTCGGCTCGGTCATACCTTTGAAGGTATCGAACATGTAAACCTTACGTGGAAAATTATGCAGTTTAAACATAGCCGCCGCGAGAATTGCATTACCACCACGCCAGACACCACACTCAACGAAGTCACCTTCAAGATTGCGCTCGATTGCGTGCTTGCATGCCATCAATGTCGCCCACAGGCGCTGATAAGACACCAGCGTCAACCCATTTTTCATGATGTAGGTGACGATCTCTTGTTCTTCCTGACTGAGTTCAACTGGCATTTTCACTTGTTTGGCTTCGCTTGCTTGAGTATCGCTCATTTTATATTCCAGTTAATCGCCTGATCACAAGAAGGGTGGCCCAATCTCACACTGCTGTCTGATCATGAGCATAGCGCTGTGGCTATCTAAGGGCTGGGATGTGCATCTTAATGTCGCCCACTTGGCAACCCTGATTTTCCCAACAAATTCGGAACATCAATCGGGTGTCCAGGCGCCGAGCCAGGCTGTCAGGTTTTCACCACACAGCATCCAGTCCCGCTGCACCACCCTGCGCAACTCATCACCTGCCTGCGCACAGGCATCTAGGTCGGCTAGGTGCATGCGTATGGCATCCACCCAATCGCGGAAACGGTTCTTGACCCGAGTGACAGGCAAAGCGTCTTGATAACAGCGCACATCACTGCAGATCACTGGGAAACCGCAAGCCCCGTACTCCAGCAGGCGCAGGTTACTTTTGCACTCGTTGAACAGGTTTTGCTCTACAGGCGCCAAGGCCAGGTCAAGATTCAGGCTCGCCAAGGCCTGCGGGTAACGACTAATTTCGACCCCTGCATGCAACTCCTTCATATAGGGCCGCAGTTTGTCAGGGCACATGCCGAAAAATACCCAATCGACCTCATCTGCCAGCTCACTGACTACGTCAGCGATCATTTCTAGGTCGCCGGTATGGCTCGAGCCCCCAGCCCAGCCTACACGCGGTCGCGCAGAAACCCGGCGCTTGCTTTGCAAACCACCCCACCATTGCACGGGCAGACGGTTTTCGATCACTCGAATATCCGTATGTAAATCCGCGAACGCCTCTGCCAGAGGCTCAGTGGAGACAACAAACCGATCGACATAGGCCAGACCGCGACGCAATGACTTAAGAATGTCCTTCGGCATATGCTGGCGGTGGGCATTCTTCAGCGGCAGGTTGGGCAGGTAATCGTCAAGCTCATAGACTTTGAAGGCGTTGGAAAAAACCTGCACCCGGCGCATCGCCTCCAGTCGAGTCTCGCCAATCTGACGCTGCAATAGCACCACATCGGGCTCGTAGCGTTCCAGGTCCGCCACATGCAACAAGCCCACCGACAAGGCACCGTCGACTAAGCCCGCCTGCTTCATCGCCGAGAACGGCTGGATAACCCGGTAGTTGCCGCACCCGTAGAGATCAGCCGGGTGCGCAAGAATAGTCGGAACAGGCCGCCAGGCCTGCAACGGCCGCCAGGCCAATTGAGGATCGGCCAGCTTGAACCCTTGCTCGGCTTGCAGAGAAAGGCCAGCATTGTAGGAAGGATCGCGAGCCAGAATGGGCAGCCAACGAGCGTACATCGCATCTTCCTGCGCGTTGCTGGCGGGAAGCGAGGCTTGGCCGTCCATCAGCAGCTGCGCACGCGGAGTCCACACGTTGAGGTAACCGGCCTGTCGAGCCTTCAGACAAAGATCGACATCGACCCAACGCTCTAACAAGGGCTCCAGATCAAATCCACCCAGCTCGACAAACAACTCCCGGCGGATCATCAGGCACTCGCCGCTGAGTGCAGAGTAGTTCTGTTCTACCTGCAACCGCTGCATATACCCTGCATCGTCAAGTTCGAGTCCTTCGAAGGCCTTGCCCGCCGGGCCACGCAATCCCAGCAAGAGACCAGCATGATGGATAAGACCGTCTGCAGACAGCAACTTGGCTCCCACCGCACCCACCTCTGGACGCAGAGCATGGTTCAGCAGTTGTACAAGCCAGTCACCGGCTACTATGCCGGCACCGACATCCAGCCATAGCAATATCTCGCCCTGTAGGTAATCCATCGCCGCATTACCGGCCAATGGTCGAGATGTTCCCGCTGCAAAATGCAGCACACGGATGCGCTCCTTGCCAATCTGCTCGATGGCCTGCAACCAGTCGAGTGTGCCCTGCTGCTCGCTCCCCAAATCCAGCAAGAGCAGCTCGTAGTGTGGATACGTGGTGTTCTCTAGCAGCGTTTCCACGCAGCGCTGCAGGCGCCCCAACTGATCAGTAAAGGGGATCAGAATACTCACCAATGGCTGCTGACCATGGGCATAATCCAGCTGATAACGCCCCGCCTGCCGTGAGGCGACGCTGGGCTGCTGATACCCCCGAGTACGAAGGTGGCGCTCGATCACTTCTCGCTCCTGCGGGCTGTCCCGTAGAGCGAACGCATCTGCGGCCAGTAACGGCTCGCTGACATGGCCCAAACCACTTAGGCCGCGCTGCTCAATCAGCCGTAGGATGTATTCCAGCTCAAACGCCTCGTCGAACTGCGTATTGAAGCCGCCCAAAGCCAGCAACTCATCCCGACGAAACAGCCAATGACGCGCCGTACTGGCAGGAAAACTCAGCAACAGATCAAGGTTGAAATCAGGCCGCAGGGCAACACCCAGCTCGCCATCACTGCCCCGCACCAACTCATCACCATAGAGAGCGATGCAGGCTTCATTTCCAATCAACTCCAGGGCCGTCATTAGCAAACCACTGCTGGTGAAAGTAACACCGCTGTTAACCAACAGGCACCAGTGCACGGGCCACTCTTGTATGACGCGATTGAGCGTTTCGACCGCAGCGACTGAGTCGGTTGGAATAATCGTAATCGAGCGGCCAGGCAAGGAGGACAGGCCCGCCATCGAGACGATCTGGACGTCGATATTGCGGTAGATATTGGTCTCTTCGAGGCTGACGACGCTGCGTTCCAGCGCCTGCGTATCACCGCTACGATCCAGCAAGAACACGCCAAAACGCGGGCCGCCGCCATGGGATTGCAGGCGCTGCTCGATCAATGGCATCTGTTCTGCCGAGGGCTTGCGCGCAGCGAGCCAGGCACTCAGTGACGTACCACTCTGCCCGGCCGCTTTGTAAATCGCTGCGAGTATGTCCAGGGGTTTGAACACACGCGTTTTCAGCCGAGTGATAGGCGCCACCTGAACCATTCGCGTCTTGCTGCCACTGCGGTACCAACCGAGGTCGCGAATACCCTGCCGAAAATCCTCGTGCCCCTTGTCACCGACGCCAGGCTTGTCACGACCCAGCTGACTGAACTGATCACGTGATACGCGAAAGTCTGTCAGTGGGCGAGCGAGCATGGCCAAATGACCGCGCTTGAACAGCTTTACATATAGTGCGAGGTCGGCGACCCAGGTCACCCGCACGCCATTAAGTACCGAAAGCTCATCACCGAAATCGAGCAGATCGCTGCGGCGACAGAGCACGGTGCTAGGTTCGCCAATAAAGTTGATTGTGTGGTCGGCGAGAAAGGAGATTAGGTCTTCCCCGTTGATGACGACATCGTCTCGAAAGGGATACACCGTCGCCAGCGTGTCGGGCAACGGATTACCTTCCTCATCCACACGGCGCCGGCGCGAGCTGGCGATAGCAACTCCCGGATCGGCCTGCATAACAGCGACCAATGAGGCGATACAGTCAGAGTGCAGCATGTCGTCGTCGTGCAAAATCTTGACGTACTCACCGCTGGCCAGCGCGACTGCACGCGCGGTGCTTCGGGTTTCCCACAACCGCCTCTCATTGCGTTGATACTGGATGGGAAAGTCAGCAGATGACCGGAATGCATCGACAACTTCCTGCACCTCATCCGTGCGGGCATCGTCGCAAATGATCAACTCAATCGGTCGATACGTTTGCAGCTGCAGGCTCTCGAGCGCCTCTGCCAGGTAAAGGCCCTTATAAGCAGGCATGACGACGCTGACCAGCGGACACCCGGCGTTGCTCATGTTCTCTGCCACTTACTGCCCCTTTGCCGTTAATGCCTTCAAGCGCTCAACCACTCGCGCGGAATTACGGTCGTCATGAAAGGTGAAAAATAGTTTCTTGGTGATCCGATAATGAGCGCTTGCCGCCTGCCGCGGACAACTCAGCTCTTGCTCCAGAGCGTTCAATAGCCCTTGAAAATCTTTACGAACAGGGCCGGGAAATGCCAATTCCATGTCATATAACAGGCCGTTTTGCCGCGCCTGATAGTGCTCAAGGTCATAGGCGAAGCTAAATACCGGCTTATCGATGTACATCGCGTCGATGTATACCGACGAATAGTCCGTGATGATCATGTCAGATTCACGCAACACAGGTGCGATCTCGCTGATCGTGGTATGGCCCAAATCAATGATCGACTCACCATCGACATAGCGCTCCATATTGAACAGGCGGTCGCTGTTGCGAAAATAGTGCATGCGAAAGCCCAGCACCGCGTTATGCCTGCGAAGCAGTTCTTTCAAGCGCGCAATCTCACTCTCTTCAAACTGGTAGCACTCGGAGCCTTGGATATCGGTCTCCCGATAAGTCGGGGCGTAGGTGATCAGGCGTTGGCCTTTTTTCAGGCACCGTATCGTTTCCACCTCATCTCGCAGGAAGTCCGGCAGGTTGCACTCGGCGGTGCGTAGAAAGTCGTTGCGAGGTAAGCCGGTTATCCAGACATTCTGATAATCAATCGGATGGAAAATCGCCGCCATCGCATAGCTGTCGATATCCGAGGAACTCACCAAGCCGCTGTAGAAAGTCCGCTCCTTACGGCGGAAGGCATCGCGATCCCCATGCTGTCGCTGCTCGGCGTTGGCTAGAGCGAACAGACGCTTCAAAGGAATTCCGTGCCACAGGTTGATGACAATGCGCCGACTCAGGCTAGGACGAGGGAAGTTACGTGAGCCGTCTGCCCAACGCAGGACTAAGTCCATAGCAATGGAGTTGGTCAGTAGGAGTACGCCGCAGCGCGCCAGCGTGCAAAGACCATCAAGGCTTTGCAAGTTGACAACGCGAACATTGCAGCCGCCTTGCAGAGACAACGTCACACCAGCACCGCGGGTGAAGATCAGCTTATGGATGGAGGCATCATCCTTGACCTGCTCGAATACCGCCCTGGAATTTTCCACGAACTGGGTGCGCTTGAGCGGGTGGGTGAAAAACGCCCAATGATCGCTGCGCTTGGGGACAAGCCAGTCGAGGAATCGCCAGCTCGCCAGCAGTACCTTGCCCAAAAGAGGCCGACTGATCTGAGCATTCAGTAAAGACTTCACCAAGAAAATGGCTCCAATGCATGATTCAACAGGCTGACAGCGTCACAAAGGTTAGCCTCGTCCGATCTGCGCAAGAAGCTCGCAAATGACGGTGACGTCCGTTTCTGCCAGATCGGGGTATATCGGCAGACAGAGCACCTTCCTGGCAATTGCCGACGCCACCGGCAAGTTTGCCGGCTCAGCCGAGGGCAGCCCGCGGTACATCGGAAAGTCACTGATCAGCGGGTAGAAATAGCGGCGCACAAAGATGCCCTGGTCGCGCAGCGCCTGAAACAGGTCATCACGCGAAAGGCGGAAACTTTCCTCCACTAATATTGGGAAGTACGCATAGTTGTCCGCTGCCTGACCACTTGGCCGTATACAACTCAACCCCGGTAAGCCTTCAAGCAGACGCCGATACAGGCCATCTAGGTCGCGACGCCGCGCCAGTGCCTGATCGATGTATTTGAGCTGCAACAGGCCAAAGGCCGCATTAATCTCGCTCATTTTGCCGTTGATACCAGGCGCGACCACCGTGGTGTCATTGACGAAGCCGAAGTTCTTCAAATGATTGATGCGCTGCCGGGTTCTTTCGTCCGGGCAGATGATCGCGCCTCCCTCGAAGGTGTTGAAAACCTTGGTGGCGTGGAAGCTCAGCACGCTGAGATCCCCATGGCGAAGGATGCTGCCGCCGAGATCGCGCACCGCGAAGGCATGTGCGGCATCGTAGATCACCCGTAGGTTATAGGTGTCAGCGATACGGTCGATCTCCGCCACATCGCAGGGATTGCCATAGCAATGCACCGGCATGATCGCTGTGGTCTGCGGAGTGATCGCAGCCTCAATCTTACATGGATCTAGGTTGAGGGTATCCGGGTCAATGTCAACGAACACCGGCTTGATGCCATTCCACAGCAAGGAGTGCGCGGTGGCGACGAACGAATAGGGCGTGGTGATCACCTCTCCTGTGATGCGTAATGCCTGCAAGGCTGTTACCAACGCCAGAGTGCCGTTGGCGAACAACGCGATATGTTCGACACCCAGGTATTCGCACAACGCACGCTCCAGTTCCGTGTGCATGCTGCCACCATTGGTCAGGATACCGCTCGCCCAGATTTTCTCCAGGTAGGGAACGAACTCATCCAGCGGCGGTAGTAACGGACGAGTGACCGGGATGATTTTTTTCATGGGCATTGACCTAAAAGAGACGAAGCACGCTCGCCAGGAAAGACACACTGACCACAGTATAGGTGCCCAGACGGCTGGACTTCGCTGCCGTGCGAAGAGGCTACACGTGCACTCATTCGACGGCCCTTCTTACGCCGATACCACCCAACATTTCATCGAATCCCACCTGCCAGCCACCCTGCACGACGAGCGGCAGCGCGCGCCAAGCTGGCTCGGCGACAAGCGCGCGGCCAATGCGGTAATGCCCCCTGCGACCGGCGTGACAGTAGTCCAGCACCAGACCATAGCGCTCCCCTCTCGTGTCGAGCTTATGTAGATCCAACGAGAACACGTGGATATGCTGGTGCTTGCGCCCGATCGAAACGAAAGCGAAGCCGCCGTTGCCCTCCATAGAGAGCAATGTCAGCTCGACACTGCAGTTGGCCATGATTGCGTCGTGCAGTTCTAGCTCGAGTATCAGCGTCCTACCCTTGGCGTACACTCGGCCCATCCGGAAGAACCCGATGCTGGGGAAATCGATGTGCAACAGTTCGCGCTCGAGGTCTAAACCACCATCCTCGATGGGGTCGGCCCAGTAGCATCTGCCATCCGTTCCCTGCTTGACCCGACCATTCATCGGCAAGGCCAGCGCACGGCAAAATCCGTCGATATCGCCCCTGCTCAACAGGTGCAGATAGAGCGCACGGCGCACACCCAGCGCGTGCCAGTCGAATTCGCCGAACAACACCAGCAGGCGCTGCATGCCGGCGAGAAATACCTCACGCAAGGCCGGCGAAGCAACAAGACCACTGGCCACATGCAAGGCACGTTGCAGGTTCTGCAGGGCTATAAGACGACGGTACTCATCAGCACCGGCAATATCATCGAACTGCTCCCACTCGATCGCAATGGAGCGCACCCGGTCGTCAAAATTGGCCGCAGCGGCCTTGTTCTGGGTGATTGACAGTGCTGTTGCTGTGTCCCGGCTGCGCCAGAGATAAACCAGATCGGGAAGGATCACCGTTCGGCGGCTCAGGTAATAGGCACAGTGTACGAACGGCCGGTCTGCGTAGAGCAGGCCGGGAACCATGCCCAGCCCGTGCCGTCGCAAGAAGTCCAGACAAAAAACCTTGTTCCAATAGAAGCCGTCCTCGGTCAAGTCAGGGAACTGAGCAACGGACTCAACAACGCGCGCGCGGCACCACACGAAAGGCTCGTAGAGCAGCGAGGTTGTAGACATGCGCCCATTGACCAGACGGGCGGCCCGCCCGACTACGATATCCGCTGAGGTCGCCAGAGCTTTCGCCATCATCAGTTGGTAGCCATCAGGGGTGACTAGGTCGTCGGAGTCGACCAGTGCAACATAGGCGCCACGGGCCAAAGAGATACCCAAATTGCCGGATACTGCGCCGCCTTCATTGGCCTTGGTGATGCACCGAAACTCCGCATGCTCTGCTTCGTAGGCCCGGCAGATAGACAGGCTATCATCGGTACTAGCATCGTCGATGGCAATGATTTCGATAGGGCGGTAGCGCTGTTGCAACAGCGAGTCGAAACAGGCTGGCAGGTACTCGGCGGTGTTGTAGACAAGCACCACGATGGATAGCAGCGGCTGCACCGCTGATGAGGCATCCATGCTCAGCACCGCCAGTCCAGCAACTGCTCAACGGCGTCGATATCAAACACCGGGATACCGAGATTCAGACTGACATCAAGACGCTCGCGGTAGGAGTCGTCAATGAACAATGCAGGGCGACCGCGTTCTATCACGGCGCTTTTCGGCGAGCCGTCGCTGATGTGGATAATGCGCGAGAAAACCTCGTGCGCAATTCTGTAGCGCTTCAGTGTTTCTCGCGGGCAGCGGTTATGCCGCGTTACCAGGACGATATCGATATCACGGGACAACCACTGGTAGAGCAAGGCAGCGATGGTCGGATGAACGCAGCCACCCACGATAAGCGTGTCGTCAAGATCTAGGTAGACCGTGTCGTAGACGTGCTCCACCCGAAAACGATTACCCAGGGCCCGATCCAGGCGAATAGGAAAGTGTTGGCCCATTACCGAGAAGGCCAGCCCAAGATAGGCGTAGATAGTGAGCAGCGGATAATTAACGCCAAGGTTGCGCGATAAGGCCATGGAGCCCGCGATACGCGGTGCTATTTCCATCAGCTTGTAGAGTCCCTGTACGTCTTTCTTGATCTGGAAGAACCAGGCGCCCTGCAGACACAGGGCTTCACTGATACGCCCGGCAATGACGTCTATTGCCTCGTCAAGCGGGACGAGCTGCGTACTGACGCTAATTCCTGATTTGACCCGCACCCGCTCCCGCGCAAAGGCATTAAGCAGGACACCGGCATGATCAGAGATGCAGTCCACCGTATACTCGGCGCCTGGCAAGTACTCCGAGAACACGTATTCCACCCCACAGGCCAGCAACTGCTGGTGTCTCCCTGCGTCGTGCACAATCTCGGCACCTTGGGAGCCCTGACCGACGGCAGGCTTGGCGAAAATCGGATAAGCATCGATGTCCTCTCCTACAGTCTGCGGAATGAACGCATCACCGGCGAAGAACGCATAAGTGGCATTCTTGTTACGACAGACCCGCGCCACTTGGGCGTCCGGCACGGCGACCCGGGCCCTCACCTCGGAACGGCGCTCGGCGAGCTCAAGCACCACACTGTCGTGCGCAGGCAGTACGATATCAATCTGCCACTCGTCGATTAGCCCGTTCAACTGCTCGATGAAGTCCTTCGAGTCAACCTTCGCAGCAATTTCCCGGTAACGCGCGTAGACATACTCGCCGTGATCGGCTACAGACGACACACCGTGCAGTCGGATCGCCTTGTTGTGCTTGAGGGCAGTGTGGATCTCCAGGCCGATCTCAGAGCCGCAGGGGAAAACCAGTACATTAATCACCGCCACGACTGCCCCCGAAAAGCGTATCGATAACCCTGCCAGAGACCTGACCGTCATTCAGCGAGCAGAATCGCTGCTGGAATGCACGATACTTCTCACTATACGTCTCGGTCACCCCCTGAAGGTTATTGAGCAAGGCAACCAATCGCTCCGTGGACTCCACAATCGGACCAGGCAACTCCTTGTGCACATCCAGATAGAAACCACGGAGGTCTTCGGCATAGAGCGCAAGATCGTAGCAATAGAAAAGAATAGGTCGGCCGGTGACCGCGAAATCAAAGAATACCGAGGAATAATCGGTGATCAGCACATCGGCGACAACGCACAGCTGACTGATGTCGTCGATGTGCGACAGGTCTATAACATTGTGGGGCAGTGACCTTGGGTCGAGAGACTCTGATACCAAGTGGTGGGCTTTGATCAGCAGTACGTGGTCAGTCGGTAGCCCCTGGGAAACAACATCCAACTCCAGTTGCAGGTCGAGCGCGTACTGCCAGTCGCCGATCGGCTTGTTATCCCTCCAAGTCGGCGCATAAAGGACAAAGCGCTTATTGGCCGGCAGGCCGAGCGCTTCGACCCGCCGGATCCTGTTTAACTCAGGGTCGAGCAGTGGATCCGTCAGTGGGTAGCCGGTTTCGAGAATTGCCCCCCGATAGCGGAAGGCCCGCCGAAATATATCCGTCGAATAGACATTGGCACTGAGCAGAACGCTCCAGGCGCCAGACTCCTTGTAAAAATTCTCGCGAGAATCGACCTGTGGCCTCTCGACATCGAATGCGATCTTCTTCAGCGGTGTGCCATGCCAAGTCTGGATGTACAGCGTTTCAGCCTTCTTGCCGTGTACCGAGAAGATCACGTTATTGACCCTGAACCTGGCTTGGGCCAGGTAGCGGTAATAATCAGGCGAACGGCGGTTGACCAGTATAGGATCACCGGGAATCGTCTGGTCGCCATCATAGGACCAGACGCAGCGCAGGTCCGGCCTTTGTTTAAGCAGCGCCTCGTAGATGTAGCGCGGATTCCCAGCATAGGCTTTGCCAAGAAAGCTCTCGAAAAACACCAGATCTTCGATCAGCGGCAACTGTTCCAAGTAGCGCGGATAGAGCTCCCTGGCATTCTCCGCGGCGACCATTCTGGCGTGTCGCTCACTTTCGGCAACAAAAAGAGCCAAAGAACCCGCACTTTCCGTCAGGTAGCAGGAAACACCATGCCTCGCGACCTGCGCGCAGAAAAAGTGGCGATCTTCGTTGCGCGGAACACTCGCCCCTGACAGCAAGGCGTTATGCACCTCTACTTGGGCGCTTTCGATACGCAACCGTACGTCCCATCGCGACTCCCGCGCCGCAATGGCGGATACAGGGATGTCGACGACTAACATACCTTCGTCCTGATGCGCCTCGAAGATGCACTGCGTTTTGTCGCTACGACGAACCAGCACAAGGCTGTACATACAACGATGTTCCACATTGTGCGAACCGAAAACGACGCGCAAACACTCCTGCTCAAGCAGGCACAATTGCATCGCCAGCGGAATCTGGCCAGTAGGGCACGTTGTCAATCGAACCCCCGCTGCAAGGACTTCAGCAGGCTCATCATATGAGCGATCTCATGTTCGCTGGAAAGCAGCCGACCCAGTGAATCGCGTAGCTCTGTTGACGAAACACCACTTGTCCTTTTCAGGTAGACCACTTCGCAATAGGCTTTCAACGAATCAAACTTTCCCGCCCAGTCGTCCCCCATCACGAACGTATCAACATGGTGCCGGCGGATATCGTCAGGTTTCTGCTGCCAATCATCTTCGGCAATGACTAGATCGACAAACCTGAGCGACTCGATAATTTCCTTGCGCTCCACGTAGGGGATTAAGGCTTTCTTACCTTTGCGCTCATTGAACTCGTCGGTCGAGACAGCGACTATGATCCGGTCTCCAAACTCAGCCATGCGCTTGAGCAACTTTAAATGCCCGACATGAAACATATCGAAGGTGCCATAGGTAATCACCGTCTTGCTCATCAAGATAACCTTACTCACACCACGGAAGTAATTGAACCGTTCAATGTAAAACTCATTACGGCCACCTGATACTAAAAATGAGCATATCGATCATTTGCACGTCATTAGAGAATCAACTCGCGAGGACATTTAAATAAAAAACCACTAGATAACAAGAAAAACTAAAAACTCTTACATCAGAATTATTAATAATAATATAAACAGATTATTATCACTTTTTAAAATCATAGTTTATTAAACAAATTCAAGCTACTAACCTTCACATAACTCTGCTGTGCAGCCTCGAGAATCAATGTCTGGAACGACAAGCGCGATAGCGCTTCAGGATAATCCAATTCACGCAAATCAGCCTGAACCGACTTGTTCACCAGCCCCACGTCTTCGTTGTCGGCAAGCGTACTTTCGACCACATTCAACCGCGCGCCTATCGCGCCGCGCGTGCTGTCGACCGTGATGCTGGCATGCGACAGGTTGGTGATCGCCTGAGCCACGGCATCTCGTACTACGCGGCCACCCTCTGTGGTTGCAGGTGCTTCCTCAAGAGATCTGCGTAGGTTGGCGATGGTATCGAGCACGCCCTGCTTCTGGCGATTAGGGTCGGATGTCACAGTGACCGTATCACCTGCAGCCGGAGCTCCGTCGAAATTAATCACTACGCCGCGGAAAACCAACTTATCAGTAGTGTCGGGATTCTCATCCATGGATCCTGTAGCGAGCGCAGGCGTAGTGGTTCCGGCGGCAAAGATCTCATAGCTGGTGGCATCGGGGTTACCGAACAGGATGTCGACACCATCGTCAGGAAACGCAGGTGTGCCACTGAACGCCACCTCATCCTGTACCAAAGGCGTCGAAGCACGCAGAGTCGAGCCTGGCTGCGCAGTGATGTCCGCATCCAGACGACCAGCATTGGTGACGTTCTGGAACACCTTCTTGCCGTTATCACTGATCGCCACGTTCAGGGAACTGGCGATCTCCAGCTTGCGCTGCCCTTCATCGCCTTGATAGGAATACGTGCCGTCGGCGTTACGAGTGAAAGGTTCAGCCTTGCCCTGAAAACCGGAGAACAGGTACTCACCGCGGGCGTTCTTGGTGTTCATCAGGCCCAGCAATTCGTCTTCACGCTCGCGTAGCTCGGCGGCAATGGACTTACGGTCGTCACCGCTCAAGCCACCATTACCAGCTTGCACAGCCAGTTCCTGGACACGCAGAAGCACAGTATTGACCGAGTTCAGTGTCACCTCTTCTTGGTTCAAGCTGTTCTTCGCTGCCGCCAGGTTGTCGTTGTACTGAGTCAGCACATTCTGCTGCTGCTCGAGCTGCAGCAAGCGCACCGACGCGACCGGGTCATCCGCGGGCGTGAGGATGCGGTTGCCGGTGCTGATCTGTTCCTGAGTGCGTATGGCATTGGCGTAGTTGCGCTGCAGGCCTTGCACGCCGTTGTTGAACGCCTGAAGAGTGGAAATGCGCATAGCAGCCTCGTTTTTTCTAGCGGTGACTGGCGTTTACCAGAACCGCACCCTCTTGGGGATTTGTTCACCATCTGGCCATTGCTGGATGGTTGAAACGGATCATCTGTAATTCAGTGCTTGGTCGCGTTGACCGCTGGTGGACTGAAGCCCACCCTACTTCCACGCTTACCTGAATGCCCCGATCAGGGTATCGAACAAAGAGCGCGCAACTTGAATCACCTGGGCCGACGCGTTGTAGTACTGCTCGAACTTGATCAGGTTGGCCGCCTCTTCATCCAGGTTGACCGCTGACAGCGAGTCACGGTTGTCCTGCGCCTGCTTGAGGATAGCAGTGGTTGCCTCGCTGTCCTGCCGGGCCTGAGCGGTCAGCGTGCCGACGCGCTCGATCAGATCACCGTAACTGTCTGTGAAACTGGAGCCGGTGGCAATGCCCGTTACGGTGGGATCGACGCCGACCACCTGCTTGTTCTGCAGGCCAACCAGAGCCAAGGCGTTACGGTTGTCCGAGACACCATTCTGGTTGAAGGCGATATCGAAACGGTCACCGTTTTCCGGGCGGCCGCTGACGCTCATGTTGACGCTGGTGCCATCGGCCAGGGTCAGTTGATAGTTGTTCTGCTGGCCCGGCTCGAAGAGCGGGGTCGGCGCCGGAGTGATCGGCTGCCCCTTGTTATCGACGCGGGTCAGCGTCGCACCCGCCGGCAAACCGTTGAAACCACCCGCAGCCGAATCGTAAGTCAGCGTCAGCGGAGGGAATGCAGCTTGCAAAGCTGCCGGGTTGATATTGCTACCTGTGGATTGCAGCGTCGGCTGACTGATCACACCGTTGCCGCGGTTCTGCAGATTGGCCTCGGCGCGAATCGGCGCAGCGAACGCCAACTGATCAGCCTGATCCAGCACGGTAGAAATGGTCGAGGCACCAATGCGTGTCGGCTGCAACACGAACGAATCACCGGCGGCCGGTGCGGGCGTGCCGACAACGATCTGGAAACCCTGGCTGCGCCCGGCGCTATCCTGAAAGCTCAGGGTACCGGGTGGGTTCTGCGTCACGGTCATCGACTGGTTGTCGCTCAAGCGCCGTGCCGTGTAATTGCTACCGTCGAACTCCAGCCGATAGTCGCTGGTGGTCAACAACGAACTGTTGCTGATGTTCAGGATCGGTGAGGCATTGCTGCTGTTGTTGGCAGACGGCAACACCCGCAAGCGGGCCAGTGACTCTTCATTGAAATCGCCAAACAGCTTGGTGCCGACCTGTCCTTTCAGATCCAGGCCTTGCCCCAATTGGCTGTTGACCTGATCACTCACCGCCAACGCCAGACGCCCCAGTGAATTGAAGGTGGTATCCAGCACCTCCTCGCGATAACGCAAGATACCGCCCAGCTCCCCGCCAGTAACCTGCGTGGTGATGGTCTGCCGCGCGGCACCGACGATGAACTGTATCTCGGAGCGATTCGGATCGTTGGTGCCGGGTACCACTTCCAGGCGGGCAGCACTGTTGCCGATTACCAGCGGCTGACCAGAGCCGATGAAGACGTTCTGCGTGCCATCGTTCTGCGCCACGACATTGACGCCGATAAAGGTCGACAGCTGGCGTACGGCCTCTTCACGGGCATCGAGCAGGTCATTGGGCTGACTGCCATTGGATTGCGCGATCGCGATGGATTCGTTGAGGCTGGCGATGGAGCCGGAAAGCCGATTGATCTGCTCGGTGACCGCGCCCATCTGTTTGTTGGCGAAACTGTTCTGTTCGCTCAAACGGTCGTAAACCGTATTGAAGCGCCTGCTCAACCCCTCGGCCTCCGACAGCACCAGCTGCCGCGCAGGCACATTGGAAGGGTCTTCGGCTGCGGTCTGCAGGGCCGAGAAGAACTTCTGCAATGATGGGGTGACACCCGTGGTGGTACCGGCCAACAGCGAATCCAACTGATCGATCTGGCTCTTGTAGGCCGCCACATCACTGCTCAACGAGGTACTGCTGCGCAGTGAGGTGGTCAGGAACTCGCTGTAGCTGCGACGGATGTCGACCAGCGAAGTGCCGGAGCCGATATAGCCCGCCCCGCTGAACTGCGGAGTACGCGTGGCCTGAATGGTGTCCTGACGAGAGAACCCCGGCGTGTTGATATTGGTGATGTTGTGGCCGGTGACCGCCAGCGAGGTCTTGTTCGCCGACAGGCCCGACAGGCCAATGCTCAGTAAGTCAGCCATGCTTCATCATCCCTTGTTCGAGGGCGCGCCGTTGGCGGCGATCATCTGGTAGGTCGACAGTTTGCGAGCGATCTGCGACACCTTCTTGGCGTACTGCGGATCGGTGGCATAGCCGGCTTTCTGCAGCTCACGGGCGAACTGCTCGGGGTTGGCGGTCGAACTCAGGGCCTTTTCATAACGGCCGTTGTTCTGTAGGAAGCTCACGTAGTCTTCGAAGCTGTGGGCATAGGATTCGTAGGCGCGAAACGATGCGGCTTCCTTCACCGGCTTGCCGTTCTGGTATTCGGTGGTCATCACCCGCGCGGAATCGCCGTCCCAGCTGTTGTGGGTCTTGATACCGAACAGGTTGTGGCTGCTGCTGCCATCGCCTTGCTTGATGATCGATTTACCCCAGCCGGTTTCCAATGCTGCCTGGGCGACCAGATAGCGAGGGTCGACGCCCAGCTTGGCCGCAGCCTTCTCGGCCATCGGCAGCATGGTTTCCATGAATTCCTTGGACGACTTGAACGTCGTGCGACTGGCAATTGCCTCACTGCCATTGATGTCCAGACGACGTTCAGCAGGCGCTGCGTAGGCTTTGGCGGGTAGCCAGTCACCCTTGGCCAGCGGCTTGCCGACCGCATCGCCTGCTGGGGTGCCAGCAGCGGTAGCAGCCGTGACCGCCTCAGCGCCCGGTACGATACCGGCCTGGATCCGCTGTGCCAGTTTGCCCGGCAGTGACAGGCGGCGCTGGTTGAGCAGCGCCATGTCGTTGCGCTCACCGTCAGCCGAGCCCTGAGCCTTTTCGACCTGAATCGGCGCAGCGGCCTCTTCAGTGCGAGCCAGCGGTTTGCTCGGCGCAGCGGGCACCGGTGCGTCGACCTGGGCGAACGGATTGGGCCGATCGCTGACGTTGCGCATCTTCGACATCTGCCGCGCCATCACGTCGGCCAGGCCGATACCGTTCTTGTTGCCGGCCATGGTCACGGACAGCTGCTGGTCGTACATGTCCTGGTAGGTCTTGGCCTCGTTGCTGTTCATGAAGTTGCCTTCACCGAACACTTCGTTGGCCGAGCGCATGGTCTTGAGCATTTCATTGAGGAACAGCGACTCGAACTCCTTCGCGACCTTGCGAATGTTCTCCTCATTGTCGCCGCCAACCTTGAATTGGTTGAGGCGATTGAGATCGGTATAGGCGCCGCTATCGAGGGTGGTGGTGCCGGCGGCCGCGAGTCGAGTATCCATGTCCCGTTCCTTTTAAATCACGATCAGGTCGGCCTGCAGAGCGCCAGCTTGCTTAAGCGCCTCCAGGATGGCCATCAGATCGGAAGGTGCAGCGCCCACCTGGTTCACCGCACGCACGATCTCGTCGAGAGTGGTGCCCGGGCCGAACTTGAACATCGGTTTCATTTCTTCGTCGGCACCGACACGCGAACGCGGCACTACCGCGGTCTCGCCGCCGGACAGCGCACCCGGCTGGCTGACGATCGGGTCTTCGGTGATGGTTACCGTCAGGCTGCCGTGGGTGACGGCAGCAGGCTGCACGCGCACGTTCTGGCCGATCACGATGGTGCCGGTACGCGAGTTGATGATCACCTTGGCCACCGCCTGGCCGACGTCCACCTCAAGGTTCTCGAGGATCGACAGATAATCGACGCGCTGGCTCGGATCGAGCGGCGCGCTGACGCGAATCGAGCCACCGTCGAGCGCCTGAGCCACACCTGGGCCGAGAAGCTCGTTGATGTGATCGACGATGTTCTTGGCCGTGGTGAAGTCCGGGCGATTGAGGTTCAGGGTCAGCGTATTGCCCTGATCGAAACCACTCGGCACCGGACGTTCAACCGTGGCGCCACCCGGAATACGGCCGGCTGACGGCACGTTGACGGTGATGCGCGAGCCATCCGCGCCACTGGCATCGAAACCGCCCACTACCAGGTTGCCCTGGGCGATTGCGTAGGTGTTGCCGTCGATGCCCTTGAGCGGCGTCATCAGCAGGCTGCCGCCGCGCAGGCTCTTGGCATTACCGATGGAGGAAATGGTGATGTCGATGGTCTGCCCGGGCTTGGCGAACGGCGGCAGGTCGGCATGGATCGACACCGCGGCGACGTTCTTCAATTGCACGTTGCCGCCTTCCGGCACCTTGATACCGAACTGCGCCATCATGTTGTTGAAGGTCTGCACGGTGAATGGCGTCTGGGTAGTCTGGTCGCCGCTGCCATTGAGGCCCACGACCAAGCCGTAACCGATCAACTGGTTACTACGCACGCCCTGGATACTGGCCAGATCCTTGAGCCGCTCGGCTTGAGCGGTCGAGGCCAGCAGCAGCGCTGCAACGGTGATGATCCATTTGCGCATGATCATGAACCTCAGAACGGCCACAGTGGGCTGACGAAAAAGCGATCCAGCCAACCTGGCTGACTGGCATCGGCGAACGCGCCAGTACCGGAATAGGTGATGCGTGCATCGGCAATACGGGTCGAAGCCACGGTGTTGTCACGGGCGACGTCGTCGGAGCGAACCAGCCCGGCGATGCGCACCAGCTCGTCACCGGTATTAAGAGTCATCCACTTCTCACCGCGCACCACCAGCAAACCATTGGGCAGCACTTCGGCGACGGTCACAGTGATCGAGCCGGTCAGGCTGTTGCTCTGCCCGGCCTGGCCGGAGCCGCTGGTGTCACGCTGGGCGCCGTACTGAGCGCTGAGCCCCAGGTTCTCGGCCTTCAACGGGTTGAGGCTGGAGCTGGGGTTGTCGATCGATACGCCACCGCCGAACAACGACGTCAGACCGATGTTGGCGTTACTGTCCTTGGACATCTGCGAGCTAGCGTTCTTACTGGCCTGCATACGCTCGCTGAGGCTGATGGTGATGACATCGCCCACGCGGAAGGCCTTGCGGTCGCCGTACAGGTTGTTCTCGAACCCCGACTGGAAGATCGAGCCATTGTTCTGCGCGGCCGGCAGCGGTGTACGCGGCAGCACAGGTGCGTAGTACGGATCGTTGGGCTTGGCGGCAGGCGCCACGCAGCCACTCAGCACTACGCTGCCGAGAATCGAGAACACACACACCAAGCGGTTCATAACCACTACCTCACAGCGTTCAGGCGTATCAGGGGTGAGCTGCTGCCCTACCCCACGTTTCTTAAAGGTTCTGCGTAATGAAGGACAGCATCTGGTCAGCGGTGGAGATGACCTTGGAGTTCATCTCGTAGGCGCGCTGGGTGGTGATCATGTTGACCATCTCCTCGACCACGCTGACGTTGGAGTTCTCCAGGGTGTTCTGCAGGGTCGTGCCCAAGCCATTGAGGCCGGGCGTTCCCACCAGAGGTGCACCACTGGAGGCGGTCTCCAGGAACAGGTTGTTACCGATCGCCTCCAGCCCCGCCGGGTTGATGAAGTCGGTGATCTGGATGTTGCCGACGATCTGCGGCTGTGGGTTGCCGGTGGTCGTCACCGAAGCGGTACCGTCCTCACCCACGGTGAAGGTACGCACTTCCGGTGGCAGCACGATGGCTGGCTCCAGCGCGAAACCCTGGGACGTCACGACCTGGCCATCCGAGTTCAGGTGGAAGCTGCCGTCACGGGTGTAGGACACCGTGCCGTCGGGCATCAGCACCTGGAAGAAGCCGCGGCCGTTGATCGCCATGTCCATCGGCTGCTCGGTGGTCTGCAGGCTGCCAGCGGTAAAAATCTTCTGGGTGCCGTTGATGCGCACACCGGTACCGAGCTGCAGGCCGGACGGCAGTTGGCTGTCCTGGCTGGACTGGCCGCCGGGCTGGCGACGGATCTGATAGAGCAAATCCTCGAACTCGGCGCGATCGCGCTTGAAACCCGTCGTTGAAACGTTGGCCAGGTTGTTGGAAATGGTCGTCAGGTTCATGTCCTGAGCCGACAGGCCGGTCTTGGCGACCCAAAGTGCCGGAAGCATAGCGATTCTCCTCGGGCGCCGGATTCATGGCGCCGCGCGTGTGGTTATCAGGTCATCTGCAAGACACGCGCCATGGCGGTGTCGTTGTCTTCTGCGGTACGCATCATTTTCACCGACAGTTCGAACTGCCGGGACAGCGCCAGAATCGAGGTCATCTCCTCGACCGCATTGACGTTGCTGGACTCAAGGAAGCCTGAGGTAATCTGCACGGTGGCGTCCATTTCCGGCGGCTGCGGGCCGTTGAAACGAATCATGCCGTCGCTGCCCTTCTGCATCTGTTTGAGATCAGGGTTCACCAGCCGCAAGCGATCGACCTCGGCCAGCACGTTGGGCGCCTCGCCAAGGGCACGAATGCTGATGGTGCCATCCTGGCCGATCTCGATCTTCTGCTCAGGCGGCACGGCGATCGGCCCAGCATTGCCCATTACCGGCATACCATTGCCGGTACGCAGCATGCCCTGGGCATCAACGTTCAGGCTTGCGGTACGCACGTAGGCTTCGGTGCCATCAGGTGCCTGCACAGCCAACCAGCCCTTGCCACCAATCGCGACATCCAGGTCACGGCCGGTTTCCTGCAGGGAGCCCGGAGTGAAATCGGTACCTGGCCGCTCGCTCATGGCGAATACGCGCGACGGCTGGGTCTCGCCAAAAATCGGCATCGCCCGCGCTTGCTCGAAATCACGGCGAAAACCGCTCGTGGAGATGTTCGCCAGATTGTTGGCGTGGGCACGCTGGGCCAACGTATTGTTGTGGGCACCAGTCATGGAGACGTACAGCATCTTGTCCATGTTTCCTCCGAGGTGGGGCAACTCGCCCGCGACTCTGACAAGAGCTGAAAAGCAATTGGCGTGCCACAATCTTTAAATCAGGATAAGCACCTGTTTTTATTGGAATTATAGAAACAACACAGGCTCCCGAAGGAGCCTGTAATTTGTCGTTTGGCGAGTTGTTGCCGCTAGCGGCAACAACTCCCTGACGCATGCATCAACGCAGGTTGATGATCGTCTGCGTGATGGCGCTCTCGGTCTCGATGGTTTTGGCGTTGGCCTGGTAGTTACGCTGGGCAACGATCAGGTTGACCAGTTGCTCTGACAACTCGACGTTGGAGTCTTCCAGCGCACCGGACTGCAAAGTACCCAGCGTGCCACTCTTCGGCGTACCGATGACCGGCTCGCCAGATGCCGACGACTGAACCCAGGCCGTTTTGCCGACCGGTGTAAGCCCCTGCATATTGGCGAAGTTAGCCAATACTAGCTGGCCCTGAACCTTGGTTTGGCCATTGGTATAGCGAGCAAAGAGCACACCGGTCTCATCAATTTCAAGGCCCGACAACTCACCTGTGCTGTAGCCGTCCTGCACGACCTTGGCAACCGAGAACGTGCTGTTGTACTGCGAAGAACCGCGGAAATCGAACTTCACCGCCGCACTGGCCTCGGAGCCGTTGGCGGCCCAGGTGGTGCCTTCGGCATTGGTGGGTGCCGCCGGAATCCAGCCGTTCATGCTGATGGTGCCGTCGGGGTTCAGCGACAACCCTGTGCTCAGGCCAGTCGCATCGATAGTCTGCAGTTTACCGGCAGCGTCGAAGCTCACGGCAGCCGAAAGCGGCTGAGTGTTGGTCGGATCCAGCGGGTTCCGGCCGTCGACCAGAATCTTCATGTCCCAGCTATTGGCACCGGTCTTCACAAAGTACTGGGTGAAGGAGTGAGCATTGCCCTGAGCATCATAAATATTCACCGACGTCGATCGGTTGTAACTGGTCGGATCCGCCGGGTTGAAAGAGGCGTTGGCCGCAGTGGAGCCCGCAGTAGCGCCCGCTGCATTCGCGGCCGCAAGCTCTGCTGGTGTGGCTGCCGCAGTCGCAGCCGCGATCTCAGCAGGAGTCGGGTTGGGGTTACCCGGCAACAGTGAACCATTGAAGGCCGTTTGGTAGGCGCCGTCATAGGCACTCTGCCGCAGCACTGGAACGGTTTCAGTCGAGTTCAGGTTGAACGGCTGAGTAATCGTACCCGTCGCCCGCGGCGCCTGGCTGGACGTCTCCACACGGAGGTTGCCGATGATGCCGTTCTGCAGATTACCGTTGGCGTCTACCCCATAACCCTGCAGGTTATGCCCGAAGTTGTTGACGATGAAGCCTTCGCGGTCGGTACCGAAGTAACCGGCACGGGTATAGCTGATATCACCGTTGTTACTGGTACGGAAGAAACCGCTGCCATTGATGGCCAGATCCAGCGAGTTCTGCGTGTAGTTGATGTTGCCTTGGCTGAACAGCTGCGATACATCGCTGAGCAGCACCCCACTACCGATCGGGTTGGAGCCGCTGCTGAGCATCGACGAGGCATACAGGTCGGCGAACTCGGCACGCGACTGCTTGAAGCCAGCGGTACCGGCGTTAGCAATGTTGTTACCCGTCACGTTGAGGTCACTGGTCGCAGCGCGCAGGCCACTAAGACCGATATTGAACGACATGAAAAATCTCCTTGCCGAAAGCCCGGCAGTTACAGCCTGTTAATTACTGACCAATGACCTGCACCTGCGACAGCGGCACATTGCCAATACCCGCAAGATTGAGCATCAATTCGTTGCCACCCAGGGTGACGCTGTCGACGTTGGCCGGCAGCAAGGTGTAGAGCCCCTTGGTTTCATTGCCATAGGTCGCCTGTGCTTCGAACCTGTAAGTGCCCGGCTTCATCACATTGCCGCTGGAGTCCTTGCCGTCCCAGATGAAGCTCACGTTGCCAGCCTGCTGCTCACCCAGATTGATCCGGTTGACCACCGCACCGGCACTGTCATAAACGTTGACGTACACGTTGCTACTGCTGGTTGGCAGCACCGCACTGGCCTTGAAGCTTTCACTGGTATCGACCACCGCCTTGTCCACCGGCACGATCACCTTGCGACCGACCAGCGAAGAAGCCTGCAAAGCCTGGGAGGACTGATAGCCGGACAAAATGGTCTCCATGCTCGAGTTGAGCTTCTCAACCCCTTCCACAGTACTAAATTGCGCCAACTGCGCGATGAACTCGCCGTTGCCCTGAGGCTCTAGTGGGTTCTGGTTATTCAGCTGCGCCACCAGCAGGTTGAGGAACTGATCCTTGCCCAGCTCCTTGTTCTGTGTGGTGGAATCCTGCTTGACCTGATACTTGTCCAGTACCGAACTGGAGCTGACGCCATCAACAGTGCTCATTTCTCACTCCCGGCTCACTGACCCAAGGTCAGAACGCGCTGCATCATCTGTTTGGCGGTATTCATCATTTCCACGTTGGTCTGGAAGGCGCGACTGGCAGAAATCATGTCCGCCATCTCCTCGACCACGTTGACGTTGGGGTAATACACATAGCCGGCTTCGTCGGCGGCCGGGTGGTTAGGCTCGTAGCGTGGCATCAGACTGCTCTGATCCTCGACGATACCAAGCACCTGAACACCAGCACCCGACTGGTCCTGATCAGCGAACAGCGAGCCGTTTTCACCGCCCTGCGCCTGCTGAAACACGGTAGCGAACACCGGGTGACGCGCCCGATAAGTCTGATCGATGCTCGATGAGACCGATTCGGCGTTGGCGATGTTGCTGGAAATGGTATTCAGGCGAGTGCTCTGGGCACTCATGCCGGTTCCGGCGATATTGAAAACGCTGGTAAGTGACATATCGGGCTCCTTTATTCACCACGCAGGGCGCTGACGAGCCCTTTGAATTTACTGTTTAGCAGCGTGAAGCTGGCCTGGAAGGCCACCGCGTTCTCGGCATAATTGGCTTGTTCGAGCTGAGCATCGACAGTGTTCTGATCGATCGAAGGCGCAGTCGGTGTTCGATAGGCCAGCGCCGCATCGCCCATTGGCACGCCTTCTGCTGCGATATGGCGGCTATTCGTGGTTTTCAGCCCCGAATTACCGCTGCCGCCACTCTTCGCGGCCTGCTGGGCCAGCACGGAGGCGAAATCCAGATCCCGGGCCTTGTAGTTGGGGGTATCGGCGTTAGCCATGTTGTTGGCCAACACCTCGGCACGCTGAGCGCGGAAGCCCAATGCCTTCTCGTGAATGCCAAGTGCGCTATCGAAACTGATGCTCATCTCAGGAACCTTTGCCGTGGCGGCGAGCCTGTTTACTTACAAACATCACAGCAAGGCACGTGCCAATTTATTTTTTATCTTATAAATCAGCCTGATACGATAAAAACACAAGGCTCGGCAGATTCAAGCGGCAAAGCTTTTCCGCCGATTGGCAAGCTGGGAGCGGCAATTCAACCAAGGTTTGCCGCTTTTCTGACGCTGCAGTGACAGAACACTGTCGGGCAAGACGGGCCCGCAGAAATAAAAACGGGAGACCTAAGTCTCCCGTTTCTTGATTCCCCGAATCATTTAGCTTTGTAAATGATCCCAGGGCTGCACTGCACCATCTGGTATTTCTCCGGCAAGCCATTGAGGGCTTCGGATGCGCCGAGGAACAGATAGCCGCCTGGCTTGAGCATGGCGTGAATACGCGTGAGGATGTCCTTCTTCACCTCGGCGGAGAAGTAGATGAGTACGTTTCGGCAAAACACGATGTCGAATTTGCCGAGGCTGGCATAGCTGTCCAGCAAGTTCAGCGGCCGGAACTCGACTCGGCTCTTGATCGCGGGCTTGACCACCCAGCGCCCAGGCCCTTTGGGATCGAAGTAACGCTGCAAACGCTCCTGAGCAAGACCACGCCCCATTGCTAGGCTGTCGTACTCGCCTGTTTTGCAATTATTGAGCATGGTCGGCGACAGATCGGTGGCGACAATCTGAACACCGGCCTTTAGCTGACCGAGGTTGCTGCGCTCAAACTCATCGAGACTCATCGACAGCGAGTAAGGCTCCTGCCCTGACGAACAGGCTGCCGACCAGATACGTAGGCGCTGCCCAGGATACGCTTTCATAAGCTCAGGCAAGACGCGATTTTTGAGTACCTCGAAGGGATAGGCATCACGAAACCATAGGGTCTCGTTAGTCGTCATGGCATCGACCACCTGCTCGCGCAGACCACTACGTGGCTGAGTTTGCATACGCTGAACCAGTTCGCCCAGCGTCTTGATGCCGTTGGTCTCCATCAGCTTGTTCAGCCGACTGGAAACCAGGTACTGCTTATTGCTACCCAGTACGATGCCACAGGCTTTTTCCAGAAAGATCCGGAATTGCTCAAAATCCAAATTACCTGAAGACACTCGCGAAGCCTCGCCCATCTATGAAAGTCGAATACGGCAAGCGAGCCAATGCAAGCTTACCGATTTTGCCGCCAGCGCCCGGCCAAAAACACCAAGCGGCTCATACGTTATGCCGAGTGATCGCTCGACTTGATGCGTTCGACCACACGAGAAGCCAAATCGTCCGGACGAAATTTCGCCAGAAAATCGTTTGCACCCACTTTCTTCACCATCGCCTGGTTGAATACTCCGGATAGCGAAGTATGCAGGAGAATGTGCAGCTTCTGCATGCGCGGATCAGTGCGAATCGCCGCGGTGAGCGTATAGCCATCCATCTCAGGCATTTCAATGTCGGAGATGATCATCAATAGTTCCTGCTCCGGCGACTTGCCCTCATCCACCATCGCGCGTAGGAAATCCAGTGCCTGACGCCCGTCATTCAATGCAGTCACCTCGACGCCGACCGTCTGCAGACAACGCATCACCTGTTTACGCGCGACCGAAGAGTCATCGACGATCAGCACATGCTGACTGACCGCCTTGGTCTGGGTCTCAACGTCCACCACGCCAACGGAGATAACCTCGGAGGTCGGTGCTACTTCGGCGAGAATTTTCTCTACGTCGATGATTTCGACCAGCTTGTCATCCAGACGCGTTACTGCCGTCAGATAGTGATCGCGCCCTGCCCCCTTGGGCGGCGGGTGAATTTCTTCCCAGTTCATATTGACGATGCGCTCCACAGAGCGCACCAGGAAACCCTGCACCTTGGTGTTGTACTCAGTGATGATGACGAAGCTGCTCTGCAGATCACCACCCAACGGCCGTTTGCCTGTCGCCATGGACAGATCCAGAATCGGAATAGTGCCGCCGCGGATGCTCGCCACACCGCGAACCACCGGGCTCGACTTGGGCATGATGGTGAGTTTCGGGCATTGCAACACCTCCTTCACCTTGAAGACGTTGATCCCGTACAGCTGTGGGCCATCGAGACGAAACAGCAGCAGTTCTAGGCGATTTTGCCCAACCAGCTGAGTACGCTGGTTGACCGAATCCATCACACCGGCCATGTACGGGCTCCCATGATTCCAGTAACACATCAGATTTAGTTAGCGTAGCAGGCGGCACGCACCTTGCTTCCAACCAGGCATGAATGCACAAACGACAATTATTCGACGCTCGATAACCAAGAGCCTTCGTTACTTGGCAGTTTTACCTGCTTTACTGGCACTCGGCTATAGCACGCTGACAACTGCCTCAGTCACCCTGCCCGATCAGCTTATCGGCGAGACTCAGCGCTTTCTTGAGCAGGCCGTAGAGGACTATTTGCAGCGCAGCAATATCCAGGCGCGGCACGAGATTCAGATCAACCGCTTGGATCCACGCCTGCGGCTACCGTTATGTGATCAATCGCTGACGACGACCCTGGAAACGCCAGCCGAACCAGTAGGCAGAGTGACCATGCGCGTACGTTGCGATGGCGCAGCACCTTGGACGGTATTCGTTCCCGGTCAGGTGCGCCTGTATCGTGAGGTGGTTACCCTGGTGCAGCCCGTCAAACGCGAAGGCGTGCTCAGCGAAGCCGATGTAATGCTGGCGGAGCGAGATGTAGGCTTGCTCAACCAGGGCTATCTGACTGATGTAGAACAAGCGATCGGCAGAAAAGCCACCCGCGCCATGCTGCCAGATCAAGTCTTGGCCCCCACACACATCCGTCAAGCAGAGGTAATCCGCCGCGGCGATCAGGTAGTGATCAGCGCACGCAGCGGTGGTATCAATGTGCGCATGCCCGGCGAGGCGCTTTCCGACGGTGCCGTGGGTAAGCAGATCAGTGTGCGCAACCAGCGCTCGCAACGGGTGGTTCGCGCCAGAGTGCTAGGCCCGGGGCAGGTTGAAGTCTCCATGTAGGCATGACTTGCATTTATTTCTACAGGCATTGTCGAACGGACTGGCTGACTGGAGAATGAGGGTGTTTTAGACTGTGCAAGCGACGCAATTTTTTGCCTAAAGTTTTTCTGGGCATAGCCGACAAACTAGGCAAGCGTCCAAACTCTGTCAGAGGTTTTGCATCATGGTCATCGATTTCAACCGACTCAACAGCACCACGCCAGCCAGCACAACACGTGCCGGTAGCGCCCAGGGCGGCAAGAACGAAGCCATCGATAACAAGGCCGGTGGTAACGAAGCCGCCGCCCAGAAAGCGGCTGTCAGCGCAAAGAGCGGTGAATCCGTTCAGCTGAGCAGTGAAGCACAGCAATTACAGAAAACCGTCGACAAGCTGCGCGACCAGCCTGCCGTCGATACCGACCGGGTAGCCAAGCTCAAGCAAGCCATTACTGACGGCACTTACCAGGTCGATAGCCCGCGCGTCGCGAGCAAACTGCTCAATTTCGAGTCCCAGCGCTAGTCTTCGGGCTTGTACTGGGGTGTTGGACGCCTAGAGACCGTTCGCCGTTTTGCTGGCTTGTTGGCCGACAGATCTTGAACAGTTTCTTCCCCAGAGAGCCCGCTTATGAACGCTACGCCCCTGCTCGACCTATTCAATGAAGATATCGGCCACGCCGAGCAATTGCTTGAGCTGATCGAAGCCGAATTCCAGGCCCTGAGCGAGCATGATTTGCCGCGCCTGCAGCAGATACTGGCAGACAAGCAGCCCTTGCTGGCCAGCCTTGACCAGCATGGCAAGCATCGCACCCAGATACTCCTCGGCTTCAACCTGAGCGCTGATCGCGCCGGCTTGCTGGCGCTCGCCGAGCGTTCGGATCAGGGTGATGCCCTAGTGACCGCTAGCGATAAACTGAGTAGCCTGCTGGAGAGCTGCCAGAGCGCCAACCTGCGCAATGGCCGGATCATCCGATCAAGCCAGAAATCAACAGAAAACATGCTCGGTATTTTGCGCGGCAACGAAACGCCTTCGCTCTATGACAGCAGCGGTGGCACCGCTAAAATCGGCAGCAAGCGCCCACTCAGCCAGGCCTGACATAACAACAAGATGCGCAATGATGCCGAAACGGCATTATCATTGACGCAGCAGTACTATGCCCCGGAGATCACTGGTTCGTGTCCAACCCCTTCGCCCAGGACGATGGCCCGCAACCTCCGAAAGTGCTCAAAGCACCGATGGAAATTGTTGCCAACCTACGCCTTCTGCAACACCACCATGACCCCCTGATCATCATGTTCAAGGAGCGCAATCAGCGCTTCCAAAGCTTTGTGATAGAGGTAGACCGCGATCAGAATCTGCTGATTCTCGATGAGATGATCCCCAGTGATGGCGAGCGCTACCTGCAGAACGGCGAAGCTTTCCGCGTTGAATCTCTGCATGACGGGGTACTGATCGCCTGGGATTGCCCAGCCGGCATGCAGGTAAGTGAGCATCAGGGAGAGCGCTGCTACAGCGGCGAAATTCCCCAAATGGTGCTTTATCATCAGCGTCGCAACGCGTTCAGAGCAGCGCTCAAGCAGTCAGACCAGGTCAAGGTGGAACTCGACGGAGCCAAGCTGCGCAGTCCACTGGAAGGCCTGATGCTCGATATTTCCGCCTCAGGCTGCAAGGTTCGCCTCCCCGGCAACGCCAGCGAAAAGCTGCAGCCGGGCCAAGTCTATGAGAGCTTCTGCGCACTGCTTCCGATAGGCAGACTGGAAGCCTCCGTAGAGCTGCGTCATGCTCGTTATGACGAGAAGCTTGATCTCACCTTCGTCGGCCTGCATTTCGCCAACTTAAGCGGACTGCAACAGCGACTGGTGGAGCGCTTCGTCTATCAGTTACAACGCGAAGCGCGCCGCTTCGAGAGCGACACCTTTCTATGAATCGCCTCTAGGGCCTGATGACGTTTCAGCTGCTCGGGTTGCGCTGAAACATCAACAATTCCCGGACTGATCAGGCTTGCGACGGTGCCGTAGGCTTATCTGCAGAATCGGCGTCAGTCTGCACATCAGGATCGGTCACAACGGGCTCAAGCATCTGATCCTGAACAACCTGCTCATCGACACGTGGATCCAGCGCAGCCACCAGTGGTGAAGCGGTCATGTTCACAGGCATCGCCACGTGCTGCAGCGGCGCATCATCGACCTGATGGAGATGCGTGACGATGTTCGAGCGCACTCTCCAGACCAGGAACAGACCGCAGACGCAGAAGAAGGCGTACAACATGTTGGCGCCGAAAAAACGCATCAACACACCGACCAGCAGCGGCCCGATACAAGCACCGACACCAAATGTCACAAGCAGCATCGCGGTCAACGACACACGCCGATCCGCCTCGACATGGTCATTGGCGAACGCCACAGCCAGGGGGTAAAGACTGAACTGCAGCATGCTGACAACAAAACCAACTGAAATCAGCAGCAACAACGGCGCTTCATGAAGGATAGCCAGCGGCGCCGCCACAACCACCATCACGCCTGACATGCCACGCATCAACTTGACCCTGTCGAAACGATCCGACAGCCACCCCAGAGGAGCCTGAACAATCAGGCCGGCAAGAATGCAGGCCCCCATAAATATGCCGACCTGCTCCGTCGCCAGCCCCATGTCAGCCGCATAGAGCGGTGCCAAACCATAAAAAGAGCCAATCATCAGGCCAGCTACGCCAATGGCCGTCAGCGATAAGGGAACACGCTGAAAGAAGAAGCGCATTTCCAGTGGCGCTGGGTGCAAGGGTGAGGGGTGCATACGTCGGGTAAGGGCCACGGGAACCAGGCACAGCGCAAAGGCCAAGGCGACCAGCATCAATAGCTCGAGGCCCAATGTCGGGTGTACGACCAGAACCAGCTGGCCAAGCACCAGCCCAAGGTAAGAGGCCGCCATGTAGCCTGCGAACACCAACCCACGCTGCTTGGTATCGGCCTGCTCATTGAGCCAGCTTTCGATGACCATGTACTGGCACATCATCCCCAAGCCTACCAGTACACGCAGCACTAGCCAGGCTGGCAGCCAGTCGAGTAAACCGTGCCCCAGCACCGCCGCAGTGACTACGCCAGCACAGGCCACATAGGCGCGAATGTGGCCGACACGAGCAATCAGCCGGTGACCAATCTTGCCGCCCAGCACCAACCCGAAGTAATTGGCAGCCATCAACGCGCCCGCCCAAACGCCCTCGCCGGATTCGGCCAGACGCAGTGCCAGGTAGGTACTCAACAGGCCGGAGCCCAGCAGCATTAAAACGGTGGCGATGTACAGAGAACTGAAGGACTTCCAGATCATGCGCATTGGACTGCGACGACTCCTTGTAACTTGAAGCCACCAAGGGGCAGCTCAATCTAAATCAAACAAACACCCAATGGGCAAACAGCCTTCACGGCTCGGCCTGTGATGGCAGTGCCCTATTGATAATGCGCAGTGCACAACAGTTCATTATTCCGCAGCAATACGTAGCCTATGCGAGAAGGCCCATTTGAAGGCTCAAGCAGATGTATTGCCTTCCAGCATTGCCAGGCGCGCCTCAAGCTCATTGATCCGCGCCTCAAGTGCCTCCAGGCGATCCGAAGAAGATCCATCAGACGAGCGCTCTCCCTGCCTTGAACGCTCTTGTAGCTGCACCTGCAACTCCGCCGGATCACCCAACAGATGGGCATAGCGATCTTCGCGCTGCCCAGGCTGACGACCGACCAGGCTCACCAGCTCACGCCCAATCAAACGTTCCAAGTGGTGCTGCACCTGGTCAGCATCGTCGAAGTTATGTAGGCGATTGCTTCGCGTAAGCAGCTCACTGATCGTCTGCGGCCCGCGCAGCAACAGCAAACCAATCAGCGTCACTTGCGGCGCAACCAACTCCAGTGCTTTGTCGGCACGTTGTTCCCAGCGATCAGCGCGACTCCCCATAACCAGCCGTGCCAAGCCGCGCTCTTCCAGGCTTCGCAAGCCCTGCCCGATAGCACCCTGGGTAAGATTCATCAACGGCTCGCGGCTGGTCTTCTGATTGCAAGCCAGCACCAGAGAATTCAATGTCAGCGGATAAGCTTCCGGGGTCGTCGCCTGCTTCTCGATCAGGCTCCCCAAAATGCGCGCCTCGACGGCAGTCAACGGCTCTACGCCGGGCACATCGTTTGGCTGATCGGACATATTGCTTACCTGGCTGAGGGAAATGCCCACTAGCGTAGCCTGCCGACAGGCAAGATGACATGCTCAGCGCATAATACTGAAAGGCGCACATCCATGATTTGCCCGCGCACTATCTGTCAGGCGCGAGGAAACCCATTAGAAGAAATGAGAAGGATTTTCATTGACTAAAAATCGAGAATGATTATTATCTACATCGTCAGCTGCGAAGCTGGCTTGATAAGCTGAATGCATCCACACGGAAGCTCCAGTTTATCTCCTCATCAGGCTAATCACGGTTATTGACCCGGCTTTTTGCCGGGTCTTTTTTTGATTTTTATCAGGCTAACGCAAACTTGTGTGGCTGAGCCGCGATGGAAACATCTCCATCCTCAGCGCTGGATCATGGCGTCCCCTGCTGGAATCGAACCAGCATCTAGCCCTTAGGAGGGGCTTATTCTATCCGTTGAACTAAGGAGACCCTTTGGATCCGGCGCTCATTACAGCAGCCGGCCGGCATGTTAACCATCACGACGGGATTTGTCATGCCGTTGCCAACGGGCTTTTGATCAAGCTGCCGGTTCGAACACCCTGACCACCGCAATCTCCTCTGCCTTCATCCTTATCTGCAATTGCCGCTCCTGCTCACGCACGCTTAGCACGGCCTTTTCCTTTACATGCCCATAGCCCCGGATCTGCTCTGGAAGTTCGGCGATGGCCAACGCAGTCTGGTAGTTGGAGGCGGTGAGGCCTTCAAGCAGCATTCCTACACTGCGCTCATAATCACCAATAAGGGAACGCTCCATTCGCCGTTCTTCGCTATGAGCGAACGGATCCACCCAGGTGCCACGCAAGAACCGCAGCGACGACAGCACCTTGAATGCCTTTAGCATCCAGGGCCCGAAGCTGCGCTTGCGAGGCTCGCCGGTTACCTTGTCGGTGTGACTGAGCCAGGAAGGCGCCAGATGAAACTGCAGCCGGAAATCACCCTCGAACTGCGCCCGCAATGCCTCGTTGAAAGCGCTGTCGCTATACAGACGCGCCACCTCGTATTCGTCCTTGTAGGCCAGAAGTTTGAAGTAGTAACGCGCCACGGCCTGGCTCAGGCGACGCTGAGGGTCGTTGTCACGTTCGCTGACACGCATCACCAACTGCCGATAACGCTCGGCATAGGTGGCATTCTGATAGGCGGTGAGGCGTGTGACCCGATCCTCAAGGATTGCCTCCAGCGTCTCGCAGCGTGGTACCTCTGCGATCGCAGGCCGCACCAAGCGCTCGACCGCTGCCGCATCATGGGCGGCGCGCCGCCCCCAGAGAAATGCCTGCTGGTTGAATGCGACCGCCACATTGTTCAGCTCGATGGCCTTGTCGATGGCTTGAGAGCTGACCGGCACCAGCCCTTTCTGGTAGGCATAACCCAGCATGAACAGGTTGGTGGCGATGCTATCGCCTAGTAGCCGAGTTGCCAGATGAGTGGCATCGACGAACCAGGTCTTGTCCGCTCCCACGGCATCGCTCAGCGTCTGGCGCATGGCCTGCCCCGGCACCTGAGCATCGGGGTTGCGGGTGAACTCAGCAGTGGCCGCCTCATGGCTGTTGATGACCGCGTGGGACACCTGCTCGTTGAGCTTGGCGAGAGCATCCTCGCCGGCCGCCACCACCAGGTCGCAGCCGATCAGCAGGTCTGCCTCGCCGGCGGCGATACGCACCGCATAGATATCGTCCTGATGGGCGGCGATGCGCACATGGGTATTCACCGGGCCGAACTTCTGCGCCAGGCCTGCCTGGTCGAGCACCGTGCAGCCCTTACCTTCCAGGTGCGCCGCCATGCCCAGCAATGCTCCCACGGTGGTCACCCCGCTGCCGCCGACACCGGGCAGCAGAATGCTCCAGGGCCGTTGCAACGACGGCAGGCGCGGCTCCGGCAGCGCCACGAACAATGCGCCCGCCCCGACCGCCTGCGGTTGGCGCAGTTGCCCGCCGTGCACCGTCACGAAACTGGGGCAGAAGCCGTCCAGGCAACTGAAATCCTTGTTGCAGGCGTTCTGGTCGATCTCCCGCTTACGCCCCAGCTCAGTCTCCAGCGGCAGCACCGACAGGCAGTTGGATTTCACGCTGCAGTCGCCACAGCCCTCACACACCGCAGAGTTGATAAAGGCGCGCCGCGCAGGGTCGACCAGTTTGCCGCGCTTGCGCCGGCGGCGCTTTTCGGTCGCGCAGGTCTGGTCGTAGATGATCACCGAAACGCCCTTGCACTCACGCATTTCACGCTGCACGGCATCCAGTTCACGACGGTGATGAAAGGTAGTGATCGAGGCGAAGGTCGAGCGGCTCGGGTACTTCTCAGGCTCATCGCTGACCACCGCGATGCGTTTCACACCCTCGGCGAATACCTGTTGGCTCAGTTGATCGACGCGCAGCTCGCCATCCACCGGCTGCCCCCCCGTCATGGCAACCGCATCGTTGTAGAGAATCTTGTAGGTGATGTTGACGCCTGCCGCGACAGCAGCACGCACGGCCAGATGCCCAGAATGGAAGTAGGTGCCGTCACCCAGATTCTGGAACACGTGCGGGGTATCGGTGAATGGCGCCTGGCCGATCCAGGTCACCCCTTCGCCGCCCATCTGGGTGAAGGTCTCGGTACTGCGATCCATCCACTGGGTCATGTAGTGGCAACCGATGCCGCCCATGGCGCGACTGCCATCAGGCACCTTGGTGGAACTGTTGTGCGGGCAACCCGAGCAGAAATGCGGGGTACGTACGGTGCTGTAGCTGCGCGCTGCCAGGGCCTTTTCCTTGGCATCGAGAAAGCCGAGGCGCGCCTCGATCACATCACTGGTGTAGATGGGAGACAGTCGCCGAGCGATGACCCGGGCGATCATCGCCGGCGTCAGCTCACCCAGATTGGGCAACAGTGACTGGCCCTGCTCGTCGAACTCACCCACCACCCTCGGGCGCTTGCCGACAGGCCAGTTATAGAGCTGGCCGGTCAGTTGGTCTTCGATGATGCTGCGCTTTTCCTCGACGACCAGAATTTCATCCAGCCCTTCGGCAAAATCATGCACGGAAACTGGCTCAAGCGGCCAACTCATGCCGACCTTGAGCACGCGCAAGCCGATCTGCGCACAGAGCGCGTCATCCAGCCCTAGATCCTCCAGAGCCTGCCGCACATCGAGATAGGACTTGCCCGTGGTGATAATGCCCAACCGTGGATTGGGCGAGTCGAGCATGATCTTGTTCAGGCCGTTGGCACGCGCAAACGCTCGCGCCGCATAGATCTTGTAGACGTTGAGGCGTTTTTCCTGAGCCAGGGGAGGATCTGGCCAGCGGATGTGTACGCCATCTTCGGGCAGTTCGAAATCGTTGGGCAGGCTGATCTGCACGCGCTGCGGATCGACATCCACCACGGCCGAAGAGTCGACGTTTTCAGCAATGGTTTTCAGCGCCACCCAGCAGCCGCTGTAGCGCGAAAGCTCCCAGCCGATGATGCCGTAATCGAGGATTTCCTGAACATTGGCGGGGTTGAGCACCGGGATCGAAGCGGCAATGAAGGCATGCTCGCTCTGGTGTGCGATGGTCGACGACTTGCAGCCATGGTCGTCACCGGCCAGTAGCAACACACCGCCATGGGGCGAAACGCCCGCCGAGTTGCCGTGCTTGAACACATCGCCACTGCGGTCGACCCCCGGGCCTTTGCCATACCACATGGCGAATACCCCATCGTAGCGGGCGCCAGGAAACAAGTTGGTCTGCTGGCTACCCCATACCGCAGTGGCGCCGAGCTCTTCGTTGACGCCGGGCTGAAAGTGGATGGCGTTCTGCTGTAGAAACTCGCGAGCCTCCCAGAGGCTCTTGTCCAGCCCACCCAGCGGCGATCCGCGATAACCGGAAATGAAGCAGGCTGTATTCAGGCCTGCAGCGGAATCACGCTGCTTCTGCAACATGGGCAGGCGAGTGAGCGCCTGGGTGCCGGTCAGGTACAGATGACCCGTGGCGAGACGGTACTTGTCGTCCAGGCGGATTTCGGCCAAAGACATAGGGCGGCGCTCCTGTTGTTTTTATAGCGACCTTTTCAAGTGGCAACGGTAGGTGCCACTTGTCCACATCCATCAGGATCACTGTATGGATGACTGCCTTAAGCATAGACCGGAGCTCAGCGATTTTTTCTTTCTCATTTGCGCCGCCAATGCCAATACTGAGCATGAACGTTCCAATAAAAACGACTAACCGGAAACGAACATGCACGAGCCATTGAGCGCCATCGACCGCCGCATCCTGCGCCTGATGCAACGCAATGCCGACCTGAGCGCCGCCGAGATAGCCAAGAAAGTGGAGCTGTCCCAGTCACCCTGCTGGCGACGCATCAACCGCCTGCAGGAAGAAGGCTTCATCGAACGAAAAGTCGCACTGCTCAGCCATAAACGACTCGGCTTCAACATCACCGTTTTCGTCAGCATCAAATTATCAGCCCACGGACGCAGCAATCTCGACGAATTCGAGCAAGCGATCACCGGCTACCCGGAGGTTCTGGAGTGCTACACCATGGCCGGCAGCTCTGACTATCTGCTCAAGGTGGTGGCGCGGGATATCGCCAGTTACGAGCGCTTTCTGCGCGACCAGCTCCTGCAGCGCCCCCATGTTCAGGAAGCGCATTCGGGCATCGCGATGAGCGAAGTGAAGCGCACCACGGAGCTGCCTCTGGACTGACGCCGAAGGGCATTCATGCATTTTGCAATGCGCCAGTTTGACCACCTTGCAACATGCACGGCATCAGGCTGTAAATTTACTTACAACTTATTGATTTATAAGTATTTTTTTATTTAAAAAGATTGGCACGGGAACTGCTCTTTTACTCGCATAGAATCCGAATGCGAGAACCCCACCATGAACAGCTTCATCGCCCTGGCCACCGCCATCGCTCTGACCCTGCTAGCAGGCGCCGCATTCGCCAATTTTCAAAATAACCAACAGCAGGCCACAGCCATGCACCTGGTGCAGCAGATGCGCGCCACACCTGTGCAGTTTCAGCACGCTACCAAGGTCGAACCTGGCCAATACGCTGCCAAGCCACTCTCAAACGATGAGTGGCAACCCCGCTCACAGCAACGTTTCACGTTCTGAGTATGAGTAACTGACATGTGGAGTGTATTTTTCCCCGGATTCGTACTGCTGCTCGCTACCATCACCTGTGTCGCCATTTGGCTGATAGATGGGCTTTCAGAGCAGGCTCCGCCGGAAACATTTAAGTATGAGCAGAATGGCCCCAATGAACCTTTTTTCTAGATGTCAAACGCGCAGCGTATGGAGAACATGATGTCCAAAACAGCCTTGTTGTTTCTGCTGACGGCAGTGATATCCGGATGCCTGCTCTGGATGGCACCAGAACAGACCGAGTGGCTGACAGCTACTGCAAAGGTCGTACTGGCCATCAGCGCGGTATCACTGGCAGTTGCATTGCTGATCGGCAAGCGAGTCAAGTTCGATCCGATCTTACGTTAGCTCCGCACATCAGCTTGGCGATAGCTAACAGCAGAAGTAATGAGGAGCGCCTTAACTAGCATAGCCTGCAGGCGCCTCGGTCTGTAGCAGATGTAGCAACCGGGTAACGGTGCCCTCAAGACGCCCCGAGTTGTCGAGGCGAATCAGGCTTTGATCGGCCATACCCTCCCCGCCTGCAACAAACTTCTCATTGCGCGCCAATCTGGCTTCGATCTCATCAAGCGCTTCGCGACCACGATGCAGCAACCTTGAGCGCAACACATTTGGCTCGACCTCTAGAAGCACGGGCAACAGCCCAGGGTAAAGCTGGCGGGCCTCGCCCAGGTATCCCCGAGAACCGTTGACCAGCACCTGATATCCTGCCGCCAACCACGCATCGATCTCCTTGAGGATGCCGTAGGCTAGGCTATTAGCCCGCCAGCTCATCGCGAAAGCGCCCGCCAGCTGCAGCTTCTCGAACTCATCGCAAGAGACGGCGATAGCATCCTCTCCAACGGCCTCCGCAGAGCGGGTGATTACACGTCTAGCGACCCGACATCTCTGAGCCTCCAGACGCTCACGCGCAGCCTCAAGCAGGCTGTCCTTACCCGCCCCAGAAGGCCCCATGAGATAGATCAACCTACCCGCCATTTAAAAACCTCTTTGGCCTTTCCAGCCAGACGATCTAGCACCATCGCGATGCAGTTCACGACGCAAATCAAGCGGAGCGATATCATTGGCCTACCAGACTCGGCACCCACTGGATAATACCTGCACTGCGCCCCGGTAGCGCCAACCCCATGTCAGCCAAGTGATCAGATATCGCATTGCGCACCCTGCAACTCCCGAAGCGGACGGGGTCTGCCGCGCAAACGCGATTGCAGAGCGCAGCGATCGGGGTAATAAATGCCCGATAAATGCGACTTCCCGCGCATTCGAGACGAATTTCGGCAACAGGTACTGGCATAAAGCCTTTATTCAGGCCAGAATACGACACGTAATTGGCGTCAATTATCTGATATCCAGTAGTATAATCGGCAGACAAAATTCCGACCGAGTTGAACGGCTAGCGCTAAAGATGGTCAAAATGCTGACAATCCCGTAGCTATATGCCACTACAGCTTCGTTTCCCTGAACTAATTGGTTGATGTATGCGCCCTATGAAACAGGCTATCTACTCCAGCCGTACGGCTGACAAGTTCGTCGTTCGGTTGCCCGACGGCATGCGTGAGCGCATTGCTGATGTCGCCCGCCAACACCACCGCAGCATGAACTCCGAGATCATTGCGCGCCTGGAGCAGAGCATGCTTCAGGAAGGCGCTCTGGACGACGAGCTCGGCGTGCGCCTGGACAGCCCAGAGCTGTCCCTGCACGAGCGGGAGCTGCTACAGCGCTTCCGGCAGCTGTCGCGCCGCCAGCAGAATGCGCTGGTTGCACTGATCGCGCACGATGCAGAGATGGCCGCCGGCAACGACGACTAACTGCACGAAAACAAAAAACCGGCCTGGAGCCGGTTTTTTTGTTGCCTACGAAAAGCTACACCTCCCTAGAGGAGGAACAGCGAAGCCATGCCCAGGAAAATGAAAAACCCACCGCTGTCGGTGACTGCCGTAATCATCACGCTGGCGCCCATCGCCGGATCACGCCCCAAGCGCATCAACGTCATAGGAATCAGCACCCCCATCAGGGCCGCCAAAAGCAGATTGAGGGTCATTGCCGCAGTCATCACCAAGCCCAATGACCAGCTGTCATAGAGGCCGTACGCCACTACACCAATCACTCCACCCCAAACCAGACCGTTGATCAGCGCAACGCTCAGCTCCTTGCGAATCAGCCGTGACGTATTGCCATTGCCGGTACTGACCTGATCGAGCGCCATCGCGCGGACGATCATGGTGATGGTCTGATTACCCGAATTGCCACCGATACCAGCAACGATAGGCATCAAGGCGGCCAACGCCACCAACTTCTCGATGGAACCCTCGAACAGACCGATAACTCGTGACGCCATGAAAGCCGTAACCAAATTCACAGCCAGCCAGGCCCAGCGGTTACGCAGCGATTTCCAGACGGAAGCGAAGATATCTTCCTCTTCGCGCAGACCCGCCATGTTGAGCACTTCGCTTTCGCTTTCCTCACGAATCAGATCGACCATTTCATCGATAGTCAGGCGACCGATGAGCTTGCCGTTCTTGTCGACTACCGGCGCGGAGATCAAGTCATAACGCTCGAAAGCCTGAGCAGCGTCGTAGGCATCTTCATCAGGATGAAAGCTGACCGGGTCATTGGCCATGACATCGGCAACCTGCTTCTCAGGGTCGTTTACCAGCAGACGCTTGATCGACAGCACGCCCTTGAGCACACCGTCGTAATCGACCACGAATAACTTGTCGGTATGCCCTGGCAGCTCCTTGAGCCGGCGCAGATAACGCAGCACTACCTCTAGACTGACGTCCTCACGGATGGTGACCATCTCGAAGTCCATCAGCGCTCCGACCTGCTCATCCTCATAGGAGAGCGCAGAACGCACGCGCTCGCGCTGCTGAGCGTCGAGGGTCTCCATCAGCTCATGAACGACATCACGCGGGAGCTCAGAGGCTAGATCCGCGAGTTCGTCCGCATCCATCTCTTTCGCCGCCGCGAGGATCTCGTGATCCTCCATGTCGGCGAGCAGCGTCTCACGCACGGCGTCGGACACTTCAAGAAGGATATCGCCGTCGCGATCCGCCTTGACCAACTGCCAGATGGCCAGGCGATCTTGCAGCGGAAGAGCTTCGAGAATGTAGGCGACGTCAGCGGAGTGCAGATCATCGAGCTTGCGCTGCAGCTCGGCGAGGTTCTGCCGATGCACCAGCCCCTCGACGCGATCCTGATGGTGGCCTTCCTGGCGATGAGTAAGGTCTTCAACCAGCCGATGCCGCTGCAATAGCTCAACGACCTGAGCGAGTCGATCCTGCAGGCTTTCTTGCGGCTTCTTGGTTTCTACTTCTGACATGGCACACTCCGCCCCCAGCGGCGGCGCGCGCCAGCGAGGATCAATCAGTCAATACGTGATTGCACACTTGAAATTCTGAGTTACTACTGGGTAAGTCCATGGTGAGGATCCACAAGCCCCGGCGGGGCTGACAGACGAATAATAACACGCTAATCAGCCATGTACGTGACAAAGGCATGGCAAGACAAGCGCTTGCAGCGTTTTCTTGAACCCGCCCACAGGAGTTCGAATAGTAATCACACAAGAAGATACCTGGCAGCCAGAAGTGCATCAGCTAAGCTTGCTCAGACACGTCACGGAGGACGCCACATGCATGGAATGCGCCGCGCAATCATCTGCGCCATATTGCTCTGCCCCACCCCACTGTTCGCCTCAAGTGTCTTTCGCTGCGAAGACGACAATGGTCACATCACCTTCACTCGGCACGGCTGCACGGAAAGCCAGCAACAGCAGATTCAGGACACCCATAATCCAAGACCCGGCAACGGAGCAGCCGTTCCGCTGGCGGTACCGCAACCCGCCATTAAAAGCGCAGCAGCCAACACCGCCAGCAGCTCGCTGACCGTGGTCGGCGAGCAGCAGGACGGCTGCGGCAATACCGTCACCGGCAACGCCAGGCGTGAAGCGATAATCAGAAAACAGGTGCGCACCGGCATGACCCGCGGCGACGTAGAAAGCGCTCTCGGCAAGCCTGAGCGCATCAGCCGCCGCAACGGTCAGACGACCTATCACTACGCCAGTAAATACAACAGCGAGCGGCGCACGGTGAGCTTCGACCACAACGACTGTGTGGCCGGAAAACGCTAGACAAAGAAAAAGGGCCTGCATCGCTGCAGGCCCTTCTTTTGTATGGTGGACCCAGGAGGATTCGAACCTCCGACCGCTCGGTTCGTAGCCGAGTACTCTATCCAGCTGAGCTATGAGTCCGTTACAGATCACCTGAAAGCCAACACTACGCTTTACATGTAACCTTTGGCACTTTTAAACCAGATCACCGCTGGCTGAAGCAAAATGGCCTGCATTACTGCAAGCCATTCAATATGGTGGACCCAGGAGGATTCGAACCTCCGACCGCTCGGTTCGTAGCCGAGTACTCTATCCAGCTGAGCTATGAGTCCGTTACAGATCAATTGAAAGCCAACACCACGCTTTACATGTGACCTTTGGCACTTTTAAACCAGATCACCGCTGGCTGAAACAAAATGGCCTGCATTGCTGCAAGCCATTCAATATGGTGAACCCAGGAGGATTCGAACCTCCGACCGCTCGGTTCGTAGCCGAGTACTCTATCCAGCTGAGCTATGAGTCCGCTTGGTGTTTTTAGACCAGATCACCGCTGGTTTTTTTGCCAACCTGGCTTAAAACCAGACCAACCAAATAATGGCGGAGAAGGGGGGATTCGAACCCCCGACACCCTTTTGAGGTGTACTCCCTTAGCAGGGGAGCGCCTTCGGCCACTCGGCCACCTCTCCGCAACACGGGGCGCATAATACTCATATTTCCCCCGCTTGCAAACCAAAATTTCGAGAAAAATTAGTGGTTTGGTTCTTCGCCCTTCTCTTTCTGGATGCGCTGGTAAATCTCTTCACGGTGCACGGCGACTTCCTTAGGCGCATTGACGCCAATCCGCACCTGATTACCTTTAACGCCCAACACGGTGACAGTGACTTCGTCACCCACCATCAGGGTCTCTCCGACCCGACGAGTCAGAATCAGCATTCCTTTCTCCTTACGGATTCAATTACGGACAACACGTCTGCAAGCAGTTGAAAAGCACCGGCCAAGATCGATACGAAATTGCCGACGCCCAGCTATTGACCAGCGTAGACGGACGGAAAGTTCCGCCAACACTAACCAAAAGTACAAAAGGCGCGGAAGAACCGCACCTTTTGCAGGATGCCTCAGTCGCCCTGACGGGCTGGTGCATCCAGCTCGAACGCAGTGTGCAGGGCACGCACGGCCAATTCCAGATATTTCTCTTCGATGACCACCGAGACCTTGATCTCCGAGGTAGAGATCATCTGAATATTGATGTTCTCCTTGGCCAGCGCTTCGAACATGCGACTGGCTACACCGGCGTGAGAGCGCATACCAACGCCGACAATGGATACCTTGGCGATGTTCACGTCACCTACCACCTCACGAGCCCCCAGATCGCGCGCAGTGGCCTCAAGCACCTGCTGGGCAGCCGGGTAGTCGTTGCGGTGCACGGTGAAGGTAAAATCGGTGGTGTTATCGTGCGCGACGTTCTGCACGATCATGTCCACTTCAATATTGGCGGAGCTGATCGGGCCAAGAATCTTGAAAGCAACGCCCGGCAGATCAGGTACGCCACGGATGGTCAGCTTGGCTTCGTCGCGGTTGAAGGCGATGCCGGAGATGATCGGCTGTTCCATGGATTCCTCTTCATCAATGGTAATGAGGGTGCCCGGCCCCTCTTGAAAGCTGTGCAGGACGCGCAGCGGGACGTTGTACTTGCCGGCGAATTCCACCGAGCGAATTTGCAACACTTTGGAACCCAGGCTGGCCATTTCCAGCATCTCTTCGAAGGTAATCTTCTCCAGACGCTGGGCTTTGGGAACGACCCGCGGATCGGTGGTGTAAACACCATCGACATCGGTGTAGATCTGGCACTCATCGGCCTTCAGGGCCGCTGCCAACGCCACGCCAGTGGTGTCGGAGCCACCACGCCCGAGGGTCGTGATATTGCCCTGCTCGTCGACACCCTGGAAGCCGGCAACCACCACCACACGACCAGCCTTGAGGTCAGCGCGGATGTTGGCGTCGTCGATGCTCAGGATGCGCGCCTTGGTATGCGAGCTGTCGGTCAGGATGCGCACCTGGCTACCGGTGTAAGACACAGCCGGCACACCAAGCCTGATCAGCGCCATAGCCAACAGCGCAATGGTCACCTGCTCGCCGGTGGACACCATCACGTCGAGCTCGCGCGCCACCGGCTGACCATCACTGATCTGCTTGGCCAGATCGATAAGGCGATTGGTCTCGCCGCTCATGGCGGACAACACGACGACGATGTCGTCACCCCTTTCGCGGAATTTCTTCACCTTCTCGGCGACCTGCGCGATTCGCTCGATGGTGCCGACGGAAGTACCGCCGAATTTCTGTACGATCAAAGCCATTTCAAAGCTGCCTCAGCCCGTGAAGGGCGCCCATTAAACAGACAACACCGCACACCACCACTCTGCTCACCGGGCATGGCAAGCAGCGTGGTCACGCTTGAGTTACGAGCCTTAGAGGCCCTGTTCGACGAACGGGCCGATCAGCGCCAGGGCGCCATCCAGTGCAGCCGCATCGACTCCACCGCCCTGCGCCATGTCCGGCCGACCACCGCCTTTGCCGCCAACTGCAGCGGCGGCCTGTTTCATCAAGTCGCCGGCCTTCAGCTTGCCAGTCAGATCCTGGGTCACGCCGGCCACCAGCACGACCTTATCGTCCTGCACGCCGCCGAGCAGGATCACCGCACTGCCGAGCTTGTTCTTCAATTGATCGACCAGCGCCAGCAGGCCCTTGCCATCCAGGCCGTCGATGCGCGCACTGAGCGTCTTGACACCCTTGATGTCCACGGCGGAACCGGCCAGATCGCTGCCAGCCGCACTGGCGGCCTTGGCCTTGAGCTGATCCAGCTCTTTCTCCAGTTGGCGATTGCGATCGAGTACGGCAGCAAGCTTGTCGAGCAGATTGTCGCGACTGCCCTTGACCAGCGCTGCGGCCTCTTTCAATTGCTCTTCCGCGCCATTCAGGTAGGCGAACGCCGCAGCGCCCGTGACCGCTTCGATGCGGCGCACACCGGCAGCAACACCGCCTTCGCTGAGGATCTTGAACACACCGATATCACCGGTACGGTTGGCGTGGATGCCGCCACACAGTTCGACGGAGAAACCGTCGCCCATGGTCAGCACGCGCACGTTGTCGCCGTACTTCTCACCGAACAGCGCCATGGCGCCTTTGGCCTTGGCTCTTTCGATATCCATCTCTTCGGTCTGTACCGGCGTATTGCGGCGCACTTCGCGGTTGACGATCTCTTCCAGCTCCTTGAGCTGTTCCGGCTTGATCGCCTCGAAGTGACTGAAGTCGAAGCGCAGGCGCTGGCTGTCCACCAGCGAGCCTTTCTGCTGCACGTGCTCGCCGAGCACCTGGCGCAGCGCAGCATGCAGCAGGTGAGTCGCCGAGTGATTGAGCCCGGTTGCAGTACGCACCGAGGCATCCACTTCGGCGTTGATCGAGGCACCAACGCTCAGGCTGCCCTTGCTGACCACACCGTGGTGCAACCATGCGCCGCCGACCTTGGTGGTGTCACGCACGTCGAAACGCACGCCAGGGCCCTCGAGGAAGCCACAGTCGCCGATCTGACCACCGGATTCAGCGTAGAACGGCGTCTGGTCGAGGACTACGACGCCCTCCTCGCCTTCGCTCAGGGTGTCGACGGATTGACCGTCGCGCAGCAGCACAAGCAGTTCACCGCTGGCGACAGTAGCTTTGTAACCGAGGAAACGGGTGTCGCTGTCGACCTTGACCAGGTTGTTGTAGTCCACACCGAAGGCGCTGGCGGAACGGGCACGTACACGCTGGGCGTCCATCTCGCGCTCGAAGCCGGCCTCGTCGAGAGTCAACTCGCGCTCACGGGCGATATCACCAGTCAGATCCATCGGGAAACCGTAGGTGTCATACAGCTTGAAGATCACCTCACCAGGAATCATCGTGCCGCTCAGTTCGGCGAGATCCTGCTCGAGGATCTTCAAGCCCTGCTCCAGGGTCTTGGCGAACTGCTCTTCTTCGGTCTTCAGCACGCGCTCGATGTGCGCCTGCTGCTGTTTCAATTCAGGGAAGGCTTCGCCCATCTCGCTGGCCAGCGCCGCGACGATCTTGTGGAAGAAGCTGCCCTTGGCGCCCAGCTTGTTGCCGTGACGGCAAGCGCGACGCACGATACGGCGCAGCACGTAGCCACGGCCTTCGTTGGACGGAGTGATGCCGTCAGCGATCAGGAAGCTGCAGGAGCGAATATGGTCGGCCACCACTTTCAGCGACGCGTCGCCGTTGTTGGCGCAGCCGATGGCCTGGGCGCTGGCGTTAAGCAGGCTCTGGAACAGGTCAATCTCGTAGTTCGAGTTGACGTGCTGCAGCACCGCGCTGACGCGCTCCAGGCCCATACCGGTGTCCACGCTCGGCGCCGGCAGCGGGTGCAGAACACCGTCAGCGGTGCGATTGAACTGCATGAACACGTTGTTCCAGATTTCGATATAACGGTCGCCGTCCTCTTCCGCGGAGCCGGGTGGGCCGCCCCAGATGTGATCGCCGTGGTCAAAGAAGATCTCGGTGCACGGGCCGCACGGGCCGGTGTCGCCCATGGTCCAGAAGTTGTCGGAGGCATACGGCGCGCCCTTGTTGTCGCCAATGCGGATCATCCGCTCGGCCGGCACACCGACTTCCTTGTTCCAGATGTCGTAAGCCTCGTCATCGGTGGCATAGACCGTAACCCAGAGCTTTTCCTTGGGCAGGTTCAGCCACTTTTCGCCGGTGAGGAACTCCCAGGCGAAGTGGATGGCATCACGCTTGAAATAGTCGCCAAAGCTGAAGTTGCCGAGCATTTCGAAGAAGGTGTGGTGACGCGCGGTATAGCCGACGTTTTCCAAATCGTTGTGTTTGCCGCCCGCGCGCACACACTTCTGGCTGCTCGCAGCGCGTGTGTAGGCGCGCTTTTCCAGGCCCAGGAAGCAGTCCTTGAACTGGTTCATGCCGGCGTTGGTGAACAGCAACGTTGGATCGTTGTTCGGAATCAGGGAGCTGGAAGCGACACGGGTGTGCCCCTTCTCTTCGAAGAAGCTCAGGAAAGCTTCACGGATTTCTGCGCTTTTCATTGGCATTTTCCAGGAAAACAGGCGGCCACGGCGAAGCCGGCAAAAGCCCGCATTATATCGGGCTTGTCCGTGGCGGCTAGGGCATAGCCTGAATTATTTGCCAACCGCTCAATAACCGGAAATCACTGACCTGCAACGATGACCGGGAATCAGAGTGGCTCACCTGGTGCAACTCACGACCATCGTTCTGCCAGCAGGAAAGCCTGACTAGCAACTGAGTGGCTCAGCGCCGAAAAGTGGCAAAAGCCTCGATCACCTGGCCAATGGCATCAGCACTGACATCCATATGCGTGACCATACGCAAACGTGGCGCGGCGCTTAAGCGGATACCTCGCTCAGCACAGAAGGCTTTCAGCGTATCGGCACGCTCACCGAGCTGCACGTAGACCATATTGGTCTGCACCGGCTCGACGGAGTAGCCCAGCTCACGCAGGCCAGCGGCCAGGCAGTCGGCGTTGGCGTGATCCTCGACCAGGCGCTCGACCTGGTGATCCAGCGCATACTGACCGGCAGCGGCCAACACGCCCGCCTGACGCATACCGCCACCGACCATCTTGCGCAGGCGCCGAGCCTTGGCGATCAGCGCCTCGCTACCACACAGCACGGAACCCACCGGCGCGCCCAGGCCCTTAGACAGGCACACAGAGACTGAATCGAAATACTGGGTGATTTCACCCGCCTCGACACCCAGTTTGACGGCAGCATTGAACAGCCGCGCGCCATCGAGGTGTAGCGCCAATCCTTTGTTGCGCGTGAAGGCGCGGGCGTCTGCCAAATACTCCAGGGGCAGCACCTTGCCCTGCATGGTGTTTTCCAACGCCAGCAAGCGGGTGCGGGCGAAATGAAAGTCGTCCTGCTTGATCGCCGCTTCGACGCGCGCCAGATCCAGAGAACCGTCCAGCTCCATGTCCAGTGGCTGGGGCTGGATCGAGCCGAGGACGGCGGCGCCACCGCCTTCGTACTTATAGGTATGTGCTTGCTGGCCGACGATGTATTCGTCGCCGCGCTCGCAGTGGGCCATCAAACCGAGCAGGTTGCTCATGGTGCCGGTCGGCACGAACAGCGCAGCAGCAAAGCCGAGTTGCTGCGCAAGGCGCTGTTCCAGGCGGTTGACGGTTGGATCTTCGCCGTACACGTCATCGCCCAGCTCAGCGGACAGCATTGCGTCACGCATGCCGGCGGTAGGTTGGGTGACGGTGTCGCTACGCAGATCGATGATGGGCATATGCACTCCTGTGCGAGCAGATAAACGAAAAATAGAATGCGCCGCCCTTATGGGGGATCACGCCAACAGCGAGGCGTCGGCCGGAACAATCAGGATGCCGGCGCGCTGGCCGTTATGCACTTTGGGGTTGGGGAAAATGATTCGTGCGCCCTGCTCCTCCACGACCCAGCGGCTGCTGGCCAAGTCCTCGGCCAACAGGTAACCGGGCGCCAGTTCGGTGAAGTTTTCCACATCTGTTGGAAGATGCAGGGTAAAGGCATCGCTGTGCTTGATCACCTCGCGAGCGAAGGAGAACAGTTGCAGACGCTCAATTGCCGCCTCCTCGACCGCCGGCTCGCGCCCCTCGATGAGGGCTTGCAAGCGCAGTTCCAGACGATCCAGGTTGACCAGCTCATTGTGGCCGAACGGCCGGGCCTTGCCCAATTCCAGAGTGAAGGCCTCGGCACCCAACTGAGCGTAGGTGTAAGCACTGAAGGTGGTTGATGGGCGACTCTGCAGGAGCACCGCGTCGATACCCGCCGCCTGCAGCCGTGCGCATTCACGTCGAGATTGGCGACGCCCTTCAGCCCAGGGATAAAGGGCGAACTGTTCGATGCGCGAAGCGCGGATAGCAGTATGCAGGTCGTAATGCAGGCGAGTGCGCGCAGCATCAGCAAAGAACGATGCCGCCAGATGCTCCAACTCGCAGGCGCGCATCGCCTCGCCACCGCTACTGAGCTCGTGCCGGCCGCTGAACAACCGGTTGATATCCTGCTCAACGAAGCGAACGCCACGGCGCATCGCTGCGGGATTGCCGAACAGCAGCAACAGGCGTGCCCGCGGCTGCAGTTCATTGCGAGCAATACTGCACAGCAGGCGGTCGAGTAGTTCGATAGGGGCTGTTTCATTGCCATGGATACCCGCCGAGAGCAGTAGATCCATGCCATTGTCGCGACCGCAGGCCGGGGTGATTTCAAGTGCACCCTCGGCCAGCCATCGCAGGCGCGTGCCCTCCGGCGCCAGCTGGATCTTCGAGGCGGGTTCATAACCGGCCAGGGTCAGTTCGAGCAGGTTACCGAGGGCAAGCATAGGGTTTCCTCAGTGATTGCAGTCTGGGCCGTGGACATGGTCATCATCAGCGTCGTCTGCAGCTGGCTCCATTTCAAGTTCCAGACTGACCAGATTGGTGGCCAGTGGACGTAGCAGCAGGTTGGCGTATTCAGTGTCACCCTCGGCGACGTCAACGCCGATCATCAGTTGGCCATTGCCGACCTGCTGGATCCACACTTCCTTGCCCTGCCAGAGCACGGCAAAACGGGTGCACGAGGTTTCCAGCTGGGTGCCGTCGCTATCTTCGAGAATCAGTTGCAGGGCGTCGCTCATAAGTACTCCAGGTTCAGTAACGGCTCGAAGTGCGAGCCTATTCAGTTCAATTGAAAGGGATAAACCGCGCCCAACTCAAGGATCTGGGTCAACTCATCCAGTGCGCTGCGGCATTCGGTCAGCAACTGTGGGTCGGCCAGATCACTTTCGCTCAGGCGATCCCGGTAATGATGATCGACCCACTTTAGCAGCCGCTCATAAAGCGCGGGCGTCATCATCACGCCTGGGTTCATCGCCGCCAGTTCCTCGGCGTTAAGGGCCACCCGCAAACGCAGACAGGCTGGACCACCACCATTCTGCATGCTCTGCTTCAGGTCGAATGCACGTACTTCAGCAATCGGCCCATTGCTGCCCAGCAGCGTTTGCAGGTAGGCCCAAACGCGCTGATTACCACGGCATTCTTCGGGCACCACCAACAACATACGACCATCTGCTCGGGTCAGCAGCTGGCTGTTGAATAGATAGGAACGTACCGCGTCTTCGACCCCCAACGCATGCCGCGGCACGCACACCGGCTGCAGCTGCCCGCCAAGCCGCGCCAACTTGTCGCCGAGCTCGCCAATGACCCGCGCACTATCGAGAAAGGCATCCTCGTGGTGAAACAACACTTGGCCGTTACCCACCGCAATCACATCATTGTGGAACACGCCCTGATCGACCACGGCGGGATTCTGCTGCGCATACACCACAGCGCTATCGCTGAGGCCGTGCAGGCGTGCCACTGACTGCGACGCTTCCAGGGTCTGCCGTGCGGGATAGCGCTGGGGGGCCGGTAGGCGCAGGTCGAAAGCGCTACGGCCGAAGACGAAAAACTCCACGCCAGGCTCGCCATAGTCACGGCACAAACGGGTGTGGTTGGCGGCCCCTTCGTCTCCGAACTGGCTGACCGCAGGCAAGGCCGCGTGGTGGGCGAAATAGCGCTCGTCATTGAACATTGCTGCCAGCACGCGGCTGGTGGTCGGGTGCTCGATGGAGCGGTGAAACTTGCAGTTGAGGTTGGCCGCCGTGAAATGCACGCGACCATCAGCCGTGTCGGCACTGGGGCTGACCGTGGCGGCGTTGGCCGTCCACATGCTCGACGCCGAACAACTGGCGACCAGCAGCGGCATGGCTTCGCGCGCTGCCTTCTCGATGACCTGGGCGTCACTACCACTGAAACCGCAGCGCCGCAGCGCCTGCACATCGGGCCGTTCCTGAGGCGCCAGCACGGCCTGGGCAAAGCCCATGTCCATCAGTGCTTTCATTTTCGCCAAACCCTGGCGAGCGGCCTCACGCGGGCTGGAGGCTACTTGACCATTGTTCTGCGAAGCCACATTGCCGTAAGACAAACCGCCGTAGTTATGCGTCGGGCCCACCAAACCATCGATGTTCAGCTCACAAGCCGCAGCGACCTGGCGACTCATAGACTGACTCCCGGCGCCAGGCTATCCGGCAACACGAGCTGCTCGCTTTCCAGCGAAGCAACCGGATAGGCGCAGTAATCCGCCGCGTAATAAGCGCTCGGGCGATGATTGCCCGAGGCACCGATACCACCGAACGGTGCGCTACTGGCGGCGCCGGTCAGCGGTTTGTTCCAGTTGACGATGCCGGCACGGCTGCGCAGCCAGAAGTACTCATAGCGCTCGCGGGAATCAGACAGCAGCCCGGCGGCGAGACCGAAACGGGTGGCGTTGGCCTGCGCGATGGCCGAGTCGAAATCACCATAGCGAATCACTTGCAGCAGTGGCCCAAAGACCTCCTCGTCGAAGCGCGGCTGTACGGCCGTCACGTCGATGATCCCCGGTGTCAGCAACGCTGCGCCTTCGAGAGGCTGGCTCATATCCAGTAGCGGTCGTGCCCCCTTGTCGACCAACCGTGTCTGGATCTTGAGCAGATGCTGGGCGGCGTCCAGGGAAATCACCGCGCCCATGAAAGGCGCCGGTTGGGCGTTAAAGGCACCGACTTTGATGCTTGCCGCCACGCTCACCAGCCGCGCCAGCAAGGCATCGCCCCAGGTGCCTTCCGGCACCAGCAAGCGTCGCGCGCAGGTACAACGCTGTCCGGCTGAGAGGAAGGCGGATTGAATGATGCAGTACACGGCCGCGTCGATATCGGCGACCTGCTCGACGATCAGTGGGTTATTGCCACCCATTTCCAGGGCGAGGATGGTCTCCGGACGGCCGCCGAACTGGGCGTGCAAGAGATTGCCCGTGCGGCTGGAACCGGTGAAGAACAGACCATCGATGCCAGGATTTGCCGCCAGCGCGATACCAGTATCACGCGCGCCTTGCACCAGGTTCAGTACACCTGTCGGCAAGCCGGCCTCGATCCAGCACTTGAGCGTCAGCTCGGCCACCTTCGGCGTTTGCTCACTGGGTTTGAACACGACGGTGTTACCGGCGAGCAACGCTGGGACAATATGCCCATTGGGTAGATGACCCGGAAAATTGTACGGGCCAAATACCGCCACAACGCCATGGGGTTTATGCCGCAGCACCGTGCTGGCATCACCCTGCACGCCGTGTTTACTACCCGTGCGCTCGCCGTGACTCTGTGACGAGATGGCCACCTTATTGATCATGCTGGCGACTTCGGTAGCGGCTTCCCACAACGGTTTGCCAGTCTCTTCGCCAATGGCGTGCGCGAGGTCACCCTGCCTAGCCTTGAGCACCGTGGCAAAACGCTCGAGCAGCGTGATTCGCTCACTCAATGGCACGGCAGCCCATGCAGGAAATGCATCGCGAGCTGCCTGCACGGCGGCCTCGACCTGCTCGGCATTAGCTTCGCGGCCCACCCAGAGCACCTGCTGGCTGACCGGGTCGAGGGATTCCAGGGTATTGCCCTGTCCTATCTGCCAGAGACCTGCAATGTAATGCGTGCTCATGGTCTATCACTCCAGGCTTCACGGTTCGACTGGCCATCACCAGGCGATGGCCTTGTCTGTATAACGGCTGCCGCTCTATGGCGGCATCACCGGTCGGGGCAGACGGCACGTCGCCCCTGATCACATCAAAAACAGGGGCTCAGGCTTGTGCGGCCAACGCCACGGCCCGCACCTGATCACCCACGTTCAGGCGCAAGCGCCTCGCCGTGAGGGGATCGACCACCAGCGTGCCAGCCGCCATGCGCGCGCGCGCCACGGTGATGCGGCAGTCCTCGCGCTTGCGGTTGTGCACCATGTACACCGGCGCATCGTCCCCTGGCGTACCGATGGCCAGTACCAGCAACTGGCTGTCGCGAATCGCCCGTATCTTCGCGGTTTCTGCCTCGATGGCCGGGCCGGCATCAAAGATGTCGACATAACCCTGATAGCTGAAACCTTCCGACTTGAGCATCGCCAGCGCCGGCTCGGTATCCGGGTGCACGCGGCCAATCACCTCGCGCGCGGCCTCGGACAGGAAGCAGGTGTACAGCGGGAACCTGGGCATCAGCTCGGCAATGAACGCCTTGTTGCCGACGCCGGTGAGGTAGTCCGCCTGGGAGAACTCCATGCGGAAGAAGTGCCGCCCGAGGCATTCCCAGAAGGGCGAACGACCCTGTTCGTCGGACACGCCGCGCATCTCGGCGATGATCTTGTCGCCGAACTGCTCACGAAACTCGGCGATGAACAGGAAACGCGCCTTGGACAGCAGGCGCCCGTTCAGCCCGGTGCGGTGATCGGCATGCAGGAACAGCGAGCACAGTTCGGAATGGCCGGTCAGGTCATTGGCCAGAAACAGCGTTGGCACCTGACGGTGGATGTTCAATTCCTGGGAAGCGCAAACCGTCAGGCCGACCCGGTAGTTGTACCAGGACTCACGCAACCCCACCCCGCCGGCAATCGCGGAGATGCCCAGCACACGGCCGTCGTCGTCCTCGAGTACGAACATGTAGTCGCAATCGCCGCGCTCGGCCTCGCCGCGAAAGGTCTTCTCGGCACGGCCGACCCGGTAGGCCAGGCGTGCCTCGTTGGCCGGCAAGGTGGTCAACCCGGTGCCCGTGCTGCGCGCCAGGTCAATCAGCGCCGGCAGGTCACCGGCACGTACGGAGCGAACGATCATGATGCCTCCAGAAAACTGCGGGCCAGACAGGTGGCATTCATCATTGACACCTTCATACCGCCACCAGCCTTACCTGACCGCCTTCGGCGACGCCGAGCGTCTGTGCGGTGAGCGGATCGAGCACCGCGGGCTGACCGGGCGCCCAGTTCAGCTCGGCGATCACCGCGCGAAAGCCCTGCAACTGTTCGTTGCTGACCAGATAGGGCCGCCCGCCGCCGTCGGCTTCGCCGAGCACGATTGGCACAACCACGCTCTGGGCAATGGAACGAATGCCAGAGATCCGCGCATGCAGGGTCGGGCCACCGTCGAAGATGTCGATGTAATGGTCGGTCTCGAAGCCATCACGCATAAGGATGTCGAAGGACACCTGCGCACGCGGATGCACCAGGCCCATGGACTCCTGCGCAGAATCCGGCAACAGCGGCACGTAGATCGGGTAATGGGGCATCAGCTCGGCGAGGTAAGCGCGGCTGCGCAAGCCACACAGGCGTTCGGCTTCGCCATAGCTCATACCGAAGAAATGCCGGCCCACCGCATCCCAGAACGGCGACTCGCCGGCGTCGTCGCTCTCGCCGACGATCTCCACCACCATGGCATCGGCGAACCGCTCCGGGTGGCAGGCCGCGAACAGCAGGCGCGCGCGGGAGTTGAGCTCGGACCAGACACTGTCGACCAGCGAGCGCTCGACGTAGAAGCTGGTCAGCAGGCTGTTGCCGGTCAGGTCGTGGCACAGCGAAAGCACATGAATCTTGTTGTGGATCTTCAGCTCTCGGGAATTGTGAACGAAGGTCTCGTTGCGAAAGCTGTAGAACGGCTCGGAATAGCCGGCCGAGGCGACGATGCCGGAGCAGCCGACCAGGCGCCCGGACTCGCTGTCCTCGAGCACGAAGAAATAGCGCTCCTCGCCGTTGAAGCTCACTTCAGCCGCAAACGAGGCCTCGGAGGCGGCGATCTTGTCGCGCAGCCGCTCGGCGTTGTCCGGCAACGAGGTGACCCCTACCGGGCTGTCGGCAGCCAGGCGCTGCACTTCAGCGAGGTCGGTCATTCGCGCAGGGCGCATAACCAGCATGGTGTCACTCCTTCAGCAGAGCCCGGGCACAGCAGTCCCGGCGGCGAGAACCATCATCCATGGAGCCGACCGGAATATCCGCTCGGCTGGACAAAAGCACTGGTGGCACTCGGGCCACCAGCAAGGCAGGTCAGGCAGCGGCAACCACTTTGGCCACTGCGCGCTCAAAGCGATCCAGACCTTCATCGATATCGCTATCTTCGACCACCAGGCTCGGTGCGAAACGCACCACGTCCGGCCCGGCCTGAAGAATCATCAGGTTCTCTTCGGCAGCTGCGTCGAAGAAGGCACGCGCCTTGCCCTTCCACGCATCGGATAGCACCGCACCAATCAACAGCCCCATGCCGCGCACGCCGGAGAACACCCCGTACTGCTCGCCAATCTGCTCGAGGCGCGCCTTGAAGCGCTGGTGCTTGGCTTTCACACCGTCCAGTACTTCAGGCGTATTGACCACGTCGAGCACCGCCTCGGCCACCGCGCAACCCAGCGGGTTACCGCCATAGGTGGTGCCGTGGGTGCCTACCGCCAGATGGCTGGCCAGTGCTTCGGTGGTGAGCATGGCCGCAATCGGGAAACCGCCACCCAGGCTCTTGGCGCTGGACAGCACGTCTGGCGTCACGCCGTAGTGCTGGTAGGCGAACAGGTGGCCGCTACGGCCCAGGCCGCTCTGTACTTCGTCGAACACCAGCAGGGCATTGTGTTGATCACACAGCTCGCGAGCACCCTGCAGATAAGCCAGATCCGCCGGCAGCACGCCGCCCTCGCCCTGAATGGGCTCCAGCACCACGGCGCAGGTTTTGTCGCTGATCGCGGCCTTGAGCGCTTCGAGGTCGTTGTAGGGCACGTGGGTGATGCCCTGAATCTTCGGCCCGAAGCCATCGGAGTATTTCGGCTGGCCACCCACGCTCACGGTGAACAAGGTGCGCCCGTGAAAGCTGTTGGTAGCGGCGATGATCTCGTACTTTTCGGCGCCAAAACGATCGTGAGCCACACGACGCGCCAGCTTGAAGGCCGCCTCGTTGGCTTCCGCGCCCGAGTTGCAGAGGAACACACGTTCGGCGAAGGTGGCCTCGACCAGCTTCTTCGCCAGGCGCAACGCCGGCTCGTTGGTGAATACGTTGGAAACGTGCCACAGGGTATTGGCCTGTTCGGTCAGGGCCTTCACCAGCGCCGGGTGCGCATGGCCCAGCACGTTGACGGCGATGCCACCGGAAAAGTCGATCAGCTCACGACCGCTCTGATCCCAGACGCGCGAACCGGCACCGCGCACCGGCACGAATGCCGCAGGCGCGTAGCTGGGCACCATCACCTGGTCGAAATCGGCGCGTTGCACCGGGTCGTGCTGAACGGACATCGGAACTCTCCTGACAAGACACGCCGGCACGATAGGGCCAGCGATGCGAAAGATTGTAGGGGGCGCTCGAGGGTCAGCATTGCCGGCATGCGACAACTTCTTACAGCGCCAACCCAGGCTCCAGACGCTCGCGAAAAAGCCGCAGGCGGCGTCGGTGAGGCGCAGTTTAAACGTTGCCGCTATCTGGACGCACGGGGTCGCAGATATTTAACCATTCAAGCGCCGTGAACAGCCGCTGCATACTGCCCGACGGCGCGTGACAAACGGCATCTCGATTTAAAACGCACACATGAAAATTATTTGCATCCAAGCCTCTGCAGCATATTGCCAGGGCCTGGAGTGACGGTGATATCATTTTGCTCGCAGCACGACTTCCATTCGTGAACGGCGTCCGACAGTGAACCATCAAGGATCTGATGGCCTGTCGCAGTTTTACCCAACGCAATGCATCGACTCGTCCAGTCAAGGAAGCGCGAGATGACCCCGAAAGAACAACAACTCACCGAACTGCTCACCCTCACCTCACGCAGCATCACGCACATGACGGCGGCAATGACCGCGCTGTCATTCGATCTACTGCGCAGCGATGACAGCGGCGTTCGCTCCGCCGCCTCGAAGATGATCACCCGTCTTGGCGCAGTCAGCCAGGAACTCGATCAGCAATGGGCGCTGATTCGCGAGCTGACCGGCATCGAAGCTCCGGATCGGCACGACAGCATCGAAGAAGTCCATCTTCACACCGCCTGATTCGGATAACGTCCTGCTCAGGCCGACACGTGTATAAGCTGTCGGCCTTCAACGCATTCAACCTACTGACTTTTTTGCTGGCCAGATGCACGCCATAGCGGATGCGGCCTGCTCGTACTCTATTACAGGAACTGCATCGATGAGCGCCCCCAGTACCCGAGTCATGCTGTATGCCAATGATCCGGGCAAGACCTGCGCGTTTTATGAGCGCCATTTCGGGTTCGTGAGCAGCGCGGAAGATCAGGGCGTGATCGAACTGCACCACCCTCGCGGCGGGCTGATCCTGCTGGTGCACCGTGCAGCCGTATCACTGAAAGGCAACCAGGCCCGCGTGAAGCTGGTGTTCGATGTGGAACACCTCGAGGCCTTCCGCAGCCGCGCCCTGAGCAATGGCCTGGAGTTCGGCCCGATACACCAGGGCGAGGGCTATGGCTTCGCCAACAGCAAGGATCCGGACGGCAATGGCGTAAGCATCTCCAGCCGGGCGTTTCGCTCGCGATAAAACGCCTCAGCCACGCGCAGCCAGATATTCGCGCTGCAGCACTGCGATCAGCTCGGCTGCCGGCATGGCTCGCGCCAGAGCCGCGCCCTGCCCCGCCCAATGCGCAGCGAACTCGACATTGCCGGCCTTCGCCGCGGCGGCGATAAGCTGCTTGCCGGCATCGTAGGCGATACCAAAACCTGGCACCGGCGGATGCCCGGACGCACCCACCTCGACCATGAAGCGGTTGAGAATGCCGCGCGCCGGACGCCCGGAAATCACCGTGGTCACCTGAGTGACCTGCGCCCGCTCACTGCCCAGCATGCGTCGATAGGCTTCGTTGGCCGCCGACTCCGGGCAGAGAATGAATGCCGTACCCAACTGAGCAGCGCAGGCTCCCAGAGTCATGGCGGCGGCGATACCGGCGCCATCCATGATGCCGCCAGCGGCGATTACCGGCCGTGACAGATGGCGCACCAACACACGCACCAGCGCCAGGGTGCCAATCCCCTGATCGCCACGCTGCGGGTCGAATACGCCACGGTGACCGCCAGCCTCGATACCTTGGGCGACGATCACATCGATACCAGCCTCTTCCAGCTGGTATCCCTCCTCCAGCGTGGTCGCCGACGCCAGCAGGGTGATACCGGCCTTTTTCAACGCATCGATACGATCCTGGGAGGGCAGCCCCAGGTGAAAACTGACGATTGGTGGACGCTCCTCGAGTAACACCTCGAGCTGACCGTCATCGTTCTGAAAGCTGCTGTATATGTCGCCGATGGCCTGTGGACCCGGCACATCGAACTCGGCGAAGTAAGGCTGCAGGTGATCCAGCCAGGCCTGCTCCGCGGCCCGGTCAGCAACGCTGGGGCGATGACAGAAGACGTTGATGTTGAACGGCCTGCGGGTGCCGGCACGGGTCTCGATGATCATCTGCCGCCCGGCCTCGGCCTTCACTGCAGCGATGGAGATGGAACCCAGGCCACCGGCATTGCTGACCGCAGCCGCCAGTGCCGGTGTAGCAGTACCCGCCATTGGCGCTTGAATGATCGGAAAGTCGATACCCAGAGCTGCACAGTTCATACGATCCCCTATGGTGTCCTCGTCAGAAGCCTCGAACTATAGCCGACTTGATTCAAAATCCCGACGCAGGGTCTGCAGCACCTGCTCATGCAGGGCATCGACCAATGCAGGTGAAACCGGGGCTCGACTGCGGATCACGACCACCTCAAGCATCGGCAGAGCCGGCAGCCCCTGGCTCGCACCAAGCACCTGCAAAGTAGCGGGAACGCAACAGCGGGCTAGCACGCCAAGCGCTGCACCGCTTTGCGCCACGGCCAGTTGCCCGGCTACGCTAGGGCTGTTGTAGACCACTCGGTAATCGCGACCCAGGGTCTCAAGGCTCTTGAGAACACGACGGCGTGCCTGGCTACCCAGCTCGTACACCGCGATAGGTAAAGGCGTTTGCCGCCAGGTTTCCTGACGAGCATTGCCGACCCACACCAGCTCCTCGCGAAACAGCAGCTCACCACGCTGCGGCCTGTCGCGGGTGACGATGGCCACATCCAGCTCGCCGCTCTCCACTTTAGGTATCAACTGCGTAGAGGGTTCGCACACCAGGGTCACCTCTACCGCAGGCTGTCCACTGGCGAAGTCGTTGAGCAGAGGGGTCAGATAACCCAGGGCATAGTCGTCGGGAATGCCGAGGGAAACCTTGCCTTCCAACCGTACACCGCGCAGTGCCAGCAGCGCTTCGCTGTGCACCCGCAGCAGCTTGCGGGCGTACCCCAACAACTCCTCGCCTGCTGGCGTTAAACTCAGGTGGCGCGGCCCGCGCAGCAGCAACGGGCGTCCCACCGCCGCTTCGAGCTTCTTTATCTGCATGCTCACCGCCGATTGCGAGCGCGACAGCCCCACCGCCGCAGCAGTCAGCGAACCACTGCTGACGACGGCGACGAATGCCTGTAACCAATCGATCTGCAAATCCTGTCTGGCCATAGCCAACCATTCGATTATCGAATAACAACCCACACTATAATCCGTTTTACGGGATTATCCGCACTTGGCACCCTGCGCCTATCTCGTCAGGTAGATCACCCATGAGCCGTCGCAGCGCCCATTTTCAATTGCACTCAGCAGCCCTACTGGTGGGTGTATCCGCCTTGTTCGGTGAGTCCCTGAACGTCAGCGCAAGCATGATCGTGCTGGGCCGAGCGGCGTTTGCCTTGCTGGCCTTGAGCGTGATCTGTGTGTGCCTGGGGCTACGTCCCTGGCGCGGTGTTAGCGCTGGCACCGCGGGTAAGCTGCTGGCCACCGGCGCGGCACTGGGCGGGCATTGGATTCTGTTTTTCATGGCGGTACAAGCCGGCGGCGTGGCGGTGGCTACTCTGGGCTTCGCGTCGTTCCCGGCCTTTACTGCACTGATCGAGCGACTGGTATTCGGCCAGCGCCTGGGACGTACCGACAGCTTAATTCTATTGCTGGTGTCGGCTGGCCTGGTCCTGGTCACGCCCTCCTTCGACCTGCGCGAAGGTGCTACGTCAGGCCTGCTCTGGGGCATTCTGTCCGGCGCCAGTTATGCTGCAATTGCGGTTGCCAACAAACACTTCGCCAGCAAGGTCGATGGGCTGCCATCGTGCTGGTGGCAATGCCTGGCTATCAGCCTGATGCTGCTGCCCTGGTGCCGGCAGGAGCTTCCCGAGATCAGCGCCCAGGATTGGTGGCAGCTCGCGGCGCTAGGCGTACTTTGCACGGCGCTGGCCTACAGCCTGTTCATCGCCTCTCTTCGCCATGTGCGCACCCACACTGCTGCCGTGGTGATCGCCATGGAGCCGATCTACGCCATCGCTGGCGCTTGGCTGTTGTTCGACTCGGTACCGACTACCGGCATGTTGCTGGGCGGCCTACTGATTCTCGGCGCAGTCGCCTGGGCTGGACTGAAGAGCAAAAGCTGACCACTCGAACAATATCCGCGCACCTGCGCCGGTTGGCAGAAAACCCAGGTAGGGCCTGATCATGGGCCGCGCCATTCGTCGTTTGCCAAGTTGAATTCACGCCATTGCCACAATTACCAGAGAAGCTTTCGCCTGGCGATTTTATCGCCTATGCTCCGGCTTCGGGCACAAGACCCTACCGTGCGGTTCTGCATCTCTGCGCGGAAAAATACTCCCTGCCCAGCGCAGAGAAACTGGCACCCAGCCTGACCGGTGCCCGCCTTGCCCTCTGGCGCAGCCAGATAGCCTGCACTGTATATCAACGGACTTCAGGGCATTGTGAACATGGATTGTTTGATCATTTATTCGCGTAACGGCGAAAGGCGATTCCAGACCCTCACCACCCGCCTCATTCCCAACATGAAAGCGGTGGAATTCACCGTACTCAACGCCGAGCTGCCTGCCGGCCATCTTTCACAAGGTGCTGACCACGCCAGCGGCTCGGTGAGAGAGCTGATCCAGCAACTCGGCATCGAGATCATCGACGTGCTGCCCGTGCGCAAATCCGCGCCGCCGGGCGAAGAGCGGGCATGACCCGGCGCATGTCGCTCAGGGCTGCCAGGTAGTACGTTCGCCGCTGAGCTTGTGATCGAGAAAGCTGGCAGCACTGATCAGCGCCAGATGACTCAGCGCCTGCGGCGTATTGCCCAGATGATGGGCGCGCTTGTCGAGCTCCTCTGCATACAGCCCCACCGGATTGGCGTAACGCAATAACTGCTCGAACTCCAGATGCGCCTGCTCGACGCGCCCGGCGCGTGCCAGACACTCCACGTACCAGAACGAGCAGGCGACGAAGGAGCCCTCCTCGCCTTTCAGGCCGTCGTCGGTGCGGTAGCGATAGACCATGCCGTCGCGCACCAGTTGATGCTCGATTGCTTCCAACGTGGCCAGCCAGCGTGGGTCGCTGGCGCCGACGAAACGCATGAGCGGCATCAACAGCATAGAGCCGTCGACATCCTGACAGCCGATGCGCTGAATGAAGTGGCCGCAGTCCTCATCCCAGAAGTTGTTCCAGATGTCATCATGAATGGCCTGACGCTGATCGTTCCAGCGCAAGAAAGGCGCCGGCAGCGAGCGTTTCTCTGCCAGGCGGATGGCCCGATCCAACGCCACCCAGCACATCAGCCGCGAATGCAGAAAGTGCTGCTCCTCGCCGCGTATCTCCCAGATACCGACATCTTTCTGCTGCCAGCTGTCGCAGACCTGATCGACGATGCCCACCACATGGTGCCAGCCGTCGTGGGAGATCGCCTCACCGTACTTGTTGGCGAGGTACACCGCGTCCAGCAACTCGCCAAAGATATCCAGCTGAACCTGATCGTGGGCCTCGTTGCCGATCCGTACCGGCTGCGCCCCGCCATGCCCGGCAAGATGATCGAGGGAAGTCTCTGGCAATTCATGCTGGCCACGAAGGCTGTAGAGGATGCGCAGATGGGCCGGGGTTTCCGAGCAGTCGTCGACGCGCTCGCGCACCCAGCGCATGAAGGCATTGGCCTCTTCGGTAAAGCCCAGGCGCATGAATGCGTAGACGGTGAACGACGCATCGCGAATCCAGGTGTAGCGGTAATCCCAGTTACGCTCGCCGCCCGCCGCCTCGGGCAGTCCGTAGGTGGCCGCAGCGAGAATGCCGCCGTGCTTGCGTGAGGTCAGCAGCTTCAGTGCCAGGGCCGAGCGGTGCACCATCTCGCGCCAACGTCCGCTGTAGTTGGACTGCTTGATCCAGCGCCGCCAGTAGGCAACGGTGGCCTCCAGGCAGTGCTCGCAGGCACCGGCAGCGACCAGCGGGTCGCCTGGCGCGCCCAGCACGAACTCGGCATGTTCGCCTTCCTGCAAATCGAACTCGGCAATACCACAATGTTGATCGATCTTCAGTGACTGGCTCGCGGAGAGGCGCAGGCTCGGCTGATCGGGCGCATGGAAGAGCACATCGTCGCCCTCCATCTCCGCGACCGTGTCAGCACGGCTGTAATCATGACGAACACGGCAGCGCATACGGATACGTGCGCTACCTGAGACCACCTGAATACGGCGAATCAGCCGCGGATAATCGTCCACATCGGCGTTGATCGGCATGACATCGGTGCATTCCACTACAGCGGAATCGTCCAGCCAGCGCGTCTGCAACACGTTGGTGTCCGGCAGGTAGATCTGCTGGCGACGCGCACCGGGCAGATCCGGCGCCAGCTGGAAGACTCCGGCCTCAGGGCTGTCGAGCAGCGCCGTGAAGATCGACGGGCTGTCGAAATCCGGCCAGCAGAAAAAATCCACGCAACCACTGTCAGCGACCAGTGCTGCACTGCGCATGTCACCAATGATGCCGTGGGCTTCGATGGGCATCTGACGCCCCTGAATTTCAACCATTGTCACGAAACTCCGGGTAAAGGCTCATACCGCCGTCGATGAACAGGGTCGTGCCGTGAACGTAATCGGCGGCATCGGAAGCCAGCCAGACCACCGCATTGGCGATGTCTTCGGCTTCACCGATGCGGCCGTAGGGAATCAGTTCGAGCAGTGACTTGGCGGCTTCGCCTTCGGTGGCCTCGCGGTTGATCGCGGTACGGATCGCGCCGGGGGCGATGGCATTGACGCGAATGCGCTGCTCGCCCACTTCCTGGGCCACGCTGCGCATCAGCAGGTCGAGGCCGCCCTTGGACGCCGCGTAGTTGGCGCGCCCCGCCCAGGGAATCAGCTGATGCACCGAGCTCATCTGAATGATCTTGCCGGCTGCCCGCGACACGTCTTCGCGAATTTCCTGCTGGCGGAATTGGCGCAGGGCTGCACGCACACAGAGAAACTGACCGGTAAGGTTGACCTGCAGCACCTGATTCCAGTCCTCCAGGCTCATGTCCACCGTCGGCGCATCACGCTGCATGCCCGAGTTGGCCAGCAGGATGTCCAGCCGCCCGAAGGCCGACAGGGTTTTGGCGAACAGCGCCTCGACCTCCTTCTCGCTGGACACGTCCGCACCCACGGCAATCGCTTGGCCGCCTGCGCTGCGTATTTCCTCGACCAGTCGCTCCGCCGCCTCGCGCCCGGATCGATAATTCACCACCACGGCAGCACCGGCCTGCGCCAGCGCCTTCGCCGATGCGGCGCCAATGCCTGAACTGCCACCGGTGACCAGTGCGACCTGTTTGTGCAGAGAAATGAGCATGGGTTTCCACTCCTGAACCTGTAACACCTGACTGACCGGCAAGCGGCAGAGTTCAGGTAAAAGGCCCGTGCTGCCAGCTCCAATGGCAACACTCATATCCAGCAAAATAAAGGCGAGCCTCTGCCTGCCGCCCAATGGCTACAGTGACGCTGCCCCGGCATGCGGTAATTGCCTGCCCGTGTAGTCAGCGAAACGTTCACCACAGCGGATGCGCAAAAGAGCCAGCCAGAGGGCGCTGCGCCTGTGCCGGGCCTGGATCGCGGCGCTGGCGCTATGGGGATATCTCTTGGCAAAAAGATCGAACATGCAGCGCGTGCGACCCTCAAACCACCAAGAGCATCGAGACCGGAGGAGCGCATGATGACCCAACGAATACCAGAGGATCCTAACCAGGCACCGGGAACACTGGGCACGCCAGGCGAGCAGCCTCCCCTCGGCCATCCCCAGGAACCGGACAACGATGTATTGCCGGACAAGCCGCAGCCCGATCCGGTTTGCGCCCGCTGATCCAGCTTTCATCAATAACCAGAAAGGAGTGAACCCATGGTCGCCTTCGAACCGCAATCGCAACCCGACCGACAGGGCCCGGCACGCCAGAACGTAAGAGGCTGGGAGCGCTTGCTGTCCATCGGCGGCGGCCTGCTACTGGCCGCACTGGGCGCCAGCAAACAGGGCCAGCAGGGTAATCGCCAGCTGAGTGCCGGCGGCCTGCTATTGCTGCGCGGTCTCAGCGGGCACTGCAGCGTGAAAAGCGCGGCGGACGATCCCCTGGAAGAAATCCGCTACCTGCGTGCTCGGGTACAGCGCCTGCAAGAGTTGGTACTGATGGCCGAAGAACTGGCAGACCGCACTCGCGCCGCTCCGGTAACGCCAGTATCCCCTACCCCTGTGACGCCAGCGCCCATGGATATCCACACGCCCCTTGCGGACGAATTCGCCACTCGCGAGCACAGTCGATAACGACGACGTACAGCCCTTTCAAGCATGAACAGGTGTAGCCACATGGATAACGACAGCAAAGAACGGCCTCACAAGCGCCCAGGCAAGATCATCTCCGGGCACTGGCAGCAGGATGCTCAGGAGCAACTGCGCGCGCGCATCCAGGCCGATCAGTCGCACACCGACGAACTCGAAGCGCTGGCCCAGGTAGCCCGCTCGACCATCGCCGACCTGGAAAACCTCGACGCAGCGCCATCGCCGGACCGTCTACGTGAAGCGGCCCGCCAGCTCGCCGCCATGCGCGACGCGCTGAACAACGCCAGCGGGCATGCCGTGCACACTGTCGACCGCTTCGCGCGTACCCATCCGTTCTGGCTGGCAGCAGGCGGTCTGGCCGTAGGTTTCCTGGCCAGCCGCGTGCTGCTCAAGCGCGAGCGTTCGCTGCAACGTCACGTACGAAAAGGAGTTCTGTAATGACCGAAGATCCGCGGCAACCTCCGGTGGAGCCTTCCCTGCTCGGCCTGCTGCGCCAGCTTACCCGTGAAGTGCAGACGCTCTTCACCAAGGAACTGGCGCTGGCCAAGGTCGAGCTCAACGCATCCCTGCAGGCCACCAAGACCGGGATCGCTGCCGTAGCTGGCGGCGCCATCGTGCTGCTATGTGGCGTGCTGATGCTGCTGCTTTCCGCCGTGTACGGCTTGAGCACCGTGATGGCGCCCTGGCTGGCCGCACTGATCGTTGGGGTGGTAGTCATAATCATCGGCCTGATCATGCTCAAGGTCGGTCAGCAGAAGTTCACGCCCTCTCAACTTACCCCCGAACGCACCCTGGACTCCTTGCAGAAAGACAAGGAAGCCGTGCAGAGGCAAATGTCATGAGTACCCACAGCACCATCGCCGCCGAATCGCTCAAGTCTCCGGAAGTGCTCGAGCAGGAAATCGATCAACAGCGCAGCCGCATCGACGCACTGATCGACAACGTGGAAGCACGTCTGACGCCCCAGCGCCTGATTGATCAGGCGCTTGCTTACGGCCGTGAAAGCGGTGGCCTGGAGATAGCCGAGCGCCTGGGCCAGACCTTGAAGGCCAACCCGCTTCCCGTGGCCATGACCGCCATCGGCCTGGCCTGGCTGGCTGTGGAGCAGACCCGCGGTCGCCCGCAACCAGCTGAGCATTTTGCCGAACCGACCGATCACGAGTCCCTGGCAGACGCATTGCGCGAAGCCAGGCAGTCACTGGATCAAGGCACCCACGCAGCCAGGCAGAAACTGCATGACCTCGCGGAAAGCGCCGAGTCGGTGAAGAATCAGGTCAAGCAAGGTGCCGACAAACTGAACGTGGCGCTGCATCGCCGCCCCTGGGCGTTCGCCGCTGCGGGCCTGGCGCTTGGCGCGGTGGTTGGCATTCTCGGTACGGGCCGCAAGAAAGAAGTCGAAATCGAGGTCGAGCGCTACGAGGTGCCGGACATCATCGATGGCTTCGAAGACCTGGATGACGAACCGCCCTTCCGTCCTGGCGCGATCTAGACGCACCTGACTCCTGCGGCCTGGACAAAGGTCTGGAGCCGCAAGGAAAGGGATTCTTAGATACAGAAACGCAGAAACGAAAAAAGCGCCCTAGGGCGCTTTTCGCGTTGCTTCAGGGTGTTCAGTGGGCCCTGGAAGCTATATATGGCGCAGCGGACGGGACTCGAACCCGCGACCCCCGGCGTGACAGGCCGGTATTCTAACCGACTGAACTACCGCTGCGCATACCTCGATTGGTGGGTGATGACGGGATCGAACCGCCGACCCTCTGCTTGTAAGGCAGATGCTCTCCCGGCTGAGCTAATCACCCTTCACTCTCGAAGTGGGGCGCATTCTAGAGAGCGACCTGCACCTTGGCAACCCCCTTTGTAAAAAAAATTTATTGGCGTTCCAAAGGCTTAGGAATCATCACGGTTTCAGTGCCCAAACGTCAGACTGCCTCAATACAGGGTTGGCCTAATCCACCGCTGGAAGGAATAATGCGCCCTCGCGCTGGTCTGATCGTCGCGCGGCGTGTTGAACATCTGCCGCCAGACTGCCCACGCTCTGCACCGATGCAGAAGCCTTGCGCCCGGACTCATGATTTTTTGCGCGCCAAGCGCGCGCCCGCAAACTGGAGACACCCCGCTCATGTGGTTTCGCAACCTGCTGGTCTATCGCCTCACCCAAGACGTTTCCTTCGAAACCGAAGCACTCGAAAAAGCCCTGTCCGCCAAGCCTGCCCGCCCCTGCGCCAGCCAGGAACTGGCGACCTATGGCTTCGTCGCCCCGTTCGGCAAGGGCGCCGATGCGCCACTGGTGCACGAGAGCCAGGGTTTCCTGCTGATTTCCGCACGCAAGGAAGAACGCATCCTGCCGGGTAGCGTGGTCAAGGACGCCGTGAAGGAAAAGGTCGACGAGATCGAAAACGAGCAGATGCGAAAGGTCTACAAAAAGGAACGCGAGCAGATCAAGGACGAAATCGTCCAGGCCTTCCTGCCGCGCGCCTTCATCCGTAAGTCAGCCACCTTCGCCGCCATTGCGCCTGCTCAGGGCCTGATCATCGTCAACGCTTCCAGCCCGAAGCGCGCCGAAGACCTGCTCTCCACACTGCGTGAAGCCATCGGCTCGCTGCCGGTTCGTCCGCTGACCGTGAAGATCGCCCCGACAGCGACCATGACCGATTGGGTCAAGGCTCAACAAGCCGCTGCCGACTTCCACGTGCTGGACGAGTGCGAACTGCGCGACACCCACGAAGACGGTGGCATCGTGCGCTGCAAGCGCCAGGATCTGACCGGCGAAGAAGTGCAGTTGCACATGAGCTCGGGCAAGCAGGTCACGCAGTTGTCGCTGGCCTGGCAGGACAAGTTGTCCTTCGTGCTCGACGACAAGCTGGTGGTCAAGCGCCTGAAGTTCGAAGACCTGCTGCAGGAACAGGCCGAGCAGGATGGCGGCGATGATGACCTGAGCCAGCAGGACGCCAGCTTCACGCTGATGATGCTGACCCTGATCGAGTTCCTGCCGGCACTGTTCGAAGCCCTGGGCGGCGAAGACACCCCGCAAGGTATCTGACCCTCCAGTAGTACCTGGCACCGGGCCGCCATCTCAGGCCCGGCGCCCTTCTCTCCCGTTGTTTCGGAAACCCACGCATGCCTGCCTTGATCGCTCTGAGCCGCTTCGTCGGCAATACCTTCGCCATTTGGGTGCTGTTGTTTGCAATTCTGGCCTTCCTCCTGCCCAGCGCGTTCCTGCCGCTGACCGCGTGGATCGTGCCACTGCTCGGGCTGATCATGTTCGGCATGGGTCTGACCCTTAAAGCAGAAGACTTCCGCGAAGTTGTCCGGCATCCGCTGCGCGTGCTGGTCGGTGTACTCGCACAATTCATCATCATGCCGGGCCTGGCCTGGCTGCTCTGCCAGCTGTTCGCGTTGCCGGCAGAGATCGCCGTGGGCGTGATCTTGGTGGGCTGCTGCCCTGGCGGTACAGCCTCCAACGTCATCACCTGGTTTGCCAAAGGTGACGTGGCGCTGTCGGTTGGCATCACGGCGGTGACCACGTTGATGGCGCCTATCGTGACGCCCGCACTGATCTGGCTGCTGGCTTCCGAATGGCTGCCGGTTTCCTTCTGGGCCATGTTCAGCTCGATACTGCAGATGGTGCTGCTGCCGATCATCCTCGGCTTGGTCGTGCGACGGCTACTGGGTGAGCGCGTGAAATTGGCGATCGATGTACTGCCGCTGATCTCGGTGGTTTCCATCGTCGCGATCGTGGCTGCGGTGGTCGCGGCCAGTCAGGCGAAGATCGCCGAGTCCGGCCTGCTGATCATGGCCATCGTCATGCTGCACAACAGCCTCGGATTAGGCCTGGGCTATGCTGCCGGACGTTTTTTTGGCATGCCATTGGCACAACGCAAAACCTTGTCCATCGAGGTCGGCATGCAGAATTCAGGGCTGGGCGCAGCACTGGCGAACGCCCATTTCTCTCCACTTGCGGCAGTACCTAGCGCACTGTTCAGCGTCTGGCATAACCTCTCAGGCCCGCTGATAGCGACGATTTACCGACGCATGAAGGACGACAAGAACACCAACTGATACTGCGGCGGATTTCCCCCGGGAGCAAAATTCGTGCACGCTATCGGGGCACTCCGCGGACGACCCTGGATTTCAGTGCCTGATTGCCGGGGACGACCCCATCTACTGTGGAGTCGCCCTATGTCCTGGATCATTCTGTTCTTTGCTGGCCTGTTCGAAGTCGGCTGGGCCATCGGCCTGAAATACACCGATGGTTTCACCCGCCCCATCCCTACTCTGCTGACGGTCGCCGCCATGGTGGTCAGCCTGACGCTGCTCGGCCTGGCCATGAAAGAGCTGCCTCTGGGCACCGCCTACGCCATCTGGACCGGCGTCGGTGCGGTAGGCACGGTGATAGCGGGCATCATCCTGTTCGGTGAGTCCATGGCGTTGGTACGCCTGGCCAGCGTGGCACTGATCATCTGCGGCCTGATCGGGCTAAAGATGAGCAACGGTTGAAACGAAAGAGCCCGCCGATTGGCGGGCTCTTTCGTTCAGCGCTGTGGGATAGCAATCACTCGGTATCTGGAACTACGCCCTGGGAAGCGCTCAAAATCAGCGCCGATCCCCACGCAACGCCGCCACCTCTGCCTGCAGCACCTGGCGTGTGGCCTCTGTCGCCTCGATGGGCTTACCAGCAACCAGGTCGACGCGCGACCAGACACGGCGGAACAGGCGCTTCTGAGGATCACGGCTGAAGAAGCTGCCCCACAGGCCGCCAAGGGCCATGGGAATCACCGGCACCGGATTGTCCTGCAAGATGCGCTCGACGCCCGCCTTGAACTCGTCGATCTCGCCGTCGGCGGTCAGTTTGCCTTCAGGGAAGATGCACACCACCTCGCCGTTACGAAGGTACTCGCCAATGCGTTTGAACGCCGCATCGAACACCAGCAGATCCTCGCTGCGCCCGGCGATTGGCACGGTACCCGCGGTGCGGAAGATGAAGTTGAGCACAGGCAGGTTGTAGATCTTGTAGTACATGACGAAGCGTATCGGCCGGCGTACGGCGCCGCCGATCAGCAGCGCATCGACGAACGACACGTGATTGCACACCAGCACGGCTGCACCTTCATCCGGGATGGCGTCCAAGCCCTTGTGCGACACCCGGTACATCGAGTGACCGAGCAGCCAGATGAGGAAGCGCATGGTGAATTCGGGGACGATCTTGAAAATGTAGCTGTTGACCGCCACGTTCATCAGCGAAATGACCAGGAACAACTGCGGAATCGACAGACCGGCGACGCTGAGAAAGAGGATCGACACCACAGCCGATACCACCATGAACAGCGCGTTGAGAATGTTGTTGGCGGCAATCACCCGCGCCCGCTCGTTCTCGGCGGTGCGCGACTGGATCAACGCGTACAGCGGCACGATGTAGAAACCGCCGAACACGCCGATGCCGAGAATCGAGCCCAACACCCACCAGGCATGCCCATAGCCGAGCAGCGCCAGCCAATTGTGCGGCTGCGCGGCCTCAGGCACACCACCCGAAGCCCACCACAGCAGAACACCGAACACCGACAGGCCAATGGAGCCGAACGGTACCAGGCCGATCTCCACCTTGTGCCCGCTCATCCGCTCGCAAAGCATCGAACCCAGGGCAATGCCTACCGAAAACACGGTGAGAATCAGCGTGACCACGCTTTCGTCACCGTGCAGCCATTCCTTCGAATAGGCCGGGATCTGCGTCAGGTACACCGCACCGAGAAACCAGAACCAGGAGTTGCCGACCAGCGAGCGGGATACCGCCTTGGGCTGGGTGAGGCCCATGCGCAGGGTCAGCCAGGTCTGGCGCAGGATGTTCCAATCCAGCTCAAGATTCGGCAGCGCTGCGTCGGCCCGTGGAATCCCACGCGCCGACAGGTAGCCAATCACTGCCACCAGCACCACCGAGGCGGCGACGATCACCCCGTAATGCACGCTGGTGAGCATGATGCCAGCACCGATGGTTCCCGCCAGAATCGCCAGGAAGGTACCCATCTCGATCAGCGCATTGCCACCCACCAGCTCTTGCGGCTTGAGGGCCTGGGGCAGAATCGAATACTTCACCGGCCCAAACAGCGCCGACTGAATCCCCATGACGAACAACACGCCAAGCATCACGCTCAGGTTGCCCAGCAATACGCCAGCAGCCCCGGCGAGCATGATGAAAATCTCGAAGAACTTGAGCCGGCGAATCAGCCAATCCTTGGCGAATTTCTCGCCGAACTGCCCACCGAGTGCGGAAAACAGGAAGAACGGCAGAATGAACAGCATCGCTGCCACGTTGACCATCAAGTCGCGATCGGCGTCGAGGCTGAGCTTGAAGAGAATTGCCAGAATCAACGACTGCTTGAAGATATTGTCGTTGAAGGCGCCGAGCAGCTGGGTGATGAAGAACGGCAGGAAGCGCCGGCTTTTCAGCAGGGCAAATTGAGATTGCTGGCTCATCGATACCTTCCCTATTGGTGAGTCGCTGAACATTGGACTGCAACTGCTCGGGCAAAGCTACATCCGAGAGCATTAATGTTGGTGCGACACGCCATTGCTCAGCGGTGCGATGCCATCAATTGAACAGCGGATTGCCGCGCAGTCGCGCCACGGCCAGGTCGACGAAAGCGCGCACCTTGGCAGGCGCCTGGCGCCCCTCCGGGTAAAGCACGTGGATCGGCAACGGCGGCTCCTCAAAGGGGTCGAGCACGATCTGCAGCGCGTCCTCCTGCAGGGCCGGGCCGACCTGATAATGCAGAACGCGGGTCAGCCCCCAACCGGCTCGGGCAGTAGCGATCGCCGACTCGTTGGTGTTGCATTGCAGGACGGGATCGACAAGCACCCGCTGCCCTTCTGCAAAGCGCCACTCGGGCGAAGCCCAGGCGCTTTGCGATACGACGATGCGGTGGTTTTTCAAATCGGCAGGGGTAGATGGCACGCCGTATTTCTGCAGATAGGACGGCGCCGCGCAGATCACCCGTCGCACCGAGCCGACCTGAATGGCGGTGAAGCCGGAATCCGCCAGATGACCAATCCGGATTGCCACATCGATGCCTTCGTCGACGATGTTCACCGGGCGATCGACGAAAAAAGTACGCGCGTGCATGCCCGGATAGGCATCCAGGTAATCCAGCACCAACGGCAGCACGTACATATGGCCGAACATCGACGCCGCGGTGACCGCGAGGCTACCGGAAGGCTCGGCATAGTGGCCGGCGGCGGCCAGCTCCGCCTCGGCGATATCGCCAAGAATGCGCCGACAGTCCTGCAGGTAACGGCTGCCCGCGTCGGTGGTTTTTACCGAGCGCGTGGTACGCACCAGCAGCCGCGCGCCGATCAGATCCTCGAGGCCCGCGACGATGCGCGTAACCGCCGGCGCACTCATGTGCATCTGCCGCGCGGTACTGGCGAAGCTGCCAGTTTCCGCGACCTTCACAAATACCCGCATCGCCTGCCAACGATCCATCCGCCTGTCGCTCCTCTTGCTTCAGCGTTGACTACGCAACGAGCGCAGCGGGGCAGTATGCCGTATCTGAGTGCCCCCAGAGCGCTTGCGCTCAGAGTCTGTTCGCTATCATACGATGATGGCTCCCACGCTCCAGCGTGGGAGCCTACTAGTCGAGGGTGCTCTGCGCACGCTTGGCCTCGACAGCGGAAACCACTGGCGGGAACGTGGCGGAGGCGGCCGGTGAGCAGAGCTTCTGTGGGAGAGGCTTTAGCCTCGATTGTGCCTGCCTAGGCGTAAAGAGCTCGAGGCTAAAGCCCCTCCTACGAGATCGCTGGATGTGCGCTTGTGCCTTGAAGTAATCCCTGCCTGCTACCGGCATCGACCTTCACACGCTTAGAAAACTCGTGAACCGGCGCTCAGAACCCAAAATCGCTGAGGCTCGGGTGATTGTCCGGGCGGCGGCCCAATGGCCAATGAAACTTGCGGTCGGCTTCGGCGATAGGCTGTTCGTTGATGCTGGCGTGGCGCGCGCGCATCAGACCGTCCTCGGCGAACTCCCAGTTCTCGTTGCCGTAGGCGCGGAACCACTGTCCGCTGTCGTCGTGATACTCGTAGGCGTAGCGCACGGCGATGCGGTTACCGGTATAAGCCCAAAGCTCCTTGATCAGCCGATAGTCGAGCTCGCGGTTCCATTTGCGGGTCAGAAAGGCTTCGGCCTCGGCACGGTTGGTGACGAACTCGACGCGGTTGCGCCAGCGAGTGTCGAGGGTATAAGCCAGCGCCACCTTGGCCGGGTCGCGACCGTTCCAGCCATCTTCGGCCAGGCGTACTTTTGCGATGGCGGATTGCTCGTCGAACGGGGGAAGCGGTGGACGGGACATGGCAGAACTCCTCATTTACGTTAAAAACACAGATAGTGGGTGGTGAATGTCAGAGCGCCAGTTCGAGGCGCTCAGCATCGGCGCCTTGCGGCTGCGCCGGTACTGCACAGCAGATCAGCACTTCGTTGTCGCCTAGCTTGGCGGCAGGTTGTTTCAGGTAGCTCACCGCGCCTTTCACCAGCCGGGTCTTGCAGGTGCCACAAGAACCTTCGCGGCAACTGAACTCCGGCTCCAGGCCACGTGCTTCGGCCAGCTCCAGCAAGGTGCCGGAGCCCGGCGCCCAGCGCGCTTCCTTCAGCGATTCAGTGAACAGAACAGGTACCGGCTCAGTGGCGGGAGGCAGTGTCACGGCTGCTGCCATTAGTTGATCACTGCTGCGCACCATCGACGCGGGCCCGAATCCCTCGGCATAAATACGCGCGTCGGCGATGTTGTAACCGCGCAACCCGTCATACAGTCCTTGGGTGAAAGTCGGCGGCCCGCACAGGTAAAAGGCGTAATCGTCAAAAGCGAGAAAACGAGTCAACAGCGCCATATCGATACGCCCTGCCGTGTCGTAGTCCACGCCCGGTTGAGCGCCGCTGGTATCGCTAAGTACTCGCACCAGCCGGACTGCCCCCTGGGCTGCGGCGACCAAATCGGCCAGCTCACGGTCAAAGGCGCGCTCGGCTTTCGAGCGAGCGGCATAGAACAGCGTGACCGGCCTGATCCGCTGCTGCCGCCAGCCTTCGTAGACCACATGGCGCAGCATCGCCAGCATCGGGGTGATGCCGATACCACCGGCTAGCAGCACCAGCGGGCGCTCTTCCTGTGCATCAAGGGTGAAGTCACCCGCCGGCGCTCGGGCTTCGATCAGATCGCCCTCACGCAACTGATCATGGATGAATTGCGACACCCGCCCTTCACGCTTGACGCTGATCCGATAGAGACCATCGGACGGTGCCACCGACAGGGTATAGGTACGGATCAGCGGTTTCTCATCCGCAGCCACTTGCAACCGAACCGGCAGGTGCTGGCCGGACAGATGCGGCAGCAGCCCGGCGCCATCGACCGGCTCGAGATGCAGCGAGCGGATCGACTGACTTTCCTGAACGATGCGCGCGATTTTCATCGGCCGCCATTGCGTAGCGTACTGGGCGGCGCGCAGCTGGTCAGCAGCCTGCTGCCAGTTGCCGGTGAGCAGCGAACTGTCCGACCAGCCGTCTTCGCGTAGTGCCCAGCGCAAGGCCACCGCACCTCGGCGGCGCACGATACGCCGCGCCTGGAATGTCCACAGCCGCTCGGCGCCCTGGAAGGCAGCGATTTCTGGTGATTCGAATATGACCTCGGCATCACCGCTCATCTGCAGCACATCGCCCGTGGCGAAATCCACGAACAGCAGGCCGGCCTTGCCATTGAGCAGGATGTTACCGAGGGTGGAAAAGAACAGGTTGCCGTTGAAGTCCGGAATAGTCAGCGTTCCGTCAGCCTCGATCCGCACGAAGCCGCTATTGCCACCACGGTGCGAGACATCGACCTGACGCTGCCCATCGACATCGGTATAGGTCGCAACGAAGAAGGTATCCGCCCCTTCGATCAACGTCCGCGCTGCTGCATCCAGCACCGGCAGCTCTTTGACCTCACTGGCGAACGGCGCTGCCGGATCACGGGAAAAGGTGAAGTCGCGCTGCTGGATATAGCGCGGGCAGTTGCCGAAGCTCTCTTTGACCGCGACCCGCAGGCCCTGCGCACCGGCAGTCACCAAGCCATTAATACGGTTGCGCCGACGGGTGTGCAGTTCGATGCCAAGCAGGCCAAGCGCAGCACCATCGCCCATTCCTTGCGCAATAGGATCATCTGGGTGCGGGCGGGCAGCGATATCCAGCGTGGCGGGCGTCGGCGAGGCGATAAAGCCAACCTGCCCTTCGAGCAAGCCGGCCCAGGCATCGCCCTGTGCATCCACGCTGCCCAGCACCATAAACGGCAGCTGGGCATAGAACTCGCGGTGCTGATCGGGCATGAAGTCACGCACCACACGCTTGCCGACCGCAGCCATCCGCTCGGCGACGCCGAGTTTTTCCTGGATGAGAGTTTCGCCCGGATGCCAGGTGGCAGGCGTTTTCGCGTGATCGGTCATGGCTGTTCTCCCAGTGGCGGCGACGGCGGTGTGGATGCTCAGGCGTTGGCGGTCAGCCCTGCGGCCGTTTCGGGGATAGCGACGAAGCCCGGCAGCGCTTCGATGCGCGTCAGAAATGCCCTGACCTGCACGTAAGAGGACAGGTCGACATTGCCTTCCGGAGCCCGGGCCAGGTAGCTGTACAGCGCCACATCCGCGATGGTCGGATGATCAGCGGCCAGCCATTGGCGGCCGCTCAGGTGACGCTCCAAGCGAGCGAGCAGCACGTGGGCGCGGGCGATCACTTCTTCAGCGTTGAGGTCGTAGCCGAATACCGTGATCAGGCGTGCCGCACACGGCCCGTAGGCCAATTCGCCGGCCGCAACGGACAGCCAGCGCTGCACCGCCGCCGCACCAGCAGGGTCTTCAGGCAGCCAGTCAGTGCGGCCGGTTTTCTTGGCGAGGTAGACGAGGATGGCGTTGGCGTCTGCGATGACGCCGCCGTCGTCTTCCAGCACCGGCACCTGACCGAACGGGTTGAGCGCCAGAAACTCAGGCTGTTTGTGTTCACCCGCAGCGAGATCGACCTCTACCAGTTCTGGCTTGAGGCCAAGCAGCGAGGCGAACAGAACGGCGCGATGGGCATGCCCTGAGAGTGGGAAGTGATGGATTTTCATGGGTCGGCTCCTGGCTGGCGGTGGATCGGGAGAGTTCCCGATCCGTGAGGCCAGCTTGCGACAGGATGCCGAGTTGAGGAATACGCGTTATTGGCACTACTTTATTGCGGTAAGTGGAACAATCTCGACCTCAGATCGGCAACTGCCCCATCGCCCAGCGCAGCAGGAAGAAGATCAGTAGGCCGCCACCAATGGTCGCCAGCAGGTGCCGGGTCGCTACCGCGATGGCGATGGTCGCCAGCCCGGCCAGCAGGTAAGCGTTGTCCCAGTTCAGTGCCCAGTTGCGCCCGTCTGGCAGCAACATGGCGGGCACCACGATGGCCGTGAGCACCGCGGTCGGCACGTAATACAGAGCCTGGCGCACTGCCTGGGGAAAACGCAGGTCGGGAAAGGCGAACAGGCTGTAGCGGGTGGCGAAGGTGATCGCCAGCATGCCGACAATCAAGATCCAGTTTTCCATCAGCACGGCTCCTCCAGCAGTGGGTAACGCTCCAGCAGCACGCCGACCACAATGCCGGCGAAGGCAGCGGCCATCAGGCCGAGTTTGTACGGCAGGTCATGGCACACCAACGCGACTACCGCAGCCACCAGCGCCGCTGCCACCTGCGGACGATTGCGCAGCATCGGCACGACGATGCCAACGAAGGTAGCGATCATCGCGAAATCCAACCCCCAGGCGGCGAGGTTCGGCACCGTCTGGCCGAACAACAGGCCGATCAGGGTGCAGCTCACCCAGTTGAAATACATCGCCAGCCCCGCACCGAGGAAATACCAGTGCTTGTAGGGCGAAGCGTCGCTTCGCGCATAGCGCTGCTGCACCACCGCGAAAGCTTCGTCGGTCAGCCAGAAAGCCAGCGGCACCCGCCAGCGCTTGGGCAGATGGCGAACGAAAGGCTGCAGAGTGGCGCTGTACAGGGCATGGCGCAGATTCACCACCAGAGTGGTCAGCCACAGCACCGCCAGGGTGGCACCACCGCCCAGCAGACTGATGGCGATGAACTGCGCGGAGCCGGCGAACACCAGCACCGACATGCCGACGGTTTGCCAGGCGCTCAGCCCGGCGGCGCCGGCCAGGCTGCCGTAGATGATGCCAAACGGCATGGCACCGAGCAGCATCGGCAGCATGTCGCGCAGGCCTTGGAGGAATTCGTGTTGGCGGGGCATACCAGCAAAACCTATAGGAACCTTGGGGACGAATCGCGAAGACGAAGCAGTCGATCCGGCGAGGCCACACGCGCCTTGCGCCGGAAGCGCGCCTACTGGAGCTTAACCCAGCGCAGCGCCACGACAGCACGTGAGGTCAGGCAGTCAATGCCGCGGCGTCTTGGACGATCTGGCGGTCCTCGACGAGATAAACCTCCACGCGCTCCTTGCCTTTACCAATATTCTTGCGTTTCAAACGAATCGAACCGACCTCGCCGGTCGTGCGCGGATGGGTTCCGCCACAGGCCATCTGGGCAAAACCGTCTACACGCCATAGGCGTCTCTGCGCTGCAACATCGGTAAATTCACAGATGATCGGCCGATTCTCGGCCACCAGTTGCGCGGCCTGTGCCTCGATACGGGAAAAAAGCGCGGCGATGTTGGCGTCCAACGCAAAGTCGATACGCGCTTTGTCCTCGGCAATATGGGCACCGATGCGCTGAATCCCGGGATGCAGTTGATAAACCAGTTGCAGCACCATTTCTGCGGAGAAGTGCAGCCGCATCAGGCGCTGGCGTCGCCCCCAGTCAATGAGCAAAGCCACTTCATCACCGACCTTCAACCCATGCCCACTGGGCAACAGATAGGCGATGTCCAGTCCATGCTTGCGCGCCTGCAGCACCGGCAGGCCTGCCAAAGAACCTGTATCGCTTTCTTGCCCACCGGAAAACGCAAAGAATATGGTCGATGCCAGGCTGACCTCATCGCCGTCCACCTGGGCCACACGGGTAACCAGTTGCGTTTGATAAGGATCCTGCCAAAACACTTTGTCCATCATCCACCTGCTTCCTAAACGGTGTGCCAAGGCCGCAGATTAACGAACCCTCCCGCCGGCTTGATTGAACAATCTTGCTGTGCTGCTGCACGCTAGCGCAGGCGAGCCCTGTCAAGCGAAATCAGTCAGGGGCTGCCTGCACAACCCTTGCGGTATTCGCCCGGCGCTACGCCATACGCCTGCTTGAACTGCCGCCCAAGGTGGCTCTGGTCGGAGAAACCCAGCTGCAAGGCGACACTCAGCGGTGCGCAACCATCACGCAGCAGCGCTCGCGCTTGCTCCAATCGGCGCAGTTGCAACCAGGCATGGGGTGGCAGGCCGGTCGAGCGCCGGAACACCCGGGCAAAATGGAAGGGCGAGAGATTCACCGCAGCGGCCAGCTCTTCCAGGGAAGGTGGCTCGCCCAGTCGCGAGGCGAGCAGTTCCTTGGCCAAAGTCACCGCACGGGGCTCCTGGCCAGGCAGCGGCGCTTGGGTAACACCCGCATGCCGCTGGAACAGCATCAGCAGCGTTTCCCGCCATGCAGTCTGCTGCTGCAGCTTACTCGCGTCGCTGTCGAGCAGGCGATGCAACTGCCCAAATGCCTGATGCAGTTGCACATCCTGCAGCACGCTGGCGGCAAATGAAGGCAGGCCGCGCTGGGCCAGCCCCAACTCTTCGAGCACACCATTCACCTGCGCAGGGGCCGGATAGAACGCCCGGTAGAACCAACCCTGCTCGTGGGCCGCCGAACCGGTGTGCACTTCATCCGGATTGATCAGCACCATGCTACCGACGGGGGCCAGATGGTCGGCGCCACGATGGCGGAAACGCTGCGCGCCGTGCTCGATCACGGTGAACACGAAACCTTCGTGCACATGCGGGGTGAAGCGCTGTTTGATATAACGCGCCTGCAGCAGCTCGACCCCAGCCAGTGCGGAGCTTTCCCAGAAACGGGTGCGTTCACCGGAGTCCATAGCGGATCAAACGCCGAAGCGCGCCTCCAGACCGGCCTTGACCACCGGCCACTCATGATCGGTGATGCTGTACATCAAGGTATCGTCGAGACGCCCGTCAGCCAGGCGGCGATGATTACGCAGCAGCCCTTCGCGAATGGCGCCGAGTTTTTCGATAGCGCGCTGGGAGCGCAAATTGCTGCCGGCAGTCTTCAGTTGCACACGAACCATCCGCCAGCTTTCAAAGGCATGACGCAGCATCAGGTACTTGATCATGCTGTTGAGCCCGGTGCCGTGCTGGCTGGCGTCCAGCCAGGTCCAGCCGATTTCCACAGCGGGCAAGGTCGGTATGAAATCGGCGAAGCGGGTCGTGCCGACCAACTGATCGCCCAGGCGAATCACAAAGGGCAACGCGCGATCCTCACGCTGCTCGTGCAGGGCCTGGCGATACCAGTCCAGGCGCCGGGTGCCGCTCATGTAGGCCAGTTCAGAGCGGTTGACTTCAGCCAGCGTCACCAACGCAGGAATATCGCCGTCGAGCAGCGGCTCGATGCGCAGGGCACCACGTTGCAAGGTGATCAACTGCGGCTTGAACATTAGGTTTCTCCATAAAAAGCAGCGCCCGCAGTGTATGTGCGACCTTGGTCGCGCCTGACGCTGCGGTACTTTACTGAGACACTACTGCGGTATCTTCTACGCCTTGACGCGAGCACGTAAAGGCGTGCATGCAACGATACAGTCGCCCCTTGGTTCTTCCGGAGTATGCATGTCGCTGTCCAGTTGGCTCATCGCTGCGGTCGCCCTGCTCTACATGGCCGTTCTGTTTGCCATCGCCTTCTACGGTGACCGTCGGCGCAAACCACTGCCGCCGAAAGTACGCGCCTGGGTCTACAGCCTGTCGCTGGCAGTGTACTGCACCAGTTGGACGTTCTTTGGCGCTGTCGGCCAGGCCGCCGAGCAGTTATGGTCGTTCCTGCCGATCTACCTCGGGCCGATACTGCTCTTGCTGTTCGCCCCCTGGGTGATCGAGAAGATGGTGCTGATCAGCAAGCAGGAAAACATCACCTCGATTGCTGACTTCATCGCTGCCCGCTACGGCAAATCACAGTCGCTGGCCATCGTCGTCGCACTCATCTGCCTGGTCGGCGTGCTGCCCTACATTGCCCTGCAACTCAAGGGCATCGTGCTCGGCGTCAACCTGCTGATCGGCTCCGAAAGCGACCCCGACGGCACCCGCGCCCAGGACACTGCCCTGGTTGTATCGTTGATCCTGGCGCTGTTCACCATCCTGTTCGGCACCCGCAACCTTGACGTTACCGAGCACCACCGCGGCATGGTGCTGGCCATCGCTTTCGAATCGCTGGTCAAGCTGCTGGCCTTCTTCGCTGTGGGCGCCTTCGTCACCTACGGCTTGTACAACGGCTTCGGCGACCTGCTCAGCCAGGCACAGCGCAATACCGAGCTCGAAGAATACTGGGCCGTGGCGGTGAACTGGCCGGCCATGTTGGTGCAAACCGGCATGGCGATGATCGCCATCATCTGCCTGCCCCGCCAATTCCATGTCACCGTGGTGGAGAACACCCAACCGCAGGATCTGCGCCTGGCGCGCTGGGTATTCCCGCTGTATCTGCTACTCGCCGCGCTGTTCGTCATCCCCATCGCCCTCGCCGGGCAGATGCTGCTGCCAGCCGGCGTCAGCCCGGATTCGTTCGTTATCAGCCTGCCGCTCGCCGAGGCTCATCCGGCCCTCGCCCTGCTGGCTTTTATCGGTGGCGCCTCGGCAGCCACGGGCATGGTGATCGTCGCGTCGGTGGCGCTGTCGACGATGATTTCCAACGACATGCTGCTGCCCTGGCTGCTGCACCGTAAAAGCACCGAGCGACCCTTCGAGGCCTTCCGCCACTGGATGCTCACCGCGCGCCGGGTCAGCATCGTGCTGATCCTGCTGCTGGCCTACGTCTGCTACCGCCTGCTCGGCACCAACGCCAGCCTGGCCACCATCGGGCAGATCTCCTTCGCCGCCATCGGCCAGTTGGCACCGGCGATGTTCGGCGCCCTGGTGTGGAAGCAGGCCAACCGCCGCGGCGTATTCGCCGGCCTGATCACTGGCGCCGCACTGTGGGTATACACACTGGTGCTGCCAGTGCTGGCCCGCGGCCTGGGCTGGCCGCTGGATATCTTTCCTGGCCTGCGTACGCTGCTCTATGCCCCCATTGGCTTCGAGGTGGATGCCCTGACCCGCGGCGTGGTGCTGTCGCTGGCCGGCAACACCATGATATTCGCCTGGGTATCGTTCTTCTCGCGCACCCGGGTTTCCGAGCACTGGCAGGCCGGGCGCTTCGTCAACCACGACTTCGGCAGCAAGCAGGGCGGCCGCACCATGCTCGCGGTGCAGGTCAACGATCTGCTGCTGCTCGCCGGCCGCTTCGTCGGCGCAGAGCGCGCGCAGCACAGCTTTAGCCGCTTCGCTGCTCGCCACGGCAAGACCTTCAACGCCGCACAACCGGCCAACAGCGAATGGATCGCCCACACCGAACGCCTGCTGGCGGGTGTACTCGGCGCCTCCTCGACCCGCGCGGTAGTGAAAGCGGCCATCGAAGGGCGCGACATGCAGGTCGAGGACGTGGTGCGTATCGTTGGCGAAGCCAGCGAGGTGCTGCAGTTCAACCGCGCCTTGCTGCAAGGCGCTATCGAGAACATCACCCAGGGCGTCAGCGTGGTCGACCAGTCCCTGCGCCTGGTGGCCTGGAACCATCGCTACCTGGAAATTTTCGAGTACCCGGAAGGGCTGATTTGCGTGGGTCGGCCGATTGCCGAGATCATCCGTTTCAATGCCGAGCGCGGCATGCTCGGCAGCACCGATGTCGAGGAAAGCGTCACCAAGCGCCTGTACTGGATGCGCCAGGGCACCGCCCACAGTTACGAACGGGTATTCCCCAATGGCCGGGTCATCGAGCTGATCGGCAACCCGATGCCCGGCGGTGGCTTCGTCATGAGCTTCACCGACATCACTGAATTTCGCGAAGCCGAGCGCGCCCTCAAGGCGGCGAACGAGGGCCTCGAACAGCGCGTTGCCGAGCGCACCCATGAGCTGTCGCAACTGAACAAGGCGCTGACCGCCGCCACCAGTGTCGCCGAAGCGGCCAACGCCTCGAAAACCCGTTTTCTCGCCGCGGTCAGCCATGACCTGATGCAACCACTCAACGCTGCCCGCCTGTTCTCCGCCGCCCTCTCCCACCAGGAAGAAGCGCTGCCGCGGGAAGCCCAGGAACTGGTGCGTCACCTCGACAGCTCGCTGCGCTCCGCAGAAGACCTGATCAGCGACCTGCTGGACATTTCGCGCCTAGAGAACGGCCGCATCACCCCGGATCGCAACGCCTTCGTGCTCAACAATCTGTTCGACACCCTGGGCGCCGAATTCAAGGTGCTGGCGGCAGAACATGGCGTCGACTTCCATATGCAGGGCAGCACACTGCGCGTGGACAGCGACATCAAGCTGCTGCGCCGCGTGCTGCAGAACTTCCTCACCAACGCCTTCCGCTACGCCAAGGGCCGCGTGCTGCTGGGCGTGCGCCGCCAGGGTGGGCAGCTGCGTCTGGAAGTATGGGATCGCGGGCCGGGCATCCCCGAGGACAAGCGCCAGACCATCTTCGAGGAATTCAAACGCCTGGACAGCCACCAGACCCGCGCCGAGAAAGGCCTGGGCCTGGGCCTCGCCATCGCCGACGGGCTATGCCGGGTGCTCGATCACAGCCTCGAAGTACGCTCCTGGCCAGGCAAAGGCAGCGTGTTCAGCGTCACCGTGCCTATCGCCCGTAATCAGACGCCCGCGCTACAGCGCACGCGACCGGAAGGCAATGGCCAGCTACTCACCGGCACCCAGGTGCTGTGCATCGACAACGAGGAAAGTATCCTCACCGGCATGCACAGTCTGCTGTCACGCTGGGGCTGCCAAGTGTGGTCGGCGCGCAATCGCGCCGAGTGCGAAGCGTTGCTCGCAGGCGACGTGCGCCCGCACCTGGCGCTGGTCGACTATCACCTCGACGAAGGCGATACCGGTACCGAGCTAATGGCCTGGCTGCGCACCCGCCTCGGTGAACCGGTACCCGGAGTGGTGATCAGCGCCGACGGCCGCCCCGAGCTGATCGCCCAGGTGCACGCTGCGGGCCTGGATTTCCTGCCCAAACCGGTCAAGCCGGCGGCCCTGCGCGCGTTGATCAGCCGCCATCTGCCACTGCAATAAGGCGATAGCGGACGGTGAGCAGAGCTTTTGTGGGAGAGGCTTTAGCCTCGATTTTGCCTAGTTAGGCGTAAAGAGCCCGCGGCTAAAGCGGATCGCCGCCCGGCCCCTCCCACGAGATCGCGACCGGCCGCTAGCGCCACGTTCCTGCCATAGCCTGCCTTTGAGATACGCCTCACCAGACCATCTGCTGCCGCGTGCAGCTGTTGCAAAACACCGCGTTTCCTGCGAAAACGCGGCCCTCTGGAACATCGGAATGAAGGCAATGAGCGAAGATTTACGTATCGAAGACCTCCACCCAGGCGATGGCAAAGCGGCGGTCAAAGGCGCGCTGATCACCACCCAATATCGCGGCTGGCTGGAAGACGGCACCGAGTTCGACTCGTCCTATTCCCGCGGCAAGCCCTTCCAGTGCGTGATCGGCACCGGGCGAGTAATCAAGGGCTGGGATCAGGGGCTGATGGGGATGAAAGTCGGCGGCAAGCGTCGCCTGTTCGTGCCCGCGCACCTGGCCTACGGCGAACGCTCGATGGGCGCGCATATCACGCCCAACTCTAACCTGAGCTTCGAAATCGAGCTGCTGGAAGTGCTGACGCGGGACGACTGAGCCGCCCCACGTCAATTGATTGCGACCTAGCGCTTTGGCGGCGGCTCGACGCGGTCGAAGCTGAGCCCCTCGCTGCCCTTGATGTTCCAAGGGTCACCCTCGCTACCGACGAAGCTGACGTCGGTGAAGCTCGAATTGCGCAGGCCGTCGATCTGCGCCCCGGCCTTGCCCTTGAAGCGTACCTGTTCGAAGGCGACGTTCTCGTGGAAGGCGTCGTGGGCGCTGTCACCCTTGACCTGAATCGCCGCACCGGCAGCATCCTCCACCGTCACGTTGGCCACGCGGATATCGCGGAACTGGCCAGGAACGGTCGAGCGCTTGTAGTCGAGAATGGCGTTGGGGTCGTGGTAGTCGAGGGTCATGATCACCCCCTGCTTGACCGTATTGCGGATAGCCGAATCGCGAAAGGTGACGTTGCGCGCACCACCGCCCATGAAGTTGGTGCTCTTCATGCGCAGGCCGGTATCGGTGCCATCGGACACGTTATCTTCGGCGAGGATGTTCTGGATCCAGCCGCCGGTATGGCTGCCGGCGACCACCATGCCGTGCCCACGACGGAAGTAGTTGTTGAAGATCCAGGCATCTTCCTGAGGCGGCTGCTTGGTCGCATCGGCGCCGGTGCCCGATGCGAAGTTGACGCAGTCGTCGCCGGTGTCGAAGAAGTTGTTGAAGACCATGGCGCCCTTGCTGTTGGCGAACTCGATACCGTCGCCGTTGTTGGCGTCGTAGGTCTTGTGCACGGTGCCAGCCATCACCACGTTCTCGGTCTCCAGGTTCATGATCCCGTGGTAAGCCGGATTGAGCACGGTGAAGCCGCCGTAGAACACGTTGGTGACGTTGCGCAGGGTCATCAGTGACGAGCGCATCTGCCCATAGGCGTCCTTGACGATGATGCCCCGCGCTACCGCCTTCTCGACCTGATCCTTGGCGAGAATGCCGTCTTCCATGTAACGGGTGTTGTCACTGGCGCGATAGAACGGCAGCGTGTTGCCCAGCTCGTCACGGCTGTCGTCGTTGCGCTTCCAGCCGTTGCCGTCGATGGTGCCCTTGCCGACGATGCGGATGTTCTCGAACGACTGATGCTGGCGCGGATCGCGCGGCAATGCGTTGATCAACGACGCCGGGCGCACCATGGTCGAATAGGGATATTGGATATAACCCTCCAGCGGGTAATCCTCGCTGCGTTCCGAACCCAGCAACGTCGCGCCCTCGGCGACCTCCAAGGTCATGTTGCTCTTCAGGTACAGCGCGCCGGTCTTGAACACGCCAGCCGGGATCAGCACCTTGCAGTTCAGCGAACAGGCATCGATGGTCTTCTGGATGGCCGCCGTGTTGAGCGTCTTGCCGTCGCCCTTGGCACCCTGCTCCTCGACGTTGAAGACCTCGGGGGTCGCCGTGGTTCGCTGCACCAGCACCGGGCTGTCGCCGGACTCGCGCCCGTCGGCATCCACCGAACGCACGGTGAAGCGGTACTCGGTCTCGGGCTTCAGGCCATCGACGGTGTAGTTATGGATGGAGATGCGGTGATGGAAGTTTTCCGTATCGGCCTTGTAGAACTGATCGATGTACGGCTTGGCTGGCGAATGCTGGTCGTTGTTGGCGTTGGCGCCGCCCAGTTTCTTGCCGTCCATGTAGACGTGATAGTCGACGATGCCGGCGGCATTCTCCGGCTTCTCCCAGACCAGAATGATCTGGCTGTCGTCGTAGGCCAGGGTCGGCACTTGAACCTTGTGGGGCGCGTCCAGCGCCAGGGCAGAAGCGCTGAACAGCAGCGCAAGCGGTACGACAACATACTTTTTTGGCGCCAGGCACCCTGCACTGCTGACGCAGATGAGCTCTCGATGAGCGGCATATTCTTATCCTTGTTATGGCCAATCTATTGAATCAGCTGAAATTAAACCAGCCATCGAGCCGGTTTAATAATCAGCCAGGCGAAATCGCCACACCCTAAAGAAGTATGACAACCGACAAGATAGCCAAATTTTCAGTCACGTCCAGCCAGGAAGCGAAATCCTCCTGGCGGGGCAGCGATCAGACAAGGATTCAGTCGTCCTCTGGCTCATCCAGAGGCAGGCCGGCGGCTCGTTCGAGCAGCTCGGGAGGCAGGCTCTTGCTGGCTCGGGCGCCGAGCAGCTTGAGATTTTCGGCGCGGCTTATCAGGTTGCCGCGACCATCGACCAGCTTGTTGCGCGCACCGGAATAAGCCTTGTCGAGTTGTTGCAGGCGCATGCCCACCTCGTCCAGATCCTGGATAAAAGCCACGAACTTGTCGTACAGCGCACCCGCCCTTTCGGCAATTTCCCGAGCGTTCTGGCTTTGCCGTTCCTGACGCCAGAGGCTGTCGATCACCCGCAAGGTCGCCAGCAGCGTAGTGGGGCTGACGATCACGATGTGCTGGTCGAAGGCCTCCTGAAACAGCCCCGGATCAGCCTGCAAAGCGGCCGCGAATGCCGCCTCGATGGGCACGAAGAGCAGCACGAAATCCAGGCTGTGCAGCCCGTCCAGGTGCTGGTAATCCTTGAGCGACAAGCCCTTCAGATGACTGCGCAGAGACAGCACGTGCTGCTTGAGGGCCAGTTGCCGCGTCGCCTCGTCGGCGGCGGACACGCACTGCTGATAGGCCGTCAGGCTGACCTTGGCATCGATCACCACCTGCTTCTCGCCTGGCAACTGGATCAGCACGTCCGGCTGGAAGCGCTCGCCATCGGCACTCTTCAGGCTGACCTGAGTATGGTACTCGCGGCCCTTTTGCAGGCCGGCGTGCTCCAGCACGCGCTCGAGCACCAGCTCCCCCAGTTGCCCTGGGTTTTCTGGCCCTTGAGGGCCTGGGTGAGGTTCATCGCCTCTTCGCTCAGGCGCTGATTCAGCCCCTGCAGGCGCTCCAGCTCCTTACCCAGGGAAAAGCGCTCGCGCGCCTCCTGCTGATAACTCTCCTCGACTCGCTTCTCGAAGGACTGGATGCGCTCCTTGAGCGGATCGAGCAACTGACCGAGGCGCTGCTGGCTGGTTTCCGAGAAACGCTGCTCGCGCTCGTCGAAGATCTTGCCCGCCAGCTCGGCGAACTGCGCCCGCAAGGCATCGCGGGCGCCCTGCAGATCTTCGAGACGTTGTTGGTGGTTTTCCTGTTGCTCATGCAGCTCGGCAGCCAGGCCAGCCCGCTCGGTATCCAGGCGACGCAGCTCGGCTTCCTGCTGATCGCGCAGCGCCTGCCCGCCCTTTATCTGCTCACGAGAAAGTTGCAGGTCGTTTTGCAACAAATGAGTTTCGCGGCGCAGCGCGGCCAGCTCGGCCTGCTGGTCGGCCTTGATCTCGAGAATCTCGGCGAGCTCCTCGCGGCAACTGTCCAGCTGCGCACTCAAGCCAGCCTGGGCCAGTTGCGCGGCATTCATGCGCTCCTGCGCAAGGCCGGATTGCAGACGCATCTCCTCGGCCTCCCGCGACAGGGCGACAGTACGCAGCAACAGGGGAATGGCACAAACCAGAGCGCCGACCAGAAAGGCCGGCAGAAGCGAAACGAGATCGAAGGGCATACGGGAATCCAGGCGAGACTGCCGGGCAGTATACGCGCGTGGGCGAACCTAAAGAGGCTACAGACGCTGGAGCAAATCCCGTGCTTCGTCCTGCCCCTGCAACGCCGCCAGCTCAAGCCAGTGCCGCGCTTGCTGCAGTTCGAGGGTACGCGGCTGACAGTAGAGACGCCCCAGTTCCAACTGCGCGGCCCCATCACCCGCACGTGCCGCTTGGCGCAGTAGCTCCACACCAATACGGCGATCACGGGCGTTGTCGCAATCACGGCAAAGCATCTGACCAAGGCGGCTCTGCGCCTGAACCACACCCTGGCGTGCCGGCTGCTTAAGCAGCCGACCAGCGATGCGTTTTATGCTCGTGGCATGACCCAATCGCGGACTGTCTAGCAGCCAGGCGGCAACACGAACAGGTACCTGGGCACGGACGGGAAGCAGATGAAGCTCGGGATGGGGCAAAACGCGGGGCATAGTAGAAAAAGCAGGGGTTACCAGAGAGGCGCGCCACTCTACTCTTTTTTATTCTCAGGTAAAGCCCGCCCTACTCCTTGCAGGCCTGCTTATGACAATCCACAGAAGCTGTGGATAACTATGTGCATATCGTGGGCGAAAGAACCCTCAACACCGATGGAATGGGGGGCGAAGTCAAACTGGCTATTTTTTCACCAGATATAAAAAAACCATATTTTTCATATACTTAAATTATAACCTACGACAATTCAATGAATTACGCAAGCGCCAATATGAGACTTGACAAGCCGCATCGCGATTGTGCACAAGTCCATCTGCAAGCTGCCTGGGACGCCCTTTTGCGGGGCATCAGGCATGCCCTAAGGGGCCCACGCAATGACAGGCGGACGTTTTAGCCCCGCACCAATAATGCCCATGTCACCATTGCGACATAAAACTATGAGCGGCACATTCAGCAAACAGCGTGTTTGGCAGCCCGTGTCGCTTCGGGTTACCGTCGCAAATACCTTGTTTATGGATGACGCCCCATGCTCAGCCGCCGCACCAGGCTGCGACTGTCTGTTGTTTTCACACTGCTCGTGGTATTCACCGCCGCCCTCTATTTGGGTGGGCGCTACCTGCTGCAACGCAATGGCATCGATAAACTCGATTGGCAGGGCGTTTCACTCTCCAGCACAGGCCTGAATGTGCAAGACCTGCAACTGACTCAACGCAGCAGCGCAGGCACTCTGGAACTGCACAGCCAGGATCTGCACTTGGCCTGGCGCGACTTCGGCCTCAGCCTGCCATTCTGGCAACACCTCGATATAGGCAACCTGGCGATCACCTGGTTACCGACAAGTGAAGAGGTCGCGCTAGCCACACCGCCAGCCGATCTCGACCTGCAGCAACTGGCCGCACCACTGGCCTTGCTGCCACGCAGCCTCAATATTCGCCAACTCGCCGCCGCCCTGCCCTGTGCCCGCGGGCAATGCACCGCCACAGGCGACCTGAGCCTGCTGCGTAGCGAGGATGATCACCTGGCCGTGCAACTGAACCTCAACCACCAGACACAGGTACTGAATGGCTCGCTCACTCTGCAGCCCCGCAGCGATGCACTCGACCTGCAACTGACCCTGGCGGTCGATCAGCAGCCGCAACTAAGCGTGAAAAGCAGTCTCGATCAAGTCGACGGCGGCCTGAACTGGAGCGGCCAACTCGATGCGACGCAACTGACTCAGGCGGCCGCCTTGCAGAGTTGGCTGAGCGCCTGGACGGTACCGCAAGGCAAGCAGTGGCCTCAGGCACCAGGAGAGGTAAGCCTGCAAGGCTCGTGGCAATTGAACCTGCCGCGACGCGCAATGGATGTAGACAACCTGCTGGCTGCCAGCGGCCAGCTCGACGTGCAAGGTAACCTGCCGCAACCCTGGCCTTTTCCAGGGCTTGGCCAGTTGCAAGGCCAGCTAACACTGGCGGCGCACAACGACGGGAAACAGTGGATCGCCAGGCGCGTCGAGGCGGATCTGCAGCTCACCCAGCCGAGTGCCGACTGGCTGAACGTGCTGCCGCCGGAACTGCGCAGCGAATCCCTGCGTGTACAGGTGCAGCCTGACACGCCGCTCGGCGACCTACGTAGCGATCTGGCCGAGCGCAGTCTGCCATTGAAACTGACGCTTGCACTGCGTGGCGCCACCCGCCTGGACTTGCAAGGCCGTCTGGCGCTGGCGAGCTCAGCCCCGTGGGCCGTGCAGTTCGCCGATACACGCCTGACCACGCGCACTACCAAGGCCAACCAGGCTGGCTGGCAAGCAGGCGAGCTGACCAGCGACCTCAAGCTGGCCGGCCACGCCGATGGCAACGCAATCGAGTTGAGCCTTGGCCAAGGCTCCCAGCTTCAGGCAGCCACCCTCAAAGGCGCCGACCTAAATGCACAGAAGCTGCAAGTAGAGCTCGCTGGCAGCGCCCTGAACCTGACGCTGCAGGACGGCGCCCTGCAGAACTGGCAGTTCAAGGGCCCGCTGAACCTGAGCACCACACGCCTGGGGCAGGCCAACCTCAAGCCTCAGGGCTGGCGTTTGCAGAGCCAGGTAGGCGCCGCGAATCTGGCCGGCACCCTACGCGGTAAGCTGAGCAACGACAGCGAATTGCAGCTGGACGTGGATGCAAGCCTCGACGCCAAGCAGGATCTGCTGCTCAAGGCGACCCTCGGCGAACTGTTCCTGCGCTCCGGCAACCCGCTGGCCAAAACCCTGGTGCAGTGGCCGGAACTGCTCGACCTCAACAGTGGCCGCCTGAATGCCACGGCAAACCTAGCGCTGGCCGCTGGCAGCAGCGCGCCGAATGTCGATCTGAACCTGACCGGCAAAGGCCTGGGCGGTATTTACGACCGCTCCGAACTCAGCGGTCTGGATACTCGCCTGCAATTCAAGCTGGCACGCCAGCGCTTCGACCTGAACATTGAAGAACTGAAAATACAGCAGGCCAACCCCGGCCTGCCCATCGGCCCGATCGAGGCGCGTGGTCGCTACAGCGCATCACTGGCCAGCGCCGACAAGGGCCAATTGCAGGTCAACCTCGCCCGAACGGCTCTGATGGACGGGCAGGTCACCCTCACACCAGGGCAATGGGATCTCGCCGCCGGCAATCAGTTGTTTCCGATCCAGATTCGCGGCCTGGAACTCCAGCAGCTTTTCACCCTCTATCCGGCAGAAGGCCTGGCCGGAAGCGGGACACTGGATGGCGACCTGCCGGTGCGCCTGGGCCAGAACGGCATCGAGGTGGAACAAGGCCATATCGCCGCCCGCGAACCTGGCGGGCGCCTGCAATTCAGCTCGGAGAAGATCAAGGCCCTGGGCCGCAGCAACCCGGCGATGCAGCTGGTGACGAAGTCCCTGGAAGACTTCAACTTCACCACCCTGAACAGCTCGGTCGACTATGATCAGCACGGTAAACTGCGCCTGGCCATGCGCCTGGAAGGTCAGAACCCGGCCATCGAGAATGGCCGACCGATTCACTTCAACATCAACCTGGAGGAGGACATCCCCAACCTGCTCGCCAGCCTGCAACTGACGGACAGAGTCAACGAGATCATCACGCGGCGCGTGCAGCAGCGAATGCTACAGCGCAGCACCGCACCCAAGGAGCCTTGACGAGGAGAAGCGCCATGCGCTTGCGTAGTTGCATCACCGCCCTGCTGTTGGGGCTACTGAGCGTAGCCTGTACCCCCACGGTACAACTGGCGATGCCCAACGAGCCGATCAACATCAACCTGAATGTGAAGATCGAGCACGAGATCTATATCAAGGTGGATAAGGCACTGGACAGCATGTTCAGTGAATCCAGCGGACTGTTCTGAGGAAACGCAAATGAGCCTGATCAAACCCTTCGCCGGCCTGTTGCTGCTGCTCAGCCTGAGCCTGCCGGCCCACGCTATCAGCCTCAACGAGGCGATGTCCGCCCTGAGCGATGCCAAGGCCAGCGGCCAACTCGGCGAGCAGCCCAACGGCTACCTCGGCGTGGTCAAATCCGCCGGCCAGGCCGACGAGATCGCCAAGCTGATCAACGAGGCGCGCCGCGCCGAGTACCAGAAACTGGCCAAGCAAAACGGTATCCAGCTCAGCGACGTGGAAACCATCGCTGGGCAAAAAGCCATCGACAAAACCCCTGCTGGCCAGTACATCCAGCAGCAGGGTCAGTGGCGCCGCAAGTAACCGCCAGGAGCGCCCGCAGCACGCTGCGGGCGCTTTGTGATCTCCTCCACGAAAACGCTACAGACCCCGCCAGTTGTGCCCTGTGGTGGAACTCGGCTGCACCGGCCAAGTCTCACGTTCGCCATCGCCACTGATCAGAGGACGAGCGACATGAGCCTTATCGACTGCCCCGAGTGCCAGAACCGTATTTCCGACAAAGCTCATGCCTGCCCGCAATGTGGCAACCCGATGAGCCAGCCGGCCAGCAATCGCTGGCTGTCGGAAAAGAACGTCGGCCAGGTTGCCGGCGCCACGACGGCATGGCTCACAGCACCATGGATCGCCCGCATGGTTTTTGGCGTGGTGGCGATGATCTGCATCACCGTGATCATCGTGGCCCGCTAGCGCACGTTCATCGATTGCAGCAACCGCGCCACATCCTTGGCGGCACGTTCGATGGCCGCTTCGTCATAGGGCGCGAAGCCCATCACCAGCCCAGGCGCCCGAGGTTTCACGCAGTAACGCTGCAAGGGCATCACGTCGATGCCTTCCGCGGCCAGCCTCGCCTGCACGTCCAGCTCATCGCCCGCCAGCAGACGACACACCACATCCAGCCCCGCGCGTATTGGCGGAACGTCGATCAGCCCTTGCCAATGTCGCTCGGCGGCATGAGCGAAGGCCTGGGCCCGCGCCGCGTACAGCTTGCGCATGCGCCGCAGGTGGCGGTCGAAATGCCCCTGCTCGATGAAGTCGGCCAGTACTGCCTGTGAAAGGCTGTTGGCGTGCCGCGCGGTCAGCGAAACCAGGCGCGTGAAGGGCTCCACCAACTGCGGCGGCAATACCACGTAGGCCAAGCGCAGGGACGGAAATAGCAGCTTGCTGAAAGTCCCGGCAAGAATCACCTGAGCGTCGCTGTTGGCCATGCTGCGCAGCGCCGGGATGGGCTTAGCGACGAAGCGATACTCGCTGTCGTAATCGTCCTCGAAGATGTAGCTGCCGTTTTCACTGGCCCAACGCAGCAACGCAAGACGCCGTGCTGGTGACAGCTCGCCGCCCAGCGGTGCCTGGTGCGATGGGGTGACATAGGCCATGCGCGCACCCGGTGCCAGGCCAATCCCTTCCTCGACCTGCAGGCCCTCACGGTCAACGGGCACATCGACCATGTCCACGCCACTGGCCTTCATCAATTGCCGGGCGCCGGGATAGCCGGGGTCTTCCATCCACACCGTCTCGCCAGGTGCAACCACTAGCCGCAGGGTCAGATCCAGCGCCTGCTGGACGCTGCCAAGAATCACGATTCGCTCGGCTGCCACCAGCACGCCACGGGCAATTGACAGGTACTGGGCAATGGCATTGCGCAATACGGGCAAGCCCGCTGGGTCTGCATCCAGCATATCCAGCAGGCGAGACGAACGCAGGTGCCCGGTGTGCAGCTTGCGCCACAAGTCGATAGGAAATGCCAACACGTCGCCGCGGTGCGGAAAGAACGGGCGCAATCCAGCTTGTGCTCCACCACTCATGAACACCGGCTTCTCTGCCTGCAGGCGCTGCGCCCAGAGCGTATCTGGCGCGTCACGCGGTTGCTCTACCTGCGGGGCGATTGGCCGCCTTACATAGCCCGCGTTCAGCGTAGCATCCGGCAACACCACGCAGACTCGCGTGCCATAGCCGCTGTCGGTATTCAGATAGCCTTCGGACTGCAACTGCTGGTAGGCGGCCTGCGCCGTACCACGCGCCATGCCGTAATGCTCAGCGAGCGCTCGCGTACTGGGCAACTGGCTGCCCGATGGCAGCCGACTGCTGAGGATCGCCTCGCGCAGCGCGGTGTATAGCCAACGCTGCAGGCTCTCGCCTGGCTGCGGCTCGCCGAGCGGCAGTGATACCACCAATGGCCCTTGATTCTTGGCTGCCATGAACGCCTCTCTTGGATCAATCCATTTAGCACTTTATGGATCAATACGCTGATCCACTTCAAGCAGAGAATCGCCTCGTCAACTGCAGCGATCGCGCCCCAAGCGTATCGCCCTTCCTGCGCCGCACCTTGCGGCCAGGCAACCGCTTTCGAGGAACACCTGATGAAGCAACGAATTCTAGTCATCGGCACCGGTTTCGCCGGTCTGTGGAGCGCCCTGAGCGCGGCGCGTCTACTCGACCTGCAGGCACGCGAGGATATCGAGGTCTGCGTAATTGCTCCCAAGGCGCAACTGCACGTGCGGCCACGCTTTTACGAGGCGGATGTAGCGCGGATGAGCGCACCGCTGGACGAGCTGTTCGCCGTGGTCGGCATCCGCTTCGTGCAAGGCTGGGTCACGGGTATCGACAGCGCCAGGCAAACCCTGACCTACCGAAGCGAACACGGCCTCGACAGCGAGCTGGGCTATAGCCGCCTGATCCTCGCCAGCGGCAGCCAGGTGGTACGCCCCGCCTTGAGCGGCGTCGAACATGCCTTCGATGTCGACAGCCTGGAGCAGGCCCTGGCCCTGGAGCGTCATCTCCACAGCCTGCGCGATCTGCCAGACAGCCCGGCGCGCAACACCGTAGTGGTAGCGGGCGGCGGCTTCACCGGTATCGAAACCGCTACCGAGCTGCCCGCTCGCCTGCGCAGCATCCTGGGCGACGAGGTTGATATCCGCGTGATAGTGGTCGACCGTGGCGAGCGGATCGGCGCCAGCCTGGGCGAACACGTCGCCCCCATCGTGGCCGAAGCCAGCGCCCAGCAGGGCGTTAACTGGCGCCTGGGCAGTGCAGTGGGTGCGGTAGATAAGGGCGGCGTCACGCTCACCAACGGCGAGCGCATCGACGCCCAGACGGTCATCTGGACGGTTGGCGTGCAGGCCTCGCCGCTGACCAGGGAGCTGACTGCCGAGCGTGACGCTCAGGGTCGCCTGCATGTTGACCGTAACCTCAAGGTCTCCGGGCTGGAGAGCGTGTACGCCGCCGGTGATACCGCCTACGCGGCAGCCGACGAGCACGGCAACCATGCGCTGATGTCCTGCCAGCACGCCATCGCTCTGGGCCGCTCCGCAGGTAACAACGCTGCGGCCGACCTGCTCGGTGTCGCACCCATTACCTACAGCCAGCCCAAGTACGTCACCTGCCTGGATCTCGGCGAATGGGGCGCGCTATTCACCGAAGGCTGGGAGCGCAAAGTGGTGCTGACCGGCACCAAGGGCAAGCAGCTGAAAACCGAGATCAACACACAGTGGATCTACCCGCCCGCCGCGATCCGCGAAACCGCCCTGGTAGCGGCCGACCCGCTGACTCCAGTGGTGGCCTGATGCGCAGCGTTTGACGCATCACCAACACCATCACGGGCTGCTGCACGAAGTCGGCAGCCCGTGCCTGCAAACTGAATTGAGCACCACCCATTGCAGCAATCAGCGCATCTTGTTCTAATTTGCGACTAATTCTTATCTGCATTGAGGCGCGTAAACGCCAACGGGTACGTGCTCTCGATGACGCCTCTCGATACCAACCACCTGCATAGCCTCTACGCCAGCCACAGCGGCTGGCTGCAGCAGTTTCTGCGTCGCCGCCTGGGCGATGGCGCCGATGCCGCCGACCTGGTGCAAGACACCTTCGTGCGCCTGCTGCTTCGCCCGCGCAGCTTCGACAGTCACAGTGGCGAGCGCTCCTACCTGGCGACCATAGCCCGAGGCCTGAGCATCGACCACTGGCGCCGCAAGCAATTGGAACAGGCCTGGTTGAGTGCGCTCGCCAACCGTCCGCAAGCGCTGCAGCCCTCGCCGGAACAGGCGGCGTTGATCATGGAAACCCTGCACGAAGTTGACGCCATGCTACTGCGACTACCTGCCCGGGTGCGGGAGGCGTTTTTGCTGGCTCAGCTCGATGGTTTGCCCTACCGCGAGATAGCCCGGCAGCTCGGCGTATCCGAGCGCATGGTCAAGAAGTACCTGGCCCAGGCTCTGCTGCATTGCGCCCTGCTCGAAGCGGAGCTCGACGGCCTGCTGGTCGAGTGACGGCGATGCATACCCAACAAGACCGCACGCTCAGCCATGCCAGCCTGCAACAGGCCGCCAACTGGTATGTGCTGCTGCACGACGAACAACCAGACAGCCAGATGCGCCAGCAATGGCAGCAGTGGCTCGAGCAACACAGCGAACACCGTGACGCCTGGCACTATGTGGAGCGGGTCAGCCAGCGCTTCGGCAACCTGCAGCAACAGGACAATCCCCAGGCCCTGCGCCAGGCTCTGGGTCAGGAAAGCCGCGCGGGCTTCAGTCGTCGTCAGGGCCTCAAGAGCCTGCTGATTATCGGCGCCGGCAGCGTGCTTGGCTGGGGCACGTGGCGCAATACTCCGCTACCACGCTTGCTGGCTGGCTGGACGGCGGACTTCGCCACCGGCACCGGCGAGGTGCGTGAAGCCAGGCTGGCTGATGGCACCCACCTGTGGCTCAACGCAACCAGTGCGGTGGATGCCCAATTCAGCACCAGCCTGCGCCTGCTGCACCTGCGTTTCGGTGAAGTGCTGATCGATACCGCGAAAGACGCCAGGCCCTTGTTCATCGACAACAGGCATGGCCGCATGCAGGCCCTGGGCACCCGCTTCAGTGTGCGCCAGACGCCTGAAGAAACCTGGCTGACGGTGTTCGATGGCACTGTGGAAATCTGCACAGCCGATAGCCGCGAGACGCAACGAGTCAAGGCCGGCCAGCAGGTTGGGTTCAATACCCTGCGGGTTGGCGGCCAGGCACCCGCCGCCAGCGCTCGCGAGTCGTGGACGCGCCATGTGCTGGCGGCTGAGGGCATGCCGCTGGGGCAACTGCTCGAAGAACTCTCGCACTTCCGCCGTGGGCACCTGGGGTGCAATCCGAGCATCGCCAGCTTGGCGGTGATGGGCTATTTCCCGCTGGACGACAGCGAGCAAACACTGCAACTGCTGCAAGCTGCCCTGCCAATCCGTATCCAACGGCTCACCGACTGGTGGGTGAGCGTCGAGCCAGCCAGTGCCTGACTGAAAAGAAAATCATCGATGCGGTTCCCTTTCTGCAATCTCGCTCGGTAATCCCTGAGAAGCCAACTATTCGAACAACTCCAGGGGACACCATGCACTTGCCAACCGCGCACTCCTTCCAATCCCTGCGACCACTCGCACTGGCCTTGCCAATGGCGCTGTCCCTCGCTCCGGCCTTGCTGGTTTCGCTACCGGCAGCGGCGCAGGAAAGCCGCGAGGTGCGCACTTACAGCATCGCGCCAGGCCCGCTGGCCGGCGTGCTCAACCAGTTCTCGGCCCAGGCGGGCATCTACCTCGCCGGGCACAACGACCTGGCGACGGGCAAGAACAGCCCCGGCCTGAATGGCATCTACTCGGTGTCCGCTGGGCTTGCCCTGGTGCTGCAGAACTCTGGCCTGGAAGCCGTTGCTCAGGGCGGCAGCGGCTACGTGCTACGCCCGCTGCCAGCCAGCGGCGCGCTGCAGCTCGATAGCACCACTGTGTCTGGAAGCGCGCTGGGCAGTAGCGAGGCACCGGGTGAGCCGCTCGCCGGTTACGTGGCTCTGCGCAACAGCAGCGCGACCAAGACGAATACCGCGCTGGTAGACACCCCGCAGTCGATCTCGGTGGTCACCCGCGACGAGCTGCGCAATCGCCAGTCGGAAACCCTGTCCCAGGCACTCAGCTATACACCGGGTGTCACCAGCCAGCCGACCAGTTTCAACCGCACGGCGGATCGTTTTCGTATCCGTGGCCTCGATGTCGAGTCCGCCACCGGCGGCTCGCTGCGCGATGGCCTGCGCCTGCAGAACAACTCCTATGACGGCATTCAGGAGCCCTATGGCCTGGAGCGTGTCGAGGTGATTCGCGGCGCGGCGTCCGTGCTCTACGGGCAGCTGTCGCCAGGCGGCATGATCAACGGGGTGAGCAAGCGGCCGACTCGGGAGCCGCTGCGCGAACTGAACCTGCAGGTCGGCCAGAACGACCGCAAGCAGCTGTCCGCTGACTTCAGCGGCCCGCTCGGTGAAAGCGATACGCTGAGCTACCGCCTGACGATGCTCACGCGCGACAGCGACACGCCGCAGGATCATATCAATGACGACAGGCTCTATATCGCACCGGCGCTGACCTGGCGCCCGAACGAAGATACCTCCCTGACCCTGCTGTCGTTCTACCAGAAGACCGAAACGGGCTTCTCCGCGCCGCTGCCCTATCAGCTGGTCAAGGGTGTGGGCGACGCGACGTACCAGATAGGCCGCCACGACTTTATCGGCGAGCCCGACTACAACGAGATGAACGGCGAGATGTCGACGCTGGGTTACGAGTTCGAGCACCACTTCAACGAGCAGTTGCGCATCAACCACAAGCTGCGTTACTACCAGACAGAAGTGGACTGGAAGTACCTGCAGATACAAACCTCTGCCGCGGCCATCAATCAGGCAGCCACCACGGGCATCCTGCGCCGCCAGTACAGCGACCGCCACGAGCGCGCCCGCGGCCTGGCCAGCGACACCAATATCGAGTCCAAATGGCAGCTTGGTGGCGCCGAGCACAGCGTACTGCTGGGCTTCGATGCTTACGACATGACCTACGACTCGCACAACTTTCGCGGCGTAGCGCCAGCGCTTGACCTGAGCCGCTACAACTACGGGCAGCCAGTGGTAGTGGATCGCAGTTTTGACCGTGGCTCACAGATCGACACCCTGCAAAAGGGCGTTTATCTGCAGGATCAGATCAACATCGACGACCGCTGGGTTGCCGTACTCGGCGTGCGCCACGACTGGGCCGACCAGGACCAGCGTCAGCATCGCAACGACGTGCGCACCAGCCAGAACAACGAAGCCACCACCTACCGCGCCGGCCTGGTGTACAAGTTCGATAACGGCCTGGCACCGTACCTGAGCTACAGCGAATCGTTCTTCCCGGTGTCAGTGGCCGTTGCCGGCGGGCAGAGCTTCGTGCCCACCGAAGGCAAGCAATACGAGGCGGGGATTCGCTACCAGCCCGACGGCCGCAACCTGCTGCTCAGTGCGGCGGTTTTCGAGCTGACCCAGCAGAACGTGTTCAAGCAGAACCCTGCCACCAACATCGCCTCGCAGACTGGGGAAGTGCGCTCGCGCGGCTTCGAGGCGGAAGCCAAGGCCGACCTCAGCGAAGCCCTCAGCCTGATCGCCTCCTACGCCTATATCGATGCGCGCATCACAGAGAGCGTGATCCCCGGCGAAGTTGGCCAACGCAGTGAAGACACGCCCTATCACCAGGCGGCGCTGTGGCTCGACTACAACTTCATGCGCCTCAACCTGCCGCAGCTCACCGTTGGCGCCGGCGCCCGCTACAAGGGCACCACCCAGGCCTCCGAAATGGACTCGGCGATGCCCGCCTACACCCTGTTCGATGCCATGGTCAGCTACCAGCTCGACGCGAACTGGGACGTCAGCCTCAACGCCAACAACCTCACCAACAAGCAGTACACCTACTGCGAGTTCGCCACCTGCACCTATGGCGACGAGCGCCAATTGGTCGGCTCGGTAAATTTCAGCTGGTGAGGTGAGATTCGTCAGCCGCCACCTCAGGTGTGCGGCTGAACCTGCCTTGCAGCGCTCTTGGCGTGCCGAGCAGGCCTATCGAGCCGGGATTACCAGAACCATGGTTTGGCAGCCTGTTGCGGCACACCTTAGAGCGCCGCTCACAAAGACAGCAGACGAGCAGGCCTACCCCCGCCGCGCCTTGAAAAAGGCCTTTAACATCGCCCCGCACTCCTCTGCCAGCACTCCGCCTTCGACCAGTACGCGGTGGTTGAGAAAGCCCTGCTCGAAGAACTGGCCGCGACTCACGGCCATACCCGCGCGGGGCTCGCTGGCCCCGAAGACCACACGCTGCACCCGCGAGTGGACGATCAGGCCTGCGCACATCGCGCAGGGCTCCAGGGTCACGTACAAGGTGCTGCCTGGCAGGCGGTAGTTGCTGACGGCCAGGGAGGCGGTGCGGATGGCGACCATTTCGGCATGGGCGCTGGGGTCGTTGGTGGAGATCGGGCAATTGAAGCCGCGGCCGATCACCTCGCCGTTCTGCACCAGCACGGCACCGACCGGCACTTCACCGCGCAGAGCGCCTTCAGCGGCGAGTTCGAGCGCTTCACGCATAAAGCGTTCGTCGTGGCTGCGGTCGATGATCAACGGGGCTCTCAAGTTAACGCTCCCAAGTAAGGGCACTCACGTCAGGCGATCTCGATAGCGGCCATCAGGCCGGTTTCCATATGGTCGATAACATGGCAATGGAACATCCACACACCGGGGTTATCGGCCACGAAGGCGATACGCGCGGTCTCGTTCTTGCCGAGCAGAAAGGTGTCGGTGTAGTACGGCTCGATCTTGCGGCGGTTGGAGTCCAGCACCTTGAAGATCAGCCCGTGGAGGTGGATCGGGTGTTGGTACTGAGCCATGTTGCGCAGCACGAAGATGTAGTGACCATCCTTCTTCAGACTAGCGATGGGCCGGTCAGCGCAGGTCTTGTCGTTGATGTCCCAGGCCTGGCCGTTGATCTGCCAGTACTTGTAACGGCCAGCGGCTTCATCGGCCGGGGATGCCAGTGACGCCGCCCACTCGAAGTTGAAACGCAGGGTTTCGGCGCGCTGCAGATCCGGCTCGGCCACCGGGTTTGGCGGCAGCGCGGGCGGCCACTCGGCGGCGGGCTCATTGCTGGCGACGGACTTGATGGTGGCCAGGCGCAGCGGCCCGTTGCGCAACGACAGTTCTTCGCTGCCGACGTCCGGCACCTTTAGCGCCAGGTCGATGCGCATGCCCGGCCCCAGCCAGTATTCCTTACCCAGAGGGCGCGGCTGGATCGGGTTGCCGTCCAGCGCGTAGATGCGGGCATCGCCCTTGGGCAGGTTGAGGCGGTAGGTGATGGTACTGTCGAAGTTGATCAGGCGCAGGCGCACCACCTGCCCAGCCGGCAGTTCCAGGGTCGGCAGCGAGACGCCGTTGATGGTCGACAGGCGCCCACGGGTGCCCTCGCGGGCAGCTTCTCGGGGAACGCTGAATGCGGTGAAGGCGCCCTGCTCGTCCACGTGCCAGCTCTTCAGGCACAAGGTGCGCTCGTGCTGGAAACCGGTGGGCTCGCGCTCCTCGATGATCAGCGGGCCGACCAGGCCGCGCCCCAGCTGTTTGGCGCTCGACTCATGGGGGTGGTACCAGTAGCTGCCCGCATCCGGGGTGACGAAACGGTAATCGAAATATTCGCCTGGGAGCACCGGCAACTGGGATACGTAGGGCACGCCGTCCATCTCCAGTGGCAGGCGAATGCCGTGCCAGTGAATGGTGGTGGCCTCGGGCAGGTGATTGATAAAGCGTACACGCAGCTCATCGCCCTGACGGCAGCGCAGCTCGACACCGGGGGCCTGACCGCCGAACGTCCAGGCAGGCGTGACATGGCCGGGCACCAGTTCGATATCGTGGGGCGCGGCGATCAACTCGTAGTCGTGGGTCTTGCGGTCGAACGGGCGCCCCAGCCAATAACGTGCGCCGCCAGCGCCCAGGCCAACGACGCCAAGACCGACCAAACCGCCCAACACCTGTCTACGGGTGAAACTCATGAAGCCTGCTCCTGAAGCGGGACTGCGATAACGCTAACCAGGTTTGATCGAATACGCCTCTGCGGGCGCTGGAGAGCTGCGAACGATACACCTTGAAAGCGGGGGCGTTAAGCCGCGACACCGCGACATACCGCCCAGCCCGAGTTCAAGAACGCCGGTAAGCGCGCGTGGTCAGCAGATACACCGGCAGCCCCGACACCAGCACGATCAGCGCGGCATAAGGCGCGGCGCCGGCGTATTCCAGGTTGCCGGTATGCGACCAGACCTTGGTCGCCAGGGTCTCCAGACCGGTCGGGCCGAGGATCAGGGTAGCGGTCAGCTCTTTCATGCAGTCGAGAAATACCAGCACGAAGCCGGCACCGATGGCGGGCGAGATAATTGGCAAGGTGACTCTCAGAAACGTGGCAGTCGGCGTATGCCCGAGGGTGCGTGCGGCCTCTTCCAGTTGCGGCGAAGCCTTTTCCAGTGCCACGCGGATCGGCCCTTGAGCCATGGGCATGAACAGCAGCGCATAGGCCACCAGCAGCAGGATGCTGGTCTGATAAAGCGCAGGCACGTAGCCAAGGGCGAAGAACACCAGCGACAGAGCGATCACCAGGCCCGGCAAGGCGTGCAGCAGGTAGGGCAAGCGATCCGCCAGCGTGGCCATGCGACCGTAGTAGCGCACCACCACCAGACACACCGGCAGCGCCAGCAGGCAGCTGAGCAAGGCACCACCAAAGGAATATGTCAGCGACGACCACAGCGTCTCGGCGATTTCCACCACGGGGAAGCTGGCCGAGCTGCCTTCGACGATCCAGAACCCCAGCATCACCAGCGGCACACCGCAGCCGATGGCCACCAGCGCCAACAGCAGCACCTGAGCCAGCACACTCCAGCGCCCCAGGCGCACCCGGGCCGCGCTGCGTGCCACGCCCTGGCCGGTACGCGCATAGCCGCGCCCGCGCAGACGGAATTCGCCCCACAGCAACAGCATGCACAGCGCCAGCAACAGCGCGGACAGCATGGCCGCATTGCTGCCGCTGAACTCCAGCTCGAACTGCTGGTAGATGGCGGTGGTGAAGGTCTGGTAACGCATGATCGACGGCGCGCCGAACTCGACCAGCATATGCACGGCGACCAGCAAGCTGGTGGCCATCAGCACCGGGCGCAGCAGCGGCAGCGTGACCCGCCAGAACACATGGCGGCGACTGCAGCCGAGCATCCGTGCCGACTCTTCGAGGGCCGGGTCGAGATTGCGCAGCACCGCGACCACCGGCAGGTAGATCAGCGGGTACTTCGACAAGATCATCACCAGCACCGTGCCGCCCAGGCCTTCGAACAGCGGGCTGATCGACACCCAGGTAAAGCCGCTGACGAACGAAGGAATGGCGAATGGCAGACACAGCAGCACGTTCCAGTGCCGACGCCAGCGCAGATCGCTACGCTCCACCAGCCAGGCCAGCGCCAGGCCAAGCAGTGCACAGCCCAGGGTCACCAGCACCATCAATTTCATGGTGTTGGCCAGCAGGCCGAATACGAACGGCCGCCAGAGCAGCGCGAAGGCTTCGTGCAGCCCAACCTGCGCGGCACGGGCGACCACAAAGAACAGCGGCAATGCGGCGAGCAGCAGCAAGGCCAGGATCGGAAGCTGCAGCCAGATCGGTGGCGCCTTGCGCCGCCGCGTGGTGACGTTTACCGGGGGTAGCGGCAGTTCGGGGGTTACCGCCTGGGGCTGCATGGTCAGTTCATTCCAACTTCGCGTTGCAACTCCAGCGCATCCTCGGCCAGGCCGATCTGCGCGGCGGTGATAGCCGGCGGCTTGAGCTGGTCATAGGGTTTGAGCAGCGGATCGGCCTGCACCTTGGGGTTGACCGGGTACTCGGCGGATTTACTCAGAATGGCCTGCTGCCCTTCTTCGCTGATCATGAAGGCAAGAAACTGCTGAGCCTCTTTCGGGTGCTTGCTGGCCTTGACCACGGCCGCGCCGGAGACGCTCGACAGGCCGCCGGCATCGCCATCGGCGAAGTAGTGCAGCTTGGATTTCAGCTCGCCCTTCTCTTTCTTCAACGCCGTCCAGTAGTAGCTGTTGACCAGCGCAGCACCGACCTCACCATTCTCCACGGCCTTCATGGCGATGACGTTATTGGTGTAGGTGCCACCAAAGGCCTTGAGACCCGTGAGCCACTCTTCGGCAGCCTCGCGACCATTAATACGGATGACCGCTGCCGTCTGGCCAAGGAACTCGCCACTGCTCGGCACGAAGGCTATCTTGCCGGCCCATTCGGGGTCGGCCACTTCCAGCACGCTTTTCGGCAGTTCGGCTTCGCTGACCAGATCCGGGTTGTAGGCCAGCACGCGCACGCGCGAGGTGATGCCTATCCAGTTGCCGTTGTCGTCGGAGAATTTGGAGTCGATCTGCTTGAGGGTGCTGTCATCGACCTTGGCCAATAGGCCCTGGCTGCCGAGCTTGATCAGCGGCGGCGCTTCTTCGGTGTAGATGATGTCTGCCGGCGAGCGCTCGCCCTCTTCGGCGATCTGGTTGGCCAACTGGCCGCCACCGCCCTTGCGGATCAGCACCTTGATGCCGGTCTTCTTCTCGAAGGCAGCCGCAACCGCCTTGCCGGTGGCCTCGTGCTGGCCGTTGTACAGCGTCAGGGTCACGGCATCGTCAGCCTGCACACCACCAGCGAACAGCAGGGAAGACAGAACACCCGCGGCAATCGCACGTGCCAGACCGGTTACTCGATGAGCTGACATTGATCGTTTCCTCATACAAGAAGTCGCCAAGAGCGACTTTTAACATCGCCAGCAATGGCCCGTAGAGCGCCACCCCGGGCAGCCGACACAAAAAGTTACCGGTAATTATACGGGCCAATTGCAGCTGATTCTCAAGAAAATCCACTGATGCAAGGCCGCCGAATGCAGAAAGCCATGGACAGCCTTCCCAGCGCCTGCATTTCAAACGCTGCTGATCAGTGAGAAGGCTCTCTGAAATGGCGATGGGCCGCGCGCAGCCAAACGCAGAATGGCCAATGCAGGCAACACATTCAGGTAATGTAAAACCCGACAGCCCAAGGAGTATCTCGCTCGCCAAGGTGTACGTCAGCGCATGCATTTGCGGCTAGAATCCGGGCCAACTCGCCTGCGCCCAGAGCTCTGCCATGTCCGATACTAGGAAGAACCGACCATCGCCCTCCTCGTCGACTTCGCTGGAAGGGAGAATCAAGGCACGCTACGAGGCGATGTCTGCAGTGGAGCAGAAGCTCTCCGATGTCATCCTCGCCTCTCCCGGCCAGTTGGCCATGCAGACGGCTACCGAACTGGCCGGCCATGCAGGCGTCTCGAAGGCCACCACTACGCGGTTTTTCCGCACCCTGGGCTACACCTCCTACGAAGAGGCACGGCGCGAGGCACGCGAATCGCGCGGTAGTGGTTCGCCGCTTTATCTGCAGGACAGAGGGCGTGGCGAGAGCACACCTGACGATCTCATCCAGCATCATCTGGATCAGGAGATTGCCAATATCTACGAGACTTACCAGTCGCTGAACCGCAGAGAACTACTCGATGCTGCTCAAGCCATTGCTGGCGCAAGACGCATCGTCATCATCGGTTTCCGCCACAGTCAAACCATCGCCCACATGTTTCGCAGCAACCTGATCCAGGTGCGTGGCGACATCATGCTGCTGCCATCCCCCGGAGACAGCCTCGCCGAGTACCTCGCAGCGCTTGGCAAGGATGACCTGGCCATCTGCATAGGCCTGCGCCGACGCATGCCAGCACTGGAGGCGAGCATGGTCGCGATGTCCGAGCTTGGCGTACGCATGCTCTACGTGGCCGATGTTCTGGCCGGCAGCCCTGCCCGCCTGGCCACCTGGGTCATTCGCTGTCATACCGAAAGTACGCTGATGTTCGACAGCAACGCTGGCGTCGCAGCCATTACCAACCTGCTTTGCTCCTTGGTGGGCAAGGAACTGAGTGGCAGCAAGGCATCGCATCTGGAAAGAGCGGAATTGCTCCACCAGCGGTTGGATGAACTGGAAACCGGTCGATAGGGCACCAATAAAGAGCAAGGACGCTCGAGATCAGGGCATTCGAGCACATATCCCTTCCATCAAAAGAAACAAATATTTCAAAAAAAAAGATAATGAAACCAGCATTCCAGACGACTTGGCCAGCGCTCCCTATCATCTGGTGAAATCCTGGCACACTTCCTGCGATAGCCCCTGGGCCCCCACGACCCAAGGCACTCACCATGAAGACGTTCACCTCCCGCTTTGCCCTCACGTTCGCCGCCCTCACCCTTGGCTTAGGCATCGCCTGCTCCGCCAGCGCAGACACCCTCGATGAGGTGAAGGCCAAGGGCAAACTGGTGGTCGCCATCGACCCCACTTTCGCGCCCTACGAATACACCGATGCTGCCGGCAACATCGTCGGTTACACCCCCGAGATCATGAAGCGCGTGGCAACCAGGCTGGGCGTCCAGCTCGAGTATCAGAAGATGGCCTTCAGCGGCATCATCCCGGCACTGATCGCCGGCTCGGTGGATGCAGAAGGCTCCTCACTCAACGTCACCGCCGAGCGTGCCGACAAGGTGTTGTTCACGGTGCCATTCGGCAAGAGCGTGAATGCTGTGCTGGTTCGTGCTGACGAGCAACGCATCGCGGCTAAGCCGCTGACGGTCGAGTCACTCGCTGGCCTGACTGCCGCCGTCAAGACCACTACCGCGCCCGAGCAGCTACTCAAGCAATTCAATACCGAACTGAAAGGCAAAGGGCTGGCACCGATCAAGATCCTGAGCGTGGACAGCGTCGACCAGACCCTGGCCACCCTGATGACCCGCCGCGCCGATTTCGTGTTCGACGACATCACCGTATTGGGCAGCCTTTCGCAAAAGCTGCCAGGCAAGCTGAAACAGGCAGGAGAGCTCGGCGACAGCCAGTGGATCAGTTGGGCCACGCGCAAGGATGACGAGCGTCTGAATCAGGTGATCAACGATGAAATCCTTGCCCTCAAAGCCTCCGGCGAACTGGAGAAACTGCAACAGCAACACCTCGGCGTGACCTTCGAACTGCCCTCCGCCGACTTCATCCCAACCAAGTGAGTCATCCCATGCCTTGTCAACACAACGCTGTGCACGTGCCAGCAGGCCACGGCCGAACCTTCGAAGTGCGTGCGGGCCAGTACATCACGGTGATCGACTCCGAGGGCCAACAGGCCGCCGACTTCGTCGCGGTGGTTCACGGCAACGCTAGCGAGTACTTGTCGCCCGTGCATACACGCCGACGCCTCGGCTCGCTGTTTTTCAACGTTGGGCACTGCCTGTATTCCAACGTAGATGAGCCGCTGCTCGAAGTACTGGCAGATAGCGTTGGCGTACATGACGCTAACGTGCCCGCCTGCGACTCGACCCGTTTCAGCATCGATTTCGGTGTGGATGGCCACCGCAATTGCCTCGACAACCTACACGAGGGCCTGGCCGAGTACGGCGTGCTCGCGGTGAACGTACCCGAGCCCTTCAACCTGTTCCAGAACGGCCCGGTCACTGCAGATGGCCGCATGCAGGTCACCGACCCGATCAGCCGCCCTGGCGACTACGTTGTCTTCAAGGCGCTCAAGGATCTGGTCTGTGCCGTGTCGTCCTGCCCTCAGGACATCATTCCGGGCAATGGCCTACAGGTAACGCCCATCGATATCCGCATCACTGACGATGCACCGGCTAACGCCTGAGGATCCCACCATGCTCATCATGAAAGACCCTATCAACGACCGCGCGCCGCTGCCCAGCAAGCGCGTGGACGTAGCTGCCGGCAGCGCCGGCTCCATCGCCGTCAAGCGCGGGCAGTTGCTGCGCATCGAAGCCCTTGAGGACGGTGCAGTCGCCAGTCTGTTCGGCTTCAGCGAAGCCGACCCGCTGGTTCATCTCTCGGTTCATCACACCCGGGTGTTCAGTAACTCCTACCTGCTCGGCTCGGGCATGCGCCTGGTGAACAACCGGCGTCGCCCGGTCATGGTGCTGGGCAAGGACAGCATCGGCAAACACGACCTGCTGCTGCCCGCCTCCACGACCGCGTATCTGCGCAGCAAGGGCTATGAGGGAAGCGGCTGCGTCGAAGCGCTGCAGGGCGAGCTGGATCGCCTGGGCCGCGTACAGCCGAAGCTTCCCGATCCTATCAACCTGTTCATGCATGTAGTCCTGCAACGCGACGGCAGCATCGAGCCACAACCGAACACCGTGAAGGTCGGCGACAAGGTCACCTGCCGCGTGGTTCAGGACATGCTGTTCGTGGTATCGACCTGCTGCACCGGTATTGCGGGCAACGACCAGCCTGGCGCGATCGCGATGTCGGTGGCCGAAAACCTGAGCGACTTCGCGGAATAACCGGTGTTCGAGCAGATACTCAAGGCGCTACCGGAGCTGGCCACCGGACTACTGGTTACGCTGCAACTGACGGTCGGCGCGGCGCTGATCAGTTTTCTGTTCGGCCATGTGATCTGGTGGCTGCGCACGCGGCGATCCGCCTTCCTGCGCGCTCCGGGTCGACTCTACGTCAGCCTGATGCGGGGTACGCCCTCCATCGTGCAGCTATTTCTGGTGTTCTTCTCGCTGCCACTGATCGGCATGGGCGGCAACCCGCTGCTGGCGGCAACGTTGGCTATCGGCCTGAACAGCGCGGCATATATCGCCGAGATACTGAGAGCCAATTACGCCACAGTGCCCCGAGGCCAACGCGAGGCCGCCAGAGTGTCGGGGCTGACGCGCTATCAGTGCTGGCGCTACGTGCTGGCACCGCAGGCACTGCGCGCTAGCCTGCCGGCGCTGGTCAACGAATTCACCCTGATCGTCAAGACAACACCGTTGGCATCGGTTATCGCGGTAACCGAATTGACCTACGCAGGACAACTGATCATCGCCAGAACCTACGAAGCCACCCCAGTGATGCTGCCCGTCGTGCTTGGTTACCTGCTGGTTTGCTGGCCGATCCTGCTACTGGCCCGTCGCCTGGAAGCGCGCCTCGACAAAGTGAGAAGAAGCTGATGGATTTCGCCATCATCGGAAAACATGCGCCGGCCCTGCTCGATGGTCTGCTCTACAGCCTGGCACTGTCGCTGATCGCCGCGCTCATGGCACTTGGCTTTGCCGCACTGCTGACGTGGATCGATCTACGCAGCAGTAGCCGTCTCTTGAAAGCAGTGGGCCGTGTTTATTGCGATTTCATTCTCGGGCTGCCGCTGCTGGTGCTGATCTATGTGCTGTTCTTCATTCTGCCGGAGTACGGCATCACGCTGTCATCACCAGCGGTTGGAGTAACCGCTCTGAGCCTTTACTACGGGCCTTACCTGGCGCAGGTGCTGGGTGCCGCATTCGCATCCATCCCGCGCGGACAGTTCGAAGCCTGCCGCGTGCTGGGATTGTCACGCTGGAGCACCTTCCGAGAAGTGGCTCTGCTGCAAGCGTTGCCGATGGCGATTCCTCCGGCTACCGGGCTGTTCATCGGCCTGATCAAGGACTCGGCACTGCTGTCCATCGTCTCCGTCGAAGAGTTCATGTACGCCGCCAGGCAAGCCATTTCGGAAAGCTACGCCCCATTGGAAATCTACCTGGCCGTAGCCCTGTGCTACTGGCTGGTCACCCTGGCGATCGATGCGGCAGCCGGCTCAATCGAACGCCGCCTGACACGCCACCGTCCTGCTTAACCCTCAGCGAGCCATCATCATGACTACGCCATCCATCACCCTCCCCGCCGGTCACGGCAAGGCTGTACGCCTGCGCGCAGGCCAAGCGGTACAGGTCATCAACACCCACGGTACTCAGGTTGTCGACTGCTGGGCCTGGAATGCCTACGACCTCAACGAATACATGTGCATGGAAGCAACGCGCGTCTACAACCAGCACCTCAACCCGGTGGTAGGCGACAGCTTTGTCACCAGCGAGCGCCACCCGATCCTCACCCTGGTGGAAGACACCTCGCCGGGCGTTCACGACACCTTCATGGCAGCCTGCGACCGTCGCCGCTATGAGCTGCTGGGCTGCACGCATTACCACCGCAACTGCGCGGACAACCTGTTCGAAGGCATGCTGGAATTGGGCGTTACCCCGCCGCGCCGCAACCTCGCCTCGTTCAATATCTTCATGAACATCCGCGTACAGCCGGACAACATCCACCTGCAGACACTGCCGACCATCACCCGGCCCGGAGACTCCATTACCCTACGCGCCGAAATGGACTGTTTCGTCGCCTTCTCAGCCTGCCCGCAAGACATCGTCAGTATTCAGGGTGAGGGCGACAACACGCCTAAGGATGCCGAACTCCGTGTCCTCGACAGGGTATATGCCGATATCCCGGTACGTGGCCCGTGGGTTCCGGCCCATCTGCAAGCAGCACAAAGCCAGGCTAATCCTGGCAAGTAATTGACGACACCCTACGGTCAAAGCGCATGCAGAATTAGTGAGCGTCGAGGGCAGAGGATCGTGCCTCTCGACAACCTACCAAAAGTAAGTTACCAATAGTAGGAACTCACTATTGGAGCTAGCCCATGCATGCCCTTATCGCCGTTGCGCACCCGGATAAACACTCCCTGACCCACGCGATCGCAGCCCGCATTGCCGATGGACTTGCCAGCACAAAGGCCAGTCACTCGGCCGAATTGGCCGATCTGGCTGCAGAAGGCTTCGACCCGCGCTTCAACGCGGCGGACATCGCCCTGTTCCAGAAAAAGGCCCCGGCACCTGCAGACGTCGCTGCCGAACACGCGCGGCTCGAGCGTGCCGATGCGCTGGTGCTGGTCTACCCGATTTACTGGTGGTCCTTCCCTGCCCTGCTCAAGGGCTGGATCGATCGCGTGTTCAGCAACGGCTGGGCCTATGAAGAAGCCGAGAACGGCAAGGTCGTCAAGAAGCTGCAGCGCCTGCAGGTTCACCTGGTGGCCGTTGGTGGTGCGGACTCAGGCACCTTCACGCGTCACGGCTACGACCAGGCGATGAAGACGCAGATCGACCACGGCATCTTCGACTACTGCGGCGCACCGGTGGCGACATCGCAGTTTCTACTCGCCTCCGACCCCGGCTTCCCGGAAGCGCATCTGGAGACGGCACAAGCGATTGGCCGTAAGCTGTTCGCCGAGCAATCCTGAAACGCCCTGGAGTATCAATGAGTTCGCAGCCACCCGCCTCGCCACGTCGCCGCCTGCCACGGGAGGAGCGCACGCGTCAGCTTCTGGAGGTGGCATGGCAACTGATCGGTGATGAAGGCACCGATGCCCTGACGCTGGGCAGGCTGGCCGAAGCAGCGGGCGTGACCAAACCGGTGGTATACGACCACTTCGGCACTCGCAACGGGCTCTTGGCGGCGCTCTATCAGGATTACGACGAGCGCCAGACCCTGATCTTCGACGCCGCCATCGAAGCCGCAGCTGCGAACCTGCAGGACAAGAGTCGCGTCATCGCCGCCAGCTACGTCAATTGCGTACTGACCCAGGGACGAGAGATATCCGATGTCGTGGCAGCCCTCAACGGCTCCCCGGAGCTGACCGCCGTGAAGAAGCAGTACCAGCATGCCTTCATCGAAAAGTGTGCCGCGATCCTGGCGCCCTTCTGCGCTTCGAAGGGCACTTCATCAGCCGGCATGTGGGCGATGCTCGGCGCCGCCGACTCACTCTCGGATGCAGCCGTTGCCGGCGACATCAGCGAAGAGCAGGCCCAGAATGAACTGCAGGCGATCATTCTCGGCATGGTCGAGCGAAGCCGGTAAGGCGACCTCGCCAAACCAACACCAACCAGACTGGCATGGATCGACGGCTGATTCGTCCCACGTTGCAGCTTGCCAAAAACGCTCCGCGGCGCTCTTCTACTCGGTACGACTAAATCCTGCCCCCGTAGAGATATCCCCGGATGATCGACTTCAACAACAAAGGCTTTTTCAAACTCAAGCAAAACGACGAATACGCCCAGCGCGTAAGTGCCTTGCTGCTTGAAAACGAGCACGTCATCGACGCCTACAAATCCATGCGCGACGGCGTAGTGTTCACCAACAAGCGCATCATCGCGGTGAACGTGCAGGGCCTGACCGGCAGCAAGAAGGATTTCACCTCCCTGCCCTACAAGAATATCGTCGCCTATTCGATCGAAACCTCCGGCACCTTCGATCTGGACTCTGAACTGGAAATCCATTTCTCGTCACTCGGCAAAGTGAAGTTCGAGTTCACCGGCAAGACCGCGATCGTGGAGATTTCCAAGCTTATCTCTGCGCATGTTTTGGGCTGATGCCAGCAAAAAAGGCGCGAATCGACTAGCTATTCGCGCCTTTTTCATTAGTGGTGCAGCTCCTTTATTGCCTAGCCTCAACGTGGGCCGAAGGCAACCACGTAGCATCGCCCGAGCAGCATGGAACCGCTCGGGCGACGATCTACCGGCTTACCAGTTGTAACTCACCTTGGCAGTGACTTCGCGGCCAGGGTTGTAGTAGTTGGCGGTACCGGAGCCGACCACGTGTTGCTCGTCAAAAAGGTTGCTGACGTTGAGCGCGAGGTCGGTTCCCTTGGCGATGTTGTAGTTGAAGGCAGCGTCGTACAACGTGGTTGCTTCGCTTTTGCCGTTGTTAAACGCATTGAAGTAGTAGGAACCGGTGTAACGAGCGCCCGCACCTACGCTCATTTTTGTACCCGGAACATTGTAGTAGGTCCAGAGCGACGCGGAGTGCTGCGGCGTTACTTCGAACTCGTTGCCTTTGATGGAAACAATACCCGCACCACTCTGCAGCGCACCGCGGGTCACGTCCGACTTCATGTAAGAGTATCCGCCAACCAGGCTCAGATTCTCGGTCAGCTCAGCCTTGGCCTCCAGATCGAGACCACGCACATTTGTCTCACCAACAGTCTGCTGCTGAATTCCACCACCAGGGACGACAACGGCAATAGATACATTTTCCTGGGTCAGATCGTAGATGGCAGCCGAGAACAACGCATTCATCCCCATTGGAGAGTACTTCACGCCAACCTCATACTGCTTGCCACGCTTCGGGGTGACACCGATTTCGGGTGGCGAAACAGACTCGACCATGCTGACGTAAGTGGACACCTCGTCGGTAACGATATAGGTCAGCGCGCCACGGTAAGAGGTCTCGGAAAAACTGTCGCTGTCGTCAAACTCTGGAACGATGTTGAAGTTGTTGAAGCCCTTGCTGGACAAATCCATGGAGTCGTTACGCACACCAGCAGTGACGATAAAACGCTCATAGAACGACAGGTTCTGCTGCAGGAAAACAGCTTTGGTCGTGTACTCCCGCTTGTCGCGCATATAGGGCTGCAGTCCAACAGGCGCACCAGTATAGATGGGGTTGGTCACGTTGATAGAGCCAACACCTTGATAGATGGAGCTGCTGTCAGACGAAGAATCGCCATACTCCACCCCTACCATGGTGCTGCTATCGATGTTCTCGAAGCGGGCGTCATATTGCAGCATCAGGTTGCCGTTGAGCTGCTCTGCTTCGCTATCGGTACCGAAAGCATCACGCCCTAGCGTGTCACCGCTGCGAACACCATTCAGATAGACATAACCGAAATCATCCGTCAGCTCGCTGTAACGCAGGTTGCTGCGCAGAACGAAACCATTGTCGAAGTCGTGGCTCAAGCTGCCACTGATATTGGTGCGCTCGACATCATGGAAGTTGTAGTCAGGCTCACCGAAGAAGTCGCTGCGGTCGTACTCCCGATCCAGCGGATAACCACCACTGTTGGGCGTGCTCTTGGTCTTGAGGTGATCCACAACCAAAGTTGCCGAGGTAAAGGCAGTCGGTGCCCAGGTCAGACCACCCATGACGAAACCGTTGTCGTCCCGAGAGTGGTCGTACTCACGGTCACTGTCCTGGAGCTTTCCGGTGAAGCGATAGGCAACCGTCTGATCCTCGTTCAGCGAATCACCGACGTCAATGCCAGTTTCCTTGTGGTTGAAAGAACCATAAGTCGCGTAGACCTGACCGTGCTTCTCGAAGCGCGGTTTCTTGGTGACGAAATTGACCGAACCGCCCGGGTCAGCCGCGCCAAACAGTGTGGAGTTAGCACCGCGCAGCACTTCGACACGCTCATAGGCGAATGGCTCTTCACGAACACCGCGCATCGAACCCAGGGTCAGGCCGTCGCGGTAGGTGGTGGCCTGAAAGCCACGAATCTTGAAATAGTCGTTACGGTCATCAGTGCCGTAGTAGTCAGTAATGATGCCAGGCGTGTATTGCAGGAGCTCTTCGGTGGTGTTGACGCTGCGCTGCTCGATTTCCTTTTGCGTGATCACCGAAACGGAAGCCGGCGTGTTGAGGATGCTGGTAGCGACCTTGCCGCCAACCCAGAGCTCCTGAGCGACCACTGAGCTTGCATCGTCACTCGCCGCAGCCTTGGAATTGACAATGATCGGCGCGAGACGATAGCTCTCCTCCTCACCGATAGTAATCGCCTCTTGGGCATTCACACCGAAGGGAACCGCCACCAACGGGGCGCAGAACAGAGCGGCCGTAGCGGTTCGCTGCCAGGACACAGTTGTAGGGATAGCCCTGGGTTTGCAATGAGTCATGCTCAAGATCCTTGATTGTTTTTAAGGCTTCCGCCGCTAGCCCTTTTAGCTTTATCGCAACGCACCGGCAGAGGTCGTACAACAATGATATTCGAAAATGTCTATCACAACGATAGTCATTACTAATAAAGTTCCCAGCTGTTACATAAAACCGAGCCGGTTGGATCGGAGCAGATAAAACTTCATTTGGTCGACACGCTGAGGTCGTCATCAAAAGCACCGCTCACACCTGCGGGGGCCCGTCGAACTGCGCAGTCCAAAATGCACAAAGCCCGCAATCAAGCGGGCTTTGTGTTTTCTACTAAGCGCTGCCGATAAGCGGCAGACGCGGAGCAGGTTGCATGCTCCTGCAAAGCGACTGAATAAAACGTCTAATCCGCCTTTTGAATTCGCCACCGGCGCTTGCCTCGCTTACACCTACCGCGACCGGCTGACGGAACGAAAGCAAAGTGCCACTAGTCGTAAAGATTGCAGAAACCTGGGGATAGGCCGACACGATCCCAATGAGAGCAGCGTTTAGCCCTGTTCGATCCAGGCTGGAAAGGATGATCCGCTCGGTTATTTATCTGGTCTTATTTTCAGAGCGTCGCCTGATGAACAAAATACTGCTGGGCGTGCGAACTTTGATGTCCGTGCCCAAGGACAATCCTGGTCTGGTCAAGGCGCAATACCTCGCGCTGTCTCGCCAATTGCCCATGATGTACTTCATCTTGCTGATCAACACCCTGATGCTGGCGGGCACCCACTTCGCGGTCGCGCCGCGCTGGCTGGTGATGTATTGCCCGTTGATCATGACGGTGTTCGGCGTGATTCGTGCGGTGGAATGGATGCGCACGCGAGGGCAGACGCGCAGCCCGGCGCAGATGCTGACGGCGCTGAAGCGCACCAATCTGCTCGCGCCTTTTGTCGCCGTGGCGTTCACCGCCTGGTCGCTGGCGCTGTTTCCCTATGGCGATAGCTACACCCAGGCGCATGTCGCGTTCTATATGGCGATCACCGTCATCGGCTGCATTTTTTGCATGATGCACCTGCTGCCAGCCGCTCTGGTCACCGCGGCAGTGGTCAACACGGCGTTCGTGGTGTTCTTCGCGTCCACCAATATCATTACCTTTATTGCCACTGCAATTGACGTGCTGCTGGTGTCCATTGCCATGCTGGTCATTCTCAAGGCGCAATACACCGACTTCACCCGATTGGTGAACATGCAGGCGCATACGGCAAAACTCAGTGAGGAAAACCTTCACCTGGCCAATCAGGACAGCCTGACCGGGCTGGCCAACCGGCGGCAGTTCTTTGCCCGCCTCGATACGCAGCTGTCCCGCGCCCGCGAGCAGGAGATTCGCCTGGCCGTGGGGCTGATCGACCTGGATGGTTTCAAGCCGGTCAACGATCTGTATGGCCACAGCATTGGTGACAAGCTGCTCTATCAGGTTGGCCAGCGCCTGAGCGGGCTGCTCGACGACGATGTGCACCTGGCCCGGCTGGGCGGCGACGAGTTCGCTCTGATCATTACCCAGGCCATGAGCGACGACCAGTTGCGGGCGTTTGGCGAGAAAATCTGCGCCAGCATGCGCGAGCCGTTTCTGCTCGTGGACATCCCTATTCAGATCAGTGCCTCACTGGGCATCGCGACTTTCCCAGATCAGGCATCCTGCGCCACGCAGGTGTATGAATACGCCGACTATGCCCTGTACCAGAGCAAGCGCCACCGCCCAGGCACGGTCTGCCTGTTCAGCGCAGCCCATCGCCAGCAGCTCAATCGCGAAGGGCAGACCGAACAGGCCCTGCGCAGGGCCGATCTGGATCGTGAGTTTCACGTGGTGTTCCAGCCCATCGTGGATATTCACCGTTCGCAAACCGTGGCGTTCGAGGCACTGGCACGCTGGGAGAGCCCGGAGTTGGGTAACGTGCCGCCCAGTGAATTCATCCCGATTGCCGAGCGCGTCGGCATGATCAATCGCCTCACGCTGCCGTTGCTGAGAGAGGCGATGGACACGGCCGCGAGCTGGCCTGCGGGTATGCGCCTGTCATTCAACCTGTCCGCCCACGACTGTGGTTCGGAGGACGCCGCCCAGCAGATCGTCGAGCTGATCAAGAGCAGCCGTTTCGACCCGACCTGCCTCGATCTGGAAATCACCGAAACGGCAGCCATCCAGGATCTGCCGCAGACCCAGCGAGCGATCAGCTGGTTTCGCGAGCTGGGCTGCGGCATTTCCCTCGACGACTTCGGCACCGGCTATTCCAGCCTGAGCCAGATCCACGCCCTGTCGCTGACCAAACTGAAGGTGGATCGCACCTTCGTTACCAACATCCACCTCGACCCAGCCAGCTTCAAGATCGTCAAATCGCTGGTTGCCCTGTGCCAGGACATGCAGCTGGAATGCATCGTCGAAGGCGTGGAAACCGCCGCAGAACTCGGCGCCCTGAAAAACCTCGGCTGCGCCTGGGCCCAGGGCTACCTGTTCTCCAAACCCATGCACGCCAGCGACATCAGCACCTGGCTTGAAGGCGAGCAACTGGCCAAGGTGCAGGCGATTTAATCCGCCGATAGGGCAAGGCGTAACGCGCGCTCATACCCCGGCGGCAACCCCTGGTTCAACGCCGCCCCTCGCACATGTAATCCCGGCCGGGAGGCACATGAATACCGTAACTGGCGATGCAGAGCGCTACCGAGTTCGCGAATCGCGTCATCGGGTGCAGCTCGCAATAAACGCCGATCTCGCGCACGCGGCGGGCCATCAGCTGGGTGTACTGGGAGCTGAAATCGAGGATCAGGATGCGGTGAGCGTGAATGTCGAGAGAAGATGACGCGCTCACGACATGAGAATCGTGTGTGCCGCTAGAATTGCGCAAAGTTCGACAGGATATAAACGCAGCATGGACGCTTTCGACATTGCAATTACTTTCGCGCTAACAATCCTTACCCCCTTGCTGTTGTTCTACTGGCTCTTCCTATTAGCTCGGATCGGTCGCTGGCTGTACGCTGGCGCCTTTAATCTACGGCGCGCTCACAGCCTAGTAGAAGCCAGGATCATTGATCAACGCCAGGTCAGTACCCGCATCCATGGCAGACGCAGAAACTGGATTGGCCTGCGATCGGTCTATCGCCTGCACTACGAGTTTGGCGGCGCCGTTCATGAGATTGAATACCTGGTCATCGACGAGCAGCAGGTGATGCTGGATAAAAAGGCCGGCACCTTCAAGCTCTACGTACCCCACCACCAGCCGGCCCACGCCCGTGCGGAAAACCACCCGAGCCAGTGGCCCTACGGCGTGTTCCTGGTCGCCGCGATGGCCTATTCCAGCTGGCTGCTGGCACCCTTCCTGCTGTTCTGGAAACTCTGATGGATATCCTAGCTCTTGTGCTGCTGGTGGGGATGAGCACGCTAGTCTGCCTGCTGCTCCTTGCCTTAGCTGGTGTCGCGTATTACTACCTTGGCAGACAGACGCTACGAACCCTACGGCAGGTTTTCTTCCGGCCTGGCACCGCCCTGGTAATCGGGTACGAAATTTTCACCCCGGATCTGACGCAAAGCGATGCGAGCGACGCACGCCCCATGATTCGCCTACACCTCAATTGCGAACGACAGGGTCAGCGCTTCCCGTTCAACCTCGACCCGCTGACCTGCCAGGAGCTATTCCTGGCACTGGATCTACCCGAACACCGGGCGGCCTGCTGGATGACTGACGAGGACTGGCGCCAACTGCTGGAAAACCGCCGGATCAATGTGGCCTGTGACCCACGCCGAAAGGACGCGATTCTCACGAACCAGGCACGCCTAAAACGGGAATCGCTGGTTGCCTTCCTGATTGCGCTCGCCTCGCTCACACTGATGGCCCTGGTGCAGATATGAAAAAACCGGCCTAAGCCGGTTTTTTCACGCAAAACAGCGGGATCACTCCCACTCTATTATCAACAGACGCCATGAAAACATGTATTTAGTGGCTTTCAAGGAACTAATTTTTTCAAAACCATGAAAAATACCATGCAGGATAAAAATCACTTCTGAGGGCCAGCGTCGCCAAGATACATGCACTTAGAGGACGGCCCGCAGAAAGGAGACGCATCAGCACAGCAAGCTCAAAAGCTGCTCCCTCAGCGCAGACTTCGGCAAGCAATACGATGGCATCGACGGACCAGTCTGAAAAGCCTCTGCCATTGCCTCATCGTGACTACGATCTCTCACGTTCTTATCTCTGGCATATCATCTGAGTGCATCGCCCCCCATTTCCAGAGATCCTCAAGCCTCAAGATGATCCCCCAACGGCGGTGAGACCGTCCTCTTTTCGCCAGTTTCAAGCCACAGCGAAGGGCCGCTTCTGGCCGATTGCGGCCGGTCGCGAGGGCCGCAATCGGCCAGAAACAGCCGCTCACCAAAGAGGGCTGTCAGCGGACTGTCGCAGCCGTGCCTTGGACTGTTAATGGCAGTCGATAGCCGCCCATACATGTGTCTGATCGAGCAAGAAACATACACATGCTTCAGATACGCTAAATCCGGCGAGCCCGCTTTGCCCACTGCGGCGAGGTGCTCGCCCAGAGCAGCGACCTAAGGTTCATTCCCTACCTGCGCATGCACTCACGTGATCAGCAATGGATTGGAGGGCCTGATATGACTTCTCGGGTGCGTTGTAGGCTGAAGCTTTTAGCTCGTATAAAGGTCCCTTGATCCACGCAGTGGCAAAGTGTTCAAAACGGTATTCGCCACCACGCACGGAAAGGGTAAATGCCACATAATTGTTCATTGGGATTGAAACGTAGAAATGACCACGCGCTCTGGCAGCACCGTCTATCTCTACCGGGACACTTATCAGCCCATCTACCTCCACTTGCATACACTCGAGAACACGGGACGGATCTGCAACGGGGCGCTGAAAAGTGATGGACTTGACAATTGGATAACCGTCGGCGCCGATGTCTGTCACTACTCCCGGTAGTCCTGCAAGTGCTGGTGAGACAGTTTTCGATCCGCAACCAGTAAGCGCTGCAGATAAAACGAAAAAGAGCAAAGCATTCCTTGTGAACAAATTGCCTCCAATACCAGTATCAAAATGATGAACATCCAGTTGGGAATCTAGAAGCCGAAGCTGGGAGCAAACAGGATCAGAGTACAAAAGAAAGTACAGCCGAAATCATCTGCTTGAATTGCCATTGCTTCTACCGACTAGTCACCTTTATTGATGCTTATCTAACTGTTTGCCTTTGGCCCTTAGCAGCCCCTAGCGAGGATCGGCTTTCGGCCATTAGCAGCCGTTCAGGGTAGATAATAAATCTGGTCTCTATCCTGTCTCTCAGGATGTTTCGGGCTGTCCTCGTCACCGTTACTTGTTGTTTGGGTAGGGGGATTGTGGTGATGAAAAATGCCACACAGAGGCCTTGGCCCGATCCAACTCGAAACGGTATTGGTCGGCTAGGGCTTCGATGTTTGCGCTGTTTAGCGTCTGGGATCTCACGCTAATCGAGCTACCACTTTCAAGGTACAAGTACAGCGCTGTCAGCTGCATCAATCGATCATTGCTCGACTCAACAACCAAGATTCCAGGCTGACCTTGAGCCTCGTAAATCTCTACGAAAGGATCGTCGCTTTCTCGATCGCAGAGGTAGAGTTCAGTCCAATTCCTGCTAGTCACCGATTCGGCGTTGCCATCGGTATCAACGTTGCGCCCACTGCCATACAGAAGGTCAATAAACACCCGGAAATCGGGTCGGTCGCGAACGATCCTGACGAAAAACATAGGCGGCTCGTTTGGATTGAACGAAATGGTGAGTTGACCACAACACCCCTTACCGCCACCAGCGAGGGTTAGTGTACGCATGGCCATTCGGTTGAGTGTCTGCTCTAGACGTCTGCTATTGGCCGATAGCGGCCTGTCATCTACATCTGCTCTTGGCCGGTAGCTGCCCCTCGTCACCGGCGACTGCTATCGACCCAAAACGAACATCCGTCGCAGCGCACGCTCTGCACCCCGTTGGGTCCGGTTATACCTCGGCTTGTTAGCCGAACCGAGCGCCTCTAAGATCGAACCATCTCAAGGTCATAGCCGGCCATGCGCTGCGCTGTGGATGGCAACAAAGGATCCTTCAGTGAAAATTCGAGAAATGTTTTGCGGACTGGCCATATTGGCGATGGCCAGCCCGGTACTGGCGAACAAGTACATCATCGACATGCAGGGTGAATCGCCCAACCGCGTGATCGTGTATGCCAATGCGGAGGATATCGCCAGACTGGGTGGCAGTGCATTCTCCCAAACGCTGATCCGAGGGATGGAGCTGGAACTGGTTTACGAGGCGGCGGACAAGCCTCATTGGACGGTCATGGCGGCGCAATTCGAATGCCCCAACATGGATCGCATGATCATGCCGGACTTGAACGGAAGCAATGTGCGGGTTCCGAAAGATTTCGAGATCAAACTTGCATCCTTGCCGGAAGTAGACACCATCAGGTTCCGTTCCAATGGAGGTGGAACCTGGTCCCGGAAGAAGGACAGGTACGATGCAACACAACCCACGGATTGGCAAATGACCTCGAGCTACACCTTGCTGCAGGCCTATCGCATTGCCTGTCAGCCGGATGCTTTCTCGAGCGCACTGCAGGCGTCGGGTAACCCGGACCGCTCCATCAATAACGGACTGCTTGCAAAAAATATGGAAAGGCTGGGCATCCATGTTTTGGGCGCGGTTCCGATAGGTACTGGTGAGGATGCGGCGGATTTCACCTGGAAGCACATCTGGAAGGACGCGGTACGTCCACCCTCGGTAGCCGCGCGGGAAATGACGCCGGATGAAATCGCCGGACTCAAACGAAACATGGCCGAGCTCAAGTCGAGAGTTGACCGTGAAGCAGATGAGACCAATGCAACGCTCAAGAAGCTTGGCGGAGAACTTTCCTTTACCACCAAGGCTGCGCAATTGCGCGGCAAGCGCAAGCTGTCGCGGGCCGAGTCAACGCTGGTCCAGGTGTGGGTGGGGAAGACAGAACACGATGTGGTCGTGGCGAACGGGCCGCCGGCAATCAATGATGCCGGTGGGATGCGCTTTCTTTCCTACGGCAGTTCGTACGACAACCAGGTGCAGTGGGTGAATGCTTTCAATGGCGCCCCAATGGGCACGGCGGGCGGTTGGCAGTATTGCAACGTGCGCTATGTCCTGATGCCGGACGAGTCGGACAACGTATACAAGGTTGTCGATGTCCGGGTGACGGCTGACTCTGCAGGGGATACCCGCGGCATGCATGCCTGCGCCGACATCATGAACGCACCCGGCCGATAGACGGCACGGTAGGCGGTGTAACGTACTGCCCCGGAGAGCGGTCGTCCGGGGCTTACTTTACCCGCACCGCCATGCATTCCTTCAAACGCCTATAGGCGGCCTGCACGGCAATGGGTTTTATATCGACCATGGACTTGCCATCCATGCCGATGGTGTAGTGGGCAGTGTCGCTTTTATCCTTCAGAACCGAGTCAAACTTGAGCGACAGGATGAACCCCCCTCCCTGGCCGTCACTGCCGGGTATCTGGTAGGCCCCGACATCAGCATTGCCCAGCCCATTGCCGAATGTGACTCTTACGGTCTTAGGGGCTTTTACCTGGGGAATGTCCTTGCTGTTGAACCACAGCATCCCGTCGCCTTTTTTGGCCATGTCGGCATCCCACGGACCTGCAATTTTCAGCGAGGCCGTCTCGGTGATGAAACCTACGGAGCACTGGTAGCCATCGTTCACCGCCTTGTGCGACAGCACCCAAATGCCTTCCTTGCCTTTGTAGAACGGCGTGTTTGCCATTTTCCCGTCATTCGCCGAATTGCCACCACCCAACAGTTCCGTTGGTACCTGCGCCATCAAGGCCGTAGGAAGCAGTGCAAGCATGCATGCGGCGATGCGGGGGCGGAGTTTCATGTCGGCGTTCTCTCGAGGCGGTCTGCACATGTGGGAACGACCTGCTGGCCGTCGTGTGGCTTCGGTACATTCTGCTGGAATGCCCTATTAGCGGCAAGCACGGGTGGCCGGCGACCAGCAGCGTAGCCAGTGTAGTGGGCAGTGCACACAGCCGAGCTTGTGCGCGCGGCTGTGCCCCATGGGAGTACCCGTAACTTGGCTGAAGTGATGGACTGGGAATTTGATGGATATGTCCCCGCTTGACCTGACCAGCGAGGGTTGCTGTTCGCTACTACTGGTGTGCTGCGATCACTGGCTCTCCAAAGCAGGGGTCAGAGTAGGGAGCACCCCAGAAAAAGGGGACAGATTTATTTTCCTCCATTGCTCTGACACTCTGCCCAATGCAGCTGTTGAGATCCGGGCACTTGGCCACGCTCGTTTCGGCCTGATACATCGCAATCATCAGAGTGTCCGTCATGGCGTTAGTCAGGTGCTTCCTATCTTCCACGGTGATGATCCCTACGAGATTGGCGGTTGCCTTTTGACTTACTAGGGCTACGAGAATATCAGACGCAAAAAGCCCGCAATTACGCGGGCTTTTGGTTTTCCTGACCACTTACTACCGGCTTACACCGGACGCGGGATCACTCCCACTCAATCGTCGCTGGCGGCTTGCTAGACACGTCATAGGTGACGCGGGAGATGCCGTCGATTTCGTTGATGATGCGGCCGCTGACGGTTTCCAGCAGTTCGTACGGCAGGTGCGCCCAGCGGGCGGTCATGAAGTCGATGGTTTCCACCGCACGCAGGGCCACGACCCAGGCGTAACGACGGCCGTCACCGACCACGCCAACCGATTTCACCGGCTGGAACACCACGAACGCCTGGCTGACCTTGTGGTACCAGTCGGCCTTGCGCAGTTCTTCGATGAAGATGTGGTCGGCACGACGCAGCAGGTCGGCGTACTCCTTCTTCACTTCACCGAGGATACGCACGCCCAGGCCCGGGCCTGGGAATGGGTGGCGGTAGACCATGTCGTACGGCAGGCCCAGTTCGAGGCCGAGGCGACGCACTTCGTCCTTGAACAGCTCACGCAGCGGTTCGACCAGCTTGAGGTTCATTTCCTCGGGCAGGCCGCCGACGTTGTGGTGCGACTTGATCACGTGGGCCTTGCCGCTCTTGGCGCCAGCGGACTCGATCACGTCCGGGTAGATGGTGCCTTGCGCCAGGAACTGAATGTTGTCGAGCTGGCTGGCCTGAGCATCGAACACGTCAATGAAGGTACGGCCGATGATCTTGCGCTTCTTCTCCGGGTCGGCTTCGCCAGCCAGGTTATCGAGGAACTGCGCTTCGGCGTTGGCGCGGATCACTTTGACGCCCATGTTCTCGGCGAACATGGCCATCACCTGCTCGCCTTCGTGCAGGCGCAGCAAGCCGTTGTCGACGAATACGCAGGTCAGCTGATCGCCGATGGCCTTGTGCAGCAGCGCCGCGACCACAGAGGAGTCCACACCGCCGGACAGGCCGAGCAACACGTTGGCATCACCAACCTGAGCGCGCACCTGGGCGATGGCGTCTTCGGCGATCTTCGACGGCGTCCACAGGGCTTCACAGCCGCAGATGTCGATGATGAAACGCGACAGGATGCGCTCGCCCTGCTTGGTGTGGGTCACCTCCGGGTGGAACTGCACGCCGTAGTAACCGCGCGCATCATCGAACATGCCGGCAATCGGGCAGCTCGGCGTGCTGGCCAGCACGTGGAAGCCAGCCGGGATCTCGGTGACCTTGTCGCCGTGGCTCATCCACACGTCCAGGCCGAATACGCCGTCGGCGTCGACATGGTCTTCGATGCCGTCGAGGATGCGGCTCTTGCCAACCACATCGACACGGGCGTAACCGAATTCGCGCAAGTCGGAGCCGGCCACTCGGCCACCGAGCTGCTCGGCCATGGTCTGCATGCCGTAGCAGATGCCGAATACCGGCACGCCGAGGTCGAATACCGCTTGCGGGCAACGTGGGCTGTTGGCTTCGTGTACCGACTCCGGGCCACCGGCGAGGATGACGCCGCGCGGGGCGAATTCGCGAATCGCGTCATCGTCCATGTCGAACGGGTGCAGTTCGCAATACACGCCGATCTCGCGCACACGGCGGGCGATCAGTTGGGTGTACTGGGAACCGAAATCGAGGATCAGGATGCGGTGAGCGTGAATGTCGAGGGCCATGACTAGTTCTCGTCAGTGGTAAGCAGAAACAACGCGGGGCTGTCGATAACAGCCCCGCTTACAGGTATTACCGAAGCATCAACCTACCCGGTAGTTCGGCGCTTCCTTGGTGATCTGCACGTCGTGGACGTGAGACTCGGCCATGCCGGCACCGGTGATACGGACGAATTCGGGCTTGGTGCGCATTTCTTCGATGGTCGCGCAACCGGTGTAGCCCATGGAGGCACGCAGGCCGCCCATCAGTTGATGGACGATGGAGCCCATGGCGCCCTTGTAGGCCACGCGGCCTTCGATGCCTTCCGGCACCAGCTTCTCGGCACCGGCAGCGGAGTCCTGGAAGTAGCGATCCGAGGAGCCCTGAGCCTGGGACATGGCGCCCAGCGAGCCCATGCCACGGTAGGCCTTGTAGGAGCGGCCCTGGAACAGTTCGATCTCGCCCGGAGCTTCTTCGGTACCGGCCAGCATGGAGCCGATCATCACGCAGGAAGCACCGGCAACGATGGCCTTGGACAGGTCACCAGAGAAACGGATACCGCCATCGGCGATCAACGGAATGCCGCTGCCTTCCAGCGCGGCGGCGACGTTGGCCACTGCGGAGATCTGCGGCACGCCAACACCAGCGACGATACGGGTGGTGCAGATCGAGCCAGGGCCGATGCCGACCTTGACTGCATCAGCGCCTGCTTCGGCCAGGGCCAGTGCGGCAGCGCCGGTAGCGATGTTACCGCCAATCACCTGGATGTCCGGGAAGTTCTGCTTGACCCAGCGCACGCGCTCGATCACGCCCTTGGAGTGGCCATGCGCGGTGTCGACGATGATCACGTCAACGCCGGCATTGGCCAGCGCGGCAACGCGGTCACCGGTGTCGGCGCCAGTACCGACAGCAGCACCCACGCGCAGACGACCCTGGTCGTCCTTGCTGGCCAGCGGGTAGGCCTTGGCTTTTTCGATGTCCTTGACGGTCATCATGCCCTTGAGGGTGAAGGCATCGTCGACGATCAGGACCTTCTCGATACGGTGCTTGTGCAGCAGATCGCGAACGACGTCCTTGGCAGCACCTTCCTTGACAGTGACGAGACGCTCTTTTGGCGTCATCACTTCACGGACGGTCGCATCCAGGCGGTTCTCGAAACGCACGTCACGGGAGGTGACGATACCGACCAGCTCACCATTGCTCAGCACGGGCACACCAGAGATGTTGTTCTGGCGGGTCAGTTCGAACAGGTCGCGTACGGTAGCGTCGGCTTCGATGGTAATCGGATCCTTGACCACACCGGCTTCGAACTTCTTGACCTTGCGCACTTCGGCAGCTTGCTGCTCGATGGTCATGTTCTTGTGGATGATGCCGATGCCACCTTCCTGCGCCATAGCGATGGCCAGGCGGGCTTCGGTCACGGTATCCATCGCTGCGGACAGCAGCGGAATATTCAGCTCGATGCCGCGGGTAAGGCGAGTCTTGAGGCTGACGTCCTTCGGCAGAACATCGGAAAAACCGGGGATAAGTAGAACGTCGTCGAAGGTAAGAGCTTCTTGACTGATACGCAGCATGGCGGGGGCTCCCAGACGGGAAAATTGGAAGCGCGCCATTATAGCGAGTCAGCCCCTGTCACTCAATGTAAAGAATGGATATCGACCGTTCGGCAATTAATATCAATGATTCTCAGCTGGCAGGGAACCGATGAGAATTCATGCAGCCTGATCTATTCAGGCTCAGGGAAGAGCTCCCCTTTCTACCGCAGCGCCGCGCCACAGACTGATCGTCACCAGGTTTGGCGCGGCTTGCGCAACAATCCCTAGGCGCTTACCAGAGCAACGGGATACCCCAGCCGTTCGGCGAATTCTTCGAGAAAGGCCGGTGTGAACCGCGCTTCGGCCCAGCCGTTGAAGATAAAACCCAGATTGGAAAAGCCGCAGGGCTGCAGGAACAGAAAACCGTTGATGTCGTCTTCGTGCCTGCATTCAGGACAGGTGAAGTTGTCGGTTTCTCCTGGCGTCCACTCGTCCAGGCTTTCGAACAGCGCTTCGCCGACCTCCTTGCGGCACTCGGGGCAACCCGCCTCTTCGAGGAAACCGTCGACGGGCGTATAGATGCAGCGCCGGTAGATGACTTCCAGCCCATTGACGGGCTGGCCGAACGGCAGCCGCTCGGCGAACTCGACCACCCTGCTCGCCCCCGGCGCGATGGCGTAGGCCATGCCATTGCGCCCACAGGTGGTGGGCAACGCCTCGACGATATCGCGCTTGGCCAGCCAGCGCAGAATCTGCTGCGCCTTGCGCTCATGGCCAGGAAAATTGGAGATGCGCGGGACGACGATGCTCTGAGTAGCCATGCCCTTGCCTTCGGGAACCGTAAACCGTGAAGCTTAGGGGTTGCTGGCAACCAATCACAAGCCGCATGGCATTTGGCCGACGGTCTGCAGCGTGGCAGGCCGTGGCGAAAGCCAGACGTTTAGCGGCAGGCCAGTTCGCTGGCCTGGCGGCGCTGGAAATAACGCTCGCGCAGGTTGTCGTAGGCCAGGTTGTAGCCCAGGGTGTAGGGCAGGAAGAACAGGATCAGGCCGATATCCAGGAAGAATGCCGCCACCAGGCTGATCGACAGCCACCAGGCCGCCAGCGGTACCAGCACCAGAATCAGGCCAGCCTCGAACAACAAGGCGTGGCTGATCCGCGCCCACAGACCGCGCTCGAAGCCCATGCGGCGCTGGGCGGCATCAAACAGCATGTTGAAGATCATGTTCCAGAGCATGGCGATGGCCGAGAACATCAGCGTCAGGGCGCCCATATGCGCCAGGGATTTACCCATGGCCCAGGCCAGCAGCGGTGCGCACACCACTACAGCGATCACTTCGAACAGGGTTGCATGCAGCACGCGCTCCTTAAATGAGCGGCGGGCGATATGATTGGACTGACTCATTTCTGATGACTCGCAAGGTGACGTCGATGGGGCTATCCTCATCGGAAAAACAGCCAGAGCAAAGTTGCCAGCCATCGGCAAAACCGATATGAACCTCTCTCCCGAATCCCTCCAGGCGTTCGCCCAGGCAGCCGCCACCGGCTCGTTCAGCGCGGCGGCCAGACGCCTGGGCAAAAGCCAGTCGACGGTCAGCGAATCCATTGCACGGCTGGAAATCGACCTCAACGTCAGCCTGTTCGTGCGCGGCGCGCGCCAGCTCACGCTGACCGAGGCCGGCTGCAGCCTCTTGAGCCGCGTACAGGATGTGCTGGCTGCTTCCGACCGCTTGCTGCGCCAGGCCGGGCAATTGGCTGCAGGCCTGGAGCCCAAGCTGACCTTGGTGCTGTCGGACGCCTACCAGGCGAGCCAGTATCAGGCTCGCCTGGTGGAGCTCGACCAGCGCTACCCGGATCTGGAATTCGAGTGTTTTTTCGCCGAGCACGCCGATGTGCTCGATCTGGTCGGCCAGGGCCGCGTCAACCTGGGCCTGCTCGCCGCCCAGCCCAGCTACCCACCGGAGCTGGCCCACGCCAGCCTGGCCGACTGTGCAGATTTCGGTCTATTCGTCGCCAAGGGGCATCCGCTCAGCCAGTTACCGCGAGTCACTGCGGATGATCTGGCCCACTGGCGCGTACTGCGCCTGAGCACTGTGGCGAAGCAGGAAGAAGAACTGGACGATCTGCCGGGCAGTGGCGGGCGCTGCTGGTCGGCGCCGGACTACCTGCTGCTGCTGGAGATGGCCACGCTGGGCTTTGGCTGGGCTGCCCTGCCTCGCCAGTTGGTGATCGGCCATGGCGGCGACCGCCTGCAGGAACTGGCCATCAACGGCTGGCCCAAGCAGGTTTCGGTGGACGTGGTCTGGTCGCGGGAACGGCCGCTGGGCCCGGCTGCCGCGTGGTTGCTGGAGCGCCTCCTGAGCAGTTGAATACTCTTTCGCATCACAACGCGCTTCGCCTGCACCCGTATATCTCACTTGCCAACAAGAGCCCATCGCCATGCTCACGGTCATCGCCCAGGATTTCATCAAGCTCGAACACCTCGAGGACGTACTGCCGCTTTACGCCGAACTGGTTCGCAAAACACGCGAAGAACCCCTTTGCCTGTCTTACGATTTGCATATCGACCAAAAGGATCCAGGACACTTCGTTTTCATCGAAACCTGGCCGGACAAGGCCGCGTTGGACGTGCACTGTAGAACCGAACATTTCAGGACGCTGGTACCGAAAATCGACAGTTACCAGCGCCAGCCTGGCACCTTCCTGTTAATGGACGCCTTTACCGAAAAGCCCAGCAAAGCCGAGCACTGAGCGGCACAAGTGTGCTCACCCGCAAACCCGCAACAAGCCCGATTGCTGCACACCCCGTCAAGGAGACGCCCATGATCACCTGCTACCTGCGCTACATCATCGACCCTTACCAACTCGCCGAATTCGAGCACTACGCCAAGCTGTGGATACCACTGGTGGAGAAATTCGGCGGCCAGCATCACGGCTACTTCCTGCCATCGGAAGGTGCTAACAACGTGGCGCTGGCGCTGTTCAGCTTCCCTAGCCTGGCCACCTACGAGGAGTACCGTGAGCGCTCGATGCAGGATGCCGAGTGCCTGGAGGCCTTCGCCTATGCCCAGCAGAACCGCTGCGTCATCAGTTACGAGCGCAGCTTCATGCGCCCGGTAGGCATAGACCCTCGATAACGTCAGAACTCACCGGCGTAACAGACCGGTGAGCTACTTGCGGCGTAGCGATCCAGCTCATCCTCGAGAAAGTCCTGCAGCACTCTGGCGTTGTTGTGCTCGGCATCCCGTGCCGCATAAAGCAAGGTCAGGTTTCCCTCTGCGGCGCGGGCCAGCAGCCCCTGCCAGAACTCAGGGTGAGCGGCCAGCTCGCGGCGATAGGCATCGCGAAACCTCTCGTACGCCTCGACCTGATGCGCGAAGCTACGGCGCAACTGCGCTGACGGCGCCACGTCACGCAGCCATTGATCATGTGGCAGTGCATCCTTGCGGCACCCTCGTGGCCATAGGCGGTCGACCAGCACCCGGTAGCCGTCACCCTCCTCCTCTGGTTCGTAAACGCGTTTGCAACGGATCATCGTCAGCGTCCCTTGAGATTGCCCTACGGCCTCGGTAACGTGGCCGCTCGCAAACGGAGAGCCACATGTCTATCAGCCTTAAACACCTAGTGTTCACCCTGCTGCCACTGTTCGCCAGTTGCGCGGTGTATACGGGCAAACCCGTGGATCCGGAAAAATCCCAGACGCGCCTGCAAGGCGAACTGACTCGTGAAGCCGATCAACTGTGGTTCAAGCCATGCGAGGATCCACGCCGCTTCGCGATCACCGAGGGTAATACCAGCATCACGCAGGACAGCAGCGAGCTGCTCAGCGACGGCCATTCGGTTCTGTTCGCCGACCTGCGCGGGCTGATGGGCTCGACCACGGTCAGCGGCGCCGACGGCGGCATGGAACTGAGCCGCGTGTACCGGCTGCAAGGCGAAGGCCATGGCTGTGACGACCCCAACTTCAAGCGCACGCTGGTGCGCGCCAGCGGCCAGGAGCCGTTCTGGAGCGTAACCGTGAGCAATCAGGGCATGGTGCTCAGCGGCCCGGATCACGAGCCTCTGGCGCTACCGTATATGGAAGAGCAGCTGCCCGATGGTCGCACCAACCTGACCAGCGAAGCCAATGGCCAACGCGTCGAGCTGTGGATCGCGCCGCAGCGTTGCGTCAACACCATGAGCGGCGCGGTACAGCATCTGAGCGCCGAGCTGCGCCTCAATGGCAAGCTGATGCGCGGCTGCGCGGCATTCGGCGGAGCGCGTAACGACTGATCACAGTCACTGCTGGCACGGGATGTGTCGCAATCGGGCGGCGCATCCCGCTAAAGCAGGATGCCTTTGTCTCTGGCACGCTCATGGCAGAACTGCAGCACCTGACGGCGCTCGGCGTTGTCCATGCGGCTCCAGCGGGTGATCTCGTCGACGTTGCGCTGGCAACCGATGCAGATGTCCTCCTCGTCCAGTGCACAGACATGCACGCAGGGCGAGGCGACGGGACGTTCGACGGTTTGCATCAGTCTTCCTGCTCGGCGAGATCGGTGGCATAACGCTTGGCGTTCTGTACATAGTGAGCGGCACTGGCTTCGAGTAGTTTCTTCTGCTGCTCGGTGAGCTCACGCACCACCTTGCCCGGCGAGCCCACCACCAGAGAGCCATCGGGAATATCCTTGCCCTCGGCGATCAGCGCGTTGGCGCCGATGATGCAGTGCTTGCCGATACGCGCGCCATTGAGCACCACGGCATTGATGCCGACCAGACTGTAATCACCGACCGTACAGCCATGCAGCATGGCGTTATGGCCAACGGTGACGCCCTTGCCCAGGGTCAGCGGCGAGCCCATATCGGTGTGCAGCACTGCGCCGTCCTGCACGTTGCTGTCCTCGCCGATATGGATGAGTTCGTTGTCGCCACGCAACACCGCACCGAACCACACGCTGGCACCCGCCTCGAGGCGTACCTTGCCGATCAGGGTGGCACTGGGTGCGACCCAGCTTTGCGGGTGCTGTTCGACACGGGCATTGCCCAGGCGGTATTTCATGGCGAAAGTCTCGGAGCCAGGCTCACTTGAGGTGAATGTAGTACTCGGGTGGGCGCTGCATGTCGATGCCGGCATCAAAGACCACGTTGACCAGTTCCACCAGCATGATCGCCGTCAGCCCCCAGATCTTGTACTCGCCATAGCGGTAACTCGGCACGTACCAGCTATGGCCGAAGTAATCGATGCGGTGGGTGACTTCACGGGGGTCATCACGGAAGAACGCCAGGGGTACGGAAAACACCGCGGCGATCTCGCCATCGTTGGCCTGATAGTCGACGAAGTCCGGCACCACGCCGACATAGGGCGTGACCTGAATGCCATGCCTGGAAACCAGCGTACTGAGCGGCCCGACGATCTCCACCAGGCCGGGCGGCAGGCCGATTTCTTCTTCGGCCTCACGCAGGGCGGTGTCGATCAGGTCGCGGTCTTCCGGGTCGCGACGACCACCGGGAAAGGCGACTTCGCCGCCGTGGGTGGAAAGACCACTGGCGCGCAGGGTGAGCACCACTTCGGGCTCTTCGCTGCGGGTGATGGGCACCAGCACCGCAGCCTCGGGAAAACCCTCCTGGGCTTCCATGAAGTGCGGGCTGTAGCCTCGAACGCGTTGGAGTAACTCGTCCAGCATGACCATTCTCGGAATTCTTCTGCGCCGGATAATGGCATGAAAGCGCGGCGCTGCCCAACCCCGCGCCGCCTGAACGTGAGCCAGCCCGCTACATCAACTCTTGAGGCGATAGCCGGTTTTGAATATCCACCCGACCGTAAGGATGCACGCCAGCAGGAAGCCGAGAATCATCCCCAGGCTGACCAGCACGTTGACGTCGGATACGCCGTAGAAGCTCCAGCGGAACGCACTGATCAGGTAGACCACTGGGTTGAACAGAGTCACCGTCTGCCACACCGGTGGCAGCATGCTGATCGAGTAGAAGCTGCCACCGAGAAAAGTCAGCGGCGTGACGATCAGCGCCGGGACGATCTGCAGCTTCTCCCAGCCATCGGCCCACACGCCGATGATGAAGCCGAACAGGCTGAAGGTCAGCGCCGTGAGCACCAGGAAGGCCAGCATCCAGAACGGATGAAGAATCTCGAAATCGACGAACAACCGCGCCGTGGCGAGGATGATCAGGCCGAGCACGATGGACTTGGTGGCCGCTGCGCCGACGTAACCGAGGAGAATTTCCAGGTAGGAAATCGGCGCCGACAGCACCTCGTAGATGGTGCCCGAATACTTGGGCATGTAGATGCCGAACGAGGCATTGGAGATGCTCTCGGTCAGCAGCGCCAGCATGATCAGGCCGGGGATGATGAAGGCGCCGTAACTGACGCCATGCACCTGAGTCATGCTCGAGCCGATGGCCGAGCCGAACACCACGAAATACAGCGAGGTGGTGATCACCGGCGTGGCGATGCTTTGCAGCAGGGTGCGCCAGGTACGGGCCAGCTCGAACAGGTAGATGGCGCGGATCGCGTAGAAATTCATGTCCGATCCCTCACCAGACTGACGAAGATGTCCTCCAGCGAACTCTCGCTCGACTGCAGATCCTTGAAGGCGATGCCGTGCTGCGCCAGCGCCTGCAGCAGTGCGGCGATGCCGGTATCCTCCTGCTGGCCGTCGAAGCTGTAGACCAGCTCGTAGCCGTCGTCGCGCAATTGCAGGTCATCACGCTGCAGCGCGGGCGGCAGTTCGCTCAACGGCTGCTGCAGGTGCAGGGTCAGCTGTTTCTTGCCGAGCTGGCGCATCAGGGTGTCCTTGTCCTGCACCAGAATGATCTCGCCCTTGCGGATCACGCCGATGCGGTCGGCCATTTCCTCGGCCTCCTCGATGTAGTGGGTGGTCAGGATGATGGTCACGCCACGCTCGCGCAGCTTGCGCACCATTTCCCACATGTTGCGACGCAGCTCGACGTCGACCCCGGCGGTCGGCTCGTCGAGAAACAGGATCTCCGGTTCATGGGACAGTGCCTTGGCGATCATCACCCGACGCTTCATGCCGCCGGACAGTTCGAAGATGCGCGCATCCTTCTTGTCCCACAGCGACAGGTCACGCAGCAGCAGCTCCAGATACGCGTTGTCAGGCGCCTTGCCGAACAGACCACGGCTGAAACGCACCGCCGCCCAGACGCTCTCGAAGCCTTCGTTGAACAGTTCCTGAGGCACTAAACCGATCTTCGAGCGAGCCGCCCGATAGTCGCTCAGGATGTCATGACCGCCAACCGTCACCGAGCCGCTGCCGGGATTGACGATTCCACAAATGATGCTGATCAGCGTGGTCTTGCCGGCGCCGTTGGGGCCCAGCAGCGCGAAGATCTCGCCCTTGTGGATGTCCAGATCGATGGATTTCAGCGCCGGATGGCCGGACGCGTAGGTTTTGTTCAACTGCTGAATAGAAATGACCGGTTGCACGGCATTGCCTTGATCCTGAAAACAGTCGGCCATTGTAAAGAAATGCTACAAGCACCGCTGCCCCACTCGGCGGCGCAAGCGTAATCACTGGGGTTTAATGCACCTCAACAGTGCCTGGATAGGCTGAATTCGGAACACGGGCACGACAAGGCAGTCCGATAAAAGGCACACTCCCGCACTTCACAGTGAACCCTTCAGACACAAGGATCATGCAATGGCTTTCAAACACCTGATTGGCGGCGCTGCTCTGCTCGCCGTGCTCGCCGGCTGCAGTTCGACCGACACAGCGCCCACCCAGGCCTCGAAACCCGCCAACAGCAACGGCAAATGCAGCGCCGAAGCAGCCCAGAGCCTGCTCGGTCAAGTGGCCACCGCGGAAATAGTCGAACAGGCGCGCGCGCAGTCCGGTGCTCGCACCGCCCGTGTGCTGTCGCCTGGCGACATGGTCACCCTGGACTACGACTCCCAGCGCCTGAACATCGATATCACCGAAGCGGAAGTGATCGAGCGCATTGCCTGCGGTTGAATGCGTACAACCGCGACTAATCTGCGGCACAATCGGGCCAGCCCCCTGCCAAGGATCGGATCTGGCCCATGCAGATAGATGAAGAACTGACGCTCAAGAAGCTGGAAATCTTTCTGGCCTTCATGCGCAGCGGCAACCTCACGAAGGCCGCAAGCGAGCTCAATACCAGCAACGTCAGCGTGCACCGCGCCATTCACTCCCTGGAAAGCGCCCTGCGTTGCCCATTGTTCAAGCATGAAGGGCGCAACCTGATTCCCCTGGAAAGCGCCTACGTGCTGGAGGAAAAGGCGCGCAAGCTGGTGCAGGACGTTGTCGATACCGTGCGCCTGACCCGCGAAGCCGCCGGCTTCTCGGCAGAACGCTTCAAGCTCGGCTCGCTGTATTCGCTGACGGTGAAAACCGTGCCGCAGTTGATCATGGGCCTGAAAATTCGCCGTAGCGAGCTGAACATCGACCTGATCCTCGGCTCCAATGCCGACCTGATGTACAAGCTCAAGAACATGGAGTTGGATGCCATTCTGGTCGCCCTCGACGAAAGTGTCAGCGATCAGGACTGCGATCAACTGGCATTGTTCGCCGACGATATCTTTCTTGCCGTGCCAAACGACTCGCCCTTCGCCAATCAATCTGACGTCGACCTGGCTGAGTTGCGCAACGCCACCTTCATCACCCTCAGCCAGGGCTATGCGACGTTTCGTGATGGCGAGCAGGTCTTTCGCCAAGCCGGTTTCGAGCCCAATGTAGCCATGCAGGTGAAGGATATTTTCACCCTGCTTAGCATGGTCAGCTCCGGTGTCGGCTATGCGCTGCTCCCGGGCCGCGTGGCGGCGGTCTATGAGAATCGCGTGCGGCTGATCCCATTACAGGCGAAGTATCACCTGCAGCAGCATATCGGTGTGGTGTTCCTCAAGGCCAAGGAGCGCGACCCCAACTTGCTCGCGCTCCTCGCCGAATGCCGTATGTACAGCCTCGGCCAACACCCTGACGATATTAGGCGAACAGACCACGCATGATGAAGTACAGCAGCGACGGCCCAAGCAGGCAGCCAAGAGCGGTGTAGAACGCAGCCGTCAAGCAACCATACGGCACCAACTTCGGGTCGGTGGCGGCCAGGCCACCAGCCACACCACTGGACGTCCCCATCAAGCCGCCGAAAATCACCGCACTGCGCGGATTGTTCAGGCCGATATAAGGCGCCACGAATGGGGTGGCAACCATCACCAGAATCGCCTTGATCAGGCCGGCGGCAATGGACAGCGCCATCACGTCGGAGCTGGCGCCAATCGCCGCACCAGTCACCGGGCCAACGATATAGGTCACCGCGCCGGCACCGATGGTCGTCAGGCTCACCACATCGGTGTACCCAAAGGCCATGGCCACGGCAACGCCGGCAATGAACGACGTGCCGATACCGACGAACAACGCCAGCACGCCAGAGAAACCAGCACGTTTCAACTCTTCGACATTGACCCCGAACGCCGTGGCAACGATGGCGAAGTCACGCAACATGGCGCCGCCAAGCAGACCGATACCAGTAAACAGCGGGATATCCACCAGCCCCTTCTGCCCACCGGTGTACAAGCCACCGAAATAAGACAACACCAGGCCCAACAGGATGGCGATGGCTGAGCCATGCAGGCGCCCGTTGGTTACTTTGTCGGAGAACCAGTAAGACACCCACATGGTGATGCCGATGATGGCGAAACCGCTGATCAGGCTGTAGCTGGTGATCACTTTCATCAAGGATTCGTACATGGCAATCACCGTGGGGTTTTGGTCAGGGGAGTGCTAGGCGCCGGCGGTTCATCCGCGGCGGGCTGACCAATCCGGCTGAGCACCGGCACCATCAGGAAGGCGATGACCACGGCCGCAGTGCCGGCAAGAATCGCCATGGGGCCGCCACTGAGGGCGCCATAGACGTTCTGCTGGGCCGCCATGGCCACGACGATGGGGATGTAGATAGCACTCCAGAATTCGACACCCTGTTCCGATTTACCAGCGAACAGACCACGTTTACTCAAGTAGCTACCGAGAAAGATAAGTAGCAGCATGGCAATGCCGACACCACCGACGTTAGCCGGTACGCCGATGAGCTTGCCAAGCAACTCGCCGATAAAGATACCCGCCAGGGTACAGAACGCCAGGAAGGCGACGCCGTAGATAATCATTGTTGTTGTCCTCGTTTTACTTGTCGAAGTTATTGTTGTTGTCCTTCGGTAAACGACCCGCGTTGCTATCGGCTGCGGCTCACCTCCTCACGCAACAGGGCGTCCAGAGTATCCAGACGGGCACCCTCGAACGCGATCACCTGCCCCGGCTCGAACACACGCCGCGCCAAGCCACTCAACACGTTGCCAGGCGGCAACTCCAGATGCAGGCGCACGCCTCGCTCGTAGGCGGTCTGCAAGGTCGCCTGCCAGTTGACGATACGGCTCATATTGCCAACCAGGTCGTCGCGCAGCCGCTCACTGTCGCCAATCACGCGCGCGGAGCTGCTACTGAGATAGGTAATACGCGGAGGCCGCAGTGCAACATCCGCGAAGGCGGTACGCAGTTGTGCGGCAGGCGCGGCAAGCAACTCGCAGTGCGACGGCACACTCATCGCCAGGCGCTTGGCGGCACTCGCGCCCAGGCTTCGCGCCTGCCGGGCGACCGCCGCCATGGCAGCATCGCTGCCGGCGATGACCAACTGATTGTCCGCATTGATATTGGCCAGATAAACCGGCCCGTCGGCCTCCTCGAGCAGGCGCTCCAGGCTGCCTTGATCCAGACCGAGAATGGCGGTCATGCCGAAACCCTGCGGGTAGGCACGTTGCATCAACTCACCACGCAGCGCCACCAGGCGCACGGCGTCGCTGAAATCCAGCGCATCGGCGGCGACGGCGGCGGCATAGGCGCCGATGGACAGCCCGGCGACATAATCAGCCTGGTACCCCCGCGCAACCAGCAGCCGCGCGCAAGCAACACCCGTGATCAGCAAGCACAGTTGCACTGCGCGCGTCCCTTGCAGTTGCTCCGCCGAATCCAGCTCGATGGCGGCAGAACACAGCGCGTCATTGGCTTGCTCCAGACATTCGCGCACCACTGGCGCATCCGGCAACGCATGCAACATGCCAGGTCGCTGTGCACCCTGCCCAGGGAAGGCCCAAAGCGTACTCATGCCGGCGCTCCATGCAAAGACCACGGATCGTCCAACAACACCGGGGCATTGCGGGTTTTCACCAACACCCGCCCGCTAGCACCCGCCCATTCACGTAGCGCCACCGCGCCACTGGGCGTTTCCAGCTGCATATCGACCCGCGTGAAAACGCTATCAAGGTGGCTGCACAACGTTTGAGCCCGCGCCCGCGATAGGGCATAGGGCACGCGTAACAACAGATCGAGATCGCTGTCCGGATGAGCGGCGGGTACGCCGCTGGCCAACTCGAACCCTAAGCTGCCGGTCACGCCCCACGCCATGCCCTGCTCGGTCAATAACGGCGCCAACTTCGCCAGTGCCTGCACAGCAGGCCACTGCGGACGGCGATGGACTCGCCAGCGCCCTGTACGCGCAACCGCTTCGGGGCTCACCTGACGCGCGATATCTGCCAAGCGCATCCAAGTAGCGAAGCGCTCCGCACGCTGAGCACCCCGCACGCCAACCGCGATCCAGCCGGGATCGGCCGGCGCACGTCGCACGACCACCGGCACACGGCCCCGCAGTGCTGTGCGAGCCCACTCGGGAGCGTCCTGCGGCAGGTGCTCAGGACGCAGGCCCCAGAGCAGGTCATGTGGCAGTGGCTGCTTCATCGCCCCCTCTCCTACCACTGCGCCCGCAACAGTTCACGGACTCGGCTGGAGGCTGCACGGTTATCGGCACCTAGGCGCGAGCGCAGATCCCGCGGGTTCTGTGCAATGTCTTGCAGCGCTTGGCCAAGGCTTGCACGCACCACCGTGATATCGCTTTCGGTAGGCTGTACCACCTGCTGCACCTCCAGGGTTTCCCAGAGCAGGCCCAGGGATGCGTAGTTATCCAGGTCGTAAGCCATTGGCGGCACGCTGGCTGCCAGGCTCTCCAGTTCCTCGACGCTGCGCTGGGTGATACGAGCAGCCGCCGCCTTACCCATGGCGTGCACCATCACCCCCGGATCACGCAAGGCGATCAACCGATTGGCCTGATATCCGTGGGCGAGAAAGGCACCGGACATGGCATTGCCAACCAGCAGGCCGACGACAGCGTGGCCGGCCAACCGCGCGCGGGCGTAGGCGTCAACCGCACCGGCCAGGGCCTGATGAATGCCGAACGCTTCCTCGCGCCGGCCATAGGCCTGACTGGGTACGTCGACGATGGCGATCAACGCGCGCTTATGAGGGCTGTCTCGATCTTGCTCAATCACGGCATCTACCGCCTGGGCAAGGCCCCAGCCTTCGAGCAGGCCCACTTCACCACCGCTGGCGCGAGGGAAGCGGTTTTGTTCATCGCTGACCACCGCCAGATAGCGCACAGCCTGGCCGGCGAGTTCGCCATCGGCTACGCGCAATGAAGCGGGCAATCCACTCACTAACGAAGCATCGCCAGCGAGGGCCTGAAACCAGTTCAGCCCACGCGATTCAGTAGACTGGCTCATTGTTGTGCTCCCTGATAAAGACTGCGCACGGCAGCTGCGTCAGCCTGAACGCTGGTGTCGACACTCTGTAGGCGCTCGAGGAACCAGGCATGCCGGCGACTGCGTTCCTGCACGGGCTTACCCTGCACGAACAGCGCGCGGATCTGGTCGCGAATCGCCTCGACATCGTCACCGACATAACCGTCGACCAAGCCACTGGCGTGGCGCTGCTCACCGCCGGTCAGGCTCCAAATGAAGGGGCGATCACGGGAGTCGTACTCATCGATACCGGCTTCCTGCTCGATGACTTGCGGGCCGTTGAGGCCAAGCCGTGCTTCGCGGGTCACCAGCAGATAGCTGCACAGCCCGGCGGCAATCGACATCCCGCCAAAGCAGCCGACCGGCCCGGCGACCACGCCGATTACAGGCTGATACTGACGAAGGTCGACAATCGCGGCCTGGATTTCGGCGATGGCGGCTAACCCGAGGTTGGCCTCCTGCAAACGTACGCCACCGGTTTCCAGCAATAGCACCGCGCGTGTCGGCGTGCCATTACGGTTGTCTTCGGCCGCAAGCTCGAGGGCACCGGCAATTTTCGCACCGCCCACCTCGCCAAGGCTGCCGCCCTGGAAGGCACCTTCAATCGCAACGATAAGCGCAGGTTGAGCATCGATAAGCCCCTTGGCGACGACCACGCCGTCATCGGCCTGGGGCACGATGCCTTGCTTGGGCAGCCACGGCGAAATCACTCGGGCGAACGGGTCTACCAACTCGCGGAAACTGCCCTCGTCGAACAGCGCACGGGCGCGCTGGCGGGCGCCAAGCTCGGTAAAACTGTGCTGTTCCAGCAGCCGTTGAATAGTGGCATCAGTCATGGGAAAGCTCCTCCAGCCCTTGCTCCAGACGCAGACGTACAACGCCTGGCGTAGCGCCGAAATCGTGAATCTCGATATTCAGGGCTGGCAGTTGCTGCTCGCTAAACATGCGTTCGAACAGGTGTTGCCAGCGCGCTGCGCTGCCATTCACCGAAGTCACGACCTGAATAGCCAGGGTGCCGGCTGTACCAGGCTCCAGCAGTACTTCCAGATCACCAGAACCGACACAGCCGACCAACGCGCGGTTGCGGGCTGGCGAGCCGGCGGGGAAGGCAAAGGACAGGGTTTCCATGGTCAGAGACTCCCAATCTGCGCGTGCAGCACGGGCTGCAGGCGGTCGAGGAATAAAGACGCGGCGAGCAAATCGGCTGCACCGCCGGGCGAGGCACGCAGCCTCAACATATCGTTATCAAGTTCACGCAGACGCCGGCGACCTTCCAGGCTGGCGCAGCCGCCGGCCTTGAGCACCGCTCGTGCGCCGCATTGCATGCTGCTTAGGCCGGCCAGGCCTGCACGGTAGAGCACGCAGGTATCAGTCAGGGTGGTCATGATCGCCAGCAAGGCATCCAGCCGAGCATTCTGCTCACCGGCTCCGTTCTCACGGCTGCGCCGCAACTGCGGCAACGCCTGCTGGATCACCGCCGGGAAGCCCTGCTGTGCTTCCTCACGGGCGCCGGGCACACCATACAAGCGACAGACCCTGGCACCATGGCTGTCGCCATTGGCTGGAGCGTGGCGGTCGTTGAGCATGGCCAAGCGCGCGGCCCGTGTGGTCACATCACCAGCGCCTGAGGCACTGCTATCCAGTGCAGCAGAGGCAGTCAGCAGGCCTAGCGCCCAGATTGCGCCGCGATGGGTGTTCACCCCCGCCGTAACGCGCAGCATCTCCACTTCACCGTCACGACCAATCTGGCCGATGGCTTCGCGCAACGTCAGGCTTACCGTACCGTACTCAAGCGCTGCATCGGCCATCGCCTTGAAGCACGGCCACAACGACAACGCCGAGGCATGCATCAAACCCAAATGCAGATCGATGTGGGCACCACTGCCGCGCTTGTCGACAAGGCCCGGCTTGGGCGACAAATCAGCCTCGTCGATCAACGCATCGACGGCCAGATCCGCCAAACACTCACTGAGTGACAGTTGCGGTTGTTTTGAATGAATCGCGCTCATCACCAACTCCTGAATTTGGCGGGCGGGCTATAGAGCCCGCCGGACCAATCGACCAGTTCGGCGATGCTCTTGGCCGCCAGCAGTTCGCGGCTGGCGTCAGCACGGCGGATACCGAGATCTTCCGGCAGCGCGATAAGCCCTTCGCGGCGCATCCGTGCGGTGTCTTTCGGGTTGTGACGCAAGCCAATGGCAGTGACACCCGCCACGGCAGCGATCATCGCCTGACGCTCTTCCAGGGAGCGCGCCTTATAGAGGTAGGCAATACCTTCCTCGGTGAGCAGGTGGGTGACGTCATCGCCGTAAATCATGATCGGCGCGAGCGGCATGCCGGCCTTCTTTGCCACCTCGACCGCATCGAGCTGATCGACGAAGGTCGGTTTGCCGCCCTCCTGAAAGGTCTCGACCATCTGCACCACCAGCTTCTTGCCGCGCTCGAGCAGCGGCGCCTCGCTCTGTTCAGGGCACATGTCCAGCCAGGCGGGCGTGCTGTGGCGACGACCGCGCGGGTCGTGGCCCATGTTCGGTGCGCCGCCAAAACCGGCCAGGCGACCGCGGGTAACGGTCGAGGAATGGCCATCACCATCCACCTGCAGGGTCGCGCCGATAAACAAGTCGACCGCGTACTGCCCGGCCAGTTGGCACATCATCCGGTTGGAGCGCATCGAGCCATCGCGACCGGTAAAGAACACGTCCGGGCGCTGGGCGATGTAGCCCTCCATGCCCAGCTCGGTGCCAAAACAATGCACGCTTTCGACCCAGCCGGTCTCGATCGCCGGGATCAGCGTTGGGTGCGGGTTGAGGGTCCAGTTGCGGCAGATCTTGCCTTTCAGGCCCAGAGACTCGCCGTAGGTCGGCAGAATCAGCTCAATGGCGGCGGTGTTGAAACCGATGCCGTGGTTGAGCGACTGCACGTTGTGTTTTTCGTAGATGCCACGGATCGCCATCATCGCCATCAGCACGTGCACGGGCTTGATGTGCCGGGGGTCACGGGTGAACAGCGGTTCGATGTAGAAGGGTTTATCCGCCACCACCACGAAGTCGACCCACGACGCAGGAATATCCACCCGTGGCAGTTCGTCGACGATCTCGTTGACCTGGAATATGACGATGCCATCGCTGAAGGCGGTGGGCTCGACCAGCGCCGGCGTATCTTCGGTGCTCGGCCCGGTGTAGATATTGCCGTGCCGATCAGCCTGGAAGCCGGCCAGCAGAGCAACGTTGGGAATCAGATCGACCAGTAGCCGCGAGTAAAGCTCGATGTAGGTATGGATGGCGCCCACTTCGAGCAGGCCATCTTCGAGCAATTGGCTGATCCGCAGGCTTTGCGGGCCAGCGAAGGAGAAGTCGAGTTTGCGGGCGATGCCGCGCTCGAACAGATCGAGGTGCTCGGCGCGACTGACGCTCGGCATGATCATGTGCAGATCATGCAAACGGCCAGGGTCAACCTTGGCCAACGAGCGGGAAAGAAAGTCCGCCTGCTTCTGGTTGTTGCCTTCGAGCACTACACGATCACCGGGGGCGATCAAGGCCTCGAGCGCAGCGACGATCTTGTCGCTTGGCAAAACCACGCCATCGGCGAGTGCGCGCACCTGATCGAGACGCCGGGCTTTTTCAGCGCGACGACGCGACCACTGCGGCGGTGGGGATATTGTTGTTGTCATTAAAGACTCCACGAGTTCCGCTGTCGTGGGATCACAGTAGGAGTGCTGGGAGCAGCCATCAATCAAGCACGGCGTCGTATCGTTACGATCAGGTTAACGATGCACATCGGTTAACGCCGAAGAGCAGACCGGGCATACTGCGCCACCGTTCTCCCGTTGCCCGGCCTACCATGCGCATTCACGTCACCTTCATCGACCGCGTCGGCATCACTCAGGAAGTGCTCGCCCTGCTGGGTGGCCGTAACCTCAATCTCGACGCCGTGGAGATGGTGCCGCCCAACGTCTACATCGACGCACCGACCCTCAGTGCAGCGGTGCTCGACGAGTTGCGCGAGGCACTGTTCAAGGTGCGTGGCGTGCAGGCGGTAACGGTGGTGGACATTCTGCCCGGACAACGCCGCCGCCTGCAGCTCGATGCGCTGCTGGCGGCGATGACGGATCCGGTGCTGGCGGTGGATGCTGACGGCCGCGTGTTGCTGGCCAACCCGGCGTTGATCGCCCTGTGCGGCCGCGAGCCTGAAGGCGCGGCACTCGGCGAGCTGTTCACCGAAACAGACCTGCAGCAGGCACTGCTCGATCAGCATTTCCGCCTGCCTCTGCGCGAGGTGACACTCAACGGCCAGGCGCTGCTGCTCGATGCCACGCCCATCAGCGAAACCGCCGAGACCGGACAACTGGCCGGCGCTCTGCTGACCCTTTACGAACCCAGCCGTATCGGCGCGCGCCTGGCAGCTCTGCATCATGACCATGCAGAGGGCTTCGATTCGCTGCTCGGCGACTCGGTGCCGATCCGCACGCTCAAGGCCCGCGCGCAACGTGTCGCGACGCTGGATGCGCCCTTGCTGATTCATGGTGAAACCGGCACCGGCAAAGAATTGGTGGCACGCGCCTGCCACGCCCTCAGTACGCGCCACAGCGCCTCTTTTCTGGCCTTGAACTGCGCCGCACTGCCGGAAAGTCTCGCCGAGAGTGAGCTGTTCGGCTACGCCCCTGGCGCCTTCACGGGCGCGCAACGCGGCGGCAAGCCGGGCCTGCTGGAGCTGGCTAATCACGGCACGGTGTTTCTCGATGAGATTGGCGAGATGTCACCTTACCTGCAGGCCAAGCTGCTGCGTTTCCTCAGTGACGGTACTTTTCGCCGGGTAGGCGGAGATCGTGAGGAGCGCGTCGATGTGCGCATCATCAGCGCCACGCACCGCAACCTGGAGCGGATGGTCAGCGAAGGGGAGTTTCGCGAGGATCTGTTCTACCGCCTGAACGTGCTCAACCTGCAGGTACCACCACTGCGCGAGCGCGGTCAGGATATTCTGCTGCTGGCCCGGCACTTCATGCAGCATGCTTGTGCACAGATTCAGCGTACCCAGTGCCGTCTGACGCCCGATACCTACCCTGCCCTACTCGGCAATCGCTGGCCGGGCAACGTGCGGCAGTTACAGAACGTTATCTTCCGCGCTGCAGCTATCTGCGACAGTAACCTGGTGCAGGTCGGCGATCTGGATATCGCCGGCACCGCCGTCGCTCAGCAAGCAGGGGGAGAAGTTGGCAGCCTGGAGGCCGCAGTTGCAGGGTTCGAGAAAGAGTTGCTGGAAAAACTCTATGCCAGTCATCCCTCGACCCGACAACTGGCTGCACGCCTGAATACCTCGCACAGCGCCATCGCCACGCGGCTGCGCAAATACGGCATCAAGAGCAATCGATAGCGCACGCCAGATCCGGATAGGGCAGGCGTCCACGATCAATGCTCGGGGAACACCTGCGCCAGACTCACGGCTTACTGACCGCTGCTACCACCAGCAGCGCCGCCTGCCCCGCTGCTAGCACCACCGCCGGTACCATCACCGGTGCCGCTACCTGCACCGCCTGTTCCACCACCATTGGTGCCGGTACCACCGGGCATCGGGTCAGTACCCGCTCCGGTTCCATTCCCAGTACCGGTTCCGGTGCCTGGTGCAGTGGTGCCTGGAGTCGTGGTGCCCCCTGGCAGAGTGGTGCCGTCATCGGTGCCTAAGCCTGGGTCATCTGCTGGCACGGCAGGAGCTGATGGGGTGGCAGGCCCAGTTGGTGGAGCGGTCGAATCCGCGACGGCAGGAAGCATTGCAGTGGCCAGCAGGCCACTGAATAAGAAAGCAGTCATTTTGGTCTTGTTCATTATTGTCACCTTTCATCCAGGTTGGTGGGGATCTCGCCACTTTCATCAATGAAAGCGAACGCTCCCTACACCCGACCGGCTGGGGTTCAACAATGTTCGACTCGCAGGATGGACGGTCGTTACCCGCGCAACGCCTCGGTGAACTCTGCGAGCCATGGCTCGGCATCCTGTTCCGGGGTGACACTTTCGCTGGCATCCACACGCAGCATGGGCAGCACCTCGCGTATACCCAGTTCGCCATATAGTTCACGTACCTGCTCGCCACCGCCGCAATAGGTGTCGCCGTAACTCGAATCACCCAGCGCAATCACGCCACCAGGCAGCCCACTCCACGCAGGCAACCTGTCGCGGATCGCGAAGTACAGCGGCTGCAGATTATCCGGCAACTCGCCCATGCCGGTGGTCGAGGTCACCACCAGAAAACTCTCAGGGCCGAACGCCAAGACATCCTCCAGGCTCGCCCGCGGGTTATGCCAGGCGTCGAAACCAGCCTGTTTCAACAGGCCCTCGGCGTGCCGGGCTACCTCTTCGGCAGTGCCGTAAACCGAACCTGACAGAATCGCGACTTTCATGAAAACTCCATATGTTGAGGGCTGCGCCCAGCATTATGCCGCATTGCGCAGCCGGGTGTTTCCAAAGGCCCAGGTGCAGAAGCAGCAACCGAACAGGCCTCTGATAAACTGACGAAAATGGATGGGGGGACGCATGAAATGATCAACGCCAAACTGCTGCAATTGGTAGTCGACGCCTCGAATGACGGCATCGTGGTCGCAGAGCAGGAGGGAGAGGACAACATCCTCATTTACGCCAACCCGGCATTCGAAGCCCTCACGGGCTACAGCAGTGAGGACATCCTCTACCAGGACTGCCGCTTCCTCCAAGCAGGTGACCGTGACCAGCCAGCACTGGACTTGATACGCGAGGCCGTGCGAACCCAGCAACCTTGTCGCCAGGTGATTCGTAATTATCGCAAGGACGGCAGTGTTTTCTGGAACGAGCTGTCCATCACCCCTGTATTCAACGAGGGCGATCAACTGACCTACTTCATCGGCATCCAGAAGAACGTCAGTGAACACGTACACAACCAAGAGAGGGTGAAGAAGCTGGAAGCACAGGTACAAGCCTTGCAAGCCGAGTTAGCTGAATTGAAACCACGCACCTAACGGTAACGAAACAGCCGGTCAGTTGTCACAAGTGGATGTTTCCAGCTTGCGCAGAATGCCGTCATGCAAGATTCGTCACTCCTGACCCCTCTCGAAATGGAATTCATCCAGCAACTCACGGAAAACAGCCCTGCCCTCGTCGAGTCCGATCCGGGCCTGCAGGTCGATGCTATGCGGCAAACCGCCGAGCTGCTCGCCAGTTGCGCCGCCAAGGAGCAACTGACTATCGAGGCCCACATCGACAATCAACGCCTGTCGTTCACACCTCATCTGGTCACCGATGAACAGAACACAGCCCACCTGGAGCTGGGGGTGCCGCAGATCTTCGAGGAGGGCTCCTTCGACCGCGCATGGCGCTTGCCGCTCGATCCGCCCCGTCCCTTGCTGGCGCGCAATGGGCTAGCGGGCAGCTTGCTGATTCATGAGCTTTCACTGAGCGGGCTGCTGGTCGAACAAACGGCAAGATCCTCACCGCCGGATCGCTTCAGTCTCGGCCTGGACGTTGACGAACAGGCACCGATTACGCTGCAAGGTAGCTTGGTGCGAGTGACTGGCGATGGCCTGCTGGGGTATGAATTAACGCTGGACGAAGACAACGGTGAGCGTCTGCAAAACTACCTGTACCAGCAGTATCGCAATCTGTATCCCCAGACCAATATGCTCTGAACTATCGCCTCAGGTATCGAGGCGACCGGCCAGAAATTGCCGTAACCGCAAGCGCATCATGCGACCTTCGCTGCCCAGGCAAGCGATGGGCGAGCCATGGAAGCTTTCCTCGAGCAGATCAGCACTCTCGCCCACCAATGCGACCGGGCATTCGAGGGTAAGCGCCAGGCGCTCCAAGACTTGCGGGGTATCGGCCGCAGGCGCCTGATTGGAAAACACCACCACCGTCAACGGCTGCATCCTGCTGCACACCTGCGGCAGCTCTTCGAGCGACTGCCCAATGCCGAGCACGTGCACGGCTGCATCGGCCGGATTCAATAGCAGGCCGGTCACCAACAGCTCCAACTCGCGGCAACGGCCAGGCAGCGCGACCAGCAATAGACGTCGGCCAGGCTGGTTGCGCAGGTTATGCAGCCGCTGCAAAACGCGACCGCGCAGGAATGTGTCGAAGAATAGCCATTCGCTACCGTACCCAGGCCGCCCATAACGCACCAATAGCTGCTGCCAGAGCGGCATGATGATGTCCTGAAAGGCTACCGAGAGTGGGTAGCTGGAAAACACTTGCCCATAAACACGATCCAGCTCGGTTTCGTCGTAGGCCTGCACGGCCTCCAGCAAGCGCCCTTGCCACTGAGCCCACTCACCCGATGTGGCCGACTCGTAGGTGGGTGCACTGCTGGCTTCATTACCACCATGGCGAGCGAGAATCCGAGCAACCTTGCTGACCGGTACACCGCGCTCGATCCAGGCCAGAACGCTGCGCACCATCTCGACATCCACGGGCGAGTACAAGCGGTGACCACTGTCGGTACGCACTGGCTGGATCAGCCCATAGCGCCGTTCCCAGGCACGAAGCGTCACAGGATTCACACCCGTCAGACGCGCCACTTCGCGGATTGGGAACAGTTCCTCTTCCTTGAGGGCGCTGGAGTTGAAAGGTAAAGAGCCAACCAGGTCGGACATAGAAAAAACCGCCATAGGGTCAGAATTTCAGCAGTCTACTCCAGCTCTGAGTGCCTTTCATTTTAGTTATACAAAGCCTGTACAGAGAAAATGGGCACCGTTCTGGCACTTAATCGACCATTCAGGCTGCCCGAAACGGGGCATCGTTGGATCGACAGCCATTTTCCTCAAGCACCCAGATTCTGCGCTAAAGCCTCGAAACCCTTGTAAATTGGGGCGCTGAGCCGCCTTTTGGCAGTTGTGAATAACATTGCTGGATAATTTGCATAAAACAGGAATAATCCTTGCTGCGTTCAAGACGCGACTCACCACCCCGAGCCGCGCCATCCGCCTGACCCTACCCTGGCCAGGTGCTCTGCAGGAGATACACGATGTCTACCGAACCGGTCACCCTCATGGTGGCGCGCCGTGTTGCCAACGGGCGCTATCAGGATTTCATCGCCTGGCTACGCGAAGGCGAGCAACTGGCTACCGACTTCCCCGGCTATCTGGGCTCTGGCGTCCTGGCTCCACCGCCAGGTGACGACGAATTCCAGATGGTATTTCGCTTTACCGACGAGCAGACCATGGCCGCCTGGGAGCATTCCGCCTCGCGTCGTGCCTGGCTGAGCCGAGGCAAAGGGCTCTTCGCCCAGCCCCATGAACAGCGCGCCCTGGGTATAGACGCCTGGTTCGGCAGCGGCCTGCGACAACCTCCACGCTGGAAACAGACCATCGCCATCTGGCTGGCCTTCTTCCCGGTTTCCCTTGGCTTCAACCTGTTGTTCGGCAGCCTGCTGGCGGACGTTCCACTAGTGACCCGCGTGCTGCTCAGCACCCTGGCGCTGACGCCGCTGATGACCTACCTGTTCATCCCTCTGGTCACCCGCCTGCTCGCCCCCTGGCTGCAAGGTAGCCGCCCTGCCGGCCTGCTGCGCCGCGTGAGCGCTCCCACCGGCCGCTGAGCCGGGAGCGCCATGGCCCAGCAGGCCATGGCGCTTCGCTTTCCCACACTGTACGAAGGGTTGTACAGCTTCTGTGGCTACTATAACGTTGCATGGCCAAGGCTACCGACTTTCATGGCGGCGCCTTTCCCGTTCATTGCCGGCAAATTCCCATGAGCGTCAGCAACGCCCCGATCCTGATCACCGGCGCCAGCAAGCGTGTCGGCTTCTATTGCGCCGAACGGCTGCTCGATGACGGTCATTCATTGATCATCACCTACCGCAGTGACAGGCCTGAACTGGAGAAACTGCGTGAGCGCGGCGTGCTGACCCTGCACGCCGACTTCACCGACGAGGCGAGCATTCTCGCCTTCATCGAACGCCTGCAGAGCCATACCGACGCGTTGCGCGCGATCGTGCACAACGCCTCGGCCTGGTTTGCGGAAGCGCCCGGCGAAGAAGCTGCGGCCTTTCAGCAACTGTTCACCGTGCATATGCTGGCACCCTACCTGATCAACCTGCACTGCGCCGCGCTGCTACAGCGCAGCGAACAGGCGGACATCATCCACATCAGCGATGATGTGGTGCGCAAGGGCAGTGGCAACCGGCCGGCGTACTGCGCCAGTAAGGCGGGCCTGGACAGCCTGACGCTGTCCTTCGCCGCGCGCTTCGCGCCTGACATCAAGGTCAATGGCATCGCCCCGGCGCTGCTGATGTTCAACCCGCAAGACGACGCCGAATACCGAACCAAGGCCCTGAACAAATCGGCGCTAGGCTTCGAGCCTGGCCCCCATGTGATCTACCAGAGCCTGCGCTATCTGCTGGACACCCCCTACATCACCGGCACCACCCTGACCGTGAACGGCGGCCGCCACCTCAAGTGAGGCGCCGCGAGGACAATGACGATGAACCCATTACTGCCCAATCATTACCGCGAAATCCTTCTTGGCATCGGCGAGAACCCCGAGCGCGAAGGTTTGCTGGATACCCCAAAACGCGCCGCAAAGGCCATGCAGTACCTCTGCAACGGCTATGAGAAGAGCCTGGAAGAAGTCGTCAACGGCGCGCTGTTTAGCTCTGACAGCGACGAGATGGTGATCGTCAAGGACATCGAGCTCTACTCGCTGTGCGAACACCACCTACTGCCGTTCATCGGCAAGGCCCACGTCGCCTACATTCCGACTGGCAAGGTATTGGGGCTGTCGAAGATCGCCCGTATCGTCGACATGTACGCGCGCCGCCTGCAGATCCAGGAAAACCTCACCCGGCAGATCGCCAGCGCCATCGAAGAAGTCACTCAGGCCGCCGGCGTGGCCGTGGTCATCGAGGCCCAGCACATGTGCATGATGATGCGCGGCGTGGAGAAACAGAACTCGGTAATGAGCACCTCGGTAATGCTTGGCGCCTTCCGCGAGTCCTACAATACGCGCCATGAATTCCTGCAACTGATCGGACGGAGCAAGTAAGCATGCCCAGACTGGAACCCGGCATGGCGCGCATCCGCGTCAAAGATCTGCGCCTGCGCACCTTCATCGGCATCAAGGAAGAAGAGATCAACAACAAGCAGGACGTGCTAATCAACCTGACTATTCTCTACCCGGCCGTCGATGCGGTTCGTGACAACGACATCGATCACGCCCTCAATTACCGCACCATCACCAAGGCGATTATTCGTCACGTCGAAGGCAACAGCTTCGCCCTGCTGGAGCGCCTGACCCAGGAAATCCTCGACTTGGTGATGGCCCACGAGGCGGTGCGCTACGCTGAAGTGGAAGTCGACAAGCCCCATGCCCTGCGTTTCGCCGAGTCGGTGTCGATCACCCTCGCAGGTCATCGCTGATCCACTGGAATCCGCAGGCAGTTCGGTTGCCGACCTGCCCGCCGGCTTTTATCATCGCCGCCATTCCCTCCTTGTGAGTGCCTCGCCATGAATGATCAACAACGCCTCGAACTGGAAGCCGCCGCCTATCGCCGACTGGTGCAGCACCTGCGCGAACGGCCGGACGTACAGAACATCGACCTGATGAACCTGGCCGGTTTCTGCCGCAACTGCCTGTCCAAGTGGTACAAGGCCGCGGCTGACGATCTCGATATCGCGATCACCCCGGATCAGGCCCGCGAAGAGGTGTATGGCATGCCCTACGCCGAGTGGAAGGCCAAGTACCAGACCGAAGCCAGCGCCGAGCAGCAGGCTGCCTTCAACGCCAAGCCCCCAAAAGGAACAGCATGAGCCACCTGAACGACTTCCGCGCCCGCCTGAGCGGCGAGCACTTCGCCTTTGCCGAGACCCTGGCCTTCATCACCGAGCACTATGACTATCAGCCCAGCGCCTTTCGCAACGGCGATGTCAGCAATGCCACCGGGCAGAACGAAGGCTCGTGCAAGACCCTCGGCCTGGCCCAACTCGAAGGCCTGAGCGATCAGGAAGCTCTGCAGTGCTTCGGCGAACACTACCGCAGCGTGCTGGCCACTCCCGAAGGCAGTGACCACGCCAATATCCGCGCCCTGATGAGCAGCGGCCTGGCAGGCGTCAGTTTCGAACAGCAGTCGCTGACCCGCAAAGCCTGAGCCCTCTCGCACCCACGGCTGGGCGCTCGCCCGGCCAGCTCCGCCGCCCTGCCTAGCCGGTCGGCGGCACTCCTGACAATCATCACGCCCACACCAAAACCGCCCTGCAGCGAGATCGCCAAGGGAGCCGGTTGATGCGTCGTGGGTGATGCTTACGGAGAAATCGCACACCAGAACCCTGGCGAATGCAGGGCCCGGCGTGGACTGAGGACGCTAGCCGTTACAGCAGCTTGCGATCTTTGCCAGCAGCGATGCGCAGGCGCAGGGCATTGAGCTTGATGAAGCCCGCCGCGTCGGCCTGGTTGTATGCGCCGCCGTCTTCTTCGAAGGTGGCGATATTGGCATCGAACAGCGAGTCGTCGGACTGACGGCCAGTGACGATGACGTTGCCCTTGTACAGCTTAAGGCGAACCACACCATTCACGTTGGCTTGGGAGGCGTCGATCATCTGTTGCAGCATCAGACGCTCCGGGCTCCACCAGAAACCGTTGTAGATCAGGCTGGCGTACTTCGGCATCAGCTCGTCTTTCAGGTGAGCGACTTCGCGATCCAGGGTGATCGACTCGATGGCGCGGTGGGCACGCAGCATGATGGTGCCGCCCGGGGTCTCGTAGCAGCCACGGGACTTCATGCCGACGTAACGGTTCTCGACGATGTCCAGACGACCGATGCCGTTCTCGCCGCCGATGCGGTTCAGCTCGGCCAGCACGGTGGCAGGGCTCAGTTCTTTGCCGTCGATGGCAACGATGTCACCGGCCTTGTAGGTCAGCTCGATGTAGGTCGGGCTGTCCGGAGCCGCTTCAGGCGACTTGGTCCAACGCCACATGTCTTCTTCGTGCTCGGTCCAGGTGTCTTCCAGCACGCCGCCTTCATAGGAGATGTGCAGCAGGTTGGCATCCATGGAGTACGGCGACTTCTTCTTGCCGTGACGCTCGATCGGGATCGCATGCTTCTCGGCGTAATCCATCAGCTTCTCGCGGGACAGCAGATCCCACTCGCGCCAGGGAGCGATCACCTTCACACCGGGCTTGAGCGCGTAGGCGCCCAGCTCGAAGCGAACCTGGTCGTTGCCCTTGCCGGTAGCGCCATGGGAGATGGCGTCGGCGCCAGTCTCGTTGGCGATCTCGATCAAACGCTTGGCGATCAGCGGGCGCGCGATGGAAGTACCCAGCAGGTACTCGCCTTCGTAAACGGTGTTGGCGCGGAACATCGGGTAGACGAAATCGCGAACGAACTCTTCGCGCAGGTCATCGATGTAGATTTCCTTGACGCCCATTGCCTTGGCCTTGGCACGGGCCGGCTCGACCTCTTCGCCCTGACCGAGATCAGCGGTGAAGGTCACCACTTCACAGTTATAGGTATCTTGCAGCCACTTGAGGATCACCGAGGTGTCCAGGCCACCGGAATAGGCCAGAACTACCTTTTTGACGTCCGCCATGCCATCCACTCCACGGGTTGTTCGGAAAGCCCGTGATTCTACTGCCCATGGCCCGCGATTTACAGGGGTGCGACAGCCCATGGCATTGAAGCGACAGGATCAGGAGGTGGCGGCTGGCGTCGAAGGCACCGGTGGAGCGGCCTGTTCGGCAGGCTGCGCGGGGGCTTCAGGCACCTTGTCCAGGCTTATGGACACCCTGCGGTTCCTTTCCCGGTTGGCGGCCGTAGTGTTGGGCGCCAGCGGGTAACGCTCGCCGTGAAAGCGCATGACGATGCGCTCTTCGGGAATGCCCTGAGCCTTGAAGTACTCCATCACCGCCAGCGCCCGGCGGCGCGACAGGTCGCGGTTGGTCAGCCGGTTGCCGCTGTTGTCGGAGTGACCGTCCAGCTCGATGCGATTGACCGTCGGGTCGGCCTTCATGAAATCGAGGATGATTTCCAGCTTGGCCTTGGCCATGGGGTCGAGCTCTGCCCCGCCGCCCGGGAAGCCGACGGTGGACTTGCGCACCTGGTCGAAGTTGACCGGTAACAGCTTGGCCGTGCAATTCAGATAATCGTCGTAAGCCTTGCGAAAGCGTACCGGCAGCATCCGCACCTCGAGATCACCACCCACCTGGCTGCGATGGCGCACCAGCGGGCTGCGCCCTTCCAGCAAGCCGGTCAGCAAACGCCCAGCCTGCTCCTGGCTGCTGTTGAACGGCACTTCGCCGCTGCCGACGCTAACCACACCGAGGTTGATGTCGCCACGCCCCGGCTGCCATGGCGCCGCTGCTGCGAGTAGCGTTGCCGAGCCGCTGCCCAGCCAGCGCTCCCGGGGCTGCAGACGGAAGGTCGCCTGTTCGCCCGCGCGGCGCACAAACTGGCCCGAACCGAAATCAGTGATCGGTTGCGTCAGCCGGCATTCGAACTGGTCGCCGGCCACCTGCCATTCGACCTTTTCCAGACGAGTCTGGAAGCTGATCGCGGCCACAGGCAGACTCAAGCCTGCGCCGGCGAGCAATCCGACGATGAGGAAAAGAGGCTGGCGCACAGCGAGCTCCACAAGAAAACATAACGTTCCCTGTGGGTATCGGTGGCGGCGGAGAAAACTTGAGCCGTGCGATGGTCTATCTGCGGCGTGCCCCCGCCGGGCTTTTCCGGTAGGATTCCGGGCATGTTTCGCCCCCGCCTGGAAGCCTCAATGACCGACCGCATCACCCTGCTGCGTCCCGACGACTGGCACATTCATCTGCGCGACGGCGCGGTACTGCCGCACACCGTCGCCGATGTCGCCCGTACCTTCGCCCGCGCGATCATCATGCCCAACCTGGTGCCGCCGGTGCGCAACGCCGCCGAGGCTACTGGCTATCGCCAGCGCATTCTCGACGCGCGGCCAACTGGCAGCCAGTTCCAGCCGTTGATGGTGCTGTATCTCACCGATCGCACCACGGGTGACGACATCCGTGCAGCCAAGGCCAGCGGCATCGTCTACGCGGCGAAGATGTACCCGGCCGGGGCGACCACCAACTCCGACTCGGGCGTTACCAGCCTGGATAACATCACCGACGCCCTGGAAGCCCTGGCGGAAACCGGCATGCCGCTGCTGGTGCACGGCGAGGTGACCCGCGCCGAGGTTGATGTTTTCGACCGCGAGAAGGCCTTCATCGACGAGCACATGCGCCGTCTGGTCGAACGCTTCCCGACGCTGAAAGTAGTGTTCGAACACATCACCACCGGCGATGCTGCCCAGTTCGTCAAGGAGGCGCCGGCCAACGTCGGTGCCACCATCACCCCGCAGCATCTGCTGTACAACCGTAACCACATGCTGGTCGGCGGCATTCGTCCGCACTTCTATTGCCTGCCGATCCTCAAGCGCAACACGCACCAGGAAGCGCTGCTCGATGCAGCCACCAGCGGCAGTCCGAAGTTCTTCCTGGGCACCGACTCCGCGCCCCACGCGAAGCACGCCAAGGAAAACGCCTGTGGCTGTGCCGGTTGCTACACCGCTTATGCGGCCATCGAGCTGTATGCCGAAGCCTTCGAGCAGCGTGGCGCGCTGGACAAACTGGAAGCCTTCGCCAGCCACTTCGGCCCGGACTTCTACGCTCTACCGCGCAACACCGACACCATCACCCTGGTGCGTGAGTCGTGGAACGCACCGGCCAGCCTGCCGTTTGGCGAGCAGACGGTAATCCCCTTGCGCGCGGGCGAATCGCTGCGCTGGCGTCTGCTGGAGGCTGGTCAATGAGCGAAGAATTGTACGAAGACGATCAGGAGCAACCGAGCAGCAGCGGCCCGCGTCACCCCATGGCTGCGCGTTTTCGTGGTTACCTGCCGGTAGTGGTGGATGTTGAAACCGGTGGTTTCAATAGTGCTACAGACGCCCTGCTGGAAATCGCTGCGACCACCATTGCCATGGATGAAGGCGGCTTCCTGTATCCCGATCACACGCATTTCTTCCGGGTCGAGCCATTCGAAGGCGCCAATATCGAGCAGGCGGCGCTGGATTTCACCGGCATCAAGCTAGACCACCCGCTGCGCATGGCGGTAAGCGAAGAGCATGCGCTGACCGAGATCTTCCGCGGTCTGCGCAAATCCCTGAAGGCCAATGGCTGCAAGCGCGCCATTCTGGTCGGCCACAACAGCAGCTTCGACCTGGGCTTCCTCAATGCCGCGGTCGCGCGCTGTGACCTCAAGCGCAATCCATTCCACCCCTTCTCCAGCTTCGACACCGCCAGCCTCGCCGGTCTCGCCTACGGGCAGACCGTGCTGGCCAAGGCGTGCCAGGCCGCCGGCATCGAGTTCGACGGCCGTGAAGCCCACTCCGCCCGCTATGACACCGAGAAGACCGCCGAGCTGTTTTGCGGCATCGTCAATCGCTGGAAAGAAATGGGCGGCTGGGAAGACTTCGACGAGTGAGTGCCATGAAAAAATATCAGATCTTCATCGATGGACAGGCCGGCACCACGGGCCTGCAGATTCGTCAGCGGCTGGCCAACCACCCGCAGATCGAAGTGGTCACCATCGACCACGACAAACGTCGTGACGTAGAGGCCAAGCTCGAGCTGATGCGTTCGGTCGACGTGACCGTGCTGTGCCTGCCCGACGATGCGGCTAAAGAAACGGCTGCTCAAGCTCGTGAAGTCGGCTGCAGAGTGCTCGACGCCAGCTCTGCACACCGCACTGCCAATGACTGGGTTTTCGGCATGGCCGAACTGGCCAAGGGCCAACGCGAAGCCATCGCCAAGGCCGCCGCCGTGAGCAACCCGGGCTGCTACGCCACGGGCGCCATCCTGCTGCTGCGCCCGCTCATCGAGGCGGGCCTGCTGGGCTCGGATCGCGAGCTGTGCATCAACGCCGTATCCGGCTACACCGGTGGCGGCACCAAGATGGTCGAACGCTATGAGCAGGAAGGTGCGCCGGTCTACGCGGCCTACGGCCTGGGCTTCGATCACAAGCACATTCCGGAGATCCAGCACTGGAGCGGCCTGAACGCACGCCCGATCTTCCAGCCAGCGGTCGGCAGCTACGACCAGGGCATGCTGGTGATGATCCCCCTGCAAAGCAGCAACGGCGCAGAGCTGCAAAAAGCCCTGAGCGATTATTACCAGGGTGAGCAGTTCGTGCAGGTTCTGCCCTACAACGAGATCCCTGCCGACTCGGCGCCGTTCATCACCCCCCACGGCCTGAACGGCAGCAATCGCGCCGAGCTGCAGGTGTACGGTGCGAGCAGCGGCAAACAGGCCCTGCTGGTAGCCAAGCTCGATAACCTGGGTAAAGGCGCCTCGGGTGCTGCGGTGCAGAACCTCAACATCATGCTGGGCCTGGATGAAGGGCTGTGCACTCAGATCGATTGATCCCTGCCCTAACCAGAAAAAACCGGCTTATAAGCCGGTTTTTTTGATCGTTGTTTAGCGGGCCAGAGGCCAGGAAAGCGAATAGCGAGCAACCACTCATCGAAAGTTACACGACTGTGCCAATCAATAGTCGGTTTATCTTTGACACGCATTCTCATTAACATTAGTATCCTTCGCCATCAGTCTCAGCCAAACGACGGGCCAAGCCTATGTACGTCTGCCTCTGCGAAGGTGTCACCGACGGTCAGATCCGCGAAGCAATCTACGAAGGTTGCTGCAGCTACCGTGAAGTCCGTGAAACGTTGGGCGTTGCCAGTCAGTGCGGCAAATGTGCCTGCCTCGCCAAGCAGGTTGTGCGCGAAACATTGGGCGAAGTACAGCAAAGCCAGGTAGCCATGGCTTACCCAGGAAATTTTATTGCCGCCTAAATTAAGCGCTTTCCAAGAACCGGATCTAGCATCCGGTTTTTTTATGCCCAAAATTCAATGAGTTAGCGCCAAGACGCACAACTTAAACACTCTCATTTATATTTATTTTCACTTATATTTCAATAACTTACGTTTGACAGCAGTATTTAGCAAGCCCAGAATTCGCCATCGGTTATCTATTTCCAGGCAGGACGGGCTCTCCCATGAAAGGCGACAAGACAGTTATCCAGCATTTGAACAAGATCCTCGGCAACGAGTTGGTCGCGATCAACCAGTACTTTCTGCACGCCCGCATGTATGAAGACTGGGGCCTGACCAAGCTGGGCAAGCACGAGTACCACGAGTCCATCGACGAGATGAAACACGCGGACAAGCTCATCAAACGCATCCTGTTCCTGGAAGGTCTGCCGAATCTGCAAGACCTGGGCAAGATCCTGATTGGCGAGAACACCCAGGAAATGCTCGAATGCGACCTGAAGATCGAGCACAAGGCGCACATCGATCTGAAAGCAGCCATCGCCTACTGCGAAAGTGTTGGCGACTACGCCAGCCGTGAACTGCTCGAAGACATCCTCGAATCCGAGGAAGAGCATATCGACTGGCTCGAAACCCAACTCAGCCTTATCAAGGCCGTTGGCTTGCAGAACTACCTGCAGTCGCAGATGGAAGAGTAACTGGGAGCAGCTGCGCGTCGGCCCTGCTGCGTTGAAAACAAGCTCGAAATGCTCATGTACATAAGTACACTCCGCTTTCTCGCTTGTTTTCGCCTTGCATGGCTCTAGCTCGCAAGCTCCCAATCCGCCGCGCCTTTTGCGGATTTAGTTGCGAGAATAAAAAACGGGAGCCTAGGCTCCCGTTTTTTCATCACTGATGCTTACTTCTCGACGAAGGCGCGTTCGATCAGATAATCACCTGGCTCACGCATACGCGCGGAGATCTTCAGACCGAAGCTGTCGAGTACTTCGCTGGTCTCGTCAAGCATGCTCGGGCTGCCACAGATCATCGCGCGGTCGTCCTGCGGGTTGATCGGCGGCAGGCCGATGTCCGCGAACAGTTTGCCGCTGCGCATCAGGTCAGTCAGACGACCCTGATTCTCGAACGCCTCGCGGGTCACCGTCGGGTAATAGATCAGTTTTTCCTTCAGCGCATCACCGAAGAATTCGTTCTGCGGCAGGTGATCGGTGATGAACTCACGGTAAGCTACTTCGTTAACGTAGCGCACACCGTGAACCAGAATCACTTTCTCGAAACGCTCGTAGGTTTCCGGATCCTGAATCACGCTCATGAAGGGCGCCAGGCCAGTACCGGTGCTGAGCAGATACAGATGCTTGCCCGGGTTGAGGTCATCGAGAACCAGGGTGCCGGTGGGCTTTTTGCTGATGATGACTTCGTCACCTTCCTTGAGGTGCTGCAATTGCGAGGTCAGCGGGCCGTCTGGCACCTTGATGCTGAAGAACTCCAGATGCTCTTCCCAGTTCGGGCTGGCAATGGAGTAGGCGCGCATGAGCGGGCGGCCGCTTTCTTGCTGCAGACCAATCATCACGAACTGGCCATTCTCGAAGCGCAGGCCCGGATCGCGGGTACACTTGAAGCTGAACAGCGTGTCATTCCAGTGGTGAACACTGAGAACGCGTTCGTGGTTCATGTTGCTCATGTACGGGCTCCTAAAAACTTCAGACGCGCTGATTCTTAAGCGCAATTGCGCGGCATTCTAATCCCGCCCACAATATCTGTTAAATGAATTATCAAGATATAGGTTATCGGTTATATAGATATGCGATTTACTCTTCGTCAACTTCAAGTGTTTGTCGCCGTCGCCCAGCAGGAGAGCGTATCCAGAGCCGCTACCCTCCTCGCCCTATCCCAATCGGCCGCCAGCACCTCAATCACCGAGCTGGAGCGGCAATCAAGCTGCCAGTTATTCGACCGTGCCGGCAAGCGCCTGAGCCTAAACGCCCTTGGGCGCCAGCTACTGCCACAGGCAGTCGCATTATTGGATCAATCCAAAGAGATCGAGGATCTGCTCAACGGCAAATCAGGCTTTGGCTCCCTGGCCGTGGGCGCAACCCTGACCATCGGCAATTACCTGGCCACTCTGCTGATCGGCGGTTTCATGAAGGTGCACCCCGAAAGCCAGGTGAAACTCCACGTACAGAACACGGCCAATATCGTACAGCAGGTGGCTCATTACGAAATTGACCTGGGTCTAATCGAAGGCGACTGCAATCACCCGGATATCGAGGTGCAGAGCTGGGTGGAAGATGAGCTGGTGGTATTCTGTGCTCCTCAGCATCCTCTCGCGCAGCGAGGTCACGCCAGTATCAGAGAACTGAGCAGTGAGGCCTGGATTCTTCGCGAACAGGGTTCCGGCACTCGCCTGACATTTGACCAAGCCATGCGTCACCACTCCGACGCCCTGAACATTCGCCTGGAGTTGGAACACACCGAAGCGATCAAGCGCGCAGTGGAGTCCGGCCTGGGTATCAGCTGCATCTCACGCCTGGCACTGCGTGATGCATTCCGCCGCGGCAGCCTGGTAGCCGTGGAAACACCGGATCTGGATCTGCGCCGGCAGTTCTATTTCATCTGGCATAGGCAGAAATACCAGACAGCCGCCATGCGCGAATTTCTGGACATGTGCCGGGCACTGACCGCAGGCATTCGCCGTAGTGACGAGATCGTGCTACCCGAAGTGCGTTAGCCGAGGCGCGCTAGCCCAGCAGAATCAAGCCCCAGACACTGGCAATCAGCGTCAACGAGACCATTTGTGCGGCACTGCCCATGTCCTTGGCAGTTTTGGACAAGGGGTGCAGGTCGAGGGAAATACGGTCGATGGCTGCCTCAACAGCAGAGTTGAGCAATTCGACGATCAGCGCCAACAGGCAGACGGCAACCATCAAGGCGCGCTCGCCACGGCTGACATCGAGCAGCAGCGCCAGCGGGATCAACACGACGTTGAGCAAGACCAACTGGCGGAACGCCGCTTCACCGACGAATGCGGCCCGCAGGCCATCCAGCGAATAACCAGCAGCATTGAGGACGCGCTTGAACCCGGTTTGTCCTTTGAATGGTGACATAGACAGCGAACCGCGACAGGAGAAGGCCGGCAGATTACGCCAGAGCCCAAGAAAAATCCCGTCTATTCGGTTGCCAAACGCCACCATCAGGCGGCCGGCACAGACTCCAGCTGCTGCAGCAGCAGTGCCGCCTGGGTGCGCGTACGCACGCCGAGCTTACGAAAAATAGCGGTGACGTGGGCTTTCACAGTGGCCTCGGAAACGCTCAGTTCATAGGCGATCTGTTTGTTCAGCAGCCCTTCGCAGACCATGGTCAACACGCGGAACTGCTGCGGTGTAAGGCTGGCCAGGCCGGCACTGGCGGCCTTCACCTCGGCAGACAGGCTAATGGCTTCCTCGCTCAGCGGTGGCCACCAAACCTCACCGTCGAGCACCTGGCGCACAGCCTGCTGGATCACTTCCAGTGGGCTGGACTTGGGGATAAAACCACTGGCACCGAACTCACGAGCGCGCACTACGACGGCGGCCTCTTCCTGGGCAGAAATCATCACCACGGGAATCTGCGGGTATTGCCCACGCAGCAACACCAGCCCGGAAAATCCGTAGGCTCCGGGCATATTGAGATCGAGCAGCACAAGATCCCAATCGGTTTTCTCGGTCAGTCGAGTTTCCAGCTCGGCGATACTGGCCACTTCAACCAGTCGCACGCCAGCCCCGAGGCCCATTGTCAGGGCCTGCTGCAGCGCGCTGCGAAACAGTGGGTGATCATCAGCTATCAGGATTTCGTAAGCGACCATGGCAGATCCTGTTCTTTTTATCGGCAGAACGTACGGCGGACTCCATGCCCAACGGCGGCGTACGACATCCGCCAGAATGCCCAGCGCGGACAAGGTGGTCAAGCGCGGCGCTTTACGGCTAAGTCTGCGCCCTTCTTGCCAGGAGCCCGATGATGGCCAACCAAGCGCTACGCGCCGACCTGCTAATGTTGCTGACTGCCATGATCTGGGGCTCGTCATTTGTCGCCCAGCGCCTGGGGATGGATGCCATAGGTCCATTTCTCTACAGCGGACTACGCTTTGCCCTGGCCATCATCGTGCTGTTGCCGCTCATCATGCTGCTACGCCGGCACGGTACAAAACCTGCCTCGCCATTGAGCCGCCCGCTACTGCTCGGCGGCAGTTTGATGGGCGCTGTGCTGGCATTGGGCATTAACCTGCAGCAGGTCGGTCTGTTATTCACCAGCGTCACTAACTCGGGTTTTATCACCGGTTTGTACGTGATCGTGGTGCCACTGCTTGGCCTGCTGCTGGGCCACAAGACCGGAATGGGCATCTGGCTGGGCGCCTCGCTGGCGGTAGTCGGCATGTTCCTGCTGAGCGTTGGTGAAGGCTTCCAGGTCGCCTCCGGTGACTGGCTCCAGCTGGCTGGCGCCTTCGTCTGGGGCGTGCATGTGCTGCTCGTGGGTGTCTTCGCCACACGCCACGATGCGCTGCTGCTGGCCCTGGTGCAATTCGTCACCTGCGCACTCATCAGCTTGGCGCTGGCCTTGGTCTTGGTCTTGGTCTTGGTCTTGGTCTTGGTCTTGGTCTTCGAGGATTTGCCGAGTGCCAACATTGTTCAGGCCCTGCCAGCGATTCTCTACGGCGGCATATTCGGCGTAGCGGTGGGATTTACCTTGCAAGTGGTGGCTCAAAAACACGCCATTGCTTCCCACGCTGCGATCATCCTTTCCCTAGAAGCGGTGTTCGCAGCCATCGCCGGCGCCCTGTTGCTGGGCGAATCCTTGTCAGCACGCGGCTATTTCGGCTGCGCCCTGATGTTCGGCGGCATGCTACTCGCGCAGCTGTGGCGAAAACCCGCGGTTGTTATAGATAGGCCTTGAGGCGCTGGTGCAGCTCACTTTCCAGGTTCACAGCGCGCGGCGCATTGGAAGCCAGGTAATGCTCACTGAACACGTCGAAGTAAGCATTCAACGCAGCGGCGGCTTGATCATCGCCAGCCAGTTCCAGGCACAACGCCGCGACTTCAGCGGTGCAGAGGTGATCATCGCGCGTGGAACGTCGCAGCCGATACCGTGACAGCGCCTCAGGTTGCAAACTGAGCACCGGCAATTGATCCAGGTAAGGGCTCTTGCGAAACATCTTGCGCGCCTGTGTCCAGGTCGCGTCGAGCATCACGAATAGTGGCCGCTTGCCCGTGCCCACCTCCACGGAGGTCACTACACGCTCAGCCTCGGCATATTCGCCGGGAAATACCAGGTAAGGCTGCCACTGGGGTTCACCCAGCAACGCGGGTAGCAGCGGATCGACCTCGGTACGCGACCAGCCGAAGGCCGAGGTATCCGCGACCACATCGGCGATCAGCCAACCGGTGTTGCTTGGCTTCAACGCCTCGACGTCATGCATCAACAGACACACCCCGGCATTCGCCGATACCTGCGGGCGCCAGGCACACAGGCAATGAGTACGCGCCAGCCGGCAGTCCGGGCAGCGCTCGGCTCGCGACCCTCTAGCCAGGAACGGTTTGACGCTACGCGCCAGGCGTGCGGCGCGCAGTACGGCAACAGCGTGGCTCATGAGCGTGCACCCGGACGGGCAGAGAAAATCGGATCGAAGACAGAAAAGGACATGGCCGTCTGGAGTCGCGTAACGAAGGGCGCGTAGTCTATCAATTGCGTTGTTAAAAATGCCCCATTGCCCCTGCTAATCTCCAAGCAACAGCCGGGCTTGGTAACATCCATCCCTTGCCCGTCGATACGCTTTCTTAAAGCGAACATAAAGAGACGAGCCGGGTCTATTACCGCTTACCGTCTTCAGGAGTCAGTCATGCAGCGTTTCGCCCTTTCCGCCCTACTCGTCAGCCTTCTCGTTCCGACGGCGCATGCTGCTTCGCTAAAAGGCTATGAGCTGACGCAAACGCTGGAAAAAGTAGCGCGCGAAAGCAGTGTCGGTACACCACGCGCCATCAACGAAGATATCCTCGATCAGGGCTACACGGTCGAAGGCAACGAATTGATCAATCACCTGAGCGTTCGCCCAGGGCACGCCTCGCAGATGCGTGGCAACCCCGATACCGTACGTGCGCAGTTAGCCAATAGCGTGTGTAGCAACCCGGGCTTCCGCAAGCTGCTGGCCAGCGGTGCGGTACTGCGTTACGAGTTCAGTGAGATCCAGAGCAATCGCCCCGTCACAACTGAACGGTTCGGCAAGGCCGATTGCCGGCTGTAAGCCAAGCGCACAACGAGACGGCTTGAAACCCTCCGGCGCAGTTGACCAGAGGGTGCTGACGCAAAAGGAGAAGCGCAATGGATGATCACGCGAACGCCCATCTTTCCCGTCACCTGCAAACCACCGGCACCGCGTTGGCGGACAGCCTCGATGAGCTGGCCGCCCAAATAACGCCAGCGGATAGCCCCAACCTCGCGCTGTACCGGGAGATGCTCGCCACTGTGGCACGCATGGCCCAAGCCGACCGCAACCGCTGGGACGCCAAGATCATGTCGCAGACCCTGCGCGAGATGGAGCGTGCCTTTAGTGTGCTGGAGCGCTTCCGGCATCGCCGCAAGGTCACCGTGTTCGGCTCTGCCCGCACCCAGCCCGGCCACCCGGTTTACGCGCTGGCGAGAGACCTGGGCGCGACCCTGGCCCGCCACGACCTGATGATCATCACCGGCGCAGGCGGCGGCATCATGGCCGCGGCGCACGAGGGTGCCGGCCGTGACAACAGCCTGGGCTTCAATATCACCCTGCCCTTCGAACAATCGGCAAACGCGACCATGCAAGGCAGCGACAACTTGCTGTCGTTTCACTTCTTCTTTCTACGCAAACTGTTCTTTGTCAAGGAAGCCGACGCTCTGGTGCTCTGCCCAGGCGGCTTCGGCACCCTCGACGAGGCACTGGAAGTCATCACCCTGATCCAGACAGGCAAAAGCCCCCTGGTACCGGTGATTCTGCTCGACGAGCCCGGTGGCACGTTCTGGCAGGGATTGCTCGACTACATCCAGCAGAACCTCGACAGCAACGGCTACATCCTCGCTAGCGACATGAACCTGATGCACCTGGTTCACGACGTCGATGAGGCAGCCGAGGCAATCGACCGTTTCTATGCCAACTTCCACTCCAGTCGCTGGCTGAAACATCAGTTCGTGATCCGCATGCAGCACCCGCTGACCGATCAAGCCCTCGAACACCTCAACCTGCACTTCAGCGATCTATGCAAAAACGGCGATATCCAGCAGCAGCTCAGTGGTAGCGCAGAAACGGACGGGCCTCAACTACGCGATATGCCAAGACTGGCGTTCGCGTTCAGCGGTCGTAGCGCCGGGCGGCTGCGTGAATTGCTCGATGTGATCAACCTGCCCCGGAATTGGCTGGCCTGAGCGCAAGCAGGCTCAGAGCCTTCTGTTCGTCATCTTTTCGACGAATTTTCCGCTGCAATCGCCAGAGAGTGGCGGTAGCGAGCATGAATTGGTGGGCTGAAGCGGATCGCCGCCCGGCCCACCCAGCAGCGGGTGCGCACAGGTAGGGTGGGCTTCAGCCCACCAATTAGAGTATTCAAAAGAGCAATTGGATGGTTCCCACGCGAAATCCGAGCACCGCTGCCTGCCAATGGAGAGCGTTGTCAGTCGTCATCCAGTGAACCGCGCATCAGTTGCCCGACCAGATCCATTGGGTATCCGCGGTAAACCAGAAAGCGCATCTGTTTAGCCCGCTCCCGGGCATCGGACGGTAACTGCCCGGCAAACTTGCGTTGCCAGGTTTGCTGCAGGCCATCGCGCCAGTCGATGCCGCTGTCGCGCAGCGCCTGTTCGATATCCGCACGGGCAAGCCCGCGCTGGGAGAGATCGTCACGAATGCGCTGCGGGCCAAAGCCCGAGCGCGCCCGATAACTGATGAAGCTTTCCAGATAACGCGCTTCGCAGAGCAGCCCTTCTTCGCTCAAGCGATCGAGGGCAGCCTCGATATGCTCATCGCTGGCGCCGCGCTGTCGCAGTTTACGCGACAGCTCGATCCGCCCATGTTCGCGGCGCGCCAGTAGATCCATGGCGGTATGGCGCACCGCTTGCACGTTATCCAGAATCACGGCCACGAACTGGAATCAGAGGTCGACTTCGGCGCCGACGACTTCAGCACCCGAATTGGCTTTTACCGAGGGGCTGACGACAAGCAGCTTCTCGCGGATCAGGCCTTCGATGGCACGGCCTATTTCCGGATTATCTTCCAGGTACTTCGCGGCATTCGCTTTGCCCTGACCGATCTTATTGCCCTGGTAGCTGTACCAGGCACCGGCTTTCTCGACGAAACCGTGCTGCACACCCAGGTCGATGACCTCGCCATTGCGATAGATGCCCTTGCCGTAGAGAATCTGGAACTCGGCCTGACGGAATGGCGGTGCTACTTTGTTCTTCACCACTTTGACGCGAGTTTCGCTGCCGACTACCTCGTCACCTTCCTTCACCGCGCCGGTACGGCGGATGTCGAGGCGCACCGAGGCATAGAACTTCAGCGCGTTACCACCGGTAGTGGTTTCCGGGCTGCCGAACATCACGCCGATCTTCATGCGGATCTGGTTGATGAAAATCACCAAGCAGTTGGCGTTCTTGATGTTGCCGGTGATCTTGCGCAGCGCCTGAGACATAAGACGAGCCTGCAGGCCGACGTGCATGTCGCCCATCTCACCTTCGATTTCAGCCTTGGGTACCAGTGCGGCCACGGAGTCGACGATGATCACGTCAACAGCGTTGGAGCGCACCAGCATGTCGGTGATTTCCAGCGCCTGCTCGCCGGTGTCTGGCTGCGAAACAAGCAAGTCATCGACATTGACGCCCAGCTTGCCAGCGTAATCCGGGTCCAGCGCATGCTCAGCATCGACGAACGCACAGGTAGCACCCATGCGCTGCGCTTCGGCAATCACCGAAAGAGTCAGCGTGGTTTTACCCGAGGATTCAGGGCCGTAGATTTCGACGATTCGACCTTTCGGCAAACCGCCAATACCCAGCGCGATGTCAAGGCCCAGGGAGCCGGTGGAAATGGCTGGAATCGCCTGACGATCATGATCGCCCATACGCATCACTGCGCCCTTGCCAAACTGCTTCTCGATCTGGCCCAGTGCAGCCGACAAAGCGCGCTTCTTGTTCTCGTCCATTACATTCCTCACGTGATCAGAAGGGCCTGACGGCCAATAACTGTATAAGTAGCCAGTATTATTCCACAGGGTTCGTCACTCGCCTACCCCGCTGATGGATTTTCTTGTGCCAGTAGTCGCATTAGTCCCAGCAAGGCTGCTTCCACGGTTTGCGCGCGCACGGCGTCACGGGAGCCGGGGAACTGGAAACACCTGGTGAACACCTGCTCACCATCGCCCCAGGCAATCCAAACGGTGCCGACCGGTTTCTCCGCGCTGCCACCACCGGGCCCGGCCACACCACTGACCGCCGTGGCATAACGCGCCCCACTGTTCGCCTTAGCGCCACGCACCATAGCCTCGACCACTTCACGGCTGACCGCACCTACGCTGCTGAATAGCGCTTCGGGCACGCCCAACTGGCGGGTTTTCTGGGTGTTGGAGTAAGTGACGAAGCCAGCTTCGAACCAGGCCGAGCTGCCGGCGATACGGGTGATGGCTTCGGCAATACCGCCGCCCGTGCAGGACTCGGCAGTGGTGACCTGAGCACCACACGCCAAGAGCGCCTCACCAAGCCGGGCGGCGATTTTGGTCAGGGGCTGATCATCGAAATTCATCTGCGCTCCGGGGTTAAAGGCGGTGGGGTCGATACCGTACACTAGGCGCTTTTGCTAAACAGCCGGACACTCGACACGATGAGCCAAAGCGACCTCAGTTCCCACACGCCGATGATGCAGCAATATTGGAGGCTGAAGAATCAGCACCCCGATCAGCTGATGTTCTATCGGATGGGCGATTTCTACGAAATCTTCTACGAGGACGCGAAGAAAGCCGCCAAGCTTCTGGACATCACCCTGACCGCCCGCGGCCAGTCCGCCGGCCAGGCGATTCCGATGTGCGGCATTCCTTACCACGCCGCCGAGGGCTACTTGGCCAAGCTGGTCAAGCTGGGTGAGTCGGTGGTCATCTGCGAGCAGATCGGTGATCCGGCTACCAGCAAGGGCCCGGTGGAACGCCAGGTGGTGCGCATCATCACCCCAGGCACCGTCAGCGACGAGGCATTGCTCGACGAGCACCGTGACAACCTGCTGGCCGCCGTGCTCGGTGACGAGCGCTTGTTCGGCCTGGCCGTGCTGGACATCACCAGCGGGCGCTTCAGCGTGATGGAAATCCGCGGCTGGGAAAACCTGCTGGCCGAAATCGAGCGCCTCAACCCTGCCGAGCTGCTGATCCCCGATGATTGGCCCCAAGGCTTGCCGGCGGAGAAACGCCGTGGCTCGCGTCGCCGTGCACCCTGGGATTTCGAGCGTGATACCGCTCAGAAGAGCCTGTGCCAACAGTTCGGCACCCAAGATCTCAAGGGCTTCGGCTGCGAGACGCTGACCCTGGCCATTGGTGCCGCCGGCTGTCTGCTGGCTTATGCCAAAGAGACGCAACGTACCGCCCTGCCGCACCTGCGCAGCCTGCGCCACGAGCGCATCGACGATACGGTGATTCTCGACGGCGCCAGCCGCCGTAACCTGGAACTGGGCATCAACCTGGCCGGTGGCCGCGAAAACACCCTGCAATCGGTCGTCGACCGCAGCCAGACCGCCATGGGCAGCCGCCTGCTCGGCCGCTGGCTGAACCGCCCGCTGCGTGACCGCGCCGTGCTCGAGGCGCGCCAGGAGTCGATCGCCTGCCTGCTGGATCGCTACCGCTTCGAAGCCTTGCAGCCACAGCTCAAGGAAATCGGTGATCTGGAGCGCATTCTGGCCCGTATCGGCCTGCGCAACGCCCGCCCCCGTGACCTGGCGCGCTTGCGCGACGCCCTGTGTGCATTACCGCAGTTGCAGGAGGCAATGACTCAACTGGACTGTGCGCACCTGGCGACCCTGGCAACTGCGATCAGCACTTACCCGGAGCTGGCCGAGCTGCTGTCGCGGGCGATCATCGACAATCCGCCGGCGGTGATCCGTGATGGCGGCGTGTTGAAAACCGGCTACGACGCCGAGCTGGATGACCTGCAGTCGCTGAGCGAGAACGCCGGCCAGTACCTGATGGATCTGGAGGCCCGGGAGAAAGCCCGTACCGGCCTGGCCAACCTCAAGGTCGGCTACAACCGCGTGCACGGCTACTTCATCGAGCTACCGAGCAGACAGGCAGAATCGGCACCGGCCGACTACATCCGCCGCCAGACCCTCAAGGGCGCCGAGCGCTTCATCACCCCGGAGCTCAAGGAGTTCGAGGACAAGGCGCTGTCCGCCAAGAGCCGCGCCCTGGCTCGCGAGAAGCAGCTCTACGAGGAACTCCTGGAGCGCCTGATCGGCCACCTGGGCCCGTTGCAGGATAGCGCTGCGGCACTGGCAGAGCTGGACGTTCTGAGCAACCTGGCCGAACGCGCACTGAATCTGGACCTCAACCGCCCGCGCTTCGTCGAAGAGCCGTGCATGCTGATCGAGCAAGGTCGCCACCCTGTGGTGGAGCAGGTTCTGACCACGCCGTTCGTGGCCAACGACCTGAAACTCGATGATGCCACGCGGATGCTGATCATCACCGGCCCGAACATGGGCGGTAAGTCCACCTACATGCGCCAGACCGCGCTAATCGTGCTGCTCGCCCATATAGGTAGCTTCGTACCAGCCGCGCGCTGCGAACTGTCGATGGTCGACCGTATCTTCACCCGGATCGGCTCCAGCGATGACCTGGCAGGCGGGCGCTCGACCTTCATGGTGGAAATGAGCGAGACCGCCAACATCCTGCACAACGCCAGCGAACGCAGCCTGGTGTTGATGGACGAGGTGGGGCGCGGTACCAGCACCTTCGATGGCCTGTCGCTGGCCTGGGCAGCTGCCGAGCAGTTGGCCAACCTGCGGGCCTACACGCTGTTCGCCACCCACTATTTCGAGCTGACCGTCTTGCCGGAAAGCCAACCGGTGGTCGCCAACGTGCACCTCAATGCAACCGAACACAATGAACGCATCGTCTTCCTGCACCACGTACTGCCTGGCCCGGCCAGCCAGAGTTACGGTCTGGCGGTCGCGCAACTGGCAGGGGTACCGGACACCGTGATCCTACGTGCCCGCGAGCATCTGGCGCGTCTGGAAACTACCAGCCTGCCCCACGACCTGCCGACCAAAGGCATGGGACAAAGCACCGCGCCGATGCAGAGCGATCTGTTCTCCAGCCTGCCGCATCCCGTGCTGGAAGAGCTGCAGAAGGTCAATCCCGACGATCTCAGCCCACGCAAGGCGCTCGAACTGTTATATGCATGGAAAGCGCGAGTCTAACGCCGGAGCCAACAAGCTGTTAGAATCCCGCGCGCTCCGGAAGCGCTGCAGCCTTTAGCCTGGTCTGACAGCCCCAATCCCGAGCCTGAGAGCTGCTGAATCAAGGAGTGGCTCGCTGCCGTAGCCCGAGGAGAGAACTAGAAATGACCTTCGTCGTCACCGACAACTGCATCAAGTGCAAGTACACCGACTGCGTGGAAGTCTGTCCGGTGGACTGCTTCTACGAAGGCCCGAACTTCCTGGTGATCCACCCGGATGAATGCATCGACTGCGCGCTTTGCGAGCCTGAGTGCCCGGCGCAGGCCATCTTCTCCGAAGACGAGATACCGGATGGCATGCAGGAATACATCGAGCTGAACGCCGAACTGGCGGAAGTCTGGCCGAACATCACCGAGCGCAAAGACGCAATGGCCGATGCCGAAGAGTGGGATGGCGTGAAAGACAAGCTGCAGCACCTGGAGCGCTAAGCTTAGGGGTTCGGCAGTGCAGACCGCCGCTAGAGATGCCGCTACCTGAAAGGGTCGCGGCATTTTTTATGGCTCACCATTACGGCGGCGACCATCGCGATATTGCCGCTGAGTTTGGAGAACCTCGCTATAAGCAGGGCGGTGTCAGCGAGCAGGCACTTTTCTGCAGGCGAAAAAAAGGGGCGGTTTTACCCGCCCACTCTTTTGTCCCTACTCCCTTAAACTCCCAAATCATCATCCTGATGAATCGCGTCCCGCGATGTCCTGGTCATTTTCCTTAACGACCTGTGCTTCTCCCTAAGCACGGTTCAGATCTTAACGGCTCTGGTATTAATCACAACGGCACGGCTATTCGAGTAGCGTCCTAGCAAGCATGCCAGTAAAAATAAAAAACACTTCAATATCAATAGTTTAATAAACAAAAAAGCCAAGCCGCCAGATTCCAAGCGGCAAATTGCCACTAATGCTTACAACACGTGTAAGCAAATACTGACACGATTACGGAAAGAAACCGTGATCCGTAGGAATGCTGGCCAACGCAAACTGCAGAGGGCCACATTAATAAAGAAAGGTAATTACAACGAGCACTCAGCAAATCATCAGACCGCCGCAGCGAGCGGGTGGAAGCTGAAGTAATAACGCAGGGCTTCGACCATCTCGAGATAGTCCGCCGGAGGGGCACTGAGGGCGAAGCCTGAATCGAAGCTGCCAGGCGTCACATCTTCACGGCACCAGAGGCAGGTGGCACTGAAGTCGATATGACGAACTGCGTCCTGACTTGGAATCTTCAGACGCATATCGAAGGAGCCACCTACTAGCACAGGCAACTGGCTGATCAGCATCAAACCATCCTGCGAGACATTACCCAAATGACCGATTGGCTTATCGGTATAGGCGTTGAAGACGTTGAGGTAGTACGGCAACTGGTGCCGTTCTATATGGCGGTTGGCATTCATAATGGCTAAGCGCTATGAGTGTCCGACGAGTATGGCGGCAGTCCGCCGAGCTGACTAGCCTTCAATTACACCGCTCGGATAACTGGCTGCGTAGATACGCACGTCCGGCATCCAGCTCTTCGTCACTGTAATAGCGCCGCTCGCCATTCGCAGCGGGCTGATAGTAGCGCCGCCCCTCAGGCATGGAAGCCAGACGATTACGCAACGCTGTGCACTCCTGCACCTTATCGGCCTGCTGCTGCCGTCTTGCTTGCGCGGCCTGGGCCTGTTCTTCACGACGGGCCTGGAAGAAGCGCTCACTGCGTTGCTCTCGCTCCTGAGTAGCAGCATCGCGCTCTACTACCTGTGGGCGGATCTCGATGACCTTGGCATCGGTCGCCTGCGGCTGCTGACCGTAATGCACCTGGCCCTGCTCATCTACCCAGCGATAAACCTGCCCACAGGCAAGAGAGGGCAGTAGCAGAAGACCAATCCAGGCGCGCATCGCGGCAATCCCCGCTCGATCGTATGTTGGCCGTCAAAGCGCTCTAGCAGGCGATACCTTGGCGGGCTCCGGCACGCCATGATGACCGAGCTGACGCAGGGTTTCCAGCCGCGCCCGGGCGCGGAAGGCATATTCGCTGGTGGGATAGCGGCCAATGATGAACTGATATGTCTGCGCCGCATCGATGTACAGATTCTGTCGTTCCAGACACTGGCCTCGCAGCAGGGAAATCTCCGGCTGGATGTAGCTGCGCGAACGACTCACCCGCTCGGCCTGGGACAGGTAGAGCAGCGCATCCTCGCACTCGCCCCGGTCGTAGGCCTGATAGGCCTTGTTCAGATGATGATCGAGCGACATGCGGGTACACCCGCTGACGACCAGCACACAACACAGCAGCAACACAATACGCATGGGTTTCTCCTCCAATGAGCAGCGTATCGGCGGGGCCTGAAAAAACTGAACAGCGGCAACATGCTGCATCGCGTTACCAAGGCCTCAGAACAAGACAAGCGGACTCGATCTTCTACGCTGATTCATGTCAACGCATGCCATCGAGTGATGGTATGCAATGCGGCTTACTTAACCTGCGAGGCCGACGCCATGAAACTCGAAAAACTATTGGTCGTGATCGACGCCAGCCAACTCAGCCATCCCGCACTGGAACGCGCCGCTTGGCTGGCACGCACAACCCAGGCGGGCCTACACATTCTGCTAGTGGAGTACAACGCAGCGCTGGATGGCAGCCTGCTTGAGAATAGCCTGCAAAGCAAAGCCCGTGAGGCGTTGCTGGAGCAGCGCGGCAAATGGCTGGAGGAGCTACTGACTCCGTTACGCGATGAAGGCCTACCACTGCAGCAGGAGGTACGCTGGGGCAAGCGCCTGCACGAAACAGTGCTCGATGTGGCAAACGGTCTGCAGCCGGATCTGGTGCTCAAGTCCGCCGCCCACAACAATCTGTTGCGCCGTCTACTGCTGACCGACAGTTGCTGGCAGTTGATGCGTCACTGCCCGTTCCCGCTGTGGCTGGTTCATCACGCTGACTGGCGCGGGCGCAACCTGTGCACCGCCGTCGATCCGCTACACAAGGACGACAAGCCAGCGGCACTCGATCACCACCTGATCGACACCAGCATGGCGCTCTCCTCCGCACTCGGCATGCATGCCGACGTCGTGCACTGCCATGCGCCACTGCCCCGCACACTGCTCAACAATACCGAGCTGCTGGCCACCTACCAACAGTACCTCAGCGACGATGCAGAGCAGCATCACAAGGCCTTCGACGAACTGATTCACCAGTACGGAATCGCCGCCGAATCGGCCCACCTGCTAGAGGGCGCGCCGGAAAACATGCTGCCGAACTTCGTGCGCAGGCACGAAATCGACCTACTGGTGATGGGGGCCATCGCCCGCGGCCGTCTGGACACCATCCTCATCGGTCACACTGCCGAGCGCCTGCTCGAATCGGTGGACTGTGACCTGCTGGTGGTCAAGCCGTGCAACGAAAATAGGCAGAAGAGTAGTGCAGAGGAACAATGACTACAGCGCTGCGGCGTAGTAGCCTCGCGGTCTGCTTCAATTAAGGAGTCCGCGCATGACCGCTCGCCGCACCAAAATCGTCGCCACCCTCGGCCCCGCCAGCAATTCACCGGAAATGCTGGAACAGTTGATTCTCGCAGGGCTGGATGTCGCTCGTCTGAACTTCTCCCACGGCTCGCCCGAAGATCACAAGGCACGGGCCAAGCTGGTACGTGACATCGCTGCCAAGCACGGTCGCCACGTCGCGCTGCTGGGTGACCTGCAAGGGCCGAAGATCCGTATCGCCAAGTTTGCCAACAAGCGCATTGAGCTGAAGGTCGGTGATCGTTTCACCTTCTCCACCAGCCACCCGCTGACTGACGGCAACCAGGAAGTCGTGGGTATCGACTACCCGGATCTGGTCAAGGATTGCGGCGTAGGTGACGAGTTGCTGCTCGACGATGGCCGTGTGGTCATGCGTATCGAAACCACCACCGCCGACACCCTCAATTGCGTCGTATTGATCGGCGGCCCGCTGTCCGATCACAAAGGCATCAACCGTCGTGGCGGTGGCCTGACCGCGCCAGCCCTGACCGAAAAAGACAAGGCCGACATCAAGCTCGCTGCCGAAATGGATCTGGACTACCTGGCTGTTTCCTTCCCGCGTGATGCGGCGGACATGGAATATGCCCGCCAGCTACGTGACGAGTCCGGCGGCAAGGCCTGGCTGGTCGCCAAGATCGAACGTGCCGAAGCGGTAGCGAACGACGAAACACTGGACGGCCTGATCAAGGCCAGCGACGTAGTGATGGTTGCCCGTGGCGACCTGGGCGTGGAAATCGGCGACGCCGAGCTGGTGGGCATTCAGAAGAAGATCATTCTGCACGCACGCCGCCACAACAAGGCAGTGATCGTGGCGACTCAGATGATGGAGTCGATGATCCAGAACCCGATGCCGACCCGGGCCGAGGTCTCCGACGTAGCCAACGCCGTACTCGACTACACCGATGCGGTCATGCTCTCGGCAGAAAGCGCCGCCGGTGCCTATCCGCTGGAAGCCGTGCAGGCCATGGCACGTATCTGCCTCGGTGCAGAACGCCACCCGACCGGCAAGAGCTCCAGCCACCGTATCGGCAAGAGTTTCGAACGCTGCGACGAAAGCATCGCCCTGGCGGCCATGTACACGGCCAACCACTTCCCGGGCGTGAAGGCCATCATCGCCCTCACCGAAAGTGGTTACACACCGCTGATCATGTCGCGCATCCGCTCCTCGGTGCCGATCTACTCGTTCTCCCCGCACCGCGACACCCAGGCGCGCTCGGCGATGTTCCGTGGCGTGTACACCATCCCCTTCGACCCGGCGGCCCTGCCACCAGGCGAAGTCAGCCAGGCAGCGGTAGACGAGTTGCTCAAGCGCGGCCTCGTCCAGCAAGGCGACTGGGTCATCCTGACCAAGGGTGACAGCTATCACACCATCGGTGGCACCAACGGCATGAAAATCCTGCATGTCGGTGACGCGCTGGTCTGACGATCAGCAGCATCCGCCAAAAGGCCCGCGTTCAATGCGGGCCTTTTCGTTTCTGGCGGACGCAGCGAAGCAGCTCAGGCGTGAGGCAGGAACAGGTCAGAGAACAGCTGGCTGCGCGGCAGGCCGGCGAGATAAAGGCGTCGGGCGATGGCATCCACGGTATCTGGCCCGCCGCAAGCCAACGCGATGGTCTGTCGTGAGCCGGGACGCAGCGCCGCCAGAGCAGCGGGCAGCGCTACCGCCTCGATCAGGTCGAGCTGTATATGAGGATGGAGCTCGACCAGTTCGAGCAACGGATCAGCCAGGTAGTGCTCGGTAGTCGAACGCGCCACATGCATAACCCGGATCGGCCCCTGATGGGATTGGCGCAATGCCTCGCGCAGAATGGCGTACAGCGGTGCGAGACCGGTTCCAGCACCCAGCAGCCAGAGCGGCCGGGTCTGCCAGTCTGGATCGTAGTGCAATGCACCGCCACTCAAGGCGCCAAGGCGTATGAGTTCTCCCACCCTGAACTGCCGGGCTGCATCGCTGAACGCGCCAGGCTGGCGGCAATCCACGTGAAACTCGAGAAAGCTGTCTTCCTGTGGCAAGCTGGCAAACGAATATGGCCGGGCGATACCAGTAGCCGTCCATAGCAACAGATGCTGGCCCGCGCGATAACGCACGGCCTGCTGCGGTAGCAGGCGCAAGCGCAATACATGATCGCTCAACCAGTCGCACGCCTGGATCTGCGCAGGGATGCCATCGCTTCTGGGGTCGAATATCTGTATCTGCAGATCATCGATCACCCGGCACTGACACGCCAGTCGCCACCCCTGCTCCCGACGCGCCTGATCGAGAGCACCAGGCTTCGCATCCAGCGGTTCGCCCACCAGGCAGCGCACCAGGCACGCCTGGCAACTGCCCGCGCGGCAACTGTAGGGCACCGCAATACCGGCACCCAGCAGCGAATCGAGCAGGTTATTTTCAGGATCGACGGTGACGCGTCGCTCACCGACCAACAGTTCAGGCATCCGCCTGTTCCCAGGTCGAGGCGCAGCGATTACGCCCGGTACGCTTGGCGTGATACAGCGCCTGGTCGGCGCGGTGCAGGGCTTCGTCAAGATCGTCTTGCATGGACACCAGGGTCATTCCCACTGACAAACTGAGGTTCTGCACTTTAACACCGATAGGCTCAGCCTCACTGAACGCCACCCGCAGCCGCTCGCAGCAAGACATGAAGGCATCGGTGTCGGTATTGGGAACCAGCAGCACGAACTCCTCTCCGCCGTAACGGGCGATGATGTCACCCTCACGCAGACAAGCAGTCGCCGCCTTTGCAAAAGCCTGCAGCACGCGATCCCCTGCAGCATGGCCGTGCCTGTCGTTGATGACCTTGAAGTGATCGAGGTCGATCAGCGCCAGACCGTGCTGCCCCTTGGGCGATAACCCTTCGAGCTCGAGAGCAGCCATACGCAGAAAATGTCGCCGATTGCACAGCCCGGTGAGTTCATCGGTAGCCACCAGATCTTCCAACTGACGCATCATTCCGCGTAGCGTTTCCTGATGCGCCTGCAACGCGAAACGACGCTGCCGCATACGCTGGCGCATGCTCTGCATATAGGAGGCGAACAGACTCAGCCACAACAACACGAGCCCCAGCGCGCAAACCTGCAAGGTAGCCAGGCCAGGATCGCGCATACGCATCTGGTAGGCGTCATACAGATTGATGAGCACGAAACCTAAGAACGCCAGACCGGCACACCGAAAGAACACCCTCGGCGGCAGCTGGAACAGGCCGAACAGCAACGACATGGGATAGATCAGCAGCAGGCTGCCGCGCCCCTCGTCGAGCATGGCAACCATCGCGGTGATCAACCCCAGAGCGACGAGTACCTGCGCCTCGGTGAGGCTAGGATCGCGAAACAGCAGATTGCGGCTCGATATGAACAATGCGAAGAACAGCAACTGACTGGCAGCAGCAATCACCAACAGCGCTACAACCGTGCCGCCACGCACACTGAAGAGGTCGTGATAATAGGCAATCCCTGCCAGCGCAGCGATCATTAGATAGGTAGCCACAGCCATGCCGAAACGCTTGATCAGCAGATTCTGTAACGTACGTTGGGTCAATCGACGGCTGCTTGGGATCATGGGCTCCATCCCATAGTGGCAACTAGCCGCCACTCTACTCGCGCCTTGAGCAAATGCCTAGCAGGCGTTTATATGCCCCATATGACGGGCGATCAGCGACCTGCGCCGCTACTGTACGGGTGTCCCACCCGTCGACCCCGCGGTATAATGCCGCGCCTTTTAGACGGCCCCGGCCATGTTCCGGTGCCCCATGAAGTTCCTGCCCTATAAAGGAGCGCCCCGCATGACCGTGATCAAGCAAGACGATCTGATCCAGAGCGTCGCCGACGCCCTGCAGTTCATTTCCTATTACCATCCCGTCGACTTCATCCAGGCCATGCACGAGGCCTACCTGCGCGAAGAGTCTCCCGCTGCACGCGACTCCATGGCGCAGATCCTGATCAACTCGCGCATGTGCGCCACCGGCCACCGCCCGATCTGCCAGGACACCGGCATCGTTACCGTGTTCGTGCGCGTGGGCATGGACGTAAGCTGGAACGGCGCCACCATGAGCGTCGACGACATGATCAACGAGGGCGTACGCCGCGCCTACAACCTGCCGGAAAACGTCCTGCGCGCCTCGATCCTGGCCGACCCGGCCGGTGCGCGTAAAAACACCAAGGACAACACCCCGGCGGTCATCCACTACTCCATCGTCCCGGGCAACACCGTGGAAGTGGACGTGGCGGCCAAGGGCGGCGGCTCTGAGAACAAATCGAAGATGGCCATGCTCAACCCGTCCGACTCGATCGTCGACTGGGTGCTCAAGACCGTTCCGACCATGGGCGCCGGCTGGTGCCCGCCGGGCATGCTGGGCATCGGCATCGGCGGTACCGCCGAGAAGGCAGCGGTGATGGCCAAGGAAGTGTTGATGGAATCCATCGACATCCACGAGCTGAAAAAGCGTGGCCCGGCCAACCGTATCGAAGAGATACGCCTGGAGCTGTTCGAGAAGGTCAACCAGTTGGGCATCGGCGCCCAGGGCCTGGGCGGCCTGACCACCGTGCTCGACGTCAAGATCATGGATTACCCGACCCACGCCGCGTCCTTGCCGGTGTGCATGATCCCCAACTGCGCCGCGACCCGCCACGCCCACTTCGTGCTCGACGGTTCGGGCCCGGCGGAGCTGGAAGCACCGGATCTTTCCGCCTACCCGGAAATCGTCTGGGAAGCCGGCCCGTCGGCTCGTCGTGTCGACCTCGACACCCTGACTCCGGAAGACGTGCAGAGCTGGAAGCCGGGTGAAACCATCCTGCTAAACGGCAAAATGCTCACCGGTCGCGACGCCGCGCACAAGCGCATGGTCGAGATGCTCAACAAGGGTGAAGAACTGCCGGTCGATCTGAAAGGCCGCTTCATCTATTACGTTGGCCCGGTCGACCCGATCGGCGACGAAGTGGTTGGCCCTGCCGGCCCGACCACCGCTACGCGGATGGACAAGTTCACCCGTCAGATCCTCGAACAAACCGGTCTGCTGGGCATGATCGGTAAATCCGAACGCGGCCCGACCGCCATCGAGGCGATCAAGGATCACAAGGCCGTTTACCTGATGGCCGTCGGTGGCGCAGCCTATCTGGTGGCTCAGGCGATCAAGAAATCCAAGGTGCTGGCTTTCGCCGAAATGGGTATGGAGGCGATCTACGAGTTCGAGGTCAAGGACATGCCGGTCACCGTTGCGGTCGACAGCAGCGGCGAGTCGGTGCATATAACGGGCCCAGCAATCTGGAACAAGAAGATCGCTGAAAGCCTGGCGGTTGAAGTGCAGTAACGCCGCACCGCGGTGAACAACAGAAGCCCGGCCCAGTGCCGGGCTTCTGCGTTTGGTAATGCCCACCATGCGCTGTACTCATTTAACCCTAGGGTTTTGAGGCGTGACTGATGCCTTTCCCTACACCCGTGCACCCGCTGCTCATATACGCCTGACGATTTCCTTCAATACAGCCACACCGCGCACCGACAGACTGCCGGCATCTTTTCTCGAGAAGCGATGCCCGCCATGCAGCAGTTCCTGATCATTGCCGCCGCCCACTTCCTGGCGCTGCTTTCCCCGGGACCGGATTTCTTTCTGGTCGCCCGCACGTCGCTGTCTGCTGGTTGGCGAGTCGCCAGTGGCGCCTGCCTGGGCATTGCCGTGGCCAACGGCGTGTTCATCGTCGCGGCATTTACCGGGGTGTCGGCTCTGCAGCCGGGCAGCGTGCCCTTCATCGTGCTGCAACTGGTCGGCTGCCTGTACCTGCTTTATCTCGGCGTGCTGTTTATTCGCCACGCAGGCAGCAGTGTACTGCAGGCTGCGAACGGGGCCGCGCCAGCCAGGCAGCTCAATTGGCTGCAGGCCGCCGGCATGGGTTTCCTGTCGGGCATCCTCAACCCCAAGAACGCGCTGTTTTACGTCAGTCTGGCGAGCATGCTGGGGAGCTCGCAAGGCAGCGTCGGCTGGAAGCTATTCTATGGCGTGTGGATGTTTGCCGTGGTGCTAGGCTGGGATCTGCTGGTGGCGTTAGCGATCGGCAACGGGCGCCTGTTGCAACGCTTCCAGCGCGCACTGCCGCTGCTGGAGCGGCTCTCGGGGCTGGTACTGATCGCCCTGGCACTGGGGATGCTGGGCCTATTGCTGAAGAGCTGATGATGCATAGGCAGGCGCTCACTGCACGCCCGCCGACAGGCATGCTTGAGCCGTTTCGGTCAATCCTTGAGGCGCGCTGCCAGAGTCGACAGATCGCCAGACAGCCCCTGCATGGCTCGGCTTGCCGACTCGCTACGCTGCAGATCGGCCTCGTTGCTCTGGGCGATGGAAACGATCTCCGCCAGGTTACGGGCGATGTCTTCGGCAACCGAGGTCTGCTCCTCGGCAGCGGTAGCGATCTGCCGGTTCATGTCGCGGATCGCCTCCACCGCCTCGGAGATGCTGTGCAACCGTTCGCCAGCCACACCGACCTGGGCACGCCCTGCTGCGCTCTGCTGGGCACCGGCGTTGATGGCTGCGGTGGCTTCCTTCGAGGCGCTCTGCACGTTGGCGATCAGCTGGTGGATTTCGCTGATCGAGCTGGCGGTGCGGAATGACAGGTTGCGCACCTCATCGGCCACCACCGCGAAGCCCCTGCCTGCATCGCCCGCGCGTGCGGCTTCGATGGCCGCGTTAAGGGCCAGCAGGTTGGTCTGGTCGGCGATGCCGCGGATCACGTCCAGCACACTGCCGATGCGCTCGCTGTCGCTTTCCAGGCGGGTGATCACCTCAGACGTGCGGGTGATCTCGCTGTGCATCTGCTCGATGGTGGCGATGGTGCTGGCCATGGTCGCCTCGCCTTCCTGGGCAGCCTGATCGGCTTCATCCGCGGCACGGGCCGCCGCAGCGGAGTGCCGCGCCACCTCATCAGCCGTTGCGCTCATTTCATGCATGGCGGTGGCCACCTGATCGGTACGCGAAAACTGCTCACGAATACCGTGACCGATATGTCCCGCCACGCTGCTCAAATCATGGGTGGCGGCATCCAGCTCGCCGGTACCACGACGCAGTTGCTGCGACAGCGCCTGCATGAACTCGCGCAGGCGATTAGCAGCCTGGGCCAGGCGCCCTACCTCGTCCTCGCGACCTTCGCTCAGCCGCTCGCCGAACTGCCCACGACTGAGCAGATCGAGCTGGCCGGTGGCCTGCAGCAGCGGCGTGGTGATGCGCCGGTTAACCAGCCAGGCACTGAAAAGCGCCAGCAATATTCCCAGCCCAAGCATCGCCAGGCTGCCGAACAGCACGCTGCGCTGGGCGATCTCGCTCAACTGCGTGGCGCTCGCCTGGCTGCGCTCGTGCAGTTCGTTGACCAGTAACGACAGCTGCTCGGTGGTGGCTCGGTCGATGCCCTTCACTGCCGTGTCGCCGGCCTGAGCAGAAAACCCGGCCGCGGCAAAGGCCTCATAACCACGGCGATAGGCCTGGCCCATCTCAGCATGTGCGCGGCGCAATTCGCTCAGACGTTGACGCAGCTCGGCGCTGCCTGCCGTTTCGATCAAGTGGCCGATCTGCGCCTGCACGCGCCCCTCTTCGTCCTGAAACTGCTGCCAGTAGCGATTACGCTGGGTCTGGTCAGCACCGCGCAGCAACACGTTCTTCCATTCCTGCACCTGAATCTTGAATGCCAGGTTGGTCGCATCGACCTGGCGCGCCTCGTCCAGCGGGCCGCTGAGCAGCGCCTGATAGCCATCGAGCTGGCGCGACAACAGCGCGAAACCCGCCAGCGCAATCAACAACATCAACACCAGACCACCGCCAATCAGCAACACCAATTGGGCACGCAGCGAACGACCAAGGCTCATGGAAAACTCGAACGGGAGGGGGAAGTGCGATGATTTTATGAAGGCTGTGTTACGGATATATTGCAGCGTGATAGCCGACTGTCAGGCATGCATGCCCCCATCAACAAGAACTGACAGAAAACAACGACGCGCGGCATGCGTGGCCACTCGAATACGCGCTAACGAACCTCGGTGATGGTAGCCCGGCACGCTGGCAAACGGCAGCGGCAAAATGTCGGAGAATGAACGAGCGATAGGCTCTGGCTAGGGCGTCTTCATTCGCTTTTTGGCCTTCTCGATGCCCTCCTCCATAGCAGCGGCCGCCAGGCCTGAGCAGACCATCACGCCGGCCCCCTGAGAAAGGCATTCATAGCGCTGCTGATCCTCACCAGAACTGGTCACGCAGTTCTGCATGCTGATCCGCTCCTCGATGCCGGCGAAGTTCTTCTGACCTTCCGCGTATTCGGCAGCCGTGATTCGCCCAGCCTCCTTACGCTCCTCAGCCATTTCCTTGAGGTTCTCGATATCGATAGCCGTCCAGCGCATGGCGCTCTTGCACATTTCCCGCTTCGAGAGCTTGCCTGGAGCCGCGCCAACGGAGGCCTTCTGGGCAGGCGATACAGGAGCGGCCGCTCGGCCATCGCCTACGTATCCCTGATTGATGTTCACTGGCTCGGCTTGCTGCTGAGAGGCAGGTGGCTGGCTGCCGAAATGCTTCTGCCCGTTCTCATCCACCCAGGTGTAGACCTGGCTCAGCGCGGGAGCAGAGATAATGCTGCACAGCAGGAACAACGGTAGCGTCGTGCGACCGAGCATGATCGATAAATCCTTCTACATGCGCGAACTGCGCAGCAAGCAATCTAGAGCTGGGTGGTGGGTTTGCCAAGAGACAGAACGAGAAAAGCCTTGTGGACTGATGAGAGTGTGTTCCCGCGCACTGGAGAGCCCCGGTGATCCGCACCCATTAGCCGATGACGACACGTCGACTAGCGACGTTATCAGGCGCGCAACACAGCTTTTTCACGACCAACGCGTCGGGCTCAAGGCCCACATTGCCAATGCCCCTCGAACGTGCGGCTCGGGTTGTCCTTGAGCAGATAGGTAGCGTTGGCCGGATAGTGAGGTGACTCGCCATCGCCTACCGCAGCACCAGTCAGCTTGATCTCGATCGCCAATTGATCACCCTTGAATGTGGCGCCGTGCAGCATCCCGTCGAAACCTCCCTGTGCCTGAATCGCCACAACGCTATCACCAAGCTTCGCCACGCCTTGCGCGTCGGCCTTGCTGGCGACGTCGCCGGCTGCATAGAGGTAGACATCATCCTTCGCCGAAAAGGTACACACCAACTCACCCGGCAGCCTGGCCTCGGTGATGTCCGTCCCGGTCAAAGGCGCCAGCCTGGCAGAGGCCGCGCGCTCTGTAGAGGCCGCTGAAGGAACGTCCTGGGCCTGAGGCGCCTCCTCCTCAGCCCAGCAACTCACCAGCGCAGAAACCAGCAGCATGCAGGCCATGACGTTTCGACTCTGCAAGATGAAACCGTGGCGATTCTGAAACATCATGTCCTCCATCACTACCGTCGTGGGCCTGGCAGGTAAGCCCACCACGTCAAGTGAACGGCCTGCCTTTCAACCGACCGCACCGATAACGCGACGTTGCGGTTAAATCCTGGCGCAAGACGCGCTGCGACTCACGCACCCCGCCTTGCGTACACCACAACGATGAGGTCGTAGTGGCGATCACTGCTCGCCGACACTGCGTACCGCCTGGAGAATCACCTTGGCGACTTCGGCAGGCTGCGACTGCTGGGGCACGTGGCTGGTGCGCAGTTCAGTCAGAGTGGCGCCGATACGCTTGGCGGATGAGCGCTGCACATCAGGGTGGATCATGCGGTCTTGCGTAGCGAGGATGTACCAGGACGGCTTGCTATTCCAGGCAGCGACCGTCGTACGGTCATCGAAGGCGGATGCCTTGATCGGGCCTTGCGTGGCGGTCATGACGGCGGTCTGTTCAGCCGGCAGATCCTGGGCGAAATCCTTGGCCATGCCCTCTGGCGTAAGGTAGAGGAAACCGTTGCCGTCTGCCTTGATCTGGCTGATGCCCGGAGGCGTAGGTGCGCCCTTGCCTTGCTCACCGCTGGCCTGCCCGGCATCGGGTGCGAAGGCAGCGACATACACCAGAGCCCTGACTTTTTCACTGCTGCCAGCCTCACTGATCACGGTGCCGCCCCAGGAGTGTCCGACCAACACAACCTCACCCGACTGGTTATCCAGCGTTCTTTTTGTCGCGGCAACATCGTCGGCCAGCGAGGTGAGCGGGTTCTGTACTACCGTAACGTGCACCCCTTCGGCCTGAATGAGCGGCACGACCTTGGCCCAGTCAGAGCCGTCGGCGAATGCGCCGTGTACGATGACAACGGAAGGCGTGGCATCGGCGGCCTGGCTCACATTCGCGACGAGGGTGCTGGCCAGAGCGAAGGCGGCGGTCACGAGTTGCGACTTGAATGTTTTCATGGGGTGAACTCCTGTGTTTGGAGTACAAATTCTGCTGGCAGGCTCGCTTGGCCGGTATCGGTCATTTACCCGACCCAGAGGCTTTTTTCATGGTTAGTGCGTTGCGCTTCGACGTCTCGTTAAACGCCGCACTGGGAGCGATCTCCCAGGTCGGCGACCTCAGCATGGGACAGCCCCTCGGGCACTCCTTGCGCGTCGCCAGGTTGGCGCGGATGCTGGCGCAAGCCATGCACGGCGAGGGCAACCACCTCGCGGTAGCCCAGCAGGTCGCCTTGCTGCGCTGGTCCGGCTGCACCGCCAATGCCGATGGCTTTGCCCACCTGCTGGGAGACGATGTGGACGGCCGCCGCGCGATGCTCGACCTGACCCTGGGCGCCGAGCAGATGAGCGCGGTGCACCAGGCAACTCCACTCGCCGTCGTGCACTGCGAGGTGTCCGGCGAAATTGCCAAGACACTCGAGCTCGGCGCGGCGGTCGAGTCGGGAGTGTGCCGGGTATTCGAAACCTACGACGGAACTGGCCGCCCCCTGGGCCTCACCCACGAACACATCCCGGAAGTGGCTTACCAAGTCGTGCTTGCCGGGGACCTGGACATTCTCAGCCGAGCCCACGGCCTGGACGCGGCGTTGCGCTGGATCAGCGAGCAGTCCGATCGACGCTACCCCGCGCCCCTCGCCGCCCTGCTCGTACGACATGCCAGGGAGTGGTTGAGCGATCTGGACACCACACCCGACACGCTGCTCGACAGCGAGTCAGTAGGCGCAGTGTCGTTGACCCTGGTGGGGGACGTGATCGACCTGAAGCTCCCCTGGCTAGCGGGGCACTCGAGGCAAGTCGCACATGTCGCCGTGGAAGCCGCGCGCTTGTGGGGGCTGCCTGAGCCCGAGTTGATGGACATCGGCAAGGCCGCGCTGATTCATGGTCTCGGCCGAGCTGCGGTTTCCAACCATCTCTGGAATACCGCAGGGCCGCTGCCCTACGGCGCAGCGGAGCGCATCCACCTCGTACCCTACTGGACGCACAAGGCCTCCAGGCAGATCAGCGAGCTGGCCGTGCCCGGCGAGATCGCTGCCCATGCTTACGAGCGGCTCGACGGCAGCGGCTACTTTCGCGGTGCAGCGGCCGACGCCCAATGCCCTGCTTATCGATTGCTCGCCACCACTGTCGCCTGGGTGGCGCTGAGGGGTGCCCGCCCCTGGCGACCGACTTACAGCGAATCGGAAGCGGCCAGGCTGCTCAAGCAGGATGCCAGCCGTGGGTTGTTCGACGGAGAAATCTGCGACGCGGTGATCGCCGCAGCACGGGGCGAACGGCGGCTGCCTCAGCCGAAAAGTATGCTGCTCACCGCACGTGAATGCCACATCCTCCTGGAGATCAGCCGTGGCGCCAGCAACAAGGAAGTGGCGCGCCGTCTGGAAATCAGCCCCAGCACCGTGGGCACCCACATGGAAAGCATTTTTCGCAAGCTGGGCTGCTCCACCCGAGCGGCGGCTACCCTGAAGGGGCTGACCCTGGGTCTGATCTCCTGATACCCGACATGGGCGGCGTCCAGCTCGCTCCCACAGGGAAACTCAAGTAGGAAGTCAGGTCGGCTTAGCGAGTTCGTCCTTGCCTGGCAGGCTGGCGCGAGCCATGGCGATGAATGCCTTGAGTGCGGCAGAGGGATTGCGACGATTCGGATAGTACAGACACAGATTGTCTCTGGGCGGCGTCCAGTCTTCGAGTACCCGCTCGAACTTCCCGGTCTCGATCTCGCCCTGAACATCCTGCTCGAGGAAAAAACCGAGCCCCACACCCACCTGCACGACAGCCATGGCGATGCTGGATTCATCCAAGGTGAGCTGGCCGTTCACCTCAAGCCTGATCACGTCCCCTGCTCGCTCGAAATGCCAGGGATAGATCGCCCCATTAGGCAGGCGGATGCGAATGCACTGATGGTCGAGCAGATCAGCGGGGCTGCGCGGCCGGCCGTGCTTGTCGAAGTACGCTGGCGAACCGACCACGGCGTAGCGTTGCGGTTGGCCAATCGGGATCACGATCATGTCACTGGGGACGAGGCTCACGGAACGTACGCCCAGGTCGAAACCGTCCGCGACGATATCCACCAGACGCCCCTCGGTAACCAAGTCGATGTGCACCTTCGGGAAGCGCTGCACAAACTCCAGCATCAGTGGCAGCAGCGCAGTGCGAGCACTCGCGAATGCGTTGATGCGCAAAACGCCTGAAGGCCCAGCATTGTGAGAGCGCACCGTTTCCAGTGCAGTGCGCACGTCCTGCAAGGCCGGGCCCACCTGCTCCAGAAACATCTTGCCCGCCTCGGTCAGAGACACGCTGCGGGTCGTGCGATTGAACAGCCGGGTTTCGAGATTCGCCTCCAGCCTGGCGATGGTATTGCTCAGCGCGGTGGTTGAAACGCCCAGGTCGATAGCCGCCTGCCGAAATGACGCCCTACGTGCCACGGCCACTACAGCGTCCAGGTCATTGAGAGCGAAGCGAGGATCTGGCATCAAATTATCCTGATTTTCAGGACTAGCCATTAACGTCCATCCCAGTTGAGCAAATTATCAACCAGGCGGCAAGATCGCACTCGTGCCCCCACAAACCGCGAGACAGGAGATCAATCCGTGAATCCTCAACTTCCCGAAGCCGTGAAGGCTTACTTCGAAATCAGCAATGGTAGCGACGCGTCACGCCTTGCAGGCTGTTTCAGTGCAGATGCCACGGTGACCGACGAAAACCGAACGCATCAGGGCACCGAGGCAATCCACGCCTGGCAACACGAAGCGCAGCAGGCATTCACCTACCAGGTCGAGCCACTGGAAGCCGTACATCGAGATGGCCGACTGGTGGTAACCGCACAGGTCACCGGCAACTTCCCCGGCAGCCCGGTAAAGCTGAATCATCTGTTCCTGCTGGAAGAGGGTCGGATTCGTTCGCTGGAGATTGCGCCATGAACCTCGACCTGAGCGGCAAGCGAGTTCTGGTTACCGGCGGCACCAAAGGCGTCGGAAGCGCGGTAGTCGATCTGTTCCTCGCCGAAGGCGCGAAGGTGATCACCTCGGCCCGACAGACAACCCGCGACATGCCGGAAGAATTGTTCGTTGCGGCAGACCTCTCGACCGTGGAAGGTTGCGAAACGCTGGTAGCGCAGGCCAAGCGGCGCTTGGGCAGCGTGGACATCATCGTTCATGTCCTCGGTGGTTCGTCGTCGCCTGGCGGCGGGTTCGCGGCGCTGGGCGAAGAGCATTGGCAACGCGAGCTCGACCTCAACCTGCTTCCGGCAGTGCGTCTGGATCGCGCCCTGCTCACGGAGATGCTGGAGCGAAAACAAGGCGTCATCATCCACGTGACGTCCATTCAGAGCCGGCTGCCCTTACCCGAAGCCACCACGGCCTATGCCGCTGCCAAGGCGGCGCTGTCGACCTACAGCAAGAGTCTGTCGAAAGAAGTCTCGCCAAAAGGTGTGCGCGTAGTGCGGGTATCGCCGGGGTGGATTGAAACCGAAGCGTCGGTCGCCCTGGCAGAGAGGCTGGCGAGCGAGGCCGGTACCGACTATGAAGGCGGCAAACGGATAATCATGGATGCTCTGGGCGGTATTCCACTCGGGCGCCCTTCGACGCCATCGGAGGTGGCCAATCTCATTGCGTTCCTGGCCTCGTCTCGTGCGGCATCCATCACGGGCAGCGAATTTGTCATCGATGGCGGAACGCTGCCAACTGCCTGACCGCGTTGGCACGTTCAATCACCTGGCCGTCTATCCACTCGATGGCGAAGAGTTGGTGAGTGGTGAGCCTTCCTTGCTGGCATTGCGGGATCCGAACATTGTCCGCTCTCGGCCAGGCGGGCGACATCTTTTCGCCGACGAACCCAGCCAGACTGAATACAATATGCGTCAGACTATCGCAGGCCATGAATGTGGCTGCACCGGACAAGGAACCCGCCTCCATGGCCTCCCCTGACAAACAGCAAAAACGCGCCCAGCGGGCCAAAGCCAAGGCCAAGCAGAACCGCATGGGCAAGCCGAAGCCCAATGTCCTGCATCCGGTTCTGGCCAACCCGCTGATCAACGAGCCGTTTGATGACGTCGAAATCGACCTGAGCACCTTCGATTTCAAGGACATCGAGGAGAACGGTTTCAACCCGGCCCATTTCGACGACCTGTTCCAGACCATGAAGATGGCCGAAGGCATCAGCCTGCTAGCGATGTGCCTGGTGTTTCTGCAATACCCGGTGCTGGAACTGGTGGTCGCTGAGGAAGAGGAAGACCCGGCGACCGACTTCATGATGGGCCTGCTGATCGTCTACCGCGGGATCTTCCATGATGAAGACGAGGACGCGGCAGTGGCCTGGATCGGCAGCGATGCCTTCCAGAGTGCCTACAACGAAGCGTCGATGCTCCTGCAGAAAAGGAATGCCCGCGCCAGTACCCACGCCTGAGCAGTTTGCCCCTTCAGCGCCTGACTGGGGCTACGCCCCCAGCCGCCACCTTCGATAATCCCTGCACGCTCAAACCTGGTCGAATCGAACACGCGCTGCGCGAAAATCGTCTGCGTGTTCCAACAGCCAGGTCCATAGCGGCACCATCTGCACCAGAAAGCTCCGACCCAATGCGGTCAGTTGGTAATCGACACGGGGCGGCACCTCGCCGTGATCGCAACGGGCGATCAATCCGTCCCGTTCAAGTTGTCGTAGGCTACGGGTCAGCATGCGCTGGGTAATGCCCTGCAAGCGCCGGCCGATTTCTGCGTGTCGCAGTTTTCCCTCTACTCCCAGTGTATGGACGATACCCAGCGACCAGCGATTGCCCGCATGAGTCAGAACCTCACGCTTGAGCCCGTCGTCCTCGTCACTGAGTGCGTCGCAGGTGGCTTGAGATAAGCGAATTACCTCTTCTTCGGTCATTGCGTTCATGCGGTATCACTCGTGTGCCTTCTTCTGGATGTTCGCCAATGGTGACAGGATAAAAACATCACTGATCATTCACTGCGAGTAACCGATGCAACCACAGTCTCCTGTAAAAACCGACAACATTCTCGTCCTGGGCGCCGGTGAACTCGGCATGGCCGTGCTCCGCGAACTGGCGGCCCAGCCGGCAGCGCGGGTAACGGTGATGCTGCGAGCATCCGCTCTTGATACCGGTTCAGAAAGCAAACGCCAGACGCTCGAAGAACTGAGCACACTGGGTATCGAAGTGGTATCTGCAGATGCCGCAAACGACTCCGAAGAAAAGCTCGCCGCGTTGTTCAGTGGTTTCGACACGCTGGTCAGTTGCTTGGGGTTCGCAGCCGGGGCAGGCATACAGCGCAAGCTGGCCAGGGCAGCACTGAAGTCGGCGGTGAAGCGTTATGTGCCCTGGCAGTTCGGTGTGGATTACGACGTGATCGGCCGCGGCAGCCCACAGAACCTGTTCGACGAACAGCTGGACGTGCGTCAACTGCTGCGCGGCCAGTCACGGGTGCAATGGCTGATCATCTCCACCGGCATGTTCACCAGCTTTCTGTTCGAACCTGCATTCGGCGTAGTGGATCTGAGCCAGAACACCGTGCGCGCGCTGGGCAGCTGGGACACTGCCGTAACGGTCACCACACCGGAAGATATCGGCCGCCTGACGGCTGCCATCCTGTTCGAGCCGGAGCTGGTCAACCAGGTCGTCTTCACCGCGGGCGACACCCTCACCTACCGGCAACTGGCGGACACCGTCGATCAGCTACTCGACCGCAAGGTCGAGCGCGTGGAATGGACGGTGCCCGCGCTCAAGGCCGAGCTGGCTGCAGCCCCCGATGACTCGCTGCGCAAGTACCGGGCGGTGTTCGCCGAAGGCAAAGGCGTCGCATGGCCAAAGGTGGACAGCTACAACGCACGAGCGAAGATCGATACCGTCGACGTCGCGCAATGGATCGAACGGCATTTGCGCTGATACGCGGTGCTGCGTGTTCCGGCAAATAGCCGACGCTTGAACGCACCGCCGTCGCAAAGTCCAGCTAGACGAGCTTTGATCTCGATCTGGAAGCCGGCCAGCCAAGTTACGCCCATGCATGTCAGCGTCGGATGCGGAGTTCGGACGTCGTACTCACCAAGCATTTTTCTACCGAGCGTCAGGAGGCACTCAGCGGTAGAAATGTCATAGCGTACGTAACGGGCCCGGACGAGCATTTCTGATTGCACTTGGCGGGCGTCGATGGAGTGGAGTTGCTCGACGATGGCCAGGGAGGCCCTTTCGCACGGATTGCGGAATGGGTTTCCCGAACAGCAAGCTCGCGAGTAACCATTTGAAGGGAGCCTCTTCATGGGCGCCATCGAGCCCAAGCTGCTACGCGGTCATACGCTGGTCGATCACGCGGATTGAGATTAATGGGACTCTGCCAATGAGCTGCAACGGGTAGCCGCAAGGTTCAGGCATCGGAGTTCGGGCAAAAATGGCCTGATCGCTGAAACATCCCAAGCCAACGTACGAATCGCCACCCCGCATGCCGATGTCGTATCGTCCTGCTGCCACCAGACGCAATACGGTCTTTCGAGAGGAGTGATGCAGACATGCGGGATCAGACGCTGGAACGCTTGCAGCAGCTAGGATGGGAATTGCCCACACCGCCCCGTCCGCTCGGGGCCTACCGTGCAGTGGTAGATGCTGGTTCGCTGTTGCACATTTCCATGCAGGGGCCAATTGTCCAGGGCAAGCCCTCGATTACCGGGTTGCTTGGCCGCGAGATCTCTATCGAAGCGGGTCAGGAGGCAGCCCGGGTCAGCGTGCTGAATGCACTGGCCCAGGCGCGTGCCTACCTCGACAGCCTCGATCACATCAGACAGGTGGTACGCCTGGATGCCTATGTGGCCTGCGAAGACGCGTTCAGCCGCCACCCCGAAGTAATCGACGGCGCGTCGGAGTTGCTGGCCCAGGTCTTCGCAGAACGCGCTGGCCACGTGCGCACCGTATGTGGCGTTCGTAACCTGCCAGGCAACGCGCCGGTCGCACTGGCGCTGGTTCTCGAGCTACAGCGATAGGTGGATGCCGATAACCACCGATCCAACCGACAACATCAGCCGAATCGATGATCAAAATGCGCAAAACGCATTCGAATGCCGGGCGTAATCCAGATAGCCTTGGCTTCGAATGCATTGTTCATGACGCTAACAGGGAGGAATCGATGACCCAATCTACCTACGTACCGCCAAAGGTCTGGAAGCACCTTGAGGCTTCCGGTGGCCAGTTCTCCAAGATCAACCGGCCCGTTGCCGGCGCGACTCATGAGAAGGAGCTGCCGGTCGGCAAGCATCCGCTGCAGCTGTATTCGCTTGCCACGCCCAACGGCGTGAAGGTGACCATCCTGCTTGAGGAGCTACTTGCACTGGGGCATAGCGGTGCCGAGTACGATGCCTGGCTGATCCGTATTTCCGATGGCGACCAATTCTCCAGCGGCTTTGTCGGCGTCAATCCCAACTCGAAGATTCCAGCACTACTCGACCAGAGTGCGGATACCCCTATCCGCGTGTTCGAGTCCGGGTCGATCCTGCTCTATCTCGCGGAAAAATTTGGCGCGTTCCTGCCGAAAGATCCAGCTGGCCGTACCGAAACCCTCAACTGGCTGTTCTGGCAAATGGGCTCTGCGCCCTACCTGGGTGGCGGCTTCGGGCACTTCTATGCCTATGCGCCGGAGAAGTTCGAGTACGCAATCAATCGCTTCACCATGGAAACAAAACGTCAACTGGATGTACTCAACCAGCGACTCGCCGAAAACCGCTACTTGGCGGGCGACACCTACACCATTGCCGATATTGCCGTGTGGCCCTGGTACGGCGAACTGGTGAGGAACAACGTGTATTCGGCTGCCGAATTCCTTGCTGTTCATGAATACCCGCATCTTCTGCGCTGGGCCGATGAAATCGCCAACCGCGAAGCAGTCCAGCGCGGCAAACGCGTCAATCGCACCTGGGGCGACGAAGCGCAGCAAGTGCCCGAGCGGCATCAGGCTTCGGATCTGGACAAGTCCTAAGGCAGTAAGGCCCTCGGCGAAGGCCTAGGGCCTCCAATTGGACGCGTTTGTTTCGACCAGCGCGCCAAAATCCAGCAGGAAATAAGCGAGTAGAAACGAAAAAGCCCCAATGCTTTTCAGTATCGGGGCTTTTTTTGATATGGCGGGAAGATAGGGATTTGAACCCTAGGTACCATCGCTGATACAACGGATTTCGAATCCGTCCCGTTCGGCCACTCCGGCATCTTCCCAGGCGGCGCGCATGATATCAGTAGAAATCGGTTTGGCGAACCCCGTCGGGCAATTTTTTTCGCTTGGTTTCAATTGCTTGCCTCATTCGGCCAACCAATAAGCGGCAGCTAACCGGCCTCCTTCGTGCCTAAGGACTTGAGTGCGAAGCCTCGCAGGCCGCTACGGCGTTGATGGGTGTGGCACTTGCCACCCGCTTGCCAACGTTCAGTCAGAATTCGGAGTGATCCACTCGGCGGATACTGGCTTGTCGACTAGATAAAATACTGTACATTTGAACAGTATTTTTATGCCGTCCGATTACCATGTCTTCTGTCGTAGCCCTCGATCATTTGCTCAACGAGCGCCGTATCTGGCGTGGCCAGAGCGCTGTTGCGCCCAGCGGCTACCAGCCCACAGGCAACCCTGCGCTGGATGCGGCGCTGCCTGGTGGTGGCTGGCCGGAAGCGGCGTTGAGCGAGTTGCTGGTTGCGACACCGGGCATTGGCGAGCTGCGTTTGTTGCTGGCGACTCTCGCGCGTTTGAGCGCTGCCGGTGAGCGGGTGGTGCTGGTCGCTCCGCCCTATCTGCCTTACCCCAGCGCGTGGCTGGCGGCTGGGGTGAAGATGAAGCAGTTGACGCTGATCCAGGCGTCTGCCCAGGAGGCCTTGTGGGCAGCCGAACAGTGCCTGCGCTCGGGCAGCTGCGGTGCGGTGGTGCTCTGGCCGCAGCGGGCCGATGATCGGGCATTGCGCCGCCTGCAGATCGCTGCGGAAACCGGGCAGACCCTGGCTTTCGCCTACCGCCCACTGCATGAGGCGCAGAACCCCTCGCCTGCGGCCTTGCGCCTGACCATCGAAGCGCAACCGGCTCAGGTGCGCGTGCTCAAGTGCCGTGGCGGGCAGCCTCCGGCGCGCGCATTTCCCCTGAGCACCTGGGGGCGATGACATGCGCTGGGCCTGCATTCTTCTGCCGCAACTGGCCATGGACGGGATATTGCGCGGCCGCGAAGACGCCGACACGCCGCTGGTGCTGCTCAGCGGCCCAGCGCAGCGGCAGCTGTTGCAGGCGGTCACCCCGGCGGCTCGGGCACTTGGCCTGCGTCCGGGGCAGACGCTCACGGCTGCGCAGTCGCTGAACTGCGCGTTCGCCAGCGCCGAGTACGACCCGGCGGATATCGAGCGCTGGCGCAATTTTCTCGCCGCCTGGGCTTACGGTTTCAGCTCCCAGGTCAGCCTGCACTACCCACGCTGCCTGCTGCTGGAGGTGCAATCCAGCCTGGCCCTGTTCGGCCCCTGGCCGCGCTTCGAAGCACGCTTGCGCGAAGAGCTGACGGCGCTGGGCTTTCGCCATCGCATCACCCTGGCGCACAACCCAGCCGCAGCGCGCATGCTCGCCAATCTCCACGACGGCCTGGCGGTGACGGACGAACAGGCCCTGAGCCAGCAGATCGCGGCCATGCCTCTGGATCGCATCGGCCTGCCCGTCGAGCTGCTCACGGCCCTGACGCGCATGGGCCTGCGCCAGGTGCGTCAGTTACAGGCGCTGCCTCGTGACAGCCTGGCGCGGCGTTTTCCTGCCGAGTTACTGAGTCGCCTGGATACCCTGCTGGGCCTGCGCCCGCTGGCACTGGATTATTACCGGCCACCGGATGTGTTCGATACGCGCCTGGAGCTGCACTTCGAGGCGGAATCGACCCAGGCCCTGCTGTTTCCATTACGCCGCCTCACTGCGGATCTGGCCGCCTACCTGGCGGGGCGGGACTGCGGCGTGCAGCGTTTCGTGGTGCACCTGGAACACCGCGAGGGTGATGACAGCCTGCTGCCGGTGGGCCTGCTCAGTGCCGAACGGGAAGCGGCGATGTTGCTGGAGTTCACCCGTGGCCGTCTGGAGCAGTTGCAACTGCCGTCGCCGGTGCTGGCGATCCGCTTGGTGGCCAATGATCTGCCGGTTTTCGTGCCGCACCACCAAGCGCTGTTCGACGAGCGCCCGCAGCAGAGCCTGGGCTGGGAACAGTTGCGCGAACGCCTGCGGGCACGCCTGGGTGACGACGCCGTACAGGGCCTGAGCGCCCATGCCGATCATCGCCCCGAGAAAGCCTGGCGCACGCAAACTATGGGCAGCGCCGTTACTGGGCAATGCGGTGCCCGGCCCAGCTGGCTGCTGCCGGAGCCTCAGGCTCTGCATGAATCCGGGCTGCGTATTCTCACGGGCCCCGAGCGCATCGAGTCCGGCTGGTGGGATGGCGAGGACGTACGCCGCGACTATTACCTGATCGAGACCCGTAATGGCCAACGCGGCTGGGCATTCCGCGCGGTCGGCGAAGATGGCCCACTGCATCTGCACGGATGGTTCGCATGAGCCAGGTGGCCTACGCCGAGCTGCACTGCCTGTCGAACTTCAGTTTTCAGCGTGGCGCTTCCAGCGCCGAAGAGCTTTTCGAGCGGGCCAGGCTGCTGGGTTACCGCGCCCTGGCGATCACCGACGAATGTACCCTGGCTGGAATCGTGCGCGCCTGGCAGGCGGCCAAGAAGCACGAGGTAGATTTGATCGTCGGCAGCGAGATGACGCTGGAGAACGGCGCCCGGTTGATCCTCCTGGCCGAGAACCTGACTGGCTACCAGACGCTGTGCGGGCTTATCACCCGAGCTCGGCGACGTGCGGAAAAAGGCCGCTATCGGCTGCTGATCGATGACATTCCCGCAACGCCGGAGGGCTTGCTGGCCATCTGGCTGCCAGGTCCGGATGACCACGCCACAGCCGGAGCCTGGCTGCAGGCACGCTTTCCCGAGCGCCTGTGGCTGGGTGTGGCGCTACACCGTGGCGCCGATGACCGGGCGCACCTGCAGCATTGTCTGGGTCTGGCCGGGCAACTGGGTGTCCGTGCGGTTGCCTGCGGTAACGTGCACATGCACGCCCGTGGCCGCCGAGCCCTGCAGGATTGCATGACGGCGATCCGTCACCACTTGCCGGTGGCCGAAGCCGGCGCCTACTTGTTCGCCAATGGCGAGCGCCATTTGCGCCGCCGCGAGGAGCTGGCCGAGATTTATCCGCCGAGGTTGCTGGCCGAAACCTTGCTTATCGCCGAGCGCTGCCGGTTCGATCTTGGCGAACTCGAGTATCAGTATCCCCATGAACTGGTTCCCGCAGGTCACAAGGCCAGTTCCTGGCTGCGCAAACTGGTTGAGGACGGTATTCCCGGTCGTTGGCCGAAAGGCCTCAGTGACGAGGTACGCGGCCGCATTGAGTACGAACTGCAACTGATCAGCGAACTGGGTTACGAGAGCTACTTTCTCACCGTGCACGATATCGTCCGTTTCGCCCGCGAGCAGTCGATCCTCTGCCAGGGCCGAGGCTCGGCAGCCAACTCGGTGGTGTGTTTTGCCCTTGGCATCACCGAGCTCGACCCAATGCACAGCAAGCTGCTGTTCGAGCGCTTCCTGTCCCGAGAACGTAACGAGCCACCCGATATCGATGTGGACTTCGAGCATGACCGCCGTGAGGAAGTCATCCAGTACGTGTTCCGCCGCTATGGCCGCGACCGGGCGGCGCTCACTGCAGTGGTCAGCACCTATCACGGTGCCGGGGCGATTCGTGACGTGGCCAAGGCCCTGGGTTTGCCGCCAGACCAGATCAACGCCCTGGCCGCCTGCTGTGGCCGCTGGAGCGACCGCATCCCCGATGCCGAGCGCCTGCGCGAAGCCGGCTTCGATCCGCAGAGCAAGGTGCTGCATCGCGTGCTGGTGCTGGCCGGCGAGTTGATTGGTTTTCCCCGTCACCTCTCGCAGCACCCTGGCGGCTTCGTGATTTCCGAGCACGCGCTGGACACGCTGGTTCCGGTGGAAAACGCCAGCATGGCCGAGCGGACGGTGATCCAGTGGGACAAGGACGACCTCGATGCCGTTGGTCTGCTCAAGGTCGACGTGCTCGCCCTGGGCATGCTCAGCGCCCTGCGCCGCTGCTTCGACCTGCTTGCCGACTACCGCGGCAAACACTGGACCCTGGCCACACTGCCCCAGGAGGACAAGGCCACTTACGAGATGATCAGCCGCGCGGACACCGTGGGCGTGTTCCAGATCGAATCCCGCGCACAGATGGCCATGCTGCCGCGCCTGCGTCCCGCGACCTTCTACGATCTGGTGATCCAGGTAGCCATCGTGCGGCCGGGGCCTATTCAGGGCGATATGGTGCATCCCTACCTGCGTCGGCGTAACCAGGAAGAACCTGTCACCTACCCCTCCGACGAACTGCAGCCCGTCTTCGAGCGCACCCTGGGTGTACCGTTGTTTCAAGAGCAAGTGATGGAGCTGGCGATCATCGCCGCCGATTACACCCCGGGCGAAGCGGACGAGCTGCGCCGCTCCATGGCGGCCTGGAAGCGCCATGGTGGCCTGGAACATCACCGCCAGCGGCTGACCGAGCGCATGCTCGAGAAGGAGTATCCGCTTGAATACATCAACCGCATCTTCGAGCAGATCAAGGGCTTCGGCAGCTATGGCTTTCCCGAGTCCCACGCGGCCAGCTTCGCCCTGCTCACCTACGCCAGTTGCTGGCTCAAATGCCATGAACCGGCGGCGTTCGCCTGCGCGCTGATCAACAGTTGGCCAATGGGCTTCTACAACCCCGACCAGGTATTGCAGGACGCCCGCCGCCACGGTTTGCGCATCCACCCGGTGGACGTGCGCTACAGCCAGTGGGATTGCACCCTGGAAGCCATAGACAAATCACAGCCGGCCATCCGCCTCGGCCTGCGCCTGGTGAAAGGCTTTCGTGAGGACGATGCCCTGCGCCTGGCGGCCGCCCGCAACGTCGCGCCATTCGGCGATGTCGCCGACCTGTGCCGGCGTGCTCGCCTGAACAGCAACGCCCGGGCAAGGCTGGCCGATGCAGGCGCCCTGCAGGCGCTGGTTGGCCATCGCCACCAGGCGCGTTGGGCCATCGCCGGTGTCGAGCCGCAGTTGCCGCTGTTCGCCAGCCTGCCCGCACAAACGGAAACCACCATCGAGCTACCGCGCCCCAGCGTCGGCGAAAACCTGCTGACCGACTACGCGACGCTGGGCACCACCCTCGGCCCGCATCCGCTGTCGCTGCTGCGCAGCAAACTCAGGGCCGCCCGTTGCCGCAGCCGCAACGAACTACAGCACGTGGAACCGGGGCGCATGGTCAGCGTGGCTGGTCTGGTCATCGGCCGTCAGCGCCCACAGACCGCCAGCGGTGTGACCTTCGTCACCCTGGAAGACGAGTTCGGCATGATCAACGTACTGGTGCGCCTGGAGCTGGCCGAGCGCCAGCGCAAGACGCTGCTGCAGGCTCGCTTGCTGCGCATCGACGGGCATCTGGAGGCCGCCAATGGCGTGCAACACGTGATAGCCGGAAGACTCGTCGACCTCACCGACTGGCTACTGGGGCTGGATGTGCGCAGCCGGGATTTTCATTGAGGTTGGAGTAGATGAACCCCCTACGGTTGGTGGGCTAAAGCCCACCCTACCCCCAGGGGCATCAACCGTAGGGTGAGGCTTTAGCCCACTAAAGCCATTCAACGCCGATGGTGGCCGGAGGTTCAGAGCATGCGGTTCAGCACCTCGGGCTGTGGGCATTTTGGGTGGTGGGCTAAAGCCCACAGCAAAAACGGATCGCCAGTTACCGCAGGGCTATCGCTTATGGCTCGCGACGCATACCGATATGCGGAATGTCATCTTCCAGATATTCGTCAGTCACTGCGACGAAACCGTAACGTCCGTAATAGCCCTGCAGGTGCGCCTGGGCGGACATGTACACCGGCACGCCGGGCCAGCGTTGATCGCAGCCTTGTAGCGCCTGTTGCATCATGCCGTGACCAAGGCCGGTGCCACGTGCGCTGGCGGCGGTCACCACGCGGCCAATGACGACTTCGCCATCGTTGAGCGCCGGGTCGAGCAGGCGCAGGTACGCCACCAGTTCATCGCCCTGCCAGCCCAGCAAGTGGCAGGTATCGCCCTCCAGATCGCGACCATCGACTTCCAGATAGGGGCAGTTCTGCTCGACCACGAATACCTGGGTGCGCAGCGCCAGAGCTGCGTACAACTCGGTTTTGCTTAGCTCGGAGTGAGGCTTGAGGTGCCAGGTGACGGACATGATCGGCTCGCGAAAATAGGCTGAAAGACGGGGCCGAACTTTAAGCCTATTTCGTCATGGATAAAACAGTGGCTACTGCTCGATAATCTGCCCACGCAGAGCCGCCAGCCGCGCCAGCAGTCGGTTCTGGGTCGGCGTTGGCACGTCTTCGCTTTCCATCGCCACCTGCAGGTTCTCGACCAGGGCGTTGAAGTGGCTGGGCGTCAGCTTCTGGCCTTTGTGGCTTTCCTCGAGCGTATCGCCGGTGTAGACGCACGGCCCGCCAGCGATCACGCAGAACTTATCAACCAGCTTGTCGCGCAGGCCGGCGATATCGACCTTGGCAAAGAAGTGCACGATGCGCTCATCGCGCGCCACGTTGAGCAGCATGCCCTCGACGATGCGGGTGATGCCGGGCTTCTCGCCCAGCTCGCGGTACAGGCTGTCGTCCTTGGCTGGCTGCTGCGCGCAGCCGATCAGCAACAGCAGCAACAGTGCCGCAACGCAGAATGAACGCAGCATGCTCAGAAACTCCCCTGCACGGACAGATAGGCACCGTTCTGGTTATCCAGCGTGGCGATCTCGCCCAGCCGCGCATAAGCCAGCACCACGGCCAGGTGCTTGTTGGGAAAGTAGCCGATGAACAGGTCGGCCCAGTCGCTTTCCCCAGCGAAGTTGAGGTTGTCCGGCTTCTCCCGATATTCCACGCCCACGGCCCACCGGCGGTTGAGCAGAACGGCCACGGAGCCTTCCTTGAGCACCGAATGGCGGTCGCGACGGTCGCCGCCGAAACCGAGTAGGCCCAGTTCGTTGGCACGGCTGTAGCGCACGCCACCGTTGAGCAGCAGGTTGTAGCCGAAGGCACCACCGAGAATCAGTCGGCTGGCGGTCAGGTAGCCTTCGGTATCTGCGTCACGCTGGGCACCGATCAGGCTGGGGATGAGGAAGTCCTTCTGGCGCTTGTGCTGAATGCCCAGCGATACCTGGGGTAGCTGGTCATAGATGAGGTCGCCGAACAGCCGCACCTTGAGTCCGAAGATGTCCTGGCTGAGGCTGTTTTCCGGCAGGCTCAGGTTACGCGCCAGGTTGCCCAGATCGAAGCGCTGGCGAGCGTAGGAAAGCTCGATGCGATTCCCATAGGCGGCCGCGACGCCGGCCACGTCGAGGCGGTAGTCACCGGTTTCCACCCGTGTGGCGAACACGTCCGCGCCCCACTCGCCCTGCTCGCCATAGCCGGCCAATACCGCCCAGGGTGTGATGCCGCCACCGGCCGCGCCTTCCAGATTGCTAGCGCCGCCCGTGGCCAGCAGCCGCCCTTCACTGGCGACAGCGGCCGTGGTGAGCATTCCAAACAAGAGGGCGCCGGTCAGTTGGGATAAGGCCATGATCAATACACCAGAGAAACAGGGGATGTTAACGGCCGCTGCATCCATGCCTCGAAGGCTTGCGCCGCCAGTGGCCGGCTGATCAGGTAGCCCTGCACGCTGTCGCAATGCCAGCGGTCGAGCAGATCCAGGCTGCGTTGCAGCTCGACGCCTTCGGCCACCACCTTGAGGCCCAGGCTATGGCTCATTTCGATGGTCGAACGCACGATCACCGCATCTTCGCTGGTGTCGTGCAGGTCGCGGATGAAGGTCTGGTCGATCTTCAGTTCCTGCACCGGCATGCGCTTGAGCTGCGCCAGGGAAGAATAGCCGGTGCCGAAATCATCCACCGACAGGCCGATGCCCTTCTCGCGCAGGCCATGCAATACCTGTAGCGCTACGGCAGGATTGAGCATCACCCCGCTCTCAGTAATCTCGAAGATCAACTGCGAGGCCGGTACTTTGTAGTGCGCCAAGAGACGGCCGACTCGCGTGGGCAATTCGGCGTCGATCAGATCCTCGGTGGATATATTCAGCGAGAGTTGCACCACCTGCCCGCGTTGGCGCCACTCTTGCAATTGCCGAACACCTTCTTCGATCACCCAAGCGGTCAGTATCTGGATGCTGCCGGTGCGCTCCGCAAGCGGAATGAACTCGCCCGGAGAAACCATGCCGAACTGCGGGTGCTGCCAGCGCAGCAGGCCTTCGGCCTGCATTTTCGACGGGTTGCGGATGTCCAGCTTGGGTTGGTAATGCAGAAGCAGTTCTTCCTGCTGAGCGGCACGGCGCAGGTCGCGAATCAATTGCACCTGGCGCTGCTGGGCAACATCGCGGCCACTCTCATACACCTGAATTCGCCCCACCAGATGCCCGGCATCCTGCATGGCGATGGCGGCACGGCGCAGCAACTCTTCCGGTGTAGCACCATCGGTGGGATAAGCGGCGATGCCAATCCGGCAGTCCAGAGCAACATTCACGTTGTCGACCCGAAAGGGTTTCATGGAAAGCTGTTGAACACGATCCGCCGTAGCAACCGCGCTGTCGACGTCGGTACCTTCGAGCAGCAGCACGAGCTCATCACCGACCAGACGTGCCAAGCTGTCGGCCGGCCGCAATGCCACCTTGAGTCGGTTGGCCAGCTGCTGCATGACAAGATCACCACCACCGGCCTCGCAGCTCTCACAGACCGTGCGGAAATTTCCGATTCCCAGGTACAACAGCGCAATATGGCGCTTCGCAGTGATGGCGCTACCCAGACGCTCCAGTGCCAGATTACGGTTGGGCAGGTCGGTCAATGGATCGTGCAGGGCGTTGTGCGCCAACTGCCGCTCACGCTCGGCGATGCCCTGTTGCATGCTCTGAAAGGCCTTGGCCAGGCTGCCCAGCTCATCAGCACGATCGAGCGCCAGCGGCACCTCATAGTCACCCTGTCCGATTCGCTCCGCGGCACCAGCCAGGCGGCAGATCGGTTGAGACAGGCTTCGCGCCAGCAACAGTGCGCCGACCAGCGAAGCCAGCAATGCGACTACGGCGATGAAGAGGATTTTCCGGTTGAGGGCCGCGATCGAACCGCGCGCCTGCTCCAATGAACGCTGCAGCAATGCCTGCACGCGGAAGCCGTCGCCGCTGGCGAGCACCAGACGCTGCACCAGAAAGGGCTCGCCGCCATGCAGCACTTCACCGCTGTCGCCCTCGAAGGCGATCATCGGCATATCGTCCAGGGTGCTTATACGCACGCCGGGCTGCCCTTCCATGGCGCCGGTCAGGGTCAGTTCCAGGTGAGTGAGCTGGTTCAGTTCACGGGCGAAGCTTTCATCGATAGCAAAGCCCATCACCAGCCGAGCAATGGGTAACGGCGCACTCACTGTGGCCTGCACCAGTAGATAAATGCTGCCATCGAAAGGCATCAGAAAGCTCTGCCCCTGACTGCCCAGTTGCGCGTTGATCTGCTCGGCCCGCGCCGTAGACAACGGCGCCAGGGTACTGGCCGTCAGCTTGCCATCCATGTCGAACATCATCACTACGCCAGCATTGATGCGCGCGCCATGATTGAACAGTGCCGAGCGGATGGTCGCTTCGTCGCCGCTGGCCACTGCTTCGCGAAAACCGAAATCGGTGGTCAGCACCTGCACCGCGTCCCTGAGCTGTCGCGAGTGCACATCGAGCAACTGCCCGAATACACCGGTACCGACATCCAGTTGCTCGCGTGCCTGGGTGCGAATCGATGCGTTGGTCGCCGCCTGAACGGCGAAATACAGCGCGCCGATCACCACAAGCAGTAGCAGGATCAGAACGCTGGCGATGCGCGCCTGGAAACTAGTGCGAACCATGTTCCACGGCTTTCTTGAAGGCATCCCCGAAAGCGCTTGGCGGCGCGCCAGGCGGCTCGGTTTCGCTCGGTGCTTCAACCGGCAACTGGAAGCGCTGTTGCACTGCACCAGCCTCGACCTTCAGGGCGCCGGCCTGTTGCGGCATCATGTCCGGCAAGGCGGAGTGCCACAGAGTTACGCGGTAGTCTCCCGCGGGCAGATTGTCGATGACCACCTTGCCCTGGGCGTCGCTGACGGCGAACCAGGGGTCGTCGGTGATGTACACGTAACCAACCATCCAGTCGTGGATATTGCAGCCCAACACCACAAGTCCTGGCTTATCGAACACGATTGGCGCACTGGGTGTGCCCTGGTACAGGCGTAGCTCGAAACGCTTGGGCGCCGAGAACGAATAGACGTGGTGACGGATGTCGTCGCGGTTCGGGAAGGTCACCGCTGTACCGGTACGTACAGCCAGTACGGAGGGCACGAAGCGCATGTCCTGCTGATCAATCACCGCTTTGCCTGGTGCCGCAGCACCATTCGCAGGGCCCTGCAGGGTAACCACCGCGTTGGCTAGCGGCGCGCCCTTGGCGTCGACCAGTTCACCCTGCAAGCTGGCAGCCTGGGCAACGGCCAACGAAGCGAGTAACCACAGAGGTAATGCGAGGAGAAAACGTTTGGTCATGATGAACTCGTCCAGAACACGCCAACCTCGTACCAAGGTCGCCACACAGGCCTCTCCGGCAATCTGAAGGGGCTGCTGGAAAGATTAGCCGGATGAGTGAAGAAGTTCACGTTTTATCGGATTGACCAAAGGCAAAAGGCCAGCACCCGAAAAGTAACCGACGGCAGGTCGTGAACCGTTTGCCTGAAGAGCTTTATTCGCAGCCGCGTAGCCGCTTGGGTGTAAGGCCGAGGTAGCGGCGCATGGCAGTGGTCAAGGCGCTCTGGCTGGAAAAACCGCATTCCTCGGCGATGCGGATCAGCGGCAAACCGCTCTCGCGCAGCAGCCGTGTGGCACGGTCGAGGCGCGCCTTGAGCAGGTACTGGTGCGGGGTGAGGCCAACACTATCCTTGAACTGGGCATGGAAGTGGCTAGAGCTCAGGCAAGCAACATGGGCCAATTCAGCAACGCTGATCCGCCGGGCCAGGTTGTTGGCGATATAGACGTCCAGGCGCTGTACATCCATCGAGCCATGGCTGCGCCCCGCCGACTCGCCAAACAGGCGTAGATGCAGAGCACGCAACAGCACACCGCCAAGGGAACGAGCCAGCAAGTGATCACTGCCGTAGCGTTCCAGTTCGGCACCGGCATAACAGAGCAGGTGCTGGAAGTCGGCATCCAACTGCGGATAACGCGGCGTATCGAACAGGTGGCCGAGCAGTTGCAGATCCTCGGCGGACATATCCTGCTCGTTGAGATCGACGATCAGCATGCGATTGTCGCCGATGCCTGCGAACTGGTGATCGGCATCGCCTGGCACCAGGCAGGCGCGCATTCGGCACACCTCGCCACCACGCCCGACCACCTCGAACTCGGCACGCCCCGACACCGACATCACCAACTGATGATGGTCGTGAGTGTGTTCGTGGGCCTGGTCGTCCAGGCGCATGAGGCGGGCGTTGAGCATGATTCGCAACTCGATGGGCGAAGCGCGCACTCTACCGCGTTGCATGGAAAAACTGTATGGGCCACGACCGGTGGAATGACGGCCGTTGTACGAAACACCCTGCAAGCATTCCAGGAGCCCCACTGGCGCTCAGAGTTGTGGGCAGATAAGCGAATAAATATTGAAAAAAGCTGACGGCCCCCCATCTAACACTCAACGTGAAAAGACAGGTGCCGCATGAACGAGACGCAAGATATCGAGATCGCTTCGGAGCAGACCAGCCATAGCCTGATGCTGCCCGGCCAGAACCTGCCGGACAAACTCTATGTGATTCCGATCCACAATCGGCCGTTCTTCCCGGCGCAGGTGCTGCCGGTGATCGTCAACGAGGAGCACTGGGCGGAAACCCTGGAGCTGGTCAGCAAGACCGAGCACCGCACTCTGGCCCTGTTCTACGTCGATCAGCCGGTCACCGACCCGCGTCACTTCGACACCTCCACCCTGCCCGAGCATGGCACCGTGGTGCGTGTGCACCACATCAGCGGCGACGACGGAAAAATGCAATTCGTCGCCCAGGGCCTGACCCGTGTGCGTATCCGCGGCTGGCTCAAACACCATCGCCCGCCTTACCTGGCCGAGGTCGAGTACCCACGCAACGACAATGATTCGCGCGATGAGGTGAAAGCCTACGGCATGGCGCTGATCAACGTGATCAAGGAGCTGCTGCCGCTCAACCCGCTGTACAACGAGGAACTGAAGAATTACCTCAATCGCTTCAGCCCCAACGATCCATCGCCACTGACCGACTTCGCTGCCGCGCTGACCACCGCACAAGCGAAGGTGCTGCAGGAAGTGCTCGATACCGTGCCGATCCTCAAACGCATGGAAAAAGTGCTGCCCTTACTGCGCAAGGAAGTGGAAGTGGCGCGCCTGCAGAACGAGCTGTCCGCCGAGGTGAACCGCTCGGTAGGCGAGCATCAGCGTGAGTTCTTCCTCAAGGAACAGCTGAAAATCATCCAGCAGGAACTGGGCATCACCAAGGACGACCGTAGCGCCGATACCGAACAATTCAGCCAGCGCCTGGAAGGCAAGACCTTGCCTGACCAGGCCCGCAAACGCATCGACGAGGAAATGAACAAACTGTCGGTACTGGAAACCGGCTCTCCCGAATATGCGGTTACGCGTAATTATCTGGACTGGGCCACCAACGTGCCCTGGGGCGTGTTTGGCAAGGACAAACTCGACCTCAAGCATGCGCGTCAGGTGCTCGACGACCACCACGCGGGCATGGACGACATCAAAGAACGCATCACCGAGTTCCTGGCTGTAGGCGCCTTCAAGGGCGAGATCGCCGGCTCCATCGTCTTGCTGGTCGGCCCGCCCGGCGTCGGCAAAACCAGTATCGGCAAATCCATCGCCGAATCCCTGGGTCGCCCTTTCTATCGTTTCTCGGTCGGTGGCATGCGCGATGAAGCGGAGATCAAGGGTCACCGTCGCACTTATATAGGCGCCCTGCCCGGCAAGCTGGTACAGGCGCTCAAGGATGTCGAGGTGATGAACCCGGTGATCATGCTCGACGAGATCGACAAGATGGGCAGCAGCTTCCAGGGCGACCCGGCCTCGGCACTGCTGGAAACCCTCGACCCCGAACAGAATGTCGAGTTTCTCGACCACTATCTGGATCTGCGTCTGGATCTTTCCAAGGTGCTGTTCGTGTGCACAGCCAACACGCTGGATTCGATTCCCGGCCCGCTGCTCGACCGCATGGAAGTGATTCGCCTCTCCGGCTATATCACTGAAGAAAAACTGGCCATCGCCAAACGCCACCTGTGGCCCAAGCAACTGGACAAGGCGGGCGTATCGAGCAAGCAACTGACGATAAGCGACGGCGCCCTGCGCGCGCTGATCGAGGGTTATGCCCGCGAGGCCGGTGTGCGGCAACTGGAAAAGCAGCTCGGCAAACTGGTGCGCAAAGCCGTAGTGAAGCTGCTCGAAGATCCGCAGAGCAAGGTCAAGATCGCCGCCAAGGATCTTGAGCAATACCTGGGCATGCCGGTGTTCCGCAGCGAGCAGGTGCTGTCGGGTATCGGCGTGATCACCGGCCTGGCCTGGACCAGCATGGGCGGCGCCACGCTGCCGATCGAAGCAACGCGGATTCACACCCTAAACCGTGGTTTCAAACTGACCGGCCAGTTGGGCGAGGTCATGAAGGAGTCGGCGGAGATCGCCTACAGCTACGTCAGCTCCAACCTGAAGACCTATAAGGGCGACCCGACCTTCTTCGATGAGGCCTTCGTGCACATGCACGTCCCCGAAGGCGCCACGCCAAAGGACGGCCCGAGCGCCGGCGTCACCATCGCCAGCGCCCTGCTCTCCCTGGCTCGCAACAAGGCACCGAAAAAAGGCGTGGCCATGACCGGCGAACTGACACTCACCGGCCAGGTGCTGGCCATCGGTGGCGTACGCGAGAAAGTCATTGCCGCACGCCGACAGAAAATCTACGAGCTGATCTTGCCGGAGGCCAACCGCGGCTCCTACCAGGAACTGCCGGACTATCTCAAGGAAGGCATCACCGTGCATTTCGCCAAACGCTACAGTGATGTCGCCAAGGTGCTGTTCGACTGACTCAACGGCTTCACACCTAGCAGCCCGCCCCGCGTATTTGATGCGGGGCGGGTGCTTAGCGTACGGCCGATGCCCAAAGGGCGGCTGGAGCAAACTTGCCCGCGACTGTAGTAGTCAAGCAAGCATCGACGTTGCGCCAGAAATCACTTCGCCGGCAAGCCGGCTCCTACAATTTTTCACGCGGTCAAAACTGGGGACTGACTCAAGTGCCATGAGCTCGATTCGCGCACATGACACGCTACGTCCCTCCTTACACCCGCTCCCGCCATACCGCCCTTTCCCGGTAAATAAGATAGATCGAAACGCGATTGCCGCTGTCAGAAACTGACCCCGCTGCCGCAAGGCTGCGCAGTGAAGCTCTCTGCGCAGGTCGATTTGTGCCCGGAAGATGGTTGATATAAGGAGATCGGGAATGACCCGAACCGACAAGGAACATTTCATCGGGCTTGAGTGGCTGCGCTTCATACTCGGCCTGTACATCGTGGTCTTCCATACCCTGCACAATTACGCGGAACAGAAGCTGCCGATCATCAAGCAGCTCAGCGGTGTCGGCTTTTTTGCCACAAGTACGTTCTTCGTGCTGTCCGGTTTTCTGCTCGCCCACGTCTACTGCAAGCGCGGTGAGCTGCGCGAGCCGGCGGTGAGTTTCTGGAGCAGGCGTTTCGCCAACCTCTATCCACTGCACATCTTTTCCCTGCTGCTGACCATCACGGTCATCTTCATCATCAGCAACCTGGGCATCCCGCCGGACGAGACCAAGGCCACCATCCGTTTCGTGGTGTACGACACCAACGAAGACATGACCGGAATCTCGCGCACCACCCTCGAACACTTCATGGGCAACGGCGAGCTGGCACTCAATACGGTGCTGCAACTGTTCATGCTGCAGGCCTGGAATCCGTTCTACCTAACCTTCAACCCGCCACTGTGGTCGATCTCCACGCTGTTCTTCTTCTACCTCACCTTTCCCTTCGTCGCCCCACGCCTGGCGCGCCTGAAGCACAAGGTGCTGTGGCTGGGCGTACTCACCCTGATCTACATGATTCCGCCGACCTTGGTGATCCTCAATGGTGACTACGGCATGCCGTTCACCGGCATCCTGCACCGCAACCCGCTGGTGCGCCTGCCGGAGTTTCTTGCCGGCATTCTCGCCTACGGCCTGTTCCGTGACATGCGCGACGCTGGCCGCTCGCCGGGCGGCGCAGGCATCGGTCTGATGATCGTCGCGGTGCTGACCTGCTTCTTCGGCGCGGCCTGGCTGGTCGAGGGCGAGCAGTACTGGTACTACCTGCTGCACAACGGCCTGCTCCTGCCGTCGCAAATGATGCTGATCTACCTGTGCGCCCTGGCGCCTTCGCCGTCCAGTGAGCCGGTACGCCGCTGGTCGCAGCGCCTGGGGGCTGCCTCGCTACCGCTGTTCGTGCTGCACGTGCCGGCCTTCACCCTGTTCTCACGTTCGGAGAAGGTGCTCAGCGTGGCGTCGACCGAGTGCTTCGCCAACTGGGCGCAATGCGCGGTTCAGGCCGGCGAGCAGACCTTGTCGATCGCCTTCTACCCGCTGTTCCTGCTGCTCACCGTGATCCTCTGCGTCTGGGCCCAGGAGAACGCGGTGGTGCCGACCCGCAAGCAGCTCTTGAAGTTTCTGCCTGTGAAGCGCAGCACACTCTGAGAACCTGTTCACAACCTGCTGCGCGTCTGCCCTACTGCGTTAAAAACAGGCTCGGCCTGCTCATTTACAGCTCGTAAACTCCGCGTCCTCGCCTATTTTTGCCTTGTATGGCTCTAGCTCGCGAGGTCGTGAACAGGCTCAGAGCGAAGCGGCGGGAAATTCACAGGAATCATCTGCAACGATCACGGTCGGAAGGAGATGTTCGGCCGACCACGCCGCTGTTTCTTACTGTTTTCTGGAGGGATCTGTGATCCTCAAAACCGTCAAGGCATCTGTCCGTCACAGCATGCTTCCAGCCGCGCTGTGCCTGGCCTGCACCACTTCATTGTTCAGCGCCAATGTGCTGGCCTTCTCACTCGATGACGTGGCATCAGACGCCAAGGAATTGCTGGACAAGCCTTACGCTGCTCCAGCCGTCAACCTGCCTAGCGAGCTGCGCACCCTGCAGTTTGCCGATTACCAGAAGATCAAATCGCTCGAAGACAAGTACGAATGGGCCGACAGTAAAACCCCGTTCAAATTGAGTTTCTATCACCAGGGCATGCACTTCGACAGCCCGGTGAAGATCAACGAAGTGACGTCCACCAGCGTCAATGAAATCAAGTACGACCCCGCGCGTTTCGATTTCGGTGACCTGAAGATCGACAAGGATGGCGATGCCATCAAGAATCTCGGCTACGCCGGTTTCCGCGTGATGTACCCGATCAACGCCAAAGGCAAGTCCGACGAGATCATGAGCCTGCTTGGCGCGAGCTATTTCCGGGTGATCGGCAAGGATCAGGTGTACGGTGCCTCGGCCCGCGGCCTGGCCATCGACACCGCCCTGCCGAGCGGCGAAGAATTCCCCTATTTCCGTGAGTTCTGGATCGAACGCCCCAAGCCGGAAGACAAGCATCTGGTGATCTTCGCGCTGCTCGATTCGCCGCGCGCCACCGGTGCCTATCGTTTCATCCTGCGCCCGGGCAAGGACTCGGTGGTAGACGTGCAGTCGCGGGTATTCCTGCGTGACAACGTCAACAAGCTGGGCATCGCCCCGCTCACCAGCATGTTCCTCTACGGCCCCAGCCAGCGCTCAAGCAAGCCGAATTACCGCCCTGCACTGCACGACTCCAACGGCCTGGCGATCCATACCGGCAACGACGAGCACATCTGGCGCCCATTGAACAATCCGCAAAACCTTGGAGTCAGCACGTTCGAGGTTGAGAACCCAAAAGGCTTCGGTCTGCTTCAGCGCGGCCGCGACTTCGCCCAGTTCGAAGACCTGGAAGATCGCTACGAGCAGCGCCCCAGCGTGTGGATCGAACCCAAGGGCGAATGGGGCAAGGGCAAGGTCGAGCTGGTGGAAATTCCTACCCCGGACGAAACCAACGACAACATCGTCGCCTTCTGGACGCCTGACGAGCAGCCCAAGCCGGGCGAGCCGATGCAGTTCGACTACCGCATGCACTGGACCAAGGACGAACACGCGCAACTCGGCCAAGAGACGGCCTGGGTCAAACAAACCATGCGCAGCGCCGGCGAAGTCAAACAGCCCAACCTGACCCGCAAGCTCGATGGCAGCACCGCCTTGCTGGTGGATTTTGAAGGCCCGGCCTTGGCCAAACTCAAACCCGACGCGGCAGTGACGTCCAACGTCAGCGTCAATGACAACGCCGAGTTGCTGGACAACAGTCTGCAGTACAACCCAGCGACCAAAGGCTGGCGCCTGACGCTGCGCCTCAAGGTCAAGGATCCTAAGCAAGCGGTGGAAATGCGCGCGGCTCTGGTCGAGGGTGACAAGACCCTCAGCGAAACCTGGAGCTATCAACTCCCACCTAATACGGTTACCGCCCCATGAAAACCACCGAGCAGTCCGCCCTGGACGAGTACCTGGACAGCCTGCCGCTGAGTGTCACTGAACGTGAAGCCTTGGCCGACTGCCGCGACTTTACCGAACTGCACAGCCGCCTTGGCGGCACGCAGGCGGCAAGCGCCGAAGAGGCCGTGCATAAATCGGCTGCCCGACGTATCGAACTGGGCGCAGGAGAACCGCTGGAAGCCACCGGTCTGCTGTCGCTGGATGCGGCCGGGCGGCCAATTCTGCGCGCTGCACCGCCCCTCAACCGCACCAAGATGACCCCCGAGCCGTGGCGCACCAACCTGCTGACCCGCGGCTGGCGCGCGCTGTTCGGCAAGTCCAACCCGCCTCGCCCGCCAAAACGCGAACTCGAGCCCGCACGCTGGCGCCGGGTAGGGTCGCTGCGCCGCTATGTGTTGTTGATACTGATGCTGAGCCAGACTGCCGTCGCGACCTGGTACATGAACAGCATCCTGCCCTATCAGGGCTGGTCGCTGATCAACCTGCAGGAAGTCATGGAGCAAGGCTGGCAGGAAAGCCTGCTGCAGGTTCTGCCCTATGTGGTGCAGGGCAGTATTCTGGCTCTGTTCTCATTGCTGTTCTGCTGGGTGTCCGCAGGTTTCTGGACGGCGCTGATGGGCTTCTGGGAATTGCTGCGTGGCTATGACCGCTATGGTATTTCCGGCAGCAGTGCCGGTAACGAGCCAATCGATGCCAAAGCCCGCACCGCGATCATCATGCCGATCTGCAACGAGGACGTGCCACGGGTCTTCGCCGGCCTGCGTGCCACCTACGAATCGGTGGCGGCCTCGGGCGAGCTCGATCAGTTCGACTTCTACGTGCTCAGCGATACCGGCGATGCCGACATCGCCGTGGCCGAGCAGCGCGCGTGGCTGGAGCTGTGCCAGGAGACCAAAGGCTTCGGCAATATCTTCTACCGCCGTCGTCGTCGTCGCGTGAAGCGCAAGAGCGGCAACATTGACGACTTCTGCCGTCGCTGGGGCGGCGATTACCGCTACATGATCGTGCTCGATGCCGACAGCGTGATGAGCGGCGAATGCCTGACCAAGCTGGTACGGCTGATGGAGGCCAATCCCCAGGCCGGCATCATCCAGAGCTCGCCCAAGGCGGCGGGCATGAACACCCTGTACGCGCGCCTGCAGCAATTCGCCACTCGCGCCTACGGCCCGCTGTTCACCGCAGGCCTGCACTACTGGCAGCTCGGTGAATCCCATTACTGGGGCCACAACGCGATCATCCGCATGCAGCCGTTCATCGAGCACTGCGCCCTGGCTCCGCTGCCGGGCACAGGCTCGTTCGCTGGCGCCATCATGTCCCACGACTTCGTCGAGGCATCACTGATGCGCAGGGCTGGCTGGGGGGTGTGGATCGCCTACGACCTGGAAGGCAGCTACGAAGAGCTACCGCCCAACCTGATCGACGAGTTGCAGCGCGACCGGCGCTGGTGCCACGGCAACCTGATGAACTTCCGCCTGTTTCTGGTCAAAGGCATGCACCCGGTACACCGGGCGGTGTTCCTGACAGGGGTGATGTCTTACCTGTCGGCACCGCTGTGGTTCATGTTCCTACTGCTCTCCACCGCCCTGCTGGCCATTCACACGCTGATGGAGCCGCAATACTTCCTGGTGCCCGGTCAGTTGTTCCCGGTATGGCCAAGGTGGAACCCGGAAAAAGCCATCGCGCTGTTTTCCACCACCCTGACCCTGCTGTTCCTGCCCAAGCTGCTCGCCGTGATACTCATCTGGATCAAAGGCGCCAAGGCATACGGCGGCGCGTTCAAAGCGACCCTGAGCATGCTGTTGGAGATGCTCTTCTCGGTGCTGCTGGCACCGGTGCGCATGCTGTTCCACACCATGTTCGTCAGCGCCGCGTTCCTTGGCTGGCTCGCCACCTGGAACTCACCGCAGCGCGACAACGGCATCACCACCTGGGGCGACGCCACACGCCGCCATGGCTGGCAGGCGTTGCTGGGTGTCGGCTGGACAGCGGGCGTGGCCTGGCTCGACCCGAACTTCCTGTGGTGGCTGTCGCCGATCGTGGTGTCGCTGATGCTGTCGATTCCGGTCTCGGTATTCTCCAGCCGTCTGAGCCTTGGGCTGCGCAGCAAGAAGGTTAATCTGTTCCTGATTCCTGAGGAGTCCAACCCGCCTCAGGCGCTGCTCTCCACCTATGCCTATACCCGGCATAACCGCGAGCACGCCATGGAAAACGGCTTCATCGAAGCCGTGCTGCGCCCCTTCCCCAATGCGCTGGCATGCGCCATGGCCACGGCTCGTCACGGCAATGCAGCGCTGATCGAACAGGCGCGGCAACGTGTCCTCGGCGAAGCCCTGGAGCTGGGCCCTAAAAAGCTCGATGGCAAGAGCAAGCTGGCACTGCTAAGTGATCCGGTGCTGCTCGCTCGTCTGCACACGCAGTTGTGGCAACAGGCCGAACAGCACCCGCTGTGGCGCCACGCTTACAACCAGAGCACACCAACCCAGGCGGATCGCGGCAACCTGGCGCTCAAGCTGCCCGCGGCTGGCGTAACCGCTCCTCTGGTCAATTGATCGCAGGCGCCCGCCACGCGTTCAACCAGCCCAGGCTGGCACGGGTATCGCCCTTTTCAGGGCGGCACTCGGCACCCAGCCAGCCCCGGTAACCACTGTTCTCCAGCGCCAGCCGCAAGGCAGCGAAATCAATATTCCCACTCCCCGGAGCACCGCGCCCCGGACAGTCGGCGAATTGCACATGGCCGATATTCCCGGCTAGCACTTCGACAGCCTCGACGGGATCTATCCCCTGCCGCGCCATGTGATAAATATCCAGCTGAGCCTGGAAATTGTCATGATCGACCTGGGCCAGCAACGCCTGCAGGTGCTCCAGCGTATTGATCAGAAACCCCGGCATGTCGATGGGGTTGATCGCTTCGCTGACCACACCGATACCCAAGGCCTGGAACGCCTCAGCCGCCTTGCGGATGTTGTCGCTCAAGGTGTCAAGCGCCTGCTCCCGCTCAAGACCTTCGGCCAGCCGTCCCGGCAGCACGTTGATGAATTGCGGGCGCACCATGGCCGCGTAGGTCAGCGCCTCCTGTAAAGCCTGGTCGAATGCTGCCTGGCGTGCGGGCACCGCAGCCAGCCCAGGCCCGCCAGCGATGAAGTCACCGCCTGGAAAGTTCATCAGCGCCAGCAGCATGCCCGCCCGCGCCAGTTCGTCCTTCAGGCGAAGCGCCGGTACCTCATAGGGAAACTGGATTTCCACGCCATCGAAGCCCGCCGCAGCGGCTGCGACGATACGCTCGAGCAACGGCCGCTCGGTGAACAGCATGGTCAGGTTGGCAGATATTTTCATGCATGACTCCAGGCTGTCGCGGGCCGAAGCGCCGACCGAGCCTTTGAAGTGAATTGAACCTGCTCGCCTCTCGACAACACTTACAGACCATCTTTCTCAAGATGATCGAGATCAACCGGCTCGCCGCTATGAGCGCCCAGACGCTGACGAATATCCTCGAACATCTGGTCGAACTCTTCGTGCTCGTGACTGATCAGCACCACACTGGTTGGCAAGCCATGCTTGTGAGCCAGGCGGCTGACCACGCTGGCGAAGTTGAAGGCGGTATCACGGTGCAATTCGAACGACTCTTCGAACGCCGCCCCTGCGATTTCCCCCTTGAGGGACACGTGCAGCATCGGCCCTTCGGCCGCATCCTGGCGCACGTCGTAATGCAGGTCGATGGCATAGGTGGGTATCTCACCCGCCGCCAGGCTGTTGCCGCGAAATAGATGGCCGGGCTCGAACATAAGCACTCTCCTGTGCTGAGGGATTCCCCGAAACGCCAAAAGGCTTCCGGTCTCCTGAGCATAGACATCCAGACTCGGCGATGATGCCAATCTCCCAGCGCCCCAAATCGACCCACACGGAGCACCAAAATAAAGCATAAAAATCGTTTACCACCCCTGGAAGAGTCCTATTCCAGAGCGGTTAAAACGAACGTTCGAAACCAACGCTACTTTTCAGCGCGCTCCTGCACCAAAACCCAGGGAGCAACCACCACAGCCCAGAGCGATGGATCACGCGCCAGCAGATCCTCCGCGTGCCTGTCGCTCAACACCGCGACCCGCGCCGAATCCAGCCATTCAGCAACCGCTTCTCTATGGTTCTCGGCAACCGCCTCGGCCACCGCAATCAGATCTGCGTTACTGTCGACCCACAGCAGCGAGCCACGGGCAAAGAACGGTTGCAGCTCCTGCCAACGGATAGGAGCCGTTTCGCCGAGCAATTTGGCATAGAGGGTGCTTGGTTGTTCATTCATGGCAGGCTCCATCGTGAAGGGTCGTTTTTTCGACGGCCGCCATGATAGCGATGGGTGGCGAGCAGACAAGCCGTGTCAACCACCCGTCAGTCAGGAATCCGCCGTTTATCTATACATTTCTTGCAATTACGCGACATTCCTACCTTTCTTCCTCGACTACCGACTTTCCAAGGCGCAAATCAGCGCTCTACACTGTATCGGTACAGTTGCCGGGGGTATGGCCGGAAAAGTCGACTCCGGTTCTGCTGCTTTGGCTGCCAGAACTACAACAATGAACACAATGAGTGGAGCACTAATGAACAACGCTACTAAGCAGATTTCCAAGCTGTTCGCCGCTATGGCCCTGGCTGGCGCTGCCAGCTACTCGGTCGCCGCCGACACCATCAAAATCGCCATGGCTGGCCCGGTGACCGGTGCTGTTGCCCAGTACGGCGAAATGCAGTTCATCGGTGCCAAGATGGCCATCGAACAGATCAACAAGGCCGGTGGCGTGAACGGTGCTCAGCTCGAAGGCGTGACTTATGACGACGCCTGCGATCCCAAGCAAGCCGTGGCCGTTGCCAACAAGATCGTCAACGATGGCATCAAATTCGTCGTTGGCCACCTGTGCTCCAGCTCCACTCAGCCGGCGTCGGACATCTACGAAGACGAAGGCATCCTGATGATCACCGCGGCCGCTACCAGCCCGGAAATCACCGCCCGTGGCTACGAGCTGATCTTCCGCACCATCGGTCTGGACAGCCTGCAAGGCCCAACCGCCGGCAACTTCATCGCTGACCACGTCAAGCCGAAGAACGTCGCTGTCATCCATGACAAGCAACAGTACGGTGAAGGTATCGCCACAGCGGTCAAGCAGACCCTGGAATCCAAAGGCGTGAAAGTTGGCCTGTTCGAAGGCATCAACGCCGGTGACAAGGACTTCTCCTCGCTGATCGCCAAACTCAAGCAACAAGGTGTGGACTTCGTCTATTACGGTGGCTACCACCCAGAACTGGGCCTGCTGCTGCGTCAGTCCAAGGAAAAAGGCCTGGACGTTCGCTTCATGGGGCCGGAAGGCGTAGGCAACAAGGAAATCTCGGCCATCGCCGGTTCAGCCTCCGAAGGTATGCTGGTGACTCTGCCGCAATCCTTCGACCAGGATCCGAAGAACAAAGCGTTGGTTGACGCGTTCAAGGCCAAGAACGAAGACTCCAGTGGGCCATTCGTGTTCCCAGCCTACGCTGCCGTTCAAGTGATTGCCGGCGGCATCGAGAAAGCCGGTAGCACCGACACCGCCGAAGTAGCTGCCGCCCTGCGCGCTAACACCTTCGACACCCCGACCGGCGCCCTCAGCTTCGACGAGAAAGGCGACCTGAAGGACTTCAACTTCGTGGTTTACGAATGGCACCAGGACGGCACCAAGTCCGAAGCCAAGTAAGTCACCCCGCCGAAGAAGCTGATTCATGAGCTAGCGAGCTAGCGCCATGCAAGGCAAGAACAGGCGAGGAAGCGGAGTGTACTTTTGTACATGAGCATTCCGAGCCTGCTCTTAACGCAGCAGGGCCGACGCGCAGCGAATCATGAGCAGGTTCTGAACCAAGAGCCCACTGCTGCAGTGGGCTTTGTTTATTGAAAGAATTCCGGTTTCGCGCTGCGCCACAAGCGCTGCCGTGCGCGACAACCCAGGAGTTAGGCAATGCCTGATCTTTACCACTACCTGCAACAGCTGCTCAACGGTCTGACCGTCGGCAGTACCTATGCCCTGATCGCCATCGGCTACACGATGGTCTACGGCATTATTGGCATGATCAACTTCGCCCACGGCGAGGTGTACATGATCGGCTCTTACGTCGCCTTCATCGCCATCACCCTGCTGGCCATGATGGGGCTCGATAGCCTGCCACTCATCATGATCTGCGCCTTTGCGGCGAGCATCATCGTCACCAGTGCCCTCGGCTACAGCATCGAACGGGTCGCCTACCGGCCGCTACGCGGTGGTAACCGGCTGATCCCACTGATTTCCGCGATTGGCATGTCGATTTTCCTGCAGAACGCCGTGATGCTTTCTCAGGACTCCAAGGACAAAGCCATCACCAACCCGCTGCCCGGCAACTTCGTGTTTGGCGAAAGCGCCATGAATGGTGTGGTGATTTCCTACATGCAGGTGCTGATCTTCGTGGTCACCTTCCTGACCATGATCGGCCTCACCTTGTTCATCTCGCGCTCACGCCTGGGTCGCGCCTGCCGCGCCTGCGCCGAAGACCTGAAGATGGCCAACCTGCTCGGCATCAACACCAACAACATCATCGCCCTGACCTTCGTCATCGGCGCTGCACTGGCAGCCGTTGCCGCCGTGCTGCTGGGCATGCAATACGGCGTGATCAACCCGCATCTGGGCTTCCTCGCAGGTATCAAGGCATTCACCGCCGCGGTACTCGGCGGCATCGGCAGCATCCCGGGTGCCGTGCTTGGCGGCCTGGTGCTGGGTGTGGCGGAAGCCTTCGGCGCCGATATTTTCGGTGACCAATATAAGGATGTCGTCGCCTTCAGCCTGCTGGTGCTGGTGCTGCTGTTCCGCCCGACCGGCATCCTCGGCCGTCCGGAGGTTGAAAAGGTATGAGCAAGAACCTCAAGACCGCCCTGTTCAGCAGCATCCTTCTGCTGCTGATCTCCTACCCGATCCTCGGCCTCAAGCTCAGCGTCGTCGGCATCAGCCTGCAGGTACAAGGCGCCAGCGCCAAGACCCTGTGAACCATCGGCATCGCCGCCGCGCTACTGTTCGTCTGGCACCTGGTGCTGCGTGATCTGCTGCTCGGCGGTGACAAGCTCAAAAGCGTTCTGCCGGGCGTACCGCAGAACCTGAAGAACTCGCTGACCCTGCCCAGCGTGCAGCGCTGGATCATGCTCGCGCTGTTCGTCGTGGCGCTGGCCTGGCCGTTCTTCGGCTCCCGCGCGGCGGTGGACATCGCCACACTGATCCTCATCTACGTGATGCTGGGTATCGGCCTGAACATCGTGGTCGGCCTCGCCGGTCTGCTCGACCTGGGTTACGTCGGCTTCTACGCGGTGGGTGCCTACACCTATGCGCTGCTTGCCGAGTACGCAGGCTTCGGCTTCTGGACGGCATTGCCGATAGCCGGCCTGATGGCGGCCACCTTCGGCTGTTTGCTGGGTTTCCCGGTACTCAGGCTACGCGGTGACTATCTGGCCATCGTGACCCTGGGCTTTGGCGAAATCATCCGCATCATGCTGCGCAACCTCACCGACATCACCGGCGGCCCGAACGGCATCAGCTCGATTCCCAAGCCGGAACTGTTCGGCCTGTCGCTGGATCGTCGCGCGCCGGATGGCGGCCAGACCCTGCATGACTTCCTCGGCATCGCCTACAACTCCACTTACAAGGTGATCTTTCTGTATCTGATCGCCCTGCTATTGGTGCTGCTGGCCATCTTCGTGATCAACCGCCTGATGCGCATGCCGATCGGCCGCGCCTGGGAAGCCTTGCGCGAAGATGAAATCGCCTGCCGTGCCCTCGGTCTCAACCCGACCACGGTCAAGCTCTCGGCCTTCACCATCGGCGCCAGTTTCGCCGGTTTTGCCGGCAGCTTCTTCGCTGCTCGTCAGGGGCTGGTAACGCCGGAGTCGTTCACCTTCATCGAGTCGGCGATGATCCTCGCCATCGTCGTGTTGGGTGGCATGGGCTCGCAGCTCGGCATCATATTCGCGGCCATCGTGATGACCCTGTTGCAGGAGATGCGCGACTTCAACGAGTACCGCATGCTGATATTCGGTCTGACCATGATCGTGATGATGATCTGGCGTCCGCAGGGCCTCATGCCCATGCAGCGCCCACACCTGGAGTTGAAACAACGATGAGCCGCCCGATTCTAGAAGTGAGCGGCCTGTCCATGCGTTTTGGCGGCCTGCTGGCCGTCAACGGGGTCAGCCTCTCGGTCAATGAAAAACAGGTTGTGTCGATGATCGGCCCGAACGGTGCCGGCAAGACCACGGTATTCAACTGCCTGACCGGTTTCTACAAACCGACCTCGGGCAGCATCCGCCTCAACGGCGAACAGATCGAAGGCCTGCCGGGCCACAAGATCGCTCGCAAGGGCGTGGTGCGTACTTTCCAGAACGTTCGCCTGTTCAAGGAAATGACCGCGGTGGAAAACCTGCTGGTCGCCCAGCACCGCCACATCAACACCAACTTTCTGTCCGGCCTGTTCAAGACCCCGGCGTTTCGCCGCAGTGAGCGCGAGGCCATGGATTACGCGGCGCATTGGCTAGAGCAGGTCAACCTGACCGAATTCGCCAACCGCACCGCCGGTACCCTGGCCTACGGTCAGCAGCGCCGCCTGGAAATCGCCCGCTGCATGATGACTCGGCCGAGCATCCTCATGCTCGACGAGCCGGCCGCGGGTCTCAACCCGCGGGAAACCGACGACCTGAAAGCGCTGATCGGCGTGCTGCGTGACGAGTACAACGTGACCGTGCTGCTGATCGAGCACGACATGAAGCTGGTCATGAGCATTTCCGACCACATCTTCGTGATCAACCAGGGCACGCCCCTGGCCGACGGCACGCCGGAGCAGATCCGCGACAATCCGGACGTGATCAAAGCCTACCTGGGGGAAGCGTAATGCTGTATTTCGACAACGTTTCCACCTTCTACGGCAAGATCCAGGCGCTGCACGGCGTCAGTGTGGAAGTGCGCCAGGGTGAGATCGTCACTCTGATCGGTGCCAACGGCGCCGGCAAGTCCACGTTGCTGATGACTCTGTGCGGCACTCCGCAGGCCACCAGCGGCAGCATCCGCTACCAGGGTGAAGAGCTGGTCGGCATGGAAACCCCGCTGATCATGCGCAAGAGCATCGCCGTGGTGCCGGAAGGCCGCCGCGTGTTCGCTCGCCTGACCGTCGAGGAAAACCTCGCCATGGGCGGCTTCTTCGGCAGCAAGGCGGACAATCAGGAGCAACTGGACAAGGTGCTGCACCTGTTCCCGCGCCTGAAAGAGCGCCTGGTACAACGTGCCGGCACCATGTCCGGCGGTGAACAGCAGATGCTCGCCATCGGCCGTGCGCTGATGAGCAAGCCCAAGTTGCTGCTGCTCGACGAGCCGTCTCTGGGTCTGGCACCGATCATCATCCAGCAGATCTTCGACATCATCGAACAGCTGCGCAAGGACGGTGTGACCGTGTTCCTGGTCGAGCAGAACGCTAACCAGGCGCTCAAGCTGGCCGACCGCGGCTATGTGCTGGAGAACGGCCGGATCGTCATGCAAGGCAGTGGCCATGATCTGCTGAATGATCCCAAGGTGCGTGACGCCTACCTCGGCGGCTAGCCCGCTCTCCCCTGCGGCCGCAATGGCCGCAGGGCAGATTTACCCTGAACGATGCCAGCGCCACTCCAGTCCCAATACTGAACGGACGAAAACAGGAGTCGCCCCCATGCTGAAGTTCCTCGGCAGCACCATCGGTATCATCTTCCTTATCGGCCTGCTGGTCGTGATCGGCATCTTCTCGCTGATTTTCTGATTGGCAGAACCTGAAAGCCGGGCGCCCTGCCCGGCTTTGTTCATGCCACGCGCATGACGCGCCTCACGGCGGTACAATGGGTATCTATTCGCCGACGATGTCCTGCCATGACCGAACCCCTACGCCTCTCCAAACGCCTGATCGAACTGACCGGCTGCTCACGCCGCGAGGCCGAACTGTATATCGAGGGCGGCTGGGTCACGGTCAATGGTGAAGTGGTTGACGAACCTCAGCGCAAGGTGACCGACGAAGCTGTAGTACTGCTTCCGGATGCCGTTGCCGAACCTTTGGTGCCGGTCACCCTGCTGCTGCACATTCCCAGCGGACGCTTTCCCGAACGCGCAGCCGAAGAGATCGGCCCGGACAGCCGCTGGCCGGAGGATCGTTCCGAGCAGCGCACGCTCAAGGGTCACTTCAGCAACCTGACACCCTGCATTCCCCTGCAGGCAGGCGCCGACGGTCTGCATGTGCTGACGCAGGACTGGCGTATCGAGCGCAAGCTCAAGGACGACCAGAGCAAGCTGGAGCAGGAATACGTGGTCGAGGTCAGCGGTGAGCTGTCGAATCGTGACCTCAAACGCCTCAACCATGGCCTGGTGTTCAACGGCACCGCATTGGCGCCCTGCAAGGTCAGTTGGCAGAACGAAACCCGCCTGCGCTTCGCCCTGAAAAATCCGCTGCCCGGCCAATTGGTATTCATGTGTAACGCCGTGGGCCTCAAGGTGCTGGGCATGAAACGCATCCGAGTCGGCGGCGTACCGATGTCCAAGGTGCAGCCCGGACAGTGGCGCTATATGGGCGTCAAAGAACGTTTCTAACCTCTATTCTTCCGGCCTCCCCTTTAACGTGGGCCTCTCCAATCAGGAATTTTCATGCTCAATAATGATGTGCTGCGCAGCCTGCGCTATATGCTCGATGTCAGCGACGCCCAACTGACCGAAATCGTTCAGCTGGGTGGTAAGCCGGTGACCGTTGAAGAGATCACTGCGGTACTGAAGAAGGATGACGAACCCGGTTACCAGGATTGTGACGACGAACTGCTGGCCCACGCACTCGATGGCCTGGTGTATTTCAAGCGCGGCAAGGATGACAGCCGCGCCGCACCGGCCTTGGAACTGCCGGTGACCAACAATCAGGTGCTGAAAAAACTCCGTGTGGCCTTCGAGCTGAAAGAAGACGATGTGCACGCCATCATGCGCAGCGTCGACTGCCCCGTGTCGAAGCCGGAAATGAGCGCACTGTTTCGCAAGCAAGGCACCAGCAACTACCGTATTTGCGGCGACCAATTCCTGCGTAACTTCCTCAAGGGTCTGACCCAGCGTCTGCGCGCCTGATACGCCATGAGCTACCAGGTTTCGCCCATCGGTTATGTGCGCTCTTGCTTCAAGGAGAAGTTCGCCATCCCCCGCCAGCCACAACTGGCGCCCGCCGCGCGTGGCGTACTCGAGCTATGCGCGCCGTTCGATCAGGGCGATGCAGTGCAGGGCCTGGAGCAGGTCAGCCATGTCTGGCTGCTGTTTCTCTTCCATCAGGCGCTGGAAGATACGCCCCGGCTCAAGGTGCGCCCGCCGCGCTTGGGCGGTAACCGCGCCATCGGCGTTTTCGCGACCCGAGCGACTCATCGTCCCAACGGTATCGGCCAATCAGTGGTACGCCTGGATCGCGTCGAAAGCGGGCGATTGTGGCTGTCGGGTATCGACCTGCTCGACGGCACCCCGGTGCTCGACGTCAAACCCTATGTGCCTTACGCCGATAGCGTGCCTGACGCCCACAACCATATCGCTGCGGATGCTCCCGTGCGGATCGAGGTGCAGTGGCAGGACAGCGCATTGGCTCAGGCCCGCGAACACGGCCTGCGCTTGAACGAGCCACTGGCCGAACTGATCGAACAGTGCCTGGCGCAGGATCCACGCCCCGCCTACCAGCAACCCCAGCCGGAGCGCCGCTACGGCGTACGCCTGTGGGATGTCGAGGTACATTGGCACTATCCACAATCCGGCTGCATTCGCGTGCTGGACGTAACGGTGGCGTAGACGGGCAGCTGATCCAATTGGTGGGCTCAAGCCCACCCTACCCTAGTCCTGCAGCGCGGCGATATCGTCATAGGACGCCAAGCGTGGGCGCGCGCGAGCTGTAGGGTGGGCTTTAGCCCACCAGATCGAACGCGGGTTTTCGCCACGGCCTGCCGCCTGACCTTCGTGCAGGCAAAAAAAATCCGCAGCCATTGCTGGCTGCGGATTTCGGGAAGGTCAGACGATCAGGCGCCGGCTTTCTCGACGGCTTCCTTGATCAGGGTCTGCAGCTCACCCTTTTCGTACATCTCGCTGATGATGTCGCTGCCGCCGACCAGTTCACCACCGACCCACAGTTGCGGGAAGGTCGGCCAGTTGGCGTACTTGGGCAGGTTGGTGCGAATTTCCGGGTTTTGCAGGATGTCGACGTAGGCGAATTTTTCGCCGCAGCCCATCAGAGCCTGCGCAGCGCGAGCGGAAAAGCCGCACTGCGGCGCGTTCGGAGCGCCTTTCATGTACAGCAGAACGGTGTTGCTGGCGATCTGCTCTTTGATCGTTTCGATGATTTCCATGGGGGCACCTCAGAACTGGACTATCCGACTCACGGGTCGATACGGTGCACGCATTGTAACCAAAAGCCGAGCGCAATGCTCGGCCATGCTGCATACGCGAACAAGGCACCGCTCAAGCCGCGACCACCTGCACCGGAACCCCATTGAGTACCGCATTGCCCGACAGCCGATCCAGCTGGCGTTCATCGGTCAGGTCGTTGGCGCTAGCCCCCAGCGTGGCACTGGCGATGCTCACCTGCACACCTGGCCGCCCATGACCCCAACCATGGGGCAGGCTGACCACGCCCGGCATCATCTCATCGCTCGCGAGCACTTCGACCTCGACCACGCCAACCCGCGAGCTGACGCTGACGCGCTGGCCATCGCTGAGCCCGCGCTGCTGCATATCCTGGAAGCTCATCAACAATTGATGACGCGGCTTGCCCTTCACCAGCCGGTGATAGTTGTGCATCCATGAGTTGTTGCTGCGCACATGCCGGCGGCCGATCAGCAGCAACTGCCCGGGATCGACTGCAGCTTGCGTGGCGAAACGCTGTACATCCCCGAGCAACAGCGCCGGTGCGGCCTGCACCCGGCCATCGGCGGTTTTCAGGCGTGCCGCCAGGTTCGGGCCAAGCGGGCCGATATCCAGGCCATGGGGGTGTTGCCGCAGGGTCTGCAGCGAAAGCTTGAGTGGCGACTGATCACCATAGGGGCCGAAGCGCAGCCCGAGGTCGATCATCTGCTGCGGAGTCTGCGTGGGCTTCAGCACAGCGCCGGTCTGCGCTGCGAAGGCCTTGGCCAGGCCGATGAAAATCTCCCAGTCGTCCAGCGCACCCTCCGGCTTGGGCAATACCGCCTCGTTGAAGCGGGTGACGTTGCGCACCGCGAACAGATTGAACGTGGTGTCGTAATGGTCGTGCTCCAGCGGAGCGGTGGATGGCAGGATCAGGTCGGCATGGCGGGTGGTTTCGTTGATGTACAGATCCACGCTGAGTATGAAATCCAGACCTTCGAGCCCCTGCTCCAGTTGCCGCCCGTTAGGCGTCGACAGCACCGGATTGCCTGCGACGGTAATCAGCGCGCGCACCTGGCCGTCTCCGGCAGTGAGCATTTCCTCGGCCAAAGCACTGACCGGCAACTCGCCGCCATATTCGGGCAAACCGGAAACCCTGCTCTGCCAGCGATCGAAATGCCCGCCGGACGTCGCGCCGACCAGATCCACCGCCGGCTCGGTGCACAACACCCCACCCACCCGGTCGAGATTGCCGGTCACCAGGTTGATCACCTGCACCAGCCACTGACACAGCGTGCCGAATGCCTGGGTGGATACGCCCATGCGGCCATAGCACACCGCCTTATCCGCTGCCGCGAAATCCCGTGCCAACTGGCGTATGGCCGAAGCCGGAATACCACAACGCGGCGCCATCAGCTCGGCGGTAAAGGGCAGCACAGTCTGCTCTACCTCATCGAGGCCGGAGACAGGCAGATGGCTGGTTCGGCACAGCCCCTCCTCGAACAGGGTGCTGAGCAGCGCCAGCAGTAAGGCCGCGTCCTGCCCGGGACGAATGAACAGATGCTGATCGGCGATGGCAGCGGTCTCGCTGCGTCGTGGGTCGACCACCACCAGACGGCCGCCACGTGCCTGGATCGCCTTGAGGCGTTTCTCTACGTCGGGCACGGTCATGATGCTGCCATTGGAGGCCAGCGGATTGCCGCCGAGGATCAGCATGAAATCGGTGTGATCGATATCGGGCACGGGAATGAGAAAACCATGGCCGTACATCAGGTGGCTGGTCAGGTGGTGCGGCAACTGGTCAACCGAGGTGGCGGAATATCGATTGCGGGTCTTGAGCAGGCCGAGAAAGTAGTTGCTGTGGGTCATCAACCCGTAATTGTGCACGCTAGGATTGCCCTGATAGACGGCTACCGCGTTTTGCCCATGCTTGGCCTGCACCGCAGCCAGACGCTCGGCCGCCAGGGTGAAGGCTTCGTCCCAGCCGATCGCCTGCCAGCGATCGCCGATACGACGCATCGGCTGGCGCAGGCGATCCGGATCGTTCTGGATGTCCTGCAGCGCCACCGCTTTGGGGCAGATATGGCCGCGGCTGAACGGATCATCACGATCACCCTTGATGGAACGTATCTGTGGCTCACCGTCGGTGGCGTGCTCTACCTCAAGGGTCAGCCCACAGATGGCCTCACACAGATGGCACGCACGGTGATGGAGGGTCGTGGTCATGGCCAGCCTCGTCTTCTTTGTTCGAAAAGCAATCATGGGCGCCTCAGGGTCGCCACACCAGCAGCCTATTCGGCGTGAATCCCCGACCATCAGGGCCGTGCATCAGGCGGCTCTGGCCAGTCTTTCAGGACGTTACACTTGGCAATCTGGGCGGATTTGCGCGTAGGCGTCATTTACTTATAAGATCGGCGGCTTCCCCGTTTCGTCGCACTGTGCGGCCCCCAGCCGTAGGTTCCTCCGTTTTTCCGTGAAAAACGAACCTACGGCCTGTTGTCAAAAGGTAGTTAACGATGAGCGCAAGACACTTTCTCTCGCTGAAGGACTGCACACCGGATGAACTGGTGGGCCTGATCCGACGCGGCATGGAGCTGAAAGGCTTGCGCAACAGCGGCGTGCTGTTCGAACCGCTGAAGAATCGCGTGCTGGGCATGATCTTCGAGAAAGCCTCGACCCGTACCCGCCTTTCTTTTGAAGCGGGCATGATCCAGCTCGGTGGCCAGGCCATCTTCCTGTCGCCCCGTGATACTCAACTGGGCCGCGGCGAACCGATCAGCGACTCGGCCATCGTCATGTCGCGCATGCTCGACGCGGTGATGATCCGTACCTTCGCCCACAGCACCCTGACCGAGTTCGCCGCCAACTCCCGGGTGCCGGTGATCAACGGCCTGTCGGACGATCTGCACCCGTGCCAGTTATTGGCCGATATGCAGACCTTCCACGAGCAGCGCGGCAGCATCGTCGGCAAGACCGCGGCCTGGATCGGCGACGGCAACAACATGTGCAACTCCTATATAGAAGCGGCCATCCAGTTCGACTTCAACCTGCACGTCGCCTGCCCGCAAGGTTACGAGCCTGACGCCGCGCTGCTGGCCGAAGCCGGCGAGCGCGTGAAGATCTTCCGTGACCCGCGTGAGGCCGTGGCCGGCGTTCACCTGGTGAGCACCGACGTCTGGGCTTCCATGGGCCAGGAAGAGGAAATCGCCGAGCGCCACAAGCTGTTCGCGCCCTATCAGGTGAACCGCGCCCTGCTCGATGCAGCCGACGAGAACGTGCTGTTCCTGCACTGCCTGCCCGCCCACCGTGGCGAGGAAATCAGTGAGGATCTGCTCGACGATCCCCGTTCGGCCGCCTGGGATCAGGCAGAAAACCGCCTGCACGCGCAAAAGGCACTGCTCGAATTCCTCGTCGAACCGGCGTATCACCACGCATGAGCCAGCCCATGCTGTTGAGCCTGCGTAACCTGGGTTGCGGCTACGGTGAGCAGCGCATCGTGCAGAATCTCAATCTGCACCTGAATCCGGGTGATATCGGCTGCCTGCTCGGCCCGTCCGGCTGCGGCAAGACCACCACCCTGCGCGCCATCGCCGGCTTCGAGCCGGTGCTGGAAGGTGAAATCAGCCTGGCTGGCGAGGTGATTTCCCGCCCTGGCTTTACCCTGGCACCCGAGAAGCGTCGCATCGGCATGGTGTTTCAGGATTACGCGCTGTTCCCGCACCTGAGCGTGGCGCAGAACGTGTCCTTTGGCATTCGCAAGCAGCCCGACTGCGAGCAGGTCACCCGCGAGCTGCTGGAGCTGGTCAAGCTCGATCACCTGGGCAAGCGCCACCCCCATGAGCTGTCCGGTGGCCAGCAACAGCGTGTGGCGCTGGCGCGGGCACTGGCCACCAACCCGCAGTTGCTGCTGCTCGACGAGCCGTTCTCCAACCTCGATGGCGAGCTGCGCCGACGTCTCAGCCATGAGGTACGCGACATCCTCAAGAGCCGCGGCACCAGCGCCATCCTGGTGACGCACGATCAGGAAGAAGCCTTCGCCGTCAGTGATCAGGTCGGCGTATTCAAGGCTGGGCATCTGGAACAATGGGACACGCCGTTCAATCTCTATCACGAACCCCAGACGCCCTTTGTCGCCAGTTTTATCGGCCAGGGTTACTTCATTCGTGGCCAGTTACTGGCGCCGGATGAGGTACAGACCGAACTGGGCAGCATTTGCGGCAATCGTGCCTATGCATGGCCACTCGGTAGTGCCGTGGACGTGCTGCTGCGCCCGGACGATATCGTCCACGACCCGCAAAGCTCACAAAAGGCGCTGGTCGTCGGCAAGAGCTTCCTCGGTGCGGCAACGTTGTATCGCCTGCAATTGCCGACTGGCAGCCAGCTCGAAGCGCTGTTTCCGAGCCATGCCGATCACCAGCCGGGTGAGCAGGTCGGGATTCGCATTGCGGCGGATCACCTGGTGGCGTTCGCCGCAGCGGGCAGCGTGGCTGCCCCCTCGTTCCTGGAACGCAACACCTAACACTCGAAATGGAGTCGGCCACTGCTCACCAGACGAGCATGGCCGGCGATCTTCACCCGCTCCCCATCCTGACGACACCAGAGAAACCCACCGCGCTTGCCGCCCTGGTAGGCGCTCAACTCGGTCTTGCCCAATCGCTGCGCCCAGTATGGCGTAAGAATGCAATGGGCTGAGCCGGTTACCGGATCCTCGTCGATACCCACCGCCGGTGCGAAGTTGCGTGAAACGAAATCCACCGCCTCACCCGCTGCGGTAATGATGACGGCACCCCAGGGCAGTTTGCCCAACGCGCGCAGATCAGGATTGCAAGCACGCACCGCATCTTGCGACTCGAGCAGCACCAGCAATTGCGGGGCATCCAGCACGGCGAGCGGCGTTTGCCCGAGAATCTCGGCGAGCCCCTCAGGCCCGGCAATGGGGGTCGGACGCTGGCAGGGGAAATCAAGCGCCAGGCGATCCTTGTCACGACTCACTGCTAGCGTGCCGCCTGCATAAAGGAAGTCGATACGCTCACCTACCTCGCCATAACACTCGAACAGCACATGGGCGCTGGCCAACGTCGCGTGCCCGCAGAGTGGTACTTCGGTCGTCGGCGTAAACCAGCGGATGCGCCAGGCGGCGCCCTCCTTCACCACGAATGCGGTTTCAGCCAGATTGTGCTCGGCGGCGATCTGCTGCATCAGTGCATCGTCGAGCCAGCGGTTCAGGCGATAGATCACCGCAGGATTACCCGCGAAAGGCTTGTCGCTGAATGCATCGACCTGATGGAACTCGAGGGGCATGGGGTGATTCCTGTGAGCGAGTGAAGAAGGTCAGCATGCCCGCATCGGTGCCGAGCACTGCAATACAGCGAGCCGCCAAAGCGCCGCAACAGTGAGAATGTCAGCGCTCCGGGCGAATCCCGTAACGCTTGAGCAGGGCTTCCAGGCGGCCATCTTGACGGTAGCGACGTACGCCGTCGTCGAAGATATCGCGGTAGCGAGGGCTGGAAGACAGTACCGGCGAAAAGGCGATATAGATGGGCACGTCCGGCATCCGGCAACCGACCTCGATCAGCTCATCGGCATTTTTGTGCTGAGCGAGGTACATGGACATCACCCAGGTGTTCTCCAACGTGGCATCGACACGGCCCAGTTCGACCTTGCGGATGTTCAGCGCCAGCGCCTGCTCGCCAGCGGCTTGCTGCAGGCGATCCAGATTGTTCTGGTTGCGGCGGATGTAGTCGTCCAATGCCTCACCATAGCTGTAGCCATTGATCACCCCCAGGCGGATCTGCTCGAGGGACGCCAGGCCGGTATAGCGCCAGGTGCTGTCGGCACGCGCATAGAAGCAGTTACGGGAAATACCGGGAGCTGCATCACCAAACACGAAGTCCGGCGCATCACGACGACCAGCGCCCACCAGCGCATTGACTCGGCCGTTGCGCACATCCTGCATCGCACGCGCCCAGTTGGTAACGCGGTACTCCACGTCGATACCCGCCTCGGCGAAGATTTCCCTGGCCAGCTCGACGAAGATGCCAGGACGCTCGGCACCTTCAGCACAGTTGACCGGACACCATACGTCCGCCTCCATGACCAGGGTTTCAGCCCTGACGCAAGCACTGCCCAGCATTGCAGCCATCAACAGGCTACCTGCAACTCCCCGAATTCCTTTTATCACCCGCCAAGCCTCCTGCTCTTGTTTGCGCGGCGCGACCTACCGTCGCTGCGCCCCCGTGTAATGCATGCAGCCTGTTACATCAGCGGCTTCATGCAAACTGGCTCCGATCATACAGGGACGCGCAATGCTCGCCCACGCATGGGGCGCGCTTCGCCAGGCTACCGACCGATCGCGGCAAACTTCGCCTGGGTATGCTGCGCCAGCACCTCGGCACTCAGTTCAACTTCGAGGCCACGGCGCCCGGCACTCACATGGATGCTTGGGAAGTTCAGCGCACTGCTGTCGATGAAGGTTCGCAGACGCTTCTTCTGCCCCAGCGGGCTGATGCCGCCGACCAGATACCCGGTTGCCCGTTGCGCGGCATCGATTGCCGCCATGTCGACCTTCTTCACCTCAGCGGCCTGGGCCAGCGCTTTCAGATCCAGGGTGCCGACGACCGGTACCACGGCTACCAGCAACTCGCCCTTTTCACTGCTGGCCAATAGCGTCTTGAACACCTGCGCGGGATCGAGACCGAGCTTCTCCGCTGCCTCAAGGCCGTAGGATGCGGCCTTTGGATCGTGTTCGTAACTGTGGACTCGATGTTCGGCGCGAACCTTTTTCAGCAGATCCAGTGCGGGGGTCATGACAGCTCCAGACAAGAGGTAAGAGCAACGCGGGTTACAGTGATTCTAGCGCCGCCGATCAGCAAAAGGCTCTGCCTCAGCCTTGAAAAGCAGGTATCGAATCTTGCCAGGTGAGGGAACCTATCGCGTGTGCCGCTGACCTATTTAACTATGTACACGTTTGGTATCGAAAACATAAGCCGCTTTTTACGTTCACTTTTTGACAGTGCGTGTCCTGCATCTATATTTTTTTCGATTACGAACATTTTGCGATAGCAACACCGCCACCCACATCAGTCATGGCACCTTGCAAACGGCGACTCCCTGGAGGCTTCGCCAACCTGCTCTGTATCGGCGCCATACAACAACAAGAAATCGAGGTTCCTCATGACAGCTGCTCTACGACAACCCTCATTATCAGGCCAGTGCATGGCCGAGTTCTTGGGCACCGCACTACTGATTTTCTTCGGCACCGGCTGTGTCGCCGCCCTCAAGGTCGCTGGAGCGAGCTTCGGCCTCTGGGAGATCAGCATCATCTGGGGGGTTGGCGTCAGCATGGCGATCTACCTGACCGCAGGTGTATCCGGCGCTCACCTCAATCCCGCCGTTAGCATCGCCTTGTGGCTGTTCGCCGGCTTCGAGAAAGGCAAGCTGCCGTTCTACATCCTTGCCCAGATCGCTGGCGCCTTCTGCGGCGCCCTGCTGGTCTACACCCTATACAGCAGCCTGTTCCTCGAATTCGAACAGGCCAACCAGATGGTTCGTGGCTCCCAGGCCAGCCTGGAACTGGCCTCGGTGTTCTCCACCTTCCCCAATCCCGTGCTGTCCACCGGCCAGGCGTTCATGGTCGAAGTGGTGATCACCGCCATCCTGATGGGCGTGATCATGTCCCTGACCGATGACAACAACGGCCTGCCTCGCGGCCCGATGGCGCCCCTGCTGATAGGCCTGCTGATCGCCGTGATCGGCAGTGCCATGGGCCCGCTGACCGGGTTCGCGATGAACCCCGCTCGCGACTTCGGCCCCAAGCTGATGACCTTCTTCACGGGCTGGGGGGAGATCGCGCTTACCGGCGGCCGCGACATTCCTTATTTCCTGGTGCCGATCTTCGCCCCAATTCTTGGCGCGTGCATCGGCGCAGCGGTTTATCGCGGCATGATCGCCCGGCATCTGCCCAGTGTGATCGAGCCGGAAATAGAACAGTCGGCAAACCGCGACGTCAAAGCTTCCTGAATTAAACGCCGCGTGATTGCGCTCGAACCGATCATGCGGCATTTCACTATCCGTTCATCCGTCCAAGGCAATCGACATGACTGACACCAACAAGAACTACATCATTGCCCTCGATCAGGGTACGACCAGCTCCCGCGCAATCATTTTTGATCGCGACGCCAACGTGGTGTGCATCGCCCAGCGCGAGTTCACCCAGCACTACCCGCAGAGCGGCTGGGTCGAGCATGACCCCATGGAAATTTTCGCCACGCAGAGCGCGGTGATGGTCGAGGCGCTGGCGCAGGCCGGTCTTCATCACGATCAGGTAGCGGCAATTGGTATTACCAACCAGCGTGAAACAACCGTCGTCTGGGACAAGAATACCGGCCGGCCGATCCACAACGCAGTGGTCTGGCAGTGCCGCCGCAGCACCGAGATCTGCCAGCAGCTCAAGCGTGATGGCCTGGAAGAGTACATTCAGCAAACCACCGGCCTGGTTACTGACCCCTACTTCTCCGGCACCAAGCTGAAGTGGATTCTCGACCATGTAGAAGGCAGCCGCGAACGCGCCCGTAAAGGCGAACTGCTGTTCGGCACCATCGATAGCTGGCTGATCTGGAAATTCACCGGCGGCAAGGTGCACATCACCGACTACACCAACGCCGCCCGTACCATGCTCTTCAACATCCACACCCTGGAGTGGGATGCGAAGATGCTCGAGGTGCTGGATATCCCACGGGAAATGCTCCCGGAAGTGAAGTCCTCCTCGGAAATTTACGGCCACACCAAGAGCGGCATCGCCATCGCCGGTATCGCCGGCGATCAACAGGCCGCACTGTTCGGCCAGATGTGCGTCGAACCTGGCCAAGCCAAGAACACCTACGGCACGGGCTGCTTCCTGCTGATGAACACTGGCGACAAGGCGGTGAAATCCCAGCACGGCATGCTCACCACCATTGCCTGCGGCCCGCGCGGTGAAGTGACGTATGCCCTCGAAGGCGCGATCTTCAATGGCGGCTCCACCATCCAGTGGCTGCGCGACGAGCTGAAGGTCGTCAATGACGCCTACGACACCGAATACTTCGCCAACAAGGTCAAGGACAGCAATGGCGTGTACCTGGTGCCGGCGTTCACCGGCCTGGGCGCACCCTACTGGGATCCCTATGCACGCGGCGCGCTGTTCGGCCTGACCCGTGGCGTGCGAGTCGACCACATCATCCGCGCGGCGCTGGAGTCCATCGCCTATCAGACACGCGATGTACTCGACGCCATGCAGCAGGACTCCGGCGAGCGCCTGAAATCCCTGCGGGTAGACGGCGGCGCAGTGGCCAACAACTTCCTCATGCAGTTCCAGGCCGATATTCTCGGCACTCACGTGGAGCGCCCGGAAATGCGCGAAACCACAGCCCTCGGCGCAGCCTACCTGGCGGGCCTGGCATGTGGCTTCTGGAGCAGCCTGGACGAACTGCGCGGCAAGGCAGTGATCGAGCGTGAGTTCGAGCCACAGCTGGCAGAACCGGAAAAAGAAAAACTCTATGCGGGCTGGAAGAAAGCGGTCAGCCGCACCCGCGACTGGGAGCCCCACGAAGAGGCCCAGTAAGGCAGCAGCCGGGTTTACACCCGGCTGTAACTGGCAGTGAGCAGATTCGTGCGGCATCATGAGCAAATTCCGTGCGGCAGCCCCAAGGATCCCCCATGAATCTGCCTCCCCGTCAGCAGCAAATCCTCGATCTGATCCGCGAACGCGGCTATGTCAGTATCGAGGAGCTGGCCACTCTGTTCGTCGTCACCCCGCAAACCATCCGCCGCGACATCAATCAACTGGCGGACGCCAATCTGCTGCGCCGCTACCATGGCGGCGCCGCCTATGACTCCAGCGTCGAGAATACTGCTTACGCCATGCGCGCCGACCAGATGCGCCATGAGAAACAACGCATCGGCGAAGCCGTCGCTGCGCAGATCCCCGATCACGCCTCGCTGTTCATCAACATCGGCACCACCACCGAATCCATCGCCCGCGCCCTGCTCAATCACAACCACCTGAAGATCATCACCAACAACCTCAACGTGGCCTCGATGCTCAGTGCCAAGGATGATTTCGACGTGCTGCTCACCGGCGGCAACGTGCGCCGCGACGGTGGCCTGGTGGGTCAGGCGAGCGTCGACTTCATCAACCAGTTCAAGGTCGACTTCGCCCTGGTGGGCATCAGTGGCATCGACGAAGACGGCAGCCTGCTGGACTTCGACTATCAGGAAGTACGGGTCTCCCAGGCGATCATCGCCAATGCCCGCAAGGTGATTCTGGCTGCAGACTCGAGCAAATTCGGGCGCAACGCCATGATCCGCCTCGGCCCCATCAGCCTGGTCGACTGCCTGGTGACCGACCAGCAGCCGGTGCCGGCACTCGCTCAGCTGCTCGACCAACACAAGATCCGCCTCGAAGTGGTCTGACCCCACACGCCTCTCCCAACCTTGCCCGAACGACAGACAGCTGATGACTGTCGGCCGGGCAACACACCTCGCCTTTCAAGACGTTCATTCGAACGCAGCCCGAACCTTCGGCCGCTACAGTTATCTGTAGAAATGTTCACGTATTTTCATTCCAACCTATGGCTATGAGTTTTTTCAATCGAATCCTGCTGGATACGTGACTCTTCATGGGTTAGTATTTTCGAAAATGAACATAAATGTTCGAATTCAAATATCAAAGCAACATGAGGCCTGACGATGCCCACATCCAGCTTGTCCACCAGCCCGCTGTCCGAGATCTACGATATCGCCGTTGTCGGCGGTGGCATCAACGGTACTGGCATCGCCTGTGATGCAGCCGGTCGTGGCCTGTCCGTGTTCCTTTGCGAGAAAGACGACCTCGCCCGGCATACCTCGTCGGCGAGCAGCAAGCTGATTCACGGCGGGCTGCGTTACCTCGAGCACCACGAATTCCGCCTGGTGCGCGAGGCGCTGGCCGAACGCGAAGTGCTGTTGGCCAAGGCGCCACACATTGTCAGCCCAATGCGCTTCATTCTGCCCCACCGCCCGCACCTGCGCCCTGCTTGGCTGATCCGTGCCGGGCTGTTTCTGTACGACAACCTCGGCAAGCGCAAAGCCCTGCCGCGCTCGCGTGGCTTGCGTTTCGGCGCAGGCAGCCCGCTCAAAGCGGAAATCACCAAGGGTTTCGAATATTCGGATTGCTGGGTCGATGACGCGCGCCTGGTGGTGCTCAATGCCATGGCCGCACGCGAACACGGCGCCCATGTACACACGCACACACGCTGCGTCAGCGCACGACGCAGCAAGGGGTTGTGGCACATCCACCTGGAACGTGCCGATGGCAGCCTGTTCTCGATTCGCGCCAAGGCGCTGGTCAACGCGGCCGGCCCTTGGGTGGCGCGCTTCATCCGTGATGACCTGAAGCAGCAGTCGCCCTACGGCATTCGCCTGATCCAGGGCAGCCACATCATCGTGCCGAAGCTGTTTGATGGTGAGCAGGCCTACATCCTGCAGAACGAAGATCGTCGTATCGTCTTCGCCATTCCCTACCTCGACCGCTTTACCCTGATTGGCACCACCGACCGCGAATACACCGGCGATCCTGCCACGGTCAGCATCAGCGACGAGGAAACCGATTACCTGCTGCAGGTGGTCAACGCGCACTTCCGCAAGTCGGTCAGCCGTGCAGACATCCTGCACAGCTACGCTGGCGTAAGGCCGCTCTGCGATGACGAGTCGGACGAGCCTTCGGCCATCACCCGCGACTACACCCTGTCGTTGTCAGCCGAGGATAACGAGCCTCCGCTGCTCTCGGTATTCGGCGGCAAGCTGACGACCTATCGCAAGCTGGCAGAGTCGGCGATGGCGCAATTGGCCCCCTTCTTCCCCAAGCTGGGCGCACGCTGGACAGCCGAGGCGCCGCTGCCCGGTGGTGAGCAGATGCAGAGCCGGCAAAGCCTGGTCGACGCACTCTGCGCACGCCATGGCTGGCTGGATACGGCGTTGGCGCGCCGCTGGGCCGCCAGCTATGGCAGCCGCACCTGGCAGTTGCTCGACAACGTCGATAGCCTGGAGCAGTTGGGCGAAGACTTCGGCCACGGCCTGTATGCCCGCGAGGTGGATTACCTGCGCCAGCACGAATGGGCCACGGAAGTGGATGACATCCTCTGGCGCCGCAGCAAGCTTGGCCTGTTCCTGTCCGCGACACAGCGCAGCAAGCTAGAGCGCTACATCACCCCTGCAGTGCACACGCCGGTGGCTACATCTGCACCAGTTGTACATCCTGCCGGTGAGCTCGCAGATGCGGCAGTACGGCCGCCAGCAACGGCACCTTGAACCGTTCCTGAAAGCGGTGAGCGAGCCCGGGGATCAGCCGCAGCTCGCTACCGCGCACATGCGCCGCCACGTGCACACCGTGCATAACCGGCAGCAGTGGATCGGCGGTGCCATGCACCACCAGAGTCGGCACCTGCAGACGGTTGAGCAGATCGACTCGGCTGCTTTCTGCGAGAATCGCCAGCAACTGTCGCTCAACGCCTGCGGGGTTGAAGGCGCGGTCGTAGGCGACTTCGGCTTGGTGCAACAACATCGCACGATCATCCACGACCGCCGGGCTGCCTAGCGCGGCCAGCAGATCCGCCTGCTGTTCCAACGCCGCCTCGCGGCTGGGCGCGTCACGTCGCGACAACAGCCTCAGCAGTGCCGGACTTGGCGCCGGTAGTCCCTGGGCGCCAGAGCTGGTCATCACTAGCGTCAGGCTGCGTACCCGCTGCGGTGCCATATCGGCCACATGCTGAGCAATCATCCCGCCCATGCTGGCGCCGAGCAGATGAAACTCGCGGATGCCCAGCGCATCCATCAGGCCCAGCGCATCGCCAGCCATATCACGCAGCCCGTAAGGCGCGCCGATGGAGAGCCCGAGGCGATAGCGCAGCACTTCGTAGGCAAGATTGGCGGAAGGCGCCTCGGCGTTCCAGCGGCTAAGGCCCACATCGCGATTGTCGAAGCGAATGACCCGAAAGCCTTGTTCGCACAACTGCTCGACCACGTCATCCGGCCAGTGGATAAGTTGCCCACCCAAGCCCATGACCAACAGCAGCGCCGGGTCGCTGCTGCGCCCGATGCTCTGGTAAGCCAGGCTCACATCGCCCAACGATACGCGCTCGACGTCCGAATCGACCTTGCATATTTCAGTCGCCAAGGACGACAGGCTGCACAGCAAGGCAGCCAGAAAAACCACGACGCGCATCATTCATTCCATAGGCGAAAAACCGGATAGCCGAGAAGTGTCGCAGTGATTGGCAAAAGCGCGCTGCCACACAATGGTGACAGTTTGATGAAATCTGCCAGGCGGGATGATCGATAGATGGCTCGACAGCGACCCAGCCCTAAGAGACACTGCCTAAATGAAAACTGCTCACCTTCCCGAGCGCCAAGTTGAATATATCGCAGGCCTGCCATGCTCGAAATCCGCCATTTGAAAACCCTCCACGCGCTGCGTGAAACCGATAGCCTGGTCGAGGCCGCCGAACGCCTGCACCTGACCCAGTCAGCGCTGTCGCACCAGTTCAAGGAGCTGGAAGAGCGCCTGGGCATGCAGCTTTTCGTGCGCAAGACCAAACCGGTGCGGTTTACCAGCGCCGGCCTGCGCCTGCTACAGCTGTGCGATAACGTGCTGCCCCTGCTGCGCAGTGCAGAGCGGGATCTGTCACGGCTTGCCGGTGGTACCGCAGGTCGTCTGCACATGGCGATCGAATGCCACAGCTGCTTCCAGTGGCTGATGCCGACCATCGATCAGTTTCGCGATGCATGGCCGGAAGTGGAGCTGGATCTGGCTTCAGGGTTCTCCTTTGCGCCACTGCCCGCCCTGGCCCGCGGCGACCTCGACCTGGTGGTGACGTCCGACCCGCTGGAGCTGTCCGGTATCACTTACGTGCCACTGTTCACCTATGAAGCGATGCTGGCGGTGGCCAACCAGCACGCGCTGGCCAACCGGCCCTTCATCCGCCCCGAAGACCTGCTCAAGGAAACCCTGATCACCTACCCGGTGGAACGGGATCGACTGGATATCTTCACCCGCTTTCTCGAGCCCGCCGATATCGAGCCGGCCCAGGTGCGCACCTCGGAACTGACGGTGATGATGATGCAACTGGTGGCCAGCGGCCGCGGCGTTTGCGGCCTGCCCAACTGGGCGCTGCACGAGTACAGCTCGCGTGGCTACGTGACCGCCAAGCGCCTGGGCGACAAGGGGCTGTTCGCCACGCTTTACGCAGGCATCCGCACGGACATGCTCGATGCGCCCTTCATGCGTGATTTCCTGCTCACCGCCAAGGACACCTCCTTCGCCAACCTCGAAGGGGTGAGCGTCGCCCGGCAGTGACGGCTCAGGCTGCGTCGAACTGCATCTCCGGCGGCTGGCGACGAAAGCCTGCGGTCAGCCAGGCCAGGTAGACGACGCCCAGTGCCAGCCAGCACAGGCCAAGGGTGATTGCCAGGTGATCCAGGCTGACCATCAGCCACAGCGTGGCGAACATGCCGAGCAGCGGGAAAAGCAGGTACTGCAGCAGCTCCCTGGCACCGCGACGGGCGCCGCCGATCCAGTAGTGGAAGATGACCGACAGGTTGACCAGCGAGAACGCCAGGAAAGCCCCGAAGTTGATGAACGAGGTCGAGGTGGTCACGTCCAGTTTCAGCGCCAGCAGGGCCACCACCGCGCACAGCAGGATGCTTCCCAGCGGCGTTCCGAAGCGTTTGCTCAAGGTACCGAACAGGCGCTTGGGCAGCACGCCGTCACGGCCCATGGCGAACAGCAGACGCGAGGCACTGGCCTGGGCCGACAGGCCTGAAGTGAACTGGCCAACGATCAGGCCGATCAGGAATATCGACACGAATAGATCGCCGCCGATGTTGCGGGCGATTTCATAGGCAGCGGAATCGGTGCTGGTGAACACGGCGCCGGGGTGAGCGAGCTGCACGAAGTAGGACGTGATGATGAAGATCAGCCCGCCGAACAGGGTGATCAGCAGAATCGCTCTGGGAATGGTCTTCTGCGGATCGCGGGTTTCCTCGGTCAGCGTGCTGACCGCATCGAAGCCGAGAAACGAATAGCAGGCGATGGCAGCGCCGCCCATCACCAGCGGCAGGCTGAAACTGCCGTCGAAGAACGGCTTCAGGCTCCACAGCGGTTTGCTGCCATCCCCTGCCACGTAATGCACGCACAGGGCAACGAAGGCCGCCAGCACCAGAAGCTGCACCACCATCAACAGGCCGTTGACCGTCTTGGCCAGTTGCAGGCCTACCACGTTGATCAGCGAGGTCACCACGATGAATCCCAGCACCCAGACCGCCTGCGGCACCTCGGGAAACGCTGAGCCCAGGTAGGCTGCACCGATGAGCCAGATGGCCATGGGCAGAAACAGATAATCGAGCAGCACCGCCCAACCGGCGAGAAAGCCCAGCTTGGCGTTGATCGACTTGCGCACGTAGGTGTAGGCGGAGCCGGCCACCGGAAAGGCCGCGGCCATTTTCGCGTAGCTCAGCGCCGTGAACAGCATGGCCAGTGTGGCGGCCAGGTAGGCAGCGGGCACCTGCCCGCTGGTCACGTCGGCAAGAATGCCGAAGGTACCGAGCACAATGATCGGCGTCATGTAGGCGATGCCGAACAGCACCACCGAACCCAGTGACAGGGTACGTTTGAGATTGGCCATTACTGCTACTCCGAGATTATGATTTTTATGGCAGAGCCGAAGTCGGCGAACACAGCAGCGCCCACCGGGCACAGGGCCCGGCGGCAATGCGGAGGTTGGCCTCCGTCTTAACGTGGAATCAGTAGTTCGCGACGCCCGTCCGGGTAGTCGATGCGCTCACCGGGCAGCATCAGGCGCCGCTCGTCGAGGTAGCGGTAATCGCTGCAGGCCGCCTGCAGTTGATCGAGGTCGAGTTCGACGATCTGCCGACACTCTTCGCGACCGGCCTCGCACAGCAACTGGCCGAACGGATCGACCGCACTGCTGCCGCCCGCGAACACCAGATCGCCATCGCCGCTGCCCACGCGATTGACCATCACCGCGAATGCCTGGTTTTCCATGGCGCGCGCCATGATCGCCGTGCGGTGGGTGGGGCCGTAGGGATCCATATTGCCGTTGGTGACGATGATCAGGTCGGCACCGAGCTGTGCCAACGCCCGGGCGCTTTCCGGAAACTCGATGTCGAAGCAGATCAGAATGCCGACCCGAATACCCTGCCAGGGCACCGTCACATAGCGGTCACCCGGCGTGAAGATGCCGCGGTCGGACGACCAAAGATGGGTCTTGCGGTAGCGCATGGCGATTCCCGCCGGGGTGATTAGCAGCGTCGTGTTGTAGAACACGCCGGCGTCGTTTTCCGCCATGCCGATGGCCACCGAGACGTTGCGCTCGCGAACCGCCTGCTGCACGGCCTGAATCGTCGGGCCGTCGACTGGCTCGGCCAGCTCGGCGATGTTCAGCGCTGTCGGAAAACCCATCAGGTGCGTTTCCGCAAACACAAGCAGATCGGTACCTTCGGCGCTGTCGTCGATCGCCTGCAAGGCGCGGCTCAGGTTGTATGCGGTGTCGCCATCACGGCCACGCATTTGTACGAGTTCGATCTTCATCTCGATTTCCTGTTGTTTTGTCCCAGGCCGATAAAAAGCGTCAGAATCGGCCGGGTATTTCTTTGCCTGGCAGGTCGGTGAACTGCCAATGCCGTACCCCGAGTATGGCGGCAAGGATCGACGCCGGTAATCACGCGGGCGGGTTAACCCATTGGGGGTAGGAAGTGGGACTTTCGTTGCAGCACATCGCCTGGCACCAGTCGGTTGGCAAACTCATCGAGGGGCTGGATCGTCCCGCTTTCTGGACGGCATTGGTGCGCGTGCTGGAGCAGTACGTAGCGTTCGACAGCTGGGTGGTGCTGATCTTCAGCGACACACGCCCCCAGGTTCTCGCCGAGTGCCCCGGGCTGGACGGTGGCCCCGATACCCTGTTCCTGGATTACCTCAAGGGTCTCTACCAGCTCGACCCGTTCTACATCGACAGCCGCGAACGTGCCGTCGGCGGTCTGCTGCACCTGGCGGACGTGGCACCGGAACGCTTCGAGCAAACCGATTACTACCAGCGTTATTTTCGCCTCAATGTGGTGGTCGACGAAGTGCAGTTCAACGTCCCGCTGCAGGATGGCCGAACCCTGTGCCTGTCGCTGGGTGCACGCCACCGTTTCAGTCCCGAGAACCTCGCGCTGCTTGGCCTGGTGCAACCCTGGGTAAGCGGCCTGATGCGGCAGCGCCTGGCATTCGACCAGCACCTGCTCGGCACCACCACGCCCGCCCCGGCTCGCCCGCAACCCCAAGGCAGCGCCGGGCACTGGATGGAAAACACCCTGACGGCCCGGGAGCTGGATGTCGCCAGGCTGATGCTCAGTGGCTGTTCGGGCAAGGAGATCGCCCGCAAACTGTCCATCTCGTCGGAGACGGTCAAGGTGCACCGCAAGCATATCTACGGCAAGCTGGGGATAAAGTCGCAATCCGAACTGTTCGCCCTGTTTCTCCAGGCCCAGCAGGACTGACAGCATCTCGGTCGGCGTCACCGCCGCGCCATGATTCACCACCCATCAGGAAACGCTTATGAACATCGCCGACATCCCTTTTGGCATTACCGACTGGAGCCAGGTGGAAGCCACCGAGCATCCGGGCGAAACCGGCGTAGCCCAGTGGCGAACTCGCCAGTTCGGCACAGTGCGGGTGCGCATGGTCGACTATTCACCCGGCTACCTGGCCGACCACTGGTGCAGCAAGGGCCATATCCTGCTGTGCCTGGAAGGCGAACTGCATACCGAGCTGGAAGATGGCCGCCGCTTCGTGATGACCGCGGGCATGAGCTACCAGGTCGCCGATCAGGCCGAAGCACACCGCAGCTCGACGAACACCGGTGCAAAGCTGTTCATCGTCGATTGATATTCACAACATGAGTCGGCGCAGCGCGGGTTACACGACCACCATCTGCCGTTATGCTGGCAGTCGATTTCTGCGCCTGGAGCACATGGAGCACACCATGATCAACGTCTACCGTCTGCCTCTCATCGCCAGTCTCGCCCTGCTGGGCGCCTGCGCCAGCCCGTCCAAGAGCGTGCAGGTTCAGAAACAGGCGCAATGCCCGATCAGCCTGCAGGCAGGCCAACAGTTGATCCTCAGCCTGCCAAGCAACCCGACGACCGGCTACCGCTGGGCAGTCCGTGAAGATGCCGCCAAGGTACTCAAAACCCTCGGCCCGGAAGTGTATAGCAGCGCTGAAAACTCCGATTTGGTCGGCGGCGATGGCCATTCAACTTGGCGCTTCCAGGCGACAGAAAGTGGTGAAACACGACTGTTGTTGACCTACGCACAGCCCTGGGATGCCATCGCAGAACCTGCCGAGACCTTCGATTGCCAGATTCGCGTGCGCTGAGCGCTGTCGCCGCCAATTACCGCAGACGCTCCAATCAAGTCTTCGAAGTCCGCCTTCTCAGTGAACCTCAGCACTCGCGTTGCACTAATACCTCCAACAAGGTTTGGCTAATCGCCGGACTTGGCTAAAATGCGCGGCTTTCCAGCGCCGCGCAGACCGACCGTGACCAGACAGCCCGACCAACTTTTCGCCCAGCCACTGGACCAGGTGCCGGACTTCGTGTTCAACGAAGACGTGGCCCGTGTGTTCCCGGACATGATCAAGCGCTCGGTGCCCGGCTACCCGACCATCGTCGAGAACATCGGCGTGCTGGCCGGTCAGTTCGCCCAGCCGCACAGCGTGCTCTACGACCTGGGCAGCTCGCTGGGCGCCGTGACCCAGGCGCTGCGCCGTCACGTTCAGTTGGAAGACTGCAGAGTGGTCGCCGTGGATAACTCCAGCGCCATGGTCGAACGCTGCCGCGAATACCTGCACGCCCAGGACTCGATGTTCCAGGAGCTGCTGCCGGTCGAGGTCATCGAGGCGGATATTCTCGCCATGCAGTTCCAGCCGACCTCATTGGTAGCGCTGAACTTCACCCTGCAATTCATCGAGCCGGCTCAGCGCCAGCCGTTACTGGCGCATATCCGCCAGGCGTTGCTGCCGGGCGGCGCACTGATCCTGTCGGAAAAGCTGCGTTTCGAGGATGACCAGCAGCACGACCTGCTCACCGACCTGCATGTGGCGTTCAAGCGTGCCAACGGTTACAGCGAACTGGAAATCGCCCAGAAGCGCAGCGCCATCGAAAACGTCATGCTGCCCGACAGCCTCGAGCAGCACCGCGAGCGACTACTGGCAGCCGGTTTCAGCAAAGTGGTGCCCTGGTTCCAGTGCCTGAACTTCGCTTCCCTGGTGGCCCTGCCATGATGCGGCGCATGGATCTCGACGCTCTGCAGGCGCAACTCGCCGGCACTCCCCTGCAGGAGTGGAGCGCCGACCTGCCAGGGCAGATCGACGCCAAGCTGGCCATCGGGCATGGTGACCTGCAGCGCTGGTACGCGGCTGTCGAGGCATTGCCGGCACTGGACATCGAGCAGATCGACCTGGCCCGGGATTTCAAACTCGATGGTTCTCGTGACGAAACCACTCAGGCTGCCCTGGATAGCGCCTTGCGTGGCCTGATCCCGTGGCGCAAAGGCCCTTTTCATCTGTTCGGCGTTCACGTGGATACCGAATGGCGTTCCGACTGGAAATGGCAGCGGGTGTCTCCGCATCTGGATCTGACCGGCAAACGTGTACTCGACGTCGGCTGCGGCAACGGCTACTACATGTGGCGGATGCTCGGTGATGGGGCTGAGAGCGTGGTCGGCATCGACCCGAACTGGCTGTTCCTCTGCCAGTTCCTGGCCATGAAAAACTACCTGCCGGACATGCCGGCCTGGCACCTGCCCATCGGTATCGAAGAGCTGCCAGCAAAACTGCAAGGCTTCGACACGGTGTTTTCCATGGGCGTGCTCTACCACCGGCGCTCGCCCATCGACCACCTTCTGGAACTCAAGGATTGCCTGCTCAAGGGCGGCGAACTGGTACTGGAAACGCTGGTGGTGGAAGGCGATGCCAACCAGGTGCTGGTGCCTGAAGACCGTTACGCGCAGATGCGCAACGTGTGGTTCCTACCCTCGGTACCGGCGCTGGAACTGTGGCTGCGCCGCGCCGGCTTCGTCGACGTGCGCTGCGTGGACGTCAGCGTCACCTCGATCGAGGAACAGCGCAGCACCGAGTGGATGCGCTACCAGTCGCTGCCTGAGTTCCTCGACCCGTTGGATCACCGCCGCACCCTCGAAGGCCTGCCGGCCCCGCGCCGCGCGGTGCTGGTTGCGCGCAAGCCCTGACGCAGCGTCAATCTGCGACATCGCCGTTGCGGCGCCATTCGGCCTGCCGCGCGGCGATCATGGCGAGGGGCATCTGCGCCCCGGCGCTGACTCGCTCCTGGGCACTCCCCAGACGCACCTGACCGGCGCTTTCGAGCCTCAGCAGGCGGCGCATCTTGCGCCTCCAGCACCAGGCGAAGTACCAGTCGCCCAACCACTGGGTCAGCTCATTCGCAATAAGGCCCGACGACCTTGCCTGGGTAGCGCGCTCGGTATTGGCGGCATGCTGTTCGTTCGACGTCATGACAACTCTCCTCGACAGCCTATGGTCACCGGTTATCGGTGACCGCTTGCCGACAGATTGAGTTGCGCCTACCGTTAAGACAAACGAGTAATACCTAACCACCTATTAAGAAAATATTAACCAAGCCATGAACAGCACACTGCTCACCGACCTGCCCGCTGCGCTGCCACTCCTGGAAAGCGATGTGCTGAAGACGTTCGTCGGCATCGCCGAGAGTGGCAGCTTCACCCGAACCGCCGCGCAGGTATTCCGTACCACGGCTGCCGTCAGCCAACAGATCAAACGTCTGGAGGAAACCCTCGGGCGCACGCTGTTTCTACGCGAGAGCCGCCGCGTGCGACTCACTTCGGATGGCGAGATTCTGCTCGGCTATGCGCGGCGCCTGCTCAAGCTCAACGAGGAAGCGGTCTCGCATTTTCTGGTTCCGAACCTGGCGGGTACCGTGCGTTTCGGCACGCCATTCGACATCGGCGTAGGCGCCCTCCCCGACCTGCTGTCGCAGTTCGCACTCAGCCACCCCGCGGTTCAGGTAGACGTATCGGTAGGCCGCAGTTGCGAGCTGATCGAGCGTCTGGATGCCGGAGAGCTTGACCTTACCTTGCTGAACACCGGCAATGGCGATGCCGACGACTCGCGAGGCGAGATCATCTGCAGCGAATCGCTGGTATGGGCAGGCCGTGATGGCGGGCTGGCGGTCAAGCGCATCCCTCTACCGTTGGCCGTGGCCAGCCGCGGCTGCGCCTGGCGACGTGCGGCGATGGACGGCCTGGACAGGCTGGGGCGCAGCTATCGCATCGCTTACTCCAGCGAGCAATGCGCTGGCCAGGAAGCGGCGCTGCTTGCCGATCTGGCCATCGCGGCCTTCCCTGCCAGCCTGGTCAAACCGCCGCTACGCCGCCTTCCTCAACAGGAGCATGGGCTGCCGCCCTTGGGCGACTATCACATCAAACTGCTGCGCGGCAGCAACCGTGGCGCGGCGGCCGAAGCGCTGGCGGCGCAGGTAGCTGTTGCCTACGGAGCACGCCGCTAGCGCAACTACCGTGCCGCGGCGTTCTCGATCAGTTGTTTCATTTCCCGCACCGCATCCTTGAAGCCAACGAACAGCGCATGGCTGACCAGAGCATGGCCGATGTTCAGTTCGTTGATGCCGGGGATCGCCGCCACCGGCTCGACGTTGTGGTAATGCAGGCCATGGCCGGCATTGACGATCAGCCCCAGCGAAACGCCCAGCGCGACCCCCTCACGAATGCGCTGCAGTTCGGCAGCAGCCTGCAGCGGATCATGCGCATCGGCATAGCGCCCGGTGTGCAGTTCAATGGCCGGCGCGCCAACACGCTTGCTCGCCTCGATCTGCCGCGGATCGGCATCGATGAACAGCGATACTTCGCTACCAGCGGCAGCCAGACGCTGCACCGCTGCGGCGATTCGCGCCTCCTGACCGGCTACGTCCAGACCGCCTTCGGTCGTCAGTTCCTGGCGGGTTTCCGGTACCAGGCAGACGTGCTCGGGTCGGATTTCTTCGGCGAAATCGAGCATGAAGTCGGTCACGCCCATCTCGAAGTTCATACGCGTCTGCAGCACGTCCTTGAGTAGGCGCACATCACGCTCCTGAATGTGCCGACGATCTTCGCGCAGGTGCACGGTGATGCCATCGGCACCGGCCTCCTCGGCGTCCAGCGCCGCCTTGACCGGGTCGGGATAGCGCGTGCCGCGCGCCTGGCGCAGCGTAGCGACGTGGTCGATATTCACGCCCAGCAAAACACGATTGGCTTCAGTCACGGGTCGGCTCCTTGAGCGTCATGAACAATTCGCGGCTGACCAGCGGTCGACCGCCCAGATGAGGGGCCAGCGCCTGGCGCATCAGGCGTTTGGCAGCAGCAAGGGCGCCTGGCGCCGGTCCAGTCCGCCTCGGCCATGGCCAGCAGCTCGCCGCCGAGAAAGGCGCCAGGCTGCCAATGGCCGATTGGCAGCAGGCCACTGTCGGACTGCAGTCGATACAGCCCGGTAGCGACCACGGGATCGCCCTGTATATCGCTGTCGAGGGCGAAACCATAGCCGAGTTCGTCCAGCAGGCGCCATTCGAAGGCACGCAACAGCGGCTCCAGCGCACGCCCCTGGGCCAGCGCCAGGACGGTCATGGCGTACTGTTCGAAAATGATCGGATGGGGGTCTTCGGCCGGCAGCACGCGGATCAGCAGCTCGTTCAGGTACAGGCCGCTGAACAGCGCATCGCCGGAAAGCAGATTGGGGATGCCGGCGGCCTCGAGACGGCCGACGTTCTTCAGCTCACCACGGCCGCGGGTTTCCAGCTCGAGAGGAATGAATGGCCTGGCCAGACTGCCAGCCTTGCCCCGCGCGCCGCGCAACACGGCACGCAAACGCCCCTGGGGCGTGAGGAAGTCGACCAACGCACTGCTTTCACGGTACGCACGGCTGTGCAGGACATAGGCGGGCTGGCTGAGCGCAAGCATGTGGGGATCACTCGCAAGGATAGCCAGCCGCAAGGCGGCGGGATGCCGGGTCAGATATTGTCGTAGCCCAGAGAACGCAGGGCGCGCTCGTCGTCGGACCAGCCGCTTTTGACCTTGACCCAGAGGTTGAGCATGACCTTGGTGTCGAACATCAACTCCATGTCCTTGCGTGCATCCTGACCAATGCGTTTGATGCGCTCGCCCTTTTCACCAATGATGATCTTCTTCTGTCCATCACGCTCGACCAGGATCAGTGCATGGATGTGCATGATCCGTCCTTCGCGTTTGAACTCTTCGATTTCCACGGTGATCTGGTAAGGCAGCTCAGCGCCCAACTGACGCATGATCTTTTCGCGCACCAGCTCGGCAGCGAAGAAGCGCCCGGAGCGGTCGGTGATCTGGTCTTCCGGGAAGAAGTGCACGCCTTCCGGCAGGCGATCGCCCACCAGCTTTTCCAGGGGATCCAGATTGTGCCCCTGCTGCGCCGATACCGGCACGATCTCGGCATTTGGCAACTGCTCGGCCAGCCACTTCAGGTGCGGCATCAGGTCGGCCTTGTCGTCCAGACGGTCAGTCTTGTTGACCGCCAGAATCACCGGGCCCTCAACGTATTGCACACGTTCGAGCACCATCTGATCCTCGTCGGTTCAGCGGGTACGGTCGACCACGAAGATCACCACATCGACATCCTTGAGGGCCGACGAGGCGTTCTTGTTCATGTAGCGGTTGAGCGCTTTCTCGTTGTTCTTGTGCAAGCCGGGTGTATCGACGTAGATGGCTTGCACGTCACCCTCGGTTTTAATGCCGAGCATGTTATGGCGGGTGGTCTGCGGCTTGCGCGACGTGATCGCCAGCTTTTGCCCGAGGATGTGATTGAGCAGCGTCGACTTGCCCACGTTGGGCCGGCCAACGATGGCGACGTAGCCACAGCGTGTTACAGGCGTATCAGTCATTGCCGTTCTCCACACCCAGAGCGATCAGCGCTGCCGTCGCCGCTACCTGTTCGGCGATACGGCGACTGGCGCCTTGGCCCAGGGTTTTATCATTGAGTAGATTGATCTCACACTCGACCACGAACGTCCGGCAATGAGGCTCGCCCTGAATGTCGACCACCTCATAACGCGGCAGCTCGCAGGCACGTGACTGCAGGAATTCCTGCAGGCGAGTCTTGGGATCTTTGTTGGTATCGACCAGGGTCAGGCTGTCCAGTTCGTTGGTCAGCCAGGCCAAGACTCGCTCACGGGCGATATCCATGCCGACATCCAGATAGATGGCGCCAATCAGCGCTTCAAGCGCGTCAGCGAGGATCGAGTCACGACGAAAGCCGCCACTCTTCAGCTCGCCAGAGCCCAACCGCAGGTACTCACCCAGGTCGAAACCACGCGCCAGTACAGCCAGGGTTTCCCCCTTGACCAAGCGCGCACGCAGCCTCGAGAGCTGGCCTTCACGGGCCAGAGGAAAGCGCTCATAGAGCGCTTCACCGGCAACGAAGTTGAGGATGGCATCACCGAGAAACTCCAGGCGCTCATTATTGCGCCCGGCAAAGCTGCGGTGGGTCAGCGCCAGAATCATCAGATCCTGATCTTTGAAAGTGTGCCCGAGCTGTCGCTCAAGGCGGGTCAACGAAACACTCACGGCATACGCACACGGAATTCTTTATCGAAATTAACCACCAGATCGAGGTTCTCGATCAGCGATTCACGTTTTTCATACTTCAGGTGGGCGAGAAACTCGTTGTTCTCGATGGTCACCTTCAAGACGTCCTGCATGTTCAGGTCGCGGATGCTGTTAACCGTCATGCCACGGCTGACGTGGGAGTAGAAATCACCCACGGTTCTGACTTCCTGCAACTTGTCGGTTTCCACCGAGGTGATGATCTTCTCCATCGACATGTAGTCGAGGTAATGCGGGATCACCTTGAACGCGGTGCTGGCGAGAAATGCCACCACAGCAAGCACAACCAGCCAACTCACAATCGACAGACCTTGCTGCGAGCGTGCGAATTTCATGTTTTTCCCCAATATCCAAGTAGTTCAAGTCATGCGCGTCGGGCGCATGAGAAGACTATAGATAGCTGACGGCGCCGTATTGAACGACGCCGCAAATATTCATCAGATCAGTGAATAAGCCCGAAACGAGAGACGTTCGGCAGATGGCTGAACTTCGGATCCGGCCAACTCATCCAGATGGCGAACGCCTTGCCGACAATATTGCGATCCGGAACCATGCCCAGTACATCTTTGGGAATGTTCGGGTCATTCCAGTAGCGGCTGTCGTTGGAGTTGTCGCGGTTGTCGCCCATCATGAAGTAATGGCCTGCAGGAATCGTCCACTCTTTACCAGGCTCAGCGCGGTATCGGCTCATTTCCTTGCGGATGCGGTGTTCCACTTCACCCAGGTGCTCGCTGTAAAGCGTGGCACTGCCCAGGCTGCCCGGTTCTTCACCGATCAGTTGCTCGGCGACCGGCTTGCCATTGACGAACAGATGCTTGTCGCTGCTGTAACGCACATGATCACCCGGCAGACCAATCACCCGTTTGATGTAGTTGACGTTGGGGTCGCTCGGGTAGCGGAACACCATCACGTCACCACGCTGCGGGTCACCAACTTCGATCACCTTGGTGTCCAGCACCGGCAGGCGAATACCGTAGGCGAACTTGTTGACCAGGATGAAATCGCCAACCTCAAGAGTCGGGATCATCGAGCCAGATGGAATCTGGAACGGCTCAACCAGAAAGGAGCGCAGCACCAGCACGATGGCCAGTACCGGAAAGAACGACTTGCCGTATTCGACCAGCAAGGGCTCTTTATTGAGTTTCTCGACCACTGCCTCGTCGGCTTGCTCGACCTTGCCTTGGTAACTGGCAATCGCCGCACGACGCCGCGGCGCCAGAAATACCAGGTCGAACAGGGCCAGCGCGCCGCACACGGCGACGGCGATGACCAGCAACAGCGGAAAATTAAATGACATAGGCCCTAACTATCCAACTTGAGTACAGCAAGGAAGGCTTCTTGTGGAATTTCCACGTTGCCGACTTGCTTCATGCGCTTCTTACCGGCCTTCTGTTTTTCCAACAGCTTGCGCTTACGGCTTACGTCACCGCCATAGCACTTGGCCAGAACGTTCTTACGCAGTGCCTTGACAGTGGTACGCGCGACAATCTGCCCGCCAATGGCGGCCTGAATAGCCACATCGAACATCTGCCGAGGGATCAGCTCTTTCATCTTCTCGGTCAACTGACGCCCTTTGTAGTGGGCGTTATCTTTGTGCACGATCAGCGCCAAGGCATCGACCTTGTCACCGTTGATCAGCACGTCCAGCTTGACCAGATTAGCCGACTGGTAGCGGTCGAAATGGTAATCCAGCGAAGCATAACCACGGCTGGTGGACTTCAGACGGTCGAAGAAGTCGAGTACTACTTCGTTCATCGGCAGGTCATAGCGCACCTGAACCTGGGTGCCAAGGAACTGCATATCCCGCTGAACGCCACGCTTCTCGATACACAGCGTGATGACGTTGCCCAGGTGCTCCTGCGGCACCAGAATGGTTGCCTGCACGATCGGCTCACGGAAATCCTCGACCGACGACACATCCGGCAGCTTGGACGGGTTATCGACGTAAATCGTTTCACCGGTCTTGAGCACGACCTCGAAAATTACGCTCGGCGCCGTGGTGATTAGATCCAGATCGTACTCGCGCTCCAGGCGCTCCTGGATAATTTCCATGTGCAGCATGCCCAGGAAGCCGCACCGGAAGCCGAAACCCAGAGCGTCGGAGCTTTCTGGCAGGTACTGCAACGACGAGTCGTTGAGGGTCAGCTTCTGCAGGGCATCGCGGAAGTCTTCGAAATCCTCGGAGCTCACCGGGAATAACCCAGCGTAGACCTGCGGCTGGATGCGTTTGAAGCCCGGCAGCATATCGACGTCGGGCGTCGAGCTGAGGGTCAGCGTATCGCCCACCGGGGCACCGTGAATGTCCTTGATGCTGGCAATGATGAAACCCACTTCACCCGCTTTGAGATCAGCGGTTGCGGTGTGCTTGGGATTGAAGACCCCCACACTGTCGACCAAATGCACCTTGCCGGTGGACTTGACCAAGATCTTGTCGCCCTTCTTCACTCGACCATGACGTACACGCACCAGGGAGACAACCCCGAGGTAGTTGTCAAACCAGGAGTCGATGATCAGCGCCTGCAGCGGCGCCTCGATATCGCCAGTCGGCGCGGGGATAGTCTTTACAAGACGCTCGAGTACTTCGTCGACGCCCATGCCGCTCTTGGCACTGCAGGCGACAGCATCAGTAGCGTCGATGCCGATAATCTTCTCGATCTCGTCCTTGACGCGATCCGGATCGGCCTGCGGCAAATCCATCTTGTTCAGCACGGGCATGACTTCCAAGCCCTGCTCGATGGCGGTGTAGCAGTTGGCAACCGATTGCGCTTCCACGCCCTGGCCGGCATCGACCACCAGCAACGCGCCTTCACAGGCGGCCAGCGAACGACTCACCTCATAGGTGAAGTCGACGTGGCCGGGCGTATCAATGAAGTTCAACTGGTACGTGATGCCGTCCTGCGCCTTGTAATACAGGGTGACGCTGTGGGCCTTGATGGTAATGCCGCGCTCACGCTCCAGATCCATGGAGTCGAGAACCTGGGCCTCCATCTCACGCGCAGTCAGACCGCCGCACATCTGGATGAACCGGTCAGCCAGCGTCGACTTGCCGTGGTCAATGTGGGCAATGATAGAAAAATTGCGGATATGACTCAGGTCACTCACAGGACAACACTCAAAAGGCCGCAGGCGACTGCCCGCCGAAAATAGCGCCGAAGTTTAACCGAGTGGCTGCCCCTACGTCACGTCGGGACAAGCGCTTGACCGAGCTATTTGCCCGCACGACCACGCTCGGAAACAAAATAGGCAGAGGGAATTTTCTCGTGACGCCAATGGCAGCCCTACTGGTGGCATCACAAATAGCCAGCCACAAAAAAGGGGCGACTCTCATCGCCCCTTTGTCACAACTACCTAAAGCCGCTATTAAGCACGGCTAATTCAGCCAGACTCATTCAGCCAATTTGAAGGTGATGAAACTGGCGCGCCCCTGACGTAGCACGCGCATGGAGACCGAACGATTCTTTGGCAGGGACTGCGCGACCTCGGTGAAATTCTTCGCCGAACCGATTGCCTGGTTGTTCAGATGCGTAATCACATCACCAGGACGCAAGCCAATCAGTGCAGCAGGACCGTCCTGCACTTCGCGAATGACCACGCCGCCTTTCAGATCGAGGGCTTTCTTCTGCTCATCGGTAAGTTCGGCGACACTGACGCCAAGACGGTTACTGCTGCGCTCGGCACTCGGCGTAGCGCTTTCAGCGGCTTCGTCGCCATCATCGGCCGGCATCGTCCCAACGGCCATTTTCAGGTTTTTGCGGGCGCCCTCACGGACAATTTCCAGATTGGCTTTGGTACCCGGCTTCAAAGCACCGACAAGATGAGGCAGATCAGCGGACATGATGATCGGTTTGCCATCCAAGCTGAGGATCACATCCCCCACCTGCAAACCGCCCTTGGCGGCCGGGCCGTCTTCAAGCACCTGAGCGACCAACGCACCAGCCGGCTTCTCCAGCCCAAAGGACTCTGCGAGATCCTTGTTCACCTCTTGAATGACTACGCCCAACCAGCCACGGCTGACCTTACCGCTACTCTTCAGCTGATCGGCCACATCCATTGCCACACTCATCGGAATGGCGAAGGACAGGCCCATGAAACCACCGGAGCGGGTAAATATCTGCGAGTTGATACCGACTACTTCGCCATCCAGGTTAAACAGCGGGCCGCCTGAGTTACCGGGATTGATCGCCACGTCAGTCTGAATGAACGGTACATAACTTTCGTTCGGCAGGCTGCGGCCTTTAGCGCTGACGATACCGGCAGTCACCGAATGATCGAAGCCAAAGGGAGAGCCAATAGCCAATACCCACTCACCTACTTTGAGATTGTCTGAGTTACCCAGTTTCACAATGGGCAGATCATCAGCATCAACCTTCAACAAGGCTACGTCGCTGCGCGGATCGGTGCCTACCAGTTTGGCTTCCAACTCGCTGCGGTCGGACAAACGCACGATGATCTCATCAGCATCGGCAACCACATGATTGTTGGTCAGGATGTAGCCATCCTTGGAAATGATGAAACCAGAGCCCAGTGACTGCGCCTCACGCTGACGACCACCGCCACCTGGCGAGCGGGGCGTCTGGGGAATATTGCGTTCGAAAAACTCGCGAAACATTGGCGGCAAGCCTTCGAGATCAGGCATGGCGAGACCACCATTACCGGCAACGGCATTGGGTACTTTTTGTCGGGTACTGATATTGACCACGGCAGGCGAAGCGGCTTCGACGAGCGGCGTGAAGTCCGGCAACTGCGCGTGCGCAGCAACGGACTGGCCCATCATGAACACCGCAAATAGCGCGGCAGCGTAGGTTTTCAGGCTAGGCATCGACATTACAGTTGCTTCCCCATCCAGAACAAACGAGCCCCTGAGGGGCCATCGGTACAACAGAACATGACGATATAGCGGCAACATCAACCTTGATCGTTATCGTCGATCCTTATGGCGTTGCATGCGCATCGTCGGCACGCATCGACATGGCGACACGCTCCGCCGTTCCCAGCGGAATCTCCCCCACCACCGTTACCATGACATCTCCGCCATCGGTTGTCAGGCGGCGTGAAACAACCACGGTAGGCCCTGACTGGCTGCGCGCGTCGGCAACCGCTGCACCATGCAAGGGCTCGAGGAATACGGAAAAACGGGCTAGCCCATCATCGTAAATCAGACAGTCGACGCTGTCTGCGGAGACGGGGCTACGCCGCTGGGTCACAGCGCTAAGGCTAAAACCAGGCGGCAGCCAGTCGGAGCGCCAGAGCTCCGGCTGTTTCTTTTGGCTTTTGATGACGCGTACGGGCGCGCAGTTGGCAGAAGGCTGCAAAACCGCCGCATGCTGGGAGTTGCCGGTTTCCAGCTCAGTGAACTGTAAACGCTCGAGCAGCACGCCCTTATCGCTGACAAGCAACGACTTTAGCGGCAGACCTGTTTCACGATCCAGGTGCAACTCGACACCATACCGGTGTTTATCACGAGGCAGTAACCCGAGAACGACAGACTGACGCCCCGCCACACGCGATTCGCCGGTCACTCGTATCTCGTACCACTCACCGAGTTGCTCGGTGTTCAGCTCATGGCCAGGCCAAGCTTGACCATCGACAAACTCGACGGGCGACGCACCACTAACGCACTGCGCCTGCCCATCCACTCTCAGCACTTCCTGAGGTACACCATCTAGTTTTAGCAGCCGCTCGCGCACGCCGCCGACAGGCTCAACCTGACGCCAGATACTGTGAGTGGAGAGGTTACCGTTGCGTTCGTAAACGAAGGTGCCCTGAAAACTTTGGCTGGCTTCGGCAGTATTCAAGCGTTGCAGCCAGTCCTGAGCATCGGCAGCCATGGCAGGAGTCGCCAAAAAGCTGCCGAGCATCAAGAAGGAAGTAGCGGGAACGAGGCGCATGCGCGTCCTTCTTAGCGCTCTTCTACACTCGCAGACCGGGCAAACGGCAGTGCATTTTCGGTAGCACCAGGAGCAGACTGCTGAGCATGCTGACGCAGGTACTCAGGAACACGCTGCTCATGCCAGCCTTCGCCTTCTGCAGACACAGTTTCAACGCTCGGCTGCTGATCCGAGGTGTTGAAACCCGCCAGAATAGCCGGGCCTTGAACCTGTGGCAGAGCAATGGATGGCTGAGTCTGCTGCTGAGCCAGCTGGGCTCCGGCAACATCATCTTGGTTGTAGAAGCGCACACCGGCCAGCACTGCGACGGTTACGGTAGCAGCTACAGCTACGCGTCCAAGGCTACGCCAAGGGCCACGCACAACTTTATCCTGCTGCTGTTGTGCAACTGGCGCCACATCATCTTCCAGGGCAGCGGAAACGGCTGCGGCGATATCGAGCCGAGGCACAAGCAGATCCTTGTGCATCACGGCGCGAGCTACTTGGTAGCGCGACCAGGTAGCACGCAATTCGGCATCATCGCTCGCACCGAGCACACGCCGAAGTTCAAGTTCATCCGCTTCGTTATCCATCACCGCGGACAGCGATTCCTGCAGGGCTTCACGACTCATAGCGGTTCCTCTCTTGGCTGTCGCCGCTGTCTCAGGTTTCCTGCAACAGCGGCTGCAGGGACTTGTCGATGGCCTCACGCGCTCGGAAGATTCGCGAACGCACGGTGCCAACAGGACACTGCATGACGCTCGCAATGTCTTCATAACTCAGACCATCAAATTCACGTAACGTTAGCGCCGTTCGTAAATCTTCTGGCAGCTGCTGGATGCTCCGATGCACGGTGGCTTCGATTTCATCCCTCAGCAGGGCTCTTTCGGGGGATTCGATGTCCTTCAGGGCATGATCACCATCGTAGAACTCTGCGTCTTCTGCACTTACATCGTTGTCTGGCGGCCGGCGGCCGCGTGACACCAGATGGTTCTTCGCCGTGTTAATGGCGATGCGGTACAGCCATGTATAGAACGCACTGTCACCGCGAAAGTTTCCCAGCGCCCGATATGCTTTTACGAAAGCTTCTTGGGCTACATCCTGAGCTTCATGGGTGTCGTGCACGAACCGCACGATCAACCCGAGAATCTTGTGCTGGTATTTCAGCACCAACAGATCAAACGCACGCTTGTCACCACGCTGAACGCGCTCGACCAGCTGCTGATCCTCTTCCTGGGTTAGCATGAACACTCCTCGTTAAGTCCGTAGGAGGTCAGCGTCTGCCAGAGAATCGGTCTGCAAAAATAGACTCGAGCCATGTGCAAAAGTTCTCCCCCTCCGAACAAGCTTCCCGCAAAACATTTTGGTTTTGCACGAAACAACGCACCAGGGCATGCCCCTGCTGCGTGAATAGTCTTAGATCGCCTGACTTACTGAAATGAATCCCGCTGACGCGACCTTCATTCTCCCAGCACACCAGACATAATCCCTCTCCGGGGCGACTCGCTATAGAACCTTGATGACCAAAAAAGTTCATCCCGGTTACAGCAGAGCATATGAAGCTCCAGCACCACGTACGGCGGACAACCTTGAGCAGGCACATCGCCAGCCATCCACGATACACCTTCTGCCCAAGACAACCCACCCGACTGGCTATTGTGCCGTTGCCCCCCTCTATATACTAGTGGGCGGCATCCAGCGGATATTCGAATAATGAGCCAACACTTCCAGCACGACGTCCTGGTCATCGGCAGCGGCGCCGCCGGTCTGACCCTGGCCTTGACGCTCCCTGAGCACCTGAGCATTGCCGTGCTGAGCAAAGGCGAGTTGGCCAACGGCTCGACCTATTGGGCTCAAGGTGGCGTGGCAGCCGTACTGGACGATAGCGACACCATCGATTCTCACGTAGATGACACACTAAATGCTGGCGGAGGCCTGTGCCGTGAAGACGCAGTGCGCTTCACCGTGGAGCACAGCCGTGAAGCCATTCAATGGTTGATCGACCAAGGGGTGCCCTTCACCCGCGACGATGAGCATGACCGCGAAGATGGCGGCTTCGAGTTCCACCTGACCCGTGAAGGTGGCCATAGTCATCGACGAATCATCCACGCTGCCGATGCCACCGGCGCTGCCATCTTCAATACCCTGCTTGAGCGCACGCGCCAGCGCAGCAATGTCGAACTGCTCGAGCAGCGCGTAGCCGTGGATCTGATCACCGAGCGCAAGCTAGGTCGAGACGGGCAACGCTGCCTGGGCGCCTACGTACTGGATCGGCGTAGTGGCGAGGTTGATACCCATCATGCTCGCTTCGTGATTCTCGCCACCGGCGGTGCGGCCAAAGTCTATCTCTATACCAGCAACCCGGACGGCGCCTGCGGTGACGGTATCGCCATGGCCTGGCGTGCCGGCTGCCGGGTCGGCAATCTGGAATTCAACCAGTTCCACCCGACCTGTCTGTATCACCCGCAGGCCAAGAGCTTTCTGGTCACCGAAGCCCTGCGTGGCGAAGGCGCCCTCCTGCGCTTGCCCAACGGTGAACGCTTCATGCCGCGCTTCGACACCCGCGAGGAACTGGCGCCACGCGACATCGTTGCCCGCGCCATCGACCATGAGATGAAGCGCCTGGGTATCGACTGCGTCTATCTGGATATCAGCCACAAGCCGGCCGACTTCGTCAAAAGTCACTTCCCTACCGTCTATCTGCGCTGCCTGGAATTCGGCATCGACATCACCCAGCAACCAATCCCCGTAGTCCCTGCGGCGCACTACACCTGCGGCGGCGTGCTCGTCGATCAAGCGGGACGGAGCGACTTGCCCGGTCTTTATGCCATTGGCGAAACCAGCTTCACCGGGCTGCACGGCGCCAACCGAATGGCCAGCAACTCACTGCTCGAATGCTTCGTCTACGCCCGTTCAGCAGCCGCCGACATCGTCGCCAACCTGGATCAGGTACCGATGCCGACGGGTTTGCCATCCTGGGACGCCAGCCAGGTCACCGATTCGGACGAAGACGTGATCATCGCCCATAACTGGGATGAGCTACGGCGCTCCATGTGGGACTACGTCGGTATCGTGCGCACCACCAAGCGCCTGCAGCGCGCCCAGCATCGCGTGCGCCTGCTGCTCGACGAGATTGACGAGTTCTACAGTAACTACAAGGTCAGCCGGGATCTGATCGAGCTGCGCAATCTGGCGCAGGTGGCCGAACTGATGATTCTTTCGGCGATGGAACGCAAAGAATCACGGGGCCTGCATTACACCCTGGACTACCCAGAGCTGCTGCCAGTGGCTCAAGACACTATTCTGCGACCCGCCAGCGCTGACGACTGAACTTCAGGCGCACACGCAATCGCCGATGTGCGTCACGGGGCATTGCATCTGCAGGAAGACAAAGGCTGCGCACGCGGTACTGACCAGGAAGGCGCAAGCGGACGATCACCAGCCACGGCAGCACCACACTATCAGGCAATAGAGTGACCGGCAGCCAGTCACCGCCCTCACGACGCACCTGCCAACCGTCGTCGTCATGACGCAGCCCGCGAAAGGGGTCAGAACCACTGAGTAGCACATGCCGAGGCATCGCACAGGCGGCATGGGCACAACACATCAATACGCCACAGATCCGCGCCCAGAACGGAATGTCGACCAAGAGTAGCGTGAGCAAGGCCAGTGTTTGAGCGCAAAGATAAACTTCCAGCAACCGTCGCGACGGTTGCCAGTGGCATTCGAAGCGCTTATTTGGGCTGGACACGATCCAGAATCATGCGAACGATGTAGCGCAAATCCGCGTCTTCGGGTTCGCCGCGCTGCATAAACCAGCCGAACATGTCCTGATCCTCACACTCGAGCAGCTTGCAGTAACGGGCGCGGTCTTGCTCATTCAGGTTGGGGTACACCTCCCGAACGAAGGGCACCAGCAGCACATCCAGCTCCAGCATGCCGCGCCGGCTATGCCAGAAGAGGCGATTAAGTTCAGTGGCATCGACCATGGGGCTGCTCCTGGAAAAGGGCCGGCAGTATAACAACAGCTACACGTCACAGCAGCGTCAACACCTGGTATTAGCGATCCTTTGAGCCTGCTACGCGTTTGCCTGTAGCTTGCTGCTCGTCGCTGCTCTTATCATGGCAGCCTCATTCTCTGCCTGCGATTCCCTCGACCATGGCCGATAGCGCTTTCTTCTGCACACTCACCCATGAAGGCATCCTCGCCGTGCGCGGCCCCGATGCCGGGAAATTCCTGCAGGGTCAGATCACCTGCAACATCAGCTACCTGGGCACCAGCGGCTCGAGCCTGGGCGCTCGCTGCACGCCCAAAGGGCGGATGCTCTCCAGTTTCCGCATCGTCAGCGTAGTCGAAGGGTTTCTGCTGGCCATGGATCGTGACTTGCTGGAAGCGCAGCTCGCTGACTTGCAAAAATACGTGGTGTTTTCCAAAGCCAAGCTCGGCGATGAAAGCGAGACCTGGGTTCGTTTCGGGCTGAGCGGTGGCGAAGGCGCGCTGCAGGCACTCGGCCTGGAGCTGGCAGCAGAAGCGGACAGTGTTGCCAGCACCGAGAGCCTGCTGGCCATCCGCCTGAGCGATGGCCGCGCAGAACTCTGGACGCCAGCCGAGCAGGCAGAAAGCATTCGCCTGCAACTGAGCGAACAACTGCCCCAAGGAACGCTCAACGACTGGCTGCTGGCACAGATTCGCGCCGGCATCGGCCAGGTGACCGGTGCAACCCGCGAGCTGTTCATCCCACAGATGATCAACCTGCAGGCAGTCGGCGGCGTCAGTTTCAAGAAGGGTTGCTACACCGGGCAGGAAATCGTTGCGCGCATGCAGTACCTGGGCAAACTCAAGCGGCGTCTCTATCGCCTGACCTCAGCCGCTGACCAGGCACCTCAACCTGGCACCGAACTGTTCTCGCCCGTACACCGCAGTGCAGTGGGCGAGGTGGTACTGGCTGCGCCCAGCGCCAATGGCGTGGAGCTGCTGGCCGTACTGCAGGAGGACGCGGCAAAGGATGGCAACATCCATCTTGGCACACCGGAAGGCCTGCCGCTTGACCTGCTCGACCTGCCGTACACGCTGGATAGCAACCGCGAAATCCAACGCTGACGTACACTGCATTCTGTCCGCGACCACAACGCCATCAACGAGAATTTCATGAGCAAACTCGCCGAGAAAGTCCAGCTGGATCTGATCAGGGCCATCGACAATGATGAGCTGGTTCTGCCAACCCTGCCCGAGGTCGCCCTGAAGGTTCGCGAGGCTGCGGAAGATCCGAACGTCGGCATCCCGGAGCTGAGCAAGGTCATCGGTAACGATGCGGCGCTCACCGCACGTATCATCAAGGTGGTGAACAGCCCGTTGCTGCGCACTAATCGCGAAATCACCGACCTGCAGATGGCGATCGGCCGCCTCGGCATCAACTACACCTGCAACCTGGCCACCGGCCTGGCGATGGAGCAGATGTTCCAGGCCACCACCGATGTGGTCGATCGCAAGATGCGCGAAGTGTGGAACAAGAGCACCGAGATCGCCGGCATCTGCCACGTACTGAGCCGCCATTACACTCGCCTGATGCCGGATCAGGCGACCCTCGCCGGACTGGTGCATCAGATTGGTGTGCTGCCGATCCTCACCTATGCGGAAGAGCATAGCGAGCTACTGGCAGACTCGATCAGCCTCAACCACGTGATCGAGCAGATTCATCCGATCATTGGCGACAAGATCCTGCGTACCTGGGAGTTTCCGGAAATGATCGCCTGCGTGCCTAGCCAGCACCTGAACTTCAGCCGCGACAGCGCGAAGGTCGACTACGTCGATATTGTCCAGGTGGCTACCTTGCAGAGCTACCTCGGCACACCACACCCCTACACGCAACTCGACTGGAATCAGGTACCGGCGTTCGCCAAACTGGGCCTCAAGCCGGACACGGATCTGCACGCGGACGAAGATCTTTCCGCAGCGATGGATGCTGCAATGACCATGCTGCAGTAGCGGCCACGGGGCGAGCCTCTACTCGCCCCGGCTCAAGGATCAATCCGCTTCGCTATGGAACGCCACACGAACTAGCAAGCCCTGAGGGCTGGCCTGATGCAGGCTAATGTCAGCACGGTGCGCACGACATATCTCACCGACGATAGCCAAACCAAGCCCTGCGCCCAAGCCATGTACCTGACGCCGATAGAAACGCTCAAAGACCCGCTCCCGATCCTCTTCAGGAATCCCCGGCCCATCATCCTCGACCTCTAGCACGCCAGGCCTCAGCACCCGCAAAATCACGTTGCCGCCTGCTTCGGTATAGGCCATGGCATTGTCGACCAGGTTGCACAGCAACTCGTTGAGCAGCGTCGGTTCGCCACGAATCCATACAGGCTGCTCGGCCTCCAATGCCAGGGCGACACCGCGCGAATGCGCCAACGGCGCCAGTGCCATGCCCAGTTCACGAGCCAGTTGGCTGAGATCCAGACGCAGCGCGCCACCCTCGGCGATTGCGCGCGCACCGCTTTCGATGCGCGCCAATGACAGCAACTGGTTGGCCAGATGGGTAAGGCGGTCGGCATTCAGCGCTGCGTCCTCTAGGGTAGCGTGCCAAACCTCCGGTTCGCGATCACGCAGGCCGAGCTCTACGCGGGCCTTGAGTGCCGCCAATGGCGTGCGCAACTCGTGAGAAGCGTCAGCGATGAACTGCGACTGACGTTCGAACAGCCCGTGCAGACGGCCATTGAACTGATTCAGCGCATTGACCAACGGAAGCAGCTCTCGAGGCAGATCGTTATCGGGTAACGGGCGCAGATCGTCGCTGCTCCGTGCCGCCACCGTACGCCGTAGACTCTCAAGCGGACGCAGGCCGACACTGACCGCCAACCAGACCAGCAGCAGCGCACTCAGAGACAGTAACCCCATGCGCCATAGCGTGCCGAATAGCAAATCGCGGGTCATGCGCTCGCGGGCACCCAGGGTTTCCGCTACACGAATCTCAGCCATTCCGCTGTACCCAGGCTCGCTAACCGGCTGCAGAAAGCTGACCAGACGCACACCCTGACCGCGGTAATCGCCATCGTAGAACTTGGCCAAAGCAGGGTAATCGTTGGTTCGCAGGGTGTCTGGCGGTGCTTCTGGCAGATCCTCATAGCCCGACACTTGCTCACCGTTGGGGCCCAGAACCTGATAGTAGATACGCCCAGCGCTGTCATAAGCGAACGTGTCGAGAGCGATATAAGGCACATTGGCGCTCAGCATGCCTTCCACGGCATAGAGGCCGTCGGAAATCGCTCGTGCGGAGGCCAGTAAAGTACGGTCATAGGCCGTATCTGCAGCATGCCGAGCGCTCCAATAAGCCGTCAGGCTGCTGACTAGCAGGATTACCGTGAACAACACGGCAAGCCGCCGGATCAGCCTCCCACGAAGACTGCCCTGTTTATCCACCCGTAGCTTCCAGCAGGTAACCGAGACCACGGAAGGTGACGATGCGTACCGCACCGCCCTCGAGCTTCTTGCGCAGGCGATGAACGTAGATCTCGATGGAGTCGGCGCTGGCGTCCTCATCCAGACCGAATACCTGGGATGCCAACTGCTCCTTGCTCATGACCCGCCCCGGCCGGGCGATCATCGCTTCGAGCACGGCCTGTTCACGGGATGTCAGGTTGAGGCTTTCTTCCAGCAAGGTGAAACGTCGGGTATCGAGGTCATAGACCAGATCACCACAGCGCAACTGCTGCTCACCACCGAGCATGCTGCGCCGCAGCAGGGCTTTGACCCGCGCCTCCAGCTCACTCAGCTCGAACGGCTTGGCCAGGTAATCGTCAGCACCCAGATTGAGCCCGTGCACCCGATCCTTGACCTCGCCACGGGCGGTGAGCATCAGCACCGGCACGGTCTTGCCTCGCGCTCGCAGGCGTGTCAGCACTTCGAAACCGTCCATTCGCGGCAGCCCCACGTCGAGGATCGCCAAAGCGTATTCCTCGCTGCTCAGCGCCAGATCCGCAGCCACGCCATCATGCAGAACATCCACGGTTCAGCCGGCACTCTTGAGCGCCTGGGTAACGCTCGCCGCCAACTGCGGATGATCCTCGACCAGCAGAATTCGCACTGCAACCTCCACACCGAACCATGACTGACCGCCATGCCTGGCAAGAGTTTACCGTTAGCGCGCGAACTTGGCAGTTACGGCGTGCGATGACGGCGCATATGCAACAACTTTCGCCCTTGAAAGGTTGGTGAAAGGTTGGGCTTCTAGGATCACCGCAGGGTGGCCAGATCCGCCCATAGAACGATCTGCACAGTGGTGTGCAATCGTGACAAAAATAACAATGGAGTTACCACACATGCCGACTGCCTCGCGCCAGGCTATCTCGTCCTTGAGTCTGCTCAGCCTCGCTCTACCAACCGCACTGCTCGCCCCGATGGCTCACGCCGCCTTCATCGAAGACAGCTCCGCCAGCTTGACCACCACCAATATCTACCTGAACCGTGATTTCCGCGAAGGCACCGGCCAGAACAAGCGCGAAGAATGGGGTCAGGGCTTCCTGCTCGACCTGCGCTCCGGATTCACCGAAGGCACTGTCGGTTTTGGTGTCGACGCGATGGGCATGCTGGGCGTCAAACTGGACTCTGGCGGTGGCCGCACCGGCACCGACCTGCTTCCGGTTCAGGACGACGGCGGTACGCCGGATGAATTCTCCCGCCTGGGCCTGACAGCCAAGGTCAAGGTCTCCGAAACCGAGCTGCGCTATGGCTCGCACATTCCCGAACTGCCCGTGGTCAAGGCCAGCGACAGCCGCCTGCTGCCGCAAGTGTTCGAGGGTGGCCTGCTGACCTCCTCGGAGCTGGACGGCCTGACCTTCACTGGTGGGCGCCTGGACAAGGTCATCGACCGCGCATCCACCAATTCCGAAGACTTGGTGCTCAACGCCAAAAACGGGCGCTATGCCGGCAACATAAAGGCCGATCACCTCGACCTCGCCGGCCTCGATTATGCCTTCAGCAAAGAGATCACCGGGCGCTACTACTTCGCTGACCTGGATGACATCTACCGCCAGCACTTCTTCGGGCTGCAGACCAAACATGCACTGGGCGCTGGCGTACTCTCCAGCGACCTGCGCCTGACCATCAGCAATGACAGCGGCGCGGCCAATGCCGGCAAGATCGATAACCGTGCCCTCAACGGTATGGTCAGTTATGCCATCAGTGGCCACAAGTTCGGCCTGGGCTACCAGGACATGAGCGGCGACACTGGTTTTGCCTACATAGATGGTAGCGACCCGTTCCTGGTCAACTTCGTGCAGATCAACGACTTCGCCAACGCCGACGAGCGATCCTGGCAAGCCCGCTACGATTTCGACTTCGCCAAGGTCGGTATTCCAGGCCTGAGCTTCATGACCCGCTACATAAGTGGTGACGACGCCAAAATCGCCGGCAGCGACCAGACCGGCGGCGAGTGGGAGCGCGACATTGAATTCAAATACGTGGTGCAGAGCGGCGCCCTGAAAGATGTCTACGTGCGCCTGCGCAATGCCAGCTTCCGCTCCGACTTCGCCCGCGATGCGGACGAAAACCGAATCATCGTCGGCTACACACTGCCGATTTGGTAACTCACAATAAGAAAGAGGGATCCTGAATGAAAACCGCCTTCACCCGTATAGCCCTGACAGCAGCCTGCATGGCCTTCGCCGCCCCCCTGTTGGCCGATGAACCTCGCCGCCCCGAGTGCATCGCACCGGCAGCACCTGGCGGTGGCTTCGACCTCACCTGCAAACTGGCGCAAAGCGCCCTGGTAGAAAGCAAGCTGCTGAAGTCGCCGATGCGTGTTACCTACATGCCTGGTGGCGTAGGTGCAGTGGCCTACAACGCAGTGGTCGCCCAGCGCCCTGCCGATGCCGGCACCATCACGGCATTCTCCAGCGGTTCGCTGCTCAACCTGGCCCAGGGCAAGTTCGGTCGTTTCGACGAGAACGCCGTGAAGTGGCTGGCCGGTATCGGCACCAGCTACGGTGCACTGGCGGTACGTAATGACTCTCCGTACAAGACCCTGGACGACCTGGTCAAGGCGCTCAAGGACAACCCGGGCAAAGTCGTCATTGGCTCCGGCGGTACCGTCGGCAGCCAGGACTGGATGCAGACCGCACTGATCGCCCGCGCTGCCGGCATCGACCCGCGTGAACTGCGCTACGTGGCGATGGAAGGCGGTGGTGAGCTGGCCACTGCATTGCTCGGTGGTCACATTCAGGTGGCCAGTACCGACATTGCCGACTCCGTTCCACACATCGAAAGCGGCGACATGCGCATTCTCGCGGTGTTCTCCGAAGAGCGCCTCCCCGGTGACGTAGTGGCCAGCATCCCGACTGCCAAAGAGCAAGGCTACGAAGTGGTCTGGCCGGTAATTCGCGGCTTCTACCTGGGCCCGAAAGTCAGCGATGAAGCCTATGCTTGGTGGAAGAACTCCTTCGACCAACTGCTCGCTTCCGAGGACTTCGCCAAGCTGCGTGAAGATCGCCAGTTGTATCCGTTCGCCATGACCGGCGAAGAACTCGACGGCTACGTGAAGAAGCAGGTTGCTCAGTACAAGGAACTCGCCCAGGAATTCGGCCTGATCCAGCAGTAACACGGCAACGCTAACCACACACGACTCTTGTCATCCTCTGGGCATTGCCCAGGGGGTGCTTTTGCCATTGTCAAAAAACAAGGATCTCCTCATGTCACAACGCATCTTCGGCGTGGTGTTGCTATTCGCCTGTGCAGGGCTGGGCATCGTCGCCTGGGGCTATCACGCGCCCTTTTCTTACGAGCCGGTCGGCCCACGCGCCTATCCCCTGTTGCTGCTGATCCTCCTGGGGCTCGGCGCCATCTATCTGCTGGTCAAGAAGCCATCCAGCAGCGCGTCGCACAGCGATGAGCCGCCGCTCGACAAGCACGTGATCCGCAAGGTGGTTGGCTGCGTGGCGATCTTCACCCTCTACGCCGCGCTGTTCGAGCCACTTGGTTTCATTCCGGCCAGCCTGATGTTCGGCATCGCCATGGCCCGTCTCTACGAGGGCACGTGGATGACCAGCCTGATCTCCGGTGTGGTGTTGTCGATCGGCCTGTTCTTGCTGTTCGACAAGATTCTCGACGTTCCCCTGCCGCTGGGCATTCTGTCCTCTCTGGAGATCTGATCCGTGGATACATTTAGCTACCTGGGTCAGGGCTTCGGCGTCGCCCTCAGCCCTTACAACCTGTTCACTGCTCTGTGCGGCACGCTGATCGGCACCGTTGTCGGCCTGCTGCCGGGCCTGGGCCCGATCAACGGCGTGGCGCTGCTGATCCCCATCGCCTTCGCTCTCGGTCTGCCGCCGGAAACCGCGCTGATCCTGCTCGCGGCCGTGTACCTGGGCTGCGAATACGGCGGCCGTATTTCCTCGATTCTGCTGAACATTCCGGGCGAAGCATCGGCCGTAATGACCACTCTCGACGGTTACCCACTGGCGCGCCAGGGTAAAGCCGGTATCGCTCTGTCGATCTCCGCCTGGAGCTCCTTCGTCGGCGGCCTGATGGCCACCTGCGGCGTAGTCATATTTGCCCCACTACTGGCCAAATGGGCAGTGGCATTCGGCCCTGCGGAATATTTCGTGCTGATGGTATTCGCCATCGTCTGCCTGGCTGGCATGGCCGGCAACAAACCGATGAAGACCGCGATCGCCGCCTGCATCGGCTTGCTGCTGTCCTGTGTCGGTATCGACTCCAACAGCGGCGTGTATCGCTTCACCTTCGGCAGCCTCGGCCTGGCCGACGGTATTCAATTCGTGGTGCTGGTCTTGGGTCTGTTCTCGGTCAGTGAAATTCTCGTCTTGCTCGAGCGTACTCACCATGGCCAGAAGGCTATCGAAGCCAAGGGCCGTATGCTGTTCAACATGAAGGAAGGCCTGTCGGTACTGGCCACCAACCTGCGCAGCGGGGCGGTGGGATTCTTCCTCGGCATTCTGCCGGGCGCCGGTGCGACCCTGGCCAGTGCCGTGGCGTACATGAGCGAGAAGCGCCTGGCCACCAAAGATAACAAGTTCGGCGACGGTGACCTGCGTGGCCTGGCAGCTCCGGAAACCGCCAACAGCGCTTCGGCGTGCGGTTCCATGGTGCCAATGCTGACCCTCGGCGTGCCCGGCTCCGGCACCACCGCGGTGATGCTCGGCGCCCTGACGCTGTACAACATCACCCCTGGCCCGCTGCTGTTCCGCGACCAACCAGACATCGTCTGGGGCCTGATCGCCTCGCTGTTCGTCGCCAACATCATGCTGATCGTGATGAACGTGCCGATGATCAAGATCTTCACCAAGATCCTCGCCGTGCCGTACTGGGCATTGGTGCCGGCCATCGCCATCATCACCTCGATCGGCGTTTACGCCGTGCACGCCACAGCGTTCGATCTGTACCTGATGATCGGAATCGGCGTCGCCGGCTACATCCTGCGCAAGATGGATTTTCCGCTCTCGGCGATTCTGCTCGGCTTCATTCTTGGCGGCCTGATGGAGCAGAACCTGCG